>CAWIIC010000001.1:0-211445 GCA_963836045.1 uncultured Pseudomonadota bacterium
GAGAGAGTTCAAGGGTGCATGCTGGCAGTGGTAGGTTTTCCGGTCTGTCTCGTCAATGCCTTCCTCCAGGGTCGAGAGTCACCCGGGGAGCAAGACGTCCACCTGTGCGCCGAGGCTGCTGCTGCTAACTACCCCGGGCGGCTGCTCGGCTCTCACGCTGAACAGGTACGCTCCATGGGTGATGGTCGGAGTTCCTATGCGGGTGGTTGAGAACGGGTAACCGCGTTCGGTCGATGCCCTAAAGTTAGTCAATGCATAGGGAACTCAAAGTAGCCCTCGTCACCGGTGCGGCTCAGGGCATAGGCAGGCGCACAGCCGAGGTGCTGGCGGAGCGCGGCTACGCCATTGGCATCAACGACGTGCAGCATCCGGACGCCACATTGCGTGCCCTGGAGCGTCTGGAATCTGACGCGATTGCCGCCACTGGGGACGTCTCGGACCCGACAGCGGTGAGCCACATGACGTCCGCGGTTATGGATCGTTTTGGCCGGATCGATGTGCTTGTCAACAATGCCGGCATCAGCTGCATCGCCCCGGCCGAGGACCTATCGGTTGAACAGTGGCGCCGGGTCATGGACGTCAACCTTCTCGGACCGTTCCTAATGTCACAATCGGTTGGGCGGATCATGCTGCGTCAGGGCCGCGGCAGCATCGTCAACGTGGCCTCGATCGCGGGCCTTCTTGGAATAGCGGACCGTGCTGCCTACAACGCCAGCAAACACGGGCTGATAGGGCTAACACGCACCTTGGCCTCGGAATGGGGTGGGCGCGGCGTCAGGGTCAACGCGGTATGTCCGGGTTGGGTAAAGACGCCGATGGACGAGAAAGACATTGCCGGCGGAGTGTACACCGACGCCGACATTGAGGGGCGGGTGCCGATGGCCAGGTTCGCTAGTGCGGACGACGTGGCTCAGGCGATCTGCTTTCTGGCGGCACCCGAACAGAGCGGGTTCGTCAACGGCCACGCGCTGTCAGTGGATGGCGGCTGGTACGCCGACGGTAGCTGGCAGTCGTTACGGATGCAGAAGCGATAGCTTTGTGTCGGTGTCAGTTCCAATAGGGACGGTGCTGGTGCGTGGTGACAGCCTCGAAAGACTAACGGCTACTCCCCCGCATCGGCGCGGACGCCTGTGTCTTCCATGAACAGCGTCATCAAGTCGCTGAGCGATTCCACTATTTTCAGCCGTTCGGATTGCGGAGTCTCGATTTCCTCGATCTCCATCTCCCACGTCTGTGGATGCGGAATCAGGATGGCGTTTAGCCCGGCGGCAAGTGCCGGATTGATGTCGGAGCGAGGGCTGTTGCCGATCATCCAGGTGTGCTCTTTGTCCAGACCGAGGACGCTTATCAATCGCCGGTAGGTGTCGGCGTCTTTCTCAGGAACGACCTCTACGTGATCGAAAAAATGGGCGAGAGCGGACCGTTCAAGCTTGGCTCTCTGCTCTCGATCCTCGCCTTTAGTGAGCAGGAAGAGTCGGTTGTGGCCGGCGAGATGCTCCAGCGCCTCGAGAACCCCCGGCATCAGCTTCATTGGGTCATGCTCGATGATCGCGTTGCCCAGGCTTTCGATATTGCCGATTTCGCCGTCGGTGATATCGGGCACCAGAGAGCGGGCGGTATGCACGAGGCAGGCAGTGAAGGATGCGGTGCCGTATCCGTTCTGCCTCACGAAAGTCTTTTCGTTTTCGGTCAATAACGCCCGAGATTCCTCACGATCGAGGTGTCGAGACTCCAACACATCGAGGAACGCCTCGGTAGCCTCGATAAAATACACGTTGTTTTCCCAGAGAGTGTCGTCGGCGTCGAAGATGAGCGTTTTCTGTTGAATGGTCAATTTTTTGCCTGAAGTATTGGGTTGTTATTTGACAGTATCCCGATGTGGGCACGTATCTTGCGCCGAGGCAACCATGACAGTCGTAAGCGAGAGTCATGGGAACTCCAGAGTATTCACGTTCGGGCGATGCTGTTACTGTCCTGGTTGTGGAAGACGAGTATCATATTCGCAACTTGTTGCAAGAAGGGCTGACGAGCGAAGGCTTCGAGGTTAGGACGGCAAGTACACCAACATACGCATTGCGGGCAATGGAAGACGATTGTCCCGACGTGGTGCTCCTGGATCTGATGCTGCCCGAGATCGATGGCATCGAGCTGGCTCGAAGAATCAGATCCAAGTGGTCCGTATCCATTATTGCCATGTCGGCGTCCCATTCTCTCTTGAATCAGGCGGAAGCGTTGCCCTTTATCGACGGGTCCGTCCCTAAACCGTTTGAGTGGGAGGCGTTGGTGCATGGAGTGCACCACCAAGGACTATCAGGAACTCGACGTTCCTGAGCCCCTCTGCTCTCTCGCGAGACCCTGAGCCGGTCACCTGTTCCCCTTTGCGCCTCCCCAGTACAATCAGGCGAGAACGAAGGGGACGGAGCAGTCGATGAACGAAGGCGTGTTGAATATCGGCGTTTTGGACACGCTGAAGGTTGAATCATTCGGGGAGCCCGGTCAGCGCACCTTTCGAGTGAGCGGGACGACTGCTTCCGGTGAGGTGAGTATCTGGCTCGAAAAGGAACAAGTGGTCGCCCTGGGCGCCGCCGTTGAGCAGCTACTCGAACGGGTCGGTGAGTCAACCGGCTCTACGCCTGCTCCCCACATAGTGCCGGCGACTATCTCGGGAGAGGTATCGGCCCGAGCCGGATCTCTGTCGCTGGCCTTTGACCAGAGTCAGGATGCTTTCGTGCTCGAGGCGACAGATCTCTTCGATGCGACGTTGGATGTGGGCACTCTCGTGCTGCTGGCTACGCGGTCCCAGGTGGCCGAGCTGGAGGATCAGGTCGACGATATCATCGCCGGTGGACGTCCTCGATGTCCCATGTGTGGGACGGCCCTGACCGAACAAGCTCATTTCTGCCCTCCATCGAACGGGCATGCCCGGGTGCAACCGGCCGACTAAGACGTCGCCCCGGGTCCCTCCGAGCTTTTTACCGGCAAGGCGAACATCCAGCGAGCGTCGACATCAAAGTTCCACGTTATGCTTCCGGGTGTCGGTAGCGACATGGACGACTGATACACGAGCGTACAGAGCTGGTCCCCGTTCATCGCCCGGGCAGTTGCGGTCGCTGGAACTGACAACTGACAACTGACAACTGATAACTCAAACTGGTGGAGCTGAGGGGACTCGAACCCCTGACCTCTTGAGTGCGATTCAAGCGCTCTTCCAACTGAGCTACAGCCCCGCTCTAGTGCCCCGGTCTACGATTCGTCGGGCGTCGGCAACGTCGCGCCACCGCTCGCTACTACGAGCATACCTGGCTCGTGAGCGCGGCGCCTGTCAACAGCTGAGCATGATTTCAGCCAGGCGGCAGACGCCGCGGGAGCACCTTCTAGCTTGTCGCGGGCACCACGCTAACTTTAGAGCGCGAATGCGCCGTCGAACGGAAGCTAACGGTCCCGTCGACTTTCGCATAGATCGTGTAGTCGTTGCCGAGGCCGACATTCTGTCCAGGCTGAATCTTTGTACCGTGCTGGCGCACGATGATGGTCCCGGCCTTAACCACTGAGCCATCACCCCGCTTGATTCCCAGGTATTGAGGGTTACTGTCGCGACCGTTCCGAGTTGAGCCTACGCCCTTTTTATGAGCCATGAAATTACCTCCCGAGGGTCCGCTACGCCACGATCTCGCGGATCGACACCCTAGTCAGGTTCTGTCGATGCCCTGTCTTCTTGCGATACCGGGTCTTGGGCTTGTACTTGAATACTATGATCTTGGGCCCTCTCCGTTGCTCCACCACCTGGGCCACGACCTTTGCGCCCTCTACAGTCGGATGCCCGAAGGTGACTCCGGAGTCGCTCGCTACCATGAGAACGTCGAGAAATTCGACCTGGTCTCCAGGCTGGGCGTCGAGCAGCTCAACGTCTACCGCGTGGCCCGGCTCCACTCGAAATTGCTTTCCACCGGATCGTACGATCGCAAACGACATGTCATCCCATCTCTTCGATCAATCTTACGCCCTGTGGCCGTGATACCGGCCGGCGCGTTCCGTACAGCATGAAACAGCGGCTCCGAAGAGCCGCTCACAAATCTATCAAGTGGACCGCGTCGATGTCAACTTTTGGTCTTGCAGCCAATGATTCAGGCCACTGCTGCTGCCGTATGCTGTCTCGCTCCAAACTGACACATCGAGAGCAGGATACACTCCGAGCACAACGGCGAGCGTGCCCGGCACACCTCACGACCATGCCGCACTAGATTCAGGTGAAACGTCAGCAGAGTGTCTTCGGGCATCGACTCCTCCACGAGGGCCTGAAAGCGTTCTGGCCGCTCTTTTGGACCTAGCAAGCCGAGTCGAGTGCCGATCCGCTGGACATGAGTATCGACGGGGAACGCAGGCATCCCCAGTGAGAAGAGGGCAACGCAGGCAGCCGTTTTGGGACCAACGCCCGGAAGAGCCGTCAATCGCTCGATAACTTCGGAGACCGGCATGCGACGCATAAACTCGAGATCCAACGTTCCATAGCCCTCTTTGATGGCGCTCAGTGCCCGTTTGATTCGTGGGCCTTTCACATTTGCCAGGCCGGCGGACCGGATCGCGTCGATCACCGCGGAATCGGGCGCCTCCAGTACCTGCTCCCATGAGGCGAATGTGCGTTTGAGGGAACCGAAGGCCCGGTGGGAGTTAGTATCCGATGTGTGCTGCGAGAGGATCGTGGCAACCAGCTCGTCGGTCGGGGCCAGCTCGACGCCCCTCGAAGGACCGCCCAGGGCCTCGTGCAGACGGCGGTGAGCTTCCACTAGAAGGCGCTGCGCATCGAGGCGTTTTCTGTTCGCCATGGCTGATTCTAGGGATAGAAAGGACAAAGGTGCGGTGTACAATGGGGCCAGAATCGCAGACGATTCGAGGAATAGTCAAGATGATGATTCCCGTTGTTGTTGAGAGTGTTCGGATCAATCTGGCAAATGGCCAGCGCGTAGTAATTCTCAAGGACTCCAAAATCGATCGTTACCTTCTGATCTGGGTCGGAATGCAGGAGTCCAATGCAATCGCTCTGGAGCTTCAGGACCAGAAGGCTAAGCGGCCACTGACCGTCGACCTCTTGAAGACGATGGTCGATGAGCTGGGCGCAACCGTTACCGACATCAATATCACCGACCTCAACGACGATGTTTTTTATGCGCGCATCGGTGTGACTAGAGCCGACGGTGAGCACGTGGATATCGACGCCCGTCCCAGCGACGCTATTGGGCTGGCAGTGAGGACGGAGGCGCCCATCTTCGTCGATGAAGAGGTGTTGGATCAGGCTGCTCACACCCTTCCGACCGAGTCCGACGACAAGCTGGAAGTGTACCGGGACTTTGTGAATCAGCTCTTCCAAGAGGGAGAGCGGCACCCGGACGCTTAGCCGATGGAAGGTGGACAGGAACGGCTGCTGAAACAGCTGCTAAGTACGTATCGTTGTCAAAACTGTAACCGGCGCTTCGACCGAGACCGGTTCGGTGTCGTTGCCAGACATGAGAAGCTGTGGGTGGTGTCGGCCAAGTGCACCAAGTGCCACAGCCAGCAGATGTTCTGGGTTTCGCTTAAGGATGGGGTGCAGCCTGCCCCCAACGAGGTGACACCGCTGGAGAGGCGAAGGCTGGAGGCGCTACCGCAGCTCAGCTATGACGACGTCCTCGATATGCATGAGTTTCTTTCGCGGTTCGACGGCGACTTCCGGAACCTTTTTGCGCGGAAGGTCTGACGTCCAGCGAGTGTTCGATCTCGCCTTCCCACGTCATCTCTAGCTCGCCGATCATCACGCGACTCCCCGCTCGCACGCCTTCCCGTTCGAGAGCCGTGAAGACTCCCATGCGGCGCAGCCGCCGTTGGAGGTGCTCGAGTGCTTCAGTCGAATCAAAGTCTGTCATGTTGACCACGCGCTCCACGTCATCGCCCTGTACGTAAAATGTGGCCCGCTTCCGCACTACCGTGAAGTCTTCAGGCTCAGTTCGCTCCCTGAAGACGTACTCCTCGATTTCGTCTCCCGACGCCGCGCCGATCTGTCGTGCCGGTTGCTGCTCTTCAAGCCTGACTCTCACTCCGCTCAGCAGCCGGTCAATGCCTTCGTGGGTGACGGCTGATATCGGAAAGCCCTCAAACCCTCGTGTCCGCATGTCCTCTAGCGTGGCTTCACGGCGTCCTCGAGCATCGGGTAGGTCCATCTTCGTGATAGCGACAAGTTGGGGTCGTTCCAACAACTGCGGGTCGTAGGCCTTGAGCTCGGCAGTGACTTGATCGAGGTCGGCCAGCGGGTCATGGCTCGATCCGTCGACAACGCGCAGCAGTATCCCACTGCGCTCTATGTGCCGTAGGAATTCGTCGCCGAGGCCAACTCCTTCGTGCGCCCCTTCGATAAGCCCGGGAATATCGGCGGCCACGAAAGAGAAGTCGTCGATGGCCACGACTCCGAGGTTGGGAGTCAGGGTAGTGAACGGATAGTCCGCGATCTTCGGCCGGGCGGCGGAGATGCTGGCCAGCAGCGTCGACTTCCCGGCGTTGGGCAGACCGACGAACCCGACGTCAGCTACCAGTTTCAGCTCGAGCCGCACAGTTCGCTCCCGCCCGGGCTCACCCTTCTCGGCGAACGCGGGAGCCTGACGGGTCGAGGTGGCAAAGTGCATGTTACCGAGCCCGCCTTTGCCGCCACGGGCGACGATATACTCGTCGCCCTCATGCGCCAGGTCGGCGAGCAACTCGGAGGTAGTGGAGTCAAGAACTGTGGTGCCGACCGGCACTGCAACCACTACATCGTCGGCCTTCTTGCCGTGCCGGCGGCTGCGGCTCCCCGGCATGCCGGCGGGCGCCACGAAGCGGCGTTGAAAGCGAAATTTGTACAACGTGTTCAGGCCGCGTATCCGTACGAAGGATTACGTTGCCGCCATGCCCGCCGTCCCCGCCGTCGGGGCCTCCCATGGGGACATATTTCTCCCGACGGAAGTGAACAAAGCCGTCGCCGCCGCCACCACCCGCCGCGTAGATCTCGGCCTGATCGAGGAAGTCAGTCATCAGGTTCTAGCCTAAAAATGTATCGTAATCCTCCACGGCGACTGCCGCCATAACTACTGAAGCCCGGGTCTTCCATAGCCGTGCCGTCGCGGGCCGCCTGAAACTGAAAAATGCTACGACAAAAGCATCGAGCCCTGGAATCACGACCTGTGCCATCCACTGGAGAAGAGCCATTTTCATCCTTCGTGGTACGCCCTACCCATGGGCGACTGCTGAGCGACCGCTACGAAAATGCCGTCGCAATCCACCACGGCAACTGTCGCCACGACTACTGTGGTTAGGCCCTCCATGGCGATGGGGCGGATCGCGGTCGTAACCCATTCTCCCAAAGCCCGTGCGCTCGCTGTCGCCTGGAACTGAAAACTGACAACTACTTTTTCGTGCTTCGTGGTGACGGGTCGATCGTGGGAAGCCGGTTCGAAATGCCCTCGGAGTACTCCACGGCGACCACAGCACGCGTCATGCGACTGCCTTCCCCATCTGGTCAGGTAGTCCTGCGGCGTCTGGTACTCGATGGCGGGATGCGGGCGAACCGTCGAGGCATCTGGCGCGGGTAGAGGGACTCGAACCCCGACCCTCGGTTACGAAGTTCCATGTTGCCTATCTCAGCATGTCCGCTGACATCCATTTCTGGCGCGATTGCCCGCGATCGTGTCCATAGTAATCTGGCACCATCCTCAGATGTCCGCGCTGTTTTGCAGCCGGTTCGCAGGTGAAGCATGGTCTCTGAATGGGAGGTAGAGGCTGTTCGAACCGAAGGACTGTACAAACCACTGTACGGGCCATTCGCCTGGGGGCGACAGGACTCGAACCGGATGTCCAGCACTGGCGTCAAGATGTGACAAAGTGGTGCTGCACTCTGCGAGTAGAAGTCGCGTCGAGATGGCTGGAGGGAGCGGAGAATCGGCACACCTCGAACAGCGGCCACCGTGGACACAACGGTCTGACAGGTTTGGGTCGACGGTGCTCCAAACGAGCTCTGCCGCTCTGCTAGGTGAGCGCCCACGACCCTTTCGGCCGCATCCCAAATATGCTTGCTCTTGCTGGGCTCAGAGTGAGAGGGTGTTAGCCCGAACACTCGTGATAGCACTCGAGCAACATTCGTATCCACTGCTGGTACCGGTTCACCGGAACAAGTCGCGGCAACGATGGTCGTGGTGTACCGGCCTACCCAAGAAGTGTTTCGAGTTCTCGTGCCGTCGCAGGTACAACGCCTCAATAGTCTTCGTCGATTTTCTGACCATGGCTTTTCATTTGCTGGGCGCGCTGTGCACTAAATCCGAGACAGTGGATCAGGCCAGCCAGGCAAGTTACTCATCACTCTCTGGACATGCAGCCACGTAAGCCCGACGATGCATCAAACTGCTGCAGCAAAAAAGAACGAACTAGTTCGGCAGAGAGTACACGACCTCGATATCTGAGTCTTCGCGCACAACCTGGATATTGGACGGGCGTGCGCACGTCTAAGCAGGTGTCACTGGTGACCACTCAGTGCCCGCGAACTTGATTTCGACCACGTGGGCACTTCGGAGATGCTGGTGTACATCTACGCTCACACTCCAATCAATATTGAATGAAGCTCGTCCTGTAAGGAACAGAACCTCCTTTGTACTTCGTAGCGATGTCTGGATTGGTGCGAGGCTTGTGGAGTCCATCGGGGACGCCGAAACAGTACCCGACGACGCTGGAGTGTAATCGAGCGACGGTGAACGGGCAGCCCATTGAGAAACGTCAACGAGGTCATATTTTGGCAATTCGGCTCTGACTGATGGTGAGAGATGGCTACCCAAAACGGAGACGTACACCGGAACAGTTTCCGCTTCCGTTCGATAGGCTTCCAGGTCCCTCCAGATTTGAGTTCTCCAAAATACGCGCTGGCCTTCTTTCTTCAAGAATTGAATGGATTCGTTATCAACAATCCAGCCCAGCGCTTTCATTGACGACGCCCCATTCGGCAGCTGTTCTGCCTCCGCTTGATACTTCGCCCAAGCTGAGTTCGACACGTTTTCCCGAGCCATCAACGACCTTCGTATGCCTCTCCCACCACGAAGAAACATCTCTGGGCTTGCTGTTTGATGCCGTTCACGAAGTCTTCGGTTACTTTGGCGACACGGATATTGATGAAGTTCTCGAGAGCCGGTAGGTCGCGGACGATACTCGCGTTTGGTAGAACGCCGAAGCGATGCGTGCGGCACCCTCCAGGAGACTGTCCCCAGTCACAAAGCAGATGCGACATGTTGCTGCGCTACTGGGCGCATCAGCGACTATTTGCGCAAGAGTCTCCAGAATGAGCGAGTCGCGGAAGCCCTTTTCGATGACTTTCGGATCAAAAGGAGCGATGCGATTCCCGAGGCATCGCGATTGCCCAACATCCACGCGGCCGGATCAAGCTGCACGACTTCTAAGATGTAACGGTCGACCTCGCTTTGAATCGCCGCGTCGATCTCATAGCAATAACATCGTTGTCGACCTGCACTGATAACCGAGGAGTTTCTCGAGGCGCTCAATGTACGGAGATAACTTGTTCGCCTCAGTACGCATTTCGTATCGCCGCTCGCCTACAACGACGTTGGGGAGTTGCCACCGAACTCGAAGATCGGCGTGGTCGGATGTCAAGGTCATGTCGTGGTTCGGAGATACGTGATACGAGACAGGCGACAACTCCCGATCTGTTCAGGTAGTCCTGCGGCGTCCGGTACTCCAAAGCGGGATACGGGCGAACGGACGAAGCATCTGGCGCGGGTAGAGGGACTCGAACCCCCGACACTCGGTTCCGAAGACCGATGCTCTATCCGCTGAGCTATACCCGCCCGAATACGTCCGAGGATACTCTAACCGTGCGGACGATGTCAATTGGGTGAACTGGTCAGGTATAACGCATGACGTAAGGACGTCGACACGGCGGAACCCAATGCGCGAACCAACCATCATTTCTTTCTTCGACCGCTGGAATGCATGGGATCATGAGGTCCCGCAGAGTAATTCCGTTGAAGGGAGCGGACATAGCATGCAGGTAGGTATGGATGAGGCAGGGCAGTTCTTCAGCAAAAATCATCGGGCAGTAGTGGGGACCATAACGCGCGACGGCACGCCGCAAATGTCGAATGTGGCCCAGGCTTTCATTGACGGACGCATTGAGATATCGACGCCCAGTAAGTCCGCCAAGGCCAGGAACCTAGGACGAGATCCACGAGTTACCGTGCTGGTGCTGTCCGAGGACAGCTGGTATCAGTACATGGTGGCCCACGGGACCGCCGAGATAATTCGCATGCCGGAGGCCGGTCCTCGGCTCCGCAAGGTTTATGAAGCGATCTCGGGACCGCATCCTGACTGGGCAGAGTTTGACCAGGCAATGATCGACCAGGACCGCGTGGTCCTCAGCGTTTCGATCGATCGAGTCATCCGATAGCGATTGCACTCATCCCACATCTTCGAGTTTGATCGCACCTCCAATGTTCGAGGTCGGAGAAGTAGTAAGGTATCGGCTAACATGAGTTTGTAACCGGAGGGGGTTGCGTCGCGAACGCCAACGGGATCGGCGCGGCCGTTGAAGATGCAAAGCCACGTAGGAGGAGGTCACCGTGCACGTAAAGCTTGACACTATGGAAGCGCAGGGATACAACGTTCTTCGGGATTACGATGGGCCCCCGATCCCCGAGTCGGAATGGATGGGTCTGGAGTACATGGATTGGAAGAGCGGCGGAGATACTAACTTCGCCCCAATAGCCTCGGCCGAGGGTGAGATGGAGTGTGCCGGGTTCTGGGATCACGGCAAGCCCGACAAGGATGGTATCTGGACCAAGAACGCCGAGCTGTGTCCGACGTTGAAGAACTACGTCGAGGAAACGGGCATTCGATACGGGCGGGTTCGCATCATCAAGCTGAATCCCAACACATACGACGAAGCAATCCACAATCTTCATCTGGACGACAACAACCGGCTGAATCCCGAGAACGAGGGCTGGGTGGTTCGAGCCTGGCTTAACCTGACGGATGACCCCGACTCTTATATGATTCTGCGCGAAGACAAGAACGACCCTTCCACAGAGTCTCGGATCTCGATGCCGCGCAATCGTCAAATGGTGATCGACTCGGAGCGGTTGTGGCACGCCTCCTGGCACCCGGGACCGAATCCGCGCTACGCGCTGATTACCTCCTTCGAGAGCGGCCCTGCCCTGCAGCGTTGGATGGAAAAGTGGGAGGCCAGATAGGCAGCTCTGCGCCGGTTCAACCCGCATCACCTTGGCCGTACGGGGGATAGTCACCGAGGAAAGTCTCTTGGCCACGATAGAGGTCTTCGCCGTGGATAAAGATGTGGACGAATTCGTGGATTGCTGCGCTTGCGGTGCACAACTCCTGTGGAGAATCTCGGTCTGATACAGAGAATACCAGACAAACCGTAGGCTCCTTTATTTGTCATAAGTGATTAAGTCGTTCTGAGATGTGCTCAAGCGACTTGACAGAGAATTTCAGGTGCCTATACTTGGTCTTGGCAATCTTGGAGGTGGGGGATTGTCAGAGAGGGCGGGGTGGATGTAGGGAGTTCACCCCGCCCGCTATCTCTCGGCTGGCGTGGCCAAGAGGCTCCTCTCCAAGCCGAGGTTGGCTCGGTTCCGAAATGAGCCGGTAGGGCGTGCCGAACAGTGGAACTATTCCCCGAGCGGCACGGTGGGCGCTTCGGTTTAGCGCGGCGCAGCACGCCAGTGACGGTCTGCTGCCGACTATTGACTAATGTCTCACTCGTGATACTATAGGGCGAAATTGCTGTGGAACCCCTCGCAGCCCGGCGGGGGATTTTTTATTTTCTCGAAGGCCCTACAGACATGCCCAGCGACGATCGCTTCTACATAACTACGGCTATTCCGTACGTGAACGGACCGCCACACGTTGGACACGGTCTTGAGTCTGTGCAGGTGGACGCGATGGCTCGTTTTCACCGCCAGATCGGCGACGATACATACTTTCTTACGGGCAGCGACGACAACAGCCTCACGAATGTTCGGGCGGCCGAGATCGAGGGCATACCCGTGGCCGATCTGGTTGCGCGGAACACTGAGAGCTTCATCGAGCTCGACCGGCTGCTCAATATCTCCTACGATCAGTACATTCGCACCAGCGTCGACGAGCGACACCTTCGCGGCTCCCAGAAGCTCTGGAAAGCGGTGGAAGCCTCGGGCGACATCTACAAACAGGACTACTTTGGTCTCTACTGTCCAAACTGCGAGCTCTTTTACGATGTCGATGAGCTCGTCGATGGTCTCTGTCCCGAGCACCTCATACGCCCCGAAGAGGTTCAAGAGAGCAACTACTTCTTTCGACTGTCGCGCTATGAAGACCAGCTCGAGGAGCTGATCTCTTCGGACAGGTATCGTGTTATCCCCGACCATCGGAAGAACGAGGTGTTGAGCTTCATTCGCTCTGGACTTCGGGATTTCAGCATCTCGAGGTCGTATGAGCGGGCGCGTGGGTGGGGCATTCCCGTCCCCGGCGACGAGAAACAGGTGATGTACGTCTGGTTCGACGCGCTGAGCAACTATATTACTGCACTTGGATATGCGGACGAGGACGACCTCTACCGACGGTACTGGCTGGACGATGACCGGCGAATTCACGCCATCGGTAAGGGAATTATTCGCTTCCACGCTGTGTACTGGCCGGCGATGCTGATCTCGGCCGGGGTTCCCCTTCCCACGACTCTCTTCGTTCACGGGTATTACACGGTCGAGGGGCAGAAAATGAGCAAAACCCTCGGCAACTCAGTCGATCCTGTTGATATGGTGCGCAGATATGGCACCGATGCGGTCCGATACTTTTTTCTTGCGGCGACCCCACCAACGGGAGATACTGACTTTTCCGTCGAGGCGTTTGAGGCTCGGTATAATGCCGATCTGGCGAACGACCTGGGCAACTTGGTCAACAGAACCGTCAGTATGATCGGTCGGTACCGCGAAGGCGTCGTCCCCAATGGGAACGAAGTCGCACAGCCCGATCGTGAGATCGGAGATAGGGCCGGGCGGCTGAGCCACGAAGTCGGCGTTGCTATGGCTTCTTTTGATTTCCAGAAGGCGCTGGCCGTCATATGGGATGTAATCAGCGGCGCCAACAAGTACATCGAGCAGCAGGCTCCTTGGAAACTGAACTCGGCGGCGATGGGTGGTGGTCCGGAGAGCGTTGAGGCGAGCCAAAGGCTCGACGCGGTGTTGTTCACACTGACGGAAACCTTGCGCCTGATCTCTCTACACCTCGAGCCTTTCTTGCCTGAGACTGCAACGAGAATGCGCGAGCAGCTGGGACTGGAGTCGGAACCGGGACCGCCAATATGGGGCGAGCTGCCGTGGGACGTCCGTGTCGGGAAGCCCGAACCGATTTTCCCCCGGCTCGACGCCCCCAAGCATGCATGACTGAAGAGGTCCCTCCAAGGTCGTACCGCGGCATATTTACGCCGCTGGTCACTCCGCTCGCTGAGGACGAGTCGCTCGACCTAGAGTCATTGAGGCGACTGGTGGACTTTCAGCTGGAGAACGGCATCTCCGGCTTCTGGGTCATGGGTACGACGGGTGAATTTGCGGCCTTCGACGAGAATGAGCGTTTCGCCGCCGCGGAGGCGGTCGTCGACCAAACACGGGGCCGGGCGCCGGTAATCGTAAATGCTAGCGACGCGGCGACGAGGCTGGTAGTCCGCCATGCCGCCAGAGCCACTCAAGCGGGGGCCGACGCGGTTGCCGTTACGGCTCCTTACTACTACCCTCACAGCTCAGGCAGAGCTACTGGACCACTTTCGCACAGTGGCGGCCTCGACCGAGTTACCGGTGTTCATCTACAACATCCCCCAGACCGTGCGAGTCAAGGTCGGTCTGCAGACCGCAATAACACTGGCGACCGAGGGTACGGTCAGAGGAATCAAAGACAGTCAGAATGACCTCGAGTGGTTCCGGCAGCTCGTGCTCGCTTTGAGGGGGAAGGGCGTACAGGAGTTCACGGCATTCGCCGGAACCAGGCAATTGATCGACGCGGCGGTCCTCGCGGGTGCCGCGGGCGCCATTCCCAGCATCGCCAACAGCCATCCCGACATTTGTGTACGGACCTATGAAGCGGCGGCAAGTGGCGATTTCACCACGGCGGCGAGACTTGAGGACCAGGTAGTTGAAATCGAAAGTCGTAGTACCGCAGCGGTCGGATCGGTGAACGGCGCCGTCATACGGGCTATAAAGGAGGCTCTGCGGCTTCGCGGTGTGCTCTCCTCGGCCAAGCTGACGGGTCCACTTATCGGCGACTGACACGACGGCTGTTCGCGCCGCCGTCCTGCCTTCTCATGGCCGCCGAGCTGGAGTTAAGTAGAGAACCCAGGCCGAAAGTTGAGTTCTGGATCGCCAGGGAGGCGTCGCCTCTGAGCACATGAGGCCGGGCAGCCGGCGCGAGGCAGGGAGAAGGCTCCCCTGTCCAGGGTTAAGTCGAGGGATACGGCGAGAGCCTGAAACAAAAGGTGGCGGCGCGAAGTAACGAAGGGTGGGAGGCTGGACTCGATTTCGCGGCTTGACGGTAGTCGTGTCAATCCGGCCCCACCGCCTGCGTTGGAAGGTCCGTGCGTGATTCGTTCTATTGAGGTCGGAGCAGCCGCCCGAGATTGCGACCGGCATATGTTGGTTGTCGAGGCGTGTCACAAAACTTGGGCTCGCGGTGCTTGATGAGTAGACGCCATTGCAGCCGGAGGCTAATTACTCGATGGCTTTACCCGTCAACGACTGGATGAAGTCCGCCACCGATGAGGACCGGGCGGCCTTCGATCACCTCTTCGCGAGTGAATACCGCCGCGTCGTCACCATCGCCTTTCGTGTCCTCGGCGACTCGCACCAGTCCGAGGACGTTGCTCAGGAAGTGTTCCTGTCCTTCTACCGCCGCCACGATCCCGCAGCTCCATATGCAGCTGCATGGCTACATAGAGCCGCATCACACTTGGCGTTGAACACTATCCGGGAGCAGCGCCGGCGTAGCCGTCGCGAACAGGGTGAAGCGCTATCGCCCGCCGTTCACGCGAACACAACCGGCATCGACCCTCAAGACGCCGCCACGGTGGACGAGCAGCGACAAGAGGTGCGAGAGGTTCTCGCCCGATTGCCTGCGCGCACCGCCGCCGTCCTTATCCTCCGCCACAGTGGGTTGAGCTACTCGGAGGTCGCGGGCGCCCTTGGATGCGGCGTCGGCCAGGTGGGCACGCTGCTGCGGCGCGCGGAAGCTGCTTTCAAAAAGGAGATCGAACGGGAAGGGGGCCCCACATGACCCAAAGGTCGAAATGCTTCATACCAGGATTGACGAGTTACCGCCGGGAGATTGGCGCCGGCGGGTCGAAACAGCTCTACAGAGGAGATGAACGATGGGACATCTGAGTGATGGATCAATCAGGAGAATGCTCGACGAGCCGTTCTCGATTGGCGATAAAGAGCGCTCTCACTTCGCGGAATGCAGACTGTGCAAGGCCCGCGCCGAACAGGTTCGTGCCGATCAAAGAAGTGTTGCCGCATTTTTTCAGACCGAGTCGCCACGTCCTGATGTCGCTCACGCGATCAATCGGGTGCACGCCGCCATAGACTCCAAGCCGAGGCGGTCGACGGCCGGGAGACTTCTACCAACCTTTGACAATCCTAGGCGGAAAGCGGCGCTGGTGAAAGTTTCCTGGGCCGGCGGAGTGGCCGCAGTCCTTGCCCTTAGCGTCGCCTTCACCCCTGCCAAGAACATATTCACGATCTTTCAGCCGAAACAATTCGTCCCCCTTTCCGTCACGACAGGCGAGCTGCGGTCTTTGCCGAACCTCGCGAAGTTCGGGACGCTCACGATGCCACAGAATGTCTGCAGCCGCCAATCGGCTCGCGGTGGGCCAGGATCTCGCCACGTAAGGCCTTCTGTCCAAGCTCAGTGCAATAACCTACAGTTTCCAAATCGAGCTGCTGCTGAAGCCGCTGCCAAAATGAAGATTCTGGCGCCCACCTATGTCCCCGCGGGCGTTCCTTCCCAGACGGCATACTCGGTCATGCCCGCTCAGACAAGCTCCTTCAGGCTGGATGCTAAGAAGGCCGCGGCGGAGATGCGGAAAGAGCATAAGGCACCTGTGTCCATGCCGGCCGGGCTCAACGGTGACGTTTTGCGGCTGACTACCGGGGCCGCGGTGCTGACAATCTACGGGCAGGCTCAAGCGATTCCAAGCCTCGTCATCGGACAGACACCTGTACCTCGCGTGACATCATCGGGCGCGTCGATCACCGCGATTGAGAGCTACATACTGCGTCTGCCGGGTGTGTCGAAAAAGCTGGCTGCTCAGGTTAAGGCCATCGGTAACCCGGCCACGAGCCTGCCCATCCCAGTGCCCGTCAATAGGGCCTACGCTCAAAGAGTCACGGTGAATGGCGCATCCGGAATCTCTATAGGTGATAACACCGGTGTGGCGAGCATTGTGATCTGGCAGAAAGCAGGGACGGTCTACGGAGTAGGCGGAGCGCTTACCGAGGATCAGGTATTGCGAGTCGCTAACTCCCTTCGCTGACGCATCCCCGCATTCATACAACGAAGGATTCGGGAGCCGCCGGTTCCCGAATCCTTCCTCCCACACCGCAGCTACCCATAGTCCGCCGCCACCCGAAAAAAACAAGCTACATAACGCCGGTTGGAAGGTGTCATGCAGGAAGTGACGACGCGCCCAGTTGAAGCGACGGACATTGTCGGAGACAGATCGGAGTCTCCGGCCATCAATACACTCGAGCTCGTTAAAAGATACCGATCGACAGTTGCGCTCGACGGTCTCAGCATGAGCGTTGGACGCGGCGAGATATTCGGGTTCCTCGGTCCGAACGGGGCCGGCAAGACCACGGCGGTCAAACTGCTGGTCGGACTAAGTAAGCCGACCTCCGGTGAAGCGTGGGTTCTAGGCGCTCCGATCGGAGATCGCGAAGCCCGTAAGAAAGTCGGATACCTGCCGGAGCTGTTTCGCTATCAGGACTGGCTGACCGCACGCGAGGTGCTGGCACTCCATTGCCGTCTCGCCGGAATCACGCGAGAGGAGACGAGAGAGCAGATTGAGCACGCGTTGACGATCGCCGGACTGGCGGGACGAGGAGACGACCGCGTTGGTACGTACTCAAAAGGCATGCAGCAGCGATTGGGCCTGGGCGTGTCAATGCTCGGTCAGCCCGAGGTCGTTTTCCTAGACGAGCCCACGTCCGCCCTCGATCCAGTCGGGCGTCATGACGTGCGCGAGATCATTCGCCACCTGAAGAGCCGGGGAACCACTGTTTTTTTGAACAGCCACCTTCTTTCGGAGGTCGAACAGGTGTGCGACCGGGTGGCGGTTGTGGATCACGGTCGGGTAATCGCCATGGGAACTGTAGATGAGCTGCGAGGTACCGGCAAGAGCGTTCGCATGCACATCACCGGCCTAGGCCCATCAGGCCTAGCGAGCCTCCGCCGGTTCGGAGACATCGACGTTGAGGGCGACTGGTACAAGGTTCGCAATGTCGATGATCAAGGCATCCCGGAAATAGTCACCGAAGTCGTCAAACTGGGAGGCCGCGTGTACGCCGTGGAGCCGAGCGGCGGAAGCCTTGAGGAGAGATTTCTACAGCTGGTAGAGGAGGACGATCATGGCGTTGCTGACGATAGCCGCGCTGACCCTTCGTGAGGCATCGCGGCGAAAATTGCTGTTGGCAGTCGCCCTGCTTACGCTAGTCGCCATCATCCTCGTCGGATGGGGCTTCTCGCGAGTGCCGACTCTGCGCTGCAACGGGCCTGACTGCGGCCCTGGTACCATCCGGGCGGTCGAGTCGGTCCTATTGATCATGGTTGCCTACATGTTCAGCTTCATCATCGCAGTGGCCGCGCCGTTCCTGGCGGCGCCGGCCATAGCCGGAGAGATCGAATCGCACGTGATGCTGGGAATACTTCCGCGGCCGATCCGCCGCAGTGACGTCGTGTTGGGAAAATGGCTGGGCCTCGCTGTCTTAGTCGCCGCCTACACCATCTATGCCGCGGCTCTCCAGTTCATCGCAGTCGACATCGCTGTCGGTTACGTTCCCCCCCACCCCGCCTTCACGATTCTGTTCATCATTGGCGAGGGTATCGCTCTGATGACGCTCGCGTTGCTCGGCAGTACGCGGTTGGCGCCAATCACATGCGGGATCGTTTCGGTCATCTTGTTTGCAATGGCATGGATGGTGGGCATCGCGGGGAACATCGGCGCGGCTTTCGGCAATTCGGTGATTTCCAATATCGGAATCATAAGCAGTCTTATCCTGCCCACGGATGGATTGTGGCGTGGGGCCATTTTCAATCTGGAGCCCGTCGCTCTGATAGCGACGTCATCCGGTTCCCGAGCGGCGAGCGCCAATCCATTCGCCGTGACCTCACCTCCCACCACCGCATATGTGATCTGGTCGATCTTGTGGATAGCCATCATGCTGGCCCTGGCAGTCCGTAGCTTTTCTACCCGGGAAGTGTAAAGAGCAGGTAGGGTGTACAGCTTTGTGCGTGTTGCCGGATTAAGGTGTCTCGCGCGCAGCACGCTCTACGTCTTGGAGGTCCTTGATCGCCGCCCTCAGGCTTTGCTCCGTCACCGGACTCGAACCATACCGCTCTGCCATATAGAGTGCGTTAAGGCTTTCCATGGCGGGAGAAGACGTCGGCCAGCGCCGACTCAGCTCGTGGCCGTACTCTACTCCCGTTTCTGAAGGGGTTTTCGCCCGAGCGCGCTCGCGCCCCAGCACTAGTAGCGCGCGATACACGTCGCGTACAGAGCGTATCCGTCGCGGTTTGCGAATCGTCCGCTGCCTGTGCGGAACCATCGACGCAATCCCGGCGCGACCGCGAAGCAGCGACCATTGCAGCAGTTTTCGCCAGGACCAGTCCGAGATTCGACGCTCGCCGACGATTCGACCGACCCGACGAACGCTTGCTCGCCGCAATACCGCCGATATCATGGCGATGGCCGTCATGCCAACTACGAGGATAGCCGCGATCTTAGCCGCGAGAACGAAGGTTGGGTCCAATCTCCTGGGTTTGTGGACCCCGGCCTGCGGCCGCCGTTGCTGGCCGGACGGGCCCAGTTTGGGGTGAGGGGCCGTTTGCTTGGGCGGATGGATGCCGAGGAGGTGCGTAGCCCAGTAGAGAACGTTGAACACGACGGTAGCGACACCGTCAAGAGCAAGGCCCAAAAGATTCTGAAGACCTCGCGCCAGCGGCTCTGTTGCTACGCCTATTGCGCCCACGATATCGAACGCAAAAAGTTGGCTCAGAATCAGGCTGACGAGCGCCAAACCGCCGACAAGGCCGATCATGCCGACTACCCACTCCAGCTCGATTCCCTTCTTCCGCTTGTCGGGAGTGAGATAGTCGAGGGCAAAGCTGCGCGCAAATGCGAGGCTGAAAACCCCGAACAACGTGTAGCCCACTAACCCCGCGAAGTCCAAGCCATTAAAGACCACATCTTGCCGTCCAATCACGAGATAGACGAACGCCAGGGAAAAGATCAGACAGAGCAGGCCCAGTCGAAAGTCGCCGAGTATGTCCTCGTAGCCCGATTCGTCCCCAACTCGCATGCAGAGGAGCACTATCCCAATCAAGCCAATCCATTCGAGCAGGAAGGATCCAAGTGGCACCGACAGTCCAATGACTCGTGACAAGATCGGGACCAGGAGCGCCGCGGCAATCGTGAAGAACAGCGCGGCAACGGTGCTGGCCCGGCGAAGATGCGAGCGCTCGATCTGTCGCACTACGAATGGCCAGGCAAAAATAACGGCATACCCGAACAGCAGAAACAGATAGGCGGGCATCAAGCTACTCAGGCGCCCCCCACCTCCGGCTCGGATCATCCAGGAGAGAGGAATGAGCCAACCGATCTCGATCGTCAGCCGAATTGCTGCCAGTATCCTGGACACTACTTCGAACTCGGCATTATCAAGCTGCCGCCTCCCGGTGTGCCCCGGCGTGGACGACCGTGACGTTCGGGATCTTCAAGATGGTTTTTGATCCGACGAGGACCAGCATGACGTTGCGCCGCTGGCCTGCATCCGAGAGGAACTCGATCATGGGGCTGGTGACCACGTTGCTGCACACCACGAGGGACGTGCCATAGGGCAAATCGGCCAGCACCGGTTCCAGAATGTCCTCCATGCGACGGGACATGACCAGGCTAAGTCTCGCGAAGTAGTCAAGTACCAGGAATAGTTGATCGAGTCCCGCGGACGGCAGTATGCGCTCCGCCTCCTGACGGCCTGGAAGGGCTCCATTGGAGTGCACCCCCACCTCGTGGTCCAGCTCCAGAGCCCATTGAGCGATGGAGGCGGCCGTGCTGATTACCTCTTCCATATAGTGGGTTATCAACCCTTCAGAAATTCGCTCGAAAGCATGCAGGTGGGCAAAGATCATCAGCTTGGGATGCACGGTGGGTTCGAACATCTTTACATGTAGCTCGCGCGTCCGCGCCGTCATCTTCCAGTCGATGGTTCTCAGAGGGTCGGTAGACCGGTAATCACGAGACCCGCGATACCAGCTGGGGTCCTCGATGAAACTCTTACGGCGTATTTCCCCTGTCAGCGACTCGGTAGGTATGCCGAGCTCGGCTGGAGTGAAGAGGTTTGGATATACCGCCAGGCCGAGGCGTACCGGAAACTCCCGCGAGGCCGTGAAGAGCCCGAGCGGATCGCTGGCCTCCCAGTAGGTGGGACCAAACTCGTAGTAGCCCCGTCGGAGAGCCTTGAACCTCGTGGATTTGATCAAAGTCTGGAAGGCGGAAACCGAGGTTACCTCGTCGATACCTACCGACGACCCCGTGAATAGACGCTTTATATCAATGTCGGCGAACTCGAGCCCCGCCTCGCCCCAGCGAATGCCAAACGGCTCCGTCGGGGTGGTTTCTTGCCAGTGCAGCCAGCTGACGGGAAATGGCTTTTCGTTTCGGATCGTCCACGTTATGGTTGTTTCCTCACCGGGAAAAAGGTGGTCCGCCCCGATGTCCCGCTCGAAATAAACATCGCTCAGCACGATCTTGTGCCAGAGCCACGCTACTCCAATCGCGATGAGCACCAACCCTGTCAGCAGCGAAAGGACCGTGAGCTGGACGAGGATGGAACCCACCAGGAGCATCGACGTGAGCAGTGTCCACTCACGAGTTCCGATTGCCTTCTCAGAGAAGTGCCACGTTGCGTAGAAAAGTGGGACCGCCACCAGAAGTATGAAACCGCCGACAACGACCAGGACGTGAAGATATCCGGAGCTCATGACGCCAGCGGTTCTACCGGGGCCTCCACCTCGTTCAGAATTCGCTGGACCACCGTGCGGGAGTCAAGTCGCTGGAGCCGGCCGTGGGACGACAGGGCCAGCCGGTGGCTGAGAATATCCGGAGCCATGTACTTTACGTCGTCCGGCACGACGTAGCTGCGACCGCGAACGGCGGCCAGCGCCTGCGACGCTCGGTACAGGGCCAGCGAGCCCCGAGGGCTGGATCCAAGTACGAGATCGGACTGGTGACGCGTCGCCCGAACGATTCCCAAGATGTAGTGGCGGATGTCGTCGTGGACTTGAATTTCTCGCACCGCTGCCTGCAGCTCCAGAATCTCCGCGCCGTCAACCACGGATCCGAGCTCCGAAATGGGATGCTCTCGTCGCTGAGACAGCAGCATCTGGTCCTCGGCGTCTGCGTCCGGGTAGCCGATCTCCAGTCTCATGAAGAACCGATCGATCTGCGCCTCCGGGAGCTGAAATGTCCCCTCCAGCTCGATCGGATTTTCCGTGGCCAGCACAATGAATGGGCGTGGTACTTTCCGGGTCACGCCGTCGACCGTCACTTGACGTTCTTCCATTACCTCGAGTAGGCTGGCCTGCGTGCGCGGGGTGGCCCGGTTGATCTCGTCTGCCAAGAGGACGTTGGTCATCACGGGGCCGGCGCGGAACTCAAACTCGCTTGACTTCAAGTTAAACACGTTCGTCCCAGTGATGTCCGAGGGGAGAAGATCGGGAGCGAACTGTATGCGCTTGAAGTCACAGTCAATCGACCGCGCGAGAGCACGGGCCAGGGTGGTTTTCCCGGTGCCGGGCACGTCCTCCAGGAGAACATGTCCGCCACACAATAGAGAGACCAAGAGCCTCTCGACGGCTGCCCTTTTACCGTAGATAACGCGCTCGAGATTCTGCTGGATACGAGCGGCCGCAGCGCCGATCTCTGCCGTTTGCAACCGGATTTCCTCAGGGGCAGGCTGATGACATTATGGTACACCCCGAGCATCGTCTCGCAGTGTGCGTCAACGCACCTGGTTGCCTGACTCCCCGCTATCGCTTCCGGCCGACGCATGTCGGAGCGCGGAGCAGAGGACTATGAGCGGATCCGTCCGGGAAGCTCGGGCGTATCGATACCCCTGTGCTCTCATCAGCGTCCAATAACGGCATGAGACACTATCTTCGACGATGAAACTTTGGCGACAGTTAAGGCGTATACAGATCTAGGGGAGGGGCAAGGCGAGCCGTCTCTGAACCGTGCCATGTATAATGGAAAACTCTTGCACAAGTTGACATATTGTGTTAAGATGTAGGTGTAACGGGAAGACACAAGATACGGTTCGTGTTTGCTTTCAAGTTATCAGGCCATGGAGGGCGACTGATGCCTCTGTGGCCTTTCCGCCGTTACTGGAAAGAAGGTTGATATGTACGCACCAGTAGACGAGATCGTACCGGACGAGGCGCTGTTAGAAGAAGAGTCGCACGAGTGGCAGGTAACCGATGAGGACCATGCCGAGCTCGAGCGAGAGCAGGCCGACGATGCAGTACGTCTTTATTTGCGCGAGATCGGACGCGTGCCGCTGCTGAAGAAAGCGGACGAAGTCAGGCTCGCGAAGTCCATCGAGTTGCAGCGCTTGATCGAGACTGGCCTCGATTCGGACTCCGGGCGAGACGAAGCGACGACGCGACTGCTTGATCCCGAGGATGACTACGGGGTTACCGACGCTGAAAAGCAGCAGATTTTGACGTGGGAGCCGCAGATTATTCGCCGCTATCAAAGAAAGGGCGAAGAGTCGCGACGGCAGATGATCGAGGCAAACTTGCGACTGGTCGTCTCCGTGGCCAAGAAGTACCTGGGCCACGGTATGTCGCTCCTGGATCTGATCCAGGAAGGGAACACCGGCCTGATGCGGGCAGTCGAGAAGTTCGACTGGCGTCGAGGCTTCAAGTTCTCGACGTATGCCACGTGGTGGATCCGGCAGGCCGTGACCCGATGCATCGCGGACCAGTCCCGGACTATTCGAGTTCCAGTCCATATGAACGAGCGGATCAGTCGGTACAACCGAGCTGTGATGCAGCTTTCTCAGGAGCTGGGACGCGAGCCCACGGTCGCCGAGATCTCGACGGTCATGGAGGTCAGCCCCGAGAAGGTCGAAGAGATCAAGAGCGCGGTTCGTTTCCCCATCTCCTTGGAGAAGCCGGTCGGAGACGATGAGGACAGCCTGCTCGGCGACTTCATCGAGGACGGGTCTCACGACCTGGAAGAGCTGGCCACCAAGAGCTTGCTGCGGGATTCGATCGACGACGCCCTCGGGAAGCTGAGCGACCGCGAAGCCGGAATCATTCGATTGCGCTATGGCCTATCGGGACGCCGTCCACAAACGCTCGAGGAGGTCGGAGGTCACTTTGGCCTGACCCGCGAGCGGATTCGCCAGATAGAAATCGAAGCCCTTCGCAAGCTTCGACACCCCACCGTGACGCGCAAGATCCGGGACTACGTAGACTAAACACAAGCAGAAGAAAAGAGGGCGGTTCGCTATGAACCGCCCTCTTTTCGCGTTTGATCGCCAGTTTCGGTTAAGCCGGCCACACTTCCACTACGAGTCTGCCTCGTTTGGCGGGCGAGCGTTCTCCGAGAAACCGCCCTTGGCGATGAACCGCGAATGGGGTGCCGCCGCTTAATCTTCGGCTCGATGAGCCGCTATTCGCTCTATGCGAGTTGAGATGTATAAGGCAAGAGCAGCTGTGGGCAGCTCGACGAACAGGGCCAGCGCGATTGCCTCCATCTGAGGCCACCCCGGGTGCGACGTGGTGATGTCGAACCAGGCGTCGACAATAAGAAGCGTCGCCGTGGCCGTGGCCGGCAGCTCCACCTGCCGGCTTCCCTTGAAGGCCAGCCAGGCGGTGCGGCTGAGCGTCACGAGCAGCAAGATGTCGAATCCTACCCACGCCAAACGGTAATGATCCGCCACCGTACGAGATGGCAACGAAAGAGCGATGTAGACGATCCAGGGCACTAGCGCGATGGCCAGAACCAAAAAGAGGGGCGGCACCCATCTCGGGCCCAGAAAGTCCCCAGCTCGAACGATTCGAAGCCTGACCGAATCCTCGACGGGATCGTCGGGGTCACGGTCGGCAGGAGACCTCACCGTACATCGCCAAGAAATTCTTTCACGGGAGAGCACCTAATAGGTGGCTGTCGCGAACCGAAATGGTCGGCGACAGCGGTTTCGCCCCTGACTGGACAGTTGGTCCTAGCCTGGTCCGAACCAGTACGACGAGCCCGAATCGAGAGCCGCCGCGAATAGTCTATATCGCAATTTTACCGCAGCCGGCAAGACCCAATGAGCCACGAACGTCTCGCCTATGTCGACTGCTATCCGAAGACGCCCGAGTACGAGATAGAAACGGACTCCGAACCCTCCACGGCAACCGTGGATAACTCTGGCGCCTCTTCCTGGCCCGGACGCTCGCGGTCGCCTGAACTGAAAACTGAAAACTGAGACAACTGACAACTGAAAACTTCCGGGAGCGAATTTTACAATGAACCATGCGATCAGCGTACGGAACACTCTCCCGATCCAGCGAAGACACTATCGAGTTTGTCGTCAACGGACGGGTTCAGCGCGCCTGGAAGACTGGTGGACCGACGCCGAACATGTCGGACCTGTTTCAGCGGTGTTTGCTGAATCTGACTGGCGACGGCTGGCGGCCGATCAGTCACCAGAATGGTCAAGGTGAGGCCGTGATTCTTGCCCGAGTTCCGTACACGGCTGGATCGAAGCTGGCCACGTACGGGACGCTGCGATTCGTCGACAGGTCAGCTCTAGTGTTATCGGTCAGCGGGTCAATCATGCGCCGCTGGTCTGATGCGGCCGGTGCAACCAGAGTGATGGACCGGGCGCTTGAAGAGCTTGCTGAGGACGGGTGGAGACTGCACCGGCGATACGATTCCGGGGCTACGGTCGTTCGCGGGTAAGTTCCCTCTCGGTTCGTGCCGCTTGAGGGCCTGACGGCGGCCTATGTTGGATCGCTAAGAAGTTGGCATAGGATGGCACCGCGACTACTGTAGGCCGGACTTCCATGGCCGGGTGGTCGCGGTTCGTTACCCTCCTGACCCCCAACCACATGAACCCAAAAGGCCCTCTGTACGTAGAGGAGCACGAGACCTTTTCGATTAAGCCAATTTTCAGAGATTTCTCACATCGGGTTCATCGCCCGGCGTCATGCTGACTACAGATAGCAAATAACACGTGTCGGGAGGCGAAAATGCAGGATCTCGAGCAGCAGACTCAAGACCAGAACCAGGTTACCTACACCCAGGAGCAGTACTACGCGGCGGCCGTGCAGGCCCTGACCTCGCAGGCGTGGACCGTGTACAACAAGGCCTTTCATTCTCCCGACGCCGAGCCCTACCGGGAGGCTGGCAGAGACCTCTACCGCCAGGTCACCCACGAGCGTATCCTCGCCATGTTCACTAAGAGCGAGGAGCAGAACAGGATCATCGACAGTCACATGCCGCCCAAGCCGCGACGCCGCCGCAGGGCGCGCGTAGCTGGCGGGCAGTAGGACTTCATAACCCACATCGCTGTCTATCTCTTCCCCTAATGTCTTCCCAACCCCCTTCCATGTGCGTCCGGAACCCTTCAAGAGGTTCCGGACGCCTCTCCGGGACCGCGCTCATCTCCCTTAGCCCATCCTAAAAGTCAACCCTTCTCTGTTTCCTTCAACGGTTCGATAACATCACATTCCTCTCTTTCTCATTCCTCTCTTTCCTTCCTCCTTCCACGGCCGGGGATTCAATTCCCCGGCCTTTTTTTGAGAAGCGCAAATAGCTCCTGCGGCATTTGCTTCTCAGCGGCCCTTCAATGGGCCGCCCCTACCGGGAGCTGGTCGGTCCTGCAGCTCTCGTCGGCCCACTTCTTTCACGCGTTGAAGATTGAACTACAAAAGAGTTGACTTTTCCGCGATCCCAGTCATATGATGGTTGGGACTTCGTGCAATGCTTGAAGAAAGTACGGAATGGCAATAGGTCAGCAGCAATCAGCCCGATTGGCACGCTACAACCGAGCAGTCGTGCTCGACCTCATCCGCAGACTGGGCCCCACCTCCAAGTCGGAGCTTGCTGAGCGCAGCGGACTGGCGGTCTCATCGGTCTTGAATATCCTGGCATCGCTATCACGCCGTGGCTTGATCCGAGAGGTTGGATTTGGCCCATCCACTGGCGGCCGGCCGCCCACCCTGATCGAGCTCGACCCGGACGCCCACTTTGCGATCGGGGTCAATATCCGTCCGACTCATGTGGAAGCCGTCCTGATCGATCTCGTTGGCGACATTCGAAGTGAGACCATGTTGCCCGCCCAAGGTGGCCATGACCCCGAGTCCGTGGCGGGAACGGTAGTCGAAGCCGTCGGACAGGTCATCCGGTTTGGCCGGGTGGATCTGGCCCGTGTACTTGGAGTGGCAGTCGGCTGCCCAGGTCCCGTGACCGGAGGGCGAACCGTAGTGGGAACACCGGGCCTCTTGGGCTGGGAAGGGGTGCAGCTGGCCGATCGGTTAGAGCAGCTCCTCGGTCTGCCCGTCATGCTCGAGAACGACGCCAATCTCGGCGCCCTCGGGGAGTATCGGCATGGAGCCTGGGCCAAGCAGGAGCAGCACGGCTCGCTGGTGTACCTCTATGCAGATCATGGAGTTGGGTCGGGTATCGTCATCGACGGAAGCCTGTACCGTGGTGTTGACGGCGCGGCCGGCGAGATCGGCCATACGGTCATCGATGTCGACGGCCCGGCGTGCGTATGCGGAAGCTACGGCTGCCTGGAGGCAGTTGCATCCGTCGGAGCCATCATAAGGCGAACGATCGCCGCATCAAAACTCGGTGGGACCACGAGCCTGGTTGAGGATCTGGGCGGCGATTGGGACGCGGTGAGTTTTGAAGCCGTAATGGAGGCGGTGGACCGGCAGGACCCGATCGCGACGACAGCAGTAGATGAAGCCGTCGCCTATCTCGCGATCTGTGTCAGCAACCTGTGCCGTCAGTTCCGTCCCGACATCATTGTCGTCGGCGGCCAGCTGTTTGAGCATGGCGGCACGACGTTCGATCGTCTGAAAGCCGCCCTGCAGCGGCGCCCGGCCTTCTTTGGCATGACCATGGTTCCAGTTGTTCTGGGAGACTTGGGCGCACGGGCTGCCTGTGTTGGTGCGGCGACGCTTGTTCTGGAGAACTTCTTCGGCGTCGCCCACCAGGTCATGACCTCGGAGCCACTACCGCAGACCCCACAGCCGGCATTCGAGCACCCCCTGGTCTGGCCGGAGCAGGCGGAGGACGGAGTGGCTCTTGTGCCCGGTGATGTCGGGATTGCTTGGGCCGGCGACCTTCGCGGTTCGTCCTACCGAGTGCGGAGCGGCGAGCCGGTGACCGTAATGGTCGATGTCGAGGTTGATAGCCGGGAGCCTGAGAAAACATCCGAGGTGAAGGCTCTGCTGCATTGGGATCGCGTTGCTCTATTCGGCGGCAACTGGACGAGTCCCAAGAACAGCCCCATGCACCTCATTAGCGCCGATGGCAACAAGGCGACTTTCGGAGTCACGCTAGGTTCCCTTCCACCCGGCAAGTACGAATATGCCGCTCACATCCTGGGATCGAATGATATCTGGGTACGAACCGCTCATCCGGTCGAGAACACGAACGGGCGCGTCGAGGTGATCCCCAGCCGGGCCGCCGTGTTTGAAGGGGAGATCGAAATTGAACCACAGAGCATCAGTAGAAAGGAGGCGGGTCCGAGTAAAGAACAGGCTGTGCCGTAGGTTTACTAACGTCTTTTCAATATTACGGAGGATTTTGCAAAATGCCGCGAATCAATTTGTCGAAGCGAAGGCACTGGTGAGCAGGTGTGGTCGCCGTATCCATGGTGTTTGTGACATTCGGGGTGGCTGCCGCTCATAATCCAGCGCACGTGCAGAAACTGGCCTCATAAGGGCCAACATCTTGTCATGTGGGACTTCTTCAACCGTACACTCCAACGAACGGACAAGAAAGGGTGGCGTCTAACAAAGTCGCTCAAAAGTGGGCCAAAGCCAACGGAGCGACAGTAACCGAAACGACACCATCGGCCGGCGAGAACGCACAGTTCGTCGCCAATCCCAAGCATGCTGCCGACGTTCTAATGGCGCCGGACGACGAAGTGGGTGCCTGGTACGGATCTCACCTAATCGACAAGACCAAGTTGAACCCTCACCTCTATACTCCGACTGCTGTTTCGGCGTGTACCCTGGCTGGGCGAACATGGTGCTACCCGTGGGCCCTGGAAGAGGTCGTCCTCTACTACAACAAAGCCGACATATCGACAAGCAAGATCAAGAGCCTCAAGACATGGACGGCATTGGCCGCGTGGTCGAAACACTTCGCCGCGACGCATCCCGGACACTACGGCGTCGGCTGGCAGTGGGACGAAACCTACAAGGCAAACGACTTCATGACGGCCTTCGGCGGCGGATACATCTTCCACGGGAAGAAGGGCTACAACGGGAAGAAGATCACCGTGGGAAGTTCTGCGACGATCAAGGGGCTCAATGCCTTTAATAGCTTCGTCAAAGACTCGGGCACTGGCGCCAAGGCATACCTCGGCGTAGGTGGTTATTCCCAGGATCTGGCGAGTGGCAAGACTGCGATAGTCCTGACAGGACCGTGGGATGACGTCAACTTCAAGGGAAAGATTAACTATGGCGTCGCACCGGTTCCTGGCTTCAAGTCTGGTAAGAAAATCGTGTATGGCACCCCCTTCCTCGGCGTACAGACTCTTGCCGTTAACAAATATACGAAGCACGCAGCTGCGGCTCAGAGCCTCGCTGCGTACATGAGCACCCATATGGAGCGGCCGCTCTTCAAGGCGTCGGGACGAATCCCGGCAACCAGGGCTGCGCTCAAGGCTGTTTCGAACAACCCGGAGCTCAAGCAGTATTCGAAGGCGTTCCTGCACAGTGAGCCTCTGCCAAACGTACCTCAAATGTCGTACGTGTGGAACTGTGTCGCGGATGCCATCCACTTCACGATGCTAGGCAATGGCAGCGCGGCGGCTAACCTCAAGGCAGCCAGCGCCAAGATCAGTCACAGCGTTTCGTGTACCGCGCCTGCGTAAGCTAGGCACCAATAAGAATGAGACGCGGCTTTGCCGCGTCTCATTCTTCGCCACTAGACTGGGAAAAGAAAGGGGGACAGCACTTGAGTACTATCTCAGCACCGGCTCCCGTGCGACCACAAGCAGCAACATTGCCGCCGAAATCGCGCCGGCACAGAGTCCTGGACGGGCTGTATCCCTACGCCTACATTGCGCCGTCGCTCGCATTTATGGTAATCGCCAGCTTCTTTCCCATTATCTTTACGATCTTCATCGCCTTTACTAACTACGGATACGGACACTTCGTCGACTTCCAATGGGTTGGCTGGGCGAATTTTCAACAGATCTTCAGCATTGACTTGGCGGACTTTATTCCTGTGCTGATATGGACCGTGGTATTTGCGGCGGTCTCCACGCTGTTGAACTTCAGCGGAGGATTGGTGCTGGCGTATCTCCTCAACAACGAGAACATGTGGGAGCGAAACTTCTACCGGACAATTCTGATCATCCCCTGGGCTCTGCCCGGCGTGATCGCGATCCTAGCCTGGGGACAGGGGATTTTGAACGGCAGCGGGTTGATCAACTCAATTCTGATCCAGCTCCACCTTCAGCCCGTCTACTGGCTGCTCGACGCAAACTGGTCCCGGTTCTGGGTGATCGTCGTCAACTTCTGGCTCGGTTACCCGTTCATGATGACAGCCTGCCTCGGAGCGCTCCAAAGCATGTCGCCCGAGGTCTTGCAAGCAGCCGAAATCGATGGCGCTAACGGCGTGCAGAAGTTTTTCAGGGTGACCCTACCTCTGCTTCGTTCGGCCACCCTACCATTGCTGATTGCGACATTTGCGTACAACATGAATAACTTTGGAATTGTTTACCTCTTGACCAGCGGAGGCCCGGACGTGAACTTCACTCGGGGCGCCACCGACATCCTGCCAACGTTTGTCTACAAAATTGCCACGGGAGCGTTGCCGTACTACGCGCTAGCCTGCGCGTACGGAGTACTGATATTCGCCATAATTGGCACCCTGAGCTCAATCAACATGAAATTGAGCGGTGCGTTCGAGCAGGTGGACTGAGATGATCCAACCACAGAGCCAAGGTATCGGCCAAGCCGTTCCCGTCCCCCAAGAGGTCGTCGGCGAGGAAGCTCGCGGACTGCGTCGTCTACGCTCGAAGCGGCGAACACGCAAGCGTCTCAGGACAGGGGAGAGGATATTTCTTTGGTCGAGTCGTCTGATCATAATCGCGTTTGCAGCGCTAACTCTGGTCCCCAGCCTATGGGTAGTTGCCACTTCGTTCTCGGCAGGCCAGTACTTCAGCGATACTATCGTCCCGTCACACCTTACCCTTCAGCATTACGGTGATTTGTTCGATCCCAACCTTGACATCGGATTCCTCACTTGGGTTAAGAACAGCACTATACTGTGCACCGGGGTCGGAGTCGCGACTGTAGTGCTGGTCTCGACGATGGCCTACGCCTTCAGCAGATTTCGTTTCCCCGGACGAAAGTACGGCCTGATGGCCCTTCTGTTAGTTCAGATGTTTCCAGCCCAAATGTCGTTCGTCGCCTTCCTCTACCTTCTGCAGAAAATCAACCTCGACGGGACTCTGTTTGGGCTTGGACTCGTGTTGCTCGGCGGTGGGCTGCCCTTCAACGCGTGGCTGTTCAAGGGATACGTCGACTCGCTGCCGCGAGACCTTGAGGAGGCAGCCTACGTCGACGGGGCCTCAAAGCTACAAGCATACCTCCGCATCATCCTCCCTCTGACCCGACCCATGATGGCGGTTATCTTTCTCTTCACATGGTTCGGTCTGTACAGCGAGTTCCTTGTTTCAAGCTTCTTACTGGGCAGCAACGCCGGCGCATACACCGTTGCGCTCGGATTGCGCGGATTCATCAACAACGCGTTCGAACAGAACTGGACCGATTTTGCCGCGGCCGCGGTGCTTGGAAGCGTGCCTCTTCTCCTCATCTTTCTGGCCGCGCAGCGGTTCTTGGTCGCTGGGCTCGCTCGAGGGGCAGTGAAAGGATAGCCTGCGTCCGACTCAGCAGATCTACTTCCCGGGACAGGCAGGCGGAAGCTGGATCGGGACGTTTTCATTGAAGCGACTGAGTACGTCCCACAGCGAGAAGCTCACGGTGGCCGGCCCCGATCGTCCCTGTAGCGAGGCGGTGATTCGACGAACCGTATAGTCCATCTCGCTTATCCACAAGTTGGCAGTCAGGAGAACCGCGACCTTCTGGTTCTTAACCGTGGAGGACTGCTTCTCCTTGAGCTGGAGGTGCCACACGGGCAAGTCCTCTGAATCGGGTCGGACCGAGATTGACTATGTCGGCTTTGGGGACGCGGACCTTCAGAAGTGAGGCTGGATCAATCATGTTAAGAGTTTTAGCCCCGATTGCATATCGGAGCGCGTGCTGCATGTGGGTGATCGCACCTGCTGGAATCAACGCGTTCAGGTTCGTCAGGCTCGCGACGCTGCCACAGACCCACTTCTGCTGGCCGAGCTTGATTCCCGGCATTCTGGCCAACCACAACTAGCTTAAAGACTTTGCTTGCGCGTTCTTCGGATTCGCGCCAGGCTGACCGAGACGGACCTGGCCTCGAATATGCGCGCCGGGTGAATAGTTCCGGCCGGACACGTCCCCACGGAACAGCGCCCACACGATGCTCCGCCGCCTGGAACTCCTGCCTGGGCCGTGAGCTCCACTTTTACCCCGCCTTTGGTATGAACGCTGGTAACCGCCGCCATCGCCTTGGCGCTTCTCAAAAGAATCTGACGGGCGGAGAGGCTTCCACCGCCGCCCGCAATATTATGGGCCGCTACCGGGCCGGCGAGGAGCGAGGTAACTGTCAACATTCCGAGCGGCGACATGCTGAGCGATTGATGAGACGCTCCGATTCATACTTCTTCCCCCATTTTGTTTTAGCTGCGGTGGTGGCTAGTTACTGGATTCGGACCCGGTCATTGTGACCATCGGGACGTTGGGACGCGTCGTCGTTCTAGGCACCTCCCGCCACCAGAATGCTGCCGGACAGCTTGGGTAGCGTGATGTGGATTTTTCCGTTCATCACCGTTTGCGGAGAGCCGCCGTTGAGCACGTCTGTTAGCTGGACCCCGTTCTTGAGCTGCGGGACCGCTATGCCCAGGGTTTGCGACTTACCCGAATCGTTCAGTGCGACCACGATGTTCTGCTTACCGGAACGGCGAAGGTAGCTGACCACGCGGCTGCTGTCTACAGTTGTCAGCGGAGAAACTGACCCATTCGTCAGGGCCGCATATTTCAGTCTGATGTGGATTAACTTGGAGTAGAAGGACTGCAGTGAGGTATCTTCGTGTCCCCACGGAAAGGTCCGCCGGTCGTCGGGATCAGTAGCTCCCGTCACTCCGGCCTCGTCGCCGTAGTAGATCAGTCGGCGCACCCAGCCACGTCATCTGGTATAGGGCGACAAGGCGCAGTGCTTGCTTGTTCCCGCCGAGGTCATAGAGGATGCGATCGACATCGTGGGAATCGAGGATGTTCATCGAGCTGAGGACCGCCGGACGGGGGTATTCGGATAGAATGCCCATCTCGCTTTGCATGAAGCCGTTGGCCCCGAGGTCCAGTGGATTTTGCGCTCCCTGGCCATGCGCAAAGAAGTCCAGCACCCACTCCCGGAATTGGTAGTTGACCACGCCGTCCCACTCATTGCCCATGAGCCATGGGAGAGCATCTTTCCAGTACTCCCCGACGATGACGGAGTTTGGATACCGCGCCTTAATGGCCGCCCGGAATCCTCGCCAGAACGCGTCGCTTTTAGTATCGGGCGAGTCAAGGCGCCATCCTGATGCTCCCTGCCCGAGCCAGTATTGTGCAACTGAGTTCGGCTTCTGGAAAATGAAATTCTTGACCGCTGGAACCTCGCTCAGCTGCGGGAAGTGTGTCTACGTTACTGAACGTGCTGTAATAATCCGGCCAGCGCTGGAAGGTATACCAAGTGTAGTACGGCGACTTCTTCGACTGGTAGGCACCAACATCGGGGAAGCGGTTGTACTTGTTGAAATAGACGCTGTCGCTTCCGGTGTGGTTAAAAACGCCGTCCAGGATCACGTGCATGCCGAGCTTCGCCGTATCCGACATAAGCGTCTTGAACGTCTTCAGCGTGCCGAATTCAGGGTCGATCTGCAAGTAGTTGCTCGTGTCGTACTTGTGATTCGAGGGCGCCAGAAAGATCGGATTCAAGTAGATGACATTGACGCCGAGGCCGTGGAGGTAGCGGAGCTTATCGATCACGCCCTGCAGGTCGCCGCCGAAGAAGTCACTTCCGCCCGGCCGTGGTAGATCGGACCAGTTCTTATGGAAGTACACGCTGACGTAGCCGTACTTGGTACCCGTTACTGGATCGTTGGCTTTGTTGCCGTTGTAGAACCTATCGGGGAATATCTGGTAGACGACCGCCTTGGTCATCCATGAGGGCGTCTTGAATGACTTGAGGTAAACCGTCAAGTTATAGGCGAAGACGTCCGACTCGTTGGAATACGTCTGGCCCGGGCCACCGTCTCCCACGGAGTTATTGTCTCCGTACCAACGAGAGATCTTGCCGGACTGGGCGCGGAAATAATACACGTCCTGGGTTGGCTTGGCCGGAGTTGGAAGCTGGGCAGCCCAGATCTTCGATTTTGCGTCGTGACTCTGCAGCCGCATCGCGACCTGCTTCGTGTAACTCAGATCGTTGGGGCCGTAGTAGAGTGTCGCCTTGGTCACCACAGCTGAAGAGGACAGCCTCAAGGTCACTTTGGAGTCCGTGGGCGCTGCGCCGAATGGAGTTCGATAGGCCCCGTCCCAACCGTTGTGAAACAGGTGGAAGTTGACTGAAGTTGCGGCGCCTGACGCGCGAGCTGGTATCAAAACCGGGCCGGCAACTGCTGCCGCCAGCAGTCCTAGGACCGTTACCGAAGCGATGATAAGGCGGGACATGGGACAACTCTCCTGGAAATTGTGGATCAGTCTGCGGCCTGGAACGTACAGTCAGGACTCTGGCACAGGGCGAGGTGGTACACCCCGCGGTCGCCCGCGTTGATCCCCCGCATGACCCACAGAAGCTCACCACAACGCGGACACTGGATTTCCGAGTTGTACTGGACCCAGTCGATGCGCTCTTCTACGGTCAAACCCTCCGGCGCGCGGTCGTACCACTCGTCGATTTGGGCCACGACATGAGAAGCGGGGTCCGGTGCCATGGCTCTCTTATACGGTACCGAAATAGCGGTCGCCGAAGTCTCCGAGGCCTGGCAGAATGAACTTGCGATCGTTGAGGGCACGGTCGATTGCCGCGGTGAAGATAGGAACGTCACTGTGGCGGTCCTGAACAGCAGCGATGCCCTCGGGCGCGGCGACGACACACGCCAGACGGATCGAGGTCGCGTTGTGCCGGACTAAGGATTCGATGGCCGCGAGCGCGGATCCCCCCGTCGCCAGCATCGGATCTAGGATGACTGTCTCAGCGCCGGCGAGCTGCTCGGGCAGCTTCTCGTAGTAGCTGTGAGCTATCGCCGTCTGTTCATCTCGCTCTAGACCGACGAAGCCGACCTTGCTACCGGGAACGAAGTCACTCATGGCGTCAAGCATCGCCAGTCCCGCCCGAAGGACCGGAACGAAGATCACGCTCTTGGAAAGAACGAAGCCGTTGACCGCCTCGAGCGGCGATTGCACGGTAATCATCTCCGTTGGAAGATCTCGGAGCACCTCGAGAGCCAGGACCAGAGTAAGAAGGCGGGCATGACGCCGAAATGCGTCGGTGTCGGTTTCACGGTCGCGCAGCTTGATCAGTGAGCTTTCGGCGAGAGGATGCTCGACCGTGCGGACACCGGCCTGCAATACGGTCACGACTCACCTCCTGGCCAGAGCATTCTACTGCACATTGGGTGAAAACCTCGCTCGTGCTCCGTCTCTCCCCTTCCTCCCGTATATCGGGACCGAGAGCGCCCTCCAATGCCGGCCGCCGCTGAGTGAGGCTGCCCGGTGAGCTACGATGGATGATCCTCGAGAACGCGCCTCAGGAGATCGATGGCCGACAGGGCCACATAGAATTTGACCGTCTCCCGCGGAGCAATGCGCCGGATTCGGCCGGTACGTCTGACGCTCTCCCCGACGACGGCGATATACGCTGTTCCCGGCTCTTCGCCACCATGAGCGTCAGGTCCCGCGGCGCCGGTTGTCCCGATACCGTAATCGGAGCTGAAGTCTCGCCTGGCAGAGTCGGCCAGCGCCAAGGCCGTCTGCTCGCTAACGACGCCGTGCCGGTCGATGACCTCAGAGGGCACTCCAAAACGCCGTTTTATGTCCTCGTTGTACGCAACTAGGCCGCCTTTGACGTGCTGCGAGCTACCAGGTACGTCAGTGAGATAGCTGGCGACCAGCCCGCCTGTAATGGACTCGGCCGTCGCCACGGTGGACTGACGGTCCTGGAGCAGCGCTCCGACGACGGAAGAGAGCGAATCGTTGGCCGATCCGAAGACATCGGATCCCAGACGCGCGTTTACATCGTCGAGCACCGGCTGCAACAGGCGCTCCGCCTCTGCGTGGTCCGTAGCGCTCGCCGCGATCCGAACGTAGACGCCGTCGCGCTTGGCATAGGTGGCTACGCTAGGGTTTGCAGACCTGACCAGGTCGCCGAGGCGTTCCTCGATTGCCGATTCTCCGGCCCCAAAGGTTTTCAGGGTCACAGCCTTGAAGCGGGACCGTGACAAGGCTTCTACTCGCGGCCGAACCTGGTCCACCCACATGCTGCGCATCTCCGAGGGAACCCCCGGCATCGAACCGATATGGCGCCCGTCCTGCGTGGTGACCCACCAGCCGGGCGCCGTTCCTAGCGGGTTGGCGAGCGATTCAGCAGACGGGATCAACCATGCCTGCTTCAGATTCTTTGTGGGCATGTCCCTCCCCATCGCGGCGAACCGTTCGCGGAGAGATCGCTCCAGCTCAGGGTCGACCTCCGGCGGTTCTCCGAGCACGGAGGCAATGGCTTCGCGCGTTTGATCGTCGTCCGTCGGCCCCAAGCCTCCAGTGGTGATCACGAGGTCCGACCGCTGGAGAGCCTGGCGAAACGCCTGCGCCAGCCGCTCAGGGTTGTCGCCGGTTTGGGAGATCCAGTAAAGAGGCACGCCGATGTCGGCAAGCTCTCCCGCGATGTAGGCAGCATTGGTGTCTGCGATCTCGCCGAGCAGGAGCTCGGTGCCGATGGAAAGAACTTCGGCGTTCAGGTGCGCTACCGCCCTGTGAAATTCGGGGATCGTTTTTCCAGGAAGGCGCTCGTGCCTTCTCTGCGGTCCTCTGTGCCGATTGCCAGCCCGAAATACGAGGCCTCGAGATCGGCAGCCGATCTCAGGTCGATCTCCAGTCCTTCGTTGACCGCATGTTTGGCGAGCTTCACGGCGGCAGGCGACTTGCTTGCGATTTTGGAAGCCAGCTCCTTCGCCTTCACCAGCAGCTCTTCTCTGGGCACCACCTGATTGACTAGGCCTATGCGGAGCGCCTCCTGGGCATCGACGTGGTCCCCGGTCAGGATCAGCTCCATCGCCTTGGTTCGGCCGACCAGCCGTGGCAGCCGGAACGTGCCGCCAAACCCGGGAATTATGCCGAGATTGATTTCCGGCTGGCCAAGTCGAGCGTTGTCGCTGGCCAGGATAATGTCCCCGGCCATGGCAAGCTCACACCCACCGCCGAGCGCATAGCCGTTGACGGCCATGATTATCGGCTTTGGCAGATCGACCATTTTGAGCAACAGGCGATGAGCGTTGTGGCTGTGGTTCTGCCCTTCTAATCCGGATTCTAGTGCCTGTAGCTCCGAGATGTCCGCGCCCGCGGCAAAAGCCCGATCTCCCGCGCCGGTTATGATGACCGCTCGGACGCCCTCTTCAGACGCTGCTTCGTCGATGGCCTGCTCGAGCTCGGTTAGCACAATCTGCGAGAGCGCATTGAGGACCTTGGGACGGTTGATGGTGATCAGCATGATCGGGTCATCGCGCTCGACGAGGAGCGCTTCGTAGCCGGGTGTTGTAATGGTCGCCATGTCACTTGCCTCCGGAATAGTCGTAGAAACCGCGGCCGGATTTGCGACCATGCATTCCGGATGCCACCATCTTGCGGAGCAGCGGAGGCGCGGCATATCGTGGGTCTTTGAATTCGTCGTACATGATGTCGGCGATGTAGAGAGTGGTGTCAAGGCCGACAAAGTCGAGAAGCGTCAGGGGACCCATGGGATGGCTCAAGCCGAGCTGGATCGCCGTGTCGATGTCCTCCTTAGTGGCGATCCCGCTCTCGTAAGCTCGTACCGCGTCGATCAAGTAGGGAATCAGCAAAAGATTGACTATAAATCCAGGAGTGTCCCGGGCGATGACCACGGTTTTCCCCAGAGCCTCGGAGAAACCGCGCAGCGTGCTCATGGTTTCGTCGCTCGTCTCCAGGGCGCGAACGATCTCTACGAGCTTCATCACGGGGACGGGATTGAAGAAGTGAAGTCCGGCGACCTGAGAAGGCCGGCGGGTTACCGATCCGAGCTCGGTACTGCTGAGGGATGAGGAGTTCGTGACGAGAACCGCGTGCGAGGGGGCAATCCTGTCGAGGTCGCGGAAGACCTCCTTCTTGATAGTCATGTTCTCGACGGCTGCCTCTATAACGAGGTCACGATCCTTCATCTCCTCGAGGTCGGTAGTCGAGCGAATGCGAGCTAGAGCCGCGTCGCGCTCCTTGGCCTCGAGCTTTCCCCGATCGACCGCCGTACTCATGGACTTTTGAATCCGTGCCATGCCGCGCTGCACGGCCTCGTCGTCGACCTCCCGTACCACGACGTCGAAGCCTCCACGAGCCACGGTTTCGACGATTCCTGAGCCCATCAGTCCGGCGCCCACCACGCCGACGTTTCGAATCTCCGTCACTTCTCCCTCCGCGAAATTATGCTTGGCGCTGAACTGACACGTGTTGACCGCCGTATCGGTTGCAGACCCTTACGATTATCGGGCAGGTCTGTCTTGTGACGAGCCGTCGGGACGCAGACATCGACGATCCTGTGCCCTAGAGAGTCCTACCCGCCCAGGATGAAGCCCGCGCCAATCAGTGGACGAGGGGCAGAGCAGCGGCGAGAATGCGGCCGGCTATCGGGGCCGCGACCGCGTACCCTTCGCCTCCATGCTCTACGATCACCGAGACGGCCACCCGGGGATGGTCGGCCGGAGCGAACGCGACGAACCAGCTGTGCGAATTGAGCCCGTTGCCGGCCTGAGCCGTTCCCGTCTTTCCGGCGACTGTCACGCCGGGAACCTGAGCGTTGTAACCGGAGCCGCCCGCGCCTTCGACCACTTGCACCATCGCGTACTTGACCTTCGATGCCGTCGAGCTGCTGATTGGGCTCCAGAGCGTGCTCGGTGTGTCGCGAGTAACTACCGATCCGTTTGGAGCGGTTATCGACTTGACGAGGATGGGCTTCGGCGTCTTACCTCCGTCGGCGATGGTCTCAGTGATCAACAGCATCTGCAAAGGTGTGACAATATCATTGCCTTGTCCGAATGCGCTGCTGGCGAGGGCCACCTGGTCGAAGTTTTCACCCGGCGTAACGAGCTGGCTGGTCACGACTGGAAGATCGAACGGGATGTTCTGGCCAAGCCCAAATCGGTGCCCATAGTCCTGGAAGGTCGATTTGCCCAGCTTGAGGCCGACCTGGGCAAACACGATGTTGTCCGAGTACATGAACGCGTGGAGCAGATCGACTGAGCTGACGCCTGCAGGCAGGTTGTTTCCCGTGGCGAACACGTGCCCCTGCACGGTGAGAGGTCCCGTCGCCGCCTGGCCGTTGTACTGACTGGAGAGCGACTGAACCCCGCTGTCGAGTGCCGCCGACAGCGTCAGAACCTTGAACGTCGAGCCGGGTGCGTAGAGCCCGCTGGTAACGCGATTGATCAGCGGTGCGTTCGGGTCGGTTTGGGTTATCTCGTGCCAGTAGGCCGCCGAATCGCCGGGATTGGTCCCGTTCAGGCGACCGGGATCAAAATACGGCCTGCTGTCCATGGCCAGAATTTCACCCGTGCGCGGATCGGACACGACGACCGCTGCGGGCTGGCTGGTGATCGAGGCGACGGCGTTGTCGGCAGCCTTCTGAATAGTGTCGTCGATCGTCAGATAGACGTTGTCGCCCTTGACCGGACGGTGGATCCAGCTATTGAATGTCTGGCTCCAATCGGTACCGGTGGATCTGCCGCTGAGATAGGAGTCGAGGGCGGCTTCGAGTCCGGACTTTCCGTACTGATCGCTGTCATAGCCGATGGTTTGCGCCAGCGACGGGTCCGTGAAGTAGGGGTACGTATAGCCGTTGGATCTGGTATAACGGCCGACCAGCAGGGCCCCGTTGCGGTCGAAGATCTTCCCACGAAGGACATGGTGTGCGATATCAAACTGCCGCGAGGCATTCTGCGGCTGCGCGTTGAGCGCGCCGGCATCAATCACCTGCCAGTACACGAGGTCGATAGTGATCAAAATGAAGATGACGACGAAGACCATTCCAAGTCTTCGAATGTTAGCGTTCACGAGGCACCGCCTGGGAGACTTTGAGGATCAAACCGACTATGGCGAAGTTCGCGACGATCGAGCTTCCGCCGTAACTGAGGAACGGGAGCGGCACTCCGGTTAACGGGATCAGCCTTGTGTTGCCTCCCACTATGACGATTATCTGGACGGCAAAGACTGACACCAAGCCCGCGGCCAGCAGTTTCTGGAAGCCGTCGCGGGCCATTGCCGCAATGTCGAAGCCTCGGAAGATGAGCACGAGGTAGGCGACCAGCAGCGACACGAGGCCCGCGAGGCCCAGCTCCTCTCCGAGGGCGTCCCAGATGAAGTCGGTGCTGGCGACGGGAATGCGCCAGGGTTGTCCGAGGCCGAAGCCCTGTCCCGCAATGCCTCCTGCCGCCAGTGCGAAGAGTCCCTGGATCAGCTGGTAGCCACTGGCGTATCTGTACGGGTCCAGCCATATGTCCGTCCTGAGCCTCACGTGGGCGAACAGATAGTACGCGGCTACGGCGCCAAGGATGAACAGGCTCAGGCCTAGGACGGGATATATCCATCGCGAAGTTCCGACGTACATCATGGCCAGGAAGATGCCCAGGAACAGCAACGCGCTTCCCAGGTCGTTCTGCCGGATGAGGAGTAGCAGAGAGAGCCCCCACATGATGAGCAGAGGAATGAGGTACTGGAAGGGCGGGAAGCGGAACGGCCCGATCACGAGGCGGCCGCCTGCCAGAAGCTCGCGCTTTTCGTCGAGATAAGCGGCAAAGAAGATCACCATGAAGATCTTGAGGAACTCGACCGGTTGCAGGTACACTCCGTGGAAGCCGATCCAGCGCCGGTACCCGGTGGCCCCGATGTCCGCTCCGTGGACGATGGTGAGGGCGATGAGCCCGAAGCCGATGATGGCCCAGGTGTACTTGTACAGGCGGAGCCAGCTAATATTCCGCGGCCACACCGCCGTCGCGATCAGGACGACGTCGCCGACGATGAGCCAGAGCAGCTGCTTGCCTCCTAGAGAGCTGCCGATCGCGTGGTCGAGCCGGGTGATCTCGATCAAACCCACTCCGCCGAGCAGGGTGACGATCGGGAATATGAGCTGGTCCGCGTTGGGCAGGAGGCGCGCCAGGATGAGACTGGTGACAAAGGCCGCTGCCATATAGAGAACCAGCGGCACCATCATGGATGTCACCACTTTGCCGTGCTGGGCGCCGCTAAGAAGGGCAAAGCCGAGACCGACCACGATGGCTGCTACCAGCAGAAACGACAGCTCGAACCAGCGAGGCCGGTACGCTTGAAGCGAGCTAACCATCAGCGTACGAGCTTCATGGAGACGCCCCCGAGAGACACTACGTCTCCATAATGAACGGCTACTTTGGACTTCACGCGCTGACCATTGACGAATGTTCCGTTGGTGCTACCCAGGTCCTCGACCACCCAACCCTTCTTGCCGTGTACCATTCGGCCGTGACGGGACGAAACCGTTGCGTCGGGCAGCGCTATCGTGTTGTCGTTGGAGCGGCCGAGTAGCGTCTCGCCCCGCAGTGCAAACGAATCATTTGGTTGCAGTCCGGAATCCGCGGGGTCGACGATCACCAGCTCACCTGGGGCCGCTTCCTCGGGAGACGCCGACCGCGAACGAAGGTCGCGGGTGAGCGAAAGCACGACGTACATCAAGAACAGGTAAAGGCAGAGCAGGAAGAGAATCCTGCCCAGAAAGAGCACGACGTCGACACTCACGACGGGAGATCACTCCTGGAAGATGACTTCAAAGCCGCCCAGAGATAGGCGATCGCCGTCGTGAAGGACCGCCTGCCTGACCAACCGGCCGTTTACCGCGCTCCCATTGGTGCTGCCGAGATCCCGGATCGTCCACTGAGGTCCGGACTGTTCCAGTTCGGCGTGGTGGCGAGAAACGCGCCGGTCGTCCAGCACTATCGCGTTCTGAGGCGAACGCCCGATACTGACCGGGCTGCCCTCCAGACGAAAGGAACGGTCCGCGGTGACGAGCTGAGCGACATGCCGTCGCGGGGCGGATACGCTGGTTCGAGGGATGGTCATGGCTCTGGTGTGCTGAGCCACCGGCTCCTGACGTTCGATCCGGCCATTGGCGACTGGGCCAAGGTCCTCCATCTGAGCACGAACGCCGAACTCCCCCGGCTTCAAGTCCGAGTTGCTGTGCAGTCTGACTATGGGTGGGCTGGCGAGTACGAAGAGGCGGTCCCGGGCGTTCTTGGCCAGATACGACTCCAGTTCGGCAGTCACGGATGACTGGATCGGCTTGAACTGGGCAAAGTCGGACGGACTGAGCTCTACGTCGAATATGTTAGGTACCCGGACCCCGAGCGCGCTGACGACCTGATCGGAGTCCATTACCCGGGTCAGACGCTTGGCGATCTCGACCGGTTGGAGCCGCGAATGTGGGGTGCGAGTCAGCGTACGCTCCATCAAGCGCTCGACGAAGCTCTCAAAACGGGCTACCGGATTCACATTGTAATTATAGGTGGGGGGAGATTGGAACTGAGTGTGGCATGCCGTGAACGGTAGCAGGTTCACGGTAAGAGTAGATGGCCAAACGGTAGATGGCAAACGGTAGATGGCAAACGGTAGATGGCAAACGGTAGACGGGAACGGTGGACGGGAACGGTAGACGATGAACAGTCGACGGGAACGGTAGACTGTGAACAGTAGATGGGAACGGTAGTCGAGAGCGGTGGACGGGATGGTAGGAAAACCACCTCGAAACGTAGGCACTGCGGCATTAGTGAGGCCCGACGATGCGGGCTTGGAGCGTAGGGGCGACATTTATGACGCCCGGCGATGTCCGTGGTCGCACAATGCTGGCGAAGCGAGGCGCAGCGTCTGGAAACGACCAGCTCTACTTTCGTACTTCGTGGTGTCGGTAACGACATGGATGACCGACAACTAAAGACTATTTTTATGCTTCGTGTCTCTCATGGCCATCGCAGCCTACCTAGAAGTCACTAGGGACATTCATAACGCCCGAGCAAACACTGCCGCTGCCGGGTCAGGGCAGCGGCGCGTAGGCAATGCCTCGGCTAGGCGGTTTCGTCGTAGCCGATGACTTCCTCTTCGTCGCGAGAGGGAAGAGGGGAGGGCTCGAGGATAGGACCTTCCTGCTTCAGGATCACCTTGTCTGTGACCACGCAGCTCTTGATGTCGTTGCGCGAGGGGATGTCGTACATGATGTCCAGCAACACCTCCTCGACAATGGTCCGCAGGCCTCGGGCGCCGGTCTTCTGGTTGAGGGCCTGCTCGGCCGTCTCTTCCAGAGCCTCCGGGGTGAAGACCAGGTCGACTTTGTCCAGCTCAAAGAACTTGCGATATTGCTTGATGATCGCGTTCTTGGGCTCCGTCAGGATGCGCATCAGGGCGTCGCGATCCAGAGGCTCGAGGCCCACGAGGACGGGTAGACGTCCAACGAACTCGGGAATCAACCCGTACTGGAGGAGATCCTCCGGAATGACGTTGCCCTGTACCGGCGTTTGCACCTCAGTCGTGACTTCAGTGCCGTAGCCGTAAGGCCGGTTCTTGCCGATGCGCCGGTCGACGATGTTGCTCAAGCCTTCAAAGGCGCCGCCGCAGATGAACAGAATGTTGGCGGTATTTATCTGGATGAAGTCCTGATGTGGATGCTTGCGGCCCCCCTGCGGTGGCACGTTGGCGACCGTGCCCTCGATGATCTTGAGTAGCGCTTGCTGGACGCCCTCACCCGAGACATCGCGAGTAATCGAGGGGTTGTCGGATTTCCGAGCGATCTTGTCGATCTCGTCGATGTAGACGATCCCCTTCTCCGCCCGGCTGATGTCGAAATCCGCGGATTGGATCAAGCGCAGAAGGATGTTCTCGACGTCCTCGCCCACATATCCGGCCTCGGTCAAGGCGGTGGCGTCGGCGATGCAGAAGGGCACGTCCAGTATCCGCGCCAGCGTCTGCGCCAGCAGCGTCTTGCCACAGCCGGTGGGCCCGATGAGCAGGATGTTGCTTTTACCCAGCTCCACGTCGTCGATCTGCATGCCGGCGGCGACTCGTTTGTAATGGTTGTAGACCGCTACCGATAAGACCTTCTTTGCCCGATCCTGGCCAATCACATACTGATTGAGCTGCTCCATGATCCGTTTCGGCGTCGGGATCTTGGTGATTGGTAGCCGGGTCGCCGGGGCCGCCGACTGTTCTTCGGCGATGATCTCCTGGCACAGATCAATACATTCATCGCAGATGTAAACACCGCCAGGTCCGGCAATCAGCCGGTGCACCTGCTCCTGGCTCTTCCCGCAGAAAGAGCATCGATACTGTACGCGTGGCGTTTTGGCTCCCGCCATGAGTTAACTCTCACTCTCGAGGATGTTGCCTCGAACCGTAAGTCGTCCAAGCTGGAACGCGGCACAGCCCCGGTTCGCAAGCCGTGCGCGAAGATCACGAAGATAGGGTGTCTTCTCGAGGCAGTGGCGTTGTAGCCTCATCGTGTTAGCCCGCAACCGGGGCTGCTGCAGGCTGAGAGGATACAACGTTGTCCACCAATCCGTACTCTTGTGCCTCGTCGGCAGTAAAGAATCGGTCGCGCTGAAAGTCATTTCTCAGCTGCTCGACCGACTTGCTCGTATGGTGTGAAAGTATATCAAGATTCCGTTCCTGGAGTCGAAGGAGTTCTCGAGCATGGATCTCGATATCCGGTGCCGACCCGGCCAGCCCACCCTGAATCAGAGCCGGGTGGAAGTGAATGGTGGCGTTAGGGAGCGAGAAGCGCTTCCCCTTGGCGCCTCCCGCCAGGAGAACGGTTCCCATGCTTCCCGCAAAGCCGATGCAGAACGTCGATACGTCGGGGCTGACGAGCTGCATCGTGTCGTAAATGGCCAGGCCGGCCGTGATCGACCCGCCCGGCGAGTTGATGTACATGGAGATGTCGCGATCGGATTCCTCGGACTGGAGGAAGAGGAGCTGGGCGCACACCAGCGAGGAGACATCGTCATTCACCGGGGTCGCCACAAAGATGATGCGCTCTTTCAATAGGCGCGAATAGATGTCGAAGGCGCGCTCCCCCCGGTTAGTCGTCTCAATAACCGTGGGAACGAGGTAGTTTTCTGCTGTCATTGAGTTTCCTTTTTTACGCTGTGGCGGACTCGACGGCGTCGCCGGCGTGCTCCACCATCTCCGGCGTTGCATCGTCGTCTTCGCTCGGCAGGTCGTCATCCTGCTCTACCTTGAGTCCGCTGGTGATTTCCACGAGTCTAGCGAGGGCCATGCGGCGGGTCAGGTCCTCGGCAATGCTGTTATGCAGCGCCGTCGATGCGCTCAGTCGTTTGACGTCGCGAGCAGAGCGCGAGACCGCCTCGGACATACGGCGAACCTGCGCGTCGACAACTTCGGGATCGGCCTGAATGTTCTCCGCCTTCGCCACTGCGTCGAGGAGAAGATCCCGTTTGACCTGCCGCTCAGCTGCGGGGCGGAGACCATCGCGATACTGTTCCTCCGATTCACGTGTCGCCATGAGAAACTGATCGAACTTCATTCCTCGACGCTCGAAGTAGCGGCGGTGGTCGCGCAGGAGCCGATCCTGTTCGTCGGATACCATCACCTCCGGCACGTGGAGGTTAGACCTGGCGATTAGTGAGTCGATTACCTCGTCGGCTACTTTCCTTGTGGCCTCGTCGGTCCGTTCCTTGATGAGATTCTGGCGAACCAGTTCGCGAAGTTCAGCCACGGTTTGCTTGTCGCTGACTTCTTTGGCGAACTCGTCGGTTACGTCGGGGAGGACTTTGCGCTGGACCTCTTTAACCACCACAGTGAGCGCCAGGCTGTGCCCGGCCAGCTCTTCCTCCGCATAGTCCGCGGGAAGCTGCAGGATGATCTCTCGGATATCGCCCGGGCGAGAGCCGATCAACTCCTTGCTCAGCCCTGGGAACTGGCGGTCGGGTGCTTCGTCCTCGTCGGTCAGCTCAAAATCGAATGCTTCCTGAGAGAGAACCTCATTACCGTCGGAGCGGCCCTTGATGTTCATCTTCACCACATCGCCGATATCCGCGGTTTTGGCCGGCGCGGGCTCGATAGTGGCTCTGGCCTTGCGAACCTCGTCGATCAGGTCGTCGACATCGCCTTCGGTGGCGATGATCGGCGGTGCTGGGATCTTAATCTCCCCATAGTCAGGCAGGTTTACTTCCGGCTTGACCGGAATCGTCGCCACAAAGCTGAACTCCTCGCCGCTATGCACATGGTCGTGGCTGTCGCTGTCGAGCTGGCCCTGGTCAATCGCCTCGATGCCGCTCTGCTCGACCGCCTTGGGATACCACTTGCGAATAACCTCGTCCGTAGCCTCGTGATAGAAGGTTTCTTCTCCCACGGTTCGCAGAACGATCGGGCGGGGAGCTTTGCCCGGACGGAATCCCGGGATTCGCACTCGCTGGGCGAGCTTTTGGTAGGTGGAATCGATGGCGCTGTTGACCTCCTCGGGGGAGATGGTCACGCTCAAGCGCGCGGTGTTATCCTCGGCGGGCGTTACTTCTACCTGCATTCCCTTCCTGCATCCTGCCGGAAGTGATGAACCGGCAATCAAATGAAGTCCTCGAGCGCTGAGCAGGAGGCGTTTGGTAGGGACGGAGGGACTCGAACCCTCACGCCAAAGGCACATGATCCTAAGTCATGCCTGTCTACCAGTTCCAGCACGTCCCCGTGAGCGGGCCGCCGAAAGGGACGACACGACCACTACCTCAGGATACCGCAGAAATGGGGCCGTTAGACAGCACCCCTACCTATATAGCGGGGGTTGAGGGTTCCAACAAGAGCTAGCTGGAGCCCCTGCTAAGATCGCTGCTGCACACACTGGCCAGAGCTGCCCAGTTGAGAGCGGCGTTGCACTTTTCCGCGGTGGGGTGGGGGTTAGACCGAATTCGGGGCGGCCTCACGGTGCTATATTCAACTACCGAAGCGGCCTCCCATGCCGGCGTGGCGGAATCGGCAGACGCAGGGGACTTAAAATCCCTTGGACTATATGGTCCGTGCAGGTTCGAGTCCTGTCGCCGGCACCAATGTTTCAGCCAAAAAACGTCAGTTCTGTCAAGCACGAGAGAATGATGGAAAGGGGTCTCAGGCCACATCGGCTGCAAAACGGCTGCTTGCGACACGAGGTCGCACAAATGAGTGATGCGAAGAGCATCCAGATCAGTGCCTAGATCGGTCCCCGCCTCCCACGAGCGTCATTGGTAACGATGGGGTTTGGAGCTGGGAGGAAAGCTGAAGAGGCGTCCTAGCCATCAGGATGACTCAGGCGAGGGGAAGACCGGAAGGGTGAACGAAAGTGAACCGTCGATGAGGCTTCGTCATTTTGGGTCGCCGGACACGATGGCTGATGAAGACGGCGATGTTGGGTCAGGCGGCACCGCATGAGCCGTCCCGCCAAGTGGTCAACGTCCGCAGTAGCGTTGATGCAGGCACCACGACCCCGGAGTATAGACGGCACCCTCCCCGGTCGCATCTCATCGGTGCGGAACGTGGAAACCCGGGGCACCCTCTGGGTCAGAGTCCGGCGGTGGTCGATCCGCCGGTGAGCCGACCGTGAGGAAGGCTGACCCTCTAGCCTAGATCTTTCAATAAGGGTAGGGTAGCCCAGGCTGAATAGCAGAAAGCGCCCCGTCTCGACTGGGATAATGCGGTGAATCAAACCCATAATCCCGAACTCGGAGGGGCACTCTCTTGGTGAAATATAGCAGGCGACGACGGCTTCCAATAATCACTGCGGACGGCGAGGGGATCGTCAACCATACGGGAGGGCTTTTACTGAAAGAGCTGGCCGACCGGATGGGCTTGACCGACGATCTGGCGCACGCGTTGACGCGCGTGCGGGTGAGACGTTCGGTCTACGATCCAGCGGCAATACTTCGGGACATCGCCGTGATGTTGGCTACTGGTGGAGATTGCATTGCCGATCTGGCAGCGCTTCGAGGTCAGGCAACACTCTTCGGTGAGGTCGCTCCCGATGTAACGGCCTGGCGGGCCGTGAGGAACACGGCGCCCAAGTGCCTGGCGGGAATCAAAGCGGCGCGAGCCACCGCCCGAGCACGGGCATGGGCAGCAGGCGCAGCCCCGCAAGGTGAGATGGTCCTCGACTTCGATGCCACGCTAATCGAGTCGCATTCGGATAAGGAAGGGGCCCGGGGAACCTGGAAGCGAACCTTCGGCTTTCATCCACTGCTGTGCTACCTGGACGAGACGAGCGAGCCGTTAGCGGGGATGTTCCGCCCGGGCAATGCCAGTTCCGACAGTGCCGCCGACCACATTGCCGTGTTGGACGAAGCGCTTGCTCAGATTCCTTCTCCCTACCGAGAAAACCAGCCGATTCTCGCCCGGGCAGACTCCGCCGGTGGGAGCCATGACTTCGTCGATGCGCTACGGGAACGCGGTATCCGGTTCACGGTCGGCTTCCAGATGGGGGAGACGGTCAGAGAACACATCATGAGGACGCCGGAGTCAGCATGGATACCAGCACTGGATCAGGAGGGGGAAGAGCGCGAGGGGGCCGAGGTCTGCGAACTCCACTCGCTTGAGCTCGCTGGCTGGCCGGAGGGCACACGGGCCATCTGCCGCCGAGAGCGAGCGCACCCAGGTGCTCAGCTGAAGTTCTGGGAGGATCGGGGGATTCGGCATCAGGTGTTCATCACCGACCAGACCGACCAGGACATCGCGATCTTGGAGATGCGTCACCGACAGCGGGCACACGTCGAGGACCGGATACGCTGTGGTAAGGCAACCGGTCTGGAAGGCTTCCCGTCGCATTACTGGGAGTTCAACGAGGTCTGGCTGGAACTCATCCTGATCGCCCAGACACTGATCGCCTGGATGCAGCTGCTGTGCCTAACCGGCGAGGCGCGCGCGTGGGAGCCCAAGCGGCTGCGCTACCGGCTCTTGCACACTGCCGCTCAGGTCGTCCGAACCGGTCGTCGTGTCAGACTCCGTCTGCAACAAAGCTGGCCCTGGAGTTGGGAGCTGAGTCGAGCCTTCACCCGGCTCAGGCTACTGCCCGCCGCACCTTGACCTGAGGGCGCGCTTCTCCACGTATGTGCCCGCGCCTGACTACTAGCCTACCCCAAAATCCTGGGCTTGGGGAGGTTTGGGCCCAGAAGACCTGCTCTAACATCTGATTGAGACCACTGACCGCGGGACTCATCCTCACGTCCCAGGCACCCCTAGCGGTTTTACGGTCGCAGCGACTCACGGCACTGTTGATGTCACGGTTTTGCTACCTTAATGAAAGATCGAGGCTAGTGGGAGAGGAACGTCCAAGAAGCGAAGGCCAGCGGCCGAAAGGCAACGGGAATACATAACCCGGGTACCCTCTGGGTGGGATAGGGCAATACCCGATCCGAAAGGATGCTGACGTGGACGTGGTGAGTCACCCGAAGAACGATGAGACGACTGCTAACCGAAGGGAAAGTTAGGTGCAGACAACTGCAAACGGACCGGGTACCCTCTGGGTGGGAACGGACTGAGTGGAACGCCGTCAACTGGCGGATGGCCCACCGGAACGTTCGCAATCTGAGGCGTCGTATCTTTCGGGCAACACAGGCCGAGGACTGGAAAACGGTCGGGTACCCTCTGGGTGGGTCTCCAGAAGCTCATGCTGCGGAGCTACTCCAACCGACTCGTGTCGGTACGGAGAGTAACGCAGGAGAATCGAGGCAAGAGAACGGCTGGATTGGACAAGGTGCTCGTCAAGACGCCTAAAGCCAGGGCAGAGCTCACAGACTCACTGCGAGTCCTGCAACCCTGGCGGACCCGACCAGCCAAGCGGGTATGACCGACCACCACCAAAGGAAGGGCCAATGGCCGACAGCGACCACTCGGAATCCCACCGATTCGCGATCGAGCCCTTCAAGGCATGGTCAAGAATGCCCTTGAGCCGAGCTGGGAAGCTCGATTCGAGGGAACAAGCTACGGGTTCCGTCCGGGGCGAAGTCCGCAGGACGCCATCGGCAGGGTCTACCAGATGTCGCTTCCGACACGTCGGAAGAAATGGGTGGTCGACGCCGACATCGAAGGAGCGTTCGACAATATCGATCACGAACACCTGCTCAACGCCATTGGGCCGGCTCCCGGAAGGGAGTTGGTCCGGCTGTGGCTGAGGGCCGGTTACGTTGATCGGGGAGTCTTTCACTCGACCGATGCCGGCACACCGCAAGGTGGCGTGATCAGCCCACTGCTCGCGAACATCGCCCTGCATGGAATGGAAGACGCCGTAGGCGTCGCCCACAACGGCCGGGGTGAATCATATTCAAAGCGAGCGGTGGTGAAGTACGCTGACGACTTCGTGGTGTTCTGCGAAAGTCGGGAAGACGCACTTGATGCAATCGATGTTCCTTTGGTGGTGGTCGGTCGGTTGGCAGAGCGGGGACTCAAACTCTCAAGAGAGAAGACCCGAGTCGTCCACCTCACCGAAGGCTTCGACTTCCTCGGCTTCAACGTCAGGCACTACCCTGCTCCGACGACGAGCAGGACGGGGTATAAGCTGCTCATCAAACCGAGCCAGGCCTCGGTGCGACGGATTCGGACTGAGCTTCGTCAGGAATGGCGACGCCTTGTTGGTCAGCCCATCGGGACCGTGATACAGACGCTCAACCCGATTATTCGGGGACAGGCGAATTACTTCCGGACCCAGGTGGCCAGTGAAACGTTCGCGTCTCTGGACGACTGGATGTTCCTCCGGCAGTTCCGTTGGGCGAGGCGAACTCACTCGACGAAACCCTGGGGCTGGCGTCGGTCCCGATACTGGGGCCGGTTCACGCAGAGAAAGGATCAGTGGGTGTTTGGCGACAAGCACACCCGTCTGGTAGTAGTTGCGACTCACGGGCGAGCAGGCGTTCAGGCCTTCTGGGCGGGCAGTGTGACGGCCCGACTCCTGGCACGCACACGAGCTCCGATTCTTCTCTTAAGAACCTTGCAGGAGTAGGTCCTCTTCAGACCTCTATGTCTGCTGTCTCTCGCAGGAAGGTCACGACGTCGGTTGCCTGAGCGCCTCCAGCCTCCGCATGGGCGAGCAAAGAGATTCCATGGGGCCCTCGCGCACCCTGCATGTCTGGGAAAGCGGCCAGCATCGACTTGACTATCGCCAGCTCTCCCAACATGGCAGCCGCAAAAATATCCAACCGGGCGCCGGCACTAAGCAGGGCTTTGGCTATGCCAGTCTGTCCGATATGCGCCGCAGATCCCAGTGGAGTCTCCCAGTCTCCTCCGCCCCAATCCCAGGAGGCGTTGGCCAAGCGCGGCTCTTGTTTCAGTAACTCTTCGACCCGATCCAAATCGAAATGAGCTTTGAGCACGATTTCCTGCACCAGCCGTGTGTCAATAGCTTCTTGCGTGGTCATGCTTGTGTCCTTAGTAGCAGAGATCTCATGCACTTACAGTACCTCATCGAGCGCGTAGGATCGTAGAGCCCCTAATCCGAGTAATCTGTGAAGGGTTCGAAGACTTGTTATATGTCGGGCGTCTTCTATAACACCGAGCGACCGAACCGACAGCGAGATCTGCGCCTGATACTTTCCATTCGGACGCTGATAAATCGTCCCCTCGTTGTGCCCACGACGCGCCGTCATCAGTCACGTCCATTTAAGCGAAAAGAGTCTGGAGGACCCTGCTTGTCAGGGCGCTTGGCATCAAAACCGTGGTCGCGCGAAGACGGCGGGCAACGACTCTGAGTACGAACTCGGTTCGACCGCAAACTCATGTTCCTGCGTCCCTCGTCCTGTAGAGATGCATGGTCTCCCAAAGATTCGAACAGTTGCCGTCGGTGGCGGTTATGAATCAGACTTCAGCTTGCACTCGCTACTAACGGAACCGTGTGGGCGTGGGGCAGCAACGAGTCTGGCGAATTAGGCATTTCTCCGACCCTCACATTCGAGTCAGGGTCGCCCAAACAAGTACACGGTCTCTCCGGCATTGTTGCGATCGCTGCAGGCGCACGACATGTCCTCGCACTTGATGGAAAAGGCGTCCTGTGGGCATGGGGTGCCGACGAGAATGGCCAGCTCGGGGACGGCACTCACTGCGGACCCTACGCATGCCTTCGCTTCCAACCTCAGCGCGTGGCAGGCCTCAACGCGATCCTCACCATGGCGGCCGGCGGAAACAACAGTGCCATCATCACGAAAAACGGGCAAGTATGGACGTGGGGCGACAACGGCTACGGTCAACTGGGGGCCGACCTGACGTGCGATAGCGTTACCGACCAACACTGCGCATTGAACCGACCGGTCCGTGTTGTGGGCCTTGCACATGCAACTTCTGTAGCCATCGGGTCAGATAGCTTCGGGGGCTTTATGGTCGCTTTACGCAACGACCACTCTGCAGGGTGCTGGGGAGACAATGGCTCCGACGAACTGGGGCAGCCCTCCTCTCCGGTTACTTCCAGCAATCACCCCGTGACTCCGGGCACGAATCAGGATGAAAGCCTCCAAGTGAGCGCTGGGGGCGATTTTACCGTCGTGTTGCGTCAGACAGGGACGTAATGGCCTTTTGATTTTTACGGCGTCTTCGCTTGAGACTCGACGATCACGAAAGCGGCTGGTCACTCGTGACAGCCGCCTTTTCCGGCTGCAGAACGCCCCGGAAAGGTGCGGACACGGTTAGACGACCGTGGACGGTAGATGGCGGAATCACGCCACAAACAGACTTCAGCAGACAGTCTCGAACGAGTGAGACGGAACTTAAAATCCCTTGGGCTATTTGGCCCGTGCAGGTTCGAGTCCTGTCGCCGGCACCAATGTTTCAGCCAAAAACCGTCTATCTTGTTATGAGTGAGAGCCCGACGCAAAGAGGCTTAGAGCACCTCGGCCGCAAAGGGTCAAAGGCTGTCTCCTCTCACCGCTAGAGGGAGGGAAGACAAGACTGGTTATCTCTGTCAAAACGTCTGCGGCAGCTCACGTACCTCCCGACCATAGGGGTTAGCTACCGATCGAGGGAGAGACCTTTATCTTCGCCCATCGATTCACTCCAGTTCCGCCTGGGAGGGAGGAAACAGACGTCCCATCACGGGGGCCGGCTGGATGTGGGCGCACGACTGTTCACAGGGTGGCGAGGCGGTCGGCAACCTTAAGCATATGCCGACCGAGCGGCTGCAGGTTGATCCGGGTGCACCACAGTCCGCTCGTCACCCGCTCCACGACGCCCCACTCCCAGATCGCCGTGGCGTCCAGCCCGCAGCGCTCCGCCAGCCAGTGCGCCCTGGCCCAGGGATCGCCGTCGAGCAGCTCTACGGGGTCGTTCCGCATCATCACCCCAAGGTCGCACTCGGCCTCGGCGAGCAGTCCGTCGGGGTCGATAAGCTTGAACGTGTCGCGGCCAGGGGCCTGAAGGGCGTTTAACTGGTGAAGGTCCCCATGCACCAGCACGGCCCGCTCGTCGTCGTGTGCAGCTTTGCGCCGTGCCGCGCAGGCCAGCGCGTGCTCGACAGCCGCCTCGGTGCACGGATGGCCAAGCTCCTCCCACTGAGTGATGACGAAATCGACGAGCTGGCGCGCTTTGTCCGCTCCGGTAGGCAGGCCCGAACCCGCCGCCGGCCGCCACACCGCGGTCGCCGCCGTCACCAGTATCTCCAGCCGTGCGGCGAGGGGGTAGCCCAGCTCGTAGAGGGAGGGCCCGAGCCGCTCGAGGAGCAGCGCCCCCCGAGCGGCGTCGTCGCGCAAGAGTCCAACGCAGCCCCGACCCCCGGTTAGTCGCAGCATTGTGATCTCGTGAGGACCAGCGGCGCCGTCCTGCGGAATCAGAAGTTTCAGCACTGCTGGCGTTCCGTCGGCGAGACTCGCCTCGGCCACGAATGCCTCGCTGGAGTGTGGGAAGGGGCGCCCCACCGAGACAGACCACTCGGCCTCGAGCTCGGCGATCAATCCCGGAAGGTCCCGCAGCCAACCGCCGGCTCCGCAGGCCGCCGCAGCGTTGGCTACCACATCGGGAACGCGCAGGTTCATTTCCCAAGGTTCGCACAGGCGCCGCCGGGATCCTCGTGCGTCACAACCGCTGCTCAAAAAGGCTGTGTTTAAGAGCAAGAGCATCTTGCGCTGAAAAAGTGTCCCAGAAAATGGATGGTTTCCTTCCTCCGGTTCTTCTCGGCACGCTGTTTCGCGGCCTTGGCTCCAGAATGTCATCCCGGTTTGCACCCGTTGAGGGAGTCGTGGAGGTCCATTACGCACGTGACCTACAGGACGCTGTCCTCAGCTGCGCCTCAGATTGCCAATGTTAAGCCGTGGTGTAGTAATGCTCTGTAAGTCGATCGGCCCCACCGCTGGTTCAGCTCAGTGTCCCGGCAGAGAACCGATCCTTACAGAACGGCGAAGCGATATCAATGCCCAGCAGCGAGTTGCCCAAGGCGTCTGCTGCTTCGCGATGACCTCCAACGATGGGCCCGCGATGACGGTGAGACGAATCGCTCTTGACGCTGCCACCATTGCTCTAGCTGCGGAAGAAGTTCGCGGCAGACCTTCAAGGACACGATGCGATCAAGGGCGTCGCAGCCTCAGACTCATAACGCTTGCCCACCGTCGATTTCCGCTCCCGGCGCCAGCAGCGTATCTCCTTCTCGCTCATACCGCACCTGGATAAACTCCGTGATGTCTGGTGTGGTTATTCTGCCGGCCGCCCCGGCGCTGGCCCGCGCCATTGTAGTGGCATGACCGTCAACAACAGAAACAACCTTGTACCCCATAGCCTTAAGTCGGTCTGCGTCACGCTGGAAGTCGCGCTGTTTGCGGTAGGCACGCTCCACGACATCAGGAAACGACCCTGAGGACTGCCATTGCCGCTCCTCGTCGCGGTCCCCATGGTTCCACCAAAAGAAGTCGATGACTCGACTCAAAGGGTTCATGCCTTCCAAAGCCCTCCTTCGTGGTGCTCTCAGATGCCGTCACACCGAACAATTCTAAGTCGGTGTCTCACTCTTTCCCGCGCACTACCAACGGTCGGCGACTGCTGTGCGTTCGCACGAACTCACGGAGAAGCGGGTTGGGCGAAAGGTCCCGCCCTGAATACCTGCTGTCCCGAGAACGTCATACCGAACGCGCCAAGCAGATTGCGCCCGTGCTGCCTCGAAGGGACGCGTCTAAGTGAGCGCGAGGTCGCAAAGAAGAGGTCCTGACACCTGCACCACCGCAGGCACCGACGCTATAGGGACTAGCCCGCATAATCTAGTAGGAGGCCAAATCTCCTGGACCAGAGACCGGCATAGCCGGCGTCTCACAGCGAACGGCAGTTACAACACGCACCTGAGCTTGAGCATTCACTTGAGTCTCGCCCAAGATGTTAGAAGAGAAGTAAGAGAAGAGAGGTGGGCCGGCCATCGCGAGCCGCCGGGGAAACGGGGATGACGCACAGTAAGTCTCGGACGTTGGAAGAGCGAGTGTATCGAGCCGCTGAAACCGCCCTTGCGGAACATCAATTCGTCACGGCGATCGACGTTCTGGTGGGAGTTGGCTGGCTGCCGATGAGCTCTGTGAACATGTGGCGCCAAGGGCGTGTCGATTGCCTCGAAGCGGAACTTCAGGTCAACCCCAACAAGCTCCTGAGCGCGCTCAAAATCTTCAGGATGTGGGCTACGAACCGCGGATTGCAACCCATGCCCACCACCTATCTCTCGCGAAGCCCCGAGCCCCAAGAGCTGAGATTCACTTGGAGCGGAGACGCCGAGCTCGAGGACGCTTATCGGACTCACTGGGTGTCTCCCGAGCTCTCGGATTCGAAGAAGGAGCGCCTGGCCCAGCAGCAGAGTCAGGCTCCGGAGCTGGTCGTGATCTCGGCGTTGAAAGCCTGGACCTGCACTAAATGCGGTGCCGGCAAGGATGGCGGGGAGTTTCTGGTCATGGAGCCACCGGGACCGATTTGTATGCGGTGCGCGTCCATGGACCATCTCTACTTCTTGCCGGCTGGTGATGCCAGGCTTACCCGAACGGCACGTCGCCTCAGCAGGCTCTCTCCGGTCGTGGTTCGTTTCAGCCGTTCGCGGAAGCGTTATGAACGGCAAGGCATCCTCGTCGAGGAGGAAGCCCTGGATCAAGCCGAGCGCGAGTGCCTATCCGAGCAGGAAGCTGAATCTCGTCGCCGAATGCGGCGGCAAAGGGCGGAGGAGGAGACGGGGCTTCGGCCTGATCTGGACGTCCTGCCGGGCGCAGCTCCAAGGCGAGAGAAATGAAGAGAGGCAGGCTGTAAAGGGCATAGAAGGCCGCGCAGTAGAGGATGTAGTGACGACAAGGCCTTCACGACCCACTGCTGAACTCGGCCGAAACGTGGCCGACGGCTCCAGGAGCTACTAAGTTACCCGCTGCTGAATACAGGAGACAGCCTGTCGTGTTACGTGGCATTGAGTTCAGCCGCCACGAGGGCAACCACTTGGTCCCGAGCCGAACGCCATGAGTTCCAGACGTCGGTGGACCAGGCACGAATCATAGCGTCGCGCGACCCGCCCGGAGGTTCCCGAACCACGTCCGCAACGGTACACCGCAAGACCCAATTTCAGTACAGCGGCGCGCACGACATGCCGCCGTCGATCACCAAATTGTGTCCGGTAATCCAACCGGCGTCTTCGGACGCAAGGAACAGGCAGGCCCGGGCAACATCTTGCGGCAGGCCCACCTCCCCAAGGGTGCCTTCATTCGGTACCTTTGGACCCCGTCGGGCCAGTCCGCCAGCAGACCTGGCCGATCGATGAGTCCCGGCGATACAGCGTTAACTCGAATGTTGGCGGGGCCGTATTCGAGCGCTGCAGCTCGCGCGTGAGCGATGAGCGCGGCTTTAGACGCGGAATAATGCCCATGGCCGAGGGCTGGGTGTAGTCCCTCGATCGACGCAATGTGGACAATCGCTCCGCCTCTGCCATCCATTGCTCGTGCTGCGGCACGGGTGCAGAGAAAGGCGGTGGTCGTGTTCGTATCAAGAACCGCGCGCCAATCCTCGGCCTCCATCTCGTTCAATGGCTGTACCGGCTGGATGGCGGCATTGTTGATCAGCACGTCCAACGGACCAACCTGGGTCGTTACACTTGACATCATTTCGTCGCACTGGCGTTCATCCGTGAGATCGGCCCGCAGCGCCACCGCGTGTCCGTTCGTACGGCAGATCGCCTCAACGCACGCCTTTGCGCCATCGATGTTCGTTCTATAGTGGACCCCCACTGTGGCCCCCGCTCCCGCAAATTCGCGGGCGATTGCCGCACCGATGCCCCCAGACGCACCCGTGACGAGCACTACCCTGCCGTCGAACCGCTTGGATCTCGGTATGTCGGGTCGTCCCTCTTCAGACGTCATGACGACGGCAACGCGTCATGCGCGCTCAGATGGATGTCGCAGCGGAGCTCCCGGCCTGCAGAGGCGCCGGATTCGCTGCTCGGCATCAGGATAGGCACGGCAGAGCTCCTCGACCTCTCCGCCCTGATAGTCTGTGTACCGGAACCCGGGAGCCATCGTGCATCCAAACACGGCCCAGTCACCTGCCTCGACGACCGCGGCGCCCATCCATGTGTCGGCGGGGACGTTGAATTGAATGCGTTCACCATGTTGAATATCCGGCCCCAGCCGCTCCACCCGCCACGTTGCGTCGGGAAAGAGAAGCAGTAGCTCTATCGGATCTCCCAGGTAGAAGTGCCAGGTCTCATCGTGCGGAAGGCGGTGCATGGCCGAGAACAGATTCTCACGTGCGCTGATGGCCACAACGATAGCTGTACCACTCGCGCGCTCGCCGGTGAGCGGCCCCTCCCACGTCTGGCGAAACATGCCTCCCTCTAATGGGAGTGGGCGCAGCTCGAGAAGCTCGACGACCTGGCTGAACTCCATATCAGTCAAGGCTACACGAACCGAAGTCACGAGGGTTCGAGGTCACCACACCCTATCCGGATTACACTCTAGGCTTTGCTCCGGCTCCGTAGCCCACAAGACCAGTGGCATAATTGCAATTGGGCCACTAAACAAGTGGTAGGGGGTCACCTGCGCGAGAGCTCGGCGTGCCTATAGGCCGGCCGTCGAGCCCGACTGACAAGTCGCGCATCTACTCGGGACGTTCAGATACGTGATCGCCGGCTGAGTTGCACAGTCGGGGAGTTCGGACAATCTGGAGTGATTGTGGGTACAGGTAATTGACGGCTCGCGTCCGGTATCGGTCACGCGGGCTCAAGGGTCGCCGTAGAGGCGCAACGAAATATCGTCCTCCGAGCCCGGGGATGAGGGCCCTCGCCATAGCCTCCCGAGTCATGCTCTTGCTAGGCGCCGCGGGCATCGGTTCATTCGTCGTATGGCAGGTCTCGCACATTCATGCCACAGCCGGCGTGCAGAGCGTCTATACCTCTGTCGACGTGAATCGTGCCCCCCACAATGGTCGGGCTGGAGGGTCAAGCGCTCGTCCTTGGATGAATCGCCACCAGACTCCGCTCCAGCGCACGGACGAGCTGCTGGCTCGGATGACTCTCGACGACAAGATCGCGATGATGCATGGAGTTCGACAATCGGTGTATGCCGGCGAGATCCCTGCCAATCCACGGCTCGGCATCCCGGCACTCAAATTGGAGGATGGGCCGGCCGGCGTGGGCGACAGCATGAGCGGAGTGACACAGCTTCCGGCGCCGATCGCGGCCGCTGCCACGTGGAATACCGGCCTGATGCATCAGTACGGTTCGGTGATTGGCGCCGAGCAGCGCGCCAAAGGGGCCAACGTCGATCTCGGTCCCACCGTCAACATCATCCGCGACCCTCGGTGGGGCCGCGCATTCGAGTCCCTCGGCGAAGATCCCTATCTCAGTGGGAAGATGGCCGCCGCCGAGATCACGGGCATCCAGCGCCAGGGCGTTATGGCCCAGGTCAAACACCTGGCCGTCTACAACCAGGAAACGGGCCGCAACACTCCCGCCGACAATGCGGTAATTGACGAGCGGACGCTGCACGAGATATATCTGCCGCAGTTCCAGGCCGCGGTGGATGCCGGCGTTGCCTCCATTATGTGCTCGTACTCGACCATCAACGGCACTCGCGCGTGCCAGGACCGGCCACTGATCCGCAACATCCTGGAAGGCCAGTTTGGCTTCCAAGGCTTTGTAACGTCCGACTGGGGCGCGACGCATTCGACTGTGCCCGCTGCCGGCGCCGGGCTCACCATGGAGATGCCGCGCCCCGCGTTCTTCGCCGCGGACTTGAAGAATGCGGTGCTGACGCACGCGGTACCAATGGCCACCATCGACGCGGCTGTTCGCCGGACCCTTTTTGAGATGTTCAGCTTTGGTCTATTCGACCGCCCCGATCCAGGAGCTCCCAACGCCGTTGTCACGTCCTCCGCCCATGCGTCCGTAGCCCGCGACGTGGCGGAGCAGTCGACGGTACTGTTGAAGAATAGCGATGCCCTATTGCCGCTTTCATCGAAGTCGCTGAAGTCCATCGCGGTGATCGGTCAGAGCGCGAGCGCCCAGCCCATGTCCGCCGGCGCCGGCAGCGCATTTGTCGTTCCATCGAGCATGGTAACGCCGCTGGACGCGATTAAGGCCCGTGCCGGAAGCCGGGTCGAAGTGAGGTACGCGCAGGGACCCGCGCCGAACGGCGCTCTGCCGGCCGTACCGGAGCGTGTCCTTAGTCCGCCTTCTGGAAAGGGGAGCGGTTTGTACGGAGCGTACTGGCCCAACTCCACCATGGCGGGGAATCCCGTCCTTGGGCGGATAGATGCCAACGTCGATTTCCACTTTTACGGACGGTCACCCGGCGGTCGCGTCCCCGCCACCCACTGGTCCGCTCGCTGGAGAGGTTGGATAAACGCTCCGGCTGCGGGGCCTATCAATTCTCGATCACGAGTGATGACGGTGCTCGCCTCTACATTGACGGCCGGCTCGTGGTCGACAACTGGCATAAGAATCGCCGCGCGACCGCTCTCGGGCATATCTGGCTTGACGGCGGACAGCACTCCATACGCGTCGAGTACTCCCAGATCGTAGGCGATAGCTCGATCACTCTTGGCTGGATGCCTCCCAACCAGCCCACGTTGCTGCAGCGAGCTGCTAATCTGGCCGGAAACTCTTCCTCGCCGTCGTCTTCGTCTCGGACTTCGAGTCCGAGGGCCTCGACCGGAGCGATCTTCTGCTTCCCGGCCCGCAGAATGCACTGATCGCGGCGGTGGCGGCCGCCAACCCTCACACCATCGTCGTTCTGAATACGGGAGATCCGGTTCTGATGCCCTGGATCGGCGCGGTTCCGGCGGTAGTTGAAGCCTGGTATCCCGGCCAGCAGGACGGCAGCGCAATCGCCTCGATCCTATTTGGCGACGTAAACCCGTCGGGAAGGCTTCCTGTAACCTTTCCGTCTAGTAGCGCCGATGTACCGGCGGCTACGATCGCGCAATGGCCCGGTTTAAACGGGAAGGTGCTGTACTCTGAGGGTTTGAATGTGGGGTATCGATGGTACGATGCCAGGAACATTCAGCCGTTGTTCCCGTTCGGCTATGGCTTGTCGTACACGAGGTTCACCTATAGCAACCTCGCCCTTGTTCTCCCAAAGTCGGGATCGGGGAACGTGGCGACGTTCGAATTTACCGTGTCCAACTCCGGGTCGCGGCCCGGAGCGGAAGTTGCCCAGCTATACGTGAGCGATCCGGCGGGCACTGGCGAGCCGCCAGAACAGCTCAAGGGCTTCCGAAGAATATTTTTGAAGCCCGGCGAATCGAGACAGGTCACTCTTACCTTGACCTACTCGGATCTCGCGCAGTGGGATACGGCTGTTCACGCCTGGACCGTGGTCCCCGGTCAATATCGTGTCGATGTGGGCAGCTCGTCACGCGACATACGGCTCACTCGTACGATCACGGTTCCCTAAACGCAGGCGGCAGTACTGTCTTTCTGACCAGTCGGCCATCTCGCTCTAGAGGTTGGCGGTCGCCTCAGGAAACGCCTTTTTGAGCGCCGCAACGATTTGTTCCAGCCTGGCCTCCTGCTCGGCAAGGTGCCCGTCCTGGACGCTGAGGTGCTCCTGGATCTGATGGGCTGTATGGAACGTTGCGTCGGCGTCTTTCCATGTATCTTCGGCGCGCTTGTCCGAAGCGGCGGACAGCAGGTTTTGTCCGACCATGATGACTGACAGCATCGTGAGCTGTATGAACGTCTGGGATAGCCATACCACGTAGTCGCGAGGGGAGCTCGAGCCGATAGGGAAACCGATGATCGCCAGAATGGCGAAGGCATAAGCGCACCACATCGTACCGACGCTCTTCGTGAGAATCAGCGCGATTCTGCCGTTGAGTCCGGGAGAGGCCTGGTCGGCCACCTTGACGGGAGCCTGCTCGTGGTGCTTGAGAATATGCGGAATCATCTTTGGATCGAACCAATGCTCGGTTGTGGCCGGGGCGTCCATTGCCATGCTGTTCTCCTCGACTTTCTAGTTTTGTACCGTGAACGACGTACTATATTCGACCTGCATGTTACCGAACGATATCAGAGGTCCTTCCCTATGCCCATCGCCTGGAACCATAGAGGCGACAGTTATGACGCCCGGCGATGTCAGTGGTCGAATAACGCCGAGTGAGGCTTGGTGCTGCACTTTGCCGCGCCCAGCCTTACTTTCAGGCTTTTCGTAGCCGGGTGAGCTCCATTTGTTGCCGCTTGGAGTTCGCCGCCCGGCCTTCTATGGGTCCGTAACTTCCACCCCCTCTGGAGGCATGGTGCACAGTAACTGCCGAAGTGGGCAGTCCCACCCCCTCCAGCTGCGGATCTGATCGTGGCTGAGATGTTCGCCGGACAGGTGATGGTTTGCTCACGGAGATCGATGGCAAAGCAGGTTTTGGCGAAGCGATTATGTGGGGCAGTCGGTAAACGAGTCTTGTATCGCGACTCGATCTTTGCGTTAGCTAAGATCTCATGCATTCTGCCTGTTCCATATGAGTTGTCGCCGTAGAGGCGCGGTCGATCCGAGCTTGCTCCGTCTGCGGTGTCGACAACCGCTTCTCCGGTTGGAGGATTGGGCTCTGTTGCCGGCTCCTCCAGGTCATCCTTCTCCTCCCGGATGTCAGCCTCATCGCTCAGGAGGTCACCGATCAACTCCTCGGCTACGCGATCGTCACCGGTGTTGCCCGGGGTCACAGCGGTCGCCGTGATGATCTCTGAGTCCGGGTCCACAGCCGTGTGCCCCTTGTACCCGTCGAACCCTCGGGCTGAGGTCTTATGGCCATGCCGAGCCTCGGGATCTACCGTAGAAATCACGCGGTCTTTGGCCACTCGCCTGGCGATGCGGAATACACCGTCCTGGTCTTCTTGCAGGTCCTGACCCAGCACCGTCGCCAATAACGCCGCCGCCTGCGCAACGGGGCCATCAAGCGACAGACCTTCGAGCAGGTGAGGCATCGGTACCCATCCCTGGCTCGGCTATCGATCAGCGCTTCCCGCGCTGCACGGTCGTCCCAATCGATGTGCGGCTTGTCCGCGGTCGCATAGTCATCCCCGGAGCGAAGCACCGCGCGCAGTTCAATCCCCAAGTCCGCCCAGGCTACGTGCAAGAGGCCGCGGATGGCGTTGCGGATGAGCGTGACCGTATCCATAGTTGCCACCGCGTCATACAAGGCCGTTGAGTCAAGCACTCGCTTTCGCCCAACCAGCCCCGCTTGCTTGGCGGCATCACGCGCTACTTCAAAGACCCGGTTCGGCGCTCCGATAGGCGCAGCCGTTCCCGCATGTCGACCAGGACGGTATGAACGAAGCTGGGCCACCCGGCCCCATCGAACCGCCCCACGCCGCAGGCATAGCGCCAGCGAGTGTCGAACATGTACCGCTCAACTGCCTCTCTGTCCGAGAGTCCCTCCAGCCGCTGCAGCACCATGACAGTGGCAACCACGGACGGCGGAACGGAGCGCCGCCCTCGCTCCTGGAACAGGTCAGCGAACGCGGAATCAGGGAAGAGTCGATCACGTTCCCGATGCAGGAACGCAAAGATCGAGTTTGCCGGAAGGCGCTCCTCACAAAACCGGTTGAGGTCATCAAACAGGTCGCCTTGTTGGTCGGCCCGGCCTAGCACGCAGCCCCCATCAGCCGCCGGAGGAGCGGCTTACCCCATTGTCACCCCCACGGTGGGCGGCGGGAGAAACGACTGAGAAAGACATCACCCACCTAGCGGGTAGACAAGACCGCCTGTCCGTGCGTAGCGGCGACGGCATGCGGAAACTCCGCTGACCTGTTTTGGAAGGACAGGATCTTGGGATTCCGAATCACGCCGTCACGAACCTCGATAGCGCGCCGTATCGTCTCATTCGCATTCCATCGAAGCGGTCCGGATGAAACCACGCCAAGGTAGGGAAGCAAAGCCTCGCTGATCTCCCATGTCGCTGAGTTCCAAAGGTACGACGGACTATGATCCACCGCGTAGTACTGGACCCCGCGACCGACGATCATTATCGGTTCCCTGAATGATGTCGGCTGCGCCCAGTCGAACGCCATGCCGGCGTCACAGGATACGTCGACGATCAGGGACTGGGATCTAAACCGGCCCAGCTCATCTCCGGTGACGAAAACGAGGGGCGCATCGGTGTCCTGAAGTATGCAATTCACGACCACGTCATACCCGGCCAGGAATTCGTCGAATGGCTTCGGGCCCGAAGGATCGAGCACGATAGCTCTTCGAGGGTCATCCGTCCGTCGCTCAAAATGCATCATGGTGGTGCTGTGTATCGGCGAGGCTACGGCCGGCACTTCACGATGTGTCAGCACGGCTATGTTCAGGATGCCTAGCGCGTTGAGTGCAGTGACCGCGCCCCGACCCGTGGCGCCGAACGCGATTACCGCAGCCGACAGATGCCGGCCGTACTCGCCTGTCGTCCCCGTCAGCTGGAGAGCGTGCATCACGGAGCAGTATCCTGCCAGTTCATTGTTCTTGTGAAACACATGGACATCCAGAGATCCGTCGGGCTTCCAGTGGTTCATCGACTCCCAAGCGATCACCGTCAGCCTGCGGTCTATGCTCATCTGCGTGAGTGCCCGATCCTGCACGCAGTGCGGCCATCCCCATAGGATCTGGCCCGGTCGAAAACTGGCGAGATCGCCGGCCGTGGGTTTGGGGAGAATACAAATGTCGCACTCGTCTATCAGCTCCTCGCGCGTGCGCATGCCGGCAACAAGCGGTCGCAGCTCCTCGTCCGCGAACCCCATGCGCTCGCCATATCCAGCTTCCAGGAAAAGCCTCGAGCGCACCTCCCCATCGATGCGCTCCAAATGTCGAGGATGAAGAGGTAAACGCTGCTCGTCGGTTTTCTGGGAAGACGCGAAGGCTCCAAGTGTAAGTGCCATGAGATCTCCATATCGGGCCGCGCCGGCGCGCATTCCGCGGAAGGTTGTGCTACGCTCCGGAGCCCAAGCATCGCCGCCGGCGCAGACATACCGAGATGGCAGCTCCGACCTGTGTAGACGATGTTTCGCATTCGCAACATACGACCGCTGAACGGTCATTGGTATCGGCCCTCGAACCGATATCTTTCTCCAAAATGACCTAGATTGCATTCGTGTGCGGCTGATGGCCAGTCTCGACGAGGACGTCTGCCTCGCAGAATGCTCGTCATAACGCGCCCTCCCTCCCCTGAGGTGCGCTCTTCAAGGCCGTCTCTCCGCGCCTCGCAACCGCGGGAGACATATGCGAGTAGCCGCATGACGGACGGCAGCAATGAATGCCGATGACGACGGCGGGGCCACGTTCAAAGAAAATGGTCAACGCCGTATTGATAGAGTTGTACGGCATGAGGGCAAACTAACTCACGCTGGCTTTGAGCGTGGCGCACTAACCGAGGTCAGGGACAGCAAGATTCAATCGTCATCCGCCGGGCGCTTATGCTTGTAAGAACTGCCACGGGCTTTGCGGTTACGGCGCTCATACTGATAGGCCTGTTCATCGGCGGTGCCGGCTCCCATGTCGTTGTCATCACGGCCCAAGTCGGCTTTGGGGGGACGGGAACGACTCCGCGTTACGGAGATCCTGTTCCCGTGCGGTACGAGCTGCATGTTTCCTGGGCGCCAAGAGGCAGAACGCTCACAGGGTCCGAGTCTATCTACGTTCGCAATGAAGGCGATTCCTCACTGAAGACGATCTGGCTCAGACTTTGGGCGAACGACTCCATACCGGGACAGGCAGACGGCTGCACGCACCGACGCATCAGCATTGGGCACGTCGTCGGCTCTGTGATCGGGCACTATCTTGTGGCTTGCTCGGCCGTATCGTTGCGTCTTGTCAGGCCGTTGGCACGAGGCCAGAGCGTCCGGCTGCGCCTGCGCTTCCGCGCCCAGGCTCCTACCTACAACGACCTCTTTGGACGAAGCCTGGGCATCAACCTATTCGGTAACGTGATCCCGGTGTTGGCCGTGCGCGACAACAAGGGCTGGCATCTCAACCCGGATTCCCAGGTCGGAGATCCCGCCTTTACCTTAACCGCGGCGTGGCATGCGAGCATTATGGCACCATCCCGTTTCACGATTGCTAGTACGGGTACGGAGGTGTCCAACCGGGTGGTGGCAGGACGCCGAACCGTTGTCTCCCAAACCCCCCATGCCCGCGACTTCGAGTTCGCTATCGGCCTGATGTCGCGACGAACCGCCACCGTGAACGGAGTCCATATTCGGGTGTTCTCCTCGAGCGCCACGACCGCGTCGGACTCGCGGCATGCCCTGCAGGTCGCGGCCCGAGCTCTCAGAACGTATGAGGCCTGGTACGGCGCCTACGGGTCGCCGGAATTCGACGTCGTAATCGCCAATCTGCCGTACGGGGGCATAGAGTACCCCGAGATCGTTTTTTCGACGCCGGACACGGCGACTGTGGCTCATGAGGTGGCGCATCAGTGGTTCTACGGAATCGTAGGAGACGACCAGTACAACCAGCCTTGGCTTGACGAGAGCTTCGCCTCTTGGAACGAGGAGCAATTCGTGCCGGGAACCTATCCTTGCGACACGAATGATCCCCTGCGGCGCCATCGAGGGCAGCTTGGGCTAGGCCTGTCCTACTTCGAGAATCACCCGAACGCGTACGTCAACGTCGTCTACCGCGGTGGCTCGTGCGCACTCACCGCTCTGAAAAACATGTTGGGTCGCCGCACGTTCCTGGGCATGCTTCGCAAAGAGGTTAGCCGCTATCACTACGGTATAGTCCGGACTCCGAATTTCCTCAGCCTCCTTCGCAGCACAAGCCCAACCGTAGCGAGGCGCTGGCAACATCTCGTCGGCCTCTGAGCCAGTTAGCAAAGTTTCTCCTTCCCGTGGCTTTAACCCCGCTGTCGATTGAGCCGCTTGGAGTTCACTCTCTCGGTTTAGAGAAATCGGGCCATTGACCTTTTGGGATAGTTCCGTCTATATTTAGACAGGACTAATATTGATTTTGGTGACATTCTGGTGAGTGAGTGAGGGAGGTCGCGCCTCCGGTCGAGGATGAGATCCAGGTAAGCCGCAGCGTTCGCGCCGGCGAGCAGGCATTACGTGGCCACCGCGGCGGCCTGAGGGCGATCCTGCCCTTTATTGGGCCGGCGTTCATTGCCTGCGTGGCATATATCGATCCCGGCAACTTCGCTACGAACATAGCCGGCGGGGCTCAATTCGGGTACAACCTGCTGTGGGTGGTGATCTACGCGAACATCCTCGCGATGTTCATCCAGACGCTCTCGGCGAAGCTCGGCATTGCCACCGGCCGCAATCTGCCCGAGCTGATGCGGGAGTATTTTCCCGCGGCGCTGGTCCGCCCCTTATGGGTACTCGCCGAGGTCATGGCTATGGCCACCGACCTGGCGGAATTCGTGGGGGCAGCCGTCGGGTTCAATCTCCTGCTGCACATCCCGCTTCTCGTCGGCGCTGTGCTGACCGGCATCTGCTCCTTCGGCATGCTGTACTTGCAGAAGTACGGCTTCCGGATGCTCGAGGCATTGATCACTGTGCTGGTTCTCGTCGTCGCCGGTTCATACGTCGCCGAGCTGATTCTGTCCAAGCCCAGCATTGGACAGATGGCCTACCATGGCGTCGTTCCGTTCGTCGGCGCCAATACTTTGCTGATCTCTGCGGGTATCCTCGGTGCCACCGTCATGCCGCACGTCGTTTATCTGCACAGCGCCTTGACCCAGGACCGCATTCGCCCCCGAAATGCTCGGGAGGCGAAGCGGCTCTTCCGCTTCACGTTGATAGACGTTTTCACGGCGATGCCCCTCGCCGGCGTCGTCAACGGTGGAATGCTGGTGATGGCGGCGGTCGTGTTCCACGAGCATGGATACACTCAACTGTCCGACCTGGGAACTGCCTACAAGACGCTCACACCATTGCTGGGACCGGCGGCTGCCACTATCTTTGCCATATCGCTGCTGGCCTCCGGGCTTTCTAGCTCGACGGTGGGGACCATGGCCGGCCAGGTGGTCATGCAGGGGTTCGTCGGCTTCCGTATCCCGCTGTGGCTTCGCCGATTCGCCACCATGCTGCCCTCATTCGTGGTAATCGGACTCGGCCTGCCGACGGCGGCCACGCTGGTAATCAGCCAGGTAGTCCTCTCAATCGTGCTGGCCTTCGCGGTAATACCCTTGGTGATTTTCACGTCACGGCGCGATCTCATGGGCGGACTGGTGAATCATCGTGTGACCACAGGTCTCGGATGGGCGTCGGCGGGCACCATCGTTGCCCTCAATGGCGTGCTAATCTACACGCTTCTTGGCGGGACGATTCCCGGTTTGAGCTAGAAGAGGCATCCATATGTACCGACGTTTGCTAGTCCCACTTGATGGATCGCGCCTCGCCGAGTCGGTGCTGCCGGTAGTAACTCGCTTGGCGGCGGATACCGGCGCGACTGCGATACTGCTCCACGTCCTGGAGCGTGGAGCACCGGAAACCGTCCACGGCGAGCGTCATCTGCAAGGACTGGACGAGGCCACGGCTTACCTTCATGACGTCGCCGCAAGGCTTCGGCTCCAGGGTGTCTCCGTGGAAACCCACGCTCATGAAGTGCCCGACGGCGACGTCTCGAAGAGTATCGCCCGTCATGTCGTCGAGGAAAAGAGCGACCTGATAGTGATGTGCACACATGGCGGCGGCGGAGTGCGGGATCTTCTTTTCGGCAGCATCGCTCAGCAGGCGCTGAAGCGAGGCGCGACCCCTGTTCTCTTGGTCAGGGCCACTGAGGATGCGGCCACCGTGCCGTTTGAACCGCGTACCATCCTGGTTCCGCTGGACGGCAGCGCCTCGGCTGAGGCCGCACTGGCGCCTGCTGGAGAGCTTGCTCGGTACCTGACAGCGTGCATGCATCTGGTTATGGTGGTAGCTACGCCTGGCACGGTCAGCGGTGAGCGTCAGGTCGTAGCCCAGACGCTGCCGGCGGCCACTCGGGAGGCCCTGGAGCTAGAGGAGGCGGAAGCCACGAGCTACCTGGAGGATGCCGCCATAGAGCTGCGGCAGATGGGCATTCCGGTATCAACCGAGGTCCGACGCGGCGACGCCTCACACGCGCTCGTCGATGAGGCAGCCGAGCCGGGAGTCGGCCTTGTCGTCGTCGCCACTCATGGGCGGGCCGGGGTCCAGGCGATATGGGCCGGTAGCGTCACGGCCCGACTACTAGCGCGCACCCGTGCTCCCATTCTTCTCCTCCGAACTGTCGAGGCCTGACAGGACGCATTCGGCCGGCATAGAGTTCCCTGGCCGTCAGTCTAATTGGGAAAATGACCGGTCCGAGAGAAGCTGTCTCAATAGGCTTACGACCCTGACTCCGCGCCTTTTTCATTGTTCGTGGCTCCCCGGTGGCATGGGAGGTTGTTCGAAATGAGTGGTCCGCGAATGGTTGTCTAAAGAGGCTTCGGACCTGGCCCGGCGCTTATTTCTATGCTTCGTGATGACGCCAAGGCGTGGAAGGCTAGTCCGAGAGTCGCATCGGATGCGCGCTCGCCAATCACCGCCACGACTGCTGTGGTCCGACACTCCGTGGCCCGAGGCAGGGGTCGTGGTCGTAGTCCACTCATCCACTCCCCGGGCGGTCGCGGTCGCTGGAACTGAAAACTGAAAACTGAAAACTGAAAACTCCAACGTCTTCGTCATACGGTGGCGAGGCCGGCTTTTGTGGAGTAGAGTAAGGTAGGACGGAAGGGGCCATGGCAGCCAGCAGGAACCGAGCTGAGTGATGTCAGCGGCAATGCCGGTTATCGTTGCCGAGACATTTGCTCTGCGACCCGGCCAGGCGAGGAACTGGTCGGAAGTCGGCAGGGCTATACGTCGAGCCGCGCTGAGTAATGCCGCTTGTCTGAGCTTCCGGCTGATGCGCGATCGTAAAGATGACACCCGCGCCGTGCTGTTGAGCGAATGGACGGACATGCAGGAATTCAATCAATTCGTGCGCGAGAGTGGCCTTCTCTGGCTCGAGAGAGGCGCGAGTCCGAGTCTCACTGGGACGTGGTCGTTGTTGGAGCCCGAGTACGACGAGGAACGATCCGCCGCACGGGAGCCAGGCCTCGGAGCTGCCAGAAAGCCGATTACGATTACCGGGATCGAGCTGCCCAAGAAGAAGCCGGAGAGTCCGATCGGCTCGTAGAGTCAAGCACAGACGCCCCAACTTCGCTTGACCTGCCAGCGCCTCGACTGGACGGTGGTCCTTTCCTGCCGGCTGGCTGAGCTGGGCAAAATCACGTTCGGATCTCTTCAGCTATTCCAGCACCTGTAACGGCCGATGGCGCGGGCCCATGCTCTCCGTCGTCTCCGAAGAGGACCGCGATGTCGACTCAATCCGCGCTGGGCGCCGTCCTGCTACTCCTGTCACCTGACTTGCGGCATCGCCAGGCCTGTTTCCCGGGCCAGGTGGCCACGGACTCTCCAGCGCTTCGAGAAGTTATCCACAATGCGCTAAAAATGCCTCGAAAAAAGCGTGGACGGCCCTCCGTCCAGGATGTCTGGCCAAGAGCCCTTTTTTGGCGCTCCCATTGAGCCCACGCCTTCCATGAAGAATCGGTCACTCGTTCGTCACCCATATAGGACGACAGAAACGACGGCTCACCGAAATCTTCCGTATGCGGCGGCCCCACTTTCGCCTGCAGCCCGCCGCGACGGCTTACCGAAATCTTCCTGTCCGTCCGACTTCGGCCTGCAACCCGCCTCCTCAAAACCCACTTCCCAGCACCAGCAACGGACCCCTTCGCGTCTCTCTATGACAGGGTCAAGAGGTAGCGGCAGGAAGCGGGTCGCGGTCGTGGCCCGGTCTTCTATCGGCCGGGCGGTAGCGGTCGAACTGAAAACTGAAAACTGAAAACTCTTTCGTACCGTGGCGCGGCAATTGCGTGTAGCCTTGAGGGACAAGTTTTCGGCGTAACTGCGGGGCGGCGTTGCGCTCCGTATCTCCTTCATGTTCGCCTGGCACCCTTAGGCATGTCGATCATAAGGCCTTTGCGGGCGGCGTAAACCCAGCCTGAATCAAAGAAACACGGCAACGACTGGGGAAATCTGTCGCGTGCTCGTGGTGGGAGGCTATAAGCATTATTCTTGCCGCTGTGGTAATCGGCCACGGATTGGCCGCCCTCGGAATTCTCGGCCTCTCGACCTCCACGCTGCAGCATCTGCTCGCCCGGTTCGGCTACTTCATCGTGGCTCTGTTTGTGGCTATCGAGTCCACCGGCATCCCGTTCCCGGGAGAGACTACATTGATCCTCGCGGCCGTCTACGCCGGCACCGGCAAACTCGCCATTTCTGGCGTGATCGCCGCCGGAGCCTTCGGCGCGATTCTTGGAGACAATACCGGCTACCTCGTCGGTCGTTACGGTGGGCGTCCACTGGTGATGAAGTACGGACGCTACGTACACATCAAGCCGGAACACCTCGACAGTGCCGAGCAATTCTTTGATAAACATGGGGATAAGACGGTCTTCTTCGGCCGCTTTGTCGCCGTGCTACGTGCTTGGGCCGCGTTTCTCGCCGGCACCAACCGCATGCCGTGGCCCAAGTTTTTGTTGTTCAATGCCGCGGGCGGCATCGTCTGGGCCGTGGCGTACGGATTGCTGGGCTACTACTTGGGTCACAACCTACCTCTCCTAAACAAGGTAGTGAGAGTACTTGGTATCGGTGGGGTGGTCATCGCCGTGATCGTGGTGATTGCCGTAGTGGTGATATGGCGGTATCGACGCAGGAGGCGCACCCGCTCATGAGCCTGCACCAGGCACAGCGCGCCACTGAGGCCCACCCGGCGTCGAGGTTCGCCGTAACTACTGTGCCCCGGCCTTCCACGGGCGTCTGGCGGCGGTCTGTTCTTCTCCCGACTAACCCCGTCCCCCTATCGAGCACCGAACCCGCACCATTTCATGCTTCGTGGTCCGGCCGGCGCATGGGCGACTGCTACGAATCTCGTCTCGAAGTCCCGGTACTAGTCACATCCGGCGAGCCTGTGTCGTCGCCTCGACAGCTCCGCCGGCAAATATCGTTCTATCGAACGCCCGAACATTGGTCCTATGGCTCCTACGCGCAGTCCTCCTCGACTGGCGCTACCGCCGTAATGAACAAGAACCATGGATTCGTGCTGAGTTTGTGATAGATCCGCGGGAACGCGTCACGGCAAGCATCGATTGGCTTGGGCTCCACCAACGAGTGAAACTCTAACCCGGCACCAGCGAGGTCCGCAAAGATCTTCGCGAGAGGGCGGTGATAGAAGTGCACCTCGAACTCGAGCCCACCCTTCGTCCAGTAATCGGTAATTTCTTCGACGGCGAAATAGTCGGGTAGCTGAAACTCCGCGTAATCGATGAAGGGGTGATGTGTTGAGAGAACGAGCCGGCCGCCGGGAACTAGCACGCGTTTGATCTCTTTGAGCACGGGCACCCAGTCACGCATGTAGTGCAGAACGAGAGAGGCCACGACGACGTCGAAGCTCTGTGATTGGGCGAACGAGAACCCGGCTTCTGCGTCGCCGACACGAATGTCGGCGGCGTTGCCGATTCGCCGGCGCGCCAGATTGACCAGCTCGGGGCTGACATCAATGGCCGTAACGACAGCGTGTGCCGATACCAGCCGTTCGGTTAAGGCTCCCCCGGCGCATCCAATCTCCAACACTCGCTTACCCCGAACGTCCCCCGCCATTTGAAGTATGGCCGGCCGCTCGTACAAGTCGTTGTATGGCTGCGGCTCATCGACCGACGCATATGCCGCCGCCATGCGGTCGTACTCTCTCGCCGCCCGTGTACCATCGGCGCCCACCCTGTCCTCCAGAGCCGGTGAATTGGTCACTCGGTCTGGGCCCATTCGCCCTTACCGCTAAACCCCACCGGCCGTCCGCGGCCGCGGACAACCCGTCATTATGGCAGATCGATCAGCCTACCAAATCCAGACCGAATAGACGTGGGTGTCAACCGTCTATCACGTGTATCGCTAAGCGGCGCCACCTCGCCACCTCTGAATCGTGACGGGGAGCTTCGACCGCATTCATTAGGAAGTGCCGGCTTCTTATGTAGTACTCTAACTATCCAGCATTGGACAATTGCGAATGAAAACGATTGCTGCTATGCTTATATTGGCGTGGCAATACCGGCCGGGCACTGGTAACGAGCAAATTGCGGCCCTTCTGCCCGGGTCCGCGTGTAGCTACATCTCTACCGCCCAACCTCCATCCTCACGGTCCATCCCAACGATGATCAAGCTATATAGATATCTAAAGCCGTACTGGCCGGCCATCGTGCTGACCATAATGCTGATCTGTCTCCAAACCCTGGCCAATCTTGCCCTGCCGACGTTGATGGCGAATATCGTCGATAAGGGCGTCATCGGCAAGGATATTGGCTACATCGTCAACACGGGCGAGCAGATGCTCTTAATCACGGCGGCGGGCATGGTCTGCTCGATTGGAGCCGCCTACCTGTCCTCCCGGGTCGCCGTGGGACTAGGTCGCGATGTGCGCACGCGTCTGTTTAGTCGCGTCGAGTCCTTCTCGCTTCACGAGCTGGATCAGCTCGGGCCGGCAACGCTGATCACACGAACCACTAACGACGTGACTCAGGTTCAAATGGTCACCGTGATCATCCTGCGCATGATGGTCATGGCCCCCATCATGGCTCTGGGCGGTATCATCCTGGCTCTGCGGCAAGACGCTACTCTCACCCTGGTGCTGGTAGTTGCCGTCCCGATCTTGCTGCTTGCGATCTTCCTAATCGCCCGGGTTGCGATTCCCCTCTTCCGGTTGATGCAGGCGAAGCTCGACCGGCTCAATCTCGTCATGCGAGAAGGCTTGACCGGCGTGCGCGTCATCCGCGCCTTCAACCGCAACGCCTATCAGACCGAAAGATTCGCGGCGGCCAACACCGATCTAATGGACAACGCCGTCCGAGTCAACCGGCTGATCGCCTTGCTGATGCCCTTGCTGATGTTGGTGATGAACCTGACGACCGTGGCCATTCTCTGGTTCGGCGCATCCCTGATCAACAGCGGCAGCATGCAGGTCGGGTCGCTGATTGCGTTCACCCAGTACGCCATGCAGATCATGTTCGCCTTCTTGATGGTTTCGATGATGTTTGTCATGATTCCTCGGGCGGCCGCGTCCGCTGACCGGATCAACGAGGTGCTCGACATCGACCCTCAGATCAAGGATCCGGAGAGGCTTAAGGCTCCTGGGACAGGCCGTGGATTCGTCGAGTTCAGGGACGTTTCTTTCAGCTATCCCGGAGCCGAGCAGCCCGCGATCTCCAACATCTCCTTCACCGCCGGACCGGGCGAGACAACCGCGATCATCGGCGGAACCGGAGCGGGAAAGTCAACCCTGGTCAATTTGATACCGCGCTTCTACGATGTCGACAAGGGCAGCGTCCTGGTCGACGGCGTCGATACCCGCGAGATGTCGCAACGAGACTTACGGGACAAGATTGGCCTTGCTCCGCAAAAAACGGTTCTGTTCGCCGGCACGGTCGCGGACAATGTCCGATTCGGTAAAGAAGATGCATCCGACGATGAGCTGAATCGAGCGATAGAAATCGCGGCGGCCCGCGAATTCGTTGACGAGATGGGTGGCGTCGAGGCGCCTGTGTCCCAAGGCGGCTCGAACCTCTCGGGTGGCCAAAAGCAGCGCATCTCTATCGCCCGAGCGGTGATCCGCCGGCCGGAAATCTACATCTTCGATGACAGCTTCTCCGCCCTTGACTTTAGGACGGAAGCACAAGTGCGCTCGGCGTTGAGGTCACATACCGGCGGTTCCACCGTCCTGGTCATTGCGCAACGAGTGGCCACGGTCCTCGACGCCGATCGTATCATCGTCCTCGACGAGGGCTCGATTGCCGGGATGGGCACCCATCGTCAGTTGATGGAGAGCTCCGAGGTCTACCGCGAGATCGTGGCGTCGCAGCTCTCGATGGAAGAGGCGGCCTGAGCATGGCGTCGAGTCCACCCAGGAGTCGAGAAACACGCCCCGGAGGTGTCGGCATTGGCCGGGGAGGCCCTATGGGCGGGTTCATGGCCCCGGTCGAGAAACCCAAGGACTTCAAGCGCACCCTGCTGAGGCTTGCCGGGTATCTCCGCCCCCAGCTTCCCAAGCTGATCGTCGTATTCGTGTTCGCCATCCTGAGCACGCTGTTCACGGTTCTCGCTCCGAAGATTCTCGGCGAAGGTACCACGGCGATCTTCAACGGAGTCAGTGCGCAGCTCGCGGCGGCCAAAGCGCACCAAGCTGCCCCGCCGCTCGATTTTGCTTATCTCGAGCAGATCGTGCTGACTCTCGTTGCCCTGTACGTCCTCAGCGCTCTTTTCAGCTATATCCAGCAGTACCTTATGGCTGGAGTGGCCCAGACCACCGTCTACGACCTGAGGCGGGATGTCGATGCCAAGCTCTCACGGCTGCCGCTGAAGTTCTACGATTCTCGAACCCACGGTGAGATTCTCAGCCGGGTTACAAACGATGTCGACAATATCGCGACTACCCTCCAGCAGAGCCTGACTCAGCTGATCACTTCCGTGGTCACGATAGTCGGGGTCATCGTGATCATGCTGACAATCAGTCCTTTGCTGACGCTGATCGTCCTGGTGACCATGCCGATGTATGTGGTCGTGACGGCATTTGTAGCCAAACGGTCCCAGCGCTATTTCGCGGCGCAGCAAAGGGAGCTCGGCGAGCTTAATGGGCATGTCGAGGACATGTTCACCGGCCACACCATCGTCAAGGCATTTGGTCACGAAGCTCGATCGATCGATCGGTTCAATGACATCAACGAGAGGCTGTATGAGGCTGGCTGGAAGGCCCAGTTTGTCTCGGGCGTGATCATGCCCCTGATGAACTTCGTGAGCAATCTGGGGTACGTCATCATCGCCGTGGTGGGCGGCATTTTCGTGATTCAGGGCAGGATCACCATCGGCGATGTACAGGCTTTTATTCAGTACTCACAACAGTTCACCCAACCGATTATTCAAACCGCCAATATCGCAAATATCATTCAATCGACGATCGCATCCGCCGAGCGCGTGTTCGAGCTATTGGACGAGAACGAGGAAGTTGCGGATGGCGCCGGCGCCATAGCCATCGAGTCGGCCCGCGGCAGCGTGGCCATCGAGCACGTTGACTTCTCCTACAACACCGTGTCACCCTTGATCCGCGACCTCAATATCGATGTTCATGAGGGGCAGACGATAGCTATAGTCGGCCCGACGGGCGCCGGTAAGACGACGCTGGTAAATCTACTGATGCGGTTCTACGACGTGAACTCTGGCCGTATCACGGTAGACGGCGTTGACATTCGAGATATCAAGCGCGGAAGCTTGCGGAGCGTGTTCGGGATGGTGCTGCAGGATACCTGGCTTTTCAACGGGACCATTCGCGACAACATCGCCTACGGTCGCGTCGGAGCCACTGAAGAAGAGGTCGTGGAGGCTGCGAAGGCCGCCCACGCCGACCACTTCATCCGAACCCTGCCGGACGGCTACGACACGATCCTCAATGAGGAGGCGTCGAACATCTCCCTGGGTCAAAAGCAGTTGCTGACCATAGCTCGCGCCGTCCTGGCAGATCCCGCCATCCTCATTCTCGATGAGGCTACCAGCAGCGTCGATTCTCGTACGGAAGTATTGATCCAACGAGCCATGGGGCGGCTGATGGCCGGTCGAACGAGCTTCGTCATTGCTCACCGGCTGTCCACCATACGTGACGCCGAAGTAATTCTGGTGATGAATCACGGAAGCGTGGTGGAACAGGGCCGTCATGAAGATCTGCTGGCTAGGAATGGATTCTATGCCGAACTTTACAACAGTCAGTTCACTGGCCCGTCGGGCGGCGAGGAGCCGCCGGAAGCCGAGGTCAGTTTGGCACAGGCAGTCTGAACGTCCCTCGCCATGGACCTGCACTTCGTTCCCTCTCAGCCGGCCCCGCAATAAAAGTCGTGGCAAGACGACTCGCTGGCTGAACGATAGAGCGGTATGCTTGACTTGCATGGGTGTCATGCAAGTAGACCTTGTTTCTCGGTAAAGGATACAGAACGCACATGAGAAGATTTCTCATCCGGTGGCTTGTGAGTGCGGCGCTCTTGATCGTCGTGGCCCTATTTATTCCCGGAATTCATCTAACGTGGCTAGCCGCCCTTGGCGCGGCGGTCGTGCTTGGCTTGCTCACCGCTCTGGTTCGGCCGGTCCTATTGATCTTGACCTTGCCCATAACCCTCGTAACCTTCGGATTGTTCATCTTCGTGATCAACGCGGTGCTGTTCTGGTTGGCCGCGCTCGTCGTGCCCGGGTTCACCATTGACGGTTTCCTTCCGGCTCTGGAAGGCGCCTTTCTGTTCGCCCTCCTCGGAGCGGCGGTCCACATGGTTTCGACAATCGGTGAGAAGAAGAAGGCCCCAGCAGTAGCGGCATAGTCACTGCCGCAAACCGCTCCAATCATAGAGCCCTTCGACGATCTGGGCCCATCTCCCCCTTAACCAGGCGCCCTAAAGCAGCTACTTTCACGCTTTCGTGGTGCCCTGGTCATCGCAGGCTACCCCGAATTGGCGTCGCAATCCTCTCCGCCTAATATGCTGCCCGGTCTACTTCTGAAATGGCGTGCAATTGTCTGGTCAATATGCTGCCCCGGTCTACTTCGAAATGCCTTGGAGTCGTCTCTGGCGAATGTCACGACCCGGTCTCCATTGCCCGGGCGGTTGCGGTCGCCTGGAACTGAAAACTGAAAACTGACAACTGACAACTGAATCGCTTGGCCGCAGCGCTCGATTCATTCTAAGATTGAAAGCCCAGTTTCTAAGAACCTACACCGGAAGCGTGTTCCGCGCCTGGATGTAGGGGCAATAGTATTGAGGGCTGCCGGGGAGCAACGTGCGGGGACGTTCGCGTTGCCCGTCCCATAAAGTCCAAGTCAAGGAGCGCGCGTGAAGACACCTGGTCGAACTGCACCCATGAATGTCGTGGATTTCGGAAGGCGTGCCGCCCGGCACTCCATACGCATGTCGGTAGCCAGAGTCCTGATGGTGGCCACGGCCCTTACGGCGATTATGGGCGGCAACTTCATCCTTCCAGGCGTCGCTGCAGCCGGCACTACCGGAGCTTGTACCCCAATCCTTTCCGGCGGCTGGCTGCATACGTCAGGGAACTGGATCGTCGATGCCAACGGCTGTGAAGTCCGGCTAACAAGCGTTACTTGGTTTGGCATGAACACGACTAACTATGTTCCATCCGGCCTCAATTTCCGCAGCCTGGGAGCGATCCTTGCCGAGGTCAAACAGCTGGGCTTCAACAGCATTCGGCTGCCGATATCCGAGCAGATGGTTCGGTACAATTCACAGATCACTATCAAACCGAAGTACATCAAAGCAAGCCCCGAGCTGAAGGGACTTCACCCTCTCGATGTTCTCGATCGGATCGTCGCTGCCGCCGGCCGAGCGCATCTCTATATCATCCTGGACAACCACGGAACGTTGGCCAGCTACCCAAATACATCTCATATTGAAGCTCTCTGGAATCGATACGGCTTCAAGACATGGCTTCAGGATTGGGAAACCCTCGCCGAACGATACAAGAACAATCCTACGGTGGTAGGGTTCGATATTCGCAACGAGCCTCACACGAACGGGCCCGGGCCATGGAACGTGAAGCGGTATCTTACCCAAGGGGCAACCTGGGGAAAATATCCGAGTAAGTTCTGGAAGCCGAGCACTGACTGGGCCGCGGCGGCAACTGCTGCCGGCAATGCGCTGTTGGCCATCAATCCCAACGTGTTGATCTTCGTGGAAGGCATAGAGCTCTATCCCGTTCATGGGAAGAAGGGAGGGGTAGAGTCGTACTGGTGGGGCTCGATCCTCAGAGGCGTAAGAGTCGACCCCATCGTCTTCAACGTTCCGCACCAGCTCGTCTACTCCCCGCACGAGTGGGGGCCTTGGAAGGGCGGACTGGCTCACTTCAACAGGCATTCAACGTACGCCTCACTGCTGAGCATCATGAACGCCAACTGGGGCTTCATACTGCACTCCAAGAACCCGCGCATTCAGGCGCCCATATGGCTCGGTGAGTTCAATACCTGTAACCTGAACAGGGGCTGCACCAAGAGCAAGAAGCGCGGTAGCCAGGGACTGTGGTTCGAGTGGCTGATGCGGTTCCTGAAGAGCAATCCGGAAATCGGATGGGCGTACTTTCCCCTAAACGGAACCAACGGGATCGACGAGCGCTCTAACAACAGCATCCTGAATCCCTCCTGGACCAAGCCGCAGCTTCCCAGCCTCATGACCTCATTACGGACGAACATGTCTCAGCCATCCCAGCTCGCACCCTAGAGTCTTACTCCCATCCGTGAGATGGTCGTCCGCAACAAAACCTGGAGAGAATGACCTTGCGACTTATCGCCCCAAGCCGTCTAACCGCTGCTGTCACACTAATCGCAGTCTGCTCGTTCGGTTTCGTCTGGGGACCCTCGCCTCAGACGCATGGAAGGCCGGGAGGAGGGGCGAGCAGGCCAGCTGCCGGTCAGCAGGTGCGGCCGACCGCCTCACGATCCTCGGCACGAAGGGCCTCGGCGTGCTCCGGCGCCCCAGCCTACGACTGGCTTCATACCAGTGGGCCTTGGATTGAAGACGTAAACGATTGTCACGTCCGGCTGGTCAGCGTTCACTGGTACGGACTCGAGACGACGAACTACGTGCCGGCCGGGCTGAACTTCCAGTCGTACAAGACGATACTCACGGAGATCAAGCAGCTGGGATTCAACTCGATTCGTTTGTCGATTTCAGAGCAGATGATCAGGTACAACTCAAAGCTCCATGTCAACAAGCGGTACATCAAGAAAGATCCCGAGCTCAAGGGCCTGCATCCGCTCCAAGTACTCGACCGGATTGTTGCGGAAGCTCACAAGCTGGGCTTGTTTCTGATTCTCGATAATCACTCGTCGCTGGCGAGCTCCCCCCGGTCATCGCATATCGAAGCCCTATGGAACAGGTACACGGAAAGAGGCTGGATTCACGACTGGGAAACCGTGGCAAAACGTTACAAGGACGATCCGACGGTCATCGGCTTCGACCTGCGCAACGAGCCGCACACATCTGGGCCGGGGCCATGGTCTCTCAAGACCTATCTGCAGCAGGGGGCGACCTGGGGCCCGTATCCGAGCAAACTGTGGAAATCCGGAACAGATTGGCCGCGGGCCGCTACCCTCGCTGGGAACGGTATCTTGGCAATCAATCCCCACGCCCTGATCTTCGTTGAGGGAGTGCAGCTATACCCGCAGAAAAGCGCGAAAAGAGGCGTGGAGACCTACTGGTGGGGCTCTATTTTGAAGGGGGTTAAAACCGAGCAGGTGGTCCTGAACGTACCGCATCAGCTCGTGTATTCGCCTCACGAGTGGGGCCCTGGTCGAACCAGGCTGAGCCAGTTTAACTCGAAGACGTCTTTTGCTAGTCTCTCCAAGGTGTTTAACGCGAATTGGGGTTTCATTCTTAAGTCAAAGAACCCTCGAATCCAAGCTCCAATCTGGCTCGGTGAGTTCAACACCTACAACGACGCCAAGAAGTACGTGGTAAGCAGCCGGCGGGGCAGCCAGGGACAGTGGTTTCAGATTCTGGTTAAGTACTTGAAGCAGAACCCGGAGATTGGGTGGTCGTACTTTCCCATCAACGGCACCAACGCCGTGGACGAACCGTCAACCAACAGCATTCTCAACCGGCATTGGAATGGCGTCAAGCTTCCGCTCCTGATGAAAACGCTCAAGCCAATCATGAGTCAGCCATAGAAGGTGTTCACCTCGGGTTGAGACCCGGCGACCAAATCCCTTAGGAGCTCCCGCGGTGGCTCTCAGAGATGTAGCTTCGTGAGCACCTGGTTATCCAGACGGTAGTACGCCCGGCCCGGATATAACCTCATCAGCTTCTTGTCTCGTTTTCCCTGATCTCGGGCCCAAATCACGTCTCCGTTAAGCAGTGGTGAATTCTGCGGGAACACCCCGCCGTACGGCCACCAGTAACTCCTGCCTTGCACTTGAAAGACGATGGCGTGCTGAACTCGCGCCTGCTGCACAACGTCCAGTGCGATAAGGTTCCTTGAGTTCCAGCGACCCATGAGGCCTGCCGTATCAGGCAGAAAAACTTTCAGGTTGAAACTGACGAGGCAACCGATCAGTAAGCACGGAGCTACCATCGCCGCCGCCGGTCGGATCGGCAGTCTCGAGGTGAGCCCCATCGGGAAGCGATACAGCTCCTGTACTCCACGAGCCGATAGAAGAGCCAGAATAGGCACCGCGACATACCAGTAGCGCGGGAAATTATCCCAGGCGACGCCATCGGCCCAGTAGAACATGTATCCTGCAATCACCGAGAGAACCGAGGCCAGAAGCAAAAAATCCCACCGATTAGCGCGCCAGAGCACAAACGGAAGTACGACGAGAGACAGGGCGAAGAAGTACGGCCAGCCAAAGAGGCTTGACTGCAGGTGCTCCATCTCGATCGCTACATTCCAGATCGTCCTGGCAGCCGTGAAGCTCGACGCGTATGACCCTGGAGCACCCCCCACGTTTCCGAACCCGAGCCGGTCACGCGTCGAGAAGAACGAGTACGCGTTACCGAGAAGGCTACCGGTCACGGCATCGTTGTAGGCGAGCCAGACGAGACCGGGTAGAGCCGCTCCAGCCGAAACCCAAACCACCCGGAGCGGATGGCGCAGAAGCACCAGGACGAACGGGATGGAAAAAGCCACTGCATCTAGCTGCCGGGTCGCGAAAGCCAGTCCGAGAAGTAAACCAGCCGGCACGAGCAGAAGTGCTTCGCGAGACCACGGCTGACCCTCGATCGGGTTGGTGCCGGATCTGCTACGTATGCACCGAAGGACGAAGTATACGAAGCCGCCGAGAAACACCCACGTGGTCGCATGGGGAAAGAACGATCCGTTGATGAAGAGGAGGAAGGGCGACGTCAGCGCCAGCAGGCTGGCTACAAGCGCGACTTTCTTCCCATAGACCTCTCGTCCGATCAGGTACACGAGAAACAGTCCGATCGCTCCCATAACCGGGTCTACGATCCATGGAGTGTTGAACAACACGCCCACCGCGAGTACGAGCGGCCAACCGGGAGGGTATTTTCCGATCCACTGTCCCTGATGCACCAGCACATACTGCTCGGAAAAGAAGGAAGGTAGTGAGGGAGCCGGGGCCGACAGTCTGCCGAGAGCAAGTGTGCGCGCTTGAAACAGGTCGGTAATGCCGTCAACGACATTCGGCACACCCTGATACAGGACAAGGGCCACCCAAGAGGACGCGACCAGTGACACGACAGACAAAGCCACGGCGAGAGCATCCGGACCACGGCGTACCGCTTGAGGAAAACGACTCAGACGAGTTGTAAAAGCAGCTAAAATCCGTTCGAGGAAGGGTGCCGCTACAAGGCTCGCCATATACAGAGCGAGGGCCGCGGTCAGCAGGAGCAGCGCGAGTATCACACTTGGCAGAGTAAACCGCAAAGCTCGTTGAATCATGGGAGTAATGCCGAGATTCAGTACCGGGGTTTCGGTCAGCATTCGGCCTCGGACGCCGTGCCAGATGTACCAACGGAGATACCTTCGGTCCATACTGACCGTAAACAAAAAACCCCGTCCGTGACGGTTGATACCCACGAGTAGTCCCTGGACGCCATCAGCGCGCACCAGATTCCCCGACATGTCGTACCTGCCGACCACTGGACTCGGAAAATAGCCGCTGGCACCCAGTGTACCGGCAACTTCCCCGCGTGGATTGGACGACCACACGCCGCTGCCGTCGGATGATAGGTCGGGCCGGTCCAGATTCAATCGAGTGGATCCCGCGCGCGAGATATGTAGATTGATCCACCCGGGGCCAGGGACGGCGAACCTAAAAGTCTGTGCCAGCCACGTGAGTGGATCAGTAGCTGGAGGAGTTAGAGCGGCGCCGAGCGCGGTGGCCTTGTAGTCGTTGGCTGTGCTCGAATACAGACCGACGCGATGATGAGTGCCGTCGCGTTTCCAGCCACGTGGCACGTTGGGCGGGACGAGCTTCAGCGGCAAGCGGTTGCCGCCTACATTCGCTACGTAGGTAGCTCCTGTCGATTCAATGCTGACGTGAATCGTCTCGCCTAACGACCACGTGTATAGAAATATCAGCGCCACGTTGAGCACCGCACTCGCCGTTACGACTCGAGAGAGGCCCGCGCTGGACCACGCCAGAGCCGCCAGGCCAACCAGTGAAAGCAGGATGGTGACCGGGCTGAGCTGCTCCTGCCCAAGAACCACAAGCATGGTGACCGCCAAGACGAAGCCCGCGAGAACCCCGACGGCCACGCGATACGGGAACGTAGACGGCCTCGTCTCTGGAGGTTCGAGCTGTGGTTCGAACTCCAGGACCGGGGCGACGCTCATGCTAAGGGTGGATCACCACGGGCTATTGGTGCCCGCGGCTCTCATATGGATTCTCAAAAGTCAGTGCGCTCCCCCCTCTAGGTGAACCCTTCCTTGACCTTCGTCGCTTGAAGGGCTCGTCGGGCGTGAACTGTCGCGAAGCTCAATCGTCGAGGACAAGCCTCGGTTAATAGCCCGCTGTGAGTATGGTACAGCCTTTGGCTGACTCGAGGCTCGCTGTCGACACTAATCGGCTGGTCATGAGTGAATTAAACTATGTAACCGCGTATACCGACCTGCCCGGTGAAATCAACTCAGGGAGGCGCTTAATGCCGAATGCCGCCAAAACTTCCGTCGCTATCGTTGGCGCAACGGGAGCGGCGGGTTCCACAGTTTTGAAGGTGCTGCAGGAAAGAGACTTTCCCACCGAACGACTTCGCGCCTTCGCCAGTGCGCGCGGTGCCGGAACCCAACTTCAGTTCCGAGGGCAGGAGATTGAAGTCGCCGAGGTCTCCGAGGCAGGCCTGCAAAATACTGACATCGTGTTCTTCGCGGCCGGTGCCGGCACGTCTCGACGATTTGCACCGTATGTTGCCGAGGTCGGCGGCGTGGCGGTGGATAAGTCGAGCGCGTACCGGATGGACCCGTCCGTGCCGCTAGTCGTTCCGGAAGTCAACGCCACCGAGATACGTCACCATCACGGGATAGTAAGCAACCCCAACTGCGTGGCCATTCCTCTGACCGTTGTGCTGGCGCCGCTCCACCGGGCCGCCGGACTGCGACACGTGACCGTTGCTACATATCAGGCCGCTAGCGGCGGTGGGACTCAGCTGCTCGCGGAGCTACGAGCCCAAGAGTCTGACGACGCCGCCAATCGACCGCCACTGGCAGAAGTGTATCCGCACGTACTGCACGGCAACGTGGTACCGGGAGGCTGGTCTATGCAGGGGGAAGACACCGAGGAGGAAGCCAAGGTTGTGGCTGAGACCCGCCGGGTGCTCGACATCCCGGATCTTCCTATGTCTGTGACCACAGTGAGAGTTCCGGTTGCGGTCGGACACAGCATGGCGGTCTGGGCCGAGTTCGACGATCGGCTAACTGCAGCGGACGCCCGGTCCATCCTCGCCCAGTCCGCAGGTGTGGTTGTCGTCGACGAACCAGCCGCTCAAAAATACCCGACTCCGCGGTCCGTTGCCGGATTGGATGAAGTCCACGTCGGCAGGATCCGGCGAGACGAAAGCCGTCGGACCGGCCTCAGCTTCTTCGTAGCGGCTGACAACCTTCGCAAGGGCGCCGCGACGAACGCGGTCCAGGTGGCGGAAATTTTGATCGGCCGGCCTCGGAGCTAAACGCGGTCAAGCTCAAAGGCTTTGTGGAGCGCGCGCGCCGCGTCCTGCGTCCGGTTGCGAGCGATGATGCACGTGACTCTGATCTCGCTGGTCGCGATCATCTGGACGTTGATGTCATTCTCCGCCAGTGCCGCTAGTATCCGCGCGAGCACCCCGGGACGACCCATGATGCCCGACCCTACCACCGAAACCTTGGCGATGTCCGAAGTCGCCTGCATGCCTTCGGCCCCGACCGTCTTCGCGGCCCGCTCGACTATCGGCCGGGCGCGCTCCAGGTCAGTCTCGGCGATGGTGAACGAAACGTCGGTTAATCCACCGTGGCTCACATTTTGTAAGACAGTGTCGATATTGATGCCTTGTTCCGCTAGCGGCGTGAAGATCGCCGCCGCAATTCCCGGTCTGTCAGGCACCATCACCAGAGTAACTTTGGCCACGTCGGTTTCGTGAGCGATGCCCCGCACGGCCTGGCGTTCTTCCATGCCGTGATGGTAGCAGATGAGTGTACCGGGATGGTCGTCAAAGGTCGAGCGAACCAGTATCGGCAGAGAATAGGCTTCGGCTATCTCCACTGCTCGTGCATGCAGGACTTTAGCTCCGAGCGCGGCCAGCTCCAACATCTCGGCGTACTCTATGCCGGTCATCACCCTGGCCTCCGGGACCACGCGGGGATCGGCGGTGTAAACGCCGAGAACATCACTGTAGATTTCACACTGCGAGGCCCCCAGCTCGACTGCCAGCGCAACCGCGCTTGTGTCCGAGCCGCCACGACCCAACGTCGTGATATCCAGATCCTCCGTCGCACCCTGAAAGCCCGCTACCACCACGACTCTGCCCCGGGCTAGCTCATCAAGCACTCTCTGGGGAACGATGTCGACTATACGTGCTTTTTGATGAGAGCGGCTGGTTCGAATCCCCGCTTGCAAGCCCGTCAGAGAGATCGCGTCGACTCCGAGACTATTCAGCGCAATCGTGAGAAGTGGGGCTGAGATCGTTTCACCCGCGGACAGCAACATGTCCATCTCCCGGGACGGCGGAGTCGGGCTGACTCGAAAGGCAAGCTCCACCAATTCGTCAGTGGTGTCTCCCATCGCGCTGACAACTACCACGAGATGGCCGGCTGTCGTGGCATCCCGCGCGATTCGTCTAGCCACCGCCAGGATCTTCTCAGGGGTCGCAACGCTGCTGCCGCCGAACTTTTGCACGACCGTCTTCATTCGGTCTGCTCGACCGTTGCGCCGTAGTTTCGTACCGAGTGGATCATAGTGGCGCCCCCGACGCCGGCGCCTTCGGCCGCCGCTTCCATGGCTTGGGCCACCAACGCCTCGCGGGCGGCCGACGACAGCGCCACTACTGAGGACCCTGCACCTGATTGGGCGGCGCCATAAGCCCCTGCGGATAGAGCAGCATCGATCACTTCTCCAGTCGCCGGGAAGAAACGTGCCCGGTAGGGCTGATGCCAGCGATCCTGCATGGCTATCGCCAGGCTGTCGACATCGTCAAGAAGAAGCGCTCGCACCAGGAGAGCGCACCTTCCAGCATTGAAGACCGCATCCTCTCTTGAAAATGTCTTCGGCACGGCGCTACGCGACTCGGAGGTCGCGCTGTGCTTCTCCGGCACAAAGAAGACGACGCGCAGATCCTGGGAGACGGTTATGCGAGAAACCGGAGCCTCCGGGGCGCAAATTACCAGGCCACCGAGCAGGGCGGCCGCCACATTCTCGGGGTGGCCTTCCAGGGCTGCCGCGCATGCCAGAACGCTGGCCGTGTCGACGCTGCCCTGACGATGAAGGAGGTGGGCGGCGAGAACCCCCGAGACTAACGCCGCCGCGCTCGATCCCAGGCCACGGCCCATCGGGATGCGGTTCACGCAGGTGAAACTCGCTCCGAATTCTTCACGGCCGACTCCGAGCTGCTCGCAGGTGCGGATATAGGCGGCAGTTACCATGTTAGTTACCGGGTCGCGCAACACGTCCGGCATCTCCGAGCCGGGATCGACGCTAACCGCTGGTCCCTCGGTGCTCTCTACCATGACGTGATTTTCGAGTCCGACCGCAAGCGCGAGGATGTCGAACCCCGGCCCCAGATTCGCCACTGAGGCTGGGACCGCGAGGCGCCATCGCACTTAGAAGCCTAGGGCCTGTGCAATTGATGCTTCGTCGGATGAGACCGACAATACCGGGCGCAGCGCGCCTTCTACGGCAGCCAGATCCTTGAGTCCGTTTCCCGTCAGCACGCACACTGCTCGGACTCCGGCCTTGATCCTGTCGTCAGAGCGACACTGTCGCAGCACTGCGAAAGAAGCGGCCGATGCGGGCTCACAAAAGATACCCTCACAGGTCGCTAGATCTCTCTGCGCCGCTAAAATCTCAGCATCCGTGACGGCTGCGATGAGTCCGCCAGACTCATCGCGAGCGGCTATCGCGCTCTCCCAAGAGGCTGGGTTTCCAATCCGTATAGCAGTCGCCACCGTTTCGGGGTCGGGCACGGGAGCGCCCTGGACCAACGGCGCTGCCCCTGCCGCCTGGCCGCCGATCATTCTGGGGAGACGGCACCTGCCGGCGCTGGAGTATTCTCGAAATCCCTTCCAATACGCGGTAATGTTACCGGCGTTTCCAACAGGGACGGCGAGAACATCGGGCGCGAAACCGAGATCGTCGACAATCTCAAACGCGGCCGTCTTCTGTCCTTCAATGCGATGCGGATTGATGCTGTTTACTACCGTCACTGGATGAGTGTCGGCCAGCTCGCGCACTACTCTCAGCGCATCGTCAAAGTTTCCTCGGATCGCAATCACTAGGGCGCCAAAGACCTGGGCCTGCACGAGCTTGCCCGCGGCTATCCGGCCATCCGGGATTACCACGGCGGTCCGCAGTCCGCAGTGGGCGCCATAGGCCGCTGCGGAAGCACTGGTGTTACCGGTGGACGCGCAGACAATAGTGGAGGAGCCGGCCTCAATGGCTTTCGCCACCGCCAAGACCATTCCCCGATCTTTGAATGACCCCGTCGGGTTTAAGCCCTCGAACTTGGCGTGCAGCGACGCCAGACCGAGCTGATCGGCCAGGCGAGGACACTCTATGAGCGGGGTCCCGCCCTCCCCTAGATTGATGCGCGGTGTGGATCGAGTGACCGGAAGCCACTCCTCATACCGTTGGAGGACACCATGTCCCGTATTCCGCGCTGCCTTGCGACCAATGCCGAGGGGAGGAGGTGGGGATTGTTCAGACAACCGTTGTTCCAATGGTGATTTGGTTTACTGTACCCCACGTTCGGGACTCGCCGGGAGGCGCTCGCGCGCAGGCGCTGCTTCTAGCATGTTGAGCTGGTAACCCTCACCGATTGAACGGGTCGTCAATCGGTAACATGCCGACGGTGGAATCGGACAACCCGGCGTACAACAACCCTCGGTTGCGGTCAAAGCAGGCCGGAAACACCACGTCCTCGAGGTCTGGGCGCTTAGATGGAAAGTCGGGGAACGCCGATCGCTCCGCAATGATATGCGGACCGTCCAGAATGCGGCGCTCTCGATGGTCAAAAACGCAGGCGAACGGGAAGTAATGCTTCTCTGGGCTGCCGAACATGGCAACATGACCCAAAATGCCTAGCTTGCCGTCGCCGAGGCGGTAGACCGCGTTTGTGCCCCACCAATGCTCGTCCACTGGTTGGACGTCGAGAAATTCAGCGGTTGCCATCGCTTCTGGAGTGAGACCTGTCAGATCGTCGACTTCGGTGTATCCGACCTTGCCCCGTCCGGCGTCCCCGCCCATGGGTCTCGTGAACACACCGATGCGGCCGTCTTCCAGCTCCACGAGCCTGATGTCCTTCATCTGCAACGGACCACGCGCAAACTCGATCAGGTCTGACGGTGAGTCTCCGCGCCAGAAGACGGTCTGGAAATAGGTGAAGCTGCGACTACGCGCCAGGATGCGAACGCCGCCGACGATGAGGCTGCGCTGGATCCTCGCGACGCAGGCATCCTGCACGCGTAGCATCGGCAGACCATCGTCGAGTTTCCAGTCCTTCTCTCCATAGTGATGAAACACCGCAGACCATGAAGAGAATTCGTCATTCCGGTTCTCTATCCGCACATAGGTGCTCAGCTGATCGCCGTTCATGAAAGCAGCGGAAGGATTGTATCCGTCCCTGCCGTCGATGCCGTCAAGCGTGACCAGAGAACCATGCGTTCGGCCGGGATTGCGCCGGTAGGCTGCCAGTAGGTCTCGGACGTCAAATTGAAGCAACGTACTGGTCTCCTTGAGCGGGCATGCTGCCATAACGAGTGGCGACGGTCCGACCTTTGTTCGCGAGAGCGAAGCGTGGTAGGCGACTATCAGCAGCACCTACTTGGCAAGTATAGAGACAATTCGCCAACTGGAGATTGGGGTGTCTACACAGTGGCGTGAGGCTAAAACTTTGCTCCAGCGCACGTTAAGCTATAATCGATGTGCGGAGGTATCAACCTCCTTTTTTGTTCTTTTGAGACTGGTCTAACCCAAGCAAGTAGTTACGTCGATTGACCGTTAACTCGTCATGTTGATAGTCTCTAGGGCTTGCTGCGCGATGCCGTGGCAAGTCAATTGTTATTTCAAGAGGTGATTTAGATCCCCAGGGACCTTAGAGTCAACGAGCAAATCCGTATACGTGAAGTTCGCGTGATCGGAGAGAATGGAGAGCAGCTGGGCGTGATGCCGACCCAGAAGGCGTTGGACATGGCCCGATCGAAGGAGCTTGACCTCGTCGAGGTCAGCCCGACGACTCAGCCACCGGTAACCAAGCTGCTTGACTACGGCAAATTCAAATACGAACAAACCAGGAAGGAACGGGATCAGCGCAAGAATGCCAAGCCTTCGCTTCTGAAGGAGATGCGACTGGGGAGCGTCAAGATCGATGATCACGATCTCGACACGAAAATGCGCATCATCACGAAGTTCCTGCGAGCGGGCGACAAAGTCCGGGTTTCAGTGAGGTTTCGCGGCCGTGAAATGACCCATCCGGAGTTGGGCCGCGAGCTCTTCGAGAAGCTCGCCGAGTCACTGGCGGACGAAGCACAGGTCGAGCGCGGAGCTTCCCTGGATGGGAGGCAAATGAGCGTTATCTTATCGCCGCTGCCCGCAGCCGTACGGGCAAGAGCCGCTCAGGCCGAAGAGTCCGCCGCCGAAGTTGGCGAAGCTAGTCCCATTGAGAGTTAAATGGCAAAGCAAAAGTTAAAGACCCGGCACTCGATGTCGAAACGAATCAAAGTGACGGGAACTGGCAAAATCCTGCACGTCAAAGGGAATCGCAGCCACAAGCGAAGTATCAAGTCGAAGCGAACGCTTCGTCTGCTGCCTCGCATGTTCAGGTTTGCCCCCGCCGAGGAACGACGAGCTCGTCGCCTGGCCCCGTTTAAGAAGTAAGGAGCGTAGAGAGATGCCTCGAGTCAAGGGCGGACCGTCGACTAGACGGCGCCACAAGAAGATGCTGAAGCTGGCTTCCGGCCACCGCGGGTCTCGCCACACGAAGTTCCGCATTGCCAAGGAGTCGGTCACTCATGCGTTGGCCTACTCCTATCGGGATAGACGCAATCGGAAGCGGGACATAAAGTCTCTTTGGATCATGCGAATCAACGCAGCTGCACGCCAGCAGGGTATGAGCTACAGTCAGTTCATGCATCACCTGAAGCAAAACGGCATCGAGTTGGATCGCAAAATCCTCGCTGACCTAGCGGTGCGTGAGCCCAATGCATTCGCGGCCCTCATTAGCTCTTCCGGGAGCGTGTCGGCGCCGGCATAATCCGGTCGACCGCGCCGCTCTTCCGCTGGTTGTGCATAAAGCCGGGACCTGAGATCCTAAGCGGCCGCTCGTGAGGGTGTTGCCATGCCTCCACTGATAACGAGCACAGGGAACCAGCATGTGCAGTACTGCCGGGGGTTGCAGCGTCCCGCGGTTCGCCGCGATGCTCGCGCCTTCCTCGTCGAAGGCCTCAGACTGGCTGAGGACGCGCTTGACAATGGCGCTGAGCCCTCCCTGATTCTGTTCGACCGCACTGCCCTTGAGTCGTCGCAGCGGGGCTCTGCAATTCTCGGGAGAATCCGGGACCTGCCCGCTACCTTCGAAGCGTCGGCCAAGGTCATAAGTGCCGCGGCCGCCACCAAGACACCCGCGGGCCTCGTGATGGTGATTCCCGAGCCGGACCCAGCTCCGCTGGAATCTATCGCGACCGAAAGCTTGCTGCTGATCCTCGATGGCATCGCGGACGCGGGGAATGCTGGCACGATCCTGCGCACGGCCGCCGCCGCGGACGTGCGACGTGTGGTGTTCGCTGGCGAGACCGTGGACCCTTTCGGCGCCAAGACCGTACGCTCGGCAATGGGTGCTCACTTTCGGCTCTCGGTGCTGAGGGTTCGGTGGCCCGAGCTTGAGCCGGTCTTACGCGGGTTCGACCAGGTCGTCGGTCTGTCGGCCGAGGCCGGAACGAGCATCTATGAGCTGGGCTGGCAAGCCCGAACCGCCTTGGTCGTTGGATCTGAGGCCCACGGCTTGGGCGGTGCGGCTTTGGGATCGCTCACTAGTGTGGCGCGAATACCAATGGCAGCCGGCGTCGAGTCGCTCAACGCGGCTTCTGTCGCCGCGATCACGCTCTTTGAGGCAAGGAGATCCTGTGTCGCCCGGCTCCGTGTAGAGTTAGATAAATGATGCACACGAGCGCGCGCAACCGTCTCCCAGGAACCGTGACCGATGTAAAACTCGGCGCCGTAATGGCGCAAATCGGAATACGAGTGGGTGACAATCAGATCGATGCGGTGATAACTCGCGATTCGGCGGAAGAGATGGAGTTGAAGGTGGGCGATCGCGTCTTTGCCGTTGTCAAGTCCACAGAGGTAATGGTCAACAAGGAAGACGCCGAGGATGCCCGATCCGAGTAGAGGAAACTAACGGTACGAACCCAGCTCGTAGCTCCGGCAACGCGCACGAAGCGCTGAGGTGTCTAACCTTCTTGTCTGAGATAATGACTTTGATGGCCGGGTTGTGCCGTCGAACACGGGTTACTCGAAGCTAGGTAAGCCGGACAAGCCTCCAGGGAGCGAGCGCCTGCGACTGAAAGCGCTCTCGGTCTAAAGGTCCGGTTGGAACCAGCTGTTCCCCTTAAATTTCAGCTTCGGACCAGCCAAGTAGCCGAGGTTTGCCACCGATATAGGCGTTCAAGCGGGTCCCATATACAGGGCCAAGCGGGGTGGTACCGCGGACAAGCCAGTTCGTCCCTTTTTGACGATCGGGCTTTTTTTGTACGTTCTTTACCGTGATGACGAGGAGGTCACAAACAACATGTCGCTGGTAGAGCAGATCCAGGAGATCCAACGGGAAGCGACCTCAGCTATCGGCGAGGCGCTCTCAGTCGAGGAGCTTGAGACAGCTCGAATACGATTTCTCGGCAGAAAGGGCGAGCTAACCCAGGTTTTGTCACAGATGTCGACGCTGTCGAAGGAGGAGCGACCGGTCGTAGGTGGCGCCGCAAACCACGCAAAGCGGGCCATAGAGGACTCACTTGAGAGGAGAATGCAGGTTATTGCTGCGGAGTCACTGTCACGAAAGCTCGAAGGCGAGCGAATCGACGTGACCCTCCCGGGCAAGCCATACCGGACGGGATACCACCATCCCCTCCTCCAGACGCTTCAGGACGTGATCGACATTTTTATACGCATGGGATACGACGTCGTTGAGGGCCGCGAAGTTGAGCTCGACGAGTACAACTTCACAAAGCTCAACATCCCGCCTGACCATCCGGCTCGCGATATGTGGGACACTCTTTACCTGAGCTCGGACATGGTGCTACGCACCCATACGTCACCCGCTCAGGCTCGAGTCATGGAGCGCGAACGGCCCCCAATCCGCGTGATCGTACCTGGGCGCTGCTACCGCAATGAGGCTGAGGACGCCACTCACGGCATGCAGTTCCTTCAGGTGGAGGGCTTGGTCGTGGATACGAATATCACTTTCTCCGATCTCAAGGGTACGCTGCATGAATTCTGCAGGGCGTACTTCGGACCGGAAAGAAAGGTCCGCTTCAGGCCTTCTTACTTTCCATTTACGGAACCGAGCGCTGAGGTCGACGTGTCCTGCACGGTTTGCAATGGAGCCTCGTGCCGTAGCTGCGGATTTACCGGCTGGTTGGAGCTGCTGGGCTCGGGAATGGTTCACCCCAATGTTTTGCGGGCGGTGGGGTACGATCCCGAGATCTACTCAGGATTCGCTTTTGGCATGGGACCGGATCGACTGGCAATTCAAAAACACGAGATTACGGACCTGCGCATGTTCCGTGAGAACGATCTTCGATTCCTCGGTCAATTCTCATGAGAGTACCTCTGAGCTGGCTCCGGGATTACGTCGACCTTCCAGACTCAATCGATGATCTGGTGTATCGACTCACCATGTCCGGGACCGAAATCGAGGACGTTGTTCGAATTGGAGAGCACTGGCAGGACGTGACTGTCGGTAAGGTCGCACACTTGGAGAAGCCGCCGGGCTCGGCGCGCCTGCAGGTGGCCAGGATCGAAGTCGGTGACACCGAGATCAGGGCGGTGACGGCCGCCCCAAACATAGAGGTTGGTCAGAAGGTCGCTTTGGTCCGGGTCGGTGGAATGGTTCCGTGCGATGAGGAGGGTGAGCCGTTCGTTCTGCAGCCACGGGAGATGATGGGTGTCACCGGCGATGCCATGGTTCTGTCTTCCCGGGAGCTCGGCATGTCAAGCGAACACGCGGGTATCCTCGTGCTGCCCGAGGACACGCCCACCGGCGTGCCCCTCGCGACCATTCTTGGCACGACGACGTTAGATGTGGCGGTGTCGGCGAATCGCCCGGACGAGATGTCCATCGTCGGAGTTGCCCGCGAGGTCGCGGCTGTGACCGGTTCTATACTGCGAGAACCCAGTATTTCCGAACCACAGCAAATTGAGAAGATAAGCGAAGCCAGTGCAACGGTTCGCGTCGAAGATCCTGATCTCTGCCCGCGATACTCAGCCCTTCGGGTCGATGGCGTCCGTGTTGGGCCGTCTCCCGACTGGCTGGTCGCCAAGCTCGAGGCAGCGGGTGTGCGTTCGATTAACAACATTGTGGACGTCACTAACTTCGTTATGTTCGAGATGGGGCAGCCGCTGCACGCTTTCGATTATGCGGACCTACCCGAAGGCACGATCATAGTACGTCGCGCGCATCCGGGAGAGCGGCTCACCACCCTGGACGACGTGGAGCGAGAGCTACCTGCAGACTGTCTGGTGATAGCGGACGTCGACCATCCGGTGGCGATAGCGGGCGTCATGGGGGGAGCCGGAAGTGAGGTTTCGGGCACGACGACCTGTGTTCTTCTGGAAGCCGCTACCTTCGATCGCACTAGCGTGCGGCGGACATCCCGTCAACTTGGTCTACGTACGGAGGCATCGGCTCGATTCGAGCGCGGGGTTGCTCCGGAGCTTACCGACCTGGCATTACGGCGAGCCTTACATCTGATTGCCCTCGTCACGCCCGGTCCCTTCACGGTGGCACGGCACGTCGACGTGCATGTGGTACTCGAAGGGCACCCAACGATTCGCATGGCAGCTCACGAGTTCGAGCGGCTGCTCGGGGTCCGAGTAACCCCCGATCAGGCGAGAGATGCGCTCGTGCCGTTTGGGTTCGCGGTCGAGATAGGAGACGACGAGATCACCGCTCGTGCTCCGTATTGGCGGCATGACGTTGAGGGGCCGGCGGACCTGACCGAAGAGGTCGCGAGAATGATGGGGTACGACGCCATACCAGAGTCCCTGCCGGCCCAGCAAATGGGACCCGCGACGATACCAACCGAGCTGATGTGGGAGGACGCGGTACGCGAGACTCTTTGGGCTGTGGGTCTCTCCGAAGCATGGACAGACACACTTACCAGCACGGCATCGATGGGCCGGCTGTTTGCCGCCCAACCGGGAAACGATTCGGAAGCCCCCGATTGGTCCCGGGTGATAGCCAATCCCGACGGGGTGGCGGCATGCGGGGCCGCCGTGTTACCCATGTCACTACTCAATCCACAGACCGTAGATCGCAACGTCCTGCGCATCACGCTGACGCACGCTCTCCTCGATGTCATCGCCCACAATGTCAAGCACACCCATGACGGGCTGGCATTTTTCGAAATCGCGCGGACCTTCTTTCCCCGCGAGCACGATCTGCCATATGAGAGGCGCACGCTCGCCATTGCTCTGGCAGGCGAGCGCGAACCCCGATCATGGACGACGAAGTCCGACGAGTACACCTACTACGATCTGAAGGGAATCGTAGCCGCCTTCATGCGACGGCTCGGCAAGGGCGATCCCGGCCTCCTCTCAGGCTGGCAGACGGTTGCTTTGCCGGTGAGTGAGGCAAATCCAGCTCTCCATCCGGGACGGAATGCTGTTTTGCGGATCAACGATAAGCGGCTGGGTTACCTGGGTGAGGTACACCCCACCGTCGCCGCTCGATTTGAAATCGAGGCGCCGGTGAGGGCGCAGCTGGCGGAAATCGACCTCGACACTCTGTTTGCCCTGGCGTCGCCCGTCCGGCGATTCCGCGCTATTTCTCGCTACCCCGCGGTTCGGCGAGATATCTCTCTCGTCTTCCCATCAGAGGTCGAGACTCAAGATGTAGAGAGGGTGATCCTCGACACCGCCGGTGAGCTTCTAAGGGGCTTGCAGGTTGTCGATGTGTACCATGGAGAGAGCCTGGGTCCTGGACACAAAAGCGTCGCCCTTGGGCTGGAGTTTCAGGCAGATAACCGGACGCTGACACAGGAAGAGGTGTCGGCCCTACAGGATCGGATTGTCGAGGCGCTCGCGCGGCAGCTCTCCGGCGAGTTAAGAGCCTGAGGCCGCGGGAGTATCGTCAGACAATGGTTGGCGAAGAAGCTTTAACGACGCTCGAGTTCGACAAGATTCTCGATGCGCTGAACGATCATGCCAGTTTTTCCGCCGGGCGCGAAAAAGTTGCTGCTTTGCGCCCAATCGCCGACATCGCGATGATTGGCACCCTGCTCGACCAAGTGTCGGAAGCAAGGGTCTTGATCGGAGCGCGGCCCAATGTGACTGTTGGAGGCGCACGCGACGTTCGGGAATCAGCCAAGCGAGCCGGCCTCGGGAGCATTCTGCGCGCCGATCAGCTGCTCGAGATAGCAAGCACACTCGAGGGCGCTCGTGAGCTGAAGGCGACGGTGGCGCGCGCCGAGCTGGACATCCCCTGGATTCGGGACGTCTCCGGTTCGCTCAACGGCTATCCCGACATCGTCAGCCGCATCAATCACTCTGTCGATCAGGCTGGAGAGGTTCTGGACTCGGCTAGCCCGAGGCTACGCAGCGTCCGTCAGGAAATCAAGTCGGCACATGGCCGCTTGCTCGATAGACTCAACAACATGGTGGCATCGTCGGAGCTACGGACAGCCCTGCAGGAGCCGATCGTTACCGTACGGAACGGGCGATATGTCATTCCCGTGAAGAACGATGCCAAGTCCAAAGTTCCCGGAATCGTTCACGATCAATCGTCAAGTGGACAGACGGCCTTTATTGAGCCTCTCGCCGTTACCGAGCTCAACAATCGGTGGGCGGAGTTGCAGATCGAAGAGAAACGGGAGATCGAGAGGATTCTCGCGGAACTGTCGCGCGCCGTCGGGGGAGTCGAACAGGGCATCGTGGCCACCGTCGAGGCCCTGGCCGATTTGGACTGTGCATTTGCCCGAGCCAAATACGCGGAGGCTACCGGTTCCAGTCGACCGCAGCTCAACGCCGATGGATTTGTGGACTTGGTAGATGCCCGGCACCCGCTGCTGAGGGGAGAGGTGGTGCCCATCTCGGTCAATCTCGGACGGGACTTCAACGTGCTCGTCATTACCGGCCCGAACACGGGCGGAAAGACAGTAGCCCTGAAGACGGTAGGGCTGTTGACGTTGATGGCGCAGGCCGGAATGCATATTCCCGCGGCAGATGGTTCTACTGCGGCGGTCTTCCAGAAGCTATTCGCCGACATCGGTGACGAGCAAAGCATCGAACAGAGCCTGAGCACGTTCAGTTCCCACCTCAAGCGAATAGTTGGAATCCTTGCTGAGACCGACGCCAACACCCTGGTCTTGCTCGACGAGCTCGGAGCGGGTACGGATCCGCAAGAGGGCTCGGGGCTCGCTCGGGCGATCATACGGGAAATCCTGGATCAACAGGCTGAAGCGGTGGTGACGACGCACTATAGCGAGCTAAAGGCATTCGCCCACGAGCAGCCGGGCGTCGAGAATGCCAGCGTCGAGTTCGACGTTCGTACCTTGTCGCCAACCTACCGCCTTGTAATCGGGATTCCGGGCCGCAGCCAGGCCCTGGCGATTGCGAAGCGTCTTGGATTGCCGGCGCCGATTATAGAACGCGCCCGCTCCTACCTATCACGTGGCGGAATGCGGGTGGAGAAACTGCTGAGCCAGATTCAGCACGAGCGGCGGGCAATCGCTAGCTTGTACAAGCGAGCCGGCGAGCTGAACGAGGATCTGACCAAGCTGCGAAATCGACTTCAAGCCGAGGTAGAGCAGACACGAAGCGAGCGCGACGCGGTACTGGAGGAGGCTCGTTCGGAAGCAGGTCTCGCCGTACGAGACCTGCGCCGCAGGCTGCACGAGTTAGAGGACGAAGCATCTCGCAACGTCTCCACTCGGACGCACGTGGGAAACGTGCGTGCCATTCGGGAGCAGGCTGAGGCAGCTCGGGAGGAGACTTTCACGAGTCTCGGTGTGGATCTCGACACCGTGCCACCTGAGCCCGTCATGAAGCCGGCCTCCGGTGAGATCCGCGCCGGCGATCAAGTTCTAGTAAAGAGTCTCGGTCAAAACGGCAACGTTGTCAGGCCTGCGGGCACGGAATTCGAGGTTCAGATTGGGAACTTTAAGATGCGTCGGCCGGCCGAGGACCTCCAGCGACTCTCGCGAGCGGAGCGCACCGCAGATACCGCTGCTTCGGTGACGATACGACCTCCCGAGGCAGCCCCCGCACTAGAGATCGACGTGCGGGGACAGAGAGCTCAGGAGGTAGAACCACAGCTGGAGCGGTACATCAATGACGGTTACATGAGCGGCCTGGAGACGTTGCGCGTTATTCACGGACACGGGACGGGGGCCCTGCGCCGAGCGATTAGAGCGCAGCTGGAGAGCCATCCGCTAGTCGCCGGCGTCGCGGCGGCAGGCAAGGACCAGGGCGGCGAGGGTGTGACCATCGTTACCCTTGCTAGGTAGTAGTTGCTGGGGCCGTCTCAGATGCGCACGCCTGCCGAGCTAATGCAGCGGTGGGCTGCTACTGCTGGAGCAGCTCGAAGTTGACATAGCGGCCCTTACGCGATAACCGCACTCGAGCGGGGTAGAGCGCGTCACCGTGCTCGACCCATTGGGTCATCAAGGAGACTGCAAAGCTACCAACCAGAACACCCAGGAACGATCCCAGAATGAAATAACGCCAATTCTCAAGTTTCGACGTATCCACTAGCTACTCCTACTGAATGCGGACAACTGTCGTCGCCTCGCGCCACAGCCGCTCGAGCCCATAATACTCTCTCTGTCCAGGGCTAAAAATGTGCACGACTACTGCGCCGTAGTCTAGCAACATCCAGCCATCGTCGGCGTTTCCCTCGATGTTGATGGGATGCAGTCCTTCGTTGTCCATTGCCTCTTCGATATTTCGTACCAACGCCCGGATCTGGACGGTGCTCGTCCCCGACATGATTACAAAGTAATCGGCAAATGTTGTCAGGCTGTGGATATCCATCAAGTGGACATCCGTTGCTTTGCGGTCACTGGCGACGTCTACTATGCGATGGGCAATCGCCGTCGGATCGTAACTGCCCGGGTCCGCGGTCCGAATTTGCTGCATCATGGTCATTATACTAGCGGCTTTGGCACTCCTTGACAACGTTGCTAAGCTGGAATTATGACACTCCAGAGACCAAAACGAGAACTCCTGCGGTTCACTATCGTCGACCACCGTGGCACCGTAAGTTTTGTCGGCGACAGCTTCTTTCTCCAGCCATTGCTGGCCGCCTGTGCCTCAGGACCCCAAAGCCTGCAGGACTTGCTGAACGCGGCCGATGCCATCGATAAGCGCATCCGCGAGTACGTGCTCTGTGGCCTCGCCGTCTTCGACGAGTTCAATACATCGGACAATTACAGTTCAATCCAAAATCACATCAGGGTCCTTGAGGGGGAGGAGGGCCCGGTGCTGCGCGTGGTGGACGACGTGACCATGGCTGAGAGCAACCGGCCAACCAGAACCGGGTTCGTTATCTTCAATCTCCTTGAGAGGCGAATCGTTCAAGGACAGAATCTGTTTGGGGACATCTCCCGAGGCGAGGCCCACGTGCATAACGGCCGCCGCTACTCGCGCAAGACCATTCCCTACGAACTTCCCGACAGCTGGAACGTGGTTCCGTAAGCCGCCCGCGCTTCTTCGATAGCCTTCAGTCTTCGATTTGAGGACACTCGGCTCGAAGTGTCTCAGGAGCCCGCGACCACCCTGTGGTTCAGATCATCTATCTGCTTCTCGAGGTCTCTTATCTCGTCAAGTATGAGCCCGAGTTGTCGCTTGCCCGACGGTTGATCGTCGGGCGTCAGCTCGGGCAGCACTGCCTGAAGGTCATCCTGCCGGCGCTTGACCTCGCACAACCTGATTCTGGCTATGTGGAGGCGGATAGCAGGAACAATCCTGCCCTCGGACAGCTCGTCGAGTGGGGCACGAAGAAGTTCGTCGGCCAATTGTCTTAAGGATGGTTCGGCCCGGCTAATATCCGGGCGCCGCGAGCTCCCTGCCTGCTCGATGATCAACTTCAGCAAGGCTCCTACATTCCGATCCGATGGATGAACTCCCGACAGCGCGTCTAACAGCTCACCCGGTATCGGCTGATGAAGGAGCACTTGCACGAGAGACTGCTCCGCCGCTGCCTTTGGATCTAACGACAGTGGGACCGGCACGGGCTTTGGCGGGGCCCGATCTGGTCCCGAGGCCTTGCGGCGCTCGGAGCTCTGCAAATGTGACCCGGATGCGAGGCGCGACTGAAGGAGCCGGGACTGTATTCCCGTGAGGTCGGACAGGCGCTCGATCCAGGCGGCTTGCATACCCAGCGCGAAGGGAAATTCTTGAATGACCGGCAATATGCGATCGAGTATTTGCTGCCGCCACGTCTCCGAGTTACGGTCGACCAGTCGAGTGACTGTTTCGAAATAGAACTCAAAGGCGGGAATTGACGCCGCCAGCACCGACTGCCACCGCTCCGGATCACGTTCTATGAGCTCGTCCGGATCACCCTCACCTGGCGGGATCCGGGCGATCCGAAGGTCAACAGTCAGTCCGATGTCGACCAGACGCCTCCCCAAAGAGTCAGGCAGCTGCTGTTGACGTCGAGGCAATGCGGCAAGCGCCCGTAGAGCTGTGCGCGCCGCCGCCTCCTGTCCCGCCGGATCGGGATCGAGCGCGAGAATTACGGTGGATGCGAGGCGGCTGCACATCTGCAGTTGAGCAGGAGTGATCGCCGTTCCCAGTGACGCGACGACCTCCTTGAAGCCCGAGGCATGCGCTCGGATGGCGTCGATGTATCCTTCGACCACGACTGCCCGGCCCGTTGTTCGAATGCTCTCTTGAGCTTGATCTAGTGCAAAGAGTGTCTGGCTCTTGTCAAAGAGGTCGGTCTGCGGAGAGTTGAGGTATTTCGGCTCCGAGCCATCGAGAGATCTCGCTCCGAATCCTGTCACCCTTCCGCGCCGATCTCTAATGGGAAACATCACCCGGCCGTGGAAGCGATCCTTCGACTGTCCGTCCTCCGGTACGATGATCAGCCCCGCCTTCTGGATTTCCGAATGAGTGAAGCCGCGTTTACTCAAGTCCTCGAGCAGAGCCGTGCGACTCTGGGGAGCGAACCCCAAGCCGAAGATGTGCTGGATGCCGGGCGGAAGTTTCCGATCTGCCAGGTAGGCGGTCGCCCTCTTTCCCGGACCGGACTTGAGCTGGTCTCGGAAGAACTCTGCGGCCGAGGCATTTGCCGCGTAGAGGCGATCGTTAACCGATGCCTGCTCGCGCCGAGCCGAGTCGTCGGGCAATTCGACCCCGGCCCTACCCGCGAGTTTCCCCAGAGCCTCCCGGAAGTCGACCTTGTCGATATTCTGGACGAAGGTCAGGATGTCGCCTCCCTGTCCACATCCAAAACAATGGAATGTTCCACGGGCCGGAGACACATAGAACGAGGGCGTCTTCTCTCCATGAAACGGGCACAACCCCTTAAAGCCCGCTCCCGATCGTTTCAGCTCGACGTGCTCGCCGACGATCGTCTCGATGCTTAGCCGAGCCTTTACTTCCTCGACGGCGTCACTCATCGGTATGGTCCACGTTGCGGAGTCAAATCGTAAGGTTTCACAGGCAGCTTAAGGAAAAGTGTTGTATTTGAGCGGGTCGCTATCGGCTGTCTCGCCGGCTTCGCGCTTCACCACTGTGCCCCCAGCGACGATGATCGCCAGGAGCGTCAGACAATGAAGGTTGAAAGGGGACTAAGTTGATTCAAGGAATTGGATGCATCATTATCTTTGCCAACGAACCGGCGAAGCTAGCTAACTGGTACTCGACAACGCTCGATGTCAAGACTACCTACGACGAGCACGAAGATATTTTCGTGGGCGCTCTGGTGACCGTGCCCAGTGGTTCACGCATTGAGTTTGGCATCCGGCCCTCGCCGGTGCGTCTCTCGCGCGAGAGTCATGGAATCATGATTAGCTACCAGGTGAATGATCTCGACGCCTGCCTCGATCGCCTGCGATCGAAAAATGTGGAGATTGAGGTGGACATGTCTGGATCATCGGGAAGGTTCGCTCAGCTGAGTGACCCAGAAGGGAACCTGATTCAGCTCTGGCAGCCAATTACGCGTACTGGGGCCAGAGCATAGGATGTTTCCTCGACGATCACACATCTCTGCCTTCAGCCTACGGCGAAGCGGCAAACGACGCGCTGTATCTGAGCGTTGCGGCCATGCCGCAGCCGGCCTAAACTTCGTGCCGGCGATGGGCCTCGGTATAGTTGCTCTGATGATGGCGTCTCTGGATGGCTGCAGCTTCGGACAAGCGTCGTCTCCGCCGGCGCGTACGGCTACAGCGGTCGCTGGACGTGCCATTAAGCGTGATACATCACGACGGATCTTTTTAATCGTGATGGAGAACAAGAGCGCGAGCCAGATTCTTGGTAACCCGAATGCTCCTTTCATCAATCATATGGCCCGAACCTACGGTTACGCGGCCAACTATTTCGCCGTTACTCATCCCAGCCTCCCTAACTATGTGTCCTTGATCGCCGGAACTACGTTTGGACAGCCCAGCGATGATGAAGGGCAGCGATTTCCCGGCCCATCACTCCCGGATCAACTTGTTCAGGCTGGACTGACCTGGCGAGGCTACATGGAATCCATGCCGCGACCGGGATTTGAAGGGAACAACGCCGATTCAGGTCTGTACCGACGAAAGCACGACCCGTTCATGCTTATGACCTCGATATTGCACAACCCTCGTCAACGGCGAAATGTGGTCCCTGCATCGTACCTATCAAGGGATTTGCGTAGCGGGCGTGTGCCCAACTTTAGTTTCATCACACCGAACATGTGCCACGACATGCATGGCTTGAGCACGGCAAGCTGCCCGTCCAGCACCGTAGGGTTGATTAAGACCGGCGACAAATACCTGTCCGGAATTGTGCCGCAAATCATGTCTTCGCGCGCGTGGAGAGGCAATGCCGCTATATTTATCGTTTGGGATGAGGATGATGGTTTGGAAGGTGGCGCTCCCGGTTTTCAAGGCGGTCGCGTCCCCGCCATCATCATCTCGCGGCAGGGCAAGCAGCATTTCGCATCCCACCATCTCTACGACCATTACTCCTTGCTCAAGACGCTTCAACACATCTGGAAGCTGCCTTGTCTTCAAAACACGTGCCGCCCTTCGATCCACACCATGACGGAGTTTCTACGCCCCTGAAGCCGCTCTCCAAAACACGCAGTCAGCGCTTTCAGATCGCTATCGGATAGCTCTCGAGCTAAGATTTCTGTCCGGAACTTCGCCCGAGGAAACGGGGCTGAAGTACCTTCAAATCAGACTGGCTAATGCCAAAGTTATTGCAACAGCGTGCATTGCGCCGACCATCGTCGGTCGACATCGATCTCGAGCCTGAAAATCGAGGCCACGCTCAAGCGGCCTAACCCCGGCATTAAAGCGAGGGAGGAACGCGTCCCTCGACTGCATCTGCGCCTTTGCGGTGCTATGGTGCTATAGGGAAGCACCGCTCACACCGGTTCGTTCCCCCGTAATTTGACAGAACCGAGGCGAACATGGCCGTCGTGATCGCAAATGGGACTCTGCTGAACCTTTTGCCGCGGGAAGTAAGATCTGCTCATCTCCTGATTGAGGGCGGGAGGATCGCAGCGGTCGTTGACGAGGTGCCCGATGGTGATCACCAGGTATTCGACGCCTCGGGCATGTTTGTAATGCCCGGAAACGTGTGTGGTCACACTCACGTGTACTCTGCGCTCGCTCGGGGGATGCCTCCGCCGCCGAAGTCTCCGCGAAACTTTCCCGAGATCCTGCAGTACATCTGGTGGCGGCTCGATCGGGCGCTGGACGAGCCGTCCATTCGGTCTTCCGCCGCCGTTGCCTCGATCGATGCCTTGAAGGCCGGCACGACCACCCTTGTCGATCATCACGCGTCTCCCAATTGTATTGACGGTTCGCTCGATGTGATGGCCGAAGAGCTCTCGAAGACAGGAGTACGCGGTGTTCTCTGTTACGAGGTCTCGGATCGAAATGGTCGCGACGGACGGGACCGGGGACTCGCCGAGAACGAGCGATTTGCTCGTGGGGTGAGCAGACGCTGGCCGCTGATGCGGGCCATGGTGGGAGCTCACGCCAGCTTCACCCTGGAGGACGACTCCCTGGACGCCATTTGCGCTGTCTCCCGCGACCTGGGGATCGGCGTTCACATACACGCGGCGGAGGACGTCTGCGACGAAACAGATTCCATTGAACGTTCCCGCATGCGGGTCGCACCTCGGCTGGAGCGGCACGGCATACTTGGAGCGCGGACTTTAGTGGCGCATGGAGTTCATCTCGACGACAGCGAGATCGCTATGCTCGAAGAAAGAAGCAGCTGGCTAGCCCATAACTGCCGATCGAACCTCAACAACTCTGTAGGGCGGGCCCCATTCAGCCGGTTTGTTAGCCGCCTCCGAGGAAGGACCGTCTTAGGAACCGATGGCATCGATCAGGACATGTTCTCCGAGAGCCGCGCCGCCTTCTTTCGTGCGCGCGAAGACTCCTTGGATAGCTATGCGGATCAGGTGACCGACATGCTGGCAACGGGAGGTCGCCTTGCGACTGAGAGCTTTGGAGTCCCGATCGGCCGGCTTTCTAGCGGAGCCGCAGCCGACCTCGTGGTGCTGGATTACGATCCACCAACGCCTATCACCCCAGACAACGTGGCGTGGCATTGGACCTTTGCCTTCACCGCAGGCTTGGTCAGGGACGTGATGGTCAACGGTGAATGGCGGGTTAGGGATCGACAGATGACAGCAGTCGATGAGCAAGAGGTGCGATCTGAAGCTCGCCGCCAGTCCCGCGCGCTCTGGGAGCGGATGCAGGGGTTGCCCGCAGTGAGGCACGAAGTGAACGAAATCCGAGAGTATCTTCGTCCGGCGTCAATCGCCGAGGCCGTGGACGCCAAGAGCAGGAGAGGAGACGCGGCCCGTTATCTTGCGGGTGGAACAGACCTCCTCGTCATCAAGCCGCCGGAAGTGCGGACTGTGATCGATATCATGCATCTCCCCCTGGACGGCGTGGAGCAGAAGAACGGTGCAGTCACGATCGGGTCGACCGCGCTGATCCGAGATATTGAACGCCACCCCGCAATCATCCAGGTAGCAGGCGGTGTTTTGACGCGAGCCCTTCGAGAGACGGGGCCGTGGCTGATTCGCAATCAGGCCAGCCTGGTCGGGAACCTCTGCAATGCGTCGCCGTCAGCCGACAGCGCGCCCATCCTTTTGGGACTTGACGCAGAGGTCACGCTCTCCGACGGCAGAACCGTACCTCTTCATGACTTCTTCGTGAGCCCACATCGAACCATTCTCAAGGACGAGCTTGTCGTCGATCTCAGAATCCATCCGCGAGATCGACAGGCAAGTTACACGAAGCTCGCCCGCAGCCATTCCGACATAGCTCTGGTCGTGGTGGCGGTGACCGCCCGAGCCGAGCAGGGGCGACTCCGCGACGTGAGGATAGCTCTGGGATCAGTGGCGCCCACGCCTCTTCGTGCCACCGAGAGCGAGAATCTGATCGAGGGCCAAGAGGTAACCGAGGGGTTATTGGACGAGTTGACAGCTCTTGTTCGAACCGAAATCAAACCGATCGATGATTGGCGGACGAGTGCCGAGTACCGCCGGCACGCAGCGGGAGTTTTAGTCCGCCGTGCCATCGATGAAATCTTGCGCCATGCTTAACACTGGCCCAGAGGAAGCATGAAACTGGCCGGTGAGGGAGGACACATGCTGATCAACCTAACGATAAACGAACAGCCAAGTGAGATCGACGTGGAACCGGGAGAAATGCTCCTGGACATGCTGCGTCGAGAGGGCTACAACGGCGCCAAAAGAGTTTGTGAGTCCGGCGAATGCGGCGCGTGCGCCGTCGTTGTAGACGGCCGAGCAGTGGACTCTTGCATCATTCTGGCCGCCCAGGTCGCTGGGTCCTCGATCACGACTGTAGAGGGACTTGGAGAGCTGACGAGTCTGAGTCCTGTACAGGAAGCCTTTGCCGACAACGGATCCGTGCAATGCGGCTTTTGCATCCCAGGTATGATTGTCACTGCGACTAACTACCTCGAAGAAAACCCAAACCCAACCGAAGATGAGGTCCGGCATGTCTTCGTGGGTAACCTTTGTCGTTGTACGGGCTATGTCAAACCAGTTGAGGCGGTTCTCCAGGCGGCAGACAAGATGAGAAGCGCCAATGGCTGAGGTACGAATGTTGGAGTTAACAGTAGATTGGGCGAAGGGGCAATAATGGCGGTTGACACAAGACGTGAGCTCCAGGTTGTCGGCCAGTCTCGTCGAAAAGTCGACGCAGCCAAGCTAGTCACGGGGCGTGGCACCTTCACCGATGACTTCTTTATTCGTGGGATGCTGCATGCGAAGATTTTGACGAGCCCGCATGCTCATGCAAACATTCTTGATATCGACACCTCCCGCGCCGCAGCTCTTCCCGGCGTCCATGCGGCGATCTCGTACAAGGACCTGAAGCGAATTCCCTATACTTCTGCCGGGCAGTCATGGCCCGAGCCCTCTCCCTACGATCAGTACGTGCTGGACAAGAAGGTTCGGTTTATAGGCGACTACGTTGCCGCTGTCGCTGCCGAGACCCCGGAGATAGCTGAACAGGCCCTTGAGCTAATCAGCGTCGATTACGAGGTCTTGCCGGCCGTGCTGGACATGCACAACGCGATGAAGCCTGGAGCGCCGACCATACACGACGAACCTGAGAGCCACGGCATATTTGACGTTGACCGGAATCTAGCGGCCCACATAGAGGTCGAAGTAGGAGATGTCGCGGTCGGCATTGCCGAGGCGGACGTCGTGGTCTCCGAGGACTATTTCGTCCAGTACCAGCAGCACACATGCCTCGAACCTCATGTCACGATTGCCTGGCTGGACGAGGATGGCCGGCTGGTCCTTCGCACCAGCACCCAGATTCCATACCACGCCAGGCGGATGGTCGCTTTTGCTCTGGAGATTCCAGTCAAAGACGTTCACGTTATCAAGCCACGGGTCGGGGGTGGATTCGGGAATAAGCAAGAGGTAATCACGGAATTCCTGGCCGGTACCCTGGCTCTACGCACCAAGCGGCCAGTCAAGTTTGAGTATTCTCGGCGTGACGAGTTTACGATTGCCCGAATGCGACATCCGCAGCACCTGACCATGACCGTCGCCGCTCACCGCGACGGCTCTCTGACCGCCACTCACCTCAAAGTGCTGACCAATACCGGCCCATATGGGACCCATGCCTTGACCGTGACGGGGAACACCGGCTCCAAACCGCTGCCACTTTATCGTTCGCCGAACATCCGATTTGATGCGGATATCGTCTACACTAATCTCCCCGTATCCGGCGCATTCCGGGGGTATGGAGCACCGCAGGGCTTCTTTGCCCTGGAGTCGGCGGTTGACGAGCTGGCCTTCAAGCTCAACCTTGACCCGCTCGAATTCCGGCGCGTCAACCACATCAGGAAGGGCGATACGGATCCGGTGAGCGCGGCGCTCGCCGAAGGAAGCGCTAAACGCGCTCGAGTCATGCACAGTAACGGACTACCGGAATGTCTCGATCGCGGCTCGGCAGCCATAGAGTGGACTGCAAAACGGCGCGGTGGTATGCCTCTCCGTCCCGGCGAGGGCCCGGTTGTGTCCGGAATCGGGATGTGCTGCCTCATGCAGGGCAGTGGTGTGGCCGGGGATGAGCTGGCTGCGGCCACGATCAAAATGAACGAGGACGCCTCGTTCACCCTGCTGCTTGGCTCAGCCGACATTGGAACGGGTAGTGACACCACGTTGGGGCAGATCGCCGCCGAAGTGCTGGGCGTGGACCTGGACAAGATCTTCGTGCAGTCGGGCGACACCGACCACGTTACCTTTGACTATGGGGCGTACGCCAGCAGCACGGCCTACATCACGGGTGCGTGCGTTCTCAAGGCCGCCGAGGACGCCCGCCAGCAAATCGTGTCAGTTGCGGGCCGCATGCTGCAGGAGGACGCAGAAGGGCTTCTAGTACGTGACGGCAAGGTATCCTCCTTGAGCGGGCGGAGCGTCAGCCTCCAGGAGATCATTATGGAGTGCTTGTACGGTGAGGAGAAGACGCTGATCACCGGCCGCGGAACGCACGCTACCAAAGAGAGCCCACCACCATTTGTCGCCATGTTCGTCGAGGTCGAGGTCGATATCGAGATGGGAACGGTGCGGCCGGTCCATGTCGTCACGGCAATCGATATTGGCAAAGCTTTGAATCCGGCCATATGTGAGGGACAGGTCGAGGGGGCAGTGACCCAGGCACTCGGTTATGGGCTGACGGAGGAGATAGTGGTCTCTCCCGAGGGCAAAGTTCTCAATCCATCATTCATGGATTACAAGATCTTCTGCGCTGCGGACATGCCTCGGCTGACAACCATCCTCGTCGAGGATGCGGAGCCGACCGGACCGTTTGGCGCGAAGAGCGTGGCCGAAGTAGCCATCAATGGACCGGCGCCGGCCCTCGCTAATGCAATTTTCGACGCGACTGGGGTCCGACTTCGAAGCTTGCCCATGACACCTCCGAAAGTGCTGCACGCCCTGGGTAGGCTTTGACCGGTGTTCGCCGCGTCGAGGGCGCCCCGGTCAGCGCCACCCTGAAATCTTGCTCCCAGTATGGCTGCAAGCCGCTTTGATCGCACTACGTCCATTTCGGACTCCTGGTGCTTGACCTAGTCGTTCGAAACGGCCGGCTGACAACCACCCGGCTTCAGGATGCACCCTTGGACATCGGCATCAGCGACGGAGTTATCTCGCGCCTCGAGCCTCTCATCGATGCTGAAGCCGCAATTGAGATCGATGCCGGCGGGAAACCTGTCTTCCCCGGTTTCGTTGACCCACACACGCACATGGAGCTGCCGGTCTCGGGAACGGTTAGCAGCGATGACTTCTATACGGGCACGATAGCTGCCGCCTGTGGCGGCATCACCACGATTGTCGACTTTGCGGGGGCGGTCCGTGGCCAAAGCCTGTTGGAAGCTATGGCTCTGTGGCGGGAACGCGCCGATCCCAAAGTAGTGATTGATTACGGTCTTCATATGATCGTCCCGGAATTGGAAGCATGGCAGCTAGCCGAGATCGCCGATCTCGTATCGTCAGGCATCTCGACAGTCAAGTGCATGATGGCGTACAAACGAGGGCCTCAAGGGTCCGGTGACGCCAATCTTCTGCGTGTGATCTGGAAGGCCAAAGAGTTGGACGCTCTTCCGATGGTGCACGCGGAGAATGGCGATGCTATTGACGTCACGATCGATCGCTTTTTGGAGGAGGGACGTACCGCCCCACTCTGGCATCCGAAAAGCCGCCCCGCGATCTTGGAGGCGGAAGCGATCAACCGAGCGGCGACTCTGGCAGCTCTGGCCGGCATGCCGATGTACATCGTCCACCTTTCTAGCGCGGCCGGACTGGACGCGGTTCTCCAGGCGCGTCGTCGTGGAGGGCTTGTGCTTGCCGAGACCTGCCCTCAGTACCTCACGCTGACCGAAGCGGAGTACGAGAAGCCAGGTTTCGAGGCGGCGAAATTCGTGTGCTCACCGCCACTGCGCTCGGAGTTCGACCGTGAGCGCCTCTGGACAGGCATTGAAAACGGAGACCTGCAGGCGATTGCTTCAGACCACTGCCCCTTCTATTTCCACGGTCAGAAAGATGCGGGTCGGAATAACTTTTCCCTGATCCCCAACGGAATCCCGACGATCCAGGCGGAGTTTAGTCTCCTGTATTCCGGCGGCGTGCGCACGGGCCTCATATCTAAGCGGCGGTTCGTCGAGCTCAGCTCGAGCAACGCCGCTCGTATCTTCGGCATGTATCCCAAGAAGGGGGAAGTCGAGGTGGGATCCGATGCCGATCTGGTTATCTACGATCCTGAACGCACCGTGACTCTCACGCGATCCGAAACATCACAAAGTGTTCTGCGCGAGCGCGTGGACTACACTCCATACGAGGGGCGCGTGGTCAACGGGTGGCCAGACACGGTGATAGCCAGGGGCGACATCATCGTGCAGGGAGGCGAGCCAACGCCGGTCATTCGGCCAGGACGCGGCAGCTATGTTGCACGATCGACGACGGACTTGCGAGCCTGGAAGTCATGGCTGGCTTGAGTTGCTGACCATGGTTTCGATCGGCGATTGACGACAAGTAGGGGAGATGAATGGAAGATCCGAGCAGCATAAACTGGGGCCGGCGCGACAACCCTTATGACACAATCATCGACGCGGTGGGCTTGACGCCATTAATACGATTGAGACGCGTCGTCGACGACATCGACTCGACGGTCTGGGTGAAAGTCGAATATTACGGGCCGAGCGGAAGCGTCAAGGATCGGATCCTTCCGGCTTTGGTCCGAGGGGCTGAATCACGAGGCGACCTGAAACCCGGAATGGGCATTATCGAAGGCACAACGGGAAACACCGGTATCGCGACAGCTATGGTCGGGGCTGCTCTCGGCTACCCCGTCACGATCGTGATGCCGTCGGGAATGAGTCAGGAGCGGCAAAAAACGATCAAGGCTTATGGGGCCGAGCTGGTTCTAACACCTGGGGCTGAGAGTGACGTCGACCTCGTGCTGCAGAAAGTCGAGCAGGTCAAGAATCAGCGCCCGGACTACTACTGGGAGGTCGCTCAATTCGAAAATGCCGACAACGTCCGCGCACACTACCGAACGACCGGGCCTGAGCTCTGGGAACAGTCGGGCGGGGCGCTTGAGGCATTCGTCGCGTCACAAGGAACCGGGGGCACATTGACCGGCGTCTCTCAGTACTTGAAAGAGCGTAGTTCGAGCGTCAAAGTGTACGCTGTTGAGCCGGCTGAATGTCCTATTCTGGCCGGAGGGGGCTGGGGCACCCATCTCATTGAAGGAATCGGGGATGGATTCATTCCGGAGAACCTTCATCTTGACGTCCTGGACGGAGTGATAGAGGTCACGTCGGAAGAGGCCGTTCTCATGGCGCGCCGATTAGCGCGAGAGGAAGGAATCTTTTGTGGGATATCGTCGGGATGCAATGTTGTTGCAGCCAAGAAGTTGTCCCGCGCCTTTCCCGAGCTCAAGACGATTTGCACCATGATCAACGACAACGGGCTCCGGTATCTATCGACGGAGCTGACGGGCGATGCGATCGAGCTGCAGGTGCCGGAGCGGGAGCACGACATCAGTGATGAGGACAAGCAAAAGCTGAGAGACCATCCCCTGCACGTCATTCGGTGAGGGACGGTGGCAATACCGCTTTGGCGGACGATGGAGCTCAACGAATTAATGCGAGTGGGAGGAACGTACACTGATCACAAGACTTCGTGGTAAGGACTACATCGCAACGCAGGACTGGTCATTGGAGGAGTTGGAGACGCTACTCGAGACATCCGGTTATCTGAAAAGGAAATTTGCCTTGGGAGAGTCCACCCGTCTTCTCGAAGACAAGACCCTGTTCATGATCTTTTTCGATAAATCGACTCGAACCCGCAATGCGTTTGAGGCCGGCATGACTCAGCTCGGAGGGCATGCCCACGATCTCAACTCGGACACGATGCAAATCTCTCATGGGGAGAGTCCACGTGATACGGGCATCATTCTGTCTCGATATGGGCATGGAATCGCGATCCGGCATGACTTGGAGCCGGGAGCAGGGGACTCGTACATTCGTGAGGTTGCTGCTAACGCAGATGTTCCAGTCATAAATCTGCAGTCCGATATCGACCACCCGACGCAGACGTTGGCGGATCTTATGACGATGCGGGAGAAGTTCCCCGAAGGTCTACGAGGGCGGAAGATTGCCGTCTCTTGGGCGTATGCTCCCTCGTACGCCAAACCCATGTCGGTTCCGCAAGGCCTGATCTCCCTGATGACTCGCTATGGCATGAACGTCACCCTCGCGCACCCACCGGAATACGATTTGATGAGTGCGGTCGTCGACCAGGCTCGTGCTAACGCCGCGGAGTCCGGCGGCTCGTTTCAAATCGTACATGACATGGATGAGGCCTTTAAGGATGCGGACGTCGTGTACCCGAAAAGTTGGGGAATAGAGACGTTGTTCGGCGAGCCTGACAAGGCGCTGGAGATCAGTCGGAAGTACACCGGATGGATCTGCAATGAGCAACGTATGAACCTGGCCAAGAAGGATGCCATTTACATGCACTGTCTGCCGGCTGACCGAGGTTTTGAGGTAACGGACGCCGTGATTGACAGCCCACAGTCCGTCGTGTTTGACGAGGCTGAGAACCGGCTGCATACCGCCAAGGCCATAATGGCGCACACTATGGGCGGGAAGTGATTGTATCGAACATCGTGAAGAGTGGAATCTGGATACCAGGTCGTCGAGCCCGAAAGGCCCTGCCGGCAGAGATGAAGTGAAGTCCATGCGTGAGCGGTGGATAGCCATCGCACGTGGAGATGAGCCTGCCGATCTCGTTCTCAAGCGCGGACAGGTTCTTTCCGTGTTCACCAGCGAGTTTCTGATTCGAGACGTGGCTATTGCCGATGGATGCGTCGTCGGCGTGGGCGATTACTCGGGGCCGAACGAAATCGACGTGTCCGGTCGCTACCTCGTACCCGGCTTCATCGACGGCCACTGCCATATTGAAAGCTCAAAGCTCAACGTGGATGAGTTCGCTCGGGCCGTCTTACGGTCGGGCACGACCACGGTGGTGGTAGATCCTCACGAAATGGCGAATGTGCTGGGACTTGCCGGTATCGACTATGTTCTCGAGGCAAGCGAAGGTTTGCCCCTCGATGTCTATGTCATGATGCCCTCATGTGTGCCGGCTAGTCGGTTTGAAAGTCCGCAGACAGAGCTGGTAGCGAACGATTTCGGCCCGCCTTTATCCCACCCACGCGTCCTCGGCATCGCCGAGATGATGAACTATCCAGCGGTGATCGCCGGCGAATCCGGCGCCCTTGATAAACTCGCCATGACGCACTGGCGACACGTCGACGGGCACGCGCCCGGAGTGAGTGGCTCCGACCTCAATGCCTATCTGGTCGCCGGTCCCAGCACCGATCACGAGTGCGTGACCTTCGAGGAAGCCCTTGGAGAAGCGGCGACTGGGCATGTGGGTGATGATCCGCGAAGCCTCCATGATTCGCAATCTGGTGGACCTTTTGCCTTTGGTGATGCAGTACGGTACCGATAACACGCTCTTCGTCACCGACGATCGGGAAGTCGACACGCTGCTCCACGAGGGGCACATCAACTCCATGGTTCGAGTTGCCGTTAGGAACGGGCTTTCGCCGGCTGATGCCGTCAAGCTCGCCACTATCAATGTGGCTCGTTGCCACGGATTAGAGAACGTGGGGGCAATCGCCCCGGGTTATCATGCCGATATCTGCGTTTTGCCTGACCTGAAAGGGTACGTGCCGGACCTCGTCTTCAAGAAGGGGAAGATAGTTGCTGAATCTGGTTCGGTACGCGATTTTCCGGCAAAGCCTATTCCCGACTTCGTCCGCAACACGATACACGTTCCCAGACTCTCGGCCTCAGATCTGGAGATCGTCGCGGAACACGAGGGGCTCCAGACAATTCGGGTAGTCGAGCTCGTACCTGACCAGGTGCTGACCCGAGCGGTGGAGGCTCCGGCGCGAATCGTCAACGGTCGGATCGTCGCGGATCCCGAACATGACCTGGCCAAGCTAGTGGTCGTCGAGAGACATCATGCCTCGGGCCGGACGGGCAAAGGGTTCGTCCGAGGCTTCAACCTGCAAAGAGGTGCCTTTGCCTCAACCGTCGCCCACGACGCGCACAACATCGTCGCCGCGGGAATAGACGACGAGGACATAATCGCCGCGGTCAATTGCCTCGCCCATCTCGGGGGAGGTCTTTGCGTGGTTGACAGGGGCAAGGCCATCGCCAGTCTCCCCTTACCGATTGCCGGGCTGATGAGCGACCGGCCGGCCGCGGAGGTCGACGAGAACATCCGGCGGCTCGAAGATGCGCTCGCCCCCCTTGGAGTGACTGTTCAGACACCATTCATGTACCTCAGTTTCCTAGCCCTATCTGTGATACCCGAAATTCGACTCACCGATCAGGGCATTGTCGACGTCAACCGCTTTGAATTGGTGCCGCTCCTTGTTGGCTAGTCGCCTTCGACCATCAGCACTCGAGGTGCGCAGCTGGACTCGGCGTGCCGAGAGCTTCTGGCCAGAAATTCAGTGAGGCCGCCTCGATGACTTCCATCCTGATCAAGAACGCCCAGTACGTCTTGACCATGGATGACAGCGGAACCGAATTGACCAACGGCTATATTGCGGTCCGCGACGGCTGGATAGAGTCGGTCGGGACGGTGGCGCCTGAGGGGAGCTTCGACCAGACGATTAACGCTTCGTCGATGCTTGCTCTTCCCGGCTTCATCAACGTTCACCATCATCTATATCAATCGTTGACCCGAGGGTTTCCCGAGTCCGAGGGCAAAACGCTCTTTCCATGGCTCGAGATGTTGTATCCAATCTGGTCCGGCATCGACGAGGACGCCGTGTTCTCGTCTACGCAGGTTGGTCTGGCTGAGCTGCTGCTAAGCGGTTGCACAACATCCTCCGATCACCTGTACCTTCACCCTCACGGGCGCGATGCCCTCACCGACGTCGAGATCAAGGCGGCATCGGACATCGGCATACGATTTCACGCAACCCGCGGCAGTATGGATTTGAGCGAGGACGACGGTGGCCTACCTCCCCGGAGCGTGACTCAGCATGCCGACGTCGTGCTTCGGGATTGCGAGCGGGTAGTCGAGGCCTATCACGATCGAAGTCCTGGGGCAATGACTCGAGTGGCGCTGGCACCATGCTCTCCGTTTTCGGTGTCGAGAGAGCTAATGGTGGCCTCGGTCCAGCTGGCCCGAGAACTGGGCGTGCGTCTCCACACCCATATCGCCGAGACGCTTGACGAGGAAGCCTACTGCATCAACGCGTTTGGTTGTCGGCCCGTGGAGCTTCTCGAGCAATTGGAATGGCTCGGGCCCGACGTCTGGTTGGCGCATTGCGTACACCTCAACGATCGCGATGTTCAGGTCCTTGCCTCGACCGGTACGTGCGTCGCCCATTGCCCGACGTCCAACATGCTTCTGGCGTCGGGTATGGCGAGAATCGTGACAATGCTGGAGTCATCCATCGGCGTGGGCTTGGGAGTGGATGGGAGCGCCTCCAACGATAGCGGTTACTATGTCGGCGAAGTTAAGCAGGCGCTGCTGATGGCACGTGTTCGAGACGGAGTTGAAGCGTTCAGCGCACGTGACGCATTACGCATCGCAACGAGGGGCGGGGCGGCGTGTCTGGGCCGGAACGACATTGGCCAGATCGCCCCTGGGAAATGCGCCGACATCTGTCTCTTTAGGCTCGACGATTTAGTGCATGCCGGGGCACAGGCGGATCCGGCAGGGGCTCTAGTCCTATGCGGGCCCGTCCGAGCCGCGGAGGTCATAGTGAACGGAAGGCGGGTAGTGCAGAGCTCACTGTTGATCACAGTGGACGAGTCTCAGATCACCCGCCGACATAACGAATCGTCAAGGCGTCTACTGGTTAACGCGGGAATTCTGTAGGGATCGTCCACTGTATTCCTGTTTGACGGGCGATCGGGAACACGAGGTCTATTCATCCAAAATTAAGCTTTGACACCGGCCGGAGCGTCCCGTAGCATGAAACATCCGGAACCCCGGGTTTCGGATGCTCGGAAGACTCAGCATAATGAAAGACGAAAAGGAGTCCGCGGGAATGCACAGCAGTTTTTGGCGTCTTGGAAAGCGCTCTGCCTGGTTGTTATCCTCCGTTGCCGTGTTGGGGTTGGTTCTTTCAGGTTCGGCTTTCGCTGCCGCCCACGCCGTACAACCGGCGGCCAAGACACACAAGTCAATGACGACGGTCGATGTCCAGCTCAATTGGCTGACAAATGTCGAGTTCAGCGGGTTATGGATTGCCGATCATTTCGGATGGTTCAAGAAAGCCGGATTCAAGCTCAAGGCGACCGCGTGGTCCCCCGGAGTCAATCCAGAGACCACTACCGAGGACGTTTGTTACAAGAATGCGCCTAAGAACACGCTCTGTCTAGGTTTCGATGACTCCTCGGCAGTTGCCATTGCAAAATCGGTTGGAGTTCCACTAACTGCCATTTGGACCGGCTCCCAGAAGACACCTTTTGGTTTTGCTACATGCTTCGTTCCTAAGCATGGCGTGAACAAAAAGTGCACCTCCAGAACCCACAAGAATATTACGTCTCCGAAGCAGTGGCGCAACCTCAACATCGGGTATCAATCCCATGAGCTGTACGTGCCTGAGATCATGCTCGGGAGCGTCGGATTGAATTTGGGGAAAGTCCACCCGGTCACTGTCGGATTCGATACTACTGCACTGACGAAGGGTGCCGTTGACGCATACCTGGTATTCGTAAACAACGAACCAATCGCCTTGAAACTGTCGGGCGTTAAAGTCAATGTTATTCCTGCATACAAGTTCGGAATGGGCGCGTTCTACGCCGACACGATGTTTGCTCCCGATGCCGAGATCAAAGCCCACAAGGGACAGCTCAAAACATTCGTGCACCTCGTGGATAAAGGCTGGAAGTGGGCAATGGACAATCCGAAACAGGCCGCCGATATTGTTGAGAAGGACTACTTCAAACAGAAGGGCCAGAGAAAGCAGCAGGAGCTAGAGGAAGCTCAGTTCGCCAAGACACTCTCGCGCAACAACCACGGACTCATCGACGGTCAGATGACCCCCGGTCGTTGGAATGCGATCATCAAGAACCTCAAGACACTGAAGGACGATGTGAGCGGACAGCCGCTCATTGATCCCCATTCTTCGCTCAAAGCGAAGAACGTGTTCACTGACGAATTCGCTCCGCCGCCTTCCAAACATTAGGCCACCGGCGTCAATAAGTAAGACGTAAGTCTTATGCAAGAGGTAAACGGAAGAGAAGATGGCATTGGGCCGTCTTCTCTTCCGGACGTGCGTAGCATGATCGAGGTTAAGTCCCTTACGTACTTTTACCCTGGGAAGGAGCCTCTCCTCGCTATCACCGATACCTCGTTCGAGGTTGCAGAAGGCGAGTTCGTCTCGATTATCGGCCCGTCAGGTTGTGGCAAGTCCACAATGTTACGACTGCTGGCCGACCTTCTCGCCCCCACCGCAGGCGTCATCACAATTGACGGCAACACTACTAAGCAAATGCGGCAGAGGCGAAAAATCGGTTTCGTATTTCAAGACGCTGCTCTTATGCCGTGGCGGTCGGCCACGAAGAACGTGCTATTGCCGCTGCAGGTGATGGGACGAGCCGGACGTGAAGGAAAGGCGAAGTCTGACGAGATGCTCAAACTCGTGGGCCTAGGTGAATTCGGTAAAAAGTCGCCGGCTGAACTCTCCGGCGGTATGAAGCAGCGAGTATCGATCGCGCGAGCCCTAACCTACTCGCCCAAAGTCCTGCTGATGGACGAGCCCTTCGGTGCCCTCGATCAGATAACGCGCGATGAGATGAACCAGGAGCTCCTCCGGATCTGGGATGCCGACCGGACTACCATGGTGTTCGTTACTCACTCGATTGCAGAGGCCGTCTTTCTTAGCGACCGAATCCTTGTCATGAGCCCTCGTCCCGGCACAGTCGTGTCTTCCATCGACATCGAGCTTGCCCGTCCCCGCCATCCAAGCATGAAACACGAGCCTCAGTTCTTTGAGTATGAGACCAAAGTTCTGCGAGCACTAGAGGGTGGGGTAGAAGTGTGACATCTGTAAGAGAGACAGGGGCACTCGGTACGCCGCAAACCACAGATGATCTGGGTGGATCGGTTGCCAAGCCATTGGGACCGAAAAGCTCGAGCAACTTGGCCGAAGGCGTTCTCCGCATAGTATTGCCGCTTCTGGTGATTGCGGGATTTCTGTTCTTGTGGCAGATTTTGCCCGGCATCATGGGATTCCAGAATTACGAGTTCCCTCCGCTCTCGGGAGATGTCCAGGCACTAATCCAGCAGTGGGGTACGATCGGGCCGAGCCTGAAGGTCACCATCGTAGATGCCTTGGTCGGCTTCGCCTTGGGGAACCTTTTCGCCGTCATAGGAGCTGTCCTCTTCGTTCAGTCGAAATACATCGAATGGTCCTTCTATCCGCTGGCAATCGTCGTGCAGACCATCCCAACAATTGTGCTCGCGCCGCTGTTTGTCGTCATTATTGCCACTCTTCACCTTGGACCATACGATCCACTACCCATAATCGGGATTGGAACTAAACCGATCCTCTTGGTTACCATCTTGATAACGTTTTTCCCAACACTCGTCAACATGACCGTCGGGTTGAAGGCCGTCGACCCCAACCTGTATGACTTCATGCGTTTGATAAACGCGTCACGCTGGACGATATTGTGGCGGCTCAGGCTGCCGTCCTCCATGCCGTACCTGTTCTCGTCGTTCAAGATAACCTCCACCTTGTGTTTTATTGGGGCGGTGGTGGGCGAGTGGATGCTGGCTTCCGCAAGCGGTATAGGGGGCATGATCAACATCTACAACTACTCGCTCAATAAGGTCGGCCTGTGGGCGTCCATCCTTGCCCTCTCTATCTCCTGCATAGTGTTTTTCGGCATCGTCGTCGTGGCCGAACGAATTCTTCTTCCGTGGCGTGAGGAGAGGTAGTTCAAGGCTTCAAAAGCGGTCGACACTGTCAGCGCGGCTTGATGGTCTCAAGTGCTTTGAGCGAAACCGTGTCGCAGCCGGGATCCCCTTGGCTTCTAACTCTATGCCGGAATGCTCAGTTCGCTGGCTGCCCGCTCGCGGTCGTCTTCCTTTTTATGGCCAAGATCCGAGAGATCAATGCGCAGCACGGCCGCGAGGGTGGGCAACGCGAAGTTGGCCATCGCATACAGCTCGAGCCCAAACGGTATGTAGCCGCTGTATCCCAATATGGGCATCTCGAACAGATGAAACTGCGAGACGAACGGGACGTTGTAAACCCACTTCATCGGGGCCCAGTAGTTCCACGACTCCCAGAAGAACCCGCAGATTAGCGTCCCTAACCCGAACGACACGGCTGTTCGGTAACGTCCGGCCGCCATCTCCGCTATCAACGATGGCCGACCCATCCAGAAGTTCAGCGGGTCCAGCAAAAAGAACAGAGACACCCAGATCATCCCAAAGGCATAGCGAGGCAGCAGGAGCGGGAGCAGGATACTGACGACACCGAAGCCAGCGGATGCCCACATGAGACGGCTAAGGCGGGTTCGGTTGGCAGCGCGTTCCGCCTGATTCTTGGGTCCGTTCGACTGCTCTCGGTAGAAACCTCGCAGCCTGTCGAGCGACCTGGGAATCGCCACATGCACGCAGGTTGCTGTTTCCCAAACCGCTAGCAGCACGGTGCTGAACGAGACCGACGCCAGAACGATGAAGGCGACCCCTTGATAGGGCGCGGTGTTCACATAGCGCCAGCTGTGGACGCCAAGATCAAACAGCTCGAATATCCACCAGAACAGAGCGGAAACCGGGATCATTAGCCAGAACAGTCTCGGAGCACGTTGATAGATTGAAGGCTGGTGAAATCGAGCCAGCATGCCGTCCAGAGCCAGGATATATCCGAACCATACCAGCGGGAAGTAGAAATCGGCCCCTGGACGCATTCCAATCGCCAGGAGAGCCTCACCGGCAAAGATGAGAAGGAGCCCTATCCACTCTCTGGATGGGGCTCGCACGAAGTGCTCAGTCGCCATTACGCCTCGATTATAGGGGGACCCATTCACCGCAAGAACATGAGGTCCTCAGCCCAGGACGTTGATACGCTATGCTGTTCTGACGGGAGAAGATGGGTGGCCACCGCCGTACCTGAGGCGCTCCATCAGAACAATTTGATGCTGGAGGTGAGGGGTGAAGATCTTAGTAACGGGCGGAGCAGGCTATATTGGCAGCTTCGTGACCCGTGAGCTGCAAGCCGAAGGCCACGACGTCGTCATCGTAGACGATCTTTCCTATGGGCACCGAGAAGCCGTTGTGGCGCCGGTAGAGGAGTCGAACATCGGAGACACCCAAGCCCTCGACGACATATTCGAACGTCACCGACCCGATGCGGTTATGCACCTCGCCGCGTTCATCGAGGTCAACGAGTCGGCCGAGAACCCGGCGAAATACTTCCGCAACAATACAGCCAATACCTCACTTCTTTTGGAAGCGATGGTTCGACATGGCTGCCCGTATTTGGTCTTCTCCTCGACCGCGGCAGTCTACGGTACTCCAGACACGATTCCGATTACCGAGGCGGCCGCAACCATTCCCGACAGCCCGTACGGGGCGTCAAAGCTCCTTACGGAGCTCTCTTTGCCCTGGTATCAAGAAGCAAATGGACTCAAAACCGTGTGCCTGCGTTACTTCAACGCTGCCGGGGCGGCGCTCGACGGTTCGGCTGGTCAGGACCATCAGCCGGCCACCCATCTGATTACGTCGGCAATCAAGGCCGCCCTCGGCCAGGTTTCCTTCACCTTGTATGGCGACGACTATGAGACTCCTGACGGAACCTGCATCCGGGACTACATCCATGTGCTCGATATCTCCTCGGCTCACGTCGCCGCGGTCGCTCATCTAGCCGCCGGTGGTAGGGGAGGCACGTATAACGTAGGTACCGGTCATGGGCACACGAACCTGCAGGTGATCGATACGGTCAAGAGGATTAGTGGCAATGACTTCACCGTGAGCATCGGTTCCCGCCGGCCCGGAGATCCGGTGCGTCTGGTCGCCGACGCTACCCGGTTACAGCGAGAGCTTGGCTGGGAACCTCGACACTCCGATCTCGAAACCATCGTACGATCGTCCTGGCTGTGGCAGTCAACGCATCCCGATGGGTATGTGGCGCAGGAATCGGTGCTGCCGCGCCGGTAGGAATACAGGTCTCAGCGCGCCAGATCTATGGTTACCAGCCAGTCGTTGTTCCAGCGAGCGACGCCGACTCCTGCTCTCGTGTAGCCGCCCATTAGGCTCAATCGGTGCTGCGGACTGAGGAACAATCCATCCATCGCGTTCCCCACCGTCAGCCCGCACCCTATATCCTCGGAGATAGAACGATAGCGCCGAAGGCCGGCCCTTCTGAGCCGTTGGGCCAGAGTCGATCCATCCGAGCCGATGTGTGGATGGGACTCGTAGTATCCATAGCGCGCCATGTCCGTTGTGTGATCGACGGCCGCCGCTCGCAGGCGTGGGTCCATGGTAATTCCTCTCAGCCCTGCAGCTGCCCTGACCTGATTGACCAGGCGTAGACCAAAAGAGTCGAGAGTCTGCTGTCCTGCATGTGTCGGATCAGTAGGAAATCGGGGTCCGGTCTGGAGAGATGGGCGCACACCGTTGAATACCGGGATGTTGAACATCGAGATGCCGGATGTGGCCGCGATTTCGACCTGGTACACGCCCTTCGACTTAAAGGGCACCTTCCCCCAAAAAGACGCTCCGCTTCTGCGTAAGCCATAGAATCTGACGCTCCCGTTGGGCAGCGTGACGTATATCGTGCTCTGCACAGGATATTGAGATCGGCCGTGAAGGTTGGCAGTTTGTGGTCGGCCATTGAGCACCGGCGGCAGACCGGCAAGACTGGCGTGGTAGACGGAGCTGGTATAGGCGCTGTCGAGACGTGCCGGACCAATATCAAATCGAGACACCCCGGGCGGAATCATACCAGGGGTGAAATCGAAGCCGAGCTGCTGGTAGCCGGGCGCCCAGAGCAAAACGGGGATGCGCAGAGCGGCTTTAACCTTGACCACGTACACCCCATGGACATTTGCAGCGACCACCGTGCCGCCAAAGCACACGTACGCCCCTCCTACAGGTCTTCCCGAGTCATTGGCGACGACTCCGGTGACAATCATTTCTGGGGACACACTCGTTTCAGCACCACGATGCTGAGCCTTTGCCGTGGCATCCGTCATCCAGTTGCTGCTGCCCAGGGCTAGTAGCACGAGAGCAGTGCCGGCCAGCACGCGGGAAACGCCGCGTTTGTCCATTCTCCATACCACCCATCACGTCGATGTCGGTGAGCGCTCTTAGTAGGAGGCGCCACCGATCGGGTTTGTGATGTGGAGCTTGTACGGGTGCGGCGATAGCCGGATGATCTGTGTATTTAATGAGACAGGAGGGCTACCAACTTCTCCGAGGAAACTGCTAAGCGCATCCTGAGTTATGGAACGACGGTGGCTGGAAATACGAGGCCTACCGCTGCAGTGCGATCCGGTATCCATGTATGCGCGGGCGAGTTCCGACCCGTGCAGTCCCATCGACGACCAGGCGACAACGACAAAGGCCCCCGCTCCTAAGAGCGGGGGCCTTTGCTGTCGGTCGGTCAGACCTGGTTAAAGCGAGTGCGTAGGGTGACAGCCGCGCCCACGAGCACCAAAGCCAGCCCCAGCCCGAATGGCAGGTAGGGCATGCTCGGGGACCCCGGGTGGCCACCACCGGTTGTAGGTAGTATCGGGCTTGTCGCCGCGCAACTACCGAAGACTACTGTGTACTCTCCGCCGGACCCGGTTATTGCCGATACGGCTACGCTCTGTCCGGTTGCTGGATTAAACCAGAACAGCCGTCCGGGAGTGGTCAGATGCAGATTCGTGCCGCTGATGCTGAACGAAACAGCCGATTCGGTCGAACACGCCAGCTGTACCAATAGTGGTACCTGATTACACGTGATAGTCGTGCCCGGCGTCGCCGTGCCACTTATCGTAACGCCGGCGCACGTGAACTTCACGAACCCGTTTGGCGGAACGACAATACAGTTCTGCGAGTAAGCGGGGCATGCCCCCTGTCCACCCGCGGCTACCGATGCGGGAACGCTAAACGGAATGCTCGCGGTTACCGCGTGGGTTGCTGTTCCGGGACTGGCTGCAGCAGCCACCCCGGCCCCGACCACGCTAGCGGGCAGCACCAGCGCGAGCCCAATGACTAGGGTCGCCAAGAGTTTCTTCATAGACCTTAAACCCCCCAAAAATCGAAAAATGGTCGACCGACACAAGACACCAGGGCGAAGTCCCAGGTGGCACCAGCTTATCACGCTTCCACATACCTGTCAATCCCTGACCGACTCGGGATTCCCCGCTGGTACGTCTCTTCGCGATAAGCATTCAGATGTTGGATGCCTAGATCACGATACCTGCCGAATACGGCTTCGCGCAAGAACGGGTATCGACGGAATCTCCACCTCCTCCTGTACTGTTCGAGTTGAATGATAGGCCAGCCATCGATCAAAGTTCCAGACCTCGAGATGATCAAAGATCCCCGCCACAATCGATTTGGCCTGCTTCTCAATCCCGGCGTACTGCAAGAGCCGTTCCGGGATAGTAACTCGCGAGCTCGCGTCAACATCCGCGGCCGCCGCGTCGCGGACCACGTTGTTCATGAACTTCCTGCCCTCGTCCTCGTCCATCTGCCGGTATCCCTCTTCCAGCAAGGAGTCCCAGGTCTCCATGTCCCAGACGTACAGGTAGGCAAACCCCTCACCGTCCTCGGACGTAACTTCCGATTGACCTTTCATGACCACAACCCGTTGAAGTCCGTCGCTACCTGGCTGGGAGAACTGCTCGGGAATGGTTATGCGGTTCTTGTAATCAAACTTTCGCTCGTGGACGCCCGAAAAGCTTCGAAACATCTATATTCCCCGTGAAGGATGGTGGGGGACAGGCTGAGTATAGCAGTGGAAATGTATGAGACTGGCGATCGCCCAGGCCTTAGCCACCATGTGTATCTTCACATATAGCCGCTGGACCACGTCCGAAAACAGGAAATCAGGGCCATTCCCAACACGCGGCAGCTGGAACCGAAAGCGTTTCCCGTCACAAGGATGCGTCGAATCGACGTCCTGCGGGCCGACAGCCGTCGAAACCGCCAGCCCGGCTCCGACGGCTGCTGTCACGTGCTAGCAGTCGTGATACAGGAAGAACTCGTATGGATGGGGCCGTCCTGCCACTGCATCCACCTCTCGCTCCCGTTTGGCTTCAACCCATGCTTCGATCAAATCGGGCGTGAAGACGCCCCCCCGAAGCAAGTACTCGTGGTCGTCCTCCAAGGCCGTCAGCACCTCGCCCAAGCTCCCAGGAAGTGACTCGATGCGCGACACGGACTCAAGATCCGCGTCATAGAGGTCCCTGTCGATGGGCGCCGGTGGCTCCAGCTGTCGTTCGATACCATCGATGCCGGCCATGAGCATTGAGGCGAAGGCGAGGTATGGATTGCTTGACGGGTCCGGCGAGCGAAACTCGATACGTCGGGACGCGGGGGAGTCCGAATACGAGGGAACGCGTACACATGCGCTCCGATTTCGTTGCGAGTAAGCGAGTTTGACGGGCGCCTCAAAGCCCGGAACTAGGCGCCGGTATGAATTTGTGGTCGGCGCCGAAAACGCCAGCAAAGACGGGGCGTGGTGAAGCAGGCCACCCACATACCACCGAGCAGTATCCGAAAGCGAGGCATACCCCTCCGGGTCGTAAAACAGATTAGTCTCGTCACGGAAGAGGCTCTGGTGTGTATGCATCCCTGAGCCGTTGTCGCCGAAGAGAGGCTTCGGCATGAACGTCGCCACATACCCTTGCTCGTAGCAGGCATTCTTGACAATGTACTTGTAGATCATGCTTCGATCGCCTGCGTCTACCAATGTGCTGTACCTGATATCGATCTCCGACTGCCCTGCCGTTCCGACCTCGTGATGGTGCGCTTCGACATCCACTCCTGCTGCCAGCAGCTTGCGGACTATCTCCGACCGCAGGTCCTGAAGCTTGTCGGTCGGCGGTACGGGGAAATAGCCCTCTTTCGTTCGAGGGCGGTAGCCCAGGTTGGGCTTGCTGCGTTCTCCCGAGTCCCAGATACCCTCAGCTGAATCGATAAAGAAGTAACCGCTGCGAGGTGTTTGGTCGAAGGACAGGCTGTTGAAGACGTAAAACTCGATCTCCGGTCCCCAATAGCTTGTCGTGGCGATTCCCGTCTTCGTGAGATACTCTTCTGCCTTGATGGCGATATGCCGGGGGTCCCGGGAGTAGGGGTCGAGTGTAATGGGCTCATGTACGTTACAGATCACGCTTGCAGTCGGCACGGCATTGAACGGATCTACAAAGAGCGTATCCGCGTCGGGCATCAGCACCATGTCACTCTCGTGAATCTTCTGAAAACCTCGGATGCTCGACCCGTCGAAGCCGATTCCCTCTCTAAGGGCCGACTCGGTGATGCGTTTGCTGGGCACTGAAAAGTGCTGCCATGTCCCAAACAGGTCTACGAACTTTAGATCGACCTGCTCGACACCCAGTCGTCCCAGATCGTCGATCAGCCGCTTGCGTACCGTCTGCTGGTCAGGTCCGTCAATACCGATTTCCTCTGTTTTCCTGTCTATCGTGGTCGTCAATTGTCCCTCCGGGATATCTCTCAGGCTCTTCTGGAAGTAGATTCAGCCCCAGACTATTCCGCCGTCCCTTAACGTCTGGCACAGGAAAGTTGCCGTGTCCTTGTGCGCCGGCACAATCCCCCGCTTACGGGTCAGCCCTTGACTTGGAGTCCGGGGCGCCGAATAGCCTGTGCAGCCGAAGTGCCAGGTAAACGTCAAAGGTAGAGCCCTCGTTCTCCAACGACCTCCCCAGTAACGGCTCGATAGCGCGAAGACGGTAAAGAACGGTATTGCGGTGGACGTTGAGCTTTGAGGCCGCCGCGGCGGCATTTCGATTCGCATCCAGGTAAGCGAGAAGCGTCTCTCGTTCGAGCCGTCGATCCTCCTGGGTCAGGGACCTGAGCACCTCCTCGGCAAAGTCCAGAGCACGATCTCGATGAATGTGTCGCAGCGTCAGTTCCGCCGACACGTCCTCGTATGAAAGACGAGGTACGCCGAATGTGACTGTCATCTCGAGCGTTCTTCGCGCTCGGGACAGGCTACGCTCGGCTCCGGCAAGTCCGGGTCCTCCAGCCGCCGTCGCAACCCGAACCCCGGGAAATAGCGTCTCGACAAATCGAGCCAGGTCCGCCCCATCGTCGGCACTCAGCAGACCGAAGAGGCTTTCTTCGTGGATTGCCCAGATATGACGAGGCCAGCGCCGCCTCGACTCCGAGAGCATCCGCCCATCGCTGGTCGATAGCGCAATGGCATGTTGATCCGCGTCAAGATCGTAATGTAAGGAGCGAATATCCGAAGCTAAACGGCTGGGGTCGTACTGGCCATCCAGCAGAGCGGATATTGGGGAAAGCGGGGTTTCTCTAGCAAGAACTATCGTGCAAGCCAACGCGCAGCGAGAAGCCGCAAGTTCGGCCTCGTCCCTGTATCCACTACCTCCATAGATAACGCAAGTCCCCTCCGAGTGGTCACGTCTTCCTATCACGGCCTCCACTCCGTCCTGGATCTCGGGATGGTCTTCCGGAGTGAGCCACCGGTCAGCTGATCGGTGCCACGTGCGCTTTCCCACCCGAACCAGCACGTGACATCTCGCCGCTTGGGCAGTCGCCCTAATCACATCTTCAAGGCCGCGCCCCGAGATCGCGAGGTCGACAACCTGTCGCTGCATCAGCTGAACAAATGCGTACAGCTCCTGCCGGGACTTGGCGATGGCTGCTGCCAGTCGTTCTTCAACGTGACGAACCTCGTATGATGGCAGGACCGAAAACCCGATGGGTAGCGGCGGATTGGCGGGTATGTTGACAGCGGCGTCAGACGTGATCACAAGTCCGGAAAACCCAAATCGTCCCAGCTGGCCCAGCACCGGATTCGGCCAGCCCATGGACTCCAACGCTGCCGACGAGGCGAGGACCAATTCGCCCCCGCTCACCGCGCCAACGCCCACCCCGGGGCGGAACCTAATCGCCCGGGTTACCCTGGGTCCTGATGTGGGGCCGGCCACATGAGCCGAGGGCAGAGCTTCGTCCACGACGCGAGAGAAGGCAGGATCGAAGCTTTCGACCTGCACATCCACTTATTTGACTGTCACACTCTTGGCCAGATTGCGGGGCTTGTCGGGATCCCGCTCCAAACGAAGCGCGAGTCGGTAAGCAAGCGTCTGGAAAGCTGCGGCGACCTCGAAAATCACCCCGGGCCCTTCTCCTTGAATCGGAATATGGATATCAAACTCAGCATAATCGTCCTGGCAGAATCCGACCGTGATTGCCCCCCGGGCGCGCACTTCACTGGCCCCAGACAATGTGTCGCGAATGGTCGCCGGCTCGGTTGCAAAAATCAGACAAGGAGTGCCCGGCTCTACCAAGGCAATGACCCCGTGCTTCAGCTCTCCCGAGGCGAAGCCCTCGGCATGAATGTAGCTCACTTCCTTGATCTTGAGGGCAGCCTCCAGAGCAAGTGGGTAGTTAGTGTGCCGGCCAAGGATGAAAATGTGCTTCTCGGTCTGAATCGATGAGGCCAGACGGTCTAGGGTCCGGTGGTCGGCCTCGCCAACCAAAAATGCTTCCAGCAGCGCGGCCCCCTGTGCCACGGCTAGCACGCCCTCCGTAGAACGTCCTGCGAGTTCATATGCGGTCATCATCAGAATCGCCAGCTTGGCCGTGTAGGTCTTGGTCGCCAGCACGCAGCGCTCCGGACCGCAGTCGAGCAAGATGGGAATCTGGGACATGCGATACAAGGAAGACCCTTCGCTGTTGGTCAGCGCGGCAATGCGAGCACCCTTGCGCGAGGCTAGTTTCACGGCATCCAGCACGTCCGCCGTTTCTCCGCTCTGTGATAGCGCAATTACCAATGAGTCACGGCCAAGCGCCGGCACGGCAAGCGCCATTTCGGAGGCCAGAACAGGCGTGACCATGCGGTCTGCAATGGTCGAGAACAGATATTGGCCAACTAACCCGGCATGGTTGGCCGTACCGCAGCCTATGATGAACACGCTCGAGGACTCGTGAATCGCGGCAGCCAGCTCTCGTACTTCGGACGCTTTCGACGCCGCCAGCTGCCGCAGTACCCCAGGTTGCTCGTTGATTTCTTTGTCCATATAGTGATCGAACATGCCCAGGCTGCTGTCGTGAGCCACCCAGTCAACCGTCCGCACTTCGACCGCCATAGATTGCCCGGTCTCAATGTCGAAGATCTGCGGACCGGAAGGCTCCAGTGAGGCTGCCTGACCATCCTCCACAAACACCAGCCGTCGCGTGTGAGCCAGAAGGGCGACAGGGTCGGATGCGAGATAGCAGCCGTCGTCCGTCCACCCGATGACAAGTGGCGAACCATTTTTAGCGGCGGCAATTCGTCCCGTTCGTGCATCGAGTACGGCAATCGCGCTCAATCCGTGAATTTGCCGGAATACTGCCATCAACGCTTCGGTTAGCTGCTGGGGACCTTCCTTTGCCGAAGCCATCTCCTCTTCGAGCAAGTGGACGACAGCCTCCGTGTCGGTTTCGGATCGAAAAACATGTCTGGCGGCAAGATGGGCTCGAAGGTCCGTATGATTCTCGACAATGCCGTTATGTATCACCGCGAAACGGCCACCGCAGTCTACGTGCGGATGCGCATTCTCGTGGGTGACTCCGCCGTGGGTGGCCCAGCGGGTGTGACCGAGGGCGGCCGATCCCGCCGGAAGCTGCGAGCACGCGTCTCCAATCTTTCCCACCTTCTTTTCCGTGAGAACCTGTCTATCCCGCGCGACGGCCACTCCCCAGGAGTCGTAGCCTCTATACTCGAGCTCCTTCAACCCCTGAATCACAACCGAGCTCTCTCTGCCGTCGGACGTCGTAAAGCCAAAGATCCCGCACATACAATACCCTCGCCATATAGCTATAGCTTTGTAATAGCCACGCTGCTCGAATTCGGCAAACGAGCGAAGGAGTGTGCACTCGAGCGACACACGGGCACGTCAACCCGTATGTTGCGGCATTCGAAAGGTCTCTGTCAGAACATTACTGCCCTGGTTTATCCCGTCCGTTACGACCTGCCGTGGCCGGGGGACCATCCGCCGAATCTTTCGATAAGTCCCCACCTCGTCGTCCGCTCGAATGCGGATCAGGCGCTTCTGCATTGACGCTTAGCTGCTCTTGGCCCAACCTCCCTCACCGTTTTCGGCCTCAATCTATCAGGTTTCGTTCAGTAGTCGCAAAGGCAGCCCTAATGTGGCACGACTAGACTTATTGGAGAGGCGGGCTCATTATCGGTCTTGGAGGCATGGGTGAGTAGACGACTTTCGCGATCAGTAATGCCGATGGCGATAGCAGCCATCTTTCTGAGCGCCCTAACGGGATGCGTTGGAAGCTCTGGTGCTAGCCCACCCGCGAAGTCGTCCCTGAAGATTTGGTATGCAACTGACGACCCGGTCGAACGTGGATGGTCGCAGCAGCTGGCGAAGCTTTTTGACCGCAGCCACCCAAATGTGAGGGTGACGCTGACGGACTATGGGCTTGAGGACTTCAACCCCAAGATGCAGCTGGCGCTTACCTCCGGAAACCCGCCTGACCTGGCGTACGCCACACCGCGAGCTTGCGGGATCCCAGTCTATGTCCAGGCCGGTAAGCTATTGAATCTTAGCCGGTATGCACGGACCTATCATTGGTCAAGGATCCTTCGTCCAGGTCTCTTGTCTGAGTACAACGCGCCATTTACGCTCTACAAAACCCAAAGTCCATCCAGTTTTTCCAGGAACCTGAAGGTATATGCAGTGCCGCATGGGTTGGCCGTTGTCGGACTCATGTACAACCAGCGGCTTCTCGCCCGGCTTCACCTGTCGCCACCGAGGACGATGGCTCAGCTTCAGCATTCACTCGTCGTCGCGAAGCGGGCTCACCTGATCCCCCTTGGAATGGGAAACGCCGATGCCTGGCTCGGTGACGACTGGTACCTTTCGTTGGTGAACACCTACTATGCGTACCAGTACTTGCAGCGCGAGCTGCGACTCGATCCGGGATTCAAGTTTAATCAGCCGGGCTTCCATGCAGCCGGGAAAACGTTGCAGCAATGGGCCAAGGCCGGTTACTTCACACCGAATTTTGGGGGTTTGGACGCGCAGGAGGGTGTTGACGCCTTCTTTAAAGGAAAGACGCTGTTTCAGCTGGTATCCAGCAGTGAGAACGCCCAAGTCTTGGCCGACCAGCGTCAAACCGGCGTGCCGATCGGGATAGTTGCCTTCCCCACCAGAACTGCCCCCTATCAGGGGGTCATGGCGACCATGGGGTACGAAGGCTGGGTAGTTCCGAAGGAAAGCAAGAACAAGCGGGCTGCGATCCAATTCATCAACTTCATGCTCAAGCCGTCAACGACCCGGTTTCTCCTCAAACAAGGCGTGCTGCCGTCAGTGCCCGTTTCTCCTGGACTGGCCGCGAACTCATGGCAGCGTTCATACCTAAAGGCGCTGCAGTCGGCTAAGCGGGGAGTGTACATTGACGCCGCGCCGGTGCCGAACCTCAACTCCACTATGGAGGCGAATGTAACATTGCTTTTGCAGAGCATCGAAACTCCGGCATTTCTACCCAAGGCACTGACAACGGTATACAGCTCGCACGGCAAGCAGGGCGCGAGCAACTACCAGTCGGACTGCGAATTCTAGCTGGAAACCAGCCTCAAGTGGTGAGTCAAGCCCGTGCCAACGTCGAAGTCGATACGGTTCGAACTGGCTTCTGGCGCCGGCCAAACGGCTTTGGCGACCTGCGTGCCATAGCCTTTCTTACCCCCGCTCTGTTCCTGATCTCGCTCTTTTGCATTTGGCCCCTGATCTGGGTGACCGCCGTGTCGTTCACCTCGTGGAATGGCTACGGAGCAATTCAGTTCTCCGGGTTGGTAACCTGGACGGCACTATGGACCGATGGCGCCTTCCAGGCTGCACTACGGCACACTCTCCTGTGGGTGATTCTCTCTGGAACCATTCCTGTCGTCGTTGGCTTTGTGGTCGCCATCGCGTTGAGCCGGTCGGTTGCGCCCGTTCGAGTCGCCGGGCGAGCCGTAGTCATCCTTCCACTTCTGCTGCCGCCGGTAGTAGCCGCCGTAACGTGGCAGATCCTCTACAACCCCAGTTTCGGCCCTCTTAACCAGCTGCTCGGCGCCATGCATCTACCTCAGCCCAACTGGCTGGGAGGGGTGCACCTCGCGTTCTGGTCCTTGTTCATCGTGGCACTCTGGAGCTCTGTTGGGTTCAGCGTTATAGTGTTCACGGCCGCACTTCGCTCCATCGACCAGGCATACTTCGACCTCGCCCGAGTAGAAGGAGCAAGCTTCCGACACGATCTGCGTCTCATCTTGATACCCGCCTGCCGTAGGAGCGCAGCGCTCGCGATCGTGGTGACGGTAGTCATCACATCCTCGGTGTACGATCTGTTGACCATCCTCACCAATGGCGGCCCTGGGAACTCAACCCTCATGTTGCCCCTGGACATTTACGATCGCGCGTTCACGGGAGGTATCACAGCACAGGCAGCAGCCGAAGCATGCATCCAGGTACTGATTGGCCTGGTCGTAGCTGCCGTGGCCTTCCTGCTCGCCCGGAACCAGGCCGGCATGGCCGGCGAGGCCCAATTTGGACAGCTCAGACGCTCTCGAACGGCAACAGCGCTCACGATCTTGGCGATAGCGGTAGTTGTCCTGCCGCTCGGTTGGGACGTGATGGCGGCATTCACCACCGGACGGGCCGCCGTGCTCTCGCCTCTGACTTTCCCCTGGCCGCCTGACTTTCAAAGCTTCGTGACTGCCTGGCAGGCGGGAATCGGGTCAGGGCTGGCGCAAAGCGTGTGGATCGCGGCTATAGTCGTGATCTTAGCTCTCGTGGTGGCTCTCCCCGCGGCCTTTGTATTAGCCGTCGGGCGGGGCCACGTAAAGCTGCGAGCCCTGGTGCTCGCGGTTCTCGTTGTTACGTTACTGCAGCTGGGCGAGGCCTATCTCATCCCACTGTTCTACCTGCTCCAGCAGGTGAATCTTGGGAACACGGGTATCGGGCTCGTGCTGGCTGAAGCGAGCCGCGAGCTGCCGTTTGCCATATTACTGTTGTGGATCTCGATGCGCGCTCTGCCGTCGGATCTGCTGAGCTCGGCCGAGATGGACGCAGGCAGGGGCGCGCGACTGCTATGGTACATCGTGCTGCCCCTCGTTGTCCCATCTCTGGTTGCGGTAGGTTTATGGGTCTTCATTACGAGCTGGAGTGAATACACGCTGCCCACTATCCTGCTGTCGAACTCGTCGATCCAGACCGCCCCCATGGCCCTGAGAACGTTTGCCGGGACTCATGACACCTTTTACAACCTGCTGGCCGCGGGAACTCTTCTGCTGGTCATCCCGGTTGTCGTCGTCCTCGTGATGGCGTATGGTCCGGCATCGCGAGGTCTGAGCGCGGCAGGGAGGGCAATATCCACATGAAACTTCTCTTGGCGGTCGCGGCCCTCATCACCTCCGTGTTGGCGCTTCCCGCCGCGGCTATGGCCGCACCCTCTTCCCGGACGGTCAATAACTTCCACGGCCACTTTGTCGGCAACATCATCTACTTCAACCCGGCGGGATTCGAGCCCGACTTTGACCTGATCCAGCGCGTGATCATACAGACGACCGTGTATTCGCCGCATACTCCTCCCATGACGCTGATTCTGGACGCCTACCTCGAGAATTTTCAGCCGGATACGACCCCGATCCTCCCCGATCTCATCCACCCTAGCGTCCAGGTATCAACGACGCTCGGAGGCTTCTTTACAGGAGAAGCGATCGTGGTTGGCCCCTCTAAACGCGTCCTGTTTAAGGGGCTGATGCTTGCCGAAGCCTTCGTTAACCCACTCGGCAAAGCCAGTAACGGAACTGTTCAGCATATGCTGCTAAGGCTTTCCGGCCAGGGACCGGCTTCCGGCGCGGTAATGAACCTCGATAGCATCTTCCGCGCCTACAAAAGCTCCAAGGTTCAGGGCAGCTTGTACGGCAAGGTGAAGATTTCCCCAGCGGTCATGAGAATGCTTCGTGGCCCTGGCAGCCGTACCCTGAGCCTCCACGAGATTCTTCGGCAGTTCAATGTACAGAAACCGGCCCAAAAAGGTACCGCGGGAAACGGCCAACCCGGCAGCGGTACGTGTGTTCTTGGCCATTGCACGAATGTTGGAACCCCAGTGCCGGCCCACGGCAGTCCTACCGCCACCCCTACCACCGTCTCGCCAACCTCGAAAGCATCTCACCCGATTTGGATGACGGTGCTGGGAGGCGTGTTCATCGGACTGGCGGTAATCCTCATGGTCATCTTCTTCTTCCAGAGGAAAACGCCGGTCAACACGCCGCCGGATACGAGTGGCGAAGAAAACGGTCCGCCGGAATAGCATCCCCGGGAAATTGCTGGCCTATTGAGCTGCCCGCTCTCCCGGTGCATACCCCGTGCTGTCTTGGTTGGCATTCACGGGGTGAATCGCTGGGGCCGATTACTGCGGCGCGTTCACACGCGGCCCGAGCTCTGTATCTCTTCCAGATGTGCCATCGGGCAAGAATCTGACCCACGCCTCATTGGCCAGTGGAACTTTCTCCTCTTGAAGCTTGATCGAGTAGCCATCCCATTTGAGAAACCCGAGATTTACGAGCTCGTCGATGACCGCTCCGTATCGAGCCATGAGGTCCTCTCCGAAGCGCTGGCGGTATAGGCGCCCGTCGAGGCCCTCCTGAAGGAGTCGGAGCCGCATCACCACGGTCTCAAATCGCTCGTCGAGCGGACCTACGTGGTCTTGACCCTCGATCGCGTCTTCGCCGGCGTTGACTGCCATCACGTACTTCCTTGTGCCCCGAACATGGAAGAAACGATTTGGGCGAACGTAGCCATACGCCCCCACCCCCGCGGCCAGGAACTCTTCGTCGTGCCAGTATGCCAGGTTGTGGTTAGCCTGTCTTCCGGGAAGACTCCAGTTGGCCACTTCGTAATGGTCAAACCCGTAGGCCGCCAAATACTCGCAGGCCACATCATACATATCCGCCACGGTATCGTCCGGCGGCAACGGAAGGCGTCCTTGGTCGAACAGCCGTTTGAACTTCGTGCCGGGTTCGACGATCAGCGAGTAGAGAGAGAGATGATCCGGGCCAAGATCTACGATCCGTTCGAGAGTCTGACGCCACGTCTCAACACCTCCGCCAGGACCACCATACATGAGGTCGACGCTCACATTGTCGAACCCCGCGTCGCGAGCGGCAGTAACAGCGTCGACGACGGCTGTGGGATCGTGCTTGCGCCCCAGGGCCAACAACTCAGATTGCGTCATGCTCTGAGCGCCCACGCTTAAGCGGTTCACGCCGGCTACACGGTAGCCTGAAAGGCTATGGCTCGTAACGGTGCCGGGATTCGACTCGATTGAGATCTCGGCGTTCGGGCCGATTCCAAAGCTATGATCGACGCACTCCAGTATCGAACCGATCTGTTGGGGTGTGAGGAGGCTCGGCGTACCTCCCCCGATGTACACAGTTCGGAGGCCGCGGGCATCTGCCGTTTGGGCGATATGGCGGATTTCCCTATTCAGGGCGTCAACGTACGGCTGAACGAGAGCATCGCTGCCGACATATGTGGCGAAGTCGCAATACGGACACTTGTAGGGACAAAAGGGGATGTGTAGATAGAGACTCAGTGGGGGAGCCCAACCGCTAGACGAGGAAGACATCTGCTCCAGTATAGTCAGGTTTATGTAAACAGGACACCCCGTCCCAGCGACTCTCGAACCGCTATTCTGGCGGGTACTAGACGATCGCATAGGAACCCGTCACGCGTTGCGACTCGACAGCGACGAAGGGCATGTGATTACGACATTAGGACCGGCCTGTCGACTCATATGGGGCACGCCGCGTGAAACGTATACTCATGGGAACCAACAACCCGAGCAAACAAGCCGAGCTTCGGGAGATTCTCCACGACCTTCCTGTCGAGCTCGTCTCGCCCCGGGACATCGGACTTGATCTGCGGATCCAAGAGGTTGGTAGAACCTTCCTCGAAAACGCTGCACTCAAGGCCAGGACGTTTGCGGCGGCCTCGGGTTTGGATAGCCTGTCAGACGACTCGGGTTTAGAGGTCGCAGCCCTCGATGGCGCTCCGGGAGTCTACTCAGCCCGCTTTGGCGGTCTGGATTCGGCAAGGGAACGAAACCTTCTCTTACTCGAGAAGCTGAAGGATGTTCCTGACGATCGGCGAGGGGCCCGGTTCGTCTCCGTGATCGCATACTCTACACCTCCCGGACAGTTAGCGACGGCCGTGGGCATCGTGTCGGGAGCGATTACTAGGGACATGCGGGGAAGCAACGGGTTTGGGTACGATCCCGTGTTTCTGATCCCTGGTGTAGGCAAGACCTTCGCGGAGCTGACATCAAAAGAGAAGAACGAGCTGAGTCATAGGCGGCGAGCGCTGGAGAAGATGAGCCGGCTGCTACGCGAGCCACGTAACGGCGCGTGGCTCGGGGTGGACACATCCGGGGAAGGTCTTTAGAAGCCGGCTCGATCCCAATGCTGCCTGTGGTACCGCCTATGGATGGATGTCGCCCGCTTGCTAAAATGGTACTCAGGGCTGGTTTCTTCCAAGCAGCGGAGTTATTGTTATGCGATCGCGTTATTCCCTTTTGACCGGGGGATTGATCATTCTGGCAGGGGTTGGAATTTTGGTGCGCTCGGGCGTATCGAACGCCAACACCCCTCATGTCGCTCAGCCCGCGGTTGTTCCGGCGAAGAGTCTTTCGACCACCGGGCAAAAGTTGGCCAGTAACGCGGCGTGGCAGAATAGCCATCTCTTCAAGCACCCTCACAGTCAGGGCATCATCGCCGCCACGGAGCCCGTGATCCGTATGCAGATACCGGCCATAGGGGTAGACGCACCGGTGATTCAAACCGCCGTGGTATCGGGTCAGTGGCAAGTAGCTGACTGGGCAGTAGGATATCTTCAGGGAACCGGCACGACGGCGGCCGGCAATATGGTGTTTGCCGCCCATGACGATATCAAGGGCGAAATCTTCAAGAGAGTCGGCGAGCTGGCACACGGCGAACATCTGATCCTCTACACTAGGCACCGCATTTTTACGTACGTCGTGCAAGGGCAGCAGACTGTAAGCCCTACGGATTCTCAAGTGTTAAATACGACGCCATACCGTCAGGTCACGCTCATCACCTGCACGCCTTACTGGGTAGATGGTAGCCGACTGATCGTGACGGCACGGTTCAAGAGTTCTCGCGCCATTTAGTCCAGCGACTGCTGCTCTGTCGAGACGGGGCCCGCGACATCATGCTCGGCGTGGGCCGTCGGCGACATATCGATGGAGGAGCGGGAGACTTGTGCGAGCAAAGAAGAGTCTAGGCCAGCACTTCCTTCACGACAGAGCCGTCGCCGGTAAAATCATGACTGCCCTGGACGTTCAGCCGGACGACCGAATACTAGAAATCGGACCTGGGACCGGCTCACTAACACGACACCTCGCGGCCACCGGGGCCGACATCCACGCGGTTGAGATCGATGGCCGCCTGGCAGCGAAACTCAAAGTTGATTTTCAGGAATACCCTAACGTGACAGTAATTCAGGAGAACGCACTCGACTTCGATCCTTGCGCTCTCTTTCCTCCTAGAGTCGCCCCGAGAACTGAAGCAGAGACGGCGGCTGCGTTCAAGATTGTAGGGAACATTCCGTACTACATCACCGGTGCCCTGATTCGTCACTATCTAGAGAGCAGCTGCCAGGCCGAGCGGATTGTAGTGATGGTTCAGCGAGAGGTCGCCGATCGTATGACGGCGGGGCCAGGCGGCATGAGCGTCCTGGCGGTGGCCACTCAGTTCTACGCGACGCCTTCGATCGTGGCGGCCGTGCCCTCAAGCGCATTTCGTCCGCGGCCCAAAGTCGCTTCAGCGGTAGTGAAGCTCGTGCCGAGATGTGGCCTCCGAACCTCGACCGATGTCGACGGCTTTTTTCAAGTTGTGAAGGCTGGGTTCTCGACGCGCCGAAAGCAGCTCGTGAATTCGCTCTCGCACGCGCTGGATCTTTCCAAGACGGATGTTCATGAAGTGCTGAACAGCGCTGGCATTAACCCGGCAAGTCGGGCTGAAGATCTAACGGTGGAGAAGTGGCTAGAGCTTACCACCTGCTTCGTGGACAAGGCCGCCGCGAATTCGGCGCTGCAATCAGAGCAAGGAATCTGAATTGACTCCATTGTTCAAAACTCTCACCTCGCCATTCCATAAGGCACCCGAGACCGGCCCGCCGCAGTATTTGATAGTGGGTTTGGGCAACCCCGGCGGACGGTACGAAAAAACGCGCCACAACATTGGGTTCATGTGTGTCAACCGGATCGCCCAGAGGATGGGGACTCGATTTCACTCGTCCAAACACCGAGCAGATGTGTCCCGCGGATCAATTGCCGGTGTGCCCGTATTACTTGCGCAGCCTCAAACCTTTATGAATGACTCTGGACAGGCGGTGCAACGGCTTGCCGCCTACTACCACATCCAACCCGACCACATTCTCCTGATCTATGACGAAATCGATTTACCTTTCGGCAGGGTACGCATCCGCGAGGGAGGCAGTGCCGGAGGGCACAGGGGTGTGCAGTCGGTTATCGATCACCTCAGGACTTCTGATATTCCCCGCGTGCGGGTGGGAATAGGGCGAGGACCGGGCGAGGCCAAGAATTACGTGTTGAGCGATTTCTCCCCTAGCCAGAAGCAGGTTCTCACAGAACTGTGCGACACGGTCGCGGACATCGTGGAACGGATCCTCTCTGATGGGATCATCGCAGCCATGAACGAGTACAACAACCGAGACTCTATGGACCGGGTGATGCAGCATGAAGCTTAAGGTGCTGCTGGAGCGGTTCGACGACTCGAAACACCTTCGAGAGTTGGTGAGCGAGGTCCGCAAGGTTGGCCGGATTACGATAGATGCCATGGCTCAGAGTGCGCGACCTGCCGTGACCGGCTATCTGCACGGAAAACTGGGAGGCAATCTCCTGCTCGTTACGAGCCATCCGCATCGCGCGGAGCATCTTGCCGCAGAACTAGCAGCTTGGGTCGACACGCCTGTAGAGGTATTCCCGGCGTTCGAAACGCTGCCCTACGAACGCGCCCCGGTCGACATAGAAGTCTTGGCTAGGCGACAGGCGATTATTGGCAGGCTCCAGTCCGAGTCCTTGATAATCGTTGCATCGGCGCGAGCCTTGCTCCAACCTGTCAGCCTTCCCCGCGAGACTCAGCCTCCCCCACAGTACCGCGTTGGGGACTTCATCGATCTCGACGAGGTGCTCGAGAAATGGGTAGCGGGCGGATACGAGTCCGCGACACTGGTTGAAGACGTAGGTACATTCGCTCGACGCGGCGGAATCGTTGACGTCTTTCCCATTGGTGCACTTCATCCCGTTCGCATCGAGCTCTTTGGTCGGGAGATAGAGTCCCTCCGCACATTTGACGCCGTTACGCAGCGCTCCATCGAGCCGCGTCGCCACGGTCTCGGTCGCTCCGATGACCAATCTCGATGTGACAGCCGTCGAGGACGTTGTAGCCGAGCTGCAGGGCCTCGATATCGACAATCTTAGCGAGGCGGGGCTCGAAAACTGGATTGCGGACATCGAGCGGTTGCGAGGAGGTGCGGTCGAGGATATCCACTTCTTCAGCCCGTACTTTGACCTTAATGCCTCTTTGGTGGACGTTCTCACGGCCCACTCCAAGTCCGGGGCGGGAGAAGTGCCCACTGTTGTGCTCGACGATTCACAGGAAGTGATGACTCAGGCGCAAGACCTACTGAAGCAGGCGCACGATTTTCAGGCGGACCTCGAAGCACGAGGCGACCTCCCGGCCGGGATGCGAAGCCCTCTGATCGACCCTGATCGTCTTTCACAGCTGTTCGAGTCAATGCGACTCGTAGTGTTCCAGCGAGGTGGTGGAGAGCAGGGGGTCGCCCAGCGGATCTTTACCCCGCCGACCGAGTTCTCGGGAAAGGTGCGGGACTTCCTTCATGTCTTAGCGACGCCCCAAGGCCGAGAAGGATCCCTGGCAGCTGGTGACGCTGTTGTCGTCACAAGCTTCCAGCACGCCCGTCTGGCCGAGCTGCTGCGTTCCGAGGACATTCCTGTCCATGTGGTCGATGAGTTGGATGTGCTGCCGCGTCCGGGCGTCATAACCATCGTCAAAGGGTCCTTGGCGGAGGGATGGATCGCCGCTCCACTTCAGTTGGCGTTGTATACGGATCATGAGCTCTTTGGGTGGTCGCGTCCTCGTCTGGCTCCTAGAAGACGTCGGGCGCCGAAGGAGACGTTTTTCTCCGAGTACAAGGCAGGCGATTACGTGGTTCACATCGAACATGGAATCGGCCAGCTTATAGGCACCAGCAAGATGACCGACGACGGGACAGAGCGAGAGTACCTCCTTGTACAGTACGCCGGTACGGATCGGCTGTACGTGCCTACGGATCAGCTCGACCGATTAACGCGCTACGTCGGGATGGGCGATGCGAAGCCTTCCCTGAATAAACTGGGCGGAGCGGAGTGGGCCCGGGCCAAGACCCGAGCGCGGCAGGCCGCCGAAGACATGGCCGAAGAATTGATCGGGTTGTATGCCAAGCGGCAGGCATTAGGTGGTCATGCCTTTACCCCCGACAGTCCGTGGCAGCACGAGCTGGAAGCCTCCTTTCCCTACGAAGAAACGTCAGACCAGCTCCAGGCGGTCAAGGACGTAAAGGAGGACATGGAGGAAGGCAAGGTGATGGACCGCCTGGTTGTTGCCGATGTGGGATACGGCAAGACCGAGGTAGCCGTTAGAGCGGCCTTCAAGGCTGTTATAGACGGCCTGCAGGTCGCCGTGCTTGTCCCCACGACGGTCTTGGCCCAACAGCATATGGAGACGTTTCGCGAGCGGCTTGACGCGTTTCCCGTTCGCGTCGAGCTGCTTAGCCGATTTCGCACTCCCCAAGAGCAGCGAGAAACCCTGCGGAAGGTGAAGGAAGGCGAAGTCGATATCGTCATTGGTACTCATCGTTTGTTGAGCAAAGATGTGGCGTTTAAGAACCTTGGTCTGCTGGTCGTTGACGAGGAGCAGCGGTTCGGGGTGCGTCACAAAGAGCGGCTGAAACAGCTTCGCGCGGCTGTCGATGTTCTCACGCTAACTGCCACTCCGATACCGCGAACACTTCATATGTCCTTGACCGGCATCCGGGACGTCAGTATCATTCAGACTCCGCCGGAGGGGCGTCTTCCCATAAAGACGTATCTTCAACCATATGAGGACAGACTGGTCCACGAAGCCCTGATCCGGGAGCTGGAGCGTGACGGGCAAGTGTACTTCGTCCATAACCGGGTGGCCGGGATCGAAGCGCTGGCCCAGAAGCTGCGAAAGCTGGTTCCCGAGGCCCGGATACTTGTAGGACACGGACAAATGCCAGAGGACGAGCTCGAGAGAGTCATGTTGGCGTTTGCCCACCACGAGGCTGACGTGTTGCTTTGCAGCACCATCATAGAAAGCGGCCTTGATATTCCGAACGTCAACACTATAGTCATAGACCACGCCGAGAGTCTGGGTCTGGCTCAGCTGTACCAGCTTCGCGGACGCGTCGGCCGGAGCGTAAACCAGGCCTACGCGTACCTTCTATATCCAAGAGACGCGAGACTGAGCCGCGATGCGTTTAAACGCATGGAAGCGGTGTTCGAGGCTACGGAGCTTGGCGCTGGTTTCCGGATCGCCATGACGGATCTAGAAATCAGAGGTGCTGGAAATCTCTTGGGCTCACAGCAAAGCGGACACGTTGCCGCCGTTGGATTCGACATGTACACGAATCTGCTCAAGGATGCGATCGATCGCATGCGAGGCCAGTCGAAGGAGGAACGCCCACAGATCACCGTCGACCTTCCGTTCGACGTGTTGATTCCAGCTTCATACGTGCCGGACGAGCGCGAGCGGCTGGCGCTCTATCGACGCGTCGCAACTCTTGAATCACAGGCCGACCTCGGCCCGTTCGAGGATGAGCTCCGGGACCGCTTCGGCGTGCCGCCGCTGTCGGTTCGGAATCTCCTCACCCAGATGAGGGTGAAATTTTTAGCGGAGCAGGCGCACATCACCGCTGTGATTTTGCGTGGTGACGCCTTAGTGATCAAGGGCGAGCGAAGAATACTCTTCGACCGCGTCAACCTGTACAAGCAATTCGGTATGAAGGCGCACGTCACGGAGAACGTTCTGCGGATACCGAAGAGCGAGATTGGCGATGACTGGCTCGAGCGTCTCACACAGGTTCTACGGGACACGATCGCGCTCAGGGAACGGCAGGAAGCCGCTGTCGTGGCGATGCAGGCGTAAAGCGACCTCATCGCTTTCTAATCCTGACGGGGTAGTGTGAGTCATTGCTGCGAGACGGAGCGCCGCGTATCGATCAGATTGCGTATGCTCTGATTAACGGTACGCAGAATCACTCCCGATTGAGTCGTCAGAGCAAAATTCGGAGTAACTACAACATGTTGCGATGGCATCTAGAGCAACCACAACATGTTGTGTGTGTGTCAGAAGTATCTACTACAGATTTGTTAGAATGGAGTGCGGACGCTGCGCCTCTAGGTGCGTCGTCATGCATTTTGGGAGGGCATTTTGCCTCGTAATCTTGTTATCGTTGAGTCGCCATCCAAAGCGACCACTATTAAGAAATTCTTAGGTCCGGACTTCGAGGTCCTGGCCTCCGTCGGCCATGTGGTTGACCTACCCAAGAAGGGTTTAGGCGTCGACACGCGCAAAAACTTCAATCCGAAGTATGTGGTGGTGCCGGGCAAGGAGAAGGTGCTCACGGAATTGCGCAAGGCGAGCCGCGGAGTTGACCAGGTCTATCTGGCGCCGGACCCTGACCGCGAAGGAGAGGCCATCAGCTGGCACCTCGCCCGGGCATTGGAGCTCCAGCATCCGCTCCGTGCTGTGTTCAACGAAATCACCAAAACCGGCGTTAAGCAAGGCATCGAAAACCCCCGCGAGATCGATGAGAACCTCGTCAATGCCCAGCAAGCTCGACGGGTTCTCGATCGACTTGTGGGCTACAAGATCAGCCCACTATTGTGGCGGAAGGTCCTTCGTGGAACGAGCGCCGGCCGGGTCCAATCCGTAGCACTCCGACTGATTTGCGACCGCGAAGAGTTGATCCGAGCCTTCGTACCCGAAGAGTACTGGTCCGTGACCGCGGATTTGTCACGCGCCAAACAAAAGAAGACTTTTCAAGCCACCCTACTGCGCCATAAGTCTCAGGGCGAGCGCGAGAAAATCGCCCTGAGGTCCCAGGAAGAGACGGACGCGGTGCTTAAGAGTCTCGATGGCGCTCGGTGGGAGGTCGCTTCGGCAGATACCAAGAAGACGAGGAGCCAGCCGCCTCCCCCCTACACGACCAGCTCGATGCAGCAGGATGCGTCAACTCGCGTTCGTTTTGCTCCAAAGAAGACGATGAGAGTCGCTCAGACGCTGTACGAGGGCATCGACGTTGGTGCCGGCGATCGTACCGGACTGATCACGTACATGCGGACTGATTCGACGAGGATATCTGAGGAGGCCCAGCACGCCGTCCGTGGCTACATTGACTCGCACCATGGCAAGTCGTACATCGGACCGGGCCCAAAGTCGAAGCAAAAGAGCAATGTCCAGGGAGCGCATGAAGCTATCAGGCCGACTGATGTCTCTCGCACTCCGGAGTCCTTGAAAAGCTCGCTTTCGACCGACGAGTTCAAGCTCTACAACTTGATCTGGAAGCGCTTTGTCGCCAGCTTTATGGCCCCGGCGGTCTTTGACTCAACCCGGGTGATCATCGATGCGGGCGATTACGTCTTCGTGGCCAATGGTTCTTCCCTGGTCTTCCCGGGCTTCTATGCTGTCTGGGGACGGGATGATAAGGACAGCACGCTGCCCGTCCTGGAGGCCGGCGAAGTGCTCGACTTCCATAAGCTCAACCCCGAGCAACATTTTACCGAGCCACCACCACGCTACACCGAAGCTAGCCTGATTAAGGAGCTCGAAGAGCGGGGCATTGGAAGGCCCAGCACGTACGTACCCATAATCAGCACGATTGTGGACCGCAAGTACGTCAAGGTGGAGCAACGCCGCTTCGTCGCCCTCACCCTTGGTGAAAAGGTCAATGAAGTGATGAAGAATCACTTCCCCAAGATCGTAGACATTGGCTTCACGGCGCAGGTGGAGACCGAGCTTGACCGGGTGGAAGAGGGAGATGAGGAGTGGACCCACGTAATCAAGGACTTTTACGATCCGTTCAAGCTCACTCTGGCAGATGCCGAGAAGTCGATCCAGGCGGTAGAGTGGCCCGAGGTTCCGATCGACGAGCTATGCCCCGATTGCGGTAAACAATTGGTCATCAAGCACGGGCGCTTTGGTGAGTTCATTTCTTGCTCCGACTACCCTGAGTGCAAGTATTCACGGCAGATGACTACCAAACTGGGAATACCGTGCCCTGACGATGGCGGCGACATCATCGAGCGCACCACCCGCAAGGGCCGAGTGTTCTACGGATGCAGCAACTTCCCGAAGTGTCGTTGGGCATCGTGGGATAAGCCCGTGCCTGAGCCGTGCGTGAAATGCGGCGGGCTGATGGCCCAGCCGAGCCGCGGAAATCGGAATATCCTGCGATGCCTCAGCTGCGGGCACGAGGAGCCGCTGCGGCCCGCCGTACAGGACTCCGAGCCGGAACCAGCTCTAGCCGCTCTCTAAAGGAGCGCCATGCAAAGCATCATCGACGTTTTCCTGGAGTACATGCGTGTCCGCCGGCGGGCCGCGGAGAACACCACCGTGAGCTATGGCTTGGACTTACATGATTTTGTCGACTGGTGCTCTGACCGTGGGATAAGTAGCTGGTCGCAGGTTGATAGGGCCGCGATCCGCTCCTGGCTGGCCGCCATGCAGCGCGATGGATATGCCGCGACCAGCATTGCCCGAAAGCTGGCGTCCGTACGGGCGCTGTTCCGTTTTCTCGAGCTGCGGGGCGATCTGACCTCCAACCCGTTCTTGAACGTGAAGCCGCCCAAACAGGCGAGGTACTTGCCAACTGTGATGTCGGTAGAAGAAGTTGAGAATCTTCTCGCCCAGCCGGATCTCGCTTCGTTCGTCGGGGTCCGAGATCTCGCCCTCCTGGAAGTTCTCTATGGCAGCGGAGTCCGAGTGAGCGAGCTCCTCGATATGAAGCTATCCGACGTGAACTGGCAGGAGCGTAGCGTGCTGGTTCGCGGAAAGGGCAACAAGCAGCGCATCGTCTTGTTGGGAGAGTGCGCGATGATTTCTCTCGAGCGATATATTCACGATGCCCGCCCTCACCTGCTTGGCGACCGTCCCGATCCAGGAGCCCTGTTTCTGAGCCGGTTGGGCCGAAAGTTGAGCGTACGAATGTTCCATGTTGCTCTGAATCGATACCTTCTCAAAGCCGGACTCGAGAAGCGAGTTACTCCGCATACCCTCCGTCACACATTCGCCAGCCACCTCCTCGAAGGAGGAGCCGACCTCCGGGTCGTTCAGGAGCTACTAGGCCATTCAAATCTCTCGACAACGCAGATCTATACGCACATCTCGGAAGGACATCTGCGCGAAGCGTACGCCCAGGCACACCCTTCCTCCTAGAAAGAACTATCACGAACGAGTACAACCGACGCAGCTTTGTGTGTGCCCCTGGTAACGCGACCGTCCGGGCCACAACCATTCTCGCTGTAAGCAGAGATGGAGCTGTTTCCATGGCCGCGGACGGTCAAGTGACGATGGGCGACATCGTCATGAAGCATCATGCTCGCAAGCTACGCACCGTGCAGGGAGGGCGAGCACTTGCCGGCTTTGCTGGAGCCGCGGCCGATGGACTAGCTCTACTCGACCGATTCGAGACCCAGCTGGAGCGTCATGGACGAGTTCAGCGCGCTGCTATCGAGCTCGCCAAGGAGTGGCGAACCGACCGCTACCTGCGTCGGCTCGACGCCCAGCTACTTGTCGCCGATCCGACGGCGGTCCTCATTCTCACCGGTGAGGGCGAGGTCATCGAACCTGACGAACACGTGGCGGCTATAGGATCGGGTGGTCCCTATGCCCAGTCTGCCGCGCTGGCGTTGCTGCGTCACACAGAGTTGACATCTTCCGACATAGCTAGCCGTGCGATGGAGATCGCCTCCACCATGTGCATTTATACTAATTCCGAAATCCTCCTTGAAACTGTGGAACCAAGCCATGTCTGATACCAAACCCAAAGTCACCGTCGACGAGTTGGACCGCTATATCGTCGGACAGAAACAGGCCAAACGCGCACTGGCGCTGGCGCTTCGCGAGCGCGATCGGCGACTCAAGCTCGACGAGCCGATGCGAACTGAGATAGGTCCCAAGAATATCTTGCTGATCGGCCCCACGGGAGTTGGAAAGACCGAGATCGTGCGGCGCCTGGCCAGAATGGTGGATGCGCCATTCCTCAAGGTCGAGGCCACCAAGTTCACCGAAGTCGGGTACGTAGGGCACGACGTCGAATCCATCGTGCGCGATCTGGCCGACAGCTCAGTGAATCTGGTTCATGCCGAGAGACTTAGCGAAGTTCAGGAAGCAGCCGACAAGGCCGCCAACGACAGGCTAGTCACATATCTGCTGAAGAATCAGGATGAAGAAAAAGCGGCAGCCCCTGCCGAGACGCAGGACTCACCCGAGAGTCGGCAGGCCCTGCGCACGCGTCAGCGGCGCCGAAAGTCTTCTATGGTCAAGATGCTGCGCAATCACGAGCTGGAAGAAAACGTTGTCGAGATAGAAGTTGAGCCGGAGGAAGGATTCTCCAACGTGCTTGAATTCGTCTCCGGGATGGGGAGCGACGAGGTAACTGAGCAGTTCAACGAGTTCATGCACAGTCTAAGCGCGTCGCGACCGAAGCTGCGCCGGGTTCCGGTGCGTGAGGCTCGACGTATTCTGGCTCAGGAAGAGGCCAACAAGCTCATCGACTTCGATCGGGTAGTGGATGACGCTATCAATCGGGTCGAGGAAACCGGCGTCGTATTCATCGACGAGATCGATAAGCTGATAACACGCGGCTCGGACTTCGGGCCCGACGTCTCCGGCGAGGGCGTGCAGCGGGATCTCTTGCCCATAGTGGAAGGTGCCCAGGTTGCCACTCGGTACGGAATGGTCAAGACGGACCACGTCCTTTTTGTGGGCGCTGGCGCTTTCACTCGCGCCCGGCCCTCCGAGCTGCTCCCGGAGCTGCAAGGACGGTTTCCCTTGCGCGTGGAGTTCGATACCTTAACCGAGGAGGACTTCGTCCACATCCTCACCGAACCGGAAAATGCCTTGGTGAAGCAATATGCGGCACTCCTGGCGACCGAGGACGTGAAGCTCGAATTCGCCCCTGATGGTATTCAGGAGATCGCTCGGATGGCGCACAGACTGAACGATCAGACCGAAAACCTGGGCGCCCGCCGATTGTATGGCGTTATGGAGAAGGTGCTTGAGGAGATCAGCTTCGAAGCCCCTGAACGGTCTGGCGACACAGTGGTGGTCGATGCCGAGTACGTCAAAGAGCGCATGCGCTCGGTCCCCGTTTCGGACGACACCAGCAAATTCATTCTGTAGCTGGCTAGACGCTTCCGGTGAAATTCACCTGATCTAGCTCGCGCTGCTGGGCAACATGTCCAGCTATGCCTGGCCGGACGTCAGGCGTTTGTGCATGCGCCCAGAACTGATATTCATTTCTGTGCGTTGCGTGCCGGTCCATCCTCGTAGCATTTGACTAAGCCGATTCTTCATTGAGCAAGAGTGGAGTGTAGTCAATATGCGTTTGTGTCTTTCCCGTATTTCGGTTCAGTCTGCTTCCTTTGAAGTACTCGTCGATTCCCGCCATGCCCCCCGCCATTCCGGCAAGACCAGAGGCATGTCATGATTCCAGATCCATCCTTCCTGAATGCGGGGGATAACGCCTGGCAGCTGACAGCGGGGACGCTCGTTGGCTTGATGAGTCTCCCCGGACTGGCAGTCCTGTATGGCGGCGCCGTGCAGAAACGGTGGGCGGTCAACAGCGCCATGATGGTTTTCTACGCGTTTGCCATGGTCCTGTTTGTCTGGGTGCTCTGGGGATTCAAAATGGGCTTCGGCAGTCCGCTGCATATCCCGGGAACATCAGGCATCTTGGCCAACTTCGTCGGAACTCCCGGAAGCATCTTGGGCCATGCCGACGAGCAGGCTCGAGCAAATATCCCGCTAGTCAGCGGCGTGAACCTGATGCCGAAATTCAGGTTTCCGCAGGCATCGCTCGTATACTTCCAGTTTGTCTTTGCGGCAATCACCCCGATACTGATTCTGGGTGCTGTGCTCGGACGGATCAACTTCAAGGCGTGGATGCTGTTTGTCCCACTGTGGTCGACCTTCGTCTACAGCATCAATGCCTTCCTGCTCTGGGGCGGAGGATGGTGGGCTCAGCAAGGGGCTGTGGACTACAGCGGTGGCTACGTCATTCACCTGGCTGCCGGCACCTCGGGATTTGTCGCGGCCGCGATGGTGGGGCCGCGATTGTTGAAAGACCGAGAAAGCCACCCCGATCCAAACAACCTGATGATGGTAATGGTTGGGGCTGGTCTCCTCTGGCTCGGCTGGAATGGATTCAATGGCGGAGATCCGTATTTTGCCAATGCCGATGCCGCTGCTGCCGTTCTCAACACTAACCTGGCCGCCGCCACGGCAATGCTGACCTGGATGACAATTGACATCTTTGCCTTCGGCAAGCCATCTATGCTGGGATCCGTGAACGGTATGATTACCGGGTTGGTCGCTATAACGCCGGCTGCGGGTTTCGTTAACGGAGGCGGGGCGATCGCGATTGGTCTGGTCGCCGCCGCTATTCCATGGTTCACCTTGAACAAGCTCGGAACTCGGTGGATCTTTGGGAAAGTCGATGATGCACTCGGAGTAGTCCACACCCACGGTGTGGCGGGCTTGGTGGGAGGTTTGATGGTTGGCCTGCTGGCCGATCCGGCGATGATCGTCTATCAAGGGATCGGCAAAGGGGCCGGTTTCTCGGTGGGAGGTCTCTTCTATACCGGTAACAGCCACCAGCTCCTTATGCAGCTCGGCGCCGCCGCGACAATCATCGGATTTGACGCCGTAGCTACGTTCGTGATCTTGAAGCTGATATCTCTAGTGGTACCGCTGCGATACCCCGACAGCGTCCTGGAGGTCGGAGACGGCGCGATTCACGGCGAGGAGCTATGGGTGCCCGTCCCGCACCCGGTTCCCGAGGGCCAGCATCATCCACTACCGTCTCCATCGGCCGCATCAACCTCAGTCGGCACGTAATCTAACGGACACGATTTCTCCGGAGAGGGCGGCTCGAGCATGTGCTCGGGTCGCTCTCTCTTTGTGCCCCCGGATCCCTGATCTTGATCACTCCAAACTCAGGGCAGGGAATCGAAGACTCCGGCTGCTGTAGCCAAGATACTTCCAAACCCCGTGGCGTGCGCGACATCTGGGACGGCTGGAACGACTGCATGATGAACGAAACTGGGACGGCGCAGGCGCAAGCCGACTAATCGACCCGGACCGCGAGCCATGGTGTTCAACAATAAGTAGTGACGCCGTCGCCAATGGCGACCGGAAGGCGACCTGGCCCCGGCGCTAGAGCGATCTACCGCGTCTAAGAAGGAGACATACGCATGACGACCGCAGACCTACTCGTCGACGCTTTTGGCAGGATCCACGAAATAGTCGTGCGAGCTGTCGACGGACTCACGCCGGAACAGTTGACGTATCGGCCCGATAGTGACGCCAATTCAATTGCCTGGCTGGTGTGGCATCTCACCCGGATCGAGGACGATCATGTTGCCGCTGCGGCTCAAACTGAACAGGTCTGGACCTCCCAACAGTGGGCAGACAGGTTTGACTTTCCATTCGACACCCACGCTACGGGATATGGACATCGCTCTCAAGAGGTAGCCGCCGTGCGATGCAGCGCTGACCTACTCATCGGGTATCACGACGCGGTCCACCAGGTCGCCGTTGAATACGTTCGCGGCCTCAGCGATCGAGATCTCGACAGAATCGTAGACGAGAGATGGAATCCGCCCGTTTCACTCGGGGTGCGTCTCGTCAGTGTGATTTCCGACGGGCTACAACACGCAGGGCAGGCGGGATACGTGAGGGGGATGATCGAACGCCGGTAGCTGCGAGTAGAAACAGGGTTCAGTGAAGATAAAACCAGAGCTTGCGGACCGGCCATTCTCCGTCTGCCGCCACGGCTATCGCCTCAAGGTATATCCTCGTCCTCGTGCCTGGCGTCGAGCAGAGCCATTGCCTCGTCATCCAGACTCACGTTCGCCGTGGCCATGTTCTCCTCCAGATGGTTCAGGGAAGATGTTCCGGGAATCAGGAGGATGCTGGACGATAAGGCCAGAAGCCACGCCAGAGCAACTTGTGCCGGCGTGGCATTCAAGCGCGCCGCGATCCGTTGGACGGCGGGGTCGTCGACCACCTGGCGGGCGCCGGGAAATCCCGAGCCCAGTGGGAAGAAGGGCACGAATGCAACTCCCGCGCCCTCGCATGCCTGCAAAACTTCGTTAGAGCTCCGGTCGAACAAGTTGAAAGCATTCTGCACACACGCCACTTCAGTCATCGAAACTGCTCGTTCAAACTGCTCCAGGGATACATTGCTCAGTCCGATGCCCCCAATCAGGCCTTCATCGCGCATGTCCATCATGGCAGCCACTCGTTCGTCGAAGAGCTCATCCGGGGGGCCGGCTTCTCCCACGCGCAGGTTGACGATCTGGACCTGATCCACGTCAAGCGCACGTAGATTCGCTTCCACTCCGCTGCGCAGCTCCTTCGGCTGTGAAGCTGGAAGCCACCCGCCGCTCTCGTCACGTCTCGCGCCGACCTTGCTGACTATCACCAGATCGTTGGGATAGGGGTAAAGAGCTGTGTGGATAAGCTCGTTCGCAACGTCAGGGCCATAGTACTGCGCCGTGTCGATGTGGTTGACGCCCAGGTCAACCGACCGTCGTAGAACCGCGAGAGCCGTCTCGCGATCCGCCGGAGGGCCGAAAACTCCCGGTCCAGGCAGCTGCATCGCCCCAAAGCCCAGCCGGTTGACGCGATACGAACCTATCTTTCCGGACTCAATCTGTAGCATCTCAGATCTCCCAAGGGCATTTATCCAAACATACCGCGAGCGTCACGCAGCTCGAACGCGGTTCGGACGATCGACCTATACTGGGAGCACCTCTACCTGACCACTCTGAGGTAGAGGCATCTGCTTCACCGGACCCGACGACAGGTCCACATCGGCCAAACGGATCTGCGTCGGGCTGGTGCTCTCATACGTTCGCACCATGTAGACATTGCTCTCCAGGTCGGCAACCGTCACCCACTGGGTGTAATCACCACCCGCCTCTCCACCAACTAGACCTCTCGGAATATCGAACGCGTTGAGCACGTGTAATGCAGTCAGGATTCCGGAAGGGCCATCTTCCGGAGGTGTCGTCGCACTCGACACTACCGCTGCGCGTACGAATCGTGATGGCGGCGTCCAGTCTCCAGGCAACCCCAGGAGGCCGCTTCCTTCTCCGATCTGCGCAAAGGTCTGGCCGTCCAGCTCCACCGGGTCCGCGTTTATCACGACTGAGGTTGACATAGTTGCGCAGGTTGGTTTCGTGCCACGCATAGGGTGGGCTGTTGGTGCAAACGCCCAGGGAGCTGCGATGAACGGAGCAAGCTCCGTCTACCCACTCGACCACTGCAAACCCGCCACTTCGATCGTGCAGCACCAGGTGGATCGGCAGGGTACCCTTTAGCTGTTCTTCGAATTTGTCCCAAACGGTCACGAGCTCAATTGTCGCGACCGCTTCCTCGACCGAAGCCGAGGTCGAAAGGGCGAGCGAAGCCACTTCATCAGGGGCAACCAGCCTTTCTGGGGAGACTCCTTCATGCGCCTGATACTCGGCAAATCCGGGGAGGTAGAGGAGCCCGGCATACAGCCCGGCATCGTTTAGCCCATCGACAGCGGATCGCCGGCCGAGAGCGCTTATGCCGAGGAAACCGTGGGTCGTCTCCCAAAGATGACCGGCCCCACTCGGACTCGTCCCAATAAACTGAGTTCCAATCGGAACAGTCATCAGCTGCCAGCCCAGGTCCGCGGCGAACTCCATCGTTCGACCGACCAGGATCGTTCCGTTCTTTGCTTTTAACCGAAAGCTCGTGCACACATCTATGCTCCAAATTGTGTTGAACCGGTATATGGTGTCGCAGTCTCGCCGGTCCGTAAATGGCCGAAGCGTCTGATCGTAGAGTGGCCATGAGACGGGTGATTCAGCCTTGGGAAGCAAGCTCCTTCCGCAGGTTGTCGCTCAGCTGGATCACGGCTTGGGCATCTCCCCTCGGGGCCTCAGGCCAATCCGTAATGTTGATCCGCCAGTACTTCTCAGGCGTGCCTGCATATCGGCTGGTGAGTAGTACGTGCAGATGAGGTACCGCTTCCCCGAAGAAGACCGCGTACACATTGTCCGCGCCGGTGACATCTTTGAGCGCCCGGCTGACGCGGGCAGTTGCGAGTCCCACGCTTCGGGCCTCTTCGTCTGTGAGTTCCGCATATCCCCGAGCGTGGCGCCGGGGATGGAGAACCAGGTGTCCGAGGTATATGTTCGTATCGCTACTGACTATGTGACTCGCGAGAACGTCATCATCTTCGTACACCACGTAGCGCTCATTCGGGGACAGTGGATGGCGCGACTGGCAGAAGACGCAGTTGTACATCATTGACTCGCTCATTCGATTACATGTCTGGGCCGCCGTCTGCCATGCGCACGATGCGAGGCACGAAAGAGGCCCTGACCGTTACGAGATCGCTCTGCGCCGCCATCACCAGGCCGATCGGCTTGTAAGCCTGGGGCGCCTCGTCGAGTCCGCCACCAAGCAGTGTTACCCTTTGCGCCGCGAGCAGCTCATCCCGGTCTTTTCGCGTGAGCGATCTCTCCGCTTGCCGCCTACCCATCTGGCGCCCTGCTCCGTGAGAGGCGGACTCCAGTGATTCGCGATTACCTTTGCCCTCGACCACGAATCCCGGAGCCGCCATCGACCCCGGAATGACTCCCATGACTCCTCGTGCCGCGGGCGTCGCGCCCTTGCGGTGCACGACGTGGATGCCACCGTCGCTTTGCTCAATGCGCCAAGCCCAGTTGTGAAGGTTCTCGACAACTGCCAGGGTCGCGTTGCGAGGCAATCCTATTGCTTTGCGTACCGCCTCGTGAATCACCTCATGATTCGCGCCGGCGAAGGCGCCCGCGATCTCCATCGAGGCCCAGTACTCCTGGCCCTCAGTCGACTTCAGATCAAACCAGGAAAGCTTGATTCCTTCCGGCGGCAGGTCTCTCTCGTGAAGCTTCTCTGCGAGCTTGGAGTAGCGGTCGGCAATCTTGAAGCCGACGGCCCGCGACCCACTATGAGAAAGCAGCGCTACCCGCCTCTTGCCAGGTGAGTCCACGTACTCGAGCTCACCCCATTCCACGAAGTGGTTGCCTGATCCGGACGTACCGAGCTGTTGCTCTGCCACCCGCCGTAGCTGCTTGAGCTGGTGGGTGGCGCCCCAATCGAGATCGAGTACCTCATGGTAAGGAGCCCCGGGGTTCTCCTTACCCGCTCCGAAGATCGTCGCCGTGCCCAGGGCATTCGTGAACTTTGTGGGGTCGCGGTCCAGCGCCTGCGAATCCAGGTCGAAAACCGTAAGCCGCATGCGGCACGCGATGTCACTCCCGACGGCATACGGGATGATGCTGTCTCGTGTCTCGAGAACGCCGCCAATCGGTAGCCCGTATCCCACATGTGCGTCGGGCATCAATGCGCCGGCCACGGAGATCGGGAGGCTCATAGCTACATCCATCTGTGCAGTTGCACCCGGATCGATTAGCTCCGGCCCCCAGATTGGGTAGGCCTTGGCCTTGCCCAGCTTGGGCGGCGGCCTCAACCGTCCGCGCTCCCGCTCAAGAATGAGCGCTTCTGATAACTTTCTCAACGTAGGGTCGTGGACGTACATATCGGGATTGGACCTGCACGATTCAAGCGCGATCAAGACCTCCGCGGACGACAGGCCCCGGTCCGAAGCCAGAGTCCGGGCCGCGAGTTTCGCCTGGCCAAGTGCTCGACCCTCCTTCCACCCGGCCCTCTTCAAGTCCTTCCCGCTAATCATCGTGTCTCTTCTCATTAGGTAAGTGTTCGATAATGTACCGCCGGCGCCATGCTTCCTGAATCCCGGACCAAGGATTCTCGGCCTGCGACCGCGAATATTCACGCAGCGACGAATACCCAAAATTGAGACCCGCGCGGGCCACGTGGCGACCTTTCGCGCGGCTCCAACGCATTATGTGCCAGCCGCCCCTCGTCCCAAGTGTTGCACGTGGACTCCCAGCATGGAAGAGTTTGCACGTTCCTTGTGACCAAGATCACCGCACGGGAGCTTCTCCTCTCCTACGGTCATGTGGCTGGAGGACGCCCGGACATATCACGTAGCCGGCCGCAGTGCGTCTGACCAGAACGCTCCAGGATCCGGCGGTAAGCACTATCCTAGACGAGTCCCGTCTCACAATATGAGGACCGGAGTGACTGCGTGACAACGGTAACCAAAGATGATTTGATCAGTGCCCTCGAAGGCAGCTTTTTCATCTACCCGGAAATATCGGGAATGACGACCCGAATCTCTGTTCCCGGCGTTTCGGGCCACTACACACCCATTTCGCATCCTGAAGCGAACATGGTAGGGCGTGCCGCACTAACGCCGGACAACGCAGACGGTACGATTGCGAACATCCAGCAGATGTTTGGCCAAATGGAGAAGTCTGTTGGCTGGTTCGTGGGGCCAGGCACCACTCCCGTGGACCTGCCGCTCCGGCTGGAGGCCGCGGGATTCAATCTGCTGGTGGCGGAGGCTGGAATGGCACTCACCGACCTCGGCAGACCAATTCGCAGTAACCCTGAGATACGCGTTGAGCGCGCTACCGTGGATCAGTGTCGCGGTGCTATACCCATGCTCACCCGAGCCATGGACGGTCCGGAATTCCTCCTACGCTACCTGATCGACTATTTCGCCGCGCTTGGCACGCGACTGAGTGTGATGATGTATCTGGCCTACGTCGAAGATAGGGCTGAACCCGTGGCGTTCGCTGACTCGATCTTTCTGTCGGACCTGCCGATAGTTATCTTGCAGGGAGCCGCGACGCTTCCGGATCATCGACGGCGCGGAATCTATTCGACCTTACTTGCTCGCAGGCTGCAAGACGCTCGCGCAGTTGGCGCTGAGGCAGCCGTGATTCAGGCGGTGAGGACGACCTCCGCGCCCATCGTGGCAAAGCTGGGTTTCGAGGAGGTGTGCGCGCTTCAGCTGTTTGCGTGGGAGCCAGGCAGGGCCACGTGAACCACAAGTTGTGCTTATACCTCGGACCCTCTCCCATTAGCCGCAATGTCAATGGGAATTGCTACGCTCAACCATATACCCACGAGGGAGAATCCAGTGCGCGAGCTTTTTCGCTTTCCCAATCCGGTTAATGAGGTGGCAACCCGCCTGACTGCGGGGGTGATGGCCATCCTGGCCTGGGTGGCCGTAATCACTCAGCCGACGTGGCTATTCGCGGTCCTGGCGGTCAGCTTCGTGTTACGTGTTGCTTTTGGTTCTCGCGGCGAGCCCGTCGCTTGGTTCATGGCTCGGGTTATCACGCCGAGACTACCGTTCAAGGGTGCCATGGTTGCCGGGCCCCCAAAACGGTTCGCTCAGTTCATCGGCGCGGTCTTTACTCTTGCTGCGTTAGTCGCCGCCCTGACCGGTGCAACGACTGCAGCGGCGATCTTGGTGGGTGTCGTCGGGCTGTTTGCCACCCTTGAAGCCGTGGTCGGCTTCTGCGCAGGTTGCACTGCTTTCGGATATCTGATGCGCGCTGGAGTCGTTCCTGAGACTGTATGCGAAGAGTGCAACAATATCACGCTCCGGTGGCAACGCCAGGCACAACAGGAGAGCGCATAGCTGCTTATTGCTTCGGCTGGCTCATGATTGGTCGTAGGGCCGACATCAGCGATGGGAGTTTTGGCGCCGTCCATGTTCTCCCCAGCACGCTGTTGTTGGAGGTCTCGTCAAAGCTGTTGGTGCCGTTGATGGGGTAATAGTCCCAGTTGATCTCCGGGTGGCTTCGTAGGTATCGAAGCAGGATTTGAAACCATTGGCCCTGACTACCTCGCTGCCTCGAGCTCACGCATGAAGCATTCCTGTTGCAGGTATTGAACTCACCCAGCCAGATCGGATTCCGGATGACGGGGTTGTTCGCCTTGAGAATGAATCCCCAGTTCTGGTCGAAAATTTTGGCCATCTGGTCATACGTCGTCCGATAGGAGAACGACCCGGAGTTGAACTTCCAGGGACCCCACTCGTGAGGTGAATACACCAGCTGATGGGCTCTCTTGAACACGATGGGATCGACGGCAACTCCTCTGAGGATTGAACCCCACCAGTACTGCTCTACGCCTCGTCTCTGCATGGGGTCAGGATAGAGCTGGACGCCCTCGACAAACATCAAAAGGTGGGGGTTGACCGCGAGAATGGCATTACCGCATTTCGTGGCGGCTGCCGCCCAATCGCTGGCTGGATTCCATGACTTGCTGGGATAGCGTCCCCAGGTGGCGCCCTGCTTCAAGTAAGCCTTCAGGCTCCACGGGCCCGGTGGGTTCGTGTGAGGCTCGTTTCTCAGGTCGAAGCCAATCACTGTTGGGTCTTTGTAATAGCGGTGGGCCAGCGTAACCCAGTCCTGTATCCAGCCGGACTCGGTCCAGCCCTTCGGGTCCCACGTCGCTTCGTATCGATGCGGGGTTCGCAGTGATGCCGGCTTGTTGTATGACTGCGGCGTCCTGGCTGCCGAGAAGTGGTTGTCGAGGATGACGAACAGGCCGAAGTGATGGGCTTCGCTTATCAGAATGTCGAGAACGTCGAGGGGGTGCTTACCGATAAACTCGGGATCCTTGCTTACATAACACTTCTTGGGGCGATTCCCGCAGTTTCGGCCAATGACTATCTTTGAGTTGTCTCGAACCATCTGATCTGAAATGGGTATTCGAATGGAATTGAACCCGAGCCTTTTAATAACACTGAGGATTGCCGAGTACCGCAAGAAGTCCAGGCCCGCCGGTACGTAGTAGGTAGTCTGCATGCCAAACCAGGTTGCTCCCACGAGTCGGACCTTGCAGCCCCGGTCGTCCTCTATCCAGACTCCGGATGTGTGGAACCAGCCGAAGTGGGGCGCTCCGGCGCACGCCGCGCGCGAAGGGGCTGTAGGAGAAGCAGCCAACCGGTTGACACGGGTGGATAGGGCTGTGGCGGGCGAACGTCCCTGCGATGACGCGGACCCTAGCAGGCGACCTAAGCCGTTGAGCCCGATCGAGCCTGAGCGCAATGCGGGAGCTGCTTCATAAGTCGGATGGCCGGCAGAAGTGTGATAGATCCCCGCGAAGAGGCTACAGCACGTAACCACCGTGACAAGGCCGCGCAGAAAGGCCGTCCGAGCTGTGACTCCCAAAGGGTCCTTCCAGCACTAAAAATCTGGCGAGCAGGCCGGTAACGGGCAATGGTCGAGAATGCTCGATATTGTAACGTGCCAGGGACGGACAGACATAATGAGTCTCTAAACGGCCTCCTTCGGCCGCACCTCCCAACTCTCACCACCGGGCACCAACCCCTCACGTCTGAAGCCCGACTTCCATTCTTTTCGAGCCGCCCTCAGCCTTCTCTGAGAGCCGATAGCTAAATCAGCCGCCGGATATCGTCTTGATGGTGCTGAGTGTAGCTATGTATCCCCCCGTGTCGACAACCGGGTTAGCCACGATGGAGAGGACCATGGAGCGGGAGAAAGCGAGAAATTCCTCGACCACCACGAAGTCCCGAACGCGATAGAGATAGCCGATGCGCGTCCCTGCATCGACGGTAGCCCCAGGTCTTGTCTCGGCAACAAACATCCCTGCCTCCGATGACACAATGCTGTCAAGGTGGCTGCCGCTCAGCGTTACTCTACGAGGTGGTGGCACCGGCGCGCCTCCGGTCATTCCGAGGTGTCGAAGGACATTGTGCAGACCTTGCTCGCCGGCTAGAATCGCCTGCTCTTGGAAGCTCCCTCCCTGGCCGAGCTCGGGCGTGATAGCCGCGATTCCCCGCGCATTAACTACTGACCGAAGTTTGCCGTTGAACCGCGCCCGCTCCCACTTGTCGTCTCGCCGCTCCTCCAGGAGGATCTCTGCCCCAAACGCGTAGGCCAGCTCGCGACTGGGGATATGGTTTTCGCCGTACACAACGTGTACGGCCATATTTGTAGCTCCCGTGTGCAAGTCGACGACGGCGTCAGCGGACCCAATGGCCTGGGTGAAGATCGTGTGGGCGATACGTTCCGACACCTTTCCATCTACCTTGCCCGGCCACACCCGATTCATGTCCTCCATGTCCTGCGGCGCCCAACGGTGGCGGGCCTCAAATGCCAGCGGATTGACGATAGTGACGCAAACAATCGCTCCGTGCAAATGGCCTGGGTCTACAGAGCTGAGTACCCGGCGCAGGACGTCGACTGAGTTCACTTCATCCCCGTGCACCGCCGCTCCAACATAGAGGCGCGGTCCACTGTGGCGCCCGTTTACGACCGCCACGGGAGCTTCAATTGATGCTCCCATGGCCAGATGACCGCAATGGAGGGTGCCGTAGGCTCGCTCCCCGCGCTGGGCGCGGGCAGTGCCCACAACCAGTGGGGCCATGAACTCTCCTGAATAACTGTTCTCGGAAGGATCGCGTGCGCGCCGGCTTGCTGCTTCCGGGTGATTCTCGCATCATCCTCAGATTCAAAGGGGCGAAGTTGACCTCTGGTGACGACTGCTCGTCCGGGTGATCAACGACGGAGGACGTCGAGGTCAACGTGTTTTAGCTCACAGAGCAGGCTGGGCTGACTCACCGGCGAGCCGAAACGGCGGTCTGCTGCCGTAGCATGGGATATATGTGCCTGCCGAGCAGGCCGTACCCGGAGGACCCGCGTGGGCCGATACCACATTCGTCGCCTTGGCATGATGGATCCGGAGCCGAGTGACCGGCCGATCCAGCCCGGCACCGTCCGTCGGATCGCCGTCTATTTCAAACCGTACCGCGTTCAGGTAGCTATCGTGCTGATCGCGATCCTCGTAATCGCGGTCGCCGGCCTGGCGAATCCATTCCTACTCAAAGCGATCATCGACGATGCCATCGTCCCTCGCAACCTCAACAAGCTCACCCTGTATGCCGCCTTGATGATCGCGATTCCAATTGTCACCGGCCTGATTGGCGTGGGGCAGACGTACCTCAACAACCTTGTTGGTCAGCGGGTGATGCGTGACATTCGCATCAATCTGTACACGCACGTTCAAGCCCAGGCTCTGCGATTTTTCAGCAACACTCGCACCGGTGAGATTCAGTCACGTCTGTCGAACGACGTGAATGGCGTGCAAGACATAATCACCAACACCGCCACCAGCGTGGTATCGAACTTGACAATCACGCTTTCCACCATCGTCGCGATGCTCATTCTGTCGTGGCAGCTAACCTTGATCTCGTTGGGCTTGCTACCCGTGTTCCTGTACATCACCTATCGAGTCGGGAACGTTCGCCGCGAGATCAGCAAGAACACTCAGAAGAGCATGGCTGACATGAGCGCGCTCGTCGAGGAGAGTCTCTCGGTATCCGGGGTCTTGCTCACGAAGGTCTTCGGACGGCAAGAGCGTGCTGTAGATCGTTTCCGCACCGAAAACCAGAGGCTGGCAGACCTGGAGCTCCGTCAGCAGATGATCGGCCGCTGGTTCTTTATGTTGATATCGACGTTCTTCAGTGTTGCCCCCGCCTTCGTGTATTACGTGGCTGGGCGTCTCATCATCAATACGTCGCCGGGAGCCGCCCCGGCCATCACCGTTGGCGGTATAGTGGCGTTCACGACGCTGCAAAGCCGCTTGTTCTTCCCGATCGGTCAGCTCCTCCAGGTCCAGGTCCAGATTCAAGGCGCCTTGGCCTTGTTCGACAGGATCTTTGAATACCTCGACCTGCCGATCGAGATCTCTAACAAACCTGATGCCATCGTCCTTGATACGCCATCCGTCCGCGGCATGGTCGAATTCGATCACGTAACCTTCGCGTACGACTCCGCCTCTGAGCGGCCCGCGCTCGATGATGTCAGCTTCCTCGCCGAACCTGGCCAGCTGGTAGCCCTCGTCGGTCCGAGCGGGGCAGGCAAGACGACCATTACCTATCTTGCCACTCGCCTCTATGACGTGAGCTCGGGGAGCGTACGCATTGATGGAGAGGATGTACGTGACCTCACGCTAGAGTCCATCGCTGATGTCGTTGGGATCGTAACGCAGGAAACCTTCCTGTTTCATTCGACCATCAGGGAAAACCTCCTATTCGCCCGTCCTGAAGCCAGTGACGCCGAGATCGAAACCGCCACTAGGGCTGCCAACATCTATGATCGAATCGCCGAGCTGGAGAACGGGCTCGATACCGTCGTAGGCGAGCGGGGCTACAGACTTTCGGGTGGAGAGAAACAGCGCATAGCTATCGCGCGCGTGGTGCTCAAGAACCCGAGGATACTCATCCTTGATGAAGCTACTAGTGCTTTGGACACACATTCCGAAAGGCTTATACAGTCGGCGCTCGAGCCGCTGATGGTGGGACGTACCACTCTGGCGATTGCGCACCGCTTGTCGACCATTCTCCGGGCTGACCAGATTCTGATGGTAGAGCAGGGCAGGATCGTGGAACGTGGCACCCACGCTGAGCTGTTGCGCCTGAACGGTGCCTACGCCCGCCTCTATCATGAGCAGTTTGCCGACGGTCGAATCGAGGCCGAGTGTGAAGACGGCATCGTGGCTGCAGCCTCGTAAAAGCAGCGAAGCGCGAAGCGGTCTCGCCTCGCCATGCCAACAGCCCGGGAACGCCATGATCTATTGCCGAATGGAGACGCAGTTATGCTTTCTTCGGCGACGCGACTCAAAACTCAGGCGAACGCGCTCCACGCTCTAACGGCTCCACGTCCCCCGTGGGGTGCCCGTCCATTTCCCCTGGGGTGCTGGGACCATGAAGCCGCTTAGGACCGTACTGTCGACCCCGTATTGGGCCGTCTATCGCCAACTGTGAACCGTTTACCGTGAACCGTAAACCGTTTACCGCTTACCGTTAACCGTAAACCGTCTACCGTTCTCTGACCGATTGAAAGAATGGCTTGTCTGAACGATGATGGTGGTAGTAGCGTGATCAGTGCCCGTAAACTCGCGTAAAGAGCGAGATCATCAGGGAGAGCGCCATGTGGTGGCAAGATTTGTTGTGGGGGCTCTGGAATGGCCTGACGGCCTGGGTCGTGCTGATTGTCCACGTGTTCGGTGGCTGGCAGAACTTCCCGTTCTTCGACGTCTCCAAGGCGAGCAACTGGTACGACTTCGGTTTTCTGCTCGGAGCGGGTTCCCCATTTCTTGGAGCGGCCGGATCCAAGTCCCGTAAGTCCGGTAGCTGAGACGGAGTTCGATTCTAAGTCGACGTTCTCGCCGCCACCTCCCTGCGGACCTCGTCGTACCACTGCAGGGCAGCGAAAGGGTTCCAACGCGGCCGGTCGACCTCGATACATGCCACGGTCTGGTGCTTCGACCGTCCCCCGCCGGTGTTCTAACGAAAGATATGAGTCTGTTTCGGCTCAGCACGCGGGTAACATACGGAGGTGATAGTCGTGTCGCGATCTGACAGTCGACTGAAGGGGCAACAATGCAGCATCGCCGGATAATCAAGGAAGGTCCGATCGTCCTGGCAACGGCTGAGGACGGGTCCATGGATCCGGGGGCTACGGCCAGCTCGGGCCTTTTTCTGGGAGATACCAGGTTCTTGAGCCGCTTTCAGGTCCGGTTGAACGGGGCCCTCCCCGTTCTTCTCGGCTCGACCGAAGAGCAGCTGTTTCAGGCGTCTTTCCTGCTGACTAACGATTCATTTGATGGTGTGCCCATGCGCTCGATCGGAATCTTACAGCGCAACACATTGCACGATCAGTCGAAAGGGCCACCCGACGTCAATGTCGACATTTCGATCGTCAATTGGTGCTCCAAGCCGATCGAGCTCGAGCTGTCCATCGAGGTCGACGCTGATTTCTTTGACTCGTTCGAAGCTCGAGGGGTAAAGCGATTGAAGCGCGGTGAGACGTTGGAGCCTAGGGTCCGCGATTCCTCGGTCGAGCTTGGCTACATTGGACTTGACGAAGTGCGCCGCACCACGTCGATCAACACGACCCCGGTCATGCAACGCTTTGAGGACGGCAAGATGTACTTCCCGTTGACTCTGGAGGTTGGCGGATCCGCATCTTTGACCCTCGACTTCGCCCTCAAGGTCACCGTTATGAAGACTGCGCCCCCGGAGGCTCAGCCGGAAACTACGAGCAAGCAGAAGCCTGTCTGGTTCGATCAGGCCAGCGCGATTTCCACCAGCAGCGCCATCATCGATGCCATAGTCGCTCGCAGCGTGGATGATCTCGAGACGCTTCTCACGGAATTTCGCGAAGGATGGGTGCCCGCTGCCGGGCTGCCGCGTTTCGCCGTTCCGTTTGGGCGCGACTGTCTCCTGACGGCTCTCGAGACCATCTCATGGAACCCATCCCTGTCTCGCGATGTGCTACGGTTCCTCGCCAGCCGGCAGGGAAAGGAAGAGAACCCGTGGAACTACGAGGAGCCGGGGAAAATTATGCACGAGATGCATACCGGTGAATTGGCGCGCCTGCGTGAGGTTCCCTTCGGTCTCTTCTATGGCTCAGTCGATGCGACTCCCCTGTTCCTGATGCTTGGAGCCGAGTACCTCCGGTGGACTGCCGATCTCAACCTGTTCCACGAGCTGAAGCCTCACTTTGATGCCGCCTGGGCCTGGATCGACAAGTATGGCGATATTGACGGCTCGGGCTATGTTCAATACCGGGCACACACTCCGCCAAAGGCCAGATCTGCCGCGCTCACCGTAGGTCTGTTCAACCAGGGATGGAAGGATAGCTCCAACGCGGTCGTGTACTCCAACGGCAAGATGGTCAGGGACCACCCCGTGGCCTTGGCCGAAGTGCAAGGGTATCTGTATCGAGCTCTTGAAATGTGGGGACAGCTGTTTCGGGCGATGCCCGACTCTCAAGGGACGCGCGGTCGAGGCGATGAGCTTGCCAATAGAGCTGCCGCGCTCAAAGAGCGATTTAACAGCGAGTTCTGGATGCCCGACAAGGGATACTACGCTATGGCGCTGGACGGACATCACCGTCACGTCGACGTTATCACGTCCAATCCTGGACACTGCCTCTGGTGCCGTCTGATTGACGAGTCCCATGCGGATGCGATGGCGTCTAAACTGACCTCACCCGAAATGCTTTCCAGTTGGGGCATACGCACGATGGCTACCAACGAGCGTGCCTTTAACGCGTTCAGCTACCACAACGGATCGATCTGGCCGTTCGAAAACGCCTTGATCGCCACCGGTCTCAAGAAGTACGGTTTCGTCGACGAGACTCAGCGAGTCCACGAATCCATGGTCGACGCGTCCGGGTACTTTGAGTACCGTCGATTGCCGGAGGTCTATTGCGGGGTGACGAAGGAGACGGCCGGAGTGCTGGCACGTCAGCCGGACGCCTCGCGACCACAGGCGTGGTCGTCCGGAGCGATATTTCTGCTCCTCCAGACCTGGCTGGGCGTTGCTCCGCGACCATTTCAACGGCACGTAGATATAACGCCCGTCCTGCCGCGAGACCTGACGGAGATAATCATCAAGGACATGAAGATCTGTGACAGTTCCCTGTCACTCCGCATCGTTCGAGAGAATGGATCGCTCCTGTTGGATGTGTCTGACAATCCCGGCGACTTGGACATCATGATCCATCCCGCTACGCGCGTTCAGGGACACAACCAGGGTCCTGACACGCCCGCCCAGGTTGGATAAAGGGCCGCCACGGGCATCTCCATGAGCGCGACTCGCTGGATTTTCCGACAAAGGGCAGCTGCTTACGGCCGAGGCTCTTGATCCCCTTGAACGGCGATTTCGACCTACAGTTTTGAAAATAGGTTGTTAAGGGATTCCGCCAGGGTCGGATGGGCGAATATACCGTCGCGTAGGGCCGTGTAGGCGAGCTTTCCCATCATGGCTATCTCCACCATCGCCATCAACTCGCCGCCTTCGATACCTAGGACCGCACATCCCAGGATCTGCCCACTACGATCATCGACCACGGCTTTGATCATCCCGCGCGACTCTCCCATCTCAAGAGCCCGCGCCACGCCGGTCATGGGCAATCGCGCCACCTTCACCGCCAAGCCCCGGTCTCGTGCCTCTTTCTCGGTCAGCCCGATCCGGCCTAGTTGCGGGTCGATAAAGACGGTGTAAGGTACTAGCCTGTCGTCAGTGCTGCGATTTCCATGTTCCAGCAGGTTGCTCCTGAGAATGCGGAAGTCATCGTACGACATGTGCGTGAAGGCCGGCGTGCCGGCGACCTCTCCGATGCCGTAGATCCCAGCAGCAGTGGTTTCCAGGCGAGCATTGACTTTCAGGAAGCCTCGGTCAGTAGTTTCCACCCCCGCCGCCCCGAGGTTGAGCTCCTCGGTATTCGCCTTCCTACCGATGGCCACGAGCAGATGGCTTCCGGCTATCTCGTGCTCCCCGTCCGGCCCCTCCACACACAGCACCACTCCGTCGCCTTCTGCGGGCTTGACCGATCTGGTCTTCGTGCTCAAGCAAATGTCGATGCCGTCTTGCTCGAGAACGCCGGCTACGGCTTCGGCGACATCCATGTCTTCTCGACCGAGGAGTCTGTCGCCTAGCTCGACGACCGTGACTCTGCTGCCGAATCTGCGGAACAGCTGGCTGAATTCAACCCCTATGTATCCGCCTCCAATAATCACGAGGTGTTCCGGAACCTCGTCGAGCTCCATAACGGTTGTCGAGTTGAGCGCCGCCACCGTTTCTAGACCGGGAATCGGTGGATGCCACGGACGTGACCCCGTGTCGATGAAGAACCACTCGGCCGACACTTCGCGATGACTACGGTCTCGTAGCCTGATTTCTACCGACTTCGGACTCGTGAAGGAGGCCTCACCCATAATCACGTCCGCGCCGCCATCCTCGATTGCTTGCAGACTCCCCGCCCGGAACTCCTCGACTATGTTCCGTTTCCGTTGCCTCACCGCTTTCATGTCGACTGTGACCGGTCGGTCTTCTACGCCATACTCCGGGCCGCGTCGGGCCAGATAGGCCACTCGTCCGCTGGCATACATGGTTTTCGTTGGTGTGCAGCCCTCGTTGATGCACGTGCCTCCAATGTGTTTGCGCTCGATAAGAGCCGTCGTTCGTCCCGAAGCGACAAGGGCGGTCGAGAGGGGGCCACCACCTTGACCCGACCCAATCACGATGGCGTCATAATGCGTCCGAATCGACGGGGTTTTACTGTCCCCCATGCACGACTACCTCTCCCGACATAATTTCGGCCGGCTCGTCGACCAGATGGGTGATTCGTTCTCGCGCCCATTTGGTTGCTAGGCCGTTGGACTCTTCAGCACCTGCTTCGTCCAGGAAGACGCTGATCGAAACCAACATACCCTCGCCGGTATCCAGAGCGTAGTACGAGACGAATCCTTGAGTCTTGGTCAGGATCTCGAGGAGTTCCTCGTCGACACGCCGCACCACCTCCTCCATCTTGCTCGGCTTTATCTTGTAGCGTCGAACCGCAGCAAACACGACACGCCCTCCTGTTGGTATAGGACCTAGCTGAGCTTACTTCAGAAGGTGATGCGTGGACTCTAGCGGTTCACGGAACGAAACGATTCGTGTAGTAAGGCGCTGCGTTCACCTTGTGGGGAATCTGCTTGAACTGATAGAGGACCTTGGCGGTGAGGTTCCACACCCGCGGATCCATGTGTCCCAGCTTCACTCTGGCCGGCTTCCAGAATGTAATCACTCGACTCAGCACTTGTCGCTGCAAGGCGTCGTTGGTGAATCCCGGTATGGAGGCTTTCGAGATGGAGAATGTGGAGGCGGGATGCTTCAACGTATACCTCAGCCCCTTTAATGTCGCTCCGACGAATCCCCGGACCACGGCAGGATGCTGCTTGATCAGCATGTCGCTGGTCGCGATTCCGGCGCCGGCCAGGTTGGCCCACTTGTACACGTCGAACTCGCCTGTGGGTTTCCCTTGAGCCCGAAGGGCGACCGGCTCATTTGGGGCGTACCCCATTGCGGCTGTCACCTGGCCGGAAGCCACCGCGGCCAGCTGCGTATATCCGATCGTCTGAACTGAAACCGCGCTTGCCGGGACATGATTCGCGTGGAGCAGAGCCAGCAGCCCGTAGTAAGAAGCTCCGTAGGCAGCGGGAATACCCACCTTCTTTCCTCTGAGGTCGGCAACCTTCTTCAGATGGCTGCTCTTTAAAAAGAACAGCGCCGCCGGGAATCGCGAGTATTGCGTCATGACGTAGCGCACGTGCAGACCATGAGCTCCGGCCGTAAGTACTTCGTCTCCGCCCGAGTCGACGAATTGCACGCTGCCCTGAGATAGCTGTTGTAGCGCATTGGGCTCAGTATTGAAGTTGAATCTCACCTTGAGTCCGGCGGCCTTGTAGTACCCGAGCTTCTGGGCTACATAGAACGGAGCGAACTGGATATTCGGCACGTACCCCATGACTATAGTCACCGTGGTAAGCCTCGGGGGAGATGCTTGCGGAGTTGCGGCCACACTGCAGCCGGCCAGCGCGACCGTTGCCGCTAGAGTGACTCCTAGTAACGCTCGTCGAGCGGCAAAGTGATCCGAGAGTGAATGTGACAATCGAGAGATTTGGATTTTGTTGGCTATTCTGCCCATCTGAGTACCAGCCTTTCGGCGAGACTGACGATCGCATATGCTCCCGCTCCCATGACCATGAGGGCTACTACCCCCACGTACACCAGAGAGAAGTCAAAGCGAGTCTGGCCCGCTTGAATTAACACGTAAAGTCCCTGGTTCGCGCCGAGCAGCTCGGCGACGAATGCTCCCGTCACTGCCAGGGCGGCGCCGATCTTCTCTCCCGAGAAAATAGCGCGTGCTGACCTTGGCAGCTCCAGGTAAATGAGCGTCTGGAACCAGCTTGCTCCGAACACCCGCGCCACGTCCCGCAGGTCGCGATCGACACTCCGTAGGCCGCTGGCAGTGGTAGTCATTACCGGAAAGAATACGATCAACGCTGCCACCACTACCTTGGGCTCTAACCCATATCCCAGCCAGGATCCGAGGAGAGGCGCGATGGCTATGACCGGCAGCGCCTGACTTGCCGCGAGGTACGGGCTGACGCCCCGCTCGAGGTGTGTCCACCGTCCGAGCACGTACCCCAAGGGCAGTGCCACTAAGGAGCCGATAGCCCATCCCAAGAGCGCCTCTTCCAGCGTCGTAGTAAAGGCGGGAATGAATGTCCCGTCTCGCAACGATTGAATGAAGCTCATCCATACGGCAAGCGGCGCCGGCAGGACAAGTGCGCTTGTCCGCGATGCTATTGCGCTCCACGCTGCGAGAAATGCCCCAAGGACGGCGATCGGCCAAAGCACCGGAGCCCAGGAGATTCCTTTCCGCCTGGGGGCGCGTTTGAAGTCTTCGCTCGCTGGATCGTAGACCAGCGATCCGTGTGCTCCCAGTTCCTCGTCGCCGGCTCTAGGCGCTGGGTATTGAGTTACTGACCTGGAAGTTGGCGATGAAGCATTGGCGGACATGGTGATGAAAAAACCCCGGGAAATACAACTTCTCCGGGGCCAACGCATACGGTACTTTGAACCGTCACGCCAAAAAAAGCCTTCTACCATCCGGACTATACCGTCGGCCCTGGAGTCTCACCAGATCCTGCGCCGAAGCGCTCGCGGGCTATACCGCCGATCGGGAATTGGCGACTCTCGTCACCTCACCCTGCCCCGAAGGCACTGCATATTGATTTGTCTAGGTCATTCTAGCGCGAGTTGTTCTTTCTCGGCCACGTCTTCGCTACCGTCGGGCTGGATCACGCCGCGACGATCTTCAATGTACTCGATGATAGTCGCTGGAGAACGGGATTCTCTCACCATTCCCATGACATCCAAAGCGACGGCTGCCCATGCACTCGCGTGCTCGCGATATCCCGGGTGCTGTCGCATGAGTTGCTCGACGACCTCCCGTTCCAGCTCCTGTCGAGTACGGTCTGTATGCCGTTCGATCCCCACTCCCGCCTGCCCCACCGAGTACCGAATCCGCACGGTCAGCGGACGGCAGTACGCCTCAACCGTCGCCCGGACCAGGTCCTCGGGCATCTCGTGCCGGTTGAGTGGCGTGACGCCTGCCAGCGTGACTTCGATTACCGCCCCTTCAACGATATTGGACTCCTGCTCGAGATTCGCCTCTACCAGGGCCACAACGTCCTCTGCTGTCTTGGCCTGCTCCACTCCGATCGCTAATCGGGCGAATGGGCGCCCTCCTATGCTGCGGTAGGTGACCCGCGCGGGTGCCCCGGCATTCTGGGCCTCACCGACAAAATAGCCGTGTGGCCATCCATCGCCCGTCTCCTCCATCGAGCAGGTCTCCGTAGAGCCTGGATTGAAGATCCATCCGTCACGCTCGAGCTTCTTGTGCACGTGGCCTAGTGCAAGATAGTTGACCTTTCCCTTTAAGGGCTGCAGCTGTGACATGCGTAGTCCACCGTGCATGTGCGGCACCTCGCCTTCGAGTCCCGCATGAAGCATCATGATCGTGAACGTGCCGTCGCTTCGCACCATCGCGGCAATCTCCTCGATAATGCGGCCCGTCTGCGCTCCGAGGTACCGTAGACCGTAGACTCGCACCCCGGCAACGTCGATATATGTTCCGGTGCGTGACTCCGGGTCCCAAGGAGTCAGACGCACCTCGCCGAGCTCAGTACCCTCAAAGTCGAGGAGGTGAATGAGGCCGATCGAGTTGAGATACTGCGGAAAGGAAATACCGTCAACAGTTTGCTGCATTTCGTGGTTGCCCTCGATGGCGATAACCGGGATACCCGCATCCCGGAGTTGCTCCAGTGCGGTGGTTGCCTGGAGCAATGCTCGGGCATCGATCTGACTCGCTTTATGGAGTAGGTCGCCGGCGAGGAGAACAAAATCTACGTCCTCCGACCGCGCCGCGTCGACCACTCGCAGGAACGCTTTGTAGAAGTCGTCTTGGCGTTCGGCCAGTCCGTACTGTTCGAACCCGAGGTGAACGTCGGCGGCGTGTAGGAAGCGAGTCACCCCGTCTCACCCGAGCACGTCGTCGCTGCATGGGTCCAGGGAGCGGCCGCCCTTATGGCTTCACCCGCGGCTCGCGCCTCGGCCTCGCTCTCGAAGAGTGCGAACATAGTACCACCACTTCCCGTCATTGCTATACACTCTTTCGGTGCCACCTCGGACAATATCCGCTCGCCCTCGGCGATGACGGGGAAGGCGAGCACGGCCGGCCGAAAAAGATCGTTCCCGCCCACTACTACCTTTCCTGTTCGCAAACCGGCAAGAACACGCTCGGTACCCCGACCGGATCGGTAAGAGCCTGCACTCCAACGTGTAAACACGGACCCCGTCGATACCGGGAGGCCCATGTTGATCAGCACCACCCAGCGTTTCGGCATAGCGTCCAACGGCGTGACTCGCTCGCCGCGTCCCTCGACCAGGGCCGTGCCACCTGTTAGGAAGTAGGGAACATCGCTGCCTAGATGACTGGCGAGATCTGTCATCATGGTCGATGAAATTTCCAACTCCAACAAACGTGCCGTCCCGCGAAGCGCCGCCGCGGCGTCACTGCTGCCCCCGCCGAGTCCCGCGGCTACCGGTATGCGCTTGTTCAATCGGTAATACACTGGCTCTGACACGTGCCCCCATGCACGAACGAGGTCGATGGCCCGGTCGATGAGCGAGAAGTCTCCGTCGATCGGGTCGACCAAAAACGAACCGCTCGTGGCTCCCTCCCGTATCTGGTCCAGGGGCCTCAAGCTAAAGCACAAAGAGTCGTGCAAGCTAATGGTTTGCATGACGGACCGCAGCTCGTGGTATCCGTCAGGTCTTGATCCGACGACGTCCAATGCCAGGTTGAGTTTGGCATGAGCCTTCTCGTATACAAGGCCTGATGCTGGGGCGCTCCCCTCCGTTACGCCTTGATTTAGCTGCCTCAGCTCTATACCCGGCTCGATCGGCCCGTCCGACATCGTAGCGAGAAATCGCGTGTTGCCCTGTTCTTGGTCAACCGCTCTTCTGCCCGCGTCTCCCGAGTGCGTTGCGAGACACCCGACACGTCTGCTCTCCTGACGGGGGAGATCTGTTGCTTCAGGGGAGCGCATGGGCTGCGCTGCGGCCGCTAAGGGCGGACTCTTTGACCTTCACCGTCTCGTAGGCAAGTCGAAGCCCTTCGAGCGTTAGCTCCTCGTTGACGATCCGAAGATGCTTGGTGTGCGGAGCCACGAGGCCGGCTACCCCTCCGGTTGCGATCACCACAGCCTCTCCTCCAAGCTCTTCCTGAAACCGCTCGACGAGCCCATCGATGAGTCCCGCCCATCCCAGCACCGTTCCGGAGCGAATGCTATCCACTGTCGTCTTGCCGATGGCGCTCCGGGGCGCTTCCAGCTGCACCCGCGGCAGCTGGTACGTTTGCTCGAACAGCCCTTCCATTCCAGCATCCAGACCCGGGGCTATGGCTCCCCCTATGTAAGCGCCGGTTGAGTCCACCGCGTCCAATGTCGTCGCCGTGCCCACGTCGACTATGACCGCCGGACATCCATAACGTGCCCGCACTGCGATGGCGTTCGCCAGCCTGTCTGCGCCGACGCTCGTGACCGGGCTGTACGTGACCGGTACTCCCAGGTCCATATCCGCGGTAAGCGTCAACGATGGAATCTTCCAGAACGCCAGAGACCGGAGAATCTGGGTCAGGACCGGTGGGACGACGCTCGAGATCACGGCCATCGACAGGGCGTCGGTAGCTAGACCGGCATCGGCCAGAAGCTCGCGCAGCAGTGGCCGGTACTCGTCGGAGGTTCGATGCCGGTCAGTCGATATGCGCCAGAATCCCCTCAGAGTTTCCCCTTCATACGGCCCAAAACAGATATTGGTGTTGCCGATGTCGACGGTGAGCAGGATCGGCCCCGACACTATTGCTGGGTCCCCGGGAGTTCTGTCTTGGAGAAGGTATCGGTGGGACCTGCCGCCACCGGAGCAGGATGGTAACCGAAAAGGTGTAGGCGTAAGCGGACGATTTCGACCAGCGCCCGGCTCATGACCTTCAATTTCGTTCCGGACTGCCTGCCCACCATGCGCGGATAGTGGTTGATTCCCACCTCGAGGGTACGGGAGTGAACCATATTGGCTTTGGCGTGAATCTCTGTGTTGATCAAGGCACCCGGACTCTCCAGAACCATTGACTTCAGCAGTGGCGCGCGAAACATCTTGAATCCACAATCGATGTCTCGTAGGTGCACGTTGAACAAGACCTTGACCAGGACGTTGAAGCAGGATCCGACCAAGAAGCGGTAATAGGGGTCGTTGCGCGTGATGCGATACCCGGTGACGATGTCGTAGGGCTCAGCATGTTTGGTCAGACGGCCGATGTCTCCGATATCGAACTGCCGATCCGAGTCCATAAAGAAAATCCACTCACCCGTGGCCGCCGCTATCCCACTTCGCCACGCCTGTCCATACCCCCGGTTACGCGCGTGATGAATGACGTTAATAGAAGGATCTTCGCTGGCCAGTCTGTCGGCTATGGTGCCGGTCCGATCCTTACTGCCGTCGTCGACGATCAGAATCTCGTAGCGGTCGGCAACCGTCGGCAGAATCTCCAGGGCTCGTCGGGCCACAACTTCGATGTTCCCTTCTTCGTTGTGGGCCGGAAGCACGACCGAGATACTGCCTATCAGCTCACCTGTCATGCCTTTAATCTACTCTTGATACTGTGCGGGTGAATGTGGCCGAAACCCCGAGTCTCCAAAAGTCCTTGCAGATGAGCGAACGTGGTGTCAAGACATATTCGGCGTACTGCAACAAAGTATAACAAAGTGCCCAGCCGGCTCCTTGTCCAAGTGAACAAGCTGAGCCGTGATATCCTGAACGGTCTCCGCCTGGGACTCAGGGAATGGGACTGAGCTATGTTTGTCGTCGCCCTCACCGGTGGATTGGTGCTGGGGGTTCTGTGCGCCGCGTTTCTGGTTGCTCGAGTTCGCCTCAGACTCAACTTCGCCGCAGTGGCCCTCATTGTCACCGTCATCGTCCTTATCTCGCTGCCTATCCCGCTGGAGTTGTCGGTCGGCCTGTCCGCTGGGCTGGTACTGGGGTTCATGGTCGTGCTGATCCGTGAGCCTGGCGCTGGCTCAAGAACATCCGTCGAGTAGTGACTGGAGCTCATCGCACCTCGGCTGTCATGTTTGCCAACCGCCGATCGGGGCGCTCTCGAAAAAGCTTGTTTCCCACGATGGTGGCCCTGGAGGATGCGGGTATCCGCCTGCGTGAGGTTCGCCTCGACCTGCGCCCCGACGTAATCCTTGAGGCCGTCGATAGAGCTCTCCGTGAGGGAACCGATCTCGTCATCGCCTTCGGCGGCGATGGAACTGTTGGAACTGTGGTGAACGCGGTGGCCGGGCGAAACGTCGTGGTTGGTGTCATACCCGCCGGGACATCCAACAACTTCGCCCGCAGCCTGGGCATTCCCGTCAGAGTGCGGTCCGCTGTAGCCGTGATCGCTCGAGGACTCGAGGCCAAAGTTGACATCGGAGAGGCCAATGGCCAGTACTTTGCTCATGCCGCGATCATGGGCCTCAATGTGGACTTTGCTCGATATGCTCAGCGTCTTCGGCCCTTTATCGGGAGGCTCTCATATCCTGTAGCCTCACTGCTCGTCTATTGGCACCGGCGGCCGTTTTCCGTTTCCATCGTGGCCGAGAATGGCATCCCCAAGCAGTTCATCGCCTATGAGGTCGCAGTGCTCAATTCTTCCCGGTTTGGTGGGTTTCTTTCGTTGGAAGAACCGCAGACTTCTATTGAGGATGGAAAGATGAGAGTGCTGGTAGTCACGGACCTGCGCCTGAGAACCGTGGTGAAAGGCCTGCCGCGCATTTTCTTCCAGCGGTATCTTGGGCTGCCCGGCGCATATGGGTTCGACATGCAGCGTGGAGTAATATCATCCGAGGGTCGGGCCCCGATGACCCTTGACGGAGAGATCAAGATCGCGACGCCTGCCAATATCGGCTCAGTGCCTGCTGGACTGCGGGTCATTGTCGGGACGCCGACCGGCAGAATGATGTGATGGAGCGCCGAGACTTCTATCGAGCAGATCGCTGGCTTTACCTCCTCCTCCATCGACGTCTGCGTATCGATTGGCTGGATCCCGTAATGGTTCAGGCGAGCCGGATCGGAACGAAGAGCGCCGTCTGGCTGGCGATATGCGCCCTGCTGTTTCTCTTCGGGGGCCGTAAGGGCAGGCGCGCAGCCCTGCTGACCGTTGGCGCGACGCTGACGTCCCAAGGCCTGGCCAATGTGATTCTGAAACCGATCTTCAGACGCGACCGACCATTCCACAAGCCCATTCCCGCTCCAGCCCTCCTTGTTGACCCGCCTGGGCAGCACTCCTGGCCCTCCGGCCACGCAGCATCGTCGGCGGCCGCCATGGTCACCCTGGCTTGGTGCTATCCCGCGTTCGCCCCCGCCTTCCTCGTCCTCGCCGCCGGGATTAGCTACTCCCGGGTCTACGTTGGCGTTCACTATCCATTTGACGTGGGCGCCGGAGCTGCCTTGGGCCTTTTCGTTGGAGGTGTGTGGCTGGGATTGGCTCGACCGCTGCGTGATCCTGATTCCACCCGAAGAAAGTGATTTCCCGCCCTAACCGTCGGTTTCCTAGTTGGCCCATCGTCGTGCCACGGACGCTGACGCGACGCAGTAAGGAGAGCCGGTGAGTAGGCTGGGCGTTCTGACTCTAGCCGCCCTTCTATCGTCGACCTACGCTCACCCCGCCACGATGTGGCGGACGTCCAACATGCTGCTGGCCAGGGAGGGCCAATCGGCCGCTGTTGCCGGTCCACACGAATTGCTGATCGATGGAGGCACGGTGCCTGGCGGACTGTTCGGGACGGTCTCGCAGTCGGCCGAGATATTTGACTCTGCTACCAACAGGTGGCGCTTTGTCGCCCCCATGTCCGTTTCCCGGGAAGGCCAAGTCACAGTAAGCCTGGGACACGGTGACGTCTTGGTCGCGGGCGGTGAGGACGATTCGTTGCAGCCTCAGGACAGCGTTCAGATGTTCAGTCTGGGGACGGGCCGCTGGAAGGACATGGCGTCGCTTCCGTCGCGCGCCTCCCAACAGTCCGCGGTTCGCCTGTCCAACGGCGATGTCCTGGTCACCGGTGGCATTGTTAAGGGCCGCGTCTCGCGCCGCACCTGGCTCTTTGACCTGAGGCGCGACCGGTGGCTCCGCCTCGCGGACATGCATGACGCGCGCGCCGAACACGCCTCGATTCTCCTCTCGAGAGACCGGGTTCTGGTTGCGTCAGGATCCAGTCCGCGCGCCGAAATCTATCACGTCCGCCAGAACCGTTGGACGGCCGCGGGTAGTCCCGGTTCACGATTATCTGCTGCTGTGGTCGACCTCTCCGGCGACCGTGTTCTCATCGCCGGCGGTAGCACGCTGGGCGGCGTATGCTTGCGATCCGCGCTGTTGTTCAGCGGGGGAGGGTGGACGTCGATTCCCAACATGTCGCAATCGCGCTGCTCTCCGCTTGCCGCGGCCCTAGGCGATGGCACGGCACTCGTGGGCGGCGGCTACGATGCGAACACGTCACGGACGGTACAGAGATTCGACCCGGCGACCCGTCGTTGGCTGCCGTTTCCGGCTTTTCATATCGTTCGCGCCGCGGGCACCCTGAATGTAGTGGGCGGGGAGCTCGTAGCCGTAGGCGGCAATGCCGAAGGAAGTCCCGTGAGCATCAGCGAAACCTATCCCGTCGCCGCGCTCCGTCCTCCAGGCGTTCGCGGACCTCTTCCAGCATCCCCTCGGATCCGTCAAGCCCAATCACTCGAGCACGTGGAAACTCCTGAAGAATCGCGCCACTGAGCCACCCGGCTTCCCAAAAAGACATTCGTAAGCTTCGAGTAAAAACGAAAACTCAGGACGATTTTCACCGCGCCCCTGATGGGCCATCACCAGCGGGCCGTCAACCGCGCCTACTATCGCAAGACCCGCCTGACGGGCAGCTCGACCTCGACAGAGCACCGGGTGCTGTCGATTTGACCTGGGAGTGCGCCCTTCATTTCGACGCTCGCGAGGCCGGGCGTTGCCTGGACTCTCCCGACCTGCATCTGAATCCCAGTCCGCTCCTGGCTCAGGAGTAGTGGTTGCTTAGACCTTCAGGGGCCGTCTGACGTACGCGACGCCGGCTCGAGTCTCCGGATCGATGATGTCGCGGACCGGCCCTTCGTGCTCCGACGACAGAGGTGCTGACCCACCCGATCGCGCGGGGAGTACTCGCTCTGACCACGCGACCACACAGTAAGGGGGGTGGCCAGGTGGCAGCTTTTCATGAACGGCGACAGGTCACTAAATCACTCAGAATTGCGGGAGTTTGGCGAGATCCATCTCATGGCTCGGCGTGGCACTCGTGGCAGGATTCACACGCCATATCAATGTGGCGTAGCGATCTACAATCACCAGCTCCTCTAGATCTCTGCACGAGATCGTTCATGCTGCCGGCTACACTGACGGCATCACCGCTTGTCGACCGTCTACCGCGACCAAACTGAAAACTGACAACTGAAAACTGACAACTTTCAAAAAGGGGTGGCCAGGTGGCAGCCTTTCATGAACAGCGACAGGTCACTAAATCACTCAGAATTGCGGGAATGTGGCGAGATCCATCTCATGGCTTGCCGCGGCACTCGTGGCAGGATTCACACGCCATATCAATATGGCGTAGCGATCCTCAATCACCAGCTTCCTCTAGGTCTGCACGAGATCGTTGTTCATGCTGCCGGCTGCACTGACCGCATCACCGCTTGTCTACCGTCTACCGCGACCCAAACTGAAAACTGAAAACTGAAAACTGACAACTTTCAAAGCGGTACTCCCCACAACGGATACCATGCCTCCACTTCCTTCTCGATCGGAAGCTCCTTCTGCATCACTCCGCTGATTCGGAACTCGAGGGCGTTCAGTCGCTCTTGCTTCGTCTTGGGATTAGGGACAAACGGGTAGAAGGATCCCCGTTTGTAGTTGTAAATCAAATACACATGCCGTTTCTCGGCATCCGTGTACTGAAAGATTGCGGCCAGCAGCTGGTCTCCGAATCCGTGAGCGGCCAGCTCGTCGCTGATCATGTTGACGGTGGCCACGAGATTCTCGAATTCATCGGCCCGCAGGATGACCCACTTGAACCCGTAGTCGTCCGAGAACCAGCTCCAATTCAACGGCGAGTCTTTGGTGCTGATCTCGAGAAGATCAGTCACCTCCTTCTCCATCGTCGCCCATTCACCAGTTGATACCGGCCGAAATGAAATGGCGGCCCCGTTGTTGGGCGTTAGTTCCAGCTCGACCTGCATCGTGGTCTGCGCTGTCGTGAGAGCAAACAGCGCCTCCGTCTTCGATTTGACCGGTTTGTCGCGCCCCAGCAGGGCGTCGAGAAACCCCATCTAGACGGTAGCCATGCGCAGCTGCATGTCTTGAAGTCGTTTGATCCGATGCTCCAGCGACGGATGGTCGGAGAACAGCTCGCTGAACATCTGCTTCTTAGGAGCCGCGATAAACAGCGCGCTCATGCTCTGAACTTGCCTGAGATCCTGCGTCGGCACGCGTGCCATGTCGCCAGTGATCCGAGTCAGAGCGGAGATTAGCTGCTCCGGTGCCCCCGTCAGGATGGCACTGCCCCGGTCGGCCGCGTACTCTCGGTACCTCGAGAGCGCGTTGATCAACACGTAGCTCACAAACCAAGTAAGCGCTGAGACCGCCAGCACAATTATGATCCCCGCTCCACCGCTATCCCGGTTGTCTCGGCTATTGAACCCTCCCCACATGCCGGTCCACGCCAGCATCTGAGTCAGAAAAGACGCGACCGCAAGTATCGAGCTGGCCATGGTCATGACCGTCATGTCCCGATTCTTGATGTGGGTCATTTCGTGAGCCAATACGGCCTCGACTTCCTGCGTATCCAGCCGGTTGAGCAAACCCGTGGTGACGGCGATAACCGCGTGCTTGGGGTTGCGCCCCGTCGCGAACGCATTCGGCATCGGGCTATCCATCAGCGCGACCTTTGGCTTTGGGAGATCGGCCATCTGCGCGAGTCGCTCGACCATCGCATGAAGATCGGGCGCCTGGGCCGGGCTGACTTCCCGCGCGCCGCTCGCCGCCAGCACTAGCTTGTCGGAAGCGAAGTACTGCACCACGAGCCCGACAAGCGGGATCAGAATTAAGAATATGTAGGCCTTGGTGAACGCGAACAGCACTGCACCAAAGACCAGGAATGTGAAGAACAGCAAAAAGACGGTAAGCGCCATCCGCAGCTGCAGCTTGACGTCCCGTCCATACCAATTTCGTTTTTGCATCGTGGTCCTCCTTTCAGGACCGAGTTAACACTTGATCGCGAGCGGTACGTCCCGGCTGCCGTCTTGCATCGACGACCTGTCGGGGAATACCGGTCTCTTGGGTCTCCGCCACGACATCGTCGCGATGACGACGTTGCTCGAGAAGCCTTCATACTCGCATTATCAGTAAATTACATTGACGCTCAATGAGAGAAAAGTGCCTATGCACCTCTCATATTTTAGGCCGATGTGGGTAAACCTTGCAAGTCTAACTATCAAGGATGCTGCAGCCGGAGGGTATAAACTTATCGCCATCCGCCCCGTGCTTTATATATCTGCACGGCCAGGAACGCTTGCACGCCGGCAAGCACCAGATAGAGCCCGACGAACATGAAATTGATGAGGTGATGGCTGTTGAGCTGATTCTTGAAGCCTATGGCCGTGACAACGGCCCCGATGACGCATAACACCGAAAAGAAGGCGGCCACGATCGGCGAGCGCTCTTTGAGCGGCTTGGAGCCGCGCCGCCGAGGCGACGGTGCCGACTTGACTTCACGGCTCGGTGCTTCTACCGGGACGTACTCCTCTCCATCCCGCTCACGTCGCCGTGGCCGGCGCCTTCTTTTTCCCTTCTGAACCGCCATGATTGACTCCTCTGTGCCCGAGACTAACACGGCTCGATACGGGCATTTGCCGGCACTCGTGTGCTAGATTTATGCGATTCTCGACGCTTACTTGGGAGCGCAGCTTGACCGTGTCGTGTCCGGCCTGCGGGGCTGTCGCGCAGAGCGAGGACGTGTTCTGCGGCGATTGCGGCGCGCGGCTCGCCACGGCCGATCATGGTCCTCCCGCCACCGATTTCTCGACGGGCCCTCCCCTCGACAAACCAGCTGAAACTGCTGGAGGTGGGAAGGTCGCGAGTCCGTCGGCCTCCGGCGTCACTTCTTTTAGTACAACGCAGCCCGAACCAGGAGTCAAACCACTGGATCACGATTCGATTGGCGATGACAGAACGCTCGTCGCGTCTACCACAAGACCAACGGTGGCGCCGCTCCCGTCGGATCAGATGGACGTTTCCGCGGCCCGGTTCCCGCTGCTCGAGCTCAGCATGGTTCAATGCATGTTCAACCCCCTCCTCGGATCGAGTGGAGAGGATGTTGACCGCCTCAATGTCTTGGCAGGCCGTGCGCCATCCTGATCGGCGTGTCAAGCCGTCCCCGAACCGGAGTGTCAGGAGAAAGTCCTCGTGAACGAAGCCGAGGCTAGTCCGCTCACCCTGGCGGTCGATGTCGGCGCCAGCCTGACCAAGATGGCTCTACTCACCACTGTGGACGGCCGCTGCCGCCTCGTCTGCGATTCCGCCACCCCTACGTTTGCCCATCCGCTGTCGGCTACCACCGACGTCGGACTAGTTCCGCTCCTTCGTCAGCTCGAGGAGATGACCGGCTGGCGGCTCGCCGACGAGAGTGGTCATGTCGTCGATAGGGACGCGGTTCGGTTGGTTGCTACGGCGAGCTCCTCGCTTCCACTGAAGACTTTGGTAGTGGGACCCGACGAGGAGACCGCCCGCCGTAACGCGCAAGGAATGGCCCGGCTGGGCTTTGTGGACATCATCGGACAATCCTGGTTTGGCGGGGTCGAAAAGGGAGAGGCGGAATCGGCCGCCGTCGAGCGCTTCATGCACAAGGTGGACGGCATGACCGTGGACGTGATAGCGGCGTCTCTACGCGCCAAGTCCGATGCCGCTATGCTCGGAACGCTGCTTGGCGTGTCCCGCGTCTCTTCAAACCGGGGTCCGGTCCACGTGCTTTTCGCGGGCCCGGACGACCTTTCCCTGGCCCTCAAGGAAAACCTGCCCGACTCTGTAGACTTTCGTCAGGTCAGCCACGTTCCTTGGTTTGAACCCGGATTCGATCCCCTCTCCGTCCGGTCGTTTATTGCCGGGCTTGAAATGGACGCGGGCCGTGGGTTACTCCAAAAACTCGGATTCCCTGCCTCTGCCAACCCCGATAACTTTGCCTCACCCGCTGACAACACGGCCTTAGTAGCCGGTCTGATCGCGCAGTCCCGCAACGCGGGAGTCTGCATTGGAGATGTGGGGGGTCGGTGGACATCAGTCTTCGTGGTGCAGCCCCGTGCGGACACCCGGCCCACCTCCTCCGGGACTCCTCTGATCTCGTCCCGGTTCGCCGAAACCTCAATGGGAACCGGTCCTGGATTGGAATCTGTGCTGGCGCAAACCCCGACTGCCCACATAACCCGCTGGATTCCCTTCGATATATCCGAGGACCAGCTCCGTGACTTCCTTGGCAACCGTCACAAGCGTCCGGGGCCTCCATCTGACGTGCGGCAGCTACTCGTTGAACAGGCAGTAAGCCGTGAGTGTCTGACAGCGGCCGGAGCGACGCAAAAGGACCTGTCGGCCGAAGTGCTGATTGCGTCGGGCGGCTTAGCGCGCCAGCCCCGTCTCGGTCAGATCGCCCTCATGCTTCTCGATGTGTTCCAGCCGGTCCTTCCGTGCCGCCTGCTGGCCGATCTGAGTGGAATACTTCCAAGGGTTGGGGCGCTGGCCCGTGTTGACGCCATCGCGGCGGTGTCCGTTTTGCAGACGGATGCGCTGGCTTTGTTGGCGCCATGTCTGTCTTTGACTGGCCAGGCGTCCTTCGGAGATACCGTCGCCCGAATCGAGGTTGACGTTGTCGACGAAAGTCCCCAAAAATCCGGAACCGAGACGAAGACCTACGAGATTCGGTTCGGAACCATATCCGTCATACCCCTGCGGCCGGGTCAACGCGGGACGTTCCGGATAACGACGAACCGCAGATGCACCTTTGGTCTCGACAAAAGCACGCTGTTTCCGTCGGCGGCGAGCAAAAGTAGCGATGGCGTCTCCACCCACGCAATCTCTGGGGGCATGGTAGGCGTAATCGTCGATGCTCGTGGCCGTCCGCTGACGTTGTCCCCCGACCCGGCCACGAGCCAGGCGAGGATGATCGAGTGGCTGCAGGCGGTCGACGCGGTTGAGGCCGAGACGTTCTCGAGTTTGGGCTGAACATGGAATTGATATACGAAGGTCCGCCGCTCGCTCCCCAGCCTTGCATGGTGACGTGCCGCTACACGTTCTCCGGTTTTCAGCCGGCCGTCTCCCCCGGGGTCACGGTCGCCTCCGGTGATCTGCTGGCCACCAAACCCGTGTCTGAACCCCTGGTCATGATCGACGTCGCTGCGATGTTGAACAAGAAACGCAAGGGCCTTGGGCGGAACATAGCTGTGGAGGAGGGCGGGCCGATCGAGCGCGGGCAGAGAATCGCCACCGCCGCCGGCCCATTCGGTTTCGGGAGGCGTGACGCCGCGTCACCGGTTGACGGCGTCGTCGCGGCGGTCTTGCGGGAACAGGCGCTGGTTGTCGTTCGTCCGCCCGACACTACCGAGGAGATCCACGCCGGCATCGACGGCGTCGTGTCCAGCGTATCGCCGAGCGGTATCGATACCGAGACGCCATGTTTCGTCATTCGTGGTATCGTTGGCACGGGTGGGCAAACAGTCGGAGTAATTCGCGTGCTTTCACCCAATTCCACAGCTGAGGCAGTAGCAGCCGTCGCGCCCGGACAGGTGCCCGCGGTCCTTGTCTCCCGTTCGCCTGTGGCCCCCGAGGTTCTGGATCGCGTAATTGCCGCATGGCAGGATGGACGTGTGTCCGCCCTAGTCGTGCCGGCCGCTCCTCAACGCGCCTTTGAAGCCGCTCGCACATCAGCTCCCGGCTTTGTTCTCGTAGCGACTGAAGGGTTCGGCGGGACCGACTCGGGCATGACCACGCACGAGGCGATCTGGTCGCTTCTGAGCAGATGTGACGGGATGCGGGTTGCTATAGACGCCGGCCCGGCAAGGTTGCCGCTGCTGGCGATAGCGTCAGGCGATCGAGCCGCAGTTCGGCCGACCTCGACGTCGGTGCCCCTATCGGAGGGAGCCGGCGTGCGCGCTCTAATTGGGACGTCGGTGCGAGCTGGACGTGCCGTGAAGATGCTCCCTGGAATACGCCCGATGGGCTCCGGCTACCTTGCTCGAGTGGCCGAGGTGTCCCTGGATACAGGTGACCAGATCATGGTCCCGGTCGACGCTGTCGAGACCGTAACGTCTCGTGAGGACTGAGATCACGAGCGGGGTCGACATCTGAGTATGGCTGTTAATCGAGCTCCCCGCGACCACACCTCGTATCACGTTTTCGGCAAGGAGCGTGGCAAGACCCCCGTTTCGGCCCGCGGCTTGTGGGTTCGCATCGTGGCGCTGGTGGCGCTGTTCTTCGTGCTCCTCGTCGTCGCCGCCCTGCTGGTGGCGATGTCGCCAACCCTGTCTCGTAGTCTGACGGCCCTCTTCGTACCATCCCAGAGTGGAGCGATCCCGTGGAATGGTACCGACCCCGTTAACATCGTCATGGTCGGTCTCGACCAGCGGACGAACGAGTTCCCGCATACCGATACCATGCTGATCGCCTCGATCGATCCCAAAACGGACTCGGTGCGCATGCTCTCCGTCCCGCGCGACCTGTGGGTGAACATACCCAACTACTATGCCGACCGCATCAACGACGCGTACGGCTTCGGCGGAACCCCCCTCCTGATAAAAACCGCGGAAGGCGTCGTCAATATTCCCATTCGCTACTACGCCGTGATCGACTTTAAGGGGTTCGAGAAGGTGATCGACGCGCTCGGCGGCGTGACGATCGATGTGAAGCATCCGATCAACGATCCGACATTCCCCGCCCCCGTCGGCAATGGGTTCGCTCCGCTCCACATTCAGGGCCGGAGTGCAGCACATGAATGGCAGGCTGGCGCTCGACTATGTTCGCACCAGGCACGACGACCCCCTCGGCGACCTTGGCCGCAACCAACGCCAGCAGCAGCTGCTTCTCGCCCTGAAACATCAGGCGCTCCAGCCTGCCACGTTGTTCAAGATTCCCACGGTGCTCGACGCCCTCGGCCACGCCGTCAAAACGAACTTTCCGTATGCCGATCTGACATACCTGGCCCGCGTGGTTGCCACGGCTCCCAAGTCTCACACCAGGCATCTCGGACTGAACTACGCCAACAACTCGGTCTCTAACTTCACCACCTCCGCCGGGGCCGAAGTGCTGCTGCCGAACTGGCCCGTCATCCACACGATCACCAAGAACCTGTTCTACGACCCCCGGCTGAGATCGGCCTCCGTCGAGGTCCTCAACGGAACCGGCACTCCTGGACAGGCCGGCGAACTCGGGCGATGGATGCGTCAGTCCGGCTTTAAGGTCCCGTCCGTAGGCAACGCCGACAACTCCAATTACCAGCACACCGAGGTTATTCAGAACTCATCTGTCGGCGGTGGTGACTACGTGGCTCGGATGGCCGCCGATCTTCTCCAGGTCAAAGTAACCTCGCGCGCGGTCCCCGGCTCCCGATACCCCGTCGTCGTGATCGTGGGCGGGGGCTGGACCAATCCGTCTCAGAGCTAACAGGAGTTATCGTGGAAATACACGAAACTGTTCTCGATCTCATCGGAAACACGCCGCTCGTCCGCCTCAATCGAGTAACCCGCGGTCTGCGCCCCCAGATCGTGGCCAAGATCGAGAGCCTGAATCCCGGTGGGAGCGTCAAGGACCGCATTGGCATTCGGATGCTCGAGGATGCGGAGAAGCGCGGGCTGCTTCGCCCTGGCGGCACCATTATCGAGCCGACATCCGGCAATACGGGGGCTGGGCTGGCAATCGCCGCCGCCATAAAGGGATACCGAACGATGTTTGTGATGCCGGACAAGATGAGTCCCGAGAAGATCGCGCTTCTGAAAGCCTACGGCGCCGAGGTCGTTATCACGCCGACCGCTGTCCCCCCGGATTCTCCCGATAGCTACTATCGGGTCGCCGATCGCCTGGCAAGAGAGATTCCCGGCGGGTTCCAGCCGAACCAGTACTATAACCAGGCCAATCCGGAAACTCACTACCTGACGACGGGCCCGGAGATCTGGCGCCAGACCGATGGCAAAATCACCCACTTCGTGGCCGGGGTCGGCACCGGTGGGACGATAACCGGTACCAGCCGCTACCTCAAGGAGCAGAACCCCGATATCGTTGTCGTGGCCGCCGATCCCGAAGGGTCGATCCTGTCAGGCGGCGAGCTGCATCCATATAAGGTGGAGGGCATAGGTGAGGACTTCTTCCCGGCAACCTTTGACACCACCATCGTGGATCGGTGGGTGCGCGTGGGCGACCGCGATTCCTTCCGCACCGCCCGCCGCGTCACCCGGGAAGAGGGCATTTTGGTAGGTGGCTCCTGCGGGACCGCGCTGTTTGCCGCCTTCGAGGTGGCTCAGGACCTCGACGAAGATCAGTTGATGGTGGTCATTCTGCCGGACAGCGGCCGTGGGTACCTGTCCAAGGTCTACTCCGATCAATGGATGGAGGATAACGGGTATCTCGAGCGATTCCCGCCGGCCCGAGTCGCGGACCTCATCCGCATGCGCCACGGCGACATCCCCGAGATGGTGGCCGTTGCGCCGACATTCCGCGTGGGCCAGGCCATCGACATGCTGCAGGAGTACAGCATCTCCCAGATGCCGGTGGCCGTTCTTGACGACGGCAATGGCGGCCACGTCCGGGATTCTGAGCCCCCCAAAGCGAGGCACATCAAAGAAATCGTCGGCAGCATTCAGGAAAAGTCGCTTCTCGCCCGGGTCTTTCGCGACCCCTCTATGGTGGAGAACCTGGTGGGTGAGGTCATGGATGCGCCGCTCGATCTCGTCGACCTCAACGACAGCGTGGAGGCGATTGTCGAGCCTCTGCTCGGCACCGACTCAGCGCTGGTCGCGGTTCAAGGCGATCGGCCCGTCAGCGTCGTGACCAGGTCGGATCTCCTCGAATTCATCGCTCATCACCGGGTCAAGCCCGGCCAAGGCTAAAAGCGTCTTCTAGCCATACCATCCGACCGTGGAGGATATCGTGTCTGAACAAAATTGGGGCGATTGCGGGTTCGCCACGCGCGCCATTCATGCCGGGCAGGAACCGGACGCCGAGACCGGCTCGGTTATCGTCCCCATCTACCAGACCTCGACCTACGCCCAGCCCGACATTGGACAGAGTAAGGGGTACGAGTACTCCCGCACGGATAATCCGACGCGATCCGCGCTGCAGGAGGCCCTTGCCTCACTCGACGGGGCCGGACGTTCCCTCGCCTTTGCCTCCGGCATGGGCGCGGAGATGACCCTCCTGGCCCTGCTGCAGTCCGGAGATCACGTCGTCGCCTCGGATGACCTCTATGGTGGCACCTATCGCCTCTTCGAGCGTGTGCTTCGGCGGTTCGGCATGACGTTCGAATTCGTCGACGCCTCCGATCCGGAGAACGTCCGGAGTGCTATGACGCCCGCCACGCGCATGGTATGGATCGAGTCGCCTACTAACCCTCTGCTCAAGATCGTGGACATCGCCGAGGTTGCGGAGATCGCCCACCGCGCCGGCGCTGCCTTGGTCGTCGACAACACGTTCGCCAGCCCATATTTTCAGCGCCCGCTGGCCCTGGGAGCCGATGTCGTGGTATACAGTGCGACGAAGTACCTCGGCGGCCACAGCGACCTGGTGATGGGCTCCGCCACGGTACGTGACCCGGAAATGTACGAAAGGCTGAAGTTTCACCAGAATGCCATGGGCGCCGTCCCCGGTCCCATGGACTGCTGGCTGCTCCTCCGTGGCTTGAAAACCCTAGCGCTGCGCATGGAGCGGCATGAGCACAACGCCATGTCCGTGGCCAGGTTTCTGTCAGGCCATCCCGGCATCAAACGCGTCATATATCCCGGCCTTCCCGGCCATCCGCAGCACGACCTCGCTCGCCGGCAGATGACGGGCTTTGGGGGAATCGTGACCATCGAGGTCGAGGGTGGTATCGAGGCCGCTCGAACGGTGATGCGCTCGCTTCGCCTCTTCGCGCTCGCCGAAAGCCTCGGTGGTGTCGAGTCACTCGCCGACCATCCCGGCATAATGACCCACGCCTCAGTCCCATCCGATCTTCGAGAAGCTGCCGGCATCACTGACGGTCTGATCCGTCTCTCCGTCGGCATCGAAGACGAAGCCGATCTGATCGCCGACCTGTCGCAAGCCCTCGCCAAGGTTCCCACGAGAGTCGCCGCGGGTTCGTCCTGACCTCTATGCCGAAAGGTTGGCTGCTCCTTGCTGCTCCTGCAGTCGGCTCTTCCGTCTCCGGTCGTACTTCTTGAGCAGCTCCCGCCAGTGCGCGTACTTTACGGGGTCCGCCTTGATGGCCCGGTACCGTCTCTTATGCTTTTCCAGACGGTGTGTGACGCAGTAAAGGCTGTGCGGCGACGCCACCGGATCTCCGCACTCCTTGCACAGTCGCGGCTTCTTCTCGGGCTTTGGCTTGAGCTGGCGGCCGGTTGATATACCGGCCCTATTGACGATCTGTCGCACTCGCTCCCGCGTGATCCCAAACTCCCGCCCGGTCCGCTCGAGATTCCGCAGCTCGACATAGCGCTCGATTACCAGTTCCGGGTCGGCCTTGCGCATCGCGACGTTTCGCGTGGGGATATTCATCGAGCCTTCGACGTCTCCTGGATTCGGCTGTTTTCGGGCTAGTTCGCGTACATTGTACGCCGCCGTCTGTGGTTTGTCAAAGGATGTACCATTTCATCAGCCTCCGTACTGTCACGCCTCGAGCGCCACGTAACGGCCCAATAAATACGCCCGGGGTGATGGGCTCGTCAACGCTTATCACGGGCTGTAGGCTGGAGGGTGACAACGTCAGATGCCGCTTCCCCTGCGCCTGGGAATGCCGGAGCGCCTCCACTTGGAAAGGCCGACCTGCACGTTCATACGTGTCACGACGGATGGGGAGACGGCAATGACACGGTCCTCGAGCTGTTCGACTTTGTCGAGCGGCACACCAATCTTGACGTCTTTGCGATCACGGATCACGACAGCACCGAAGCCGCCCGCACCGGCTTAGAGATACATCGGTCGCAACGCTACCACTTCGACTACTTGCCTGGCACTGAGGTGACTACGACCTCCGGCCATCTTATTTGCTACTTTCCCGACGAGGTCTTCGATGTTCCCTCGCTTCGGTCCCTGTCTGCCACTGTCACCTACGTCCATGACCGCGGTGGCCTCTGCGTGATGGCCCACCCCGTCTACCCACCGTGGATCCGCCGGCGGATAACCACGGCATCATCGCAAGAGCTGAAGTTCCTCGACGGCGTCGAGGTAGTCAACGGTGGCCTGAGCCATAAAGCCCAAGATCGGCTTGACGTTGTCGCTCGGTTGATCGACAATCGCATTGGCGTCGTGGGCAATAGCGACGCCCACCACCACTCTCATATCGGCTCTGTCTATACCGAATTCCCCGGCTCGTCGAAGTCCGACTACATCGAGGCGCTTCGCCGCCGTGAAACCAGGCCCGCGCGCGGCGAACGTCTCGACGTCCCCGGATCCGCCCGCCGGTTCACCTTTCGTCGTTCCATGACTCGCCCCGGCTGGGTGAGAAATCTCTACCGTGAGAAGACCGGCGCCTTTCACTAGACCACTGATGATGGAGTCACAACCATGAGCCTGACTACGGCCCGCGCCCACATCGCCGATCGAACCGTTGGCTTCACCGAGTCCGTGATACGAGACATGACCCGTCAAGTCAACACCTACCATCCCGACGACGGCATCAACTTGTCCCAGGGCTTCCCCGACTTTCCAGCCCCGCTTGCGATGAAGGAAGCGGCTGTCGCCGCCATCATGGCCGATGTCAATCAGTACGCCATCACCTGGGGAGCCAAAGCGTTCCGCGATGCCATCTCCGCCAAGACCGAGCGGTTCCTGGGTTTCGCTCCTGATCCCGAACGCGAGATCACCGTGACCTGCGGTGCCACGGAAGCCATGATCTCGGCTCTCCTCGCTGTCGTGAACCCCGGAGAAGAGGTCATCGTCTTCGAGCCGTTCTATGAGAACTACGGCCCCGATGCCATCCTGTGTGATGCTCGTCCCCGGTACGTCAGCCTAGATCCACCCGATTGGAGTTTCGATCGAGAGCGGCTGGCATCCGCCTTCTCCTCGAATACCACAGCCATCATTCTGAATACGCCAAACAACCCGACCGGCAAGGTGTTCAGTGCCGAGGAGCTGAGCTTCATTGCCGACCTGTGTCGAGAGCACGACGTGCTGGCGATCACCGACGAGATCTACGAGCACATCGTCTACGACGGCCTTACCCACGTTTCGATGGCCACCCTTCCCGAGATGCGCGACCGTACCATCATAGTGAACGGACTCTCAAAAACCTACTCCGTGACCGGATGGCGCATCGGCTATACCATCGCCTCCCCTCCCATAAGCGAGGCCATCCGTAAGGTGCACGACTTCTTGACCGTCGGAGCTCCGGCTCCGCTCCAGGAAGGCGGCGTCGTGGCACTAAACCTACCGTCTGAGTACTATGATGAGCTCCAGCGCGAATATGAAGAGCGTCGAGACTTCACCGTCGCTGCCCTGGAGAGATCCGGATTCAAGGTGTTCAACCCGCACGGCGCCTACTACGCCATGACCGATATAGCCGGGTTCGGATTTGAGAACGACGTCGAGTTCGCCGGCTGGCTCGTCAGAGATATCGGTGTGGCCGTGGTTCCCGGTTCGTCTTTCTACAGCGATCCGAGGAGTGGGTCTCAGCAGGTGAGGTTTGCCTTTCCCAAACGTCTGGAGACGCTGCAGATCGCCGCTCAGCGCCTTTCATCGCTCGGCGACCGGCTACCTCCGAATCGCTAGGGGCCGCCGAACGCTGACCTACAGTCCCGTCCAGTCGCCGAAGGGACCGATGCGGTTGGGGTCAGTCCTGCCGAAGAGCTCGTACACGTACACCCTGGGCGGCACGTGCTTGGTCACGGTTACCCGGTAAACGCGGCTGCCTCCGGGCGAAGTGTGGAACGCGACCAGCGGAGTCAGTAGCTTGACATAGGACACCTCAGTGCTGCTGGTGCCGTACAGCGCGAACGAGACGGGCGGCTGGCCCTGTAAGAATGTCCACGTGAAGGTGCTCCCGTGCCGGCTGAACAGCAGCGCTGCCGGGAGGAGGTCGAGTCCTCCCTCGCCGGAGATTGTCATTGTCACGGCGAACTTATCGGATGGGCCTGAGCCATGCCAGCAGACCGTGGCTCCTGAGTACAGGTTAAAGCTGACGGCGTAAGGGAAGCCGAAGACGAGGTTCGAACCGGATTGTGCGACCCCGGTTATCGGGGAGAACGGCGTCGAGCGCGGCGTCCCATCCTCGAGCCACAGCACCGCCCTATCGACGCGAACCAGTACCGACGGTCTCCCCCCTCCACCGCCGAGGTCCGTGAGCGTCGCGCTGAGAAGCTCACCGCGTCCGCGCACGAATGCGGCGTAACACTGCCCCGGCTTCAGGGAATTCTGCGTGTCGAAAGTTACTCGTTTCGGGACAAATGGGCCGTTGTACGGCGGAAGAGAAGGGTCAGCCACGTGAACGCTGAGATGTCCGGCGGAGCTAACACTCGCTGTGCTGCTTCCGGTGCTGTCCGTTATGTACGTCGGCGTCGTGGAGAGGGCATGCGTCGACCCGACGAAATACCCACCGAACAAGAGTCCGACGAAAATGAGAATACCGATGACGAGGTTTGTGGGAACTGAATTGGGCAGCCTCATGGGTTAGCGCACTCCATACATCATGGGAAACACGTCAACTCTAGCCGTGGCCGCGCAGGCGTGTCAATCACGAGCCGGCGCCGACCCTTCACCTCGCACTGCAGGATCGCAAATGACAAGCTCACCGCTCCAGCTCTTCCGACGGTAGCTGTGGAAGAGATCGGCATCGGCACTTGGGCTCGTACTGTGGGATCAGAAATGTCGGGCTCACGGCTCTACGTCTTTGGTCGGTAGCTGTGGAAGAGATCGTCATCCTCCGCCGGCATGACGGTGTACTTCTTGATCACGGCCCACGCCTCGCCCGCGTTTCCCCATCCTTCGACCTGGGTTTCAACGTCCTGCAAGAGCTTGTAGGTGGCGAAGAAGGCCTCGATCTCCCGGAGCCAGTGTGGGGGTAGATCGTCGATATCTGCCATCTGGTCGTATCTCGGGTCATCGACCGGAACTGCCAGGATCTTCTCGTCCAGCCCTTTCTCGTCTCGCATCCGCAGCACGGCTATCGGTCGCGCCCGAAGCAAGGTCCCGGGATAGCTCGGCTCGTCGACCGTCACCAGGGCGTCGAGATGGTCTCCATCCGGTGCATGGGTTCCCGGGATCATGCCGTAGTCCGCCGGGTAGTGAACGCTTGAATACAGCACTCGGTCCAGTCGAAACACGCGCAGATCGGGATCGTATTCGTATTTGTTCCTGCTGCCCCGCGGTATCTCCACGAAGACATACACCCAGTCCTGATCTTTCAAGAAGGCTCTCTTTCCGATAGCAGTCTATCCAGTCTAAGGCCAGTCCAAATCTTCTTCGAACAGTCTGCCTCCAAAGCCACAACGCCGAAAGCCTTAGCAGTCGTCGACGTTGCCAAGTATTCGGGTGAAGGCATCGCAGCCGGGGTGCAGTCGATGCGTACGCGGCTCAAGACGCGCTCGATGTCATTGACATCGAGGTGGGACCGCCAGGGTTCAGCGTGGGAGGAGCCATGGCTGCGGCGGCGGTTTCGGGCGGTCCAACGTTCGGCTGGCGCATTCGTGTATTCCGATGCAGCGGCCCGATCGGGCGTACATTTGTTGGCGCGGCTGCTGCGATGCATGTGCGCTTGAGGGTCGCCGACGCTGTTTCCGACGGCGCGGCCCCTAGTCTTCCATGCCCGGCCGGTCGCTAACGCCTTCCCGACTACTGTGACCCGTTCTTCTACGCCCGTGCGTTCGCGGTCGCCTGAAACTGAAAACTGAAAACTGACAACTAATTACTGAAAACTGAAAACTGAAAACTACAGCGCGCGCGCCCGCGCGCTGACCTCGTGCACCATCGCGACGGTGTACTCGATCTCCTCCACGCTCGTGTCATGTCCCAAGGTCATGCGAATGCCGTTCCGTGCCAGGGACGGCGGCAATCCGAGAGCCAGAAGTACCCGCGACGGCTCCGTCATCCCGGAGTGACAGGCCGACCCGGTCGAGCACTGAACCCCCCGGGCGTCGAGATCGACGAGAACGGACTCCCCGGACCGATCGTCGAAATAGAAACTGGCGTGTCCCGGCAGCCGCTTCTCAGGGTGGCCCGTAAGGTGCGCGCCGGATCCATCGTACAACAACTCCGCAGATCAGCTTGTCGCGTAGCTCGTGTAATCTCGCTGCTTCCGTCTCCCGCTCAGCTTCCGCCAGGACCAGGGCCTGCGCCATGCCCACGATCGCCGGTAGGTTCTCTGTGCCCGATCGCCGGCCACGCTCCTGCCCACCACCGTGGAGAATCGGCTCCAGCTCCAGCCCTTGCCTGGCGTACAGGATGCCGGCGCCTCGCGGGCCGTAGAACTTGTGCGCCGACAGCGACATCGCGTCGACGCCGAGAGACTGAGGATCGAGAGGCAAGGCGCCCGCGGCCTGTACCGCGTCCGTGTGAACCACGACATCCGGCGTTACGGACTTAGCGGCGATCCCGATCTCACGAATCGGCTGGACGGTCCCGACCTCATTGTTCGCATACATGACCGAAACCAGAATCGTGTCGGGCCGCATCAGCTCAGCCACGGTTTCTGGCTTGACTATGCCGAATTCGTCGACGGGAGCGATTGCAATCTCAAAGCCGCGCTCTCGCAGCGCCTCCGCGCTGCGCAACACCGCCTCGTGCTCGATAGCCGAGATGATGACGTGGCTGCCCCGCGCTCGTGAAGCCTCTGCGACGCCGACAACCGCGAGGTTATCTGCCTCCGACCCGCCCGCCGTAAAGATGATCTCTCCCGGCCGGCAGTTGAGTACCGAGGAGACCTGCCGCCGCGCCTGATCAAGCGCCGCCGCCGCTTCACTCCCGGCCGAGTGGATGCTGGAAGGGTTGGCGTACACCTGTTGAAAGTACGGGAACATGGCCTCGAGCGCCTCTCGCCTCACCGGTGTTGTCGCCGCGTGGTCCAGGTAAATAGGGGCCAACGACTAATCCTCTGCCGACGCGCGCAAGCTGATGTCGAGTGCCCGCACCGAATGTGTGAGTGCGCCGACCGAGATGAAGTCGATGCCGGCCTCGGCGATCGATCTCACGGAGTCGAGCGTGATGCCCCCCGATGCCTCGGTCAGCGCCCGTTGTCCGATAGTCTTGTATCGCCGCTCGCAGGGTATCTAGATCCATGTTGTCGAGGAGTATGATGTCGGCTCCTGCCTCCAGCGCGGCATCGAGCTGTGCCGGGACCTCGATCTCAACCTCTACCTTCATGCCGTGGGGAGCTTCCGCCCGCGCGCGCTCCACGGCATTTCGTACGCCGCCGGCGGCGATGATGTGGTTTTCCTTGATGAGGATTCCGTCGAAGAGGCCGAACCTATGGCTGTGCCCACCGCCGCACCGCACTGCGAATTTGTCCAGCAATCTCAGGCCCGGAGCGGTCTTTCTGGTATCGACGATGCGCGCGCCGGTTCCCGCGACTCGTTCTCGAAACAGCGATGTCATGGTGGCGATGCCGCTCATACGCTGCACGAGATTCAAAGCCACCCGTTCTCCCGAGAGAATCGTACGGGCCGGCCCCCGTATGCCTGCGATACGGTCTCCTTCCTCCACTGGCTGACCGTCTTGCTTGTAGGCGGTCCAATCGATGCCGCCTCCTGCGTTGTCGAACACCATCTGCGCCACGTCGACGCCGCACACCACTCCCTCGGATTTCGCCGTCAACCAGGCTGCCATCGAGGTCTCCTCAGGCACCGTGACCCTGGTTGTGAGATCGCCGCTGCCGATATCCTCCGCCAGCGCCCTGACAATAATCGACGCCACCTCGCGCCGAGGCAGATCGCCAAGGCGGGGCGGTGTGGCGGCCACGAGTGAAGTCAAGCCGTGGCCCGCTCCTCGGGCTCCGATTGCTCGGTGACGAATCCCATCGAGTCGTTCGTGAACACGATATGCCCGCTCCAGCTCGCGTCCGTCCCGGGGAAGTCCGTCCGAAAGTGCGCGCCCCGGCTTTCAGTTCTGGCGAGTGCCGCCTGTGCCATGAGAGACGATACCAACCGCATATTTCGCGCCTCCCGCTCCTCGACGGATATGCCGTCCTCGGCCATGCCCTCCAGGAGGTCCTGCTTCTCCCCATAGGCCCCAACGGCACGGTCGAGGCCCTCGGCTGTGCGGTTGACGCCAAGATGAGACCAGTTGAGCGTCTGCATGTCCCTCCGGGACATCCCGTTTGCGGGAGCAGCCCTGTCGACTTCGTTGAACGTGAGTCGGGTGCCGTAAGCAACCCGCCGTAACTCTGTCTCTTGCCCTTCGCACGCAGTCAGCGCGGCCCGCCGTCCAAAGACCAGCCCCTCCATCAAAGAGTTGCTGGCGAGCCGGTTGGCGCCGTGCACGCCCGTACAGGCCACCTCACCGGCGGCCAGCAGTCCCGGTAACGACGTCCTACCGTGTGCGTCGGTGCGAACGCCGCCCATGAAGTAGTGCGCTGCCGGCGCGACCGGGATCGGCGACGTCGAGATATCGATGCCATAGGAGGCGCAGGTCGCATAGATCGTCGGAAACCGTCCCCGTAGATAGTTCCCGCCGAGATGAGTGAGGTCGAGCAGGACGTGCGGCAGGTCTTGTCGTTCCATCTCGGCGGCGATGCCGCGGGCCACGACATCTCGTGGCGCGAGCTCGGCGTCCGGGTGATAGCGGCGCATGAACGCGTCTCGGTTCAGGTCGCGCAAAACGCCTCCCTCTCCTCTTGCCGCCTCACTGATGAGAAACGCCGGAAGGTTCTCGATAGCCAGGGCCGTGGGATGGAACTGGAAAAACTCGAGATCCGTGACCTCCGCGCCGGCCGCGAACGCCAGAGCGAGGCCATCTCCGGTGGCCACGTCAGGGTTGGTTGTCCGGCTGAAGAGCTGCCCCGCTCCGCCGGTCGCCAGCAAGACCCGCCGCGCCCGCACCGTACAGGGGGTCGAGCCGTCCATTCCGATGAAGGTCGCTCCTGTCACCCTGCCGGCCGACGCCGTTAGCTCCGTGACGAATGAATGCTCGACCGCGTGTCCGCCCCGGTCCAGGAATCGTGCCGCTAGAGTATGCTCGATTGCCGCGCCGGTGGCGTCCCCACCGGCGTGAATCACCCGAGAGACGGAATGAGCGGCTTCGCGAGTAACGGCCAGACTGTCTCCCGTCCGATCGAACGGAACGCCCAGCTCTTCCAAACTGTCTATGCATGCCCGGGCCTCGTTGGTCAGCACGCTTACGGCCTCGTAATCGTTGAGTCCTGCCCCCGCCTGCATGGTGTCGAGCGCGTGTAGCTCCGGATAATCATCGTGCCCTACGGGAGCCGCCACGCCGCCCTGCGCGTACCGCGTATTGCTTTCTTCCAGTCCTTGCTTTGTTACTAACAGGACGTCCTCGCCGCGCTCGAGAGCCGTTAAGGCGGCAAAGAGGCCGGCCACACCGCTGCCGATCACCAGCAGGTCAGTTTCCAGCACGGGGTTGATCTGGTAGTTGGTTCTCATCTGGAGCGCCTACGCCGGTATGCTTTCGGCCAGGGCATCCAACTGGGCGAATATCCGCTGCTTGTGCGCCCACCTCAAGCATCCTATTGAGCGCCATACGCGCGTACGTCGCCGTTCGCTGGTCGACCTTGATCTGGTTCATGATCCGTCCCTCGACCAGCTCCTCGAGCACCCAGGCGAGATAGGCCGGATGAATGCGATACATCGTCGAGCAGGGGCACACGATGGGGTCCAGACAGAAGATCGTCATCTCCGGATGTTCCGCCGCCAGTCGATTGACCAGGTTGACCTCGGTACCGACGGCGAAAGTTGTGCCTGCCGGTGCTCTCTCGATCTCCGCGATGATGAACTCCGTCGACCCGTCGGCGTCTGCCGCCTGCACCACCTCCCTGCGGCATTCCGGGTGCACGATGACGGTACAGCCCGGGTGTGCCCGCCGCGCCTCCGCGATCTGAGTGACTGAAAATCGTTCGTGAACGGAGCAAAATCCCTTCCAGACGATGAGGTCAGCCTCCGCTGCCGTGGCGCTCGAATGGCGGATGTCGCCCGGATCCCAGACTGCGATACGCTGCTGCGGCAGGCCGATTTTGTCGGCCGTGTTGCGGCCCAAGTGCTCGTCGGGAAAGAACAAAACCCGCTCCCCTCGCTCGAACGCCCACCGCACTATCTGAGGCGCGTTGGAGGACGTGCAGACGATGCCTCCGTGCTCGCCGCAAAATGCTTTGAGATCGGCCGCCGAGTTCATGTACGTGACGGGAATGACGCTCGAACCGCCGGCTCTGGTGATGTGCTCCCACGCGACCATGACGTCGTCGTACCCGGCCATGTCCGCCATCGAGCACCCCGCCGTCAGGTTCGGCAGGATGACCGTTTGATGTGCGCCCGAGAGAATGTCCGCGCTCTCGGCCATGAAATGAACCCCGCAAAATACGATGTACTCGGCTTCACTTCTCCCGGCTGCGAGCTGCGAGAGCTTGAACGAGTCTCCCCTGAAGTCCGCGAACTTGATGATCTCGTCCCGCTGGTAGTGATGCCCGAGGATCACCAGCTCGTCGCCAAGTGTCTCTCGCGCTTCCTGAATTCGGCGGTCGAGGTCGCCCGGCGACATGGCTCGATACCTATCTGGAATTGGTTGCTGCCGTTTCATGGCCGCGAAACGTGGCGCGGCCACCCCGGAGCTGGCTCCTGGGCCATAGCTCCGCGGCGTGGACGTTGCGCTCAGCTCTTCTAGTGAAAGGAAGTTCGAAGCAGTCATCGAGTCTCCTCGTCAGTGTGAGAATGCAAGTGTATGCTTGACACTTGTTTTGGAGTACAAAAAAGAGACGTTACCCGGCTCAAGAGGTCGCTGCCGTCGGTCCGCCTAGAAGTAGTCATCGAGCGCCTCGTCGTCGTGAATACTCAAGTGTATACCTGACACTTGTAATGAGGTACAAAAAGAAGGTTCATTGGATCGGCAGTCCACTGTGCGAGGCTATCCGTGATGAGGCCTGCGGAGTCAGTTGGATCCTTCGAGATGCTCGTGGGCTGTCTACAGAGCCGCCGTCGTTGGATCGGTACAGCCGCGCCGGCCGCTTCTCGCGCCGCGACACGCTCTCGGTGGGCACCACAAACTGCTCCGCCAGAACTTTTCGCCGAAAATTGCGCTTGTCCAGTTTCGTCCCGAGCACGGACTCGTATACCTCTTGGAGATTGGTGAGCGTGAACTGCTCAGGCAGCAATTCAAATGCCACGGGCGCGTACTGGATTTTGTTACGCAAGCGCCATAGAGCATAGCGCACGATCTCCTCGTGGTCGAAAGCTAGTTCCGGCAGGCAGTCCAGCGGGAACCAGCCAACTTCGGCGCCATCGAAGTCGTCGACTTGTCGCCGGCTGGCGGCGACATCAGGTGACAGCGTCGCGAAATACGCGACCGAGATGACCCGTCCGCGCGGATCCCGGCCCGGCACGGTAATGCCGCCGATGCTCTGGGCCGGTCGGTCAAACGTCTTGAGCTGCTCGACCCATAGCTCCTTGGAGAAGCCGAGTTTAGTCAGCTCGCGCCACATCGTCTCCTCGATCTGCTCCCCTGGAGGATTGATAGATCCGGGAAGCGCGAGCACGCCCTTGAACGGCTCCCAGCTTCGGCGTCTCAGTAAGACGTGGAGCTTCGAAGACCGTAACGTAAAGAGCACCGGGTCGACGCTGATTCGCAGGTCCACCTGCGGGTCGATCCAGTCCTCCGAGCGCGAGCTAAGTTCAGAAAGCGTCATTTAGTGTATTCCCTACACTTAATGTACACCAATCTTGTGCCAGTGGACCTCTCGGATCTTCCGAGAGCAGCGGGCCACTTCCCGACCAGGCGAGCGATATTCTTCGGAAGGGGCGAGGAACCCAGTGGGAATCCCTCCATTGTCGACGCCTTCCTCCAAACCCTCGCACGAGACGACGCGCGCCCGCGCCGGCCGAACTGGCGTCGGCGGCCCCCGCTCTCACAGTCTCTCCGCTGGCCGCAGCCCAGCCGTCTTCGTTCGTACGTGTCTCTGGTCCTCTACTCCCTGGCGGGTTTTCCATGCCGGGCGTTCGAGGTCGCTCAGACTGAAAACTGACAACTGACAACTGACAACTGAACAGCGCCTTCACGCTGCGTGGTTGCCTGATAGGCTCGGGAGGCCGGTTCGATAGTGCCTTCCATTTTGAATAGCTCCTGGCAGCTTGGGGAACCGCATTTTGTGGCAGCCGTTGCAGCTCTTGAAAATACCGTCGGAGCCCCCTGCCGGCACCCTCCTCGCGACACTCAGACGGGTCTTCCATAACCCGGGCGGTGGCGGTCGCTGGAACTGAAAACTGAAAACTGACAACTGAAAACGAAGGATGATTGCATGAAGATCAAGCGACAGATCATCGTGTTCGATGCCCCCGATCTCGCTGCCGAAAGCACCTTCTGGGCGGAGCTGCTTGGCGGAACGGTCGAAGCCGATGACGACTGGCACAGCGTGCTGGTCGACGGTGAGTGGCGCCTCGGTATTCAGCTGGCGCCCAATCATGTTCCTCCCGATTGGCCCGACGGCACGCCGCAGCAGATCCATCTCGACCTGTATGTCGATGACTTCGATGCCGCCCACGAAAAGGCGATGTCGCTCGGCGCACGTCTCCTGAAAAAGGCCGACGATCCCGAGGCGCACGAGGGCTTCCAGGTCTACGCGGATCCCGCCGGCCACCCCTTTTGCCTCTGTTGGCCCTGATTCGAGAATGGAATTGCAATAGGCGGCTTACTGCCTTTGAACCGCCTCCACTTTCACGCTTCCTGGTGGCCCGAAGACACGGGAGCCTACCGAGAAATGTAGATTCCGACCGCGTTGGCGATCCGAAGCAGCTTATGCATACAGGCCACCTGAGCCACTTTTTTGGGCTTCTTCCCGGTATCCAGTAGCCGGCGATAGAAGGACTTGACCGGACCCTCGGCACGACAGGCCGAAAGCGCTGCCATGTAGAAGGCGTGTCGGACCCTGCCCCTGCCTCCACGGATAAAGCGAACTCCTGATCGATTCCCACTGTCGGCGGCGAAGGGGGCCACGCCCACCAGTGCCGCCAGCTTCTTGTGCGGAAGCGTCCCGATCTCGGGAAGGTAGGCAATGATGGCAGCCGAGGTGACTGGGCCGATTCCCTTTATGCTCCTCAGCAACCGGTCATTCTCCTGCCAAGCTGGGTTGGCTCTCACCACCGCTTCGATCTCGCGATCCAGCTGCCTGCGCTCAGCGGTCAGGACCTCAATGTGCCTCTGGATCCAAGGCTCTGTCACATCCATCCCGTGTCCCGACCGGTTCTTCTCCATGGTCAGCATGCCAACCCTTGCTCCCGACGGATCATTAAAGCGGTCAAGCGCTGGAGGTGCTTGTCGGGCGGGGAAGTGGGATTCAGCCGTCCCTGCTCGGCAATCTCGGCCAGAATGGCCGCATCGACCTTATCGGTCTTCGACAGCGTCCCTTTGAAGTGAGCAAAGGCTCGTGCTCGCAGGGGGTTCAACACCGTGACCGGAATGCCAGCCTCGGCTAGGCGCTCCCATGCCTTGAGCTCATATCCTCCGGTGGCTTCGAGCGCGACCATGGCCACCGAATATCCGGTTAGTTTATCGACCAGGCTCTTACAGCCGCCCTCCGTGTTGGCCACATGGAAGGAAGGGGTGGCGATATCGCCTCCTCGCACAACCACCTCGAGCCGCTTCTTACAGACATCAATACCGACGTAACTTTGCTCCATTGGAAACTCGCCCTCCTCATAATTGAGAATGAATTGCTGGAAACTCGTCCTTGCACATGCGGGCTCGAGGCCCAGGTAACTGTTCGAGCTGACAGCAAAGGGAGAGTGGCGGCCGTACTACGAACGGTTTCTAAGAACCAAGGGGCGAACGGCCTGCCACCTCCCACCACTGCTGATCGCCGGATCAGCGGTGATACTCGAACATACAAGGGGCGACATTTATGACGCCCGGCGATGTCGGTGGTCGCATAATGCCGAGTGAGGCTCGCTGCGCCGGTTGGGCAGCATTGATCCCCTACCTTCAAGAGTTATGGTGACGCATGGGGTATGGGGAGTTAATTCGAAAATTGCGTCGCAATCCTCCACGGCGACCATTACCACGACTGGCGTGATGGTTTTTCATCACCCGTGCGGTCGCGGCCGTGAACTACTTGGAAAGTCCCCCACTTTCATGCTTCGTGGTGTCGGTAACGACATGGATGACTGACAACTGAAAACACATGGGAGGCCGATTCGAACATGATCTGCCTTTTGCCACCTACAACAATTCAGCAACCACCTTCCGCGCGCTCGTCAAGTAACACCGCGACACATACTGAGCAGTTGGTAGCCTAAGAGCTCTCCGGCAGCGCCTAGCTCCGCCCGATAAGCCCTGATGATCTCGGTTTCTCGGTCAGGATCCACCCTGTTTCCGCCGTCATCCAGCCGCAGGTTCTGCACACGCCCTGATATCTCGAGACGTCGAGCGATCAGTCGCCTGACCTCAGCGTCGATCCCGTCGATCATGGTCCGCCCTTGTACGATCGATGCGGGAAGGTCGTCGCCCGTCGAGCCTGCTGTCGCCTCGATCACGATGGCGCGGCATTCCGCTAAGTCTATGGCCTGGTCGCCATCCGACCAGGCCCGCTCAGGATTGACGTGTACTTCGATAAGCAACCCATCGGCGCCGGCTGCGAGCGCGGCTCTAGCCAGTTGCGGGACCCAGCGTCTCTGGCCCGCGGCGTGGCTAGGGTCGACGATGACCGGCAGGTCGGTCAGCTCGCGAACCACGACGACCGAGCTGAGGTCGAGTGTGTTCCGTGTGCGTGGCTCAAATGTTCGAATGCCTCGCTCGCACAGCACGACATCGTCGTTGCCTCGTCGCCTGATGTATTCGCTCGCCGCGACCCACTCGTCGATCGTCGCCGACATGCCGCGCTTCAAAACGACGGGCATGCCGATCTCTCCGAGCGACTCGAGCAGCCGCACGTTTTGCATATTCCGAGCTCCGACCTGATAGGCGTCGACATGGTCTGCGAGAATCTCGGCGTCCTCCCCGTCGAGAACTTCAGAAATCAACGGCAAGCCCGTGCGGCGCCGAGCTTCGTGTAGCAGGGGAATAGCGTCCGGACCCAGGCCTTGAAAACTCGCCGGATCGCTCCTGTGTTTGTACACGCCGGCGCGAAGACCGTGGACTCCAGCGGCCGCCACCGCATCGGCATGATCCGGGTAGTCGTGTTCCACCGAGCACGGTCCGCCAATCACGATGGGTGTCCCTGTGCCCACAGACATGGTCCCAATGATGACCGGCCGGACGGCCTGGTCACGGTAACTCTCTTCGTGTAACTCCATCTCGCAGCTCCTCGTTTGTATCTGCCCCTACCGCCTTTGCCGGAGGGTCAGAACTGAGGGCGAGGGGGTTACTCTACCCGGTTCCGGTTACCCACCGGCCAGGTAAAAGCGAAGAAAGTCAGCACGAGCGGCCCACGCCGCTCTGTCGAGGACATGTCGGAGTATACAGTATCGACGCAGAGTAGGGCTGTGACCCTATAGACAAACATGCACCTCGGAGTTGAGATCGCTGCTGGCACCTCTAGTGATCGTATGTGCGTTGAAAGTGTTCAACACCACTCTCGACAACCCAGCGCCACCGCTCAGCTTGTCCCGATCAATTGGCTCACAAGCCGCACCCGCTTTCTGAGCCGCACCGCAACCCTGCTGCCGGATGCGATGATCTCCGGAAACATACCCTCGCCCACGCCACTGGGTGCGATAGTGAAGCAGCGCCGACTCCCAGCCGTCCAACTCTGACGTTTCGAGGCAACGATGACTGACCCCCGCGTCCGCAAGATGGCCGATGTCCTGGTCAACTACTCGATCGGAGTGAAGGAAGGGCAGTGGGTGGTCATCAACGGCCCGATCCTGGCCGAGCCCTTGATGACCGAGTGTTTCCGCTCCGTCCTCGCCGCCGGCGGCAACCCGACGACGCTCTTTAACTCACCGCGGACAAGGGAGATCCTTCTGCGCGATGGGTCCGACAGCCAGCTGCAGTTCGTGCCCCCGTCGATAAAGCTGATATTCGACGAGATGGATGCGTACATCGCGATCTGGGCGCCGTCGAACACACAGGCCCTGACCAGCGTCGACCCGCAGCGGATGGTACTGGAGCAGCAGGCCACCGGTCCGATCCTCGAAACATATATGCGCCGCTCCGCCGAGGGCAACCTGGTCTGGACCGGCTCGGCGCATCCCACGGAGGCTGCCGCTCAGGATGCCATGATGTCCCTGACCGAGTACGAGAACTTCATATACAGTGCGGCCTTGCTCTCTGAGCCCGACCCCATCGCCGCTTGGAAGGCGTTGGGGGTTCGCCAGGATCGGCTGGTCGACTGGCTGGCTCCGCGATCTGAGGTGCATGTGACCGCGCCGGGAACCGATCTCCGTCTAAACGTCGCCGGCCGCACGTGGATCAATGACGACGGTCACAAGAATTTCCCAGGGGGAGAGGTCTTCACCGGTCCGATCGAGGAGTCGGTCGAGGGCGAGATAGCCTTCACTTACCCAGGCTTCTACTCCGGCAAAGAGGTCTCGGGCGTGCGCCTGAGACTTGAGCGCGGCGTCGTGATCGATGCCTCGGCGGAAACAAACGAGAGCTTCCTGCACGAAATGCTCGATCTCGACGAAGGGGCGAAACGCGTCGGCGAGTTCGCCTTTGGCACGAATACCGGCATAGCCCGCTTCACCAGGAGCGTCCTCTTCGACGAGAAGATCGGCGGGACTCTTCACATGGCGCTTGGAGCGTCAATCCCGGAGACTGGCGGGGTCAACAAGTCCGCCCTTCACTGGGACATGGTTTCCGACCTCCGTGGAGGAGGCCAGGTTACCGTGGACGGAGATCTATTCTCGAAGAACGGCGAGTTTCAGGTCTAGCAGCGTTCCGTCGACGGCAAAGCCTTCAGCGTCCTTGCTGGTCTCCCAGCTCGTAGAGCTCGATCAGACGGAGAACGCTCTGGACCGAAGTTTCCGAGAGCTTTCGCTCGCGCCGCAGGTAAGAGGCCAGCTCGGCTTCCCCGGACATCCGCCGGTTTTGCCCCTCTTCCAACGTTCCGGTCGCTTCCAGGAGCTCCATCATGTCGATCTCGAGCGCCCGCGACAGCAGGCTGAGAGTTCGCCCAGACGGCTCCTTGACGTTTCCGCTTTCCAAGGCATTGATGTAGGCACGCGATAGTCCGCATCGCCTGGCGAGCTCTGCCTGACTGAGATGTCGAGCTTCTCGCACATCACGCACGAACTTCCCGATCAACGGCATTTCGACGTCCCCGACAATTCTGAGATCTTTCGTCACCACTTGTCATGCCCCCGGCAAATTAATCGACGCTCTGGAGCAGTAGCGCACCACAGCGGAATCACCTACTCGCCCCGCGTGGACCCGCACCCAATAAATCATACGTCAAACTCCGGTCCAACGTGATGTGTTCTTGGTCGCAGTGCATACTCGCACGAAACGTGCCAAGCGTTCTTTACGCGTGTCCAGTGCTGGGGAGCCGCGGCACTTTCGGATCCTCCTCGGCACTCAGCAATTGCTCTAGAGAAAGGCCGGCCCACAAGGCACGTTGCAGATGGGGATATCGTTTCTCCACGGTCTGGACTGCGAGCACCAGGTTGGCCATAAACTGATCGCGGGTCACGTCAACATCGGTGCATAGAATGGCGATTTCGAAGATCAGCTCGCCGTCCCGGTGGTCCCAGCCGAAGCGCCCCACCATGAGCTTGTAGTTGATGTCCATGAGGTATCGAAGAAACGTGTCGAGAGCTTCAGGCCCCGGTGCCCCATGTCCGTCTTGCGGGGCCCGCAAGATGTTCGGAACCGTGATGAGCAGCACCGCGGCCTCCGATCGATAGCGCACGATGACCGGCACACCGTCGATCCACAGCATGATTCGCTCGTCCTCCAGGTACAGCTCGTACTGGAGGCTGTTCTCGTCCAGGAACCGAGCGATGGTTTGCACCGTTGTCTGGTTCGCCATACCTCATTATGTTTGTCTGCGTGCCTACACTCCAAAGGTCCGTCCCTGTCAAATATGTGAGAGGTCCGGCACCACGGAAAACTCCTCATTGGCAGACGGAAGTTGATGTGATCAGCGGAGTGGAGCGGGTTGACCGCTCATCGGCCCTGATCTCCAACGCTCGTACGGCTCCCACCCCAGGTGAGCTCGCATCGAATCGCCGGCTATACACGGTACCGACGATAAGCGCCGCGGTAGGCAGTGCGAGAAGGTGAGGCGAGATGTCGAATGCCCGTTATGGCAGGCTAAGGAAGAATTCACATGTACAAGAGGTTCACCGTGACGGACGGGAATCGCTGCCCAACCAGGGTAGCGTTCGTTTCTGACCCGCATGGCGACTGCGTCGCCTTCAGGCAAGTGATTGCGGACCTGGAGGCCAGTCAGCCCGTTGATGAGGTGCTCGTTGGTGGAGACGTGGCTCAGGGTGGCCCGCAGCCGGCCGAGGTCGTCGACGAGATCCGGAGACGTGGTTGGCGCTCCGTCCGCGGCAACTCCGACGATTTCCTCGTCAACATTGCGGATGGCATGGCGCCGTCGGATGCCCTTCGTGGAGGCGAAGCGGCGCACGGTGCTCTCCCGGATTCGGCGGTGGAGCGTGCGCGGTGGTCCGTGAGCCGGCTTGGCCCCGAACGGATCGAGTATCTTCGGTCGCTTCCCATGTCCATCGAGCTTGGCCCCTACCCATTCGGACGGGTGCTGCTGGTCCACGCGACTCCGTGGAGCACCGAAGACGTGGTGCTCCCTGACGCCGAACGCAAACTCGCCCAGCGTATGGTTCGGGAAGCAGGCGCTCGACTGGTCGTGTATGGTCACATCCATACGCAATATCACCGCAAAGTGGGCGATGGCGTGCTGGTGAGCGTGGGCGCGGTGAGCGGCTCGAATGATGCTGACCCGCGACCCGCCTACGCGATCGTAAACCTTGGGCTGACCATCTCAGTGGAGGCGCGTCGCGTGGAATGGCCTGCCGAAGACCGTATTGCCGCCTATGCCGAGGCCGGCGTGGAACCACGTTCTTTGCAGATGGAAGCGGGTCCTTTCCCTATACGAACTAAGCCTGGTGTCCCGGTAACGGTGTGGCCGTGACGGCTGGGGCTCGAGGAGCGGTCGAGGAGCACCCGCCCAGCCCTGCCATCCTTGCCATTTGCCGTGCGCCGACTTCCAGCAATCCTGATTCACCGCGCGAGGCGCCCTTTACGTTGGCTGAATGCGCGTTTTGGTCGAGGGTTCAACGGCCACAGGCGTAGGCTCCCGCCTAACGTCCGTCCCGTCGAATCACCGAGCCCAGTGTCCTGGCCACAATAACCAAATTCAGGGCCACCGACCGGTGTTTGATGAAATAGAGGTCGTGCCGCAGCACCTCTAGGTGCTCCTCGGGGGTTGACGCGTATCCGACTTTTATCTGCTTGAGGCCCGTCAGGCCCGGTCGCACCGACAGCCGTAGTCGGTAGAACGGAATGATATCCGCGAGCGAATCGGTGAACTCCGGCCGCTCTGGCCTCGGTCCGACCAGGCTCATGTCTCCGCGGAGGACGTTCCAGAACTGAGGCAGCTCGTCGAGGTGGGTCCTGCGCAGGAATCGCCCAACTCTGGTCGCTCGCGAATCGTTCCGCGTCGCCCACGCGGCTCCCGTCGACTCGGCGTCCGCTTCGCATCGACCGGAACTTGAACACGGTGAATACCTTCCCGCCCCGTCCCAATCGCTCTTGGCGGTAGATGACGGGAAAGCCGCTCTCGAGAACGATGGCGAGGGCGATTGGCACGGTTGCGACGGCTGTGAACAGTAACCCGGCAATCGCGCCGGCGATATCCAGCAGCCGCATCGCTAGCTCTTCGACCGAAGAAGTCTGCGGTCGCGTCGGAAGGGCGGCCAGCCAGCTGTCTCCCACATGGTCGACGGCTACCTTACCCGCCATCTCTTCGTAGGCGGTGTTGAAATCGACGACTTCGAGCCCGCGTTCGATGGCTTCGCTCAGCGAGGCGACGAGCTGATGCGTCATGGGCTGACGCGGCGCCACCACGATGCGGTGAATGTCGTACTGACGGAGAATGTCGCCAAGGCGGTCGGTCGGTCCCAGTGCGACGGCTGCGACGGCTCGCTGGTCTGTCGATATTCCAGCGCCGGCTGGCCCAACCGCGTGCTCGCCGTCATCGCCTGAGCTCGCGAACCCGACGACCTGATAGTAATCATGCCGGTTCTGCGTGGCCTCAGTCAGCGCGGCAGACCGTCTTCGCCGCGCCGACCACCAGGATGCGGGTCGCTCCCGCCGGTCGTTTGAGTGTTGTCGCATACAGCGCGCGCCAGACGAGAATCGCCACTGGAGTCGCGACCAGCGCTATAGCCAGTGCCGGCCGCGGGTACGTCTTCAGAAAGGCCCAGTAGCATCCCAGTGCGATGATGCCGGCGAAAAACCAGACCGTGAGGGTGGTGCGGATGGCCGGCTTCATCCTGTCGGCGTTGTCGAGTTCGTAGCTGCCCGCCAGCCAGGAGATGAACAGCCACACGGACGCCGCTCCAATGACCCACGCCCACGGCATCTGCGCCATGTTGTTGCCTACAGGGTGTACGTCCGCGTGCCAGATGTTGTACGCGATCGTCATCACCGCGGCGACGATGCAGGCGTCCGCCGTGGAAAGAAGCAGCCGTCGCTCCTGGATGCGGAGGAACGGAAGCGATACCCGGTTTACCCGGGTCGGAACGGCCGCGATCGGCGTGTTTAGAGTGCCTGGGGCCTGGGCCATGCAGCGCTCGCGTTAGTGTCGTACTCGTCCACCGTGTCGGCGAGCAGCCGCCCGAACTCCTGCTTGAAACGATCGGTGGAGAATCGCAGCGCGTTCTCCCGGATGTCGGTGGGCCGGTATGAGTCCGGATCGAAGTCCTGTAAGACCTCTTCCAGTGCCGCTGCGCTCTGGTCCGCGAATAGTTCACCCGTCACGCCGGGCAGCACCGTCTCCAATGCCCCGCCGCCACCATAGGCGATGACCGGTCGCCCGCACGCCTGCGCTTCGACGGGGGCGATGCCGAAGTCCTCGTCCGAGGGAAACACGAATGCTTTACAGGTAGCGTACAGCCGCGCCAGCTCTGACTCGTCGACCCGTCCCAGAAATTTTACGTTCGGGGCGGCCCGCTTCCTCAGCCGGGCTTCGTCCGGGTCCGCTGCCGACGACGTAAAGCGGTAGTCCCAGGCGGCTGAAGGCGGCGACGGCGATATCCACCCGCTTGTGCTCGCTGAGCGAGCTGACGGTGAGAAAGTGGTCGCCCACGGTACTCGAGGGAACGAAATGATCGGTGTCGACCGGAGGATGCACCACGGTGCTCTGTCGGCGATAGTATTTCCAGAGCCGCTGCTGCACGTTGCGCGAGTTCGCCACGTAGGAGTCAACCCGGTGCGACGCCGCCACGTCCCACGAACGGACGTAGTGGAGCAGCGGCCCGGTGGCCGCCCGCGTTAATGGATTGGACCGCCGGGCATAGTCGTGTGCCCAGCTCCAGGCGAATCGCAGCGGGCTGTGGCAGTAGCAGACGTGAACCGTCGACGGGTCGGTCAGCGCGCCGTGGGCAAAGGCGCTCGACAGGGAGATAACCACGTCATATCTGCTGAGGTCAAGCTGCTCGACGGCCATGGGATAAAGCGGCAGGTAAGCCCGAAAAAACCGCTTCGAGCCCGGCATCTTCTGCACGAAGGAGGTATGGACCTTCCGCCCCCCGAAGCCGGGGGCCCGCTCCTCGTCAACGACTGTCGCGAAGATTTGAGCGTGGGGAATCATGTCCGCGACGGCCGTGACCACCCGCTCTCCGCCCCGCATGTCGATAAGTCTCTCGGCCACGATCGCCACGCGCCGATCGCCGAAGAGGTCCTCTTGGACGACGGGCGGATATACACGAAGTGCGGCCATGAAGCTCCTCCTGTCCGCACTTTGCCCGCGCACTCCACCCCGTCCGTATGGCCCATTAGTACTGTGAACCTCTTCCTGACCCGAGGCGCCCCTAGGGTGAAATTTTGGTGCACAATCAGACCGAGTTTTGCCGATGGCGCCGGGCCTGGGTAGAGGCTGGTGGGGCGCCTACCCGAGGGGCGATAGATTTGCGCCGGCCCCCGAGACTATGCTGCAATCATCTGATGCTCCATGAAGTCGTCGAGAACCGTGTCGAGTCGGCGCCATGCAAGTGCGACCGGACTGGCTCTCGTGAGTTCAGGCGGGAGAGCTTGGTCGAACAACGAGAGTCCTGGGCCGAGGATGCGCCCGTGAGCCTTGAGGAACAGCACTGCCACAGCGCGGCCCAGGGGCGTGAGGTGGTATGCGTGGGAGTGTGGCACGCGCACGATCAAGCCCTTGCGGAGTAAGCGGCGCAGGTCGTAGCTGGCGTGGCAGCTGTTATAGGGTCGCTCCAACAGTGCGCCTACGATCTCCACCAACTGGCGGTCTGCGAAAGCCCGACAGTCCAGCGGTAAAGGTGACAAGAGCGGTGAGTAGAGCCATTACCCGTGGGTCCCCGAAGCAGAGTGCGGGGGCATGAAGGCCATCGACAGTCTTGGATGGGCGGGTCACTGAGTTCACGGTGACCACGTCGGGTGCCGGCTTCGCATCTTGCGCTTGGGCATCACAGAGACGCCGGTTGGCGTTCTCGCCAACCGCCCTGAGGGCTCGCCAGTTGTCGGCGTTGACCAGCCGGCCTATCCCGAAGTCACGGGTATTGCAGATGGTGGTTTCGGTACGCAACGCTCTGCCCTCCTTGAGATACTGCTTCAGTCGGGAGGACTTGTAGGTACAGCTGATCTGTGGATCGACCCCACGAGTAATGACCTTGGTGGAGAACTTACCTGGGGTGTTCGGCACGAGCTTGCGATTGAAGATGAGCACGGTCTGTTGAGGACGTCCGATGTCGAGGTGATCCCGGATGAGCGACTCAAAGAAGGCACGCCCAGCCTGCGGTCGATTGAAGACTCGGGTATCAGAGACCTCGAACTGTCGGAACGCCAGGTTGTAGACATAGCCGGCCCTCAGGTCTTGAGGCTGGAAAGGGGAGGGGAGTCGGTGGAACCATCGCCAGAAGAAGTTCCTCACTGCGCCTGAGCCAAGGCGATTGCAGATGCGCTGCAAGGCGGCGGGGTCAGCACAGGAACGGAATCCGTTATCCAGGGCCTGGTACTCTTTGCCGGCCTTCTCGAGCTGCCGCTTGGCCCACTCATGTCCGTTGAGATATATCCAAATGGGGAATGGCGCATACGCATTGGTCTTCCAAAAAGCAGGTCCCCAGTCCGGATCCCACAAGTAGAAGTAGAAGTGATTGATGAAGGCAGCTTGGCGGCCCCATGCCATCTGCGGTCTCTTTCCGGGTCCCCGATAGCTCTTGTCGCGCCATGAACGCCAGACGGAGGCCTTCTCTTGAGCGACGCCGAGCAGCACCACCCGGCCGTCACCACCCTGCTGCGCGGCCGCTTCAATGAGCGGTCGGGCATAGAGCTCTTTGTTCTCTCCCTTCTCAAAGTGGTGGACGGGGATGCCATTGCGTGCTGCCCATCGCTGCACGTCGGCTGCGTACTTGTCCGCGATGTGTTTGTATGCCGCTGAGGACGGGAACGGAAGCTGGCGTTGACGGAGCAGGTAACCGGCTGCACCACCACCCGTCTGCAGCTTTTCCACGTAGCCTTGCATGAAGATCCGGTCGATGCACCGGACGCTCAGTGTTACACGGTCCTTGAGCAGCGTCGCATAATCGGTCATGGTAGGTCTCCTTTGCTGGATACATTGGAGGCTATACCGAAGGCGGAGCCTCAGAACGCGGCTCCGCCTTTTACAAACGCTGATCAGCTACGAAGTATGAGACCGCTCGCTACGACTAGGTGAGGATGCGGCTCGCAATCAAGCGACTAAGTGCTCCCTGCCGCTGTCAAACCAATCGCTCAATCGAGCGTCCACGCGTGCGCCAGTAAACTCTCGGGCGCGCTTCCGGCCGACAGCCGGAAGCTGCCGCGCTAGCGAGAGGGGCCAATTCAGGCTCAGACGAGAGCGCCGTGAAAGGAGGTAAATTTCAAGAGCTCCGTCGTAGGCCGCCAACAGGGGCGCAGCTCGCGCCAGATCCCGCCAGGGCTCGTTCTTCAGAAAGCACAGATGTCGATTGCGCATTAGGAGCATCTGACGAAACCGAGCGTCAGGGTCAGATCTATTACGACGCGCCCGGCTAAGGTCGTCGTGCACGTGCCAGCCGCGAGCGTCTGGCACGAAGATAGACCTCCATCCACGGCGCTGTGCTCGCCATGCCAGGTCGGCATCCTCGAAATAAGCGAAGAAGTCTTCGTCGAAGAATTGCCCATCGGCCACTATGTCGTCAAGCATGGCTCTCCGAAACATTGCGGCGGATCCGGAAGGCCCAAAGACGTATTCCGGTAGATCTCGTTGTCCGAGATCCCGCTTGCGGTGGTCCCGGTCGTGAAATCGCCGGAAGCGGTCGGGAAATAGCCCTGTTGAGTCAAGCAGGCTCGAATCGCCATAAACGCCAAGGTGCAACCTTCCACATGCAGAGCCCGCCGATTCATCAGATTCCAAAGAGTCCACCATTGATTGGAGGAAGTTCGGCGCCAGAGCGACATCGCAATTCAGGGCCAGTACGTACCTTGTTTGAGCGAGATGGAACGTGCAGTTATGTCCCGCAGCGTACCCAATGTTTCTCGAGTTGGCGATTATCGTGACGTCAGGCGCGTTACCGCGAAGCCACTCGATTGAGCCATCGCTTGATGCGTTGTCTCTGACGATGACCTCATAGGGAAGCAGCGATTGCTTGCGGAGAGCGTCCAGACACGCATCGAGATACTGACATTGATTAAAACTGACAATAGAAACCGTGACCGCGGGAGTTGCTTTCTGCAATGGGGATGGGTCACCCATACCTGTGCTTGCCGCTCCCTGGCTGGATAGACAGATCACGCATTTGACCTTTGGTCGAGTTTCGGGTTACCACTTTGATCGCATCTTCAGAATGCGAACCTTTGTGTCCTGGGATATGGCCACGCTTCGTCTCGGTAGGACCGAATGAACCAGACCTACGAAAGACTTAGCAGTCTCATGTCTCCGTCGCACGTGTCTGGCAAACACCTTGCGAGCGACCGAACGCTGCCCTTGCTCAAGTTCGGCCCACGCAATACCGCGTTCTACCGAGAGCGCAGCATACTAAGTTGTCTGCGCTGGTCCTCGCTGAGGTCGGTTAACTTCGACATGTGGCGGAACATTCTGAGATTGTCTTCGGCTATCGCCAACTTATTCGAAAGCCGCACGGGATTTTCCCTATAAGAAGCAACTATGTCGTTGCAACCCACGAAGCACCAGCCTTTCAGTGCCACTGAGATTAGCATTGCCCAATCCTGACAGTGCGGGAAGTCCAAGAAAGGGCTAGCTTCTCTGAATGCCGCTGACCGGTACAACGTGGCAGGGGCGGGCAGGTAATTCCCCCGAAGGAGCAGCGGGAGCGCATCATGCCTACCGATCTTTCTTCGCTCGACGCCCGTGAAATCCGCCCCCAGTGGTCTGCCCTCACGATCGACGACGATCACTTGTCCGTACGCTACACCAGCATCCGGATTGTCCACTAACGCTCTCATCAAAGTAGCCAGCGCTTTCGGCGCGAGCCAGTCGTCGGATGCCAGGAACATGACAAGAGGTTGTGAACACAGTCCGAAGCCACGATTGGCGGCAGCTGACATGCCACTATTTGATTGCTTGATGTAAGTGATTCTGTCCATGTACGGGGCGATGGAAGCATCAGTATCGTCGGGAGAGCCATCGTTAACTACGATGACCTCTGCGGGCGGATAGGTTTGCGCGAAGAGACTCTCGAGAGTTTGCGCAACTGTTAGCGCGTGACGGTAAGTAGGAATGACAACACATACCCCTGGAAGTGACGCGTTTGGCTGATCATCGGAATCAAGCACGACGTACTCCTTCAACGGAGGCATGCCCAAGGCTCCTGCCTTGAGTGATAATCTCGCCCCAGGAACATACTTACGTTAACTCGACGCAACGACAAACGCTACATCCCCTTTTTGGCCATATCCCCTCACTAGGGAGATCCCAGCATAGAAAGCGAATCCCAGGGCTAAACCCGCCGCCACTGGAAATCGTAAATCCGTCAGATGTGCGAGTCCTAGCAGGCGCACTAGGCCGACGCTGGCTAGGGACACTAGCAGAATGAGGCGATTCGTCGGAGTTAACCGGAACCCGAAATCGCGACGAACTACCCATCTCACCACGAGAAAATACGCTACATATCCGATGATAGCCGATCCCCGTCCCAACCACGCCACACTTTAGCATGCCGATCCAGCTCGCTCCCAGGGTCGCCGTCCCCCCAATCAGCTCGGTCATGAAAAAAAATTGTCCCCATTTCGAGCCAGCACGACGAAGGCCATGGTCCAGCTCGACAGTCGAAGCACGTCCCCCGCCAGCTGCCACTCCAGAATTGAAGATGCGGGGCTGAACTTCGGAGAGTAAAGTATCGGAACGATGATCGGAGCCAGGGCCAGAGCAAACAGGATGATCGGCATCGCCAGCAGCATGAGTAATCGTGCTGTTCGTTGATCATCCGCCCCAAATCGATATCCCGATCACGAACGGCGGATACGCGAGGAAAATAGTCCTGGGCCATGGCGGAGAGGAGGAAGCCCAGATAAGCAATGCCGATCGTCGCCGCTGCTCGATAGAGCGACGCTTGCCGATCCCACGACATGCAGCACCAGGACCGGCATCACGAGTACTACTCCCGTCCCGACCAGCATGCTCGCCGTGTACGGCAGCCCGAAGCGAAGCATGGATCCCACGCGATTCCAGGCCTGCCGCGTGGACGCCCGGACTGGGGTTGTGGCGATTCCTTTTCGCACGAGGGCGGTGGAAATAGCGACTCCCGCAGCGGCCCCGGCCAGTAGGGCGAAGGGGATGCCGGAGTACCTTAAGGCGCTACATGATTGCCACCTCTATCGCGGTGCCGGCGATAGCGGTGTACACCGCGTACTTCGCGAGGGCCCCCACTCGATGCTCCGAGTTGAGGATCCCGGTTTGCAAGCCCGCGATCATGGCCATCAAGAGGGCGGCAGCGACGATCGGAATGTCGCTGTCGTGTGCTGAGCTCCCAAGGAAGATCTCGCGACCTGGGCACGGAACAAAAGCATCACCGCGCAGGCAAATCCCCCGGACACATTCGTAATCAGCCAGGCGGCTTTGCGAAGAGCAGCGATCTCTACCGCATCCTCGTCCGTGACAGCTTTGGCACCGAATCGAACTATTGCTGCGCTGACCCCAAGCCCCGAGATCAGAGTTGCCAGCCCCAGCAGGCTCGACAGCAGGCCAAAGTAGCCAATCCCGACCGGGCCGACGAGAATCGCCCACAATGGGCCGCCGCCGACCAGCCACAACCGTTACGGCTGAGCCTGCACCTCAGGATGCCGGTGGCCCGAAGGACCGACTTCACGATACTGCCTCTGTAACCGCGGCTGTTACTCGGGCAGTCTCATCATCGGTGAGCTGAGGTCCAATTGGCAGGCTCAAGACCTGCTCGGCGATGGATTCCGGAAATGGGGGAAAGCTCCCCTTTCCATGCCAAGATCCGAATACGCGTTCTGCAGGTGCGGTGGTATCGGATAATGAATCAACGTAGAAATGCCCGATAGGGCCATCGATTCGTGCAGTTCGTCACGGACGTCGCTCCGGACCACGAAGAGGTGCCACGCGGGATCGGCCCAAGTCGGAACGCATGGAAGCGTGACTGGGACATCTCTGAGGCCGGCAATGTAGGCCTTGGCGACCGCCGCCCGCCGGTCGTTCCAACTGTCGACGTGCTTGAGCCTGACGCGCAAAACTGCCGCCTGTATCTCATCCAGCCTGCTGTTGCACCCTTTGACTTCGTTCACGTACTTGACCCGGGAGCCGTAGTTACGCAGCACCCGAACCTTTTCGGCCAGCTCGTCATCGTTCGTGGTAACCGCTCCGGCGTCACCCATGGCTCCCAGATTCTTCCCAGGGTAGAAGCTCCAACCCGCTGCGAGCCCTAGTCCACCTACGCGCTTGTTCTTGTAGCGGGCCCCGTGTGCCTGGGCCGCGTCCTCCAGTACGGCCAGTCCGTACCGTTGTGCGATCGTGTTGATTGGATTCATGTCCGCGGGCTGCCCATAAAGATGGACGGGGATTACAGCCTTAGTCTTCTCACTTACAGCGGCTTCAATCCCCGTTGGGTTGAGGTTGTACGTCGATGGGTCCGGCTTGACCGGAACCGGAGCATAGCCCCCACCGCAGAGACCGCGAGCCACGTGGCGATGTAGGTATTAGCGGGAACGATGACCTCGTCTCCGCGCCCGACACCCATGGCCGCAAGAGACAGTCGCAGCGCGTCGAGCCCGTTCGCCACGCCGATGCAGTGTTTCACTCCGAGAAATTCCGGCGAACTCCTGCTCGAATCCTTCCAATTCGCCGCCCAGCAGGTGCCATCCACTGTCAAGGACCCGCGCGACCGCCTCATCGATTTCTTCTTTGAGCTCGAGGTACGCAGCCTGAAGATCGAGGAATGGAACCGTCAATCCTGTCCTTTTACGGCTTGGAGAAACTCTGGGTAGTCACGGTAGTAGTCGCACTCCTCGTAAAAGTCGGACGCGAGTACCAAACACATAGATGCCGACGAGAAATATTCGGTCTCCCCGCCACACCAGGATTCCGGAACGTAAAGCCCGTAATACAACCGGTTCAGAGAAGAAGCTCGTCCGCTGCAAGCTGTCGTCCAGAACGACGGTGAAACTTCCAGAAGCTGCAATGATCAGCTGTTCGAGGTTCCGGTGAGCGTGCCCCCCACGGCTCTCGCCACCAGGGACATCATAAAGGTAGTAAACGCGTCGAATCTCAAAAGGTATCTGACGGTGCTGCTCCACGAACGTCAAATTGCCTCTGGGGTCTGTAATCCGTGGAAGTTCCACGATGCTTTGCGTTTGATAGCCCTTCTCGCGGAAGCTGGCCCAACATGTCTGACCTCGCTCTCCCAAGCTCAGAAATCGCTGTCTTCAACGGTATGATCCAATTCGAATGGCAGGAGAATAGGACGAGTGGGGAG
>CAWIIC010000002.1:0-278087 GCA_963836045.1 uncultured Pseudomonadota bacterium
GCGCTTCAGCATTGGCTGGAGATCGTCGAGTTTCTGCTACGCCTTCAGTCCTCTGGAGGCGGCCAGACCTTACGAGGGGCTCCAAGACCCAGTGTGCGGAAGGCGAGCAATAGGCGGCAAACGCCTCCTCCCCAATCCCTTTCCCTGCAGCGTCTCGAGATTCCTGTGCGACCGCGGCCCACTGTTGGATGGTCGATGGAGCCGGGAGAGCCCCATCGAAGACCTGATCGGCGATGTCGGCGGCCCGCAATCCCGGGTGAAAAACCTAGGGCTGCGATTCATGACGCCCGGCGATGTCGGCGGTCGCAAAATCCCGGATGAGGCCGCCCAGAAACGCAGGCGACACTCATGACGCCCGGCGATGTCGGCGGTCACAAAATCCCGGGTGGGGCCGCCCAGAAACGCACGCGACACTCAGAGGTCCAAGGAACGACGTGGGCTTGGAACACAAAGGCAACATTCATGAACGGCATGAAGGTGATCGCACCAGCGAGCGGCGTGCTGTCCCGATCTTCCAGTACCCTGGCTCAGGACAAACCCGCTGCCACCACGCCATCGGACAGAAAATGGGGCGCAAACCGGTCGAACGACCCCGCACGTCTTCCCAAGATTGGAAAACGATCTTCAGCTATGACCAAAATACCCAACATCTTCTGGGATCAAGAGCACCCGCTGTCGCTCGAAACCGTTCTCCCTGGGCGCGTCCTGAATCTATGCGCGCTCGCCGCCGACGAAGACCTCATGAATGTCGCCTACGAGGTCGACCCCCAACTCGATCCGCCCCGTGTCTGGGATAAGGGTCTGGACGACTGGAGACCGGCGGGATGGTCGCTCACGGCCCGGGACGACCTTGGCACGAGGTGCCGAATTGCATTCGATACCTTGGAGATTAGCGATCGCCAAACCACGCGTGGAGAGTTGGTCCTCGAGCCGGGCCCTCACCCCGAAGCGACAGCTCTGACACTCCGACTGTACGGCCCCAGTCCCACCGGCTCCGGCAAGCGCTTATCGGCCCTCGTTCGTGTCGACCTACCACTGCCCCGGAGTTCAACACACGTCAGCGCAGAATATGCCGAGAAATCGATGCATGTGTTCAATAGCGACCTGCCGGCGGGCTGCCGCCTAACTTGGAGGCAGGATGGCGAGACAGAGATGGTCGTGAAACTGCTCGGCCCCGGCACAGAGACTCTCAGATCGTGGCGGCTATGGACCGGAGGTTCGGAGGCCGGATGGGCGAGAGAGGACGAGCTCGAGCAAATGGGCGAACGGCTCCATCTTGACATAAGTACCCTCCTCAGCGAAGCGCAAGGCGCAGTCATTCGCCAGGTGCTGGGACGCGCCTGGCCGCGATGTCCGGTTCATGGGAGTCACCTCCTTGAGCCCACCTCCAACATTGGTGCGATTCCATTCGAGGGCTGGGAGTGTCAGCTCTGCAAAGGTCCAGGCTTTCGCTGGCCCTACGGCACGTTAGCGTCTACGAACCCTCCAGCAGAACCAAAATATTCGGATGGTCAGTTCCTATGGTGGGGAGCAGGCGGCAGTTGGGGCGTTATCGCACACCATGACGGAGACATCTACATCGACACTTGCCACATGTTTACTGACAGCTTTCCGGCCGATATTCTCGACCTTCAAGAAGGTCAGCCCCTTGGCTTTTCCCTCGACATTCGCGATGGGCAGGTAGTGATGGAAGGACTTTTCCGACGAGCCCGAACAATCTGGCCACTCACTCGAATGACCGTTCATGACATGGACGGTCGTCCATTCGAAACCGTCGATCCCCCGTCATGGGCCGACCACACCCCGGAGCCGCCTGACGCGACTGCCCCGGCTCGTCATAAGCTCGTGTCGTCACCTCAGTAGCAGTAATCCGAACTCCGGAAGGGCTAGCCGCCAGGCCAGGGAGGCTTGGGCACATTACGATCCGCACCGCGCATACCGGTACATGATCTTGACATCGAATCCGGCTACGCTGGGTAAGACTAAGGACTGAGTTGATGCAAGGCAAAAACATGACCCTCCGACTGTCGCTAGAACAAGCGGAGGCGCTTCGTGCTGTGGCTGAGGCCGACGGCGTGCCGTGTCCGAGGCTGCACGCACGGCCATAGCCGAACATATTGAACGACGCCGCAACGACAAGGCGTTTCAAGCTCGTCTCAAGTCTTCCATTGAGCGCAACCAGCCGACCCTCGAGCGCTTGGCAAAGTAAACTCGCGTCAGGGTGGCCGTCGACTACCTTGATGTTGCTGACTTCTTGCTCATCGCTGAGGCAACTCTTGGCACTCCGGCAGAGACCCTCAGCAAATCACGTAGTCACCCAGGCTGAGGGCACTCTGGCCGCTCCCGCTTCAGCATATGAAGCCGGCGAGTTCTACCCACACTTCCCGCAAAAGGCGGCTATCATGTGCTCTCGCCTGGCACGCCATCACCCACCCCCTGTATCTCTCCCGATCCTGGCTAGCGCACAATCCCACCCGCGCCCGGTCAAATCCCGTACACGGCGGCGCGCTGCCGCTCTACTCACGGCCCGGCGCTCGGAAAACAATCCATTCTGTTGCTCTTGACCTCCCACCGCTGCAAAGCGCTGGCCGGTCCCGACCACTAGGGAGCGCAGTGCTCACAGCTCCCTCTTGCTCACAAGTTCCACCCAAGCGTTGCGAGCCGATTCCCGAAAAGTCCGCGCTCGTTTAGGGCGCGACGCAGAAAGACGTTAAATCAACTAGCAGTCCTGTCGGCACCCCAAACGGGGCCAGCTGGCTCCATTGCGCTGATAGCTTGGAACATGCTGTCAGTGATAAGTCAACGAAACTACGCGGTCCTCTGGGCCGCTGCCCTAGTGTCGGGGATCGGAGACTTTATCCTTCTCGCCGCGCTGCCGTACTACGTGTACGCCGCATCCGGCTCCGCCTTGGCCTCAGCCGCCGCGATAATCGCGGAAACCGCGCCGCGCCTCGTCTTTAGCAACCTCGGAGGAGTCTACGCGGACCGGTGGCACCGCAAATCAGCCATAGTCGCCTGCGACGCGCTACAAGCTCTCTTCCTTCTGCCGCTCATTGCGGTCCATGGAAGCTCTACGCTGTGGATCGTCTACGTCTCGGGGTTTTTCGTCGCTGCGGTGGGTAACTTTGCCGGCCCATTTGGCGGTGCGTCCATTCCTCACGTCGTCGCCGAGCGCGACCTGCCGTCCGCCAACGCCGCCTTCTCGGTCGCCGGCTGGATAGGTGTCGTGGTAGGCTCGCCACTGGGTGGCTTGCTCCTCCAGCAAGGCGGTCTCGCCCTCGTGGCCGTCGCTGACGCGACCAGCTTTGTCGCTGCCGCCGCCTTGATCGCCCTTGTCAACGTACCCCTGGAGGACGCTCTACAACTAAAGAGCCGCGCTGAGGCGTCACTCCACCAGTTATGGCAGGACTGGCTCAACGGACTGCGTTTCGTCAAGACCCACTCCTGGCTCCGCCAGTTCTTTGCGATTGTGCTTCTTGCATTTCTCGCGAACGGAATCGCCACGACCATCCTGGCGCCGTTCGTTCGGCACACCCTCGGCGGATCAGCTCAGTTCTTTGCTCTCTGCCGGACGCTCCAGGGAGTTGGGGGCGTCGCTGGCGCTGTATTTATTTCGAAAGCGAGTCGCACCTTTAAGTCCACGACGCTCCTGGCGTCCTCACTGTTCGCACTCGGCACACTGAACCTCTTCGTTGCCCTCTTGCCATTTCAGCAGGTCATGCTCGTCAACGCCGCGCTCAGCGGATGCGTGGTCCTGGCCGTTGTGGTGAGCTTAACTACACTCGTGCAAACGGGAATCAGGAGCGAATTCAGAGGTCGAGTCTTCGGCACCTTCCTAACGACAAATGCCGTGGCCTCCATAATGGGAGCCGCTATCGGGGGCTGGCTCGGCAGCTCCGCCGGACCGAGGATAACCTGGGGGGCTGGAGCCATAGTCATGCTGATCGCCGGTGTCGTCTCCACACTTGCTCTTCGCTCCCCGTCCATGGCCCTCGAGCTCGACCCACGTCCCGTGCCAGGCACCCCTTAGCGGAACCGCCGTGAGATAGACGAAACCTAGCTCAGCGAAAACGCTCACCACGCGAAGTTAAGGCGTACGAAACCGAATCCCGGAACCGATACGCGTCACCCCAAGACCCCGAAGCTGCCCATTACCCTCTTTCAGTAATTAGATCAGTCTCTTATCAAGCCCACAGTCTAATCTGACCGCCAAAGGGGTCCAGTTAGCAATGGTCTGGATTGAGCCATAGTGATCCACGACCTCCCAGACGCACGACAGCCTCACGGGTCAGAATGGTGACCCCGCCAGGAGCCTACCGTCCATGCCGGCATCGCGAGCGCGAGAATCTATGAGGCGCCACACTTCCAACAGTGCATCAAATCTGTCCCCCGGTCCATGGCCGAGACCGCCGGCCACCTCCATCGCCCTAACGAGTTCGGTCGCTTCTGCATCGTCTCGAACGACCGCCATGAGCCACTTCGCCGTCGGGTGAGGGTGTCCTCCTGCCAGTACCCAAAAGCGAGCGGCACTGGAAAGACAGGCTGCCGTAGTCAACTGTTGAGCTAAGGTGTCCTGCCGCGGCAGAGTCGACACCGCTTCGTTTCGCGTCCGCCGGAATTCACCATAGGCCTCAATGGCAAGGTCGGACTTGCGCTGATCAAAGCTGCGCGCGACATGGGCGACATACGGTGGACCAGTTCCGGCACTCTCGCTGAGTGGCACGGCGTACCGCAACTGGTAAGCCCATTCCGCGAGGGTCGCCTGCTCGCGCTTTGCCCGGATCGATGGGCCCATTATCTCGAGGTCAACTGCGCCAACCTGACGAGAAGCAGTATGGAACGTCAGGTCCAGACCCCCAGTGGGCGAGGCGTGCTCGACACCAAACACGTCGTCGATGCTGCCAGTCAGGACATCTGACTCGCACACCCCCTCATCGCAGAACAGCACGGTATCCCAGTCACTCAGATCATCAGCATAGCCAGTCGTCCGCGACCCTATGAGGTACCAGTCTCCCTTCGCTAGCAACTCAGCAATGGACGGGTTGCCGGCTCCCTTTGCGCGCAGCTCGCTAACTGACGTGACCACCGTCTATTATCCGCCTCCCGAAGTCGACTGGAGCCCACGGCGTCAGGCCGGTCGCCTTCCCAACGACGGAATTTGACGATCGAGCGACGATTCGACGAACGCTCGCTCCTCAGCCCAATGGCACCGACCAACCAAAGAAGCGCGCGGACCTCCGGTTGCTTCCTCGCGGCCGCACATTCCGCCAAGCCACCTACACGGCCACCACACACCACCAAGTAATCCCGACACTTTTCGGCATCGACACCCTTTTTCGCTCGAAACCCCCTTAGTCCCGGCGGGCCACGAAGATCATGGCATGACTCGTCTCGGTGAACGGCCCCTTCTGCCAGTCTCCATACACGTTCTCGATCGTGAACCGGGTCTCGGTAAGACTGCCCGCAATCTCTTCGAAACTACGAAAACGTAGTTCGTCCTCGACGACCAGCACCTCCCCGGTGGAAAGGAAGACGTTGTGACCTTCGAGCCGGATTCGGCCATTACTCACACCAACCACCTCCAGCCAGGTCTCCATCGGCCCATTAGGGGAATCGAACCGCTCGTGTGTCGTGTCAGGATTCCACCGCTCCCAGGCTCGATCGAGCGGATTGCGGCTCTCGAAAGCGAGATGACCACCCGGACGTAGAGCGGCGTGAAGGGCCGACAAAGTGGACAGCCACTCCGCGTCCTCCAGAAATACCTGAGCAACGTTACCCGTCATAACCACCAGGTCGACGTCGCGACGTCTCAGCTCGTGCACATCACCGTCGACCCATTGCACTCGGTCGGCGCCGGGTCCCTGGCGAGCAACGGCCAGCATCGCGGGTGCTGGATCAACCCCAACCACCTGCCTCCGGTGGCTGCCAGCTCCCGCGCCAGGACCCCCGTTCCGCAGCCCAGGTCGACAACGCTGTGCGCCTCCAGCTCGTCCGCTAGCGACAGGTAGAAGTCAGTGTCGTCGCGCGAGGCGTTCTCGATGTCGTACAGCGCCACGAGGCGCGGATCGACGTAGTGCCGAGCGAGTCGTACCACAGCTGCACTGTCTCTCCGGGTCATTAGGGAATCCAGACGTATTTTCGCCGAAACGCGTCTCGAGGTCCTACATCTTCCGAGAGGCCGGGCGCGCCTCGCCTGGGCAAATAGCTCCGACCGCCAATCAACGATCGAGATAGGCGTACGCACCATAGAATCAGTCCTCGGCCTCCTCCTCGGAGGGCCGTCGCTCTAGAGTCCCTCGCCACGGACGATAAGGCGATATCAGGAATGCGGGTTCGCTGGTATCGGTAGCCCAGCCGACGGTCGATGTGCCCACCACGCGATAACGACCAGGGGGTAAACACGACCAAGTTCAAGCCGCTATACACGAGCACCGCGCTCGCCCTGCTGCTAATTTTTCCAAAGGCTGTACTGTGGTTCCAGGGTTTAAACGACTGCCACATGCACGTCTTGCCCTACGGGCTCCAACTCGAACAAGTAGATCTGGACACGACCGTTTGCGCCTCTATAGACGACCCAGTCCGTCTACTCAGCCGGCGAGCAGGCGGCGACTCCGAGGGTTCATGGATCAGAGGGCGCGGTTACAACAACGACTTTCTCGTCGAACGACGCCATCCCCGCCGGAACGATCTGGATGCCGTCGGCACTGTGCAACCCGTGCTGATATCCCATGCGTCGGGGCACGTCGTGAGCTGCAACAGCGTGGCGCTCCGGCGAGCGGGCATCGACTCGAATACTCCAAGTCCGGACGGTGACGAAATCGAGCATGATGCCCGCGGCCAGCCGACGGGGGTTCCGAGGAGACTGCCATGCCGCTCGCCGTCCGAGCCGTTCCACCTCCTTCGCACACCGAGGCCCGAGACGCGATCGTGCGGGCGATGGCTCGACTCGCCGAGGAAGGAATCACGAGCGCGATCGACGCGATGACCGGGCACGATCTTAAAGCCGCCGCCGAGGCGGCTTCATATCGCGGGGCGCTCGAGTCGGGGCAGCTGAAGGGCCGAATAATCTTGATGCCGCAAATCATGCACGTCGCCGTCGCGGACTCGGAGGAGCCGGCGATGAACCCGTCGGAATTCGACGTTATGCAGCTCGACGCGTTCTTCTCCCTGTCTCGCTCTTTGCAGCACCTCATCAGTACTCCCCACGGCCACGATCCTGCCGTCCTCTACAGCTATGCCGGCAGCCCGTGGAGAGGATGCGTCAAGCGTGACGACATCGCCGTTAATGAGAGATCGCGTGATTGACTGGACGGCATCTTTGCTCCGTGCCTCCTCCGAGATTGTTCCTCGCGCCGAAGCGTACCCACAGGCGTAAAGGCACGGACGGCGGCATTCTGACTATACGCGGGCCAGTTCTCTCCCGTGGCGCCGATGCTGCTGGCCACTGCTCCGGCAGAGTCCCGTCTGCGCGCAAACATAGCCTGAGCCGGCATTCGGCGAATCATCTGGCTGAGTCGAATAGACTCGTGCAATCGGCAGTCGCGGCGAACGGACTGGCACGGAAGGCAATACCCGGCGCGGCCGGCAGCCCTGTCATTGAACGCGTCGTGAGTCGCTACGGCATGCGCCTCGGTGGATCTCGCTTCGTGACGGGCGAGCACCTCGATGAGTGTGTGGCTGCGATCAGAGAGCTGAATCGCCGGGGCATGAAGGCCAACTCGGCCTTTCTCGGCGAAGCGGTCACGAGTCGCGACGAAGCAATGCGCGCGGCCCATGAGTACGGCGTGCTGCTCAAACGGTTGACGGATGAGGGCCTGCGAGCGAACATCGCGGTGAAGCTGACGTTGCTCGGCCCTCGAGTGGATCCGGAGCTTGCCCAGGCGAATCTCGAGCGCCTATTGTCTCAAGCACCGGTCTCGGGTACTCTCGTCAGAATCGACATGGAAGAGTCTCGGAATGTCGACATGACCCTGCGCATGTATCGACGCATGCGCGAGCTGAGCCATGACAACGTGGGTGCGGTGCTCCAGGCATACCTGTACCGCACCCGTGACGACTTGGAATCCCTCCTACCACTGAACCCCAACCTCAGACTCGTAACAGGAGCGTATATTGAGCCTCACGATGTAGCATTTCCAAGAAAGCGGACGTGACGCCAACTTTGTCGGTCTGATGGAGCGATCCCTGCTCTCTGGCGGCTACACCGCGATCGCCACGTATGACGAAGCAATCATCGAGCATGCCATAGCCTTTACCAAGGCCAAGAACGTACCGCGTGACAGGTTCGAGTTCCAGATGCTGTACGGCGGACGGCCGGGCTTACAGGAGCGTTGGCGGGTCGTGGATTCGAGGTGCTGGTGGCCACCACCTACGGAAGTCAGCGGTATCCCTTCTTCATGCGCCGTCTCGCCGAGCGGCCGGCAAATGTGCTGTTTCTCCTCCGAAACCTCGTGAAGCGCTAGCCGTGCCGTTCAACACCCTTAGTCCTCGCCCTCGAGGCTTCCTGTGCCGCGAAGGGTGCTCACTTCTGGAATGTCCTGCGTAGGATGTTCCAGAGGTCTGGGTACTTGCTGTCGTAGCCGAGCACCCAGATGGCGATTCCGGCTAACCGGTTGGCCTTGGCATAACCGTACTTCACGGCGATCGACCGATTGTTCTCGAACCATACCTCATGCTGGATCCCATTGGAGACGTACCGACAGAGCGGCTCCTCGGCGTCCCTGTCCCACCGGCAGTGACGTGCGTTGACCTCTCCGAATCCACGCATTCGTCCGTAGGAGAGAACCGCGGCGTAGCTGTTCGCATTGCCTGGCGGTAACGTGCTGCTCAAGAGAGCGGTTCCCCTGTGGACGGCCCAGTCCCAGCCGTAGTAGGGGACGCCCATGAGGATCTTGGTGCGGGGGATGACGGTCCGAAAGTCGTGGTAAGCGGTGGTGACGTCGAAGAAGAACTTCTGTGACAGAGAACCCGTTCATTGGAGCGCCGGGGCCTGCGAAGGCTGTGCTCGCGTTGTAGTAGTCGTACGTCATGCCCACGAAGCGATCGAACAGCGGGACTAGCCTTGGCAGGTCGAACAGGCCCCTTTCACGGACGGCCAGCGGCGCCAGGGTCAAGGTGAGGGTTACGCCCGGGACCTGTTGCCGCACGTTCGATGAAAACCGGTCGGCGAATGCGGTGAATGCCGTGCGATACGCCGGCGGCGGATTACCCGAGTACTCGAAGTCGAGCGTGATGTCGTTGAGATTTCGTGAGCGGATCTGGCTGAGAGCATCGGAGATGAGATTCTGCTGCGCCTTCGGGCTGCTCAGAAACGCGCTAATATCGGCATTGTTGAGCATGGCGAGCGTCAGCCCGAAGCGATCCCCCTCGATCTGACTCTTTACGATCAGATCTTTCACTCGCTGCGTATTCCACCAGAGCCACCCGGGATCGGTTTGATTGCCCGTGACGTGGACGATATGGCCGTCGGCTCCCACCGTAGAGACTGAAAAAGTTGACCTCGGACAGGAGGTCGTAACGCGCGTACTGTATGTTGTCCATGCGCCAGTAGGGGAGAAATGCCATCGTTTCCGCGCTCAACGACACGTGCGGGTGCTGCTCGGCATACACCTGGTCGGAGAGAACGTTGACGGCGGACGTCATTGGGTAAGAAACGTGGGCGTAGACGAGAAAACCAGCCACGACTGCCACGATGAGCCCCAGGACGACGGCCACGGCTTTCCTCAACAAGAGCAACCTCCGACAAGGGACAGTGGACGAACTCGGACGGTCCGATGGTCACGTCTACACTGTAGGTCATCGACCGGCTTTCACGCGACAGCACGGTGCATTGACCGCAGCCGGTGGGTCCGAATTGTGTAGGTCACCTCGTTGGCAGAGTCGCCAGAAGCGCCTCGCGCAGCAGCCCGACTGTGCAGGCTGTAGGTTGCCTCACCGAAGAGGGGTTACGTCCGATTTCCAGCCTAGAGAAAAGAACGAGATTCCTTTTGAGATGGTCGGCACGCACCGGCGTATCAGCATCGAAGATCTCATTGCCTACAGGGAGCGTCGAGCTGCCACACGTGACGAGGCTCTACGTCGCTATGGGGACGAGCAATACCGGTTTACCGACCTGGCAGCCCGAGCGGCTCTCCTAGTAGGGACGGCGCAGCGCCGCGGTTCGGGTGGTGATTGCCCCGTCGGAGAATATCTTGACGGCTCCCGACGCGCAAGTGCTCCGCATCGGCGCCAAGCACCTCGTCGACCGTAGGCCATGCCCACAGCACACTCGTGGGGAGTCGAAGTGTACTTCACGCTGCCGGTCGTGCCACTCGGCGACTACTACGTCAGCATGTGGGCCCAAACGCATCCCGGCGCAACTTGCTACGCGCACGTGGTCTACTCAACAGGCTACCGTTTGCCGTCGATCCAGTGGTGCTCCAAGAGGTAATGACGCTACCAGAGATGCAACAATCTCCGTCACTATTGAGAAGATGCGCCATCGGCTGGACTTCGAGATTTTGCCTCTTGATGTTGGGCGAAGCCAGGAACTCCTGCGGCAAGCGAAATCACTGCGCAATCACATCGCCCATTCAAGTGATTTCCTGGTAGCAGTCAGTGCGACCGACTGCGACTATCTGATTACTTACGACAACGCGCTCAAGGAGCTAATAGAGGGAGATCGGCCGCAGTTTGTGACGCCTGAGCAGTTCGCATCTCTCATGTCATCTAGTTGATGCGTGTCTATTTCGACGTCGGGCTCTTCATTGATTATTTGAGCCGCTGCGAACTTGTCAGGAGAGGTCTTCGCAATGTGGGTAGGCGAGCGCTGCACTCATGTTCCTCCTCCTGGCGTTGGTTATCGGTACCCCTACATTTGGAGAGTTCGCTCTGGCCGCTGCTCTTGTGCTGTGGCTCGCGGCTGCGGCCTCGAGCTCGCTGCTTATCCTAGCCTGGAACGGCTGGCACGTCCCCCACATCCACGTCAGTCTGGAAAACACTTGGAAGTGAACCGCCTGTGACGGTGGCCCGACCGGCGTTCTAAACCCCCCGGCTCTGCCAAGACAGCTCGCCGCCGCTTCTGTCAACGATAGAGATAGGCATAGGCACTACCGAAGTAGTCCTCAGCCTCCTCCGAGGCTCGCCGCTCCAAAGGCGGTCGTTCGTGCAGCATCCTGTCCAGCGTGCCCAGAAAGTACTTCACCCGGCTGCCAGGGCTCTTCACCGTGCACGACCTCGCAGCCGTCCTCGCCGCCAGCCGGCAGTAGCCGGCAAACCCCTCCTCTCCAACCCCCTCTCCGGCAGCGTCTCGAGATTTCTGTGCAACGACCGCCCACTGTTGGATGGTCGATGGAGCCGGGAGAGCCCCGTCGAAGACTTGATACGCCTCGGCTACAAGATCGCTGACCTCTTTATCGACAATCACCCCTGCAGAAGAAGACGACGACGACAGCTCCGTAGTCGTCGTTGTCTCTCTAGTGTTGTTCTCTAGAGTTGTCTCTAGTATTGTGGGTGTCTTTGGGATACCACTTCCGGTATCCTTAGGACCCCACCCTGGTGTCTTTGGGATACCACCCTGGCGTCTTTGGGATACCCCCCTGAGCGCGGAATGTGGAGTCTTTGGAACCCCACCCGGCCGTCTTTCGGATACGAGCCTCGGCTTTGAACGAGCCCCTGGATCCCCACCCCCGCCATCGACCACGGTCAGCGCCGGGCGTCGCCGGCTCCCCACCAACTCCACCACTTGCTCCCCCTCGAGCGGCGTCATCCGCGTCTGCATGGCGATCTTGCCGGAGGCCCTGGGTTTTCCCCTCTCCTCGATCGGCAGCGTAAGTTCGAAGGTCAGCGGAAGGCTTCCTCCCTTGACAGCGACTCCGGATGATGTGGACCAGCCCCTTGGCTTCCAGAGACGTGTACGAACGGATCACCGCTCTCTTCCCCATCCCCGTCCCTTCCCGGTCCCCAATGCCGTCCATGAGCTGACCGATGGAGATGGTATCTCGTACCTTCCCCCAGCCCGCCGTCTGACGGACGATGAACAGCAGCACGCGCAGCTCCCCCTCCCGAAGCTGAGGAGCAAGCCTGTCGACGACGAACTGCATCGCGAGATAGAAGTCGAGGGCTTCGGGATCGCGCTGAAACTGGCGATGCTCGGCGAAATCATGCACCGCCACGCTCACCACCCCTCGTCGTCGGGACCGGGCAAAGCACGGACGATCCCACCAGCCGGCAGCGGCAGCGTCTCGTTCGCCGCCTTCACGCACAACGCCAAACTCGCCACATAGTCGTCGTGCCCTCCGTCCCCCGCTCCCCACGCCATCACCTCGTTCGCCCGCAATTCATACCGAATGCGCTGTAGCTGCGACACACACTCCCCCAAATCCTCCCCACCCTGGTTCTGGTACAGGCTGATCCGGTCGGTCTGAGCCGCCGCCAGCATCGCGAACCCCAAATCCGACTTCGATCGCTGCGTGAACACCACCCCGTCGACCCGGTTCCCGCCACCCATCACGAGAAACGACGCCGGTCCCGCGCCGATCCCGGTGGCGTCGATCGCCACCCTGGTAACCTTCCAGTGGCTCATGAGCAAATCCCGGATCTTCTCGTACTGATGAGCGTGCGTCAACCCACGCCAGTGATAGTGCTGCACCACCCGCACGATAGGCAGCTTCCTCCCACCGGCCGCCATCTTGCTCCGGTCGACCTCGGCGATCGTCACCACGGTCTCGTCCCACTGGTTGAGCACCATCTTCCCGTCCTCGGAGACCTGTCCCGCAATATCGACCCCGGCGACGTACTGCTTCCCCTCCTCCGGTCCGACCAACCGCCCGTGCGTCCCCTTCATCCGCTCCAGCAGCTCCTCCGAGAACAGCCGTCCCGCTCCGGTGGCAGCCTCCAGCATGTACTGCGTCCGGATCGTCGGATGGTCGATCCCCAACCGCTTGATCTCCCCCTCCACGAACTGCCGATAGGAAGCGTTCATCCCCGCCAGCACCGTCCACGGCACCTCGAAGTTCAGCCGCTCCCCCGTCCGCTTCTCGATCTCCCGGTTCGCCCGTCGCTGCTCCTCGAGGATGTTGTCCTCATCCCACGCCGTCCCGAACAGCACGGTCGTGGCGTTGGTGGTCGACGCCATCGGCCGGAACTTCCGTTGGTACACGTCCCGATCGACATCCTGCGCCTCGTCGACCGACAGCAGGATCGACGCGGTAGCTCCCACCACATTGGCCGCTCGATCCGCCGAGAAGAACGACAGCCTCGCTTTCCCCAGCTCCAGGTAGTATCCCCGGTGCGGCTGCCAGTTGTCGTGGCTCATGGGCATGTCGAGCACCTCGTGCAGCCGCCGCTCCGAGTTGACGATCTGCGGCTTGAACGAGGGAGCGGCGACGATGATGTCCCCACCCTCAACAGCCCAGAGATACAGCAGGTAGGCATGCAGCACTGCCGCCAGCTCGTTCTTCCCCGACTGCCGGCTCATCATGACCACGAAGATCTTCCCGTCCCGCCGGCAGGCCGACCTCGCCACCGCCTCCCCCGCCTCGAGCTGATACGGCCGCAGCATCCGAGGCGCGGCGTACCGCGAGAACGACTCGAACGACTTGAATACCTCGGCCGCGCCAACCCGCGGCGCACCCCCTCCCAACCTCCCGTCAACACTCCCCAGCCGACGACCGGATATCACCAAGCGCTCCTCACATCTCCTGGATTCGAACGGCGAGCTGGTTCGCATTGAGCTCCTCTCGCCATTAGGAGTCTGAGTACGATTTCCCCAAAGTCAAGGCGCGCCGCTACGCACTCCCCACAAAACGCCTGGACTTTCTCGGATTCGGTCCGACACTGGGAACGGAAGGAGGAACACCCACTCTCGAAAGCCACCGCTCCCTGGAGGTATCCACATGCCGAATCCCGCGACCCCGAACCAGCCGGCAGAATCCGGCCCTGAACCTGGCGACGAAACCGAATCCACCGCCACGCCCTACGCCGAAGCCCTCACGAATCAGACCCGTATCGACTACCACGCCTCGAAGGACGGTTCCTCGGCAGGAGACGAGATCAAACTGTCCCGCGCAATGACGATCCGCGCCCTCCGCGCCCGAAAATACGCCGAGGCTCGCGCCTGGCAGCAAACCCTCTCGGCCGCCCTACGCATTCAGGCCAAGGCCGAGGGATTGCAGGCGGGCCGTGACGACGCCATGACGGTTCTCCTTCATGCCGCCCACGATAGCCTGACCGCACTGTCGACCAGCTCGGAAAATCCCACTGCTTCCGACGTCGATGGTGATCCGTCTACCCCTGCCCCAATAACCTCACAACCGCTTCAACCCCAGCATCCAAGGAAAGAGGAGAACTAATTGACTACCCAATCCACTCACCGTGCCGCCACCATTCCCTCTCGTACTCCGTCTCCGCAGCTGGCGGCCTGGTTCGGCCGGTCGTACCGCCCGGCCGCCGAGCCCGAAGACGCACATTCCTTCAACGCGCACCCCTGGCCCGCTCCCGGTCCCCGCAACAGGCAGGACGCGGTCTACGCCGCAGCCCTGGACTGCGTGAAACGAGGCTATCCCGTCTGGCACGCTCAGCTCGCCATTCAAGACTGGAACCACTTCTACAAACCATCTATGGACCTGATCGACCTTGCCCAAACAGTTGCTAGGGCATACTCCGACGCCACCGTCAAACGCCCTCCCGACCGGGAAAACTCGTACCTACGCCTGTCCGAACACTGCTCCGACACCATCGACCCGCGTCCTTGGCTCGTCCCGGGTATCCTTCCCGCCCGCCAGCGCACCGCGCTCGTCGGCAAGTGGGGGTCGGGCAAGTCCTGGCTGGCTCTCGACATGGCGATGTCCATTGCCTTCGGCTCCAAATTTCTCGGCGACACTCCCGCCGCTACCCGCGGCCCGGTCGTCATCCTCGATGGAGAGGGCGGCAGCCGCCGCGCCATCAACCGCTTCAACCAGCTCAGGATCGGCCGCGGTATACCCGCCAGGTCCCACTTACGCCACATGGACATCCACTGGTTCTCCCACGAGGACTTCAATCTATCCTGGGAGAACGCCGCCGACAGGCTCTCCGACCTCCTGTCCCCCATCGAGCCGGTCCTGATCATCATGGACACGCTGGCCAAGGTCATGGGCCTCCCCGACGAGAACTCCAACGCTGCCGCCGCCCAGGTCACCCGAGCGCTCTACGCTCTGAACCAGAGGACGAACGCCGCCCTCCTTCTCCTCGCTCATCCGGCAAAAACGGTAAGCAAAGATGCAACGGTTCGCGGCGCCGGCGAGCTCTCCGCCGACCTGGACGTCCTCTGGAACATTCAGCGCGGTGTCCACCCCCTCCGCAGCGCCAGCTGCGAGAAAGACCGCGACCCCGACCTCGAGAACTCGAGGTTTGCCTTCTCGCTCGAGCCATGGAAGTCGGGCACACGCTTGGTCCGGCAGCGCCCAAGCGAACAAACCGACGCCCCTGAGCTGGCAATACGACAGGCCCTCAAAGCGGCGCCCACCGGCCTGAAGCGCAGCGACCTGGTCCTCGTGGTGAAGGAAAGATGTGACATGGGAACGACCACGACCCACACCACCATCTCCAGGCTTCTCCAAACCGGAATGCTGACCGAATCCGACCACCGCCTCTCCCTCGTACCCGAGCCCAACAACCACACGTAGTACCAATTTCTCTACAAATCTTCGGCACCCTAAGCCCCCATTTCGGAAAAAACATTTTGAGCCAGGGCGGGGGCTCCGGGCGGCCGGATCGTCAAGGCGACGAGCCATACCTGACGGTCCACCGCTCAACCCCTCGCGCTCGGGATTCTTCAGCAGGACGCAACGGCCCTGGCGGATGCGGCGACAGCGAGCACTGAGGTTTTCGATAAAACGAGGAAGGCCGGCCGGTGCAGCTGACATAGGTCGGCGCCTTATCCGTAGGGTCTGCTATACGGGTTCGCCACTCGAGGCTCCCGGGAGGCAGAACGATTGTCGGTGCCTGACGACTGACGGTCCTAATACTGGCCCGTCCGATCCGCTGGTCGAATCCGGGCGACTCACCCGCGGAACGTACCGGTTGGTTCCGGGCTGTCTCGGGCGCTCCCGCGCAGTGAAACCATGCAGGCAGAGCCGCGACGGCCTGACGGGTTACCATGAAAGGTCACTGTTAGGACTTGCCTAACTGACATTCGCTCGCTAATCTAGAGCTTGCTTGAGAGTTGAGGCCGTGGTTGACGGTCTAATGCCTCGGTCGGGGATGCCCGTATCCGCCCAGGTCGAGGACCTAAAAGAAGTTGTTCCACGTACGGACTTCAGGATGACTTCAGGCAGGTCTCATCGCATCTTAAAGCTGAGTTTGTAGTATTGGAACTGTAACGCCTTGAGACCCGCAGCTTCGAGGTAACAAACCATGGACATGGGAGAGTAACGTCATGCAGGTCATGAAGCGTAGGCGATGGGGATACGTGCTTGCCGCCGGGCTCGTCACGGTGTTGGGAATAGGGGCGGTCGGCGTCAGCGCGCATCATATCACGTCTGCCGGGACGAGGCCCGCCGCCAAATCCACACTTAACATCTGGTATTCGACCGACGACCCCGTGGAGAGCAAGTGGGCCACCGGTCTTGTCCCCTTGTTCGAGGCTACGCACCCAAATGTCAGCGTCAAGATGAAAGTGTTCGATCTTGACAGCTTTAACGACAAGATGCAAGATGCTCTGGCTTCGAAGACCGGACCCGATCTGGCTTACGGAACGCCGCGTGAACCGGCCATTCCCGTCTACGTAAAGCACGGCGAGCTGGCGAACCTTACCTCTTACGCGTCCGCGCATAAATGGGCGTTGTTGACTCGCCCGGGGCTTTTGCACTCATGGAACGCGCCGTTCGGCGTGTGGCTCGCAAAGTTCAAGAAACAGAAGGTCAATTCCAAGGTCCAGATCTACGGAGTGCCGAACAACATGTCCGTGGTCGGGATGGTCTACAACTCGAAGCTGCTGAGCAAGCTGCACCTCAAAGTGCCCAAAACGGCTGCCGAGTTTGCGCACGATGCCTCAGTGGCCAAGAGCCATGGGGACGTTGCGCTGGGGATGGGGAACCAGGACCTCTGGCTGGCTGACGACTGGTACTTAACTCTGGTGAATTCTGCTGGACAGAGTCCCTCCTTCTTACAACAGTCCCTGGCCTTCAGCCCAAAGTTCAGCTACAAGGGGGCTGCGTTTCGTAACGCAGCTCAGCAGTTGGCCACGTGGGCCGGCAAAAAGTATTTCAACTCGGACTTCGCATCGCTTGACGCTCAGGGCGGCATCGATGCCTTCTTCCAGGGGCACACACTGTTCCAGCTGGTCTCATCCACCGAAGATGCTCAGATCCTGGCCGATAAGAAGCAAACCGGCATTCCGATCGGAGTCTTCGCCTTCCCCGCCTCCTTTAAAGGGCATGGGGCCGGCGTGATGCCGTACAGCGGATACGAAGGGTGGGTGGTGCCCAAGGCTACCCACAACAAGGCCGCAGCGGAAGAATGGATCAGCTTCATGCTCGGCTCGAAAGCCACGAAGTACACGCTGGCGCATGGCACGCTTCCAACGACACGCGTGGCTGCGGGCCGCGCTCCGACGCAATTCCAGCAGGAGTATCTGAGAGCCTTTAGCGCCGCGAGCAAGGGGGTCTACCTGGACGGCGCCCCAATCCCGCATCTCACTGCCACGATGGAGGCCAACCTGGCCCTGCTCCTCTCCAAGACGGAGAGCGCCAAGACGGTACAGAATGCGCTGCAGGAGACCTACCACTCGTACGGCAAAAAGTATAACCACATCACCGACATCGACGGTGAGTTTTAGCCGTTGATCCAGAGCCGGCGGCACTTATATTTCGCCGGCTCTCGCGCCCTGGACTGGCCTGATTGCAAGTCACGCCCCAGCGTGACACCCTGCGTTAGCCGCTCTATGGCAGGGTAGCCGCCGGCCGTGGGCAGCCCGATGGCTGGGAATCGGTCCCGAGTCTGGATGCGTGACTGGGTCCGGCCAGCGGCGTTCCTGTCTCCCGCGCTGTTCTGTATTTGCCTGTTCCTGTTGTGGCCGTTGCTTCAGCTTCTCGGGCTGTCATTTACCTACTGGGACGGCTACTCCGAGGATCCGATTCGATGGGCTCGAGACCTGGACCTCACTCATAGGCGACTCGACCTTCCAGGCAGCCTTACACAACACCCTGATCTGGGCCGCGGCTTCGGCGACCATTCCGGTCGGAATCGGCTTTGTCCTGTCCGTGGCATTCAATCGCACAGCAAGACGCCTGGGGACGCTAGGCCGCGCCGTGGCATCTGATCCCACTGCTGCTGCCACCTACAGTCGTTGCGGCGACATGGAGCATCATCTATAACCCACTGTACGGCCCGCTTGACGGAACGCTACAGGCGGTAGGAGTCAGTCCTTTGTCTGTACCGAGCTGGCTCGGTGATCCTACGATTGCTCTGTGGTCGGTATTTGCCATCGTGGCCTGGAGCACCGTGGGTTTCAGTGTGCTGATTTTCTCGGCTTCGATTCGAACCATAGACCGGAGCATACTGGGATCTGGCGCGAGCCGAGGGCGCACGCTTCCGCCAGGCGCTGAGGTGGATCCTCATCCCGCTTGTCTTCGGAGCGCGGCACTGGCCATCGTAGTGACGGTGCAATTGTCAACAGATCGAGGATCTACTGCTGACACTCCATTTGAACGGAGGGCCGGGGACGTCCACCCTTCTGCTGCCGCTGGACATGTACACCCGGGCTTTCAGCGGAACCGGGAACGTGGGTCAGGCAGCCGCCGAGGCGGTGGTCTCTGTGGGCATAGTCTTTCTGGCGACGTTGCTGGTCGTGCCACTGGTGTTGCGGGGCGAGAGCCTCGTCGGAGAGAGCGACTTTGGAGTGGGGCGTCCGCACATGCTGGCGGGGATGTTCGCGCTGGTGGGGATTGTAGCACTGCTGCTCCCCCTGTGGTGGGATGCTCTCGCGGCATTCACCACGGGCCGCTCTGTGGCGCTGCAGCCGCTGGCTGTCGCGCTGAGCCATCCTACGCTGTCGCCATTCTCGGCGGCGTGGAATTCCGGCATTGGAATCGGCATGTGGGAGAGCTTGGTTTTGGCACTGATGGTCGTGGTCCTGGCATTGGCGCTCGGTTTCCCGGCTGCGTTCGGTCTGGCGCTTCTCGACCGGCACCGCTCGTGCCCGTTTCGTAGTCCTCATCATCCTGGTCTTCACTCTGCTGCAACCCGGCGATACCTTCATCATTCCGGTGTACTATCTTCTTGCCGATCTGCACCTTCTGGACACGGTGCAGGGGCTGGTGATCGCTGAATTCAGTCGCGAGCTGCCCTTCGTCGTGCTCCTGCTGTGGCTCGCCATGCAGTCTCTTTCCCGGGATGTCCTGGCGGCAGCCGAGCTCGACGCGGGCAAGGGGCTCCGTTATTTGTTGCGCATCCTCGTGCCGTTGAGCGTGGCCGGCGGCCGCCGCGGCGTCCCTGTGGGTGTTTGTTTCCAGCTGGAGCGAGTACGCGCTGCCTTACCAGGTCATGTCGATGTCGGACCTGCAGACCGCGCCGATGGCTCTGGCCAGTTTTATCGGCACTTCGGACACCGAATTCAATCTGCTTAGCAGCGGGTACGCTCCTGCTCGTCCTCCGGTGGCCGCTGCTCTCATTCTGGTGTACGGGCCGGCTGCCAGAGGGCTGCGGGCTGCGGGCAGAACCTTGACGCGCTGAGGGTATGTTGCCGCTGCGGGGCGCTGGCCGGTGATGCTGCTTGGACGGGCGTCGGTCGACCGTGGGCGAGTCAACATCCTGGGGATACCTTTATCGGGAGGCCGCCGCTGCTTCTGTTGACACATCCGGACCGGATATGATTTACTGTCACTATGACTGACTGATCAGTCATAGGAGGCGTCAGACATGGAGCACCGGGCGGCACGGACCGAGAAAGGGCGTCGGGAGCGCCGCGATGCGATCCTACAGGCAGCAATCTCCCTCTTCGCAGAGCGCGGCTTCGGCGATGCCGGCATTTCGGACATCGCACGCGCGGCCGGTGTCAGCCACGGCACCGTCTTCCTCTACTTCGCTTCTAAGGAAGCCCTCTTTCGGGCTTCCGTCCTCGAACCGCTCGAGGAGTTTGCCGCCCGGTCACTGGAGGTCATGGACGGCGACGGCAGTGCGCTCGCGCGTGTTCGTCAGCTGGTGAACGATCAAGTGCGGGACATGGTGGCGGAGCGGAGCTACCTCCAGGTAGTAGGTGAGGCGAGAGCACGGGCGGAGCGGTTTGGTGACCTCCCCACGGAGATCACCGCCATCATCTACCGTGTCGTCTCACGGCTCGCGGATCTGGTCGCCGAGGGCATAGAGGCCGGAGAGCTTGCGCCTGGGGTGCCGAACGTCGTCGCCGCCTCGTACATTGCCTATCTGAACGGTATCGGCCTGGTCGTCCGCAACTCCCAGGATGACCCGGTATGGGAGCACCTGGTCGATCAGGGGCTCCGACTCTTTGCGCCAACGAAAGGAGATGCTTCCGATGACTGAGACGGAACGACGAATAGGGCAGGTGACCACCGGACCGATGGAGCCGCACGAGCTGCCGACGGTGGTGGACGTGCTGGCGCGCGCCCTGCGGGACAACCCGAGTTTCATCGGCATGTTCGGTCGCAAACCGGAACGTCGCCTCCGGTCGACGCGGATCCTCTGCCGGATGTTCCTGTCGGGCCAGACGGAGCCGCCCCTGGTCGCACGCCTGGCAGGCGTCGTCGTCGGCGCTGTCGCCATGTCCCCTCCCCAGACCTGCTTCTTCAGCGGGGCACGAGCACGGCAATTTCGGATCAACATCGCCGGCAGGGGATTGACTATCGAGTCGGGGATGTCGTTGCGCGAGATCCTCGGATTGCTCCCTCTTGGGGTACCTGCTCTCCACCGCGCCGGGCTCATGGCGCGCTCGTCTACCATCCACGATCCTGCGGTTCGCCACTGGCACCTCGAGCTGGTGGGCGTTGAGCCCGACCTTCAGGGGCAGGGCATCGGAGGGAAGGTGGTGGAGGCAGCGCTGCGGGTCGCCGATGCGGCCAGTGAGCCCGCGTACCTGGAGACCGACACAGCCAGGAACGTGGAGTTCTATCGTCGGCACGGCTTCGAGGTGATGGGAACCGAGGAGCCGTTAGGGGTTCAGATGTGGTACATGGAGCGGCCGGCCGTTCTGAGTCGGTAGCCGGCGCGACATAGGCGCTGTGTCCATGCCGAGACTGGCAAAGCCAAACCGGAGGCGCCGCGTTCTGCGTTTGCGACAGACAGGCTCTCCTGGGAGGTCGCGCGTGTGGCCGAAGAGATGAGTCATTGTGAATCCTCCCAGCCGGTAAGCGGCCAATTGGACCGCGGTCAGCGAACGAGAATGTGCGACAGGCCACCTCTGGGTCCGCCGGTCGCCCGGAAGGCTCTCAGTCGTTTCTCCCGCGCGCCCACCGTGGGGGTGACAATGGGGTAAGCCGCTCCTCGGGCGGCTGATGGGGGCTGCGTGCTAGGCCGGGCCGACCAACAAGGCGACCTGTTTGATGACCTCAACCGATTTTGTGAGGAGCGCCTTCCGGCAAACTCGATCTTTGCGTTCCTGCATCGGGAACGTGATCGACTCTTCCCTGACTCCGCGTTCGCTGACCTGTTCCAGGAGCGAGGGCGGCGTTCGGTTCCGCCGTCCGTGGTTGCCACTGTCATGGTGCTGCAGCGGCTGGAGGGGCTCTCAGACAGAGAGGCAGTTGAGCGGTATATGTTCGACGCTCGCTGGCGCTATGCCTGCGGCGTGGGGCGGTTCGATGGGGCCGGGTGGCCGAGCTTCGTTCATACCGTCCTGGTGGACATGCGGGAGCGGCTGCGCCTATCGGAGCAGCCGAACCGGGTCTTTGAAGTAGCGCGTGATGCCGCCAAGCAAGCGGGGCTGGTTGGGCGAAAGCGAGTGCTTGACTCAACGGCCTTGTATGACGCGGTGGCAACTATGGATACGGTCACGCTCATCCGCAACGCCATCCGCGGCCTATTGCAGGTAGCCTGGGCGGACTTGGGGATTGAACTGCGCGCGGTGCTTCGCTCCGGGGATGACTATGCGACCGCGGACAAGCCGCACATCGATTGGGACGACCGTGCAGCGCGGGAAGCGCTGATCGATAGCCGAGCCAGGGATGGGTACCGATGCCTACACCTGCTGGAAGGTCTGTCGCTTGATGGCCCCGTTGCGCAGGCGGCGGCGTTATTGGCGACGGTGCTGGGTCAGGACCTGGAAGAAGACCAGGACGGTGTATTCCGCATCGCCAGGCGAGTGGCCAAAGACCGCGTGATTTCTACGGTAGATCCCGAGGCTCGGCATGGCCATAAGACCTCAGCCCGAGGGTTCGACGGGTACAAGGGGCACACGGCTGTGGACCCGGACTCAGAGATCATCACGGCGACCGCTGTGACCCCGGGCAACACCGGTGACGATCGCGTAGCCGAGGAGTTGATCGGTGACCTCCTGAGCGATGAGGCTGACATCCGGGAGGAGAAGGATGACCTGGAGGAGCCGGCAACAGAGCCCAATCCTCCAACCGGAGAAGCGGTTGTCGACACCGCAGACGCAGCAAGCTCGGATCGACCGCGCCTCTACGGCGACAACTCATATGGAACGGGCAGGATGCATGAGGTCTTGGCTAACGCAAAGATCGAGTCGCGATGTAAGACTCGTTTACCGACTGCCCCACATGGTCGCTTCGCCAAAACCTGCTTTGCCATCGATCTCCGTGAGCAAACCATCACCTGTCCGGCGGGCGTCTCAGCCACGATCAGGTCCGCGGCTGGAGGGGGTGGGACTGCCCACTTTGGCAGTTACTGTGCACCATGCCCCCTACGAGGGCAGTGCACCCAATCTCGATCTGGACGCACGGTTAGCGTCGGCCTGCACGAGGAAGCCTTGGCGCAGGCCCGCGAGACCCAAGCCGATCCGGCCTGGATTGCCGATTATCGCGCCACTCGGCCTAAAGTTGAGCGCAAGATCGCTCACCTCATGCGGCGTAAGCACGGTGGTCGGCGGGCACGGGTTCGCGGCAGGCAAAAGGTCGCCGCTGACTTCGCCCTGCTCGCCGGCTCGGTAAATCTGGCGCGACTTGCCACGCTCGGCCTCGGTTGGACACCCGCAGGCTGGGTTAGGCCAGAAGCCCACGACTGATCACGCTCGCTTCGGTACCGCCGCAGTCACGGTTCACAAGCCTTTCAAGCGCCACCGACCGCCGATCCCCTTGGCGTCAGTAAGTTCAAGGCCCACATCTCCTTCCTGAGCTCGGCCTGACTCTCACCGACACGAGAGTCCCCTCACATAACACCAGTCTCCTAGCACATGACCCGCGTGGACCGCGGCTGGCGGAGGCAAAGCCCTTTGTCTCAGCTGCCCCTTCCACTAGGTGAAAACCCTCAATCAGATGCAGCAGCAGCCCTCGATCATGCACCATTGCAAGGCGTCCGACTCCCCGAGCTCCCCTTGGGGTGATACCGGGCGCCGCAGACTAGGATGGGGCATGGCCCAAAAACATGCTGTCGCTCTACGTGCTCTACGTGCTCACGATGGTTGCCATCATCGTCGGCGTGGACATTTTGTTCTTCAGGAACCACTTTTGGGCGCGGCTGATAGCGAACGTCGGAATTGTCCTCGTATTCGGGGCGTTCTATTTCAGATTCCTCAGGGGTTCATGAGCGCAACCGTGGCGATGAGACTGTGCGCGCGATGCCGTCCTTCTTTTTTCTCAGGGAGTGCGGTCGCCTTTGGAGAGGAGCCTGCTGCCAGTCGAATCAGGCGTGGAGCTGCGGGCAGCTCCCAACGGGATGCCCTTCCCGGCGCGACTACGCGCATACGTTGAGCATTTGCCAATGTCAGAAAGCTATATAGCAATGTTCTGAGGAGGCCACAGTTGGGACGGGTTACCCCGCCGGGTGCGGCTAGATGGTCGAGCAGGAGAATAGTACATGAAAAGGTTTAGCTTTCGGCTCGGCAGGATTGAAGTCGTTACTGGGCATTTTGACCTGCTGACTGATCAGCATGATACTGACGTCCGGACGATTTATTTGGGCGATGGTACCCGTGAATTGCGCCGTTATTCGCCTATCCATCTGTTCAGAGCTTGGCGTGTCAAACAGGAGCCGGCCCGCTCGAAAGAGGAGCGCCTCGCGCTGAGCGGTGCCGAATCATGCACCGCGTGCGGGCGCTGGGTTAGCTCGGAAGAGATGTTCTCCGCGGAGTATGGACGGGATGACACAATCGACAATGACTACGACAATGTCCTCAGTCGCTGGCCTGGTACGGCTTTCTACTGTCGAGATTGCCTGGTCGCCGGAATCTGGCTTGACCTTCCTTGAATGTGCTCCCGGCCGAATCAGGCTCACGGACTCGAGACCAGTCGGTCTGGCGGTCGGAAACGAGTTGTTGGCTGACGTTCACTGGTTTTCCCACTCGTGCCCGGTCGAGGACTATCCGTACGCTTTGACCCAGCGAACTGTGGTCAGTGCGCGTCGATGCGAGAATAAAACTCGCTGAGGGAGGGTTCTGTGGTCCAAGCGATTGTCATAGCGGTCATCGTCGTCGCGTTCTTCTTGTTGTTTCTAGCCACGATCATCTCGGCACGGATCAGCAAAGGCAGGTCGCCGCTACGTAGGTTCGGGTGCGGTGGCCGCCATCATGGTCGTGCTCGGTGTGGTGTTGATCGGGGGGCCGATGACACCGCTTTCAGGGTTCGCGAATGCTTCCGGTGATGGGGCGGGAGCACCCGCAGGGAGCGCGCCATGCATAGGTCACACGGCGTGTCCTATCAAGCATATTGTGGTGATTATCAAAGAGAACCATTCCTTCGACAACCTCTTCGCTCGCTTTCCGGGCGCGGATGGCACCTCATTCGCTCGGGTCGGATCGAAGCGCGTGCGGCTGGGAGTCACGCCGGATCCGCTGAGCTTCGACATCGCTCACAGCGGACCCGCGGCAGATAAGGCCGTTAACCGCGGCCGGATGAACCGATTCTATAAGCTGTCCGGGGCGATTCAGTTCGGTCATGACTATGCCGATTCGGCCTACACGAAGGCGGAAATTCCACTGTACTGGGCCTGGGCAAAAAGGTTTACATTGGCCGACCATTTCTTCTCGACCATGATGGGGCCGAGCTTCCCCAACCACCTGGCGCTCATCGCGGCCACGGGCAACAGGACAATAGACAACCCTCATGGGCAAACGGTTGATGCGTGGGGCTGTGATGGCGGAGCCGTCCTCGGTCGTGCCCGTTCGCTCTCCGTCGGGCACCATCTCATATGTCAGGCCCTGCTTCAACACGCAGACGATTGCCGACCTGGCCACCGAGCACAAGGTGTCGTGGAGGTACTACGCGCCACCATACCTGAAGTCCGGGTATATCTGGGCATCGTTCGACGCCATCAGACACATCCGTTACAGTCCGTACTGGCGGCAGGCCGACGTCCCCACCACGCAGTTCCCCGCGGATGTTCAGAGCGGTCATCTGGCCAAGCTGACCTGGCTGACGACGGATGTGGCGGACAGCGACCATCCGCCCTCCAGCATCTGCCGGGGTCAGGACTCGACTGCTCAGGATATCAACGCGATCATGCGAAGCAAGTTTTGGAAGTCGACGGCCATAGTGTTGACGTGGGACGACTTTGGCGGATTTTACGATCACGTGGCCCCTCCGGTGAAAAACAACGTCTCGCTGGGTCCGCGGGTGCCGACCATCATCATTTCGCCCTATGCCCGACCCCATTTCATCTCTCATGCTAAGTACGACTTCAGCTCGATTCTCAAGTTTCAGGAGGACGTCTTCCACCTGCCGAGGCTCAATTCGCACGATAGGAAGGCGGTGAGCCTGGAAAAGGCATTCAACTTCAGGCAAGCCCCGCTCCCAGCCGCGTGTCGTGAAGCCCTTGACCTGCCCGCCAGCTACGAAATCGATCAACGTGTAAGCCCAATTGTTGCAATCAGAAGTGGTGAACGGGCAATACCAGCTGGCCGTACAGATACATGGCGGAAACGCCGGGACGGTCTTCGCGCCGGAAGGACGCGAGCGTCACGTTCCCGGGCGGCAAAACCGCGATTGGGAACATGACTGTAGGGGACTCGCTGCTGCTCAACCTGATTCCGGACCCGACTCAGGCGGGCTATTACGATCTGGGCAGCGGGCAGGACGTCAATCTGGCGGCCGCGAAAGACCTCACGGGGATCGTCGAGTCAAACGACCCCGCTACCCAGACCCTGGTCGTGAGCCGGCCCAACGGACAGGCGTCCTGGACGGTAACGTTGACCGCCGGCACGCAGATCGTATTGCCTGACGGCTCGACGGGGACATTCGACGACTTGAGCCCGGGTACCGGGGTTTCGCTGACGGGTACGGTCAATAAGCGCGTCCACACGATGTTCGACGTGGCAACAGTCCAAATCACTTAGCGAGCCCGGCGCCAGCTTGCCTTCCTAATAACCCGTGTTCTCAGGGGCATGCATTCGGGCGCGGAGCGAGAAGCTAAGCGGCGGCGTCATCGGCTCGCTCGGACTGGCTCTCGACCTCGTCGGGCTCGTACTCTTCCTGGTCCCTGTACCGTAAGCAGTGTCATCTTTGCTGATGCGCGGAAAACGGGACCTCCAACAGCGCGATCGGGTGGGTAGCAACGTTGGCGGAGCAGTCCTGGCCACCTTTCGATTGCTCATTTCGGCAGCCATTAGGGCGCGTACGACGAGCTTTCGGGCGCGCCGGCTGCTGTACGCCGTAGAACGAACAACCACGACGTAGTCGATCCGGAGATGGGTTCGGAGCGCGACGCTCCTTGGGTCAACCTCGAAAATACTACGCCACGGATCCTGGAGACGACTGGCTGCGGTTTTCCGCGGAGCGGGGTGGAGTGGCTGCATCGGGTAGGCACTAATGACGGTGCTGCGAAACGCGCCGCCTATGGCACCCGCTTTGCGTGGAGCGCGTCCTCTATAGATGTATGGGCCCGATAGACCGAGTGCAACGGCACTGTGGAGTGACGCAGTTGCCGGCTCCCACTGCGCAACCGGGCCTGCGACGCCTCGACCTTGCTCAGGAGCGTATCCGTGAGCGGGGTGTTGGTCGCCGAGTCGGTGGCGATGATACCAGCCCACAGCAGACCGATCCGCTGATCCACGAATGATAGCGGGGCCGCGTTCGCGCTGTTGGGGTTGGCCAGCACGGCCGTTTCGCCACACGACGTTTTGGACGGAGAATATCGAGTATGTCACCGAGGCTTCGCTGCCGTCGGAAAACTTGTAGTTGAATACCGGAAACTGAATGCAATCCGGGGTGCTGTTGAAGCACACCGCCGGAGCGACCCCAACCGACTTGAGAAACTTGCCGACGCCGTTGACCATGGCGACAGCATCCCCTTTGTTCTTGACGACGGACGCCAACAGTATGGCAGGCGCGTTCGTGTTGTCGACGTCGAGATTGGCCGTCTCCTCCAGACCCGTCACGAATCCCTGAGACGCGTAGCTCACGTTGTGCAGGTTGCGTAAGAAATTGCTGCTCCCGCTATCGACAAACGAGGGTTTGACCAGTCCCGCGCGATCGCTGTCGTTGGGCTGAGGCCAGCAGAGAACGGCCGGCGTGCATGAGGAGAAGGACACGCCGAGCTGACCGGCGGAGCTGACATTGCGACAGAGGCTGGTGTCGGCGGGCTGGCCCGGCACGGACTGCCCCGCGAATCCCTTCGTGTACTGGAGCCAATCCTCGCTCCCCCATCCCGTCACCTGATCCCAACCCGGTCCGGCGGGAAAGCCGTTGAACCCGCACAGGGTGTCATGGAAGTACGTATGGTAGCGCGCCGAATTGGCCAGCTTGTACATCTTGGGCGCGGCCCAGCCCATCAACGGCTTTCGACTCGCCTTTAGGTACGTGTTGGTATCGACGGCCATGCCGGCAACCAAGGGAGCGGCAAGGCTGGTGCCCCACGTCGGCGTGCTCTGGCCGTTCACCACGACATTCGCGGCGCCATCCTGTCCGCCGTCAGCCGAAATGTCGGGTTCCGCCCTGCCGGCACACGAGGCCACTGCCACTCCTTTCTGCCAGCTCGGGCGGCGCAGCTGGGCATTGCAGCCCCCGCCTGAGCCCGACAGGTCGTTCGCCAGGCTCCATCCGGTTTCCACCGTCATGGCGCTAAGGGATGAGTTCATCGCCATGTTTGTTCCGCCGACCGAAACAACATACGGACTTGAAGCCGGATACTGAACGGCGGTGCAGGGCACCACCTTCTCCGAACCGCCCTTGGAAGCGGGACAGCCGGAATAGACGGCATTATCACCGCTCGAGAAGTAGAACGTAGTGCCGACGGCATCGGCGTGCTCGAACTCGTTGGTGGTGGCGATCACGAAGCTGCTGTGGGCCCCCTCGAAGGGGCCGCCCCAGCTGTTGCTGACAACGTGCAAGGAACTATCGTTTGCCGCTTTGGCGATTGCTACCGCGAGAGAGCTGTCGCCATTGTCGTGCGCGAGGTAGTAGCGCATGTGGCTGTAAGGAGCCATGCCATGACCGTACTCCACATCCAGCGCCGTCTCGCCCAGAGCAGTTTTGTCCGTGCTGGCCCCGTTGACCGGAATCCACTGAATGTAGCCCGGCGTCGAGCATGTGGAGCAGGCGCCGATGAACGGGTCGCCGGTTAGATGTGTGAAACGACGCGAAGTCGCTGCTGGGAACGGGAACGCCCCAGAGCGTGAATCCCAGGCTCTGACCCTGTCCGTAGAAGCCGTGGTTGGCCACGTCGTATGCGACCCGGAAGTCGCGGGGCCAGAATCCGCCCTTTCGGATATAACCTGGTGCGGGAATTGAGAGCCGGCGCGCAACGGGGTGGTGGACATCGACGGTTGCGCGGTGGAAGTCTTCGAGGCCAAGGACGGTCTGCACGCCCAACGCCCGCGGAAGCAGAGGGTTTCGCGTCGCGGCGTAGAAGCGATTTTGGCCCAGACGGTACTGGTTGACGGTGGTGCGGAAAGCTCGCTCCACTTCGCCGGTTGTTCCCTCGGCAGTGATCATCAGCCCGTCGGCGCTGCGATATCCAACGTGAAGGCCTTGCGCCCGCAGCCACGTCTCGACGGCGCTCACCTGGCTTGCGGGCGCGCCATACAGGGCATCGAACTGGCGTTGTGTCAGGGGACGAACGGTGCGGGAATCCTCGGCGGCAATGAATGCCTTGAGTTGAGCCTGGTGACGAAGTGGCAGTCCCACGCTCACAGTCATAGGAGCCGGCGCTGGCTTCGGAGCCAGGAATCGAGCCTGGCCGTTACGTACGACGGCCAGCGTCTCATGGCGCACCGACGAAAAGCCGCTAACGGGCCTTGGGTGGGGTGCGGTACCCGGGGAGGCCGCAGCAGCAGTGGTCCCGAAGGAGATCGACCCGAGGGCACAGAGGGCCGCTACGACGCTGACGAAACGAGTGACGCTTACGGATGGCATGTGATCCTCTCAGTAGGAAGTTCGAGCAGACACGGGCTTCTTTTGGGATTCGGGTTAAAGGAGGGCAGCCGCTTCGCGCGGCACCGTAACACGCGTGTAGCAGAGTGGGCTTGTCGCAGCCCGGCTGCAGATCAACGATCGTTCGCTCGACTCATGAGGAGAGGGTACTATGCGGACCGTTCCTCAATCGTTCCTGAGCTGCGCGCAGCGTCTGTGGGATCGGGGTTGTCCCGTAGTTCTTCCACCTGAGTCGCGAGAATGTCCACGTTTCGACGTTCCTCCACGGGCCAGTGTCATTTGTCAGACATTCATGTCGTTGCCGACACCGCGAAGTACGAAAATAGAGCCGGCGGTTTCCAGACCCTGCACGTCGCTTCGCTCGACATTATCCGACCACCAACATCGCCGGGCGTCCCAAAGGTCGCCCCTACCTGTCCAAGCCCACATCGTCGGGCGCCCCCACGTTTCCGAGTAGTCTTAAGCCTTCAGTCGTGCCTTGACGGTCAACATCGGCACCGGAGCCGCCGCTGCTGCGGTCCCCCATTGGCGTCAGCGCCTTCGAACTCCCCGACCGACGCCAGCAGCAGGTTCGTATCGACACCTTACGCCGACAAAAAAGCTGTCCTGTCATACAGACAGACCACGGGGGCACAGAGGGCAATAGGAGAGGATGTCACGCTTTTGCCCGATGATCGTTACTATCATTGTCCGAGCCGGAGATAGCGTGACGCACCATGGCACAGCCCGGCAGAAGCGTGTACCAATATGGGTGGGGCCGGAATTTCGTTTAGATTCGCACGAGGCCTCAGGAGGCATTTCATGGCAAGAAGAACGCGGACGAAGTCGGCGCTCGTGACACTGAGCGTGGTGGCCATAGCGCTGCTATTTGTGAACCCGACAATGGGGGTCAAGGGCGCTGCTCCGCCGCCCGGCTTCGGTCTCCTCCATATGCCGGCCGGCTGCCCCTACATCATGCCGACGGAAGGCTTTTATGATTGTTACCACGCGCGCCGGGTGCACGCGGTCACCAGGGCCTTTCGCAGCGCTACCGGCGCGGATCTGCTGAGTCCAATCCGGGCGGTGGAGACTCCGACCGGTCTCCGGCTCACGTGGGTCGCGGTGTACTGGTCTCAGATGCATACCGAACCTCCAAGACTTGTGACCATCGACTACGTTTTCGGGCGAGTGCGTGGTGGCGCGTTCGCTACGCCGTGGCTGGTCCGACGACGATTCGTCGACGTGACCGAGTTGCCGGTACGTAGCAGCCAGACATATCCCCCGGCAATTCAGATCAGCCGTGAGCAATATGACTCATCAGGGCGCCCCTGGCCATGGCAGGCGCGGTTCGGAATCGCAGCCAGGCACCTGGACTTCTACGTGACCAGCAACGAGTCCAAGCGGACGGTCCAGCTTGTAGCGGAGCGCATTCAAGCCTCCCGCTGAGGCCAGCACCGGAACCCGCCGGTCCAGAGGCTTGAGCCCCAAGACCACGTGACAACTGGCTTTGCGAACTGGGGACCGCCGAGGCAGCTCGCCCCACGTTTAGACAGATCCTCGCAACGGGAATCTCGGGGAGTGCAGTGGGCATCCCGGCCACACTTAGTGCGATTTGCAGGCAATGAAACGTGCGCAGGTAAGCAGTTCACTCCGGACACGGCGGCCACATGGCCCCGGCCTGCCTGGCTGCGGAGGAGGCCACGGAGATGAGCCGCGGTCGGCCAGACACACGGTTCGCGCGGCTACGGGTCACTAACTGTCGGCCTTGTAGCGGCTTTGCCCCTCTTCGATTCGGGTTGGAGTTCGAACACTCGAAGCGATGTGAGAAAGTCAACTTTTCGCGTCGTGCTTTGGCCGTTTTGTCAGATAGTCCTTTCTTGTGGGACGTGCTGCTCAGAATCGGGTAAGTGCCGGGGCTATTGGCGGTAGCGTTGGATGAGTTTCAAGCCGTACCAGGTCCGGTGGGGCTGCAGCTAGGGCGGCCACGCACGCGCCTGGCGTGCTACAGACCCGCGGAATCTCTGGCTGGCCGTACGCCGGTGGGCCGAGAATTAAGCCGTCCTTCGCGTGCCCGGTCACCGTCTTCGGCCAGTCGCGGTCAGAGGTGCTGGTAGCGGCCGACGCCATACCGCGAGCCGGCTGTGCCCAGCGCCTGGAAGCTGGACCCCGCCTCAGGGCTTGGACTGGGAAGTTTCGACCACTGCTTGCTGTCCCAGTGGACCATGATTCCGGGAGGGCCGGGTTCGACTGAATGTGAGCCCGGAATCGCTGTCATACTGCGGAATCGAGCTGGAAACGCCCACAGCCCAGACGTCATCCTTGGAGATGGCATCAACGCCATTCAGTTGCGTAACAGCATTTGGGCCGCTGACGATCTTCCAGTGCTTGCCGTTCCAGTGCTCGATCAACCCGTAGCTCCGACTGGTGACGCGAGGACGGCTTCCCACAGCCCACACGTCATCTTGGGCCGCGCCTGAGACGCTCCTCAGAATGCCGTCGCCGGACAGTTTCGGCGTCGTGATGATATTCCAGAGCTGCCGTTCCAGCGCTCGACCACCGGCTCGTCGTAGTTATTCCCCTTCTTGGGTGCTCCGTATCCAACCGCCCAAACATCTGCGCTGCTGATCGCATCCACCGACGTAAAGTAGACGCCGTGCGCCCAAGCGGGTACTGGAGTCGACACCCTGTTCCAGGACGACCTGTTCCATCTCTCCACGAATGGCTGGCTATAATCGTCATCCCCACGGACCGACCAGATGTCCGTCGGCGAGACCGCCGACATGCCGTTGACACCGACGGACTTTACTAAAGCGCCGTGCACAAGCTTCCAGTGTGTCCCGTTCCAGTGCTCGAACGAGGCGCCGTATCTGCACTGCCGCCTGCGGCGGCCCAGACATTCGATGACGACAGGGCAGCATAGCATCAGGAGCGATCCCCGACAGCGGCGAAGCAGAACCGGTCGACTTGCTGCCGGTCGACCTTTGGACGAGCGCAGAGGCCGGCCGTCGCGCCACCACGATAACCCGCGGCCCAAAGCTGATCGGTTCCCGGCACTCCCGCCATGGTGGACAGATAGTTGTCGGCGTCCGGAACGAGCGCGGTCGACACCTCTTCAGCCGCAGCTGTGGACAGGCTTTCGACGAATCTCCCGACCGCCCACAGCTTCGATGTCCCCGGAATACTGTGAGCCCAAGCAGGGTGTCCTTCCCCTTAGGATGAACGTCGCCACGGGTATGCCAGGAGGACCCGTCGTTCTCCTCTACGAACGAACGTCCGCCGTCGTCTCCGATCGCCGACAGCGAGCCGGACGAGGACAGAGCCAACCCCCAAAGGCTGGCCTTTTTGTCAGGAACAGCATCAACTTCGACGTTATCCCAACTAGCCCCGTTCCAATGCTGGAGGAGCGTCCCCGTGTTGATGCTGTTATCGTTGGTGCTATAGCCCACGGCCCACACGTTTTCCGCCGAGACCCGACGACCGCATTGAAGACGCCGTTCCATCCCAAATCGCCAATGTCCCCAGAATTGACATACTTCCACGACGTACCGTTCCAGTGCTCGATAATGGCGTAGGGATAGTCGGGATCGTCACTGTCGCCTCCACGGCAGTATGCCGGTGTCGTAGCCCACGGCGTAGACGTCCTTTTGCGAGACGGCGGACACGGCGTCGAGATTCTCGCACCCGTCGAGACCGTGGTAATTTCCCGCGGATCGTACCCGGGACCAGTTGACTCCGTTCCAGTGCTCGATGACGCCGTTGATCCCCACGGCCCAGGCATCCTGACCGGAGAGGGCAGTTATGCCATCCAGCTCCACACCCTTGGATGCGTTCGTCGCAGCTTTCAGTCGAACCCACTGAGAGCCGTTCCACCGCTCGATGAGGGCATGCGAATTGGCGGTGTTCTCAGGTGCTGCATACTGTCCCGTCCATCCCACCGCCAGAAGTTGAGCGGGATCAGCGTTGGGTATCACGGCGACGGCCTCGAGTTGCCAGGTGACCCCCGCCTTTATCGAAGCTCCAGCTACCGGACGCCACGCCGATGCATTCGAATGGTCGATGATCCCGTTGCCCACCGCCCATGCGTCTGTGGCGCTTATGGCTGCGGTGGCGTTCAAGCCGGCGTCGGTGCCACGGTCGGGCGTGGGCACGACGGACCAGGTGCCGGCTTGTGATCGAGCATAGGCGCTCGACATGGTCGGCACTCCATTGTCGGTGCCCCCACAGTAACAAGCGACACGATGAATACGATAGCTGCAGTTGTCCCAAGCCGTGTCCCTATCATTTCAACCTTCCTTGGTTTTCATGGCTAATCGGCAGAACGTCAAATAGCTGCTTCATTCGGATGGGCGGACCGGCAGTAGGAGATGTCCAATCGCGGAGCATCCCTGATACGTAACCCGGTATCTTTTGACGAGTGTGAACCGCAGCATTCGTGACAACGACACGTGACCGTCATTGACCGTCGAAGGCCAGGTCATCGATGTACACGTTCGGCTGACTGTCGACGCTGGCGATAGTGAATCGCGTAATGAGGGCGGAGGTTGCCGAGATCTGAAGCAGGGTGTGCGTGCCCTGCCCCGACGGCACGGCCTCGGTGTCGGAGCCAACGACGTTGCCACCGGCGTCATAGCCGGTGAGGGTGACCTTTTCGCTGGCCGCCGGAGCGCCGGGGCTCACCGAGAATCCCGCGTAGACGCTCACGTGCTGAGCGTTGTTTTTCAGAGCGCCGTCGATGGACGAATCCGAAAACTCGCCGTTGGCGCACGACGTATCGGCGACCTGATCGCCCGACTCGGGCGTCGGCGTTCGACACCTGTCTGATGACTGGGTAGCAGTAGACTCCATTCCCGATGATCCCTTTGTCGAAGTCGACACCCTGAGCGTCGTATGAGCGCTGACCGTCGTCCCGGCCGCCAGGTCGTCGAAGTTGATCGTAGTCGTGGTGGTCCTTGGTGCATTCGCGTAATAGTGGACGCCGTTCACCCTGCCGGAAGCTTCATTCGCGAGATCACCTGGCCCTTTGTGTTGACTACGAGAGCCTGCTTTAGGGTCGACTTGAACAGCGAGAGATGGCCTTCAGAGCCGCCGTATGGATCTGACATTAGGCTGGAGTTTTAGCGGGTCCTGTCTCGATAGTAATGATCCTACAGTGGATGTAGGGAAAGACCTATCAAAAAAGCAGACGATCCCGCCCGGTAGATTTATCACGAGGTGTTTGCCGACCTTGGCGTTCCTGACTGCGGATGACGCCTTGATCTTGCAAGGCACCAACAAAGGTCGCGCCGAAGAGGGCACTTTTCGCCGGCCCATGAAAATACTTCGGGTGGGGAGACGAATCCGGAGCTGCACTGATGCTTGCTCCATTGCACTTCGATACCTAGCCCGGTCTGTGGAATACCAACCGACAGCACGGTTTTGTCGTTCACTGTGAAGGCGACGCGCCCAGTGTCGGCAGTTTCTGAGGCGGTGGCTGTGGACGATTGTGTCGCAGCGGCTGCGGTAGCGATGGACGGATGTGATGCTGCAGAGGCGGGTAGGATGATGGTGGTTAACGCTGCCATGGCCACGACAGGGAACGCTCGCCGGAAGACTTTCACGGTACTACCTCCTATATGCTTTGGCTGTGATTCGTTGGGTGAGGCCCTCTCGTGCCTGGACAAGGCTCAGAGCGGAAACGTCAGCGGAGTCGCTGAATTCGAGATCCGGCCCGTGAGTCTGGCCGCTTGCCGTCGATGTCGAAAGCATCCACGAGTACAGCGTGGCACCCCTCCGAGCGTCGATAGCCATGAAGCGAGCCCACGGTTTAACCACTGAGTTGTCACGGTCTGGTTTTGGAACAGCAGTCGCAGTTCAGCCGATCTGCTTCCAGGTTGCGCGGCTCCCGCCTCGTCGACAAAACCACAATCGGTGAGCAGAGTCCAGGAACAAATCCCCCGCAAGGCCGGACGCGGGGTGCGTGCGGCGGATGAAGGCACTAGCCTCAGCGCAGCCGAGGATCCTTTGAATGTAGCGCCCCTCCCGGCGCCTCCATCGCAGGCGGCACCGACTCCGCCAGCGCTCAGGAAATGGCCGCCTTGACCGGAGCCGGCATGCTTTCCGAAGACGCCCATTCCATTCGCGGTGGTGCTGTTGTTCAGGCCAAACACGCCTGCGGAAAGGCCGTTTGGACTGGTCGAGGACGCCTCGCCTATGACTCCCCAAGCTTGCGCGCCCGCGCTGTTGGTTATGCCGTGGACGCCGAATATTGGAGCCTTCGGCGACAACAGCCGTCGGCCCCGAGGCGCGAGACCCCAAACTTAGCTAGCCCGGTGGCGGTCACGCCCGTGACGCTACCGGTCGCAGCGACGCCTATATTCTGTCCGGTCGCCTCGACTCCCGTGGAGGTGCCGAGCGCGACCACGCCGATGCTATCTGGGTCAGCGGATGCGACCGCCTGCACGGCTATCTTGCCGTTGGCGTTTAGCCAATGCGTCCCCACTTCCGTCAGCCTATGCCACGGACGCTTACGAATAGGCCGCCCCATCCGCCGCCGGCCTGCGACCCATGTACACCGATACCGCCGGTCAAGTCCGAGTGGTGGCCGTGAACGCCAGCGGCGGCGTTCGCCGGATTAGACGATTCACCGAAAATGCCGGTGCCGTCTGGATTGGTTCCCCGAACTCCGAATGAGTTCGTGGCGGAGGCCACGCCAAGGACTGCGTTCCCCGCACGGGCAACGAGTTGCTATTGACTCCAACGACTCCATTCCCCACGCCGCGATCCGTGAATCCGTACACGCCGTTGAGCGACCCACCGGTTCCCGCAGTGGCACCACCACCGGCAATCCCGGCCACGCCTGCGGGGAAGCTGAAGTCGCCGTTTCCGTAGGTACTATCACTTCCAAGGAGCACGGCTCCGGTAAAGCCCGATTTGCCGTCGTACGTCACCGTGGTGCCATGCTCAGCCTTGGTTTCCTTTCCAGCGGAGACAGCGTCGCCATCAGACGCGAATGCTAGCTTGCCTCGGGCCGTCAAGTCGAAGCCCGCAGCGGTCGCGGCCGCGGCGCCAAAGCCCGCCATCTAAGCAATCCGGCACGACTCACCCTCGCTTTGAGCGACGTCGGTTCAGCCTGAGAGGGTTTGGCCTCTCCCGGCCTGAGCTGGCTCCGCAAGGATGCCACCTGGGTCTCTTGGATCTCCACGCGGGTAGACAACTCGCGAATCCGTAGGCGCATTTCTTCGATCGATTCGTCGGTTGACATGTTCACTTGGCTCCTCCGTCAATTTGGACCTTACTCGGACCTGACTAGTGCAGCAAGATAGATCGGCAGCATCGGTGCGTTACCTCAAGCAAGCTAAACCGGTCCCATCCTCGTCACGCGAATTCGAGCGTGGTCTTCGAGATAACGCGCTGTGGCACGCACGGTTAAAATAAGCGAGGCTACTGTAATGAGGCCACTTGGAATCCAAAGACCGCCTAGAGTCTTCGACAGTTTGGTATCGTCCAGTTTGCGAAGCCGATCCTGGGGTGGCACGAGAGGGAGTCGTGATCCATATGCCTGCGGCACTGTATTTTGCGGATTTGTGTGAAAGACCGCCTTCTCCTTACAGTTTCGTCCAGTTTGATCCCATGTAGATGATTTGTCGAGGCTCAAGCGGCACAACCAGGGGCACAAGGAGCGGCACAACCTACTATGGCGTGACGCTCGGTGTGGCCTCGAGTTGATTAATGCGTGCTCTCGCGCCTCGCTGGACTGAGGCAGGCTATGTCAAGCACACAGGTGACACTCTTCGCCGAACAGCTCCGTCGGTATCGACGGGAACGTGGCCTGACGCAGCAGGAGCTGGGGGAGCGAGCCGGCTTGAGCGCTCGCGGCATTCGCGCGCTCGAGCAAGGGGAGCGAAGGTACCCACATAAGGAAACAATGCAGTTGCTGGGTGAGGCCTTAGGACTCTCGCCAGATCAGCGAGTGGAGTTCGAGTATGCGGCCCCGCGTGTTACCACAGAGCCAGAGCCACGAAGCCAGATATCCGGTTGGTGCACGCCAACCGCGAGCGGTAGGAGGGTTGCGTCGGCGCCCTCCCATCCAGGCCCGATTGTGGGCCGAGAAGGGCGAGTTTCCGAGCGCTCGCGACGGTGGCGGCGGATGTTAAAGCAGGCGCAGGTCGGCTGGTCGTGTTGCTGGGGGAACCCGGAGTCGGGAAGACACGGCTGGCCCAGGAAGCACTCTCGTTTTGCGGGAAACCGGTTTCCTGATCGCTGGGGGGCGTTGCTACGAATCCCGACAATCGACGGCCTACCACCCGTTTCTGGAGGCGTTGGAGAACCTGTACCGGATGTGTTCCTTCAGGACCCGCGACGACGTTGGTAGTCAGTGGCCTTACCTGGCTCACTTACTACCCGAGCACGGCTGCCACTTCCACCGAAAGCGGAAGCGGCGGACGAACGCGACCGGCTCCTACGGGCAGTCGGCGGATTCATAAATACGCCGAGCCACCTGTCCCATAGCCATCGTCATCGACGATTTGCACTGGGCCGATGAGGCCAGCCTGGATCTGGTTCAGCACTTGGCTCGAAACACGAGAAGCAGTCGGGTGCTCATCCTTGCCACGTGTCGCGATGCCGATGTCCGGCGGTCCCCTCGGTTGAGCAAAGCCCTGCGCGACCTCTACCGAGAGCAGCTGGTCGACCAGCTGCCCGTTCGGCGCCTGCGGCCGGAGGCGTCGGCGGAGCTGATCCGCCTCACCATGCACAATTCAGACGTCTTCGCAGAATTGGCGGACCTGATCTACGCCAGCGCCGCGGGTAATCCATTTTTCACGGTCGAGATCCTACGAGCTGTGGCGGAGCGCGGCGATCTCCTTGGTCACAACGAACGGTGGGAGTATCGAGACAACCAGATCGTCATACCAGGGAGCGTCCGGGACGCTATCGGCGAGCGAATTGGCCGTCTAAGTAGCGAGGCACAGACACTTCTCGACGAGGCAAGCGTCCTTGGTCAGACCTTCGCTTTCGACCATATCCTCAATGTCTTCGATCGAACGGAGTCCGATACCGAGGAACTCATCCAGGAAGCCGTAGCTGATGGAGTTTGCTGGAGGTGGAGAATGAAAATTACGCGTTTGATCATGCGCTTACGCAGCAGACGTTATACGCGCGGTTGTCCCCGCGTCGCCGCCGCCGCATTCATCTGGCCGCCGCAGAGGCAATCGTTGATGGCAAACATGCCGATGGCCGAGCGGCCGATCTGGCCTATCACTTCTCCAAGGCTCGGGATAGACCACGGGCATTCAAGTACAGCGTCGAGGCTGGAGATCACGCCGAGGATTTGTTCGCGCACGGGGAGGCCGAAGTCCATTACCGTGTAGCTCTCGACTTGGCGAAGGATGGCGACGAGGCAACGGAAGCTCGCGTTCTGGAGAAGCTGGGCCGAGTGATGACGAATATCGGGCGCTTCGACGACGCACGTAGCCTTCTCGAGACGTCGGTGACACGGTACGAGGCTGCGGGTGAAGAGGACGGCGTCATCCGCGCCGCCGCTCAACTGGGCGCTGTTCACCACTCGGCTGGTTCGCCCGTCGCGGGAATCGCGATGATTCAGGAGTTGATGCAGCGCTGGAAGAGAACAAGCGGCGGCGGCGGCAACTGAGTTATATATCGTGCTGGAGACCCTATTGTGTGCGGTTGGACGGCACGAAGAGGGTCTGGCAGCCGCTACTCGCGCCGCCGACCTGGCGAGGGCGACAGGCGACCAAGGCGCGCTGGCCCGAGCTGAGGTCGGGCGTGGCACTGAGCTCGGCGCTCTTCGACGGATAGGAGAGGCGCTTGCAATCCTCGAAGCCGCCATTCGCTGGCTGAGGCCGCTGGGGACGTGTATACCCTTTCGCGTGCTCTGGACTATGCCGCGGCTTACAGAAAATGCCGAGGGGAATTCAAGCCGGCATTGTTCTTTGCCGAGCGCAATCTGGAGGTGCAGCAACGGAGCCAGAACCCGTGGGGAGTAGGTCTGGCACACGCCACGTGCGGCGGGATTTACGGGCTCATCGGTGAATGGTCTCGAGCCCGCGGGCATTTCGAGCAAGCTGAAGCGCTCACCCACAGCCTCGGTTTTTCCCTTTACTATCAGTACTGTATGCTGGAAATCGCCGAGTTCCGTCTCGATGAGGGGCCGATGGATGACGCGCGTGTTTTGGCAGAGGAAGCTCTTGCAGCAACAGGGCCAACCGGGGACATCGGGTATCGAGAGGCATCTCGTGACACTTCTGGCCCGTCTCGATCTTCTCGAGGGACGGCCAGAGCAGGCGCTCCAGCGCATAGGGCCGCGTATGGACAATCTGGAATTCGCGACGGGTATGGTGACAGGGATACTGCCTACCTTGGCAATGGCACAACTCGACTGCGGCAACCTGGATGCCGCGCAAGTTACGGTCGACGACGCTATCCGGCTGGCGATACGAAGCGAGCACAGATTAGTCGAAGCCGAAGCACGGCTGGTTCGCGGGAGCTTGATGAGCCGCCGCGAACAATGGAAGGCAGCTGAGTGCGAGCTCTTAGCAGCCGCAGACATGGCCACCGCGATGCCATATCCGCATCTGAAGGCTCGAGCGCTCCACGAGCGCGGAGTCATGCACGGCGCGAAGGGGGAATCTCGCCTGGCGCGGGAGGATCTCGAGGAAGCACTGGGGATCTTCAAGCGTCTGGATGCTCGGCTCTATGTGCAGCGAGTATCTTGCGCCCTGAACGACTTGCAAACGGGGTAAGCCAACATCAAGGCTGCACGCGACATCCTAGAACTGCTCTCCCGACCCCGAAACAGTTGCGCTGTTTACCTGACCAATACCACCATCAAGGACTCCTCCGAGAGCCGTGCCAATCGACTGCTCTTCGGCACTGCCCTTGGGTGCATCAGCCGCCTTTGCTGCTGCAAGGATTTCAATTACGGCGTTCTGCTCCGTAAGCACCGCGTATCCAGCCTTCTGTCCACCAGGTAACGCCAGGAACCCAAAGTAAAAGCAATCAATTGGCGCCTCGGGAAAGTGGGTTCCTGGTAGGGATTACCGTGATCGCTGAGGCAATTGGTACCGGCTGTTTTCTCCACTCCGAACTTGTGAAGTACGTCTGACACGAGCGCTGCCGCTTGAGCGTTGTTTTCGTGAACGATGCCAGGTAGTCGACTGTGCCCTTCTTTGTGAACGAGCCGTCTCCGGTGAGGTCGAAAACATCCGTCTGAAACACGCTCCCCAGGACGCCCTTAGATACGTACGAGGCGCTATGGAACCCCTTCATAGGATCCGCTCCGCTGTTGTCCCAGGCTGCAGTCTCGTAAGTCACCTTCTCATGCTGGCTGAACACCGGCCAGGTGAGGTAGGCGTTCCAGGGGAGGAACAACTGCTTGATTTTTGCGATTTGGGTGCAGTAGGCAAAGGTTCGCTTGACGGGGGCAACGAACTTACCAGCGGCGGCGCGAGCAAAATTGTACCAATCGATGCTCCCGAAACCGCTTGCTTGATCCCACCCTACCTGCGCGGGCGATCCATTGAATCCACAGCGGACGTCGTGGAAGTAGGTGTTGTACATCGACGCGGTGTTGCCCAGCTTATAAATCTCAGGAGCGGCCCACCCTGTGCGTTTGTGTCCCTGCTTCGCGAGATAGGCATCCGTCAAAACAGCCATGCCCGCAGCCAGTGGGGATGCCAGGCTGGTTCCTCCAACGGTGCCGGCCGAGCCATTGTTCGTGTAAACGCGAGCTCCGGTTTCAGGATCACCGTCCGCGGAGATGTCCGGCTCTGCGCGGCACGAGCAGGTCGCAGCGGAGCTGACATGGGTCTGCCATGTTGGTCGCGAGAACCAAGAGGCACAGCGGTTCCCGCCTCCGGCATACCCATTGTTCGGATCGGTGTTCCATGCAGATTCCCATGTCCAAGTGAGCTTTTCACTCACCTGAAGGTTCGTCCCCCCCACACTGACAACGTATGGGCTACTGGCGGGATAGCTCGGAACACCGCACTGCGTGTGGAATTTGGCACTGTCAGCGGGCATCTCGAGTTTTGAGAAGTATCGCCGCTCGAGAAGTAAAAGGTGGTGCCTACTGCGTCTGCTTTCTTGAAGACAGCAGAAGTTGCCTTGAGGAACGGGTCAGTCTTAGACGTATTCGGGCCGCCGCCCCAGCTGTCGCTCACAACGTGGACGGCGGGGTCGCTCGCTGCCGCCGCGAGAGTGTCGACCAACACCGAGTCGCGCGCGTTCGGCGCCAGGTAAAAGTGGAGGCGGCTATTTAAGGCGATACCGTGACTGAACTCAGCATCCATGGAGGCCTCCGTCACGTCGGTGTTTCCGTGTTTGTCCAACGTCTTTGATCCCACTGGAATCCAGGTTACCGAGTTCGCTCCACATGCGCGAGCACACGAATGGAGCAGTGGGTCGTTGACTCCGGCGTCCTTCGCCTCGTCTGCCCGCTGAGCCGCAAAATCCGCATCGAACGCGGGCGGGCCCCATAGCGTAAGGCCGACGGTTTGACCTGCTCCCGTGACACCATGCCCTGAGACGTCGTAGGCCGTGCGGAAGTCCGATGGGTAGTACCCCCTCCACGAACACAGTACGGTGGGCAGGTAAAATCGTCCCCGTGTACGCGAGGTCGGGCTCGAATCAGCGGCGACGCCATGCTGTGGAACTGCTCGAGATCGTCCAACCCGACGATGGTATCGACAGAAAGGCGGCCCGGCACGCGGGGCTCTTCTGCTGACCCAAAGACTGTATGGCCTTCGTAGCGGAATCGGTCAATCTGCACGTCCAGCGCGCGCTGCACAGCGTCAGCGGATCCTCGCAGTCCGATGGTCAGCCCGTCTGGGCTTGAATACGTGATGCGCATGCCGTGTCCCTTGGCCCAATTACGCACTGCTCGTACCTGCATGGGTGTGGCCCCGAAATGCCGGTCAAACTGCCCCTGACGCATGTAGTCGCCATGAATAGCTTGGGTGGCGAGAAAGTGATCCAGCCGGGCCTCGTTTCGTGTCCGCAGCTCAATGGTGACGGACATCTTTGCACTTTTGCTCAGTGGCGAGATCGGTGTCGCGCGCCCCGAAGCAATGCCGGCCGGAACCGTACCGTCTACGTGAACCATTGCCTTCGGCTTTGAGCTATTTGCAGTCGCAGTCAAAGCGGCCTGGCCGCCTCCCCACTGAAGCGCTAAAGTCACGGCAGCCGCGAGGACAGTTACCCTGGAAAAACCAACAGTTATGCGCATTGATGTCCTCTCTGGCTGCGTACCTCTCACAGAAGTGAGACGAGCGTTGTCAAATCGATGGCATCATGCTACACCTCTCATCTACAACTGTCAAGCCGCATGGAAAGAAGAAAAGGGGACGGCCATTCCTGAGCTACCATTCGGCATACCCTCACTGGAGCGCCAATGCTGAAACACTTGCGTGCGCGGCAGGAGCTGCAGTTCTTCGGCGCTCTGCAGCAGAGCGGATCCGTGGCTGGCTGCGGCCTGGTGGGCCGTGCTCGTCCTGCGCGGAATTCTGCCCGCCGTCTTCGCCATCGCGGTAGGAGTGCTGGTAGGGGCGGTCGAGAATGGCCGGCCACTCGGAGGCCCGCTGACTGTCGTGGCTGCCGTGTTCGTGGCGCTGCAGATCCTGACGCCCATTCACACTGCGATCGGCGCCAACCTGGGAGACCGAACCGCCGCGTGGCTCTACGACCGCCTGACGCTGGCCTGCGTGCGGCTTGCCTGGGATGGGGCACCTCGAGAACCCCGAGATGGCCGCGCGACCTCAGCATGGCGCGCGACTTTGACCTGGGAATCACGGCTCCGCCGCTCGCCACGAGCATGGATTTCATCGCCTCCGGACTGGTTCAGCTGCTCGGAGGCCTCGCTCTCGCAGCCGTCCTGGCGGCCTACGCCTGGTGGGCGGCGCTGCTCCTCACGGCCGCCTGGCTGTCCACGCACTGGCTGCTGCGCGAGAGCGGTGTCTGGAGGGACCGCAACACCGACGAGGTTCGCGAGGCTCAGCGAGAGTCGGACTACATCTACCGCTTGGCGGTCGATCCTCCGGCCGCCAAGGAGATGCGTCTTTTCGGCCTGGCCGACTGGACCCTCGATAGTTTTCTCGTACGCCGCACCCGCCTCTTCCAGCTCCAGTACCAGGCCACGAGGCTGCGGGAGCAGCCCATGATTTGGTGCATGCTGATCGTTATCGTCGCGAACCTCGTGGTCCTCTGGTCTCTCGGAAACGCTGCACTTTCCGGGAGTATCGGGGTGGGCCAGGTGACCGTGTATGCACAGGCCGTGATTGGGACGAGCCTCATTGCGTTCGGGGGGCTGAACTGGGCCCTCGACAGTGCGGCCGCCCCGGTTGCCGCCGTCCTCCGCCTCGAACGAGCCATGGAGCCCGGCCCGGGGACGCCCGGCTTCCTGACGACCGGCGAGCGGGACGCCGACGGCATGCCGGCCCAGGGGATCGCTGTGCGCGGGCTTGCCTTCTCGTATCCCGGGTCGGACGCGCCCGTGTTGGAGGGGCTGGACCTGCTGATTCCCGTTGGGAAGTCGCTGGCCATCGTGGGCCAGAACGGCGCCGGCAAGACTACCCTCGCCAAGCTTCTGTGCCGGCTGTACGACCCGACGAGAGGGGCAATCGAGGTGGACGGTGTGGACCTGCGCGACCTGGACATCGACTCCTGGCGCTCGCGCGTCACGGTGCTATTCCAGGATTTCGTCCGGTTCGAGCTGTCCCTCCGCGACAATGTGGCGCCTCTCGGCGCCCCCGACGAGATCACTATCGCAGCGCTCGCCGAGGCCGGCGCCCATGAGACCTCGGGACTCGACACGATCCTCGCTCGCGGCTACGCCGGCGGCACCGATCTGTCGGGTGGCCAGTGGCAGCGCGTGGCACTGGCCCGCGCGCTGAGGGCGGTCCGGCAGGGGGCCGGTCTGGTGATCCTGGACGAGCCCACGGCCCAGCTCGACGTTCGCGGCGAGGCGGAGATATTCGAACGAATTCTCGCCGCCACTCAGGGCTGCACAACCATCCTCATCTCGCACCGGTTCTCGACCGTTCGGCGGGCGGACCGCATCTGCGTACTGGAGCATGGCCGCGTCCTCGAGCTGGGAACCCACGACGAGCTGATGCAGCGCAACGGCCGCTACCGCCAGATGTTCGACCTGCAGGCCCAGAGATTCACTGAGGGAGAACCCGAGGAGGAAGGAGAGACCTACGACGTCCTCGCTTGACGACCTGCCGCCCGCGCTTTCGTCGATTTGGCGGCTGTGCAAACTCGGATACCAGAACGAGCCCTGGCTGATCGTCGCCGCCTTCGTGCTGACGCTGGTGGCCGTCCTGCCGGACGCGCTGATGGCCCTGTGGCTGAGCCTCCTGGGGGCGGGGGTGATCGACCATAATCGAACACTGGTGATCCTGGCGGCGCTTGCGCTGGGTCTCTCGGCCACCGCGACGTGGTTCCTGACCACGATCAGCACCAGGGTCCAGAGAAGGTTTCGCGACAGGGTGACCATCATGCTCGAGGCTCACGTGGCGCGGCTGCAGGCGTCAGTTTCGACGATCGCGCACCAGGAACGACCGGACTATCTCGACCGGCTGGCGGTCCTGCGCGATCAGGTCTTCGTCCTCGATCACATGTACATGTCGTTGTTCTCGACCTGTGGTTGGATCCTGCGGCTGGGCGTCACGATCGTGCTGCTGATGGCCATCAGCCCGCTGCTCATCCTCTTAGCAGTGTTCGCGCTGCCCACCGTTTTCGCCTCGGCCTGGCGTCCCGGCGTAGAACGGGCCGTTCAGGAGTCCGTCGCGCCCTTCAACCGGCTGGCGCGCCATCTCTTCACGACCGCAACCACCGCCGCTCCTGGCAAGGAGGTACGGATGCTTCGGATCGGCGGTCTGATCGCCTCTCGCAGGCGCGAGGAATGGGAGCGTTGGTACGCGCCTATGGCCCGAGCGCGCTGGGCGACCGCTGGTTGGAACTCCGTGGCGTGGCTGGTGTTCGGACTGGGGTACGCCGGGGCGGTGGTCTATGTCGCCTCGGGCCTTCATGCCCCCACCGCCAAGGTGCTGCTCGTGCTGGCCGCCGGCTCCCGCCTTTCTTCCTACATCGGCGCCACCGTGGGCGAGATAGGTTTTCTCCGCGGCACCTGGCTCGACGGCTCCCGGCGTCTGGCTTGGTTCGAGGATTATGCCTCCGCTGTCGCATTAACCGCCGATCTGCCGGTACCTGAGCGGCTGCATGACGGCATCCGCTTCGAACACGTGTCGTTCCGGTATCCGGGAACCGACCGGCTCGTCCTGAACGACGTCAACCTGCATCTCCGGCCTGGGTCGGTGGTCGCCATCGTCGGGGAGAACGGAGCGGGCAAAACCACCCTCGTCAAGCTGCTCGCCAGACTGTACGACCCCGTGGACGGGCGCGATCCTGATCGACGGCACGGACCTATCACGAGTGGACGCCGTCGCCTGGCGCGCCCATCTGTCCGGCGCCTTTCAGGACTTCTTCCGCTTCGAGCTTCTCGCCCGGCAGTCGGTGGGAGTGGGAGACGTGCCGCGCGTAGACGACGAGCCGGCGGTGGTCGCCGCCGTGGGACGGGCCGGCGCCGAGGACGTCGTCGACCGGCTGGCATCTGGGCTGGACACCCAGCTCGGCCCGACATGGCCCCAGGGCGTCGACGTTTCGTTCGGCCAATGGCAGAAGCTGGCCCTATCCCGGGGCTTCATGCGGGACCGGCCGCTGCTCTTCGTCCTCGACGAGCCGACGGCGGCCCTCGACGCCGAGACCGAGCACGCGTTGTTCGAGCGTTACGCGGCTGCCGCCGGGCGGAGTGAGCTACGAGAATCAGGCGGCATCATTTTGCTGGTTTCGCATCGCTTCTCGACCGTTCGAATGGCCGACACCATCATCGTCATGGACGGAGCCCGGGCCGTGGAGGTCGGAACGCATGACGAGCTGATGGCGATGCGCGGCCAGTATGCGGAGCTGTACGCGATACAGGCGGCGGCGTACAGGTAGTCGCGACGCCGCGCGATCAGAACGCCCGGAGCCTATCAGCAGGCCTCACTACTCTGACGAGCGGCTCGCCACGATAATGCGGACTACTCCCATCGTTCGGTGCACAGGAATCGATTCACGAACATTCAGATGTGCTTGCCGCAAGAGCGCCGTTAGTTCGTCGGTCGTGTGTATCCGACTGCGCGCGCCGGCCAGCGAAACAATCGGCGACGTCCAGAATCGTGTCACCGGATCGCAGAGAAGGAACCGGCCGTCTTCACGGAGTACTCGCCCCACCTCGGACACGCCTTGCCGCTGGTCGTGCCAGTGGTGAAACGACATCGTCGTCACCACAAGATCGACAGACCCGGTCGTGATGGGAAGGTCTTCGGCCGTTCCATCCACAAAGTCTGCGCCGGGAACCGCAGACCGCGCGACATCGAGCATGCCGGGGGCAGGATCGATGCCGATGATGTCTGCATCCGGGAAGGCAGCGGATAACCGCGCTGCGAGCTGTCCGGTGCCGCAGCCGATATCGACGATGGAGTGCGGCGGTGAAGGCAGACGGCGCGACAAATCCACGATTTCGTTGTGAATTCTCGTAAGCAGCAGGCCCTGCAGCCAGTGTTGGTCATACGATGCCGACCACACGTTGAAGCGTTCAACATCACGGTGGTGTTGGCGCCTGGTTCTCACATACCTATTGTGCGAGTCTTCACAGCTCCGTGTTTCTACGGTCGACTTGAAACGTCACGATGTACCCGGGCATGCGTGGCCGCGACCATTAGCGGCACGGAGTGGACTTAGAGACCAAAACGTTCAGGTGCCCGTCCACTGATGATAGGTGCACAACGCGGCGGAATCGGCTACGATAGGAATATTCCAACCCACCTTACTGGAGAGTGATACATATGACCGCGCGACAGGTAGTGCACAGCATGCTCAACACTAAATCGGCGCTGGCGGCTGTCATCCTGGCGACCGCCATCTTGCCGCTAGCATCGGCTGTCCCGGTCGAGGCACGGTCAGGTGGTCAGCATCATGCCCATCCGGCCGCAAACCCCGCACCCGGTTCGTGGACGAGGCTGGGCCTAGAGCAGGGCGGGAATTGGTCGACATTCGCCCATCTCCCGAACGGCAACGATCTGGTGGTGTGGTCAGCACCAGCCGCCCAAAGTCATCAACATTATGAATGGGTTGAGCTAAAGCCAAACGGCGGTATGGCCGGCAAACCGAAAGACGTCTTCGGAGGTCACGATTGGAGCGGCGTCGGACAGTATCCCGTTCTCCTCTTGGATAAGGGCAAGCCTCTCCTCGTCTTTGGGGGCGGCTCCAAGGGAGACGCGAACAATAAGGATCCTTACAATCAGGGTTGCATCGTCGGCGACTTATTTTCCGGGGGAAGCTGGAAGCTGCAACCTTGGTCGCTTTCTCAGAACTGCATCCAGACGGATCACAGTGGAGCAACCATATTGCCCAATGGGACACTTTCGGCAGCATGGGCCTGGGGCGGCCTCAGGTACAGAATCGGAACTTCGCCCACGATTCCAGCCAAGACCCCCGACCAGCTGACAGCGACGCCGCTCGGCGGTCAGAGCTCGACAGCCGAGACCACCGAAGCTCGCAGTACCAACGTTTACGCCGCCTGGGACCAGTTCTTCTCGAAACAGGCCTCCAAGGATGGGGTCTACGTGGCGAACCTATCGAAGAAATCGGCGGCAGCTCGCGCACCAGGGACGGGTACTAATCTTGTTGCCCACCAGCCACAGCCCGTCGCCCTGGCGAGCCCGACGGTCCGGGGCGGGGTCTATGCCGCCTATTGCAACAACACCAGCCCATGTAGCCAGGTCAAGCTCTGGCAATACGGAACGCACTTCGCGCGGACGCTTCCCAAGTCGACGCTACCGACCACGGTAGCGCTATCGCCGGGGCCGGACGGGCGCCTCTGGATCGCCTGGTGGAGCGCTCAGAACGGTACTGTTCGCGTCGTCCGGACAAACAAAAGCGGAAATAGTTTCGGTCCCGTGGAAACGCACTCGAGTCCTAAGGGCTGTCAGGGTGACGGCAACGCAACTCTTGGGATCAGTGGAGGGTCGCAGCAGCGGCTCGACGTAGTGCTGGGCTGTTTCGGTGTCATTTCCGGCAACATCTACAAAAACGAAGCGATGGCTACGCAGTCATTGGTGCCCTTGCAGCTTGCGGCCACGACCGGCACGATCAACCACAAGAAGGGAGGCAGCGTCACCTACCGAGTCGCCGATGTAGGCGATGCCGTCGCCGGCGCGACTGTAAGTGTGGACGGAAAGAAGGGCACTACCGACAAGAAGGGACAGGTCGCATTCCACTTCGGCAAAGGGGCCAAGACGGGCCATTTCAAAGTGGTCGCATCGGCGGCGAACTATCTGGGGGCGTCGACGACGTTGAAGATTAGCTAGCCGGGTGCTGCCGGCCGGTCGTGCCAGATTTGCTTGGTGGACAAGCTGGTAGCTCATAGCCGGTGCGAGCGACAGTGTCGCGGAAGCTGCCGTGACCATGGCGAGCCGGGGGCTCACCGGGGTTGATCCTATAGCTGACCAACACCACGCTCGCTCGGACGGGCTACTCACATCATGCATGACCACTATCGCTCGGGCCGATGAACTTCCGGCGCGGACTCGCATGCCAGTTGGTGTGGGAGGCGGGGCCACCAATGACCCCGCCTCCCCGGCTTCCCGACCCGCTGGCCGGCCCGTGAGAGAACGTAGGAGGGGCGCGGGAACGGCGTGGCCGTACAGACTAGATGGGCACGGCATGGTTACGCCGCGAGACTAAAGGGCGGGTATTGGTCGGTGACCAATATCAGGGAGTAGCCAACGACGCGGTTATTCCACCGCATGACGCCCTCGACGAAGTTGAAAAAGCTGCGCGGGTAGCGACCCGTGAACAAGATGGCAAACCAGCAGATTACTACGGCAAACACGGCCGCGACATTGAGAGCTAGCAGTGCGATGTAGTGAGGGATGGCCAGCAGCCACTTGACTAGGGGCATAAACCGGTTCAAGTCGCGCGCGACGTCAGGATAGTCCACTGTGAGATTGACATACTGCGCGTCGTCGGTTGATGGGTATTTGTCGCTCATCAGCGCGAAGTAGGCATAGATCCGGTTGGTGAAGGCCATCATCTGAACGTTCCAGTCGAACCACCATCGCGGGTACTTCTGTCGAAACACGATCATTAGCGCCGGCGCGAGCGCCAGCAGGCCGGCTTCGCCCAACAGCGACAAGTGATGACTACCCTGGACGCCGATGTACGACAGCGCGCAGAGTACGATCAGAATCGGTACGAGATAGAAGATCCGAAGTACGGTAGACAGTCGGTCGAGGACTCTGTTCGGATACTCGACCGAAAGGGACACGGGATACGGTGCTTGGTTCATCGTCATGAGAGCTGCTCCTCGTTGGTGATGTTTCGGGTCGGATCTGCTCCGCCCTAACGCATCATCAAGCCTTTGACGCTCTCGTTCCATCGGTCAGGTGACCATCCGAGGCTGGACAAAAGACGGCAGCTACCAGGGCCATACGGCCGCGGTGGCTACGACGGATGGCGTAGTTGACGGTGAGGTGGACGGTCGACGGTAAACGGTAGACAGTAAACGGTAGCGCCCGCACTCTTCGACGCGAGGCCCTTACGCTCTCGGGTCCGGCAGGTGATCGACGTCGACAGCCCGGCGCGGAGCTTACTGGGGCAAAAGGGCGATGTTTCGAGCTCTCCTGCCGATCTTTCGCGGATCGGACTCACCGGTCTCCGTCATATGGCCACGTCACCTACGTGGGTACGCTTCTTGCGTTTTTATTGACAGATCGCAATTGGGCGGAGATCGAGTTCGAATGCGGTCAGATTCACATTATCGGACGGAGGAAGAACGTGACCGACAGTGCCTATAGTGACGACTTGAAGCGTAGTATTGACGACTTGAAGGGAAGGGTTTCGCGCAGGCAGGCTCTCATGACAGGAGCAGGGATATTGGGGTCCGCAGCGGCCCTATCTTCCCCAGCCTTTGGTGGGTTGGCGGCGGCTCGGGTTTTAGAGCCCAAGAAGAAGAAGCATCACAAGGGAACTCTCCCCGTGAAGCAAATCGAGGAGATTTTGCAGACGCAGGGGATGGTCTCCAAGGGAGTTCTCAGCTTGATGCTGTTTCGGACAGACATCGACCTAGTCGGTCCCGACGGCGTCCACTGGTCTCCATATTTCCAGTCCATGCACGAGTTCTTTTTTGAGTCGATAGGCCGAAATCTGGCCATCATGAACTGCGATATTACCTTCACGGAAGCTGAAACGCAGAAAGCGCTCGACGCCATCCTCAGAAACGGCTTCATCATACAAGCGATGCATCAGCACTTCGTCGGAGAGAGACCCCAGACGTGGCACTACCACTTTAGGAAGATCGGCAATCCAATCACGATCGCTCATGAGATCGTGAACGTCATCAAATCGACCTCAACTCCGTTCCCGCAGTCATCTTCGTCGAACCCCACGACCCCGTTGCCGAAGGACCGGATGGCGAAAATCATCGGTGGGCCGGCAGACGTCAGGGAAGGTGGAGTCGTCGAGATTACGGTCGATCGTCGAAATACCGAGGTACTGAGTGGGGTTCGCATTTCGCCTGAGCTGAATGTTGCGAGCACGGTTACGTTCATGCCGCTCAACAGTTCGGGAACTGAGGCGATTATTGGGCCTGATCTCTCAATGACCGCTCAAGAGGTGGAACGTACGCTCATCCGGTCGCGGCGACTGGGCTTCGACGTACACTGCCTCTACAACCAAGAGACAGACGAGTACCCGCAGCTGTACTTTTCGCACCTGCTGAAGCACGGCAATCCTATCACGCTTTCCACTGAGATCAGGGCGGTACTCAACGAGACGAACGTCGAGGGCAGCCCGCGGCGCCGAGACGGAGATCGAGACCGCGACTAAGCGGTAGGTCCGGAAGTGCCTGATGGGGCGAGGCGAGCAAGTGTTTGTATTGCCTCGCCTTGCCCCGGGTATGAGCAGCGATGCCGCATAAATTACCGCACTTGCCGAACGTCAGCTCGAGGTCGCTCGATGGGCAGTCGTCGCGGAAATGACGGCTGAAACGGCCCGGCTCTGACCCCGGGGCTATCCACCCATGCACATGTTCCGGAAGGACTCAATGATTCTCTCTCAAACCCGATTACGCCAGATTCTTGGAGTCATTTGGATCATCGATGGGCTGCTGCAACTCCAGCCGCAGATGTTCACATCGAGCATGATCAGCGGCATCATGGTTCCAATGACTCAGAGCCAGCCTTGGCCCATTGCGTCGAGCCTGCACTGGATCGTTCACGTACTGACCTACAACCTGGCCTTGATGAATATCGTCATATGCGCGGTGCAGGTGACGCTAGGCGCCCTTCTGCTCTTCGGCTACTACGTTCGGCAGGCGGTTATCGCCTCAGGACTCTGGGCGCTAGGAGTTTGGTATGGGGGCGAAGGTATGAGCGCCCTTCTGACGGGGCATGCCAGCGTTCTTACGGGAGCACCCGGAGCTGTTCTTCTCTACCCTCTCATCGGCTTGGCCATATACCCGCGCGACGATCGGAGTAACCATCTGACCTCCCGCAACTATCCGGGACTGATATCCCGTCATCAGCTTCGGCTGGTGTACGGCGCGCTATGGATTTTCTTTGCCGGGCTGCAGCTTCAACCTTACTGGTGGGGACATGGTCGAATAGGACAGGCGGTCAGCTCCGTCGTGGGGATGGGTGGATGGAACGGCGCCTTCGTCGATCCGTCAATCAGCGACGTAGCCGGTCATTTCGCCAACGGCGAGCTTGCCCTCAATCTCGGGCTCATCGTCATATCCGCGGCGATCGGAGTAGGATTGATGATTGCCGACGATCAGTCGGCGACACCGATATTGACGGTCGCGGCAGTCGTGAGCTTCGTAATTTGGTGGTTCGGCCAAGCGCTCGGCGGAATTTTCACCGGAATGTCGACCGACTTCAACTCCGGACTGCTTTTAATCGTTATCGCCGTCGCATGCATCCCGCGGCGTGCGGTACGGTTCCCAGCCGCAGGTCTAGCACGAATTGCCAGGTAATAAAGACTGAAACTTCACCACTGAGAGGCACGCTCCTTTGGCTGGTAGCAGTCCGAGCAGTATACAGGGCGATCCTGGCGCGGAACGAACGGAACTTGGGCCTCTTTGCCGCAATTCGAGCACGTGGTGACGAACATCTCGCGCTGACCACGCCCGTACCCGCCGCCCCCGGCGGCCCTTCGCTGCTCCCGGCAGGGTTGACACCGTTTCGGATTCTGGTAGCCGCGTGCGGCATGGAACTCCTGATCGGCAGCCGTGAACACGAACGTCTGGCCGCACTCCACACATGTAAGATCGATGTCCTCGTAGACCACCACACCCACCTCTCAAAGATTGGAGTCCGTCTCTGTCAAGAGCTGTGGCGACCTACCGAACGATGAACATGCGTCAGGTTCTTGAGGCTCAGCGCTTGCCGGTGCTGACTCTGCAACAGTATAGGACAGTGGGGGTGGGCAGTGGACGTCTGGCGGTTGGAGGTAGACGGTAGACGGTAGACGGTAGACGGTAGGCGGTAAGCGGTAGCCGGTAAGCGGCAGCCGGTAAGCGGCAGCAGAGGTAGACGGTTCACGGTAGAAAGTAAGCGTCAGACGGTCGGCTGCCGGCGGGTAGGGTCGGTGGCGGGTGAGGTGGACGGTCAGGCTGTGGCGTATTAGGGTGTTGGTTAACTTCGACCCGCACCTCCTGCTCACGGCTTAAGAGAGAATGTGCGCTGGTTGGCGTACGGCTCTATGGTCGTCGGTCCGGCGCTGGTTTCCGGAGCCGGCATACTTCCGGTGCGGTCTCTAGTCGGCTCGTCAGCTCGAGGAGCCCCGGCGAGTCGGCTTCGTTGCTTGGTCGTAGTACGGCCGAACCCCGCGTAGCTCTGTGTCTGCGGCATCCTTAGCCTGAGTCGGACGGCTGTGGGTTCGGTGCCGGTTCTCGGAGCGCCATGATGCCCTCGGGACCACGGGGCTCATGGGTTCGGTGCTGGTTCTCGGTCGCCATGATTCTCTGGGGACCACGGGGCCCGCGGGTTGAGCCCAGACTTTCGGTGCCCGGTTATGCTTCGGCTGGGGCTAGGGCTGGCTCGCGGGTGGCGCTGGCCGGCGTGACCATCGCGTGGTTGAGGTCCCATTGGACTGCTCCTGCGGCCCAGGTCAGCCCGGCCCCGAAGCCGACCATCAGCACAGTCGCGCCTGGCTGCAGGAAGCCACGGGCGTGGGCCTCGCACAGGGCAATGGGAATGGAGGCACTTGACGTGTTTCCATACCTATCGATGTTGACGAAGCAGCGCTCTCGAGGGAAGTTCAGACGCTTCAGCGCGTTATCGATGATTCTCTCGTTGGCCTGATGGGGGATAAACATGTCTACGTCGTCGGGGCCAATCTCAAGCCGGTCCATGACTTGCAGGCAAGACTCGACGACTACCCTGGAGGCGAATCTGTATACCTCGGGGCCGGCCATGCGGATCGTGTGCAGGCCTTCACGTATTGTGGAGTCGCTCGCCGGAGAGTTACCCCCGCCGGCCGGGACGTAGAGGGCCGAACCACCGCTTCCGTCGGCCCCGAGAACAAATGTTGGCTGAAACGAGCCTTTGTCGGTGGCCGAAACTACCACAGCGCCCGCGCCATCCCCAAACAAGACGCAGGTGGCGCGATCCGTCCAATCCATAATCTTGGAGAGCACTTCGGAGCCGACGACGAGCACGTTGCGGTGGGCACCCGACCCGACAAGCGCGCTCGCCATGGACAGCGCATACATGAACGAGCTGCATCCGGCCTCGATGTCGAACGCTCCTCCGGTGATGCCGAGCGCGTCCTGGATAAGGCATGCGGTCGCGGGAAACATGAAGTCCGGAGTCGCCGTTCCACAGATGACGAGGTCTATATCGTCAGGCGATAGCCCAGCCGAAGAAATCGCCTGACGACCGGCAGCGATCCCCATCGAGGACGACGTTTCACCGGGCGCGGCGATGTGCCGCTCCTTGATCCCGGTACGCTGCGTAATCCACTCGTCGGTGGTGTCGACCATCTTCTCTAGGTCGTGGTTCGTAAGCACCTTCTCCGGCACGTACATCCCGCAGCCGCTCAAAGTCGCCCCCGGCATTTACTCTCCAGCTCCCTTCAATGCCCGAATACGAATAAGAGCCTGACCCTTTTCGACAAGATCGCCCTCCGCGACCATTATTTCAATCACTTCGCCTTCGAGCTCGGCCGGAACCTCATTGAACAGTTTCATCGTCTCGATCAGGGCCACGATCTGCCCAGGTACGACGATGCTCCCCATGGATACGAAGGCCTCCTTATCGGGTGAAGGACGCGCGTAGTACACACCAGTCAGCGGAGCGGAGATCTCGACGCCCTCAGGGGCGGCCGTCTCGCCGTTATCGGATGGGGGCACTCGAATCGTCGCCGCCGGATCTTGCTTGACGTGGACACGCACCCCGTTCCACACGACCTCGATTTCCTCGACGTCGGAGTCTTCTATACTCTGCACCAGGGTACGCAGGGTTTCGATGGGCAGCATGCCGGTTTTGCTGTCCTCACTCACCGTGAGCTCGAGCGATGAGCCTGACCTCGTCGAGGCTACGCAGCTCACCCGCTGGGCCCGCGATGGCTCACCTCGCGTCGCGCGGGCCGGTCACTGGACGGCTCCAATCGCCAACGACACATTGTGGCCGCCAAATCCGAATGCATTGGTCACGGCATACGTGACCCCGGCCTCTCTAACCTGGTTCGGCACGTAGTCGAGGTCGCACAAGGGATCCGGGTTGTCGTAGTTCATGGTGGGCGGGATTTTCCCGGTCTCAATCACCTTCACACAAAAAATGGCCTCGGCCGACCCGGCCGCGCCCATCATGTGTCCGGTCATCGACTTGGTGGAGCTAACGGGAAGGGTCTTGGCATGGTCCCCAAAGACACTTTTGATCGCAGCCGTCTCCGCGCGATCTCCGCCCGGAGTGCTGGTTCCGTGGGCATTCAGATAGTCGACATCGGCGGCATCGAGGCCTGCCTGATCAAGCGCCATTCGCATCGCTCTGGCCGCTCCGTCTCCAGTAGGCACGGGGTCGGTTATATGATTGGCGTCGGCACTGGACCCATATCCGAGGACTTCGGCGAGGGGGCGTGCGCCGCGCCGGAGCGCATGCTGGTATTCTTCGAGCACGACGATACCCGCCCCCTCACCCATGACGAATCCGTCACGGTCTGCCTCGAAGGGCCGGCTGGCGTGAGCCGGGTCGTCATTTCGGGTCGACAGTGCCCGCATGTTCGAGAACCCGGCAAGACTTATCGGCACGATGGGCGCCTCGGCGCCGCCGGCGATCATGACGTCGGCCTGCCCGCGGCGAACGATCTCGGCCGCCTCGCCTATGGCGTGTGCGCCCGTGGCGCAAGCGGACACGGTGCTGAAGTTCGGACCGCGGGCACCCAGGAGTATCGACACCTGACCCGGAGCCAGATCGGGCACCATCTGAGTGATCAGGAATGGACTTATGCGGTCGGGCCCACGGTCGTGGAGCAACTTGAACTGGGTGCTGAGCGACTGGATTCCGCCTATTCCGGAGCCGATGACGACGCCGACGCGATCGGCGTTTTCGTTGTCGATCGTCAACCCGGCATTCTCTAGGGCCTCAAGCGCCGCAACGAACGAGTAGTGCTGGAACGGGTCCATTCGACGGGCCGTCTTGTGGCTGATGAAATCCGTGACCTCGAAGTTCTTGATCTCGGCGGCGATATGCACCGGGAAGTCACTGAAGTCGAACGCTTTGATGTAGTCGATACCCGAGCGGCCGTCCATCAGGCCTTGCCATGTCTCGCCAACCGTGTTTCCAAGCGGGGAGACGATCCCCAATCCAGTTACAACCACGCGCCTACCCAAGCTCACCACTCATCCTTGCAAGATTAACCCGCCCAAGATAGCGCGTTTTGACGCGCGTCGGACCGCCGGGGTGCTACGCGGGTGAAAGCACCTTGGAGGGCTGGTCGAACGATTTCACGCGGTCGACGACTTCCTCGACTACCCAGTCCGGAGTCGACGCGCCGGCGGTGATACCGACTCGATTCACGCCATTGAACCAACTCTGATCCACGTCCTCAACCTTCTGGACCTGGTAGGCGCGAGCGCCTTCCTCCTCGGCGGCCTGCACGAGCTTTCGGGTGTTGGCGCTGGCCTGACCGCCGACCGCGATCACCAGGTCGACGTCTCGGGCCAACTGCCGCACAGCGCCCTGCCGTTCCTTCGTCGGCTTACAGATCGTATTGATCACTCGGATCTCCACGCCCCGAGCAACCATCCTACCGACGATCTCTTTCGAGAGCGCGATGAAGAGCTCGACATTGGACGTGCTCTGGGAGATCAGCGCCACGCGGCGGGTTGGCTCCCACCCGTCGAGGTCGGCCATCTTCTTGACGACCTTGGCCTTTCCACCAGTCCAGCCGACGATCCCTCGCACCTCTTTATGGGCGGCATCCCCGTAGATCAACACCGAATAGCGCTGGTTCACCAGATCGAGGGCGGTCTTCTGGATCCGAGTGACGAGGGGACATGTCGTGTCTATGACTTTGAGTCCCCGTTGCTCGGCCTGCCGCTCGAGGTCGGGAGGGGCACCGTGAGCCGTAATGGCAACGAAAGCACCGTCTGGAGCCTGGTCGAGCTCATCAATGACATGAACATTGACGTTCTCCAGCTCCTCCGCCACCTGCGGATTGTGGACGATCGCTCCCAGGGTGTAGATCGGCGTGCCGGCCTCGCCGAACTCCCTCACGACATCGATGGCGTCCCTGACTCCGAAGCAGAACCCCATCGCCGTTGCCTTAACGATTTCCATGAATGCCCGCGATCTCTCCAGTTCGTGTTCCCGTCCATTGTAGCCGCCGGAGACGGGTGCCTGTACTCCGCAAGGCCCCACATGGCAAGAGCTACCGCACACGCCACGACGACGACGTGCAGGTGGGTAACGGGATAGAGGGCAGGGTCCAGCCATACCGCGGCTAGAACCGCGAGGGAGACCTTGTACTGCCTGCTGCCAAGAGCGACGATGGCAGCGGGGTAGAGGAGCGTCAAGTCGTGGTACTGAAGGTGGTTGGCGATCAAGACGGTGGTGGCAGCGCAGGCCAGCCAGGGCACGCTTATAGTCGATGCCGCCGCGTGATCGGAGCCACCTCTCCGACCGAACAGTACCCATAGAAATGCGCCCAGCAGCGCAATCGAGGATAGAGCCCATCCGACCCTCGACGCCGCTCCGTATCCCAAGAACGTCTGAAGCTGGGAGAGAATCGAAAAGTTGTCGGCCGCATCCCAGTGCACCCCGGTCGTCGTGCCTGCCATATGAAGCGACTGGCGGACAAAGGCGCCGTATGCCTCTACCCCTCCCGCCGCCATGCCCATGGCGGCAGCTATCAGAAGTCCGGCCGCGGCAGAGGCCCACTCTGGTCGAGATCTCCGCACGACCACGACGGCTAGAATCACCACCGCTAACTGGGGCTTGATGGAGAGGAGGACTATCCCGGGAAGCAACAGGGCAGGACGCCGGAACCCCTGCAACGACAACGTGAATCCAAGGGCAACCACTCCTGATACCTGGCCTTGCGTTACGGCGACCACGATGGGGAGACAACCGGTCAGCAGCAGTACCCCAGGCACGCGTAAACGGGAGGGGAGATGAAATACCGCTATCAGTCCGGCCAGCAGGAACGCGGCCGCGTTCAGGGCAGTCCAGAGGTAGTACGAAGGCAAGAAGGGTACGTGGGCGAACAGCGCCATCATCAAGGCGAAGTCCGGCGGATTCACGAACGGCATGTGAAAGTGATGGCCGCCGGAGACCCCGCCTTCCGCGGCGAACACCGTTTGATTGACGTACACAGCACTTGCGTGACCGCCGTTCACGAGCTTGCCTGCGGTGTAAAAGACGTTGAAATCGTTCCTGCCGGGAACATGCCACCGTTTTACCGAATGGAGGGCGAGAAACAGGGCGCCGACGGAAGTGAAGGTACCCAGGACATAGGCCGAAATCGCTGCCGGCCGCAAGGCGCTACCTGTTGGCTGCCTCCGTTCAGCATGTTCGGAGGTCGAGAGCGTTGCTTGGCCGGCGTCATTAGGGTTCGACGCGCGGCAACTTGGCGCGGGTCCGGCGCCCTCTGGCGGCAAAACTCTGCTCTGGGGGGAGTCCACGACCTCAGGCTGCCGACCCGGCAACAGGTTTGCAATCGCCCTATGGTACCGACGGGGCGAGGCAGGGGGATCAGCTGATGTGGAAGCTCACCGAGGCATGACCTGTGGCTGCGGCGGTAAAACACGTGACCCGAGCGGTGGCCGTTCCCTTGGCAGAGCTGCCGACGTGCCATCCCCACCTTGCCGCTCCTCGGTTGTCAGCGTGCATTTCGCGCAGTGCTTTGGCACGCGAAACATAGCCATCAGGATATTTCACCTGAATGGAGCAGGTGGCATTGGGCTTGGTCTGCGCGGTGATGGTCAGAAACTGACCTCGGATCACGCTCGTGGGCTGCGTCGACACGTGCACGACGAGGTTTCCGTTACCGCCGGACCCGATCGCGCCACGCCAATCGGAGGTGAACCGGGCAATCACAACCTTGGCCAGAGACTCGGAGGAAAGCGCTATCCCCATCTCCCGATTGGCGTCGAGCGACGTCGCCGAGATGTTCTCCGATCCGATGAAGACGCGAATACCATCTGTCACGATCGCTTTGGCGTGAACGTACGGCGCCTTCTGGAGCTCGACTTTGACCTTGCCGGCTCGCAGGCGGTCGACTCCGGCGCTTCCATCAGAGGTCAGCAGGCGCACTCTCACTCCGCGTCGCGCAGCCGATATCAGGTCAGTTTCGATTCTGGAGTCGCTTACCTCCTCCTCGTACAGGTCGATGGTGTGCTTCGCTTCATCGATGATGGTCTGGAGAGTGCGCCGGGAGTTGATCGGACTCACGACGATCCGCTGGTCGGTTAGCCGGAAAGCGCGACGTGACCAATCCGCGTTGAAGACCCCATCGACGGTCCGTGCATCCTGGACGTTGCGGTCGATCACGCCGAACTCGCGGTTGCTATGGAACGCGCTGTAGCTGAGATTGAAGGTGAAGATACCGGCAGTCCGGCCATCGACCACCATCGACTTCTCGTGGGTGTAGGTGAATGCCCGCTCGTTCGCCCACCTCACGGCGATGCCGGCAGACTTCAGCGATGTGTATGCCTCGGTAGCGTAGCGAGAGGCACCGAGTGGATGCTCCTCAAGCAGCACCCTTACTCGCACACCATGCCGCCGTGAGTTCTCCAGCGCCCGGATGACGGTGCTGTCCGTCAGGATATAGACCTCGAGGTCGATAGAGTGCCGGGCGCTTTGGATCAGGGAGACCACCGGCAGGTCGCCGGCGCCAGGCTCGACAAAGGCGGAGAGCTGGTTCTGGGTAGCGCCGCGGGCGAGAGCGACCTGAAGAGGCGCGGCCAGAAGGGCGACGGCGAGGGTACGGAAAAGGAATCTGGCTGCAGCGTGCAGGGGCACGATGGTCCTCCGGTTCGTCTTCGCCCACAGCATACAGGTTTGGACCCGTATCTTCAGAAATCACGAGCTGGATTCGTGACCGGAGGCCGATGACGGACAATGGTGCTGGAGGGTATGCACATGAGCGACGACGAATGGAGACCTGCGGATTCCGAGATGGAGGATAACGGCGCCAACTCGGGAAAAGCCAATCCCCTGGACAAGAACGCGATGGTAGGCCATTTCGAGCCGGGTCCGAGTGGCGACGGCCTTGACGGGTCGACCACGGAAGAAGCCGGCATCCAAGGCAGGCTGACGGTTGCGGGAGGGCTGAAGGAAACGCCTCGCCTGGAGTATGACTGGCAACCGTACGTGGAGGTCGACCAGCCGGTGCAGAGCACGGAGAGCTAGCCGGGTCCGGCCTCCGGGTCTCGCCGCTCCAGCCCTTTCGTCCGGACCCAGTATTTGAGATCGGCTTCGGCCCGTTTGAAATTCGGGCCTTTGAAGCCATGTCCTACCTGGTTGAGGTCGGCGTCGAACAGGGCGACTTCGTATAACTCGCCGTGGCGCAGGAGCTCCACGTATTTGGGTTCAGCGTCTGCCATTTTCAGTCCCTTTCCAACCTGGCAAGCGTTCTACGAGGGAGCCGGGTGCTTTGCTTGGCCGGCGAGAGGTGGCGGGCGGGCTGCTGAAAATCCCTCATCCACCACTGTCTGGAGTATTCGTACAGCGCGATTCCCGTAGCCGTGGCCACGTTGAGCGACTTGATAAGCCCGCACTGGGGAATATAGACCACCTCGTCACACAGAGCGAGGACTTCGGGGGACACCCCGAACATCTCGGCTCCGACCACGAGCAGGACCCTTTCGGGAAAGTTGAACGAGTTGATTGGCATAGCGGAGCTTATCTGCTCAAGCGCGACTATGCCATAGCCTCGAGACCGGTACTCCTCGACAACCGTGAAGAGGTCGACGCTCCATTCGACCGGCTGCCAGTGTTCAGCCCCCATGGCTCCGGCAAAATCGGGCTCCGGGCGGCTGGCGAGGACTTTCTCGATCATGAACGCGTCGGCCACTCGCAGAATGCTGCCGAGATTGGAGCTCTTGTCGAGGTTATCGGCAAGGACCGCGATAGGGTGGCGGGTGGCGGCGCGGTACTCGGCATGTCGATGCTGCCGCCTGGTTTGGTTGCGATTTAGCATGATAGTTTTCAGTTTTCAGTTTTCAGTTTTCAGTCCGAGCGACCGCCACCAGCCTGGCCATGGAAGAGCGGGTCACGGTAGTCGCCGTGGAGGCTTGCGACGCAATTTTCGAATTGGCTGCCCATGGCCCGCTGGTCACTACAAAGCATGGAAATTCGAGCGCCGGTCTCGGTCGTAAGCCTGTTGAAGCATTCACTTTCGAATCAGGTTCTTGCGATTTAGGGAAGTGTCCATCAGTTATTAGTGTAGGCTGCTGCGCTGTGATGGGTCAGCGAAGTGGTGGGCGGCACTCACGCGTGAATGCCGGCGAGGCGGTCGAGCTGTTCGCTCAAATCGTCGACCTCGGTTACCGGCCGCCGGCAGGCAAATGACTCGCAGACGTACGCGGTCGCCCGGCCGTCGATGGACTGCTTTCCCTGGAAAAGGGCTAGAGGTTGCGCCTCGGGGCCGAACTCACCTTGCCGTTGGTCACGGGAATCGTCAAGCATCCCAATCAAAGTATTCGGCAGATATCGCCTCCACACTTCTGCTCTCAATTGACCAAAGGCCCCGTCCTCAGACTTTCCGACCATCACGACCTCATTCGGGAGGAGTCAGGTCGAACTCGAGGGCCGACAGCATGTATCCGAACGAGAGCGAGAACGGCCCCATCGCGTCGCGGACCAGGTTGATGGTTCGGACGGCTGCTTCGTGGAGAGGCTCGTCTCCGAGCCACGCCGAAAGGCGCAGGAGCCCGATCGCGGCCGCGGAGTTGCCGCTCGGAGTGACACTGTCGAACAGCGATTTTGGACGCACCGGCAACTCCTTAGAGCTCGACTCCGGCGTGTCGAAGAACCCTCCGCTGGGATCGCCGAACCGCGCGACCACTGTTTCACCAAGCTCAACGGCAGTGTCAAACCACACGCTCTTCCCGGTCGCCGAGAAGAGATCGAGCAGGGCTTCGATCAAAAGGCGTAGTCCTCCAGAAAGCCACCGACGGCTCCCGGACCCTGGTTGTAGAGGTGCAGCAGCGCGCCCGCGGGTCTCATGGAGTCCAGTATGAAGCGGGCAGCCCGTTCAGCTGCGGCGAGGTAGTCCGGCCGGCCGAATGCCTGTCCCGCGACGGTCAGGGCCCGTATCGTCAAGGCGTTCCAGTTCGCCAGGATCTTTTCGTCTCTGCCGGGGCGAACCCTCTTCTGTCGCTCGTCAAAGAGCCTGGACCGGCTTCTCATCAACGAAGACTCGACCTCATCCGGATCCATGCCGGTGCGTCCCGCTATCGCGTCCGGCATCAGGCTCTCCTCCAGAATCGACTGACCCTCGAAGTTGCCCTCGGACGTTACACCGTACGCCAGCCGGAACACTTCGGCGTCGGCCGGGGGCAAGACCCGGTCGATTTCCTCGGCCGTCCATACGTAGAACTTGCCCTCGACTCCCTCGCTATCGGCGTCCTCCGCGGAGTAGAACGCGCCTTCGGGTGAGGTCATGTCGCGGAGAATGTAGTCGAGAGTGGACTCCGCGACTGCTCGGTAGTAGTCCCATCCAGTCGCTTGCCAGGCGTTGACATAGAGTTTCGCCAGCATCGCATTGTCGTACAGCATTTTTTCGAAGTGCGGAACCAGCCACTGCTCGTCGACGCTGTATCGGTGAAACCCGCCTCCCAGGTGATCCCGAATACCGCCGGCAGCCATTTTGTCAAGAGTCAGCGTCAGCATGTTCAGGGCATCTTGATCGCCCGTGCGACGATACGTACGCAGAACGAACTCGAGGCTCGAGGGCTGGGGAAACTTTGGCGCTCCGCCAAACCCGCCGTAGGTCGCGTCGAATTGCGCGTGCATCGTGGTAAAGGCTTGGTCAAGGATCGACGAGTCTAGGGTCGTCTCCGAGGATGTGAGCTCGGCCGTTCGTGCCAGGCGGCTTCGAAGCTCTTCAGCCCCCTCTACCACTCTTTCCCGCTGGTTTCTCCACGCCATCGCGACTGATTGCAGAACCTGCGGCCAGCTGGTCATTCCGTGGCGTGGGGAGGGCGGGTAGTAGGTGCCACCGAAGAACGGATCGAGGTCGGGAGTCAAGAATATGTTGAGCGGCCAACCGCCCTGCCCGGTCATCAGTTGGACAGCCTCCATGTACACGGCGTCGACATCCGGCCGCTCCTCCCGGTCGACCTTGATGTTGACGAAGTTGTCGTTCATCATCTGGGCCACTGAGGCGTTCTCGAACGACTCATGGGCCATGACGTGGCACCAGTGGCAGGCGCTGTATCCAATGCTGACCAGGACCGGCTTGTCTTCGGACCGTGCTCGTTCGAAGGCCTGATCTCCCCACTCGTACCAGTCGACCGGATTGGAGGCGTGCTGCTGTAGGTAAGGACTTCTGGCTGACTGCAATCGATTTGCCAACTATGATCTCCAATTGGTGAGTTGAGGCAGAGTTTCCACCGGCCGCCACTCAGGGCTCGCGGCCAGGAGCCGCTATGTAGCATGCTACTGGCACAATGTGTTGAACGAGCGCCGGCGTCGCGCGGGAGAGGAGCTCAGCGTGCATGATGGACAGATGATGCTGGTCGACGATGAACGGCCTCGGCAGCTGCTGCTCGTGCTCGACGGCCACAATCTTCTGTTCAGGGCCTTCTCGAGCGTACCCCGAAGCATCACCGACGGACAGGGCCGCCCGGTAAACGGAATCTACGGACTTGTCGGTACGCTCCTCATGCTGATTCGAGATCGACACCCCAGCCACGTCGCCGTCGCCTTCGATATTCCTGTCGTGCCGACCTTTAGGCACAAGCTGTTCCCGGCATATCAGGGCCAGCGCGGGCCGTTGGGCGGGGTTCACGCCGACAATTTCGAGTGGCAGATCTCGGAGGCCGTGCGACTGCTCGACCATTTTGATCTGCATCCGCTGTCGGCGCAGGGGTTTGAGGCCGACGACGTACTGGGCAGCCTCACCACAATCGCTCGTGACGGCAATGTCGAAAGCCTGGTGGTCACTACGGACCGCGATCTCCAACAGCTGGTGGGCCCGGGCGTGCGGGTGCTTATTCCGGGCAAGAAGCCGCTGGAGATCGGTCCCCAGCAAGTCGAGGAGCGGCTTGGAGTGCGTCCGGACCAGATAGTCCACTGGAAGGTTCTGGCCGGCGACGCTTCGGACAACATTCCAGGCGTCACGGGGATAGGCGACAAGAGCGCCGTTGACCTGCTCAAGCAATACGGAACGGTCGACGGCATTTATGAACATCTCGACGATCTTCCGACACGACAGAGAAAGGCACTGGAGGCTGGAAGGGAAGACGCCGAGCTGTTTGAGGACGTGGTTCGGATTCGTACCGACTTAGACCTGAAGGTCACGCTACCGCAGCTGAGCCTGAGCCATCTATCGCTACCAGAGCGCGCAGGAGACGCGCTTCGAGCGGTGGGGCTGCGGCCGGAGGAATAAAATGCAGGCCGACTCCCGCCATGTAGAGATACTTGGGGCCCCCGTGGACCTGGGAGCAGACCGCCGGGGCGTCGACATGGGACCGAGCGCGATCCGCTATGCAGGTTTGCGCGCCGGAATCGAGTCGTGCGGTTTCGAGGTGTTTGACCTTGGTAACTTGCCGCTCATGCTGGGCGACGACGTCGATGTCGAATCGCCGCGCGCCAAATATCTGGACCAAATCGTGCACATGGCGGGTGACATCGCCGAGGCGGTGGAAGGAGTCCTGGAGCGAGGGCGATTTCCGCTGGTGCTGGGAGGTGATCATAGCGCCAGCCTCGGTTCGGTGACGGGAGCAGCACTTTCCAGGGAGATTGGGTTGATATGGGTCGACGCTCACGGGGACTTCAACACGCCACAGACGACTCCCAGCGGGAACGTGCACGGAATGGTACTCGCCGCACTCACGGGGTACGGAGACCCGAGGATGGTGGAGCTGAGGGGCACGAGTCCCAAGGTTCGGCCTTCAACGGTCGCCCTCGTCGGCGTTCGGGAACTGGATCCGGGTGAACGCGAGCTGCTTCGGTCGTCCGCGGTCCACGTCTTTACGATGTCTCAGATTGATCACAAGGGCATGCACGAAGTGATGGCTGAGGCGATCGAGGTGGCGGGAGTACTTCCGGATGGCTTTCACCTCAGCCTCGACCTCGACGTCATCGACCCGCTCCGCGCACCCGGCGTCGGAACGCCGGTCCCAGGAGGAATAAGCTACCGAGAAGGTCACCTGGCCATGGAGATGGTCGCGGATTCAGGGCGTCTGACGAGTATGGACGTGGTCGAGGTCAACCCTATTCTCGACGCGCACAATCAGACCGCCGAAATGGCCGTCGACCTCGTTTTGTCGGCACTGGGCAAGCGCACGATCTAGGCTCCCTTGATTCCCTACTCCGATCGCGGCAATCCAAACCGCTCCACTCCATTCGTCAACGTCGCCCTCATCCTGGCGAACTTCGCGGTATTTGGATACGAGCTGTACCGGGGATCGGTCGGGAGTCTCAATCAGTTCTACTTGGCCTACTCGGAGATCCCGTGCGAGATCTTCCAGAGATGCACCGACGCCCCGGGAGTGCCCCATCCGATTTACGTCACGATCTTTACCGCGATGTTCATGCATGCCGGGTGGCTCCACATACTAGGGAACATGATCTTTCTCTGGGTGTTTGGGGACAACGTCGAAAACGCAATGGGCCACTTGAGGTATTTGATCTTCTTTCTCCTCTGCGGCGTGGCAGCCGCCCTCGCTCAGAGCCTCGTCGACGTCAACTCGACGGTACCGACGCTGGGAGCGAGCGGAGCCATAGCCGGCGTTCTGGCGGCGTATCTCGTGTTGTTTCCAACGGCGAGCATTCGCACGTTACTTTTCATCTTTGTCATTCCACTGCCGATCCGCTTGTACGCCTGGATCCTGATAGGATTCTGGTTCGTCGAGCAGCTGTTTAGCGGAGTTTCGTCGCTCGGGCCCACCTCGCAGCAGGGCGGGATCGCCTTCATTGCCCACGTCGGCGGCTTCGTTTGCGGCTTGGTCTTGGTGTGGCTGTTCAGGAAGCGCGATCGGGTGGATGGCCTGAAGCAGTACCAAGGTCAATTGAATAGAGGAGAACTGCCGCGATACAGGTGATCGAGCCCGCACCAGGCGCCCACGAGTTGGCTGCTCGGACGAAACTGAGGGGAAGCTAAAAGGGTACACGAAGGAGTATGAGGTGGCCACCGTCAGCGTGAGATACATCGTCAACGACGTCGACGCCGCGATTGAGTTTTACTGCGGGCATCTCGGGTTCAAGGAGGAGATGCATCCAGCTCCCTCCTTCGCTATGCTTTCGCGAGGCGATCTACGATTGGTACTTAGCGCGCCGGGTGGTGGACCGGGAGGTGGGCAGCCTATGCCCGACGGAAGGCTGCCGGAGCCCGGCGGATGGAATCGGTTTCAACTAGAGGTGGCGGACCTCGACTCGACCGTGCAGTCGCTGAGAGCTCAGGGAGCACGCTTCCGGAACGACGGGGTCGTCGGGGTTGGGGGAAAGCAGATCCTGGTCGAAGACCCGTCGGGAAACCCCGTTGAGCTTTTTGAGCCGACGCGTCCGGAAGCGGCGTTGTGACGAGCTTCTCAGGGCAGGAAAGGAGGGATGGTAGGCGGATGGCGACGGAGGACGTTGCGAGGTTCACGGGGTTTCCAGAAGAGCTTTTGGATTTTTATGACGCGCTGGAAATGGACAATTCGCGGTCCTACTGGCAGGCGAACAAGGCTGTTTTTGAGGTAGCAGTGCGACAGCCGCTCGAACTGCTGGCGGCCGAGCTCGGCTCTGAGTTTGGTCCGGTCAAGATATTCCGTCCGTATCGTGACCTACGATTCAGCAAAGACAAGCGGCCGTACCAAGAGCAAGCAAGCTTGTCAGCCGGCGACTTCTACTTCAGCGTTAGCGCCGGTGGGGTCTTTACTGGCGGCGGCTACTGGCACCCGGCAGCTGACCAGCTCGAACGGTTTCGGAGGGGAGTCGACGAGCCCACCGCCGCGGGTGCCGTGCGCCGCGTTCTCGATGGGCTGCGAAAAGAAGGCATCGAGCTCAGCAGCGACGACATGCTGAAATCTGCTCCGGCCGGGTACTCACGTGACCATCCCAAGATCGAGCTGCTGCGGCGAAAACACCTGGCAGTCATCCAGCATCGCGATCCAGGAGACTGGTTGCACAGCAGGCAGGCGCTTCAATTCGTGCGCGGCTCGTGGCGTCACATGAAAGCCTGGACCGATTGGCTTGCCGAGAACGTGGGGCCGAGCACCGCGCCGCCCTCGCCGTCTCGGCGCGGTCGGTAGACAGTTGTCAGTTGTCAGTTGTCAGTATTCAGTTGTCGGAAGTCCTTGGTCAGTGGGCAGTTTTTAACTGTCGGTCATCAATGGCTAGTAGCCCGTTGTCGGCCCGTGGCTGTGTGGACGGGTAACCAAACGGGGACTTTAGCGAGCGTCATCTGAGAGTATGGGTGGAGCGCCGACGGCACCGGCACTGCCGGCCGGGCGAAACACGTCAAGGGGGAGCTTTATGCGTCTGGGCCTTCAGGTACCGAACTTCACGTATCCAAACGGAGTGACCGAGCTGGGCGACACGTTTGGACTGATCGCCGAACGCGCCGAGCGAGCCGGGCTGTACAGTCTCTGGGTCATGGATCATTTCTTTCAGATCCGAATGGCCGGCCCGGCCGAGAACGAGATGCTGGAGGGGTACACCGCTCTGGCTTATGCTGCCGGCAGAACAGACCGTATCAAGCTGGGGACAATGGTGACAGGCGTCACCTATCGCCATCCAGGGATCTTGATCAAAACCGTCACGACTCTCGACGTGCTGTCGACGGGACGCGCCTATCTCGGTGTGGGAGCAGCGTGGAACGAGGAGGAGCATCGAGGATTGGGTGTTCCGTTTCCTCCAGTTTCAGAGCGATTTGAACGGCTCGAGGAGGTATTGCAGCTGGCGCACCAAATGTGGTCGGGCAACGACGCCCCCTTCAATGGGATGCACTACCAGCTCGAGCGACCGCTCAACTCGCCCCAACCGATTTCGGGGCCGCATCCGCCGATCTTGATCGGTGGCTCCGGCGAGAGGAAGACGTTACGGCTTGTGGCCAGGTACGCCGACGCATGCAACCTCTTCGCGGTCGACATGGATACGCTGCGCCACAAGCTCGACGTGCTCCGCCGCCATTGTGAGGCCGTCGGGCGACCCTATGAAGAGATTGAGAAGACGACGCTTGGCCACCTCAACCTTACCCGCCACGGTGGGGATGGGAGTATGACACCGGCTCAGGCTGTTGAGTATTTCGGGGAGCTCGCGGCGCTCGGGATCGATCAAGCAATAGTCAACACGCCTAACGTACACGAGGCCGAAATGTTCGAGCTATTGCGAAATGAGGTGGTGCCGGAGGTGGAGGGGATAGCGGTGGCAGGACGCTAGGCGGTACGCGGTTGACGGTTAACGGTTAACGGTAAACGGTACGCGGTTAGCTGTTGACGGAGCGCTGTAGACGGTCAGCGGGAAATCGCTGCACCTCACAGAAGGAGCCGAACCCTTGAACACGGTGAGCTGCCTACGGTGTCCATTACACCCATGAGTGGGAATCGGTGCGCTGTACATGGTGAGCTGCCTACCGTGCACTGTACATCTTGAGTGGGAAACTGTGTGCTGTACATTGTCAGCTGGGAGCTGTCGAGTGACGACGAGTGCGTGAGCCCGGACTGTAACCTTTTTTGGCGCCGGGATTGGGCTTTGGACTGACAGTTATCTGCTTTGAAGAACTCATGAACGCTCGGTTTCAGGGCTCGGAATGTCGGTCGACGACAGGCATGACTGACAAGTGCTCACCGCGAATTTCCGGTGGCTGTGATTGGCCTTTATCGAGTAGGATTTCGAGGGACGGGCCGGACGTCGACGCGATCCGGTTCGGGGTCCAGGTCGCGGGCGGGCGGCAGCTTGAACAGGTCTGCTGGGAAGCCGAGTCGCCGCATAGGGCATTGGGAGCAAGGCTTCCGATGGTCTGCAAAGGATGGAGGGAAAGAGTGCCTGGGTTGCTGTCTACTTGACCGAGTTCACGCATCTTCATGTCCACTCGGATTACAGCTTGCTCGACGGCTTCGGTCGCATACCGGGACTCGTCGATCAGGCCATCGCTCACAAGATGGGCTCGCTGGCGCTTACCGATCACGGGGTCATGTTCGGGGCGATCGATTTCTATGGCGCGGCCAAGGAGCATAAGCTAAATCCCATCATCGGGTACGAGGCTTACGTTTCCGGCGGCAGCAGAACCGAGCGCTCCGGCGGGGCGTTTCACCTCACATTGCTGGCCGAGGATTACACCGGCTACAGCAACTTGATGCAGCTGACGACCAAAGCCCACCTCGAAGGGTTCTACCGCAAACCGAGGGTCGATCACGAGCTATTGCAGGAGCATAACCAGGGCATTATCTGCCTCTCTGGGTGCCCGAGCAGTGAAATCTCCCGGGCGATTCTCGACGGCAACCTCGACGAGGCCGAAGAAGCTCATCGATTGGTACCACTCGGTGTACGAGGACCGGTTCTTTCTCGAGATTCAGGACCACGGTCTTGACTTCCAGAAAGGGCTTAACCAGTCGCTGATCGAGCTTGGAAGGTCGATGGGACTGCCGATCGTGGCCACGAACGACGTCCACTACGTCAGGCCCGAGGATGCTCGAGCTCAAGACATCCTCGTTTGCGTTCAGACTCAGACAACCGTCAACGATCCCAAGCGAATGAAGATGGAAGGGCAGCAGTTCTATCTCAAGTCGGCCGACGAGATGGAGCGGCTCTTTGGCCACGTCGAAGGGGCATTGAAGAACACGATGGCAATCGCGGCGAGGTGTAACCTCGATCTTGACTTTGGCAGGCAGCACCTGCCACAACCGACCATTCCGGCAGGTCGAACCTCGGTCGAGCATCTTCGAGAGCTGTGCGAAGCGGGCATCGTCGAGCGCTATGGGAGGCAAGGTGAAATCCCGTCTCTCGTCAGAGAGCGGCTCGACTTCGAACTAGGAGTGATCAAGAGGACCGGGTACGTCGACTACATGCTGCTGGTCAACGATTTTATTCAGTTCGCGCACGAACGGGGTATTGCGATCGGGGTTAGGGGCAGCGCGGGGGGGAGCATCGTCGCGTACGCCCTACGGATCACCAATGTCGATCCCATCGACCTGGGGCTCTCATTCGAGCGCTTTCTCAACCCGGAGCGAGTGTCGATGCCGGATATCGACATCGACATTGCCGATGACCGGCGGCAGGAGTTGATCCAGTACGTCACTCAGAAGTTCGGAAGGGACAACGTCGCCCAGATCATCAGCTTTGGTACGATGGCGGCCCGGGCCGCGTTGAGGGATGTAGGACGGGCGACCAACGTTCCGTTGGCCACCGTCGACCGCGTGGCCAAGCTTATACCGTTCAATGCAGATCTAGGAGACGCGATCAATCAAAGCGCCGAGCTCAAAGCCCTGTACAACGACGATCCGGACCTCCACCAGCTGGTGGATACAGCCCGGGAGCTGGAGGGTGTAGCGCGTAACGCATCGACGCACGCGGCTGGCGTGGTGATCTCGGCTGAACCGCTGGCGAAACACGTACCGCTTTACAAAGTACCAAAGGCAGACGCGGTCACCACGCAATATGCCATGGCGCCGTTGGAAAAGCTCGGCCTGCTCAAGATGGATTTTCTGGGGCTGCGCACGCTCACGGTGGTGCAGCGCGCAGTGCAGGTAATCGAGGAGACCACGGGCGTGCGGCTGGAGCTGGACAACATCCCCCTCGACGATCCGGAGACCTATCAACTTCTCGGTCGAGGCGAGACCTTTGGCATATTTCAGGTTGACGGCAGCGGCATGCGCCGGCTTCTACGCGAAATGCAGCCGGACCGGTTTGACGACATCATTGCTCTGATCGCCCTTTACCGTCCCGGCCCGATGCAGTTTATCGACGATTTTGTCAAACGTCGGAACGGAACCAACAAGGTGTCGTACCCGCACCCAAGCGTCGAATCGGCACTGGCCGACACTTACGGCATCGTGGTTTACCAGGAGCAGGTGGTTCGGATGGTCGTGGATATCGCGGGATTCACGATGGGGGAGGCCGACCTGGTGCGCAAGGCCATGGCCAAGAAGCAGCCTGAGCTCCTTGCGAAGTACCGAAAGTCCTTCGTGGAAGGTGCGGTGGGGAAAGGGACGCCGGTCAAGGATGCCGATCGCCTATTTGACATAATTCAGGAGTTCGCGGGCTACGGCTTCAATAAGGCGCACTCGGCCGCGTACGCGGTGATTACGTGTCAGACGGCCTACCTCAAGGCGCACTATCCACTGCAGTACATGACGGCCTTCTTATCGGCGGAGCGCGAAAACTCCGATAAGATCAGCGAGGCTCTAGGTGAGTGCCGGCGTCTTGACATTCCGATTCTGCCGCCGTCGGTCAATCACAGCGAACTAGACTTCGCCATCGAAAACGACGGTATCAGATTCGGGCTTGGAGCCATCAAGAACGTCGGTTCGGTCGCCGCTGAATCCGTAGTGGCCGAGCGCAAGCGGAACGGGGCGTACGTGTCCGTCGGGGACCTCTTGCGCCGTCTCGACTGGCAGCAGGTTAACAAACGGACGCTGGAAGCGCTGATAATGTGCGGCGCCCTCGACGAGGTAGGAAGCCGGGGGCGGTTGCATTTCAACCTCGACCGACTTGTCGCTTATGGCAGTAAGGCGGCGAGGGACGCGGCCAGCGGACAGGTAAGCCTCTTTGGCGAGGCGGAGGCTGAGAGCCTCGAGCCTCAGCTTGATTTCGGAAGCAATGGAGACAACTCGACGTGGCTGAGGTGGGAGAAGGAAATGATTGGAGCATACCTTTCCCACCATCCCCTAGAGGCGGCGATTGAGCGCCTGCAACGCCTTGGATGCCGCTCCCTGTCCGAAATTGACGCCGAGGCGGACGGTCAGACCGTGCAGGTGGGCGGGATTCTGTCGTCCGTTCGCGTGTTTACTACCCGAAAGGGGGAGCAAATGGCTACGGCCGAGCTTGCCGATCTCGAAGGCTCGGTTGACGTCGTCATCTACCCGCGTCCGTTCAGGACGTGTCAGTCCGTAGTGCAGAACGAGAATGTGGTGGTCGTCAGCGGTACGGTCGGGGTTTCCGATGGTGCGGCCGAAATCAAGGTGGACTCGATGCTACCGATCGACAGCGACGAGCTTGTCGAGCAAGACGAGAACGGCGGAGCCGACAGTCTGCCGGAACCGATCCCATTCCCCGTGCGACCGTCGCGTGAGGAACCCCAACGATCGGCCGGCCCGGTGCGCTTGGTCATAGACTTCCATCGCAGTGCCGACCGGTCTGGGGACCTCGACAGGATCGTCACTATCTACAACTGCATCCTCAGGCATCCGGGCGGCGACTGTGTAGAGCTGAACGTTCATTCCAGCGCCAAAACGCGACGGGTGCAGCTCCCAATCGACAGCGTGCACCTGGGGCAGGATCTCCAGGGGGAGATAGCGAAGGCCGCTCCTGAAGCCGCGATGCGGGTGGAGCAGGTCGGGGCCTGAGCGCCGGCGGATAGCCGGCGAACGGCATACGCCACGTGTGCTTGCTCGAGGGCGCGATCATTGGGCCGGCGATTTCGAGGCACGTCGGGGATCCGCGATGTGCCCGACCGGCTTAGCGTGGAACAATTAGGTAAGACCCTCAATCCACTCGTCACGATCGCCAATTTCGTTTGGTTAGATTGGCGTGATATACAGGAGGCACTTAGAATGCGACCGATGTGGTCCGGCGCAGTTAGCTTTGGACTCGTTAACATACCGATTCGTCTGTACAGCGCGACCGAAGAGCATAAACTCGACTTCAACCTTCTGCACAAGAAAGACTTGTCCCCGATTCGCTACGTGAAAGTCTGCAAGGAGGAGGGTGTCGAGGTAACCCAGGCCGACATTGTCCGTGGCTACGAGTTCGAGCGCGGCCGGTATGTAGTCATCGAGGACGAAGATTTCAAGCGTGCGAGCCCAAGAAAGACAAAGACCATCGACATCGTCGACTTTGTCAGCGTTGACGAAATCGACAGCGTCTATTTCGAGAAGCCTTACTATCTCGAAGCCGACAAGGGTGCGGAGAAGGCGTATACCCTGTTACGGGAGGCGCTGGAGCAGTCGCGGAAGGTTGGCATCGCTAAATTCGTTTTGCGCAACCGGGAGCAGCTGGCGGTGGTCAAGCCTTACGGCGACGTTCTGGTTCTCGACCAGCTTCGTTTCGCCGGCGAGATCAGACCGGCTGAGGGCCTTAAGGTGCCTGAGGTGAACGTCGATAAGCGCGAGCTGGACATGGCGCTGACGCTGATCGACCAGCTCACGGACACATTCAAGCCCAAGCAGTATCACGATACCTATTCAGATGAGCTGCTGCGGGTGATCCACGAGAAGATCGAGGGCAAAGCGCCCGAAGTGGCAGAGGAAGAGGAGGCGCCGACCAAGGCTCCGGATCTCATGGAGCTGTTGAAGGCAAGCCTCGACCAGAAGAAGGGGCGAGAGAAGGAGAAGGAGAAGGAGGTAGCCTAGCTCCTATAGGAAGAGGGCGCCTATTCACCCACTGCTTTTCGTTTCCGCGGCTCGTGGGGGAGCTCTAGGTATGTCATGCTTGCCCCGCAGGCGGGGCAGCACAGGCGTTGGCTGTCACGGAGCTCCGGCTCCGGTTCCACGGCTGCTATTCCCAGCCTCTGGGCGTAGTTCGTCTCGAACTCGGCTCCGCACGACGGGCAGGTGATATTCATTCTTTAGTTTTCAGTTGTCAGTTTTCAGTTTCAGTTGTCAGTTTCTATCCGCGGCTTTCGTTCATCAGTTGTCGGTTTCCAGTTAACGGTACACCAGGAATGGCGGCGGTTGCGGCCTGGCTCGGTGACTGTATGCGCTTAGAGTCTCTGAGTGGTGCACCTTGGCATGAATTCGGATGGGGTCGCGGCCTCGTTCATGCTTTTGTTGTTGAATCTGGGCCGTGGCCCTTAGGCGGTGCCCGGCTCGGGTGTCTTTCCGGCGGATATCAGGCGCTGGTTGCGTACACGTCAGGTCGTCACCCGAGGGAGCAGGCCACGCGTGGCGGCTACATTGAGCTACCGGGATCGCAACCAGACTTTGTTCCAGAGCAGATATGACGATACAATCGCCGATCGAACTTGTCAGAGATTATCGAGGCTTGCTAAGTTTAGTTAGGTGGAACCTAACGACGGTGCGGGACCTGGCTGTGAGCGACTCTTACATGACGGAGAAATCAAAGCGATGATGCTGCCGCCTCTTGACGAGTGTTTGACCGATCTGGCGGCAGCTTTGCCCGACGATGAGCTCAGGCGGCAGCTCACGGCGGCCGAGCGCGCGGCGAACATGGTGGCGCGAACTCGCCGGGAAATTGCGCTTCATCGCGTCTACTGTCTGCAGTGCGAGTTGCGCCGTAGATCGCTCTACGCCCAACGAGTTGCGATCCAGAGGTCACCGAGACCGGCGAGCTAACTGCCCGGCTACCCGTTTGTCTGAGTATTCGCTCAGACGCCAACTCCTACGAGGCTTCGGAGTGCGCACGGGTCCAGTTGAACTCGGTTAAACCGATTCCAGGTGTTCGTAGGTCCGTCCTCAACCGAGATGGATGTGGAAGCCCCAGCAGGCATTGCTTGCGTATCGTACTGCTCGCAAAAGCGAGAACTATTTCACACTCAGGAATAGTTCACTAATCAGTAAGTAAATGAGGTACGATAGGAGTATGAAGAGCGAGGTTGAGCCGAGGCGTGAAGATGTTACTGATCGGATCGTCGAGGATGCCCTGGGAGTACTGCAGGCGATGCATGGAGTGGCAACTCCACTGCTATGCCAGCTTGACGTCACGATGTCTCAGGTCAAGACCATGCTGACCGTGGCGATGAATGGAGAATCCACGATCGGATTCATCGCTCAGACCATGGGCACGGGGTTGCCCGCCGCGAGCACAACGGTCGATCGTCTGGTGAATCTCGGTTGGGTGAATCGGGACGAGGATCCGGTAGATCGACGGCGTGCAATCGTTACACTCACGGCGTCGGGACGCGATGTGGTCGAGACCGTTTGGCGGCTGCGGAGGGATCTCCTCCGTGAGTGGCTCGACCGAATGGGCGAAGAAGATCTAGGCGTCCTAGCCAGGGGCATCGCTGCGCTCAAGTCGGCCTCGCAACACGATCGGGCAGACCCCGCCCTAGCCGGGTAGCCCAAGCCGTCACCTCGAAAATCACCAAACAGAAGGCAAGGAGGACCAAGTGGCTGCAACGCCCCCTACTTCGCGACAGCTCATGCCGGCACGCATAGAAACAAGTCCGTGGATCGTGTTGATAGTTCTCACGCTCGGGTTCTTCATGATCCTTCTGGACACCACTATCGTGACGATTGCCGTTCCGCACATAGAGCAGGGACTAAACGCGACATTCGACGAGATCCTTTGGGTACTCAATGCCTACACGTTGGTCTATGCGGTTCTCCTCTTGACCGCTGGTCGTTTGGGAGATATGTTTGGACCCCGGCGCCTATTCGTTATCGGTTTGATTATCTTCACCGCTGCCTCAGCCGCGTGCGGCTTCTCTCAGTCATCGGGGCAGCTCATCCTGTTTCGGGTGATTCAGGCAGTCGGAGGTGCGCTGCTCACGCCGCAAACGCTGGGAATGCTGCCACGGATCTTTCCGCCTGAGAAGCGGGGCGCAGCGTTTGGAATTTGGGGCGCTGTTTCCGGTCTCGCGGCTGTCCTCGGTCCTACGCTTGGTGGACTGTTGGTCACAACCGTTGGATGGCAGTCTATCTTCTTCATCAACGTTCCCGTCGGAATCGTAACGATTGTCGCCGCACTGATGTTGATGCCCGAAGTTTCGGGAGGCGTACGGGAGAGGCTCGACATTCCGGGCACCCTACTCGCCACTTCCGGCCTGTTTCTCATTATCTTCGGGCTTATCGAGGGACAGCGTTTTTCGTGGGGCAGAATAGCCGGTCCTCCGGCGTTCTCAGTCGGAGGCACGAGCTGGTCACTCATTAGCGTTTACAGCTGCATTCTTTACGGCGCCATCCTGATGGTTCTCTTTGTGTACTGGGAGTCGAGAGCCAAACAGCCCCTTTTGCCTCTGTCGATATTCAGAGACCGAAACCTCAGCGTGACCAATCTGGTGGGTGTTTCGCTCTCATTCGCGCTCGCCGGCTTGTTCATCCCGCTGTCCATCTTTCTGGAGTCGATCCTCAGTTTCAGCGCCGTCCGGGCGGGACTCACGCTGGTACCGATGTCGCTGGCCCTCTTGGTGGCCGCTCCCTTTTCCGGCAGGCTGGCCGATCGGATAAACGGCAAGTACATCGTGATGTTCGGGCTCCTGTTATCTACGGCTGGAATCGTACTCCTGGTCAACGCGCTGGGATTGGGCATCTCGTCCTGGTCCCTCGCATTCCCGCTAGCCGTTATCGGGTTCGGCATGGGCGCCACGTTCGCTCCTCTAACCACCCTATCGATGCGCGACATCCAGCCACACATGGCAGGGATCGCGTCTGGAGTCTTTACGACAACCCGACAAGTGGGCATGGCGATGGGGTCGGCGGTAGTGGGCGCAGTGCTCGCCAACTCGGTGGCTCACAACCTTCCGGTTCAGGCCGCCAAGGTCGCTCCGCGGCTTCCTCAGCAGTTTCGAGCAGTATTCACACATGCGGTACAGTCGGCCTCTGGTTCCAGTCAAAGTTACGGTGCGGGACAAAAACAATCCGTCCCCATTCCTCCGGGAACACCGATAGCGGTTGTCAGGGAGGTCGGGGGACTTATGAAGTACGTGTTCGACCATGCATTTTTGGATGCGCTCCGTCCATCTCTACTGGCCTGCGCAGCTGCACTCTTGCTGGCAGCTCTTACTGCCACGCTGTTACGCGGAGGGAGAAGCGCCCATGATGCCAGGCGAGTCGAAGAGGCGCCCGCGAGCCTCGTCGAGGCGGCAAGCTGACCGTTGGGCTAGCCCAGACGGGCTATTGACTGGGCTAGCCCCTTCCGTCACAATTCTCATTAGGCGTAACACGTGGACGGATGGCGCCTCAGGGGGGACGTAACTCATGACTTTGCCCTATTCGCGTTGAACGGATCGGACGATCGGTCGATTGACAGTGAACTTGCTGACCTGCGAAAACGTTTACTGGCGGCGCGAGTTGGAAGCCAGGAATGGCAACAACTCTCGCTCGATCTCCTGTCTTTGAAATCCAGCATGGTCGGCGGAGGCTTTGCGAGGGCGCGCCAAGAAACAGTGCAGCGCTCTTTTTCACGTCTCGACTGATCCTTCGACGACTGGCGTCGTAAATCACCGATGAGGCAAGCTCTAGCCGAGCGACCTATCTGGGCAGCGAGCGCCAAGAGCCATGGGCGAAAGCCGCTTCCGCTTGGAGTGCCTTTGTCGCTCGCCGGCATCGAGCATCGGCCGCGAAGGCCCCGACCCGAAGCGGCCATTGTAAACCGAGACGCCAGCATCCACATGAAGGTTGGCTGTCGATATACCAGCTATAGAAGGTCAGGGGGCGGTCAGGACGTGATAGCCGGGTTTCTCGATGAAGTCCTAGGGATGCTCGCGTTGCTTTGGATGATCGCGCTGATCGCGGTTCCGATCATTGCGGACAGAAAGAGATTGGCGGCATGGCCGTGGCTCGTGCTGACGATGGTTTTCGGGCCGTTCGCTTTGGCGGCGGTGCTCATGGTGCCGGAGGCGAGGCGCTACGCCAGTGCTCGAGCTCCCTCTACGAGGGCAACAAAGTCGGTGCTCAAGCGATAACTCTGGCGTCCCCAAACCTCGTGATGCTTGCGGTCAAGGCCATCAGATCCCAAGGTACTGGCGCTTACGACTGGTGATTCGCTATCGCTTTCAACACCTGATCGGTGTGGGTAGCCGGAGAGACCTTGTTCCAGACTTCAGCGATCTTACCATCGGGATCGACCAGAAATGACACGCGGCTGCTGGTGGGTGAGCTTTCCGAACCACCGCGTGGCACGTCGTAGGCGTCGCCGACCGAGCGATCAGTGTCCGCAACCAGTGGGTAACTCAGCCCATGTTTTTCTCGAAACTTTTGATGGCTGGAGACATCCTGGGTGCTGATCCCGATTACCGTGGCGCCGCGCGCCTCGAAGCGGCCGTAACTATCGTTGAGGCTACAAGCCTCGGTGGTACAGCCCGAGGTGAAGTCCTTTGGGTAAAAGAACAGCAATACCCATTGCCCTCGGAGTTCATGGAGAGTAACGTCGTTGTCGTCGGCATCCTGGGCAGTGAAGTCGGGTGCGGTGGCTCCGATAGATAAGGTCATTTTAAGTTTTCAGTTGTCAGTTGTCAGTTGTCAGTTTGGGTGTTGGTTCGACTACGTGTTGCGGCAAGGGCACGGCTTGGGTTCTGTGGTTGACGAACAGTGTGAGAACGTCCCTTGGCGCTGGAGACACCAGAGCTGTTATTTTCGGTTTTCAGTTTTCAGTTCAGTTTAGGTGTTCGCACATCAAGGCGGTGGAAGACAGCAAGAAACATCGATGCGGGCTGTGCCTCATGTTTCGATCTGACTCACGTCGTGCCATCGTCAGCTGGGTTGTGCCAGCCGCCGATATCTTGCGTTATTCGATCGGCTTCTTGTGGTCCCCAGGTCCCAGGCTGGTATTCGAAGACAGGGGTTGCTTGCCCAAGAATCGGGTCGACAACGCGCCAGGCCGCTTCGACGCTGTCCTGACGGGCGAACCGCTGCGAATTGCCTTGTAATGCGTCTCCCAGCAGGCGGTAGTAGGGAGGTTCTACCCCTGCCTCGTGCTCTCGCAGGATCAGCTCAGCCCGTTCACCGACCATCTCGTCACCTGGCTTCTTCGTGAGGGTCCCCATGGCGAGCGTGACGTTCGGGCTAAGGCGGAACCGGTAATAGTTGGCCCCAGGGTAGTCCTCCTCATGGAAGACGTGAATCGGGGGGCGCCGGAGGTGAACGGTCACTTCCGTCGCGGTAACGGGCAGGCACTTGCCGGCTCGAAGGAAGAACGGAACGCCGCTCCAGCGCCAGCTATCGATGTGAAGTCGTATGGCCGCGAACGTTTCAACCTGGGAGTCGGGGGCCACGCCGTCCTCTTCTCGGTATCCGACAAACTGACCTCGTACCGTGTCCTCCGGAGTCAGCGGGCGGATGGCTTTGATGAGCTGTGCCTTAGCATCGCGAATCGAATCGGGGTCGTTGCGATTCGGAGCGTCCATGGCGAGGAGGGCAGTTACCTGCAGCAGGTGGTTTTGAACCACATCCCTTATCGCGCCGGCTTCTTCGTAGAACTTCCCGCGTCCCTGAACACCAAAGCTCTCGGCGAGGGTTACTTGCACGCTCTCTACGTGGGTGCGGTTCCAAACGGGGTCCAGGAAGGAGTTGGCGAACCGAAGGTAGACGAGGTTCTGAACCGATTCTTTTCCGAGATAGTGGTCGATTCGGTAGATATTGGACTCAGGGAAGTACCTGTGTAGGACGCGGTTCAGCTGCTGGGCGCTCCTTAGGTCCCGGCCGAAAGGCTTTTCAACCACAATCCTCGCATGCTCCGATGAATGCGAGCGGGCCAGCTGCGATGCCACCGTTCCGAACATCGTGGGCGGAATCGCAAGGTAGTGAAGGGGGCGATGGGCGTTTCCCAGCTTTTCGTGAATCTGGTCAAATGTCGACGGATCCGCGTAGTCTCCGTCGACATAGTCGAGCAGGCTCAGGAGTTTTGTGAAGGCAGCCTGGTCGACTCCGGCGCTGCTGTGCTCGATGCTATCGCGGGCACGATCCTTCAGCTGTTCGAGCGTCCACCCGGAATGTGCCACCCCGAGAACCGGCACATCGATCTCGCCTGTTCTTACTAGCGACTGGAGCGCGGGAAAAATCTGCTTGTAGGCGAGGTCCCCAGTTGCGCCAAAGAAGACGAAGGCATCCGACTGCTCCGCGCTCAACTCTCGCCTTCCTTTCCGAGAGTGTGCTCCTCGAGCTCGAGGTGGCCGCCAAACTCAAAACGCATAGCTGAGAGAAGGCGGTCAGCATAGTCAGCGGCACCGCGGGAGCTGAACCGCTCGAATAAGGCGCTCGTCAGGACCGGAACGGGGACGCCTTCATCAACCGCCGCATGAACCGTCCAGCGGCCCTCGCCGGAGTCCGAAACGCGGCCGCCGAAGTCCGACAGGGCGGGGTTTTGTGAAAGCGCGTGAGCGATCAGGTCCAGGAGCCATGAGGAGATGACGCTGCCGCGACGCCAGACCTCGGCGACCTGAGGGATGTCAAAGTCGTACTGGTAGTACTGAGGATCGCGCAATGGAGAGATCTCTGCGCTGATATCTGCCTGTCGTTTCCCGATGTCGGCATTGTTCAGGACATTCAAGCCCTCCGCATAGGCAGCCATGATGCCATACTCGATTCCGTTGTGGACCATCTTGACGAAGTGGCCGGCTCCGTTAGGCCCACAGTGCAGATATCCCTTCTCGGCAGTCGAGAGGGGTCCTTGTTTGTCCACGGTCCGGGGGGCGGAATCGGCTCCGGGCGCGAGAGCGGCGAAGATGGGATCGAGGCGTTCCACAACCTTTTGCTCGCCTCCGATCATCAAGCAATAGCCGCGCTCCAGACCAAACACGCCGCCGCTCGTTCCGGCGTCGACATAGTGCAGGCCCTTTTCCCGAACGTGGTTCGCGCGCCTAATGTCGTCGACGTAGTAGCTGTTGCCACCGTCAATGAGGGTGTCGTCGGGATGCAGCAGCGGCATCAAGCCATCAATGACCTTGTCCACTATGCCTGCGGGCACCATCATCCACAGCGATCGAGGAAGGGCCAGTTTCTGCACGAGCTCCTCATAAGAGCCGGCGCCCGTCGAGCCTTCCTTCTCCAGGACCTCGACAGAATTCGGGTTGACATCGTAGACGACGACTTCATGTCCGGCCCTCATCAGACGCCGTGACATGTTGGCCCCCATGCGGCCCAGTCCGATCATCGCGATCTGCATACTCGTTCATCTCCTTCGGAGTTGTCAGTTGTCAGTTGTCAGTTGTCAGTTTGGGTCGTGGTTCGACGAGGTGTTGCGCAAGGGCACGGCCTGGGTGCTGTCGTCCCAGACGAGTGTTGCAGTTGTCAGTTGTCAGTTGTCAGTTTGGGTCGTGGTTCGACGGGGTGTTGCGGCAAGAGCACGACCTGGGTCCTGTTGTTGGATTCCTCGGGATGCCCACGACGGCTCGAGATTATTCGACGGCGTCCGATTTGGCTTGTCGCAATAGGTCGACGAGGGCCTGTCTTGGTGGGTGGAAGATGTCGATCTCGTTGCAGAAGGAATCGAAGGTGCGGGCGGCGTGCGGCACCCAGGCAGGTATGGCAACGCCCATCCCGGGATGAAGCAGACGGCGGTGGCCGCCGATCTCGAATTCCATTTCGCCCTCCAGAACAAAGGCGATCTGTTCTTCGGAGTGGGCGTGCATCGTCGCTTCAGAGTGAGGCTGAAGCTGTACATAGCTCAGCGCCATGCCCTTTCCCAGAATTGGAGTGGAGTCGATTCCCGGTCCAAGCGAGACCTTCGTCTCCGAGCTGATTTCGAACCAGGTCGGCAACTCAGCGGAATGTTCGGAAGTGTCATGGCCGCCAAAGTAGGGATCGCGGGTGTTTGTCACTCTGTCCTCCGTTGGTTTGGTTAGAGACCGTTCGAACGTGCGGAGATCTGTACTAGGCCATCACGTTGACGAGGAGCTTTCCATTGACCGAGTCGGCCTGCTTGCCCGCCGCCACGTACTCGACATAAAAAGAGGCCGGTCCGGGTGGAATCCATGTGGCGCAATTCAAGGCGAGGACTTTGCCTGATGGAAGCTCCTCCAGGCCCTCAAACTCAAACTCCACGCGTCGATCCACCCGGGTTCCCTCCAGGACGCCAGGAGAGGGCTCCTGGCCCGCTTCATACGCCGTCCGCACTTCATTGGGGCGGTCGTCAGACACGATGGATGCCACTACACGAACGTCTCTTGCAGGCACGTTACCATTGTTCACCAATCTCAGGGGGACAGTGACCAGGCGAAAATCGGTTGGCTCACGCCTCGGCCGTGCACCGATCTGCGCAACGCTCTGGGTTTCCAGCACGCTTCCGTTCAGACGGAAGGGCTCGAAACCGATTTCCAGCGCCGGTTTCGCTCCGCGCTCACGTCGTTTCCTCAACTCTGCGACGAACAAACCGATGACGGCCGCAGTTGCTGCTGCCCCGAGAATAATCGACGTGAACGCGAAGGAGACCAAGGGCGTGAATGCAACGACCACGTGCGATGCTAGCACTGGGATGGCGGGGGTGGAGACAAGCCAGGGGCCGCCGAGACGACAGATGGGCTACAAACAGACAATGCCACTCGAGAAGTATGTAGAAAAGCGAAACTTCGACGCGACACCTGAACCGGGACCAGAAGTCAAGGAGAGTGAAGGACTTCCCCGCTTCGTGGTTCAGCTGCACCGGGCCACGCGCTTGCATTATGACTTCCGATTGGAGGTCGACGGAGTCCTAAAGAGCTGGCCGGTGCCGAAGGGGCCCTCAATGAACCCGGCTGACAAGCGGATGGCGATTATGGTCGAGGACCACCCGATGGACTACCGCCTGTTCGAAGGAATCATACCGAAGGGGAACTACGGCGCTGGAACGGTGATGGTCTGGGACGAGGGAACGTACACGGTCCCGGACGCCACAGACCGCGAGAGCATAGAGAAAGCCATGGAGGCAGGTCTGCAAAAGGGCCATCTGGCATTTGTCCTCCGTGGACATAAGCTGCGCGGGCTGTTCGACTTGATCAAAATGCACGGACGCGAGGAGAACGCGTGGCTACTGGTCAAACGCAAGGATGAGTTCGCGACCACCGAAGACGTGCTCCAGCAGAACACCTCGGTGCTCACCGGCCGCACTTTGGAGGAGATCAAGGAGCAAGCCTCATCCGCGGGGCAGGTGTGGTTTTCGGATCGCGACCCGGTGAAGATCGATCTGCATGGCGCCCCGGAAGGGCCAATGCTCCATGACGTCAAACCGATGCTCGCTCAGGAGAAGGACAAACCATTCGACCGAGAGGGGTGGCTATTCGAGGTCAAGTGGGATGGATACAGAGCGATAGCGGAGGTGGAGGCGGCAGGGGACGTCAGGCTGTACTCGCGGAATCAGCTGTCTTTTAACGAGAGATACCCGGGTATCGTGGCTTCGCTCAAGACGCTTGGACATGCGGCTGTGTTTGACGGCGAGGTCGTGGTCGTCGATGAGAAGGGCTGCTCGATATTTCAGTGGCTCCAAGACTGGCAGAGAAATCCACGCGGAACGCTGCTCTACTACGTCTTCGACATCCTTTATCTCGACGGGCACGATCTGCAGAGTCTCCCGTTGACGTTTCGCAAAGAGATTCTCTCTCAGGTAGTGTCGGGAGAAGGCCGGGTGCGGTTCAGTGGCCATGTGGAGACGTCGGGAGCGTCTTTCTATGAGGCGGTGAAGGCGCAAGGTCTCGAGGGCATCGTGGCAAAGAAGGAAGACTCTCGTTACATTCAAGGGAAGCGCACCGCGGATTGGCTGAAAATCAAGGCGCTTAACCGCCAATTGGCAGTTGTCGGAGGGTTTACCCAGCCCCGAAACAGCAGAAAGCACTTCGGGGCCCTTGTCCTTGGGGTCTACGAGGGCGACGACCTCGTCTATGTGGGCCATGCGGGTGGAGGGTTTGACGACGCGACTCTCGAGGGCCTGAAGAATTCACTGGAGCCCTTGGTGACAGACCAGTGCCCTTTTGTCGACCCTCCCACCACCAACACGCCGGTAACGTGGGTCCGTCCCGAGCTTGTCTGTGAAGTGATTTTTCGAGGATGGACCGAGTCGGGCGTGATGCGCCAGCCGGTGTTCAACGGCGTTCGCCCGGGAGTCGATCCGCGGTCGGTTCACCGGACTGATTCTTACGCGGAGGAGCCGCTGCCGGAGCCGGATGCGTTACAAGAGCAGCCGGGTCCGCGGGAAAGCTCAACGACTGACGAAGCGGTGGCACCCGTCGAAGAACCGCGTAGATTTGCGCAAAAGAGCAAGGATGCCAGAGTAACGATCGATGGGCAGGAGCTGAAACTCACCAATCTCGACAAGGTCTACTGGCCCGACGAGGGTTATACGAAGGGCGACCTGATCCAGTACTACCGGGAAGTTTCCGGATTTATCCTGCCGTATCTGCAGAACAGGCCGGAGTCCATGCGCCGCAATCCAAATGGGATTACCGGACAGAGTTTCTTTCAGAAGGATGCTCCGAAGGAGACACCGTCGTGGATCGAGACTGTAGAGATCCACTCGGACTCGGGAGACAAGAATATCAGATACATCGTCTGTCAGAACGAGGCCGCGCTGGTATACCTGGCCAATCTCGGGTGCATCGAACTGAATCCGTGGCATTCACGTCTTCCTTCACTCCACAAACCGGACTACGTTGTCATCGACCTGGACCCGCTGGATGTGACATTTGACAAAGTCGTCGAAACGGCCTTGATGGTGCGGAGAATACTCGAGGACATCAACGTGCCGAGTTACCCGAAGACGTCGGGGTCCAAGGGAATTCACATTTATATCCCAACGGGCGCGAAGTACGATTACGACCAGGGGCGGCAGTTCGCCGAACTGATCGCGAGACTGGTCCACGGCGAGCTGCCTGCCGTCACGAGCGTCGAACGCAGCCCGTCGAAGCGACCAGGCAAGGTGTATGTCGACTTTCTGCAGAACCGGGAGGCGCAGACCCTGGCCGCCGCCTACAGCGTGCGACCGAAGCCGGGAGCGACGGTCTCAACCCCTCTTGTCTGGGAGGAGGTCAACGCAAAGCTACACCCGAGTGCCTTCACGATTCGCACGATGTGTGACCGGTTGCAGCGGGTCGGCGACCTCTTCAAACCCATCCTGGGCGAGGGGATCGACATGATGGCCGCGCTCGAGGCGATCTCGAGATCGGGCTACGCGGCCAACCTGGCCTGAGCCGATCTACGCCGTGCCCCACCCATCGAACGGGAATACGTCGACGGGCTGCCCCTGCTCAAGTTGGACGACATCAGACGGCACGCGGGCGAGCGCCGTCGCGCGCGCCAAGGGCAGAACCATCGACGAGTCCTGTCCTCCCGCCGACCGCGCCCGCAGACGGCCCTCGTGACGATAGAGGATCACCCGAAAGTACGTCTCGCGGCCGCCGCGGTTGTCGAGAGCATCGTCCGCTAAAGCCGTGAGGGGATCAGGCACAGGGTCGGAGATCCCCATCATCTTCAGGATGAGGGGCCGCGCGAATACGTAGAACGTGACCATAGTGCTGGTGGGATTGCCCGGCAAACCGAGGAGAAGCACTCGCTTCGAGCCTCCATGGGGCGACAGCCTACCAAAGGTCAGCGGCTTACCGGGTCGCATTCGGACTCGCCAGAAATCCAGATCCCCCGACTCAGAAAGGACTTGCTTGACGTAATCGAAGTCGCCAACCGAGACGCCACCAGACGTGAGAAGCAGATCGCAGTCGTGGGCCTCGTCGAGAATCGATTTTAGGATGGCAGGATCGTCGGGGGCGGGACCGAGGACTCGCGCGAGGGCACCTAGCTCCTCAACGGCCGCCGTTAGCCCGTACGAGTTGCTGTTGTAGATCTGCCCACGCTGGAGGGCGCGACCAGGCGGCACCAGCTCGTCCCCCGTCGTGAGAACTCCGACGACGGGCCGGCGATAGACCCGAGCCGAAGGCTTTCCAACAGCGGCGAGCAGGGCGATCTGTCTCGCGGCGAGGCGCGTGCCCGGCTCAAGCACCACCTCGCCTGGGGTTATATCGAGGCCGGCAGGTCTTACACTGGCGCCTGCTCTAACGTTGCTCGGGACCTCTACATCTGGGCCTGCAGTCGAGGATTCCTCAAACGGAACAACAGCGTCTGCTCCTTCGGGCAGGGGAGCACCGGTCATAATACGAGCGGCCTCCCCTTCGTTTATCTGACCCGCATCGCTCTGGCCAGCGGCTATCTCGGCGACGACTTTGAGCCGGATACGATTATCGGAGTCGCTCGAGGTGTCGGCTGCGCGAAGAGCAAAGCCGTCCATAGCAGAGTTGGCAAAGGGCGGCAGGCTCGTGGTCGCCGTTATCCTTTCAGCGAGCACGCGACCGGAGACTAGCTCGATCGATGACTCTTCGCTGTCGGGGAGAGGAACACCGGCGAGGAGCCGCTCTTGGGCCGCCGACACGCTGAGGAGATCAGAAGTCTCGGTCAGCCCGCTTCTCCGCGCAGTATTTTCTCGTACAGCATACGGGTGGACGGAGCAGGCTGAGCGGCGAGATGCTGAGCGAACAGTCTTTCGGCGTAGCGGTACAGCTGGATGGCTTCACTGCGGCGGCCGGCACGCGTGAGGTAAAGCATCAGTGCCTGGTAGGCGTTTTCGCGGTAGGGATCCGCGTCGAGCACGCGCTTCATGAACCTGATGCTGTCGCTAAACTCGCATCGATCGGCACAGATGGCGCCCGACCGGAAGAGAGCTGAAATCCATAGCTCACGGAGTTTCTCGCGTCTTTCGCTGGGCCACTCCTCGTAGATGTTCTCGTGGAGATAATCTCGAGTGTAGAGCGAGAGGGCTGCTAGGAAGGTGCCGAGGGCAGCCTCCATGTCGCCGCTCTCCTGAGCCTGTTGAGCCAAGCGGACCTGCGACTCGAACTCGTCGGCGTCACACCAATAATCTTCCCCGGTGTCGAGGCGCAAGCCTCCGGGCCGGAGCTGCACAAATCCGTGGGCAGGCAGGTCGGCGCGCAGCAGGCTTCGAAGCTGGTCCAAACGGCCATCGAGCTGATCAGCGGCGTCCTCAGGCTCGAGGTCGGGCCACACCATGTACAACAGGGCGTCGCGGTCAACGATCTGGTTGGGGTGGGTGATCAGATATTTGAGGATAAGTTTGGTGCGTGAATCGCCGGTGTCCTCATCGAGCACAGTCGTGTCGCCGAGAAGGACCCGGAAGGGAGCCAGTGTGTACACACGCAGAGTCGACGGCTCCATATCACGCGGTTTAGCACGATCGATCCAGACTCGGATTCGCAGGAGGAGGTCGTCAAGGTCGAAGGGCTTGGGGACGAAGTCGACTGCGCCCTTCTCGAGTGCTTCAAGGATGTCACGATGCGACGACTTGGCGCTGAGCACGATTACCGGCATATCCCGATACTCAGGATGTGAGCGAAGCGCTTCAAGCACCTCAATCCCATTGACCTGAGGCATCATCAGGTCAAGTATCATCAACGCCGGCCGTCCAGACGAAACAGCGTCCAGAGCTTCGCGGCCATTCTTAGCAGTACGGACGGCGAAACTTTCGTCGGCAAGCACCGCGGTCAAGAAGCCCAGAATGTCCGGCTCATCATCGACAATGAGGATGTCACCGCGGTCGGGCAAGACCACTCCTCTTCATGGGTCGCGCCAGGTTCGGTGATTCATCCCGAAGAAACCGCCGTCAAATCTATGGCTCATTATAGGTGGACCCGGTGAATCCGTATGATACGATCGCTCGCTACTACGATATCGAGCACGCGGAACTAAGGGACGACATTGAGATGTACCGTCAGTTTGCGGCTCGCGATTCCGGCGCTGCGCTCGTGGCCGGGGTCGGAACGGGGCGCGTGGCTCTCGCGCTGACCTCTTCCGGACGTGAAGTTTGGGGGATTGACAACAACCTCGAGATGCTGACGAGGGCACGAGAATCCGCCAGAGGAGCTTCCGGTGTCACGTTGACGCAGGCAGACATCAGAGATTTCGACGTCGACCGATCCTTTAGCCTCATCGTCGTCCCGCTTGACACATTCCTGAATCTTACTTCGGTTGATGAGCAGTTGAGCTGTCTCAAGGCATTGCGGAGACATCTAAAGACTGATGGGATCCTATTGATCGATGTGGTCAACCCGCTCACGCTCCCGGCCGCCTGGGAAGAGGGACTGCTCAGGCAACGACACCGCGGATATATTGGCGAGGAAACGCTGACTATCTTCGACTCCGTGCACATAGATCACGCGGCTCAAGAGATGAACATGCACCTGACATACGACATCTCAGGCAGCACTGGAACGTTGCGGGAAGTGGCGGATCTCAGGGTGCGTTGGGTCTACCGGTTCGAACTGGCGCACCTATGTGCGCTATCGGAGCTTTCGGTATCACAAGTCTATGGCGACTACGACCTGGACCCGTACGACTCCTCCAGCCCGAGGATGATCATGGTGGCGGAAGGGGTAGACGGTAAACGGTTCACGGTAGACGGTGGGTGGTAGACAGTAGACATGGGCGGTAGACGGTTCGCGGTACACGGTAGAGGGTTAACGCTAGACGCCGTTGAGGCTATACCGGCCGCTGAGCCTTCTGCTGCTGCTGCTGCTGCTGGGTTTGGACTGATTCGTCTATGGCTTGCTTCTCTTCCTCCGTCAGTGAGTAGCGGGACGTACCACCCACGATCGGCTTGGCGTAGAGTTTACTCTCCTGACGCGAATGTAGGGCGCTTACCACTATGCCGTCGCCCCGGCCATCGAGGATCGCCATAGAGAAGCTCTGGTCGCCGCCGGTATCGTGAAACGGGCTGAAGCGCACCAGCCCAACATGTCTAACCAGAAAGGGAAGGTTTTGCAGCAGGTATTCCACCTGACTCTCCATCTCTTCGGTGCGGCCGGCGACTTTGCGCACCACGGACATGTACTCGGCGAGCATCGCTGGGACGTTGCCTTCCTCGGCGTCTTCGAGGATGGCGTCAAACCTTCGCTGGAGCCGGCGATGGCGAGCATTCGTGATCAGTAGCCAGATCGCGAGCAGCAGCACAACGACCAGCAGGAGTATCCAAAACCCGAAACTGTGGTTATTGAAGTACTGTTGAATCTTCCTTCAACTCCCGCTTGTAGCGTGTGACGTGTTATCCGCCGGGACGTGCTTTCAGTACCGAGCCGGCGTGGGGACCCGTGTATAATACCCCAGAATCGAGGCTAGGCGCAGCCCTAAGAACATAGGATATTCTCTGCGGCGGCCCCATCCGTAAGGAGAATTCCATGCCCCCCAAGAAGCAGACAAGAAGCTCACGGGGCCGCCGACCAGCCACGCGACCCCGACCGACTCAGCCAGTCTCCCACGATGGCGAGAGTGCGGAGTACCCAACGGCTCCGGCCGCTCCAACCGTGACCTCGCGCGTGCCCGCAGCGCGGTCGCGATCCTCGCGAGCTCCCGCGCAGATCGTCATTGGAAATTATGGATATCTCAGGCACGATCTGAGATTGCTGGGCATTCTGGCGCCCAGCTTGCTCATCATCATGGTGGTCCTTTCGTTCGTCCTCCACTGACCTCGGATTCACGTCGTAAGATTCCGTCGGTGCACGCCTTGCTCGCCGAGTCGAGCCTATCGGCTACCAGGGAGCGTTATCGTCACGACGTAGTGGTCGCGCTGATTCGCCGGATACTTGACGAAAAGCGCATGCATCCGCGGCAGGATGGCTTGGACGAGTCGCCACGGGAACTGGCGGTGGACGTAGCCGCTCGAGCGACGGCCGAGCTGGGCTGGCGACCGCGACGAGTCATCAACGCGACGGGAACGATACTGCACACCGGACTCGGACGGGCTCCGTTAAGCGATGCGGCTCTCGAGGCGCTGGGCCGGGTCGCCTCATACTGCGATCTCGAGCTTGAGATAGAGACCGGAAAACGCGGCTCTCGCCAACACCACGTGGGCTCGATCATCACACTATTGCTCGGCTGTCAGAGGGCGATGGTCGTAGTGAACAACGCCGCTGCCGTCTTCCTGACGCTTGCAGCATTGGCAGCGCGCCGTGAGGTCATCGTGTCAAGGGGAGAGGCGGTCGAGATAGGGGGTGGATTCCGGGTACCGGAGATACTGCGGCAGAGCGGAGCGAAGCTCGTCGAGGTGGGGACAACCAACCGCACGACGCGAGCCGACTATGAGTCGGCAATTGGGCCCCGCACCGCTGCGATATTACGCGTGCACACCAGTAACTTTCGCATCGTGGGCTTTACAGGCTCCCCACCGGCGGCAGATCTTGCCGATCTCGCGCACAGTCGCGGCATCAGCCTGATCATCGACAACGGCAGCGGGCCACTAATAGACACTGCCACGTTTGGACTGGCTCACGAGCCGATGCCGTCGGAGGCGATTGCGGCAGGCGCCGACCTCGTTACTTTTTCGACGGACAAGCTGCTTGGTGGACCCCAGGGAGGCGTCATCGCCGGACGCCGCGATTTGGTGGAGGGGCTGGAGCGTCACCAGCTGGCTCGCGCCCTTCGACCCGACAAAACGGCATTGGCTGCCTTGCAGGCGACGCTTTGTCAGTACGCAATGGGCCAGGAGCACGCAATTCCAATCGTCGCAATGATGTCCGAAAGCACAGATTCGCTGCGCGAAAGGGCCGTACGGGTAGCGACTCAGCTGTCGAGAGAAGGGGTGCGGGTCAGCCTAGAGGCGGGAGAATCGGCGGTCGGTGGCGGTTCGTTGCCCGGGGAGACACTCCCTACCTGGCTTCTGATGGTTTCAGGGGCGTCGTCCGGACGGCTGAACGCGGAGCTGAGAGGCGGGAGCACGGCAGTAATCGGCCGTGTCGATCGACGTGGCTGCTTGCTGGACATCCGGACGGTGCTGCCTCGAGAGGAGCATGAGCTTGGCCTGGCCATAGTGGCTGCGGTGCGGTCATTGGACGGCGGGTTCGGGACCGCTTGACTCTAGCGGCGGAGTACAGGGCTGTGACGGGCGACTTAAGGGTATGCTCGTGGAGAAGCAGTTCGTTTGCATTGTTTCGAGAGACTCGCCCGCCGTACCGCAAAGCGCACGCAGGAACTTGCACGTGAGTAAAACGAGCCACTGGGTTCGAGAGATAGCGGAAACCATCGTTTTGATCCTGGTGATCTTCTTCGTGGTTCGTCTCGCCGTACAGAATTTCAAGGTGCAGGGTACGAGCATGCTCCCCACCATCCAGAACGGCAGTCTCGTTCTCGTAAATAAAGTTGACTATCTCATACACCAGCCGCAGGCCGGCGACGTCGTCGTGTTTAAGGCGCCCCCGGAGCCTAGTCAGGACTTCATCAAACGAGTGATCGCGACGCCTGGAGAATCAGTGCAGGTTCATAGCGGCAAGGTTTTTGTGGATGGACATGCCCTCAAGGAGCCATATGAGCTTCAGACGCCCAACTACACTATGCTGAAGATCCCCGACACAAACAGTGACGTGGTGCCTAAAAACGACGTGTTTGTCCTTGGCGACAACCGAAGAAACAGCTACGATTCGCATCTTTGGGGGTTGCTGCCGCAGAAGAACATCATCGGAAAAGCTCTAGTGTCCTACTGGCCCCCGTCAGACTTGAAGTTTTTTTCTTTCGTAGTTTCTCCTCGCCTGCCGTGATATGAAAGGAGCCGCCGATGACCGCGCTCGCTCAGAGTGATCCGGAAGCATTTGATATCGTTCGCGATGAGGAACGGCGTCAGAACGACAAGATTGTACTCATCGCGTCGGAGAACCATACGAGTCGATCGGTGATGGAGGCAACTGGTTCCGTCTTGACCGACAAGTATGCGGAGGGCTACCCGGGGCGACGCTACTACGGTGGGGTAGAAGTGGTCGATCGGGCGGAAGAACTTGCGCTGAGGCGGGCCAAGGAGCTATTCGGCGGCGATCATATCAACGTTCAGCCGCACGCGGGGGCGATGGCCAACATGGCCGCCTACGCTGCTGTGCTCAAGCCCGGGGACAAGGTGCTTGCCATGAGTCTCAGTCACGGCGGGCATCTCACGCACGGGGCCACCTTCAATTTTTCGGGCAAGCTGTACAGTTTCGACTGGTATGGGGTCAACGAAGATACGGAAGAGCTGGATTACGATGCCATAGCTCTGCAGGCTGAGCTGTTCGAGCCGGTCCTGCTGGTCGCGGGGGCGAGTGCCTATCCCCGCGTAATCGACTTCGAGCGATTGCGAGCCATAGCCGACAATGTGGGCGCTTTGCTCATGGTCGATATGGCGCACATAGCGGGACTGGTCGCGGCTGGCGTCCACCCCAGTCCGGTTCCGTTCGCCGACATCGTTACTACCACCACTCACAAGACACTGCGTGGCCCGCGTGGAGGCCTGATACTGTGCCGCGAGAAGTACGCAAAGAAGGTTGACTCCGCGGTGTTCCCGTATATGCAGGGGGGACCGTTCATGCATCAGATTTTGGCGAAGGCGGTCTGCTTCCACGAGGCGCTGCAGCCGGAGTTCAAAACGTACAGCGAGAACGTCGTGCGGAACGCGCAGGCTCTGGCTGAGGCGCTCATGGTGCGGGGAAGGACGGTGGTCAGCGGTGGGACAGACAACCATCTTCTGTTGCTCGACCTTCGAAACACTGGGATCAACGGGAAACAGGCACAGGAGGCCCTGGATGCCGTTCGACTGAGCACCAACAAAAACATGCTGCCGTTCGACCCGCTGCCCCCAACGCAGACAAGCGGCATCCGGCTCGGCACGCCAGCCCCGACAACCAGGGGTATGGGACTGCCCGAGATGGACCTCATAGCCGGATGGGTGGACAGACGGCTACAGTCGCCCGAAGATGAGGCAGAGGGCGCGCGGATTCGGGAAGAGATATCGGACATCACGTCTCGGTTCCCGATCCCGGCGCTTGCCGACGCGGTCCCCGTCTAACAGTAGACTGGCTACTGTCACGAGCTGCCGCTCGCCGGGCGTAGATCTAGGCCTCAGCGCGAGGGTTTGCTGAAGCCCTAGGATTAACCGGTCATTTCATCGCTGCATTTCGTGGGGACTACCAACATGGGGCAAACGGGATACGTCCGGCCGTTACTGTATTTGGCGACTGTCGCGTTTAGCATCACACTTTCCATTGCGCCCATCGTAAGAGCGCATCCATCGCGTTGGCGGGCAGCAGTTTCAGCAACCGGGCAAGCTGACGTATTGTCCGGCACGGTCAGCCCGTCTAGGAGTGAGAAAACGCGGGTGATCGTGTTGTTGCGGCGGCAGTTTAGGATCAGGGCCGGCGCTGAAGGTCGTCGGTTGGCTCGACAAAGCGCGATCAAAGATGCTCAGAGCTCGTTGCTGGGAGAGCTGCATGCCGGTGGAGCGACTCGAATCGTCCCGTTCCACCTGATCGACGCCGTCGCGGCGACCGTGACTAAGCCTGAGATCGCGTACTTGAGATCGCAACCGGCCGTCGGCGCGGTCGTACCCGATGCCGTGGTCCACGAACCGCAACCAAGCGCCTTCCGGATGCCCGTGGAGTCGGGATACAATCGCGGCCAGGCAGGAGGGTCGACTTTGTCCTGCGGCACCACTCCGCTACTAGAACCGGAGGGACTGGCCCTGACGCACACCGCATTCCTAGACGCTAAGAAACGGCAGGCAGCGGCATTGGCAACAGGGGCCGGAGTCTTGGTCGCCCTCCTCGCCGACGGGATCGACCCGTCGAATCCGGATTTCATCCGCACGAACGGGACGAAGGTATTCTCGTCTTACCGCGATTTTTCCGGGGACGGGCCAGACGAGCCGACTAACGGAGTCGAGGCGTTCGGGGATGCCAGCTCCATCGCTGCGCAAGGGCGCCAGGTCTATGACGTCAACGACTTTCTGCGTCCGTCGCAGCGTCCGAAGGGCAGCTGCCGGATCAGGATTCGCGGCATTGCCCCAGGAGCCTCGCTCATGGGTCTCAAGGTGTTCAACAGGTACGGAGCGGAGTTCACCTCGGGGATACTCCAGGCACTGCAGTACGCAGTGGACCACGGTGCGGCGGTTATCAACGAGTCCTTCGGCGAGAGCCCGTTCCCCGATCTTTCCCGGGACCCGATCTCTCTGGCGAACAAGACGGCGGTCGGTTACGGAGTGACCGTCGTGGCCAGTGCCGGAGATTCCGGGACGGCAGGCACGCTAAACACGGCGGCGACAGATCCGTGGGTTATTGGGGTTGGAGCGTCTACATCGTTCCAGCTGTATCGACAGTTGAACCTGGCAGGCGCACAGCTGGGATCGAGCGGCTACACGAGCGACAACATTTCCTCGCTGAGCTCCGGCGGAATCTCACAGACCGCGCAAAAAACCGTAGACGTTGTGGCCCCGGGAGACTTGGGTTGGGCTCTCTGTAGTCCACGTGCCTCGGTCTATGCAGGCTGCGTCAACACCAGCGGCTCGCCGTCTCCGATTGAAGCATTTGGGGGCAGTAGCGAGGCCTCGCCGTTCGTGGCCGGGGAAGCGGCACTCGTAATTCAGGCATTCCGAGACGCGCACACTGGTCAGAGCCCTTCTCCGGCGCAGGTCAAACGGATCATCATGAGCACGGCGTCCGATTTGGGCGCGCCAAGCGACGAGCAAGGCGCGGGGCTGGTCAACTGCTTGAGGGCGGTGCAGGCGGCAAGCTCGTTCGCCGGATCAGCCGCGCCGATCGGGAAGGGGCTGCTCATGCAGCCGAGTGTTCTCTCGGCAACCGGCCCGCCCGGTGCTCCACAGACATTTTCGCTTCAGGTTTCAAACGACGGGGCGACGGCGCAGACCGTGAGTCCAACCATACGAAGGCTGAGCAAGCCATACGATCACATATCTCATGTCGTGGGCCTTGACCGCAGTCGCGACGGCACTTTCATAGATCCTTACGGCATCTCGAGGGCCTATGTTACTCGCACATTCGCGGTACCCAAGGGCTCGGACCGCCTGGACGCTTCCATCGGCTGGGATGTGACGGCGCAGCCGACCGCGGTGGTCGCCATGACACTCTTCGATCCGGGCGGACGGCTCACGGCCTACTCGTTTCCACAAGATTCGTATGGGGCAATCGCGAGTGGTTTCGGTCATGTCGACGTCCGTAAACCTCCGGCCGGGGTTTGGAGGGCCGTGATCTGGACGGCGGCTCAGGGTGGGTATACGGGTCGCGTCCAGTTCGCCGCCAGCGAGTCGCGATTCGTTTCGGGCGGAAAGATTTCGCCGGCGGCAGCGCTGATACAGCCCGGTAAGACCGCGCAGTTCACAGTCACGGCGAAGTCGCCCAGTCAGGCCGGAGATGGCAGCAGCCAGGTGGTGACCAGTGGGGCGGGCGCAGTTCCCGTCATTCTAAGGTCCGTGGTCGCACTGAACGAGGCAGGCGGATCGTTCTCCGGCACTCTGACGGGCGGGAACGGGCGCGCCGGTAACCCCGGACAGACGCTGACCTATGGTTTTGACGTTCCGGCGGGGAAAGCCGATTTGGGTCTCAGCGTCACGCTCAAGGACTCGAGCTACAACCTCCAGGGGGTGTTGGTCAATCCCGAGGGGATGCCCATCGACATTCAGAGCACAGTCACGAAGGTGACATCAAGCGGCACAAGGTACAGAAACAGCTTGCAGCTGTACCGTCGCGACCCCGAGGCCGGCCGCTGGCTCTTTATACTTTTCATCAATGGAAACGGATCAGGGCGTCAGACGTCGACGCCGTTTACCGGCCATATCGCCTTCAACACGGTAAAGATCTCATCGAGCGGCTTGCCCCAGGATCCAAAGATCCAGTTGGGGCGCGGGCTGGCGAAAACGTTTGTGGTCAACGTGAAGAACACCGGGTCGACGGTAGAATCGTTGTTTGTCGATCCGCGACTCGCATCCACGACCACAATGCATTTGGCGACGATCGGAACTCACCTGCCGCTGACATCGTGGGGCCCGTCGTTCACGGTTCCGCCCGAAACGAACAATGTGACCGTTGCAGCGCTCGCGGATACTCCGAACGTCCCCATTGACCTGGACATGCTCAGCGTTTCCGGAGCGCGGCCGATTGCCAATGTCTCAACGCAGCAGCCCTACGATGAGATTGGGTCACCCGACGTCGAAGGCACGCAATTCGTCGGCGACAACGGCAATTTCGGGGCGAGCGCGACGTTGTCGGCGTCCGAAGTTCCTTTTGGGCAATGGCAGGCGTGGCCAACGCTGGTCGGCCCCTTTAGCGGTGCAGCAGCCTCGGTTCCTGTCGAGATCAACGCTACTGCCACGACCGAACCTTTCGATGCGACGGTTATGCCGAGCACCGGCGACGCGTGGTCGAATCTTATCGGAGCCACGAAATCTCGCTACGCTCCCCTGTCTCTCGCGCCCGGCGTCGGGGGGAGCATACGGATCACGATCCGCCCTGACGGAGCACACGGCTCAGTCGTTCGCGGGTGGCTGTACGTGGACTCTTTTGCGGGCAGCCTAAAATCACCAATCACCTGGAGCGGAGACGAACTCGCGGGGATCCCTTACGCGTACACGGTTAAGTGAGCGCACACCCAACAGATTTTATGGGAAGACTCGCGCGCGGAATGTCTCAAGTACCGGCAGCGGGATCGCGCAGAGCATATTGGCGCAAAAACTCGATCGGCTCAGGGCCGATCACGTAGAAGAAGATGAGGTTACCCGCGCGGTAGATCTTGACATCGTCACGGCCATGAAGCGCCGCCCACTTGATCTTGCTCTCTACTTCCTCCGGGTTGTCGGTGTCGCTCAGAGCGACTCTGGCGGCGACTCCGACTCGAGCGCGCAATTGAACGAGGGCTTCAGGATAATCCGCATCGAGCGCGCTGCCTTCCGCCGTAACGTCGGGTGGAGCAGCCATTTGGGCCATGTTCACTATGTCGACAGAGGTCATGAACAGTATCCTTTACATAAGGCATCGAGCATAGGTGGATAAGCGTTCCTGATCCTGTGAAATGCCGCCTCTTTGGTTGCGATGTTTAGAGTCATTAGGAGTATCTTCTTAGTCTTGAAAGCGTGTTTGACGTCTGCGAAATCGGAGCAAGTAGGACCATTTTCCTAGGAAAGACAGTACTTTCGGTTCATGCCGTTTCGGCCAAACCCGGATAAGCTCATTCTGAGTGGATAATCCGGGGAGAGTTGGAGGACGAAGATCCGTGGACCAGTCTGTAGCGACAACAATGAATTCAGGACAGTTTATTTTACTTTCGCGCAACTCGAAGCTTGCACGATTGTTTCAAGAGGTGAGCGCGCCGGCGCCAAGTCCGCCTAAAGAGCGGCGTCAGCGTCCGGAGCCAGCTCCGGCGTCGACCCCAGGGCGTGCCTCGGCTTGCGCGTGTCCCAAGCTTCAGTCACCGCAAAATCCCAACCTGGAGCTGACTAGGCCGCTGGTCGCAGCTTTGATGCGAGAACAGGCAGCGATGCGCTGCCGGGCTCGCGGAGTGCTCCTGGACAATGAGTACGTGCGCGACGTCTGTGCCGCGGGCTCACACCAGCATTGCCCTTTCCTGCACGACTAGCAGTCGGTTCCCTTTGACACATCTGCACTAAGTCATAGTTTCGGCTCACTGAGAGTCCGAGAGAAAGCAGAGCGCGGCCCGCGAGCTCCTTCAGGGCATGGTATGAGGCCGGCAACTAAGGACGACGGCGCCGGGCGACAGAAGCTGGAGAGAAATGGCCACGTCGTCGGGAAGTACCTGGGAGCGAGGCCTGTAACCGGGTGGTCGGAAGGCCCCGGCGCGTGACGAACGCCAACTACCCGGTGGTCACCTCTTCACGGTAGCGAAGGTATTTCGAATGGTGGCCGTTCTCTACCCAATCGTCGAACGTCTTTCCGGGCGCCTGCGCGACCAGTGATTCGCCTTTGCCTTCACCGCGAACCTGGCCACTGTCCTCCTCGAGAATCACCCCAAGCTCATTGCCCGCCATGTCCGTGATGACAGCTCTTCGCATCGTGTCTCCTTGGCACAGATCGGTGACAAATTCTAAAGGCTTTTAGCGGAAACGGATGTGGGTTGAGCGGGAGCCGCTTTATTGGCTAGACTTGCGGGTGATTTGTAGACGGTGCGGGATCGTCTAACGGTAGGACGGCTGACTCTGAATCAGTTAGTCTAGGTTCGAATCCTAGTCCCGCAGCCACACTTTGAGGCGCATTCGTCTAGCGGCCTAGGACACCGCCCTCTCAAGGCGGAGATCACGGGTTCGAATCCCGTATGCGCTACCACCATACTGCGACGATCGGAATGTGTCGACGCCAAGGCGAGTCCCGGGGTGGTAAGCCGTTCGATCAGTCCAGTGGACATATTGCCCAGTTCCCGTGCTAGCTTGGGGAGGCTAGGGCCCGGCGACTGGATGGGCTTCGCGTCAGACCGGAACGCCCGCGATAACGCGGGCTTTTGTGTGTGGTCGGGGATGCAGCGAGCCGTGTTGCGGGCCACGTTGTAAGGAGGAGTAGGCGTGAACATAGTAGTGTGCGTGAAGCAGGTGCCTGACACCACGGCAAAGAAGCAGCTAGATGATGAGCACCGGCTCGATCGGGCATCTGTCGACAGCGTGATCAATCCCTTCGACGAATACGCGCTCGAGGAGGGCATTCGTCTCAAGGAAACCCACGGCGGCGAGGTGACTATGGTAACCATGGGCCCACCATCGGCCGAGGAGATCATGCGCAAGGGATTGGCGATGGGCGCGGACAAGGGAGTCCTTATCACCGATCCTGCTTTCGAGGGGACGGACTGCTGGGGCACCGCAAGAGTGCTCGCGGCGGCGATCGGGACGCTTGAGTTTGATCTCGTGTTGTGCGGCCAAGAGAGCGCCGAGGCGCGTACCGGTCTGTTGCCCGGCAGTCTTGCCGAGAGGCTCGGCCTTCCCCTGCTGAGTTATGCTCAAAAATTGGACATTGACGGAACGGAGGCCACGATCCAGAGGGAGGTCACGGGAGGGTATCAACTCGTGACGGCGGATCTTCCAGCGGTTGTGATGGTGGTCAAGGCCATCAACGAGCCCCGCTACCCCTCGTTGAAGGGAATAATGGCTGCCAAACGAAAGGAAATCAACAGAATGGGCGTCGCGGATCTTGGACTGTCAGCCGACAGCGTTGGATTGGCAGGGTCCAAAGCCCGGGTTATCTCCGCCACGCCGCGGCCGGAAAAGACGGCGGGACAAGTGGTCACGGAAACAGAGGAAGTCGCCGCGCAGCTTATCGCCGATTTCCTTTCAGAGTCGAAGGTGATCGCATGAACAGCGATATCCTGATCTTTGCCGAGCACGAGGACGGCCAGCCCCGAAGGATCTCGCTCGAGCTGGCGACCAAGGCAGCCGATCTGGCATCGACGACCGGGGGCCGCGTCCATGCCGTCGCACTAGGTAGGCAGGCGGCCTCGACGGTCGAGCGGTTGGGGACCTACGGAGCCGACGTGGTGCATGTTTGTGAAGACTCCGTGTTCGACGAGTTTCTGACGGAACCGGCGGCCGAGGCCACAGGCAGCGTTATCGAAAAGTCGCAGCCCGCTGCTTGCTTGTTCCCCAATAGTGCCGACGGGCGTGAGATAGCGAGCCGGCTGGCTTCCAAGCTGGACACGGGAATGGTGGCGAATGTGGTTGGCCTCGACATAGCAGATGGCCAAGTCATCGCAGAAGAGACGATCTTTGGGGGAAGTTATACGACCAAGGTCAAGATTTCAGGCGAAGGACCCGGCTTCTACATGGCACGGTCGAATGCTTTTCCGGCCGAAACGAAGGACAAGAGCGCCGAGTTGGAGCGTTTTGAGTATGCTCCGTCAACGGCCGCGACCAGAGCACGGCTGGGCGAGGTAGTTCGAGAGGAGGGAGCGCCCGTATCGGTGGAAGATGCGGCGATTATAGTGTCGGGAGGGCGGGGCCTGGGTGGGCCCGAACCGTTTGCCATGCTGCAAGAGCTGGCTACCGAGCTGGGGGGAGTGGTCGGCGCTTCCCGTGCCGCCGTGGACGCGGGATGGATAAGCTATCCGCACCAAGTCGGACAAACGGGAAAGACGGTCAAACCGCACGTGTACATTGCCGTGGGAATTTCGGGGGCCGTGCAGCACCGAGTCGGAATGCAGACTGCGGATACCATCATCGCGATCAACAAGGACCCGGATGCTCCCATCTTTCAGCTTGCCGATTTCGGCGCGGTCGGCGATCTCTTCCAGATCGTCCCAAAGCTAACGGAGGAGATACGCCGGCGCAAGACTGAGGGTTAGACCGTGGACTTTCAGCTCTCGGAAGAGCAGGATCTCATACGCGAGACGGCCAGGGAGTTCGCGCAGGCTGAGATTGCGCCTCGAGCCGCCGAGTTCGACCAGCGGGCCGAGTTTCCGTACGAAGTGGTCGGCAAGATGGCCGACCTCGGGTTAATGGGCCTGCCTATTCCAGAGGAGTATGGGGGCGCGGGAGCCGACACGCTTTCATATGCCCTGGCCGTGGAGGAGATATCGCGGGCTGACGCCGCCGTGGGGATCACGATGGCGGCTCACGTCTCTCTGGGCACGATGCCGTTCGTGTACTTCGGCACGGAGGAACAGAAGAGAGAGTATATACCGCCTCTTGCCTCTGGTGAGAAACTGTGGGCCTTCGGTCTCACTGAGCCGAACGCCGGTTCCGATGCCGGCGCGTCACAGACCCGGGCTGTCCTGGAAGGGGGTATCTGGACGATCAATGGGACGAAGGCGTTCATCACGAACTCCGGGACTCGGATTACCGGGGGCGTGACCATAACCGCCGTGACGGGAGCCGGCGGGGACGGTGGAACCGAGATCTCGAACATCATCGTGCCCGCCGATACCCCAGGCTTCACGGTAGCGCCCGGCTACCACAAGATGGGGTGGAGGGCGTCAGACACGCACGAGCTCTCCTTTCAGGCGGCTCAAGTTCGCGAGGCGAACCTGCTGGGACCGCGAGGGCAGGGCTTTCGCCAGTTTCTTACTATCCTCGACGGAGGTCGGATCAGCGTTGCCGCGCTCTCGGTCGGGCTGGCGCAAGCTTGTTTGGATGCGTCAATCAAGTACGCGAAGGAGCGCACTCAGTTCGGCAAATCTATCGGAAAGTTCGAGGCAATTCAGTTCAAGATCGCCGATATGGCCACCAACATCGAGCATGCCCGGCTCATGACATGGAAGGCAGCGTGGCTAAAGGACCGAGGTAAGGAGTTTGCGGTGACCGCCGGAATGGCGAAGTTGTTCGCGTCGCGGATCGCCACGCTGGCGGCGGACGAGGCGGTCCAAATCCACGGGGGATACGGCATCATGGAGGAATACCCAGTGGCTCGCTACTGGCGAGACGTCAAGATAGGTGAGATCGGCGAGGGCACTTCGGAGATTCAGAAGATCGTGATCGCGCGAATGCTCGGGCTGTAGCGACCGCGAGTATCACTCGTGGGTGACCGGGGCGAGGACGGGATCGTGGGCGGCTTCAACAACAGCTTCGCGACTTTCCGCCACCCACCATATCTCGGCAGCATACTTGCCCGCGGCGACGGTAACTATGAGCACGAGGCCGACGGCCAGTAGGAGATCGACTCGAGTGAGCCCGCTAATGTCGCCAGGTACCAGGACCACGCGGAGTGGCAGGACGGACAGCACCGAGAGAACAAGCGCCTCGGTAAAGTGCTCGAAGCTCTTGCCGAGGCCCTGAGCTCCAGACGAGAAGAACAACAGGTGCATGAACAAGAACGCGAAGAGAGTCGGTATCAGCGCGACCGCATAGACGAAGAACGTGTTGTATGGGTTGCGGCCGATCGACAAAGCAAAGGTATCGTCGGCGAAGGTCGATATGAGACGCTGATACTTCGGGGGAGAAGGCTTGATAGTAACGGCGTATGTATTGGTGAGCGTGCCCGCCTGTACGCTTCGGACAAGCTCGTACGTGCCGGTCTGGAACTGTTGTTTAGAGGGAAACGCGAGCGTCAGGGAGATGTCAGCGCTGTAGACGTCCTGAGGGTAGTTTCCGGCGTAGCCCTTCACGGGAATGACTATCGGGAAGTCATGTACTCCCAACTGGGTTCCAGTGTACAGGTCTTTCAGTTTGATGCTTTCCTGAGTCTCGAAGTTACCGCCGGCATCGGTCACGAGGATACCAGCATCAATAGTCTGGTTAGCAAACTGAGGCAAAGGATTGTTGTTGTTGTCGAACATAGCTTTGCCCGATGAATTCGTCATCTGCGGCGGAACTCCGGGAGGCACGACAACTTCAAGCGTACCGGTAAGCTTATTGTCGGATGGAGCCAGCGTGTCGCCGATGAAGGTGACATACGGTTGGAGGAGAGCCTGCTTCAAGGATTTGTTTAGCTTTTGATGATTGGCAAGGTACTGAGTGAGAATCGTAGTTTCGTCGAAACTCGTCGCAGTCCTTGGTAGAGCGGAAGAGGATGTGGCCGGATTCGTGGTATGCGTCAGGCTGGCCACGACAAGCCAGGCAGTGCTGGTCAGCAGAGCCAGAATTCCGAGAACGAGGAGGCCGGCGAAGAGGTGACCGTAGAAGGGGGTGCGTTTCGACATCTCTCTCACGGGACTAAGTGTGAATTGACCAATGTCTCCTAGATACGAGGCATTATACAGACGTGACGGAGTGGGTCAAGGCCGGGACAGCACAGCCAAAAGAGGATGAGGACGTGGCGGCCATTACGAAGATGGGAGGAGAAGAGCCATTCAAGAAGTGACGCAGGTTGACGAGCTGCGGCGTATCGTGGGAGAGGTGAGCGGACGGGGCCAGTCGATTGGTCTGGTCCCGACCATGGGATACCTGCACCGGGGCCATCAGGAGCTGGTCGAAGAGGCGGTGGCGGAAAATGATTTTGTGGTTGTCAGCGTTTACGTTAACCCGTCGCAGTTTGGTCCTGCCGAGGATTTCGAGCGGTATCCTCGAGACACGCGGCGGGATCTGGCGCTGATAAGCGATTGGGGAGGCAACGTAGCATTCGTCCCTTCTGATGAAGACATGTATCCGGGAGGGCCTGCAGGCCAGAAGATATGGATCGACCCCGGGGAACTCGCCGCACATCTGTGCGGGGCATCTCGACCGGGCCACTTTCGCGGGGTGGCTACCGTCGTCGCCAAGCTGTTCGATATAGCGCAGCCGCACCGCGCCTATTTTGGTCAGAAGGATGCCCAGCAGGTCTTGATCGTACGGAGAATGGCTCGTGACCTGGCGATGCCGATTGAGGTTCGCATCGTGCCGACGGTTCGAGACACCGACGGACTGGCTCTGTCATCGCGAAACGCCTACCTGACGACCGAGGAGCGACGACAAGCTCCGGGGCTGAAGGCGGCGTTGGACCGGGCACAGGTTGCTTACACGAGCGGAGAGCGGAGGGCGGAGGAACTCAGGAGAATCATGCGCGCCGAGATGGGCGAGAGGGCGCCGCTCGGGCGGATGGACTACGTCGACATCGTCGACCTAGGTACGCTGTCGCCCATCACCGGCACAATTGAATCGGATGCTCTCGCCGCGGTGGCGGCCTACTTCGGATCAACGCGTTTGATCGACAACGTCATTTTGACCGACAGCCCAGGGGCGTTAGTGCGGGGATCCTAACGTTCGTGACTGAATCCGCGGACGACTAGCGAAAGATCGCTGACGAACGTTTTTGGGTTGGAGATCATGGGCAGGTGACTCGAGCGTGGAATCGTCACCAGGGTCTTTGCGCCGAGCCACCTATACACAGACCTGGCTCCCTTTGCCGTGAGCGACGGGTCATTGGCACCCCGCATCACGGCAGCCGGCACTCGAAGTGAGGACAGCTGTTTCACGGTAAGCCCGATCAGCGGCGCCTCAACGATTGACTTGAGCGCGCTCTCACCTCCGGCGACCTCGAACGGTCTTACCCAGCCCTCGAGCTCCTTGCCCGCGAGTGGAGGGCAACCGGATCCGCATAACTTACTCCAGATCGGGTGCAGTAGTGCGGGATTGTCGAGGACCAGGCGCACCGCCGCCGTAAAATACGGGTCAACAATCAGCCGGTGAACCCAACCCGGACCTGCTCCATACGGGGTTCCGTCGCCATCAAGCATCACGATTCCCGCTACCGAACCCGGACTCACCCTTGCGGCATCGGCCACTATTGCGGCCCCACTCGAATGACCGACGAGTATGGGGCGTGAGTGGTGCGCGGCGTCAAGGTGGAGAACCTGGAGGAGTTGCAGGAGCTGTTTCGCATCGGATGCCAAGGAGTACGGGGGACGGTGAGTTGAATACCCGATTCCACGGATATCGTAGGCGTACACCCGATAGTGCTTGCCTAAGCTGGGTCCCACACGGGACCAAACATAGCTCGTCTCGACGAAGCCGGGTACGAGAACGAGCGCCGGCCCATGAGATCCCCAGTGACTATACCGAGTGATGATGTTCCCCGTGACCGCCTCGTGCTGGTGGGGACCGAGAGGCGGAGGAGGGCGGATGTCGGCGGTCACGAGGTCGAAGACGGTGGCGGCAACCGTCAATAGCAGAAAAAGCAGAACGAAGAAGGCTGCAACTGACCCCAGAGCTAACCCGACGATACGTCGGACGCTCCGGCGTCTTCGCGGGAGTGGCCGGTCGGCATCGAGGTTCTGCCGAGGATCGTGATCCGTGCCTACAAGAGAGGCCGGCACTTCCTCACTCACGTTGAAGATTTTCGACTTCAGGAAACTTTAAGACGGACATCATTTCGCCTTCAGACCCTAGTCGCATATTGATAACAAGGCGGTCCCAACGAGTGGCAAAGGTGGAAAGAATGAACGATCTAGAGCGCGCGGTTCAGGGCGACGGCGATCGACCTGCCGGGGCGCACTGGCGCTACCATGTGCTCGCCATAGAAGCTCTGCAATCGCAGGCTTGGGCGGCCTTTAACGAAGCCTACCACCGGCCCGACGCCGAACCGTACCGTCAGGCGGGCCGAGAATTGTACCGTCGAGTCTTGCACGAAAGAATTCTGGCGATGTTCACAAAGGGCGATGAGCAGAACAACGTCATCGACCACAATCGTGAATCGTGAAACGGCTTCTCCATCCCATCCCATCGAGAGCCGCACCTCGAGCTCGCGGTTCGGATCGCAGTATTACAGCCCTCTTCCTCCTAGTCACGGTCGGGGTCTCCCCCGCCCCGGCCGTGTCTTTCTTCTCAGCAAAGTCGAGGCGGCTGTTCGCGCTCTGGCCGCTCATGCACAAGAGGTGCCGTGGCTGGGTCGCTAGGCCCTAATTCTGATCTACTGTCCATTTTCCTTCCTCCCTCCGCATGGTCGGGACCTCCCCCATCCCGGCCATGCATCTTTTTTTGTGTAAACCTCCCGGCAGTGCAGTGCAGGCCGATTACTGGTACGTCTTCATCGAACGGTATCTCATGGGTAGGCACGAATCTGGCTATATGCCGAGCGTGGCCCAGTTTCGCCACGATACCCTAGATTCCAGGACTATAAGCCGTGGCTAACGCCTGCGTACTGCTTGACATCGATGGGACGCTCGTCGACAGCGCGTACTTCCACGCTGTGGCCTGGTGGCGAGCTTGCCGGCGAGCGGGCGAGTACATCCCTATGGCCCGACTCCACAGGCTGGTTGGGATGGGGTCAGATACGTTGACCCAAACCGTATTCGGCCGGGTAAGGTCAGACATCGCAGAGATCGAGGGCGACGAGTATCATCGGTTTGACGCGGAGCTCGTTGCACTTCCGGGGGCAGCCGATCTTATCAGGTTCATCGCCTCACGGGGAGTGCAGGCAGTCCTGGCTTCATCGTCGCGTCCGGAGGATATTCCACGTCTGTTGACAGTCATAGGAGCGGGGTCGGCGGTGGCAGCGGTCATATCGGCAGGCGATGTCGAGAACAGCAAACCAGCGCCGGATATCTTCTCCGTCGCCATGGATCGAGCTCAGGCAGATCCTGCACGAACGGTGGCAGTCGGAGACACGCGGTGGGATGTCATGTCAGCCGGAGCTTCAGGCATTCCCACGATCGGTTTGACGTCCGGGGGATGGGCTGAAGAAGAGCTCCGAGACGCGGGGGCCGTCGAAGTGTATCGAGATCCAGCCGACCTGCTCGCCAACTACGACCAGTCGGTTTTGGGGCCCTTAAGTGGCGAGCCGGCAGCATCGCCGAGGAGCTAGTTGTCCGTGGCCGCTTTCTTTGTCTTCGCCGGCACCCGGTAGCCATCCCAACCGGGGAAGGTGATTACTCCGAGCCTTCCCAGCATCCCTATGGTCCAGTTCGACTTGTCGGGTCCGAAGGCGGGAAGAGACAAGAGCCGCGCAGCCAAGGAGTCGACGGAGTCGGCTTCGCTCCAAATGCGGGCCGAGTTTCCGGCGTAATCTCGAACCACGACCACCGCGAGCTGATTTGTCAGCTTGGCGAAGCGATTGGGGAAGCGATGCAGGGCCGGTTTGGTGGTGAAAGCCTCGGAAAGCATGTCCGGCTCATCGGCCAGCCTCTCCATGTCGAGGTGACCGAGGCGCTGCTGCAGAATAAAAGGGATGGCGAAGGCACGGCGGGTTTGGTACTGACTGTCGTATAGAACGCCTAACAAGAGGGCATTAGGGTCTGCAGCCAGAAACATGTCGGCGTCGGCATCGTCCGTGAGAGTTACCCCGCGGCCGTCGCTGAGAGGGACTAGCCAATCCAAGCGCTCCAACTTCGGCATATGGTGACCTCTTTATCTTTCGTTCGGGGCGGGTGCAGGCGTTTGAGTATCGCCCAGGTTGACGGAGTCAGAGAATTCAACTGTACATGTGAGGTCTGGTCTGAGCGCGCATGACGCGTAACACATTCTTAATCTTCGTGAGCTGACTGCACTATTTGCCATGCGATACTCGATTAGTAGAGCCACATGAGGAGCGGCCATGGCACAGGAAAGAGCCATCTTTGCAGCGGGATGTTTCTGGGGCGTCGAGGCGGCGTTTCGCAATGTCGACGGCGTCTTGGCCACGCGGGTCGGCTACACCGGAGGACATGCAGAGAACCCAACATACAAGCAGGTATGTGGTGGTAGGACGGGACACGCAGAGGCCGTTGAGGTTACGTTCGACCCAGATAAGGTCACGTACCGAGACCTGCTAAATGTCTTTTGGGAGGAGCACGATCCGACAACACTGAACCGCCAGGGGCCGGATGTTGGCGAGCAGTACAGGTCCGCGATCTTCTATGACAGTTTGGAACAGAAAGCGGCGGCTGAGGAGTCGAAACAGGAGCTCGAGAAGTCAGGTCATTTCAACCGGCCGATTGTTACCGAGATCACGCCGGCCACGACATTCTGGGAGGCCGAGGACTACCACCAACGGTACCTGGAGAAGCGCGGCATGGCTACCTGTCGTATCCCCAGCCCAGCCTGAGGAGGCAGGTTTGGATAGGCGATGGAAGAAGTAGTTCTAGCGGGCGCGGCACGCACCCCCTTCGGCAAGCTGCTGGGCTCTCTCAAAGAGGTGTCAGCCGTTGAGCTGGCAGCGATAGCCATTCGAGCATCTCTAGAGCGAGCGAATATTCCCGGTTCGGAAGTGGACCAGGTAATACTGGGCACGGTGGTCACGGCTGGGCAAGGGCAAGTGCCCGCTCGACAGGCAGCCATTCGTGCCGGTTTGCCGGTTTCCGTGCCGGCCTTGACCATAAACAAAGTCTGTGCGTCGGGTTTGAAGGCGGTAAATCTAGCGGCACAGATGATCAAGGCAGGCGATGCCCATGTCGTGGTCGCCGGTGGGATGGAGAGCATGACGCGGGCGCCTTTCTTGTTGGAGAAGGCCCGTCAGGGCTATCGAATGGGCGACGCGACGATGTTCGACGCGATGGTGCGAGATGGTCTCTCGTGCCCTATAGGCGCAGTGGCGATGCACGAGTACGGTAGCGCGGGAGCCGCTGAGGCGGAGATTAGCCGAGAAGCCCAAGATCAATGGGCTTTGCGCAGCCAGCAGCTTTACCAGCAAGCGCTAGAGAGCGGCAAGCTAGCCGATGAGATTGTGCCGGTCAGGATTCCGCAGCGGAGAGGCGACGACCTGGTCGTCGACAGGGACGAGCAGCCCCGTCCCGACACGACGTTGGAAGGGCTTGCCAAGCTGCGGCCACTGGGCGACGGCGGAACCATAACAGCCGGTAACGCGCCGGGGGTCAACGATGGTGCGGCCACAATGGTCGTTATGAGCGCGTCAAAGGCTCGCGATCTCGGGGTTACTCCGCTGGCCCGATTTGTGGCCATGGGAGAGGGCAATGACGAGCCATTGCGCATGGCGCGGGTGCCGGCTTACGCATTGCGAGACGCATCGCGCCGCTCAGGCATCAGCCTGGAGGACATTCACCTTTTTGAAATCAATGAGGCGTTTGCCGCCGTGGCGCTGACAGTCATGCAGCTTCAAGGGATGGAGCCGGACGAGGTCAACGTAAACGGTGGGGCCGTCGCGATAGGACACCCGATCGGGGCCTCGGGAGCGCGCATCCTCGGCACGCTACTGTACGAGATGAGGCGGCGCGGTGTTGAGTACGGAGCTGCATCCATTTGCAGCGGCACCGCGCAGGGCGAGGCGACAATCGTCCAGAGGATCTGAGGGCCCCCAGGTCGTGATGAGCGCCCCCGGGGCTGGAGAGGAGGCCCTGTCGCATCTCGTGGTAGTCAGTACCCTCGCTTATGGTGCTTCCTGGAGCGTCAGGTCACTCACGTTGCGGCTCGGAACAGCGTACCATCAGCCAGCTCGCCACTCGCTCGCCACATTTCGTGTCCGTGTCAAGCACGCGCATTCTCCGGAGGAAGCCGGCTTTCTCGTAAGCGCGGATTGCCCTGTGGTTTTCAACGGCAGTCGTAAGTGCAATGGCGGCCGCGTTGTGGGTAGTCTCGAGGTACTTCGATACGAGAGCCACGGTCCGGGTGCCGAGTCCGCGACCGGTTAGGTCAAGCTCTCCAATTAAGATGTCCAGACCCCACCATCCGGGTCTCGGCTCGAATCCCATTTCCACTGCTGAAGCCGCATCTTCGCACCATGGGTAGAACTGGACATACCCCACCGGCGAACCTTCATACTCGATGACGCAGGCGGTGGTCGACGCGCTTGTGCGAGTCAGGTCACGGTAGTCAAGAATGGCTCGCTGGAGCGTCATTGGTGGCTCGTCGTAGTCCCACCACTCACGAACGTGGGGCGCGTTCTGCCACCGAACCATCAGGGCGTAGTCATGAGCGGTATCGTTCATGTGGCGAATCGACAGGCTGCCGTCGTTGACAATGACGCTCATCGCTCGTCCGGGGTAGGGCCTGCCTCCTGGAGTTCTCAACGTCGTGAACAGTGACTCAGCGTATGCTACGTTTGGCCGGGGAACCAAACATGCGCGTGGAATCCATGCCCGATGTCGTCTGCGCCGGAATTCTGGTAGCAGATGTATTCGTGCCGCCCCTCGATCGTTTGCCGACTGAAGGTGAGCTGATCGCGACAGACGATTTCCTGATCGACTCGGGAGGCTGCGCCGCGAACACGGCGACCGCGCTGGCCCGGCTGGGGACCTCAGTGGCCGTTATCGGGAAGGTGGGCACCGATCCATTTGGCGACTTTGTCCGCCGAGATCTTGGGAGAAAGGGCGTGGACGTGGAAGGCTTGAGCACCTCGGGCGAGCATGGTACGTCAAAGACGGTTATTCTTCCAGTGACCGGGGCAGACCGGCGGTACGTTCATACGATCGGAGCCAATGCGGATCTCACGGATGCAGATTTCGACCGCGATCTCGTCTGTCGATCGCGAGTGTTCTACGTCGGCGGTTATCTCGTGCTGCCAGGTCTTTCCGCGCTCGGCCTGGCCGAGAGCTTCGCTCGTGCAAAGACGTGCGGCACGCGGACGGTGCTGGATATCGTCGTACCGGGTGGCGGGGACAGTGGGCTACTGGCACAACTGACCGACGTTCTGCCGAACGTCGATGTGTTCATGCCGAACGACGAGGAAGCCTATGCTCTGACCGGCGTGAGGCATCCGAGCGGCCAGGCTCATCGATTTCTCGATATGGGGTGCCGGGTAGTGATCATCACCCTGGGCTCGAGGGGTGCCGTGCTCGTTACGCCGGAGGTGACCATCGAACAGCCCGCGCCTCCCGTAGAGGTCGTCGACGAGTCAGGAGCGGGCGACGCCTTTGCGGCCGGCTTTATCGTGGGTCTGGTGGAGGGCTGGGATCTGCAGCGCTCGCTGCGCTTCGCCTCGGTCATAGGGGCGAGCGCCTGCCGCCGGCTCGGCTGTAACGCGGGAATCTTCGATCGCGCCGAAGCGCAGGAGTACATTTCACACCTCGAGTCGGATGGGGTCAGGGCAGCAGCCCAAGGCCTGATGCGTTAGGTGAGGATGCCAGGGATCGCGGAACTGGAGGGGCTCCGAGACATCAAAGGAAGTGAAGCTTAAAGAACGTGAAAGTGGACCTCGTGGTCTGGTGGCGCGGCGTACGATTTCAGGGCATGCTCTGACGTGATTGTCCCCATGCCGGAGGTTCTCAGTCGGGCAATCAAAGGCGGATATGCCGTTGGGTACTTTGAGGCATGGGACAGCTATTCCTTGGAGGCTGTCGCCGCCGCAGCCGAGATCGAGCAATCACCGGTAATCATTGGAATCGGCTGCATGATGACGGACGCGAAGTGGCTCGAGAGAGATGGAATATCGGCCCTCGGAGCACTGGCTGCCGTATTTGCCTCTCGCATGAAGATGCCGGCCGCTGTCATCCTGAACGAGGCGCGCAACTGGTCGCAGGTTGAGCAGGGTCTGAGCGCCGGATTCAACGCCGTCATGCTGGACACGTCTCACTGGCCCGCGGACGATGCGCTGCAGGCCGTACGAAGGCTTGTCGAGCGAGCGCACGAGCGTAGGGTTGCGGTGGAGGCGGAGGTCGGGGCACTTCCCGACGCAACGGCGACAGGGATCGACGAACGGCATTCGCAGCTCACGGATCCAGAGAGCGCCCAGGAGTTCGTCGAGCACACCGGGGTCGATGCTCTCGCCGTGTCAGTCGGCAACGTGCATCTGCTTCTCAACGGGTCTACGCGCATTGATCTGGATCTGCTGGAGGAGATACACCGCCGAACCGATGTGCCGCTCGTCATGCATGGCGGGAGCGGGTTCCCGGCGGACGTGGTGTACGGGGCGATTGAACGGGGCGTCGCAAAGTTCAACGTCGGGACAGTCCTCAAGAAGACGTTCTTCCAGGCTGTGCGCGCTGGAGCTCTCAAAGCCTCGGAGGATGAGAGCGTCCACGAGCTGGTAGGATCCCGCCGCCGGAATGACGTGCTGGCTGCCGGCCAGAGTGCCATGACGTCAAAGGTTCGCGAACTCATGCGGTTATATCGAAGCTCGGGACGAGCGACGGCGTGAACGGCGAGGCATGAGCTTGTTTGTTATTGGGAAATCGGATATAAGGCGGTGAGAGAGGCAATGAAGGACGTACGCGGAGTCAGCAGCGATAGGGCGATTTCTCTCTACCGGCGCCTGTTGTTGCTGCGGCAATTCGAGGATCGTGTCTACTACCTGTTTCTGCAGGGGGAGCTGCCGGGAACACTTCACCAGTATCAAGGCCAGGAGGCGGTGGCGGTCGGCGTCTGTGACTGCCTACGGCCAACCGATTGGATCACATCGACGCACAGGCCCCACGGCCACGCCCTGGCAAAGGGTGTTGCAGTGCCGGAAGCCATGGCCGAGCTTTACGGAAAAGCTACCGGATGCTGCGGCGGGAAGGGCGGATCGATGCATCTCGGAGACCCGAGGGTCGGGATGCTCCCGGCGATCGCCATCGTGGGTGGAGGTAACTCGATAGTGTCCGGGCTAGGGCTGGCCTTCAAGCTTCGGTCCCAAGACAGCGTGGCCGCTTGCTTTTTTGGAGAAGGCGCGACCAACGAGGGTGCCTTTCACGAGGGACTCAACTTCGCCGCGGTGCAGCGGCTGCCAATAGTGTTCGTGTGCGAGAACAACATGTACGGAGCGTCGACATCGTACGCCTCGGTATCGAGGAGCGCGAGTGTGGCCGAGCGGTCGAAGTCGTACGGCATCGAGACGCGAGTGGTCGACGGGATGGACGTTATCGCGGTGCGGACCGAGGCGGAGAGGGCGGTGGCGGCCTGCAGACGGAAGGAAGGACCGGTACTCCTCGAGTGTAAGACGTACAGGTTCACCGGGCATAGCAGGAGCGACGCTAGGGGTTACAGGACGCGTGACGAGGAGGCGGAGTGGCAGATGCGAGACCCGATCGAACGTCTAGGGGCAGACCTGCGCGGTGCGGGGGCATCACAGAGCATGCTGGACGAGACGGCGCACGATGTGGCCGCGGAAATCGAGGCGGCAGTTGAATTTGCGCGAAGCTCGCCCGATGTGGAGGAGAGCGCGGCCTTCGAGGGAGTGTACGCATGACTGCCGCGACTCAACTAAGGTCTGAGACTGCACCGAATGAGCACGGGGCTGGAGAACGACGCCTCACAATCGCCGAAGCTTTGCGCGAGGGCATCGCGGAGGAGATGCGCCGCGACCCTTCAGTCTTTTTGATTGGCGAGGACATCGGAGTCGATGGAGGATTTGGCGGTGCTTTTGGCGTATACCTTGGTCTGGTGGACGAGTTTGGGCACGATCGCATAATCGACACTCCGATCAGTGAGAAGGCCATCGCGGGAGCGGCGGTGGGGGCGGCAGCGATGGGAATGAGGCCCATAGCCGACATGCAGTATGCGGACTTTCTGTTCGAATGCATGGATGAGCTGGTGAATCAAGCCGCAAAGCTACGCTATATGTCCGGCGGAAGGCTTTCGGTGCCGATGGTGATGCGAGCACCTGTCGGAACCACAAACCGTGGAGCTCAGCACGGGCAGTGTCCTGAGAGCTATTTCATCCATGTCCCGGGGCTCAAGGTGGTCTGCGTCTCAGACGCCTACAACGCGAAGGGGTTGATCAAGAGCGCGGTCCGTGACGATAACCCCGTGCTGGTTTTCGAGCACAAGCTGTTATACGGATCCAAGGGGCGGCAGTCGGCCGGCGGCCTCGACCTCACCACCTACGTTCCAGAGGAAGAGTATCTCGTGCCCATCGGGAGGGCTGCGATCAAGCGACCAGGGACCGATGTCACCGTGGTCTCCACACATCTCAGTTTGTATCGTAGTCTAGTCGCGGCCGATCAGCTGGCCGCGGATGGAATCGAGTGCGAGGTCATCGATCCGCTGACGCTGGCGCCTCTGGATTCCGAGACGCTGTGGGGATCGTTACGAAAGACAGGACGCCTCGTGATCGTTCACGAGGACACGTTGACCGGAGGATGGGGCGCAGAGATAGCCGCACGAGCCGCCGACGAGTGTCTGTACTCGCTGGAGGCACCAATAAAGAGGATAGCCTCGTACGATGTCCCGCTACCGTTTGCTCCTCTGATGGAGCAGGCAGTCGTGCCTGGCATAGAGCGCATCACGAGGGTGATTCGAGAGCTGTGCGCGTCATGAGAAGGGGTCAGCGTGGCTAAGGAATTCCGCATGCCGCCGCTTGGTCAGACGACCGAAGAACTAAAGATTCTGAAGTGGATGAAGTCTGAAGGCGACCGGGTGGAGCTGGGCGAGGCGCTGCTGCAGGTCGAGACCGACAAGGCTGACCTGGAGGTCGAGTCTTATTTCGCCGGTGTATTGCTCCGTCAGTTAGCGAAAGAGGGTGAGGTGGTCAGTGTAGGAGATCTGGTCGCCTATCTGGGCGAGGCAGGCGAGGAGATTCCCGCGGTCGGGACGGCAGAGGACGATAGGGTATCGCCGCGGGCCCCGGCCACAGAGTCGCAGACCGAGGTCAATCGGCAGCCGCTGCCCGCAGTGGCGGGAAAGGTGCTGGCGTCGCCGAGAGCCCGGCAGCTCGCCAAGCTCCATGACGTCGATTTGTCGTCGGTACAAGGATCGGGACCGTCTGGGCGGATCGAGCTGGAAGACGTCGCGCGGGCCTTGAATGAGAGCAATGCGTGAGCGGGGGAACTCAGTCAGCCGGCAGATGATGCGCTCTACCGGCGATATGTAAGAGCTTCTCGAACACTCGGGAGACCTGTGGCTCAGCGCGGGAGAGACTGTTTCGACCGTGAAGCTGAGGCTCCCGGCCCAGGGCCTGCCGGCACTGGTGAAGCTGGAGCCTGAGGCGGGCAAGCTGCTGCACCGTCTGCTCGGCGCTTTGGAGCGCGGGGCGGCCGTGCCGCTGCAGCATCCACATTTCGGGAGATTCGAGGGCCGCTATCTCAGAGGTCAGTCGGGCTTCGTCGCGTTTGAGAACCTCACGCCGCTCCTTCGGGTCTTCCGGCAATCCTGTCTTGTAGTAGTCCACAATCCATGCCAGTGCCGAATTGTCCCAGGAGATGCGGCCCTTCTTCAAAGCTTGAAAGGCTTTGAGGACGGGTTTTCCCACCCTTGGGCTCCGGCTCTCCGGATCGTCGTACAGGAACCCCAGCAGATAGAGAGCGCCACGTCCGTACTCAGCCGATAGATCTGAGATAGCTCGTTCCTGCTCGTATTCTCCCCATGCCTCGACATGAACCAAAAGGAAGTTCGCTACGTCTTCTGCTCGTATCGTCCCATCTTTGTAAGCTGACACTGTCCGACCTCTTGGGCGGGATATCGGCGTGTGCCAAGAACCGTGAAAGAGGTCCCGGCCTCCGCCAAGTGAGATTTAGCCGCAGTACTCATTCTGGCGAGGGGGAGGGGAGGATTGTATAGGAAGGTTAGGAGTTTTCAGTTGTCAGTTTTCAGTTGTCAGTTGGGCAGACACATGGTCGACTCGGCTAACTCCTTCGATGAAGGCTGACCGAGGGTTTCATGTTTTGGACTCTGATTTGGCTCGGAGAGCCAGCTCGAGCGCGCCTACTAGGCCGGCGCGGCGGCCTAGGGCGGGTGGAACCACGTAGTCAGGGAGCTGGGTCGTCATCTTGGGGGTTGACAGATATCCTCGGTTCAGCTTGCCTAGGTGGACGCGGACTCGGTCGATCAGTCCGGGGGTGCTCATGACCCCGCCTGCGAGTACGATGCGCTGGGGGGACAGGACGTAGACGATGGAGAGAAGCCCAAGAGCCAGGTACATGGCCTCGAGCTCCCAGACGGGATCGTCGGGCGAGGCCGACTCGGCGCCGTGGCCGAGGCGGGCCTCGAGGGCCGGCCCGCTCGCCAATCCCTCTAGACAGCGGCCGTGAAACGGGCACACACCGGGGAAATCATCGTGGGGGCCGGTAGGAATAGGAAGATGACCCATTTCTGGGTGTATCAGGCCGTGGAGCGTTCTGCCGTTGACTACGGCGCCGCCGCCGATTCCGGTTCCCACCGTGACGTACAGTAGCGGATCGGCACCGCGGCCCGCGCCCCAGCGCCACTCTCCTAGTGCGGCGGCGTTTACATCGGTGTCCCAGCCGACGGGAACCTGGAACTCAGACTTGAGCTTTCCGACTACATCGGTGTCCTGCCAGGCCAACTTTGGCGTGGTGGTAATCGTGCCGTAGGAAGGTGAGCGGGGATCCGCATCAATAGGTCCGAACGACCCTACGCCTATTGCCTCGAGCCGGCGTCCGGTGGAGTTTCGATGAAAGAAGGCCGCGGCCCGGTTCAGCGTTTCGGCGGGTGAAGTTGTGGCGAACTCGCACTGGTCGAGGATCACATCGGGACCCGAGCCCACTGCGCACAGGAACTTGGTTCCCCCGCCTTCAATTGCTCCGAGAATGCTCTGGCTGCTCATCGATTCCTTGTCCACCTGCTGTTGAGTTGTCGGCTATTCGACCGAGTTGCCTGCGGTACGAGGCCCTCTACGCCAAGACGTCGCGGGAAGTCGACGCGCATCATGATTTTTAACTTCGTTCCTCACGTTCTTTGGGCTAAACAGGACGTGAGGGTCTGATCGGATAGCAAAAGTCCAGGGCGTGGGCTCCTTGAGATACTCTGGCCGGTGGTAGAGTCGCGTCACCTGATGTCTGCGTTATCGACTGTTGGGCGGGGGCGAAGGTACCACACCCTTTGCGGCAATATCTCACCGAAGGTCGATGATCTTTATGATTGGGCAGTCTCATGTCGTGCTTACGCTTCTGATGGGTTAGAAGACCTGGTCTGTGTTCGGATGGCAGGAAGTTTGGGTCCTAGGCTTTGGCGGGTAGCGCCGGCTGCTCGGCCTTCTCGTAGGCTGACAAGACGTCGTGGGCTGTCGGATAGAAGGCGTCTGTTCCCACGATGGCAGTCACGCCGGACCTAGCAAGCTCGCCGAGTACCGGATACTCGATATTGGCGAAGATGACTTTTATTCCGCGGGCCTGTATCGTCGTGCAGACCTGGCCAAGGACGGTTCCTGCCGTGTAGTCGATATCATAGATCGCGTGTCCAGCGAAGCAGAACCAGTTGACGGGCTGGGCTGGTGATCGCGTAGCGAGGCTCAGGGCCTCTTCGGCGAAGAAATCCGCATTGGCAAAATAGACTGCGCTGTTGAAGCGATAGATGACCAGGCCAGGCACCGTCTGGATGTGAGAAGTCACGGGCCTGGGAACCAGTGCTTGAGATGGGAGCAGCTCGAGGACGGCATTCTTGGTCTTATACCCGTGACGAACGTACTCGAGCAGAGACAAGACGATGGCCAGGAGAATCGCCTGCTCCACTCCGATCAGGATCACGACTCCGGTGGTAACCAACGCTACCCAGAACTCCACGGGCCTGGCCATGAAAACCCGGTGCATTCCGGAGACATCTATAAGCTGGAGGCCGATCAGAAACACTATGGCATCCAGTACAGCCTGCGGCATCCTGGCCAGTGGTCCGGTCAGGAAGACGAGGACAACGACCACCAGAACGGCCATGGTGAGCTGCGCCAGCTGAGACCGCCCGCCGGCCGAATTCACCATTTGCGTCTTGGTCGGGCTGCCGTTGATGGGAAAGGAGCCGGTGAGGCCGGCTGAGGCGTTCGCCAAACCGAGCGCGAGGATGTCCGAACCTTCGTCGAGCGGCTCGTCGTATTTCGCGGCATACGCCCGGGCGGTAGCGGCGCTCTGAGCCAGCATCACGACGAACATCGATATGCAGAGCGGAAAGACTTTCGGGGCGCTGTCGACCCAGAAGGCTGAGCCGTACATTGGTACGCCTAGATGGGGGATGCCTCGGGGGATGGGACCAACCAGGGTCAGGCCGGTTACCGGCCCGATCAGCCAGCTCAGCGCTATGGATCCAACCACCGCGATTAGTGGACCGGGAATGTTCTTGTTGATCTTGCGGGTGACGAGTATCGTGGCAATCACACCGATTGAAAAGAGCACGGTGGGCAGGTTGGCTTGCGGTGAGCGGGAGAGCGCGGCCAGAAGCTTCTCGATGGTGCCTGCCCCATAAATAATCGTCGCGTGGTCAGAGACGCCAAGCATTCCCGCGACTTGACGGGCCGCCACCTGAATGCCCACCCCGGTCAAGAACCCGATGAGAACTGAACGGGAGAGGAAATTGGCCAGGAAGGCAAGCCGGGCGAGGCGAGCGAGTAGGAGTATTCCACCGACGATAATGGCGCACATTCCGGCAAGAGCCACATATCGTGGCGATGCCGGCACGGCCTTCATGCCCACGAGCCCAGCGAAGAGGATCGCGGCCGTCGCCGAATCGGCTCCAACAACCAGGTGGCGCGAAGAGCCCAGCACGGCGAAAATCGCAACTGGAAGCAGCAAGGTGTAGAGACCGGTGACGACAGGCATCCCGGCGATGGTGGAGTAGCCCATCACCTCGGGAATCGCCAGCGCCGCCAGCGTCGCCCCGGCAACGACATCGAGCGGTATTTGGCCCCGTCCCAACGGAAGGATACCTTGCATGATCGACAGACGCTGCAGAACAGGAAACGTCACTGAGAGCTTGTTAGTCCGAGAGTCACCTGCAGGCGTCGACTCTGATGCGATGTCTTTCTCCTTGCCCCTGGCGAAGCGGGGGACCAGACAATACTGCCAGACTGCCAGAAACGACTGAGTCTTTAATAGAGCCAGCTCTCGGCAGCTCTCCGCGGCAAGTTATCTTGTGTTCGGCCCCCCGCCTCTGGACGATAGTACAGCTACAGAACTGTCCAAGGTTAACGACGTCATCCCTACACATGGTGATTGGTCGGACGTCGGCTGCGGGAGCGCCTCGGGCCCTGTCCGTATCCGTCCACTTGGCGGCACACAGTGCGGAAAGGCACAGTCGCGCGGCGGGTATTCTTCCTGGCCGCAGGCCGGTCAGGTCCGCCGACGTTGGAAAGGCGGAGTTTCTGGATAATGGAGCAGGACCTCAGGGGTGGGTATATGGACTGGACATTGGACGACGACCAGCGAGCCGTGCTTGAGATGGTGCGCGACTTCGCGCAGCGGGAGGTGCGGCCTCGAGCCCATGACATCGACGAGACCGGAGAGTATCCGGCTGACTTGGTGGGCAAAATGGCGGAGTTAGGACTGATGGGGATCCCGTTTCCGCCAGAGTATGGGGGAGCCGGGCTCAGCTACGTAACCTTCGCCCTCGCCGTCGAGGAGCTCTGCCGTGCCTGTGCATCAACTGGGCTCATCATGGACGTCAACATATCCCTGTTCGGGGAGCCGGTGTGGCTTTTCGGAACGGAGGAGCAGAAACAGAAGTACCTCAAGGCCATTGCGACGGGGAGAGGACTGGGGGCACTGGCCATGACGGAGCCGGAAGCGGGCTCGGATGCGGCGGCGATCTCGACTACCGCCGTCAAGAACGGTGAGGGGTACGTCTTGAATGGCCGGAAGATCTTCATAACCAACGGGGAGAAGGCGGACTACTATGTCGTGACCGCCAAGACCGACAAGTCGGCCGGCTCTCGGGGAATCACTGACTTTATTGTCGAGAAGTCTTGGCAGGGAGTCTCGTTCGCCACGCACTACGAGAAGCTTGGAATTCGAGGGTCAACAACCACGGACATAGTGTTCGACGAGGTGCAGGTGCCTGCCGAAAACAGGCTGGGCGAGGAGGGCATGGGCTTCAAGATCACCATGGACACGCTCGACGCCGGCAGGATCGGGATTGCGGCACAGGCGGTCGGAGTCGCCAAGGCGGCGCATGAAGAAGCACTAGCTTATGTGCGCGAACGGCAACAGTTTGGGCGGCCAGTCGCCGACTTTCAGGGCGTGCAGTTCATGCTCGCCGACATGGCGACGCAGATCGAGGCAGCGGAATCGCTCATGCTGCAGGCCGCGTATCTGCGGGAAAAAGGAGTTCCGTGCGCACGTGAGTCAGCGATGGCGAAGCTGTACGCGGGGGATACTGCCATGAAGGTGACCGATGATGCGGTCCAGTTGTTTGGAGGATACGGATATATGAGGGAGTATCCAGCAGAGCGTCACATGCGAGATGCCAAGATCACCCAGATTTACGAGGGCACGCAGCAGATCCAACGTCTGGTGGTGGCCCGGGCGGCCATTGGAGCACGGGGTTGATCGTCGAACTGACAGAGGACCAGAGGATGATCCGGGACGCCGTGCGGGAATTCGCGCAGTCCGAGGTAGCACCGAGAGCCGCGGAGATCGACGAGACGAACGAATTTCCATTGGATTTGGTGCGGAAGGCCGCGGCTCTGGATCTTCTGGGGATCGTCATACCGGAGGAGTTTGGCGGTGCGGGACTGGATCACGTGTGTTTCGCCCTGTTTGTCGAAGAGATCGCCGCGGTATCGGGAACTCTCGCGGTTATTCTGGACGTTCACACCTCAGTTGGCAGTGAGCCCATCTTGCTGTTTGGGACAGAAGAGCAAAAGCGCCGATTACTCCCCGATATGGCTAGTGGCCGGAAGCTCGGAGCATTCGCCTTGACCGAACCGGACGCCGGCTCAGACGCGGCGAGCTTGAAGACTTCCGCGGTTCGAGACGGCCAGGGGTGGCGTCTCACGGGAACAAAAACCTTCATTACCAACATGGGAGTCGCGGACATCTATATCGTGATGGCGCGTTCGAATCCGGAGATCTCCCGAGCAGCGGGCATCAGCGCATTCGTCGTCGAGAAAGGGCTAGACGGGCTGGAGTTCGGCGAGCCCATGGAGAAGATGGGGCTGCATGGCTCGCCTACCGGGGAGGTCATCCTGAACGATGTGTATGTGCCGAACGAAAACCTGCTGGGCGAAGAGGGCGAAGGATTTCGCATCGCGATGAAGGCCCTGGATAGCGGGAGGATCGGCATCAGCAGCCAGGCGGTAGGCCTGGCGCGGGGTGCCATGGACTTAGCGGTGGATTACGCTAAGGGCCGCCGGCAGTTTGGCAAGGCTATCACCGACCAGGAGGCAATTCAGTTTCTGATCGCCGACCGATATACAGAGATCGAAGCGGCTCACCTATTGACGCTCAGAGCAGCCTCGGACTGCGATCGGGGTGTTTCGTTTACGAGGCTGGCGTCCATGGCAAAGCTATTCTCTACCGACGCTGCAATGCGGGCGACGACGGATGCGTTGCAGATGTTCGGTGGGTACGGGTATATCAAGGAGTATCCGATAGAGCGGTACTTTCGGGATGCCAAGGCGACGCAAATATATGAGGGAACCAACCAGATACAGCGGATAGTCATCGCTCGAGACTTGTTGGCGCGCGGCTGATGGGCGCGGTCGAGGCATTGGGGGTCAGCAGCCGGGAAGAGATCGTGGAGGGTATCCGGTCTGGTCGAACGCGGGCGGCGGCCAGGGCGATATCCATGATCGAGAACAACGATCCCGGAGTCGAGGATATCGTTAGAGATCTCTATCCGTCCACAGGCGGGGCCTACGTCATTGGGTTTACCGGGCCGCCGGGAGCAGGAAAGAGCTCGCTGGTAGACGACATCGTATCCGTAGTCAGGCAGGGCGACAAGCGGGTGGGGATCATTGCCGTCGACCCAAACAGCCCATTTTCGGGAGGCGCCATTCTCGGCGACCGAATTCGTATGGCCCGGCACACCGTCGATTCGGGTGTGTTCATCCGAAGTATGGGTAGTCGGGGCCATCTCGGCGGCCTGGCTCTCGCCACTTCCCGCGCGGTTCATGTATTCGACGCGTTGGGCATGGACTATGTGTTGCTCGAGACGGTAGGGGTCGGTCAGTCGGAGCTCGAGATTGCCGAGACCGCCGACACAACGGTTGTGGTTTTGATGCCGGGGCTGGGAGACTCCGTGCAAACCATTAAGGCCGGCATCATGGAGATCGCGGACGTCTTCGTGGTCAACAAGGGCGATCATCCCAGCGTGCAAAAGACGGTGGCGGACTTGCAGGAATTGCTCCGCCTAGATTCGCGTCCCCGAGACTGGATTCCACCAATCGTCACTACCGTGGCAGTACGGGAAGAGGGCGTAGACGAGCTTTGGAGCGCTATAGAATCCCACCGGCAGCATCTGGAGACGTCGGGAGAGCTGGAGGCGAGACGCCGAACCCGTCTGCAAAATCAGATACTGGAAATAGCAACGCGAGAGCTCAGAAACCGTATTCTGATTCCATCCATCGAAAGTCCCGAGTTCCGGGGGATTCTCGAGCGTGCCGTGGCCAGGAACATCGATCCCTTCAGCGCCGCCTCGGAGCTACTAGATGCCACACGAGCTTCAGAGGTCGGGGCGCCAGAGAGAGGTTCAGCGTGATTACCGACGACAAGAAGACTATCGAGGACCAACAGCGCGCGTGGCGTGAGCGGTACGGCCAGGACCGCGACGAACGTTTTTCGACGGTTTCGGATCAAGTCATACAGCCTCTGTACTCTCCAATAGATCGGGAGCGGGAGGATTTTCCGCGAGACGTGGGTTTTCCCGGTGCGTTTCCGTTTACACGCGGCATTTATCCGAACATGCATCGAGGCCGACTGTGGACGATGCGACAGTTCGCTGGGTTCGGATCGGCCCGGGAAACCAATCAGCGATTTCACTATCTGCTGGCGAATGGAAGCACCGGGCTCTCGGTGGCATTCGACAACCCGACACTCATGGCTCTGGACTCAGATAGCCCGCGCTCTCTCGGAGAAGTAGGCCGAACCGGCGTGGCTATCGACTCGCTCGCCGACATGGAGACCCTGTTCGACGGCATCCCACTTGACAAGGTCAGCACGTCGATGACCATTAACGCTCCCGCAAACGTCCTGTTCGCAATGTATATAGCCGTTGGAGAGAAGCAGGGAGTAGCACCGGACAAGCTTAGCGGGACAAATCAGAACGACATCTTGAAGGAGTACATCGCCCAGAAGGAGTGGGTGTATCCTCCGGAGCCGTCGCTACAGCTGGTCGTCGACAGCATCGAGTACGCAAGCACCCACGTACCGCGCTGGAACCCTGTGAGTGTGAGTGGATACCACATACGTGAAGCGGGAGCAACCGCGGCCCAGGAACTGGCATTCACGATTGCCGACGGCATGGCCTACGTGGAAGCGTCTCTTGCACGCGGACTTGACGTGGATTCGTTCGCCCCGAGGCTTTCGTTCTTCTGGAACTCCCACATCGATTTCTTCGAAGAGATTGCGAAGTATCGGGCGGCACGACGGATTTGGGCCCGGCTGATGCGGGATAAGTTCGGGGCGAAGAACCCGAAGTCCTGGCTGATGCGGTTCCATACCCAGACGGCGGGAGTATCTCTAACCCTACAGCAGCCGGAGAACAACATAGTTAGGACCGCGCTCGAGGCGTTGGCCGCGGTTTTGGGGGGAACTCAGTCACTGCACACCAACTCGATGGACGAGGTGTACGCGCTGCCTACTGAGAAAGCGGTCCAGATAGCTCTGCGCACGCAGCAGATCATCGCGCACGAGACAGGAGTCGTGAACGCGGTCGATCCGCTTGGCGGGTCCTACTTCATTGAGTCCTTGACAGACCAGATGGAAGAGATGGCGAACGAGTACTTCGCTCGAATAGAGGAGCTAGGTGGAGTGATTCCGGCCATCGAGCAAGGCTTCTTCCAGCGAGAGATCGCCGATGCTGCATTCCATTACCAGCAACAGCTCGATTCGGGCGAAAAGAAGATAGTAGGAGTCAATGAGTTTGTCACAGAAGAAGGCGAAGAGATACCGCTGCTCAGGATCGACCCGGAGGTCGAAGTGCGGCAGGTGAAGCGTCTTAAAGAGGTCAAAGCGGGACGAAACCAAGCACACGTACGGAGGAGGCTGGACGAGCTGGAACAGGCGGCGATTCGTCGCGAAAACTCCATGCCCTATATCCTTGAGGCGGTGCGAGCATATGCCACGGTCGAGGAGATCACGAACGCGCTGAAAGCGGTGTACGGGACGTGGCGCGAACCGGTGTTCGTGTAGTGCGTCTCAGCACGGACCAGGCGGGAATTGAGGTGAAGGAGTGACGATGCCGAACAAACCGATCCGCATCATGATGGCGAAGGCCGGTCTCGACGGACACGATCGGGGGGTTAAGGTCGTGGCCCGGGCACTGCGGGATGCCGGAGTCGAGGTCATCTACACAGGTCTACATCAAACGCCCGAGCAAGTGGTGGCGGCGGCGATTCAGGAGGACGTGGACGGGATCGGGCTCAGCCTACTCTCCGGTGCACACATGACGCTCTTTCCGAGGATTCTGGAGCTGCTCAGGGCAGAGGGGGCGGGTGAGGTCGTGCTGTTTGGAGGAGGTACGATCCCAGAGGAGGATGTGGCGGCGCTGAAGGCGGCCGGAGTAGAGGCCATTTTTACTCCGGGCACATCTACCGACACGATCGTGGGGTGGGTGAAGCAGCGGTTTGGTGGAGCCACGGCCGCAGCATGAGTAGTTATCAGTTCTCAGTTTTCAGTTGTCAGTTTCAGTTGGCGGCGGACGGTAGAGCTTAGACCCGACTCTGTTTTGTGTGTCCGCTCGAGGGCCGCGAAGTGGGACTGCACCGGAGGCGGCGTCTTAGGTGGGTGACGTTATCGTCGGTGAGCCGGGCGTTGCCGCCTGGACACCTCGGCCATGCGCCGCGACGTATGGACTGACCTCTGCACCATCCACCGGATGTCCTATGACCTTGTACCGTCAGAGTTGTTGATGGAATATATAGTGCAGATAGGCTAGCAATCTGCTTTGCTGTCGCCAAGTTCCTTCGAGCCAGCTGTGTCTCTAAATATGGAAGCCTACAACAGAGCTCCGGCGATTAGCACGAACATAAAAATGGGCAGGGCCGCGAATGAGCCGAGCAGAACCGCTATCACTGGTGCCATTGACACGACTTTCGCGATCGGGTAATCGGCATCGGCCGATCGCGGCGAGCTGTTCAGACGGCGATAGGTGTGAATCACGAAGCGGACGGCGAGGCCGAAAAGTATGACGAAGTACAGGGTGACGACCGCGGTCTGGGCGAGGTTGAAGCCAAATGCCCTGGAGAAAACAACGTCTTCAGCGAACCAGATCGCGCCGGCGGCCGCCAGATACAACACGGTTCGCGCATGCGTCAACACCGTTGATTATCCCATGAAGACCTGGCGGGCTCGGACGTGATCGCAGGCATGCTGTATGCCCTGGCAACGTTGCTCGACCTGGTCACGACGACGTTCGCCTTGCACGCGGGACTTCACGAGGGCAATCCTATCGTTGCCCCGTTTATCAATCAATATGGCATCCTGCCTCAGGTGCTCGTCAGCGCTGTTATTTGCTCAGCGCTGTGGTGGTACGCGGTTCGCGGGGGAGCGAAGCTCGTCTACGTGCTGGCAGTCGTCAGGTGGGCAGTTGTCGGAAGCAATGCTGTGCAGCTGGCGAACTCTGCCCACGTACTGGGGTTGCTCAGGTAAGAACGGGCGCCTTCTCATGGCTGGCGTACTGGTCGTCGAGGCGCCGGCCCAGGTCGGAGGGGTGGCGATCCCGGGGAGCGAGAGCTTTCCCGGCTATCAACCGTTGATAACGGGAGTCGAGGGTTTTCGCTTCTGCGTCAGGTCGTTCCGGCTAGCATCCTTGAGACGGAGTCCCGGGTCACCCGATTTCGTTGGCGCCCCGGTTGATGTTAGTCTCGGTCTCACAGGAGTCCTGATCCGCCGAACTCGTCGCTCTCGAGAGAGTCGACTCGAGAAAGGCTACCAGGGAGTCCCAATCACGGAAGTAACGAGCATCGCCACTGGCAAAGTGATGCACCTTTCCGCGCCATTCGACCCGGCCGTCGTCAGTGCTCGCGGGCCATAGCTGTAGCGAGTATCGAGTTGAGGTCGATCGTTCCCATGATGACAAAAGCAGCCCCTTCCAATGCACGTTGTCGGGAGTAGAGTATCACGTCGACCGTTACCTGACCGTTACAAGCTCAGGAGGGTGGTGACGAACTCCTCATCCACTCGTCAAGGCGGTCGAAGACGTCCGGCAATTCGGCGTTCCACGCGCCAACTAACGGTGGTGGATCGGGTAAAGGATCGGGGCCGGCCGGCGCCTCCCCGGTCAGCTCCTCGAGTCGTCGAGCGGACCGGATAGTGGGAGTGTCCCGGTACAAGGCTCGATACAGATCAACCACCTCATCCCGTTCGTCATCTCGACAGCCGCCGAGCTTCCAGACTTCGTCGTGGAGGGTGGCGAGCTCCTCCGGAGTAGGGGGCGCCAGTCCATGGAGATCTCCCGCATCCAACTTCCTCCGCAAACCATGCACGAGGCTGATCGCCGCGGCCTCATCACATTGCCGCTGCTCCCGAAGCAGGCGTATGCCGAAAAGCTCCGCCTTGAACCAGACGCTCCGGTTGTGAGATTCCTTGGCCAGCGCGATGGCCTCGGTGTTCAGCTCGATTGCCTCGGTGTAGCTGGCTTCATCAGCTCTGATCCGGCCTAGTTGATTGAGGTCTCGAGAGAGCCAGTAGTTCATCTGCAGACGGCGCGTCAAACACGCGCTACGCACCAGAAATTGCTCGGCTTCACCTTCCCTGCCTTGCTGCAGACAACACTCTCCGAGAGCACCGCACGTGATCGCAACGTTCTGCGGGTTGTCGATGTCCAGAGATATCAGTAGACTGGCGACGAGACAATTCAGGCAAGCCTCGTCCGCGCCGCAGTCTCCGTAGATCATGCCCAGATCTCCGAGCGCGACCGCCACGTTACGAGTGTCTCCGACCTCGCCAAGAATCTTCATCCCTTCGACGAGGGTTTTCCAGCTGAGGGACAGCCTACCGAGATCGTGGTATAACACGCCGAGGTTACATAGCGCCGCCCCTTCGCGCTGGCGTTCACCCAGGGTACGGGCAGAGCTCAAGGCTTTTTCCACCCACGTGACGGCGGTTTCGAAGTTCCCTCTTTCCTCGTAGACGAGTCCAAGGCTAAACGCAGCAAGCCCCTCGCCAGAAGCATTTCCTATCTCGCGAGCAATACGCAGCTGGTTCTCGAAATATTCTTGGGCACGCTGCAGATCGCCCATAAGCCGGTATACATTGCCGATCAAGCCCAGCGATCGCTGGATTCGGACGCGGTCGTTCAGTCGCTCTTCCAGACCGAGGTGCCGCAGATAGTACTTGAGCGCTTGTTCGTACTGGGCCTGTCTGGCGCAGACGGTCCCCAAGTTGGCCAGGGCCGCTGAGGTCTCCAGCACATCTCCGGAGGCCTCGGCCAGAGACAGCTGGCGTGACGCATAGTCCTTGGCGGCATCGGAGTGAGAGAGCCAGATTGAAACCTCAGCCAGCAGGCCGAGGATACGAAGTAGGCCGATCTGACGTTCAGAATGCTCGATCTCGCGACACGCGGACTGCAGCCACTCGAGTGACTCTTGAGGGCGTCCGCGAAGTCGCAGGAGGTCCCCAATTCCGGCCTGACACTCGGAGGTGGTCTTGTAGTCGCGGCTCTGTGTCGCCTGTGCCAGAGCGGCGCGGTAGACATGATCGGCTTCAGCCGGCTCTCCGCTAAGTTGAAGCGTCCGAGCAAGCTGGGCCATGACAGGAGGTCTCTCAGCGGGCGGCAGTAGGTCGACGGCGCGCCGATAGTTGGAGACCGAGGCCTCGTAAGCGTACAGATTTCTGGCATCTTGAGCTGCCTGGAGGTAAAGGCGACCTGCTTTGGAGTAATCTCCGGCCAGCTCGAAATGATGGGCGATCTCGGCCCAGCCGGCGTGAGAGGAAGATCCTCGCAGCGATTCTAACGCCGTTCCGACATGGCCGTGCAGCAGCGCTCGCCGCGCGGTGCTGAGATCGCGGTAGGCAACGTCGCGGAGACGTCCGTGGCTAAAGTCGTAGCCATTGCCTTGCTCACGGAAGATTCGACGCCGCCACAGGAGGTCCAGATTTCGCACCAGCTCAGATTCATCCTGAGACGATGCCCGGGCGAGTAGGGGGGCCGTGAATTGACCTCCAATTGTCGCGGCTACCCGCACCAGCTCTATCGCCCCAACAGGTAAGTCCGCGAACCGTCCGCGTATAGCCGATTGGAGGGTTGGCGGCAGGGCGCAGTCCGTTTCTCCTGACCCCACCTTGGGCCAGCCTCCCCTGGCCAGCTCGACAACGAAGAGCGGATTGCCTTCCGTGTCGTCGAATATTGCTTGGATGGACACATCGTTTGTAGGCATCGAAGGTGTTAGATCGAGCGCGAGTTGGGCTGTCTCCTCGCTAGTCAATGGATCTAGCTCGATTTCGACTATTAGGGCCTGCAGGCGAGAGTCGCGAAAGATGGGGGATTCTTGTAGCTGTCCTCCAGCCCTGGACGTGGCGAGGATGAGGAGCCGGGCGCGATTGTCCAATGTCAGCAGGTGCTCGAAGGCAAAAAGACTATCGGGATCGGCCCACTGAAGGTCGTCGACGAACAGGATGGCGGGCTGCAGCAGTAGAAGGGCATTAGCAATCGCGTCGAGCAGCAAGCGGTGCTGCCATACCTCTCGGGAGTGCTCATCGATCGGGCGGTCGACCGTTGTTGGATCCGCTGTGCCGTTCTGCTGCACTTCAGGCACCAGACGCCCGATCTCGCGGAGCCAAACGGGCCGGAGCGCCGGGAGCCGGGTCATCACGGCCGGGTTCCGAAGAAGGCGACTGACCGCGGTGAACGGCAGGTTTTCCTCACCCCGGTAGCACGCCGCCCGGGCGACGGCCAGGCCCTGCCTGTCGGCCCAGCTGTTCATCTCCTCGGCTAGCCTGGTTTTCCCTATTCCGGGATCCCCCGTGATGACCGCGACGGATGAACGTCCATTGTCTCCAACGGTGGATGCCCAGATTGCTTGGAGACGAGCCCAGGCAGCGTCGCGCCCAACCAAGCCAGAGGGACGGGGGCACGGCTGTTCCATTGGAGCAGGGGCGTCAAGCAAGCTCCTGTACATCTGCTGGACGTCGGAGCCCGGGTTTACCGAGAGCTCCTCCCGAAGAATGGACGCACACGAGTGGTATTGGCGCAAGGCGGCCGTTCGGCTTCCGGACTTCACATGCAGGCGCATCAGGCTGAGGTGGAAGTCTTCTCCCAAGGGTTCTTCCTGGACCAGTCGCTGGGCGTAAACGATAGCCGTCTTGTAGTCACGTTCTGCTTCGGCGAGAGACGTTCCCCTTTCAAGCAGGCTCATGTATGATTGGCGGAGCCGATCCCGATGGGGCATGATCCACTCGTCGTAGCAGTCTGGAAGCAGATCTCCCGCATAGACCGAGACCGCCTGGCGAATAAGGTGGGAATCGGCCGGCTCCTCGAGGAGGGCCGTGAACTGCGCTACGTCGAGGTTGTAGTCGGAGGGTGCCCAACTGACCGTGTCTCGGTCGCTGACGACCCATTCGTCGACGTCAGGCCAAGCTTCACGGAGGTCGTGCAACAGCTTGCGCAGGTTGTTACGCGCTTGCGCATCGCCCGTCTCAGGCCAGAGCGTAGCCGCAACGCGAGACCTGAGCTGTGCTTGTCCGGAATGAAGGAGGAGCCAGGCAATGAGAGACTGCTGCCGGGCAGAGCGTATCGCAAGGATGGGGGAGCCGTTGTGCGAGACAGCGAAGCCCCCCAGGAGGCGTATCTCCAGAACGGGCACGGGGCTAACTCGTTTCCTTCGGCAAACTCGATGTAAGAGATGTGCGTAGTATAGCTATTTTGGCGACGGATAGTCAGTCGGCACGCCGAATCAGATCGAGACTTTCTTTTTGACGAAAGACGTCCTTCTGATGCGACCGGAATCATAGCTAGGAGATGCCGGGTGTCCATCCATCCATCCAATCACTAAGGCTGATGGATGGATGGACGGGTTCTCATGAAAGGTGTGAGGCTAGCGAAGGGCCCAAAATCGAAAGCTTAGGCGGTGCGGAGGCGCCTGGGGCCATGGTGGTAGATTTCGGGCGCTTCGCGGTTGTTGCTGGCGGCCACCGCGGGTGTGCCGGAGTCTTGTTACGTCAATGATTCACACAGATTTTGGCTAGAGGGTCGCTTTCCAGATGCCGCAGCGAGCATAATGAAGCAGACGGTATGGTAGGCGAGGGCGACTAAATGAAGAGTTGGGTCTGGATTCTGGCCGTTGCTGACACGGAGAACTGCTGCGGGACGCAGCTTGAAGTGTTTCAGGAGCGGACAAAGGCGCAGGACGAGTTTCGAAACGCTCTTAAACAGTACGGGGGTAACCGGCGATACGACATCAGGTTAGCTTGCGTCACGTCGGTTGACACATTTCTAACGGCGAATCCCCAATACAAGCCAGTCGAGGCGTAGATAAGCGTGAGGTCGAGCAAGTTTGCTCGGCCTTTTTGCTACGCGGTGTGAAACACTTTTTCGGAACCGAGAGATGCTGAAGCCGGGGCGCCCTGGACGGTCGTGGGCGGAGAAAGACTCGCGGACCTGCCCGCCTCCGTGAGGCTCCATGAGGTCATTTGTCTTGAGGTCAAGCGGGTAGCCCTCTCGGAGCGCTGGTGACTGGTCTTATGAGATGATCAGCTCTCTTTCGCGGAGCTTGGGTTGACAAGAGCACCGGTAATCTTTGTTGTCGCTTTGGCTTCGCTCTGGCCGATCTGGTCAACGGAGGGTGCCGCAAAGGGCACAGGCCATGCATCATCTACGAGTTTGTTCGCATGGGGCGCCGGGGGCCACGGACAGCTCGGGACTGGAAACTTGTACGTCAAAGGCTGTTCGTGCCTGGCTCGTCCCCATCACGTTGCGCTTAGTCGGGTCGTCGCAGTGGCCTCTGGGTACCGTTTCAGCGTGGCGCTGCGGAGTGACGGGACGGTCTGGACATGGGGAGCCAACGACTACGGCCAACTGGGCCAGGGCTATGTCAGCAAGAAGCGTTGCCGATGCACTCGCGTTCCGGCCAAAGCGATGGGCTTAAGCCACGTGATGGCCATCTCGGCGGCCAGTTCGTTCGTGCTTGCGCTCGAACGGAATGGAACGGTCTGGGCATGGGGTACCAACTCTTTTGGAGAGCTGGGTGCCGGTGTCAATCCGTTCGGCGAGAAGGGGTGCATCTGCAAGGATCACCCTGTTCGGATTCGCAGCCTTCCGCAAGCTGCGGCTGTAAGTGCCGGGACGGGCCAATTCGGCCTGGCTCTCGACCGGTCTGGCCATGTATGGTCCTGGGGCGAGAACATGACGGGACAGCTTGGACTTCACATAACAAACACAGAGAATTGTCTGTGTCAACCCGGTCCCACCGAGGTCGACGGGCTGCCGAAGGTTCGCCAGGTATCGGCTGGCGGGGGATTCGCCGTCGCTCTAGACAGAGCGGGCGGCGTGTGGGTGTGGGGAGTCAACGACCAGAGCCAGCTGGCTCGGCCCGCGATAACCTCGGGGATCTGTGCATGCATTGACTATCCGGTGCGTGTGAACGGACTGCCGCACGCGATCAGCGTCAGCGCAGGCATTGCCTTTGCCCTCGCACTCACCACTGCCGGACGAATGTGGGGCTGGGGCGCAGATTACGAAGGAGACCTCGCCGCGGGGAATACGCATGGGCTGGTGGCCCGCCCGGTGCGAGGAGCTTGGTCTCACCGATTTAGACAGATCACGAGCGGCGGAGCAACGGGGATGGGAATCACGCGGGACGGCGAGCTCTTCGCATGGGGGCGTGATACAACCGGGCAATTCGGTCGCGGTGCGGTTCTCACTCGAGGATGCGGCTGCTCCAAACGGCCGGTTCGGGTCATGGCGGGGGTCCGGCGTGCTAGCGTGGGGCCCGGATTCGTTCTGACGCTCCGCTAGCGAGCAAGGCTGAAGGCGAGTGATGGCCGGTTGGTGGGCAAGGGGTCATGCCGGAGATATCGCCTTCGATTGTTCAGACTTTAGCAACCTATGGTCGATTGAAAGGTTTTACGCTGTGAGTAGGACGGGGGCGCGTGCCGGCACTTGGCCGGGGTGGCCACTTCCGCACGCCGCTGGAACGTAGGTTTAGGAAGCTCAATCGTGGCGAAATTGCCAAGAGATGATTATAGCGAGGCAGGCTAGAATGATGGCTCGACGCTTCGTTCGTGCTCGCCTGAGGCGTGCGTGGGAGACTCGCAGGCAGAGCCGTGTTGACGGCAAGGAGTGGGGGCCTAGGTGAGGATCTCAAAGCGCATGAAGCTGCCGGCCTTGGTAGGCGCAGTCATCTTCGTGGTTGGACTGGCGGCTTTCGTCTATTCCGACGCAGCCGCTCGATTGGGCGGGCCTTCGACCAACCATAGTGTGGGACGTTCCGGGCAGATAGCCGCGAGCCCGGGTGGGCTGTCGACCATCAAACACGTCGTAATCATCGTCAAGGAAAACCATAGCTTCGACAACCTCTTCGGGACGATGCACGGAGTTGACGGCACAACAACCGCCATGGTTGGGAACAAGAGAGTGTCGTTAGGGCATACGCCGGACAGACTGCTTACCGACATGTATCACCGAGGAAGCGTTGCGCTGCAGGCTGTCAACGGCGGGAAGATGAATGGGTTTTCACGTCAGAGGTTCGCGATTCAGGGAGGTAAAGACGTCGCGGACTCCCAGTACACTCAGCGCCAAATCCCAGACTATTTCCGGCTAGCATCGACCTACACGATAGCCGACCACTTCTTCTCGACGATTCTGGGCGCCAGCTTCCCGAATCATCTGGTCCTGGTTTCTGGCCAGAACGCGGGCGTGATCAACAACCCTGAGCGTCACGATAAGAAACCGGACGCCTGGGGATGCGATGCGAACCCGGTCTCAAGGGTTGTCACGTATACCAATGGAAAACTGGGCTCGACCTTTCCCTGTTTCAACATCACTTCGCTGGCGGACGAGGCAAACGCGGCTGGAGTCAACTGGAGATATTATGCGTCGCCGATAGGGCAGCCGGGATATATATGGTCGTCTTTTGACGCCATCAAAGGGGTCCGGTACTCATCTCAGTGGAAGACTAACGTCACGGGAGTGCAGAACTTTGTACGGGACGTGAAGAACAACAATCTGGCAGCGATCACGTGGCTGGTTCCCGATCTCAAGCACAGCGAGCACCCCATCGCCAGTGAGTGTGTAGGTCAGAACTGGACGGTGCGCGAGATCGATTCCGTCATGGAGTCACCCTACTGGAAAAACACCGCGATCATTTTGACTTGGGACGACTACGGAGGGTTTTACGATCACGTTCGACCGCCTCGCATGACTCCGTACGAACTCGGCCCTCGAGTGCCCACGATCATGATCTCGGCTTATAGCAAACCACATCACGTCAGCCACGAGACGTTCGACTTCAGGTCAGTGGTGAAGTACGTCGAACACACCTTCCGGCTTTCCCACAAGATGAAGTACGACCGCTCGGTCAATAGTGTGGGCCACCTGTTGGATTTGACCGAGAAGCCGCTACCGCCTCACCCGCTGAAGCCGACTCCTTGCTCGCACAAGGCAAAGTCGGCCGGTGTACCGCAGCCGCCGGGGTATTGAGTTGTCAGTTGTCAGTTATCAGTTGTCAGTTTTCAGTTTTCAGTTGCGGTAAGCCATAGTTAACGGTTCCTTCGAACCTTGTGGCCTATGGGGCCCGAAAACTGCCGCATTGCGGATGTGCACCTCGGAACTCATGCGGGCATGTTCGTTCGCGGTTAGCTAGGGATCCGTGGACAGGGTCGAGGTAAGTAAGGTGGCAGGCAGGTAGGTAATCACTCGGCCGGTACCTCGCCACTACAATGCAGGAGCACTCTGGCCACGTGGCGACTGGCTGGAACGAGGAGGAAGTCATTCGCGAACGGTTGAAGAGTCCCGGTGTTGCGGCGGGACGAAGGATGGTTGCTGCCGCTGCTGTGCTGGTGGTTATAGGGTTTACTTTGCTTGGTGTGAGACCTGGCGCTGGAAGAGCATTTGCGCAGAACGGGTTTCAGACGTTGGGGCCTCTAACCAGTGTGGCTGGGCTTGGCGTTAGACCCGGCGGAGAAGCCTCTGCTCGGAATGGGTATCAGGCTTCGGGGCGGCGGACCATCCCGGCTACTGATAGCAGGAGCGTCACGCTTTGTGTGGGGCACACGTCGTGTCCAATCAAGCACATTGTTGTGATTGTCAAGGAGAACCACTCGTACGACAACCTGTTCGCTCACTTCCCGCGAGCAGCCGGCACGGCGTACGCTCGCGTGGGTCACAAACGAAAGAAGTTGGAAGTCACGCCAGACTCACTTAACTTCGATATCGACCACAGCGGACCGGCAGCTCAGCTGGCGGTCCATTCGGGTCGGATGAATGAGTTTTACAAGCTCCCGGGAGCTATCCAGTTCGGGCATGACTACGCTGACTCCGCGTACACCAAGGCGGAGATCCCGCAGTATTGGGCGTATGCCAAGACTTACACACTCGCCGACCATTTCTTCTCCACGATGATGGGCCCCAGCTTTCCAAACCATCTGGCGATTATCGCGGGTACGGGTAACAGAACCATCGACAACCCCCATGGACAGGTGGTTGATTCGTGGGGTTGTGACGCCGGTCCGACTTCAGTAGTCCCTGTCCGATCGCGATCAGGCGCGATCTCGTACGTCAGGCCATGCTTCAATACCAAGACGATTGCCGATCTGGCTCGGAAGCATCACGTGTCGTGGACGTACTATGCGGCGCCATACCTGACCTCGGGGTATATCTGGGCCTCGTTCGACGCGATCAGGCATATTCGGTATAGCAAATACTGGAAGCAAGCCGACGTCCCATTTACTCGATTTGCCTCAGATGTACAGAAAGGCAAACTGGCCAAGCTAACGTGGGTGACACCGGACGCCCCAGACAGCGAGCATCCGCCGGCAAGCATGTGCGAGGGGGAAAACTGGACGGTTCAGCAAGTCAATGCCGTCATGGAGAGTAAGTTCTGGAGGTCGACGGCGATCATTCTCACCTGGGATGACTTTGGCGGTTTTTACGATCATGTGCCCCCACCCAAACAGAGCAACGTATCGCTTGGACCCCGGGTGCCGACCATCATCATATCGCCGTATGCACGGCGGCACTTCGTTTCCCGAGCCGAGTACAACTTCTCGTCGATACTCAAGTTTGAAGAGGACGTGTTCCACCTGCCGCGGCTGAATTCTCACGACCAGTCAGCGGCCAGCTTGTCCAAGGCGTTCAATTTCCGGCAGAAGCCGCAAGATCCACTCATCCTGCAACCCTCCAGCTGCCCTCCGCCGAACAACGGGGTCAACACCAAGGCCAAGCTGCTCCAGTCCACCCTCGTTAACGGGCAATATCAGCTCCTGGTGCGTTTCCCCGACGGCTCAGAGCCAACGGTTTTTGCGCCAGCCGATGCGGTCGCCGCCTTTCCGGGAGGAAGCACGTCGATAGCCCACGTCGCCGTAGGAGACCTGCTGCAGCTGAATCTCATTCCGGATCCCACGCAGGCCGGCTACTACCAGCTAGGCAAAATGCAGGACTTCAAGCTCGCGCACGTCAAGGATCTCACTGGAACGATAACGTCGGCTGATCCCAGTACCGACACGATCATCATTACTCGCCCGAACGCTCCGGACTTGACGATCACGCTCACGAACCAAACGCCGATAATCCGGTCCGATGGCTCGTCCGGCAGCTTTGCCGACCTCACGGTTGGGACTTTTATTGCTGCGACGGGCAACGTCAACAAGCACAGCCATCAGATGTTCGACGTCAGCAGGGTTGATATCGAGTAACGTTCCATCACTCCGTCTCCAGACGGCCGCCGTCAACCGGCAGCAGTGTCGAAGTGACTGAGCTGGGCGCTGGTGCCGGCAACCAGAATGCGTTGATTGGCGCTGATGACGAGGTCGTCGTCGACAAACGTGATGAGCTGATCTCCAGCCCCAACTGCCAGAATGTGGCCTCCCGCCAGCTCGCTGCGGCGGATGTCTCCCACGGTTCGGTCAACCAGGGAAGATCCCGGTGGAACCACTCGCTCCTCGATCTGCACACCAAACGTGTGGCCGTGAATGACTACATCGACATAGTCCGCGGCCAGAGGCTGGACGGCGAGGTGGGCCATGCGGCTGCCGGCCATGGTGTATGGGGATACGACGCGGCTGGCTCCGGCACGGTACAAGTTCTGCTCCGCATCGGGACCCGCAGCCCGAGCGACGATGTAAAGTCCGGGGTTAATGGCTCGAGCCGCGAGGGTCACGTAGACGTTGCTCACATCGGAGTCGGCGCAGGCGAGGAGACCGCGAGCCCGCTGGATTCCAACTTCTTCCAGCACCGCGGTTCTCGTGGCGTCTCCTTGCAGGTACAAGAGGCCCCGCTCCTGCGCGGCGGCGATGGTGTCGGGATTGGTGTCGACGACGACAAAGCCCACTCCAGAACTTTCGAGCTGCGTGGCCACTCTCTGACCGACGCGTCCAAATCCCGAGATGACATAGTGATCTTTGAGGTCGCGCACCTGTCTATCCAATCTTCGGAGCTGCCAGCTTCCGCGGAGGCCGCCCTCGACTAAGAATTCCGTCAGGCTACCCAGCACATAAATTCCGGTAGCGGCGCCGGCGAGTATAAGTCCCGTCGTGAACAACTTTGCCGCGTTGGACAGCGTGTGCGGCGGAGAGTACCCGACGGTTGTAACGGCAGAGACCGTGATCAGCAACGCGTCGACCGGGGTCAGCCCTTCGACGATGAATCCCGCTATTCCCACCACCACGATAGCGCCGAAAAGGGCCACGCCGACGAGCAGACCCTGAGGCACGAAAGCCTGACGGCGCACGGCTGGTGAGGGTGGGCGGTACATCTGGGATCATGTTACCTGCAGGCTACGGTATAGCCCAGGAGCATAACCAAAACTCAGGTAGATCTAGAGGTGAATCGCATCAACCGGATCAGCGCCACCACGGATACTCACGCCGCGATGCAGATCTTTCACCCCATTTTCTGGGTAAACGGCGAGGGACAACATCCTGCGCCCTACACCTTGATCTCGGAGGATGATGTCTTGAGCGGAACCTGACACGTCAACCCGGCCGTGGCCGCATCGGTTGCAGGTGGAGAACTGAAGTCTCTTCAACGAATGGCGGAGCACGTTGACGACCTGCTTGCAGAGATGCGAGTCCGGGGCTCAGCGCTAATCGACAAGGTTTATCTGTTGGAGGACTGCACATCTTCACTGGTGGTTGAGGGAGGCGTCGACTACACGGAGCAAGCGGATGCGGCCTTCGCCCGGTTCGTGGATGTCGGGCAGCACGTCGTTCGGTCCACCGACCCCATGGAGACGTGGCTGGGCTATCCGCAGCCGGACTGGACGGAGGAACCGACGGACAGTGCGTCAGAAGTGTCGGGGTGCCTCCACTATCTGACCGGTCGTCTCACCCGAAACGAGATCGACGATGACTTTCGCCGGCAGATAGGGGCGAGCGAGTCGGCCTTCAGCATGGTAACCCACAAACTTCTCGCGCAGCTCGTGGCCGATCTGCTCGCCCGGCTGCGTTCGCATCCAGGTCTGCATGGCGGTATCTACAGTACCTGGCCGGAGCACATTTACCTTGATGCCGGTCCCCGCAAGCTCCGCGGCGAGGTTAAGCGTGTGTGCTTCCAAAGCTGCCTTTGACGTCGTGTACGCATTGGCCCCGAGCATCGACGTGTGCCCGGAGGCCACTCCGCTCGACACATTGACTATGTGTCCAGAGCGCCGCTCCAACATTCCCGGCAGGACCAGGCGGGTCAAGCGCATCGGAGCGACGACGTTCACTTGGATCGCATATGCCCACTCCCCCATGTCGACCGCGACAGTCGGGCCGACCGGAGCGAGCACGGCGGCGTTGTTCAGGAGAATATCGACTCGCCCGAACCGGGCCTCGACTCTCTCGACGAGCCCGTTGACATCGTTCGGATTGCCGACATCGGCTGGTATCAGCAATGCTTTGCTGGCGGCGCCGTTCATGGCGACGGCTGTCTCATAAAGCTGCGCCTCAGTGCGGGCAACGCATGCAACGTTAGCCCCGGCATCGGCAAGCAGGAGGGCTGTCTCACGGCCAATGCCGCGTCCAGCACCGGTAACGATGGCTACGAGTCCGTCAAGGGAACGAGTCAGGACAATCACCCCTTTCATCGTCCGCCGATGCATCTCGCACGTGGTCTCGTTCATGGAGATCGGCTTCTCGGGCATGGGAACCATGCATGCACGCGAGTATCAAGCCCGCTCGAGGTACAGGTGGACGATCCAGATGTTCCATCATCCCAGATGCTGGAGCTCTGACTGAAGCCGGGTGCGAGCCAGTCACAGGTGTTGTTGTAGTCGGAATTCGCCGTTCTCGCGCGGAGCTTTGGAGAACGACAGGGGTGTGGGAAATGCGGTTCGGCGTCGGACTCGACAAGCGAGCAGACCGCAAGATTGACGTCCGCCGCGGGTTTGGCGATGCACCCAATTGGGGTAGCGGCTGACCGGTCTCGCAGAGGTCGAGACGTCATGGAGAAGAGTTTAGCAAAGGTGGTGCGCTCGACTGGACTCGAACCAGCACTCCCTGAATCGGGAACCAGGCCCTCAACCTGGCGCGTCTACCTGTTCCGCCACGAGCGCGCGTTGCCTCCAAGTATACGGACCGTGCGGAAGAGGCGTCAACGGTGTAACGGTCCGGGACATGCGGCACACCTTTGGTCATGCCGCCCCCGTTGCCGTGTTTCGAGCTGTAGTTTGTCGCGGCTGCCGGGCGTCAGGGAGAGCCGGTGGATGCCCCGGCTAAGGGCACAGAGGTTTCGGCTGAGCTAGCAGTGTCTGCGCCGGCCATTCCGGCCGAGGAGTCTCCAACTGTTGAGTTCACCGCCTAACGGAGGCCGACATCCTTGATGACCTCGAAGCGGGAGACTCGGCCGTTGGCGTCGACCTCTACGGCGATCACTTCTACGCGGTAGGGCGACCTGGGTGCGCCGGCATCGAAGTAGGCATCAATGGCCGCTTCTAGGTGTTCCATCTTGTCTTCCGTGATCGCGTCCTCGGGAAGGGCAAACTCGCTTCCGCTGCGTCTCGTTTTGACCTCTACGAACACAATCTCGCCGGCGTTTCGAGCGACGATGTCGATTTCACCCGACTGGTAGCGAAGGTTGCGGCGGAGTATCTCATAGCCGCGCCGCCGCAGAGCGTGCGCAGCGTAAGTCTCACCGAACACGCCAAGCTCTCTCTTAATACGGCACGATCATCTCGCCACGCGGCAGGATCATTTCGGCGTGCAGCTCAACTCGTTCGCTTTCGGGAGCCGTCATTTCGCCGTCGGGACCCATCGGTGTGCTCGCGTTCGACTGGGTAGCTTTCGATTCGCCGTCCGGAGCCGTCATCATGGCGCTTAGAGGCTTTATCTTCCCGTAGGAAGTAGTCATTTCTCCGATGGCGCAGTTTGCGAACGCAGGTCGGAATGTTAGCCGATGTATGGTACAGGGGCCCAGCTGGATCAGCGCCTCGTGATGCTCGGCCGTACCGTAGCCTTTGTGGTTCTCGAACCCATACCCCGGATAGCGGACCGCGGCCTTCCTCATCAGGCGATCTCGAGTCACTTTTGCGACGATAGAGGCGGCGGCGATGCTTAGGCACAACGCATCGCCGTCGATGATGGCGGTCTGAGACACGTCAAGCAAGGGAAGCCGGACGGCGTCAATCAGGACATGATCGGGGTACGGGTCAAGGCGGCTGACGGCCTTCAGCATCGCTACTCTGGTAGCCGGGGCGATGCCATAACGATCGATTATGCGATGCGAGGCAAGTCCTACGCCGACAACAGCGATGCGAAGGATGCGGTCGTAAAGGCGTTCGCGCTCTTCAGGTTTCATAATCTTAGAATCGCGGACACCGGCGATCGAGCGCAGTCCGCGACCGTCCGAGGGCAAGATGACCGCGGCGGCGAGAACCGGCCCCGCGAGACAACCACGACCGACCTCGTCGATTCCGGCTACTAGACGGAGGCCGTCTCGCTGGAGGCGACGCTCGAAGCGACGCGATGGAAGCGCGGCCTTGGGCGACCGGGTGCGCTTTGCCCGTCCATCAGATGGCTCTTGATCTTCTCGGGGTGTCCCCGGTCGACCCATCGCCGATCAGAGGCTAGCGACGCTTCTCTTTGATACGCGTGGCCTTGCCGACTCGGTCGCGAAGGTAGTACAGGCGAGCTCGCCGTACGTCACCGCGGCGAACGACCTCTAACTTGTCTACGCGAGGAGAGTTGACCAGAAACGTTCGCTCGACGCCAACCCCGTGGGCAATTCGCCGAACGGTGACGCTTCTGGCGGGGCCGGACTTGGCGAGACGAATGACGGTTCCCTCGAATGCCTGCAGTCGTTCCCGGTTTCCCTCGACGACCTTGACGCTGACGCGAATCGTATCGCCCGGGAAGATGTCGGGCACATTGTCCTTGAGCTGCTGCTGATTGATGCTATCGAGGATGACTCCCATGATTCCCTCCAACACAAAGAAAGGCGCCACCCTGACGCCTGCAGAAATAACTGTCTGACCTCGCTCTCAGTGTAGCAGTAGTGGTAGTTTTGAGTTTTCAGTTTTCAGTTGTCAGTTTTCAGTTCCAGCGACCGCGACCGCCCGGGCGATGGAGGAGCGGGGTTGCAGTAGCCCGGCGCTAGTCGCCAATTTAGTTTTCGGTTTCAGTTCCAGCGACCGCGACGGCCCGGGCGATGGAAGACCGGGATGGCGGTATTCGGGGCTGGTCTCCATGGAGGATTATGACCGCATTTTCGAACTACACTGCGACGGGATGGTTTCTTTGGTTTGATCCTTTATCCACTCATTGTCGTGGTCGTCAATGCCATCTTCGGGACTATTGTTTGGCGACAGTTTCTTAGCCGTCGCCGACCCTACCAACTGGTGTGGACCGTGGCCCTAGCGCTTGGTATGCTGGCCGGACTTTTCTATGTGCTGTTCCTGGCTCTCAACGACAGTACGGCGTGCTTCAAGCTGTACTACATCTGCGGGGCGTTGTTAATGGCGGCATACCTGGGACTCGGAAGTGTCTACCTACATGCGGGCAGGCGTTTCGCGGACCTGACCGCCGCGGTGATCCTGGTCCTCAGTGTCGTTGGCATAGTGACGATATTGTCGGCCGGCGTAAACCACGGCGAGCTGGTAGCTGCCGCGAACCAAGTGGGCCCCGGCACGAAGGCGCTGGAGCCAGGTCCATGGAAGGCCATGGTAGCCATACTCAATATCTTTGGGTCCATAGCCGTGATTGGAGGAGCCATCTACTCCGGCTGGCGGACGTATCGGCGGCAGGCGCCCTTGAACTTTCTGTACGCCAACATCCTGATCGCCGTGGGAACTTTTTTGGCCGCATTAGCGGGGTCCGCAGCCGACCAGGGCGCGTTTGCCGGAAGTTTCTGGCTACTACTCGCTCTGGGGTTTGTAGTATTGTTCTGCGGGTTCCTGTTGACGACCGTCAGCCGGCCGGTTTTGACTGCCTCACAAGCAAGACAGGAGTGATTTGGTATTCTTGAAGGGAGAGGATACGAGCCGGTTGTCTCCCGAGAACCAGGCTGGACACGGGCGCCGTCGCGGCGGGCTCGCACTATTGGGAGTCCTTGGCGGTTATACCGCGCTCTTCATAGTTGGTGGTTTGGTTGCGGGTCTCTTGCTGGATCACGTGCTGCACACGTCCCCCGCGTTCCTCTTGATAGGCGTTCTCGGCGGGTTCGGAGCGACCATGGTCCAAATAATCCGGATAGCGATGCAGGAGTTGAATGAGTGAGGTCCCCGCGGACCGTCGGAGGAGTAGTCTTCGGCGATGTTAATGTTTTACTGCCCGCGCTGATTATCCTGGCAGGAGCCGTGGTGGCTATAGCGGGCAGGAGTTATCTCGGCCTGGGGATTGGAGCGGGAGCGCTCCTCGCCTACTTTAATAGCTGGCTACTGGCGAGCCGGATCGAGATGGCAACCGCTACCGGTGAAGCCGCGGCCGCCATGATCTCGATGCAGCTCGGTTTGCTGGTGACGTTTACCGTGGTCGGTGGACTCACCGTCCTGATGGTGTTTATCTCGTTGCCGATGACTGTCGCGATGGCAATCTCGTTTTTCCTGACACAGACCGCCGAGCTTGCCTTGTACTATCGAGCGCGGCGTTCGCGCCATGATTCCGCTGGGTTGAAGGAGGGGACCCTGTGATGGGCCTCGATACCGTAGGATCTACGCTCCCGATCGGCGATCATTGGTGGATTATCGGGCAGCCCGGTAGCCTCTGGAACATTCATGCGGACACCGTCGTCATGACGTTGATTTCAGCAGCCCTGCTGGTTCTACTCGGGCTTTATATACGGAGCAACATTACTTTCAAGGCCCCCTCGCGCGTGCAAAACGCGATCGAGGCTATCATCGAGTTCATCGACGGGATCATAACCGATAACCTGGGCCGCAATCCAGGCACGATCGGCAGCATAGCCCTGACTCTGTTTTTCTTCGTCTGGGTCATGAACGTGATCGGCCTACTGCCAATACCATACTTCCACTCACCAACGGCGGACGTCAGCACGACCTTTGCCCTGGCTCTGCTCGTGTTCGTTCTCATGCAGGCCCGGTACCTTCGCACTAGTGGACTCGGCGCCTATAAGGGACATTATTGGACGGGCGGTTTCAAGGCGATATTGCTGAACCCGGTCTCCGTGATCTTGACTTTGGTCACGGAGCTTTCTCGACCGCTTACGCTGTCATTCCGTCTTTTTGGCAACATATTGGCCGGCGAAATCTTGCTTATCGTTGCGGGGTCGTTGCTACCGCTAACTGCCGCGATCGTCGCGAACGTCGTTATCAACCCACTTATCCTGGCCTTTGGGCTTTTTGTAGGCACCATTCAGGCGTTCATTTTCACAGTGCTAACCGTTGCCTACATGGCTATAGCCAGCGAGCCCTCCGAGGCCCACTAGCAGACGCGTCCAACACAGCACAGAACAACGGGAGGAAGAAGTGTCGAATCTACCTATGGTCCTGGCAGCACTCTCATCGGCTGCGGCAACGAGTAGCGCTGGAGCATATATCGGGGCCGGACTGATGATCGGCGGAGGCGCGATCGGCGCCGGAGTCGGCGACGGAGTCGTTACGTCGCAGCTGGTAGCCGGTCTAGCACGGCAGCCGGAGGCGCGAGGAACGCTAACAACATGGATGTTCATCGGCGTCGGCCTCATCGAGGCCTACGCGGTCATTGCCTTGATCTTTGGGATCATCGTGTTGTTCGGAAAGCCGTAGACGAACCTCGAGGACAGTAATTGATCCATCTGCTGATGCCGGTCCCCGTAGTCGCGTCTACGCCGATTTCGGTGAGTATCCCTACGCTCATCATCGAGCTACTGATCTTTCTCGGAATGGTGTGGCTCATGGAGCGTCTAGTATTCACCCCGATCAGGAAGGCATGGCGCGAGCGGGAGGCCGCAATTCAGGCCGGCCTTGAGGCGTCAAGCCTGACGCGGGACGAGGCTGAGGAATCGCGGGCCGAAGTCAGTCGCATACTTCGAGAGGCCAGGCAACATGCCCAGGTTGCGATCGACTCCGCCATTGCGGAAGGGGACAAGGTTCGGGCGGCGAAGATAGGGGAAGCCACCGACGAGTTCCAGCGGCTTGTCACCGAAGCTCGCATCGAGATCCAGGCGGAGCAGGCGCAGGCTGCCGCGCAACTGCGGCAGTGGGTGGTGGACCTGGCGCTGGAGGCGGCGTCGCGAGTAAGTGGGCAGTCGTATGACAGCCCAGAGGCCCGGGATCTGGCCGCAGCCGTCGTGGGCCAAGAAGGGTGGTCTTGATGTACGTGGCCGCTGCTGCCTCCTTCTCTATAGAGAACTTCCTGCTGTGGCTGAGCGAGCTTGTCGGCTTCCTACTGCTCATAGCATTCTTCGTTTTCAAGCGATTCGGGAAGGGCGAGAAACGGCGCAGCATAGCGCAAACCGTGGCAGGCGTTCTCGACGCGAGAGCGGCCAAAGTCGACGAGCAGTTACGGGCGGCCGAAGAGAGCCGGGCTGAGGCGCAGAAGGCGCACGAGGAGGCTCAGGCCGAGATCGCACGTGCTCACGAGGAGTCCAAAGCCATCATCACGCGCGCTGAATCGATGAGCCAGTCTCTGCGGGAGGAGATGGTGGTGACGGCAGAGGCCGACAAGAACCGTATCGTCGCTCAGGCACGAGACGAGATCGAAGCAGAGCGTAACCGGGCGGTGATGGAGCTGCGCACTCGGGCGGCGGACGTAGCAATCGATGCCGCGCAGAGAAGTTCTCAAGCAGACGATGGACCAGAGCGCCGACCAGGCGTTTATCGACAGGGCGTTATTGGAAACCACGCGCGACAGCAATGGGTCAGACCATGAGGACCGCCAGTGAGAGTGAATGCCGTGGCACGGCGATACGCGCGGGCCGCATTCGAGGTAGCGCGCGACCAGGGCGATCCACAGTCCTGGCTCGGCCAGCTCGACACGGTGGCCGAGGCCTTCTCGGACCACCGGCTGATAGAGGCCTTGAGGAATCCCGACCGTCCGCTGACAGCCAAGCTCGAAGCTGTCAATCGTGTCTTTCCGGACCTCAGGCCGGAGATTCGCAATCTGATCGAGATGCTGATTGGGCGGCGACGGGCGGAGCTCATGCCTCAGGTAGCCGAGGGTTTTAGAGAACTGGTGGATGACCTGCTTGGACGCACCAGCGCCAGCGTAGTATCGGCCCGCCCTCTGCAAGATGAAGAACTCACTCTGATACAGCAGCGGTTGAACGAGAGAACCGGAAAGACGGTGCGACTATCGACGTCGGTAGACGAGAGCCTGATTGGCGGAGTCGTCATTCGGGTAGGCGACGAGCTCATAGACGCCAGCGTGATTACCCGACTCGAGCGGCTTCGCCAGCGACTAGCGTAGATTTCTGGAGACTAAATAGATGGCAGTAAAAGCGGACGAGATCAATGACATTCTCAAGCAGCAGATCGCGGGTTTTTCCGAAACCGGTGCCGAGGTGTCGAATGTCGGCAGTGTCGTCGACGTGGGCGACGGGATCGCACACGTTTACGGACTGCAGGGCGCGCTCTACAACGAGCTTGTCGAGTTCCGAGGAACGCTCGACGAGGTCACCGGTCAGCCCGTTATGGGGATCGCCCAGAACCTAGAAGAGGACTCGGTTGGCGTCGTGGTGCTTGGAGACTACTCCAAGATCACGGAGGGCACCGAGGTGCGCAGCACCGGACAAGTCGTCGAGGTTCCCGTTGGCGATGAGCTTCTAGGACGCATCGTGGATCCGCTGGGCCGCCCACTTGACGGCAAAGGCCCGATCAACGCCACCAAGCGCCGTCCTGTCGAGCGTCTGGCTCCGGGAGTGGTGCAGCGACAGCCTGTGAACACCCCGGTACAGACGGGTATCAAGGCAATTGACGCAATGATTCCCATCGGCCGAGGTCAGCGCGAGCTCATCATTGGGGACCGTCAGACCGGTAAAACGCAGATCGCGCTTGACACGATCATCAATCAGTCCGGGCAGCACCTGTACTGTATCTATGTCGCGATCGGGCAAAAGCAATCGAAGGTCGCCGAGATAGCCGCGACCCTCGAACGACTCGGAGCTCTTGACTACTCGATCATCGTCAGTGCCACGGCCTCGGAATCAGCCGCTCTCCAGTGGCTAGCTCCCTATGCCGGCACCGCAATAGGCGAGGAGTTCATGGAGAGCGGTCGAGACGCGCTGATCGTGTACGACGACCTGACGAAGCATGCCCAGGCATACCGACAGATTTCGCTCCTGCTTCGCCGCCCCCCTGGACGCGAAGCTTATCCCGGGGATGTGTTCTTCCTGCACTCTCGATTGCTGGAGCGTGCCGCGCGGCTGAACGATGAACTGGGCGGAGGCTCGCTTGACGGCGCTTCCGATTATTGAGACACAGGCGGGCGACGTCAGCGCCTATATCCCGACGAACGTCATATCGATCACGGACGGACAGATCTATCTGGAGAGCGACCTCTTTTACGCCGGCATCCGGCCGGCAGTCAACGTCGGCATATCGGTTTCCCGGGTCGGGGGAGCGGCCATGACCAAAGCCATGAGCAAGGTCGCGGGGTCGTTGCGGCTTGACCTCTCGCAGTATCGAGAGCTGGCGGCCTTTGCTCAGTTTGGATCCGATCTCGACCGGGCGACACAGGCTCGTCTGGAGCGCGGCAAGCGAGTGACCGAGGTTTTGAAGCAGGGACAGTACCAGCCCCTGAAATTGTGGCAGGAAGTCACGGTCATTTTTTCGGCCGTCAACGGTTTCCTCGACAAGATACCCGTGGAGAAGATCCAGGAATGGGAGACCGGCTTCTATCGCTTCATCGAGGCATCGCACCCAGAGATCGCTCAAACCATCGAAACTGAAAAGAAGATCAGTGACGAGACCAATGACGCCTTGAGAAGCGCCATCGACGAGTTCAACGACACGGTTCAGTTTTGACCCACAAGCATCCGACTCGAAAGGAATAGACGAACGACGCTGAGACAACCGGCCAGCAGTTTAAGGAGTATCAATGGCGAGTCGTAGAGAGATTCGCCGGCGTATTCGCAGCGTCAAGAACTTGGCGCAGATTACAAAGGCCATGCAAATGGTTGCGGCATCCCGCATGAGGCGAGCGCAGGCGAGAGTAACCGCCTCGCGCCCTTACGCGGAGGCCATGCGAGACGTCGTGGCTCAGCTTGCCGCCCGATCCGGGGCGAAGGAGCACGAGCTTCTCGCGGAGCGCGAGGTCAAGGCCGTGGAGCTGGTGATGATCACTCCAGACCGAGGGCTCGCGGGATCGCTCGTCACGAACATCAACCGGGCGGTGGCCCACTTCGTGGACGAGCAGACCGTGCCTGTCAGCGTCGTCGCGGTCGGCAGAAAGGGTCGTCAGTTCGTGGCGAGGTCCGGTCTGGACCTTCGTGCTGAGTTTAGCGATCTTGGCGATCATCCGTCGTTGGGCGATATCGCTCCGGTAGCTTTGCAGGCTCTCGACGACTTTTCCGCCGGTCGCGTCGATCGCGTGTACCTCGCTTACACGAGATTTATATCCACATTGCGACAGCAGCCGGAAATCATTCAACTGTTGCCGGCGCAGCCACCGGAGCTACCTGCAGAGGCGTCGCCCTGGAACTTCGAGCCGGACGAACCGGACAAAGTTCTCGGACGCTCTCTTACCGCGCTACGTAGAGTCAGTCGTGTTTCAAGCCATGCTCGAGGCTCTGGCGAGCTACCACAGCGCACAGATGGTTGCGATGAGCGCGGCCACGGATAATGCCAACGAGATGGTAGGCGAGCTGTCGTTGCAGATGAACAAGGCTCGGCAAGCGGAGATTACGAAGGAGATCGCGGAAATCGCAACCGCAGCCGGCGCGATGTCCGGTTCATAGACCCAAAGAAAATCGGAGCATAGACGTGAGCGAAGTAGAAGAGATCGTAGCCGTCAGCCCGCTGGAGTCGAACTCCAACGGCCACCGGGCCAACGGCCGCATTGTCCAGATCATCGGTCCGGTGGTGGATGTCGAGTTTCCCGAGGGAAACCTGCCGGAAATCAACACGGCCCTCGAAATTTCTCATAACGGCGGCACCATCGTTCTCGAGGTCGCGAACGACCTTGGCAACAACTGGGTCCGAAGCGTGTCAATGCAGCCCACCGACGGCCTGTCGCGCGGCCAGGAGGTCATCGATACCGGCCGGCCCATCGAGGTTCCAGTTGGAGAGGCAGTGCTCGGGCGCGTATTCAACGTGGTGGGCGAACCAACCGACAACCTCGGCCCGGTCAAAACCGACACGATGCTGCCCATTCATCGACTGCCCGCCGGACCTCACTCAGCAGTCGACTGACACCACTATCCTCGAGACGGGGATCAAGGTCATCGACCTGATCGCTCCCTTTGCCAGAGGCGGCAAGGTAGGAGTCTTTGGCGGCGCCGGGACAGGAAAGACGGTCATCATCCAGGAGCTCATTCGCAACATCGCGGCCGAGCACGGCGGATATTCAGTGTTCGCTGGAGTCGGGGAGCGAACCCGAGAAGGCAACGACATGTGGCTCGAGATGAAGGAGTCCGGCGTCATCGAAAAAACCGCCTTCGTATTCGGACAGATGAACGAGCCGCCAGGCGCCCGCATGAGGGTTGGGCTGACGGGCCTCACCATGGCCGAGTACTTCCGCGATGTCGAGCACCGTGACGTGCTCCTGTTCATCGACAACATATTCCGGTTCGCCCAAGCGGCATCGGAGGTGTCGGTGCTGTTCGGGCCGACTGCCGTCGGCCGTCGGCTACCAGCCGACGCTGGGAACGGATATGGGTGAGCTGGAAGAGCGCATCACCTCGACTAAGGACGGCTCGGTCACATCATTCCAAGCGGTCTACGTTCCGGCTGACGACTACACCGATCCGGCTCCGGCAGCGGTGTTTGCCCACCTCGACTCCACGCTGGCGCTGGAGCGTTCGATTGTGGAGAAGGGCATCTACCCGGCCATCGATCCATTGGCCTCGACTTCGACCGTTCTCGATCCTAACGTCGTCGGGCAGGAGCACTACGACGTTGCGGGCGGCGTGCAGCGAGTGTTGCAGCGGTACCGAGAGCTGCAGGACATCATCGCGATTCTCGGTATCGACGAGCTATCCGACGACGACAAACTCACGGTATCGCGAGCGCGCAAGATCGAGCGGTTCCTATCTCAACCGATGTTTGTCGCCGAACGCTTCACGGGTACCGCAGGGGAGTACGTTCCAATCAGGGAGACGGTGAGAGGTTTCAAAGAGATCCTCGACGGCAACGTCGACGACCTGCCTGAAACCGCGTTTCTTTATGTCGGAACGATCGATCAGGCACGAGAGAAAGCCCGACGCGACTCAGAGAGTAACGGGTAGGCGGTTCATGGCAACAATGCAGCTCAGACTGGTAACGCCTGAGCGTACGATCGTCAATGAAGAGGTCGAGGAAATTCTGGCCCGCGGTATAGAGGGAGACTTTGGCGTGCTGCCGGAGCATATGCCTCTCGTCACGCCTCTCTCCATTGGAGAGATGAGATACAAGAAGGACGGACAGTGGGAGGAGATCGCCATCGGCGGCGGATTCATTCAGGTACTGCCGGACGGCGTGACCGTCGTCGCCGACGTGGCGGAACGTTCTGAAGACATCGACCGCGAACGGGCGGAGGCGGCTCGGCGGAGGGCTGAGGAGCTGCTCAAGGAAGCCCGGACCAACGAGGAGGAAGTCGAGGCCCAGGCACGGCTCCAGCGAGCGATCTTGCGGCTGCGGGTGTCGCAGCAGCGGCGGCGACAGGGTAGGGGCGCCCAGCCTCACTTTGCCGAGCCAGACTCGCTAGAGTAGTTTGTGTTCGGCAAACAGGTAGGGATTGATCTTGGAACCGCCAATCTCCTGATTTATATCCGGGGGCGCGGCATCGTGCTGAACGAGCCCTCCGTGGTATCGGTCACAGAGGACAACCGTATCGTGGCGGCCGGGGACGAGGCGCGTCAGATGATAGGACGCACGCCGCAGAGTGTCACCGTGGTCCGGCCGATGCGCGACGGCGTTATCGCCGACTACGTACGAACCGAAGGCATGCTTCGCTACTTCCTGAAACGGGTAAGCGGCTCGGTCTCGATGTTTCGCCCGGAGGTGATGATCAGCATTCCGGCGGGCATCACTAGCGTAGAGAAGCGGGCGGTGCATGACGCGGCGATCCAGGCCGGAGCCAAACGGGCGTTTCTCATAGAGGAACCGATCGCGGCCGCAATCGGAGCGAATGTACCGATTGCCTCACCTCAAGGGAATCTGATCGTAGATATCGGCGGCGGCACGTCGGAAGTCGCGGTCATCAGCTTGAACGACATCGTCCTCCATCGCACTGTCCGCATGGGCGGCATGTATATAGACGACGTCATTGCCAGCCATATCCGAAAGAAGCATGGGTTGATGGTAGGCGACTCAACTGCAGAAGAGGTCAAGATGCAGATTGGCAGCGCTCTTCCTATGGAGGATGAGCTGATGATGGAAGTACGGGGACGGGATCAGCTCACCGGCCTGCCAAAGTCAATTCCGATCGGATCCAACGAGATAGTGGAAGCAATTGCCGACCCTCTGGCTACTATCGTGGATACCGTGCGTACCGTACTCGAGGACACGCCTCCGGAGCTGGCCTCAGACATTATGGACCGGGGAATGGTCATGACCGGAGGCGGCAGCCAGCTGCGTAACCTCGACCAGCTCTTGACCAAGGTCACCGACGTGCCGTGCCATCTGGCGGAGTATCCGCTCTACTGTGTCGCGGTGGGGACGGGAAAGGCGCTGGAGAATTACGACTCGTTTAAGAGCCATCTTGCTTAGAGTTGTCAGTTGTCAGTTTTCAGTTTCAGGCGACCGCAGCCGCTCGGGGCATGGAACAGCGGACTCTAAAGCCCACTCGACCGACGTTGCGTAGCAAACGACATTGTCGAGCGTCAAGTCATCACGCCTACATTTCTAGGTGGTTGTCGGTTTAGCGTCAGGTATTGATCTCGCCGAAATCGGACGAAAGTGGCGGGCGAGCTTGGCGCAGGGCTCGATTATCGCGTAGCCGGAGTAAGATTGTTGCTGGCGGATGCCGCCCGGGATGTATCTACGCTCGAAATCGTCGTAGGCGACTGGTTCTAGAATCGCGGAGGTAGAGCCGGGGGCCGGCGCACTCGTCACCCGGACTTGATCGCCTGCAAGTAGACGGCCCGACTGCATGTCGACCGTGGTCAGGTAGTAAATAGCAACCGGCACCTCGAGATCCACAATTGCCTCGAGCATGTCATCGATCTGGAGCCCAAGCGTCTCGCAGGGGAATTCGTCATCGGACGCCGGCGAGGCAGGCGGAGCCGACGCGGACGCTTCCGGTCCCCGGTCGATAAAGCTCTTCATGCGCCGTTCGAGGGTGGGTCGGGTCAGCATGATGCGGCGGCCGCAGGTCTCGCAAACAAGACCAATATCGGCTCCCAGCCGCACCACTTTCCAATTGAACCCACCGCAGGGATGAGCTTTTCTCAGGCGCACTCGATCTCCGACCCGAAACTCGGTGGGAGGGGTCGGAGATTTAGTCACCGCCTGGTTCCGTCAACGTGCACCGGCGAGTACCAGGAGAGTCGACACGCGCAATGCCTTGCGTTGCCGAGAACCAGAGGAATGTCGGGTTCGTAGCGTTGGTCGGCTGACGGCAACACGGTGTGAATCAGCTGACACAGCACTTGCTCGCGGTCGCCAATATCCAGCTAGCCAGGCCTTGCAGCCCAGGGTGATATCGTGCGGTGCCGATATTGATGGTTGAACCCGTAAGTAGAAGATAGCCTGGCCCTGTGATAGTTCGCACAACCTCGCTTCTGGTCATTTACATCAACTCGGCTGCCGGTTGGTCCGGAGCCTGGCCAGAGCGGTCATTTCCTGCTGCAGAGCTTCTGCCCGGCGGCCGGCGGCGGTGGCGAAATCACGGTCGCACGATGCATAGATTATTGATCGCGATAGCGGGAACAGGGCGTTCTCCCCGTTGCAATCGGCGGCGGCGTGGAAGGCTTCCTCCAAGGTCCCGCCCTGAGCACCGACCCCGGGCACCAGCAGGGGGGTATTCGGCGTAACTGAACGGACTGTGCGTAAGGCAGGCAGGTCGGTTGCGCCCACCACGAGTCCGACGTTACGTCCCCAGCTCGAGGCGCTCCGGGCGACTGACTCGTATAGAGGCATGTCTCCAGCTACGGCGGTCTGGAAGGATGACTCTCGATTGCTGGTTCGGCAGATGACGAAGGAGCCCCTGTCGCGGTACCCCAGAAATGGGGCCAGGCCCTCGCGACCCACGTACGGGGAGAGGGTGACGGCATCAAAGCCCAACTGATCGAAGATTGACGCCGCGTACAGTCGGCTCGTCTCCGCAATATCTCCACGCTTGGCATCGGCCATAGCCATAAGAGAGGTGGGAATAGCGTCACGCGTCGCGGAGAGGGTGATCCAGGCGTCCTGGCCCAGAGATTCGTAGAAGGCGAAGTTGAGCTTGTAGCCCATCACGAAATCCTTAGTGGCGGCGATCAGCTCACGGTTGAACGCGAGGATGCCGGCGGCGTCAGGAGAGAAGCCGGGCGGGAGTTTCGAGGGCTCGGGATCGAGACCGACGACGAGCCATGAGGCGTTGGTGCGGGCGAAGGATGCCAGTCGGAGGCGAAAGTCCGAGGTTGGGGTGGTCATTGCTGGCACGTGGTAGGAGAGGGGTTTACGGAGGTTTAGTTTACTGCTCGCGTCGATGTGTGCGATAATGTCCGTCGCGATTTGCACATTACCCACCGCCATGCTAGTATGGATTGAACCAGAGAAGAGGCGCCGTATTAGCTCCTTGTTCCCCAAAGAGGACCCGGTCAGGCCATACGCGGACAAGATCAAACGTCATCGCCTCCCGAGCTATAGTAGACGTTCGACCGTTTGCTGAGTCATCCGACGCAGGTTGGGTGTCGTCGGCTATTTGTGCATTGTCGAACGTCTATTCGTGTCCCTCCCTCCCGGTTCAATTTACGTGCGAGGAGCCTGAATGGCACTAGAACTGACGACATCTAAGCCCCGCTTTTCATTTGGTCGTGCCGAAGAGGTCATGCCTCTTCCGAATCTGATCCAAATGCAAGTAGATGCGTTCAAGTGGTTTCAAGATGAAGGGTTGCGCGATCTTTTCGAAGAGATCTCCCCGATTACCGATTTTGCCGGGAAGATGTCTCTCGAGTTCATCGTACCCGAGAAGCCCTTTGGCGAGCCCAAGTACACAGAGCACGATTGTCGCGACCGCGACATGACTTATTCCGCCCCACTCACCGTTCGAGCGAAGCTTCGCAAGAACGTGACGGCAGAGGGCGAACCCCTCGGCGAGATCATCGAGCAAGAGATCTTCATGGGCGACTTCCCGCTCATGACGGAGCAGGGAACGTTCGTCATTAACGGTGCCGAGAGAGTTGTGGTTAGCCAGCTAGTGCGTTCTCCGGGCGTGTACTACACTTCGGATCCCGATCCGGCCACGGGGCGCGATCTCTATATGGCCAAGCTCATCCCGAATCGAGGGGCGTGGCTCGAGTTCGAAACGTCAAACAAGGACGTTTTGACGGTAAAGGTCGATCGCAAGCGAAAGATACCGGTCACGACGCTGCTGCGAGCGGTTGGGTTCGGCACGAACGACGAGATCGAAAAGCTCTTCAAGGACGTTGACGACAATCCGGATCATCAGTACATCAAGGCCACGTTGGAGCGAGACAACACCGAGGACGAGAAGTCCGGTCTCATCGAGATGTATAAGAAGCTTCGTCCTGGCGACCCGCCCACATTGGAGAACGCCAGAAGCCTCATCAACTCGCTCTTCTTCAACGAGCGACGGTACGATCTGGGCCGCGTGGGACGGTACAAGCTGAACAAGCGTCTCGGCGTCCATGAGGAGAAGGGGCCGATGATCCTGACGCGCGACGATCTGGCGCGCATTGTGGCGGAACAGATCAGGTGTAACAATCATCCCGGCCGTCAAGACGACATAGACCATCTGGGTAACCGCCGCGTACGCGCGGTCGGCGAACTGCTGCAGCAGCAGTTTCGCGTGGGTTTGCTGCGCATGGAGCGAGTCGTCAAGGAGCGCATGACGATTCAGGACGTCGAGAATGCGCGTCCCAACGCTCTTATAAATATCCGGCCGGTCGTGGCCGCGATGAAGGAGTTCTTCGGAGGCAGCCAGCTCTCTCAGTTCATGGACCAGACCAATCCTCTGTCAGAGCTAACGCACAAGCGGCGCCTGTCGGCACTGGGACCGGGTGGGTTAAGCCGCGAGCGGGCGGGCTTCGACGTTCGTGACGTGCATCCCTCGCACTACGGGCGCATCTGTCCGATCGAGACGCCTGAAGGCCCGAACATCGGCCTGATCGGCAATCTGGCCACGTACGCCCGGACGAACCCATACGGCTTCATCGAGACGCCGTATCGCAAAGCGTATCACGGTCTTGCGGTCGACTCTCCGTATCTACCAGGACGGACGCTGCGGGCAGACGTGACCGGCAAGACTGGTAAGACGATCGCCGCGGCCGGGGACGTCGTTGACGACGCCCTGCTCAAGAAGCTCAAGTCCAGTCTGGACGAGGGCGCCGAAGTGCCGGTGAAGGCGTTTGCATCGACTGACATCGAATACATGACGGCGGACGAGGAGGAGGAGTTCATCATCGCGCAGGCGAACGTCACGCTCGACGTGGATGGAACCTTCTTGCAGAACCGAGTTTCGACGAGGTATCGCGACGACTTCCTTATCGAGCCGGTCGAGCGCGTCGACTACATGGACGTATCGCCCCGGCAGCTAGTGTCGCTAGCTACGGCCATGATTCCGTTCCTGGAGCACGACGACGCCAACCGAGCGCTGATGGGCGCCAACATGCAACGGCAAGCAGTACCTCTTCTGGTGCCGGAATCTCCGTACGTCGGTACGGGGACGGAGCACCGAGCGGCATACGACTCTGGGCACCTCGTCATAGCTGAAGAGGACGGGGTCGTCACGAGCGTGACCGGCCGGGAGATCGTCGTCAACGGTCAGGACGGAAACATCCGATCGATCGGAAACGGGAATGGCAATGGCCATGCGAACGGGGAGCACCGGTACAAGCTCCGCAAATTCATCAGATCTAACCAGGGAACCCTGATCAACCAGCGTCCAAGCGTGGACAAGGGGCAAGAGGTCAAGAAGGGCGACGTGCTCGCAGACGGCTCCTCGACCGAGCGCGGCGAGCTGGCGCTCGGCCAAAATGTCCTCGTGGCGTTCATGGTCTGGGAGGGCGGCAACTACGAGGATGCCATTCTGCTCAGTGACCGGATGGTGGAGATGGACAAGTTCACGTCCATCCACATGGAAAAGCACGAGGTCGATGCTCGGGACACCAAGCTCGGGCCCGAGGAGATCACGCGTGATATCCCCAATGTGGGAGAGGAGGGCCTTCGTAACCTCGACGAGCGCGGCATAATCTTCGTGGGAGCGGAGGTCGGTCCTAACGACATTCTGGTCGGGAAGATAACTCCGAAGGGCGAAACGGAGCTGACCGCGGAAGAACGCTTGCTGCGGGCAATCTTTGGCGAGAAGGCGCGTGAGGTCAAGGATACATCGCTGCGGGTGCCGCAGGGCGAACGCGGCAAGGTAGTCGACGTCAAAGTCTTCTCACGGGAGAACGGCGACGAGCTGCCGCCGGGAGTGAACGAGCTGGTGCGCGTCAGCATCGCTCAGAAGCGCAAGGTCTCCGAAGGCGACAAGATGGCCGGACGGCACGGCAACAAAGGCGTGATCTCTCGGATCGTGCCGAAGGAGGACATGCCGTTTCTGGAGGACGGCACGCCGGTAGACATCGTCCTGAATCCTCTGGGCGTTCCTTCCCGTATGAACATCGGTCAGGTACTGGAGACCCACCTCGGCTGGGCCGCTGAAGGCATCGGCTACAAGGTTGCGACTCCCGTATTTGATGGGGCGACAGAAAATCAGATCGTCAATCAACTGACGGAGGCCAGCCTTCCTGGGACGGGTCAGACCGTACTGTACGATGGCCGCACTGGAGAGCCATTCGACCAGCCGGTGACGGTTGGACAGATCTACATGTTGAAGCTCGCTCACCTGGTCGAAGACAAGATTCACGCGAGGTCGACCGGCCCGTACTCCCTCGTCACCCAGCAGCCGTTGGGAGGCAAGGCGCAGTTCGGTGGCCAGCGATTCGGCGAGATGGAAGTGTGGGCGCTCGAAGCCTATGGCGCGGCGCACATACTGCAGGAGCTACTGACGGTGAAGTCCGACGACGTCATCGGTCGCGTCAAGACGTACGAGGCCATCGTCAAGGGCGAGCCGATCATGGAGCCTGGCGTGCCGGAATCGTTCAAGGTTCTGGTGAAGGAACTTCAGAGCCTGGCGCTGTCGGTGGAGGTCTTGAACGAGGACGAGGAACGCGTGGCCGTAGCCGACGAGGCAGGCCTCGCGGAGATCCCCGACCTTGACATAAATATCACCGGATTCGAGCGGGGAGATTTTTAAGAGAGCCGTTAGTGCGAACGTGCGCCGCATGCGCGCAGCGTGTGGTAGGACGAAGGAATTTGGTTTTTGCGGTCGAGCCGGGCGGCGCGAAGAGCGTTGGCCGGCTAGGCTCGCCTAGGTAGTAACAAGGAGTATTCATGCTCGAAGTCAACGATTTCAATGCGATTCGGATCAGCCTAGCGTCGCCGGAGCAGATTCGAGGATGGTCGTATGGGGAAGTGACCAAGCCCGAAACGATCAACTATCGGACGCTCAAGCCGGAGAAGGACGGGTTGTTCTGCGAGCGCATATTCGGTCCTACCAAGGACTGGGAGTGTTATTGCGGTAAGTACAAGCGCGTGCGTTATAAGGGCATCATATGCGACAAATGCGGCGTTGAGGTCGCTCGGGCCAAGGTCCGTCGGGAGCGGATGGGCCACATCGAGCTGGCCTCCCCGGTCAGCCATATCTGGTATTTCAAGGGCACGCCCAGCCGGATGGGTCTTTTGCTCGATATCTCACCGAGAAATCTCGAGCGCATTCTGTACTTTGCTCTCTATCTCGTCACTCATGTCGACGAGGATGGCAAGCAGCGCGCGATCGAGCTGGCACGCGAAGACGAAGCGGCGCGGCTGGCGGAAATCGACGACGGACTGCGGGGTGATACGGCCGATCTGCGGACTCAGTTCGAGGCCAACGAACTCGAGCGTCAGGCAGAGCTCGCCGATGTAGAGCAGCGGCTCGAGGTGGAGCGTACCAGGCGTATCGACGAACTGATGCAGGGAGCGCAGGAGCTGCGAGACAGCCTTCTCGACCATCAGGGCCAGAAGGCTGAGTCCGACATCGTTCTATCGGTTGCCGGCGGCCGGGAGCCGGTGGTTTTGGTGCGCAAGGGCGACTCGATCGAGCAGCAGGCGATCGCCGACATGGAGTCAGCGATCGAAACGGAGCTCGACGCCACCAACAACGAGCTGGATGAGCAGCGATCGGCCGTGGTCATCCCTCACGAGGAGGCCCGAGCCGCCGAGGAGGCGCAGCTCGAGGCCCGCATGAACGAGCTGCGAGGCGGCTCTCACGAGACCATCGAACAGATCCAGCAGGAGACGAACCAGCGAATTGAGCTGATCGAGTCTCTGCACAAAAACATGCTGCTCACCGAGGCGCAGTACCGCGATCTGCGCGACGGTGTCGGCTCCTTGTTCGAGGCGGGCATGGGCGCCGAAGCGGTCCGCAACGTGATTCTGGATCTCGATCTGGACCACCTGGCCGTCGAGCTGCGGGAGGATATTCGTCACTCGGCGTCAACCAGCCAGCGCCGCAAGAAGGCAACAAAGCGCCTTCGCGTTGTGGAGGCGTTCCGTAAGAGCGGAAACCTGCCCGAGTGGATGATACTCACGGTTTTGCCGGTTATTCCCCCGGACCTGCGTCCGATGGTGCAGCTGGACGGCGGACGGTTTGCCACGAGCGATCTGAACGACCTGTACCGGCGTGTCATCAATCGAAACAACCGGTTGAAGCGCTTGATCGAGCTCGGAGCTCCAGAGATCATCATCCGCAACGAGAAGCGAATGCTCCAGGAAGCGACCGATGCTCTAATCGACAATGGACGCCGCGGACGCGCTGTCGCCGGCTCTGGGAACCACAAGCTCAAGAGCCTTTCCGACATGCTGAAAGGGAAGCAGGGACGGTTCCGTCAGAACCTACTCGGCAAGCGGGTTGACTACTCGGGCCGGTCGGTGATCGTCGTGGGGCCTGACCTCAAGCTGCATCAATGCGGCTTGCCAAAGCGAATGGCGCTGGAGCTATTCAAGCCATTCGTCATGCGGCGACTGGTGGAGAAGGGATTCGCCCACAACATCAAGAGCGCCAAACGCATTGTGGAGCGGGTGCGACCTGAAGTGTGGGACGTACTCGAAGAGGTGATTCACGATCATCCGGTTCTGCTCAACCGAGCGCCAACACTACACCGTCTGGGAATTCAGGCGTTCGAGGGAGTGTTGGTCGAAGGATCGGCTATTCAGATTCACCCATTGGTGTGTCACGCGTTCAACGCCGACTTTGACGGCGACCAGATGGCGGTACACGTGCCGCTATCGTCCGCAGCTCAGCGAGAGGCTCGAGAGCTGATGCTCAGCTCGCGGAATCTACTGAGCCCCGCCAGTGGTGAGCCGGTCGTTAACCCCACCAAAGACATGGTGCTCGGGTGCTATTACCTGACAGCCTTGAAGCCCGGTCAGCTGGGCGAGGGTTTGGTCTTCGCCGACTTCGACGACGCACTACTGGCGTACGAGCTTGGACGGATCGGACTCCACGCCAAGATCCACGTCCATGTGCCTAAGAGCGACGAACCAATGATTTCGACTCGAGTCGGCCTCATACCGTCGACGGAGCTAACTCCCTTGCCGGCAGCACCGGTTGAAGGCAAGAAGCCCAAAAAGGGCGAGTCGAACGCCATGTTGAGTTACGGGCTCGAGACAACGGTGGGTCGGATCATCTTCAACGAGGCGTTGCGTCCGGCACCTGGCCAGACTCAGGACGGTGACGGACAAGTGGAAGGCGAAGCTGCGAGGGTCGTGTATCGAAACGCAGTTCAGGATAAGCGGACCCTGGCGGAAGTCATCGGGGACGTGTACCGGGAGTACGGTCAGGCCGTCACGGCGGAAACAGCCGACCGCATCAAGCGCCTCGGATTCGACTATGCTACGCGGTCCGGTATCACGCTAGGTATCACGGACATCACCATACCAGAGGAGAAGAGCGCCATTCTGGCCGAGACCGACCAGAAGATCGCTCAAATCGAGGAAGAGTACGGCGATGGTCTGATCACCGAGGAAGAACAGTACCGGGAAACGATCGCAGCGTGGACTCATGCCAGCGAAGAAGTGGAGAAGGAAGTAAGCAAGCACCTCGATCCGTTCGGCCCGATCTTCATGATGTCACAGTCGGGAGCGGCGAAAGGCGGATTTCAGCAGGTGCGACAGATCGCCGGCATGCGGGGGCTCATGGCCGACCCCAGCGGGAAGATCATCGCCCTGCCGATCCGGTCGAACTTCCGTGAGGGTCTGACGGTACTCGAGTACTTCATCTCGACTCACGGAGCGCGCAAAGGTCTGGCCGACACAGCTCTGCGAACCGCAGAGTCGGGCTATCTGACTCGGCGTCTGATCGACGTAGCGCAGGACGTCATCATCCGTGATGAGGACTGTGAGACGACGACTGGGATTATGATTTCCGAGAAGGAGGCAGGTGATGCACTCACCGAGCCGGTTGATCGGCGAATCATCGGCCGCTGGACGGCCGAGGCTTTCTACGATCCCGAGACCGGAACCGAGGTAGTCGGGGCCAACGAGCTCATAGATACTGGGCTGGCCGACGAGATCGCGGGAATCCTGCAGAGGAACCCGCGTACGTCGATTCGCATTCGCAGCGCTTTGACGTGCGAGTCGAAGTTCGGAATCTGCCGGCGGTGTTACGGATGGAGCCTGGCGACGGGCGAGCTCGTGCCGCTGGGCGAGGCCGTGGGAATTATCGCGGCGCAGTCCATCGGCGAGCCGGGCACGCAGCTCACAATGCGAACCTTCCACACCGGTGGTGTGGCCGGTCGCGGCGGCGACATCACTCAGGGCTTGCCCCGAGTTGAGGAGCTGTTCGAAGCTCGGGTTCCAAAGGACCAGGCAATCATTGCCGAGGTCGACGGTATAGCTCACGTGGAGCGCGACGAGCACAGCGCACGTATCATCATCAGCACGGCCGAGGAGGAGGGCGCTCGGATCGATCTCCCCGAGGATTACGAGATCACGATGCCCAGCGGCTCAACCGTGGAGTCTGGAGCAATCATCGCCATGCCGAAGGGATCGACGAAGAGCCGGTCCAAGAAAGCACAGGCGAGGGGTATCACGGCGCCGGCAACCGGCCGTCTGTTCCGACGCGGCTCGACCTTGATACTGGCTAAGGAGACTCCTGACACCCGGGAATATCCCGTCCCGGCGGCCTCTCGAATCCTCGTTCAGGACGGGCAGGAAGTCACCGCAGGAGTGCAGCTCACGGACGGTGCGCCGAACCCACAGGACATCCTGCGGATCCAGGGACGCCAGTCAGTCCAGCTGTATCTCGTGGAGGAGGTTCAGCGCGTATATCGGAGCCAGGGTGTCACCATCAACGACAAGCACATTGAGGTCATAGTGCGGCAGATGCTCCGAAAGGTGCGCGTCGACTCGCAGGGCGACACGGATATGCTGCCTGGCGAGCTGGTAGACCGGTTCCAGTACGAGACCTTCAATGCTCGGGTGCTAGCTGAGGGCGGCGAGCCCGCCACGGCGACACCGGTGCTGCTTGGAGTGACGAAGGCCAGCCTCACGACAGAGAGCTTCCTGGCCGCTGCCTCCTTCCAGGAGACCACGAAGGTGTTGACCGACGCCGCAATAGCGGGGCAGGTCGACAGGCTAGTCGGACTGAAGGAGAACGTTATCATCGGCAAGCTCATTCCGGCCGGTACGGGTCTCATCGCGAGAGCGCAGAAGCGCGATCGCCTGACGACTGAGCCCGCGGACGGATTGCTGACTAGCGACCGCGATGCCGACGACATCGTGGTCGGCGCCTTCTCCGACGCGGGCAACCTCGAAGAGGCGGAGATCAACGCGGAGCCGGATTCGCAAGTCGACGCGATGAGCGCAGACCCTCAGGATCTCATCGAAACTGGGATCATCGCCAACGAGTAGCAGAACACCTAGCTTGTGAAGCACGGGCCGGACCCGCAGGGGTTCGGCCCGTGGTCGTTCGACTGCCTCGCATTGCCAACTTCACGCACGGGACATGCCGGTTTCCAACCATGGTGAGATTGTGAGACGAAGACGGGTCTCGAGTTCAGCACAGGTTGTTCGCCGGCCATCGGCCAGTGGCCCCGTTGTGCAACGGGTCTGTTTGGGTAATGGAGCATGACGCATCCTCGTGCTTGTACACTTAGTTGACGCAAGGTATGACACCGTCGCGATTGGCGACTGTCCAGACAGAGCGTCGGCTTTGTCAGGGCCGGCACTGCAAACTGTGCAAAAGCCCCAGTTTTCCTTGACCTTGCCTGGCTAAGGCTGATATATTGATAAGTGCGCCAAGCCTCTTTTGGGCTGCGCGCCAGAGAATGAGGAGTTTTCATTGCCCACGATTAGTCAGTTAGTCCGCAAAGGACGGTCGCGGCAGGCGAAGAAGCGTAAAGCTGCCGACCTGATGTGGTCTTACAACACGCTGAAGCAGCGGCCGCTTCGTTTGAAGGGCTCGCCACAGAAGCGAGGCGTGTGCACGAGGGTAGGGACGTTGACTCCTCGAAAGCCGAACTCAGCACTGCGGAAGTATTGCCGCGTTCGCCTGAGCAATCTCCGCGAGGTAAATGCTTATATACCCGGCGAAGGGCACAATCTTCAGGAGCACAGCGTGGTTTTGGTTAGGGGTGGTCGCGTCAAGGACCTTCCCAGCGTCAAGTACCACGTAATCAGGGGCGCACTCGATGCTGCGGGCGTTTCCAAGCGCAAGCGTGGACGTTCGAAGTACGGAGCTAAGCGCTCTAAATCAGCGAGCTGATACGGTCTCTTAACGAGACGCGTCCTCGCTGAGGATCTAATCAAATACTAGGCACTGCCTGAACAGCCCTGCGGGGCACCCGATTGGGGTGGCAGTGCCTTTGCATGTCCCGAAACCGAACACGACAGAGGATACTCTGTCTCGCTGCTTTACTTTCTACTGTTTACGATTTGGAGCTAAGCCAATGCCGAGACGAGCACGGGTTATACGCCGAACGATTGCGCCTGATCCGGTTTTCAGCAATCGCCATGCGGGAAAGTTCATCAATAACTTGATGTACAACGGCAAGAAGTCGTTGGCGGAGCGCATCTTTTATAGCGCGCTGGAGATATTGGGCGAGCGCAGCAAGCGCAATTCCATCGAAGTGTTCGAGCAGGCGCTGACGAAACGCTACTCCTGTTCTAGAAGTGAAGCCGAGACGGGTAGGCGGCTCGACGTATCAGGTTCCGGTGGAAATTAAGGGTGACCGGCGCCAGGCGCTGGCGATCCGATGGCTTCTGCAGTCGGCCCGCAAGCGGCCGGGCAAGTCCATGGCCGAGAAACTGGCAAACGAGCTTCTCGATACCGCCAATGGAGTAGGCACCACTATCAAGAAACGCGAAGATACTCATCGAATGGCCGAGTCCAACCGGGCATTCGCTCATTACCGTTGGTAGATAAAGGCAACTCAACATAATCCCATGGCCAGATTACAACCACTAGATAAGATTCGAAATATCGGCATCATTGCGCACATTGATGCCGGTAAGACCACGACAACCGAGCGGATCCTGTTCTACACGAACAAGATCCACCGCGTCGGCGAGGTCCACGAGGGTGCGGCGACGATGGACTGGATGGAGCAGGAGCGGGAGCGAGGTATAACCATAACCGCGGCCGCCACCACCACGTCCTGGGAAGACACGACGATCAACATCATCGATACCCCGGGGCACGTCGACTTCACGGTAGAGGTGGAGCGCTCTCTGCGCGTGCTCGACGGCGGTGTAGCCGTTCTCGATGCCGTTGCCGGTGTGGAGCCGCAGTCGGAGACCGTGTGGCGCCAAGCCGATCGTTACAACGTTCCGCGCATCGTGTTCGTCAACAAGATGGACCGCACGGGTGCCAATTTCTACAGATGTGTCGAGATGCTCGAGGAGCGTCTGGGCGCGAATGCAGTACCGATTCAGCTGCCGATCGGCTCGGAATCCGACTTCCGAGGGGTCGTCGACCTGGTGACAATGCAGGGCATCATCTACACCGATGACCTTGGGACGACGCGTGAACAGGCGGAGATCCCGGAGGAGATGCTCGAACTTGCCCACGAATGGCGCGACCGTTTGGTAGCGGCTGTTGCCGAGACGGATGAGGCGCTCGCCGACAAATATCTCATGGGCGAGGCTTTGACGGAAGAAGAGCTGAAGGAGGGGCTCCGGAAGGGCACCATCTCGGCTCAGATATTCCCGGTTCTCGCGGGTTCGGCGCTGCGAAACAAGGGCGTTCAGCCAATGCTTGACGCCGTGGTTGCCTATCTGCCCTCACCTCTAGACGTTCCTGCCGTCGAGGGAGTCAATCCTCGGACGGAGGAAACCGAGGTGCGGACGGTCAGCGACGACGAGCCGTTCGCGGCCCTGGCGTTCAAGATCGTAGCGGATCCGTTCATCGGGCGACTGGCGTACTGCCGGATCTACTCCGGGCGGCTCACAACAGGCTCCTACGTGCTCAATTCGAGCAAGGAGAACCGGGAGCGCATCGGACGACTTGTCCGGATGCACGCTAACCACCGGGAGGACATACAGGAAGCCGATGCCGGTGACATCGTGGCCGTCGTCGGTCTCAAGCAGACATTCACGGGCGACACACTGTCGGACCTCGGCAGGCCGATCATTCTGGAGTCGATCAACTTTCCCGATCCCGTCATCTCTGTGGCGATCGAGCCAAAAACCAAGGCCGATGCCGACAAGATGTCGACGGCTTTGCAGCGGCTCGCGGAAGAGGATCCGACATTCCGCCTTCACACGGACAGTGAAACCGGCCAGACGATTATTGAGGGTATGGGCGAACTCCACCTCGAAGTCATTGTCGATCGCATGCTTCGTGAATTCAAGGTACAGGCAAACGTCGGCCGTCCACAGGTCGCCTATAAAGAAACGATCTCACGCTCGGCGAAGGCCGAGGGCAGGTATGTCCGGCAGACCGGCGGCCGCGGAATGTACGGCGATTGCTGGATCGAGGTCTCCCCGCTGGAGCCCGGTGAAGGATTCAAGTTTGTCAACAAGATCGTTGGCGGCGTGATACCGAGGGAGTACATTCCCGCCATCGAAAGCGGGATCAAGGAAGCAATGGAGAACGGCGTCATCGCCGGGTTCCCGATGGTTGACGTGCAGGCATCCGTGTATGACGGGTCATTCCATCCGGTTGACTCAAACGAGATGGCATTCAAGATCGCGGGATCGATAGCGTTCAAAGACGCTTCGCAGAAGGCTGGTCCCATCATCAAGGAGCCGGTCATGCGCGTTGAAGTGACCACAGCCGAGAACTTTCTGGGCGACGTCATCGGCGACCTCAATTCACGGCGTGCGCATATCGAAGCGGTCGATCCTCGCGGCGAAGGAGCCCAGGTGATCCGTGCACTCGTACCGCTGGCCGAGATGTTCGGCTACGCGACGGTTCTGCGGTCCATGACCCAAGGGCGTGCCAGCTATAGCATGGAGCCGTCGCACTATGCCGAAGTTCCCAAGGGAATCGCGGACGAGATCCGCGCCAAATCGCGGATGCAAACGCTGGAAACGGCGAGCGGCCGCCGATGATACCCACTCAATACATTCGTTACACTGTCGTCTTGCCTGTGGAGGCAGCGGCAACAACACAAGCCAGATTCGGCAACGACCTGAAATTGGAGCTGGAGTAGATAGAAGATGGCGAAGCAGAAATTCGAGCGCAACAAACCACACATCAACGTAGGTACGATCGGGCACATCGACCATGGCAAGACGACGCTTACGGCGGCGATCACACGGACGCTGGCCGAGCAGGGTGGAGCCGACTTCCGCCCGTTCGACAGTATCGACAACGCTCCCGAAGAGCGAGCTCGAGGGATTACGATCTCGATCGCTCACGTGGAGTACCAGACCGAGGCCAGGCACTACGCGCACGTAGACTGCCCGGGACACGCCGACTACATCAAGAACATGATCACGGGCGCCGCCCAGATGGATGGAGCGATTCTCGTCGTATCCGCGGCCGACGGCCCGATGCCCCAGACCCGCGAGCACGTGCTGCTCGCACGCCAGGTGGAAGTGCCCAGCATCGTGGTTTTTCTCAACAAGGTGGACATGGTCGACGATGAAGAGCTTCTCGACCTGGTCGAGCTGGAGGTACGCGAGCTGTTAAGCTCCTACAACTTCCCCGGGGATGAGATTCCGGTTATCCGAGGCTCGGCTCTGAAAGCCCTCGAGGGCGACGAGCAGGCTAAGGGCCAGATCATGGAGCTCATGAACGCCGTCGACACGTACATTCCGACGCCACCACGACCGGTCGACAAGCCATTCCTGATGCCGATCGAGGACGTGTTCAGCATCAAGGGGCGCGGTACGGTCGTCACGGGACGCATCGAGCGTGGAATCGTCAAGGTCAACGACACGGTTGAGATTATCGGCATCCGGCCCAATCGCAGCACGGTCGCAACCGGCGTCGAGATGTTCAAGAAGCTGCTCGACCAGGGCGAGGCCGGAGACAACGTTGGCGTTCTGCTGCGAGGCATCGAGCGGAGCGACGTGGAGCGCGGGATGGTCCTGGCGAAGCCGGGCAGCATTAAGCCGCACACCGAGTTCAGCGCGCAGGTCTACGTCCTCAGCCGAGACGAAGGTGGACGCCACACCCCGTTCTTCAATGGGTACCGGCCGCAATTCTACCTACGGACGACGGACGTCACGGGCTCCATCCAGCTCCCGGAAGGGGTCGAGATGGTGATGCCCGGTGACAATGTGCAGATGGAAGTTACGTTGCATACGCCGATCGCCGTCGAAGAGGGTCTGAGGTTCGCCATCCGCGAGGGTGGGCGGACCGTGGGCGCCGGGGCCGTTTCGGCCGTGAAGGAGTAGGGGCCACAGAATGGGAGGGCGCACACTAACCAAGCAGCGAATCCGGATTCGGCTCAAGGCCTACGATCACGCGATTCTGGACCGTTCGGCCTCGGAGATCGTCGACACTGCTCAGAGAACCGGGGCAAGTGTTTCCGGACCCGTGCCGCTGCCGACGGAAATCAATCGATACACCGTCGTGCGCTCTCCGTTCGTACACAAGGACTCTCGAGAGCAGTTCGAGATCCGGACGCACAAGCGGCTGATTGACGTTCTCGAGCCTAACAACAAAACCGTCGACGCCTTGATGCGGCTTAACCTGCCGGCGGGCGTCGACATTGAAATCAAGCTGTAGGTGTATCGATGGTAGAGGCTCTGTTGGGCAGGAAGCTGGGGATGACCCAGGTGTTCACCGAAGCCGGTGTTACGGTGCCAGTGACGGTCATTCAGGTAGAGCCCAACCATGTCACGCAGGTCAAGACACCGGAGCGGGACGGCTACGCCGCAGTGCAGCTCGGATTCGACGAGGCGCGCAAGCTGTCGAAGGCCGAGGCCGGGCACCTCAAGGGGCTGCCAAAACTGCGGCATTTGCGTGAGGTCAACGGCTCCAGCGACGGGCTTGAAGTTGGCCAGGCGATCGGGGTCGATATCTTTTCAAAGGGAGAGATCGTCGACGTCATAGGCGTTTCGAAGGGCAAAGGTTTCGCCGGCGTGGTAAAGCGACACGGCTTTGCCGGTGGTCCGAAGACTCACGGACAGTCCGACAGGCACCGCGCGCCCGGATCTATCGGGGCCAGCTCGACTCCCGGCCGCGTCTTTAAGGGGATGCGTATGGCGGGTCATCTAGGGAACGAGCGTCGCACCGTGCAGAACCTGGAGATCGTCGAAGTCGATACCGAACGCAACGTCCTTCTGGTGAAAGGCAGCATACCCGGGGCGCGTAACGGCGTCGTGGTGGTGCGCCGAGCGGTAAAGCAGTCTCGTGCGACGGCCTCTGGCCGGGCGACGGCATAGAGCGTAGGAGAAAGTATGGCAAGCATTCCTCTTCGAACGCTTTCCGGTGAGGACAAAGGCAGCGTGGAAGTGAGCGACGACGTGTTCGCGGCACGCGTGAACGAGCCGCTGGTACACCAATCCGTCGTTCAGTTACTTGCCAATCAAAGGCTTGGCACGCATGACGTCAAGGGACGAGGCGAAGTCAGTGGAGGTGGAGCAAAGCCCTGGCGTCAGAAGGGAACCGGCCGGGCCCGCCAGGGAAGTCGCACCTCGCCTCTATGGCGAGGGGGCGGGGTCGTTTTTGGCCCGCACCCTCGGTCGTATCGACAGGAGATGCCCAAGAAGATGAAGCGAAGTGCTCTCCGCAGCGGTCTATCCTCTCGGCACAGCGAGGGTGCGATATTGGCGCTGGATTCGTTTGCGCTCGCCGAACCGAAGACGCGGGAGATGGTAGCCGCATTCAAGGGTCTGGGGATTTCCGGAGACGTGCTGGTCGTAGACGAGTCATTCGAGGAGAACGCTTTTCTGGCGGCCCGGAACATTCCCGATGTTGAGCTGCGGGACGCCGGGAGTTTGAATCTCCTCGATGTGCTGGGGCCGGAGCATCTGGTTTTCACGGTCTCCGCCCTGCAAGCAATCGACAGGAGGCTGAGCTGATGGAAGCCGTCGACGTCTTGTTGTGGCCGGTGGTCAGCGAGAAGAGCAATGACCTGGCGAATCCAGTCCCGGGGCACGGGACAAACGCAAAGAACGGCGATCCCCTAAACAAGTACGTGTTTCGGGTGCGGCGCAATGCAAATAAGATTCAGATCAGGGAGGCGGTCCAATCTCGGTTTGGCGTGCATGTGGTTGCCGTCAATACGATCCGCATGCCGTCGAAAGAGAAGGGTGCGGGATTCGTGCGAATGAACAAGAAGCGCCGCGGATATCAGCCCGCCTGGAAGAAGGCAGTGGTGACACTGAGGGCGGGTGAAAAGATTGAAGACTTCTTTGGCGCCGTCTAACGTGCGCACGTTTAAGGACAGTTAAGACATGCCAGTTCGGAAATACAAGCCTACGTCGCCGGGACGCCGATCCATGAGCGTCTCCAGCTTCGACGAGATCACAAAGAAGAAGCCGGAGAAGTCTCTACTGGCTCCGCTGCCCAGGAAATCGGGGCGTAACGTCCACGGCCGGGTGACGGTTCGTCATCAGGGTGGGGGCGCAAAACGGCGCTACCGCATTATCGACTTCAAACGTCAGAAGCATGGCGTGCCGGCTCGGGTGACGGCGATAGAGTACGACCCAAATCGATCGGCACGAATCGCGCTGCTCTTTTACTCGGATGGGGAGAAACGGTACATACTAGCGCCGCAAGGCCTCAAAGTGGGTGACATGCTGCAGTCGGGGCCCGAAGCTGAGGTCAAAGTGGGAAATGCGCTGCCGATCGCGAACATCCCGCTAGGTAGCGTGATGCACAACATAGAGCTGGAGCCTGGTCGGGGCGGTGTACTCGTACGGTCAGCCGGGGCGGCCGCTCAGCTCGTGGCCCGCGAAGGCGACTATGGCGTGGTGCGAATGCCCTCGGGTGAAATGCGACGTATTCTCACGCGCGCCATGGCAACTATCGGGGAGGTCGGAAACGCCGATCACCAGAACGAGGTCATCGGCAAAGCAGGTAGGAGTCGATGGAAACGGAAGCGCCCAAGCGTCCGGGGCTCGGTGATGAACCCCAATGACCATCCGCATGGTGGAGGCGAAGGCAAGTCCCCGATTGGAGGGCAGCCGCGTACGCCCTGGGGAAAACCAACCCTCGGGTACAGAACGCGCAAGGCCAAGCAGTCAGACGAGTTCATTGTTCGGCGTCGAAATAGCGGGCGGAGATAAGAGTGTCACGATCGGTAAAGAAGGGCCCATTTGTCCAGGAAGCGCTGCTCAAGAAAGTGGCGACATTGCAGCGCACAGGTGAGAAGCGCATTATCCGGACGTGGTCGCGAGCGTCGACCGTCATTCCAGATATGATCGGTATGACAATAGCGGTCCATGACGGGCGTCGCCACGTTCCTATCTACATAAGTGAGAACATGGTCGGTCACAAGCTCGGTGAATTTGCGCCGACGCGACACTTCCGTGGCCATATTGCCAAGTCCGAACGCGCTCACGGGGTTCGGTAGGGACGATTATGGATACGGCACAGTACATAGAGGTCCGAGCGCAGTCACGCAACGTACACCGCTCCGCCCGGAAGGTGCGGCTGGTGGCGGACGCGGTTCGTGGGCGCAGCGTCAACGACGCGTTAGCGGTGTTGCAGTTCATGCCGAACTACGCGGCCAAGGATCTGGCGAAGGTCATCAAGTCGGCAGCGGCTAATGCCGAAAACAACTACGATCTCGACATCGATCGATTGAGCGTATACCGGATCATCGTCGACGAAGCGATGACGTTGAAGCGTTTTAAGCCCGGTGCTCATGGTCGTGTCAAGCCGCGGCTGAAGCGTTCGTCTCATATTACGGCCATCGTACGATAGCCGGATTCGCAAAGACTGAAAGGACAGGGAATATACGTTGGGACAGAAAGTCAACCCGATTGGATTTCGCCTCGGTATTGTCAAGCCGTGGCAAGCCAAGTGGTTCGAAGAGAAGCACTACGCAGAACTGCTTCAAGAGGATGTCAAGATCCGACGCATCATCTTTGACCGCCACCAGAACGCGGGCGTGGCGCAAGTTGATATCGAGCGGGCCGCAAACCAGGTCACGGTGACGATTCATACGGCGCGCCCGGGAATCATCATCGGCCGGAGCGGGACGAATGTGGAGGAGCTAAGGCAACTGTTGGAGCGGGAGACCGAAAAGAAGGTCAAGGTCAATATTCAGGAGGTTCGCCAGCCGGAGCTGAATGCGACGCTGGTAGCGCGGAACGTCGCCGACCAGCTAGAGAAGCGCGTAGCCTTCCGCAGAGCGATGAAGCAGTCGGTGCAACGGGCGATGGAGCGCGGCGCCAAAGGCGTCCGGGTTAACGTCGCCGGCCGCCTGGGGGGAAGCGAAATGTCGCGGCGGGAGTCAGAGCGCCGGGGACGCGTCCCCTTGCACACACTGCGGGCCGACATTGATTACGGCCGGGCCGATGCGATCACGACGTACGGCGTCATCGGCGTCAAGGTTTGGATCTATAAGGGGGACATACTTCCCGAGCGCCAGCAGAAGGTTGAACGACGGCAGCCCGCACAAGCTGTTGAGCCGGTTGCGGCCGAGGCATAGGAGAGTCACGTCATGTTGATGCCATCGCGGGTAAAGCATCGCAAGCAGCACAAGGCGGGCACGGGCGGAGTTGCTACCCGCGGAAACTCGATAGCTTTCGGCGACTACGCCTTGCAGTCGGTAGACAACGTATGGCTGGAGAGCCGTCAGATAGAAGCTGCCCGACGAGTGATTACTCGTTATATACGTCGAGGTGGGAAGGTTTGGATTCGGGTATTTCCCGACAAGCCCGTCACCAAGAAGCCTGCAGAAACGCGAATGGGGAAAGGGAAGGGATCGCCTGATCATTGGGTTGCAGTGGTGAAGCCGGGGCATATCATCTTCGAGCTGTCGGGAGTCAATCCCGATGTTGCCAAGGAGGCCATGCGGCTCGCCTCGTACAAGCTGCCATGCGAGACCAGGTTCCTGGAAAAGGGAGCGCCGATCGCGGTGCCAGTGGGTGAGGGTGATGGCGAGTAGCAAAACGCAACCGCTGTTTGACATGAGCACTCCCGAGCTTGAGCAGCAGCTAGCGACGGTACAACAGCAACTCCTGAATTTTCGGTTTCAATACGCCACGCACCAGAACACAAATTATGAACAGCTACGGACACTAAAGCGCGAGGTGGCTCGCATCAAAACGATCCTGCACGAGCGCGAGCTAACGGAAAGTGAAGAATGAGCGCAACAGCAGCTGAGACCGGGGCCGACGCCGGCCGTAAGCCCATCATCAAGTCGAAGGTAGGGCAAGTGGTCAGCGACAAGATGGAAAAGACCATCGTGGTGAGAGTTGACACCATAACGCAGCACCGCTTGTACAAAAAGCGCATACGACGCAGCAAGAAGTTTTTAGTGCATGACGAGGCAAATCAGGCTCACGTCGGGGACGTGGTCCGGATAACTGAAACAAGACCTCACAGCAAGCTCAAAACGTGGCAGCTTGCCGATGTGGTGCGTTCTTCACGTCTCGAGACTGTAGACGGGGAGTAGGCAGAGTGGTTCAGAATCTTTCGCGATTGCGGGTGGCCGATAACACGGGCGCCAAGGTGATCATGGTTATTCGCGTCCTCAAGGGGTCAAATGCTCGATATGCAGGCGTTGGGGACGTCGTGGTCGCCTCGGTCAAATCGGCCAATCCGGGAGCGGCTGTAAAGAAGGGCGAAGTCGTTCGTGCCGTTATCGTCCGAACCGCGAAGGAATACAACCGCGCAGACGGCTCACATATACGTTTTGACGACAATGCGGCCGTCATCATCAACAATGCGAATCAGCCGCGAGGGACCCGTATTTTTGGGCCGGTCGCGCGCGAGCTTCGCGATAGAGCTTTCATGCGCATCGTATCTCTTGCTCCGGAGGTTCTTTGATGGCACGTGAGATGACGAAAAAAGAGCGAAAGATCTGGAAGCGGGCCGGGTTTGCCTCGGGCCGAAAAATGCTGCCGCGAGTAACCCTGAAGAAGGGGGATCGCGTTCAGGTCATGACCGGAGCCGATGCCGGCAAGCAAGGCGAGATCCTGCAGGTGTTGCGCCAGCAGAACAGGGTGATCATCGAGAATGTTGCGCTGGTTACCCGTCATCAGCGGCGGAGACCGGGGGTACTGCAGTCGGAGTCGGTGGAGAAGCCCGCTCCGATTCACCGGTCCAATGTATTGTTGGTGTGCCCCAACTGCGACAAGCCCACGCGTGTCAGCCACAGGACCCTACCCGATGGGCAGCGAGTGCGCTCGTGCACGCATTGCGACGAGATTTTGGACAAGGAATAGACGATGGCGGCACCAAGACTTAAGGAAAAGTATCAGTCGGACGTGGTTCCCGCTTTGCTTCGAGAATTCGAGTTCAAGAACACAATGGCCGTGCCGCGGCTGGAGAAAGTGACTCTCAACATTGGAATGGGGGAGGCGCTCACCAACAGCAAGGCGCTGGATGCGGCCGTGGGGGACCTGACGATAATAACGGGGCAGCACCCGGTGGTGACGCGGGCACGGAAGTCGATCGCCCAGTTCAAGGTGCGAGAAGGAAATCCCATCGGTGCGGCGGTGACGCTGCGAGGCGACAAGATGTGGGAGTTCATGGACCGCTTCATCAACGTGGCTCTGCCTCGGATTCGAGACTTTCAGGGCGTTTCGGATCGCAGCTTTGACGGCCGCGGAAACTACAGCATCGGCTTGCGTGAGCAGCTGGTGTTTCCCGAGATCGACTACGATCGGATCGATCGAGTACGGGGTCTGCAGGTAAATATCACGACGACGGCGCGCAACGATCGGGAAGGCAAGAGCCTCCTCGCACAACTTGGCATGCCGTTCCGTTCACAGTAGTTAAGAATCGCCGATATCGGCTCGAGAGAGGTATTTGAGGAAGCGTGGCGAAGAAATCAAAGATTGCGAAGTCAGAGCGACCCGCTAAGTTCAAGACGCAGCAACACAACCGGTGCGCCATCTGCGGCCGTCCGCGCGGTTACATGCGCAAGTTTGGACTCTGCCGAATTGACTTCCGGGAGCTGGCTCTGGCCGGTCAGGTCCCCGGCGTCACTAAAGCTAGCTGGTAGCTGGAGCGTTTCATGAAGACGACTGATCCCATTGCAGACATGCTGACGCGAATTCGGAACGCGACCGTCGCTAGGAACGCGGCGACCGATATGCCGTACTCCAAGATGAAGCTGGCCATCGCCAAGATCTTGAAGGAAGAGGGCTTCATCGAGGATTTCAGTATTGGATCCGAAGAACACAGGCAGATCCGAATTCAACTAAAGTACGCCCCAAATAGACTGTCGGTCATCAACGGCGTAAGGAGATTGAGCCGCCCAGGGCTGCGGCGATATGCGCGCCACACCGAAATCCCCAGGGTGCGGTCCGGTCTGGGCACGGTCATCGTTTCCACTCCTCGCGGAGTGATGACAGGTTACGAGGCGCACAAACGGCATCTCGGCGGCGAACTCCTGGCAGAGGTTTGGTGAGGCATGTCCCGCATCGGCAAGAAGCCCATACCACTGCCGACCGGCGTCGAGCTTACTCAGCATGACGGCCGGCGCGTAACCGTGAAAGGCCCGCGTGGGCAGCTTTCCTGGACTATTCCTGCCACCATCGACGTCAGCGTGTCGGACGGGGTTGTCGAAGTAAGGCGCGACCGCGATGATGGGGACACGAGAGCCTTGCACGGGCTGACGCGTAGTCTGCTGGCCAACATGATCACGGGTGTGACGACAGGGTTCACTAAGACTCTCGAAATCTCGGGAGTGGGCTACCGAGCGCAGAAGACCGGGAGCAATCTGACCCTGGCGGTCGGTTACTCTCACCCAGTGGAGATCCAGCCGCTCGAGGGGATCGAATTCACGGTCGAGACACCGACGCGCGTCCTGGTGAGCGGGATTGACAAGCAGGTTGTTGGAGAGATGGCCGCGCGAATCCGACAAGTGCGAAAACCTGAACCCTACAAGGGTAAGGGCATTCGCTATTCTGACGAGGTTATCCGGCGGAAAGCCGGAAAAGCAGGAAAGGCCGGGTAGGAAACCAGTGACGTACCGAGAAACCGGCGGACGAGGAGGAGAAGTTGCCTAGCAGCGGAATCGCTCCCAGGCTGAGACGAATTCGCCGGCATCAGCATATACGCCGGCATCTGGGCGGAACGCGAGAAGCTCCCAGGCTCAATATTTTCAGGAGCTCCATGCATATTTACGCTCAGGTGATCGACGATGAGACCGGACGAACGCTGGCGGCCGCGTCGACACTAGACAAGGCGCTGCGCGGTGGTCCACACAAGACCAAAGTAGATCGCGCGGCAGCGGTGGGCAGGCTTATCGCGGAAAGGGCAGTCGAGGCCGGCATAAGCCGGGTCGTGTTCGACCGCGGCGGATACCTTTATCACGGCCGCATCAAGGCTCTCGCCGAGGGCGCACGGGACGGCGGGCTAACGTTTTGACACAACAGGATCGATTCTAGAGATACCAGGCTTTTGAAATGACAAGATATGATTCCGGCAGCGCCGGAGGTATGGAAGAGCGGGTGGTTCAGGTCAACCGCGTATCCAAGGTGGTAAAGGGCGGACGAAGGTTCAGCTTCAATGCCACGGTTGTCGTCGGGGACGGCAACGGGATGGTTGGCGTGGGGCAAGGCAAAGCCAACGAGGTGCCGGAAGCCATTCGGAAGGGTGCAGAGCACGCGCGCAAAAACGCCACTCGAATTGCTCTGGCCGGGCCAACCATTCCACACGAAGTCAACGTGCACTTTGGGGCTGCTCATGTTCTCCTCAAGCCGGCGTCGCCGGGTACTGGAGTGATTGCGGGTGGACCGGTGCGAGCAGTGGTCGAAGCGGCAGGGATTCACGATATCCTGTCCAAGTCTCTCGGGAGCAACAACCCCGGAAACGTGGTGAAGGCTGCCATGAAGGCCTTGACGTCTCTGCAATCTCCCGAGGACGTCGCGTACGCGCGGGGCAAGAGTGTTGACGAGCTGCTCGGCGGCGGCGACTACGGCGAGATCGAGAGCCCGAATGGCGAGGAGACCCAGGATGCCTAAGCTTGCGGTGACCTTGGTCAAGAGCCCGATCGGCAACCGACCGGAAGCTCGCGCCACCGTGAAGGCCATCGGCCTGCGGCGAATCAGGCAGACGGTCTTGTTGCCCGACAATGAGTCAACTCGCGGAATGGTGCAAAGCGTGTCACATCTGGTGCGCGTCGAACCGGCTTCCGATGCGCCTGACGTGATGTCTAAGCCACGACGAGGCGCGGTCACCATTTCAAAGAGCCCCGCACCGACAGAGGCTGCGGTGGCGGCGACTACTACTGCGGCAGAACCTGAGCCTCTGCGGAAGCGCGCTCCTCGAGTCGAGAAGCCGGTCGCAGCCGAGAAGCCAGTTGTAGCCGAGAAGCCAGTTGTAGCCGAGAAGCCGGTCGCAGCAGAAGCCCCCAAGATGGAAGAAGTGAGCGAAGTAGCTCCCTCAGCCGCACAAGAGGATCCAACGAGCGGGGAAGCGTCTACGGAAGGTAACTCATGAGACTGCACGACCTACACCCAGCCGAGGGAGCGCGGCATGAACCTCGTAGGCTCGGTCGAGGCAATGCCAGCGGCCAAGGGACCACAGCGGGAAAGGGCACCAAGGGGCAGAAGGCCCGGTCCGGCGGCGCCAAGGCGAATTTCCGGGGTATGTCGTCGCGCGCCTTTCGCTATGGCAAAGCGCCAGGATTCACGAACATCTTTCGCGTCGAGTACGCGATAGTAAAAGTCTCGGACCTTAACGCATTCGAGGCGGATGCGGTTGTAGACGCCAACTCTCTGAGGGCAAAGGGTCTGATCAGAGGCAGGCAATCGCGACCCGTGAAACTCCTCAGCAATGGGGAGATAGAGAAGCCGTTAGTCGTTCGACTTGATAAAGTAACCCAAGCAGCGCGACAGAAGCTCGAAGGAGCAGGCGGCCGCGTAGAGGACTCAGGCAATGGTTCAAGCAGCACTTAACGCATTTAAAATTCCCGACCTCAGGCGTAAGCTTCTGTTTACGCTGGCGCTTCTGGTTGTCTTCCGAATCGAGGCGCATGTCCCGATCCCGAACGTCGATCACAACGCACTCAAGCAAGTGATCAATCAGCAGAACCTGCTGCAGCTGCTGAACATTTTCTCGGGAGGGTCTCTACAGACCTTCTCTATTGTCGCGCTGGGTGTATACCCGTACATTACCGCCTCGATCGTCATGCAGCTCTTGATCGGAGTCGTTCCGGCGCTGACCGAGCTGCAAAAGGAGGGTGAGTACGGCCGGAACAAGATTAACCAGTACACGCGCTTGCTCACCGTACCGCTGTGCCTGATCCAAGGGTATGGGCAGATGGTGGCGCTGAACAATTTCTCGCCGGTGAAAGTGTTCAGCTAACTTTGGCCTGTTCAACGGGTCTACCGTTTTCCCAACACTCGAGGTTCTGATTTCGCTCACGGCCGGCACAATCATGGCCATGTGGCTTGGCGAATTGATCACGGAGAACGGGATCGGAAACGGCATCTCGTTGATCATTTTCGCCGGCATCGTATCGCGGCTGCCTCAGGAGTTCGTGCAACAGGTTCAAGCGAATAACATTGGGTTCCTGATTGTCCTGGGAGCGTTTGCCGCAGTCGTTATAGCGGCTGTCGTTTTCGTGTCTGAGGGACAGCGTCGCATCCCTGTTCAATACGCCAAGCGAATACGCGGCGGACGAATGTATCAGGGTCAATCCACGCACATTCCGTTGCGTGTTAACTCCGCGGGCATGATTCCACTCATCTTCGCGGCATCGATTGTCATCCTACCCGGCACCATTGCCAGCTATTTTCGAGGGGCGTCGCAGCCTTGGCTCAGGCAATTGGCCGACGTGCTCTATGCCACGTTTGTGTCGACGAACTGGGTTTACTGGCTGATTTATTTCATTCTGGTAATCGCTTTTACCTACTTCTACACGGCCGTAACGTTCCAGCAGCAGAACCTGCCTGAGACGTTGCAGAAGAATGGAGGGTTCATTCCCGGGCATCGGCCGGGTCCACCAACAGCCAGGTACCTGCAATACGTGCTCAACCGCATCACGCTGGCCGGCGCTCTGTTCCTTGCCATCATTGCGGTCATGCCATTCTTCATCAGCCTGCTGACCGGGCAGAACACGTACACGTTCAGCAGCACGGCGATCCTGATCGTCGTCGGCGTAGCAATCGATACCCTGAAACAGCTAGAGGCGCAGTTGATGATGCGCCAGTATCAGGGCTTCATTAGGTAAAGCACGGGAAAATGCTTGGTGTATTTTGAACCTCATTTTGATGGGGCCGCCGGGAGTGGGCAAAGGCACGCAGAGCCTGCGCCTCTCCAAGTGGCTCGGGATCCCGATCGTGGGCAGCGGCGACATGTTCCGGGCAATACGGCAGGAGGACACTCCTCTCTCGGAAAAGGTCCGCAGTTACATGGACAAGGGGGAATACGTTCCGGACAATCTCACGATCGAGATGGTCCTGAACCGGCTGCATCAGCCTGATGTACGGTACGGATTCATCCTCGATGGGTTCCCCCGGACCGTGGCTCAGGCGGAAGCGCTGGACCAGAAATTTGGAGACGAGCTTAAGCGCATCGATCACGTCATACTGCTTGACGCGCCCATGAATGTGGTGCTGAAACGGATGTTTGGCCGTTGGGTCTGCAGCAAGTGCGGGCACGTGTACAACGAGGTCTCGCACCCGCCAAAGACCGCAGGAATGTGTGACGTCTGTGAGGGCAGGCTAGTTCAGCGGAGTGATGAGGATCCGGAGATCCAGAGGAACCGCCTGCAGGTATATGAGAAGCAGACTGCCCCAGTACTCGATTACTACCGAGACCAGAAGCGTCTCGAGGAAGTTGACGCGCAGCTTCCGGCCGATGTTGTAACTAAAGAGCTGCGCGACATCATCATGAGTCCGGCGGAAAAGAACGGCAGGGCTTCGACTCGGGGCGGAGTGGCTTAGTGGGCCGAGGGGTCCCGGTCCACTCGCCGGACGACTTGAAGCTTATGAGGAAGGCCGGAGCGATCGTGGGTAACACGCTGGCGATGCTAAGCGAGCGCGTCAGGCCAGGCGTGCGCACGGCCGATCTCGACGAATGGGCGCGCGAGTCACTCTCACGATCAGGAGCGGTCGCGAGTTTTCCCGAGGTCATTCACCCCGAGCTTGGGACGCCGTTCCCTGGAGCTATCTGTACTTCGGTCAATGATGAAATCGTCCATGGGATTCCATCTGACCGGGTCTTGAACGAGGGGGACATCGTGAGCATTGACCTGGGGGCAATATACGAGGGTTTCCACGGAGACTCGGCCGTGACGGTAGCGGTGGGAGCGGTGTCGGCGGGAGCTCAGAAGCTGCTGGACGGGACACGAGAGGCTCTCCGTCGCGGAATCGAGAGAGTCGGACCGGAGCGTCCGCTCTATGACGTATCGGCGGCCATAGACAAGTACGCGACGTCAAAAGGTCTCGGTATTGTCAGGCAGTACGTGGGTCACGGGATCGGCCGCAACATGCACGAGGCTCCGCAGATCCCGAACTATCACATGCACACGCCGGGTCCGGCCATGAAGCCGGGCTGGGCGCTAGCGATCGAGCCTATGCTGAACCTCGGTTCGGAGGACACGCGGGTTTTGCCCGATCGATGGACTGTGGCGACGGCCGATGGGTCACTGTCGGCGCATTTTGAGCACACGGTCGCGGTGACAGCGCGGGGCCACCAGATCATGACACTCCCGGATGAATCAAGGCCGGGAGATGTGCGATAATACTAATGTCCTACGGAAACGAGACCAAGAAACAGGTTCAGGGTACGGTCATTGAGGCTGTGCCTAATGACCTGTTTCGTGTCTTGCTCAGTGATGGCCGTCATGTACTGGCTCACGTTGGTGAGGATGCACGCGTGCGGACCATACGTCTCGTACCGGGTGAGCATGTGCTTCTCGAGCTGACCACGTATGACTTGTCACGAGCCAGAATCGTTGGACCGATTAAGAAGGGAACATAATGAAGGTTTCGGCTTCAGTAAAACGCCGATGCGCAAACTGCAGAATCATCAAGCGGCGCGGAGTAGTTCAGGTGATCTGTACGGATCCACGACACAAGCAGAAACAAGGGTGAGCATATGGCACGCATAGCCGGCGTTGACATCCCGAGAGACAAACACGTCGACATCGCACTGACTTACATTTACGGCATTGGGCCGACGAGAAGTCGTGAAATCTTGGCGCGGACGAGGATTAATCCGGAGGCTCGAGTCAAAGGTCTGACCGAGGATGAGGTTCACCGGATTCGGGAACTGATCGACAAGGAGTATCAGGTCGAGGGCGACCTCCGTCGAGAGGTTGCACTCAACATCAAGCGACTCACCGAGATAGGTTCGTATCGCGGGCTGCGTCACCGCCGGAGCCTGCCGGCTCACGGTCAGCGAACTCGCACGAATGCCAGGACGAAGCGAGGCAAGCCCAAAACAGTCGCAGGCCGTCGCAAGGCGTCTGCCAAGAAGTAAACAACACAGATACTCATCGATTGGTTTAGGAGAACAGATGGGACGAGCAGCACCGAGGCGGCCTCGTGGACGGCGCCGGGAACGAAAGATTGTTCCGAGAGGCCAAGCGCATGTCTACGCAACGTTCAGCAACACGATCGTTACGATTACGGACATGAGCGGGCAGCCTTTGTCTTGGGGCAGCGCAGGAACCGTCGGGTTTAAGGGCTCACGAAAGAGCACTCCCTATGCAGCCCAGATGAGCGCCGAGCACGCGGCGCGTAAGGCTATGGAGCACGGCATGAACACTGTCGACGTGTACGTGAAGGGACCTGGTCCTGGACGAGAAGCGGCGATTCGAGCTCTACAGGCGACTGGACTCGTGATCCAATCGATCAATGACGTAACGCCAGTGCCGCACAATGGCGCCAGGCCTCCAAAGCGGCGTCGAGTATGATCTCGATGGCCGGCATTAGTGTTGAAAGGAACAGTTAACAAAGTTGGCACGGTATACAGGACCAGACTGCAAACTCTGCCGTCGTGAGGGCGTCAAGCTCTTTTTGAAGGGCGACCGTTGCCTGACCAAGAAGTGCGCAATCGACCGGCGGCCGACGCCGCCTGGCCAGCAAGCCGGTGGGCGGCGAAGAAAGCCGTCGGATTACGCAATTCAGCTTCGGGAAAAACAAAAGGCGCGCCGTATGTATGGCGTCCTCGAGGGACAGTTCAAGCGAACGTACGAAGATGCCGAGCGGCTGCCGGGTGTGACGGGTGAGAATCTGCTCCAGCTCCTGGAGCTTCGACTCGATAACGTGGTCTACCGACTGGGATTCGGAGCGTCGCGGGACCAAGCGAGGCAGCTAGTCGAGCATGGGCACTTTCGCGTCAATGGACGGCGCGCATCGGTACCATCGATGCGATTAAAGCCGGGAGACGTGGTCACAGTTAGAGACGGCAGCAAGAATCGCGAGTTTTTTAAGACAAAAGCAGAATTTGAAAGCGCCCGGGCATCAGTCCCGGAGTGGCTGCAGCTCGACACAGAGACGATGACAGGCACCGTTGTCGGGCTTCCCTCTAGATCCGACCTCGAGACACTGATCAACGAGCAACTCATCGTGGAGTGGTATTCACGCTGATGTCGCAGTTGTGTTAGTGGCCGCGGATCTACCTACGAACGCGGGTGCTACTTGTGCGAGAAGTTCACAAGGGACCATGTTTACCCGGCACCACGTGTGCGCACCCAAGGAGAGAGTAATTGGATATATCACTTCCACGAATAGAAACCCTACAGACCTCGGACACTTACGCCCAGTTCGAGATCGAGCCACTACAGAGAGGATACGGAGTGACGCTGGGAAATGCCCTGCGCCGCGTCTTGCTTTCCTCTTTGCCCGGGGCTGCCATCACGGCAGTGCAGATCGATGGGATCCGGCACGAATTCTCGGCTATCCCGCACATTAAAGAGGACGTCACGGAATTCATACTGAACCTGAAGAAGGTTCGGTTCAAGGCATATACAGACGAACCCATACACGTGCTCCTCGAAGCCCAGGGCGAGGGTCCCGTGACTGCCGGGGATATTCGTCTCACAGATCAGCTGGATATCGTCAATCCGGAACAGAAACTGGCGACGATCGACTCGTCCGCAGGCAGGCTGACGGCCGAGCTTGTGGTCGAGAAGGGTGTCGGCTATCATGACATCACCGACATCACCGATGAGATGCCCATTGGTCAGATTCCTGTCGATGGCATCTTCTCTCCGATCCGTCGTGTTAATTTCACCATCGAGCACACGCGAGTCGGTCAAATGACTAACTACGAGCGGTTGCTTCTCGACCTCTCCACGGATGGGAGCATCTCCCCTGAAGATGCCTTAACCCAAGCCGGTGCGATGCTGATGCAGTACTTTGCGCACGTCGCGGCCTTCGGCGAAGAGATTGCGGTGCCGCAGATAACAGGTGGCAAGCAGCCGCTCTCCACCCGCCCGCTACCTTCGCAGGAGTACGAGCTGCCGATTGAGGATTTAGCCCTGTCGGCGCGCGCTGAGAACTCATTGAAGCGTGCGGGTATCACGAAGGTAGGCCAGGTTATCGGAATGAATATGGAGGATTTGCTCTCCATACGGAATTTTGGACAGAAGTCGCTCGACGAGCTCCTCGACCGACTGCGGATGAGGCGGCTCGTCGAAGACGGCGATGTCGTGGAGTAGACGGTGAGACACCAGAAGCAAGGCCGAAAACTTGGCATGCCGGGTGACCGGCGGCGGGCACTACTCAGAGGGCTGATGTCTGCTTTGTTACGTCACGAGCACATCAGAACAACAGAAGCACGGGCGAAAGAGCTACGACCCCGGATCGAGCGGCTGGTGACTCTAGGTAAGCGTGGCGATCTGCATGCCCGGCGACTGGCGTTGAGTTATTTGCCGGACAAGCTAATGGTGGAGAAGCTCTTCGAGGACATAGCTCCTCGCTACGGGGAACGAGCCGGAGGATACACCAGGATCGTGAAGATTGGGCAGCGCAAAGGCGATGCTGCTGAAGTGGTCCAAATAGAGCTGGTTTGAGCTGGAGACGAGTGAAAGCGACTGTTGAGTACGACGGAGGCGGGTACGCAGGGTTCCAACGCCAGACGCACCTACCCACAATTCAGGCGGAGCTCGAGAGAGCAGTGTGTGGGGCTACGCAAAACCGTGTTTCGGTGGTAGGCGCCGGGCGGACTGACAGTGGGGCTCATGCGACAGGGCAGGTCGTCGCTTTCACGATCGACTCTCGCCTCGGCGACGAGCAGCTCATGCGAGCCATAAACGCTCATTTGCCTAAGGATATTGCGATTCAGGAGCTGATCACGGTCGAGGACACGTTTCACCCTCGATTCGACGCCTTGCTCACGGGAATACCATTACCTGGTTCTCAACCGATCAGCTGCTTCGCCGTTATGGAACGGTCGCGCCTATCATTTCCCGCATGCACTAGACGTTCCACGCATGCGGCTAGCGGCAAGTGCGTTGATCGGAGAGCATGATTTTGCAGCCTTCGCGGGGTCGAATGATGGGGCGCGGAACACCGTTCGCACGATCACTCATCTCGACATAACTCCTCAAGCCGACATCGTACGGTTTCGACTTGTAGGCAATGCCTTCATGCAGCACATGATACGTACAATTGTCGGCACCTTGCTGGCGGTAGGGGACGGGCACGCTAGCGTCGAGCATGTTGCAGAGGTGAGGGATTCGCGCGACCGTGCGAAGGCGGCGGCCCCGGCGCCGGCTCACGGGTTGTATCTAATGAAAGTGAACTATGAGGCAGTTGACGCATGAAAACTTATCAACCGACAGTGGGTAACGGTGACGATCGGCGCTGGTATATCGTTGATGCCAGCGGACAGACTCTCGGCCGCTTGGCGTCGAGTATCGCAATAATTCTCAGGGGCAAGCACCGGGCAGAATTCACTCCCAACCTCGATCTTGGCGATTACGTGATCGTGATCAATGCTGAGAAGATTCGAGTGACGGGCAACAAGCTGGCGGACAAGAAGTACTACCGGCACTCAGGGTATCCCGGAGGGATCCGGGAGGAAACATTGTCGTCGCTGCTCAATCGGCGGCCAGAGCGTGTTGTCGAGCTGGCCGTGAAGGGAATGCTGCCCGACACGAAACTGGGCGACGCCATGTTTCGTAAGCTCAAAGTTTACGCGGGCAGCAAGCACCCGCACGCCGCGCAGAACCCGGCTCCGCTGACGGAAGCGGTGCCGGCGCTCAATCGCGCCACCACATCGACTGGAGTTACACAGCTATGACGACACACCAAGAGTATTTTTATGGGGTCGGCAAGCGCAAGTCGGCCATAGCGCGGGCGAAGCTGGTGGCGGGAGCCGGCGAAATCATCGTCAACGGCAAGCCTATCAACGAGTATTTTGGTGGCGAGCGCTTCACACCGGCCATTTCCGAGCCCTTGCAGGTCACGGCGACGCCTAACCAGTTCAACGCGTTGGTAGTGGTGACGGGTGGAGGGCTGAGTGGGCAGGCCGGAGCAGTCCGACACGCCATCTCGAGAGCTCTGCTGGCCTTCAGCGAGGACCTGCGTCGACCCTTGCGGTCGAGGGGACTCTTGACCCGTGACGCACGCGTCAAGGAGCGCAAGAAGTACGGACTGAAACGCGCTAGAAAGGCACCCCAGTACACCAAACGTTAGTATTCATCTACCGAACTTTTTCGTCGAGGCCCGTCACGTGGGTGGCGGGTCTTTTTCTGTCCTCGGCGTCGAGCCCGAACTGAGACAGGACGGCTCTGTCCTCCTCCCAGCGTTGCAACGCAGGGAGATCCGCCAGCGAGCGAAGCCCGAAAAGCTCAAGGAAGGCAAAGGTCGTCGCGTATTCGATCGGATTCCCCGGGGATCTTCTCCGGCCCGTCTCTTCGATCAACCCCCTGGCCAGTAGATTCGCCAGCACTCGCTCAGCGCTGACTCCACGGATCTGCTCGATTTCAGTGCGCGTTACCGGCTGCTGATACGCGACTATCGCTACTGTCTCCAAGGACGGTCGCGATAGACGGCTGGGGTGAGCGAGGGATAGGAAGCGACGGACAACATCAGCGTTCTCCGGCGCAGTCACCAACTGCAAGAGTCCGTTGTTCCGCTGCACCCTGATGCCCCGGTCAGCCTCGCCGTCGCGAATGTGCCGTAAAGCGTCCTCAATCGCTCTTGGCTGCGAGTCAAGAAGTCTGGCGAGCGACCGGACAGAAACGGGTTCGTCCGCAACCAGCAGGATACTCTCCACGGCTGCAGCCAACCGGGCCACATGGTCAATCACTTTCGATCCGGGTACTCCGCGGCGAGGGTGTGCTGGGTTTCACGTGAGCGATGATTCCGCCCGACCGGGCGGAGGTGTTCGACGCTCAAGAACGATGTCGGCAAAAGGTTCCTCTTGTCGAACTCCGATGTGCCCGTCGCGCGCCATCTCGAGCATGGCCAGGAAGTAGACGACAACTTCTCGCCGGCCTAGTCGGGATCGCCGAATCAACCGGATGAGAGAAACCATCGCGACACGACTGAGCGAGCGGCGCAATGACCGGGCAGCGACTTCGACGCGTAGGAAGGTTGGCGGTGCGACGCGAGCGGCGTGTCGATGAAGCAGCTCTTGGACCTGGAGAGTAAAGGCGGCTGACAATCGCTGTGCGGGGATCGCGATGAATGTGGGCGTCTGGGTTGGAGGTCTTATGTGATCGGCCCGGGTGAAAGTTTCACGCCCGTGAATCATACGCAGGTATAGGTCGTCGACGGCAGGGAGGTACGGCCCAAGCGATGCTTCATGATTTACTTCGGCGTCGACGAACTCACCTTCTTCCTCGTATGGGAGTGCAGGAAGTAGGGTACGAGACTTTATCAGCGCCAGCTGGCTTGTGATGACAGCGAAGTCGGCAATATCCATGACATCCGGTGGCCCGTGAAAGTTAACATAATGACGAAACGTCTGGGCAAAGCCTGCGAGTGGTAGCTCCTCGGCCTGAAACACGTGAGTCTTCAGCAAGTCGGTCAGGATGCCTAATGGAGCCAGGAGACCATGGTTCGGTTGTTCCTGCCTGGTGAAGGGCGATCGAAGAGCTGGGGTCCCAGGGGGCGTCAGCACGACCGCGGCACGATAACGTGCAGGAGAAAGTCAGCCGGATTGTACACCGTTAGCTGAAGGATGTTGGGCTGCGGAATAAAGAAGATCAGAAGGAGGATGAGCGGGGCATACTGTCGATACGGGGCCAAAGCGTACAGCTGGCGTGGAGTGAGAAACCCAGCCACGATTGAGAAGCCATCCAAAGGAGGAATGGGCAGCAGATTCAGGGCAAAGAGAATCAGATTGACGTAGCAAGCATACACCAGAAACGAGGCTACATCCAGCTCCGTAATGTTCAGGCCGCCAATGAATCCGTTTGACTGGCAAGCCGCAGGCAAGATTATGCGAACGATGACGCCGAGTACAGCAGCCAAGGCAAGATTGGTAAGCGGGCCGGCTGCGGCAACTATAGCGCCGCCACGCTGAGGTCCGAATCTCAGGTTTTGTGGTTGCACGAAGGTTCTGCCCCAGGTGAATGGGTAGCCTAAAAATGAGGTAACAACCAACAACAGAATGCCAAACTGATCCATGTGGACAAACGGGTTGAGCGATAGCTGACCGTTCCGCCGTGGTGTGAGGTCCCCTAGCCAGTCAGCCACCCAACCATGGGCGAGCTCATGCAGATCGATCGAGACGAGTAGAATGGCGATGAACTGCAGAGCAAGATTTACGTCGATGTTTGGCAGCATGCATGGCTCGCTACGATTCGGAGGTTTCAGAGCACAAAATTCAGGCCGGACGACATTGCGCCCGGCCGATCACGCCATTCTAGGGCATTGTGGAACACTTGACAAACGCGATAGAATGGAGTGAGGCCAGCAGTCGCGCTTGCTGCCTCGTTTTCTATATTCAGCTAGCGAAAAGAAGAAGGCCAAAGTGCCACTATACGAGTATCAGTGCCTGGCGAACGGCCATAGTTTCGAAGTTCGTCACCCCATTACCCAGGAGCCAGTAAGTTCGTGTCCCGAGTGCGGGAGCGACGTACGGAGAGTGATCCACCCGGTCGGGATCGTTTTTAAGGGAAGCGGATTCTACGCCACCGATTCAAAGGGCAAGAGCTCTCGTGCTTCGAAACCCACCGACACGTCGTCGGAAAGCAAGTCCAGCTCGGACGGAAAGTCTACGGCCGACACAAAGCCGGCAGGTGAGTCCTCGGGCTCGAAGACGGCTGCTCGTGAGGCGAACACAGGGAGCGCATCAAAGTCAGCTCCCAAGCCAGAAGCCTAGCAAGGTCTCCGGGCTACTCACACCTTTCACTTTTTTCGCTGAGTCTGCTGCTTTTTGTAGTGGGAGTGAAGCTTCGGCCGCCGTGAATCGTCCACATAAGCAGCCTCGGGCTCTACTCGAGATTCCGCAGCTTCCTCCAGGTCGCCCTGCAAGCCGAGAACGTCCAAATACACTTCCTCGTCATTAAGAACTGAAGGGGACCGAAGGACGTGACGAAGGATCATCAACTGCGAGACGCTCATCGGATTATCCTTCTCACTTTCGGCCTGGCCGATCAGCCTTTCCAGGACCGCGATCGTGCGGGATTTGGCTCCCCGTTGTTGAAGCTCGCCTCGAACTGCGACAAGTTGCTCATACGCGTTCATTCACCCTCTCTGGGGCCGCTCTGCCGACCCAATCCAGCTTAGCAACAGTGGACCGGGAGTGGTTGGAAGACATATTGGCTGTGCGGGGTGAGCGCTAGTTTAGGGCAGACGTCTCGTCGTCGGCGTGCCGCTCTCGTAGAAAGTCGTCGTTGTACAGTCCCACGTCGCGGCCTTGATACACGCTGATCAGAAAATCTTGCCGGGGCATTTCCGCGGAGAGAACGAGGTCATCGTCTATGCGCTCGATCAGCTCCAAAAGGCGATCCTCATCCATTTCGTGCTCGAGAATCAGCGTGCCATACACCTCTTGTGAGGCGTAGTGAAGATCGAGATGCCCCAGCCGGTTCTGACCATCGCGGATCTCGTATCCTTCTGAATAGGGTGTGCGGACAAGCCGATCATAGTTGTACTCGCTCATTGCGATCCCTTCGGGCGTATTTTTGGACGAACGAACATCCGATTTTAGGTCACTCGGGCAGAAGCAAAGGCGACCCAGACAGGTGAGATGTGACGTCCATGGCCTCGACGGAGCCGACTGGGGAGGTGCCTCTCAGTACGGAAATGGAGGCATTGCGCAGTCGAAAGCGATGTAGGTGCTGCATCGGCATCCCCAGAGCCTGCATGAGCGCCACCTTGATGACTATGTCATGGGTCGTGACGCACACCCGAGCGTAGTCCCGCCTGCGTTCAAAGAGTTCTGCCATGAATGCCCCTACGCGGTCCCAGACGGCCGCCAGAGTTTCGCCCCCTTCCGGGAACTCCACACGCTCGGGGTGGTCGTACCAGGTGTGGAACATATCGGGATATTGGCGCTCAATGTCGTCGCGATACATACCTTGCCAGGCTCCGAGGTTGATCTCGACAAGGCGGTCATCGATGACCAAAGGGGCTCCGGCGCGACAAGATATTCGGTCGCCGAGCTCTCTGGCGCGCTGAAGGGGACTCGAAAGCACGAGATCGAAGGCTCCCGCGAATACCAGCCGCACTACAGCCTCTATTTGGTCATTCCCCCGCGTGCTCATCGGGGGATCCAGGTGTCCTTGGTACCGCGACTGCGCGTTCCACGTCGTCTCCCCATGCCTAATCAGGAAGACGGCCAGGGGCGAACTACTTGTCATAACTCGCTAGCCGTGCGGTCTTCACCGGAAAGGGAAGGTAGACGGGTCGCGAGGCAAGTGCCGCCTCGCCCGGACTCGATCAACCCGATGCGGTTGACGGTCGGGTCCTGGTGACACCGTACTTCCGACAGAGCTGCGACACATACTGCTTGGAGCAGGTGTGCCTGACGGCAATGTCATGCATCGTTAAGCCGCGCACTTGATATAGATCGCGCAAGACATCCGGAGTCAGGTCGGCGGCTATGTGTCCCCCCGAGCCCTGGTTGCGGGAGCGCGGCTTCCTGGCGCGAGAAGAAGGCGTAGCGTGCTCCAGTCAATTGCAAATAATGTTTATTATGTCGATATGCCCGGATTCGACCCTGTTAAAGGGGAGTCGAAGAGCGCCGGGGTACACAACCTTCGATTTGAAACGAAACGCGCATTAAGGCAGGCGCTGGACTTGAGCATTAGCTGCCGGATGCCCAGTGCAAGATGTCCTGATATGAAATCAGCACGATCAGCATCAGTAGGACCGCCATGCCCGCCAGATGTATCATGCCTTCCACCTCAGGGTTGAGGTTCTTACGACGAATTCCCGACACAACCACCAGCACCAAGCGGCCTCCGTCCAGAGCCGGGATGGGAAGCAGGTTCAGCACTCCGAGGTTGGCGCTCAAAAGCGCCACAAAGGCCAGAAACTGTCCAATCCCGAACTGCGGTATGGCATTCGCCGAATCACCGGTGAGTCGAGCGATCCCAATGGGGCCCGAGACGTTCGAAGTCCCATGGGCGCCAATGCTACTGATGAGGTTAGGGACAGCCATGATCATCGATCCGACGCCTTCAAACGATTTCCGGATCGCAACGCCTACCGGGTAGCGCTGCTCGTACGATGTCATGGCAACACCGACAGCGCCCTGTCCCGCAGGTGGATTTCGACGCGGCACGACGAAGACGACTCGCGTCTTGCCATTGCGAACGAGGGTCAAAGAAACTCGTTGACCGAGATGGCTGTCCGTCACGTTATGTATAGTTTGAAGCTGCGTGGTCGGGTGACCGTCGACGGCGACGATACGATCGCCGGCGACCAATCCAGCGGCCTGCGCCGGCGAGCCTTTCGAAATGGACGACACCACGTTCGTCCCAATCGGTGTACCCAGCCATGCGGCACTAATGAAAAACAGGAAGAGTGCTAGGGCTATGTTCATAGCGGGACCAGCTACGAGAATCGTAGCTCGCTGCCACCACGGCTTACTACCGAAGCTTGCGGGATCACCGCTGTCGTCGCCGTTCTCACCCATCATCTTGACGAAGCCGCCGAGCGGCAGGGCGTTCAATGAATAGACGGTGTCATTCCGCTTAAACGACGCGATCCGAGGTGGGAAACCCATCCCGAACTCGAAAACCTTGACCTTGAAGAACTTCGCCATTGAGAAGTGGCCAAACTCATGAACCAGTATGAGCGTGGCCAGGACTATGACGAACGCTACGATTGTTACTAAAGGACTTGTCACTTCGTCTCACTCAGAAGACGGTGTTGATTACCGTATCTGTTCATTATTCGTTATTGTTTACTCTCACGCGCCACTCGCCATAGCCATTCTGTTACAGGCTTCTCGCACAGTAGCATCTGTTTGAAGTATATCGTCAAGAGATGGATCCGGACAAGGTTCATGCTTTTCCAACACTGTTTCGACCATTGCAGGGATATCCGTGAAGCCGATGCGTCCGGCAGTGAAGAGGTCTACCGCGACCTCATCAGCGGCACATAGTGCCGCAGGATATGTGCCGCCAAGACGTCCGGCGTGGATGGCGAGAGAGAGGCAGGGGTATCGTTGCCAGTCGACCGCGCCAAACGCCAGCGTCCCCATTTTCATTAGGTCGAGGCGGCTGAGGTTGTTGGTCCAGCGATCGGGAAAGCTAAGAGCATATTCGATTGGCTGCCGCATGTCGGGCGGTCCGAGCTGGGCCTTAACGGACGCGTCACTGAAATACACCAGCGAATGGACGACGCTCTCACGCTGAATGACAACTTCGACCTGATCCAACGTTACGTCAAATAAATACGAGGCCTCGATTACCTCAAGGCCTTTATTCATGAGTGTGGCCGAGTCAACTGTGATCTTCGGGCCCATGTCCCACGTGGGGTGGCGCAGCGCCTGCTGGGGAGTGACGAGCGGGAGCTGATCCACGGGGATGTCGCGCAGCGCCCCGCCGGAGGCGGTGAGCACGATTTTCTCGACGGCCTCCGGAGGCTCACCTTGCAAGCACTGCCAAATGGCACTGTGCTCGCTATCGATCGGCACCAGCTGCCATGGAACCTGCACTTCCCGTTTCAACAGCTGGCCGGCCATGACCAAGGTCTCCTTGTTAGCCAGCGCCACCCGCTTCCCCGCCCGGAGCGCAGCCAGGGTTGGCAGGAGGCCGGCGGCGCCAACCGTTGCAACAACCACCAGATCAACCTCCGGAGCAACTGCCATATCGATAAAGGACTCGAGGCCAATGCCGTAATCCTTGGATGGAGCTCGAGCGCCGTCCGCCAGGGCCTTGTAGCGTGGCTTGAACCGTTCGACCTGGGACTGCAGCAACGAGGCATTGCGATTGCATGCCAGACCCAGCACCCGTACTCTGTCGAGGAAGTTCGACACCACGTCGAGCGTCTGAGTGCCGATTGAACCGGTACTGCCGAGAACGACGATGTTCTTCAAGTCAAGGATCCTACCGTTAGTGCTGACAGCGTTAGAAGGTCAGCCGCTGCGAAGGACTTCCCTACCCCGCAAACAGCGCACGTGCGTAACATTATGTCAACTTCATCGTTCAATGGTAACCGGCAATCAAGAGGACGTAGTATGCCGCGGTACCGGAGAACAACAGACTATCAATTCGATCTAGTACTCCTCCGTGCCCCGGGATGATGCTTCCAGAGTCTTTGACGCCGCAATAGCGTTTCATCATCGACTCAAGCAAGTCGCCAGTCTGGGCGGCGATCGGCACCGCAACTCCGAGAACCAGGGCGGTCGGTACCCTGACGCCGATGGGAATCGCAACAAGGAGGGCGACGGCGATTGACAGCACCACTCCACCAATGACGCCTTCCCACGTCTTATTGGGACTGATCCATTGCATGAACGGGCGGCTTCCTACTGTCCGGCCACTGAAATACGCGCCCGTATCGTAGGCCCACGTCAAAATCAAGGCCAGGAGCACCAGTTTGGCACCCGAGTGGAAGGCGCGGAGAGAGATCAGCGAGCCCAGCAGACCGCCGGTATAGACCACGATGGATACCGTCAGCACCCAATCGATGAAAGCGTCGGGAGTCTTGCGGCCTAGGAGGAACCACAGTGCTACAACCATCAATGCGAGAAGGATCGCGCCGCGCCACAAAGCCAGGTGATGGGGTAGCCCAGGAGCTACCGCTACAACAGCTGTAGCCGCCAGACCAAGGAGCAGCGCTGGGTGATGGCCGTGCGATCGAAGCATGTGAAACGCTTCGGCCGCCGCGATGACGGCCGCGACGACAATCACGGCCTTAAAGGCCGGGCCGCCGACGAACACCACCAGCAGTATCAAGGGTATCCCAACAACGGCCGTGGCGACACGAGTAACTAGCGAGGCGTCAAGGAGCGATGAGCGCTGTGACGACCTTTTAGAGCTTGCCAAACTTCCGGCGTCGCGTCGCATAGGCATCGAGAGCGTGGCGGAAGTCCTCTTCCCCGAAGTCGGGCCACATCTTGGAACTGAAGTAGTACTCGCTGTAGGACGCCTGCCAAATCAGAAAGTTGCTCAGGCGCATTTCGCCTGCTGTGCGAATAACGAGGTCGGGGTCGGGCATGCCGGCCGTGTACAGGTGCCGGGTGATAGTCTCTTCGTCGATCTCCTCGGGAGGAACGCCTTCCGCGACGATCTCGCGAACCGCTCTTGACTACCTCGGCCCGGCCACCATAGTTGAATGCCACGTTCATCTGCAGGCGGTCATTGTCGCGGGTCAGCTCAACGGCTCGTTCGATCGACCTTGCCTGGGCCAATGGCACGTTTTCGAAGCTCCCGATGTGACGTATACGGACTCCATTCCGATGCAAGCTTCGGGTCTCACGCTCGCTAGCGTCGGCGAATATCTCCATGAGGCCCTCGACTTCCTCGATTGGGCGGCCCCAGTTTTCGGTGGAGAACGCGTACAGGGTGAGCATCGGGATATCCATATCGACACATGCCCGGACGATGCGGTGCATGTTTCTCACGCCGGCCCGGTGTCCGGCCAATCGAGGGAGGCGCCGGTTCTGGGCCCATCTTCCGTTGCCATCCATGATGATGGCTACGTGCTTGGGGAGGTAGGTCGACTGCGCTCAAGTCTTCGCGTGACACCGCAGACCTAGACTCCGACGGAGCGATACGAGAACCCGCGGTCGTGACGTTAGACCTCCATCATTTCGGCTTCCTTGGTCGATCCTAGGGTGTCGGCCTGACCGATCGAGTGATCAGTCACCTTCTGGAGCTGCTCCAGCCCGCGGCGTTCCTCATCCTCGGACAGCTCCTTGGACTTCAGGGCATGACGCAGGTGATCTTGGGCTTCGCGGCGAATGTTTCGGATGGCCACCTTCGCCTCTTCCACACGCTTGTGCACCAGCTTGACCAGGTCGCGGCGGCGATCTTCGGTGAGGGGCGGGATGACGATGCGAATCATCGTCCCTTCGTTGGTTGGGTTGAAGCCGAGGTCTGATTTTTGGATGGCCCGTTCGATATCGCCGATGACCGTTCGGTCATATGGTTGAATCGTCAGCATGCGCGCATCGGGTGCGCTGATTGAGGCCAGCTGCACTAGTGGCATGGCGGTGCCGTATGCCTGAACGGAGAGGTTCTCCAGGATGCTTGGGTTGGCGCGGCCGGTCCGGATGTTGACTAAGTCGTGCCGCTCCGACTCGATAGCTTTGGCCATTCTCGATTCGGCATTTGCAATAACATCATCGATCATGAGAACTCAATCCTCCCCAGCCAGTACGGCGCTCACATCGCCGGCAACGATGGTGCCCAGATGTTCCCCTTGAACGACTCGTTCGATGTTGCCGGGGGCCAGGTTAAAGACGATGATGGGCAGGTCATTCTCCTTGCACAGCGCCACGGCGGCACCATCCATGACCTCTACTTCACGCTTCAGCGCCTCAGTGTAGCTCAGGGAGGTGTATTTTCGCGCGGCCGGATGCAGGAGCGGATCTTGCTCGTACACACCCTCGACTTTGGTGGCTTTGAGCAGCACATCGCAATGCAGCTCGACAGCTCTCAGGGCAGCGGCCGTGTCGGTCGTAAAGTACGGATTACCTGTTCCGGCCACGAGTAGAACGACGCGGCCGCGCTCGAGATGGCGCTCGGCTCGCCGTCGGATGAAGGGCTCGGCGACCTCATTCATGGCAATGGCAGTCTGTACTCTGGTCGGGACGTCGAGTTTTTCCAAAGCATCTTGAAGGGCCAGGCCGTTCATGACGGTGCCCAACATCCCCATATAGTCAGCGGTGGCGCGGTCTATCCCCAGCTCAGAAGCGTCGCGACCGCGGAAAAGATTACCTCCACCGACGACGAGAGCTACCTCCGTTCCCCAGGAGCAGATGGATGCCACTTCCCGAGCGATGTCCCGAACTACGGCAGGAGCGAGGCCGAAGCCCTGATCTCCCATCAGGGCCTCGCCGCTGAGCTTCAGCAAGATTCGTCGATAACGAAGAGATGGACGCGTCAAATCCACCTCCATGTTTGTCAGACCCCGATCTGGAATCGGGCCCACCGCTTGATCTGGATGTTCTCCTTGACTTGAAGGACCAGGTCATGAATGAGCTGCTGGACTGTTTTGTCCTGGTCCCGCACATAGGGCTGGTTGAGCAGCACGTTTGCTTCCTTCCATTTGCGGAACTGCCCTTCGGCGATTTTCTCCAGGACGTTATCGGGCTTACCGGAATTGTTCTTTCGAGCTTCCTCGGCAAACGTGGCCAGGATTTCCCGTTGCTCGCTCTCGGGAATATCATCTTCAGACGTATAGTACAGGGTTGTGGGCGCAAATCTGGATGGCGATGTTATGAGCAAGCTCGCGAAACTGCTCGGAGCGCGCAGTGAAGTCGGTCTCGCAGTCCAGCTCAACCAAAACGCCTATCTGACCGCCGTGGTGAATGTAGGACGTGATCGTACCATTGGTGGTTTCGCGGCCGGCCTTCTTCTCCGCTTGCGCGCGGCCGGTCTGCTCCAGCAGGCGTATGGCTTTGTCGCGGTCCCCGCCGGCACGAGAGAGGGCATCCTTGGCTTCCATGATGCCGGCTCCGGTCTGATCACGCACCCATTTGATGTCTTCGATGGTCAGGGTAGCTTGGTCGGTCATTTTCTTCTCCTATTATGTCAAGCGCGGCGCAGGGTTACTCCGAGACGTTAGCTTCCGGGAGCAGCCGCCACCGCTTCATCGTTTTCAGTTGCATTGGCTTCCGTCGCAGTGGCCAGTCCACTATCTCCATCGGTCTGAGCAGCGGACTCCACTATCTCCACGGCCTGTGGCTCCACGGGAGCCAGGTTGTCTTCGCGGCCGACGTCTGCGGCCGGGGCAAATTCGAACTCGGACTCCGCCACAGCAACCGGGACATCATCTTCGTCGAATCCATATTTGCCGGCGGCGACTTCGTAGTCGGTACCTTCATCGAGGGTGTCGGCGGTCTCGGTCTCGAGCTCGGCCGCTGCTTCCGCCTCACGAGCGGCTCGCTCGGCAGCTTCTTCGGCCTGTTCGGCCAGAATGGACTCGCGGATTTGCTGACCTTCAATCGTCGCGTCCGCGATCTTGCCTGCCAGTAGCCGAACGGCGCGGATGGCGTCGTCATTGGCGGGAATCGGATACGCGATCGGGTCGGGGTCGCAATTCGTATCGACCAGAGCGACGATTGGAATGCCGAGACGGGACGCCTCATGAACCGCGAGATGCTCCTTGGAACAGTCAACTACGAACAACGCCGCGGGAAGACGCCTCATGGTTCGTATACCGCCAAGCAGCCGTAGAAGTTTCGCCATCTCGTCGCCGAGGCTGCAGCTGTTCCTTCTTTGGGACGAAGATCCATCTCGCCGGAGGTTTTCATTCGCTCGAGCTCGTCTAGCCGGCGCAGGCGCTCCTGAATAGTCTTGAAATTGGTCAAGAGGCCGCCGAGCCAGCGCTGGTTCACGTAATACTGACCCGCACGCATAGCCTCATCGCGCACGGCTTCTTGAGCTTGTTTTTTGGTTCCGACAAAGAGCAGCTTCTCGCCGCTGGCGGACAGGTCACGTACATACTTGTATGCCTGCTCAAGCCCGACGACGGTCTTCTGCAGGTCGATGATGTGGATTCCATTTCGTTGGGTGAAGATATATCGCTTCATCTTCGGATTCCAGCGGCGGGTCTGATGCCCGAAATGGACTCCGGCTTCGAGAAGTTGTTTCATCGATACGACGGCCACAGCTACCTCCTGGTGTTTTTGCCTCCGCGATCTTCAACTCACCCGCGAACCGCCTTAGAGGCAGCAACCGCGCGAATGGTCCGACCGCGTGCGTGATGTGGGATGCACAAAAATGGCCCGAGTTCACTCGGGCCGTGCTCATAATTTTACCACGCTACGCGCGCACTATATGCCACGGCGGCCTGCGCTTGCTGCAACGAGGCGCGATGCCGAAATGGCCCGCGGGTCAGCAAGGGATTGGTCGAGGGGACAGGATTCGAACCTGCGACCCCAGCGTCCCGAACGCTGTGCGCTACCGGACTGCGCCACCCCTCGTACGTGTTGAGTTTATCGCCGTTGAGGCGATTCGTCAAGGAGTTGTCTAGGCTCGTGGGCTTGCGAGCCGCCACTGTCCGCCATGCGCTCTGAATTAGTCGAGGAGTCATCCTAGGGATACGGGATCAGATCCTGTCTGGAAGGGCACCGAGCTTGGGCTGCGGTTACCGACGTGAAGCTCGACGGGAGCGCACGAGAGTGCCGAGGAGTCGAAGAATGAATACAGCGGCTATCACCAGAAAGATGACTGACATCAGCCGATATCGCTGGATCAGAAAGGCGCCGGCGATCAGGAATCCCACGGAGAGCAGACCATAGATCAGGGCTTTCAGGGTCTTATCAAGAAAAACCACGAGGTTGGTGATGTCGGTGAGGTCGCGCTGCAGCCACTGAAGGTCGCCAACGCCTTGAAGCGTGGATTGGGCAAGGAGCGGAAGGGTTGACGTCGTAAGAGCGATGTTGCGCATCTCGGCAGTCAGTCGCCGCAGACCGGCCGTCCGCCCTTCCGAGGCAATCAGTTCCCGGGCGTATGGTTCGGCGGTCGTCATGAATTGAAAACTCGGGTCGAGACCGGTGCACAATCCGATGAGAGTCCCGAGAGCTCTGCCGAGAAACGCAAAGTTGGTGGGCACCTGGAACGCTTCAGCGCGAAACACTTCTTGGGTTTGCTCCAGGACATCGCGAGGGTCCATGTCTCTAAGCTCGCCAAACGACAACGAGTAGAAGGTATTCACGGTCCACGCGACAGTTCGCCTAACGACAATCATGTCGGCAGACGAGCGGACGAAGTTCAGTTGAACGAGCGCCCGCACTATGGCATCGAAGTCCCGACGCACTATACCGACGAACAGCACTCTGATGGCGTCTCTCATCCTGGGAGTTATCCTGCCTACCATTCCAAAGTCGACCAGAATCAGAGTCGGTCCTGGCGCCGCGAATACATTTCCCGGATGCGGATCCGCATGAAAGAAGCCGTCTGTCAGGATCATCTGGAGATAGGTCTGCAGCAGAAGCTCCGCCAGCTGGGCCCGGCTAATCGCCGCATCATCGAGCCGGTCGTAATCGGTGATCTTGATTCCGGGAGTGTATTCCAGGGTCACGACGGACGGCCGGACGTGGGACCAGTAGATCCTAGGGACGCGAATCCGGTCGTTCTTGGCGAACGCGATTCCGATACGCTCGGCGTGGTGGGCTTCGGCGATGTAATCGAGCTCCTCTCGAAGGGTTGCGGTGAATTCGGTCATTATACCAACGAGGTCAACTCTTCGCCTGATGGCTCGCCAGTGATTTAGCTGGCCCACGACAAAGGTGAGGCTTGACAAATCTGCCTCAACTATCTCCGCGATTCGCGGACTTTTGACCTTGACGACCACGCGCTGTCCTCCCCAAAGAAGGCCCAAATGCGCCTGACCAAGAGAAGCTGCTGCCAGGGGCACCGGTTCGAATCGGGCGAACACCTGATCGAGGGGACGGCCGAAGTCATCTTCGATGACGGCGCGAATCTCATCGAAACTGACCGGGGGAACTTCGTCCTGCAGAAGAGCAAGCTCCTCTATGTACTCGTTGGGGAGAAGGTCGACGCGAGTGCTCAGGAACTGGCCAACCTTGATGATCACCCCGCCCATGTCGGCGGCAGTGGCGTGAATCCACCTGGCTCGTTTTCGATTCTTCTCGTGATCCAGGTAGAAGTCATACGGAGTACCCGTCAGACGGGCACGGCCGTAGGACCACAGGAAGCTCGTCATCAACCGGGTGAAGAGCAGGACAACCTTGAGGAATCGTCGGCGCCTGTTTACAGGGGGAGCAGCACTCACGTCAGGGCGCCTCCAATGGCGACGGTCTCGGCGCCGGCACATCAGCACCAGCCCGTATATTCTGCCTTAGGGAGACGAATGGGCCGCTATCATATGGAGAAAGTGCAGCGTGAGCGTTGTGATCGGCACGTACGAGACCTGCGCCGCCAAAGGTACGCTTGACCTTGGCCGGCAATTGGGGGCGTCCGCACGACCGGGAACGGTCTTCGTCATCGAGGGCGAACTAGGGGCGGGGAAGACCGTTATGGCGCGCGGCATCGCGCAGGGCCTGGGGATCGATACGTGGAGAGGAAGTCCAACGTTTGCTATCGTTCACGAGTACTCCGGACGGCTGAACTACTTTCACATCGACGCGTATCGGATTAGCGGCGGCGAGTTGGTGGATCTAGATCTCGACAGGATGTTTGACGGCGAAAGTGTACTGGCCGTTGAGTGGGGGGAGAAGGTCCTGCAGGAGCTTCGCGAGGTGGGTCCGGTTCAGATCATTCGCCTGCACTTGTACGATGTGGGTGACGAGCGTAGACGAATCGAGATCAGCTGATGCGAGTCCTGGGACTGGATGCGGCAACATCATTTGCCACGGTCGCAGCCACTGATGGAGCTGTTCAGTTCCAGGAGACATGGCGGCCCGGTCGGGCATTATCCGACACTCTGGCTGTGACCGTCGAAAGAGCCCTCGATGCTCTTGGGGGAGCCGAAAAGCTTGATGCCGTGGCAGTCGGTATCGGACCAGGGTCGTACACCGGAATACGAGTTGCCCTAGCGCTGGCCAAGGGCCTTTGCAAAGGTTCCGGCGTCCCCCTAACCGGACTGAGCACACTTGAAGTGGTGGCATTGGGTTGTGGTGCGTGGAAGGGTACGATTTGTGCGGCTATCCCCGCAGGATCAAGTCGAGTTGCCATCGGAGTGTTTCAGGGACCGTGGAGCTCTTGGGGGCGGCGCGGTCCAGAGAGGGCAGAATCGACTACGTCAGCGGCGGATGCAATTGTGCCGGGAAGCCTGGTGTGTGGAGAAGGCGCGGACTTGCTGCCGGATACGGTGGACATGATTCGGGCGCCGGTTGCCTTTGACGCGCCTCGCGGAGATATCCTGGCGCTTTTCGCAGAGGCATATTTCCAGGCCGGCGGTGTGGACCAGGCAATGACGGTCGAGCCAAACTATCTGAGGCCATCTTCACCGGAAGAGCGTCTCATGGCAGGGGGGCTGCATCCTGAAATACGTTGTTGAGGCAATGAATCATGACGATATATCGGAAGTGCTGGCGGTCGACCGCGACAGCTATGCGCTCCCGTGGCCGGCCAGCGCTTATCGTCGAGAGCTGAGCTCGAATCAGCACGCCCACTACATCGTGCTGCGACGCATTGACGAAAACGAGGAGCCGATGCCTGAGCCAGAAAGTCAGGCCCGAGGCTGGAAGCACCTCATGCCCTGGCTGCGAGGCTCGGATGGAACCATGCACAAGAGGGTGGGGCATGTTGTCGGGTACGCGGGAATGTGGCTTGTGGGCGAAGAAGCACATATCACGACGGTGGCGGTCACCCCGCAGGCGAGGGGAAAAGGTTTCGGTGAGCTTCTGCTAGCGAGTCTGGTCGAAATGGCAGACGAGCTTCAAGCACGCTGGGTGACCCTTGAGGTCAGGGTGTCCAACTTCACCGCTCAGCAACTTTATCGAAAATACGGGTTTCGAGAAGCTGGGCTGCGGAAGCGCTATTACAGCGACAACAACGAAGATGCACTCATCATGACGACCGATGACGTGAGCATCGATCCCTATCGATCCGGTTTTGCAGGATTGAAAGACGCGCTGGCAGAGCGTCTACATAGTGAGGGTTCGATAGTTGAGCTGGCCACAGCGTTAAGCGCTTCTCGTCTCGAGTGAAGGAGACCAGGGGAAGGATAGGGGACGTTTCAGAATCCCTTGAGCTCATACTCGGCATAGAGACGTCGTGCGATGAAACATCGGTGGCCATCGTAGACAGCCGCATGAGGGTACTGTCCAACGTTATCGCGTCTCAAATCGATGTCCACAGTAGGTTTGGTGGAGTCGTGCCGGAGATTGCGAGCCGTCAGCATATCCTGGCAGTCTCTGGGATCACTGAGGCCGCGCTGGAGGAATCGGGCGTGACGGTGCAGCAGATCGATGGGATTGCCGTTACCTACGGGCCAGGTCTATCCGGCCCGTTGCTCGTTGGGGTCAATTTCGCTAAGGGGCTGTCCATGGCGCTAAGGCGTCCCTTGTTTCGCGTCAACCACATCGAGGCACACATTCTGTCGGTCTGGTTGTCAACAGGCCACACGGACCACGGACCTCGACTTCCTATGGTTTCTCTAGTGGCGTCCGGCGGACATACCGAACTCGTCCTTGTAAAGGCACCTGGAGACTACCTGGTGCTCGGCCGTACTGTTGACGACGCAGCCGGCGAGGCGTACGACAAGGTCGGAAGGCTACTGGGCCTGCCCTACCCTGGGGGCCCAGCCATTGAACGGGTGGCCATGGGGACGGATCAGAACGCCCGGGGGACCGTGCTTCCCAGAGCATGGATGCCGGGAACGTACGATTTTAGCTTTAGCGGATTGAAGACGGCTGTCCGCCGGCTTGTGGAAGCTCGAGAAGAGAGCGAGCAGAACGCGGTGACGAAAGCAGACGACTGGACGAGCGAAATCGCTGGCGCCTTCCAAGACAGTGTAGTCGACGTCTTGACAGCGAAGTTGCAACAGGCAGTTATCGAGACCGGAGCGAACTCAGCTTCCATTGTAGGAGGAGTGGCCGGGAATCAGCGGCTGCGCCGGGCGGCAGAGGAACGGCTGGACGTGCCGATCCTGTTTCCCGGTCCAGGACTATCTGCCGACAACGCCGCAATGATAGCCGGGGCCGCCCTTCTCTCCCCCCAAACGGCCGGTTACGAGCTCGACGTAGATCCCTCGCTTTCACTCTGAGGCCCGCAATGCTGGTCGCAGAAGCGCGCGAGGATGAAAACGACGTCCGATAGCCGATTGACCCACTCGAGGACATGGACGTTGTCGACCTCCCCTTCATGAGCAAGCTTGACTATCAGCCTTTCGCCTCGACGCACCACCGTTCGAGCTATATCCAAGGTTGCGCCACAGACAGAGTCCCCGGGCACCACGAAGTGCTGTCCAATAGTCACTCTGTTTTTGAGCAAGCCAGAGATCTCTTCTAGGCGCTCGACGTCGAGCTCGGTTATGTGATACGGGATCTTCTCCTGATTCGATAGTGGTGTGGCGAGCTCAGCCATAAGCTTGTAGAGGCCACGCTGCAGCTCATAGATGTACTGCCCGATCTCATGAGCGGGACATTGAGCGCGGGCGAGACCGAGGAACGACGTCGCCTCGTCGAGAGTGCCGAACGCGGAGGGTCGCGGAGAATATTTGGGGACCCGATCCGGCCCGAGCAAGCTCGTGTAGCCGTCATCCCCACTTTTCGTAGTGACCTTCGCCCCGCCGCCGGTTTTATCCTCGTCTGCCACACATGACTCCTTGGGTGATCACACCACTCCTCATGATGAGTCATTTGGTGAGGTGAGGTGTCTGGACTGGCGCGGATGCGATGAAGCCGGCCCATCAAGGAGAGTCTGGGCACGATCAAGGTCGTCAATCGTGTCGATATCGAGTGCGTACGATTTCTGAGGGAAGTCGAGAAAGATGTGGGGAGACTCCCGCAAGACATTCCGGCCGCCGATGTCGCCTTCAACTTCCAGAAGTGCCGGGAATAACACCCGATCGAACACCACAGGGTTCCCCGGTATCCCCCCGTAGCGGGGAGCTACCGCGAGCGCGTCACCACGGTTCCAAGCTCGAATCAGATCGGTGATGACGTCAGAGGGAAGAAGAGGTTGGTCGCCGACACCTATCACCGCGGCACGTGTTTCCGGGGGCAAGGATCGGATGCCGTGGCGGAGGGCGGCACTCTGGCCGGCTGCGAAGTCGGGATTCTCGATAAGGTGAACTCCTTCAATCGAGATCAGGTCAGCGACTGGATTCGGTGATGGAGCAACAACCACCCACACCTCGGCCATCGCGTTCAAATACGCGTTGAGCGTTCTCTCGATTACGGTTTCGCTACCAACTCTGGCAAGCAGCTTGTTGCTCGCTCCGAACCGGTTCGAGGTTCCAGACGCGAGTATCAATCCTCGTGCGAGCCACTGCTTGGCAGAGTTAGCTTCGGACATGATCACCGTATATTGTCCCGTTCCCGAACATTATTCAAGTGCGAGGTTGTCAGAGCGACAAAACTTGACAATTCCGCCGAAATGATTATGATGGCCGTTGAGAATGTCTGCGACTTGGGAGAGAGAGGGAGTCTGCGCACTATGGCACTGACCGAGGAAGAACGCCGGCAGCGGCAGCGAGAATACAACCGGCAATATTATCTAGCCCACAGGGATCGCAAGCTCGAGCAGAATGCGCGGTCCGCGAAACGATGGCGAGAGCGATACCCGGAACGATATCGCGAATCCCAGGAACGGTGTAGGGCCCGGGCGAGGGAGCTCAAAGGGATCGAGCCGCGAAAGCCGAGGATCCGTGAATGCATCGTGTGTCGAGAGGTCAAGCCTCACAAGGCACGCGACATGTGCGTTGTTTGTTATGGAAAGTGGCGCTGGCAAAATCACAAGCACATCATCCAAGCCTTCGTCGAGGAACCGGACGGGGTGGCGGAAACACAAGAGGTAGCGGAGGCAACTGCGAAGGGCTGATCGTGACGAACTGTCCTGGCGGCAGCTTAATCCAGCGCAAGGATGTGGGGAAGGTTTGCCATGGTGTCATCCAGCCCGTCCAGCCCATACCCGGCCACGAACACATCGGGCACCTCGAACCCCAAGTAGTCAATCGGGACCGCATGCTTACGCCGGCTTGGCTTGTCTAGTAGAGCCGCCACCTTTATCTGGCCCGGCTCGTGCAATGAAAGATAATTCAACACGAATTTCATGGTGAAACCGGTGTCGACGATGTCCTCGACCACGATTACGGGCCGTTGCCGGATATCAGTCTTGATATCGCTGACCAGGCTCATCACGCCGGTGGACTGCGTGCCGGAATACGACGTCACTCGAATGTAATCGAGCCGGCACGGCATCTGGAGCCTCTTGGCGAGGTCTACGGCGAAGAAACAGCCTCCCCGTAGAACGACGATCAGGTACAACAGCTCGACATCGCTATAGTCGCGGTTGATGTCTCCGGCCAACTCCCCGATCCTTTTCTGCAGAGCGTCCGCATCGATCAGTGTTCGCATTGCTTTACCGCCTCCTCCAATCGACATTCCCTACGGAGCATTGTCGCGCGTCGCGGACTTAGTGGCGTGATGGAGGGCGGCGCGACATCAGCGGGACGAGTCGTCGGTATACTGCGAAAGACGGAGGAAGAGTGACTGGCCAGAGACTCATGGGTTCCACGATTAGACGGAGGGAGGATCCCCGTTTTATTACAGGAACGGGTACCTTCGTCGACGATCTGCAGCCTGAACATACGGTCCACATGGCGATTCTGCGGTGCCCTCATGCGCATGCGAGGATCAGAAAACTAGATCTCTCCGCAGCGCTCTCTCACGCTTCGGTGCTCGATGCAGCCGCAGGCCGCGACGTAGCGTTCCTGACAGCGACGGGTGAGGCAGATGACGATCAGGCTCACAAGGACGAAGGATCGAGTGGAGAGGAGGAGGGAGGCGGCGACCGCCCTCCCTTAGCCGTCGACGTTGCCAGGTATTCGGGTGAAGGCATCGCGGCCGTAGTGGCAGTCGATGCGTATGCGGCTCAAGACGCGCTCGATCTCATTGACGTTGAGTGGGAGCCGCTCCCCGCTTATCTTCACGTGGGGACGACGCCGGCATTCAGTACTGACTTCGCGGGACAGGACACGGATACGGAAGGCGGTTTGCCGACCGGCACTGCTCGCAACTTTTCGACGGGTGACGTCGAGACAGCATTCGCAGAGGCTGAGGTGGTTGAGTCGTACCGATTCGTGAACCAGAGGGTGGCTCCCGTGCCGATGGAGACGCGAGGAACTCTTTGTCAATACTCCCCCGGCACGGGCGAGCTTACAGTGTTCACGTCTTCACAGTGCGCTCAGTTTGTACGCGATGCTTTGGCAGATGCCTTTCACCTGCCGTTTTCGAAGGTCAGGGTCATCGTGCCCGACGTTGGAGGCGGGTTCGGGTGCAAGATCGGGAGCTATTCCGAAGACCTTCTTGCCGCCTATTTCGCCATGAGGTTAAAACGGCCGGTTAAATGGATCGAGAGCCGTTCGGAAAATTTCCTGACTACCGTCCATGGGCGGGATCAGGTAGCTCGCGTGGACCTGGCCGCCAGACGAGACGGGCTTATCACGGGAATTCGAATAAATCTGGTCGTCGACACAGGCGCGTACGATGCGGGCTGGCTGGCACGTACGACCGCGGGAATGATCACCGGCTGCTACGACGTACGAAACCTGCAGAGCGAAGCTCGGAGCGTTTTCACGCACAAAACGCCGCTTGGAGCCTATCGTGGGGCGGGACGCCCCGAGGCCGCCTACTTCATCGAGAGATCCATCGATTGTCTAGCCCGACATTTAGAGCTGGACCCAGTGGAAGTTCGTCGTACGAATTTCATACCGCCGGACCGGTTCCCCTACAAGGCGGCTGACTGGCCGGTATTTGATTCGGGCGAATACGGAAGATCGCTGGACGCCGCACTTGTGCGCTCCGGCCATGCCGAGCTGCTGGCAAGGCGAGACGCAGCGCGAAGTCAGGGACGTCTGGTCGGCGTCGGTCTGGCCTCATACGTCGAAGTGGCAGGATTCGGATGGGATACCGCCACACTAACTATCGAGTCAGACGGGACGGCAAGTCTCTACACTGGCATTTCCCCCCATGGGCAGGGCCAAGAGACCTCCTTTTCGCAGATTGTCGGGGATATCTGCGGGATCCCTGCCACCGATGTTCGCGTCGTGTACGGGGACACCGCCCTGGGTTTCGGACAAGGCACCATGGGAAGCCGCGGCACGTCCGTGGGCGGGAGCGCGGTCTACCGAGCTGCTGTTGAGCTTCGGGAGAAGATGCGACGTATCGCCTCGAATCTTTTGGAGGCAGAGCCGGAGGACCTCGAGCTGACTGAGTTTGCCTGGCGAATCGTCGGCGCGCCTGCCCGATTTGAGACGGTTCGGACGATTGCCAAGACGGCATACTCCGACGGCTTTGCAACGGAGGGGATGGAACTTGGGCTCCGTGCTACGAACACCTTCAACGCGGAGGAAGTCACGGCACCTTTTGGATCCCATGTAGCAATGGTTGAGGTGGATGCCGACACCGGTGCAATACAGGTGCTTAGTTTCCTGACCGTTGACGACTGCGGCACGATCATCAGCCCTCAGCTGGTAGAAGGACAGGTGCATGGAGGTGTTCTCCAGGGAGCGTCTCAGGCTCTGTACGAGGGCGTGGAATATGACCGAGACGGACAGCTCCTTACAGGGAGCCTGGCGAGTTACGCGGTGCCAACTATTGGGGAAACGGTGGACATGACGGTCACGCACACGGAGACGACGTCCCCTCGAAACGACCTTGGGGTTAAGGGAGTTGGAGAGGCAGGCACTATCGGATCGACACCTGCGATCGTGAACGCCGTCGTCGATGCGCTTTCTCCTTTAGGCATACGCACTATTGACATGCCCCTGACTCCAGAACGAGTTTGGCGTGCCATCAACGGTTGGTCCGGGAACGGCGACCAGTAGAGATTTGGCCCCATTCTCGCCGGCCAACGTACGCCCGTTCGCTCAGCTAGTAGCTGAACGACGCTCTGTGCGTTCCTTTGATCAGGAGCCACTCGACGCCGACGTCCTTCGGGAGCTGATAGCCGTTGCCCAATGGGCTCCGTCTCCCCACAACTCTCAGCCGTGGCGACTTTCGCTGCTGTCCGAAAGGGCGAAGCGAGAACTTGCGAGCTCGATGGGACAACGGCTGCACGATGAGCTTCAAACGAAAGATGTAGATCCCTTGGAGATCGACCGGCAGGTGCGAAAGTCGCTGTCCAGAATCAACTCCGCTCCAAACGGCCTCGTATGTTCAATCGTGCGCGATGGATTGAGGATGTCCGGAGATGTCTTGGCGGACGACTTGGAATTTCAGATGGCCGTTCAGAGCGTGGGTGCACTGCTGCAGACCCTCTTTCTGGCCGCCTGGGAACGCGGAATCGGAACCTGTTGGATGGCGGCTCCGCTGTACTGCCAGGACACTGTGCGTTCGACACTGCAGCTCTCCGAGAACTACTTCCCGCAGGCGCTTGTTCTATTGGGTTATCCTTCCGGGCCAAGCCGGGTGCGTCCCCGGCGTCGTCTCGAGGAGATAGTGGCAACGGAATGAAAATCGTTCTGCTGTGTGGAGGGATTGGTGGCTCGAAGCTCGCGCTTGGTCTTTACTCAGAGTTTTATGACGAGGAGCTGAGCATAATCGTCAATACGGGTGACGATCTCGAACTTCTCGACCTTCATGTGAGTCCCGACCTAGATACTGTCATGTACACGCTCGCAGGTTTATCCAACCCTGAGACGGGCTGGGGTTTGGAGGGCGATACGTTTCGCGCCCTGGCCATGCTCTCGACGTACGGTCATGACGGCTGGTTTCAGCTGGGTGATCAGGATCTGGCGACTCATTTGATGCGAACGACCCTCTTGCGTTCGGGCATGACCCTGACGCAAGTAACCGAGCGGTTGAGACAGATGCTCGGAGTTTCCGCCGCTATCCTCCCGATGTGTAATGAGCCAGTCGCGACACGCGTAAAAACCGAAGCCGGCTGGCTGGCGTTTCAGGAGTACTTCGTGAAGCGAAGGCACGCGGATAGGCCGATTGCGGTCGAGCATGATGGGGCTGAGCGTGCAAGCTTGAGTGATGAGGTGCGAAGGGTGTTACTGGAGGCAGACTGTGTTGTGGTGGCGCCTTCGAATCCGGTTGTGAGCATCGGTCCAATACTTTCGGTACCTGGGATGCTGGATTGTTTGCGGTCGCGGCGGGATCGCACGATTGCAGTCAGCCCGATTGTCGGGGGGCGGGCGGTTAGCGGACCGGCCGCGGAGCTTATGCTGGCGGAGGGATTCGAGGCATCAGCCGCGGGCGTCGCATCCATGTATGCCGACTTCACGAATATCCTCGTCATCGACCGTTCAGATGAAGAGATGGCCCCGAAAATCGAACGTGCCGGAGTGACGCCGGCCATTACAAACACAATCATGTCAGACCTCGAGGACAAGAAGAGGGTAGCTCGATTCACAGCTCAGGCCATCCATCGCCAATCGCAGCGGTAGTCCCCTTCCGGGGAGGCGAGCATAGCAAGAGCAGGTTGCGGGACGCGATGTCCAGCTCGGACCGGCGGGCACTCGCTCGTGACCTGCTGCATCATGTCCTGTCGGTGCTAGAGCAAATCCGGGACATTGGGTTCATCGGAGTGGTCTCGTCGGAGGTGATGCCCGCCATCAACGTCATTTTGGATCAGGGCGGTGGGCTCAACGAGGCCGTCGCGATCGGGTCTCGATGGGCCGTTGATGCCGGGGCCGAGGCATTGCTCGTGCTGCCGGCGGACCTACCGCTGCTGTCTACGACCGATATTACCGATCTCCTGGCCATGCTACCCTTGGCCGCGGGAGGGGTAGTAGCGCCCTCGAAGGACGGGGGCACGGGGGCTCTGGCCCTACGGCCGCCGCAGCTGATCCAACCAGCGTTCGGCCCTCAGAGTGCCGCCCGTCACCTGGAAAGGATCCGGGCAACCGGCGCAGAGGCCGCCGAACTCTATCGATCCGGTCTAGCGCTTGACGTGGATGAGCCGGAGGACCTAGCCCTGCTCCCGGGACACGAGATCTTCGACGTCGCGCGGCGATCCAACTGAGGTAGACGAAGCCGCGCGATCTATGCTTCGCATCAGCCCGGCAAGCACACGTCCGGGCCCTACTTCCACGAACTGATCGTATCCATCGCCTCGTAGACGCACCATTGATTCAGTCCATCGAACGGGCGAGGAGAGCTGGTCGAGCAACGCGACGCGCACTTCGTCAGCAGTGCGAGCATAATCACCCGTTGTGTTGGAGACGATGGGGATGGCCGGGCTTGCGATGGAGATGTTCGACAGCGCGTCCGCGAACTCATCCCGGACCGGCTCCATCAAGCTGCAGTGGAACGGAGCACTCACGTTCAAGCGTATGACGCGTGCCCCGCGATCCTCGGCCTCTTGCGCGGCGATCTCGATAGCGCCAGTCTCACCGGAGATGACGATCTGTTTCGGGGCGTTGAGGTTCGACGGCTCGACCGTGCCGGCGTTACCGGAGGAGCGGCAAATCTCCTCGACCTGTTCGACGCTCAGGCCTATAACGGCGGCCATTGTCCCAGGAGCGCTGACAGACGCGCTGGCCATCAGCTCACCACGGCGACGCACTAAAGGCAGAGCGTCTTCAAACGAGATGGATTGGGCGGCGATGAGCGCAGCGAACTCGCCGACACTGTGTCCGGCGACTGCCGTGGGATACACGCCTTGAGATGTCAGAACGTTAAGCGTGGCGACCGAGGTGACGAGCACGGCAGGCTGAGTATTCTCCGTCTTCACTAGCTCCTGCTCGGGTCCTTCGAAGCACAGGCGGGACACGGAAAATCCCAGAGTCGCGTCGGCCTGCCGGTACACCGCACCGGCTTGTTCCGGGTAGGCCTCCACTAGGTCATGGCCCATGCCGACTTTTTGAGATCCCTGGCCGGGAAACAGAAAAACCAGCCGGCGCTTCACGCTCACTCTCGCGGACCCGAAGCCGGCACCACCACATTTACGGAAGAGCGCGTCGTGGCGACCCCGATGCGCGTGTCGGCAGCACCGAAGTACACGTCAAGGTGAGATCCACGAACGTCCACCGCGGTTGGAAACACCACGTTGGGCACGACTCCCTCCATCTCAGCTGATGACTCAGGCTGGAGAACGGGACGAGTGGAGCGGTACAAGATGCGGCGTGGGTCGTCGCGATCCAGAACCATGGCCCCGGCCCGGTACCAGACCTGCTTGTCGCCGGCGGTGGGATGTTCCTCGCCACTCACGCCATGGTAGTAGAGGAGCCACCCCTCCGCGAGGAGCACAGGAGGAGCACCCGCGCCGATCTTCAGATCCTCCCAGGTCTGCTCCGGCTGCGCGAGCAATTCGGTCGCGACTACGGTGGAGAGCTTGTCGAGGTCGGAGTCTGTACCGTCAGCCTCGAGGTAGGAAATCCATATCGCGGCTCGCTCGTCCGTGACATTGCTGGGTAAAGTCAGCTCGACGGTGCCATTCTCGTTCTGGACGAGGTAAGTGGGGCGGTGGAGCATCGCGTAACACGGGCGCCCGTCGGGTCCATTGACTACCTCAGGGAAGATAACGCAATCCTTGTTTCCATAGCTATTGAAATCGACGCCCAAGCAGGAGTTGAAGTGAACCAGGCCAATTCGTCGCCAATTGACCGCGTCATCGGACACCGCGAGAGCGATTCTAGGTCCATTGGCTCCGAGCGCAGTGTATGCCATAACGTAGAGCCGCAGCTGCGGGAGGAATGAGATCCGTGGGTCTTCGACACCGCCATGCGTTCTCTCGGCCCGTTCGAACGATGTTTCCGGCTCTAGCGCAAAGCCCTGTCGCTCGACTCCAATTGGAACGCCGTGCTCGTCGAAGCAGACTCGGCACCGGCCAATTCGAGAGTAATTGCCCTCGGCGACCTCGCGAGGGTAGAGGTAGAGTTCGCCGTCCGGCGCCCGAGCTGACGCGGGGTTTAGCACACCCCAGGCCTCCTCTGGGCGCCCGGGATCGGGGGTCATGACCACTCCGAGGCGCCGCAGATCGTAGGGCGAGGCTGGATTACTGTCAGCGGTCACGTTGCTCCTTCCTTCAAACCACGTTGTGTCGCCATCGGGCACGAGCTGCCCCTAGAATCAAGCGTGCAGTAGAGGAGCTGAATCGATGGAGGAAGAGCAAGGCCACGATGAGTGTTGACGGGATGCGTCAGGCCGTGACGCGCATGATGGTGGATCGCGACTTTCGCTTCCAGGAACAAACCAACTCCTTTGAGGCACTCAAGGGTTTCGAGCTGACGGACGAGGAGGCGGCAGCCATTGCCAGGCGAGACCTGTTCAAGATGGAAGAACTTGGACTCGAGCCCTGGACCGCTCGATGGGTGACATCACTTCGCTAACGCAGCACCTTCACCCCGTAAAAAGTCAAGCAGAGCTGCGGGGTTGCGTTTGAACTTCAGACGGTCTGAATCGGACTGAACGAGGCGACCAACCAGGCTGTTTAAAGCCAGGCTCACGGGCGTGGGAATGTGGAGATCGTGTCCGGCCGCGGCCACCGCTCCGTTCAAGTAGTCGCTTTCAGTCAGGGATTTGCCTCGCTCGCGATCGCTCACCAGAGATGGTGGCTTGCCACCGCGTCCCTGGGCAATTCTCGGGCCGAGAATCACTCTGGCCAGAGACGTAGGAAGCGCCATGACTCGCGAGGCAATCGTAACACGATAACCGGGGAGGTCCACAATCTGGATCCCCGCGGCTCGCATCACGGCTACGGCTTCCCGAAACGCCAGCTGCTCGATGCGAAAGAGATCGGTTCGGGCCACGATTTCTGAGATCTCCATGTCCAGAATGAAGCTTTGAGCGCTCCCTATTGTATTGAGCAGGAGTTTTGACCAGCGAAGGGAGGCCGGGTCGTCTACTTTCCACACCGGCAGCCCCATCGAAGTCAGCATATCGGAGATTCGATCTGAGGCGTTCCCGGGGGCGTATTCGGACCAGGCAATGCCGGGGTGCCTATTGTATTGACGGACGGTGCCAGGACCCGTAAACCCAACGCTGGCCGTCAAGCTGGCAGCGATAACCCGGTTCCGCTCAATCGTGTGGAGCAGCTGTTGATCACTTCCTACCCCGTTCTGGAAGGCGAAGATCAAGCCCCGGCCGCCGCTCAGGGTTTCGATCACAGGGACGACACTAGAAATGTCAAACGCGCGTACTGTGACAAACACAGCGTCGAAGGCGATATTTGCCGGCGGGCTGTTCAGAACACTGGGATGCGCGACGCGCACCCCCTTGGACGGGAATTCGATGCGCAGGCCGCCCGCGGTAATGGCGTCAAGCACGCGGGGGCGCCCAATGAGGCTGACGTCGAGGCCGGACATTGAGAGCAGTCCTCCGAGGTATGCCCCAACGGCGCCGGCGCCCAACACGGCGATTCGGGGTCGACTAGCCAAGGCGCCGACTGACGAGCCGCGACTCCTTACCTTGATTCAACCTGTTCACGTTGTCTCGATGAGTGTAGAGCGCCAGCAGCGCAAGTCCCAGGGTCAACGGGACATACTGGGCCGGTTGGTCGGCAGCGGCAACGATCACGGGGAGGGCAAACAGAGCCACGAGAGATGCCAGGGAAGAGTACTTCGAGATACCGAGAACCAACAACCAAACCAGCGCAGCGACTACGGCGACTACTGGAGAGAGCGCCAGCACCACGCCAAGCGTCGTAGCAACCCCCTTCCCACCTTTGAATTTAAGAAAGAGAGAAAAGTCATGGCCCAGGACCGCGGCCGCGGCCACAGCGCACAGCTCGATGCTCGACAGTCCGATCAGGCGCCCGATGACGACGGGAATCACGCCCTTCAGCAGGTCAAGCACCAACACGAACGCCGCCAACCGGAATCCGCCGAGTCGGGATACGTTGGCAGCGCCGATGTTCCCGCTACCGACGTCTCTGACGTCCTTCCCAGTGAAGGCTCGCCCAACCAGGAGCCCGGATGGAATAGAGCCCATCAAATAGGCAAGCACAACAACGGCGACTGCGGCTAAGGTTTGTTCCATGCCTACCGACGAGTGTCGTAGCCGCTCGTTCCGGACGACTTGTCATGTTGGTGCCTGGCCGCACTTTGTCCCGTGCGCCGGGCCACCAACAGGAGTGACCGACCATCCACGATGTACTTAATCCCGGAGTAGAGCGTCAGAATAGTAGCCAGCAACATCGCCGACCAGGTGAATGGCTGCATCCAGCCGCCCCGGTCGAGACCGGAGATTGCTCCCCCGGTTCTTGCATTAGCCCACAGGAGCACGAGGGTTATTGCGATCATAGTTACCGTTGTCTTGATCTTTCCCGCAAAGTTAGCGGAGATCACGAAGCCCTGAGCACCGGCCAACGTTCTGAGACCTGACACGACGAACTCGCGTCCGACTATGACCATCGCCATCCACGCATCGACGAGGTGTTGAGCCACAAGGGCTACCAACACCACGCTCACAAGCACTTTGTCGGCGGTGGTGTCGAGGTAAATACCAAGCGGTCCAACTGACCGTCCCCGACGAGCGAGCGGGCCGTCCAGCAAGTCGGTGAGGGACACTGCCGCAAACAGGACAGCCGCGGCTAGGTACCCGGTAGAGTCTCCCGAAAGGATGAGCGCGGCGACCGGGATTGCAGCCAATATCCTCGAGAGGCTAAGCAACTGTGGACCGGAGAAGATTCCAGAGTCCATTCTCGCCTCACCCAGGATGTCGGTCGCCGCGGCGCGTGTCTCCTACAGGGCGGTGCTGCCCAGACGCACGTTCACGGCTCGCTGACCGCGGCCCTTGGTATCCGACTCCGCCTCGTACTCGACCGTCTCACCCTCTTCGAGCTCATCGAACGGCACGCCCTGGACGCCCGAGGCATGAAAGAAGATATCCTGGCCACTCGGCTCTTCGATAAATCCAAATCCACGATCACGAACAAGCTTCTTAATAGTTCCGGTAGACAACGACATTCTCCTTACGGCACTCTCTGGGGAGCGATTGTTTGATCGAACACCGCCAAGTCCGCTGCGCTAAAGGAGAACACTTCGCGCGAACGACGACCCGAACAGCGCGTTCACGCAATCAGTATAACGACAACGTTGACCACCGCGACGAACGAAAGCGTGGATATGTTTCGACGCCTTGACGGCGGGCCGATTCGACCCAAGCGCTGCGCTTCTGAGGAACTGAAGCGATCTTCGGTTTCGTAGTCGACCGCGGCTAGAGCGGCGACGATCGCCGCCGCCTCGGTCTCGGTAGGTTCCCCTTTAAAGAGGTATATTGCCATGTTTTTTCGGTGGCAGCGAGGATCGCTTGGTCAGACTCATCTCCAGGGCCCGAAACAGCATGTATCTCGTCGTCTCGGGCTCGATTATCTCATCGACGTAGCCACGCTCGGCGGCCATATATGGATTGGCGAAGCGCTCGCGGTAGAGCTGCTCGAGCTCACGCTGGCGGCCAGACCTGTCTGCCGCTGCCTCCAGCTCGCGACGAAAAATGATCTTCACCGCGGCGTCGGGACCCATTACCGCGATCTCGGCGGTGGGCCAGGCGAAGTTGAAGTCGGCGCGTATGTGCTTGGAGGACATCACATCATACGCTCCCCCGTAGGCTTTTCGAGTGATCAGGGTGAGCTTGGGAACTGTTGCCTCAGCGAAGGCGAATAGAAGTTTCGCTCCATGACGGATTATGCCGCCATACTCCTGCTGGGTGCCGGGGAGAAATCCAGGAACGTCCACGAGGGTCACCAAGGGGACATTGAAACAATCGCACATGCGCACGAAACGGGCCGCCTTTTCCGAAGCGCCAATATCCAGGACGCCTGCCATGTGACGAGGCTGATTGGCTACAATGCCAACAGAAAAACCGCCCAGCCGGGCGAATCCGACCACGATGTTGGTCGCGTATCTCTCCTGCACTTCCAAGAACTCGGCATCGTCGACAATCGCCCGTATCACCGCTTTCATGTCGTACGGTTTGTTTGGGGCATCCGGAATTATGTCGACTAACTCATGACACACTCGGTCGGTGGGGTCAGAGGGCGGTGTGTAGGGTGGATCATCGAGATTGTTCGGAGGAAGGTATGACAGAACGGCTCGGACTTGGTCAAAGACCATTTCCTCAGAGGGTGCCGAGAAGTGAGCCACGCCGCTCAGCTCGGCATGGGTTCGGGCGCCGCCAAGCTCATCAAAGGTCACGTCCTCTCCCGTTACGGCCTTGACAACGTCCGGGCCGGTGATGAACATGTACGAGATGTGCTCTGCCATGAAAATGAAGTCCGTGATGGCAGGTGAATACACTGCTCCGCCCGCGCAAGGTCCGGCGACGACCGAGAGCTGCGGGACTACACCGGATGCCATAACGTTGCGGAAAAAGATCTCCGCATATCCTCCAAGGCTTACAACGCCCTCTTGGATGCGAGCACCGCCCGAATCATTGATACCTATGATCGGACACCCCATTCGCACGGCAAGATCCATCACCTTGACTATTTTCTCGGCGAATACCTCGCCGAGCGACCCCCCAAACACCGTGAAGTCCTGCGAGAAGACGCAAACCTTCCGACCGTCTACGGTTCCATACCCCGTTATGACCGCATCCCCAAGGTATTTGCGGTCAGCCATGTCGAAGTCCATCGATCTGTGAACCGCGAACTTGTCGAGCTCTACAAAGCTTCCTGGGTCGAGAAGAAGGTCAAGGCGCTCTCGGGCGAGCAGCTTGCCGCGAGCGTGTTGTCTTTCTGCTGCCTCCTTTCCCGCAGGCTCCTGTGCTTGCCGTTCGAGATCTCGAAGGTGGGCGACTGGATCGTGGCTACGACGTGATTCAGCCACCGGCAGCTCTCACTGGAGATTTGCGGAGGCAGCGCGGCTCTTCAATAGCTAGGATGATACTCGCCAAAAATACTCCTGAGAGCATCCGAGACCTCACCGATCGTGGCATAGGCGGCAAGAGCGCTCTTCATGGGATACAGCAGGTTCGTCGAGCCCTTCGCCGCCGTCCGCAGCGCTTCTAAGGCAGACTCCACGGCTGCACCATCGCGCTGCCTTCGTACCGATTGAAGGCGTTCCACTTGATTCGCCTCCACCGCGGGATCGGCTTCGAGAATGTCGATCCGTTCGCTCGAATCCTGAACGAAACGATTCATCCCGACGACCACGACGCCTCCCTGGTCGACGCTCTGCTGCCAGCGATACGCCGCGTCCTCGATCTCACCCTGCATCCAGCCATCCTGGATTACAGCGACAGAACCGCCACGCCGGTCGACCTCGTCGATGAGCTTCTGAGCGCTAGATGCAAGATCGTCAGTCAGATGCTCGAGCATGTATGACCCACCCAACGGATCGGAGGCACGTGTGACGCCTGACTCGTGCGCGATGATCTGCTGAGTGCGGAGCGCGAGAGTGGCAGCGTCCTCCGTGGGGAGTGCCAGCGCCTCGTCGTAGCCGTTGGTGTGGAGGCTCTGAGCGCCTCCCAGTACGGCGGCGAGCGCCTGAAGGGAGACCCGGACGACGTTGTTCAGCGGCTGCTGAGCCGTCAACGTGGAGCCGGCAGTCTGAGCGTGAAAACGCAGCATACGGGACCGCTCATTCATCGCACCGAACCGATCCCGCATGATCGTGGACCAGAGCTGTCGAGCGGCTCGGAACTTCGCGATCTCCTCGAGCACGTCATTGTGGACATTGAAGAAGAAAGAGAGCCGCGGAGCAAAGTCGTCGACGTCGAGACCCGCATCGAGAGCGGCCTGCACGTAGGCGATGGCATTGGAGAGCGTAAAGCCGACTTCCTGGACGGCACTAGAGCCGGCTTCACGGATGTGGTACCCGCTGATGGAGATCGTGTTCCACAAAGGCATCTCCGCCTGGGCATAGGCCATAAGGTCAGTCACAAGCCGCATCGAGTGCTGGGGCGGGTAGATGTAGGTCCCCCTGGCAGCGTACTCCTTCAGGACATCGTTCTGGACCGTTCCGTTCAAGGCACTCGAGGGGATCCCGTGATTCTCAGCCACGATTTGGTACATCAGGAGCAGACAAGCGGCGGTCGAGTTGATGGTCATGGAAGTGCTGACCGTGCCCAGAGCGATACCTTCAAAGAGCTCTTCCATATCGGCCAGCGAGTCCACGGCTACACCTACTCTACCCACTTCACCTAGCGCCCTGGGACTGTCGGAATCAAAGCCCATTTGAGTGGGAAGATCGAAGGCGGTGCTCAAGCCGGTCTGGCCTTGGGACAGAAGGTAGCGAAAGCGCTGGTTGGTTTGCGCCGCAGTCGCGTATCCAGAATACTGGCGCATCGTCCATAGCCGATGGCCGTACATGTCGGGATACAGCCCTCGCGTGTACGGGAATGAGCCGGGCGGCTGCTTCTCGGAGCCGTCGCCCGGCTCGTAATAGACCTTCGTCACATCTGCTGGAGAGCTAGGGTTCCTCAGATTTGTGGGATCCCCATGGGTCACACGTGAACCTTCGGCGAGTTAAGCTCTGCTGCCCGTTCTGCGACCTGGCTCAGGGTGTCGAATACGGTGACGCCGGCGGCATTCAGCGCGTCAACCTTGTGTTGGGGGCCACCCTCCCCTCCAGTTATGATCGCGCCGGCGTGTCCCATCCGCTTTCCCGGAGGGGCGGTGCGCCCGGATATGAAGCCCAAAACAGGCTTCCCCTTCCTGCCTCCGATGTACGCGGCCGCAACTTCTTCGTCAGTGCCTCCGATTTCGCCGATGAGAACGATGAGGTCTGTATCGGGATCCTCGTCGAAAAGCTTCACAGTCTCGACGAACGTCGTCCCGATGACCGGATCGCCCCCAATGCCTACCACTGTTGACTGACCGATGTCCCGCCGACTCAACTCGTCAACCATCTCGTAGGTAAGGGTGCCGCTGCGTGATACCACGCCGACGCGTCCATCCTTGAACAAGTAGTTCGGCATGATTCCCACTTTAGCCTGACCGGAGCTGGTGAGCCCAGGGCAGTTCGGGCCGATGACGCGAGTACCTCTCTGGCGGGCATATTCCAGCGCGCGAATGGCATCCTGAACCGGGATCCACTCGCTGATAGCGACGACCAGCTGGATGCCGGCGTCCGCAGCTTCCATGATGGCGTCGGCAGCGAACCGGCCCGGCACAAAAATGATGGACGCATTCGCTCCCACTTGATCGACTGCCTCGCGGACGTAGTTGAAAACAGGCACCCCGGACGATTCGGTTCCGCCTTTGCCCGGGGTGACTCCTCCGACGACCTTGGTGCCGAACTCCTGCATCTGACCCGTGTGGAACGCGCCCTCGCGCCCCGTAATCCCCTGGACGAGCAAGCGGGTCTGTCGGTTGATCAAGATGCTCATGAGACGCTCGCAGGAGTATTTGCACTGATAGCCGACATGACGGTACGGGCGGCGGTTGCCACGTCGGGAGCCGGTGAGAAGGGACTGCCCTCAAGAAGAGCGCGGCCCTCTTCGGCGCGCGTTCCGGAAAGCCGAATTGAAACGGGAACCTTGAGGTCAAGAGATGATGCTGCTTCCAGCAGTCCGCGAGCGACCTCGTCTCCGCGAGTTATGCCACCAAAGATGTTCATCACTATTCCGTCGACTTTGTCATCCATAAGCACAATTTCAATGGCCTTCTTCACAACCTCGGCCCTAGCCCCGCCGCCAATGTCGCAGAAGTTGGCGGGAGCTCCGCCCACCTGCCGAACTATGTCGAGAGTCATCATTACCAGGCCGGCGCCGTTGCCGATGATGCCGATGTTGCCGTCAAGCTTGACATAGGGAAGACCCTCGAGGCTGGCGTAAAGCTCAATTGGATCGTCCGCGGTCTCTTCTTTGTACGGGGTCAGATCGGGATGACGGTAGAGCGAGCTGTCGTCGATCTCGACCTTTGCATCCGCGGCGACGGCGCGACCGTCAGACGTGACCACGAGCGGATTCACTTCGGCGAGCATGGCATCGTTGACGCGGGCGACCGTGCCAAGCCCGGTGATGATGTGCCCCAGCTCACGCAAGGGCCCTTCGAATCCCGCGGCATACATCGCAGCGGTCACCTGGAAAGGCAGCAGTCCGTAGGCTGGGTCGACCGCTACTTTAACGATTGCAGCGGGATGATCGCGGGCGACCTCTTCTATATCGACGCCGCCCATCGAGCTCAGCATCAGGGCCATCGAGCGCGAGGCTCGATTCACCGTCACGGCAGCGTAGTACTCTGACGCTATATCGATGCCTTTCTCGACTAGGACCTTTTTGACGGTTAAGCCTTTGATGTCCATTCCGAGAATCTGGCTCGCAACTGCTTCAGCATCATCGGGCGTGCGAGCAACCTTGATTCCGCCGGCCTTGCCACGACCGCCGACGAGCACTTGTGCTTTCACGGCCACAGGGCAACCTAGACGCTCCGCGATCTGGCGGACGAGAGTAGGCGTGTCCGCGACCTCTCCCTCCGGTACGGGCACTCCCGACTCCCGAAGCAAGCGCTTCGCCATATACTCTTGCAGCTTCAAATCAACACCCTCCTCTCTCCTCGATTTGCCCGATCCGAAGGTTCGTCGGGCGAGTGAACGCTGTATGAATGTAAACGGGCTAGGAGACTTGCCACAGGTGGTGGCGGCTCCATGTAACGAGCTCTACGGCGAGGCAGATTCCGAGAATGAGCAGGAAGAGCAGGGGGCTCCAGCGTTTGGCCGCCACGAATCCCATATTCGCGACTACAGCGCAGGAGAGCAAAAACCCGCGCCGCATTGAGGACCCCAGCAGACGTAGTCGAGGGTGGCCATCTCCGCCCACCAGTCGGTATATCCCGGCAGCACATAGGCACGTGATCGCAACGGCGAGGGGTGCAAAGAACGCGATATACGTCAGCAGGCGCGCCGGGGCTAGACTGACCACAACAGCAAACCAGACCGCGAGGGAGATCGCGCCGACCAAGATGAGCGCGGCAAACCGCCTAGGGTCATATGCCTGGTACAGCGAATCGGCCTCGGGGTGGAGATCGAGAAAGCTCGCTCCCACCGCCGCGTCGCCAGCCTCTCGCACACTACCCTCTGATGGTCAGATTGCCGAGGCGTCTGGAGTACAAGCCCCGGCCGGCTAGTACAATTACTGCATGACCGAAGACGCTATTCGCCCCAGTCATCTACCCCTTCGACTGTACAACACGTTAAGCCGAAGTGTTGAAATATTTGAGCCCTCGGACCCTCCGCAGGTGCTGATGTACACATGCGGGCCCACCGTGTATCACTTCGCGCACATAGGCAATATGCGCTCGTTCGTAACAGCGGACGTCCTCCGCCGGGTGCTCGAGTACAACGGCTTCAAGGTGATCCATGCCAAGAACGTTACGGACGTGGGCCATCTCAGAGACGAGGGAGCCGCAGCCGGAACCGATCGAGTTGAAATGGCAGCACGCGAAGCCGGTAAGACCCCGGCTGAAGTCGTCGATTTCTTCACGGCGAAGTACCTCGAGGACGAGAACAGCTTGAACCTGCTAGAGCCTGAGTTCAGACCTCGCGCGACGCAGTACATTCCTCAAATGATCGAGATGACGAAACGGCTAGTCGACTCGGAGTACGCTTACAGCACTGACGGCAACGTGTACTTCGACGTCACACGCTTCCCCTCCTATGGCCGTCTGTCCGGAAACAGGATCGAGGATCTCGTGGCAGGGCAGCGAGTGGCGATCGAACCGGACAAGCGGCACGTGGAGGACTTTGCGCTCTGGAAGGCAGCCGACCCTTACCGCTTCATGAAATGGGATAGTCCCTGGGGCTGTGGTTTCCCGGGCTGGCATATCGAATGCTCGGCAATGGCGGCAAGTCTTCTCGGTCCAACCATCGATATTCACACGGGGGGAATCGACAATCTCTTTCCGCACCACGAAGACGAGCGGGCTCAAAGTGAGGCGGTGAACGGTCGGGAGTTCGTTCGGTACTGGGTGCACACGGAATATTTACTGATGGACGAGGAAAAGATGTCCAAGTCCCTTGGTAACTTTGCGACGGTTCCGGACCTCGTCGGGCGTGGAATCCATCCTCTGGCTTTTCGCTATTTTCTGTTCCAAGCTCACTACCGTCGAAAGCTCAGTGTCAGCTGGGAGGCACTAGAAGCGGCGCAGACCGCGCTGGACAACGTATGGGACCAAGCGGCGGAAGTACTTCAGTCCGCCTCGACATCGGAGGGCGCCGAGGGACACGAAGCTTACCTTGATGAGTTTCGAGGCGCGATCAACGATGATCTGGGAATGCCTCGGGCGGTGGCCACCATGCACAACTTGCTTGCAAGCTCGGCCAATCCGAGAGGGAAGTGGCTGGCGCTCATGGACATGGATTCGATCCTCGGCTTGGACATCGAGCGGGCTGCCAGGCTCCGGACAGAGCTGACCGAAGATGAGCGCTCCTTGATTAACGAACGGGCCGTCGTGCGCGAGGCGCGCGAGTGGAGTCGCTCAGATAAGCTGCGAGATCGACTAGCGGAGATGGGGATTGAGGTGCGGGACACGCCCCAGGGTCAGCGCTGGCTGCGCCGAGAGAGCGCGAACATCCCGGTAGCCACTGAGAGTGATTAGCGGTAGCGGACGGCGGCGGGCTCGCGCCGGAGAAGCAATCCGCCACACAGCCCCAAGAGCGCGCCCGGGACACTTCCCAACAACGCTCCAAGAGCTGCAAACACGGGATACGAAATAACGAGAAGGACGGCATCTGAGAAGTCAACCGGAGTGCCGCCATACGTGGCCACGTAGGTTAGTCCTAGCACGAGGGCATACGCTCCCCCACACATTGCTCCGGCCAGCGCCCCCGCCGTGACGCTGAAAAGGACCTCATCCGACCGACCGCGCCGACGACTGACGAGCAGGCCGGCCGCCAATCCGCACAAAACTGCCCAGGAGATCAAGATAACCTGCGCGGCGGATCTTTCCGAAGCATGAAGATTGGCCGTGCCAAAGGAAGCTGCCAGCCACATAAGGAGTCCGGCTGTCAGCCCTGAGCCAAAAAGAACAACGGATCTGTTCATATGGCGTTTCGAACCACGGCCACGTTAGGGGCACCGAGCGGCGAAGCTCGACTCCAGATGCACGGCCGTCCCGCCGCTCGTCCTATCGGTGGTTTGGCGTAGAGTGTAAGGCACATTGCTCGACGAGGGCAGTTATAGTGCGCCCGGACAATCCAAATTAACGGTGAGGTTTCAGCAGCGTATGAACAAGAGGAAGCGGGTCGCGATCGAGAAACATCGAAAAGCGCGGAAGAAGGCAGAGGAAAAGGCGAAGGGCAGACCGGCAACCGCCAGAAGATAAGCGCCTCCGACGCGTGAGACTTAGCCAGTGCTGGAGCTAGTTGTGAGATGCTTGGCCTTCGGCAGGGACTCCAACACGTGCAGGGCTTGCTTGAGCGTTCCTACTGGAATGACTTTGAGGTGGGCGTGGGCTGAGAGAGCCTCGGCGTAGTTGTCATAGGGAACGATAAAGTATTTGGCACCGGCCGACTGCGCGGCCAAGGCTTTTTGACGGGCACCCCCAATGGCTCCAACCACGCCCTGATATGCGTAGTGCCCCTTCTTACCCTGGGCAACGGGCGCAAAGTTGATGGTGCCGGTTACCGCTACGCGGTTGCCGCCGGTCAGGTCCTTACCGCTCAATTGCTGGACTATTCCTATGGCGAATGCCAAACCCGCCGATGGTCCCCCGACCGATCCCGAGTTAATGTGCACATGAAAGGGAAAGCTCAAGGGCATGACCATACTGATGCCGATCATGGCCTGGCCTCCCTTGCTCACTATAGTGCCGTTCTGGCCGTGAACTGTGCGGACGGCGACGTGCTTGACTACTCCATTTCGGAGGATCGCGAGGTGAACGATGTCTCCGGGCTTGTGCTTGATGATCATCGACTTGAGCGCATCACATTCGTGGCATAACTCCCCGGACGGGGGCTTGAACTTGATAGCCCGGATAGGCACGCCGTCGACCGCGATGACTTGATCCCCCGGCTGCAGCACAGAAGCCGCAGGCACCCCGCAGGCGATTTGAGTTATCTGGGGGCCGCGAGTATCGGTTTTGATGGGGTATCCGAGGACCTGAAGCGCGGCAGCTTCTGCCTGGAACTTGCTATCGGTCATCATTCCCATCAGCTCTTGCTGGTATTGAGCGTCAGGACAGCCACTACTCACTTGCGATGCGGGCTCGACCGTGACGTCACTGCGGACGAGTCCAAACAGTACGTAGAGTAGGCGCGTTGCGCGGAACTCATTCACATACGTGTCGTACACCCCTCCCGGCACGTGAGTGTAGTGGTGGCCGGGCACCGTGATCATCGGGGCCACACGCTGTGCCTGGCCTGGAAAGATCATATAGTAGCCCGGATTGGCCGGAATCATCCACAGCAACCCAAGGGCGAGCGCGAGGATAACGAGAACATAGGTGATCACCGCCGGTACAAGGCGACCGAACCGGTGCGTGAGTAGAGACATGGGCTAGGGGGCTCCTTTGGAGACACGTTGAAGCGGTGCGTGGCAGAGTTGGACCGTTTGCCGCGTCCCGTCCTCAAAAGCTATCAATACCATTGTACCGTGGCCCTTTCCGTGAACCCGCTCGACCGTTCCCTTTCCCCACCGCTGGTGTCGCACATGTTCTCCCACACTGACCCGGTGAAGCCTCATTCGTTGACCTTGCTTCGGGCTTTGGGAGACTTCAACCAACTGGCGAGGGATCTCCTGCAGGAATCTAGATGGTCCAGTGGGTCCGTGCCGTCCTCCGACCATGCGTGCATGGCTGTAGCTGAGGAAGAGGGCGCGACGAGCGCGTGTCATGCCAACGTACAGCAGGCGGCGCTCCTCTTCAAGCCCCTCGGTAGAAGAGGCGGCGGCGCGGGAATGCGGTATAAGTCCCTCCTCTACCCCGGTGATAAACGCACAGTCGAATTCGAGGCCTTTCGCCGCGTGAAGTGTCATGAGCTGGACTCCGGAGCCAGCCTCGCCGGGCTCCCTGAGGGAGAGCCGGTCCAGGAAATCGGCGAGATTCCCTCTGTGGTCGTCGCTAAACTCTGCCGCCACGGAGACAAACTCCTCGACGTTCGCGGCCTCGGCATCGGCATCCAACGTGGTGACGTGGTTGGTGCCGCCAAGTTCGTCGAAGAGCTGGGCCAGCCAGCGCACCTGTGAGACGATGTCGGGTGCGGTCGCCATACTCGGGATTCCGGCGACGACTCTCTCGACCGATGCGGTGGCCTGAGCGGAGGAGCGCTCGGAGACGGTGGCCAGTCGCGTCCACGCGAAGACGTTGTCCTGTGTCGCTCCCTCGACAATGGACGCCGCGCGCCGTTCGGCGATCCCAGGCAGTGACGGTAGGAACCGCTTCCAAGCCGCAGGATCTTCCGGCTCGGCGATCAGTCGCAAGCCGTCGATGATGCGGGCTACTTCCGGCCGGTCATAGAAGCGGCGACCGCCTCGAATCGAGTACGGAACGGCGCGACGCACCAGCGCCTCCTCGAGGACTCGAGACTGAGCATTCATCCGGTAAAGAATGCCTATGTCACTCGCGGGCACTCCCTGCCGTGTCAGATCGACAATCGAATCGGCGACGAAGTTTGCTTCCTCGGATTCATCTCCGGCCGCGAACACGACGGGCAATTTGCCGCTGTCGCCCTCTGTGAATAGTTTCTTCCCCAGCCTCATCCGGTTGTTGAGAACAAGGGCATTAGAGGCTCGCAGAATGCGTTTGGTCGACCGATAATTTTGCTCTAGCCGAAGAGTGGTGGCTTCCGGGAAGTGTTCTTCGAAGTGCAGCATGACCGAGGCGTCAGCTTGACGCCAGGTGTATATAGACTGGTCTTCATCGCCCACAGCGGTAACGCGCCCGGTCTGACCGCCAATCAGCTGTACCAGGTCCCTTTGAGGGAGGTTGACGTCCTGATACTCGTCGACCAACACGTGTTCGAAACGCCGATGAATGCGTGCTCGCAGCTCGGCGTTCTCCGCCAATATTCTCACCGGCTGAAGCACAAGGTCGTCAAGATCCAGAGCTCCTTGTGCGTGAACTCGGCGTTCGTATGCTCGAGCAATGTCGGCGACGGACACGTTTCCAAAGTTACGCGTCCGGCCGGCATTGCGATACGCGCTAACCGCTTCACGAAGTTCGATAGGGGGCGGCGGGACCGGGCCTAGATCGAGGGAACGGGCGAGGTTGCGCAGCACCAGAGATGATTCGCGTGGAGACAGGAGCTTGAAGCCGGACCCGAACTCCGCAAGCGCACCATAGCGCCGTAAAAACCGGTGGCCCAGCCAGTGAAACGTGCCGACATTGATGGCAGCGGCCGACGGGCCAACGAGATCTGAGACCCGACTGCGCAGCTCTTCCGCCGCACGATTCGTGAAGGTGACAGCGACCAATCGCTCCGGGTTCACGTGGCCCGTGGCTATCAGGTATGCTATGCGATGCACAATGACTCGTGTTTTGCCGGTTCCGGCGCCTGCCACGATCAGGAGCGGCCCTCCCTGAAATGTGACAGCTCGGCGTTGCTGTTCATTGAGGTCGTGGAGGAGGTCCTGGATCGCTGACGCTGATTCACGCAACGGTTCTGTCTACGGAGACCTTGTTAGGGGCACGAATCTCCCCGTCGCCGAAGCGATCTCGGTCCCGTCCTCCAACGCGATCGCGCTACGAGCATCCACGACTCCTAAGCGCTCGGCTGTGATCTCCGATGTCACGATCAGAGTCATGCCAGGCGCTGCTGTTCGGCGGAATCGGGTTTCGAGGCGCGCGGTAAATGCGGGTATTCGACGATAAAACAGCGCGTAGGCCATTGCTTCGTCCAGCACTGTGAGGAGGATTCCTCCGTGGACTACTCCCGGCCATCCCTCATGATCGATGGAAGGAACAAACCGGGCGAGCGCTCCATCGCTTGTTTCCGAAAAGTGGAGGTGAAGACCGTGCTCGTTCTTTGGCCCGCAGGCAAAGCAGTTCTCTGGATTCCTAGCGTCAATCATCTCAATGAGGTCTATAGACTCCATGTGATGCAACTCGTGGCGTGTCTTGTCGGACTCCCAGCACTCGATGAAGCGGGACGCAACGGAACATCCGCGGTCGTTACGCGACCGCTCTCGAGAGACCCGGCCGAGACCGTGGACACGATGCAGGTGATGGGGTAAGAAGGAGGGGCGGAAACTGTCGGCGCAATCACGAGCGTTCGAGAACCGATCGACTTTGAGGAGTGGGCGTCATGGGAAGAAGGAGGGCTCGTAGGCGGCGGGAGCGGGAGCGGGCGCGACGTCCTCCTGCACCACCCAGAAGTCCGGTACGACGAATTGCGTTCGTTGTGGGCGGCGTAGCGCTCGTTGTGGGCGGAGTGCTCTTGCTGGCGGCCGGCGGGACGTCGACCCGGCTGCCTCGTGTTGCCGGAATCATGATCGTTGTAGGGTTGGTGCTGGCGGGAGTGGGCATCGTAGGCGGCTGAGCAGGCGCTCCAGGTCTTGACGGAGGGCGGTGCGGCAGGCGGACGTAGTAGACCAAGCTTCGGCCCTTCACAGCCTGTCCACCACCGGGATTCCAAGCACATTCATGGCGTTGGTCAACACCGTTTCGGTTGCAGCGACAAGACGAAGTCTGGCGAGACGGACATCAGGTTCTGAAGGCAGGACAGGGCAATCTCGGTAGAACTGACTAAATTCGCTCGCGAGTGAGTTGGCGTACTCCGCAATCAAATTCGCCGCCAGCGTCCGAAACGCGTCTTCGACTGCTGCGGGAAACCTGCCGAGCTTCAGGACCAAGCGTCGTTCCGCCTCACTTGTCAACAGTGAGGAATCACCCAGTAGATAGTCGGAGTCAGAAATTCCGAAGTCATGGGCTGCCCGGCGAAGGACGGCACGGATGCGTACAAGAGCGTACTGCAGATACAGGCCAGTGTTGCCCTCGAAGCTCACAACATCCCGCATGTCAAACACGATCGGTTTGACGGCCCCGTGCTGCACCATCAGGTACCGAACGGCGCCTACGGCGATCGCCTCGGCGATCGAGGACTCTTCATCAGGCTCTATGTCCGATCTCTTTTCCCTGATTCGGCTACGAGCGACGGCATTAGCCTCGTTAAGCGCATCGTCTGCCGACATACCGGAGCCTTTGCGCCCACTAATCCGCCCCTCTTTCTGGCTCACCATTCCGTACGAAAGATGGTGCGCTTTCCGGGCCTGTTCCTCGTATCCGGCAGCCGCAAGGGCTTCGATGACCGTCTGCTGTGGCAGAGCTTGGTGCTCTGCAACCACGTTGATCACACGATCGGGCTCCGAGGGGTGGAAGGGGGATCCGTCGGGACAGGTCGTTGCTAGAGCAGACTCACCCGAATTCCGGGACCAATCACAGACGGCCAGCCGTCCCGACAGCAATCCAAACTTCCACATCATGTAGGCGATGTCTTTGCCGGTGTAGGTCGGCAGTCCATTGGATCTGACCAGAACACGCAGGAGAGGTTCGGGCTCTCCCGCCGCATTTTTCTCCCCTCGAGACGACGTATGACCGTCGAGAGCGATCACCATGGCGTTTTTGTACTCGCCGTCGTCTGGGATAAACACGCGCGGCGACTTCTCGAGCAACTCGAGAGCCTCGGTTAGGAGTCGGGCGCGGACGATGTCACTCTCCCAGACCAAGAGATCGTACTCGGCGCCGACTCTCGCGGCGGTTTGGAGCTGGCCGCGCACGATGTCCTCGACAAGCGAGCGGTAGCTCCCCGCCTCGAGTGAATGCAGCACCTGCTCTACGCGCTCCTGGAGCTCGGCAGTTCTTTGGGCGGCATCACTCGCGGTCTGCTTACCGGCTTCGCCGCCGGCCAGCTCGGCATTCATTCTTACGTACAGGCGGCCGACGTACTGATCGAACTTTTCTCCCTCACTAGGTGGTGCGTCATAGACCTGCAGCGCAGCGATGGCCTCTGCCGCCTGCCGTCCCGTGTCGTCGATGTAGTTCTGCACTTCCACTTGATGTCCGGCGAGCCGAGCGAGTCGAACCAACACATCGCCCAACACGACATTTCGGAGATGGCCTACGTGCCACTCCTTGTTGGGGTTGACCGAGGTGTGCTCAATCAGGACGTTTTGAATTTCCGTGGCCTCGGCCCGTCCGAAGATGGGACCGAGGTCCTCGACCTCGTTTAGGGTGTGAGGCACGAACGCGTCGAGGTTGAGATGGAAGTTGAGGAAGCCGCCGCCGGCGGCCTCGACTCCGGTCAGGAAATGATGCGTCGTTGGATCGAAGGCCTCAGCGATCTCATTAGCGATGTCCAGCGGGCGCTGCCGGCGTTGCTTGGCCAGCAGAAAGGCGGCATTGGAGGCGGCGTGGCCAAAGGCAGGATCCGGCGGTATCGACAGCTGTACCAGCTCAGCCGGCACCCCTTGGCCCGCCAGAAAAGCTCTGATCTCAGCGTGAAAGGGATGGAAGGGGTCGATTTTTGCCTCCAGGGCGCGGACAGCGGGTGGCGGGATTTCTCGCACGTCAAAGCGCGAAGCCGCAGCACCGCCGCTACTACGAGCATGCGTAACCCCGCCCCGAGATGCCAACCCACGCACGCTATTCTAATCGAGGACTTGCGCTAGAATTCGTCGCGTTATGTTGACAACGGCGTCGATGTGTGGTCGGTCCGCCGGTTAAAGGGAGGAGACCTTGCTCTTATCGGACAAACGGATTATCGAGGAGATCGAAATGGGAAACATCACGATCGACCCGTTCGATGAGCGACAGCTGGGCACCAACTCGTATGATTGCCGTCTGGGTAAATGGTTCTTTCAGCCGACCAAGTTTTCGGAGACCATCGACTTTACCAACGAAGAACAGGCCCGAGCATTTTGGGGACAGCCGCAACAAGCTGAGGAAGCAATAGTGGTCAAGCCGGGAACGACAATTCTCGCGCATACGCAAGAGGTCGTCGGAGCACGCAATGGCATTACGACTACCATGCACGCACGCAGCAGCATCGGGCGCTCCAGCCTATCGGTCTGCAAATGCGCCGGCGCCGGCGACGTCGGTTACATCTCGAGATGGACCATGGAAATCAGCAACCACTCCACGTGCTCCATACACATTCCCCTGGGGATTCGCATCTGTCAGATCAAGTTTGATTTTGTGGGCGAGACGTTGAAGGAGTATCAGGGAAAGTACGGGCAGGAAGCAGAGTGGACTCCGTACGATATGCTTCCGCGGCTGTACAACGATTGGGACATCGACCAGATAAAAGCCGTTCGCATGAGTGGAGTCCCGTGACGGAAGAGCATGTAAGCGCCGTCGAAGACGCAGGGAAGCGACGTCGAGCAGCACGCCTGCAAGAACCATTCGAGCGTCTTGACTGCCGTTTCCTGTGGGAAATGTGGGGAGTACATCTGTCCGAAGTGCATGATCTTCACACCGGTCGGAGTGCGGTGCCGGCAGTGTGCCCGCCTAAGACCAGCGCCGCAGAACGATGTTGCGGCGACGGGCCTGGTCAAAGCATCGCTGGTGGCTCTCGGCCTCAGCTTGTTCGGCTGGTTGATCGTGCTCAACATTCCCTTCTTCACCTGGATCCTCGCCATCGTTCTAGGGCTGTTCATTGGCGAAATGGCCAGTCGTGCGGCGAAGCGGCGGGTCAACCGCCAGCTGCAGGTCGGTGTCGGAGCAGGCATTGTCATCGCCTTTTTTGCTGCACGGGCAGTCATTTTTGCAGCGGACTTTAACTCCATGGGAGCCGGAACTCTCGTGTCTCCCACGAGCCACTTCTTCTTGCAGGCCGTGTTTAGCCTATCTTTGTTTTCGATACTGCCACTGGCTCTGGCCACCATTGCCGCGGTCACCCGACTCGCACGATAGGAGACGTATTGTCAATTCGAGCCGTTCTGTTTGACTACGGCCATACTCTGGTCGACTTCACTGTGCCGGACGACGCGCTCGAGCCGGTCTACGCCGACATGCGTGATGCTCTGACGCGCGAAGCCAAGGCGGAGCTGCCGGAGGCAGCCGAGCTAGTGAACCTCGTGGCCCGGAGGGTAACGCGTCGTGTCGAGGATTCGTACGAGGCCGATCGAATGATCGAGCTGGATATCCTGGAGCTGTTCACGGAGTCATTGAGCAGCCTCGGTTTCGTGCCCAGACCGGAAACTGTCCGATGGGTGGCCGAGACGGAGCATACGGCCCTCACTCACCATCTGCGCGTCCCTCAGGCGTCGCTCGACACGCTGAAAATAATCAAGTCCTCTGGAGTCAGAATCGGCATAATCTCGAATGCTCATCTGCTTCCGTATATGATGCGTCGGGATTGGGAGAACCTCGGAATTGCCGAATACGTGGACGCCTCGGTCATTTCATCCGAGGTTGGCATTCGGAAGCCCCACCTAGCGCTTTTTGAGCGCGTGCTGGGAGATCTCGAGGTCAGAGCCTCCGAGGCGGTATTCGTCGGCGACAGAGTTCTGGACGATGTAGGAGGGGCTAAGCAGGCAGGCATGAGGGCAATCCTAACGCGCGAGTTTCGAAGCGAGGAGGTTGGCCCAGACGATCCGCAGCCGGACCTGATTGTTAACGAGCTTCCCGAGATAGCGCCGTATGTCTTGTCGCGGATCGACTAGCGGAGCCGCGTCGTGTGCATTCGGTCAGTCATGCCGTCTGCTCAGTGAACCACAAACGCCAACACGACAAAGATGATCAGCGCGGCTATCAACAGCAGGACCGCCGACACGGCGATCGACACCCATCTGATGCCGGTTGTTTGTGTAGCAAGGGCGGTTGCCCGCTGACGCTCAACCTGGCTTCTGGTTTCTGCGTCCAGTTTACGGGCGCATTTTCGGCAGAATGGGCTGCCTGACGGATTTTCGGAGCCGCAGGCAGAGCAGCGAACCATACTCATTCAAGATCCCCAGGTTAGTCTAGAGCCGCATTCGGTTAGCGGCGCCGTCAGTCCGACTCGAGTTTCACCTCGAGTCCCTTCTGCGACAATCTATCAGGTTAAGTGGCCGGCAGAACCCGGCTAGAATGAAACAGAAACCAGTGTAGGTTGATTTTGGAAGGACTGCTTTGGGGACGGCAAACGTTTCTCCGGTCGGCAAACCGGGGATTCTCGCTGGACGAGCAAAAGCGGCGCTTCGAGTGGAGTCGGGACGACGACCTGCAGTACTGGAGCGGCAGTATTCCGTCGGCTCGGTCTTTCGCCGAGTTTCAGCGCACCCTCTCGGAAAAGGATTGGCCTTCGGATGGGCGGCGGCGGAGCTATGCGATCCTTACGTTCGAGAGAGAGCTCATCGGGATGGTCAGCTGCTACGCCATTGACTGGAAGCATCGCTCGGCAGAGCTTGGCGTCTACATCGGTGAGCGCAGGCTCTGGAGTCATGGATTCGGCACCGACGCGATCGTGACCCTCCTACGACACGTCTTTAATGATCTTGGTCTCGGGAGCGTGCACCTCAACACGTATGAGAGCAATGCCAGAGCATTGAGGAGCTATGAGAAGGTCGGCTTCCGCGCTATCGGCGCCCGCCGTCGGTTTCGTCCAAGGGTCGGTTATTACCGAGAGGTGCGAATGGTTATCGACGCCGAGGAGTTCATAGCGCAGCACGGCAGAGAGAGCGTGGTACCTCGAGTTCCCGGCGACCGGGCCACTCCCGAGCGTCAAGCCGCAAACCCCTGAACCTTTCCTCGATTACGTCAGCCGGCAGCCTTGCGCCATTAGGTACGCAATTCCGGTTGTGATTGTCATTCTCGATTTCGGCTCTCAGTACAGCCGCCTGATTGCACGCCGTATTCGGGAGTGCAACGTGTACTGCGAGATTCTGCCGCATGACACTCCGTGGGACCAGATAGCCGGCCATGAGCCATCAGGGATAGTTCTGTCGGGCGGGCCGGCCAGCGTGTATGACGAGGAGGCACCGCAGTGTGACTCTCAGGTCATTTCGGGCGTAGTCCCTGTCCTGGGGATCTGTTATGGGCTCCAGCTGATCGGACAGCACTATGGAGGAGCGGTCGAGCCCGCGGAGCAACGGGAGTATGGCGTTGCGCAGCTTCAGGTTATCGAGCCCGACGATGTGTTTTCCGGTCTGCCGGAGAGCTTCCCTGTATGGATGAGTCATGGTGACCGAATAACGCGCATGCCCATCGGGTTCCGGGCGCTGGCGCGGTCGACAAATTCGGAGCTGGCTGCCATTGCCAACGGCGCTGGGATCATCGGGTTGCAATTCCACCCGGAAGTAGCCCACACGCCATTGGGAAGACAGATACTGGCGAACTTCGTGACCGAGGTCTGCCACGCACCCGCTACCTGGACCCCGCGGAATTTTATCGACCAAGCAGTCGAGGACATCCGCCGGACTGTCGGCAGCGGTCGAGTGATCTGCGCCTTAAGTGGCGGAGTCGACAGCACCGTAGTGGCAGTGCTGCTGGCGCGCGCGATTGGGCAGCAGCTCTCGTGCGTCTTTGTCGACACCGGGCTCCTACGGTTAAACGAGGCTCAACAGCTGCGATCAATGTTTGAGCAGGTCCTGGCGGGGTCAGTCATTCATGTTGACGCTTCCGATCGCTTCCTCAGGCGCCTTGAGGGTATTGTCGATCCAGAAGAGAAACGGCGGATCATCGGCGCGGAATTCATCAACGTATTCACGGAAGAAGCGTCAAAGCTGGGAACGATCGAGTTTCTGGCTCAGGGGACCCTTTATCCGGATGTCATCGAGAGTACAAGCCACGACACGTCGGCGACGGCTAGCAAGATCAAAACTCACCACAACGTGGGCGGCCTGCCTGCAGACCTTACCTTCAAGCTCGTCGAGCCCCTGCGCTACCTTTTCAAAGACGAAGTGCGCGAGGTCGGGCTGGAGCTTGGCCTTCCCGAGCGTGTTATTCGCCGCCAACCATTCCCAGGGCCAGGACTGGCGGTGCGAATAATAGGTGAAGTCACGCCCGAACGGCTCCGGGTCTTGCGACTCGCTGACGCTATAGTCGCCGAGGAGATCAGGCGCTCCAGCTACTACGACCAGCTGTGGCAGAGTTTCGCGGTGCTAACGCCGCTACAAACCGTCGGGGTGATGGGAGACAACCGAACCTACAGCAACGTGGTCGCAGTGCGGGCAGTAACCAGCGAGGATGCAATGACCGCGGACTGGGCTCGTCTACCGCACGATCTACTGGCGCGAATCTCAAACCGAGTTGTCAACGAGATTGCGGAGGTTAATCGTGTCGTCTATGACATCACCTCCAAGCCGCCGGCCACAATTGAATGGGAGTAGACGCGGGCTAGCTAGGTGCTCCCCTAAATGGGCTATAGTTTTCCGTTTGGCGTCTTGCACCATGCTGCTGGAGCATGTCATGTTAGATGTTTTGCGCAAAAAGCCGGCCACTCCCGAGCACGTACTCCATCGGTCGTACCAAAACGCGCTCCGGGCGATCGGGCGCTATGCCGACGCCGAGAAGTATAGGGCCGCAACACTGTTTGAAGTCCAAAACGGGTTCATACTGCGCGCGTTTTCGGCCGCGGACCCGAGTCAAGTGCTTGCGATCGAAATTCCTGATGAGGACATACAGGAGCTAGTCGTCAAGAACTACGCGGAACGCGGCCGGCGTGAGGGCGGCGGGGGGAGACCGACGTTGCTGCCAAGCGGCTATGAGGACTTCTTTCGCGCTCTTGGGTCCTACCTGGACAGCCGGAATGCCCGGTCCGTGTCGGTTGTCGAGATGGTCGACGCGGTGGCCGTTTCATTTCTAGACCTGCGGAGCACCAATGACGCGTATCTGTGGCAGCCGCAGAGCTTCGTCATAGGGGCTGACCAGATTCAAAAGCTGTTAAAAGAGGCCTCGGACCGCCGCACGTCCAAGCGGTAGTTAAGCTTCTTAGCTCCGTTCGCCGATTGGGACGTGCTTCTTGTTGTGCGGTCCGGTATATTGCGACTGCGGCCGGATCAGCCGATTGTCGCCGTATTGTTCGAGGATATGAGCAGTCCAGCCGGCAGAGCGGCTCGCGGCGAAGGTGGCCGTGAACAGGTCCCGCGGAAGGCCAACGGCGTTCAGCACGACCGCCGAGTAGAACTCCACGTTGGTGTAGAGGCGCCGGCCGGGCTTCTGTTCCTCCAACAAAGCGAGGCCGGTCTGTTCGGCGCTTCTGGCGAGAGCGAACAGGTCGCTCTTGTCCATTTGCGAAGCGAGGCCTCGCAGGATCTCCGCGCGCGGGTCCTCCGCTTTGTACACTCTGTGGCCGAATCCCATCAGGCGCTCGCCGCGGCCCATCGCATCTCGCATCCACTTCTCGGCATTCTCAGGCGACCCGATGGCGTCGAGCATGTCGAGGACCAAAGCTGGAGCACCGCCGTGCAAGGGGCCCTTAAGGGCGCCTATAGCTCCCACGACTGCCGACGCCATATCAGACTGAGTACTCGCGATCACACGGCCGGTGAACGTGGAGGCGTTCATTCCATGGTCGGCCAGCAGCACGAAGTACGTGTCCAGGGCGTGGGCATCGACATCAGAGGGCACGTCGCCCTTGAGCATGTAAAGGTAATTGGCGGCCTGGCCCAGGTCTTCTCGAGGCGGAACGGGCTCGAGGCCACGGCGCGCGCGGTCAAACGCCGCCAGGATCGTGGGGAAGCATGCCGTCAAAGCTGCGGCGGTTCTGCGATCAACGCCTGGCTTCTGTTGCTCGGCCGTTTTCTCGAGGGTTCCCACCACCGACACGATCGTCCGCAGGACGTCCATCGGTAGAGCATCTGCCGGAAGCGTTCGAAGCGCCGCCATGACCTGGCTGCTGATGCTGCGCTGTGAGCCCAGCTCATGTTTCAACTCAGAGAGTCGACTCGCGGTAGGCAGCTCTCCTTCCCAGAGCAGGCATGCAACCTCTTCGAATGAGGCTTTGCCCGCCAGCTCGTGTATGTCATAGCCCCGGTACACGAGACGTCCTTCCTCGCCATAAACGTGGCTTACCGCCGTGGAAACGGCGATAACGCCTTCGAGCCCCTTAGCCTCTACTGCCTGCGTCATTTACATCCTCACTTACGGGATAGACTGTAGTACGCACTAGACTAGCATCATCCTAATAGAGCTTGATGAACATTGATGGACATTGATTCCGTGGAGGCATAGTGCTCGAGGTTGAGGGAGACGTTTACCTAACGTCGGAAGAGGCGTGTGAAATGCTGGGAGTCAAGGCGGCCACGCTGTATGCCTACGTCAGCCGGAACGTGCTCAGCAGCTACCGACAGGGCATCCGGAGACAACGTCTGTACAAGCTCAGCGACGTTGAGGAGCTCCTGAGGGTCAAGCCAGCCGACGGGGATCTTGTCGACATTCCGCGCGCCGAGCTATGGATGGACGACAAGTAGCGGCCCGGCTGTAACTAGCCGCGCCTTCACCTCACCTAGTAACTCGAGGTGTGCTGGCACGGAGTATGTACTACCGCATCGATCCGAATGCCTCTGGAGGTCATTGATCGATGGCTGGAACACTCGGAAGGCTGAGCGCGGCCGCGTTCCACCCGCTCAGGCAGCTGGCGGGTCCACTTCATCGGCGAAAGCATCGGGCTCTCTCCGACGAGCAAGTCGAGCTCGAGGAGGAGGCTCAGCCTCTCGGCCCCCCATGGAGTGATGACTCGAGGTGGTATCGGCGAGACTACCCGCCGCACGCCCACAACCATCTCGAGCCATTGCCGCATGGGTCGAACTACTTTGCTCGTTTGTGCGACGACTTGCTACAGGCGAAGCAACGGGTGACGATCGCGGGTTGGGCGCTGACGCCACTCATGGCGCTCTTGAGAGGAAGCGCGCAACGCGATTCGGTGCTGGCGGAAGTGCTTCGCGACGTTTCGGGGAGGGTCGATGTTTACGTCCTGGTTTGGTCGGGAGCACCGGCTTTGTTCGAGCCGAACACCCATGCCGCAGAGGAGGCGCGCCGCACCTTAGTTGATATTGCGCCCAAAGTGAGATACGTGCTGGATCACCGGGCGAAGTTCAGTCACGACCATCATCAGAAAGCCGTCACCATCGATGGCCGTTCCGCCTACGTCGGCGGGATAGATTTAAGCACGTTTCAGGGTGACCGTTGGGATACTCGCCGGCACCCGCTCCGCTTCGGCCCAGGATGGCACGATATCCAGGTTCGTATCGAAGGAGAATGCGTTCGAGACGTCGAGAGCAACTTCTGTGAGCGGTGGAACGCATGCACGAACGAAAACATTCACCCATTGAACCCCGAGCCTGCCGAAGGCACTACGCACCCGGCTCAGATTGTGCGCACGGTTCCACGGGGCTTCTATCCGGAGTTCGCTCCCGAGGGCAGGTACGGCATACGTCACGCCCTGCTTACGGCCATCGAGCGGGCCGAGAAGTACATTTATCTGGAGAACCAGTACCTGTGGGCGCCTGAGATTTTTGACGCGTTGTGCGATGCCATGGATCGACACCGGGGCAACGAGTTTCGGGTACTGATCGTGCTACCGGCCAAGGCCTACAGCGGCCGGTACGACAACGACGAGCACGTCCGGAAGCTGCGGACGTCCGACCCAGACAACACGATGTTTCAGGCGTACAGCCTATACGCGGGAGGGCCGGCGGCGGGAACGACGGGGCACCGTTACCTGCCGATCTACGTGCATGCGAAGGTGGCGATCATTGACGACGAGTGGCTGCTGATCGGCTCCGCTAATCTCAATCGACGCGGGCTGGGGACCGATACAGAGATTGCGGTCCAAGCCGTCGCTCCGGAGATCGCACGTTCGCTACGAGCTGATCTTTGGAGCGAGCACTTGGCGCTGGATCCGGCCTCGATCGAGGCAGCCAATCCCACACTGCTCATAGACACCGAATGGAAGTGGCGCTCGAAACAGCTAGAGCAAGCGAGACGATTCGGCGTGGTGTCCCCGGGAATTCATGCGCATCCATATATACCGGGGGGAACGCCTCAGAGCCGTCTGATGGATCGTTTCCAATCGATGACGCTGGAGCACTGACCCGTCAGATCACGGATCGTTCGAGATGCTGAGACTTGAAACTGCGATGGAGCAAATCCAGAGTGGCCGCAGTAGGAAGTGAATCATCCAGGGCGGTGTGCCGCGGTTCTTCCTGTTGTCTTATGACCGCGTGAATATGTCTGATGATGCCGGCGAATGTCGGCTCCTCATCAGCTAGATTTTCCGTTTGGATATCACCGTCGACATGGACCTGGACAGAATCGCCGGGCCGTGGATGAAAAGCGTTAGAGACGCGTATCTCCCCCCGCTCGCCAAGAAGGCGACTGAATGTATCGGCAGAGGAGGTGAAGTAGTCCATCCCACAGGACAGGGCAAGACGGCTTCCGTCCGCGTACTCGATTACTCCCTGAGCCGCTTCGTCGACGCCTTCCGGCGCCCACCGGGCGAAACCGAACCCTGTCACCGGAGAGCCGAGTAGCAAGGTGGCCAGATGGGCGGGATAGCATCCGACGTCGTTGAGGGCGCCGCCTCCCAATTCAGGTGACAGCCGAATGTTGTCCCGGTTCTGAAGCTGAAAGTGGAAGGCCGACTGCACTTCCACGAGACGACCAACCGAACCATTTGATACAAGCTCACGAACTCGATCGAACTGACGCTGAAACGGGAAGACGAAGGCTTCCCAGACCGGAAAGCGGCTGTGCCGGGCTTCGTCCAAAACTGCTTTGGTCTGCTCAAGCGTCGCGCAAAGCGGTTTTTCACATAGTACGGCCTTCCCGGCCTTGAGCGCCGCGATGGTCCACTCGGCGTGCAGGCTGTTAGGGAGGGGATTGTAGATTGCATCCACATGCTCGTCGTCGATTAGAGCCTGGTAGCCATCAGCTACGCGCTCAATAGCGTGCCTGGTGGCATACGACTTGCTACGGTCGACATCCCGCCCCCCGACGATATAGGCAGCTCCGTCGCCGGCTGCGTGCAAGCCCGGAAGGAACGACCTCTCGACGATGTGGCCGGTGCCAAGGATTCCCCACTTGATCGGATTGCTCACGCGCGCCACCTCTAGAGAATATTATGTCGAATAGGAAGAGCGAGGATCTTGCTCCTAGTTACGGACCGCACGACTATACCACGAGGTTTGCGGTGCGCTCCGCCCAATTTGGAAACTGTTAGCATCCAGGCGCGAGGGTCCTTACGTTCTCTTGCCACGTGGGAAGCGCTGAAGAGAAGAACCTGTTGAGGGGGGCGTGCTGGTTACCAAGACTAGAATCCTGATACTGTGCATAGTGCTGCTGGGGACAGCCGGAGGAGCCATGGTCTTCCGAAGTGACCCACAACCTGAGCTGGCAGCGGGACTCGATCAGTCGCACTGTGCGGGCGCGGCGTGCGGAAAGATACGCCACGTGGTGATACTCATCAAGGAAAACCACACGTTCGACAACTTATTTGGACGTATGCCCGGCGTCGCGGGAACACGCTATGCATGGCGAGGCAATAAGCGCGTTCTCATGGGCGACACCCCGATTCAACCGACTCAAGATTTGTATCACACCACAGGTGGTCTCGTGCATGCCGTCGATGGGGGGAAGATGGATGGTTTCTATAATCTTCCCAATGCAGTTCAACATGGAAAAGATATCGCCGACTCGCAGTACCGGCAGAAGCAGATCCCCAACTACTGGCGGTATGCACAACATTTCGCCCTCGCGGACCACTTCTTTTCTACGATCATGGCGTCAAGCTTTCCCAACCACCTGGTCACTATCTCGGGGCAATCTCTCGGCACCATAGACGAACCAGCCAATCACAAGAGTGGCGAGCTGTGGTCGTGGGGGTGTGACGCTCCGGCTAAGGTCACCGTTGCTTGGGCGGCGAAGGGAAAACACGGCATGGAACGGCCCTGTTTCAATGCCAAGACGATAGCCGACGAAGCCAATGTGTCAGGGATCGGTTGGCGTTACTACGCCACTCCGATCGGACACCTCGGATACATCTGGTCGTCGTTCGATGCTATCCGGCACATACGATATTCGAAGCAATGGAAGCAGAACGTCGTACCGAACAAGTACTTCGGCCGCGACGTGGCGCACGGACGCCTCGCGCCCATTACCTGGATCACTCCGGACTTCGTACGCTCGGATCACGCGCCCACAAACATGTGCATTGGCGAGAACTGGACAGTACAGACGATCAATGCCATCATGAAGTCTAAATTCTGGTCGTCGACAGCGATTGTTCTAACCTGGGATGATTTCGGAGGCTTCTACGACCATGTCGCGCCACCGAAAGAAGGGTTTTATGGCCTGGGTCCTCGGGTTCCGGCCATCGTCATATCGCCATACAGCCGGATGCATTACATCGATCACCGCCGCTACGACTTCCGTTCTATTCTCACGTTCACTGAGAACGTGTTCGGGTTACGACATCTGGCAAAGTTCGACCGATCAGTCGCCAGCATCGGGCACATGTTCAACTTTTCGCAGAAGCCGCAACGGCCCTTGCTCCTCAAAACTCGCTCTTGCCCCACGAAGCGGACCTCCGCCCCCGCCTAACTACTGAGTGGGCCATGTCGTATAGGACGGAGCGAAGCTCGGAATAAGCCGATTTTCCTACTATCTGAGAGTGTCGAGACGCCGTTAGGCAGTGGCAATGAGGCAAGATTTAGGTGCGAATCTCGGCGCTACCAGCATAAGTAGGAGGTTGCCTCATCGATCCCGACCACGAAGCATCGGGGAGCGGACTGCCTCTGCTTCTCGACGACTTCATGGAGCAGACTTTTCCTACTATTCAGCGTGTGCTGATACTTGGGGTAGCGCTCATTTTGGCCTTACTGGCGATCCTAGCCACGTGGGAGACGCTCGTCTCCGTTTGGAGGCTGATGCGAGCCGGACATCTCACGACGGCGGTCGCCGCGGGGACGGACAGCATATTCCTCACGGTAATCTTGCTGGAGCTACTGCACACGGTCATCAGCCGTGGTCCTCTGCTTGAACAGACTCAAGAGTTCATCGTCATTGGAATCACGTCAGTCATACGGCATGGTCTCAGTCTCGTGGCGACTGCCGGCATAGCTACGGCGGCGGTAAGCGGTGCCCATGGAGGTGCCCCGCCAAACGCGCGGGACATCGTCATCGACCTCGCCATCAATTCGGCTAGCGTTCTGCTGCTGGTGGTGGCGTTATGGCTGATTCGGCGTCACGCTTCCTCGGGCAGCATTCAGTCGGATACGCAAACCTCAGGACTCGTCAGCAACTGATATCTGCGCGTCGAGCGACCTCAGAAGCTGGCGCAGCTCGTCCCAATCGTGTGCCCACCCCCGCAGTGAGCCGTCGATCATGAGGTTGTTTCCATGGGGAGCGAAGCGCCTGCTATCAGTTTGAAACCCGATGCACGGTTTCCCGAGGGCGTACGCCATCCCAAGCTCGACACAGCTCCCCTCGTCGGGGGCACGTCCGTCGATGAGAAAGAGCAAGATGTCGCAGGCTCGAACGTTCGCATAGTCCAGATCGAACAGGCGGCGCTTGACCTCCTCGGGCGATTGCCCGCCGCTGACCAGCTTCGAAGCATCGCCGGCGTCTCGCTGGGGAAGGAACGTCTTCAGGCCCAACTCGGAAACCAGCGAGTCGACCTTGAGATTGAATTCGCGTTCGGCTTCGTTGAAGAGAGGAGCGGCGATGTAGACCAGCAATGGGACTCCATTCTGTTCGGGGCAGCCGTATGAACGACAACCACGGCGCGAGACTTTGGACGTACGAAACTGAGCTTACACGATGGGAACGATGTCAAAACTGGCCGGTTGGGCAGTGTGCTGAGCTCTTCCTCGATGTAATCTGCACCTTGAGACGGCACATTATTGCCGCGCGGGGCCTTCACCTCTTCCCGGATGTCATTTAGGGGGTGGTGACGGCGCCGAGCGACCTCGATGTATTTTCAAGAGGACGGCGGCGATGACGTCTGGAGGAAGTTTCGAATTCTAAAGAAGGAGACGAGAAAGTGACTGACGATACCCAAACGGTCGAAGTATTTGTGGCTGTCTATGACGACCCCACCGAGGCTACGGCTGCCCTCAAGCAGCTCGAAGCGATGCACAAAGAGAAGCTGATCGACCTTCTCGACGCCGCCACCGTGCTCAAGGATGAGAACGGCAAGATACACGTCAAGGAAACGGCTAACCATACGAAGAGTGACCTCGGCAAGGGCGCGGCCGTAGGAGCCGTCTTCGGTATCATCTTCCCGCCCTCCATCATTGCGAGCGCCATCGTCGGAGGCGCGGCGGGTGGCCTGTTTGGACACTTCACTCAGAAGGGGTTCGGCAAGAAGGATCTGTCGGAAGCCGGGCAGGAGCTCGATCCGGGTCAGACAGGCCTCATTGCGATTGCCGTGGACAGATTTGCCGACCAGGTCAAGAAGGGCATGGAAGGCTACTCAAAGCTAACCGAGCATCTGCTCGACGCAGACGCCGCCGCCGCGGTTACGGCTACCGCTACACCGGCGTCCTCCAGCTAGCTGCTGGACAGCAACAGAGACCATCGAGCCCCTGCGGCCTTCGGGCGCAGGGGCTTGACTTTCTTTATGCTGACCTCGGCACCAACCGAAACGGGAACCTTGGCGGAAGGCCTCATGGAGGCGGTGGTAGCCGCAGAGAATATGCGGCAAGCCCTGAAGCGGGTACGCGCCAACAAGGGAGCGCCGGGAGTAGACGGGATGACCGTCGAAGAGCTACCGGAGCATCTGAAGGTGGAGTGGCTGCGCCTGAAGCAGGAGCTGCTGGAGGGGGAGTATAAGCCCCAGGCGGTGAAGCGGGTGGAAATCCCGAAGCCAGATGGAGGAGTGCGCCAATTAGGCATTCCAACGGTGGTGGACCGTCTAATCGAGCAGGCAGTGCTGCAGGTGCTGAGCCCGCTATACGATCCAACGTTCTCGAACTGGAGCTACGGGTTCCGGCCAAAGCGCAACGCGCATCAGGCGGTGAGCCAGGCACGGGAGTACGTAGAGCAGGGGAACGATTGGGTAGTGGATATCGACCTGGAGAAGTTCTTCGACCGAGTGAATCACGACATGCTGATGGGCCGCCTGGCGAAGCGGATCGGCGATAAGAGGCTACTCAAGCTGATACGCCGGTACCTTCAAGCGGGGATCATGAGCGAAGGTGTGGTGGTGAGTCGGGTGGAGGGGACACCCCAGGGAGGACCGCTGTCGCCGCTGTTAGCAAACGTGCTGTTGGATGAGTTGGATCGTGAGCTGGAGCGGCGGGGCCACAAGTTCTGTCGCTATGCTGATGATTGCAACATCTACGTACGAAGCCAGCGGGCGGGGGAGCGAGTGATGGCATCCGTAACGCGGTACCTGGAGGGGAAGCTTCGACTGAAGGTGAACGCTGCCAAGAGCAGAGTAGCCCGACCGTCGAAGCGGGACTTTCTGGGATTTCGGATGCTGGGAAGACGCAAGAGTCGAGTGATTATTGCGCCCAGCAGTCGAAAACACATGAAGGATGCTGTGCGCCGGATCACCAGGCGCAATCGAGGCGTGAGCCTGGAGCGCGTGCTGGAGGAGCTTGGGCGGTATACCGACGGGTGGGTCGGCTACTACAGGTTGGCTCAGACGCCGTCGGTGTACGCGGAGTTCGACGAATGGATCCGGCGTCGATTGCGGTGCTACCAATGGAAACAGTGGAAGCGCCCCGCAACTCGAGCACGAGCGCTCCGATCAGCGGGCGTCGAGCGATATCTGGCACTTGGGACGGCGTACGACGGACCAGGCCTATGGCGAGCCGCAGGCTCGCCGGGCTTGACCATAGCGCTGCCAAACGCCAAGCTTGCGCGAATGGGCTACCACAGTATGCATGAGCGCTACCTTGCGCTTACGTCGACGTGAACCGCCCGGTGCGGACCCGCATGCCGGGTGGTGTGGGAGGCGGGGCCAGTGATGACCCCGCCTACCCATTTGAGCTGCGTACGTAAGCGGCGAGAAGCCGGTCGCGCACGATAACGCAATCACACCAATGTGATTGTGCGGGGATCAGCTCGACAGCGTTACTTTCATGCTGAGGATGAGAAAGACGACGCCGACTCCAACCGCGATGCTCCACCGAGCAGCGTCTAGGGCTTCAACGCGGTGAGCGCCGGCGGCACCAGTTCCTGCCACCTGGACCTCGTCATGCCGTCCCAGCTCCAGGACGGCGCTGGTGGCAACGTAGATGATCGCGGCCCCGAGGGCAAAGACGACGCCGCGAAATAACGCCAGCGGGTTCAGGATCAACAGGATTCCAAGCAGGACCGCGAACACCGCGATGGCGACGCGAGACCACGTGTTGGCCCACGATCTCTCAAACCACAGCCGGAGGCCGGCCACGGTTGGCGCGGATGACGGCAGAGGCAAGGAGGCGCTGGAGATAGCCACCAGTATCAGCCCCATCACCGTGAGGATAAGACTGTCCCGTTTGAGATCTGCGGTGAACGCTGCCCAGAGTCCCGGCATAGCCTCGTGAATGGGGTCATTTAGAAACATTGGAATCAGCCACCCGCCCAGCGAAAGCAGTAACCAAAAGACTCCGCCGACCGCGGCCACCGAAATCCCGATAGCTCGCATCGTACGGCGGCGATTCATCGAGACGGTCAGAGCGAGCACCAAAAACACGAGAGCGACTATCGGCGCCACGATGGCGACGTTGCGAACGGCCTTCAGGGCTCGTATGACGGGCAGCAATCCGTTCGTGCCGCCGATCTTGGCGAGGCTCTTGATTGCTGGGTTCAGCTTCGCGCCGAGGCTGGGATCCAGGGTGCTCAGATAGGTGGCGACGACGGCGCCCTGTCGGGCAAGGTTTATCACGACTCGGTTGTTATGCTCCGAGAGAGCGGCATGGTGGGCATGGAAGACGACGTGGCGGAATGCGTTTTGAAACTCGGTGGATGCCAGCACGGCGGAGGTCGCGCGTTCAACCACCGGCTGGGCAATCTGGTACTGAGGAGGGAGCTGTGCCATGACCTTGCTGGTGATCACGCCGGAAAGAGCGCTTTGCACCCCCGGACTCTGTAAGGCCGACACCGTGTGATTGGCGAATCCGGAATCACTGACAATGACGGCTGTTGCATACCCGGCGAGCAGGCTAATCGCCAGCAATACTACGCCGAGGGTTGTGAAATATTGGGGTGGCCACTCTACGCATCGAAATCCTCCGGCGTTAATCACTACATTGTTAGCGTATGCTTCGCGTGGTGTCGGCGACCCGTTCGTCCGTACAGTTGTATAGGGGGCCAGAGGCTACCCATACATGTAGGTAGGTGAGCTGCAAGAGCCGACGACTGAAGTGATAACACATCATCGGGAATCCGACGGCAGTGAGTGAGGGGGCCTCAGGCCGCAGCTCCGGCGTTCCTCGTGTCACGGTCGAGTCCGCTGCGATGGCTCCCGCCCTGGGCGATAGGCTCTTGGTTTTGGTCTTCGCAGCGATCGGGCAGCCCCGAGCCGGCGAGGCAAGGACGAGCCGGTGCCTGCTGCATCGTCGGCTCCGGGGAGTGGCCGGCTGCGAGGAATCAAGTAGATGATGGTGCCGATCCAGGGTAGTACGACAACCGTCAGCGTCCACGCCGCCTTGGCCAGGATGCCAAGGTCCCGTCGCAGAATGATGTCGACGATGGCGCCTAGCCAGAGACACACGAGCGGCACCAATAGAATTACTGCCAGCGCAATGTCGGCCGGGCTCAAGGTGCTCCTTGAGAGGAACGGCAACACGGATCCTACGTTAACCATGAGCAACCTGATGATCTCCCGAGCAGCCTCAGCAATGGCCGGCTAAGCAAAGCTGTCAAGAGCGTGGGGAAGTCGATGTCTTGGGAGCCGAGCGTCACCGTCTCAGGATACGCCAACGTCTGAATTAGCGGGTAACAAGTCGTTAACAACCGGCCAATCCTGCGGCTTCGACGCACAGGCTAACGGGATGTCCGGGGCCGGTTTTTCCAGGCAGGCAGTACGATCGCAGAGCAGTCAGACTGTGACGCCCCAAGTCCACCGTGGAGATCGCGGGCGTGTGAGCACGGAGATATCCCCTGATTTTGCGGTGACCGACGCTAACTTTATCCTCCTCGCTGACTTATAATGTGCAGTATCTGAAGACGCAGTGAACGATTGTCATGAGTGTGGTTGGGCTGACTCTTGACCCTGGCGAGACATCGTTCACCAGGGTCAAGGACTGAGCACGGGAAGGCATGCGCCGACTAATGAACCCGCTACCCCGGCGCGAGTGGTGTTGTTCTGTGTCTTGCTATAGACATCTCGCTCATGCCAGACTTCGGTGAATCCCGAAGTGAACACCACGCTCTCGCCATCGCGCCCGCACCGCCTCCCGCTCCAGCCCAATAGAATGCTGGACCGGCTTACCGAGTCCGAGACTGCCTATGGCGCGCTGACCGCGCGAGACTGCCGTCTCCTCACGCTGGTTGGCCCCGGAGGAGTGGGCAAGACCCGGCTGGCGATCGCCGTCGGCGAGCGTCTATCCGCTTCAGCGGATGGTGAAGTCTGGTTCGTGGACCTGACGGCAATCAGGGATCCGGACGACCTGTCGTCCCTGGTTGTCGCAACCGTGGGGATAACTGTTTCGGATACTGAGCCGTTAGACGCTCTCAAGCGGTTCCTGTACGACAACCCTCACACGATACTCATCCTCGACAACTTTGAGCATGTGTTGGGCGCTGCGCTAACCGTGGGCGACATCCTTGACTCCTGTCCTGATGTCCGCATCCTGGCGACGAGCCGCGAGCCTTTGCGCCTGAAGTGGGAGCACCGTCTGCTCGTTCCACCGCTCCCATTGCCGGAGGTTGGGGTCCGAGGGGTGACGGAGAGTGAGGCATCACCATCGGTCGACCTCTTTATGCAGAGGGCTCGGGCGGTGAATGGCAACTTCGCGCAGTCGGTAAACGAGCTTCGGTACGTATCTGAAGTGTGTGTTCGCCTGGACGGAATGCCACTGGCGATAGAGCTGGCGGCGGCGCGAGCCAACGTGTTGACGGCTGAAGGAATCGCTTCGCGTATGGGCGATACGCGGTCGCTGTTGCAGAATGCGGTCCGCGACGCTCCGGCGAGACACCAATCGATTCAATCAATGCTCGACTGGAGCTTCGGCCTTCTGTCGCCGAGTGAGCAAGAAGTCTTTCTGCGTCTGGGCGTGTTTGTCGGTGGGTTCACGCTGGAGGCCACGCAAGCGATCCTCGGCGACGCCGGCGTTAGCGATGCGTTAACAGCGCTCTCGGCCCTCTGCGACAAGGGGCTGGTGGCACTCGCGGTGGATGCCGGAGTTCCGAGGTATCGCCTTCACGAGGCCGTTAGGGCCTACGCCAGCGAGCGGCTGGAGGCAGGCGATGCGTGGGGTGAGATGCGAAATCGCCACGCCGACTACTACCTGCGGTTAGCTGAGCGGGAAAATGCTCGTTTCCGACACCTTTCCTACCTATACACTCCGCTTCAACTAGATGAGGCGCCTTGTCAGGCGGGCTCGCGCGCCTGGGCGGAAGAGCTGGCGCAGGACGACGGCAACCTGCAGTCGGCGATAGCCTGGCTCTCGTCCTCTTCGCGACCCCACCACCAGCTTCGTTTGACCGCTGCACTGCAATGGTTTTGGTGGATACGGGGGCAGTTAGACGAAGGGGTCCGCCGATTGGTCGACGCGCTGGAGAACGATGACGGGAGCGCAAAAGCTCTGCGAGTGGATGCGTTATGTGGTCTCGGTATCTTATACCGGCAGTCTGGACAGGGAGAATCCGCGGCTACGGTGCTGGCGGAGGCGGTCGATCTGGCGCGAGAGCTGGAGGACGACCGGATGCTGGCCCGATCTCTATCCGAGCTGGCGACGGTGGACGTTAAGCTCGGCCGGCTGGACGAGGCGGAATCCGGACTGGATGCCGGCATACGAGCGTGGCTGCGAACCGGTGATGAATGGGGCGCGGCCATGGCGGACGGACTTCTGGGGTCGGTGGCCCACCTCCGGGGTCGAACGGACGAAGCGGTCCGCAGATGCCGGCTGGCCGCGACAGAGTTCCTCCGTCTTGGCGATAGGCGCAGCGCTGCGGTGGCGCGGTATCTGGGAGCAGCCGCGGCTCTCGATCAGAACGACCTGGCTGGCGCACGCACTATGGTACTCGAAAGCCTTGGGGCAGTGGATCAGCTCGGCGAGCCAAATTTAACGGCTGCGTATCTCGAGCTTTCGGCCTGGGCAATTGCGCCGACGGCTTATGGCGGAAGACGCAGCGCGCATCTTGGGCTGTGCGCAGAGCCTACGCAGCGGCGGCTTCGCCAGAGTGAGGCAGGAAGAGCTGATCTACCAGCATGCGCTCGAAGCGCTGCGATCGGCACTGCCGGCCGAAGTACTCGAGACCAACATGAGAGCGGGAGCGGCACTACCGGCTACCGAAGCAATGGCACTGGCGCAGGCCACGCTCGAATTGCAGTCGGAGCAGCCTGAGAGCGCAGAAGGAGCAACAGACAGAATTTCTTGACTACGCGCGAACAGGAGGTGCTCGAGCTGATCGCGGCCGGCTGGTCAAACGGGCAGATCGGAAAGCGCCTCAGCGTATCGGAGAGTACCGTCAAATTTCATGTCACATCGATCTTCAACAAACTCGGGGTCAACCGGAGAACTGAGGCCGTGGCCGCGGCAATCAAGGCGAGGCATTCTCTCACTCGACAGCCAGCCGGATCCTCCAGCGCTCCAGGGCGTGAGGTGAGGGGGATTCAATGAATGGCCATTAGGCCAACTATACTTTCGTATAGGGGCGAAAATCCACAAACTTTGGCGACAAGGAGGTTTATGCGGCGTAGTGCATGGCTTACAGTAGCGTCAAAGTACGCGTAGGTTCAGGGGAAGGGTCATCGCCTGTTACGCAATGCACATATATCGGGAACAGCTAGCCGTCGTTTCGAACTAGGGGAGCTTATTGATGTCCACGGCAGCCGCCGCTTCGCCGTTGCCGGCTGCGTCGCCCAGCCTGCCCATGCAGGCTGATGATCTGCTCGGACGAGAAAGCGAGCTGGAAACCGCCAGGGAGTCGCTCATCGATGGTGGATACCGGCTGCTCACGCTGCTAGGGCCCGGGGGTATTGGAAAAACCCGCCTGGCACTAGGAATAGGCTCGAGCCTAAGGGAGTCCTTTGCCGGCGGGTCTTGGTTCGTCGATCTGACCCGGACCCGCGACCCCCTGGCGCTTGACAGCCACATACTTCGAAGTTTGGGAGGCAAATTCGAGGGCGCTTGTGCTTTAGAGGCGCTCAAGCGCTGGCTGCAGGCCGCTGGAGACGTGCTTGTAATTCTGGACAATTTCGAGCACGTGATCGCTGGGGCGTCTACAGTCGCCCACATCCTCGAGTCCTGTCCTGACACGCGCTTTATCGTCACCAGCCGGGAGCCTCTGAAGCTAACCTGGGAGCAGCGCCTGGTAGTGCAGCCGCTGGCCGTGCCGGACCTCGTGAAACTGCCGACGGACGAGGAGATCGCGGCTACGCCATCAGTTGCGCTCTTTATGCGCCATGCCACGGCCATCAACCCGAACTTGGGTTCAGAGAGCCGCGACCTACAGGCGGTGGCGGAGCTATGTGCCCGGCTGGAAGGAGTGCCGCTCGCCATCGAGCTCGCGGCCACCCGCGCCAACGTTCTGACGCCGTCATCTATCCTGGAGCATCTCGACGGCTCGCAAAATTTCCTTCGGGCCAGCATTCGCGACGCCCCGGACCGTCACCAGTCTATCGAGGCAACGCTCGACTGGAGCTTTGATCTCTTGAACGAGAACGAGCGGACGGCGCTGCGCCGGCTCAGCGTCTTTTTGGGAGGGTTCACGTTCGACGCTGCGGCCGAGATTCTCGGGTCGCCAGGAGACGAGGGATTGGAGCTGCTCGCCTCCTTGGTGGATAAGGCGTTTCTGGTCGTCAAGCCGTCCTTGGACGGGGATCTTCGATATTCCATGCGCGGTCCTGTCCGAGCGTATGCCTACGAGCGTCTGAGCCATTGTGGTGAAGCTGAAGAGGCCGAGGCGGCGCATGCCGCCTACTACCGGGACTGGCTCTCGGCGCAGACGAGGCAATACCGGCACGCCGGGTACATGGTGTGGTGGCGCGACGGCTCTACCGGAGGACCCGGACGTCCGGGCTCACCGACATGGGCCAGAGCCTTATCGCTCGATTACACCAATCTCGATGTGGCCATGCACTTCTTTGGCACGCGTGGGGACGGAGAGTCTGTGCTGACCATGGCGGCCGCTTTGCAGTGGTTTTGGTGGAAGCAAGGCGATCTTGAGACGTCAATAGAGGTTATGAAAAGTGCGCTGGCTGACGCCGGCACTGTTGCTCCCGCGCTTCGGGCCGACGCTCTGCACGGCTTGGGGATGCTGCTTCGCCAGCAGGGCAGGTATCCCGAGGCTCGCACCACGCTTCAAGAGTCGATATCAGCCGCTCGAGAGGCCATGAACCAGGACCTCACCGGGCGTTCGCTGGTTGAATTTGGATTAGTGATGCTGTCATTGGGCCGCCTCGAGGAAGCGAGAGCAGTCATCGTCGACGCACAGGACCTCTGGGAAAGCTCGGGGGACAGGTGGGGCGTAGCCGTAGCCGAGTCCTATCTTTCAGTGGCGGAGACGATGCAGGGGCATCTGAACCGAGCTGAGTCCCTCGGAAGACATGCTGCCGTCGAGCTCGCCAAGCTGGGCGACTCTCGAAGCGCAATGGTGGCGAGACTGACGGCGGCGCATGCCGCGATTCTTGCAGACAGACATGAGCCGGCGAATGATCTGCTGTTCGAGTGCTTGCCGGTGGCGAGGGAGCTTGACGAGCCTCGGTTGATCAGCGCCATGCTCGAAGTGGTCGCCCGTTCGCTGCTGGAAAGAGGGGATGTCTCAGATGCGGCTATCCTTCTCGGGGCATGCCAACACGTCGCGGTACGAGGCGTCGCGAGCATCTGGAATCATTCCAGCATGCATGAGGATTCCGTCTCAGCTGCTCTTGCGATGGATGGCGAAGAGAGCCGCGAGCGGCTACGGCAGGGAGAAACGATAGAACTGGCGGCTGCGCTTGACATTGCCGAGAATGCGCTGCTGGCGGAGCCGGGACCACCTTCGCCGGCAACCATCAGGCCGGCGCCGGTGAGGAATTTCCTCAGTCCGCGGGAGCAGGAAGTACTTCAGCTCGTGTCGCTGGGCAGATCTAATCGCGAGATCGCGCGCAACATATTCGTCTCCGAGAGCACCGTCAAGTTCCACGTGACCTCGATACTGAACAAGCTCGGGGCGAACACACGCACCGAGGCAGTCAGCAGTGCGATGAGACGGGGAATACTGTCGATCAAAGAAGCTGATGAGGCCGCAATCTAGGGTCATCGGATGCCGGAGCTCCGCCCACAGCACCTCAGACTTTCTGAGCTTACTCTTGGTTCTCGGACGGGCGTTTTCTCACATATGCCACGACTGCCACGATCAGCACAATCGCAATGATGACCAGTCCGCTCCCGTAAACGAAGTACATGTGATCTTCTCCTATCTATCTGGTTTGTAAGCTGCTGAAGCCGGGCGGGTATCGTCGCCGCGACGTCTTGGTTTGGGTGGCCTCATGCCATTCCACCGGCTCGGTCGGCAACGGCGCGGTCAGGCCGCTCGAGGAACAGCTTCTTGCGCCATATGAGATACCCCACGATCAAGAGATTGACGGCCAGCGCTCCGGCTTTGAATACAGTCGGCTTTCGCAACAGCTCGGTGATCTCCAGCGGTAGGAACACGCCGGTCGCGATGAGGACGAGGTACTCGGCCCAGCGGCGTCGGAGTAGGAGACCAATACCTTCGAACGCCTCGAGGCAGCCGTAAAGGATGGCGCCGATTCCTACGGCGTCGACCTGAATGAGGGAAAGGGTTCCGAATCGTTGAAGGAACGTGATCACCAGAGTACGCCACCAGCTCCGGCCGGCCGACAGGTTGAGCTGGTTCTGGATCTCCAGTGGTGAGTCGATGAAGATCGGTGCGGGAGCCCGCGACTATCAACACGATCCCACCGGTGATGAGCAGGACAGCCTTGGCGAACCGCTCGATGGTGATGAGCCGAATGCCAAGAGTGACTTCGATGGGGCGTCCGAACTCCCATTTTGCCCAATCTCCAATACCGTGGAGAGTATTGATACGAGCCTCCGCACACGTCGTGGTCTACTTAATGTACGATGCCGAAGAGCCCGAGCGACCATGGCTTTTGAGACCGAGCGCTCAACTCGTCAGCACGTGTAACGTGTGGAGGATTCCAACCGCCCCGGGATTCAGACCGGCGGGATACAGCTCACTCCAGGCAATCACCCCGAAGCGGTCGATAACGAATAAACTGCGTTCAGCAACCCCCTCGGCTTCGTTGAAAATGCCGTAGTCCCGAGACACGGCGCCGCGAGGGCGATAGTCGGACAGCAAAGGAAACGCAAGGCCGTGAGCGCGTGCGACCGAGCGGTGACTCCAGGGGTTGTCAACCGAGACGGCCAGGACGGTAGCGCCCGCATCCTCGATGTCCTCCAAGAAGTCACGAAGCAGCATGAGCTGGTCCGTGCACACGGGCGCCCAGTCCTCTGAGTAGAACGAGAGCACGATCGGATGGCCGAGATGGTCACAGAGCGAAACGTAGCTGTAGGGCGAGCTGCGAAGCGTAAATGCGGGGGCTGCGGTTCCCGGTGATAGGAGTTTTGCCATGAGATCCACTGTCAAGCAACATTCTCCGGTGGCCGAGGGCGTTTGTTGTCATCAGCGTACCCCGGTGAGCCGGCCGGCGGACTAGCCGATTGTCCAGACTACAGAAATCGAGTAGGCTCGGCATGAATAGTCCCAGCGCGCTTACTCTGAGGACACCCGAGCGTTGCAGATCAGTGGCCACGGCGAGTGTTACTGCCCGTACGGTCAGGGGGCGCGATCGGACCTTCAATCCAGCACTGCCTATCTGTCGGGGGAGCGTTCGCCCCCCACACTGTATCTTTGGATGGATGGGAAGACATTCGCAGACTCGAGCCTCGCTTGAGTCCAGAATCGAAGCAAGTTCAATGGACATTTGGAAGGAGACTTGACGTGACTACGGGAATGTTGCAGCTGCTGGTCGTGGGATTCGAGGGAAACAAGTTCAATGGGCAAATCATCCCCGAGCTCGACGCTCTGAGACAGAGTCGCATGATACGGCTGATCGATTTGGTCTTCGTTACCAAGGACGGCGAGGGCGACGTCACCTCGGTACAGATGAGCGACCTGTCGGAGGAAGAGAAGCTCGAGTTTGGCATGACGGCTGGGGCCCTGATCGGATTCGGGGCCGCAGGCGACGCGGGAGCGGAAATCGGGGCCGAAGTTGGGGCCGAGAACGCGCTCGAAGGTGATTTCGGGGTGGCGGACGAGGACATCGACGAGATCGCGGCAGAGCTGGACAACAACTCGTCGGCGTTGATGCTACTTGTCGAGCATCTGTGGTCCATCCCGATGAAAGAGGCGATCATCGGCTCGAATGGGCGTCTCGTCGGCAATTGGATCATCCAGCCGGAGATGCTGGTCGAGATGGGCGCGGAGATGGCGGCCTCACGGCAGGCCGAGCGGCTGGAGACCGGGCGGTAGGACGCCTAGTCATTGATTTTTACGACGCATGACGCATAAGGAGGGTTAAACACCATGATGAGGCGAAGACGACCATTGTTGAGGGCTGCCGCCGTCGGCGGGACAGCCTACGCCGTTGGCCGGCACCAGGGACGGAACGCCGAAGCCCAGGATGCAAACGAAGCCGCCCAGAACCAGCAGATAGACGATCTTCAGGCTCAGCAGCAGGCGCCACCTCAAGCGCAGGCCTCAGCGCCTTCGACGGCCTTCTCCGACGAGTCGCTTGATCAGCTGAACAAGCTGGGGGCGATGCACAAGTCAGGGGTGCTAACCGACGAGGAATTCGAGTCAGCCAAGGCAAAGATTCTCGCCGGAGGGTGAGCGAGAGTTCTTGATTCGGGAATAGCTAGCCTAGTAGGGACCGCTGACGGCGGACCACCCGCCTCCAGGGAGCACGGCTCTCTGGAGGATTCAGGCTGCACAGTCCTAGAGCCGGCGTGACCACCACATGTACCCGGCCAGGAACAGTGCGGGTATGGCGACGACGCAGACTATGATGATCAGGGCGACCCCCAGGTTGAAGAAGGCGCCCACCACAGAAAAGGGTGCTGGAAGAAAGCTCAACACGTCCTCCGATGATCGGAATCGTTCAAGGTACCCATGCGTGAGGTAGGAAGGTCAAACTCCTTCCTGGCCTAGCGTCGGTGTAGTTTCAGTCTGAGCTCCGAAAAGTATGGCCGAGGTTTCGGAGTCCAAGGCGTAGGTGTCGATACTTGTGGACGCGGAAAGGCAGCGGCGAGCCTCGCCCGTGCTCGTGCCCTTCATCGCGGCTATCAAGCCTGTTTGCCCGGGAAGTAGTGAGTCACCCGCTCCCTCGAGCGCGTCTCCGTTGGTGCGGCCCTCGCGAACCTGGCGGTAAGGATCGCTTGCCGCCTCACGGATACTGGGGCCAACGACTATCGATGGGGGAAAGATCAGCCCAACCACAATAGGGTTGGCGTGCCCGCGGTAGATGCCTTCGCCGGATCCCGTTTGCGATCCGTTCGTTATATAGATCTTGCCGTCACGATTCCTGAAGACGGTTGCGGCCTCACTGAATTCGACGGCCCCCTTGTTACGCATGCTGACGAGGGCCTTGAGCGCCACCTCGGCCTCAGCCTTCAGCGAATAGATGGCCAGTACGACGACGGCGTCTTGATCGCTAGCAGGCGGCACGACAGTGGGACCTCACACGCAGCCTGGTTTTCGCCCGCGCCGGTTTGTCATCACGCGTATCCATAGCTCCGGCCCTCCGCTGGTTGAAGTAGATGCTCGAAGCGCTTGCCCCGACTTCGGTCTGCATGGTAATCGTACGCCCAAATCACGCCGGCGGCACCATACGGGCGGTCAGTTGGGCGGAGTACATCACGACGAGCTACGTTCATGCCCTGACCGGACGGGCAGGTTCTCTGGCCCGTCAGGACCTACTTGGAAACGTGGGGGCGATTCTAATGAGGCCCGACGATGTGGGCTTGGACAGGTAGGGGCGACATTTATGACGCCCGGCGATGTTGGCGGTCGGATAATGCCGAGCGAAGCGACGTGCAGGGTCTGGAAACCGCCGGCTCCACTTTCGTACTTCGTGGTGTCGGCAACGACATGGATGACTGACAAGGAGCTACTTGGAAACGTGGGGGCGATTCTAATGAGGCCCGACGATGTGGGCTTGGACAGGTAGGGGCGACATTTATGACGCCCGGCGATGTTGGCGGTCGGATAATGCCGAGCGAAGCGACGTGCAGGGTCTGGAAACCGCCGGCTCCACTTTCGTACTTCGTGGTGTCGGCAACGACATGGATGACTGACAAGGAGCTCTGCGGGAAGTGTGGATGTTAGACGGCAGTCATTTCCTGGTAGCGTTAGACGAAAGCTGAATTGCCGTGTCGAGATGATGATTCGGCTTGGGGGCCGGCGATGAGAAGAAAGGTCTCAGACATCCGCGCGACAGGAGGAAAGCCATGGCAAAAGTGGCCGTGATTAGCGCCGACCCGGAGTTCATCGATGAGGTGATCGATGCTCTCAACCGACAGGGGCACGACTCAGTGCACTCGCAGGATGTTCGGGAGGCGTTGGCGTTTGTGCAGCGTGAGGAACCCGACGTCGTCACACTCGAAGGGCCGCTTGACGATCCTTTAGAGCGCATCGGATTGGTCGGCTTCGCCGGCGCGAATGCGGTGCTGGGTAAGCAGCCGATCATCGTGTTTACCGCTCTCGAGCTGGAGGAGTTCGGCCAGGAGCTGCGGGACCTTCAAGAGATGAACGTCCACTTCCTTGGAAAGCCGCTGGAGGAGGAGCAGCTGAGCGCGAAGCTGGAGCAGGTGGTGGGATCGAACCGAAGTTAGCGTGTCTCGGCCGCAGACCCAGCGGCGGCGAGCGCCCTTCCGCTGGAAAGACCACACGGCGGTCCGGCAGGTGCGGACCGCCGAGATTAGGACAATAGCCGGCTAGAACCCGCGACGGCGCTGACGCCGTCTCACACCCGCCACGGACATGGGGGACAGGGGCCGTCCGATTGGGTCGATAAAGAGAGCGCACGGGCCGGCGGCGGCGGGAAGCGAGCCGTCGAGGACATCGATCTTGTAGCTGAGATTGTTGTCTTTGAGCTGAGGGTTCTTGATGACAACGGTTACCTCTTCGGGCACTGCGTCGGCATCCTCGAGAAATGAGATGACCGCGTTTGGGGGATCTTCCTCGAAGCTGTTCTCGCCTATGCCCCACTCGCCGACAAAGGTGTTGGTGTGGACGTGTCCTACCACACGATCTGGGCGATCGGCGAAGAACAATGTCGATGGGGAAGCACCCACCAGCGTAAGAGTGCCGTCTCTAGAAGTCAGCCCATGCGCGCTCTGCACGAACATGGCCTCTATATTCTTGGGAGTGGTGTCGGTATTCTGACTCATATCTGATCTCCTTTGAGGTAGTGGCTGGGCCTGCTTCGACAGTACGACGATCCGAGTCGGGCCGCACCCTGCGAATGGTCAGTTCTGACCTTCGCTGCGGAGCATCGCGTTTTCGGTGGTGACAGGTAGCTGCTTTGGCTGACGGCGACTCAGGCGGGTACCAGCTCGGGATGAGTCTGCTCTTGCATGGGCCGAATCGTGACCTCCAAACCATCGGGATTCTTGGAGATTTGAATCGCGGTAGATCCATCCTCTATGTCGGGAGATCGCGAGACTCAAGTGGGATCCGGCGATTGAAAGGTTCTCGGCGGTGATTCGGTCGATATCGGGTGGCAGAGCCGGGCTTATGTCGACACGCTTGGAGAATGGATGCGGTGTTATGCCCAACCACGTTTGCACCCAGAGGAAGATCGCGCCGGCCGACCATGCCTGGGGGCGGGAGGCATCGGGTTGCAGCGCCAGGACGAACAGCAGGTCCCGCTGCACCCCACAGTAGACTTCCGGCCAGCGTCCGTACTCGAAGTGGCTCGAGGCATCGAGCAGCACGTCGAAAACCTCGGCGCTCTCGTCCGTGTACCCATACGTCTGCAGCCCGGCCCCTATCAGGGTGTTCTCAAACGGCCAGACAGACCCGTTGTGATAGCTGAGAGGGTTGTAGGCCTTTTCGTTATTGGCCATGGTGCGTATTCCCCAGGAGGAAGCCATCGGACCGGAAAGAAGCGTCTTCGCGGTTTCTGCCGCGTGCTCTTCCGCGATCAACCCGGTCCACAGACAGTGGCCCGGATTCGAGGTCAGGGTATCCACCTGGCGGTGGTGCCCGTCCAGGGCCATCGCGTAGAACTGCTTCTCCGGCATCCAAAACTCTCGATTGAACCGCTCTTTGAGAACCGCGGCGCGCTTCAGCAGCTTTTCGCCCTCATCGCTCATGCGCTCTTCGGCCGGGCATGGCTTTGTACAGGTCACCCCACAGCTGCAGGGCCCTATACAGGTAGCCTTGAACCTCAGCCAGGGCAACGGGATGGTCGCTAACCATGGTCCCGTCAGCGTAACTGACGGAGTTGGCGCTGTCCTTCCAGCCTTGATTAAAGAGGCCGACGGTCAGCGCGGCGCCTGCCATTTTCGGGGGCGTGTGGGCCTTATATTGGACGTAGCCCGAGCCGTCCATATCGCCATAGTCGTCGACCCACTTCCAGGCGGCGTCGAGATTCGGCTTGATCTCATGGTAGAGGCCGAGGTCCCCCGTCCAAATAACGTATTCGGCGGCCGCCATCAGGAATAGGACGGTTGAGTCGACGGAGCCATAGAAGCGGCCGAACGGGATCTCGCGTAGGTTGGCCAGCTCGCCGGTGTGCATCTCGTGCAGGATCTTGCCCGGCTGTTCGTAGTTATAGGGGTTCTCCTCCGTGCCCTGGACGTGGGCCAGAAACCGGAGCACATCGTGCAGAATGTGAGGATTCCAGACCAGCGTTTCGAGGCCCGTGAACATCGAGTCCCGTCCAAACGGCACCGCAAAACGCGGAAGACCGGCCGACGGGACCCAAAGGTCGGGAAACTCGGTCATCAGAATGCGGAGGTCCTCGATGCTGCGGTCGAGGACGTTTTGGACGACGCGGTTGCTGACGTGCAGCTTGGTCGCCTCTCCGAACCAGGGTGGCTGCGGGGCTCCCGAGCTCTGCGGAGCGTACGGCATCGGCGCGCCTTCGGGAACCTCTGTGAAGCACTCAACTTCAAGAGTTATCTCGCGGTAGGAGTTCGGGTTCATCGGCAGGTCAAAAAATATCTTGCCGTCTTGGAACCGGTCCATTGCCGGATCCGAGATGATCTTTGTTGAGCGTGTGATATTGTCCAGGCCTACGTATTTCATGACGACGTCGTTCTTTCCGGCTACAGGCTCGAACGACTGACCTCGCTTTGTCCGCTTAACGCCGCGCGCCTCAAATGAGTCGAAAAAGTCCGCGTCGACCTCGACGGCTAGCTCGACGTGGGCCGGCTTCGACGTCCAGTTGGTCACCGCGAGCTGTATTTTGGCATTGCCGCCCTCTATGGAATTCCGCTGGAGGATGCCGAGCGAGCGCGCCGGGACATCGGTCAGGTCATCGTTGGTATGGAGGAAGCCGGATTGGTTCAGCGTGTCTTCCGTCGAGGATTCGGTAGATCCCAGGAGATGTGGCTTCAGGCCGTTGATGTAGAGCTGAAATGTGCTGAGGAAACGGGTATCGGCCACGAACAGGCCCTGGCTGAACACCCCGGTCGCCGATACTGACCCGTCTTCGTGGGTGGCAAAAACGACCGGCCCCTGCTTGATGATCCGGCGATGCTCCATAGTCGTACACTCCGTTGGAATTGTTCAGAACGTCCGTAGGTCACGATGTCGCCGGCGATCGAAAGGCGAGGCGTGGGGATAGTTTGGTCAGAGGGTTAGAGGCTACCGGCCTGGCGCATCATCCCTCCGTCGATGACGTAGGTTGATCCGGTGATGTAGGCCGACTTGTCCGAGGCGAGGAACACGGCGAGGTCGGCAATTTCCTCCGGCTTCCCCCATCGATGCAGGGGGATCTCCGACAGGATCTGTTCGTTGAGCTTGGGATCGGCCTCGATCTCCGCGTCGATTGGGGTGTAGATGGCGCCGGGGGCGATATTGTTCACGGTAATGTTGTGCGGCGCCAGCTCGACCGCCACCGTTCTCATCAGCATTCGAAGCCCCGCCTTTGGCGGCGCAATACGCGGCGTTGGTAGGCATCGCCACATCTTCGTGCACGGAGGAGGTGTTGATAATACGGCCGCCGTCTCCCTGCTTCACCATTTGCCGGCCCGCAATCTGGCATCCCAGCCACGGTCCTTCGAGGTTAATGGCGATCGTTCGCTGATAAATATCCAAGGGCATTTCGAGAAACGGGAACTTCTTCTCCCAGCCGGCATTGTTCTGCATTATGTCAAGCTTGCCGAACTCGCTCACGGTAGCGTCGACGAGTTTTTGAATATCATCTGGCTTGGTCACGTCGGCCTCGATCGCCAGTGCCCGACCCCCGGATTTCTCGATCTCGGCCACTACCTGATTAGCCGGGTCGGGATTTCCCACGTAGTCGATGGTCACGCGAGCACCCTCTCGGGCCATGGCCAGCGCGCAGGCCTTGCCGATGCCGGATGACGCCCCGGTGATGATCGCCACTTTCCCTTGCAATTCCACGGTGATCCTCCTCTTTTTAACGATGGTTCGTCGATCGGATTTTGGTGTGACCCTCGCGCACAGCTAGGAAACACTGCTTGGAGCGGGAGTCGGAACCGGCTTAGCAGGAGCGATGCCATCTTGCCGGCGCGGTCGAGACGGGGATGGATCCTCGTTCCAGTCGATGTTCGCCGTGCTGGAGCGGTCAAGTACGGCCAGCGGACGGTTGCTGGAGAAGTACTCGGTGGCCCATTGGGTAAAGGCGTTCACCCGGGAGTGCACCCCGGTCATAAGCGTGACATGCACGCCAAGCCACGCCGCGAACGCGATAGGACCGTGAAGCTCGTGATGGTGCCACCCTCCCTGAGCGATGGCGTGTCCGCGGTCGATCATAGCCATCATGCCTTTGTCGGTGTAGTGGAACGAGCCGCGCGGCTTGCCCTCGATTTCCTTCAGGATGGCTTTGGCGGTGAAATGACCGTTTTGCAGCGCCACCGACCCTAGCTGTGGAAAGGTCGTTCCATCGGGGCTCGGAACGTTGGCGAAATCTCCGATGACGTACACCCCTGGGAAGCCGTCGACGGTCAGATCGGGCAGGACGTCTATCCTGCCTCCTCGCCCTTGAGGCAATCCCGAGCTCGCCGCGAGAGGTGCGGCCTTTATGCCGCCGGCCCAGATGACGCAGCGAGTCCTGATAGTGGTGCCCTCCGAATCGACGACATGTCCCGCGCCGACTTCTTTGATCGAATGTCCAAGTCGCAACCGGACCCCGTTCTTCTGCAGGATCTTCGCCGCGTACTCATGCCCACCTTCCGAGAAAGGCGCCAGGAGAAAGTCACCGTGATCGTAGATGAAGACTCGCGAGGCCGAGAGCGCGAGGTCGGGATACGAGGCCGCCACCGAGCCATGAATCATGTCCGCTATAGCGCCCGCTATCTCGGTTCCAGTGGCGCCGCCGCCGACGATGACGAAGTTAAGAACCCCGTCTTCGATCAACGAGTCGTCGCGGTCGGCCTCCTCAAAGGCGGAAATGATGCGGGTGCGCAAGCGCTCCGCGTCCTCTACTGAGTACAGGGGAAATGCATGCTCCGCGCCTGGCGTCTTGAAGAAGTTGGGCTGCGAGCCCGCGGCCAGTACCAGGAAGTCGCCCTGATATGTCTCTCCCGTGGCGGTGGACACGGTTTTCGTTCTCGGGTCGACCGCGGTGACCTCTCCCAGCTTAATCTCGACGTCATGTTCTTTTTTGAAGACCTCGCGCAAGGGAAAGGCGACGTCCTCGGTCGGCAGCACGGAGGTCGCCACCTGATACAGCAATGGCTGAAATTGGTGGTAGTTGTTCCTATCTATGAGGGTGACGTGTACGTCCTCGTGATCGGCCAGGCTGCGAGCGCACCCAAGGCCCCCAAAGCCACCTCCGACGACGACGACACGCTTTGGCGGCCCATTCTTGTGCGACATGCTTACTCCTTCCCGGGCACCGGCCCTGGGCTCTCGACCAAATCTATCGTCAGGGCGGCGGTCCAGCCGAATGAATCAGTGCCGTAGCCTTCCCCGGTAAACGGGTTGTAGTACTCACGGTATCCCTGATTCTCGACGAGCTTTAAGGTCTTGCTGCGTATTGTTTCGGCCAGGTCATTTTTGCCGTACTTCTGGAGGCCTCGCAGCACCATCCAGTTCGTGTTGACCCACACTGGCCCCAGCCAGTAATTCTCTGGGTTGAACCACGACGAGTCCATGGCGGTGGTGGGTATCGGGTAGCCGTTTGGAGGCCAGTATCTGCTGGGATCCGTCAGGTGGTCGACGAGCTTCTCCGCTCGATCGGCTGGCGCCACCCCACCGAAGAACGGGATGAACGTCGCGATGCTGTCATCTTTCAGCAGCTCTCCGGCGACGCGATCGCGGCTGAAATAGCACCCCTCTTCCGAATCCCACAGCGTTCGGTTGATCGCCTCCTCGGTTTTGGCGTGCCAGGCGTCCGCTCTTTCCGGGCTCTCGCCGATTATCGAGGCGATCGATGCCAGGTCTTCGTTGGCGCGGACCAGAATCGAGTTGAAGATCACGTCCTGCACCTGCAGCTTGGCGTGCTCCAGGTACTTCTTCTGATCCCAGTCGACGTTACGCATTTGCTCGAGCAGGTAGACGAAGAGATCGTAGTTCTTGTCGGTAGGGCGATTTTTGGCCGCGACGTGCTTGGTATCCAGTCGCGTGTACTGCGGTTTGTACTCCATGTGCACGCGGCTGCCGGCATGGAGGTATGGTGGAGAGTTGTCGAGTCCGGACTCCCAGGGATGGACTACGACCACCAGCCCGTTTCCATCCGGGTCGCGCTCGCGATACAGGAATTCGTGGAACCGCACGATTGACGGGTAGATCTCCGTGAGGAAGCTCCGGGCAAGGTCGCGGTCCCGAGCGTTTTGCCAGACGGCAAGGGCGGCCGGGGCGAGAACTGGGGGCATGGTGATACCGGAGGTCTCGACCTCGGTGGGCGCATCCGGGGATCGCCGGCACTGCCAGGTGTCCGGCCCGGGGAAATAGCCGGTACCTTCGGGATTGAAGATGATCTGGGGGATGAAGCCGGTTTTCCATTGACCTCGAAGCACGGATCTCAGCTCGTCCGCCGCCCGTTGCGTGTCGTAGTGAGAGATGCCCATCGCTATAAAGCATGAGTCCCAAAACCATTGATGCGGGTATAGGTTTGGCGCCGGCTTCGTCGACTTCCCCAGGTCATTTCCCTCGAGGACGCGGCGAGCGGCGTCCACCAAAGCATTCGGACGGGATACGGTAGTCATCGGGTCAACTCCTTGTGCGGTTCTTAGATTGAAGAGCGTGCCCGGAGGAGGGCTGGACTCAGTGATGGACGGCGCCTATATCGCTACCGTACTCCGAGAAGTTGATCCGAACCCCCTGCGAACGTCTAGAGTCCGGAAACAGTCCGTTAACATCGTGAACTGGCGACTTGGTCAGTGGATGCTGGGCATGGACGGAGCGACGTTCACCCGAGTCCCAGTTTGTCAGGGGTGAGGGCGGTCGCAGCGGCGGAGTCTAGGGAGGCCTGCTCGGTGACCGCTTCGCGGAGCAGCTCCGTTTGTTGCTGAATCGGCAGACTGTTTGTCATGGGGAACCGAATCCCGAAGGGTATCACAGAGCGGCATGGAGCCGGCGCGTCACTTGGGGAGCGCGGACGCCATAATGTCTGATCTCCGTAAAGGCCAGGTCAACCAGCTCTTCCCACGAGGGCACTGGAACGACGAGCCTGACCTGGTCCTCTTCGTCGACGTAGATGCCTGTCGGCCAGGGCCTCCTGGCGAGGGCCAGCAGCAGTCCTTCGAGCCGGTCTATCACCTGTACCGCGGTGGTGGGTGCGTTTATCGCCGGGGACAGAGCCTGAGCCGCGACATCAACCAGCTGGCGAAACCCGTACGAGGGATCCTGAAAGACCGTGCGCTCGCGACCGACGTCGAAGTTTCGTAGCGTCCTTCCGTGCGGAGGGCACTGGCCGCCGTAGACGGCGAGGATTGGATCGCCGGGAAAGAGGTATTGGCCCAGCCTCGGGAGGAGCCGCATGACGCATCCGTGGCTTCGAGCCACGCGAACGAGGCCGGGCACGTCGACGCTTTGGAGCACCCCGTGCTCGGAATGAGGAGCCAGGAGCGCCCAGCCGGGTGGCTTGCTGAAGCCCAGTACATGGTCGGCGGCGCCAAAGTGGGGCGGCGGTACAAGGACATATGCGTCGGTGGTGGGGCAGTTTTCGTCGATGGCCGCCCGCGTTTCATTGGCGATGGCCGACAGCATAAAGGGCAGGCGCACCAGGTGAAGGAGCGCGCTGACGAACGCCAGGAACACGGCCAGACTGACCAGGACCAGCAGAACCGCAACGCTGACCGACACGATCGGGATGATCGCCGAGCCCTGGCGAGGGCTTCGCAGCAGAAAGTTCTGAACCATCAGGGCATAGGCAAAGGTCCCCATGAACGTTCCAAGAGCTACCTTGGTAATGTTCGACCGCGAGAACGTCCGAACCACCCGCGGCGAGAACTGCTGGCTGGCCATCTGCACGGCGACCAGCGTGATGGAGAAGACGACCGCCAGGAACGTGAGCATCGACGTGCTGATCGTGCCGACGAAGCCGGCAGCGCCCGAGGCGGTCCCGGTTAGCCAGGAGCCGGGGTCGTGGTGCGTTGCCAGCAGCCAGCCGTCCAGTTGTCGCATCAAAAACGCGAGAAGTATGCACGCCGCGGTCAGCGGGGCGGGGACGATCCAGAAAGATTCCTTGACACGCTCGCGGAGACGCTCCCGCAGGTATGTCCGCTCGCGCAGGCTGCCGGCGCGAAGAGCCCGCACCCGGACGGCGACGGTTCGCTCAGGTGTGGCGCTTCCCTCGGACCCAGAGTTTTCAGTTTTCAGTTTTCAATTTTCAGTCGTGAAATCCGTCCGTTATCAGTTTCCAGATTATCAGACGGCGGACGCTGAGGTGGTTCTGCGCGGTCGCCACGTGTTGAACGACCTGCGGGACCAATCGCCGGCTTGAGCGGTGAACCATCGGGACACTGACATATCATCATTGTTCATGAATGTCTCCGGCCAAAGCGATCAGGGTGAGGCTGCGGCTGACATCGCAGTCCTGCCACCGACAGACGCGACCGTTCCTGGCCTCGCACTATCGAGGCGGTTGGGGCGACGGCACGGGACGACGCCGGCGCCCGATGCCGGGGAACTCCTGTTCGGCCCCTGTGTAACGCCAGTCAGACCCGTTACGAGACGGCACGGGCTCTACCGGAACCATCCAGACGCCGGCGACTCGGAAAGGTCCAAGCGGCCGAGGAAGGTGAGTGAGCGAGCGACGCGGGCGTTGTAAGACCAACAACCGCGCCGCCCGCAACCGTAGGCGGCAGCCTGCCTTCGATGGCTACGTCGAGTAGCCCTTGTGCGCGGCTTGCCCCAGAGGTCAGGCGCCGGCGTACGACTCCGCCGGCCGGAAGATGAGATACAGCAGGGCACCCAACCATGGGATGATCAGGATAAGGATCAGCCACAGCACCTTGGCGCCGCCTCCGAGATCGCGACGCCGGAACACGTCGAAGATGCAGAAGACCCAAAGCATCACGGCCGGTATCCAGACAAAGAAGAACAACATTACGTCCCAAAATGTCCAGACCGTGTTCGAGAAAATGATCGCAGCTTCCAGCATGTAATCCTCCATAGCCGGGATTTCTGAGTTGCCGCATTCAGCGTAGGCGGCTCCCGGTCCCGAGGTAAGTTTGTGCGACTAGAGACCACGGTGTCCCCGTCCATTCGGTCAGGATTCGCCTAACCGACCAGAACGGGAAGTTGCTCCCAACCGGGGGCGGGGTGGGCGGCACGAGGCGGTCCTCGTCGTACGGTGGACTGTCTGGGCTCCGATTTGTTACGTCGCCACACATGCCTGCGCGGATGGATCGCAGGTCCTTCCCCAGGAGCCTTGGGCTAGGAAGACTGGCTCTTCGGACAGGGTGGACGTGCGTGTGCGGCTGCACACTACCTCCAGACGGCCTTACCTCAGAGGAGACAAGTGGTGTCGGATCAGACCCTTGAAGACGTTGCCGAGGTGCAAGAGGCGATCCGGACCCCGCGGGCAGCGGGAATCGCCGGAATTGTTTTTGCCGTCCTTTTCGTAAGCGCCCTGGTGCTCGGCTGGGTCAGCGTTCCGACATCGTCCGGCTACGCTACGGCAGTGGCATCGGCCAGGTCGCACAAATCACTGGTGCTCGTGGCACTCGGTCTCATTCCGTTCGCCGGCATCGCCTTTCTGTGGTTCATCGGAGTCATCAGGACACGTATAGGGGAGTCCGAGGACAAATTCTTTTCTTCCGTCTTCTTGGGAAGCGGACTTCTTTTCATAGCCATGATCTTCGTGTGGGCGGCCATTGCCACGGGCATGATCGAGACGGTCTCCGCGTCCCATGGCGCGACTCTACCTCCAGGTTTGTGGCTATTCGCGCGACGGACGGCGTACACACTGCAGGCAGTCTATGCCATGCGGATGGCCGCGGTGTTCATGATTTCAACCTCGACGATCTTGCTTCGCGCCCGGCTCGTGCCAAGGTGGCTCACATGGTCGGGCTACAGCATCGCCCTTGCTCTCATACTTTTGGTTTCGTTCATCAACTGGATAGAGCTTCTCTTCCCCGCGTGGGTGTTCGCGCTCAGCGTATATGTGCTGGTAGTTCAAGAACAGCTGCCGGGAAGAAGGGCAGCAGTTCCTGCGCCTTAGCCTTCAAGGTACGGTGGCAAGGGAAATCGCCTGTCCTTGAACAGCTCCTCTTTGCCGTCAACCGACCGGGTGGCCCATCATGTGGCAGGGTGGGCAATGACTGGGAACCTTAACCCCACGCCTGTCAAGCCGGGACATCGGCGAACAGGTTTTGCATCCCAGAGCACGTTGAAGTTTCATATGACGTCCATCCTGAACGAGCTGAGCGCTAACAAGAGCACCGAGGCCGTGGGCATCGCGCTGAGACGGGGCTTGACTTCGCTCGAGGAGCTTAAGACGGTAAGCGCCTGAAGTCCTCGGTCGCTCTCCTTGAGTGCCCTTCAGCACCAACCAGGGAATGCATAGGGTATGGCGAGGATCCGTCCAAAGTCCTAGCGATCCTGCAGGCTCGCCGGACCTCCTTAGACTGCCGTCACGTCCACCATGACCCGCTCTTCCATCGCCCGTCCTGGTTCGGTTTACTGGCCCCCATCAATTGCCCCCTCTGCCGCGCAGGTGAGAGGCGAGATCGACCGGCCGGCAACCTCTAACGGGAACGCCCCACCCGCGCGGAACCCGTCGAATCGCCCCGGAGATCAGCTGAGGCAGGTCCGACCGGCGTCCTCGTCCTTCGAGCAGAAGTGTGAGGGACTGGTTGCCGTCACTCACCGCCTCGCCTCCCTCGACGAACAACTTCGAGGCGCTGAGCGAGGACACGCAGCCCCTGATTAGAGTGCGTCCGCGACGCGCCTGGTAACAGGCCCCCGTGAAGGACTCTGGGTTGGCCTGGCAATCCCAGTAGTCTCGTGCGTCTCGACGGACGCAGAGCTCGTCCGTCTTGCGTTCGGCCACGGGTCGCGCCGAACGGGTTTCGACTGGGATTCGTCTCTTTAGGATGGTGTTGCCTCCTTACAGTGTCTGCCTCCGCCTGTAGCCTATCCTTGGTCTCACGAGAAAAACCAGCAGAAACAGGACTGACTAACCCCGAACCGCCGATTGCCGGCTCTCCTGGCATACAACCGTCGCTCACACTGGACCCCTCCAGGGGTCGAACGCATCTAACAACCGCTTGCCTTCAGTGAGCTGCCACGTACTATACTTCACGCTCGTTGTCAGAGACTCCGGCTTGGGCTGGCCAGAGAGTTTCGGCACCTCGACTCGTCCGAAGGCCACAATAGGTCGTGCGCATCGACCTTCTGCCCAGTGCAGACGGTGGACCCTATACTGCCCCTATTGGCGGGGCCATGATGCTCCACCGGTGCTTCGACCTGGTGAAACACCACGACCGGGAGGCTGGCGTCGTTAGCCTCATCGAAACCCGATCACTCGACAAACGTCCAATGCTAGCCGAGCCACCGGCGCCGTCGAGCTTCTCCGAGCGCATCCCTTCTCGAGGAAACGCCAAGTTTTCGATAGATCGACCGCACATGGCTGTGCACGGTGTTGGGCGACAGGTAAAGCTTGCCGGCGATGTCCCGCTCCGTGAGCGCTGTGTCTAACAGACCAAGTACTCTCAGCTCCGACCTGGTAAGATTCTCTCCAGGCGTTCCCACTCTGGCCGCCCGGGGAGACCCTGCGATGGCCTCCAGGCGCTGCAACAGGATTCCCGGATCTGGGCACCGGTCGATGACGGATCTCGCCTCGGCGATAGCGATGCCGGCGGCCTCGCTCTGACCCGCCGTCCGAAGTAATGACGCCTGATACAGGAGCCCGAGCGCTGTGGTGAGCGGCTGTCCCCAGGCTCGGAAGGCGATCACACTGCGCTCGACCACCGGCAGCGCGTCTTCAAGCCTTCCGCGCACCGCGATCGACAGGCCGAGCGCAAGCAGCTGCGCCCCCATAACGCCCTCAAGCCCGTGATCGGCACATACCCGTGCGGCCTCCTCCGCCAGGAACACCTGCTCGTCGACGCGCTGCCGCTGGGCCTCGATGAGAGAGCGGTACGCGAGCGACGCGGCGGCCACCAGCCACTGCCGGCTCGCCGGCGCCAGCGCAACGGACTCTCGGAACCAAGCCTCGGCCTCGTCGAACCGATCGGAGAAATACAGGCCCACGCCTAACGCCCAGCCCGCGACCGGCCGCCAGGGCGACTCCGGCCCTTCCAGCTCGGAGGCGCGAAGCCCGTCCCTCATCTGGGCGCCGACATCCCCTTCCGGAAACGCCGCTCGGAGCAGCATTAGACTCGACTCTGCTGAGCTGAACCCATGGGGAAGCGCGCCGCCATCGGCCTTGCCCAACCCTTCGATGGCCGCCATCGCCGGCGCCGCGTCCGGGCGCTTTCCCGACATCGAGAGCACCCACGCCTTGACCATAAAGAGTCGCGCGTTGCTTCGCAAGACCTCCTCGGGGAACTGCTGGAGCCAGGCAAGGACGGTTGCGAATCGGAACGCGTTGACGTGTTGAAGCCAGGACTCCTCGATCAGCTCGGCGGCCTCGCCAAACATGCCGGCCTCGACCGCGTGGTGAATGGCGTCACCGACGAGTCCGTGGTCTCGATGCCATTCATATGCCCGGCGGTGCAGCATTTGCGCCAAGCCAGGCTCTCGCTCTTCCAACTCCAGACGCAGCAGCTGAGCGAAGACGGGGTGAAACCGGTACCACTCGTTCTGTCCGTCGAGCGCAGAGAGAAAGAGATTCGTGCGGCGGATCGCTTCAAGGGTCCGCGCGGAGTCCTGCATCTGCGTCACCGCGTCACACAACGGCCCAGAAAGCCGGCCTAGCACCGAGCTGCGGAACATAAACTGCTGAGTCTTCGAATCGTGCCCGGCGAGGACCTCGTCGACCAAAAAATCGACCACGTGGCGGCTCGAGGCACCAAACCTGCTCACCAAGTCGTGCCGGTCCACAGCTCCTTCCAGCGACAGCGCCGCCAGGTAAAGCCCGGCCGGCCACCCCTCGGTCCGCTTGACCAGCTCCTCGATGTCTTCCGGCGCCAGGCCAAGCCTGAGGCTGCCGTTCAGGAACGCGTGTGCCTCCTCCAGCGTGAACCGCAGGTCGTCCGCCCGCAGCTCAAGCAGGTCCCCATGCGCCCGTAGCACAGCAACCGGCAGGGGCGGCTCCGTCCTGGTTGACACGACGACGTGCACACTGGACGGCGCGTGCTCGACGAACCAGGCGACGCTGGTGCTGGCGGGGCCGCGGGCCACGCAATGAAAGTCGTCGAAGATTAGTGTGACGCCGTCCTGGCCGTCAAGCTCGTTCACGAGCCGCGGGAGTACTACCTCGACGATGGAGTCCGCGCCCACAGTCTCCGGTTTGAACGTCCGGCCGAGGGCCGGGCACACGCGCCGAAGCGCCTCGATCGTGTGGGCCCACAGCCGCACCGGGTCGTTGTCGGCCGGATCTAGTGTCATCCAGGCCACGGGGCGGTGCTCGGCATCGATCTCGCGCCAGCTTGCGAGCAGGGTCGTCTTCCCGAATCCCGGCGGGCAGGCAATCAAGCTCAGCCTACAGCCGGACCCGCGCTGAAGCCGCTCTACGAGGCCCCTTCGGGCAATGGCTCGTTCGTGGATCGCCGGCGGGCGGAGCTTCGTTGCCAGGAGGATAGGGCCGCCGGCGCGTCCCAGGTCCGGAGGCGGTCGGTCGAGAACGGTCACAACCCCTTACCTTCCCGAATCGCCGCCCGTCGCGCTGCGCCATCCGAAGGACGCACTGTCATATCCGGACCCACTGTCATGTCCGTTCTCGCACAACCCCTCCGGCCGGGATTCGATGCCAGGATGCTGACGTTGTGGTCGTGGGGAACTTCTGGCGCGCACCTCCCAACCCGAAAGGCAGGACCCGTTCGGCGACCGCCGATGCGCCGCCCGGTCATCGACGAGCCTGTGCGATTCTCCATCGCCATTTCTGTTTCCCAGCGTGAAGACGTGGTCGAGCGGTAGGGTCGACTACTGTTTCATGCGGTGCTGCGCACCGTGAAAACTCGAAATCTTTGGAAGACCTGGCGAAGAGTCCGAAGTGCGCTTCGTCTCCCTGAGGCACATGCCATGAGCCCGGATACCCGTGCTTCTTCCAGGTCATGCTAGCACTTGTAGCTGTCAAATAACTGTGACACTTCCGTGTCGAGGTTATTTTTCCGCGCCGGCCCGACTGTCGACCGGGAGTGTCGCACGATCACCAGGCGGCCGATTATCCGTCGCAAGCTGGCAACGGAGTATATCGGTGCGAGCCGCGTTCGCAGACTACCGCGAAGTAATTTCGGTCACCTCGACGCCCTCATCCAGCCGTTCGACGGAAACGAGATCGAACCCCAGCTCTTGAGTGCGGTCGATGAGGCCGTGTAGGTGCGACTGGTCCCGCACCACCCCGGTTATGACCGTGAAGCCTGAGTCGCGTTCTAAGGTCATTCCGTCAAACAGGATGCCGAAGCGGTCACCTACCTCGCCGCGGATTATGAGCTGGTACCTCGCGCTGTGAGTCACGTCGGAGTCCTTGTAGTGCCGTGTCGGCCCCTGGCGAGGGTCATTCTGGCTGCTCTCGGAAATGGCGGCGAAACTGAACGAGCCTCGTCTTTGGTTCCGATTCGCCGAAGTGGAAGCGGCGGGTGGGCTCTGCGGTCAGGCGGAGCCCACCGCCCGTTCGTATATGGGCAACCGCACTGTCCGTCGACGTATTCTGCGGCTGCCTTCGGCACTAGGCGACGGGTGCCTTGGCCGCAGCATCTATGACGGCTGCTGAAGCGTCGGCATCGAGCAGATGATCCTCGAGGTTCGCGTATCCTTCAAGACCCGCCTTCACCTGATCGGCAAACAGGTCGACGGCCACGGCAATGACCCCCGTCTGTCCTGGGTCAAGGTCCTGTCCGGCCTCCTTCAGATTCTCCTTGCCGAATCCTTTCTGATGAAAGTGGCCGAATAGGCCGCCGGCCGCTCCACCAATGGCGGCGCCCGCTAAGATCGCCGGCGGGAAGATGATGCCGAATACAGCCCCGATCGCGGCGCCTTTCCCGGTATCGCTCTTCGTATGGTTGGCGGTTTCCTTAACGTGCATTTTGCCGTTGGGATCCTTGTAGACGGTGGCGGCATCCAGCAGGTCAATAAGCTTCTGTTTGTGCATGCTCTCGAGCTGTTTCAACGCGGCTTCGGCCTCGTTCGGATCGCTGTAGGTCGCGATAAAGACCTCTACGGTTTGCGAACTGTCAGTCATGTTCTCTTTCTCCTTCGGGATTGTTCAGATTGTATGCGGTCGCGGACCTCGTTTGGGATACCCCTCCTTTCGAGCTCTCCAATCTGCCGCCCGCCGACGACAAGGAAGACAAGCTCGCCCATCGTCGCGGGGGGAGATAGAGACCTGCATTGCGTTGCTCCATTTCACTTAAGGTTCGCTCGCCGAATAGGTGAGCCGGCATCACCTCGCTACAAAATCACCTAGGTGAATATCGGGCGCAAAACCCAATCCCGGCTGCACTCAACCGGGCGTTACCGACGGGGTCAGCACTTCTCGACCTTGGTGAGTGACTTCCAGGCAGTGTCCACTGCCTCGGCCTGCGTTTTCAGCGTCGGAAGAGCTTGGAGTGATCGCTGCTTTCTTATCCGAGCTTGCCTGTATCGGACTGATCGTCGATTTCAATGTGGTTATCGAGGACTTCAGTGCGGAGATCTGCGGGGCCGCAGCCGTCTTCGCCGCGCTTATTGACTTTTTGACGTCGGAGCTGAGCTGCTTCAGGTCCGTTTCAAGAGTGCTTGCTGAAGGGCCGGTGCCCTTCAAGGCTTTGAGGGCTTGAACGTCAGCCTTGACCGCTGCTGTGCTCTGACAAAAGGCGCTCGGCTTGGCCGCGGAGTTCCCACATCCTGGGAGCAGCACTATCGCCACAAACAGCAGCGGCGCGATGAACTTCATGACTCACTCCTTCGGGACATGGCCATAGCGGTCTTGTCCCATACCCAATCGATGCTGACGTTTAAACGGCGCGCGGGGTGTTGTGGGTCGTGCTCAGGTCCTGGTGAGTGTCGCCTCAGCCGGGCGGAACAGCAGGTAACACAGCGCACCGATCCACGGTATGAGCAGGATGAACAGGAGCCAGAGAAACTTCGCTCCGCCTCCTAAGTCGTGGCGCCTGAATATATCGAAGAGGCAGAAGAACCACAGCATGACGGCCGGTATCCAAATAAAGAAGAACAGCATGAAATCCCAAAATGTCCAGGGGGTGTTCGCGAATATGACAGCGGCTTCAAACATGTGACGTATGTGGCGGCGTACCGAAACCGCCCCTCCCTCGTATGAAAATTCGGCCGACGGCAGGTGGAGCACCCGCCTGCGCTGTGTCTCCAACTCAACGCAGCTTTAGGATAGCCAGATTTCCTGTCCGCGTCATTACTTTTCTTCATCTCGTGCCGACGTCCGCAAGCCAGAATCTAACCGGCCATCGTCTCAATCTTGCCCGATCTAATGGCGCGCATCAGCTCGTCGTAGTCTTTTTCGTTCTGATCCGCGTAGGCTTCGGCGAAGTTGGCCATGGATGCGTCAAACTTGGGGCTCTTCCCGAGGTAACTCGCGATGGCAAATCTGTCACCTGACCGCGCGTGGGCTCTGGCCAGCACACGTCCGCAGAGCTGCGCGTACACCATGACGCCCGCGGGCCGCATGGTCTCGAGATCGACGGACCCCTTCATATCCTGAAGCTGGCGGAAATAGAAGTCGATTCCTTGATCCCCGCGTATCCACCCCAGGAAGATATCGGACGTCGCCTGCATTAACCTCTGTCCGACGACGACACGCTGCCCCCGGTTCTTGTATTTGCTGCGGGGCAGGTATCCTTCCAGCGATGACGGGCCGGCTTCCTTAATCTGTATGAAGAGCGGGTCCTGTTCGTCCCGCCCCTCCAAGAGAGCTACCGCGCACCTCGTTCCGACGCTGCCGACGCCGACAACCTTTCTTGCGATATCGACGGGCTGGTACATCTGCAGCAAGGTGCGGCGCTCGTGCAGAAGGGTTTTGCTATAGGCGAGGATCTGCCGGTGAACGCGCTGCTGAAGGTCGGGGGTCTCGAGCCGGATCAGCACCGGCGGATCGTTCTTGAACCGCCGGTGACCGTTGTGCTCTTCGGTCAGCTTGGAGAACGCGGCCAGCCGATCCTTGGCCCTGGTCTTGGAGACGAGCTTCTCGCTGCGCTTCTTCATCCCTTTGTCGGTCATCTGGGCGAAAATGTCCTCGACGTCGACATGGGAGTACCAGACATCGAGGTTACTCATCTCGGACAGCTCCGCCATGCGCTCCCGATACCCTCTCGCCGCGGTCTGGGCAGCCTGATGACCCTCGGCGGGGGTAAAGCCGGTGGCGCGGCACCCGATCACAAAACTCGCGGTTAGCCGCTCCAAATCCCACTCCCACGGGCCGGGCAAGGTTTCGTCGAAGTCGTTGATGTCGAAGACGAGCCGGCGCTCGGGCGAGGCGAACATGCCGAAATTCGAGAGGTGGGCGTCGCCGCAAAGCTGGACTCCTATGCCCGTTGTGGGAGTGTTTTCAAGGTCGGCTGACATGATAGCTGCGGCTCCGCGGTAGAACGTGAAGGGGGAAGCCGACATGCGTCCATATCTGAGGGGAACGAGGTCCGGCTGCCGGTCTGAGTCGTCCTCACCGAGAATGTCTATCGGGCTTCTCCGTTGGGGGGACGGACTCCAAGAGGCGTGGACTTCCCGTGGGACTGTTACCCTCAGAGCACGGCCTCTGGCCATTCTGGTCTCCAGCGCGTCACGCGCCAGCAGCTCCCCGCTGAGGAGGTCGGTGTCGTCGCCGGCGACCTTCCAGCGGCCAGTACTATCAAACTCGATGTCTGTCGATGTAGCTGTCATTTTCATCTCCCAGAGTCAGAAGTCGGATCATGCGTCTACGTGAAGGGCCGCGATGCAACCCACAACTCCAATCGATCACAGCGTGTTCCGGGGACCCCGCAGGCTACCCGAAAACTCATGTATTGACGAACCAGTGTCCTGCCCCGCTCGGCTGGAATAGAGGCACCTGCTAGCGTCGTAAACCATCGGCATCCCAAGTACACCGGGCCGGTAAGGAGGCAGCCTCTCAGCTTCCCCCCTGACCCTGGCCCGAACAGTCGTTTAGTGAGTCCTTGAGAGAGCACCCAACTGAACTGTCACGTCCGGCTCGGCGCAGTTTCAGAATAGTCGGATTCCCGGCCCGTGTCATGACTTTTCTTCATCTCGCGCGGACATATTACGGGCGACGGCAGCCGCAAAACCCACGGGCGCAAAAGTTCACCTAGGTGAATTTCTGATCTAGGTGATGCCGCGTCACCTTGTACCTGAGCAATCCTCCAGTGTGACCAGGGAGCTGCCAGGCGTCGGAACGCAGATCCCTGCGCGTTCGTGCATCGAAATCAGCGTGGAAATGAGGTTCAGATGACAGACAGGAAGTCGATTGAAGAGCTCGAAGCCGAGGAGTCGATGTTCGTGCAGACGGCGCACGGGATGAACAGCGAGGGCGGCAGCCTCACGTTGCGGGGTGTCTCTCCCGCCACGCTCTACTTTTCAGATCGGCCACAGCGCGTCGTTGGCCATATGGCGACCACGGATTTCGTCCAGCTTTGGGACGCCGGAGACAACAGTTTCGAGTCCGATCCGCCGAACGCGGTGCTTGCATACCTGGAGCCTGGGGCTGGCGTGCCCGACGACGCTGTAGTCGTGATCAGAAATCCCGTTGTTGCGGACGACCAGCTTTCGTACTCGATAGAAGTCCTCGAGGGCAGGGTGCCCACGAAGACGGGCCCGGTCACGCTGTTCATCGACCCGTTCGGCCGGCCCCTGTCTCCGGTCTCGGTGTGTGGTGTTCGACGGCGGGAACGAAGGCGAGCGCGACGGCGGATCTGAGCATGGATCTACACGCCACAGGCGACACCCGCATCCGATAGTTTACCCAAAGACGACGGGAGTAAAGGGCGATGATCACTGAAGTCCGGGTGATACTGTTGATCGAGCAGCCGGACCTGACGGAGACCGTTATGGTCGCGCTGGATGACCAAGCCTTTGACGTGCGTTCGAGTCATGATGCCGGGGGGGCCCGGTCCCTCCTCAGTCATTGGCATCCTCACCTGGCAATAATCGACATGGACATGAGTCATGGCCGCTCGATAATGGACTTCAGGAGGTGGGACTGCGAAGGCCGCTCGAGCACCCGTCATCGCGCTTTCCCGGCACGCCGATCTCGCGACCATGCTAGCCGCGTTCGATGCGGGCGTCGACGACTTTCTCACGATTCCATTCTCTCCGGAAGAGCTGCGCGCTCGGGCCATGGCCGTCATGCGACGCACGTTTCACGAGGCGGTGGCGTTCACGCCTGCCATCAGGGTTGGGGAGCTGGAGATCGACATCCTCAACCGACGGGTCCGCATCGGCGCCAGCAACATTCACCTCACTCCGGCGGAGCAGAACCTCCTGTATGTTCTGGCCGCGAATGCCGGCCGTCCGCTCACCCGCGATCAAATCATGGACAGCGTCTGGGGTGTCGATTATCTTGCCGATAGCAACGTTATCGACAAACACGTCCGCAACCTCAGGGTCAAACTGAAGGACAGCTGTCGCAGTCCCCGCTACATTGCAACCGTTCCTGGTACAGGCTACCGATTCATCCCCCCCGATGGCGCCGGGGCAATGCTTCACGGATGAACCTTGCAACTGGCCTGCTATCCTGCATGCTTGAAGCCTGTGGCCGCCATGGTTAAGGGAGTTCCCTCGCCGAGGATCTCTGCATGTATGACCTCCCCAACGAATACGGTGGAATCACCCGCATGTACGCTGCCGGTCACCCGGCATTCGAAGGAACCCAGGCCATCCTCGAGGATCGGGCACCCGGTTACCCCTGTCCTGTATGCCACCTGTTGGATCTTATCCGGGCGCAGCTTCCACCGCTTTCCTAACAACCCCGCGACATCGGCCTCGTCTTCGCGGAAGATCGTGACCGCAAAAGCTCGGCTGGCGGTCAGAAGATCAATGGAATGACTGTCATGTTGCACGGAAAGAGCGACAAGTGGCGGATCGAACGAGACTTGTGTGAGCCAATTGGCCGTGAACAGGTTCCGATCCTCGCCGTGGGCAACCCCAACGGCATAGAGTCCGTAGGTGATCATGCGCAACACGGTCTTCCGGTGTGCTGCGGTCGACTGGCTCGATTGATTGTCTGGGATCGCGTCGGTCATAACGCCCATCCTGCGCGGCCGGGAAGCTCGCCGGCTGCTGAACGTCTACCCCAGGCGCTGGCCCCGCCGCCATTCATTCAGAATCCGTCCGCGCCTTTCGAGAGTCTGCAGACACCGCCCCAACCGAACGGCCCCTTCTGGTCATTGTTGCATGTGACCGCATCGCAAATCGCCGGCGTGGAGCGGTACATCCGCTACCAATGGACGGTCACCTCGCGTTCCAGGCGATTCCAGATGGCGGGAATCAGCATCGAGCCAAGGGCATCGGGCGCCTGTACGCGCAAGATCGGGTCTCGACCCGATAGGGTTCGATTGCCGGCAGGCGGATACTGTCACTAAACAGTCTGCGTTCCGTAGTCCGGTTCCCGATCACGACCCACGCGACCGTCACCCCCGCGAGAACAAACCCGGAATGCGCGCCGGCCGATCGATGCAGCGCCGAGTATATCCGCCTGGGGATATGTCCACGCCCGTAAAACCGACTCGCCGCCACCGTACCCCGTCACTGGTCTGAAAGCCGATCGCAATAGAGAAGGAGACCCAATGAGCACCTATACGGCCACGGCTCCAAACGTACCCGGTGTGGACAGCGCCGGCCGGCGCACGGTCTACAGCATGTGCGGCATGTGCGCCGTGCGCTGCCAAATCGAAGTCACGGTCGAGGACGGCCGGGTGACGTGGATTCAGGGGAACCACCACGACCCAACCATCGGCGCCAGCCTATGCGCGAAGGGTTCGGCGGGCCTGGCGTTCGAGTTCGACGATCAGCGGCCGCAGTCGCCACTCATCCGGATCGGCCCGCGCGGTGGTGGGCAGTGGCGGCGTGCCTCCTGGGACGAGGCCCTCGATTACATCGCCGATAAACTGCACGAGACAATCGAGGCCTTCGGCCCTCGCGGCATCGCACTCTCCGACCGCGGCGGCCCATTCAACGACCTGACGAAGGCATTCGTGCAGGCGCTCGGCTCGCCCAACTACTTCGACCATGACGCGGGCTGCGCCGGCAACATGCACAACGCCACGCGCTCGATCTTTGGATTCGGAGCCACCGGCCTGATATTCGACCTGAAGAACACGAAGCACCTCGTGCTCTACGGCCGCAACATCATCGAGTCCCTCATGGTCAGGGAAGCCAAGGCGTTCGTTGCTGCGATGGCCAACGGCATGCGCTGCACGTACATCGATCCGCGCGCGACCATGACCGCCTGCAAGGCCACGCGCTACTGGCAGGTGCGCCCCAACAGCGACTATGCGCTGAACCTCGCCATCATCCACGAGGTCCTGGAGCAGGAGGCATACGATAAGGACTTCGTGGCTCGCTTCGTCACCGGCATGGACTACCTGCGCTCGGCCGTCAAGGACACGACCCCCGAGTGGCAGGAAAGCCACACCGGCCTCCCGGCCGAACAGCTTCGCTCCTTCGTCAAGGAGATCGCCACCCAGGCGCCGCAGGTGATCTTCCATCCCGGCTGGATGACGGCCCGCCACAAACAGTCGTTCTATGTAAGCCGCACGTCCCAGATTCTAAATGCCCTGATGGGAAACATCGAGATACCGGGCGGATGCGTGCTGGGAAAGTCGCCCGAACACTACGGCCGGAAGGGTCTGAACCATCTGGTCGATAGGTCGCCCGCCGTTGCCGAGCAGCGCGTGGACGGCGCCGGCACCGTCCGGCCCCAGTGGGATCCGGCCATCGGTATGGTTCACCAGCTCTTCGCCGCGTTGATGACCGGCAAGCCCTACGGCATGGGCGCCTACTTTGCCTACCGGCACGATCCTCTCACCGGCATGCCCGACCCCGAAGCGACCCGACAGGCGCTCGACAAATTGAAGCTGCTGGTTTCTATCGACGTCCGCTATTCGGAGACCGGCTGGGTCTCCGATGTCATACTTCCCGAGGCGTCGTACCTCGAGCGCGCGAATATCCTGGGCCAGATGGACGGCCCGGTGCCGCTCTTCACCATGCGCGACCAGGCGATCAAGCCGCGCTTCGACAGCCGCCCCGCCTGGTGGATCTTCCGCGAGATCCTGCGGCGTATGGACATCAAGGACGCGCTCGACTTCGAGACCATCGAGGAGCTCTGGAACTATCAGCTCGACGGCACCGAGGTCACGATCGCCGAGATCCGCGAGGCGGGGGTCGTCGGTCTGGCCTCGGCCCCGACGCTGGTACCGCGCGACGGCCTCACATTTCCTACTCCTTCGGGCAAGATCGAGATCGAGAGCGAGACCCTGGAGAAGATGGGTTTGCCGAGCCTGCCGCCCTACGTGCCCAAAGAAGCGCCAACGGATGACCGGTTCTACCTTCTGTTCGCGAAGACTGCGACGCTGGCACAGGGTCAGTCCCTCAATAACCCAATCCTCAACGAGATTGCTCCGAAGCAGGTGCTCTGGATCCACCCCAAGCGGGCCGAACCACTGGGTATCGTCGATGGCGATGAGGTGGAGATCAATGGCGGTGGTACCTACTCGGGCTGCATGAAGGCCAGCGTAACGCCGTGGATCCATCCCGAAGCCGTGTTCATGCTGCACGGCTACGGCGCCACCGTGCCCCTCGCGACACGTGCCCGCGGGCTCGGCGTAGCCGACCAGCGCCTACAGCACGGAAAGCTCTACGATTTCGATCCCGCCGGCGGCGGCTGCGCCATGACGGAAACCATTGTCCGCATCAAACGTCGGGCACCGGAAGGGAGCAGGGCATGAGCAAGTACGAGTTGCTTCACGACGAGGCCAGATGCATCGGCTGCCTGGCATGCGAAGTCCACTGCAAGACCAATAAAGGTCTGGAGGCCGGTCCGGATCCGTGCAAGATCATCACGTTCGGTCCGATCGACGTCGATGGTCAGCCCCGCATGCGTTTCGTCTTCATGCCGTGTTTCCACTGCGAGGACGCGTGGTGCATCAGGGCCTGTCCGACGGGCGCCATGCAACGACGCCAGAAGGACGGTATCGTCTTCGTCGACTCGAGTCTGTGCATTGGGTGTAAGAGTTGCATCGCCGCCTGCCCGTGGGGGACGCCGCAATGGGATCCGGCGACGCGCAAGGTCGTCAAGTGCGACTACTGCATGGATCGTCTCGATGCGGGTCTGCAGCCGGCCTGCGTCACCAAGTGCGTGACTGGATGCCTCTCATTCGGCGTGGCCGGCGAGGCGCCGGACCCGCGGCGAGAGCGGTACGCCCGCTACATCACCGCCGAGCCGGCGGGCGGTGAGGATAGGTCATGACCGATCCCGCGGCATTGCCGGCGTGGCTGGACCAGGGTGCTGCTACCCTGGCGGGCACCGTCCCGCCGGCGCCCGCGCTTGCCGACGCCTTACCCGGTCTCAACCGTGCGAGAAATCTATCTCCCCTGCAGCGGCTGCAACGCCTGCAGGAGTCGGGCCTTACCGAACGTAGCCCCGCGGGAGAGCCGGTCTATCTCGCCTGGCGGCAATTTCTTCGCGGCCACGGCCCTTCAGCCCTCGTCATCGACGCGACCGGCTTCGACGTCCGGGCACAGGGCAATGCGGCGATTCTCGGCGGCGCTCCATGGCTGCTGGCCGAGGGCGTGATGATTGCAGTCGCCCTGCGTAACAGCGACACGGTCCGGCTGCGCCTGCCGGCCGAGTTGATCGGCCACGAAGACGCGCTCTTGAATGCGGTCGACGCCATCCGTTCGCTCGCTCAGGTCTCCAATCCCCGGGTCCAGCTGGAGGTGCAGCGCGATAGCCGGCCGAGCTGCTGGGCAGAGGAACATTCTCCTGACTCGGTTCTGAATCACTCTCCTGAAACCTGGTGCCGGATCGCCCTGCTGTTTGCCGGAGACCCGAGTCCCCAGTCGTCATTGCTGACACTTCGCCGCGGCCTGAAGCAGCGCGGTCTGGTCGAGCTCACTGGAGCCCAGACGCTGCTGCATCAGATCAACGGCTGGGGTGGCGGAGTCGAGGTGGAGGGCGACGGTGCCGTGCTCGTCTTCGACGACGGGCTGGGCGGATTCCTGCCACTCTCCGCCGCCGATCTGTCTTGCGAGCCCTTGGCCCTTGCCTCCGCGGGCATCGTCGCGGTGCCGTCCACGCTTATGGTGATGGCCGAAGGTGTGTGCGTTGTCCGGCAAACTCGCCGCGCGCTCTATCGCCACTGGCAGCTCGCCGGCAACGAGGAGGCCTCGATTCGCGGCCTGCTGGCGAGTGCTGCGCGCGTAGTTGGTGAGATCGCCATCGGCCGAGGTACTGCCGGGCATCTTGCCGCGCTCGAGGAAACGGCGCTCCAGCTCGCCACGCAGGGGCTCGCCGCCGCCTGGCCGCTGGGTAGCTCTCTCCGCTACTATCGCGATCAGTGGGAGAGTCATGCCGCACGCGAGTCCTGCCCGGAGGGCCTGTGTCTCGTGCGGGACCAGGCGCCCTGCCACGACACCTGCCCGGCCAATATAGACATCCCCAGCTTTATTGCTCACATCGGCCATGGTGACTACCGATCCGCTATTGAGGTCATGAGGCGCGACAATCCGCTGCCCCTGACCTGCGGTCTGGTCTGCCCGGCGCCGTGCGAATCCGCCTGCCTACGCGGCGGTAGCAACGGCGCCGTCTTTATCCGGCCCATGAAAGCCAAAGCGGCTCAGCACTGCCTCGCCGGCGGCGGCTATCCGAAGCCCGCTATTGCTCCCGCCACCGGCAAGCGGATAGGCATCGCCGGATCGGGACCTGCCGGTCTCACGGCCGCCTACTACCTGCGTACCCTCGGATACGAAGTCGAAGTCTTGGAGGAGCAGGAGAAAGCGGGGGGCATGCTGCGCTACGGCATTCCGGCCTACCGCCTGCCGCCCGATCTTCTCGACCAAGAGCTGGATGAGATTCGTGCCCTCGACATCCCGATCCGCACTGGCGCAGTTGTCGACAGCGTGGATGCCTTCCGCCGGAAGTACGACGCCGTGTTCCTGGGCCTTGGCACCCAGACGTCGCGCCTCATCCCGATTGAAGGCGTTCATCAGCCCTTTGTGCTCGGCGGCATCGACTTCCTGAGAGACGTGCGCAGTGGGAAAAGGGTTCGGGTCGGGCCGCGAGTCGTCGTGGTGGGAGGTGGCAATGTCGCCATCGACGTTGCCTTGACCGCGTTGCGGCAGGGCGCGACGCACGTCGACCTAACCTCGCTGGAGAAGCGCCGCGAGATGCCTGCAAGCCCACATGAGATCGAAAACGCCGTCGGCGAAGGTGTGGAATTGCACTCCGGCTGGGGCCCGGTTAGCGTCGGCGAAGACGGCGCGGTCACCTTCCAGTTATGCGAGCAGACCCACGACGAAACCGGCCGGTTCAATCCGAAGTTTGACTCCAGTCGTCATTTGACGCTCGAAGCCGACCACGTTATTCTCGCCGTCGGTCAAGGGACCGACGTGGCGTGCCTTGAAGGCTCCGGCGTCGAAACTACCCACGGCTTCATCGTCACTGACCCCAAGACCCTGATGACCAACGTGCCTGGCGTCTTCGCCGGCGGCGACGTCGAGCACGGCCCGAGAACCGTCGTCGAGGCGATCCGCTCCGGAAAAATCGCCGCCGCCGCAATCGACGCCTGGCTCCGCGGCGTGCCCATGGACGCCACCACCGGCCAGGCGGTGCCGCGCGACCATGTCATTCCCCTGACCGTTGTCGCAGGTGAGCGCACCCATCTGCCCCGTGCCGTGATGCCGGAGCGGAGCGTTGAGGAGGTCCTTGGAGAGGGCAATTACGTCCGCATCGAGGAGGGACTGACCGACCCCATGGCCCGTGACGAAGCGCGGCGCTGCCTGCGCTGTGACATTTGTATCGGATGCGGCCTGTGCATGGCCGCCTGCAGTGAGATGGGCGTCGAGGCGCTGCGCATGGCGGACACAACCACCGGCCGGGCTGTCTACCTCGACTTCACGCGGCCCGCCGAGCTGTGTATCGGCTGTGGTGCGTGCACGCAGGTATGCCCGACAGGCGCGATCCACCTCGAGGACCGCGACGGAATACGACGGACGGTAATTACCGGCACTGTCGTGCGCGAACAACCGCTTCTGACCTGCTGCGAGTGTGGAGCGCCGACGCAGACGCCGGCGCACCGGGACTTCGTCCGCCATCGCCTGCCGGATCACATGGCGGCCGGCCTGGAGCGCGAGCTGTGCCCCTCCTGTGCGCGCCAACGTGCTGATCGCCCCTTTGGCGGAACCGCGCAGACGGTCGCGGCTCGCGTGGTCGCCGTCGGAGACGCACCGAGGATAATGCCATGAGCCACCATACCGATTGCTGCGACTCGTAGTGCTGCCGCTTATAGTGCTGCCGCTTATAAGGAGGCGCTAGGGTCGCCGCCACCAGTGTTCAGAGAATTGATCGGACCGCTCTCGACGAGCATCCGTAGGACGCGGTCTTCACGCGGCAGCGCAGCAAATCTACTATTGGAGGCTCGTGATGTTGGGAACCTCTGTCTCCCGTGTTGACCTGGCATGGACCAGCTTCCGCATGCTGCTCATCGTCGTCGCTCTCATCACCCTGTATTACCTCTTGCCGAGTGACAGTAAGATCGGAACTCTCATCCTCATTCGGTTCCTGGTTGGCTTTGCCTTCTTTGTCTTCCTTCTCGTCTGGCAGATACGGCACATACTGAGCTCCAGTCACCCAGGTCTGCGTGCCGTCGAGTCCTTGGCGACCATCGCGGTTCTATTCATAGTTCTCTTCGCCCTGCTGTACTACTTCATGGGCCGCTCGGATGCCGCCGGATTCAGCCAGCATCTGGACAAGACGACGGCCCTATATTTCACGGTTACCGTCCTTTCCACTGTAGGGTTCGGAGACATCACGCCGGCCACCGATCCCGCTCGAGTCGCGGTCATGCTCCAGATGGTGATGGACATCATCCTCATTGCCGTGGTGCTGCGGCTGATA
>CAWIIC010000003.1:0-388556 GCA_963836045.1 uncultured Pseudomonadota bacterium
AAGCCGTTAGGGGCCGTTCCCTTTAGTCGCATTCCGCCCGCATGAAGCACTTGGGATGCAAAGTCGGTGCAGTCATCATGGTTACCGCGGGTTGTGGTGTACTGCGTGATGATGTCGTACAGGCACGTTCGGTGCTTGGAAATCGAGTCAACGTTGATCATGTTTTTGGCCCCGATACACCTCGTGTTGAAAGCATGTGGCCCTGCCCACCTATCGGCGTATGAAACCGCGCGTGCTCGATTGTAGCTCCACAGTCCGTAAGGATCGGATGAATTGACAGGACTGTCGCCTGCATACGCATATGGCTGTAAGGTTTGGATCACGGCTGGATCTTGACTGACAAACTGCCCAGTTGATGGATCGTACCAGCGAGCCTGGTCGTAAACCAGACCAGTGAAAGAATCAGAATAGGTCCCGACATACTGCAGCGGGGTATCACTTCCTGTACGATATAGCTCTCCGTCACGCCATAGGGCGGATAGTTGTACGAAGCCTGCACACTCCCGCTCTGATCAATAAGTTCTCTTGTGTTTCCAGCTAGGTCCTGGTAGTAGTACTCAGCCGGCTGAACAACCCCTGAGGTGTTGTACCAGATTTGCTCAAGGGGCTCTCCTTCGGGCCCGTAAAGGAAATTCGTGTGCGATCCGTTGTTGGGGTTTAAGGTCGCCAGAGTGGGCGAGCCAAGAGCAGTATTCCATGTCAGGTTGAGGGTGAGCGTCGGCAGAGAGTCCTTTCGAATCCCGTGCTGGATGCGGTGTAGAGCGGAGCCGCTTGATCCAAGCCGCCCTTGCCCGATTGGAACCTGCATCCGTTTGTCACCTCGGGTTGTCGCCCACCGTGACGTCTGCGGGGGAGCGCAGCACTGCTGGTAGTTCGTTTCCTGTTGTAGCAGTCCGTTGCCGTCATACAGATAGTCAACGGTGTTCAAGCTCGCCGACCACGACGTCATCCGGTTCACGGCGTCGAAGGTATATGTGTTGCTTGGGCTCGAGCAGGAGCTCGCCGCCTCGCAGGTACGGTTTCCATCACTGTCGTACCCGAACACTGCGGCGGTCGAACCGGAGATACTGTTCAGCATGCCCCATCGCTACCCGTAGTGGCGTAGTGGTAAGTGCCAGGGTCGAGGCCACCGGTCTGCGTGGCCATCTCCGCATTATCGTTGTACGTGTTGGTGGTACTCGCACCGCCAGCGCCGGTCTCGGCATCGGCCGTCAAACTGGAGGCAGGGTTGTAGTCGTAGCTGTCGGTGCCGGCAGTCGAGCTATGCCCGGTGACAGGTTATAACCGGAAGCCTGGGTAGTGGTAAAGGTGGCCACGCTGCTGTCGGGATTGAGCGTCCCGTTTGACCCTGAGGCATCAAAGCTGAACGCGGCCAAGCCACTCTTAGTGATGGCGATCTTGTCAAGCCGTTCTGCGCTATCGTAACTGTACTTGGCGACCGTGCTGTTCGGATAGTCGATCTCCGCGAGGTTGCCGGCAGAGTCGTACTTGAAGTTGGTGGTGTGGCTGAGCCAGTCAGTCATCGAGGCCATCTGGTCGAGCTGGTTGTATGCGTACGTCGCCGTGTGACCGTCCGGATATGAGACGCTCGTTAGGTTACCCGCCGGATCCCAGGTGTATTGCAGCGCGTCCCCGTTGCCGTCGGTTTCAGTCTTTAGGTCTCCCTGGCCATCGTAGGTATAAGTCGTGGGTCCTGCCGTCCCGTCAGTCATTTTGGCGACCGTTCCGTCCGGGTTATACGAAGAGGTAGCCGTGGCAGTGCCGTCACTGTACGTGACCTGACTGACACGATTAGACCCGTCGTAGCTGTACGTCGAGGTGGCGCCGTTGGCGTTGGTTACCGTGGACTGGTCGCCGTTCGCGTTGTAGGTCGTGGTCGTGTTATGCGTGCTGCCATTTGGTGGGGTTGAAGTCTTGCTGACGTCCTGGCCACCTATTTCAGCCTGATTGGTGGGCTGCCAGTTATTCTTACTTTGACCACTGCTGTCGCCACTGCCGGCGTCCTTGGCGCTAGCGACATTACCGTCGTTGTCGTAGGTGTTGGTGACCGTCGGATTGGAGGCAGGGCTACCACCGCACAGCGAGCCGGTTGGGACGCCGTCGATACAGGCCGTCAGCAAACGATTGGCGCCATCGTAGGTATTGTGAGTGACCTGCGGCATCTGGATCGTTCCGCCGGACGCGGTCCCAGGGTTCGAGCCCAGGGGCAGGGCATAGCTGACCGAGGTCGAGGAGGACGCGGTAACCGTGTAGGTGCCGTTGTAGGCCGATGGCGTAACGCCTGACACGACGATGGTGCCTTGAACGCTCGGTGGGGTGTTGCTGGCAAATGTTAAGGTGGCAACGTTAGTCGACCATGAACCCCCAGTCACCGCTATCGACGTTCCTGGGGCAGTCTCGGTGATAACGTTCCCATCTGAGTCATAGGAGTGCGACGTCTTGTTTCCGAGCTGGTCCTGGCTGGTGAGAGTCCAGTTGGCGTCGTTGTAGGTATTCGTCGTCGTGTTAGTACCGCTCTGGTCGCTCAGGGTGTTGCCGTTGGCATCGTACGTGTAGATTTCGCTCGTCTGATTTGCGCTGCTGTACCCGCTGTATACCGTGTTCTGCTGTTCGCTTGGGTAATAGGTGGTGTACGTTTCACTTCCGGCCCCGTCAACGCTGTACTGCTGGTTGGCATTCGGGTAGTACGCTGTGTACGAAGCCGAGATCAAGCTGCCCCCACTCGAGTACGAGCCGGGACATGAGGACACGGAGTAGGTAACGAATGTGCTGTGTGTCGACACAACCTGGTACGTGCCGTTATAGCCGGACGGTGTTACACCCGAGACGATGATGTACGAGTTAGCGGGCGGAGCGTTCGTCGTGCTGCCATAGTCAACCGTAGCAACGTTGCTGGCGCAGGAGGCATTGGTGACGGTTATCGTCGTGCCGGGAACCGTGTGTGCCGTCTGCCGATTGAGCGCATCGTAGGCGTTGGTGGTGACGTTGACTGACGCTCCATAGCTGGTGGAGGTGAGCTGATTACCAACCGAGTCATACGTCTGCGAGGAGGCGATGGCGCCAGCAACCGCCAGAGACGTAGGAGCCTGGGCATGACAGCACTGAGAACTGAACGGAGGTGCTCGTAGATGCAGTGACCACAAACGCTCCGTTGTATCCAGTAGGATTGACACCACTGATAAAGACCCAGCTTCCCACCGGTGGCGGTGTCGTGGTGCTGGTGTAGTCAACGGTTGCAACATTGCTTGCGCAGCTCGCAGTGGTCACAGCCATTCGGCTACCCGGATCCGACTGAGCTAGTTGCCGGTCGTCAAAGTCAAACGCGGTTCCGGTGAGGTTCCCCTGGTCGTCTCGCGCGAAGGTGACGTTGTTATCACCGTCGTACGTGTTGACGGACTCGGACATGTCCGTACCGCCGCTAGAATACGTTCCAGGGCAGGAGGAGACCGCATAAGTAATAGAAGTACTGTGCGAGCCGGTCACCTGATATGAGCCGTTGTACCCCGATGGCGTGACCCCTGAAACCACAACATAGGAGTTCGTAGCCGGAGGATTGGACGTGCTGGCAAAGTTGAGCGTGACGACGTTACTGGTACAAGTTGCCGTGGTAACCGTGAGGGCTGTGCCGGGATCGGTCTGTGTCAGCAGATTGCCAGCTGGATCATATGTTGATGCAGTCGTCCACAGAGAAGCAGTAGCACCGCTTGCATTGCCATTGGGTTCGACGGTGGTGGCTACCTGACCGTCCGGCTGATAGGTCGTGGTGGTCACATCCGGTGTGGTACCACCGGTTGCACAGGTGCCGGCTGTGGTCGGCATGACACTGTCGCAGGTGACGTCGCCATAGCTGTCGTAGGCTGTTGTGTCGTTGTTGTTGTTTGGATCCTTGACGTTGGTGAGATCGCCAACATTGGTGTCGCTGTTCTGGTTGTAGGTGTACGTCGTCGTGAGGCTGGCAGGCGTTCCCGCCGTTTGCTGGACCGTGCAGGCGAGCAACCAGGCAGCAAGGCCGGTTTGGTTGCAGGTGCCGTTGGTTGCGCCGTAGTAGTTGGTGGTCGTGTAGGCGGGAGTGCCGGTGTTGCACGCACCGCTATACGACGTTGCTTGTTCGAGCGGATTGGTGGTGGTCGCGACCAGGTTGGGGTAGGTCGAGTTGTAGGTGTAGCTCGTGACGTTGCCTTGCACTTGCCAGAAGTTGCCTCCGGATGAGGATCCGGGACTTCCAGAGACGGCATATTGAACCGTAGTGGTTGAGGCTCCGGTTACCTGGAAGGTCCCGTCATACGCAGTGTTGGTCACTCCCGAGACGACGATGGTCGCCCCGACGATCGGCGCTGTGGTGGCGGCAAAGGTAAGCGTAGCGGTACCGCCTGACGACGATGCGCCGGTGATGTTGACGGTAGGACCTGGATTCCCCGGTTTGACAGAGCATTGGACATCACCCAGGTACGTGCCCGTCCCAAACCAGTCTGTGTAGGACGTGAGATAGCTGGCGCCACTGCCGTTGGCCGGCTCCGTCGTCGTGTGATCACCAAGCGTATTGGCGTCGACCGAATAGTTAGTCGTTGCCTGCACGGAGGTTCCGACACCTTGCCTCTCAGAGGTCAGCAAGCCATCGACGAGGATGTCCTGTGTCTCGTTCCCGTCGGCATCAATCGTCGTTGTGGTCTGCGTGCCGTCGGTGCTGCAGGTTCCCCTTCCGTAGTTGCACTGGTAGGCATACGAGGTAATGGCGTTTAATCCGGCGGCTTTAGCTGCCGCATCCTGTGTATATACGGCACGGCCGGAGGTGTCATACCAGATCAGCTCACCCGGAGCCGAGGCCGCGTGCTCGTTTGGGGTTTGAATGCTGTTGAGCAAGCCCTCGCTGTTGTACTGGTAATAGGTAGTGTTTCCATCGGCATCGGCTGAAGTCGCCAGCTGATTGCTGCCATTGTAGGTAAAGCTGACCTTGAGCGTTCCGGTGCCGGCATTGGCGCTTGAGGTCACGCTGGTGATCTCGGTCCCGCTGTACGCCAGGGTCAAGGTTCGGTTGGTGCCACAGGTAGTTCCCGAGACGGTGGTGCACTCGGTAACGGTGGTCAGCTGGGTGTTGCCGCTGTTGTAGGTCATCTCGGTTGGGTAGCCGTTGATATCCCGTTCTTCACAGAGAGCACCTGAGGGTTGGCCGGCAGGAGGCGTGGCCGTGATCTGATAAAACGCATACTTCGTCTGGTCATGAGCGGTGAGAACCAAGGCAGTCGCCGGGCAGTTTGGCGCCAACGTCTGGCCGGTATTCACTACGAGGCTAGCCAGGACTCGAGTCGGTGGTGCATAGGTACTGCCGTTGTAGGCGAAGGTCACCGCGCTGCGATCATTCGGGTGCGGTGCTGGGTCCGGATGGAGAACGTGATCAGGCAGGCCGACCGCCCATTGACCGAGACGCTGATGTCTCCGCCGCCGTTGCTCGTTGAACGACGGAATGACACAACGAGGTGTGCATCTAGCTCATACCAGCCTCTGAGGTTGGGCACGGAGAACGGGCTGCTATGCACGGGAAGGAGCATGCCGGGCCGGGGCGAACAGCGGTCGGCGTAGGACGAAGAGCGGCTGATATGCCGGTGGACGGTGTGCAGCCGAGGATGTGGCCCCGGCACCGGAGGCAGTTCGTTCCGCGTGTAGACTGGCGCCTAGAACCAGTAGGAGCGACACGGCACCTGGAATGAGCCGCATGCCCTACTCTAGTGTTCCGCACCTGAAATAGGTGATGATTCAGCTTGGGCTAACGCGGCCCTGCCTCGGCGCACGGCAGCGATGATTTTGTCTGCGCCGGCCGTCCACACAAATGGTTTTGGGTCGGCGTTGTGTACGGCGAGATACTCCTCGATTGCTGCGGTCAATTCTGGGACGGAGAGGAACACGCCGCGACGGATCCGCTTTCCAGACAGTTGCGCGAACCACCGTTCGAGGAGATTGAGCCATGAACTGGACGTCGGCGTGAAGTGGAGGCTGAATCGCGGATGCCGTTGGAGCCAGTCGCGGACCTGCGGGTGTTTATGGGTCGCGTAGTTGTCGAGGATCATATGGATCGCCAGCTCTTGCGGGACTTCCCGATCGATGCGTTTGAGAAAGCGAAGAGACTCCTCGTGCCGGTGTCGAGGCAGGCACTGGCCAATGACCGCCCCAGTCAGCACATCCAGCGCTGCAAACAGCGTTGTTGTCCCATGCCGTTTGTAATCGTGAGTCATCGTTCCCGCACGCCCTGGTTTCATGGGCAGCGACCGCTGCGTCCGGTCCAGCGCCTGAATCTGGCTCTTCTCGTCCACACATAGGACGACCGCCTGGTCGGGTGGGTTGAGATACAGGCCGACCACGTCGACGAGTTTCGACTCAAACTCAGGGTCGGTCGAGACCTTGAACGTGTCGACACGATGCGGTTGTAGCTTTCGAGACGACCAGATACGCTGGACCGTCGTGGCGCTTACTCCTTGCGCACGGGCCATCGTCCGAGTGCTCCAATGGGTCGATGCTGGTGGCGTCGTATCCGTCGTCGCCCGAACAATTGCCTCCACCTTTGCCTGCGGGATGGTAGGTTTTCGGCCTCTGCCCTCGCGGACCTTGCCGAGATCCCGCAGTCCCTCCTCGGCGAACGGGTTCGCCATTTGGCTACGCTGGCTGGCGAAGCGCCGACCTCTGCGGCGACCCGGTAGGTGGCAATACCATCTGCGGCAAGGACAAGAGCTTTGGCTCGCTGGACCTCTCGATGAGGGGCAGTTTGAGACTTCGCGATAGAAAGCAGCACTTCACGCTGACCGTCAGACATCGGCAAGGCGGCTGTTGGAGTTCTCATACTCCAACTTACCATAATTATCACTTAATTGCGGAGCACTACACTAGTCTTGGGGATTCGTGGGACGCGGCCGGCAGATCCCGGGGGACTGAGGGCTCGAACGCATGACAAGCTCGTGGCTGACTCCCGCGCTCAGCTGGCTCACGTGGTCGCAGATGAAGGTCGGCGTCGGATCCCCCCTGCCCTCGCCGCAGCTTCCGCCGTCGCCGATCTCACCGTACTCGCAGCCGCCCCAGTTGTAGACCCTGTGACCGACGGTGAGGGCGGAGCCGTAGTCGCCTGCGGCTGCGATAGCGACGAACCTGAGCCTCGGAGCGATCCGAACCGGAAACTGGATGTAGCCCTCGATGTACCCCGTTCCCGCCTCCCCTTCGTAATCGTGGCCCCAGGCCATCAGGACTCCGCTCTTGAGCAGCGCCAGCGACGCAAAACCGGAAGACACCGCCTTGACGTTTCGCAGGTGATACACGCTCACCGGGTGGTCCACGCAACCGTAGAAGGCGGTGGGTATGCCGCAGGAGGGATCGAGCCGAGACTTGGTGGCGAGAGTGTCGCGACCCCAGGACTTAACCCGCCCGTCCGCTAGAACCGCGAGAGCCGTGTTCCCGTAGTTGCCGACTTCGGCCGCCACCGCCTTGGTGATTTGGTAGACCTGCGCCGGATGGTCGATGCAGACGCACTTGTTGTGCGGGATGCGGTTGATGCCAAGGGTTCCCCCGCCTCCGGCACCCCAGGTCCAGACGCGACCGGTCCAGGAAAGTGCCAGCATGACGCCGGAGACGGAGACTGACCTGATGTTGCGCAGGCCGGGCACGCGATGCGGCCGGGCAACGCACTGGCACCCCGAAGAGCTCACGTACCCTAAGCCCAGCTGGCCGGAGCCGTTGCTGCCCCAGGTCCACACGGTGCCATCGCTTCGCAGGGCGGCGGCCTCAGAGTTCCCAGCAGAGACGGCGGTGATTTGGTTCAGGCCCGACACGGGATGGAATCGTCGGATGCACATGCAGCCGCTCACCCCGACGGTACCATTACCGGCAATCCCATGGCGGTTGTCTCCTGCCATCCAGACACGACCGTTACTATCCACAGCCAGGCTGAAGCCGTAGCCGGCAGAGACCTGAACGACCTTCCTCAGGCCCCTGACGCGGACCGGCGGGAGGCACGAGCACCCGTCCTGCGCGACTGGTCTGTTCGCGCCGAACTCGTCCACGCCATTCTCACCCCAGCCCCAAACAGATGAGACGTGCGCAGTACCAGGCCCGGCGATTCCGTCATGCGCAGCGGCCGCGCTCGCGCCGACGATTGAGGGACTCGCAATAACGACGAGAGCTAGCCACCACCAGATCTTGGATATCACGGCATGTCGACGGTGCTGGCATTGCCATCGCTCGACATGCAATGGTTGCCCGACCAGAACCCCAGGTCGGGAGTCGCAATAGGCGTGCCAGGTGGTGGCCGTGTGGGCGTCGGGGCAGCACAGAGCGGTGGAGGGACATCTGGACTGGGGGTGGGACATGGTGTCCCCGAGCCGGACGCGCACTCGTTGCCGACGTCAATTTGGTTGGACAGCGTGTAGTCTGACCTGTTTACCTGGTAGACCGGAGTTAGTTCGGCGTCCATGTGCCACTCGGCGTCTTCCTGCCAGCCGTACATCTTCTGGTTGTAGGCACTGAGACACAAGTCGCCGGAACTCTGGAAATCGTTCCAGTCCTCGTGCGCCTCGGCGACAACAAAGTAGCCCAAGCTCTCATCGTAACCACCGTTGATAGTGAATGGGTAGTAGCGGACGTGGTAGTCCTGGAGCCAGGGCGTGGCAGTCGGCGTGACGCCAGCCTTGCAGGGATTGGACTTGACCCCGTTTGTGTACGGCCACGCGGTTGCCAGTGGCGTCGCCGGCGAGCAGGAGCTAGCCTGCGTCATGTTCTCATAGTCCCGGGAGCCGTCGGAGGAGTCGTTTAAACCCGCAGTCGCCAGAGCATGGCCCACCTTCGTCGAGTTGGCGTTATTGTAGAAGACCAGGTTAATCGGGTTGTCTACTGCCGTCGCCGAGATAGTCGGCGGCTGAGGGGTGCCGTTGACCATGTGTGGGTAGAAATCGTAGTTGTAGTACTGGTCAACGTACGGATATGTCCCGCACCCGACGTAACTCCAGACCTGTGCCAAGTTGGGTGCGGCGAAGGCCTAGCTTCGAGGATAGCGTAGCCCGTGTGAACGCCAAGGGCAGCACCGCAGCACATTGCCAGCACAATGCCGGTCAGGAACGTCTTTGGAACGGTTTTGCCAGGCCGCGAGCTGCCGCTGGCGCTCATGGGTTGCATGACTGATCGTATTTAGGTGTTGGCATCTGAGAGTGGTCGGCGAGCGTGGCGTCGAGGTTGGGGATGACGCCCGCCACGTCACCGTGGAGGTTATCGACAAACACCGTCAGTTCCGTGACGCCATCCCAAGTCGCGCTGTAGTTCTGGGCGGCGTAGGGAGGATTGGCCGTCTCGCTACAGTCGTAGTCGAGCTGCACCCAGGTACCAGGGACGCTGACAGGGCGCGCGAAGACGACTGTGACAACGCGCGAGGATACTGCCGTCGGATTCGGTCCATGGTTGTTCGGATGTCTCGGTGACCGAACGGTTGGCGATCAAGCCCTGAACGCGCGAATCGACGTCGACGATTTGACTCGCCTTGGCCGCTTCCTGGGCCGTCAACTGTGGAACCGAACCTGGGAAGGGCGTCCCCACTACGGGCTGAGGCAGCTTGCCAGGCGCGTGGCCGCCACCGCGAGCGCGGTGGCCAGCGACACGACGCACGCGCTCAGAACGATAATGACGCTCGCGCCCAGCTTGCTCACGTTCTCCGGGTCCGTCCTAGTCGGAATCGCCTCTATCAGGCTAGCACATGTCTGGGAGTACCTCAGTTCATCCAGAGCCGAGGCGGGCTTAAGTACTCCGTCGCGGCAAGCTGTTATTCCAGCTGGCTTGATCTGACGGCCTGATGGGGTTCGTCTTGGGCTCTTTTGCCGCGAATCCTCTCGACGCCGTTACTGCGCCACGCGCCACCAATTGCGAAATGAACACCCTACCAGTTGACGCTTTGACAGCTACACACGCGACTTCACATCGCACAGAGCAGCCATAGCTACTCGTTGGTGTTTGCAAGCGGCGCGGTCTTGTCCAGGGCAATCGCGATCTGATGAAGACTGGTGAGGTGGATCCGGCTTCCCTTCATCGCGGCGTTTACCCTGGACGCGCTGAGGGCAGCGGCACGCGCCAAATTTTTCCGTGTCCAGCACCCCCGAGCCATCTCGCAGTGCAACTGTCGATGATTAACGCGTATTCTCAGTTGGGGCCTCCTACGGGATTTGGAGTTCGGACGCGATCGCTATCATGGGTGCAAGTGGGAACCAGGTCCTCACGTATCAGAACGTGCCGGCCTGGATCATCTCTCTCTGGGTCTGGGTTCGCTGTTGGCACGCCCGGGAGGATAGACAGCCACGAGGAATCAGTCGTGGTCAACGCCTCGGCTGGCCACCCCCTCATCAGATTTACGTAGGGACTGTTTGAGCTCAGGCGTGGAGTAACGCGGACTCTCGTCTATGGCGGCAACCAGCTACGTGGCTGATGGGATAAAGCTCGGACCGGACTTGCGGGGACTCGGGCTCGGCGAGCAACTTGGGCCAACCCCTTCGTTGTTCGCAGCCCAGAGTTTTTGAGAATCAGACCCCCGCTAAAAACGCCTACTTGACCTGGAATTTCGCATCGATCGGCTGACCGAATCTGTAGACTCTACTGACATCACGAGTCTTCGGCACATGACCGGCAAACGCTAATTCATATATGAGGTCGTAAAAACCAGCATGCGACGGCGCTCGGAAACGGACTCTTACATTCACGGACGTTCCGGGTTTGGCGTTTGGGACTGATGTAGTTGCCGCGGAGCTATTTTCCACCGTGGCCCTTCCGGCCGAGTCGCCTTCGAACCAGATCAGCACGAGGCGAACGTTGTGCCACTCGATCGCGCCGCAGTTCTTAAGCTTCCACACCTTTCTTGCCAGTTTGCCAGCTGCTAGCGGCGGTCCTCCATTGGGAATGGTTACATCGCTCACCCAGCTTTCGCACAATCCGGTGTAGAAGGACTTTGCAGGGGTCCGCATTGCTAATCCAACCGATGCGTTGACAAGGACAATGACACTGAACGCCATAATCCAGAAGACGAATGGTCGAATACTGTTCAGCATGGAATCAGCCCCGGCGGCAATTTCTTATGACAGCATGGCTCCCAAGTATTATCGTCACCGCCTCTAGCCTCGTCGTCGTTTTTCTGATCGATGAGTACCTGCCACGTAGACCGGAGATTCGGTGGCACGTCGGCAACCACCGTCTGACGATCAGCGAGGACTTTCCACAATTGCAGTTCGTCTATGCGAAAGAATCACGGAAACGACTGTCGGTCGCCACAGTCTTCTTATACAACAGTGGTTGCGATACGCTTAAATCCGATGACGTGAAGGATTTCTCCATCCGTAGCTCGACGGGCAACCAGATACTGGCCGTGCGGGTGGTTGCGACTAACGATGCGAAATGCGATCTAGCTGTGGAGGATAGACCGGAAGCGTTGTCACGGTGTTCCGTCGCATTCGCGTTCTACGGCGGAAGCGTGGAGCTGTTATTCAAGTACTACACACAGGGTCACGTGCTAGCGACATCTGTGTCTCCACGTCGTTTGCGACGGGAGATGACCGTGAGGCTGACGTGACCGGAGATGTTCGGCGCTTAGGCCGCTTTCGCGGCCGAACCTCAATGGCCTGGGTCACGGCGGTCACGGCGGGACTCGCTCTTCTCATTGGAGCTGACGCACTGTCGATTTCCTTCGCTCGATCCGATACCCTCAACACGGCCACGGCTCTATACCTCTCTGGCGCCGTATTCTTGGGCGTGACGTCAGCTCAGCTATCCCGATCAAGCCTCCCGCGTGAGCTGCGAGCCGCGTATTGCGGTGCCCTGGCCGCCCTCGCCGACGACTAGCTTTCGGCCAGTTCGCCGAGGTCCGAGACCTCGTCGACACGAACGAGGGGTAGCTGCGTTCCGGCCGCCCCCACCGCCGCGTTAATGCGTCTGAACTCTATTCCACTGATCACAGAGGAACCAAGCAAAGTCGCCGATGTCAGACCCATGATGAGAGGCGAGGATGTTTTACCTGATAGCTCCACAACTAAAGCAAACACGGCGACTCCTCCAAGGAAGCATGAGGTTCCAAACTTGGCTACGTTGCGTGCCGATAGATCTCCAAGATACACGACATTTCCCCTCTCCCCACGGAAAGAACCTTGCAGTCGACCGGTTCCAAGCTGGGAGTCCGTTGCCGATCAGTCAGGACTGCAACGTGGGCGAGCGTACACCAGTTCAACGTCGGGATGCAGGTGGCGAACGACGCAAATAGCCTCAAGCAGTCAACGCCAAGAACCGCGCGGGCGGCTGGCGCAAATTGATGCGAGGAAGGAGCCATTGATTAGTCGAGGCGTGGAGATCTCGCAGCCGAGCAACGTCATGTTGAACACACAGCTCTTCCGTTCGGAGACAATCGGGGTAGCCGCCTCGACACCAGGCATTCGAGTGTTGGGAAGGCTCAACAGAGGCTGATAGAATTTCCTTGCGGCTGCGTCCACACTCTTAGTCCAGGGGGCACGGTAGCTGAGCCCGAACATTTCGACCGGCTAGATGTCGTGATGCACGCATCTCGCCCACCACGAACGGGGGTTTGGTGTGCGCCACTCCCCAGGTGCTCCGCGGTTTCTCGGAGAAATGTTTTACTAGCGCCTTTGGCTTGTACCCGACGATAAGAAACGGTACGAGAATTTTGGCGGTTCCATCGCGCCGCCATAGACGACCCCCTGCCTCGAGGCGGGTATCCACCGCCAGTAACAGGGGTCTGGATTCTCTTCTCCAGTGACGGTGCCGGGCAGCTCCTGTGAGACTGACTCGACCAGGAAATATGCACGAAAGCATATTCGGCACGTGGAGGCGACCTCGTACCACCAGATTGAGATTTGTCCTCCTGGATGTTTTCGCACATCGATCTTGTCACTGACCTTGCCCCGTTTTCGCGGACACATTTTTTCTGGACTCTCTAGGCTGCTAACGTGGTTCCGTGGCAGCCCTCCTCGTATGTTGCCGGACTGACGTTGCCGAGCGTGGTGTGCCGGCCGTCCCCTCCGCTGGGTCACAGATGAGATCCGTCGGGGTCGGTGCAGTCATCTCTACCATCAACTGGATGATGTGGCGAGGCGTGCGGAACTGGCCATTCTGTCCCGCCGATGCGATCTTGCTCAGCATGTACTCATAGAGATCACCTTTGGTGTCCCGTTCTTCCATAGGTACATCCGAGATCATGTCGACTACCTTCGCCAGCAGTGCGGGCGTTGGGATCGTGAAACGCGCATCTCTCATGTGGTGCTGATAGGTTGAGCCGTCATCGCCAAGCATTCGGAGCCAGGGGAAAATGTGCTCGCTGACAACTACATACATGTCGGCAGGTGCGAGGTTCTTGAAGCGAGACCATCGAAAGTCGACGTATGGACGACCACGAGAGTCGGAACCTTCGGGGAACACAGCGCGCTCAATTGGGTCGCCCGTCCGGGCCGACCTGTTCTCCGCAAGGGTCTGGAGATCATCGAGCCGCCGCAAGAAGAGAAGGTAGGTGATCTGCTCGATGACTTCTAGCGGATTGGAAATTCCGCCCGACCAAAATGCGTCCCAGATGCGGTCGACCTGATTCTTGATGGCGCCTGTGATCATCGGCTAGTTCTCCCCCGGGTTTGCGTTCCCAGAAAGTCTAAGTCGACGTCGTCCTGGCATGCGACCGCAATCCTTTCGAGTTGTTGAGCACATGCTGACTTAGCTCTGCCATCTCGCGTGCTAACCAAAGGGCCATCGGTGTCCACATGCTCCGCATGAAGCGACTGACAACGCTAGGAGACGACCGTCAGAGCCGAGGCTGGGTACCCGCGGACATCTCCGGACGCGTAATCGACGGGTTCCTCGGCAGCGATCACGGCTGCAACGAGTATCGTGCCTCGCGTCTAATTGGCCGTGCTTGTTCTCATACTGCGTTGGCCGCAAGCGCGAACGAGACCCGTGACTATCTACTGTGCCACTCTCCACCCAGGCGGAAAAACTAATGCAATAGGTAATGCCAGGCCGAAAAGTAATGCAATACGTAATGCAAAACGAGTGATCTACCGGAGTCTAGGAGCGTCCAGCGTGATTGCCGATGTCCACGAATCGTTTGCGGAACGCCATGTTTGGACTCACTTGGAAACGCCTGGATACAATGAGGTCGGTTTGCTAAACCGCTAAGGGGGTAACGCCCTTCGAGGGTTCGAATCCCTCCCTCTCCGCCACAGCCCTTTATTCCAGCCAAAATGCTGTCGGTATCCTGCTCACTTCCGGTCGCGATCTCGTCTAGTTAACGCGCAAACACTGCAAAAGTACTGCAAAAGTTTCTTCACCCCGGGAACGTGAGGTAATGGCAGCACAGCAACCCAGGTCCGGTACTCTTCCACCAGAAGCGGTCCACGGCTATTGGATCAGATGTTCGCCGTCTGGATCATGCCGTCGCTCGTTGCAAGAGGTTTGACGCTCGAACGGTCTGAAATATCCCAGGCGTTGATTCTGCTAATACCTTCCATGCCTCCCACAGTGCATATCAACTCAGAGGCGGAGTTGGTCGCAGTGTTTGCTGCCGCAACCCGAGACATTTCACCGGGAGAACCGATCACTGGAGACGACGTCACAGAACTGGTTGGGATCCGTCCCCGCGAGGACCCCGGTGACTCCGGCTGGCTAGCATTCGCGACTGTCGGAAGCGAAATCATTGTTGGATGGGACGGCCGACGCAACCGCAAGAGCGCATCCCGACTCGTTGATCGAGCTCGCGAATTCCTTGCATGCGCCATCGACTCCGTGAGCAATGGCCGATTAGCGCCGGCGGTGGAGTGCGCATTCGCAGCCGCAGAACTAGGTGTCAAAGCTGACATGTTTCTTATGTTTGATCGACCGACGACGAAGCACTGGGAACGGGCCAACTGGTGGTCCGAGTGGGAACGGCTCGGAAACGCTCCGGACGGGACGGCAAGTACGCTGAGCCGTCTCTATTCTGAGCGTCCAAGTGCTCGATACGCCGAATCCCAAGTCAATGTTGATCCAGCCGAGATGTCATCATTGCTGGAATCGGTCTCGGTCCTGATCGAGCATGTGGCTGAACGGATCGCCGTCGAGCTGGTGCCCTAACTACTAGGTGGCGTCACTCAAGTTCGGGTTCACTCCGAGGCTTGCTGAACAGGGCATCCACGCGGTCGGCTGCATCTTTGTGTAGCGTGGGCAAGACGTGGCTGTAGGTGCCCAGCGTCAAGCTAATCGTGCTGTGACCCAACATCTCTTGCACGACGCGTGGATGAATGCCTTCAGCAAGAAGTTGCGACGCGGCTGTGTGTCGTAGGTCGTGAACGCGGATGCGGGACAGGCTGGCCTTCTGCTTTTCGCACACCAATTTCGAGCGCGCGGACTTTCCGTCACCTGCCCAATGTGCGATGTATCCGAAAGAATTTTGACTCGAGTCGATGCCCAGTTCGTGGCAGACGGCGTGAATGCCGCATGAGTTCGCGCCAACTCCTATCGAAAGCGCATCCAGCGTAGCGAACACTGACGGAGTTGCTCGATCACTGCATTTCTCGATGGATGGCGGCAACGTCAATGGCCCTGAAGGGCACCAGTGCAACACAAACTCCAAGGAAACGTCCCACATCACTCAATAGATGGAAGTGTTCCAACTGAAACGTCTCGAGTCGATGACAGCGGCGGCACCTTCTGCGGTAGCGGTATAGCGTCGCTGTCGTGATCCAAACGCATTCGGGGGAACATGACTTCCAACCCGAAGGTCCGGCGTTCTGGGGTCCCCGCCAGTTGTTGAACACTCGATCACGCTGATACGCATTCGATGACAGCGCGATCGGTCCTTCGATTAGCTGGTGAGCTTCAGCCTGACCGGATGGGCAACCCGTCCGTCGGCTCGTCGTAGAGGAAGGATTTGGCCCACTCGTTGGGGGTCTCGCTTGTACACTGGAAGTATGGCGCAGTGCACAGCACCTGTACGCGGCCACCGTTCATCGGCCGCTGCTGCGAATTGTCCTGCTTGCGGGGGACGGGGATACTACCGCTCTTCCTACTCCTACTCTCCGCCCGTCTCGTCTTACCGGAGCGGGTCGTCATTCGGTGGGGCCGGTTCAAGCGGCGGCAGGTCCTCCGGCGGTGGGAGATCGCGTCGGACTAGGGCTGGCGGATCGGTCTCGTACAGCCCAACCGAGTGGCGCTCCATCGAACCCCTCGCTCGCAAGGCCGTCGAGCAATCGCGCGAGCACCCAGACCGTCGGGACCTTTTCTTATGCCATGCATGGGACGATCGAGAGGGCAGCGCCTCTGAGTTGTACAACCGCCTGCAATCCAATGGCGCGTCGGTCTGGTTCAGCGAGAAGGATGTTCCCCTCGGCAAGCAGTTGATCCGTGAGATCGACAAGGGGCTCAAGAACTCTCGCGTCGGAATCGTGCTGGTGACCCCGGCGCTGCTCAAGAGCATCGATGGAAAAGGAACTCTCCGTGCTGCTCGCGACCGGCCGGGTTATCCCCGTTGCGCATGGGACCACCTTCGAGGCACTGCGAGAGGTCAGCCCGATGCTGGCGTCGCACGCGGGACTGAACACGGCAGATTCGTCGCTGGCGGACGTGGCCGCCAAGGTCGCCGCAGCAGCAGCGGCGCTAGCCGACGACGGGGTCTAACGCGGTTATAGTGGCGCCGCGAACCACGGTCCGGTCGGCCCCTGCGCGGTGACCGGTCTGGTGCTGACTCCCCGCGGGCGATGGATCGATCCCTCTCATGGGCCAAGGATGCGACGTCGGGGAAGGGCTGACGAACGCCGACGACTGATCACGCAACGAGCCGAGCCGTGGAGCATCCCACTACGCCCCTCGATAAGCGGCACAGCCTGGTCCATGCAACCCGAAGGTCTGGGTCGCTGTCCCTTCAGTCGGGTTTCTGGGGACCAGAGCTTGGGACCGACGGCATCCGGTTGCGAGTCAGCAAACGGTCGCGATTGAATCCGTTTCGGAGAGTTCCGTCGACCCAGTCTTGATAGCGGGTTCGTAATACAAATTCGAAAGTGGACTATACCAGATCCGCATGGCTGCAAAACGGCTGCAAAACACGATGGAGGAACATGGATGTTCAGGGACAATCGCGGTCTGAGCTCCACAGAATTACGCCAGAAATGGATGTTGACGGATGACTGCGGACCGATGACATGGAACTTCTAATCCGATGGTCGCCGCAGGCGCTGCATCAAGGTCCAGTACTGCAAGACGTACTGCAAAAGGAGACCGTCCAGATACATCTAGGTGCGGCCAGTCACCAATGCCGTTGCGCACTTTTGGCGTCTCCGCTGGTCTCATGGATCGCTATGGATGCGCCTGGAGGAGCGAGATTCGGATTGCTAATCCGCTGTGGGGAGTAATCTCTATTGCGGGTTCGAATCCCTACCTATCCGCCACAGCCCTTTCTTACGGCGACAAAAACGACCGATTCGGTTCTGCGTTACGTCGTTTCGTTCTACTTTGGGACCAAGTACTGCAAAGCCTTGAGAGTTCCTGCGGAGCTGTGGTGACATGAGGTAGTTAGACACAGATGTACGGCAACGTGCGAAGCTAGGAATCAGACGTGGACGGAGCGCCTACTGTCACAAAGACTGACCTGTTACAAGATTCGCGGTCACGGAAATCCATGAGACCCCAACTGGATTCTGAGCGGTGATGCCGTTGAGACATGGCATATCGAGCTTGTTGGTGGCGTGGAGAGCGACACCGCCCACTTCTCTCTCTATCTTGGTGAAAGCGAGTCTCCGGAACCGCCATGGGTGGGTTTCTTGCGATCGGAGTTTCGCGATCTCCGCCCGGTTCCGGCGAGAAGCAATCTCGGGGCGGTGCTTCTCGTTCGACTCGCCGGCGAAGGTGAAGGCGAAGTCTTTGCATACGCCTTCGGATATGGTCGCCTGTTTCTGAATCGTCGGCGAATCGATCGCAGTTGGGGATTGCGCGCCGCCCTAAATCTGACGAACCATGAACAACTTAAGTCGCTCACAACGAAGATCGTTGGCAGTAACACGCTGCACATGCAAAGTACTGCGACAAGGGATGACGCGGTCTTCACGTTCGAAATCGACACCGGGCGCAGTCTTTTGGGCGCCATAGAAGGACGGACACTTGATCCGGAAGGCTGGGGTAATCGCATCTCAGGTGGGGATGCCGTGAAGTTCGCCCCATCAGTTTCCGTTCGCGAATTGGAGGAAGCGTGTCGAGCACTATTGATCGCACGGCGCGCAGACGACTATAAGGCACATATTCCGTGGGCCGACAACATGTCTGAAGTGGACAACCTCGAGCTACTCGAAGAGTTGTCCTCCGCATCTATAGGCGAGATTCGGGCAAATTCTGGAAAGTTTGAGATAGTCGCGCCGGCCATCCTCACCAACCAGGACTACGAGTACTTTCAGTACTCGCACGCGCGTGACCGCCAGCACGGGGTCCCGCGACGTGAGTTGCGCCTTATCGACTATTTGCAATATGTAAATCGCGGATTGCTGGACGTGGCAACCCTGCAGCGTCACGAGATCAGGGCCGTAAGTACTGAGGGGGAGGACGTTGAATCGTGGTCGGTGTGGAATTGCATTTCGGGCGTGCTCGAATTGCGCGGACAGTCTTTTGTGTTGGACGAAGGCAAGTTCTATCAAGTAGATAGTGACTTTCTCGCGGGATTGGATGGCTCGATCGATGGCCTCGACTCGCACCATCTGGAACTCCCGACACTCGCGGTTGGTGAAGCGGAAGAAGCGTATCTGCTACGAATTGCTGAAGACATGGCTGACATGCTCCTGCTGGATCAAAGACTCGCACGAATTGCTGGGGAAGATCCGATTGAAGTGTGCGACCTACTTCGGACTTCCGGAGAACTCATTCACATGAAGAAGGGCTTTACGGGTGCCGGGTTGAGTCACCTATGTAGACAAGCGACAGGCTCAGCCGAAGCCTTGGCGACGAGCCCCGCCTTCCGGGACGCCGTCAGGGCCCGCATGGTGCGAATTGCCGATGACGGTGGTGGGGAAGTCATGATCTGGGTGGCGGGTCTGCTGAGGGATCCGTTTGTCCCGACGGAAGTAACTTTTGCCATCGCTGGGCATTGGGCAGGGCGAAGTGCATCCGCAGGACTACCGTTTGGAAGCAAGATGGGTTTGCGCACGGCCGCCGAAAATCTCCGCAGACGTGGATTCGTCCCGCGATTGATTCGAGTCGAAATCGAACGACCTTAGTTCCAGCCGCCTCGGCTTGCGCTAGAGGGTTGCTTGCCAGCTTTAGATTTCTGGAAATCGACGACTAGGTTCGCCTGGCCCTTGGACCCAGCTTGGTCGGGCTGGCTGATGACCGCCCTCTGTCAGTCCGAACGCCGTGCACGCATGGCTCAACTTGCTTCGAATGTCAAGGGCCCGCTCGGTGGTGATCACACCTTCGAGCGGGTCGAGATGGTACTCGGATACGACTTCGTCGATTTGATCTTGCGTTACACCAAGCTGCTCTGCAAGTGTTTCTTTGGTAAACCCTTCCACGATGTGCGCCTCGCCCCTTCGCAACTGAAGGTGTCTGCCCAGATTATCGCCGGTCCGGTTGCTGCAAAGGCTTCGAAGTGCGCGACGTGCTGACATTTGCATCGTTTGTACAGTGATTCGTACAGTAATGCGACGCGTCTAGGGATCTGCAGGGGCATCCAGGGGTGCATGCAATGTAGATAACTTGGCGTTATTCCGCCGTTGTTGGACATCAAGAAACGCCATTGGACGTCCTACAAGTGTTCTCATAATACCTTGGTCGCTGTGCCGAATCCAGCCGGGCCCCAACCTAACCTACATCCTTGTTTGCCCAGCAGTTTAGCCAAAAACAGCATATCAACAATGGATTGCAATGCGGCCATCTACTCAACATGAATGCTGATTTTGAGATTTGTGCAGTAGATGTACAGTGATGCCGACGCGGGATGGACCAGCGGCCGCGTTCAGTACAGCACCAGCTTGTGCCTTATTGACCACCTTCCCGTTCTGAAATTCAATGTAGGCGTTAGCACCGCTGTTCCCCTCGGTCCAGGAGTAGATTGCAGTTTGGCTATCCCCGGATCCCGACTGCTCTGAGAGTGTCCCCGTTCCGAGCAATGACTGCACTTGCGCGAGCGTCATACCGATCTGCACAGCATCAAAGCTTCTTAGAGTCAATGATCCAGGGGTGGCGGGCTGCGGTGTAGTGGGTGTCGAAGGGACTGCGTCGAACGGTACGGTAATGGCTAGCGGTTCACTGACCAGATCAGCACTGATCTGCATTGTGCGTATATTCGATGTCGGTGGTGATGGAGTTCCTAAGGTCGCTACGATATCTCCCGGCCAGGTACTCAGTTCTCCTGCAGTTTGTGTTTGCGCAGCATCGTAAAAGAGATCAATGGTCGCGGCACAGTAACTGTCGAGGTGGTTCGCAAAGAAGAAGTCCAACGCATCACTAAGCCGTGTGTAACTCGATGCGTTTTCACTCACGACCGCTGCGTAAAATGGTGATTCGCAGATGCCGGGTTGCGCGCCATTTTGATGGGTCACCACGTTGAGGTCGCTGACATTTCCTTTCGCAGCAATCAATCGTAAGTCAGCCGCGCTCCTCGGGACAGTCAAACTGGCTTGCGTCGAAGCGGGTTGTGAAGGCGTCGGCGTCTGCTTCTGGGGGTTGGAGTTCAATGCGGTTCCTGATGAGCCGCATCCAACTAGGGCCATGACCACTGCCAAACCACGACAATCTCATGGAGCAATGGTAGCTAAGTGTTTACAGCTAGGCAGAGCTCTGTCAGCCGAGTCCGAAGCTGCTCCTTTGTCTCGCCTTCTGCAAGCAGTCTGAGTGTGTCAGAGGAAATCGAACACACTCAGAAATCGGGGAATTCCGTCACTCTTGGACAGACGTGGACACACTCAGACGTCATCGATGCGGTTTGCTAAACCGCTTAAGATGCCTAGCACGCCTAGTTAGTTCACGTCGTTCTGCGGCAACTCTGCCACCTGTCGGAACCCGGCGTACACGGGGCCTCCCACCTCGTCGAGAATCTCTCGCGCCCATATTGTCAGCAGTTGATCGTTATCCTCGCACGCCAATCGCCTTCTCGCGACAACTAATGCGGCGGCTCTCTGAGGATCACACGCTCGGAGTGCGCGAATCTGACGCTTACCGCCTTCCGGGTACACGCCCCGCCGATCAAACAATAAGTCTGAGGCCGCGTCGATAATCCAACATCCGATACTGAGGCGCTCCTCGCGATCGTTGGAAGCACCGAGGTCTATCAGGGCGTCCGTGATTTTGTAGCGAAGAGCGTCAATCGTTCTTGCGTCTAGCCGACGCGGCCCGGCGTCCAGCAGAACCTTGGTTTCATGCTGAGTAGAAGAGGCCATATCTCTTCGATCCAGCAGAACGATGCCGTCGGCGACAATGGAACACAAAGCCACATGCCGGTCTCTCAGCTCTTGGTCACGAAATTGGGCCCACGCTGAATGCGTATGTACGAAGGCCTCAACCGGCCACCCCAGCTGAATGAAGGTTTCTCGGAACGGCGCCTCCGAGACATCGCCGAAGGACTACGATGTCGAGATCTGAGAATGGTGTCGCAGCAGAAGTCAGCACCGCCGATCCAAGGAAAGCTAGCTCAGCTGCTGGGTAGCGTTCGGAGACAATCCGGGTGGCCGCCTCGACGGCAGGTATTCGAGTCTTAGGCAGGCTCAACAGAGGCTGATACTGCTTTCTTGCGGTCGCGTCCATGCTCTTAGTGTAGGTGGCGCGATTCCAATTGCGTGTCGGGCTTAACAATAAGTGAGAAGGTTGGGGGTGTACAGTCGATGTACAGTAATGCGGTACTCGAATAGCATCAATCAATCTCATTGCCGGTGTTAGTCCCGACAATGCCCAATGCGAGGATTTCGCTTCCAGAAGTACCTGAATAGGTATCGCGGAGACGTACATAACGACACCCGCTTTTGCTGACGGAGATTGGTACTCCATCCGTGGCCACGCATTCCTAGCAGTGCGAAGCCGTCCACCGCGTAGTACACATCGTAGGAACCTCCGGGATACACAAACCGCAGGTCGTAGGCCGCTACGTGATCAAAGAGTCGACCGTGGACTAGGCGATATCCCGTTCCATTGCCGGTGCTTATGAAACCATCACGGCGAGCTGTTGCCGCCAGACCTGCTGCGATACCAGGATCGTCCACGCCATGTATGAAGTACGCAGTAAGGTCGCCCCTGTGGCTGCGCAACCTGGGTCCCTGCCAGACCAACGCGAAGTTCATGGCGGTATTCATCGGCAAGCCCATGTTGTGAGCGAGGCGAAAGAAGTAAACGACCTTACTAGTCTGGGTAACTGTCTCTAGTCCCCTCACCACGTATGTTCCGTGGATTCTCATCGACCAGACACGAAATGTAAGGTCGCGGCACCTCGACAAGCCTTGACACTTCACGCGCTCAGAGTAAACGCGTTCGAGCACCTGACCGGGCTTTGGTGTAGCAGCCCTTGCAGCGCGAACCAGAACCGTCCCCGCGGAAACCGGAGTTGGGCTCTGAGCGACTGAGTTAATAAGCACGGTTGTAACAATTGCTGTAGCTACGATGGCTGCGCACAAAGTGAAGCGCCACGGGGGAGCCCGAAGACCACGGAGCAGCTTGTCAGGATTCGCGGCCTGGGGTCGATCCGTGAGACGGCTCACAAACGCATCGACAGAAGCTGAGGGATGGCCCTGTGTGCAAATGTGACCAAGCATTTCCACCAAATGTCGCCGGTCGGCTGAAGAATTCGGCGTTATGAGGTCGTCATATCCGTGGTCAACAGGTCTCATTGATCCTCCTCTCTATTTGCTGCAAAGTGCGCGATAGCTGCTTTCGAGTAGCTTCAGGCGTTCTCTTTATCAGTCGAGCAATATCAGGAATCGTCAGTCCCGCTGCAAACCGAAGAGCGATGAGGTCCTGTTTGTCTTTGGGGAGATCGGAGACGATGGAGCGAACTTGGCGATATTCGTCGGCATACTCGACCTCGGATTCGGTGTCGTCGCTCGATGCGATATCAGGCAGCGGAGTAGTGAGCCAACCGCGTCGTCGGGCCTGCCGGTGACGGTCGACAACGAGGTGTCGGGCAATGGTAAACAGCCAGACTGCAGTAGCGTCGCATTGGGCATCGGGTTTCGAGAGCGCAGCCCAAGCTTTCGCAAAAGTCTGTTGGGTTAAATCATCGGCATCCTCCGGAGATCCCGTCCTAGTCCGGAAGTACCAATAAACGCGCTCGCGATGTAGACGATAGAAGTCCTGGAAGGCCTCTGTTCCAGGGTTCTGTGCATCAACCATCCGACCCGCTGCTCTCAGAAGCTTGCCCCTTGATTATCAGTCGTACCAGCACGTACCTGATTGGGTGTCCACCAGGGTCGGCTCGACCCCACTATTAAATAGAACGCTCGATACGGCCAAACCGGACATCAATGTGTAGTGAGGAAACGCCTGAAATAGAGCACTGTTTGCTGCCCGAATCGGCGCGTTTGTCGGACCGTTATTTATGTGTATTGGAAAGGCGCATAGCATGGGTAGTGACAGACCTCCCAATCGAGAAGAGTCAGTCTCTCTGCCGCTATCGTCTCCTCATCGGGGACAACCAGAAGAGGATTCTCGTCGACGCCCGCAATTCCAAGGTCCGGCTACCAACCTGGCTCACGGGGCGCGGTCACCCCTTGCAAGCGACCGATCACATCAACAAGTGGACCCTGTCGCGAACGGGCGTGAGGGCAATCACTCTGCGCTGCATCTCGACGGGTCCGAGCCCAGATGGCGAGTCCATCGAGCGGCGGTACGAACTTGCGGCACTTCGCCCGGTCGATCCGGCAGAAGGATTTCTTTGGATCTCGAGGGATGAGGTGCCCGAACTCGCTACCCCTTCAGAACGGAATCTGGCCGAAACACACTTTTCGGATTTCGCTTCTCCGCCCGCTGCCCGCCGCCCGTGGGCAAGGCCGGGTTGGTGGGAGACTGCCGCCGCATGGATCCAGCAGCAGCTTCAGGTGGCGGGACATAGGGGCGAACCAAAGATAACGCAAATCAGTAGCTGGGAACGTGGCTGTGTCTTGCGAGTCGTTAGTCCAGCTGCGACGCTCTACTTCAAAGCATTGCCGCTGCAGTTGGCCCATGAGTTAGGCGTGCTGCGCAGCTTGGCGATGGAGAATCCTAGTCTGGTTCCAAAGCTCGTAGCGGCCGATGAGGACTGCCGTTGGATCCTCACAGAGAAGATGCCTGGTCGCGCGCTTAGCGTTCGGGATGACGTGGATCAGTGGCGTACTGCCTGCTCTGTCCTCGCCAAGTTGCAGGTCGGCAGCATCGCCACCGCAGAGCTGTTTCGAGCGGACCTTCCCTCTCGTGGCGTGGACTGGATGCTCAACAAGTTAGCCGCTGATCCCTTTCGACGCGCTGATATTTCGCCCGAGTTTCGGGCGCAGCTTGGAGCGCGACTCACTGGCCTGAGGTCGCAGGCCCGACGACTGGCGGCGCTTTCTCTTCCGTCGGCAATCGAACATGGCGACCTAATTCCCAGCAATATCTTCATCCATGCGGGAAATGCAGTGATCTTCGACTGGACCGACGCCTCCGTCTCCATCCCCTTCTTCAGCCTATGGTCGCTGCTCGACGCAATCGGAACTGATGTAGCCCACCTCGGCACAAAGACTGCGCGGAAAGCTCTGGTAGACGCCTACTTTCGCAAATGGAACAAGCTAGCGAGCGACGCAACGCTATCCGAAGCCTGGCGCCTCACGCAGCGGCTCGCACCGCTCCACTTGGCACTGCGCTACCAGTTCGACATCCTGCCGGCCGTGGAGTCGCGCTGGGAAATGGAAAACATGGTGCCCTACTTCCTCCACAAGCTAGCCTGACCGGAGAGTATTTGGACGGCCATAGATTGTTCAGGAATCTGAGCCGTCGGGATCTATATGTTCGCGAATCGTTAAATTGCTGCCAGCTATTGAACGCGGTGGCATGCTGTGAATAGGTCCGGGGGGGACGAGCAAACCGCGTCCGACGTCCAGATATTCAGTGTTAGGCAAAGACATGCCTTAATGCTAACGGGTCGTTGTTGTTCTCAGGTCCATCAACGTACGAATGAGTTTGGCCAGGTCACGTGTCTGAAATAATTGGTGAGCCGCGATGGCATTGCATAATCGTGGAAACAAGCGCTGGATGAAATGCGGCTCGCGCGTACGCCAGTAGAAAGTGACGTGATCCGATCACCGACATTGTCAGTCTGCTTACTGAACTTGGTATCTCTGGCGCTGAATACGAGAGCCAACTCGTGCAGACTCGGTTTCGGCAGAAGCTTGTTGACGCCTGGAGAATCCTTCCGGGCACTGCAATCTTGGAGGTTGGGTGCGGTCAGGGAGACATGACACTCGTGCTCGCGGCCGCAACGGGTGCAGATGGGCACGTCACTGCAATTGACGCAGCAGACGAAACTTCGGGCTCACCGCTTACCTTTGCGAAGGCCACGGCGCGCATTCGCCGATCTCGTGTTGGAAAAGCAGTCTCCTTTCGATTCGGCGTCGATGTTCTCGAGCCTGAAGGTGGTCCTGCCACGATCTCACTACGACTGCGCTGTGCTGGCTCACTCGCTTTGGTATTTCGCTTCCATGGACTTGTTGCAACGAACTCTCAAGCGAATGAAGGAGTTGGCCGATCGGCTTTATCTCTCAGAGTGGGACCTGACACCGACAAGGAAATCCCAGCTGCCACACTTTGCAGCGGCCCTAGTCCAGGGATGGACATCTGCCTGGAAACCCGATCGCCGCTGCAATATTCAGACACTTATGAGTCGACAGGCGATCGAGCGGCTTGTTCTGGATGCCGGCTGGACAATCGAAACCAATGTCTCCGTCGACAGCTCAGACCTTCAGGACGGCAGATGGGAGGTTCTCAACTGTCTCCAGATACTCAGCTCAGGAATCGGTAGGGACGACTCAACGACTATTGAGGGCCTGGACTTGGATAATGTGAAAATACTTCTCCAGCAGTCAGCGTCTGAGGCTCTGCCATCGTTTGCAATGCGTTGCCACCAACCGCAATGAGATGCGACCAGTTTGGCGATGACCATCGCGCACCTCTCCGCGGACGGTTCTTCAGGGCACGCATAACACCTTCGTCACCACGCGAGGAAGGACGGTCGGCAGCGCCACCTGTACAGCAAGCCGTACAGCAAACGTGACGTCTGCCGATGTTCAGGCATGTCCGCGGAAGTAGGGCTCAGTTGAGATGTGGCTAAAGAACGCCACAACTAGACGTGGAGAGACACCCCAAGATGCCTGATCAGCGTTCTCATAATCCCTTGGTCGCTGGTTCGAATCCGGCCGGGCCCACCAAATCTCGACTGCTTGTTTCTCCCGGGATAACGCCACAAACAGCGCTTAACCTAACCACATTTCGGGAGCATTCAACTTAACGATAAGCACGGATTTTCGTCTTGTACAGTTGTTGTACAGTAATGGCAATTCCGAGCGACCGAGACGGCATGCTCTTAGTCTTCCGGTGTGATGCGGAGGTGTCAATCAAGGACTTTCACGAAACGCTTAGGCTGAGTCCAAGAGATGACAGTGATGGGGGTTTAACGTTCCCGCTGAGTTGACATCGTTCACGGTCGTCAGTATGTCGAGATGTGTGCAACCCGCTGACCGAATTTCTGTGGAGGCACGCGCTCACCCTCGATCAGAGGCAACGCGTTGGCGGCGAGTTGAGTAAGTCCTGCAGTGCGCAGATCCATGCTGGCGTCAGTAAGCAGACGATCTCGCCCACGAACCGTCCAACCGATTCAGCCGCATACGCTCAAGCGACCATGCGAGCCGGTCACGAATCTAAAGCGGGGTGCCAGCGTCCCGATCGTATCTGCGGTCTGGAAGGCCCAAGGCTGGTTCGCCCCGTCAGGTATAGCAGCCCGTCCCAGGGATCCTGGTCCTTGGGAAGATTAGACAAGGGAAAGAGGCGAGCGCAGATCTTGGAGCAGACGGTTCTATCAGGATGTATCTTTCCATGAAGGCCCTGACAGATGTCCCAGCCGTGAACATAGAGTTCCATGCCAGCCAATGCGTTAAAAGCCATCGCATCTGCCAGTCCCCATGGGTGATAGGCATGTGCACTGGGGCCGACAGTGCGCAGGGTGGCCACCATCATGCTACTCGCGGCCTGGATGAACTCCACGGCGTCTTTGGAATCAGCACCGCTCGTCAGCCTGGCTCGGAACTCGACATAGTGGTCGGTAGGTCCCGCAGCAAGTTGCCCAGCATAGGCCAAACAGTCATCAGCCATGTGACTCGCCGTTCGCAGGCAGCTCCACCGAAGTGAGCCTGCTCGAACTGACCAATCCTTTCCCGTCAGGGGACTCAGAGAGTCTAGCGTTTGGTCAATGGCAGTTTGCAGATCCAATGGCGTGAGGAATTGGGACATCGCCACGTCGCTCAACTCCTGGGCAGGTGCTGCAAAAGTCTACAGGCTGTTCCTGGCTGCATCTCGCATGTCAGGAATCCCTCTTGACCAGAGCGTCAAGGCTTCCTCCTTTGTCACATCGCCGCGCTCGCCCTTCACCCACCAGTCGCGCGCCGGATTCGTTTCAAGTATGGGTCCGCCGTCTTGTGATGGCCGGTGAGCGAGGCGCAGCTCACAATGTTCCCTGCCGGCAGACGAGCTTCGGACAGCGAAGCCCTGGACCCACTCGACCCAAACCACAGTGAACAGCACACCACCACGTCTGTCCCACCTCCTATGCTGGGAGAGTATCCCGCACCCGCAGCCAAACCATCCAGGCGCGCTGCCCAACTCACTTGTCTACCATCATCCAGGGGTAAGTACAAGGACGACAGGAAGATCGGCCAGGAACCGGTTGAGAGGACTTACCTCTTCCTGTCACGCTGGTCACGCTGGCATTCACCAGCCAAAGATTGACTGCCCTGCAGCGTGCTAGGCTTTAGCGTGGTTTGCTCCGAAGTCAAAACAGGAGTTACCAATGTACAGGATTGTGCTGGCGTTTCCCGTGGTGCCCGGTAAGAGCGAAGCCGAGGTCACCGCAATCGCCGACGTATTCCGTTCTCGTCCTGTGGAATACCGAGAGGCACGGCAGCGCATTGGTATCACGCGGGAACGAGCCTATTACCAGAAGTCACCGATGGGCGATTTCGTGGTCGCTTACATCGAGAGCGAGCGCCCCTACAGTGAGGCGGCCGCGAGCCTGGTGTCGTCCACGCAGGACATCGATCATCAGTTCGTACGCCACGTCAACGAAGTGCACGGTGTTGATCTCACCCAGCCGCCTGCAGGTCCCGCACCCGAAACGGTTGCTGAGTGGTTTGATCCGAACGCTTCCGGCCGCCTCCGTGGCATGGCCTTCTGCGCACCCCTTCTTCCTGGCCGCTACGATGCCGGCAAAGCATGGGCACACGAAGCCTTTGTCACCCGTCGTGACGAGCTGACTGCATCCCGTCGCGCGTGGGGTCAGACCGGTGAAGTCGTCACCGTGATGCAGACGCCGCACGGCGATATCTGCTGCGTCTACCTGGAAGGCACTGACCCTGTGGAGGGCAACCGGAAGTTCGCTGCCTCGAATACCGAATACGACCGCTGGTTCAAGGATCAGCTGAAGACGCTGTTTCCGCCGCAAGTCGACTTCAATCAGCCGGTCCCATCAGTGACCGAGATTTTCGACTCAGCGTCGCTCTTGGTCGCAAGCTAAGGGAAGCTACCGGGCGCGGGCGTGCAGGATGGCATGCCACTCGCGACACGGAGTATGGGTTGGGGAGCTACGATCAACGACGGCCTCAGCCCGCGGATGCTTTCGTAGCTGACTGGCCGGAACGAGTGTCGATCGATGGGACTGGATTGCTAAGTGGACCGCGCTGGAAACACGGCGTAGAACCTCCAAATCCGTGGTGGCGCTGTCGGAAGCAGGACCTGTACAGCAATCTGTACAGCAAAAGTGCCGATCTACCGATGTCCAGACGCGTCCATGGAGCTATACATCAGGTGAAATCGGCGGAAACACGCCACTCCTGGACAGTGGTAACGCGCGCAGACGCCGTATCAGCGTTCTTTTAATCCGTTGGTTCCGGGTTCGAGTCCCGGCGCCCTCACCAGCCGTTTCTGGCGGAATGATGCCAGGGTCAGTGAAGCGTCCGAGTCGGAGGAACTCGATAATAAGTCGCTCGTCCAGCGAAAGTACAGCAAAAGTATTTCCAACCCCGTCACGCATGACTGCAGACTTGACTATGCGATCGCTCCTGGTTGATGAGTCACCTACGTCGACGAAACTCGCGTGTCGAACGGCGGGACAGGCAAGTGGTCCCTCACGACTGTGCTGACAAAGCGCGAAGCCCAGTCGGTGAGAGGCTTCTTCGTCAGGCGCTAGATCATTTGACAAAGAGACGATGATGCCCATCGCCGGAGAGCTCGTCACGGAGACGCTCGAGTATGACGGTGGTCGTCAAGTCACGGTGTACGTCCCGTCGGGTACGCCCGAGGCTGTCGTGTTCGCCGGTGACGGCCAGTTGATCTCGCAATGGGGAGGAGCCCTTGAGGCGGCCGACTTACCGCCGACGATGATCGTCGGTACACACCGGCTAGCCGACGAGACGCTGCGGCTCCACGAGTACTCACCGACCTTCGACCCGGGACGGTTCGCGCTGCACGAGAGATTCTTCGTCGACGACGTCCGCCGATGGGCGCGGTCGCGCTTCGGAGTCGCGCTTGCCCGCTGAACGTACCGCGGTGTACGGTGTCTCAGCGAGTGGAGAGCCGGCGCTCGCCGTGGGGGCTTCGGCATCCCGAGGTCTACGGCGCGGTTTTCTGTGCCTCCCCGGGCGGCGGCTACCGACCGCCGGGCGTAATGCCGGGGTCACTTCCAGGCGCGTACCTCGTCGCGGGCACGCTGGAGCCTTTCTTCCGAAAGAACGCGACCCGGTGGGCGGTTGCACTGCGCGATGCAGGCGCGGACGTTGTGATGACCGAGGGGGCGGGATCGCACGGCGATGCCTTCTGGCGAGAAGAACTCCCCTTGATGGTGGCCTGGGCGTTCGTGCAATGAAATGTCGCGATGTCGGCCGCTGACGCGCTGCCTGCCGATCTGAAGCGGCGTCAAGAGCGCGCAATCGCACGTATCTGCGAGTTTGGCCGCTCACGACCTCGTTGCCTAGCCGAGGAAGGTGTTCTTTATCTTGCAATCGAGGATGCTTCCCGGCATCCTACTAGGAACTCGTCAGCCGAGAGATTGAAGCACTTCCGCAAACCGCGCACGGCGGTCAATGGGACGCTATGAACCACATGTTGTTCCGGGACACGGATCGGCTATCACGTCGTGAAACAGGAAAGCCTGGCTAGTGGACCAAGTGGCAGCAGCTTGGGCAGCATCGGATGCACCGGAAACGTCAGCTGTATGAGCGGAGGCGGCGTGCAGCTAACATTCACCAAACGACTAGCCAGCCAGCGCTCGCGCCTCCAGCTTGGGCCTTCCAGATGTATCCGTCAGGCCATGCGCTCCTGCGATGACATTGCCGTGGGGACAGTGACTATGATGGCGCTGCCGACTGCTGGGACGCGGTCGGCCTCACGTCGGATTGCTTCTTCCACCGCAAACGAAAGCCAGTTATAGAGCCTATGGCCGTGCGGGGGAATGAAGGACCTCATCCGGCATCCGGGAAGAGATGAATGGCTAAGCGGCAGGTTTGCTCGTACGTGTCCAGGTGCCGGACACAAGTTGGGCTCGCTGCCCACAGAATTTATCACTCACCGTAGTGATGCTCAGAAGGCGACCGATGACCGTCCAATGGTAAGAGCCGGTGGGCGTGAGATCGGTTTGCTGTCCCTTGCAGAAGGGCATTGTCGTTCGTCCGGGAGGTCCGCCAAAGATGGTAAGCCCGCCGCTGTTGGTCGCAGTATAGTGTTCGGAAGCGCCGAGAATCAGTCGGTCGCGAGTGACTCTCAGCTCAAGATGCGTGGGTGAAACGAAGACATCCGCGCTGAAGGGAAGTCCGAGCTCGTAGCCCGCGCCAACTTCATAGTCTTCGGCTTTATAGTTCGCGGGGAGAGTCTTCCGTCGGTAGACGCCCACCAGATCGGCAGTCTTTGACGGGCCTGTAGCTCCCAGCCTCGCCTGTTTGCCGGGAAGGACAAACGCGGCGGCGTGCTCGGCGACGTTCAGGGCGTCAGTGGAGGCGGAGTTACCCATCACGATGACGGTGAGCCCCGCGCGAGGGAACCGCAGGTTGGCCGTCTGATAGTCGTACAGGTTGCCGGAGGTGTACACGACGCGGGATCCAAAGAGGTAGCCATTCTTCCAGCCGTCTGTCCATTCGACATGGCTGATTCCTGGGTCGGAGGGAGCAGTTATCCCACGAGGAGCGACTGCCATTCTCGTCTGGGCCGGCGGCATGTACGTGCCGCTGAACAGCAGGTTATCGTACCTATATAGGTCGTGAGGAGTAGAGTAGGCAGCGAAGTAGTCGTTGTATACCTGGCCGACATGCGCTCCGGAGGAATTGTAGTCCAAGGCCAGACGGCTGGAACTGATGCCGTCGAACATCTGGTGGGCCAACTGCGGGACCTTGGCCACCAAATCTTGGTGGTTTCGCAGCCGGTTCCATGTGCCGTTGCCGTTGGGAATGAGGCCCGTCGGCATCCAAACGCCGGTGGGGTCTGACTGGGACACCACGCCAGGGTTGAGAATGGCCATGATCAGATTCGCGCAGGTCGTGTAGTGAACGCTTACGGAATGGTGAGGTTCGAGCGGAAGGGACTCGCATTTCGCCTCTGCCTGGACAATGTTGTTCCCGCGCGTGCCCCACCGATAGTTGGGAAGGCTCGAGGTGCCCTCAACAAGCTGCGCCGTCGTGATCTTGTGCCACTTGGCTGGACATCTCCCGACAAGGATGGCGTGGCACAGAATCGGTGCGTTCACGTTGGAGATCCAGTCATATACCTTCTGACGCTGTGACACCTGCAGGGTGTCGGCAGTGATCAGGGCTGTCGTCGTGGCGTCGGCCAGCCCATACTCGGTGTTGGGTCGGTTGGGAATGTGAGCCGCTCGATTAGCCATGCCGTAGCCCTGGTCGAGAATCACCTTCCCCTTCTTGGCTACCAGCACCGTGCCACTCAACTGCCCCTGCGCGGCGGCACCGGACAGGTATGAAGACAGCGTAGCCGCGCTGGCATGGCCCGGTATCGACGAATACCCTAGCAACGAACCGAGCAGGACGGCAACGAGGGCAACGACCACGGCGGCCGTGAACCAGGGCTTCCGGATGAGCCGGGAGGGTCTGGACGCCGGCTGGGTTCCCAGCTCCTCGATGCTCCGCTTCATCTCCTTCATCGACTGGAAGCGACGACGGGGATCCTTATTCAGGGACTTCAGGATCACGGTGTCCCAATCTCCGGGAAGCTCCTGGCGGACGGAGCTGGGCGGCGCGGGCTCATCGTGCATCTGCTGGACCGCTATGGCCAGCGCGTCGTCGCCGTCGAACGGTGGACGGCCCGTCACCATGTGATACAGGACCGCACCGAACCCGTACACGTCTGACCGAGCATCGACGTGCTTGCCTCTGACCTGTTCCGGGGACATGTACAGCGGCGTCCCCACTCGCATACCGGTCGTGGCGATGGTGCCCATCATGGTGTCCACCGACAGAATGCGGGCGATGCCGAAGTCCGTCACCTTGACCCGATCTTCATCCAGGATCATGATGTTGTCGGGCTTCACGTCCCGGTGGACGATCGACTGACCGTGGGCGTAAGCGAGTGCGTCGGCCGTCTGACCGGCGATCGATTTCGCCCGATCGAGGTCGAGCGGACTGTCATCGAGCTCTCTGGCGAGCGACCGGCCCTCCAGCAGCTCCATCACGATGCACGCGACGTGCTCCTCGGCGAAGCTGTCGTAGATGCGGACGATATTCGGATGGTCGAGTGAACGGAGGATCGCGCCCTCTTGTTGAAACCGGAGCAGGTCATCGAGGTCGATGCCGGCGCGAGCCAGCACCAGCTTGGCGGCCACCATCCTCTCCGTCTGTCGGTCGTACGCACGGAAGACGCGACCCATCGACCCGGCTCCGATCTCACCCTCGAGATCGAGGCGTCCACCCAGCGACCGGATGAGCTCATCTATCAATCGTGGACTGCCCTTGGTCCGTCGATAGACGAAGCCGGCAAACTCTTCGGACACCTCCCTCTGGCCCATCAGCTCGGCGACCAGGGCGGACGTCTCCTCCAATGACAGCGGCCGCAGCGTTATGTACTGGGCCAACCGGTCTCGAGAGAGACGCTGGAGGGTGGCGGCCAGCGTCGGGTTGGTGTCGGCTAGACCAACATCGGAGAAGGCGCCGGCGAGAAGGGTCCGCGAGGCGCCGGTCGAGCGCGCGAGTGCCAGGAGAACACTCAAGGTCTGTGGATCGGCCCATTGAAGGTCGTCCAGGACCAGCGCCACGGGAACCGATTGGGCGGTTCGAGCCAGGCTGTTGGCGAGAGCTGTGGCCACTTGCAGGTCGGTGCCGGTTCCGGCGGCAAGCTCGCTGATTGCCTTCCATCCCTTCTCCGTGTCCAGGTCGGCAGCCAGCGAAATGCTGGAGCTTGACGGTGCGATCGCTTCGAGTATCGGGTGGTACAGACGGTTGAGGTCGTCGGGAGTGCATGTGCCCGTCAGGACGGCGAAGCCTCGATCGCCGGCATGGACGGTCAGCTCCTGGAGCAGTCTGGTCTTGCCGCATGCGGGTTCGCCGGCAACGAGCAGCAGGTGAACCCTTTCCTTCCGCTACCGAGTCGAGGATCGAGCCTATTCGTGCTACCTCAGGGTCGCGGCCGATGAGATTGGTCTCGGGAAGCGACCCCAGAAAGCGGCCACGGAGTTGGGAAGCGGACGAGTCGGTGGAATCGGCGCCGGTGAGCGCCGCACGGTGGAGGGCAGCACGATCGGCGTCCCCGAGGTCAAGGGCATCGACCAGCCGGCGGACGGTGAAGGCTCGGGGTGTGGTGTTTGCGCCTCGCTCGAGATCGCTGATGACGCGAACGCTGAGCTCAGCCCGCTCTGCCAGCTCCTCCTGGGTAAGCGCCGCCTCGGACCTGTAACGATGGAGGAGTGAGCCGAGGGTTGACGGGGTCGTTGTCATGTCGTTCGCTCAGCCGGATTCTGACACTCGGGTCCACGATCCCGGCATCAGTTCAGCCCTGGCGTAGCAGCCGATGAAGCCCGGTCCCCAGTCAGTGACCTTATTGATGAAAAGATGCTTGCCTAGAAGAGACCAGTGGTAGTAGCCGGGAGACATGAGACCGGTCAGAGCTGGAGCGCACCCATGAAAGTCTTGTCCACCGGGCCGTGGACCAAAGAGGGTTAAGGCGCCGCTATCTGCCGCCGTATAGGGCTGTTTCGCTCCAAGGATAACGTACTGCCTGTTGATCCGCAGTTCCAGGGTAGAATCCCCGTAGGTGCCTGTCCCGTTAGGAATCGAGGGTGGGAATCCTAGGACCGTAGCCGGCGAACTCGTCTGTTGATTCATAACCGAGATGTCAGCAGGTCGTTCCGTCCGAACGTACGTCCCGGGAAGATCGGCAACGGTGGGCGCTCCTGTTGCAGTCGTGCGAGCCCGCCGACCCGGCAGCATAAACGCCGCCACGTGCTCGGCTACATTCAAAGCGTTGGTCGAGGCCGTATTCGCCATGACGATTACTGCAGAGTTGAATTTCGGAAACCAGAGGTTGGCCGTCCCGTAGTCGTTTAGGCTGCCGGCAGTATACGTGATTCCTTGTCCGAACAAACGTCCCACCTTCCAGCCGTCAGCCCATTGGACGTTGTCAATTCCAGGATCTTTAGGCGCCGCCATGTCGCGCGCCGTAACCAATCGGCGTGTGTTCGCAGGTGACATCAGGTTTCCAGAGAAGGGGAGACGGTCGTACTCATACAGATCTCTGGCGGACGTGTATGCAGCGTAGTAATCGTTGTAAGAAGCGACGTGGTGTATGCCCGCGGCCGAGTAGTCGATGGCCAGGCGAGGATTCCCCGGCCCGTCGAAGAGCTGGCGAGCCAGGAATCGTGAGTGGTGACCGTCGAACGAGATCGTTCCTCGACCGCCCGGGAGGATACCAGTGGGCAGCCATTCCTCGTCGGTAGAGCGCAGGTTGTGTATAGTGGGAGCCACGAATCCGAGCAGAATGTCGTTGCAACTCGAATAGTCCACGCGATGCGAGTTTCTTCTTTTCATCGGCAAGAGATAACAATGGCCCTGAGCCGCAACCATGTTACCGCTGCTTTGACCCCTATGGTAGTCCGGCAGACCCGACGTCCCCTCGACCAGGTTTGCGATGGTGAGGCCCCGCCACTTGCGAGGACATCCGGGGCCGTAGAAGCGGTGATATGCTCGGTTACAGATGCTATAGCTGAGTCGCGTAATCAGGCCTGAAGCATTCGCAGGATGGATTCCCCACTCGGCTTGTGTTCCCTGGAGCGCGTCCGCTACCAAGAGGGCGTTGGTGGTGGAGTCGGAGAGACCGTATTCCGTGTTCGCGCGGTTGGGGACGTGACCTGCTCGATTGGCATAGCCATACCCTCGGTCCAGGATCGTCTTCCCTTGTGTTGCTACCAGTACAGTACCGCTCAGCTGATCTTTGGCGGCCGCTCCGGCGAGATATGTGGCCAAGGTTGCTCCACGAGCCTGCCCCGCTGCTGCCGAGTAGCCAAGCATCGTGCTGATTAGGGCAAAGATGAGAAGACCTACTCCCGCCATGGCGAACCAGCGGTTTCTGACGAGGGAGTGGGAGGTGTCGCTAAGCTGCGTTCTCAGTCCATCGATCTCGCGCTTCATCTCCTTCATCGATTGGAAGCGGCGACGCGGATCCTTGTTCAGTGACTTCAGAATCAGACGCATCCCAGTCCGCAGGAAGCCCGGTCGCACAGAACTTGGTCGCTCCGGCTGCTCGTGCATCTGCTGGACGGCTATGGCCAGCGCGTCGTCACCTTCGAACGGTGGACTGCCCGTCACCATGTGGTACAGCACCGCGCCGAAGCCGTACACGTCGGACCGAGCATCGATGTGCTTGCCTTTGACCTGTTCGGGGGACATGTAGAGCGGGGTTCCTACTCGCATACCGGTCGTGGCGATGGTGCCCATCATCGTGTCCACCGACAGAATGCGGGCGATGCCGAAGTCCGTCACCTTGACCCGGTCTTCATCCAGGATCATGATGTTGTCGGGCTTCACGTCCCGGTGGACGATCGACATGGACCGTGGGCGTAAGCGAGTGCGCCTCGGCCGTCTGGCCGGCGATCGACTTGGCGCGGTCAGGTCCAGCGGACCGTCGTCGAGCTCTCTGGCGAGCGACCGGCCCTCCAGCAGCTCCATCACGATGCAGGCGACGTGCTCCTCGGCGAAGCTGTCGTAGATGCGGACGATATTCGGATGGTCGAGTGAACGGAGGATCGCGCCCTCTTGCTGGAAACCGGAGCAGGTCATCGAGATCGATGCCGGCGCGAGCCAGCACCAGCTTGGCGGCCACCATCCTCTCCGTCTGTCGGTCGTACGCACGGAAGACGCGACCCATCGACCCGGCTCCGATCTCACCCTCGAGATCGAGCCGTCCACCCAGCGACCGGATGAGCTCATCTATCAATCGCGGACTGCCCTTGGTCCGTCGATAGACGAAGCCGGCAAACTCTTCGGACACCTCCCTCTGGCCCATCAACTCGGCAACCAGCGCGGACGTCTCCTCCAATGACAGCGGACGCAGCGTTATGTACTGAGCTAACCGGTCTCGAGAGAGACGCTGGAGGGTGGCGGCCAGCGCCGGGTTGGTGTCGGCTAGACCAACATCGGAGAAGGCGCCGGCGAGAAGGGTCCGCGAGGCGCCCGTCGAGCGAGCGAGCGCCAGGAGAACACTCAAGGTCTGCGGATCGGCCCATTGAAGATCGTCCAGGACAAGGGCCACCGGAACCGACTGTGCGGTTCGAGTCAGGCTGTTGGCGAGAGCCGTGGCGACCTGTAGGTCGGTGCCGGTTCCGGCGGCAAGATCGCTGATTGCCTTCCATCCCTTCTCCGTGTCCAGATCGGCAGCGACCGACACGCTGGAGCTAGGTGCGAAGGCTTCGAGCAGCGGGTGGTACAGCCGGTTGAGGTCGTCCGGCGTACACGTGCCCGTCAGGATGGCGAAGCCTCGATCTCCGGCATGGACGGTCAGCTCCTGGAGGAGCCTGGTCTTGCCGGAGGCGGGTTCGCCTGCCACGAGCAGCAGGTGACCCTTTCCTTCCGCCACCGAGTCGAGGATCGAGCCTATTCGTGCTACCTCAGGGTCGCGGCCGATGAGATTGGTCTCGGGGAGGGAGCCCAGGAAGCGGCCACGGAGTTGGGAAGCGGACGAGTCGGTGGAATCGGCGCCGGCGAGCGCCGCACGGTGGAGAGTAGCTCGATCGGCGTCCCCGAGGTCAAGGGCATCGACCAGCCGGCGGATGGTGAAGGCTCGGGGCGTGGTGTTCGCGCCTCGCTCGAGATCGCTGATGACGCGAACGCTAAGCTCAGCCCGCTCTGCCAGCTCCTCCTGGGTAAGCGCTGCCTCCGACCTATATCGACGGAGGAGTGAGCCAAGGGTTGACGGGGGCGTCGTTGCCATTGGTGCTCGGGGAGCTTTGCTAGCCGGCTGGGGCGCACAGTGCCGGATAGTTCGAATTATATAACAGGTGACAATCGCAGACAACACGGGTGAGACCGAGCGTTCGACGGTTCAAAGACTCATTCGAGGTCGCTGGGTGGCTCACGGTCAAGGGTGTGTCCACGGAGCGCAGAGCCCCAACGTTGCCTACTTCCAGTAACTCGTTGTCATGCCTTCGTGACGGGACACTCATGGCGGTCAGGTACTGGGCAACGAAGGGGTGGCAGTTCAGGTTGGCGGTGATGTGCGCCTCGGACACATACCTTCTGCGCCGCGCAAGCCAAGCTGCTTTTGCTTTGAGGAATGAGAGCACCGGGCCCGCGGACGGCTAAAGCCATCGTAAAACTGGGATCGGTGAGCTTCCTCCCGAGCGTGGGTAATGCTACGTGCTAGTAAAATGCCGGTCAAATGATGGCTGGAGTTATGGGCAAATTGGCCGCCCAGTCTCAAACTTGACCTCAGTGGGCCAGCCGGCAACCCATGAATCGCAGAGCGCACGCAGCAACTGAACCGCTAGACGAAGCGCCACGGCTCGCGTAGCTGTGGTCGCTTCAGGAAGCGAACCGTCGACTTCCCGAGCTCCCGGACCGACGCGTTAGACACCATTCGTCGGACGACCGTTCAAAACGGCTGCGACCAGCATGCCACGAGAACGTTTCTCCGGTAGATCGGGTTCTGGTTCTCGAAGCTTCACGCTTAACCCCCGATGCCCCGGATTCCCAACTCTCGTAACAACAAGGAGTAGCACGCCATGTACGCTAACCACGACCTCGCGACCGCTTCGACCGAGCGAACCCTCCGAACGACGAATCTGCCTATCCCAACATTGAACCTGCGGATAAAGCCGGTAGTGCTCGTACTAGCGTTGTTGTCCATTCTCTTGCCATGGTCTCCCAGCTTGGCTCACGCCGGCTCCGCGACGAAGTACCGGGTGGTCGCCATTGCACCTACGAGTGCCGCTTCCTTCTCAACTGCCATTAACTCGGCCGGAGAGGTCATAGGTCAGATGGGCGGAACAAATCCCGTTCCATTCGTCTATCGGGCCGGCAAGCTCGTCCGCTTGATCGCTCCGCGCGGTCTTTCTGACGTCCAGGCTTTGGCGCTCAACGACGCGGGTACGATAGCCGTGCAAGCGCAGGGCCCTAGCGGTCGCTCGCTCGCGTTCGCCGTAAGGCCGAACCGTGGCCGCTTCGTCTGGAGCCGGCTTGCGCTTGCAGGTTTTGATGGCGCCGACGTCTCGGTATCGGGCGTGGCCAGCAACGGTGACATCGACGGCACCGTGACGTTAGTCTCTCCCGGCGGCACGGTTGACATGCGCTCGGTCATCTGGCGAGTGACTCCTGGGTACGGGTACCGTCCGGCTCAGGTCCTGCCGGTAAGTGCGGGGTTCACGTCGACACTTGCAGGAGGCATCTGGCGGAGGCGCGGCGAGACATACGTCGCCGGTGCCGAGGCAACGCCGTCGACGCACGTTCAGGACGCGTCTCTCTGGAGTCCGGAGCCTGCGCTTGAGGCAGTGCCGGGCGAGCAACTTTTCACGAGCGCGATCGGCGGCACGGGAGATGAGGTATACGCTGTGGGAACGATGCGAAGCTCGACATTCCAAGCGTGGGCCGCAAAGCTGGCGTTCGGACCGGGAGGCAGGGCCGGGTTGGACAGGATGCAGGCGCTACCGCCGGTCGCCGGTTACGACGAATCCGTCGCTGTAGGCGTTTCCGTCGATGCTGCCGGACTGCCGGTTACCGTCGGGGATGTATTGTCCACTCTCAACTCCAGGACCAGCGCGGTTGTTTGGACGGGTGACCGTTCGGCCTCTCTCTTGCAGTCTGACGTGGGCGTCACGCCCTGGACTATCACCGAGGCCGGCGGCATTAACGCCAAGGGTGAGATCGCGGCGGCCGGAACGTATAAGGGAAGTCTCGGCGCGCTCATTCTGGTGCCTAAGGGATAAGGGGGCGACACGCCATGCGCACCCGTTTTCAATTGTGGGTGGAAGCTCCTCATGCCAACCATCATGAACATGGAGGCTGACATATTGTGGGCGCAGCGTCACCACGTAGCAACATTTAGCAGCTCAGACGGCTATGAACGAACGCCTGTCAGTAGTTCTCGTCTCTGTTCTATTCGGCTTCGGTTGCTGCGGGTGCCGTCGCGTCCGCCTCGACCTTCACACTCATGAGTCTGGCAAGAAGCTGGGTTTCGGCGCTTGCTCGGACGAGCGCTCGGATCGCCAGAGTCAATGGCACGGCCAGCAGCGAACCCCACCAGCCAAAGACCCAGGACCAAAAGATCAGCGCTATGAAGGTCACGCTCATGGGGAGTCCCAGTCGGGTCTTATTGAAGCGGGGCGTGACGACGTTGTCCATCAGCGCGTTCAAACCTATCGTCAGTGCCAGAATGACTATCGCCGTCTGCCAACCGTACTCGATGAAGGCCAACAGAATCGCGGGAAGCACGGCGAGAATGAGACCTATATTTGGGATATACCCGAGGACAAAGGCGAGGAAACTCCACAATACGGCTAAATCAACATTAAATACAAGAAGTTCGGCGAGTATTGCGGCAGCGCTAAGGAAGTTGCTGAGGGTCTGAATTCGGTACTGCTGCTGCACTTCCTTGGCGACTCCGCTGAATCCTTCTATGAGTCTGGCACCCCTTGGCGAACCGCGTCGAAGTGCCTCCCCATACGAAGAGGCGTCGATAAGTATCAGGATCAGGATGAACACGAAGAACACCGCTCCTACGATTCCTGATATCACGGGGCCTACTGAGTGCAATACGGCGTCCTTCAGTGCCGCGCCGATGGTGTCGAACAGTGGCTGCACGTGAAAGCCATGATCTATCAGCCACGACTTCAATGGCGCCAATCGTTCGGTCAAAAGCTGGGAGTAATGCGGCAGGTTGGCGCTGAGCTGATGAAGCGAGGTGATTACGATGGCCGCGAGCGCGGCGACGATTGCCACGATGGCGACCACCATGATGCTCAAGGCAACAAATGCGGGGGCGCCTTTGTTCTCCATCCACTGCAGCGTAGGCGTGAACAGAATACCCAGAACGATCGCAAACAGAATCGGAGAAAGGACTTCCGCTCCGTTCTTCAGGCCGGCGACGATAACCACCAGGCTTGCTCCTATAAGGAGGGCGCGAAACACTAGCGACGACTGCGAAGCCAGCGAATCGACAGCAATGCCTTCGCGAGAATACAGAGCTCTGCCCGGAGGTAGTTCGGGAGGGCTACGGTCGCTCAACGGTCAACCACGGTGGCGGCGGGAAGTCGCCCGGGCATGTGGATTGCACCTGCCCAGCTCGACCCCGTATGTTCGGGAATGCAATGGCTTAACAGCGGACTTCAACAAACAGAACTTACCATCCTGAAGGATGTTATTCAGGCCCGAAAGGTTCTCTGGTCTTCGACCGTGCGTTCCCGTTCAGCGACAGCGCAGAGGCGAAGCGCTATCTGAGCATATGACACGCCCTAGGACCGCATGGATTGTTGGCTTGACGGGGATCCAGGCATAGCGAGACTCTGGCCTGAAGCCCAGACGCGACTGCTTGACGGTGGCGCGATGTCCTCCAGGGCCTCTCGATTTCTGGTTCTAACGAACGTTTGTAGTAGCGACAGATTCGCCAGCAAGGATGGCAGAACGGAATGGCGGCCCTGCTTCGGATCGTACAGGTCCGCGAAGTTTTCGTCCATGAGGAGCCGCCTGCTGCTTCGCCATCTCGCGAAAGATCCAATCTACCTTGACCAGATGTCCACAAACTCGGCGGCAGCCCAGGAGTTGGCGTTGGGGATCGGTCTTCCCGAACACATTCAGCTCGCGGGAGGCGGAGAGCCAAATCGATCATCGCACTGGTGGCAGTGTCGATCAGAAAGTCAGCAGCCTACCAATAACTGCAGCCGTGTCGGGCAGGGCCGTTGCACTGGAGCCAATTGAGAGTAAAGCGCTTGGCTGAAAGGCGCCCGATCCGCATTATTGGAAAATCGTCTCAGCGTGTACGGCGAGCCTTCCGGCACTGTCAGCTGTCCTCAGGGAACTCGGTTACCGTACGTTCGTCGATCCACCGGATTGAGCCGGGAGGCTCGATTTCATTTATTGCTTGCTTGATCTCCTCTTCCTTCGATGGGTCTCGCTGATCCCAGTGAACCACAAAGACGATCACGACGCCGTCCGGATCGCGGACAGGTGCTTCAATAGTTCCCCAGTTGTAGCTCTTTACGAAGCCTCCACGACTGGTTAGAGCGCGCCTGGCCGCTGCCTGGTATGCCGGCGCTCTGATTACTTCGGCGAGAGAGTCGACCTCGAGCCGGATAGACACCTTGGCCGTCGCCATGTCACTCTCATGCACCGCCGCCGGTACGTCGGGATGCCCCTCGCTGACCTCCAAACGCGCTCGTTGTCCCCCTCTACTGACGATGTTGTAAATGATTCCAGCGTGTTTCCGCGGACGGCAATCAACATTGGGACACACTTTTGCGAACTGTCGAGCGAATTTGGAGTCACCATACGCTCGGACTGGAACGATCGTGAAGGCCGAGCCGAACGCCGAGTAAAACTTGTGCGACACCATAGCATCCTTCACCTTAATAAAGATTCCCACCGGTGCCACAGCTAACTGAACTCCAGTTTGCACTCCGATGTGATGGCCGTTAGCCGGCTCGTGCTCGGAGTTCGGATTGTGGTGCTTCGGGTCCTGCACGGGTAAACTGCCTGGCACGGTAGCCGCGCGTGCAACGTGGGCGCTTCGCGCCTCGACACGCTTTCTTCGAACCCGTGGCCGGGGGTGAGCCGCCCCGTTCTCAGCCTTCAATGACGCGAACCATTCCGTGTCAAACGGGAGCGTCCGCCGGGAGGCCCGTTCGCGGACGGTTGCCCAGAGTGCTGATGCCTGGTCTTCTTCATGACCGGCCGCGAACGCACCATGGTCGAGGTACAGGGTGATTATCTGTTTGAGCCGCTCCATCGCGGGGTACGAGAGGCCCGACTCCCAGGCGTGGATGGATTGGCAGCTGACGCCCAGAATGTCGGCCAGATCCTGCTGCGTCAGGCCGATCCGCTTGCGCAGAGCTAGCACTTGATCAGCAAAGGAATAATCTCGAACTTCGTCAGAACGGCTGGTCGACATAATGCGGCTCCGGGTTCTGGCTCTTTGTTGATACTAAAGCGATCTCAACCGTAAATCAAAAGCGATCTCAAGCGGAAATCTCAAGCGATCCCTACTGACAAGATCATGACATTTCCGTAGAGTAGGAAGTCAGAGGGATGCCCCCAAATAGGGTGTTTTCTCTGAGGCCGCGATCGGGCTCGCAAGGCATCTCGACAAGATTCGGGCGGCCAACGAGCAGATCTCGAGCACACTCAATTCGTCGGAGGTTGTGAGATGAAGATTCCTGCAGTGCGCCGGTTTTCTGTCGTAAGCGTCGGCCTGGTTCTACTTCTTGTGCTCGGCGGTTGGTCATTTGGTTCAGCGCCGAGGAACGTCTCCGCGCACGGAAGGGCTCAACGAGCCGCGTCGGTTGCCTTGTCTCTGCCGCGTCGCAGCGGCACCACAATCACGGTCGCCACGGTCAACAACCCAGACATGGTGACGGTAGAGTCACTAACCAAGAACTTCACCAAGCAAACCGGTATAAAAGTCAACTATGACACCTACACTGAAGATGAGCTGCGCGCCAAAGTAACGGCCGACGTTGCGACCGGAGCCGGAAAGTTCGACGTCGCAACCATCGGCACATACGATGCCCCGATCTGGGGAAAGAACAAATGGGCTCTGCCCCTACAGCCTCTCCTAAACAAGCTCCCAGCCAGCACCCGGAAATCGTATGACCTCGCCGATGTATTTCCGTCGATTCGCGCGGCTCTGTCGTACAAGGGCAAGCTCTACGCCGCGCCTTTCTATGGTGAGAGCAGTATGCTCTATTACCGTAAGGATCTTCTCGCATCCCACCACATCAAAATGCCGTTGCACCCGACCTGGGCAAAGGTCGCCAGCGTAGCAAAGAAATTGAACAGCGGTGGGGTTCATGGAATCTGCCTGCGGGGGCTGCCGGGCTGGGGTGAAGTTTTGGCGCCTCTCGACACCGTGATCAATACCTACGGAGGGCGCTGGTACAACAAGCGGTGGCAGGCGCAGCTGACCTCCCCGCCAGTCAAGTCCGCCGTCAACTTCTACGTCAATCTGGTCCGCAAATACGGAGAGCCGGGCGCGTCCAGTAGCGGCTTCACGGAGTGCGAGACTCTCATGGCAACCGGCAAGGTGGCGATGTGGGTCGACGCGACGGTGGCTGCAGGGTTCCTGGAGGACAAGACTCAATCCATGGAAGCGGGCAAGATTGGCTTCGCCTACTCTCCGGTAGACAAGACTCGAAGAGGCTCCCACTGGCTGTGGGCGTGGTCTTTGGCGGTCGAGGGAGCGAGCAAGAAGAAGGCGGCTGCTGCCGAGTTCATCGCCTGGGCGACCAGCAAGCAGTATATCAATCTCGTGGGCAAGACCAACGGCTGGGTGACTATTCCGCCCGGCACTCGTTCCTCTACCTACAAGAACAAGAACTACCTGAAGGCCGCTGCCTCCTTCGCCGGCATTGTCAAGTCATCTATCTTGTCAGCGAACCAGCATAAGGCCACACTTCTCCCCGTGCCGTATGTCGGAATCCAGTACGTCGATATTCCCGAGTTTGAGGGAATGGGCACTCAGGTCAGCAACCTGATCTCTGCCGCGATCGCAGGTAACACGAGTGTCAGCTCGGCACTTAAACAGGCGAATAAACTCGCCAATCAGGCCGCAATCGCGGGACACTACAGAAAGTAGCAAGACCGGCGCGATTATAGGGGCGGGGACTGTTCACGCGGTCCCCGCCTTCATCCACTCCGGAGGTCCTTAATGGCTGAGGTTACTCAGGCCGTCCGCGGCCGGCCCGCGGCCGAAAGAACAATAGTCCAGCGCAGCACGGCGCAAAGACGTGTATTTCTCTTCCCGGCACTGATCCTCGTCGGTCTGGTGACCCAGATCGCATTCCTGGTCACCATCTACTTCAGCATGCTGAGCTGGAACTTCGTACGGCCAGACCTAGGTATCCATTTCGTCGGGCTATCCAACTACGTGAATGTGCTGACCTCCGGCGCCTTTCTTACCGCGTTTATCAATACCATGGAGCTGACCTTTGGAGTTCTGGTAGCCGGCATGGTCATCGGGCTGTTGCTGGCGCTGTTGCTCAACCGGCCATTTCCCCTTCGAACGCTCGTACGAACTCTACTCATCACGCCATTTTTCATCATGCCCGTGGCAACCGCGGAAATCTGGAAGAACATGTTGTTGAACCCCGTATACGGCTTGCTTGCGTGGCTCATACAACAACTCGGGGTGACCCCGCCCGACATCCTCGGTACCCACCCGCTTTTCGGCGTCGGCATCATGCTGACGTGGGAATGGTACCCATTCTTCATGCTCATCCTACTGGGCGGCCTCCAGAGCCTGCCACTGGACCTGGTTGAGGCGGCTCGCATGGACGGGGCAGGCCCCCTGGCCGTGTTTTTTCACATTACGCTTCCTCATCTCCAGCGCTACATAGCCGTCTCGGCTCTCTTTGGGTTGATCTATCTCCTCGGTGTCTTCGGCGAGATCTTCGTGGGAACGCAAGGCGGCCCTGGCGATGCCTCGACGAACCTACCGTTTCTCATCTATCAGACTGCTTTCAGTAGTTGGGAGGTCGGTGCGGCTTCGGCGCTCGCCGTCGTCGCAGTGCTGATCACCATTGTCATTGCGACGGGGTTCAACCGCATCTTGCTTCGGATGACCGGCTACGTGGAGGCATAATGAGAACCTTAAAGTCTCGTCTTGGAACATCGCTGATTGCCGTGGTGGCGTACATCATCACGATCCTCATCGTATTTCCAATCGCGTGGATGGTTATGACCGGCTTCAAAGACGAGGTGTCGGCATATCAAATGCCGCCAAGCCTGATCTTTACGCCGATCCTGGATAACCTGAACACGGCCATGAGTAATGGGTTCATGACGTTCTTGTCTCATTCGATCGTCGCGGTCGGGGTTTCAACCCTAGTAGCACTTGCGTTGGGCACCGTGGCTGCCTTCGCTCTCGTGTGGCACCCTCGCAAGAGCAATGCAGGCATTCTGTTCTGGTTGATATCCACGAAATTCATGCCGGCTGTCGGAGTCCTTGTTCCGCTGTACATCATCTTCAAGGACATCCACCTGCTCGATACGCTTTTGGCGCTGATTATCATCTACACCGCTGTGAACCTTCCCTTGGTGGTATGGATCATGTACTCGTACTTCAGCGACGTCCCGAAGGAGCTCCTTGAAGCAGGAAGAGTAGATGGCGCTCATGATTGGCAGGTGTTGCTGCGAATCATCATGCCCATTTCGCTTCCCGGACTCGCTGTCGCCGCTCTGCTGTCCGCGATCTTCTCCTGGAACGAGTTCCTCTTTGCCGTCACGTTCACATATACCTCTGCACCCACCGTCCCCGTATTCGTGTCTTCGTATGTGACGTCCGAGGGACTTTTTTGGGCGCGCATGTCGATGGCGCTGTCGCTCGCAATCGTGGTACCTGTGCTACTGGGCTGGGCAGCCCAGCGTCAACTGATACGGGGGTTAACCCTCGGTGCCGTGAAAGGCTAGGGCTGGAAGCGAAAAGTATTATGTCCGCGTTCAGATTCTCAGTGAATGCCGTGCCGGCCGCCGAATTACGTGGCATTCCCCAGGAGCGAATCGCATGTTAAGGGGCGCCACGTCCTCGTTGAGTGATGAAATGCTTGGGGCAATGGACGGACGGGTCCGGACACCCAGTTATGACCGGCGTCTTCTCCGCCCTTGTATCGTCCACATTGGTGTCGGCGCGTTCCACCGTGCTCATCAAGCCGTCTATCTGGACGATCTGGCGGCTGTCGGGGACGGATGGGGAGAGCGCGGCGTTGGACTGCTATCGCAGGATCGCGCTATGGGCGAGGCGCTGGTTCCGCAACAGTGTCTGTACACGGTACTGACCCGCGGTGCCGAAGGGGACCGGGCCAGAGTCATCGGCTCTTTGCTGGCCTATCTCTTTGCCCCGAACCAGCCGGAAGCCGTGCTCGACGCCCTGGCTGACGCCTCGACTCGCGTGGTCACGATGACCATAACCGAGGGTGGGTACAACATCGTAGAGTCGACCGGCCGGTTTGATGCTGCCAACGAGAGCGTCCGGGCGGACCTCCGACACCCTGAAAGCCCTTCAACGGTATTCGGCTATCTGACAGAGGCCTTGGACCGGCGTCGCCGGGCCGGTATTCGTCCCTTCACTCTGCTATCGTGCGACAACGTGCAGGGCAATGGCCACGTCGCGCAAACCGCGCTCGTCTCATTTGCCCGTCTACGCGACGAAGCTCTAGCGAGGTGGATCGAGGAAAACGTCGCCTTCCCGAACAGCATGGTCGATCGCATCACGCCCCAAACCACCGACGTGGAGCGAGAGTTGTTGGCACGCGAGTTCGGCATCGCCGACCGCTGGCCGGTGGTGACGGAGCCATTCCGCCAGTGGGTCGTCGAGGACACGTTCAGCAACGGCCGGCCGGCTTTTGAAGAGGTTGGTGTACAGATGGTGGCGGATGTCCTTCCCTACGAGAACATGAAGCTCCGTCTTCTGAACGCTAGTCATTCTTCGATGGGCTATCTGGGATCTATTGCCGGCTACACGACTGTCGATCAAATCATGGCTGATCCCCTGTTCTGCACCTTCGTTGAACGTCAGATGCGGGAGGAGGTCGCGCCGCTCTTGCCGCCCGTCCCCGGCATGGATCTGGATGCCTACCAGCGCACGCTGATCGAGCGCTTTTCCAATCCAAAAATTGGGGATCAGGTAGCACGCGTTTGCCTGGAAAGTTCGGCTAAAGTTCCAAAATTTCTCCTGCCTGCGTTGCACGATGCTCTGACCGCGAACGGACCTCATCGCTGGCTTACGCTAGGCCTGGCGGGCTGGCTCCGCTACCTGCTTGGCGTGGACGATCGGGGGGAGCAGATAGAACTGCAGGACGCCCGCGCTACGGAGCTGCAAGCGCTGGCGGCGGCCGGTCATGACGATCCGCGGCCCCTCCTGGCCGTGCGCGACCTGTTCGGAGACCTTGCGGATCGTGAGACGTTCGTGACCGAGCTCCAAGCCGTCCTGCACGATCTCTACTCCAACGGCGTGCGAGCCACGCTCGCGCGATGTCTGGCAGGCGCGCAAGCCGTTTGAAAGATGTCCTGCCGTCGATGAATCTACGCGGAACTGGAGTAGCTATTGCTTACCAAGTTATGGGCTCGAGGTGGCGGGGTAGCCATGGTCTACGACCCGTCCCAGACAAACATTCGCTCCTCCAACGTCCACCTAGCCAATGTGACGGAGCGCTCTCGGTTTGGTCGCAGATGCTCTTTATGCTTGCGAGCCGCGAACTGTGCCCGTGACGTGGCCTGAGCTGTCTGCTTGAAGCCGGATATCGAGCGACACGAGAAGGCCCGTGGTAGTGTCGGAACACTGGCCGGTCCAGTCGCTTGAGGTCAATGCCGTTAGCTGTCCCGAGCAGTCGAAGCCGTTCTGGCCTCTCAGATCTATCTGGGTTCCGTCCACAAGCATGCTTCCGTCGTCCGCCGTCTGACCCTGCAGCGTTATCTGAAGATCGGCGGCCACCTGTCCCGTTAGGTGTCCCTGCAGAACTTCCGACAAACCTTGTTCGCCAGCCGTTGACTGGCTGACGTGTCCGTCGAGCGACGATGTGAAGGGCAACGTAAGCGAGTTCGAGGAAACCGGCGTCGCGACAGAGCCTCCGGTGGCATTACCGTTGTTTGCGGCACGGCTCCAGCCGGGGCGGAGCGGGCCGACGGCGGTCCAAACCACGACGACGGCGAAGATAGCGGCCACAACACCGGCAGTCTTTGGATGTGGCTTCATGTGCTCGCCGGGGATCAGCAGCCGAACCGCCAGCAGCGACCCAATAACGCTGAAGCTGCCGAGATACATCAGGACCGCCCAGTTTGCCTTGGTATCGCTGCCACTGGCGATTCCATGAATCGTGGCCATTCCGTAGATCAGGAAGGTGAGGTAGTGCATACGGCGCCACCAGACATAGCCAATCCGCTTCTGGATCCGCTCACTGAGCCAGATGGCAATGAGAAGGTAGGCCGAGACTATGCCGAACGAGATCCAGAGGGGCCGGTAGTGGCCAGCCAGGGGAACGAATATCTCGACCGGCGTGAACCGCATGAAGGGGTCGAGCCAAATCGCGAGCGTGTGAATGCCTGTGAAGACGATAGCCAGCAGGGTCACGTGACGGTGGAGGTCCGTCGTTGCCCAACGGGGCCACGATTGAGTCCTCCAGCGCAGGCTCAGGACAAGCCCGAGACAGATCGAAAGAGCAAGCAGCCCGTAGGCGACAAAGCCGCCGGTGCGAGCGACATCCCAGGTGACGGTCGACCAGCTCATCACGCCGCCTGGTGACGGCTTCCGGCATCCGGCCAATCGCCGAAACGCAGCCGGCCATCGACGGTGACCATCAGGGCAGACCACCGGTGTTTCCGGAGGTACGCCGCGCCGTCGTACGGGCCGAGCGTCAGGGCGACTTTTGCCACAACCTCGGCCTCGGCGCAGGTCCCGGCGGCGACGCTCACCGATCGAACCTCATTCATCACGGGCATGCCGGTTCGCGGATCAAGGATATGGTGCAAGCGGCGACCTCCCCGAACCCACGCTCGCCGGTTTATGCTCGACGTGGCCAGCGCGCCCTGAAAAAGGTCGACGTTTATCTCGCCATCGCCGGCCTCCACGGCGACCGTCCATCCCGGTTGATCAGGAAGCTTCCCGTGGACGCGCAGATCGCCGCCGGCGTTTACGGCGGCACAGGCAACTCCTTCGCCGGCCAGCCACTCGAGAGCCGCGTCCACTGCCATACCTTTGGCGATACCGCCGAAGTCCAAACCCACACCGGTAGGCAGAGAAACCATGGACGCGCGCCTATCTACCCGAATGAATCTCCATCCGCCGCCCGGTTTCGCAGCTAAACAGTCGTCCTCGCCGGTCTCCTTTATTTCAGAGAACGTACGATCGTACCCGACGTCGAGCATTTGAGTCAGGAGGGTGGGGTCAAAGATCCCGTCCGTCGCTTCCGCGGCACGGAGGGACTCAAACAGGACCCGGAGAAACAGGGGACTGACACGCGCCGGCAGACCGGCCCGGTTGTTGACGTAGGACAGCTCACTATCATGGCGAAATCGACTCAGGGCATGGTCCCAATGGTCGAACATCCGGCGAACCAGGGTGAGGTTCTTGAGCGGGGTGAGGCGGGGTACGAGCACAGTGACCGTCGTGCCCATTGACGCAAATGTGTCCCGATGCAGTTCGGGGGGAGTGACGAATTTACGATCCACCGCTGCCCATCACCGGAGGGGAGCTTCCGCCGTTTCCAACTGGAGGAGAGCTTGACCCGCCTCCGTTGTTGTAGGACCCGCCACCGTATCCGTATCCCCCTCCCGGCTGCGCGTTGCCTGATGAGGTCGAGGTCTGTGAAGGCGCGGAGTGGGCAGTGACGCCGACCGTATGTCCCGCGACCAGTGCCATGACTGCTCCGAAGGCAGCGATTGAGCCGACGACGACTGCTTTCTTTATTGTCCGAACCCGAGCTTTGATTCTGTCCCTCGAATCGGGGGTTTTCGGCGTCCGTCGAGACGGGTCGACGTTCATGACTGCTTCTCCAATGCATGCGGTCCCACCGGGGATACCTCTATCGTCCGAGACCACCATGTGAATCTCTTTTGACGTGGATGGGGAACTTCTCATTGAACCTCGCTCACAGTTAAACATCACTCCGAGCAGCGGCCGAAACTGAGTTCATGCGCATCCTGCGGTATTCGCTAATCACGATACCGACAGCTTTATTTCGTAGGTAGCCTTCGACATAAACCCAGACCAAGAATCCTGAATCTCTGGGTGAAAACGCTGACCACCTCTTTTTGACAAATCAGTCGCAGCCCGCTATTTTAGGCACTAAAGAATCCCCGCGCTTTTCAGCCTTACCCAAAGTTGGTGGGAACGCTTTTCGAGCGCATGCGCGGCTCGCTCGCGAGAAGTGAAAAGTCACGTCGATACAGCGTAAATCGAGCGGAACGCTTTTCGAGCGCCTGCGCGGCTCGCTCGCGAGGAGTCAAAAGTTACGACGACCCAGCGTTGACACTCCAGGGCTCAACTCTCGAGACGCTGACACCCAAACCTCTAGAGAGTCACTGTCGGAATGTGAGTGGATGCCCTGTGAGGGAGCAGAGCGTCGACAATTGTGAACAATGGGGTGGCCATTTAGTGCTGGATGAAAGTTCTAGATCGAAGGGCTTGTGGACCTCGAAGAGCCGGCCGCGTCTCACGCCGTCGCTGTCGCTGACTCTTCCGAGCGTGCTCGGGCCGGTTGGCAGCACCCCCACGTGCTTGCAACGACGGCTATTCTTCTCTTCGTTGCATGGCTGGTACTCACGGGCGTTCTCATTGCCGCGGGAGAGGTGGTGACGCACTCACGGGCGGTAACGGCCTGGGATCGCCAGGTAACGGATTGGGTGGTAGCCCACCGGTCGCCTCAACTTAACGCGGTTGTGAAGGTGGTTACCTGGCTGGGAACCTGGATTGCGCTTGCGGTCGCAGCAACTTTGATTGGGGCTCTGGCCGCTCTCCGCCGGCTGCCGGTCTTTGCTGTTCTCCTCGCAGTTGTCGCGTGGATCGGCGAAGCAGCCGCGGTCTCGCTGGCGAAGAACGTGGTCCGCCGCCACCGGCCCTCCGAGAAGATATGGCTGATGACGGCACATGGATGGTCCTGGCCGTCGGGGCACGCGGCAACGGCCGCACTCGTGTTTACAGTGCTCGCAATCGTGGCGACATACCTGGTTCGAACAACCGTCCTGAGGCTTCTGGCATGGATCATTGCACTGCTTGCGGTGTTCGCGGTGGGTCTATCCCGGATTGAGCTGGGAGTACATTGGACGACCGACGTGGTCGCCAGCATTCTGTTCGTCAGCCTGTGGATCGCGGTACTGGCTGCGGCCGGTGTCCTAGCGCATGCGCCTGCCCTGCAGCCGGATCAGCTCCCAGATAGAGACTTCAAGACGGGTGGAAAACCCCAACGGTACCTGAGTCGGTGGCACCCCCGCGCCGGATGAAGACTCGTGAGCCGGCAGTGAGTTAAGACGCTTCCGGATTGACTCCAGCACCTCGCTCGCTCCATCGCGGAGGCGCCGCGATCATAAGCGCTGCATGTCCATCCTTCCCGGTGAAGTGGATCGTCTTGCCAAGAGGTTCGTGACTTTGGTCATTCCTCTCAGCGCCGAGACACATGGCCTGAGCCACATCACAAATGACCTCGATGGCAGTACAGTGATCGTAAACCGGCAGGGTTCGACCTTGCCCAAAGGGATTGAAGGAGATCTATTATGTTTGGCTCTTGGGCACGTCTGATGTACCGGCGTCGATGGTACGTCATCGCAAGCTGGCTGCTGATCTTGCCCTTCACCGTCGCGATTGCATCGCAGGTCGGCTCGGTACTGGGTCCCGGCAATTTCGATGTGGCCGGCAGCCAGTCGTATTACGCCGCCGCAATCCTTCGTAACCAGTTTCACCAAAATGCACAGACTGACACCCTGATCGTCGTACGCCCGAACTCGGGCACCGTGGCCAGTCCGGGATTCGCCAGCACGGTGTCGACGATCGTCGATCGCATCCGCTCCTACTCCGCGCTGAAAGTCACTCAGGTCGACAATCCGCTCGTGACCGCCGACGCCCAGCTTATGGCCCGCGACCACCGCTCCATAGCACTATTGGTCAGGAGTAGTCTCCCCGATGCGGCCATTGAAAGCAAGATCGTCCACCTTCGCAGCCTGGTCTCCGTTCCTGGGGTAACGACCTACGTCACCGGCGGCCCTGCCCTCAACCACGATTATGCCGTCAGCAGCCAGCACGACCTCAGTACGGGAAACACCTTCGCCATTCCTATTCTGGTCATCGTGCTCCTGCTCGTCTTCGGCACCCTGGTTGCGGCCGGGCTCCCGCTTATGCTGGCCATCTTCTCCATTCCCGTGAGCCTTTCCGGCGTGTACCTCTTCGCTCATTTCCTGAACACGTCGATCTACGCCACCAACGTGGTGGAGGTGCTCGGACTCGGTATATCTATCGACTACTCCCTGTTCATCGTGTACAGGTTCCGTGAGGAGCTCCGCCTGCATGACGGTGATCGCGAAGCCGCAATCGTTCGGACTATGGCGACCACTGGGCGGGCCGTATTCTTCTCCGGCATTACCGTGGCCATTGGCCTGGCGGCGCTACTCCTCAGCGGCGTAGTGTTCATGCAGTCTATGGGCCTCGCCGGCATTCTGGTACCGATTTCGGCACTCCTCACCGCGTTCACGCTGCTGCCGGCCGTCCTCTCGGTTCTGGGCACCAAGGTGAACCGCCTCCGCGTGCTTCCGGTCCGCATGCTCGAGCCGGGCGAGCGTGGCCCGTGGCACCGGCTGGCTACCGCGATCATGAACCGTCCGGCGCTCATCGGCGGTGTGGTTTTCGTGGTACTCCTCCTGGCCGCCTACCCGACGACTCACCTGGCATACTCCTATGGCGGCCTCAAGAACGCTCCCCGCAATCTGCAGGCTGTCCAGGGCTATGTCTGGGTACAGAACAACTTTCCGACCAAGGCTGATCCCGCCGTTGTGCTCATACAGGGCCCGCGTGCCGGATCGATGATTCAACCTCGCGCCATCGCGGGTTTGCGGTCTGTTCAGGCCGCCCTGTCCAGATTGCCCGGCGTCGCCGGTGTGGCCGGCCCCGCCACCTATCTCAGCGGCGACGTGGCGCCGTCCGCATCACAGCTCAGGAAGCTCAGCGGGCAATACCTTACCTCGGACGGACGGACCGCGCTGATCGCGGTCGAAACCAGGGATGCCGTTGGGACCAGCGGAGCGGCAAATGTGGTCCACGCCACGAGGGCGTTGTTGCCGCGGTCGGCTACGCTGCTTCCCCCCGGAAGCCACACGTTCGTCGGTGGCTCCGAGGCCGGGTACTACGACTGGGACAACGTCGTGCTGGGACGGTTCCCGTACGTCGTTGGCCTGATCCTTCTGCTGACCTACTGCTTCCTGTTCCTCGCCTTCCGCTCGGTGTTCTTGCCGCTCAAGGCGGTGCTCCTCAACCTACTGTCGGTTACCGTGGCATATGGGCTCATGGTACTGGTCTTTCAAGGCGGCGTCGGCTCGAGTATCTTGTCTTTCTACCCTGAAGACGGAGTTGCGACCTGGGTCCCGATCTTCATGTTTGCCTTCCTCTTCGGGTTATCAATGGATTATGAAGTCCTGCTATTAAGCCGCATCCGCGAGGCGTGGCTTTCGACCGGGAATAATCGAGAGTCGGTTGCGTTCGGTTTGGAGAAGACGGGCCGGCTGATAACGTCGGCGGCGCTAATCATGGTCATCGCATTCTCGTCGTTCCTGCTCGGCCATCAGATTCAGTTCAAGGAGTTCGGCTTCGGGCTGGTCATCAGTATTGCGATAGACGCCTCGCTCATTCGCGTCGTGTTGGTGCCTGCGATCATGGAAATCATGGGCGACTGGAACTGGTGGGTGCCGCGATCGCTTCGCGGTTGGGCGTATCGGTCGAGCTCCACGCCAGACTATGAAGAGGTCGAAAAAGATGCCGTTCCGGCGTAGACAGCGAGCTACGTCAGAATGAAGACGGAGCAATGAGCGCCAAACCACCGAGAGTATTGAAACCAGTTGAGTCTCCGCAGGGGAGCCTGGCAAAGCGGTGGCGGGCGTACGCTGACGGGCCGGACGCCGCGCAACAAGGTTGGCCCGCTTCGCTGCGGATGGCGGGCTACATCACGTGCGCGGGCGCCACAGTCGGTATTGGTCTTCAGGCCGGCGCTAATCATCCGCTTGAGCTGGTCGCCGTTGTAGCGGCCTCTCTGGCCTTCGTCGCGGCATTTTACGTGATAACCCAGATGCCGGGGCTACGCCGGGGTGTCGTGCTCCTACTGACCGCTGGTCAGCTCGTGCTCGCCTGCGGCATCTTTCTCGTCGCAGGCTGCACTGGTGCGGAGCTGCTGCTGTTTGTGCTGGCTGCCGAGTGCCAGATGGTATTTCCGCTCGTGATTGCCCTCACTGCCACCGTGGGCTTGTGGCTCCTGTCGGTGCTCATCGTAGGGCTAAACGGCTTTCACGCTCCGGGCGAGACCTGGGCACAGTTTCTTGCCACGTCGCCCGCCGGCTTCGCCTTCGTCGCGGCCTTCACCTACAACGCGCTTGGCGAGCGCCGGCTGCGGATTCACACGACCGAGCTACTCGAGGAGCTGAATCAGGCACATCAACAGCTCCAGTCGTACACCGATCAAGTCGAGGAGCTGGCCGTCGCCCGAGAACGCAATCGTATGGCCGGGGAGATACACGACACCCTGGGGCACTACCTCACGGTCGTCAACGTTCAGCTCGAGACCGCCATGAAGCTTCATGAGCGAAACCCTGAGGCGGCGGCGGAAGCAATCTCCGTGGCGAAAGTCCAGGCGGCCGAAGCCCTCAGCGAGGTTCGGCGCTCGGTCGCTGCGCTCCGACCCGCAGCGCTCGACGCCGGCTTCTCGGAGGCGCTCGCCCTCTTTATTGACAGCCTGCGGAAATCGACGGACCTCAAGATTCATCTCGAAACCCACAGCACCGAGCGCCTGCCTCCGGAGATTGAGGTTGTGGCGTATCGTGTGATCCAGGAGGCGCTCACCAATGTGCGCAAGCACGCCCGAGCTCGAAATGTCTGGATACGTCTCAAGGCGGACGAGCAGGGATTCGACGGCGAGATTCGCGACGACGGTCGCGGCGCGAAAGACCTCGAAAGCCAGGGTTCGTTCGGCTTGCAGAGTATGCGCGAACGCCTGGGCGGCGCCGGTGGGTGGCTCAGGACCGAGTCGATCACGGGTGAGGGCTTCTCGGTTGAGTTCCATATCCCGCCGCAGCACCGAAGGGTAAACGGTGACCCGGTCGAGGCCGGATCATATAGCACGGGATCCACCCCACCCCCTGCTCGCTCCCGTCACACTCGGTGAATGCTACCCGGGTCCTCGTCGTGGACGATCAGGCCCTCTTCCGGCAGGGTCTTAGGACGCTGCTGGAGCTGGAAGAGTCGATCGAGGTAGTGGGTACGGCGGTGGACGGCAGCGACGCCGTCCGTCTGGTGGACCAGCTTCTGCCTGACGTAGTGCTGATGGATCTTCGAATGCCGGTGATGGATGGTGTCGTTGCCACACGCGAGATAAAGCAGCATCACCCGGAAATCCATGTGCTGGTGTTGACGACCTTTGACGACGACGAGTCGATCGTCGGTGCACTGGAGGCCGGCGCCAGCGGTTATGTCCTCAAAGATACTCCCTCTGAGCAGCTTGCGCGGGACATCAACGTCACGAGAGCCGGAGGATCGGTGCTGTCGCCGTCCGTGGCCGGACGGGTGATCGCCCAGATGGTGGGCCACCATGACGCTCGTGGCGAGCCGTCTCACCACATTGATAGCGCTGTGGATTCCGAGGGCCGGGAGCGACTCAGCGATCGGGAGATTCAGGTCTTGGCGCATGCGTCGGCCGGCCTGTCGAACCGTGAGATCGGGCAGAAGCTGTCCATCACCGAGGGCACCGTCAAGAACCACTTTTCCTCTATCCTCTCGAAACTCCACCTGCGTGACCGGACGCAGGCGATCCTCTTCGCGCGTGACCGCGACTGGATTTAATCGAGCGTCCGCGCAACAGGGGCTCTGCTGCCTCACGCGGCATGTGGCACCGTGCGGGGTTGGGCGATAACCCATCTTCGGGCACCTGCTTGCGGCAATTCGGAGCAGGGTTCTGAGCCGGCGAGGCGACGGCGGACTTTCAATATTCCTTTAGCTGGGCTTCTGCTCTCCGGCATTCAGATGGTAGTCCGGGGCCTTGGCCTTGCCGGTAGGGTGCCCCAGCCGATCCAACTCCTTGGTCAGGGGCCTCTCATCGGTCGGTTGCATGGCCACCGCTCCTGCATAAAGGACCCACAAGCCGACGGTAATGAGCACTAAGCCAGTGATTGACCATGCGAGCAGGCTCAACCTGCCTGCTCCGGCTGGCGGTGGTCGTGCAGAGTCACTAGCCGGATCTGCCCATCGCAGTCTTCCACGTGCTCCCAGCCAATCCGCTTCGCCGGCCGCTTCCTCAACCCAAGACGGTGAAGCAGCGCGCGGGGCCCGATGCTCAGGGCGATGACGTGAAGCTGACCTCCACGGTCGGCGGCGATGATGTCCTCGATTCGGCCGACACGCCGGCCGTTGCCGTCGACGACGTCCATCCCTATCAGCGTGCTGTACAAGACCTTCTTAGATGGCATTCACGATCCTGGAAGTTTGCGAATGAAGCGGTGCGAGACTGCGGCGGCCAAACGGTTGAGTCCGGTTTGGTCTCGGTCGACGACGAGGGTGACGACCACACCGATGCGATCGACGCAATCCCACGGAAGTTGCACCGGGGCGGGCTGTTTGAGCCCGAGGCATCGATAAAAGAGGCGGACGGACCACCGCAAAGGCTGGGGCCAGCGACAAGAAAGCGCCATCGGGCCTGCAACGATCGCTTCTACCCGCGGGAATTCCCCGGGTGGATCAGCTCGCATCGTGATCACGAGATCGTCCACCATTCCGCAGCGCCTCTCGTCCTTGCTCACCAGTGCTCTGTCTACCACTTGCTGACCAAGCCACAGCTCATCTCTGGTCATCGTTTAGAGGCTCCCAGAAAGAAACAGCAGAGGTATGGCTGCGATCGTTACCACGACGAGAACGGCGATGATGAGCAACGCGACCCCGTTCATGGCAAGAGTATTGGTTTGCGAGCCCATGAACGAGCGATCGTTTGCGACGACGAGCAGCGGCACAAAGTTGAACGGCAGAGTGACCGCCGAGATTGCCATGGCAAGCGTCGTCATCAAGATCGGATCCACCCGAGTTTCGGCCACGAGGATCGCGAGCAGCAGGAGCAATAGAACCATGAAATGAAACAGTGGGGCATTACGCGGCTTTGCCTTCTTTCCCCAATCCCAGCCGAAATACTGCATGATCACGTAGCTCCCGCTCATGCTGGCTTCGAGTCCCGCACCGAGACAGACCACGAATGTCCCGGCTAAAAACACTCCTAACCCTGGAAGGCCGAAGGCGTGCGTCGCCGGGATGAGAGTGGAGGCAAACGTATTGACCATATTGTGCAGAGGATGCAGAAAGAGGTAAGCATCCACCATGAGCGCCAGGGCTATCCCCGCGCCGAAGGCGGTACCCACGATGGGGACGATTTTGTTGGTCATGAAGTTACTGGCGTCCCACTGCTCCTCGAGGGCGCCCGACGAATAGAACGCAAATTGATAGGGGGTCATGTAGGCGCCAAGCAAACTCACAACCATGAAGAGATAGGCCGGCACCGGGTGGGCCGTCGACATCGACGGGTGCAGGAGAGAGCTTCCGATCGCGGCCCAGTTTCGACTAAACCTCGCCATGATCACGATCGCGACCAGCATGAGCAAGCCGAGGGTGGCCGTCGAGTTGTCGAGTAGATCGAACCCGGCGAACCAGATGATCGACGCAACCAAGAGTGCCGCCAGCGGCACGAACAGCAGGTAGGACAGATGGGAAAGGTATGCCAGTACCAGAGACATGCCGGCCAACTCCACGAAGATGGTGAGCAGCTGTGAAATCGACGTAGAGATCAGGGGAATGAGAGCCAGGCGAGAGCCGAGCCGATCCCGAATCACCTCGTACATCGTTCGACTGGTCGAGATGGTGATACGTCCTGACATTTCGGCAAAAACTGAAAACCCGATAATGCCGATTACCAGGGTCCAGACGAGCGACAGCGCAAACTGAGCCCCTGCTTGCAGCGACGTCACGATGCCACCAAAATCCAGGAACCCACCTATGCCGGCAAGTACGCCGAGAGCTAGGGCTCCGACTCGTTTCATTGCGTCAGTGTCCCCGCACTGGTTTCGCGTCTCCGCTCTTCGGCCAGGTCCACTACTCGATGCTCAAGACGTCGGGCGATTGCCATACGATTCCGTGAATCTCCTGAAGCCGTAGGACATAACCTCACGTTCTGATACACGCGTCCAAAGGATTCTTGGCCAGGCTTCTCCCCTTTCCAGTTGTTCGTCAAAGCATGATCCGGGCCGACCCTCGCGGAAGGTCATCTCCGACGCGACGCATCGCCCGGAGCTAGAGGCGGCTGATCAGGCGATCGACCGTTGCGTGGCTCTCGTTAGTCCCATACCTGTCTCGGACGGAGCTCACGCGAATACACCGGCTTTCCTCGTGCAGGTGTGGAAGATCGGTCCGGAAGGAAGGTCAAGGATTGCTTGAGCTCGACACCGACAGGCTCGCGTGGCCTGACCTGAGAGCAGGCGGACGACATGGACTCGCCGGGGCGCGGCAGGCTAAACGATTCTTCTACCTAACGGATGGGAGACCGCCATTGAGACCGAGATAAGCAACAATTGCCACGGCGAAAGCGCGATGCAAGTTTAAGGCTACGGCGGATTGTCCGGGACAGGCACCGGCAGGTACATCGACGATCCATCGCCGGCCAGTTGCTCCAGCGCTTGGCGCTTCATCGCGGATCGCAGTCGATGGGTGCGGCCTATCAGGTGGCAGCTACTTCATAAGCGAGATCAAAGGACTATACAGTGTCGGCAGCATCCACGCCCGGTACTCCGTCCATCCGTAGAGCGATTGCGAGAACAACGTCTTGCCGGCCGGGTTGACCTCGACATCCTGAGCGAAAAACGGAGAGACCGAAATCGTTCCAGAGGAGAAGAAGTAATTCCCGTTGGGCAGCCTCTGAGCCGAACCCTGGGCCGCCGAGTAGATTCCGAGATTCGCGTTCAGTAGCTGAGTAGCCGTGTGCGTCTTCAGGTCCAGGCGGTATACCTGTCCCCGGGAATCGCAATAGGCCTGCCCGCGGCAGGTTGACGGGTCTGTCACGCCGGAGCCGGCGACTCGGGTATCCCCATCGTCGAGTAACTCGATAGTATTGTTGCCGGTGTCGACGAAGTTAGCATTGTGCTGGTGTGAGAACCAGGGCCAGGGGTCTTTCTTGTCCAGAGGAACCAGCTTGAAGTTTCCACCCTGGCCCAAACGCCAGATGACGTGCCCATCGCCCGTTCCGTTGGCATAGTCGATCTTTACGACCCAGTCCTGGTTTCGTAAGGATACGAGCAAGTTTCCATCGGTCGAAGAGTATTCGATCGAGTTTGCATGGGTCCAATCGGTGATGAGCGCGGCATCACCCGGCACGGGGCATACAAATGTTGAGAACCTGATTGGGGTCGCGCACGTATCGTTCTGCGTGGGTATACGACTGAGGTCGAGATGATCGAAGGCGTCCCATACCCACACGACCTGAAGGTTGCTATCAAGGACGATTACCATGTCTCCCCTGACCGGCAGTCCCCCAACGGTCTTCTCGTCGATACCGATCACTGCCAACCGGCCGTCGGGAAGAGGCATCGCCTCGTGGCCCAATCCGTAGACAGGACGGTGGCCGAGGGCTTTCAGCTGGACGTTTAGCTCCTGTATGTTCGTCTCTTGCAGCGGGTCGCCGGCGAGATCCGTCACACGAAGGACGTTGTCCGACGGCTTGCTCAGCGGCTTCTGGCCGTCCTCGCCAAATAGGTAGACTCTAGCCCCCAATCCTGTTCCGGGAGCCGGCGCCATTCGGACGGGCCACACGTTCGTCAGGTCAGCCTCGTTGAGATACCAGACCTCTGCCCCGTTCGTCAGAGTTCCGATGGGATCTTGAGCGGCGGGGTCCGCACTGCCCCGCCATCATATGGACGATCATCCCGGATCCCGGACCCGAGCCTGAGACGAATGTTCGCGCAAAGGCCGGGGTTAGGTATAACACGGAGGCGGACGAAGTCGTGGTGCCGCCCTGAGTCGTGAAATATTTCAGCTGGTAGTACTGGTTTGGCAGCATTCCGGCTACCAAAAAGTTCAACCGCTGCCCTGAGCAATTCTGAGATCCCGTGTACTGAAAGTCGCTCGAGTAATAATGCGCAAAGCCTACCTTGACCTGCCCCTTTGAGCATGCGGGCGTAGTAAACAGCGCGACCGAAGGGTCGCTGGTTGGCACAACCGCTCCGTTTGCTCCGGAATTTTGAGGCGCAAAGGAGATCTGTCCGCTGACGGTGCGGCTCGTAGCAGCACCATAGCCGGGCGCAACCGCCGCACGGACGTAGTAATTCCCTTGGATGAGCGGCGCCATCGAAAAGGAAGCGCTGGTACTGAAGTCGCGGACGATTTGATACGGCCCCGCTTGGTTTTGCGCAACACTAAACCGATAGACACTCCCGCGTGCTCCGCCGGAGACCGTCCACCTAACCAGTGAACCCACAAGAGGCGGGGAGGCAGCGTCTGCGCGTAACTTCAAGCTGCCTGCGTACTGAGGGCTTGCTTGGACAGGCGTTCCTGCCACGGCTAACAAGGAAACGACAGCTATCAGCAGGGACGTGCACGCGATCAAGCGCCAAGCGATAGGCATAGTTGAGATCCTCCATTCTCCAGATACACGCGATAGATCGTAGGGACGCGGCAATCAAATGAAACCCCACTAACCAGACGATGCCGTCAAGCCCTTCTGCAGGTTAGTCAAGTTTACAGAACAGCTCGGTTTCTTGCCAGTCGACCGCGGCACGCGTAAACAGTGGCAACAGTAACCGGCTGCATGAAAGTCATGGGCGCCGCCTTCGATTTGTAAAGCCTCACCGCAGGGAAACAGGCTGCGCGGGTACATCGCACTGGTCGACAGGCACAGACGTTCGCGGCAAGTCGACGTCACGGCCAAATTGCTAGCGGAATGTCGGCAGACTGTGGGCGCAGTTCATGGTGCTGCGGCCTTCGCTAGGGCACACTGACCTCATTGATGTTTCGGTTGACGACACAGAATGGAGGTCGATATGACGCGCCGATCGACGATTATTGCCGCAGCTACAGTTGCTTTCACGTGTCTGGCGATCCCCATGACGACTTTGGCTCGGTCGGTGAACCATGTTTCGTTGCCGGCGCCTTCGGCGACACCTCTAACATTTGGCCTGCAGCCACTCAGCGTGCCCCCAGGTACCGTACGAGCTGTTGCCCATGGAATAAATCAACACGGCGATGTGGTCGGGTGGAGCGTCTCCTCCTCCACTGTGTCGGCAGAAATCTGGCGCATCTCACCGACCGGACGCGAGATTGGGAGGCGAGAGGTTACGGCTCCCAGGGGATACTCCGACGCCTACCTGGCAGAGATCGACGACAACGGGACTGCAGTCGGACAGGTACTTTCGGCGCCCGACAGCTCGGGCTACCAAAGTGCCTATCTCGGCTACATGCGTGGCGGCGCTTGGGCCATCCTCCGGGGTCCGGCGGGCGGACCGATCGAGGGCCAGCAGGATGCTACCTCGATCGCCATCGCCCCTAACGGGGTGATAGCCGCCACCGTGCGGCAAGGACGTACGGGTCAATGGACCGCCGCAATGTTCAAGCCTTCCCACGCTGGCTACGGAAGAGCAATCTTGCTGCCGGTCAGCCCGCATGCTGTTGCTTCAGAGGTTGGCGCCGCTTACTCCGTGGGTTCGACCACGGTCATTGGGGGAGATGAGCATCTTCGTTCCGGCGACCAAACCAACGTGATCCCCGTGGTGTGGATTGATGGACATGGCCCGTACGCCCTGGGTTCTCCGTCCCAATCGGGGCCCGCATCCTTCCAGAAGGTGACGTGCCTCTATGCCAACCAGCCGCACACGCTGCTGGCTGTGGGCTACGGACTGTCCAATGTCGACGGGCTTGTGGGCTCAGAAGGCTTCGTCGACGCGGTCGACCTATCTCGGTCCACGCCAAAGATCGGTCAGTCAGCACAACTTCCCCTACCTCTCGGAGCAACCTTCTCATACTCCAGCGCCGCCGGAGGCGTACCCCACGGCAAGCCGGGTATGTATACGATCGGTGGGTATGTTTCAGATTGGGCCGGCGGTAGCGCCGGGGCGCTTTGGGACGCAACCCTTGCTCACGGAACCGTGTCCATACAGCAGCCGACTCCCCTGATTCCGTCGCCAAGCCTGCGGTCGGCCAAGTGCCCGGTGTACCAGGTCGAATCGATGAACGCCGGTGGATATGCGGCTGGGTTTACATTCTGTAATGGTGAAGCTCAGCCCATTGTCGTGTACCCTGAAGGCTGATGATGGCGAAAGTTCTCGGCAGCGTCTGTCAATACAATATGTCGTTGAATGTGCGGCTACGGAACCTGAACGATGTATTTCGCAGTGCTCCGGAAGCGTGGGCCGGCATGGACGCGGCGGCGAGGAGGACGTTCGTTCTCAGCTGTCCCAAGATCCGTGGACTCCTCTCCAGATGCTCGGGATCGTGGCCATTGAGCCATGGGAGATTCTTCTGGGCGATGTCGAAAGGCTCTAGCAATTTTGGCTTCAGAGGGGCCGGCGGCAGCTGCTTCACCTATTCCTTATGTAACTCTTACATCTCAGCAACTTGGGAGCGGGGCCGAGGAACCCGCGAGAGACGGGTGTAGACTTTCGCAGGATTGCGTCAAGAGGCGCTTCCTATAAAAAAGTCGGGAAAGGGAGTCATGAAACGCATTGCTGTCGCAGTACTGGGTCTTGTAGTCGTCATGAGTCTGGGCTTCGGCGGGGTGGCGATGGTGGCCGCGTCCGCAAACGGTTTCGGCCATTCTACGGTTGGTCCCAAAACGGGTAGCACCGTCCTGTTGCCGACCAATCAGTGGATCACCCCAGCGGGCACCCGGGCGGTTCTCGATACACAGGGGCGTTTCGTATCCAGCGCCGTCAGTCCCGACGGCACCAAGATGGCGGCGCTCACGTGGAAGGACTTTACCGGTTTTCTATCGATCATCGACCTTAAAACCGACAAGGTTATTCAAACAGTAGGCGCTCCGGGTCAGTCCTATCTGGGTGACGGCAACATGGCAGCGGATGGACCGCTCTACTCGCCGGACGGCTCGACGCTCTGGGTTCCGCAACTGTACGACATAGTCCGTTTCTCTGTCGGCAGCGACGGGACGGTCTCTGATCCAGTCGTCATCAATCTACCTACGAGCGGCCCCGGAGGCGCGGCTCTTCCATCGGGCATGGCTCTGTCACAGGATGGCTCGAAGCTGTATGTGGCGCTCAACGGATACAACACCCTGGGGGTGATCGACACCGACACAGATACGTTGGTAAACCAGATTAACGTCGGCATAGCGCCCCGGCAGGTGGTCGTCGTCGGCAACAATGCCTACGTTTCCAACGAGGGCGGGCATCCAACCGGTCAGCCCTCGTACAACTACACATACTCGAACCTGAGTGACGACACTCCCGTTATTGCCGATCCGACGACTGGCGCCGCGACCACCGGCACGGTCTCGGTGGTGGATCTCACCAAGCAGTCTGAGACTCAGGAGATCAATGTGGGGCTCGGGCCGAGCGCGGAGTACCTGGCACCCGATGGCACACTGATGGTTGCGGACTCCAATTCCGACGCCGTGTCGCTCATCGACACGTCAACCAACAAGTATCTGCAGACATTCCAGACCAACCCAGTCCATGGCACGGGGAATGGCAGCAACCCAAATGCGATCATGATGCCCGATTCAAGCCATGTGGTGGTAAGCATCGGCCGAGATAATGCGCTGGCCGTCTACAAGTACGCCGGGCCCACAGCCGCCGTTCAGTACCTAGGCTTGTTGCCCACGGATTGGTACCCGGTCGCCGCCTCAACGGACTCTACAGCGGGCCAGGTGGTTGTCACCAACGACAAGGGCATCGGTGCGTTCGGGCCGGATCTGACTATCAACAAGGGACCCAGTACCAGTCCGGCCACCGGGCATAACAACTTCGCCGACACTGCGAGCATCACCGTGTTTTCCTGGCCGTCGGCTCTGGCGGCACTCGGCGCCTATACCCAGCAGGTATTTCATGACAATGGATGGCAGAGCCTGGGGCCGACCTCGCCACTGCGACACTCCCACGCCAGTCCGGTTGCTGTCCCGCGTGAGCTGGGCCAGCCCTCAACCATCAAACATGTATTCCTGATTGACAGAGAGAATCGCACCTACGACCAGGTCTTTGGAGACATAAAAAAGGGAGCCGGGGACCCGGGCGATGCTCAGTTCGGCGCAACCTTCACTCCGAATGCGCACGCTCTGGCTAACCACTTCGGGCTGTTCGACAACTTCTACGATCCGTCCACGCTCTCCGCTGACGGCCATAACTGGCTGTTGCAGGCCAACGCCATTGACTACATAGAGAAGCAATTCGGAGCCTTCTATCGCAGCTACCCGGCTCTCGGGGCAGATGCCCTGGCATACCAGCCGAGCGGGTTCCTGTGGAACAAAGCCAAGGCGGCGGGGAAGACGGTCCAGGACTTCGGCGAGTACGAGAACTTTCAAAACCTACCCCTATCCGGCGCCCCGACATGGAGCCAGTGGTACCAGGACGCTCTCATCCTGGAGCACAAAGCAAAGGGGCCGCTTCCCGTACCGGTGAGCAAGTACACGAGCTGGTCCGACATCCAGTCGGTCAACTCGATGGATTACCCCAACTTCCCGACGTTTAACCTGGATATCCCTGATCAGTACCGAACAGATGTGTGGCTGCAGGCATTTGCCCACAGTGAGAGGACGGGTAATCTTGCCAACCTAAACCTTATCGCTCTGCCTGACGACCACACGGCAGGCGTCGGCATTGGGGACCCGTATCCGGTGGCCGAGGTCGCGGACAACGATCTGGCTCTTGGTAGGATCGTCGACACGATCTCGCATAGCAAGTTCTGGAAGAGTTCCGTCATCTTTGTCGTGGAAGACGACAGTCAGAACGGCGTGGACCACATTGACGGACACCGCGCTCCGGCGCTCGTGATTAGCCCCTGGGTCAAGCGCGGAGTCGTCAACCACACCTATTACACGCAGCTCAACGTGGTCAAGACGATCGAGCAGATTCTTGGTCTTTCGCCTATGAACCAGATGGATCGCGCCGCACAGCCGATGTTCAACGTGTTCACCAACAAACCGAACTTCCACCCGTACCACTATCGACAGAACCGGATCCCCTTGACCGAGGGTCTCACTGCATCGAGCAACCGTACGGTTGCAGCCATGGTTCCCCCGTCTGAGCGCAGGATATACCGCCAGTGGGTCGCATGGAGCGCTTTACAGCACTTCGGCGGCTCTCAGCCTGCTCCCGACATGGCCAATCCAGCCCAGTTGAACCGTCTCGATTGGTACAGCGCTACTCGATGGACCAAGCCCTACCCGGGTGATAAGGCAATCCTCGCGCCTGCACGGGTGCCCGGAGGCAACCGCTACTACGTCTGGCAGCAGCTACAACTCAAATTTGCTGAAAAGGCGGTGGCCAAGCACTAGATAGTCTCGCTTGAAGGCAAGCCCGGCCGGCAGCAGAATACTGTTGGCCGGGCTGCAGCGGGGCCTTGCTCGATCAGAGCGGACGAACGAGCGAGGCGGCTCTTCGAGCAGGAAATGCGTCTGACATAACGCTTGGCTGGATGGCCTGCTGTCAGCAGCTGGTCACCAGTCGTCGTTACGTCTGCTGACGGAGCTCGAGCAGGACGAAACCCTTGCTCTCAACCTCTATCATTCGACCCTGCTCGAGGTCTCGAATCGTCAGTAGCTCCGCGTCGTCATGCCACTGGCGGAGCAAGCTGTCGAATCTCCGGACGTGATATGCGCCTTCCAGAGCATCGTCTACCAGGCGCACGTGACCCGTTACGGTTATGTCTTCCGTGTTGCCAACGAACAGCACGGTCCGATTGTGATGCCGCATCCCAATTCCAACGAGCGAGTCACCGGAAACCAGCATTGACGGGGTGATGTCTTCGCTGTAGGTGGTCGTGTTGGCGTCTTCCGCGACATGATGGAAGTTGGCGTGGATGTGGGTGTCGGGCTGCCGAGTGACCACCCACGTAAGTGATCGACCGCGAAAGGGAACGTTTCGGATCGCCAGCCACTTCCAGTCTGGCGGTAGACATGGCCGCACCGCTACGTCGCCGCCATCGACTGAAAAGCCGCCCATACCCTCAACTGCCGCCCAGAGATACCGCGGTGGAAACCAAGGGGAGAGCATCATCCCTTCGTTGGTCAGTGTTTCACCATGCAGCCACTCGGAAAACTGACCAGGTACCGTGTTGTTCTTGCGGGGGTCGACTGAGTAATTGCAGAACGTCATGCTGAGGGCTCGGGCCATCCACTCGGGTGAGTAGCGCGCCGCCGCGAAGGCATACCAGAATGAAACACCCACCCAGACGCCTCCGAGAAGGCCAGAGCCGGCATTCGGGCTGTAGTTGGGGGCATCTCGGGGTATCGTGCGAATCCCTCCGCTGGTCCAGAAGGCGCGATCGCTGAGCTTCGCCACGATCCTTGAGGCTGTCTCATCATCGGCCACCCCAAACATCACCGGGAACACAAGATCTGAGGTGATGTCACTGTGGGCGAGACCGTCTACGTCGATGTTGAGGTAGTACAGGCCGTTTGAGGGGTTGCGGAGGTACCGGTTGATCGCCGAGCGCAGCGACTCCGCCTCGCCGGCGAGGCGGCGACTTTCGGCATGGTCGCCCACCACCCTGGCCATCTGACTCGCTTTACAGAGCGCCTCGTAACACTCTGCGTTCAGCTCGGTCGTGGAGCCCGACAACCGGTAGTTTGGTATTACGTTGCGCCATCCCACGATTCCCCAATCAGAAGTGCCTGTCGCCGTGCACGTGACGAGTCCTTGTTCGTTTCTTTCGGCAAGAATGCGTCCTATGGCTTTGGTCGCCGCCGGATAGACATCCCGCAGAAAGCTGTCGTCTCCCGTAACGTTGTAATGGTGCCAGAGCGCCATGACCAGGAGTGGGGTGTTATCGTTGATGTTCAGACCGTAGTCCTCAGTCCGGCCATTTCTGATGTCGTAATACTCGACGATCAGCCCATTGGCCTCCTGTCGTGAGATGAACGCCAGGAGAGATGCTCGAACAAAGTCCGGATCAAGGTAGTCAGCGCCCATTCCAAACCAGGCCGTGTCCCGGGCAACGCTGTTGCTGGATCGGGCCGGATCATTGGTGAAGCACCAGCCGGTGGGAGCGCATGATTCCACCCTTAGCATGTTGGCTTTGGCCCAAAGTACCCCCTGGTTCACCTGAACGTTCGGAGTCGAGACGATGCTTTGAGCGAGACACGCATCGTAGTGCTGAGTGGTTGAATGTAGAGCCTCGCCGGCGGAGGGAGCATTCCGGTAATTCGACTGCGCCTTCCGTTTGCCCTTTCCCACGGACATGCAATAGCTGAACTCTGACGATTCGTAAGGCCCAAGCGAGGTCTCCAGCTTCATGATGCCGAGCGGATCATAGGGAGCAGAGGTGTTGTCGGAGAGCTCGGGCGCGGTATCGCTCAGTGCCTTGGCGTAGTCGAGGGTAGCTTCGTACCCGGCGAGCGGCCGCGAACAGCCGATGACTCTATACAGGTTTCTGTCTGATTTGTTCCACACGGCGAGGCCATGAAGCTTCTCATCAAAGTCCACCACAACGTCGTGACTGGTGTCACCCCGGAGGACGGCATAGGCATAGGTTGCCAGCTTGACATCCCGTTCGGTGTCGTTGTGGAGACTGATGGTCAGGTAGACTGCCGGAGGCATGTCGTCGCAATCGGGTGAAGAACCAGCATTCAGTGCAAAGATGGTTTCGCGCACCGAGATGCCGTTGGGAAGCTCGAATCGATGCTCCTGATGCCCTGGATGAAGGACGAACCTCCCCCCAGGGGTCGGCTCTAGATAGGCGCCTGTTGCCGAATCGTAATGGCGGACCATGACCGTCCCCAGAACCACGGTGCCGGCGTCGATATCAAAGATCTTTTCGACGGCCCCCGTGGCCTTGATGACGGCCACGATCTTGGGCGCGCCGAGCGTGCTCCCGACGGCCAGCTCGCCGTCATCGACCGCGTAGTGCCCGCGATTTCCGTGATGACTGATATGTTCAGCGATCGGCACGGCCTCTTCGTGCTCCGGAGCTCATCTCGGCACCTGATGAAGATGTCGCAGCCACAGCACTAGTGATGGAGCTGTACCGTTTCGTGACCGAAGACGAGATCGGTTAACCAGTTGATGCCCACCCGGAGCCGGTTCGCCATGCGGGGCATCTTCAGAAGGTAGACGCCGCGCCACGCCGCCCAGGCCGGGAAACCGGAGACATGGAGACCGTAGAGGCTCGCCACGCCCCGCCGCTTTCCAACAAGCGCGAGCTCCCCAATGGGTGAGTAGTCAAAGGGCTGCGGCGGCTGTCCGTTTATTGCCGCGGCAATATTGTGGGCTACCTGGTGCCCCTCGCGGGTGGCGTTCTGAGCGGTAGGGGCGTACGTCTTGTCATGTCCATTCTTGGGGACTTCGGCGCAATCGCCTAGCGCCCAGATATCGGACCTATCCACGAGCCGGCAGCAGTGATCAACCACCAGACCGTGGTGGTGGCCCAATCTCGCTCCCAGATTTTCAACGACGGGACTCGGCTTGATGCCGCCGGCCCACACCAGCAAGTGGGTGGCAATCTCGCTTTCGCCGTCTATGGCCGGGTCCACCCAAACCATGCCGCCGGCGGCCTTCTTGACCTCGGTCTTCAGGGCCACCCTTACCCCGCGAGCCTCGAGCGCCTGTTGCGCATACTTGGCCAGACTCTCGCTGATCTCGGGAAGAAGTCGTTCCTCCGGCTGAACGATAACCGTCCGGATGTCGCTTTCCTGTATGCCGTCATATTCTTTAGCAGCGTCGCGGACCAGATCGTTTAGAGCCGCCATTGTCTCGACGCCGGAGAAACCTCCTCCTCCCACGACGAAGGTGAGCAGCTCACGACGCCTCTTCGGGTCAGTCTCGACACTCGCCCGTTCCATGAGGGCAAGTGCACGGTTGCGAATGTCGGTGGCTTCCTCGACCGACTTGATCGTCAATGAGTTCTGTTCGAGTCCCGAAATGCCATGGAAATTTGAATCGGATCCCAAAGCAAAGACGACGTGATCGGCTTTTACCTTGCGAGTCGTCGAGGGCACGCCGGTTCCGTCTCCAACCTCCAGGTCTACCTCTTTTTGATCCAGGTCTACGTTCGACACGCGACCTTGTACGAACTTCACCCTGGGTGAGAGGCGCCGGATCGGCACGGCAACGTCTTCGCTGTCGAGCTCTCCTCCCGCGACCTCGGTCAGCATCGGCGTGAATAGAAGATAGTTGTTTTGATCGACCAGAGTAATCGCCGGTTTCTCCGATGGAGGCAGTAGGCGAGCGAGCTCTTGGGCGGTGGAGACGCCTCCGAAGCCGGCGCCGAGTATCAGAATTTGAGTGTGGTCTGCCATGTTGGGCACCCCTTTAAGATGAGTCGGACTACCAGCTCTATGGCTGTGTAAGCACTGCAGCACGACTAGACCTTCCGGTGCAAGGAGCGTGCCTTAGGCGCATCGTTTCAGGCGTTCCTATAAGCCAGAGCGACTAGAGGCTGTTCGGACGGCATGGCGCGAAGGCCGCCAAGCGTTTCGAGCGGATCAGTGAGGGCCGCGCGCCTCCGAGATGGCTTTGATATAGCGATCGGCCGATCTCCGCACCGACAACTTTGCTCCTTCGGGAATGACCCTTGGCCACCAGGCCCCATAGATCCGATCGAATCGAAAAGGCTCCACAGCAGCAGCGATCTTTTCGACCGCCCCCGTCGGAAGAGGAATGAGATTCGGGTAGCTGTACATGAAGCTTACCCAGCCGCGATCCGGCACGACGGAGATGATATCGCCCGTGAGCATCGCTCCGCGCCGTTCTGCCCCGTTCGGACAGAAGAGAACCTGTCCGCCCGCAAAGTGGCCCCCGCAACGCACGAGGGTCAGGTCGCTAAGCAATGAATGCGTCTCGCCGCGCCAAAAGACAATCGAGGGATCCTTGCGCATCACCCACTGACGATCGGCCTCATGTAAGAAGATGGGGGCATCGAACGCGTGGGCCACTCGACCATGCACGCATAGTAATGTGGATGAGATATTGCGATAGCACTAACTCCGCCAAGGGCACGAACAGCCGCTATGGTGGGGTTGTCAATGAGACTGATGCAGTCCCACAGCACGTTACCGTGCCGGGTTTGCACGAGGATGGCTCTTTGGCCAATCGCGAAGTCGGGATGCATTCCGATGCCTGTCAGCTCAGCCTCGAGGCTTTTGATGACGGTATGATGGTCGACCTGTAGCGCCGACAGAGTCGTCCACTCCTGGCCGCGAGGTCCCACGTACTGGCGTTCATCTTCACAGATCGGACACTCGGACGGTGGCTTTTCGCTGTGCCCAAACTGCGTCCCGCAGGTTCTACAGATGTAGTGAGGCATGGTATGCTCCAGCTAAAAATACGCTGCTACACTGGTTCGAAACGAGGCAAGCGTGCAACTTCTGAGTCGCCGGCAACGAGTTCTCTCTGGTGCGATCGCGACTCTCTTGCTTGTCTGCGGTATCGGGGTGACGGGGGGAAGCGTGATGGGCGCGCAGCCTTCGGGCACGTCGTCGTCCTGCGGTATTGCTTGCTCTCGTATCAAGCATATCGTCGTCATCGTCAAAGAAAACCACAGCTTCGACAATCTATTTGGAAGGATGTCACATGTCGATGGCGCTACGCACGCGCGCGTCGGCGGTCGCATCAAAAAGATGGGTACCACGCCGGACAGTTGGGGCGGGAATATCCAGGCCGACAGTCGAGATGCTCTGCTGGCGATGAATCACGGCAAGATGAACCTCTTTGACAAGATTCCCGGCGCGGTCTATCAGGGCCGGGACGTCGCAGACTCACAATACAAGCAGAGTGAGATCCCGAACTACTGGGCATACGCCAAGACCTTCTCGATCGCCGATCACTTCTTTTCCACTGTCGCCGCCGCCAGCTTTCCCAACCACCTCGTCCTGATCTCGGGCACGAATAACGGCGTCCTCGACGGTCCGAAGATCAACTACCACGATTTCGCCTGGGGATGCGATTCTCCCGCCGGCGATTTCGCGAGGGTGTATCGGAACGGCAAAGTCGGATACGCTGCCCCGTGCTTTAACATGAAGACCCTGGCCGACGAAGCTAGTGCAGCCGGGATCAGCTGGAAGTACTACGCTTCACCGAAGGGCCAGAGCGGATATCTGTGGTCGACGTTCGACGCCATACGCCATATCAGGTACTCTCGTCGATGGACTACCAACGTGGCGCCGCCCTCTAGATTTACTCAAGACCTGAAGTCGGGAAAGCTGGCGGCCCTGACCTGGCTGATGCCTCCCTTCCCACAGAGCGACCATCCGCCGCGTAGCGTATGCGTCGGCGAAAACTGGACCGTCAATCAGATAAATGCCGTCATGAGGTCTCCGGCATGGAAGAGCACGGCGATCGTATTGACATGGGATGACTTCGGAGGCTTCTACGACCACGTGCGCCCCCCGGCCGAGAGCCCCTACACGCTAGGGCCGCGCGTCCCTGCCATCGTTATCTCACCTTACTCGAGGCCACGTTTCGTTGCCCACAGTCAGATGGACTTTCGGTCCGTCGTCAAGTTCGTCGAGGACCAGTTCCACCTGCCACACCTGATGAAGTACGATCGCAACGTTCACAGCCTGGCAAGCATGCTAAATCTGAAGCGGAAACCCCTCCGGCCGCTTATCCTGAAGGACCGCCGGTGCCCACCCGCGGCGCCCCCACCACCGCCGGGGTACATCTCACCTACCTATTAGGACTGCTTCGTCAGGGGTTTTCGATGTCGTGGACTCTGGCAGGATAGGAGGGCTGCCCCATTGTTAACGGTTTGTCTACGGTGGTAGCGGGCGTGTTGAAGCCGAAGGCGGGGCCACAATGGACCCCGCCCAACCGCGCCAAGTGTCCGATTAGGTCAGGACGCAGCCACTGTTGGCGTTACTCCACTCCTGCTGCATGTAGTAATCGTGTCCATTGATCACCTGGTTGTAGTTTCCGTGGCCATTGTTGCCTAAGGCTGTGCCAAAGTTCCAGGCGCACTTGTCACCGATTTCATAGCCTTGGTTGTCATACCACGCATTGAGCAGGTCGTCGGTGATGGTCTCGTTGGCTTCATGGGACGTCACGTTGATGGTGGAATCCGCTGCGGGGTCATTGTTCGGATACTGCCCGGTGCCGCAGGCGGATAGGCTGTAGCCCGTGTAGGGCATGTTGGCATAGAGCACCGTGGCGCGGGTGCTACCGTCGGTGAAGTCTCCGTGGTACGCGCAGAACTGCGACACGAAGCAGCTGCTTCCGCTGCACGTGCTGATGCCATTCCCGAGAAAGACGAAGTATTCGTTACCAGTTCCCTCGGGCCAGCTGTTGGCGTGGATCGCCTTCAACACTTCGGACTGGATCTGAGAGTCGCTGACACACGCTACTCGCCCGCCGGCCGTCGACCGACATCCGCTCGAGGTCGGATTTGATTGATCCCAGTAGCTGGAGGCAAACGACTCAGAATAACTGATGTGGGTCGTGGTTCCACCGATGGTCTGGTAGTACTGGGCGTCATTGGCGTACACGTTGCTGGTCGAGCCGCTGGCAGCCGCAACGTTCTGGAAGTAGCCGTTCACGAGGGATTGGTAGTTGCTGTCGGGAAAGGTAGAGCCGGCTCCCCAGTAAATGGCGTAGGTGTGGTGAGTTCCGGTCTGGACAGATCCGCCCGAATGGTAGACCAGATTGGATGTACGAAGGGACCGCCGCGACTGTTGAATCTTGTGCGAGTGCCGGGCGAGGACGACTCCGCCTGTGTGGCTCATTCCCGATGGAGCCGAACGAGCTGCTGCCGATCCCCCGACCGTTGCGACAAGTGCGGCTGCGATACCAATGACGCTGGCGACTCTTAACACGGCGACGACCTCCACTTGTTTTGGCCGCGCCGACAACGATCCAGCGCCACCATTAAGGAACGGTAGCATACCCTTTAATCAGACGTCAATGAGCAATTTGTGACTGTACTTTAGTCCAGGGAATAGGGATGTCTCCGGGTGGGCGGATCTCGAACGACTGAGATCCTTCCCACTAGCCATGAATCCAGTCGCCAGCGTTGCGTTAGTCTTGACATAGTGTCCTGAACCGGACTATACTCTCGTGTCATAGTGAGTATTGATCGCAAGCGCAGCAACGTGCTGCTGGTGCAGCTGGCGGACATTGGAGACCTCGTCCTCGCCGCTCCGGCCATCCAGCACCTCCGCAACTCGTCTCCCGACTCGCGGTTCACACTTCTGACCAAACCAACTAACGTGGCGCTGGCACGATCGCTCGCCGACGAAGTGCTGTTCGTCGACAAGAACCTGTACGATCGACCGTCCGGCCTTCTCCGAGCGAGCTCTGTTATGAATCTCGTCCGGCTGGTCTGGTCGGTTCGTCGACGGCGGTTTGACGAGGTGATCGTCCTCCATCATCTCGTGACGGCGTGGGGAACGATTAAGTTTGCTTTGCTGACGCTTTCGACGGGGGCACCACGGAGGAAGGGACTGGACAATGGCCGCGGCTTGTTTTTGACCGACAGGATCAATGACCACGGATTCGGCGCCGAGTCGGAGCGCGAGTACTGGGGCCGGCTCGTTGGTGGTCTCGATCCGTTTGTGCCTGACACGGACTTGAGCAACGCCGCGACGATTCTCAAGAACGAGGGAGTAAACCGTCCCTACTTTGTGGTGCATCCGGGGTCGGGTTCTTTCAGCGTTGCGCGGCGCTGGCCGGTCGAGAAGTTTGCCGCGGTCATCGAAGACTCGGTGCGGAAGTTGGGTCTCATCTGTGTTGTAGTGGGCGGGTCCGATGAGACGGACCTGGGAGCTAGACTATCGGCATCCGCTTCAGGACGGGTGAAAAACCTTTGTGGCCAAACCGATCTACGGGCGCTGCTCGCGATTCTCGAGGGCGCTGAGCTTTTCCTTGGCAACGACGGCGGTGTGGCACAATTGGCCTCGACGTTAAACGTTCCTTCAGTGGTAGTGTACGGGCCGACCAGTCCCAAGACCTGGGGTCCATTCAGCGAGCGGTCTCGAGCTGTACGGTTAGACCTTGCCTGCAGCCCGTGTCTCTACCGGTACGCTGAGCTCGGCACGCCACAAGGATGCGCGACCCGCGAATGTCTCGTCGACCTACAGCCGGAGGTAGTGACCCGGTCGGTAATCGACATAATGAGATGCGCCGGTGCGGTATGACACCGTTCGCGTGCTCGGGGTGCCTGTTGACATTGTGACCGAATCGGAAACGCTACGGTTCGTCGCCGAGGCTGTCGAGGGTCGCCATGTTCGTCAGATCGTCACCGTCAACGCTGAGTTCGTGATGCGCGCCCGTCAGGACGCGAATTTCCGGCACGTACTCGAGAAGGCAGATCTTCGAACGCCGGACGGCACCGGTGTCGTCTGGGCGGCGAGGCGGCGGGGAAAACATGTGCCTGCTCGAGTAGGCGGCTCGGATCTGATCTGGACCATCAGCGAGCAGGCGGCGCGGCTAGGTCACAGGGTATTCTTTTTGGGAGGAGCGCCGGGAGTCGCGGAGGGAACTGCCAGACGTCTGGCCGCCTCCTATCCGGGGTTGATTGTCGCGGGAACATTTGCAGGAAGTCCTGGGTCAGAGGACTCTCGCGATCAAGTTGCCGTGATCAGACGATCGAAACCGGATGTTCTTTTCGTCGCTTTTGGCGCTCCACAACAAGATGAGTGGATTGCGACCCACATAGAGCTTCTAGGTGTGCCGCTTGCGATTGGAGTGGGTGGATCGTTTGACTATGTCGTCGGACGGGCCAGGCGGGCGCCCGAGTGGATGGGCACCTTTGGGGTGGAGTGGCTGTTCCGCCTGCTCCGGCAGCCGAGACGCTGGCGACGTATGCTGGCTCTTCCTCGCTTCGCCGTACTGGCTTTTGTGAAACGTGACTGAAATGAGGATGTAAGGGAGGATCACATGGAAGAGCAAGAGATGGTGGAACAGTTTCTCGCCGGCCTGCACAGTCAGAGCACCAGTGTTGGCGTTTGGGGAGCGGGAGCGATAGGGTCAAGTGCTGCCTACTACTTCGCGCGGGTGGGTCTACGATGCGTCGCCTACGATGTGTCGGAGGAGCGGGTCCGGGAGATTCGTGCCGGTCAGTTCCAGTCAACCTCGACTCATGCCGATTCGATCGCCGACCCAGGCGAGGATCTGGCCGTCACCGCGACCACCCGGTGGCGAGACCTGGAGAAGGAAAGCGTGGCGATTCATCTCGTCAGCGTTCCGACGGAGCGAGCCGCAGAGCCGAGCGCGGCGGCGCTCGAAGACGTCATGCCTCAGATCGCGAAAGTGGTCAAGAGGAGTAAACCTGCAGCCACGCCGCCAGTAGTGTCGATAGAGAGCACTATTCTCCCCCACTGGATCGACACCGTGGTTATTCCAGCCCTGCGTGCTGAAGGGCTGAATCCGGGACAGGATGTCCTCATTGGCGCGGCTCCCCGGCGTGACTGGTTCAACGGCGCGGATTACACCATAGAAACCCTTCCTCGAATCGTCGGCGGATGCGATGAGCAGACGACGGCGGTATTGTGTGCGTTTTACTCGCTGGTGTGTCGAACAGTGCAACCGGCGATGGACGCCCAGCATGCCGCCTTCACTAAAGTGATTGAGAACGTTATGCGGTACCAGGGCATCACATTTGCCAACAGCCTGTCGCTTGCGTTCCCCCAGTTCGATATGCGCCATATACTTCGCCTAGCCAGCACGAAATGGAATGTCCCGTACTATTTCCCGTCGCTCGGAGTGGGTGGCCACTGTATACCCCTGGCGCCCCAGTACGTTCTTGAGGAGGGAGGTCGACAAAACGCTTACCTCGGCGAGATCAGAGACGCTCTCGAGTTCAACGACTCGTACTTCGAAAGCCTCTATGACCGACGCTTACGAGGCATGCTCGAGGGTAAGCGTTCTGTGGGCATACTTGGCCTGGCGTATACCGCAAACGCTAAGATGCATAAGCTTTCGCCGGCCTTTTCGGTTCTCGATCTTCTGCGAGCCACGCCCCGGCTACGCCTTCACGACCCCTTCTACTCCGGCGACGAGATCTACGATCTGTGTAGCGTGCCGACCATGCAGTTCCCCGATGATATTGCGGAGTGCGATGCGCTAGTTCTGGTAACCCCACACAAACAATACGTCCAGACGCCCATAGAGGACTACGTGTCGCCGGGCGCCGCAGTTGTTGACAATACTGGAGTCTGGAGTAATCGTAGGTTCGCCGACGGCGTACAATATTACGAGGTGGGGCGCATTCCAGGTCGTCGCGGGAGCAAATATGAGCCGTACTCGTCTACCGCGGACTAGGCCAGTGTAGTGGTGGATTTGTCGGCCGGCACCCCGCTGCTTTGGGCGGGGCCCTTGCTGGTTGCACTTGTGTCCGCATTGCTGCTGACTCCGGTGGCGGAAAGACTGGCAATCCGCTACCGGGTCATGGACAAGCCCATCGGACAAAAGATCCACAAGCTGCCGATGCCGCTTTTGGGTGGTCTCGCCGTGTACGGGGCTTTCGTTGTCGCCTGCGCGACATTCTTGCCGCTCAAGGGCCCCGTGCTCGGCATCGTCGTCGGTGGTGGCGTGGCCGTGGTCGTTGGGATAATCGACGATCGCTTTAATCTGCCGCCTCTCGTTCACCTAGCGGGCCAGTTCCTGGCGGCGATTGTCACGATCGTCGTGGGGGTTGGTATCGTTCGCTATCTGAGCATCCCTTGGGCCTCCTTGAACGGACAGCCGTGCAGTCGCACATGCGGCGACTATCTGCAGCGGGAGCTGGCAAGTGCCCGCGGTGATCGGCGTGTTGTTCACCTTACTTTGGATGGTGGGCATGATGAACGCCGTTAACTTTCTGGACGGCCTCGACGGCTTGTCTACCGGTGTTTGCGCGATCACGGCCGCTCTACTAGCGGTCTGGGCATCACATCTGCAGAACTTCATCGCCCACCCCGCGACGAGCTTTCACCACGCCGATGTTGTGCTGCCCGTCATTTTGCTGGGAGCGCTGCTCGGATTCCTACCTTTTAACTGGCATCCGGCCCGAATATTTATCGGCGACTCGGGGGTGATGTTTGCCGGCCTCAGCCTGGCGACATTCTCGATTCTTGGACCGGCCAAGATTGGGTTGGCCCTATTGGTGCTGGCCATTCCCATACTTGACGTGGCGTGGGCGATAGTCCGTCGTCAGCTCCGGGGCCGCAGCTTCCTCAGCGGCGACAAGCAGCACGTCTACCATCGGATGCTCGAGCTGGGTATGTCGCACACCTCGACGGTTCTTTCGCTCTATGCGCTCTGCATCGCACTGGCCATTGCCGACTTCTCCGTTACGAAGCTGGTGAAGCTCGCGGCCTTTGCGGTTGTCGCCGTGATTACCGTGATTGCCTTTATCTCCCTAGAGATTGCCGGAAACCACCGGGAGGAGCAGATACGGCCGAGGAAGCCGGCTAAAGAAGCCGGCTAACCCAGCCGGGCCGCAAGAAGCGGTCAGCTACTTGTCGTCAGTGACGTCGTCGAATGCGTCTTGGACTTGACCTACGGCTTGCTTGGTATGCCCTTTGGCTTGATTGGCCTTGCCCTCGGCCTGCTTGTCCTCGTCTCCGGATAACATCTCCCCACGCTTCCTGCGCCTTGCCCTTCAGCTCGTCGGTCTTGCCGTCGGTTTTAGTATCTGCAGCCATGACTTACCTCCTGGCTTATTCGCAAGTTAACAGGGCAGTATGCGTGCCAGCGAGGTTTGTGAGGTACGTAACATTTGCGTGCTAGCATCTGTTGAAATGAAGCGAGAGCATCCGCGGGGTGGCCGTGTACTCCCGCGGTTTAGTGCTGTCGAGGAGATGAGTCTCGTGGAGCTCTGCTATGACGGTTGAGGCTCGGCGCGTTGTCGCCGCGCCCACCCACCCCAAGGCATGGAATCCCTACTGGTGGGTCTATCCAACCTGGGTAGTGATCGCACTAACCGCGTTCGGGATCTATGCAATCTATGCCATGGTCCAGAAGGCCGGCTTCTATTCCCCCTATCTATCCCCGTTCTACTCCCCCGAGATCAAGATCGGAGCCCTACCGTTCTCGCCGGCTCTCTACGTTCTTTGGGTGCCGCTGGGCTTCCGGGCCACCTGTTACTACTACCGCAAGGCCTACTTCCGTTCATTCTTCCGCCAGCCGCCGGCGTGTGCCGTGCCCGACCGACCGGGAAAGTACAACGGAGAGTCCAGATTTCCCTTCATCTTGAACAATGCCCATCGTTACTTTCTCTACCTGTCGATCATCGTCGTCGGTTTTTTGTGGTGGGACGCCATTACGGCGTTCGACTTTCACGGACGATTCGGTATCGGTCTGGGCAGCGTAATCCTGCTCATGAACGTCATCTTCCTCTCCGGCTACACGTTTGGCTGCCACGCCCTTCGTAACATCGTCGGAGGAGGGGTCAACTGCTATTCCTGTATGCGCTCAGGTAAGCCCCGCAAACGGGCTTGGAGTTTCGTCAGTATGCTGAACGGCCGCCACCCAACATGGGCGTGGATAAGCATGGGTTCCGTCGCGTCTGGCAGATATCTATATCCGTCTGCTTTTACATGGAGTCATAGTAGATCCAAGGTGGGTCTCATGACAGACACTCTCGAGAGTTACGAAACATTCGAGTATGACGTCCTCGTCATTGGGGCCGGAGGAGCCGGTCTGCGCGCGGCTATCGAGGCCACTTCTCTCGGGTCGAGGGTGGCCGTCATTTCCAAGTCGCTTCTGGGCAAGGCGCACACGGTTATGGCCGAGGGCGGAATTGCCGCGGCCCTCGGAAACGTGATGCCCGACGACAACTGGGAAGTCCATTTCGGCGATACTATGCGCGGCGGCCAGCAGCTCAATCAGTACAAGATGGCGGAGCTTCACGCCAAAGAGTCTCCCCAGCGGGTGTACGAGCTCGAGGAGTGGGGAGCGCTCTTCGATCGTACTCCCGACGGATACATCATGCAGCGAGCGTTCGGCGCCCATACGTACAATCGCCTCTGCCATGTCGGTGACCGTACCGGATTGGAGCTTATCCGGACCCTTCAGGACAAAGCCACCCACTGCGGCATCGACTTCTACGTTGAAACTACGATGACCCGCTTGCTCAAGGACAACGGTCGCGTTACCGGAGCGTTCGGTTATCGCCGTCATGACGGCAAGTTCGTTCTTTTCCAGGCGCAAGCGGTGGTCATCGCCACGGGTGGTTGGGGGCGAGTCTTCAGGGTTACCTCGAACTCGTGGGAGGGCACAGGGGACGGCGTTGCGATGGCGTTTGACGCGGGCGCGGAGCTCATGGACACGGAAATGGTGCAGTTCCACCCAACTGGAATGGTCTGGCCGTCCGGCGTACGTGGCATCCTGGTCACCGAGGCCGTTCGCGGTGAGGGGGGATACCTCTACAATTCTGAGCACAAGCGATTCATGTTGGAGTACGATCCACAAAAGAAGGAGCTTTCGTCTCGGGACGTGGTAGCCCGATCGATCTATAAGGAAGTTCAGGCGGGCCGAGGCTCCGAGCATGGTGGGGCGTATCTTGACATTACCCACCGCGGCGCTGACTACATCAAGCGCAAACTTCCGAGCATGCACGACCAGTTTCTTACCCTCGCCGACGTCGATATCACCACATCTCCCATGGAAGTCGCTCCCACCGTTCACTACGCCATGGGCGGTATTCGGGTCGAACCGGAGACGTCAGCCACATCTCTGCCTGGTCTGTTCGCCGCCGGCGAGGCTGCCGCCGGACTCCACGGAGCCAACCGGCTCGGCGGCAACTCCCTCTCCGACCTGCTTGTCTTCGGACGGCGCGCCGGATTGGCGGCAGCGGAGTTTGCTCAGCAACATCGGGCCAACCTTAGAGTCGACGATGCAGCCATCCAGGAAGAGCAGAACCTGTTGCTCCGACCATTGAAGCAGCCGGGCAACGAGAATCCGTTCTTTATTCAACAGGAGCTGCAGGAGATCATGGCCGCAAAGGTCGGCATCGCTCGCGACGAGGAGGCCTTGAAGAACGGTCTGGCATCGATACTGGACCTAAAGGCTCGGGCTCAGAACCTAGGCGTGCAGGGCTCGCGAATCTTCAACCCCGGCTGGCACACCGCCCGCGACGATCTCTTTATGCTGACGGTCGCCGAGGCTATAACCCGCGCTGCCATTGAGCGGCGCGAGAGTCGGGGAGCGCACTGGCGTACCGATTTCCCGGACAAGGATCCCGAGCTCGGAAAACTTAACTTTATCGTCAAGCGGGTTGACGACCGCGTAGATGTCTCCACGCGTCCGACTCCACAACCGGTATCAGATCTCGAAGCTCTCATCGCTGTTGGAAGGAAATAATGGCCGCGAATCCAGACGAGACATCAGCTCGCGAGACTCCCGCCCTCCGTGCCGTTCGCGGCGACGAGACGGTCTTCTACGTCTTTCGAGGGGGACCTGACGGTGGCGAAATGATCGAGTACCGCGTGCCGGTGGTCGAGGGGATGGTAGTTCTCGACGCCATTCACTGGATTCAGGCGAATGTAGATCAGGATCTGGCCGTTCGCTGGAATTGCAAGGCCGCCAAGTGCGGATCATGCAGCGCCGAGATCAACGGCCGGCCGCGTCTCATGTGCAAGACACGAGTCGACGCCTACCCCGAGCGAGAGATCTGGGTACAGCCTATGAGAACGTTCCCTTTGATCAAGGACCTCGTTACCGACGTCGCCTGGAACTATCAGGTCAACAAGCAGATAGCCGCATTCGCTCCTCCCGCCGGGCAGCCCGCCCCTTGGCGCATGATGCAAGAAGATGTCAGCCGCTTGTATGAGTTCAGAAAGTGCATCGAATGCTTCTTGTGCCAGGATGTCTGTCACGTCCTTCGGGACAAAGATGAGAAGGCCCGGTACTACGGTCCCCGGTTCATGGTCAGAGAGGCGTATCTCGACATGCACCCCATGGACACTCTGGACCGCACTCGTTCGGTCAAGGAAGATGCTGGGATAGCGATGTGCAACATCACGAAATGCTGTACCGATGTCTGCCCGGAACACATTCACATCACCGACAACGCGATCATTCCACTGAAGGAGCGGGTTGTCGACGAATACTTCGACCCGGTGCTTTGGATTGGACGGAAGCTCAGGGGCAAGCCGGCTAAGACCGGCCCGACAGACTGATAGTGGAAGTGCCCCCGCTCGAAGACCGCTCCTGCATTCCGTGCCAACCAGGCACTCCAGCACTGGACGACGACCGCATCGCCGCTCTGCAGCCGGAGGTTGCTCAGTGGTCGATTCGGGATGGAAAGCTCGTCCGCGAGCTTGGGCTGAAGAACTTCCGGCAAGCGCTGGCATTAGTGAACAAGGTAGCCGATCTAGCGGAACAAGAAGGTCACCATCCGGACATAAGCCTGTTCTCTTGGAATCGGGTCCGGATCGAGCTGGTCACTCATTCGATCGGAGGTCTTTCCGAGAATGATTTTATCCTGGCCGCAAAGATCGATACGATCGTGGACGGTGATAGGCGGCTCGAAGCGTCGCCCACGAGTGGAAATGGGGTGACCGATGGGACTTGAACCCACAACCACTGGAACCACAATCCAGAGCTCTGCCAATTGAGCTACGGTCACCACGGAGCGGCTGGGCCGCCGGTTTCCCCGGATAACAACTGGAGTGTATCACACGTCTGGGTCAATTGTTGACAACAGAAACCGGCTGGTACCATGGTGCGATGCACAGCGGGCGCGCATCTTCTGTTTTGTGGACCCCGAATTCGGAAAAGGGAGAGCCAGTGGCTGACGCTGCGCACGCCGGGCTTAAGATCCGGACCGGCGGCCTCAATGCGCTTCTCGTCAGCCTTCGCCCCCGTCAGTGGCTTAAGAACGGCTTCGTTCTAGCCCCACTCGTCTTTGCCGGACGGCTCGGCCAACTGGACGACGTGGTACGCGTCGGTATCGCCTTTGTCGTGTTCTGCTTGATCAGCTCTGCCGGATATTTGGTCAACGACGTTACGGACATAGAGAGCGACCGCGTCCACCCCGTCAAGCGCAGACGGCCCATAGCCGGAGGCCTGATCACGATACGAGAGGCTCGTGTTGCGGCCTCCATTTTGATCGTTGCCGGACTCGCCATTGGTGTCTCCCTGGGATGGCGTTTTGTCGGCGTTGCCGGTGCCTACGTGGTGCTCACCCTGGCATACTCGCTCGTCCTCAAACAATTCGCCATCATCGACGCCCTGGCGATTGCGGCGGCGTTTGTCTTGCGCTCAGCCGGAGGAGCGGCGGCGATCGACGTATCCATGTCGCCCTGGCTCTATCTGGCCACGGTTCTGATCGCGCTGTTCTTGGCATTTGGGAAGCGCCGCAGCGAGATCGCGATACTCGGCGCAGACGCGGGCTCCCATCGCGACAACTTGAACGAGTACACGCCCCAGCTGCTGGACCAGCTGATTTCGATCACGGCTGCCGCGTCTTTGATAACCTACGGTCTGTATACCTTCTATGCCGGTAACCTGCCGGCCAATCATTCCATGATGCTGACGATACCCTTCGTCGTCTACGGCCTGTTCCGCTATCTGATGCTGATCCAGCGACGAGACCTCGCCGGAGCACCCGAGGAAGCCGTATTGCGTGACGTGCCGCTTCTGCTCAATCTCGCCCTCTGGGCGGCCTGCACCGTCGCTATCCTCTACTGGGTCAAGTAAGTGCGCGTAGATTTGCATAGTCACAGTTTCTACTCCAAGGACAGCCGGTCCTCATTCGAGGATATTATTGCCGGTGTTGGCCGTTCGCCCCTCGACGCACTGGCGCTCACTGATCATGACGAGTTTGAAGGTGCGGTGGAGCTTCAGCGTCGAGCTCCTTTTCTAGTCATCCCGGGCGAGGAGATCAAGACCGAAAACGGGGAGATCATTGGACTGTTTCTGAAAGAATGGATACCTCCCAAGCTCAGCCCATTCGAGACGATCGAACGCATACGTGAGCAAGACGGTATCGTGTACGTGCCGCATCCCTTCGATCGGGTTCGCGGTAGTCGAATAACAGAGGATCAGCTGAATGCAATCGCCGACCGCATTGACATACTCGAGGTATTCAACTCGAGAAATGCCCTGCCGCGGTTTAATGCTAAAGCCTTAGAGTTTGCCCGTCGCCGGCGACTCCTTGCGGGAGCAGGCAGCGACTCGCACACGACGTCTGAGTATGGGTCGGCCTATGTCGACGTTCCGCCGTTTACCGACGCCGCTAGCTTTCGCGAGGCGCTCAAACATGGAACCTGGCACGGCCGCCTGAGTTCTCCGCTGGTTCATGCTCGTACTAGAATCGATGTGCTGTGTAAGCGCGCGTTAGGGGAGACCCGTCCTGGGGGACGAGCTTCGTCTGCCGCGTGACTGGATGGAGTTCCATGGGACGAGTTCTCGTCATTCTGCCGACCTATAACGAACGCGATAATCTTGAGGCTGTCGCCGAGGAGATTCTGGTCGCGGTTCCAGGCGCGGACCTATGGATCGTCGACGACAATTCACCTGACGGTACTGGTGAGATTGCCGACCTGCTCGCCGGTAAGCACGAGCGAGTTCGCGTTTTTCATCGTCAGCACAAGGCTGGCCTGGGGAGTGCCTACGCCGAAAGTTTTCGGCTGGCCCTGGAAGAGGGTTACGACTTTGTCGTGGAGATGGATGCCGACTTCTCCCATGATCCGAAGATTCTGCCTGACCTATTGAAGGCGGCTGAGAGTGCCGACCTCGTCCTGGGGTCTCGCTACGTTCCGGGAGGCTCAACGCCGGACTGGAGTTTCACGCGGAGACTGATAAGTCAAGTAGGTAACGTCGTGGCGCGCTTGGTTCTGGGGCTTCCGGTGCACGATGCCACGACTGGCTATCGCGTCTTCAGCCGTGCCACGCTTGCCCAGATGCATCTCGCGGGGCTGCACTTGCAGGGCTATGGCTTCCAGATCGAGACCGTCTACCAGTGTCATCGGGACGGTCTGCGGATCCAGGAGCACCCCATCCGGTTCCTAGACCGTCAGCTCGGACACTCAAAAATGTCACGCGCCATCGTGATAGAGGCATTGTTCTATGTCTTCCGCCGTCGGTTTATAGACCTGTTTCAACGGCTAGCTCGGCGATATCAGCCACCAGATATCGGAAACCACAACCACAGCGCGGAATATACAGACGGCGCACATGACCACGTTCAGCCAGCGACTCCAGTTAAGACTGAGATTCCAGTAGACCAGCTTGAATGACCGCAGGCACACGAAACACGTCAAGACAAGCAGTGCAGAGATTCCTATCCAGCCAAGGTGCTGGATCAGAAAAAGGGAAATCCCGTTCTGCTCGAAGTGGCTTCCGACTCGTCTGAAGCCAAGATACGTGGTGACGAGATCCAGGCCCACCGCGAGACAGGTCAACGCAAAAACCCACTGAAAGAAGCGCCAGCGATTACGGCGGGTTACTTCCTCGGCGTCGTGGAGCATGCCGGGAGCCGGTAGTGCGGGGTCCATGTCACCTCATTGTGCAGTTTACCGTGGAGGCTCTGTCTGCCTGCGACGCCCATAGCAGCCATGCGCGACGTGTAAGGCTCCGGCACTAGCCCTAAAGAGTACTCCGGAAAGTACTATGGTTCTCGGGCATAGAACAGGGTCATGACTGTATACATGACCCAGTTCTTTTGTGGGTACGCTTGTCCCCGCCGACCACATTGCGTCGGCGGCAGCGTTGGCTGAGTCCGAGCGACCATGACGATCTCGACAGGTGAGTTAGCCGGGCAGCAGCGGAGGGTGGCGTTTTCGGCCCTGTCGGGGTACGACGTCGCCGCGTTCGCGGTCTTTTCTTTCGTATTCCTCATGGCGATCATCCCCCGGTTCGACGCTGACGTCTGGTGGCATCTCTTTGTCGGCGGCCAGATAGCTCAACATTTGCAGGTCCCCACTCATGACTTCATGTCCTACACATTTCGGGGAAAACCATGGGTTGACCATGAGTGGCTGTCCGAAGTTGGGATGTTCGAGCTCTACCGGTTTGGCGGTTTGCAGGCAGTCGTGGAAGCTTTCGGCTTGGTCATCATGACCGCGTACTTTCTCGTATACCTGCTCATGAGGCTGAAAGGCGTGAACGGCTTGATCGCCTTGCTAATGACCTCGCTTGCCGCGATCAGCGCCATCGGCTCATGGGGTTCGAGAGTGCAGATGGTCACACTCCTCGGAGCCGCCTTCTTCTGCCTGGCCCTGGAGCGGTTCCGAAGCGCCGGCCACGCTCGATGGCTTTTCGCGCTGGTTGCCGCTATGGTCGTCTGGGCCAACCTTCACGGCGGTTTCGTCATAGGGCTGGTGATCGTCGCGATCTATATCGCAGGCGGCATCCTCGACGCGGTTCGTCATCGAGCCAGCCTCAGGCAGGCAGCCATCCAACAGAAGCCCCTGGGGTTGACACTTTTTGGGCTCCTGGCAGTCACTCTCGTCAATCCGAATGGATATGCCGAGCTGCTGTACCCGCTCAAGTTCATTACACCCAACTCGTTTACGAACGTGATCGTTGAGTCCTTGTCACCGAATTTCCATCTAGCCCAGATGCTTCCCTTCGAGCTGCTTCTCCTGACGTTGGTCGCGAGTGCCTTCATAGCCCGCCAGGACTTCTCGTGGACGTATCTGCTGCTGGTACTGTGTTTCACTCATCTCGCTCTTCAAGAGACTCGAAACATAGCGCTTTGGGGCATCGTGATCGCGCCCATCGCGGCCGTTTACTTGCAGGCAGCTATTCAGCCTCTGAGGCTCCGGATGCGTCGAGCTAACCGTCCCGTGCCGCCGAGCCGGGTGGCGGCGATCAACTGGATCTTGGTGGTCCTGCTCATCGTCATGGTCGTTACCCAGTCGACCCGATTTGTCAATGCTCGAACAATACGGACAGCGGAGAATGCGGCCGTGCCCCAGGGAGCGGTCCGCTATCTTCAGACCCACGACGTCAAGGGCCACGGATTTAACAGTTACGCATTCGGCGGATACATAATCTGGAAGTTGTACCCGCGGTACCCGGTCTTTATTGACTCGCGGGCCGACACGGTGTATGACACCCGGATTCTGGCGGAGTACCTCAAGCTCTATGCCGCCCACCCGGGGTGGCGACATGTCATCAGGAAGTACGACATACGGTGGATACTGGTCGAATCAGGAGCTCCAGTAGTTCAACTCCTCGCCAACGCACCGCGCTGGAGGGTAGCTTACAAGAGCTCCAAGGCAACACTGATGGTTCGCTCGTAGGTTGGGCAATGCGCTAGTCTTGCCCAGCTAGACGGCGACCATGTAAACCGGAAGTTAAATGTACTTACGGCGCTATAATCTCACAAAGTCCGGGTAAGGGGAATCGTGGACCAAACAAGAATCGTAATCGCAGACGAACATCCGCTGTTTCGTGCCGGCATACGGGCGGCTCTTGAACGTGAAGAGTCTTTCGAGGTAGTCGGCGAAGCGTCTGACGGCGATGAGCTTTTGGCACTCGCCGAGTCGACGACTCCCGACGTCATGCTTGTCGACGTCAGCATGCCAGGCATCGATGGCCTCCAGCTGACGCGTGAAATCAAGAAGCGCCTTCCCAGCACCGCGGTGGTTTTGCTGACGGCCGCCGAGCAGGAAGAGGAGCTATTCTATGCAATCCGCTACGGCGCAGCAGCGTACATGCTCAAGGATGTTACGGCCGAGGAGCTCATTGACGTCATTCGCCGGGCGAGCAGCGGAACATATCTGATCAACGACAGTGTTCTGGCTAAGCCGGTCCTGGCCAGTCGGGTTCTCAGCTCCTTCAGAGAGCTCGCGACCGTAGACCAGCAAGTAAAACCGCTGTACGTGCCATTGTCCGCTCGCGAAGTCGAGGTTCTGGAATACGCCGCCAAGGGAAACAGCAACAAGGAAATTGCTCGTGCCCTGAACATCAGCGACCAGACCGTAAAGAACCATCTGACCTCTATCATGCGCAAGCTCGCGGTCAACGATCGTACTCAGGCCGTGGTCTATGCCCTCCAGCAGGGCTGGATCAAGATGCATAACATCTGAGTCATCGGTTTGCGTGAGAGTAGGGGTAGACGGTGGACGGTAGACGGTGGACGGTAGACGGTAGACGGTAGCACGGTACATCGCGGTAGACGAATTGTGAACTCGGTAGACGTGATCCGGGAACGCACTTGATCGCGAGCACTTGGTCGGCGATCCCGGAACGACTTGAACGACTGATCGAGGACAATTGAGCGGCTGATCCGGATTGGCGCTCTTACACGGGCTGATGTTTGCCGTTTTATACCGTAGCCTCGCTACTCATCGCTCATGCGGCATCGGGGCAGGCGATAGACGACCAGGCTACTACCTATCAGGACATCGAGTTACGAGCCGGGATTTTGAGCGAACTAGCATTCCAGATTCAATGGCCCGGACGATTGCCGGGGCAGCTGGATTCGGCCGCGGTGAACGTCGTCCTCGTTGTGTTAACGCATTGAAGCGGCCGTGCCTTGGGTCGGTCTGACCGCTCCGAATAGAGTCGGTCCGGGTCGGCGATCCGCAGTGACATAGGAGCGTATTTGTTCCGGCCACGCCATGGGTTGTTTGCCGTAGCTGGTTAGGCTACCTGCCCACCCTGCCTGGCCTTAAAGTACTATGTGGCTCCCTGCTGAACGCCGGTACGGTGCTCGAGAAGGACCCGCCCAAGGGGGAGGGACAGTACTGCTACGAGCATCAGATCACGGAGTGATTTACATGGGAGACAAACCAAAACGTACCAGCCGCATGTTCATGATCTTGGGCGCGGTGCTGACCATTCTTGCGATGGGAGGTGTCTATTTTGTGGCGACCTCTGCCTCAAAGTCGGCGCAAGGTAAAACCGTCCAGGTGATGGTAGCCAACCGCTTGATACCCGCGCACACCGTATTCACGACGGAAGCGGACGCTGCCAACTGGTTTAAGGTGGCCGCGTTCCCGAGTAGCAGCGCGCCCGCAGGCTCATATTCGAGTCCGCAGGATTTCTTCAACAAAGTATTGCGTTACGGCAAGCAATCCAATAGCGAGACTATCTACACGGATCAGGCGGCCATTCCTGCGATGTTCACCAACCTGGGCAGTACTCGCAGCAACTACGACCTGTCGTTCACTTTAAAGAAGGGAGATGTTGCGGTGTCACTGCAGGTTTCCCCGGTAGACGGGTCTGCGGGTGCGATACAGCCGGGCGATTACATCGACATCATCTCGAGCTGGTTGGGTGGAGGATCGAGCACGACCGGCGAGCACGTGTCAAAGAGCGCGCCCCTACAGACGCAGTACACGATGCAGAACGTCAAGGTGCTGCTCAACGGCCCATCGAATGGAGCAATTACACCGACTACGACTCCCGGGGCATCAACGTCGGCTGGTTCATCGAGCCAGGGACTCCTCACGGTCGAGCTCAGTCACCAGCAAGCCTTGGTGCTGCAGCATCTGAAAGACTTCTCGGGCAGCTGGTCAACCAGCGTGGTTCTGCGATCGGCGCACGATCACGGAACATTCCATACAGTCCCGGTCACGGCAAACTGGTACTTCACTAAATCATCCTCGAAACTGCTGTACAAGATGCCGTACTAGGGGCGAAGCATGTCACTTCTGACGCGCATCGGGCAGGCTGAGCCACAGAAACAGCCACCCAACGATAGAGATTCTGAGGTCCAAGCGAATGGAGGAGGGCCGGCGGCATCCTCGCCGAGCCTTCCACCTTCAAAGCCACATGAGGCCGAGATCTACCGGCCCGATCCTAGCGCGAGTCGAGCAGCTCCCGGGACCGCTCCGGTAGCTGAATCACGAACACTCAGCCAGATCAAACGTGCTCAATACGTCGATCCCTTCCTTTCGGTTAAGTCCAAGGTGCAGTCGCTCCTGGCTGAGGAGACGAATCGTGACCGCTCCCTGACCTCGCCCGAGGCCATCAAGCGGTTCATCGAGCAGCTGGTTGACTCTGTGCTACTGGAGGAAAATCTCCAGGCAACACGAGCGGATCGTGCCCGCCTCCTCGACGCGATCGCAGCTGACGCCCTGGGATTCGGTCCCATTCAAGCGCTCCTCGACGATGACAACATCAGTGAAATTATGGTGAATGGGCCCGAGCATGTCTACGTTGAGCGTGCCGGTAAACTCTACCCCACCGAGATAACGTTCGACGACTCCGACCACGTAATGCGGGTGATCGATCGCATCGTCTCCCCACTCGGCCGTCGCATTGACGAGTCATCGCCATATGTGGACGCCCGGCTGCCCGACGGATCCCGTGTCAACGCGGTCATCCCGCCGATCTCTCTGGTCGGGCCGGTGGTGACCATCCGAAAGTTCTCTCGGGCACCATTGACGGTCCAAGATTTGATTCGGACCGGTTCGATGACTGAAATGATGGCCGAGTTCCTAAAGGCATGTGTGCTGGCGCGCCTGAACATGATCGTGTCCGGCGGTACCGGATCCGGTAAGACGACCCTTCTTAACGTGTTGTCCAGCTTCATTCCCACTACGGATCGGATCGTCACTATCGAAGATGCCGCCGAGCTGCAGCTCAACCAGGATCATCTGGTGGTTCTTGAAGCACGCCCAGCGAATATAGAGGGTAAAGGGCAGGTAACCATTCGTGACCTCGTTGCCAACGCTCTCCGAATGCGGCCCGATCGCATCGTCGTCGGCGAGGTTCGTCGTGGCGAGGCTCTGGACATGCTCTCGGCCATGAACACCGGTCATGACGGATCGTTGACGACCGCTCACGCGAATAGCCCTCGCGACGTGCTATCCCGGCTCGAGACCATGGTCCTGATGGCCGGAATGGACCTCCCACTGAAAGCCGTCCGGGATCAGATCGCCAAAGCCGTTGATCTTGTGGTTCAGGTTGCCCGAATGCAGGACGGCACGCGCCGCATCACCCACATCAGCGAGATTCAGGGGATGGAGGGCGACGTCATAACCATGCAAGACATCTTCGAGTTCGTTCAAACGGGAATCGAGGACGGCAAGGTTGTCGGCGACCTCCGGCCCACAGGTATCCGGCCGAAGTTCGTCGATCGGTTTGCTGCTTTGGGCATTCCCTTACCGACGGGTGTCTTTGGAAGTCACTATACAGTCTCAGGTTCTTTGATATAAAACCAACTCTCAGTGTTGAGGCGAAGCCAGCTGGGCTAAGGCCCGGAGCTCTAGCCGTCACAAAGAAAATTCATCGTTTCGGAATAACATCATGACAATTCTGCTCGTAACCGTTCTGGCCGGCGCCGGTTTCGCGCTGATCTTCTATGGCCTTTACAGCCACGTCGCCGCGGCTGTAAATGTCGTGGAGCAGCGGCTTGGTCGCTACGCTGGAATGAACTCAGATGAGCTACGAGAGCACGTGACCAAGAAGGGGTCGAGTGTCACGATCGCTATCAACAAGTTTGTCGACCGTCAGTCCTTCGCCGACCGCCTCCGTGAGGACCTATACCGAGCCGATCTCCAGCTGACTCCAGGCGAGTACACGGTCATGCGCATAGCGGGAATGGGCGTGGCGGCCGTGACCGGCTACTTGCTCTGGGGTATCCTACCGGCCCTTGGTCTGGCCGTCGTCGTGTTCTTCGCGACCCGCTTCTGGCTGAAACGGCGCTGCAAGCAGCGTGAGCGAAAGTTCCTGGGGCAGCTCGGGGACGGCGTCATGATGATGGCGAGCGGTCTGCGGGCCGGGTACAGCATGATGCAGACGCTCGAAATGGTCAGCCGCGAAATGCCATTGCCTCTTTCTGACGAGTTCCACAGAGTAACGATGGAAGTTGGCGTTGGCATTCCAATAGAAGAGGCTCTGAATCATCTGCTCAGGCGCATCAAGAGCACCGACCTGGAGCTGATGGTTATTGCTATGAACGTTCAGCGAGAAGTTGGTGGAAATCTGGCCGAGATTCTCGATACGATCGGTGCGACGATCCGTGAGCGACAGGAGCTGTACGGCGAGGTTCGAACGCTTACTGCGCAGGGGCGGATTTCAGCCTACGTCATCACCGGCCTCCCGCTCCTCGTCGGCCTGGCGATGTTCTTTCTGGATCGACCGTACGTCTCGGCTTTGTGGACGACGACGTTCGGTTACTTCCTCTCAGCGATCGCTGGGACACTACTCGTAATCGGTTTCTTTGTGACAAAGCGCGTTGCCGAGGTGGAAGTCTAATGATGCTTGCCCTATTGCTCACGTTGGTTGCGGGTGCCGGAATCGTCCTGGTGTTCGCGGGTTTGGCGATCGGCGAGACTCCGGATCAGGTCTCGATGCGAATCCAGCAGTTCACCGGTCAGCCGGCCACCTTACAACAGGTGGAGATGGCGGCGCCCCCGAGAGACCGCGTTCTCAAGCCGGCCGTTACCCGGTTGTCGCGGCTGATCTCCCAGTGGCAGGGCCGTGCCACGCTGGAGCGCATAGAGAAGCAGTTGTTGATGGCGGGCAGTCCTCGGGGTATGAACGTCGAAGACATGCTTGGATGGAAGGGCCTGGCCGCAATTGCTCTCGCGGCCCTCGGGTTCTTGTTTGCCCTTCTCCTCCACGTCTCTCTCGGGTTGATGATCATGTTCATAATCGGCGGAGCGGTCCTGGGATACGTCTTGCCCGGGATGCTTCTCTCGCGGAAGGTCAAGAGCCGGCAGAAGGCCATCCTCAAAGTGTTGCCCGATGCCGTGGATATGCTATCGATATCCGTGCAGGCTGGACTCGGGTTCGACGCTGCCATGGGACGCCTCTCGGCCAAGATGTCGAATGAGCTCACGGAAGAGTTCGACCGTGTAGCCGCGGAGATTCGCATGGGTAAGAGGCGTCGCGACGCCCTTCGCAATCTGATCGAGCGCACGGGCGTGGACGACTTGAATGCGTTTGTCAACGCGTTGATTCAAGCCGATCAGCTTGGCGCCGGCGTGGCCAATGTCCTGAAGACACAGTCGGCAGCCATGCGAGTGCGCCGCCGCCAGAGGGCGGAAGAGCGAGCCCGCAAAGCCCCGGTGAAGATGATGTTTCCTCTGGTGGGTCTGTTGTTTCCTCCCCTCCTGATAATCATCCTTGGGCCGGCTCTGCCCGCACTGATGAACGGTATCAAGTAATGCCTCTGGACCAAAGATGTCGTCACAGGGTGCGGCGCGTAGCGATGGGCACAACGTCAGCCGATCGATTCCGCTGGCAGTCGACACGAAGTCCGCTGATGGCTGGGATGCTGGCGATTTCGCACCAACGGTCCCTCGAGGTCCGAGATGGGATTGCCGCTGTACGAGCTGAGCCCCACAGTGCTTTAACGTCGCTCGATTTCAAAGCAGACCACCAGGTCGACGTCCAGGCGAATCGATGACCGTTTGCGTGATCCGAGTGCTTGCTTTGGTGATCGATCCACTCGATGTGGGGATATCAAAAGGTTTGGAGGGACCTAAATGACGGTGAGGAGGCTCTACGATGACACGCACAAGATTGCACTGGCAGAGTCAGTTGTAGTCGCCGGTACCCTCTGGTCTCGATTCCTCGGACTCATGGGGCGCAAGCAGATGGCGCCTGGGGAGGCGCTGGTACTCGAGCCTTCCAACGGCATCCACACGTTTTTCATGCGGTTCGACATGGATGCTGTCTTTCTCGATAGAGATTGGAACGTGCTGCATATGGTAGATGCGATGAAACCGTGGCGTGTCTCAAAAGTAGTGCGACACAGCCGTCGCGTCATTGAGCTTCCCGCGGGCACGTGCCGCGCGGCGGGGCTTATGGTTGGTGACCATCTCTCATTGCACGTCAGTGGTGTGGCCGAAGCGCAAGCGGGCTAACCGTCTCCTAAAGCTCTGATTGAACCTGGACTGCACTGCTAGACGGGAGTGTCGCCGTTTGACTCTGCTGCCAATTTCTTGCAGATACGCAGCGTCCTGATGCGACGGCCCTCTACCGCGGTTACTTCAATGGTCACTCCGTCTGCGTTTACCACCGCCCCAACCGACGGTACCTCTCCGATCTGCTCGTAGACAAAGCCGCCGAGCGTTTCGACGCCGTTTTCGGGAAGATGAAGATCGAGCTCCTCGTTGAGCTGATCCATGTCGATCATGGCGCTGACCTCGTAGACGCCTTCGTCGATCTTCTCGAACAAGGGTTGTTCGCGGTCGGTTTCGTCCTGAATCTCGCCTACGATCTCTTCGAGCAGATCTTCGAGCGTGACGATGCCGTCGGTCCCGCCGTACTCGTCCAGCACGATGGCGATGTGAACTTTCTTGGTCTGGAGCTCGCGGAACAGCTCGTCTACTCGTTTGGATTCAGGCGTATAGAGGGCCGGTCGCACCACGTCTCGAAGGCCGACATCTTGTTGATTGGAGCGAATGTACTTGAGGACATCTTTGTCGTAGAGTATGCCGACGATGTTGTCGATGCTCTCGTCAAACACCGGAATCCGCGAGTGGCCCTGTTGGAGAATGACGTCCAGTGCTTCCATCAAGGGAGTGGTGACTGGAAGGGCGACCACATCGACGCGGGGCACTTTGACCTCGCCAACCGTCGTTTCGCCGAACTCGAAGATACCTCGGATCATGTCGTGCTCCTCTTCTTCGAGCACACCCTCCGCCTCGCTCACACTGACGATCTCGCGCAGCTCTTCTTCGGTAATCACCGGCATCGGCTTGTTGTATCCGCCCTGCCCCAAGACCTTCATGATCGCGGCAACCGTTCCGCCCAGGACCACTATCACCGGCCGCAGGACGATCGAAGCCAGGCGAACGGGTCTCGCCAGGAACAGAGCCATCCGTTCTGGCCGCCTCACTGCGATGTTCTTTGGCGTAAGCTCGGCGAACACCAGCACGAGGATCGATATGCCAACGGTGGCCGCGATTTCTCCCCAGGGCGAAGGCAGGTTATGGGTCAGGAGCAGGGTCCCGACGCTGGACGCGATGATCAACGCAGCCGAGTTGATGATGAGAATCGTCGAGAGAAACAGGCTGGGGTCGTGCCTTAGGTACGCAACCGCCTGGCCGGCCGGAGTGTTTCGGTCCTCCATCGATCTGGCGGTCAATCGTCCCAGAGCCGTCAGAGCCGTTTCCGCCGCTGATGCGAAGGCCGCCAGGAAGAGACACACGACCAGGATCGCAAGCTCGATCCAGCTGGCGGAATCCACTAGCTCGGTATCAGCTCTGCCTGGCGAAAACGCGCCTGCTTGAACAGTGCGCTGACGGAGCTGTCCTCGTGAATCCGCCGGATGGCGGTAGCAAGTAGCGGGGCGATGGTCAGAACCTGGAATTTGCTGTCGCGAATCGGACCAAGGCGTTGCTCACCAAATCCATCAGACGCCACGGACTCGGCGAGAAGACCGTCGATTCGAATGTTGACGGGGATGGTATCGGTGACTGTGACTCGCTTGATTCGGCTCTCGCCGATAACGCTGGGAGCTTCTCTCGCCAAGGCGGGATGAGTGGCATACACGTAGATCTCCTTCGCGCCCCGCTCGTGGAGCAGCTCGGCGGCCTCCCTGAGAGTTCCGCCTGTAGAGATCATGTCGTCGACGATCACCGCGACCTTGCCCTCAACACTGCCGACCATGTCGATGACTTCGGTTTCGTCCGGAGCGGGTCGGTGCTTAGAGATTATCGCGAGACTGGCTCCAACTCTGGTCCGAAAGTCGTTGGCACGGGCCACGCCTCCCGTGTCCGGTGAGACCACCACGACGTTCTCGTAACTCTGCTCATCGAGGTGATCCGCGAGGAGTGGGATAGCCGTGAGGTTGTCGACCGGAATGTCGAAGAACCCCTGAATCGCGGGCGCGTGCAAATCGACCGCCAGTATCCGGTCCGCCCCGGCTATCGAGATGATATTGGCCACGAGCTTAGCCGAAATCGGCTCACGGCCCATGGTCTTCTTCTCTTGCTTGGCGTATGCGTAATAGGGAATCACGGCGGTAATCCGGCCGGCCGACGCTCGCTTCAGAGCATCGATCATAAGCAGGAGCTCCATGATGTGATGATCAGAGGGAGCCGAAGTGGGCTGGATCACGAAGACGTCTCGTCCCCGAACATGCTCCTCAATACGGACGCGCGTCTCCCCGTTCTTAAACTCTCCTATCTTGGCCTGAGCCAACGGCTCCTCGAGAATTGTGCATATTCTCTCAGCCAGTGGAATGTTCGCCGTCCCGCTAAAGATCTTCAGCTCCCGCGACAACACTTCCCTCCTACCTTCCCCGTCCTGCTGATTCGGCCCTTCCTGCGCTATCCCGCCATACCAGATATGCCTCGGCCCTCTCCAGCTGCTCTTTGTCGTTAACCCCCATCTGTTCATCCGGATGAGGAGCCACCACGTTGGTCACTTGCAGCCCTTCGTCGACGGCTATCCGGACGAGGTCAGTCAAGTAAAACTCCCCACCCGGGTGCACGGCTAGGAGCGGCAAGGCGCGCTCCATGAACATTCGGTCAAACACGTACGCCCCGAAGTTGATTTCCCGGCTGCGCCGCTGCTCTTGCGTCAGTTCCTTCTCTTGGACGAGGTCGACGATCCGCCCGTCGGCGCCTCTCACCACTCGGCCCAGGCCATGGGTTATCTGCACCTCACCTGTGAGAAGCACAATCGCGGCCCGGCTAGAGCGTTGTATGCTTAGCATCTCCTCGTATGTCGAGGCGTCAATCAGAGGCTCATCTCCATGGATGAGCAGAACTCTATCTACTCCACGCCCCACGTCGCGCAGGCCAACCGCGGCAGCGTCACCGGTCCCCTGTTGCTGCGTCTGAACGATGCATATTCCGCGGTCGCCCACAACTCTCTCGACTTCACCTGCCCGATAGCCGACCACGACAATCGGAGGAGGCACTCCCATCTGTCCAAATCCGAGCTCGTCGAGAGTCTGAAGAACGTGATCGATGAGCGTCGATCCGCCGAGCGGCTGTAGAACTTTGGGACGCTCCGATTGCATGCGGGTGCCTTGGCCGGCCGCGAGGACAAGAGCGGCGGTCGAAGCGTCCGCAACGGCAGATGAGCGGTGGCGAGGAGCCGAGGTATCAGTGAACGCGGCTACCTCGCATTCGGGAACCTGAGCCGGAAGTTGAGTGGCGGTACATCGTCTCTCACATGCCAGGGCGGAGAATTGACCGAAAGCTGCTAGAAACCCACACCCGAATCGGTGTGGCTGGGGCGGAAGGATTCGAACCTTCGAATGGCGGATCCAAAGTCCGCTGCCTTACCGCTTGGCCACGCCCCACCGGCGGCGACTGAAACCATGATCCATTATGCCAGGTAACTTGGCTCTATTCAGACTTCACCGCTGGCCAAAAAAAGCGACCCGGAAGACGGGCTCCTCCGGGTCGGCTTTTGGGGGGAGGGAGTTCTGTCTAAGCGGCGGCCCGTGGTATATCCCGGATTGGCTCGTCAGCGTGCAATACGACCTTTTCCTCGGGCCATCCTATAGCTCGGTAGGCTGCTACAATTTCCTTACCCTCGTCATAGGTAAGTTGCGTGTGTTTAGCTATCGGTCTTCCCCGATCTAGAACTGTCAGTGTGTACGTCATCGTGGGACCTCTCGAATAAGAAGGCGACGAACGCCTTGCGAAAAATCTGTATTGGCGGCTCTGGATGCATTAACGGTGCCAGGTACCTGCATTGAATCTACGGCGCGGACATTGGAACGCCATTAGTACTTTCATCGGCTAGCCTCTCAGGCGTCCCCACCGACCGAGAATCCGGGAACAGGCACCGATCGCCGGTTATATTTTCTGACGGTGTTTACATCGAGGTCCGGCAGGCACCGACCGAGCATTCATCACTCCTGATACGCTTAATGGTTGCGCCGAGCTGAAGGCGTGCCGCATACGAGGAGAACCATGGCAGACCGAATTAAGCTTGAGGCCCGTCATCGAACGGTCCTCGGCAAAAAAGTAAAGCAAATCCGCCGCATGGGAAATTTGCCGGCAACCGTGTACGGACACGAGGTCGTACCTGAATCGATCGAGGTGGATGCTCGGATGTTTCGCACCGCCTATACGGCGGCCGGTGACAACCAGCTGATCGATCTCGTCGTCGATGGCAAGAGACCCAGGCCGGTGCTGGTCCATAGCACACAGATCGATCCCAGAAGGAATGTCGCGATTCACGTCGAGTTCTATCAGGCCAATCTGAAAGAGAAGCTCACGGCACACATCCCGATCCATGTGGTGGGGGAAGCGCCTGCCCTGCGCGAGGGCCTCATGGTCCTTTCCGTACTGGATTCCGTGGAGCTCGAATGCCTGCCCACTGACCTTCCCCACGATATCGAGGTCGACGTTTCATCGCTGGCCGCTGTGGGTGACGCCATTCATGTCGGCGACCTCCAGGTAGATCGCTCGAAGTGTGAGATAAAGACCGATCCGGAGGAAGTAGTCGTCCTTATCGCAGCGCCGCAGGCTCGGGAAGAAGAAGCAGTGGTCGAAGAAGCTGAGGAGGGTGCGGAAGCTGCCCCGTCTGCTGAAGCCCAGGCCGAGGCTGGACAGGCGGACGGCGACTCCGAGAGCAGCTAGCTCGACACGTTCATCCCTCCCACGGAAGGCGTACCCGGCCGCTTACCGCAGAGTGGCGGCGCGCCGGGGCAACTGTTGCGGCTACCGACGCGTCGCTATGGGTTTTTGCTAAGGACTTGTAGCCAGACGACGTAAGCCAGCACCAGAATGCCGATGTCGGTCAGAAACGTGATGTTTTGGTTCTGGGAATAGTACTGGACAACGGCTATCGCTATGGACACCACAATGAGCAGGATCCATGTCCGAGACGCTCGGCGCGACGACGGCCAGGGATTCGATCTGGTGCCTCGAAAGGTGGTTCCGCCTCCGAAGGTAGTTCGCGGCGATCGGCTCGCGGCTCGACGTGCGTTCCAACGCTGGCGGCGCAGGGTGATGTTGCGATAGCGCCAGTACATCCAGCGAGTTCGTAGCTCTTTAAAGGGGTTCATGCCTGTAATTGCCTCTACCGAAGTATAGTTGGCAAGGGTGTGTTGTTTATGGGATTCGTGAAGCTCTGTGGTATGGTGACGGCCGCAGACGTTCAGGCCGCCGCGGATGCCGGCGCCGATGCCGTTGGACTGGTGATAGACTTTCCCGCAAGTCCTCGCTCGCTCGATCTCGAGACCGCGGCGGCCCTGGCGGCCGGGTCGAAGCTGCCGGTGGTCGCTCTTCTGGTCGATCCGGACAAAGACGCGCTGCGCTCCGTAATCGACGCGGTCAGTCCTTGGGCAATCCAGCTATCGGGTCACGAGTCGATCGAAGACGTCGGGATGCTCAAGTCGATTGCATGGGATGTTGAGCTGTGGAAGGTCATGCATGTCCCCGCTGGAGGCTCCCCCGAAGGACAAGACCCGCCTTTGGAACGCCAAGCCCTGATCGCGTTGACAGGCGCCTATCGGAGCGCCGGAATCGACAGGGTCGTGCTCGACGCTCAGCACGAAGCTCTCCCGGGAGGGACGGGGCTCCCGCTCGACTGGTCGCGCATCGTGGATGTTATCGAGGGGATTCAAATGCCGGTGGTGCTGGCCGGTGGGCTCACGCCGAGCAACGTTGCCCAGGCTATCGCACTGTCGGGTGCAGCGGCTGTCGACGTCTCGAGTGGAATTGAGTCTGCGCCGGGGGTCAAAGACCCGGAGCGTATGTATCTATTTGTCCAAAATGCCCGTTCGGCTTTTGAGGAGTAACTGGGTCGGACGTCAGTGGTCGAGCTGCTTCCGGACACTGTACTCGTCCACGGCACGGTAATAGAAGTGCCTAACCATTTCTCCGATAAGGCCGATTGCCAGGAGCATTGCCCCGAAAAGTATCAATAGAACCGTGAGCAGGAGCAGAGGAAGATGGCTGAGTCCGATGGATTGCCCCAGAATCTTCAGGACGGCCAGGTATATGCCTCCGATCAGTCCGAGCAACAGCAGCACTAACCCGGCAGTCCCGAACAGAGCCAGGGGCTGCTGCAGATATCTGGTAAGGAACAGAACGCGGATGAAGTCGACGAGGCCCGACAGCATCCGTCCCACACCGAACTTTGACTGCCCGAACTGTCTTTCGTGATGCAGCACCGTCAGCTCCCCGACACGGTAACCCTTCCATGCGGCCAGGACCGGAATGAAGCGATGCATGTCTCCATAGAGCCGCAGATCGTCCAGGACCTCCCGCCGGTACGCCTTGAACCCACAGTTGAAGTCGTGTAGCGGGATACCACTGGACCCTCTTACGACTGAGTTGAACACCTTCGACGGAAGCCGTTTCCCAAGAGGATCGTGTCGTTCTCGCTTCCATCCCACGACCAGGTCGTGACCGTCGGCGATCATTGCCAGAAAGCGGGGGATTTCCATCGGATCGTCTTGTAGGTCGCCATCAAGGGTGACGATCACGTCTCCCCGTGATTCCCGAAACCCGGCCACCAGCGCGGCGGTCTTCCCAAAGTTCCGGCGAAACGAGATGACGCGCACGTGAGGATCGGTCGCGAAGAGCTCCTCTAGCCGTTCGTAGGTGCCGTCGCGGCTGCCGTCGTCAACGAAGACGATCTCATAGTGCAAGCTGAGGGGCTCGACTGCCGCACCTATCTGTCGGTGCAGCTCGCTCAAGCTCCCTTCCTCGTCGAGGACCGGCACCACGACGGAGAGGTCGACCCGCTCTCGCTGGGTCAAAGCGTCAAGCTCAGTAGTTCGCAATGCTCCCACGTGGCATTATATTGTCCCGCCTTCCGGCAGCCCGTAGCATTGGCTAACATTGCCTTTAGACGTCCAAACTGCTATCATCATGTTGGTTAGCACTCTCCCAGGGAGAGTGCTAACTCGCATAATAATGGGCAAGAAACCATGAGATTATCCGATCGTCAAGAGCAGATCATTCGGGCCGTGGTCGAAGAGTACATCAGCGCGGGCCGTCCGGCGGGCTCTGCGACTGTTCTTCAGCGCTCCGGCCTCAATGTGAGCGGCGCCACCATTCGCAACGAGGTCGCAGCCCTTGAAGACCAAGGACTCCTGCTGCAGCTTCATACGTCCGGTGGAAGGGTCCCGACCACCCTGGGTTATCGCTATTACATCGAGCATCTGCTTCCCGCTTCGCAACTCTCTGATGAGGATCAGGTGACCATTCGGCACCAGTTCTACCAGGCCCATACCGAGCTTGATGAGTGGATGAAGCTCGCCGCCGCCGTGATCGCGCATCGTGCCCACAACGTCGCGTTGATAACACGGCCACGTCCCGACGAAGTGCGTCTCAAACACATCGAGCTCATCGAGTCACAGCCTCATTCGGTTCTGGTGATTGTGGTGCTTGCTGACGGAACCGTACTCCAGGAGATGGTGTCGACTGAGGAGTCGGTGTCTCAAGACCAGCTGCGGTCTCACGCTGATGCCCTCAACGCCTGTCTGAGTGGAAGTCGCTCCGGCTACGAGATCGAGCAGCGAATTTGGACGCTTCCCGAGGGAATTCGTCTGTACTCGGACACCATTGCTCGTCTGTTACGTCGGGCCGGCGAGAAACGGATGCAGGTGTACCATGAAGGACTCGGTGAGATGCTCAGCCGCCCCGACTTCTCGGGCGCGACCTATCCGAACCTTGCCGGTGGCGAGCGCCTTCGGCGGGTTGTGGACTTCCTTCAGCAGGGGATTGCGATGGAGGACCTCCTCTCCATGATGGCCATGGAAGAGGGCGTGCAGGTGGTGATCGGAGGCGAGGCACCATTGAGTGATCTCGAGGACTACAGCATCGTGGTCGGCCGCTACGGTGGCGTGACCGAAGGCAGCGGCATGTTGGGCGTCCTGGGACCGACTCGTATGGAGTACGGGAGGGCCATTTCCCTCGTCCGGTACATGACTGAACTGATGACCGACCTGGTCTTTGGGCGATAACCTCGAGTGGGGACGTATGTCTTGGTATCGAAGCTCAAACGTAGAAATGGAAGAGAAATATGACAGATGATCCGACTCGCGAGCCGGCGGCGCCTGAAGCCGGCGATGGTGGGTCACAGGCGACAACAACCCCAATAGCGCCGGGTGACGACGCTCGTGCCAATGACCGGCAGGTCACGGAAACCGGGTCTGTCGAAAACGGCGGCGCGCGCGCGTCTGAAGCCGAGGAGCCTCGGTTCGAACGTCGGTGGTCGAAACGAGCAGGCGCTCCGCAGCCTCCTCCTGAGGTAGCTCAGCCTGCCGAGAGCCCGGATCTGCAAGCCCAGCTCGAGAAAGAGAAGACTCGGGCCGACGAGCTTCACGACCGGCTCCAGCGCTCTATGGCGGACCTCTCCAACTACCGCAAGCGCTCGGAGTCAGAACGTGAGGAGATGACGAAGTTTGCCAACATGGTGTTGGTAAGCGAGCTCCTTCCTGTCTTAGACAACTTTGAGCGTGCGCTCTCGGCTATTCCGCATGAGCTCGAGCAGTTCACGTGGCTCCAGGGTATTGCGCTGATTGAGCGACATTTGCGGGCGCTCCTGGAGCGAGAAGGACTGCAAACGATCGAGGCGGCCGGCACGCCGTTCAACCCCTCATTCCATGAAGCAATTGTGGAGGAAGAGTCGGCTGACGTTGCTCCTGGAACCGTGATAGGCGAGATGCAGCGCGGGTACATGATGCACGGACGGGTCATCCGGCCAACGCTGGCGAAGGTGTCGAAGGCGGTCGAGGAGGCCAAGACGGAGAGCGAATCCGATCCGATTGTCCCGGATGAAACGCCGCCGGCCGAGGCCACGGAACAGGATGGTAGACCTTCCGATGGCAGCTAAGCGCGACTATTACGAAGTCCTGGGCGTTTCCAGGTCCGCGACCGAGGTGGAGATAAAGCGCGCTTTCCGCGCCCGAGCCCGGCAGTTTCATCCCGACGTCAACAAGGATGACGGCGCCGAGATGCAGTTTAAAGAGATCAACGAGGCCTATGAGGTTCTCAGCGACCAGACGAAGCGCTCCGCCTACGACCAGTTCGGACATGCCGGCGTCAACGGCGGCTATCAGTCGTATGGATTCGACGGGTTCGCCGACATCTTTGAGCAGTTCTTCGGGGCCGGTGGTCGCCGGTCTTCTCGGGGCCCTCAGCGCGGCTCCGACCTACGCTACGATCTTCGCATTTCGTTCGAAGAGGCGGTCTTCGGCGCCGAGAAAGTCCTCGAAGTACCGACGTGGCGTGCGTGTAGCCGCTGCGAGGGAACCGGCGCCGAACCTGATTCGGGCCAGACTACCTGTCCGACCTGCCATGGATCGGGCGAGATACGTCGTGTACAGCAATCGGTTTTCGGCCAGTTTGTCAACGTCGTTATGTGCGATCGGTGCCAGGGTGAGGGCCGGATCGCCGGAGAGACGTGCCACAAGTGCAATGGCCAGGGCCGCGAGCGTAAAACCAGGCATGTGACCGTGAAGATTCCGCCTGGAGTGGACAATGGGCAGCAGATCCGGCTGACGGCAGAGGGCGAAGCCGGCCCGAGAGGAGGCCCGATGGGTGACCTCTACGTGGTGCTGGAAGTGACGGAGCATCCGCTCTTCGAGCGTGAGGGATTCGATATCCATTACGAGCTCCCTATCACTGTTTCCCAGGCTGCCCTCGGAGACGAAGTCACCGTTCCCACGCTCGATGGGTCTGAGGAGACGAGGATACCCGCCGGCACTCAGTCTGGTCACACGATACGCCTCCGCGGACGTGGCGTACCCTACCTCAGAGGCTCCGGCCGCGGCGATATGTACGTCGTGACTCGGGTCATGATCCCAACACGCCTGAACCACGAGCAAAAGGAACTCTTCCGTTCTCTCGCGGAAAGTCTATCTTCAGAGCAACACGAAGACAAAGGCTTCTTCGACAAAGTTAAGCAAGCCTTCGGCGGCTGAGGGAGAGGCTGCGTCTTTCTGCCCAGAAAGCCCTCGCTTAGGCTCCGTGGCGTCGGTAAAGACGTGGATGACTGATAGCTCGAACATCATGCCCAAGAACCCGCCCTCTACCGGCCGCTGGCTGGAGCTGAGCCTAATGGCGTCGGTCGAGGCAGCCGATGCGATATCCGAGGTCTTCCGCGCCAACGACGTTACCGGCGTCGCCCTCGAAACGCTGGTGACTCCCGGTGATGACGAGGGCATAGCCCATCGCCAGGATACCGTTCGTGTCGTGGCCTACATACCACTCGACGCAGACGCCGCAGTTCGCGAGCGGCGCATTCGCGAGGGCCTGTGGCATCTTTCCGCCTTTGATCTAGCCCCGATGACCGGCCCCACGAGCAAGATCGTGGAGGAAGAGGATTGGGCGAGCGCCTGGAAGCAGCACTTCCATCCGATCCGCATCGGCCGCAGATTCGTGGTCAAGCCGTCGTGGCACAACTATGCTAAGGCGCAGCGAGACCTGGTGATCGAGCTGGACCCAGGAATGGCCTTTGGAACTGGTCTTCATCCGACCACCCGCATGATGCTCGAAGCCCTCGAGGATGCCCTGAGTTGGAGTCCAGGGGAGCATGGGGCTCCCGAGGGCCGCCCAGAATCGCTTGATCCGCCCGAGACCCCCGGGGTTCGGGAGGCGAGCAACTTGACAGTCTTCGATATTGGTACCGGCTCGGGCATTCTCTCAATTGGAGCGGCTTTACTAGGGGCGGCGTCGATTACGGCCGTGGATGTCGACGCGATCGCGTGCCGCGTTGCCGGCGAGAACGCTGCGATGAATGGTGTTGCCGGCCGGATAAACATATCTCAAGGGTCGATCGAGAGGGGAATAGGGACATATGATGTCGTTCTGGCGAACATCGTGTCGAGCGTGCTCACAGACATCGCCCCGGCCTTCAAACCCTTGCTGAATCAAACGAGTCGGGTCTTTATCAGCGGCGTGATCGAGCAGCACGTCGCAGGGGTAAACGATGCGTTCGAGCGCGCGGGCCTGGAGGTGGTGAAGGTTGCGCGCACCGGTGATTGGCTGTGCGAGGAGCTGCGCCTGGCGCGCCATGGGTGAAATGGCGCCGAGACTCGGGCTGAGTGAGCGTTCGCTCCAGCGTTTCTTTGTGCCGTTAGCGAGTTTCCAAGGAGTAGATGTTGTCTTCCCCGAGCGAACAGCTCACCAAATTCTCCGGGTCTTCCGGCTTGGACAAGGGTCGCGGGTGATCGTACTCGACGGTACCGGAATGGAGCATGTGGTCGTGATATCCGCTACTCGGCCCGTCTTGCGAGGTACCATCGCGTCGAGTCACCTGAATGAGGCCGAGCCGCAGATTCGTCTGCACCTCTATCAGGCACTCCTCAAGGGAAAGAAGATGGAGCTGGTTCTACAGAAATGCACCGAGATTGGGGTTGCTTCGTTTACTCCGGTTGTCTGCAACCGGTCAATTGTCGACCGGGTGAGTCACGAAAAGTCCGATCGATTGATCGATATCGTCAGAGAGGCGGCCGAGCAGTGCGGGCGGGGTCGCATCCCTGTGATCGAGGAACCAGCGGCATTCAAGGACGTGCTGTCCCACGGTCATGGGACCAAGCTGATCCTGGCCGCTCCATCCGACCGTGGATCAATAGCCCTGTCGCCAATCGCGATCGACGAACATGACGGAAAAGCCTGCAACATTGGACTCTTCGTGGGACCCGAGGGAGGCTTTACTTCCAGCGAGCTAGACCTGGCGGCTACCGCCCACGTACGCCCGATAACCCTCGGGCGGCGCACGCTTCGCGCCGAGACCGCGGCCATTGTTGGTAGTGCCATGGTGCTCGCGGTGGCGGAAAAGAGGGCGTCCCTCGGTCCCTAATTGACCACCTTGACCGGTGTGCCCATCGGCGTCCAAGAATACAGCTGCGTCATCGGGGCCAGCGGCGTATTGACGCATCCGTGCGTTCCCGTATAGTTCTGGCCGGGCGTGCCCACCTGGCTGTTTGTCCCGGGACCATATGCCGATCGCCAGGGTGAGTCGTGGATGTAATACCCCTGGTTTTGGAACATCATCGCGTAGTGCACCGGAGATGGTGGGTAGTAATCCCAGGCCCCCGGCTTCGCCGAACTTCTGAACGTAAATGGGCTGAATTTGGCGATGATGGAGAACGTACCCGTCGGGGTGGGCAGCGCCTTGTTCCCCGTCGTCACCAGGGTAGTGAGGAAAAGCTTGTTTCCGTCATATGCCCACATCCGCTGCTGTGACAGAGACACTTTGATCCACTTGTATGTCACATACAACCCGGAGTAACCCTTCAGGGACGTGTTGCCGTACGAGTCGGTGGTGCGGATGTACACCGAGTAGCTGCCGGAGGGAACCAGCCGGCTGTGATTGTCCCGGCCATGCCAGGTATATGTCAGCGTTTGGTTCGGCTTCGTAGTCTTGAACGTCACCAAACGTACGTCTGAGGTGCTTCCCTGCGCGTACACGCCCAACCGTACCTTCGAGGGACGGTTGACGGAGAAGGTGGTCGTCAGCGAGCCGAAGTTGGGGTTGAAGGTGTACGTCGAAAACGAAGCCCGCGTGAGGACGGGGGGAGTGGTATCCGTTTTGACGGTGTAGGTGGCGGCTGGGCTCCAGTTGCCCGCCTGGTCTCGCGCCCGCACCTCCAGCAGATAGGTGCCGGTCGGAATGCCCTTGAACGTGATCTGATTGAGATGCGTGCGGACGAACGGTTGGATGTTGCTGGGGGCCGAGGTATCGAAGCGGTACCAGTAACCAGCGATGCCCGATTGGCTGTCCGTCGAGGACCAGCCGAACGACACTGTCGCTGACCGATAGACCTTCCCCTGAACCGGGTTGGTTGACGACGTTATCGACGGCGTCGATGGCGCCGTGGAATCGATCCCGAAGGCCTGTCCCCCGGAATACCTGACCCAGCGGCTGACCGCGTGCCCATTGTAAAACCGCGCCCACCATCGATAGGTTCCATCAGGCATCCTGTTCACTGTAACCGACCCGTACTTACCCCTAACCCTCCCTGTATAGGAGGGTTTGCCGTTGGGTTGCGCTCCATTGCGCGCGACCTGAATCTGGATCCGGAGCCCGGCGGCTGAAGCGCTCGTGCGCGCCGAGAAGTGAATGGATCGCGTCTGGCTCCAGCCTCCCAGGGGTATCCTGTTTCCGGTGGAGTTTGCCTGAGCCAGATTCGTCGGCGCCGCGAGTGATACTGGCAGTCCGTTGTTGAATGGCCCGACGCCGCCGGCTTTTGCCGCCATGATGGCGCCGACCGCCACGACTGCTATAACAACGCCTAGTACAAACTTCACGTTTGACTCCTTCCGCGGAGGACAGCGCCCCGGGCGGCTGCAACCAACTCACGTGTGCAACTCTCGTGCCTGTTAAACATAGCCCGTATAGCGTAACCTGTGATAGTCCGCCGCCAAGGGAAAACGGTCAAATTCGGGCTGCTATCATTTTCTGAGGGTTGCCAGCCCGCTCCGTGAGGTCTTGCGTTTGGTTGTATTTTCTATAGCGTTCTCGCTATTCATAGTTTCCAATGCCGTCGTCATCGGTCTTTGGATGCTCCGCGAGAAACGGAACGACGATGCTGTTCGCGATTTATGGGAACAGCTCGCCGGTCTCTGGAATCGAAATCCAGAGCTCTATGACCTGATTACGTCGGGTAGGCCACTAACACCGGAAGAGCTGGCGGAAACCGACTCCCAGACCCGTGCCGACGTCGGCACCGCGCTGCAGTTGTGTGACGCCCTGGGCGGCATCGCCACACGGTTTGCCGGCGACCGATCGACCCTCTTCTCGCTTTGGCCGGTCGAGCCGATGTGGGATTCTCTCAGCCCCATCGTGATCGATCAGCGGACACGGAATCCCATCGCCTACAACCGGTTCGAGCGTGCTCTCCGGACCTATCAACGGTTCGCCGGAAAGCTGACGGCAGAAGCTCGCGGCGAATCGAACGTTGTGCTGGTAACCATTGCCGTCGGTCTGGCGGTGCTGATCTACGCCCTTGACCAGACTATCGTCGCCAGCGCCCTACCCACTATCGCCAACGAGTTACAGGGCTTGGCATTCTATGGCTGGGTGTTCGCGGCGTACACCATCTCCGCTACGGCAACCACGCTCCTGTACGGTCGCCTGGGCGATCTCACCAGCCGGCGCCGGCTGTTTGTCATTGCGATGACCGGCTTCCTCATCGCCTCCATCGGCTGCGGTGTCTCTGGATCGATGCTCGAGCTCGTCGGCTTCCGTGCACTACAGGGCTTGTTCGGCGGGGCGACGTTTCCGCTGGCGATCGGGATCATTGCCGATACCTATCCGATAGAGCGCCGTGCCCAGGGCTTTGCTATCGTCCCGACCACATTCGCCGTTGCCAGCGTTCTGGGACCGCTATTGGGAGGCTTTCTGGCCCAGACCGTCGGCTGGAGGTTCATATTCTTCGTCAACATCCCGGTCGTCATTGCCGCCATCTCTCTGCTGCTTTATACGTACAAGCCGCCGGCGGTGCATGGCCGGCTGCGGCTGCAGGATCTCGATCCGCCTGGAATCTTGACGCTGTTCGGTGGCCTGGTCGTGTTTCTCATTGCCCTGGAGACGGGCAACAGTAACTGGGATTGGACCTCCTGGCAGGAAGGTGTTCTTCTTGCCTCGGCAGTGATATTGCTGGGATCATTCGTGTACCTCGAGCGCCGATCCCCTCGCCCTCTCCTGCCGCTCAAGATCCTTAAGCACCCTGGACTGGGCGGCGCCCTGCTGTCTGTCGCGTTCCTTATCTGGATTACGACGTCCATTCTGGTCTTCATGCCTGAATACGCCCAAGTAGCCCTGATGACCGATGCTCAGGGAGCCGGCTTGATCCTGATTCCGATGATGCTTACGTGGGGACTGACCGCGAATATCGCCGTTCGCGTCGGGCAGCGAAGGGGCTTCCGGAACGTGGCCCTGTGGGGCGTCATCCCAATTATCTTGGGTTTGATATACGTCCAGTTCATCCAATACGGGTACGATGGCTGGACGATTACTCCAGGCCTCGCTCTGATTGGCCTGGGAGCTGGAATGATCAACCCCAACATGTTGGTGATGGCGCAGTCGAGCATGTCCGACCGTGATCAAGCCATGGCCGGTGGCCTCGGCAACGTCTCGTTGAGCCTGTCAGCGGCCATAGCCGCCGCTGTTCTGACCGCCCTCCAGATCGGCCGCCTTGACGCTTGCGCCGGCCTCAGCAGCGTGACCAACGCCGCATCCCTGCTCAGCCCTGGCGGGCCGCTATTGGTACGAGGGGCTCTTTGGCCCCGTGTGGACGCAATTCCTGCAGCACTGCATGGCCTTCTCGATCCACAGCATCTTTCTCGTCGGGTTCATTCCCGCCGTTCTACTAGGATTTTGGTTGTGGCTGCGAGTTCCGAAAACCAATGCCGACCTGTTCAAGATGCGTATGCCGCCTCTCAGGCCTGGACCTCCGGCTCAGTCCGCTCCCGAATCACCCAAGGTTGGCGCAGCCCCCCAGCCCGTCGGAGAGTAGATAGAAGTGGCGAGCGGTTGTTTGTTCTGCCGCATCGTCGCCGGCGAGGTTCCGGCGTCTGTGATCCGGGAGACTTCGGACGCGATTGCGATTCGCGATGTCAATCCTCAGGCCCCTGTTCACGTGCTGGTCATGCCCCGGGATCACTTCGTCGATCTAGCGGAGGCGGTTAGGCAGGACGAAAGGCTCGTCGGCCGGCTGCACCACCTGGCCGCCGATGTGGCGGAAGCCGAAGGGCTTGAGACGAACGGATACCGGTTGGTGGTGAACACGGGAGCCGATGGCGGTCAAACCGTCGATCACCTCCATATTCACGTCATGGGCGGAAGGCCGATGACGTGGCCCCCGGGGTGAGCGGCAAGCTCTACGTTGTTCCCACCCCCATTGGTAACCTTGAAGACATAACATTGAGGGCTCTCCGAGTCCTGCGCGAGGTCGACCTCATCGCGGCCGAAGACACGCGCCATAGCCGCAGGCTTCTCGATCACTTCGAGATCCGGTCCCGCGTCGTCAGCTATCACCAGCACTCCAAGCGGTCCGGGATTGAACGAATTCTGCGTTCCCTCGAAACGGGCGACGTGGCACTGATCTCCGACGCCGGGACACCGTCGATCTCCGATCCCGGGTTCGAGCTGATCCGAGCGGCTGTTGCCGGCGGCAACGGCGTCGAGGTGCTGCCCGGAGCCAGCGCCGTCACAGCCGCCGTCGCTCTTGCCGCCGTTCCGGCCCCAGGGTTTCTGTTTATCGGCTTTCCACCGCGGGCGCGCTCGGACGCGCTTCGTACCTTCCAAACCGTGGCCCGTCTGCCGTACTCTCTGGTGTTGTTTGAGTCGCCGCACCGTGTCGAAAAGTCGCTGAGGACGATGTTGGACGTTCTAGGAAATCGGACGGTCGTTGCCGCGCGCGAGCTGACCAAGATTCACGAGGAGGCAATCAGGACCGACCTTAGGAGCCTGATCGATCAGGTGGCCGACGAGCCGCCGCGTGGGGAGTGGACGCTCGTCGTGGCGCCCGCCGACTCTATCGAGTCAGCTCCGAGCGAGCATGAGATCGCCCAAGCGCTGGGCGCCCTTCACGCAGCTGGTGCAACCGGCCGCGACGCCGTCGAGATCGTAAGCGACTCCTTGGGAGTCGCCAGGCGGCAGGTCTACCGAGTCTGGTTGAAGTCGTCTGGGGATCGCTCCTAATCCGTGCGGCGTCTGTGAGACATGCGACAATCGGTAAGTTGCAGGTGCAAATCGCGGGTTGGCGGTTACACTACGTGGGAAGAGGACTGTGCTCGTCGATAGCCATGCGCACCTGGACGATCCTCGCTTTGATTCAGACCGGGGGGCGGTCGTTCGCAACGCCCTTGGCGAGGGTGTGCACCGAATCTTGACGGTTGGAACAGACGTCGCCACCAGCCGGCACGCGATCGACATCGCGCACGAGTTCTCTAATGTATCGTGCGCTGTGGGTATTCATCCATCGAGGGCGGACACTCTGGTCGGGAGCGAAGACGATATCCGCGCCATCGCGACTGACGCTGCGGTATGCGCGATCGGGGAGATAGGACTCGACTACTACCGCGACACTGTGGACCGAGAAACGCAGATCCACGCCATGATGGCCCAGCTGGACCTGGCCGCCGAGCTCGATCTTCCCGTGATAATTCATGACCGAGACGCGCATGAGGATACACTGAACCTGTTGAAGACGTGCGACGTTCGCGGTGTTATGCATTGTTTTTCCGGAGATCTGGCAATGGCAGAGTCGGCGATCGCGCATGGCTTCTATATATCCGTTGCCGGCAATGTAACGTATAAATCTGCAGAGGACCTGCGCGCCGTGGCGCGGGACGTGCCGCTCGAACGGCTACTATTGGAAACAGACTCCCCATACCTCACGCCACAGCCGTGGAGGGGCAGCCGTAACGAGCCGAGCCATGTTACTGCCGTGGCCGGGACGGTCGCGGGACTGAGAGGGCTGACCGTGGAAGAAGTCGCGACCAGAACTACCGAGAACGCCGTCAGGTTGTTTGGATGGAATTGAGGCGAGCTCGTGGCTGACACGCAGGCACTGTTTGCGCCGGTGGCCGGGGACCTTGATGCGGTCGAGGGAGCGTTGCTGGAGTCCGCCCAGGGTCAGCATCCGATGCTGGCCGAAGCCCTCCGCTACGTTTTCGATACCAACGGGAAGCGCCTCAGACCCGCGATAGTCCTGCTCTCTGGTGCCCTCGGCGACTACGATCTGGAGAGACTCGTGCTGCTGGCTGCGTCGTTGGAAGTCGTTCACACCGCCAGTCTGGTCCACGACGACACGATCGACGAAGCGCTGACGCGTCGCGGTTTGACCACCCTGAACAATCTATGGGACAGACACACCGCGATAGTGACCGGCGACTTTCTCTTTGCCAAGTCCGCTGAGCTCGCCTCGCGGATGAATAGCGTGCGTATCATGCATATGCTGAGCCGGACGGTGATGGACATGTGTGCCGGCGAGATGCGGCAGTACGCCTCGGCCCATGACTGGAATGGTGGCATCGACGAATACCTGGGCCGGATTGGCGCCAAGACCGCCAGCCTGTTTGCCATGTGCTCTGGCGGCGCTGCCGTCGCTACCGGTCAGTCAGAGGCCCGGATCGGGGCGCTTCAACGTTACGGGTACAACATCGGTCTGGCGTTCCAGATAGTTGACGATATCCTTGACTTTAGCTCTGACGAGAAGACCCTTGGTAAACCGGCAGGAAACGATCTCCGGCACGGAACGATCACGCTACCGGCGCTGCTATTCGTGCGGCGTCTGGAGCCCGGCGCACCCTTGCTCCAGCGGCTGCAGCATGGCGAGGATTCCGAGTTTGCCGCTGAGCTCATTCGGGAGTCCGGCACGCTGGAGGAAGCCAGGGAGTACGCCTTTAAAGCGGCGGCTGAGGCTCGCGACTCCCTCTCGATCTTTGAGAACGGAGACGCACAACGCGCTCTGCTCGATCTGGCGGAGTACGTTCCCAGCCGAACTCGCTAGGTAAAGTCGGGAGGCGTCGAGCCCCAACTCGCGCGCTGTTCACTGCTACGCCTCCGTGCCGGCGCATTTGACGAGCTGCCGGTCAACTGACGTTTGAGACATGGGAGCGTGTTACATTTCGTCTCCTGCTTCGTTACCACTGATAGGGAAGAGAGCGGGTGAGCCGCTTACATGCAGGGGGCTGCATTGGGGAAAGACACAGGCAGGTATCACATCACTAATCTGGCACTGTCGCGCTTTGTAGACGGTGAGCTGGACGAGCAAGATCGCCGGCGCGTCGGAGATCACCTGAATTCATGCGTACATTGCCGAGGTATCGTCGCAGGATACGCACGGCTGAACGGTGAGCTGTCATTAGGCGCGCAGCATACTCGAGACGTCCCGTACTCCGTCACCTGGCGGCTGATGAGCGCGATTGAGGCGGAGCCTACCGGGTTTCTTCCCCTAGTAGGAAGGCTCGCCCGATCCGTTCCGGCCACCGCGGGATCGCTGAGTGCGGCGCTATTGCTGGTTATCGGCCTGGCCTATATGCACCACAACACGCGGCCGTCTGTCTCACCACAGTCGCCCACCGCGACGGCCAGCCAGCGGAGCGCCTCCGTGCCTGTATCCCGAAACGTAGTAGGCAACCGTCTACGGACTGTTTCAACCGGAAGTCCTCTGAGGACGAGTTCCGATTCGAACCGGGTGTCGGCGAGCGGCGGATCAAGCGTGCTTGTCCGCGTTGGATCCCGCCCGCTCTAGGAATCCTGCAGGTCTGACGTGGCCAGCCGCCTGAACGTAGCGGACACATTGATCAGTTGTTAAGAGGTAGTGTCGGTTAACGTCGAGGCGCAGCCTGACTATCTACATCAGTTGGAACGGTTGCGGCTACCGACCAAAATACAGCTCTAGCTTAACCTGTTGCATTTGAGTCATCTCAATCGTTTGAGTAACTGAAGGTATGCCTTGTTCCGCAAAACGTGGGCTTGGTCACTTTAGAAGCGTGTTACGCTGTTTACGTCGAGGACACTTAGCAAAAGGAGGTGTGAGCGGGGGGCACAAAGTAGGCTTCCGTTGCGAAGAACCACTGAACGATCTGTCAAAATTCGACTATCGGAATTTCTAGGAGTAATATCGATGAGCCATAAATGGCATAAGCCGCTCAATGCGGCAGCAAGTCTCCTGTTTGTGTTCGGCATGGTGGGCTTTACGGCGGCTAACGCCGGCGCGCAAAGTGCGCATCGCCCGGCTGCCGCGCAGCGGACGGTGATCTTCTCTGACTGGCAGTTCCCGACCGGGGGCCTGAATCCGTTGCAGACCAGCGCCGTCAACCAGGACGAGCAGGAGTATCTGACCAATCCCTTTGGCTGGGCTCCGTACTTCGATCCTAAGGGCACCCTCCTTCCCGGTTTTCTGACGAGAGTACCAACCGTCGGACACGGCATCTCAAAGAACGGCAAGACCATCACTATGACCCTGCGTCACGGGCTCAAGTGGTCTGACGGCAAGCCCGTCACGTTCAACGACGAGGTGTTCCTCTGGAGAGTTGAGAGCGACGCGGCAACTGGACCTGCCTGCGCCGGAAGCTGCGACAACGTCGCCAGCGAGAAGGTTAGCAACCACGGCTACACGCTGACATGGCACATGAAGCGACGCTACGCTCCTGCCATCCCGAATGCGTTCCCCGGCTTCCTCCCCTACCACTGGGGCAAGCTCGGATCCGCTTCGACGCGCGCCGCCTGTCTGAACCACGGTAAGTGCAGCTCGATCGCGAACTTGCTCGAGAATCCGAAGTTTAACTATCAGAGCTCGAGCTACGTTTCGGCGGGCCCGTACCACATCACGTCGTTCACGACCAATGACCGCATCACGTATGCGCTCAACAAGCACTATGCCACTCCGCAGGGCGTCCATCCGAAGATCAAGAAGATGACCTTCGTGTGGTACGGCACCAAGGACGCCATGATCCTCGCCGGCGATGCCGGACAAACCGACGTCATGGACGACTTCACCGTCGCCGATCTTGGGAAGCTCACTTCGAAGACCTACAAGGTTGCCAAGGCCACCACGTTCAACCCCGAGATACTTCAATTCAACTCGTTGAACAAGAAGGTCAATATCGACAAGGGCCCCAGCGGTGTGAAGAACCCCGCGGCGAACGCAGATGTCCGCTTGGCCCTGAGCATGAGTATCGACCATGTCGGTCTCATCGAAAGCTCGCAGAACCTGGTCGGCCACCCGAAGACGGCTAAAGCATTCGTCAGCTATGAGGTCCCCTTGATCCATACGCCGGTTACGACTGCTCTCTATGCCGACAAGCATATCAACGGCTCGTGGGACCCATTACGCAACAAGTACATCAGCTACGGCAAGACCGCCATCACAGACGCCAAGAAGCTGCTCGCTAAGGCCGGATACAAGCACGGGCTGACGATATATGTCTCCACCACGGTGGGCAATCCTACCCGTGAAGCCGAGTTCGGCGTTCTCAAGCAGAATTGGTCCAAAATCGGCGTCAATGCGCAGCTGCTGGAAGTGCCTCAGCTGTTTGACCCCTGGAGAGCTCCGGGAGAGCCCTTTGGCGGAACGCTGATCCACGGGCGCTTCGAAATCGGCCTCTTCGCGTACGTGGGTGCCAGCCCTGACCCCGATAACTGGACCGGCAATATCCGCAGCGACAAAATCGCCCGGACCGAACATATTCCGCCGGGAGGTACGCCCGCGGCCACGGACGCCAACACTGGCGGTATCCGCAACAAGACGGTCGACAAGTATATGAAAGCCGGTGCCGCTGCACTCAATCCGAGTGCTCGAAGCCGCGACTACGCTCAGATGGAAAAGGCGTTCATGCATAATGCCTACTGGGCCGCTCTGTATGTCCGGCCCAACATCTGGACCGCCGACCATCACGTGGGAAACGTCAAGGCTACTGGCTTCCAGTTCGCCGGCACGTGGAACACGTACGAGTGGACGGTACGATAAGCTAAATCTCGAATCTCGAGAAGAAGGGGAGGAAGGCTCGGCCTTCCTCCCCTTCGCCGTTTGCGAGACCTGTGCAGTGAATTCGTTACACGAGTTAGTCTTGCTTTCTCGCGCCGCCTGGACGCTGGCTTCGGTCAAGTGCGACCCGGCTGAGCACACCGAGTGAGACCGTGTCGCTATGTTCGCTGCCGAACGGTGTATGTGATTCACGTCACAGTAGAATGGATTAGCTACGTTACATCGATTCCCGGAGGCTGTGAGTGACCACATACGTTATTCGGCGGCTGCTTCAGGCCCTGATCATTCTGTTTGGTCTCTCCATCTTCTTCTTCTTCATACTTCACCTAACTCCGGGAGGACCATGCGCGGCTTTTGAAGGCGGCGGGGCAAAGGCTCAGGTACAGTACAAAGCGTGCCGGCTGCGTCTTCATCTCGACGAGCCCCTCGTGACCCAATACGTGGCATTCGTCAACGAGTACGCTCACGGAAACCTTGGATATTCGCTCGATGGCACTCCGATCACTCAGGTGATCCTGGAGAGGTTACCGGCTACGATACTTCTCGCCTCGGTGAGCTACTTCTTTCAGCTTCTGATTGCGCTGCCGCTCGGTATCCTTGGTGCTCTACGTCAGTACTCGTTCTTCGACACGAGCCTGACGTTCGTTTCATATGTCGGGCTTTCCATGCCCACCTTCTGGCTCGGCATCATGCTGTTGTATCTCTTTGGTGTCCACTGGCCGATCTTTCCACTGGGGAAGATCGAGTCGGTCAACATCCCCATTTTCTGGTCGAATGCGTGGTGGCACGCTCTCGCCCAGAACCCGCCACTGGTGCTTGGAGACCTGGCCTCTCATCTTGTTTTGCCCTGTATCACCCTGATGGTGGTCGGAATAGCTGCCGACAGCAGGTTTATGCGTGCGTCCATGCTCGACGTGATCCACCAGGACTACATCAGGACGGCTAAAGCCAAGGGGCTGCGGCGGAGGGTCGTGATCATGAAGCATGCGTTCCGGAATGCCGTTTTGCCGATCATCACCAACATCGCGTTGTATCTTCCGGCCTTGGTCGGCGGGTTCGTGATAACCGAGACCATCTTTTCCTGGAATGGCCTCGGCTACTACTTCATCCAATCGATAACCAACAGTGACTATGCGTTCCTGCAGGCGTTCCTGATGCTCAGTGCCTTGGCCGTCCTGTTGGCCAACCTGCTCGCCGACCTGACCTACGCGTGGGTCGATCCGAGGATCAGATATGATTAACGTTCGCTCACTAACGGTTGCATGAACAGGCAAGTGCGCGAGGACCCGGAATATGATTAACCCGGAAGAAGAAACAACCGCCGGTCTCTCGGTTGACGAGCCCGTGCCCATAGCCCCATCCGACTCCTCCTCCGTCCTCGACACCAGGGCTGTGACGACGGCTGTGCGGGACGACGAGACTGAGGTCCCCATTGAGCAGCTCGGGCAGTGGCACTTGGTCTGGATCCGCTTCCGGAGGCACAAAGTGGCCCTGGTCGGCAGCGCAGTCTTCCTGTGCATCGTAGTGATGGCCATCATTGGACCCTACATCTCGCCTGAGACCTACTACGGGTACAACTATCTGGCGATCAACATGCCTCCACAGTGGAGCTGGCATTACCTGTTCGGCAGCGACGCGTTTGGTCATTCCGTGATGATGTACATTCTGATCGGGGCGCGCGCTTCGTTGACTATAGGGATCTGTGCCGCGCTGTTTTCTTCAATCCTCGGAATCATTATGGGTTCGGTGGCTGGATATTATGGCCACTGGATAGATTCCGTTGTTATGCGGTTGACCGACGTGTTTCTCACCATCCCGTTCCTGCCCTTGCTCATCTTGCTGTCCTACTATCTCTCCGGCGGAAACGTGTATTTCATCATCTTCATCTTTGCCGTCACTGGGTGGCCGGCAGCCGCTCGCCTTATCCGAAGCTATTATCTGACGTTTCGTGAGCAGGAATTCGCCCACGCAGCGCGCGCCGTAGGTGTGTCGGACGCTCGGGTGATTTTCCGCCATCTGCTGCCGAACGCTTTGAGCCCGATCATCGTGACGTTCACGCTGAACGTGGCTGCGTTCATAACATTGGAGGCAGCCATAGATTTCCTCGGCGTCGGGCTCAAACCTCCTTCTATAAGCTGGGGAACGGCACTCGCGAACGCGCAGAACTACTTGATTCTGGGGAACTGGTGGTGGGCGCTGTTCCCCGGCATATTCCTTGTGATTACTGTCCTTTCGGTAAACTTCATCGGAGACGGTCTTAGAGACGCTCTCGATGTGAGAGCCAAGGTTAACGAATAACGGCGTCACCTGTCTCGACGCAGCTAGCTCACCAATTACACGATCGAAGGAAACCGCGTCAGGTGCTATTGTTTGTTTGTAGCTCGCCGATCTGTGGCTTTCATGGGTGCTTCCAATGACCGCCGTTTCTGAGGAACCCCTGGCCGCGGACAAGGCTTCCGACACCCTGCTCGACGTCCAGGACTTGCGCACCTACTTTCGCACGATGGACGGCATCGTCAAGGCCGTTGACGGCGTCTCGTTCAAGATGGACCAGCGGTTCAAGCGTCGGAATCGTCGGTGAGTCCGGTTGCGGCAAGAGCGTTACGTCGCTATCAATCATGCGGCTCGTGGAAAAGCCAGGGTGGATTGCCGGCGGCAAGATCGACTTTCGCGGAAAGGATCTAGCTTCACTTTCCGAAGAGGAGATGCGCCAGGTGCGTGGTGACCAAATCACGATGGTGTTCCAGGAGCCGATGACCTCCTTGAATCCCGTCTACACCATTGGCGATCAGGTCGCGGAGATCATCCGCGTGCATCGCAAGGTAAGCCGGCGCGAGGCGCTGAATCGCGCCGTTGAGCTGCTGAAGATGGTCGGTTTGCCCAACGCCGAGCGGCGGGTCAAGGAGTATCCTCACAACTTCAGCGGCGGTCAGCGTCAACGAATCATGATCGCCATCGCGCTGGCAAATGATCCTGATCTTTTGATACTCGATGAGCCGACCACCGCCCTCGATGTCACTATTCAGGCGCAGATTCTGGAGCTGGTGAAGGATTTGCGCCACCGGGTCAATACGGCGGTCATGCTGATCACTCACGATCTTGGCGTCGTTGCCGAGATGTCCGACCGAGTCATCGTAATGTACGCGGGCCGCATCGTCGAGGAAGGTGACGTGATTCAGATGCTGCGAGATCCGTTGCATCCGTACACGAAGGGTCTACTGTCGTCGATCCCCTCTTTGGGCAAGAGGAACCAACGGCTGAACGTGATAGCGGGCGCTGTTCCCAACCCCCTTCGACTGCCCGTCGGCTGCAAGTTTGCCCCGCGCTGCCCGTTCGTCATGGACGTCTGTAGAACCGAGGACCCAGAGCTTAAAGATATGCCTCCCCCCGCCGACTCCTCGGCTAATTCGTCCGTTCGAAGGGTCCGGTGTTGGTTGTATTAGTGCTAGGAAGCGTAAATGACGACAAATTCTGAGGTAGCCGGAGAACCGGCGGCTTCACCACCAGAGAGCGGTGTTTTACTCGACGTCAAGGACCTGAAGACCTACTATCCGATAGTGGGTGGGATCATGCGCCGCCGCGTCGGTTGGATCAAAGCTGTGGACGGCGTCTCCTTCGCTATCAAGTCGGGCGAGACTCTGGGCATGGTCGGCGAGTCGGGTTGTGGTAAGAGCACGATAGGCCGCACCATCATCCGACTGTTGAAGGCTAATGGCGGACAGGTGTTGTTCGAGGGCCGGGACATTTTGAAGCTGACGGGTGTCGAGCTGAAGAAGATGCGCAAGAACATGCAGATCATTTTCCAGGACCCGTACGCTTCCCTCAATCCTCGGATGCCGGTAGGCGACATTATCGGCGAAGGCCTCATGGTCCATGGCATGAAGAATCGTAAGGAGCGGGAGAAGACCGTCCAGTATTTCCTTTCGGTCGTTGGCCTACGCAAGGAATACGTGCGGCGATATCCTCATGAGTTCAGCGGTGGCCAGCGCCAGCGTATAGGTATTGCCCGCGCCCTGGCACTGCGCCCGAAGCTGGTTGTCTGCGATGAGCCTGTTTCCGCTCTCGACGTGTCCATACAGTCTCAGGTACTCAACCTCCTGGAGGACCTCCAGAAGGAGTTCGGCCTCACCTATCTCTTCATTGCGCATGACCTGAGCGTCGTCGAATACATCAGTGATCGTGTGGTGGTGATGTATCTGGGTAAGGCCGTGGAGCTGGCTGACTCGGAACGTCTGTACGCCAATCCCAAGCACCCCTACACGCAGGCTTTGCTGTCTGCCATCCCAATCCCTGATCCCACAGTGAAGAAGCAGAGGATCGTGCTACAGGGTGACGTACCCAGTCCGAGCAACCCTCCGAGCGGCTGCCGGTTCAGGACGCGTTGCTGGCTGGCCCAAGGGATCTGCGCCGAGCAAGAACCGTTACTTCGGGAGGTGGAGCCCGGCCACTGGGCAGCCTGTCACTTTGCTTAGATAGTGGCCTGGCGGCGCTATGAAACTTCTCCCGGCCTTTACGCTCGCCGCCACGAGAGTAGCGATTCTGTGGGTGCCGATACTTATTGTCTTCCTGGGAACCGGCTTTCGTTCTCGAGGTGGCGCACGCGCCAATCGCGTACTCCACGCATTACCCCCCGCCGACCCGCTACGAGCACGTCTACACTGAGTCCTCGTTCTCGGCCACACCGACCGCTCATGGCGGTTGGAGCGTCTTCGGACTGGACAGCTCGGCACATGTGGGTCTGCAGCAGGTGAACTCGTCTCGCCATCTCGTGCACAACCAGGTCGTGGACGACTACGGCACGGCGCTCAGTGTCCCAAGCATGGCCTGGTCCCGACACGCGGCATTGGGGGCGTGGATATCGAATCCCAGCGCATCGAGTCAATCGTTGAAGATCGCCTATTTTTCCGGCGGTAAGCCGCTGATATCCACCATTGCTGCCTCCGGATCGCAGGAGACGCCGCTCGTCGTGCCCCACCCTTCCGGTGGCTTCGACGTGCTGTTCGCCTGGCAGCGGCCCGGCCGGAACTTTGACCTGTATCGTGTGTTTGTGGGCCGCGGTGGTCGGCACACAGTACCGCACCGCCTGACCCGGGCCGCCAGCTATGCTTACAGTCCGAGTGCGGTGTGGGATGGCAGGGGCCACCTCGACGTCATGTACATGGATGCCTGTTGTCAGGGAAATGCCTGGAATCTGGTCTTTCAGCGATTCAGCAGCCATATGAGGCCGATGGGCCCAGGCGACCCGGTGGGTCGCCTGGGAAGTCTTGGTTCGGCCACGCCCACTCAGTGGGGCATCGACCTGCGTCGTGATTCGCCCGGTAAGGTGTGGGCGGCATGGGGAGAGGACTCGGGAGTGGATATTGCCCGCTGGAGTCCGGACGGGAAGAACGAGTTTGTGAAGTTCCTCGGTCCCGCGAGTCTCGACTTCAGTGCGCCCGCCGTAAGCCTACTGCTTCTTGGGTCGGGCGGGACAGTCTACTACACGAGCTCGGATGCTCTCGGCGCCCACTTGGTGGCGACGTCATTTGACGCACGGGGGAACGCGACCTCGACCCAGCGAGTCGCCTACGACTCGGGAGGCGATGCGGCCTATCCTGTCTCAGCGCTAGAAGGGGGAACTCCGCGGGTAATCTGGCAAAAATTCGGTCATAGCGGGGCCGTCCTCGAAGGCAGTGAGTATCATCAGTCCATCGCCCCGTCGCTGGCCGAACGGCTGGGTCTCGGTCTCGGCAACTCCCTGGCGAACTTCATGTTCCTCGCTGTCGGCTCACTGGCCGTGGCTGTGCCTCTGACCCTAGTCAACATCCTGATCCTGGCTCCCTTACTGCTCCTATGGATACCCATCTCCCGACTCGTGCCCGACCGCTTGAAATGGCCGAGTTATATCGCGATTGTTGCTGCTACATTGGTGCTTGTTTTCGCCGTGCGGTCCTTCGCCAACGGATGGGCGTTTGTGCTTGGACCACTCGGCGCCCCGTTGAGCTGGCTCGCCGTTGCCTCAGGCGTTTTCGTCGGGGTGTGGATTAGCCGAATAGGAATGAAAGAGCGGGAGCCTGCTTTCAGGGCTGCCGTGATGGTACTGACTGCGTTCTACTTTGTCGCGACCATGTGGGCCTTGACCGGTATCGAAGGGCAGCTGTCCGTCATCTAGGCGTTAAATGCCCTTGGGGTTGGAAGCCGCCGCGTTCATGGCTCGACCGGAGCCAGTGGCTATCGACCGGAGCACAATGCTCGAAACCGGTTATCCGTGAGGGCCAATCTTGAAGCTGGCTATGACTTGGCCGAACTGCTTATCTTGCGACTTAGGAATAGTCGTCACCGAAGCCAGGGCGATGTCGTATCCCCACTTCTGACTGTTCACGAACACTAACTCTTCGTATAGATGTTTTGAGGCGTTGAGCTTTCGAATAAGCAAAGCCGGCAGGCGCGACACCTTGATCTGAAAGTACTCACAATAGTTCGGGCAGCCTGCCTGGGGCTTATTGACGACGAGTCGGCCGTTCGGGACCTTTGAATAATTCGGCCGGGATCCGTCGACGACCACGTGGAAGCCGTCGGGACTTGATGAACTGCAGGGTGTAGCCGGGTATACCATCGCTGGTGATGCCCCGCTTGCCCGCTGTCGGCGCTTGCCATCCCGTTGGAATTTTGAACGAGAATCCGTATGCTTTGTCGGTATACCGAGATGCGCTGCTACCGCCGCACCCGGCAAGGCTGAGTGCGCCGGCGACGACCGTGAGAATACAAGCGAGCCGCGAGGGGCGCGCGTACCCGAGAGCCAGGCCGAACCACCAAGGCTTCGACTGAATGGTGATGTCCCCGAAGTGTGAGAATGGCCCGCTGAAATTGACGAAAGTATCGGGTCGGCGTCTACGATCATCTCCCTGTTTCAGGAACTCACGCTACAAGTATCCCATGCACGGCTGTCAGTCGGTAAGGCGCTCCTCACCGGCTTCGATTTCGTCCGCCCCCCTCTCGTATCCGGGCAGGTCTCCCGTGCCTCCCCGCTCCGCGTCCTCGTGCATGAGCGGCGCCGGCTCTCCCAGCGGCGAGATAACCGTGTCCGACCGGTCATCTGCAAACTCGCCATGCAGACTTCGCACGGGTCTCCTGTCAGGCGGCAGCTTGCGATCTTCCTTCCATTGCCGGTACTTAGCACCCCACGAGCTGATGATTGACAACCTAACCTCCTGTGATTCCATCATGTCTTTACGCCGCGCAACATGAACTCTGGTGACCCACCATGGCCGTTCTTTATCGTAAGGAGACTGGGCAAGTGGCGCAAAGATTGTGCTCGTTTTGCATAATGAAGCCCTTATTCTCCGACGCTACCGTCTATCGCCTGTCGAATGAGATCGGCATGACCATTATGGCGCGCGTATTCTTGGAGCAGTTTGAGCACGTTCCAGCGAACGGTGAACCGGCTTGCCGCGCCTAGGTCGTCAAGTGATGCCTTTTGGATTAAGCCATCGGTTGCCGTCCACTCGTTTCTCCAGGCCTCCAGCGAAGCGTAGGCCATGTCGACCGTGATGCCTTCGATGTCGGCCTCGGGCGACTGATCGGTACAGTAGACCGGCTTGAGGCTCCCTCGAGGACCACCAATGGCATACACGCCGTAGACTCGCTCCATTTCAGTGAGGTGACGTACGAGCCCGAGAAGCGACAGGCTCGAGGGGTGCACGGCCTTGCGCACCAGCTGCTCGGCCGTGAGTCCGGAGCACTTGGCCTCGAGGGCGCCGCGATGAAACGCCAGCCAGCCGAGCAGTGCTCCCCGGTCGTCCCCGGCCGTAGGTTCGGAAACCCTATGTCTTCCCACCGATATCTCGCTCGCGCTCATGAACTCGGCTCTGCGTCATTCTCCAGCGTCCCTGCCGACTCGTCGCTCTTCCGTCTTTGTCCGATAGTGTGGCCGGTTCCCCCCTTCAATCGACTGTCGCACGCACCCTGCCACCTGCGTCGCGTCTCTATGCGCCTGAGGGCATCTGCCCCGCGGATCGACCTCTCCCTTTACAGCCCCAACGAAGAACCGGCACTCCTCCACCTACGAATCGCTCCCATAAAAAGTCCGCACTTCCGCCTCTTTGCCTGATCGGTAACCCGCCAGGCTGATCTCCTCTTCACACTAAGGCTGATCGAGCGTTCCATGGAGCAGTCCGCGCTGAGCACGGCCGACAATCGGTACGATGCTGGCATCGTCCGCTCTCGTTGACCGGCGTGAACGAAGGGTTTTCCGCAGGGGCGGCGACTATCTCGACCTTCGACCATTAAACTGAAAAGGTCGGCATGGCAAGTCTTTGCGCGCCGGGAGATTTCGATGTCGGGGGTATCAGGCTGGAACCGACACTACGTGCCGGGACGCACAAACCTGCTGCCGTAGACCGCATGGGCCGGGCGCCCACTCGGGGTGAGGCGATCAAGCATACGATCATTCACAATAAGGCTGCGTTTGCCGCGTCTCTGTTCCTCGTGTTCATCGTGCTTATCGCAATTCTCGCGCCGCTAATCAGCCCTGAGACGTACGGCGGATATGATCGAACCCAAGGTAGTCTTCACCCTCACATCGGCTGGAGGTATCTGCTGGGCACCGACGTCTTCGGGCACTCGATGGTCGCCTACCTAATCTTGGGAGCCCGCACCACGATTGGCATTGGCGTCCTGGCAACGGCGATTGCGCTCGCTCTCGGATGCCTTGGGGGTATCGTAGCCGCGGTCGTCGGTGGATGGCTCGACAGGGTCGTAATGACTATCGTGGACATCGTGCTGACTGTCCCCTTCTTGGTCTTGGTATTCATTCTCGTGGCGTACGAAGGCGGCAACGATCCTTGGTCGATCGCGGTACTACTCGGTCTAGTGGGCGCTTTTTGCGCAACCCAGCTACTTCGTCACGCCTGCGTACAGGAGATGCGAAAGCCCTCGGTCTCGGCGGCAAGAGCAGCTGGTGCTTCGAAGACCACGGTTCTTCGGCGGCATGTCATTCCTGCTCTGGTGGCACCGTGCGTATACACGGCGACCCTCTTGCTTTGCGCTTTGATGTCGGCCGAGGCCACGATGGACTTTTTAGGTTTCGGCGTGCTTCCTGAGACCGTCAGCTGGGGCACGGTTCTATCGCTCGCGCCGGCCTACATAACAGGCGGACTATGGTGGTGGTACATCCTGCCCGGCCTGGCTCTGGTCGCCACTCTTCTGTCGATTGCGCTCGTCGGTAATGCAGTCACCGCCGCTCTCGAGCAGCCGGGAAGACAACCATATCTCATTAGGCCGTTCCGGCATCAAGAAAGCTGAACGAGCCGGCCTTGCCTCGGACACCTCCGCGTCGGGTTAGTCCTCCCCCAGCGGTGCAGCCCGGATGGCGGAGATTTCCATCGTCGCAGCATCGTTTCCGTCGCACTTTTTCAAGGGACTCCCGGTGTTAAACCGGACGCTGTTAGGCTCGCTGCGGCCCCATGAAGCGCTCGAACCGCGGGATCAGCGCCCGTGGTAGCCGGCCCACGATCACTGTTCCGTTCGATCGGTGGTCTTCGCGCTCGATCATCCCCCGTCGATGAAACAGGTTAACTGACTCCGAGGCGGCATACGGGATGGTCACCCTGACTGGGATGTATGACGCGCTGACCAGCTGGGCCATCCGGTTGCGAACGGCCTCGATGCCGGTGCCCTCGGACGCCGATGCTGCCACCGCGTTGGGGAAATGTCGCAGCATGAGCGGGATCCGTTCGGCCGGCAGCAGATCGATTTTGTTTAGAACGGTCAGTCGGGGACGCTCTGCCACTCGAAGCTCGGTTAATTCCTTCTCTACAGCGCGTGCATGCGCCTCGACTTGTGGGTGGCTGACGTCGAGCACGTGGATGATCCCGTCGGCTTCCTGTATCTCCTCCAGCGTCGCGCGAAATGCGGCCACGAGATCGGTGGGGAGCTTCTCGATGAATCCTACCGTGTCGGTCAGCAGCACCTGGAGGTCATGTTGCAGCTCCAGTTGCCGGGTCGTTGGGTCAAGCGTGGCGAACATAACGTCGCTGCTCAGCACCTTTGCCTCTGTTAGGCTATTCATCAGCGTCGATTTGCCGGCATTCGTGTATCCGGCAAGAGCGAGTACCGGCATGCCCGCCTCCGCCCGCTGCCTTCGGTGGAGTCCCCGCTGCTGACGCACATCTTCTATGTCTCGGTTCAACGTTGCGATACGCGTCCTGATACGACGCCGGTCCGTCTCCAGCTTTGTTTCGCCGGGCCCTCTCGTGTTGATCCCGGCCCCCAGCCTCGACAGCTCGACGCCTCGGCCGGTCAGTCGAGGGAGCCGGTAGCGGTACTGCGCCAGCTCTACCTGAAGTCGCCCTTCTCGGGTGCGGGCGTGGCGAGCGAATATGTGCAGAATGACGGCCGTCCGATCCACTACCTCGAGATCGAGATCGTCCTCCAGGTTCCGCTGCTGGGTGGGACTCAGCTCGTCATCCGCTACCACGGTATCGATGTGGAGGTTGCTCTTGAGCTCGCGAATCTCCTGGATCTTACCCTTGCCGAGATACGACACCGGGTGCGGACGGTCGAGCTTCTGGATCACCCGGTCGATGACCGTGTCTCCTGCGGCACGCACCAGCTGACCTAGCTCATCCAGCGACTCCGCCACACTTAGACCATCTGAGTCTCGAAGACTCGAATCCGCTCCGATCAAGAGGGCTCGCCGGCTACTCCCCATGGCGGCCTGGCTAATGCTGGGCTCCATGCCGCCGGGATATCCATGGTCCGCAGTTGGAGTTCGTCATGTACCTCTAAATTTATCACTCTCTGTGCGCAGCACCTAGCCCTTCCACCGAGTCTGAAGTCCGTTCTATGGGAGGAATAACGGTTTGCAAGCTCAGACAAGTGTCCCTCCTGCGTGGTTGGAATATCGACGAGTCTTGGATATCGGCGCGCTGGTGAAAGGAGTAGCACAGCGTCTCTTACGGGACCTGTCGGTTGGAAATGGCTGCGGACGTTGGTGAGGTCTGGTGGGCCGCATTTCAGCGGGGTGAACCTTAACGTCTGCGGTATATGGTCACCCCGTCCCGACGGTAGATCACGCGCATGAATCGCCCGAACTTGGTCAAGGCATTGACGGGAGCCGAAACTTTTATGGCAGAACCACACGCATTTGGTAGACCCGTCGCCCTTCCGTAGACCAACTGCTCGCACGGCCCGACGTACACCAATGACACGTTGCGCGCTTTCAATAGCCTGTCGGCCGTAGTGGCGCTTCCGGTGGAGTAGATCGTGTTGATGGTCTTCTCGCGAAGTTGAATCGCGGGTACGTTTCCTCGCCACTGTGCCTCATGCCCTCCCCATCCGAGTAGCGTCGGCAGCCCGGCAAATGTCGACACCCGGCCGAACATAGAGTAGTCGCCGCCAGTTGCCTCGAGAATGACCGGGGAGCCCGCAATGTGAGCTTGCAGCCAGCGAATCGCCGCGTAGTCCTGAGGATCCGCCGTGGCCAGAAAGGACATACCGTTGAGTCCCTGCTCCTGAAATGCGACTGGCCCCCCCGAGTCCGAGCTGTAGTAGGAAATCGTGCCGAGGACTGTGTACGATCCTCCAACCACCACCACCCAGACGAGGAGCGTGATCCAGATTGCCTTCAGCGTCCGGCCGCGCGTTCGCACCGTCTGATAGACGCGAAATGCTCCGTACGCCGCCGCGAGCCCAAGTAAGAGCCACGCCTGAAAGTAAAACTTGAACACGGTGTTCATCCGGTATAGTGATCCTCCGAACGAGTCACGAATATAAACGGTCTCAGTGCCGGCAATGATGAGTGCTGCCAGAGCCAGCATCGCCAGTGCGAACGTGTCTCGTCGAGACGGGTGGGAATGTGAGGTAATTACCAGAATGGCAATCATCGCCACTGCCAGACTCAAGAGCAACACCCAGAGATGGGCGAGTGCTCCAAGGCCTATAACCACGACCAGCAGTACGACGAGCAGCAGGTCGACTCGACCCACTCGGATGTGGCCGGCCTCCGAGCTCGAACGGCGCGCCGTTGCCGCGAGGTTAGGCAGCATTCCCTGCTCCCAGGCCAGGACCAGCAGCAGCGCCACGCAGACCACCCCGGCAGCGCCGAAGACCTGGAGAAATTGCCCGGGAGCGGTCGGCGTGTACACTCTCCCGATTCCGCCTGTCGGTGACCTGTAGGTCAGATAGTACGGGGCATACAGCACCACGGCCGCAGCGCCTACCAGGCAGCTCGAAACCGCGGCTGGGATGATCCAGTCAGACTTTTTAGTTGGCGCGTCGCCCTCAGGTACCGAGGGCGAAAGCGCCTCTGCCGGTCCTTCCCCAGGCCGTCGCGACCCATGGGTCATCGGAGCGCCTGACATCATTGGCGCCGCACGTTCCCGCCGTGCAGCATATTGACGGAAGGAGGCCAGGAAGAGGCTTGCCGTGACCAGCGCAATGTAGGTGGGGAAGTCCCAGGTGTTGACGACGAAGAGCGCTCCCAAGATGCCCCCTGTGGCTAACAAGTGAATCGGATGATACGTCAGGTAGGCGTTCCACGGTGGACGGTGGTCCAGTGCGATCGTTAGAGCTGCACCAATCGCGAGCAGCGCCAGGGGCACATCGAGGAGATGGGGATGCAAATCACCCAGGATGAATGAGAACATCGGGAACTCGTTGATTGTCGTTGCCACTCCGGGGCTCGTCTCCCCCACAACACGCGAGCTCTCCCAGTACCATCCCGACTGGTTCCAGGGGAACTGCCCGTGCAAAATCTGCAAGAAGAACGAGTGCGCGTTTCCGAGAAGGATCGCGAAGACTGGACCGAGGGCCGCCCACGACAGCCGCCGGGAGAGGTTGTATGCGATGGAGTACGTGCCGGCCACAGCCGCCGCAAATACAAAGGCTAGTGCGAGGTTGTACGTCACGGCGGCCGGCGTTCCGGCCAGCCGCCCCAGGACCGCCATCATCAGATAGCCGAAATAGTAGTAATTGACGCCAAAGCCGGATAGCCACAGGTCCTGAGGAGGAAACGATGCCGTCTTGCCCGTGGCCTGCAGCAGCATGAGGTCCATGGGCTTCTCCGTGCCCGTGATGTCCGGGTGTAGGGACCTGACGATTGCCCATATTACGAAAGCGGTCAAAAAGACGAGTTCCTCGACGGCGATTACTCGCCGGATCTCGCCGATCGCGCGAATGGTCTCCCGCCATAGAACGAGCCACGGCGCAAAACCGGCGGCGACCAGGAGCCAGAGAAGCGCTGAATTGTTGGCGATTGGAATGAACGTCCCGATCCACCAGATCATCCATGTGATGCACAAAAGTCCCAGCACGCGCGAGAAGGCATAGCCTCGGTCCGTCAACGATGTCAGCATTTTCATGGTCAGCGGCAAAAAGGCGATGCTCAGAATCTCGGTCACCGCGAGCCAGCGGAGTGTGTCGATCACGTAGGAGAACCTTGAACGTGATAGATCGTTACCTCGCCTTTATGGAACACCGGCCGCAGCTTTGACATCGCTGAGAATTTGGCCTGGCTTCGCGGCCAGAGCTGCCTTTCCATCAAACCCGCGTAGACATAGCTCACATGATAGCGGTGTAGCAAGGAGTACGTGAGGCACCGCGCACCATTCGCCGTTAATGGCTCGCACTGGTTTGCTCCGAACTGCTGCAGGGTGCTTACTGACGTCGTGGCGGCAGAGGCAGAATAAATCTCCTCCAGGGCAGCCTGCCGTGGAGCCACCTCGGAGCCGTAACGCTGCGCGGATTCGTAGATGCCGCCCAGAAGCGTGGGGAGGCCTGTAAACTGAACGACCCGCGATCGCCAGTTGTAGAACGCTTGGTCGGCCTCCACGATCACCCTCGCTCCCCGCACATGAGCGTTCAACCAATTGATACCCGCGTAGTCGTTCGGGTAAGCGACTTTCATGAATGCCATTCCGTCGAGCGTGAACGGCACGCTGCGCTCGGGGAGCCACGTCTGCCGGTACGTTTCTCGGGCAACGGTTCCCGCGTACGTGTAGATCAGTGAGCCGAAGACCAGGACGGCGCAGATTCCAGACCACCACGGATGTCGCAATACGGGCTTCACAATCGCCTGAGCGCGAGCACTGCGGAAGCGGAACATCGATCTGGATGTTCGAGCCGGCGCATTGCTAGCCTGATGCAATTCGGCTTCTAGGTCCTCGTCTGTATGCCCCGAAGGATTTCTGGATGCGCGTTTCCATAGAAAGGAAAGAGCCGCAGCCGCTCCGATCGCGTAGAGAACCCAGATCTGGTTGTAGAGCTTGGCAACAGTGTTCATCCGAAACGCCAGTCCTCCCGAGAGGTAATCCGGGACGAACATCGTTTCCGAGAAGGCCGTCAAACAAACCGCCAGGAGTAGCATGCCGAGGACGAACAACTCAGCTGAAGTCAGGTTGCCGGCCCGCACGATGACAGCCCAAAGGATTAAGCAGGCGAAGACCAGAAGGAAGGCGAGCAACCACAAGCTCAACGCGATCAAACATAGTGCGCCAATCACGGCCAGTCCGGCAACAATTGCCGACAGCCAGAACGGCGAAATCCACCCACCAGGCAAAAGGGCACCGAGACTCATACCGGAGGACATTTGATGCCGCCCTCTCCCGGCTGCGTCGTCGGACAAAGCCTCCGGAGGAGCGGGTATAGAGCTGCGTTCTTCGAAAACGACGCGGGTCTCGACTTCACTCGTCGTCGGTGCGATCACCGTCTTCGCCCGCTGAGTTTCACCTGGAAACATTTGATGTGCCGAGCTTCCACTGGTAACCGAAACATCTGGGTGATTCCCCGCTATCACGGCTCCGGAGGTCGCGAGAAGCTGATGACGGGGATCGACAGAGCGGGCATGCCTAGATCGAATGCCTCCCGCGGCCAGCACGACAACCCAACTGCCTGCCACAAACAGGAAGAGACCGAAGATTTCCCAATACGTGCTCAATGGGGTGACAACGGTGTCGTGCGTCTGCTGCGCAATTTGGCTCGCCGTCAATCCCGGCGTCTGACCGGCGATGGCGGCTCGAACCTGGGCCAGCTGGCTGTTGATCGTGCTCAACCCGGTGTTGAAGACAGGGTGGTATCCCTGCGTCAAGGGAGGGAACAGAAGCACCGCCGCGCCTGCCGCAAGGACGGTGAGAATCGCTCCAACGACGAGATCGAGTGGTCCAACCGCCCGGCTTGGATGTCTTCGGACAGCAGCCTGTCGCGGATCGGCGCGTCTTCGCGCGGCGCCCACTCCGATCACCAATCCAATAGCAAACACAATCAGATAGGTGGGGAAGTCAAGGCTGTTGGTTGCCTCGATCGCGCCGAGCAAAACGCCAGCGACAGCTATTGATGCCCCAAGATGAAGCCGTCGCCGGAGGTCAATTGACGTAGCGCTGCTGTAGGCTAGCGCGATTACTCCAAGAGTCATGGGAAACGCCATCAGGTGAGCATGAAGATCGCCGAAGAGATAGGTAAAGTATGGAAACTCGGCAAAGTCGATTCCAATGGGCGGAACCAGACGGGTGCTTTGCCAGAAGTCAAACGGGGGCGGAGGCTGTCCGGCAAATACAGCCTGCGCAATTCCGCTGCTTAGTTCGACCGCGCCTCCGATCAGCGGCACCGCGATATGAACGGTCGCCAAGGATTGGAGATCAGCGATCGCCTGTATCAGTCCATTGAGGTTTCCGATGCAGCCCACGAACACCGCTGTGACCAATCCAAACGGTATCGAACGCGTCAGGTTGCGTCCAATCGAGTAGGAGGTAGCCAGCAGCAAGGCGAAGAACGTCGCGATCGCCAGGTTGAACGCGACAGGTGGGGCTACCATCACGGCGCGCGCTAGTGTGGCCACAATGACGTAACCGAAGTAGTAGTAGTTGATGTACCCACCGGCGAAGAATGGATCGAGTGGCGGAAATGTCCTGCTGCGAGTGATGGCCGTCAGAAAAGCCAGCTCCAGCTGCTTTTCGCCCATTCGCCCGCTGCCCGGATTGGATGGCGATACCGGAGCGAATTGGTGTCCGAGGTCGGGATACCACATACGTAGGAGCACAAACGCGACGAATCCCGCCAAAAACACCAGCTCGCACCAGAGAATCTCGCGAACATGGGATGTGATGAACCTTCTCAGTTCGACTCGCTGAGCCCACGCCGCGACCGCCCCTCCAAGACCCAGGACAGCGATAACTGCCCAGATTGCGCCATTACTGTACGTGGTCATGCCCAGCGAAACGATGACCCACACGAGCCACCCAGCGAAGATGAGTCCGAGAGTCTTGGCGACGACCCATCCTCGATCGGACAGTCCCCGAAACACGAAGAATGCAGCCGGAAACATGGCCAGGCCAATGAGCTCTACCAGCAACAGCCAGACCAAGATTGGGTGGCTCATCCCGAACCCTCGTGGCGGGAACATCTGATCGTAGGTGGGGCCATTTTGATCTGCCGCCCACTGACTGGGTGTGAGCATCAGGCGCTTGTCTTGTGGACCGCGAGTAGCAGTGATAGGCGGCACCTTTGCCGCAAGATTTCCAGTCGGGCTGGGTTCGTTGCTGTGTGCTGCCGTGTTGCCGTTCTGGAACCTCGACCGTTCCGCGACGGTCGCTATTCCGGAGGGCCATTGCCGAACGGCAATACGCTGTCTATTCTTGATGGTGCCGTCAAGTCCCGATGCCGATGAAAGATTTTCGACGGCCGAAGACGAGCGTGGAGGCAATCCGTCGGCCTCGGGCACATGCGAGGTGCTGACCGGACCATGAGTCAAGAGGTATGTCGCTCGTGCCGGAGAGATCGGGCCAACCCTTTTAAAGATGCGAACGTCGGGATGGTCGAAGACATGAAAGTTCTCGTCGGCCGGGAAGTCATTGATTACCCAAGGACCAAGCTGCGGATGCACCTGAAAGCGTTTAACCTGCCGGAAATTGAGCTTGTTTCCAAAGAGGAGCTGGTAGTACCGCGTCGTTATCGGGTACACCGTTGGTTCGCGCGGAATGGAGTCGACGAATCTCTCGGTCGACATGACGATGTACCTGGCGTGTGTCAGCGTGTACACAAGATGTGAGACCTTCGCCCCGTTGTCCGAGTCGTAGAGATTCATCTGGTAGCTGTTATATCCCTGAGGACATTGGCCAGGCTGCGGCAGACACAGGGGTAGGCTTCGATCCCACGCCCCTTCCGTGGCAAACACCGTCCCAGGCCTGATGTTCGCGTAGATCCATCGGCTCGCAGCCACCTGGGTGTTGGTCACCTCATAGATGTGCATGAAGGCCAGCGCCCATCCGGCGGTCAACACGACGATCAGACTCGGAATCGCCCACGCGACCCGCCCCCATCGAGGAGCCAATCTGCGGGCTATGGTCACGGCCAGGGCCGCCCCAAAGAGCACGAGTATCGGCATGATAGGAAGCATGTAACGGCCAAACTTCGCCCAGAATTTTCCGACGATCACGAAGTACGGAATCACCCAGAGAAACAGGACGATCCGGGCGGGATCCGGGCGTCGCATAAATGTAGCTACCAGTGCCCAGACCAGCCCGGCACACGCCGCGATTCCAAGGGCCGGGCCCATGTACCAGAGAATCAAATTCTTGATGTAAAAGAAGTACGGGGTTGTTCCAACAAACTGTATGGTGTATGGAGTCGGAATGGAATGCGTGACGATGATCCCGTTCTGAGTCTGCACGTCGGCCACGAGCTGCGCGTGATCGATTAGCCCGTATGGCTCCGTAATGGCGAAGACGAGGACCGCGGCAATCAACGACAGCAACAAGAACGCAAGGTTCGCGTTGATCGCCTCGCAGTTTCCACGATACAGCTGCAGGAGTTTCGATAGCCCTGTGGGAGAAGACTTCGCGGTTGGCAGATCCCTCTCTCCAGCAGCGTGCTCGACCATAAACAGGATTGGTGCCGCAAGCAGCGGCAACAGGAGAAGAGCGGCACTGGTCTTTGTGGCCATCGCGGCTCCAAAGGCGGCACCGGCTCCTATGTAGGCCCAACGGCGATTGTCCTGAGCGACAACCACTGAAGACCATAGTGCGAGTAGAACGAAGAACGTCAGGACGGTGTCGACGGCGTAGAAGTGCGCTAGCTGAATGTCTAAGACTGTCAGAGTCATAAGCGCCAGGGCGACGAGGGCGACGGTCCGGTCAAACATCCGAAGCCCCAAGCGGTACAGTACCGCCAAGGAGGCGGTCCCAAAGAGCGCGGACAGTACCCTCCCCGTCCAATTGACGTGAACGATGTCCGTAGCGGACTGCCAGCCGGATAGGACCGGAACCGTTCGGCCCATCCAGGCCATACTCCTGGTGACTAGCGCCAGCAGATACATTGGGAGCGACCCATAGTTGAAGAAATGTGGGTTGTAAGGAGCGAGAGCGGGATCAAAAAAGTGGCTGAACGGACTCGGCCAGCTTGCGATGGTCCCGGCCTGAGGGCCACCGAGGCAGCACCCTAATCCGTACACCGCTTGGTCGATTGCCGACTCATCCGGATGGATGAGCGTTCCGTCGTCGAAGTTGTAACCGTAGATACGGAGTCCCAAACCGAGCGCGATAAGAGCGACGGGAAGTAGAAATCCGAGGTGCGAGAGGCTTTTAGCAGCTGCTCGAAGTGCGCTTGGCTGCTTGGTCGACACAGTCCTGTGACCTGTCGCCTGGGCCAGGCTATCGTCTGTCATGGTTCTCGGGGTAGTGGACGTTCGGGTTTCGCGCAATAGTATGAGAGGCCACGGACAAGAAGCAGCCCGAATTCTGGCCCACTCCGCCCCGCTAACAGCTAAATGACGCCTCTAATGAGGACTGGGGTCTCCGGCGATTGTACAATGTAGCCCCATTGACGACCAACGTTTTGGGAGCACGACGCCGACTGTGAGTCCGCGAACAAGCACGGCGCGACCGGCAGATATCGACTGGACGGGGCGTGGATAGCAGTTGCTCATCTATCTAGTGCGCAGGCTCGGTCGGAATCGCCTCGCCCTTATTGGGATGGGCATAGCGTCCGAGGCCATCTACCTGCTGTATTTTGTTCGCCAGTTTTCTTTACTGGCTTACTATCGCGAAGATATCGACATGGGCGGCATAACCGGCCACAGCCCGCTGGGATTCTGGTTGTTCGTCGTCGTGTTCACCGTGTTGTTTCTCCTCGCTATTGGGGCTTGGGCTGCCGTCGGGCCGAAGCCCGATCGGGTGACCTACGGCATCATTATTGGGTTCGGCTGTGTCTTCGCGTTCACTCTGATTTTTGTCTATCCCGTTACCGCCATCGACTTGTTTACGTATGTTGCTCAGAGTCGCATCCTCATCCACTATCATCAAAATCCGATTCTGGTAGCGCCCTCGCACTTTCCGCATGACTCCATGATGTATCTGACGGGGAGCTGGATGAATTACGGCTCTCCTTACGGGCCGATCGGGATCGTCGTCGATGCGCTGCCGGTCGTTCTTGGTGGGAACTCGCTCATTCTTGATTTGGTCCTGACCAAGGGCCTCTTCGCCGTGTGTCTTTTGCTCGAAGCAGAAGTCGTTCGCCGCATCCTGCTCCACCTCAACCCAAAGTTCGCGCTGGGCGGAATGCTTCTGGTTGCTTGGAATCCTCTACTCTTGTTCGAGATAGTGGCCAACGGTCACAACGACATCGTCATGATACTTCTGGCGTCGCTAGCGCTCCTTGCACTCGCCAGCAGTTACCTGCTGTTGGGTGTAAGCCTGGGTGCTGCATCTGTACTTATAAAGTACGGGTCCGCTCCCATACTGCCCCTGCTGTTCATGCACGTGATAACCCGGTCACGCAGAGCCCGGACGAATGTTTGGGTGGGAATTCAGGCCGTCGTTGTCTCGGTCGGGCTAGCCGCTGTAGCATACGCCCCCTTTTGGGGAGGTGCGGCCACGCTCAACCGCGCTCTTCTCGAGAACGGATTTCATCTTCAGTCATTCAGCAGCGTAGCAGCTGACGCTTTTCCTCAGCTAACGCTCGATAGTGCCACGCTTCTCGGAAGGCTGCTGTTTGTTCCGGTCTACGTCTGCGCTCTTTGGCTCGCGGCTCGAAGATTTCAGGATCTTGTCCTCGGTGTGTTTCTTGGCCAGTTCGGTTTCCTCGGTCTGGCTGCCGCCAACTTCAAAATCTGGTATGCATCGTGGGTTGTTCCGTATTCTGCTCTCGGCAATACGTGGCTGCGCCTTGCTGGACTGCTGATGTCCTATGGGGCTACGATTTCGGCCGCGTTTTATGCCTACATCTTTCTGTGGACAGGGAATTTCGCGTTGGTCAACAACCTGGCATACGCTGCCGTGTTTGTTCCACCGCTAATCGTCCTTCTCCTTCCACTGATAAAGGGTAGGGAACGAGCCGGTGCTGCTGCCGATCGTGAGGCAGTCGTTACGACAAGGTGAGGATCGCAGGCTACCGCTTGAAGACGGAAGCGACAGTCGAGACCTTTATGGGGTCCTCTGCCTGAACCACGGCCATTATGATCTTCGGCGCCCGCATGAGGTCGCCGTAGACCAGATATCGGCTCGACCATTCCGGATCGAACTTGGCATTGAACAGGTATAGCGATTTGAGCTGGTACACCGACGAGAGATTGTGGAAGAGGAATCTCCGCAGCGAGGACAAGACTCTGGGTTCAGGGATGGTGTTCTGCGTACAGGACAATGAGGCGAAATTGAGGCTCATGTACTCAAAACCTTGCTCGCCCAGTGTTCTCGCCGCCTGGATCACCATGAATTCAGTGAGTCCATTAGGCGTATCCATCCTGCGGCGCATCATGTCAAGCGACCAACCCTGGGACCCGAAGACAGGCACGAACGTCAGGAAGGCTAGGATGCGATCGCCTTCTCTCGCCACCATGACTCGCGTGTCGACGTCGTCCTCGCGAGGCAGACGTCCGAGCGTCATCGAAAATCCACGCTCCGCTCCACCCTTAGCCTTCACCCAGGCCTTTGAGATCTCCATCGCCTGGTCTCGGTACGAGGCAGGGAGATCCGCCGGAGTGAACATCTCGGAAACTATGCCAAGCTCGACACAGTGACGCTCGGCCCTTCGCACCTTACGCTTCAACTTCGACGCATCGAACTCAGGCAGTCGGATTATCGACTCTTCACCGATCTTGACCACCCGCAAGCCCATCCTCTGGTAGAGGTGCAAATTCTGATCGTTCACGCCAAGGAAGCATATGCTCAAGCCCTCTTGCCGGCAAAAGTCCATGAAATCCTGCAGCAAGGGCTCGATGCGAGATGCCGGCCCTATCGGGTCCCCACCCACGAGGGCGACGTTCCGCCATACCTTATACGATAGGACTGCATCCCGCTCCTCGGTAAAGAAGTAGGCCCTATCTTCTCGCAAGGCGAAGTAGGAAAGGGTGTCCTGCCCATACTTCTGGATCACTCTCTTTGCCTGGTCACGTTCTAGTGCATTCGAGAGGTGAATCGGTAGAAGTGGTCGAAGCACCAGGAACGCGGAATACACCAGGGCGGCTGCTCCTACGAGCATCAGAGAGGTACCGAACCAGTGCGCCTGGTACCCATGATATCGGTATACCGGCTCGTCTGTGAGCAGCCTCAACGGCTCCAACAAAGCGCCTGACAGGGTAGGCTTCGGCGTGATCCAGCGGGAGAGAATCCTGAAGCCAAGCAAGTCGTACACGCAGAAGAGAAGGACGAAAGAGAGGATGCTGGTAACCGTGGTACGCAGCGTGAAAGGGCGGGACGGAACCGAGTAGTCCTCGCGGCGAACGAACAGAACAGCGGCAATGCCCAGGCAAACCAAGGCTTCTTCGTAGTCGAGGCCCTTGGTAAGGTGCAGGATCGCCGACATCACAAGAAGTCCCAGGGTGAGGTGCATCGCCCGTCGGTTTCTCTTTGCCAGCGCATCTGCCAGCAGGATGAGCACGATTCCCAATAGGACGGTCCAGATCTGGGAATCATTGATAACTCGAACCGAAAACATGTCTCGGAGGAGCAGGTATCGCCAGTGGAAAGCCGGGTAGAGGGCCGACACGATATTCATTAGCCCCGCGAGCGCGGTCGCCAGAGCTATCAGTGATCGTACTCTCGAGGCCGGCCAGCTATCGATCAGTGTCAACCCGCACACTCCGGTTCGGGCTCCAAGTCAGTCCGGTACCTCCAGCAGCCAACCTTTGAACAAAGTCTAATGAACACGAGATGAATTAGTCAACGCCTTTCCCAGTCGTTGACGAGGAACTGTCCTCACAACGAGATCCCGCAAGAATGATGAGCTGTGATCGGTGGTCGGGGAGACAGGATTCGAACCTGCGACCCCAGCGTCCCAAACGCTGTGCGCTACCGGGCTGCGCCACTCCCCGTCGACCGCCACATCCAGCTTCTGATTTGTGCAGCTCGTACTAACCGAGCCTCTCGATATAGCCGCCCTCGCTCGCTTGACGAGGACGACTCCTACGTATGACTAAGCCGAATGAGTCTCTGGATTGGGCCCCGAGCTCATGCCGAGAAACTCGCGCGCCTTCTCCAACAACATCGGACCTGCTACTACCGCGGCGGCCGCCAGCACGACGAGAAGACCGAGCAGGATCGGACCGAGGACTAGAATCGCGATTATCTTCAATAGCAACTTCATGTGCTAAGCCTCCCCTAGCATCTGTCGGACAGCACCTTCTGCTACTCGACATTCTAGTATGCCCCATCGGATGCCTTCGGAGATAGCGAAGGACGATTGCGTCAGTTCGTCTTCTTCTGCCTGGCGCCCCGCTACGTCGGGAGAGGTAGCACTCATGACCGATAATGGTAGGCGCGAGGGAGCCTCGCGTTTCGCCTTATCCGTAGATTATATGGAGACAAGATTGCCGCGCGTTTCAGTGCCTCAAATCTCGCCGGCCCCTGCCGCGACTGGTCCACTGGCAAGGGTTCTCGCGGGTCTGAACGACCCTCAGAAAGAGGCGGTAACCCATGGAGACGGGCCCGTACTTGTATTCGCCGGGGCGGGTTCTGGGAAGACTGGCGTACTCACTCGCCGCATCGCCTATCTCGTGCAGGTCGCAGGAGAACATCCGTTTTCGATCATCGCCGTGACGTTTACGAACAAGGCTGCTGCGGAGATGAGGCACCGCGTGTCTCAGCTAATCGGCGAGGCGGGCACGGATCTCACTCTTGGTACATTTCATTCGATCTGCGCTCGCATTCTTCGAAGAGAGCGCGGCTTGTCTCGAAATCAGGATTTCACGATATACGATTCCGACGACCAGCGAGCCGTGATGCGGCAGGCTCTCGCTCTCGCCGATATCAGCGACTCCCGCCTGACGCCCGGAAACGCCCTGGCTGCAGTGTCGCGCCTGAAGAACGAGCTCATCACTCCCGAATTGTTCGAGCCTCGGTCTTACAACGACGAGTTGGTGCGCCGGGTCTACCCTCTCTACCAGGATCTGTTACGTCGTAGTAACGCGTATGATTTTGACGACCTTATTGGCGAAACTGTGGAACTGCTGCGGTCAAATCCCGAACGCCTCGAGTACTACGCGCATCGATTCCGTCACGTGCTGGTCGACGAGTACCAGGACACCAATCATGCTCAATACGTGCTGGTCAGCCTTATTGCCTCCAAGCATCGCAATCTATTCGTTGTAGGCGACAACGATCAGGCAATCTACGGCTGGAGGGGTGCAGATGTTCGCAACATCCTCGAGTTCGAATCTCAGTTCCCTGATGCCAAAGCCATAACTCTCGACCAGAACTACCGTTCCACTCAAACCATCCTCGACGCGGCCCACGGCGTCATCTCCCACAATATCGACCGACCGCCCAAAAGACTGTGGACCGATAAAGGGATGGGCCCACTCATTCGGTCTTTCGAGGCGAGAAACGGCGACGAAGAGGCACAATTCGTGGCACGAGAGATCCGGCGCCTGGTCGCGCGCGGAACCGCGGGTGCGAACAACTGCGCGGTGATGTACCGGACAAATGCTCAATCCCGTGTTCTCGAAGATGCGTTCATCCACGAGGGCGTACCGTATCGACTGGTGGGAGCAACCAGGTTTTACGAACGACGCGAGATCAAGGATGTTCTGGCCTATCTCCGCTTCGTTGCAAATCCATTGGACGGGATGAGTCTCGCTCGTATCATCAATGTTCCGCCCCGAAAGATTGGCGGCAAGACCATCGACCGCCTACGGTCGTGGGCCGACGAGAATTCCGCGTCGCTTTGGGATGCCGTTCAGCACTCGCCCTCGATCCCTACAGTGGGAACCGCGGCTAAGAAGCAGCTGGCACTCGTCGAGCAGTCAATTCTTGATGTCTTCAGATATGCTGCTGCTAACAACGTCGTCGACATGTTCGACTACACCTTGGAGCGAACCGGCTATGCGGACTTCGTCAAGGGTATGCAAGACGGCGACGAGAGGTGGGAGAACGTTCAAGAACTGCGAACGCTGGCGCTCGACTTCGAGTACCTGGAGCCGGCGGAGGGACTGCGGGAGCTCTTGGAGCACGTCGCCCTAGTAACCGAAGCGGACCAGATATCAGACGGCGGAGGGGCTGCGACGCTTATGACTCTGCACCTCGCCAAGGGACTCGAATTTGACGTCGTTTTCCTGGTCGGGATGGAGGATGGCCTCTTTCCCCATTCGCGTGTACTCGAGGACCTGAAGCAGCTCGAAGAGGAGCGCCGGTTGTGCTACGTCGGAATCACGAGAGCTCGGGCTCGCCTCTATGTCTCGTTTGCCATGAGTCGCGCGTTGATGGGACGGACAAATCGAAACCCCCCTTCGAGATTTCTTTTGAACGTCCCCGAAAACCTGTTCACTCCGGACTCGAACCTGCCGCGTCGCGCCTGGAATCGCTCTTCCGGCACGCGGTACCTGGACGATGATTACTCTGACCAGCCGACGCCAAGTCCAGTGGAGATCTCCGTTCAGTCGTATGCCGCCGGCGACGAGGTCTATCACAAGCATTTCGGGAAGGGAAAGGTTGTTAGGAGTACACTAACAGGCGGAGATGAAGAGATCACCGTCGATTTTGTGGCTAAGAATGGGACTTCGGTTCGGAAGACCATCTCCGTCATGTATTCAGGAGTTGAGCACGCGTGAGTAGTGTAATGTCCCGCACGCCGGTGATTGGCGGCAACTGGAAAATGAACACGACTTTGCCGGAAGCAGTCGACCTGGCGCATACCCTCAAGGAACAACTGAGCGACCTTGACTTGGTTGAGGTCGTTGTCTGCCCACCCTATACGAACATAGCGGCGGTCGGAAAAGTCTTGGCCGGCAGTCCTATTGAGCTGGGCGCCCAAGATGTTTTTTGGGCGAAGAAGGGAGCCTACACGGGAGAAGTGTCAGTTGACATGCTTCGCAGCGTCGGCGTTCAAACTGTCATCGTAGGACACAGCGAGCGCCGTCACATCATGGGTGAGTCCAACGAGGTGGTCAACAAGAAGGCACGAGCCGCTCTAGACGGAGAGCTGCGCATTATCCTGGCGGTTGGAGAGACGGGTGACGAGCGCCGTGCCGAGATGACAGAGCAGGTTCTCGACGTCCAGCTACGTGAGTCCTTGAGTGGATTTACGTCCAGCGACTTCGCGTCAATCATAGTCGCCTACGAGCCAGTATGGGCCATCGGCACCGGCCTAACGGCGACGCCCGACCAGGCGCAGGCGGCGCATGCGTTTATCCGCGACTGGTTAAAAGCCGAATATGGAAGCGACATCGCGATCGGGACCGTGATTCAATACGGAGGGAGTGTAACCGCGTCGAACGCGGCGGAACTACTCGGTCAACCGGATGTTGACGGTGCCCTTGTGGGCGGAGCAAGCTTGAAGCCCGATGAATTCGTCGGGATCGTGCAAGCGACGCGGCATCTATCAGTCGGCTAAAGCGGCCGATACTCATCGCGCTCAAGGCCGATCAACGTCAGCCGACGCGCGCTACACGACTCTATCGCATCGCGTTGGATGACCAGCGACTTCCCGCGTTACAATTCTCTCCGCCTGGCCCATGAGCGACCGTAGACCGCTTTGAGGCTAGTAAGGAGAGAAGCCGTCATTGCCCCGTCGAGGTCATGCTTATAGCTCGCTCGTTACGATACGCCGTTCTTGGAGGAGGAGCGCTGGGTCTTACCGTGGCCCTGCGGTTGACCCAGCGGGGTCACGATGTTGTTCTGTTTGAGCGGGAAGAACAGCCTGGTGGTCTCGCCGCGGGATTTCCTCTCGGCAACGCTCACCTCGAGAAGTTCTATCATCACCTGTTTCGCACGGACAAAACTGCCGTCTCCCTGGTAAGGGAGCTGGGTCTAGACGACCGGCTGGTGTGGGATCGTCCAGTAACCGCCGTTTACCGCGATCGAGCCTTGTGGCAGCTCGACTCGGCGCGCTCGGTTCTGCAGTTTGGGCCTCTGGCAGTGACGTCGCGATTGCGCCTAGCCGTCGCCGCCGCATACTTGAAGGCACAGCCTAGTTATCAGTCGTTCGAGAATCATACCGCTGCCGAATGGATCGAGCGATGGATGGGACGTGCCGCCTATGAGACGCTTTGGGATCCATTACTTGCGTCTAAATTCGGTGACCGGCATCAGGATATTGCAATGCCCTGGTTCTGGGCTCGAGTTCATTACAGAACGTCCCGCCTCGGCTACCTTCGAGGAGGCTTCCAGCAGCTGTACGACACGCTTGCCCATGCCTGCGTGGCCCGAGGCGCAGATCTCAGATTCGGTTCAGAAGTCCTACAAGTGGAGCCGTCTGGCCGTGAGTGGCGCGTCATCAGTGCGGTTCGCAGTGATCTCGTAGATCGAGTCGTATCCACTCTTCCCACCAGACTCACGATGCGGCTGGTCCCCGCCCTTCCGTCCTGGTACCGGGAGCGCTATGAGCAAGTTGAGGCATATGGGGCCATGTGTCTGATCCTCGAGCTGGACAGAAGGTTGACGAATGCCTACTGGATCAATCTGAACGATTCCGGGTTCCCGTTTCAACCATTGGTTGAGCACACAAATCTCATGCCGGCAACGGATTACCGGGGACGACCGATAGTCTACCTCGGCAACTATCTCCCGGTTAGTGCGCCTCAGTTTGCCAAGACGAAGCTCGAGCTGCTTAGCGACTACATCCCGCACATCCTCCGGCTCAATCGTGACTTCGAGCTGGCGTGGGTGACGGACTCCTGGTTGTTCAAGGCGCCGTTCGCTCAACCAATCGTGACCCGTGACTACGCCAAGAACATTCCTCCCCATGAGACTCCGATGCGGGGCTTGTTCCTCGCCAACATGTTCCAGGTGTTTCCACAAGATCGCGGGCAAAACTATAGTATCCGCCTTGCCGAGAACGTGGTCCGGAACGTTCTCGAGGTTCGATAAACCTCGACACGCGAGGCCATAGTGCGATCGCGGAGGTTGTGTGACGCTGTCGATAGGTTCCAGTAAACTTAAGGGGCGTATTGAAGACGGAGCCTATATTGGTGAACGAGCAGGGCCACAATCCACCGCGGGAAGCGACCGAGGAGCAGATCGAAGGCGACGAAGTTTTGCGTCGAGCCAGCGAGCCTACCGAGGGTGGGTATGGGGCCGAGCAGGAGGCGCCGCAGCAAACCAGTGACGACGAGTCGTCCGTGGAGCAATCGGAAACACCCCGGGACTAAACTGCTCGAGGGCTGCGCACCTTCTATCAAAATGTGCTCTTTGTTACACTTGGCACATGTCATTCGTCTCTAGATACAACTATGTGTAACTGGCGGGGGAAGAGTTGAACGCTGTAGGTGAAGCTGAGTTTCGTTCGGTCCTTGGCTCAATTCCTCCGCTGAGTGACTGCTTTCGTGACTTGATTGAAGTGGCCGGGTGCCGCATACGCTGCAACGTGTACCATCGTGGCGAGCGTGTGTATGGGGAGACGGACGAGTCCCGAAACGTCTACGCTCTTCACCATGGCCGGGTTCGCACGTTGCGCATAACCCCGCAGGGCAAGGACGTCACCCTCTATCTCGTGGAGCCTGGTCAGTTGTTCGGCGTCGACGCTATTGCCAATGGCGGAAAGCTCCGTCATCTCTGGGGATACGACGCCGAAGCGATGGACAATGACACTGTTGTCGTTTCGTTGCCGCGAGAGGAGTTTAGTCAGGTAGCGGAGCGGCGTCCCGAGCTCATGGGACACGTGGTTCGTTCATTGTGGACGCAATCACAGGACCTGATGGATCAAGCCGAAACGCGTGCTTTTCACGATGTGCGTGGCCGGCTGGCCCATGCTGTACTCATGTTGGGCTATAAGGAGGGAATCCCCGAAGGCCGAGGGTTGCTCATCAGGCCCTCTCTCACTCACGAAGAGCTGGCCGCGCTGGCGGGGACGCGTCGTGAGAGCGTCACAATGATTCTCGGAGAGTGGAAGCGCGAGGGGATAGTAACGACCGCCGATGGGGAGCGGTCGATCGTTATCCTCGATGTTGAGCGTCTTGCTGACTACCGGGAGGGAGGCACGTCCACTCGTGTGGCGGTCGAGTCAATGCTATCTCGGCTGTCCACAATTGAGCGTCAGCAACAGCGTGAGACGCGAGTAAATCAGGTCGAGATAGTCCGGGAGCGCAAGCGCGCCGCGTATCAGACATACGCGCGTCGGTAGATACGTTTCCCGAAACCGGTATGCGAGAGCGCTGATGCGATCGTTTCGCTTTGGCCCTCAACTCGACAAGGGGCCCTGTCAGTGATGGCCGCCTATGCGGCTCGCGAAGCACAAAGGTGCGGTCTGAGCAAGCTATAAGCCGAGTTCTGTCCTCCGGAGACCTTACGGCCCGCGGGGAGGCGATCATCTATCTAGGACGGCGGTTACCCGCCGCCTCATGCGACCTTACCCGGAGGTCTCGGACGAGCAGCCCTTAGACACAAAACTTGCGCCGCGCCTCCCTACTTGGTCTTGCTCCAGACGGGGTTTACCGCGGCCAGCCGATCACCCGGCTGCCGGTGAGCTCTTACCTCACCATTTCGCCCTTACCGGACTAATGTCCGGCGGTATGTTTCTGTGGCACTATCCTTGGGGTCGCCCCCACTGGGTGTTATCCAGCGCCCTGCTCTACGGAGCTCGGACTTTCCTCGTATGCTTGCACACGCGATCGCCCTGCTTACTCAGACCATCCGAGTGTACGTCTGAATGCTGCACTTAGTCAACAGCTTGACGCCTTCCTCGCGAATCCACTGCGACATTTGCCAGTCGATTTGCTAACTCGAGCGCGCTATCGGTCTCTAGCTCGATGTGTGTGTCGCTCACTTGTTTGATGATCTCGATCGCCTGAGCGTAGAGGTCGATTACCTCGGGAGATCGTAACGTGCTCTTGCCGAGTATCTGGCGCCATAGAGCTTCGTTTCCAACCACCACCGTCAGATGGGAAGGGTTGCGCCGGCGGGCAGCGGTCAGACCATCCAATAGAGCATGGTAGTCAGCCTGAGTACGGGTTCGTACACCGAGGAAGCGGCTGCTCTGCTCGAGGACACGCCCTTGGCGATCGCGGATGACGACTCCGGATCCGCTCAACCCGGGATTACCTCGCGAGACGCCACTCACTTCTACGACAAGCGATCGGTCCTTGATAGCTATAAGTCTGATCCGACAGCAGCGGCAACATCGGCGACGCTACACGTGATGCAACTTCGTGGAAGGAAGTGAGGCGCTGAAGTCGAGAAGCGCCTCGACGAAGGTTTGAGGCTGCATCGCATGGATGGCATGTCCAGCATTTTCGAAATAGCGGATCTCACCTAGTGGCAAAAGGGATAGGGCTTCAGCTGCCGAATCCGCGGACACGACTCCACCGAGAGCCGGGTTTCCACGCATGATGAGGGTCGGCACGGCGACTTCCTCCAACGCCTGGCGGATTCCGGTTCCCCAACCTTTCAGCGCAGCGAGGAGAACGCCGTCGGCGGCCGAGAGCCAGGTCTCGGCCATGTACTTCAGTCCGAGCTTTCCTACTTTTGGGTTCTCTGATCGCAGCGCCTCCATGATTGACGTGGACTTCTGGGCGTCCGACAACGTGCTTTGCTTGATTCGCAGGATGTCGCTAAATACTGCTCTAAGGCGCGTTGGTGGGGGACCATTACCCAGGAACCGTGGCGAGTCAGACCATCCTTTGCTGTTCGAAGAGCTAAGCGACGGGCGACCGTCACGGACACTTGTCATCCCGAGAGTGGTGGTGTTCAGAGGAGGATCAACCAGCACTCGCTGTGAAACGACCTTGCTCGGAGACTCCACAACGGCAGCTATCAGGCCACCCAGTGAGCTACCGACAAGTATGGACCGACGGAGTCCCAGCTCCTCGACCAAACGCTCTATGTCCGAAGCGTAGTCCTCCAGGCCATAACCCGATTCCGGCTTAGAGCTTTTCCCGTGTCCTCTCAGATCGACCATGAACACATGAAAGTATGGCGTCAACCTTCTGGCCACCGACTGCCATACTCGCCAGTCCATGCCAATACCGTGGAGCAATACCACAGGACGTCTGTTCGGGTTTCCGGCCTCCACGACATGCAAGCCAACCTCCCCGACATACTCCACACGGTGCTTCAATGCAGGTGAATCTATGCTCACGTGGGTTTGAGGACTTGTACCATGATTGACGTCCATCCCTTATTTTACTGGGCACACTTGCCGCCACCACCCGGGTCTCGGGTGGTCGGCCGGCGAGGAAATCCGCGTCACCGCAGCTCAGCATGCGGGTTTACTCTCTGGCATCATAGGCCAGAGGCACGAAGATGTTCCGTTTTGATGGCGTATGGTACGGTCGGGCGGCGGCCTGGATTGGAGGTGGCTTGCTGCTGCTAATGGCCGCCACCGGACGTCAGGTTGGGATCGTGAGCGTGGCGGCAGTGATTGCGGTCTTCATTGGAGCGGGCCTCTTGCTGTATTCCATCCCAGGGGAGCGAATTCGGGATCCCTGGCGCTCCTCAAGCACGATTGAACAGCCGGTCGGAGACCGTAATCGATCTGTTGACCACACTCTTGAGGAGGAGGACGGTTGGCGCTAATACGTGGCCTCGGATGTCTCGTCCAGTCGCTAATCGCGCTAGTCATTGCAATTGTCGTGGCAATTGCCATTTATCATTTCAGCCACCCTCCGCGTCCTGTAAGGATGCCGCCGCCCGTTATCTCGATACGCCATGCTTGTTCATCTTCGTGCAGGGTTCGCTTCTCGGATCGCCTACCCGTGTATCTCTACGTACCGCGTGGTGCCTGGGTATGATCGACTGTGATGGAAAGGGCGTTCACCCCGACATGTCGGCCGAGGCGAAGGAAACCGGAAAGCGGGCAGCAGCGTATCGGGCGCTGGACCTGGTCGAGGATGGCATGGTCATCGGCGTGGGCACGGGCAGCACGGCGGCATACTTCATCGAAGGGTTGGGCGAGCGGATCCGGGCGGGAGCTCTGCACGTTACGGGGGTTCCGACTTCAAAGCGCACAGCTGTAATGGCCGCTGCCGCCGGGATCACAATGACCTCTCTGGAAGTTTCTCCTGTACTCGACCTTGATGTGGACGGGGCTGACGAGATCGATGAGGCGTTAAATGTCCTCAAAGGGGGAGGCGGGGCCCTCCTCCACGAAAAGATTGTTGCCTCGGCCTCACGCCGGTTGGTCGTCATCGCGGACGCCAGCAAACTTGTCTCTGCTCTTTCCATCGGCCAAAGCCTTCCCGTCGAGGTAGTCGTCTTTGGCTGGACGGTCACCAGTGCTCACATACAACGTCTGGGTGGAGTCCCTCGGGTACGCGGCCACGACGATTCTCCGTACATCACGGACAGCGGGAATCTTATCCTGGACGTGGCGCCGCCTGAGGGTGTCGACATCTTCGAGTTCGTCACGCGTCTAAAGACGGTTACGGGCGTGGTCGACCACGGGATCTTTCAGCACATTGCGACGAGCGCAATCGTGGGTTACGGAGATGGCTCGGTCCGTGTCCTGACAGCCTGACGAGGTCGGTCTTTAATCGCTCGTCAGGTGTTCGAGGCATCTTCTAGGGGCTTGATACCGGGGTAGCCGCAATCTGGGCGAAACGGAGGGATTCAGAGTCGTCGGCGGGGGAGTTCGCCACAGCGGCCAAACTCGAAAGTTGACCATCGCCTACACCGAGTGATTTAGGAGCAAAATGGTGGCCCATAGCTATCACCGAGGGTAGCAGCAGAAGCTTTTCGTAGTCAGGAACTGCAGCGCGCTTCTCGAATACATCAAAACCTGATCGCTCGATCTTGACCAGTATCCGGCTGTACAACTGCGCCGCTAGTACTATCGACGGACGGGCGCGAGGATTCAGGAAGCGAGTGCCCTTTAAGCCTGCGCAATAGAACTGATGCGAGCGGTAGATCTCGAGCCTCATAACCGACTTGAATCTGAGGTCAACGACTCGGTTTTTGAGATCGGTCTCCGAGTAGCCACATTGAGCCATATCGGCTGTGGGAATGTAGATCCGGCCCTGCCGCAGATCTTCACCGACATCACGCAGGATGTTTGTCAGCTGCATGGCCACGCCGAGGTAGCGGGCGGCGAGCAGCGACTCCGGGCTCACATGACCGAGGACATAGCACAGAGCCGCTCCTACGCTGCCCGCGACGAGATCTGCATAGGCGTATAGATCGTCGAACGTCTCCGGGGTCGAGTGAGCCAGATCGCCGCGCGCTCCCTGGATGACTTCGGCCAGAAGTCTCGCGGGTATGGCGTATCTATCGATCACCGATCGCACCGCATACATCAACGGCAGCTCAGGGTTCTTGGCGTACAGATCTCTTTCAATCGTGCCAAGCACATCGTGAACTCCCACTGTACCCGGTTCGTCCACGAGATCATCCACGGAGCGAAAGTACGCATAGAGAACCTCGACGTCTTCCCGCGTGCTCCGGGGGAGAAGACGTGACGCGAGGAAGAAAGTCTTCGCCTTGGCTTTCATTAGGTTCCTGGGCGGCAGCTCAGGCATCCGCTCGATCCCCTAAGATTCTCTGGGCCGTGAGGCGAGAGCCAATGATTACCATCGGTACACCTCCTCCCGGAACAGTACTGGCGCCTACGAAGTACATGTTTGGGATCCTCGGCGACTTGTTGGACGGTCGCATGTAACCTACTTGCCAGAAGTTATGAGACAGGCCGAAGGCCGAGCCTCCCGTGAGGTTGTAGTCATTTCCAAGCTGATCGGGGGTACAGCTGCGCACGAAAGTGGCACTTTCGATGTCTTGAAAGCCTAGCGAGTCTAGACGCTTCATCACCCGACGCCGAAAGGACGGCTCGTCTCGGCGCCAATCGATGTGCGGCGTCGTGTGAGGCACGGGGACCAGAACGTATAGCCCGTCACGGCCGGCCGGCGACAGAGTCGTATCGGTTCGATTGGCAATGCATATGTACATCGAAGGGTCGTGCGGAAGTCTATGATCATCAAACACGGCACGGTAATTCTCGTCGATGTTGGAGGACAGAAATACGGTGTGATGGGCGGTCCCCGGGTAGGAGTGGGCCGCTCCGATGAACAGAAGGTAGGCGGAAGACCCTTGGTTGAGATGCGGTAGACGTCGCGACAGAAGTCCGCCCGCAGATCCCTCGGGAAGAAGGTGCTCGTAGGTATAACAAAGATCGGCATTGCTTACGATAACGTCGGCTCCAACCACCTCTCGGCCAACCCGAACGCCGGTGGCTCGACCGTCGTCGACCACGATCTGATCGACCTGGGCCTGGGTGTGAATCTCCACCCCGACGTCTCGTGCCAGCTCCGTCAGTTTTCGCACGATCTGATACATGCCGCCTCGCGGAAACCAGATCCCTTCTTCAAGCTCGGTATACGGAAGCAAGGAATAGACGGCTGGAGCTGCTTTTGGAGACAGCCCAAGGTACATCGTCTGGAAGGTGAGGGCCGCCCGCAACCTATGATCACTGAAGTACCGCCCGGCATGGTCTTCCAGGGATCGCAGAGTGTTCGTGGTCAGTAGGTACCAGAGGTTCTGCAGCGTGACGAAGTCGCGCAATTTGCAAAAGTTTCTCTCCACAAACCGAGCTCGGGACACGTAGTACTTATACTTCGCATCCTGCAGATATCGCTCTAAACCCTTGGAGCCGCCGTGTTGCAATAGTTCGAGCGACTCGCTCATCCGTCCGTGGTCAGCGGTCACGTCAAGGACACTGCCGTCACCAAAACGAATTCGGTAGTTCAGGTCTAGCCGAGTCAGATCGAGATAGTCATCCATGGTACGTCCGGTTGAAGCGAAGAGCTCCTCAAGCACGTCTCGCATTAAGAGCAGGGTAGGCCCCGTGTCGAATCGAAACCCCTCGAGCTCTAAGCAGTTGCACCTCCCGCCGAGGGTGGCATTCTTCTCAAGGACGATTACGGAGTGCCCGGCTTGCGCAAGCCGGATTGACGTGGCGAGGCCTCCAATTCCACCACCGATAACAATCGTTCGCGTTGCCATGACCGTTCCTCACCTCATCCGAGTTCGCCTTTATCCTGTAGTGCAGCTAACAGGTGTTAGGCGTGGCGATAGTTAAGCTAACTCTCGTTTCCCGCCTTGCGGCTCGAGCCCCATTTGTTGAACCGAACCCATGGTGGGAACGTAGTCTGTCTCGGAAGTCCAACGAGAATTATCGATTGCACGATCATCAAGTTGGTTACGAGAAAGAACACGCACTCTTCAACAGGTACGCCGGCGAGGTAGATTTGGATTATTCTGTCGGACTGGATTCGCCAGATTCCTTGCGAGAGAGCAACATGGTCAGCAATCGACAGGTAGACCGTGGGAACCAACGCTCCAACCAGAAGTAGGACCAGGGAGCCTCGGAGAATCCGGTATCCCACTACCCATTGGATCAGCAGTACGGGAATTGCCCACGCGAGCTCCAGCGCAAGATACGTCCCATGTCCGAAATTTATCGTTGAACCCTCTGTGCCAGCCAGTACACCCATAAGCCGGTCGCAAGTACTTGAAGCACGTAGAAAACGTATTCCTCAACCGGTACTCGGCCGGCCAGGGCTCCGCTTACCCGATCGAGCCGATAGGTCCAGACGCCGCTGGCGACCAGTAGGTTGTCCCATGGTGCGGTATACACAAGAGCAACGACAGCCAGGGCCGCCAGCAAGACGAGATTTGACAAGTGGAGTCTGACTCGCAAAACGACTATGAGGACAGTAATGGGCACGCCGAGAAACACGGCGAGAAATTCGCCGTAGGTCACGTCGACCTCTCGGATGTGCGGCTGGCGTATCGCACCGGCGTAATCGCAATGTTAGGCGCCCTTGTAGTGAGTGGCGTAGTCAGCGCGGTACTCCATTGGGCTTCTCCTGCTGAACCGATCGCCGAACGTGTGATGCAGTGGACGCCAATCGACATCGCCACATTTCTCCTGTTGCACTTGCAGCGACCAGGTCTGATCGCTGCGCTCCTCGGCGCCAGCGCCCTGTTAATGCTGATTGGCGGCATCGGCGGTCTTTCCGTTGCCTTGATCTCCTTGAGATGGCTCTCCGCGGTGGTCGCCACGGCCGCCGTAGTCATTCTCCTGCTTATCGTGTTCACTCCATTTGACTGGCGCGGGCCTCTGCTTCTGACGTTAGCGTACGGGACGTTGCTCCTACTTGTGCCTAAGATCCCAGCGTTCAACCTCAAGGTTGACGACGGGCCAGATGCGGGACACGCGCCGCCCGGCATTACCCGACGACAGGCGGCCCTCGATACCGGTGTCGTGCTCGGTGGTTTGGGTATTCTAACTCTGAGCTCTGTCGGCGCACCTCTACTGTTTCCTGAGTCGACAAAGACTCTGTTTCGCTTCCGCGTGCCACCCGGCAGCGGGACTCCATCTATTCCTGGACTCACTCCCGTAGTAACTTCGGTGCCCCAGTTCTACGTAAACAGCAAGAATCTGTTCAGCCCGCGACCCCTGGGTTGGACAATGCTGATCGACGGTGAGGTCGAACGACCTCGTACCTACGATTTGACGGGCTTGCAGTATTTACTGCACACAAACAGATACGTGACCATGGAGTGTGTGGATAACCCAGTGGGCGGCCCGCTCATCGGAACTGCATTGTGGACCGGTGTGCCTCTTCGCCACCTGCTCGGCCGTTCACAAGTGACGAGCGCAGGGACATCGATTGTTATGCATTCCGCTGACGGCTATTCGGAATCGGTTCCCCTCTCGACCGCCCTGGACGGCGCCATGGTCGTCTTCGGAATGAATGGGCAGGCGCTAACACCCGACCACGGATACCCCGCCCGCGTTCTCATCCCCGGTCTGTACGGATTCAAGAGCGTTAAGTGGGTCACTGAGATACAGGTCGGCTCACGCGTTGAAGAAGGTCTATGGCAGAGCAAGGGTTGGACCGAGGCGGCCGTGGTTGGAACCACGTGCCGGATAGACGTGGTGCGCCCGCGTGGAGCGGAGCTCGTGGTTGCGGGCATGGCCTTCGCCGGCACGCAAGGCGTGCGAGGCGTGCAGGTTCGCGTGGATCAAGGTGCGTGGATCGAGGCGCGTCTGATCGGACGGCCTCTGTCGGCTGACACGTGGAGGTTGTGGTGGGCCCGTGTTCCGCGACGGCACGTCACGCTCGTTGAAGCACGCGCCTTCAACGGATTTGGCGTTCCACAGCGTAGCGGCAGTCGGGGCAGCTTTCCCGATGGCGCCACCGGGTACGCCTCGAGGACGGGTCCCTTTTGATGACCCGAGCCCGAGACGTGAGCCGGCTGAGAGGCATCGTTGGACTGGGTCTACTCCAGGGCCTCGCGTTTTGGTGGAGCTGGCGGCAATATTCCCAGCTGCCCAGGGTTCAGCCGGCTGACGCAGCTCCAACCTCCATCGACGATGCGTCCCACGTCTCAATCGTGGTGCCGGCCCGTAACGAAGCTGAGAGGATAACGCCGCTGCTGGGTTCTCTGGCCCGCCTCTCGTATCCCAGACTCGACGTGCTCGTGGTCGACGACGGCTCAACGGACGCCACGGCTCAGCTGACCCTCGCCGCCGGTTTTGAGGTAGTCCGTGTCGATACGGTACCTCCGGGGTGGACTGGAAAGAACTGGGCCTGCTGGACTGGGTCAAGGCACTCGTCCGGCGAGTGGATCTTGTTTTTGGATGCTGATGTAAGCATCGATCCGCTCTGTGTTGACGCCGCGGTAAGATCAGCCGATCGTCACTCCGCTGGGCTCCTTTCCCTATTTCTACAGCAGCAATGTGGGTCTTTTTGGGAGCGACTCCTGCTTCCCGTTGCTTACTCGCTCTACTTCTCAGGAAGGCGGGCGTCGTCGGTTAACACCGTACCTCGAACTGGCCTAGCGAACGGCCAGTTCCTGCTTGTCAGGCGTTCGGCCTACTTTGAGGCCGGAGGACACGAAGCCGTTCGGACTTCGGTCGTGGATGATGTGGCATTGGCTCGCCGCTTTAGAGAATGCGACTTACGTGCCGTCATTCTTCGTGGCGAGCGATACGGTTGCGTGCGGATGTATCGGAGCCTAGGGGAGCTGCGCGCGGGATTTTCCAAGAACGCCATTCAGTTCACGCAAGTCGACCTTCTGGCTGGGAGTCGAACGGCTGCTGCAGGTATGGTGAGTCTGGCTCTTGCCCTCAGACTCATGCGCGGGCCCAGGCGCGTCCTGACAGCGGTGCTGCTCGTGGCAAATTCCGTCTGGCTCCTTCCATGGTTTCGGGCGTTTGGGGTGAGGGCGACGTACGCTGTGCTCCACCCTCTGGCCGCAGTCATTTTTCAAGTCATCGTTTTCGAGGGCATGCTGCGCGCGCTGACCGGCGGCTCGATGTGGAAGGGAAGACGAGTGCGGTGAGCTATCCGTTTCCCTGGGTGACCTTCGCCAAGCTGTCGCTGGACATTGCCGCGAGAAGGCAGCGCTCGGCACTTGACGATGGCGCCTCGATGTGGAGTAGGGCCGGTGTGATCCCCGAGCTGTGTGGCTTGGACAATATTCCGACCGATGGCCCGGTGGTGATCGCGGCCAACCACTATGAGCGACGGGGTGTGTGGATCGCGTGGCCGGCGGCACTGATCAATTCAGGAGTTGCGCAGCGGCGGGGCGGCGTTCCCCACTGGTTGTCGACGGGTGAGCTACGACTTTTCCAATGGCGAAACCAGGGGCCCATAGTGCCTGGAAGCAGACGGATCCTGGGGGCCGTTGCCACCACGTATGGTATGGTCCCGCTCCCACTGGTCGATCGTCAGAGACGAGCCGCGGCACTGCATCGCTGGGTTCGTTATCTGAAGGACGATCGCGCCGTTGGAATCTTTCCGGAGGGGTTGCGAGGGAGAAGTGACCAGTTAGGGCCACCCGAGGAAGGCACCGACGAGCTTCTGCGGCTGCTACACCGCATGGAGGTTCCGGTGATTCCAGTGGGCGTGTCCGAGACTGAGCGTAGCATGGTTGCCTCATTTGGGCGGCAATGCTCGGCGGATAGGTCAGCCAATGCGCTGATGGACGCGATCGCGACCCAGCTGCCGGCCAAAATGCGGGGAGAGTTCGGACGCAATGGCTCGATGGGGTAGATCGTTTCGTCTGCTGTCACTCCAGCATGGAGCCAAGGTACTGGATCTTGGTTGCGCGTTTGGCTACGGGACACGCATTCTCAGCAAGAAATATAGCGTTTGGGGCCGCGATCTTTCTTCCGCCTACATTAGTCGAGCTTCCCGTCACCTGCCAAGCGTTGACTTTACGTGCGGTCCGGCGGACCAGCTTCCGTATCCTGACCGCTTTTTCGACGGAGTAGTACTGCTCGACGTTCTCGAGCATGTGCCCGACGAGGAGAGCGTCGTAGCTGAGATCGCTCGTGTGATCCGCTCCGGCGGAGAGCTGATTTTGTCTGCTCCGCACGCAGGCATTCTCGGCAGTGTCGACTCGCTCAACCTGTACTGGCTATTGTTCGGCAACACAGGGCCACCGCCCACGGACGATCCTTCCTGGCAACTGTCGCCGGTTCACCGGCACTATCGGTTGCGGGATCTTGAACTACTGCTCCAGCCATACTTTCGGATCGAGTCGGTGCAATACACGGGACTCGGTTTGGCCGAACTTCTCAACGCCGTTCTCCTGGTCGTTGTCCGGCGGTGGCTAGGCGCTGGGCGACTGTATTCGGTCCTGCAGTATCTCTACTTCGGTGCCTACATTCTCGAAGACGAGGTCTCCATCGGTCGTCTTTCATACCACATCATGGTCAAATGTCGACGCACTTGACGGGCTTCTGATGGGCACGACTTTTGCAGTTCCGCCTGTGCTAGTGTTTGTCAAGATAGCTTTGCTTGAGGACTCGAGTGGCACAACCTCTGCGACAGATCCAGGGGGCGAGCGCGGAGAGACGTCGCGGTGCTAGGCGTCGTTTCAAGTATTGGCGCCGCCACACACCTCATTTCTTCCTCGCGACGGCCGCGATTGCTTCGGCTGCGGTGCTGTGCGTGGTCGAGGGCGTGGCATTCGTGGCCGGAGGGGTAACGCTCACTGAAGCCGCCTTCGCCGTCACATGTGTGACCACCGGTATTGTTTTCGCGGCATACTTCTGGGGCTTTTTCATGGTCATGAGCGGAAACATCCCAGTTGACCGGATCAAGGTCTTTCTGCCCCATGCAATCGTGGGAACGCTGAGTCCGTTGGTATACATGCTCAATCTATCCCTGCTCTTCGATTCCATCACTGCCACCAGGCTGCCCGGATCATCTTTAGCTCTGTCAATCGTGAGCCTAGGCCTGCTTGCGATCCAGTTCTTTATGGGGAAAAGAGTAGTTCGCGTGGAGCGACCTCGTTTATTGAAGCTACATGGACGGTAGATTAGGAAAAGCGATAGTCTGGGTTCGGCGGCCTCATGACGGGGTAGTAGAGTGAAAGTGTTCTTTGCAGCAAACAGTAGGCGTGAAGCGAATTCAGATCTCGCTGCAAAGCGCAAACTCGACCGTTTCAACCGTCCTCAGTCAGGGCCCTTGGCGTGGGAGGTGCAGTGCGCCGTCGAGCCAAGTGTTAAGGCACCATTGACAGGACGGTAATCCAACCAGTACGATAATTGTAAAAATATCGATGTGAGATGTGAGGACACCGCAAGGTCCTCGGTTACGCGCACCCAGTTAGTCAGCCCTTTTGATTCGTTGAAGTTGGTCCCGGAGCGAATTAGCCGGAGGGAGATGCATGGCTGTAAACGCCGCAAGCCGTACGCGTGGTAGTTCTTTTTTGATCTCAAACGGGGTGTCCGCCATAGTTGTCGCGGCTGTGGGCTTCGTCCTGGTCATGTATTGGCTGGGATCAGGCTCAGCCGATCTCACGGGGCCGCTGGCATCGATCGGGTTCACGCCCAATGCCGTTATGCTCCTGGCCTATGGGGTTGCGGTGATCCTGTACATGGCGGTCCTGGGCTTCTTTTCATACCCCCTGCGGTGGCTCTTGGGCTCCGATGAGAGCCAGGAGACTCAGCTTTACCGGTATGGGGTTGGAGACGGATGGCGCAAGTACCTCCGCCTCACCTACGACCACAAGGTCATTGGCGCCCAGTATCTCTTTACCGTGATACTTTTCTTCTGCATTGGCGGCTTCAATGCCATGCTGATTCGCCTCGAGCTCACCGGCTCGAGCGCCCACTACTTCTCGCCCGAGACTTACCTAAACCTCGTCGGCGAGCACAGCGTCATGATGCTGATCATGGCCAGCAGCATCATCATCGGGCCGTTCGGCAATTACTTCATCCCGCTCATGATCGGTGCCAAACGAATGGCCCATCCGCGGATCGAGGCAGTCTCCTTCTGGCTGTTCCTGGCGTCGGGCCTGGTCCTGATGAGCGCAATCTTTTATGACGGTTTTCCGACCGGCTGGACGGGATATGCTCCACTAGCCGATCAGGCGCACCTTGGCATGGATTCGTATATCATCGCGTTCGCTCTCGCCGGGATCGGGGGTGTAGCCTCCGCGATAAACATTCTAGCCACTATTCTGTTTATGCGAGCACCCGGAATGACCTGGTCTCGCATCACTGCGACCACATGGGCCACGGTCGTAGCTTCTATTCTCGCCTGGCTTGCCTTTCCCATTCTCATCGGAACGCTCACGATGGTCGCCTTCGACCGGGCCTTCTTCACCGGCTTCTTCATTCCCGCCTGGGGAGGGAGCGCGTTTCTTTACGAGAATCTCTTCTGGACCTTCGGGCACCCCGAGGTTTACATCCTGGCCGTGCCGGGCTTCGGGGTCATTCTCGACATTATTGCCGTTTTCACCCGCAAGCCTCTGTTCGGCTATAAAGCGAGCGTTGTCTCGATGTTCGGGATCGGACTGCTGAGCTGGTTCGTGTGGCAGCATCACCTGTTCGTCAGCGGACTGACTCCGGGCCTGCGCCCGTTCTTCATGTTCTCCACCGAGATGATCTCGTTCCCAACGGGCATCATCTTCCTGTCGGCGCTGGGGACCATGTTCCTGGGCCGAATCCGGTATACGGTGCCCATGCTGTTTGCCCTAGCCTTCCTTCCGAACTTCCTGTTGGGCGGGATCTCCGGCGTATTCTTGTCTGACGTCCCGGCAGACATCCAGCTGCACGGTAGCTATTTCGTTCAGGCCCACTTCCACTTCGTCCTCATGGGCGGAACGCTGTTCGCGTTCTTCGCGGCCGTCTACTACTGGGTTCCAAAGTGGACCGGACGGTCCTTCAATACGGTGCTGGGACATCTGCATTTCTGGACCATGTGGATTGGATTCAACGGCACGTTTATCACGCTGGCCATCGTCGGGTTGCTCGGCATGCCCCGACGCGTACCGTACTACGCGCCGTATCTCCATACGACAAACTTCATAGCCTCCATGCTTCGCGTTCGTGTCTGGGGGCATCGATCTTCCCCTTCCTGGTCAACATGGTCTACGGCATCGTATGGGGTCCGAAGGTTAGCGAGAATCCTTGGGAGTCACGCAGCCTCGAGTGGATGACCTCGACGCCTCCGCCGATCGAGAACTTCGAGGAGATTCCACAGGTAGTCGCCGGACCGTACGGCTATGGAGTGACCCCATCACGGCCTATGGCCATCCTCAAACCTTCTGAAGCCGCTTCCGGTCTGGCCGGCGCCGGCGCGGAATAGCACGATGTCGAGCTATTGCGGACCCAATAGATCCAACTAGGAGGAGCAACCTCGATGGCAGCTTCGAATCCGGGGGCTGACGCACTCGATACGACGAGCACGGCGGCCAGCGCCCTTGCACGGGAGACGCGGACTCTCGACGACCGTCTCACTATCCTGGCGACCCGGATGGTCATCGTCTCGCTCTCCTTTATGCTGGCGTGCTTCTACTTCGCTTTTGTTTACCTCGATCTCATCAACCAGAATGGCTTCTGGAAGCCAGCCTCACTCGTTCAGCGCCCTTCCGAAGTTTTCGGCATCGTGGAAATGGGGCTGATCATTGTTGCCGGATTGGTCTACGTTTGGGCTCAATGGGGGGGCCTGTACCAACGAAACTGGTCGACGCTAAACCTCGGCTTGTGGATAGCCGGGCTCCTGGGACTGTGCGCGGTGGGAATGCACATTTACGAGCTGGTACATCCCGGCTTCACCCCGGCCAAGCTGCCGGTCTCCGTCCAAGGAACGCAGTTCAGTACCGGATACGGCAGCATTTTCATTGGGCTGGAAGCGGTCTACACTGGTCTGCTCTGCCTGACCGTCCTGGTCCTACTTGGGGTAGCGAACCGTGCCCGGTTGGGAAGATTCAAAGACTCCGGTGTTGCGGTAGAGGCCTTTGGAGAATTCTGGGGTTTCATGGCGGCCTTCGCACTTCTCAACTATCTCGCCCTCTACGTCGTGCCATTCTTCCCAATTGCCTAAGGTACCTTCTTTGTCGGAGCCCTTGTGAGCTGGAACATACTCGTCAACGACTGGTCATTTGAGCCGCTGATCATTGGCGCCCTCGCGCTCGCGGCAGTCTTGTACTGGCTTGGGGAGTGGACGTCTAACAGGGCTCGCGCCAGGCCGCTGTGGAGGAGCCTTTGTTTTTACTCGGGCCTGCTCTTCATCTTTATCGCCCTCGAGTCACCAATAGATTTCCTTGACGGACAGCTATTCTGGCTCCACATGGTGCAGCATCTTCTATTGATCATGGTCGCCGCGCCTTTGATCATTCTTGGTGATCCCGCGATTCCGATATTGCGATCATCCCCGCTCGGTCCAAGGCGGCGGTTTCTTCGAATGGTGACGACCCAGTCGTGGTCCCACCGCGTGGGAGTTGCCTTTTCGTGGATAGCTTCTCCGATACCGGCGGCCATCATATTTTTGGTCGACCTCTACCTGTGGCATTGGAGCTATCTGTTCAACCTCACGCTTCAGAATCAGACCGTGCACGACCTGGAGCACCTCTGCTTCTTGGCCACCGCCCTGTTGTTTTGGAGTCAAGTGATCGAGCAGCGACCGATGCATATGAAGATGTCGTACATACAGCGGGCCGGCTACGTTGTCTTGGTTGGAGCGGCAGGGAACCTCCTGGCCATGTATTTCGTGTTCGCGACGAAGCCACTTTATCAACAGTATGCGCGTCTGTCGCCGCGGCCATTTGGCATGGACGCGATTACGGATCAGCAGCTGGCAGGCGCCTTGATGTGGGTCCCCGTTCTGTTCGTGTTTCTGGGGGCGTTTAGCGTTCTAGCGTACAAGTGGCTTCGGGAGGATGAGGAGCTGGCAGACAAACCTCAGGAAGTGATTGTTCCGGCATACCGTCTATTGGACGGCAGTCTGAGTTCCGATACGCATCGATAGTCTGACCGTGTTGGCGACCAACTAAGGATCGCGGAGTGAAGAGAGGACTGACATGAGCAACAGTTCGAAACCGGCAATCGTTATCGCGGCTGGAGCCGTAGTCATCATATTACTCGCTTTAGGATGGACGGCAGCACAGGCATACTTTCCGCCCGGATACGGCTATCCGGACCACGGACAGCTGGCGGTGACCACCGTCGGCAGCCGAACGGCCATCATACGGCTGGCCATCCAGCAAACCGTCAACGTTGGTCCCCACGGCGACTGGCTTGGCTATCAGATCCAACCGCCCGCGTCCGTGGTAACAGATCCGACGGCCGGCGCTCCCCCTAAGTATGCGAAGGGAGCGGCAATCTTCAAGGTTCCGGCCCACGCGCTGATCACGGTAGATATCCATAACTATGACAGTCAGACGCAGCTACGCAACCCGTTCTTTACTCAGGTGCAGGGCACGGTTGGTAACGTGGCGTATTACGAGAACAAACCATTTCAGGTAATGAATTTCGCCATAACCTCGCACACGTTTACGATTCCTGATTTGGGTGTGTCAGTTCCAATTGGCCGGCATTGGCAACAACAACAAGTCTCCTAACGGCCAGCACTTTTACAGATATGAGGTTTCAGTTCCGGACTAAAGGTAAGGGCACGTTTCGATGGCAGTGCATAGTTCCCTGTGGTGGTGGACTCTACGGGTTTGGCGACCCGATGTCACAGTTCGGCTACATGAATGGCATTTTCCACGTTGTCTGAGACGTTCATCCGCGTCCTGGCGCCACTCGTAGAAACATAACCGGGAGGTTCGTGCCGTGCGACAACATGCGATCCGCATAGCCATCTTGTGGGTCATCCTAACGGTGATCGCCGAGGTGTTGATCGGCGTCATCCCTATACCGTCTCCCGCCGGCTCGCAGGAGGGACTGGGTGCGCACCAGACTGTGTATATGCTGTTTTACCTCGCGGCCCCGTTCTTTACGTTCATCTGGGCTATGCTCATTTACTGCGGCATAACCTTCCGTCGGAGGGCGGGTGACAACGACGAAGGACCTCCCATCGCCGACAGCACTCCAATGCTTCTGATCTGGGCTGCAATCAGCTTCACCGTTGTCATCTTTCTGGCGGGTTGGGGCACGTTCACGCTGAAGGAGATCACGTCTCCTGATGGTCCGGTCAAGTACCATATCACGGTAATCGGGCAACAGTGGTTCTGGACGTATCGCTATCCTCAGTTTGGGGGCGCACAGAGCAGAGTTCTCGTCCTCCCAGTTAAACAGTCGGTCGAATTTGACATTACATCCCTTGACGTCGTTCATAGTTTCTGGATCAGGGATCTCGATATCAAGGAGGATGCTGTCCCCGGCGTCGTCAATCAGGCGTACCTCGAAGCCAAGTACGTTCGGAGCAGCACCGCAAACGGCGCATATTGGGCCGTGTGCAACGAACTCTGTGGCCTGTATCACGGCTACATGCGGAGCCGAATAAAGGTCGTTCCCCTGGCAACCTACTTGTCCTGGGGTAAGGCGCTACAGGCCAAGGAAACCGCCAATGGGTTGTTGAAGAATCTCAATCAGAACGGTTTTGGCACCAATCCGCCGTACTATCCGCCTCCGGTCTATCCTGGAGCGCCGCAGAACCAACCCACGTAGGTCGCAGCTTTTCGGAATGAAGCGAGCACTGGACGGCACCGCCCTGTTCAAGAGTGATAGAAGCGGCGCCGCCCAGTCCCTCCCTTGGTACCGGACCCCGAGAGCCAAGATAGCTCTCGTCGTGGTCATCGCGTTGGGCCTTCTAGTCGAACAAGTGGTATTCGCGATCGCTGACGCCGGCAGCAGCCAGAAGACGCGACAGCCTCACTTTCCTCCAACAATGATGGGAAAGCTCGATCGTGCTCTTACAAATGCGCTCGGATCCAGCGATCGTGGGGTTCGTAGGTTTCGAGTGCTGAGCGTGACTCCTACTCCCACCATGCCTCGGTATCACAACGTTACCGTTCGATGGGCAATCAACAATGATCTCTCCGGCGGTACTTTGGGAAACGGAGCGCAAGCCGATGTGTTTTTGATGCTGAGCAATCTCTACACCAGCGGGGTGCGGCTCGATCGGATCAATCTGGTCGGCACGTACCCGGAAACCGGTAAGTCCGAGCGAACGGTCATGAATGTATGGATGAATTTGAGAACAGCCTCAGTGCTGGCTCGAAATGGGTGGGGGACGCTCGACGCTGAGATCGTGTGGCCCCTGGTTCACAGAGTGTACGTGTCGCCGAATTTCCAGCCTGCCCCCTCGGAATGAACTCTGGAGTTTACGTAAGAAAGCGTACCGCGGGTACCGGCAGCCCCCGACTTGCGAAAGCGTTCTCTATGTCGTGGACGATGCGCTCCGCGGGCTTTCCGCGTCGGTTGATATGCAGCGAACCAAGTAGTTTTTCGGTCTCACTCGCCAGTCCGGCTCCGGTCAAGAGGATCCGGTCGCCCCGCCCGTAGGCAGCAATCACCAGTCCGGAGCGAGCCGAGAGTAAGCGCTCCGAGCCGGTGGTGGGCGAGGAGCGAGGGATCTCATACTGACGCGAAACGTTCAAGGAGGGCAGACGGTACTCCGCACCCGCCGAGGCCGCGACCGGGGTTGAGCCGCCTGTGTTCTCGGACAGGTATCGGGCCAAGAGAACTTGTTCAGAGAGCGGCCCGGCGGCGATCAAGACATGAGTGGGCAGCCATATGCCAACGGCTTCGAGCGCTTCCTCGCGGCTCGGTCCAGGGCCGGTTGAAAGCGGTTGTACAGGATAGCCGCTTACGTGCGGGGTGCGTTCTGCAAAGTCGCTGCGGAGCCTCTGGAAGGCCCCGCGTTCGTCTCGGCCGGGCACAAGACCCAGCATCACCAAGTCTCCGTCCGCTACGTTCGGCAAGAGCTCCCGGACCTGCCAGAGCAGGCGCTGGCCAGAGCCGTCCACGCGCATGACTTCGGCATGTCCTTGCAGCTGTAGCTCGGAGACAGTCTGCCGGAAAAGCTCTGCGTCCCATGGCAGGTTAGTCACGTAGTATACGTGACGCCATTTCCGACCCAGGAACTCCTCGAAGCACTCACGGACCTCGTCTCTGTCAGGAAATCGCTGCACATGGGTCCACCCTGCATCCAAGACGGCAACACGTTGCCGGCCCACGGGAGGTTCAGTGTAGTTGGGCGTGGGATTGATTCCGACGACGACGTCGGCGCAGTCGATCACAATTGAACGCCGCCCTGGGCGGCGCTCGTCGTATGAGATCACCCCGTTCCACTCCACCCCGGAGATGGCGACCTCGACGCTGGCGTCGCCCTCGCCGCTGGCAGTATCGGGACGGGTAAGATCGAAACTGTCGATATGGCGTTTCCTCCAGACAGATTGTGTGGAGGGCCACGACTCCGCCGCCTCACTCTCGGTAGAGTTTACGAGGATGCTCCATTGTCTTCCCGCCAGAGCAGCCTTCATCTCGCCCACGCCTCCCGGGCCGGCGAAGACAATGAAACGGAGGCTGCTCTTAGCCAATTTCCGCGACTACGGGTGGCGAGCTGAATCGCTCACGAAGCTGTTGCCGGAGTCTCTGTACATCGCCAGTGCCGCGTAGAGGAGTTGAGCTGATGAATCCCTCGATCTCAGGGAGACAATCGATGCAGTCGACGCGGGGCCGGCGAGTGTCCTTCCGAATGACGACAATCCCGGCATCCATCATTCGTCGCCTTTCTGCCAGTACGGCGGGATCCAGACGTACGGAATGTCGCTGACGTCCTCGACCGAGCTGGTAATACGCTACCGGCCAGTTGGAATGACTAACACTGGGAGGATCGTCAAGTTTCACACGGTCGCCGTTCGATGCTTGTACAAACCTTTGCGGGGGAATGCCCACCTTTCGTCCCAGCTCCATCATCATCGCGTGCCGGTAGTAGTCGCCATGAAATGGAATGACCCACTTCGGACGGACCAGCCGCATGACGCGCTGCAGCTCGGCCGCGGTGCTATGGCCCGAAAGATGGACCAGGTAGTCGCGATAGGTTATGACCTCGACTCCCTTCTTCATCGCGAGCTCGACCAGCGACCAGAAGGGCTCCTCGTTTCCCGGGATCGGGGTGCTCGACATGATCAAGCCGTCTCCTCGTCGAGCTTGAACTGGATAGTGCCCTCGTATGAGGCGCGAGAGCCCGGCATCAGGCTCGCCCTGGGCGCCGGCCACCAGCAGGAGAGTCTTTGAGTCGGCGGCGTCCTTCGGTGGAGGGCCCACCTGCCAGGCGCCTTGAGGCATGCGCTGAAACTGTTGGGCCATTTCCACCGCGTTCCGCATTGACCGGCCCAGGAGGTAGCACGTGCGGCCGACAGACTGCGCGAGCTCGATGACGATCTGGATGCGAGTAAGATTACTGGCAAATGCGGACACGATAATCCGACGTCCTTCGAGCCGGTTGAGGGCCGACAGCAGCCCTTCTTTGAGGTCGGCAAGCGTAGGATCCGGCTCGTCGACATCGGCGCGCACGGCTTCCAACATCAGAACGTCGAGCGGTGAGTGCTCCTTTAAAGCCTGCGAGGGAAGCCGGCCGTAGCCTGTTTCGTCCGTTCCACGTAGATCGCCCGAGTAGAACATCCTTTTGCCCTCGGATTCCAGGAACAGAGCCATGGACTCGCTGGCTGAGTGCGGGACAGGGATAGCGCGGAATCGGAAATCCTTGGTCTCACCCCACGCATATGGCGCCACAGTTTCGACGACAGCGTTGTCGCGGGTCTCTGCCAGGCGGGCGCGAATGATGGCGGCGGTAACCGGGCCGGCGACGATTCGCGGAGTATGTGGGAGCTGCCGGAGGATGTAAGACAGGGCGCCAATATGATCTTCGTGAGGGTGGGTAATGGCGATAGTCGACAGCTTCGCCTTCTGCTCAGCCGTGAGCTCCGGGACGCTGAAGTCGACTCCTGTGTCTCTGTCCTGACTCCACGCCAACCCTGCATCTAGCATCAGCGTCTCGGTGGAAGTGGAAAGAAGGTAGCAGTTTCCGCCGCTGCTTGGATTCCCTAGAAGGTCAAGATGCATGAGACATTATCTCAGGCGGTCCGGTCGGGTTCGAGTGCCCCGGCGAGCAGTCACCGCGGAGCGGGTGATCTACGAACGCGACTCAGGGAGTGATTCGGAGATGGAGCCGTTGTTTCAGAGTAAGGATCCTCGTCACCGCCGAATTCACTCGCTGCATTGAGATCTTGCCGCTTTTGACGGCACCGATGACGGCATTGGCGGCCTTCGTGATGATGCCCGGGGGAAGGGGGCCCCCGTTCGCGTACAGGAGGACGTCGTCTCCAGCGTTGACTGCCATGATCGCTATTTGCGCAGTGCTGAGATGTCCGGTCACTCCGCCCATCGTCAAGCTGTCGGTCATGATCAACCCACCGTACTTGAGCTGATTGCGAAGGACTCCCGTCACTATATTGTGCGAGAGCGAGGCCGGCGTGTTGGCAGCGGTGTGACCCGGAAGGCTCACATGAGTAACCATGATTGCGTCGACGTGGGAATTGACGGCGGACCGAAAGGGTAGAAGCTGCTGGACCCACTGTTGAGAGTTGAGCCGGACGACCGGCAGGGTGAATTGAGGGTCAACAGGCGTCGTTCCGAGGCCGATCACGTGTTTTGCGGTAGCGGCGATGCCACCCGACTGATATCCCTGGATGGCAGCAACACCCAAGCTGGAGTCGATGCGGGCATTGGCGCCGAAGGAGCGCTGAAATCTGGCAATGGAGCTATTTGGGTTCGTGGCAACGTCCAGTACGGGGGCCAAGTTCATGTTCACACCCAGAGCGTGCAGCTGGCGGCCCACTGTTGTGGTATCGGCTCGAAGCTGAGATGGGTTGTTGCGCTGCCCCAACACCTGCTCGGATGGTAGTACTTTGATTCCCGAGGTGATTCTATTGACCTCGCCACCTTCCTGGTCGATAGAGATCAGCAGGGGTTGACGGGACGCCTTCTGGAGTGATGCATTCAATCTCCTGACCTGGCCCACAGAAGCGACATTGTCGCCGAAGAGGGTTATGCCTCCCGGCTGCCAGTGACGCAGCACCCAGGCCATAGATGAGTTAATGGATGTACCCGAGAAGCTCACCATGAACATCTGTCCGACCTTCTGACGCAACGTCATCTTGGCGAGCGTCCGGGAGACGATGCCGGCTTTGGGGACCGAGCTGGAGGGCGTCGGAGTGGGGGCCGCGGCCCATAGCTGCCCGCAGCCGGACAGCAGTGCAAGCGAGCAGACGGTCACGATCATCGCGATCAAGACTGTTCGACGCCACTTCGGAAAATTCACGTGTCCACCAAATACCAGTTAGTCTGAGACCCATTCTACGAACCCGGTGGGGATGCCGGACGTAGGACATTCGGCGGTGCAAGAAACATATCCATAAGAGGAAGGCTTAGCGTGCCTCAATGCAGGCATGACTCTAGTGTCATGTTTGACCAAGTTCATTGCGCGTGAATGGGACGTCGCCCATCGCCCTGAGTAAATGCGCCGAGTGGCGGCCCATCCCGGTGAGTGAACAACGTCAAGTGGTAGCTGGCTTTATAATGGCAGCTAGCCGCATCGATACACGTGTCGGGGAGCTTTAGCTATACCTATGCGAGTTAATCGCGGGGCTCAGCTTAGCCTAGTGCTCGCCCTGGTAGGGGTCTCTCTCCTCATCCTCTCGGGGTGTTCGCTCGCGGGTGAGGCGTCGCCGGTTCGCAAGGAGGCTATAACTCCGACCCCGATTTCGACGCCTACCTCGGCTCCCACCCCCGTTCCAACCGCCACCAGCACACCAACACCTACCGCTGTGCCTTCGCCCACGCGGGTTGTCCGCCGGCTTCAACCGGCCGCCTCCAAAGGTAGTCAGGGCCGCGCACGGAGTTCCAGTCACCACAATAAGAATCGCGGGCTCTATACACGTGCAGAAAAGGACACGCGATCAGGGACAGCAACGACCCATCGTACTCGACAACATTCCGGGCACGGGAAGGGCCGTGTGAGCGGCACCAGGCGGAAGCCCACGAATCGGGATCGTGGGCCGCGTCAACAACCCATTGCCTCTCCTACCGCAAGGCCGGTAGGAACCATGAACCCTACCGCTACTCCCACGCCCAACCCACAGCTCGACCCCATCACGCACATCGTGATCATCGACAAGGAAAACCGCTCTTTCGACCAGTATTTCGGCACATTTCCCGGAGCCGACGGGACGACTACCGGGCTTCTGCCGAATGGTCAGCGGGTGCACCTGATCCACACGCCCGATCATCTTCTCGTGGATATAGCCCACGCCGGGACCGCCGCACGACGCGCGATCGACGGTGGTCTGATGGATCGATTCGACACCCTGCCCGGAGCTATACAGAACGGGAAGGACGTGGCGATGAGCCAGTTCTATCGACAGGACATACCCGCGTACTGGACCTATGCGTCTCGTTTTACCCTTGACGACCACTTCTTCAGTACCATCGCAGGCCCAAGTTTTCCAAACCATTTAGTTACGGTTGCCGCCCAGTCGGCCAACACCGATAACAATCCACAAAATAACGGGAAGGCGGCGTGGGGCTGCGATAGCGGCCCTTTGACGCGGGTGGATCAGATAAACCCACTGACCGGAGCTCATCATTACGTTTTCCCGTGTTTCAACATCAGAACTATAACCGACGAGATGGATCAGGCCGGCGTCAGCTGGAAGTATTACTCGCCTCCCCCGTTCCATTCGGGCTACATCTGGAATGCTCTGGACGCCATCCGGCACATCCGCTATTCGAATATCTGGAGCACTCATGTTACCAACGACCAGACATTCATCCCTGATGCCCTTCACAACCGCCTGCCGGCGGTAAGCTGGCTCGTCACCAAGCAGCTGTACAGCGAACACCCTCCTCATAGCGTCTGCGCCGGTGAGAACTGGACCGTAAAGGTACTGAACGCTATCATGCGGAGCCCGGAGTGGGCCCACACGGCCGTCTTTCTCACTTGGGATGACTTCGGGGGATTCTATGATCACGTGCCGCCCCCTCGATTCAACTTGCTGGCGCTGGGTCCACGGGTTCCCACGATTGTCATTTCGCCGTACGCGCGGGCCCACTTCGTTGACCACACTACGTATGACTTTAGTTCTATCCTTCGTTACATCGAGGATAAGTATGGACTAGGTAGGCTTACGGCTTATGATCGGCGAGCGAAGAGCATCGTCGGCAGCTTCGACTTCAAGCAGACGCCCCTCGCGCCTCAGTTCCTTTCACAAAGGAAGTGCCCACCGGGTTCCTACCAAACCACCTTCAGTATTCGCGGTCGTGTTGAGCATATTCAGCGCGGCCCGGTTCCATCCCTTCAGCTGAAGTTCATGGCCACTAACTCGAATGCAACCATCTTGATCGATCCGAACACGATCCTGGAATCGAAGGGAGGCACCCGGGCGGGACTTGCAAGCTTGCAAGTAGGTGACGCCATTCATCTGCGAGGTCTGCCCTCCCCCAACCGAGCCCTCACGTATAACGCTACGTTGATCCAGGATGAGGACCTCCAATTTCGAAGCGGTGTAGCAGCACGAGTGACCAAAGTAGACCGTCAGCAGAAAAGAATCTCGCTCCTAACGACTGATGGGGCAGCGACTGCCTACCTGCAACCGACAACGGTAATCACACTCTCGTCAGGGCAGCCAGGCACGCTTTCAGATATCCGGGCGGCTGAAATTGTGAAAGTCTCCGGCACTCTTAACAGGCGTCTGCTGCTATATGCGAACCCACTGTCTATCAAGATTGTGCAGAGTGGGGTGGTAACCCGGCCCAGTCGGCTTACATGCCTGCCGATACCGGGTGTCCCCCTCAGCTGCTGGCCCGGGTCGTGAGGCGGCCGCGAGTGCCCGAGCAGTCACGCAGCTACGTATAGGTTTAGTACAGGGCTCGCGTGCGGATAGCGTAAAGGCAGATGAACGATGCAATCTGGTGATTCAAAGCTGGCGGATTCCGGCTCGCAAGAGCGGCGCATGGATCGCTTTCTCGATCGTCAGGGGAGGCTGGCGATCTGGCCTTCTCGGCGCCGGGACCGGCTCGCTCTCCTCGCCTACGTCCGTCTGAAGTTCGAGCCACAGACGGTCCGTACCGAGCGGGAGGTGAACGACCTATTGCGCCAGTGGCATACCTGGAATGATCCCGCCCAGCTTCGGCGAATGATGATTATCGAAGGATTCCTTGAACGGACTCCCGACGGCTCGAAGTATTGGCGTAGTCAGACAGCCGGCTCCCCGGACTGACGGCTCTTTCAGCCTTGAATCAAGGAAGAATCGGGTCTACGACTGATGTCGTGATGGCGTCGGGACAGATACCGTTGGACAGAGGGTACGTGCGGAGCTTTGTTCCAGGCTCTGACGGGAGCCGCTCAACTACCAACGGAGGAAGATCATGACCCAGAAGATCGGCATCAACGGATTTGGTCGCATTGGCCGGCTGGCCTTGCGCACAATCTTGGAGCGTTACCCCGACGAGCTGGAGGTCGTTGCCATCAACGACATTGGAAGCCTGGCCACCAACGCTTATCTCTTCAAATACGATTCGAACTATGGGCCCTTCAAAGGGCAGGTGGACACTACCGATGATTCGATTGTAGTCGACGGGCACGAAATACGAGTTTTCACGGAGAAGGAGCCCGGCGCCATCGACTGGAGCTCCACGGGAGCAGAGCTGATACTCGAATCCACGGGTAAGTTCAAGGATGCGACGAAGGCCGCGGCTCACGTTCGTGGCACAGTGCGCAAGGTGATCATTTCATCTCCAGCGAAGAACGAGGACATCACGCTTGGTTCTTGGCGTGAACGATGAGGCATACGATCCGGAGCGGCATCACATAGTTTCGAACGCCTCGTGCACGACCAACGGCCTCGCCCCGGTGGCAAAAGTGCTCAACGATACGTTCGGCATTGTCAAGGGGTTGCTTACCACCGTCCACGCCTACACCAATTCCCAACAGATCCTTGACTTCGCATCGAAAGATCTTCGTGACTCGCGGTCAGGTGTCGTCAACATCGTGCCGGCCAGCACGGGTGCCGCCAAAGCGGTGGGCCTGGTTATACCAGAGCTCAAAGGCAAATTTACCGGTATGGCGTTCCGCGTTCCGACGGGAACCGTGTCGGTAGTCGATTTCACCGCTCAGCTCGAACGCCCTGCCACCCTCGAAGAAGTGAATCGAGCGGTGCGTGATGCGTCAGGAACCGGAAGGCTCAAGGGGATTCTGGCGTACACGGATGAACCCCTGGTGTCGATGGATCTGAAGGGGAACTCGTATTCGTCGATTTACAGCGGCATAGACACTATATCGATGGGCGACCTGGTGAAGGTCGTCGCCTGGTACGACAACGAGTGGGGCTATGCATGCCGTATCGCCGACCTCGCACACCTCATGCTGGTAACGGCTCCACAAAGACAGCTGGTAACCGCTTTATAGTCGCGCCCCGGCTAGCGTGCGTAGTCGGGGTCTGGGAGAAGGAGACTGCCGCTCACCACGGGTGGGCGGCAGTTCCTGTTCCAGCATGCAGAATTAGAGGGCTTCGCGGCGCTTCATACGGAACTGAATGCGGGAGGTGGGTCTGTGCGCTACGTGATCAAGGAGAAGTTTTTCGCCATCGGCGAGGATTCCGACATAACGGACGAATCGGGCAGTCCCGTGTACCAGGTCGATGGAAAAGTGCTCTCGTTACACAACTTACTCATCATCCGAAATATGTCCGGCGATGAGGTGGGAAGAGTTCATCGAAAGCTTGTCGCGTTTGTGCCGACGTACGAAATCACGATCGGCGGAGAAGACGCAGCCGAAGTGCGCAAACACTTCTTCAGTCCAATCCACGATACATTCACAGTCGATGTCCCGGGCGACAATGACCTCCAGTTATCCGGAGACCTGTTCGAACACGAATACACCATAACCCAGGGTGAGAAGACTGTCGCCACCATCTCGAAGGAGTGGATCACCTGGACCGCCACGTACGGAGTGGACGTCGCCGACGGGGAAAACGACGTACTCATTCTGGCGACGGTGTTGGCACTGGACGTCGCCGAGGATAGAGAACGTAGTTCATGAAACACGTCCGAGCCGTAATCATGGACATGGACGGTGTCGTTATCGAGGGAAACCGCCTCATCCCTGGGGCTCAAGAATTTATCCGCCGGCTCCAGGAGAAAGACCTCAAGTTTCTCATTCTGACGAATAACTCGATCTACACGGCACGGGACCTGGCGGCACGTCTCGGCTTCCTCGGTCTCGATGTTGCGGCAGAGGCCCTCTATACATCGGCTCTCGCAACGGCCAGATTCCTTCACGATCAGAATCCGAGAGGGAGCGCCTTCGTAGTAGGCGAAGCCGGCTTGACGACCGCCCTGCACGAGATAGGCTATACGTTGACCGAGCACGACCCTGACTACGTGGTCATAGGAGAGACCAGGGACTACAGCTTCTCTCGAATATCTCGAGCCGTCCATCTGGTCGCGGGAGGAACGCGTCTTATAGCCACGAATCCCGATCCGGTCGGTCCCGGCACCAATGGCCTCATTCCAGCGACGGGGGCCCTCGCAGCACTAATCGCTCGCGCCAGCGGCGTCGACGCGTACTTCGTGGGAAAGCCCAACCCGTTGATGTTGCGGACGGCGTTGCGCGTGCTCGACGTGCACTCTGAAGAAGCAATCATGGTTGGCGACCGCATGGATACGGACATCATTATGGGCGTCGAGAGCGGCATGGAGACGGCGCTCGTGCTAACGGGGGTTACCAGCCGCGACGAAGTCGCCCGCTTCCCCTACCAGCCGAGCCGGATCTACGATTCGATCGGCGACTTGGAGATCGGAGCCTGAGGGCGAAGTGGAGCTGCTCGACCGTGCCCGGGCCCTGTTGCGTGACACACTGTGGCCGGCCGAAGAGCTCGAGAAACGCCGCGCGGTAGGAGCGGCTGTTTCAGCCTATGAGGAGGCTCTACGAGTCCACGGCAAGAACTCTCCTGAGGCAAAGGCAGCTCAACGCGACCTCGACCGGGTGCTGCACCAGGCCCTCGAGTAGAGAGCATCCAGAATTCCCGCGCAGCAGCTCGTCCGGAAACGCCTGCAGCCACCCCAGAAGGGCGGAGAACCGGCAGAGAGCGAATCTGGGCTGCCGATCAGGGCGTCGGGTAGACGCGATCCATCTCGACAAATACCGCCGTGCGGCCCTCTGCCGCCATGACACGGTCGTACTCCTCCCAGTCGTCGTGTCTCCCTCCAGCCGCTCTGAAGACATCGCGCAGGAGGTAAGGGATCGAGACATCCCTTCCCAGGAGCTCGTCGTGCGGGCCGGCCAGCGACGCCCGACCCTCTACTGCGACCCATTGCCAACCGGCGCGAAATACGACGACTGCATATGGCTTGCGGCGTAGATTCTTCAACTTGAGCGAGTCGCCTCGCGCTACGAACCCGACTACCATCCGGCCATGTACGGGATGTGGGAGGGCACCGGCGTTCACCACCGATGACTGAATTGACCCGTCCGGACGTAGGGTCGATACGACCGCCAGCCCATGGTCGGCCCCAGCTAGGCTTCTCACAGTCTCGATCGCCGCATGTGTGTCCATTCATACCTTCCGCGTGTCTTTAATCAGTACCAATAGAGATAGAGCTCATCCCGGCCCACGACCGAGATCGCGCCGTCGGCGCCGTGCTCGAGCAGAACGTCCGGAGGAACATCCGTTCGTGTGCTGAAGCCGGTTTGGATGATGAAGTCGATCGTCGCCGGCAAGTCTTCGCGAGTTAGCGGATCCTTGACGGTTTGCCAATAACCACCCGCCATCTCGTAAATTGGTTGGATCATCTTGACTTTGTCCGGATCCATTCACTCCCATCGCGATTAAACTGCCGACCACCGGACCCGGCGGCGGTGGCGTTCCAGCCCGTCATGGCCGGGCAAAGGCTCTTAGCTCCCGGCATGCAGTCGCCGGCCGTCAAACTCGGTTACGCGCATGTTGTACGAATTGATTAGAAAAGGACGTGGTCAACGAAGTCATCGGGCAAGAGTCATACGCGCGCCGGGAACGGCCACGATGGCCACTCGTAGCTTCCTTGGTCATTGCCCTCATCATATTGGCATTCCTGGCCGCTTTCGCGTGGCTGGTGACTCGGTCCTCGCCGCAGAGATCAGCCCATCCGAGTCCGCGGCCGTCAGTTGTGATACACGGTCTGCCGCATACGATCGCGTTTGGCCGACTCTATCATGCGCGCCTGTCGGGCAACCTGCCCTTCAAGCAGTACGTTGTAGTTGTCTCCGACAACGTCGACTACGCGATTCACGGAACTCGGCTACGTATTCGGAGCGATTACGCCGGTCCGACAAAGGTCACGATCTACGCAGCGGACAATCGAGGAGGCGTCCCTCACCTGGTAGCGGTGACGCGTTGGAGGGGCACAGCTCTTCGTCCGGATCCACCCAAGCCTTCCGGATGAAACTGTGTCCGAGTTGATTCCAGGCTGCCTCTTACCCCTGCGATCATACGCAACTCTGCAGTCATCTCGTGAGCGGATCCTTCTGTGACTCCATGAATAGAGCTGAATGGAATGCCAACTACCAAGTCCGATGATGCGTGGCGGAAGCCTGCAACAATCAATTGATATTGGGAAAGGGTTGCCTCGAATGCGTGACGTTGTTGTCGGACTCCCGGAGACGCTTGGGGAGCGCCTCGCGGCCTGCATGCCGCAGGAGGCCACGGTAGTAGCGGTGGCGGACGAAGGCCCGCTTCCGGATCGATTCCAGGAGATCGAATTCCTGGTGCCGACGTTTAATCGTCAGAGGGTCACCGACTTGCTTCCTCGGCTCCGTCAGCTTAAAGTGCTGCAGACCATGTCGGCCGGGGTTGACTGGCTCCTCTCAATCGCTCCCGAGGGAGTGACAATCTGTGACGCTAGCGGAGTGCACGACATTCCGGTGTCCGAGTGGATAGTAACCGCTATGCTTTCGGTCTACAAAGAGTTTCCGGTCTTTCGTGATAGTCAGGATGAAGGGGTGTGGCAGCGGCCCACAATGTTCGAGCCGGCGATCACGGATATGTCCGGCAAGAAGGTGCTCATTCTTGGCTATGGCTCGATCGGCCGTGCTACCGAAGAGCGACTGGCGCCGTTCGGGGTAGAAATACTTCGCGTAGCACGCCAAGCCAGGACCGGCGTTCATGGAATCGAGCAGCTACCGGAGCTCCTGCCCCGCAGCGATGCGGTCGTGCTGCTGCTGCCCCTGACCGACGAGACCCGAGGCATCGTGGACGCGTCGTTCCTGGCCCGGATGAAAGAGGGGGCGCTGTTGGTCAACGCGGCTCGCGGGCCGCTGGTGAAGACAGATGCGCTTTTAGAGTCGCTGCAGTCGGGCAGGGTCAGGGCGGCACTGGATGTCACTGATCCCGAGCCCCTACCCGACGGCCACGAGCTGTGGACTGCGCCAAACACCTTGATAACTCCTCATATCGCCGGCCATAGTCCTGAGTTCATAGCCCGTGCCGGTCGGTTCATTGGCGATCAGGTCGGTCGATACGGCAGAGGCGAGGACCTTGAGAATGTCGTTCAGAACGGCTATTAGCTCGTCGAGGGCGGGCATCACGTAAGCCGGACCACAACGCCGGCTTCCCTCGAAGGAGGAGCGCTCACAGCTTGTAGAAGGGGCCCGCCGTGTGCGACGGTGTAGTGCCTGCGGCCCACTGACTCTTATCGGAGGATGAGTCCATGTCCATACCGGCCCTCCCTCTGGCCAATCGCAATGCTCTCGTCACCGGAGCAGCCTCGGGGATTGGACTGTCGATCGCCCGGAACCTCGCGGCTCAGGGAGCACATCTGGTTCTCGTCGATTTGCCGTCCGCTCCTATGAGCTTGTTGACGGAAGAACTGTCGGCCACCTGTTTCGCGGTAGACCTCAGCCGGAGAGATGAGGTTGAAAGGCTGCGGAGCGAAGTGGGTGATATCGATATCCTTGTCAACAACGCAGGGCTTCAGCACGTCAGCCCGGTCCACGAATTTCCGCTGGAGAGGTGGGATGTCATCATGTCGGTGATGTTGACTGCGCCCTTTCTGCTTGCCAGAGCTCTGCTCCCGTCGATGTACGAGCGTGGTTGGGGGAGAGTGATCAATATTGCCTCGGTCCACGGACTCAGAGCTTCAGCCAATAAGTCAGCCTATGTTGCGGCAAAACATGGCCTTGTCGGACTCACAAAAACCATTGCTCTCGAGGCCGCGGAACGGTCGCCAGATGTGACGGCCCATGCGATTTGTCCCTCGTACGTGCGCACCCCGATGGTAGAGAACCAGATCGCGGACCAGGCACGTCTCACCGGATTGGCGGAGGAACAGGTACTCGAGCAGGTGCTGCTCGCTCGAAATGCCGTCAAACGTCTGATTTCGCCCGATGATGTGGCAGACGCCGTTACGTATCTCTGTCGAGACGGTGCATGGACCATGACGGGCAGCGTTCTCACCCTCGATGCGGGATGGTTGGCGCACTGACGTGTGGCCCAGCAAGTCCTGCCGGACCCGGACTTTGGGCGGGTATTGATCACGGACCCACGGCTCCAGTAGTTCGCGGGTTTTGAGGGTTGGCCGTACATCTCACCTATACTGCGGCATCACGGCGTGGAGGATATGGAGACATAAATGGCGGACAATGGCCGGCGAAACGAAAGTTCAGGTCGAATCTCCCGTAAGAGACTACTTCGGGCGGCACTAGGAGGAACGGCTGGAGCCATCGGCGCTACCTCCCTGGCAAGGTTCGCGGAGACGCCGGTGTACGCAGAGCAGCATCCTGCCGCCAACGATGCACCTCATGCACGTCGCGGGAAGGCAACAGATCTGCTGGTGCGCGCGCAGGCTCGAGGCGGCAAGTACCTCGGCGACGACATAGGCGGAGCCCTCGTCACAGTTCGTGACGTTCAGTCGAATCAGGTGTTGGCCTCTGGGCCAACTTCAGGCAATGCCGGTACCTTGGTAAGAAGCTACGCATCAGGCTCGTCGCGTAGTGTAGTTGTGACTCCAGGAACAGCTCCCGGCGTATGGTGGCTGGTCCCCGACGACGCCACGTCGAGCTTCAAGTGCCGGCTCAACCTGGATCAGCCGACCTTGGTCGAGATTGCCGTCGCCGGTCCCGTAGGCGGTCTTCAAAGTTCTCAGAGGTCGACCGTGACACGGTGGGTGCGTCCGGGCGAAGCTATCGACATAACCGTCGACATTCCAGGTTTGCTGCTTCAGGTCTTGACCCCTCCGACCCATCTCGAGCTGCCGGGGCCGGGGAGTGTTGTGCAGTTACGAGCAAAGGTAGCGATGATGTGCGGGTGCCCCATTCAGCCAGGAATGCCGTGGATTCCTCGCGATTTTGAGGTGGTCGCTCGAATCCGGCGGCTCCCCTCAACGCCGGTTGCCGACGTGCCCCTCTCGTTCGCATCGGCACGCACTCCAGGAATATTCGTGGGACAGTTTCGAGTCCCGAAGCCGGGCTTCTATGTCGCGGCAGTCGAGAGCCGTCAGCTCAGCACCGACAACTTTGGTCTGGGCGAGGTAACCTTCTTTACGACTCCTTCCTCGGCTTGAACCGATCGCGTCATCGTGCACGAACTGTTGATCGGAGTCAACACTTGACTTGATGGAGCCGGTTCGGTGCTTGCCTGGATACGTTCCAGTCGCAAGCAGGGACGATGACGCCTGACCCTCTGTGGCCCTGTTCTTGCGCTCTCAAAGCGATTTAGCTCGACGGAGAGAGGTCGTTGAGATACTTCGCTCTGGCGTGTGATTACGACGGGACACTGGCGACCGACGGCCGTGTGGGCGACGAAGTTATCGGCGGGCTGCAGGCCGTGCGTGGCAGCGGTCGTCGCCTGATCCTTGTTACCGGGCGCGAGCTCGATGATCTACAGTCTATCTTTCCGCGCGTCGATCTGTTTGACCGTGTTGTCGCGGAGAATGGTGGACTTCTCTATACTCCCGAAAGTCGCGAAGAGCGTGCTCTGGCGGATGCGCCGCGACGTGATTTTGTGGAGACGCTGCGGGCGAAAGGAGTAAGCCCACTGTCCTTAGGATCGGTGATTGTGGCGACGTGGCACCCGTACGAGACAACCGTGCTCGAGACTATCGAGGAACTCGGTCTCGAGTATCAGGTGATTTTCAATAAGGGAGCAGTCATGGTGCTTCCTTCGGGAGTAAACAAGGCGAGCGGATTGGAGGCAGCGCTGTCGAGTCTTGAGCTTTCACCTCATAACGTTGTAGGCATCGGCGACGCCGAGAATGACCACGCGTTCCTGCGCCTGTGCGAATGCTCGGCAGCCGTGGCCAACGCGCTGCCGGCGGTGAAAGAGTCAGCGGACGTCGTAACCGCGAGCGACCACGGAGCCGGCGTGATGGAGCTGATCGACCAGCTGGTTGCCGAGGATCTGCGTCAGGTCAACCAAAAGCTAGGCCGGCATGCAGTCCCTCTTGGCGACCTATCCGACGGGACCGAAGTCACACTCGAGCCGTATGGCCGAAACGTCCTGATCACTGGAACGTCCGGCGCAGGAAAGTCGACCATAGCCACCGGCATACTCGAGCGCCTGGCGGAACGGGATTACCAATTCTGTGTCATTGACCCTGAGGGGGATTACAGCCCGTTCGCCGGTGCGGTAGTCGTCGGAGATACTGAACGGCCGCCAACCGCCGATGAGGTCATGCAGCTGGTCACATCTCCTGGCCAGCAGGTGATCGTGAACACTATGGGGGTATCAATCGACGAGCGGCCGGCTTTCTTTGGCTCCTTGTATACTCGGCTTCAGGACCTGCGTGCCCACCTGGGCCGTCCGCACTGGATCGCCCTGGACGAGGCCCATCACCTACTGCCGTCGGACTGGAATCCGACGGCGCTGTTGCTACCCGAGGATCTCAGCGGCATACTGCTGCTGACGGTGCGTCCTGAGCACATTGCTCCGGCCATGCTCAGGCACATGGACCTCGTTATCGTGGTCGGCAGTGATCCCCAAGAGGTCATCAACGCCTTCTGCGATGTAGTCGGCCTGCGGCCACCCCAGGTGCCGTCTGAACCTCTCGGCAACGATGAGGCCCTCATCTGGGACCGCCAGGATGACGCTGTCATGGTGGTCCATCCGGTTCGCCCCAAATCGGAGAGACGACGACACATTCGAAAATACGCCTCGGGTGAGCTGGCGCCGGAAAAGAGCTTCTATTTCCGCGGGCCCAAGGGGAAACTGAACCTGCGCGCGACGAATCTCACCGACTTCGCCAGGTTAGCGGAGGGCGTCGACGACGAGACCTGGATGTACCACCTTCGGCGCGGCGACTACTCGCGTTGGTTCACCGAGATGATAGGCGACGAACAACTGGCAGAGGAGAGCGCCCGCATCGAGCGAGATGAACAGCGGGATGCGGCAGACAGTCGCGAGGCTATCGAGGCTGCGATTCGGGAGCGGTATACAGCTCCGGAGTGACCGGAATCGGGCGCCAGCGCAACTGCACCCTGCCCAACCTAATCCACACCCTGGTGGTCTCCCCGGGCAAGCGGGGGAGTCCCGGATTCGACGCCAGCCCCGTCAATCGGGAACCGACGACCCTCTGTCACGCACGACCCTGTACGAGAATCACGGATAGGTTGGTACACTGGCGCCAGTGGGTCGGTCTCCGACGAAGACCCTAACAAGAGCAAGTGTTCGCAGAGGGACATCAGAAATGACGAAACGGCCTGGGCTAAACCGGTTGACCCTGTCGAGGTGGCGGCCAGTAATCCTCGTTGCTCTATGCAGCGCGGTAGGGGCCGTCTCCACCTGCCACGGGATCGCCCTAGGTCGTGCTGCGACAGCTGGAAAGCTCAACGCCATACAACTGGAGAATCAGCGCCCGGGTACCCGAGCCTGGATTATCACGCAGCCGGCCGAGTCGGGTGAAATCGCGGGGTATGCATCGGTGACGACCGCGCTCGCAGGCGAACGAGTGCACGTCTACGTGAGCACGAGTGCCGACTCCTATACCGCCGATGTCTACCGCATGGGCTGGTATGGCGGCTTGGGAGGCCGCCTGGTGGCATCGATCAAACCGCGCCCTGGGATGAGGTATGCCACCCCTCCACCGAATTCCGCAACAGGTTTGATCCAGCCTCGATGGCCGCCTGCGTTCACCCTAACTGTGTCACGCAGATGGCTCTCCGGCATCTATATGGTCAAGCTAACGGCGTCTTCAGGCTACCAGTCTTACGTACCGCTGGTGGTTGCCGACCACCGTCACAGCAAGATCTTGTACATTCGTGGACTCGCCACGGATGAAGCATATAACGACTGGGGTGGAAAATCCCTCTACGGCGACTCGCATTATCCTTATGGATCGGCGGCGTGGTCATCCCATCGTGCCTACAAAGTGACGTTTGAGCGTCCCTACACGTACGGAGAAGACGCCGGGTCGGGCCTCTTCTTCCGGTACGAGTACAACATGGTTAGATGGCTGGAAAAGCGTGGCTACGATGTGAGCTACTCCAGTGACGTTGACCTCGACCGGCATCCGAATCAGGTCCTACATCACCGAGCCTTGATCATAGCGGGACACGACGAATATTGGAGCCTACGCCAGCGCAACGCGCTGCAGATGGCCGTAGCGCACCAGGTCAGTCTCGCGGTCTTCGGCGGAGACACGGGTGTCTGGCAGGTGCGATACGAGGCGAGCGGCAGCGTTCCCGATGCCGTCGAGGTTTGCTACCGCGAGGCCGCACTTGATCCGATGTATGGCAAGAATAACAAAGTCGTCACGACTCATTGGCAAGACCCGCCAGTCAACCGTCCGCCCAGTGCCCTCCTGGGTGAAGGAGGTGTCATTCCGGATGCCGGACAGGTGAGCCCGCCAGCTGCATGGCGCATCGCTGCTAGTCGGAGCTGGGTGTTCGCGGGCGCAAACGTCCATGACGGTACTGCCATTCCCGGGCTCGTGGGATACGAGTATGACCGGGTGGTACCGGGCATGCCGCGCCCTGCAGGGCTGACGGTTATTGCCAGGTCGCCTGTCTCGGGCATCGGGGTGCCCCCCAATATTTCCGAGTCCACGGTCTATAAAGCTCCCAGCGGCGCGCTGGTTGTAGACATGGGTTCCATCGACTGGCCGTGGGGATTGGACGATTTCTATCCCGGCTTTCCAAACTTTCCTTTTGGGATCCGTCCCCGAGTGGCGAGCCGGGACGCTCAAATCATAGCGTCCACGATTATCAATCGGATGCAGAGTTAAACAAAGCCGCAGGGATCAATCGAGACCTTGCCCGTCGCGATAACTAACTCCCGACAGATCATCCTATCTCCGCCGCGCGCCGGCCACTGGAAGGCAGTCCGCGCTAACCACCCACGGACGCATCATTTCGCCAGTCCTGAGTGCTGCCGATGGCTACGTCCTACGCCCAAAGGTTATCCCTCGGCGCCGTTCGCATAGACTTTGCAGCGCATGACACCGAGGAAAACAGTGAACAAGGCAGCTACCAAACATCGGCCAGGTGATTAGACCAACGGACCCATTGGTACTATCACTCTCGGGCTCCGAACTGCTTACCATGTCAGCGATATAGATCTTTTGCGAATGCCCATGCCTTAGCTCGGGCCGGAGGGAGCCGGTCATGAATCGCCTGTCAGAATCTGATCTAGACGGTGTGCTGTGCCCAAACGCAACAGGAGGCTGATACATAACGACGAGCGGGGTCACGCGTTTGTAGAGCTGGCCCTACTTTTGCCCGTCATTTTAACCCTCCTCATGGCTGTTGCAGATTTGGGGCGGGGCGTGAGCCAGTACGTCGAAGTGGGCAACGCAGCCGCGGCCGCCGCCGAATACGCAGCCCAGGGACCGTCAGAAGCGGCCAACACTACCCAGATCAAAACGGTTGCGTGCGACGACCTGGGCGGCCTGTCATGCTCGAATATCTCCGTGACTAATTCGGCCAATGACGGCACCGGCGAGGGAATGAGCATGGTACAGGTGACCGTGTCAGTTCCGTTCAGCTCCATCACGCCGTTTGTGGGTGGAATACATAGCTTTAACCTAACCAGCTCGACGACCATGCGCGTAAACCCGGATGGGACGTGATGAGGAGTCGTTCTTCACGGAGACAGGCGGGCCAGTCCACCGTCGAGTTTGCACTTTCGGGTCTATTGTTCTTCATGATTCTGGCCGGAGTCCTAGACGTCGGTCGAGCCGTTTGGTATTTCAGCAGCATGCAAGAGGGTGTAAGAGAAGCCACTAGGTATGCCATCGTGCACGGAAGCAAAGCATCCACACAGGTCGGCCCGGGTAACACCGGGGGGCTCACCACAATCGTGAAAAACTACGCCGGCAGCGGCCTGAACACGTCCAATCTCGCAGTCACCTCGACATATCCCGATGGCAACAACGTGGCCGGAAGCCGGGTTACGGTAACGGTGACCTACCCCTTCCAGCCCTTCATGGGTCTGAGTATAGGGGCATTTACCATTTCAGCATCGTCCACCCGGACTATTGTGTACTGAGGTTCGTGATGAAACAAGAGAAAAACGCCGGCAAAGCAGAACGTGGTCAGGTGATGATCTTAACCGCCATGATCCTACCAATTCTGGCTGGCATCGCCGCTTTGGGAGTGGACGCAGGCTACATCTACAGCCAGCGCCAGATAGCTCAGGGAGCTGTGGACGCTGCGGCCCAGGCGGGTGCCGTTTCACTGGCAAAGGGCTACAGCTCGTCCACGGCCATATCTGATGCGAAAGCTTATCTGACGAAGAACGGGTTCACGACCAGCAACAGCACTATCCAGGTCAATATCCCACCGCTTTCTCCGCCTGCCTCTAAGTCGTACTCGTCTAACTACGTGCAGGTGATTGTCACTGTCAACAAGGCGCCGTTTCTCTCCAAAGTCGTGGGTGTCACCGGCCTTTCCGCCAGTGCTACCGCTGTCGCCGGCGTCACGTCCAGTGGAACGTACCCTTGTGGGCTTTGTGTTATGGACCCGTCCGCGTCGCAGGCCTTCTACATGAACGGCAGCGGTAACTTCAACGTGAGCGCCGGCATCGGCGTCGATTCCAGCTCCTCGACCGCTTCGTATTTTTACGGCGCTGCCAACGTAAACACGGGCACTACCGGCTTCAACATAGTTGGGGGCATGAGCAACCAGGGCGCATTCAACTTCAGTCCAACGCCGAAAACCGGGACCTCGACGTTTCCCGACCCCCTTGCCAACTACCCACTCGTGTCCCAGGGGGGCCTGACCAACTACGGAGCGGTGTCCTACGGCACTGGAACGCAGACGATAAATCCGGGCCTCTACTCCTCCCTGACGCTGTCCGGTGCCGGCAACTTGACGATGAATCCGGGACTCTACGTATTCACAGGAGCATTCTCCGTTTCGGGCGCCTGGAACATCACCGGAAACGGAGTCACACTCTACTTCGGATGCAGCAGCTACCCCACTGCATGCAGCTCGTCAGGCCAGTCGGGCGGAAGTCTTTCTCTTAACGGCGCAGGTAATATGACATTCTCCGCTCCGACAAGCGGTTCGACCCAGGGAATGCTGGTGTTCTTCGATCGCCACAACACGTCTAACTTGGCTCTGACAGGCGCCAGCAACACCACTATTAGTGGGACCTTCTACGCCAAATCAAGCTCGATCACGCTCAACGGCGCGGGAAACGGAATCGACTCATTGATCGTTGTCGACAAAGCCCAGATAACGGGAGCCGTCAACCTAAATATCGCGTCCAGCACGTCCAAGAATGTAGTGATAGGCAGCGACTCACTAGTAGAGTGACCGGCAGCGGCGACTGCACGATAGTGCAGATCCGTGCCGGTGATCGTCTACCTCCACTGTTCGTGGTCTACAGCTTAGTGTTAACTGTCCGTCACTGCTATCTCCTGTCCCTTACCGGGACCAACCTGGGGTGCCGTACTATCCGGTGAACCGTGAAGGCATAGCGGTGGTTCCTACTGACAACCAGATGCCGGTTAAGCTGAAGCTTTCGACTATACACGTTATATCCGGCGAATCGCTCAAGGGAGGTCCATCGCATCGTGGTCCACCCGTCGGAATGGCGCAGCGTCAAACTGGCATAGGTGGCCACCGTTGGTCCGGGGAAAGTGATCACTATGCAAGGAAGACTGGTGCAGCCTGACGGTGGCACCGAGTTGGACGTAGCGTATGTCGGGTTCGGCACAGGCGACGTGGCACTCCCATCAAGGAAGCTCGAGTCGACGAAGCTTGACCCTGCTCCGCCTCCCCCGCCGCAGGGAGGATTCAGCCTAACGTCGTCTCCGCCACCGCCGCCACCCGTGTAGCCGCCTCCTCCGCCCCCTCCAAGCAGGAGGCTGGTGTCGTCCCCTCCGGCTCCGCCCGCTCCCCCGTCGCTCCCAGGGTGGGAACCCGCGCCGGCTCCCACCCCTCCGGTGCCCGCTGACGCTTGGGTAGCTCCTCCACCTCCGCCTATCGTCGTATTGAGGATGTCACAGCCATAGTTACCACCGGCCGATCCGGCTCCTGGGGTCGCAACCGAAGTTGAGCCATCCCCGCTTCCACCAACTCCGGTCGGCGATCCGGCTCCGCCGCCGCCGGCCCCTCCTGCTACTAGGAGTCGGGTCGGACAGTTGCTCGGATAAGTGGCGCATATATCGAGTTCGGAAGCGCCCCCGCCACCGCCGGCTTCGGTTCCGCCTGTACCCCCTAGGTTGAAGCCGCCGGCACCGGCCGTACTGCCGTCGCTGCTTCCGCCATTACCCGCGACCAGCACCTTTAAGATCTTGCCCGCCATATTCGTGAAAGCTGCGCTGACCTGCGCTCCGTTCCCTCCGTCCCCACCAGGCACGTTATTGATGTTTTTGAACCCTTGTCCACCGGCTCCGCCAACGGCTGTTACCGTAAAACTGTTCGCGGTCGCCGGCACGGCAAATTCCTCCGCCGCACTCACCGCTTCAAACGTGCAGACAGTTGTCGAACCCGTTATACAGCTGAACGCGAGGGCTGTTCCCACAAGGTTTGGAGATACGCACGCAAGAGTCATCGACAGCGACCCGATGACTACACCGACCAGATGTCTTCCCATTTCACCCACCTTCACCTTCGTTTGGCTGGCTCACGCTACCACGGAATAGCGGTGATTCCAAAACAGCGTTGCTGGCTTCACGGGCTAACAGGCAAATGACCGAGACACTTGTGCTATGCCCAATTCCCATTTCGAGATTGCGCGAGACCTCCTACTGGTACCCATATCCGTAGTTTCAATTGAAGGAGTTGCTGTAATGAATCTCTTCGCCTGCTCGCGGGGCCATCGAAGATACCCGACCACGCTCGTTGCTCTTGCCACAATAGCTGTAGTAGCGGCAGGCATCGCGCCGTCGTCTGGCACCACCGCCGTCCTGGCTGCGTCCACGCGTCAGCAAGTCAATCTGATTAGTCCAGCTCCTGCATCAGGCGGGGCCGTTGCCGGGTGGGGCTATAACGGGGATGGTGAGCTTGGCAACGGAATTACGCTCGATAGCTCGACTCCTGTGCAGGCCGGAGGTATCGACACCGCTGTTGCGGTAGCCGGGGGAGCCTCATTCACTCTCGTCGTGAAGAAGGACGGCACTGTTTGGGCCTGGGGCGCAAACTACGAGGGCGAGCTTGGGAACGGGACGACTACGGCTAGCGATATCCCCGTCCAGGTCCTCAAGTCCGACGGCACTCCTCTGACAGGTATTACCAAAATCGCGGCCGGTTCCTTCACGGCCTACGCGCTCGCATCCGATGGCACGGTGTGGGCATGGGGCTACAACGCTGAGGGCGAAGTCGGCGCTTCTTGCTCTACCAAGCTCTGCCTTCGCGCGTCACAGATACTCGACTCGCAGGCCCATCCGTTGACAAACATCGTCGGCGTTGCCGGTGGGGCCGACCAGGGCCTCGCAGTCGCAAGCGACGGCTCGGTTTGGGCTTGGGGCTACAACGGGAAAGGTGAGTTAGGTAACCCATCCGCGGGTTCTCAGACTTCGGTACCTGTCCACGTTGAGACCGGCAGCGTTTCCAACCCTACTGTTCTGACCGACACCATTGCCGTCTCCGCCGGCGGCTCTTCCAGCGCTGCTCTTTCGTCGGATGGAACCGTGTGGACATGGGGTGACGACACGACCGGCCAGCTCGGCAATCCCGGCGTTACGGGTGGCCAGAGTGGGCTGGCTGTCCAGGTGCTTGGCTCTGACGGCGTCTCGCCCCTGTCGAATGTCGCGGCGATTGCCTCGGGAGAGTCATATGATGTTGCCCTCAAGGCGGATGGCACCGTCTGGTCGTGGGGGGATAACTACTTCGGAGAGCTGGGAAGTAACGATGCGGTTGACTACCAGATGAACTATCCGGTGGAGGCCGTGGACGCCTCGGGCCAGCCGCTAGACAACATCGCAGCCATTGCCAGCCGCGCGAATCACACCGTTGCATTAGATGCCGGCGGTGGCGTGTGGGCCTGGGGAGACAACTCCGGTGGGCAGCTCGGCAATGCGAGTGCCGGCAGCATGAGCGATATGGCTCTTCCCGTTACGGGATTAACGGGTGCATTTGGAGTGGGCGCGGGTGGTCTCCACAGCCTGGCGCTCGTCCCATCGGGGGTGGGAGCGTCGGTATCCGTTGCCTCAGACGCATCTGACGACACTTCAGTCTACGGACAGACGGTGACGTTCAGCGCAACCGTTGCTGCCCCAAGCTTAACCCCCACTGGTGCCGTCGAGTTTTTCGACGGCACCACGAAGATGGGCACGCAGCCGGTGGGCAGCTTGGGAACCGCATCGTTCCAAACGTCCTCGTTATCCGCGACAACACATGCAATAACCGCCGTGTACACACCCGACGCCTCGAGTGGATCCCTGTCTGAGACTACTTCGCCCGTGTTCACGTTTAGGGTGAATCCGGCGCCCTTGACCGTGACGCCGGCCGATCAGGCCGGAGTCTACGGCGACCCCGGTCCGGCCCTAACCTGGACCGCCAACTTTGTTAATGGCGATCAGAACAGCTCATTGACGACGCAACCTACGTGCTCGTCGACAGGTTCGAGCAACGCGGCGGGCGATCTCAGCAGCCCTGCCGGCACCTACTCCATCACGTGCAATGGCGCCGTCGACCCAAACTACACGATCTCCTATGGGGCCGGAACGCTCTCCATTTCCACTGAAGACGTGACCCTGACGTATGCCGGCGACTCCGTGGTGCCCGAAGGAGGTACTGCCCATCTGGCGGCTATTCTCAAAGCTGACGACAGCGTTCCGGTGGCCGGACGTACTCTTAGGCTGACTCTTGGGAGCCAGAGCTGTACCACCGGGCCGACGAACAACGCTGGACTGGCCGGGTGCGCACTAGGGCCAGTTTCCGCCCCGCTCGGTAGTCAGGTTATCAAGATGAGCTTTAGCGGCGATACCGCTGCGCCGGCGTTCTATGCCCCGGCAACGGGCACTGGCACCGTGATCGTCACCGGGAACCTGTACGTTCTTGACCGGTTCGGCGACAATTCTCTCGGTGTTGACGCGGGTGGATGCCTGACCGTCGCCGGGGAAATCTTCGTGAGCTCCTTCAGTCGTCGCGCGATTTGGGGTAGTGACGGATGCAGCTCTGGACCCCCGATATCGTCCACGAGCGGCATAGCAACTCCCGGGGGCTGGAATTCCGGCTGCTGTTCGCCCGTTCCGACAAGGCTGTCCGGTCCCGTAGCCGATCCTTTGGCAGGGCTGGAGCTCCCTCGTTACATATCGCGTCATTGGGTGATGGCTGATGGGTCTGTCGTTCCGGCAGGCAGCTTCAACGCGAGCACCCGCACGTTCAGTCCAGGCGCGTACCCAAATGGAATCTCTGTCGGGAACAATCGTTCCTATACTATGCTGCCCGGTACCTATGTTCTGGGTGGGGGCGGTCTCGAGGTAGGCGCTGGCGCTCGACTGGCTGGAACTGGCGTCTTCATATACAACGGTTCGACGTGGCGCGACTGCGATCCAATCTCGCTGTTGCAGGGATCCACGACGATGCTTACGGGCCCCACATCCGGGGCCTACGCTAACATTGTGTTGGCTCAGGACAGATCATGCGGCGCAGCGATGAGAGTGGTCTCGGGTGCCACGTTGCAGGCGCGCGGGAGCCTTTATCTGCCCGGGGCTACTGCCGTCGTCCGGCAAAATGCCTCTGTCTCAACCGCCTCCTCTCAATTTGTCGTGAGGCGTCTACGGGTAAGCGGTGACGCCCGGCTGACACTCAATCAGTAACTGCGAGCAGAATGCGCGTCCCCTAACTGAGCATGAGCCGGCTGCCAAGCTCAGGACCGGGGGCGCATTCTCGATCCCCAACGCCCTGTCGAAGTGGGTAAGGGCCACATCTCCTTCTTGTACGGACTGATCCATGGACCGCGCGAACGTCTCAATATTCGCACAAGTATTGGAAGCCTTTAACAGCCGGGCAGATGGCTTGCCCACACTTTACCCTGGGTGCAGCGCCTCGCTCGGAGGTGGGACGCCCAGACGCCGATCATAGGCTTCCTCGGTCGCGACCTTAGTCGGCGGTCTTCGTCAGGGCTACCACCGGTATGGTCCGGCTTGTCTTCTCCTGGTACTCGCGAAAGCCCGGGTACAGCTCCGCCTGTTTCTCGTACAGCCGGTCGCGCTCCTCGCCCTTGACGACCGTCGCGTTAGCTTCGTACTTGTCATCGCCCACCTCGACTGCAACTCTTGGATGCGCCAGTAGGTTGTGATACCAGTCGGGATTGGTTGGCGCCCCTGCCTTCGAGGCGAAGACCAGGAGGCGATCGCCATCCGGCAGATACATTACAGGAGAGGTTCTGGGCTTTCCGCTCTTGGCGCCGGTAGTTGTCAGCAGCAGCACCGGCGCTCCCTCAAACGGACCCCCGACCTTTCCGTGATTCGCTCGAAACTCATCTATGACCTGGGCGTTGAAGTCTTTTACTTCAGTCATCGACACTCTCCTACCGTGATGTTGTCCTTCTAACCCAGCTTAGTTCAGAAATGAACTTACGCGATCGTCAACAACTGCGACCGCCGAGCTCGCATCCGGATGCACTGCAACACTATGGCGAGGGACATACCCGCGGTCCATTTGCTCGTCCGCAGCGGAGGCTACGACGTTTCCCTTGAGTCCATCGGCGACCGGGGATCAACCGATCGAGGGGGATCTGAACGAGCTACGTCTCGGTAGGACGTTTGCGACTAGTATATATGCTTGCCACTCGCCGTATATGCCTCGTGGTCATTAGGGCAGGGACTCCTGATGACGCCACAACGTGAAGTCACGCCGCCTCCACGTGCAAGGGGTTCAAGGCGAATGGGCGTCCAGAGAAGGCGGAGCCGCGATGCCCGGATGAGCTCTTCTTCGACGTGTGCCACAGTAGAAGTACGTGTGTACCCGCTCGAGCCTCAGTCCCCTGGCCGGCACCGAATGAACCGCCTCGCGCTCCGCGTTCCCTCCACGGCGCTGGTTATCGCCTCGATCGTTTCCACGCAGATCGGCGCCAGTGTGGCGATCCGCCTCTTCGCTCACATCGGCCCCGCGGGCGCCGTGCTGCTGCGGCTCGGTTTCGCGGCGCTGATTCTCCTGATCGCGTGGCGTCCTAAACTGCGGGGGTACTCCCGAGCCGCGTACTCCTCGGCCGTCCTCTTCGGCCTGACGCTCGCCGTCATGAACATCGTGTTCTATCAAGCCCTGGCCCGGATTCCGCTTGGCATTGCGGTAACGCTTGAGTTTGTCGGCCCGTTGGCGATTGCCATTGCCGGATCCCGCAACGTGCTGGACGTGGTGTGGGTCGCGCTGGCGGCAACGGGAATTATTCTGATCGCCCCGTGGGGTGGGCTTCGGTTCGATCTGCTGGGTATGGCCCTGGCGCTAACCGCGGGTGGGCTGTGGGCGGCCTACATCCTCCTTAGCTCTCGGGTCGGACAGGAATTCTCGGGCGGTGCCGGTCTCGTCATCGCGATGCTCATCGCCGCCGGGGTCGCCATACCGGTTGGAGTGCTGGGCGCGGGAACGGCGCTCCTTAACCTACCGGTGCTGGCCGGTGGAGTCGTGGTCGCCGTGCTTTCATCTGTCGTGACGTACTCGTTCGAGCTTTCGGCGCTCCGGCGGATGGCGACCAGGGTCTTCGGCGTCCTGATGAGCCTCGAGCCTGCCATAGGGGCGTTGGTCGGCCTGATCTTTTTAGGCGAACGTCTTGGCCCTCGCGCGATTGTCGCCATACTGTGTGTCATGGCGGCATCGGCCGGCGCGGCCCGCTTTGCTCCGACCGATTTGCCGGCAGCGGTAGATTAGCGTAATCGCTCAGTGGCTCTACTGCCAGGTTCGAGCTCTGAGTGTCAGCCACGCGATTTCCGGAAGGCAACTTTGAGTACCGATCTCGGACAGCTTCGAGTCCGAAACGCCTGTGCCTGGAGCCGTCCCGCACGACTGAGCTGAGCACGAAGCGAAAACACGGCGCTGGGAGGGCCTCGAACCCTGCGAGCACAGCCGTGGTCCGTGTGTCACGTTCCAACGTTGCGACTACCCCGGCACCATCAAAAGTCTGTAACTTATCCGGAAGACTCCAGGCAATTAGCCGCGTTTATTCGCTTCCGTGGTACTGTAGCAGGTAACAATCATGTAGTGGGTCTGGCTGCTCGAACTGCGGGCAGCCGTGTCGTTTACTCAGGGGGACCATATCTCGACCGACGTCGAGCTCATATTCATTGGGCTATCAATTGGGTTTCTGGTCGGCCTGACCGGAGTAGGTGGAGGCTCCCTCATGACACCCATCCTGGTGTTGTTCATGGGTGTGCCGGCCGCCGTCGCGGTCGGCACGGATCTGGTTTACAGTGCCGTGACGAGGGCAGTGGGAGCTGTGGTTCACATCCGGCAGGAGACCGTCCACATGGATGCGGTCCGCTGGCTGGCCACGGGAAGCGTACCGTCGGCCATAATCGCGACGGTCCTCGTCGGCTATGCACTGAAGTCGGCGAAAACCTTCACGCAGGGCTTCATCACACATGCGCTGGCGGCGGTGCTGATATTCGTGGCAGTCAGCCTGATATTCAGGCCGTGGATTTCAAAACGAGTCGGCGACGTCTCAGTCGGTCATTCACACGCCTGGGCTATCGGCATCGGCGCGCTCGTCGGGGCGCTCGTTGCGCTGACATCTGTCGGTGGAGGATCGCTAACCATCGTGGCGCTGGTGGTCTTGTTCAAGATCGCGTCGACCAGCGAAATGATCGGAACGGATGTCGTCCACGCGGCCATCCTCAGCGCGGTCGCGGCCGGAGCCCATATTTTGTTCGCCACGGTCGACTTTCATATGGCGGCCCTTCTGTTGGTAGGGTCCCTGCCTGGGGTGATCGTCGGCAGTCGTCTGACGGTGAAGGTGCCCGACGCCGCCCTGCGTTTCGGACTCGCCGGCACTCTCGCCTTCGTAGGCCTCCGACTGATCTGAGTGCATCAGAAGGTTGACGACGGCGAGCACCCCGGCCATGGAAAAGGTGGGGGGCGCCATTTAAGACGCCCGCCGATGTCGGTGGTCGCAAATGCCGAGCGAGTGTCGGCGCGCAAGTTTGGGCACTTGGGAGGCTAGGTCGAGGAGAGTGCAACGACCCAAGGCCCTAGACGTAGAGTCGCACTTCTTTTGTCTGCGTGAGTCAGGGCTCTCAGCGACGTCTCGTGCCGAGGCGCGGGATCAGTGCCGGAACGCGCTGCATGTACTCGTCGTAATCGGGAAACGTCGCCACGAGCATACGCTCCTCGTGCCTGGACTTCAGTCGAAAGAAAAGTGCAAGTGGAAGTACCGACAGTAACCCGGCGCGGCTGCGCCAGAACATGGCCCACCCCGCCGCTCCGGTGATCACCGCCGAGTACATCGGGTGTCGAACGACGCCGTACACGTCGTGCCGGCGCAGGACGGCTCCTGCCGCCGGCTTAGGGAAAGGGCTTATGTGTCTGCCGACGACCATCGCCGCGCGCAAAGCGACGGCGGCGGACACCATCATGCTTGCCAGCCCGGCGAATCGAGTGAGGCCGGGGCGATTCCGGTGGGAGCCATCCCGCCCCCGACAAACGATGGTCAGTGTGAAGCTCGTCGCGAGCAATACTCCCTGGGCAACTACCCATCCCGTCCCTCGGGAAGAAAGTGGGTCTTCTCGCGGTCGCTCCCCGTCAGAGGACATTGCGGGCTGCCGTGGTCAACTCAGTTAGCTCCTCTCCCCGGCAGCGGCAGCATCCGTGCCCCACCGAGACATCCTATTGCGCAGATCCGGCCACCGTCGCAAAAATAGCTGACTACACGTTCCGGCACCGCGAAGAGGCTAGACCGGAGGAGCAGCACCAAATTATCATATGACCATACCCGAGACAGTCTAGAAACACCGCACGGAGTACCTTTGTTAGGCCAGTCGCAGAAATCGACTGGAGCCCAGAACATCGGGCCCGAAAACGCGGCGCCTGAAACGTCGGCGGGATCAGACCCGAGGCGATGGCTGTCCCTTGCCGGCATCTGTCTCGGGGCGGCGCTTGTGTGGCTCGCGTTTGCCGATCTTGGCGTCGCAATCCCATCGATTTCCAAGAGCGTTGGCGGATCACTGATAGATCTCCAGTGGGCAAACAACGCATTCAGCCTGGTCACCGGTGCTCTGGTCATCACCGCGGGGCGCTTCGGCGATATGTTCGGACGAAAGAAGATGCTGCTTATCGGACTCGCCGTACTCGGACTATTGTCAGCCGTGCCGGCTCTCGCGCCCGGCGTGTGGGGCATCGTCGCTGGGCGCGCGCTCATGGGGGTCGGCGCCGCCTGCATCTTGCCGGCCACCCTTGCCCTGATTCCGCCTCAGTTCAAGGTCGGCGAGCAGGCCCGCGCATTTGCGGTGTGGATGATCGTGGCCTGGGTCGGCCAGGCGGCAGGCCCCGCGATTGGAGGCATACTCACACAGTCGCTCGGCTGGCGCTGGGTATTCTGGATCAACCTACCCCTCGCCGCGGTGGCATTCCTCGTCGTGCGGGCGATCACGCCGGAGTCTCTGGACCCAACCGCTCCGCGCTCGATTGATTTTGCCGGACTGCTGACGAGCTCGGGCGCCATCTTTGCGCTACTCTTCGGGCTTACCGCCGGTCAGGACGTAGGATTCACCGATCCTCTGATCCTCGGTATGTTCGCGACCGCGATCGTGCTGGCCGTCGCATTCGTGATGTGTGAGACGTACCTGCCTAATCCACTCGTCGATCTCAGTCTCTTCCGAGTTCGCCCGTTTGACGGCGCCCTGATCGCCAATCTCTCGATGAACCTCGTGTTTGGGGGTGTCAGCTTTGTCCTGGTTCTCTATTTGGAGGAAGTGCGCGGCTACAACCCAATCGAGGCCGGCCTCCTGCTCCTGCCTTCTACGGTCACGATCCTTCTGCTCACGCCGTTCGGGGCGCGCGCCGTTACCCACATCGGCCCCCGGCTGCCCATGATTATCGGGACGCTGGTTATGGGCAGTGGATGCCTGATTGTGGGGTTCATTTCGACGACGTCGAGTTTCTGGCTGATGGCGCTGGGTCTTCTGGTCATGGGCGCCGGGATAGGACTGATGTCGACGCCGATCGCCAGTACGGCCGTGGGAGGCGTCCCCGAGAAGCTTGCCGGCACGGCCTCCGGTCTATTCAAGATGACCAGCATGATCGGCGGCGCGGTGGGCGTTGCCCTGTTAATGACCTTTTTGCGAGTCTTTGAGACGAACAAGGCCGTCCAGCTGGCAAAAGCAGCCGGTCTGTCGGCGGCTGAAATCAAGCAGCTCAAGGCCGCTATCGTGGATTCCAAGCTGGCCAACAACATTTTGAGCGGGCTTTCTGCCGCTCAGCGCTCGCAGATTGCGGCGGCGACCAAGATAGCTCATGCCGCTGGAACTGCCCACGCAGTCCAGGCGTCCGCGATCGTCGCTATTGTGGCAACCCTCGCGCTGGTGGCGGTGTGGCCCGCGCGGCGCCGGTCAAAGCTGCCGGAGCCGGAGGTCGAGCCAAGCTCAGTGGTCGTCTAGGCGCCGTCCAACCTCACTTTAGAATTTTGCTGAGCCGGCGGTCGGCATAGATGCGGCCGCCCGATTGGCACGTCGGGCAGTACTGAAACGAGCGGTTGCTTGCCCAGACTTCGCGAACGGTGTCACCACAAACCGGGCAGGGCTGCCCCGTGCGCGCGTGGACTCGGAAGTGTGCCCGCTTGTCGTCCTTCAAGTCGGGACCGCTCAAGGCTGAAGCGCGGGCCACCGCGTCCGCGAGACTGCTTTTCATGGCCGAGAAGAGACGCACGACCTGATCGTCGTCGAGGGTGGAGGCTCGGGTGAACGGCGACACCCTGGCCGTGTGTAAGATTTCGTCAGAGTAGGCGTTTCCGATGCCGGCGAGCGCGTGCTGATTTGCCAGAACGCTCTTGATCGTACCGGGGCGTGAACGAATGATGTCCGTGAAGGCCTGCAGATCGACGGCGGGGTCGAGCGCCTCGGGCCCGAGCTCGGATATCTGCGGGACGTCGTTCAGACCGCGGACCACCCATATCGCCAGGCGCTTCTCGTGGCCCTGTTCCGTGATGTCCAGCGCGCTCTGGCCGAAGAGCACTTCCGCGACCAGAGGACCGCGCTGGCTCGGCTTTCTAGTTCCTATCTCGTCTCGCCACCGGAGCCAGCCGGCGCGACTGAGATGCACGACGAAGAACAGGTCTTCTGCTTGGAGCGCGAGATACTTCCCGCGCCGCTGAGCGCCTCGAATTTCCTTGCCGTCCAGCGCGCTCAGCGGCGGATCATACGTTTTGAGGGCGGCGACAGACCGCATCCGAACGCGCTGAATCGACCGGCCCTTCAGCAGGTCATTCAGCCAGATTCGTAATCCTTCGACCTCCGGCAGCTCGGGCATGACTTACCTAGCGTGCCTGGTCGCCGACCGGCGCATTCGAGCAGACGATGCCACCGGCAAGGTGTGGGAGTCGAGACATGTCCCAGTCTACGCCTCCGCCCCGGCGACGCTACAGGACGAACGGACCGTTGTGTTGGTGGCGAAACCGGCGACGAAGGGGAATAGCGAGCGCCCGGCTCTATCGGGAGGTTACGTGCCCGTTCGGTTCAAGGACGTCCGTTACAAGGCGCTCCAGCACCTCTATTTCAAACGGCTTGAAAAGGACGCCGGCAAGGAGCGGCCGCAGCTCATCGCGATGCATTTCGATTTCTTTCGTGTCCAACGGGGTCGAAGCGATAACGGGGATCGTGGCAGTCACCGGGTCGTTTTTCACGGCGGTCAGCGTGGTAAAACCCTTCCGCTGGGCGTCCATGAGAATATCGAGGATCACCACGTCAGGGGATGACTCGCGGACGACAGCTGCTGCGCCATCTGATTTGGGGAAGCCGATCACCTCATGGCCCATGTCAGACAGGACCTGGTCGACGAGATCCCGAAAATCTGGGTCGCTATCGATCACGGCAATCCTAGCCAAATTCCCCCGTCCTCGCTCCACCGTAGGGCCATATTAGCCGATCCACCGAGTTCTGTCAAGAGCACTATTACTCCGATAATGGTAGATGACGCCAAGCCGGTCCGACTGGATGCTGGTAGACGGCTCGAGCCTTATCTTTCGAGCGTTCTATGGGGTGCCCGACACCGTTCGGGCGCCGAATGGAGAGCTCGTCAACGCGCTGCGCGGATTCATCGATACTCTCGGCCGATTACTCCTGAGCAGGCGACCGTGCCGCATAGCCGTTGCCTCTGATGAAGACTGGCGGCCGCAGCGGCGTGTCGACCTCATTCCCTCCTACAAAGCGCATCGCGTGGCGGAGCCCATTCCACCCGCTCTCATTCCGCAAATGGACTTCATCAAGACGTTTCTGGACGCTGTGGGTATCGACTTTATAGGATGCGCCGGCAGCTGGAAGCCGAAGACGTCATCGCATCATGGGTGGATCAGCTCTCGGGGCATGTAGAGATACTCAGCGGCGACAGAGATCTCTTCGCCCTGATCCGAGATCCGGATGTAAAGGTGCTCTACCCGGAGAAAGGGCGACTGGTCGAGGTCGATGAGGCGGAGGTAACGCGCCGATACGGCATCCCCGGCCGTCTGTACAGTGACTTCGCGATTCTTCGCGGAGATCCGTCGGATGGACTGCCTGGGCTCTCGCCGGCGTCGGGGCGGTGACGGCCGCTTCATTGGTGACGAAGTACGGTGGTCTCGAGGGCCTGATCGCGTCGGGAAGGCTATCGAGCCAGGAATGCGAGTATGTGCTTCGGGCACGGGAGGTAGTGCGGCCGGGCTCCCCTGTCCCTATGCCACCGCCCGAAGGGAGGCGCGCCCAGTGGCCGGTCGACCCGGAGCAATTCGGCGCGATCGTCGAGCGCTTCGGCATCCGCTCCAGCGCCGAAAATCTTCTGCAGGCGATGCGAACGGCCATGGGAGGTCGCAATGACGCCGCGTAGGCGCCGAATGCTGCGTCGCATGCCGTGCAAAAGGGGCGCTGCCATTCGTCGATAGGTCCGCTCTGTAGTGTTGTCGGTCGGCGGGTCAATCATGCGCCGCTCTCGGCTTAGGCTTCACCTTACCCCAGCTTCACAATTACGATTGCGTCTTTGCGGACCTGGCGGGCAGTTCGGCCGCACCTCGAACCCGGCGCATGAACCGGTCGACCAGCTTCGCCGCAAAGAGGAGCATCAGCGACCACAGGCCAATCGACGGTACAGCGACGGCAATGACAAGAGCGACAGCTATGACGACGGTGGCCGTGACCGCGGGAACCACCGTCAGTGTGCCCCGAACGGACTCGGCCTGGAGCTCGGGATTCGCCATGATGATCCACTGCTCGATCAAGAGGGCGGCGGAGGCCACGAGCATCGTCCCGACGTAGAGGCCGTAGACTGCTACTTGATGTTTTGTGGTCGAGGCGAGAAGCTCGGTGGGGAAGGGCAGAAACACAATGCTCGCCAGCCACAGGAAATTGGACCACAGCAGCTGCTCGTTGTAGCCGATAGCGTTCTCGAACATCCGATGGTGGACGAGCCAAAACTGTCCGATCACCGCAAAGCTCAGGACAAAGATGAAGATTTCAAACTGGTTTTTGGCAATCAGATCGGACCCACTCTCCGAGCCGATTTTCGCTGCTGTATCGACAAGAGGGAGAACCAGAAGTGTGATGGCAATGGCCACCACCGCATCGCTGAAGTTGACGAATCGATCGAAGCCTCGCTCGGTGCGCACGTATCATTATGCGGACGGCGGACGGTCGGTGGTGCGCGGTAGACGGTAGACGGTAGACGGTGAACGGAAGACGGTAGACGGTAGACGTAGACGGTTGGCGGGAGACGGTAGACGGTCGTGGGGACATGAGCCAACGGTGGGCGAGCAAACGGTAGACGACTGGCTGCAGGTGGAAGCCGGTAGACCGAATCTAGTTGACGATCATCGGGCGCCGTGGTCCATCGCTGCGGGGCCGGTCCGGGCGAGGTTATCAGCGCTCGGGAAGACTTGTCTGGCTCTTCCATCGCGCGGTTGCGGTCGCCTGAAACTGACAACTGAAAACTGAAAACTGCGAGCTTGGCTACCGAAGGCGTTCCTCTAGGAGGGCGCGCTCTGCCGGATTCTCGGTTAGCTGCAGCGCCACCGCGTCGGCTTGGCGTGCTTCGGCGTTACGGCCCAGCTCCCGTAGGAGCTGAGCGCGGGTGGCGTGATAGAGGCGGTATTGCAGCAGGTCGGCCGCCAATCCATCTACCTCGGCCAGCGCGGCCGCCGGTCCGCGAACGTGACTGATCGCGACGGCGCGATTCAACGCCCAGATCGGCGTCGGCGATATTCTGAGCAGCGCGTTATAGAGGAGGAGAATCTGTAGCCAGTCTGTCGTCTCCCAGCTGGGCGCTTCCGCGTGGCAGGCGAGGATTGCGGCCTGAATTTGATAGGGTCCGGGCCGCAGCATCTGTGACGCGCGAACGATCGTGGTCGCCGCCGTTTCGATCGTGTTGTGGTCCCAAAGCGACCTGTCCTGGTCGCGCAGCAAGATAATCCTGCCGCGGTCGTCAAACCTGGCTCTGGTCCGGGCTAGGTGGAGCTGCACGAGAGCGTACAGGCCCATGACCTCGGGCTCGGTCGGCATGAGGCGGGAAAGAGTTCGACACAGCCACTCCGCCTCTACCAGGAGATCGGGCCGGTGGGACTCCTCGCTCCGGCTGGTCAGGTAGCCTTCGGTCAGCATCACATAGATCACGGCGAGCACTTCATTTAGCCGGTCGTTGAGCTCGCCGGCAGCCGGCACGCGGTAGGGGACTGCCGCGGTTGCGATCTTCCTTTTGGCTCTGACCAGACGCTGTGCTATGGTGGCTTCCGTCGTTAAGAAGGCGCGGGCGATTTCCGAGGTGGTCATTCCGCAGACGGTGCGAAGCGTCAGCGCGACTTGAGCCTCGCGGGACAGAGAGGGGTGGCAGCAGGTGAAGATCAGCTTGAGGCGCTGATCGCCGGCAGGCTGGGGGGCACCGGCGATCAGTTGGAGCTTCTCGCGGTATCGTGTGTCGCGCCGCATACGGTCTATCGCCCGGCGTTTGGCGGCGGTAAAGAGCCAGGCACTGGGGCTTCTCGGGATTCCCTCGACCGGCCAGCGTTCCAGCGCGATCACGATGGCATCTTGCACCAGATCCTCGGCCAGTTCCATGTCGCCGACCATGGCGGCGAGGGAAGCCGTTAGCCGGCTTCCCTCCTCGCGCACGGTGTGGGAGAGCACATCCGCCGTGGGCAGGCTCGAGAGCACTTCACGTCCTGGAGACGGGCAGCCGCCCTTCACCGAGAGGATCCTTTCCTGCTTCATGTGCCCGTCCACTCGGCTGCGTCAGCGGTCGACCACGGGCCGGATCTCGACGCCGCCGGCCGGGCCGTGTCCGGGCCAGCTCTTCGCCATCGAGAGCGCTTCGTCGAGATCGGCGACGTTCACGACGCAGTAGCCGGCAACTATCTCGCCCGTCTCCGTGAACGGCCCATCGGTGACGATCGGGTTCTGGCCGTTCCAGCGAACGGTCGTAGCCGAGTTTTGGTGCTGCAGCTCGTAGCCGCCTTCGATCTTGGTCTGGTTCCGTTCGAACCAGGCGCCGATCTGGGCATAAGCCGCCGCCTTTGTATCCTCGGGCATGTTGGCCCAAGCCTCGTCGTCGTCGGTACTTCCACAAAACAGCAACATGTATTTCATTTGCTATACCTCCACTCTATAGACGAATGGGGATCCCGCCATATCGACATACCTCCCTCTCCTTTTCGAACCGTTGCCCTCTCGAGGCCACTCGTGTAGAGGTATGGACAAGGATAGACGAAAGTCGGGTGCTCACTGGTCCGGGAACGCTACGGGAACGCTACGGGAACGCTCGCTGTAGTAGCCTTTCCTCGAGATCTGACAAAGGAGGTTTACATGCCGCCAAAAGAACGCACGCCCACGACCCAGTTCGTCCTCGACATCTGGGCCGAGTCCGCCGAGCCGGACCGACTTAGCTGGCGCGGAAAAGTATCGTCTTGGCAGTGGAGACGCGCGGTACTTTCGGAGCTGACTCACCCTTGTGGCACTCCTTGAAACGACGATCACACGGCAAAGCCCCACTCCCTTCGGACCACGGCCGGGTAGGTGAGCCAGGCCGTATCTGACGGCAGAAACAGTGAACCATATTAGCGAAAGGATATCATCCCGTGAACGCAAAACGAGTCGCATCAGTGGTCCTCGCACTCTTGTTCGCTTCGGCCGCATTACCCGCAACGGTAGTGGCAAGCCGGCCCATTGCCCGCCATGTTCGGACTGATCACACCTCGACCGCTTCCGTGCACAATTCATCTTCGGCGACGGTGCGGCAGCCCATGAGGCGCGAAAGAACGAACGATAAGGCAGCCGGCACCGTGAACATCAAGGGCACCTGGAACTGCTGTGGCGCCGGAGGAGCAGGGGCGCAGGTCTGGAAGATCACGTCGGGGTCGGGCTCGATCGCCGGGGTTGGCTACGTGCCGAACAGCGACCAAGTGTTCGCGACTATCAGCGGCGATGTGAGCGGTGACAGGGTCACGATTATAACCACCTACAACAGCTATGCTCCTGGGTACGTCGCCACATTCAAGGGGCTCATCACCGGCGACGGCAACACGATGCTAGGCACCTGGACGAGCAACTGGCACCAATCAGGCAGCTGGACTGCCACGCGGACCCCTACCCTGAAGGTGACAGGAGTGACTCCGAACCACGGACCGATTATCGGCGGCAATGTGGTGACAGTCCATGGCACGGGGCTGACGGGCGTCGACGGAGTGTGCTTTAAGATACCTAGGCTAATTTCCTGCCTGGCACCCCAAGCCGGCGGCACCGACACTGCGCTGAAGGTCAAAGTGCCCGACCTTGAACTCGACAGGAATCTGGCTGTTGCCGACATTCGAGTGGATCTGAATCACGGCACCAGCAAACAGGTCGAGTCCCCCGTAACCCCTGCCGATCGCTACACCTTCGAGTTGAAGGTAACGGGCGTTAGCCCGAATGTCGGACCGTTTGCCGGCGGAAATGTGGTCACAGTCCACGGTGTGGGACTGACCGGGGTGGATGAGATCTGTTTCGCCGCCGGCTGCGCCAAGCCTGAGGCAGGCGGCAGCGACAACGAGGTGAAGATCAGGGTCCCTCAACATCCCTTCGCGAACGCGAATCCGGATTCGGTCCATGTTGTCGCCTGGTTCTACCTAAAGTCAGGGCGCTGTTGGCTCGCCGTACTCGCCTGCCGACCGCTACTCCTACGAACTGAAGGTGACAGGAGTCAGTCCGAACACTGGCCCGATATATGGTGGCAATCTCGTCACAGTCCACGGTGTGGGACTGACCGGAGTCGACCATATGTGCTTCGATGGCAGGGCCGAGTCGGATTGCGAAGCGGTGAACGATCCTAGCAGCACCGACACTGCTTTGAGAGTAAAGGTCTACCATTCTTACGGAGTGGGAGAGAATCCTGACGTGGTGGATGTCCGGGTCTACGTAAACTTCGCGAAACGGGGCACAATCGAATCCCCGGAGACACCCGCGGATCGCTACACTTACGAGTTCAAGATTACGCGGGTAAGCCCTAGCCACGGCGCCCGGGACGGCGGCAACGTCGTCAATGTTTACGGCGTGGGACTGAAGCAGGTCGATGGTGTCTGCTTTGACGGTCCTGGTGGTGGCCAGTGCCCCAGCCCGGAATCGGGCAGCACCGATACATATCTGAAGGTCAAAGCCCCCCGGCTTCCAAATAAAAACGACGTTCCCTACCGGGTGAATCTCCGGGCACTTCTGAAACTGGACGGCAGTCGCATCCAATCGCCGGTAACAGCTGCCGATCGATACACCTACAAATAGGCATCGTGTCCACCGCAGAAGATGCGGTCGACGCGCTATGATCCAGGCAGATCGCTGCAGCTTTTGATGAGCTGCAGCGGTCTGCCCTACTCTCCAAAGGTGTTTTGGAAGAGGAGTCGAGGCTAGCGCTCAGGGCAGTGGGCGTGAACTGGCGGTGGTGGGCTTCGATCACACGGCCGGGTCGGCCAGGAGCTCGCGGACCTCTTGAGCGCAGCGGCAGGCGACTGCAAGCTTGGCAGCCCACTCCAGCGCCTCCTCGCGCGAGGACACGTCGACGATCGAGAATCCGCCGATATACTCCTTTTTTCCCGGGCGCGGGCCATCGGTGACCGTCCCGTCGGTGGCCACTACGCTCGTCTCCTGGTGGTCCGTCAGTCCGCCGCCGAACACCCAGACGTCGGCGTCTTTAGCCGCCCGGACAACCGCGTGCGCGGCATCGGACACGTCGGGCAACTCCTCCTCGGGGAAGGTCATCGCGCCGTCGTCGAACGAGATCAGGTATTTCGTCATTTCTTCACTCCTTGTTCTGGAGGCCTCGCTCTGCATCTTATGCTGCACTTTCGCGGTACTAGCGACGTATTGTCACGTGCGCTCTCCATGCGGAACTCGCTGATTTGGCGGTTTCGACAGAAATCGATGGCGAAGGCGGCATGGTGCGCCTGGCGCGTGAAGGGCTTCCGCTTCGAAAATGGCATCGGAATGCCTGCGGCGACGACCGTCCGCCAACAATAGCGCGGTCTTCCAAACCCGGACGGTCGCGGTCGCCTGAAACTGAAAACTGAACACTGAAAACTGACAACTCCTTTTTCATGCTTCCTGCTGTCGACAACGACATAGATGGCTGACTACGAACAAAGTATGCGACTAAAAAGACTGGATCGTACCGACGCGGAAATAGGAGGACGCACTGATGCTTTTGGAACATGAGGGCAAGCGGCCGACGATCGACGAATCCGTCTACGTCGCTCCCACGGCCACCATTTGTGGAGACGTCACCATTGGTAGGTCGAGCCGGGTACTCTTTGGGGCCGTGCTGACGGCGGAGGGCGGGCCTATCGTCCTCGGGGAGCACTGCATCGTCATGGAAAACGGCGTGATTCGCAGCTCAGCCCGGCACCCGACACATCTTGGCGACCACGTACTCGTCGGGCCTCGTTCCTACTTGACGGGCTGCGAGGTCGAGGACTGCGTGTTCCTGGCGACGGGCTCGACCGTGTTCAACGGGGCACGTATTGGCACCCGTTCGGAAGTCCGAATTAACGGCGTCGTTCACCTGAAGACCGTGCTGCCGCCGGATTCAACAGTTCCCATCGGCTGGGTAGCCGTTGGCGACCCGGCTGAGATTCTGTCTCCCGATCAACATGAGAGAATCTGGTCAATCCAGGAGAAGCTCGACTTTCCGGGTGAGGTCTTCGGGCTCGAGCGAAGGCCGCCGGGAGAGACGATCATGCGATCTCTGACGACTCGCTACGCAAGAGCGCTCGATCGGCATAGGCGTGACCGGGAGGTTGGGAGAGGGTAGACGGTAGACGGTAGACGTTGCGAGACGATAGTCGCGTACATAGCTGTCGAAACTCAGAAGACTACGTAGGAGGGTCCATGAGGATTTGACCTGGGGTTCTGCCCCTTGACCCTACCGGAGCATGCGGCTGGAGTAATCCGGCGGTGTGAAGCCTCCGGGACAAGGTCGCCCTCCAGTGTGAGCAGCCGAACGGAGAGGGAAGGCGGTAGTCGCCAGACCGGTGGCTGGGTGGACGGGTGGATGGTATGGCTAACAGGTGTGAACTGTCAGTGGAAGCGCCGTAACGTCTGACAAGCCGATGGTGCTGTGCCGTCAAGGCAGAAGGCTTGGACCAAAAGGTACGTGACCAGGAGCAGGGCCCTCGTTTCGGTCCTGTCGCAGACACACCGGTCACCGGCGTACAGACAGAGCCTAACCCATTGAGGTATGTATGCGGAACGTGGTAAGCCCGTATCCCTCCCTTCCAGGGAAAGCAAGCCGTAAGGCGAGCCGATAGGGGTGCGGGTACAAGATCGCGGAGAAAGCCAATGCCGGCCGGTAATCGGTCGGATACGGGTAAGGTGCCCGGCGCGAAAGCGAGCTGACTTCTGCGTGGTCTCCCGTCACGAGAGAGTTTGATCAAGCGGCTATGGAGGAAAAGCAGATGAGCGAGTCCCACGGCTTGCGTGCATCCTCCCACAGAACCGAGGACTGGCGCCAGATCGACTGGCGCCGGGTTCGACGTACTGTGCGCCGCCTCCAAGCACGTATCGTGAAGGCTATACAGGACGGCAGGTGGAACAAGGTCAAAGCCTTGCAGCGCCTGCTGACGCACTCGTTTAGCGGCAAGGCGCTTGCCGTCAAGCGGGTGACAGAGAATCACGGCAAGAGAACACCGGGCGTCGATGGGGTAACCTGGTCGACGCCACACCAGAAGATGACCGCCATAGACTCCCTGCGGCAGCGAGGCTATCAAGCTCAGCCGCTGCGACGAGTATATATCCCCAAGAGCATGGGTAAGCTGCGACCCCTGGGTATCACGACGATGTATGACAGAGCCATGCAGGCCCTCTACCTGCTGGCCCTCGAACCCATCGCCGAGACCACGGGGGACGAATGCTCCTATGGCTTTCGACCGACTCGATCCGCAGCCGACGCTATCGAACGATGCTTCAAATTGCTGAGTAAGAGAACGTCGCCGCAGTGGATCCTGGAGGGCGACATCCGCTCCTGCTTCGACTGGATCAGCCATGACTGGCTCCTGGCGAAGGTGACCATGGACCGCTCTATTCTTCGGACATGGCTGAAGGCGGGGTTTATGGAAAACGACTTCCTGCGGCCGACGAATGACGGCACCCCTCAGGGTGGCGTCATCTCGCCGACACTGGCCAACCTCGCTTTGGATGGGCTGCATAACATGCTGCGGGATACGTTCCCTCAGCGGCACTCCTACAAAGTGAACTTGGCCCGCTACGCTGACGACTTCATTATCACCGGCAGCTCCCGTGAGGTGCTGGAGAACCAGGTTCGCCCGCTCGTGGAACAGTTCCTCGCAGTCCGCGGACTTGAGCTTTCCGCCGATAAGACAGTCGTCACGCATATCGAGCAGGGGTTCGACTTCCTCGGACAAAACGTCCGTAAGTACAAGGGCAAGTTGCTCATTAAGCCTTCCAAGGCAAGCATCCGCTCCGTACTTCGGGAGGTCCGAAGAATCATAAGGACGAGTGGGAGTCTCACTGCCGGCCAGTTGGTGGAACGTCTTAACCCGGTTCTCTGGGGATGGGCATACTACCATCGGCATGTGGTCAGCTCCCACACCTTTGCCTCCATAGACAATCGCATCTGGTGCAACCTCTTCCGTTGGGCTCGACGACGCCACAAACGTCAGTCGTTCCGCTGGATCCGCCACACGTATTTCCTTCCTCATGAAGGTCGGCATTATGTGTTTACCGGCAGTGTTACTGTTGGTACCTCGTCTGGGCTGCGAACCGTGCGGATCTTCCGTATGGCCTCGCTACCCATTCGACGACACCTGCTGATCCGTGGGGCGGCAAATCCGTTGGATCCCGCATGGAACGCCTACTACCAACAGCGTCGCCGATCTCGCATGATTCGATCTGCTGTAGAACCCCGTCCCGTCACACGGGCGGATGTGGAGGCTTGAGCCGGATGCAGGGAAACTTGCTTGTCCGGTTCTGAGGGGAGGGGGTGGTCGCAAGACGGTAGACGGTAAGCGGTTACGTGACGGTAGACGGTAGACGGTAGGCGGTAGGCGGCGGGCGGTAGACGATGGACGCGGTCGACACTCTTCAATGGCGCTCCGGGTCGTGCCGGGACTTCCGCGATGCCTTTCGTGCGCTTCCGCAAATCGCTTTCTTGCCGGTCAGCTATTCTTGCCCCCGCTTCATTGAATGTACCTCAGCCATCAGAGTCGCAGTAGACGGTAAGTAGTAGTAGGTTTGGTGGATCCGACCTTCCGAATCCGACCGTGTCTTTGACCTGAAGGTTATGAGCGACAACTGAGAAGGAGACTGTTATGACGACGCCGACCGCCGGGCGCACGCGCTGGTTCGTTCCCGACTGCTACCTGCCGAGTGATGACCCGGCTAAGGGCGACCTCGTAAGCCACGAATCGTGCTGTATTCTGAACGTCGGTCCCAAAGACGCGGAGTGTGCGCTCACGCTCTACTTCGAGGACCGAGCTCCGCTGTCGGGTGCTTCGGTCACGGTTCCTGCCGAGCGCTGTGTCCACGTCCGCTTCGATCGTCTGGAGAGCATCAGCGGAGAGCGGGTTCCCCGTGACGTGCCATATGGGCTCGCGGTCTTCAGCGACGCAAAAATCGTCGTCCAGCACTCCCGTCTCGACAGTAGAGGAGCGGGTTTAGCCTACATGACGGTGCTCGGCTATTTCGAGGACTAGTCGAGTTGTGGGCGGACCCACCTCAGTTGTGGCGATGATAGGCGACGCTGGCGGAGAGAATGCTTCGACTCGAGTTTCACGGCGTGCCCATGTAAATGAATCCAACGCCGGGGCTCTGAAAGAAGGGATCCATTTGGGTCCTCCCTCCAACTGCCACACACCAGTTGGGGGACGGACAGGACGGAGGTGTGGCGGGCGCGATGTAGTCGAAGCCGGTGACGGTCGGGTACGGGGGACCCGGGATATCTCGCCAGTGCCCGTTGGTGTAATTGAGGAAGGCCAGCTTGTCGGTGCCAGAGCCGCCGTAGCTGAGATCGCCCACGCACGGACCGGCGGACGGACACACGACGCCGCCCACGTACATCATGTCTCCGGATCCGAATTGTGAAGGAAGTGGCAAGGAATGCGAGGTCCAGTCACCCCTTACTGAGCCTGCCGCGACCACGCCGCTTGAATAGAAACAACCAGTGCACTGATGGATATCCCCAACGGCAGCACAGTGCCCATTGGAGCGACATGAGACTGACGTCAAGGTTCCACCAGCTCCGGCGCCACGATTCGCCACGGGCCGCACGGTCCAGCGCGCGTGCGTTTTGGCCACGACCAGCACGCGTTGTACGCCGCCCTTGTTTGTGAAACCACCGACGGCCACACACCGGTCGCTTCGGGTGCACGACACGGACAAAAGCTGTCGCAGTTTGCCGGCCCGATGCGATCGCCTGCGGCGGCAGCGGCGCCCGAATTTCGGAGACGTGGTGAGCCGATACCGTCAGGATAAGCGCCTGAGACTCTCCGTTCTGATCAGTGTTGTAGGAACCAACCGCGACGCAGTGGTTACCCGGAGTGCATGACACGGAATCGAGCTCGGCACCGTTCGCTGGGTTTGAATAGCGAGGCAGAGGGACGGGTTTCAGTGACCAGACTCCGTTGGCGAACATCTCGAGCACGGGACGATCCTCGGTGACGCCCGATGGATAGAAGTATCCAACGGCGACGCAAAAGGATGCTGAAGAGCATGAGATCGAAACGAGACCAATTCCGGAAGAAGCGGTTGCACCTGGTGGTGCTGGAGGGACCTCGTCGGTGAGACTTGCCTGGTGATACCTCAGAAACCGGCCGCCGTAGTAGGTTCCACGGCTGTTTAGGGAGTAGCCCAGCGCCCAACAGCTGTTCGCCGCGGGACATACCATCTGGGTCACGCCCGAGGGCACATAGGATCGGAACTCCCCGCCCGGCTGCCAACGGCCGTTTGAGAGTGTTTCCCACTCCGGCGCAGGCTCGGTATCAGTAAGGGCAAGGCATGCTCCCAGCCGCCAGCAGGCGACTGCGGCGAGCGGGGCCGGGGCGCTCATTACACGCCACTGGCCGGCCTTAGCGTGGGCATTTCGAGCCTGGGCGCTTCGGGTCAGCCCGCTGGCGGGTAACACGGAAGCAGTCACCGTCAGAAATGCAACTAGCCCTAAGCCGATCACGTATCGAGCGATTTGCCAAGCTGTTTTCATGTCGGCGGGCCCCCTGGCGCCTTTATCATTTTTCTGGACTGTGGTCCGTCTGAGTCCATTGTGTTCCATCGAACGACCACGTGTTAGCGAGGAGCGGACTGAGTTTCAACGGGGCACTGAAAACTGACGACCGAAAACTGAAAACTCAAGAGACAACAATTACCTCGAGAACCCGCGGCCCGTGCACGCCTTCCACTCGACTTAGCTCTATGTCCGACGTGGCTGAAGGCCCCGAGATGAAGGTGACCGGCTTTCTCTCCTCGACCACGCTCGTACGCACCCGCGCCACCGCTTCCGGGACGGTGCCGCAGATCTGATCGGCGAACACGACGCAAATATGAACGTCCGGCAGCAGCGAGATCGCTCTTCTCCCCTGAGCCTGGCCACCATTGAGCACGATCGTTCCCGTCTCGGCGATGGCCGCCGCGCAACCCGTGATCGCGGCATCAAACTGAGCGAGCTCCGGGGTGGAAAGTGGCGCGCCGGAGCCGTCGCGGACCACGCCGGTCCAGTCTCCGAGCCATTCGCCGGGAAGATCGAGCGGAGCCACCACTCGCACCACATGATGACGGCCCGCCGCTTCTCGTATCGCTTGGTGAATCGTGGCGGCCACCGCCATCGTTACCCGTGCCTTGTACTCGGATACTCGCCGGGCAAAGAGATCTACTAGCTGCTCCTGCCGCTCCGTCCTCGTCGATCGGTACTTACGGTCGATCTCGGGGAAGTCGGCCGCGGCTGACGGAACGTCGCCAAGCGCGGCGCGGATGCGCGCCAGCATCTCGTCTCTCGATCCGGCCCCAATTCCAGGCTCCCTCATCGCCACGTCCACGTCGATCGGTACTTACGGTCGATCTCGGGGAAGCCGGCATCGCCTGGCGGAACGTCGAAAAGCGGGGCCCGAATGCGTGCCAGAATCTCGTCTCTCGATCCAGCCCAATTGCAGGCTGCCTCATCGCGATGTCCACCACTGACGGAACGTCTGCGACGGAATCGGACGCAGGTCTCTCACGGCCGTCCAGCCGCTGAGACGTCCAGGCAGCGCGCTGATCTTGCCGCCGCGGACCAACGGCCGCTGCCCCTGAAACCCGAACCGCTGCAGCCGCTCGTACCGCGTCCGATCGGAGAAGGCACGAGCCAGAAACTGCATCGCGATGTTTTCGGGATCGAGCTTCCCGCTCATGCCTTCTCGCCGCTGCCGGTGCTCGACGGCCTCCGAACGCAGGTGGACCAGCACCTCGGGTATGTTGATGGCGACCGGGCAGACCTCGTAGCATGCTCCGCACAGGGTTGAGGCAAACGGCAGTGAGGCCGCTTTCTCGATGCCCCGAAGCTGAGGCGTTAAGATTGCGCCGATGGGACCGGGATACACGGAGCCATAGGCGTGGCCGCCCGTCCGGGAGTACACCGGGCACACGTTGAGACAGGCGCTGCAGCGAATACACCGTAGAGTTTGACGGCCCACCTGGTCCGCCAGCACATTGGTGCGCCCGTTGTCGAGCAGCACGAGATGGAACTCCCCCGGGCCGTCTCCGGACGTCACTCCGGTCCAGCATGAGGTATAGGGATTCATCCGCTCGCCGGTCGAAGAGCGAGGGAGTAGCTGCAGAAACACCTCCAGGTCCTGCCACGTCGGGATCACTTTCTCGATTCCCATCAGCGTGATCAGGACGCGCGGCAGCGTCAGGCACATCCGGCCGTTCCCCTCCGACTCGACCACGCACACCGTGCCCGTCTCCGCGACCGCGAAGTTGGCTCCGCTGACCGTCACCCTGGCCCCGAGAAACTTCTGTCGAAGATAGAACCTGGCGGCTTCCGCCAGATCGGCGGGAGAGTCTGAAAGCTCTGGACCCGCGAGCCCGGCGTTGACGAATACTTCCCGGATCTCGGCCCGATTCTTGTGGATGGCCGGCACCAGAATGTGTGAGGACGTCTCTCCCGCCAGCTGGACGATCAGCTCCGCCAGGTCGGTCTCAATCGCCGTGATGCCCACGTTTGCCAGCGCGCGGTTGAGTCCGATCTCATCGGATGTTATCGATTTGACCTTGACGACCTCGGTTTCGCCGTGCCCCAAAATAATGCCGGCGATGATGCGGTTGGCCTCGTCCGCGTCGGCGGCCCAGTGAACCTGGCCCCCAGCTTCGCGGACGGACGATTCCAGCTCCAGGAGAAACCGGTCGAGGTGCCGAATCGTCCTATCCTTGATCTGCTTGCCGGCGTCCCGCAGCTCCGTCCAGTCCGGGACCTCGTCCACGACGGAAGCGCGCTTGAGACGAATGGCTCCGGTCGCCTTCGCCAGGTTGCGGCGGAGCTGGCTGTCGGCCACCGCGGACTTAGCGGCTTGGGGGAACGGCGCCCTTTCCTCTCCGGCGCTCAGGCGGCGCCGCCGTACGCCGACTCGGTCGACGCCAGAATCTCGGCGAGGTGTACGGTGCGGACTCCGGCGCGCTGGCGGGAGAGCGACCCGCCGATGTGCATCAGGCAGGAGTTATCGACCGCCGTGCACACCTCAGCTCCGGTATTGAGAACGTTCCGCGTCTTGTCCGTGAGAATCGCGGCCGAGACGTCGGGGTTCTTGATGGCGAATACCCCTCCGAAGCCGCAGCACTCATCGGCATCGGGCAGCTCGACGAGCTGGATGCCTCTGACATGCTGGAGCAGTCGCAGGGGAGCGTCTCCCACTCGCAGGGCTCGTAGCGAGTGACACGTGGGGTGATACGTGACGCGGTGGGGGAAATAGGCGCCAACGTCCTCGATCCGCAGCCGGTCTACCAAAAACTCCGACAGCTCGAACACCTTGGGCGTCACGGCGGAAAGGCTGCGTACGAGCTGCGGGTCGCCGAACCTCTCGGCGACACCGAGGTAGCTATCACGAACCAGTCCGACGCACGACGCGGACGGAGAGACGATGTAGTCGTAAGAACCGAACGTATCGACGAACCGGCGAACCAAAGGCGCCATCTCGCGCTGATACCCCGCGTTGAAGTGCATCTGGCCGCAACAGGTTTGCTCCATCGGAAAATCGACGTCGTGTCCGAGTCGCTCCAGCAGCGAGACCATGGCCCGACCGGTCTCAGGAAAGAGCGTATCGTTGAAGCAGGTGATGAAGAGCGCGATTCTCACCGTCGCGCAGGCAAACAGCGAGCGTTGCCAGGTATCCGGCTCACCGTAATCCGTGCCTCCCCCATGCTCGCCGGCCCAACGGCCAGGGCATCAAAGGGTGGGCTGTTTCGAAAATGCCTTTGGAATCCTCCACGGCGACTGTCGCCACGACTACTGTAGCCCGACCCGTGGCGGGGGGCGGGCGGCGATCGTGAACCCTTCTTCCAAGGCCGGGCGATCGCGGTCGCCTGAACTGAAAACTGAAAACTGACAAATTACCGAGGGTAGGCGCCGGGCACGCCGCCGTCGACGTTCAAAATGTTTCCGGTGCTTTTGCCCGATCGCCGCTCTGAGGCAAAGAACAGCAGAGCGGAGGCGACGTCCTCCGGCAGGATGGCTACCTTTAACGTGTTGCGCTGCCGGTAGTAGTCCTCCAGCTCCTCCGGTTTGATCCCGTAGGCGCGGGCGCGCTCTTCGCGCCAGGCCGATCCCCAAATTTTCGAGCCGTGCAGAACGGCGTCCGGATTGATCGAGTTGACCCGAATACCGCTGGCGCCACCCTCCTCGGCGAGGCACCGCGCCAGGTGAAGCTCGGCGGCCTTGGCGGAGGAGTAGGCGCTTGCGTTCTTCCCGGGGACGAGGGCGTTCTTCGATGCCACGAAGATGATGCTGCCACCCAGGCCCTGCCGCTTCAGCACCTTGAATGCTTCACGCGCAACCAGGAAGTACCCCTTCGTCAGCACATCATGGTTTCGATCCCACAACTCGACGCTCGTCTCCTCGATGGGAGCGCTCGAGGCCAGGCCCGCGTTCGAGACCACGATGTCCACGCCCCCATACGCCAGGACCGCGGTCGAGAGCGCTGCGGCGACGTCTCCTTCGTATGCGACGTCCACATGAACCGCTTTGCCGGCGGGTCCCAGCGCCGCCACGGAGTGCTGCGCTCCCTCCGTGTCGAGATCCGCGACGACCACGCACGCTCCCTCGCCGGCCAGGGCATCGACCGCCGCACCGCCGATGCCTCCGGCCCCGCCCGTCACCATCGCTATTCTTCCCGCCAGCTCCTTAGGCTTGGGCGCCATCTTCAGCTTGTACAGCTCGAGCGGCCAGTACTCGACGGCGAAGGACTCCTCCTCCGTCAGCGACACGAACTCGTCGATGGCGTCGGCGCCGTCGATGACGGCTATCGCCCGGTGCAGAAAGTCGCGCGACAGACCGGCTGCCTTGATATCCTGGCCGATTCCAATCGCCGCGAGGCCCTGGATCAGCACCACGCGTGGGTACGGATCGAACCTATCCTCGTCCGCCGTTCCCAGACGGCTTTTGTTGCGTTCGAAGTACGAGCGGTACCACTCGGCATAGCCGTTCACGCCTTCGACGACCCGCTGTCTGAGCACGTCCGCCGAGTCATTCTCCGGATCGAACGCCACCCAAAGCGGACGCATCTTAGTCCGGATCAAGTGGTCGGGGCACGCGGCGCCGACCTGTGACAGCTCGGCCGAATCCGCGCCGCACACGAACTCCATAACGGTGTCCGACGTGTCCGTCAGCAGGATCTTCGGGTGTTCGGTGGAGACGGCTCCGCGTAGGGCGGGTAAGATCGCGGCCAGAAGGTCTTGCTGCTCCTCAGGGGACGGAGGGGTCGTCGCCGGGCCGCCGAATGGCGCCTGGCCTCCGCGATGCTCAGCGACAAACTCGGCGGCCCTATTGATGGCGCTGATGGTGCGCTGGTAACTCTCGTAGCCGGTGTCTCCCCAGGTGACCAGACCGTGCTTCGCCAGGAGCACCAGCCGAGCGTTCGGATTGGCCGCGACGGCCTCGCCGACCTGTTTCGACATGGTGAACCCCGGTCGTATGTACGGGATCCAGATGACCTCCTCGCCGAAGCACGCCCGGGCGAGACGCTCGCCGTCGGCGGCACAGGCGATCATGTTGGTTGCGTCGGCATGGGTGTGGTCGACGTGGGGAAATGGTACGAAGGCGTGCAGCAGCGTCTCGATGGACGAGCGCGGCATCGAGGGCTCGATCTGGCAGCGACCGAGATAGGCCACCATCTCCTCGTCAGACATGTGTTCCCGGCTGATGGCCGGCAGAACCTCGGCGAGGCGGAGTCCGGTGAAGTCCTTCTCGGTCATCGTCGCCAGATCGCTGCCCGAGCCTTTGACGTAGAGAACGTCGATCTCACGGCCGGTGTGATCGCGCTCGCGCACTTTGATCGAGGTATTCCCCCCGCCGAAGTTGGCGACCGACCGGTCGCTTCCCAGTAGGTTGGATCGGTATCTCAGAGCCGACAGGGGCGAGAGCGATCCCGCGACCTCGCCGTCCCAAAGATCCTTGGTGCTTCCGCGCCTCTGCATGACTGCGACTGGCATGACTGCCTTGCCTCCCTTAGTACGTCCGAGTAAAAATCACGTCCATCCCGCCTGAGTCCCGCCCTGCCGTTTCTCAGCGGCCTGGGCGAGGTAGCCACTGCAGCGGAAGCGTCCAATGGGGTCCGCCGAGGCGCCGAGGTCTTCGCGAACCTTGGCGCATATCGGCCGGACATCGGTTGCGTACGCGTCGGTCAGTAGCCGGTTGGCCCGAAGCACGTCGCCGGAGGTCTGGGCATTTGCCAGTTCTGCCCAGTCTACGAGCAGAGCGCGGGCGTACATCTCTTGCAGGTTCATCACGCTCTGTATCATGGCCTCGATCTTGGCCTCGACATTGTGGGACTGGTCGAGCATGTAGGCCACGCCGGCGGCGCACTCCTGGGCCCCACCACCACCGGTCTCCGCGCGCGCCAGCTCCGTGTAGATCAGAAAAAGTTCGTACGGATTGATGGCTCCGACCAGCAGATCGTCGTCCCCATATTTACGATTGTTGAAGTGGAAACCGCCGAGCCGTCCCTCGTCCAGCAAGATCGCCACGATATGCTCGACGTTCGTGCCCTGGGCGTGATGGCCGAGATCGACCAGCACCTGAGCCTGATCTCCGAGCTTCTGGCACGTCAGCAGCGAGGTCCCCCAGTCGCTGAGATCCGTATGGTAGAAGCCGGGCTCGTAGAACTTGTACTCGACCAGAAGCCGCATGTTCTCCGGCATGGAGCGGTACACGTCCGTCAGAGACTCCACCAGGCGGTGCCGGCGCTCGACGAATGAGTCCTGCCCGGGATAATTCGTTCCGTCCGCCAGCCACAGGGACAGGATGCGTGAATCGACCTGGCGAGCGATCTCGATGCACTCGAGCATGTGCTCAACCGCCTTCCGTCTTACGGCGGGGTCAGGGTGGCAGACGCTGCCGAGCTTGTAGTCGTGCTCCTGGAAGAGGTTGGGGTTGACTGCTCCGAGGCTCATGCCGAGGGATCGAGCATACTCGGCGAGACCGCCCATGTCGTCGGTCAGGTCCCAGGGTATGTGGATGGCGACAGATGAGCAGATGCCGGTATGGCGCTGCACCTCGGCCGCGTCTTCGATCTTTTCCTGAGGAGTGCGAGGGACTCCCGACTGGGGGAAGACCTGAAACCGCGTTCCGGAATTGCCGTATCCCCACGACGGCGTCTCGACTCGTTGGGCGCGAAGCCTGTTCTCGACGCTGTCCGTATCCACCCCCCGCGAAGCGAGATCTTCGGTAACCGCCCGATACGAACGTCGTAACCTGTCATCCATGAAACACCCGCTCTCTCCTCACGCTTCCCCCGGTCCTCGGACCGTCCCCGGCGGCGTGCTCGTCGACCGGGTCGCGCAGCGCATCCCGATTCGAAAGCATCGCTTCGAGCCGCCATGCCGCCTCGTCCCAGTCCGCACGTTGTGCCGACGGCTCGTACGTGCAGGTAGCGACAGAGTCGCGGACGACCTCACGGATCTCGGAGAGCGACGCGACATGACCGAGCGCGTATGCCTGGGCCAGCGTGTTACCCATCGCAGTAGCCTCAACCGGACCGGCGATGACCGGAAGCCCGGTGGCATCCGCCGTAGCCCGACATAAAAACTCGTTCCGCGACCCTCCACCGACGATGTGTATCACGTCCACGCGCCGGCCGCTCAAACGCTCCGCCTCGGCAATGACCAGTCTGTATTTCAACGCCAGGCTTTCCAGGATGCACCGGACAAACTCCGCCGGCACCTCGGGAGCGGCCTGCCGCGTTTGGAGGCAGAAATCCCTGATCCGGCGTGGCATGTCGCCGGGGGGCATGAACTCCGGCCGGTCGGGATCGACGACACTGCGGAGGGGCGGCGCGGTTTCGGCCAGAGCAACCAGGTCCTCGTACGAATAGTCGGAATGCATACTGTGCCTCCAGGTCGACCTGCATTCCTGAAGCAGCCACAGTCCCATGACGTTCTTGAGAAACCGGTTCGTGCCGGCGAAGCCGCCCTCGTTGGTGAAGTTGGCGTTCCTGGCCGCCTCGCCGGCGATTCGAACGGGCAGCTCGAGCCCAACCAGAGACCAGGTTCCGCTTGAGATGTAGGCAAAGCTTGGGCTTCGCGCCGGCACGGCCATCACGGCCGAGGCCGTGTCGTGCGAGGCGACGGCAATCACGGGAGCGTCCGGTCGCACGCCGGCTTCCTCGGCAATGGCCGGGAGCAGCGGGGCGAACGCCGTCCCGGGCTCCGTAACGTCGGGGAAGAGGTCTCGCGGAATCCTCATGGCGGCGAGGAGGTCTCCTGCCCACTCGCCGGCTCCGGCATCGTAGAGCTGGGTCGTTGTCGCGTTGGTGAATTCGGTACCCGTCTGCCCGGTCAGCCAGTAATTCATGAGGTCGGGCATCAGCAAAAGCGTTCGAGCCACCTGCATCAACGGAGATTCCTCGAGCGCCAGCAGCTGGTAGAGGGTGTTGATCTGCAGGAACTGAATGCCGGTCAGCGCGTAGATATCGGACGGAGCCATGCGCTGGGCGGCCCTGTCGATCATGCCCGAGGTCCGGGGATCGCGGTAGCAGTACGGGTTCGAGATCAAGGCGCCATCGGCGTCGAGGAGACCAAAGTCGACGGCCCACGAATCGACCCCGATGCCGGTCAGATCGCCCGAGCTTAGCGTTTGAGCTTTGGCCAGTCCTTCCGTGAGGTTGCGGAAGAGGTTGAGCGCGTCCCAGTGGAGGCCGTCGGGAAGCGTGATGGGGCCATTGGCAAATCGGGCGACGTCGCGAACGGCTACTCGGTGGCCGTCGAACTCGCCCAGGAATACGCGTCCGCTTTCCGCTCCGAGATCCACGGCCAAAAAAGCCGCCTGACGTCCGGTCATCACATGTCCCGTGTCAAGATCGTTCCCACCAGTTTCGCTGACGATGCGTGCCGCCCATTGCCAATGCTGGAATTCTATGGTAGTGTGCTGGTATGTGTCAATATTTTGTTGCTTTATGATGAGTTGTTGGACTGTTCTGAGTCTAAATGATCGTCGGTTACGTAGTCTGGGTGGTTCATGGTGGAGGGCCATAGGGTAGAAATGGGCAGTGACGGCGCTCAGTCGGCGCGCGACTCCGAACCTCCCGAGAGGCGCCTCCTGGCGATACAGCGGCGCATGGAGCTCGCCGATCTCGTAAAGCAGGACCCCGTGGTCACTGTCGACGATCTGGCGAGGCGCTATAACGTGTCGCCGCAAACCATACGCCGCGACTTCCAGGCGATGGAGGAGCGCGGCCTGCTAACCCGCACCTACGGCGGGGCCATTACCCGGGTTGACAACCCGCTGCAGATGAGCCATGAGGCCGCCTTTCGCGCTCGTGAGGATGAGCGCGCGGCCGAGAAGCAGGCCATCGCCATGTTGGCGGCGACGCTGATTGCAGCCGCGCGCCATCGTGATTTTTGACGCCTCCACCAGTGTCCTCCAGCTGGCGCGGGCGCTTCACCCCGACATCGAAATCACCGCGATAGTCAACGCCTTGCCGATAGCCATGGAGCTGAGCCGGCGGCCGAATGTCGTGGTGACGGCTGTCGGCGGCACCCTGCGCCAGACGTCGCTGTCGTTTACCGGACCGATAAGCGAGGCCAGTCTGCGGCGGCTGTACGCCGACGTCGCGTTCATTTCGGCCCGTGGGTTTTCAATCGATAGGGGGCTGACCGAGGCGAACCCGTACGAGTCCGCGCTCAAAGAGATGATGGTGGCGAATGCCACCAGGGTGGTGGCGTTGATCGACTCCAGCAAGCTGGGCCGCACGGCGTTGAGCCCATTCGCCGAGACGACCTCTATCGACGTCGTAGTGACCGATAGCGGAGCGGACCCGGCGATAGTAAGCGATCTTCGGGAGATCGGCATCGAGGTGTGCATAGCCGAAGTGGCGTCAAACGGCGGCAGTTAGACAAAAGATACAACAACTTCAGTCAAGACATTGACACAAACGCTCACCTATGGTAGCGTTAACCTATCGAAAATCGTTAACGACTCCGTAATCCGTGCTCATGCAGACGGCGGGAGGAAGCATGGACGCAGCGACGGCGGCGCCGACCCTCGAATTGCGAAACATCCGCAAGTCATTTGGGGGAGTCGTGGCGCTGCAGGACGCCAGCATGACGTTGCACGCGGGCAAGGTTCACGGCCTCGTCGGCGAGAACGGCGCGGGGAAGAGCACGCTGATCAAGGTGCTGGCGGGGGTGTACCGGCCCGATAGCGGCGAGATCCTGCTGCCCGGTGGGCCGGTGACGTTCGACGATCCCGCCGAAGCCAGAGACTCCGGAATCGCAGTCATCTACCAGGAGCCCACGCTCTTTCCCGACCTGAGCATTTCCGAGAACGTCTATATGACTCGCCACCCGATCGATGGGGTCAGGCGTATTCAGTGGCGTTCTCTGAAGAAGGACGTGGCCGCGCTGCTGGAGAGGGTGGGGCTGGATCTCGATCCCGGCGAGCGCGTTCGCGGTCTCAGCGTCGCCGACCAGCAGCTGGTCGAGGTGGCGAAGGCACTGTCCCTCAATGCCCGGGTGATGGTGATGGACGAGCCGACGGCGTCCCTCACGCCGTCGGAGGTCGAGCGCTTGTTCGGCATTGTCCGGCGTCTCCGGGAGGAGGATGTGGCGATCGTTTTCATCGGCCACCGCCTGGAGGAGATCTTCGACGTTTCGGACGAGATCACGATCCTGCGTGACGGGTATTCGGTCGGCACCTTCGGAGCGTCAGAAATCACGCCGGATCGGGTGATCACGCACATGGTTGGGCGTCCGCTCGACGTGCTCTATGCCCGGGAGCACACCGAGATAGGCGCTCCGCTTCTCAAGGTCGAGAGGCTGTACCGCGAGACGGTCTTTGCCGGCGTCTCGTTCGAGGTGCACCAGGGGGAGATCGTCGGGCTGGCGGGACTGGTCGGCGCCGGGCGGACCGAGGTCGCCCGCGCCATCTTCGGGATTGATCGATTGGATGGCGGTCGAGTGATTCTCGACGGCAAAGAAGTCCACTTCGACTCGCCGCGTGCCGCCGTTCGCGCCGGACTTGCCTATGTTCCGGAAGACCGGCAGGCCCAGGGACTCGTCCTGCCTTTACCGATCTCGCAGAATATCACGCTCCCCTTGCTCCGCGAGATGGCTCGTGCCGGCGTGCTCCGGCCGGCTCGCGAGCGCTCTTTAGCCGAGCAATACGCCACGCGGCTGCGGCTCCGCGCCCGGTCGGTACGCCAGCCGGCCAGCGATCTCTCCGGCGGAAATCAGCAGAAGGTCGTTATCTCCAAATGGCTGGCGACCAGGCCTCGCGTCCTCATCCTCGACGAGCCGACCCGGGGGATTGACGTCGGCGCGAAGGTCGAGGTTCACCGGCTGATGGGCGAGCTCGCCGCCGATGGGCTGGCGATCCTCATGATCTCCAGCGAGCTGCCCGAGGTACTGGCGATGAGCGACCGCATCCTCGTGATGCGCGAAGGCAGCCTTGTCGCCGAAATGAAGGGGGCGACCGCCACGCAGGAGAGTGTGATGAGCGCGGCGTCCGGACTGGCGGTGGCATCGTGAGCGTCGTCAGCCAGGCGAAGACGGGAGGCGTGGACAGCCGCCGGCTGGTCACGGCGGTGGTCCGGTTCCGCGAAGCCGGCATTCTGTTCGTTCTCGTCCTGCTCGTGGTGATTACGTCCCTCGGTAGCAGCCAGTTCCTAACCACCTCCAACCTGCAGGGAATCGCGCTCGACATAACGATCCTGACGGTGGTGGCCGTAGGCGAAACCGTCGTGATTCTCAGCCGCAACATCGACATATCGGTGGGTTCCATTCTCGGGTTCACCGCTCTCTTCGTCGGGGTGGTGATCAAGTACCACCCGGGCGTGCCGGTCGCGCTGTTTCTCCTGCTCGGAATGGGCGTGGGCCTGCTGTTTGGGCTGGGAAACGGGCTGCTGGTGGCTGTCGGAAAGGTGCCCGCCATCATCGCCACGCTCGGCACCTATGGCATCATTCGTGGGCTGGCGTTTATCTACAGCAGCAGCTCGGGTCAGCTCGAGATCACCGCCGCCAACCTGCCGCAGGGCTTTCTCAATCTCGCCACGGAGACGTTCCTCGGCATTCCGGTTTTTGAGGCGATCCCAGTGATAGTGCTGGTGGCGGCGGCCTACTGGCTCCGCCAGACTCGAAGCGGCAGGGAGGTCTACGCGGTGGGCGGGAATCCCGTCGCGGCCAGACTCGCCGGCATCCACAGCGGGCGTATCGTGCTGCTGGCCTTCGCCATCAGCGGCGCTCTGGCCGGACTTGGCGGCGTGCTCTATACGTCACGGTACGCCCAGGTAGACCCGAACGCGGGACTGGGGCTCGAGCTGACGGTGATCGCGGCCGTCGTGATCGGTGGGACCAGCACGCTCGGCGGCAAAGGAGGGATGCTGGGAACGCTGATCGGATGCCTGCTGCTCGGCGTGATCAACAACTCGCTTATCCTGCTCAGCCCCGCCGGGACCGCCCAATACTGGCAGCTGGCCGTATACGGCACGCTGTTTCTCGGGGCGGTCACACTGGATGCGTTCATCTCGGGCCGGCTGCAGAAGGCGTTGCAGCGAAGAAGACGCATCGCATGACCACCTCCACCAAAGCGCCGCCGTCTCCACAGGAACCGCGGGAAGCTCCTCCCGAAGCGGTTCGGACGGCGTCCCCGCTGTCCAGGCTTGCGCCACTGTTCCGGTGGGAACTGCTGCTGCTGATCCTTCTTGGAGCGGTGGTGATATACGACGCGCATCTCTCTCCGTACTTCCTGATCACCAATAACGTGCTCGACGACACCTCGAACTTCATGGAGATCGGCATCCTGGCCCTCCCGATGACGCTGATCATCATCTCCGGCAACATCGACCTGTCGGTGGGATCGAACGCCGCCATGTGCTCCATAGTCTTTGCCACGTTGTGGCAGCATGGGGCCAACGTCTGGCTGGCCTGTCTCGCCGCGTTATTCCTTGGTCTCATGGCCGGCCTGTTCAACGGATTGATAACGACCAAGATGCAGATACCCAGCCTGGTGGTCACGCTGGGAACGTATGCTCTGTACCGGGGAATCGCCAACGGCCTGCTCGGGAGCCAGGGCATAGCCGGCTTCCCGCAGGACTTCGCCGGTATCGATCAGCGCTATCTTCCCTTCACCCACATTCCGGCGCCATTGGTGATTTTCATGGCCCTCGCCGTCGTCATGGCGTTCCTCCTCAACGGAACCGTGTTTGGGCGGTACATATTCGCCATAGGCAACAACGCGGAGGCGAGCCGCTTCTCGGGCGTCGCCGTCGATCGAGTCATCCTGACGCTGTTCGGAATTTCGGGTCTGATGGCGGCCCTTGCCGGACTGATCCTGACCTCGCGACTTCAGACGGCAACCAACACCACCGCCCTCGGCTTCGAGCTGACGGCGATCACCGCGGCTGTTCTCGGAGGAGCCAACATCTTCGGAGGCGAAGGCAGCATCCTGGGGACGGTTCTGGCGATCTTCATCATCGGCTTGCTTCAGGTCGGTCTGACGCTGGCTAACATCACGTCGGACATCCAAACCGTGGCGGTCGGCGTCATGCTGATTTGCGCGATTCTAGTGCCCGGGACGTGGCGACGGCTCCGAGCGAGCCGGGCCACACGGAAAGGAGGTGAGACGGCACAGCCTGTAGCTTCATCGTGAGTTCATGTGACGCCGATAGACTGCCTTGTATTTGTACCGATACCAAGATTTCCCAACGCGAAAGGATAGAACACGTGCATCTAAATCGACGCATTCTCTTGACCGCGCTGCCGGCCGTAATGATGATGGCGGTGATTACGCCGTCCATTACTCCGGCTGCGACGGCGAGCTCGTACACGATCGCCTTTCTCCCGAAAGCCATTGGTAACCCCTACTTCGACACGGCGTTCAAGGGAGCCAAGCAGGCCGCCAAGAAGAATGGCGACAAGGTCATACAGGTAGGACCGACGACGGCGGACGCCAGCCAGCAAGTGACCTACATCAACAGTCTGGTGCAGCAACACGTCAACGCCATAGCGATCTCGGCGGACGACCCCAATATCCCGGTGCCGGCCCTGCAGAAAGCCATGAAACAGGGAATCAAGGTCGTGAGCTATGACTCCGACGTCGCTACGGCGGGACGGGGCGTGTTCCTGAACCAGGCATCGACGGCCGGGATCGGCAAGATCCAGATAGACATAGTCTCTAAACTGCTGAAGGCCAAGGGAGGGCAAATCGCCATCCTGAGTGCCACGTCGGTGGCGCCGAATCAGAACGCCTGGATCAAGGTGATGAAGAATTACCTGAAGAAGCCGCAGTTCAAAAAGCTCAAGCTCGTCACTACCGTGTACGGCAATGACGACCCGGCCGTCAGCACCACGGTTGCTCAGGGCCTGCTGCAGAAGTACCCGAAGCTCCGCGCGATCATTGCTCCCACGACCGTCGGTATCAAGGCAGCCGCTCAGGTCGTAGACGTGGCACATAAGATCGGCAAGGTGTACGTGACCGGGCTCGGTACGCCCAACGATATGCGCAAGTATGTCAAGAACGGCACGAGTCCCGAATTCGCCCTCTGGAATCCGGGCGATCTCGGCTACCTCGCCGAGTACGCGGCCCACGATCTGATCACCGGCAAGCTGAAGGCGAAGGTTGGAGCGAGCTTCGTCGCCGGCAAGCTTGGCAAGAGGAAGGTAGGAGCCAACCGCATCGTGCTGCTCGGCAAGCCCTACGTCTTCGACAAGGCGAACATCGACAAGTTCAACTTCTAAGGTAGACACCGAAGAGGAGGAGCATGTGCTCCTCCTCTTCGTGTTCATTTAAGAAAGCTACCTCTTTGACGGAGGAGCTTAACAGTCGCCGTGATCCGTACTCACGAGACTGAACGCAGCGATGACGAGACCGCCCGTGAAAGCCACGCCCCGGCCTTTAAGCCTGGCACACGGTTTGTAGATCCGGCCCCACGCCTCCAGATGGGACATCGGGGTCCAGTCTATTGTTCGAAAAGCTGGGACTTAAGGAGATTGACGCGGAACATCAGCATTCGGTCGAGTCGCGCGGGAGGGGAGGTTTGTCCTGGCGTCAAGCATCGAGCCGGGGCAGCTAGCTCGACGTGACGGCATGAGCGACTCCCATCACCATTCTTCGTACGTCCAGTCTGGGTTGCGAACTATTCCTCCTGCCGGACTCGGCAGCAGTCCATTCGCGGCCCTGACGCACAGCGCGAGGCTTACGACGTAGTCGTCATGTCCTGAACCGCCGGCCTGCCATGTCATGTTTTCGTATCCCTTCAAGCTGTACGTCACGTACTTCAGCTGGTTGAAGCACTCTTCCAGCTCCTCGGAACCTTCACACTGGTAAATCGACAGCCGGTCGCGCTCCGCCATTGCCAGCAGCTCGAATCCCAGGTCGCTCTTGGAGCGTGATGTGAACACAACGGGATCTACCTTATTAGGGGCTGCGCCCATCAGGTAGGAGGCGAGACCCTGGCCCATCCCCGTGGCGTCGATGGCTAGCTTCATGACACGCCAATCGTACAAGAGGATTTGCTTGAGCTTCTGGTGCTGCAGCTCGTGGCTCAGGCCACGCCAATGATAGTGCTCGACCACTCTCAGGATCGGCTCGTGGCTCGCTAGCGTTGTCCTGTCCACCTGGGCGATCGTAATCACAGTCTCGTCCCGATCGTTGAGAATGGAGCGCCCGTCGGCCAGGACAGTGCCTGCTACGTCCACGCCGGCGACATAGAGGAAGTCGTTATCGGGAGTGGTGAGGCGTCGATGCGTCCCGCGCAAACGCTGCAGCAGCTCGGCTGGAAACAGCCGGCCGCTGCCAGCCACCGGCTCCAGCAGGTACTGCGTCCGAATCGTCGGGTGGTCCTCGCCCAGCCGTTCGATCTCGCTCTCAACGAATCTCTTATAGGAGGGATTCTCGGAGGCGAGCACCGTCCACGGAACCTCGAAGTTCAGGCGCTCCCCAGCCCCATCCTGAGCTGGGCGGTTTAGCCGCCGTTGATCCTCGAGGATGTTGTCTTCGTTGAGCGCCGTCCCGAACAACACGGTCGTGGCATTGGTGGTCGATGCCATGGGCCGGAAGGACTTGTCGTACACTTCCGGATCAACGTCCTGAGCCTCGTCCACAGCGAGTAGCAGTGAGGCGGTGGCGCCGACGATATGAGCCGTCGGCTCTCCTGACAGGAACGTCAGTCTCGCGGCCCCCATCTCCACGCAGTTGCCGTTCTTGCTCCAACGTCCCTTGTTGTACGGCGTGCTCAGAACTCTCTCAAGCCTTCGTGCGGAGTTATCAATCTGAGGTGAATAGGTCGGGGCGCCGATAATGATGTCGCCGCCCCGTACGGCGAACAGGTTGAGCAGATAGGCGTAAAGAACGGCGGCCAGCTCGTTCTTTCCTGATTGCCGGCTCATCATGACGACAAACACCTTGCCATCGCGCCGCACTACCGAGTCAGCCACGGCCTCAACAACCTCGAGCTGGTACTCACGCAACGGATTGGGGCAGGCATGACGGCAAAACTCCCTAACGGACCAGAATGCCGATGGTTCGGGCGCGACATCGGTGTTCGTGGCCTCCACGTCTCGGTTCATTGGGAGGTCTGGTCGCGGTGGGCAATACATCGGCGCCTAGCCATCCTGCGGAGGGCCGGTCCCGGCCGGGCGGCTCCGTACCTGCTCCTCACACTCTCGATTAGAGTCTCCAAGTCGGGCGGCTCAGCTACTGCCCCAATTGACAAATACGTTCCCCCTTACAGATCCGATGTGCTCATTTAGCGACAGGTCACGACCCGTCTTCCGTCCTGCTGCAGGCTGCCTGCCTCCAGCATTCTGCATATCCTCTCTCTTGTCTTTGTCTTACCGCCGAGACCGAGGCTCTGCACGGTCTGACACAGCTGGCCTCGAGTCATCCCGCCATCGGTCGCTTCTAGGGCGTCGACGATTGCGGTTTCGACTCGATCGCGCACGGGACCGGGCCTTCGGCGCACCAAGCGTGTGCCTTCCTGGTGTGACTCGATGGAAAAGGCGAAGGTACGGTTCTCGAGGTCTCCATCGCGGTCCTTGTGGCACTCAACCATCCGCACCAGACTTTCGCCGCGCCTGATAGCGTGAAGCACATCAACATCCGCGGTGAACTCGCCGGCACCGCGGACGGTAGTATCGCCGCTCTCGGACTTGGCGGGATGAGCCAGTAGCAACAGGGCGGCATCGAGGTCATCGGTCAGGGCGTTCATCGCCCCAGTCACCACTGCCGCCGAGGCGTTGGAATTCTCATCGCTCACGCCGATCACCTTGGCCATCGTGTCGAAGATGATCAGAGCCGGCGCGAGACGTTCCAATTCGTGGAACAGGGCACCCTGGTTTTCTCCCCATCCCATGCCAAGACCGCCCGCAGCACGCCAGTGGACGTCGCAGCCATCGGCGCGAGGCGGATCGCTCACGAGGCCTTTCGTCAGAGAGTCCATCCGTCTCAGGAACCGAAGCTTGCCGCCCTCGCCGTCGAGGATCACTACACTGCCTCTTAAGGAGGGCTGGGTGTCGCCCAGGAACGGGAGACCGTAGGCAACGCAGGCCGCGATGTGCGTCGCGAGCCAGGATTTTCCGAGTCCCCAACGACCCAATAGCGCACACCGCTGTCTCGCGGGCAGCACGCCCGGAATAATCCACTCCCGTTCCTTGACCTCCGCACCCCAATGCTGGGAGAAGTGCAGGTACCGATCGGTCTGGGGCAACCCATCTTGGTTGGACCACGATCCATAGAGGCGCGCGACCGTGGATGCGATGCCGAGAGGATCACTCGGAGTCCTGTTGTACGTGTTCCAGTCTCTGATGGCGAGGACGGTGTGCCAAGACGAGTATCCCTTGGCAAAGCATTGCATGGCAGCAGCTTCAATCGCGGCGGCTCGACCGTCCAGCCCCACGGTTGGCCAGGGATGCGGGTTAGGAGCCTTGGTCTGAGGACTCGAGACGGTGCAATCGGTCTCGGCGTCATGAAATCTCAGGGCGCGAGCGGCAACTGGGTGAGGATTAGTACGACGCCCGGCGCTGGACGGGCGGGGCATCGACCGAGATCGTTGACCGGATGGGAACGCGGGGGAACGGCTCTGTTTGGGCGGTGGAGGGTCATCCGGGGCGCCGCACCGGCTGGAGTGGCCGGGGTTGCGACGATTGTTTCTTCGTTTCAAGAGGACATTCCTTTTGAGTTGTCAGTTTTCAGTTGTCAGTTTTCAGTTTCAGCTGTGGTCAGCAGTTAGGTTGGTGGCCGAGAAGCTGCGACTTGGTCTGGGTTGGGGCAGTTGTCAGTTGTCAGTTGTCAGTTTTCAGTTTGAGTTGTGGCGGCAGTTGGGTTGGTGGCTGTGAAGTTGCGACTCTGTCTCGGGTTGGAGTTTCAATTTTTAGCCGTCATAGTGGGGATGGGGGGGTGTCAAGCTGGGACTCGGTCTGGCTCGGTTTCGGGTTCTGTCTGGCGTGGGGGGTCGGGAGCTTTCGGGATCTGATGCGCCGGCACGCTGGGTGGGTCTACTACATAGCCGTTGATTGTGCCGGGACCTGTTGCCTGTCCCGTCTCGCCGCCGAACAGGGGGCTGCCGTCGGGTGCGACGTAGCGATTCTTGGATTCCGACCAAATGTATTGGAGCTGTTCGCCTCCGGAGCTCCCTTGTTCGACTATCTTCTCTCCGTCGACAGTGGCAGCGATGGCTGAGCCGTCACCGTCTGACGAATACGTCGTGGCTTGGGATGTCGTGACTGCTGTCGCCGGTCGTGCCGGGGTCTGCTGTGGCGATGTCGCGTCCGGCTTCGCGGTCTGCTCCGGCGATTTGATGTCCGGCTTCCCCGCGGTCTGCTGTGGCGATGTAACGGTCTGCTGTGGCGATGTAACGGTCTGCTGTGGCGATGTAACGGTCTGCTGTGGCGATGTAACGTTCTGGTTCGCGGTCTGCTCTGGCGATATCACGTCCGGGTTCGCGGCCTGCTCCGGCGATATCACGTCCGGGTTCGCGGTCTGCTCCGGCGATGTCGCGTACGGCTTCGCTTCCGCTTGAGCGTCCTTGGCAGCAGCCGCCTGACGTGCTCGCTCCCTTTCCTCGTCCTCTCGCCGGTGCCGCGCCTCCATTCGCTCCAGCTCCTGGTTAGCCAGGTGAGCCATGGTGGTGTTGTGGGCCATCAGCAGCTCCTGAGTCTCTGAGTCGCCACGCGGCCGAGAGCGCACCAAGCCTGCCTTGGTCCCGATCCATCTCCTCGTCTCGTCGAAGTTCACCTCATGTAGAGACTTGAGGATCATGGCGTCGCATATCCGGATCTCCTCGGTAAGGGAGCAGCCTCCGTCTGATCCCTGGTAGTACGTCAGTACGTCTCCCGACAGCGCCGGCTCGAATGCATTTTTCCTCGAATCTTCAGAAACGTGTCCGTGTTGTGTCACGGCTCAGTCCTTTCCCGGGGTTTCCCGGCTGCTTCAATGGCGCGCACTTCTATCGTGCGCCTGAATTCCCGCCAGTAACGCACACATCGGACAATGCCGTCGAGCAGGTCGCGGCGCTGAGAGCGTGCAGAACTGGAGGTTGTGACGTGAGTTTATGGATCGGTCGATGCCGGGTGCCGCATTGGGTCGCGCCAGCCCCCTGCGTCACTGCCATCTCGCGACGACGGGCGCCCGTCATGGATGCCGATGTGGCGGTCCTGATTTCGTGGTGTCGACCCACACGCGAGAGTTGGGGCATCAAAAGAACGTGGCTGCCATCGTGACCGGCAATCGGTTCTGAGAGGCGTGTTGCGATGGCCCGAACGCAAAGGCGCCGGAGCGCGGGTACTCGACGGATCAGGTCGAATCGCTACCCGTTGCGATAACCTCGGTACAAGCCACCCAAATCCCCCTTACCGTCCCAGAGTCTAACGACTGGCCGATCGGCACCTACATTACCGCATTTTCCAGGCGAGCCCCGCAGCAGAAAAACAGAACTCATTACTGACCAACTGAGTGCGGCAGGCAGTAACGCAGATTATCCTCCGCTGATGACCGCAATACGTCAATTACATGACACATCTAGTAATGGCTCTAGCTAACCTTCGCCCCATTACAGTGTACGGCGTTCAGTGAAGAAAACCTATCAGCCAGTTCTTCGGGGACCGTGCGGCAGCTGGTCCAGGTCCGAGAGAAGTTCCAATGCATGTTGAGGGTGCCGACCACCTAGAGACAATAGCGGGCCGGCCAGTCCGAGTGACGCCGTGCAGTATGGATGGGGGTTGCGAGACCTGCAAATCGGTACTTTCGAGCTAGGTTGTATCGCAGCGAGATTATAATTCCGTTTTTCCGTGAGGCAGGGCTGAAAAAGCGGTGGAAAAGTTGCGATTTGCTCTGAGGCCTTTAAATACAAGGGCGGATAGGGAACCGCAGATGTCCGCTTTTGCCGGTTTTTCCGGATTTAAAGCGGACGTTTTCGAGGCGTTTGAACCTGACTGAAAGAGCCTGAATCAGGATTTCCTCACTCCCGAATTACACATGATGAGGTTCGAGCTGAGGGGAGTAGCTGCAGAGGAGTGCAAGCCGTCCAGAGGACTCAGGCGAACAAGGCCCCGCACACTTTGGAAGGCCGGACAGGATGTCTGAGGAAGAAGTCGATCTTGGGACAGACACCACCCCGGACAAAGGCGCGTATCAGTGGTCAAAGCCGGCAGTAGCGTTGACGCAGGCACCACGATCTTTCGCTAACGCATTCCGAATGAGTGCGATGTCCGTAGCGTCATACTCGCGGGGCGGGAGATCGGGACGCCACCTGCCGAACATTTCCTTGATGCGGATCTGGGAGTCTGGGCCGATGATTGGGACAATCAAGTCCCCGATTTGCCCGTAGCTCCCATCCAACATTCCGGCTGGCCATGGATCCCAGCCCTTATGAGGTCCGTCGGCAGAGCTCACGTCACCGTTGAGTCCCAAATCGATTAACACAATCTGCAGTTCCTCGTCCTGCTTAGAGAGGTATCGATCGCAAACTGACCGTAGGCCTCGATCCTCCATAAACCCCGAGCGCTCGAGGGCCGGAACGAAGCGGTCGCCATCCCTCGTCCAGACGAAGACATCGATGTCGTGATGGTCCCTCGAAAGGCGCCCGCGGAAGAAATCAACGGCCCAACCGCCTCGCAACCACCATTCGATCCATTCCGCTCTACAGATTTGGGAGAATAAAGCAATTAAGGCGAGCTGAATATTAGCCCGCATGTTTTGAACTGGACCTGAACTCAAATGCCTTCAGCACAGAAACGAGCGTCCAATCGAAAAGAGGGCGCCCTGCGGGACGTAATCAGAACCAGTCTCACAGATCAAAACGCGGCACATGAACGGTGGCTCCGTAGCGCCCAAGGCTACGAGAAGGACGGTCACTTCGTACTGGCGGTAGGTGAGCTGGAAGCAAAAACATGGATCGAGGCCAGGCTCGTGCCGGCAATACAAAGAGCGCTTGAGCTCAATGGGCGCCCGGATCTGGTCCTACAAGTAACTAGCTCCTCGACGTAATGCACGTCTACGTGGGTGCCCTTTTCCTACGGGATAACACGATCCTTCTCTGTCACCGCTCGCGATCACGCTCGTCCTATCCGGATGTTTGGGATATACCAGGCGGGCATCGTGAGGATCACGAAAGTCTCACGACCGCGCTCTGCCGCGAACTCAAAGAAGAGCTAGGCGTCCAACCTATTTCCTTTAGATTCCTCAGCACACTGTGTTCCGAGCACGATCGGGATGAGTTCGAGCTGCATGTCTACCTTGTGCTGAGGTGGAGTGGGGAAGCCAAGAACCTCTTGCCTGAGGAGCACAGTGAGATTGGTTGGTTCAGGTGGGAGGAGGCCCAGAAACTGCCCCTGGCGCATCCCGGATATCTCCCACTGTTTACCAACATGCAAAGAGGACTTGGCGCGACCTACGGAGCGAGTGCCTAATGGGCTACCGCCTCCTTTCTTACAACATCCAGCTGGGCGGTCAAGAACGGCTTCCCTAAATCAAGCGTGTTATTGCTAGTTGCCGCCCAGATGTTGTTGCGGTGATCGAAGCAGACGATATCGCCCAACTGAAGGCTTTGGCCGGCGAACTTAATATGCATGTCGCGTACGGGATAGGCAACAGTTCTCATCACGTAGCTTTCTTAGGCCGCAGCCCATTTGTGAGGGAAACGAACCACTGCCTCCCCTCATTGAGCCGGACTCTACTACAAGCCGACGTTGATTGGGGCGGAGACGTGGTTCAGCTCTTTGCAACGCATCTAGCCCCGGTTATAGAGGGTGCTCCGGCAACACTCGCGTTGCTGAGGCCGAAGCCATGCTCGAGGCGATGCACTCAGTTGGGACCGCGAGGCAGATTATTGCGGGGGACTTTAATGCTGTTTATTCAGAGGATTCCCTGGGGAAACCACCACCTCGCGACAGAGCGTCGGTCGAAGGGGCGAGAACAGCTCCACGAAAGGTCGTGCAGCTGTTTGTAGATGCACGATATGTGGACTGCTTCCGGAACACGCATCGACAAGCCACTGGATACACCTACCCATCTGACGCTCCTTGGGCGAGGATCGACTTTGTTTTGGCCTCACCACCAATAGCGAAGCGCATTGTGAAGTGCGATGTGATAACGGGAACCGATGCGGAAATGGCTTCCGATCACCTTCCCGTCCTAGCGGAGTTTTCGGGGTAGTGTTTATGGCAGAGCGCAACACATGGCAGTCGATCACATTCGTGATCGAGCAAAAAGGCTCCTCAACATACGGTGTTTCGAGTAGTGCTTCGGGTAGTGTTATCGACACTACTTGATGAGTACAATTTGTCCACGTGGCGGTGGAGCAGGGCAAGGGAGAATTTGGCCCGCTGATGCGGGCCAAGGGAGTTCGGTGGGGGAGTCGGCGGCTGTCCGCTTCGTGGTCTAAATCCTTCAGATTTACCGCCGACTCCCCCACCTCACGTTGTTATCGAATCGTTATTCGAAAACCCTCGTCCTCTATTACTATCCGATCGGTGTGGGGCTGGCGGAGCTGCTCCTTCTCCCTTGAACCTCTCCCGCGCTGCGCTACGAGGTGGCACTTCGTGCGAGGCGAGAGGCTGTCGCTAAAGAACCGGGGGGTACGTGTCGACGGGAAGTAAGGAACAGCCAGGGCGAACGGCTCCAATCGTGCGAGATGACTGAGGCAGCTCGACATCACGACCGATGCCCTGCATCGTCAGGGTAGACTCACAGTGGGATCGAGGGGGTCCAGCGTGATGAAGGACTCAGACAGTCAGCGTCGGGCGGCTTTCGACCTTGAGTGGGAGTTCCTCCGTGAACCGGTCTCGGTTGCCATTAGGGAAGGCGACGAGGGGTGGCCTGCCGGCGCTCGATTCATGAGGCTGGAGCGCGATGACGCGTATGGTCTGAAGGCGGTTGTCGAGGGCGTTGCCGGCCGTGAAACGGAGGCGATGCTCTCAGACAACAAATGGCTTGACTGGTTTCACGCTTCGGTCGCCGGACTTCGGTACGGCTATGCTTTTCCGGAGATACGCCTGCTGGGGTCGTGGACATATCACGGCTCGCTTGTGGCCGGGTTTCCTGATAGGTTCGAGGCACCTGCGTACGTGCATCAAGTTCGCCGGGACCTCCGGGCATCAAGCTCCCGCACGGAGTGGCATGCAGAGTGGTATATCAATGGACCCGCGCGACCGGAGGTTTGGCATCGTAGAACTGTGCGCAAGCTGTCGCGGGGGTTTCGGCGGGAAAGGGTTGGGCTTGAACTGCTAACTCTGGAGGTTCCGTGCGGGGAACTCGGTTTCCGGAGCAGCTGGGACCACTTCTTAATTTCGGCAGGACAAGTTCGTTGCATTGTCGCATCCGTGCCTGGAGGACCGTGCCCAGATTGGGCTAGGGGCTATGGGATAGAATTCCGATCCACATGGGGGATTCCGGATGAGGACCAGCGCGACGCTATGTCGGAGGCTGTTGGTTTTCTTTTCGGGCGCCAACCGCTGCTCGTAGGCAGCTCGACATACTCTCATGAGGGGTGGCCGTTGGAATGCATAGCTAGGCCAGCATGGGGCAAGTGGGTGCAAGACAGTTGTGCTATGGGTGAGCACTCACCCTTTCAGCTCCCACAAGTGAATGGCGCAACCGGGTACGAGGAGCTTGAGCGCGGCACGAACCCGCTAATTTCTTCGTACCTGAAGCTTCGGGATCAGTTGAGGCTAGGAGATGCGTTGTGGCGCTATTGGACTTCATGCATCGTTCCCCTCGACGCAATGTTACCGACCATCGCTGCCGCTCTCGAGGTAGTAGTCAGCGCCTGGTACAAGCTCAACGAGCGCACGGGAAACACAAAGTACATGGATGCTAAAGCGTTTAGGGAGATGCTAAGCCCTGAACTTAAGGTCATCAACCAGAAGTTGGGCGACATCGAGTTCGGGGACCGCATGTTCAACCGCATAGATTCCGCTTTCAGCGTTGGCGCAAACCAGAGAATACCATTCTTTCTCGGTAGGATAGGGCTGCCAATTGGCCAGCGTGAGCATCGAGCCTTGGATGATCGCAGCGCCTCGGTCCATGGATCTTCAAGGCAAACCGAGAACGGGACTTGGCAACTTGTGGATTCTGTAAAGGCTTACCAGTGTCTGTTCCGTAGAGTCATGCTCCGACTCCTCGAGCACCAAGGCTGCTACACTGACCGCACGGACTCAGAACAGCCAGAGCGCTCAATACTTGAACCGCTAGGAGGCCTTGCGGCGGACCCAGTTTTCCAAAGGCTAGGCTAGGCAAGAGAAATGGCTTGGTTTACGCCCTAGGGGCAGTCCTCTGCGGAGCACGGTCTGGCAGCTACGTGATGGCTGAGAATGCTTCCCGCACGACGTTCTGGTCGCCTTATTCTGGCCCGGGTGAGGTGGCGGGGGCTCATCACAACCATGGGAGTGTCCTCTGGATCCCCGATAGTGTGTTGGACTCGACTACTCAATAACTAAGTCCACTTATCCGAGAGCGGTCGGCGGCGTCGGGCACGGGATGTCGCCGAGCCAGTGTTCACCCAAGAGCGGCGCCGGGCGCCAGGAACTAGGGGCTAACGCGCGGGTCAAGCCAACAGTTGCCAGCGCGGCCACGCCGCAGATCAGTGCCATGATCGGAACGGCGCCAATCAAACGTGTCGCTCGCGGAGTGAGAAGAGATATCGACTAATCGAAGCACAAAATTCTGATGCCGAAACGGGGACGGCATAGTTCGGCTCCTCTGGCTCGTACAGCCAGAGGAGGGTCCCATCTTTTCCAACGCCTTGCTTAGTTCCGGGACAAATGCACGACACACCAGACGCTTATCCGCTGGACGCACTCCAAGTGCTCGCCCAGCGTCGCCCGTTCCAGTGTTCGATTGCGACTCCTGAGCCGCAATGCGTTGACGTGACCGCCCAGACGTCATGCGGCGAGATAGTCGCCATGGACATGACGACCGAGGCATTGGGATTAGGGGCGACCGCCCTCATCCAGTACCCGCTCCTACGTCGCAGCACAGGCCCGCCGCAAAAGTTGCGTCCGGGTCCCTTCCAGTCGCCGGCCGTCCACAGGTGGTGAGCGCGGTCGGCCGCGACAGTCAGCAGCTCATAGCCTGGATTGGCGCTGGGATGCCGCTGCGTCCGCCACTGTCGACCATTCCAATGCTCGATGAGGGCGCTCGACGATGGCGACTGGCCGCCGCCATGAAGCACGTTTCCCACGGCGTAGACGTTGCGCCGACCGAGCCCCACCACAGCGTCGAGCATGGCCTCGTCTCTGCCGTTGGGGCCGGGAACAACTCGCCAGCGTTGCCCATTCCAATGCTCGATAAGAACGCCAAATTGGTTGACCACAGAGCCGCAGCAGGGTCGGGTTCCGACCGCCCAGACGTCGTGGGGCGAAAGGACGGCGACGCCAGACAAATCGCCTCCTCTTCGATCCAGCCGCGGAGAGGGCACCTTCTGCCATCGACGACCGTTCCAATGGACGATCAGAGATCGTTCCGTCGATGCTCCCGGCGGCACCACGTTCCCCACGGCCCAAGCATCCCGTCGAGAAAGCGAACTGACGGCCTCGAGAGTGACCATGGCGCCTTTGGGGACGCGGACGCCCGAACGAACGATGCTCCACCTGGCTCCGTTCCAGTGCTCGATCAGCGGAAACTGCGTTAGAGAGTTATTCTGCTGGTCGCCAACAGCCCAGACGTCGTTGGCCGCGTCCCCGCCGGTAGCCATGAACTCGCCCTCGCTCCGTCCCTTTGCGAGCCTCGGGGTTGGAACCGATACCCAGCGGGATCCGTTCCAGTGGAGAGCGAGAGCCCGCGAGTTCTCGGTCGCGATGTCGAAACTGCTCCCTACTGCCCACAGGTCGCTCTTTGAGATTCGAGCGATCCCATTGACGTTGAAGCTGACGGACGATCCCCTTTGGGAGGCCGGCCTCGCGACTCGCTCTTTGATCGTGGAACCCGTACCAGGTGGGACGCCCGGCACAAACCTTAGCGGTGCGTGGGCAAGACTCGCGACAGGTGGGAACACCACCATGGCCAGCACGATCGCGCGTCGAGCCCTATGTCTTAGTGCTGTAGGGTGCATCATGTGCCTTCTCCTGAGAGCTTAATGCGAGTGAGTCTTCGATGGCAATGCGGATTTGGGCGCGAGCGACCACCAGCCGGAGGTCGGGTCTCGTGGAATGGACGGAGATGCCTCTCGATAGTCGGAAGAAAGCGGCGGGAATGACCCGCCGCTCTGCCGTCAGCCTTTTAGGCTGGCCCTGGATTGCTATCAACTGATTCGATGGTACTGATACACGCGGCCTGCGTCTATGTAATCGATGGTGTTCAGGTTGACGACACGGAACTGGGTGGTGGACTTAAAGGGCGTGCAGTACTGAGGTGAGCAAGCCGTCCAAAGCGTGGTGATGTAGGACCCGTGCGCGTAGAACTTACCCCAGACAGTGAAGCCGGCGCAGTTTTCGGAGCTTTCATGGTAGACGATCGTCTGCTTGGCAGTGGTTCGCTCGAGGCCGACGGCCGTGCCGCAAGCACCGGTGTCGCCGAAGGGCGTGCCCTCCCACGTGCCTGCGAAGACCGCATACCAGCTCTTCTTGTGGCCCGCCCCTGCGCTCTGCGAACCGGCAATCCGGGAATGGGCTTGAGGCGTCCCGGCGGCGAAGGCGGCGGGAGCTGAGGTTGCGATTGCGACGAGGCTCGCGCTGAGGGTGAGACCGGCAAGAATCGCGCTGAGAGTTCGGGAGATCTTGTTCACGTTCCTGTTCCTTTCGTCTGCGATGTGGTTGCTGAGGTTGACGTTTCCGATTTCGCGTCTGAGGCTCTGAAGCTGCATTCCCTGAGTCCTTTTGGTTTTTGTTTTGCGCTCCTCACGAGCACATCAACAGCATCGCTCCAAATCGCCGATCTGACCACGAAAAACCCACGCGTTGACCGGCAAAACGACCGGCAAAATTGAGTAGCATACCGAACCTGACCAGTGGCCATGGGCCTTTCTACGTCGCTCGGGCGGGGACGCAATCGGAGACGGATTGGGAGGATTGGGAGCGGATCGCGTGGCTCTACTATGCGGTGGTGCAGCCACTCGCCGTCGCCCGTAGTTGTGGCTGAGGACCTCAACGCCCTTCGCTATACTCAGCACATGAACGATCCCGATTCGGTGCCGTTCGGCGATCTGCTTCGCCGGCACCGGATGCTCGCCGGCCTCACACAGGAAGAGCTGGCGGAGCGCGCGGGCTTGAGCGTTCGCGGAATCAGCGATATGGAACGGGGAACGCGTCATGTTCCCCGCCGCGGGACGCTTCGGATGCTGTTGGATGCACTGCCACTCGAGGAACCGGATCGTCTCATGCTCGAGCAAGCCGGCCGGCGGCGGTACCGGCGCGATGTCGAAGGCGAACACCCTGACCACGGCATCGAGGACGACCCGGATACACGGCAGCGGTTACTTCGGCCATCGCGACTGCGCCTCGTAGGTCGGGAGGCAGAACTCGGACTTTTGCATGCCATGATTGCCGGTGACGAAGCGTCATTGATTACGTTGACCGGCCCGGCAGGCGTGGGAAAGAGCGCTCTTGCCATGCGTGTCGGTTCCGACCTCACCGCCGAGTTTCGCGACGGCGTTTCCCTGGTTGACCTTTCGGCGATACGCGACCCGGAGCTGGTCGCTCAAACCATTGCCGAGTCGCTGAAACTGCCGGAGGCCGGCGGACGTTCTCCCGAGGACATCATCGTCGAGGCGCTGCATGGCTCCAGCCGGTTGCTGGTGCTGGACAACTTTGAACAGGTGATCGAGGCAGCCTCCATGTTGTCGATTCTTGTCGACGCCTGCCCGTCCCTAAGAATTCTCGTGACCAGCAGGACGGTCCTGAACCTCTCGATAGAGCGTGTGTTCGATCTCGGGCCTCTATCGGTGCCCTCCGTGGAGGAATACAACGACCTTGAGAGCCTCAAGCAGTGTCACGCCGTGGCTCTGTTCTGCGCACGGGCGGCCGCTGCCAACGCGCGCTTTCAACTGACGCCCGATAATGCCCAAGCGGTCGTCGAGATCAGTCGCAAGCTGGATGGACTGCCACTTGCAATCGAGCTGGCTGCCGCCCGGACGAGGCTTCTTCCGGCTCAGGACATCGCCCAACAGCTTTCGCGGCCACTCGATCTCCTTACCCGTGGGGCTCGTGATTCACCTGTCCGGCATCATGCACTCCGTTCGGCGATTGGCTGGAGCTTCGACCTGCTGAGTGAGTCTGAACGCCACCTCTTCAGTAGGTTGTCGGTTTTCGCCGGCGGCGCTACCCTGGATGCCGTCGAGGTGGTTTGCCGAAGCGACGGTGACATTGGCGTCGAGACGCTCGACGGCCTGAGCTCGCTGCTCGATAACAGCCTCATCCGGCGTGATCAGACCGCTCGCTCGGCCTCACCTCGCTTCCGCATGCTGGATACGATACGTGAATACGCCCGCGAACGACTCGAGGAAAGTCGTCAGGAGCTCGAGGTTCGCGGGAGGCACGTCCAGTGGGTCGTCGGGCTGGTATCAGAAGCCGAGAAGCATCTCGTCGGCCCGGACCAAATCGCGTGGATTTCCCGCTTGGACGCCGAGATCGACAATATCCGGGCAGCGTTGCGATGGGCCATCGATCGCACAGACGCGATCCCGGCTCTTCTGATCGCGAGCAGTCTCTGGCGCTTTTGGTATGCCCGCGGTCACCTCTCCGAGGGCAGGCGATGGCTGCAAGAGGCGCTGATGACGGCAAGCGTGAGTCTCGACCGGCCGCCGGCGAAGGCGGATCCGATGATCGTCAAGACGGTCGTATGGGCAGCAGCGCTGGCCACGGATCAGGGTGACTACGAGGAAGGCAGACGGCTAGCGGAGTGGGCCGAAAGAGCAGCTGAGGCTGCGGATGAGTCGAGCAACAAGGCCCTGGCCCTGAATGTTCGGGGTAACGTAGCCCGTTACCGAGGAAGCATGAGCGAGGCGCGAGCGTTATATGAGCAGGCGTTGAGTGACTTCCGCGAACGAGATGACGACTGGGGGACCTGCCTTTCGCTCAATAACTTGGGAGCGGTATGGCGAGAGCTAGGGAGCGACGACGAGGCGGTTTCCGCTTATGAAGCGAGTTTGTTGCGGGCTCGACGTATGGGTGACCTGTGGAGCATCGCAATCATTTTGGCCAACCTCGGTGAGTCGCTTCAGGACCGAGGCGAGGCGAATCGCGCCCTTGCTCTCTTTGAAGAAAGCCTGCGTTTGAAACGGACGCTCGACGACATGTGGGGTATGGCCGATTCGATGACCGCTATTGCCGGGCTAGAGTGCCTTCGGGGAGACCTGACTCGCTCCGCGAAGCTCTATCGAGATAGCCTCGCGCTCTATATGCAGGTCTCGGACCGCTGGCGAATCGCCGTCTGTCTCGAAAGTCTGGCCGCGATCGGCGTCAAGAATGGGAAAGCAGAGCGGGCGGCCCGACTCCTTGGTGCCGCTTCGCTGGTCCGTGATACCATCGGTCATCCTTTGGCGCCATCCGAAAGGCGCAACTATGAAGACATCGTTAATGAGGTCCAAAACGCGTTGGGCGGGGAGCCCTTCGCGATCGAGTGGGACCGGGGCAAAATAATGAAGCTCGAAGATGTCGCAAACGAGGTGATGGAGCTGGTCTGATGCGAATTGGGGTGCGAACGTCTTGGTTAGCTGTCTCTCTGACGGTGGTTGTGATGATGGTTGCGGCTGGAACGACCGCGAGCTCGGCCACATCTCGACGGGCAACCGACGGACTTTCCGGGTCCTGGCGGGTGACAAGAGTCTGCTCAACAGGCTGCAAGGGAACGACCTCTGGAGCCGAGACCGTCGTCAAGCTCCACAGCCACGTGTTCAAGGCGACGGGAACCCTATCGCTGGTGCTGTATAACCTTGGTGGACAGCGAATTCTCGTCCACGGTTCAACCGCCTCCACCCTGCTGACAGTAGTGAAGTCAGGCCAGCTGATGCGGGGCAAAGGGATCGACGGTTCCGGTGATACGCTTCGCGTGACCTGGCAATGCGTAGCAGCATCCCCGTCCTCCCGCCGGTCGGCCCACACCGCGGGTCGCGCGCATGCGACCTCTTGCCCGCGCAATCTGCTGAACTCGAGGGTCCCGGCCTACCTAAGCGCGCTGACGCCCCGCGGGGGTAACCAGCGGGAGAGCCGCCCGGTGGTCCTTGATTTGTCGAGCGGTCGAACGTACCATCCTTGGCGGACGTGATGGCCGTTCCCTTTAGGAAGCTCACCCTTGGGCTTCCAGTCGCCGCCTCGTCTTCTCACGCACCGCCTGGGTATCGCAGCAGAGCAGGGGGAACATGGCGTACTTTCAGAGCCGCAGCTGTGTCTTGAATTTCTACGAATGCCCGCTTCACGCTGGAAGGACCCGGCCGGGGGTCTACTCAAGTCTCGATATTGAGCGGCCATTGGAAGCGTTGGCGGGCCTCGGGTTGGTAGTCTTCGATAAACGACGCCAGGCCGTTCCGGAACCGGATGAGCGCCTGATTGCGTGAATCGCCGCCGCCGCCCGGAAAGAAGAGGTTGCTGTCTGCGCCGTCCAGCGGAATGAATGGCTCGTAGGGGGGAGAGAAGACGAAAATGAAATAGAAATTGACCGCTTCGCCGATCGTCTCGGCGTTAGGCAGGTAGGTCAGCAGCGTTTTCGTATCGATCCGAGCGCTTGGCTTGGGAATGTCGGTGCGCTGAAGACAATGGGGGAAATTGGCGGTGAAGGTCAATGCGGGATTGGCAGTCGAGGTCAGACGCGAAATACCGTGTGCCGTCACTCGATACAGGAAACTCGTAAGCACACGCTGGAGCGCTGCCCTGCTCTTCATCTCCGGCAGACCTTGGATGTTTCCGTCGCCGCTCGGGGACGAGGCGTCTATCCAGGACTGAAGGAGTTGGTCGCCGGCGACCGACCCGTCCGAGGGATACGTCGCCTGGACGAAGGCCGTGACATACGTCTCGACCTGATCCCAAAGACGTGAGCAGGCGCTGTACGACGGGATACTGGTCCCAGGGCCGCTCAATGGTGAAGTCCGACTGCTCGAGACCCAGAGCTTTCAGAGTCACTTTGGGGTCATCGTCGAAGTACGAGCGCCCTGCCGCGTAGTCGTTCGACAGACTCAAGAACTGGAGGAAATCGCTGAGCGACGTGGGAGGCGCGATGAACTGCCAGAGCAGCAGAAGCACGTCATCGAAGGCCATCGCATATTTCGACTGTGGAGCGAGCAGCTGATAGACCGCATGGTCGGTCGGGAATGTGTTGAACATGGTGGCCTGCATCGCGGTGGTCACGAGATGCCAGTGGTACACGTGGCCGAGCCAGACGCCGAACACCGCGATCGAGGCCTTGGCCGCCTGAAGCGCGTAGAGCCACGCGCCATCGGTTGAGTTCGCTCTCGTGAACAGCTGGCGATGTTGTCCGTGGTAGCCGGAGACCGTGACGGCGATCGGCGTGAGCGCCTTGGTACGTGGGTTCTGTTCGAGTAGCGTGACGGTGCTCGGGGTAAACCGAGGCGCGCCATGGACGGACTGCGCCTGAAGGGCCTGGAACCGGCTCATGTCGATGACGTAGAGGTTTCCCGCCGCTGCCAGGGCGTCGTGCGCGGTGCCCCACATCGCCCCGAAGTGGCGACGCCACGCGTCCGACTTTGCCCGCGTCACCTTTTCGGGGAGTATCAGGTTGTACGCAAACCCGTGCTGAGCGATCATCGGCCAGAATTGCTCAGTTGCCGAGTCCGCGTCGTTCAGTGAGGAGGCCCATGCCGGGAGGACGTTGAGTCCGGAGCGGTATACGTCCGGATACGTCGTCCACGACATAGAGAACTGCTCGGGCGAGTCGAGGGATAGTGGATTCGGAGCTCCTGGCGGGGGTGACAGCAGAGGCACCCGTCCCGTGCTCAGTGGTTGCGCCAGATAGGTATCCACCACCGCTTGGGGACCCTTTTCGAGCAGCTTCTGGATGCCTTCCCAGGTCTTGGTACTTGCCGCTGCGGCCTCCTCCCCAAAGAGGAACGCGTACGCCACGTCAGTCCTGCCCTGAATCGTGTAGCGGTTCGTCAGACCCTGCTTCGCCTGGGTGGTTTGTGCTTGGCGGATCGCGAGTCGCACGAGCGTCTCAACCATGCCCTCGAGGTCGACCGGGATCGCCGGCAGATGGGGGAAGACCGACCGCGTTGGTAGAAACGGGATCTTGCTACTACCGGCCTGCCGGGTGTTCCGCGATGCTGATTGGCGACCGTGACCTGTTTGCGGATGCGAATCGCCCGCAAAAGCGCTCTCCGGAGCGATGAGCGCTGCCCCTGCGCCTGCCAGGCTCGCCCCAATGAAGGCGCGCCGCGGAATCCGGACGCCCCCATCTCCTTGCCGCGAGGAGGAATCACTCATACATCGACTTTAGCATGCTCGCCAGACGAGAGCGTCCACTGCATCCCTCTCATAGCCCATCCCAACAACCACAAGTAGAACCAACTTCTGCACAAACTTTCAGCACCCTATACCCCCCGTTTTGCAGAAAGCCTTTTGAGCAAGCGCGGCGGCTCCCGGCGGCCGGATCATCAAGGCGAGGAGCGATCCCAGACAACCGATCGCTCAACTCTCGCCCTAACAAACAGAAACAATGGGTCCGGCGCCTGCGCGAGGACCGCCGGGACCACGCTCCGGCCTCCCAGGACATGTCAGCGGACTCTCTACGCATTAGGGGGGACGAGCGGAGGTATAATCACCCCACTCGTCCCGGCCCCCGAGACTACCTTCTGGGCCGCAACAGCAGAGCGTGGTCCGTCGGGCCCGCCGTGCCGGCTGCGGCGATGTCTCCGTCGTGGTTGACGCCGGCTGCATCGTTTATGCTCCACGGAGATTGGCCGGTCAATGTCTGGAGTAGGGTTGGAGCGGCGTTGCCCCTCCAAATGACGCCTTTTGTCTCCATACTTGTGGTGGAGGCGACATCGCCGACGACGATAAACCGGCCTTGGGCGTCCACGGTTACGCCTGAGCCCACCGCCTGGTCATATCCGCCGCACATCGGGAGAATGTCCACTGACTGAAGGCGGGCTACTCCCGCGCGGTCGAATGTCACCTCGCTCACCCAGGCGGAGAACGTGCTGGATCGCGTGGTTCCCGCGGCATACACGTGCTGCGATGTGCCGCCGATCGTGGAAGCGAACGGCATCTGGAACGGAACGTGGGTGAGAGTTGCCGTCGGGCTCCAGAGGCTGGCGTCCTGGAACGTGCCACCGTCGCCCTGTGCTCCCGCGACGTAAGGAGTGCCGTGGCGATACCAGATCCCTCCAGCGATCGTGGCGACGAAGCCGCTGCTCATCGGCAGAAGCTGAGCATCTTGGTACGCGCCGTTGGGCTTGACGCGCCAGAGGGCCGATCGTTGCTCCAGATCCCCGTTCGGAAGGGTAACGGTCATGCCTCCGTCGATATCGCCCTTCGCGTCCACATTGGACACGTAGATGTTGTTGTAGGGCAGCGAGCCGGTAGGTAGGGGAATCCAGGCAAAGCCGCTGCCATTGGGTTTGACGGCAAAAGCAACCGAGTCTCCGTTCTTGTCAATGGCTTGAACGGAGATGACGTCGGAGTCGTTGATCCCGGTGGCCAGGGCCTGACTGACCGATCCCGGCGGAGTCAGGCGCGTGAACCGGCCATTGCGGTAGAGGAAGGGCACTTGCGTCTCGTTGCCGATCATGCCAACAACATCACCCCGGGCGTTGATGCCGACCGAGTACGAGGGTATCTGCGCGGCGTGCGGGCCCATCTCGACGACCGTATAAGCCTGACCGGCCGGTGCGGCCTGCACCCCTGAGGCGCTAAGTGTCGCGGCGAAGCCGCACATGCAGAAGGTGATACTTGCTAATCGAAGAGCTATCGAGCGTATCGTTTCCGAATTCATCGTCGATCTCCTGAGGGTTTGTGCCGGAGAAGAAGCCGTCGCCGGCGACTCCGGTTACCAAAAACGCTACGTCAGTTAGCGTTCTCACGACAGGTACCGAGGGTCACACTGGGTGTACAGAAAGGTGTACAAAGATCTGCTGGACAGGCAAGCGATGGACGTGGCATCATGGCATCATCCAGCAGGCGCGTGTTCAAGCCTGCCGGCACTGGTGGCGTGCCCCACGAGGGCCTGCCAAAGCACCGACCTTGATGGCGTGCGCAACCCGGGAGGCGGGTGGGCGACGTGAATTCGAAGACAGCCGTTCCTTCGTTTAGCACATTGCTCCGGCTCCACAGGCGTCGGATGGGTCTCACGCAGGAGGCACTGGGGGAGCGTGCGGGTTTCAGCGTCGAGTACATCAAGAAGCTAGAGGGCGGCAGTCGGCGACCGAGCGCCTCTGCCGTCGACGTTCTGGGGGTCGCATTGGATCTGGAGCCCCCCGACTTCGAGGTGTTCAGAACCGCTCGAATACCCAGAAAACCGGGCCTAGACGGATCAGCGCTCGTTGATGTGACGGCTCGAGCACAGTCGGGGGGACGGCTAAGGATCTCCAGGCTTCGGACCCGGCGATGGCCCCGTCGACGGTCCAGGGAAGTGTCGCTGACCCCGAGGTCAGTGGCTTCACGAGTGCAGACGCATCCGGATCCAGCCGCTCACATCTGGTGCAGCACGAACGCCGCCTTGTTACCGCGTTGTTCTGCGAGATCGACGGCTTCAGCGATCTCGACGAATCGTTCGATGCCGAGGATGTGGGTGACGTGCAGGGCACCCTGCTGGCCGCGGTCGGACGCCAGGTCGGACTGTACGGTGGAACTATCGAGGGACACGCGAGCGGTGAGATTCTCGCGCTCTTTGGTGTCCACAAGGCGCATGAGGACGACCCGGAGCGTGCCATCCTCTGTGCGCTGGGAATGCAAGATGCCGTGGTAGGCGCGGTGGCCGGGCTGGATGAGGGTCTGAAGAGCCGGCTGGCGCAGGCTCCAACCGTCCGCGTGTGTGTCAACACGGGTGAGGTGGTTCTGGTCCCACGATCAGATACAGGAGTGGACGAACCGGGCGTGTCGGGCGACGGAATTGATGGCGCCGTGAGATTACGAGGCTATGCCGGATCAGGCGAAATACTGGTGGCGCAGCCCACCATGCACCTCACCCGACGTCGTGTGCGCTACGGTGCGCCACGAGAGCTGAGTCTCGTGGGCCGAGCTGCGCCGGTCCTGGTATTCCCTGCCCTCGGGTTGAGCCAAAGCACGGAAGGGCTGTGGGAGGCCGTTCATGAGATACTGCCGCCCGCAACCTTCGTCGGGCGGGAGCGGGAGATGGAGACTCTCAACGACCTCTGGGAACACGCTCTCGCGGGCGAAGGCCAGCTGGTCTCGATCGTGGGCGAGCCAGGGATTGGGAAGAGCCGCCTTATTGCCGAGTTCGTGTCCCAGGTGACAGTCGATGCGGATGCCAGGCTCGTCATAGGGCGCTGCCTTTCCTACGGGCAGGAGGTCAGCCTGTGGCTGATTGCTGACCTCGTGCGTTCTGTCTTTTCGGTGGACGAGGAGGCTACTCCGGACGATATCGGCGCACGCCTGGATGTTGCCATACCGGCTGAACTCACTGCTGAGGACGAGGCGACCCGGCTCGAAGCCCGCGACGTTCTGGGCGAAGTGCTGGGTCTGCCGGCGTCGGAGTCCGTGGTTGCCGGGGCTGGTGCCGAGGTAAGGCGCAACAGCCTGGTGCGGATGCTTCAGAGGGTACTGGAGGCCCTGTCGGCGGGCGGCCCAACGATCTTAGTTCTTCAGGATCTCCACTGGATAGATACGGCCAGCGAGGAGATCCTCGGTCGCCTCGTGCTGGGGTTCCCAAGCCTGCGACTGCTCGCACTCGTCGCGCGTCGAGAAGGCTGGAGCGCCCCTTGGAACGATTTGGGCTGGCCGGAACGGATTGCGCTTCGGCCTCTACCGGAAGAAGACGCCTCAGCTCTCGCTTCCACGGTGATGGGAAATGCTCGACTGTCCTCCGAAGTCGAGAGCTACCTGGCCGAACGAGCAGGTGGAAATCCATTCTTCGTCGAAGAGCTGTCCCGGTTTCTCAAGGAGAGTGGTGGACTGCACCGCCACGATGAGTGCCTGTACCTGGTTCCGGATGTCACTCAGGGACTGCCCGCAACCCTGGCCGAGGTCCTGCAGGCGCGGCTGGATCACTTAGATGCGCCGGCCAAAGCCCTGGCGCAGGTCGCCAGCGTTATTGGTCGGACCTTCGCGATCCGTCTGCTGGCCGAAGTCGTCGGAGACGATCAATCGACCCTCGAACAGCCCTTGAGAGCCCTTCAGCAGGCCGAGATCGCCTTTCCTCGGGGCTATTCGTCGGGTGCGTCGTCGGTCGGTTTGGAGTACAGCTTCAAGCACGTGACGCTGAGCGAGGTCGCCTACAACACTCTCGTGCGCAAGCGCCGTCAGGATCTTCACCTAAAAACGGCCAGGGCTATCGCCGCACTCTACCCATCGGACGAGTACGTCGAAACCATCGCATACCATTACCTCAGGACCAACGCGGGGTCCGAGGCCGCGGAGTGGTTCGAAAAGGCTGGGGACCGAGCCGCCGGCATCTACGCCAACGATTCCGCCGCGGTCCACTATGGGAACGCGATCGAGCGGCTAGCTAAAGGTGACGGCGGGGACGGCTTGTCGCGCGTCAGGGAGAAGCTGGCGGATTTACTGCTGGCGAGGTCGAGCTACGACCAGGCCCTGGACCTTTACCAGGAAGCTCTCGCCGGCATTGCCCCAACCGACCGCATCCGGCTGGCGCGCATCCACCGCAAGATTGGCGGCGTTTGGGCCGCCCAGCGATCGTTTCTCAACGAAGCACTCGCCGCGTGGGACGTGGCGGAAGCCGCCCTGGGCGAACGGTCGGGGCATAGAGACGCCGCCTGGTGGAGGGAATGGCTGGACATCCAGCTGGACAGGATGCAGCAGTTCTATTTCCATCAACTGATCGACGAACTAACGAAAGTATCGGACCTTACCGGTCCGGTGATCGAGGTGTACGGAACACCCCGGCAGAGAGGGGGTTTCTTTCAGACCTTAGTGCTCCTCGACCTTCGACGTGATGCGTACACCCCGACCGAGCGAACCCTGGTTTATGCGAGGAAAGCGGTTGACGCGGCCGAGGCGCTGCGGGACGTTGGGCAGCTCGGCCAGCCTCTTCTCGTTCTCGGATTCACGCAGCTGTGGTCCGGGGCTTTGGATGAGGCCGAAGACGGGTTGCTTCGTGCCCTGGACTCGGCCGAGCGAAGCGGCCTGTCACTGGTTCGGTCCATGTGTGCCACGTATCTCACGGTGCTGTATCGGAAGCGGGGAGATGTAGATCGCGTGCGGGAATGGAACGAACGCGCACTAAGCATTGCCCTGGAAGCAAAGCGTACTGAGTACGTAGCCATGGCGGCGGCGAACCGCGCCTGGCTTGCTTGGAAGCAGGAGGACTGGTCAACGGCGGATGCCGAGGCACGATCCGCCGTAGCTGACTGGCAGAGTCTCGCCGCCTCCTACCCCTATATGTTCTGGTGGGCCGGCCTGTGGGTTCTGATCGACATCGACGTGCGTCAAGGCAGGATGTCTGACGCGATCGAGCACGTGAGAATGCTCTTCGGTCCCGACCAGGCAAGGGTACCCGACGACCTGGCCGGTCCACTAAGAAAAGCGATCGACGCCTGGGACATCGGGGATGAAGAGACAGCACGTGGGAACGTCGGCGACGCGCTCGAGCTCGCGTCGGGCTTGGCATATCTATAGGCGGCGGCACCACGGGAAAGGAGCCGTGACAATCTAGCTCAATCGGGAGGCGTTCCTTTTATAGAGGTAGTTAACACGAACGTAGGAGGACAACATGGTAACCGAACAAGGAAGCGTAGATCTCCTCGATGACCCAGTCGCCCAGCAGCTCCTGGGGTCGAGACTTCCGGCCCATCTGGCGTACAACTGGACTGACGGGACGCCTCGCGTGGTGCCGATCGGCTTCCACTGGACCGGATCCGAGATTGTCTTCGGAACCCCGACTGACGCGCCGAAGATGATGGCGCTCCGGAACGGATCGAAGGTGGCGGTTAGCATCGACACCGATACCATGCCGTACAGGGTGCTGGTCATTCGCGGCACCGTTCGGACCGACACGTTTGATGGGATTCCGCCCGAGTACGAGGCGGCGTGCGTGCGGATGATGGGCGAGGAAGGAGGCAGGGCCTGGCTGGATATGGCCGGACCTCTGTTCCCGCAAATGTCGCGCATTTTCGTCAAGCCGGAGTGGGTCGGAGTACTCGATTTCGAGAGTCGATTCCCGAGCGCGGTTGAGCAGGCTATGGGGAGGCTTCAAGCTCAAGCTCAAGCTTGACAGCCTGTCTACTTGTTATCGCTGGTTAAAAGAAAGGAGGACGTCGGTGATAGCGAACCGCCTAAATCTGGCAGCACTGATGCAGACCCCCATCGTATGCGGCCTTGACACGTCTCCGGACGGCTCGGCCGTCGTCTTTTCGACTGCCGTAGGAGGGCCACCGAGGATATACGTGCGAAGGCTGGGTGACAATGTCAACGTACCGATAACCGATGGCCGCGAAGGAGCAGTAGAGCCAAAATGGTCGCCCCGAGGCGACCTCATCGCGTTCTTGCAGGATACGGGAGGCGACGAGAACTATCAGGTCTACACGGTCGCGCCGGATGGCTCCAACCTCCGCAACCTGACCAACGCTCCGGACAAGCTGCACGAGAATCACGCCTGGTCGTGGGACGGCAGCCGCGTCACCTACGTGTCCAATCGAGACGGGCAGTTCGACGTTTACTATTCCGAGTTGTCGGGTCGAGTTCGCCGGGTGACAAATCACCCATCAGTTCATCATGGTCCCCAGTTTTCTCCCGACGGAGCGAGGATCGCGTATGCCTCCAACCGGTCCGAGCTTATCAACAACTGGGACACGTTCGTCATGTCGCTCGAGGACGGCACCGAACGCAGGATCACGCAGCACCAAGGCGAGGCCGACGAGATGAGCTACTACGCCAATCAGGCGCCGCGCTGGTCACCGGACGGCACCCGCGTCCTAATCTCATCGAGCATTGCCGGCAGCTACGACCTGCTGGCCATCGATCCGGAGACGCTGGAAAGAGAATCGATTGCATCACGGCCGTGGGATGAATCGAACGGGCAGTGGTCGCCCGACGGTAGAAAAGTCGCCTACACCGTGAACCAGGACGGCAATCTCGTACTGTACGTTCAAGATCTCGAGACCGGCGAGTCTCATCCCGTTTCGCCTGCTCAGGGTGAAAGCGGCGCTATCCACCTGCGCGGCCATGGCGGCGACTATCGCTGGAGCCGGACACCCGGGCAGATCGTCTATAGCTACACCGGCCCGGTTCAGCCGGACAGCATATGGATCGCGGATGAGTTGAGCCAAGAGCCTCGAGCCCTGTATGCTCCGATGCCAAACGGGATCGAGAGCCGAGATCTCGTAGAACCGGACCTGATTCATTACGCAAGTTTCGACGGCAGGCGAATCTCGGCGTTCCTCTACCGCTCCCCCGCGGAATCCAGGGGAAGGGCTCTCGTACTTCCGCACGGGGGGCCGACCGGACAGACGATTAACGCCTGGTCCCCACCGGTCCAGTTTCTGGTTTCGTGTGGCTTTACCGTGTTGGCGCCGAACTTTCGGGGGAGCACGGGATACGGAACCGAGTTCCAATGGCTCAATCGCAACGATTGGGCCGGAGGTGACCTCCGTGACGTGGTTGCCGGGAGAGACTGGCTCGTGTCGGAAGGAGTCGCGAGTGACGTCGGCATCTTGGGTGGGAGCTACGGCGGATACCTTACCCTCAGCGCCATAACGCAATTCCCCGCCAAGTGGCAGGCCGCCGTCAGCTTCTGCGGTTTCGCCAATCTCGTCACCGCATACGAGAGCGCCCGTCCTGATATGCGGGCATTCCAGGAAAGAAACATCGGCACCCCCGATCAACATCCGGACTTCTACCGCGAACGCTCCCCCGTCAACTACGTTGACAGGATCGCGTGTCCGTTGTTGCTGGTGCAGGGCGAGCGCGACCCGCGAGTCTTGAGGCAGGAGACGGAGCAGATGGCGGAAGCACTGCGGCGGGCGGGCAAGACATTCGAGTGTGTGCTGTACCCGGATGAGGGCCACAGTATTGTCCACCTCGAGCATACGGTCGATGCCTTCGATAGGGTCGCTCGGTTCTTCGAGGAGCACTTTGGAAACTGACGTGGGTGGCGCAGCGTACCATGGTCTGCAAGACAGTTCGTGATCGCACATACTGTTGCCAACCGGAGTCGCGCGCCGAGCAGTGGATGCAAGCGAAACAGGCGATAACTCGTGCAGAGCAGGTTGATGCGCGCCAAGGGAAGACGTTCTCGAGGCTGCTCAACCGACATCGGGTAGCACGGGCTCTGACACAGGAACAGCTGGCCGAGCTGGCCGGAGTAAGCCCTCGGGGGATCCGAGCCCTGGAGCAAGGCGAGCGCTCCCGACCGTACCGGAGTACGGTGGCGCTGCTGGCCGACGCCCTCGAACTTTCCGGTGCCGACCGAGCGGAGTTCGAAACGGCTGCACGCAGCCCCACCTCGTCACGAGAAGGGACAGAAGCCGAGATCCCAGGGCAGCCAGGTTTGGATCGTGATGGCTCCGGCCTTGCCGGCCCTGACTTGAACTGCCCGATGCCCGACACTACCTGCGGCAGCGGAGACCTGCATGACGTCGAACAAGGTGATGAGGGTGGCGACGGTTACTGCGGCGAAGCATTTCATGATGTACTCCTGTATCTCGTGTTTACGGGTAAGCCGGCGGAGCATTCCTCACAGCTTCCAATCTCCACCCTATGCCAAGCAGAGCTACTGCGACAGCTACTGAACAGCTACTGAGCGGCACAGAAAGGTGGACAGAAACGGATACAAGGGACATACTGGACCAAAGCCCTAGTTGAAGATCTCAGCGCTGTGGCTGCCGTGTTGGGCTTAGCCAGTCAACGAAGGCCGACAGCGGAAGCAAACAGCTGCTTATGAAACGTGCAGTGAGGCGAGGCCAGCAGGCGATTCCTGAGGGCTCGAAGGTGCCGTGAAGTTCACCGCCGCCGCTCCAACATTCGGGGTGCTTTTACGGCTATATCGCCGGCGTCTTGGCCTGACGCAGGAAGCGTTCGCCGAGCTGGCTGGATTCAGCGTCGACTACATCAAAAAGCTTGAGGGCGGCAGCCGGCAGCCTAGTGCTGCCTCACTCGACGTCCTGGCCCATGCCCTCGAGCTCGAGCCCGGCGAGGCCGAACAGTTTCGGGCCGCCATGATTTCGGCCCGCCTGCAGGACTCGACCGAGGTACCCTCTCCGGGCGCCGGAGCCACAGCACCAGCCGTGGTCGTCACTGAAGAGCGACGCCTCGTCACGGCTGTGTTTTGCCACATCGTCGGGTTCACGTGGCTTCCAGAGACGCTTGATGCCGAGGACATCTGTGACATTCAGGAGGCTTACCTGGCGGCTGTCAAACTGCAGACCGAACGCTATGGCGGCGTGCTTGAGAGATGCGGGGGGGATGTTATGCTGGCCCTCTTCGGCGTACCGCTGGCTCACGAGGACGACCCCGAGAGAGCCGTGGTTTGTGCCCTTGGGTTGAGCCAAGCCGTTGGGTCCGCCTTCGAAGAAGCGACTCGGCGCCTGGGTCAGCCCCTGACGGAACTGCCTTCGGTCCGTGCCGGCATCGATACGGGTGAGGTTGTCAGCGGCCTTAGGACCGCCTGGGGTTGGCGAGACCTGGGTGTGTCAGGCGCCGCCATCAACACCGCTGCCAAGCTCCTGGCGTTGGCCGAACCAGGCGAGGTCCTCGTGGGTCAGGAGACGGCTCATCTCACTGGAAGGCGCATCCACTACGGTGGGCACAGAAAGCCGACGGCAAACGGCGAGTCTGCGACATCTCCCCCCACCCGTGTCTTTCTGGCAATAGGGCTCAATGAGAGCATCCAGGAGCGGTGGCAGGAGCCTTTGGAGGGGCGACCGCTTGCTCCGTTTATCGGGCGCGAGCGAGAGCTGGCAATTCTGGGCGACCTCTGGGCGATGGCCCGTGCGGGTGAGGGCCAACTTGTCTCCATCGTGGGTCAACCGGGAGTTGGCAAGAGCCGCCTCATCGCCGAGTTCGTCTCCCGGGCTGCGGACAACGATAACCATGGCGTAATCCAGAGCCGCTGCATCTCCTATGGTCAAGACATTAGCCTCTGGCTCATCGCCGATTTCCTCCGGTCTCTCATCTCCGTGGGCGCGGATGACTCTCTCGGTATCATCCGCCGAAACCTGGACACGGCGATACTCGAACTGCTCAGCACGGAGGACGAGGAGGCGCGGCTCGAGGCGCGCGACGTTTTGGGAGAGGTGCTGGGCCTACCTCCCGCGGAGTCCCTTGTGACCCGAGCTGCGGCCCGGATCAGGCGCAGGTCACTCGTGCGGGGTCTTCGCCGGATCGTCGGGGCGCTCTCGTTTGGCCGTCCGACCATCCTGGTCCTCGAAGATATCCACTGGATAGACCCGGCGAGCAAGGAGGTCTTGAGTGAGATCGCCGTCGACGTTCCGGGCCTGCGGCTACTGGTGCTGGCGGCCCAGCGAGAGGGCTGGACGGCGCCCTGGAGCGACCTGGGGTGGCCGGAGCGCATAACCTTACGGCCGCTTCGCCGGGCAGAGGCCGCGGCGATTGCCACGGCGGCGCTGGGGAACGTGCCTTTGTCGAGCGAGCTGGAACGGTACTTAGGCGAGCGCGCCGGCGGCAATCCTTTCTTCGTCGAAGAACTGGCCCGAACTCTCAAAGAGAATGACGGGCTTCGTGAGCATGAGGGCGCTCTCCAGATGATCCCTGATGTGGCACAGCGCCTACCAAGCAGCCTCACCGCAGTGCTGTTGGCGCGGCTGGACCGCCTCGAGCCTCCGGCTAGGGCCCTAGCCCAGGTGGGCAGCGTGATTGGCCGTAGCTTCCCACTTCGGCTCCTGGCACACGTGGTCGAGGAGGCAGAGTCAGCGATGGAGCCGGCCCTCACGACCCTCCAGCAGGCAGAGATCGCCTTCCCGCGAGCTCCCTCACCTGGATCGCCGGCAGGCGAGCACGAGTACAGCTTCAGGCACGTGACCATGCGCGAGGCAGCGTACAACACGCTCGTACGTAAGCAGCGCCGGGAGCTTCACCTCAAGACCGCCAGGGCCGTGGCCAAGTTGTATCCGTCCGCTGAGCACGTCGAGACGGTCGCCTACCATTACTCTAAGACGGATGCGCGTGGCGAGGCGGCTCCTTGGTTTGAGAAGGCGGGTGATAGGGCAGCGTCGGTCTACTCCAACAGCGCCGCCGGCCATTACTACCGGGCTGCGCTTGAGCACGTGGCCGCCGTAAAGCCATCAGCCGGAGGCCGCACCATAGACGAGGCTCCCTTGCGGGTGCGTGAGAAGCTAGCTGACGTGCTCGGGATTGAGGGCCGGTACGAGGAGGCTAGGGCCCTCTTCGACGATGCGGCGGCGGGAATCACACCTGCTGACCGCATCTGGCTCGCTCGGGTTCGTCGGAAGATCGGCAATCTCTGGTGCGAGCAGCGTTCCTTCCCCAACGAGGCCCTCGCCTCCTTCCATATGGCTGAAGTCGCGTTGGGAGAAGAGCCGGCTATCACTGAACTGGCGTGGTGGCAGGAATGGCTGGAGATCAAGCTTGCCCGCATGAGACAGCTCTACTTCAGCGGAGACGTGGATGAACTGGCGGAGCAGACGGAGCGGGCGCGCGCGGTGATTGAGGTGTGCGCGACCGCCGATCAGCGCTGCCGTTTCTTCGAGAACCTCACGCTCATGTCTCTAAGGCGGGATGGGTTTATCCCAACCGAGGAAACCCTCAGCTACGCGCGGAGATCAGTCGAGGGCATGACGGAGCTTGGGGATGCTGGTCAGATGGCGGCAATTCTCTTTACGTTCGGATTCGCATTACTGTGGCGCGGAGCCCTCGACGAGGCCGCAGACGCCCTGAATCGGACGCTGGACCTGGCGAAGCGGACGGGTAACTCTCTGCTTCAGTCCATGTGCATGACCTATCTCACCGTGCTGCACCGCAAACGCGGCGATGTGGAAGCCGTTCGCGAATGGAACGCACGAAGTCAACGTGCAGCTCAAGAAGTTAACCGTCCCGAGTATGTGGCTATGGCGGCCGCGAACCGGGCGTGGGTTGCGCTGAAGGAAGACCAATCGTCGGTGGCTGAGGCCGAGGCTCGGTCGGCCATGGCGCTCTGGAATGGCTCCAGCAGCACCTTTCGCTATCCCCTTCATTGGCCCGCAGTCTGGATCCTCATCGATGTTGGAGAGCGTGAGGATCGCGTCGGCCAGGCGATCGAGGACGCGAAGATGCTCTTGGCTCCAAGCCAGGCGAAGGTACCCGGCCCTATTGCCACAGCCCTGCACGGCGCCATCGAGGCGTGGGATGCCGAAGATGAGGCGATGGCGAGGGCGAGCCTCACCGAGGCGCTTCGTCTGGCAAGGGAGATGGCCTACTTATGACGAACGGCAAAGCGCGGTCGTTTCGACCTGTTCAAGAGCGACAGATATCGAACACTGGCATAATCACGCCACGTCTGGAAGCATCTGGATACGGTGGGATTGTGCCGACACAGTTTGCTAAAGCCCAGAAGGGGCCGCTAGTGGGTTACTTGCCTTGCTAATAATAGGTGGGGTTGCAGGTCGGCGAGCGAGGAGTCGAATACGCCGTCGAGGGTGTCGATTTGACTCATCGTCAGAAGGAACCACTGCGTTCGTTGAGCGGTCCCGAGCGGACGGAGTTAGAGCGGGTCAGCCGGTCGGGTTCGGACTCGGCCAATCGAGTCGCGCGCGCCAGGGTACTGGTTGCGGTCAACAACGGGTCCAGCTTTGCCGAGGCCGCCAGGCGAGCAGGGAGGCGAAGCGCACAGGGAGTCGCGTATCTTGTGGCACGGTTCAACCGGGAGGGCTTGGGGGCGTTGGACTCCAAGCACGGCGGCGGCCAACGAAAGGTATATGGTCGAGCCGAGGAGGAGCGGATCCTCCGCGAAGTACGCCGATCACCGGATCGCGAGCAGGAGGGTACGGCTACATGGTCGCTGAACACACTACAGCGAGCCTTGCGTCGGGCGCCCAATGGGTTGCCGACCATCAGCACATACGTCATTTGGTGCGTACTCCATGACCATGGCTATAGCTGGCAAAAGGACCAGAGTTGGTGCGAAACCGGGCATGCAGTTCGCAAGCGCAAGGCCGGGAACGTGCAGGTGCATGATCCGGATGCCGTGCCCAAAAAAACTGATTGAGGCCGCGTACCGTCAGAAGTCCCTTCCGACCTGGACCGAAGATGAGGCGGGGCCGTTCCAAACGGTGCCATGTCCCGGCCGCAGATGGCGACGGATGGGCGATCCGGCTCGCTACCCTCACGAGTACATCCGCAATGGCACGGCCAAGCAATTGACCTTGTTCCACCCAGCCACCGGCGAGGTCAGGGTCAAGGGGGTGTTGCACACCACCAACGCGGTTCTGCATCCCTGGCTCAAGAATGAACTCGAAGCGATCCTCGCCACGCTGCCGCCATGCGACCAACCGCTGCCCTCCGCCGAGAATCGCCAACAGTGGGAGCGCTGGCAGGAAGGGCTCGCAGTTCCATTCAACCTGCCAGAATCGCTCCCGTCATTGCGGATGCTTCTGGTTCTGGACAACCTCCAAGGGCACCGTACTCCTGATCTTGTGCTCTGGATGGTGGAACACGGCATCATGCCGGTCTACACACCGGTCGGAGGCAGTTGGCTCAATATGGCAGAGTCAGTCCAGGCCATCCTCAAAGCACGGGCCGTCGGCCATGAGTCACCCCGCTCGCCAGAGGAGATTATTGATTGGATAGAAGCGACCGCGCGTGGTTGGAACCGCGACCCTGCTCCATTCATTTGGGGCGGTAAACGGAGGCTGCGCCGTAGCAGTTTGCGGGACAAACGGCACTCCCACGGCAAATCAGGCGCCACCACGCGTCGTGTCATACCCCGCCCGATCGCGGCTTGCACCAAACCTATGTACGCAACACAAATGACCCACTAGAGCACAGTGCGCATTCCGAAAGGAGGACACAGCCAAGGCAGCCTTGTATCTAGCCGAAAGCCTCGCAGACTTTGAGCGCGTAGGAGACAGATGGGAGACAGCGTTTGGGCACTTTAACCTCGCATTCGTAAGGGGAGTGCTCGGTGAGATCGATGATGCGACGAAGGGATTCAAGCGCTCGATTGAAGCACACGAAGGGTGCCGAAATACCAGAGGGACGGCCTTCGCAGCAATGGGACTCGCATGGGTAGCTTACCTTCGGGGCAAAGACGACGCGGCCGGTCAGGTTCTTGGTGGTTGCTATGCGACGCTTGAGTCACTCGGATTGAGGCCGAACCCGGTTGAGCGTGAATGGGTGGGCGAATGGTGGCAGACTGCCGAGCGCGGCTCGGAGATGACGAATGGGCAGCCGCGTGGGCCAGGGGCTGTCAAATGTCCATGGACGAAGTGACTGCGCTTGCAATGGAAACGGTCGAGGCCCAAGAGCCGTGAGGTGGAGAACCGTCAGATTTGCATGACTCGGACCCGACTACAACAATTATCGCCGGGGCGGGCTTTGCGGACCTGCTCAAGCGTTATCGAACGGAACGAGGCCTAACTCAGGAGACACTGGCGGAGCGCGCAGGGTTGAGCACCCGGGGTGTGCGGGCGCTGGAGCAGGGCAAGCACGGGCGGCCATACCGGAGTACCGTCTCGCTCCTGGCTGATGCTCTCAATCTGTCGGAGACCGACAAAGCTGAGTTCACGTCGGCGGCCCGGGGTGACGTGCTGACGAGACAAGCACCTATTGGAGCGTACCTGGGAGCGCGTGCCGTTGGACCTCTCATAGGACGTGAGTCGGAAGTGGAACGCATACTGGCTCAAGAGCAGGCCGCCAGCAATGGCGCAGGCAAGCTTCTATTGCTGTCGGGAGAGCCAGGGGTGGGCAAGACGCGTCTCGCCCAAGAGGCGATGGCACACCTCAGCAATCGAGGTTACCTCGTCGCAACGGGACGGTGCTATGAGCCACAGCAACCGGTCCCGTTTTACCCCTTTTTCGATGCGCTCTCAGCCGCGTATGCAGCCTGTCCCACATCCATTCGCTCCGAGGTCGGGCGTCGTTGGCCGTATCTCGGCTATCTGCTTCCCGGCCAACCAGCGTTGCAGCCAGTATCGTCCACTGGGACGGAGGGCGATCATCATCGTCTTTGCCGGGCGGTAGCCGGTTTCATCCTGGCTATGGCGCACCTTGAGCCGGTTGCTTTGCTTTTGGATGATCTCCAGTGGATGGACACTGCAAGCCTTGATCTCCTGCAGTACCTGACTCGTGAAGCTCACGGCCATCGCATTCTCTTACTCGGCACCTACAGACGGACCGATCTGCGTGAGGGCCACCCGCTGCTGCGAGCACTCGTTGACTTGACTCGAGAGGGACTAGCCGACGTGATAGCTGTCGAACTGCTCGGTGTGAAGGATACGCGGGCCCTGGCGGCTGCAACATTGGGCGAGCCAGGAGTGAGTGAGGGGCTAGCTGCGCAGTTACACCGGCGAACGGAGGGCAATCCATTTTTCGCGCACCAGGTCTTGCGGTCGCTTCTCGAGCAGGGACACGCCGTCGAGACCGAGACGAGCTTTACCTCCACCGTTGTGCAAGAGCTAGCCGTTCCCGAGACCGTGCGAGCAGTGATCGAGCATCGCCTCGGCCGTCTCCCTGACCGGACCCAAGCGATTCTGGCTGAGGCGAGCGTATTGGGACAGACCTTCACGTTCGAGTGCTTGCGGGCCATGAGCCGAAGCTCAGAGGATGACGTCGAAGGGGCGCTGGAGCAAGCGATCGAGCATGGGATGGTGCGTGAGAGCACTGAGCAGGAGCTCACCTTTGATCACGCGCTCACGCAGGAGACGGTATACTCGCGGATTCCGGCTCCGCGCAGACACCGCCTCCACAGAGCTGCCGGCGATGCCCTCGAGACGCTCCCGGATCGAAAACGAAGGGATCGGGCAGCTGAGCTCGCCTGGCATTTTCTCCAGAGCGACGAACTCGAACGCGCCCTTCCGTGGATCTTGACCGCTGGAGACGAGGCGGAGGGGCTATTTGCCCACAGCGATGCCGAGATCCAATTCAAGACTGCCCTGCGCGTCGCACATGAGGTGGGAGATACCGCGCTCGCGCTTGCGGCACAAGAGAAGTTGGGCAGGACACTCCGGCTGGCGGGCCGCTACGAGGAAGCACTTGCAGCGCTCGAAAGTGCGGCGGACGGCTATCGCCGGTGCGACGACCTCGACGGCGAGATACGGGCTACGGGCCAGGTACTTCGCGTGCATGTGCCGGTTGGGACCTATCAGGCGGGTCTGGCCGCTGCGGGGGCCATAGGAGGACGCCTACAGGTGGCCGTTGCCTCTCCTGGCGTGGTCGAGTTCTACGTCGCCCTGGCGGAGCTTCAACGACAGCTTGCCAACCAGCCTGAGGAACTCTCTGCCTCGGAGGCCGCCGTGGAGTTCGCACGCTCTCTGGGAGAAGACCACGCGGTTGCACACGCCCTCTCGTGTCTTGGGCTTGCTCTTGCGGACTTGGGTCGGGGCGCGAAAGCTACGGAGGCGCTACAGGCCGCACTCCCGATCCTGGAGGCTAACACCAATCTCATCGGTCTAGCACGATGCTATGCCGTTCTCGCGTTCGTGACCTGGAACCTGGGAGATCCGGCATCAGCCCTGCGGTATCAACAACACGCCGTTGACCTAGCCGAAGGCCTGGGTGATCCCAATTACGTGTCTGGCGCAGTCTACGATCTCGCCCTTATCTCCATATTTGTGGGAGATTGGGCTGGGGCGCGACCAATGCTCGAACGGTCGCTCGAGGTGGCGAACAGCGCGGATGCGCCGGGTCTATCAGCGCTGCCCGTGCTGGGCCTTGGGTGGCTCAGCCTGCTCCAGGGTTCCTTCGAGGAGTCGGCGGACCACATTGACCGATTCCGTTCGCTCGCGGAGCAGACCGACTCTCGCGAGCTTCGGCTGGTCGTGTCGTGGCTGCTCCTCTGTCACGACCTCTTTGCCGGTCGACCGGCTGAAGCCGCTGCTAGGCTGGATGCTTCGGAGGTGACCACCGTCTTGCAGCCCTGGATGCGCCCCTGGGTGCTGGCACAGATGGCCGAGGCGCACGTCGAGCTCGGCCATGAAGCGGAGGGCCAGGAGCTACTAAATGCCGCTTTCGAGTGCGCCAAGGGATCGGATACCTGCTTCTGGCTGCTGGAATCGATGCGCGTGCGCGCCCGGCTCTTGATTACTCAGAAGCTCTGGATTGGTGCTGCCGAACAGCTCGATGAGCTGCTTCCGATGGCCCGCCGGGGCCCATTCCCTTACGACGAAGCGCGAGCACTGTACGAGTACGGCTGGGTACATTTTGGTTGCGAGGAGCGAGCTCAGGCCCGGGACCAATGGGAGGATGCACTAGCTATCTTTCAGAGGCTTGGAGCCAGACCTTACATCGAGCGAACGCAGCGAGCATTGGCTTCGATCTAAGCGAGGCTCTTTCTTTGCCGTCAACCGGGAACCATACATGTCCAATAGCCTCACTGATGTGCCTTTGCCACGGCGCATGGGTCTGTACGTTGCTCTCGGGCTCGGGTTCTGACTCCTGGGTCCCTGGATAAAGGGAGTGGTGGGCTTCGTCACGGCGAAACCGGCGACCCCAACCTTTCGGTCACGGCCCCTGGTCTCTGTGCCGGCTCTCGGTTGGACTATCTACCGGACGAATCCCCTGAAGGTCAACTTCGTCGGCAACAACTCCCGAATGGTCGCTAGTGCGCCGCCAAGATGTTATCGACCCAATCTGAGCAGACAGTAAAGTGCCGGTGTCACGAATGTGGTCTGGCCTACCGCCCGGACACGTTGGACACCCGGGATAGGTGTGAGATGGCAATCTCTGACTGGCGGCTGCGGTATTTACAGGGCACCTGATCTGTGTCGGGTGCGCCGACGAACCTTCCATTGCCGAGAATATCGCGGCCACTACGTGGCTGACGGTGGGAACTTCTTCCTCGTTTCACTCCTTAATGAATAGTGAGTCGTTGATCGGCTAAGGGATCCTGAAGAGCCGATAGGCGAACCGGCAAGAAGAGTTTCGCGAAGGGACCTGGGTTCATTCGGCCATAGTTACGTGGTCTTTCTCGCGAAAGACGAACGGATCGGAGACCCCCTGCGAAGTCCGCGGAATCCCAGCGAGATGTGCTTTAAGAGCCCGTATGCGCTGGATGGCCCGGTGTCAGAGGACGCCCGGCGGGTCGTGCGCGCTAACCTGAGCAGCTCGGCTTTACGCATACGTCGCTCTTGTGCCGACACGAACACATGTGTCGCGTACATCGGATCAAACTCGTACCGCCGGCTCATGGTGTTGTTGCCTGTGTGCATAGTCTTTCTCCTTGCTGTGATGGATGGGGATTTGTGTCTGGCTTCTGTGAAGTGATGGCGCTCGAAAGATGATGTCTGGAGAGGATGGCGCTACGGTTTACCGGTTAAGGGGAGACGGAATCTTCGGACTCCGTCCCCCCAGCTGAGGAAAGTGAAACGCTGGTTCGCCGCTCAAATGCATGTGGTCGGGGCCGGAAGTCTTCCAAGCAGCTGCTCCGGAGGAGTCTTGTGACGGTTGTCCCAGAGCAGTAACGCAGCCCCCGTCGGAGTTGCTGAACTCCTGCTGGACGATGTACGGGTGGCCGTGGAGTATCACGTTGCTCCCGTTCCCAGACACAGTGCCATAGCTACCGACGCATTTGTCCGCAACCTCATCGCCACTGGCGTCGACCCAGGCGGTGTGCGTGCCGACCTGCGGATCCGTGACCATTTCGAATTGCTCGTGAGAGGTGATGGAGACCTCGGCGTCGGCAATGGGATCTAGATTTGGTGACAATACCTGGCCACCGTCTCGCGCCAGACAATGCGTGGCGTCGCGCGACGCATCGGGGAGAGCGGCATAGACGACAATGTGGCCGTCCGGCGCCCTGAAGGATGAGTGGTACGCGCAATAGGCGTTGAAGGAACACTGCCGGCGCCCGTTTCCGATGCAGCTTTGAGCCCGATCCGTGGTGTACACGAAGAACACGTGGCCTGCGGTCGGCGTCCACCCGGTGACCCGCATGACTCTGAGGATTTCACCCTGGATCTCCCGGTCTCGAAGAGGATGAGCCGTCGTGGCTGCCTCTGGGTATGGGCTGGAATCGATGTAGACGCCGCCCAATGAAGACGCGTTTCGAATGTCTTGCCGAGCGTTGGATGTCTCTCGGTAGTACTGGGTAACGACGCGGTAGAGGGGAGAGCCGCCGACATCGCTCAAGTACCGGGTGAGGAGCGACTGGTAAGCGGAGCTCCCTGACGCCTCAAAAGAGGATCCACGCGGAGCCCAGAAGATAGCGTACGAGGTGGACGTGGTCAGCGTTGGCCCCCCGTGGTAGTCGAGCGAGGACACACCGTCAGGAGGACCCCACGGCATGGCGTCGTGTAGCGGCGCTCGAAGGCGATGGCTGCCGGAGATCACTCCCATATTTCCGAGGAGTGCGGTGGTGGAAAGAGCGAGAAGGGTTGCGACAGCGAGGATGTTTCGTCCCTTGGCCATTTCAAACTCCTTTGCTGACGTGGCCGATTTGAGGGATACGTGTTGCGGCTGATAACGGCTTCGTGCCGAACTCCGTTCCATGGCTTGGAGTCACTCAAGTTTTCTGCGGACCACCAGGCCGTGGGAAGGCACGACCGGCAGACTTTGAGGCAGAGTTTGCGGCACAGTTCGGAGGGGCGCCTAGAGGCAGACAGAGGCTGCGGGAGCGCAGTCGGTACCCAGCGATCGTGTGCGAAACGGAGGGCCGGCAGCGACCCGATGGGCGTCGAGGCGATCATGGCGGGGTACTCGTACATCGTCAATCTCCTGAGAGCTTCAAGACTGGAGTGCCTTGTTTCGCTGCTGCATTCACAGTCAACCGTAAGGCAATTGGCGTCTGTTCAACAGGTACTGATGGTGACAGAACGTGCACAGAAAGGTGCACAAGGATCCATTGGACGAGCGGGCGATGTACGTGGCATCATGCAAGCATTGGTTTAGCAGCGTTCCCTCTACCGGTGGTCGCCTGGTTAGCCCCACACGCTGTGTAGCGAAGCGTGGCCGCCCGGGTATCCGCAAGACCGCGAAGGCGGATGGTGATGTTGAAATCCAGTGCAGACCCTCCATCGTTCGGCGCGCTGCTGCGCCTGCACAGACGTCGTCTGGGATTCACCCAGGAGGCTCTGGGGGAGCGGGCGGGCTTCAGCGTGGACATGGTCAAGAAGCTGGAGGGCGGTAGCCGCCGTCCGAGTGCGAGCGCGATTGATGTCCTGGCCCTTGCGTTGGAACTCGAGGCAGGAGACCTGGAGGGCTTTCGGGAAGCCGGGACCGCCACGCGGTTGAGCGACAACGGTTCAACCAGGGTTCGCACCAACCTGCCGGTTGAGGTGACATCCTTCATCGGTCGGAAGCGGGAGATGGATGAGGTTGGCAAGCTGCTGCGCGACCCGGAGATACGGCTGCTGACGCTGACCGGTCCGGGAGGCAGCGGCAAGACCAGGCTGGCGCTGCAGGTCTCGGGCGACGCCGTCGAGGACTTTGGCGATGGCGTGTTCCTGGTCGAGCTGGCCCCCGTGATGGAGCCAACGCAGGTCATGACCGCTGTCCGCACCGGCCTCGGGATCCAGGAGGGTACCCGCAGTGAGCTGAAGACCGTGCGCAACTGGTTGGGGAAGAAGCAGCTTCTGCTGATCCTGGACAACTTCGAGCATCTCCTCCCAGCCGGTCCCGAGCTTGTCGAACTATTGAGCGCGTGTGCCCAGCTGAAGATTCTGACGACGAGCCGGGTGTGTCTGGGCGTAGCGGGGGAGCATGCTCACGACGTGCCTCCAATGGTTACGGTTGAGATTGGCGCGGACTTGACGGTGGCGAACGCCATGTGCAGCGACGCGGTGCGGCTATTCGCCTCGCGAGCCGGGGCGGTGAAGAGCGACTTCGAAATCACCGCTGCCAACGTGCGGTTCGTGGCCGGGATTTGCAACCGTTTGGACGGGCTGCCGCTGGCGCTGGAGCTGGCGGCAGCCAGAATGCGGATCTTCCGGACGAAGCAGCTCTTGGAGCTCCTTGAGGATGAGAACCGCGGATCGTTGAGGATGCTCACGGGAGGGGCCAGGGGCGGAACGTCCCGGTACCTCACACTCGAGGCGGCGATCGAATGGAGCTACCAGCTACTCAACGACGAGGCCAAGACCCTGTTCCGACGGGTGTCCGTTTTCCGGGGTGGATGCGACCTCGCGGCCATCGAGGCGGTTTGTGGCGACGAGGGGTTTGCTGTGGTCCCGGCGCTGGAAATGCTGATCCAGGCCAGCCTGGTGCGAGAGCGGGAGGGGGTTGAGGGCAGCTCGCGATACGGGATGCTGGAGACGATCCGGGAGTATGCCCAGCAGCGTCTCCAGGGGAGCGGGGAGGCAGAAGAGCTGCGAAGGCGTCACGCAGAGTACTTCCGAGCGTTCGCCATCACCGCCTATGACGGCTTGATGAGCGCTAGCCGAGATCCTACGATGCAGTTCGCGAGCCTCAACCGTGACAATCTTCGGGCCGCACTCCGCTGGTCAATCGAGAAGCAGGAAGCAGATATCGGCCTGACGATCGTCGGCTGGTTGATGGCCTGGTGGGGCATCACCACGCCAGCGGAGGGTCTCGGCTGGGGCCAAGCACTTCGTGCGCTTCCTGATCCGGCTCGATCGCCGGAACGCGTCATGGGCCTGGCGGGCGCAGCGTTTTGCGCGTGGAACATCGGCCAGTTCGACACGACCGGGGCGCTCTCGGCCGAGGCTCTCGTGATTGCCCGTGGGTTCGGAGACGGCCAATCTCGACAGCGGAGAGAGGACGAATCCTTGGCTTGGGCGCTCATCGGCTGCGCGGCGGTGGCGCAGGATCGATCTTCAGTCGAAGCCGCGGACGAGGCCATAGAGATCTTTCGCAGGATCGGCCCGCTGTCCGGAGTTAACTGGGGATGCCACGTGCAAGCTATGACGCTTCCCTTCCACGGGGAGGTCGAGATTGTGCAGATACGGCTCGCGGAGTCCCTCGAAATTGGGCGCCGAGCGAACGACCCTTGGGCTCAGGCTACTGCCCTCATGCTGCAGGGATTCATGGCGCTTGGGGCAGGACACATCGATGCCGCCCGCGGGCTCCTGGTGGAGAGCGTCGGTTTCGTGCGCGTTTCTCCCGACAGGACGGGTCTCGCGAGGACACTTCTGACGTTGTCGGGGATTGACCGCATTCGAGGCGAGCTAGGGGCGGCGGTGGTGCATCTCCGCGAGGGCCTGATGCTCAGCCGTGATGTGGGCGACTGGGGAAGCTTCGTAGGGTGCCTCACCTGCTTAGCCGGAGTGCTGCTGGCCGAGGGTCATCCCGAGCGGGGCGCCGTGTTGCTCGGCGCTGCCGAATGCATTCGCGATGTCACGGGTGCCCAGCCGTTGCAGGGATCGGACGCTCTGAATGCGGGGATCGAGGAGGCGGTTAGGGACGCCTTAGAGACCACTGCCTTCGACCGAGCCTTTGCCGAGGGGCATGCTATGAGCCAGGAGGAGGCGGCGGCCTACGCACTGGACGCTTCGGTCACCTAAAGGGCGAGCGCGAGCTGGGTAGCTTGTCCCCGAGTCCCAATCATCTGGGGGCAATGCCTCTCAGTGGCCTGCGCGCGCTAGCTGGCAATGAGCAGTCATACTGTCGTATGCGTAACAGATGTTGGTGAACGCTTTGGGACGGCGAACGATGTGGCCTGTCGGCTGAGCACAGGTTAGGGATCCTAAGTTGATGATGGAGGGCAGCACTCTCAGCGGTTGGTGTAGCGCTGCCCTCCGTTGCGTTTAGTTAGCGAGTGCTGAGATCGCCTGTCTCCGTATGGTGGGCGTACGGAAAGTCGCTGGCGTCTGCGACCCACGTGCCTCCACCGTGTGCACGTGCGTATGCTCCGGTTCCACCGGTGATAACCCAGCTCCCACTGCCTTGAAAGGTCGTAACCAGATCGTAGGTGCCGGAGTAGGTGATGAATAGGGTCCCGCGCTTGCCCGTAAGCGTTTGCGCGGCGTAGAGTGTTGTGTCTGTTGTCTTCGTGCCCGGCTCAAAGACGAAGCCGCCGACCGGATACCAGTTGCGGCACTTGTTCGCAGGCGAAGTGACCTTGGTGTCGGCGTATGTGCTGTCAGTCCAGTTGGGGCCGCCTCCCTGGTCGTGAAACGCCCCACTGAGTTTGAAGCACGCCGTCACGGTGCCGGACAGTCCGTTCTTGTCCGGAGTTGCGTGCAGCCACGTCTGTATCGTGATTGGACCCGAAGTGCCCTGATGCGCCGGCCTTGGGCTGCTCGCGAAGGTTGAAGCTTGGGCGATCAGCACTGCCGTGACGAGTACCGCTGGGAGCGCTGCAAGGGTTGCTAACTTGCGTTTCATGACTTACTCTCCGTTTCTTTGATTTTCTTGTTTGAATTCTTCTGCTTAGTGTGATGAGTGGCGTGTGTTCGTCAACCTCCTTGCGTCTTTGGTTCCCCAGCTAGCTCATTCCTTTTAGGGCTTGTGCTTTAGCGCCTCTCCGGGGCGCCTACTCGCTTACCGCCCGCACACGGTGGACAGCCGGGACGGGTTTAAGGCGACAGTCTTACGACTCGGTTCCATGGTGCGGAGTCACGCAAGTTTTCCGCGGACCAACGGCCCGTGAGAAGGCACGACCGGCGGTTGAACAACACGCGGTCGGCATGCTTAGCCACCAGCGAGAAGTGAGGGACGGGCGCAAGCTGGATGCCGGTTTGGTGCGTGATGCCAGGTCCGTGGCTGTCGCTTTGTCCGGTTGGTGTCAGTAGAAAGCCACGCGTATTTCCATTGGGCAGCAGGCCAGTTCCGGCGATGTATCCGTTTGCGCTAACCGCGTCGGCCTGAGCAAGCTCGAGATCGGACGGAGCGACCAGCGAATTGAGGTCGACGACCCCACTCTCGTGGGTCCAGACAATGGCGTGGGCATCAGTTGCCGTTGAGGCGTCTCCTACCGCCTCGCCCCGACGGTTAACGGCCAGCAGCTCACTGGCCGGAAATCCGGCAATCGATCCGACCGATCGACAGCGAGCTGGAGCGTCGATGATGCGGCGGCGATTTGGGCTCATTTGCAACTGCCAGTAGCAGCCGTTCTCGGTGGAGCTACTCGAGTCGCCTCCTCCTACTGCAAAAAGGGAAACGCCAGGGGGCGTCCGCTTGGCTGCAAGTCCCCAAGCGATGGTGTTTGGGCCATCAAGAGGCGGTAGCGCGAACCATTTGGAGTTGCGCGACCAATACATCGCGTGGGCCACGAAATTATCGTCGGTTTGAACGCCGATGGAATCCCCCGTATTCGCCACCTGCGACACGCTGCTGGACCAATCTGATGCGGCCAGCAGGACTTGCCGGTAGCCGGACGCATCGGCGCGAGGGAGCCATAGAACCGCACGGCTTTGATCCGTCGACCCGTCTTGGTGGCAGGTGTAGCCGCCTACGACTCCGGTATCGTTGATGGAGTTGGCTCCCGACGCGCACAGACCGCGCGAGAACGTCGTCCATCCGGACTGCGGGTTCCAAACGCCCCCCGTGGACAGATACGGCTGGGTCCCGGCACCCGTCCCGGCGACGACGCCGGCGTCGTTGACTGACGTGCCGGCGGAATAGATCCGGCCACCGATTCTGCCAAGATCGGTAATGTGGCCGGCACGCCACGTGACCGCATCCGTGCCGTCGCCGTTTTTGACAGAGGCTCCTCCGGTTACCTCTCCGCTATCGTTGACGCCCAGGGCCCCAGAGTTGTCGCCACCTAATGTTTGGAGGGCGGTGAGCGTGTACGGATAGGCAGTTTGGGCCCTTGCGAGGACTCGAGTGCTCACTCCCGCGGCAATGATTGAAACTACCGCGGCCAGTGCGAGGGTCCCGCGCCTCCAATCGATGCTTGGCTTCCGTGAATTGGGGGTGCTGTCCGCGCCTCGAAGATTGGGTGCCACCCCGGCGGTGCCTTTTGAGCCTCTAGCCATTTCAAACTCCTTGAAGTAAATACCGGTTCGCGGGGTACGTGTTGCGGCTCATAACCGTTTCCTGCCAGACTCCGTTGCGCGGCACGGAGTCTCTCAAGTTTTCTGCGGTCCAACGGGCCGTGAGAAGGCACGACCGGCAGACTTTGAGGCAGAGTTGGCGGCACAGTTCGTACGAGCGCTCAGGGCCAGACATAGGCTGCGGGTGCGCAGCGGGTGCCACATATCGCGAGCGCATGAGAAGGCGGCCAGCGACCACGTGGGCAATGAGGCGATCATGGCGTGGTACTCGTACATCGTCATCTCCCAGAGCTTCAAAGATTGGAGTGCCTCGTTTCGCTGCTGCGTTTACCGTCAACCGTAGGGCAATTGGCGTTTGTTCAACAGGTACTGATGGTGACAGAACGTGTACAGAAAGGTGTACAAGGATCTATTGGACGAGTGGGCGATGTACGTGGCATCATGCAGCATTGAATCGCAGTGTTCAAAGCCTCGAACATCCGAGACTTCCCAGACTGCCGTTTACCTTCGCCGGGATGCGGCATTGCTCTGAAACGCGACCGCAAGATTCGAAATGCCGTCCTCATTACTTCCACCTCTTTTTTGTGCCGTCAGGCGGCCTCTTGAGGTGAAGTGTGATTGCAATCGGTCAGAAAGACCACGAACGCAACCAGCACGCTGCTAACACGCTGGTCTCACCCGTGACCTGAGGCCGGGTAGTTCGATCCGCTGCCAGAACCAGGCGACCAGGTGAGATGGGGTGTATTAGGATGGTGCAAGGCTTTTCAATGAACCGAGCGATGGACACGGAAATCGGTACTCCCCGGTTCTCGTTGCTGAGAGACCTGCGACTTCGGGCCGGCCTCTCGCAGGAGGAGCTGGCCGAACGAGCCGGTATCAGCGCCCGCAGCATTAGCGACATCGAGCGAGGCGATCAGGTCCGGCCATTTCCCGCAACGGTGCGCCGGCTGGCTGAAGGACTCGGCCTCGACCCGCAGGAGCAAGCTCAATTCACCGAATGCCTTCTCGATCGCAGCCGTCCAGCCCCGTAGAGGAAGGGCAGTGCGAGCCCAGACCTCACCCAGCAAGCAGTCAATCTACCCCATCCACTGACCACACTGATCGGTCGGGAGAGGGAGATCGCTGCCATCCTGGGTCTTCTCGCCGCTGACTTGCCGAGACTCTTGGTTCTGACCGGACCTGGTGGCGTAGGCAAGACGCGATTGGCTGTCGAGGTAGGCTGGCGGCTGGCCACAACTTCGCGAAACGTGATCTTCGTGCCGCTGTCGCCACTCGGCGACCACGAGAGCGTAACGGGGGCCATGAGTGAGGTCATCGGGATTACGGCCGGGCTCGGACAAGACCCCGTCAAAGTCCTCTCGACCGTACTGGGCGATTCGCGCGCGCTCGTGATAATGGACAACTTCGAACATGTCGTCCCAGCGGCGGCGGCGGTCACTCGACTCCTTTCCATGTGTCAGAACCTCAAGGTCCTCTGTACTAGCCGCGCAGCCCTCAACGTGTATGGAGAGCACAGGTATGTGATCTCCCCGCTGCCGGTCTCCGACGTGCTTCATGAGAGAGGCTTCGACGGCGGAGCACCCGGCGACGCCGAACGGCTGTTCGTCGACCGGGCCCGGATGGCTGGACGAGCTCTGTACCTCCGTGCAGGTGATCACGAGATTGTGGCGGAGATCTGTCGGAAGCTTGACGGTTTGCCGCTGGCTCTCGAGCTAGCCGCGGCTTGGAGCGGCATGATGCCACTGTCCGAGCTCTTGGCGGGCCTCCCCGATGACGAACGCCTTCTTGGCCGCAGCCCCATCGACGCCCATCCACGTCACCGCAGTCTTCAGGCGACTATCAACTGGACCTACGGACTTCTCGATCCCGCCGAGCGCCGCCTGTTCCGGCGACTTTCCGTGTTTCGAGGCGGCTTCACTGTCGAAGCGGCAACCGCCGTGGCTGAGCCGAACCGTGACCGAACGAAGGTGCTCGAGGGAATCTCCCAACTCGTCGACAAGAGCCTGGTCGAGCGCGGCGAAGACGACAAAACGGTTCGCTTCTCCATGCTGGAAACCATACGGGAGGGCGCCCGCCACTGGTTGAAGAAGGCCGGCGAGGTGGACGACGTTCGCCGCCGCCATGCAAACCATCTGGCATCGTGGTTTGATGACATAGAGGGAGAGTACTCAGCGCCGTATACGGCCGCGCAAACCTATCGCATGGTCGCCGCCGAGCAGGCGAACATCGAGGCAGCGCTTCAGTTTGCCTGGGAATCCAAAGACATCGAATTGGGCTGGCACATCCTCTGGCATGCCGAGGATTATCGGACTGAAGGCGCGATCACACGCTGGCCGTCCTGGGTCGAGCACCTGCGATCGACGGCCGAGGCAAACCCGGAGGCCCTACCCCGCAGGACAGCAGTACGCGTTTTGCTTTTCAAGGAGCTTAGGCGCGTGGTTCGCGGTGACGAGACGAAAAGCGACTTGCTGGACGGTGGTATCGAGATGGTGCTTCAATGCGAGGAACCTCGGTTTCAGTACGGAGTGCTAGCCAGAGTGGGGCACACCCTGCCGCTAGCCCCTCAAGTCGACGAGATCTCCAGGAGAAACAACCTCGAGCTGGCGGAATGCTACCTCGCAGCAGCCAGGGCGGTTGCGGAAGAAAGATCACTGCCGGGTCGATTTCACTACTCCGTCCTGCGAGGGGAAGCCGAAGTAGCCTGGCAACTTTACGGCGACCACCCGAGGTCTCGTCGCCTCTACGAAGAAGCCCTTGCCCTGGCAAACTCCACCAACGACGCCCTGGACGCAGCATTTGTTCTCCACGGACTTGGTTTCCTCAACCTTGTTGACCGCCGGCTCCTCGAGGCAGCCGAACACTTCCACGAAGCGGCGGCTAGATATTTGGAGGTGGGAATCCTTCAACACTGGGCCGGAGCGCAGCATCAGCTTGTCACGGTCTTCCTTCTATTGGACCGGCTCGACGAGGCTCAAAGGGTAGCAAGAGGGCTGCTCGAGAATCCGCGCGTGCGCCCCGACGTGGGCCTCCTCCGAAGTCTCTGCAGGCAGGTTGCCGACTTAGCCGCGCGGAGGGGAATGCTAAGCGAGGCCGCCATAATTCTGGGGGCATCCAATGCCTATGAGCGCGAGGATGAAGTGTGGGGCCTCCTGACGCCTGGTTCAGTTGTGACTGACGACGAAGAACCCCGCGCGTACGCTCCTTGGTTCTACGCCGAGGAATTCGAACGCCTTCAGCAGACACGGAGATCACTCGGCGCGCCGAGGTATTCGAGAAGCTCACCGAGGAAGGTGCAAGCATCGGGATCGACGCGGCAGTTGAGCTGGTTCTCGGGAAGGGCGGCGGTCGAGAGCATGGGCGAGACGCAGGCGCGAGGCGAAATCCCAGGCTCGAGGACTGAAGTGTCGGAGGGATGCTCCCCGATGGACAGACACGCATAGCAGCAGATTTAACCGCGGTTTGGGGTTCATGACCCGCACTCTTCATTAGTGGTTTCATCGAACGCGCGCAACTTGCGTGCGCTGCACCAATCAGAACGGCGCCTCTCTGAGTAGCGGTTGAGTCTTTGCGACTTATAGAGGTCCGAACATCGGAATCGAGCCGATTTCGGTAGAACCGCGCATCTGGAGGGGGCGTATCCGGATCGAGTTACTGCATTTCGAGGCCTGGCCGCCCGACTCCTCGTGCCGCGGCCGCCAACGCCTGCCTGTCGGCCGGGACTAGGGAGAGGGCTTCCGCGAGAACATCGACCGTCGCCCGGTGCGGTCTCTGCCGGGTACCGCGTTCGAGAGCGCTGAGCCCATTCACGCTCAACCCGGCCCGCTCGGCGAGCTCCTCTTGGGTTAGGCCCGCCTCAAGACGGTATCGACGTAGAACGACTCCGAACGTATTGTCAGCATCCATCGGGCTGCTCTCCAACCGGACGACTGCAAATGGGGCGCTGGTCGGCGTACAACTCTATGAGGGAATGTTACCACTTGCTACAAGTGTCTGGCGCTCTAAACCATATCCAGGGCCGTGATCTTCAAATTGTGATGGTGTTTGTGCGACTAGTTGTGTGGGTTGTGAGTGGACGGTGAGCAGGTCTCCCTTCATACTCGCCTTGTACTGCCGAGGCCTCGTTTGCTGAGTTCACTGCCGGCGTGTCAAAGACATAGACCGATGGGGGTACATCGCGAAATATACACAGCTTGCACCCATCAACCGTTTGGAGGTTGGAGAACGTGAGGAATCGAGTTAGCGGCGCCCGAAGGAGAAGTCTCATGAGATTGTTCGCACGACACGTTCGTCGCTCAGAAGCGTGCCGGCCATGAGCGGTAGGAAAGCACTGTCCGACAGCAGTCCGGGTCGCCTTGTCAAGCGCTACCGTTTGCGGCAAGGCTGGTCGCAAGAAGAGCTTGCCGAACGATCCGGCGTCAGCGCGCGCAGCATTAGTGATATCGAACGGGGCCGGCAACTCCGACCCTCACCAGGGACGGTCCGCCGTCTTGCCGACGGCCTCGCACTGTGCTGGGTCGAGCGGAAACAATTTATCGAGCTGCTTCTGTCGCACTGTACTGGGGCAGTCGAAGCGAGTTTTGTAGAGCGCGAATCGGCGTCGCATCAGGGAGCCCACTCTCGCCCCGATTGGGACCATGATTGGGAGCGGGATACTGTAGTTGTTCTGGAGTCTTTACGAACAGAGCTAAACCGACTGCTGTGGACCGTCGAGCGACTCGGCAATTATGCCGGCCGCATCGCCGGTAACCCCGTTCGAGTTAAGCAGCATGGCATGAGGCAGGTAGCCTGGGCCCAGCCGGCCTCGGTGCCAATGCCGGAACTCGTGGGCTCAACGAGACCGCCCTCAACGTGTGAACCTGCCGGGCAAGAGAAGCCCGATCCAGGGCAAGATAGCCATGGGCGGCATGCAGACGGTTAGCATGCCGCAGGAATGCAGCCGGCAGTTACATGCCGGTTCCGCCTACTCTTACCCATGTTCCGGGCACAAGCTGGGCCCGATCTGGGCAGCTTTGGTCTAATACTCTGGTGATGGTTAGATCTCTGCCGAGCAGTGACCAGCGGTAGTAGCCAACCGGAGTTAAGTCTGTCTTCTGGTTCGTACAGAAGTGGGCTCCGTGAATGCCCGGCGGCTGTCCAAACAGTTCGAGGCGGCCTCGATTGGTCGCCGTGTATTGCTCTCTGACTCCGAGTGTAAAGTAGTGCCGGTCGATCTTCAGTGCAAGGACATTCGCGGCTGTCCGCCCAACAAAGGGATTGTACAGTCCCGCAGTATAGTGTGCCCCGGTGGCGTATGCAACGGATGACGCGTCTTGGGGGCGCTGTGCGCGCCTGTAGGTGCCGACGAGATCTGCTGCGGTTGCCGGACCCGTAGCTGCCCACTGCGCCTCTTTGCCAGGCAGGACGAACGCGGCCGCGTGCTCGGCGGTGTTTAGTGCGTCGGTCGCGGCGGTATTAGTCATGACGATCACTGTAACGTCGGAACGCGGGAATCTCAGGTTCGCCGTCTGATAGTTATACAGGCGGCCGGCAGTATAGACCACCCGTGATCCGAGAAGGTGTCCGGTCTTCCAGCCGTCCGCCCACTGCGTGTGACTGATGCCCGGGTCCGGGGGGGCAGGAATTCCACGGGGCGTAATCTCCTCACGGGTAAGCGACGAAGGCATGTATGTGTGGCTGAACAGCAGGTGATCGTACGTGTAGAGATTACCTGCGCTCGAGTACGCAGCGAAGTAGTCGTTATACTCCTCATTTGGGTGCTTCCCGGACGGGTCGTAGTCGAGCGCCAAGTGAGATGAGGGAAGGCCGTCGAAAAGCTGGCGAGCCAGCTGCGGAACCCGTGCCACGAGAGCGGGCCGGCCCCGTAGTGACCCCGTACCCTTCCCGCTTGGAATCAGACCCGTTGGCATCCAGGAGCCGGCCGGTACAGCCGTAACTACACCTGGATCAAGCACTGCCATCACGATATTGGCGCAGGATGTGTAGTGAATCCGCGGATAGGATGCTCGCTCTAACGGCATCCTCATGCAGGCGGACTCGGTCTGAGCGAGACTCTCACCTTTCCTACCCCATCGATAGTCAGGAAGTCTTGACGTGCCGTCCACAAGCTGACCGATTCTGATCTTCTGCCACCTGGCCGGGCATTTATCGGCGACAAAGATCTGAAGAGAAGGTGAGCAGAATCCTGAACGCAGGTTGTGGAGGCTATCGTACACGTTGGCCTGAGTTACTTGCAGTGTTGCGGCCGTCAACATCGCTGTCGTCGTCGCATCGGCAAGGCCATATTCGGTTTGAGGGCCATTGGGAGTATGGGTAGCGGTGTTAGCGTACCCGTAGCCTTGGTCGAGAATGACTTTTCCATGTTTCGCCACCAGTACGGTTCCGCTGAGCCGCCCTTGCGCCGCCAGGCCCGCGAGGTAAGACGAAAGCGTAGCCCTGTCGGAGTGGCCGCTCGCGGCCGAGAACGCCGCAAGACCTCCGACCAGGAGGACGAGCGCTGCACCGATCGCACCGATTGCCCATCTCTTTCCGGCTCGCCGGCGAGTGTTGGCAACGGCTGACGTCCCCAGTCCCTGGAGGCTTTCCTTCATATCGTTCACGGAGCGGTAGCGGTGACGTGGATCCTTGGAAAGGGCTTTGAGTATGACTCTGTCCCACTCGGGTGGCAGACCAGGCCGGAGGGCGCTCGGGCGGATGGGCGCTTCCTTCATCTGCTGGACCGCTATCGCCAGCGCATCCTCACCCTCAAACGGAGGGCCTCCGGTCACCATGTGGTACAGCACGGCCCCGAACGCGTACACATCCGAGCGCGCGTCCACGTGTTTCCCCTCGATCTGCTCGGGAGCCATGTATAGTGGCGTGCCTATGCGCGTACCGGTGGTGGCCACCGTGCCCATCAGGGTGTCCACGGACACGATGCGGGCGATGCCGAAGTCCGTGACCTTGACCTCATCCCCTTTGAGGACCATGATGTTGTCCGGCTTCACGTCGCGGTGAACGATCGATTGGGAGTGCGCATAGGCCAGGGCGTCCGCGATTTGGAGAGCGATGGTTTTGGTCCGCTCCAGGTCCAGCTGGCCTTCAGCCAGAATCCGGGCCAATGACTGACCGTCGAGCAGCTCCATGATGATGCAGCTCACGTGCTCGTCGACAAAGCTGTCGTAGATGCGAACGATGTTGGGGTGATTCATCGAACGGAGCACCGCTCCCTCTTGCTGGAAGCGAAGCAGGGCGTCCATGTCGATACCGGCTCGGGCAAGCATGAGCTTGGCGGCGACGGTTGAGTTGGTGGAGCTATCGTAGGCACGGAAGACGCGGCCCATGGCGCCGGCGCCAATCTCGCCCTCTAACTGGAGCCTTCCGCCAAGCGAGCGCACCAAGCCGTCCAGGAGTCGAGGGTTGCCCTTGGTCCGCTGATGAGCAAATGCGACAAACTCGTCCGAGACGTCGCCTCCCATAGCCTCGGCTATGAAGCTGGCGGTCTCGTCGTACGACAGTCGCCGGACCGCCACGACATCCAGCAGGCGGTCGTGGCTCAGCTTCTGTAGCACTCCTGTGAGCTGCAACTCCGGATTTCTACTTGCCACGTTGCGAAGAGAGCAGGCGATCAGCACCCGGGAGCTGTGGGTCGCACGCACCAGGTAATGGAGCATTTCCAGGCTCTTGGCGTCGATGGCCTGCAGGTCATCAATAAGGAGCGCGACCGGAGCAGCGGCCGCCGCACTGAGAATGAGATTGCCGGCGTCCTCAAGAAGATCATCGTCCGGTACCATCCTGGTGTCCGAACTCACCCGGCTCTGCATGCGGGTTCTGAGCAGCTCCCAGCTGCGTTCGGTTTCGGCTCGCACCTGGGTTGGAACAACGTCACGGAGCGCAGGTAGGCATCGTCGGAACACGTGATAGGAGCTCTGGGACCCGGAACCTTCGCAGACGGACGCCGCCACCGCGAAGCCCCGGCCAACGGCGTCGGTAGCCAGCTCCTGCAGCAGGCGAGTCTTGCCCGCACCCGCCTCTCCGGTCAGCAACAGCAGGTGGCCGCTGGATGCTTGCACGGAGTCGAGAATTGATTCCATCCGGTCCAGCTCTTCCGCTCTTCCTATAGCAGGCATGTAGGGAGCGGGACCCAGAACCGGGACCGCACCATCCCTTCCTGCCGGAACGGACGCTGGGACGGCGACTCCTCGTGCAGCGGCAGCCAACGCCTGCCTGTCGGCCGGGACCAAGGAGAGGGCTTCCGCGAGAACATCGACCGTCGCCCGGTGCGGTCTCTGCCGGGTACCGCGTTCGAGAGCGCTGAGCCCGTTGACGCTCAACCCGGCCCGCTCGGCGAGCTCCTCCTGGGTTAGGCCCGCCTCAAGGCGGTATCGACGTAGAACGACTCCGAACGTGTTGTCAGCATCCATCGGGCTGCTCTCCAACCGGACGACTGCAATAGGGGCGCTGGTCGGCGTACAACTCTATGAGGGAATGTTACCAGTTGCTACAAGTGTCTTGCGCTGAGGACGCTGAGCTGCTCTGAGTCTTCAAGGTGTCTTGACACTCGGGGCCTTGCATCCGCGAACCGGCCAAGGGAAATCGACTGCCGCTCCGTATTTGCATCGATAGCCGTTGACTACATGTCGACGGTTACAGGCGGCACCGGGTGTTAGCGTTTAGGCGCCGGCGCGCCGACTCGTACCCATGTTCCGGGGACAAGCTGTGCCCGGTCCGCGCACTTCTTGTCTGAAACCTTAGTGATCGTGAGGTAGCGACCGAGAAGAGACCAGCGATATTGCCCAACGCGAATGGGGCCTGTATTCTGCCCGGTGCAGAAGTAGGTTGGTCGCGGCGTTTCGGACGCCGCGCCCGTCTTAAGCCCAATCGGGCCTTCCGCGAGCGATAGCCCACCTTGGTTATTGGCCAAGTAGCGTTCTTTATCGCCCAATATGAAGTAGTTCCGATCGATCTTCAGGGTAAGGAACTTCGGGGCTGTCTCGCTAGCAGATGGATTGTATAGTCCCTGAAAGGTAGCCTTCCTCCATGACATATGCAACAGTGAATAAATCCGCCGCCCGCTGCGGCCGGCGGAAGGTGCCTATCAGGTCAGCTGTTGTCGGCCGGTGCCGGTGGCGGCCAGCTTTGCCTAGTGCCAGGCGAGGACAAAGGCGGCCGCGTGCTCGGCGGTGTCGAGCGCGTCTCGTTGTGGCTGTATTGCTCATAACGATCACGGTGATTCCGGCTGTCGGGAAACGAAGATTCGCCGTCTGAAAGTTATAGAGGCTCCCGGTGGTGTAGGTGACGGGTGATCCAAAGAGGTACCCCGTCTTCCAGGCATCAGCCCAGTGGACCCGATCGATGCCTGGATCGGGAGGGGCGGAAATCCCCCTGGAAGCAAGCTCGGCGTCTGTGTTCGAGCGAATCGACATGTACCGACCACTGAAGAGCAGGTTGTCATAAAAGTAGAGGTGTGCCGGCGACGTGTAAGCCGCGTAGTAATCGCTGTAGTTATGGCTTGAATGTCTCCCGGACAGATCGTAGTCCAGGGCGAGTGTCGACGAGTGCGTGCCATCGTAGAGCCGGCCAGCCAGCCGCCGTTCAAACGCGGCAGCGGAGTGCTTTTGGCCGCTCGGACCAAAGCCGAAGGGCATCCAGTGACTCCCCGGTTGGTTACTCGCGGGCTCTGCCGAAGCGAGCAGGCCCATCACGACGTTGGCGCAGGTCGTGTAGTGAACAGCTGCCGAGCCCCGGCCTTCGAGAGGCAGCTTCGCGCAGGCCGCTTCCGTCTGGGCCATGGTGTTCCCGGGCCGCCCCCAATGGTAGTCGGGAAGGCGAGAGGTTCCGTCCAGGAGCTGAGTTATTGCGATAGAACCCCACCTGGCGGGACATGAATAGGGGAGGCGCCTTATATGGAAGGCCTGACAGATTGTCGGATTTGTGCCCGGGCGAAGGGGTTCGGTGAATGACTCACGAAGACCTGCCGTCAGCAGCGCGGTGGTAGTTGGGCCCGCCAGCCCGTACTCCGTTCCTGTTGATGTTAGCAACGTGCGAGGTCCGATCGGCCATGCCATATCCTTGGTCCAGAATCACTTGCCCACGTTTGGCCACCAGCACGGTGCCGCTCAGCCTACCTTGAGCGGCGAGCCCAGACAGGTATGACGACAGGGTGGCGCTACTAGCGTGACCGTTACCCGGCAGAATATGCGGCTAGTCCCACAATCAATGCGAGGGCGACCAGCGCCGCCGCGGCGATCGCCATCCAGCGAGTTAGCGCAGCACGACTCCGACCGGCGTTAGGGCTCGTGCTGAGGTTCCGAAGCGCGGCACTCATGTCCTTGGCGGATTGGAAGCGACGCCTCCGATCCTTGGCCAGACTCTTAAGGATCAGCGCATCCCAATCCGCAGGGACTTCCCTCCGAATTGAGCTGGGTGGCGGTGGTGGCTCCTTCATCTGTTGGACGGCTACCGCCAAGCGGATCGTCGCCCTCGAACGGGGGGCGTCCAGTGATCATGTGGTAGAGGACAGCGCCAAATCCGTAGACGTCCGATCTGGGGTCGACGCGTTTTCCCTCAATCTGCTCCGGCGCCATGTACAGTGGGGTCCCCATGTGCATGCCGGTCGTGGCCGGGCCGCCGGTATGCATATCAATCGGAAGAATGCGTGCGATGCCGAAGTCCATAACCTTGACCGCGTCGCCGTCGAGAACCATGACATTTTCGGGCTTGATGTCGCGGTGAACGATTGACTGAGAGTGGGCATATGCAAGAGCATCCGCGATCTGCAGTGCCATCATCTTAGTCCGCTCAAGGCTGAGAGGTCCTTCAGCCAGGACCTGCGTCAGCGACCGGCCATCGAGCAGCTCCATGATGATGCAGCCGGCATACTCGTCCACGAACGTGTCGTAAATTTGCACGATGTTCGGATGGCTCATCGAGCGGAGCACCGCCCCTTCTTGCTTGAAGCGCAGCAAGGCGCCCATATCAATGCCCGCCCGCGCAAGTATGAGCTTAGCGGCAACGCTCAACTCGAGCACGCTGTCATAGGCCCGGAACACGCGGCCCATGGCCCCGGCTCCGATCTCGCCCTGCAGTTGGAGTCGCCCACCAAGCGAGCACACCAATCCGTCGAGTAGACGGGGATTGCCTCCCGTCCGCCTGTGTGCAAACGCAACAATCTCTTCTGACACGTCTCCGCCCATCGTCTCAGAAAGAAAGGCGGCGGTCTCGTCGTACGACAGCCGGCGGACCGCCAGGACATCGAGCAGCCGATCGCGGCTCAGCTTCTGCAGCACTTCTGAAAGCTCCGATTCCGTGTCCTCATCGGGCGAGCTGCGAAGAGAGCACGCAATCAGCACTGGGGCGTTGCGAGTCGCGCCTGCCAGGTGATGCAGCAGCTCGAGGCTTTTCAGATCGATGGTCTGGACATCATCTACCAACATGGCCACTGGCGCGGCTGCTGCCGCGGTCAGCACGAGATCGATGACCTCTGACGGCAGATCATCGTCCGATCCAAAGTTCTCGACAGTGAGCCGGCTCTGAATACGCTCTCTGATCAACTCCCATTTCCGTTCGGTTTCAGTACGCGCCTGAATGGGGACTGCGCCGCACAAGGCGGCTAGGCATCGCCGGAACACGAGATACGAGCTTCGAGTCAGGGGATCCTCACAAGCCGCAGCAACGACCGAAAAATCCCGGGCCAGAGCTTCGGTGGTGAGCTCCTGGAAGAGCCGGGTCTTTCCAACACCTAGTTCACCCGTTAGCAGCAGAAAATGGCCCCGTTCTGTCTGGACAGAGTCAAGGAGGGAGCGAATTCGTTCCAGCTCTTCTGCTCGTCCTATAAGGGGCGCCGCAAGAGCTGCCCCCAGACTTACAGAAGCAGGGGTCGTGGTCGTGGGAGCGGAAGCCTGTTCGAAAACACCTCGCGCGGCGGCGGACAGCGAAGCGCTATCGGCAGGTGCCAAGGAAAGCGCTTGAGCGAGGAGGTCGACCGTAGCCCGGTGCGGCTTCTGGCGACTGCCGCGCTCGAGCGCACTCAACCCATTGGCGCTCAGCCCAGCACGCTCGGCAAGCTCCTCTTGAGTTAAGCCCGCTTCGAGACGGTACCGGCGTAGGAGTGCGGCGAAGGTAAGGTCAGCATCCATCAAACTGTTTGTTCCAGTCAAACGGCCGTGGGGTGCGCTTCTGCCTTTGGGACCTATTTGGCATGATAACAGCTTGTCATCCATATATGCACCTGTCCTAGTTCCTCTGCGCTTCTTTTGTGTCCCTCGGTTGTGTGGGTTCTTGTGAGGGTAGTTGTCGCACCAGTTGTGTCGGTCGTCCGTGGTCGTCTTTGGGCGTTGCCCGGATACTTGGCCTTGTAACTCGGTGGGCACCGGCTCACATCACCCCCAATCCACGAACCGATCTGGAGACAGCTATGAACGTGAAACTGGCGACTTTGGCATCAACGACAGCAGGGCGTCCTTCAAAGAGACGGATACAGTCGGTGCTCTCTCTCGGCTGCGTGATCGTGATGCTCGGAACCGCTCTAGTGGTTAGCGGCTATCTGCCTACGCGTCCCGCAGCCGACGCGGCTTCTCTCAAGATGCCGATCGGCGAGCGCATGGTCTGGGGGTTTCACTATCCCTTGGCTGTCGCCTCAAGCAGAGGGCAACTCCGAATGATTCCGCGCCAGCGGTACGCCTTCAAGAGCAGAGTCGAGAAAGATTCGGGCACGGTCACTTCGCGAAATGCCTATCGTCTGGTTATCCTGCCACCCAATGGCGGCCGCAACTCGGCTGCGTACGCGGTCAATAACCGCGGAACGGTGGTGGGATTGTCGCAAATCCCACAGAGTACGTCGCCCGAGCTGGTGACGTGGAATGATACGGGCCATCTGACGGTGAGGCTCCAACCCGATCACGGCCAATACGCCGTTGCTCCGACAGGCATCAACGATCGCGGCGCGATCTCCGGCGCCAGCTTTGCGTACGACGGGTCTGAGGAAGCGGCCGGATACTACAGCGGTGGGCAGTGGCACGACCTCGATCACCTCGGCTGTACTTCCGAGGCGGACTCAATCAACAACGCCGGCCTGATTTCCGGCAGTCAGTGCCTGCAGAACGTGTCGGAGTGGACGGCTGGTCAGTGGGCTCCGAGCGGCGCCTCACACACCTACCGGCCACTACGGTCAGGGCTCGTCGATTCGTACGCTAACGACGTGTCGCCGCTCGGCGACAGCGTCGGTTTCGGTTACAACAAGGCGACGGATGAGATGGGCGCCACGTACTGGACGCGGGGCCAAGCCGCCATCCAGCTTGGCAAAGCCGTGAACGAGGGCGAGTCTGCGTTCTCACTTTCGGAGTCGATCACAGGCTCACTGCGAAACGTGATAGCCGTCGGCGAAGGCACGGACGCCAACAACAATCTCGTCCCCTGCTACTGGAAATTCAAAGTCAGCATCAGCGCCGGGCTCGTGGGCCCGGAGCCACGGTGCCAGATGCCTGCCCAACTCAAAGGCTTTGACAGTGGATGCTTTGTGGCCGTCAACCAGCAAGGCGTCGCGGTGGGGCAGGCCGGAGATTCGCTACACCCGGCTGACCTTCCGCACGCGATCGTGTGGTCTGGTCGCGGGCTTGTTGACCTCAATTCGGTGGTCGACCACGGTAGCTTCCTGTTGCTGGTCGCGACCGGTATCAATTCAAGCGGTGTTATCGTTGGTGACGGCGCGCTACAGGGCGGACACGGTCCGCAGCGCGGATATATCTTGATGCCCGTTCCGCAAAAGCGGACTCCAGCAGGAAGGACTCCTGAAACCTTGTGAGGCTAGGCGCCAGGCGGTGCATCAACGAGCGCATACGTGACGGCCCCTGCCTGCGTCATTGCGCTCCCTTCAGCGATCGCCGCATCGAATGCACCGCCGGCAAGCGCTGCACGAATCGCATCGAAAATGCCGGCATTCAACGCGTCTGACGTGGGCAAGGCGGATGCGCCGGTAGCATCCCGCAATGCTTTAGCCGCGCCCAGTAGCCGCGCGCCATGCTCGAATCGGCCCTCGCCCAGGTCTACTCCCGCCAATCCCTCGATGCAAGCGGCGATATTGCCCGGGTCGCTGAGCTCCTGGCTCAGGATGAGTGACTCCCGCAGATCTCGCGTCGCTGTGTCGAGGTCACCACGGATCCGCGATATTCCGCCAAGCGTGAGGAGGACGGCGGCGAGGTTGAGCCTGTCGAAGGTAAGGCGGTAGCATCTCAAGACTCTCAGTCAGCATTCGCCTGAGCAACCTCCAACTCTCCGCCGGCCGTCGCGATGAAGCCGAGGAGCATCAGGACCACGGCCTGCACCCACGCGTCGTCGGTCTCGCGTCCGATCTCGAGTGCCTCTTGAAGCCACGCCTGCACCGTCGGGAGGTCGCCATGATACGGAAGCGTGAATGCAGACACCCAGCTGGCATAGGCGTACGCCATTATCGGGCCCCGTCTTCGGAGGATCTCCCTGGCCTCGCCCGCGGCCTCGACGGACGTGTGGTCCGGCGCGGTTGCGCCAACGCCGACGAGGGCTGCGGCCAGCGCGTCTTCGTCTCCGACAAGCCGAGCAATGCGCAGCGCTTCCGCTGCGAACCCAGACGCGTCAGCGATTCTGCCCACTCCCCAAGAGCACACCGTGGCGCCCAGCAGTCCCCAGACTCGAGCCGCAGTTGGCGCCTGCGCTTCGGGCATGTTCAGCAGCTCTTCAGTCCAGCGAAGGCCCTCGGCCGGGGCGCCGTTGAGGTACCAATTCGTGAGGCGTCCAACGATGGGCAGAGCTACCTCGGGCTCGTGATGGTCGAGAGACCAGCGCACGGTCGTGCGGATGTTGTCCTGCTCGACGGTCACCATCTGAAGCATCGGATCTCTCTGCGCGCTCATGAGAATGGGATATGCGTCGAACGCCAGAGTGCTGAAGTACTCCGCGTGGCGACGCCGGAGAACTTCTGCTTCGTCGCTTTCAAGCAACCGCTCCTCCGCAAACTCGCGAATAGTCTCGAGCATGGAGAAGCGAGGCTCCGGGTAGCCCTCCGGCCCTGGCGCCTCCCCCTGCCGTATCAGGTTCTTGTCCACCAGGGATGCAAGGCCGTCGAGCACTTCGATCTCGAGATCGTGATCTTGACTGCACACTGCGTCGGCCGCCTCGAGCGAGCACCCGCCGGAAAACACCGCCAATCGTCGAAACAATACTTGCTCTGCGGGCTCGAGCAAATCATAGCTCCAGACGATCGCGTTCCGAAGGGTTTGCTGTCGCGCGGGAAGATCTGTACTGCCGCTGGTCAGCAGCTGCAGGCGGGTGTCAAGGCGCCGGAGCAGCGCCTGCGGCGGGAAGACCTTGATGCGCGCTGCTGCCAGCTCGATGGCTAACGGGAGCCCATCCACGCGAGCGCAGATCCCGGCAACCGCTGCGGCGTTGTCGCTCGTGACCTCGAACCCGGACTTGACGGCGCGGGCGCGATCGGTGAACAGTTTTACTGCTTCGTACTGGGTAAGTTCGTCGAGAGAGGGCAAACGGTCGACGTCCGGCACGTCCATCGGAGGAACTTGATACTGATACTCTGCCGAAAGACGCAGCACGGCTCGACTCGTGACGAGCAGTGTCAAGTAGGGGCAGCTCACCAACAACTCTTGGATCGGAGCCGCTGCCGCCAACACTTGTTCGAAGTTGTCGAGGATCAACAGCATGTCGCGGTTTTGGAGAAAGGCTGTGATCGTGCTCAAAGCGCTCTGACCGGGAACTTCTCGCACTTTGAGGGTCGACGCAATTGCGGAGGCAACCATGTCCGCGTCGGACACCTGTCCCAGACCGACGAAGAACACGCCGCGCTCGAAATCGTCGAGCACTGCCGCTCCGGCCTGCAGCGCCAACCGTGTCTTGCCCGATCCACCAGGCCCTGTTAGCGTGACCAGCCGGACGTCCTCCCGACGCAGCAAATCGGCAACCTGCTCGATTTCCTTATCGCGCCCGACAAACGGAGTTGTTTGAACGGGAAGGTTGCTTGGTTTTGCGACCAACGAGACCAAGGGCGGAAAGTGTTCCGGGAGATCCTGTACCGGGAGAATATGGACGACCTGCACGGGATCTTCGAAACCCTTGAGCTGGACTCGGCCCCGCTCGACATAAGCCAGGTGCTCGATCCGCTTGGCATCCTGCACCACGGCCTCCGTGCTAAATACCTCCCCGGGCCCGGCCAGAGAACAGAGCCTAGCGGCCAGGTTCAGGGGTCTGCCGCGGTACCCTCCCTCGACCGGAACGGCCTCGCCAACATCAATCCCAATACCAACGTGGAGCGGCAGCGATGGGTCGGCCAGATGCTCCTTATGAAAGGTGTGCTGCATGTCCAGGGCTGCCTGCAAAGCCTGGCGGGCAGAGCTAAAGACTGCCAGGGCTTCATCCCCTCGAAGCTCGATGACCTCGCCGTCCCAAGTCGCCGCTGCCTCTCGCGCGATGGCCGCGAACTTTGCCGCCAGTCTAGCGGCGACCTCGTCGCCATGCTCAGATGTAAAGGCCGAGTATCCGCGGACGTCGGCGATAAGGAAGGTCAGCTCGGTCGATTGGGTAGGCACAAGCGGCGTGTTGGTCGAGCCGACTGCCGCAGCCATCACGGCCTGTCTTGACGTCTCGTCCAGCTCGAGTGCATCGGCCAGGCGACGGACGGTGCCGACGTGGGGACGCTGTTGCCGCCCTCGCTCGATGTCGCTGATGCTGCGGACGCTGATCCCGGCGCGCTCGGCAAGCTCTTCTTGCGACCATCCGCCGCGCAAGCGATGCTGCCTGAGCAGATCCCCGAGGGCAGTCGGTGTCTTCGTTTGGAGAGTCACGGTATTGCCTTCGTCCATCGCGTTGTTCCAGTGTACAAATGGGCAACCAATATTGCCAGTGAGAAATGATACTGGGGAACCCAGGTCCAATGCGCGGTGCCGGCCGGCCGAGCTGCCTGCCTTCTTCTACGTGCCAGCCGCAGGGTTTCCCGAGATTGTTAGGTAGATTGTGCGGGAGTTTGTATGGAATGTGCGTTGACGAGGGCGGTTGCCGGCCCTGATACTTGCTCTGACAGCCACTGAAATACCACGACCTGCTATCGCACTCAGTGACCCGAGACGGCGACGCCCCGGCAAAGCATTCACGGGGATGGCGGTGGTTGATTTCTTACAAGCCGTAGTCGAACTTTGGAGGTGAAACGTGTGCAGATTCGTATCGCTCGTAGCAACGTTCGCTCTTCTCACTGTGGTGGCGACGTCGGCGTCGAATGTCAGCGCGAGGCAGCTTGGGACTTCTTCATCGGCTCCGTATGTCGTCGGTCCGGTCAGCGACATCAGCGGCTCCCTGTCAGGGACGAACGCCGGGAAGAACGCCGAAGTGGAGCAGGCGCTGGATCCGAAGGGACGCTACGTATACGAGGCGTGGATCGCCTTCAGCGGCAAACGCAATACCGTTCCCGGAATCGCGTTCGCGAGATCGGACGACGGGGGGAAGCATTTCGCCACGCCAATATGGGTTTACGACTCCCAAGCCGGAGCAGCCTGGGATCCTGCAATAACGGTTGCACCCAACGGCACGGTCTATGTCTCGTACATGGTCGGCCTCAACGGCTACCAGAATCCGGTGGTCGAGGCGTCGTTCGATCACGGGAGGACGTTCCCGCAGGTCTCGTCTCTAGTGCCATCGCAGAACGACTATGTCCAGTTCGGCGACAGAGACTTCATCGCTGCCGGCTCGCACGGGGTTGTGTACGTCACGTGGGACTATGGCCCAGACCGGAAAAACGTCAGTGCTGGGTGCCCACCAGGCGGAAGCTGCTACTACGATAACGGTGAACTGAACATCGTCATACAGAAGTCGACCGACGGCGGGAAAACGTGGGGCCCGATGGTTCATGTCAGCCCAGGATTCCCCGCAAGCGGGGCCGATAGCGGACCAGTGGTTCTGGAGCCGAGTGGCCGGGTCGATGTCCTGTACCAGGGATACCATGTCAGCACAGACGGACTCTACACGTTGACGAACGCGCACAGCTACTTTACTTCGTCCACGGACGGGGGACAGACCTGGTCAACGCCAGTGCGGGTCGGTCCCGCCGGGCCGACGATGTCGCACACCGATTGGTGGATCAACGGAGACATTTCGATCGACCAGGGTGGGGATCTCTACGCTACTTGGGACACTCAGAACCAGAGGACGGACACCGGCTGGCTATCCTACTCCACCAATCACGGGAAGACGTGGTCCAAACTTCAGCGCGTTACCATGGACACCGACTACGGTCTCAACATCGTGGAGGTCGCCGGCGGGTCACGGGGCGTTGGTTTTGTCGGATGGTTGAGCGGCAGCTCTCCCCACGGATACGCACAGTATGTGAGAGAGTACGTAATCGGCAAAGGGTGGCAGACGAAGCCGATTCAGGTTTCGCGTCAATTCGGTAATCCGTCGACCTGGCCCGGCGACACGATCGGCATCTCCGCGCTGCCGGGACCGGGCAAGCCGCGATGCGAACTGAGCTGGGGGAGCGCTATTGGGAATGCCAATGGGGAGATTTACGCGGCCCAGGCGACCTTCGGAAAATCGTAGCGACGGTTTGTCAACGGCCAGAGGCTCAACCCACAGCCGGTTCGGCCGTAGATAGAGGAGTCAGGCGCGCCTTACGTCTCGATTGAGGATTGGGAAGCATGTAGAACCGCGTTCGCCTCGAGCAGCTACCTCGCCGTCCTGGTAGTGTTTGGCGGCGACCCTCAGATGACGCGCCGCCATCTCTAACTGGTCGGCGCTTGCCTCATAGCCACGAATAACCTCGGCACGAGCGTCGGACGGCTCCATTGCTACCTCCTCATCCGCTTTATCGGTTCTCTCAGACTCTCTATCATTGTTGAACCAGTGGAGACGGATTCTGGACGGATCCTACTGGTCTGCCAAGATGAACTATGAACTTCCATCCGCCGGAACAGCTTCCCGGATCACTTATCACACTGCGGCGGTACCGGCTCTCCGATGGTGACGCTCTGGCCGAGTCGGTCGAGGCCAGCCGGGACCACCTCTTGCCGTGGATGCCCTGGGCCGCAGGCGACGCTAAGGATCCATCGACTGCGGAATACCTGCGGAGCGCCGTCACCGAGTTTGGAGGCGAGCACGGGGCTGACTATGCCATGATCTTCAACGAGGACGGCAGCTTCGTCGGAAGCTGCGGCCTGATGCCCCGGGTCGGACAGGGAGCGCTCGAAATCGGGTATTGGGTTGACGCGCGGTACCTACGACGTGGAATCGCCACGCAGGCGGCGGAACTGCTGACGACCGCGGCGTTCGGCGATCCCGAGGTCGAACGGGTCGAAATCCATGTCGAGGAGTCTAACGACGCCAGCAACGCGGTGCCACGCCGGCTCGGTTACCGCCTGGATCGGACCGAGCCGAGGAACGCGTCAGACCCGGAGCAGTCCAGAAAGATGCTGATCTGGCTCGTCAGCCGTGCGGAGTGGCACAGACGCGAGCCATGACACCGGTCCGGTCGTCGTATAGGATTGCACGGGGGTAACCGAATTGAACCAAGAATCTGCAGGGGCTGCGCTATCCAAGCCACAGTACTGGGCTGCGCTGCAGTCGGTTTTAGGCAATTACAGCATTCTCACGAACGACTACGCGAGGCTGATCGCGGGAGGCGATCCGGCCATTTCGGAGATGTCGGATCTTGCCGCGGCCGCCGAATCAGTACAAGCTTCATTTGCGACCATCGTCCCGCCCCCCGAGCTATCAGAACTCAATGGCGCATATGGCCAGGCGATTGAGCTAACGGTCGAGGGCCTGCGGCAGATGGAGACCTATATGATCGATCCCGATGTCGACCTGCTGGTGGAGGCGACCACCACGATGCGGCAAGCCGACGAGCAGTTCCGGCGAGCGAAGGGTCTTCAGGGAGAGAGCTGATTCTCAGGAGGGCGGGACGCGTCCCCATGTGACCATGGGGCGATGGTCCCTGCTCTGATAAGTCGTCAGTTTTCAGTTTTCAGTTCAGGCGGTGGCTGCGGAGGATGGGGCGGGGCAGGAGGCTGCTCTCCCGCGAGCTGACTTCATTTGAGTTTTCAGTTGTGAGGCAGCCATGTCGCTACGACACACCGAATTACAAAGTAGAGCTAGTGGTTTGCAGACTTGCACGTCGCTTCGCTTGGCAGCATGCGACCGCCGACATCGCCGGGCGTCATAAATGTCGCCCCTACGGGTCCAAGCCACATCGAGGGGCGTCATTGACGTCGCGCTACGTTTCCGAGTAGTTTTCCTTCACGTCTTCAGTTTTCAGTATTCAGTTAGGCTGGGGGCTGCGGAGGACGGCGGGGCAGGAGGCTGCTATCCCGCGAGCTGACATCATTTGAGTTTTCAGTTGTGAGGCAGCCATGTCGTTACCGACACCACGAAGTACGAAAGTCGAGCTGGTGGTTTGCAGACTTGCACGTCGCTTCGCTTGGCGGTATGCGACCGCCGACATCGCCGGGCGTCATAAATGTCGCCCCTACGGGTCCAAGCCACATCGAGGGGCGTCATTGATGTCGCGCTACGTTTCCGAGTAGTTTTCAGTTGTCCGTCAGCCATGTCGTTACCGACACCACGAAGTACGAAAGTCGAGCTGGTGGTTTGCAGACTTGCACGTCGCTTCGCTTGGCAGTATGCGACCGCCGAGATCGCCGGGCGTCATAAATGTCGCCCCTACGGGTCCAAGCCACATCGTGGGGCGTCATTGATGTCGCGCTACGTTTCCGAGTAGTTTTCCTTCACGTCGTCAGTTGTTCAGTTAGGCTGAGGGCTGCGGACGGGGGCGGGGCAGGAGGCTGCTATCCCGCGAGCTGACTTCATTTGAGTTTTCAGTTGTCAGTCAGCCATGTCGTTACCGACACCACGAAGTACGAAAGTCGAGCTGGTGGTTTGCAGACTTGCACGTCGCTTCGCTTGGCGGTATGCGACCGCCGACATCGCCGGGCGTCATAAATGTCGCCCCTACGGGTCCAAGCCACATCGAGGGGCGTCATTGATGTCGCGCTACGTTTCCGAGTAGTTTTCCTTCACGTCGTCAGTTTTCAGTTAGGCTGAGGGCTGCGGAGGACGGCGGGGCAGGAGGCTGCTATCCCGCGAGCTGACTTCATTTGAGTTTTCAGTTGTCAGGCAGCCATGTCGCTACGACACACCGAAGTACAAAGTAGAGCTGGTGGTTTGCAGACTTGCACGTCGCTTCGCTTGGCAGTATGCGACCGCCGACATCGCCGGGCGTCATAAATGTCGCCCCTACGGGTCCAAGCCACATCGTGGGGCGTCATTGATGTCGCGCTACGTTTCCGAGTAGTTTTCCTTCACGTCGTCAGTTTTCAGTTAGGCTGGGGGCTGCGGAGGGGGCGGGGCAGGAGGCTGCTATCGCGCGAGCTGACATCATTTGAGTTTTCAGTTGTCAGTCGGCCATGTCGTTACCGACACCACGAGGTACGAAAGTAGAGCTGGTGGTTTGCAGACTTGCACGTCGCTTCGCTTGGCAGTATGCGACCGCCGACATCGCCGGGCGTCATAAATGTCGCCCCTTGTATGTTCGAGTATCACCGCTGATCCGCGCGACCAGCAGTGGTGGGAGGTAGCAGGCCGTTCGCCCCTTGGTTCTTAGAAACCGTCCGTAGTACGGCCGCTACTCTCCCTTTGTTGACAACTCGTACGGTTACCGGGGCCTCGAGCCCGCATGTACAAGGACAAGTCACCGCATTCATTCTGAATCATGAAAGGGCTAGATCACAGTGGAGCAGAGTTTCGTCGGTATCGATATCTGTAAGGAGCGGCTTGAGGTGGCCGTGCGTGGAAGCAGGATGGCCAAGCCAGCCTTCCACGTGAGTAACACCGACGGTGGCTGTAAGAGCCTCGTCGCGAAACTAGTCAGACATGAGGTGGCCAAGGTTGTGCTTGAGGCCACCGGAGGATATGAGCGCAAGGTACGGGGGTACCTGGGCGAGGCTGGCATCCCAGTCACGGCGTTGAACCCCCAGCGAGCACGAGCATTTGCTCAATTCAAAGGGAAGCTGTCGAAGACCGATAAGGTGGATGCGGCGACGCTGGCCGAGATCGCCGAGCGGGGCGGCTGGATCCGACTCCCCACCCGACGTGCACCTCGAGCGGCTGACTGCTTTAATGACCCGTCGGGAGCAGGTGGTCGGCATGTTGACCATGGAGAAGAACCGATTGGGACAGGGGATGGAAGCGACGGAGCCTTGGATCAAGAAGAACGTCGCCGCCTTAAGCGTTCAGCTCAAGCAGCTGGACGGCGAGATTGCAGCGACGGTGAAAGGCAATCCAGCGTGGCACGAGAACGATCGGCTGCTACAGAGCGTGAAGGGGATAGGCCCTGTCACCTCCGCGGCCATACTTGCCTACCTTCCCGAGATCGGTAGGATTTCTCATAAGAAGCTGGCGGCCTTGGTCGGGGTGGCTCCCTTCGCTGCCGACAGTGGGTCTCGATCCGGAGTCCGCTTCATCCGTGGAGGCAGAGCCAACGTTCGACACGCGCTCTACATGGCAGCCATCTCGGCCTGTCGTGCCGAGGGTCCGGTCAAATCCTTCTATCTTCGTCTGCTGCAGCACGGAAAGCCGCAGAAAGTAGCGATCGTGGCCGGCCTGCACAAGCTGCTTCGTATGGCCAACGCGGTCGTGCGCAAGCGCCAAATGTGGGACCCAAACTGGAGAAATGTCTCACGAGCCGCTCAGTCCTCGGAGACATCCCCCTGCTTGTGTGAAAGAGGTGGGGGGTCTGGGGAGAGGTGCCCCCCAGCGTTCGATGAGCGAGGAGGTGTACGACAGAGAGTCGGAGGGGACCCAGACATCAGTGGTCTGCGATTTCGTAGGAACGTGTGCTTCAGGCGAACGGCCATACGGAGGCCTAAAACTTGACTTCACCAACACGGTTACTACGGGTCCAAGCCACATCGTGGGCCTCCTGAAGGTCGCCCCTACGGGTCCAAGCACATCTCGAGCGGCGTCATAAATGTCGCCCCTACGGGTGCAAGCCACATCGTGGGGCGTCATAAATGTCGCCCGTACCGCTCCAAGCCCACATGGTCGGGGGGATCATTTGGGCTTGACCCATCGCGTGACCGCGGGGGGACCGGCTCCGGCCGGGCCTACGGCGGCTATCGAGAACCTGTACCGACGTCCTTTGATCAGTCCAGTAAATACCTCGAGCGCCCGTCCGCCACCGTTCAGGCTGATCAGGGACTGATGCCCCGTCACAGCCATGGTTTTGCCGGTAGACGTCTTAACCCGGTTACCCAACACCAGCAATCGCGCTACTTTCGTCCCTGGATCCGGCTTTTGGCCAGCCACCAGGTTTCTCACGCCCAAGTCGTTCTTCGGCCGGTACCACAGTAGTGTTAAAGCGTTCGTTCCGATCATCACTTGAATGCGGGTAGGACGTCCGGGAAGCTTTGGAACCATAGAGCTTATCTTTGTGGGAGCCGAGGGGATCGAAGGGATGCTCGAACCGTCGCGGGAGTCTGCGGCGACCGTAAAACTATATCGTTTGCCGGTGGTGAGTCCGGACATGACGGTGTAGCCGCGCCGGTCAAAGGCCGCGACCGAAACTGTGATGGTCTTGTGGCCAGGCTGCGCACACCAACCCTCTTGCGGCTCCCCCTTAAGGCGGCAGGCCCGAATGGTGTAGGACGTGACCGGCGAGCTTCCCTCGACAAAGCTGGGATGCCAGGTCAGATAGGCTGCGCCGTTTAGCGTGTAGAGCGCGAACACGTGGGCCGGAGGCGCTGGTACTCGTTGACCGGCGGGCTGCCAGGAAAGTATGGAGGAGAAGGGTTTCTCGATGCCGGCGTTTGCAATGATCTTCTCCGGGGCATCTTGGGGTCCGGCGATGATGGTGTTGTTCACGCGGGTGATCCCGGCCCGTGAGAAGTCAGGATCGCCCTGCTGCCAGAAGTTGTTCGCAATGAGCTCGGCGTCGTACAGCTTCGGGTGATGGGTGCCGGGATGTTTCCTGTAATCGTAGTGGACACCGCCCCAGTCGTACGTGTTGTCGTACAGCACGTTGTGGGTGTAGGAGATGTAAGCACCTCCATCGTCCGCTTTTAAAGCTGAGCCCCAGTCGAGCTGTCCATGGATCACGTTGTCCGTCACCTTTTGGCCGTCGGCCATCGAGGTGCCGGTGGCGCCCTGGGTATAGATACCGCCGCCGTCCGCGAGCACCTGCATGTAGTCGAATATCAGGTTATGCGAGATCACGTTGTCGTGGCTGAAGTTCACCACGGATGGAAGCCGTATCTTGTCCAGCCAGCCGCCCCAACCGGTAGAGATGGGGATGTAGGGCGTGTGATCGATCTGGTTATGGGAGATGGTTGAGCCGGCAGCATAACCCATCAGTATGGCGGCCCCGCCGTGGTACTCGGCCGGCAGTCCATATAGATGATTGTCCAGGACCTTGACGCCGCGGGTTTGCGAGGCGCGGTCTGCTTCGGGAAGGTTGACATTTCCGATTTCCAGGCCGTTACCCGATATGTCGGTGAATACCGATCCGGCGACCAGGGCATTCTGGGAGCCGTTATCGAGGTTCAGCCCTGCCGCGCCGAGGTGCACGAATCTATCGTCGATAAACGAAAGGTGCTGATCGTAGGCGAACTCCAGGTTACCCGGCTCCTTGGTCCAGGCACCATACGGACAGGTACCGTGGGGCACGAGCCGGCACAACCCCTGTGTCGCATATCCCTTCCGGTCCGTGATCGTGTAGTTCGTCTGGACCTCGGAGAACCCGGTCGGCGTGCTCGGCTGCATCCAGGTGGCATACGAGAACTGAAGATTCGAAAAGACGATGTTATGAATCGGATCCGCCGCGGTGCCTTCTCCGGATACCAGCGTTTGAAGCGCAGGCGCCTCGACATCAGCGGTCCGCATGTTTTCGTGGCGACGAGGTATGTAGTAGAGGCGGTGAGCGGTGGTGTCGAGGTAGAACTCACCACCCTGATCGAGAAGCTCATACGCGTTTTCGACGTATGTAGGCTGGGTCAAGATGCTGAAGCCCACCAGGTTGCTCCTCCGATCGTTGGAGTTATCCCAGCAGGGTTGAGCCATGGTGATGATTTTGCCTTTAATCGAACCGATCGGACATCGCGGCTCCACGTTATCGCCGCCCTGGCTCGCATATACAAAGTCGATGTTGGTCGGGTTTCGCCAGTGAGCCATGATCGGTGAGGACGCGATATATCCGAGCCATATGCGCTTAAGAGTTGTAGGAGCGGCCCCGGAGGCTAGCTGCGCTCTCATTCCGTCGACGTAGATTTGTCTTGTCCGCAGACCAGGTGGAACCGGGGCCGACCATATGTTTTTGGCTCGATTAGTCAACTTCCATCCTGAGATGCGGTCGGCCCCGCTAATGATCGGATGCGCACCGGCAGCGGCGGTCCAGATCACGCTGTACCCGTTCCTTCCGCTGTCTCTCGGTCCCATGACCAACGGACGCGTGAGGCGGTACGTGCCGCTTTCGAGGTACACCATGATGTCACCCGTCATATGGACATTCAATTTTCTGATGGTGTCCCGAGCGTGGGAGAGCGTCCGGAATGGAGCGCTGCGCGTGCCGGGGTTGCGATCGTTCCCAGACGGAGAGACGAACAGTTTCCGTTGAGGTCGGGTGGACACTTGTTCTATCCGGCATACGGACTCAACGTTCGTCGAGGCACCGCTAGTCGCGCAGACTCCTCGGCTGGCATCCGTAGAGCCAGGACGGGGACCTATCGTAAACGCAATCGCGGCGGCCGTCAGAATGAAAAGGATGGATGTAGTGCGGGCAAGCACATGTCTTGGGACGGAAAATCGCTTAACTGCTGGCTCCTCAGGCAGCCGGGTTTCGGGCAAGCGTCCTGGTCGGGTGAAAAGTGGACCAAGGCGATTACAGTCTAGCTGACGTGGCTACTATGCAAGGCTCTGGCTCAATGCCGAGACGCGTAGAAAGCCTCTAAACTTTGGTCTCCCGGGGTGCCTTCTTTTTCGACCGCTTCATAGAGCTACTGTGCCACGAGGCCAGCAGCTCACGATACGCGGCGATCTGCTGACGAACAAACGGGTCACGAGGCAGACCGCGTCCCTCGAAATAGACGAGTTGTCGCTGCAGAGCAAGCGCCTCAGTCTCATCGCCTACGCGAGCTCGATCGACAGCTCTAGCCACCAAACCGGCGTCGGATATTCCGCCCATAGTAGTCCGTCTTCAGCAATACCAATGCCAGTAAACGAACAAAGATCATCGCCAGTTTTAAAGCCCGAGAACTCGCGAAGTTGCGATTAACTTGGTGCTACAACAGTAGTAGGACTCGTGGGAGGAAGACATGGACGTGTTTGAGGCAGTTCGCACCATTGTGGCGGTTCGCAGCTACCGCGACCAGCCGGTCCCGGAAGATGTCGTGCGCAAGATCGTAGAGGCCGGTCACCTCAGTGCCAGCTCGGTCAATTTGCAGCCCTGGCACTTTGTGGTCGTCGAGAGTCGTGAGACGCTGCAGCAGCTTGGATCGATTCTAAGGACTGGGCCATACACAGCACAGGCCGCGCTAGCCATCGTGGCCGCGGTCGAGAAGGAGAGCAAGTACGGGGTGTCCGACGTCAGCCGGGCCGTCCAGAACATGATGCTAACGGCCTGGGACGAGGGCGTCGGCTCAAACTGGGTGGGCTTCGGCGGAATGACCGAAGTAGCGCGTGTCGTGGGGATCCCCGACACGTACGACGTTCTCGCGGTCATTCCATTTGGATATCCCGAGAAGCCGGCGCGGCAGGGCAAGAAGAAGCGGAAGCCGCTGGCCGAGGTTGCCAGCCGCGAACAGTTCGGCCAACCCTTTACGTAGTCGGAGGCCGGGCTGTCAGTGCCGTAGAACCATTGGGTGGCGAGCCCGGTAGTAATCGGTTGAGCTGTTCCGCAGCCGCGACGAGATCGTCAACGCCGGGCCCGCTTTGGCCCTGCTCCAGGAACAGGGCTGCACTTATCCGTCAGGGTGCGGATCCAAGGTCTGAAGTTTGTGTGCAACCGTAGAAGGAGGATGTTTCGCTGAATACGGGAGAATCAAAGCAGGGAGCGTGCGGATGGCAGAACCGTCGCTGGCGGGCGCAATCGACGATGTCGCGGCTCGGGATCCCGTGCTGGCTCACCTCGTTGCGTTGGCGGGGCCAATTGAATACCGTGAGCGGAATGCGGACGGGCCTTTCGGGGGGCTGGTCCGGTCGATCGCATTCCAACAGCTAGCGGGCCGGGCCGCGCAGGCTATTCTCGGCCGAGTTCTAGAGACCGTCGACGGCGTCCTGACGCCTGCCGCCCTGGCTGCTGTTCCGGACGAGACGCTACGATCCGCAGGGCTGTCGGCCAACAAACTGGCGTCGCTGCGCGATCTCTCGAGCAAGATCTTGGACGGCAGCCTCGACCTTGCAGGGTCTGTCCCAACAAAGCGATGATGAGGTTATTGCGCGGCTAGTCGCGGTGCGGGGAATCGGAAGGTGGACGGCTGAGATGTACCTGATGTTCGAGTTACGGAGACTGGATGTCTGGCCAGTCGACGACCTCGGGGTGCGACAGGGATATGGGCTGGCCTGGGGCCTCGAGAGAGCGCCCACTGCAGCGGAGCTGAGACCACTGGGCGATCGGTTTCGCCCTTACCGTTCGGTGGCTGCCCGGTATTGCTGGGAGGCAGTTCACCTGTTTCGGGGCGGGACCGACCCGAGTCTCAGATAGGGTAGGGCGGAAGTTGCGCACTCAAATCATCGCGGCAGCCGACCAGTGATCCTAGCACGAGTCCTCGTGTTTGTACTCGGCGCGCTGGTGATTCTCAACGCAGCTTTTTCAGCCATCAGGACTTTTGTCGTGCCGCGAGGAGCAACCGACCGGTTGACCCTGCTGGTCTTCTCGGTCATGCGAAACCTGTTTGGCATTGGGTTGTGGGGACGCAGCAAGCGGTCACGTGAGGGGGCGTTGGCCTATTTCGCGCCGGTAACGCTGTTGACGCTGCCGGTCGTATGGCTGGCGAGCCTCCTACTTGGATATTCGGGAATATACTGGGCGCTTAGCGGCTCCTCCTGGAATGACGCATTCACGACGAGCAGGCTCTCTTTGCTTTCACTCGCCTCGGATGTCGGGTCTCTTCCGGGGGGGCCGTTCTTCGCCTTCTCGGAAACGGCGCTCAGCGTGCTGCTGGCGGCAGTACTCGTCGCGTACCTGCCGACAATGTACAGTGCGTTCTCGCAGCGAGAGGCGGCGGTTACGGGATTGGAGACGCGGGCGGGATCGCCGCCGACACCGTACAAGATGATCGTCCGCTACTACACGATACGGGGCATGGACGAGATCCGTGAGATCTGGGAGGAGTGGCAAGCGTGGTTCGAGGTGGTGGAGGAGAGCCACACGGCGCTCCAGCCATTGGTCCTCTACCGTTCGCCGCAGCCTAACCGATCCTGGATAACCGCGGCCGGGGCGGTACTAGACTCGGCGGCGATCGTCGCCTCGACGCTCGATAGGCCGCGAGACCCACGGGCAGAGCTGTGTATGCGAGCCGGGTATCTTTGCCTGCAGAGGATCGCGGGAGTCTTCGACATTCCGTTCGACCCGGAGCCGTCGCCTACAGACCCAATATCGGTGTCCAGATCGGAGTATGACGCGGTATACGACGGGCTGGCGGCGAAAGGAGTTCCCTTAAAGGCGGATCGAGACCAGGCGTGGCGAGACTTCGCGGGCTGGCGAGTCAATTACGATGTTCCGCTGGTGGCGCTCACTGTGCTGGTGGTGGCCCCGCCTGCTCCGTGGTCTTCGGACCGGGTTCCCTACGATCCATCCCGGCTGCGGAAGGCACGGAAGGCGGCGAGAGACGTGGCCAGGGACATGCTCGAGCGACAGTATCAGCCTCAATCTTTAAAGGAAGCGACGCTTTAAGGACGATGTTCTCGCGGGCAGCTTGTCTGCCAATCGGGATGAGGCACCGAGACACAAGCCTGGCGCATGCATTAGGCAACAATGACCAGAACTAGAAGCTTCTATAGTGCTGGCTGCGATCCCCGGCCAGTAAATTAGTGTGAGCCAGGCCGGCCAGCGGCTGATCGTGATACTCTGAGCCCATGGATCGCCGCCCAAGCGGCTCAGCTCGAGGGCGATAATCGAATAGGAGAACCGCGTTCACCTGAACCATAGCGGAGGTCGGCACCGCGAAGATACAGCGTTAGCCCAGCACACACGACGAGGTGGAGATACGCCTATGAGGAACATCATCTCACGAGGTTTCCACGGCCGGCGCAGCGAGCAGGCGGAGGCCGATCGGCTACCGCCCGGTCAATATCTCGTCGGCGACTTCCCCGTACTATCCGCTGGACCCACGCCCCACACGCCAAAGGACCAATGGAGCTTTTCCATCGAGGGCGAGATCGACACGCCAAAACGATGGACCTGGGACGAGTTCGTCGCCTTGCCAAGCGAGACCGTCACCAAGGACATTCACTGCGTGACCCGATGGTCGAAGTTCGATACGCGGTGGACAGGAGTCTCGATCGACACGCTGATGAAGGATGTGGACACGCCGGCCACCTACATCCTGGCGTTCTGCGATGGCGGGTATACCACGAATCTACCGCTCGCAGATGTAACCGGCGGCAAGGCATGGGTCGCCTACTCCCTTGACGGTGCTCCTCTTCCGTCGGAGCACGGGGGTCCGGCCCGCTTGCTGGTGCCTCATCTCTACTTCTGGAAGAGCGCGAAGTGGGTCCGAGGGCTCCGGCTCCTCGACCACGATGAGCGCGGATTCTGGGAAACACTCGGCTACCACGACTACGGTGATCCATGGAAAGAACAGCGATACTGGGGCGACTAACCTGGCATGTCGGCACCGTGGTCGAGGCGATCCCGGAGACTCCGCGGGTGAAGAGCCTGGCTATTACCGTACCAGATTGGATGGGACACCGCGCCGGGCAGCACATCGACGTACGGCTGACTGCCGAAGACAACTACCAGGCGACGCGCAGCTACTCGATCGCGTCACCGCCGGAGGACCCACGACTCGTCATCACCGTTGAAGAGCTGCCGAACGGCGAAGTGTCTCCGTATCTGGTCGAGGAGGTGCGTGCGGGCGATCCACTCGAGTTCCGGGGGCCAGTCGGCGGCTACTTCGTATGGGAGGCGCGGCAAGGAGGACCCCTCTTGCTGCTGGCGGGCGGGTCCGGGATCGCGCCCTTGATGGCAATGATCCGTCACCGCGTCGCCGTGAAGAGTGACGTTCCGGTGCGACTGCTCTACTCGACTCGGTCTGCAGACGAGGTGATCTACCGGGCGGAGCTCGAACGTTTCGCCGCCGACTACCCGGATATCGAAGTGACCTACACGTATACGCGCGTGCAGCCGCCAGGATGGACCGGGTTTAGGCAGGCGCATCGATGGCTCGTTACTCGAGGAGGTGATATGGCCGCCCGATGAGCATCCCCTCGCCTTTATCTGTGGCCCAACGCCGTTCGTCGAAGTAGCGGCAACAGGCCTGACGGAACTTGGATACGATGCGGCGCGCGTGCGGACAGAGCGGTTCGGGCCGACAGGAGGGTAGGCATGGAATCGAGGTTGGAGGATGCGAGCGACCGGCGCCTAGACGGGAATGCAGCGGCCGGACTACTCGGCGAGATCTTTCCTTTTGATATGACGATGGTATGGACGATGTGCAGCGGCTGCCGTTCAATGGATCGCGTGGGTTCGCATCTGACCTATATGGATGGCCCCGGTATCGTGGTGCGGTGCGTGCACTGCGACACAGTACTCATCCGTGCCGTTCACGGAGGGGGACGCTACTGGCTCGACCTGCGGGGCGCGGTCTGCCTGCAGTTTGACGAACCCGCTTAGCCCTAAGCGATACTGCTGCGAAGATGCCCTAGCTTTGCTTCACGTACTCCACATTGGCCAGATGGTAGAAGCGCTTCTCGTCAAATGAACTATCTTCTTCCTGCAAGACCTTCGCGACTTCGCGGGTTACCTCGTCTCGCTCGTCGCGGTCGCTAATTCGGTAGAGCAGCTTTGCGATTCGGTCCAGATGGTCTTGAGTCATGTCTCCTCCTTAGGAAGTTGTCGAAGTTGTCAGTAGGAAGTTGTCAGTTATCAGTTATCAGTTGTCAGTTCCAGCGACCGCAAGCGCACGGGCAGGAAAGTTGTATCAGTTCCAGCGACTCGTATGTGTGCGGCCGAAATGATTAGCAAAATGGCTGGATGAAGAGGGTTGCGGACGCAGCAGATCGACCGCGGGCCTCTGACGTCGTGAGCAAACTCGAGCCGTCAGCATTCCCCACTCTCCAATCTAACCACAGAACAACGCGGTTCAGTCTCCCTCACTGTGGCTGCTCGCGGACGACTTCTTCCGGCCGCTTGTCGTCCCTGAGGCCGAGGAAGCGGGGCTGTCGCAGGCGGCCGTCCTTGGTCCACTCGGCAAAGGCTATCTGAGCAACGAGCTCGGGCCGGGTCCAGTGAGCACCACGCGGGAGATTTTGGGTATCGGCGAAGGGAGACTCGGGTGTCTCCAGGGCGCGAAGCCGGGCCCCGAGGTCGTGGAGTGTCTCCGCGGTAAAGCCGGTGCCGACCTTGCCGGCGTAGCGCAGTCGACCGCTCTCGTAATATGCAACAAGTAGAGCCCCGAAGTCGGTACGGCTGCCGGCGGGATCGGTGTAGCCGGCGATTACGAACTCCTGTTCCCACGAGCATTTCAGCTTCAGCCAATACCTGGACCGGCCGGCCACGTATGGCGCGTCGGCTCGTTTGGCGATTAGCCCTTCCCATCCAGAGCGGCAAGCGTGGTCAAACAGGCGCCGAGAGTCGTCACGCCAGGCCTCGGTGACCTGTATTGCCGCCGTCGGGTGGACTGCTCGCTCCAGAATAGAGCGGCGTTCGACGAGTGGGCGGGCCGTGAGATCCTCGCCGTCGATCTCCAGGATGTCGAAGACACAGTATACGACCGGATACCTAGCCAGCAGCGATGCAGATGGATTGGTGACTCCAAGGCGCTGTTGGAGCCGGCTGAACGATGTCTGCTCGCCGTCGTACGCGACTACCTCACCGTCGAGCACGAGCGTGCGGGGTTGCTGTGAGGCCACCGCCGCGCGGACCTCGGGGTAGGTACCCGTGAGATCCTTGCCCGTGCGGGACGCCAGGAGCACGTCTTCTCCGTCCTTGCGCGCCACGCAGCGCTCGCCGTCGAGCTTGCGCTCCAGCAGCCACTCATCGTCGAAGTCACGACGATTGGTCAGCGTCGCCAGCATCAGGACGGTGGACGGTGGACGGTGGGCGGTAGACGGTTCACAGTTCACGGTGGGCGGTAGACGGTTCACGGTAGACGGTAGACAGTGGACGGTAGACGGTAGACAGTAGACAGTAGACAGTAGACGGTCACGGTTCACGGTTCACGGTGGATAGCAGCTGGTAGACGGTTCACGCGCGACGAGCCGAGCTTTGTGCACATAGCGACGAAACACGCCTTCTATCTCGGCTATGGTGAGCTTAGATGTCATGCGGCTACAATCGACTGAATCCAGCGAGGCTCTGACCAACCAATCCTACCCCCAAACACTGAAGCACTACCCTCTTGACCAATCCCGGCGCAACCCGGCCGCAATTCGCGACGCCGTCGATCAGGTTAGGTCGACCTCACTACCTTATCTGTAGGGCTCGCGGGAGGTCTTTGCGATAGGCGTGAACGTTGGCAAAGTTTCTCGCTACGTCACCCCGAGGCCGATGGTGCTTAGAGTATCGCCAGAGCGCTTTGACTTGCCGGTCGTGTTGATTCGTCCCGAAGCGGTGGCGAGACTGTACCAGCATGCGGCCGACGCGCTTCCCGACGAAGTCACGGGGTACATCTCGGGCGTACCCTTTGAGGACATCAGGACCGGACAGCAGGTCACATACATCGAGGAAATTGCCTCCCCCGTGGTTGCCGGGTCGCCCAGCGATGTGGAAACCGGCGCTGGAGGCGGAAACCACCTGGCCGCGAGACGCCCTGCAAGCGGCGTCATCGGCGTGGGTTACTACCGCTCTCGCCCCAATCTGAGCGCCTTTCAATCCGCTAGTGACGTCAGATACTTCACGGATTTCTATCCGGAGAGAATACCAAATCGCGATTATGGTGGATCCGACCGTGGCAATTCCAGAACAGGTCGACCCAACCGAGCCATGGATCGGGTTCTTCGCTTGGGGCGCAGACCACAAGCCGGAAAGACTCCCACCCGGCAACATACATCTGGTGCAGTCAAGACCGGAAAGTTCTGTAGTGAGTGATGAGGGCAACACCGAAATTGGAGTTACGGAAGGCAGCCGTAAACAAGCCGATCGATCCGACTCCGAGATAGACGCGATCAAGTTCAGTCGAGCGCAGCAGTTTATCACCGTGGTAAGACGGAAGACGCATGAGAGCGGCTCTTCGTCGATCCTCTTCTTAACGGAGCAAGTTACCCGCGATCTGGCTCGAGAGTTTCAGAACAGAGAGCCTGTGGACGGGCTCCTCCATGGACTGAGAGGGAGTGAGGCTGGAGTGCCGTTCATCTGTGTGGTTGGCATCTCAAGACGAACCCCGGGAACTTCATTCCGACATTTTGGCAGTGACGGGCAGGCATCCGAAGACATCCCGGGGATCGAAGACGGTCTGTCGGATTACGCGGAGCTGTGGCGTCCGCGGGCTCGGGGTCGCGCAATTGGGATGGTCCCGGTGGGCCTTTACGGGTCGACCGCGCATCTACAACGGGGTCTCGCACTCTGGCGTGCCATTTCGACGAGGAACTCCAGCCAACGCGATTCCAGGTTGCGATACCGCATGTCTTCGTCGCTGACGAACGTAATCGTGGTGGCGCTTGAAGGGAGCCCAGCGAGCAATGTTCCAAGCTGGGAAGCCGCGCTGCCCTACCGAGTAAATGTCTATGGGCAGCAAGCAGGGCGACTTCAGCCAATCCGGGTCAAGCACGAGATGATCGAGGATGGGGAGCTGTGAAGGGGATATCGGCTGTAGTGGGTAGGTGGTGGGCGGCAAACGGTAGACGGTGAGCGGTAGACGGTAGACGGTATGCGGTAAACGGTAGACGGTAAACGTAGACGGTAAGTGGTGGCGACGAACGTGAAACCCGCTGCTAATTTGAGACATCGTTCTGGCTTCATCAAAGTCGTGCTTCCACCCGAGCCGCGCGACGTCGGTTAGCGAGTGGCCTCGATCTGAGTGCGTGAGGTGCCGGGGGAGGCGGCGTGGGTGCCGACCGTCTCGCACCAGGAGGCTGTTCGGCAAGAGATTCCAAGCAGCTGTTGAAACGTGGACGGGTTCACGGTCTTTTGCACCGTCCATGAGGAGCCATTCCAGAATTCTGCCAGCGTGGCCTGGAGATTCGTTGTGCTGTACGAACCCCCGGCACGGCACATGGATGCGCTCGTACAGGAGACGCTGACCAAGTCGCCTCCCCCTGGAGCGACGGGTGGTGACGGGACATTCTGCAGCCTCCACGCCCGGCCGTTCCAAGACTCGGCTATCGGAGATGGCGTCCCCAGCCGGTTGCGGTAATCGCCGACCGCTTCACAGGCAGAGCCGGATGTGCAAGATATCCCCAGCACCTGGCTGCCGTTGACGACCGCAGCCGGTCTTAGCAGGATTTTGACCTTCCAGGTCGAGCCGTTCCATGACTCAGCTGCCATCTGATTCTGGTACGTGCCGACAGCGGTGCATTCCCTGGCCGAGACGCACGAGACGGCCGAGAGTTTTCCGGTACCAGACGGGAGCTTCTCGCTGACCCAGGAGGATCCGTTCCATCGAACGGCCAATCCCTCCTGGAGCGAAGTGCTGTTGAAGTACGAGCCGACAGCGGTGCAGGCCGATGGGGAAGTGCACGAGACGCCAAAGAGATTGCTTGACCTGGTGCCGACGGGAATGGGAATGGTCTCCAATTTCCAGCTACCGGCCCTCTCTATCTCGCCAAGGGCTGTTTGACTGAACCGATTGGGCAAATACAGGCCTACGGCGACGCAGTCACGGGCGGCAGCACATGAGACGCCGAGAAACACGCTACTCACAGAGCCGGTCGGATTGGGCGTCTTTTGCACGACCCAGGCCTTGCCGCTCCAGGTCTCTACTAGTGTGAGGTCTACGGGAAGCTGCCCATCGGCGCCGAACTGCCCAAGTCGGGCGTATGTGCCCACTGCAGAGCACGCCTGCGTAGAGGGGCACGACACCGAGGCGAGGTTGCCCGCAGCCTCCTGAGGCGGGGTCACTTGGGTCTTCCAGGAGCGTCCGTTCCAAGACTCGACAAACGCCAGATTGCCCGATCCGTCGCGCCACGGGCCGACCGCTTCGCAGGAACTGATGGAGCAGGAAATGCCGGTGAAGTAGCTAAAAAAGCCCTTCGGATTGGCGGAGGCGACGATCTTCCACGCGCCCTGGCTCAATACCTCAGCCAGGGTAAGGGAGGAGCCGGACTTGCTGTTGTAGCTGCCAGACGCCACGCACTCGTGCGTCGAGCTGCAGGAGACGGCTGCGAGCTGAGCGGTTGACGTTCCTGCGGGGTCGGGCGTCGAGAGGGTCGTCCAAGCCCTGCCGTTCCAGCTCAGCGCAAGAGTCAGCGTCTTGAAGGCACTCGTAACGTAGTCGCCGACCACCGAACAGGCGGTTGGCGAGGTGCACGACACCCCGTTCAGGGTTCCACTCGCCGCACCCCTCGGAACCTTCACGGCTGGAAGGCTCCAGCGCGACCCGTTCCAGACGCCTGAGAGCGGAGCTGTGACAGTGCTGCTTCTCGACGACCCCACGGCGATGCAGACCGCGGAGCGGCATGAAACGGCTGCCAAGCTGTCGGTGATGGCACTGGCTGGAGTCGGAAAGGCGGTGAGTTTCCAGGCTCTCCCGTCCCATCTTTCGGCCGCCGCCGAAGTGGCGCCGGTGGCATTGGTCGCCTCTCCGACCGCGACGCAGGCGGTGGGGCTGGTGCATGAGACTCCATTGAGCTGGGCACCCCCGGCCGACTGCGCAGGGTTTGGAATTTGCTGGACTTTCCAGCTGCTCCCGTTCCACATTTCAGCCAACACCACGTTGGCCCCCGTGGCGGATGAAGGAGGCATAAACCTTCCTACGGCGAGGCAGAAACTTGCCGAGACACACGACACGCCGTTAAGGACCGCAGACGTCGTGCCCGACGGCGCCGGGCTGGACTGGATGGCCCATGCCTTGCCGTTCCAATGCTCGACGAGTCCCTGCGCTCCGATGTTGGAAAGGTTCTCACCGACCGCGGTACACGAGGCCGCAGTCGCGCAGGAGATGGCGTTGAGCTAAGCGTTGTTGTTTGCCACCAACGGGTTCGGGCTCGGCTGTATCGTCCAGACGGCCCCATGTCCGCTGGTCATCGGCCCAATTCGGCCCATGAACTCGGTCGCCGCAGCTCCTGATTCGGGACCAAGCGCCGAAGCGGCCACAAGGACCAAAGCTACGAGAGCCGCGAGGCGCACGAATGATTTCATGGGGTCCCTCTGCACGATTCTGGTGATTATCGTAGCACAGTGGGAAGGCTCCGCGGCTCATCGATTTTTTAGGGACGAGGCCCACTCCTCGATCCGGACAACCTCCGCCTGACGCGGGAAGACCTTTTCCGTCAGCACGCGGTGCACTTCCTCGTCTAGATCCAAGCATCCGTCGGAAAGAACAGTGATCTGATAGTCGCGGTCCGCCGCCTCGCGGGTGGTGGACAAAACGACGCCACTGGTTGCGATTCCAGCAAGGGCCGGAGGCGGGGACGATTCGGATCGGCGATGAGGAGGTTTACGGTCCGAAGAGAGATCTTCCTCCCGAGAAGCGCCGAATCGGCATGGTGTTTCAGGACTACGCGCTCTGGCCCCATATGTCTGTCAGCAAGAACATCGCCTTCGGGCTCAAGCTCAAGAAGTGGCCCCGGTCCCAGATGGCCGGCCGGATTCATGAGATGCTGGAGCTCGTGCGTCTCGGAGATGAAGGACCGCTATCCCTTTCAGCTATCAGGTGGCCAGCAGCAGCGGGTCGCGCTGGCGCGAGCGCTGGCGACGGATCCGCGACTATTGCTTCTCGACGAGCCGCTGTCGAGTCTGGATACCCAGCTTCGCGAATCGCTGCGCGGCGAGCTGGTAGTCCTGCTGCGCAAGGTCGGAGTGACAACGGTTTACGTGACTCACGATCAGACCGAGGCGCTGGAAATGTCCGATGTCATTGTCGTGCTACGAGACGGAAGGGTGGAGCAAATCGGCACTCCCCTCGAGCTGTACAACAACCCGGCAAGCTTATTCGTGGCAACATTCCTCGGGGCGACCAATGTGCTCGAGGGGCCCGTCGAGGTGCGTGATGGCGTCACCGGCATCACGGTTGCAGGGAGTTGGCTGACTGGGGAGTCAACGGAGACGGTGGAGACCCGGGGGGCTTTGTGCGTACGGCCGGAATCAGTAGAGGCCAGCGCGGGGTCGATGAACGGCAAGCCGAACACGATGCCGGCAACGTTGATACGGTCCGGTTTCCTCGGCGGCCGCTGGCAGCACGTCTGTGCTCTGCCGGATGATACGAGGGTCAGCATACTCAGCGGTAGCCGGATACCGGTGGCGGAGGGGGGCGAGGTCGCGGTTCATCTGCCGGTGGAGAGATGCCGGTTGCTGGCCGCGGAGGGCGGTGGCGGGAGGCGGTAGGCGGTAGGAGCGGTAAACGGTAGACGGTAGTGGCTGACCGTGAAAGTGGCCGGTAGCGGGCGGTTGGTAAGCAGTAGATGGTAGCGGCTGGCCGTGGACGGTCGAGGGTAAACGGTTCACGGTAAACGGTAGTGGCTGACCGTGGACAGCGGCCGGTAGCGGGTGGTTGGTAAGCAGTAGATGGTAGCGGCTGGCCGTGGACGGTCGAGGGTAAACGGTTCACGGTAAACGGTAGTGGCTGACCGTGGACAGCGGAGGGTAGAGGGTGTCGGTAGGCAGTAGATGGTAGCGGCTGGCCGTGGACGGTCGAGGGTAAACAGTTCACGGTAAACGGTAAACGGTAGCGGACAACCGTGGACGGTACACGATAGCCGGTAAGCAGTCGATGGTGGACTTAGGACGTGGATGGCTGATGATGTGTCGGCGGCCGTACGCGGTCGCCCTAACGTGGAATGCCAGACTTTCGGGGAGCGCGCCCAGCACGAGGCGGGTCACTAGACATCGCTCGGCGGTATCGCGGCACGGCACCAGTTGTCCTGCCTTGGGACGGCCGGTCTAACCAGGGAAGTGGGCCTGGCGCGAGGGGCCAGGTCAGTCCCGCGAGAGGGGCCCGGTTAGTCCAGCACGAGAGGCTGGGTCGGTCCAGCCCAGGAGGCTGGGTCAGTCCCAGCGCGAGGGCCGAGGCAGTCCAGCGCGAGGGGCCGTGGCGGGCCGGCGTCGAGAGGCTGGGTCGGTCCAGACCAGGCGGCCTGGTCAGTCCAGCGCGAGAGGGCAGGTCAGATCAGGCGCGAGAGGTCGGGGCAGTCCAGCGAGAGAAGCCTGGTCAGCCTAGCGCGAGCTGGGGCATTTGAGAGCCAAGTGGATGGTCGAGCCTCGCCTACGGAGGCAGGCGAGGCTCGACCTTGATTTCAGGTAGTGGATCTTTAGGTTAGCGGGTTATGGGTAGCTCACTACGTTGCTGGGGCCGCCTTGTCCTTGGAAGACGGGGGCACCAGTATTATTGACTACGTGATCGATGCCGCCGGAGCCGTTCAGGAATACGGTGAGCAGGTCGTGGAGCTGGACCCCTGTCGTCACGGGGACCTGAATTGCTGTCGAGGCATGGATTGGTATCTCTTGGTCGAAGAAGCAGTAGACGCCCATGCCATAGCCCTGAAATGTCTTGACTCGCGGTGAAACGGCGAAGGAGGGATATCCCAAGGTGGTGCTGCCGGCCATCCACGCCGCCTGACTTGGTGGATCATACGGCATCTCGCTCTGATAGAAGATGTCGGTACCGCCCTGGCCGTTCCAGATCGTCTGGTACTTCTGATAGTGCTCGACGAACAAACCGTAGGCCGTGACATTGTTGCCGTTGACAATCACCCCGGTGTCGGCGGTGTTCTGGTTCCAGCCCACGCCATTGCCGTGATCGGCCCGCCAAGCCCACACGTCGTCGACGATCGTGTTATCCCCATTGAGCAGCAGGCTATTGGTCGCCTTCCCGGGCGTCGCGCCTCCGATGCGGAAGAACACGTCCTGGATGGCTGGTGGATCGGCATTCATATGATCGTGACGCTGGGCGCTGAAAGAATGTAAAGAATGCCGGCCATGGTGGTCAGGCTCGCCCCGGCCCGCACCGAACTCGAGCAGAGCGGGAGAATTCTGGTCGCCCGCGTCGAAGATCATTCCCGCGAGGTCCACTCCCGACGCGTCAGCCACCTTCATCGTTACGTTCCCCTTCTCGGGAACTAGGGTGGGGAAACCGAGACCCAGAACGACCGTACCCGGTCGGGTTACCTCGAGGCTCTTCTTGACGTCGTACACGCCCGGGGTCAGGATGAGATTCTCCCCTTGCTTGAGAGCCGCATTGATCTTGCCAACCGGGTCCCCCGGCTGGGCGATGTAGAAGTCTCCGATCGGGATGGACGCCCCCGCCGTTGGGCCACCGCCCCAGGTGGTGCCCGACGAGTTGTGCTGCACCGCCGGAACGAAAACGTTGTACTTGCCCCTGCTGTCCAAATAAAGGAAAGGTCTCTCGCGAGTCACGGGGCTCGTTGCCAGTGTCGTATAGGGTTTACTGGGGAATGATTGCGGGGGAGCTCCTAGGTCACCGGCGAAAACCTGGTTCCATACGCCGTTTGACCATCCGTCCAGGCTGCTGTTGCGAACAATGAACTGCTGCTGCGAGCCGTTGATGACCGTGCCGCCCGAGAATGCAGAATCGGCGATAAAGCCGCCACTGGCATACTGCGGGCCGGCCGAACAGTAGTCCATCAGCGAGAGATTGCCTCCGGTGAGGTTGACCCGTCTCATCGGCGCAGCCTGGGAAACGGCCCAGAAATCCGTGCCCGAGTGGCAGCCGGTTTGACCCGTGACATTAATAGTCAGGTTCGACAGTGACCGCCAGAAATTGTCAAGCGCGATGCAGTTGTTCGCCGCAAAGCACTGGTTGTATACGTCGATCGTGCCGTTGATGGTCACGTCCGTGGGCGAGCTGCCCAGCCCGGCCACCTCGGTGTAGTAACCCACCTGAAATGTCAGCGGGTTGCTAACGGAGCCGTACGTGCCCGGCTCGAAAAGCAGCGCGTACCGCTGCGAACCAAACTGATTGGAAATCTGCTGATTGGCGATCGCGTTGACGGTGGCCTGGATGTCGCTCTGAGGCATGGTTGGGTTGAATACGTATACATTGGGGCCGAAGTCAGGCTGTCCCGACGGATGGGCTGGAGATGCCGGAATGGTTGTTACAGCATGGTGGGCGATGCCGGCGGGTGACGCCGCGGAAACGACTCCGCCAGTGGAAGCCACCCAAGCAAGCGCGAACGCGGCGGTGACAATCAGGGATTTGAGTCCCTTTCTCCCCTCCCGGCCCAGTGTTCGCGTCACGGGTTTCTTTGCATTCATATGTCTCATTCGTAGTTAGCCTCCTGAATGGTGGTTGACTGGTCGTACGAAGCGCAGGCGAATAGACGCGTGTTAAGCGTCTTGTCGCTCACGATGCCTCGGTAGACTGCTCGCTGCAAGCAGTAGATACATGCTTATCTCCCTTCCCCAAGAGAGACTCTCTATTCTTCGAGCCTTCGATACTCGATTCGAATATCTCAGTTATTGCGGCGGGGGCGGGGGAGGGCGTGGGGAGCTCGTCATTACCGATCTGCGAACCCGGCAGCGGACAATCGTCGAGAATCCAGGCAGGCCAGGTGACGCGGTGGGTGGAGCCGGCTTTGCTTCTTGGTCGCCGCGACGGTGGTGCGAATGGCCGGCCCGCATAGACGATTGATTACCGGAAGCTCGATGGAGTCTCATGACTGTCCCCCAGTCACTCTGTGCGGGCAAGATGCACATCCAGTACCTCAACATACACGTTTGGCTTGACGTCGCGTAGTCGAGAAGACAACATTCGTGCGTTTTTGGTTAGGGATAAGGCTCTGCGTAGCACCGGATGAGTTGAGATCCCGGGGGTGAGGGCCGGTATCGCCACTCCTTTGTCACGTGTGGTGAATCGTCTACCATAGGGGTATTCAGCAACACATTGGACAGGACAAACGGTTCCCAAACTGGAGGCTCGAGTCGTGATCGCTCGACATCATTCGTGCAAGAAAACGAACACGAGAAACGCTGCCATGGCGGCGTTTATCCTGACGGTCGCCGCAGCTACGCTTGTCCTGGCAGCCCCGGTCCAGGCACGGACGACGGCTTTTCCCGGCGTGCGGGCCCATGCGGTCTCGCCTGGAGGCGGGTGGACGCGGCTCGGCCTCAGTCAGGGCGGTAACTGGGCCACATTCGCTCATCTACCGAACGGCAACGACCTGGTGGTGTGGTCGGCGACTGCGCATGCCACACAGCACTACGAATGGGCTGAGCTGAAGCCGAGCGGCGGCATGGCCACAAGCTCCGAAGGATGTGTTTGGAGGCCATGATTGGAAAGGACTTGCGCAGTATCCGGTCCTTGTTATGCAGAAGGGGAAGCCTCTGCTTATCTTTGGAGGGAGCAAGGGAGACGCGAGCCCGTACAACGATGGGTGCATCGTCGGCGACCTATTCACCGGGGGAGGATGGAAGCTGCAGACTTGGTCTCTTTCACAGAACTGCATTCAGACGGATCACCTGGGGGCCACGGTGACGGCGAATGGGACACTCGCGGCGGCATGGGCGTGGGGAGGTATCAGGTTCAGAATCGGGCCATCGCCTTCCATTCCGGCCGCAACTCCGGACCAACTCATAGCAGTGAACCAGGGGAACCAGGGGGCGGTGGGTGAGACGACAGACAATCGTAGCCAGCACGTCTACGCGGTTTGGGATCGTTCCTTCTCGAACCCGCCGTCCAAAGACGGACTGTATGTTGCCGATTTGAGCAAGAAATCTTCGCCAAAGCGCGCTCCAAGCACGGGCACAAACCTGGTGGCTCATGAGCCTCAGCCTCGCGCAATCGCGAGCCCCGACGGCAGGGGCGGCGTCTACGTCGCCTATTGCAACGACGTCTGGCCATGTACTCAGGTGAAGCTCTGGCGGTACGGGGCGAAGTATGCAGTCTCTGTCCCGGGAGCATCGCTTCCGACCAGTGTCGCGATGTCAGCAGGGCCATCCGGGCGTCTGTGGATTGCATGGTGGAGTGCGCAGAAGGGGACGGTTCGCGTGGTACGAACGAACGAGGCGGGGAGCAGGTTCGGCCCCGTCGAGACGCACGCTGCGCCGCGGGGCTGTCAAAGCGACGGCAACGCCACGGTGGGGATTAGCCACGGTTCTCAACAGCGGCTCGATGTGGTCATTGGATGCTACGGCGTCTTGTCGGGTACCACTTACCAGAACCAAGCCTACGCCACGCAGTCGCTGGTCCCGCTCCAGGTTGCGGGCAGCAGTGGCTTCATCAGCCACAAGAAAGGCGGCAAAGTCACGTACCGGGTGTCGGATGTGGGCGACGCCGTTCAGGGAGCGACCGTCACCGTGCATGGCAAGAAGGGCACGACCGACAAGAAGGGACAAGTTACTTTTCAATTTCCGAAGGGAGCGAACAGCGGGCAGTTCAAAGTGGTTGCGTCAAAGGGAAACTATCTCAACGCATCGACTTCGCTAAAGGTAGGTTGACGGTTGGCTTTCAGCACTAACGACGTTCGGGCAGGCAGTCGCTTTCTCCGCTAATCGACATCGTATCTCGCTAAAAGAAGGCTTCTTGCCCGTCGATGAGGTAAAACATGGAAGAGATGGTTCGCCGGCTTGGCGGTGCATCGCTCCAGATTGTTCGTCGAACGTCGGTGCTGCCAGCTTGTCGTCACGCGCCAATTCGGGGCAGAGCTGCGCTCTGCTGCTCCCTCATGTGCGCGGTCATCTGCACGGCCACAATCGCCCCTGTGGGCGCGCTCGCCCAAGGCGAACCGGATACCTTGATGGTGTGGCTGAAGCAGCCGAACGCCTCGTTAGAAGCCCAGGCTGCTCGCGCAGTTTCCGATCCCAGCAGCGCTCAGTATGGCCACTACTGGACGCCGGGGGCTATCGCGGCTCACTTTGAACCAAGCGTCAGTGCGGCAACGACCGTTGCCTCGTTTCTCAGGCACGAAGGATACTCCAACGTCACGATCGCTCCCGATCGTTTGTACGTTACCGGTGTGGCGGATTCGCTGGCGGTGTTTGCGATGTTTGGAGCCAGCATTCCGAGCCAGATCGCGAAGGTCGCCGATGGAGCGATCGACGACGATGCGGAAGTTGGTTATATCGGGAGCGTTGCCCCTCGAAGGGCACATCCCCATCCTTTCGGTGTAGCCACACCGCTCTATAAACTCGGCCCCCGAATTCCCGGCGTAAGCAGTGCGCATCCGTCTGATGCCGCGATGCAGCTACGGTGCTCGTCGTACTACGGACAGTATGTCGCTACGACCCTGCCGGCATTTCGGGATCTGCATCCGCCAAATGCAATCTGCGGGTATCAACCTAGCCAGCTAAAGACCGCATACGGATTGCAGTCGTTCTCGGCACAACGCGCACTCGCCACGCAGGGTGCCGGCGAAACAATCGCCGTCGTCGATGCGTACGACTGGCCCCATGCCGTGGCTGACGCGAACAAGATGGCGCGCATGGTCGACGTTCCTTCACTGCGACCGGACCAATTTCGCACTGACGTGCCACAAGGAACTCTCGCAAACGACGATTGGGCGGTCGAGCAAGAGCTTGACGTGCAGTGGGCGCACGCGGTGGCACCGGCCGCAAACATCGTGTACGTCGGTGGGCGCGATGCGTCGATGGTTGCGATGATCGAGGCGGATACTCGAGCCATCACGTCCCCAGTCGATGGTGCGAACATCATTACGAATTCGTGGAGTTTTGGACCGGACGGACCAAACCAGCTGCCCTGGTCGCGGACCATACGGGAAGTCATTCATGCATGGAATGCGATGTCGATGGAAGCGGCATTGCTCGGAAAGTCGGTGTTGTACGCCAGCGGTGATAACGGCAGCTGGGAGTACGGGTCAACTCCTCGCGCGGAGTATCCCGCCAGTGACGCGTGGGTAACGGCTGTAGGTGGGACCAGCGAACTCATTGGGTCTGACGGCAAATTGGTTGCCCGTACGGGGTGGAGTGACGCTACCTACCCTTACAACAGGAGTGCAAAGAGGTGGCGCGTGCAGAGCTATGGCGGTGGCGCGGCCGGCGGCGGACTCAGCAAGTTCATCGCGCAACCTTGGTACCAACACGGGATCGTTCCGCAGGCCATCGCAGCTGCGTGGCCGGATCATGTCGCACGTCGCGCAACATCGGACATTGCCGGACCAGCTGACGAGTATCTCGGTGCTGAGATTTACCTTCCGCCGATTACCGGGATCGACGCCGGCTTTTACGAAATTGGCGGCACGAGTCTCGCCGCCCCGTTCGTCGCCGGGGAACTGGCCTTGTGGAACCAAGCGCGGCAATCCGTACGCCGTCCCGCAATTGGGTTCGCAAACCCTCTGCTGTATCGTTCGGCCGCACTGCTCAGTGACGTGCGAAACGTCACGGGTAACGCGCAGGTCGATGGAACAACAAAAGACTTCGAGGCTGACGTCATCGACGATCAAACTGCGAATAGCGTACACGCGACACGAGGGTGGGACCCAGAAACGGGTATGGGCGTGATCACAGGACAGACGATCGCTCACCATTGAGTAGGCGGCTGCACCGTGCTTTCGTGGTATGTTCGTGGCCAAGGAGCCCGAGGGCGCGCGGCGACCGGGTTTTGCGGTTATCCGGTTCTGAAGGCGGGGAAGCGGGTTGCAGGGCCTACTCCAGCAGGAGTGACCGCGGCAACGGAGAACCTGTAGGAGCGGCCCGGCACCAAACCTCCGAATACACGGAGGATTCTGCTGCCCCTGTTGGATTCGAGGACCTCGCTGAGACCGGTAAACGTGTATCTCCGCCCGGACGAGTCCGTCACTACGTACGCCAGTATGGGGGCGGCTGTGGCCTCAGCAGGCGCGTACCATATCAAGCTCGCCACGTTCCGACCCGTCCTAACAGCCAACCGTTGCGGACCTCCCGGCAGATCAGGCTTACCCGCCTGGTCCACGGGGACGGGTGCCGACGGCACGGACGGTGCGCTTGAGCCCCTTCCGCTATTGCCCGTAACGGTAAATGAGTACCGCTGGCCGTCAGTAAGACCCGAGACGACGGCGTACCCGAGCCGGGCGAAGGTCGAGGAGGCGACCTTAGTAGGCCGGATTCCAGCCTGGGTACAGGTCAGCGGATCCGATTGCTGAATGAGATGACAGGGGGTCACCGTATACGACGTCACCGGCGAGGTCCTCTGGCCAAAACTTGGGTGCCAGGTAAGATAGGCCTTTCCGTCAAACCCATACAAACTCTTTACGAGCTGTGGGGGTGTCGGTACAGTTTCACCTTCTGCACGCCACGACAATACATCGCGAGAGCGGGCCTCGATACCAGCATTCGCTAGGATCGACGCAGGAGCCTGTTCCGGACCTGTGATGATCGTGTTGCCCGATCTCTCCAACTGCTTCTCGAAGGAGTCGGGGTCACCCTGCTGCCAGTAGTTGTCGCGTACAACCTGCGGATTGTAGCTAGCGTCGTCCTTCGTGTAGTCGATTCGGGGACTGCCCCAGTCATACGTGTCGTTGTACAGCACGTTACCAGCGTAGGTTACAAACGTAGCTCCGTTGTCGCTTTGGATGGCCCGACCGAAGTCGAGCTGGTCGTAAATCACGTTTCCGGTGACGTGCTCCCCATCAGCTAGCGACGTACCCGTTGCTCCCTGGGTGTACACTCCTCCACCGTCACTGAGGACTTGCATGAAGGAGAAGATGAGATTATCAGACACGACATTGTCATGGCTGGAATTCGCCACGGGTGGAAGATCATGTTTGTCCAGCCACCCTCCCCATCCCATTGAAATGGCGGTGTACGACGTGTGGTCGATCTGGTTGTGTGTAATCAGGGAGTCGGACGCGTATCCGACAAGAACCGCAACCCCTCCGTAGTACTCAACGGGTAGATCGTATAAGTGGTTATCTGCCACCGTGATTGCCGTTGTCTGGTAGCTCCCTGTGGCTGCAGGCCTGTTCACGTTGCCGATCTCGATGCCATTCCCCGAAATATCGGTAAACACCGAGCCCTCAACGACGTCATCTTGGGAGCCATTGTCTAGATTGAGTGCTGCAGCGCCCAGGTGGACAAACCTGTCGTTCATGAAATCAATGTTGCGATCGTAGCTCAACTGGATATTTCCGGGCTCTTTGGTCCACGCTCCGTAGGGACATGTTCCATGAGGGGCATTGCGGCACAATCCCTCGGTCGCATATCCATTGGGTCCGGTGATGGTATAGTTCGCCTGCATCTCGGAGAATCCTTCAGCCGTGCTGGGCTGGAGCCAGGTAGCGAAGGAGAACTGAAGATTCGAAAACGTCAGGTTGTGAATGGGATGATCCGGCGTCCCCGAGGCGTCGATCAGGTGCTGGAGTACGGGAACCTCCACGTCGGCCGCGTGCATGTTCTCGCCATGCCGGGGAATGTAGTACAGTCTGTTGGCCGCGGTATCCAGGTAGAACTCGCCGGGCCGATCCAGCAACTCGTACGCGTTCTCCACGAAGTCCGGAGTGGACAGCGTGCAGCATCCGACAAGGTTCCAGTCCCACACTCGCTTGGTTGAATTGTCCCAGCAGGGTTCGGCCATAAAGATCTTGTATCTCTTGATTGCTTCAATCGGGCATAGTTGCTCCGACATCTTGCCCCACTGGGCGACGTACCCAAACTCAACTCCGGTGAGATTGCGCCAGGCAGCCATGACCAGGGAGGATGCTTTATAGCCGTAGGGAGTCAAGCGAAGGGTGGTGGGAGCGCTGCCGCTAGCCAGCGATGCACGCATTCCATTGACATATATCTGCCGAGTCTTAAGGCCAGCGGGGACTGCAGCTGACCACATATTCCGGGACGGGTCGCTCAACTTCCAACCGGAGATACGTCTGGCGCCACTGATCACGGGACGGGCTCCTGGGGCCGATGTCCACACGACCTTATAGCCGTTGGCTCCTGAGTCTTTCGGTCCGAAGGCCAGAGGTTTTCGGGGCCGGTACGTGCCGCTCTCCAGGTGCACTGTGATGTCCGCCGTCATAGTTCCATTTATGGCTCTCACCGTGCGCTGGGCATGTACGAGCGTTCGAAACGGAGCGGCCCTCGTGCCTGGGTTGGCATCGCGACCTGACGGCGACACGTATAGGTCGATCGGTTGGCCGGGAGACCGGACTGGGAGAACGCAGCCTGGCTTGATGTCTTCCGAGGCCTGGACGGTGCAGTTGGACCGGCTCAACGAGGGTCGATCAGAAGCGACTGCAGGCCGTACACTCCGCCCCAGGAGAGCTAGGGGCAAGGCCAGCGCCAATGCAAGGGCAATCTCGGCCAGCCAGGGTCCCCTCAGGCGCTTCACTTGTGTAGGCGAACTCACACGGGTACTTATTGTTCGGTTCAGAATAGCACTGTCACCGACCGAGCACTTGTCGACTATAGCCTGGGATGTTTTGACTGTTGCCTCGCCTGTCCGACCTCGCTACCATTTGAACGGCACGGGTCGAACCGATGAGGGAATATCTCGTCTGTCCGGGAGGGCTTCGCTCAGGCGCTCACGTAGGCCGCGAGGTGCTTGCCGGTGAGGGTGGAGCGAGCGGCGACGAGGTCGGCGGGTGTGCCCTCGAAGACGATCCGGCCGCCGTCGTGGCCGGCGCCGGGGCCGAGGTCGATGATCCAGTCGGCGTGCGCCATCACTGCCTGGTGGTGCTCGATCACGATGACCGACTTGCCGGAGTCGACGAGTCGATCGAGCAGGCCGAGCAGCTGCTCGACGTCGGCGAGGTGGAGGCCGGTGGTCGGCTCGTCGAGGAGGTAGACGGAGCCCTTTTCGGCCAGGCGAGCGGCCAACTTGAGCCGCTGGCGCTCGCCGCCGGACAGGGTCGTCAGCGGCTGACCGAGGCTGAGGTACCCGAGCCCGACGTCGTCGAGCCGGTCGAGGATGGCGCGCGCGGCCGGCGTTCGGGCCTCACCGGCGCCGAAGAACTCCTTGGCCTCAGTCACAGACATCGCGAGCACCTCGCTGATGTCGCGGCCGCCCAGGTGGTACTCGAGGACCGACGCCTGGAACCGCTTCCCCTCGCACTCCTCGCATGTGGTGGCGACCCCGGCCATCACCGCCAGGTCGGTGTAGATGACGCCCGTGCCATTGCAGTTGGGGCAGGCGCCCTCGGAGTTCGGCGCTGAACAGGGCAGGCTTCACGCCGTTGGCCCTGGCGAACGCCGTCCTGATCGGGTCCAGCAGCCCGGTGTAGGTGGCTGGGTTGCTCCGTCGCGAGCCGCGGATGGAGCCCTGGTCGATCGACACCACACCGGCGCCGGCAGGTATCGACCCGTACAGGAGCGAGCTCTTGCCGGACCCCGCGACGCCGGTGGCGACGACAAGCACCCCGAGCGGGATATCGACGTCGACGTCGCGTAGGTTGTGGGTCCTCGCGTCGCGGATCTGGAGAGTGCCGGTAGGCGTTCGTACCGTCTCCTTGAGTCCTGCGCGGTCGTCCAGATGGCGACCAGTTATGGTGCCACCGATCCGCAGCCCGTCGACGGTACCCTCGAAGCAGACGGCACCGCCGGCAGTGCCGGCGCCGGGTCCGAGGTCGACGACGTGGTCGGCGATCGCGATCGTCTCGGGCTCGTGCTCGACGACGAGCACCGTATTGCCCTTGTCGCGCAGCCGCAGCAGCAGGTCGTTCATGCGCTCGATGTCGTGGGGGTGCAGGCCGGCGGTCGGCTCGTCGAAGACGTAGGTGACGTCGGTAAGCGAGGAGCCGAGCTGGCGGATCATCTTGACGCGCTGCGCCTCGCCGCCCGACAGGGTGCTTGAGGGCCGGTCGAGCGAGAGGTAGCCCAGACCGATCTCCACGAAGGCGTCGAGAGCCTGCCGCAGTGTGGCGAGCAGCGGCGCCACCGACGGCTCGTCGAGACTCCGGACCCATTCGGCCAGGTCGCTGATCTGCATCGCGCAGGCTTCGGCGATGTTGATCCCGGCGATCCGCGACGATCGGGCCGCCTCGCTCAGCCGGGTGCCCCCGCATTCGGGACAGGCCATGAAGGTAACCGCCCGGTCAACGAATGCGCGTATGTGCGGCTGCAAGGCCTCCTTGTCTTTGGAGAGCATCGACCTCTGGACCCGCACGATCAGCCCCTCATAGGTCATGTTGATGCCCTCGATCTTCATCCTGGTCGGCTCTCGGTGGAGGAAGTCGTGCAGCTCGGTCTCCGTGAAGTCGCGGATCGGCTTATTCGGATCGAAGAAGCCCGACGCGCTGTAGAGCCGGAAGTTCCAGCCGCCCGTGTAACCGGGAATGGTGATCGCGCCCTCCGAGAGCGACTTGGAGTCGTCGAAGAGCTGGGTGAGGTCGATATCGGAGACCGTGCCCCGGCCCTCGCAGCGCGGACACATGCCGCCGGCGCGAGTGAAGGTTACGGCCTTGGCGGAATCGCCGCCGACAGTGATAGTACCGGTCGCTTGGACAGAAGGGACGTTGAACGAGAACGCGTTGGGCGAGCCGATGTGGGGCCGCCCAAGCCGGCTGAAGAGGATGCGCAGCATCGCGTTGGCGTCCGTTGCCGTGCCTACCGTGGAGCGAGGGTCGGCACCCATGCGCTGCTGGTCGACGATGATCGCGGTCGTCAGCCCTTCGAGTACGTCGACGTCGGGGCGCGCGAGGGTGGGCATGAATCCCTGCACGAAGACGCTGTAGGTCTCGTTGATCAGGCGCTGCGACTCCGCGGCTATGGTGTCGAACACCAGCGAGCTTTTGCCCGAGCCGGAGACGCCGGTGAACACCGTCAGCCGGCGCTTCGGGATCTCGACACTTACGTCCTTAAGGTTGTTCTCGCGCGCGCCGTGCACGCGGATCACATCGTCGCCTCGTGTTGGCATCCTCGTCATCCGACGAGTCTAGCATCGGAATGCGGTATTCGCCGCATCTATCGGGTCTTCGGGCGGGCCGAAGCGTTATGAAGGCCAGCGACGCGGCGGTCGCCAGGATGATGCCGGCCTACGTGCCCTTGGGCATAATCCCGGCGACGGCGCAGCACTCCAAGCTCAAGCACTCGTGGGTTGTGGCGATGATTGCAGGATGCGGAACTCGTTTCCAGACGGATCCCGAAACGAAGCATCGATGCCGTATCCGCGGTTTTCGGCTGGACGGGTGAACTCGATTCCTTTCGACTTCAACTCTTCATACGCCGCAAAGCAGTCGTCGGTCGTGAAGACAATGCTGCTCAGCATCCCCTTTGCAACGGCATTTGCTACCTGCTCCGCAGTCGCGTCATCCATTGGAAATCCGGGCTTCGCAAGCACGACGCCTATCTCGGGTTGTTCCTTCGAGGCAACAGAAAGCCAGCGGTAGTCGCCATTTCTCACGTCTTCACGGACGTCAAAGCCGAGTTTTCGAAAGAATTCCAGCGCTTCGTCCTGGTCTCGCACCCACAACGTCGCGTGACTCACCTGCAATGTCATTTTGTTCTCCTTTGCCAGATTGGGTTACATTCAGTTCTACCCGCCTGGTTGGGGTCGCGTCTTCTTCCATCCTGCTCAATTGGGGCCGGTCGACGGCGTGCAGCACGCACGGTGGGATCACGCGGGCGATAAGCGCGGGAAGATGCTGGGCTCGGTAACGGGTGGGCGTGAGCCGATACGCGCGACCGAACGCCGATGTGAATGAACCCACGCTGGCAAATCCAACGGACATGCAGATATACGCCACGGAGTAATCCGTGTTGCGCAGTAGCGAAGCAGCTCGTTCCAGTCTTCGGCTACTGAGGTACTGGTGTGGGGTTTCACCGAAGGCAGCTCGAAACTGTCGCGCAAAATGCGCGCTTGACAGATGTGCCGCCCGAGCAATATCCGCGATCGAAAGCTCTTGCGCATAGTTTGAGTCGATGAAGTCGCGCGCGCGAAGCAGATGTCGTGACAGCTCTGCTCGTCGTCTCTGAGGCCCGATTTTTCGGGTACCAGCTCGCCTTATCGCACCTCCCTGCCGGTAAAGGGAATCGGCAACAGTCGGAGCAGCGGCAGACGGGCCGTGCGGAGAGCTGGTTCGTCGTGTCCCGTCATGCCGTGCCATCGCCAACCATTCTCGTCGCTCTCGACAAATCGACGGTCGAAGTATTCTCTCCACTCTAACGAAGGGACGAGACGCTTGAGGCTAACAGCCGAAGGGTCAAACGACAGCCCACCCGTACAAGCCAGAACAAACGGGAACATTTTCGGAACAACTGCCGGCTACAGTGGTGGCGAGTAGTCCCCCTGGAAGGCAAAGCCTTCCGGCTGACAAGCCGAAGAGCAGGAGATGAACCAATGAGTATGCCAATACCTGAGCCTCACGCCGTCGTGAAGATCGTCTCAGTCGCCGTCCTCGTCCTGGCCGGCCTTTCCGGGTCCACGCTTGGCGGCGCCGCATCCGCCGCTCCAATACAGAGCCGGATCGCGATGGGAGCCGCGGGTGCGAAGGCGCTCCGAGCGCCAGCTGCCCGGTCGAGACACGTCGACCTCAGCTCGGGCGTCCGGAGCCTTCGTTCTCTCGAGAAGCTACGCTCGTGGACCGGCCTCTCCCGGTCCGCCGTCAGCCTGGCCTCGAATGGACGACTGGTGTCTCACGCTCTCGATCTGCAGCGGGCCTACGCCCACGCGTCGCCGGCCATGGGGGCCAGGCTAGGGCGTCTGCTGCGCGGTCACGCGACGCCTAGCCGAAGACTATGGAATCTCTGGAAGAGGACGTCACGTGTGCCGGATGGCAACCTCGTGACGATCAGAGCGAAGGTCACGCCTCAGCAGGGATGTGACCTGCGCAGGGATTTTGTCGAGCTAGTTCACGCGCAGGCCAGGACCTGGGATGACGAGGTCCATCAACGGGCAGTGTTCGCCGCCGCTTCCACGCCGACAGAGGAGGTGCGGTGCGTCACGGCCCGCCACTCAGCACACCTGAAGGAGTCGGAGTACCTTCCCGGTGTGCCGCTGCACAGGCTGCGGCCGGACCGTATACTACCCGCGGCGGATACGCCCGAGAATCTGGTCGTGACGTCGGCCGGCGATGGGATTTCGACCCTGTCGAGCTGTCCCACCAGCGGGAGCGCAGGCTACACGCTGCGCTGCGCGATCCTGCAGGCCAACCAGGACTGCGCTACGGTCGAGGTGCCGACCGGTTCGCCCGTGCCCGGCTGCGATACCATCACCTTCGACATTCCACAGGGTTCAGCCGGCTGCGGCAGCCCGGGCACCATCAATGGCCGGTCGGTGTTCGTCTGCACGATTGACATCGGGACCAACGGCAGCCTGCCCCTCACGGCCAGCAACACCACAGTCGACGGGTACGGCTCGGTCAGCGGCAATCCAGCTCCCGGAACGCCCAGCGGCTGCACAGGCGCCTGCGGCGCGTCGGCGAACACCAATCCCATCATCGGCGGCTCCGGCGACAACGCCGTCCTGGCCATTCGCATCGATGGCGCCGGGGCTGCCGCCGGGACCAACGGCATTCAGCTCTCGGGGTCATACGACACCATTCGCGGCCTGGAGATCACCAACTTCCCGGTTGATACCTCACAAACGTACCCGCAAACCGGCGGAGACGGCATCCAGATGACCGGTGGGGCGTGTCCCGGAGCGCCCTCTCCCGTCACCGGCGCCTCAGAGGCCGGCACCACCGTCACGATCACTTTCGCTGCCCGCTCCACCCCGCCGTCCGTCAACAGCTTTTCCTACGTGATCGTCTCAGGTATGCAGCCGGACGCCTACAACGGCACCTTCAAGATAACTGCCTCCACGACAACGTCTCTTTCATACACGGACGCGGTCTCGGGCCTGGGCTCGCCCACGGTTCTCGGCACCTGGCAGTTGGACTCCTCCCTCAGTGGCACCTGCCACAACGCAATCGCGGGCGACTTCATCGGCATCTTCCAGACCTCCAGCGCAGCAACCGCCGCGGGGAACGGTGGAGTCGGAGTGGACGTCGTCAACACGGGCTCGTTTCCCATCAGTGACAGGGTCGGCGGGACGGACCCAGCCGATGCCGACGTGATCAGCGACAACGGCCTAGGTGGCGGGTCAGACGCGACCGGCGGAGTGCAATTCGCGGCCACGGCCTCCAGCACAGTCGAGGGCAACCTCATCGGCACCAGCCCCAGCGGCACCACGGCCATGGGGAATGAGGACGGTGTGGTCCTGCAGAATGAGAACACCAGCACCGGCAATTTCGGGCAATCACGCGCCATCGTCGGCGGGACAATACCCGGGGCCGGCAACGTGATTAGCGGGAACGTCGACGACGGAGTGTGGGACAACGCGGCCGTCGGCCCGGACTTTGTCCTAGGCAACTACATCGGGACCGATCCGACCGGAAAGGTCGCCGTTCCCAATGTGGCGAACGGCGCCGAGTGCAACCCCTGCGTCCTCGGCAACGTGAGTGAGTCGTCTCCGTCCAGTATGGTCGTGGGCGGCACCTTTCTCTCGGGCGGCTCGCCCATTGTCGGGACGGGTGTGCCGGGCGCGCCCAACTGCAACACCTCGGTCGCGCCTTGTTTGGGCAACCTGATCAGCGGCAACGGCAACCTGGGGGTGCTCACGGCCTCCGGCACGGTCCAGGGCAACCTGATCGGCACCGACATCACGGGAGCCAATGCGCTCGCCAACGACCGGGGCGTCAGAGCGGGTGGTGACGCCCTGATTGGGAGTACTACTCCCGGCCTCGGCAATGTCATCAGCGGCAACGGGTTCAGTGCATGCGGTGGCTCTGGTCAGCCCGCCTGCGCGGACGCCGCGCTGAGCCTGACTGGCAGTACCAGCCAGTTCCCCGACGTGGTTCAGGGGAACTACATCGGCACCGACATCACCGGAGAGAACGCCCTCCCCAACATCGCCACGGCGGGCGTCCAGATCGGCACCAGCGGCTATGGATTCGCCGGAAGCATCGACCTTGAAGTCGATAACACCGAGATCGGGCCGGGCAATGTCATCAGCGGAAACCTTGCGACCGCGGCTGGAATACTCATGTACTGCGCGGCCAACACCGTCATTCATGGCAACAATGTCGGCGTCGATGCCGGCGGTACCAACCCGCTCGGCAATCTCTCCGACGGAATCTATAGTTACTGTCCACAGGATACGGACATAGGCGGCACCGTCGTCGACCACGACAACGTCATTGGTGGCAGCACGCCCGCCGACCGCAATATCATCGGCGCCAACGGCGCGAGCCTGTTGTCCGAGCTGCTGGGTTTCCCAGGCAACGCAATCGAGATCTTCGACGGCGTTCACGACGTCATCGAGGGCAACTCCATCGGCACGGACGCCACCGGAACCGTCAATCTAGGTAATCGCGGCCGGGGCGTGCTCGTGTACTGCACTGCCGTGTTCGGCACCTGCACAACTCCGCCCGCCAACAATGGGTACACCGAGCCCACGGCTTTCGTGGTGGGCGGAACCGATCCGGGCGCCTCGAACCTGATCGAGTACAATGCGAGCCGGGGTGTCCAGGTGGGTGCCGGCAGCACCGGGGGATCACAGCACCGTGGCCGTGCAGCGGAACGTGATGCTCGGGAACGGCGGGGAAATTGAGCTGTTCTCAGACCAATCCCTGACGAGCTGCGTCGACGGGCCGGTGCTCGGTGGCACCAACGACGGGGCCGCCTGTCCAATCATCACTGGAGAGACCACCAGTGGGGGGGACGTCACGGGGATCAACGGTACTGCTTGCTCTGGCTGCACGGTCGACGTCTACACGGCGAGCAATGGATTCAGCGACGTCGGCAACACGCTGAACACCTTCATGCAGGGGGGAGCGCAGGTTTACCTCGGCACCGTCACTGCCGGCTCCTGCTCGCCCACGCCCTGTAACACGGCGACGTGGACACTGCCGTCGTCGTGCCTTCGCCAACGGATTCACCCTGCACCAGGACCAGGCGGTAACGGCCACAGCCACCCAGCAGGTCCCCGGCAGCAGCCCGGCCTACTACGAAACCTCGGAGTTCGCCCCCAACTTCGCCACCCTGACCGCGGCCGACGCCGCCGTCAAGGTGACTGCCGACTCCGACTTTGGCCGCCCCTGTGACAATGCCGGCGGCAGCTTCATCGGCACGGCCAACATCAATCTGCGCTGCGCCATGAGCCAGATGAATCTCCTGACCAATCCGGCCGTCACCCTGCCCAGTCCAACGGTCACCTTCGACATCCCCTCGGCCGATCCGGGGTGCGGCTCGGTCATCATCCAGGGGGCGTCCCGCACGGTTTGCACCATCTCGGTAAGCTCGCGACCGCCGCTTCTGCTTGCCTCGGACGAAGCCATCGACGGCTATTCCCAGCCGGGGTCCAGCCCCAACTCCAACGCATTTGGGCAGGCGGACAACGCGGTAATAACCGTACGCATCGACGGCGGTGGCAGCACCGCCTTCGGCCTCATCACCGGCGGCCTGAATCAAACCATCCGTGGGCTCTCCGTGACGGGTTTCACGGGGGACGGCATCGGCATCCTGAGCCCGGGTGGACGGATCCAGGGGGACTTTGTGGGTATGGAGCCGGACGGAGTTACCGCCGGGCACAACGGCAACGGCATCCTGAACCAGTACAGTGCCTCAGCCACGGGTTGCCCCGGCCAGATAGCGGGCTTCGGCTCCGCCTGCAACGTCATCGGTGGAAGAGCTCCCGCCGACCGAAATGTGATCAGCGGCAACGACGACCTCGGCCTGCTTCTCAATGACGGATGGGATGACGCCGAAGGCAACTACATCGGGCCCGGCGCTTCGGGCTCTGGCTCGCCAAGAACGGACCAGTTGGGGGTGGCGCTGTCTGGTGCCTTCGACGATACGGTCGGCGACCTGGGCAACGTCATCAGCGGCAACGGGACCAGCCCATGCGGCGGTACAAGCCAGCCGGCCTGCGGCATCGGCATCGACATTCACAACGGCGCCAACCACAATACCGTTTCCAACAACCTCATCGGTTTGAAGGCTTCGGGAGTGGGCGGCCTGTCCAACACGGGCGACGGCATCTTCCTCAGCAACACCGCCCTGCAAACGCTCGACAACACCCTCGGGCCCGGTAACTTCGTATCCGGCAACGACGGCAGCGGCATCGAGCTGAACGGAGGAGGCGCAACCGGAGGTGACGGCAACAACATCGTGGGCAACATTATCGGCAGGGATGTGAACAGCAACGGCCTGGGCAACGGGCAGCGCGGCATTTTCGCCCATGAAGGCTCCGACGGCAGCAGCGAGACCTACCCGAGCGGCGACACCGTCGGCGGCGCCGGAGCCGGCCAGGGCAACACCATAGCAGACAACGCCCTGTCGGGCGTCCAGGTGGGCGATGCCAATAACGACCTGACCCACTTGACCATCCGGGCAAACGATGTTTTCGACAACATGAAAAGCGGCTCGGTGACGCCTGGACAGGCAGGTGAGATCTATCTGGATGGCCAGGATCCGGTCAGCTGTGCCACGGCCACGTCAGCCTCGAGTGCTCCGAATGACGACTTACCGTGTCCGATAGTCGAGCCGCCACTAAGCAGCAGCAGTGTTACCGTCGAGACGTGCGGGGGCTGTACGGTCGATCTTTTCACCTATCGGGACAGTGAACCCAACGACGAGCATTCAGGCGGCAGCCTCGACCCGCTCGCCAGCATGACCGACACTCACACGGCCTGCACTCCCGGCTCAGGCTGCAGCGATACCCAGGGATCGGTCACATTCACAGGGCTTGCCTCGACGGCCTCGCTGACCGCGACCTCGACCTCACCCGACGGCACGGTCACCTCTGAATTCGCACAAGATATGGGAACGCCGACCCTGGCGCGAGTAGCCTCCTTCACAGCCACCCGACACGGCATCTGGGTGATTTTCCGCTGGCGCATCGCGGCTCAGTCCGGCGTGGTGGGCTTCGACCTCTACGCCGGGGGCCACCGCCTGAACCAGCGTCTGATTCCCAGGCATAACGCCCGCGCGTACACATATCGCCTGCGGTACACGGGACACGTGCGTCGCTTCAGGCTCGGAGTCGTTCTCGTGCGCGGAGGGACGATCCGGTATCCGGCCCGGACGTGAGGAGGAAGGGGAGAGGAGGAAGGCAGCAAAGTTCTCGCCTTCCTCCTTCGACCTTCATTCATCCACTGAGGGGGCCCTCTATCCGTGCGCTAACTCGTCAATGTGCTTGCACGGCCTAACGTTCGTCCTCAACCCGGGACGAGCTGATCTCACGACCTCCATCTTCGGCACCGAGTGCGATGACCTGCAGACTGCAGGTTCGGATGGGTGACTGTAGTTGTTGCAGCACACAATGCACTGACCGGATGCAGATCCGAGTGCTCGTCCGTCGAGCGATCCCTCAGGCCTTAGCCTGGGCGGCTTCCAGCGCTAAATCCAAGGCTCCCTCGATATCGCCACGCTTTCGCAAAAGAAGGCTGTAGGTCAACGTCGTCTCTGCTTGTCGTGTCTTGTGGCCGAGCTCACGTAACACCACGATGGCACGCCTGTAAAGTTCGTCGACCCGATCCCAATCTTGCTTCAAAGCTGCGAGTTCGGCGCGCACCAGCCATGCGTCGACCTTCGCCAGCGGCGCGTCATCGGGCGCGAGGGCCTCTGCGGCTGCGCCCTCTATTGCTGCTCTTTCCACATCTCCTTGCAGGAGATATACGGAGGCAAGCGTTGCCCTACTGTACGCCTCAATGCTCCTGGGCGTGTACCTCGTTGGCCCTCTGCACCGCTTCGTTCGCCCGTTCGCACGCCGCATCAAGCTCACCTCTCTCCTTGTGGCGCATAGCCATGTTATTGAGCTCTCGCGCCACGTGTTTCCAGTCCCGTTTCAGTCTGTAGGTCGCGACACTCTGCTTGGAGTACCGCAGGGCTGCCTCGAGATCGCCTTGCTTCCGAGAAGCGAGACTCATCGCCGAAAAGATGGACCCGACTGCGCCCAGGTCATACAGCGAGCCGAAGATTTCTCGGGCGCGATCGTAGTACGCGATTGCCTCGCTGGGCTTATTGAGCACATAGAGGCTGTGTCCCAGCAGGATAAACAACCGAGCCTGGAGACCCGGATTCTCCGGTTTCTGAAGGGCCAATTGGAGACCTTCATGGAGATGTGCCAGGGCCTCCTCGTAGTTGTCGGCAACGTAGAGGCTACGCCCGAGCGAATACAGGATTTCCGCGATCAAAGCCGTGTCCACGCCACCTTGGGCCAGCGAGACAGCGTGCCGGAGAACCGATGTTGCGCTCTGGGGATCACCCGTACCCATCAAGGCTCTTCCCAGAAGCCACTGGGCCATCGGATCTGACGCATAGCTGGTCGGCCCGCTCTGGATGATGCGCACTGACTCCGCAGGGTTGCCTCGCTCAAGTTCGATCTCTGCGTAGTCCAAGCCCAACTCGGCCGTCCGTGAAACATCTTCGTCCTGCAGGAAATAGGCGATTGGCGTCTCCAGCCGTTCGGCAACAATTGCAAGCGCCCGAAGCGAGATCCTGCTTCGTCCTGACTCGACCAGGCTGAGGAAAGACCGCGACAGCTCCTCCCCTCCCACCTGGGCGAGTGTCATTCCCCGTTTCGTCCGTACCGTCTTGATGCGGCCCCCTATCTCAGATCCAAGGAGGTCCCGTTTGGGGGGCCGCTGCGTCTTTCGTGCTGTTCCCGTTTGTGTCATACCGTCCTCAGGTGTGTAGCTCCAAGCTATCACCGCGATGATTCGCGGCACTATCGATCTCGTGCAGTTATAGCGAACTTGTCCGGGAGCGCGCTATTCGCGTCGACGTCCGGGGCTTCGGAGGGGTGCTGCAACCCTCGTTCTGACAAGACATTGCCGAGAAGGCGTCTCCTGGTGTACATTGTTGAGTAATACTCAACATCAGGAGGGTAGGAATGAAACGCATGGTCGCAGTCCTCGTTCTCGTGCTCGCGTCGGTTGCCGGTGGCGTCGGGATAACCGACGGTGCGACACTTGGTCACCACTCGCTGGTACGCGTCACACGGCTGGCGGGGGATATAAACCCTCCGGCACCCGATAGCACCATCAGTCCTGGGGGCTAGCTGCCGGAGAGCCGCACCATGTCATAGGCCCGCGTCTCATTGGAGATGCGGGCCTCCGTCACTGATCGACCCCCAGCGCAACGGGGCGCTTGGCAGAGGATCCAGATGGCCTAGCCGTCTAGGCGCAAGCCATCTGTGTGATATATATAACCACCTTATGTATTGAGCAAAAGAAAATATGTGATACCTACGTAAGCACCGATTTGCCGATATCGTGGCTTCCGAGCTCCAGTCACGAAGGATTGCGTATCGTCCCTGCTGAGTTGACGCGAATCATTGAGGAAGAGCCGTACCTGGATTGTGATCTTTGAGGGCAGCGCGATCTTTGGAGTTAGTCGTGATGGGCACGTGCACATGTTTGGTCCTCGTCCAGCACCGGAAGAACACTTCAGCGCGGCGACGGTATTAGCTCGAGTCGCTTCCCGTGTCGAAAACCCCAGGTTTCGGCGCATCGCAGTCGAGGCCGCGCGGCGTCTGGCAGAACTGAGCGCAGCTGAAATGCAGGGTCAACTGACGACCATGATGGGACGGAGAACCCGGTTGTGAGTGTAGAAGGTGGCAAAGCTCTGGCCGTCTGAGTCAACAGGTAGAGGTTGCGACCCGGGACGAGCGTGACGGGGCCGCTCAGACAGAGCCGGGCGAGTCATAGCTTGCCGGCTCATGCTGTAGTCCGTGCCGAGCCGTTCGGTAACCAAGGTGTTGTTGGTGATACTGGTGACGGCAAACGGGAATAGGGTCAGGACCTGATGCGTTGGAGCAGCTCCGTCTACTTGTCGTAACCCGCGCACGCCTGGGAGGCAAGGTAGAGGAGCGTCATATTCGCCAACGAATTCCGCGTCTTTGTCTGTAGTTTCGATTGACAAAATTGAAGCTTCCGTCAGAATACCCAATTCAGGCACGCCACCATTTGCGCAGAGGGCGACCTTTTGTGCAGATGGTTACTTCTGAGATTTATTGCGCAAAGCCGCACTGAGTGTCAGGTGTTGGTCCAAGATGGAGTACCTGGGCGGATTTGTCTAAAACAAGGGCGAAATACTGGCGGGGGCGGCGGGACTCGAACCCACGACCGTCGGTTTAGAAGACCGATGCTCTATCCACTGAGCTACGCCCCCGTATTCCGGCCGCTGCTATACCTTATCCGACTGCCGGGCCCCACGCCTACCGAAGCGCCGGGCGTGAGCTTGGGTCTACTTCAGCACGTCGTCGATCAAGCCATAGTCTTTGGCTTCTTGGGCGGACATGAACTTGTCCCGCTCGAAGTCTCGGGCTATCTGCTCCACTGACTGCCCCGTGTACTCGGCCATGAGCTTATTGCCGCGCTCTTGCAGCGACAACATGAAATTGACCTGTATCTCTATGTCGGGCTGAGAGCCGCCCATTCCGTCGCCGCCGATGCCAGCGGGATGAAAATGAATAGTGGCGTTGGGGAGTGCATACCGCTTGCCCTTGGTGCCCGATGCCAGTAGCACCGTGCCCATGCTTGCGGTCTGACCCAGGGCAATCGTCGATACGTCAGGCTTGACATACTTCATGGTGTCGTGGACAGCCAGTCCCGCGGTTATCGACCCACCGGGGCTGGTAATGTACAGGCTGATATCTCTTTCCGGGTCCTCCGACTGTAGAAACAGCAACTGCGCGATGACCAGTCCCGCTAGTGCGTCGGTGACCGGCTTGTTTACGAAGATGATGCGCTCCTTAAGGAGGCGCGAATAGATGTCGAAGGCGCGCTCGCCGCGTGAGGTCTCTTCGACCACTGTCGGGACGAGGCTTCGTTCCATTTGGTTCTGCATGCTTTTCATATCTAACTCTATCAAGCAGAGATTCGTGCCTTTCGCACAGCCGTGATTACGCCAAAAGATCTCCAACGCTCGGTTCGATATGGATTGCGATTGGCGCAGCAACTCATGCCCCGCGCCTCGAAACATGACTTTCGACCTAGAGGTACCTGACCTTTGAGACTGTTTGGACCGATCTGCGTTACGAGATCATTGGACAGATGGCAGAAAGGAGCACAAACATGCTGTCCGGAAATCCTGGAGTAGGGGTAGTCACCGAGCCAGAGACGCGTGCAATCGCGTCAACCACGGTCGACCCGATCGTTCGGGTGAACGGGCTCAGAAAGAGCTTTGGGGAGCGGGTAGCCGTCGATGGCGTCGACTTCGAGATCCGACGCGGAGAGATCTTTGGACTACTGGGACCGAATGGCGCCGGCAAGAGCACCACGGTCAACATTCTGAACACCTATCTGGCGCCGGATGCCGGCACCGTGGAGATAGACGGAGCTTCGGTTAGCCGCCCCATGGAGGTGAAGCCACTCATCGGAGTCGTTCCGCAGGAACTCGCCTTCTACGACGACCTGACGGCCACTGAGAACCTGGAATTCGTCGCCAAAATCTATGGATTGTCAAAAAGTGCGCGGCGATCTCGTGTCGAGTCGATCCTGGAGCAGGTGGGCCTGGCAGATCGGGCCAAAGAGCCGGCTAAGCAGTTTTCCGGAGGTATGCAAAGACGCCTGAACCTGGCCCTGGGCGTGCTGCATCGCCCGGTGTTCCTCATGCTCGACGAGCCCACGGTGGGCGTCGATCCGCAGTCGCGGCAAAAGCTCTTCGACATCATCCGTGAGCTTCAGGCCGGCGGCACCACGATTCTGTACACGACTCACTATATGGAGGAAGCCGAGCACCTCTGCGATCACATCGCCATCATGGACGAAGGCCGAATCGCGGCTCAGGGCACCCTCGAGGAACTTCTGAAGCTTCGGGTCGAGGAAGAGATCGAACGACCTCGTGGCCTCGAACAACTTTTCATTCAACTGACGGGGAAACATCTCCGCGACTGAGGAGGATTGTATGCTGCTTCGAAAGATTTGGTTTGTAGCTGCCAAGGATTTGCTTCAACTCCGGCACGACCGCTCGGCCTTTATTTTCATGTTTGCCGTTCCACTTTTCCTCATGGGCATCCTCGGTTCGGTTTTCAGTGGATTTGGCGCGTCGACCCTTACCGTCACGATACCGGTCGTCAACCGTGACGGGGGTTCAGGCGCCGCCGCTCTGATGAGCTCCCTACGAAACGACCCCTCAATTCGAGTGAAGGTGGAGACAGACCTAAAGGGCACCAAGAAGGCGGTTCGCGATGGAACCGATGTCGGCGTTCTGATCATTCCGAGGGGATTCACCGCTGCCGTCAATGGCTTGTCGCACAACGCGAAGCTGACGTACTACACGGTGTCGAACAACAACGGCGCCGACGCCCAACTGGCTCGCGGCACTGTGCAGAGTATCGTTCAGCGGTTCGCGTTCAGGGCAATCACCGCCAGTGTCATTGCCCAGGCGCAGCTGCATTCCGCGGGGAAAGCGAGCAGAACCCTGACGGCGGAGCTCACGGCTCAGGCCAATCGACGCCTGGATCGGAATCCTCCTATTGCTCTAGCGACCGTCAATGCTACGGGCCAAAAGTACAATTTCGAGGCCAACGTGGTCCCCGGCTATGCCTTGATGTTTGCTCTCTTTGCGGTGACCGGAGGGGCGGCTACCATCCTGAAGGAGAAAGAGCAGGGAACATTCAAGCGCTTGTTGATAGCGCCATTGCCCCCATCCGCGTTGCTGGGCGGGAAGCTGCTGGCACAATTCATTCAGACCTTCGTCCAGCTCACGCTTCTCTTCGCGCTCGGCATATTCATATTCAAGGTCAGCGTTGGGCCGTCGATTCCGGCTTTGCTGCTATTGATCGTGGCCACCAGTTTCGCGGCAACCGGCGTGGGGCTGATCCTGGTGTCTGTCGTCAAGTCACAGGCGCAGCTGCGGCCGATCACTACTCTGGTGGTGCTCAGCTTCTCGGCGCTGGGCGGTTCCTGGTGGCCGATTGCGGCCGAGCCGCACTGGATGCAGAACCTAGCGAAAGTCACTCTCAACTCGTGGGCAATGTCGGGGTTCAACGGCCTGATGATCTTCGACAAGGATCTTGGTCAGGTTTTGCCTGACATCGTCGCTTTGTTCGCGTACGGGCTGGTATGCTTTGCGATCGCGCGCCGCACCTTCCGATTTCGAGAGACGTGAGAATGGAAGAGCGAGTGACTTTCATTCAATCTCGGGTGACGCTCCTCTGGAGGCCGCGATCGGTGGCTAGGGCGGGTTGCTCTGAAGCGAGGTAGGTTTCGTTCGTGGCGGTAGAAGACGCGGCTCGGGGCTTCAGAAGACCTGAATCCAGAATGAGCTTCTTCTGGCTGGCGATTGTCGCGGGCCTTTACGTGTTTGGCTGGACCGAAACGGCACAGACCGAGCCCGGTTCTCTTCATGGATGGAACGGGGTGATCACCGCGGGACTGGTTGTAGCGTCCGCCGCCTGGTTCTTATTCGTAATGGTCCCCGGCATTCGGCGTCGAATGGGGAGACTGGGCCGCCTGTGCCGCCGGCCGCATTTGCTTGTCGCCGTCGGCGTTGTCCTCGTGGTTACGCTCGCCTTGATCAATGGATACTTCGTGGGACTCGTCTTTGCCTGCATCGGCGTCACCGTATTTGTCATCGATGGATGGCTGAGCCTGATTCCGGTGGGAGTGCTGGCCGCGACATTCGTCTACGTTACGGGCGGCTGGACGGGAGGCTGGCGCTCTCACACTTTGACCCAGATCGGAATCACACTGTTCTCGGTGGTTCCAATTATCGTGGTGGTCTACAGCCTAGCGGCCGTCATGCGGCAACGGGGAGAGCGAGACCGGCTGATCGACGAACTGCGGCTGGCGCAGAGCCAGCTACAACAGGCTAACCGGGATCTTCATATTGCCCTGGCGCGCGATGTCGAGGTGGCGACGCTCCGGGAGCGAAACCGTCTCGCCCGCGAAATGCACGACAGTATCGGCCACGCCCTGGTTCTGATAGCGATGAAGATCGAAGCGGGCCAGCGCCTCCAACAGGTTGCTCCATTGAAAGCCGAAGCGGAGTGGGAGTCAACGAAGCTGCTGGTGCGCGAGACGATGGCAGAGCTACGAACCTCTCTGGCCGGGCTTCGCATTCCGGCGCTCGACGAGCAGGGGTTCGTTCCGGCGATGTCCGACCTCTGTGACGATGCGCAGTCGCGCTCCGGTGTTTCCATCTCGGCCTCGGTGCCATGTGAGGCGAACGATCTTGATCACGCGGTCCAGGAGGCACTGTACCGGATCACTCAGGAGGCCCTCAACAACGTCGCGAAACACGCCAGAGCCCGACGTGCCGCGGTGCGCATCGAGATACCGGACGATTCCGTAACTCTCGAGGTCAGCGATGACGGGATCGGACTAGCAGGCGTGCGCAGGTCTGGACATGAGCGGTTCGGCGTGGTCGGCATGAGAGAACGAGTTGAAGCGCTTGGCGGCAGGTTCACTATAGGGCCCACGCGGACGGGAGGCACAGTTGTCCGGGCCGTGGTACCTCAGAAGGAGGGAGCCGATGCCCAGCATCCGCATTCTGCTGGCTGAGGATCAAACTCTGCTGCGACAGGCGCTGCGGACGATCCTGGATTTGGAGCCGGGGCTTGAAGTTGTGGGCGAGGCGGCCAACGGCGTGGAGGCCGTGGACCTGGCTCTTGAACTCCAACCGGATATCGTTCTCATGGACATTCAGATGCCACGGGAGAGCGGAGTTCAGGCCACGAGTCGTATCTGTGCGGCAAGGTCTACAACTAAAGTCATTGTCTTGACCACGTTCGATTATGAGGAGTACGTCTTCGAAGCAGTGAAGTCGGGAGCCATGGGCTATCTGCTGAAGGACGTGCCGGCTCCCGAGCTCATCGACACCATTCGGCGTGTCCATGCAGGCGAGTCGTTCATTCAACCCTCCGTGGCGTCCAAGGTGCTGCTCGAGTTTGGCCAGCGGTCCCGCGTGCCGAAGGACGAGGAACTGACGGATCGAGAGCGGGACGTACTCACACAGCTCGCAGCGGGAGCCAGCAACCGGGAGATTGCCGACCGGCTGTTTCTTGCCGAGGGAACGGTCAAGAACCATGTGTCCAACATCCTGGCTAAGCTGCACGCGGCCAACCGAACGCATGCTGTCGCCCGTGGCCGGGAGGAAGGACTTATCCCATGATCCAGTTACTGCGAGGCAAACTCGCGGCGCTGCTGCTCCGTCGCCTCCTCGAGTAGGTGAAGGTAGCTGGCGTACCGAGAACGCGCCACATCACCGCTCTCGACTGCAGCGCGCACCGCGCATCCTGGCTCGTCGCAGTGTAAACAGTTTCCAAACCGGCACTCAGTCAGCAGCGGTCGGAATTCGCGATAGTACCATCCGATGTTCTCCGGCAGGCTTTCATCCAGACTGATCGAACGCAGTCCTGGTGTGTCCGCCACGTAGGCTCCCTCTCCAACCGTGAGCAGCTCGGCTGCCACTGTGGTGTGCCGCCCCTTGCCGGTGGCCTCGCTGATCTCGGCGGTACGCAACGTCAGACCGGGACGGATCTGATTCAGAAGGCTCGATTTTCCGGCGCCTGATGGCCCGATCACGGCTGCGATGCCGCGAAACTCCTGACGAATCAGATCGATTCCTTCGCGTGTCTTCGCACTGGACACGATCACCGTGTATCCAACTGCCCGGTACACGCCGGCTATGCGCTGCGTTTCCTCTTGGGGGGCCAGGTCGGACTTGTTCAGGATGATCACGGGTGGGATTTCCGACTGCTCGGCGATAGCCAGCAGCCGGTCAAGCTGCGCGGGATTTATGTCGGGCTGTTTCATCGACTGGACCAGAAGCACGACGTCCAGGTTGGCGGCCAGAACATCTTTGAGGCTGTCGCGCCCCGGCGCTTTGCGGCTCAGCTCGTTACGGCGGTCCAGAACCGACTCGATCACTCCCGAGCTCTTGCCGGTGGCCACACGGACTCGCACGCGATCGCCGATCACCACCAAGCTCGTAGACTCTCGAGCCCCGTTCTTCTTGGCCTTCTTGGCGATGTTGACCTGAGTCACCTTGCCGTCGTCTGAACGCACCTGACAAAAGCCAGCCTCAGAACGGAGAACCATGCCATCGAGCATCTCTTCGCGCTCGTCTGACGGTTCCGTGCCTCGGGGAGACGTCGCTACGTTTCCAGTTGGGCTATCTGGACGCAACAGTCACGTATTTCGAGGCAGAGCCGGACGAGAGCCGGCGCTTTGAGAAAATCACGGGAGAATACGAAACGTCAGCCTCCGCTGGTCCATTCAACGAACGTCCGAGGCTCCTGCTCTCTCAAGAGTGACACAGCCGACGCGAGATTCCGGGCGCCGGATCGAAGCGGCGGGTGCCGGTCGATGATCTCGAGTGGAATGGCGAACCAGCGTCCGGGGGTCATCGGTATGCTGCTCTGCTCCTGTCCTCGGAAGATCACGTCAGGAATACGTGAATTGACATAAAAGGAGTTGGCGCTGGTGAAGCCGCCCGGAACCGTGGGCAGCAGGCGGCGAACCTCCTCACTGGAGAGTCCGGCCTCCTCCATCCACTTAAATTGAGACGTCGGGATGTCCTTGCTCTGAGCGTCTAGCGTCACTGACTTCCTTTACCCCTGGGCTAGGTGTGGCATGAGTCTCTCTAAGCCTACGCGATTGTGGAAGGCTGGGCATAACAACGGGCTTCGGGTTGAGCTCCCCGAGCTTGGCCCGCCACCACTTCCGTGCGCCGGTGGCGCAAAAGTATAGGGATGCGGCCATCCAGACGAGGAACCAGACGCGATCGAGATCGTACGACCATCCGTAGACAATACCCACCACAGAGCCCACGAAGCCGACCACAAGGCACAGCCCGGCCGCAATCCCAGGCTTTGCGGCGAGGTTGCTCAGCCAGTACATGTGGTGACTGTTGTGAGTGTAGGCCGCATGTCCTAGTTTAGGGCTTTCCCGGGGGCATCACTCGCTCAGCCAGTATCAGTAACAACAGGATCGGCGCTATTCGAAGGGAATCCCCGCTAGAGCAGAGACAACTGCTCCTGAGATTCGGACTCGGGCCAGAGCAGCACGGGATCGGTGTCCTGCATATTGAGCGCCGCTTTTAGCTGTCTTACAGAGGCGGGCGAATGACCCGCGTAATGATTGTTCATGAAGCCGTAGATGCGCTGGGTGTTCTGGGCGATCTCCTCAAGTTTAGCGGCCCACTCTCGAATTTCCTCACCGCGGTCTATTTGAATTCTGTCCAGCGTCTTGACGTCACGACGATTGCCGAGCCAGCGCAGGTAGGTGAAGTCAGTGGTGATCCGGACCTTCTTTGGCATGTAGTGGAGGTCGATCACGGTCCACGCGAGCTTGTGCTCCTCCAGCAGTGTCTGGGTGCGGACGGTATCCCACGAGCGATGCCGGAACTCAATTGCGTACCTGAACTCGGTTGGGAGGATCTTCAGGAACTCCTCGACAAGCGAGAAGTTCGAGGCGTCAAGGCTGGGAGGAAGCTGAATGAGTATTGGGCCAAGTTTCGGTCCGAAGACGAGCATGGCTTCCAGGAACTCCAACAGGTCGGCCTCCACGTCCACTAGGCGGCGGTCGTGGGTGATGGCGCCAGGCATCTTGGCAGCAAACTGAAAGTCGTCCGGAGTTTCATCTTTCCAGCGCATCACGGTCTCGGGACGAGGCGGTCCGTAAAACGTCGTGTCAAGCTCGACCACGTCGAAGACGCGGCTATAGAACTGCAGGAATCTGCTTCCCGGTGTTCCTTCAGGGTAGAAGACGCCGATCCAGTCTTTGTACGACCAGCCCTGGGTGCCGAGCCGGATGGGTGAGGATTGAGGAGAGCTCACGGAGCGTCTCCCGGGAGCAGACTCGAGGGCGCGGACGCCGACAAAACGTGGTCCGTCTTACTCCGCGGGTAGAGCCGGCGACGGCAGGGTGGCGGGGCGTTGACGAGGCAGCGCATACTCCGGAATCGTCGCCATCGGCGGGCGCTCATGCTCCTTTATCTCCTTGACTTCCAAAAAGAGCTCGGCCGGCGAGTAATGGATAATTTTCATCGTCGTATTGATCTCCTCCAGCAGCTCGATGTGCCGCCGGTCCTCCAGCCGCTTCATCACCACCTGCACGATGGCGAATGCCATCTTACTGAGGGAAATCATATCCTGATTCCGATGGATCCGATTCTCCAGGTCGGTCTGCGCCAGATGATTTAGACCATATCTCTCGAGTATGTCGATGAGCAGCCCGGTCTCTACACCGTACCCGGTAAAGAACGGAATGCTCTCCAGTAGCGTGCGGCGGCCTGCCATCTCCCCAGCGAGAGGCTGGACGAGGCCGGAAAGCTGTGGGTAGAACAGATTGATCAAGGGCCGGGCCGTGAGCTCCGTTACCCGGCCGCCGCCGGTAGAGAGCATGCTTGTTCCCATATTCAACGGCCGGCGATAGTACCCCTTTACGAACCCAATTTGCGGCTGGGTGAGCAGAGGGCCGAGCAGTCCGTAGACAAACTTCGGATGTAGATCGGTTATGTCGCTGTCTATCCAGACGATGATATCGCCCTTCGTCACGTGAAGGCTCTTCCAGAGCGCTTCCCCTTTGCCGACGAACGTGCCGTATTGGGGGAGGATGTCCGGATGATTGAAGACCTGCAGGCCAAGGTCCCGGGCAATCGCGGCAGTAGAGTCAGTCGAGCTGCTGTCGATAAGCACCATCTCGTCCAGCAAAGGAACGTCATCGACCAAACGGCTCTTGACGGTGGTAATGATCTTGCCGATCGTGGCTTCTTCGTTGAGGGCGGGGAGGGCTAGCGTGATGGTGACATTCTGCCGCTCCTTCAGACGAACCAAGTGGGCGAGATCGTCGAATTCATGAGAGTGAAACGTGTTGGCGGCGAACCAGGTGTCGACAATTGCCGAGATCGATGCTTGTTTTGGAGTCGACACCGAGTGGAGAGAACGCTCTTCGACGCCAAACATGCCCAGAGATACGGGTTCGCCGGTCTTTACGATCATCACGCTGGCGAGCACGCGATCGGCGATCTGTTCTGGAAGGTATCCAAACAGATGTGTAGTCCTGACCCCTCGCGCCGAGGCGCCGAGCACGACGAGCTGGTGATTGGCGGCTTCGGCTACGATGGCGTCCTCGACGGAGTCGTTCCTCGCCTCGATATGATCCGTCTTCTCATACGACACCTTAGACACGATCTCGTCGTACGACTCTAGGTCCCGCTCCTCCTGCTCGGCGTCCCTTACGGGAGTACCAATTCTCATCAGGGCAAGTCTCGCGTTGTAGTGGCGGGCTACCCGCTGACCTACTCGCACTGCCAGCTCGGCGTGAGGACCACCGCGGACTGGAATCAGCACACTCTTTGGCGGCCATTCGCTGGGATCGACCCCGTTCGCCGATAACGATTTTCCGGGAGCTCGACTTGAGCGGGGGGCAGGCTTGAACACCGCCAGGTCACAGGGAGGATCGACTATCAATGGATCGATTGAAGAGGCTCGCAGGCGCTCTTCTGATCTAAGGGGCCCGCGCCATGCCAGGAGGAGAAGATCAGAATCGTGTTCGGTAACCGAGGCGCGTATTCCCTCGGCGATTCCGCGCGAGGCTCGCACTGCGAATTGAAGGTCAACCGACTCCTCGTCGCCACCGAGGCGTTGGAGCACCTCGCGACGCTTTCGAGCAACCAGCACTCCTTCGCTCAGAGACTTGTCGGCTGGCACTTCCACGATGCTGAGCACAACTGGGCGCGCGTCATCTCCAGCGGCGAGTGCACGGGCCAGGTCAATCAGCGTTCGACCTGGAACGCCCGGCACAATCGGGGTGATTACAGACAGTGATGTCGTCCGCATACTATTCCTGATGGCTAGCGAGCTAAGACGGCTGCGCCGCTACCGGAGCTGTCCGATGTCGACGACTGGCGGGCAACACTCGCGAGAAGCGGATTGATATAGACGCTATATAGGCTATCCCATCGGTACCTTCGTTTGACGTCACTCGACACAATCTGTCTCGGGTCTCGGATGACGTCCAGTACCAACTGGGCGACGCGGTCCGAGGGCCAGTCAAGGTCGAAGTATCTGCCGGACTCGCCGGCTATCTCGTGAAACACCGGCAGATCCGTGGCTACGATTGGTAGCCTCGTGGCCGCCGCCTCCAATAGCGGCAATCCGAAGCCCTCCGAAGCGCTTGATAGAAAGAGCATGTCGCTTACAGCATAGAGATCGGCTACCTCTCGCTCGCTGAGCGTGCGGCCAATGTCTTGAGCGACGAAGACGACGTTATCCAGAACGCCTAGCGCAGTGGCACGTGATCTAAGCTCGGCCAGATACGTACGAGACCGTTCCGGATGGTGTGGAGCAGTAGGGCCTGTCACGATCAAGGCTGGGTCTAGTCCCTGCCGTCGTAACGAACCCAGTACGCCAATCGCGAGCTCGATGTTCTTCCGCCTGGTGATGCGCACCGGCAGCAGAAGGACGGGGTATCGGTCGAAGAGCGCATGGCGTTTCACGAGGTCGCGGGTTGCTTGACTCAGACGTAACACGGCAGCTATGTCGAGTCCGTTTGGTATCACAGCCGGCTCTGCAGTGGGGCCGTTGCCGCTCGACTCCCACAAAGCCGAGAGCTGCCGCGAGCGCTCTTCAGAAATGCAAATGTATCGAACGCCGGGCTGCGGAGTGGATACAACTTCCCACGGCTCGCCGTCGTGCATTTCGGAAACGTAGAGGGGATTCACAGCCGCGATGTCGTGCGTCCAGGCCACGACCCGGTCTCTCAGCCGAGTGCGGGCTAGACGAGACAAGGCAACCGCCAGGGGCAGGTTGAAGTGCAGCGTGAGGGAGTTATGGGCGAGAACGATATCCTGGTCCTGCAGAGCGGATGTGAGGTCGGCTTCAATCTCGTCTGCCAACGCCGCAAACTCCGAAGACACTGAACCGCCAGCCAACTGCCGGGCGACGCGCTCCTGTCGTGAGTTCGTTGCTGCGAGGAGAGGAATCCGTATGAGGCGCGAGCCGGGTTGTCGTAGTGGTCCACCCTTCCCCGCCACGACCGTAACCTGGTGTCCGTTCGAGGTCAGTAGATTGACGTGCTCTCTGATGATCCGCTCGACCCCACCAGGAATCGGAGGAGCAGTATAGTGGATGATCGCGACGCGGCGCGTCATTTGACCACGGCATTGTCCGACACGATCTTTAGGCCCGTATCACCGGCTTCAATGCAGAAACCGCCGTCCCTTTGGTGGGCAATGAACGACAGCCGCCGGCTCCCAACACGCATATGCTTGAGCTCGTATCGTCTGAACAGATCGTTCTCAATGGGATTGATCCGCAGGGTTCCGTTGTGCAGGGGCTCGGCGTCCAACAGGGTTTGCAGGAAGAGGAACGGGCTGGCCGCGGCCCAGGCCTGAGGACTGCAGGATACGATATACGAGGCAGGACTCGAATTGAACCGCCGATCCCTAGGGAAGCCGCAGAAGAGCTCGGGTAGCCTGTTGCTGGGAAAGCGGAGGCCGGCGCTAATGACGGCCGTAATGACGTCTGATGCCTCGCGATCGAACGCGTATCGGCGCATTCCGAGAGCTATAAGCGAGTTGTCGTGCGGCCACACAGAGCCGTTGTGATAGCTCATGGGGTTGTAGTTCGGCGACTGCTGGGACAGGGTTCGGATTCCCCAGCCGGAAAACATGTCGGGCGCCATCAACCGTTGGACGATGTCCGCCGACCGCTCCCTTGGCACGATTCCGGACCACAGCAAATGACCGGCATTGGATGTTATCGAGGGGACCGGAGACTTGCCGGCATCTAAACCCTGAGCATAAAAGCGCTCTTCTTCCATCCAGAAATCGTGATTGAAGCGGTCCTTAAGGCCCTCCGACTCACGGTCTAGGCGGTTGGCGAGGTCCTCGTTACCCCGCGCCCGTACCAATTCGGCGAGGCCCTTTTTCGCTTGATAGACGTATCCCTGGACCTCGACCAGAGCCGCGGGGAGGGTCGCGGCGCGGCCGTCAGGATATTGGAGTGAGTCTATAGAGTCCTTCCATCCCTGGTTGAGTACTCCGCCCGCGGCTCCGCGACGGTACTCAACGTAGCCATCGCGATCGACGTCCCCGTAGGTGTCAATCCACTCGAGGGCCCTGAGAACGTTCGGCATGAGGTCGTTGTACAAGCTCTGCCGCTGCGTCTCCTCCTTCCAACCATTTCATGGTCTCGACAAACAGAACTACAAACAGCGGAGTCGCATCGACTGTTCCGTAATACGGCAGGTGAGGCACCTCGCCCAAGTTGGCAAGCTCGCCGCGCCGTAGCTCGTGAAATATCTTTCCCGGCTCCTCCTCGGTCCGTTCGTCGACTTTCACTCCCTGACGACAAGCGAGGAAGCGCAGCGTCCCCTCGGCGATAGCGGGGTTGTATATCAGTGTCTGGAGGGCAGTGATGATAGCGTCGCGTCCGAACGGGACGGCGTACCAAGGGATACCGGCAGACGGTACGATCATACGCCGCCGGCGTTTACCGTTTCCGTTCGCCCCGTTCTCGGGTGAGTGGGTGAACTCGAGAAGGGCTCTGATATCAAGCCGGCTCTGACGAAGAAGGCTTCGATCGAAGAATTCATTGTTGGTCACGAAGTCAGTGCAGTCATGGTGCCAGCGGTCATATGACGAGGCAAGACGGCTTAGGGCGTCGTCGAAGTGCGTAAGGCTGGCCGCCCGGCCGCCATTGACCGTCGGTCGAACGGCCAACGTGATCGAAACAGGGCGGTGAGGCTCCATATGAATTCGAAATCGGACAGTGTTAGCGGATATAGGCTCCGGCTCGCAACTGAAATGAATGATCGTCTTTCGATGAACCCCGTCCCGCCCAAGATATGAGAACGTCAGCTGGTCAGACTCGTACTCGATCCCGCTCTTGCCGCCCCGCCGCTGAGTGGCGTAGCCTCTTACGGCAAACATGTCCTGGAAGTCGGCATCGAACGTCAGCGTCACATCCACGTCTATAGGGAAGTGGTTGCAGTTGTAGAAGCCAATTCGTTCGTACAGCGCATGTCCATCGATGAATCGACTCCGCCAGACGCTGACGGTCTGTCGGTCGACGCGTGTTCCGTCAGACAAGATCATGGCGGGGTTCACAAATTGGAAGGTGGCGATGTAGTTGCGTTCAGCGGAGTGCGACAGGTACAGGGGCTGCTGTCCATCTATCAGCAGCTCAAACGCACTCAGGAAGCGAGTGTCATATAGGTAGAGCCCGTGGCCTTCCGGGTTGCCTGCTCGAATGTTTCCGTTGGGATCAGTTACCAGCTGAATCTGATCTTCCTTCAGAGAGACCGTCTCACCAATCATCGGCGCGGGCGCTCAGTCAGGATTTGGCTTGGACACCTCACGCCGGCGCAGGCCCCGGCTGGGACGTCGATCCATCGTCCGATGGCTTCTGCCGACCTGGAGCGAAGCTCGACTCCACGTCGAGCCGCTAGCTTTCCGCTGATCACGTTACGCTGGGTATCCAATGGTCACGCGCAATTCTATCGTTTGCCCCATTCTTGCCAGAATCCATGGAGACCAGCCAATCCTGCGGGAGGTGGCGGGTAGTGGCAAGGTCTCGACCACACGCAGGCGAGAAATCCGGTGGAGATTGTGGCGAATAGACAGCTGGAGCCAGATTGGGTGGCCCATTCATCTCATTGCTGTCGTCGAGTGCTGGAATTACAGTTAGGTCAAAGAGATCAGGCGCAGTGCGCCCAATTGGGGTAATTATGTCGATTCGCAATCTGAGGCGTTGGAGCCGACTTGGTGCGATCGCTCCGTTTTTCGCACTTGCGCTTCTCGTGCCGCAGAACGGGCCAGCCGCGCGGGCAGCCTCAGGCCCATCGACCAATGTAATCGTTCAGGCCCTTCACGGAGAGTCCTCCACGGCGAGAAGATCAATTGGGCGCTGCCGGGGGCCATATCGTTCACGAATGGCGTTTGATTTCCGGTTTCGAGGTGGAGCTGCCGGCCGATCATCTGGCCCGTCTGCGACAGTCGGCCGGCATTCGCGCCGTGTCGCCCAATGCTCCGGTCTACACCACCTCCGACAATAACGGAGGTCCGGGTCCATCGGCGAACGATCTGTATAACCAGGCTCTCAATGTCGCAGGGGCCTCAGCCAGTGGAGACACGGGGCAGGGCGTCGGAGTTGCACTTGTCGACACAGGCGTCACTCGAGTTGGAGCCTTGCACCGCTCCAACATCGTGCAGGTGAATGTCGACCCGACTATAAGTCCCAACGACGTCAACGACTATTACGGCCACGGAACTTTTCTCGCCGGGGTTATTGTTGGAAATTCGACCTTGGCGCGGCTTCCGAGGCGTGGCGCCGGGCGCGACACTTATCAGCGTCAAGGCTGCCGACGACACCGGAAGAAGCAGCTCGGCCGACGTACTGACCGCGATTCAGTGGGTGATCGACCACCAGCAGCAGTACAACATTCGGGTCATGAATCTGTCCCTGAATAGTCCGGTGCAGGACAGCTACCTCGTCGATCCGCTCGATGCCGCGGTCGAACTGGCATGGCTCCATGGAATTACGGTGGTCGTTGCGGCCGGCAACTGCGGCGTCGGAGCCGCGGGGGTGATGGCGCCGGGGAGTCCGCCACCTACTTGTCCCGAAGTCCCGACCGGCCAGGCAGCCACGTTCGCGCCTGCCAACGACCCGTTTGTCATCGCCGTGGGCGGAACCAACGACAGAGGGACCGCGGACATTTCGGACGATATCGTCGCACCATGGTCCACACGCGGAGTTACCTTCAATGGGACGGTCAGGCCGGACACTTATGCTCCCGGCAGCCACATCGTCTCGACGATGCCTCCCAACAGTATTCTCGCCGGCGAGTCTCAGAACAAGGGTGATGATCTGTACCAGCTCGGCGGCACATCGGTCTCCGCGGCTGAAGTCTCCGGCGTTGCTGCTCTGGCGTTCGCCGCACACCCTGACTGGACGCCCGATCAATTCAAGTCGGCGCTGCAGGGGACCAGTCAGGTCGCCGGGGGCGGGGAGGCTCTGTACCCCGACGCGGGAGCGTTAGTGAACTTCACGGGCGACCCGGGTATGGCGAATCAGGGGCTTCAGCTCAATAACTTCGTGGCGAACGCGACGTGCGCTCAAACATGTCAGTCTGTCTATGACGCCGGCATCGATCCCAGCTTACTCACGTGGGACTTACTCACTTGGGATAGCCTGACGTCTAACGGCAACTCGCTCAGCGACTTCGTGTGGCACCAAACCCCACAAGGATATGAAGCCAAAACATGGACAGGAGCAGACGGCTCAGGTAATCTGATAACCGAGGATCTTCTGACGTGGGATCTGCTCACATGGGACTTGTTGACGTGGGACTTGCTAACCTGGGACGGCGGCGTCTGGAGCGCATCACCTAACTACTAAAGTCTCGGGCGCTTCAGATCTCCCTCGAGAGCAACCGATGCGGGTTCGGGCTCTCGCCACCAGAAGCCGGTATGTGAATGCGCAACCCAGACATGCCTTCGACAGGAACTCAGGGAACGTTTGGGATAGCCCACACCTTCCGGCTCAAGACCTTAGCGCCGTTCCTCGACATCACCAAGCTGCCCGTCGGCGCGACGGTTTACGTGTTCTGCACGATTGCGGCCGGCGCGCTGGCAGTCGCGGTTGCACTCGGTTTCGCGGTCGCCAACGTCGAGTCCTTCTTCTTTATTGGACCATTGAACTCCCCATACTCATGGTTTGGGGTAGCCTTGTTCCTCGTGCTTGGCGTTCTCGCCAGCATGACCATCATTTTGATCCCCGAAGAGGGTGGGGAGCACAGCCGGGAGTCACTCAGCGCAGCCATCGTGCTGGCCGCGGCGATAGTCTTCCCCCCGTACATGGCGGTCCTGATCATTACAGGCGCGACCTTGGTGGAACAGTTCGCGCGTCAGGCATCGTACGGACGGCGTCCACTCTATCGTGTTCTTTTCAACACATCCGAGATCGCGCTCTCGGCAGGAGCTGCGGGGCTCATCTTTACCGGGCTTGAAGGGACCACGAGATTGGTGACGCCGGATCTTCCGTGGGGGGCGGGCCGTCTTTTGCTGGCGGTGTTCGGCGCTGTCGGAGCCGCGTACATTATCTCCTACGGCATGACGATCTTTGCGGTTGCCCTCAGCTCCGGCGCCTCGGTGCGGGACTTGTTCTCGCGATCGCACTATCGCACGATTCTGCCCGAAGCCACGGCGGCAGTGATGGGCGTGTTGTTCGGCTATCTGTGGATCATTATCCCGCCGTTGAGCCCCATTGCTTTGATGCCACTCGCCGTCATCTATCTTGCGTTCAAGAACTTCGTCAAACTGCAAGAGGTTGATCGTCTCAAGTCCAACTTTATCTCGGAGGTGTCGCACGAGCTTCGAACGCCCCTGTCGGCGATTCTGGCTTCGAGCGAACTGTTGTTTCACCACGGAGGCGGCCTGACCTCCGAGAACGTGCAGGAACTCTCGCGCAGCACGTATGAGAGCAGTAACCATCTGTTTCGCCTGGTGGAAAACCTCTTGAACGCCACAACATTACAGTCTGGAACGCTGCACATCAGGCCTGTACCGGTCTCGATGGACGAGCTGATCGGAGACGCGATCACACAGGTTCAGCCGTTTACTGAGAGCAAGAGCCAAAGCATCACGTGCATCTTGCCCGAGGACCTGCCGGAGGTCATGGCAGACCCGCATCACATCGTCCAGGTGCTGATCAACCTTCTCACCAACGCCTCCAAGTACTCCCAGGTAAACTCGGATATCATCCTGGCCTGTGAAGCGGAAGAGGATGACGTTCGCGTGATGGTCAAGGACAGTGGAATAGGCATTCCGCTTGACGAGCAGGAGTACATTTTCGAGCGCTTTTATCGTGTTAAGTCCAATCGCGTAACCTCGATTGTGGGATCAGGCCTTGGACTAACGATCGTGAAGTCTTTGATCGAGCTGCACCATGGCCAGGTGGGCGTGACGAGTAAACCCGGATTCGGCAGCGAGTTTTGGTTTACTCTTCCTCAGGTCAACGAGGTGGCCCAGACGTGAGCAAGATCCTGATTGTCGATGACGACCGAAATTTGCTGGAGCTCCTTGGCTTCGCGCTCTCTCGGGAGGGGTTCGAGGTCATCAAGATCTACGACGGCCGAGTGGCTTTGGATGCTTGGCGTCGAGAGCTGCCGGATCTTGTCGTTCTGGATGCCAACATCCCGGACTGCGACGGATTTGAAATTTGCCAAGTTGCGCGCCGCGACTTCAGCACGCCCGTTATCATGTTGACGGCGAGGACCCGAGAAGAAGACATGGCGCAGGGCTTCGCGGTCGGCGCAGACGATTACGTGACCAAGCCTTTCAGTCCCCGCGTCCTGCTGGCGCGGATCAACGCGGTGCTGCGCCGCAGCACACCTTCGAGCGCGCAAAACCTTGGTGCTGAGGAGCTGGCGGTCAGCGGTCTGCGACTCGACCCGCAGCGACAGGAGTTCGTGCGGAACGGACGACGAGCGCGTCTCACTCCGACAGAATTTCGACTGATGCACCTTCTGCTCCTCAATCGGAACAATGTGGTGAGATCCGACACCATCATCGAGCGCGTGTGGGGATACGACGCGAGAGGCGACACGGGATCCCTCAAAGCCCACATTCGACATCTTCGAGAGAAAGTGGAGAGTAACCCCAGCCGGCCGGAGCTTATCGTCACCGTGCCGGGCGTCGGGTACATGTGCCGGCTGGCTTAAGGCACTGCCGCGTCTTGAGGCGGCATCCTCCAGACTGGTCGCTTCCTCGTAAGTTTGGCGGGCGCTTTCGGTATCGTGAGCTTCGAGAATGTGAAGCGCCAGCTCTAGAGATAAGCGGACTGACGGGTCCGCTACGGATACACGCAAGAGCTGCTCTACCCGGCTTAAACGATAGAGCAGGCCGTTGCGATGCAGGAAGAGGGCGGTAGCGGCCTGCGATGCGTTGCCGTTACATCGAAAGTACACCCTGAGGCTATGTACCAGATCGCCCGCATGCTCAAGGTCATACGCGATGACCGGCTCTAGCACCTGGCTTGCTAGAGCGCGTATCGAGTGCTGGGCTTCGATTCCGGCCAGAAGATCCTTTATGGCCGAACGTGTTCGGTTCAGTGCGCGGCCCGGATCTCGATGGGTAGGCTACGTTGTGTGTAGTCCGGGGTCTTTCGGACTCGGCTTCTCATCCTGGCCGCCGGCCGGTGGAACTTCGGTTATTATCTCTTCCTCCACGACCACCTGAGCCGCCTGGAATTCGTCGATCTTTCGAGTGAGTATATTGAGCTTCGCATTGATCGAGTCCACGTCACCCTTGGAGGGCAGATTAAACCGATCCATAAGATCGTTCATCCGTGCTCGGAAGAAGTCCGCTGCGTCTGCGTTACGTCGGGCGGTACGATCTCGCCTCTGGCGCAGCTCGTCTCTGGCTTCTTCGCGAGTTTGCTCGCCCCTCTTGACCAGCTCCGCGAACACCTCATCAGACACCTCACCCGCAACGGAAACAGCGCCGATGCCCGCGAGTGCGATACGGCGTAGCCCGCCAAACGGCGACCAGTTGTAGTCTTCACGACTTCCGGGCTCCCTCGATGCACCTGGGGTGGAACCCAGATCTGCGGCTCCGCTCTCAAATTCGGACATGATTCACCTCGCTTTGGTTTCATCGTAACAAAGTAGCCTTTGAATTCCGTTACACGGCGAGCTCGTCCCAGACAGTTCTCACGTGTTGAAGGCCTTGTTTCAGGAGATCTCGGTGTGCCAGGTCGTTGAGCCAGCGAGACGCCCCCGATGGATGCGGTAGCGGAATGAGAGTGAGACCATCATTCTCGTAGCGGTTGCCGACGATTTCCTCCAGGCTCCGTCGGGGAAGGTATCGGTCGATGGCGAGAGTTCCTACGAGAATGATCGCCCGAGGATTTACGGTGTGGAGCGAGGCGTCGAGCCAGGAGCTGCAGAGCTCGATCTCGGCACGCGACGGTTTCCGATCACCGCCGCCGTTTGGATTCTTTCCAGGGAAGCAGCGCGTGACGGCTCCCATATACACGCGATTTCTGAATTCCCATTCGTCGATGTTGATGGTAGCCATCCAGCGAAAGAGCTCGCGGCCAGCGCGGCCGCCGAATGGGATGTGGTTCTCGAACTCGACGACACCGGGAGCCTGGCCGATCAGCATCATTCCGTGGCATCGTCCTCCGTCGTACACAACAGGACGGGCCTCAGGAATGTACCCAGCAGTCTCACACCGCCGGCAGAGCCGAATTTCACCGTTCAAAGCGACGATGTCGTCAGGTACGCCGTTCGCGGGGATAAACGCCTTCTCGGATCTGCTCACCTGACTATTCTCGCATCCGTTAAAGGAAAAGGAGCCACCCCGAAGGATGGCTCCTTGTTACCACTCCAAGCTGATGGCATGGAGCGGAGGGAGAAGGAGGAGCAAGTGTTGAAGCGCGAGCCCGGCTACCGTCTGAGACACTTTATAGGTGAAATGTTGCAGTCATAATCACCCAATTGTCCTATGAAAGCGAGTGTGGAGGACGCGAGATACGAGATTGTCAAGAGGCGATCGCGGTCGGTTAAAAGCGGGTTGACTTCGAGGTACGGATGTTCCCGTACTTACTCTTGCAAGGCAGCCTCCGGCACTTGTGAAGTGGCTCATATCACGTAAATCGACGATAGGTCAGCCCGTATACTCGGATGTGACTATTTCAATTGCGTCTGAACGTCAAGCCCGTGCCTGAGCTACCAGAAGTGGAAACCATGGTGCGCGACCTACGGGGACGACTGCCGGGGCGGACCATAACCGACAGCCACGTCTACTGGGACCGCATGGTCCTGTACCCCGATGCCTCGAGCTTCGTCGCCCGGGTGAAGGGGCGTCGTGTCGAAGACATTCGGCGTCGAGGAAAGTACGCGATCTTTGATCTGGATGATGGCAGCTCTCTCGGAATTCATCGCGGAATGACCGGCTCGCTTTTACATCGCGGGCCCGGCGCTCCCGACGATCGGTTTGTACGGGCTCGCTTCGCTCTCGACGACGGGTACGAGCTGAGGTTGGATGACTCCAGAAAGTTCGGAAGGCTGATCGCAATCCACCCTGATGTCGACGAGGTTACTCCCCCATGGGAAGGGTTGGGGCCTGAGCCACTGGGATCCGAGCTTCGCCCCGCTCAATTTCGCGCACGATTTTCCGGCCGGACAGCCGCAATAAAGACGTTGCTGCTGAATCAGCGAGTTCTTGCGGGGCTGGGAAACATCTATGCGGACGAGGCCTTGTTTCTTGCTCGCATTCTGCCGACCAGACCGGCAAACAGCCTGTCAATTCGTGAGATGAAGCGGTTACAGGAGTCGATCCGCATCGTGTTGACGGAGGGAATCGACGAGCGTGGAACGACCTTCAGCACGTATCGCGACCTCGACGGCGACGCAGGACGGCATCAGGCCGGGCTCAGGGTCTTCGGCAAGCAGCCCGGTCCATGTCCAAGATGCGGGGGCGAGATTCGTAAGATGTTCCTGCAGGGACGTGGAACTCACTTTTGTCCTCGGTGTCAGAGGTAACGGTTGACAGCCAAGACTAGATACTGCTGTGGGCGTCATCGTCGTCGCGGTGGAGAGCCCTGATGCCACTTTTATCGATTTCAGATCTGCGCAAGTTGTATGGACCCGACGTGATCCTCGACCGGGTTGGGTTCCAGCTGGAACCCGGCGAACACGTCGCTTTAGTGGGCGCAAACGGTACCGGCAAATCGACGCTGCTGCGTATCATTGCGGGCATTGACGAGTATGACAGCGGTCAGGTCTCCCTGGCTCGGAATGCGATAGTGACCTACGTTGCTCAAGAAGCACGGTTCGAGTCGGGTCATTCGTTGTGGGATGCGATGATGGAGACGTTTGCTCCTTCAATCAATGCTCAGAAGCGCATGCGTCAGATCGAGGAAGCCATCACTGAAGGAAGAGCGAGTCAAGGCGAGCTCGAAGAGTATCGAGAGGTGGCGGTTCTGGCTGAGCACGAAGGCTACGACTATGACTCGCGCATCGAACGGGTGCTATACGGTCTGGAGCTCGACAGGACGCACTGGCTCAAGCCAGTAACGGTTTTGTCCGGAGGTCAAAAAACACGTGCCAATTTGGCGCGCGCTCTACTCAAACCCTCCGATCTTTTGCTGCTCGACGAGCCAACCAATCATCTCGACATCTCGGCCCTGCAGTGGCTGGAGGAGTATCTTCGCGGCCTAAACAAGGCATTCATCGTAGTGGCTCACGACAGATATTTCCTCGAGCGAGTTTCGAAACGTACGTTGGAGCTCGCCTTTCATAAAGTCGAGGACTATCCCGCCTCGTACAACAGATACCTTGTGCTGCGTGAGGAACGTCGAAGGCGGGCGGGAGAGGTGTACCGGAGGCAGCAGGAGCATATAGCCAAAACCGAGGAATTCGTCCGCAGATTTGGGGCCGGGCAGCGTTCAAAGGAGGCAAAGGGACGCCAGAAGCAACTCGATCGCCTCGAGCGCGTCGATCGTCCAAAGGATCAGGAGGCGCTGAAGCTTGATCTTGGGAGGGCGAAGCGAAAGGGCGACGTAGCGCTGCGGATCAGTGCGCTGGGCGTGGGTTATAAGGGCCACGTTTTGTTGAACTTGCCTGACGAGCTGGTGGTGCGCCACGGGGCGAGGGTGGCCATAGTGGGACCAAACGGCGCCGGAAAGACCACACTGGCGCGGACGCTGGTCAACACCCTTCCGGCGATCCACGGATCTTTTCACTGGGCTCCTCATTCGCAGACCGGGTACTACGCGCAAGCGGCAAGCACGCAGTTTCGGGCGGACCACACGGTGCTGCAGGCTTTCCAGGACCGAAATGCCGTCAGCGATGAGGCTGCTCGTAACTACCTCGGGAGATTCTTGTTCACGGGGGACGAGGTCCAGAGGCTAGTGGGTGATTTATCTGGAGGAGAGCAGAGCCGCCTAGCTCTCGCGTGCCTGCTCTTTAGCCACCCCGGCGCTCTGGTACTCGACGAGCCGACCAATCACCTGGATATCGGGGCTCGTGAGGCCCTGGAAACTGCGCTGCACCAATTCCAGGGCACTGTGATCCTGATTTCTCACGACCGGTTTCTGATCGACCGAATCGCTACAGAGATCTGGAACGTGAATGACGGCCAGCTCGAGGTTTTTGACGGTAACTGGACCGACTTCGTGGCGGGGCGAAACATCCGGAAGGTCTCGTATAGCGACGTGCGTCCCCGAAGGACCGAAGTCCGACTACCCGATCCAGACATTCTGTTTCGTTTGGCCAGGGCCCAGGAGGAGTTGAGCCTCCTTGCGGGCAAGCTCGCCGGGGGCAGTGCGACGGCTTCGGTTGAACAACTCGAGCTACTCACGAATCAGTACGCAGAGTCCCAGGCTGAATTAGCGTCGCTAGCCGACTCCTGGCTTCCCGAACGTACGAATGGCACGTAGGGGCCTGAGACCCCGGGTTCTCAGAGATCTCGCGAGGTGTCCTCTAGTGTGGAGTCCGGGTTGTGGCCTCGATCTCTGACGGGAAGTCGGTTATCCTGGGCATCACTGGGCCCATCGCCTGCGGTAAGTCGACCGTGGCACGGATGGCGGTCGAGCGAGGGGCGATCGAGCACATCGATGCCGATCGCGTAACTCACGAGCTCATGCGGCCTGGAACGCGGCTGATGGAGCGTGTGGCAACAGAATTCGGGCCCGGCATATTGACGTCGAATCAAGGCATCGATCGTCGAGTCCTCGGATCCGCTGTCTTTGGTCATCCGGAGCGGCTGGAGGCGCTGGAGCGCTTGGTTCATCCCGAGGTTCGGGCGGCCATTCTTGCTCGACTGGATCAAGTTCGGGGAGAGGGCAGAGCCGGTGTCGTCGTCATTGAAGCGATCAAATTGCTCAGCAGTCCCTTGGCAGACCTTACCGACGCTGTCTGGTTCATCCAGTGTGGAACTGAGCAGCAGAGGGACCGGTTGAGGACCGAAAGGGGGCTGGCGGGCCGCGACGCCGAGAGCCGCATCGAGGCGCGGCCCGAGTTCGATTTATCGAAGGTTACGACCGTCATCGACAACAATGGAAGTCAGGCCGATCTGGCCCGTCACGTGGATCGAGAGTGGGACAAGCTGACGTCTTGATCCTCGTTAGTTCGTGAAGTCCTCGGTGATCCACGTCTCTCCCTGTCCAACTGCTAACCCAATGCCACCACGGTGGAAGGTAAGGCTCAGGAGGTTGAGATAATGGCCATGCTCGGCCCAGGTCGCGCTGCCGGGAGGGCACGCCGAGGGACATGGCCCTTCGGCCATCATCATCTTGTTCGCGATGACTACGGCCTGGGCAGGCGAGCCAGGAACCTCGGCAATATTCTCACCGGCTGCCCAGTGCGGAACGCATGTGTCTCGCGACAGGTCATGAAAGAGGTAGCCGGCATGGCTCATGGCTTCGGAGTGCCGCTGGGCGCACGCCGACAGCTTTACTCCAAACCATAGCGGGGACACGCCGTGCGAGCGACGCTCCTTGTTTATCAAAGTGAGGAGGACATGCGCAAGAGTTTGGTACTTGGCGACGCGTGAGACGCCGGTAGTCGAGGTCTGCGAGTGCGCTGAAGGAACTCGAGCCGGACGGACTCGGGATGCCGACGGATCGCTTCGGACTCTACTCCTGAAGCTGGCGACCTGGCCTCGATTCACTGAGGAAGCGGCCACGGGACTCGCGTCCAGCACTGCGAGACTTATCAAGAGCACAGCCGCGATCTTGTAGGACAGAAAGCGCGGTATCAACATTAGCCACGGCCTTGCGGTTTCTCTCATCTATTTATGCGAAGCCGGCCAAGGATCCATACGACCGATTCGGGTGAAAGAAACTAGCCCAAGTCGCCTATCTAACTGGCCCTATCGTATTCACATCTTTCCGGCGTACTGTGTAGTGGAAGCTTTGAGCTACCAGTCTTAGGAGCGGGACATGAAGCGGTGGATGCGGGCGACCTGGAGTCGAATACCTCATCCAAGGCGTGGTCGCAAAACTGCTTATGGGACCGACGCCATGAAGGAATTCGACGCGCAGGCGCGCAGAATCGCGGAGGATTTGCGACGCGTCGAGCGGAGAATTCGAGAGCGAAACTCACACGATCAAGAACCGCGGTAGCCTCTAGGCCGCCGGGTCAGATTCTTAGGCAACGGTGAATGAGTCTCGGCGGGCCCCGCAACTCACTCGAAGTCTTGATTGGCCAGTGGAATAACGTTGATCACGGGTTCCTCGTATGGGTGCACACCCCGCACGGCCGAAACTGCCTGGGCAACATGGGCCTTGTGGCATCTCACTTCGATCTTGTACTCCATTCCCTCGGCGATCTCACCCGTTTCGCCGATGAAGGGGTTGGAGCCGTAAAGTGGTCGCCAGAAGCCCCTAACGGTCGTTACCGATAGACAGTGGTCGTAGCTGCCGATTCGACCTGCTCCGGCGTCATGAAGGGCATCCTTCACCGCGTCCAGGTGGGACTCTGGTAGGTACACCTCGATTTTGTATTCCCGGTTCTCAGTCATGTGGGTATTTTCCGGCATCCGTTACGAGTGATCACGACGACAGAACTCGGCGAGTCTTGGTACAAGGGTTCAAGAGAATGGGCACGACATCCTTTGTTTTTATATGGAATCATAGCTCTCTATTCTCCGGTCAGAGGCACTTCTCATATGCAGACACATGACGATCTGGCGGCAATTTTAGCGGCAAGCACATTCCAGATAGTGCCGGGAACTTACGTCTACGCGAAAGCGGTCATGGCCCCACCGGTGCATACGTGCTTCATGGTGTCAATCGACCAAGATGAGATCACGGTTGTTGCAGAGGCCGATCAACTTCGTGGGATCCAGATCCTGGAGCGGACTGTCGACAGCTACGCCTTGATTGCTCTCCACGTTTCCGCACCATCGGGCGCCGTGGGATTCCTGGCTTCGGTAACCGCCGCGCTGGCGCAGGATCGCATCGACGTCCTGGTGGTTTCGACGTATAGCAAAGATTACGTGCTGGTTCGTCAGGATCGAGTTGGCGATGCCGCCGAATGCCTTCGCGAATTGGGATTAAAGCGGTTTACGGCGACTGAGTGTGAGAGTTCATCAGCGTAGTTAGGCGATCCAAGCAATCGTTCCAACCGACAACGTGATTATCACGGTCCATCGCTGTCAGAAGCCCTTCGTGTTTGAGGTGAAGTTCAACTCGAGCTTCCGTCTGGGCGAATTCAACTGTGACGGTCGACTCATGGTCGCCCTCGCTCTCCCACTTCCAGGTGTAGACCAGTCGGGATGGAGGGATAACCTCGAGAAAGCGGCCTCGTAGGTCCAGCCTGCCCACGTCGGGAATCTCCTCGGTGACGAACCGGTATCTTCCGCCCTGTCGTAGATCGATTTCATACAGAGTCTGGAAACGCTGCGGCCACCACCAGCGCCTGAGCTGCTCCGGGTTGGTCCAAGCCTCCCAGAGCAGTTCGGGGTCCCCCGAAACTCCCCGGACCAGGGACACCGTCGGTGAGGACTCTGTCATGACACCTGCACACTGAAGTTGAGATTGGGAAGGTTATTCCCCTTACGAGCACTGTTGGCGGACCTGTCGGAAAGTATAGTGCCTGGCCCGCCTTGGGGGCTACTCTACTCGGCTTCTCGCTGGATGTGTCCCTCGCGCCAGAGGAGTTGATGGATACGATTGCGGTAGGTCAAATCTCGGTTTGGGATCTCGTTGGCGACTTCGGCTCCATCTTCGAACCAGTGGGCGTATCCGCGGCCCATTTCCTGACCACGCTTGGTGTGCATGTCGACGGCGACATCAGGGATCTCAGGAAGAGCCTCTCCGTGTTCCAGGGCTTGACGGGCCCACGTGGCCATCTCATACGTGGTCCTATCCTTCATCGACAACGACAAGAAGCGCACCGCGTGTGTGGCGAAGACCAGCCGGTCGTCCGACCCTTCAGCAGCTCGAAGGCGGAATCTGCCTAAAGCCTCGATCAGGACCGCAGCATTAGCGCGACCGAAGCCGATATCTTCGACAGAAATGACCTCTAGGCGTTGCCAAAGTAGATCCTCAACAGCCGGTCCGGACAGAAACATCTCGGTCGCAAGCAGGACAGCGTTATCCAGCTGGCCGCGCCTGATGGCTTTCTGTAAAGCGGACCGAACCTCGTCGAGGGCAAACCCATGAACCGATTCGACTCCAACCCACGGATCGGCAGCGATATCCGGTATGCGCATGTTCGATCCTTTTCGGCTTTGTGTCTCGATTATGGCACCGCAGTGGTGTAAACCTATCCGCATCGATGGCTCTGGTCACGACCTGTCCACCGAGAGTTCGTGGATCGTGAATCTGGCTTTGTTAACCGCTGATTGGGGGTGCGCAGCGTGCTTCGGTTCGGCGCCGGCAGGCTCCTCTAGGCCCGACTGGTTAGGCGTTCGGATGGCTTGGCTGGCCAGAGTGAAGCCGGCCGCGCTAGACTGTCGAGTGGGACGGAGCGAGGCGCAGCGGCCTCGTGGCGGTGCAGCGCATTGGGGAATCGCTGCACTGGTTGCCCTGGGGGACACATGTTCGGACGGCATGGTGGGCTGGTCATGGGAATGCTTCTAGTCCTTGGCCTGTCTGCCGTTGGGGGCCTCGCGGGTCTTTCACCGCTTTCTCTGCAAACAGGACGCCAGGTGGTAGCGTTTGCGGAGAAGACACTTCACGCTTCGGCTGCTCCTCTTCAGGCTAAGGGAGGATATCTCGCGACCGGGACGGATCCTGGAGCCACGGTTCGCGAGAATTCCAGGGCGAGCGAGAGCGTCCGGCAGGGGTCCCCGGTCGCCCGAGAACCCAGGAGAGCCGCAGCCCCGGCAGGGTCTTCACGACGAGACTTCGGAGGTTACCTCTCCACGCGGACAGATGCACGCTTTGCACGGCAGTATCGTTTGCAGCAAGCGGCGAAATACGCGCGGTCAGTCGTCACGGCAGCGCGTCCCGGTGTGGCCACGTTGGGACTGCTGGCCCCAGGGGGAGCGCAGGCGCCGATTGCGGGCGAGTACGGCTTCCCGAAGCACCGACGTCTGGGAGTTGCAGAAGGCCTCGGTCCGGGCTGGTGTCTCGCGTATGGTGGATATCCGCTCGGACCCAGCGTCGACGGCGTTTACGCTTGTGGGCCGTCGCTTGGGCCGTCTAATCCGTTTGATACCGACGGATTTCAATGCGTCGAGCTAAGCACACGATTTCTATGGGACGTGTACCGAAAGGTAGTCAGGAAGGTTCCTGACGGCGCGGAACTCGTGAGCCTGGCGCACAAGCAGCTCCACATTCCTGTCGGCAGGCCGGGTCCCGGTCATGTCCCCGCTTCAGGAGATATCATCAGCCTGTCCGGTCCAACGGCGGACGCCAACGGGCACACTGCCGTTGTCAGCGCCGTCAATGTCAACGCAAGCGGCAACGGAACTATTCAAGTCATGGAGGAGAACGGATCGCTATCCGGATGGGATGAACTCAACGTATCTCACTGGCGCGAAACGTTTGGCGATCCCCTCTTTGACGCCGGGCTCTACTATTACACAAACGTCAGCTGGCTCAAGCTGGCGCACGCCTCCCGCTCAAAGCCAATGGCCCCGCCCCAAGGCACTCTGAGGTACTCGGTGGAGCCGCTGGGGCAATACACGTCCGAGGCCAATGGGATCAACGACCGGCGACAGGTGGCCGGGATGGTCGATGGACGGATGAAGGACCATACCCCGACCCATAGGGTGTTTCTTGCGGCACCGGGACGTGTCACGTCATTCACTCCCCCAAAGGGTGACGAGTACCTGACTGGAGGGAGCGGAATCAGCTCGAAGGGGGTGATTGCGGCGTGGAGTATACATTCGAGCGGTCAACCATACCCCTACGTCATTTCGGCGAACAGGCACGCTTCCTGGACACAGCTACCGGCGCTCAAGAAGGGTAAGGCGGTAGGCGAGGCCATGGGAGTTGACGCGGCAGGAGATGTTGGCGGTTGGATGCTATCACCCTCCGGATCATCATCGCTCGGGGTCGTGTGGCAACGCCGGCATGGAAGATATCACCCTCGCATCCTGTGGCCAAACAGGTACTTCCACGATCCGATTGTCAATGCAGCCGACACGTTTCGCGAGGCCGCCGGGACTGAGACGCTTGGTACGAGCAAGACGTCGGGGGTCTTTTGGGCGCCTTCGGGAAAAGCATTCAGGCTGCAGCCGTTATCCGGTCATCCAGTACTCGACGTGCCGACCGCAATGTACAGCCACTGGATCGGTACCGGCCGCCTGGTTACCGTCGTGGGAAGCTCACTGACGCGGGGTGGTGTTATTCAGGGGTGCTACTGGCAGATATGGATCCACGCGGGGCGAGTGATGGTCGGACGGCCCTCGCCAATAGGTCAAGCTCCCGGGTATTATTCCAGCTGGGGTACCTCGATAAACCGCTTGGGCTGGATCGTCGGCGGTCTGGCACAGGGAACCGCGGCTCGAAGTGGCTTTTTGTGGCGCCCGGGCATTGGAACGATAGACGTCAACCGGCTGCTCGCTCCTGCATCCCACTGGCACATTGTTGCCCTACACTCGATCAATGGTGCCGGCGTTATCGTTGGCGAGGCGTACCGAACGGGTGGCCAGGGAACATCCAGAATTCTTGGTGTTGTGCTCGTCCCAACATCAGTGGGCGTCGCGCCCAGGTCCTGACGACCCGACCAAATGAGCTGAGCAGCGAACCTTTGTCCGGTTTCCGGTCGACCGGGGTGCTTCGCGCCGGCACCCACCCGGCTTAGGCGAACGGACTATGTTCCGACAACACAAGCGTCCGGGTGACGTTTGGACAGGTCAGCATCACGCGGCCGTGCCAAATGGGACGGCCGCGTGACGATCGGAGGCGCTAGGCTAGTCTCGGCACGGTCACGTCATCGTCATCGAGCTGGGGAATGGAGTCCTCTACCTCGAGCTCTGTGGGGACACGGTCTGCTTTGCCCACATCTCTTGGAATCACTACGAGGGTAACGACCGCAGCCAGCAGGGCGAAACCGGCGCCGATGGCAAAAGCCACGTGGAATCCGGCGACAAGAGCATGATTGAGCCCGAGGCGAGGATTGGACGCGAGCACGGCCGATGTCCGCTGAGTGGCAAACGTAGAGAGGAGTGCGAGGCCAACAGCACCGCCTACTTGTTGTGAGGTGTTGACGAGGGCCGAAGCCAGACCCGCGTCACGCCGTCCCATGCCCGAGACGGCGGCATTGGTCAACGGGAGGAACGTCAGGCCCATGCCTATCGAAGTCACCAGGAACGCGGGCAGGATATCGGTGAGGTAGCTGCCATGATCGGGTAGGCGGGTCATCATGAGTATTCCAACAGCGACGATCAAGAGACCTGCGGCCAGCAGCCATTTGACGCCGACCCGGTTGACGAGGATGGTTCCGACGATCGAGGTCACCATTATTCCGACAGTAAACGGGACATATGAGAAGCCGGCTTGAATCGGCGAGAACCCGAGAACCTGCTGCATGTACAGCGTCAAGAAGAAGAACACCGCAAACAGCAGCATGCCGAGGAGGATGGCCACGATATTGGAGCCCGAGATCGTCCTGTAGCGAAAGATACGGAGTGGCACCAGTGGCTGCGTGGCGAAGCGGGCCTCGATCAAGACAAAGGCGCCGAGAAGTATGGCTGCGCCGAACAGCTCAAGAATCGTACGGGCAGACCCCCAGCCATACGTCGTGGTATTCACCATCGCGTAGACCATAAGCACCAGGCCGGCGGTAACGGTTACCGCGCCCATGACATCGTACGATCGCGTCTGATCCTGGGACCGGCTTTCGCTCAGCAGACGAGGCGCCAGTAGGATCGCGAGAATCCCAATCGGCACATTCACGAAGAACACCCAACGCCAGCCGGGGCCCTGCGATAGGAGACCACCGAGAATCACGCCCAGAGCGACGCCACCGCCAGCCACTGCTCCCCAGACTCCAAGGGCGCGGTTACGCTCGGAACCTTCGCGAAAGGTGACCGTAAGGATAGACAGGGCCGCGGGCGATATGATGGCTCCGCCGAGACCCTGTGTGGCGCGAGCGACGATCAACATGGCTTCCGATTGGGCCAGGCCGCACGCAAGGGAGGCTGCAGTGAATAGAGCCAGCCCTCCCATAAGAACACGTCGACGCCCGAGCAAGTCCGCAGCACGGCCGCCAAGCAGCAGAAAGCCTCCGAAAACGAGGGTGTAGGCATTCACAACCCATTGCAAGTCCGATTCGGAGAACCCAAGGGCTGTTTTGATCGAGGGGAGCGCCACGTTGACGATGGATACGTCGATGATCACCATGAGCTGCACGAGGGATACCAGCGCCAGGATCGCGGTCTTGTGCATCTCATGGTCGTCGTGAGTTGAGGTAGCTGGAACGGTGGTAAGTACGCGCGACATACAGTACTCTCTTTCCTAACTCTGGGGCTGAAGAGCCGCCCCGAGACATGGGGTTGACGGACTGTCCGGCTGCCCGTATACTTAATCCGGACAGTTATCCGTATATGTACACAGCTTACTGGACAACTGTCCGGTTGTCAACTGCCCAAATTACCAGTATCGAGCACAGACGAATGGAAATCGTGCACAGAACAGAGATTGGAGAGCCTGGACCGAGCCCTTCCGATCATTTGCGTAGGAGAGATGCCGCCGAGAATCGCGCGAGGATTCTGGAGGTTGCCCGATGTCTCTTCCAGGAGCTCGGCGTCGATCAGGTCAGCATGCACCAGCTAGGGGTAGCGGCCGGAATCGGTCAAGGCACGCTATACCGCAATTTTGAACACAAGGGTGAGCTGTGCTCTGCGCTGGTCTCCGAGAGCTCTTTGTCGATGCAACGGGAAATCGAGCAGGAACTGGCGTCGGGTGGTACCGACGTACTTGCCCAGCTAGATTTCGTGCTTGGTCGCCTCGCGAAGTGGAGCGAAGAGAGCGCTCCTCTGATCGCGGCTATGGTCGATGCCTGCTGCGGCAACCGTCGTACCGAGCTTTACCGCCTCCCCCTGTACCGGTACATGCAGCAGACTGTCTCAACACTGCTACAAAAGGCCACTTCTCAAGGGGAGATCGGCGAGCTGGATGTACATTACACGGCGGACGCAATACTCGCCCTGCTGGATATAAACCTCAGTTTGTACCAACGGCAGGAGCTCGGGTTCGACCGTCAACGTATCGTCGCCGGGCTCCGACATTTGGTATTTCACGGGATAGCGGGCAGAGACATACCTGAGGCGGCGCGGCCCTAGCCGAGCCGCAAAGGCGTCGACCTGCCAACCCCTCTAGGCCATTGCGGGAGAGGCCTCGGGACTTGGAAGTGAAATCTCTTCGGTCAGACGCAGGGATAGCAGCCCAAGAGCGACATTGGCGTTTATTGTCAAGATAGGTGAGGTGCGGTTAAGAGCGGGCGCAGTGCAGTAGGCACCCTTGTCCTTGGTGAATCCATCGCCCACATCGACACGTCCTAAGAAGGAGTCCGAGGTCACCCTGGCGGCCGTCGAAGATGGGATGCGCACATCGACCGCCGACATACCGGCCGAAATCTTGACAGTCGAGTCACGGCGCAGATATCCGCCAAAGTCAGTGACGAAGCTAGCGGCCCCTCCTCCAATGCTTATCTCGGCCGCATTGGCGTTCGCTAAACGTGAAAGTTCTATGGCACCTGCCCCGGCGCCTATCTCCATCCGGTTCATGCCAAATGGGTTTGCCGTCGAGAAGTGCAGGTCAGTTTTGCCAGCACCTTGATTGATGACCAGGTCGGTCACCGAGAGACCTCCAAGGTCGACGTCGTTTTCGCTGGCCCCCGTCTCGATCTTCAGAGAGAACGGGCGTCCCTTTCCCAAGCCAAGATGGAACTCCGGAATGCCCTTTACAAGACCCGTGATGCCAGATACATTTCGTTCTTGCTCTATCCTCACGGCGCCTCCAACGGTTACCGTGCGAACGGGAAGCGCGCCATCCGGAGCTTTGTACACTCCGTTGACGAAATCGTCATTGTTGCCGGGATGAATATGCAAACGACAGGCACCAACGGTGATTTTCAGCTGAAGGTCGGTTGCCTCCGGAAAGGGGATGGCGATCGGCGTTGTTTGCATATCAGACATGTTTATCTCTCCAACCGGATTGATTCAATGAGCTACACGGCCTCACTTGAAGGCTATCGCATCTCATGACGGAATCCCATCGGTCGCCGGCCCGATTTAGCCGAGGTTTGGGTCCGAGGCTTCTTTTACGGAAACATTCCCGGAATCGTCTCCGAATGAATTTCCTTCCGCATTCGGTCGATCATAACGATGGCGGTATTGCAATGGTCGTGGATCATTTGCCAGCGTCTATGGGCCCAAAGATCGGTTTCACCAAAACCCCGTCGCAGCCCGTCGCTGTTTACTTTTATCGACTGCAAGGCATGAATGGCGGCTGCGGCATCGTCATAAAGCTGTTGCAGATCGACATCGTAGTCAGATCCGCTATGGCTGAGATACTTGCGGCCGAGTATCTCCTCGATGTGTACATCCAACGTGCTAACACCTCAAAAAAAGTAAGTCACCCGGCGTGGACAGTTCGTTGGAGAGTCGGCAGCCACCTTCGAATCCACCCGTCACTACGATAGCTTCTTGTCCATGAGTACGACAAGGGGTGCAAACCATAACGCTACGACGAAGTGCCGATATAGGGCCGTCACCTCAACAGCCTCGTAACGGGAGCGCGTTCATCTCGGTGAGACGGTATGTGCGCTATCCTTCGCCGATGCGAGACTACGGACGACCCTGATGGAACGCGTACCGCGCAGCACCAGTCAGCGACGTTCGGCGAATGACGACGTGTAGCGGGATCTGCTCCAGCAGTTCGGTGAACCTGCCTTTGTTGTGAAATGCGGACAGGAACTCCTCCGTCTCGAGCGCTGGCAGGGTTCGGATGGGAAGCCCTCCGGCCAGGAATATGCCACCAGTGGCAAACACCTTTACGGCCATGTTCCCGGCTTCACCGGCGAGGATCTCGGCAAACAGATCGATAGACTTCCTGCAGATCCGGCAGGGCTGGTCGGGCCGAAATGCAGCGTCCACGATGATCGGGGTGGGATCAGGCATCATACGTAACTCGGCAGCTATTTCGGGCGGCTCAGCCTCGAAGCCGTTGTCTCGAAGGTAGCGGTAGATGTTGGGAATCCCTTTTCCCGAACACACCATCTCGAAGCTAACGTGTTTGTGGCTCTGCCACATGTATTGCAACAGCCCAAGCTGCCGTGCACTGGCAGGAGCAAAGTCCGAGTGTCCGCCCTCCGAGGGGTGTGCTTGAAGGCGCTCGCCGTCCCACGTAAGGAAGCCCTCCCCAAGCCCGGTTCCGGGCGCGACCACGCCAATCGCGCCATGGGGGTTCGGAGAGCCCGCCTGAAGTGTGCGCAGATCGTTCTCTCCAAGCAACGGGATGGACCAGGAGATCGCCTCGAGATCATTTAGCAGATGGACGGGTTTGAGGCCCAGGCGGTCCTCCAGCTCGCCGGCATCGATGACCCACGGCAAGTTTGTTATCTCGGCTTGCCGGTCGAGCACTGGCCCAGCGACGGCGAAACACGCCCAATCTACGGGGACATCGATCTGGTCGAGGAACTGACGGACGATGGTCTCCAAATTTAGGTAAGCGGTGCTCCGAAACTCGGCCTGGACAACCGGAACACGCAAATCAGATCCAGGCGCGAATACCGCCAGGTCGGTCTTGGTCCCTCCAATGTCACCCGCAAGCAGCATACGATTTACTCCTCGCGAACCTGGATCGACGCGAGCAACAACGCCAAAGTCCGGGTTCCTCCTTTCCTATCGAGTTCCCTGTCCTATAGAGAATACCGGGTGCCCCTTGCCGGGCGGAGGAAATCGGCTCTTGAGCTGATGGTGTCGACGAGAGGTTCACGACATGGCGATTGCTCGCTCAACAAGGCGTGATTTCTCCAAATATCGGCTCAGTAACCGATGCCAAATGACTCCGGATCCACGTAGCTTATGCAGTGGGGAGGCATCTACACCGATACCCTCGCCAAGATATTCCCGCGAAAGGTCATTGCAATGTCGAGAGATGGTGCTCCAGGTACCGCCATCCTCGTGCCCCCTCGAGTTAGAGCCGGCCCCTGGGTAGTGCTCATCGTGCTCACGCTGGGCTTCTTCATGATCCTTCTGGATACGACGATCGTCTATGTAGCGATTCCGAAGATTGAAGAGGGGTTGAACACCGATTTCGACCAGGTGTTGTGGGTGATCAATGCCTACATGTTGACTTATGCCGTGCTGCTCATAACGGCGGGCCGGCTGGGCGACCTCCTTGGGCCTAAGAAGCTGTTCATCACGGGATTGGTTCTGTTCACACTGGCGTCGGCTGCGTGCGGCTTCTCTCAGACGGGTGGGCAGCTAATCGCGTTTCGAGTGATTCAGGCGTGCGGTGGCGCCCTGCTTACTCCTCAGACGTTGAGCGTAATCACCGCGTTGTTTCCTCCGGAGCGGCGAGGTTCGGCATTTGGCGTTTGGGGGATGGTCGCCGGCATCTCAGCAGCGCTAGGGCCAATCGTTGGCGGGTATCTAGTCACAACGTACGATTGGCAGGCGATCTTCTTTCTGAACGTTCCCATTGGGGTCGTGGCAGTCACCGCGGCGATTCTGCTCATGCCGGAGATACGATTCAATTCGCATCACGATTTCGACATTATCGGCGTGGCTCTGGTATCCGTAGGATTGTTCCTAGGGATATTTGCTCTCGTCGAAGGGCAGACATATTCGTGGGGGACACTGACTCCTGCCGGGTCGTTTTCTATTGGCCCAACGCATTGGGGAGTCATCAGCATCTACAGCTTGCTCGTTTACTCGGCCATCGTGCTGGGCGTGTTTGTCTGGGTGGAGACCAAAGTGCGGGAGCCCTTGCTGCCATTCGCGCTGTTCCGAGATAGGAATTTCTCGGTGGCCAACATTCTATCGCTAGTCTCGTCCTTTGGGTTGACCAGCATGTGGATTCCCTTGATCTTGCTCCTGCAGACGGTGCTGGGGTGGTCGCCGATGCGGGCGGGCCTCACGGCAGTTCCGTACTCGGTGTCGACGATGATAGTGGCACCCGTAGCGGGACGGCTGAGCGACCGCATCAATCCGAGGTACATCTTGATGGTGGGATTCGGGCTGTCGGCGGCGGGGGTTGTGGTGTTGGCGTCGGCTCTCGCTCTCGACGACACGTGGTGGAGCTTCGTTCCTGGTTTGATCGTGGCCGGGGTCGGAATGGGTTGTACGATGGTTCCGCTTACCACAGTGGCTATGCGCGACGTCCCGCCCCCAATGGCCGGCGCGGCATCAGGGTTTATCAACACGGTCAGACAGGTTGGCGGAGCCGTCGGGACGGCTGTAGTTGGCGCAGTCCTGGCGAATCAGGTGGCCGCGGAGCTACCGAAGCAGGCGCAGAGATTTGCTCTTGAGCTGCCGATAACGGCGCGGCCAAAATTCCTGGCTTTTTGGCTTCACGCGGGGCACTCGGCACAGAGGTTCGGCGCGGGTCAACAGATTCACATCCAGCCGATGCCGGGGGCTTCAGCGGAGCTGATGCGGCTAGTCATTGCGGCAGCCCGCTCCACGTTCGCCAACGCCTTCCTCAACGGCGCCCGCCCGGCGCTCGGCGTGGTTGCGGTCGTTCTGGCTCTCGGTGTGCCAGGATCCCTGTTGTTACGCAGGCATCGATTGCAGCCGCGGCCTGATGAGGGTGAGGTAAGTCCACCACCAGTCAGAAAACCTCAGGGCGCGCGACCTCTATCGGAGGTGACCTGAAACGCCGGTGAGCCAACACGCAATGTTCGACGTGTTCATCGTGCTGGTCACGTCTCGTTATTTACTTGCGGACAGCGGGGATTCATCAGCTGGGTGCGCGAAATCAACAGCCGAAGCCAGCGGAAGGCATCGAGTCTATAGCGGAATCAGAACCCCACTCTAGACTCGGGCCGTCCCTATACAGTCGACAGCATGAAAAATTCGGGCGGAGACCCTATAGTCTTGTCGCCGGCGCTGATCTATGTTCGACCTAGAGACCACGATGCACTACTGGCCTCGCAGAATCCGGTAGGAGGTTAGTCGTGATGCTGCAAGAGACAGCTGACGCAATGACTGAAGAAGAGTCGGGTGCCTTCTTCTACAAACTTCAGGCCTTTCATTACTCCCTCACAGACAAGGAGCGCGTGCGCTTTGACGCGATCCTGGAACGAGCCAGGGTAACCCTCTCGGGCGATCGCGAATTCGACGAGACGGTGTGGTTGGCGGCCTATGCCGACTAAGAGCGACTGAAGCATCTTCACCACGGTGTAGTCGTGGCGCCTATCCGGTAGTGAGCTAGCGTCGGCAGAGCCGAGGCAGGCGGGTTCACGTCATCACGTTCTAGCCTGAAGGCGTATGTCACCGCCTTCAAGCTCGGGGAATCAACTGGAACCGAAGTCGGGTCGTCGCGTCGGGCGCTGGATTCGGCTAGCCGTCATCGACGTAGAGCCGTTACGCCGCCATCGAGATTTCAGGCTGTTGTTCGTGGGCGGGGCGGTGTCCTTCTTTGGGACGATGATTACGGCCGTGGCGATTCCCTTCCAGATCTACGCTCTTACGCACTCCTCGCTGGCAGTCGGTCTTCTCGGCCTGTTCGAGATCGTCCCCATCCTGGCGCTTGCCTTTCTTGGGGGGGCGCTGGCCGATGCGCACGACCGGCGTCGTATGGTCCAGCTCACCGAGCTGGCCATGGCTGGTGTCTCAGCAATGCTGGTGGTAAACGCACTGCTGCCGTCCCCGAAACTGTCCCTGATTTATGCGGCTGCGGTGTGCATCAATGGACTCGACGCTCTGCAGACCCCCTCTCTGAACGCCATGCTGCCTCGACTCGTGGACAGGCATGAAGTTGTGGCGGCGGGCGCTCTATCGAGTATCAGGTCCACAGTCGGCATGATCGCTGGGCCGGCGCTCGGTGGAGTTCTCATAGCCGCTTTCGGCCTTCCTATCACGTATGGGATCGACGTGGCGACATTCAGCGCGTCGCTGGCGGCATTGTGGCTGATCAGGACTCTGCCACCACCCGTCGGCGCAGCGCGAGTCAGTATCGGGCGCGTACTGGAGGGGATACGTTACGCGCGTAGCCGGCCCGAACTGATGGGGACGTACCTGGTCGACATCGTTGCCATGTTCTTCGGTATGCCGAGCGCTTTGTTCCCGGCGATAGCAGCCGGATATGGTGGGCCCAAGGTTCTGGGGTTCTTACTGGCCGCTCCGGCCGTAGGCTCGTTTATCGCGGTAGCTACGAGTGGCTGGTCGGGACACGTACATCGTCATGGACGGGCGATTCTTCTGGCAGCGACTGGCTGGGGCGTGTCTATTGTGGCGTTCGGTCTGGCGCGCTCTCTTCCGCTGGCCCTACTCTTCCTGGCTGTGGCCGGAGGCTTCGACATGATCAGCGGTATTTTTCGGCACGGGATATGGAACCAAACAATTCCGGACTCGCTCCGTGGCCGGCTCGCCGGTATTGAGCTCATCAGCTACTCCGCGGGGCCAACGCTGGGCAACGTCGAAGCAGGAGGGGTTGCTACGTTGTTCTCAGTCCGGGCCTCAATCGTTTCGGGCGGGATTTTCTGCGTGCTCGGCACGGGTATTCTCACTCTGGCTCTGCCTGCATTCCGGAATTACGACAACCGCTCTGTCCCTGATACCGTCGAACCGTCTGAAGCGCGTGCGGGGTCGAGTGACGGCTCGTAGGCGGCGTACTTCTCGAAGTGATTGTTGATCAGAGGCGTCCTCACTCTTGGGCCGTCTGTGACTGACGCTAGCACGGCTCAGGGTGCAATCGGACCCATTCCTGATAGGATGCCATGTTTCAAGGATGCAATTGTTGGGGCCCAGGGATTATGCTCGTATTGGCAATCGAACCTGCTACGCTTGGCTCGATTGCGAATGTACAACTGGGCTGTGCCCACTCAGTTGGAGCGATGATGGAACGGCGGTTTCCCCGGACGAGGCTTTTGGCCTGTCTTGCTCTTTTGCTCGCCTTTTTTGGTAGTGCCATGGAGGTGGGAGCATACTCGGCCCCGAGTTCGAAAGTTCACCATTGCCGGCAGCCCTTCTGTGGCCCGATCAGGCACATCGTGATCATCGTTCGGGAGAACCACAGCTTCGACAATATGTTTGGCCGCTTCCCGGGGGCGGACGGCGCGACTACAGCCCGGGTCGGTGATAAGGTCGTCAAGCTGACGACGACGCCGGACCAAATGCAGCACGATCTCGGGCACGGGGGCGACGCCGCGCTTCAAGCCGTCAACAACGGAAGAATGAATTCTTTCCGCTGGATCGCCCATGCCATGCAAGATGGTCAGGATGTCGCCGATTCCCAATTCTCGCAAAGCGAGATCCCAAACTACTGGCGGTACGCCGAGCGATTTTCTCTGGCGGATCACTTTTTCTCCACGGTTCTGGCGTCAAGCTTCCCGAACCATCTCGTTACTATTTCGGGAGAGTCGGCCGGTGCGGTGTGGAACCCGAAGGTCCACGGAAAGGTGAAGTCTTGGGGGTGCGATTCAAGCAAGGCGTCGTGGGTGCTCTGGTACCGGAAGGGCCAGACTGGGACGACCTGGCCGTGCTACAACATGAAAACTCTTGCCGATGAAGCAAATACGGCCCATGTCAGCTGGAAGTATTACGCGCCGACGGTTGGCCACTTCGGATACATCTGGTCGACATTTGACGCCATACGGCACATTCGCTTCTCAAAGCAATGGACGTCCAACGTCGTGCCGTATCAACGATTTCTTGTGGACGCAACCCATAACCGACTGCCCGCCCTGAGCTGGCTTACTACCGATCTCCCGCTCAGCGATCATCCTCCGGCGAGCATTTGTGCTGGTGAGAACTGGACCGTAGACCAGATCAACGCCGTTATGAGATCCGCAGACTGGTGGCACACTGTCATCGTACTAACCTGGGACGACTTTGGCGGGTTTTACGACCACGTGCCCCCGCCCCAGAGAACGAGGTACGAGCTAGGCCCGCGGGTCCCGACTTTAGTGATTTCGCCGTTCGCCCGGCCACATTTCATCGACGGTCGCACCTATGACTTTCGTTCAATCGTCCGGTTTGTGGAGGACACATATCAGCTGCCTCATCAGACAAACTACAACCGGAGGGTGGCCTCGATCGCCGGCATGCTGGATGTCCACCAGGCGTTTCTGCCTCGCATGGTATTGAAGACTCGGGAATGCCCGGCTAAAAGTCAGTCGGCCCTACAACTCAAGTCAGTGGGCAGCCAATAGGACTTGTTCACGACGTGGCTCGGATCTCGGTGCCAGCATTCCGAGCACTTCCATTGCGATGAGTCCTCAAGGTGACGATGTTCATCGCGCGATACACTGAAGGAACGCGCTGACCAAGCGCGCGGCGATGGGGCTCGCCGAATGCGCCTGAACGGCTGATGGCTCCTGTTCAGTGAGGTGCACCATTGCGTACTGTTGTGGCCATCATGATCGCGGGCGCGCTGGGAGCGGCGGCGAGGTATGGACTGGATGGGTTCATCAGCGGGAGGTTGGACTCGTCCTTCCCATGGGGGACGTTTTTGATCAACGTTTCAGGATCGCTTGTGCTTGGTTTCCTGTACACGATGCTGACGAATCGAATCGCGATTGACTCTGCTCTGCGCGCCGCATTGACGGTGGGATTCCTTGGTTCTTACACGACATTTTCGACGCTGACGTTAGAGACGGCCCGCCTTTTTCAGGAGCGATCATATGCGCTGGCAGCTCTAAACTCGGCCGGGAGCCTCGCGGTTGGGCTTCTCGCCGCCGGACTCGGGATTGCCCTCGGAGAGGCACTCTAAATGCGGCTCGAGGGGCAGTCGATGCTTCTGCGTATCTTCATAGGCGAGTCCGATCGGTGGCACGGACAGCCGCTATATCACGCCATCGTGGAGCTCGCCCGCAAGGAGGGACTTGCGGGGGCCACGGTTCTCAGGGGGATCGAAGGCTTTGGCGCCGACTCGCACATGCACACTGCCCGGATCCTGAGACTTAGCGAGGACCTGCCGATCGTCATCGAGGTCGTTGACACGGCTGAGAACGTCAATCGAATAATGCCAATGCTGGACAGCATGATCGCCGAAGGACTGGTCACGACGGAGAAGGTCCACGTTGTCGCTTATCGCGGGGCGGGAGCGGGGCACATGCCAGTCGATGAGACATCGGATCCCGACTAATCTCGAGGCAGTCTACGCCTTCGACAGAAAGACTCGTAATAGGCGCACGACGAGCTGATGGTCCTCTTCCTGTGGTAGCCCGGAGACGGTAACGGTGCCGACCACGCCGACATTCCTGATGATGATGGGGAATGCTCCGCCGTGAGCGGCGTACCGGTACGGGTCGAGCAGGCTGCGCTCTTGAATCGTAGTCCCGGTGCTTTTGAGCTGAATTCCCACGTAGTAGGAGCTGTGATGAAAGCGGTTGACTACCCGGTTCTTGCGCTTGATCCAGGCGTCGTTATCCGGAGTTGTTCCGGGGAGGGCGTAGTGAAACAGCTGCTGACCATTCCGGCAAATGTCAGTGGTGATCTTCAGGTGCTCCATTCTCGCCGTATCGACTAGAGCCTCACCTAGCATCCAGGCCGCTTCGTTGTCGAATTTGTCGAACTGGATGTCTTCTTCTTGCTGCAACAGCTGGGTCAGTAGCTCCGCGTAATCTTCCATGTGCTCCCCAAACTCACGACATTTTTGGACGCAATGACGCTTCCCGGGCTAGTCTAGCGAATAGGTCTTATTGGATCGTGCCCATGCCGTTGTACGCTCATCCATGGGAGCCATAGAGGCCGGGCCGGTATGAGTCAGCGGACGAACAAAGGATCATAGGGAATGCGGATCACCTATATAGGCCACTCGACCGTACTCATTGAGATGGACGGAGTTACCGTCGTCACTGACCCGGTGTTTCGAAATCGAATTGCCCATCTTACCAGGGAGACGGCGAGGATCGAGCCGGGCTGGGCGCCGCATGTGGATGCGGCATTGGTTTCGCACCTGCATCGCGACCATTGCGACTTGCCCTCTTTACGACGACTTGGCTCCGCGACTCCCATACTCGCACCGACGGGCTCGCGCAAATTCTTTCTGCGCCGGCGGTTCCGGGACATAGAGGAACTGCAAGTGGGGCATTCGCGGCGAGTGGGTGACGTGAAGGTCACGGCAACTTTTGCGGAACACCCAGGCAACCGGATGATGATATCGGTTCCTGGAAGAGCTATCGGCTTCATCGTGGAAGGGAGCCAACGGGTCTATTTTGCCGGGGATACGGACCTGTTTTCGGGCATGCAGGACTTTGCGGACCTGGACGTCACGGTGGCGCTACTCCCCGTCTGGGGTTGGGGGAAGGATCTTGGCGAGGGCCATCTGGATCCGCATCGCGCAGCCATCGCGGCGCATCGTGTACACCCGCAGGTGGCTATACCGATCCATTGGGGGACATTCAGGCCAATAGGCTCGCGCCGGGCGATGGAGACGCTTCTCACGTCGCCGCCGAAACTTTTCCAGGCCGCAGTTCGGGACATGGCGCCGTCGGTCTCCGTGGAGATAGTCGAGCCGGGAGGGAGCGTGACGATCGGGTAGGGGGTAGGCGGTAAACGGTAGACGGTGAACGGTAGACGGTTGACGGTAGACGGTTGACGGTAGACGGTAGACGGTAGACGGTGAACGGTAGACGGTAGGCGGTAGACGGTAGACGGTAGGCGGTAGACGGTAGACGGTTGGCGGTATACGGTTAACGGTTGGCGGTATACGGTTGACGGTTGACGGTATGACGGTTGACGGTTGGCGGTATACGGTTGACGGTTGAGGGTGGGAGGCTTACTTGCGTTTGGGCGGTACTTCGGGGGCATGCGGGTCCTTCTTACGGGGGAAGCGGGTACGAACATCTCGTTGAATTCTCTGCCTACGTCTCCTACTGCGGTCCAGGTGCGCGCCTATGCCGGCGGGAGGCTGGTCGATGGTAGTTCGCCGACTGGGAGGTGTCTATTTTGAGCAGCTTCGAGCGTAGCCTCCTTTCGTCGACTCGGCTCCCGCGGGCACCGCGGATTGGTCGGTCCCATGGCGAAGTCGGGCTGTTCTGATCCTGGTCCACGTCAGAGGTTTCGGTTCGACTGAGGCTCAACATGTCGTCGTACTCGATGCCGAACGCTCTTGACCTCGTACTCAAAGCCGTGGGCGGAGGAGCTGTTAGGCAATGATCGAACGCCATATCCTCTTATGATGCGACGTTCCGGGTGTGCTGCGGACGCTTCCGCGATCTGTTGAGAGAGTGCTGCGCAATAGTAAAAACTAACTATCCAAGTGGGGGATGCTCGTTTGGGCAGTTGTTTGACATGCTGGCCACAGGGAATCAAATCCGGGGTGATTGTCGTGCTGGCTGAGCTGGACCTGTTTAGCGACTCGCGCGTGGGGACCTCGCCGCCCGAGCCCATTTCGGTCGAGGCGACCGGGCTCGAGCGGGGAATGCTGATCGACCTCATGCTCAAGACCTTGCATCAGGGCGGCCCACAGGCGGGAAATGCGGTCGCGCGGGCGATGCATCTTCCGATTGGGGCCATTCACGAGATCCTGGCCGACCAGCGCCGATTGCACACTATCGAAGTGCTGGGTTCAGATCGGACGGAGTTCGGCGAGGGCGCGTACATATACACCCTGACGGAAGAGGGAGAGCAGCGCACGCAGCGCGCTCTGGCGAGAACGACTTATGTTGGACCGGCGCCCGTCACGTTTGAGGACTACGTGGCATCGGTGCAGGCACAATCCATCAAAGGTGTGCGGATCACCGAAGCAGAACTAAAACAGTCGCTCAGCGACATGGTGGTTAGCGACAAGCTTGCCGATGATATTGGCCCGGCAGTCAACGCTCGCAGCTCCATATTCTTCTTTGGCCCTCCAGGCAATGGGAAGACTTCGGTGGCAAGCCGAATCACTACTCTTCTCGGCGACGCCGTATACATACCGTACGCGATTGAGACGAAGGGATCGATCATCGAGTTCTTCGATCCGGTCGTACATACCGCTGTCGAGAACAGCGGCACGAAGTATGACAGACGATGGCTGAAGGTGAAGCGACCAACCGTCGTGGTGGGTGGCGACCTGACCATGGCCGACCTCGATCTCGTCTATAGTCCGATCCGCCGGTCCTATGAAGCTCCGTATCAGATGAAGGCCAACTGCGGCATGTTTCTGATCGATGACTTCGGCCGACAAGCGATGAGCCCTCAACAGCTGCTCAATCGATGGATCGTGCCGCTCGAGAGCCGAGTCGACTTCTTGACGCTTCAAACCGGGACGAAGCTGGAAGTGCCCTTCGACGAGCTAATCGTGTTTTCAACGAACCTAGATCCGGCTGACCTGGTAGACGAGGCGTTTCTCCGGCGGATCAAGTACAAGATCTTTGTCGAGGACCCTTCGCCTGAGGCCTTCCATGACATCTTCGTGCGCGCTGCCGAGAGCTTCAACATTCAGTTCAACGAAGACGCGTACCACTATCTGATCGAGACATACTATCGCGGAGTTGGACGGCCGGCTCGCGCAGTGCACCCTCGTGACCTACTGGATCAGGTTGTCGCTTTGTGCCGGTATAAGGGCTGGCCACCCGAGATGACCAGGTCGATGATGGACAGCGTGGTCAGAACCTACTTTGCCCAGCCGACGCAGCGGATGTAGGTGGTTGTGGACGGTGGACGGAGGGTGGTAAGCGGTAGACGGTAGACGGTAGACGGTAGACGGTAGACGGTAGACGGTAGACGGTAGACGGTAGACGGTAGACGGTAGACGGTAGACGGTAAGCGGTAGACGGTAGGCGGTAACGGTAAGCACTAAGCGGTGAATAACGCTACACACCGTGTAGAGGCAGATCCTCGTGGCCGGGCAGGCGGACCCGAAGCATGGAGGCCGAAGGCGGTGCGTCCCTAGGGACGAAACGTCTTCCTCCGCGGAGCGCGGACTCTCCGGTGCGATCCTCGACCGAGGTAAGCCCGGCCGGACTTTCTTCGATGGGGCGCGCGATCTAGGAAATGTCGACCTCGCGACCGTTCCCTTGCCTTCTTCGTGAGTTGACCCGCCTCGGTTGGAAGAGCGGCCCGATCTGTTCAGCTGCGCGGATGTTCCAGCAACGCGGATGTTCCAGCAACGCGGATGTTCCAGCAACGCGGATGTTCCAGTAGTGCGGATTGTTCCAGTAGCGCGGATGTTCCAGCAACGCGGATGTTCCAGTAGTGCGGATGTTCCAGCAACGCGGATGTTCCAGCAACGCGGATGTTCCAGCAACGCGGATGTTCCAGCAACGCGGATGTTCCAGCAAAACGCGGGAATGTTCCAGTAGTGCGGATGTTCCCGGATGTTCCAGCAACGGCCGAGGGGATGCGATTTTCCCAGCAACGCGGATGTTCCAGTAGCGCGGATGCTCCAGCAGCGTCCTCGGACTTTTCGCACGCGATGCCAGGCGGGCGCCTGGTTACAGGGCATGTGTCAGCTATCAGATTGGATGGCCGGAGCGGCGGGAGCGCTAGTGGCTGGGCTCTGTCAAAGGCGATCAGCCATGAAACCTGAGTGGAGCTTCTAGGACGAGACGACTTCCTCCGCGGAGAGCGGAGTTTCTCCAGTACGCTGCTCGACCGAGGGGAGCGTCAATCTCGCGGTGGTTCCCTTTCCTTCTTCGCTGACTATGGCGAAGCTGCCGCCGTGGCGTGACGCGATCGATCGGACTATGGACAGGCCCAAGCCGGCGCCTCCAGACGCTCGCGAGCGAGCCTTATCTACCCGGTAGAACCGTTCGCCAAGGCGATCTAGGTGCTGCGTAGCGATTCCAATGCCGGTATCGCGTACTTCCAGCACCGCCATGGTGCCTTCCTTGGCCACGCGGACTTTGACGTGTCCGTGAGGATGGTTGTACTTTATCGCATTGTCGAGGAGAACCAGAGCAGCTTGCTCGATCAACGCATGGTCAGCGATCACGAGCGGCTCGTCTCCGGGCTCAACCGTCAAGTCGATGTCACGTTCCGCGGCAAGTGGGGCCGCCCACTTCACAACCTCGGAAGTAAGCTCTCTCAGGTTGACTACGTCCTCTTCGATGTGAACTTGCTCGGATTCGAGCCTTGCCAGGCTCAGCATATTGTTGGCGAGATTGGTGAGATGCCCCGTCTCGAGGACAGCGTCCTCCAAAAGTGCAACATCGTCCGGCGGCAAGTGCTTGCTGCCGCGGAGGATAACTTCCACGGTGGAGCGCAACATCGTAAGCGGGGTACGGAGCTCGTGGGAGGCGTCAGCGATGAAGTCGCGCTGCCTAGCATACGCAATCTTGGCGGGCTGCAGGGCGCGGTTGGCGAGAAACAGTCCTGCCGCACCTGAGAACACCAGCGTGAAGACACCGACTATGAGCATGAGATGCAGGAGCGTGTCTAAAGCTGCTGTACGGGTCCCAACTGGGAAGCCCACCTGGATGACGCCCAATGTACGCCCCTTCGGCCCGGTTACCTTGACTGCGTACCGCTGGATGGCGGAGTAGTCGCCGGGTCCACCGATGTGCTCGGAGTCTGATGCCTGTCCCTGTTGAAGAGCACTAGAGGCGAGAGAGTTATTGGTCGCGAATTGAATCAGGTTGCCATAGACGGTATCGCTGATCGCCTGGACGTACCTGCTCCATCCGAGGAGCTTGCCATGCGGCCCGTAGCAGGCGACCAAGTATCCGTCACTACCGGGACATGGCCCGCTAGAGAAGGCAGGGAAGCCCGGGAGGGCGGTCGGTTGTAGCGATTGCACGACCGTAGACGACTGGCTCTGCAGCTGTTGTTGAATTGGACCGAGTAGAACCTGGCGTACACCCAGGTACAACACGACTCCCGAAAGTATCAGGACGCCGGCGAGAACGCCGCTGTACCAGATAGCCAACCGCCACCTGATGCGCCCAAAGAGTGCGCGTGATGGCTCACCCGCGGATTGCGTACCTCTGCTCCAGGGCGCGTGGAGCCGGACACGGTGATTCATATCCTGCAGCATCTCGGTGACGTTCACGCGTCGACCTTGTAGCCTACACCCCGAACAGTCTTAATTAGTGGATGGCTGAAACCGCGATCAATCTTGTCGCGCAGGTAGTGGATGTAGGTATCCACCACGTTGGAGAGGGCGTCAAGGTCGTACCGCCACACATGGTCGGTGATCTGCGTACGGGTCAGTACCTGTCCGGGGTTACGCATCAGGTACTCGAGGAGCGCGAACTCCTTGGCGGTCAGCTCGATGATCCGGCCTCCTCGGCGGACTTCGTGACGGACGAGATCAAGCTCCAGGTCTCCGGCTACGAGCTCCGTCGACGAGTCGAAACCATGACTGCGGCGGCGTAGGAGGGCATCCACTCTCGCCTGCAGCTCGGCCATCGCGAACGGCTTGACGAGATAGTCGTCCGCGCCCGACTTCAATCCGGCCACCTTATCGTCCACCGATCCCCTGGCCGTCAGCATGAGAACCGGTGTTTCGACGCCGTCGTCACGCATCTGCCGGCAGACTTCGACGCCATCGATTCCAGGCAGCATCACGTCGAGGATGACGAGGTCATAGGTGTCGCTTTCGGCCAGGTCGAGGCCGGATGGGCCGTCGTTGGCCACGTCGACCGTGTGTCGCTCTTCCGAGAGGACACGGCGCAGCAACGTGGCCAGCTTCTGCTCGTCCTCGACCACGAGAATGTGCAAGCTCTACTCCGGGGGTGCAATCAAGGCAGGTTGGACGCACCGATCGCTTCGTTTCTACCTCATACTGTAGTTTCCGCACATTAGAAAGAGATGCGAAAGGGGGCAGATTTTGTTTCAGTCACAGGAGTGTCATGCTAATCCCATGCGCTTACCATGTACGGATGTCATCTTGGAAGTAGCCATTGTGGCATACAACCCTCACTTCTACATCGAGACGGCTCTAGATTCCGGGGCCGTCTCGATCCTTTGATTTCGCACATCTCGATCGACCGCTCATTTTCGCCCTGCCGTGTTCGAGCCTAGTTCTTTGATTCGGTCCATAACTTGCCCAGTGTTCGGCGCACTATCTATCGTTGTTCCCCCTCACGGCTTTGTTGCTGCCGGACAGTGCCAACCCCTACGCCATCGGTAGAGGTTTCGGCAACGAGCCCTGACCGGTCGCGTCGTAGGCTCAAGAGCGATTATTCTCATCGATCACGACTCGCCTCCTGCGCTAACGGTTGCCCCAGTTTCCCCACTGAGAGAGTGATGTTGATTCAGCTTGAAATTCGTGCCGCGGTGCTCGGCTTTGCCAGCGGCGGCCGGGCCGTGGCTCCGTTAGCAGTTGAGTCATGGTTTGTTGAGACGGGGCGCATGCAGGGGATGCAACTGCCCGCCAAACTCTTACGACGGAAACCAGTAGCTTACGCACTTCTGTTGGGAGCCCTGGGAGAGATGGGGGTGGACAAGCTTCCGTTTACCCCCGATCGCACTCAGGGAGGCTCGGTGGCAGGCAGGGCGACGAGCGGCGCAATTTGCGGCGCTGTACTGTTCTCATCCGAGCGGAGGCAGCCTTTTGTCGGCGCCGCAATTGGAGCGGTGACTGCGATACTCGGGGCATACACGCTGTTCGTGGCACGCCGAGAAGTGGCGTCGCGGGGGCTGGCCGACCCAATCGTGGGATTGTGCGAGGACATAGCGGTGGTTGGAGCCTCGGTCGCGGCGCTTGCGGGCACCGGCGCAGCTCCCGTGCGTCGAAGGAGCTGGTTACGGAAGACATGAAGGGACGCACGGTACTGATAACCGGGGCGACCAACGGCATCGGATTGGCAGCGGCCAGGCAGCTTTGCGAACAAGGGGCCAATCTGATCATCGGGGCACGCGTCAGAGAACGGGGCGAAAGTGTCGTTCGAGAGTTATCGACATTGGGCGCAGGGTCCGTCGATCTAGTGGTAGCGGACCTGGCATCGATGGAGGAAGTCCGTCGAATGGCACAGGAAGTGTCGGAGCGCCATCCTGAGCTTCACGTCCTGCTCAATAACGCCGGGGCAGTGTACCGCCCGAGACAGACAACCGTGGACGGCTTCGAGATGACGTTCGCGGTCAACCATCTGGCGCCTTTTCTGCTGACAAACTTGTTGCTGCCTACCTTGACCGCGTCAGCGCCGTCACGCGTGGTCACCGTCGCTTCCGACGCCGCCAAGGGGGCACGGATCAGCTTTGACGATATTGGCCGCGAGAAACACTACTCTCCGTTCGGCGCCTACGGTCAGTCAAAGCTGGCGAATATCCTGTTTACGTACGAGCTCGCCAGACGAACTGAAGCAACCGGCGTAACAGCAAATTGCTGTCATCCAGGTCTGGTGGCAACGGGTTTCAACAAGAACAACGGGGCGATGATGAGAGTGGCGATGACCTTGGTGCGGCCATTTCAGAAGAGTGCGGTCAGAGGAGCGGAGACCCTGGTCTATCTCTCATCCTCTCCTGAAGTTGAGAATCGGACCGGTGGGTATTTTGTCGATTGTCGGGAGGTGAGGTCCCCCGAAGCGTCCTATGATCTCGAGACGGCTCGCCGCTTGTGGGATCTCAGCGAAGAGATGACGGGTCTGCGGTAGTTTTCCTAAACACCCGTCTCGGCCTGAACACGGCCTGACTTCACGGCGGCCACCAGCTCCTCATAATCTCGCTCGTTCTGATCCGCGTAGGCCGCGGAGAAACGGACGAGGGCTTGGTCAAAAACCTTGCCGTTACCCAGGTAGCCGAAAATGCCTGGGGCGTCGCCCGTTCTGGCGTGAGCACGAGCCAGTGCCCAACCGCATAGGGCGGCGTAGCCGGCCAGCATCTGAGGCGACATTCCGGTGACGTCGCTCGAGCCCTTCATGTCGCGCAGCTGGCGGACGTAGAAGTGCGCAATATGGGTCTTTCCCCAGCCCAGGAATATGTCGGAGGCAGCCTGCATCAGGTGCTGCCCGTGGACGACCCGTCGACCGTAGTTCTTGTACACGCTGCGCGGGAGGTGGTTTTCCAGAACTGAAGGGCAGGCCTCTTTGATCTGCAGCAACAGCGGGTCGTCGTTGCTCGCTCCAACCAGGAGAACGATAAAGCAGCGGGTGCCAACGCTTCCAACGCCGACCACCTTCCGAGCGTAGTCGACGAAGGTATAACGCCGCAGAAGAGCACGAAGATCGTCTCGGATCGAGGCGTCGTATCCTCGCAAGAGCTCGAGCACGCGCGGGCCGAGCCTGTCGTCCGGCAGGTGGGTTATCAGGGGTGGGTCGTCGGCTATACGGAGGGTTCCGTTGACGACGGTCGTCAGCTTGCTGAAAGCCTGGAGGTTGTCGCGGTGCCTGGCCTTTTGGATTGCTTGCTGTGTGCTGCGCCGGGTTGCTCCCTGGGCTACTTGAAGTATGGACTCGGCCTGGACTTCGCTGTACCAGGTCGCGAGATTTCCCATGACGGCCAGGCGGGACATGTTCTGACGATAGCCTTCCCCGGCCGCCAATACCGCGGTATCGCAATCCGCCTCAGAAAATCCAAGGCTGCGGGCTGCCACCATCACGCTGGCGGCAAGCCGCTTGACATCCCACTCCCACGGCCCGGGCAGAGTTTCGTCGAAATCGTTTATATCGAAGACGAGGTTGCGCTCGGGTGTCCCATAGAGTCCGAAGTTGAGCAGGTGAGCGTCGCCGCACAGCTGCACGTTGATTCCCGAACAGGGGGTTGAAGCCAGATCGGCCGCCATCACGATAGCGGCGCCGCGGAGGAACGCGAAAGGGGACTCCAACATTCGGCCGTACCGAATAGGCAGGAGCTCCTGGAGCCGGTGCCTGTCCTGGGTTTGGAGTAGTGAAATGGGGTCCGGCCGGTCGGCTGCGGGAGCCCAGGCGCCGTGGGACGACCGTGGAGATTGCCGGCGGAGCGCACGACCGGCAGACATTCGCTCGGGTATCGTCGGCTTGGAGGCCGTCCAATTCTGGGTCATGAGCGTGGTCGTCGATGGGGCGTTGGGGTTTATAGCTGTAACCAACGTGATGACCTCGTTTCGATGGTATGTAGAGGGCGACTCTACTGCGCATGATGCCACGCCGCGTTCGGTTCTCGCTAGTAACCAGAAGTCCTGGGTGCCCGGATCTCGACTCCTGCCAACACGAGGACCGCGGCATGACCCCTGCTGTGCACGGTCGTGCCTGTGAGGCGCTCGGCGCTCATATCGAGCATACCGGCCAGTGGAGTTGCGCGGCCTATAGCCTAGAGCGTCAATAAACGTGGCGCTGAAGAGAGTAGAAAGAGCAAAATAAACGAGAAGGACTGGCGAGCGCTCGTTCAGGAAGTTAGCGTTCGCCAACACCTCGAGAGGTGGGGAAGGTTGTCAGGGTGGCAGTTGACGGTGTCGAGACGGCACAACCTGACCGAGCAAGCGGAGCGGATCTAGAGCTAGCGAGGGTCGAGCAGCTGGAAGAGCCACAAGTCGAGATCGAAGATATCCCCGCGGCCACGAAGCCAACCGGGCTTCCGGCGTCTTCCGGCCGCTACATGCAGATCTTCGAGCGCGTCACGGGCGTGCTCGCGGTTTGCTTCTTGGTGGCCGGGCTGGTGGTCTGGAAGGTGCATCAGCCGAGTCAGGGCCGTTTGGCGCTGGTGATCTTGGTTTGCGCAATGTTTCTGAGCATACTTCACTACTACTCGCTCGAGGACACAGGGAACGGTAAGAAGCCTGGAGTCAAGCTCTAGAGGCAAGGTCCGATCGTGTCGGACGGTTGGGTTGCTTCAGCGAGCCGAGCCGGCTCTAGCTGTCCAGGTTGAGCACAGCCATGAAGGCTTCTTGTGGGATTTCCACGCTGCCTACCCGTTTCATGCGCTCCTTGCCTTCCTTCTGCTTCTCCAGCAGCTTGCGCTTGCGGGTCACGTCGCCACCGTAGCACTTGGCCAGCACGTTCTTGCGTAGGGCCTTGATGCTCTCCCTGGCGATCACACGGTTGCCGATGGCGGCTTGAATCGCCACTTCGAAAAGCTGTCGCGGGATGACTTTCCGCAACCGCTCGACCAGGCTTCTGCCTACCTGGTTGGCCTTGGCTCGATGGGTAATGATCGAGAGGGCGTCGACCGGCTTTCCGCCAACCAGGAGGTCAACCTTCACTACATCGCCCTCGCGGTAGCCGGCGAAGGAGTAGTCGAGGGATCCGTAGCCTTGGGTGCGTGACTTGAGCGCATCGTAGAAATCAACGATCAGCTCCGACAGCGGCAGATCGTATTTCAGCAGCACGCGCTGATCTGCGATGTAGTCCATGGTCTGCATGACGCCGCGGCGCGACTGGACGATCTCCATTACGGCGCCGACATGCTGCGGCGGCACAAAGAGTGAGGCCGACACCCAGGGCTCCTCGATCGTCAGGATCTCGCTCTGGTCGGGCAGCTGAGAGGGGCTATCGACGATCAGCTGCTCGCCATCGGTCCGAGTGACGTGATACTCCACGCTGGGAGCAGTGGTGAGCAGCTCCAGGTCATACTCACGCTCCAGCCGCTCCTGGACGATCTCCATGTGGAGCATGCCCAGGAATCCGACTCGGAAGCCAAAACCCAGCGCAACCGAGCTTTCGGGCTCATAGGTGAGGCTGGCGTCGTTGAGGCGTAACTTGTCAAGGGCGTCGCGAAGGAGGGTGTAGTCTTCACCCGCCATCGGGTAGAGGCCGGCGAATACCATGGGCTTGGCCGGCTGGTATCCGGGTAAGGGCGTTTCGCGCCGGCCGGTCGGCGAGTGTTATCGTGTCACCCACGTGAACCTCGCGCACGTTCTTGGAGCCCGTCGCGATGTAGCCGACCTCGCCTGCCTCGAGACACCCGGTCGGAACCATCCGGGGCCTGAAAGACCCCAACCTCGAGGGCGTCGGTGTCCCCGCCGGCGGCCATTAACTTCAGGCGGTCATCCGTCCTGACGACTCCGTCGACGATACGGACGTAGGCGATCACGCCCTTGTAGGGATCGTAGTGCGAGTCAAATATCAGTGCTTTGAGCGGCAGGGTCGGATCCGCTTTGGGAGGGGGGATTCGTTCGACAATGGCCTGAAGGAGCTGATCGACGCCGGTTCCGTCCTTGGCGCTGACAAGGATGGCCTCGTCCGGGTCGATTCCCACCACATCCGCTATCTCCGCCTTCACCATCTCGACGTCTGCGCTCGGGAGATCGATCTTGTTTATGACGGGGATGATCGTGAGGTCGTGCTCGATTGCGAGGTATACGTTGGCCAGGGTTTGAGCTTCCACGCCCTGGGCGGCGTCCACGACGAGGAGGGCGCCTTCGCACGCAGCCAGGCTACGGGACACCTCATAAGTGAAGTCGACATGGCCCGGGGTGTCGATCAGGTTAAGCTCGTATGACCTTCCGTCCGGCGCCGTATAGTGCATCTGGACGGCCTGAAGCTTGATCGTGATGCCGCGCTCACGCTCCAGGTCCATCTGGTCCAGTAATTGCTCTGTCATGTCGCGATGGGCGACAGTTTGTGTATCTTCTAGTAGACGGTCGGCGAGAGTCGATTTCCCGTGATCTATGTGGGCAATGATGCAGAAGTTTCTAATGCTGTTGGAATCCATGTAGGGGAAGTCTTACTATAGATAAATATCTGTTTAAGTATATGGGACGCCGGCTATTTTGACCGACGAAGGAGGGGGCGCGGCATGCCGATTGGCGCCGCGCGAAAGCTGTTTCGAAATTTGAGGTAGGAGCGAGGACATATGGCACGCACAAACGAATGGCAGGCCCAACTTCTCAGCGCTGCGCTGTCGGCAGCCGTCAAGGCAGCTACAGAGTATGCGACAGATCCGGCGGCCAGAGATAGGGCGGTGAACGACGTGAGAACCAAACTCGCTCAAGTCGACTACAACGCGGTGGCCAAGACTCTGAGCCGGGCGATCGACCAGGCCGCCGCCCAGGCGAAGAACACGTTGAACGAAGCTATCGATACGCTTCAAGCGAATGCTGAAGATGCTGTGGAGATGGCAGCCGAAAGGGCAAAGGAGCAGCTCGGGGTGAAGAAGAAAGGCGGCAAGGGAAAGCTCTTCTTTGGCTTGCTGATTCGGCATCGGCCTTGGCTTCGTTCTGCTGAATGAAGATCGCCGAAACCGGATCATGGATAGGCTGACCGGCGCGAGCGGACCAATTGACACTACTCCGACCTGGACTCCGCCGCCTCCGCCTCCGGCTCAGCGTCCAACAACGCCTCCGGCGGCGCAACAGACGCCTACGGTGACGACTAACCGCTAAGTCGACTCCGTCGCAGTCGAGACAGCAAAGACGACTGCCAGTCAGGCGGCAGACTCGGCCAAGACGGTCGCCAGCCAGGCGACCGAGTCCATACAGGCGGTCACGGAGGAGACTAAGAAGCAGGCCGACAAGACCGCCGACAGCGCCAAGGACGAGACCCAGAAGGTCTCGGACGCCTCGAAGGGCGGTAACAGCAAGTAGGTCGCCGAGGTTCTGATTCGTAAAGCCCGGCCATTTTGGCCGGGCTTTCCTTTACCGAAAGGCATGTTAGGTGGCCCAGCCACGGGAGCGGCAGTCTATCGGAGTTGCGATTGTGTGACCGCTAGCGACCGCTCGGTATGCTTTCAGGCCGCGATCGATTTCTCTTTGGGCGTCGCGCCTTGCGATTGCCTCGCGCTTGTCGTATTGCCGCTTGCCGTGGCCGAGCCCCAGCTCGACCTTGGCCCTTCCATCTTTCAGGTAGACCTGCAGCGGGATCACCGTATAGCCCTTTTGCGAAACCCGGCCGACTAGTCCCGCGATTTCCTTCTTATGCAGCAATAGCTTGCGGGCCCGCTTGGGTTCGTGGTTGTAGCGATTACCGTGCTCGTATGGCGCGATGTCCGCATTCAGCAGCCACGCTTCGCCCTTGTCGATCATGGCGTACGAGTCGCGCAGGTTGACCCGCCCTTCCCGGATGGATTTTATCTCGGTCCCGGTCAACACGAGTCCCGCCTCGACCTTGTCGTCGATGAAATAGTCGTGGAAGGCGCGGCGGTTCGTCGCGATTACCTTGATGCCGTTGGGCGGGGTCGATTGCCGGCTCATAGCGCTACCCGAGCACGCCCATTCGCGAAGACTTCTCGCGACGTGTTTTTGATGCGGTTGGGCGCGGTCGATTGCCGGGTCATGGGGCTAGATAGAGGGAATCCACCGGAAGCGCTTGATATGCCTTGGGATGCGGCGTCTCGATGAGACGGCGCGGATTTGTCGGATCGTCACGCAACCTGATGGCATCCACGGGCTACGCGAAAGCGCCTATTCGCCGGTACTTCTCGCGACGTCTTTTGATCAGCTCGTCGGGAGACAGGGATCGGAGCTCGCCGAGATAGCGGACCAGTTCCTCGCGGAGCAGGTGAGCGGACGCGACATGATCTCTGTGAGCGCCTCCGACCGGCTCGGGCACTATTCCGTCGATCACGCCGAGGTCCATAAGGTCGCGGCCGGTAATGCGCATAGCCTCGGCGGCTTGCGGAGCCTCCGCCGCATCTCTCCACAGGATCGAGGCGGCACCCTCGGGGGACGCGACCGTGAATATCGAGTGCTCCAGCATCAGGATGCGGTCGGCGACCGCGATGGCCAGTGCGCCGCCGCTGCCGCCCTCACCGGTGACGACGGCGATGGTGGGGACGCGCAGGGCTAGCATGACGGCGATGGCCTCGGCGATCGCCTGAGCCTGACCGCGTTCTTCGGCGGGGAGGCTGGGATTAGCGCCGGGAGTGTCGATGAAGGTGATGATCGGCAGGTTGAGCTTCTCCGCCTGCAGAAAGAGCCGTATCGCCTTCCGGTACCCCTCGGGATTCGGCATACCGAAGTTGTGCTCGAGGCTCTCCTTGGTGTCGCGCCCTTTTTGGTGCCCGACGATCATCACGCTCGTTCCGTCGAGGATGGCCGGGCCACCGAGAATTGCGCGGTCGTCGCCAAACCGGCGGTCACCGTGGAGCTCGACGAAATCCGTGAACACGAGCTTCGCGTAGTCGAGCGTGTAGGGCCGCTGCCGGTGGCGGGCAACCTGGACGGTCTGCCACGGGGTCAGATCTTCGTAGAGCTCACGAAGCTGCTGCTCGATATCGCGCTCGATGGCGTCGATCTGGTCTTCATGACCGTCGGAGCGCTGCAAGCGTTCCAGCTCCCCGGTCAGCTGGGCGACAGGAGCCTCAAAGTCCAGCTCGTAGCTCATCGCCCACCTTGCCTTTCGGGGGTGCTCGAATTAGCCTCCGCATGCCCGATTGGGCACCACGAAGCGTGAAAACGGGTCACGTTGGTCGTTTGTTTTTGAGGCGGGGGTGAATTCAGGATGTTGACGACCGCGACCCAACCCCCCGGCCACGGAGGACCGGGCTACGGTAGTGGCGGTGATGGTCGCCGTGGAGGACTCCGACGCCATCTTCGAATTCCCGTTGAAGTCAGCCCTGGTCAGACGGGTGACGGAGGACTCAAGGTCCAGATGTAGGACGGGAGCCTCAAAGTCCAACTCGTAGCTCATCGCCCACCTTGTCTTCGCGGGTGCTCGAATTCCCGTTTAGGTCAGCCTTGTTCTCGTCGGTGCTGCGGCCGGTGTAGATTCTCAGCAGTCTGGCGAGGGTCAGTTTCAGGTCGCCTCGCGGGACTACGAGGTCGAGCATGCCGTGCTGCAGCAGGAACTCCGAGGTGGCGGCGCCCGGGGGTAGGCGCTCCCGCGTGGTCTGCTCGATCACTCGAGGTCCGGCGAATCCGATGAAGGCACCCGGCTCGCCGATGTTGACATCTCCCAGCATGGCAAAGCTGGCGGTGACGCCGCCGTAGCAGGGGTCGGTCATCACGGAGATGTAGGGTAGGCGGGCGTCGGCCATGTCGTCGAGGCGCCCGAGCACCTTGGGCATCTGCATCAGGGAAAGAACTCCCTCCTGCATACGGGCTCCTCCACTAGTGGAGAACAGGATCAGGGGAAGCCGGGACTCGATGGATTTCTCCATCGCGCGGGTGACCTTCTCGCCGACGACCGAGCCCATCGAGCCGGCGATGAACTCAAACTCAATAGCGCCCAGGACTACGGGCATGCCGTCGAGGAGAGCCGGCCCATACAGGAAGCCCTCGTTCTGGCCGGTCGACTCCACGGTCTCGTCCAGCTTCTCGCGATAGGTCTTCTTTCCGCTCACGAAGTGGAGCGGGTCGACGGCGGGCAGATCCGAGTCTATTTCCTGGAAGGTGCCCTCGTCGGCCGTCATGGCGATGCGCTGTGGAGCCGTGACGTGGAAGTGGTACTTGCATTTGCTGCAGACCAGGAGGTTCTGTTCGAGCTCGCGCTTGTAGAGCAGCTCTTTGCACTTTGGGCATCTGACCCAGAGGTCATCGGGCGATGCCGCCCCGGCGGGCACGTCACCGGTTCGGTGAGCGCGCCGTAGAATGTCCTTCATTTCCGCCCCGCTGTGTGAAAAAAGCCGCGCTCCCCATCCGCGCGGCTACCACCACTCATGCTACACCGCAGCGCGACGGGGCGACAAAGGCTACCGATAGTTGGTGAACTGCAGTGGAACGGGATAATCTTTCTGACGAAGCAGGTTCATGGCTTGCTGGAGATCGTCCTTGCTCTTGCCGGAGATCCGCAGGGAATCGCCTTGAATCACGACTTTGAGCTTGGGAAGCTCGCCGCGAATCGTCTTGCTCATGTCCCGAGCTAGGTCCTGGTCGATGCCGCGTTGGAGGTCGATGACCAGCCGGTACGTGCTGCCGGCGGCCGGCTCTATCTTTCCGGGTTTAAGGACTTTCAGTGAAAGGTCACGGCGGACCATCTTGGACTCGAGCACGTCTACGATGGCGGTCACGATATGCTCGGACTCGGCCGAGATCGTGATTGTCTGGCCGGCAAAATCGAGACTGCTTTTGCTGTTCTTCAGGTCGTAGCGGGTGCGCATCTCACGCAGGGTCTGGTCGATGGCGTTGGCCATCTCGTGCTGCTCGTAGTCGGAGACGACATCAAACGAGTTGTCGGCCACTACCCGGTTCGCTTAAATCCCGTGGGGGTAATCCGGGCATGGACGCGGACGGGCTGGCGGCTGAACAGGCCGATCAGCTTGCCGTCGGCGTGGATCCTGAATGCATTGCCGTGGGGGGTTGAGATGACGATCCGCCTGCCGGACCAGCTCTTGTACGTGCCGGCGGTCATTGGTCCCCAGAAGACCTGGACGCCATTTACCTTGACGTGAAGGTAAGCGTGCTGAAGGGCATGGACCCCGACTCTAGCCGTTGTCCCACTCGGGCGGAGGACAACGAAGTGATGGGTTCGTTTCGAGCTGGGCGGGGCGACCGTAAATCCGCTGGTGGCATTCAGGCGTGTCTTGGAAGCCGGTTGCGGCGAGACGAGGCCGCCGGTGGAAATGGGCGGCGACGAGCTTGGTGTCGAGTGGGAGTTATCGTCATATTTCTTGACGCCGAAGCCGACGAGCAGCAGCGCCAGCAGGCTGATAAAGACCCAGGATGTCTTGCGGCGCGAGCGGCGGCGCATGCGCTCTTCGCCGACCGTGGTCGCCGGGGCCATAGAGATGGGCGCCGCCGGGGTGAGGGCGTGGTAGGTCTGGAGAATCTCATCCGGGTTGAGGCCGAGATAGATCGCGTAGTTTCGCAGCATGCCGGTGGCGTAGGCCGGACCGGGGAATACGCGAAAATCGCCGTCTTCGATGGCTCCGAGCCATTGACGGCGAATACGGGTTGCAGAAGCCGCCTCGTCCAGCGACGACGTCTTTCTGCAGGCGAGCAGCCTTAAGAAGCTCCCCAAGCTCTTTCATGTTTCATCCCCCCGCCTGGTTCCGACCGGTCAAGGGTGCGCAAGGTGCGATGGAACGTCGAGATTATCCGAACTCTATCCGTTCACCTTCCTCGCGAACAGTTTCCCGGTCACCGAGTTGAGGTTACCCCGTGGGGATGAAAAAGTCAAGTCCATTGTGCATATTCTGTGGATGAAGTTTTGGTGAAAACAGGCATCAAACGGCGCTAATCGACATAAAAGGGGGGCGCGTCGATACATGTTGTAAGTTGTCAGTTTTCAGTTTCAGTTGTCAGTTTTTAGTTGTCAGTTGTCAGTTGTCAGTTTTCAGTCCAGCGACCGCGAGCGCACGGGCGATGGAAGAACGGGTCATGGTAGTCGCGACGGTAGTCGCCGTGGAGGATTCCAACGCCATCTTCGGACCGGGCTAATAGTAGTGGCGGTGATGGTCGCCGTGGGGGATTGCGACGCCATTTTCGGGCCGGGCCACAGTTGTCGCGGTGATTTTTGCCGCGGAGGATTACGACGCCGTTTCGCTGAGGTCGTTTGGGGACCAAGGTGTCAGCCCGCCATTCCAATTGTTGCTGCCGCGTCATGTCAACGTGATTGTCTGCGACTTACAATGAGATAGACGCTTTTTTACTAGGAAAACGAGGATTACATGGCAGAAACAGGTACCTGGACCGCGAAGAGCGGTCTTGCTCAGATGCTCAAGGGTGGAGTGATCATGGATGTGGTCACGCCCGAGCACGCCCGGATCGCGGAAGAGGCGGGCGCGGCCGCGGTAATGGCGCTGGAGCGCGTGCCTGCGGACATTCGGGCGGACGGCGGCGTGGCGCGCATGAGCGACCCGATTTTGATCGAGGGGATCAAGGACGCGGTGACCATACCCGTCATGGCCAAGGCGCGAATCGGCCACTTCGTCGAGGCGCAGGTACTCCAGGCGCTGGGAGTCGACTATATAGACGAGAGCGAAGTGCTCACGCCGGCGGACGAAAGTCATCACATCGACAAGGGCAGATTCACGGTGCCGTTCGTGTGTGGGGCGCGGAACCTCGGCGAGGCGCTGCGGCGTATCGGCGAGGGCGCGGCGATGATCCGGACGAAGGGTGAGGCCGGATCCGGCAACATCGTCGAAGCGGTCCGGCATATGCGGTGTGTGACCGACGAGATCAGGCGAATCCGGGGACTGCTTCCGGAGGAGCTGATGGCGGAGGCCAAGAACCTCGGCGCGCCATACGAGCTCATTCTCGAGATCCACCGCACGGGGAAGCTTCCCGTCGTCAATTTCGCGGCCGGTGGCGTGGCTACGCCGGCTGATGCCGCGCTGATGATGCAGCTCGGGGCCGACGGGGTGTTCGTCGGATCGGGCATCTTCAAGTCGAGCGATCCGGCTAGAAGGGCGCGAGCGGTCGTCGAGGCCACGACGCACTACGACAACCCGAATATCATCGCCGAAGCGTCGAAGGGCATCGGCGAGGCCATGCGGGGGCTGGAGCTTTCAGCCATACCAGAAGCTGAGCTACTGGCAAGTCGCGGGTGGTAGCATCCGCCTCAGGGCGGGAGTCTGACGATCGGGGTGCTCGGCGCTGCAGGGCGGAGTTGCCGAAGATGTGGCTGGCCTGAGGCGGCTGGGAGCCGAGGCGCGCGAGGTCAAGCTTCCCGAAGACCTTGAAGGAGTGGTAGCATCCGCCCCAGGGCGGGAGCTGACGATCGGGGTGCTGGCGCTGCAGGGCGGAGTTGCCGAACATGTGGCTGCCCCGCGGCGGCCGGGAGTCGAGGCGCGCGAGGTCAAGCTTCCCGAAGACCGGGAAGGAGTGGTAGCATCCGCCCCAGGGCGGGAGCTGACGATCGGGGTGCTGGCGCTGCAGGGCGGAGTTGCCGAAGATGTGGCTGGCCTGAGGCGGCTGGGAGCCGAGGCGCGCGAGGTCAAGGCTTCCCGAAGACCGGGAAGGAGTGGTAGCATCCGCGCCGGGGCGGGGTCTGACGATCGGGGTGCTGGCGTTGCAGGGCGGAGTGGCCGAGCATATGGCCGCGCTGCGGCGACTGGGGGCCGAGGCGCGCGAGGTCAAGCTTCCCGAAGACCTCGAAGGCCTCGATGGGCTCATCGTTCCGGGCGGTGAGAGCACGACGATCGGCAAGCTCATGCGGCGGTATGGCTTGCTCGAGCCGGTCCGGGAGGCCGTGCGCCGGGATTTTCCGGTGTACGGAACGTGTGCCGGGATGATTCTGGTGGCAAACCAGATCCTGGACGCGGCCAAGGACCAGCCGTCGATAGGGGGAATGGATATTGCGGTACGTCGCAACGCGTTCGGCCGGCAGGTCGACAGTTTCGAGGCGGATCTAGACGTCGAGGTTCTGAGGCATCTCCAGCCGCGCGGAGAGGATGTTGCCGGGTATTCCGAATTGCCGAAGCTCGTCGAACCGGCGGAGCCCGTCGAAACTGCGGAGCCTGTCGGATCTGCGGAGCCTGTCGGATCTGCGGAGGCCTGTCGGATCTGCGGAGCCTGTCGGAGTCTGCGGAGCGTGTCGGATCTGCGGAGCTCGTCGGATCTGCGGAGCCTGTCGGATCTGCGGAGCCTGTCGGATCTGCGGAGCCTGTCGGACCGGAGCGTGTCGGATCTGCGGAGCCTGTCGGGTCTGCGGAGCCTGTCGAACGGAGCTCGCGGAGCCTGTCGGATCTGCGGAGCCTGTCGGATCTGCGGAGCCGTGTCGGAGTCTGCGGAGCCCGTCGAAGACCTGCGGCTGCGGAGCCTGTCGGATCTGCGGAGCCCTGTCGAAATTGCGGAGCCTGTCGGATCCTGCGGAGCCTGTCGGATCAGCGGAGCCTGTCGGATCTGCGGAGCCTGTCGAGTCTGCGGAGCCTGTCGGATCTGCGGAGCCTGTCGGATCTGCGGAGCCTGTCGAATCTGCGGGAGCGTTTCATGGAGTCTTTATTCGAGCGCCCTTCATCGAGCGGGTGGGGCCGGAGGTGGACGTTCTGGCTCGTTTGACGGATAATACTCCAGTGGCCGCCCGTCAGGGGAGGTTGCTGGTGTCGGCGTTTCACCCCGAGCTGACGCCCGACGGCCGGATGCACGAGTACTTCCTTGGAATCTGCGCCGGCGATGCCGGCACAGCGGATGACTCTTCGGAGAGACGCCGCTCGAGTCCGGAATCTCAAAGCGTGATGGCGACGCCGTGAATCACACCGAAACACGCAAATAATGAAGACCCGTTCCGCGCGCCAGCTTGACTATTTAGGTATTCGCAAGCTGGCGGCAACTCCACACACTGCCGTGGTCATACCAACCGAGCTGGACGATGTTCCCGGCCTCACCAAGGCGGCCCTGGTGCCGGGCAGAGAGAAGACGTGGGTCGCGGAGGATCGCGGAGTGCTGGCCGGCTTCGTCCAAGCCCGGCCGCGATCGGTCGTGCTTGGTTGGGAGATCATCCGGGTGCACGTGCATCCGGACTGCGAGCCGGTGCAGGTCGTCGGCGCTCTCGTACAGGAGATGCTGGGGCACCTGCAGGAGAAGGGCATACCCAGGCTGTTTGCCCGGACCCAGATCGATTCCGAAGGTCATCTCTGCATGAACGCGTGTGGGTTCACCCACCTGACATCGGAGAGCGTCTTTTTGCGAGAGGCGCAGAAGACGCCGCCACCGGAAGAGATGCCCACCGGGATGCGGTACCGCATGCCGCAGGACGCGTGGCCGCTCAGGCAGCTCGAAAGCAGCCAGACTCCGCAAATGGTCAGCCAGCTAGAGGGTCTGACCAGCCTGAACTGGAGCATGCCGCGCCAGCGACGGTGGGGCAAGGACCGGACGAGCGAGCTCGTGGTGGAACGAGACGGGGAGCTGGCCGGCTGGGTTGGATGGGTGTTCGTGGGCGTGGGCGGTGGGTGCCGCGATCATGTCCGCCTGGGCATTCTTGCTCACACCGACGACACCGAGATGGCCGCGGCCATGGTGGAGTACGCACTCCATGCGATATCGGGCGAGCGGCCGACTGCCAGGATCATCGTCAGGCTGCGCGACTACCAGATGCCGCTCAACCGCGTCCTCGAGGACCACGGGTTTACCGAGGTGTTTCGTGAGACGCTGCACATCAAACATGGCCGGCTTCAGCTGTTGCCTAAACGGGTTTCCAGACTTCTCGAGTTTGTTCCTACCGTGCGGGCATTTTCGCTCGAGTCCCGCCAGAAGTAGGGGTTCCCTCACTCATGTTCGAAGAGACCGAAAATGTATCGACGCAGGCTGACCGCGAGGGGCGAACCGAGCAGGAAGCCGATGTTGCCGTACTGCTCACGGTGCTGCCGCCGCACATCTATCAGGCAGTTCGTCGCACCGATCGCGATCAGGAGCTACTCGAGATCGTCATGGATCTGGGCAGGGAGCCCGAGGCTCGCTTTCCGGACGAGGAAGTCGTGCTCAGCAGCAAGCCCGTCTCGTTCGATGACATCGAGCACGTCATCTCGCGGGTGGGCGCGTTCGGCGAGGATAATCGCGCCGGCATAGAGCGGACACTTCACCGGATCTCGGGGATCAGGAACCGGGCCGGGCTCATCGTGGGACTGACGCTCCGGGTGGGGCGGGCGGTGTACGGGACGATCGGGATCATCCAGGACATCGTGGAGTCCGGGCAGAGCATACTGCTGCTGGGGCGGCCCGGCGTCGGGAAGACGACGATGCTGCGCGAGGTGGCGCGGGTGCTGGCAGACGACTTCCGCAAGCGCGTGGTCATCGTCGACACGTCGAATGAGATCGGAGGCGACGGCGACATCCCTCATCCCGCCATCGGACGGTCCCGGCGAATGCAGGTGCAGACTCCGGGGCGGCAGCACGCCGTCATGATCGAGGCGGTCGAGAATCACATGCCGCAGGTGATCGTCATCGACGAGATCGGGACCGAGCTGGAGGCGGTGGCGGCGAGGACGATCGCCGAGCGTGGAGTTCAGCTCGTGGGGACGGCTCACGGCAACACGCTGGACAACCTGATGCAGAACCCGACGCTGTCGGACCTCATCGGCGGGATACAGGCGGTCACGCTCAGCGACGAAGAGGCTCGAAGGCGCGGCACGCAGAAGACCGTGCTCGAGCGGAAGGCTCCTCCGACGTTCCACGTCGTGGTGGAGATCGACGACTGGTCGCACGTCACCGTGCACCGGGACGTGGCGGAGACCGTGGACGAGATCCTGCGCGGCATGCCGGTGCGCAACGAGGTTCGGACGCGATCCAGGGACGGCGAGATCGCGATCAAGGAGGAGGAGACCGAGCCGATTCTGGAGCCAGCGTCGCATCAACGGAGTCACCGGCGAGGCGCGGATCGCATGGCCGAGGACTTTGGGGCGGAGCGAGGGACGGTCCACGGCGACTCGCTGTACATCTTCCCATTTGGGATAAGCCGGAGCCGGCTGGAGCAGGCCATCCGGGAGGTTCGGGTGCCGGCGTCGATCACCAACCGGGTGGAGGACGCCGACCTGGTCATGACGCTCAAGAACTACTACCGGCGAAAGGCGCCGGTCGTGCGCGACGCCGAGATGATCGGGAAGCCGGTGTATGTGCTCAAGAACAACACGATCTCGCAGATGCAGAGCGCGCTGGCGGGGATATACAGCCTGGGGCACAACGACCGGGACGATAGCACCGTGCCGCTGCGGGAAGCCGAGGACGCCATCAGCCAGGTGTTGAATAACTCGCGAACGATAGAGCTGCAGCCGCAGAACTCGCACGTACGGCGGCAGCAGCACGCGCTCGCGGAGCGATACAATGTCGGGTCTCGGAGCCGCGGAAAGGAGCCGAACCGGCGTGTACTGTTCTTTCCCAAGGAGTTCTCGGAGTCCTTCTGAGTGAGCCTCTTCGTCGTCTTCGAGGGCCCGGACGGCGCCGGTAAGTCGACGCAGGTCAATCTGCTGGCCGATGAGCTGCGGGCTCGGGACTATGCGGTGGTGACGACGCGCGAGCCGGGAGGTACTCCGGTAGGCGATGCCGTGCGTGAGGTCATGTTCGGCGACGATGCCGCCCCCATGCGGCCGGCGACGTGGGCGTTTCTGATGAACGCGGCCAGGTCCGAGCTGGTTGCGGACGTCGTCAAGCCCGCGCTGGCGCGGGGTGACGTGGTGATATCGGACCGGTACTGGTACTCCACGATGGCGTACCAGTCGGGAGGCGACCGCTTGGAGGCCGAGGTCGTCAAGGAGCTGTCGGGGATTGCTACCGGTGGGCTCGAGGCCGATCTGGTGATCCTGCTCGACCTGCCGGCGAGGGTGGGACTCGATCGCAAGGCCGGCGGCGTGATGAACCAGCTCGATAAGCGGCCGATCGACTTTCACGAGAGGGTGAGAGAGGCGTACGCGAAGATGGCGGCGGGCGATCCGGGGCGCTGGGTGACGGTCGACGCCGCGCAGCCGCCGGAGGCTCTGGCGGCTCAGGTGCTCGAGCGGACCCTGGCCAGGCTGGAGCCGGTGCGGGCCGCGGCTCTGGGACGGTGAAGCTGGTCGTGGCGGTCGTTCACGCCGACGACGCCGGCGACCTGGCGGGCCGGCTGTCCGAGGGCGGGTTCGGAGTCACGCGGATCAAGAGCATCGGGGGATTCCTGAGGCGGCAGAATCACACATTTCTGATTGGGGTGACCGATCACCAGCTCGAGGAGGTGCTCGGGGTCATTCGGGAGCGATGTCATAAACGGACCGAGGACGTCAGCCCGGTACCGCCGCTGGTCGAGCCGGGCGAGGTTTACCTGCCGTACCCACTGGAGGTGGAGGTGGGTGGCGCCACGGTGTTTGTGCTGAGCGTGGACCGGTTTGAGCGACTGTAGCGGGTGGTTATGGAGGAGTGTGATTCGTGGCGCATGAGGTATCTCGCATCGAGGATTCGGTGCTCATCGAGGCTTCGCCCGAGCGGGTGTGGCAGATCATCACCGATCCCTGGCTCAGTCCTCGGTGGAACTCCAATATCGTGGAGATTCGGGATGTGACGGGGGTGCCGGTGCAGAAAGGCAGCTCGTGGGTGCAGGTCGTGCGCATCCTGGGAAAGCGGACGGAGATGAAGGCGGAGGTGGTCGAGTGCGATCCGCCGAATGGCGGGATGGTCAAGTTTTCGGGGCCCGGCGAGCCGGTGCTCACGTCGAAGGTGGAGCCCGAAGGCTCGGAGACGAGGCTGACTCAGATCATGGACGTCACGATACCCGGCGGCATTGGGGGGATGGCGGTGCGGCTCGCGGTCCCGACGATCGTAAAGGAGCTGAAGCACGCGCTGCAGGCGCAGAAGCTGGCGGCGGAGGAGGACTCGGCGGCGTAGTTTTGGAGGCAGGCGGGCAGGGGTGCGGGCGGTCGGTTTTCAGAGGAGGGACTTCGCGGGAGAGGCGGGCCTGTTGGGGGAGTGGCCGGCGGAGGGGCTCGTAGCTCGGGCGTGACGGCGAGTCCAACTCCTGCTACCTTCGTGCTTAGCGGTACGCCAACTCCTGTCCCGACAATTTACTAAGGGGACTTGAGCGCTCGGGTGTCAAGGGTGAAGGCAGCGCCTCGAGGGCGTCTTCGGCTGAAGACCGCACCAGCTCTCAAAAACCGAATCGGCAAAACGGGGGTTAGGGTGAAAAACGCCGCACCGCTTTTTGGCTCAAACGTTCGTCCCGGGGAAATTTGGTGCGGAGGGGCGATGAGCCTCTAGGGCTGCTCCGCACGTGGTGATTAGGTCATCGCTTACGCCTAGATCGACACGAGCATCGGCATAGGGCTCGTGGCCCGGAGGGTCGGCTCGAGCATGGCGCGCGCTAGTGGGCGCGGCGGAGTGAGTGTTTGGCTTGAGGCAGCAGGATGGTTGGGGGTGGGGCCTGGGCAACAAGGTAGAGGTTACAGCGCCCCGGCCAGGGAGGTCTGGACTACGGCGTTGCGGGATGGCCCGGCTACGGACGGCTGGACTACGGCAAAGGGGTAGAGGTGACCGTGCCCTGGCCACGGAGGGCCAGTCTAGGGAGTACGCCGGAGATGTATTCGGTCAGCAGGGTGAAAGCTCTTCTCAGGCAGACGCTCTCCGGCCTGTAACCAAATGCAACTGCGACGTCGTGAGGCGTCGTGGGGAGTAGTAGGAGGTGAATGAGCAGTCCATAGGATGACGAACTCGTTTCGGCCTGATGCGGTGACGAGCCTGCTAGATAAGGGCGAAGTTCACGGCCGGGGAGCGCGCTGGACCGGGAGGCGGGTTCACGGCGGGGAGTGGGCTGGACCGGGAGGCGCGTTCAATAGAGATGAGGGCGCTCGGCGGGGATAATGCCTGCCCGGCAGGCGGTGGGGCCGGCAGGTATACCGATGTTTGTTCTTTTGTTTCCCCCTATAAGGCTGACGAAAAGACGAACACTTTCCACGATCGGCGGGAGGCCAATAACGGCGCCGGAAATGGGAGTGATCGCCTTTGGTACTCGGAGGGCTCTGTTCGCGGCGTTTTATGGTGCTGCATAGCAGTTATCCACACTGTTTCGGTCGCGCGGGAATGGGTGGCGGCTCCGTTGAACGGTTGGTCCGCGTGCGAGATCTGGAGTTAGTCAGTGACCGTCTGGTCGAATACTACTCCCCGAAGACCTTGCGACGCGCTCGGAAAACCTGCTTGGCGACGGTTACCCGAAGAGATAAATGGGAGCTACGGTATGGCAGTGGTGATCGACGGAATAGTAAGGCGTGTAGCAAGCCCTGGAATAAGGTTGCCGTCGTGTCTCGCCAGAACCGGGTCGCCTTGCCGGCCCCGGACGCTACGTGCGCACAGAAACCAACGTGCGGTAGCAGTGAGATCGACCCACCTCCGTTGGCACGGTCACCGTTGAGAACCGTTGTTCCCGTCTCGGCGATCTCCGCCGCAAAACGAAGGTCGCGGCGTGGAACTGAGCGACCTCCAGGGCAGGCAGGGCCGAGCGGGATGTACCGGGCGGTGGTAT
>CAWIIC010000004.1:0-559313 GCA_963836045.1 uncultured Pseudomonadota bacterium
CGACCAGCGCTCCTCCATGCCCTTGCAGAGCGTAGCCACCCGCCTTGTCGTACGGCTCCGAGGTCGCTACGTACTTCTCGATCTCCCCAGAGCCGGTGTCGCGCATGGTCACGCGCGAGACCACCACACCATGCCAGGTCCGGTCCCTGGCGACCACTGCTACGCCGGTAATCACCTCGTGGTCGCGCCCCTTGAGCCGCTCCAGCATTAGGAGCGCACTGGCCTTATCGACAGGCTTCCCCAGTGAGACTCCATCGACCGCGACGACGGTGTCAGCTCCGATGACTAGGGCGTCGGGGCAGGTCTCGGCGACGGCACGTGCCTTTTGCAAAGCGAGGTCCTCGGCTATCAACCGAGGGTCTACCTCAAGGGGCTCGTATTCGTCTACCCCGCTCTTCAGCACCTGGAAGGGCAGGCCCATCCAGTGAAGCAGCTCTTTGCGCCGGGGCGACGTAGAAGCGAGGACCAGCTTTTGCCCGTTTTTTACTCCAGCCATAATCAATTGTCGCGGCTTCATCTTCGAATAATCCATGGGGGATGCTTGGGGCCAGCTATTCTTTGGTTTCGACGCGACCTACGGCTTGAGGATCTACCTGCTCTGGCGTGCGCCGCCAAAGCGGGACCAGATGGAGTTCTTCCGCTCTTTGTGGCGGACCGATCGCTTCTGACGCCCGCAGGACCCAACCGCCGCCGTTTCCTCAAGGACGCGCTTCAGACGCTAGACCAGGAGCTCGCGGGTGGCCTCGTCCTTCGGCAGGGCGATCCGGCCCATGTGGTTCCAGCGCTCGCTGCCCAGGTGGGAGCTTCCGCTGTCGTGACTACGGCCGACTTTGGTCCCTACGGCTCCATGCGCGACCAGGCGGTAAGCGCATCCTTGTCCGCGATCGGCAGTAGGCTGCTTGCCGTCGACTCGGCATACGCTGTTTCGCCAGGCACTGTGCGCACCGCATCCGGACGTCCCTTTCAGGTCTTCTCTGCTTTCAAGCGAAGGTGGGATGCTGTCCGAGTCGCGCCACCCGCTGTGTCCCCCAAACCCGGATTCCTGACCGCACCCAGCAACTGCAGACCGTCAGACATCGAGGATTTGTGGGCAGATTCCGGCGCATCAAGCTTACCTACCTGGTGGGACGGACTTCCGCTGGACGTGGCTCCTCGGTTACCGGCAGCCGGCTCGGCCGCCGCACGCGACCGGCTCGCGTGGTTTGCAGCCGGCCCAGTCACCAGATATGCGGTCGATCGGGACCGACCCGAAGTCGCCGGCACCTCCGGCCTCTCGCCCTATCTTCACTTCGGCTGCATTCACCCGCGAACCGTGCTCCACAGCCTGGAATGCGGTCCAGGTCCCGACGCGGTGCGACGAGAGCTCGCCTGGAGAGATTTCTACGCCGATGTTGTGTGGCACAGACCGCACTCGGCTCGCCATGCCCTTCAGTCCTTCGGCAATCACTTGCGGTGGGATACTGATGAATCGGCCCGCGAGCGCTTCCGAGCGTGGGCCACGGGCACGACCGGCTACTCGCTGGTAGACGCCGGGATGCGCCAGCTTCTCGCTGATGGCTGGATGCACAACAGGGTTCGTATGGTGACGGCCAGCTTCCTGGTGAAAGACCTCCACCTCGATTGGCGCCTCGGGGCCCGATGGTTCATGTGGCACCTCGTGGACGGCGACCTGGCCTCGAATCAGCACAACTGGCAGTGGGTTGCCGGAACGGGCACGGACGCGGCCCCATTCCACCGCATCCTCAACCCCCGTCTGCAGCAAGAGCGATTTGACCCAGATGGTCGATACGTCGGGCGCTACCTGGGGGATGAGGGCGTTTCGGATCAGCAGCCTGTTGTCGATCACTCCATAGAGCGGCGAGAGGCTCTATCCCGGTTTGCCGAAGCGAGAGAGGTTGTGGCTGCCGGCAAGGGCTAGCCGGGCGGTGTCCTGGCGTTCCGGGGCCAAAGCATACAACAGCACGATATGTCTTGGTACGCACGCAACTTCCATAATCAATCGTATGAGCACAACACCCACCGCGGCAAAGCCAAAACGCCAACGTCCGCCACGTGAGGCCCAGCTGCGCGTCGGTCCCTTCGATGACCATGGAACAGCCCGGTCGGACTTCGAGGGCAAGCCGGTCGAGGTCCCGCACGGCATTCCGGGCGAGCTGGTCGATGGACTGGTGTACGGAAGGCGGCGGCGGTGGGCTCGCATCGAAAGGATCGTCGAAGCGGCCCCGGATCGAGTTCCCGGGCCCTGTCCTCACTTTCATCAGGGCTGCGGTGGCTGCCAGTGGCAGATGCTCGAATACGCCAGTCAGTTGGCGCGCAAGCAGGAATGGGTCGACCGCGAACTTGTGGCTGCCGGTCTCGACCTCAGCCTCGATACGCTTCATTCGATGCCCGATCCGTGGCGCTACAGAGGAACCGCCGGCCTCTCGCTGGGACGCAGTGTCGGTTTCCGCCGTCACGGCACGCAGAGCATCGTGCCGATGCAGGATTGCCTGATCTCTCACCCTCTCATTGGACAGCTAGCAGCGCATCTCAACGAGGCGGTCGGAGCCGAGAGAGTTCCAAACTACTTTGGTCAGGTGGGAGTTGAGGCCAGAGTAGTACAGCACGAGGACGGGTCGGGACTTCACATTGCGATTGTCCCGAGCCCCGGGTCTCGCGACGCATCGATAGCTGCCGTGTTGCCACTGGCCAAGGAGATTTCGCGGCTGCCATGGATCGTGGGCATCGTATACCGACATAGGCAGGAACTACCCGAGTTATTGTTTGGCGCACCATTCGGAGTCCAGAAGATACTCGGTAAGGATTTCGCGGTCAGCGGAGCAACATTTGCTCAAACCAACGACTCGATGCTTCCGTTACTGCTCGACGCGGTATGCGACTCGGCCGAGCCATGTCAACAGCACACCATCGTCGACGTGTACGGGGGGATCGGACTGTTCGGGTTGTTGCTCGCGCCGAACGTGCGAATGGTGGTTGAGATAGAGATCGATCCTGTTGGCGTGGAGGCGGCGCAACGGTCTGCCGGCATGCAGAGTCTCGACAACGTTGAGTTCTTGGTTGGCACGGCCGAATCCATCCTCACCGACATCCCAAGGGCGGACACAGTGGTCGTCGATCCGCCACGTGCCGGCCTGACACCGAAGGTGATAGATGCAATTGGCAAGCTCAGACCGGAGCGCATCCTGTATGTGTCATGCTTTGCCCGGTCTCTAGCTCGTGACGTGGTCTCGTTTGGCGAGTTCGGATACCGAGCCGGTCGCGTCCAGGGATTCGACTTCTATCCGCAGACGTATCATGTGGAGTTGTTTACGGCGCTGCGCCTACCGTGCGAGTGAAGATTCGGTCACTGCCCTTTGACGGCCACGCCTGTCGTCTGGCAGCCTGACTCGGAGGAATGCCCATTTGACTCGAATCGTGCGATGGTGCCTGAAGAGCCGGGTGTTTCGCGTGGTGGCTACGCTACTCCTTCTCGGTTTCGTCTTGTGGAGGAGCCAGCCGCAAAACATAGTGTCCGACGCCGATAGATTCGGCGTCGGCACCCTGCTGGTCGCCCTCGCTTTGACGATTCCTTTTTTGTATCTCAAGGTGCTGCGATGGATGTACATCCTTCGCCACGGCGGTTCGGATGCATCCTTTGGCGAAGCCGCGGTTTCCTTGATGGGAGGGATGGGATTCGCGCTGATCACCCCGGCCAGGGTCGGTGAGGTGGCGCGGGTGGCCTATCTGCGCGACCCTCGTAAGCTTCGCCTGGCATCCCTGGTCATGCTGGACAAATTCTTCGATGTCCTCGTGCTGGTCTTGCTGTCGAGCGTAGGAGCATGGCAGATTCTGGGTTGGCCGTTTGGCTCATTGTTATTCGCTGTCGGAGTGGCGGGCCTCCTGTTTACGTTCTTCCCTCAGATGTTCCGTCGGCAGCTCGTCTTCATGGAACGCCGAGTGCCTCTAGGCGGGAAGACGGCAGATGTTTTCGGAGCATTGGACAGCCTGTCGCCGACTGCCACGGCTCTATACATCGCCTTAACGGTGGCCGCGTTCGCCATCGTCATTCTTCAATTCGGCATCATCCTTCACGCCGCGGCGAATGTGTCCGTACGCGTCGCCTTGCTGACGTTTCCGCTGGTGATATTGACCAACGTGCTTCCACTGACGATCGCGGGTCTTGGGGTACGCGAGGCCACGGCAGTGCTTCTCCTGGCGCACTTTCACGTCCCGGCGGCCGTTGCCGCGATAGCAGCCTTTGTTATGTTCTTCCTCAACACGGCGATTCCGGGCATGGTCGGAGCTCTGCTGGTCCCGCTGCTGTACCGGCGGCTGGCAGAGGGCAAACCGGAGCCGCGCTGGGAAGCTCTCGGCCGAGCCGAGAAACCGCAGTGACCAGCTCGCTCATGCTGGCAGCGTCGACGCTGCCTCCGGCTCACTCGCTCAATGGCTTCGTGCATAACTTCAATCAAGAGCCGGGGTTGTATCTGACGCGGCTGGGCGGAGCGCTACTCGTCGCAGTGCTTACTCTGGTAGCCGGCCATTACGCCGGAGTTCGCGTCAGGCACAGCTTGATGTCGACGCGGATGGGCCCCAACCCGAGCGTCTTGCTTTCCCGCGCCGTCCGGGTCACGATCTGGGCGCTCGGACTCGTCTGGATCCTGGCGATCTTCAGCGTACCATTCACAGCGCTGGCCGCCATTATTGGCGTGGCAACCCTGGCCATCACGCTTTCGCTTCAGGACCTACTCAAGAATTTGATAGCCGGCATCTATCTCTTGGCGGAGCGTCCGTTTCGGATCGGAGACACCATCACCGTCCAAGGATTCACGGGTGTTATCGACGATATCCAGATGAGAGTGACGTACCTCCACACCGATCAGGGCCAGAGGATTGTGATTCCCAACCAAACCGTGTTTACGCAGGTGGTCTTGAACAACACCCTCACGGGGTCCCAAGCTACGTCCGTGATCCTCGAGGCTCCGCGCTCCATCGACACCGAGGATCTCGTTCAGCGTGTCCTGCATACCGTGTCCGGGCTACCGGCAGTCGCGCCCAGTCCTCCTCCCCGGCTTGAACCGCTGGCCGTGACCCCCGAATCTGTTAAGTGGAATCTCTTCGTATGGCTGCAGCCGGGGGCCAACACATCACCCATCGTCCTGGAGTTAGGAAAGCTGATTCCAGAAGCCACGATTGGACCCGCCGACGCTCCGGCATGACACGACCGATGAGTTTACAGCTGCCAATGACAAACCACCGCATTGGCGTATTCGGCGGAACCTTCGATCCGGTTCACACGGGGCACCTCGCCGCAATGCAAGAAACTGCATTCGAGCTCAATCTCGAGCGCGTTCTCTTCGTGCCCAATCGAGTGCCACCACATAAGCTCTACCAGCCGGTTACGCGGTTTCAAGACCGGTTGGCAATGGTCCGTCTGGCAATCGCCTCTAATTCCACCTTCTCCACAGATAGTTCGGAGATCGAGCGAGAAGGCCCGTCCTATACCCTGGATACCATGAGACACCTTGCGCACCGCTTCGGGTCAGAGGCCAACGTCGTTTTCTTACTCGGATTCGATGCGCTCTCCGGGCTGTCCACCTGGCACGAGCCGGATGCCTTGCTACGTGAGTTCCAGATCGTGGTGATGGACCGACCGCAGAGCGATGAGACCCCGGTCGATCGGGAGCCCGAATGGCGGCGACTCGAGTCTCGCTTCCCGGCCATTCGAGGCACAGTGCAGACAGTTCACGTACCGCAGCTGGCGATAGCCGCGGCCGATATACGCCTTCGTGTCGCCAGCGGCAGGCCGATTCGCTACCTCGTTCCAGACGCCGTCGAGGATTATATCCGGGAGCGCGGGCTCTACCGACAATAGGCAGGCCACCACATCAGTTTCGCCAGTCCGTCCCTGCTATCACCTTAGGTCTTGCGACCCACGACCTCGTACAAGCGGACGACTCCGAGAGCGGCCGAACGGGATGCCCGGCGAGGATTTGGCAGCGCGGACTTGTTGAGCCAGCGAGCGTAGGGCCAGTCTCCGGGCTCAACTAACAGGTATGTGAGCCGGCTCGGTCTCGGAGGAGATCCATTTCTAGAGAGAACGTATCGATACCCAGCCGGCGCATTGAAATAGGAAGCCATTTTGAGATCAAAGGGCCGCGCGGCGGCCCAGTCGACGATCGTGCGGTCCACCCTCAAGACATGAGCGTAGGTATCGTCAGCCTGCAGGTCATTACGGGTTACGGCTGCGTCCGGGACCGTCATTTTGGGAGTAACAAAGCTATAGGTCCACGAGTTACTAATCCCGACTCCGACGAGGGCTAGGACCAAAACCGCCGATACGACCTCGCCTGGCCGTGAACGCATCAGATAGCTCAGCAGGGCACCTAGAAAGATGAACGGAATCACAAACAGACAAACCATGTACTGCTCGAACACCTGCTTGTGGTAAAGCTCAAATCCGATCGCGGCGATGGCAAGTAGCAACAACGGCAGCCGAACCTCCCAGTTCGTCTCCTCCTCGGCTCGCTTCATGAATGACGCTCCGATCGCAGCGATAAGCACGGCCGCGGTCAACACTGCCGTCACCGGCAGCCATGGAAGCCCATACGCCCGATTGAACAGATTGAACAGCAGCTTGGGGCTCGAGGCCTGACGGGGAGCGGCGTGTGATTTTCCCTTCACCAGTACGGAAAGCCAGGCTCGTGCGTTCGAAAAGTGGTGGGTCAGATCATAGACGATCAGAGGTGAAGAGATCAGGACGAAGGCAAGGGCCGCTATCCCAAGGGTCATCCAGCTGGGCAAGGGAGGGCGAGCCCAGACGATGAACACGATAACAAGCGGAACAAGGAAGACGTTGACCGGCTGAAGCTGGAGCAGGCAGGCCAGCGAGATGCTGGTCAGAATCAGCCAGGCACTTGATTGACGCTTCCACAAGATGAGCGACCAGAAGAGAACCAGGGTAAAAAAAGGGGTCGGCGTTGGATTCCATGGCCGCCGTGAGTATTCCACCATGAGAAAGGATGCACCCATAGCGGCCGCCGCTCCCGCTGCCGGATAGCTACCCAGCCTGTTCCGGAGGTAGTAGAACAGTACACATACCGCGGCCAGGCCGAACAAGGCGACCATAATAGTTGGCCCCACAGGTGATCCTCCGGCTATCGCCAGAGGTACCGCCTCCATGTAGTAGAAGAGCGGCCCGAGATGCATCGAGCCTATTGAGAGGCTAGGACCGAGAAGTGGCAAATGGCCGTGAATGAGATTCCAGGTGGCCTGCGTCTGGGTTCCCTCGTCTCCCATGAAATGAAACATGCCGTCGATCCGCCAGAACCGCAGAATCGCCGCCATCAACACAATGAGGAACAGCACCAGGTAGATCGGATTGATCCCGAGTACCGGCCGGCTGTCGCTGACGTACTGGCTCCAGCTGCGGTACCTCGTTCGATTCATCTATGCACGTAGATCGCGTCACACTTGGTCGGAAACTGTTTGCCGCAAGAGAAGGCGCGAGCCAGCTGGTAGTGGCTACGCACCCAGCTCGCGTATGCGGCCATGACAGAAAAGTCAGGTGCCGGACGGAAGCGCTGCCACACGGCGACCGCGGTGGCGCGGTATCGGATCGTGTCGCGGATAGCCTGCGCCGACGTTAACTTGCCGGAGGCCATACGAATGTACGAGGTATCGACCAGATCCGGGACGCACAGGCGGCCTGCCTCCACGCAGATCAATGGATCAGCCGACGCGACGAACCTGCCAGGCGGGACGTTCTCTCTCAGCCACTCAGCTGCCAGCTGCCGGTCGTCGACCGAACCACTGACCAGTAACGTCGGATAGGCAGCGACCAATCGGGGAGCGAGCAAAACGTAAAGTACGAGGGCAGTACCGGCAACTACTAGTGTCGTGCGTTTCAAGCTGGAGAAGGCCGGCACCAAAGGCTGCACCGGGTTGGATGTCTCATGGGGATCAGTGCGCGATCCGGGCCATACGTACGTGACTGCCAGGCCGGCCAGAGTGGCCGCGGGCGCCAGAATCACCACGGGATGGTGACCCATCAAGGGATGATATCGAGCGAGGAGCAGGAGCGTCGACGCCGCCCAACCATCGACAACCAGACCCATTCGCCAGTCATTGAGAAGAAGAACTATGCCACCGGCGAAGGCGAGAATCATCAGACCGGCATCGGTGCCTCCGAACGACAGAATCTGGTGCAGGTTGGAGGACATGCTCTGCAGCGGTTCTACCGACGCATACTTGTTTGTTGCCGTCACTCTGTCGCCTACCATCTGACTCCATTCGCTCCCGCCGAACGCGACCAGCGAAATCCCGAACACAAGCAACGCGCTCGCCAGGCAGCCAAGAGTGTCGCGCACCACGCGTCGCAACTCGGCATGATTCGCCCGTGCGTCCCACATGGCTATCGCGACGATCAACACCAGGGGCACTACCAGTGCAAAGGCGAAGAACTTGGTCAGCGCCGCCAGTCCAAACAACACACCGGCTGAGCATGCTGGAAGGAGTCCCCGGCGTTTCCACCAAACCAGAGCCAGGGCCAGCGAACAGGCGGTCAAGGCGCTCATCGGAATCTCTTCCTCGATGGCGTGAGAGTACACGAGAAACTCCGGCGAGATCGCCAACAGCAGAACCGCAGTGCCCGCGGCCACCCACCCTCGGATCTGTCCCGCTACCAGGCCGCACCCCACAAGCATTAGAAGTCCGAACAGAAGGAGGACAACCCTGGCCTGTACCGATCCGTCCCCGGCCAGCTTGTAGGCGGCGGCAATCACTGAGGGGAACAGCGGAGGTTGAGCGCTGTATATCTGCGAGAAGAGCCTGTAGCCGTGAGCCATCAGGGCCCCCGTCTCCATGTAGACGCCCTCGTCGTAATCGCTGATGCTGTACGTGGCGCTCCCAAAGGAGTATCCGGTCAGATGACCGAGCTCAAATGCCAGAAAGGCAATAATACCTGCCGCTCCGGTCGCAAAGCCCACAACGGCTTGACGGCTCGAAACAGCTGACCTCTGGCGAATAACGGTCGCTCCTTGGTGCTGTCGTGCGGCTATCAACGAATAATCCACTCCCGCACAGACGCCAGAACGCCTCTCTTCCTATGTGACCGTGCCGCGGTAATTATAGGCGTCAGTCCTTTAGACTACGACGATGACGAAGGCGCAGACGACCGTGCCGCGGCAGCCGACTGCTCCGGCCAGTGGAAGAACATCGCTACTTGATGCGATCGCCGCGGCCCCACCATGGCTATCGATCGGTATGCTGGCGCTTTCCATCTTCATCCTGACCATGCCAGCGGACCTCAGAAATAACGGGGACACGGTGTACCGGTTCTTTGTCACCCGCAACCTGATCGGCCATACGCACACGCTCGAGCTGGAGTGCGGCACAACCTCGTCAGACTCGCGCTTGGCGGTCGGACGCCACAACTGCACCTACGCCATATATGGGCCGGGCCAAACAATCGCAATGCTCCCGCTGTATGTGGTGGGTAAAGTGGCCGCAACTGTGACCGGCGCGCCAAAGGACTTTGTGATCGGCGTGTCCGCTCGCGCCCTCGATCCGATTCTGGGTGCAGCGGCTCTCGTAATCTTCTATTTCCTTGCCGTGCTGATCGGGTATCGGCGGCGAACGGCGGTCGCACTCACCCTCTTGGTCGCCTTCGCGACCACGTTTTGGCCCGATGTTCAGAGCGGTCAAGAAAGCCCCCAGGTAACCCTGGCACTGCTGGCAGCAGTGTATGCCGCCGTGCGCGCTACCAAGGTCACGCCCGAAACTCCATCCGAGGCTTCGTTTGCTACGATCAGCGACAACGGCTGGATAGCACTATCGGGGGCGGCCGCCGGATTCGGCCTGTTCACGCGCTACGACTTCATACTTGAAACGGTAGTCCTCGCCGGATTTATTGTTTGGTGCTCCTGGGACCCAGCAAAAACCACACAGCTGAGCCCGGTAGGCGTTGCTCTGCGAGCGCTGTTGTGGTTCGCAGCTGGGGTGGCGCCGTTCGCTCTGGCGGACGGCGTTTGGAACACGCTTCGATTCGGCGCCCCGTGGAAGGTTGGCGAGAGTGCGGCTGCCCAGTTTGGCTTTCCAGTGTGGCAAGGGGTGCCGAATCTCCTAGTTAGCCCCGGCAAAGGCCTTGTCTGGTACGCGCCACTGCTAGTCCTGGTCCCATTCGCGGCACGTAGATTCTTCAGACGTGATCCCCGCTTAGCCTGGCTGATCGGGGTCCTGTTCATCGCCTCGCTTTTGTTCTATGGCAGCGTTCAGTACTGGCATGGCGACCCCGCGTGGGGGCCGCGCTATCTGTTCCCCGTAGTTCCGTTGCTGATTCTTCCACTCGGAGAGATCATCGACGGGTTTTCACAGCACAGAGCAGCATTTCAGTCGGTGGCGCTTGCGCTGGTGACGCTGAGCTTCCTGGTCCAAGTGTCGGCCGTCACCGTCGATCCGTGGCGTTTCTGGTATCACCTCGTGCAACAAACGCAGAACTCCGGCAGACAATGGCAGTGGGGCGCCACCAAGTACAACTACTACTGGAAGGAGAGCCCAGTTCTCTACCAGCTGGTGGCGGTACGAGACGTACTCCAGATTGCCGAAGGCAACAAATCTCAGTACATCCCATTTGCACGAAAGAAGTGCCTCAACCCGCGATATCGCGGTCCGTTACCACGAGCCGACGCCGGCCAGCTGGCAGGAGTGTCCTGCCGCCCCTTAAACACCATAAGCCCGATCTGGCTAAACGACCGCTACCAGTGGATAAGCCCGCTGCCGGTTCCGCTGTCACTGGCGGCCCGATTCGTCATAACGGCCATCCTCGTATTGCTGGCGGCACTGAGCTCGCTATCTCTTCTCGCAGCCGTTTCTCGGGCAGGGCCGCCAGCCTCTCCGAAACCGGCCGGCTGATCCACGGAAAGCTCAAAGTGGAGGCGACGGCCGGAATCGAACCGGCGATAGGGGTTTTGCAGACCCCTGCCTTAACCACTTGGCCACGTCGCCCCATAAAAAATGGAGCGGAAGACGAGGTTCGAACTCGCGACCTTCTCCTTGGCAAGGAGACGCGCTACCACTGCGCCACTTCCGCTCGCTAATGCCTCTAATCAAGAGGCTACCATCATGTTACTCATGCCCTTTATCGTCGGTCAAGGGTGCCGCCGTGCCCGTTTTCACGAGTCTGCAAGGGAAAGAGTGGTGCCGAGGGGGAGAATCGAACTCCCGACACCGCAATTTTCAGTCGCGTGCTCTACCGACTGAGCTACCTCGGCCCGCAGATAAAGTGTACCCACGCCATTTGGGGAGGGTCAAACTCAAATTCCTGCGTAACGGTGGCCTACTCCTACAATGTGTGGGTAATCGCACCGCCTTGCCGAGCCGTCTTACGCGGCGGTCGGCTTTGTCTTTCCTCGGTGACTATCCGCCGGAGCTGATGCTCTAGATCAAGGTGAGGTGAGGTCATGCCCGACATCGACGAATTTCTGCTGGAGCTATCCTCTAAAAACCCTGTCCCGGGTGGGGGAAGTGTGGCAGCACTGGAAGTGGCGATGGGCGCGGCGCTGATATGCATGGTCTGTGAGCTTACGACGGGAAAGGCGGCTTATGCCGAGGTTGCCGAAGAAGTCGAGAATATTCGCGGGGCCGCCGTCGCTAGCCGTGACGAGGCGAGAAAGCTGATTGACGCCGACGCCGACGCGTTCGCCAAAGTCGCGCAGGCAATGAAGCTGCCGCGGCAGTCAGACGTGGAGAAGGCCGCCCGGCGGGAGGCCATGCAGCGGGCGCTCAAAGACGCCGTAGAGCCGCCGCTGCAAACCATGCGAGTAGCCAGCGGAGTCATGCCGCTCGCGGTTCGACTGGCCGCCATAGGAAACAAGAACGCTATCAGCGATGTTGGCAGCGGCGCCCTCGCGCTGCGCGCCGGCTGTTTCGCGGCCAAGCTCAATGTCGACATCAATCTCGCCAGCATCCGTGACCAGGTATTCATCGACCATGTGCTTCACGAGCTCCCAAATCTTGAGGAGCTGGACTCGCAGCTTGGCGAGGTGATAGAGACGGTCAACGAGTCGATCGCCGCCCCGTCGTGACTGCCATCATCATCGACGGCAAGGTGATTGCTCGCGACATGCGCGAGCACTTGAAGAGCAGGGTGCAAGCACTGGGGGAACGTGGGGTGACTCCGCCTCACCTGCGAATCATCGTTTCCTCGGACGACGCCGATCAAACGCTGTATGCCGGCCGCCTCAGGAAGACGGGCGAGGCACTTGGTATTGAGGTTGAGGTCGAAAACATCTCTGAAACGCTCACGGACGAGCGGCTGGCCGGTGAGATCCAGGAGGTCAATCGGGATCCTCGAGTCGACGGTGTCATTGTCACCATGCCTCTTCCCCGCCAGATCTCCGCCGACACGGTGTATTCGATGCTCGACCCAGCGAAAGATGTTGACGGCGTCACGGTGGCAAACGCGGGCCGCCTGTACCTGGAGCAGCCGGCTCATCCTCCGTCGACGGCTTCCGCCATCATGGATCTGATTCACTCGGTCGCGGCGAACATTCGTGGCATGAACGCGGTGGTTGTCGGCCGCAGCGCAATAGTAGGCAAGCCGACATGGCTGTTGCTGATGCGGGAAGGCGCAACCGTTACCGAATGCCATACGGGCACAGCCGATCTCGCCTAGCACACGAGGCAAGCTGACATTTTGGTGTCAGCGGCGGGCCGACCCAAATTGATCACTGCCGACATGATTAAACCGGGCGCAATAGTGATTGACGCTGGCATAAATGAAACCGACGGCGGCATTACCGGAGACGTGGATTTTCCACGGTGTTAGCGAACTGCGTCCGCCATAACACCGGTGCCGGGCGGCGTGGGTCCGGTGACCAACGTCGTTCTCCTGCGCGAGGTCGTCCTGAACGCCGAGTCCCGGGCACGCGCGGTGTGAGCCGCGCGGAAGTACCGGAGACTCATCTGACTTCGAGTCCAAACGCTGAACCCGAGCCCTCCTGGCCATTCCGCTGGGGACGGCGAACATACGTCATGGGCATCGTCAATGTTACTCCCGATAGCTTTTCCGGAGACGGGGTGGCCGTCGATGTGGAGGCGGCAGTCGCGACAGCCGGCGGCACGCGGCCGGCGGAGCGGACATTGTAGATGTCGGCGGTGAATCGACGAGGCCCGGATTCGAGCCCGTGCCGGTCGAGGAGGAGATTCACCGAGTCATTCCCGCCATGACCGCGATCAGGAGTGCCATAACCATTCCTATTTCCGTCGACACCACCAAAGCCGAGGTGGCTGAACAGGCGTTGAGGCCGGCGCTTCGGTCATAAACGATATCTCCGGGCTGGTTAGCGATCCCCACATGATCGAAGTAGTTGCCGAGCGCCAGTGCGGCGTGATAATCATGCACAGCAGGCGTAACCGTCGGCACAACGACGTGATGCACGATATTCTCGATTTTCTGAGTCGATTCATTGAAAAGAGCCGAGTCGGCAGGCGTGCCGGCGGACAGGCATGGTCGATGGATCCGGGATTTGGGTTTGCGAAGAAGCCTGAGGAGAATCTGGACATACTTCGGCGGCTGTGGCGAGATGGTGCCTCTCGGACTTTCCCGTTCTCATCGGAACATCTCGCAAGTCGACTATCGGAAGGGTCTGGGAACGGAGGTGGATGACAGGGCTGAAGGGACCGCGGCTGCGAATCACCATCGCTATCGCCAATGGAGCGGATATGATTCGAGTCCACGATTCGCGTGCGGGCATATTGGTAGCCAAGATGGCCGACGCAGTCGTTCGCGGGTGGCCGGCTCACCAGGGACCGCTGGCAGCCTGCTCACAGCGGAAGTGACTGAGTGGCCGGAACCATTCCTCCAGCCGTGGCTGAACGATACTCTCAGGCCGTCGAGGATGAGCTGAAACATTGGTATGTCCGCCCGTGGGACCGTGGGGCAGCCACTACGACATGCTCGCCTATCACATGGGATGGGTGGATGCACGGATGCTACCTTCCGGTGAGTCTGGGGGTAAACGGTTTCGGCCTTTGCTATGCATGTTGAGCTGCGACGCCGTCGGCGGTAACTATAAAGATGCTCTGCCCGTGGCCGCCGCAATCGAGCTCCTCCACAATTTTTCCCTGATTCACGACGACATCGAAGATCACGATGCATCGAGGCGTCACCGGCCGACTATGTGGGCGTTATGGGGAGAGCCTCTAGCAATAAATGCCGGCGATGCGATGCTCGCCCTCTCCGGAATGGCTGCTCTTTCCGTTTCGGAAGACAGGAGATTGCGTGAAGCTGCAGGAAACGGCTCTCGCTCTCACCGAGGGCCAGTATCTAGATATGAGTTTCGAGGACACGGTTCAGGTGTCGATCGAAGACTACAGGCGAATGATCCAGCTCAAGACCGCGACGCTCATAGCCTATAGCTGTGAGTCCGGAGCTCAGATGGGCAACGGCACAGAGGAAGAGGTTTCAGCCCTCCATACATTTGGGGAGAATCTCGGCCTGGCATTCCAGATATACGACGATATTCTCGGCATCTGGGCTCTAGCGAGTGAGACGGGTAAAGCTGAGGCCCAGGACATCGCCAATCGCAAGAAATCGCTGCCGGTCCTACTGGCAATGAGCCGGGCCACCGGTGTTGATCGCGAGCGCCTGTTCGCCTTCTACTCGCAATCCGCAGCGATCAGCCCTGAAGACGTCGTGCGAATCGTCGATGCAACGGGCGTGCGCGCCGACGTCCAGACGAGGCTGCTGTCTCATTTGCAGCCGTGCTCGGGAGGCATTGGATTCGATCCCGCTTCGAGATCCCTTCTGGTGAGAGTTCATAAGTCTCGCTCAAGACTTGATCGACCTCTCAGTGCTTGAAGGGCTGCAGCACTGTAGGACCGGACCAAGCACCGACCCTCCTGAGGGCTAGCCGGGCGAACGCTATAATTATTGGATGCCGCGGCTGTAGAGAGGACTAGGCTTAGCCTCGGTTGTTTGGTTGGGTACCGTCTGAACCCTGCCGTTGGTCAGACATACAGTTACCGGACGTGTGCGGTTTGGTGCGGCCGCCCGGTAGCACTCTCTGAGGTGTCATGGGAGGATGTGACACGCCGTGAAGGTGCCTGCTGGCCGGGGCAAAGCGAATCGTAAGCGGAAACGAACTGGACGGATCATGGTGCAAGAAGCAGAAAAGCTTGGCGAGAGCCAGGAGTACGAACCGGCCGAGATTAACGAATCAGTGGACGAGCTTCGCCGCGCTCATTACCTCATGGTGCTGATCCGGCACTTTGAGGAGAAGGCGTTTGAGATGTACACCCGAGCGAAGATTGGTGGTTACTGCCATCTGAATATCGGTGAAGAAGCGGCGGTCGTCGGGGCGGTCCAGCCCATGGGGCCAAAGGACTGGATCCTGAGCTACTACCGCGAGCACGGCCACATCCTGGCTCGTGGGACCGAACCGAGGTATGTGATGGCCGAGTTGTTCGGCAAGGAGACCGGCGTGGCCGGCGGACGGGGCGGTTCTATGCACCTCTTCGACAGTGACCGCCGATTCCTCGGGGGATACGGGATAGTGGGCGGTCAGATGCCGCTCGCCATCGGTACGGCCCTTTCCTCGAAGTACCGCCATACCAACGAAGTGACCTTGTGTTTCTCCGCGGACGGAGCGACGAACATAGGCGCCTTCCACGAGTCGATGAATATGATCGGTTTGTGGAAGTTGCCCGTCATCATGTACGTCATCAACAATCAGTACGGCATGGGCACCGCGGTTGATCGCGCATCGGCGATCAGCGACCTGTACAAGAAAGCGGATGCGTACGGAATCCCGTCGGAGCGCATAGACGGAATGGATTTTTTCCTAGTCAAACGGGCCATGGAGCGGGCTCTCGAGCGTGCTCGGCGTGGCGAGGGCCCGACTCTGATCGAGTCGTTTACATACCGTTACCGGGGGCACTCGGTTGCCGACGCCGGCCGGAGCTACCGAAGCGCCGAAGAGATTCAGCAGTGGCGAGAGCGGGATCCCATTGGCGTATTTGAGAAACAAGCACTCGAGGCAGGGCTGCTCGAAGAAGAGGATTTCCAGGAGAACGATCTCGAGGCCCAGCGGGTTGTCGAGGAAGCCGTGCAGTTTGCCGACGACAGCCGGCAGCCGCCCCTTTCAACGCTTTTCGATCATCTCTACGTGGAGTAGGCAGTGCCAGAAATGACGTACCGTGAGGCGCTGCGCGAGGCGCTTCGGGAAGAGATGGAGCGCGACGACTCCGTCATCCTGCTCGGTGAAGAGGTGGGAATCTTCGGCGGCTCGTATAAAGTTAGCGAAGGGTTGGTCGGAGAATTCAGCGACCGTCGCATCATCGACACCCCGATCGCCGAAGAGGGAATCATCGGCGCCGGCATAGGGGCAGCGATGACCGGACTTCGTCCCGTGTGCGAAATTATGACGATCAATTTCTTGCTGGTAGGAATTGACCAGCTGATCAACAATGCGGCCAAAATTCCTTACATGTTCAACGGCCAGGCAAGAGTTCCGCTGGTGGTACGAACCCCGAGCGGGGCAGGCCACCAGCTGTCGTGTCAGCACTCACAGGTGCTCGAGGTACTGTGCGCCTATGTTCCCGGTCTCTACGTGGTGGCTCCGGGCACCGCCGCAGATGCCAAGGGCATGCTCAAAGCCGCCATTCGCGACGACAATCCTATCCTTTTTGTCGAGAACGTGTTGCTCTACAACGAGAAGGGCGAAGTACCGGACGGCGACTATATCGTGCCTCTGGGGAAAGCCGATGTAAAGCGATCGGGGACGGATGTGACACTGGCGACGTACTCACGTATGGTGGGCATCACGCTGCAGGCCGCCGAAACTCTGGCGGAGGAAGGCATCGACGCCGAGGTGATCGACCTGAGGTCACTTCGTCCTCTGGACATCGAGGCCGTGCTGCAGTCGGTGCGCAAGACCAACCACGCGGTATTTATCGAAGAGGGATGGCGTTCATACGGAATCGGAGCCGAAATCGCTGCCCAAATCCAGGAGTACGCCTTTGACGATCTCGACCACCCGGTCCTAAGAGTGGCGGGCAAAGAAGTACCTCTGCCGTATGCCACGGATCTCGAGCGCGCCGCGACGCCGACGGTCTCGGAAATCGTCGAAAAGACGAGATCGATGGTCGGTCCTCGGGTGTCGGAAGCCGCCCTCGCTTGAAATGAACCGAGCGGCAATGGTCGCGCACAATCCACTGACTCCGGCCGCGACGGGCCCCGAATTCGTCGAACCGCTTTCCATTTTGGACGCCCTTTAGGGCAACCTGACCAGGGAGGAACCGTGCCTGTAGAGATTGTGATGCCACGCCTATCCGACACCATGGACCGCGGCACTGTCGCGCGATGGAACAAGCATACCGGCGACCAAGTCAAACGGGGCGAAGTTCTCCTCGAAATCGAAACAGACAAAGCCAACATGGACCTCGAGTCATATGCCGACGGCATTCTGGCAAGAATCATCGTGACCGAGGGAGAAACGGCCGAAGTCGGAACGCCGATCGGAATCGTGGCAGCCGACGAGGACGAGCTCAAGGAAATACAGCAAGCGGGGGCGTCGGCGGCGCCTATACGTGAGCCGGAGAAGGCCGTCGCACCTGCCTCACAAGCCCCGACAGCGGCGGTACAGGCCGAGACGGCTACAAATGGCTCGGGACGTATCAAGGCGTCGCCGCTGGCCAAGCGGGTTGCGGAGGAACGCGGCGTCAATCTCGCCCACGTAACCGGTACGGGCCCTGGAGGCCGGATAACCCGGGAAGATGTCGAGACGTTTGTCCAACAGGGTCCGGGCGGAACCGGTCGGGGCTCCGGCGTCTCAGTCTTTCGCGTCAGTCACGCCGGCGGCCGTCGAGGCTGGAGCTCTGCAAAATGATGAGGAGATCCAGCTGACGCGGATGCAGCAGGCCGTCGCGAGACGCCTGTCAGAAAGTAAGATAGCGGCTCCGCACTTCTATGTGACCACTGAAGTGGACATGACCCATGCCGTGAGATTCCGGGCACAGATCAACGATGCCGAGCCTGACCTTCGCATGACGTTCAACGACCTGATCGTGAAAGCCGTAGGGGTGGTGCTGGAGAAGTTTCCGGCGGTCAACGCGAGTTACTATGACGGAAAGGTGGTTAGGCACGCATCGGTAAACGTGGGAGTTGCGGTCGACCTGCCTGACGGACTGATCGTGCCGGTACTCAAAGATGTCAACACAAAGAGCCTGCGCGACGTGGTCGTGGAAACCAAGCGACTCATCAACGCTTCTCGAGAGGGCAAGTTGAAACAAGGCGATCTCGAGGAAGGAACCTTCACCGTTTCTAACCTAGGCATGTATGGAGTTGACCAATTCACCGCGATCATCAATCCGCCGGAAAGCGCTATCCTTGCCGTCGGAGCTATCGCCGAGAAGCCTGTCGTCGTTGACGGCGAGATCACCGTGAGGCACCGTATGCGAGTGACGTTGTCCTCCGACCATCGCGTAATCTACGGCGGAGTCGCGGCTCAATTCCTTGCCGAGCTGCGGCGCACTCTGGAGCATCCCGTGCTCGCGGTTTTGTAGGGGGACGGTGATGGCAGCGGACAGATATGATGTCGTAGTCCTGGGCGGAGGATCGGGCGGCTACGTCGCGGCGATTCGAGCGGCCCAGCTTGGACTCCGGACGGCCGTCGTGGAGCGGCACAAGCTGGGAGGCACGTGCCTACACTACGGCTGCATTCCTACCAAAGCCTTCCTGGAAAGCGCACATGTGTACCAGGCGTTTCAAGAGCGTGAATACTACGGATTGACAGCCGAAAATATCGGCTACGACTACGCCCGGGTAATGGCGTTCAAAAACACCATCGTGGACAAGAACTGGAAGGGTGTCCAGTTCCTGATGAAGAAGAACAAGATCGACGTCATCGAGGGTTCGGGCGTGGCGGAATCTGCGAATTCCGTCAGTTTAACCAAGCCTGACGGCAGCTCACAGCGCGTGTCCGGCGAGAATTTGATAGTCGCGACCGGCTCACGTCCGAGAACATTTGGGCTCCCGATTGACGGCCGAACGGTGTACACCAGCGACCATGCGGTCAACCTCGACGCAATGCCCCGTTCGCTGATAATTCTGGGCGGAGGCGTCATTTCCGTAGAGTTCGCCTCTTACTATCACGCTTTTGGGGTGGAAGTGTCGATTGTCGAGATAGCCCCAACGCTAATCCCACTGATGGATGCCGACCTCGGCGTGGAGCTCGGTCGAATCTTTAAACGCCGAGGCATGAATGTTATGGTCGATGCCACGGCCGACCTGCAGAGCATACAGAGCGATGACGGCCACGTCGGTGTTACAGTCAGTCCAAAGGGGGGAGAGCCTCAACGGCTGGAAGCCGAGCGCATGCTGGTGGCCGTAGGACGAGAGGCGGTGACCGACGGACTCGAAGCACTAGGTCTCGAGCTCAATCGCGGCTATGTGCGAGCCGGCGACAACCAGCGCACCAACGTCGCCAATGTCTTTGCGATTGGCGATGTCAACGGCGGATTTGGTCTAGCTCACGAGGCATATGCTGAAGGCATTCTGGCGGTGGAAACCATCGCCGGTGTCAACAAGTTCGATCGAGTGGACCCGAACCGGGTGCCCCAGCCGGTGTTCTCATTCCCGCAAGTGGCGTCCATCGGCCTGCGAGAAGAGGATGCCCGCGAAAACGGCCGCGAAGTCGAGGTGGGCAAGTTCCCCTTTAGCGCCAATTCCAAAGCGCCCATCCTCAACGCGACACAGGGCTGGGTGAAGGTCATCGGAGACAAGGCTACGGGGGACGTACTTGGCGTCCACATGATCGGTCCCAGCGTTACCGAGTTCATCTCGGAAGCCGCTTTGGGCACATTCCTGGAGAGCACGCCATGGGAGCTTGCATACAACATCCACCCCCATCCAACACTATCCGAGGCGCTCGGTGAGGCCGCCCATGCCGCCGAAGGTGCCGCTATCCACATTTAGCCGCGCAACGTGACTCGCGCACCGTCGGACACACGATTATGGACCGGCGAAGAATATCTAACCTCCGCCAGGCTTTTGGAAATCTATAGGTTGCTGAGTCTGACGGAGCAGCTGCAACAGCTGCTAGCTCCCGCTTCAGCGCAAGGGGTGCCGAGTCAATTCTCTTTAACCTCTTCCGCCTCGGTCGCGGCGGTGTGCGCGCTACAGTCAGGGGATGTGATTGCGCCACAGGCGCACGACCTCGGCGCGTACCTGGCAGCGGGACTGGAGCCCGAGAAGATTCTCGCTGAGCACTTCGGACGCGACTCCGGCTTTAGTCGCGGCCGCGACGCCGCACTCTCAGTGGCTGACCATTCTTATGGACTTCTTCCGGCTCTGCCTTTTGCCGGAGCCAACGTTCCGCTGGCGGCCGGCGCTGCTTTGGCACTGCGTGGGGGCAGCTCAATAGTTTTGATCCTGCTCGACGAATCCTTCCTATCGTCCGGCGACACTCACGAAGGGCTCAACTTTGCGGCTGTGCTCTCCCTGCCGATGGTCGTCGTGGTAGAGGAAGCTTCCCGGCACTCCGGCTCCCCAAGTGCACGGCCTGTCAGCGTCGTCGACCGAGCAGCGGCGTATGGAATTCCGGGGGTGCGCGTCGACGGATCTGACCCTCTTGCGGTGTTTTTCGCCACGGGCGAACTCGCCGCCCGCGGCCGCGCGGGGTTGGGTCCATCCATCGTTCACGCGTCTCTCGGTGAGTTCGAAGTCAGTGGTTCAACGCAGTGGAAACGGCTTGACGGGCGCGCTCGGCTGGCTGCCTTCCTTAGTGATGAAGGTATCATGGATGAGGAACAGCGAGCCGACCTGAAGCGCGCCGTCGAACGGGATGTGGCGTTGGCGGCGGACCGGGCAGAGGCGGAGCGGATGCCGTCGGGAGCCACGAGTCAGGTTGTGTACGCCACGGCTAGTGCTGTTAGCGCTCGACCCGTGATGGATGGGAGGTAGACGAATAAGCATGCCTGAGATTACGTATCTCGAAGCGGTTCGCGACGCCATGCGAGAGGAGATGCGTCGCGATGAAGCCGTGTACATTCTCGGCGAGGACGTCGGAGTATACGGAGGCGCTTTTAAGGTCACAGCGGGATTCCTGGACGAGTTCGGGGGCGATCGCGTTATCGATACTCCGCTTTCGGAATCGGCTATCGTGGGGGCCGCTATAGGATCCGCTCTGATGGGTCAACGGCCGATCGCCGAAATGCAGTTTGCCGATTTTATTGCCTGTGCGTTCGACCAGATTGTGAACATGGCGGCCAAGCTGTATTATCGCAACGGCATGCCGGTTCCCATGGTCATTCGCGGTCCGTCCGGAGCCGGCACCCACGGAGGTCCGTTCCACTCCCAGAGCCCAGAGGCGTGGTTTGCTCATACACCGGGGCTAAAGGTTGTCGTGCCGTCTACGCCATACGATGCCAAGGGGCTGATGAAGGCCTCCATTCGCGACAATGATCCCGTGATCTTCTTTGAGCACAAGTTCCTCTACAGGCGAATAAAAGGCGAGGTGCCCGACGAGGACTATACGGTGCCGATCGGGAGGGCGGACGTGAAGCGCCGGGGCGAGGACATCAGTATCATTACCTACGGCGCGATGGTCCATCAGTCGCTGGCTGCTGCCGAGGAGCTGGCCGGGGACGATATCGACGTCGAAGTCCTCGACATGCGTACCGTTATGCCATTGGACAGAGAAGCGATTCTGGACTCGGCCAAGAAGACCAGCAAAGTGCTGGTAGTCACCGAAGATACGCTCTCGTACGGGATTGGAGCCGAGATCGCAGCCATCGTCGGGCAAGAGGCCTTCGAGTATCTTGACGGGCCCGTTACTCGCGTTGCAGCGCCGGACACCCCAATCCCGTACGCACCATCGCTCGAGGATGCTTTCCTCCCTAACGCCAAAAAGATCGCCCAGGCCGCGCGGGAGCTTGCCGCGTATTGACCAGGACATATCCATAAGGAGATGTGATGGCAACTCAGATCGTCATGCCGCAGCTTGGTGAGTCGGTCGCCGAAGGAGTAATCGGCAAATGGCTCAAACAAGAGGGCGACTCGATCGCCAAAGACGAGCCAATCGTCGAAGTCGTGACCGACAAGGTCAATGCAGAGATTCCGTCACCGGTCGCCGGTGTACTGCAGAAGATCTCTGCTTCGGAGGGAGAGACCGTGGCAGTTGGGCAGGAAATCGCGGTAATCGGGAATCAGGGCGAGACCGCTGCGTCGCATGAGGAGCCGCGCGATGCCGGGGCTACCCCGGCGTCAGGCGCTGCCGCCCAGCCGACACAGGAATCTCCAGCTCAGCATTCCGCCTCGGCTCCTTCAGCCGTTCAGGAGGCCCCCCAGTCCATCACGCCATCCTCCCAGGCTTCAACGTTCGAGTCCTCAAACGGAGATCAAGGAAATGGCGCCGGGAGAGTCGTCCGATCTTCCCCTTTGGTTCAACGCCTTGCCGCCGAACATAACGTGGATCTCTCACGTGTTCCCGGAACCGGCATCGGGGGACGAGTCAGTAAGAAGGATATCCTCCAGTTCATCCAAAGCTCACAGTCTCGGGCGCCGTCCCCCGCTTTTTCGCCTCCAACGGCAACGCCCACTCCAGCTGGCTCACCGGAACCGGAGACGTTGAGTGCCACGGCCGCTCCTGATAGGACGGTTCAACCCGCATCACCTGCGCCGGCGGCCTCAACTGCTCCCGAGGCCGCGCAGCCTCGGGCTGTTCCAGTGCCCGCTCAGGCGCCACAGGCAGCCCGGGAGCTTCGGCCGGATGAGGAGGCTGTGCCCGTATCTGCAGTACGACGTATGATCGCGGACCACATGGTCAAGAGTAAGTTCACGCAGCCGCATGCCACCTCAATGATAGAGATCGACATGACGCCCGTTGTACAGTATCGGGAGTCGAACAAGGGCCAGTGGCAGCAGCAGGAGGGAGTCTCGCTGTCGTTCATGGCTTTTGTTGCCAAGGCGACGGTTGAGGGCTTGAAACAGTATCCGCTGGTCAACAGCGAGTGGGCCGGCGACGCAATCATCCTCAAGAAAAGCATCAATCTTGGCCTAGCCGTAGCGGCCCAAGACGGCCTGATTGTACCTAACATCAAGCACGCCGACCGCCTTAGCCTGGCGGGACTTGCGCACGCCGTATCAGATCTCACAGTTAGGGCCCGCAACGGCAAACTCACACCGGACGACGTTTCAGGGGGAACGTTCACCCTGAACAACACCGGAGCAATTGGCTCAGTATGGTCGGTCTCCATCATCAACTATCCTCAGGCGGGCATATTGAGCGCCGATGCCATCGTTAAGCGGGTGAGGGTCATGCCGGATGATTCCATCGCCATTCGTCACATGATGAACCTGTGCATGTCGTTTGACCATCGAATTCTCGACGGCGCCACAGTTGCGGATTTTCTGCAGTTTATTCGCAGACGTCTCGAAGGCTGGTCTCCCGAAACTTCGCTGTACTGAAAGCAGGAATTATGGCGACATCACCAATTGAGCTGATCCCCGGCCCCCCTAGCCGCCGCCCCGACTGGCTGAAAGTCAGGCTGTCCGTAGGCCCGAACTACTCGGAGCTGAAGGACTTGATGAAGGATCTTCACCTGCATACGGTTTGTGAGGAGGCACGATGTCCGAACATGGGCGAGTGCTGGGAAAACAGGACGGCTACGTTCATGATCCTGGGCGACGTCTGCACACGCGCTTGCCGTTACTGTGCCGTCACTTCGGGCAAGCCCTACGAGCTAGACATGGCAGAGCCGCTTCACGTGGCCCAGGCGGTACGGAAGATGGGTTTAAAGCATGCCGTCGTCACTTCCGTTGATCGCGATGACCTTCCGGATTACGGTGCCGGTCATTTTGCCGCCACCATCAACAAGATCAAAGAGCTGAATCCAGGTTGTGCGGTCGAGGTGCTCACGCCCGATTTTCAGGGCGACGAATCGGCCCTCCAAACCGTTTTGAGCGCGAGGCCTGAGATATTCAACCACAACATCGAAACTGTTGAGCGAGTATTTGGCCGCGTGAGGCCCGGCAGGTCTGATTACCGGCTCTCACTGAAGGTGCTTGCCAGAGCCAAACAACTGGATCCTGAGGTCATGACAAAGTCCGGACTCATGGTAGGTCTCGCCGAGGAAAAGAACGAGGTGTTACAGACAATGCGGGACCTGCGGGACAGCAACGTGGATATTCTGACCATCGGTCAATATCTCCGTCCCACGGTTAAGCACGTCGACATCGCGCGGTACATCACTCCCGACGAGTTTGTTGAGTACAAGGTCGCCGGCTTGCAGATGGGGTTCTCGCACGTGGAGTCAGGACCGCTCGTCAGAAGCTCTTATCACGCTCACGAACAAACCGCGAGTGTCAGGCTCCGCTCTTCGAAGCTCCAGGACATCTAATCTTCGGAGCGCACAATCCCGAGTGTCCCGATACGACTGGAGGATCGCCGAGAGCGGTGGGCCTAACATGACCACTACGAATACTCTGACAATGCACCGAGGCCTGTTCCAATGACCGACAAGATGCCTTCCAAGCTCGAAGACAAGCTGTTTCTTCTCAAATTCAAACCGGACGATCACTCCCACATAGAGATATCGTCAAACGAGGTTTGCCTGAGGTGTCCGGACAAGCCCTGCACGCTGACGTGCCCGGCCGATGTCTACCACTGGGAGGCAGACCACATCGTCGTCTCATACGAGAACTGCATTGAATGCGGGGCATGTCGCTTGATCTGCCCGTACCACAACATCGATTGCACGATGCCGCGCGGAGGCTTCGGGGTCCAGTACAAGTATGGCTAGGTGTTCGGCATCGCCGCGCTTCTGACGTCGCCGACGTGCGGCGGGGACTTTCATATGCCCACAGAATCTGTATCCCGACCCCAGCTGCTCACAGCGTATCTTGGCCGCATCCCGTATGCGAATGCCTGGGATCTCCAGAGACAGGTTGCGGATCTTCGCGCTCGTGACCTGATCCCGGACGTTCTGCTGCTCTTGGAGCATCCGCCCACTTACACCCTCGGGCGTCGTGGCAAGGCGTCCAACATCCTGCTTTCGGCGAGTCAGCTGCGCGAAAAGGGCATAGAGGTGTTCGATGTCGACCGAGGTGGTGATGTTACTTACCACGGTCCGGGCCAGATCGTCGGCTACCCAATCATGCGCCTGGATCTACAACGTCCCGACATTATCAAGTACGTGCGGATGCTCGAGGAGGTCCTGATTCGGTCGCTGGCGGAATTTGAGATTGTGGCCGGTCGAATCGAAGGTCTATCGGGTGTGTGGGTCGCAAATGCGAAGGTCGCGGCCATCGGCGTGAAGTTCGGGCGCGTAACCTCCCACGGCTTTGCGCTCAATGTTCACACTGACATGAGCTACTTCGAGCACATCATCCCTTGCGGAATCACAGACAAGGACGTTACCTCCATCCACCTGCTCTCGGAAGATCACCCGTCGTTGGACCAAGTGGCGCGTACGATAACGGTCCACTTCGGCGAGGTTTTTCAGCGGATCCCTATCGAAGCCGACATTTCCGTCTTGGAACCCGCATCTTCGTTCTCTCGAGCGGGTGAGACGGTAGTCCTCGAGCACGATTAGGATATGCCTCAACAGGGGGATCGTATTCAATCATCGGAGGCGGACCCGGGCGGCCGATTCAGGTCGCAGGGGGCGGAGGACAGCACAAGTTCTCCGTCAGTGGAGTGGGACGCAATCTCGTATCACCGGGTGTCGAATCCTCAGCTTGATTGGGGCCGTCGGGTCCTCGGTCGTCTACCACTCAAAGGATTCGAAACGGTGATCGACGCGGGTTGCGGGACCGGGCGCCTCACTCGTCTCTTGCTTGAGCGTCTGCCCAACGGGCACGTCATCGCCATCGATCAGTCCACCAGCATGATAGATGCCGCCCAAAAGCATCTTCTTCCTGAATTCAATGACCGAGTCACCTTCGTCACCTGCAACCTGCTTAACCTGAAGCTGGAGAATGTAGCAGACGTCATCTTCAGCAACGCGACATTTCACTGGATCCTGGATCACGATTCTCTGTTTCAGACACTCATCAACGCCCTCAAGCCCGATGGTCAGCTGGTCGCCCAATGCGGAGCGGAGGCTAATCTGACCCGTCTGCTGGAACGTGCCGAGAGGCTCTGCACGTCTGCGGAGTTTCAGCCCTTCTTCGCTGGGTGGAACGGTCCTTGGCACTTCTCCGGACCTGATCCAGCTGCTTCTCGAATGCGCAGAGCAGGCTTCGTTAACGTCCGCACGGGTCTCGAATACGCTCCCACCGTGCTCGAGAACCTCAAGTCATATTCCGAGTTCGTTCGCACGGTGGTCTTTCGTCTCCATCTCGAGCGCCTGCCCAACGAGGAGCTGCGAACACGCTGGCTCAATGATCTCTCGGAACGGGCGGCGGGCGATAAGCCTCCATTCCTGCTGGACTACTGGCGTCTCAATTTGGAAGGGCGGAAGCCGGCGGCTCCCGGTCATTCTCGACCGGTCGTGGGAGAGAGCAAAGCCAATCTCGAGAAACGAAAGCAGTCTGAGCCGGATGGACACGTGGCTCAGACCGCTTTCCCAAATTGACAGAATGGAGGTGTTAACGCAGGCGGAGTGTCGAAGAATGCAGTCCGACGTTCTCGCCGCGTGCACCTACCTCCTGCCCACCAGAACGCGTTCACAGAAACCATAGCGGGTGACTGGCGATTCGGCCAGTTACGAATACCGGTCTTTCGTTGCAGGCCAGCAACGCGCAGGGTGACTACTCCCCGGCAGCCATCACCTGTGAGGATCCAGCTTCCGGCAACACCTCTTCAACTATCTTCACAATCTTGGGGCGACGTGTGCCTTGGTGGCCGTTACTCTCGTGTCCGTTATGGCTACCGTTCTGATGGCCGTTTTCCATCGGTTCGCGCACCGGAACCATAGGATATACGCCAATCAAGACCTGGCAATCAAACTCGACCGACAACTCGAGCCCGATCTTTCCTTGTCGCCACAGTTTCTCGATCGCGGCGCATGTGTTAGTCGGCAGCCCAACAAATATGCGCACGCCGCCATCGTCTGCTAGGAACGCACCATCATCTCCATCCAGCTCGAACCTACGCCGAATCTCGCAGAGCGGGATGTATGCTTTTCGACGAATGAACCAAAGCAATGTGCTCGGGCTTTGCTTTTTAGCCATGCTTCCTCCGTAGACAAACCCGTTTTCAGGTTTGCCTCATAAAGCGGAATAGTGCGGGAGGACACCCCTATCCACAGCGCCCTCACGCTGCGGCTCACGGGCGCGAAACGCGGGAACGAGGAAGAAGTCTTTGCAAGCAACCGCAAAACCTCATAACGGGCGCGCAACATCAGGATCATCGCGCAGTTCCAGGGCGTTCTCGCCCACCACAACCCTCCAGTACCGGCTGCGGTTTGGGCCATTGTTGGATTCCCCCCACAAAATCAGAGCCGTATACTGACTCTGACTGTCATACATATTGTATCATCCGTTGACATTATGTAGCTCGGAATACTAACGAAGAAGAGCCACGACTCTCGCGAATAGTACGTCTCTTCGGGTACTCAGCTGTGTGCTACAGTAGGTTCGGCAGCGTACCATGTGGACGTGAGCCTCACCGTGCCGACGTTCAAGCTCGTTCTCACACCCGGACCATTCTGAATGTATTGCCGGGATGTAGCGGTGATGCGCCTTTGCAGGGACAGCTGCCTAGTTTGGCTTTGACCGGCGGGTAGACTCGGCGCATGAACGATCGGTTACACGCACTGGCCGTCGACATCGGCAACACAAATATCCACATCGGGCTGTTTTCGGACACGGATTTACGCGTTCGTTGGCGTCTCGCCACCGACGTTTCAAAAGAACGCGACGATTATGGCGTGGCGCTCACAGTGCTGTTCGAGCGCGAAGATCTCGATCCACGTTCGATAGATTGGGCGGTGCTCGGCAGCGTCGTGCCTCCACTGACTCCAGTGTTTGAGGACCTGCTCCTGACCTATTGCGACGTCTCGCCCCTGGTGGTCAGAGCCGGAACCAAGACCGGGGTTCGACTGGTATACGATCCCTTGTTTGAGCTCGGCGCCGACCGGATCGCGCACGCGGTCGCCGCCGAGCATCTGTACGGAACGCCGGCCATCGTCGTCGATTTCGGCACAGCTACCACTTTCGACGCCATCGGCGACCACGGCAGCTACCTTGGGGGAGCAATCGCTCCGGGTCTCGCCATCGCCGCAGAAGCTCTGTGGCATAAAACGGCCCAGCTCAAGCGAATCACCCTGAGCTTCCCAGAGCAGGCGATCGGTCGCAACACCATTGAGGCAGTGCAGTCAGGGTTACTGTTCGGGCATGTAGGGCTGACCAACGAAATGATTGCTCGGTTCCGTCAGGAGCTGGCTCCTGATGCCTTGGTCATCGCCACGGGGGAGCTTGCCGAGAAGATGGCGTGCCACATCCCCGCGATCAAGCACGTCGACCCCGACCTCGCCCTTCAAGGCCTTCGTCTCATTCACGAACGTAATGTTTCTCATTCTGGATACAAAAAGGGGTAGTTGCATGAGGTCGAGTAAGGTATCGGTAGAGAAGCTGTCCACTATGGCCGCGCGGAACGAGAAGATCGTGATGGTTACGGCGTACGATCATCCTTCGGCGAGACTAGCTGAAGAAGCCGGCGTAGACGTGATCCTCGTGGGCGATTCGGCGGCGATGGCCGTCTTGGGGTACGACGGAACGGTTCCCGTGACCCTCGAGGAGATGCTTGTCTTCATGCGCGCCGTGGCGAGGGGAGCGGGCATTCCGCTACTCGTGGGGGACCTGCCTTTTGGCTCTTATATCGATTCCGACACGGCGGTGAAATCCAGTGTCGCGGTGCTCAAAGAAGGAGGTATGGATGCCGTAAAACTCGAGGGGGGCACGAGCGTTGCCGACATCGTGTTCGCTATCGTCAAAGTCGGCATACCGGTGATGGGGCACATTGGTCTGACACCGCAGACTTCGCGCGCCCATGGTGGCTTCAAAGTCCAGGGACGTGGGGCCCCGCAAGCGCGTAAGCTGGTAGATGATGCCATTGCGCTCGAGGATGCGGGAGCCTTCGCCGTTGTGTTGGAGACGATTCCCGTGGAGGTCGCAGCCGTGATCACAGACCGTCTCACGATCCCCACTATCGGTATCGGCTCGGGAGCCCGGTGTGATGGTCAGGTCCTGGTCTGGCATGACCTGCTCGGGATATCGAGCGCGTACGGCCGTCACGTAAAGCCATATGCACACCTGGATGAGGCCATGAAGTCGGGGGTTCGAAGCTATGCCGACGACGTTCGGTCAGGTCGGTTTCCAGGAGAAGAACAGAGCTGGCATATGGCAGAACAGGAGCTGAATCAGTTCGTCGGAGAGCGTTTGCTTGCGGGCACAGCGCTCAGATAGCCGGTACCGGGATTGACATATGCGAAAATATGTCACTAGCAAGAGAAAACCAAAGAGGGGTTGTTATGCAGTTAACCATTTCACCACCGGCCGCCGAGGCACTGAAGCAGGTCATCCAAGAGCATGGAACTCTTGGAGCTCCCGCCAACGTTCGGATCGGCGTGCAGGGTGCCTGTGGCTGCGGTAGCGCACATTTCGGCATGATGCTCGACGAACAGCACGATGACGACACGATCGTCGAGATCAACGGCATCAATTTCGTCGTGGACTCTGAGTCGCTTCCCTACGTAGAAGGCGCTGAGCTCGACTACAGCGATGAGCTCGTAGGTCGAGGCTTCCGTATTAACGCAGCGAACAGCGGCGGAGGTTGCGGCTGCGGCGGAGGCCACCAGCACTAGCCACGGTACTTACGGGTGACCGTCTTCATCCGGCTCCGGTGCGCCGGATGAAGATAGAGTGCCTGGCTCGGGTCCCTGTGTCGTAAGCATCAAGGCGAACGTAAACAGTCCGAGGAAGAGCGAGGCACTCATAACCAGCAGAAACGTCAAAAGGTCGCCAATCTGGTAGAGGTAGATGGCCGCCAGGACAAACAGGGTGGTCAACCACAAAAATATCGAAGCAGCTCTTCGCTCATTCCGATGCGTTTCGCCGCCGGGCCTGTCAATCAGCCCCGAATCGGCGTCCGTGTCAGCGCTCACGTTCATTGCATCTCACCATACATCAGTGCCTGCCCGTCTGACATCGACGATGGGTGTAGGCATGACGACCAGCACCAGCCGGATGGTGTGATACGATTCAGCCTTCAGTCAAACGATCGCGAACCCGTGTCGCGGTGCTGTGCTTACCCGGCCTGCTTGAAGCTCAGCAGGCGGTCTTCCTGCAGCACTTGGTTCAGGCATTCAGCAATTCGCGGATCGAATTGCGTGCCGGCGCATCCTAAGATCTCACGGAGAGCCTGCGTTGGGCTGGACGGAGCACTGTACGGTCGTCCGGCCACCATCGATTGGTAGGCGTCCGCCACGGCAATTATGCGCGCCCCCACCGGAATGTCTGTCGCACTTAGGCGGTCAGGATACCCTGTTCCGTCCCAATGCTCGTGATGCGATCTAATCGCCGGGGCCAACATGGCGAGCGCCGGTATCCGTTCGACGATTTCGGCACCCACTACCGGATGGTCCCGGATGGTCCTCCAGTCCTCCTCGGACAGGCTACTTTCCTTGTTAAGGATTGAGTGCGGAATGGCTATCTTGCCAATGTCATGTAGTCTCGCGGCCAGTCCGACAATACGTGCTTCGGGAGCGTCCAGTCCCAGGGAGGTTGCCAGCCTCATCGACAGTCCGGCAACGTCATGTGAATGTCTATCTGAGGCGGAGTCGTACACACGTACGATGGTGGTGAAGGCTTCAACCGTTCCCCAGAGCGCCACCTCCTCTCGCGAGCCTCGCCGTCCAATCTCGGACATGAAGTTCACGACCGTCGGATCGACCGCAGCCCTGACCTGATTGCGCCCCATTCTCTTAGCGGCATACATCGCCCGATCGGCTGCGTCGATCAGCTCGTCGCGATCAGTCGCATCATACGGGTAGGTGGCGACCCCTATCGAACAGCTCAGTGTTCCACCACCTCCAACGGAAAACGCATACCTGGCGACCGAGCTGCGCATACGTTCCGCCGCGCTGAGAGCATCCGCCATGCTGGTTTCCGGCAAGATAACGACGAACTCCTCGCCACCCCATCGGCCGAGAATGTCGACAGTACGAAGACCCTCCACGATTGGGTTAACCAGCTCTCTGAGAACGGTGTCGCCGGCCAAGTGGCCCATACTGTCGTTCAACGCCTTGAAGTGATCTAGGTCGACGAATAGGACACTACACGGGCGGTCGTAGCGCTGGGATCGCTGCAGCTCCTGATCGAGCGCCGCGACCATCGACCGATGATTCGGCAGGCCTGTCAAAGGGTCTGTTGTCGCCAGCGCCTGCAGCCGCAGGTTTGCCTGAGCCAGGTCGTTATTCTTGGACTCAAGCTGACTCTTGGTGGCCTTCAGCTCTTCGTTGAGCGACTGCAGGCTCAAAAGGAAGGCCATAGACTCCTGATATGCCACGTTAACCCGGCTATAGAGCCGCGAGTTCTCTTGAATGGCGGTTATCTGCCGTCCGAATGCCAGGCCGATCAACAGGAAAGCGCCCGCGAACACACCTATCGCGATGCCAGTGCTGCTATGGTCTCTCCAGACGTTGAAGGCGAGTAATCCCATGGCCGGAACGAGCACATAGGGGAGCAGCGGATCCCATATCTTGGTCGAATTGGGCGTATCCTGGGCTATTAGCGTCGCCGTGTCGGCCGAATCCTCCTCTAGTGTCGGATTGCTGCGGACAGTTAGTATTGCCGCCAGCAACAGTAGGCCGAATCCCACGACTCGAACGATCTGTGCCCACATCAGCAGAGAATCGATTCCGTGAAGAGACAGATACTGAATAGCGCTGTCGGCGAGAACGATTACGGCAATGCCCATCGTCATCGGCCGCCAGACACGTTGTATCGATGGTAAGTTTGCCCGGGAAGAGAAGAGGACGAGTCCGCCGGCCATAACAACATCCATCAGCGGAAATGCACTGTGGATCCAGCGGCTGGTTTGGTCTCCCGATGCCTGGATAACCGTGGGTCCGAGCGTGAAGTACCAGCTGAACGTTATGGTCGCCACGATAACCATCAAACCATCGATCAGCACCTGAATACCCACCGACTGTCCTCTAGTCACCTTGGGAATGGTGATCGTGGACACGACTACAAGCGCAAAGGAAGCCAGTGTGAAGACGCTCGGGGCTACGGACAAACTACCCGCTCCCAGCCACCGCATTCCTCCCTCAAGGATCTGACCAACCGCAAAGAAGATGGTAGCTACTATCAGCAGGACGGCAGTTCGAGCGAGCCGCCTTGCCTGTCCCCGGGATCTAGCGTAGCGTCGTTCGGAAGTGAGCCAGCCGTAGACCACCCAACATACGGCTCCAGCCGACGCAAGGAGAATCAGCCCCACGATGGCCAGCCCTACGTTGGGCGCGGCCGGGCGAGTGGAAGCGGTAGAGATGAAGGCGAGGAGAGCCGGGGGCACTTACGCTACCGATCGTCCGCGATTGTCTCTGTTCTCCTCACATAGAGCTGGGTGAGCTCTCGAGTTGCAGGCACCATGCGAACCCTCCGTTCGTCAGCTAGACTCAGTTCGGCCCGCCCGTGACCGCCTAGATCGGGACGACCTTCCTGGCCCATCAGGGCTATAAACATGGTATCGAGCACCAGCGAACATTTCAGTTACGGCTCGGTTGCATACCGGTTACAACTGTCGCAACGCCCTCCTAACTCTTCCGCTATAGTCACTCAGCGACAACCAACGTGTTGCGTGAGGGGCCGCATTGATCGCCGTCTTCACGGGCTCTCTATACTGTGACGGGCAAGTAAATCACCTATTCTCGAGGTCGCTCTAGTTGCACAAGTCACCGTTGGACGTGGTCGTGGTGGGGGCAGGGATTATGGGATCAGCCGCTGCCTGGCAGCTGGCCGCCCGAGGTCACCGGGTGGCGGTGTGCGAACAATACGAGCTCGACCATCAGTACGGCAGCTCCCATGGTCGTTCGCGAATTTTCCGTCTAGCGTACGATATCCCGGAATACGTGCAGCTCGCCCGCGAGGCCCTAGAGGGTTGGCTGGCACTGGAAGAAGAGAGCGGACGGCAGCTGCTATGGCAGACAGGTGGAATGGATCTTGGATCGTCGGATTCGTTGGGGCCCATAGCGGGCGCCCTCAAGTCGAGCAACGTTTCCTTCGATTGGCTGGACCAGTCGGCCAAACAACTGACAGGTTTCTGCCTGCCCCCGTCCTGGGGAGCCCTCCATCAGCCGGACGCCGGAGTCCTCCAAGCTCGCAGCTGTTTACAGGCCTTTCAAACTCGGGCAGAGCTCAACAACGCCAAAATCATGCCCGAGACGGCCGTGATCGCTCTGGAGGATCGAGGGCACATGGTAGCCGTCAGGACGAGCCGAGGTTCCTTCGAAGTTCGATGCGTTGTCGTAACCTCGGCAGGCTGGTCGAACCGGTTGCTCTCGCCGGTGGGAATCGACGTGCCGTTGCGAGTGACTCGTGAGAACGTCGCGTACTATCGTACACAGGCGGGGATCGGCTTCGTACCGTTTATCTGGCATCCGGGAGATGGCCACGTGGAACACTATGGTCTTCCCGGAGTGGACGAAGCTTACGTCAAACTAGGAGAGCACGGAAGCGGTCGGGAGGTTGTGCCGGGCAGCACGGGGGAACCAGACAATGCCCGAATCGGGGAACTGAACCAATTCGTGCGGACCTACACTCCGGGATTGATCGATACCCCGTGCGTCATGGAAACGTGCCTCTATGCGTCGACGCCGGATGACGACTTCGTGATCGATCGGGTCGGCTCCATCGTCATCGGACTCGGCTTTGGCGGTCATGGTTTCAAATTCGCTCCAATCATCGGGGAAATGCTGGCCGACCTCGTCGATGAGAAGCAGATACCACACGCTCAGCGATTCTCTCGAAACAGATTCGGCGACGAATGACCCTCGTACCCCCTAACGAGTGGTCGGACGGCGCGGTCGCCGGCCTGACCGAGATCGAAGCTCTGACTTACAGGTCCCATCTCCTCGGCAGCGATCCGACCATTGTGAACTTCGGTGGCGGCAACACGTCAATCAAGACGCAGGCTGTCGATCATGCCGGCCGTCCGGTGTCCACCTTATGGGTCAAAGGGAGTGGGTGGGATCTAGGAACGATTACCGCTGACGGCTTCACTCCTTTGCGGCTCGATGACGTGGCGATGCTCGAGTCGCGAAGCGAGATGGATGACGACGAGGTGGTCGACTATCTCCAGCGTTGCATGCTTGATCCAAAAGCTCCCCGGCCTTCCATTGAGACGACGCTGCATGCCTTCATTGCAGACACCCACGTAGATCACACGCACCCTGAAGCAGCAATCGCCTTCTGCTGTGCTGAATTTGGTGAGAAGTTGGTAGGCGACTGCTTTGGCGACGAGGCGGTGTGGGTTCCGTACGTTCGACCAGGATTTGGTTTGGCCAAGCTTGCGGTAGCCGCTCGTCGCCGAAACCCGAATGCCACCGCAATGTTCCTGGCTAAACATGGTCTGGTGACGTGGGGGTCGTCCAGCCAAGAGAGCTACGAGCGGACCATATCCGTGCTGCAGAGGGCGCATTCGTTCCTCCAGCAGCATATCGACATCGTCAAAGCCTTCGGCGGGCGCCGAATCCCGGAAGGCGGCGAGGAGCTTCGTCGCACGCTGGCCGTCAGCATACTTCCACGGGTGCGTGGAGCGCTCAGCGAGAAGGTTGGGCGCCGGTTGATCTTGAGCTTTGATGACTCGCGGGATGTGCGTCAGTTCGTCGACTCGAATAACATGCCGGAGCTCGCGGGCACTGGGGCGGCTTGCCCCGATCACGTCATGTACACGAAGTTCCTCCCTGTTGTGGTGGACGCGCCGAAACACGAAGAGTGGGATCCAGTGGAGCTCGAGGAGGCGATAACCCGGGCCGTCGATTCCTACGCCGAAGCGTATCGGACGTTCTTCGCGGAGCATACCGATGGCGTGACTGAACCACTTGACCCGGCTCCACGGGTGGTGTTGATTCCCGGGCTCGGCATGATCACGGCCGGGTGGGACAAATGGGCAGCTTTAAATACCGCATCCCTTTACCGGTCGGCCATATCCGTGATGCTCGGGGCTGCCTCCGTCACCCGCTTTACCTCCCTGACGCCGGAAGAAGCCTGGAATGTAGAGTATTGGCCCCTCGAGCTTTCCAAACTGGCGACGCGTTCCTCACACGGCGACCTCGAGAGCCGCATCGCCTTGATTACCGGAGGGGCCGGGGCAATCGGGAGCGCCACTGCCCGACGGCTGCTCGCTGCTGGAGCCCACATCGTTATCTCTGACCTCGATGCGCACCGAGCAGCACAGACAGCAGCGGCGCTAGCGAGCGAGTTCCCGCATCGCATCGTCGCCGTAGGAGCTGATGCCGGGAGCGAGGACGATACTACGCGGGTACTGGAGACCTCGACTCTTGAGTTCGGTGGACTCGATCTGGCGGTACCGAATGCCGGAATCGCCGGAGCTCATCCCATCGACGAGACCTCGGTGGACGAATGGCGCCGAGTACAGGACGTACTTCTGCTCGGCTACTTTCTGACATGTCGTGCTGCGTTCACTGTCTTTAAACGTCAGGGGCTTGGCGGGGTTATCGTCATCAATTCGTCCAAGAACGGGCTGGCCGCGGGAAAGAACGCCATTGCCTACACAACCGCTAAGGCAGCCGAGACCCATATGTGTCGCTGCCTGGCTGAAGAGGGTGGTCCGTTTGGCATCCGGGTGAACGCAGTTGCCCCAGACGCGATCATCACTGACTCTGGGTTTTGGACCAAAGAGTGGCGCGAAGAACGGTCTCGCACATACGGGTTCCCGGTTGAGGATATCGAGGAGTACTACCGGCAGCGAAATGCGCTGAAGGTGAACGTCGAAGCCCGCGACGTCGCGGAGACGATCCTCTGGCTGGCATCCGATCGTAGTGGCAAAACCACCGGTTGTATCGTCACGATCGACGGCGGCCTCATGGCCACATATCCAAGATAGGAATACTTGCAATCGCGAAGTTAGTGAGTATACACTAACTTATGGAAACGTCGACACCAGAAGCCGCTTCAAGAACTCGCATGACCGCTGATGAGCGGCGCGACGACATACTCGAGGCTGCGGTAGCCGAGTTTTCAGTCAAGGGACTTCACGGTACGTCGACAGAGGCCATCGCGCGCCGAGCAGGAGTGTCTCAGCCATACATCTTCAGGCTGTTTGGAAGCAAAAAGGAACTGTTCCTGGCAACCGTGGCCCGTGGGTTCGATCGCATTGAACAAGCTTTCCGAACAGCGGTATCAGCAGAGCCGGAGTTTCCGCTTCGTGCTATGGGCCTAGCCTACAACCGGCTTCTAGCCCACCGCGAGGAGCTGCTCATCCAGATGCAATCGTACGCCGCGTGCTCCGACCCTGACGTCCTGCTTCTTGTCCAGCAGCGCTACGGCGACTTGTACCGTTACGTGCGTGATGTCTCCGGAGCTCCTCAGGAAGACGTCCGTTTGTTCTTTGCAACCGGCATGCTCATGAATGTGGCGGCGGCAATCGACTTATCTGAGCTGGGGACGCGCGAAGAATGGGCTCGCGAGTGCTGCCTTTTCGTGCCGAAGTAGCTTTTTTTTCGACTCGGAAGTTAGTGACCGATCAATCAGTTTGGAGGAAGCCTTGACTGTACGAACACGCTGGTGGACATTCGCCGTCGTTTCCATCGCCCTATTCATGGGCATGTTAGACAACCTCGTGGTCCTCACCGCGCTCCCCGCTATCCGTGCTGCCCTTGGCGCCACGGTATCGGACCTCGAATGGACCGTCAATGCCTACACGTTGACGTTTGCGGTCTTGATGATGACGGGCGCCGTTCTCGGCGACAGATTCGGCCGGAAGCGCGTCTTTCTTATAGGAGTGACGATCTTCACGCTCGGGTCGGCGGCCGCTGCCCTGAGTGATACGGGTTCGCATCTCGCAATCGCTCGCGCCGTGCAAGGTCTCGGTGCCGCTTTCCTGACCCCGCTGACGCTCACCCTTCTCGTTAGGGTGTTTCCCGCCGAACGTCGTGCGGCGGCAATCGGCCTGTGGTCCGGCATTTCTGGGCTCGGTCTGGCCATCGGGCCACTGGTTGGTGGCGCAATTGTCAGCGGCATCACGTGGAACGCTATATTCTGGCTGAACGTGCCCGTAGGCGTGATCGTGGTGGTGCTGGGGTGGTTCAAGCTCGAGGAATCCTTCGGTGACTTCAAACCCCTCGATGTTCCAGGCCTGGGACTCGCCGGAGCCGGCTTGCTCGGTATCGTTTACGGTCTAGTTCGAGGCAATACGTTGGGATGGTCGAGCGCACAGATTCTGGCGCCTCTGGTCGTCGGCTCACTCCTGCTCGTCGCGTTCGTCGCGTGGGAGCGAGCCTCCAAGAATCCGATGCTGCAGCTGAGCCTCTTCAAAATCCGCGAGTTCTCGTCCGCCAACGGGGTTGGTTTTCTCATGAGCGCCGGAATGTTCGGTTCTATCTTCCTGCTGACCCTCTTTGTTCAGCAGATTCAGGGAGCAACTCCGCTCGAGGCGGGATGGAAAACAATGCCGTGGACCGGCACGATCATGGTCGTGGCACCCGTCGCAGGAATTATTTCCGGCCGGTTCGGACCTCGCCTAATTGTCGTCGCGGGAATGGTCGCTCAGGCGGCGGCGCTTCTCTGGCTGGCGCTATCGACAGCAGCCTCGACCCCGTACCCGCATATGCTGCCAGCCTTCATTCTGGGGGGTCTCGGAATGGGCTTGACGTTTGCTCCACTGTCAGCTGCCGTGATGACCTCGGTAAGAGAGCGCCAGCAGGGCGAAGCCTCCGGCTCGTACAACTCGATTAGGGAACTCGGAGGAGTGTTTGGCGTGGCTGTGCTGGGCGCGGTCTTTCAACACGTGGCCACTAGTCCGACCTCCTGGATTGCGGGCTTCCACACCGCGTTGTACGTAGGGGCCGCGATTGTAGCTGTCGGGGCCGTTGCAGCCCTCCTGCTACCCTCTAAAGCCGCGGCAGAGGCGAACGTGGCTCCGGAGACCCTTTCTCAGGAGATGGTTGCGTGAGAGTGAAGCGCAGGATCCGATCGCTTTTCACGCCACCACTTTGACACTGACCAAAGGTTTCAACTCCGAATCCTACCCGTCCTGACGAGCTAAAGCCGTCATCGGTGACTCGCAAGCTGGCCGGCAGGTTGCCGGCCAGCTTGACTCGGTTTTCAGGAGTTGTTTAGCGCGTTCATAAAGAACCGGGGTAACTGCCAGAATTTTCCGATCGACCAGCGTGCTGTCGAACGACGCCGAAGGCATCAGGCTGCCTTAACGAAAGGCGACAGTTACTCCCCCGTCCATTAGCGCTGAGTTGGTGCTACTTCCGAGGACTGACTCATAGCCGAATTCAGCGCCGGCATCAGCGCCGGCAGCTTCGGCTTGGACCACGCCCGATTGAGGATACTGTTGTTTGAGGGCTGGTTGGCGGCGTTTGTCCCATTGATGGGAAAGTAAGACCAGCCGATTTCCGGATTATTCTTCAAATATTGGATCATCCACTGAAACCACAAGCCTTGACTGCCCGGCTTCTTACTGTTGACACATGTCGGACGGTTGTTACACGTATTGAACTCGCCGAGCCAGACAGGGGCCTGAATCCGTGGATCTTTCGAGTGAGCGATGAATCCCCAGTTCGCGTTCAGAACCTTTGCCATTGACTTGTAGGTAGACTTCTTCGTAAAATGCGCCAACCCGCCCTTCCAGGGGCCCCATTCATGGGCCGAGTACACGAGCTGGTGCGGCACCTTGAGAACGACGGGGTCAGTCGCGACGCCCTTGAGAATCGAGCCCCACCAGTAAGACTCAGCGCCTCCCTTCATATGCGCGTCGGGATAGAGTTGAACTCCCTCCACAAATATCAAGGCATGCGGGTTGATGGCGAGTAGGTGATTCCCCGCCTTAGTGGCAGCGGCTGCCCAATCGGTCGCGGGCTTCCACAGCTTACTCGGATACCGTCCCCACGTGGCTCCTTGACGGAGGTAGGCTTTCAGCGTCCACGGACCCGGACCATTCGTGTGAGGCTCGTTGCGCAAATCGTAGCCGACTACAGTTGGATCGTTCCGATACCGTCGGGCAAGGGTCTCCCAGTCGTGGATCCAACCCTTCTGCTTGTACTTATTCCACAAAGCCTCAATGTTGGCGTGTCTCGGCGCGCTAGCCTGACTGGAGTGATTGTCGAGGATGATATACAGTCCGATTCGGTGGGCCGCAGACACTATCCTGTCCAGCACCTGTAAGGGGTGAAGTCCTCTCAGCTCCGGGTCTTTCTTGATGTATGCGGATTTGGCGTGGAGCCTTGAGTTGTAGCGCACCATCTCCTCAGAGAACGGCAGCCGGATGCTGTTGAAGCCCAGCTGCTTGATCTCGGCAAGAATCGTCCTATACGGCTGGAAGTTTAGTCCCGCCGGTACGTAGTTGGTCGTCTCCATCCCATACCAGTTAACGCTGAGCAAGTGAACTTCGCATCCCTGGGCATCGACTACCCAGGCACCCGACGTGTGTAGCCACCCGTTGAGAGCCGGGGTGCAGGAAGCGCCCGCGCTCGCGGTGCGAATGGGTTGGGCGGCGACAGGTATCGCAGTCGCTGACAGAGCTACTAAAAGGCACCCCATGAACAATGCTCGAGACGAAGCTGGTCCGCCGCGAGCCGCAACCCAACTCCAGATCTGTTTTTTTTCGCGCAAAGGTATCACATGCCGCATGGTGGTCCCCGCAATGTTGTCCTAGATTTCCGGTCGTCTCCAACCGAATCCCCACATCGGGACGCCAGCAACCGTCGAAAGCGCGGCTATTCCAACGGTGGGCTCCGACCCGAAGTACCCCAATTCTGGAGAAGTGGGCTCCCTATCTTAGACCGAATGGCAATCGCGCAACCAAACGCCGCTGCCGGCAGGGCAAAGAGTGGCAAGTAGTTTTCAGCTGTCAGTTGTCGGTTGTCGGGTGTCAGTTCCAGGCTAGCGCGCCAGTAAAGACCAAGCAAACCTGGCACAACAATGCAGCTGTCGCAGCCGCGCCTTGGACGAGTATCCGAGTCGTCAGCTAGCCGTGACGTCGTCGACATACAGGTGTCCCGCCGTGCCGGAGTCAGGGGGAGAGTACTCCATTCCGAGTGCAAGATAGTCCGCCGGCAGGGTCCCGAGTAATAGGCCGGAAGCTGCTCCCTGCTGAACGCCGTCCTCACTCAGAGAGAGCGTGCCGGTGCCATCTCCTGCCGACTCGTCGATTCGGATGGTATGCCAAGGGCCTGGGGAAAGCGTCGCCGCACTCCATACGTAGCGCTGGGCGCCGCCACTGTCTCGATAGTCCAGAAACAGGCCACCTCCCGACAGGATCAGACTTACAGTGCCGGCACCGCCTGTCGCAGAAGGCCCCATCTGAGCCACGACCATGTATTCGCCTGCCGGCAGCACGAAGTCGCTTCCCAACTTGATTGAGAACTGTACCGAGCGGAGCCCGGTGGTCAGCGTTCGGTAGGCGTAGGCCGAACCGCCTCCGCTGCTGGAAACCTCCATCGATTGCGGCGGGCTACTGTATATGGCGTTTTGCACGGCAAGCTGTCCTGAGCCGATTTCGCCGGAAAACACATTGACCTCCGAGCCGGTCTGCAGTGGGCCAGCCGGCTGCTGGTCGAATGTATTCACGAAAACTACGCCGACTGTCGGAGTAGATGTCGGGGCCGGCATGGACGTGGGCGATGGCGACAACGTTGGGGTGGAGGTCGGCGGGGGCGTTGGGGTGGAGGTCGACACCGAAGTGGACGATGGTGTTGGACTCGATGCGGGCGGTGTGGTCGGAGTAGGGGTGGCTGCGTTCGCGGCCGGCCCGGAAGGAGTGGAGCGAACGTCGTCGACGTAGATGTGGCCGCGAGTCGCTAGATCGGGAGGAGTATATTCATTACCAACGGAGAAAGCGATGACGGGTTCGATACCCAAGTCGATGTTCGAGCTCGAGCCGACCACGGTCCCGTCGATCGTCAGGGTGACAGCGCCACTAGTTCCAGAGCTCATCGACTCAGCGAGCCCGACCGAATGCCATGCCCCGGGGCTCAACGTCGCACTGGTGTAGACGTAGTGATGGGCGCCCACGCTATCCGCGTAATCCAACAGAAGGTTACCCGATGCTGTAAGAATCAACGAAGCACCGTCAGGCGTTGTATTGGCCAGGACGAGATACTCGTTTGGTCCCAGGACAAAATCGTCTCCCAGTCGAACGTGGAAGAAAAGGCTATGCGCCGAGTATCCTGCTCCGTCGTACTGGGTCCACAGGAAGCCGCTGCCGCCGCCAGTCACGTCAATGCCAACAGCATTGGGAGCCGTGTATGCCATTTGGCTTTCAACCGTCACCGGGTTCGGGCAGGGGCTCCCGTCAGAACCGTAACAGTCGGTCCCGACCAAAGTGAATTGATTAGTCCCTTGATGGACGATAAGGTTGCCTGTAGGCTGGCCGTCGAGATTGTTTTCAAAGATGGTGCCGTCGGAGTTAAGAGCGGGGCTTGACGGGGTCACAGTATTGGAAGTGATCGTATACGAGTCGGAGAAAGGCGAGGTGGGCCCTCCTGCGGGATTCACGCCAATGAACTGGGCTGTGATCGCTTGATTCGTAACTGTGAACTTTTCGAAGCCCTTACGAACATCCAGGTTGTATCCCGAGTAACGAGCGAAGTACGGCGTATCGGCTCGCGTCCAGACGTAACCGAAGTCCGGGCCGTCCCCACCGGTTCCCAAACCATTGATGATCGTGCCGGCTCCCGCATGGTAGAGGTGACCAAATCCACTGTTGACGACGCACCCGCCGTTGTAAACGTTTGGGTCGAGCCCGGGGCACCCCGCCGAGAGCGCCAGCTGCTTGCTCCGCTGGTAGATATGGTCGTGACCCATCAAGATAATGTCAACCTTTTTGCTGACCAACAGGTTGAGGATATCTGTTCCCCCATCGCACGTGCTGCCGCCGGCGCTCAGACACACCTTGTGGTTGGCGACAATGATCCACTTGATTCCCGCAGCTCGGGCGCTGTCGATGGCGTTTGCAACCCAGTTGTAGTCCGCTCCGCCCTTGACATAGCTGTAGGGGCCGCCGTAGGTGAAGTTGAGCCCCGGGGAGATCATGATAAAGCGGGCCACCGGATGCTGCACAGGATAGTCGAAGTAATACTCCTTCGCATATGTCCCTACCATGTCACTCATGCGGTTGGGCAGACACGCCGCGAAGTTGTCTATAAGCCCCTGGACGCCGTCACTCTCATGATTGCCGGACAGAAGCTCAAAGGGTAGGGAGCCGATGTTGCTTTTTACATATGCGCACCACGCCGACTCCGGCGTAATCTCGTCCATGCTCAGGTCGCCGAGAGCCAGCGCGAACTGCAAATGCGATTGCGCCATGGCCTGAAGTACGGCGGTGACTCGCGGGGTATCGCCGTAGTCGCCGGCCGCACCAAAACTGAATGACGTACTCGGAGTCGATGTTGTAACGTGCGTGGTTTGGGATGATGGGACGGATCCCGGCGAAATTGCCCGAGAGTAACCGTCCGACTGAACTCGATCGTGTGACGAGGCCGTGGCCGAAGCTACGTTGACCCAGGAAGCTATCGCGAGCACCAGGACAAGTGTGACTATTCTTTTGGCCGTCCCGCCGAATCCCCACAGCGTAGCTGCGTGCTGTCGGGGGCGACGGTGTCGGCGGTTTATATCGGCCATTACGGATCCCTCACTGCGTCGTGTGAAACGCACAGGCCGCCGGCCATCGAGAGCGCAGCGACACCGCGCTTCCGACCCCACTATCACCCTTGGTCGATAAGGAAGAGTGAAGGCCCGGGTTAGTTTCCGGTGTAGGAAGAGGGATGTAGGGTGAAGAAAGCCTCATTGCCCTCAGCTTGTCTCTTTTGCCTCATCAGCGGCGCCATACTGCTCAACAGGACATGGCGATACGCACAGACGCTTGAGTCCGTACCGGGAAGGACCGGCGCGCAACGCAGATCCGGAGGCTAAGCTGCTGGAGAGGAAACATGTTGACGAGACGTCATAGCTCCCGCACAACCTCGATCGTCCGGGGCAACGGTACGTAACCCAGCGAGCGATTGATCGCCAGCATGCGCTTGTTTTCGACTGAATTGCTCGTGTAGATATACTTGATGCCCTTCTCTCGACACCATGCCACCGTCTTGAATTTTAGGGCTCGAGCAATGCCCCGACCCCGATAATCGGCGTGGACGCCCGTATATGCGTTATGCGCCGCCTCGGTTCCGTGCAGACGGAGTCTAGCCACTGCCACCAGCCGATTACCATCCCGGGCGACCCACGCCCACTCGGGTGATCTGCCCGGACCGTTGAGCACGACGTCAAACCATTCCTCGAACGGGATGTCAGCCCATTCAACCGGAGAAGGAACGTCGCGATGGGTGTCCATGTCCAGGCGATAAAGCTCCTGGAGGGTCTCAGGCCGTTCAGCGCTGAGATCGGCCAAGCGCTCGATGCGAAGCCCCTGCTTGGACAGGGCCTGTTCGACACAGTCGAAGCCTGAAGCATTTGCGAAATCGACGTCGAGGCGCGAAAGCTGTTCACCGTGGCCGTCATTCGCACCGAAGCCGTGCTTCTCGGTGAACCGCCTCCCAGCATCGGACGTCTCCACGACCTCGGCGAGAAGTCGTTTGGCGTCAAGGTTTCGCGCTTCGCCGTAAACAGCTTCGAATAGCTGAGTTCCTATGCCCCTGGCGCGGTGCTGCGGTGGAACGACGACCTCGACCCAGAAGAGATCGGGTTGGGTCGAAACAATCTCCAAAAGGAGCGCGCACCCCACTACTCCTTCTTTACTCTCCGCGACCCAACGGCGAGAGATGCGTCCGTGTTGGTCCCAATTTCGAATTCCAGACCGATAGTCCTCGACGGTGTCATGGGGAAATTCCGGGTAGCTGGTTTGAAAAATGGACAACACAGCCACGTCATCGGAACGTTCTTGGGTTCGGACGGTCGGACCTGTCATCGTGGACCTACAGCTCTAACGCGATGCGCCACTCACTCAGCGGTACCGCGGCATACACGTCATCGCGGTTGGCCTTGCCCTCGGTAGCATCTTGGACGGCCTGTGCCCGGGCCGCCCGCGCCGTCAGTCCGGGCCGACGGTCAGCCTGGCCGACGACACGCCAGATGCCCTCGCAAGCGCTCGGCTTCCATCCGTGACCTGGGACGCCACGATGTCTACCTGCATGCCGGATCCAGCCACCGTGGATGCCGAAGACGTTTTCCATCAAGCGTTCAGCCCGGCTCGAAAAGCTGCAGCTGATTGCTGGGCTCAATTGCGAAATTGGAGAGGCCCACTCCAATCAGCCGCAACGGCTTGCGGTCCCAGCTGCGGTCAAGGAGATCGATAGCGACCCTCGCGATGTCTTCGCGGGATCGCACCACCGTCTCCGGCCGATATTGTCGCGTTATGGTTCGAAACTGATAGGAACGTAGCTTGATGTGGACCGTTCTCGCCGGTCCCGTGTGCTTCAGCGACTCTGCCAGGCGCCCGGCCATCTCGCCGATCGTTTTACACAAGAAGTCCCGGTCTGCCGTGTCGCGCTCGAACGTCATCTCCCGGCTTGTTTGCTTTGTGGCTCCCGGCTTGCTCACCCGCCGAACGTCCTCTCCCCGGGCCATGCCCCGCCACCGAAATCCCCATGGGCCCAGATGGCTCACGATCCAGTCATCGTCCATCGAAGCCAGCTCTCCGATTCTCTCGATTCCGGATTTTCGCAATACCTCCTCCGACTTTGGCCCAATTCCCCAGAGACGGCGGATTGGCATAGGCGCCAGAAAAGCGCTCTCGCCATTCTCGAGCACCACCGTGAGACCGTCGGGCTTCTCGAAATCCGACGCTACCTTCGCCACGAGCTTGGTCGTGGCGACTCCAAGTGAGACCGTGAGCTGTGTCGCCTCACGCACTTCGAGCTTGATAGATTCCGCCACTAGGGCCGCGATCTGGACTTGCGATGCGCTTTCTGTCACATCGAGGAAGGCCTCGTCAAGCGAGAGCGGCTCGACCACCGAGGCATACTTTCGGAATATCGCCATGATGGTGTCCGATGCCTCTCGATAGGCGTCGAACCTAGCGGGAATCAATTCGAGCTGTGGGCAGAGCGCAACGGCTCGGCGACTCGGCATTGCCGAACGCACGCCAAACGCCCTCGCCTCATAACTTGCCGTCATAACGACGCCACGGCTCTTGGGGGAGCCACCCACCGCTATCGGACGTCCCCTGAGACGCGGGTTGTCGCGTTGTTCGACGGAGGCATAGAAAGCGTCGACGTCCGCATGAATTACGACCTGCGAGCCCTTCAAACCGCCAGCCAGCCGTAGGAGAAGTCGGGGAGTGGCGCACGATGCATCTGCTCGGCCAGAGGACCGGTTCTGCCTTGAGGAATCACCTCGAGCCCTGTCCCGGAGACAGAGAGACGGGGCCGTGGCGCCGTCCTGCCGGCAAGCAGTGTCCTGTCGTCATGCCAGCTCCACAGTGCTCAGTGCGGCCAGGTCGTCAGGCACACTGGTAGCCCCGACCGGATTCGAACCGGCGATCTTCGCCTTGAAAGGGCGATGTCCTGGGCCGCTAGACGACGGGGCCACGTGCAATTGATTTTAACAACGGGCATTGAGCGCCTCGCTCCGGGAGAGTCGAACCGTCTGTTGGCGTGCCGGGTAAGATAACGTTGTAAGGATCGAGATGCCGGACTTCGAGCAATGGTTCGGGCCGCTTGGCTCGCAAGACGACGTGTTGATTGCAGCTGAAGGTATTTGCCGCGCCTTCGGTCGAGTCCCCATCCTCTTTCCAATGTCATTCAACCTAGCCGCTGGTCAAGCCCTCGCGCTTATCGGACCTAATGGCTCGGGCAAGACGACATTGCTCCGAATGCTGGCGGGAGTCGTCCGGCCCTCGCGTGGAGATTTGGAGGTTTGCGGCAGTATCATGCCTGAAGACAGGCGATTGGTAGCCAAGGACATCGCCTTTGTAGGACACGACAGCTACCTCTACGACGATCTAACCGGCCTGGAGAATCTCAAGTTTTGGATGTCAATGCGAGGCGGCGCATTACCCGAGATACGCCTGCTGGAAGCGCTTGACGCAGTCGGAGTGAGATATGCCGCCGGCAATAGGGTGAGAACGTATTCTGCAGGCATGAAAAGGCGCATCGGCCTTGCTCGGCTTCTGCTCATGGCGCCGCAACTCCTTCTTTTGGACGAGCCGCACGCATCTCTCGATGAAGAGGGACAGACGTTGGTCGACGCGATCGTACGTGAGGCTCAAATCTCTGGTCGTGGCGTAGTCGTCGCTTCCCATGACCTCACCAGAACCCTGGCATTATGTACTACTGTTCTCGCTCTCGATGGCGGCAGAGTAACGTTTTATGGCGATCCAAACGAATGGCGACGACGTTCCCCTCTGTGGTTTGCCGGCAGCGCGACCTCGTGATTGGCCAGGTGCTCACCGTCGCGCGCAAGGACTTGCTGCTCGAGGGCCGGGGCAAGGCTAGTCTCAATGCCCTGATTTTCCTCGCCGGCTTGATACTCGTTGTGATCAGCTTCGCTCTGGGCCCATCTCGAAGCAGGCTGGAAACCGCGGCGTCCGGAGTGTTGTGGGTGGCGTTCGCCTTTGCCGGCATCATTGCATTTGCCCGAGCCTATCAGACTGAATCCGACAATCGTTGCTTCGAGGGCATGCTCCTGGCCGGCGCCAATCCACGAGCGATATATCTGGGCAAGCTCATCGCGTCGATCGCAGTGATGTTCGCCGTAGAAGTCGTCGTAGTGGTCTCGATGGAAGTGCTATACAGTCTTCACCTCTGGGCGCGCCTGCCCGTCTTGCTTGCGGTTGCTCTCTTAGGTACGGTGGGCTTCGCAGCGGTGGGGGTCCTGTACGGACGCTTGACCATGGCCCTCAAGGCCAGGGAGGTCCTCCTGCCGATTCTCGTTCTGCCTGTGGTCCTCCCTGTTGTGCTGGCATCAGTTCGCGCCTCGGCCGTTGTCCTATCCAACGCCCCTCTCGAAGGTTTGTCGACCTGGACCGAGCTGCTCGTTGTGTTCGACGTCGTGTTCTTGTCAGCCGGGCTGTTGACCTTCGAGACTCTCTGCGACGAATAGGCTGTCAACGTGTCGGGGCTTTCCTGACGCATGTGGGCCGGCTTCTGCCCCGAAACACGCGATAATGAAGCACTGTCACGACTGGGCAGACGTGGCCTACTTCGTGCATCTGTACTCGAAAACTCGGACGTGTGATGGTCTGGCTCGAGCGGAATGCCAACCGAATAGGGCTGGTAGCGGCGCCCCTAATCGTCATTGGGTCGTATATGGCGCTTATCTGGTCGCCCCCCGACATACATCAAGGGCAGGACATGCGCTTGATGTACGTCCATGTGCCGTCGATCTGGGCGGCATACATTGCGCTCACCGTTTCTTTTGGTGCAAGCGTACTGTTTCTCTGGAAGCGCGATCTCCGATGGGACAACCTTGCAGTAGCGTCGGCCGAGATCGGCGTTGTTTTGACGGCCGCAGCGATCGCAGTCGGCTCGATATGGGGGAAGTTGACCTGGGGCGTCTTTTGGACCTGGGATCCTCGCTTGACGACAACAGCCATATTGCTCGTCATATTCGTCGGGTATCTACTGCTGCGAGCCATGCATGAGGATCCATGGAGCCGCGCCCGTCAAAGCGCTGTGGTGGCCATCATAGGATTTGTCGATATTCCCGTAGTGCACTTTTCCGTCCTCTGGTGGCGCAGCCTCCACCAAGCGCCTACGTTTCTTCGCCCCAACTTCGGAGATCCCACCATGGACGACCGCATGGAGGTCACGCTGATCGTGAACACGCTGGCCTTCACCGCTCTCTACCTCTATCTGCTTGGCAAGAGACTCAAGCTCGCTCGACTGGAAAGAGACGAGGAGGAGATCGTATGGGAACTGGAAGAGGCAGAGCGGCAACCAGCGGAAGTTGAGCCGGTCCATGCCCGCTGACTGGAGCTCTATTGGGGCCGGCTACGCAGTGGTGTGGGGAGCCATTGCGGTATTTGGCCTCGCACTGTATTGGCGGCTTCGCCGCGCGGGTTCCTCAGAGGATCACTAGTGACAGCCAGGGGCACTCCAGTTGGCGTCGGAGCAGCACCCGCCATCACTGTTGACTCGGGCAGTCGAGCGCGTCCAGTCCATCGGACTACTCGAAGGAGGACGCGTCGCCCGATCACCGCTCTCGCTTTGGGAATGTTGGTGATTCTTAGCGCGCTCGGCTTTTTGGTGTACCAAGGGCTATCGAACAACCTCGTGTACTACATTACGCCCTCGGAGCTGCTGGCACGAGGAGCTTCAGCGGATGGCCAGCAACTATCTCTTGGGGGCCAGGTGCGGCCGGGTTCGCAGCATTGGAATAGTCGAACTCAGATGCTGACATTTATTCTTCAGGACCCTCACGGGCACGTGGGCGTAGTAAGTCACGGTCTTCCGCCATCGATGTTCGCGTCAGGAATCGGCGTGGTCGTACAGGGCGTGTTCAGAAACGGCACATTCTCCGCAACAACACTGATGGTGAAGCACTCTTCCTCTTACGTGGCGCCGAAGCCGGGACATCTGCCGAAACCGGACAACTTTGCGAACAACTAACGCATGACCAGCGCACTGGGCCATATCACGACCATTGCGGCTCTCCTGGTCGCCGTTGGGGGCGCGGCGGTCTCGTTGTACGGCGGACTCGCCGGCCGGCGCGACTTAGCCCAGATAGGCCGGGCCGCTGCGCTTATCGTGTTCGCGCTCGTTGCGCTGGCGTGCGGCATCATGCTCTATGCTCTCGTGACCCACGACTTTTCCGTAAAGTATGTGGCCGACGTCGGCAGCAAAGAGACGCCGTTGTACTACACGGTGATTTCACTGTGGGCGGCCCTGGAGGGGTCAATATTATTTTGGGGGTTCATCCTCACCGGCTACGCCGCCCTCGTAGTGGTCATTCACCGCCATGGATATCAGGAGATCATGCCTTACGTAGTGGGCATACTCCTGCTGGTCTCGGCCTTCTTTCTCTTCGTGATGTCGGGACCCGGCAATCCGTTCGTATATGTTGCACATCCTCTGGCCGACGGGCCCGGCCCCAACCCTCTGCTTCAGAACCATCCGTTGATGGGACTACACCCGCCCTTGCTCTACCTAGGCTACGTCGGGCTGACCGTTCCCTTCGCCATCGCCATGGGCTCACTTATGGCCGGCGATCCTCGTCAGTCGTGGCTGTTCCTCGTCCGAAGATGGGCTCTGGTCAGTTGGGTCTTTTTGACTTTAGGCATAATCGCGGGCATGTGGTGGTCGTACGACGTCCTCGGTTGGGGCGGCTACTGGAGCTGGGATCCAGTCGAAAATGCCGTTCTGATGCCGTGGCTGGTCACGACTGCCTTCTTGCATTCGTTGCAGGTACAGGAACGCCGGCACATGCTTCGGACCTGGACACTTTCCCTGGTCATTGCAGCATTCCTGCTCAGCATTATGGGCACGTTCCTGACCCGGAGCGGCGTGCTGGCCTCAGTTCATTCATTTACCCAATCCTCCATCGGTCCCGTGTTCTTGGTCTTCCTAGCTGTTGTGATGGTCGCGTCCATCGGGCTACTGCTCGGCCGGTCGCAGCAGCTGGCAAGCCCGGGTTCCCTAGACGCCCTCGCGAGCCGCGAGTCTGTCTTCCTGTTGAACAACCTCTTGCTAGTTGCTCTGACGTTTACCATCCTCCTCGGCACCCTGTTTCCGCTGATTGCCGAGGCTACTAGTGGTCAGAAGCTGTCAGTCGGCGGCCCATATTTCGACCGAGTGGCCGTTCCGATTGCCGTTGGGCTGCTGTTCTTGATGGGAGTCGGCCCGATCCTGCCCTGGGGGGCATCGCGTGTGCAGGAGACCCTGCAGCGGCTGGTACTGCCGTGTATGGTCGGTGTACTGGTTATCATCTTGCTCGTTGTCCTCGGCGTGCGCGGAGTGGGGCCCTTGATGCTGTTTGGCCTCGTGGCCTTCGTGGCCGCGGCCACGATCGGGTCAGTGGCCCACGACGTAGCCGTCCGTCGGGGAAACACGAGAGAGAGCAACATGGAAGCTACTGCAGGCTTGTTTCGAGCCAACCCCCGTAGGTACGGGGGCTACCTGGCTCACATCGGTGTGCTGTTCATCTTCGTCGGAATCGCCGCCTCTCAGGCGTACAGCGCATCCTCCGAGCAGACTCTGCGGGTCGGCCAGTCGATGACGCTTAACGGGTACACGCTTACACTTGTGGCAGTACAGCCCGATCCGCAGCCAAACCGTATGGTGATGCGCGCTATCCTCAATGTTGCGCAAGGAGGCAAGGCCCTTGGATCGATGTCGCCATCGATCAACTACTATCCAACCTCAACGCAACCGGTTATCACTCCAGCTGTTCACGTAACCCCGACGAAAGACCTGTACTTAGTCGTTCGGGCACTCGCCAAACATCTGCGGTGGATAACTCTACAGGTGTACGTCAAGCCACTGATTAGCTGGATCTGGTTTGGGGGCATGGTGATCGGACTTGGAGCCCTCATGGCCCTCCTGCCACGGAGGAGACGCCGGCGCCCATCTCCGGAATTCGTCGACCCGTTGGCTGAGCCCACTCAGACCGAGGTAGCTGAGGCCCTCACGTGAAGCGAGCGCTCTGGACAATCCCCATCGTGCTTTTGGTTATTCCCCTTTTGGCTTACGGCTTCGGTCGTGACCCTAGCTTTGTCCCCTCTCCTCTCGTAAACCATCCGGCCCCCAATTTCACCCTGACCTCCCTTGACGGGCGTCGGGTATCGCTATCATCCCTCCGTGGACAGCCCGTCATCATCAACTTCTGGGCATCCTGGTGTGTCGCGTGCCGGCAGGAGCAGCCCGCCTTCGTGGCGGCGTATCACCGCTGGAAGCACAAGGTTGCGTTCTTGGGCATCGTTTACCAGGACTCACGCGCGGCGGCAAGGTCATACTCCAGGGCCTCCGGCGCAGCTTGGCCTTCCTTGGTTGATAGCGGACAACAGGTCGCCGTCAATTTCGGGGTGACCGGCATTCCTGAGACATTCTTCATAAACCGACGCGGCGAAGTCGTTTCCAAGAAGTGGAATCTTACACCTGCCATGCTGTCGAACGGAATATCCAGAATCATTCGAAGGGCATGAACCGCATGTCCCGGCAACACTTTATGAGACCGCGGATCACGGTCGCCCTGCTGCTCGCGCTTCTGTCCATCGCCGTCGTTGTCGTGGCACTAACCGCGCGGTCGCCGGCTCACCCGTCCATCAGGGATCGTGTTCAGGCAGTTGCGTCACAGCTTCGATGTCCTGTCTGTCAGGGCGAGTCCGTGTGGGATTCCCCGGCTCCGCTCGCTCAAGCTATGCGCGACATTATTCGCAAGAAGCTTCAGTCGGGCGAGTCCGACAGCACCATCCGAAACTACTTTGTGACCAAATATGGACCCTGGATTCTACTGGCACCACCTGCCTCTGGGGTCGGCGTCCTTGTCTGGCTGGGGCCGCCAGCACTTCTTATCCTCGGTTTGTGTCTCCTCGTGTATCTGGCGTACCGCTGGAGACGGCATGTCCGCCCACGGCTTGACGTCGACGTACATCGATCTTCGGAAGATCTCAATCTCGCGCTTGAGCGTCTCGACGACAGCCTCGACGAGAGCATCATCTCGGAAACCGAGTACCAGTCACAGCGCGAAGTGCTGATGCGGAGATTGAGCGCGGCCTCCTCGCCGCCAAGTCAACTGCACGGTCATGGAAAACGTAAGACGTGGATCCAGGCGGGAGCGATGGCAATCACGGCCGTGCTTATTGCGGTCTCGGTAACGCTGGCCATCCAACCCCGCGGAACCGGACCAATAACGGGCTCAATAGCACCCTCAAGCGCTCCACCAGCGACTCCACCGGTACCGGCTTCGATTCCATCCGATGTACGGAGCGCGGTCCGCCGAGTTGAAGCGTCGCCAAAGAGTCCTCTTCGCTGGAATGCACTGGGCGCGGTGCTTTTGTTACATAGCGAGTTCTCACAGGCAAGAGCTGCCTACAGGTACGCATTGCGGTTTGATCACCGGAACGAGGCAGCCAATCTCGGTCTGGCATTCATTAACATTGGGAATGGCAAGTATGGTATGGCCTTGCAGGAATTGAATGCGGTGATGACGCGTGATCCGAGATCGACTCGCTTGTGGCTTCTGTTGGGCTTAGCGTATAGCAAGCGACCGGGAGACTACAGTCGCGCGATCCGGGCCTGGTCACACTTTCTTCATCTGACTCCCAAGAGCCCTGTAGCGGGCCAAGTCCGGGGCTGGATTATAAATCTGAAAGCAGGAAAACCAGCTCCTTAGTACCTCAGATCCAACGGTGAAGCATTGTTGACGCTGTGAACGCCGCTAATCCCTTGTTCTGGCCATTGGCCTTCGCTGCCGGTGCCCTCTCGTTCACCTCGCCATGCGTGTTGCCGCTGCTACCGGGTTACCTCTCGTTCATATCGGGAGTTTCCGGGGACCAGCTGGAGATGGCTGAGAAGCGAAGCCGCATCCTGTTATCCTGTCTGCTCTTTGTAGCCGGATTTGCCTTCGTCTTCACGGCTTTGGGAGCATCCGCCAGTGTCCTCGGCTCGGTTTTCCTCTCTCATAAGCTGGCTCTCGTTCGCGTCTCCGGCGTGGTCATCATTGCCATGGGCCTCTTCACGCTTGGACTGTTTCGAATCCCGGCCCTCTATATGGAGCGCCGCTTCCACATCCGGCCGGAGATTGGCCCTCTTGGCGCGGTATTGCTCGGCATGGCGTTTGCCTTTGGCTGGACCCCTTGCGTCGGCCCCGTTCTGTCCTCCATTTACATCGTGGCGGGCGCCCAGGGGTCTGTTCGGACCGGCGCTGCCCTGTTATTTATCTACTCCTTGGGACTGGGTCTTCCGTTTGTCCTCGCCGGTCTCTTTGTAGGCCGCGGGCTTACGGCCGCTCGCTGGCTGCAACATCACTACAGGACCCTTAACATAGCCGGCGGCACCATCCTGTGCGTTATGGGTCTACTGCTACTGACAGACCAGTGGGTCCAGATCTTGGGTCCCGCCATGCGTCTGTACGCTCATTTGAACTGGCCTCCGGCGTAGGTCGAATAGCGCCAATACCCCGGAGCCATTGAAACTCTGATCTGTCCTTCACTTGAGCTTAAGGCGAAGTTCAGGCTCCTGCGACACGATTTGAAGTAGAGGGGTGCGGCGAATCAGTCTGCACTCACAGCCCTCTTCTGATCGGGGATCTGAACCTAGTGAGTCATCGAGTCATCCCAGTACTAGCAACGTTTTTGGCGGTTGCCGGGATCATGTCCGCCACAGGTTGGTCAATAGAGAGTCTGGGCGGCAGTACCGCCGACGCGCAGCGCGCATCACATAGCCCCTCTTCGCGCGTGCTCCGCCAGCTCCGCTCTAAGATTAAGCACATCGTAATCATCGACAAGGAAAACCGATCGTTTGACAGTATGTTCGGGCGTTTTCCGGGAGCCGCCGGCGCGACATGGGGACGGCTCCCCAGCGGTCGAGCGGTACCGCTTGCGCGTCAGCCTGATCACTTGTTGCTCGACGTGGACCACAGCGGAGGGGCAGCAACGATTGCTGTAAACCACGGTCGAATGAATGGCTTCACGAAGCTGCCGGGAGCGATTCAAAATGGAAAGAACGAGGCGCTCTCGCAATTCTGGCCGCAAGATATTCCCGGTTACTGGAGTTATGCCCGGCACTTCACTCTCGCCGATCATTTCTTCTCGACGGTTCTAGGTCCCAGCTTCCCCAACCACCTGGTCACGGTCGCAGCCACCGGCAACAACGTTGTAGACAATCCGATCAACACTACTCAGCAGGCGTGGGGCTGTGATGCCGGTCCTCAGGCTCGCGTCCACACTGTCGTGCCGAAGACAGGCAAATCGCGCTATGTAAAGCCATGTTTTCGCCTACCCACTCTGCCTGTTGCCCTAAGCCGCGCCCGTGTCAGCTGGAAATACTACTCTCCCCCGCAGTTTCAATCCGGCTACATTTGGAACGCCTTGGACGCCATTCGCAACGTGCGCTACTCGCCCCTATGGAAGTCAAATGTCGTCAACACTTCTCAGTTCAGCAAAGACGCCAGCAGCGGCAGTTTGCCCCAAGTGAGCTGGTTGGTCACGAGTCAAGCGCAGAGCGATCATCCCCCCTACAGCATTTGCGTGGGCGAAAGCTGGACCGAGAGCATGATCAATTCCATCATGCAGGGGCCCGATTGGTCCAGCACTGTCATAGTGCTTACCTGGGATGACTTCGGAGGCTTCTACGATCATGTGGCGCCGCCCCACCACGGCGCAACGGGGTTCGGGCCGCGAGTGCCGGCCATCATTATCTCGCCCTACTCGCGAGCACACACGGTTGACCACAGCGTGTACGACTTCAATTCGATCAACAGGTTCATTGAGCAACGATTCGGACTTAGCCCGATCAACATGGCCGACGGCTCCGATTCGAGTATCTTAAGCAGCCTCAATATGAGTCAGAACCCCCTTAGACCAGTGGTGATCCCGCCACAACAGTGCCCTGCTGCAGACAAAAACATTCTCTGGCAGTTAAATGGATTTGTTGTGGATATTCAAAGGGGACCGGCACAAACCCTGGTGCAGGTACGTCTCCGATCCAGCGCCCAAGTCATAACGGTGCTGAGCAATCGGTCGATGCCGATAGAAGCAGCCAACGGGAAAAGGGTCACGCTTGCCGATGTTAGTCCGGGTGACCCAATAGTTGCTGGAGCCATGCCCTGGCCGGAGCGGGCGCTGTACTACAACGGGAAGCTGCTAATGGATCAGGCATTGAAGGTCGTTCACGCGCGTTGGGCCAGGGTAATATGGGTTTCTAGAGATCGAAGCTCGTACCGTCTAGCCCCGCAAGGATTGGGAAATGTAAGTGTCGTGCTCCACCCCGGTCGCTCCAAGCTGCTTGCAGGTCAAACCGAGATTGCCCGGGCCAAGCTCAAAGTCGGAGATAAGATCAAGCTAAATGCCGTGGTTAACACTTCGTTGGGAAGCGTTCGCGAGATATCCGGCGTCCGCGTCGTGCAGCGCTAGACGGATGGCTGTCGCGTCAGAGTAGCCTCCTTCCGCGACTAGTTTGAGAGGGCCCCGTACGCAGAGCACTTCCTGGTATCCTACGTAGAAACCGGGCGAGACAAGACGACGGGGGACCTTGTGGATCGACGATTGCTCCCTGCCGCCGCCCTGATCCTTCTCGTCATCGGTGCTTTGACGGCGGCAAGCTCAGGGTACGGCGCTGAAACGTCCCTTGGCGCGCCGGCGAAGGATTCCGGCTCCAACTCTATCGGCCTGATAGACAAGATTCAGCACATCGTTATCATCGACAAGGAGAATCGGTCGTTCGACAGTATGTTCGGACGATTTCCCGGCGCAGACGGCGCCACATGGGGTCGGCTCGCAAGCGGCCATAAGGTCAAGCTGACCCACCAGCCGGATCATCTCCTGCTGGACATCGATCACAGCGGACCGGCCGCGGCCCGTGCCGTCAACAATGGACGGATGAACAAGTTCTCCTCTCTCCCCGGAGCCATCCAGAACGGCAAGAACGAGTCTCTATCGCAGTTTACGGAGAAGGACATACCAGGGTACTGGACGTATGCTCGGAACTACACCCTGGCGGATCACTTCTTTTCGACTGTTCTGGGACCAAGCTTCCCGAACCATCTCGTCACTGTGGCCGCCACTTCCAACAACGCCATCGATAATCCGATCGACATCAGCCATCGGGCCTGGGGTTGCGACTCCGGACCCTACGCCAGGGTGCTCTCCGTTTCGCCATCCAACGGAGGGCATCACTATGTCAGGCCTTGCTACACTTTGCCGACACTTCCGGAGGAGCTATCAGCAGCGAGGATCTCGTGGAAGTACTATTCTCCCCCGCAGTATCAGTCGGGATATATCTGGAACGCGTTGGACGCTGTACGCAATGTCCGCTACTCTCCGCTCTGGAAATCAAACGTAGCCGATACAAGTGGCTTTGTGAAGGATGCAGCCTCTGGTACGCTACCGCAAGTCAGTTGGGTGGTGATGGGCGAGGCGCAGAGTGACCATCCCCCATACAGCATCTGCGTTGGAGAGAACTGGACCGAGAACGCAATCAACTCCGTCATGCGCGGACCTGACTGGTCCAACACGGTCATCATCCTGACGTGGGACGACTTCGGCGGGTTTTACGACCATGTGGCTCCGCCGGTTCACAGCTGGACAGGGTTCGGACCCCGTGTCCCCACGATCGTCATCTCGCCATTCTCTCGCGCGCACGTGGTCGACCATACCGTGTACGATTTCAACTCGGTCCTAAGACTCATCGAAGATCGCTTCGAGCTCTCTCCCCTGTTGCGTAATGCCGATGGCTCCGCCCTCAGCATCGCAAACACCCTGAATTTCAACCAAACTCCGGTTCCTCCGACGCTGATTTCTGAAAAGAGGTGTCCGTCGCGGGACTACCACATCGGCTACCAACTCAGAGGCATCGTTTCAACGGTCAACCGGCAGCCAGGGCAAGCTCTCGTCACTCTTGTCTCCAAACCGGGGGGCACGACTTATACCATAGAGTTCACGGCGCGTACCAAAGTTGAGTCCAAGTACGGATGGCGGGCTGCTCTTCGTGATATAGCGCCTGGGGACAGGCTTGTAGTTAGCGCTCAACCATCGCCCGATAGGGCCTTGTACTACTACGGAAACTTGTTGATGGACTTCAATCTCGGCCGAGTTCGGGATCGTCGGGCCCGAGTTGTGATCGCGAAGCCTTCAACTCGCTACCTGCTCAACGTACGGTCGGCCGGAAACTACTGGGTCTCCTTAACGCCCGGCCAGATGTCTCTTCAAAGCGGGCAGCACAAGGTTCGCGTGCGGCAATTGCATAAGGGCGACGTGATACTCGTGTCCGGAGTCATCAACACGCACCTGCGAGCATTCCGCGATATCGGGAAGCTGGAGGTGGTCAGCCGGGCGCCCAAGCCCAAAGGCTAGAGCCTCCGTGACTGCACACTGTTTGTTTACTCACGGTTCTGTCGCAACCTGAACGCCTAGGTTACGAGGCAAAGAGCGGATTACTCTCCGTATGGCGTCCAAATATTTTTGACCTGCGTCGATTCCCTCAAGAATTCGTGAACTTCCTCCGACGAAAGGGCAGGCCAGTCAACCTCACTCCAGTGCACCCATGTGCGCTTCATATTGCCGGCTGACTCGTACTCCACAACACGCGCCTCATCCCGGCTCCCCCAGCACCACATGCCGTCAACATCGTCATGCTGTGCCAGTACTGGAATTAAGCTGCTCCGCTCTCCAGTGACAATGTTGACCACTCCTCCAGGAAGATCAGACGTGTCCAGCACCTGATATAGATCAGTGGCCGATAGGGGATAGGATTCCGAGGGAACGACGACGACGGCGTTTCCCATCGATATTGCAGCCGCTACCGGCGTCACAAATCCAAGGAGGGGGAACTCGTCGGGAGCCACGATGCCGACGACACCGATTGCCTCGTTGAGTGCCACCGTCAGATTGCGAAACGGAGTCTGATGTACTTCCCCATCGTATTTGTCCGTCCAGGCCGCAAAGGTGAAGAGGCGCTCGATACTAGCTTCGACTTCGAGTCCGGACGTATTCACATCACGTCCCGTCTGTTGACTCAGCCGCGACGCGAACTCGTGGCGACGCGCGGCGAGATTTTCGGCGATATAGTACAACACCTGAGCTCGGGCATGAGCAGTCGACCACATCCAACGCTGGGCACTGTGGGCTGCTTCTACCGCGTCGCGAATGTCCTTGCGGTTACCTTGGCCGACCTCACCGATCTGATTCCCCTGTACGTCAAGCACCGGTTGGCTGTAGCCGGAGTCTGGCCGAGTTTGTTTTCCTCCGATATACTGCTTCGGAGTGCGATCCAGGTCGGGCAGGCGATTCGCCACCCCGTCAACGACGCTTCGAAACCGATCGGCTTCGGTATCCGCCGAGCCTAGCTCCAGCCGCCAGAGGGCGCTACTCGGTGTCGAGCTTCCGCCTCTGAGGAGACTGCGCCTCCTTGCCCTCCTCTCCATTCACTCCGTGTCGGGTGTCCAGTCTGTCAAGCCCGGCCTGAATGAAGGAACGTTTCGCCTTGATGTACTCATATAGGCCTTCTCGCCCTCCCTCGCGGCCGAAGCCACTCTCTCTATATCCGCCAAAACCTGAGGAGGCATCGAACAGATTCGTGCAGTTGATCCACACAGTTCCGGCCTTCATCTGTCGAGCCGTATCTAATGCAAGGTTGATATTCTCTGACCAGACTGAGGCGGCGAGCCCGTATCGTGTATTGTTGGCGAGCGCGACGGCCTCCGACGGCGTCCGAAACGTCATGCTCACCAGCACAGGACCGAAAATCTCCACCTGTGCGATGGTCGCGGCAGGCGACACGTCGGTAAACACGGTAGGCGGATAGAAGTAGCCCTCGGTAGGGCATGCCCATGAAGGCTGCCACATCGTCGCGCCCTCGTCCAATCCTTGCCGCACAAGCCTTTGGATGCGCTCCAGCTGCACTGGCGCGACGATTGCTCCTATGTCGATTGCCTTGTCGAGCGGGTCTCCGATTCGGAGTGTCTCCATTCTCCGTCGCAGCTTGACCAGCAGCAGTTCCTCAACGTCTTCCTGTACTAACAGCCGGGATCCGGCGCAGCAGACTTGACCCTGATTGAACCAGATGGCGTCGACGATGCCTTCGATGACGCTGTCGATGTCGGCGTCGTCAAACACAATGAAGGGTGATTTGCCGCCGAGCTCTAGCGATATTCTTTTCCCGCTACCCGCGGTCGCTCGCCGTATAGACCGTCCGACTTCCGTCGATCCCGTAAATGCGATCTTGTCGACATCGCCGTCTACAAGCAGTTCCCCAGTTCTGCCATCTCCCGTGATGATGTTGACCACCCCGGGCGGTAACCCGGCCTGTTTCGCGATCTCGGCGAATGCCAGGGCTGTCAGCGAGGTGAACTCCGCCGGTTTGAGGATAACGGTGTTTCCTACTGCCAGGGCGGGAGCGACTTTCCAGGCAAGCATCAGCAGCGGAAAGTTCCAGGGGATGATTTGTCCGACCACACCAAGCGGCTCATAGCCCGATAGTTCACTTTCCATGAGCTGAGCCCACCCGGCATGATAGTAAAAATGCCGAGCCACCAGAGGGATGTCGATATCTCGCGTCTCACGGATGGACTTCCCGTTATCCAATGACTCGAGCACGGCGAGTAGCCTCGAATTCTTCTGAATCTGACGGGCGATGGCGTACAAGTGCCGAGCCCTGCCATGGCCCGACATTGAGCTCCAAAGGGGAAGAGCTCGACGCGCGGCTTCGACGGCCAACTCAACGTCCTCTGCGCCGGATTGTGCAACTCTGGCGAGAGGCTTGCCGCCGGCCGGGTCAACACTGTCGAAGTACTCGCCCGACTGTGGCGCGACCCAGCGGTTGTCTATGAAGTTTTGGAAGATGCCTTCATGCCGCCGTATCCATTCATGCGCCGGCCCCGCAGCCTCGGGAGCCGGGCCGTACTCAAGACTTTCGAACAAATCGGCTACTGTCATCTCAGCCTCAGAACTTGACTCTCAGCCAGCCTGCCACGCGAAAATTCATGTTTCACGATCGGATCATTCTACTCCGGCAGGCCTCGCCGATCCGGGCGGGTTCTCGTCATCTCATGGCAGCGTCGCCTCCTCTGACCGAAGCCGCTACTTTGTTATAGAGAAATGGTCCTATCCATATGTGCCGCCTGACAGAGCAAAGTTGCCTAGCGAGCGAAATTCGATCGCTGGGTTACTAGTATTGATTGCGCCTGATGTGCCGACGTGGCGCGTTATCTATGCTGAGGCATTCATCCAAGTCCGACGAGGTTGAAACGACTCAATGAGTACCGATACTCCTGTCGCGGTAATCGGAGCAGGCCCGTACGGTCTGTCGGTCGCGGCCCATCTCGCCGCCGCCGGAATCCGTCCCCACGTGTTCGGCGAACCAATGGTGTTCTGGCAGCGGAACATGCCGGTAGGCATGTTCCTGAGATCGTCATGGGACGCGTCCCATATAGACGATGCAGCGGGAGAATTGACTCTCGACGCGTACGAAAAGTACAAGAACATAACGTTGGAACGGCCGATCCCACTTGCAGAGTTCGTCGACTATGGCAAATGGTTCCAGCAGCAGGCCGTGCCCTCCGTCGACCGACGGCGCATCATATGCGTCGAGCCGTATACCAGTGGGTTTCGCCTTAGCATGGATGACGCGACCTCGGTAAACGTGGCTCAGGTTGTGGTCGCCACCGGACTGGAGTCCTTTGCATGGCGTCCGACACCTTTTGACCTGCTGCCCACGGACCGCGTCTCCCACGCATCTGATCATGGGAGCCTGTCCAGGTTTCGCGGAAAGATCGTTGCAGTGATAGGCGCAGGTCAGAGCGCCATCGAAAGCGCTGCACTACTTAACGAGGGAGGAGCACAAGTGGAGGTGGTTGCTCGATCCTCCCAGGTGCGATGGCTGAGTCGAAGCCTGAAGCTTCACGGCCAGTCGGGAATAATTCGCAGAATTCTTTATCCGCCCACTGATGTCGGACCCCCTGCCTTAAATCAGGTCGTGGCGCGTCCAGACCTGTTTCGGAAATTTCCCCGTGAACTTCAACAGCGGATCGCATATCGCTCCATACGTCCGGCTGCCGCGGGGTGGCTCCTCCCCCGGGTCACCGGCATTCGCTTGACCTTGAATCGGGCCGTCCAGAATGCAGAACCCGTTGTCAGCGGGGTCCGGCTGACATTGAACGACGGTTCTTCTCGTACCGTGGACCACGTCTTGCTAGGGACGGGCTACAGGATCGATGTTAGCCACCTGGGGTTTTTGCATCGAGACTTGCTTGGCCGACTTCGTGTCTATCAGGGCTATCCTGTTCTCGAAACCGGGTATGAGTCTTCGGTGCCGGGACTCTATTTCGTTGGAGCAGCAGCGGCCGTAAGCTTCGGCCCGGTGATGAGATTCGTCTCCGGTACGAGATTCACGGGACCTGCCGTGGCCAGGTCGATTTCCCAATCTATAGGACGTGGGGCGGACAAACATTTTGATTCGTACCGCCACTAACACGCCGTCCGCCGCTTCCACGTCAAATCCTGCCTCCGCCGCATCGTCGCAAGGCGGAGCGATTGTCATAGGCGGGGATTATCGCGGTTTGGGCATCGTTCGAGCCTTGGGCCGTCACGGTATTCCTGTGTGGGTGCTGCACGATTATCACCGTGTGGCGGCCTTTTCGCGCTATGTCTCGCGAGTATTGTCATGGCCGTCCGGCGATGAACATGCACAGCTTTGCATGCTTCTCGATTTAGGAAAGGATCTGAACGGAGGGAAATGGGTGCTGTTCCCAACGGGTGACGAGACCACCAGCCTTCTCGCCCGGCACCATGAGGAGCTGAGCAAGGACTTCATCTTGAGCACCGGTGCTTGGGAATCCGTCGAGATAGCATACGACAAGCGCCTGACTTACACCTTCGCCGATTCGCTGGGAGTTCCAGTGCCCTGGACGAGCTACCCAAGCGACCGCAAGGATGTCGAATCTCTTGACTGCGATTTCCCGGTCATCATCAAGCCTGCCATCAAAGAGGGCTTCAATGCCTTGACACACGCAAAGGCTTGGCGGGTCGAAAACAGAGTAGAGCTGCTCGCCCGATACGACGATGCCTGCTCATTGCTGCCCTCCGATTTGATCATGATTCAGGAGCTGGTCCCGGGTGGAGGCAGTCGCCAATTCTCGTTCGCCGGCCTCTTCGAGGCGGGAGATCCCGTGATCTCCGTGACGGCATGCCGAGAGCGCCAATATCCTGCCGAGTTTGGACATCACAGCACTTACGTGGTCTCGGTGGAGAATCCACGCGTCGAGAATCTCGCTCGCCGGGTTCTGGAAGCGATGCGCTATTCGGGCCTGGCCGAGGTGGAGTTCAAGTATGATGCCCGGGTTGACGAGTACAAGATCCTCGACATTAATGCCCGAGTGTGGGGATGGCACACTTTGGGTCGCAAACAGTCGTTTGATTTCTCATATCAGCAATGGCGTGCCTTGCACGGTGCGTCTGTAGAGCGGGCGCGTTTGCCTGCTGGGCTCGAGTGGATGAGGTTGCTGACTGACGTACCGTCCACTTTCCACGCGGTCGCCCACGGAGACATGACTGTCTGGTCGTATGCCCGGTCCTTGATGAGATCCAAGGAATTCGCCATAATGGCTGCCGATGATTCGGTGCCGGCCCTGGTCGATCTACCCCTTCTGGCTCAGCTCACATTCCGGCGCAAAGCTCTGTGACGACCGAGGATGTGTATGCGCCGAACGGCGACGGCGACAGCTCAAATCGCTATGCCACAATGGGGTTGAAAACGGTAGATACTACCGGCGAGCGTCCGAGTCCATGGGAAGGTTTGAGAAGGTGGTCCGTCGTACCGCTGCTCGAGCGCTAGCCGCTTTTTCGAGCGACACGGGGGTACGTACATGAGGAAGTGTCCAAGATGCCAGTCATCTATGGTGTCTGATATCGAGAGCACTCCGGGCAGTGAGAGGCGCGTTTGGAAGTGCATCGGGTGTGGCCGTGAAGTCCTACAAGATGCCGTCGAACAGGCCGAGGAAGACCGGCTCCAGGAGCAGATATCTAGGTACGATCGACCGACGTATCAGCGGTAGCATTCGCCAACACTGCAAGCGAAGGCGCTCCTTAGCTAGCTACAGCTAGCTGTCCGGGGACAACTATCTACGGCATCGCGAAATGATGCTCCGCCGCATAATGGCCGCTGAGGAAGTGCTCGAGCTGCCGCTCGATGTCCGTCAGCAGGGAACTGGCCCCGATGCGAAATAGGCCCGGCTTCATCCAATCAGTGCCTAGCTCTTCCTTCATCAAGATCAACCACTGAATTGCCTGCTTCGCGGTACGGATACCACCAGCGGGCTTGAAGCCCACCCGGTACTCTCCATCTGTCTTATCGTGGTAGTCGCGGATCGCCCGCACCATCACTTCACCCACGGGCAGGGTAGCGTTGACTGCCTCCTTACCGGTTGAGGTTTTGATGAAGTCAGCTCCTCCCATCATGCACACCAGACTCGCCTGCCCAACGTTTCTCAAGGTCGCCAGGTCACCCGTAGCGAGGATCGCCTTCATGTGAGCCGGACCGCAGGCCTCGCGACAGGCGCGAGTCTCATCGTAGAGAGCCTTCCAGTTAGCCGAAAACACGTGGCGACGAGATATCACAATGTCGATCTCGTCGGCCCCGGCTTCGACCGATGCCCTAATCTCATCCAGCTTTTGGGTCAGCGCAATCTGGCCCGCCGGAAATCCTGTTGAGACCGCTGCAACCGGTATTCCACTGCCTTCGAGCGCCTCGACTGCGACCGGCACCATGCTGTGATATACGCAGACCGCTCCCACGTGAATGTCGGACACACCCAGATCCCGGGCCATATCGGGCGATAGAGGACTCCGTCCCTTGGCACACAATCGCCGGACGTTTGTCGGAGTATCGTCTCCTGCCAACGTCGTCAAGTCGAGGTCGCTAATCGCTCGCAGCAGCCAGGCCGCCTGCCATTGCTTCTTCACGGTTCGTCTCGTCACCAGAGTCGCGGCGCGCCTCTCTACAGCACTCCGATTGACCCGGACACTTCTGATCCAGCCGATGTCCAGTGGCATCCCGGGGTTGTGGCTGCCGGGGGCGGTCTTCAGCTCCGCGGGAGCAACAAGGTCGTCTCCGTTGAGCTTTACGGTATCGGTGATTGAAGTGACCAGGGCGATCTCTCCTAGCGGAGCGAGGGAGGCACGGGGTAAACTGTCGCCATGAATTATATCGTTGTAGGGCCAGCCTTCTCGCCCCACTGCAAAGTGGCACAGATTTCGCAGTGGTAGATTGAGGAGAAGAGAGTAGAAAGTAGCTATGTACACAAATACGTTCGACGCTCGACAGCGACTCGTTGATTTATCGACCCATGCGATTGAGATCGTTGAGGGTCTCGCTTCGGGACAACCCGTCACTGGGCACGACCGCGCCGCTATGAGAGAGATCTTGCGAGAAGCTCGCGAGGTCGTCTATGATGCGGGTTATCCAGGCGAACAGGCGTGGCGCGCCATCCTGCATGTCAGCGTTCACGTGACCACGCCCTCTGACGACGTTGACCACTCCACCTGGATCGACGCTCTACAAGAGCTTCGAGAGGGGCTTGAGCCTCTCTCGCTCACCACCACGAGCACTGCCGAGATCTAAGAGCTGCCCAACCTGGCACAGCGTTAACGCCGTTGGACCTTTGCGTGGCTCATCAGTCGGCATGCAGTCCCAGACCTTGCCGGACTAGCCTAGACCGCCGGTGAGGCTGTCTGGGCTCCGTTCGGCGCCGACTGGACCTCCAAAATGTATCCAACACCGGGGACAGTTCTGATCAGCTCCGGATTGCCCGGGTCACCTTCCAGCTTGCGCCTTAGATTATGGATATGGGTCTTCAGCAAGCTTGATATGTTGTCTGTGGTGTAACCCCAGATCTCCTCGATTATCGTTTGCGTCTCAACGACCGAATTTCGGCGCTCCATCAACATTCGGAGGATGCGCGACTCAATAGGCGTGAGACGTATGTCGCGGTTGCCCAACCTGACAGTCTGTCGCCGGGTATCAAAGGTCAACGCCGAGCTTCGCATTACCGGATCACTGAATGGCTCGCGGTACATATCCTGGCGCCGTAACACCGCCCGGATCCGCGCCAAAAGCTGTTGCATACTGAACGGCTTGGTGACGTAGTCATCCGCTCCGAGATCGAAACCGTCTAGTATGTCCTGCTCGTTGGTGCGGGCAGACAGAATAATGAACGGAGTGCTGAACTCTGTCCGCGCCCTTCTCGCCAGCTCGAACCCGCTTAGCTTCGGAAGATTCACGTCAATCAACACTAAGTCTGGATCATACTGCCGCCACAGCGCCATTCCCTCTTCACCGTTCATCGCGGTGTGCACGGAGTAGCCATGGCGCGCCAGCGCGAAGTGCAAAAGAGCAGTAAGCTCGAGATCATCCTCCACGACCAGGATGTTGAGTTTGGCAATCATGCCGGGATCCAGTCCGAGCACGTCCAGGCCCCTTCGGGTCCGAACTCTGAGAAAATGTGCAGCCAGAGAAGTACGAGCCAGTCGGACCCATACGGTATCAAGTCGTGTTGCTTACGGCGATCGCCTGATCGATCTCTCATGCCCATAGGAAATCAATCCCCGCTGCCTCTGCAGCCTGTTCATCGCCTTTGCTGTCCCCCACGAAGAGAGTACCTTCCGGAGAACTCTTCAATTTGTTCATCAATATGTGCAGACCTTCTGGATCCGGCTTCCAGTGGTTAACGTCGTCTGCACCTACTATGTCGTGCACACCCTCGAGCCGCAATGACCCTAGTCCTGTCACAACGGTCTCATGCAGGTTCACCGAAAACACCCCGCAGAGCGGACCGGCATCGTCGGCTATAAGAGTTCGAGCCTGGTTTACCATGTCCGATCGGGGCTTCTGTGTGGCCACCGCGGCACGCTCGTGAACGGCTAGCGCTCGAAACATCTCCCGAACCGCCTCGTCCCCGGCGGTGGCCTTGGCTCTCGCCACCTCTTTCCACAGTGGACGGAACGAGCTCTCGAACCCGTACCGCCGCCCAACACTGGACAAGGAGCGGCGAACAGCCTCCCAGTCCACGCCTAAATCGGCCAAGGTGCCGTCATAGTCAAATATCACGAGCCGTTTCCCGCTTCGAGCCCTGGCGAGGAGCTCCGTCGATGCCGCCTGGCCACTCAACACACTCTCATGCCTCAGACGACTGCCAGGTCAGGACTGGCATCCGCCTGACAGTGGCTATCGTCCGGGGCAAGCTTGTAATCGGGATATAGCGGCCGGCCCAGACTATCCACGAATACCTCATCCCAAAAACGGAGCATGGTGAGACCAATGCTCGTCTTACCAGTTACATCTTCCACGGGCATGCCCAGGGCAATCTTCAGAAGCATCAAGGGACTATTGAGACCTGCCGCCAGGGACAAAGCCAAGGCTCCCGAGAACCTAGGATTGATTTCGTTGAAGAAAATCTCGTCTCCTCTACGAAACGCCTGGATATTCGCCGGGCCATGGAGCCCGAGGGCTCGCACCATCCGTACTATCTCTTGCTGTAACACCTGGTCGTCTACCGTCCTTCCCTTGTAGGAAACTCCTCCTTTTGTCTCGATCCGCTCCCGTACGACGATGCCAAGCGTTCTGCTCTGCCAGTCGGCAAGGACATCAGCCGTGTATTCGGCAGCATCAATATACTCCTGTACCAAGGCGTTTTCCACCCTGCTCAGATACAGCTCGAGATCGACCTCGTCACGAATCAGATAGCAATCGAGGCTAGATCGGCCGTCGACGGCGGGCTTAAGAAAGAGGGGGAAAGGCAGTCGAGCACGCAACCGTCTGGCCTCATCTGCGGTCCACGTTCGAGCGGTAGAGAACCCGTGATCCGTAAAGAACTGATACGTGGCCAGCTTGTCGTTGACTGTCGCAATTACGGCAGGATCGGACATGCCGGGCAGGCATCCAATGGCTCTAAACTGTTCGATAGCTGCGCTCAAGGGCTTGAACTCATAGTCCACGATCGGAATCAACAGCGAAGCTTGCTCTTCCTCGCATATCTCGAGCAACCTGTCTGAAAATGCCGGGTCAGCCGCAAGAGGCACCTGGTAGAAAGCATCGCTGAAATAGCGACCCGCGACCTGATCCGATGTGTCCACGGTAACCACACGCACCGGGATCTCGGTCTGGGTTCGAAAGGCCTTGATAACCGATTGGCACGTTACCGTGCCCGAGCCCGTAACTACGACTGTAGGTTGGTCAATCACTTAAAACTCCTTTACGCGCATCGCGAAGTCAACCAGGGTCAGGGCATCGATGTCCCCGGTGATGCTGAGGCAACTCCTGGCTCCCGACGGCCAGGGCTGCACGCGTATCAAGCTGCCTTCGTGCTTCTCGACGTTTCGTACAACCGTGTCGGGCTGATCTGAGAGCACCGCGACATCTCGCAAGTACAACGCGTACTCTACGTCGCTCTCAGGCTTACTTTCAACGAGGTAGCCGGCTTCCCGAACGCGAGCGATAGTCACTTCCGGCCATTGTGAACCGGCGGCGATCACGGGCTTTCGCGGCTGTTGGAGTGATGAGGTCGCCGTGCCGTTGACAAGGTGAGGTCCGCATCGCGTCACCACGCGCTCCGACCCGCATACACTCACCTTCCATGAACCGGGACGTCCGTCCGAGGTGACGTCGACTTTGGTGCGGCCCTTTTCCTGCCACCACACCGAGATGTCCACCAGCGTCGGGATCCACACGTCGCCTAGGGCCCGAGCCTTCTCGAGCGTCGCATCGAGCGGCTCGGCGCACAGCACTGCCCGCTCTGGGTGCAGACATATCACGAATAGCTCTCTCCGGGAGTGTGAGTCATGCAGCATTCGTCGCCACACCCGGCTCATTGCCTCCGCATCCAGATGCAACCTGTCTACCATGTCCTCGTCCTGTGGGATGGACATGGGGATCTGGACCAAGCCGTCCGACTCGGTTGGCAGCACCGCTCGGGTGCGGGCATCCCGCACGTTAAAAAGGCGGCAGAGCCGTTGGTAGTCCGCTTCCTCCTCCGGAGACATATGAATGTTCTCTTCTCGAAATGCGGGCCACTCGTAGACGGGTGTGGCGTCGTACTCGAAGCCGCTTGCCCGGAGCGCATCCAAGGTGTCGTTGTTCCAGCGAGAGTACGGGCATCGCCAACCTCGAATCTTGAACCCCAGAGACTCCAGCTCTCGACGCGCCTGGCTCACCTGAGCGAACTGCTCTTCCCTGCTCAGGGAAGCATAGTCGTTGTGCACGAGGCCATGGGCGGCAATTTCCACTCCACGATCCTCTAGTCGCCGCACTACATCAGGGTGTCTCCGGGCGGTGGCCGCCGTTACGGGCAGTGTCGGGTTGACGGAGTACTTGTCGGTGACCTCGAGCAGCTTATCAAGGTTGTGCTCGCTCTTGTCGGGAGTTACGCCAAACCTTCCCACGATCGTCGGCAAGCGAGTTATGGCATTCCGAGGGCCGCGCGACTGCCCCAGTACGAAGGAAATCCAGTTTCTGTTCCGTCTCGTCGGCTCGACTTCCTCTGCTGGAGGCTCGACTCCGTAGACTCCAAGATACTTCCACTTCGCCTTCGACCATGCAAGCTTGTCGCGATACTGCTTCATCCCGTTGACTGCCAGCGCTTGACGCTTTTCGGGATGAGCATACAGGTCCTCGATCGCTTTCGCAAGTGCATCGACCCGCTCAGCCGGTACGTAACGAATGGCGTCGTCCCCGAAGTACAGCCGCATGGTCGGAAAATCCGACACGATAGCTGGAATGCCAAGAAGAAGATATTCCATGAGCTTGTTGGGCATGCCATCCAGCCAGTAGGGTACGACACCGAGATCGGCCTTCAACAGTGCCGCAGCCATGTCGGTAAAAGGCACGATGCCCACAAAGGTAACGATATCGTCGAGAGCGAGCCTCGACGTCAGAGCCCTCAGCTCGTCCTCATACTCCCCGAACCCCACGACGTCTAGGCGCAAGCCCGGAATGCGGCCTCGCAGAGAGGCGATGGCCTCGATCAGCGTCTGTATACCATACCGCTCCAGTAGGGACCCGTGCGTCACCAAGCGGAACCCGTCAGTTCGGACCAGCATACGCGTTCTCTCAACATCGTCGATCTTGGAGAGAAACTCGTCTTCGTCAGGACCGTTCGCAATGAACTGGATCTTGTCGGGAGGTATACCAGCCTCGATCAGGCGACTACGGGCCTTTTCATACGGGGTCATGACTCTGTCCGCGGCGCCAGCGCATGTCTTCTCGATCCAGTCCAGAAAGTGGACCAGAGGATGGGAATGAGGTAGGTCATTATCGGTGGCTAGAAGTTCGGCCATGTTCTCGAACATGTACAAGACCACCTTGGCGCCAAGCAGCTTTGGAACGATCGCCGCCGCCAGTAGCCAGTCAGGCATCGTGTCGATCTCTACAAAGTCATATCGGCCCCTCAACGAGCCAATGGTAAGAGCTCCGGCGGATAGCACGGGCATCGCCGCATACTCGAAGAGGTAACGGAGCGTGCCACTGCGCTTGTGCTGCAATGGCACTCGCATAACTGTGACGCCGTCTAGCCGTTCAAAATGGGGACGGCCCGGCTCCGAGTCGCAAATGATGTCTACTTCGAAGCCGGCATCGCGCAAAGTGAGAGCGTCGCGCCGGAGGTGAGGCTGCTCCGGATAAATCCCGTGCCGAACGATTGCGATGCGCTGTTTTCGTTTCATCAAATAGTGCGCTGTCTACGCCTATCCAAGATGGCGGTACACCATGCGGCCCGCGGCGACGAAGGCAGCATCGGGCGCCTTGTCGGCAAAAAGCTCCAGAAGGCGTTTCTTCTTGCCTGACGGATCGCCGACGCTCAACCCAGCGGGCTGCGGAAAGTAAAAGTACGGGAGATCTGACCGGACACCGCCCCACCCTTCCTTGAATCGTCGAAGTCCTTCGGCATTCGCGTCGCTACGCCCCAGATCGAAAGCGTGGGCGCCTCGTTCAGTCTCCATCTCCAAGCTTCTCCACAGCGCAAGATGGTTACCTCGGTATTCCCAATAGGCGTCGTCCGATACCGCGAACTTGTCGATAGACGTGCCATTGTGTCGCAAGCACATCACGCCCGCAATCGGCATTCCTCGTATCTCAGCAAGCAAGATGTAGCCACGACCGGTGGACAGGAGGTTGCGGTGGATGGACTGGAAGAAAGAATAGGGCTGTGGCAGCATGCCGTGCCGACGGCGCAGCTTAAGGTTGAGCTGGTAAAACGTCATAAGGTCGCGGTCGCCTTCAGCCTGGCGGATGCTGACGCCCTCTCGCTCTGCCCGACGAACGGAGCGCCGCATGTTGGTGCTCGCACGTCTGAACACCGCATCAATACCTCCCGACAGGTCGATGCGGTGACGGTAGTAGTTCGGAGACCGCACGAGCTGGGCCGGGGCCACGCTATCGTCTGGCCATCCCCGCACTTCCAGACGACCACATCGCAACCGCTGCAAGTCGGCAACCAAGCTGGATAACAGAACTTCACCTTCTTCTGTCGACCGCACCAGAGGATGGCATTCGTCGCAGAAGGGCAGCGAAACCAAGCGCCGACCTGTGAGCCGGCTCTTGACGACCATTACGGGCCAGCCGGCTCGCAGGGTGCCGTTTGCGTCCTGCAAGGCGTGATAACGTGCCGAATACCCATATGTCTCGATCAGTACCTTAGCCCACGCTGAGGTGTGAAAAACGAGACGATGCGGGTGGCCCTCCACCAATTGATCCCAGCGCTCGTCTTTGGTGGGATCGACGATGACTGGCCAGAGTTCCTCTCCGGCCGATTTCAGCTGTTCAGATTGGATAATCATGCAATCACTTTCACCTTTTTGATGAGCCGATTGCACTACTCCCGCTATGGTACTTGTGTGTCAATGACTTGCCTGTTACGTAGGTAGGCCGGATTGAAGCCGCCTGCTCGTACACTGAAACGACGGATTTCGCCGTCATCTCTAGACCGAAGCGCATTACTCTATCACGTCCAACAGTCCGACGTGGTGGACTGATCGCGGTCTCCAGTCGAGTCGCAATCTCGACGGGATCTGCGCTCGTCCGATAACATCCGGCCGTATCACCCAACACGTCCCAGTTGTCCCCAGCATCGGTGGCAACGATGGGAAGATTGCAAGCCATTGCCTCTTTGACGACCTGCGCCGAGCCTTCAACGAGCGACGTCATCGCAAAAACGTCGGCTGCGTTCATAAAAAGAGGGATGCGATCATGCGGCTGTCCCTCTACGGTTAGCAGTTCCACATCGTGAGACGCCAGCCGCATGGTCCGCACCGCTTGCTCAACCAGTGGGTACCGTTTTACAGGATCCCAGGAGTTTCCCGCGAACAATACGTAGCGACGTTCGGCGTCGAGCCCCAACTGACGGCGTGCCTCCATCTTATCTGCCGGCCGAAAGAGATCCAGATTCACCCCGCAGGGAATGACGTGAGCGGTCGGGGCGCCGAGGTCGCTCAGCATCCAATTTGAGACCACGATGAGCTCATCCGGCCAGGATCGCGTCCAACGACACAGGCGTCCCTGCAGCGGTTCACGCAGCTCGACTCCATGGTGGGTGAGCACAAGCGGGCACGTCCACTGAGCTCTGGCAATGACACCGGAAAGAACATAATGTGCGTGGATTACGTCGTACTTGCCCCGCGCCAAGGCGGCCCACAATTGCATCGGCCCCAACACATATCCTTTGTGCCTGAACCTCCCCTCTCGACCGTTGACGAACATCACGTCGACTACATGGCCAAGCCTCCGGATAGACTCGACCTGCTCCTTCACGAAGATGCCGAACTGCGGGTTCTTCTCCGTCGGGTACATATTGGTGAAGGTTAGTATCCGCAAAGGGCGAGTCATTTCAGGCCGCATCGCTCCCCTCGTCGGACGAGGCGCAAACATCGGATCCCCTGCTTGCCTCTGTGGTAAAAGCCGATATCGCTGCAACACGCACGTCATCTGTCATTTGAGCGCTGCGGTCAGGCAATGCCGGCGCTAAGACGAGACGCCTCAACGTCAGATCGTCTCCCTATATCGAGAAAGTCAAGCAGCGACGTCGCGATGCTGGCCCAAGCGAAAGGAACCATGCGTTCAGATATTTCAGCAGCATCCGATTCCATGTGGCCTTCCCTCGCAGATGCGACTCCAGCTACCAACTCATCGTCCGACTCCACATAGGTGAGACCGGGACCAGCAGGTATCCACGCCGGTAAAGACCCGAATGGAGTGCTGACCACTGGTATACCGCAGGCCATGGCTTCCAGTACTGAGAGCGGCATCTCTATCGCTCCATGAGACACCCGGACCGGAAAAACATAGCAGTCCGCCAGCTGATACAGCTCGGCGACGTTTCTGACAAATGTGTCGATCACACGTACGCCACTGCCAATGAGTGTAGACTTGACGTCTGCCTGGGCCTCGGTCGACGTGCTACCCACCATTATCGTCTCGCAATCCAGCTCGTCACGAAGCCGAGGCAGCAGCAGAATGTTGCGCTCCCGCGTGAAATGTCCAACATGGAGCACCACAAACCGATCATTTGGGACATCGTATTTGGCGCGTAGCTGAGCACGCTGATCAGACGATATCGGCCGAAAAATCGTCTTGTCGACTCCTGACGGGACCGCTGCCGCTGGGATGCCGATGGCACGGAGGCTGTCTCTTATCTCAACACTTTGAGCGACCGTCAAATCGGGGTGGACCCGGCGGAGCACGAAACAAGAGAGCCCGGAATAGTGCCGGGGCTGTAGTGAAACCATCGCGATTCGGGCCTCTGGCGCATAACGTCGCAGCATCACCGATCTGACGAAGGCGTTTCTAGTAGCCGCCGCGCGGGGCACGTACAGGATGGCTTGGGGCCGGAAGGATCTGAGAGTGCGCGACAGCTCGCGCCCGATCATCAGGCGGTTGGCTCGACTGTAGTGGATATGTTCAGGAAGTGGGCCCTCAGGCGCCGTCGAAACCAAGAGGAGGTTAGTCATCTCCTGCAAGGGAGCAGTGATCGAATGGACGAACTTCTTGAGGCCCTCGTCGGTGGGCAGGGCCAGATCCTCTGAGATCACCGCTAGTCGGACGCGAGAATCAGACACGTGCCTCTCCCGCGTTCGGCAGTGACTCGGGGCTGAGTGCAAGCACGGTGAGCATGCCCATGTACGCCCAGAAAAGAGTTGCCCCAGGCGCAGCCTCCAGTGTGGGGGACACCAAAGACACAAACACGGTCACCGGAATGACGAACAGTAGACCAAGGAGAACGGCGCGTCGTCGAGGGGCCCGCGCGGCTCGATACGCTTTACGCCCCACTACGAAGCAGCCTATGATCATCGCCAGGAACGCAGCGGTACCGAGGACGCCGGACTCGGCAAGGAGGTGAGTCCAGTACATGTCGATCTGATTGCCTGTTCCATAGAAGAGGTCCGTAAGGTGATATTGCGCGTACAAGGGCGTGTGGGTAATCAAAGCGACGTGGCCCCCAAATCTGCCGGGACCAACACCGAAGAGCAAGTGCGACTCTATGAGCGGCAGACTAAGCTGTAACAATTGCAGCCGCAGGTTGCCCTTTCCGATCTCAGCAAGCCGGCTGGAAAAGGGCGCAAACACCACGGCCATTACAACTAGAGGTGGGAGTACGTGCGTAATGAATACATGAGCAAGCTTCCGATCCACGGTCAAGCCAAGGAATAGCAGTCCCACTGGAATAGCAATCCAGCCCTCCCGGGCAAAGGTCAGCAGTAATGCGGCGAGCATGAGGGTCGTACCCACTAGCAAGACAACGTGCATTCGTCGTCCAACCTTCCCCATGGCCAAAAGCGTTATTCCCAGAGGGACGGTCATGGCCAGATAGTCGCCCATGCTGTTGGGGTGGTCGAATGGACCGGTTACGCGCATGATGCCGGAGGCGGTCGACAGCCTACTCCCACCAAGGACCCAGGCGGGGCTGTGCGGAATGGCTTGCATAACACCGATCAGCGCGGCGACTGACATGACACCGACGACCACGTAGACGAAACGGTAAACGTCTGGCGCGCTTATGCCAATATTGATGATTACGAGAAAGATGATCACAGCGTGCAGCGTGGAGAGGATGCCGAGCCCGGCTATGCGAAGCGGAACTCCGTTCATCAAGGTTGACACTATGCTGAGAATCGTGAAAGCGACCAACGGAATCCCTACGAAGCTCAGCGTGAAGACGGGAGTGCGACGACGGACCAGGTTCATGACCACCGTCCAGAACAGGGCCACGACGAGGAGTCCATCGCCGCCGTTGGAGATGAGATTATCGGTCGAAGTTGAGAAGTGCTGCCCGATCCCTTTCTCCAGAACCAACCAGCCGATGGCCACGTAGGCGATGGCGGTCGGATGTCGCAGCACGAGGTAAATCATAGCCGCCGCGGCTAGGACGGCCAGGAAGTACAGCGTCAGATTCGCGTACAGCAAGAGAGCTACGAGCAGCTCCACTGCTCCTAACCCACCCACCGCTAGCACGATGCGCGAGCGGGGAAGAGCCTCCCAGGTCCGGAGGTCCGCTATCACTTTGCTATCGACTTTCTTGCCACTCGGCTCCGGGATCTACAGCCGGCGCAGAAGCTGCCCCGCCACCCGTATGCGTGTCCAGTCCGGTCTGGCGCGTCAAGGCTCGATCGCCTGGATTAATGATTACCCCGAGAACTCTAACGTTGTGTTCTCGGAGCAGGTCGTAGGTTTTCGTCAGCTGTTCATCCGCATGATCCTTGCGGATAACGAGTAAAGTGCCTCCGAGACTCGCAGCCAAGGAGACCTCGTTCGGGGCATCAAGCGCCGCGACACCGTTAACCAAAACGACGTCCACGTCGCTGCCAATGTCCGCGATACCCGAGTTCCATGCATTCACCTGAACGTCGTTTACTTTGGAAACGGGCTGCTGGTCAGCGTGAATTCCAGGTTCTTCAACAAGTGACGGCTGCGGGCCGGTCACGGTCGACTGAACGGTGCCCAGCGGAAGAACAAGCAATGTGCCCGGAGCGTCATCCATATCCACCGGCTGCAGCAATTGGGTGAGCGACATGTCGGGGTAGGCGAGATAATCGCCGAGGCCGGGCTTGCCTGAGAGCCCGAGGAACGCCGTGAGCCCACCTACCGGATCTGAGTCGACCACGGCCACCCGCAGGCCCCTCTTAGCCAACGCTGCAGCCACGCTCAGCGTCGTTTGCGCTTTGGGCACTCTTTGGGTCGGACTTGTCACATAGATCGCGCGGTTCTTAGCGGACACCAATCGCATGACGATCTCGCTTGTCTCTCGGCCGGACTGCGCCAGCAATGACAGAATCCGCGCACGAACAGCGGACTCGCTGAGCCCGTCACCACCCCTTGTTTTCTGGAGCTGGAGATGCGCCGCAGGAAGCGTACCGAGCACAGGCACCATCAGTTTGTTCTGCCGTCGTCGTGGTGACGAGCCGCCGATCTGGGGCACGAGTGGCAGCGGATTCGTCTGGCCGTAGTCGAGGAGGGCAGCGAGACCGAGGCTGAGGACGAACCCCAGGATTACGGCCGGCAACAAGGTCTTGAGCATCGATGACTTCTTTGGTACGACCACGTGAACGGTCGCCGGGCTGATCGTCGTCGAACCTAGACCACTCACGGAGACCCCGTTGGCAGCGCTAAGCGCCTGAGTCCACTGTTGCTGGAGGATATTCACCCGCGTGTTCAGATGATAGAGCTTGTTGCGGCTGACCTGGCGCACGGGGTTCGCACTGGTGCAGCCGCAGACCGAGTAGTAATATGACTGTGCTGCGGAGTAGGCTTTCTGGGCCGAGGCGGCGGCCTTCACGGCCTGTCGATGGGCAGCCAGTCCTTCGCGCCTCACTTTCTCGTTCTCTAAGGAACCGAGGTAGTTCGCCACGGTTATGGCCGCCCCGCGCGCCGCCGTCGGCTCTGGGGCTATGGCAGAGATTTTGACAAGCGGTGTATTTGCGTCGACCGCGCCGGAAATATTCTTGATAAGCGACCGCTTGATCGTCGCGGGCAACCGGTTGAGCGCTGCGGGGTCGTTGACCTTCTCACTCAGAGACGTGGCTTCGGTGTGCGTCGACAGCGTCGAAATGTAGGGGAATCCTGGGGGCGTGATGTAATTGATCAGAACCGTCGAGGTGCCGCGATACAGGGTTTGGCCGGCGCTCGAGCTCTTCTTCTCGATGGCCAGACCTACTAGGCCCGCGAGCACTGTTCCGGCAATGATCAGCAGCGACCACTTTCTGATCAGTCGCCAGTAGTCAGAGAGTTCCATCTACCCTAGTTCACCTGGTCACTGAAGAAATCCTCGATTGCGTCTGCAACCCGATCGATCTCGTCGGGTGTGAGGTCCGGGAACATGGGCAGCGAGAGAATCTCGGCGCAAATCTGCTCCGTCAATGGAAGAGAGCCCTCGCCTGTGCCGAATGCCCTAGTTGCCGGCTGCAGGTGACACGGAATCGGATAATGGATGCCGGTATGGATCCCGCGTGACTTGAGGTGGGCCTGCAGCTCGTCCCTACTAGAAGTTCGAATAACGTAAAGGTGGAACACATGATCATCCGAGCCGGGTTCCGGTATATGGACCGGAAGATCGGCCAGCCTGCCATTGTACTGGCGCGCATGGTTGCGGCGCTTGTCGTTCCACTCGTCCAGGTATGGCAGTTTGAGACGTAGGACGGCTGCTTGCAACTCGTCAAGTCGTCCGTTGACGCCTACCAGGTCGTGGTGATATCGCCGAGCCGACCCGTGGTCCCGCAGCACGCGCACACGCTCCGCTACCCGGTCGTCATTGGTAACCACGCCGCCGGCCTCGCCGTAAGCGCCCAGATTCTTAGAGTAGTAGAAGCTGAAGCATCCGGCGTCACCGAACGTGCCGGCCGCTTTGCCGTCCCTACGCGCGCCGTGGGCCTGGCAAGCGTCCTCCACGACACGTAGATTATGAGTCCTGGCGAGCGCCAGCAAGCCGTTCATGTCAGCAAGCCGCCCATACAGATGGACGGGCAACAAGGCACGTGTTCGCGGCGTGATAGCTCGGGAGGCGGCCTCGACGTCCATCGTGTACGTCGTAGGATCGATATCGACAAAAACGGGAGTCGCGCCGGCCAGAACGATCGCCTCCGCACTCGCGAAGAACGTGTGGGACGCCGTGATAACCTCGTCTCCTGGACCGACCCCACAGGCGAGAAGGGCGAGGTGCAGAGCGGTGGTTCCGTCCGCGACGCCCACTGCGTGCTTGGCACCTAGATATTCCGCGTACTCCCGTTCAAACTCCTGCACATTGGGACCCAGGAAGAGGTGCATGCCGTCGAGAATATCGCTGAAGGCCTCCATCGTGGCATCACTTACATGCTGATGCTGCCGTCGGAGATCGACAAAGGGGATTTCAAGTGAAGCGGTTGTCATTGAGGTGCCTTTCTATGTGACAGTGCTACTTCATCACGCCGAGATTCGGCGTGAAGCCGCGTCCCTATTCTTTGTGATAGCGGGATGGGACGATCCCGGCAAGGGCTCTGGATCCGGTCGGTGGCGAAACTGCTCGGATGCGAGCAACAGTCCCGCCCGAGTTATTCGTCGGGTCGTATCGAGAAGGTACTGTCGTCTCGTTTGGTACACGCCTAGGCGACCCGCGTGGTATGACGCCAGCTCGGGGGTAAGCGCCAGCCTGCGAGCTGCCAGCGATGCCGTAGTCGATAAGTGATCCACCGCGACGAACGGAAGTATTCCGGCCGCTTGGTCGTGCGGCTCTGAGACTCTGCCATCCGACAGAACGGTGTCGGCGGTGGCCAGCTTCTTCACCGTCCAGTGCCGTGGACCCTTGCCGCGTGTGCAGATCGGGAGTCCTTCGGTGTCTGTTCCCAAAAGTTCATGGCTCAGCTCGAGGGCACGATGCAGGACGACGCAGACACTCGCAGCGTGGGCGTTACGGTGGAGCGCATCCCAATCGATCTCGCCACGGAATTTCCCAACGACGTGATCGAGATCGCACAGGTTCTTCAGCCGGGCAAACCGATGCTTGCGCAAGTTAACCGCGAGTAGCAGCATGGTGTCCTCGAGGCCTGGACATCTCACGTGCCGTCCCTCAACGTCGATAAGAGATGACTGCCGCCAGATCTTCAGCTCGTCCAGGCTGGCCGATCCCCGCTCTGCGAGCATCCAGTGCAGCTCAACCGACCAGGAAACACCGCTGCCGTCTGCGCGGCGGAACGCCATGTCCCGGCCGGTCAGACGCTGCAGCCTCTCGTCGTACTCGTCCACAGGACCATAGCCCAGCCCCATCAGACGCTCACGAGCCAGCTCGTACTCGTCCGCGTGCACCGCGATATCGATGTCCCGACACAGACGTGCCCCCGCCGGGTAGCACCGCTCGGCCAGGGCCGGCCCCTTAAGAGCGAGACAGTCTATTCCCGACAGCGCATCCCACACCGTCCCCAGCTCGCCCAGCGTCAGACGGTGCTGAATCACGTTGGCCGCGTGCAGCCGCCGCAACAGCTCGAGGACGTCCCCTCCGAGCACGTCCTCCACCCGTCCCGGCTCCTCGAGAAGCGTGGCGATCACCAGCGGCGTGACCTCGTGCCGGTCGGCCAGCAACAGCACGTCGAGCCAGTTAGTCTCGTCTATGCCGCCGCCATCGCCGGCACACGCACGTAGCAGGACCTTCTCGGACGCCGTGATCGCCATCGGTCCCCTAACGTAACCCCGGCGAATCGAACAATGCAATAAGCAGCTCGGCCGCGTCCTCTACCCGGTCAACCGACAGCGAGTACACCGGAGTCCGCTGCAATAGCCCGGCAATCGCCTCGGCTACAACCGGGTTCTCGTCTAGACGCGAACGCTTGCTCCAATAGATGCGGAAACGCCTGAGCCCCGGACATCCGCTCCAGCATCGTCGGCCTCCCCGTCTCCGCCAGCAGCACCACCGCCCGAGGCGCCACCGCCGCCGTCACCACCTCCACCGAGGCCTCCCACGGAGGACAATACAGCCGCTCGGCGATCGCCGTCTCCACCGTCGGGCCCGGCGTCCGGATCCGCCTTGAGCACGATCGCTCGCGGGAACCCGCGTACCCCCTCACCCGTCAGCAGAACCGCCTCGTCCGACATGTACCCCCACCCGCCATACCGCAGCAGCTCCAGCGTCAACGTGCTCTTCCCCGCCCCCGAAGGACCCGAGAGCAGCAGCGCCCCGTCATTCCGCGACAGCGCCGCCGCGTGCAGCGCGACAAACCCCTCGGCCGTGCCCAACGCCCGCTGAACGGCATGCCATTCCAGATAGGCGTACAGCCACTCCCACGAAGCGTCGACCCGCACCGATTCCTCGTCGAACCACAGCCTGAACCGCTCGCCGTCGGAGTCCACCACGTACCGGTGGGCCGCCGAGGCCTCCGCCCCGGCAAACGGCAGGAACGTCCGCCGAAACTGCCGCGCGATCCGCGACTCGCAGCACTCGAGCTCGAACTCGAACCCCGCCAGGCTGTACGACTCCGCCGCCGGACTCTCGATCACCAAGGCCGCCACTCCGCCAACCTCAAGCCGCCTCCACCAGTCCCAAATCGACGAACTGCTGGATCGCCTTGCTCACGTCGTCGTGAATCGCGTCCTCCGCCGTCGGAAAGTCCTGCGCCAGCTTCTTCTCGATGTCCACCGGGCTGTGCTCGCCGTCGCACAGCGCCCATATCCGAAGCGCCGTCGGGTTGAGGACGTGGCCCATCCCCGACGTCGGGTCGTACATCACCCCCTCGCCCTCGATCTCCCAGATCTTGACGTCAGTCCGCCTGGTCAGTGTCATCTACCCTCACCTCAGTCTGCTCCTGGGCCTTTGCCTGCTTGCGGATATACCAGCCAAGCGCCGCCGCCCCAGCCCCGGCCGCCGGTATCCAGTCCTGATTGTCCACGTGCCGCGAGGCCTTCGCCGGAATCCCATGCTGCCCCGCCCCGCCACCGGTCTCCGGAAGCACCGACGGCGTGCTGGTGGTAGTGCTGGTCGTCGTATACGTCGTGCTGCTGCTGCTGCTGTAGCTCGAGTTGTAGTGGTTGGACGTCGACGGCGCCGGCGACCCTGCCTGCCCCGTCTTCGAAATCGCGAACGACGTGATCTTCGGACCCACGTACAGCCCGCTCAGCGCCACCCCGCTCCACTTGAGGAACTCGCCCCTGCTGGTCCGAGGATCAACCGTATCCCGGTCGTCCCCTTCCTGGTTCTCGGCAATGCTGTCACTAGTGCTCATCTGTCTACTGCTCCTTGTTCAATCGTCATGATCGCGAACGCCTACGAATCTTCAGCCATCACGCCGGCCGCAAAGTGCTCGGCGCCGGCCCCACGCCCCGGCCGAAGGAACTCAAACGTGTCCAGACCCCGTAAGGAGTCTCGTGCCCCACCGTTCTTCAGCGACTTATCCGCCGCCTCGAGCACCTTGATCACGCTGAGCCCCGACCGTCCATCGCTCCGTGGAGTCGTCCCCTGATGGATGCACTGAATGAAGTGCAGCAGCTCCAGCTTCAGCGGCTCACCACTGGCCACCGCCGGGATGTTCACCCCGCCATAGTGGTAGCTCAGCTGGAAGTCCGCGTAGTCACCCGACGACGTCGTCTTGATCACGCCCTTGTCGTAGATACGCAGCTTCTCCTCCGCCGACACGTCGTTGTAGACCACCATCTTCTCGTCGCCGACCACCGTCAGCCGCCGCACCTTGCACGGCTCCAGCCAGCTCACGTGTATATGGCCCAAAATGCCCTGCGGGTACTTCAGCTCCAAGTACGCCACATCATGCGTGCCCGGATGGATACAGGCGTTTCCCCGCGCGCTGACGTGCGTCGGGTCCGCCTCCAGGATGTAGTTCATGATCGAGATGTCGTGCGGCGCCAGATCCCACAGCACGTTGACGTCACTGCGGTACTGACCCAGATTGAGCCGCGCCGCGTCCACGTAGAGCACCCGCCCCACGTCACCTCGCTTGACGATATCCCGCAAGGCGATGACCGCCGGGTTGTACTCGAAGGTGTGTCCCACCATCAACCTGAGGCCCTTGTCATCGGCCAGCCGCACCAGCTCCCGAGCCTCGGCCGAGTTCAACGTCATCGGCTTCTCGATCAGCACGTGCTTGCCCGCCATCAGCGCCTCGCGCGCCATCGCGTGATGCGTCCGCACCGGCGTCGCCACCACCACCGCGTCGACGTCGCTCTCCAGAACCTCCCGGTACTCCTTCGTCAGCACCGCGTAGGGATACCGCGCCCGCAGCGCCTCCAGCCGCTCGTCCGAAAGATCCGCGATCGCCGTCAGCCGCGCCTCCGGGATCTCACTGAGATTGCGGATCAGGTGCGGACCCCAATAGCCTGCTCCAATCACGCCGAACCGTACTTCATTCATAGGGATATGCCTTTCCGTGTGTCCGTTTTCCCGCTTAACGATGAGTGATGAATGCCCACAAGAGCGCGGGCACAGTAGCTATAACGATTCCAAAGTCCAGCGGCAAGGACTGCCGCTCGATATACTCCAGATCCATGTCGATCATGGTCTCGAAGTCCACGACATCCCGCCCCTGCACCTGCCACAGCCCGGTGATCCCCGGCTTGACCTGCAGCCGGCCGCGATGCCTCGGCGTGTAATGCTCCACCTCGTACGCCAGTGGAGGCCTCGGCCCCACCAGGCTCATATCCCCCCGGATCACGTTGAGCAGCTGCGGCAGCTCGTCCAGCCCCAACCGCCGCAGCACCCCGCCGACCGGCGTGATCCGCGGATCGTGCCTGAGCTTGAACAGGTTCGCGTCCACCCCCGGCGCCGTCTCGCCCTTCAGGTACCGCTTGAAATACTCCCGGTGCGGCGCCGAGTCGACGTCCGCGTACATCGTGCGGAACTTGAACACCAGGAACGGCCGCTCGTCCTTGCCCAGACGCTCCTGCCGGAAGAACACCGGCCCCCGCGACGACCCCTTGACCAGCAGCGCCGTCAGCCCAAACACCGGCGCCGACACCACCAGCAGCAACGCCCCGAGGATCACGTCAAACGGCCGCTTGTACCTCGGAACACGCCGCTCCGCCGCCGCGCCACGCGTCACCTCCTCCGTATCCCACGAACGAGGCGACGTCCGGCTATGCTCGCGATGCCCTCTGCCCGGTCCCGCGTGCCTGTTCCATCACCTAACCCTCAATCCGCTGCATGAACGTGTCGATAAGCAAGACCTGCTCCCTCAGCCCGTCACGCACCTGCCGCAGCAGCGACCGCGCCGGGTCCTCGAACGACCGGTCCTCCGCCGTCCGCTGCTCCTCCCGACGCTCATACCGTGGCGCCGGCCGTCGCTCCGCCGCCTGCGCCTCCACTACCTCCAGCGCCACCGCGTCCGCCGTGCTGACGATATCCTCCAGCAGCGTCGTCAAACGCTCCACGTGTGGCGCCGGCCCCGCCGTAACCCGGCTCAGCGCCTGCTCCACCTCCGTCTGCAAGAGGTAGCGCTCACCCACCCGCGTAAACTCCGCGCCCTGGATCACCACCTTATCAATCGACACTGGGAGTGGTCCTTCTATCGCTTGGACCGGCACCGCGTACGTCATCCGTCCTCACCTCGGCATCCCCCAGCCTCCAAAACTCAATTGCTCAAGCTCAACGTGTCGGCCACGTGAGTTCGGTGCTTGCCCTGCGCCTTCGCCCCGTACAGCGCGATCTCCGCCGCCTGAATCAATCCCTGCGCGTCGTCCGCCCGCTCCGGATACGACGCCAGCCCGATGCTCAGCGACACGCTGACCCGCTCCGCCCCCACCATCACCGGATCCTCCAGCGCCCCGTGGATCCGGCGCGACAGAATCTCCGCGCCCTTACCCGTCGTCTGCGGCAGCATGAACAGGAACTCGTCATCGCCCCGCCGCGCCAGCACATCGCTGGTCCGGCCCAGACCCAGCACCCGGCTGCACACCTCGCGCAGCACCTGATCCCCGGCATCCCGGCCGTACACCGCGTTCACCTGAGCGAAATCGTCCAGGTCGAAGCTCAGCAACGCCACCGAATAGCGGTAGCGCCGGGCCCGGTCGATCTCGATCCCCAGCAGCCGCTCGAATTGATCCAGACTGTACGCCGCCGTCAGCTCGTCGAACGTCGCCGGCTGCAGCGTCACCGCGTTCTTCTGCCGGATCGCCGCCGCCGCCACCCCCGCGCACGTCAAGACCAGCTCCACCCGCCGCCCCAACTCCGGGGCAAAGATCATATCCGCCCGATTCGCCGTCCGGTAATTCAGGTAGATCAGCCCCCCAACCTCCGCGTCCGTCCGGATCGGCAGCAGCGCGAACGACCGCACCCCCGCCTCACAGACCAACCGCCCCACATCCTCCATCCGGCTGGACGTGTCCGGAATAGCCAGCGGCAAACCCTGCTTGATCACCTGCGCCGCCAGCCGGTCGTGCTTCGGCACCACCCGCGTCAAATGCGCCGCCAGGTGCTCGTCACTGGTCCAGCCCACCCACGATTTCTCACCCTTGAAAAACACCGTCGCGCTATCCGCCGCCGCCAGACGCGCCACCAGCTCCCCGGTCCGCTCCATCAAATCGCCCAGGTCGCGAATCTTCGTCAGCTCCAACCCCGACTGCAGCAGCTCGTCCTCCACCACGTGAGCCCGCTGCGTCGACGCCGCTCGTCCCGCGCCCGTCTCCCCGCCAGCCTCCACGTCCGGTGCCGCCGCTACCCCGTCCTCCATCGCCGGGCCGCCGGCGGACTTCTCCTGCAGCGGCAGCTCATCGGCCACCGCCGGCCCGCCTGATCCGGGTGGCGCTCCTGTCCGGCCTCGACCTGATTCGCCGCGTCGGCAGCCAACCCCTGTCCGGCATCGCCCTGAATCGCCGCGTCGGCGGGCAATCCCTGATCGGCCACGCTCCGACGAGCCGCCTCCGTCCCATCCCCTGCCTCAGACGTCTCCGGCGAGACCGCCGCTTCCGCCGCGTGCTCCGTCGAGACCGGCCCCGATACCTCCGTCCCCGCCGGCGTCTCGGCTTCAGACGCGCCAACGAGCCGCTCCGAGTCTGCTCCGCCGGCCCCCGAAGCCTCCGGGGCCTCGGGCGACACCTCGCTCGGGGTCGGTTCCGCCGCCTCAAATGCCCGTTTCGCATCCGCCGACTCGTCACCATACGGCTCCGGCCCGGCGAATCCACTGGCGGCGACATCCGCGTCGATCGCCACCGCATCCACCGGCGGCACCGCTCCCGTATCGCCAGGCTCTGGCTCTACGGTCAGCCGCAGACGGCTGCGCCGGCGCTTCCTCGGCAACGCCGGACGGTACCGACATCAGCCCCGTGCCCGGGTCCGCCGCTTGGTCCGCGGTAGGCCCACCTCGGCCGACGCATCCAGCTCCTGCGTTCGCGATCCCTTGTCCGGTCCCGCCTGTATCTCGGGAGAACCCTCCGCCGGCTCGTCCGGCTCCGGGTCCTGCAGGCTCTGCGTCCACCGCAGCACTCGCCGGTCGTTCGGCGCGATGTCCGACGCAATAGTAAGCGCCCGGACAACCTCCGTACGCTGCGACGATACCCGTGCCTTCATCAGCCACAGCTCCGCCGAGTACGGCGCGAACTCCAGGGCCCGGTCAACCAGCGATCGCACCTGCTCGACCTGGCCCATGTTCACGCTGTGATCGACCAGCCTGCTGAGCGCCTGGATGTGCCGGCGCTGCAGCCACAAGTCGTTCGACTCCAGCGATCCGGCCAGCCGGTCCAGCAGCGTGTCGATGCGCTCCGCCGGAGTCTCAATCGAAGCCACCCGCAGCCCGGTCAGAGCTCGCAGCTCCGAAACCGCCGCCTCTTCCTCGGCTGGAGGTAGCAGCACGGTCACTTCCTTGGGCGTGGCCGCCACCGCTATGGCTCGCAAACGCCGAGCGGCACTGTAGGGAATCAGTGTGACGATATCGGGTGCCAACACACCGATCGTGGTAGTCGTAGAAGACGTCATAGCTGTAGAAGACCCCGCTTGGCGATTACTGCATGAAAGCAGTCTAGCAACGTGCCGGCAGTTATCAGTTCAGAGACAGGTTAACGACTGGTTGAGAAAATTGCTCAGCTAGTCGGTTTTTCTTAACCTCCGGCGAGGAGAACGTCAAAGTGCCGCGGCTTCGGTAAAACGATCCGGTGTCTCAGTTGTACCTGGTCGCTTCTCCCTCCGATTGAGCTGCCAGGGATTGGAGAAGTAGAGCAGGTTGCCTACCATTCCGTAGTTATTCAGGTAGACCCGCAAAACGTCACGGGTCAGTTCGGCCGAGAGCTTGTCAAATGGCATTGCCGCGTCCAGCATCTTAAGAGAATACTGGTCCGACAGGGCGTCGTAGAGTCGCATCTGGTCGGACAGGGCCATATCTCCCCCATCGGGAACAGCGCGTGAGGCGGCCAGACGAGGGTCGATTCGCAGCAAGAAAGCTGACTGCGGGTCTGCGGCTGCCCTCTTCAACACGTTCAGGATCACAGTTCTGAACAGTGGATGTTCGTGCAAACGCTGACTCAGCTCTACATCCACATCACAGAGATAGCGGTCTGCAATGACGATTTCACCGCGCAGTAGCCGCCATCGGACCTGGAGAAGCCACAGAAGGTAGTCTGCAGCGCTCAGGCCGGCCCAGAGTTTCAGAGGCAAACCCCTCCGTCGTAACACCTTGCCCGTAGCCCGTGTCCACTTCCTTTGCGACCCGGCTTCCGCGTCGCGAGCGAACTAATCGGCTCAGGGCGTAGACCAGGGGAGTTGCTCCGAATCGAGCCCACCTGACCTCAGCCCGCAGCTCAGCTATGGAGAACGCGTCGGCAAGTGCGAGTGCCTGAGCCGTCTTCCCGCTTCCATCCATACCGCTCAATGCGATGAGTGCGGAGTTTTGCGGGTGGGCTCCGATTTGTCCCTTGAATCCACGGGCGAGAGCCAGAGCCGTGAGGAGCGGCTTTTCTGCAAGTGGAATCTGCTTGTCGGCGTAGAGCTTGTCGAAGAACAGGAGTTTGCTCATCGCAAATGGCAGCTCGTGGGGTAGCAGTGGTGGCTTGCTCGCCAGGTCCCGCCAGTACCTGCGCGTAACCCGTTGGTTCTGCACGTCCTGTAGTAGCCGGTCGTGGCGTTGCCTTGGCACGCTTACACTTTCGAACAACTGCTCCTCGAGGCGGGCCAAGGTAGCCAGGCCAACATTGAGGCCGTTGACCCAGCCTCTCTGGACCGCCACGAAGTAGATGTACTCCCAATCAACGCCTAGCTCGACGGCGTACCGAACCTTCATCAGGTCGTGGAGCGTCAGCTCCTTGTTCTCAAAGACGGCGTGCGCGATGTTGATGAGGAGTGAATCTTCGGTCCCCGGCACCCACGTCCATCGATCATCCTCGGAGATTCGGCGACGTCTCCATATCTCGGGCTCAATCATAAAACCCTGACCCCAGCCGACTCGGGTGTGCAGGTGTATTGCCGATGGGCTATCACCGCCGGCAAAAAGCCGAAAAAGCCACTTCTGAGGCTCCTCGACGTTCCGCAGCTCGACGTATCCGAGATCCAACAGATCCTTCCGGGCGCCGTCACAATCCGCGGGTCGGACGAGGATGTCAAAATTATCACTCGTGTACGGAAACGCCGGTTCGATACCGACCGACTTGAAGCAGATCCATTCGACTCCATGCGATCTCCACGCTTCCGCCACGGCGACAAAATGTCGGTGCACTCGCTCGTAGAGCTCTGTCTCCTGTTGCAACGCTGTTTTGAACGATTCCGACTGCAAGAGGCTGCGCAACCAGCTATCCTGGCTATGAGTCCCATCCCGCTCCGACGTTGATTCGATCACTTGACCGAATGACAACAGCGGGAGCCTGTTCTCCAGCATCGAGCTGACAAATTCATCATCATGGGGTGGTCGCCCGCGACGGACAACAAGACTTCGCCGCAATGCCTGGAGTATTTCCCATTTATCGGTCAATCTATCGAACCTCGGGCCGTGAAATTGGCGGCGCAACGAAGGGTGCGCTTTGAGTTTTGAACGTCGTTCATCGTACGACCTCTTTTAAGAGGAGACCCCATTGTGGCCCATGGCCCGAATCGCATAGTGCCGCGACTCCGCAGCACCAGCATACTGTTCTGGCGTCTCGGACAGAACACGGCAAGCACCTCCGTGACGGCTCTCTGTCGGTGAGCGAGGAGAGCCAGTTTCATCCTGACGCGGGTACGTGTGCTCGTACCGGCCTGTGTATCGACAACTGACAACTGATAAAGGCTCATCCTGACCAGCGAAAAACCATCCGCCCCCTCCACTCAGGCGGAACTCCCACTCGTCGCGCCCTCTCAGCGGGTCGGTAGTGTTCAACATCGCGCTAACTATCGTCGCGCTTGTCTCGTCGGGTCTAGTACCGTTTGGCTTCAATGTCCTGGTGGGCAGGCGGTATGGGGGCCCGGCTCTCGGCGAGCTGAGCGTCGCATTAAGTCTGGCGCTCTTCCTCGGACAGATCCCGGGAACGATGAGCAGTGCGGCCACGAAGTATATCGCTGAGTCCCTGGGCGGCGAGCAAGGCGTCAGGGCCAGAAGCGTCTTTCAGTTCCTGCTGGTACTAAGCGCTGCTTTCTCAGTCCTGGTCGGCGCAGCTCTCGCGATTGCCGCTCCTATTGTGGCTGCCGCCTTGAAGATAACAACTGAGTATGTCTACCTGGCAGCTGCTCTGGTGCCCACCTACACGCTGTACCTGTACTTCAAGAGCGTTTACTACGGCGTGCAGCGCGTGCGACCGTACTTGACGAACGAGCTGGTTTCCGATGCGGCCTTCTTCGTGGCTCTCGGCGCTATCATCTTCCTCAATGCGACGCCCTGGCTTCTCCTGCCGTTCGTAATCAACAACGGCTTGTTTGCCCTGATTGCCCTCCGTTTCTTCCTCCCGGTACTTCACGGCTTCGATTGGGGCCGCCGCTGTGACCGAATGGCCGTCTTGAAGTATTGCGTAATAAACGGCAGCGGAACAGCAGCGAGTCTCGGGCGTTGGTCGCTTGGCATTGCCATCGCCGGTCTCTTTCTGTCGCATCAGTCCGTTGGCCTGTTCGCTGCCGCCCTGACGATCACGGCTCCTCTTCCGCTCCTACCTCGAGCCATTTCCCTGGTGACCTTTGCCACAATGGCAAGGCTGCACGGCGCCGGACAGCATGCGTCAGTGCAGTCGCTCCTCCAGCAGTCCACCGAGTGGCTCGTGTTCATACTGGGTCTGCCGTTTGGCCTGGCGATCATCAACGCATCGCTGATTTTGTCCATTGTTTTCCGGCCCGATTTTGCGGCAGCCGCGCTGGCAGCACAGCTAATCATGCTCGGCGCGTTTTTTACCGACATTTCCCGACCATCTATCGACGCGCTGTCGAGCACCGAGTACGTTCGAATCCCCACTCTGGCGAGCTTCGCCGGGCTCGCGGTTAGCCTGATCATGTGGTTCGGATTGATCCCGGCTTACGGCATCAACGCCGCCGGTCTGGGCTTCGCCATCGGTGCACTGGTGACTGGAGGCATTCCGGCGTACTACGCCTATAAGCGCATCGGGACGCATCCCTCAGTCTTTGTCAGACCCGTGGGCATGCTTTTGCTTCTGCTGATCCTGATGTCCGCTGCCGGTAAGTTTGCCCTACTAGCCTCGCTGATCTTTGTCGTTGGTATCTCGGCCTTGTACTTCCACTTGGTCCAAGGCGTCTTTCGTGCTTCCCGGCAGTTATACCTGAAGCGCACAACCGGGCTTAGCAACGGCTCCGCCTAGGCGTGGGCAGATTTCCCAAGGTCGCATTGTCGTCGGTCGCCATACTCCTGGCCGCCGGCTTGGTAATCTTTCTGCTGGTTAGCCGACGGGAGGGCGAGAAGGTCATTCCCAAGCTGCCGGTTTCATATACGGGAGTTAACTACTACGACCCAACGGACTACTTCACCAAATGTCCGGACTTCACCTGGCTCGAGGCGGCATGTTATGCAAACGAACAGCTCTCAATGTCTCCCAGCCACCAGCTCGCGTCCGATCTCGCATTCGTCCGGTCGACCCACATCGGTTCCTTCATGCGAGTGTGGGTGAGCCTCGACGAGCTAATGCGGTGGGATCCGACCACAGGGTACACGGGGTATAACCCGGCAGCCTTAGCCAACGTGGACTCAGCCTTAAGCCAGTTTGCATCTCAGCACATCAAGGTCGACCTCGTCCTTCTTGCTTACTCACAGGGTTCAGGGTGGCTGAAGCAGTTTCACCCCGAGGCTCTTGATGGTCAGCATCGCCAAATGCGGGCTAACTATCTACTCGCGGTGCGCGACTTCATCGAACATCTCGCGGCCAATCCAACTGATGCTTCTACAGTTGTCGTCATGGACTTACAGACCGAGCCCTACTATCAGCTTGAGCAATACTTCCATGACGCTTCGCGGTTGGGTACGTTCAAGTCGTGCGACAATGGATCCGGAACTGGGCGCAACGACTGCGTGGATCGTGACATCATTCATCCCTGGTTACTCGATTTGTACCGGACCGCGCGCTCGGCCTCGACGGCCTTCCGCTACACCTTCGCTGATACGGGAAGGCTGTTGACCACAGACCGGGTAGCCCAAAACTACTGGGTCTCGATGTACCCTGTAGACGTTTACGATATCCACATGTATAACGATGCCCCGTGGAACGACACGGCGCGGTGGGAGTCGTCGGCAAACCTTGATAAACCTTGGTTCGCAGGCGAGGCGGGATGCGGGTCTGGTGACATTACATGTACGTACAATGGTCAACGCGCGCTACCGGTCGACTCTTGGTGGCTCGCCCATCTGAGAAGCTACCGAGCGCAAGCGGTCCTCATCGAAAGCCACGTTACCGTTTGGACCTACCCAAACGGTCCGACGAGTCAAACATTAACCCCAACTGGTCAAGCGGTGGCGTGCACGACCGACTCCACTCTTCCTCCATGTCGTACATAGACAGTGTCGTTCCGGCATAGACCAGACTAGGAAGCACATGCAAAGAGTACTACTGACGTTTGGAACACGTCCTGAAGCCGTGAAAATGGCTCCGGTGGTCAGAGCCCTCAAAATATCCGAGCAGCTTGAACCTGTCGTGTGTCTTACAGGGCAGCATCGGGAAATGGTCGAGCAGATCTTACCCATCTTCGATGTTCGACCCGATTTCGACCTTGACGTCATGGCGCCGAATCAGAGTCCATCTGATGTTGCGGCCGCCGTGTTTCAGCTGTTGCCGCGTACGCTTGCAGATGTCGAACCGGATCTTGTTCTCGTGCAGGGTGACACGACTACGGCAATGGCCGCCGCCGTCGCATCTCATTACGCAAAAATCCCGGTAGGACACGTAGAGGCCGGCCTCAGAACGGGTCAGCTGTACCAACCCTTTCCGGAAGAGGCTAACCGAAAGGTGATCGGAGCGGTCACATCATTGCATTTCGCCCCTACCGACCGGGCTGCCGCCGCACTAAGAGCCGAATCCGTGCCCGCAGACCGCATATACACCACGGGCAACACCGTCGTCGACGCCATACACTATCTGCTTGAGCGGTTGCCGCGGCTACCCGCGTCTCGAAATAGGCTCATCCTGGTCACGGCTCATCGCCGGGAAAGCTTCGGGGAGCCCATGAAGCGTATTTGCCGTGCCATCAGAGACATCGTAGAGCAGCATCCCGACGCCGAAGTCTTGTATCCCGTCCATCCCAATCCCAACGTGCGGCAACCGGTGTACGACATCCTCGGCGGCGTCGATCGGGTGCGTCTGGTCGAGCCGCTAGACTACCTCGAGTTTGTACAGGTGCTCGATCAGTGTTACATCGCTCTTACTGACTCCGGCGGAGTGCAGGAAGAGGCCCCCATACTCGGAAAGCCGGTCCTAGTGATGCGAGATCACACTGAGCGTCAGGAGGCCATAGATGCCGGATGTGCCCGACTGGTCGGGACCAACCGGGATCTGATCGTCAGCCAGGCTGGCTTGCTTCTCGACGACGACGAGGAGTACGGCCGCATGAGCCGGCCGGTTAGCCCTTTTGGCGACGGCCACGCTGCCCCCCGAATTGTTGAGGCCATCGAGGACTTCCTGGCCCAGGACGAGGGTTCCTACGCCCTCTCGAGCTCAGCGCTATAGACGCTTTTCATATATCTTGCCACCCCGAGGGCAGAACCGGATAGCGTCTGGGCATTGCATCTCGATCATGCGACAAAATAGAGATGAAGGAGTGCTGGTGAGAGATATTCTGCCCGATATCGTGCGCCTCCGGGAGGGCGGTAAGGACATCGCACTGGCGACCGTGATTAAGACATCGGGATCAGTTCCCCGTCCAATCGGCGCCAAAATGGCAATGACTAAGACTGGCGAGATCGCTGGGTCGGTCAGTGGCGGATGTTTAGAAGCGGCCGTCTTCGAGGAAGCGATGGCGGTCCTGGAGTCTGGCCGGCCAAAGCTCCTTCATTACGGAATCTCAGACGAGATGGCCTGGAACGTCGGGCTGTCGTGCGGCGGCGAAGTAGATATCTTCGTAGAGCCTCTGGACTGGTAGACGGGCAACAGGGCTCCGCGAGCACATCAAGCAGACAGGCTGCATTCAAACGCCGCCCGGCTCACGGTACGAAAGGCGAGGAGCTCCCGTCCGAAGCCGGCGAAGCATACAACCGCGACCGCTTGTCGAGCGTTGACTTCCGCCGACCCATAGCTTACTGAAGGAGTGAGACTTTATGCGTATCCTTATGTACAACCGCGCCGGAGTACGTCGCCTCGGGATTATGCATGAGGATCACGTGGTCGATGTTGAAGACCTTATGCGCAGAGCCGAACTCGATCCATTTAGGGGATCTGCCCTAGATGTTATCCGAGCGGGGGCGGATACCCTAGAGCCGGTAGCAGAGCTGCTGGCTCAGCCGGATAGCCGGAGCCGGATCGCATCGGCCAGCCGGCCGTTTCGAGAGATGGAGATAAAAGCGCCGCTAGATCCTCCCGTGGGGAACGTGATGGCCATCGGCCGAAACTACCCGGAACACGCAGCCGAGAGTGCAAGGGCACTGGGCCGAGACGTCGAACGGCCCACTGTGTTCACCAAAGCCCAGACATCGATAATCGGCCCACACGACGATGTGGTTGTCGACCCCAACGCGACGTCACAGCCTGACTGGGAAGCCGAGCTCGGCGTCGTGATTGGACGCCATGCCCTGAACGTACCTATCGAATCGGGGCTTGACTATGTGTTCGGCTATACCGTGATCAATGACGTCTCCGCGCGAGACGTCCAGTCCGGTTGGGGAGGACAGTTCTTCAAGGGCAAGAGCCTCGACACCTTCTGTCCCATGGGTCCCTGGATAGTGACTAAGGACGAGATACCGGATCCTCAGGGTCTCGGGGTCAGGCTACGACTCAACGGAGAGATTAAACAAGAAGCCACTACCCGAGACATGATCTTTCCCGTGGCCGAGATCGTCTCCCAACTGTCTCTTGGCATGACGCTGCTGCCGGGCATGGTCATTGCCACTGGGACTCCCAGCGGGGTGGGCTTCGCCCGAGAGCCCAAGGAGTTCTTGGAGCACGGGGACTTGATGGAGACCGAGATCGTCGGGGTGGGATTACTAAGTAACCGAATTGTCTATCGTTGAGCGTCTATGCCTACTTCCATCCGGTATCTGTCCTCAATGCCGGCGGGTTCCGAGCCACCCACGGTCACGTGAGCCATGAGCGCTGAGATGCTAAAGGCTCACGATCCAGTCGATTCCGATCGGCTTCTCCATGAGGACTACCAGTCGAGGTACGACATAATCCGCGATGCCGTGGCTCGCATTCTCTCGGTCATAGACGACCCACGTCGTCCCGACCTCGTCAAGACGCCGGAGAGAGTGGCCGAGATGTACCTCGAGCTAACGCAAACCAAGCCGTTCGACCTCAGCCTCTTTGACAATACGGACGGGTATGACGAGATGGTGGTCGAGGACGAGATTCCCTTTTTCTCTCTGTGCGAGCACCACATCGTTCCGTTCTTCGGCCTCGCCAAGGTGGCGTACATCCCGAAGAGCAAGATAGTTGGATTGTCAAAGCTGGCGAGGACCGTCGATCACTTCGCAGCAGGGCTCCAGACCCAGGAGCGCATCACCAATAGCGTGGCGGACTACCTCTGGACGCGGCTGGACTCTCAAGGAGTGGGAGTCAGACTGTCTGCTGAACATCTATGCGTTTCGATGCGGGGAGTGAAGAAACCGGGCGCCCGCACTATCACCACAGCCCTTCGGGGCATCTTCAAGCAGGCCCCAACCAGAGAGGAGTTCCTCCGCTAACGGATCCCGCTTGGTCGCCCATGAGTCTCATCATCGGTGGCTGCGACTGAACAAGAATCACGGATTACCTCAGCCTCCAGCCAACGGATGACTAATGAGACTGAGAAAGGAGTCAGTACCAACAGCTGACTCTGCTCACGCACACCGTCTACACATTAAACCGGAAGTACACCACGTCACCCTCTTGCATCACGTATTCCTTGCCTTCGAGGCGCGTCTTACCCGCGCGCTTGGCAGCCTCGGGGGATCCCGCTTGGATGAGATCCTCCCAACTGGTAACCTCCGCCCGGATGAAGCCACGTTCGATGTCACTGTGAATTCGGCCCGCGGCCTCAGGGGCGTGAGCACCTTTGCGAACCGTCCAGGCTTTTACCTCCGGCTCTCCGGCAGTAAAGAACGTCAGCCATCCGAGTAGCCCATACGCCGTATGGACAAAGCGATTCAACCCCGTTTCGGTGACGCCAATGGCTGCGAGATACTCGCGAGCATCGACTTCGGAGAGATCCCCAAGCTCGGCTTCGGTGTCAGCGCTCACGACGGCGAGCTCTGCTTGGCGGTCAGCCGCCGCGGCTTCAAGCTGCTCAAGTAGTGGCCGCACCCCGTTCGGGTCGTCCATGCCCGCGCTCAGCGCTGGTCCCAGGTCATCCTCGGCCACATTTGCCACATAAATCATCGGCTTCAGGGTCAATAGACCGAGATCTCGAATCACCTCCAGCTCGGTCAGCGAAAGCTCGACACTCCGGGCCGGCATCCCTCCGTCGAGAGCATGCTGCAGCTTTTGCAAAGTGTCTTCCTCGCGCAAGGCCGACGGGTCTCCGCTGCGGGCCGCCTTGGTAGCCCGTTCAAGCCTCTTCTGAACACGCGACAAATCCGAAAGTGTCAACTCCAGCAGGATACTCTCGAGATCGTCTAGCGGAGTGGCTGCCTCTGGCCCAAAACCGAGGTCAGAACGCTGGTAAAAGCGCACCACCACCGCCAGGGCATCGATGCCCTGGAGATTGCTGAGAAACTGAGCGCCAAGCCCCCCGCTCTCGGCAGCGCCTCCCTTTACACCCCCGACATCAACCACCTGGATTCCTGTAGGCGCAATCTTCTTCGGGTGAACCATATTCGCGAGGACCTCAAGACGGTCATCGGGCACTGGTACCGTCGCCATGTTTCCCCGGCCGGATGACTGGATCCCGTGAGTGAGCGCTCTGAACAGGGCGGTCTTGCCCGTGTTCTCCAGGCCGATAATGCCGATCGCGAGGTTCATTAAGCTCCGTCGGCTCTAATCAGGCGCCTGACGCCGTCAATGGCCGTCTCTATCAGAGGCTCCAGCGACAGACTGACGACCTCGGTGGTATCGACCTTTTCTTCAGTGGCGTTGACCACCGCCATAATACCGCCGGCGCGCACATCGCGAAGCGTTGCGACCACGAACAGGGCCGCCGACTCCATCTCGGAGCACAGCACTCTGGACTCCTGCCAGATCGTCATCGGGTACTCGTGGTAAGGAATCGTACCTGGGGCAACATCCGAGTAAAAAGAATCCGCGGACCGGACAATGCCCGCTCGGAAGCTATTCCCCAAAGCTCGTGCCGCCTGAGACAAGGCAGTAACGACATCGTGATCGGCAATCGCGGGAAAAATCGGAGGCACGTAGGCTTTGCTCGTGCCTTCGTCGCGAACCGCCGCCCGGGCGACCACGAGGTCACCCGTTCGGAGATCTTTAGCAATGCTTCCGGCAGTCCCTACGCGAATCAGCGTGTCGACTCCGATGGCGATCAGCTCCTCCGCGGCTATCGCCGTCGACGGCGCACCGATTCCTGTAGACATCACCGAAACGGGAACAGCATCCAGCATTCCCGTATACGTGAGGTACTCGCGATTACTCGCAACCTGCTCGGCGTTGTCCAGATGGCGCGCGATCAACGGCACTCGACCGGGATCGCCCGGCATGAGGACGTATCGACCCACGTCGCCCCGTCTTAGCCGGATGTGAAACTGCTGCTCTTCCTCTGACATAACGACCCCATTATCCAATGGCGAGCGGAACCCTAGCCTTTCCATCCATCCATCCATCCATTTACCAAGGCTGATGGATGGATGGACGCGATCTCATGAAAAACAAGTGAACTTTTTGGGCCTCGATAGATTTTGCCCGACGGTCAGATCTCCGATGGCTTACCCACCTGAAACAATGGACGCAGTGCGGCTCTCCTCAGGACCTGGCCGCACTCCCGAATGACCTGATAGTTCAACTACAGGTAGATAGGAGTATCCTCTTTTGATCCCTTCCGACCTTCGCGAAGCCTCCATCACCCGGCTCCAGTCGATGCTGGCATCCGGAGAAGCTACTGCACAGGGATTAGCGCAGACCTTCCTTGACTCGATCGAGTCCATCGATCGTGCGGGGCCTGAATTGCGCTCGGTCATAGAGACCAACCGCGCAGTGATGGACATCGCCGCGAGTTTGGACGAGGAGCGGCGTCGTGGAAAGATTCGCGGACCTCTTCACGGCATTCCCATCCTGATCAAGGACAACATCGACACTTTCGATACGATGGCCACGACCGCGGGCTCCCTTGCACTCGTGGCGTCCCGCCCTAAAAAAGACGCGTTCGTCGTATCCCGGCTGCGACAGGCAGGAGCGGTCTTGCTGGGAAAGACAAATCTCAGCGAGTGGGCGAACTTCCGCTCGACTCACTCCTCGAGTGGCTGGAGCGGCCGCGGCGGACAGACTCGCAACCCCTATGTGCTTGACCGCTCTCCCTGCGGCTCGAGCTCCGGCTCGGCCGCGGCTATTGCCGCGGGTTTGGCTACCGCTTCGCTGGGAACAGAAACCGATGGCTCAATATTGTGCCCCGGCGGCTTTTGCGGAGTAGTCGGGATCAAACCAACGGTCGGTCTGACAAGTCGCTCGGGCGTGATCCCAATTTCCCATACGCAAGATACGGTCGGTCCGTTCGCCCGCTCGGTCTCCGACGCCGCTCTCGTCCTCGATGCCATCGCCGGCACCGACCCCGCGGATCCGGTGGAGGGGCAGCCTGTCCAGAGAGCATCCCGTAGCTACTCCACGTTTTTAGATCCAGCCGGCTTGAGGGGAGCGCGTATCGGCGTGCCGCGTAACGTCTTCTTCGGCTACAGCAGCAAAGCGGACGCGGTCGTGGAGAGGGCCATAGAAGCCCTGCGTGAGGGAGGAGCGGACATCATCGATCCGGCGGACATAGCAACCGCCGAGGAGATGCAAAAGGGTGAAACCGAGTTCGAGATGATGTTGCACGAATTCAAGGCTGACTTGAATCTTTACCTCACGGGAAGACAGCCGTCCGAAAGTCCCCGGACATTGACGGACATCATCGCGTTCAATGAGAGCCACGCAGCCGAGGAGCTGAAGTTCTTCGGACAGGAGATCCTCATTCAGGCCGAGCAGAAGGGCCCGCTAACCGACTCTGCATACGTAGCCGCCCTCGCGGAGAACAAGCGTCTGTCCCGAACCGAAGGGATAGACAGGATTATGGACCAGCACGGGCTAGATGCGATGGTGATGCCCACGGCCGCTCCCGCATTCACTATCGACCTCGTAAACGGGGATCACTACGGTGGGGGAAGCTCCCAGCCGGCAGCGATGGCGGGATACCCGGCAATCACGGTGCCTGCCGGTTTCAGCTTCGACCTCCCGGTAGGCGTCACATTCACGGGTCGAGCCTACAGCGAGCCGGTACTGATACGGCTGGCGTACGCTTATGAGCAGCTGACGCAAGAGCGGCGCCCACCTCGATTCCTGCCAACACTTCGGTTGGCCTGATTGACTGCTGCACCCTGCCAACCCCTGGTAGCACATCTTGACGATGGCGCTTCCTCGTCCTTGCCCACATGTTGATTAGCGTATGAAGTCGACGAGCATCGAGAAGCACCCCCCATATGTGGAACCAGAAGCTGGTGCTGACTGCCTGTTCGGCGAGAGGCTCTTCAAAGCAAGGATGATCCGGTGATGAAAGCGATCGAAGACAGACGTGACGGGAACCGCGGCGTTGCCCGCCGATACCAGCGAAGTCCGTCCCGTGTCCGGCAACCTCACGTACGACTGTTTCAGTGTCTTATCGAAGTCCCCGGCCTACGTATTGAGCCGGAGGCGCATCTAGACATTGCCGGTTGGACTCTGTCGCAGAACCGTGAGATTGACCACATCGAGGAGACCGAGGCGTCAAGTGGGGTACCGTGCTGGGCTGGTGGCCAGATCCTTGCTCGGCCGGGATGTGTCGAGCAGTCAGGGCGAAGCTGGGTTGACCACATGATGATGAACGTGCTCCGCCTGTTCCTGGACCCACCGCCTGACGATCCATGGACACAGGCTCTCTCGGCCGGCGAAGCGGGTGCATTTTTCTTTACCTCGGCAGGAACGAATGAATGGAAATCTGGGGGCGATGGTCCTGGCCCATCGGCCCGGCCGACCATCACCGCCGGCATCGCCGTGCAGTTGGAGTCCTCGGATGCATTCCGTCGAGCAAGTCAGATTCTCGGCGACAATCACGCTACTCCGCTGCAGAAAGGCATCATGCTGGCAATTTTGCAGTGGGGCGAGACCACACGGGTCGGCCCACGAGAGATTCAGCTACGCAGCTTCCTTTCGGTTCTCGACTGTCTATTCGATCTAGAGAGCCATGAGGATGGCCTCGATCTGGCTGCCAGGCTCATCTGCCGGAGGGAGCAGGACTCTCTCCGAGTGGAGAGAGTCAAGGAGAGTCTGGACGAGCTCTATATCGTCAGAGACCGGATTTTACACGACGGCTGCGCCTGCAATTCTGTTGCTCCATCGGTGCTTCGAGCTGGGGACCTGTACACAGCCCGGCACTTTACGCGTCACGCCATCATAAATGCGTTGCTGTTCCACTATGACACCCACAGCAAGCGCGATCTGGTGAGAGAGTTGAAGGAAGTCGCCGGCTAACCTTCTGTCATCAATTTTTCACGGTCCGGCATGCATGATGAGATGTATGCCGACCGAGACTGTTGACAAAATCGGGTCCGTGCCAAAGAATAGTGGCGGACCCACCGGCACTCGTGGTTCGCGTGTCTGAGTGCCGTAGCTTCGTTATTGGGTTCGACAGTTGAGCTCAACACGAAGAGGAGGTGCAACTCGCCCGAGGATCGCTGAACCATCGAGCTCAATCTCATTCGTATTGCCGATTTTAGTTAAGGAGTACTGAAAGTATGAAGAAGTTTCGCCTTGCGATCGCTGCGGTAGCAACTGCCAGCCTCGTCGGCTCGACGTTGCTGATGGCCGGCCCGATCAGTGCCCGCACGCTATCCCATAAGCATGCCGCCAAGAAAATCACCGTGGGTCTGGTCACCGACAAGGGCGGTCTCAACGACAAGTCGTTCAACCACCTTGCCGATGTAGGACTCACGAAGGCCGTAAGTAAGCTTGGTGTTTCAGGCTCGGTCCTTCAGTCGCACACGGCCGCTGACTACGAGCCGAATCTCACCGCCTTCGCCAAACAGAAGAAAAGTCTCATCATCGCCGTCGGGTTCCTGATGGAGCAGGCGATATACAACGTCGCCAAAGCGTATCCGAAGGAGAAGTTTGCCATCGTCGACGGTGCACCCGCCAACTCGAGCGGTAACAACGTCAACCTGAAGAACGTCGCCAATCTCTTCTTCAAGCCCGAGGAGTCCGGCTATCTCGTCGGCGTTATAGCGGGACTGCTGGAGAAGAAGCACCTGGCTCCAAACTACAAGAAGAACACCATCGGGTCGATCGCCGGAGCCAACTTCCTGGCCGTCACCGCCTACAACTGTGGCTATCAGGAAGGCGCCAAGTCAGTTGACAAGAAGATTCACGTTCTGATCAACTTCGACGACGGTACGTTCCAGAACACCCAAAACGCCAAGGCTATCGGCCAGCAGCAGATCAGCAAGGGCGCCGGCATCCTCTTCCAGGTCGACGGTGGAGCTGGACTGGGCTACCTCCAGGCGGCACAGGCAGGACATGTCTGGGGTATCGGCGTAGATGCCAACCAGAACTATCTGGGCAAGTACATGATCACCAGTGCCCTCAAGAAGGTCGACCAGGCCGTCTACCAGACCATCCAGAGGGTATCGACAGGCAAGTTCAAGGGCGGAAACAACGTCTTCTCGCTCAAGAACGGAGCCACCGGCTTCGCTACCGCGCAGATGCACCACGTCCCGGCCAGCATCGTCAAGTACGCCAAGAGCGTGGAAACCAAGATCAAGGCAGGCAAGATCAAGGTCAACCCCACCTGCAAGCTGGGCATCAGCTAACCCATCTAAAGCGTCTCTAAAAAAGGAGGGCGGGCAGTCTGGCCCGTCCTCCTTTTCATATTGCGTAGTGTGACGGTATCTGCCGCTTTGCTGCTGAGGAGCAGCAGGCACGGCTACTCGGGTTCGGCGTCGAGCGCCGGAGCGTGCAGGTCGATGGCCTGCTCCTTCGCCTTCTCCTCACCACCGGTCATCAGCAGACCCAGTTGATTCTCATCTACTTCGCCGGCGTTGTAGATGGCCATGATTTGGCCCTCGTAGATCACCGCGATCCTATCCGACAACTCCATGATCTCGTCCATCTCCGCGGACACCAAAAGCACCGCGGCCCCCTGGTCTCGCTGCTCGACCAGCCTCTCATGGACGAACTGCGCGGCGCCCACGTCAAGACCACGAGTGGGCTGAGAGGCGATTAAGAATCTCGGCCTCTCAGAAAACTCTCGCGCAAGCACCACTTTCTGCTGATTCCCCCCACTCAGTGTTCCCACAGGTACGTCGGCTCGTGGTGGGCGAATGTCGTATTTCGGGATCAGATCCCGAGCGTTCTTCGCTACCGCACTTGTGTCAAGCACCCCCATATGCGAAAACGGAGACTTGTCCTCGACCCCAAAGACCAGGTTGTCGGCGACCGAGTAAGGAAGAATTAACCCGCGCGCCCTTCTGTCCTCGGGGATATATCCAACCCCGAGATGCTTGATCCTCCTTGGGGTCAAGTTGGTGAGGGATACCTCTCGCGAACCATCCTGATACAACAGGACCTGACCCGAGCTAAGCGGCCGCAGTCCAGTCAGCACCTCAACCAGCTCCGACTGCCCGTTCCCCTCCACGCCGGCGATACCGAGAATTTCTCCTGCTTTGACGTCGAAGCTCACGCCTCTCAAAGCCTCAATCTCGCGGTCGGACTGACAGCGAACGTCACGCACTTCGATCACCGGGCCTGCCAAATGAGGCGAGTCCTTATGCACGCTCGGCAGCACGTCGCGTCCGATCATCAGCCTGGCAATCTCGGCCGGATTCGTGTCAGCAGTGATCAAGTTGCCCACGACCTTTCCCAGACGAAGGACGGTGATGCGATCGGAAATAGCCATGACTTCTTTGAGCTTGTGCGTGATGAAAATGATGGTCTTGCCCTGACTGGCCAGATCGCGCAGCACCACAAAAAGCTCGTTGGTTTCCTGGGGTGTGAGAACCGCGGTTGGCTCATCAAAAATCAAGATATCCGAACCGCGATACAAGAGTTTGAGGATTTCGACCCGTTGCTGCAGCCCGACGGGGAGAGTCTCTACACGGTCGTTGGGATCCAGCTTCAGGCCATACTGCTCCGACAGGCGCGCAACTTCACGCTTCGCTTCCTTGGCATTGAACAGGATGGGACTGTCGGGCTCCTGGCCGAGAACCACGTTCTCCGCCACGGTAAAGACGGGAATGAGCATGAAGTGCTGGTGTACCATGCCGATGCCTGCCGCTATCGAGCCGCGTGGGCTCGAGAACCGCACCCGCCGACCGTCGAGCAGAATCTCCCCTTCTTCCGGTTGGAGAAGACCTGAAAGTACATTCATCAGTGTCGATTTGCCGGCCCCGTTCTCGCCGACGAGCGCCAAGACCTCGCCTCGATAGGCGGCTAGGTCGACGTGGTCGTTGGCGACGAGCGATCCAAAGCGCTTGGTGATGGCGTGGGCTGCGATAGACGGAACGGAAGCCGCCGCTGAACTAGGCACTTTCAGCCGGATCGTACGGGATTCCGTCGGCAGCAGGGGGAGTCGAGCGCCCGATCAAGCCGGCGACTGCCACGATTGTCAGCAGGTACGGCAGCATGGCCACCAGATACGTAGACACTTCGTACGTGCCGATTGTGGTGCCGGCAAGCGTGATCGCCAGAGCCTGTCCGAAGCCGAACAGCAAACAAGCACCCATCGCGCCAAAAGGTGTCCATTTACCCACGATCATAGCCGCGAGGGCGATGAAGCCGCGGCCGCCCGTCATGTTGTCGCTAAACAGCCCGTGCGGACCATTGAGCGCGAGGTAGGCACCAGCGAGACCCGACAAAGCGCCCGACATAATGACTGCCATGTACCGCAGTCGTTGGACGTTGATACCAGCAGTATCAGACGCCCGCGGATGCTCCCCCACGGACCTGATCCGAAGACCCAGGGTCGTTCGGAACAGGAAGAAGTGCGCCGCAATCACCGATGCGAAGGCCGCGTATACCAGAGGATTTAGCTGAAACAGGATTGGCCCGAGAGCCAGAAACTGAATGTTGCTTAAGACGGGAATGCTGACGTTGGGGATTCCAGCCAGACTCGCTGGAGTTCCTTGAGACCCGTAAAGCGTGTAAAAGAGGTAGCTTGTAAGGCCCAACGCCAGTAGGTTGATGGCAATACCGCTGACCACCTGATTAGCCTGATATCGGATGCAGGCCCACGCATGGAGCCAGGCCATCAGGCTGCCCGCTACTACCGCCCCTAAGATTCCGATCAAAGCGGCGATGAGGCGGTGAAACATGAAGCAGTGATGCTGCTTTGTCCGCCGTGTACGCGCTGAAGAAGCAGGCGACCAACATCATGCCTTCCATCGCCACGTTGACCACACCCGACCGCTCCGATATTGTGCCGCCGACCGCGGCCAAGATCAGGGGCGCCGAAAATGCCAGCGTGGTCTGCCACAGAAGCGGCTGTCGCAGCGTATTCCAGACCCCAAGACTCCAGAATCCGCTGGCGACGACCAGCAGCTGGCTCGATACGTTCATATTCCCGCTCGCTCCGCCGGGACGTCGGTTTCGGGCTTCGGGGTGATAAATCGAGTCAGGCTGTAACCCCGCAGTCCTAGATGACGGACAAGCGCCTCGGCTCCGATGAAGAAGATGATCAGACCCTCGATGATCTGAATAATATGAGTGTCAATATTGGCGCTGGCCTGCATATTAGTCTGACCGTGGCCAAGCGCCCCAAAGAGTATGGCGGCGAGGATCGCGCCCAGGGCGGTGTTCTTTCCTAGAAGTGCTACGGCGATGGCATCGAACCCATACGTATAGTTATCGAACGTATCCGTGAGATTGCCGCCCACGCCAAACACGTATGACACCCCCGCTAGCCCGGCGAAGGCGCCGGAGATAACCAGAGTGAGCACGATGGTGCGGTTGACGTTAATTCCGGCATATCGAGCTGCTTTGATGTTAAAGCCGGTGGCCCGAATCCCGTAGCCCAAGGTGGTGCGGGACAGTATAAACCAGAACACGAGGCCACAAAACAGGGCCAGCAGAAACGCCACACTGAGCTGCGCTCCCGGGACCAGCGAGCTGGGGAGAATGATCGGGAACGTAACATTTACGTTTCGCGATGTTGGATTTCCCGCCAGTGGCCCCTGCATGGGCCCCGGTGCGCCGGTGATCGAGTTGATGAGGAGATAGTGCATGAGATTTAGCGCGACGTAATTGAGCATCATCGTAGTGATGACTTCATGCGCGCCGCGGTATGCTTTGAGCAGCCCGGGAACCAGGCCCCAGAATCCGCCCGCTACGGCTCCGACGACAATGCAGACAGGCAGTAGGATCCATCCCGGCCAGTTCAAGGTGTATCCGACGAATGTTGAGGCTATGGCTCCGACATATAACTGACCCTCGGCGCCGATGTTGAACAGCCCACCCCGGAAGGCGAAGGCGACCGCGAACGCGGCGAACATGAGTGGGGTCGAGTAGACGAGAGTCTCCTGAATGTCGTAAGGGGTGCCGACGGCGCCAACCAACAAGTCCCAATACCCCTGAAGGGGCTGGGTCAGGCTCTTGAGCGCGATGGCCATGACGACAAAGCCCACAATCAATGCAAGCAGGATGGCGCCGAGGGGCACCGCCAGCTCGCTCAGGCCGAGCCACGACTTCTTCGCCCCTCGTGGAGTCTGCGGCGGTGGAGGTGGTGCTTGGGAAGCAACTGGTGTCTTCGTGGTCTCCGTCAAAGGGCTCTCTCCGGCATGCTCGGCTCCTCTCCCACTGACCACCCGCCCTATTCTGAATGAACTATACCCCAATCCAGCGGCCTGACGGCAACTTGTAGGGATCGGTAGCCACAGACCTCGAAAACACCGAGCTGTCTACGCGAAGCTAGCGGAATAATGACAGACCCGGGGAGGGATTCTGCTAGAGCGAGATGTTGGCAGCGGCCTGCTCGAGCATCCTTGATGTCCGCTGGGCCTGCAGACCGGTGTATACTTCACCAAGATGAGCCGGAATTCTACCTATTGGTATTGGCTGAGCGTGGGCATGGCGTGACGAGCCCGATCTGAGGCTCGGACCTCACGTTCTGCCCGTAACCAGAGACATGAGTGTCTCTGGTTTTTTGTTTACTTAAGCCCGGCCGACTATCAATGGAGCACATAATGGCAGCAGTGGAGAGCAGAGACATGATCATCGTGATGCAGAGAAACGCCAGCCAGCAGCATGTCGAGAATGTGATTTCTCACGTTCACGACATGGGTTACCGAGCCCATGTCTCCCAAGGAGAGGAAACGGTAATTATCGGCGTCATCGGGCATAGTCGTCCCGATCAGCTTCATCCGCTGGCTGATCTGCCAGGAGTCGACCACATGGTGCCCGTCACCAAGCCCTACAAGCTGGCCAGCCGCGACTTCAGCCCCCTCAACAGCCTCATCCAGGTAGGGGACGTCACGTTTGGTACTGAGGAAGTCGTGGTGATGGCAGGCCCGTGCGCCGTCGAGAAAGAAGATCTCCTGTTCGAGATAGCTCACAAAGTTAAGGCCGAAGGCGTTCAGATCTTGCGGGGAGGCGCCTTCAAACCAAGGTCATCGCCCTACAGCTTTCAGGGTTTGGGTAAACGTGGGCTCGAGATGCTGGACGCGGTCCGGCGGGAAACAGGGTTACAAATCGTCTCCGAGGTCTTGTCTGAGGATCAGGTTGACCTAGTTTGCCGTCACGTCGACATTCTGCAGATCGGAACTCGCAACATGCAGAACTTTGCTTTGCTGCAGGCCGCCGGCAGGAGCGGCCATCCCGTTCTCCTCAAGCGAGGAATGAGCGCTACCCTCGAGGAATTCTTACAAGCGGCCGAGTACATCCTGGCCAACAACAATCCCAACGTCATCTTGTGCGAACGCGGCATCCGCACCTTTGAAACGGCGACCCGCAACACATTGGATATTAGTGCTGTCCCAGTACTGAAGGACCTCACCCACCTGCCAATCGTGATCGATCCGAGTCAAGCTACCGGAAAGTGGAGCTATGTTGGCCCGGTCGCCCGGGCCGCCGTCGCGGCTGGGGCGGATGGTTTGCTGGTCGAAGTGCATTCGCGGCCTGCGGAAGCACTGTCCGACGGGGCACAGTCACTCAAAATCAGTCGATTCCACGATCTCATGATCGAGCTGCGCGCGATCGCGAAGGCGATCGGCCGCTCAGTGCCGGCCTCATGCGAACCGGTATCGTCGGCCTCGGCCTGATCGGGGCCTCTCTCGGTGGAGCACTTGTACGGGCCGGTTATGAGGTGGCCGGATTCGACCTTAAACCGATCAATGCCCACGCCGCTTTCGACCGCGGGCTCGTGTCCAGAGTGTCCTCCTCGCTGGAGGAAGCAGTAGGTGACGTCGATCTGGCCATACTCGCCATGCCCTTGCAAGCCACCGTATCTATGCTTCCGCGAGTGTCGGCCATGATGCCTCGAGGCTCGCTCATCACTGACGTCGCAAGCGTAAAGGGTCCCGTGATCGACGAGATGAACACTCTTTCGAGGGTGCGCGCAGTGGGCGGACATCCCATCGCAGGGCGGGAAACGAGTGGGCCCGAACACGCGGATCCAGACATATTTCGCGGAGCCACCTACGCGGTCGTGCCGACGGAACGGTCCGACGCGGCATCTGTACACGTGATCGACGATCTGGCGAGGGCCATCGGATCGCTTCCGATTCAGGTCTCAGCCGAGCAACACGACACCACCCTCGCCCGCACGAGCCATTTGCCGCAGCTTCTGTCGACAGCGCTCGCCGCGACACTCGCCGCCGACTGCACATCTACTCTCGCGGGGCAGGGCCTGCGTGACATGACGCGGCTGGCTGGGAGTAACGAGTTCTTGTGGGCCGAGATATTCGAGGTGAATTCCGTCAATGTTCTCGCCGCTCTTAGGGAGCTGATGGCCACGCTCGAGGGATGGGAAGCCCTTCTGAACACAGCTGACGCGCCCGGTCTGGCGCGAGCCCTCACCGCAGGACGTGCCGCGGTCTCGACAACACGCGTAACCCGACCCGAGGCAACGACATGAAGTGGCGAGTGTCCCGCTCCCAGGTGGGAGGGACCGCGACAGTACCGGGGGATAAATCCGTGGCCCACCGGTCCTTGATGGTTGCTGCCATCGCCAGCGGCACTTCCCATATCGAAAACCTGCCCGCCGGCGAGGATGTGGCGGCCACAAGACGATGTGTGGAGGCCTTGGGCGCACAAATCAGTCAGACTAACGGCACCCTCGAGATCAACGGTGGAGAGCTTCGCACCCCCGAAGGGACGCTCGATGCCGGTAACTCCGGCACCACGACACGGTTAATGGCGGGCATTCTGGCCGGACAGTCGTTTGAATCGCGGATGGACGGCGATGAGTCTCTGCGACGCCGGCCCATGTCCAGAGTCATCGAGCCTTTGTCGGCGATGGGTGCTGAGATCGACGCCAAGAGGGGCCGCCTGCCTCTTCGCATTACCGGGGGACAGCTCCGGGGAATCTCCTATCAGCTGCCGGTCGCCAGCGCTCAGGTGAAGAGCTGCGTTCTTCTGGCCGGCCTCTTCGCCACAGGTACCACCTCGGTGCTGGAGTCTATTCCGTCACGCGATCATACCGAGAGGATGTTGAGGTCTGCTGGTATCCAGGTGTCGGCCACATCAGGCCAAGCTCTGAAGATCTCGGTGACAGGTGGACAACGGCCACGCGCAATCGACATTACGATTCCGGGAGACATGTCGTCTGCGGCATTCCTGTTTACGGCCGCGGGACTACTGGGCACAACGGTTGAGGTTCGAGGAGTCGGAACCAATCCGACCAGGACTGGGTTCCTCAAGGTTCTGGAGCGGATGGGATGCGCTGTACGGGTGACCAACGAGCGACTGACTGGAGGCGAGCCGGTAGGCGACGTCGAGGTGCGCGGTCCTGTTACATATCCGGTGACACTCACCGGGCCAGACGTGCCCTCGTTGGTCGACGAGCTTCCCCTCGTCGCTCTTCTGGCCACAGCTACGCCAGGAAGTTCCGAAGTGACCGGAGCGGCCGAGCTTCGGGTCAAGGAGACGGACCGAATCGCCGCCGTAGTTGAACAGCTAAGCCGGCTAGGATCTGATATCAGGGAGCTCCCCGACGGGTTCGTGGTGACAGGACCAACCTCGCTTCGCGGTACCACCTGCAGCAGTCTCAAAGACCACAGGCTCGCGATGATGCTGGCCGTCGCCGGACTGTCTGCCCGTGGCGAGACAGTCGTGGATGATGCCGAGGTCGCCGCCGTTTCCTTTCCGGCCTTCCCCAACGTTTTGAAACAGCTTGGAGGGAGAGTGGAAGTTGAGTAGCGGCGGAATGCAACGATGAGAGCGCATCGTTACAGATTAGCGGTCATCGGAGATCCTGTGGGACACAGCCTCTCTCCACGGATCCATACGGCTGCGCTGGCCGCGGCCTCGCTACGGGGCACGTACAGTGGAATTCGAGTCACCGCACGCGACCTGCCTGCGGCCATAGCCTCGATGCGGGTTGGGTACGATGGCTTCAACGTGACAATACCGCACAAGGAAGCGATGGTTGCGCTCGTCGACCGGCTGGACTCGCTTGCGGCCGAGACCGGAGCAGTCAATACCGTCAAACATGTTGGCCGTTCGCTCATCGGCTACAACACAGACGTAACGGGATTCGGCAGGTTGTTCGACAGGTTGGTCTTGATCGCCGAGAACCGTGTACGGGACGTCGCCCTGGTTCTAGGAGCCGGTGGGGCCAGTCGGGCTACCGTCGCCTCGCTCCAGACCCGTGGATGGACAGTCGTGATCGCCAACCGCACGCCAGAACGAGCCTTTCGCGCGTTTGGGCGGGGTGCGCACGTGATTCCGCTCGACGCTCGGGAGGTTCAGGCTGCACTTGACGTTGCGGGCGTGCTGGTCAACACTACCTCGGTTGGAATGGGGGAGATCAGCGACTCTCCGCTCCCGCGTGGCGTGCACCTCGATTCGCAGATCACGGTCTGCGACTTGGTATACAGCCCGCTCGACACGGCGCTGCTCCGTCATGCCCGTAAAGCGCACTGTCCAACGGTAGACGGCCTCGAATTTCTCATCGCTCAGGCAGCCGATTCCTTCTATCTGTGGACGGGCTCACGTCCTGACGAAGTGGCCATGCGTCGGGCCGCCGGAAGCGCAAGCACGGCCACGGCCCAAGTCGCCTCATGATCGGAACATATCTGGTTGAGCGTCCGGGCAAGGACTTCTCCATCGGCAATGGCTCATGAGCGGTTCGGTATTCCGCTTCTTGACAGCGGGTGAGTCCCATGGACCAGCATTGACTGGAATCGTGGATGGAGTACCGGCCGGTCTCGAGTTGTCGGAAGAAAGCGTCAACCTCGATTTGCGGCGTCGTCAGGGAGGATACGGGCGATCGGGACGCCAGGTAATCGAGAAGGATTCAATCCAGTTTTTGGGCGGCGTTGCCCATGGCAAGACAACGGGAGGTCCGATCGCGCTTCGTATCGACAATCGGGACTGGAAGAACTGGGAGAACAAGGTAGTCCCCGTGATGAAGATTCCGCGGCCAGGACATGCCGATCTGGCGGGAGCCGTCAAGTACGGGCACGATGACTTGCGGCTGGTTCTGGAGCGCGCTAGTGCTCGAGAGACTGCCATGCGAGTAGCGGTGGGAGCCATCGCCCGGAGGCTGCTCGACGAATTCGGTATCCTCGTCGCCAGTCAAGTGATTGCCATCGGCGAGGTTGAAGCCGAGCCGGGCGATCTTTCGGACCCGACGGTTCGAGAGCGGGTTGAGAGCTCCGAAGTTCGAGTGAGTGATAAATCGGCGGAACAAGACTTTATCCAGTGCATTGACAACGCGCGTCGCTCTCGTGATACTGTTGGCGGAATCTGCTCGATTGAGGCCTTCAACGTCCCCGTGGGTCTCGGAAGTCACGTCCAGTGGGATCGAAAGCTCGATGGGCGTCTGGCGCAAGCGGTCATGAGCATTCAGGCTATCAAAGCCGTCGAGATCGGAAATGGCTTCGAAGGCGCTAGGACTCCCGGAAGTAGGCTCCATGATGCCATCTTCCCGGACGAGGAGGACAAGACCCACATAGATCCCGCCCGGCTACGCCGGGTCACCAACAATGCAGGAGGTCTCGAGGGCGGCATAACCAATGGTCAGCCGGTCGTCGTACGTCTGGCGATGAAGCCGATATCCACCCTTCTAAAGGGCATCGAGTCGGTTGACCTTAGCTCCGGCGAGGCCACGACCGCGAAATACGAGCGCTCGGATATTTGCGCGGTGCCCGCGGCCGGAGTGGTGGGCGAAGCCATGATTGCAATCGTTCTGGCCGACGCCTTCCTCGAAAAATTCGGTGGCGACAGTATGGCCGAGATTCAAGGCCGGTATGAGGCCGAGGTCCTCTCGTGACTCACCTCATACTCAACGGATTTATGGGTACGGGCAAAAGCACGGTCGGGCGTTTGCTGGCCGGTCAGATGGGCCTCAGCTTCATCGACACCGACGACCTCGTCGAGGCGGAGTTAGGAACCACGATAGCCGAGGCATTCACGTCGATTGGCGAGGCAAAATTCCGCGCGGTCGAGGCGGACGTGGTGAGATCCGTGTTGGCCCTGCCCTCGGCCGTCATCGCACTTGGCGGGGGATCGCTATTGAACCCCGACACGCGAGACATCGCAGAGAACGCAGGATTCGTGGTCACTCTGGTCTGTCAACCGGATGAGATTGTCGATCGCGTCGGCACCCTGAGCACGCGACCCCTTCTGTCCGGGGTCCCGGGCACCACGACCGCTGAACGTGTTCGGTCACTCCTTGGGTCCCGGGCTGAGGCATATGGCAGATATACTCAAGTTTCGACGTCAGCACGCTCCCCACGAAGTGTGGCTGCGGAAATCGTCGGACTCTACCAAGAGAGGATCGGAGCGAATGGAGTCGCGGATCGTAGCCATCTAGTAGCGAGCCTCCTCACCGAGTCATCGAAACGATCGGCCGTGTTAGCCGGGGCCCTGGAAGATTCGCTGACACATCCCTCAGTCGATTCGCTCTTGACTCGGGGAGGGCTAGCGGTGCTGATATCGGATGAAGTCGTCCACGAGAAGCACGGACAACGCGCCCGGTCAGCAATCGAGGAGCATGGCGCGCATGTCATCGACATTGTGGTGCCGGCAGGGGAGCAGCATAAAGTTCTAGCGACGGTTGAGGGCGTATACCATCACTGTCAGCAGGCGAATCTTGACCGCGAGTCAGTGGTCATGGCGCTCGGCGGCGGAGTGATTACCGACATGGCGGGGTTCGTCGCTGCCACGTACCTTCGAGGGCTGCCTTTGGTCTTGCTCCCTTCTACGCTTCTCGCTCAAGTTGATGCGGCGATCGGAGGCAAGACCGGACTCGACTTCGGGAGTGCCAAGAACAGCGTTGGGGCGTTCTACCCAGCGGATGCCGTGGTGCTCGACGCGTCGCTGCTACGTACGCTGCCGCCGTCGTTTCTGTCTGACGGCCTCTCCGAGATGGTGAAGATGGGGATCATCTGGGACAAGGAGCTGCTGGAGCATCTCGAAGGGCTGCCGAACGCAGCGGGCATCCTCGAAAGAACCGACATCATAGAACGCGCGGTCAGGGACAAAGTGGAGATCGTGCGGCAGGATCCGAACGAGCGCGGCCTGCGAGCGATCCTGAATTTCGGCCACACCGCGGGACACGGGATCGAAGCAGCTTCCGGCTACCACCTTTCCCACGGCTCGTCGGTTGCGTTGGGCATGCTGGTCGCGACTCACGTTGCAGTCGAACTCGGCGTATGCCGTTCCGGACTGCTCGACCGGCTCGTGACTGTACTCAGGAAGTTCGATCTGCCCATTGCCCGTCCCGCTTTGGACCTGGAGGAGGTCTTACGCGTAGTGTCTTACGACAAAAAGCGACGCGGAAATGAAATTCGAATGGTGCTGCCCGAAGTGCCCGGCAGAGCAATCGTCCAGACCGTGGGGGCAGATGTTCTGAGGCGGGCATTGGCGGCTCTACCAGAGACGAACGAGCTGGCTCATGTCCCGTACACCGGCGGAGATTGACTTGACAATTAACTGTGTCCTCGTTCTGCATGGTCCCAATCTGAATCTGCTCGCCAAACGGGAGCCAGAGATCTACGGGACTATCAGCCTGCCTGATATCGTGGATAAGCTACGCGTGCAGGCCGAAGGTCAGGGCGTTGAGCTTCGTTCAATACAGTCCAACCACGAAGGAGGACTGATTGACGCGATTCACGAAGCGGAGGACTGGGCACAGGGAGCGGTAATCAATCCCGGAGCATACGGCCACACTAGTTATGCCCTCCGCGACGCCATTGCCGCTGTTTCATACCCCTTTGTAGAAGCTCATATGTCGAACGTGTATGCCCGCGAAGAGTTCCGGCGAAGGTCAGTTATTGCCGCAGTGTGTCGCGGCCAGATCACTGGCTTCGGCTGGCGAAGCTACGCGCTCGCGCTCGATGCCTTACTGGCGAACGGCTGACGTGCGGGCTATCCGCGGCGCAATAACCGCGAATGACAATACGGCCAAAGCAATAGAGGAGGCTACATGTGAAATGCTTCGTACCATCGAGCAGCGCAACGGGATTGGCCCGGAGTCAATAATCAGCGCGTTCTTTAGCCTCACTCCGGACCTGAATGCCACATTTCCGGCCAGGGCCGCGCGGGGGATCGGCTGGGGGGACGTTCCCATGCTGGACACCGTCGAGCTTGACGTTCCCGGGTCGCTAAGAAGAACGATTCGCGTGCTGGTACACGTCGACCACGATGGCCCGGTTCATCACGCCTACCTGCGCGAGGCCGAGATCCTAAGACCTGACTTAGTGGAGAAAGAGTGACTCGATCGTCGACGATCAACGACGCGGCATACTATCCAGGATGGGAGTCGGTACGCGACCTGCCTGCAATGCCCGGAACAGTGACGATTCAACGTGACATCATGGCCGATCTCGACACACCTGTGTCGGCCTTCCTCAAGATCCGCGAGGGGTCTCTAAGCTTCTTGTTGGAAAGCGTCGAGGGCGGCGAGCGCGTGGGCAGATACTCTTTTATCGGAAATGGCAGCTGGCGGTGGGATTTGGCAGGCCCGCCCTCAGACAACCCCGCGGCCACCGCGCCGGCCGCGGCAGGGATCAGCCCGGCCACGTATCAGGATCTCAGGGATCGGCTCGACGCCATGCGGCCCGCATTTCCTTCCGAGGATGCCCGCTTTGACGGTGGCGCCATCGGTTACCTCGCGTACGAGGCCATCCATCATGTCGAGCGCATTCCCGCTCCCGGACGTGACGTTCTACACGTGCCCGACGGTATATTCATGGGCGTCGATACCCTGCTGGTGTTCGACCACCTCCGGCATACCATTCGGGTCATCAGCCATATGCGGCTGGACGAACCTCGCGAAGACGCGTACACGCAGGCCATTGAACGCATCGACAACCTCGTGTCCAAGTTGCGTGAGGCGGTGTCTGAGGAAGCATATGCAGATTCCCCCAGGACCGGCGTCGGATCAATAGCTCAACCTCGCTCGAACGTTTCTCCTAAAGAATTCGCCGATATGGTGATCAAGGCGAAGGAGTACATCAAAGCCGGAGACATTTATCAGGTGGTGCTTTCCCAACGCCTGACAATTCCACTTTCAGGCGAGGCCTTCACCCTCTACCGAGCGCTCCGCACCGTCAGCCCTTCGCCATACATGTACTTTCTGGATTTCGGGGATCATCAGGTAGTCGGAGCATCGCCCGAGCTGCTGGTTCAGGTAGAAAAAGGAACAGTGACAGGCAGGCCCATCGCCGGCACCCGCCATCGAGGACGGGATCCTGAGGAGGACAACGCCCTGGCTGCAGAGCTGCTGGCCGACGAGAAAGAGCGGGCCGAGCACATCATGTTGCTGGATCTGGCGCGCAATGATCTCGGCCGCGTGAGTGTCCCCGGCTCCGTCAAAGTGGGGCAGCTGATGGAGGTAGAGCGCTTCTCGCACGTCATGCATATCATTTCGGACGTCACGGGCCAGCTACGCTCGGACCGGACCGCCGACGACGCGCTGTGGGCGACGTTCCCCGCGGGCACATTGTCCGGAGCGCCGAAAATTCGGGCCATGGAGATCATCTCGGAGCTCGAGAGAGACCGTCGCGGCCCTTATGGCGGTGCGGTCGGCTTTCTCACCCCGGGAGGCGACCTCGAATTCGCCATCACAATCCGCACAGCCGTGATCAAAGACGGGTTGGTACACGTTCAATCCGGCGCCGGAATCGTCGCCGACTCCGTGCCTGAGCGGGAGTACGAGGAATCTATGAACAAAGCCCGAGCCATGCTCCTGGCGGCCGGCGCCTCTCAGCGCCGACGCACGTAGGGCTCGTATGGAGATGGCCCTATGATTCTCCTAATCGACAACTACGACAGTTTTACGTTTAACCTGTACCAGTTGATGACCAGCCTCGAAGCCGAGGTCGAGGTGGTTCGCAATGACCTGGTTGATATCGAGACCATAACCTCGATGGCACCCGAAGCGATCGTGATCTCTCCCGGCCCCGGAACACCATCGACTGCCGGAATTTCAAAAGAGGTGGTGCGCCACTTCGCTGCTGAGAAACCCATCTTTGGAGTGTGCCTTGGTCACCAGTGCATAGCCGAAGTCTATGGAGGCCTCATCACATCGGCGCCGGAGCTGATGCACGGCAAGAGCTCACCCGTGTATCACGCCGGACAGGGAGTGTTCGACGGACTTCACAGCCCAATGGATGCCATCAGGTACCACTCGCTGACCCTCGAGCCGTCGACAGTCCCGGATTGCATCGAGGTAACCGCGCGAACTGCCAACGGTACGATCATGGGTCTTCGACATCGCGAACACGACGTCGAGGGTGTCCAGTTTCACCCTGAATCAGTCATGACACCGGAGGGACCACACCTCGTCGCCAACTGGCTGGACAGAGTCTACGCGCGCACGCGCTCCTCAGAGACGCGGGCTAATCAGGAGCAGTCAAGTAGCACGACGTCGTGAACGTGCTCGTCCTCGGCGGCACTCAGTTCATTGGGCCCTTCGCCGTGCAACACCTCATCGCGGCTGGTCACTCAGTAACCGTGTTTCACCGAGGTCTCTCGGAGCCCGACCTGCCATCCGACGTGAGACACATTCATGGCGACCGTTCTGACCTGCCACGATTCCGCGGACAGCTCAGGGCCTCGCGGCCAGATGTGGTTGTCGATCTCCGCTGCATGGTTGAAGCGGATGCCCGAGCCGTCATGGACGTATTCTTGGGCTACGTAGGCCGGGCCGTGGTGATCAGTAGCATGGACGTCTACCGAGCGTACGATGTGCTGAGAGAGCGGGATCGGAATCTTCAGCCTGTCCCGCTCTCAGAAATGGATGAATTGCGGACGAACCTGTTCCCGTACCGTGGCGAAGAGAAACATCCTGACGATCACCCTGAGCGCTGGCAAGACGACTACGACAAGATCCTCGTCGAGCGAGCATTCCTGGAGCAGTCTGCGCTTCCCTCGACGGTGCTGAGGCTCCCCGCCGTTTATGGACCCGGCGACCGCCAGCACCGGCTGCGTGATGTTGCGCAGCGCCTCGCCGACAACCGTCATGTCATGGTGATCGACGAGGACTCTGCTCGCTGGCGATTCACGCATGGCTATGTTGAGAATGTGGCCGAGGCCATAACGGTCACGGCAACCACAGAGGTATCGAGCGGAGTCTATAACGTCGGCGAGGAGGAAACTCCGACACGGGAAGAGTGGCTTCGTCGGGTATTCACGGCTGTTGGCTGGAACTGCGACGTGGTGGTAGTTCCGCCGGAGCTGTTTCCCGATAATCTTAGGATCAAGGGTCTGAATCTCCGGCAGGACATGCTGGCAGACACCGTGAAGATCCGGCGAGACCTAGGCATCAGCGAATCCGTGGATTGGGACGCGGGAATACGCCGGACCATCGAATGGGAGGTTGCCGAGCTGTCTCGAGATCTCGATCCACCGACCGTGGACTACGACGCCGAAGATCGCGCTCTGGTCGGTCTTCCGAGACGTAACCGACACCACGCAGTACGAATGTAGGGTCAGAGGTGGACATCGGACGTCGCTCGGCATCATGCGACCGCTGACATCACCGGGCGTCATAGATGTCGCCCTGCGTTTCCAAGTGGGCACGCTCCGCCATATGATCTAACGCTCGACTCCATCTCGCCCTTGCCGGCACACATCGACGACCGATCATCGCAGAGACGCCTGGTCAAGCAGCGAGGCGCGTGGAAGCTAGTCATTTGCCTTTCATCGTGCGAACGGTATCATTGATGCAATCTCGCAGATTGGCATGCACACAGGGGGCTCAGCTGATTAGACGTCGGACCCGAGTCGGTTCGCTGGTCGCACTCATCGTGTGTTTGGCTCTTGGCGGAGCAAGCCTGCGTTCAACTGCCAAAGCAGGGCCGAGCCTGGCGGCGGCATCAACTCGGCCTAACATCGTATTCGTGCTAACCGACGACCTGTCCTGGAACCTCGTTACACGGCAATTCATGCCGCATGTGATCCGACTAGAGCGGCAAGGCGAGACCTTCAGTCATTACATCGTTTCGGACTCTTTATGCTGTCCATCGCGCTCCACCATTTTCACGGGCCTCTTTCCGCACGACACGGGCGTATTCACAAACACCGGCAAAGATGGCGGATACTATGCCTTCACTCACCACAAGCCCAATTTAGAGACAAAGACCTATGCCGTGGCGATTAGAGCCGCAGGCTACCTGACATCGATGATGGGCAAATACCTCAACGGGTACGACCAGCCCAAGATGACCACACATATTCCGATGGGTTGGACGGACTGGCACGTCGGGGGCGATGGCTATCCTGAGTTCAACTACTCTCTGACCGAGAATCGGTCGATAGCTTATTACCCCGGTCCTCCACCGAGGAGGCATGACCCTAACTATCTAACCGATGTGCTGTCTCGTCGCGCCACGGCGCTCATTGCCCGATCCGCGAGCTTGCATAAGCCGTTTGTGATGGAGGTCGCGACCTTCGCACCGCACGCGCCGTACACCCCGGCGCCCCGCAACGCGAATGACTTCCCTGGGCTCACCGAACCGCGTGACGCTTCATTCGACGCCAACAACGTAAACCCCCCAAAGTGGCTTGGAAAGCGGTCTCCGTTGACTGCGACTCAGGTCCTCCGCATCGATCGGGAGTTTCGCATGCGAGCCCAAGCAGTGGAAGCGGTGGACAGGCTCCTGGGCAATGTCGAGCATGCCCTCGCCGCCAAAGGTCTCAGCAAGAATACGTACATCGTGTTCAGCTCGGACAACGGCTACCATATGGGCCAGCACCGACTACTTCCAGGCAAGCTCACCGCCTTCGACACCGACATCCGCGTTCCGTTAATCGTCACCGGACCGGGGGTGCCGCACGGACGTGTCGTCCCTGAGATGGTGCAAAACATCGATCTCTACCCGACGTTCGTGCAGATAGCGGGGGCCAAGCCGAGCTTTCCGATTGACGGGCATAGCCTTGTACCCCTGCTGCATCCGGCGCGGTCACGGCCGGTCTGGCGAACAGCCGCGCTGATCGAGCATCACGGTCCCGACACCCCTCACGACCCAGACTATGAGAACGGAAAGCAGGGCGGAAATCCTTCCAGCTACGAGGCGATCCGGGTATCTGACAGGCAGTTCGGTAACGCCGTGTACGTCGAATACACACATACCGGCGAACGCGAGTACTACAACATCGATGCCGACCCGTTTGAACGTAACAACACCTACAACAGCCTCAGTAAGGTACAGCGCGCGATGCTGCACAGCAGGCTGGTCGGGCTGGAGAAATGCCACAACGCTGCCGCATGCTGGCTAGCGGCCGACCCTCAACCGCTGCCGTAAGTCCAGGCATACCTCACCATCACTAGCTCGTGTTGCACGCCGTTCTGAATCGAGCGGGGCTCTGCTCTCCTCGGCTCAGCCGGTTCGGTAAGCTCAGGAAGGCTCGGACTCGAAACCATTGAAGACAGCAGGGGGGAAAGCAAATCCCAGCTCTCTCTCGGCCGCAGATATAGTTTCCAAAATCCGCCGCACGCTCTCGGGCTTCGGCCACCCGCGTCCTTCTTCAATCGCTTTGATCTGGTAGCGACCTACCGTGGACTTCTCGGCTAGCGTATGACGGCACCAGTGCAGGTTTTTACGGCGTGCGTAAATCACCGCTCCGATTGTCGTGGGCATCTCACGGTCAAGGATGGGACGAGATTGGTCGATGGTTTGTTTGGTCACGAACTGAAATCCTCCATCCGGAACGTTTCGGGCGCTCAGGTTGCTATACCGGCACGACATCGCATGAACCTCGGACGATGAGCTCGGGGGGCACTATCAAGCGCTGTCCCTTATCGAGGAGGGAGCCGCCAAGTAAAAGACGAGCTTGCTGAACGGCGAGCCGAGCGAGCTCGCCGGAGTGCTGACGGACAGTGGTAAGGGCTGGAACAGTAAACTCTGCATACGGTATATCGTCAAAACCGATTACAGACATCTCTCCCGGCACTTGGATGCCTGCCCCCCACGCAGCCTTTAGAACTCCCACCGCAATATGGTCGGTCGACGCAAACACGGCCGTCGGGCGCGGCGTCAGTGAGCTGATGGCTTCGAGCGCCAGCTGACCTCCCCTGGGATCGTTGGTCGAGAAATGATGATAACCGTCTACCAGGGGCAGATCGCGCTCGTGAAAGAACTCAACCAGCGCGGTGCGCCGCTCCTGGACGTCCGCTATCCAGCCGGCATCGATGAAAGCGATCCGGCGATGCCCCAAGTCGTACAGGTGCTCCAGGGCCATACGTACTCCCAGCCGTTGATCGGAGCTTATAGTCGGCACGCCAGTGCTGCGCGCGCCCTGGCATAGAGCGACCAGTGGGATGCGCCCGGAACGCCCGGCAGACTGGAAATTGCCCTTCACGTCGCCGATGACAATAATCGCGTCGCAGTGGCGGATGTCCGCGAGGATTTCCTCCAGCTCCCCGGCTTCGTCAGCACTGCTGTGCGCGTCGCCGAGCACAACGTTGTATCCATGGCGACGAGCCTCGGTCATGATGGCGTCCACCATCAGGGCGAAAAAGGGGTCAACGACCTCTCGCACTATCACACCGAGAAGATTTGTGCCTGAGCCACGAAGGCCACGGGCGAAAAGGTTCGGGCGGTAACCAACCTCGTGGCTTATGCGAAGAACGCGGCTTCTTGTCTCTTCGGCGATAGGAACGCGAGAATCGACCCCGCTGAGTATTCGCGACACCGTGCTTTGAGACACTCCCGCGAGGTGAGCCACTTCCTTCATAGTGACGACGTGATTTTCGCTGCCTGGCTGGTGGTCGGCTCGGTGCTGATCGGCCCCGCCAGTCTTTGACAACGAATCACCTCAATCGATATACCGCATACGAATGCGTGCGCGGCGATTGATTATACGGGCGCGCTCCGAAATATTCAAGGCTTGAGAACTCGGCTTAAAAGATTGACATCACGGCATCCACGAGCGAGGTGAGACCTTACTCTGCGGAGACAGCCTCCGCCGCTCTTTTGGAATGTGAGGGTGATGTGAGGGCTGTGTCAGTGTTCTCAAAACTCATGTTGGGGCACAGTGAATGGTGAAGGTCCACATTCACCATCAGAAAAGAGAGGTAACACGATGAGAAGATTACGGACGTTGGTTTCAGTCGGATTTGTCGCTGGGCTCCTTGGGGTAGCCCTGGCTCCAATAGGCTCGCAGGCAGCTAGCCTTCACCCCACTCTCGGGAAAGCGCACGCGTCCTCCAGCGCGGCTGCCGTCCCGGTCCAGATGCCGCCGGCCCAGTACCTGTTTCACACCATCGACAACCCTGCCGACAAAACCTTCAACCAGCTGCTCGGCATCAACGACAATAACGTCATCGCCGGCTATTACGGCAGCGGCACCCCGCCGACCAGCCATCCCAATAAGGGCTACCTGCTCTACTGGCCCTACACCCACAGCAATTTCAGCGCTGAGAACTTCCCCAATTCGCAGCAGACTCAGGCCATCGGGGTCAACAACGCCGGACACGTCGTCGGCTTTTGGGCCGATGCCGCCGGAAACAACTTCGGCTTCACCGATGTCAAAGGCTCGTTCAAGAAGGTGGTCGATCCCAAGACGCCCAAGGGCGGTACGGCCGTGAACCAGCTCCTGGGCATCAACAACCACGATGTCGCCGCGGGATTCTACGTCGACAAGAACGGGAACGCTCACGCCTACACCTATGACCTCAAACACAAGTCCTTCCACGCCGTCAATCCTCCTCACGCCACCGCCGCCACGGCTGCCGGCGTCAACGACAAAGGCGACGTTACCGGTTTCCTCACCAAGAAGAACGGCGATACCGCGGCCTTCCTCGAGCGGGGCGGCCACTTCAGCGTCTTCGAGTTCCCCGGCTCCACCAACACCACCGCCTTCGGCCTGAACAACTCCGATGTCGTCGTCGGCTCCTACGTCGACAAGAACAACCAGACGCACGGGTTCATCCACGCCGGTGGCCTCTACCAATCGATCGACGACCCCAACGGCGCCGCCGGCACCACCTTGATCAACGGCATCAACAATCACGACTCCATCGTCGGCTTCTCCACCGATGCCCAGGGCAACACCAATGGCTTCGAGGCCAACCCCGCCTGGAGCTACACCTTCCAGACCCTCAATAACTCCGCCGATCTCACCTTCAACCAGCTCCTCGGCATCAACGACAGTGGTGTGATCGCCGGCTACTACGGCAGCGGTACTCCTCCCACCACCCATCCCAACAAGGGATACGTCCTCACCCCACCCTACGGACAGAACCACTACAAGAAGGAAAACTTCCCCCATTCCCAGCAGACCCAGGTCACCGGTATCAACAACCAGAGCGACACCGTCGGCTTCTGGGTCAACGCCCAGGGCGTGAACGTCGGCTTCACCGACATCAAGGGTCACTTCACGTCGGTCGTCGATCCCCAGACCCCCGCCCAGACAAGCAGAACGACTCCGGTCAACCAGCTCCTGGGCATCAACAACCATCGGGTCGCCGCCGGCTTCTATGTCGACCTGAACGGGAACGCTCACGGCTACACCTATGACCTCAAACACAACTCCTTCCATGCCGTCACTCCCCCGCACTCCACCAGCGTCACCGCTACCGGCATCAACGACAAGGGTGAGGTGTCCGGGTTCCTGACCGAAGCCAACGGCAACACCGCCGCCTTCCTCCAGCATGACGGCCCCCACTACGCCATCGTCGAATACCCCGGCTCCACCAACACCATGGCCTTCGGCGTCAACAACAGCGGCCAGATGGTAGGAACCTACACCGACGCCCAGGGAAAGATGCACGGCTTCATCTACACCGACGGCACCTTCCAGAGCCTTGACGCTCCCAACGGCATCGGCTCTACCGTGATCAATGGGTTGAACAACAATGGCAACATCGTCGGCTTCTACACCGATGCGGCCGGCAACACCGACGGCTTCGAGGCCGCCATCGCCAAAACCGTCCTCTTCTCCACCGTCCTCAGCGGCAAGAACAACATCCCCGCCACCACCTCAACCGGATCCGGTGTCGGCAATGCCTGGCTGAACCCCGTCGACGATCAATTGACCGTCACCCTCTCCTGGTCAGGGCTCTCCAGCAACGTCACCGCCGCCCACATCCACAACGCCGCGGTCGGTCAGAACGGACCCGTCGCCACCGATGCCAACGGCCAGCCGCTCGCCTTCACGACACCGGCGGCGCCCAATGTCTTCGGCTCGATCGGCGTCGACACCTTCCAGCTCTCCCAGTCCGACGTCCAGCAGCTCGAGCAAGGCAACTACTACATCAACATCCATACCACAAACTTCGTCGACGGCGAGCTGCGCGGACAGCTCATCCGCCAGGGATAACGAACGGCTCACCAATGAGGTGAGCGACTGATATACGCCTCACAAGAGAGAGGGCAGGCCCAATGGGTCTGCCCTCTTTTGCTTGTTGGAGCAGGCCCACGTCTATCAGCCGCAACAAATCGTCCCTGTGTAGTTACTCTTGTCGCTGGTCGCGGCAGTCTCTAGCATCGGTTCGCATTTGCGACGTCTCGCTCCAGCTCGAAGGGCTTCACTCTTTCGACTCTCAGCCGCGACCCAGGGAAACGTCAGCCATGAGACCCGAGAAGATCGGGTCTCGGACCTATAGGGCTAGGCGCTTGGTCAGCGGATACTGTGACTAAACGCTTTGAACATCTCGGCGCCCAGCGTCAGATGGGCCGCCGAACAATTGAGACCAATTCCGTTGAGAGGAGGTGATGAGCCACGTAGGATCAGGGCTCAATGCAAGTCTGCAGACGAATGGGTGGGTCACGCAGGGCAAAGCTCCCGCCGACACCCAGAGCGGAAGGCCTCGGCACGTGTACACCGTGAACCGAGGACCAGTTATCTAGATTGCTAAGGAGAGACTCGATGAAGACTATTCGAATTGCCGCGGTCCTCATGGCTGTGGCAATGGCTGGAGTTATTGCTAGCCCTGCATCCATGAGCGCCGCTACCGCAAAGACCAAGACCGTTGCCTTCAAAGGCTCCTATTCCGGCACGGCTTCGCTGCTGATCAGCGGGAAGTCGATCAAAGTTATGTCCGTTAAGGGGAGAGGATCGGCGTCTGTCGTTGGCGCCGGAACACTGTCCGGCACCGCTAAAGGCACGTCGAACGGAAGCAGCTCGTGCGTGCCGTTCAATGGCTCGGGAGCCATCAAGGGCGCATCGGGCACGATCAAGCTTTCCACCAGCATCAGCTCGGCAAAGGGTTGCAGCAGCGGCCAGAGCGGGCCCGTAACGATCACTATCACCGGCACGGCAAAGGCCACCGGAGGCACCGGTAAGGCCAAGGGCGCCAATGGAAACCTCAAATACACGGGGAAGCTCCATCTGAAGAACACCACGGGATCTCAGTCAGGAAGCTTCAACGCAAGCATCAGCGGCAAGCTGACGGTTAACAAGTAGCCAGTTAAAGATGAAAGGCAGGTAGGAAGAAGCTATGAAATCACTGTTGCTCAAGCTCGGCATCGGAGTGATGATAGCCGCGACCAGCATAACAAGCGCAGCCGCGAGCCAAACGCAGTCGCCGGTCCAGGGCAATAAGCTCGCGGTAGTCCTGTCCGCTGACACGGTCGAGGGAGCCGGTGGGACGCCCGCCGCGGCACCATGTGCCATGACCAACCTGTTTCGTCAGGGCCAGATCGTGGTCTTCCGAATGTGGGGGGTCAACGTGAAGCTCGATGGAGCAGCTCTCACCGACAAGAACGTTATCTCGGCCGTCGTGAAGATCCCGGGACTTGCGAAGCCCCTACCCTTCACATACGGCCTACACGGAACGGCACCCAACCAGGTATCGTTTTGGACGGCGGTGTTCCCGACTAAGAGTTATCCGCTGGGAATCGTGAACTTCACAATCGTGGTCAAGACCAAGGCCGTCAAGAAGACGGCGCATCAGAAGGCCGTTAAGTCGCTAACGGGCACATACACCCAAAAGGGTTTCGCTGCCCCGTCTCGACTCACGATCACGCCCTAGGTAGCCGGCTGCGGGCCCCGCTATACGGGCCCGCAGCAGCCCTCAAAGACCCTCCAAAGAAAGGAAGAGAAGAGCAGCCATGAAAAGACTTTTGTCGATGCTTTCCCTTGGCGCGATCCTGATTGCGGGAGTGGGTGCGGTTCGGCTCGTTCCGGCGCTGCAGTCAACCGCCGCCCCAGCGAACGCGGCGCCGCCCGCGGCTACCACCGGTATCGCCCTCCCGGCGCCAAAGATTCCCGGCGTCGCCCATCTCCCGGGCCCGATAGCCGCCCCAGCTACCCTAAGCCCGAACCTAGGCATCCTCAACGTAACTCCAGAGCGAGGAGTTACGGGAACGCCTTTTACGATCTCCGGCGCAGGGCTGCAGAAGAACGCGCAGGTCACGCTCACGTGGTCGACATCCAACGTCACGTGGATGGCCGATCCTCAGCCCGACACCGTGAACTACCTGGGCCGTTCGGCCACGCCCCTCACCGTCGTCATCAAAAAGACGACGACCAATAGTAGCGGCGCCTTCAACGTAAAGCTCAAGGCACCGAACGACTGGGGCGGGTTGCACGACATCTATGCAGTGATCAACGGCGTCCAAATGGCTCACGGTGGATACCTCATCGATCGATCCGTCACGATGAGTCCCAAGAGTGGACCGATTGGCACGCCGATCACGGTTACGTACCGCGGACTGGGCGCTTCTTTATACGAGGGCGGGGCATCCCTCTTGTACGACAACCACTACGCCGGCGAGATGATGGCTAACTGGACGCGTGGAACGGCACAAGCGGTCATTCGGGCAGCCGGACCGGTTGGGAGGCACACGATCCAGGTAGGGGACGCCATCACTTACCTGTACATGAATCTGCAGCAATCGCCGCTGCCATGGGCCGTTGGCGCCACCAAGACGTTCAGAGTGACGAAAGACAACGGCCCCCCGAAACCGTCCATGGACTGGCCGGTCAACGTTGCTCCAACAGTCAGCGCTCGAACAACCCTGCAGCTTACGGGAGTTGATCCTCACAGTCAGGTCCATATGAAGCTGAGCTCGACTGGAGGGCCCGTGAACAGCCGGGTCGGCGTTAGCGCGTCAGGACTAACATCCAAGGGCGCCGTCAATCTCGTGTGGTCGACAGTCGTCGGCAGCCGTGTCAACTGCAAGGGCACATGCTGGGAGTTCGTGTCGGTGCCACTCGGCCAGATGACGCCCTCAGGTCCATCTCTCAAGACGAAAGTCTCGGTCCCCGACGGACTCGGTGGATGGCACGTGGTGCAGATCGTACAGGGCGGCAAGATCATCGCTCAAGAGCCCTTCTTCGTGAAGGAGAGCATAGTCGGCAAGGGAGTGTCCTCGATCGTGGTCAAGCAGGGCCAGCCGTTCAGCGTCCATCTGAAAGGCATTGGCTGGACGCAGATCGACAACGTACGAGCCGTCGACTACGACAACAGCTACGTCGGATATGGTTGCGGGTTCAACTCACAGGGCGATGTCATCGTGCAGATGCATGCGACCGGCGGCCCTGGTACACACCTCATCGACATTTACCCGATGCTGTACACCCTTTCGCCATCGTTCGCGAACACGCCGTACGGAATGGTGCCGTTCCTTACCTATGGGAAGGACTATCCCGGGCTGGCGCTCGGCTATCAGCTGCCCGCGGTCAGACTGGCGATCACCGTTGTGAAGTAGAAGCCACCAGCGGCTCTTCAGATAAGCCTCGTCTCTCGCGCTCGACGAGAGGCGAGGCTTTCGCGCCGGTTAGACGGGCAATGGACGACGGTAGCCACCAGCACCACCGTCCCAGCAGCACCATCAAGCTCGGCATGAGGAGGATGCGTATCAGAGTCACGTCCAGGACCACGCCGAACGCGAGCCCAGCGCCGAACTCCTGCAACCCCGCGACCCGGCCAATCATGAAGCCGGCAAAGGAGGCCATCATTATCAGGGCAGCCGCAGTCACGATAGGGCCCGTGCGTTCGAGCCCATATTCAACCGCCAGTCTACTGTCCATCCCGTCGTCCCACGCCTCTCGCATCCGGGTGACGAGGAACACCTCGTAGTCCATCGAGAGTCCGAACAGCACGGCGAAAAGGAAGACCGGGATCCAGCCCTCGATTTGTGGAATCCGGTACAGCCCTAGCCAGCTGCCGGCGCCGAAACGAAAAATCACGACGAGGATCCCAAGGGTGGCGGCGACTGAGACCGCGTCTAGGATCAGAGCTATCAAGGGCAGCAAAAGAGATCGAAACGCTCGCAATAGCACGAGGTAGCTGAGGACCATCACTATCAGAACGACCCACGGAAATGCTCCGTACATCCGAGCGAGAAAGTCGACTCCTTGCGCCGGGCCCCCACCGGTAGAGATGCCCAACCCGCCCGGGAATTTAGCCTTCGGAATGTAACTCCGCCGCAAACGGTCGACGAACCTCTGCGATGCTTCGGCGCCAAATGCGTGCCGACCGACCACGATAATGCGGCGGTAGCGGCCCGATGGATCGACGTACGGCGCTTTCGGTCCGATGGCAACTACGAACACCTCGGGATCTTGGAGGAGATTGGTGCCGAGACGTAGGATGGCAGCCGACGTCCCTGCCGAGCGTGCCCTCCCGCGCCTACCGCCGTCGATAACGATCTCAACGGGCGTGATTGCTCCCGCGCCGACATGATCGCTGAGGAGTCTTAAGCCCCTGGCAGATTGCGTGATCTGGGGAATGGCTGAGATCGAGCCCGGAGTGAGCTGGAGCCACATGACGGGCGTGACTAAAGCTGCCAGCGCACACGCGGAAACAGCCAGCACAATCAAATGCCGTCGGATGACTGTCCGAGCCAGCCGCGCCCACAGGCCGCGGCCGGCGCGATAGGCCCTGGCCATCGTGGGTTCGGCAAGGCCCCGTACCCCAAACCTCCCCAGCAACGAAAGGAGGGCAGGCTGAAGCGTGAGAGCGGCAAGAATCGATACCAACGGCACGACGACTCCCGCCACGCCCATCGAGCGTATGAAGGGCACCGGCATGATGAGAACAGCCGACAGCCCTATCGCTACCGCGGCACCCGAGAAGAGAACGGCCCGTCCGGCGGTCGACATGGTGCGCACGACGGCGTCGTCGACTACGCCGGATTGGACGACCTCCTCTCGGAACCGTTGAACGATGAGAAGTGAATAGTCAATGGCCAGCCCGAGGCCAATAAGCTCAACGAGGTTCGGAACGTAGGAGACCATCAGTATGACGTGGGCCAGCGCATAGACGACGGCCAGAGTTGCGGTTATCGTGCACGCCGCGAAGACGAACGGAATGACCAGTGCCGGCCGGATACCCAAGACCAGGACTAACAGCAGGAGAACGACCGGCAATGCCAGCATCTCTCCCCGCCGCAAATCGACAGCCAGAATGGGATTCAAGTCGTGCTGAATCGCGGGCGGACCGGTCACGTATGCGGGCTGAGCTCCCGATCCGGCAAGCGACCTGCGGAGCGTGACCGTGTATCCCTGAGCATTCTGAAGGTCGAGACCAGTGACAACATCACCGTACACGACACCACCTGAGGAGTGGAGGCCCGTGGCCCGAGCCCCCGGAATGCTTCGTGCCGCGCGCGCGACGCGACGCGTCAATGTCGCTAGGGTTGTGCGGCCGGCTTTGCCAACGTCAAACACCACGGTAAATGTGCCGTCTGGGTTCTCCTGAAAGTGCTGCGCCAGCTCCGTGTCCGCCTGCTGAGAGCTGGTTCCAGGCACAGCGAGAGAAGTCGACAGAAGAGCCGGGAGCCTGACGGCGGAAACCGCACCCACCACAGCCACCAGGACCCAACACGCGACCACCAAGAATCGAAAGCGAATGACCCCGCGAGTCCAGCGATCGAGGACCGTCACGGGCTCACTCAGGGCACGTGAGCGCTAGCCACACCCGAAATCCTCAATCCGAGGGGGTGTATTTCCGAAGCCCAGCCGCAGAGAACGGTTCGCCCACAAGCCCCTAAGCCCACTGGCGGGCCTTGTGGCGTGGCCAGTGGCACCTGCACCTTTCATCCACAATGAACAGCAAGTCGAGTCGGCACAGGTCTATCCTAGCCTGCTGCTGCCGGCTAGTCGATGCGCATAATCCGGCGAGTGGGTTCCGAGAAAGACTTCCCGCACTGCCTCGAGTGGCTAAGGCTGCCCTTGTTCCGTACTACCTTTGGGGTTGTCCTCAGGCAGCTCATCCGCTGACGACACATGCGCCGAACTACCGACTGGATGAGCCACGGGTTGTTGCGCAACCTCGTCATCCGGTACACCGGCTATACGCCGAGGCGTAGCCGTGCACGTCTTGGTTATCTGCAGGGTCGTCCGCTTCCTTTTGCGTTTCGTGTTTGAATTCCCGAATTGCCTTGCCAATACTGCTTCCTGCTTCAGGAAGTCGCTTGGGACCTAAAAAGATCAAGGCAACGACCAGGATGATTATTATCTCGGGTAAATGTCCGGCAATCATGAGGGCCTCCAAAGTCGGCAGGTTTATTGCCGCCTACCTTAGGGTACGCCTACGAGGCGAAGATTTCGAGCGCAGCCGGCCCTCTGAGCTGTATCACGTCGACACGTACGTTGTTGACTGAGGCAATGGCAGGACACGCGCTTCATAACAGGGTTGGAGACTACGCATGACTTTCCACCGCACTCCGCAAGGACGCCGCCCCGTTTTGGAGGGCTGCTGCCTCGTGTTGGTCTGAAGCCGTGTGGTTACGCAGCTCATGGAACAGTCGGAGATAGTGCGCGTACTCTTCGTATGCTGCTTCGTTCGGCTCGACGGTCCGGCCGATCCGGACCCAGTCGGAATCGAGAGCATCGAGAGAGGGAATGATTCCCGCGGCATAGCCTGCCAGGAACGCATCGCCGTATGCCGCCCCTATCGTCTGCTCGGGCACTTGCTGGCTGACACCGCTCACGTCCGACACGATCTGCAGCCAGAGAGGGTTGCGAGCGCCGCCGCCCACAGCCACAATCCTCTTGGCGTGGGCTCCGGATTCGCGCATAGTCTGAAGGTTGTGGGCGATGCCGTACGCCGTGCCCTCGAGGATCGCCCTGAAGAGGTGACCTCGGTCATGAGCGAGACTGAGGCCGCAGATCACGCCGCGGGCATTCGGATCGTTAATCGGGGTCCGCTCGCCGCTGAAATACGGGAGCACGAGCAGGCCGTTCGAGCCGGGAGGGGCCGATTCAGCCTCCCGGATAAGCTGAGAGTAAGCGGCATCGGGTCCTGAGACCATCAGATCACGGGCAAAATTGTCGCGAAACCAGCGAGTCAGAGCCCCCGTTGTCGACATGCCGGCAGCGACTCCATACAAACCAGGAAACGCGTGGCTGACACTCCACATCGTGGGGTGAGAGGCCGGATGGTCAGTCGCCAGTATGAAGAAAGTGGTAGTGCCGTACATGCACATGAGATCGCCCGGGTGGACTGCGCCGACGCTCACGGCTTCGGCTACGGCGTCCACCGTCCCCACGGTCACCGGAGTGCCGGGAGATAGTCCCGTCTGATCGGCTGCAGCGGCCGTGACTTGGCCGGCTACTTGCGTCGACCACCGGACGGGGGGCAGTCGACTGACTTCAACGATATTCGTCGCGTATTCGGAGGTCCACGTGCCCGTGCTGAAGGAATAAAGCGGATTGTACAAGGACGCGGTGTAGGCATCCATAACGTGCTCTCCGGTCAAACGCAGCACGATGAAATCGTTGGCCGAGTGAAATGAAGCAGCGGACGCGAAGATCTCAGGCTCGTTCCGGCGCAGCCAGAGCAGTTTCGGGCCGACCGCCTGCGAGCTGAGAACCGAACCTCCGGCCCGATACAACACTTCCTCGCCATAGCAGTCGTTGAGGAAGTCAATCTCAGCCGTGGCCCGCGTGTCGATGCCATAAAGAATGGCCGGTCGGAGCGCCCGACCTTGAGTGTCGACCGGGACAAGGCTAGGTCCAATCCCGCTGACGGCCACCGCGCCAACATCGGAGCCTTTCCGCTCGGTCGCGCTCAGTAAGTCTCCGGCACAGAGCGCAAAACTCGGCCCACCAGACGGTCTCCGGATCATGCTCGGCCCATCCCGGACGCGGAATGCTCATGCCGTGCTCCAGCGCCCGCGAAGCCAGGATCTCGCCCTGGGGTGTTGTCAGCACCCCCTTGGAACTGTATGTCCCTATATCGACTCCGATCAGCAGCCCACCGGTCATTGCTGAAGATCTCCTCTGTACGGGGTTGGACAGCGGTAGCCTTCAAGCTTACGCTCACTCCTCGTCAAGACGCCGCACGGTGATTGGTTACGGCCCCTTACAAGTCGCGATGTCGTAGCGCTCGAAACACAGGCACGCGGGGTGACATCAGCGAGTCGAACAGGCACGGTCATCCTTCAGGGATCGATGGAGGACAGTGGCGTCAGCTAAAGCCAACGTCAGAGGGAGAAACACGCGGATTCGGCCGATAGGCGCGTCGGGCCCCGTGCGTAACCGTTACGTCACAGGCTATCAAAAGAAGGGCCTGGCCCTGCATCGTTTGGGTCGCCATTAACTTTGAGGCTTGAATCAATAGCCGTAACGGTTATCGTAACGATTTTTGGACGCTTTGACGCTACACTGGTGTCAAATGACAACTGCAACACGCTCTTTGTGGAGTTCCCTGTTTCGGCGGCGGGGACAAGCTCGGGAAACATCAGCTCCGATCGCGAAGCCGCCGTCCGCATCGGTACCAGCGGATCCGATCGCCATAGCTCCCAACGATCCGCTCGTAGCCTACTTGCAGACGGCATCCGGCAGCGTGGACGTCCAGGAGCTGCAGATGGACTCGCCGGCACTCCAAGACATGAAAGCATCCGGCATCCGGCTGGCGGTGCCTCTGGTTTCCCAAGGCGAGCTCATCGGCATCCTCAACCTGGGACCACGTCTGAGTCAGCAGGAGTACTCGAGCGACGATCGCTCGCTCCTCAACAACCTGGCCTCGCAGGCAACTCCCGCACTGAGAGTGGCGCAGCTGGTCAGGCAGCAGCAGGAGGAGGCGGAGGAACGGCAGCGGATCGAGCAAGAGCTGCAGGTCGCGCGACTCATCCAGCACACGCTGCTTCCCAAGAGCCTGCCGCAGGTGGACGGCTGGCACCTGGCAGCGCACTACAGGCCCGCGCGAGCGGTCGGAGGGGACTTCTACGATTTCATAGAGCTCGACGACGGCCGCCTTGGGCTGGTGGTTGGAGACGTCACGGACAAAGGCGTACCGGCGGCGTTGGTGATGGCCACCACTCGAAGCGTCCTCCGATCGGCTGCAGGTAACTCCACCGATCCTGGGCCGGTGCTGCAACGGGTGAACAACATCCTCTGTCCCGACATCCCCCCGAACATGTTTGTCACCTGCCTGTTTGCCGTGCTGAACCCAGTCAGCGGCCACGTCGTCTACGCGAACGCCGGGCATGATGCGCCATACCAGCGGACCGAAGACGGAGTCGTAGAGCTGAGGGCGCGGGGAATGCCTCTCGGCTTGATGCCGGATATGGAGTACGAGGAGATGGAGACGCACCTGGCTCCGGGCGACGCCGTGCTCTTCTACAGCGACGGACTGGTCGAGGCTCATAATGCGCAGAGAGAAATGTTCAGCTTTCCCAGGCTACGCGACCTCATGGCTGAGCACGACATGTCGACGACGGAGGAGCTCGTCGATTTTCTTCTCGGCCAGCTAGCTCAGTTCACCGGCCCGGACTGGGAACAAGAGGATGACATCACTCTCGTGACGCTGGCCAGGGTACGCAACGTGGCCCGACTCACCTCGTTCGCGACCGATATGTTGGATCAGGATCAGGAGCTGAAGGACGCTCCCACTCGCGGGGACGAAGGACTGTCTATGGCAGGCGCCGGAGACGGCTGGAATACCTTGGTCGAATTCTCAGTGCCGAGCGCGCCCGGCAACGAACGGGGCGGCCATGGAGCGAGTGCACGATGCGGTGAAGCCGCTCGGACTCGAGACACGCACGGCGCGAGAGACTGGGAACAGCCGTTGCCGAAGCGACGATGAACGCCATGGAGCACGGCAATAAGTACCGAGCCCGAGCTGCTGGTCGCGGTCCGGGTGGACGTCTCGTCGCAGTCGGTCAGAGTGGGCATCACCGATCAGGGCGGTCCAATCCCGCTCGATCCGCAGGAGCCGGATCTCGAGCTAAAGCTCGCAGGAATGCAGACGCCCCGCGGGTGGGGCATGTTTCTCATCAAGAACATGGTGGATGATATGCGCGTGGTCGACGACGAATCCGGTCACACTCTGGAGCTGACCATCCACAGGGAAGGAATCAATCGTGTCGAGTGAAGAGTTCAGCCTGACCGTACGCCACAGTCCAGATCTCTCGATACTGGACCTCAAAGGGGAAATCAACGCTTCGGCTCAAGCCGCTCTCGCGGCCGGCTACGACGAGGCGGAGAGAGCTCAAGCGAAAGTCGTCCTACTCAACTTCAAGGACGTGGCATACATCAACAGCACCGGAATCGCGCTGATCGTGAGTCTTGCTCGGAAGGTCACGGGCGGCAGGTCGCCGGCTTTTGGCTTGCGGACTGAGCGACCACTACGTCGAGATTTTCAACATCACTCGATTGGCGGACTTTATGTCCGTGTTCCCGGACGAATCCGCGGCAGTCAAGGGGCAGGCTGCCACACAGACTGTATCTACATAGGAGGGAAGTATGAATCAGGAGCTGATCTTGAACGTCCGGCATGAACACGGCGCCGGAGTTATCGAAATCCATGGCGAGCTGAATGCCTCTGCCGACAGCGCTCTGTCCGAAGCCTATACGCAGGCGGCGGAGGCGGCGGACGCGATTATTCTCAATTTCGAGGGTCTGGAGTACATGAACAGTAGTGGAATCGGGCTGCTGGTCACGCTCCTCATCCGGGCCAACCGGCAGAAGAAGCGCCTCATCATCTGCGGGCTGACGGACCACTACCGGCACATTTTTCAGATCACCCGCCTTGACGACGCGATCGCCATTCACGGCACTGAAGCGGAGGCGTTGGCCTCACTGAAATAGCTCCCGGTCGTCTCCACAACACACCGGGCAGTTCGTGAAGTTAAGAACAGCGCCTCGAGCGAGTCGCAGAGTGAATAGTTCTAGAAAGTCAGTAGTCAGAGTAACTGGGTTAGGAGGGCAGAATGACCGAAAACAGCACAAAGCATGACAACGTCCTTCCACGTGATGCGTCGAATTGGGCTCAGCAGACGGACGACGTGCGTCTGTCCGGCGTCCCTCTGGGCGCGCGCAACGTCAACGTCGAGGGCAAGCAGGCAGTAGGACCACTCCAGGGTTTCGGCCCCATGTGGCAGAAGACGTATCGAGTAAGGCTGGTTGGCAGCGATGCAACCCCAAAGGATGTGATCTCTACCTGGAAGAAGCACTTTCCCGAGTTCTGGCCGCCAAACAACAAGTTCTATGCTCCCCTCACGGGAATCGCTCCAGGCGAGGCCGCCCTGATAAACTCTTCTCTGCCGGGTGGAATGCCGTTGTCAACGGGCGTACTCGTGCTGTACGCGGATGACGAGTCATTTACACTGATGACCACGCAGGGCCACCCGTTCTCCGGTTGGGTGACGTTCAGCGCGTCCACCGAAGCTGGTGCGAAGGAGGCAGAGAGCTGCACGGTAGCCCAAGCTCAAGTGCTTATGAGAGCCAATGATCCCATCTACGCTATCGGAATGCGGCTCGGTGGCCACAAGGAAGAGGACAAGATCTGGCAATGGACGCTGACGTCGCTGGCCAGGCATTTTGGAGTTGAGGGCCACGTAGAAACGGTTTGTCAGTGCGTCGACCGAAAGGTCCAGTGGTCCCGGGCCAAGAACATCTGGTACAACGGCGGCGTCCGGACGACCATGTACGTGATGGCTACTCCGGTCCGCCTGGTAGCGCGGCCGTTTTCGGGCTCTCGATCGAAGGTTTGAGAGCCCGACCGGTCATCCGGGCCGAAGCTTCGGGGTCGTCGAGAACCCAATCATGATCGCCTGGTTCGAGTCCCACCGTGTGCAGATCATACGAGGTGTGTGGCTTGCTCTAGCAGTAGGTGTCAGCACGGTTTGGACGACAACCATCGTCGCACAGTGGCCAAACCTCACTACCGTCTGCCGGACAAGGACCGGCTGTGAAGGCGGGGCGGCCGGTCAGATCAGTGCGACCGCCGCTCATACCCTAAGTCAACACGGCATCTCGATTCAAGCATTCGCTCTCCTCAGCGTGGGAATTCCGGCGCTCCTTTTGATTGTCTGGCTCGGCATGGGAGCGTTGGCCGTGTGGCGTAAGCCAAACGACCGGGGCGCTCTGTTGGCCGGGTTCTTTCTCGCAGTCTTTCCACTGCTTTTAGACAATGTGATTCCCCTGGGGATTACGCTCCTGGCGCTCATACTGTTCGGATTATTGTTCCCCGATGGCTGCTTTGTACCTCTTTGGACGCGCTGGCTGGCACTTGCGGCAACGGTTGTCTGTCTAGCTTCTGTGGTTGTAGATGTCCTAGGACTTCCAATGCTCCCAATGATTTTTGCCGTCATCGGAGGGCAAATATATCGCTTTCGATCCGTGTCGACCTGGAGCCAGCGACAGCAGACCAAATGGGCAATGCTTGGACTCGGCGCCGGAACCTTGGGCTTCCTCACAGTCCTGGTCGCTCCAAAGGACACGAGCGGCTCAATCCTTTCGAGCGTCATCGGCCACGCCGGTTTTTTCATCGTGATCTCGGCCATTCCGGTATCAATCGGGATATCGGTTCTGCGCAATCAGCTATGGGACATAGATCGGATCATCAGTCGGGCCCTGGCATACACCGTCCTGACGATAACTCTGGCCACCGTCTATATCGGCGCTGTCATCGGTCTTCAGGACCTTTCCGCATTAGTTTCGCGTACCAGCTCAGTCCCAGCGATCGCGATTTCTACGTTAGTCGTGGCGGCACTTTTCACTCCGCTAAGGCAAAGGATACAGAAAGGTATCGACCGTCGCTTCTACCGCGCGAAGTACGACGCAGCCCGAACCCTAGCGGCCTTCGGAGAACGGCTGCGGGACGAAGTCGATCTCGGGCACCTGACACACGATCTTACTTCTGTGGTGCATGAGGCGCTTCGTCCTGAGTATGTGAGTTTATGGCTGCGAGATCCGGTCAAGGACGCGCCGCTACAGCCGGGGGGCAAGCGGCCGGGGTGACGGTTCGGAATCAACAGGCGCAGGCTCGAGTCGGGCAGCTGGTATGGCTAGCACTGGCGAGCTTGGGGGCCGTACTGTGGCTTGCCGGACCGGCAACCCAGTCGGAGCGGATACGAAACATCTGCCGCCCAACAGCCTGCGCCGTTTACCAGCTCGATGCATCGGCGGCGAACACGCTGAGCGGCCACGGCATCTCACTCACAACCTATGCAATCTTCACCGTCGCCGTTCTGGGGGCGTTGTCCGTACTCTGGTACGGGCTGGCCGGACTGATCATGTGGCGGAGGCCGACAGATCGCGGGGCGGTAGCGGCAGCCTTCTTTCTTGTCCTGTTCCCATTGTTGGAAGTGGCTGCCTGGATTCCGTCCGCCCCAGGACTCGTGCAGACCTTGCTGCCGGCTATAGGGATCGCCGTTCTCTTCATCTTTTGCCTGCTCTTCCCAGATGGGAACTTTGCGCCAAGGTGGACGATATGGCTGGTTCCCGTCTGCCTCCTCGGCGGGCTGTCCACATTCTTCCCCAACGCGCTCCACGCGGTGGTATTTCTCATCGTCCTGGCAAGCATCGTCGGGGCTCAGGTCAGCCGCTACCGTTCGATATCTTCGTGGACTGAACGCCAGCAGACAAAGTGGGCGCTCTTTGGGCTGATAACGGCCATTGTAGGCTTTGCGGGTCTCGCTCTGGGATTCGTGCTGCTGCCCGCCACTCAGAGCGGACATGGATCCCTATTCTTGAGCTTCGCCGCCAGCACCGGCTTGGCTCTGGTCTCTTCCGCCATACCGATCACGATCGGAGTCGCGGTTCTTAGATACCATCTCTGGGACATCAATCGCGTCATCAGCGTGGCGCTGGTTTACACTTCTCTGACCGTGATATTGGGCGGCATCTATATCGGGGGTGTCATTGGTTTACAGGCTCTCCTGCAAGTATTCGCCGGAAACACCTCTCAGGTGGCCATCGCCCTGTCGACCCTGGCCATCGCCGCGCTCTTTGGGCCCCTAAGAAGGCGGATCCAGACTGAGATAGACCGGCGATTCTACCGTCGCAAGTACGACGCAGTGAGAACCCTCGCCGCGTACGGCGAGCACCTGCGGGCCGAGACGGATCTGGAGCAGTTTCGCCGGGATCTCACATCGATAGTCGCGGAGACCTTCCAACCAGAGCATGTATCTCTCTGGTTACGGAAGTGAAGCATCTAGCGTATGATGCTGTCGTCGTGGGAGCGGGGCCCAACGGCTTGGCCGCGGGCATCGAGATGGCTCGGGCCGGCCGCCACACCCTGCTGATCGAGGCCGGGGATTCAATAGGGGGCGCGGCGCGCTCGGAACAGCTCACTCTTCCCGGATTCGTGCACGACATCGGGGCTGCCATTACGCCACTCGCTATCGCATCCCCGTTCATGCAAAGGCTCCCCTTGCAAGAATTCGGGGTGGAGTGGATTCGGCCTCCAGTCGCCGTGGCGCATCCTCTGGATGGTGGAGCTGCCGCGTTACTCAACCGATCGATCGAGTCGACGGCGGCGGCTTTGGGAGTAGATCGCACTCGGTATCAGCAAGTCATCCGGCCCCTCGTCGAAGATTGGCCAAAGCTGGCAGGGACACTGCTGGGCCCTCCTCGTTTACCGAGCCATCCTCTCGCCCTGGCCAGGTTCGGGGCCCTGGGAATATGGCCATCCACCACCATGACACGAGCGGTTTTTCGAGAGCAGGCGACGCGGGCGTTGATGAGCGGGCTCGCCAGCCATGCGGTCTTGCCATTGAACCACGTAGCAACCGCAGGGTTTGCGCTGCTGTTCGCCGTCACGGGACACACCACCGGCTGGCCGTTTCCGGCCGGGGGAATGCAGAACCTGTCAAATGCCATGGGACGCTACTTCGAGTCCCTCGGGGGCGAAATCGTCACCGGCATGCCAATAACTTCGCTTTCAGAGATTCCCAGCGCGAAGAGCATTCTTCTAGATGTGACGCCATGGCAGCTCGACGCTCTTGCAGGCGACAAGCTGCCCGGGCGATACCGTAGAAAGCTGCGGCGGTTCCGGCATGGAGTCGGAGTGTTCAAGGTCGATTATGCACTTTCGGCGCCGATTCCATGGACATCGTCGGGTGTGGCGCAGGCCGGCACCGTGCACGTCGGCGGCACGCTCGATGAGGTAGCGGCATCCGAGGCGCTCGTGGCACGCGGCGGCCATCCCGAGCGCCCCTTCGTGTTACTGGCGCAGCAATCTCTTTTTGACCCGACCCGCGCTCCCCGTGGACGCCATACGGCCTGGGCGTACTGCCACGTCCCGAACGGGTCAACGGTGAACATGGCCGGTAGAATCGATGCGCAGATCGAACGCTTTGCGCCCGGCTTCCGAGACACCATCCTGGCGAGGCACACACTGAGTCCGGCCGATCTACAGAGGATCGACCGAAATTTGGTTGGTGGGGACATCACAGGAGGCGTGCAGGATCTCCGTCAGATGGCAGCTCGACCGGTCCTCAGCTCAAATCCCTATGCCACCCCTCTGCCGGGCGTGTTCATTTGTTCGTCATCGACGCCCCCCGGTGGCGGCGTCCATGGGATGTGTGGCTTCTGGGCGGCGCGTGCGGCCCTGAAGTAGTTGTCAGTTTTCAGTTTTCAGTTTTCAGTTCCAGCGACCGCGATCTCCCGGGCTACGGGAGGGCGGGTTGCGGTGGTCGTTGGGAGCTCTAAGGCCATTTTTCGAGCTCGTTGTACGTTCAGTATTGGCCAGCTGGAATGAAGCTAGTGAGCGGCCGTCACCACTCGGTTAGCATCCAGACTTGCGGACGAAACTCTCCCGCTTCGACGCCGATCTCCGCATAGATCGCAACGGCCTTCTTCAACTGCTCCATCGCCTCGTCGGTCTGTCCTGAGGCGTGCATAAGATCGGCCATGGCGTTGTGGAGGGCGGCCTCACGATGACGGTCGCCGAACGAAATGGAGAGAGATAATGCCTCCGCGGTCAGGCGCCGTGCCTTCTCGACGTCGCCCTGACGATAGTAAAGCACGGCCAGATTCTGGAACGCGGATAGAAAGGTCGCCGAATCCGAGGCCTGGCGGGCCAGATCAACCCCGACTTTCAGATGCTCTTCGGCTGCCGGGTAGCGCCCGAGGTTGCTCTCCAGCACGCCCATGATGTTGTGGGCAACGGCGAGAGACCGAGTATCTCCACCCTTGATCGCCAGGTCGTACGCTCTCCGAGCGAGATCGAGAGCGCGTTGACCATCCGCCCGGTGATAGACAGCCATGCTCCACCCGGAGTAGATGCGAGCCTGCTCGGGCGTATAATCTTCGCCCAGTATCTGCAGCGCCTCCGAAAAATACTTCTCTGCTAGATCCGGCGACCCCCATCGATCATGAACGGCGCCCAGCTTCCGAGCCAGCTCTGCCTGACCAGGTCCGTCAGCCCTTTCCAGCGCCGCCCCATACTCCGACACGGCGTCGGAATAATCGCCCAGGAGAGCATGGACGTCGCCTAGTGACTCCTGCAGGCCTGGCCGGTCGGGATGACCGAGCTCCAGTGCGTCTTCATAGTGGAGCAATGCCTCCCGAACAGCAAATAGCCCCAAAGCGTAGTCGCCGGCTTGCCTTGAGAAGTCGGCGGCCTGAGAGGCCATACCGGCTTCACGGTAGTGGTAGGCCGTCTGACCTGACTTTGAGTCATCACCGGCTCTTACCGTCGACACCAGAGCCTCGGCGGCACGCTTGTGCAGCAGCCTACGTCGTGCCAGGCTCGTGCGCCCGTACACGACGTCTCGGAGCTTGTCGTGTCGGAAATCATACATCGGTCCTGACCCCACTTCGCCGGGAAGCTCTCGCACCAAACCCCTTTCCTGGAGCTCCTCGAGCGCCGTGACAGTCGCCTCCTCATCGCGCCCAGACGTGATCTTAACAGTTTCAAAGTCAAAAGAACGGCCAATCACCGCGGCCGCGGTCAGGAACTGAGATGTGGTTTCGCTTATCAGGCTGACCCGTGAGTCCAAAAGATCCCACACGCCATGGGGCAGCGAGCGGTCGAGAGCTCCCTGCTCGAGGGCGGTAAGGTACTCGCCGAGTATGAAGGGCAGACCTTCACTCTCCTGGAATAGACGCTCCGCGGCATCCTCGCCGGCCCGGAGGGTGCCCGCGGGGACGGATGGCGCGACCATCTTCACGAGGTCCTCGACGCTCCGACGATCCAAGCGCTCGAGTTTGATGTCAGTCAGAAGGCCATTTCGTCGAGCCCCGGCCACGCGCCTGTGGAGAGCGGTAACGCGCTCCGCGTCATCATCGCGCCATGCCAGAACAACTCCGACGCGATGGCCTTCGACCCGTCTCATCACATAGGCAAGCCACTCCAGCGTTGCCTCGTCAGCCCATTGCAAGTCGTCAAGTGAAAAGATAAGAACCGGCGAAACCGAGAGTAGAACGCGGCTGATGCCGTCCAGGAATCGAGTGTGAGCGAATATTCGCTCCTCCTGCGAAAGTGGCGGGGGCGTAAGCGGAGGTTGGGTCGAGGCTATCTCCGGAAGGAGGCGGGCGACCTCGGCCAAGTCGCTTTGGGCGATCTCCGGCAGCCGATCCGTTAGATTCAATCGGTCCACTGCTGCCCGGAGCAGGTGTATCAACGGACTGTAGGCCAGGTCTCTCTCGCCTTCGTAACATCGCGCGCTGAGAGTCACCGTGCCACTCTCTCGTGCGTGGCCCAGAAATTCCTCCAACAGCCGGGTCTTGCCAACACCTGCCTCACCTTCCACCACGACAACGCGCGGGCCGTCGGTAAGGTAGTCATGAGCAGACAGAATCGCCTGCCATTCCCTGGCCCTACCGACGAGGGGCAGCCGCCCGAAGGTCGGGAGAGGACGATCTGTCTCCCCCGGCCCTTCGGCGACTATGGCCGTTCCACCTTCTCTGATCGAGGTGTACAACGCGGTGGTCTCCTCGCCCGGCGGCAACGCCAGCTCTCGCTCGAGCAACTGCACGCATTCTTGGTACTGATGTATGGCGGCCGGCCGGTCGCCGGAGGCGCTATACACGCTCATCAGCAGCCGGTGAGCGGCCTCATTCAACGGGTCGAGTCCAAGCAGGCGATGGGCGAATCGTTCGGCTGAGTCAAACCGGCCGGACGCGACCAGGCTCCAGCTCAAACTATCCAATGCGCCCGCCAAATCCCGGCGGTACGCCGCCGACCTGACCACCTGCCATTCGTCGAACTCAGGCGAGTCGCGCAGTGAGAAACCGGCCAGAAAGTCTCCTGTGTATAGCGCGGTCACTTCCTCCAGCCGCGACGTACACGGGGCACAGTCGCCTATGCGAGTATGCTCATGACGGTGAACGGTCGAGAGGTTAGCGGAAAATCGAACAACATCCACGTCCACCCGGTCCTGCCGAAGCATCACCGCATCGCGGTCGGCTTCGAGGCATCCATCGCCGAGAGCCATTCTGAGCGTCGACAGGGTGCGCCGCAGCGAGCCTCTGGCGGCCGCGGCGTCGGCTTCCGGCCACAATAGAACCGCGAGCTCTTCTCGCGACTGCCTGCGTTCAGAGGCCGAAAGGAAAGCGAGCAGAGCGATAGCCTTGCGTGTGTCGACATGCACTGGAGCACCTAGCCGCTCGATCCGAGGAGCGCCGAACAGTACTACCTGTACGGGAGCGCCGTTTATGTCCAAGGCGTGCAGAACGTCATACGCGACTCCATCCTAGTGGCGCCCCGATCATGGTTTAGGGACTCGTGGGCCTGGTTCTCGACCGAAAGTTAAGCACCGGGTTGTAAAGGTTCCGACCGTGTAACTTTTCACACCTCGCCGAGGGCCAGCGTGCACGCTCGAAACGAGTTTCCGCCAACCTTGGGTAAGGCTGAAAAACGCGGAAACACTTATTGGCGGACACAGTGGACTGCGGCCAGTGTATCAGAAACAGGTGCCTGGCAATTAAGCTCCTCCGGGGCCACAAAGGCAAGGGAGTGCCGCCCTAACCGGCCTGAGTCAGTCGGCGCCCTGCCCTGTTGTGTAACCCCACAGCTCAGCCCCCGTCCTTGCATTAAGGGCGTATATGTTGCCGTCGTTCGAGCCTACGTACACCACTCCCTCAATCACTTTTGGAGAGGACGCGACTCCTCCTCCAGTTCTGAAGCCCCAGAGCTTGGGCCCGGGCTTTCCGGTCAGCGCGTACACATTTCCACTTTCCGATCCGACGTACACCACGCCTTTAACTACCGCAGGGGAGGAATCGACGGGTCCCCCCGTCTGGTAATACCAGCGCTGAGCACCGGTAGCTGCGCTTAGCGTGTACACGTTGCCGTCGTTGGAGCCCACATACAACAGGCCATTCTGGATGACGGGCGCCGACGCGCCGTTTCCAGCGCTGCCTCCTCCGTCCCAGATCACGTGACCGTTCTTTGCATTTAGGGCGTAGAGAGGACCACCAGCTGAGCCCTCCGTGCTTACGTACACAACCCCATTGGCGAATGTCGGCGACGAGTAGACCCCGCAGAAGTGAACGTCACAGTTTGAAGCAGTGGCGTACCTCCACCGTATCGCTCCCGTCGAGGCACTTAGGGCGAATACATCATCATTCTGGCTCGAGTTGACACCTGCATACACCACTCCATGGACAACTCTTAGGGGCGATGCGACATTCATGTTGCCACCGGCGTCATAGCTCCACAGTTTCTTCCCCGTCGTTGCCTTCAGAGCGCGCACAGTTCCATCGCTTGATCCGACGTACACGACGCCTTTAACCACGGTTGGTGATCCGTCAGCCCCGCGACTCCTCCAAATCTGCCTCCCAGTCTTTGCCCTCACGGCATACGAGCTTCCGTCCTCTGAGCCCACGTACACCACACCGTTGACTACCTTTGGTGAAGCTTCGATGCTTCCCCCTGTTCTGAAGTTCCACATCTTCTTCCCGGTCTTTGCGTTCAGAGCGTACAGATTGCCATCACCCGACCCTACGTAAACTGTTCCTTTGACTACTGCGGGAGAGGAGGAGACGGGACCGCCTGTGTTGTACTCCCAGTGCACGGCGCCGGTCGCGGCTTTGAGGGCGTATACCCTGTTCCAGCCAATGTACACAAGTCCACCAGCGACGGCAAAAGGCCCGACCGTGAACCCGTTACCCACCGCGAAGTTCCAAATTGCCGAACCGGTCCTGGCGTTCAGGGCAACTAAGTGGGAGTTATCCGTGACATACAAAACGCCGGCCGTCACACCGTCGATAGAGCCAAGGGTGCTGTAGATCCAGAGCTCAGTGCCCGTAGAGGCGTTCACTGCCAGCACGCCGGTGTCGTTTACGGCCACGTATACGACCCCATTGACCACTCGTGGAGTAGAAAATTCAGGGAAATTGGGCGTGGTGTAGCTCCATCTCACAGCGCCCGTCGAAGCATTCAGAGCGTACAGGTTCTTGTCGTCACACCCTATGTACACAACACCGTTAACCACGGATGGATAGGTTGCGAGGAATGCTCCGAATTGATGGCTCCAGATCACGCGCCCCGTGAAGGCCCCAAGCGCATACACCTTGTTGTCATACGAGCTGAGATACGCCACGCCGTTGGCCACTACTGGAGCCTGCGCCACGTAGGAACCCGACTTGTAAAAACTCCAGAGCAAGGCTCCCGTGTTTGCGTTCACCGCATAAACCCAACCGCCTGAAGTGATATATGCCACGCCGTTGATCACCTCGGAGACCGGTCCAACGGTCGGGTAGGTGGAAAGCAAGGCTCCGGTTGTGGAGTTCAGGACGTAAACAAACTTGCCTTTGGTCAAGTAGGCCCGAGAGTCAACGACCGTCAAAATGGAGAGCCCGAGTCTGTAAAATGTCCAGATCACCGCCCCGGTCTTTGCGTTGAGGGCCAAAATGTCCCTATCTGATGAGGTGACATACACCATATCATTGACAACGGCCGCGATAGACCGTCCGGTCGCATACCGCCACAGTTTGGTTCCCGTCGAAGCACTCAGGGCATAGACCCCCGAGAAAGAGCTGATGTACGCTACTCCGTTGACCACATTCGAGACGCCGTCGCCTCTTACTGAATGGGACGAGGCGCCTGCGAGGGAAGGTGGGGAGCTACTCCACGATGCCCCCTCGGCCGGCGTCAAGGCATGGGCGTCTTGAAGGGATATCTGGGTAACCGGAGCGAGAACACATAACAGCGCAAGGCTGAAAGCCGAGACGAAGGTCCTGCGTCGGAGGAGGTGCGCAAGATTCTGCATCGCCAACAAAATCACCTTTTACGTGCTAGCTTCGGAGCGTCAGTAAGCGTAGCGCTGGCAATCACTAATCCCGGAAAGGGAAAGAAGATACTCCGACCTGATGCTGGAAACACGAGACGGACCGCCCGAACGGCGGAGCCAAGGGCTTTCGAGGATTTCGACTCTTAACAACGCCTTGTTTACTACGCTACACGGTACCGATTCAAGGTCTTCGATTGCAAATGCGCCGGCTGACCATGCTTACAACGGCGTGCGCACTCGCCTCCTTGTTACTTTCCCCTGAATGGCGTCTTTGTTGCCCGCCCACCTTTGGATAGGACAATGAGACAGTCATGAAAGTTCTCGACTATCTATTCATCGCCATTTGGGTAGTCTTCTGGCTGTATTGGTTTGCGTCCGCCGTGGCCGACCGGCGCCGTCGTGGAGGCGACGGCAGTCTCTGGCTCTCGCGCCAGTCCGTCGGCCTCAGGGTCCTCCTGGCGCTGGTGGTGATTCTCGGAATTCGGTCCCATCTCTTGACCGGGCATAGTGGGCAGATCTCGAATCCAGCCTTCCGCTGGATCTGCTTTGGTGTGTTCCTCGTGGGCCTTGCCATAGCGGTATGGGCACGCGTCTACCTCGGCAGCAACTGGGGGCAGCCTATGTCGCAGCGAGCCGAGCCGGAGCTCATCACCGCCGGTCCTTATCGATACGTTCGCCACCCGATATATTCAGGGCTCATCCTGGCCATGGCCGCCACTGCGGCCACTTTCAATCTCTATGGTCTTATCGTAGTTGCGTTCGTTTCGGCGTACTTCATCTACAGTGGTGTGGTTGAGGAGCGGAACATGCTCAATCGCTTCCCCGATACCTTCGCGGCATACGAGCACTCCACCAAGATGCTCATACCATTCGTGATTTGAAACAAGGCCCCTGGCATTCCAATCACCGCGCGACGAAGTTTCGACGTCTTAGAAGGCGTGGGGAAACAAACGTCTTCCGGATATCCCAGAGGGCTTCGTAACGCACGCTCCGCCTCGGAATGGTCAACGAAACATCAAACCAATCAGAGATTGGACAGCACTTGAGGCCACCTATTCCCGCCGGCATCGGAACCCGGCCCGGCTTGTATAATGCCCGAGTCTCAATCCCCAACCTCGGAGGCTCGCATGCTTCGTCGCCATTTCCGACCGCCTTCCCCAGCCATGGTCGTTGCTCTCGTCTCACTCCTTCTCAACTTCGGTGGTATCACCTACGCTGCCGGTCACTCGCTTGTCCTTGGGGGGTCCAACACATCGGGCAGAGCCACATCTCTCACGAGCTCCACGCGCTCGGGTGCTGCACTGCTGCTCCACAGCACAGCGAGTGGTATTCCGGCCGCCTCGTTTAAGGTGCCTCACGGATCCCAGCCGTTCACGGTGAGCTCCACCGCGAAGATTCATAACCTGGATGCGGACCGGCTTGACGGACTCCATACAAATGCCTTCCAGCCGGCATCGGACGCGGTGAGCATCGACGACTTCGTCATCAGTCTGGGCAACCAGCAAAGCTGGAACATCGGACCTTACTTCACTTTGGAAGGCGACTGCCTGAAACAGTCTGACGGAACCGTGTCGCTGTCCCTGCGGATACTGAACAACGCTCGCGGGTTTGGAACGTGGAACTCAGCACTGATGGGCACAGGCCTATCGAGCCAGGTCGTGCCCATCTCAGATGAGGGAGCCATCCTGCCAGGGGCTGACGCCGAGGTCGACAGAGTCACCTTGCCGGCCGGTACGCGGAGCATCGCTACCCACGCGGGAACGTTGAGCTGGACCGACACGACGGGCGAAACAATAACCGCGATCTATGCTGCAGAAGCCTACGCCGACAAGTGCTCGCTTAGAGGCTCGCTGACGCTGGTGCCGTGAGAACCGTGGATGCAACTGATCGGCCGGGTTGCGCTTCTTGGCCACGTACGCGGTCTCGTAGCTGGCCATGTGCAGCCGTTCTGAGTCCGGCCGGCATCCGCTGCAACGACCGCTTCACGCTCGACCCTGACTAAGTCTGTATGGTGATGTTCTGATGGCGCCACGGAGGAGAGTCTGACCGTCACCGATAACGCCGCACATAGGCTGACTCATCACGTCGTAACCGGAATCGGACTGGTTAGGCGCGCGCTGGACGTCGCGTGAGCGATCGGCGCGGCCGACCGGTCACCAGATTGACAGAACTTCGGTAAGCGGCTGCAGACAAAGCGTGCCGTACTCGTGCCTGACGATGTCCCTACCTGGGGATCGTCTTCGTTCCAAGCCGCAAACGTCCCGGGAGGTAGCCTTAGGGTCGGCATGTCTATCCGCTGCGGCTCCTGCGCCTGCAGGCGCGTGCTACTTCCGGGACGGAGCTGAACCGCCGCGAGACCGCATGGGTCGAGGTGCTATCCACACTGCAGGTCGCTTTGAGCAGCTGAATTGTCGCCTCGCACCGTCGCGGATATATTATTGACGTATCAAGTAACTGACACGTAGCGGGCGGCATCAGCAACGCTACCCGCTAGCAATGAATGGCTACGGCGTCCCTGCCGTCGATTGGCTCGCTTCTGAAACGTCTCAGGAGTAGGCTGACCGAGGCTATCGAGGGAGAGCAATGACAGGCGTCCCATCGCCGTTTGGACCACTTCTCCGACGATATAGATCGGCCGCGGGGCTTACTCAGGAAGAGCTGGCGGAGCGGGCAGAGATAAGCGTTCGCGCAGTCAGCGATCTCGAGCGAGGGGTCAACAGCGCTCCGCGCCCGTACACCGTGCGCCGCCTGGCCGACGCCCTTGATCTCTCGCCCGAGGATCGAGCTTTGTTCCATCGAACGGCCTCGGGCGGGCCGGATGTCCCCGTTCCGCTTGCCGGCGCCCCTCCACACGGCCGGTTCCTGGGAGCGCTTCCCGAGTGGGAGCTGATTGGCCGCGAGCAGGAGATGGCCCGGGTCGACGTAATTCTCGATTCGGTGGCCGGCGGGTCAGGCCACACGCTCCTGCTGTCAGGCGAAGCCGGCTCGGGCAAGACGCGACTGCTGCAGGAGGCGACGCTTCACGCGCGGAAGAGAGGATTCCTGATTCTGACCGGAGCCTGCGTTCCGGCCGACCTACACCAGGCGTACCACCCACTCCTCGCGGCCTTTGATCCGTCGAGGTCCGGTATCTCGGCGACCACCCCGGTCCTCGAGGCGGTTTCGACGGCCTTCAAGGAATTAACCACCGGCATCGGAGCAGATCAGCGGGTGGTCAGTGCGCTCGCCGACGGGCTCACGCGGTCGTCGCAAGCCTCTCCTGTAGCACTTCTCTTGGACGACCTGCAGTGGGCCGACGCGCACACCCTTAGCGTCCTCCACGCGCTGGCCCGGCTAACACGGACATCGCGCACGCTCCTCCTGGGAGCATTCTCGGACGTCGAGCTCGCCGAGAGCAGCCCGGCGCTCTCGGCAACCATCCGGAGTCTTTCACGGGAGCGGCTGGTCGCCTACCTCGCGGTCAAGCGCCTGTCGGGGGAGGAGACAACCGCGCTGGTCTCAGCCCTGATGAGCCATGGCGACGTCTCCGAGGAGTTCGCGGGATTCGTCTACCGTCGTACCAAGGGAAGCCCCAGATTGATCGACGAGCTGGTCCGCTCGCTCGGAGGAAGGCTCGATCTGGAAAGCGAGATCGGCGCGGGCTCCATGGGACGTGTCTTCCGAGCCTACGACCGGGTGACGGGTAGGACAGTCGCCGCCAAGTTGGTTCTCGCGCGAGCCGGCATCGGGCTCGACGAGCTGCTGCGCTTCCAGCAGGAGGGCGAGATCCTGCGTTCGCTCGACCACCCCAACATCGTCCGCATCCACGACAGCTTCGCCGAAGAGCACGTCGCCTGCATCGTGATGGAGCTGCTGGAGGGACGTTCGCTGGCACGAGAGCTCGACAATGGCCCGCTGGAGCTGAGTCGTGCCAAATCCATCGCCCTCCAGACGGTCGAAGCTCTCTCCTACGCCCACGCTCAGGGGGTTGTCCATCGGGACGTCAAGCCCGACAACATCATGCTCCTCGACGGTGACCGGGTCAAGGTCACCGACTTCGGGGTTGCCCGGATCCTGTCGGTCGACACCAAGATGGGCACGATCGCCACAACGGGTATGCGCGTGGGGACGCCCTTGTACATGGCGCCCGAGCAGATCGAAGGGAAGCGGGTTGACGCACGGACCGATGTCTATGGCTTCGGCGCTTCGCTGTACCACATGGTCGCGGGAAGGCCGCCGTTCGAAGGGGACGACGCCCTGGCCATCGCCGTGCAGCAGATGAAGGAGGAGCCTCCGCCACCCAGCTCGAGACGTTCCGGATTGCCCAGGGAGTGGGATGAGGTCATTCTGAAAGCCCTGGCCAAGGATCCGCGGCGCCGGTTCCGGTCGGCGAGTGAAATGAAGTCCGCCATCGAAGGCCTTGGAACCCACGCCGCCGAGAGGTCCGCTCGACCCAAGCAGGCAAAACGATTCGCCGTGGCGGGAGCCGCTCTGCTGGTCGTAGCTCTTCTGGCATCGATGCTTGGCTACTCGGCCGCGGCGGGAAACGGCGGCGGAGTGACGCTGAGCTCATATCTCGCCGGAGCTGCAGCCATGGGGCAGCTGAGCGGGACGGTCCTGGTTGCCAGACATGGCAAGGTCCTCCTCGATCGAGGCTACGGATACGCGGACCTTGCCACCCACCGACCAAACGACGCAAACACGGAATATGGCCTCGCCAACGCGACCACCACCGCGCTCTTGGTAGCCGACGTCATCAGGGCACCCAAGCCGAACCGGGCATCGATCCGGCCAACGGGCTTGGACAAACGGCGCTGAATTGACTCAATCTGCGACCTCTCATCCTTCAACTGGGATTAGCGGCGGGATATGCCCCGGCAAGTGGAGTGGCGTCAGCGTCGCCGATCTGGTCGAGGGCACCGCGGGTCTACCTAAATCCCCAGAGGTCAGAAGGGCGGCAACACCCTGAGCTGCGGCAAACAGATGCCGGGCGATGCCCATGCGGAGGCCGATCCGTCGTCGTGTCGTTTACTCGAGCTGCGGCGACGTCCTTATGGGAGACCTCGTCCCGACCCTATACAACCCGAACCAGGGGGACCTCGGCGAGGTTTGGCTGCCCACGGGCATCATCCCAGGAGGGCGGGGGCCAATACGATTCAGCGGTCATCACTCACGCTTTTTGGCGCGTCAGCTCTACGACGGGCCTGACCGTCCCTCGGGACTAGCGCTCGACTACTCGGCCGCGGGTGTGCATCCCACGGCTTTCTATGACGATTACTATGCGGCCTATACCTCGGCCAGGGATCTGTACACCTACGACCGTCTCCTCTTCTCCGGACGCCTCATGTCGCCCGCGAACACGCGGCGGCTGATATCGGCCCGAAGCATCCCCGCCCCGCCAGATCCCGGCATCGACCGGCCACGATGGGCAGACGGTTGGAAGGTCGGAAGCTTGTTTGGTCAGAAGGTCGTCTACACGGCCGGCAGCCTCAACGACTACCAGACCGCGAATTTGTGGTTCCCAAAACTCGACACCGCCGTGATGGTCCTAGCCAACGTGGCCACGACCGACGCGCTGAACGTAGCCGAGCATTCGGCCGCGTTTGTTCTGCCCGGTCCGCGGGCTCACTTTGCGGCCACAGGTCCACCATCAGTGCACGACCTGATCGGCACGTACACCAGGGCTTGGACGTACCCTGAGCTACCGATCATGAACCTACAGATGAACCACCCGCCGTACGCCACGCTCGGGTTTCCAGGATTCGAGACTGCCGCACACGTCCCGTCCTTAGATCGCAACCTGAAGCTGCGCATCACGCCGAGATACCTCATTCTTGGGGCCAAGCAGCCGTACACGGCGACTGATACCGGGAGTCTAACGCTATTCGGTCAGCCGCCGGGAGGCTCTGACCTCCATGGGTGCCCAACTCCCGGTTCGACGGGTCTCATGTCGACCGGATACTTCCACTGGTCGATTCTCGGAAAGCGCCTCGTCGTCAGCAAGGTCAGGGATAGCTGCGGCGTCAGAGTTGCTCTGGACTCGGGATCTTGGACGCGCGTGGACTGATCGCATGACTACCTCGCGTGCCTCAAACCTAGCATCGCTTCTTCGAAGGTACCGATCCGCCGCGGCGCTCACGCAAGAGGAGCTGGCGGAGCGGGCGGAGATAAGCGTCCGCGCCGTCAGCGATCTCGAGCGGGGAGCTAACACCACCCCGCGGCCGTACACCGTTCGCAGGCTAGCCGACGCCCTGAAGCTGTCGCCCGAGGATTGCGCGCTGTTCCAACGGATCGCATCCGGCACGCCCGAGACGGTTGCGCCGCCTCCCGGATCCCTTGCGCTCGGCCGGTTTCTGGGCTCGCTTCCCGAGTGGGAGCTGTCGGGCGGGAGCAGGAGATGACCCGGATCGGCGAGATCCTGGAATCGGTGGTTGGCGGATCGGGTTACACGCTCCTGCTGGCGGGTGAGCCCGGCTCGGGCAAGACGCGACTGCTGCAGGAGACCGCGGTTCACGCACGGGAACGAGGGTTCGTAGCCCTGACAGGGAGCTGTGTGCCTGCTGACCTGAACGGTCCGTACCATCCTCTCCTCGCGGCCTTTGATCCGTCGACGTTCGGCATCTCGACCGTCGCCAACCCCGCGCTCGAAGAGGGATGGAAGGCCATGGAGGAGCTGGCCGGCAGGGCTGATGCCGACGTGCGGGTGGCGCACGCTCTCGCCAGCGCGCTCACGCGCTCATCGCAAGCCTCTCCTGTAGCACTTCTCCTGGACGACCTGCAGTGGGCCGACGCGCATACGCTTAGCGTCTTCCACGCGCTGGCCCGGCTGACACGCTCGTCACGGACTCTGTTGATCGCGGCCTTCTCGGACGCGGAACTCTCCGCCAGTCCGGCATTAACGGCAGCCCTGCAGGGACTTGCGCGAGACCAGCTGGTCGACTACCTGACTGTGAAGCGTCTGTCGGGGGAGGAGACAACCGCGCTGGTCTCAGCCCTGATGAGCCATGGCGACGTCTCCGAGGAGTTCGCGGGATTCGTCTACCGTCGTACCAAGGGAAGCCCCAGATTGATCGACGAGCTGGTCCGCTCGCTCGGAGGAAGGCTCGATCTGGAAAGCGAGATCGGCGCGGGCTCCATGGGACGTGTCTTCCGAGCCTACGACCGGGTGACGGGTAGGACAGTCGCCGCCAAGTTGGTTCTCGCGCGAGCCGGCATCGGGCTCGACGAGCTGCTGCGCTTCCAGCAGGAGGGCGAGATCCTGCGTTCGCTCGACCACCCCAACATCGTCCGCATCCACGACAGCTTCGCCGAAGAGCACGTCGCCTGCATCGTGATGGAGCTGCTGGAGGGACGTTCGCTGGCACGAGAGCTCGACAATGGCCCGCTGGAGCTGAGTCGTGCCAAATCCATCGCCCTCCAGACGGTCGAAGCTCTCTCCTACGCCCACGCTCAGGGGGTTGTCCATCGGGACGTCAAGCCCGACAACATCATGATCCTCGACGGTGACCGGGTCAAGGTCACCGACTTCGGGGTTGCCCGGATCCTGTCGGTCGACACCAAGATGGGCACGATCGCCACGACGGGTATGCGCGTGGGGACGCCCTTGTACATGGCGCCCGAGCAGATCGAAGGGAAGCGGGTTGACGCACGGACCGATGTCTATGGCTTCGGCGCTTCGCTGTACCACATGGTCGCGGGAAGGCCGCCATTCGAAGGGGACGACGCCCTGGCCATCGCCGTGCAGCAGATGAAGGAGGAGCCTCCGCCACCCAGCTCGAGACGTTCCGGATTGCCCAGGGAGTGGGATGAGGTCATTCTGAAAGCCCTGGCCAAGGATCCGCGGCGCCGGTTCCGGTCGGCGAGTGAAATGAAGTCCGCCATCGAAGGCCTTGGAACCCATGCCGCCGAGAGGTCCGCTCGACCCAAGCAGGCAAAACGATTCGCCGTGGCGGGAGCCGCTCTGCTGGTCGTAGCTCTTCTGGCATCGATGCTTGGCTACTCGGCCGCTGCGGGAAACGGCGGCGGAGTGACGCTGAGCTCATATCTCGCCGGAGCTGCAGCCATAGGGCAGCTGAGCGGGACGGTCCTGGTTGCCAGACATGGCAAGGTCCTCCTCGATCGAGGCTACGGATACGCGGACCTTGCCACCCACCGACCAAACGACGCAAACACGGAATATGGCCTCGCCAACGCGACCACCACCGCCCTCCTGACTGCCGACGCGCTGCAGGGCACCCAAGCCGTGTCGGGCATCGACCCGGCCAACGGGCTTGGGAGCACGCACCTCACCGAGAGCATCTGCGATCAAAGTGCCGTATCCAATATGATCTTTGGAACGTCCACTAACCTTCTCGCCAAAGGCACATGCCCAGCAAAGTGGAAAGGCATAACCCTGGACGATCTCATCGACGGTACCTCGGGTCTACCGAGCTATCACGTCGGCCAAAGTGGCAGAAACGATTTGCAGACACAAGCCTTGTGCGAATCACGTCCCCTTGGGAGACGGCGGGCCGCCGTAGACTACTCGAGCTGCAACAACTTGATCCTGGGGTTGGCGGCCCCGACCATCTACAAACCCAACCAAGGCTCGCTGAGCGAAGTCTGGCTGCCCACGGGGATAATCCCAGGCGGAAGCGGGCCGATTGCATTCACGGGGAATCACTCAGACTTTCTGGCCCACGAGCTGTACGACGGACCTCAACAGCCACCACAACTGGCGGTGGACTACACCGCTGGGGGGAAGCACCTGGCGGGTTCCTATGACGATTACTACGCCGCCTATACTTCGGCCAGGGATCTTTACACCTACGACCGTCTCCTCTTCTCCGGACGCCTCATGTCGACCGGCGAACACGCGGCGGCTGATATCGGCCCGAGGCATCGCCGCCCCGCCAGATCCCGGCATCGGCAACGCGCAGTGGGCCGAGGGATGGAAGGTGGGGGAGTTGTTCGGGCAAAAGGTTATCTATACTGCCGGCAACCTCAACGACTACGAGACAGCCAACCTCTGGTTTCCCAAGCTCGACACGGCCGTCGTCGTCCTGGCCAACAGAGCTTCCACCGACGCGCTCAATGTCGCCGAGCACTCGGCCGCCTTTGTCATGGACGGTTCAGAGGCTCACGCAGCCGCCACAAAGGCGCCTTCTGTCAGTGACCTGCCGGGTACGTACATCCAGCGCTGGACCTGGCCGAACTTTCATTACATCCTAGAGCAGGGCGACCACGCACCCGCCGTCCTGCTCGGGCTGCCGAGCAGCGTGACCGCTCAGCAATCGTCCACCCCGCAACACGGCACAGGAGCATACGGCGTTCACAACCTGGAGCTCCGCATCACCCGGAGGCTTTTCATCCTGGCTGCCAAGCAGCCATACACGGCGAACAACCTTGGTAGGCTGTCACTCTTTGGTCCTCCACCCGGGTCGCCGGGCCTTCACGGATGCACACCGTTCAACACAGACATCATGTGGTCCGGGTACTACCACTGGTCGCTACTCGGCCGGCAGCTCTCTATCACCAAGGTCAGGGATACCTGTAACGATCGCGTTCACTTGATTTCCGGCACCTGGACGCGCGTCAGCGGGCCGACGCACTAACAGCTCTTGACGGTCGACGGTGCTTTGAAGGAACCAACTTCCTTGAAGGCTGCTTGCAGCTTCCTGGTAGCCAGACGCTCTATCCGAACTGAGCTAATAGCGCATGAAGAAACGGTTTTCCGTGTTGCTGTACTTCGGTTCCTACCTTGCCATCAAGAACGACTACTAACCCGGTAGACATAACGGGCGCCAGCATTGGGCTACACGGTTCGCCCTTACGATCAGCCGGAGATCGACCGCCTCCGTGCGGCAGGCTTCACCATTGAAACGGACCCTTCCGTCGTCATCGATCCGCCAGGCGCTGGACCGACAATCTGGTTTAATCGTGTGTCCGAGCCAAAGCTGACCAAGAATCGCGTCCACCTCGATCTGAACCTCGACCGGCTTGAAGATGTCGAGCGGCTCATCGAGCTTGGCGCAACCACGCTGCGATCCGCAGACGAGGTTCCGGTTGGGCCTTGGTTCGTCATGGCAGACCCTGAAGGCAATGCGTCATCGTTCCCCCAAGCCCACGCAGGAAGCCCTGATTGAACAAGGGCCATGCCTTCCAACTCGCGAACCAATTCTGACGCTCGCCAGGCCGCACCTCATCGGTGCTCGAGCCCTGAACGGATAGCCCGTGCCGCCTCAGGAGTGGCCATGGAGCAGAGCCAACCCAAAGTGCAGCACAGCCAACATGGTTTGCCAAGTCAAGTCAGAGAATCGTTTGGTTAAATGGGTCGGCTGACCCGTGACACAACTCACTTCATCCGTTGACCAAACGGCCAAGGCCTGTAGGGGGCATAGACGCTAGAGCTCGATTGCCAAGCTCTGCCGCATCCGTGCCCAAATCAGGCAGTTTCCAGCGCGGCTATGTCCAGTTTGACCATGTTCATCATGGCTTTCATTCGGCGCTCAGCGATTGCGGGATCGGGCGGACTTAGAAGCTCGCCGATGTTCTCGGGAACGATCTGCCAGGAGAGGCCGAACCTATCGGTAAGCCAGCCGCACGCGACTTCGGCTCCTCCGTCGGCAGTCAACTTGTCCCAGTAGTAGTCGATCTCGGCTTGGTCCTTACACCCGACAGTAAACGAGAAGGCAGGCGTGAGCTTCTGGTCAGGACCGCCATTGAAAAGCTGGATCTCCTGACCCTCAATCTCCACTCTTGCCATCAACACGGTCCCCTCGGGAAACGGCGATCCTGGACCCCACCGGTCGACTCCGAGCGACCGGGCGTTCTTGAAGATTGACAGGTAGAAGTTCATAGCATCCTCTGCTTGGTTCTCGTACCACAGAAACGGTGTGAGGTTGGGCATGGCTACTCCTTTCGCTCAATTGTCTGATATCTGCACGGCGACCGACGCAAGGCTGCAATGTGAATGGCATTTGTTTTCTGGCCTATTCGACAACCGCTATAGCCTCGCCTTTGCGAATGTCAAGTCACCGTGTATAAAGGCACACGGGCACGATTGTCCCCGCGTTCGGATACCGGGACTAAGGCAAAGTGCAACCTGAGGGATCGTCTCGGCCCTCAAGGACGTCACAGATAATGTGACTGTCGGTACGATTTCCCACGTTACCAAGATGAGGTCAGCAGTCATGGACATCCCGCTCCTTCGCCGCCGTTCCTCTGAAGCGGTAGTAACGGGTGCTCTGCTGAAGGTCCCCGAGATCACGGTCTACTTCTGGATTGTCAAACTGCTGTCGACGGCCATGGGCGAGGCCACCTCCGACTACTTCGTCCTTGACGTCAATCGCTATTTGGGTGTCATTCTTGGGTTTGTCGGCCTGGTTGTTGCACTGGCGCTGCAGTTCGCGGCTCGCCGCTACAACGCCTGGATCTATTGGTTCGCGGTCACGATGGTGGCCGTGTTTGGAACTATGGCCGCTGACGTGCTCCATGTGGTGATCGGAGTTCCCTACGTGGCATCCACGATTTTCTTTCTGGCCTGCCTGGCCATCGTCTTCATCACGTGGTACTCGAGCGAGAGGACGCTATCGATTCACACCATCGTCCCCGGGCGCCGCGAGATGTTCTACTGGGCCACGGTGATCGCCACCTTTGCGCTCGGTACCGCGGCAGGCGACTTCACGGCATCGACGCTCAACCTTGGCTATTTCGCGTCCATCGTTCTCTTTGCCGTCCTATTCCTTCTGCCTGGTATTGGCTATTTCTTCCTGCGCATGAACAGCGTTGCAATGTTCTGGTTCGCGTACGTGATGACGCGTCCCTTAGGAGCGTCTTTCGCCGACTGGTTGGGTAAGAACATCTATGGAGGTCTAGGGTTTGGCGACGGGAAGGTGGCCCTCGTGCTGACAGCGCTCATCGTCGTGTTCGTTGCGTACCTGGCAAAGACAAGGTTGGATGTGTCGCAGCCTTCACAAGTAGGAAGGGACTCGTAGCGCGAGGAACGCAAAGAACCAACTGCTCGGATGCGTTGGATCGCGGGCACAAACTGCCAGCATAAATGTGACCCTGCTCATTCGATTGCGGTTGAGGAGGATATGAAGGGTCCCATTGGCAACATGTCGCCTCTTGCTCGGTCATAGCTCGGAGGTTCGCAATCTAAAGCATGTAGCGATCAAGCTAGAGAGCCGCTTTGCAGCCGAAATGCCTTTTCGCGACGTCGCGTCAGCAAGTGAGACACTTCGATTCAGCTTCAAAAAGCCACAAATAAGTGGTCGGCCCGGTAGGATTCGAACCTACGACCAAGGGATTATGAGAATGCTGCCGGCTGTTGTATGGGGATCCTAAGATGTCCGCTATCGGCTTGTATCCGCCCTTTCTGTGGCCCCTGCGGGCAGGGCTGCACAACGGTCGATGGCCCTGGAATTACGCAACTACTGTACAAAGACTGTACGCGAGTCTCTGACGCGTCCGGGCACGAAGCCTGATTGACAGAAAGCTATCGGTTTAGAAGTTCCATTTGCCGGGTCCTGTCGCAGTCCAGCATCGTCCACTTGTGGTGGATTCATGAAGTAAGTGAGCCCTCGGCGGCGACGAGACGGGCGCACCCCTCCTGCACCGTATCTTCGGGCGCGCCAAGGTCGCCGAGGATTCCGAAAGCCAGTTCGGGTGAGGGCCGGTGCGGGGATCGACTTATATGTAGCGGGCCGGCTTGCGCAACTGCTTGATCCAAAAGCATGAGCCGACCGCGGCGACGGCTTTGAATGAACCCGGCCTGAGCTCATCTGGTGATGGCAAGAGCGAGGAGGGTATCGACCGCAGTTTCGAACGGGCGGGTACTCCGTTGCACCTGGGCGAGTAGAAGCCCTCCTTGGAGCGTGGCGAGCAGAGTAGTGGCGAGGTCGTCCGGGTCGATGTCGGACGGGAGCTTCCCATCGGCATGTAGGGATCGCAGTCCATCGCTGATGGCGGCAGCCCACTGATCGAACCCTGCCGCGATGAGCGCTCGAGCCCTCCGGGTCACACTCGGCGAGTTGACCACCGAGCGAGCCAAGTGGGCAGCCTCCCTTTGCTTGGGTGCGCTTCGCTTCGGCAATCACCATCTTCCGCCAGGCTTCGACTCCGTTTGCGCTTCTGAGCAAGCGCCCCTGGTTATTGACGATTGTGTCGGCTTGGTAGTCGATGACCGCCTGCACGAGTTCGTTCTTGTCGGGAAAGTAGTGGTACAGCTGTGAGCCGCTGACTTCTGCTGCCACCTTGACGTCTTCCAAGGTGGTCGCTGCGACCCCGCGCTCGTGGATCAAGGCAGCTGCCTTCTCAACTATTCGTGCCCGGGTGCGTTCGCCCTTGGGGGTGAGCCTCGGCCGGACGCTGGTGTCGTTGACCATGAACCAATTTTAGCAGGATTTTGGGTTTGACAGCCCAGTCCGGCTGTGTCAGACTGGGTTGCATAACCCAGTTTTACAAGAGAGGACCAAACAACGAATGACTGACCTAAAGGACCGGACCGCACTTATAACCGGCTCGACGAGCGGTATCGGCAAGGCGACGGCCATAGCACTGGCCGCCCGCGGCGCTCACGTACTGGTAGTCGGACGCGATGAACAACGAGCCAAAGACGTGGTCGCCGAGATCGAAGGCAGCGGCGGCAGCGCGACGTTCAGGCTCACCACGTTGGGCGACCTCGAATCGGCCCGGGAGCTGGTCGAGTGGGCCACTGAGGCAGGCGACGGTCACGTCGATATCCTCGTCAACAACGCCGGCGTCGCCTTGCTCGGACCATCGTACGCAGCCACCGAAGCAGAATTCGACGAGACCTTTGGACTTAACGTCAAAGTGCCGTTCTTCCTCGTTGCGGCCCTGGCACCAGCCATGGCCGAACGCGGATGGGGTTCGATCGTCAACGTCTCCACGATGGTCGCTAGCTTCGGACAGGCCGGTATGGCTATGTATGGCGCCAGCCGAGCGGCTCTCGAACTGTTGACGAAGGCCTGGGCCGCCGAATACGGCCCGCGTGGTGTTCGGGTGAATGCCGTTGCCCCCGGCCCGACGCGCACCGGGATGACCAAAGGTTTGCCTGAGGAGATGGTGAATCAGCTCGCAGCACTGGCACCAGCAGGTCGCGTAGCTGAGCCCGAGGAACTGGCTGCGGCGATCGTCTTCCTGGCCAGTGATGATGGCAGCTTCGTGCACGGCGTCACGCTTGCGGTCGACGGGGGCCGAGTAGCGACGTAACGCCTGTCGGCGGTGACGTTTAAGAGTGAAGACCTAGAACACAGATCTCACCTAACAACTGAGGAGTATCCACATGAGCGCATACGTAATTGTCGAATTCACGGTCAAGGACCCGGATGTTTATCGTGAGAAATACAGCCGCAACGCTGGACAGACGGCCAAAGAGCACGGAGGCGAGGCTCTCGCCAACAGTAACTGGGAGATCCTGCACGGCGATGGCTCGCTCACTTCAGGGGCACTCATGCGGTTTCCGGACCATGAGGCGGCCGTCAGATGGTACAACTCGCCTGAATATCAGCAGTTGATCGATGTCCGAGGTGTCGCGATGGATGCCCGTTTCAGCTTGCTCGACGGCCTCTCTTCGCCCACAAAAGATGAGAGGGAATCCGAATGAATGCACTCCCAGGAAAGACGGTGCTCATCACGGGCGCCAACGCCGGGATCGGCAAGGAGGTAGCCCGGCAACTGGCATTACGTCCTGAGATTGCGCGGATCTACCTTGCATGCCGAAACCAAGATCGGGCGACACAGGCAAAGGCCGAGCTTGAAGCGGAGACCGGCCGGCGCATCTTCGACATCGTTGTCATGGACGTCGCCGATCTGGGTTCGGTCCGCGCCGGCCTGGCGGCCATCGACGGATCCCTCGACGCGCTGGTCATGAACGCCGGCGTCATTGGCCCGAAGACGATGGACTTGACCGCTGACGGGGTCACCACCGTGTTCGCGACGAACGTCCTTGGCCACGTCGTCCTCCTCGAAGGGCTCCTGGCCGATGACCGGCTTGGCGAGGTTGCGGTCCTCGCCGGAAGCGAAGCAGTCCGCGGAGTTCCGAAGTTGCGGATGAAAGGGCCATCCTTCGTCTCAACCTCGGCCGATGAACTCGCCACCGTCATCGACGGCAGCTACTTCGCCAGCAGAAAAGCTGACTTCAACCTAGCGTTCGGCCAGGCCAAGTACATCGGGGCCCTCTGGATGGCCTACCTGGCCCGTCAACACCCCGACCGCCGATTCATCACCGTGAGCCCCGGGAACACCACCGGCACCCAAGCCCCCAACGACCTTCCCCTACCGATGCGGGTAGCCGCCAAGTACGTCATGCCCGCCCTAGGTCTCGCCCACAAACTCGACGTGGGCGCGAAGCGACTGGTCGACGGCGTCAGCGACCCGACCCTGTCGAGCGGCGTGTTCTACGCCAGCGCGGCCAACACGCTTAAGGGTCCCTTGGTCGACCAAACGGACATCTTCCCCGACTTGGCCAACCCATCCTTTCAGGACCACGCTAACGAGGCCATCCACCGCTTTATCACGTAAAGACATTCGCGTAATGCCGCGAAATGCTCGGACATGCAGCCATCACGCTTACCCTGGCCAGCTACACTTCCCGATCAGAGTACCTGAGTACTTACTTGTTAGATGCGTAGAGCCTGGCTACTGTCCATCGACTGTCCATTCGACTCCTGGCGATTTGCTTGTTGCGACGGGACGGACGATTTTTGGCTCAAATACTTGATCGGTCTTGGTGGGCCCGGTAGGATTCGAACCTACGACCAAGGGATTATGAGTCCCCTGCTCTAACCGCTGAGCTACGGGCCCACGGATGGATGTGCCTGCGGATCGCCTTTAAGTGTAGGACGTGTCGACGCCTGATTCCGAGCCCGTTGCTCACGTGGGCGCTCTGGAGAACCTCACGATTTGGGCCACTCACTTACTGGGAACGGGCTCCTAGGCGCGCTTCCTCCAAGAAACCATCGACATGACCAAGTGCGCTATCGTACCGGTTCGGCATCTTACCGGTCAGGGCACAGCCCGCTAAGCCCAGGCGCGATACTTACTTCTGCCTCGAAACCTCGTTCGCTCCGAGTCGACTGGCTTGGTCTCGGCTCCCGTCGGCACCCCCGGCACCGGCAGCTTCATCGGCGGCACTACCGGGGGCAGGAAGGATCTCTCTGGATGCAGTGGGTCCTCGGGAAGCGGTCCAGTCAACTCGATATTGTCGGCCGTAAGGATGAAGTCTTCGGGTTCGTTCTCAGGCACTGACACCCCTCCCACCTATAGTAGACGCATCGGTCAGAACGTCCCCTTTCCCGCTTGCATTCCGACTTCTAGAGCCAATTGGATAGTACGAGTTGGCTAGGAAACATAGCTCGCCACCATGGTGCCGGATGGATTGTCAATCACCGGGACAGCTGTTACCTTAGCATCACATTGAACTGGTATCCCGGCGCTCCGCGTAAGGTAAGCGCCGCCACCCGACGAGATTTGTACGAACGTGCACGTTTCATCTAGCTCAGCGAAAGCAGGCCCGTGTCAGTAAGCCAAACTCGAGCTATTCCATCGTCTTCCGCTGTCGGCGTGAGCTTTACCGGCACGCATGAGGAGCGCGTCAGCGACATGCGCCGGCTGCAGCTGCTCAATGAGATTAGCCGAGTGCTCTCGTCCACGCTAGACCTGCGCGCCCTTTACGACACGATTTATCAGCAGATCAGTCGCGTCATGGACGCCTCTATGTTTTCTCTTTCTCTCGTCAGGCGTGACGGTCAGGCCACGTATCTGCCCTATCTCCAGGAATTCGGACAGCTCTCTCTCGACGTGCCCGGTCCCAGCGGTATGAGCGTAACTCGCTTTGTGATCGACAACGGCCTCACCCTGTACTTTCACAATCAGGCCGAGTACGAGCGTTTCGCCGAGGAAAACGATCTACCAATCATCACCCTGGGAGATGTCAACCTCGAAGGATGTGAAGCGATAATCTTTGCCCCCCTCAGCACGGGGAGTCGAACCATAGGAGCCCTCTCGGTCGAGAGCCCGCGAGCGAACGCATACACTCAGGATGATGTCGACACGCTCGCGGTTATTGCGTCTCAGGCAGCCATCGCCATAGAGAACGCCCGACTCTACCAGGCCAGTGTTGCCGCCAGCCGGCGGTTTCAGACTCTGCTGCGCGTCGCCCAGACTGTTAACAGCTCACTTGAGCTCTCCGCCGTCCTGGAGGCCGTGCTGGAAGGGATCGGCGAGGTCCTGCCGTACTATATGGCCTCGGTCCTTCTGCCCGACTACGAAAATGGCAATCTCGAAACGGTTAAATCCGCCGGAAGGGCCACACACCGAAGAAGTGACCCTCTCACAGTGCCATTCGGACAGGGCGTCACCGGGCAGGTCTTTGCTACGGGCGAAGCTCTGGTTATTCCCGACGTGCTGGTACACCCCGGGTACGTTCCAATGGACGCCGAGGTCCGCTCTGAGATTGCTGTCCCACTAAGCCATGGAGACGTCGTCATCGGAGTTCTCAACGTCGAGCGAACCGAGGAAAACGCCTTTACCAAAGAGGATCGCGATCTCTTGACCTTGTTTGCCTCACAAGTGGCCGTTGCAATACAAAACGCACGGCTATTTGATGCTCAAAGAAGGCGGGTCCTGGAGCAACAAACCATTCAGACTGTGGTCCAGGAGCTCACCGAGGTGCACGATGCGAGTTACATCGCCGGCATCGTCGACAGCCAGCTGCGAAACCTCATCGAGTTCGACGTCTGCTGTGTGTATGTGTCATCGCCTGACGGACGGCTAGCCCCCATGACCGCGGATCCCGAGCTCGTCTCGAAGGTGCCCGTTCTCGAGAACGACGAGGGAATAGCAGGCCACGTGGTCCAGACAGGAACGCCGGCCATCGTGCACGATACCAGCGAAGACTCGCGCGTGTCGAAGCTCGCTCCTTGGGTTCAATCGCAGAATTCCGTGATCGCGGCGCCCATGAAACATGAGGGTGACGTCATCGGAGTTGTGCTCCTGACCAAGCCGGGCAGAAATCGGTTCGACGAGAGTACGCTCAACCTGCTGACGATTGTTGCCGCCCAAGCAGCCATTGCACTTGATCGGTGCCGTCTATACGAGGAGCTTCGGGTTCAGGCAGTGACCGATGAGCTCACCGGTCTGTTCAACCGGCGATACCTCGACAACCGGCTGGATGCCGAGCAGTCCCGGGCCGCTCGCAACGGTCACGCACTTTCGGTGCTCATGTTGGATCTCGACGACTTCAAGGGGGTCAACGACGCCTATGGACATCACTCGGGCGACGAGGTCCTCCGTGAGATCGCGCGCTTGTTACGCCGGACCGTGCGAACCGAGGATATCGTCGCCAGGTACGGAGGAGAAGAGTTTTGCATCATCTTGCCGGAGATCGCCGTCGATCAGGCGGTCACGGTAGCCGAAAGGATTCGAAAGCAGGTTGCCGAGACCGAGCTGACAGTGGATCAAGGCGTAGCTGCCGTCCGAGCGAGTATCGGCATAAGTGGTAGCCGACCTGAAGACACGGATACAACTCTGGTCACACGAGCCGACCGGGCTATGTACGAGGCGAAGCGAATGGGAGGCGACCAAGTCTGCATCGACCCAAACTATTCACTAGACCCCACGGGTAGTACCATCTTCGCCGGCTCCTAGTACTACCTGGCCCTTTCCACAGGGTCGTGGTCGTCCGTACCATCAAGCTGTAAGGCCATCTGTTACATCTGCAGCTTTCACACGGATAACCATTTGCTCGCGCTTATTTCCGATCGCCACACAACAGCTTCGTACGAGTCTACGGACCCGCCGAAGTCTCACTGTGAACCGGACTCGCACCTTGCTGTTCCCGGTCCTCGCGTCGTATGGAATCGGCAGTCATGAAGAACGGGGACGGCTCTTTCGACGGCTTGAGCCGCAACCGGGTGAGTCCGACCGAGATGCGGCGACTACAGATGCTCAACGAGATCAGCCGGGTGGTTTCATCCACGCTGGATCTAAAGACCCTGTACAACACCATGTACGAGCAAATCAGCCGCATCATGGACACCTCGATGTTCTTCATCGCCCTGACCGAATCTGAAGGTTCGGTGGCGACCCTCCCGTATGTGCGCGAGTTCGGCGAGCTTTCGCTTGACATGCCGTGTCCTGCCACGCCCAGCGTCACCAACTTCGTCTTCGAGCAGGGAACGCCCCTGCTGTTTCATACCAACGAACAGTACCGTAGGTTCGCGGCTGAGAACGGACTGCCGGCGATAGTGATGGGCGATGACAGTCGCGGAGACGGCGAAGGAAAAATCTATGTGCCGCTCAATACCGGCAGCCGCACGATTGGCACGTTGTCCGTCCAGAGCATTCACCCGCACGCGTACACCGACGAGGATCTAGCTACCCTCAGCGTGATTGCCTCGCAGGCAGCAGTCGCTATCGTAAATGCCCGACTGTATTCGGCGAGCGTCATGTCGGCCCGCCGGCTGCAAACGCTACTTCGGGTTGCGCAGGCAGTAAACAGCACTCTGGATTTAAATGCAGTGCTGGACGCGATCCTAACGGGAATAGCGGAGGTGGTGCCCTTTTACCTGGCGGCGATTTTACTTCCCAGCTCAATCGATAATGCTCTAACCAGCGCCGGGACGGCTGGTGCGTTGGCCGACGAGAAGATTCCGCAGTTCAGGGTTCCGCCAGGGGAAGGAATCAGCGGACGCGTGTTTGACTCGGGGAAACCATTAGTAGTTTCCGACGTGCTGGATTCCGACGATTACATCGGCCCGCCGGAAGTCCGGTCGGTCACGGCTGTGCCGCTGATTCGGGGGAACGACGTCCTCGGCGTTCTCGATGTAAAGCGCCTAGAGCCCAATGGTTTCACTGAAAACGACGTGCGGGTGCTGACCTTGTTTGCCAGTCAAGCCGCCATCGCGATTGAAAATGCCCGGCTGTTCGCCGCTCAGCAAAGCCGAATGACCGAACTTCACACCATCCAGAGCATCGTGCAGGAAATGACTACGCTGCATGAGGCGACGCTCGTAGCCGACGTCGTCGACCGAGAGCTGAGGCGCCTGGTGGATTTTGACAACTGCCATCTGTTCCGTCTTGAACCGGGGAGTAAGCAGCTAGAGACCATGATGGTGCCGCCTCCTTGGAAAACCACGGACCTGCTCCCATTCACTCCGCAGAAATTGGGCGAAGGCTTGCCCGGATGGGTAGCTGAAAACGGCACGTCGATTATCGTCGGCAATGCCCTTCTCGACCCCAGGGCTTCCATGGAGATGCGTTCATCCGGCACTGCCCGATCGGTGATCGCCACTCCTCTGTTACATGAAGGGAACGTCATCGGTGTAATAGCGCTATCAAAGCTCGGAGTCAATCAGTTCGACGAGAACGCGCTTAGACTCCTTGAAATCATCGGGGCTCAGACAGCCATCGCTCTCGACCGATGCCGCCTCTACGAAGAGCTGCGGACCCAGGCGGTTACCGATGAGCTGACCGGGCTCTTCAACCGACGGTGGTTCGACACCCGCTTGATTGAGGAACGCTCACGATCTATTCGCAACCATCACCCGCTTGCCGCTCTGATGATGGACATCGACGACTTCAAGGGCATCAACGACACATACGGACATGCCTGTGGCGACGAGGTGCTGCGCGGCCTCGGGAAACTGATTCGGAGTGAAGTGCGCGCCGAGGACATCGTCGCCCGCTATGGAGGTGAGGAGTTCTGCCTCTTGCTGCCGGAAGTCCACGTCGACGGAGCAGCCGCGGTCGCGGATCGACTCCGGGGTCTCATCGCGGCTTCGACTTTCGTCGACGGTAGGGCTGTCACGATCAACGTGAGCATCGGCATCGCGCTCCTGGAGCCCGGAGATCAGGCGGCCGAGATCGTTTCACGCGCCGATCGTGCGATGTATGAAGCCAAGCGCTCCGGGGGGAACAATGTCTGCGTGGCGGCCAACGGAAGCCGTTCGGTCGTCCGGCCCTCGCGATTGGCTTCGAGGGAAGTCAAGTCAGAAGCCGCACGCATCGACACCGAAGCGTGACGCGTTCCTGCTAAGACCGCGCGACGGACAGCTCCGCCAGACAGGATGCCAATAGGTCCTGCACTCGCTCGACGTGGTGCCTTCTGGTTCTCATATGGCCTATCGCGAGTCGCAATACGTATCGGCCGCTGACCTCCGTGTGCGAAATGTAGGCGTCCCCACTGGCGTTGACGAGACTCAAGAGACTTCTGTTAAGGCGGTCGATCTCCCGCTCATCTTTCACACCGGCAGGTTTCGCCCGAAAGCAGACGGTGCTGAACAGGCGGGGAGCAACCATCTCGAAGTCTTCCCGCTCGAGCACCCACTCTTCGAAGTCACGCGCCAGATCGATATGGGCGCGAAGCATGGCCTGCAGTCCCGAAACGCCGTACGCTCGAAGAACGAACCATAGCTTCAGGGCCCGGAAGCGCCGGCCAAGCTGAGGCCCGTAGTCCATCAGGTTGGCGGCAGTTTCGTCGTACTCGGTTTCGAGATAGGGCTTGGCAAGGCTGAAGGCACGACGCAGCATGTCAGGTCGACGAGTGTAAAAGGCTGAGAAGTCCACGGGTACAAAGAGCCATTTGTGGGGGTTGACGCAAATCGAGTCCGCCCTATCGGCGCCGTGCAGGACCCACCTCATCTCCGGAAGAATAGCGCTTACACCGGCGTACGCCCCGTCGACGTGGAGCCACACGGACTCTTCCGCGCACACGTCGGCGATAGCGTCCACCGGATCGACGCTAGTCATCGATGTAGTTCCGACCGTGGCCACGACGCAGCATGGAACAACGCCCGAGGCCCGGTCTCGGTCAATCGCATCCCTCAGGGCCGCAACGTCCATGCGGAAATCGTCATCCGTGGGTATCTTGCGAACGTTTTCGTGGCCGATTCCAAGGACGATGGCTGCCTTGTCGACTACCGAGTGCGCCTCCCGCGAAGCATAGACGGCGAGGGGCGGCTTTCCGGCAAACCCTTCATGCCGGATGCCGAGTCCCGTCGCTTCACGGGCCGCGGCCAAGGCGCACAGCGTCGAAACCGACGCGGTGTCGTAGACAATTCCAAACAGTCCTTGGGGCAGACCCAGCATGCCACGCAGCCAGTCCAACGTGACGGCCTCGAGCTCGGTGGCCACCGGAGAGCTCTCCCACACCATCCCGTTGACGTTAAGGGCCGCCGTGTACATCTCGGCAAGCACACCGGGCGGTGATCCCGTGATCGCAAAGTATGCCATGAATTCAGGACTGTTCCAGTGAGTGATGCCCGGAAGCACGACGCGCTCGAGCTCTTCGATGGAGGCGGAAACGCCCTCTCCGCGATCCGGCGGCTCAGCGGGAACCATAGATCGGATGTCGCCGGGGCGCACCCGGCTCATCACCGGATAGCGTTCACTGTTTCCCAGGTAATCGGCCATCCAATCGACAGCGCGATGAGCTTCTCGCCGGAAATCTTCGATTTCCGCACTACAACCAGGGTCGTCCTTTTGGACCACTTCGTCACTCAATTCTTCGCATTCTTGGCGGCCTTGTACACGATTTAAGCAGATCAACTCCGTCTTGACCTGTCCGCTCGCAGAGCAGCAGACCGAATGTCATGATGACATTCCACCACATGCAGGCATTCCCAGGATACCGGACGTGCGGCATCGCCCACTGCCGACCCAGGACCACATCGGCGGGCCCGGGAACAACGACGAATATACTGACAGGGGATAAGCAAACGCAGTAGTACTTGACGGCTTTCATGCCGCGCCGTCTCGGCCATGGCGCGGCAACTAATCGGCTGACGTCAGACCGACGCTTCCCCAGCCTTGCGGCGGGCAGCAATGGATGTCGACAGGACTGGCGAGGAGACCACTTTGGCACATTCAGTTCCGAATACTTCGGGGCAGAATCCCTCTGCTTCAAAACCAAACCGAGTCGTCGTGACCGGAATGGGCTGCGTATGCCCGTTAGGCAACGACCTAGACGCAACGTGGGACGGTATCAGACGTGGAAAGTCCGGGATTGGACCGATAACACGCTTCGACGCGGGACGCTTACCAACGCGCTTCGCCGGTGAGTTGAAGGACTTCCAACCGCCGCCGCTCCTCAACCACAAAATGGTCAAGCGGACCGACCGGTTTCAGCAGTATGCGGTAGCCGCCGCAGTCGAAGCACTCGAGCGTTCCGGACTCGAGATCACCCCGGATAATGCCGACCGGGTGGGAGTGATCATCGGATCGGGCGTCGGTGGCATCGAGACCCTCGTCGACCAGGTGAGGGTCAACGATCAGCGTGGTCCGGATCGGGTCAGCCCCTTCCTCATAACCATGATGGTCCCGGATCTGGCGCCGGGCCTGGTGTCCATTCTCCTGGGAGCCAAGGGGCCCAACTTTGCCACCGTCTCTGCGTGCGCGACGTCCGGCCACGCCATCGGCGAGGCTGCCGAGATTATCAGACGTGGACAGGCAGACGCCATGGTGGCAGGTGGGGCGGAGGCGGGCTTGGTTGAGGTGGGCATGGCAAGCTTCTGCAATATGCGGGCGCTGTCGCGTCGAAACGACGATCCCGAAGGAGCTAGCCGGCCGTTCGACAAGGACCGCGATGGCTTCGTGCTGGGTGAGGGCGCCGGGATCATGATTCTTGAGGCCCTGGAGCACGCGCAAGCGCGTGGAGCGCCAATTCTGGCCGAGCTGGTGGGTTACGGGCAGACCTCCGATGCGTACCACATCACCGAGCCGGCTCCCCAGGGGGAAGGGGCGGCGAGGGCGATGCAGATGGCTCTAGATGACGCCGGCATGGCCCCCGAGGAGGTCGCATACATCAACGCCCACGCCACTTCTACGACGGTGGGCGACCTGCGTGAGACCGAGGCCATTAAATCTGTCTTCGGCCGACATGCCTACCAGCTCGCAGTCAGCTCGACAAAGTCGATGACAGGCCATCTCGTGGGCGCCGCCGGCGGTCTTGAGGCCATTTTTTCGGTTCAGGCTATCGTCGACAGCTTTCTTCCCCCAACGATCAACCTCTGCACTCCAGACCCCGAGTGCGACCTCGACTATGTTCCCAACACGGGAAGAGAGGCGTCCATAAACGCCGTGATGAACAACGCCTACGGCTTCGGCGGTCACAACGTCAGCCTGCTCTTCCGCCACATCTGACACCTGGAGACGGCCGCAGCTCAGGATGTCGGTTCGCTGCGCCGGCTCGATCCCGCTTGAGTACAAGCTCCATGCCTTCTCTTCCTCAGCTTGATGAAACTGTGACCTCCGTGATCGCTACTGTCCGGCGGTGGACGTCGGACAGTGCAGCAAACTGTTGTTGCTGGAGAATACGTGAGGGACCGAGGATTCGTGAAGCGCTTGTTCATCCTCTGGCTCGCCGGCGCCAGCCTGCGGGTGACGATCCTGGCCGTGCCCCCTCTGCTCCCCGACATCCACCAGCAGCTCCATATCGACGAGACGGCGGTCGGGTTTCTAACTGCCCTGCCCGTACTGCTGCTCGCAGTCGCAGCCGTCCCGGGCTCACTTCTCATCGCACGAGTGGGCGCGAGGCGCGCTTTGCTGATTGGTTTGGTGTGCATCGGGATAGCTGGGGCAGCGCGTGGTCTGTTCTCGGCCTACGTACTCTTCGCCATGACCTTCGTCATGGGCTGCGGCGTAGCTATTTCGCAGCCATCCCTCCCGTCGCTCGTAAAGTCCTGGGTGCCTCAAAAGATCGGTCTCGGCACGGCCGTCTTCTCTAACGGCATTCTGATCGGCGAAATCCTCGCCGTCGCGCTGACCGGTCCGGTGTTGCTCCGCCTATGTGGCAGCTGGCAGGTCGCTTTGGCATTTTGGTCGGTTCCGGTGCTGATGACGGCTGTCATTGTTGCCTTCGCCACACAGCACGTCTCCCGTGAAGCGGCGGCGCCCAAGGTACAGTGGTGGCCGGACTGGAGGAGCGCGCGTACGTGGCAGCTAGGGCTCATACTCGGCGGAGCTGGGGTGGCGTACTGGTCGGCCAACGCCTTTATCCCAGACTACTTGCGGGCGTTTCACCATGTAGGTTTGACCACAGCGACTCTCACCGCTCTGAACGTGGTGCAGCTACCAGCATCCTTTGGCGTGGCGGCGGTACCTCATCTCGTGGTTGGACGGAGGTGGCCGCTATCTATGGCCGGCGTTCTGACCGTTGTTGCCGCAGGCGGCATCATCGTGCTGCCGGGCATCTGGGTGGTGGCGGCGGCAGGCTTGCTCGGGTTCTCCACCGCGCTGGTGTTCGTGCTGGCGCTGGCGCTGCCCCCACTACTAACGCCCGCGTGGGATACCCACAGGCTGAGCGCAGCCATGTTCACGATCGCATACTGCTGCCCGTTCGTGGGCGCCCTCCTTGGCGGCGCCCTGTGGGATGCATCGGGAACAGCGGCGATGGCGTTCGTCCCGGTTTTTACCGGAGGTTTGATGATGCTGCTCATCCCCCGCTGGCTGGACTTACGAGCCGCCCATAACCTCGCTCGCGGTTTTGCCGAAGAGGGTGACCCGTTATACTCCGTCGCCGTTCAATGAACAACCGTCCAAACCGATGGCTGAACTTGACCATGCGTTTGGCTCCCGTATAGACTGGACTACATTTACATCGGACCGGCAAGCCTAGTTTGCCGCGTCGGGACTAGTAGCGGAAACGGTTAGTCGAGCGAGCCGGGACGTGGTGTGAGCCTGGTACGATCGAGCCGCGAATCACATCCCGGCTATCGTCGACTCGTAAGAGGTCCGGGTTCGCCCGTAACAGCGAATAGCGACCATAGTGTCGCTGCCAAGTGTTCGGATCGGTGACGATCCGGGAAGCAGGATGGGACCGCGAGATCGAAAGCTCTCGTTCCGCAGTAGAGAACTCTCTGTGGCGCGAGGGCTTTTTCTACAAGCGCACCGAAATAACGCGTACAGGACGCAGGATTGGACAACCGCAACCTCAAGCTGGCCCTTCAGAAGGATGGGCGCCTCACGGAAAAGACGCTCGACCTGCTCAAGGGGGTGGGGTTGGAGTTCGAGACGTACCGGGCTCGCCTGTTCGCCGCTTGCCGAAATTTCGACCTCGAGCTGTTGTACGTCAGGGACGATGACATTCCCGAGTACGTCGCCGACGGTGTTGTCGACCTTGGAGTTGTCGGTCAGAACCTCGTCGCCGAGTACGAGGTCGACGTGTGCGAGCTGCTCCAGCTCGGGTTCGGGTATTGCGAGCTAGTAGTTGCAGTTCCTAACGAAAGTCCCGTGCAACGCCTCGAGGAGCTTGGCGGCGCGAGGATCGCAACGTCCTACCCAGGATCCGCGAGGCGACACTTCGCGTCTCGTGGACTGGAGGTCGACCTGATATCCGTCAGCGGGTCGGTCGAGCTAGCTCCTGCGCTCGGCGTGGCGTCTGGAATCGTGGAGCTAACGGCTACCGGCAGCACTCTGCGTATAAACGATCTCCGGGCAATCGAAAGGGTCTTGACTTCTGAGGCAGCGCTGATCGGAAACCCCCAGGCGCTCGACTGCCCTCCAATCCGACAAAAGATCGACCGGCTGCTGATGCGGTTCAGGGCAGCCCTCGTTGCCAAAGAGTACAAATACATCATGATGAACCTTCCTCGCAAGGCCCTGGAATACGTGGAGGAAGTGGACCCCGGCATGAAGTCTCCAACGGTCGTGCCGCTGGCCGACCCGGAGTGGGTCGCAGTTCACACCGCGGTGCGCGAGGAGTTCTTCTGGGAAGTCATTGAGAAGCTGCGTGCCGCGGGCGCAACGGAGATCCTGGTGACTCCGATTGAGAAAATGATCATATGACCGCATTGGGCCAGTCCGCGCCGAGCTTGTTGAGGTCGTTTCGATTCGCCGATCTCGATGTCCGCAACCTTCCGGGGAAGGGAGATCGAGCGATTGATCAAAGTGTTACGGCTACTGCGCATCGGATACTCGACCTCGTCCGGAGGGAAGGAGACGCCGCGCTTCGAGCGTTGACCGAGGAGTACGACGGGGTTCGAGTCGACGATTTTCGAGCGTCTGATGCCGAAATCGCCTCCGCCTACGCCGGAGTCGATGATGGTTTCCTGGCTGCGCTCCGAGTCAGTATCGAAGCCGTGACCGCGTTTCATCGAGGTCACCTGCCCTCGCAGGGTGCAATCGAAACGGCTCCAGGAGTACGAGTGTGGCGGGAGTGGCGCCCAATCGACCAGGTCGGACTCTACGTACCCGGAGGACGCGCGCGGTATCCTTCAAGCGTCGTTATGCTCGCGGTCCCGGCGACAATCGCCGGCTGCAAGCGCCGGGTTCTGATGACGCCTCCCGACAGTGACGGAAGAGTGCCGGCACCCACTCTCGTCGCCGCGTCCGAGTGCGGCGTTACTGAGATCTACCGGGTGGGTGGCGCACAGGCCGTTGCCGCGCTGGCGTACGGCACCGAGTCGATTGCGCCGGTCAGGAAGATCTTTGGGCCGGGAAACGCGTACGTCACCGCGGCCAAGTTGGCCGTCTACCCTGACGTGGCCGTCGACGTCCCGGCTGGCCCCTCGGAGTTGATGATCATCGCGGATGACACCGCCAACCCCACCTGGGTCGCGGCCGACCTTTTAGCCGATGCCGAACATGGCCCCGACTCTCCGGTCGTGTTGGTAACGACCTCGGCCGACTTGATCGCCTCGGTGTCGGCAGAGCTGGCCCGGCAGCTCGCCGTACTGCCGCGTCGGGAGCTTGCCAGGCAATCGCTGGAGAAGTACGCGGCGTCAATCGTCGTGGAGAATCTGACCGACGCCATCTCGCTTGCGAACGACTACGCGCCGGAGCACCTGCAGATCATGACCCGGGACGCCTCACAATTGGTGGTGGGCGTCGAGAATGCCGGCTCGGTGTTCGTGGGCCACTGGAGTCCTAACGCAGCCGGTGACTACGCCACCGGTACTAATCACGTGCTCCCCACAAACGGGTACGCGAAGGCATTCGGCGCGCTTTCGACCGAGGCGTTCGGGAAGGCCATGCAGGTTCAAGAGCTGGACGAACGCGGAATATCGGCGCTGTCGGCGCCCGTCTCATGCCTGGCCCGGAGTGAGGGCCTCGAAGGGCACGCCCGGGCCGTCGAGCTGCGAGCGGAACATGACGGTGAGCCGGGCGGTACATCCAGTGGAGAGCTGCCGTGACATCCGGAAATATTCGATTCCGGGCGGATTTTGATCGCGTCCAGACGTACCGAACAGTTCTGACGCTGGAGCAGCTGGCGGCGAAGTATGGCATTCCCGTGGAGCGCTGGATCAAGCTCAACCAGAACGAGAATCCATACGGCCCGGTTCCTGAGGCTCTTCAGGCGATGGCCGGTGCCGCGCTGCACCGTTACCCCGACAGTCAGGTCACGCAGCTGCGAGATCAGCTAGCCGACTACTGTAATGTGCCATTCGACAGAATCATAGCCGGCAACGGAGGAGACGAGGTCATCGACTTCATCTTTCGGCTCCTTATTGACCCTGGCGACGAAGTGATAAGCTGCCCCCCCACCTTTGGCTTCTACACCGTCGTGTCCACGCTTAATCGGGCCCGGCTCGTAGCCGTGCCCCGCCGTGACGACTACAGTGTCGACGTCGAGAGCGTGGCCGGCGCGGTAACTCCTCGGACCAAGCTCATCCTGCTCTGCAATCCGAACAATCCAACCGCGACACTGACACCACGAACCGACATCGAACGAGTCCTAAAGCTGGGAATACCGCTGATGGTAGACGAAGCGTATATGGAGTTTAGCGGAGAAACGGTCGCGGATCTGATCGCCCAGTACCCGCACCTCATGGTCGTTCGCACGCTTAGCAAGTGGTGTGGACTCGCCGGGCTTAGGATCGGCTACGGCATCTTTGCCGAACAGATAGCCTCTGCTCTCCACGCACTGAAGCCCGCGTATACCGTCAGTGCTGTCAGCGACGCGGCCGGCGCGGCTTCCCTCCGACGACGAGAGGCGCTTCTCCAAACGGTCGCCCAGCTGAGGCGGTCGGTCCAGGCGATAGAGAACGAGTTACGACAGATTAAATTCCTAAAGGTCACGCCAAGCCACGCGAACTTCGTCTACTGTCGACTGGCCGACGGCTCCAACATCGAGTGGCTCTATGAAGCACTGCTGCGGCGTGGAATCCTGCCCCGACACTTCCCGGAACCTAGCGCGCTTCGTATAACGGCGGGCATCGAGAGTGAGAACGCCCAACTGTTCGTAGCGCTGCGCGAGATCGCGAGCAGTGTTTCACGTGAAACAGTACCATCATCAGTCGCTGTCGCAGGCCTGGAATGAGCGCGCTTCGGTCACCGCTTGCCTCGGAACTCTGCTCCCCTGGGAAGCTAAGCCGTGACAACCTCTCACCGCACCGCACAACGCGCCCGCGAAACCGCCGAGACCAACATAACCGTTTCCCTTGACCTCGACGGCAGCGGGGCTGCCGTCGTCGACACCGGCATCGGGTTCTTCGACCACATGCTGAACGCACTGGCTAGACACAGCTCGGTCGACATCGACTTGAAGGCGGCCGGCGATCTCACGGTTGACCCCCATCACACCGTGGAGGATTGTGGCCTCGTGCTCGGCGGCGCGCTAACCGACGCCCTCGGCAACAAGTCCGGCATCGCACGCTTCGGGTTCGCGTATGCTCCGATGGACGAAGCCCTGGCCCGCTCGGTGATCGACCTCTCCGGGAGACCCTACCTCCATTACGCCGTCGCCGTCCGATCGAAGACGCTTGGCGCTTTTGACACCGAGCTCGTCGAGGATTTCCTGCGGGCATTTTCAACCGAGGGCCGCCTGAACCTGCACGTAGATCTGATCCGAGGCCGCAACAGTCACCATGTCGTAGAGGCGGTATTCAAGTCACTCGCTCTTGCTCTCAAGGGCGCCATCGCCTCGAGTGGAAACCCAACCGTTCCTTCCACCAAGGGCACGCTCACCCGATAATGCCGCGCAATCCCACGGTTACGGTCATCGATTGCGGCCACGGAAACCTGGCCAGCGTGCTGAACGCCTTCCACCACCTCGGAACCGAGGCAATCCTCACCAACTCTCCCGAGGATGTTGCCACAGCCGACATCCTCGTCTTTCCCGGTCAGGGGTCGGCGCCGACGGCGATGAAGTCACTCCGGCGAGACGGTGTTGATCAGTCGCTGCTCGACGCGTTGCAGCGGGGCACGCCTACACTCGGGATTTGTCTCGGCATGCAGCTCGTCCTGGCCCACAGCACGGAAGGACCGACCGACTGCCTCGGAATCGTGGAGGGAAAGGTCCATCGCTTCGAGCCGGCTCCCGAAGCGCCCAAGGTTCCACATATGGGGTGGAATGAAGTCTGGCACGAGGGACATGGGCTGTTCGGCGGCATTCGATCGGGTACCCACTTCTACTTCGTCCATTCCTACTACTGTGAGCCCGACCCACCCGTCTCTGTCGGCTACACCGACTACGGATTTCGCTTCTGCAGCGCGCTGGAAACCGGAACCCTGTGGGCTACCCAATTTCACCCCGAAAAGAGCGGTGAGGCGGGCCTCCGGCTCCTGCGAAACTTTCTCAAGCTGGCTCAATGCTGATCGTCCCCGCCATCGACATCTTAGACGGCCGGGCCGTGCGACTGATCCAGGGAGACTTCGCTGAACCGATCGACTTCGGCGACCCCGCTCAACGGCTCCAGGAGTGGAAAGCTGCCGGGGCACGCCTCGTCCACATCGTGGATCTGAACGGAGCCCGATCAGGATCGCCCGCTCAACGCTCCGCGATCTGCGCCTTGGCTGGTTTTGACGTCTCGCTCCAGGTCGGAGGTGGAATCCGCACCGTGGAAGACGCAGCAGGCCTCGTCGACTGCGGAGTCTCCAGACTGGTGATTGGAACGCAAGCAGTTGAGGACCGGGAGATCCTGGAGGCGCTCCTCACACTGTTATCGGGAGAGCGTTGTCGTTGCCATCGACTCCCGAGACGGAAAGGTGGTTACTCGCGGCTGGATGCAGGAAACAGGGGTAACAGCTACCGAGCTTGCTCGGGAACTTGCTTCAATCGGGGTTCGACGTTTCCTGGTTACGGACGTCCGACGCGACGGCATGCTTACGGAGCCAAACTTCGAGCAGCTCGGGGCGGTCAGAGAGGCGGCAGGAGTGCCGGTCATCGCCTCGGGCGGAGTATCCAGCCTTGGCGCAGTGGTCCGGCTGCGCGACATGGGAATCGACGAAGCGATCGTCGGACGTGCCCTCTACGACGGCGCCCTCGACTTCAAAGCGGCCCAGGAGGCGGCGAATGCTGGCTAAACGAGTTATCCCCTGCCTTGACGTTACGGACGGGAGGGTCGTGAAGGGCGTTCGCTTCCAAAGCCTCCTCGATGCTGGAGACCCGGTAGCACTGGCGACAAAGTACTACCGCGACGGGGCCGACGAAATCGTCTTCCTGGACATTGGCGCCTCCCCGGAAGGCCGCAAGACAACGCTCGACGTCGTAGCGCGAACTGCCCGCCAAACCTTTGTTCCGCTGACGGTCGGGGGCGGGGTGCGCTCCGTGGATGACGTTCGCCTCACTCTGAACGCCGGCGCCGACAAGGTCAGTGTCAACACCGCCGCCGTTTCCAATCCGGAGCTCCTCACGGAGTCCAGCAAGGAATTTGGCGGGCAGTGCATCGTGCTGGCGATCGACGCCAGACGCGACGGCTCCGGTTGGCAGGTGGTTGTCAATGGAGGCCGTACCCCGACGGGACGCGACGCGTTGGAGTGGGCTCGAGAAGCAGTGGACAGAGGGGTCGGAGAGCTTTTGGTCACCAGCATGGACTCCGATGGGACCCAGGCCGGTTACGACATCGCCCTGCTGCGAGAGCTGAGCGGGATAGTTCGAGTCCCCGTTATCGCATCCGGAGGAGCTGGATCCAGCGCTGACTTCATCGCCGCGGCTACCATCGGTAAGGCCGACGCCGTCTTGGCCGCATCGCTGTTCCATTACGGGACGCTGACGATTGCTCAGGTAAAAGAGGAAATGGCCGCTCACGGACTCGCTGTACGGAACTCCGGTGCAGGCGATGCCTAAGTCTTCTGACGAAAACGCCGGGATCGCCATAGAACTGGTCGACTTTGACAAAGGTGACGGGCTGATTCCGGTGATTGTACAGGACTCCATCTCTCAGGCCGTGCTCATGTTGGGGTACGCCAACCGAGAGGCCCTCGAGAAGACACTTGATACAGGCCTGCTACATTTCTGGAGTCGCAGCCGGTCCGCGCTATGGCTCAAAGGCGAGCGCTCCGGAAACTACCTGCGGGTGACGCGGCTGGCCATCGACTGCGACGGCGATACCCTTCTTGCCGCCGTCACCCCGGCGACAGGCGAGACTCCGATCTGCCATACGGGGGCGGAGACGTGCTTCTTTCGTGAGCTGTGAGGGAGTTGTAGTTTTCAGTTTCATAATATCAGTTTCAGCTCAGTTTTCAGTTTTCAGTTTCAGTTTTCAGTTTTCAGTTTCACCGTGGGAGGATCGGGAGAGGCGGTTCGGCACGAGCTGCGATCGGGCCCGGCGCCTTGAGTAACTCGTTCAGCGCGAACCGCGGGCCTGGCCGATGTTCGATCGGCATTGTGCGCTGGTGGGATGACCATACCTCACACCAATCGTTTTCGGGCATACAACGACGTACCGAGCCTCACTTCTCCCCGGCTCGAGAGGTTTACGAGTCTGACGGATACGTCTGGACAGAATCCACGCCAACCTGAAACCGACCTTTGCAGCTGAACGACTGATCCGTTGCCGAGCGACTTACTTGGCCTTAGCCGGCACGATCGCTTCCCTGGAAGGCATAAAAGGCGGCCTCGCGCGGGTTCTCGAACGTCCGCGGGCTCTCATGCCAGGTGGAGTTCCCGGCGCCTTCCGGGTCCTCCGCCCAGGCTATTCGATATGCCGTGCCGTCGAATCGGACACGGGTGGGGACCGCGAAGTGGTCATAAAAGATCACGTAATCGTCACCTTGCCTGGCTATCGTGGACCACAGGTCGTTGACGGCCTTCTTCATGGCTTCCAGCGGGTCCGCGACCTCCGGAATTTCTACGGAAGCGAACTCGAGGTCCCGAGACGGCTCGTCGGTCACGCTACACCTCTAGTAAGAAGGTAACCGAGCCACTCACACAATGTCCCACGACGTAAACATGCGGGACCGGAGTAAACGGTTGACGGTTTACGGTTGACGGTAAGGGCGCGGCGGCATCTCCCCATGCTAAGACATCACCTGGTCGACAATTGACTCGACTCTTGGACCTGCCTGTCTCGTTCGCCGCCGGCATGGCCGTAACTGGAAACAACGGCCTCAGGCGCCGCCCGCTGTGGGAGCAGCCGACTCCCGCGAATCCCGCCCCCGGGGAGCCCGCCGATCTCCTGCTGCGTCCGAGAAGGAAAGTTCGTGGCCCTTCGTCCAGGCGAGCGGCACGACGGATAAGAGTGGCTGCGCCAGGCGACCGACTAAGACCTTGAAGACCGCGAACAGCCAGCCATGGAAAGCCAGCCTACTGTGATCCGCCGCCGCACTGTCTCTGTTGAGATCGAACGAAACTGTGAGCTCTTCAGTCAGTGGACAAGGTCATCAAAGGTCGGAGACTTGCACAGCTGCCTCTCGGACCGCTGAGCAAAACTGACCAACTGATAACTGAAAACTGACAACTTCCAACTATCCGTCTTCGCGGTCCGGACTATCCAATCTGAAGAAGTTACTCTCGCTGCCGTCCGCCTTATGCTCCTGGAACAAGAACACGAGCCGGCGCTCATCGAAGGAGCGGAACCAATCGTCCCAGCTAATGGTCTCGAGATTTTGTCCGCCATATCCCGGAAAATTGAGCCGCAGGACCCCCGCGTGGCCGTCGTGGTCTGTTCCGGGGACGGTGGCGGGTTCGCCGCCGCGTTGCTTGGCCCATGCCTGGATCACCTCATGACTGCGAGTGGCGAGCGTTTGCCCCGGTCTGTCCTCGTGCTCGTCCGGGCTGTGCACCCACTTGGCCGTTTGTGTCGATCTCGACAGTTCGTCTTCGTTTTCTTTGAGAAATCGGTCGTCTTCTGCGGTAGTATTTTTCGCTTTGGTCTCTGGCATTTGATTTCCCCGTCGGGTAGTATCGATATTGTCTGGTGTGCACGAGGCGTGCCAGCAAGGTTGCGCGGACCAACAGTTTAGAACTAAACTTGAATAGAAGTTATGACTACTCTACCTACTTCCGCATCCCACAAGATACGACCTGACGATACGGCCGTTATGACCTGGCTGCGGCTTATCCGCGTATTTCAGAAGGTCGAACGGGTTACCTCGACTAATCTGAGGTGCTCCCAGGTCAGCCTGGCGCACTTTGACGTGCTGGCGCATGTTGCCGCAGCCGAAGGCCAGACCCAGCAGGCTCTGGCCGACTCTTTGCTGGTGACGAAAGGCAACGTGTGCCAGGTTTTGAGCCGGATGGAGCGCGAGGGTCTGATCGAACGCCGCGAAGAGGGCCGCAGCAACCGCCTCTACCTGACCGGCAAGGGACGCGAGCTGTTTCGTGAGGTCGCCCCCGATCACGAGGCTAAAGTGTCCGGCTGCTTCTCCGCACTCGACGAAGAGGAGCAGCGCACTTTGCTCCATCTCCTGCGCAAGGTCGATCGCTCGCTGCAGTAAGGATTTTTCTGCTCCTCCCAGCAGGCTTCGAGACCTATCGAGTGTGTTTCTCCTAGGTGCCTTCCCCTCTGTGTTCCGAACAAAATTAGTGCGACGAGAGTATCCGTCGAAAGGACGGTAACGCCTGTAATTTGACGACGGGGATCGGCGTGTGCAACCATCACGAGTAGCAACCACGGAGAACGTGCCACATATGCATTTCTTGGGCGATTCGTTCTGCAGCCGCATGCTGGCAAAAGCAGGACTAGACGGTGGACGTATCGCCGCGCCCAAGAACTCGAACATGCTAAGATAGATGCCGGGACCGAAGGGTCCCCAGAAGACTTTAGAACTAAAGCATTGGTCGTGGGCCGGCAGGCGCCACGACCTTTTTGCTTCCAGAGTCGTGACGCCTCCGCACCGGCCGAGGAGACGTAACAATGACGCTGATACAGTTGCAGGCTATCTCAAAACGGTTTGGCGGACGCTATATCTTCCGCGACTTCTCCTGGAGTATTCCCGAGAAGGCTCGCATCGGACTCGTCGGAACAAATGGAACGGGCAAGACAACACTCTTGCGCATCTCCCACCAGCTCGAACCGGTAGATTCCGGACATCTGTCGCGACGCAAGGGGTTGGTCACAGCCTATCTGCCGCAAAAGATCCCGGTCGACCAGCGTACTGCCATGGAAGCCCTTATGGAATCGCGCGAAGATCTAAAACGGGCCGAGACCGAGCTGACAGAGATAGAGTCGAAACTCGCCTCATCCGGTATTTCGGGCGACCTCGTTCTGATGGAACGCCTTCTCTCAGAACAGGAGCAAGCCATCAGACGGTACGAGGATCTCGGAGGCTCCGGAATCGAGGGAGAAGCTCGGGCCCGCCTCCTGGACCTCGGCCTCACGTCTCAGGACATAAACAAACCGCTTACAACGCTGAGTGGCGGCCAACGAAAGCTCGTGTATCTGGCTGGCTGCCTGACACAGCGGCCCGAGCTGCTACTCCTGGACGAGCCCGAGACTCATCTTGATCTCGACGCACGCCAACTGCTCGAGGGCCTCATCCGATCGTTCGGGGGCGCCGTCGTCATTGTCTCTCACGACCGCTATCTTCTCGACGAGACCGTAAGCGAAATCGCCGAGCTGGAGAGCGGCCGGATCACCATGTGGCAGGGCAACTATTCTGTCTACGCCGTTGAGCGCGAGATCGCCTTGCAGCGCCGGCAGCTTCTGTACACGGCTCAACAAAAGGAGATCGCTCGGCTAGAGGAGGCCATTGCCCGGTTCAAGCTGTGGGCCAGCCAAGTGGTGGACGAGCGCCACATTAAACAGGCCCGAAACAAGCAGCGACAGATTGACTCCATGGACAAGGTCGAGCGGCCGGTATTGGAAAGGCGCAAGATCAAACTGCGTCTCGGAGAGGAGCGGCGGAGCGGCCAGAAGGTGGTCGACGTCGCCGGCGCCTCCGTCTCATTCGACCGAAACAACGTGTTCGACAACGCTGCCTTCACCGTCTGGCGGGGCGAGCGAGTCGGAATCATTGGGCCGAATGGCGCCGGAAAGACGGTTCTGGTCCAGCTGATAATGGGCGTGCTGCCGGCCCCTGAGGCCACGGTCTGGGTGGGACCCTCAGTATCACTCGGCTACTTCTCTCAGCACGAGGAGACGCTGAGCGGGGGCTACACGCCGGTTGATTTGGTGCGCCACGTCAGACCTATGCGTGAAGACCAGGCGGTCAGTCACCTGATGAAGTTCCTGTTTCGGTACGACCAGATCAGACAGCCGGTCGAGACGCTGAGTGGTGGCGAACGAACCAGGCTGCAGCTGCTCATGCTGATGCTCGGCGACGCAAACTGTCTCGTTCTGGACGAACCGACCAATCATCTGGACATAGAGTCTCTGGAAACGCTGGAGGCGGCGCTTGAGGACTATCCGGGCACAGTGCTGGCAGTATCGCACGACCGGTACTTCTTAGATCGAATCGTGGACCGGACGGTAGAGGTCAACCATGGACAGGTTACATGCCGGGAGGGAGGATATAGCGCGTGGCTCGAGACTCGGTCCCGCGAGCCAAGATCCGCGGCCCTTCCAGCTCGTGCAACACGGCGAGGGCCGTCTTAGTCTCACCAACCATTAGGAGGCGAGGCTCATGTGAATATGAAAAGCTGAGTGGCGAGGCTTCGTTCAAGTCGGGGTCCTGAGATCAAGACCCTATCCAAAACGACATCTTGATGTCTCGATGGGGTTTGAGCGAATCGCCCCGGATTACTGGAGAGTAGTTCCGATCACTATGTCCACCGAAAATTCATTCGTGACGCCTGAATGGGTGAAAGATGCCGTCTTCTACCAGATATTTCCGGATCGCTTCGCGAGGAGCGAACGGCTGGCCAAACCCGGGAACCTCGAGCCATGGAACAGTCCGCCCACACCTCGAGGATTCAAGGGCGGCGATCTACTTGGTATAGTCGAACACCTCGACTATATTCAGGAGCTTGGGGCGAACGCTCTGTACTTGTGCCCCGTGTTCGCCTCCGCCGCCAATCACCGCTACCATACCCACGACTACCACCGGGTAGATCCACTCCTGGGCGGTAACGAAGCCCTGCGGCAGCTCATAGACGATGTGCACCGTCGCGGCATGCATATAGTGCTCGACGGCGTCTTCAATCACGCGAGTCGAGGCTTCTACCAGTTCAACCACATACTTGAGAACGATGAGCTGTCCCCATATGTCGACTGGTTTCACATCCAGTCGTTCCCGCTCAACGCCTACGGTCGAGAAGGAGAGCCTATCGGGTACACCGGCTGGTACGGGAGGCCGGCTCTGCCCAAGTTCAACACCGACACGGCCGCGGTGCGCGAATTCCTCTTCGGGGTTGCCGAATACTGGATCCGCTTCGGGGCAGACGGATGGCGTTTAGATGCCGCCGAACAGATCGATCACGGCTTCTGGGTCCAATTTCGCCGGCACATCAAAAAAGTCAACCCGGACGCATACATTCTTGGCGAAATCTGGGAAGAGGCAGCGCCCTGGCTCCAAGGCGACCAATTTGATGGGGTCACGAATTATCAGCTCACCTGGCCGCTTCATGTTTTTGCGGCTAACTCGACGGAAGACTATCCGGCGAGCCGTCTCTATAGCGATGTCCCGACCACGCTGACGGCAAACGGCTTTGGCGCCCGACTGAGGCAGCTCCTCGATGTGTACCTCCCACCAGCGACAGAGGCCCAATTGAACATCCTCGGCAGCCATGACACACCGCGATTCGCCACCCTGACGGGCGGAGATCTCGGATCGTATCGACTGGCGACCCTCTTCCAGATGACCTTCCCTGGAGCACCGTGCATCTACTACGGAGATGAGATTGGCCTGGAGAGTGGCTCCGACTTGAGCTCGCGTCAGTCTTTTCCTTGGGAGCAATCTGCATGGGATCTCCCTCGTCTAGACTTCACGGAACGCTGCATCCGGCTCCGGTATGACAATCCCGTGTTGCGCCGCGGCACCTTCACCCAGGTGCTTGCCGACGAAGATGTCTATGTGTTTGCGCGACACTTCGAGGGGTGTTGGGCAGTTGTGGCGATGAATGCGGGCTATCAAGCTCGCACGGTCGATTTCTCGTTTCCTGCCAACCAGGGTCCATCCGAGCTACACGACCCGTGGAACTCGGCCCTGACACATCTGGTGCGGGATGGATGGGTGGACAGCTGGTATATCCCTCCGCGTGACGGCGCTGTCTTGCTCGGACGAGTTAAAAGCGACGCTTAGACGCCTGGCGACAGAGTTCGTCAAGACACAAGATACAATGAATCGCCGCCGAATCGATGCCGCATACCCTCCGAGGACTATTTGACGATCTCTCCGCAGCTCCCTTACGTCGACAGCCTCTTCTCCTATCGTCGGCGTCGAACCAGGGTTGTCATGGTAGGCAACGTCCCGGTCGGCGGGGACAATCCTATCCGCGTCCAGTCGATGACGACGACCCTGACAAAGGATATCGAGGCCACCGTTTCGCAGTCTCTGCGGCTCATCGACGCCGGTTGCGAGATCATCCGCATAACCACTCCCACACCGGGAGATGCTCGCTGTCTCGAGCCTATAAAGGCCCGGCTACGTGCGTCAGGGCATGACGTCCCAATCGTCGCCGACATCCATTTCAGTCCTCAGGCGGCGATGGTGGCGGCTGAGTACGCCGACAAGGTTCGAATCAACCCGGGGAACTATGTCGACTCACGCAAATTCGCAGTCCGAGAGTACACCGACGATCAATATCGAGAAGAGGTGGACCGGGCAGCAGAGCGGTTCACTCCGCTTGTTTTGAAGTGCCGCGATCGTGGGATCGCGATGCGGATCGGCACGAACCATGGCTCGCTGTCGGACCGCATCATGAATCGCTTTGGTGACACTCCGGAGGGCATGGTTGAGTCGGCTCTTGAGTTCGTAAACGTGTGCCGTGGTCTCGACTACCACGACCTGATCCTCTCGATGAAGGCGTCCAACCCGAAGGTAATGATCGCCGCCTACCGGCTCCTGGCAGCTCGAATGCACGAGCTGGAGATGGATTATCCGTTTCACCTGGGGGTGACCGAGGCCGGCAATGGCGAGGACGGGCGTATCAAGTCGGCAATTGGCATCGGCAGTCTCCTGGCGGATGGTATAGGGGACACCATTCGCGTGTCCCTGACCGAGGAGCCGGAAGAAGAGATCCCTGTCGCGTTCGCGATCGCGGCCATGTTCGCGCCGGAGAGTCCGCCCGCTCGAGACGCTAACCTGCGTCACACGTCCGAAGTCGCGACGTGGGATCCCTTTCACTACCGGCGTCGCACCACCGGGGCCGTCGACATTGGGGGCTTGATCGCGGGTGAGGGCCCGGTACTAGTTTCTGCTTCACTCGACTCGCCCTCGTCACCGGATTCACACACGTTGTCGCGGCTGCTTCGGTGGGCAAGTCCTGCGGGCCGACGGAGTCCCAAGCCGGACATGGCTTTGGTCCGTATCCACTCAGACGCTGATGTGGAGGCGGTACGCAAGGCGTCGGCAAAGATTCGCGAGTTTCCGGGGGCTCAGCTCTCCCTGGTCGCTGCCGGCCGGCAAGGCTCTTTGCTATCGAAAGTCCTGCCGTACGTGGATGCTCTGATGGTGGACATAGACGCCGACTGCTCGGTTCCTATCGGTGGGCTGGTCGGAGAGCTGCGCTCGGCGGAAAAGGGTCTGATTGTCTGTGGTGTGGCGGAAAAGGCGAGTGAGGTGGAGCAGGCGGTCGATCGCGTCATCTCGGCAGCCGGCTCGGCGCGAGGTCTCGGTGTCGTATGCGCCGCGGCACTAGATGTGCCGTCCGGCATGGCCATTTCCGCCTATCGGCTCCTCGCGTGCCGCGCTCGCGATAATGCCAATGTGCCTGCACTCCTTATCGTCGACGTCGCAGGTCTGTCCAAGGATCTTGATGCCCTACTGTCGGCCTCAGTCCCCCTGGGATCTCTTCTGTGCGACGGCATCGGAGACGCGATCCTGATCAAAGGACTTCCCGACAGCGTCAACCTGTCCTTTAATGTCCTGCAAGCGTCTGGGGTCCGAATCTCAAAGACTGACTATGTCGCATGCCCATCGTGTGGTCGCACCCTCTTCGATCTCCAGGAAACCACCGAGCGGATCAAAGCTCGCACCTCTCATCTCGTAGGGGTGCGTCTGGCCATCATGGGCTGCATTGTTAACGGTCCGGGAGAAATGGCGGATGCCGATTTCGGCTATGTTGGCGGAGCTCCCGGCCGAGTCAATCTCTATGTTGGCAAGGAGTGCGTTGAGAAGGGCGTGCCGGAGTCGGAGGCCGATGACAGGCTGATAGAGCTGATCAAGTCGCATGGACGGTGGGAAGAGAATGAAGACGACGAGGCCCAGGCTGACCTGGTAGCTGCTCGATAGCACCCGCCTCATCTCACCTGAGTCAAGCCGTCTCGTCTGCTACTATTGAGTGAAGGTCGTGTCTCGGCTCGCTGGTAGCCTTGACCGGCCTATTCGTTTGCCTTCCGCTGATCGGGAGGCCCGGGTCCGGCCTGGACTCCGGAGGCTGAGAAGGCCAAGAAGCTTTCTCGCCACGTCGATGTTGCGCGTGGGGGCGGCTTGTGTTGCGTTCGGTTCCGACGCAGGGGCGGAAGCAGAGCTTCAACCGCCTGTTGTTTGCGGTGTGCCTGGCACAGGGCACCGCGATTGTCGGATTTGACTTTGCCCTCCCCTTCATGCCCCTTTACCTGCAACAGGACCTCGGCGTTCACGGTCTAGGCGCAGTTGCAATTTGGTCAGGCATCATCGGGTTCGGCCCCGCTATACCCGCGACAGTACTCGGGCCTATCTGGGGACGCCTCGCAGATCGCTTCGGGTATCGAAAGATGCTGTTGCGGGCCATGATATCCGCCGCAATTCTGCTGGCTCTCATGGGATTCGCGCAGTCGGTGTGGATGCTGCTGTTTCTTAGGATGGTTCAGGGCGGATTAACCGGCACGATCTACTCGGCTCAGGCGCTGGTTGCCTCCAGCGCTCCTGAAAAAGAGGCCGGGCGAGCAATGGGTCTCCTTCAGATGAGCGTGTACGCCGGTGCGACTCTCGGACCCGTAGCGGGCGGAGTCGTGGCGCAACTGGCGGGTTACAGGGCTTCGTTCGTGGGCGCTGGAGTCTTGCTGGCGATCGCTACCGTCATCGTGTTTGCATTTGTGACGGAGCCAAGCCGTAAAGAAGCACGAAGCGACCACAGTACCCCAGGATCACGCCGATCATTCGTGTCGATCTTGAGCGCCCCGGCCTTTGCTGGAGCCGTAATCTTCACGGTTCTCAGCCAGTTTGTCGCCAGCTCGCAGTATCCGATTCTGCCTCTCTTCGTTCAGCAGCTTCTCTCCGGAACGGGCAGTGTCTCTGCCGATACCGGCTGGGTGCTGGCGGTATCCGGGCTTAGCGCGGCGGCCGGAGCGTACTCCGCTGGGCGGCTGCAACGAAAGTTCGGGCTGCTCCAGCTCATTTTCGTCGCTGTCGCCGCATGCGTGGTTCTGCTCGCCATGCAGGCTATCGCCCCGTCATACCTGATATTCTTGGCCCTGCGGGCCGTCGCTACGTTTTGCCTTGGCGGGCTCTTCGCTTTGGTAGGTGCATGGACTGCCTTTGCCAGTCCTGCCGATGCCAAGGGAGCGGCTTTCGGGTTGGTTGGCGCCGCGGCATCATTTGGCTTCGGGATCGGCCCTCTGATGGGTGGCCTATTAGTTTCTGTCGCCGGGATTCGCAGTGTCTTTGTTTTCTCCGCCTTACTTCTGCTCCTCGCAGGCGGCACCGTTGTTTTCACCTGTCGGGACGGACTGCAGGCTTCGGCACCGCGCACCGTGGAGCAACCTTCCCTCGCGGGATAGCTCTGCCGGTCGCTCATTCGTCGAAATGACCTCCTGTAGAATAGACAAAGGGCGGCTCGGCCACGACAGCGGCACGCAGGCTTGGCTCCAACGGTGGCCGCTGGACGGGATTCCACGCGGGACGAGCACTCCTCTTCGAGATGCGTTCACCGCGGTCCTCGCGATCTCAGATGCCCAGCCGTTCTTATCAGTCAGGTGATAATTTGACCCGAGCGCCGCGCCGGAAAGGGCTGGGACGGGCTCGCCCACCGGCCGTCGCATTGATGGGAATTGCCATCGTGGCGAGCTTCGTTCTGGTGACCGGTGTGACCGCGGCGCTGACAGTTCCTGCCGTCGCTCTCTCGGCGCAAAAAAGCATTCCACAAATGCTCCCGTTCAAGACCGCGCTGTACGTATCGGTGGACGTCAACCCCGGCCCCGGCACACGCTCTGACCTCGCCAACCTCGCCCACGACTACACCACCCAAAGAGGATGGTCGGCCTTTGCGAACGAGTTTAGGACGGAAGCTCGCGGTTCCCAGCACCAGACCTGCTTCAACAAGAGCGTGAGCAAGGCCACCGATCATTTGCCGTATCTCGGTCACGATACGTCACTCGCAGTGCTTGCCGGACCGCGTGCTAGACCTCACGCTAAATCTCATGCCTGGAAAAGCGAACTGGCGCGAAATCTCGTGCTGCTCGCTCCGCTTGACGTTCGCATGACGTTGTTTGACGCGGTCGCGGGATTCGCGTTCTCGGCCCCGAAAGAATCACAGCACTACAACGGAATCAGCATCTATCGCGAATCCGTTCCGACCTGCGGCCTCAACCGGCAGCTCGTGCCTGACGAATACTATGCGGCTGTGGACAAAGGGTACATCATCGCCGCGCTGGTTCCGGGCCCGATTGAGCGTGTGATCAATACCGCCGCGGGCACCTCCAAATCTCTCGCGGCGAACACTACCTACCTCAATCTCGTGGCACACCTACCGGCCAGTCAGATCGGGGGGTACTATGTCAATCCCGCCTTGCTCGGCGGTCGGAGCGGCCTGCTCGACCGGATATCGGGTTCCGGTGTGCTGCCGGGGGCCGCGGTCTTCGCTCTGCGGCATTCAACCCTGCAAGCCGGCGCCGTAACCTCGCTTTCCGGAGGGCTGGAGATTACGAATGTCCGGCCCACCCCATGGCCGGGGACGTCTTCGCCTCCGATTGCCGGTTCATTGGCGACCTTACTTCCGGTGACAACACCGGGCTATGCCTCCTCCAACGGGCTGAGGAACGGCATGGTAAGCGCGCTCCGAGTGCTAAGGGGCCGGGCTATCGGGGCCCGACCTGCCTCAGCTCTTCAAATGATCCTGGCGAATATCCGTGGCGAGATCGATGTACTGGTTCTCGGTCCCAAGGATCAGATGCCGGTGATCGACCGGGCTCCCGTCACTCGGGCCTCGACGGCGCTGTACTGGCGCACGCCCGGCCACTCGAAGATCTCGGGCAATGTGATGGCGGCTATTGTGCGGCGAATGGGCGACAGACTTCACCTGCGGCTGGGCAGCCAAGGCTCCATCGTCTATGGAGTCGACAGTACGGGAGCGGGCTACGCCGTTGGGAATGGATGGGCGATGGTCTCGAATTCCCTGTTCAAGGCTATCGGCACGTTGCAGTCGCGTCCACGCCAATCTCTGGCTGGACTTCCGGCATATAGTGCTCTCTCGAGTCCGGCCATGCCCAACGAGGCTGTCTTCTACCTGGACATTGCCGGCCGCAAGCGAGTGGTGTGGCAGCTGATTCACACTGTGTTGCCGTCAGCCGACCGGCGTTACGAACCCGACATTCATCTGATTCTCGGTCCGGTTCAAGGCATTGGGGGCACGGTTCGCCTTGACACTACGACAGGCGTAACCGTCACGACTCTCACCGCCTCCATTCCGTCCATTAGCCCATAACCGGATCGGTCTTGGCCGGCCGCAGCCAGTGGTCTTCGTGCTCGGCGACTCGCTAGCGCGTTGAAGCGGGTTGTGCTGTTGGGGTCTCGAGAAGATCAGCCAGCCGGTCCACCATGTCCGACAGCGACTTGAACGCCTCCTCGACTGGTCCCGACTGCGTCATGTCGACTCCGGCAAGCTTCAGAGCGTCTAACGGATAGAGTGAGTCGCCGGCCCTAAGAAACGCGAGGTAGTCCTCGGCTGCAGCCTTACCTCCGTCGCGCACGCGTTTCATCAAGGCGTGAGCCGCGGATATGCCGGTCGCGTACTGAAATACGTAAAAGTTGGCGTAGAGGTGGGTGGGAAACTGTGCCCAGGTAATGCCGATTCGATCTTCATCAGCCACCACCTCGTCTCCATACCCTTCGGCAAAAAGCTGTGCCATTAAGGCGTTCATGCTTTCTGCGGTCAAGGGCTCGTCGCGTTCGGTGCGCTCATGAATCTCCAGCTCAAAGCGAGCCAGTGTCGGCATGATGAAGAAGTATCGGTGGAAGTTAGACATAGCTTCGTCGATCAGAGCTATCTGAAAATCCCGGTCGCTATTGCTCTCTAAAAGGTACTCGCGGACGAGCGCCTGGTTGAAGTTAGAGGCGACCTCTGCGACAAACGTGGAATAGTGAGAGTAGATCTGAGGCTGAGTCTTCCAAGTGTAGAAGGAATGCAGCGAGTGCCCAAGCTCGTGAGCAAGTGTGCTCATGCTGTACACGTCGTCCGTGTAGCTCATGAGAATGAACGGGTGTGTCCCCCGCCAGCCACCTGAATATGCTCCGGCTCGCTTGCCCTCATTGGGGTAGATGTCGACCCAGCGTTGTTGCTTCACGCCTTTCGCCAAAACGCCGACGTACTCATCCCCGAGAGGTTTCATGCCCTGAACAATCCAGTCCATCGCCTGCTCGAACGGCACTTTCGGGGAGTTGACGGTCATGGGTGCCTTGATGTCGTAAACGTGAAACTGCTCGTATCCGAGAGTCTCGCGCCGCAGCCTCCAGTAGCGATGCCACGTCGGCAGATGCCTGCGGAACGCACCGATCAGCTGATAGAACACTTCTGTCGGAATGTAGACTGGGTCCAGCGCCGCTTCGAGACTACTCGGATAGCCTCTGACTCGGCCCGTGAACACGTTTTGCTTCACCCCGGTTGAGAGGCAGCTCGCCATCGTGTTCTTGAACTGCCAGGTGGGCATCGGCGTAGTTTTCCCAGGCCGTACGCCGAACCGCGCGGTCCGAGTCCGTCAAGAGAGCGTCGATGTTGCCCTGCGATATCTCGATGCGGTCGCCGCCCGAGCCCTCGGCCGCCTTGAACTTGAGGTCGGCATCGGCCAGCACCCCATGGATACCCTGTGCCGTGCCGAACGGATTACCGAGCATGCCGAGTATCTGCTCGACCTCTGCCGAGCGCACGTGCTGCCGCCGTCGGTCCAGCTCGTCAAAGTAGTGTCGGTAGACCTTTAGGCCTTCGTTTTCCTCGGACCATTTTTGGAGCGTCTCGATGCCAATCTCCAGCAGCTCCGGCTCGATGAAGGCCATGGCCGCCGCTACCTGAGAGAAGACGGCGATTGCGCGATCGTTCTTGGCGGCAGCCGTTTGGTCGCCCGTGTCCGCGTCGTGAAGCATCGAGGCGTAGACGAACACTGGACCGGTGAGATCCAAAATCTCATCAGCGGTTGCCAACGCCCGAGCGACTTCGTCGGGGCCGGTCTTTAATCGACCGTGAAAATGCTCGAGGTGAGGCAATCGCTGTGTGATAGTGGCAATGGCCTCTTCCCAGTCCGCATCCGTGGAAAAGACGCTCGCGACGTCCCACGTGTATTCGCTCTTGACATCTTGACGGCGCGGCACGCTCCGAGTCACTTCACGGGCCTCCAGGAGATTCCTCTCGATGTATGCGGAAACGCGATAAGTCCGGCTTCGTGCCGCTCCCATTTATACGACACCGACCCGACTTTGGGTCCTACAGCCGGCCCCCAGCTACCGAGGCGGAGATCTCTCGTCATCAGACTGACATCGCTCTGTCATGAAATCATCATATTGGAAGAGCATTCTATGAGTGGGTAGTGGGCAGCTTGGCTACCCTTCTGGTAATCAACGACCGGACCATGAATGGAGCAGACAATAATGCGTGTGTTGGTGGTGGAGGACGACTCTTCTCTAGCTGGATTGTTGAAGCGCGGGCTAACCGAGGAATCTCACGTTGTCGATGTCGTTCACGACGGACGTGAGGGGCTCGAACGGGCCGAAGATGATGTCTACGAGGCCGTGATTCTCGATGTCATGCTGCCCGGCATGGACGGTATCCAGATCGCGAGCCGCATGCGAGAAGACGGTGTGAGCACTCCAGTGTTGATGCTGACGGCAAAGGACGCGTTGCCGGACCGTCTCCGAGGATTTGACGCGGGAGCAGACGATTACGTCACCAAGCCGTTTGCCTTTGAAGAGCTCATGGCGCGCCTTCGAGCCATCACTCGCCGTGCCGGAGCCGGCGGAGATGAGGATCGGCTCACGGTGGCCGACCTGGTCATGGACCATAAAGCACACGAGGTCACACGAGGAGGAAAGCTCATCGAGCTCTCCCCGAAGGAGTATGCCCTCCTGGAATACCTCATGCGCAACCAAGGCCACGCCCTGAGCCGTACATTGATACTTGAACGGGTGTGGGACTACACCTTCGACTCTTTCGCCAACGTAGTGGACGCCACGATACGCAGACTTCGCAAAGCCGTCGACGACGGACACGATCAGCAGCTGATCCAGACGGTCCGGGGAGTAGGGTACAAGATCAAGGGATGACCGCCACTTCCTCGCTTCGGTCCGCCAAGAAGGCTAAGACGGGGCCGCCACGAGGGTCTGATGAGACCCGCATCCGCCGCATAGGCTGGCAGCTGGCCGTGCTGACGGGAGTCCTGCTGGTGGTCCTATTGGTGGCGATGGGCGGAGCAGTCTACCTTCAGACCCGGGACGCGCTGCTGGCGCCTATCAAGAATAGCCTCGTCCAACGCGCGCTTCAGGAGGCAAATCAAGGGCCAAACGTAACTCCGAACGGTGGCCCGGGCGGCCCCCCAGGGAGTTCGCCCGAACGGCAACCCAGGTGGACACGGGTGCTCTGCCAGCCCGCCGCCCCCTGGGTGTGAAGTGCTCGTTGGGAATCCGACCGTGTACCTTTCCGTAATGAACCCGAACTTGCAAATTAAACGATCGACCGTAGGCGGTCCTACCGGGGCTAACGGACGGCGAATTCCCGATTCAAAGGCAGCAGGGGATGTCTTGACGGGAGACGAGTCGTTGTTCACCAACACCACCGTTGGCGATAGCCCTTTCTTGGTCTATACCCTGCCCGTGGTTTACGGGGATGCCAACGACCGGGTGGTCGAGGTCGTGCAGACCGCGACGAGCCTGGCGCAATACGAGGACAACATCGCGTCTCTCGTGAAAATACTGACGCTCGTCGGAACGTTGGGGCTCGCTGCCGCCATCCTGATCACGGCATTCGTTACTCAGCGAGCGCTGCTGCCGATCCGCACATCCTTGCGCCGGCAGCGGAATTTCGTTGCCGACGCCGCCCACGAGCTCCGGACCCCGCTGACCATCATTCGTTCCACGGCAGAAATCGGGATTGGACACTCCGAGGGCGAAGAGCAGCAGCGTGCCGAGCTCACCCTCAAGGAGACCAGCCACCTAACGCGCCTGGTCAACGACCTCTCACTTTTGGCTCGAGCAGACACCGGGACACTGGACTTCGAGCGCACGCGGCTCGATCTGAGCTCGTTGATCGGATCTACCGCGAGCGACGTCGAGGTGCTGGCCGAAGATCGCGGCATTCATTTGGAAACGTCAGTGGCCAAAGACATCCACGTCGTGGGCGATACGGTGCGGCTCCGACAACTTCTGTTGATCCTTCTCGACAACGCCCTGAAGCACAGTCCTGAAGGCGGCACAGTTCGAGTCCGCTTGGAGAACGTCCGAAGGCGTGCCATCCTCCGAGTTCAGGATTCCGGACCTGGCATAGCGGCCCAAGATCTACCGCACATCTTCGACCGGTTCTATCAGTCGGATTCCGCACGAAGTGGTGAGGGCACGGGCCTTGGTTTAGCCATTGCACAATCGATCACTCAGGGCCAGCACGGCAGTATCTCGGCTGGAAACTCCTCGTCCGGAGGAGCAGTATTCACTGTTTCCTTTCCCGTGGCCGCGTAACGGACATAGGCGATCGTGTCGCAGCAACCGCATCCTGACCTCAGATCGCTCGTTAATGATTCGACGGAGCCGGCGATCCGGGTGGAGGGCATTTATGCCCGGTCAAGGGATACGGAGCAAGAGGTTTCTGCTTGAAGTCGAGCATCCCGGCCAGACTGTTGACGTTGCGCGAGAACTTGGCGAGATGAGGCAGGTTAAACTGGTCCTCAACATACTTGACGATTGAGCTGAAGTCCAACCGGGAGCGGTAGATAGAGTGGGGCCGGGCATACGGTGAGATGACGATGGTAGGCACTCGGGGTCCCAACTCGTATGGCGCCGTCCGTGGAGGCGCGACATGATCGTAGAAGCCCCCAAAGTCGTCCCAGGTCAGCACGATGACCGTACTCTTCCAGAGCGGAGACTGCATGATCTCGTCGATACGTCCTACCGTCCAGTTCTCGCCGGCGCAGATCGATGCCGGCGGATGATCGCTCGTCTTCAAGTCAGACGTCAGCCATGAGATCGCGGGCAGTTTCCCATCCTTCACGTCGGTGTCGAACTGCCCTGGATTGACGACGTTTGTGCGCCACTGCTTCGAGTTGCGTATCTGCTTGAACGCGTCGAGCGTTGACCAGATATATCCGAACGTGCCCTGCGGCGGCGCGTAGTACTTCCAGCTCACCTTCTTGGCGTTTGCTTCATCGACCAATGTCTTGGCCGTAAAGCAGGGATAGACCCCGACCATTTTGCCGGATCTGTAGGCATCGGCGGACACGCCCGGGCCCGCATCGCATCCCCAAGACCTCAGTGCTCCCAGATGAGTCGGGTTGTCGGTGACACCCATGTTCTGACCGCTCACTGTGACCAGGTGGTTTGGAAAACTAGACCCCAGAACCGTGGAGAAGAAGTGGTCAGCCAGCGAGAATCTCGACGCGTACTTCCAGTAATTGGGAATCTGCTGCTGAAGGTACTGAGAATCAGCGACATCCGTGCCCTTCTGTATGGCGTTGAGAATCTTGTAAAATCTGTCCATCTTGCCGCCATCGATGGCCGCTAGCGCGCTGGCCGAGCTATGGCCCAGGTCGACGTGTAACTCGTCCGGAGTCACGTTCAAACTGACCTTCTTGCTCCCGATAGACGCCGAGCGCGTCCCGTCCGCATGGGGAAAGCGACCAAACAAGTTGTCGAAGCTATGGTTCTCCCGAATGATGAGAACCACGTGCTTGATTGGCCCACAGGCGAGTCCCTTGCAGGACTGTCGCTGTGAAGCGGCACTACTGAACGCGTACCAGGGGGACGAACCGAGCATCACCGCTCCGGCGACCAGAAAAAGCGCCGCGGTTATCGCGAGCAGTCTACCTACGAATCTCGGCCAAAGTGGGTCGCCGACTGGCTCTGCCATTGTGATCTGCGGAAATGTTCGTCGGGCCATATACCGCTCCTCCGGCCAGATGCAGCACTTCCTCTGGCTCCGAATATGCCGCCTCTCCTTCAAACGTAGGAGCAGGAAATGAACCAAGGCTTTCGATTTAATGAACATTTCATTAAATTTCGCCTCCATCACACCTCAGCACGGAAGTGTGACGAGTAGAGGGTTCGTGATGCAGCCACCGAGAACCTTGAGGTTCTCGGTGGCTGCTTGCGATCTTTACGATCGGCTTGGGAGAAGGTCGCTCCGGCTAACGGTCACCACCACCCGAGCCGCCGTCACCACCTCCTGAGCCACCATCACCGCCGCCGTCGCCCGATCCACCGTCGTCGTCGAGCTGGCCTTTCTTCGCGACGAATGTGCCGCTGCCATACTGGCTATCCCTGGTGGTACCGGTAATCTTGTTTCCCGATATGCTTCCCTTCAGCTTGATGGTCTCCGTTCCGCATTTCCAGGTCTCCGTAACCCTCTTGCCTGTCACCGACCCCAGAATGGTCGCCGACGATGCGCAGGACCCCGTGGCCGAACCCGACAAAAAGCCGCCTGCCTGCACAAAGTAGACCCTCCAGTTTTTCTTGCCGCGGCCGTCGGTGATCACGTAGCTCCATACTCCGGCAGCCTTTGCCGGTGCTGCGCCCGCTCTATGGCTGGTCTTGGCTCCAGCTACACCCGACCCGGCGATGGTCAGACCCACGACTCCGATCGTCAATACCGCGGAAACACCTAGACGAGTTATCAGCTGCTTCATTCCTACCTCCGTGTCATCTCGTTCGATCCTCAACCGGCCAGATTTCCCGGTTGTGCCTTCACTGTAGTTAGCCTCAATGAAGACGCTCTTAAGGCGAAATGACAAATGGAGCAGCTTCTGGAATCGCCGTGCCACGGACGTCGAACGAGTGGGCTGTCCTAGCTATCTTGCGCGGCCGAAAAGCCTCCGGAGCCCAAACGGCTGTCGACAAATGTTCCTGTCATTCGGTTACGATTCGCTCTCGCGGCAAGGGCAATAGTCTCGTTCGAACAGGGAGACTTTACGCGCCAGTTCATCTTCACGGATTTTAGGTGGACCTTACCGCTCAGCGACGCCGTGCAATCAATCCGAGACGGCTCTACCACTCCCTTGAGGTTGCCGCGCTTGTCTTGCTTTATCGTCGCGTCCCAGCTCGACCTGGCATGAGTTCGCGCGTAGGTGAGCGTGAAGTGCCAGTCTCCTGAGGCTCGATAGTTAGAGTTCAAATCCTCCTGAGCGGCGGCCGTCTCGAGAGCCAGAGCAACGCTGCAGGCCGCAATGACCACGACGAGGAAAAGTCGAATAGCCGCGGTCCGACGACGTGCGTCTTGGAACATAATCTTAATCAGACCTTAACGAATATCGCTTACGCTGATGACAGGCGTTCAGCTTTGTGGTATGACCTGCGATATGCCTATCCGTCAGTAGCCTACACTCCGAGAATGAAGATCGGCTTAAGCCCAAATGACACGCGACCCGGAGTCGTGCTGAGCGCAGAGAACGTCAACGTGCGTGCCAGGGCTGGAGGTCGACATGCGAATATTGCTGGTTGAGGACGATGAGGCACTTGGGGAGCACGTAGCCCGAGGTCTTCGCGAAGAGAGTCACATCGTCGATGTCGAAACCGATGGGCTGACGGCTCTTCACTATATAGAGCTACTGCAAGAGGGAATGTACGACGTTTGCATCCTCGACGTCGTGCTGCCCGGATGCGATGGAATGACCGTTTGCCGCGAGTGGCGACGCAGCGGTTTGAGAATTCCCGTACTCATGCTGACGGCGAGACGTGCTGTCGACGACCGCGTTGCCGGGCTCGACGTCGGCGCGGACGACTACTTAACAAAGCCATTTGCCTTTGCCGAGCTCTTGGCCAGAGTGCGAGCCCTCGGCCGCCGTGAGCCGGACATGAAGATGCAGGTTCTGCGCGTCGCCGATCTGTCCTTGGATCCTATCCGGCATCGAGTCGAGCGCGCTGGGAGGTCCGTCGACTTGACTCCGCGGGAATACCGAATTCTCGAGCTTCTCCTACGCCATCCGGGTCAAGTCATGAGCCGCGATCAGATAGCCGAGCGAGCCTGGGAGCTGGGTGCGGACCACGCGTCAAACGTCGTCGACGTCTTCATGCATACCCTCCGTCGAAAGATCGATTCACCGGATCTGCCAAAGCTGCTGCACACCATACGAGGGGCCGGTTACACGTTGCGAGAATCGGCTCAGCGATCACAGGCAGTCGTGAGCGGCCGGGTGACGTAGCCAACTCCATGAGCCTGCGGGTCCGCCTAACGCTCTGGTACGTTCTGGTTCTAACGCTTGGCTTGGGAGTGTTTGGAGCGGCACTCCTTTGGACTGCAGACCGTAGCGCAACGACATCCTTTCAACGATCTTTGCAGGATCGGGTAGGGATTCTGAGCGGATTCGTCCAGACAGGGACAACACCGCGTCTCTCATCAACGGCGCCAAATGAGGCCGGAGGCCAGCTAGGCGAACAGGCAGTCTGGATCCGCGTCGTAGCGGCGAATAATCACGTCGTGGCTCAACAGGGCCCTCAGCTCGCCGGCATTCCCGATGCGCTTCTCAGCCTGAGAAAGCCCGGCTTCCACAGACTCGGCAATCTTATGGTCCTGGTTCAGCCCGTCGCTGGAGGACGTCAGCCGGTCACGATTCAACTGTTCGCGACAACAGATCAGATCGACAAACTGCACGCTCAGCTACTGCACGCATTTTGGGTGGTGGGAGGCCTCACCATCGTGCTGGCCACATTCGCCGGACTATTTCTCGCCGATAGAGCACTTAGGCCCGTCGACCGCATCACCCGCGTGGCACAGGAAATCGGCGCCGGTGACCTGAGCCGTCGGGTGGGTGCCGAGATTCCCGGGTGGCGGCCTTCACGTCGCTCCCGCGATGAGGTCGCCCGGCTAACCGCCACGTTCGATGACATGCTGGCCCGTCTCGAGGAGGCCGCCGAGCGCCGCAGGCGCCTGACGGCGGACGCCGCCCATGAGCTGTCGACACCCATTGCATCGATGACCACCGGGGCCGAGATCGCGCTGCGTCGTGACCGCAGTGCTGAAGAGTACCGCCAAACATTGGCCCGGATCATAGACGAAGGCCGCCATCTCGAGCGCATGGTCGATGATCTTTTGCTGCTCGCCCGAGCAGACGCCGGACGCCTCCCGATGAGCCACGAGCTAGTGGAGCTTGACGATGTCTGCCGAAAGGCGTTCGCAGGGTTGCAACCACTTGCCGAGCACGGTGAGATCACTATGCGGCTCGGCCTGCCTCCAGAGCCTCTTCTCGTGCTTGGCGACGAAAAGCGTCTGAGCCAGGTAGTTCGCAACCTGCTCGACAACGCGTTACGTTTCACGCCAAGACGCGGAGCGGTTACCCTGACCGCGTGCTACGAACCATCTAGCCAAGGGAACAATGGCCTCGTGCGCCTACATGTGCGCGACTCGGGTCCGGGCATCCCACCGAAAGAGCTGGACCGAGTCTTTGAACGATTTCACCGCGTGACGCCGGCTTCGGGACAGAGAGGGTCCCCAGGGAATCGCGGCAGCGGATTGGGTCTCGCCATCTGCAAGGCTATTGTCGAAGCGCACGGAGGAACCATCCGTGCGATATCGCCCTTGCCTTCGGATGCGCGGCAAAATACCGACGGAGCGGACCTCGCGATCGAGCTGCCTGCCTATTCTCTTCAGCCCGCCTTGACCAGCGCCGATGTGACGCACTACCCGGCTCCGCCCCTATGTCATGAGAGAGGCATCGACGCGTGAATTTGCGTTCCCGTCCCTTGATCGGACTCTATCACCAGCCTGCCTCCCAGAATTTCGGCCCGCTCCTGCATCCCGAACAGGCCCATGCCACCTTCTCTCGTCGGCCGTTTTAGCTGAGCCGCATCGAAGCCAGCTCCATCGTCGACGATATCCAGCAGGACATTGCCATCGTCGAGGCCCAGGCTAATCACTATTTGGTCCGCCTGCGAATACTTGCCGGCGTTCATCAGCGCTTCTTGCACGATGCGGAACAGGGCCACCTCCATATCGGACGGAAGACGATCGCCAAGCGTCTGCTGAGCCCGCAGAATCACCTCCGTCCCAAAAATCCTCATGTGGTCTTCCGCCAGGACATCGAGGGCCGGGAGAAGCCCGACGTCATCCAAGATAGACGGCCGGAGGTTGTGGGATAGCGCCCGCGTCTCGTCTAAGCGTGTGCTTGGCGATGGAACGAACTCGCTCAAGCGTGCTGCGCGCATCATCGGATCCCAGAGCCATCCTTCCCTCGAGCATGTCTAGGCTTATCAGCAATGTGACAAGGGACTGTGACGTCTCGTCGTGGAGCTCGCGAGCAATGCGCTTCCGCTCGTCCTCCTGCGCCAGGAGAACTCGCGTGGTCAGCTCCCGGCTGTAATGCTCGACTTCCTTTGTTCGCTCGGCGACTCTTGCCTCGAGATCCTTATTCAGCTCGGTCAGCTCGTTGCGGGCCTGCACCGCTTGCTCGAAAAGCGTTGCATTCTCGATTGCCACGCCCGCATGCCTAGCTAGCTGCAGCAGCTGATGCTCGTCCTCGTCGGTGAATTCCGATGACCCGATCTTGTTGGTGAGGTAGAGGTCACCGACGATCCGATCGTTGAAAACAATCGGCACCCCCAGCAGGCTCTCCATTGGCGGATGGTTCGGAGGGAATCCATAACTGTCTGGGTGGCTTGAAATGCTGGGGATCCGAAGCGGAATACCCTGGCGGATCAACAGTCCGAGCAATCCGTGGCCCTGGGGAAGAGCGCCAAGCTTCTCTCTCTGCTGCTGAGTCAAGCCCGAGGTTATGAAGTCGAGTATGCGGCCTCCAGAGCCGGTCACTCCCAGCGCCGCGTACTCAGAGCCAATCAAGGAGCGGGCAGCATCCGCGATGTTCTGGAGAACCTGACGGAGCGAGTGTCCCCGGGAGATCTCGGTGATTGCTCGGTTTACTGCCGTAAGCTCGTCGGCACGCCGTTTCAGCGTGCGATTCAGCTCCCGAATCCTTCCTTCGGCATCCTTCTGTTGTGTAATGTTTTGATTCACCTCCAGGAAGGCCTGCGCGCGGCCGCTCTGATCTCTCTGGAGTGCCCAGCGGCTCGAGACTGTGACCGCGCGTCCGGCTTTCGTGACCTGTCGAAGCTCTCCCTGCCATCGCCCGCTCCGCAGGATAGCGGCCTCAATGTCACTCAATGGAACCGGAAACTCTGTCCTCAGCAGCTCGTGCGATATTCGCCCTTCGGCTTCGTCACGACTCCAGCCGTACACCTCCTCGCCACCCTGATTCCAGTAGGTAATGCGGCTCTCTGCGAGGTCCCGCACGAAAATCGCGATGTCGGTGAGGTCGAGAAGCTCTGCTTGCGTACGCAACGTCTGAATGTCGAGGATCTCCGGCCCGCCAGACGACATGTGTGTGATGAGCAAGCTCCCGTTCTATATTGGCCCAATGCCTTGCGATTCCAGCCTTCAGGTGCCTCCGGGCTTGCCTTGCGTGCGCCGGCGCGTGCACAAAGGACGGCATCCATATATTATGCGCTTAACAGCAGTAAACGTCAGACAGTGCAAGTGGTTAGATCGCGTCATGTGGAAGATCCTAGTGCGTTTAATCACCTTGACCAATGCTGTCAGGCAGGTGTCTGGTCAATGACCGTAGTCGCCGTTCTACTGGTCTTGCTCGCCGCGAATCTCCACGCTTTCTGGAATCTCCTCCTCAAGGAGTCCTCGGACCCGTTACCCTTTGCCACCCGCGCCGTTATTTTGGCCGCTCTCATCTGGGCCCCGTTCGTACTGATTGGATGGCTGATCTCTGGAATGGAGGGCATTCCCTCGGAAGCATGGCTCCTTGCCGCGGCATCGGCACTTCTCGAGGTGGCCTATTTCATCTTCCTCTCGCGTGCCTACCGGCTTGGCGAGCTGTCTGCCGTATATCCGCTGGCGCGGGGAACGGCCCCCATTCTGGCCGTGTGCGCCGGCCTGCTGGTTCTTCATGAAAAACTGACGGCGGTCGAGCTGGCCGGAGTTCTGATCGTGCTGGGAGGGATTTGGATGATCCAGCGCCCCTCTCCGGCAGGAGCCGCGGCAGTCGCAGCCCTGCTGACCGCGCTGACCATAGCATCCTACTCCGCCATAGACAGCGTGGGCGTCCATCAGACGGCCGCATGGCTCTACGGCTGGATCGTCTGGGGGCTGACCGCCACACTGCTGTTCGTTTGGAGCTTCGTTCCCACACACCATCGGGGTACGGCTTCACAGCGGGCAACGGGCCGAAACGTTCCGGTCTTTGCCGGAACAACTCCTCGCGCCATCCGCCGGGCGGCATTGGTCGGGATGTTGATGACGTCCACCTACTTCTTGATCTTGATCGCACTCCGGCTGGCGCCACTCGCCGTCGTGGCACCTCTTCGTGAGTCATCGGTGGTGTTTGTGACCGTATGGGCAATCTGGCGGCTCGGGGAGCGAGAAGGGCTCGGAATGCGAATCGCCGGCGCCCTGGGAATAGCCCTCGGCGCCGCCCTGATCGTTCTCTAGAGGCAGCTCCGTAGGAACCTTGGCCCAGCCTGATGGGCACCCGTCGGGGCCGCTTTGGGGGATAGATATTCTCCTGATCTTGGTGGACGATAGACACGAAGTTTAGAGGATCTCCCTATGAATCGACGCCTCCTCCCACTGTCGTGCGCGGTCCTGCTGGGGTTCGCTGCCATCGCACTTCCGGTGCAGCCGTCAAAGGCAAGCGCCAGAGGTGCTGCCGCCAACTCGGCTCATATCTCTGGAGCCGAGATAGTGGACTACGGCAAGAAGTTCCTTCATTACCGATACTCATACTCGGGCTCGAGTCCGAAAGCGGGCTTCAGCTGCATCGGCTTCGTCTGGTATGTCTTCCAGCACTTCGGGATAAACATGCCGGGGAACTTGGCCAGCGCGATCGTGTCGTACCGGCACGTGGCGGAAACAGATCTCGTCCCGGGCGACATCGTGTTCTTCCAGAACACCTGGTGGAAGGGTGTCTCGCACGTCGCGATCTATATCGGCCACGGCCAGCTCCTTCATGCCGAGAATCCCCATCGTGGCGTCAACATCAGCTCCCTCTCCAACGACTCCACCGACGGCGACTATTGGCAGCAACACTACCTCGTATCAGAGCGGCCGCTGGACGGTCAAAGCTACTCCAAAGCTCCGACGACCAACCCTGTGACCGAGCCAAAGGGCCCCAAGGCGGTCGTCAAAGTTCCCAGCCTGAACTTCCGGGCCGGCCACTCGATGGACGCGGTCGTGGTTACCGTGCTGCCCCACGGCACGGCGATGGTCGTCGAGGGGCAGTGGCGAGGCTGGCTGCATGTCGTCCTTAGCGACGGCACCACGGGGTGGGTTGTCAATGCTGGAGTCACCATGAAAAGACCAGCCTCGCATCCTAAGCCGCCGCCCGTGACGTGGAAGCAGACGGCGACGGTGCAGGTCGACGGTCTCCACGTGCACAATCAGCCTTCGGTGAGCGCCACGATCCTCACCAGTCTGAGATATGGCGCGAAGGTCGGCATCCTCAAGAAGATTCAGGGGTGGTACGAGATCGCGACCAACGAGCATGTACGAGGATGGTCTGTGCAGCGCTATCTCAAAACAGCCACCTCGAAGCCGGGTTCTAAGACGCCTCCAACCCGGACCTACGCCGTGCTGGCCGGCGTCAACATTCATAGCGCTCCGGCGGTGTCGGCGCCCGTCGTCAGCACGACGGTCAAGGGCGAGACCGTCACGATCTTGAAGAAGCAGGGATCATTCGACCATATAGAAGGTCCCAACAGACAGAATGGGTGGATCTTGGCCCGATTCATCACCGGTCCAGCCACGCCGGCGAGCGGCCCCAAAGGCAAGCAGCATCCGCCGTCGACCAAGAAGCACTCTCGGTCCACCGGTTCGCTTACGATTACGGCGCACCTGAGAACTGGACCCAGCCTTAGTGCTCACATCCTGCAATGGGTCGCCGCCGGAACCACCGTCGGCATACTGGGAGCCAGCGGCGAATGGGATCATGTGCGCATCCCCTCGAAGAGAACCGGCTACGTGTTCGCGCAGTTCATCCGCCGGTAGCCGCCTGCGCCAAAAACTAATCCTCAGCTCGCTCCGGGCAGATCAGCCGGTAGGGACAGTGTCCGCACCGATAGGCATTGGGTCTCGGTGGAAAGTGGCCGTTCATCATGCAGGTCTCAACGCCCTCGAAACTCTTGAATAGCCCGAAATCAAAACGCTCGATGTCGCGCCGCTCCCACTGAACTGTGGCCGCTTGAGCGCTCTGTAGCCAGTGCAGCGATGCTGTGATGGTGTCGACGTCATACTTCTCCATCGCAACGCGAGCATAGATCTTGAGCTGTAGCGACGCTCTGACAGCCTCGGCGTCCCCTGGCCGGCCGCTTTTATAGTCAACCACCACCGGAGCCCCGTTTGGATCGAAGTCGATACGGTCCACCTTGCCCGTCAAAAGCCAGTTGCCGCCTCCACCGATAGGAAGCCTGAAAGAGTGTTCGACGACGTCGATGGCAGAGTCGGCCCACAATGGTGACGCGATATAGTTCTGGAGCATCTCTAGGCCTTGCTCCCTTAGCCCTTTAACCCGTCCTCGGTCCCCGGCCGACTCCCATTCCGCCGTCCAGACGTCGGCGACAAGCGCGTTATCAATCGGCTTGCCGCCCAAACGTAACTGTCCAAGGGAAAACAAGGCCTTATGCAGCCGCTCCCCATACCAACCTTCCGGCGAGAAGATAGGAGGCATGCGCCATAGTGTTCGGTACTCGAATCTTCGTGGGCACTCTCGGTAGTCGCCGATCGACGAGTAGCTGAGCGCAAGCTGTCCCGCCTTCAAGAGTGAGGGCAGCCTCCTTCTCCGCGGCATGACCAGAGGAGAGCTTTCCTGCTCTTGACCAATCCAGAGACCGTTCGTGTGGTCCGGTAGAAATTCCGTCACCTTCTGGTCTTTGAACGCTCCCCGGTAGCGTTTGGCCCAGGTCACGATGAGCGTGTCTTTGGCACGGGTCAGGCCGACGTAGAACAGCCGGCGCTGCTCCTCCGTGTGTCCACCCGGGTTATCGGTTACACCAGAAACCAAGCTGGCCGGCAGCGAGAAGTGCGCGGCTCGGTCGCGGCTCGGAATTCGACCCTGGTAGGCGGCGCAAAGAATGACGTGCGACCACTCCAGTCCTTTGGCACCGTGGATCGTCGACACTCGCACGGCGTCGACATCGTCGTCAATCGATGCTTCGCTTTCCTCCCCGGTTTCCCGGACGAGATTCAGATAACGCAGCGCATCGTCGAAATGGGCGCTTCGCTGTATGCGACAGTACTCGTCGAGAATCTCGTACAAGCGAGACACGTTTCCGGCAAATCGAGCTCGCTCCAATGGGTTCGGAAGATCCCCGAGGGCCGGGTAACCAGTACGAATCATGGCCTCCTCGAACACATCACGCACGTCTTCCCGGAGGGCCATGGCCTGAAGCTCGCCTAGGTCGACAGCCATGAGCTGTCCGTGGGCGCGGTCTTCGTCGCTGAGTCCCTCGATCGATCCTGCTCGCAGCACATCGATCAGAGGGGTGTCGTCCGTATTGACGGATCGAAGCACGTCTCTCCGTCCCTCACCGCTCATTTCCCAGGCCGGAAGGTGAAGACAGCGCAGAACCGCCTGGGACGCCTCCGGGTCACGAATCGCTTCCAGCAGTGCCATGATCCCCTTGATCTCCGTCGCCCGGAACAGATCTCGGCCTTGAGCCAGCATGTACGGTATTCCGGCGGCTCTAAGCCCATCGGCAACCGGTTCCATGTCGGCACGGAACTGGGTCAGGACCGCTATCTCCCGGGGCTCCGATCCTAAACTCAGTCGCGCCTGAACCGCGTCGACGATCGCCTGAACCTCGTCCCGATATGTTCGCGACCAGATGACCTGCACCGGTGCGCCTGACGGCCTCATGGCACGAACGTCCTTGGGCTCCCGATGCGGCGCCCGGGTGATGACGGATTGCGAAAGTGCTACGATTTCAGGCGTCGACCGCCGGTTGACATCGAGCTGTATCTCACGACGGTCCGGGAAGTTGTCACGAAACCTCCCGATGTTCAGTCGAGACGCCCCGCGAAACCGGTAGATAGCCTGGTCGTCGTCCGCCACCACCATGACATTGCGATGGCCGCTGACCAAGGCTTCGACCATCTCTGCCTGGGCGCTATTCGTGTCCTGAAATTCGTCGACCATGACGTAGCGGACACGGGCATAAGCCTCTCTGACCTCGTCGTCTTCACGCAGCAGCTTCGCGGCGATACCAATCGCGTCGTCGTGATCTATGAGTTTTTCTTCCCGATACTTCTCATCCAGACGCTCATAGACACGAGCCAGATCGACGTGAAGCTCCCAGAACAGCTTCTCCTCGCCGGATGGCCGATCGGCGAGGCGCTGCCGCACGTGCTCTAGGTACACGCTTGGCTCGACCAGCTCCTGCTTCGCACGCTCGATCAGCCTGTTGACGTTGCGAACTGACTCGAATGGCCGCGCCGGATCGTACAGCGTCTTGGGGTGAAGCTCCATCAAAACATCCGCCAGATACATCGACTTCTGGCCGCCCGATGCGATACGAAAGGTAGACGGCCATCCTACCCGCCAGCCAAACCGCCGTACGACGGTGTACGCCCATGAATGGTAGGTAGTGAGGGGCGGATCACCGTCGATCGGACCGATCTCCCTCTCGACGCGCTCCAGCATCTCGTCCGCGGCTCTACGGTTGTAAGCAAGGGCGAGAATCTCATGGGGCCGCAGCTGCTGCGTTCGAGTCAAGCGTACAAAGCGCTGCGTGACGACGTAAGTCTTGCCGCTCCCGGGGGCGGCGAGAACCAGACACGGCCCTTCTCCGTGCTCGATCGCCTCGCGCTGCGGGTCGATCCGGCAGCCCCCGGGGTGAGGAAATTCAACGATCTTGGCCGCCAGTCTGGGCTACCTCCTCACCGGCGATCTCAGGCCCAACTCTATCGAGGCTCACGCTGCAAGCGCAACAGAGGCTCCGAACCTAGACTTCCAGCCCTCGATTATAGTACTGATGTTCTATCAGATCGCTAACCCGCCGCGCCGCGTCTGTCGGCTTCGCCTTGAACTCGGTCTGCCTTGCGCTCCGGCACGTGGACCATCAGTCCAACCCAGACCGCGATGAATGCCAGCAAAACCGCGGCCGTAAGAAAAACCTCTCGAAGTCCGCTGACTGCCACCACGGCGGCAGAGGTGAGGGGGCCGGCGGCAATACCCAGGGACGTCGCGCTCGCCGACAACCCATAAGCCGCGCCTCGACGCTCTGCCGGCACCAGTCCGGCGAGCATCGCGCTCGCCGAGGGCAAGATCCCTCCCAATGCAAAACCGTCAGCGATCCTCAAAAGGCCGAGCTGCCATGTGGACGTGACAAAGAACTGCGCCGTGGATATAACGCACGCTGCCGCGGCAGCCGTCACCAGGATCCGCTTGTGGCCAAGCCTATCCGAATACCATCCGATAACCGTAGAAGAGATCGCCCCCGCTGCGCCCGCCCCCGCCAGAATGATCCCCGTCACCGCCGCGGTGTGGCCCGACGGGCCCTGAAGATATTGCACGAATTGGGGCAGGATCGGATATACCTGAGTTATCGCGAACTGGACGGCAAACATGGAAGCTATCATCGCCGGCAGACCCGGGGTGCCGAACGCCTGCTTCATTCCGCTAAGTAAAGTCGCCCGCGCGGGATCGATCTTCTGTCTGACGATCGGCTCCTCGTGAACGAAGAACATCACGAGCAGACCGCAGGTCGCAAGCAGCAGGGCTGCTACTATGAACGTTCTCCGAAAGCCTATGACCTGGGCGGTCAGCCCTCCTCCCAGCGGCCCCATGGATGTCCCCACGAACACGGCCGTCTGCATGACCCCGAGTGCGAAGCCCAACCGCGCCCGCGGGGTCTGCGACGAAACCAGCGCTTGCGACGCGCTGACCGTGCCGGTAAACACCCCCTGAAGCACTCTGAGAGCCACCAGCTGATAGACATTCGTCGCCAGCCCCATCAGCCCAACTAGGACGGCGGCGCTGAATGCGGCTCGCATCACCATGATCTTGCGCCCGTGACGGTCGGCCAGCACGCCCCAGACAGGTGAGGCCAGCGTCATTCCCACGGCTACCCCGGCTGACATCAGAGCTGCCCAGAGCGTGACCGAAGCTGCGCCGTGAATACCAAGCTGCTGAACGTACAGGGGCAGGAACGGCGTAACGAACGAGAAGCCGAGTATCGAGAATGATTGAGCTATGGCGGTGAACAGCAACGTGCGGCGCCATCTCTCCATTTGCTCCTGCACCTGCTCCATGGATCGATTGAGACGGTCCCACATTGGCACCTAGGCCCAGAGCGCTGGGAACTCGGGTAGGGACGCCTCCGAGGCACCGTCGAAGCCCTAAGCCGCCCCCATAAGGGCAGCGACCGTCCTCAATCTCATGCTCGCATGCCCGCCGTTAGGCAGGTACGGCCTACGGTTTACGGTCCACGGTTTACGGTGCGTGGTTCACGGTCCACGGTTTACGGTCAACTGTTTACGGTCTACGGACTACCGTTTACTGTCTACGGACTACCGTTTACTGTCTACCGACTACCGTGTACCGACTACCGTGTACCGACTACCGCCTACTATCCTCCGTCCTCGGTCCCCTCTCTCTCGCCGCGACCCGCAAGAGTGCGGTTATCCACGATCGATACGGACTCCATCCCTCGGCTATCGAGCACAGGTCTTGGGTGCTGCACGTGTCCCCATAGAGACCACGCATAGCTTCGAGCACTTGCGGCTCGTCCAGTAGCGCGTGGTCCGGCTCACCCGCGCCCCTATCGACGATGACCGCGGAAGACCAGCCTCCGATGCCCGGCAGTTTCTCCAGCTGGTCACGCGCTCGCGCGTGACCCTCGTGTCGAATACGCTTTGGGTCGAGGACCCCGTCGAGAGCAGCCTCAGACAGAACCCGCAGGCAGCGTACTTTCCACTCAGACAGGCCGTCAAACTGCTGCAGTCGCACCAGAACGGACGGCGACGGGAAGGCGTGCATAGTCGTGCCGTGAACGCTGACGCTGGGTCCACGCTTCTCTGCAAGGCTCTCCTTGATACGCGCCGCCTGTGTGCCTCGAAGGCGGTTTGAGATCAACGCCCAGGCTCCCGCCTCGAAGGGCGAGCTGAAGCACACGGGACGCACTCCCGGGTACCGTTGCTGCAGCCGCCCCGCAACCCGATCTCGCCCGCCAACTTCCAGATACGCCCGCCCATCCACGTCGAGCGAGAACATTCGAGCGACTTGAGTGACGAGCTCTCCACCTTCGAGATCGATGTCTCCTGCCGGCACATCGACGATCTCGACTTCGACTTCGCTGTCGGCTCCGTCCGGTTGACGAATACAGAGCCCCACGGCAGCGTCGTCAGGCGCTGCCAACACCGCTAGGTGCACGTGACCTTGATCGATCCTGTATTCGTGGGCCGACGGAGTCAGCCGCCCTAGGCATCGCTCGGCGAGGTCAAGGTCGAATGGTCCTCGTGGGACCAGGGTGAAAGTGGCTTCTCGCATCACCAGATCCGAAATTTCGATCCCCCACACACCCTTTCTGAGCTTAAGCATGTGGCACCGACGGACATCAATATACTGTCTTGGCCAGCCCGTTTGTCCTAGTCGCCACATCGGCCGAGCAGTCCGCGTCGGTGCTCTGCCGCTTCAACTCTAGGACGCCGGGCTCGACTTCCACAGAAAGCGCGATGCCCGGCTCCTCACCCGTTGGCTGAAAGGAGCCAGATCCATCCTGCATTGGATGGCCGGCCTGAGCAGCGACTGTCTGTAAAGTAGTAGTTGTGAGGGCGCAGGATGACTGGCCAACTTCACGGTTGCCTCAGCGCAAACGCCCATGCCTGCTGGAGGAAAGAATTTGGAGACGCCGCTGCCGCAGCCCCAGGTCATACATCTCGAACGGAATCAGCTAAAAGCCCGCACCTTCCTCATGGGTAACGAAGGCGGGTTCGTTTTACTGCTGCCCGTGGAGCTCAACTCTTCCCAACGAAACTTGCTGTCGAGCAAATGGTTTGGAGCGTCGGAGTTCGGACGGAGGTACATCGAAGCTGTCAGCGTGTCCCTGGTGCACGCCGGAAAGAGAATCGCCCTTTGTCGAACGAATCAGGTGGCGTTTGATCAGCATCTACACGAGGCAATCAGGACGTTCGAAGTCGACGGCGTAGTGGTTCGACAACGTTTTTTTGTTCCCAACCATCGATCTGCGGTCGTGGTTACGCTGGAGTGTGACCGGCCCGCCCAATTCGTCATCGAGCCCCAGTTCGACATGCGCTATTACCAGACGTTTTCGGAGGACTTCAGTGGTTACCGGGCTTCCGTTGTCGACGATCCGAGGGGCAGCAGCGAGCTTAAAGTGTCGAACCGAATTGAAGGGCCACGAAAGGAGATCGGGGAGCTGCGCTTCTATTGCAGCGTGCGATCTACTGGCAGTCCGCTCGACATCGAGCTCATTCCACCAAACGAACGTCTGTGCGAGCGGACATACCTGAAGGACGAGCGTCGGGAAAAACTCATACACAAGGCATACAGTGAGACGCACGATAGGTCCCCAGACGAGGCGCCGATATGGGACTCTTACTCCAACACGGTTTACGCGCCGGCGATAATCACCGCCAGCGCGCCGGTAACGTTGGTTTTCGCCTGTGACGAGGATGAGACGGCTGCTGAGTCGGAAGGACGCGAGGTGGCAGCGCAGATCCCCGATCTGTATCGGAGGAAGGACGAAGCCAGCCTAGACCTCGTCGAACAGGGGATGCTTCGGACCGGCTCGGCAGAGATTGACCTGGCATACGTGCATGTTCTCACTCGCTTCAATGCGGCACTGGTGGCTCGCGACGTCAATGTCCGCACGAGCGGACATCAGATCGAGCACTGGACGGCAATCTTCGCCGGCGACAAGTACTTTCTTGACGCCTGGAAACGCGACGAGAACATCTCCCTCGAAGCCCTGCTCCACACCAATGCCTTCGAGACCGCTCGGGCGATCCTTGACAACACATGGCAGCAACAGGATCCTCGCACGGGACGTCTTCCTCAGATCATTCAGCTGGGACAGCCACTGGTGTACTTCTGTAGTGACGGGACTCCCTGGGCCCTCCGACGGTTGATGCAGTACACGCGCTTGAGTGGAGACACGACTCTTCTCGAAGAAAAGTATCCTATGGTCGAGCGCTTCTTCTGCGCGAGTCTGGACTTCGTCCAACGTGGATTGCTTCCGTCTGGGGCTATCGTCGATCGGAATTTCCTCTGGGAAACATGGGAGGATACTCCCTATACTCCTCGTGACGGGTTCCCCGTGGAGATCGAGCTGCTCTGGCTGACCGCCCTCGCGGACTTCATTCCCGTGGTTAACGCCCACAACCCGCAGCTCGCTAGAAAGCTCGAAGAGACGCTTCAGATAGGCAGAGCCTCCTTCGAGCTCTTTTATCTAGATGGCTACCTGGCCGACAGCATTGACTACAACTGGAAACCTCGTGAGTTGCTGACACCCAACGGATTTGTGGCCTTCGACCTCGGATATCCCCTGCCGGCAGAGCTCGCCCGCGACATGGTGAAGCTCGGCCGTGAACAGCTTGCCGGCAGCGTCGGCGTAAAATCGCTAGCTCCGCGCGACTGGTTCAAAGTTCTCAGCCACGATTTTCTGTCGGACCCCCATAACGTACACAACGGAAACATGGCAAGCGTGGGCATCTACAACTACCATCGAGGCATCGAGTGGCTGTGGTTAAACCAGTTCATGGTCGAGGGGGAGCTTCAGTGCGGTTCCACGGACATCGGTTTCCACTCATACGTGGCCGGCCAAGTCAGGTCAGCTTTGCACAAGAGTGGAGTGGCTGGGCTTGACGAGTTAAATGATCTACATGGGCCTCTTGGGGCCGACTTCCAGGCATGGAGCATGTCTTCCTTCATTGCCTGCCTTCACAACTTCGCCGGCATCACCGTCGACGCCCAATCGCGGGCCGTCAAAGTGCGGCCGTCCGTTCCCTCTGCGTGGCCGGAGCTGGTGTGCCGCAGCCGCGTGGGCTCAACTCATTTCGATTTGCGCGCCACGAATCGGCGTGACGGGAGTCAGCGAGTTGTAGTTGAACCGCTCGATGACATACCGCCGGACTACTGCCTCGAGGTCGGTGTCCGGCTACCTGATAGCTACCCTACCATGAGTGCCACCGTCAACGGCAAGACTGTGTCCGCGGCCGACCTCGACCTCCGTCGCACCTGGCCCGACCAAAAGCCGACGGAGGCCTGGATCACGTTGCCCTGGACAGAAGCCGTTACCGTGGAATTCGAAGGCGGCGGCTAGCTCGATCGTTATACGGGCGCCGGGTCTGAGGCCGAACTTGTTGTCCCCGCATGTCCGACGCCATGCGACTCACCTGCTTCGGGACCTGCGTCAGATCGGAGTCGAATCAACGGGGTGCCCAGACAGATCAGCCCCATAGCGACGAAGGCCAGTCCATCCAAGCGGTAGAGCGCGGCCACACCTACGATTTGAGCGACAACGCCAGCAAAGGCCACCGATATGGGAGTGCCCGCCGTATTGACCATCATCATGCTGCTCAAAACCCGTCCACGCATCTCGTCTGGAGTGCGCCGCTGTATGAGCGTCATGATCGGAACCTCGAGAATAGAAGCTACGCCTCCAACGGCCATGTTGCAGGCCATCGCCGCCGGAAGTACTCGCGTGTACGAAAGTGCCGCGAGAAGAAGACCACCGCCGATCACGACCCCGACCATCATCCAGCCCACGTGCCTTACTTTGGCGGCTACCGTGGCGCCGATCGCTCCCACCACGCTCCCGGCCATGAAGCTCGCCTCGAGTAGCCCATAGCCATGGGCTCCGGCATGCAGCACGCTCCTGGAGAACGGCGCGGGCAGGATGAGCAGGGGCCCTATCAGGAGACCCACAGCCCCGTTAAAAGCGAAAATGGTCAGCAGCGTCGACTGCCGGAAGATGAACTGCATGCCCAGCAGCGTCTCGCGGACAGCAGAATGACGCGGCCGTTCTCTTGTCTTGCGTTCGCGACCACTGGACCGAATGAGCAGCAGCGTCAGCATCGACACACCGAACGTAACAGCATCGAGGTAGAGTGCGGGGACGACGCCCACCGACGCGACCAGCAGACCTCCAAGACCGAAGCCGATCAGGAACGACAGGTACAAGGTTGCCTGGAACAAGCCGTTGGCCGCCGGCAGCTCCTCGTCTGAGACGAGGTTTGGGAGCATCGCCTGGCGGGCAGGCAGAAAGAAAGTAAAGAGAGTGAATAAGATGAAGGCAGAGACATACACCTGCCACACCGCGAGATGGTGCATGAGTGCCAGAGTGGGAAGGACTAGAATCACGATGCCGCGGGCGAAATCCATGGCCAGCGCCAAGATCCGTCGGTTCACCCTATCTGCGACGACTCCGGCAAATGGTCCAAAGATGAGCTGGGGAAGCGTAGAGACGGCGGCCACACCCGCCATGGCAGCCGTGGACCCGGTCAACGTCAAGACCAGCCACATTACTGCAATCTCGTAGAAGTTATTGCCAATCCACGAGACTGACTGGCCGGCAAGGAGGAGACGGAAATCTCGCCTCCGGAGCGGAGCGAGTGCCGCACCCATCATCGTGATTTCCCTCAGCAGACAAAGGAGCGACGGCGCCGCGGGGGGACCGGGGTAGCGCCGTCACTCACTTTCTTAAAGCTACCCCGTGCAAGCCTCCGCCTACCGTGAATCGCGTCACACTCGCACGGGTCAACCAAGCGTATGCCGGTTGATCATGCACTACACCGCATAGCGGTATATCGAATGGGAGGCATTGGGGACATCTTGCTTCTGGTGCCGGCCCTCCGGTCCGTTCGAGCCCGATATCCAGGTGCGGAGATCCTGTTGATCTGCCCAGGGGAGGTTGGGAAGCTGCTCGCAGAATGCGGCGAAGTCGATGCCATGCTGTCAGGGGATGATGAGCGGCTCGCCGCATTGGCGATGCCGGCTCCAACCGCTGATGGCGATCTGGCTCAGACACTCGGCCATCCGGATCTGGTCGTGGCGTTCACCCGGGGTGGTGAACGCGCGGGACAAGCGCTTCGGAGCGCGGGCGTGGCCGCCGTGTGCGCCGGCCCATTTCCCCCGACCGGTCAACATGCGGCGGCACATGCGCTCGAGGTATTCCGCGCCTTTCACCTTTCGGCTACGTCGTGGGAGGGACCCGAGCGGGTCGAGCCCCTGAACCTAGGGCCAGATCTCCGGCATCCCTCAGTGGATCTAGGCGGTGGCGAGAGCGTCGTCATGCATCCGGGAGCGGGAGCGCCCTGGAAGCGCGCGCCGTTTTCGCTGTTTAGACAGCTTGCCGGTGACCTGGAAGGCCGCGGTTTTGACGTGACGTTTGTCGGCGGCCCGGCCGAGTCGAATTGTGCGCGTCAGGACCCCGGTACGTCATGGTCTGAGACGCCTTCTCTTAGCGTGCTGGCCGCCACCCTTAGCCGGGCGTCGCTGTTCATAGGAAACGACTCCGGCGTGACTCACCTGGCGGGAATTCTCGGCATACCGACGGTCGCTTTGTTTGGCCCGACACACCCTGTCACCTGGAGGCCGCTTGGTCCTTACGTAACGGTCATTCGGGCGTGCTCGGAGGGGCCGGGGCCAGGCGTGAGGGTGTGCCAGAACGACGAGTGCATGGCGGCAATCGGTATTGAACGCGTTGTCGAGGCGTGTCTCACACTGTTGAAAGGCAGGAACACATCGAGGGGTCCGTCGGAGGCCGCTCCATACGGTAAAATGCAGTCGCGTGATATACACTGACAGTGCGGGCGGGGCCGGGATAACCGCCTTTAACCTTGACTTGTGACAAACCACCTCGCCACTGCCTTCCGGCAAGAGTGCTGGGTGCGGATCACTCATGCCAAAGGGGTCTCGATTACTTTGGAGCCCGAATCGCGCGAGCGTCGTGACGCAAAGGCCGAGGCCTAAGTGAGGAGCCGCGTTGAGTTCGCGGGTTGGTCCTATGCGTACTGATGTGCTCGAGCCGCCAACGGTCACCTCCCTAGGCAACCGGCGCCATCTGGAACCGACGGTCATCGAGCCCACTCGTAGCTGGGGCGATCTCCGTCTGGGCGAGGTGTGGCACGCCCGGGAGCTGATTTTCTTCCTGATGTGGCGCGACATCAAGGTTCGCTACAAGCAGACTGCCGTCGGTGCCGGCTGGGCCGTCTTGCAGCCCTTGATAACCGTTCTTATCTTCAGCCTGTTGCTCAGCCACTACGCCCACATTAAGGTGTGGGTACCGTACCCGATCTTCATCTTTGCCGGCCTCCTACCGTGGACATACTTCGCGTACTCCATCACTCAGTCCGGTAAAAGCTTGGTTGATAACGAGAAGCTGATTACCAAAATCTACTTCCCGCGGCTGGCTCTGCCCATTGCCACCACCTTCACAGGCCTGCCGGACTTTGCCGTCGGCTGTGGAGTCTTTGCCGTGATGATGGCGATCTTCGGTGTGGCGCCCACCTGGCGTGTCGCCTTCGTCCCATTCTTCTTGCTGATGGCGATCGCATCGGCTATGGGAGTCGGATTCTGGCTATCCGGGATGAACGTGCGGTATCGCGATGTGAAGTACGTTCTGCCATTCTTGACTCAGATCTGGATGTTCGCCAGTCCCGTGGTATATTCCGGTCACGCCGTAACGGGAAAGTGGGAGGTGCTCTACTCCCTGAACCCAATGGCTGGGGTCATCAATGGCTTCCGCTGGGCGCTTTTGGACGGTCCGCCCCCCGGCATGTCCTCGCTTATTCCGTCCATATGCGTCACAATCCTGCTTCTCGTCACTGGGTTGTATTACTTCAAGCACATGGACAAGACGTTCGCGGACGTTATATAGCATGGCCGATCTCGCGATTCAGGCCGACAAGCTGAGCAAGAAGTACCGCGTCAGCGCATTGGGCGCAGGCTTTAAAACCTGGCGTGAGGGCGTGAACGACATCGCCATGGCGCCTCTGAAAGCGTTTAGCTCGATGTCACGGCGCTCCCCGGAGTCGGCCGCGGCATACGCGGAGAGTACCACGGTGTGGGCGCTGCGCGATGTCAGCTTCGAAGTTTCGTTCGGTGAGGCCCTTGGCATTGTCGGCCACAACGGAGCCGGCAAGAGCACACTCGTCAAGATCCTATCGCGAATCACCGAGCCGACTAGCGGGCGAGCTGAAATCGCCGGAAGGGTCGGCTCGCTGCTCGAGGTCAGCGCAGGATTTCACCCGGAGCTGACGGGACGAGAAAACGTGTATCTTAATGGCGCGGTCCTTGGCATGAGTCGGGCCGACATCCGGCGCAGATTCGATGAAATCGTCGACTTCTCCGGAGTCGAGCGCTATCTGGACACGCCGGTAAAGTACTACTCGAGCGGGATGTCTATGCGTCTGGCCTTTGCGGTGGCCGTTCACCTCGAACCGGAGGTGCTGGTCGTCGACGAAGTGCTGGCCGTCGGTGATTCCGGCTTTCATAAGCAGTGCCTCGACAAGATGACGCAGGCGGTGAGTGAGGGTCGCACCGTAATCTTCATCAGTCACAATCTGGCGGCCGTAACGCAGCTTTGCCGCTACGGGCTGCTCCTCGACCATGGACGGGCGGTCGGATACGGCAGCGCTTCGGAAGTCGTAGCGCAATACCTGGCGACGGGCCGGGCTGCCGAAGGTCGCGCCGTGATTCCCCACACCGCGCTCGCCGCGGACACGGAGTTGCGTTTTATCTCGGTCTCTGTCTCACCGCCGGGCAAAGAGCCCATCGGTCAAATCGATCGCGATGAAGGCGTTGAAGTCGTCATCGAGTACGAAGTGGCGCGTGCCATCGCCGACTGCCAGATCAACCTGGAGCTTTGGAACTACAACGGCATCTGCGTGCTCAGCAGCGGACTGCGAGACCACGACCCTCTGGCTCGCCAGGTCCAGCAGCCCGGTCGCCACTCGGTTAGCTGTCAAATCCCGTCGGACTACTTTCGCGCCGGACTCTACTCGATCGGGCTGGAGGCCTTCATTCCCAACCAACGCGTGCTGGATCAGATATCCCCAGCCCTATCATTCGAGATCATTGACCTGACGCCCCCTGAGGTGCGGTTCCAGGAGACCGCAAACGGAGCGATCCGGCCCGTCTTGAGATGGTCTGATGTCGGCAGCGCTAACCGCAGTGATGTCGCATAGCCCAACCCTAGTCTGATGACGGCCCTGCACCTGCGATTGTCCCGTCGTCCTTCCGCCGCTGGTTGGAGTCGCATGAACCGTCCCATCGAGGCGTAGCGGAATGCGTATTCTGCTCTTCTCCAGCACGTACGCGCCTCAAATAGGAGGCGTGGAAACAGTAACGCGACGCCTCGCGCGCGAGCTCGCGGGAGCCGGCCACGATGTCTCCGTATACACCAACCGGTACCCGCGGTCGTTGCCCAGCTCCCAGGTGATTGATGGATTGCACGTGACCCGGCGGCTCTATCCCAACATCCTACCTAGCCCTGGTGCCAGATCCGCCTTCACGCTGCTCAAGCAGGTGCTTTTGGTCCCGTGGTCGGTCGTGGAGCTGTTCCATCTCTGGCGGTATCTCGGACGTGCCCGCCCGGACGTGGTAAACGTGCATTACTTCTCATACCCTGCCGCTTATGCCCTCATCGCCGCCAGACTTCGGGGCCTGCCCGTGGTCCTCTGCTTTCATGGGTCCGATGTGGCCTCGTCTCCATACCCTGCCAGCTACCACTGGACCATGTCGTGGGCGTGTAGCGTCGCCCAGGTCGCCATTGCGTGCTCGGAAAACCTGCTGCACTATCTCCGGCAAGACCTGCCGGCAACCCTCCATCCAAAAACACGCGTGAGTCATTATGGCGTCGACGTTTCGCCAAACCCCTCCTCCGATCGTTTCGGTAGTGAGCCGCTGCCTCCAAACTTCATCTTCCTGCCGTCGCGTCTCGTAGCGAAGAAGAGCGTGGATGTTGCGATACAAGCCGTTGCACTGTTAAAAAAGCGCGGCCGCGGTGTTCATCTGGCAATCGCCGGCGACGGCCCCCTGCGAGCCCAGCTTCAGGCCCTGGCATCGGATCTCGACCTGTCCCGCGACGTCAGCTTCTTGGGTTCGGTAAGTCACCAAGCTGCCCAGGACCTCATGAGCCAAGCGGCCTTCGTCGTCGTTCCATCTTCTTGGGAGGCATTCGGTCAGGTGTGTCTCGAAGCCATGGCCGCCGCGAAGGCGGTCGTCGGCAGCAACAACGGAGGCATTGGCGAGATCGTCCTGAATGGATCTACGGGATTGTTGGTGCCGACCCATGATCCTGACAGTCTTGCCGCCGCCATCGACAAGCTCGCGGGCGATCCCGCGCTATCACGGCGGATGGGCCTAGCAGGCCGCCGCCGAGTTGAAGATCACTTCACCTGGGCGCAGATGGTCGAGCGGTACCAGCAAGCGTTTGTCGAAGCTCGCCGGCTGTCTCGCGTCCATGGTGGGAGTCTCAGTGGCTGAGGAACTTCCTACCGTGACGCTGCTCGTCTGCACGTCCGGCCGCCCACAGCTCCTCCACCGGCTCCTGACTGCCATGTCGAGCGGCCGGCGAAAACCTGAGCAAGTGGTCGTAGTTAACGGCGTCGTCGCCGGCGCTCCCGACCGCACGGCGTCGATTGTTGAGGAACACGCCGCCGAGTTTGAGCGCGTCGTTCTCTTGGAACATCCGAACCGCAACCTCGCGACGCTTCGCAATATCGGCATACCGCACTGCCGGGAGCAGATCATTGCTTTCACCGATGACGACGCCGTCCCCGACGACGACTGGATTCTTTCTATTGCGCGAGCTCATGCTTCACATCCAGGGCCGGCCGCCGTGGGTGGCGCAGTACGCGGCCTACGCCCGGACTCGCTGGTCAGCCGGATAGCCGACCAGGTGGTATTCCCCTCCCCGGTCCCGGGACGTCCGGTGCACACTCTGCCGACCGTGAACATGTCCTACAGCAGGATCCTCGTCGGGACCGTAGGCAATTTTGACGTCACCCTCTTCAGAGGAGAAGATGTGGACTTTAACTGGCGCGCCCGTCTCGCCGGTGTTCGCATTCACTTCGACCCGTCAATTAGAGTGCGTCACGAACATAGGCCGTCAGTGCTCGCGCTCTACCGGCAGCAGTACATGTACGGGAGGGCATACGTGTTGGTGCGCCGAAAGTGGCCGGACATGTACGCCGTGTATCCTCGCCATCTGAGAACCGCCCGGGACTGGGCTAAGTTGTTTCACGCCGGTCTCGCCGTCCTGTACCAGCCTCTATTGGTAGCTCGAGCCATGCCGCTCCGGCGCGACCGGGTCCTCGCCTACCCAATCCTGGTCGGACATCACGCCGTGTGGAAACTGGGCATGCTACGGCAAGGCCTGAAGGATTTTCGCACCCGTCCTGATAGCTTCGACGGGCCGGCAATAGCCCTTCCGAAAATCCAGGTCTGGGAGCATGGCAGAGCCGTCCACAACGACATACCAAGGGGGCAAACTCATCCCCTCCCCTGAATCCAACCAAACCGCGGGACCGTCTCCCAGGGTGCTCTTCGTATCTCACACAGGGCAGTGGGGTGGTGGCGCGGAGGTTGTGCTGGAACAGTTGATCGAGGCAGCGAAGGTAGTGGGCTATGATCCAGAAGTGGCATCGCCATCAGGCCCCCTCGTCCACCGCCTCAAGCACCGCTGCTCCGCGATTCACATCCTGCCGCTCGCGCCACTAAGGCGTACCAGCGACCCTCGCACCGCTCTCTCATTAGCTCTGGGTTGGCTTACTGGCGTAGTACGTCTTGGGACGGTCATCGCCAAATCTCGCCCAGTAGTCATCCACGCCAACTCAGGCGTTGCGGCATTGTTCGCCGGATTGCCCGCTACCGTCATGCGTCGGCCCTTGGTGTGGCACCAGCACGACATCGTGCCGCCTCGCCTCGTAAACCGCCTGGTTCTCGTACCGGGAGCACTTATGTGCGCTCGTGTGGTTGCGTGCTCAGATGCGGTGGCACGGTCGCTGGTCGACCTTGGCATCCCGAGGTCGAAGGTACTGGTGATGCACAACCGGGTTCGCGACTCGTTCTTCGATCCCCTCGTCTCCCGGCAGGATGCTCGGAGCGCCCTATCGCTCCCTGACTCTACGCCGGTTGTCGCCATGGCCGGCCGTCTCGTGCCGTACAAAGCACACGGCGTCCTTCTTGAGGCCGTCTCGATTCTTAATGCCGGAGGAGTTGAAGTTCTTGCGGCAATCGCCGGAGATAAGCCCTCCCTGGGTCCTGATGATGTCGACCCCTTCCCCACCTACATGGAAGGTCTCCGTCGTCGCGCCGCTGAACCGGATCTAGCGGGTCGCGTAATCTTTTTGGGCCATCTAGATGATGTGCGCGTTCTGTTTGCCGCGGCTGACATCCTCATCCAGCCATCTATCGGGGAGCCGTTCCCATTGATCGTGCTGGAGGGGCTGGCTTGTGGAGTTCCCGTTATCGCCTCCGCCTCGGGGGGGCACGTCGAGGCCATCGTCGACGGGAAGACGGGACTGTTGACGGCGCCGTCCGATGCCGCCGATTTATCGGCCGCTATCCTCCGGCTTCTCTCTGATTCAGGGATCGCGAAGTCTATCGCGGCGGCGGGCCGAGCATACGCTCGCCAGCACTTTGCCGAGTCGGGTCTCGGCCCAGACTTGCGCGATCTGTACGGTTCCATCACTAAGACGCCCCGGCGTTCCGGAACCACGATGACCGGCGCTGCCCGTTGACCGGCGAAAGGCTGTCCGTGCTCGTGCCCAGCTTCAACAGCGAGGCGGTGATCGAGGCCTGTTTGCGATCGGTCAGCTGGGCTGACGAGATTGTGGTCTGCGACTCGTTTAGCTGTGATAGGACAACTGAGATCGCCGGCAGAGTGGGCAGCCGGATCATACAGCATACCTACGTCGATTCGGCTAGTCAGAAGAATTGGGCGATCCCCCAGCTGACGCACGAGTGGGTGTTGATCGTCGACACCGACGAGCGAGTACCTCCGGAACTCCGGCGCGAGATCGAGTTCGCCATCTCGCAGCCCAGTGGATGTACCGGCTTTCGTGTACCGCGAGCCAATCACTTCTTTGGGCGGTGGCTGAAGCATGGGGCGGAGTGGCCCGACTATCAGCTACGATTGTTTCGCAAAGACTCTGCTCGCTACGAGCAGCGCCGGGTCCACGCGCACATGCGTCTTCAGGGCCCCTCCGGTACCCTGACCACTCCTCTCCTCCACTTCCCGCATCAATCTTTGCCTGAAGTTCGTCGCACCCTACTTGGAAGGTATGCGCGCTGGGAAGCGGAGCAGAAACGTGCCGACGGTGTTCGGTTCGGCCTTCATCAGCTGCTGCTCAGGCCCGGCGGGGCCTTCCTGTCCCGTTACATAGTTCGGTCCGGCTATCGCGATGGGTGGCAAGGACTGCTCATGGCCGCCGTTTGGGCCTGTTACGTCTTCATATCCTACTGGAATCTAAAAGAGCTCGAGGGCGCGGCAGTCTAGTGCGGATCCTCTTCGTCCACAACTCGTTGCGCAGCTTCGTCCGGACGGACCGCGACATCTTCGCCTCGGAACACCACGTCGACGAGCTAGACCTCTCCGTCCCGCGACGTATCAGCACACTGCCCCTAAAACTGGAAAGAGCCGACCTCGTCTACTCATGGTGGGCCAGCTTGCACTCGTTTCTCCCTGTGATCGCGGCGAGGGCCGCGGGCAAGCCGGCGGTAACCGTTGTAGGAGGTTACGATGTGGCCAACGTGTCGGAAATAAAGTTCGGCCATATGGCTCACCCTTGGAAGCGGCACGTTGTGCGGACAGTTTGCAGCTCGTCCACGATGCTCGTAACACATTCGCTATACGCTGAGTCTGCGATTCACCGTAACGTCGGAACGAAGACTCCGGTTCGCTTGATATATCTCGGCTTCGAGCCACCCCAAAGACCCATCAATTCGGAGCGCGAGCCAATCGTCCTGTCGGTGGGACTGATCCGACGCGAGAACCTCAAGCGTAAGGGCCATGAGGTGTTTGTTCGCGCCGCCGCCCTGGCCCCGCAGGCTCGATTTCTTTTGGTGGGTCGTTGTCTCGACGATGCGGCCGACTACCTGCGATCCATCGCCCCACCAAATCTGACTATAAAGGACTACCTGCCGCAGTCCGAGCTCGATGATCTCTTTAACCGCGCGTCGGTCTACGTTCAGGCATCGGCTCAGGAAAGCTTCGGAGCAGCACTGGCCGAGGCCATGGGAGCAGGCTGCATCCCCGTCATCTCGAGGCGAGGTGCATTGCCGGAGGTGGTCGGAGACCATGGCTTATGGGTCGACGAGACGAGCCCTAGCTCGCTTGCGGCCGGGATCGAGCAGGCCCTTGCCGCCTCGATGCCCCAGCGGGAGGCAGCCTCACAACGCATTCGCGACGCCTTTCCACTCTCGGCACGCCGTTCTGCCCTGCTCGAAACAGTGGCTATGCTGACGCCATCAGGCAAATGACCGCTATCTACACAGGAGTGCGGCAAGCATCCCCCATGTCTCTCGATTCGGTCACCGTCACGGTGGTCATGCCGGTTCGAAATGAGTCTGCCCATATCGCCTCGACCTTGGACTCTGTCCTCGACCAAACCTTCAGTCAGGCGCGAACAATGATCGTCGTGGTCGACGGCCGTTCCTCCGACGGAACTCGTGACATCGTGGCTGGGCGGGCGGCCACGGACCGTCGGATCTTGCTCCTCGATAATCCGAGACAAACGACGTCGTCAAGCCTGAACCTTGCAATTGCGCGGTCCGATTCCGACGTCGTAATCCGTGTCGACGGGCACTGCCGTCTGGCGCGCGATTACATCCAACGGTGCGTCGAGGCCCTGGAACGCACCCTCGCCGGCAACGCGGGTGGCCTGATGCGTCCGGCGGGTGTCGGCCTCATTGGCCGCAGTATCGGTCTCGCTCTTACGTCACGCTTCGGCGTTGGGGACAGCCGCTTTCACTATCTCGAGAAGGAAGGGTTCGTCGACTCCGTGTACCTTGGGGCGTTCCGTCGTGAGGTCCTGGAGGAAGTTGGTGGGTATGATGAAGCCCTCATCGCCAACGAGGACTTTGAGCTCAACCATCGCATTCGGGGTGCTGGGTATGGAGTCTTGCTTTGTCCCGACATTGTGTCCGTTTACTTTCCGCGCGAGTCACTTACGGCGCTCTGCCGTCAGTACTACACCTACGGTCTTTGGAAGGCCCAGGTGATTCGCAAGCACCCCGGGTCCACTCAGGCTCGCCACGTCGCCGCCCCAGCCCTCGTTCTGACCTTGACGGCAAGTGCAGTGGTTTTCGTCTGGACACGGCGGATGGCGGCATTGCTTCCCGCTGCAATCTACGCAATGGCAGCGGCGGCCGCCGGCGCCCTGGCAGCCCGGGATCGCTTGCGTCTGGCCCCCGCTATCAGCCTTGTCTTTGCCTGCATGCACCTGGCTTGGGGAATCGGAGTTATTCGAGGACTCGTGCGGCCTGCGGCACGAGATCGACGCCGGTGATCTCGCGTGTGGTCGTGATTCTTGGTCTCTTGTGGCTAGCAGCGCTTCCTCCTTCTCTTGCCGCTACCCGCGCTCATGGCCGCATTCCCGTCCACTTCCTGAACCCCATCCAGCGAGAAAACGCCCTTCCCGGCACCAGGAGTTGGCGGCTCTCGGTTCTTTCCTATCGCGATCAGATTGAGGGGTATCCGTCCATGCCGAGCGTTCCGTCGCGCGGCTCAATCTCGTTTTCCGTCAGTACGACCGCGCCCACATTTACTGCCGTCATCTACCGAATGGGTTGGTACCGAGGCAACGGCGGTCGGGAGATGCTGTCCATTCCGCGGTTATCGGGGCATCGATACCCGAAGCCAAAGCCCAATAAAGCGACCGGCCTCATCCTTTGTAGGTGGCCCACTGCATTTACCGTGAAGATTCCACGGAGCTGGGTTAGCGGTGTGTACCTCGTCAAACTAACTGCTTCGAACGCGCATCAGGGCTACATCCCGTTCGTCGTTACCGACCCAAGCTCCCACAGCCCGTTACTCTTCGTCCATGGGCTCTTCACCGACGAAGCGTACAACGATTGGGGCGGCAAATCGCTCTATGGTGACAGCCGGTATGGGCCCCAAAAAACCTTCGGCCACCGGGCTGTTAAGGTGTCGTTCCTGCGGCCGTTCGTCCAGAACATGGGGTCCGGATGGTTCCTCTCCTGGGAGTACCATATGGTCAGATTCCTCGAGCGCCGGGGATACGATGTCACGTATGCGACCGATCTCGATGTGCACCGTAATCCCCGTATGCTCCGGAATCATCGAGGCTTGATTATTGCCGGACACGACGAGTACTGGAGCCTTCCGATGAGGAACGGTTTCGCCGCGGCGGTCACCCATGGAGTAAATCTCGCGAACTTCGCTGCCAACACCGGCTACTGGCAGGTGCGACTGGAGGGCAAGAGGGACACGATCCTGGTCTGTTACAAGGATGTCCTTCGCGATCCTTTATCTCGGCACAGACCTGCCCTTGCTACGACAACGTGGCGCTCTCCGCCCGTTTCCCGTCCGGAAAGCGCTCTTCTGGGAGCGATGTACGGTTACTATGAGGGCTCGCGCGGTCCTTTTACGTGGGTGGTTTCGGATCCGCACTCGTGGGTATTTCGAGGCACCAGAGCACGGCGCGGGAGCTCGATCCCCGGCGTTGTTGGTCAGGAGTCCGATCTCGTGGTGGACGGTTATCCACATCCCCGCGGACTGCAGATATTGGCCTCATCGCCTATCCGTGACAGTTCGGGATCTCGGGGTATCTCGAATGCCACGCTCTACACAGCCCGAAGTGGAGCTCAGGTGTTCAACGCCGGCGCCATTGAGTGGTCCTGGGGCGTCGACGACACGAGCCAGACCTTCTGGCTTTACCATCCACGTTCGCACCGTCCGAGTAGGCTTGCGGAGCGAGTCACGGCTAACGTGCTCAATAGGTTCGACCAGAAGTAGTCGCGCACTCCAAAGACCTGTGGAAAAGCTGCGTCAACCTGTGGTATCCGCGTCAGGCTGTCCCCATGTCGACTGCCCAAGACCGGCGATGCCTTGCGTTCTCCACCCGGCTCGCAGCGTTTCCCCGCGACCTTCCCCGGGTTTCTAAACAGGCATTCCCGCGCCACGCCGCCACAACTCTTACTCTTTCCACATACCCACCCGACCTACTACCTCAAACCACTATATAGATATACGATGTTCCTCTATCAGCTAGAAAGACTGCATATATAACGCTTCACGAAAACGGCGCTGATAGAAAGGCTCAGGTCAGCAGAACGGCTTTCGCTTCTCGAAGCTGTAGTGGCTGCCGGGCAACTTATGTTGTGAGACCTCAAGAATACGGCGCAATGTGCCCATCTTCTTCGCCTCTGATAGTGGGAACCAGGATGCCTGGCTGACGCCTCCCCTCTCCGGCTCACAGGTGCCGTCCGAACAGAGCCTACCCCCACATACATACCCTCGGAATGTGAAGATCACGAGATGAACACGTTTACCGAGTCCCACGATTTCGTGGATGTCGATCAGCTCACCCAGCCGGATATCGAGACCCGTTTCCTCTCTCGTTTCCCGTACTGCCGTGTGGCATAGGGGTTCGGCAGGCTCGCGCGCGCCTCCCGGCAGTCCCCAACACGGATTTCGCCAGTCCTCGTTCCAGACAAGTAGAACCTGCGGCTCGTCGCCCTCTTCTCGAACGATGAGCGTTTGCACACAGTCGATTCGCCGTAATCCCGACGCATGCTGGGACAGCGGCGTTGTTGAGTGGACCATCTGACGGCATATTCTTTCTTGGGCACCGCGATCCGCGGAGGTCACTTGGGCAGGAAAGAACTCGCCGCCCAACGCGGCAGCGCAAACCCGCCTGCTATCCGCTAGTTTCGATACCCCGCATCTATGTCTTAATTGTACCCTCGCACGAATCTTGCTATGGAATCCGCCGGCGCAGTGAGACGAGCTGCTTGGCTGCCGAGATCGACGAGGAGGATTCGACCATGGCTGCCTTCTACTGGATGACTCACGTTTTCGGAGCTTCGACGCCAGCCGAGTTACGTGGCTATGGTATCGAGGTCTATGAGGCCCCGGAAGTCCCATCAGATCGCAGGGTGGTTAACCTGGTCAACGGCGTCGTCGTGGACTTCGCCGAGGAGGGAGAGATGCCGGCGACGGGCTTCTACGCGGACTTCGATGAGATCTTATCCCTTGCCGAACAAAGAGGGGCCCCGCTTGGTGAGCAGAGCGGCGCTCTAAGGCCCCTCCAGCCGAAAGCCGTCTCGTAGAACTGCACATGTAAGCGGACCGACTACCGTCGCTGGGGGCATTTTTAGAATGTGCTCGACGTCACGTTATCGAAGTATAGGGAGCCGCTGGGCGTGCCACTATTGGCCGTCTCTCCTACCGAGAAGCTAGTGACCTTCTGTCCTCCGGTATTCAGTGTGGTGGCCGAGGCGACAGAGTTACCGTCTACTAGAAGGACAAATGAGCCGGTCCCGGTCCCGGTAGATTCGGTCAGGCGCAGACTGTGCCAGGCACCGAGTGTCAACGTGGATGTGCTGCTGATGGCGTGACGAACCCCGGTGTTGTCCGTGTAGTCCACTTCGAGCTGCCTTGAGGCGTTGAGGTGGATGAAGGCTTTGCCCGCGTTATTTCCCGTCGTCGTCGTCGCGAGCTCGATCCAGCCACCCGACGGCAGATGAAAGGTCGATCCAAGCTCAACGCTAAACTGCAAGATGTGATGGGCATAACTTGTCGAGTATTGCTTGGTGGCGTAGGCTGCTGAACCGGTGAGTCCAACGGAGAGGGCGTTTGGAGCGCTCGACGCCACCGACTTCTCCACGGTGAGTCTGCTCTTGTTCGCCTCGCTCGAAAATAGGTTCGCGCTGGTGCCTAGCTGAAGCGCTCCAGTGGCCTGAGAGTCGAAGCTGTTCGTGAAGACGGTGGACGTCGTGGGCGTAGGTGTCGGACTGGGCGTGCCCGTGGGTGTTGCCGTCGGGCTCGGAGTCCCAGTGGGCGTAGCTGTCGGACTTGGAGTCGCAGTGGGCGTAGCTGTCGGACTTGGAGTGCCGGTCGGTGTTGCCGTCGGGCTCGGAGTCCCGGTGGGCGTAGCTGTCGGACTTGGAGTCGCAGTGGGCGTGGGGGTACTTGTCGGGGTGCTGGTTGGAGCCGCCGTTGGGGTAGGCGTTGGCGACGGGCTATCCGCCGAGTTGGTGACCACATCGTCGAAGTACATGTGGCCCGCAATCGCAGGGTCAGTTGGACTATATTCGTTGCCGACGGCGAAATACGTGATGGGCTGCGAGCCGAGATCGATATTGGTCGCCTGACCTTCCACCACCCCATCCATAGAAAGGGTTAGGGATCCCGTACCTGCGCCCGCGGTTTCCGCCACGCTGATCGTATGCCAAGAGCCGGGCGTCAGTGTGGCGTTGCTGTAGACGTAATGCTGAGCGCCGGCGCTGTCCCAGTAATCGAGCAGCAGGCTGCCCCCACTGGACATGGAAAGGCTCACCTTTCCCGTATTCGAGCTCGACGAGCCGGTACGTAGTCTGCGCGAGCACCATGTAGTCGGCGGTTGGAAGAACGAAGTCGCTCCCCAGCTCGATGTTGAATTGCATGACATGCGATGAGTAACCGGATCCCTGATACTGCTCGTAGACATATCCGCTTCCGCCGCCTGCAACTGATACGGCCAGAGCATTGGGTACGGAGTGGACGACGCCGCTCTGTACGTTGAGCGCCGCCCCACCTGCGGTCCCCGTAAATTGGTTGGAGCCGGTTCCGGTGGCTACCGTCCCAACAGGCTGTGAATCAAAGCCGTTTGAGAAGATGACGGAGCCGGTGGGCGTCGGTGAGGGAGTGGCCGTTGGAGTTGGTGAAGGGGTTCCCGTCGGAGTAGGAGACGGAGTCCCGGTTGGGGTGACGGACGGCGTGGGAGTGGGAGTCGTCGGGGTCGGAGACGGCGGCAGGCCTGCGCTGCTACCGCCCACCACGTCGTCGATGTAGATGTGCCCCAACGTGTTGGGGTCTGTTGGGGTGTATTCGTTACCGACGGCAAAGTAGGTGAGCGGTTGTGACCCGGTGTCGAGGCTTGCACCCTGCCCCTCCAGGACGCCATCCATGTACAGATTAAGCGAGCCCGTGCCTGCCCCTACCGTTTCTGTGACGTCGATGGTATGCCATGAGCCGATCGGCAGCGTTGCATTGCTATAGATGTAGTGTTGCGCTCCGGCACTGTCAAAGTAGTCGAGCAGCAAGCCACCGGAGCTCGACATGGACAGGCTCACTTTGCCGGCGTTCGAGGTGGCCGGGAACGTGGGCATGGTCTGGGCCAGGACCATGTAGTCGGTTGACGGCAGTACGAAGTCCGACCCGAGTTGAATGTTGAATTGAAGCACGTGCGAAACGTAGCCCGGTGTCGGGTACTGGGTGTAGGCGTATCCGCTCCCTCCACCTGCGACTGAAATGGCGAGCGAGTTTGGCTGGCTGTCGGCAACGCCATTCTGGACTGAGAGCTGTGATGAGCCTACCACTCCCGAGAATGTGTTGGGTCCCGACCCCGTTTGGAGAGGTCCCGTAGGCTGCCCGTCAAATGTGTTTGAGAAGACAACCGTCGTAGGTGGAGGAGTCGGCGTCGCCGTAGGCGTGGAAGTGGGAGTGCTGGTTGGCGTCGGCGTAGTGGGAGTACTCGTGGGGGTGGGAGTCGTCACCGGCGGAGTCAAGGGTCCTTGCTCACCCGTACCCGTCACCACGTCGTCTATGTACATGTGCCCGGAGGTCAATGGGTCGGTGGGTGTTGAATATGCTCCCACCGCAAACGACGACACGGGCTGAGTCCCGGTATCGAGTCCCGTTCCGCTCCCTTCGAGCTTGCCGTCCTCGTAGACGTACAGCGATCCAGAAGTGCCCGAACCTACAGTTTCCTGGATGGTGATAGTGTGCCATGCGCCGGGCGTCAAGCTTGCATTCGTGTAGAGATACTTGTGCGTTCCGCTGCTGGTGAGGTAGTCAAGTAGGAGGCCTCCTGCTGGAGACATACTCAGCGCGAGCCCGTCGGGCTCCGTCTTGGACAGCAGCATGTACTCGGAGCTGGACAGGGAAAAGTCATTACCCAGCTCGATGTTGAATTGGAGAGTATGCGACGTATAGCCAGTCCCACTGGGATATTGGTAGTACGCGTAACCCGAGCCTCCGCCCGCGACTCCGATCGAAAGTGCGTTGGGAGCGGAATCGGAGACGGAGTTCTGCACGGTAACCGGTAACAGTCCCGCCTCAAGGCTGAACTGATTGGGCTGCTGGCCGACGGAGAGCGTTCCAGGAGCCTGGCCGTCAAAGTTGTTGGAGAACAGAATCCCGCTTTGAGTCTGAGTGGGCGTCGGCGTGGGCGAGCCGCCGCTACCCGACGAGATTGTGTACGAGTCCGTGTAGTTGGACGTGTTCGTAGATCCCTCGAATTGAGCTGAGATGCCTGTTGCCGAGACGGTGAACTTCATGAAGCCCTTGCGCGGGTTGACGTTCGTGCCGCTCCAGGTGGCAAAATACGGGCTGTCAGGATTGTTGTAAACCGCGCCAAACTCATCGTCGATCCCGCCGGTGCCGATAATGTTAAATATCGTTCCGGCTCCTGCCTGATACGTCCCACTGCTGCCGTCATTGACCACGCAGCTCGGGTTGTAGACCGAAGGGTCGAGCCCGCTGCAGGTCGTTCCGTTTAACGCCAGCTGTTTGCTTCGTTGATAGTTGTGATCGTGACCCTGGAGAACTAGGTCGACATGCTTGCTGACCAGAAGGTTCGTGATGTCTGTCCCGATATCACAGGCGCTACCGCCTGATGTCAAACAGACCTTGTGCATGCCGACGATGATCCACTTGATGCCGGCCGCTCGTGCACTGTCAATGGCATTCGACACCCAGTTGTAGTCCGCTCCTCCCTTGCTGTAGTTGAAGCTCCCGGTCGTGAAGTTGAGGCCGGGGGAAATCATGATAAACCGGGCAAGGGGAGAGCTGGCTGGGTAATCGAAGTAGTACTCCTTGGCGTACGTGCCCACCATGTTGGACATTTGGTTAGGAAGGCACTGCGCAAAGTTATCTATTAGGCCTTCGGCTCCGTCGCTCTCGTGGTTGCCTGCCAGTAATTCGAAGGGAAGCGTACCGACGTTCTGCTTAACATACGAGCACCAGGCCGACTCGGGCGAGATCTGAGCGTAGCTCAGGTCACCGATCGCCAGCCCGAAATTGAGATTTGATTGCCCCATCAATTGAAGGGTGGCCGTGGAATTGCTGTTTGCGCCATAGTCGCCGGCGACCCCAAACGAAAATGATGTCCCCGAGGCTGCTGACGCGATACGCGGGACGGTAAAAACAAGTCCCATCAGTAGCGCCACTGCCGCCAATACTCCGGTGCGCCTCATTCAAACCCCTTCGGATCACAAGATACCTAGTAGCCATAATGGACTAGCCCGGTCTAAATTGCGTAGTGCCACAGGTGAAGATTCGGTTAAGACGTGTGGCGTGCGGGTGTGGAAATCTTATAACGATCAGTAACGGATCGATTCGCGTACCGGCGACGTCAAATTTGCGGTCAAACACCCCTGACTGGCCTCGCGACACATCCGGGCACTGTAACCTTAAGGTAGGGCCCGCAGCGGGACGGAGGAACGCTTTGACCGAGGAAAGCTCCATCGGGATTTCTGAGGAATATTTTCCTATCCTGGTCGAGATCCTGAAGCGCATTATAGGCAGCCTCAACCCCGAGGATGTGCTTGCCTACTTGACTGAGTCCGTCACCCGTGCTCTCCAGGCGAAAGCAGCCAGCGTGCGGCTCCTGGACGACAACGGAAAGCGCCTCGAGATGCGGGCCGTCTACGGCCTCTCCGATGCCTATCTCGATAAGGGTCCCGTCGAGCTCGCCCGAAGCGCCGTCGACCGTCACATTCTGGAAGGCAACGTCACGCAGCTCGAAGACGTCACGCACGATCCCGACTTCCAGTATCCGACCGAAGCACAGTCGGAGGGCATAGTGTCGGTGATGAGCGCTCCCTTGATCGCCCACGACCGTCCGATTGGAGTGCTGCGCGTCTATTCCGGTCAGGCGCGAAAGTTTAGCCGGGTCGAGTCGGGTTTCCTCGAGACTGTCGCCGAGCTTGCTGCCCTGGCTCTACACAATGCCGGGCTGTACCACCGCCTTCAGAGTGACCACAGCGACCTGATCGACATCTTCCTGCCTGAACGGGAGATTAGCTAGGCCAACTCTCGGACGAAGGAAGCAAGCTCGGGCAGCGGCACGTACCCAGTAGACCTGCGCAACACCCGCCAGCGATGCTCGCCCTGTGGCATGATTCAACCAGGGTGGTGAAAATCTCGGGCATCGATCTCAAGCCAGGTATCCCAGAACGGTCCACAAACGTTCGGAGCGACCGGGAATCGCAGTCCTCGTCATGATCACCGCCGACGCACCGGAGGAGACCCTACTCAGAGGCAGGCGACGGCTGTGGCGTATCCCGCCACCGGTTGATCCCGACTTTGCCGCTCAGGTCCCCAACGTCACGAGAATGGTGGTGCACCTGCTGTATCAGCGGGGGTACCGCACGCTGGATGAGATCCAGGAATTCTTCGGCAGGCCCGTGCCGGACTATGATCCCTATCTCATGCCCGACATGGGCCGCGCGGTAGGCCGAGTCCGAGCAGCCGTGGAGTCGGGACATCGCATTGCCATCTATGGCGATTTCGACTGCGATGGCCTCACGGCCTCAGCAGCCCTATCAGAAATGCTTCAGCTGCTGGGCAACACGCCGCAAGTTGTCATTCCGACGCGCGCCGACGGTCACGGTATGCAGATCGACCGACTGCGGTCGCTGGCCGATGCGGGGACAAACCTGGTAATCAGCGCCGATTGTGGGATTGTGGACATCGAGGCTACACGCGTCGCGCGCGATCTCGGCATGGACGTAATCATAACCGACCATCATCAGCCGGCCGCCGACGGATCTCTCCCCGACTGTCCGGTCGTCAGCCCGAGTCGCCATGACAGCGCCTACCCGTGGCCCTACCTGTCCGGTGCAGGAGTGGTGTTCAAGGTCATCCAAGCCATGATGGGTTCCTCGGAGGAGTCCGGGCGCTTCCTCGACCTGATCGCTCTCGGTACCGTGGCCGACGTGGTTCCGCTGAGGGATGAGAATCGGGGTCTTGTCATCAAAGGTCTTGACTGCCTGCGCGACACCAAACGGTGCGGCCTGCATGCGCTGTTTCACGTCGCCGGAGTAGATAGGAGGCGCCTGACGCAGACGTCTGTTTCTTACTATCTTGCTCCCAGGATCAACTCGGCAAACCGCATGGCTGATCCTCAGCTCGCGTACGATCTGTTCACCGCGACGGACCCAGCGCGGGCGAACGAAATAGCCGGAGTCCTCAACGAGCATAACGCTGGGCGTCAACATCTGGTCGCTCGCAACATCGACAGCATAGTGGAGGGAATCGGCGACGAAGCAACTGTTGCACTCGATGTCCAGAACGGCAAACGGGCCCCGATCCTATGCGTCAAAGGCGAGTGGCCCGCGGGCGTCTCAGGACTTCTGGCCTCCCAGCTAACCGAGCGCTACGGCCTGCCGGCAATCGTCGCGTCGCCGCGGGACGCCGGCGTGTACTCCGCGTCAGGGCGCTCGGTCAACGGCGTCAATATCCTCAGCATTCTCGAAGCCTGCCACGGCTCCGCCCATGGTGTGTTTCTGCGCCACGGCGGCCACTCGGCCGCTTGCGGCTTCACGGTTCCCGCAGGCTCGGTTGGTGTCGCGTTCGAAAAGCTGGAGGACGCTGCTCGGAACATCGTGGCAACGGACCAGCTTGGATCCGTTCTGCTTATTGACGCGCGGGTCAAGCTCGGTCAGATCAACATGCAGTCTGTGAACACGGTCGAAAGTCTCGCGCCGTACGGGGAACAGTTCCAGGAGCCGATATTCATCGCCACAGGAATCTATCTCCAGCATCGGCGTCGGATGGGCGGTAACGGTCAGCACATGCGCATGACCGCGAAGTCGGGACGTACCTCGATTAACGCCATAATGTTTAACTGCGACGCCGAGCTGGCGGAATATCCCGAGAATCAGCCGCTCGACCTGGCAGTCTCCATCGAGCGCAACGAGTGGCAAGACCAAACGTGGCCCGAGCTAAGAATCCACGACTGGCGGCCGTTCGCCGACCTCTAACATCCATGACTGGCCCATGTGGCCGTATCGCATCTCAGTCGCCCAACGGCCAGTTCCACCACCGCAGAGCACGCCACAAAGGGTTTCTCCTCGAACCCGAAAGTTCAAGCCGTGGGACACTGAAACGGGTGTTGCCCCAGGGCTATCCCAACAAGCCGCCGCTCAACGTCCAGGGTGTACCGCCCGCTGCCTGCGGTAAGGCCTCAGATCGTCGATAACTACCGTAAACCCACTAGCGTAAACCGTAAACCGTCTACCAACTCCATGACTCCCACCCCTCCCCCCGTCGTCGAACGCACTCAGCGATTCTCGCCCGATGGCAGCGTATTCTCTCGGCAGTGCGTCGAGGCGCCCGCCGCGATCTTGCCCACGAGCGAGCCCATGCTGGAAGATCTGGCCGCAACATATTTTTCCTACGTCACCCGCCGGTTGTTTCACATCGTCGGCGTTCGGCGGTCTGAGCCGGAGAGGATCTCTTTCACGCTGGCCCGAATGACTCTGCTGGGATTTGAAGCCCAGCAGGTATCGGTCGAGCCAACGCAGTCCCGCATCGCATACGCGATCACCGGGGGCCTGTTGGCGCGGCCCCATGCCCCGTTCGGCACTCTGTCGATTTCAGTGGATATCCGGCCGAAAGGCCTGACGCGGTTCTGTCTTGAAGTCGCGGACTACCACCCGCGTCTTGCCGGCTACATCGGCGGAGCTATCTACCGATTGATACAGTCACCCATCCATCAATGGCTGGGTGATGGATTCGTAACATGGGCGGTAAGCCACCAATGGCGCTTTGAGGAGGTTGAGAATGCCGGGTAGGAAGCAACGAGGGGCGCATGCGCCTGTGCTCGTAACGGGTGCCAGTGGGTATGTTGGCCGCCATCTGATACCAGCTCTCCGCTCCAAGGGTCTGCCCGTTCGCGCCATGAGCCGGTCGCCGAAGCAGTCGCCGGATTCCTACGAAGGCATGGAGGTCGTTCGCGCTGACGCCCTGGACCCCGACTCCCTTCGAAACGCACTGAAGGGGTGTCGCGCGGCCTACTATCTGATCCACTCCATGTCGGGAACCGGCCAAGAAGGTGACTTTGCTGCTCGGGACCGGTTGGCTGCCGGGAACTTCGCTCGTGCCGCCGAGGAAGCAGGCGTCGAACGCATCGTCTATCTCGGTGGCTTGGGAGAGAATGAGAACCAGCGTGATGGCGAACGGCTGTCCCCGCACCTTGCCAGCCGGATCGAGGTCGGCGAGATGCTTCAGGCGGGCTCCGTACCCGTAACGACGCTTCGAGCGGCCATGATCATTGGTCGCGGAGGAGCGTCGTTCGAAATGCTCCGAATGCTCGTGCAGCGTCTTCCCCTGATGGTCACCCCGCGCTGGGTAGAGACACGCACTCAACCGATCGCTCTGAAGGACGTCATCTTCTATCTTGTATCTGTCCTGGACGAGACGATGGCCGTCGGAGCATTCGACATAGGTGGCCCGGACATCCTGTCGTACCGGGAGATGATGCAGCGATTCGCCCGGGTCACGGGCATACGCGAGCCGTTCGTCATAAAGGTACCTGTCCTCTCGCCGCGTCTGTCTGCGATGTGGGTCGATCTGGTGACGTCCCTCCCGGCCACGCTGACCCATCCGTTGGTAGAAGGCCTGCGCAATGAGCTGATTGCCGATGACGCCGCTATACGCTCCCTCTTCCCCACCGAGCTAACGCCCTTCGACGACGCGGTGAGATTAGCCTGTGCAGAAGATGACGCCAGCGCCAACCAGAACTGAGATTGAGTACAAGCCTGGCGGCCTAACGCTGTTGGTAACCACAGGCAGGGCCACAAGCAGAGCTCGCAATGGCTAAAAAAGCCTTGCTTTTTATTGCCATGTCCGCAACGTGGCGGAGAACCTAGAAAACTCGCACTCGCGTTCTTGTCTGAGTGAGGATGTCGAAACTGACGACTGAAAACTGACAACTGAAAACTCTAGGAATCATACCGTGCCGCCATCACCCGCTGCCACGCGGCGAGTGTCAACAAGAAGGTCAGGATGACCAGAATGTGGATCCCGGTGCACCACTCGCATATCTTGTGCAGAAGCACTGCCTCGACGTAGATCAGGTAGAGGACGAAGGCGAGTCCGAACACGCCCCAGAGCAGCTGGGCCGTCAGGAGGCGACCCGGGGCCCGAATCCGACCCGTGGCCGAGAGGATTGACACGCCCGCCAGTCCCCCGCTAACGATGAACCACGCCATGCCGGGCACCGTAATCGGTATGCCGGTGTTTCCAACCAATGAGTACACACTCTTGGTGACGGCGTTGCAATCGACGACTCCGCCACTGCTGCACACCAGCGGCGTATTGGCATAGTGGACGAAAGTCAGATAGATAGCGATACCGATGCCGACCAGCGCGAATCCGAGGATTGCCCACGCAAAGCCTACGGGCATAACCGTGGAGGGTGACCCACGTGAAGCAGGTTCCCGTGAAGCGGAACCTTTTCCGCCCGGTCTCCCCGATACGTTCTCCCTCGTCCCAGTTCGTTGCGTGCCCACGGTCAGAAGTGAATCTTGGACTCGAGTGTCGGTATCGGAGCCTCCGAACAGACGGACTTCGGCTTGCCGTTCGTCGCTTTGCAGATGCCGGCCGTGAACCAGTTGGCGCGGCCGAAAATCGCTCGCGCCTGTGGTGTGGATGCGCTTCTCAGGGTAGCCGATATCTGCGACCACGTCAGGGGTGCCGATTGGGTGTTGCTGGGAGTGACATGCAGCAAGCCGACGTTTAGCACCAGGAGAGTCGGTCGAGGCTCTATTCGCCAGGTCCATCCAGGGGATACCTCCGGTGCCGTAGGTACTGATAACCGTGCTCTGAGCTGGAGTTGGGGTCTGCAAAGGCGCCTGGTTCCGGTTCGTCTCTTCGATTGGATTGAATCTCAGGTATGGACTGCTGTAACTGCTCTTGTAATAGCTAAACGTGTTGGTACTCGGGTAGATGTCGGTGGGCGACGACTTCATCAAGGAGAGGTTGGTGAACTTTCCAAAGCGGCTGAGCGCATTGATGGTGCTCCACCGCTCGAAGGCGCAATAAGGACAATAGTCCGCCCCCACGTAGAGCAGCTCCGGCGGTGACGTGCTGAGACCGGTAGCTCCACTCAATGCGCTCCATGGATTATGCTGTCCACCGGTCCCAACCGTTGAATACATCGTTGGGCTCGGGTTTGTCAAGGCGGTGAGAACTGAAGGAGGTAGTGGTCGGAAAGCCGCTTGAGGCTTTGATGAATTATTGCCGATGGTAACAAACACAATAACCACGACAATGACGGTGGCTACCGCAACGCCAAAGGCCCAGGGCGTTGCGTACCATGGAGTGGTTTTCCTCCCGGAGGATCGTCCATTACGTTCCGAGGTGCGCCTCTGCTGCCGCCGCCTCTGCTGACGGGTTGCCATATCTCTGGTACTCCTGTGTATTCGACGACGCCGTATGAAGCATAGCCGAGGAGGCGGCAGAATCGAATCAGGTCAATACCTTACTATTCTCGTCCGTCTTGCTGAGAATAGTATGAATAACGTCGCAACCCAGATATTGACCGCCTACCGGCGAACGTTGACCTCGAAAGATAACTTTGGGCTCGAGTCTAGAGGTCAGCGCAGCCGACGCACATCCTCGGCGGAAATCTGAGACGGACATTAGACGACCTCTGAAGGGCAAAGGATGCGGTGATAACCTTCGATCGAGATACATTTTCTTTCACGTATCGGGTGGCAGGAGTGTTCGTCGACCAGGATCGCGTTCTTCTCCAACAATTCGAGAACGTGGATTGGTGGTGCTTGCCTGGAGGCAGGGTAGAGCTAGGCGAGCAAGCCAGCATCGCCCTCCAACGCGAGATGGAGGAGGAAATTGGTTGCCATGTTGCCGTAGGTCGTCTCCTGTGGGTGGCCGAGAACTTCTATCCGGATGGCGACAGTGGCCGGACGCAACACGAGATCGGGCTGTATTTCGAGGCAGCTCTTTCTGCGGATTTTGCGCCCGCCGGAAGAGTCGAATTCCTGGGATCGGAAGGCGATATGATCCCGACCTTCCGTTGGTTCCCGCTGGCCGGAATCGGCGAAGTCAAACTCCTGCCCGCGTTTCTGCGGCAAGCACTGAACGACCTCCCGACATGCACGACCCACATAGTGAACAGGGAGCAACCCCGGGCGTCCTAGTCTTTCAGGCCCCGCTCCCACCGACGCCCGGTGCGAACGGAGTTGCACGTAACTTGCCGTAGTATTCTGACAAAAGGGGAGTTCGCGTCCCCGTACGTGCGAAATGAGCCTTCTGTGACATCGACTCCCCCTCTCACGGAACGCGGCGACAACACGGTTCCGACTGACCTGGGGAGGTCCCTGAACACGCACGCCCCGGAAGTTTCTGGCCGAAAGCTAATGTCCGCAAAGCGTAGTGTCTCATGATTGCGTGTCTCACCCCGTTGCCGGCGACGGCCGCATAGAGCGCACCGGATGACGCCCCTGCTTCGCCGCCAGCCACGCCCAGATCCACAAGCTCAACAGGTAGTGGATGTGACCCGGATCGCTTTGAGCTTCATCACTTCAATCAATGACCACGACGTCGACGCACTGTCGAGCCTCATTACCGACGATCACCGCTTCATAGATGGGCTGGGCGCAATCGTCGAAGGGCGCGATCGCATCGCTCAAAGCTGGATCGAGTACTTTCGGTGGTTCCCTGACTACCACATAAAAGTCGAGACGAGCCTGAGCCGGGTCAACGAGGTGGCCTTCTTCGGATCAGCGTCCGGCACCTTTGCTCCGGACCAAGACCTCGTCAAGACGAACAGCTGGGAAATCCCAGCGGCATTTCGAGCCACGATCCGTGGTGACAAGATCGCCGAGTGGCGAGTCTACGCCGATAATCAACCCGCTCGCCGCATCATGGGTCGCGCCTTCCCTTGAGGATGTTACCGGCTGGTTCCGCCAACCCCACACGCTAAGTCCAGGATTCATCGCTCCACGCTACTCCATCTGGGCCAACTGTCCCAAGTCCCGTCAGGCCCCCTGCATCTTTTCGATCGAGAGGAAAACTGGCGCTCTCCTGCCGCGATAGTGGCGGCGACTGAAGCTGAAAACCGACAACCGACAACGGAGGAACATCGCTATGAACTACCGCAACCTGGGCAGAACCGGCGTCAAGGTCAGTCCGCTGTGTCTCGGCGCGATGATGTTTGGTCAGTGGGGGAACCCCGACCATCAGGAGGACATCCGCATCATTCATCGTGCCCTGGACGCCGGGATTAATTTCCTCGACACGGCCAACGTCTATAGCGCGGGCGAGAGCGAGGAGATCGTCGGCGAGGCTCTGAAAGACCGCCGCCACGAGGTAATCCTGGCCACCAAGGTTCACGGCAACATGGGCCCGGGACCAAACGATCGCGGCAATAGTCGCGTCCACATCATGCGTGAGGTCGACAACAGCCTCCGAAGGCTGCAAACCGACTACATCGACCTCTATCAGATTCACCGCCCCGACCCCGACACTCCCATAGAAGAGACCCTGCGTGCTCTGGATGATCTCGTGCGTTCCGGTAAGGTGCGCTACGTGGGCAGCTCGACATACCCGGCGTGGGAGCTTGTCGAAAGCTACTGGGTCTCCGACCGGCACAACCTGGCCAGGTTCGACTCCGAGCAGCCCCCGTACAGCATCTTCGTGCGCGGTATCGAGAAAGATGTTCTACCGGTTTGCGAGAAATACGGAACTGCCGTCATCCCGTGGAGCCCCTTGAATCGTGGATGGCTGGCCGGCAAGTACCGGAAGGGCCAGCCAATCGATCCCGAGTCCCGGGTCGGCCGGGAGAACCGCATGATCGAGAAGCCGGAGTCCGAAGTGGGTCGCAAGAAGCTGGAACTGATAGAGGAGCTGATCCCTATGGCCGAAGAGCTCGGGGTCAACCTGGCTCAGTACGCCCTGGCCTGGACGCTGATGAATCCCACGGTGACAGCCCCGATCATTGGCCCCCGTCTGATGCCCCACCTGGAAGAGAACCTTAAAGCCGTAGAGATCACGATCCCCGAAGCCCACCTAAAGCGCATCGATGAGATGGTTCCGCCCGGCACCGATCTCTAGCTGGATCTTTCCGTAACCTTCGACCCGCCCCATCGTCGACTACATCGGCCGCAGACGCATTGTCCAGCAGCCGGCAAGTGCCCGTCGTGGTGCCCCGGCCCAGACGAAAACATCAGATGTCACTTGATATCGTGACGCCGGCGGTAGAACTGCCGGGTGACGGCTTGGCGATAAAGAACGACGAAGGAGGATCTTCAAATGGAGTACCGAAGCTTAGGCCGCACAGGAGTCAAAGTAAGTCCGCTATGCCTCGGCACCATGATGTTCGGGCAGCGCGGCAACCAGGACCACGATGACTGCATCCGCATAATCCATCGAGCCCTCGACGCGGGTATCAACTTCGTCGATACCGCGAATGTCTACAGCGCCGGCGAGAGCGAAACCATAGTCGGAAAAGCTCTCAAGGACCGCCGGCCAAACGTGATTCTCGCGACCAAGGTCCATTTTCCGATGGGCGAGGGCCCGAACCATCGCGGCAATAGCCGCGTCAACATCATGCGCGAGGTCGAAAACAGCCTCCGACGGCTGCAGACCGACTACATCGATCTCTACCAGCTACACCGCCCCGATCCCGACACGCCAATCGAAGAAACCCTGCGCGCACTTGATGACCTCGTGCGTCAAGGCAAGCTGCGCTACATCGGGACCTCGACCTTTCCCGCCTGGGAGCTGGTCGAGAGTTACTGGGTTTCCGACGTGCGCAACCTGGTCAGATTTGTCTGCGAGCAGCCTCCCTACAGCATCTTTGTTCGTGCAATCGAAAAAGACGTGCTACCGGTGTGCGCAGAAGTACGGCACCGGCGTGATTCCGTGGAGCCCGCTCAACCGCGGATGGCTGGCCGGCAAGTACCGCCGGGGGCAGGACGTCGACCCGGAGTCCCGAGTCGGCCGGTCCGACCCGTTCATCGACTCACCGGATTCTGAAAAGGGACGGAGAAAGCTTGAGCTCGTAGAACAGTTGATCCCTATGGCCGCCGAGGTAGGCGCCAATTTGGCGCAGTACGCTCTCGCCTGGACTCTGGTAAATCCCGTGGTAACCGCTCCCATCATCGGCCCGAGAATCATGCCTCAGCTCGAGGACAACCTCAAAGCACTCGACGTACGAATCCCACCGGAGCACCTGGCCCTTATTGACGAGATGGTGCCGCCGGGCACCGACGTCTAGGAACGCTTTCTCAATCTCCAGATCGCTTCCATCGGCCATCGCTGCGCCCATCGCACCTCGTTGTGCTCGGTATAGGAGGTCTCGGTGCCGGCCGCGGGCCGTGTCTCGATGAGGTCCTCCACCCCCAATCCGTTTGCAACGAACAACCTGATCCAATCGCCGTAGGTCAGTTGAAAGTTAACCTCGTCGTCCCATTCGAATATCTTCATATCGAAATAGTCGTTGACGAGCTGCTCCCCTATGACATCGGTCGCGAGATTGCGGCAAACAAACTGAAATGGCGTAGAGGTCGCGAAGGCGAACAAACCTCCCGTTCTTAGTACCCTAGCCACCTCGGGCACCGTTTGCTCGGGATCGGCAAACGTCATCGCTCCCCAGTCACAGAACACCACGTCGAAGCAGGAATCGGGGAGCGGAATGCTCTCGGCGCTGGCCTCTATCAGAGAGAAGTCAACCTCTGACTCCTGCATGAGCCGGCGCGCATGAGATAGCTGGCGACCCGAAAAATCGAGACCCGTTACGTTGGCTCCGCCATGTGCGAGAGCTATGGCCCATCGCGCTGCTCCGCACCCCAGCTCGAGGATGTCTTTGCCGCGGACATCGCCGAGAATCCGCAGCTCCGACTCCGGTATGCGCCACAGCCCCCAAGCCATGGCGTTTTCACCCGACAGATCGCGGGCGTGTCGCTCCTCGTAGCTGTCGCTGGACGCCTCCCACAGTTTGAGATTCTTCCGCACGTGCGCGGGCTGTTCAGCAGAAATGGTGTCCACCTATCGTTTTCGCCGGGTCTGCTTCTGCCGCTCTCGTATGGCCTCCTTCTGGATGTGTCTGAGGGTTCGCAAAAATGCTTTGCGAAAGAACCGGGTGCCTCCTTGCAGCGTGGCGCTGACCAACAGCAGCCGGCCGCGCCAACCTTGAAAATCTCGCTCCATCCTGACCGCTATCTGGCAGCCGCCGCTCGGATGCGGGCTCAGCCGCACGTCAGTGAAACCGCCCGGAGCCGCGACATTCGACTCTTCGATCACCGACCATATCCGTCCCTTCGTCGACCAGTCGTATCGCTCCTGTGACAAGATCGGCCCGGTTCCCTCCTGCACCCGCGCCGTGGTCCGGGTCTGTTCGAGCACCCGGTATCGATTTCTGCTGATGGGATAGTAAAGCCGCCGCTTGTCGCTGAAATCCGTCAGCGCCGCAAACACGATGTCCGTCGGGATCGGAGCCACGACTTCGAAACTATAGGTCTTCTTCGCCAAACTCGATCTCTCGATGCACGCCCCTGGGTCCTAACCGGCATTCCTTTGACTGCTACCCACCATGGTACTCACCCGTCACAGTGCGGTCGGCAAAACTTTCCGCCTCCCGATGCAGGTGCGTGGACTACGTGCCATCCTGACTGCCCCGCAACTCAGGGCAGCCGGTTCGAGTGCGCCCCGGTGATTCTAGCTAGGGCACCGATCCGGGACCGTGATGGCTTTGATGAAGTCCCAGTCCACCCGTAAAGACCAGCCCTCAATGTCGATAGTCCTGGGAATGACGGGTTACGGGTAAGAGTTGGCCCAAGCCAGCTTCGGCAGCTCGACCCTCACTCAAATGCTCGCAGATGGAGCTCGCCCGGGCAGGAAGCGCGAAGCAATCCTCACTGAAAACTGAAAACTGAAAACTGAAAACTGAAAACTGAAAACTCACAAAACTCCCCTCAGGCGTCCGCCCCCAACTGTCTCATCAACGCCGGTACGTCGTACTGCGCCCAATGTTCCGCTACCTGGCCGTCCTTTACCCGGTAGAAGTCCATGCCCTCGATCTCAAAGGCACGTCCCGTAGGTGGGAATCCCATCATACTGCCGCGATGGGTCCCGCGGCTTATGACTCGTATGGCTACGAGGTCCCCTTCCGCAACGATGTCTTGGATGACTAGCACCTGGTCGGGGAAGCCGGCGCGCATCATCTCGACGCGCTGCTTCAAACCCTCTCGCCCGGGACCCTGACCCGGTAAAGCCCCGTGGTCCTCGAAGTCTTCCGCGACAATCTCGTCGAGGATCTCTAGTCGCATCTGATTAAAGCCCTCACGATACAGACGCTGCACGATAGACTTCTGATCGTCCGTCATTCCCTCTCCTGCGCCTTGGCGGTCCTTCCTATGCAGATTGCCACATTTACTATGGCTTACGGCATTACCGTACCGCCACCTTGTCGAGAGCAGGACGACCGCGACCACCCCGTCACCCCATGCTCGAAGAAACCACGATCTGAACGCGTCGGGTTCGCGGGCCGTCGAACTCGCAAAGGTAGATTCCCTGCCACGTCCCCAGGGCGAGCCGTCCGTCGGAAATCGGCACCATCACGGAGAACCCCATCATACTGGCCTTGACGTGAGCCGCCGAATTGCCCTCCGCGTGTCGGTACCCAGGATCGGCGACCGGAACCAGGCTGTCGAGCACCGCCAGCATGTCCCTTTTGACGTCTGGATCGGCGTTCTCGTTGATCGTCAGCCCGGCCGTCGTATGCGGGCAGAACACGAAGCACATCCCAGCCCGGATGCTCGAGGCCGCTACCCGTTGAGCCACCGCGTTCGTGATATCGACCAACTCCTGCGCGCTAGTGGTCTGCACTTCAAGCTGCTTCTGCATACCCCTCACCCTTTCAGACCGTGACTACTGGGCGCAACCTGGCACCCGAATGTCAGCCTACATGCCCTAAATGAACTCGCCGTCCTGCCAGTGCTTGATCCTTACCACACGATCGCTCACCCGAACCAGTCCATCGTGCGCGCGTCCCTCCAGCTCGTCTTGCAGCTCGGACAGGTACCGCAGCTGTGGAGCAAGCGCCTGTAACTTGGCTTCGTCCCGTTCCAACTTGCCGTTCTCAGCTTCGAGCTCCGCCTCCAGCCAGCTTCGGTAGGCATCGACTGCCCGCATAAGCTCCAGGTAGTCGTGCTCGATGCGTCGCACCAACGTAAGCGCTGCCTCGAAGGGGCCCTCGCCGGCGATTGGCCCAAGAGTAGAGTTCTTCCCCTGATCCTCGGACTCTCCGTCTCCCGAATTGCCCGAAACGTCAGGCATGCGTTTCCATCGGTATGGCATCTCCAGCACCGTCCCCGGGTCGGTGATTGCCTCCAACGCCTCTAGGACGCCCTCCAGAATCACGCGCTGTTGGTATGGCTTGCGAGGCTCCCCAACTGGATTGCCAGTCGGAAAGCGCACGTAGACCGCTCGGGGGACGAGCATGTTGAGCGTCACCTCGGGCCGCACTGAGATGCTTATCGTGGACATCCCTGCTGCCTCGATGGCTCCCTGGACCAATCCCACGGACTGGTGGCACATCGGTCACCCCGGGGTCAGGATGACGACGTCTACGCCGTCTTCGCGTAACCGCCGGGCGATCGCCGGCCCTGTCTCCTGTTTCACGCGGCGCCCGTCCGGATTCCAGCCCATCATGCCGATGTGTCGTGCCGCGATTGATCCTATGACTCCCTCGTCCCGAAGCTCGCTCAGACGGTCAACGGGAAACACGACATTGGGATCCGCGTTAGCATCGGTGGTGTCGTAGTGGCTGTGCGAGACGGCCAGCTCTTCGGCCCGCACGCCGCCTGGAATCTCTCGAAACGAGGCGTCCCCCCACTCGTTCATCAGATCGTACGGCTCCTGCGTCTTGAGATGAACGCCGGCGGTCGATACCAGAGCGACTGAGCTCTCAGAGAGCGGCTTCGTCAAAGGCGTCCAGAATATCTGATCGTTAGGGGTAAACCGGGTCGTAGCGTGCATCTTGTCGACGATGGCCCGCCACTGCCTGAATTTCGCCTCGAGCTCCTCCCTCTGCAGAGGCCGTCCCGGCAGCGGTCGCTCAGTCATTGAGCACCCCGATGTCGCCCAGGTGACCCCCCGTCCGTTCTCCATCTCTCAATTCGCTGGACCGGCCCGCCTCCAACATGGCATCGTTCATTGAGTGAGACGTCCAAACTCGATCGGGGCATGCGTTATCCCACTGCCTGCGCCGCCGGCTCTTCGTTCGGCAGGGCGCCGGCGGCGCCCTCCAAAGATCGCTCCCAGGAAATGCCAAGGTCCTCGAGCACCACCCGCGCGGCGTTCCTTCCAGGAAACCCCGAAACCGAACCGCCCGGATGCGTGCATGAGCCCGTGAGGTAGAACCCAGGAACCGGCGTCCGATACTGGTTCCAAGCCGGCGCCGGCCGGTACCACCCGGATTGAGACGGCATAGCCGCGCCCCCGTGGCATGAACCGCGAAAGTTGTTAGGATTGCGCCGCTCGAGATCCAGGGGGCTCTCGACGTGCGAGCTGAGTATGTGCTCAGACCTCAAGTTAGTCGTGTACGACAGGAAGATGTCGAGTAGCTGTGCGGCAACTTCCTGCTTGACAACGTCCCAGTGAGTGGCTCCCTCGATAAGCTCATACGGCTGCTTGCTGATGACCTTCAACGTATGCCGGCCGTCCGGCGCGCGGCGGGGATCCACAACCGTCGGGTTCAGACAGAGGAAGAAGGGTTGGTCCATGTGTAGCCGGCCCGCGTAAAAGTCGCCCAGCATCAGCTGCAGGTTCTCCACCGATTCGATGACTCCCATAGCTACGGCCTGACAGTTCCCGTCATGCGTGCGATACCGCGGCGCCTCCGAAAGGGCATAGTGGCTGACGAACATCGTCAACCCCGCTCGCCAGTGACTGATGTATCGTCGAGACTCCTCATCGATTGCTTCGCCCAGAGCGTCTGGTAGCTGGGTGATGTGAGCGGAGCTGATAACGGCCCTCTCCGCGAAGAAGGTCTCGGAGTCCGTTTCGACGCCAACCGCTCGTCCCCCATCCAGGATGATGCGCTTGACCCACTGGCCACAGACAACGTCTCCGCCCCGCCGCCTGATGAACTCGATGAGAGCCACCGGAAGACTCCCCGATCCTCCCTCCGGAATCGCCCACCCGCTCGTCTGCCTGCCTGCCGTGAGCGAGAAAGGCAGTATGCCGGTGTAGGGGTGATCGATCGGCTCCAACGTAAGCGTGGCCAGCCACGCGATAAACGCCTGCACGCGCGGGTCTCGAAAACGCTCCTGAATGATTTGCAGCCCGCTGGCCATGCGGATCCGCAGCCCCTCATCCCCCAGCGGCCCACTTCGCCAAAGGCCGTCCGCCGCCTCGGGCGTGAGCGGCGGCGCGTTCCTCTCCACCGCCTGCAAGGGCTTCAGCGCTTCCCAGTCCCGAAGAAGCTGCCGGTACGCCTCCCCGTCGTCAGGCGAGAACCGCCTGATCTCGGTGACCGTCTTCTCCACGTCCTGATAGAGCGAGATACTCTCCCCGTCGGCAAACGGCATGACCACTACCGGGTCCGGACGGAGGTATCGCAATCCATAGCTATCCAGCTGCAGCTCGTTGTCTCGGATCAGAGGATTGGACTGGATCAGTGTGTGTGCCGTCGAGCACGAATCGTGGTGGAACCCGGGAAGGGTCAGCTCCTCGGTCATCGTGTCGCCGCCTGGTCGCGTCTGTCCCTCGACGACGAGGACTCTCAGGCCTGCGGCTGCAAGATACGCCGCGCTGATCAGCGAGTTGTGTCCTGCCCCCACGACCACGACATCGGGATTGCGCACCGGCTCCTCCTTATTGCGAGAACGGCTCTAGGCGTGCGAAAGTGCGCCACCCAGATAGAGCGATCCGATCTCCGGGTTCTCCAGAATCTCTGCTGCCGGCCCGTCCAGTCGCACCTGTCCGCTCTCCATCACTACCCCGTGGGTCGATGTTCGCAGTCCGGATCGAGCATTCTGCTCTACCAGCAGGATGGTTTTTCCCGCGTCCCGCATGGTCCCGATCTGGTCGAAAATGTTCGCCAGCGTTCTCGGATCAAGCCCCATGGAGGGCTCATCCAGCAGCACGAGGACCGGGTCCAGCATCAGCCCCCGAGCGAACTCTACGAGTTTCTGCTGTCCGCCGGACAGGCTGCCCGCCTTGTCGTGCTCCCGATCCCTTACGATTGGAAACAGTTCTTGTACCTGCGCCAGCCGGCGCCGCACCAAGCCATCGTCGGAGATCGTGTAAGCTCCCATCTTCACGTTGTCCAGCACTGTCATTTTCGGGAAAAGGCTTCGCTCTTGTGGCACCTGCACGATTCCCTTGGCGAGGATCTGACGCGGCTTGAGCCCCCGGATCGCCTCTCCCTTCAGACTGACCTCGCCCCGGCGTGGGCTGAGCAGCCCGCTGATGACGCGCAGCACCGTGGACTTTCCTGCTCCGTTGGGCCCGACGATGCACGTGATGGATCCCTGCTCCACCTGGAGATCCACCCCGCGCAGAACATCTCCGCCTCCGTAACCTGCGACCACCCCCGTAAGCCTGAGTAGTGGCTCAGTCGCCAAGATATGCCTCCAACACCGCGGGGTCGCTCCTGACCGCGTCCGGAGAGCCCTCGCAGATGTTTGTGCCCCGATGCATCACGGTGACGCGGTCGCACAGATCCATGACAAACCCCATGTTGTGTTCGACCACCACGAACGTCACACCGGAATCCTTATTCAGACGTCGTATGCGGTCAGCCATCAGGCCAATCATGGTGGGGTTCACCCCGCCCGCCGGCTCGTCTAGCAGGATGACTTTTGGCTCGGCGACCAGTATCGACGCGAATTCCAGTAGCTTCTTCTGCCCGTAGGAAAGGTTGCCGGCGTGCATATCCCGAAGGTTGGCCAGCCCAACGAAGTTGAGCAGGTCCATCGCCCGGTCGTGCTCTCGCCCTCGGCTCCATCCGGCGATGGCCGAGAGAAACCCTCTTCGTTGGGCCGCCACGTGCATGTTCTCAACGACCGTGAGACGCGGGAATATCCGGGTAAGCTGAAAAGTCCTCCCCATGCCCTGACGGAAGATTTTGCCGGGAGACGCGTTGGTGATTTTTTTGCCGCGGAACGTGATCGTCCCCGAATCCACCCTGCCGTAGCCGGTCGTGACGTTGAACAGAGTGGTCTTCCCCGATCCGTTTGGCCCGATGAGTCCCGCGATCTCGCCCTCTTGCACGGTAAGGGCACAATCATTGAGAGCGTGAATCCCACCGAACGCTTTAGACGCCGCCTCGATCTTCAGCAGGCTCACCGCGGAGAGCCCCGCTCGCTTACCGCGAGCTCATCCTTGACTGCCGTCCGCTGCTCTCTTGCCAAATCATGCCGCGCGCCCCGCTTCTGAAGATACTCGCGCACCGACGGTATGATGCCCTGGGGCAGCAGCAGGATGATCGCCAGGAACAGCGCGCCGTAGAGTATGAGGTAGTATCCGCTGGCTCCGTACTCAATGACGAAATATTGGTGGGCCGACTCGAGAATGAGCGCGCCCAGCGCCGGTCCGAAAACCGTACCCAGCCCCCCGGTAAACGCCATGAGAACCATCGCCAGGTCGTCCAATGGATTGAAAACGGTCTGTGGATAGATCTGCCCGATGAAGTAACCGTTTAAGGCTCCTGCCATACCGATGAAGAATGCCGGAATGACGAATGCGATGAGCTTGAAGAGACCCGCGTTGACCCCCAACCCAACTGCTCGATCCTCGTCATCCCGAATAGCCAGAAGCCCGAGCCCCAGTTTCGACTTGCGGATGAGCAGCGATGTCGAGCAGCGTCAGAACGAGTATGATCAGGGCCGCGTAGAAGAATGGGATGTTGTAAAAGCCTCCCTGCCAGAGTGGGAGCGGCAGCAACATGCCGTTGGAGCCCGCGGTGAGCTGCGTGAGGTTGGTGGCCAGCAGCTGGCCGATGAACAGCATGGCGATGGTTAGCACCACGAACACGTGGCGCCGCGTGCGGAGCGTGATCACGCCGAGCGGGATGGCGAATCCGGCGGCGATCAGTCCTGCCAGGGGCACCAGCCAGAAGGCGCCGTACCCGCCCTGCACGTTCTCGTTTTGACAGATGATTGCGAAAGCGTACGCACCGATTCCGAAGAACGCAGCGTGCCCCAGGGAGATGTAACCGCTAAACCCTCCGAGGATGTTCCATGCCGAGGCCATGATCGCGTAGATCATTACCCCAAACGCGATTTGTGTTATCAGCGGATTGGTGAATATGTGGGGGAATGATATCGCGAAGGCCAGCGCAGCGACCGCGCACACGCCCTTGACAATCTTCATTGGCGTCGTGTGTCCACCTGACCGAAGAATCCCTGGGGGCGGAACAGCAGAACGATGGCCAGCAGCAAGAAGAAGACCGTGGTCGCCCACGTCGGAGACCAGACGACCGCCGTCACGTTGTTGACGACCAGCATGAATATCGCGGCGATCAGGGCGCCGCTCAGACTCCCCATGCCTCCCAGGATGATGATGACTAGGAGCCGCGATATAAGGTCATAAGAGCTTCCCGGGTCGAATGTATTGGTTGCGCCAAATGCCATGCCGCCGGCCGCTGCCAGCGCTATCCCGATGCCGAACGTTATGGCCGAGATCCGCTCGACGTCGACCCCGACCAGTTCTGCTGCTGTCCGGTTCTCAACCGTGGCGCGCAGCGCTTTTCCGAATTTCGTCCGATAGAGAAGGAAGTACAGTCCGGCGAGCAGAACCACACTGAGCGCGAAGCCAAACACGTAAATGTAGGCGATGTACGTGCTGCCAACCTTGAATGAGTCGTTGACGTACCACAGGTTGGGTCCCAGCTGCACGTAATCGGTGCTGAAGATCTTTCCCAGCACGCCCTCGATGATGAGGGCTATGGCGAACGTGACCAGAATGGAGAACATGGTGCGGTCGCGCTTTAGTGGTCGAATAAAGGCGATCTCCAGAAGAATCCCCAGCCCGAACATCAACGGCATCGTGATCAGTAAACCGACGAACAGGTCGATATGGAAGTGCTGCTCCAGGTAGTAGCTGAGATACGCGCCCAGAATCACCAGTGCGCCCTGACCCACGTTGATTATGTCCATCACGCCAAAAATAAGGGTGAGCCCCGAGGCCATGAGGGCGTAGACGCCTCCCGTACACACTCCGAGGAGAATCGCTCCCGAAATCAAGTCCCAACTAAGACTCACGTTGCACTCTCACTCCCGGTGGCCGGCCATCTGGGCATGTCAGCGTGCCCGCGGCGTCGAGAAACCACATCGTTGGCCGGCTTTCCTTTTCTGGGCAAGCCGGCTCTTCCATAGCAGAAAGAACATGGGGAGGAAGGCGCAGCCTTCCTCCCCATAGGATTCGGTCTAATGCCACTTCGGCTTGGGATACTCCGGGCTCTTGACCGCTACGTTCGATGGATATACCGGCACAGCTTTGCCGCCACGCCACTGGACGAGGAACATCTTGCCTTTGGGCTCTCCCAGCTTGTTGAACCGCATTGGCCCCTGCACCGACTGGAACTTGCCCTTGTGCAGCTCCTTGATCAGCGCGGCGTTCTTCAGGGAGTGGTCCGCGGCGACGGCCTGCGCCACGACCTGGCCGACCGAGTAGGCTTCCGCCGAGTCCTGCGTGATTCCGCCTGCCGTGCCGCCGTACGCCTTGAGATATGCCTTGACGAAGGCCTTGTTGCCGTACGTCTTGGCGCCGGCCCACCAGCCCGCCGGCACGATGATGCCCTCGGTATTCTTGGCGCCGACTGCCTTGGCGAAGTCACTGCCCTGGTCGGGGCCCGATGCTTCGGTTAGGGCCGTCGGGTTGTAGTGCTGCTGAATGAATGCCTTTATCAGCCCGGTTGCTTCCGGCAGTCCTGTGGTGCCAAGGACGACGACCTTGGCCTTGCTGTGGATGATCTTAAGTGCTACCGACTGAATATCCGGGCTCTCCGCCGGCCAGATGATGGTGCCGCCCGGCGTGACGTTTTTGATGCCGCCCTTCACCAGAATCTTCTCCGCCTTCAGTACCTGTGGGCGGGCGAAGGGGTCGTCTTCCGTCGCGAACGCGGCCGTCTTGGGCCGTTTCGACTTGGGTAGCGATAGGATCCACTTCGCGTAGCTGACGAAGTTGTCGACGACCGGGGCCGGCTGCACGAAGAAGATGTTGTTCAGCTTACTGGCAAACACTTGCGGCCCACCGCCCGCCGGCTCCGGGAAGGCGTAACCGTAATGGTACGCGACTCTCGCCGCCGGTATCGTCAGAAGCGAGGAGAATGGCCCGAAGGTGAATGTCACGTGGTCGGAGTTGATTAGTGCCTGAATGTTTGTGGCAATCTGCGTGGTGCTGCTCGCGTCGTCCTTGTAGACCATCTGAACCTTGTGGCCCAGGAGTCCTCCGGACTTGTTGACCGCCGCGGCCCACAGGTTATACCCGGATTGGATGGCCTTCCCGTCTCCCGAGAAGTCCCCGCTCAGCGATACCGATACCCCGATCTTGATCACCGACTTCGCCGGGTGGGCTGCCATAATGCTCGAGGCAGGCATCACCATACCCAGCAGCGCGACGATGGCCAGCGTCGAAAGAATCCGCTTGCGGCTGAGCAGTATGCTCGTGCGTCCGCTCATGCTATGTGTCCTCCGTTTCTATGCAGCAATTGCTTGCGTATGATCTCAACAAAGAGAGATTCCGATCGTCTCCCGATAGAGCACCTCCTTCAGGTTTCAAGTCTTTCAAAGAGTGTCTGATTCCATGAAACCGATTGCCGAGCCGCGCAGGCTGTCAAGTCTCTTGGCCCAGGTGCCGGGATCACCGGTACTGCCTGGTGACGGCACAACTGAAAACTGACAACTGAAACAAACTGACAACTCACACCTACGCTGCCTTCAACGCCCTGCTCATCCAGTCAGCCTGCTTGGGCCTGTACTTGTAAGGAATGTTATTGCACACATGATTGCCGTCGTCATACATGAGTAGCTCGGCTTTCTCTCCGGCGTCGGCCGCCATTTGTGCTGTCTCTTCGGCTGGAAACAGCCTATCCTGCCGGCCCATGATGACCAGTAGGGGACAGTTGATCGACTCGACCACTCCATGAAGATCGAACTGTTGGAGCATCGCTCGCGCGGCTTCCTCGTTCGGAGCTTTGAGCCGGTGTACGAAGGCTTCCCGCGTCAAGATCGGAACTCGATCGAAGTAGTCGGCCAGCCGGTAGCCGGTTGCCAGCGCGATTGCCGCCGCTAATCGCTCCTCGTGTGCCGCGGTGCGAACCGCGTAATACCCGCCCACGCTGACTCCCAACATGCCCACTCGGCTGGAATCGACGTCTCGCCGCGTCTCCAGATAATCGATGAGCTTCGTCCCCACGGCTTCATAGTCAAACCGCATCGCATGGTCGAACTCCATCTCGCCCTGACCGGGTCCGTCCACGGCCAGCACCGCCATCCCTCGCCTGAGGAAGTCGTTGCCGTACTGGTGCATCTCCTCCTTTACGGAATCCAGACCCGGCGAGATGATGACCACTGGTGGCCTGATCACGTGCCACGGTTTCCGCAGAATCCCGAAGATGGCCGAGCCCGGTTCGTACGGGATCTCCACCCGCTCTCCGGGGTACTCGAAGTACGGCAGTGCCCGCTCGTACAGCTCTACGACATTCCGGTGCGCCGTCCTGTACTCTTCGGGCTTGTGGAAGAACATGAACTTGCCGAATTGGTACATCATCGCCGCTTGAAAGAAATGTCCCGCTGCGGAGCTGAAGAAGCCGTCCGCCTCGGCCTCGACGCCGAGCTGCGCGTGCATGGCCCCCCAGAGGGACCATGCGGCACACCATTCGTCCCAGCGCTCCACGCTCGCCGTGATTCGATGAAAGTCATTGATGTCGACGCCATTGGCGACAAACCTTGGAGCCCAATTCTCAGTGGCGGCTCGAACGCGTTGGTCTTGGACCACGAGTCATCTCCCGAATGTTAAGTAATAATACATTTCTGAGATGAAACGTCAATTAATCCTCCTGATCCTCCCACGTGACGAAGGGACGCGCATGCCGGGCCCCGGGAGAAAGATTACGGTCCAGTACGACCCAGATGGTCTGTGCCTCGTCCGGTCCTGGATTCGATAACCGGTGGGGCATGCTGGCGTCAAAGGCTATGGAATCCCCAGGTTTGAGCCGGTATGTGGTGAATCCTACCGTGACGTCCAGAATGCCCTGTAGCAGGACACCGTAATCTCTGCCCGGGTGCCGCATCAGCTCGGGAGCGGATACCGCGCCGGGAGGATAAATCGTGTGCATGAACTCAAAGCCGTGCTCGTCGGTTGGCGTCAGGCGCTCCCAAACGATCCCCCCCGATAGCGCGATGCGTGCGCGGCCGGACTCGTCGACCACGACTTCGTGGCTGGCTCCATTGACTTCGACGGCATCTCCCGGCTGGAAGAAGAAGTCCGTCGTGGTCCCGAGCGCCTCTGCCAGGCGGAAGAGGGTTCCCACGGAGGGGTTAACGGTACCTCGTTCGATCTGGCTAAGCATGCTGGGCGTCACGCTGATTCGGCGCGCCAGTTCTCGCACCCCGATCTGTCGCGTCTGTCGAAGCGCCCGTACCCGCGCCGCGATCGAGCCGACCGCCTCGTCCGCGTTCTGCGCCGCCGTGGTCTGAGTAGCTCTCTCCTCGTCCATGCCGTCTCCCTGAGATGCCGTAACCGCTCGCCTCAACCGTACCAAAACAAAGTAGCGAGAGCCAGTACGAGCCGCAAACCGCCGAACCGTAAACCGCTTACCGTGATACCGTCTACCGTCTACCGTCTACCGTCTACCGTCTACCGTCTACCGCTCCTCGACCTCCTACCTCCTCAGCCCCCCACTGGTTGACGTTTCTCGCCTCAGCAGTCTAAGCTATGTTAATTATTGCTACACACTTGGGCCAGTTCAGAATGCGGAAGGAGATGCCCGTGAGGATCGAATCGTTCGGCAGCATGGGGGTCGACTGGGAGGAGCGTATCGATTACGATCGCCTCCGTCGTGATCGCCTGGAGCGTGCCCGAGATCAGCTCCGGTCCAGCGGCTTCGCGGCGTTCCTGTGCTTCGACATGAATAACATCCGCTATCTGACCGGTACGACCATCGGTGAGTGGGCTCGGGACAAGATGGCTCGCTTTAGCCTGCTGTTCCGGGACGAAGATCCTATCCTCTGGGACTTTGGCTCTGCCGCCGCCAGCCACCGGTTGCACGCCCCCTGGAACGAGCCCGACCGCTGGCGTGCCGGCGTGTCGACGATGCGAGGTTCGATGACTCCGGAGACCGGGATAGCCCGCGGTGTGGCCGAGAAAGTGGCCCATGAGCTGGAGCTGCGAGGTCTGCAGGGAGAGCCCGTGGGTATCGACGAGATCGAGATCCCCGTTCTGTTTGAGCTGCAAAACTTGGGCGTCCGTATTGCCGATTCGCAGCAGCACATGCTAGAGGCCCGGCTGATAAAAACCAAGGACGAGATCAACCTCCTGAATACCTCGGCCATGATGGTCGATGCCGCGTACGAGCTGCTGTACGAGAACCTCAAACCAGGAATCCGCGAGAACGATCTCGTGGCCATGGTGACGAAGCGGCTGATCGAGCTGGGCTCTGATCACGTCGAGGGTGTCAACGCGATATCCGGTGAGCGCTGCGCTCCCCACCCGCACATATACTCGGACCGTGTGATTCGTCCGGGTGATCAAGCCTTCTTCGACATCATTCAGTCGTTTCAGGGCTACCGGACCTGCTACTACCGCACGTTCTGCGTTGGTAACGCTACCCACGCTCAGAAAGAAGCCTACAAGGTGTGCCGCGACTACCTCGACGCCTCGATTGACCTGGTCCGGCCTGGCACTACGACCGCCGAGATTGCTTCGGTCTGGCCGAAAGCCGAGGAGTTCGGTTTCGCCGGCGAGGAGGAGGCGTTCGCGCTGCAGTTCGGTCACGGGCTCGGACTGTCCCACTGGGAAAAGCCGGTGATCAGCCGGCTGGTGTCGTTTAAAGAGGAGTTTGTCCTCGAGCCCGGTATGGTCTTTGCCCTCGAAACGTACTGGCCGGCGAAGGACGGCTACTCCGCCGCCCGCATCGAGGAGGAAATCGTGGTGACGCCTACCGGCCACCAGGTCATCACGCGATTCCCTGCCGAGGAGCTGCTCGTGGCCGGTGCTCACTATGTCACGGCCGACGGAAACCTGGCGGGCCGCGCCGGCGCCGAGCCTCGGTGGAGCGCTGACCTCACCGCTAACAACAATGCTGCGTCTACTCCGATTGAGCCGGAGTTGGTGCCTGTCGGGATCACTAAGGCCCCATAGCTGTGAGCGCCATCGCCGCCTCAACTGGCACGCCGTCGCTAATGCTCCCCGATCCGGCGGCAACCTACCGGCTAATGTTCCGCCTGCGCCGCTTTGAGGAGAAGGCTTACGAGCTCTACCTGCAAAACTACATTCACGGCACGATGCACCTGGGACTCGGACAGGAGGCCGTTGCCGCCGGCGTCGCCGCGACGCTGCGCCCCGACGATTACAGCCTGACCACGTACCGCGGCCACAACCACGTGATCGCTCGCGGCGCGCCCCTGGACGCCGCCATGGGTGAGCTGTTCGGCCGTCGGATCGGCCTGTGCAAGGGCAAGGGCGGCTCCATGCACCTGACCAGCGTCGAGCACGGCGCGCTGGGCTCCTATGCCATCGTCGGCGCCCACCTGCCTGTCGCCTGCGGCACCGGATGGTCGGCCCGTGTTCGTGGAACCGATCAGGTGACCGCCTGCTTCTTTGGTGACGGTACCACCAATATCGGCGCCTTTCATGAGGCCTTGAACCTCGCCGCCGTGTGGAAGCTCCCGGTGATCTTTGTCTGCGAGAATAACCTCTACATGGAGTTCACGCCCATCGGCAGCGTGACCGCGGTCGAACGTCCGGCGGCTGACCGCGCCTCCGCCTATGGCTTAGAGGCCATCACGGTCGACGGCAATGACGTCGAGGCGGTCTATGCCGTCACGTCTGCGGCGGTTGAGCGAGCCAGGGGCGGAGAGGGGCCCTCGCTGATCGAGGCCCTGACCTACCGTTTGAGTGGGCACTCGAGAACCGACCCTGGGAAGTACCGCCCTGAGGGAGAGCTCGACAGCTGGAAGGAGCGCGACCCGGTCCTGGGCTACAGACGCCATCTTCTTGAAGGGGGTTTGGATGAAGCCCGTTTAGCGCAAATTGACGCTGAGGTTGAAACCGAGCTTCAGGGCGCCGTGGAACGGGCCATGGCCTCTCCCGTTCCCGATGGCCGCGAGATGCTGACTGATGTCTTCTGTTCCGAGGGTCAGGCATGGCGCAACTGACCTATCGCGAAGCCGTCGCAGCCGGCCTGGCCCAAGAGCTTGAGCGCGATCCCTCAGTCGCTCTGATCGGCGAGGATGTGGGTGCGGGCGGCGGCGTGTTTAAGGCGACCGAGGGCCTGTTTGGTAAATTCGGTCCCGACCGGATCTGGGACACACCGATCAGTGAGCAGGCGATCATTGGAGCCGCCATGGGCGGGGCCATGACCGGCCTTCGCCCTGTGGCCGAAATCATGTTCTCCGATTTTCTCGCCACCTGCTGGGATGGCATCGCCAACGAGATCGCCAAGATGAGGTACATGACCGGAGGGCAAGTGTGCCTCCCCTTGGTGATCAGATGCGCCAACGGCGCCGGCGTTCACTTCGGCGCCCAGCACTCTCAGAGCACAGAAAATTGGGCGATGGCGGTTCCCGGACTGAAAGTGGTCGTGCCCTCGACGCCTGCCGACGTCAAGGGGCTCCTGGCGGCCTCAATTCGCGATGACGACCCTGTCATCTTTTTCGAGCACAAATCCCTATATGCCACTGCCGGTTACGTTCCGGACGGCGAGTACGTGGTGCCCCTCGGCGAGTCCACGGTGGTCTGCGAAGGTGAGGACGTGACCGTGGTGTCACTCGCCTGGACTGTAGATTTGGCTGCGGAGGCGGCCCGGAGGTTACAGGAGGAGCACGGGATCTCCGCCGAGGTGATCGACCTTCGCTGTCTCGTTCCCCTGGACGCCGCGGCGGTAAAGCAAAGTGTCGAAAAGACCGGCAAGCTGGTGATAGTAGAGGAGAACCCGCGCCCATTAGGGTGGGGAGCGGAGTTGGCTTCCATTGTGGTGGAGGAGGCCTTCGACTCCCTCGACGGCCCCGTCCTCCGTGTAGCGACCGAAGCCGTTCCCCTACCGGCCGCCCCCAACCTAGAGGACCTGGCGCGGCCTTCGGTCCAGCGCGTGGTAGACACGGTCCTGCGGCTCTCCTAGCGACCCACACCATCCTCGGTCAGAGGCCTCGAGGTGATGCTCCGTCCCAATTTCCGAATGATAAGTGGATAGAAGACTCTGCTCTCATGCTACGTGGTGTCGGACGCAGATGACTAACGACCGAAACCAACTTGAAAATGGCGTTGGAAGGCTTGCGCGGCGACTAGGTCGCGACTAACGTGGCCCGTTCTTCCATCGCCCGCCCGCTTGCGGTCGCTGGAACTGAAAACTGAAAACTGAAAACTGACAACTTCCGGGAGGGACCAATGAAAATCGCGATACTCGGCACCGGCCACATGGGTCGAGCCGTGGCCAAGCGCCTTCTGCGCCGCGGACACGCCATCAACGTGTGGAATCGCTCGCCCGGTAAGTCCCGCGAGCTCGAGTCGATGGGCGCGGCCGCCGCACCGACGGTACGTGAAGCGGTGTCCGGCGCCGAAGCCGTGCTGATGTCGCTGACGGCCGACGAGGCGGTCAAAGCGGTGGCTCTTGGCCCCCAAGGTGCGATTGCGGCCCTGTCCCCCGGTGCTATCCTGGCCGACCTGAGCACCGTATCACCCGACACCTCGCGTCAGCTCGCGGCGGCCACTCCCGCCGGCCGCTTCGTCGACGCCCCCATTCTCGGCGGTCCCGAGGCAACCGAGAACGGCAAGGCGAAACTACTCCTCGGTGGCGAGCAAACTCTGATTGAATCCTACGACGGCCTGTGGCGCGACATCGCCGATGAGTACTACTACTGCGGTGTTTCGGGAACGGCGACCACGCTGAAGCTGCTCTCCAACCTAATGCTGGTAGGCGGCACGGCGTTGCTGGCCGAGGCAATCGCCACCGCCCAGCGATCGGGCGTCGACAATGGCGTGCTCAAGGGAGTGTTCAAGCAGAGTCCCGCGATAGCTCCGGGAGTAGTAGTTCGCTTCGACGACATTCTGGAAGGCAATCACGACGGCTGGTGGACCGTCAAGCTGGCAGAAAAGGATATGAGCCTCGCCCTGGGTCTCGCCGAAAAGCAGGCCCTTCATCTGCCGGTAGCCGAAGCGGCGGTCGAATCTCTGGAACGAGCGGACAAAGCGGGACTGGGCGAGAAAGATCTAGGCGCGGTGGTAGAACCCCTCCGGGCGTGACCCGTAACTCTTCGACTTCGACCCCTTTCCGCTAAGGGTCTACGATCCGCCACTCCTCCGACTCACCAATCATCTCGTACCCGATCTTTCGGTAGATGCTATTGGACGTGGGGTTCGAGAGGTCGGTATAGAGGAAGCAAAATGTTCGGCCGGCGTCCAGAAGTTGCTGACTGGCGAGCGCCGTTACTGCACTCGCGTATCCGTTGCCGCGAAGTTTGATTGGCGTGTACACCGGCCCGATGCGCGCCCCGCTCGGTGTGAAGCCGCCGAATCCCGCGACCGACACCGGCTCGTCCTCGACCTCCCAGATATAGTACCCGGCGTTCGAATGTGAGAGCCGCCGGTCCACTTCCCGGGCGGCATTCTCCCTGCCCGGTCCATGAGACATTTCGGTGATGAACCCCTCAATCAGATGCAGTAACAGCCCTCGGTCATGCACTGTTGCAAGGCGTCCGACTCCCGGAGCGCCCTTTGGAGGCGTGACTGAGTGCAGCCGGTAGATCCCCTGCTGCAGCCCGCGGCGCATCGCTCTTCCCGTGTGCTTCATCCACCCCCCGGCGAATAGTTCCGCGTACGGCACCGCTGCCGTGACGCCGGGAACTGGTATGCCGGTGGTCGCGACATCGGCGATCAGGCCGTCGATCGCCTCCGGATCCGCGACCTTCGAAACGAGGACGTTGTACGGAGGAGTCATCATGCACACACCGGCAACCTGTTCCTGATGCAGCGCGAGGGCGAGGTACGGTTGCTGATCCGAATACGCGTCCGGCTCCGCCGCAAGGGTGGACAATATGCCGAGCATCAGGTTGTGAAGCGCCTCGTCCCGGGCCAGGTATGGCTCCGCTCGAGACCGAAAGTCTGTGATGCGGTCAAAGCGAGCCACCTGGATGAAGCTCATTCAGATCCTTGCTCGTCCATAGACCCGATTGTATCGAGCGTAGAGAGCCCAGTTCGGATCGACCTATCTAGGTTCGACCGTACCGAGCGTAAGGGCCTATGCCAGACCCACCGAACTAGACCCGATTGTATCGAGCGAGCGGCCTCAGGGCGGCCCCACCGATCGAGACCCAATCGTGTCGACCTTAGGGCCCAGGCCGGACCGACCGGCATAGACTCGATTGTACGGAGCGTACGGCTAGGGAGGATCGATCTGAGCCAAGTCGACCCGCTGTTTGTCCCGCTCTCCCCAACCCGAGAGAACTAGTCCACGACCTGCCCGATCGTGTTCCCGTCGTCTCGGACCAGCATCACGATCCAGCGATCTTCGCGGGAGCGAATATAATCCGCGACTTCACGCTGAGGAGCTGCAGTGGTCACCACGAATGTGCACGAGCCGCATCGAAACTCCATTTGCTGGGCGGTGAGCTCCCGCTGCGAACCAAACGAGCATTCACCCAAGGTGTCCGTGGCCGTGGCGCGAACCAACTTCGTCGAAGACGTTCGTTCGCCAGGCATAGCTGACCTCCGTCCTCGCCTCGCACGACACGTGCCGCACGCTCTACTCGATCCGTGTGATGCGAAGAGCGATGCCGAGTCAGTCTCGCCGATCCGTACGTGGTGCCGCATCGGGTCGTGACCCTATATTCGATACGCGCCGGTCAAAGTAAAAGGAGCTCATCGACAGTCATCACCACCGGCGAGCCGGCACCTTTGCGCGATAGCACCCTAACTCTTTCCCGTCAACCGTCAACCGTCCGCCGTTGACCGTCTACCGTCTACCGTAAACCGTCTACCGGAACCCTACGCCCTATCACAATCGGACCACATCTCTGAAGCCACGGCCCCAGCCTCAGATGCTTCCGCAGCGAGTTGAACCCGAGACTCCTTGATCTGGCACAGAACTTCGATAGAGGAAAGCTGTACTCAACCTCGAGTACCGGCTTCCTGGCCCGAACAAACGGCAGCAGCTTGTAGCATTCCGCGTACTGAAAACACTGCTCGTTCAGCGACCAGTCGAAGTACGGGAGTAGCTTCCGAACTTGGTCAGGGTCATTTTTCAGCGCCACCGAGAGCCCCAAGCTGTGAGCGAGGTTGGCCAGAAAGATGTTGTAGCGAAGCTGCTCTCTGGCGGTGATATGAAAACCGGTGAGGTTTTGCCACCCGTCGACATTATCGAATTCGACGCCATCGAAACCTTTCCTTTTGCATATCTCCACGCGAGCGCGCATGATCGAGCCGAGGATCGACAGCCTCCGCACGTTCAGCCACCTCTCCCCGGGCCATCCCTGAAGTGCCCTGCCAATCAGCGATTTGGGGAACCTGGCGCTGTCCGGTCGCCAGTTCTCCCACGATCCGGCGTCGATATAACAGACCACTCGCCGTCCCAGGTGGTGCAGCGAGCTCACATTCGCCCGTGAGCTCGAGAACAGATCGATGTCGTAGATCTTTGCCTTCACGTGCGTATCCAGTGCGCCCGTCAGCTGCCACTGCCAGGTCACCTGCGGTGGCGGATGGAAACAGCGCGCACACGGAACGGGAGCCGGCAGCGCCTGCTCCCGCCTTCCACTTGCATGAATCGCCGGCGAGCCGCTGCCCGCGATGCCCGCGACCCCGAGCACGGTAAGGACAAAACTCAGTGCGCTGACTGACCATCCTTCACGCCGCACACTAGCCTCGCCGGCGCCGCCGGCGCTGCTTCATCATCCGGATCAACCGACGAAAAAAGTGTCCCAAGTCCTTGAGTCATCCTCGTTATGCGGCACCATCGGTCCTCTACCCGTACCTCGAGACAGATGCCTCGGGGCCGCTGACTCGATCGTACTCCATGCGGCTCTATCGAGGATGTGTGGTTGCTACACCCGGTCCATTACCTGCAAGCGTATGGCCGGATGGGTAGAGCCTGCCTGCGGCCGCAATCGTTCCGTATACTCCCGACTAAATGCCGGTTTGGGTGTCCCGGGCCCTGCCGGTTGACTCTCGAACGACGAGCCGGGTTGCCACCTCGATGTGCAGGGCCTCGATCGGTCCCCCGTCGATCAGTCGATAGAGCAGGCTAACCGCCGTGCGGCCCATGTCTTGTAGCGGCTGTCTTACCGTTGTCAGCGCCGGCATCGTTAGGGATGCGATCCCAACGTCATCAAACCCGACGACCGAAAGATCGTATGGCACCCGCATGCCGTTGCCTGAAGCCACGTGGAGAGCCCCGAGGGCCATATTGTCGTTAAAGGCAAAGATGGCTGTTGGTGGATTCGGCTGCGCCAGCAGCCGCCCTGCGGCCAGCTCACCACCACGCGTCGTGAAGTCTGCGTCCACTACGAGTTCGGGGATGATAGGGAGGCCGGCAGCCAGAAGCGATGCTTGATAGCCGGCAAGTCGGTCGATGCTCTCTTTCCAGGGCAACGGCCCGGTGATGACCGCGATGCGTTTGTGCCCAAGCTGGATCAGATGTTCCGTGGCGGAACGCGCTCCCGCTGTGTTCATGGCGGCGACGCTTGGGATGTCATCGCCGAGCTTCACCGGAGGATCAATGACTACAAAGCAATGGCCCTCTTCCCGAAGAGCCGCGAGCTCCGTGGGGGATTCTGAAGGGGCGATAAGAAGGATCCCATCGGTCCGGCCGGCCAGCAGCGGCTGCAGGAGGGCGGCCTCTCGATCATGCTCCTGCCGGGTTTTACACAGCACCAGGTACGCTTCGTGCTGCTCGAGTGCATCGGCGGCCCCGCTGAGAATCTCGGCAAAGTAGTCTCCTTCGCTGCGGATGAATGGCACACTGACCCCGATGAGGCCGGTGCGATCGCGGGCCACGAGCCGGGGTCTGCGAATGTTGTAGCCGATTTCTTCGGCATGGCTCAGAACGCTCTCCCTCGTCGCCGGAGCTACGTCTGGATGCCCATTCAAAACGCGCGACACGGTCATCATGGAGACACCCGCCCGCCTCGCCACGTCCTGCATGCTTGGACGACTACGAACCGAACGGAGGCCCTTGCTCCCATCATCCATCTGCTGCTCTCCCTCGTTCGCTGCGGTCCCGCTTCAACCCGGGGCGTCTCTGGGAATGGACAGGTGGGCTGGCTCGCAGCCCACCTATCCAGCCTCACTTTTGGTTGTGCTTTGGGCCCAGCAGGACGACCGTGAGCGAATACGGTTGCAAGTTCACCGCGTCAGCCGGCCGCACACTATGCTCCCTTTGGGCCGTGATGTGGCTGCTGCTTTCACCATAGGTGAAAACAACGGGATTCCGGGCGGGACTGTAATGGCCCAGAGACAGGTGCACCTTGTGCGCGCTATTCGGATCTTTGTTGATCAGCAGTATGGCCAGGTTACCGTTTGGCTCCCTGACGGCGTGTACGCTGATCAGATCGTTGCTGGACGAAGCAGACAGTAACATACCTCTAGACCGAGTCAGCATGGACACCATCTGGAGGCCGTAATACGTGGGGAACGGGGTGTTCGCCGCTGGCTCTGGACTTTGGCCGTTGGACAGGACGCCGTAGTCCCCATAGTTGGTGCTGCCGTAGAGGGAAGAACTGTCGTTCGTGCCGGTTACGGGCCCGTTGTGCAGCTGCCACCAGTCCACGCTGTCGACGCCGTTCTCCAGCCAGGTCATATAGCTATCCGCTGCAAACAGTGCGTTGACGAGGCTCGTTGTCTGCTTGCCCGGATTGTAGGAAACGGAATTGGTTTCGGTAATCATGATCTGAATCTTGCCGGCCCGCTTGGGGCAGGATTGACTGATCTCAGTACGCAGGTGTGCCACCATCGTGGGTATCGAGTCGGTTCGACCCGAAATCCCCATCTCCGGACTGCTCAGCAGGTTCGCGTCCGACTCGTTTCCTGGGTCCTGCGGATACCAGTGCACGTCCACAAAGTCGAGGTGAGCGCAGGTCTGGGCCAGGACGTTTGGATTCCAGGCCGGCGTCGTCCCCGTCTCTTCGTCGGGCCAGTTCCCCGGCGCCGTCAGAACGACGCCCACCTTGATCGACGGATCGACTGCCTTCATGGCGGTTATGAACTCGTCGGCGTGCTGTCCGTAGGCGACGGGACCCGTGTCCGGATGTAGGTCGGTCTCCCAATGTGCGCCGTACGTCCCATTGCCGTACAGCTCGTTGCCGATCTCCCAGTACTTGACCCCATATCGGTGACCCGTGGTCGAGGCTCCTGGATAGCTCGGTACCGGCCCTGTGTACCTCGGCCCGCCCTCGTTGGCGTACTGCACCCAACTCGCCGCTTCTTGAGGGTCTGCTCCGGCGGTCCCCGCTGCGTTCGAGCCATAGTTGACCGTGATCATCGCCTGAGCCCGTGACTCGGTGACGACGTGCATGAAATTGTCGAAGGTGTCGTTGGGATTGGCGTAACCTCCCTGCCCCGGGGTGATGGAGTTCGTGGCCCAATGGTATGCATCCGCTTCCGAACCTCCGGGATAGCGCATGATTGCGACGCCGGCCCGGTGTACGAGCCCGGGGATCGTAGTGTCCAGAAGGTTTCCGTCGTACGCCGACGCGTTCAGTCCGAGAGCCGTAGACGGGATGACACGGATTGGCGGCCCGACGTTGACGGATACGGTTCCTGTAGAAGGCGGTTGGGCTCGCGCGGCGGTGGCGCCCACCACCAACGTCAAAGCGAGAAGCGATGTCGTGACGGCGTATCGTACCTTCATTGTCCTTGCCTCCTGGATCTACGTTTCCTGACGAACTTCCAGCGAACGACCTGCAGCTAAAGGCCCTAAAGCCAGTGTGAGAACTCCCGATACATGTACCGGTAGTTTACCTGTAGGAAATGATAGCATCCTCGAGCGGATCAGGATAGCCTGATACACTCCCTAGCGTTGCCCGGCTCTGCGAAGGAGCGCTAGGATGGACCGTTCCTAACTCGTCCAACATAGAGGCAGGAGACCCATATGTTCTTCACCCAGATAGTTCACGAGGACCTGGGCTGCGCTTCCTACATGGTGGCTTCGACCGAGAACCATGAATGCGTGGTGATAGACCCTCGCTGGGAGATTGAGCCATATCTGGATATCGCGTCGGCACATGACCTGCGCATCACCAAGGTAATAGAGACCCACACGCATGCCGATCATGTGTCCGGGCACGGACGGCTTGCTCGAGAAGTTGGAGCTAGGATCCTCATTCATGAGGACTCCGGTGTGGCTTACCCGCATCAGCCTATTCATGATGGCGATGTGATTGACCTTGAGGATGTCAAGTTACACGTTCTCCACACTCCCGGCCATCGGCCCGAGCATGTCGCCCTAGCCGTTGAAGACTCATCGCGTGGCTCTGAGCCGTGGATTGTCTTGACCGGCGACAGCCTATTCGTTGGTGATGTCGCGCGTCCCGACCTGGCTGTCGATGGGAGAGAAGGTGCCGCCCTCCTCTTCCACAGCCTGCATCGCAAGCTTCTCCAGCTCCCAGAGTTTGCGGCCGTATATCCGGGCCACGTTGCCGGCTCGCTCTGCGGTCGCGTGAGCAGCAATGTCTCCAGCACGACGATTGGCTTCGAAAAGCGCTTCAACGCAGCCCTTTCTATCGAAGGCGAGGACGATTTCGTACACCACATGAACGAGGACCTGCCGCAGCGACCTCCCAATATGGCGCGCATCGTGAGCATTAACCGCGGCCCACTGCTTTCGGAGTCAACGAGTCCGAGGCGTCTCACAGGTCAGAAAGCCCTGGAGCCAGAGAATGGGCTCGTTCTTCTAGACGTACGTCCCACCGATGACTATCTGAAATCGCACGTCAAGGCTTCGGTGCACGTACCCGTGACCGGCTCCCAGTTTGGCACGCGAGCGGGGTTTGTGGTGTCTTCCGAGACGCCATTGGTCCTTATTGCGAGCGGCGAATCCGAAGCGTTGCTGGGCGCGGAGTTACTTCACGTGGTGGCGCTTGATGAGGTCAAGGGGTGGTCAGAGATCGCCGACCTCCCGTCACCGGAGCTTTCCACGATAGGCCATATCTCTGTACAGGACTTGCACCGAGCCCTCGACGCCCCTCAGCTCGTAACGGTCCTGGATGTGAGAGAGCCAAGCGAGTGGGCCAGCGGGATCGTGGAAGGCGCGACCCTCATTCCGTATCGGGATCTGGCCCGAAGAGCCAATGAGGTTCCACGGCGAAGGCTGACGGCAGTGATGTGTGGGGCTGGCGGCCGGAGCGCCATCGCGGCCAGTCTTCTCGAGCGAGCGGGTTTTGACAACCTGGTGAACGTAGACGGGGGTATCACGGCGTGGCGGGAGGCGGGGCTTCCGTTGACCCTACCGGAGTCGGAGGCAATCTAAGGCTGATTTGTAGCCGGACATCCCAATCTCGCCGGCTGCTCAGTGCGAATGATGGTGTCCGTGATCGTGGTCATCACCGTGACTGTGATCGTGATCGTGTTCCCCGTTGTCGTCTTCGTGCTCGTGGTGATACACGGCCAATGAGTTGCCCTCAGGATCATAAAAGTAGGCTATCCTATACCCCTCCTCGCCCTCCAGCTGCTTGTCGTAGAATTCGGCGCCTGCTGCCTCCAGCTCTTTTATGGCCGTATCGATGTCGTCGACTTCAAACTGCAGCGAGATGCCTGTGCCTGACTTCTCCTGTTCCTCGTCGACACCTCGAAAGGCCAGAACCACTGTCCCGGCATCCAACCAACCGTACCTGTGCTCCGGCTCCAACTCAATCGCATTCAAGCCGAGCACGTCCTGATAGAAGTCCACCATCCCTTCCCAGTCCGATACGTCTACCGTCACGATCGACAACGTGTAGCTTGATTCGACAGCCACGGTCCTTCTCCTGTCTGATTTCTGGTGATTCGGGACTGCAGTCCCGTTCAGGGCATTGATACCTCAACCGGTTCTTCGGCGGCTTGGTTCAGCTGTGCAAGGTCGAGCTTCGCGCCAATCTCATCGAAGGTCTTTGCCGCCGACGTTCTGAGTGCAGCCGGGTCGGCGTCCTCGGAGATATCTTTCCAGTTGTCGTCACGCCGTTCTATGGCGCCTGCCAGCGCAACTTCCGTGCGCGCCAGCTCTAACCGGGCCTCGATCTCTTGCAGCAATCCGCGGCTTCGCTGCAGGTTTTCCAGGCTTTCCTCCCGCAAACCTTCCGACATCTGTATCTTAGCCAGCGTCCGGCGCGCGATTCCCTCTTCTCGACGCAGCAAACTGTCGTGTGCGATCGCGATGGCCTCTTCGGCTGCCTCTCGAGCCTCCCCGAGATCTCCCTGGATATAGCGAAACTCGGCCATCGCCAGCGCTGCCTCGGCCGACGTCTTGGTAGCTTTGATTTCCTGAGCCATGTCTTTCGCGCGTTCGATGAGTGTGCCGGGAGCGCGGCTGCGTCCCACCCGCAGGAATACCCTCGACTGGGCCAGGGCCGCCAGTGACTCGAGGTCCTGGAGGTCGAGCTGCCTCGCCATCCGGCGCGCTGCGCGGCACAATTGCATAGCTGGCTTCAGATCTCCCCGTTCTGCCGCTACTTCGCCCAGACCATAGGTGGCATACGCCGCCCACAATCGACCCCCGAGTTTCTCTTGAATCTCGAGGCTCTGCTCGAATAGTTCCTCGGCCCGGTCAAGCTCGCCACGGTACTGAAAAACGAATCCAAGCCCCACGAGACCCATCGAGTATCCGTAGACGTCCCCACTCTCCTTCTGGACCTCCAGGCTCTTGCGGTACAAACTGTCGGCCCTCCGGTACTCGCCCTTTCCGAAGGCCACCAAACCTTGAGTCCCCCAGGTACCTGCCCTGCTCTGTTCCGCCACCTGACCCGGCCCGCTTAACCCCTGCTGTAGCCGGTGCTCAGCCTCGAGCAAATCCCCGCGTCGCGCCGCCACCATTCCGAGGCTGTTCCAGCAATCGGCGATCCTACCCGGGTCCCCGATTCGTTGTCTGATCTCCAAGCTGCGGTGAAGGTATTCCTCGGCTTCTACGTAGCTGCCGCGCACGCCCGCCGCGTTCCCGAGCACACTCCAGTTGGCAGCAATGCCCTCCTGGTCCCCAATTCGTTCCAGTACCAGCAATGCCTCTCGATAGCACTGCTCAACGCGCTTCAAATCCCCTTGCAGAGCCGCGAGATTGGCTAGCTCGCTCCACGCTCGGGCAACCCCATGAGCGTCGCCGATTTCCTGGCTCACATCGAGGCTGCGAACGTGCAGCTGGTGAGCCTCAATGAGTTCGCCCTTCTGTCCGGCAGCCGTGGCCAGGACATGATATGCCTGAGCGGTCGTGGCCGTCTTGGTATCTTCCACGAGGTGGAGCACGTTGGATGCTATCGCGTCGCCGGTCCTCCAGTCTCCGAGCCTAAGATGCACTTCAGCCCGCGACAGCTGAATGGAGGGGACGACTTCCTGCGCTGAGTCGTCAAGTTTCAATGCTGCAGACTCGGCCTCGTCGAACGCGGCCAGCGCGTGCTGGTATTCTCCGCACCTCTCGAGTGCAACTCCCTCTTTTCTCCACAGCTCGACCAGCTGGCGCTCATTCGGTGGTTCTTGCCGGGCGGCGGCGAATTCGGCCTGCGCGAGCCTGTACTCTGCCTGAGCCATGAAGACATCGCCCATCTTTTCGTGAAGGGCCGCCGGCCATCTCTGCCCGGACTGTGCGGATTGCACGGCGAGATCGAGCGCCTGTCTGTAGTACGGCAGTGACTCGTGCCAGGCAAATGCTTGAGCGGAGGTGTCCCCTGCCTGCACAAGGTACGGTATCGCCCTGTCGCGGTACGTGGGTCCGGCGAGTACGAAGTGCTGAGCGATTTCGGATGCGTGCCGTCCGGCCTCCTGCCCGTACGACTCTTCTAACGCGAGGGCGACTTTGCGGTGAAGAGCTGCTCGTCGCGCGCCTGACGTGCTCTCGCGCAAAACCTCGTGCAGGAGTGGGTGACGAAACGCGTACCCCGTCGGTGTCTCCTGGATAAGCGCTGCCTCGAGAGCGTAATCAAGGGTACCTAGGAGCGTTTCTTCGTCGCCTTCCCATGCCCTCTCCAATGAAGGATAGGAAAATTCCCGGCCGAGAAAAGCGCTCAGAGCCAGTACCTCGCGTCGCTCACCCGTCAGGTGTCGGAATCGCCGCGTGATCGCTTCCCGTACGGCTTGCGGCAGCTCGGGGTCTCTGGTCGTCTCGAGCTGTAGGCCTCCGGCTCCGTCCCGCAGCGCCGACTCATTTCTCAAAACCGCGACCATCTGTTGGGCGAAGAATGGATTGCCCTGGGTTCGTTCGTTGATCTGAAGTAGGAGCTGCGGGGAGCAAGCCGACCCAGCTTGGGCACTCAAGAGGACATTCAGCTGGTCCTCCTCGAGCCCATTCAGGCGGATCATCCTGATACGGCTGCCAAACGGACCGCCGGCCCTGGACTCGCTTCTCAAGTGATTGAGCAGCGATGCCGGGCTTATCTCCTCTGGTCGGTATGCGCCAACCATCAGCAAGCGGCCTTCTCCGGAAGCGCTAACCGTTTGACGAACCATGAAATGCAGCAATTGCAAGGTCGAGTCGTCGGCCCAATGCAGGTCGTCAAGGATCAGAACCAATTGCCGGCTAGTCCGCATTCTTGAAAATGCCTGACCTATGGCCCAGAAAAGCCGCAGGCGCTGGCTCTCGGAGTCTATCGCCGGTCCCTGCGCACCAGGGCCGGCCCCCGGAAGCCGGGCATATAGCTCGGGGAGCACGCGGCTTAGCTCAGCGGTCAGATCGCCCAGCTGACTCTGGAGAATAGATTCAGGTTGCATCCGTACGTAGTCGGCCAGCGCGTCTCGAATAGGTCCGTAGGGCAGCCGTCCTTCCTGTTCGTAACAGCCGCCGGCCAGGGTGATGGCGCCAGTGGGCTGTATTGCCCTTGCGCGGGAGGCTACCTCGGCCAGCAGCCTGGTCTTGCCCATGCCGGCCTCGGCTTCGATGAGTACCAACGATGCGCCATTCTCGGCCTCGCCTTCCAGCTCAGCCAGTACCTCCAGCAGCTCGTCCTCGCGCCCAACATACGGCTGCGGCGCCGGCAGAGGGTATCGAGGCACCACTTCGATTAAGCCTGGAGATTGAATTACCTGCCGGCGAGGTTTGCCCGACGGCGGTCTCTCCCGTTTCAGTCGCTCTACCAGCTCGAACGTCTCGGGCGCCGGCTCGACTTCCAGCTCGGCTCGCAGTCGTTCTTCGAACCGCCGAAACGCCCGCAGCGCCTCGGTGCGCTGGCCCTGAGCCGCCATAACCTCGAGTAGCGACTGAAGGCCCTGCTCGTCCAATGGGTCGCTTTCGAGCTGCCGCGTGAGCCAGCGTTCGGCCCCTTCAAGCGACCCTCTCTGCCGGTTGAGGTCTGCTGCTGTCGTACACACTCGTTGCCAGTCTCTCTGAATCGCCTCCCGGATGGGCACAGCCCAATCCTCGTACCGGTCCTCTGATAGCGGCTCACCCCGATACACGCCGCTCTGAGCGTCGAGAGAGCTCAGATCGATTCGATCTCCCGCCACCTCGCGTGCAAGCTGTTCAAGGTTCTCAAAATCGATGTCCCAGGTGTCTTCAGGGTTTAGGGCAAGCCAGCCACGTTCGGATTGTATCGGCGACGGGTCTTGTCCACCCAGCGACCGCCGCAGCAGCTGAACGGTACTGCGTAGGTTGCTTGCGCCGGTTTCGGGTGGAGCATCCGGCCAGAAGATGTCGATCACCTCATCGCGCAACCGACGCCGGCCGGGCGCAACGGCCAGCATGCGCAAGAGGCTGCCCGCTCTTCGTGGCCATCTCGATGTATCTAGCTGAACCCCGTCGACCTCGACTTCAAAACTTCCAAGCACCAGCACCCGAATGGTAGTGGGTTGGAACGGCCGTAATGGAGTGTCCATCCTTTAATCCATGGCCCCCAATCTGATGCTTCTAGGCCAGGTTCTTGGTTAGGTAAATGCCGAACTTCTAAGGCCTGAGTGGGTCGATGAGGGCTTTTTGAGTAAGTCGCGGCTGCCTTCAGATTAGAGGAATTCTTTTGCAGACGCTAATGCGACGCGATTCGGACGAAGCGTGGACTCATCACGTAATACCTTGTCCTCGTCGATAACAAACAACGCGATGACATGGGGAGCGAATTATGCTTGTCACGCTGAAAGAAACCTCAGCCTCAGTCCTGCTGCTACTGGTAGAGTCCGTCGCTTTGTTCATCCCCGTGCATGCATCCTGGTCGGCCCTTGGCCGCCCACCGCTCCCCATGTAACCCGGCGTCCCTTTCACAAGTACGGCGTCCGCATGTTGACACGACAGCTCAACTTCGACATCATTTATGCTCGTGATCCTCACGCGACACGAGTTTCAAGTTGCGACGCTTGAGCTCGGGTTCGACCGCCTTGAGGTTCTCCTTGCCGCGCTCTTTCAGTTCGCGCGCCCACAGTGAGACCTGCGGCTCCAACGAGTCGACGATCGTGCGAGCCACCGCGAAGTTCCTGAACCACTTGTGATTGGCAGTGACGATGTGCCATGGGGCAGCCGTCGTCGAGCAGCGCTCTATTGCGTCTTCGTACGCCGTGACGTAGTCGTCATAGAGATCGTGTTCTTCCCAGTCTGATGCGGATAGCTTCCAGGCTTTATCCGGGTCCTCGACACGCGAGATTAGACGTTCCCGCTGCTCCTTCTTAGAGATGTACAGGAAGAATTTGAGAATGTTCGTGCCGTTTTCCGTTAGCAGCGCTTCGAACTCGTTGATTCTCGCAAACCGTTGCTCCCACACGTGCTTCGGCGTCAGGTGATGCACCCTGACAATCAACACGTCCTCATAGTACGAACGATTGAAGATACTGACCATACCAGTGCCTGGTGTCACCCGATGTGCCCGCCACAAGAAGTCGTGTGACCGCTCTTCGGGAGTCGGAGTCTTGAAGGATTCCACACGACACCCGGCCGGATTAAAAGGGGCAAACACATGTTTGATCGTACCGTCCTTCCCAGCCGTGTCGAGACCCTGCAAAACTATCAGGACGCTTCCGTGACCCGCCGCATACAGCGTCTCCTGAAAGCGGGTGAGCCGTGCCTCGAGCATCGGCTGCTGATTCTCCGCCGCGTCCCGAGTGGTTCCATGTGTGCCCCCGGGGTCGATGTCTCGCAGCTTGACTCGATCGCCAGGCTTTACCGTTACGACGTACGACATGATGACTTCCTATCGAGCTCAGGAGAAGTACGATGTTTCGATGTCGCCATCACAATCAGGCCGATCACACTTCCTCAGATGCAAGGCGGGAGCGGCGAAGATCTAAAACGAGTCCCACGCGAGGCGGCCCGCATTGGACCGCCTCTCTATCAGAGACTACGAAACCGCTACAGCTTCACGGCTTGCCGAAAGTAGCTCGTCGGGACGAGATGCCCCATACGCCGTGAACCAGGGAACGGCAGCCTGCAGGCGCCGATTGACCGCCTCAATGTTTTTAACGCCTTCTGTGTCGAGCCACCTGCGGAATGCGTCGGCGCCGTCTTTCGCGAACACCGCGATGCCGTCTTTCCACGTCGCTCGTCCACACAACACGCCCGAAAACTTCGTGCCCGCCTCCGCCGCCAGTTCAAGCGACTCCGTGAACTCGTCGTTGCTTACCCCAGCACTGAGATAGATAAAGGGCTTTGTGGCTACGTCGGCTGCCGCCCTAAAGTGCTGCATCGCCTCGCTTCGGGAATAGGCTGCGGTACCAGAGAAGGCTTTTGTTCCCTCCACGAACTTCAGATTGATCGGTACCTCGACCTTCAACACGTCGACGTGATACCTGTCTTTCGTGAACTCGGCCATGCTCGCCTTGACGACCTCGGGCTTCTTCCGAGCATACTCCAATCCCTTCTCGTCGCCGCCCTCGGGATCATACCCGACGAACTCCAGGAAGAACGGTATCTCGTTCGCCCGACACTCGTCTCCGATACGCTCAATGAACGAGTGCTTGATGTCGTTGACCGCCTGGGTGTCATGGGGCGTGTAGTAGATCAAGACCTTCACGGCGTCAGCGCCGTCGCCCTTAAGACGGTAGACAGACTCGTGTGGAAGTAGATCGGGTAGACGTCCCGGCTGCGTGTTGTCATATCCCGATTCCTCGTAGGCCAGGAGCAATCCGGCGTTCTTGGAACGCCGCCTCGAGGCCGGAAGGCCAAATTCCGGATCGAGGAGGATGGCACTGGCGTGAGGCGTCAGCACCTCGGTCACGAGTGCCTTAAACTCTTCCATATCGTGCGACGTTACCTCCCTGCCGTCTCGGGCAGCGGCCAGAGCCTTCTTCAGCGATCCGCGCTGGTCCATGGCCGCCGCCGCGATAACCCCGCGATCGTCCGCCACACGCTTCATGTTCGTCACTTTACCGGCAGATAGCTCCATCGTGCAGGTTGCCCCCAATTTCATAATCATTCACTCCATCCTAGCCCTCCCCTTTGCCCTTGATCCTCGGGTCAAGACCTGAGGAATCGGCTCTCCGAGCCCTATTTTGACGGAGTTCCGATGTCTCCCGTGTCGCTTAACTGTTCGATCATGCCTCCCTTTGCGACTAGTTCGCTTCCGCCAAAATGGCCCCAAGGCGATAGGCTGAAGTATCTGTCAGGAGGTAGCTATGAGATTTGGAGTGGTGTTCCCACAACTGGAAATCGGTTCCCAGCCCCAAGGTGTGCGCGATTTCGTGGGAGCCGTCGAGCGCGAAGGCTACCACCATCTGAGCATCTACGACCACGTAATCGGCGCCGATACCTCCTCGCGGCCCGATTGGAGGGGCCCGTACACCAGCGGTTCGATGTTCCACGAGGTCCTGGTGTTGTATGGGTTTCTCGCCGCCCTCACGCGTCAGTTGCAGCTTGTTACCAGCATACTGATCCTCCCCCAGCGCCAGACCGTGCTCGCCGCGAAGCAGGCCACGGAAATCGACGTCTTGAGTGAGGGTAGGCTGCGGCTGGGCGTCGGCCTGGGATGGAACGACGTCGAATACCAGGCTCTCAACGAGGACTTTTCCAACCGGGGACGTCGGATGGAAGAGCAGATCGAGGTGATGCGGCGGCTGTGGACGGAGCCGGTCACCACCTTTCATGGTCAGTGGCACCATATCGAAGCTGCCGGTATCAACCCCTTGCCGGTTCAGCGGCCTATCCCGGTGTGGATAGGCGCGTCTTCCGATCGAGCGATCCGCAGAGCCGCTCGCCTCGGAGACGGTTGGTTTCCACAGGTGCGGCCGGACGAATCAGGTCGAGAGGTCGTGCGCCGATTTCGCCAGTACGTCGTCGAGGCCGGTCGTGACCCCGCTGAAGTAGGCATCGAAGCGCGGATCTCATATGGCGATGGCGACCCCGAGCGCTGGAAGCGCGAGCTCGAAGGCTGGCGCGATCTTGATGCTCGGTACGTGTCCGTGGTCACCATGGGCGCCGGCCTAGATTCCGTAATCCGCCACATAGAAGCCACCGAACGCTTCCTGAAGGTCGCCCGGGCGTTCGGGGGCTAGATTGACCAGGTAGGTCCGCCTACCCTGTTTTCCTGCGTGTCACGGAAGTGATGCGTCACAGCACGATGACGGCGGCGCCGTTTATTCGGTCGTCCTTGAGACGGCGAAGCGCCTCGTTCGCTTGATCGAGAGGAAAGCCCTCGGTGCGGGAGTGAATTGGAATGGTCGCGGCTAGCTGGAGTAGCTCCCGGCCGTCACTCCTCGTGTTCGCCGTTACACTCCGGACGCTCCGTTCATAGAACAGATCGCGTTCGTAGTTTAGCGCCGGAATGTCCGTCAGGTAGATACCCGCGACCGCCAGCGTGCCGCCACGGTCGAGCGCCTCCAATGCCACTGGGACCAGGTCTCCCACCGGAGCGAAGAGGATCGCTGCGTCCAGGAGTTCCGGTGGGCGCTCTGCTGTGCCGCCCACCCATGATGCGCCGAGCTCGCGAGCCAGTTCCCGGTGCTTCTCGTCTCGTGTCGACACGTAAACCGTGCATCCCCAATGCAATGCAACTTGGATGGTCACGTGAGCTGACGCTCCGAATCCGAAGATCCCAAGGCGCTGTCCAGGCTGGATATCGGTCCGTTTCAGCGCGCGATATCCAATGATCCCCGCGCACAACAACGGAGCAACAGCCATGGCCTCGAGATCTTCGGGGAGCGCATAGGCGAAGTCTTGTCCGATAACCGCGTATTCCGCATAACCGCCATCGGCCATATATCCCGTGAATCGCGCGTTGGGACAGAGATTCTCGCTGCCCCTCTGGCAGAATCGACACGTCCCGTCCACGTGTCTCAGCCAGGCGATGCCCACTCGGTCGCCGATTGCAAACCGTTCGGCGCTCTCGGCCCGGTCTACTACCCGTCCAACTATCTGGTGACCGGGTATCACGGGCAATTTGACCGGTGGAAGATCTCCCTCGACTACGTGAAGGTCGGTCCGGCAAACACCACAAGCCTCAACCTCCACCAACACCTCTCCATTTACAGGAACGGGCCGATCGACTTCCTCAATCCGAAGAGGGCTGTCGGAGATCGGAGCCTGTTCGTGCAGTACCGCGGCTCTCATACGACAAGCTATCAGTTATGAGCTTCTCTCTTCCCAGAACTCTTCAATGTTCTCGTACACTTGATCGGGGAACTTCAGCTCCTTGTACACGTTGCAGCCGTTTGGGTCGTCGATTTCCTGGCATATCTGAAACTCCTGCTGCGATTGCCAGCGAAGTATTTGCTCTCTCTTCGGCGGGTTGTATCCGTGACCGCGAACCTCAGCCACGAGCGCACGTGCCTCGCCTTCATCAAAATCACGATCCTGCGTAAGAAGGTCGACGATCTCGTCGACTTCCATGAACCACTGTGCCACCATGGCAAACGTGAGCCTGCCATAGTGGCCGATGTCGCGACCCTCCTCCAGCGCTTTCACTAGTCTGGCCATCATGGGTGAATCGCTAAGAGCGGAGACCTGGTGTTCTCCCCGGTCTCTTACGTGTGCATCAGCTTGCTTAGTAGTCGACACCTTGCAGCCTCCATTGCAAAACTAGAACGCTTGTTCTCATGCAAGGGTCATGCCAACGACCTCGCTTCCTTCGGCACCTGTCTTTGACTAAAGCGTCATGCCGGCCTCTACCCGGCCGTGCTGAAGCTCTCCTCGAGGATGTCCAGCCCCTCGTTAAGAAGGTCGTCTCCAATCGTTAGCGGCGCCAGAATTCGGATCACGTTGTCGTAGAGCCCCGCCTTGATCACGATGAGTCCGTGATCGTGACATGCATGCATGATGGCCGATGTGTGCTCGGGCGCCGGGATCTTGTCGACGCGATCCAGAACCAGCTCCATCGCTTGCATCGCTCCGAGTCCTCGGACATCGCCAATCAGATCGTACCGGTCCTTCATGGAGTTGAATCGAGCGCTGACGATCTCGCCCACTCGCCTGCCTCTTTCAACTAGCCCCTCGTGCTTGAAGAGATCGAGAACCGCGAGCGCGGCCGCGCATGCGATCGGGTTTCCCGCATACGTTCCCCCAACTCCTCCGGGCTCCGGAGCGTCCATGATTTCCGCTCTCCCGATGACGGCTGAAAGCGGAAGCCCTCCCGCCAGAGACTTTGCGACGACTACCAGATCCGGTTCGATACCGCTGTGCTCTACGGCCAGCATCTTGCCCGTCCGGCCAAACCCGGTCTGCACTTCGTCGGCTATAAGCAAGATCCCGTGCTGGTCACAGACCTCTCTCAGCAATCTGAGCCAGCCGGGAGGCGCGACGACGAAGCCTCCTTCTCCTTGGACAGGTTCGACGACGATGGCGGCCACGGACTCCGGCGCGACTTCGGTGGCAAAGATCCTCTCGAGGTCGCCGCCGTTCTCGACCACGCATGCTTTCGGTTCAGCTGTACACTCACACCGGTATCGGTACGGGAATCGAGCATGATACACGTCCGGCGCGAACGGACCGAATCCAGCTTTATAGGGCCGTTCCTTTCCCGTCAAAGACAGAGCCATCATTGTGCGACCGTGAAAGCCGTTCTCAAAGGATATGACTCCGGTTCGACCGGTGGCCGCTCGTGCAAACTTGACGGCATTCTCGATTGCTTCCGCTCCGCTGTTGAGGAGCAGCGCTTTCTTCTCGAAGTGTCCGGGCATCAGATCGCAAAGTCGTTCGGCAAGCTCGATATAGCCGGGATAGCAGGCCACGCTGAAACACATGTGAATGAGCTTCTCTGCCTGCCCCTGGATCGCGTTGACCACCGCGTCGGGCGTGTGGCCGGCGTTGAGAGTGCCGATGCCCCCGGCAAAATCGATGTAACGCCTGCCTTCCACGTCCCAGACTTCGGCGCCGTGTGCTCGGTCCACAACCACGCTGTTGGCATATGTCGCGAGTCCTCGGGGCACGGCTCTGTTTCGCCGTTCGATCCATTCACCTGCAACCGACGTCGTCACGGTATCCATTTGGAGTCCTCCTTATGCCGCGTGGTCTTTGATGTCTGTTGGGAGATGGCTTAGGGCAGCTGCTACTGCGCCGGACAGTACTGCGCTGCTGGCGTGGCTACTTCCAGTATGATATGAAATACGTAGTGACGGGATACAGAGTTTACGGATTTCGTAGAAATGCCCAAGCCAAATGACTGTAACGGAAGCAGCGACCCGAAAGTCGACGACCTAGATCGACAGATCATCGCCCAGCTGCAGCCGGATGGCCGCCTTCCATTCTCGGAGGTCGCCCACCGTCTGTCCGTATCGGAAGGCACGGTCCGTCAGCGCTATCACCGCCTCGTGAGCTGCGGTGTGCTGCAGGTCGTCGCCGTGGCTGACCCTTTTCGCATCGGTTTCAGCACCATGGCCATGATTGGAATCAATATCGATATAAACGGTGACCGCGGAATCGATGCCATCGCTGCTGAGATTGCCGCCTTCCCCGAGGTGAGCTACGCCGTGATGTCTACGGGATCCTTCGACCTGATCGTGGAGGTCATCACTCCAAATCACGCTGAATTCGTGCGATTTCTCACCGAGAAGCTGCATCCCATTTCGGGGGTGCGGCGCACCGAGACCTTCATGCTTCTGCGTGTGTACAAGATGAACCTTGGGGGTTGGCGTATGGCGCAGCTTCGCGATCACAGCGGTCCGTTGCGATCCGGAAAGCATCAATCACGAGATGGATCGAAGGAGGAGATATATGCCCCATGAGATAACTACTGACGCCCTCGCTGCAGCCGAGCATCGTGCCGACGAAAAGCTTATGGCTGGTGCCCTCAACATCGTTGACGGCACGGTGATCGGCGTTGCGAGCACTGCTCCTGCTTACAGCTTGACGGCCACACTTGCGATTCTCGCGGCGGCCGCCGGACTATGGTCGCCCAGTGCGATGATAGTGGCATTCCTGCCGATGCTGGGCGTCGCCGTCGGCTTCTACTGGCTCAACCGGCGCATTCCGGACTGCGGCACCTCTTACAGCTGGATAGCTCGCGCCCTGCATCCCGCGCTTGGCTTTATCACTGGCTGGGTAGTGATTGCTGCCGATGTGATCGTTATGATCTCGCTGGCAGCGGTCGCCGCTTCGAGCACCCTCACCCTGTTTGGTCTGTCCGACAATTCGGTGCACATCATCTGGTTTGACTTCTCCCTGTCGACCGCCGTCGGGATCTTGTGGATAGCGGTTCTCACATGGGTCGTGATTCGAGGCATTCGCCTATCGGCAAAGATGCAGTGGGCCCTTTTGGCGGCGGAATACGTAGTCGTCATGGGCTTCGCGGTCTGGGCAATTGTCGAGGTCTACGCCAACCACCCGAAGGGCTCTCATGTTTTCTCCTGGAGCTGGTTGGTTCCGTGGCAAACCCCTGGTGGTGGACCGGCCTTGTTGGCCGCTGTGCTTGCCGGTGTTTTTATCTATTGGGGCTGGGACTCGGCCGGCAACGTGAACGAAGAAACCGAGGATTCAACGAACGTGCCCGGCCTAGCTATGGTCTACAGCACCTTCGTGCTGCTGATAATCTACGTGTTTGCAACCTCGGCAGTCGTGATGTACCTGCCCAACGCCGCCATCCAGAACAAGAACCCGGGCGATGTCTTGACCTACATGGCCCAATCCCTTGCCGGTGGCAACAAGCTCTGGTACCTTATGGTTCTCGCTGTGGTGTCTTCAGCCGCGTCGTCAACGCAAACCACGATTCTGCCCACGTCCCGGGTGACGTTCTCGATGGCCCGCGACCGCATAATCCCCAAAATCTTCGCTCGGGTGCACCCCACCTACCTCACGCCATGGGTATCGAGCCTCGTGATGGGAATAGTCTCGATCATCGCCTACGTCGTATCTGTGTACGCGTCCGGCGGGCTCGGCAATGCCATCAACAATGCAATCCTGGCGCTCGGGCTCCTGATCGCCTTTCAGTATGGTCTGACGGGGATCGCGGCCGCTTGGTACTACCGCCACCTCTTGTTCGAGAGTTGGTCCAACTTCATCTTCGCGGGCGTCTTCCCGTTTCTTGGCGGACTCGGATTCTTCTACATCTTTTACCAGGCAGCCAAGGGCTTGACCGTGGCCCAGTTCTGGACCGGGGTGGGAGCCATCATCATCGGCATTCCGCTTTTGATCTGGTCCTGGATCCATAACCCGAGGTTCTACAGTCAAGGAACCGAGTCGGCGCGCCCCCCGGAGCCCGCCCAACCTGCTCCGATGCCGGCTGAATAGTTGCACCCTTATTAAGATCGATCTCCGAGGAGGGCTCATGACTAAGACCGTAGAACGGCATAAGATATTCATTGACGGAGAGTGGCAGGATTCTGCCGGTGGCCAAACCCAACCCGTAATCAACCCCGCGACCGGCGAGGTGATCGCCGAGGTTCCCCGAGGCACGGTCGAAGACGTCGGGCGAGCAGTTGAGGCGGCGCGACGCGCCTTCGATGACGTCTGGTTCGGCACAACACCCGGCGAGCGCAGCGTCGCCCTCTGGAAGCTTGCTCAGACCATCGAAGATCATGGCGACGAGTTTGCGAAGCTTGAGTCGGACAACGTAGGCAAGCCCAAGGCCGTCTCCGATGCGGACGTCGAGTTCTCGGTGGACAATCTTCGGTTCTTTGCCGGTGCCGCTCGGGTCTTGGAGGGTGCCTCGGCTGGTGAGTACCTCTCCGGCTACACCAGCATGATTCGCCGCGAGCCTCTCGGCGTCGTCGCCTCCATTGCCCCCTGGAACTACCCCCTTATGATGGCCGTGTGGAAGATCGGCCCTGCGCTAGCGGCCGGCAATACCGTGGTACTCAAGCCGTCCGAGCTCACTCCCTTGAGCGCCCTGCGCCTGGCGGAGCTGGCCGCCGAAATTCTCCCGCCCGGAGTTCTCAACGTGATAACCGGCGATGGCGAGCCGGTCGGTTCTAGTCTGGTCGCTCACCCCGACGTCAACATGGTGTCGCTGACCGGCGACGTCGCCACGGGAAAGGAGATCGCTCGCACCGCGGCCGCTACCCTCAAACGCGTCCATCTCGAGCTGGGAGGCAAGGCGCCGGTCATCGTGCTCGACGACGCCGACATGGAGGCCGTCGCCGAGGCGATCAAGGTTGGGGGGTTCTACAACAGCGGGCAGGATTGTACGGCCGCCTGCCGCGTGCTCGTCCGTGACGTCGCCTATGATGAGTTTCTGATGCGGCTCAAGTCTGCCGTCGAGTCGATCAAGGTAGGTGATCCCGCTACCGATGACGAGCTCGACATGGGACCAATGGTGTCGCAGCAGCAGCTGGAACGCGTCAGCGGATTCGTCGACCGTGCCCGAGCCGGGGGCGCGACCATGGTAGTCGGCGGTGATCGAGAAGGTGGCAAAGGCTTCTTCTACCGTCCTAGCATCGTCGCTGATGTCGATCAGCAGTCTGAAATCGTCCAGCGCGAGGTCTTTGGGCCCGTGGTTAGCGTTCAGCGCTTTACTGATGATGAAGAGGCCATTGCCTGGGCCAACGATGTTCCCTACGGCCTAGCTGCCGGGGTCTGGACCTCCAATGTGAAGCGGGCCCTCAGTGCTGCCCGTAACCTCAAGTTCGGAACCGTGTGGATTAACGACCACGTCGTGCTCGCCTCAGAAATGCCCCACGGCGGGTATAAGCAGTCGGGCTACGGCAAGGATATGTCGAAATACTCACTCGAAGACTACACGCAGATCAAGCACGTTATGGCCAAGTTCTCGTGACGTGCTCCGTTTCTCGATTGCCCTAAGGAGGCTCCATTGGCCCACGTGACTGCCCGCACCACCATCTCTCTCGACAAATCTCAACAGCTGTTTCAACGCATAGCCAGCACCGTAGCCGGCGGGGAGAGCAACTACGTCCGCCTAAAGAATGGCCTCGAGATGTGCTTTGCCTATGGCGAAGGGTCTCGATTTTGGGATGTCGACGGCAACAGCTTTATCGACTACTCGCTCGGTTACGGGCCCCTGATCTTCGGTCATAAGCCGGTCGAGGTTACCCAGGAAGTGATTGACGTCATCACCACGAGAGGCATCCAGTTCACCTTCCCTTACGACCTGGAGGCCGACGTCGCGGAAATGATCGTCGACAACGTACCCGGGGTTGATCTCGTGCGCTATGGCACTACGGGTACGGATGCCGTCAGCGCTGCTCTCCGGCTTGCCCGTGCCTATACGGGACGTGACAAGATCGTTAACTTCGAGGGACAGTACAACGGATGGACCGACACGGTCTTCGTGAGCTGTTATCCCAGTCTCGATGTAGCCGGCCCCGACGAACGGCCCCGTCCCGTTCCCGGCTCGAAAGGAACTCCCCAGGTAGCTGCTGACCTCTTTATACCTCTGCAGTGGAATGACCTCAGTCAAGTGGAGCGAGCTTTTGTCGAACATCCGGACGAGATCGCGGCGATTCTCACTGAGCCCATCATGTGCAACTGCGGCGTGATCCCTCCTCATCCGGGATACCTGGAGGGCCTGCGAGAGCTGGCCACGAAAAACGGAGCACTTCTCATCTTTGACGAAGTCAAGACGGGTTTCAGGCTCGGCATCGGCGGCGCTGCAGCCTATACCGGTGTTACGCCCGATCTGTTTACCTGGGCCAAGGCTCTGGGGGCGGGATACCCCGTTGCTGCCTTCGGCGGGTCCCGCAAAGTTATGGATATGGAAGCCCGCAACGAGGTCATGCATGGTGGAACCTACAACGCGCACCCTGTCGCGATGGCAGCGGCCAGACGCACGCTCGAGATCATGCGAGGAGATCCCTCGCTCTTCGACACCATGTGGAGGCACGGCGAACAGCTGAGGACCGGGTTGGAAAAGGCGGTCCGGGAGGCGGGCTTCAATGCGGTTTGTCAGGGCGTGGGCCCCTTGTTGCAGCTGTACTTTACCGACGGCGTCGAGACAATCACGAACTACCGCTCCGCCGTACGACACGTCGACATGGAGCAGCTTTAGCGAGTTCCAGGGGCACCTCCAGGACCGCGGCGTATATATACACCCCGATCCTCTGGAGTGTTTCTACATCTGCACGGCTCACTCCGACGCCGATATTGACGAGACGATCCAAGCCGCCGTCGATGCAGCTCACGCCATGCAGGGCTAGCTGCCCGACTCGCCAGATCCGTCCTGCATGTAGCAGTCTTTCCCCGTTACGTGGCGTTTTAAGTACTAATTAAGATAAACCTCACAAACCATTCAGACCAGGTCCATACGCTGAAGTTGTGCCGGGGTAACTACCTGGTGACTTTTCGTGAGGTTTGCCATGCATCGTTCATTGAGACGCTTCGCCCTGCCCATGTCAGTCATTGCCGCGACCGGGCTCGGGCTGGCGATGGTGGTCCCAGGTCTGGGTGCCGGGGCGACCTCCGCCGACCCGTCGCCTGCTCACCCGCAGGTGACATACAACGCTCTTCCCACCCCTGCTGACTCCCGGCTGGTGTGTGGCGGCTCCGCCCACTGTCCGATCAAACACATCGTCTTCATCGTCAAGGAAAACCACTCGTTCGATAATCTGTTCGCTCGATTCCCCGGTGCGGACGGTACCAAATACGCCATGAAGGGGAAGAAGCGTATCAAACTTGGTAAGCTTCCAGATCACCTTCCCTACGATATAGCTCATGGTGGCGGGGCCGCTCCCACGGCAGTAAACGGCGGCCGAATGAATGACTTCTACCGGCTCCAAGGGGCTATTCAGTTCGGACACGACTACTCTGATGCCGCATATACTCAAAGCCAGATTCCAAATTACTGGGCATACGCCGGCCATTTTGCTCTTGCCGATCATTTCTTCTCGACCATCATGGGCCCTAGCTTCCCCAACCACTTGGTAACCATCGGCGATCAATCAGCCGGTGCCGTTGATAACCCTCACGGTCAGACCATTCGTTCGTGGGGTTGCGACGCTGGGGCGAGTGCTACTGTGACCGTGAAATCCAGCACTGGCCGGATAACGCATCCCGCACCGTGCTTCAACTTCACCACCCTTGCCGATGAGGCCAACCAGTCAGGCGTCTCGTGGCGTTACTACTCGTCGCCCTTGGGCACCTTCGGATACGTGTGGGCCGCCTACGATGCGATCAAGCATATCCGGTACAGCAAGTACTGGGCTCAGGCGAACATCCCCGACACCCAATTCGCGTCAGATGTCCACCACGGAAAACTGGCAAACATTACCTGGCTGACCACGAACCTAGCTCAGAGTGACCATCCACCTGCCAGTATCTGTCAGGGCGAGAACTGGACCGTCCAGCAAATCAACGCGATTATGCACAGCAAGTTCTGGAAGTCCACGGCAATCGTCCTGACGTGGGATGACTTCGGTGGGTTCTACGACCACATCGCCCCCCCGGTCGTAAACAACATCGCCTTCGGGCCGCGTGTCCCCACCATTGTCATCTCCCCCTACGCTCGCGCTCACTCGATCAACCACACCACGTACGATTTCAGCTCGATGGTCAGATTTACTGAGGATGCATTCCGCCTGCACCACCTGCCCACGTACGACCCGAACATCCCGAGCATCACTGGCATGTTCAACTTCCATCAGCATCGACTGGCGCCGTACATCTTGAAGACCCGTAAGTGTCCGGCATACACCCCCGTTCTCGATTCCGACGGCAAGCTGGTCGCCAAGGGTCGAGCAGGTGACCGGTACCAGCTAACGATCAGTCTTGCTGGAGGCAACACCGCAACCACGTTCGCCGGGCGCTCCTCTCGCATGCTGGTCACGGGTGGATCGTCCCCGGTCTCACGCCTGAGCGTTGGCGACAGCCTCCAAGTGAGGCTCCTACCCGATCCGACGCAGGCCGGCTACTACCAGCTCGACCGCATCCAGGATCTCAACGTCAAGTTCGTCCCAAAAATGGTGGGTAGTCTTGGATCTGTCAATACTAAGCAGGCCACGCTCGTCGTTTCGCGAGCGCCCAAGCGTCCAGTCACTGTCCACCTTACTCGAAACACGCCTATAGTGAATAGCTCCGGCCATGCGGTGAAGCTCAAGCAGCTGCGCCCCGGCTCTACCATTTCGATCGGAGGGGATCTTAACACGAGGACGTTCTCTATGTTCGACCTGACTCATGTGCAGCTCAAGGGGGGGCCGGAAGTTCCTTCTTGAATCGCCTGAACCGGCAGCAGCAATCAGCTTCCTAACCATATTCGGCCGTCGATTTCCGAGATGCCTCGCTTGGAGATCGCCGGCCATTCGTTCGTCTCAAGACATCGAGATCTTCGGAGGAGGAGGCTGATTTACTAGCTTCGCTGACGCCGCTTCACCTCGTACATCCGGGCATCTGCCAGTCCGATCAGCTCTTCGGACGTTCGCGCGTCCTCCGGATATTTAGACAGTCCGAGACTGAACCCAATCGGCGGCCGTCCGCCATTCGGTGTCGCCTCAATGGCCGCTTCGATACGCTTGGCAAGGTCAAAGGCGCTCGCAGCGGGACCAGGCAGTATCATGGCGAACTCGTCTCCACCCCAACGGCAGACGGAGTCGTAGCTGCGCGTGATGCTCTTGAGCGCCTCGGCCACGGTAGCTAGGGCGGCATCACCAGCCCCGTGGCCACGCGAGTCATTTATCTGCTTCAGATTGTCCATGTCCAGAAAAACAAGGCTGAACTTCGAGCCGGTTCGTTCACTTCGAGCCATCTCAGACTCTATCAGCTCCCGAAAGCCGGTCCGATTGGGTAGGCCGGTAGTCACATCTCTGTTCGCATGGCGTCGGTACCGCAGCAGCGAAGCGATGTGAGAGGCTATCGCGTTCGCCTCCCCAAGATGCTCCGGACGGTATTCCTCGTCCCCAAGTCTGTCCGTCAGGTTGAGGACGCCTTCGACTCCCTCGTCACCTACTATCGCTGAGCTGATAAATGTCTCCGTTGTCTTGCTACCGAAGAGGGAAACGCCTTTCTCTGCTACAACGCCCGCTATCCCCACGCCAATAGGAATCCGGATCGAGGGAATGATCGACGGCGGAATGCCTACCGCCGCAATAACTCTTAGCAGCGGTTCGTCTGGAGTGCGTAGGAGTAAGCTCGCGCGCCCTGCCTTGAGCACCTGAACCGCAGTGACGAATGCTGAAACGATTGGGGTCGAAACAGTCTCGCCGGAATCAGGCAAGACACGCCTCCTTGTGTGCTTGGGAGACCGACGCTCCTACGAACCGCTCATGAAGCTTACAGTCGGCTCCCGACATCGACATCTCGCTCATCATGCCTCAAACGATGCGCTTCCATCTGCTGCCACCCACACAGAACCACATGCGCATCCCTGAGTCGACAAAGATGTCACCGGGTGAGCCCGTCGAAGGATGGTTCGCCGTGGAAGGGACAAGTCGGACAGAGGCGAGCTTGCCTGAGAAAACGCCTCCTCGACCGTGGGGACTTTGACCGTACAAGCCGATGCGATCGCTGATCCCATACACCCCCGCCCCCGATCCGCTGGCGGAGCCCTCGACACCGTTGCCTGCCGCACTCACGCCTCGCACGCCACCGCCCGAGCCGTGGTTCTGTCCCGATACTCCTGCGTGGCCGTCATCGAACGATTCGCCGAATACTCCGTCAGATTTGGATGAACGACCGGCAACCCCGTTTCCGTGACTGCCGTGTTCTCCAAAGACCCCAGCCTTGCTCTTCGCCGAGCTTTTTCCGTACACTCCGTGCGAGCCCGAGCTGCTGCCCTGCACTCCCGTGCCGAGACTGCTGTTGCCGGCAACCCCGGACCCCTGATCCGACAAGCCATGCACTCCCGAGCCGTCACGGCTGGTGCCCAATACTCCATCAGACGTGTCGCTGACGCCTTCGACGCCCACGATGCCAAGACTGACGCCGTCTGTTCCGGTTCCGTACACTCCCGCTCGCGGAGGTGCCGCGGGAGCGCTTGCGCCGCTAGCAACTCCCTGAACCCCCGGCACGCCATAACCAAATACGCCGATCCCCCCGGCGTAGGCATACCCCGTAACTCCAGAGCCGGTATCGCTAGTCCCACGGACACCATCGCTGGTGCCGGCTCCCACGACGCCTTCCGAGAACACGGGCGCCCCCTGCTTGTCTCTTGCGTCGGCATCGAAACCTATCCCATTCGGCAGCCCGGTGGCCACGAAGTTATTGTCCTTGCTCTGTGCGAAGGCCTGACCCGCAGGCCCCAGAGCTGCGCCGGCCACTCCCGCTGCTGCCACCGCTGCTGCCGCCTTGAAGAGCTTTGCTCGCGACATTCGACTAATTGGCGGCCCACCGCCGTGACCAGGTTGGGTCGGCTGCTCAGATCCATGAATGCGCAGCTTGAGCTCGTCTATCTCCGCCTGCTGGCGGTGAATCAAAGCCAGGAGATCTTGTACGGTCGGGTCATGGGCCATCTGGCTCTCCACACGGTGGTCTGCTTCTTGAGAACGGCACGTGAGCGCTGCGGCTGTCCCAACGATCTCCAGAAGTACTATCCGCTAATAGCTCGGCGCAAGACCGCTACCCGAGGACAGGAGGAATTGTCCCGTGGCCAGCACTTTGCTTCCCTTCAGATAGTCCATTCTGTACTGCGCGTCGAACGTTATCTTCTTCGCGTTGAGCTGTTTTCCGGTAAGACTGCTCCCCAGATATGTCGCGCTGGCCGGGACAGACACGGTGGCCGACGAGACGGTCACGGGGTGCTGGCCCTTACCGGCGACGCGAGTGACCGTCCACTTCAGCGTCTTTGTTCCAGGCGCCTGAGAGAAATGGGCAACCCATGCCACAGTCTTGTTCTGCGCGAACTTTGTCGTAATGGTGTGCAGCTTGGTGCCGGTCACACTGGCGCCGAACTGGATTGAGCCGGCCGGAATATAGCCCGGCGGCGTCTTCGTCGGAGTGGGAGCCGCTGTCGGTTTAGGGGTCGGAGTGGGTTTCGGTGAAGCACTTGTTCCGCACCCGGCCACTAGGAAAATGACCAGGGCTACTGGCAGAAGTTTGAGCACGGTATGTCCTCCTCTGAGATTGGCTCGAACACGACACAGCGTCGTGGTCGGAGTTCCTTAGCGTGGTTTCCGCGTAGGATAGTACCATGTCATTCTGAATCGAATGAAGTGGCGCTGGCGATTTTCAGGAAATCTTCAGCTTTCCGTCACCGGGTCTTCAGCCCGGATCACTACGCTGAAATTAGAGACGGGCTCCTCCAAGATCCCATTCTTTCCTCCCCCACAAGCCCGAGGCGGCGCCCGTCTCTTCTTCTTGATTTTAATTGGCTCGGACCCCGGCCACACTCCATCCGCGCCCTGCGTCGCGGCTCTGGAACCGCCGATCCCTCCGACACAAGGCCTAGAATGCACGTAGGAAGATCCACTCCGATATCTGCTGGCTTCTCGCCGCTAAGCCGACGCGTGGGTCTCCCCGACACTCGTTCTGGTGAGGGGTCCATGGAACGATCGAAGGTGCTCGTGCTCGATGACGACGAGCAGATAAGAGCTACCCTCAGGCGCGCCCTGCTTTACGCCGGGTTCGACGTATCTATTGCCGGGACCGGCGAAGAAGCACTTGACAGAGCCCTGCAGAATCCGCCGGACCTCGCCATTGTGGATGTCATGCTTCCTGGGATAGATGGGCTCGAAGTCACTCGCCGCCTTCACGAAGATCGTCCCGACCTGCCCATCATCCTCTTGACGGCGCGCGATGCGGTATCTGATCGAGTTGCCGGCCTGGATATTGGGGCCGACGATTATGTTGTGAAGCCCTTCGCCCTTGAGGAGTTACTGGCTCGCGTGCGCGCTCACCTCCGCCACGGCTCCCAGACAGGTCAGGTTCTCCGCTATGGCGATCTCGTGCTCGATACCGGAACCCGCGAGGCCACTAGAGGCGAGCGCACTCTCCAGCTCAGCACCACACAGTATGAGCTCCTGAAGCTATTCTTGAGCAATCCTCGGCAAGTTCTCACTCGTGACTTGATCATGGATCGCGTCTGGGGCTACGACTTCGAAGGCGAGTCAAACGTTCTCGAGGTCTATGTCAGCCAGTTACGCCATAAGCTCGAGGAGGGCGGCGAGACCCGCATGATCCACACGGTTCGCGGAGCCGGCTATGCTCTTCGCCAGGAGCAGCCCACCGCGTAGGGAGGTGCCGTGACTCTTCGAGCGCGCCTGACACTGCTCTATGGTGGCCTGCTGCTCGTGGTCCTGGTAGTCATCGGATTCGGGGCCCAGGCATTGCTGGAAAGCCGGTTCACGGGGCAGACTCAGACCAACCTGATCACGATAGCGAAGTACGTAAGGAACAACTATCATCTGGTCGACCGTAGGGGAGAGATCCTCCCCACACTACCCAAGCTATGCCGCCCCGATTCCTCCAAATCATGTCCCTTGAAGCCCTTCGCCGGCTACTACCTTGAGATCGTCCAGAACGGCAAAGTTGTAGAGACCAATCCGAACTCGGTAGCTATACCGCTGTCGAGTCGGGCCATCACGCAAGCCGCGAAATATGGCAATGCTGCGTTCTCCTCCGTCGTGCTCGGGAGTGAGCACCTTGCCGTGTATTACTACCCTCTGTTCCATTACACCGGGCCAGCCGGCATAAGTGGCTCCGTTCTCCTGGTCGCCAAGTCGCAGAACGATACCATTGGCGCTCTCAGGATATTCCGGACAGCCTTATTTGGAGGGGGCGTCCTCATATTGATCCTCGGTCTTGTAGTCACGTGGCTGGTTGTGGGATCGGCCCTGCGTCCCATCAAGGGGATGACCCACCAGGCTGCTTCGATCGCCGCCACCCGGGACTTTTCTGGTCGCGTGCCGGTCGACACCCGGGCCGTCGAGCTTCAGCGACTGGCGGTAACCTTCAACCAGATGCTTGCCTCACTTGAAGAGGCGTACGCCAACCAGCAGCGGTTCCTGGCCGACGCATCTCATGAGCTACGAACGCCGCTCACCGTGGTCTTGGGTAATCTGCAGTACCTGGATGAAGCTCGAGATGCCCCGTCGGCCGAGCGCAGGGACGCCCTCGAAGCGGCTCGATTGGAAGCCGAGCGTATGAGCGGCCTGGTGTCTGATTTGCTGGCTCTGTCACAAGCAGACGCCGGATATTCAATTCAGCACCAGCCTGTTGAGCTCGATGCCATCGTGGTTGATGCCTATGGACGGATCAAGTCGCGCGAGCGCACGAGACGGACCAGCAGTGGCGTCACGATCAAGATCAGTCGTCTGGAAGAGGCAGTGGTGAACGGCGACCCCGACAAGCTTCTGCAACTTCTGATGATTCTTCTCGACAACGCCGTGAAGTACACGCCGGCGGGGGGCGAGGTCACGGTTGAGCTTAGACGCATCTCGCCGTCGGAGCTTGCAGTCACTGTCGCGGATACTGGAATCGGCATCCCGCCTTCCGACCGTGCCCACATATTCGATCGTTTCTACCGATCTCGCTCAGCTCGATCCATGAACGAGGGCAGCGGACTGGGTCTACCCATCGCCCAGTGGATTGCGCGTGCCCACGGCGGCCACATCTCGGTGGAAGATGGACTCGCAGGCGGCAGCGTATTTACAGTGACCCTACCCGCTGCCAGCCCCGACCCCAAGACCTCGACGGCAAAAGAGCTGCAGGCCAGTCAAGGCACTCCCCTGAGCCAGGTCTAAGCCTTCCCACCCTTATCCCGCGTGGGACCCATTCACACGACCCGCGGCGCCATGGCACGACGAGGAATGGCGTCCGCTCCTGCAAGCCATGCCAGGCTGGCGAATCAGCGTGGGACGTACCGCTTCCAGATCCCAGCCCGCCTTGAGCCGGACGTACCGATACCCTGAACCGTGAACGCTGAACCGTCTACGTCTAATCGTCTACCGTCCACGTGTATCGTGAGCGTCTACGCGCATCGTCTACCGTAACCGTGAACCGTGAACCGTGAACCGTCTACCGTGAACCGTCTACCGTGAACCGTCTACCGTGAACCGTCTACCGCCCACCGTCCACCGCAATAACAAGACTCTCAAGGTCGCGCGGATAGTATGTCAGCAATTCGGTGCCGGTATCCGTAATTCTCACCGTATCGGAGTGCCGGAATCCCCCCAGCTCCGGTGTATACAATCCCGGTTCTACCGTGAACACCATGCCTGGCCGCAGCTCCGTGTGGTCGCCGATGTCGAGGAATGGGCCCTCGTGATAGCGAAGACCGATCGCATGACCCGTGTGATGCTTCCAGTACGGCCAGAGGTCGTGCGCTTCATAGTAGTGCCTGACCGCCGAATCAACTTCGGAGCAGCGTCTCCCCGGGACCATGGCATCGAACGCGACTTCTTGTAGAGCCTTCATGTGTTCGAACAGCTCCCGCTGTTCTCGCGTCGGTTGACCGATGATCATCGTCCGTTCGAGCTCCGAGTTGTAGCCCCACATTGGAGTCGAGGCGCCGCTGACGAGGACATCTCCCTCGCGAAATACGATGTTGTTCGCCAGTGCGTGAGGAATGGAAGAGTTGCGCCCGATCTGACCTCGGTAGCCGGCTCCTGGGCCGCTCGAGAACGCGCTCTGCGCTTGATACAACGGACCGAGCGCAGCGAGCATCGCCAGCGTGGCTTCTGTCCCGGCTCGCCGGCTAACCTCGGTTTCCGACGCGCCCGGCTTCGTGTACTGCTGCAGCAGCCGGTGAGCCAGATTCGACCAGATGCAGCTCTCGCGCATGAGCTCAACTTCGGCTTGACTTTTGATCGCCATCATGTCCTCGACAAAGCCCGCAATGTCGACGACATCACCGCCCGTGATGTCCGACAGTGCCGGCCCCCGGTAGCCCAGTATCCACGGATATCCGTCGTGGTCGGCCCCAATCCGACCCCGAATGCCCATCTGGGAGAGGATTGGAGCTAGAACGGTCATGGGATGTGTCGATGACGGATATTCGTTGTACGATTCGACTCGTTCGAACCCGCTCTTGGCGCGAGCGTGCTCGACCTCCAGCCGCGGTACGAAGAGAGCGGCGTCTCCATGCGAGTCCATAAAAAACGCAACAGGTCTCTCGGTCGGAATGAAGGCGAAATTCGTGTAGTAGAGGATGTGATAGCTGTCGAACAGAACGACTCCAGTCATGCGTTGCTCCTCGACATGGCTCAGCAGCTCTGCCCGTCGCTTCTCAAACTCCTCCGGAGAGATACTGATCGAAAGGATTCGCCGGCTCGTCGCCTCAGTCATCTGTGTCTCCTAAAAAACATGCTTAAGTCTGCCACCGGATCAAGAACCCAAGAATGTCTGTCTCCTCAAATGAAGTTCTGCGGGCGACGGCCCAAACTGAAAACTGAAAACTGACAACTGAAAACTTGCTATAGTACGCATGTTCTATTATTGACATATAGGTCTTTGGGAGCACGCTCATGCCACGCTTCACAATTCGAGAAATCAACTGCAAGAGCGCGATCAATCGCGTGCAGAATATGCCCTTTTCGTGGAGCATCAACCCATACCGGGGCTGCCGTCACGCGTGCGTCTACTGCTACGCCAGGCCGACGCACGAGTATCTCGGTCTCGGCGCCGGACGCGATTTCGATGAAGTGATCTTCGCCAAAGTCAATGCTCCCGACGTCGTTCGCCGTGAGCTCGGACGCAGGAGCTGGAACGGAGACAATGTGGTCATCGGAACTGCTACCGACCCGTACCAGCAGGCCGAGTCGTCGTATCGCCTCACTCGCCGGATCCTCGAAGCGTTTCGCGACTACTCTAACCAGGTAAGCATAACCACCAAGTCGCCAATGATCTTGCGAGACACAGACGTGCTCGATTCGATCGTCAAGTCCGCGGCTGTGACGGTGTGCATCACGATCACTACACTTGACGAGCTCCTGTGGCGAAAGATAGAGCCGACTACATCAAAACCAATCAAGCGTCTCGAGACGGTGTCACGCCTCCGCGATCTGGGAGTTAACGTGGGCGTCCTGCTCTGCCCGATACTCCCGGGCCTGACGGACGATATTGAGCACCTGGAGCCCGTAGTCGCCGCCGCGGCCCAGTACGGTGCTCAATTCCTCGCGTCTCAGGTGTTGCGGTTAGGAGCTGGCATCAGCGATTCCTATCTGCCGTTCATCGAGACGGAGTTCCCCAAGCTGATGGGGCCGTACCGTGACCTCTACAGAGGTGACTATGCCCCGGGAGTGTACGTCGAGTCCATGAGAAAGCGGGTGGAAGATTTGAAGCAGCGGTATGGATTGCGTGGCGATAGGGCGCCGCAAGGTGGCCGAAGCCGAGAGGCCTCTCCAAGACCACGCCAGCTCGACCTGTTCAGACAGGTAGCATAATCCTGCCGGTTACCCGTCGCTTGCACTGCCATCATTCGCCTGACCTGCAGGACTTGGCGACGGCTTCGGTTGTGCCGCAAGCCTCCCGTTTTTGTCGTGCCCGCTCGGCTTCTTTGCCTGCGTTTGTAACGATAAAAACCAGGACCCCGACAGTCATGATTCCCAGTATCACGAATCCTATGACGATACTGTTCACTGGTCTCGCTCCTTGGAAGTACGGGTCACGGGCGGATCTCGAACCGTCCACCACCCGTCTGCACCGGTTCGTCTTCGAGGTCGACGCGGTCGACGACCGCCGAGGACGGGCCATTACGGGCCCATCTGACGAACTCTTGAACCGCTCCCTCGTCGCCTTGTACGACTGCCTCGACCGACCCGTCCTCACTGTTGCGAACCCACCCCGCTAGGCCCAACAGTCCAGCTCTTCTCTGAGCCGAATATCGGAACCCCACGCCCTGAACCTGACCGTGGATCGCCAACCTCTTTCGATTAACTCGTGCCATTCTGACCCTTTTTCGGTCGTCCTGCTGCATGTTAAGTCACCGCTCCAGCGGGTTGCACGCCCCGGTAATCGGCCCCAGGCTGGCTCTGCGACACTATGGGAGAACGCAGAGCTCTCGCGGCACGCCCATTGCACGGCATGCCGCTCGGGGTCATGCGGAGATTCAGTGGCGACATGTTCAGAGATGTGAGACCTGAAGTAGAACCAGCCCAATATCCTGCCAGAATTCGTGTATTGCTGGTTGACGATCATGCCTCTTTCCGCGAGCTCCTGTCGACGATACTTGGGCTTGAGGTAGACATTACCGTGAAGGCGGAAGCCGGCACGATCGCCGAAGGTGCGCGGCAGCTGGACGGCATCGATGTCGCGATTGTTGATCTTGGTCTCCCCGATGGCCACGGGACCGAGCTCATTTCGAAGATTCATGACTCACACCCGGAGACCAAAGTGCTGGTTTTGACCGGAACGGACCGTCGGGTCGACATAGCGAGATCCCTTGAGGCGGGCGCCGCCGGCGTCCTCAACAAGGCAGTTGCTGTACATGAGATAGTCGACGCCACGCGTCGCATATACCTCGGAGAGTTCCTCCATAGTCCAATGGAGACCATGGAGTTGCTGCGCTTCGCCGAAAGTGAACGGAAGCGCGATCGGAAAAGAGCAACCGGAAGAGAGCAATTCACTCCGGCGGAGCTGCGGGTTCTCGAGGCAGTGTGCCATGGCTTGAGTGAGGGCGAGACGGCCATGACACTTGGCCTCGATCCGCGAGAAGAGCGTGTTCTCATGACCGCCATCATGACCAAATTGGGCGTTCACACTCGCCTCCAGGCTGCCGTCGCAGCCCTTCGCGGCGGCCTAGTCGACGTCGCCCCCGACTGAGCCGCCCTATCGAGAGTCGGACGACTTGACAACCAGCCAGTGCATCGCGCCGTTGGTCGGCCGCACGCGGGCCGCCGGCAGCCGACTATCTCCAGCTTCGATCCGTCGGAGTACGTCCGTCTTGTCGTCACCTGCTACCAGGAATACGATCTCGGCCGAGGCATTTATGACTGGGTACGTCACTGTGACGCGGTCAGGACAATCCTTGGCCCCGGTTGATTCAGGGGGAAGATGAACTGCGACTGCTAGATGTGTTGTGTCGTTGAGCGCGTCCGTTCCAGGGAACAATGATGCCGTATGCCCGTCGGGCCCGATTCCCAACAACATGAGGTCGAAGCGTGGAATATCTCTGCTCTGCGTGGCCGCGACACTGTGGAGCAGCGAGTCATAGAAGCTCGCGCCTTCCTCGGGACCCAGCTCCGTCGGCACTCGATGTATGTTCTGGCTTGGGATCGGCACGTGATCTAGAAGACTTGCCCTCACCATGCGGTAGTTGCTGTTCGGACTGTCGGAAGGTACCACCCGCTCGTCTCCAAAAAAGACCTGAACTCCCGTCCAGGGGATTTCTCTTCCCTCGGCGTCTTTAGCAAGCCGCTCGTACAGCGGCCGGGGAGTCCTCCCGCCCGATAACGCCACGTATGCGACGCCGCGCTCCGACACTGCCGCTCCCACGATTTCGCTGAAGAGGATGGCAGCGCGCTCGGCCATAGACTCGGGCTTGTCAACCCACTCGATGTTCAATTCCGGTCCTCTTCGCTCCCGACAGACGTGTCCCTCGCGCTCTTTACCGGGTGGTTAATACCGCGATGCCCTCTGCCGCGCCGACTGTCTTCTCGAACACGTCGTCCTGCCGCCGCATGCCCAATGCCACTTCCAGAAGCTCCGCCTCTGAAGGCCATTGATATCTCGTGGTTCTGCACAGCTCCGGTAAGTCAGCGCCGTGTATTGTAGTGACCATTTGTTCACCGTTCCGTGTGACGTCGACCCGTCCTTCGCGATCCCCCACCTGGGTCGTCAGGGTGATCTGGTCGAGGTTTCCCTCACTGCCATTGCCGCTCTCGACGCGTAACACGACGTCCTGACTCGGGCGCGTCCCCAATGCGGGAGCACGCACCTGGGAGTCGCCCACTTCCCATCCGAGTCGTGACGCGAGCCACCCCAGCGCCAGCAGCGCTTGCATAGGGTGCTCCCCGGTGCACCGAACCATAGCCGATGTCAGCTCACTCAGGTGCCGCACCCCGTCGTCTCCAGCGAAGCACTGAGCGATGATCTCTCGCCATGGAGTGAGCCGCTGCCAGTTGAGGTCGACCACCACCACCTGACGTCCGTGCACCAGGGTCAGAAGGTCTCTGATATCCGGCTGAATTTTCGTGAACGCCAGCGAATCGACGATGACCCTATCGCTAATGGCCGCGAGCTGCCGGAACGTATCGTCGGCGAATGCCGGGTCCCCGATCCACCACAGGCACGTGGGAATGTGGCTCACCAGTAGCGGCCGCACGATTCCGGTCAGGTGATCCGCCGCTCGATCGGAGGTTTTGATCGAAATGCGCTCGTAACAGAGAACACGCTCTGCCGTCGGATGACACTCCGTCGCGATGCGGGCCTGTATTCGCGGCTCGTCCAGGCTTTCGTCGGAGGAAAGGATCAGGGTTCGTGAAGGGTGGGTGTGGCTTAGCTCCGCCACCGCCTCCAGTGCCCGTTTCTCGGCATCCTCGGTCCCGCGAACTATGAGATTGACCGTCTTTACCCGCACCATTGGCTTTCCGGCAGATATCGCCGACCGTTGTGACAGCTCCGACAAGCTCAGCTCGATTCCTGTCAGACTATCGGCATCGGCTTCCAGTAGGATGTTTGAGGCCATGGCGCTAGGGGTTCCGCCACTTGTGCCCACTCGAGCGCACTAACTCTTCTGCTGCGGCAGGACCCCAGGTGCCGGCTGCGTAGTTGGGAAAGTCCGGCTTGGTCTCGCCCCACACATCCAGGATGCCCTGGATGATGGTCCAACCTTCTTCGACCTCGTCAGTCCGGGTGAAGAGCGTCGAGTCTCCTCTCATAGCGTCGAGCAGTAAGCGTTCGTATGCTTCAGGCACGCCGCCGGCAAATGTGGCCCCGTATAGAAAATCGAGGTGCACCGGCTGGATCTGAAAGCCTTGCCCGGGAACTTTAGAGTTGAGGGTCAGGGTTACTCCTTCGTCCGGCTGAATTCTCATTGTCAGCACGTCCTCTTCGATGGCTCCGCCATTTGTGTGCTGGAACAGCATTTGCGGCGGGCTCTTGAAGGTGAGAGCCACTTCGGTTGCCCGTCGTGGCAATCGCTTGCCGGTACGGAGATAAATGGGTACCCCTGCCCACCTCCAGCTGTCTACATGGAGCTTAAGCGCGACGTACGTGTCTGTCGTCGATTGTGGTGAAACGCCCGGCTCCTCCCGGTAGCCAGGAACCCGCTGTCCGCCGATCCAGCCAGGGCCGTACTGCCCACGAACTGCGAGCTTATCCACCTTTTCGTCACGAATACGGTCCATGGCTTGAAGGACCTTGACCTTCTCGTCGTGGATTGCCTTCGCCGACCATGAGACCGGCGGCTCCATCGCCACCAGGCTGAATACCTGAAGCAAATGGCTCTGCACCATATCTCTGAGTGCACCCGACGTCTCGTAATATGAAGCCCTATTCTCGACCCCTAGAGACTCAGCGGCAGTGATCTGTATGTTGTCGACGTAGTTTCTCGTCCAGAGCGGCTCGAGGATCCCGTTGGCAAAGCGAACCGCAATGATGTTCTGCACGGTCTCCTTGCCCAGATAGTGATCGATGCGATAGATCTGGTCTTCCTGGAGATGCTCGTGGATGTCGTGGTTGAGCTCCCTGGCGCTCATCAGGTCCCGCCCAAACGGCTTCTCGAAGATTATTCGGGTCCAGGGCGACTCGGTGGCCTTCCGTGTGATGAGCCCCGCGTGATCCATGTGCTCGACAATGGTGGCCGCAAATTCAGGTGGAGTGGCGAGGTAGTACAGGACATTGCCCAACGTCCCTCGTTCTTTGGCGATCTCGTCTAGCTGCTGCTTGATTGACGAGTACGAGCGGCCGTCTTGAAACTGGCCGGGGACAAAATAGAGCGACTCCGCGAAGCTATCCCAAACTTCCCGCACGACCGGCACATCGCTGTACTGTTCCACGGCCTCGCGCATCTCGGCCCGGTAGTTTTCATTGCCCTTTTCTCGTCTGGCCACCCCGACGACGCCAAAATGCGGTGGAAGCATATGAGCTGCCGCCAGCTTGTAAAGGGCAGGGAGAAGCTTCCTATGCGCCAGGTCGCCAGTTGCGCCGAAGATGACCATGATCAGGGGGTCCGGAGTGCTCTCTGCCGGTAAGCCGGCCGTCAGCGGGTTCGCCGCGGGCCTCTCCAACGTCATCACCGTCATGGAACCCCCCAGTTGCGCGGAATGTCGAAGGCGCTCTCGTTGGAACGCGTTTCCAGAACGAGCCTGCGATCGCTGGAACGTATTCGTCGCGGGCACTCCAACCGGGAGCTGCAACGGTGAAAGCCGGAAGAATGTCGGTCGTGGATTGCTCTGACGTGCTTCCCCTGAAATCGCTCGGGCACGATGCTTTCTCCATGGTACCCGAGTGACACGCTGCTCCCTTCCATGTTGACCATACTCCAGGTGTTCTGTGTACAATGCGACTCAGTAGTCCAACGCGCTGTACGCTCGGTCACACTGCAGGCCCAAATCTCTCTCGGGTGAGGTATTGCTCGCGTGAAGAACCTAGGACGAATTCTCCTCCCGTTCATCGTAGTCTCGATACTGATGACGGCGGGTCGGCCATTGCTCAATGCCAAAACCACGACGAAGCGTTTCTCCTCTGGGTCTCCTACCCTCATCTCACCCATAAAACCGCGCAACATTGGCGACATGTTCGGCCTCGGAACATACATGGCCCAGCGCTACCCCTCGCTTGCCTCCCAAAGTCTCTATCGCATCCACCTCACCGGAGTCGACTGGGTCCGCGAAGAGTTCACCGCCAGCCATATGCACTCTGCCGCGCAAGTGCCGTACCACTTCGGACCGTACGACCGAGTGGTCTCGCGTGAGGTCCGAAATCACCTCCATATTCTTGGCCTCCTGGACTACAACAACACCTTCAACGGTCGCGACCACATCGCCATGGCCCACAGCAATATCTATTCGCGCGTGAATGACTTCGTGCGTTTCGCCTACGCAGTTGCCTTTCATTTCCGTCACAGGATCTTTGCCTGGCAAGTTTGGAACGAGCCGAACCTCAAGCAGTATTGGAAGCCCTACCCCAATGCATGGGACTACGCCTATCTCTTGAGGCGGACGTACACCGCCATCAAAGATGCCAATCCGAAGGCCCGTGTAGTGATTGGCGGGCCGAGTGCCTCAGATCCCCATGCCATTGACTTTCTCAACGAGGTCGCCGCGGATGACGGCTATTTCGACGACGTTGCCATCCAGCCGTACTCATATGTTCCTACCGACCAGGTCTTCCAGCAGGTAGCCAGGCTGCGTCGATTTCACAAACCTATCTGGTTCAGCGAGATTGGATGGGCAGGAAAGGCGGGATGCGTTACATGCGGCGACCCGGCGGCAGAAACGACATATCTTGCCACCATTTACCTGCTTTCGGCCGTCAGTGCCGTGTCTCATGTGTTCTGGTATGACTTTCGTGACGACGGTACCCGTCGCACATATCGCGACAACTTCGGGTTGGTCAAGTGTGATCTCGCAGCCAAACCTGCGTATCGCGCGTTCGTCCTGAGCGCCCACCTCCTCAATCACGCGACTCTTAACGGAATCGGCCGGATAAATGCCGATCTTACGATATATCGCTTCCGGAATGCCGGGATGGATTTCTATGCAGTGTGGAACCGATCGCTACGCTGGCGGATGATGAATATTCCATGGCACAACGGCTCTGTGCACATAGTGAACTCGACCGGCTACCCTGGCGCCCGCAATCAAAACGGCGCTCTCGCTAGCTACATCCCTCCGGACGCCGTCGTGTATATTCTCCCCAGCAGTTGGTCCTTCCCCATCCAGGTGCCCGCCGGCATTCGGCTGCCTCCGCGGTCGACCGATCGTGCCCGGCTGAAGACCTGCTAGCCTCGAGTCTCAATAAAACCGGTTGACTCGACGCCCAACCCCTTGTAGAATCGTTCTCGTCAACACCATCTCGGCTAGCAAAGGAAACTCCGTGCCACGTCCACGTCTGCGCGTTGCCTTCACCGTTGCCCTCATGTTGATTTCCGGCCTGTCCGTGTTCCTCCACCACCGCCTGAATGTTTCGGCCGCGAATCAGGCGCCGGCTGGGATTCCCCTCAAATTCGCGTGGCGCGAGCAGGCGTTTGGGGACTTCTACGGACTGGGTTCGTATATCGCTCAACGATATCCCAACGAGGCTGCCCCAGCCATCCATCGTATCCGAACCACAGGTGACGACTGGCTGAGGGAAGAATTCACCGCTGCTCGTCTCCACTCGGCTACTTCCAAGCCGTATCACTTCGCCACCTATGACCGGGTAATCAACAGAGAGGTCGCCAAGGGATTCCATATCCTGGGGCTGCTGGACTACAACAATACGTGGAACGGCCTTGATCATACGTGGATGCCGCACCGTAACATGTCGACCTTGATCAAAGACTACCTGGCGTATGTGCGGGCGGTCGTTACCCACTACCGGTCGTCGATTTCCTACTGGCAGATCTGGAACGAGCCGGATCTGCGAATATTCTGGCGTCCGAACCCGAACGCGGGCGACTATGCGAAATTGCTCCGTCAGAGCTACGCACTGATCAAGTCGATAAACCCAAAAGCCAAGATCGTAGTGGGGGGGCCGAGCGACGCTGACCCGCATGCTGTCCGATTCCTGTACCGGGTCCGAGCTGCTGGCGGCACGTTCGATGGCGTTGCCATTCAGCCGTACACGCCGATTCCCGGCCTCCAGCTACTCGCGCAGATACACCAGCTGCAGGCACTTCACAAACCCGTTTGGATAACCGAGATGGGATGGGCCGGCCAGAAAGGTTGCCATGTGTGCGGCGGCGCCCAGTTCCAGGCGCGCCGAATGGCTACCCTGTATCTGGTCAGCGCTCTCGGCGGCGTTAAACACTTGTTTTGGTACGATTTCCGGGACGACGGCGTCCGCGCTACCTGGGCCGACCACTTTGGCCTGGTCGAGTACAATTTCGCCGGCAAGCCCGCTTACCTCTCGTATGAGCTTGGTCTCTACCTCTTGAACGGGGCGATTCTTACCGGGGTCGATCACCTGACGTCGAACATGTCCCTGTTCCGGCTCTGGAGCCACGGCCACACGTACTACATCGCCTGGAACTTCGACCACACCTGGCAGAGACTCGATGTTGCCTGGACCGTTCACGCCGTCACCGCGCTCGACGCCACCGGCGACCGGGTTGGAGCGAGTCGGTCCGGCTCCTTCCGCCTTTCGGTGCCGCCCGACGCCATTCAGTATCTAGTGCCTACGAATATGACGGTGCCGCTCGGCCTTTCGCACGGTATCCCGGTTCCGCCGGGCCACACGCGTTGAACCGGACTATGCCTCGAACGCGGTGCGCCCGCCGACGACCGTCATGAGAACCTGTGCCTCCGATATCAGCTCCGGCGGGACTCGAGTGATGTCGCGGTCCAGGACGACAAAGTCCGCTAGGAAGCCGTGGCTCAGCTGTCCCCGATTCTTCTCGTCCGAACCGGCATAGGCGCTGCCGTGAGTGTAATAGTGGATCGCTCGCTCTGCGTCTACTCGGTGCTGCTCACCTAAAAGCGTCCCTGCCGCGGTACGTCGCTCGACTGCTGCCCGTATGCCTACTAACGGGTTCCCAGGCGTCACTGGACGGTCGGAGCTGAAGGCTACCTGGATCCCGGCTTCCTCGAACCATCGCACCGGCGAGTTGTCGCGCGCTCGGTCTAAACCTATTGCTGCGGGGTAAGCGTCCCCCAACACCGCGATGTCCTCTGGCTGCAGCACTGGCACGATTCCCAACTGTCGAACTGCCGCTACGTCCTGTCTCCGAATGAGCGTACAATGTTCGATCCTGTGACGGACATTCCCACGATTGTGTCGGTTCAGTGCATCGCTGTACGCGTCAAGCACCAGGCGAATCGCCACATCCCCGATCGCGTGAGTCGCGATCTGCCATCCCGCCTGGTGGGCGCTTCGAATAATGTGTTCGAGCTCTTCCGCTGGCCACGTCAGAAGGCCATGGCCGCCCGAATCGAGGTACGGTTTCCCCACGGCCGCCGTACGCGTCGTCAGGGCTCCATCAGAAAAGATCTTGGTTGGGCCGATCCTCAGCCAGTCGGGCCGGTTTCCCGCATCAAGCTCCGACGGGCGCAGTGCGGGCCGGCCACCGGATTGGACGACGTACCCAATCTGAGGCATGAGAACCAGGCGCGTCAGCAATCGATCGGATTGCAGCGCTGAACGGTAGGCGCTGAGCTCGAAGTCAAGACTGGGACCGTGACCCGTCGCGGCGTCGGAGGCGCTGGTTATCCCCTGCCGGGCTAGCTCGGCGCTCGCCCTCAGAATGGCCTCGGTTGCGGCTTCGGGGCTCGGCGCTGGAATAACCGCGCCCAGGAGTTCCATCGCTGTCTCGCGCAGAACTCCTGTCGGCACGCCATGCTCGTCCCGCTCGATTTCTCCTCCGGTCGGATCGGTCGTTTGGTCAGAGATACCGGCGAGCCGTAGAGCAATTGAATTCGCCGCCATCATGTGGCCCGACGTGTGCCACAGGACGACCGGGTGATTGCCGCTGACCGGATCGAGGTCAAACTTGGTCGGATGGCGTTGCTCCGGCAGCCTGTTCTGATCGTAGCCGCGCCCCAGCACCCACTTCTCGTCCGTCTTGTCTAATGCAGCGTCGCCAATTGCTTGTCGAATCTCGGCGATGTTCTTCGCCGCCTCAGGCGACAGGTCAACCTGGTCAAGGGTGAGGCCGTAGGAGAGGACGTGCATATGACAGTCGTCGAACCCTGGGACAACCGTGGCGCCCGCCAGGTCGATGGTTCGTGCTCCCCCCAAAGCGCCGGCCCGTGCCGCGTCTGCTCCTGTGGCTGCCACACGGGAGCCGGCTACCAAAAGCGCGTTGGATCGAGGATTATTTCGATCACCGCTGATGACGGTACAGTTCGTGTAAAGGGTCTGCTGCTCTGTCAAATCAAATCACCGACTCCTGCGTAACGCCTCCAGCCACTACTGCCATGTCTCAGCCCTTTGATCGTATCCTCGAGTGGAGGGAAGACCCTCTCGCAGCGCTGGCTCAACGCGTGTGTTGTCGGAGGTAATCGTGCCCGCACTGGACGACGAAAACGTACTGCCGGATCCCATCGAGCTGTTCGGGGAGTGGTTCGAAGAGGCGTGCGAAGCCGGAGAGGTACTGCCCAACGCCATGGCTCTGGCCACATCCGGCCAGGCTGGACGCCCGTCGGTCCGCTTTGTGTTGCTCAAGCAATTCGATAGGCGCGGGTTCGTGTTCTTCTCCAACTATGAAAGTCGTAAGGCCGAGGAGATCGAAGCGAACCCTTTTGCCTCCGCCGCTATATTCTGGACCGAGTTGCGGCGGCAGGTGCGCATCGAAGGGCACGTGAGCAGGGTGTCCGCTGCGGAGTCAGACGCCTACTTCGAAACCCGCGACCGCGGCAGTCAGGTCGGGGCATGGGCGTCACCTCAGAGTCGACCTATCGCCGACCGCGCTGACCTCGAGAAAGAGATTAGCGGCCTCGAGGAGAGATTTTCGGGGGGACCTGTCCCCCGTCCCAAGTCTTGGGGAGGGTACATCATCGCTCCCCACCGCATCGAGTTCTGGAGCGAGAGGAAAGACCGGCTCCATGACCGCATTCTGTATAGGCTGGATGCCCAACAGAAATGGCGTATCGAGCGGCTCGCTCCATGAACCGCACAACGCGTTACTCGATTGGCATGAGGAAGATCGAGTCGAGGACGAGGCTGCCCGACGGCGTGGGCTGCACGCCGCTAATGGCGATGAGATTGTCCTCTTCCATACAGTCCTGACATTTGCCAAGACCGTGAACCTCGGCCGGGATGAAGACGTCATGGTCGAGATCGACATCCACCGCCGTTGTGTGTTTGCAATCGAAGCTGGTATTCACCGACATCGTTGGCATATTTGCGATACCTCTATCCTTCTCCGTTCCGCGAATGCGGCTGTGCCGATATATTCATGGTTCGAGCTACTGGAAGGAAACGTCGTCGAACCAGGCGGTTCCCTTTCCATAAAGCACTGCCTGTATCCTGACGCCTGTGACTCCGGGAGGAATCACAACGGACTGAGAGTGTGAGGTCCAGGGGGTCGTGCCTGTCGTCGGAAGCCCCACGGATCTGCGCTGCCGGAGGAGTGTACGGTCCCGGCTTGATGAATTGGATCACGTACACGGCGCTATCCCCAGCCTGGGTCCCCTTGCCGAAGTCGCAGCCGGAGCACGCCACTACGTTCTTCGTCTTGAGCCAGCCCGTGAAGGTATAGGTCCTCCCGGCTTGAACCGCGATGTCTTGCTCAAAGAAGAGGAACAGGTGAGGCTTGCTTGACAACCAGCTGATTCGCCCGCTGCTCTTGCCCGTATGCTTGACTTTGGTGTCGTAGGTCATGTCGGCTTGTGTTCCTGGTGGCAGTGTCTCATTGAGGAGGTCCCCTTTGAGCCAAGCATGAGGTTGGGATATCTCGAATCCGCCGTTGACCAACGTGCTTGACAACGGCGTGTGATCGGTCGTCGGATAGCTGCGGACCAGCTGTCCCCCGGGCGACAGCTCTACAGCCCCATGATTGTTGAGTCGCCCAGCAGAATATCCCCGTTTTTCATGGTCCACAGGTATGCCGGCAGCGGTAGGTTCGGCCACTGCTGTACTATCTGCTTCTGTGGATTGATCTCGATGACGCGGTTGTGGACGGAATCGCCGATGAGGTAGTTCCCGTTGGGCAGCGGATTGAAGCTCCGCGGCCAGAAGATGTTGTAGTTGCCGTGTGCGTCCGTTCCGCCGTAGTCGAACAAGATCTTGTTGCAGGCGTGATTGATGATGAGCACGCGGGCATTGTCCGAATCGGCTACGACGAGATTGCCGTTGCCATCCAGCCGCGAGCGGTGCTGGCGGAACATGAACTTGTTGCACTTCCAATCGACATGACCCGACTTGTTGATTTCCCAAACAGTGCTGTTGAGCCGCGACGAGATCAGGATGTCGTTGTTGGGCTGCTCGACCGCGTCGTTCGGGTACTCTAACCGTCCACCATCGCTGAACTTGCCCTGACCAAGGTATCCATGTCCTCCGCCGAGGTCATCGGTGCTCCAGATGGTCTTTCCCTGACGATTGATCATGATGACCCGATCGTTGTTGGTGTCGCTGATGAGAATGTCGTTCTTACCGACCGGATAGGCCGAATGAGGGAAGTTTAAGCCGCCCGTGTACACCCAGATGGGCGTGCCCTGCGGGTTCATTTCGACTATCTTCGCTCCGCTCTCGTCCCAGTTACCGGCATCCGTAATCAGCAGATCGCCGTTTGGCTCCTGAACCGCTGAGAACGGCAGATACATGAAACTCTGCGCCGCGGTCGGATTGACTATCACGTGTCCCCGCTGCGGCTTGAACTTCTGTGGTGAAGGATTGGTGTTCTTGGACGGGCCGCAGGCTACGACTCCGGCGACCAGGGCCACCGTCAGCGTGCTTCCCAGCACGGCCCTTAGCGGTTTTGGCATGCGCAATGAAACGCTCCTGTGAGATCCAGATAAGAGCGGCCGCGGGGGCGAAAAACGCCAAAACTCACCGCCCTTAGGATGGTTGCCGTCCCGCTCGTCACAATGATTCTACCGGACTGTCTCCCCAGACCTGCCCCCAATAGCTCACAACTTTCATGGGAGTTTTCACATCTTCTGGTTTGAGTCCTATCGCCGACAGATCCACTTCAAATCCCGCTTTCCCGGTGCTGACATTCATTGCGTCCAACTGGTCTGTCGCACCCTCCACTGGTTCTCCGAAGGATCCAACCGCCGGAGGGCCAAATTATCGACGCGGCTTAGGCTCCGCATCCCTGCAGCCCGCCGCCGTGGGGCGACACTCATGAGGCCCAACTGCATCGCCCATTGGGCGATGCAGCACGCGATAAGCCGAAAATGCATGCGTTCTACCCCGCCTACTTAAGGCTGAAGGAGTCGAACCAGGCCGTGCCGCGGCCAAATAGTACCGCTTGGATCGCGATCGAGGTCACGCCCGCCGGAACACGAAACGTCAGGTGTTCCCGCTTCCACTGGGTCGTTCCGTACACTTCGCTCGACACCACCCCTCTAGGCGCAGCGTACGGGCTGTGCTTCTGGAACTGAACCACAAGATAAGCGCTACCGGGATCAAAGGAGCCTTTGCCGAAATCGCAGCCCGAGCATGTCGTGACCTTCTTGGTCTTGATCCAACCTGTCAGCGTGTACTGCTTTCCCGCCTTCACCGCCACGCTCTGCTGCCAGAACAGGTACAGGTGGGGAGTATTCGCCGCCCAGGTTATGCGAGCGCTGCTCTTTCCCGAGTGCTTTACATGCGTGTCGAGCGCCATGTCTGCTCGCGTGCCGGGCGGCAGCGTTTCGTTCAAGAGATCTCCGCGAATCCACGCGCCCGCCTTCGACTTCTCGAAGCCCCCGTCGATCAGGTTGTGTGACAGCGGACGTGAGTCGACCGTCCCGTACTGGTGAACGATCCTGCCACTGGGCGATAGCTCAACCGCTCCGTGTATGCCCGTGTCTCCGAACAGCAGGTCTCCGTTCGGCTGCGTCTCGATGTAATAGGGCTGGGGAAAGGGTTTCCACTGATGGAGCATCTTCTTCTTTGCGTTGATCTCCAGAATACGATTGTTTTGCGAGTCGCCCACAATGAAATGACCGTTCGGCAGGATGTTAAAGCTCCGCGGCCATACGATGCTTCCATTGCCTCCGTACTGGAACACGATCTTGTTACACGCGTGGTTGATGATCAACACTCTGCCGTTGTCGGAGTCGGCTACTACTAGGTCTCCCGTATAAGGCTTGGTCGTCGCAATTCTGGGCCTGTGCTGCCGGAACATGAACCGATCGCACTTCCATACGACTCGACCCTTCGGGTTGATCTCCCAGACCGTATTGTTGAACCGCGAGGAGAGCAGGTAGTCTCCTGCCTTGCCGTTCTGCGCCGGAAGTTGAACGGCGTCGTTCGGATAGAGGAGCCGCCCGCCGTCGCTGAACCTACCCTGTCCGAGGTATCCTCTGCCACCGCCGAGATTGTCCGTGCTCCAAAGCGTCTTTCCCTGTCGATTTATCACAAACACCCGATCGTTGTTGGTGTCGCTAATCAGGATGTTGTTGTTCGCGATCGGGTAAGCCGAATGCGGAAATGCCAGCCCTCCCGTGTACATCCAGACTGCTTTGCCGCGCGAGTTGAGCTCGACGATCTTGCCGCCGGTCTGGTCCCAGTTGCCGCCATCGGTGATGAGAATATCGCCGTTCTTCTCTCGTACGGTTGTCTGAGGAAGGTAGATGAAACTCTGCGCCGCCGTTGGATTGAGAATCACCCGACCGGGCTTGGGCTTGATCTTGTGGGGTGACGCTTTGACGGAGTGAGACGCCGCGCTGCTGGTGACGGCCTGACCAGCGAACAGAAGGGTGACGGCTGTGACTGCAGATAAAGAGGAAGCGAGGAGGCGGTGCATGCAAATAGCTCCTGGGCAGGTGTTCCCGGCGTTGTATGCCCCGGGAAAAGAATCCGAGCGTCGATGTTCGGGCGGGCACCCGAAAGTATGGATGTCTGCGTACGATTGTACCGGACAAACCTTAAATTTCTTGGATGTGTGGCTCGCCGTTTCGCGGCTTATCGCCTTGATCTCCCTACAACTTGTGACAACCCGCTACCGCTCAACCACGCGACCAAAGCAAGCCGTCTTCATGCTTCGACCCGACACGGCCACAATCCGGCAGGATGTTGGATTCGGCTCGCCGCCTTCGTCCTTCGGCTGTGACCGCTCGACGATCGCCGAGGATGCCGGATCCGTTCGGCTGGCCGTCTTGATCCTTCGACCCGACACAGCCCCCATCGGTGACGATGCTGCAACCGTTCGGCTCGCCGTCTTCATCCTTCAAGTGGCGGAGTGAATTCGCAATATGCGCCTACCTCCGCCCTGACCCGGCGTAGGATGATGAGATATGACTCGCCACGGTTCTCCCAGGAATGACGATGTATCGGCGCCCGTCGACTTAGTTGCGGGTCGAGACCGCGAGCGCATTGCTGCTATGTTCAATGCGATCTCGACCCGTTATGATCTGATGAACCGAATTATGACGGCGGGACGCGATAGGCAATGGCGCCGGCTCGCGGCCGATGCTGCATCGCTCACTGCCGGTGGAGTCGCCCTCGACGTCGCCACTGGTACTGGAGATATGGCTGCTGAGCTGGCACACCGGGTGGCGCCTGGTGGGCGCGTCGTCGGTCTTGATATCGCTACCTCCATGCTGGACGTGGCACGAGCCAAATGGTACGCGTCTCCGGTCGAGTTCAGGCAGGGTGATGTCCTGGCTCTTCCTGATGGTGGGTACGACGCAGCCACAGTGGCCTTCGGGCTGCGTAATTTCACCGACCGTCAGGCCGGCGTCTCCGCTATGGCGAGATCGCTAAATCCTGGCGGAAGGCTCGTGGTTCTCGAGCTGACACCGAGCCGGGGCAGTCTTCGCCCCGTCATCGAGTTCTACGAGCAGCGCATCATCCCAGCCGTGGGCAGACTGGTGTCGGGGAAGGGAGATGCGTACTCCTATCTTCCCCAGTCGGTGGCCGCGTCCCTGACCTCTGGCCAGATCCGGGATCTGTTTCAGCAAGCAGGCCTCGTGTCGGTCGGTGCCCAGGAGCTGAACTTCGGAACCGTTGCCATAGTCTGGGGAACCAAGCTGGCCTAAGCAAAGGGAGACTGAAACTGCTTAGAAAGGTTTCAGCCTGACATTGGCGACGTGAATTGCTCAGTTACCAAAATGACCGCGAACTCCTACACCGGGACAATCGCGCGACCACTGTCGTCCGGCCCTCCACGGTCGCGTGGTCGCGATCGACAACCTCGCGACTCTCGCCCCACACCTGGCGACGACGGGGGCTGCGTTCTTCCATCGCCCGTCCGCTCGCGGTCGCTGGAACTGACAACTGAAAACTGAAAACTGAAAACTCCCCGGGGACGCAGGCGCGCCTCTTGCAGTGCAAGTATTGGGTTAGAGCGTAAAAGCTGGAAGGAGATTGTCATGACGGAGAAGACGTTACAAGAGTGGCACGAGCTGGCCCAACAGCTTCGCGTCGACAGCATTCGATCGACCACCGAAGCCGGGTCCGGCCACCCGACCTCTTCGATGTCCGCCGCCGACATCGTGGCGGTTCTGATGTCGAAATACCTGAAGTACGACTTTGACGATCCCCATAATCCAAACAATGACCACTTCCTTTTGTCCAAAGGCCACGCCGCTCCGCTCCTCTACGCCATGTTCAGGGCTGCCGGGGCCATCTCCGACAAAGAGATGCTGACGCTTCGGAAGTTTGGCAGTCCCATCGAAGGCCACCCCGTTCCTGTCCTGCCCTACGTAGAAGTCGCCACCGGCTCGCTTGGCCAGGGCCTTCCCATAGGCGTGGGAATAGGCTTGGCGGGAAAGTATCTCGACAAGCTCCCGTACCACATCTGGGTCCTCATGGGAGACAGCGAAACGGCGGAAGGGTCCGTATGGGAGGGCTTCGACCACGCCGCACATTACAATTTGTCGAACATCACAGCCATCATAGACGTCAATCGTCTTGGGCAGCGTGGACAAACTGAGCTTGGCTGGGATGTGCACACGTATGCCGAGCGAGCGCGCTCATTTGGTTGGCATGCGATTGAGATCGACGGCCACGATCTTCGCGAGATCGACATGGCCCTCGGCCAGGCGGTCACCACTCAGGACCGCCCCGTGTGTGTCGTAGCGCACACGCTCAAGGGGAAAGGCGTGTCCTTCATCGAGAATCTTGACGGCTGGCACGGTAAAGCCCTCAAACCTCAAGAGAGCGTCAAGGCGATCGAAGAGCTTGGCGGCGAGAGACACCTGAAAGTAGATGTGGCGAAACCCGACACCTCCCAGACGCCTGCAATCTCTGGTAACCCCGGTAACCTCGCTCTTCCGGTGTACGAGCGCGGCTCCTCCGTCGCGACTCGCAAGGCCTACGGCGACGGTCTGAAGGCACTGGGCGCTGCCCATCCTGACGTGGTCGCCCTCGACGGCGAGGTCAGCAATTCCACCTACGCTGATGAGTTTGCGAAGGCGTTTCCCGAGCGTTTCTTCGAGATGTACATAGCAGAGCAGCAGCTGGTGGCGGCGGCCGTGGGACTTCAGGTCAGAAAGTACAATCCGTTCGCCTCCACGTTCGCGGCCTTCTTCACCCGAGCCTATGACTTCGTCCGTATGGGCGCGATTTCTCGCGCCAACATGAAGCTGGTCGGGTCCCACGCGGGCGTTTCGATCGGCGCCGATGGGCCCTCACAAATGGGTCTGGAGGATCTCGCTGCTTTCCAGGCTGTCTGGGGAAGCACTGTCCTGTATCCCTCGGACGCAAATCAAACGGCTCAGCTAGTCGGCGAGATGTACGATCTCAAGGGTATCGTCTACATGCGAACCACGCGCGAGTCCACTTCGGTGATTTACGACTCATCAGAGAAGTTTCCGATTGGGGGCAGCAAGGTAGTTCGCCAGTCCGACGCCGATCAGGTCGCCGTGATCGGGGCGGGGGTGACCCTTTACGAGGCGCTCAAAGCATACGACCGTCTGCAGCAGGAGGGCATCCACATACGCGTGATTGATCTCTATTCGGTAAAGCCTGTCGATGCCGGCACGCTCCACCAAGCCGCTCGTGACTGTGACGGCAATCTTGTGGTCGTCGAGGATCACTGGATTGAAGGTGGCCTGGGCGACTCCGTTGGCGGCGCCTTCGCCGGAAATCGGGCCGCCCCGACCTACTCCGGACCCCCGCTAAGACTTGTCAAACAGGCGGTGACTGACATGGCTGGCTCCGGCACGCCCGAAGAGCTGCTCCACTGGGCCAAGATCGACGCCGACGCCATAGTCGAAACCGTGAAATCCCTGATTCGTTCCACCAGTCCCGTCCCAGCCGAGTAGCCTTCGCCCGTCCCGAAACTACTTGAAAAGTTCCACTTTCATACTTCACGGTGTCGAAGACGACATGGATGACTGACAACCAACTCAGAAACGTAGTAGCGGCATTAACAACCCCTACGATGTGGGCTTGGACAGGTAGGGGCGACCTTTAGGACGCCCGGCGATGTCGGTGGTCGCACAATGCCGAGTGAAGCGACGTGCAGCGTCTGGAAAACACCCGAAGTCGCTTTCGTACTTCGTAGTGTCAGTAACTACATGATGGCTGGCAACTGACAACTAGGACTCTAAGCCTATCTCCTGTGCCCGGGCGGTTGCGGTGGCCTGAAACTGACAACTGAAAACTGACAACTCCTCGACAATGAGCTCGCTTGCTCAGCCGTCCGAAGCGAGAAAAGCCGAAGCAAGCTCGTTGAACCGTTCCGGATTGAGGGCATGAGCCCAGTGCCAGTCATGGGGATCGATGCCCGCGGCGTTGCCCTCGAAGACCTCCAGCCGCGAACCCGCAATCGCCGAGTGCAAACGCTCGCCCTGTTCGAGCGGTACGACCCGGTCCTCCCGCTGCCAGAACATCAAGGTCGGAACTTGGATTGATTTCCAGCGGTCGCTGAGTTGCGCGCCCGCGGAGTCCACCAGCACCAGTCGCTGGATATCGTTTGGGCGGTCGACACATACGTGCAGAGCGACTCCTCCTCCGGCCGACAAACCGCACAGCGCCACGTTCCGAAGGTTGAGAGCATCAACGAAGTCTTCGACGGTCTGCGTGTAGGTGGCAAACCACTCTCCGAAGTCCTCCGGACGGCCACTGGCCGGGCTTGGAGAGGATCCGTAGCCCGGTAGGTCGAGAGCCAGAACCCGGCGCACGCCGGCAATAGCTGGAATGTTGGCATCCCACACATGCCAGCTGCTGATGGGCGCATACCCGTGGATCATCACCACTGGATCGCCCTGCCCGGCTTCAGCGTAGTGAACGTCGCCGCCGGGCAGCTTGATGTTCTTTTCCTCGATATTTACGGCCTTCGCCTGCGTTTGTTGGGTCATGTCACACCGTCCTAGAGTCCGAAATCTTCTTCTGCCGGCAGTGCCCAAGGTTCCGCTAACCCGCCGTTATCCTCGCACCAGCCTGGCTAGCACTCCCCAGAATAGCCACTCCAGGGCCGCCGCTCTCGAACAGACTAAATCACCGCCGTGACTTTTCACCCGCGGCGTCCAGAGGCCGAAAACTGAAAACTGAAAACTACTTAGAAAATCCCCCTTGGCTAGAGGAGATGATGACCTTCGAGCCGAGGCGCTGAAGGGCTTTGACATGCTGCCGGATTCTTGCCTCCTTATGTCGTTCGTCGAAGTAGTCGGCTCCGAGTTCGCGATAGACCGTTCCGTGTCGAAGGATGTTGTAAACCGTGATCAGCATGCTGTGGGCCACCGCCACGATGGCCTTCTTCGCTCCCAGTCTGCCGCGTAGATGGTAATACTGGCTTCGATAGTAGTTCTTTTTGGCCCGTACCGCTGCCCAGGCCGCTTGGATTAACGTCGTTCGCAGATCTCCTCCTTTGCCTGTACTTGCCGACATGCGCTTGCCCGCGCTCTCGTTCATGCCGGGACAGACCCTGGCCCATGAAGCCAGGTGGTTGGCGGTGGGGAAACGAGTCATGTCGACTCCGATAGCAGCGATGATCTCTTGGGCTCCCACCGTACCGATCCCGGGTACCGTGTTAAGCGCCTCCACCTGCTTCATGAAGGGGGCCATACGCTCCTTCACCACGGCATCAATCAGAGCAATCTCCTCGTTGAGGTTGTCGATGTGCTTGAGTTGTGCCTGGAGGAGAAGCCGCTGATGAGATCCCATCAGTCCATCAACAGACCGCTTGATGTCTTCTGGACTTGCCTTGAGATGGGTCTTGGCGTGTGAGACGATGACGTCGGGATCGGTCTCGCCGGCGATCATTGCCTCAATCATCGCCCGAGCTGACACGCCCATCACATCACTGGCTCCGGTTCCTACAAGTTTGATGTTCGCGCCCTCAAGGACCTTCTGAACCCGGTTAACCTCCCGCGTCCGATCACCGATCAGGGACTTCCGATAGCGAACCAGCTCCCGCAACTCCCGCTGCGGACGGTCGGGAATGAAACTGCCCCTCAACAATCCATGCTGAAATAGATCAGCGATCCACTCTGCGTCCTTCACGTCGGTCTTTCGACCAGGAACCGCCTTCATGTGAGACGCATTCACCACGATCGCCTCGATCCCCGTCAACTCCAAAATGTTGAGCACCGGCTTCCAGAACACTCCGGTACTCTCCATCGCTACGTGCCAGCAATTGGCCTCGGTTAACCAGAACACCATCTCCCGCAGCTGCTCGGTGGTCGTGCGAAATGAGCGAACCTGCTTAGCCTCCGGCTCCAGCAGACACGCTACCACCGTATCTTTATGAACGTCCAACCCACAACACCGCTCGTGCACTACATCCATTCGCTCCGTACTCCGAATTTGGAAGTCGGTCGGGAGGCAGCTCTTGCGATGAGAGTCTACTTGACGTGTTCACTCAGTAGTAGTCTGAGGACAACAATTCGTGGTTCCTACGGCTGCCATGGTCAGACTGACAATCGGGCTCGCAGCACCAATGTTTCTACGACCTAATCACCGACCGCTAACCCATTTTCATGCTTTGTGGTGTCGGTAACGACATGGATGACTGACAACTGACAACTACCCCCCGTTCCGAAATCCCCTCGTGTCCACTACCTGGAAATCCGACCCGTGTATCCGGTTGAGTAAATGAAGGGTCTCGTCATTCCACCTCGAATCCGGAGCACCGGATATAAACCATGGACTGCCATTGTCCGCGACAATCATGCCATACGTCTTGAGAGCAGTCAGTATCACTTGGTCCTCCGCATCGAGACCCGCGATGGATACTGAGGCCTTCAGTCTCAGCCTCAACCCCATCGGCGGAAGGTTCGGGCTGTTGCCGCTTCCCGCATCGTGCCGCGCCGGATAAATATGAGCGCTACGTGTGACCGGAACAGTGAACCTCAGTGCGTGATGGATTGCCCCGGCGGCGACTTCGTCGTATCGAACCAGCCCCGGAAGAATCGGGAGCCCGGCAGCGTCCGCACTGGTCCAGGTATCCGGCCTGAGTTTGTTCGACTTCAAACTCCAGATAGCGCCAGACCCGGCTCGCCAGCCCGTACTGGTATGCCTGGCCGCGAACAGCTCATAGAGCCTACAGTTACTTTTGTCGACGATGATAATGTGGCGATCGCTGCCCGCCTCGATCTTTGCATGAACCGGGATCGGATACGGTCCCCGGTCGGATTCGTGGGAATACTGGAACGCCACATGCACCATGCGTACAGACCGCCCGACCACATTGAAGGGAATTCCGTTACCCGGGTCTGACCCGAAGTCCGGATGCAAGCCGATGGTAGCGCCGATCGTCTTGATCATTCGCGCCGAATTCTTCGCCACGGGAAGCGACGTTATTGTTCTATTCCATACATTCGAGGCGGGAAATAGCGGACAGTTGCCGGCTCCCGGGATGGTCGGGCCGCTCGCATCCGACGAAGCTAGGATGGGTCCCCCGCACTGGATTCCAATCGAAATCATGGCTGCGGCTAGTGCTATGAGTCTGTTCGTCAATGCGTCCTCCGTTTCCTGCTATTCATGGCTCCCAGCTGCATCTCCCGTCCTGGCAATAGAGCTGACCTCGGACCTTCACCGAACCATCCCCCAAGAGGCCGTGCATCCGGTCATGGACTACTCTAATCGTTCGTCAAATGCTGTAGTCTCAGCTCTTGAAACTCCTTCTCGAACGCGACGGCCATTTCCTTCTTCACCCTGTCAGCAAAAAGCTGGACCGCAGTGCGTTGAGGGACAGCTGCTCGAGCTCCTCTATCGTGAAGCCCAAGCCGCCGTAGAGGGCGAGGTATTCCTCAGTCAGGCTCGTGTTGAACATCGGAGTTCAACGTTACGACCAATCCGGCGTCGAATAGTGCTCAGCAGCGGATGGTGTTCCATCGAGCCGACGATTCCCAGACACACATTACTCGTGGGGCACACCTCCAACGGTATCCGCCGATCGCGAAGCTTCTCCAATCAGAGCGGGATCTTCAATGCACCGGATGCCGCTACGGCGCGCGATCTCGAGAAGCGTAGACGGCTGTATCGATCCCTCGAGGTGGACATGTAGCTCCACCTTCGGCATCGCCGGGAGATAAGACTCGAACGACACAATTCCGGTCTAAAGCTACCCGGCCCCTGTTGCCGCACTTCTGGAAGAAGATGGCCCACCGTTGTTCCCGGCCCAAACGGACCGGAGGCAATGTGCAGTCCGATATGTATGGCACCCCCGATGTCCGTGGTCACATAACCCCCGAATGAGGCAAGCACCAGCAGCGGGCAACGTCGTCCCCGCCCGCCGGTCTCTTAGCGCCGCAGCTCCAACTGAAAACTGAAAACTGAAAACTGAAAACTCACCGGTAGATCTCGCTAAACTTCCTCCTCAGATACCGAATATACGGCTCCGTAGAGATCGGTTTGCCCGTAACCCGTTCGATGAGCTCCTTTGGCTCATACTTTCGGCCATGCTGATAGACGTTGTCCTGAAGCCATGTGAGAAGCGCCCCGAACTCTCCCTGTCGGATGTCATCCGGTATCGACGGCCGGTCTTCCACGGCCTTCTCCCACAGCTGCGCTCCAAAGACGTTGCCCAATGCGTAGCTGGGGAACGTTCCGAGTGAACCAGACCAGTGCGTGTCCTGGAGAATGCCCTCGGTGTCGTTGGGAGGAATAACCCCGAGATAATCGTTCATGCGCGCTCTCCATGCTTCGGGCGCGTCTTTGACGGCTAGCCGGCCTTCGAGAAGTTCGTTCTCCAGCTCGAACCGCAGCATGATGTGCATGTTGTAGGTCATCTCATCGGCTTCCACTCGGATGAGAGACGGGTACACCTTGTTGATCGCTCTATAGAACGTGTCGAGCTCCGTCCGTCCCAGTTGCTGCGGGAACGTCTCCTGTAAGTCGGGGTAGAAAGCCTCCCAAAAAGCCCGGCTGCGCCCGACGAGATTCTCCCAGAGTCGCGACTGACTTTCGTGCATCCCACCTGACGCGCCCCGCGCCAACGGTGTTCCCTCGAGCGCTCTCCCGACGCCCTGCTCGTACATGCCGTGACCCGACTCGTGCATCGTGCCGAAAACGGACATTGACAGGAAATTCGGATCGTATCGCGTCGTCAGGCGCACATCGTCAATTCCGATGCTGATCTCAAACGGATGAACTGTGCGGTCGAGGCGTCCTCGTCTGAAATCATAGCCGTATCGCTCGACGACTTTGCGTCCGAACTCTTCCTGGCGTCCCTCGTCATATGGCTGGTGCAGAACAGAATCGTCAACCTCCGGCTTCGAGGCGATCTCGTGAATCAGGGCTACTTGCTCTCGCCGCAGTTCGCCGAATATCTCCTCCAGATCCGCAGTCGTCATACCGGGCTCGCTTGGCTCGAGCAGCGCGTCGTAAGGCCGGTCTTCGTAGCCGTAGGCTTCGGCCAGTTCGATGCTGAGGTCGACCGTCTGCTGAAGGTACGGCGCAAACGCGGGGAAGTCGTCTGTCCTGCGCGCCTCTACCCACACGGCCCTAGACTCCGTCGCGTGTCGGCGCAGCCGCGCGACCAGTTCTGAGGGCACACGGCGTAGCCGCTCGTAGTCACGCATCGTAACCCGCACGATGGCATATTCGTCGCTGTCCTCTCCGAGCCGGCTGACTTCTCCAAAAGCCGCGTCCAGGAGCGTCCCCGTCTCCTCTGAGGTGAATAGCTCGTGGGCAGTCTGCGCGAGCGTGGCCAGTTGCTCTCCGCGGCCCCGCGTGCCGCCCGGCGGCATGTACGTTTGCTGATCCCAGACCAGCACCATCGCCGCCTTGTTGATATTGCCTATCGTCGCCAGCCGAATCTTCAGCGCGTCATAATTGGTCCCCATACCACTCCCCTTTGTATCCGTCGGCACACGACCTGCCCGACGCCAATGTCTTTACCAGCGTCTGTCTCCCCACCCGCCCCAAAGTATATAGACCGGTCCTGCTCTCCAGACGCAAAATCGATGTCTACGCCCGAGTTGAGCCGCCGGCGACGATCTCCCCATTCTTGACCACCATGGAGGCCTGATTCACACCAAACCTATACGGCAGCATCGCCAGGTCGAACGCCTGCCAGATCACTACGTCGCCGATCTTCCCTGTCTCGAGCGACCCAGCTCGCTCCTCAGCTGCGATGGCCCGAGCGGCATTGACGGTGACTCCCAGCAAGATCTCTTCTGGCGTCATATGCAGCTCGAGAGCCGCCAGCGTCATGACCAGCTGCAGCGACTCCGTCGGGCTGGTTCCGGGGTTGTCGTCGGTTGCCAGCGCCACCGGCAGGTCGTACTCGTCGATCATTCGCCGGGCGTTTGCATACTGACCTCCACCGAGGTTGAAGGATGTTGCCGGCAAGACCACGGGCACAACTCCTGCCTCCGCCAGCCTCCTCATGCCCTCGTCCGTCGTTGCTCGTAGATGGTCCGCGGAGATAGCTCCGAGGTCCGCCGCCAGCTCCGCCCCGCCCAAGGGCTCGATTTCGTCTGCGTGCACTTTGCCGCGCAGGCCCTGGCCGTTGCCGGCCTCCAGAATACGTCTGGACTGCTCTACTGAGAACACGCCTGCCTCGCAGAACACGTCGCAGAAGCCCGAAAGTCCCTCGGCCGCCACCTCGGGGATCATCCGTTCGACGATCAGGTCGACGTAGGCGTCGGCTTTGCCTCGCCACTCCTCGGGAACCGCGTGCGCGCCCAGGAACGTCGACACGATGGAGATCGCCAGGTCTTGATCTAGACGCTGGATGATCCTCAGCGCGCGAAGCTCCTCGTCAACTGACAACCCGTAGCCGCTTTTGATCTCAACCGTCGTTGTACCCAAACTCAGCATCGCCTTCAGCCTCGTCGAAGCGCTCTCGTGCAGCTCGGCGTCCGACGCCTCCCGTGTGGCTCGCACCGTCGAGAGTATTCCTCCACCACCGGCGAGGATGTCCAGGTAAGGGATTCCCGCGACCTTGAGCGCGAGCTCGTGGGCTCGGTTGCCGCCATAAAGTACGTGCGTGTGTGGGTCGATCAGGCCTGGCGTCACCAGGGCTCCACGCGCGTCGATGACTGTGAGGTCGGGATCCGCGTGTCGGATCGTTGGCGGTTGTGGATACGGCACGTAGTCTGAGTGAGGACTCTCCGGCGCACGTTGGTCCTTGGCCCGTCCTGCGTATTGGATCAGGCCATCCTCTATCAAAACCTCTCCGGTTTCGATGGGCTCCATCTCGGTTGCGACTCGGCTGCCTCTGTCTCCAGCACCCGCGAGTGTGTACAGCGCTCCGATGTTCGTTATGAGTGTCTTACTCAAAACAGACACCGCTGCACCCTCTGCGTCCTGGGGCGGCGCTTATCTTTGCGGCCATACCACGTGTTGCACAGGATCCATCACGTGCCTGCTCGCCCCGAGCTTCTTCTAGATAGTCGAGGCTCACTCCCCGGACATTGGCATCTTGATGTGGTGCCGCTTCGCCGCGTCGATGGCGATGTCGTACCCGGCGTCAGCGTGTCGAACGATCCCAATGCCCGGGTCCGTCGTCAGCACGCGCTCAATGCGTTCCGCGGCATCTGCCGTCCCGTCGGCGACGAGCACCTGCCCCGCGTGAATGGCGTACCCTATTCCCACTCCGCCGCCATGATGGACCGAAACCCAGCTGGCTCCTCCCACCGCATTGAGTAGAGCGTTCAGTATCGGCCAGTCGGCGATGGCATCACTGCCGTCCTTCATTGCCTCTGTCTCCCGGTTTGGCGACGCCACGGAGCCCGTGTCGAGATGATCCCGACCGATCGCCACCGGAGCACTGATCTCGCCCGTATGCACCAGCTCGTTCAGCGCCAGACCGAATGTGGCCCGCTCGCCGTACCCCAGCCAGCAGATTCGTGCGGGCAGTCCCTGAAAAGCCACGCGCTCCCTGGCCAGAGTTATCCATCGCTTCAAGTGCTCGTTGTCGGGGAATAGATCGAGAACGAGCTGATCCGTGCGGTAGATGTCCTCAGGACGTCCCGACAGCGCTACCCATCTGAACGGACCCATGCCTTCGCAGAAGAGTGGCCGGATGAACTCGGGCGTGAATCCCGGGAAGTCGAACGCATTCGGTACTCCGGCTTCAGCTGCCTGCTGCCGGATGTTATTGCCGTAATCGAATACCGTGGCGCCTTGAGCCTGCATTTCCAGCATCGCCTCGACTTGAATTGCCATGCTCTTCCGTGCAAGTTCAACGTAGATGTGGGGATCCGATCGCCGCAGCGCGGCCGCGGATTCAAGTGAGTAACCGCTCGGTATGTATCCGTTCAGTGGATCGTGGGCCGACGTCTGGTCGGTGACGATGTCCGGAATGCGCCCGCGCAGCAGTATCTCCGGAAATACTTCGGCAGCGTTCCCGACCAGCCCAATCGACAGTGGCTCTCTTCTCCTCGTGGCCTCGTCCGCCCACCGAAGCGCCTCGTCGAGCGAGCCGGTCATTCGGTCGCAGTACCGGGTGCTTATTCGACGCCTGATGCGCTCCGGATCTACTTCCACATCGATCACGACGCCGTCGTTCATCGTGACGGCCAGCGGCTGCGCTCCTCCCATTCCTCCCATGCCCCCCGTGAGTACCAGCCTACCGGCCAGAGTGCCGCCGAAGTACTTCCGCGACGCCGCGGCGAACGTCTCGAATGTGCCCTGCAAGATCCCCTGCGTTCCGATATAGATCCAGGAGCCGGCCGTCATCTGTCCGTACATGGTCAGGCCCTTGGCCTCCAGGTCCCAGAAGTTCTCCCAGGTAGCCCAGGCGGGAACCAGTAGCGAATTCGCTATCAGGACTCGCGGCGCCTCGTGCGTCGTCCGGAACACGGCTACCGGTTTGCCCGACTGAATGAGCAAAGTCTCGTCGTTCTTGAGTTCCTGCAGCGTTCGTACGATGGCGTCGAAGGCGGCCCAGTTGCGCGCTGCCTTGCCGCTCCCGCCATAGACGATGAGTTCATCCGGTTTCTCGGCCACTTCGGGATCGAGGTTATTCATCAGCAGCCGCAGCGCGGCTTCCTGGTGCCAACCCTTGCAGTGCAGCTCGTTTCCCCGGGGCGCTCTGACCACTCGGGGTCCGCTCTTCACAATCGTACTCACCGTCATTCTCCCTGCGGTCCGTCAGCCGAGTGCCAACCCCTGCGGTGCGGCTCGTTCCCCCGGGGTGCTCTGACCACTCCAGGTCCGCTTTTCAGAATGGTACTCACCGTCATTCTCCCTTGGGGTTCTCAGCCGATTCTACGCCCACCCTCCGTCCAGGTCCCGTGCCTGCTCAGTACCAACCTGAAGAGAGCGAGTCGTTTCACCCTTCGTGTGATGCCACTCTGTGCAGGGCGACTACTGCCCCGAAAATGGGGATCAGAATCTTCCGGGCGACGACCATAGCGGCCACTGTGGCGCGGCCCTCCGTGGCCGGGTGGTCGCGGTCGTCATCCCACCCGAGTCTCACCCCGTGCCCAAGGAAGGCGACCAAAGCGAGCCGTTTTCGCCTTCGTGATGCGCCCTGCGATTACGGGGCGAGTGCCGCCTCGAAAATGGCACCGGAATGCTCCGACGCGACGATCAGGGCGACTTCTGTAGCCGGCTCTTTCATGCCTGCAGTCGCGACGGCAAGCTAGAGGACCCGAAGCGCTTTGCCGCGAGCTGCAACGCCACAGAACATGGCTAAGGCTTTATGGTATTGTCAACGCCGACGTCACAACTGTTTACCGATAACCGTCTACTATGTACTGCCTCGAAAACGTCGTCGGAATCCCCGTCTCTACGACCGCCGCATCCCAGTCTTCTATGCCCGGGCCGTCGCGGTCGCTTGAACTGAAAACTGAAAACTGAAAACTGACAACTCCTCATCATCACTGGCCGTTCTCCCCCCCAAACGGATCCGGTTCGACGGCCAGAAGCTCCTCAAATGGCCGGCCCGCGACCACCCTTCGAAAAAGGTCGGCATACTGAGCCCCAACGTCCGGCCAGCTGTCCCGCTTGCCGTACTCTGCCGTAGCAGCCTCCCACGCGTGACGGTCCTCCGGGTTGTCGAGCATCAACAAAAGGCAATTACATAGTGACTCGGCGCTCCGGAACTCGCTGAGTAAGCCCCGGCCTTCGGCCAGCGCCTCAGTCGCATGCGGATAAGGTGTCGAGATTATGGCGCGCCCCGTGCCCACGGCAAATGCAAGTGTGCCGCTGGTGATCTGATTGCGGTCAAGATAGGGCGTCATATACACATCGGTGGCTTGAAGGTAGTCGACCACCTCGCGATCCGAAAGATATTGGTTGACAAACCTGACGTTCCGCGCAACCCCAAGCTCCCGCGCCAGCGCCGTCAGCTCGTTTCGATACTGCTCTCCCGCCCGTTTGCGCAGCTCCGGATGCGTCTCGCCGACTACAAGGTACAGCGCCTCCGGATGGTGCTCGACGACCTCAGGTAGTGCTTGGATGGCGTATTCGATACCCTTGCGCGGGTCGAGTAACCCCATGGTGGTAATCAGCGTCCTGCCCTCGAGCCCCAACCGTTTCTTGAAGTATCGTCGCGGACGGTGCTCCACCACGGGCACACCATGCGGTATGCGCACGAGCTTGTCGGGCGAAACCCCGTAATCGTCCATCAAAATCATGGCCCCGGTACGAACCATGACCACGGTTGCCGCCGACCCCTCGACGATTCCATGCATGATTTGACGTTCGTAGTCTGTTGGAACTGGACGGATGGTGTGGAGGGTTGAAACCACTGGAATCCCCTCCTTCTGTGCTGCTTCCAAAAAGGCTCCGGTATGGTCGACCTCAGGTCCGGCATCCCCCCACTCGCCCCAGATGCCGTATTCATGCTGCACGCAGAGTACGTCTGCCCGCGCTTTCTTTGCTACTTTGACGGCATTCGAGTAAGCTTCCGGCTCGTCCTGCTCGATACGTGCCATGACCCGTGCTCCGTACGAGTAGCTTTCATCTGGAGGTTCGATAGCCACGACTTGCACGCTGATATTCCTGTCTGGAACCAGCGCTCGGCTGAGGTCGGCCGCGAACGTTGCCAGCCCGCATTGTCTCGGAGGGTAGCTGCTCACCATGACAACACGAAGGTGACCTAGGGCCATTCGCCGTGCCCCAGGGTGCTGCTTGACATATTTCAATATAAGGCACAGGACGTGCCGCGAACCGCAGACCGACAGTCGTCTACCGTAACCGTCTACCGAAAGGGTCTATCGAAACCGTCTACGGAAAGGGTCTATCGTAAACTGTTAACTGCTTACCGTAAACTGTCTACCGTCTACCGTAAACCGTCTACCGTCTACTGTTTACCGTTTACGTATACGGCCTTCGGCCTACTGCCGCCGCGTCCCCTCAGACTCCTCGCGAGCCAGCAGCTCCTGGTACTCTCGGGCGCGCGCCCTGAGATACGCCAAACTGTGCCGTTGACAGTAATAACCGCCATCCCACAGCTCATGGTCGTCGCCGTTGTATATGTCGCCCTTGCACACGACACACCGCGCCACGATCTTTGCTCCGTCTCTCCTGAGCATCTTCCCCCTGCCGCCCCGTTTTGGAATTCTACTCGCCACGCGTACTCGGTTGCCACCGACCCGACGACAACTGTAAACCGACTACCGTCAACCCTGAACTGACTAGCCGTTTTTACCGTCTACGGCCCACCGTCCCTTTAGAGCCAACACCCTGCATCAGGCCGCTACCTTCGTACGAAGCAAGTTGTGGGCCTTGCTCAAGTAACCCGCAAAGCGGACCGGGCGGCCGAGCGCGACCTCGATGTCTGCCGGCGTCATGTTGTCAAGTAACTTTGTCCCCGTCTTGTCCAACATCACCTCGGGAAGCAGGATCAGGCTTCCACGAAGCCGGCCCTGGTTCTCGACGACGTCCCGTCCCGTCAGCAGGCCCGAGACCTTGACCCGCGGTCCAAAGAACGTATTACGAATCGGAACCACCTCGGCATCGACCCCCACCAAAGCCGCCCACTCCGCGACCAGCGGCTCGACGATCGGCGCCGCCAGCTCCCCACATACCACCGAAACCGACCGGTGTTCCATGCGCTCAACGGACTTCTCCAGCCGTCGCCTGGTTCGGGCCCAGTCGTCAATGAAATCTCGCACCATGCCGATGCCATTCTCGTACTGCGGATACCCATCGTAAGCTCGGGCCGCCGGAACCCGTGCGCCCGCCAGCAGGTAGAACTCGTCTGAAGCGTAGACCAATGTCTTGCCGTGCCGGCGACGGTTTGCCTGTTGCAGCGGTTGGACTTGCTCCAGGAGAGCCCTGGCCTCACGCGGCTCGAATTGTCGCAGCCCGAGATTCGCGGCGCTCGGTAGTATTCTGCTGCACGATGGCTCCGGATCGGACAGAATTTCCTCGGGTGTTCGCGTCAGCCCGACGGGCACCACCCCGATCGACAGCACGTCCGGATAACGCTCGTTGAGGTCGTGCAGCGTGGCGTCAAGGGCGGCGCCATCGTTGATCCCGGGGCACACGACCACTTGGCTGTGTATCTTGATGCCGATGTCGCGGAGCCGATCTAGCTGTCGCCGTATATCGGGAATGCGTTCGTTGCCCAAGAGCAAACGCCGGAGCTTCGGATCTGTCGCATGTATGGACACGTAGAGCGGGCTTAGCTTCTGCTCCTCCAGCCGCTGCCAGTCCTTCTCGTTGAGGTTCGTCAGCGTGACGAAGTTTCCGAACAGAAACGAGTAACGATAATCGTCGTCCCGAATATAGAGACTGCTTCGCATCTCGTGCGGCAGCTGGTCGATGAAACAGAATGGACAGTGATTGTTGCACTCTCTGATCGGTGCGAAAGTCGGCTGAGTAAAGGTAATTCCCAGAGATTCGCCCTCGTCCTTGACCACGTAGAGTGTCTCCGGCGTGTCCGGCGAGGAATGTCGCGCCGCCTCTAGAATGACAACTGCGTCGGCGGCATGGAATTGGTAGTCGATGACGTCCCGCAGTCGATGTCGATTGACGGTGAAAATAACGTCCCCGGGAGCGATGCCCGCTGCGGCTGCAGGACTGCCCGGCGCCACCGACTCCACCACGCCACCGCGCCTCCCTCGAGACGTGGTCTGGCGGGCATGGGTTCCTGCGAGCTCGATGCCCTCGACGAGGTCACCGGGCGCACCTATCGGGCGAAGGCGGCTGGTCATGTTCGTGTGCCTCTTTCAGGCACGTCGCCGGCCTGAGGAAACTGATGTGGCCGTACAAGCGGGCGTCCGGACCTGAAAAGTTCCGGTGCCGTCCTAAAGCCGTCCTGTCATTATCGCAGGCCACGGACGCAAGAACGGGAAGCGTCTCCGCTTCCCGCTCCAAAGTTCGCCAGCTAAGTTCGCCGGCTAGCCTCGTCAGCTACGTATGGCGACTACTTCTTGACGTGATACACGGCGTCGACCGTAGCGTGGTGTCCCATGATCTCAAAAACGAGCTTGCTTCCCATATGCATGGGCTTGTTGCCCATGGCGCCCATGACGTTCCAGTGCCCAAACGGCCAGGTCATCTTGTCGGTCGGCGTCTCGCTTAGATGCAGCTTGACCATGTGCGGGACCATGTATGTACACGATGCCGTCTTGCAGACGCCCGCCTTGTGCATCATTCCGTGGGCCATGTACTTGACGCTGACCATGCCCCATACGGTGCCGCTGGTGGTCGTGATGTTCACCGTCACCTTGTCCATCCCCATCGCCTTGTGTGCCGGAGCGGCCAAGCTGCTGCCGGCAGTAGCCAGGCCGATCGCGCCAATCGCCAGGAGCGCGAGAGCTGAGTTTCGGAGTTTCCGCATGAAGAATCCATTCCTTTCAGTGCACGTGTAAGTAACGGGTTCATCACCCATCCAGGATCAGTCTGACGGGTGAAGCTTACGAAACTATTACGAAGCTTGCCGGCTCGATCACCGCTTTCACACCGGATCCCTTGTATTCCGCCTATCGTAAGTTCAGGAAGTCCCAAGCACTGCCACGAGAATGGCATCGGAATCCTCCACGGCACGGCCGCCGCGACTGCTGTGGCCGTCTTCTAGCCAGTTCTCACCCACATATAAGGAAACCGATGCTGTCATGCGTCCGTCCGGCACGACAAATGCAGACAAGAGGAAAGCTGCTCGGTCCGCGACGCTGAACCGGGCTCGAAGATTAACGCTAACTGTCGGCGGCGGCATGGAGGAGTCCGTGGCTCGGGCCACCGCCTTTCGACAAGGGGAAAGGCAAAAGCAATGAATGTTATTCGATCGGTGCCCCACATGGCTCTCCTCAGTGCGGCCGCCGTCTTTGGGTTAGGTGGCTTCCTGACCATCCTGGCCGGCCCACTCGATGGGTTTCATACCGTCATGGTTCTTGGTGTAGACATGGGACTGCTTTCTATGTTCCTGACGGCTTCGTGGCACATGTCTAGTGATGATAGGAGCAAACCTCCCGGCCGATTGAAGCGCCTGGCCGCAGACCACCACTCTCAGGCCAGAAAACTCCTCGGCGTCTGAGCTGCCGTCCCGGAGACTCAAGAGACTCCGGACTCCGCTTGGAGGACACGGAATGCAGATGGCAATCATTTAACTCCGTACAAAAAGGTCGGCGCATATGGCAAATTCACATGGAGCGACTCGTTCCAGAAACGCGCCGGGATCGCGGATCCAATCCTCTCACGCCGAGTTCGGAGGGTATGAGACCAATGTGCCTCGCGTAGAAACCATGATTTCGGAAGGCAATGAGCTGCTCTCCAAAGCCGACGCCCTGGCGGACGGATGATGACGTAGGGGTGCTGGTCGGAGCGGGTTGCTGCATTGAGCCGGCCCTAACTCAGTTGCGATTGTGCTTTCGGGCGGACTGTCGTAGAGTATCGAGTAGGACCTTTCATCGGAGACTGCTCGCGATCAAGCGCTTCCGCTCTTCCGGTTTTACCGTCTAGCGTCCACCTCTATTCTTCTACCGTCTACCGTCTACCCCCTATCAAGGAGGACAACCTGCTATGTCGAGGACAAGAGCTTCCCTAGATGGCGCAATGGAAAGCAATGCGTCGCCCACGGGACGGATACCCCGATCGGGACTGCTTAAAGGCGCGATTGGTGCGCTGGCCGGAGTCCTTGGCGCCGGTCTGTTCGCCGGCGCCGGGTCACAAAATGCTGATGCCGCTGGCACTGCCGCCAGCAACTTCACCGCCTATGGCACCGACACAACCTTCACCGGCAATCCACAGATCGGCTTTGACGCCTCAGACCAGAACGCAGGGTTCATAGAGGGCGTATATGGCACCGGTACCATTGCGGGAGTAATCGGCGTCGTCGGAAATCCCGGTAAAGGCACACAGGCGGCAGGCGTACTCGGCCTCGCTCACAGCGGCCATCTGCCCGGAGGAATTCCGTACAAGGCTGGGACGGGCGTTTTCGCGGTCGCTGCGAAAGGAGCGATTGGAGTTGACGCGTATGGTTCTGGAGGCATCGCCGTGCACGGCACGACAAGAAGCGATTCTAGCCCCGGCATCCTTGGACAGAACAACTCACGGGGCCCGGGCATTCGTGGAGCTAGCCAGCTCGGGCGGGGAGGCGTCTTTGAGGGCGGCCTGGCCGCCGTCCGCCTAGCGCCGTCGACGGCTCCTACTCACCCCCGTGGTGGTCAGGTTGGCGATTTGATGGTTGACTCGGCCCACCGTCTGTGGTTCTGTAAGCGTGGGGGTAACCCCGCCCGCTGGAAGCAGTTGGCGTAAATCAAAATTCTCGTCCACTAACCGGGCGTGGATGAGGTCCTTCCTTCGTCGGACGATCATACAACTGGAACGCCGGCTACGGCTGAACCGCAGGCGAGTACGCGTCGTGCAACAAGATGACCGGCCGCCTTCTATGCGCTACCTCCTCGATGGAAGGTACGGGTACGTAGCCTCCCGCTCGTAGCTGGGTCAGCCCTAGCTTGCGATGGCGCCATAAGTTCTGGTCGGACGGAATCGCGGTATACACCACTGCTCCGTTGTGCAGGACATTGAGGTCGGCAAATCCGTAGTTGTCGGCTGAAGTAATCAGCTGGCGGCCACCGCCGTCGGCGCGAACCCGGTAGATACGGCTGTGGTACAGCGCGGACTCGACGACTGCCCAGTATGGAGAACTTCCTCCGAACTGCATGCGGAACCGCACCGAGCGATACGAGGAGCGCGAGACGAAGTACAGCCATTGACCGTCGCTCGACCACACGGGATCGTATCCCCAGCCAACACGAGCCAATCTCCCCGGTCTGCCTGGGCTCTCAACGTAGATGGGGCCTGAGGCGACCCGCTCCGTGCCCCAGGCGCTTTTGAAAGTCTTGGGGGCGCAGCCTGGCTTGCCATGCCCAAGCGCGACGAGACAGCTGGGAATGATGCCCGCTAGCTTTCCCGTCGGAGACAAGGCCACCTGGCTGAATGCTGGAAATGCCAGCGAAGAGCTGCCTCCAGTCATGGTGTCGAGGCTCTGCCAGAAGTATGGCGGGCCGTCGATTGAGAAGGATGCGACTAAGATGCGATGGGCCCTCGGCAGCCAGTAGCTCCGCCGATTGTCCTCTCGCCACGCGCGTAGCCAAATGTCTGCAGCCGGGTCCCGGGCGTCGCCGGAAAACTGTACGGTGTCGTCTGCCGGTATGAATTTTGGGTCAGTCCGAAGCTGCGTGACCTGGCCCCGTACAGTCTCTCCGAAGAAACCACCCCAGAACGAGCCGTTGTAGAGGCCCCGTCCGCTGAGCAGGATCTGCGTGGCGCCTGGGGCCCAGGTGGGATTGAAGCCTACCATTTCGCCTCCCCCTGGCGTCAGCGGTCGTATCAGCTTTCCCGATGGTCCAAGCAGCTGGATAGGGAGATACTGGCTGTCAAATCCGTTCGGGTCCAGGTTATCCAGTAGATATTTGCCGTCCGGAGACCAAGAGTAAGCACGGGGACGCTGATCGAACGACCCGCCGTTTTGGTCGACGAATCGAGGAAGCTGGTGCCAGCGCCCGCCACTAAGAGAGCGGACGTACGTCCAACCTCCATGAAAGTCGTGCCAAGTCCAAGGAGACGTGAAGACGATCTGCGTGTCCGAGAACGGGGTGTGAGGGCTGGCTCGGCTAGTTGGCCCGAACTCCCAGGCCGTTCCGACGACGGTTGCGGAAAGCAGCAGAACGACGCCTGCGACGCGTCGAAGTCCAATCCTATCCACCCGCCTCATACTCCCCCCAATGCCTGAAAAACTCTTCCCCGCCAGGTAGCTCCTCCTCGAATGGTCCAGCTGCCGCTGCCAGTGCTATCCCCGATGCCGAACGTGATGGCCCAGCAGCATTCACCTCGACGCTGCCCTCACGCACTCTTGCGCGGAAGACGGCCCCAGCCAATCATGATAATCATCAGCCGAATACAGCTGCGTGCGTCACCGAGTCGGCAGGATTTCACCACCGGAGTGCTATTCCTCGGACGATCCAGACTTCGTTCCGCCGCAAACGGCTTCATCCGCTGTCCCGAGCCCCTTTGTTCGAAAATGGCGTCGGACTCCTCCACGTTACTTTCGGCCGCGATCGCCGTGGCTCGTTCTTCCATCGCCCTTGTCCTCGCGGTCGCCTGGACTGAAAACTGAAACTTGAAGTGGCGTCGGAAGCCTAAATGGCGACGACCGCGCGAATACTGCGCTCCTGTTCGTCCAATGCCCGGGCGATGGCGGTCGCCTGGACTGACAACTGAAAACTGAAAACTGAAAACTGAAAACTGAAAACTTCCGACTGACCGGCCTCCCCTTTCCCCTGGAATACGAGTCTCCGGCATCGCAGTGAACCGTGCCTCTAATCGGTGTTGTCAATCGAGTACCTGCTTGGGTACCATGAGACGCAGAACAGGAGGGTTACGCTCATGAAGCCGTCGTCTCCTCGCGCTTTCGCTCTGTTACTGATCCCGGTACTTGCTCTTGGGCTAGTCGGCATGGGCAATGGACCGTTCGCTGCTAACGCTGCCGCCTCGTCCCCGATTCGGCTCCAGCAGCTGCACATGGTCACTTCGAGGTACGGCTGGGCCACCGCTGGTCACAGGGTGCTTCGAACCAGGGATGGTGGACGGAATTGGCATACGGTTCTCTCGATTTCTGTCGGCCCCAGGCCCCAGACAGCTCCCATTGCCTTGACCACGCTGGGCCTCTCCTCCGTGTGGCTGGCTGTGCCCGATACCGGCAAATACTGCGCTGTTTTCCGCAGCTTCGATGGCGGCTCTCGCTGGCAGCTCTTCTTCAAGACGATCGCGTCGACGGCGTGTGGAATGGGAGTCGTCTCTTCCTTCCAGTTCGTTACTCGCAGCCGCGGCTGGCTGATGGCCACCTGTTGCGCCGCTGCCGGCCACGTCGGCCACATCCTCTTTCGCACGGGCGACGGTGGCGCCCACTGGAAAGCAGTCGAGTCCAATCTCCCTCGTCGTGTAACTCCGGGAGCCATTCCCAACTGCGACTTCCAGGCGAATGTGACGTTCCGGAGCTATATCGACGGTTGGGCGACCGGCCAGTGCGGTCCCGCTGCTCAGGCGGAGAGTCTCTACCGAACAACTGACGGCGGTCGAACCTGGGCCCCGCGACAGTTCCCCGCTCCGCCCGGCTGGCACATCTGCAGCTCGCTGGACTGCAATGGGTACGTCTTCACCTACCCGCCCACGTTCTCCGGTAACTTCGGCTCTCTCCCCGTGAGCCTCGCACCCAAGCCCGCCCTCGTCCTCTATTCCACCACGAACGGCGGCGCTACATGGCGTCCAGGAACGCCGCTGCGCGTGCACACCAGCTCTCCCCTCACTGGTCCCATGCCCGTCCTGGCATCACTTAACAGCAGCACCGTCTGGGCGCTGATGAATTCCCGGCTGTACATGACGTCGGACACCGGCCGCCACTGGCAGGTGGTGAAGAATCACCCCGGACTCGGCGCCAATCCGGTAATTCAGTTCGTAACGTCAAGCTGTAGGCTTTGCTCTCTCTCCCGGCAAAAACTTCATCCGCGAAACCTCCGACGGCGGTCACAACTGGCACAAGGTGTTCACTCGATTCTCTGACTGACAGCCCCTGTGGACACCGCCCCCCCCCACATGGAGCCCTAGAAGCCCAACTTACTGCCGGAGGGTCACAGCAACCTGCCGACTCCGAGTCAACCAAAGTGGTGCCTGTGTTCCCAGGCATCTTCTATGACCTATACGTAAAGTCGAATAATCCGTTCCGCTACGCAAACCGGTTTGGACTGCCCGTCCCGCTCCACCGTCGAGGCGATGACCAGCTGCACTCCCCCCTCCAATTCGGTAACTTCACTGACGGCAAACCTCGCGCGCACCCGGCTCCCCACGGGAACCGGGGCCGGGAATCGCACTCGATTCAGACCGTAGTTTATGCTCGTGGCGAACCCTTCCAGAGTGATCGCTTGCTCCCAAAAATACGGCAGCAAAGACAGCGTGAGGAATCCGTGGGCAATGGTGCTGCCGAACGGTCCACCCTGAGCCCGCTTCGGATCGACGTGTATCCACTGAGGGTCGCTTGTGGCCTCGGCAAAAATGTCGATACGACTCTGATCGATCTCAAGCCACTCGGTTGGCGGGATGCTGGTATCCGCGAGTTGCTTCACCCCTTGAACACCCGTTACCTTCATGCCCTACGCCGAACGCGTACTCGGCATTCATCCCGATCCGTCATAACTGATATCCACCGCCGACGTTGATGACCTCACCCGTGACATAAGCGGCTTCGTCGGATGCCAGGAACGCCACGACGTTTCCCACATCTTTCGGATCGCCTGCCCGTCCGAGCGGTATCTTCGCAAGTTGCGCCTCCCGAATCTGATCCGGTATCCCACGCGTCATCTCCGTGTCGATGAACCCTGGGCAGATCGCATTGGCTCGCACTTGATACCGAGCCAGCTCCTTGGACGCCGTCTTGGTGAGCCCGACCACCCCTGCCTTCGCCGCGGCGTAGTTCGCTTGCCCGATGTTCCCCATCCAGCTCGCCGACGAGATGTTGACAATGCTCCCCGACCGTGCCTCCCGCATCACCCTGCTGCCTGCCCTCGTCATGTAGAAGACGCCATTGAGGTCAACCGCAATCACGGCGTCCCACTGGTCGTTGTCCATCTTGTGCAGCATGGCGTCCCGATTGATCCCGGCATTGTTGACCATGACATCTAGCCGCCCAAATCGCTCCACGACTCGAGCGACCAGAGCATCGTCTTGCTCGGAGTCCGAAACATCGACCCGCTCCGCCCGCGACTCACCCCCACAAGTCCCGGCCACGCGCTCCGCATCCTCGATATTCTGGTCGGCGCAAACCACCGTAGCCCCCTCCGCCGCGAGAGTTAAGGCGATCCCCGCTCCGATCCCCCGCCCCGCCCCGGTAACAATAGCGACCCTATCCTGAAGCCTCAAGACAACTCCTCCCAATCGAAATTACCGCCGATCAAACAGTCCCGCCTCCGAGCGCCGCCCGAAACCGAAAACCGAAAGGCTCATCACTGAGAAGTCAATTGACACCCACGTCACGACTATGGTAACACTGTCCTATAGTGATCTAGAACAGCTTGAGGAACCAGTGCGCCCCTTCCAGTATCTGCGGCCTATGAGCGTAGCCGAAGCCTGTGAGTCATTGTCGGAATGGGGCAGCGACGCCCAGGTGCTCGCCGGGGGAACCGACCTGGTACTGGCACTGAAAGAAGGCAGAAAGCGGCCCGCCTGTGTGATCGACGTGAAGGCGCTCCACGAGCTTCAATCGCCGGTCCAGCTCATCGATCACACCGTCACGTTCGGGGCCGGTGCTTCGATGCATACCCTCGCCACACAACTCCCGGAGTTCTGCCCAGCTTTGGCCGAGGCCGCCGGTGTGGTGGGCTCTCGACAGATCAGAAACCGGGCTACCGTCGGCGGCAACGTTATGCAGGCGTCGCCGGCGGCTGAAACTATACCGCCCTTGGTAGTTCTTGGTGCGAGCGCAGAACTATGTTCGTCTCAAAGCTCTCGGGTCGCTCCGCTTGAGGATTTCTTTTCTGGTCCACAGACGACAAACCGTCGACCGGACGAGATGCTTACTGGCATTCGCGTTCCTATCCCCGCTCGAGGCACCAGTGCGGCCTATCTTCGTTTCACGCCCCGTCGGGCGATGGATATAGCCGTCGTCAACGTCGCTGTCTCAGTCACGATCAATCTCACCGGCGAGTGCGGGGATTGCCGCATAGTGCTCGGAGCCGTCGGTCCGACCGTCCTCCGCTCGCGTCGGGCCGAAGAAAGGCTTCGTGGCAATATGCTGAGCCCCGGTTTAATCGACGAGGCGGCCATACTCGCCTCCAACGACGCCCAGCCGATCGACGACGTGCGGGCAACGGCCGGGTTCAGGCGAGATCTTGTAGCAGCTTTGGTCCGCCGGGCTACGGCAGTCGCCGTAACTCGCCAAACCCCGGGGGCACGCGAATGAACTGCGAACTCCAGCTCGAGGTCAATGGCGAGCCGCTTCGGCGTCTGGTTCCCGCAAACCGAACCCTGGCGGACTTTCTGCGTGAGGACCTTGACTTGACCGGCACCAAGATAGCCTGCGGCACCGGAGATTGCGGTGCCTGTACCGTGATCCTCGACGGAGCCACGGTGACGTCTTGCTTGATTCTCGCCCTCGAAGCAGCCGGCGGTCGGGTGACAACCATTGAGGGCCTGACGCCTGACGGCGTCCCATCCGTCATCCAGGAGGAACTGGTCGCGTCAGGAGGTGTGCAGTGCGGGTTTTGTACCCCCGGCTTCGTGGTCGCCGCCCATGCGCTTCTGAACGAGAACGCCCGCCCTGACGAGCAGGAGATCCGGGCTGGTCTCGCTGGCAACATCTGCCGTTGCACCGGGTACATGAAGATCCTCGAAGCTGTGAAGAATGCCTCCCTGAGGCTGGCCTCGTGACCACCGGACCGATTGGCCAGCGCGTCAAGCGCCACGAGGTCATGGCAAAGGCCATGGGCCGCACGGAGTACACTGTCGACAAAACTGCCCGCAACATGCTCTGGGCTCGGCTCGTTCGCTCCACGGTTCCTCATGGGTACATCCGCGACGTATTCACCGAGGCGGCTCGTGCCGTTCCAGGAGTCAAGGCCGTGTTGACCGCCGCCGATGTCCCCGCAACCAGATTCGGCCCCTTCGTACACGACCAGGAAATCATAGCAAGGGATAAGGTTCGCTTCGCGGGAGAAATTGTCGCTGCGATCGCGGCGACGTCTCTGGAGGCGGCCGACGAGGCGGCCGAGCTGGTGCGCCTGGAGATCGACCCCTTGCCCCCCATATACGACGTCGAGACGTCCATGGCCCCTGGTTCCGCGCCCATCCACGAGAAGCTGCAGGACTATGAGAGCGCACCCGAAGGCCTCATCCGACACGGCAACGTGGGCTTCTTTACCCGCCTTGGACGAGGCGACGTGAACCAGGGATTCGCCGAGGCAGATGTCGTTCTCGAACGCCGTTACACTGCTCAGGCTATTCATCAGTGCTCCTTGGAACCCCACGCGGTACTCGCGGAAACAGGCACCAACGGACAGGTGACCGTGTGGACGAGCGCGCAAGAGCCCTTCAAAGTGCGTTCGATTCTGGCCGGTATCTTGGGCCTGCCTCTAACGAAGATTCGTGTGGTCGCTCCTCCGCTCGGCGGCGGTTTTGGCGGCAAGGAGGAGCTCCTCGCCGAGCCGCTAGCAGTTCTGCTCGCTCAAGCGACGCATCGCCCAGTGAAACTGGTGTTCACGCGCGCCGAAGAGTTCGAGGGCGGATTCCCGCGGCCACCCTGCACTATGGACGTGAAGACCGGCGCCAAATTGAACGGCATGCTGACTGCTCGATCGGTCCGCCTTTTCTACGAGGCCGGTGCCTACATGCAGCACTGCATTGGCGAGGCCGCCTTTGGTGCCTGGACCGCTCCAGGCCCGTACAAAACCCCCAATCTCCTGGTCGAGTCCTACGCGATCTACACCAATAAAGTTCACTTCGGCTGCTACCGGGGCTACGGCTGCATGCAGCCCGCATTTGCCACCGAAAGTCAGCTCGACGAGCTCTCGCAGACCCTAAACATCGACCCGGTCGAGCTTCGTCTCATGAACGCGGTGGAGTCCGGCGACTGCGATATCACGGGCCAGGTCATGACAAACGTCGCACTGAAGCAAACCATCCAAGCCGCTGCGGAACGCGTCGACTGGGACCATCGTGGTGACCGTGGTCCCGGACGTGGGTTCGGAATTGCCTGTGCGTATAAAGGAATTGGCGGCATTTCCTCGTCGGCAGTGCTGAAAGTGAATCAAGACGGCACCGCGACGATCTTGTCCGGGACCGCGGACATGGGTACCGGCGGCGACACCGCGCTGATCCAGATCGCCGCTGCCGAGCTTGGCCTGCGTTACGAGGATGTCAACATTCTCATCGCTGACACCGACGGCACGCCGTATGACTTTGGCAGCGTAGCTACTCGAGTAACCCACGACGTCGGCAACGCGGTGAGGCGGGCCGCCCGCGACGCCCGAAACCAGCTACTGAGCCTAGCCGCCGAACAGCTCCATTCCGATGTTGAGAACCTCGAGATCCACGATGGATTCGTGGTCGATTCGACTGATCCGGCCTCTCGTTTGTCGATCGCTCAGCTCGCGGACTCCAGCCACTTCACCCACCGCGGGCCCATCATCGGTCGGGGCTCCTACCTCGCCGAGGAGGATGTTCATCTCAATCCTTCGATCATGGAGGGCTTTCCCCTGGAGGCGGTGCCGACCCACGGCTTCGCTACTCAGATCGCGGAGGTTGAGGTGGACTCCGAGACGGGACAGGTGAACGTCGTCCAGGTAGTCGGCGCGCACGAGATCGGACGCGCCATCAACCCTACGGGCATCGAGGGTCAAATCGAGGGCGGCGTCTCCATGGGCATTGGCGGGGCGTTGACCGAAGAGATACGTTTTTGCGATGGCCGGATCGCTAATCCCAACTGGGTGGACTACCAGCTGCTGACTCCACTCGACATGCCCCACGTCGAATCCGTCATCGTTGAGGATCCTGATGCCTCCGGCCCTTTCGGTGCCAAGGGTTTGGGCGAACATACCGTTCTTCCGACCGCCGCGGCCATCGCAAATGCCGTCGATGACGCTACCGGAGTACGTGTCCGCGACCTACCTATCACTCCCGAGCGCATGTTCAGAGCGACCCGTGCGCAAGGAAGATAGGGGACGATGCAGATCAAGATTGACCCTAAAGCCGATGTAGCTCCGTACATCCAACTTCAGAGCGAGCTCGAGTATTTCATAGTCACCGGAATGCTGGGCCCCGGGGCACGCTTGCCATCAGTGCGCGAGCTGGCTCGGGAGTCTGGTCTCGCCCCGATGACCGTAACGAAATCCTTGCAGGGCCTTAATCGCAAGGGACTCATCCGGATCCAGCCAGGATTAGGTGCCTTTGTCCTCGGTGAGGAGGATGACGTCCGCGAAGCCGAGCGCGAGGTGGCTGATTCCATTCGCTCTGCACTACGGAGCGGGATGTCCCGTGATGATTTGAAGCGGGTGGTCTTCGACGCGCTGCTCGAAGACGTTGACCGCCATTCCAACCACTCGGTTGTGCTGATCGGTCCCGAGCGTGGCGGCCTATACGAGCGGGCGCGACTGCTCGAGTCGTATCTTGCCGACATCGGAGCCCTTGTCATTCCACTGAGCTTGGAGTCCCTGGAAGCAGACCCGGACGCAAGCCTGAGGAAGGTCGGCCCGGCTCAGGTCTTTGCCACCCTCATCTTTGATATTGCGGCCGTTCGCAGCATCCTGGCTCGCGCAGTCTGGGGGTCCTGCCATTGCTTGGCTTAATCAGGGAGGATGCGCGAAACAAGTCGGCTTCGTGGAACACAATGCCGCATCGCCATCGCCGCCAAAAGCCGCGAGAACTCAACGCCATGATGATCGCTCTCGAGATATCGCTCGCTGAGCCAGAGATCGGACTGCGCTCCACTGAGGACATGGCTCTGTTCGCCGCGGTCCAAGCGGCCGACGTAGTTGTCAGGGCTCCGTGGCAAAGGACAAAATCAGATCGATCCTTCCATCCGGGACCCAGGCGATAGAGCCGCTGTACGATCTTGATCCACAATCGGTCAACTCGCATTCGGAAAGCGCTGAGCGTGTCGTCGGAGCGAGTCCTTGTAGCAAATGCAAGAGCGGGAGAGTGAGCTATGACCAGCCGACCTGATTAGAGGCGGTAAATGTCGTGACCATGGACGGTGAGCGAGGCAAATCGAAGGCGGCGATGTGATCGAAGTGGCTTGATTGTTCAGGTAGGCACCGGCTTGGAGTCTGACAGCGGAGCCGCTGGCGCTACTGCATCGACGCTGCCGGAAAGGCCGTGTCCAGGCCTTGTCGATGCTCAGGCATTCTCAAAACGGGCTGATTGAGCTACGGCCGACGACGCCTTGGGACTTCGCTGGCTGAACACGTTCATCAACCCAATGCATCGAGAGATCACCCTGAGGATGCGTATACCGCTCCCTGTCAGCATGGCGAGATCATCCAAGTCCGGCTCAGCGCGGCGTTGATATCGGGCGTCGTAGGCCTCGCTGTGCGGACGCCGCGAAAAGCTCGGCGTCCGCACTGATCCCTGACCCTACATCACCGATCGCCTCGCATTTCATTACTTTGAAACCTTTGAGGACAATCCCACGTCTTGTCGAAGTCGCCACAACTCGGCCCGCGTCCGCGTCAAGTTTCGTATGGAATCGAGCCTCTCCCGTACTCCACTACAGATCTCTACCGGCGCGCCCGGAAAGGCGGGCCAAACACGGAGTTGGCATCCGTCTCCACGCGAACTGCGAGGCAGGCGAGGTCGCATACTCGATCGATCGTTCGCCAAACCTCCCATCATCTGTTCAACAATCGGGAAATCTCGGACATGGCTGCGGTGGTCGGGCACGGTGTTGTCTCACGATCGCGAGATCGAGTTGTGGCGGCACGGACCTCGGCCATTCATTGTCCACAGACGGGCATGAAGGTAGCTTTGGGCATCGCATCCGTCCTCGAGCTCTCGTCGGGCTGGTGTTACTGTCGGCCGGGCAATGGATGGTACGGCTGAGAATGGCAACCTGGACATGGTTGATACATTGAAGTACGCGGCACTCCTGCAGAAGCTCAATAAAATGGACCCGACTGTCCTTCCCGCCTACGAGGTCCTGGAACTCGCGACCATCGGAGGTGCCAAAGCTCTCGGCCTTGACGAGGACATTGGCTCCATCGAGGTCGGCAAGCAAGGCTGACGTCGTCGTGATCGATCGCAGTGCCATCTTCGTATGACTCCGATCCATCTGGGAGAATACGACAACACCGTCACCTCCATCGTGTACTCGGTCTTTATCGGATGAACGAGAAATACGGTCATCATCGACGGCCAGCTCGTCCTCGCGGATCGTAAGCTGACCCGCAAGTCGGAGGAGGAGATCGTCGAGCGCGCGATGGTGTTGGTCGCGAGATGATCGCTCGCCGAGAGCAGTGGGTTCAGTCCCGTGATCGCGAGCTGGATAAGGTGTTCTAACCGGCATGGCCTACGAGACCATCAATGACTCCGTAGAGTCAGGCGTTGCAACCATCGAACTGAACCGCCCCGATGCGCCCAATGTCATTACCCGTGAAATGCACAACGAATGGGTCGGCCGCCTCGAAGCGGCGCGCCAGGAGGACGACGTCAGGGTGGTCGTGATCCAGGGAGCCGGGCGAGCCTTCCCTGCCGGCCATGACCTTAAACAGGACGTCGAGCCCCCCTTGCGCAAGCCGAGGACGGCGGGCCGCCCTCGGCAATGAATCTCTTATCGCACTGCTATCTGGGACTTCGACAAGCCTGTCATCGCCGCGGTGCATGGCGACTGTCTCGGCAAAGGCATGTCAGGTCGCTCTGGGCCTGTGACTTTGTGATCGCCGCCGAGGATGCTGTGATTGGCGAGCGGGAAGTGCGATCCGCTAACTCAGCGACGCTTCCCGCTTTCCATAGCTCGTTGGTCTCCGAAGGGCCTAGCATCTGCGTACGCTGGGCAGGACGGTGACGGGCCGGCGAAGCTGAGAGCATGGGCATGTCTCGGTTTGCCTGCCCGCCGGCCGAGCTTCGACCACGAACGAAGACCTTGCCGGCGAGGTGGCCTCTATTCCACCTGCTGCAATCCGTCTGAACAAACGCAGTGTCAATCATGCCTTTGAGCTCATGGGGTTGCGGTCGGCAAGCCTCTAAACAACTTGGAAACGCTGTCGTTGACGATTGCCGCGAGCTTCCAGGTCAAGCCGAGTACCGAACTTCGACCGCATTCGTCGTGACAAGGGCCTGAAGGCGGCGATAGCTGACCGTGACCGGGCCTCGTGGACGGGGCAAGTCAACCCTTGAGGAACCCTCCTGCGCCCATCGTCGGTCGCGGTCGGTCGGCGTCTCTCCATCGTTTGAGCCCGGGCAGCCGCGTGATCCACAAATCTGCGCGATGGCGGATTCCCTGGAAATATATCCGGTCAACCCAAAATACTCAAACAGTCGCGGACCTCCCCTGTGACCCGTTCGGTGAACTCCATTGGCGCTCACGTCGACACGGTCGTCATCGCTGTAGCGGGTCGCCACGTTCCCGACATCGTTGGCGAAGCAGTCGAGTGCGGAGTGGCCCTCGCTGTGATCCTCCCGAGCGGATTCGGTGAGTCAGATGAGGAGGGCTGCTGTCTGGAGCTCAAGGCTTGTGGCTTTGCGCGGACAGATCAGCATCGTAGGTCCAAACTGTATGGGCTTCTTCTCATGTTGACGACCGGGGTCGCTGCTGATAGCGGGCTGACTGAGGGCATTCGTTCTGGGCAGGCTCTGCCATCGTGACGCAGAGCTGGAGTCAGAGGATGCTGGCTCGCGAACGCGGCTGAGTCACAGGGAATCGGCCTTAGCTATCGGATATCGAGTGGGGATTGTCTGGCAACCTCGGCACCGCTGCATATGTTGATTTCCTGGCGGAAGATCCGAACACGACCGTCATCGCGCTCTACCTGGAAAGCGTTGCTGATGGCCGGGCCTCGATCCAGGCTTCACTCTGGCGCCGCGAAGCAGGCAAGGCGTTGGTCGCACTAAAACCAGGAATTTCAGAAGCCGGACGGCGCGCCTTGACTTCCCACACGGCCGCCCTCTCAGCAGGAACGACTGCAGCAGCTCTTGCGCTGCATTCAACGCAGGCAGGAAGTCCCGCTCGTGCTGGATGTCCATGAGCTGATACAGTGCCTATCTCTCTTCTGCGGCGTTGTCGGCTTCCTCCAGGGCTCCGCGGCTATAACTCACTCGACCTCCGGAACCAAGGACCCGCGCCTGCTCGCCCATCTTCTCGCCGCTGAGGCGCACTTCCTGCTCTGCCGCCCTTCGCTCCCTATACCCGCATTGAAACTCTGGCAACAGGCCGCTCTCCCTGACTACGCCTTATTCGCGAATCCTCTGGAATACCCACCTGGGCGGGGATTGTCTAGGGCTACACGGACGCGTACCGTCGCGCGCTCGAGATCACGGCTCTCGACCCCGACGTTGGCCTCGTAGTCGCCGCTCAGGACGCCTTTAATGGCCTCGACGTTCAAAGCCGGAAGTACGTCATGCTTCGATAGATTCCGCGGCAGCCGGGGTGGCTGTATCTGCTTCGACACACACCAATCCGAATCCTTGTCTACGTCGGCCGCGCCGATAGACGACGAGCCGCGGGCGATCCTGAGGGGTGGTCATGTCCCCGACCTTTATGGTGCTCGGCGCCGGGTCTGAGTGCTTTGGCTGATTTCGTCTCGTTCATCTTTACTCTCAGTCCACGGATTCCGCCCGCGAGCCTCCAATGGGGAACTGCTCTCTCAACCGGGGATCCTGGGTGAGCGCAGAGCCAAAGGCCTACTCCCAGACGACGGCATACCAACCATGGAAGCCACGCTGGCAAGGTCGTGAGATGCGGCCGTGGAAGCCGCCCGGAGGGCTCGGCTTCCCTGTCGCCTGAAAATAGAAGCCGAAGGCGTCTACACCACAAGAGCGACGTCGGCGGAGTCCGCCTAGGCTTGGAAGACGACGTGGCCGTGCGGCTCGCCTACGACGATATCATTGCTCGGCTCGGCATGAATTCTAGGTTTGGCGAACAAGGGCGCCAGGCAGCCTCGGCGGTGCAGCTGATGGCTCCGGCAGGCGTCGAGCTGATCTGCGGGGGCCCTCGAAGTTTGATCCGGCATTCGGCTAGACCTGTGTGGTTCGGGTTGGGCGGAGTATCAGCCGAAGTGCTCGACGACGAGTGTCTTCGACCCCATCCTCACCACCTTGACACGGCCTGTTTGATGATCCAGGAGATAAAAGGCGCCCCCACGAATGGCTCCCCGCGGCGCTGCCCCCTGTGATATGGAGGCCATTGCCCTAATCCTGGTCGTCCCTTCTTGAAGCCTTGTGTTCTACTTTCATGGCTCCATTCGTGAGATCGACATCAACCTGCTCGTGGTTGCACTTGACGGCGGAGGTGTAGCGGTCGTGGACGCCCTGATCGTATGCGCCGAAGAAGCCGCCGAACAGATGGACCTGGAACACCTGTTCGGCACCTGTTCCGGCGGCTAACTGCTTGCAATGAACGCCCTTGCGTCCCCACGTGCCCGCGAAAGAGGAATCGAGTATCTTCAAAAAAAACTACTCACCGCTTTGAGTTTTGTTCGCCCACCCACCTCAGCTAATCACGCGCAAAAATAGGCTTGATATGAAAACCATCGCTTGCTTATCGGCATGCGCCTTTGTCTTCCTCGCCAGCTCCCTGGTATCAGGCAATCAACCCAGCTTAAAAGTCCCCTCCTCTGAAACATGTTACGGCGATGTTCTATCGGGCTCCCGAACGCCGCCCACTCTGGCTCTGGGACGCGGCCATGGCCCGCGGTTACATGAAAGCAAAGGGAATTCTGCGGCAAAGGGTCGAAGTGCTCTTCGATAGGTCCGATCCCGCCAAGCTCGTCGGAGCAGGCTCCGTGACCTTCGCCGACGCTGATATCGGCGACGTCGTGACCGCTAAGAGTGCTGGAGTCGGCATACCCGCGGCGATGGCCTTGGTCCAGCACCCTCTCGAGGCCATCCTGAGCCTGAAGACCTCATACATAACCCGTCCGTCGCAGCTTCCAAGGGCATACGATCGGTATCTCAGGAGACCCGGCTGACTACGCTATCCTTGACTCTCATGGTGCTCGCCGATCACGGCACCGAAGGTCAAGACTGTTACGCTCGAGCATGAACACCCTGGCGGCGCTCATCGCTGGTCGCGTGGATGCGATCATCGGCTTTTGGAGCGACGAAGGTGTGAACTCTCGCACTCCAGGGTCATAAGGCCTACGCGATGCGCGTGGACAAATACGGGGGCGCCGAACAGCAAACCAGGTCGTCCATAATAGCCTCCAACTGGACGGTGAAAGACAAACAGGCCAGCCGGTGATCCGTCGCAGCCTGGGTCAAGGGGCAGTAAGACGCGATCGCTCACCCCAAACAGGCAATTCATTACCTCGCTTCACAGGCCGGTGGCATTGACACGAAGACGAACCTGAAGCAGCTTGAAAACACGGATCCCGGTCATGCGAGACAAGCACGGGCGTGACTGCACTCTGCAGCCGGCTATGTGGCAGCGCTACGCGGATCGGCTGGCAAAAAACAAGCTGCTCAGCCATCTCTTTCAGCATCAGTCCTGCTGTCACCAAACAGTTCTTGCTGGAGTTTTCATGGCAGGGAGGATCTGTCCTCCCTGCCCGACCCTCTTTGCTCAATCGAGGACCGCAACGGCATCTGATAGCCCTTATAGTCCCTCAGGCAACTCCGTTGAAGCGGTGCGTAAGATCGTAAACACGCTGGGTATGCCGTCTATTCAACCGGGGCAATGAACTCATTTCCGCCGTGGAAGACATTCACCTCCACGCTGATGATGGAGAGTTCGTCAGCGTGATCGGTCCGAGCGGCTGCGGGAAGAGCACGCTGTTCAATATCTTGGCCGGGTTGGACATGCCGAGCAAGGGTCAGGTGCTCCTCGACGGGCGTGTGGAACAGCGTCGCATCGGCCGCGTCGGCTATATGCCCCAGAAAGACCTTCTGCTCCCATGGCTGACGGTTCTCGACAACACCGCGCTTGGTCCGCTCATGGCGGGCATGAGCAAGGAGAAGGCGCGCGCCCAGGCGCTGCCATGGTTCGAACAGTTTGGGCTCGCGGGCTTCGAGAAACATTATCCCTTCACCATCTCGGGTGGCATGCGGCAGCGAGCAGCGCTCCTCAGGACGTTCCTCGCTGACCGCGAGGTCCTTCTGCTGGACGAGCCTTTCGGAGCTCTTGACTCACTGACCCGGGGCGAAATGCAGGAATGGCTCCTCGACGTCTGGAGCCAGTTCAGAAAAACTGTCGTGTTTGTGACTCACGACATCGACGAGGCAGTCCTACTGTCCGACCGCATTTACGTGATGTCGCCACGGCCGGGGAGGGTCATCGAGGTGCTCCAGGTCGAGATGCCCCGTCCCCGCATAGCGGAAATGCTGGTGGAAGCGGAGGGCACAAGACTCAAACAGCACATGATCGGCTTACTGAGACGCCGCAAGAAGGAACGACAGTGACGACGATAGCCGAGGCAGGAACCGACGACCTGATTCCGGCCGCGGGGCGACCAGCATGGCTTCGGCTCCTCGAGCGGTATCTCCCGCCTGCCGTCTTGATCTGTGCGGTCATTCTCCTGTGGCAGTGGGCAACGGGATTTTTTAAGATTCAGGCCTGGTTGCTGCCCTCTCCCAGCGAGATCTTTACGGCCTTCCACGTCGACTGGCCGCTGATCCAGTCGAACATTCTGCCGACCATCGAGGAGACCCTCGTCGGGTTCTCGCTTGCCCTCGTTATCGGCATCGGGCTTGCGCTCGTTATCCACTACTCTCGGGTGATGGAGCACGCACTCTACCCGTGGATCATAGCCTCTCAAACCATTCCCACGATCGCCATAGCTCCAATCTTGGTGGTCTGGTTCGGATATAATCTCACTCCGAAGATCCTCGTCGTAGCCTTGTTCTGCTTCTTTCCCATCGTCGTGAGCACCGTGGATGGTCTGAATGCGGCAGATGCCGACATGATGAACATGATGCGTACTCTTGGAGCATCGCGATGGAAGGTGTTTCGCTACGTGGAGTTCCCTGGCGCCCTGCCTGCCGTGTTTGCGGGCCTCAAAATCGCGATCACGTTTAGCGTTATCGGTGCGGTCCTCGGCGAGTGGGTTGGCTCTACGGAAGGACTCGGCTACCTACTGCTTCAATCCACCGCGCAGTTCCAGACGGCCCGCGGCTTTGCGATCCTGGCGGTGCTGTCCGCTATGGGTATCACTCTCTTCATTACGGTGTCACTGCTCCAGCGCCTGCTCATGCCGTGGTGGCGCGAAGAAACCAAGCGTCGCGCGAACGCGCGATGATGTCACGGTATCTTTCCGGAAAGAGCCAAGGTTTGCAGACCCTCCCAATCTCAAGTCAGCCATAGAGTCAGCCGCAAGGAAAAGGAAAGAAGTGGATAAGAGCGACATTGTCATAGTCGGAGGAGCACGGACGCCAATAGGAAAGTATGGAGGCGCCTTCAAAGATACCCCCGCGCACGTCCTTGGCGCAGTCGCCATCAAGGCTGCTCTTGAGAGCTCGAGCGTCAGCCCGGACGACGTCGACGAGGTGATCATGGGTCAGGTCGGCCAAGTTGGGCCAGATGCGTTCAATGCCCGACGCTGCGCCCTCGAAGCCGGCATCCCGGAGACCAGTACCGCTCTGAACGTGAACCGGCTATGCGGCAGCGGGTTGCAGGCCATCTGGACCGCCGCCATGGAGATCATGACCGGGCAGGCGGGCGTTGTCGTGGCCGGCGGCGATGAGAACATGACGATGCAGCCTTTTCTCGACTATGACGGTCGGAAGGGCTATGCGCTGGCTAATAGAACGCTGATTGATGGAACCCTCTCATTGGTCACCGATCCGTTTGGCTGCTACCCCATGGGAGCAACGGCCGAAAATGTAGCCGAGAAGCATCGCGTTACTCGCGAAGATCAGGATGCTTTCGCCCTTCGCAGCCAGCAGCGGGCGGCCCTCGCAATTGATGAACGTCGGTTCAGCGACCAGATCGTGCCTGTTATCGTGGCTGAGAAAAAGACCCAGCGAGAGATCACCGTCGATGAGCATGTCAGACGTGACGTTAGCCTGGAAGCCCTCGCCAAACTGCGGCCTACGTTTCGTGAAGGAGGCTCAGTAACCCCTGGCAACTCTTCCGGCATAAATGATGCTGCCGCAGCCGTCGTAGTGACAAGCGAGGAAAGAGCGGCGGCCGAGGGCTGGCAGCCTTGGCTGCGTTTAACCGCGGTAGCCGTCGCCGGTGTCGAGCCTGCGGTGATGGGGTACGCCCCTACCTTCGCCATACGAAAAGTGCTGGACCAGACAGGCATGACCCCGAACGATATTCACCTCATGGAGTTGAACGAGGCCTTCGCGGCCCAGGCGGTACCCGTCATCCGCGACACTGGTTTCGATGAAGAGAAGGTGAACGTCAACGGAGGCGCGATAGCTCTCGGCCATCCTGTAGGCGCCACCGGCGCGATCCTGACCATCAAGCTAATGCACGAGCTCAGGCGCCGTAGTCAGGAATTCGGCCTCGTGACGATGTGCATCGGAGGAGGTCAGGCGATAGCGGCCATCTTCCAAAATGCCGCCTAGAGCTCAACTAAGCCGCCCCATCACAAGGTTCTCCGCGACTTCCTCCATCTTCGCCAAAATACCACCGATGTGATCGCAATATCGGGTCGTGACCCGGCACCATCTCCCAGCCGGCACGTCGCGATCGTGCTTGAAATTCCCTAGTCTCATTGACATCGTGACAGGCTGGCGGAACCATCTCCGTGTTCGCCATCATCGGAATAATATCCGCACAAAGACACACCGGACCATCCTTTGTCTCCACGAGCACCGACTGATGCCCGGGCGTGTGCCCTCCATTTGGGAGAACGGTGACGCCGGATACAACTTCTTCCTCTCCCCCGATCTCGGTCAACCTGCCTCTTTCAGCTTCCAGCCAGTGACCGATGTCTAGATAGAACCGATCGCCATTGGGAGAATTCGCCCACTCCACCTCCCTTCTCTGCACCAACACTGCTGCTAGCGGAAACATGTCGTCATTCTGCATGTGGTCGTAATGCAGGTGACTATGGACTATCCTTCCGACAGCATCCGTGGCAAGCTTCCGGTAATCGAGCGCGGCGAGCAACGATCCAACCGGATCGCCCCGTATCAGTAGATGCGCCTTCGTGGCCTGCACGGGACTCGGTCCACTGTCGACCAGCACTGCGTGCCCGTCTCGCGACAGCAGATAGCAATAACAAGGAACGTCGAGCCTCGACTCGTCGGGCGCGTCCGGGATATACAGGTTGAGCGGCAGGTCGGGAATGACGCCGACTTCGATGATATCGACCGTCCACTCGCTCATGTCCGGGTCGTCAAGAGCATGCCACCATCGACAAAGAGCATTGACCCGGTGACGTAACCGGCGTCTTCGGAGCACAGGAACGAAACCGGTCCGGCGATATCCTCCGGCATGCCCGGCCTCCCGAACGGGATAGTCGGCACTACTTCGTTCAGGTAATCGGGGTCTGGTTTCCCAGTCAGATTGGTCAGCACCAGACCTGGCCCGATCGCGTTAACGGCTATGTCGTGCTGCGCAAGCTCCAGCGCGAGGTTTCGCGTCAGCATCCACACCCCGCCTTTCGCTGCATCGTAGTGCGCCAGTCCCCGCCCCGGAGCTATGGAATGGACGGACGCGATATTGACGATCCGCCCGCCACGGCCCGCGACGACCATTACCCGAGCGGCTGCTTGACAGCAGAGAAACGTGCCCGTCAGATCGACGTCGAGCACCCGCTGCCAGTCCTCGTAACTCAGCTCGAGGGCAGGGCTGATGCTCAAAATTCCGGCGGAGTTTACCAATGCATAGATGTCCCCGACGTCGGTCGCAATCCAATCGAATGCCTCCTGAACCTCCTGAGGAGAACTCACGTCGACCACCCGCCCGAACGCGGTACCTCCCTTTTGGCGAATGCCCGCTACCGCCTCTCCGACACCAGCCTCGTTCCGGTCGAGCACGGCCACAGCGAATCCGTCCCGCGCGAGCCGTTCGGCGCAAGCTCTCCCTATCCCCGATGCCGCCCCCGTCACCGCGGCTACCCGTGCGCGAGCTGTCTCAGTCACTTTCCACCTATCATGCGCGATTCCCAGGAGTCCGGTCGCCGCTAGCGCGACACGAGCTTCGCATCGACGAGTGCCACCCCGTCATGTAATGCGATCAGCGGATTGATGTCCAGCGCTTCGACGTCCGGCTCTGCCGCCAGCTGCGAAATTGCCACCAGGTTCCTGTACAGCGAGTCCATGTCCGCCCCCGGTGCTCCTCGCCACCCTTGCAACAGCCGGAACGCTTTCGTACTCTCGACCATTCGTTGCGCCTGATGCAGGTCCATTGGCGCCAGTGCGACGCTGACGTCGTCGATGAGCTCCAGGAGTACGCCTCCAGCTCCGCACATCACCACGGGCCCAAATTGCTCGTCTCGCATCGCCCCGACGAACAGCTCGACGCCACCCTCCACCATTCGCTGCACGAGGACCGACCCGGCAGTAATCCCGCGAGCCAGAGCATTGGCCATCAGCTCACGCCACGCCGTCCGGACCTCTGATGGGGAATGAAGACCCAGGCGCACGCCATCAATCTCCGTCCGGTGCAAAATGCCCAATCCGTCGAGCTTCAGCGCAACCGGATAGCCCAGTAAGCTTGCTGCCAGAACTGCCTCGTCCTCGCTGCCGGCCCGCTCTGTTGCCCACACATCTGCTCCCGCGCGCTTCAATCGTTGCATGGCGTCATACCCGGTCGTCGACCTCAAGTTCCTCGCTGCGAGATATCGTGCCGCGCCGGCCCACGCCGGCTGCCCCGACCCGAATTGACGGTGAATGAACTGGGCCAGTGCGCTCATGCCCGGCTGCAGTCCGATAAGGAGCGGAAGACCATTATCCTTGAGAAATCGCCGCGCTCGCTCGTCGAGCTGACCGGCAGACGGAGTGAGGACGACCACCGGCTTGCCTAAATCCGAGACCGCCTCCCAGGTAGCTGCGATGCCGTCGACGAACAGATCCGACTCTTGTCGCGCCTGCACCCACCCGTTCTTCGCGTCCTCGCAGATCAGTATCATGTCGACCTCGGGGTCGCTCGCCAGAATGCGGGAGGCCGTCGCATGGCCTGTCCCGTCCCCTTCGACCAACCCCATCCCCGTCGTGTCCAGTGGATTCGACGCCGATCCGAACACGGGAAGCGCCTCCGCCAGCTTCCGCGTTGTATCCTCTCCGAGCCTTGCCAGCGGGACGTTCACTCGCTCCGCGATATCCGCCAGTAGCAGCCGCTCCCCTCCCGAGATGGTGATGACTCCGAGGTTGGGACCCGCCGGCTTCCGGAACAGCGAACACAGCTGAATGAGGGCGGAGAACTCCTCGAGATCGTTGGCGATCAGGACCCCAGATGAACGCCAGAGTGATTGTTGGACCACGTCCGACCCGGCCACGGCTCCCGTGTGCGTGAGGGCTGCCTCCCCACCCGCCTTGGTGCGCCCGGCTTTGAGCAGCACGACCATCTTATCGGCGGCCTGCGCGGTCTCCAGCGCTTCCAGCAAGCGCCGCCCATCCTGGAACCCCTCTACATAGCACGCGATCACCTGAACCGCGGGCCTCGTGGACATGTAACTGACGTAGTCCTCGACGGAGAGGTCCATCTGGTTGCCCGTCGTAATGATGTGACTGAAGCGGATGTTCCGCTCCGCCGCTATGCCGGTCAACGTACAGGCGAGAGCGCCGCTATTGGAAATGAGAGCGACGTTACCGCATCCTTCCTGCTCCATCAGCGGACCACTGTACGGAGCGACCCGCTCTTCGAGATTGACGAATCCTAGGCAGTTCGGCCCCATGAGAGCCATTCCGCCGGACACCCTCCGTAAATGGTGGTCCAACTCCCGGCCGCGCGCGTCAGACTCCCCGAATCCCGCGCCGAGTAGCAGCCCCGCCATAGATCCGATCTCCCCGGCTTCCGCCATCGCCTCCACCGCGACCTCCCGATTGACTGCCACGACGACGAGATCGGGCCTGTCGGGCAGAGCGCTCAGAGACGGATATGTGTCTCTGCCGCCAACCGTGGCCCGTTTCGGGTTGATCAGGTATAGCTCACCTGCGAATCCGACGGTCACGAGATTTGACAGCACCCGTTGCCCTGGACCCTGCCGGTCCGAGGCTCCCACTAACGCGATCGATCTCGGTTGCAGCAGCATCGTGCATCTGTCGACCGCGTCTCCACGGACCGTTCCAGCGTCGCCGGGCAGAGTCTGAGTCATGGCCGGCGACCTGCGTCTGCCCGCCAGGGAACTGCGATCCGTTCCAGCAGCGCCATCAATAAGAACGCCCCGAGAGCTAGCATCGTGGAAACGAAGACCGCCGCCCAAAGCTGTGGAGTCTTGAACTCGAAGGTGAAGTTGATGACCAGGTATCCCAGGCCCTTCGGAGCTCCAATCCATTCCGCGACGATCGCGCCGATCACACTCGTGGTGGCCGTGATCCGGAACGCGACGAATATATACGGCAATGCGTTTGGCAGCCTGAGTTTCCACAATACCTTCCACGAAGAGGCGTGAACGCTCTGAAACAGATCGAGCAGCGACGGCTCGACAGCCTGCAGCCCTCGCACGGTGTTGACCAGAGTTGGGAAGAAGGCGATGATCGCCGTCAGCACTACTTTGGAGGAGTAGCCTTCGCCAAGCGTGTCCACCAGAATCGGAGCGATGCACACGATCGGGATGCTCTGAACGGCGATCGCCAGAGGGTAGAAAGCGTGCCGGGCCGTCTTGAATTCGACGAACAGCACCGCCGACACCAGCGCCGTTATGCTCCCTATCACGAACCCGCCGGCCGCTTCCTCGATCGTTGGAACGGCGTTGGACATGATGAGGTCCCAGTTGGCTCCCAGCGCCTGCGCCACGGCTACCGGCGATGGGATGAAGAACGACTGCCAGTGAAAGATTCTGGTCGCCGCCACTTGCCACGCCACGACCAGCGCGACCACTACCAGCACCGGTAATATGATCGCTGTGCTCGCCTTTGCCGCCTTGCGAGCCCAGCCGCGGCCCTCGATCCTCCTGCCTGCGTATCTGCTGCTTACCGCTTCGCGACTATTGGAAGAGGAGGTCACGAAGATCCTGCCTGAGATGGAGAAATTCTGCCGACGACCTCACGCGTGGATCGCGCGGTCTGGGTAAATCAACATCAACCACGTTGACGATCCTTCCAGGGCGGACGCTCATGACCATCACTAGATCAGAGAGAAATACCGCTTCCTCGATGTTGTGCGTCACGAAAATCACGGAATTCTTCAGCTGCTCCCAAATCCGCAGCAGTTCGTTGTTCAATGTCTCGCGCTGGAACTCGTCCAGCGCCGCGAATGGCTCATCCATCAAAAGAATCGGCGGGTCGATCGCCAGAGCCCGAGCGATGGCGACTCGCTGGCGCATGCCTCCAGAAAGCTGGTGTGGCCTCGCCTGCTCGAACCCTGTGAGCCCGACCAGATCGATCAGCTCCTGCGTCCGTCTCCGTGCGTGGTTCCGGGACTGCCCGACCAATTCACACAGAAGCTGCACGTTCGCGCGAACGGATCGCCATGGCAGAAGCACCGGGTCCTGAAACACGAAACCGAACTCATGTCCGCGCTGCGCCGCCTCGGGACCGACGCCGTCCACCACGATCGATCCTGCAGTGGGCTTCAGAATTCCCGCGATCAACCGCAGCAGCGTTGACTTGCCGCAGCCGGATGGCCCTATCAAGCTGACGAATTGTCCGGGAGCGATTCTCAACGACACGTCGTCGAGGGCATGCACCGGTGGCCGGCCCGGATAGTCCAGGCACACGCTCTCGCACTGCACCCCCGATCGCTGTCCTTCCCAGGTGGGTTGGTTGCGGCGGGCGCCTAGGGCGCCCGCCACATCCTCAAGTCCGCCGTCCAGAGTACCCCCGGATTGAGGGACTGGATTAGTGGAGCTTGCTGGCAAGATTCAGGATCTTCTGCGTTTCCACGTCGGAGGGCTTCAGGTTCTTGGTGACCAGATGCTGCTTGAACAGGAAACTCAGTGAGCGCTTCCAGGTCGCCGTGTTCATCCACAGCAGGCCGTGCTGGCGCGTATCTTTCGATACCAGTAGCTTGGCCTCAACGCCCATTTGCAGTTTCTGCTGCTTGGGGTCTTGCCCCGTGGAGTATTTCTTGAGGACCAGCTGCGTGACGGCTTTCTGGTGCGTCAGCGTGTACTTCCATCCCAGCTGCGTTGCCTTGAGGAAACCTGCCAGCACGTGCGGGTCGCTCTTTACCGTCGATTTCCGCGCGATGAATACGTCCCCGTACGACGGCAGCCCCATCGAGGAGAACGACAGGCAATGCGTCTTGATTCCCTGAAGGGACATGGCGATTGGCTCGTTGAACGCGAACGCGGTGTATGCGTCGACCTTGCCTACCGCGAAGGGCGTGGGATCGAACCCGACGATCTGGAGCTTTACCTTGTTTAAGGGGACGTGCTCGTAGTTCAGCATGCCCTTCACCTGATCGCGTGCCTGCGTCTGCAGGCCGATTGTCTTGCCGATAAATCCCTTGGCGTTCTTTATGCCGGAGTTGGCCCGCACCATGAAACAGCCTGGATTCTGCTGGTAGATCGAGCCGAACACCGTCAGATTGGCGCCCTGCGCATCCGCGATCGCCTCGTCGGTCCCGACGGCTACGGTCCCGATTGTCGCCGCCCCGTTGGCTACCACCGAACGCGGGTCTATCGTTCCGCCCCCGGACATGACGTTGACCTTTAGGCCGTACTTCTTGAAAAATCCTCGTTCCTGTGCCACGTAGATTCCGGCGAATTCGACGTTGTTGAGCCAGCTTACCTGGACGCTTACAGAGGTTAGCTTGGCTGGTGCTGCGGCAGCAATCGAGCCGTAGCTCGGTACGACCGCGGCGCCAAGCATCGCCAGCGCCGCCACGCTGACCAGGCCCCTTCTGCCGATACCGGACATTGCTCCATTCACGGTGAACCCTAAACGCTCAATCATCGATCAGATCCTTTCTTGTGGGACGCTCTGTGCTGATCGGTTAACTCCGATCGCGCTTCCGTACGAACTCCTTGAACTCCATCTCCTGTCGGTCTTCTTCGAGCTTCCGGTACGCTTGGGTGCCGTTGGCGACCGTCGACATCATGTAGTTGTCCTGGATTGCCGCCAGCATTCCCTGCCGCTCGTAGGTCCGGTTTATCGCCAGCTTGTGAAGCTTCATTGCCTCCCGAGGCATCGCCCCCAGGCGACTCGCCAGCGCCACGGCATGATCGTCCAGTTCTATCTCAGATACCACCTCCGTTACGAATCCCATACGCCATGCATCTGAGGCGTCGATCATATCCCCGGTCAGCAGGACCGCCTTCGCCGCCTTCATTCCCACCAGCCACGGCAGCATGCACGCCCCCGGCCCGGAAGGATGGCGTATCTCCGGGGATCCGAATTTTGCGCTCTCTGCCGCGATGGTGAAGTCGCATAGAAGGGACAGCTCTAGCGCAGCCTCCCAGGTTGTAGCCCCGCACTGCCGCTACATAGGGCTTGTCGCTCTGCCAGATGCGTAGAAAAACCTTCCAGTCCTCACGGAATCGGTCCAGCCACACTTCGACCGGCAGTGAGCCTTCCTCTGCCTCTGACTTCAGATCAAAGCCAGCCAAGAAGGCCCTTCCCGCCCCCGTGAAGAATCCACGCAGCTCACCGAATCGTCGGCCTCCAGCTCCGAGAGTGCCGCGTCCAGCCCGTCAAGAAAATCTCGATTGATCGCGTTCAGGACCTTGGGTCTGTTGAACGTCACTCGAGCGACTCCGTCCGCCGGCCCGTCGACTACAATCGCGTCGATCGTGACACCTCCACCGTTTTCTGCGTGGCGTTCCTCGTCGTGTCGCGGTTCATGTCCCCGCCAGCCCAAGGTTCCTGGCGGTCCGGCGCGCGCACAGTGATCTTCGGCGTTGACCACGATGGCGCCGGCTGGCCCCACGACCACTGGATTGAGGTCGAGAGTCGAAAAATCGCCGCCAAGATCCACCGCCACGAGCGTCCCGCGATGCGCCACCATAGCTAGCGACTCGAGATCCACCAGGCCGCGCACTGCCGGAGTGCTCAACCACCGTCCGGCCGCCGTTTCTCCGATCAGTCGTAAGATCGCATCCTGAGAAATCGGGCATCTGGCAATGGCCACATCAGACCGGTTCTCTACCTCTGGACCACCCCCTCCCACGATGACCATGAGGCCGAATCGTTCGTCCACGATCACCCCGACGTAAAACTCTAGGCCGCCTCCGGCCTGCGCCTGTACCATGACCACCCCATCTCGCTCGAGGTCATCATAAGCAGCCAATAATGCGTCTTCGGTCTCCAACCCTAAACGGACGCCCCCAGCTCCTGGTGCGCCGAGTTCGCTACCTTGACCACGACCGGATAGCCTATCTCGCCCGCGGCGCGGACAGCCTCGATCTGGGAGGTCGCCTGCCGCCAAGATGCCACGGGTATCCCAGCACGCTCGAACAGGCGCATCGTTGGATCTGCCGCTATCTGGCTCGACCCGCGAGGCGCCGGCTCCGCAAGCCTTCGCGCGTCGGATGCCCGCTGGAGACCACCCACAGCAGCCCGTCCCAATCGTCGACATAATGCCGTCCCGCCGCCACCCACCTGGACCATGCCTCGTTGCTCTGCAGGCTGCACTCCGACCCCACGATGAGTCGCCCGGCCGCTCGATCCCAAACCGGGCCAACGGCATCCAGCAGGGCCTCCAGTCCCGGCATATCGTTGACGAGAAGCAGCACCGCGTCCGCGCCGTCATCCTCGACCAGCGCCTGGATGGCGCCTGCCCTCTCTTGCATCGAGCCGTCCGCCGCCTCGAGGTCGAGTGGATTGGAAATCGGCTGGAACAGCGCAACGGCATCGCTTCCGTTTGCCGATTCTTCCCGATCCGTCATCAGCGGGACTTCCTTGCGTGAAGATATGGCGGAAGCTGGGTCGCGCCGGTCCTCCCCGTTCACGGCGTTGGTCCCTTGCGTTCCGAGGACCGCCGCCGGCTTCCCTACCCTCATACGCGACACCGCCGACGGTCCGGGCAGCTCCAACCCGAGCTCATCAGCTCTGTCTGCCGCGATAGCGGCCAGCCCGCCCGAAACTGTCACCAGGAACATCCGCCGTCCTGGTGCCCCCAGTGCTGGGAATGCCGCGAGAAGCTCGTGCGGATCGCTCACCGTCACGACGCCAAGCTCCTTGGCTAGCCGCCCGAACATCCGGCCGTCGCTCGTCAGCGCTTGTGTGTGCGCGCGGGTTGCCCGCTGCCCAGTGGCGCTGGCGCCGCTCTTCAGCACGACCAGACGTTTACCGCTTGCCCGTAGCGCGTTCGCAGCCATCTCGAAACGCTGGACATCTATGTCCTCCATGTACGCGGCCACGACCTGCAGCGGCTCCATGCACGCGATCTCGGTCAGAAAGTCTTCCACCGAGAGCTGGGCCTGGCTCCCCGTGGACACGCACAGTCCCAAGCCGAGCCCCAGATCCGCAGCCCGTGCATGAAGCACCCCCATCAAGGCGCCGCTCTGACTGACCAGCGCGAACGGGCCCGGCCGGAGTGGGCGTTCCAGACTGATCGAGCTCGAAAGCGCGGTCGACACATTGGCGTGAATGAGCCCGAGGCAATTCGGACCGAGGAGCGTTACATGGCCCTCATCCGCGATGGACCGAAGCTCTCTCTCCTGACCCAGCGAATCGCGGGCTAACACGACGGCTGCACTGGACACCGATTTCACCGGCCTCCCGCAGAACGTCGGGCACGGCTCCGCTCGGAATGGCCAGCACGGCGACGTCGGGCACGACATCGAGTGCGCTGAGAGAGGTGGCACATGGTCCGGACGTCACCGCTCCGGATCGCCGGTTGACCCCCACCGCTACCCCGCGAAAGTCGCGCCTCAGGTAGCGCCACGCACGCCCCCCATAACTCGTAGCCTCGTCGCTTGCGCCAACCACCGCAACGGCCCGCGGATAGAGCAGGGCGTCGAGATGCCGTGCCACCCCTATCCCCGTCCCTCTTCCAGCAGCATCGCGCGCAGGCGCTGGACCGAGGTCTCGTCAGGCACATACATCAATTCGATTCCCTCGACGGAGTTCGGGAGGCACTCGTTAACCATCGCGCGCCCCAGCGTCCCGTAAATGACGCACTCGCACCTGTCTAGCAGCCGCTTCAGTCGTCGGCGGTCACGCGTGTCTGTTGTGCCCGTGATGACCACGTTGGGATTGAAGGTTGTGACTCCTGTGATCATCCCATCGACGAACTCGAGGGAGCTTGCCACAATGCCGACCTGCGTTCCAGGCGGCAGATGAATGATCCGCTCCCGAACCTCCTCGCTCGGAGTCATCAACAAAGGAATGATCTCGAGGCCCTGACCGTGCAACAGCGCTCGGGCCTGCTTTATATCGAACAAAAGAGCCAGCACGTGAGAAGCCCGCCGTAGCCTGGGGATCCACGCTTCCCGGTCGTTGGCCAGGTCCTCGAGGGATAAACCGCTGACCTCGACATTGAGATCAGCCAGGGAGTGGCGTAGCCGCATGGCCAGCTCCTCGAGTCGACCGTCGCGTTTCGACACCATGACGACTTCCGGCTTCGCCAGCGCGACCCTCATCTCCGCCACGGCCGCCATGAAGATCTGCGTGACCTGATCCAGCGACAGCTCGTTCTGAACGGCACGGTGTAGCAGCTGTTGAATTTCGTCACGGACTTCCCCGTGACTCCCGTGCCGGGACAGGTCGTTCCCCAGTACGAAATACCCCACGCCACCATTCGGCACTGCTAGACCCGCAGCCTCTAGCTCGCCGTAAGCGCGAACCATCGTCGCGGTTCCTATGCCAAGTGCGCGCGAAACCTCGCGAATCGAAGGAAGCTTTGAGCCCGGCGGTAGTTGCCCCGTGACGATCAGGTACTCAAACTGACTCTTGAGCTGCAGAAATCGCGGGATTGGAGAGTCGCGCGTAATGTGCAAGTTCTCGATCACGTATCCTCACGAACTACCGCGTACTGATACAGGGTGATACGCCAACCATATCACACTCCGATTGCGCAGTCCACTGCTCAACTCGGCATCCAGCTAGGGCACCTGAGACGACCTAAACATTGGCTGTCAACTTAACTCGCCAGGTCGGCCTACCCGGCCATACGGATCCGTCCCGCTACCGCAGACCGCGCTCGATGGCTACTTGGGACGCGATAACTCGTCTCCTCTAGTAAACATCGAACTCGTTTCCTTCCGGGTCGACCATCGCCACGGCATAGTGCTCCAGGCCCTCTTGCTCGAGGGCTCGTATCTTGACCGCTCCTAGTCCCGTAAGGCGCTGAACCTCCCCTTCCACCAGCCGTCTTCGAGTGGACATGTCGTTGGAGCGGCCCCCACTAACACTGATGTCGAAGTGAATTCTGTTCTTGACCACCTTGCTCTCCGGCACCCACTGAAACCAGATCCTCGGTCCCGCACCAGCCGGATCGACGATTGAATCTCCCTCTGGCCCAGCTCCTCTTCTGGCACCCCCGACAGTCCTCCGGTAACTATCCCAACTGACAAAGCCTGCTGGCGGATCCTCGATCTTGTGGCCCAAGGCTTCGGCCCAGAAACTGGCCTGTCGTTCCGGATTCGCACAGTCTACGACCAACCTGTAACCGTCCAGTCACGTGTTGCCTCCTCTAAGTTCCTCGCGTTGTCGAGCCTAATGTTATCCCTGGTTCGAGGAGAGTCGGACCCAGGGTGCCGACGAGAAAGACAGGTATCCATAACCTTAAGCAACATATTGGTACGCTACCGCATCGCGTGGGTTCCCATGGCCACCACTATCCCCAGGTTCCTCATTCGCGGACGAGATAACCGCGAGATCGCGTTCGGATGTCGCGGCTCCTCGGATGGCGAATCACTCAGAAACCGCCGAGGTTTTCGCTGGAACTTAGTGGCGAGCCGAAATCCGTCGCCACATGCGGCCGGAGTCGAAAGTCACGTAGATGTCGTGGCCAATTCGTGGCAGAACGAAGCCAACCCTGGTGGTTACGAAGTCGATCTGTGGCAGGACACCAGGCTGCGGGCCGGACCCGAACGCCGTGTGACCGCTCATCACCGACCAGCCGGCGCCGCCATTCGTCGTACGGCGCAGCACGTGCTTAATGAGCACCCAGCTGGTGGTGGAGCTCAGCGCGCCATAGCTGTACGGTGGGCCAATGTCGGATACACACCCACCTCCAAAGGCAACTGCATGCTTGTGCTGGCAGCTGATCTTCACCTGAATTGACTTCGAGGCGTGCCAGGTCGAACCACCATCGCCCGATCGATACAGGACGAAGGCAGAGGGAGACATGAGTGAGACCGGCATGGACAGGCGCGACCCCGTCACCCACACCAATCCGGCATCGAAGTAGCTTACCTTGAATCCTGGCGTTTTGACGGCAAACTTAGACCAGGTCCGTCCCCCGTCGTTCGTGCGATACAGTTCCTGTATCTGAGTGGCGGCGAAGCACATGCCGGTCTTGAATCCAACCTTTGGTCCGGTGAAGGACAGATTGTTCAAGGCACCGTTGCAGCTCCCACTCTTCTGCGTCACCCTCCAACTGCTGCCACCGTCGGCGGTCCGGAGGATCGTGTACGTAATGCTGCCCGCGCCGGGCTGGCCGTAGAGCAGAAGCCAGCCGTGCAGCGGGTCGGAGAACAGGAGTTGCGTGGGAGCATTGGCCCACGCCGAATCCGGTATCACCTGCTCGTGCTCCGACCATGACCCACCGGCGTTGGTGGTATGGTAGCTCCGCAGCTTCTTAGATCCGGCAGACGCGACCACCCAAGCCTGACGGGTTCCCATGGAGGCAAATGTGACCCTGGTGAACCCGGACTGCCCAGGACCCTGGCGGATCTGGAGGACTGTCTTCCAGACGTGGCCCCCATCTGCCGTTCGGAGAATGCCGTCGGCTCCGACAGCCCAACCTTGCGTCGCGCTCGTCATGACAAGGTGACTCAACTGCGGTCCGTTCGACGCAGTCGCCGGTACTCCCAGCGCCGTGCCGACAGATCCAAACATTGTCAGTACCACTACCACAACGATCAACCGCGCCTTCAGTGCCATGAGCTCACCTCTATCCACAACATAGTTCGAACGAGCCCGCATGTCCAGGACCACGTTCCCTTTCCACGTCGAGTTCTGCTCGTGGCGAGAGGCGTCTGGAGCAGGAGGACGGCCCAGACCCCTTGCCGGTTCTGTCGATCGTCACTACTACATGGCTTGACGGAGACCTTCCCGCGCCGCAGCTTCCTTCGCCCGCCCGACGCTTGACCCTGCCGCCCGAGTCCGAAGATGGCGTTGGAACCCCTCCACGGCGACCATCGCCGCGACCACTCTAGCCGGTCCTCCCTGGCCGGGGCGCGGATCCCGGTTGTGGCGCGGTCATCCACGGCTCGCTGGTAGCGGTCGCCTGAAACTGAAAACTGAAAACTGAAAACTGACCCAGCGTCACGCTGGCTCCCCAGGCTCAAGGGCTAACTTTACATGCTGGCTCGCTATGAACTGAGGTCCCAGAACGGCTCCCTGAGCCCAAGGCTTCGAAAAACAGACTGCGCGTCGGCGACGGTCCGGCGACGCCAATCGGGCCGCAGCCTATCCGAGTACCATATGTCGGCCAGTTGCCACATGGTCTCCAGAGGAATGGTGGCCCGGACGTCGATACCTACGTTCGCTGCCCACCTGCTCTCGTGCTCCTCCGACCGGAAGAGAAGCATGGTCGTTCAGGTGTAGATGATGTCATCCCACCAGTGGGTAGCCGGAACGCCGACGGTCGCGACGCCAGTTCCCGAAACAATCGAGCCGGCGGCGACCTCCAGTGTCTGACTAGCTCCGCAATCGGCACACTCGGCCGCCATGGTTCCTGTCCCGCCCAGGCAGGCGATGATGCCGAGCCCATCCCACACACAATTGCCGAAGTAGGAGCGGTCGCCCACAGTCACGGAGAACGGAGTCGGCACCGCTGAGAATGGGTTGGCCATGCGCAAGCGGTCGTCAGTGCCAGGTTCGAGCACGAAAACGTGCTCGCGATGAAGCTCGTGGAACGCGGCTACAACTTCGTCTTTGCTGACTACGAGTGCCCCGGCCACAGTACTGGCGTCCGGCACCGTCCCACTGTCGCGGGTAGCCCTCATGACCGCCAAGCGAACACTTTCGATAAAAGGTTCCATGCGCCGCCTCTCAAGAGAAGATTCGTCGTACTGCTACCATCCGCTTTCCTCGCGGGTCACTTGACATCCTCGCACCTCGCCCGGCTCGTGCACTGACTGGGTATCCAGTCTGTCGCCCGGTAGTCCTTGGTCACTTTAAAGTCCAGAAACTTCAGCAGGGTGCCACCCGCGGCCGACGAGAATGCGAGATAGAGGTTGTAGTGTATCGCCGTGAGATTCTCGCCGCAATCGGCCTCGTGGAAAGCAAAGAAGTTCGCGGGGCGACCGCAGAAAGACGCCTCGTATAGCTTCATGGTCATGTGCTGAGGACTCTTGTGCGGAACGACGGCCAGATTGGTGGCATACGTGCCGAGCAGCTCACTCAGCTTGTCCGCGTATGGCACCTCTCCAAGCCACTGCTGGAGATGTGAGCCCACTTCATTGCTGAGGATGGGGTTGCTTATGTAGTGGGTGATGAGATCGGCGAGGCCCGGACTGTGGAAGTCGGTGAGGCCGTGATCGGCGATGTGGAACTTGCCCTGAAACCACTCGACCAGCGCGAAGCTCGCAATGGGTCCGTACAACGGTACACCCTTGGCCAGCGCATGCAGGGCGCCCCTGAGAGGCGCGTCGCTGGTCACGGCCGCCACTCGATCGAGCATCCTGTCGATCGCCTTCAGGTGCACCTTGTTGGTGATGGAGGGGACCCGATTGTCGTGCCATTCGACCAGCGCGCCTTCTTCGTCCGGGGCCAGCGAGATGTTGTGAACCGCGTAGAAGAGGTGGGGCTCAACGGGCAAAGGCTGTTCGCCGTATCCATTCGCGGCAGGACAAGAGTTCAGACACTTGCTGGCTTTCGCCGAGATGGTCGTCGTAACCTCGGCTCTGACTCCCGGAGCCCAGTACCGGAGAAAAGCCATTCCCTGACCATCGGTAGTGGCCTTGGTAATCCCGGTGGTGCACTTGCGGCTTCCAGCCTCAAAGATGGAGCCCACGTCGCACAGGTAGCCACCACCCTGAGCTCCGTTGACGACCTCTGCGCCTCCGAGGTGCGTGACGCTTGCCTCAACCTGCGCGCCATCGACCGCCTGCCCTTGGCTATCCTTGACGGTCACGAGCACGTTGGTGCAACCGGAGACGCACGTATCCTCGAAGTCGCTCTGGTGAAGTCCCTTCTTCAGGAAGCCCGCCTGAGGCGAATCCCCGGGCAGATACGAGGCGCCTGACGTGAGAGGACTGGTCAGCGGCGTTACGGTAACATCCAGACTGCACTCGTCTTGCGCCGCCTGGCCGTGGGGAGTCCCAGAGCGCAGCGAGTTGCCTGAGGACCCGGTAGTGCATCCGTAGGTGTAGTTGTCTGCTGAAGAAGCTGCGCTTGTGATGCCTCCCGCATTCACCCGCACGTCCGTGAGCAGCTTGGAGATGCTACTCATCTGAGGCCGCGCGTCGGCAGTCACGGCGGTGATGCGTGTGTCGCTCACGACGGCGATGTTGCTCGCCGGGAGGGCCGTGCCTCCTGGCGGCGTCAGGGCGACGCCGACGTTGTCACCCGGGGAGCCGAAGCCGGTCCCGCTGATAGTGATTGCCGTTCCTCCCTTCGACGGGCCATCCGTCGGGCTAACACTGGAAACGGTAGGACCCGGGCGATGTGTATGGCCATGGTGAACCCGGCTCCATCGCTCGTGAGGTTGGAGGTGGCGATGGTGATGACGTTTGCTCCATCCAGGTTCACCTGAGCAAGGTCGTTCACGTGGGCAAGTGATTCGCCATCGACGGTCACGCTGCTGAACGAAACCTGACTAAACTCGCCCAGGCCATATCCCGGATCAGGGAATCCGCCAATCTGCGTCGAGACGACTGTCGCCCCCGAACCCGCGAAGGCCTGAGCTTGCCCATCCGTGTGATCGTCGTACGAAACCGTGGTCCCCGATGGCGTGACGTTGTCCGTGAGCGTGATGACGTCACCGGGGTATGCCCTGCCGAAACCGTAGCGGTTGTACCGAATGCCTGGAATCTCGAAGTCAAACCGGTAGATCGGCTGATATGCTCCGCACAGGTTCTGGCTATAGACGGTCGACTGTCCTCCGACCGAGGTCGACTCGAGAATGCCAACGTCGAGGGAGCCCACGTAGGATGCCTTGCAGGTAAGAGCGGGCTCGACGAAAGTGACGGACACGCTGCTGGAGGTCTCGGTCCTTGTCCACGCGTACCCGGCCGAGTTGCTGCTCGGCACGATCCCAACCCTGACGTTGGGAAGCTGGTTGGAGCGAATGACCGTTGGGCGCGGGTTTCGGTGCGAAGAAAGCGGTGGCCGGCCCAGCGTTGGTGGAGGTGGGCAGCCATACCGAGAGGAAGGCAACCAGAAGCGCCGCGATCCAGCCGACGACCCTGAGAGGGAACCCGGCGTGAGTATCTGCTTCACTTCCTTCGGACAGGTGATGAGTCATCGCGTTTCCTTTCGTGGCATGTCTTCAATGATGCGGTTCGATCGCAGGCGCCGAGGGCGCTCAACTGCCGCGTGCCCAGAGCGCGGACGCCCGGCCGGTGCTCCGTCCCGGCTGGGCGCCGCGGTCGCGTGACATCCTCGCACTTTGCGCGGCTCGTGCACTGACTGGGTATCCAGTCTGTCGCCCGGCAGTTCCTGGTCGCTTTGAAGTCCAGATACTTCAGAACGGCGCCACCCGCGGCCGACGAGAATGCGAGATAGAGGTTGTAGTGCATCGCCCTAAGATCGTGAGCAGGCGTCGGTCTGGTCATGGTTTGACTCACAGTAGATACGCGCGACTTTGAAGAATCCTCGGTTCGGTGCCCATGTCTTGCAACGAGTTTAGACGGATGTCCACGACTTGTCTATGCAGAATGAACATGAATTGAAATCATGTTCATTGGGCCGCTCGTCGGCGGGCAACTGAAGAAAACTCCCACCTAATCCCGCCGAGAAGCGGACGTATTCGACACCCAAGACGCTTTCGGGACGTGACTAGCGGGAGGCGAGCCGACCCATGCTCACGCTAGAGTCGGCTTCCCTGTGTCTCGGCGCTGCTGTCCTCCGGTGAAATCTCTCCACTCGTCGGTCAAAGAGAGAACCTCCATAACGTGGCCTTCTTGACTTCAGGCCCGAACACGTTTGCGCTCCCCAACGGCTCGTGCTCGTCCAGGCCTGGCAGCGTCCCTGTCCTCCCGCGTCTCGACCCGATCGTGTATCGCCGCGTGCGACCTTTTGCACCCCGCAGTCAACCACCACCTCCTAGCAAACCGGCCGTAGGCAACCACCTCTTCCGACCAAACCAAGCGCAGCCAGCTGTTTCAGCCAAAAAGTAGACCCGCGTTTTTCAGCCTTACCCAAAGTTCGCGGGACTGCTTTTCTAGCACCGGCGCGGCTCGCCAGCCGGGTACAAAAAGTTACAACGACACATCCTTGATATCCTGCCACTCAACTCCGGTGCCCAAAGGCGACCTTCCCGGATACGGTAGTCCAGTCCTCCACCGCCGGTCGCCCCTCAGGAGCCGTCTCTACCCCCGACTTCCCGACGACGCAGCCAGCCCTAACTTTCAGGTGGTTGACTGAGCCCAACCCGCGTCTGTGCGCCGGCCCCCGACGACCGCAGCCGGGCTTCCCCTTTCCGAAGACTGACCCCAGTCCGCGCCCGTCCGCCAACTCTCGACAACATCCGCTTGGTCCTCCGTGGCTCTGGGCGGTCGACACGTCTGTGCGCCGCTCCCCCGACAACCCCCAGCCTCCCGTGCCCAGCCGGTCGCGCCCGTGCGCCAACCGCCGACAACGTCTGCCCCACACTCCGCGAACCGGTCGCAGCGTCTGTGCGCCGGCCTCGCTAACGTCGCCACGGTTTTCCGTCCCCAGGCGGTTGCCGCGTCTCTGCGCTGACCGCCGACAACGTCCGCCCGATATTCCGTACTCAGGCGGTCACGGCGTCTGCGCCCCCTCCCCCGACAAACCCGCCCAGCCTTCTGCGCCCGGGCGGTTGCCGCGTTCTGCACTGACTGCCGACAACGTCCGCCCGATATTCCGTGCTCAGGCGGTCACGGCGTCTGCGCGGCCCTCCCCGACAACCCCAGGCCAACCTACCGTGCGCTGGGCGGTTGCCGCGTCTCTGCGCTGACCGCCGACAACGCCCGCCCGACATTCCGTGCTGAGACGGTCACGGTGTCTGTGCGCCGCCCCTCCCCGACAACCCCGCCCAGCCTACCGTGCCCGGGCGATCGCGGTCGCTGGAACTGAAAACTGACAACTGAAAACTGACAACTCCCTACCGTGTCCACACAATCGGTGACGTCGGATCGAGATTCGGCATCGAGAACATCTCATGTCGAGCTCCCGTTGGCCAGCCGTTGTGCAGCTCGGCCACCCATAGTTGGAAGTCGTTGCCTACGAGCTTGTAGTATGCCAGATGCCGCCCGTCAGGCGAGTACGACGGCATCGAAACCACCCCGTAGTCCACGGCTTTAGCCGTGGAGGTCTTGAGATGGCCATTGGTGTAGTTTGCTATGAAAATCTTGGAGCCCGCATTGCCATTCGTCTGAACATACGCGATCCTGTGCCCCCACGGCTGCCAGGCCGGTTGAGAATCGTTCTGGCTGTAGGGGGAGAGCGGCGTCGTTTGATCCGTCGTCAGGTTGAGGAGTGTCAGCTGCGACATCACCGACTCGTCATTGCGGTATGAGTAGGCAGTGTAGACGAGCTGTTGTTGGTTGACCGGATCGAAGCGCGGATCCGTGTCGCCGCCCGCCCCCGCCGCTGGGTACGTAACCTGGGTCGTGTTTCCGGTCGTCCGATCTTGTGCGTACAGTCCGAGATCGATGTTTCCCGTCGGGTTCGTCAGCTTGTACGCGTCGGACGAGTAAACTATCGTGTTTCCGTTCGGTGAGATCTCAGGGTTGAACGCCCAGAGGTTGTCCTGCACGACTCCGTCAGTCGCCCGGTCGTGGGTAATCTGCCCGTGTTGACCGGTCTGTAGATTTAACGTGAATATGTCCGAAACGACCGGGCTCCAGCGCCGGGCGTACGTCAGCCAGCGTCCGTTCCCCGTCACCGATACTCCCGAAACGTCATGCGTGTTCGTCAGACGCGCGGTCGACGTGCCGTCGTACGTCCAAACATTGCCATTGGACACGAAGTAGACATGACCCCGAAAAGGAGCTGGAGCGACGGTTGGAGTTGGCTTCGGTGGTTTGGGTGGGGGTGCCTGAGTGTTCACGGCCACTATCTTTGAGAGGCGGGCTCGAACTTCGGCCGCGGTCGGCGGATGATACGTTTTGGGGGATTTCGGTCGGTACGGATGTGACCCCGAGATCGGAGCAAACATCTTTTTCACTGCTGGGTCGATAGCCGACCAGAATGGCGTAACCGCCGACTCGCCGTCAGCCTCGGTGGCGCCCGTGGAGTACCTCGGCGGTGAAAGCACCAATTGGTGTATCTCCGATGGGTTGAGCGAGCGGGCAAACGAGACCATCGCCGGCAGCTGCCCCGTACCTACGTCGCTTTTTACGAATCCCGATAAGTCGTTGACTAAAGGGTTGAGCTGCTGAATACTGGTCAAAGTGTTCATGCTGTCCACCCGCCGGCGTAAGCCGAGTAGCATCTGCTCCTGCCTCGCGCCTCGGCCGAAGTCGCCGATCAGATCAGCGTGACGTGATCTGACATACTGCAGCGCCGTCTCGCCGTTCATGTACTGTGGTCCCGGCGCGATATATACCCGGGTATAGGAGAAGGGATCGGCACCCTTCGTCATATCATTTGGATAGTTGTCGTCGACGATCGGGTGCGAGGCGTCGATGACGACTCCGTGAAACGTCTTTATGACGTTGACGAAGCCCTGGAGTCCCACCCAGGCATAGTAGTCGATCGGGATCTTGAAGTTGGCTTCGACGGTCGCCTCTGCGAGTGCCACCCCGCCCGCGAATCCGCCCTTCCCTCCATCCATGCCCGCTGTCCCGTACGACATGGCCGCGTCGATCTTGGCGTACGTGTTCACACCCGGAATCCATACCCAGAAGTCGCGCGGAATCGACAGCAGTCCGACCCTTTTGTGAACTGGGTCAATGGTCACGACCATCATGGTCTGGCTGAGCTTGGGTATGCCCTTCTTGTCCGTGTCGGTGCCCAGAAGCAAGATGTTGATCCGCTTGTTGCCCGTCAGCGTCGGTAGCGTGCCTTTGGGGTCGTACTTCGTCTTGATGTGATGGGGCACATAGACGCCCACGATCTGCTGAACCCCTCTGTAGAGGCTATACGCCTCTAAGCCGCCTGCGGCGAGAACCAGCAGCACGAGTACGCCGACTGCGATCAGGACCTTACGAAGCATCTACACCATCCGCATGGCTCAGCGTGCGAGCCAACGTCCATGCTCGCACATCCAGCTAGAGTACCCATTCCCTTGACTAACTGTCAACACTCCTGCCCCTCTTATACGATACGCTAGGCTGGTTTGACGACCGTTAGAATGTCATCCTCTAAGTTGAGGCAGCATGCAATTCGAGAACACCTTTTCCGTTGACGCTCCGATCGACAGGGTCTGGAGCTACCTCCTTGACGTGCAAGCGGTCGCCCCTTGTGTCCCCGGAGCAGAACTGACCGAGATAGTGAGTGACACGGAGTTCAAGGGCACGGTCAAGGTCAAACTCGGCGCCGTCCAGGTTTCCTACAAAGGAACACTAGCCTTGAAGGAGGTGGACGAAGCTGCGAGGAAGGTCGTGTTGGTCGCCAGCGGCAACGAAACCCGCGGGTCCGGCAGCGCCTCCGGAACGGTCACCTCGCATCTGGTTGCCGAAAGCGCCGCGCGCACCTCCGTCCGCATAGTCTCGGAAGTCAACATCACGGGCCGTGTCGCTCAATTCGGCCGCAACATCATGCAGGACGTCTCCAACCGTCTCATCCGTGAGTTCGCCAAGTGCGTGGAGAGCAATCTGGTTGCTCGTGAGGCCCAGCTTCCCCCATCCCTCGGGGCGACTGCTGACGGCAACGATGAGTCCCCGGCCACACCTAACGCCCCCGAGCAGCCTGTCGGCTCAAGTGCGACGCCGCAGGCGGAGGCTGAACTCCGCCCTCCCTCCGCGAACCCCGAATTCGGCGCTCCCTCCGCGAACCCTGATTCTGCCGCTCGCTCCGCGAACCTGATTCAGGCGCTCGCTCCACGAACCCTCAGTTCGGCGAGCCCTCCACCAACCCTGATTTAGACGCTCGCTCCACCGACCCTGAACTCGGCGGGCCATCCACCAACCCTGGATTCGGCTCTCGCTCTGAATTCGGCGGGTCCTCCACCAACCCTGAATTCGGCGCTAGCTCCGCGAACCGACCCGTTTCTTCGTCGACGGACACAGGCTCCGTCCCCAGCCCTGCGACCCCACCCAGTCCGCCCTACTCGGAGGCCGAGCCGCTGAAACTGATGCCCTTGTTGATGGACATCGCACGCTCCCGCCTGGCCGCTGCCCTACGCGCCCTCGCCAAGCTGGTTGAACCGCCGCCCCAAGAGTAGCCTGAGGTCCGAAAGCGCCGTCGGAATCCACCACGGCGACTGTCGCCACCACTATCGTGGCCCCAGCCCTCCGTTTCCGTGGGGCGGGTCGCGGTCGTGCCTTGTTCTTCCATCGCCCGGGCGATCGCGGTCGCCTGGAACTGAAACCTAAAACTACTTTTCATGCTTCGTGACGCGTCAAGGGCATGGGAGGCTGTTCGAAAATGCGTCGCAATCCAGCCACGGCGACCACCGTCGCGACCACTGTGGCCCGTTCGTCCATCGCCCGTGCGCTTGCGGTCGCTGGAACTGAAAACTGAAAACTGAAAACTGACAACTTAAATCTTCTTCGTCACTCGCTTATCCAGATAGTCCAACAGAACGTGCTCCCCGAGGTGATACGGACCCGTGAGAAATGCGCGTCCCCGGTTGACCGCCGTCATCCGCTCTACAAACGATACGAGTGCCTGGTCGGCGTCGAGCATGAACGTGTTGATGACGATGCCCTCCCGGTAACAGCGTGCAGCCTCCGTGAGCGCGGCCCGCCGTACAAACCCCGGAGCGGGGTAATTGACGTAAATCCCCCCATTCGGTACGCAACACGCGGTCGGCTCCCCATCGGTGACGAAGAGAATCTGGCGGTTTCCTCCCCGATGGCGAGCGAGCAGCCGGCGTGACAGCGCCAGAGCCATCTCGTAGTTGGTGCCCTGCACCATGTAGTTCTCCGCCAGTGCCGGCAGATCGTCTCTCGTCAGTTCGTAAGCCACGTCGGCGAACCCGATAATCTGCAAGACGTCGTGCGGGAACTGTCCCCGGATCAGGCTGTCGAGCGCGAGAGCGGTCTTCTTGGCCTCTAAGAACAATCCCCTCAAAAACATCGATCGTGACGTGTCAATCGCCAGCACCGTGGCGTGCCGCACCGCCCGCTCTGTCTCGAAAACGTCGAAATCTGAAGGCATGAGTCGGAGCGGAGACCGTGCTCCTCGACGCACGCCGTTCATCAGAGTGCTCCTAAGGTCAACGTGAAACGGGTCGCCAAAGTTGTACGGCTTGCTGTGGGCGGCTAGATCGCCGCCCTGCCCTCTTCGGTGCGTCTGGTGTCCACCCTGACGGTCGTCCTTGAGCTTCTGAAAAATCTCCTTGAGTGCGCTGTCGCCGAGTTTGCGAATAGCCCGTGGAGTCAATTCCAACCGCTCGCCGTTGCGCTTGAGGTACCCCGCCTCGAGGAGGGACTCGGCCATGTCCTTCACCGCCTCGATCTGAGCCCCCATTCGCCGTCCGAATAACGAGCTCGGGCTGAGCCCGCTGGTGTTGTTGGCAGCGTCGCTAAGTGCCGACAACGGGTCTCGCGCCAGCGCTTCCTCCAGCTGCTCCATGGCTTGGAGCCTGCGCATCATGTCCAAAGACTCGCCGAACCCGGGCGCGTCCGACCCTTCGAAGGGAAAGCCCCCTCCCTGAATCGGGTATCCCATGGCTTCGAGGTTCGCGCCCAGCTGCGCCAGGTCGAGCTGCAACCGGTCGTCCCGCAGCAGCTCGCTCATCATGTCAAGCAGCTCTTGTCGAGATTGCGGGTCCATGCTGTCCAGCAGGGCCTGTACCTGTGACGCCTGTTGCTGCAAGTAGCTCAAGAGGTCGTCCAGCGTCTCGATGTCGGGCGGAAAGTTCTGACCCCATTTGTTCATGAACTCTTGAAAAGCGTGCCGATCACCCTGGCGGCTTGCCTCGATCATCTGATTGAGGTCCTGGACCATCTGCCGCGTCGCGTCCAGCATCTCGGGCGTTATCTGCCCGACGCCGTCCTTCAAAGATTGGGAATACTGCTGCAGCAATCGACGCTGCAGATCGCCGACCAGGCTCTCGAAAGCCTCTCGAGCCTCTGCCGACATAAAGTCATACTCGCGCAGGCTGCGTATCCGTCCCGCGTTGTCCGGCGGCAGTTGATCTAGCTGCGATCGCTTACGTTCCAGCATGCGCTCGAGCATGGCTTCGAGCTCGCGTACATCGCCTCCTGAACCGTCTGCACCTCCGTCGCCGGCGTGCTCACCGCCCTGCTGCGGCGCCGATCCGCCCGGCTGAGAACCCTGCGGACCTCCGTCGCCGGCACGCTCACTGCCCTGCTGCGGCGCCGATCCGCCCGGCTGAGAACCCTGTGAACGTCCGTCGCCGGCACGCCCACCGCCCTGCTGCGGCGCCGATCGGCCCGGCTGAGAACCCTGTGAACGTCCGTCGCCGGCACGCTCACTGCCCCTCTGCCGCCCCCCGTCGGACTGAGAACCGTCTGCGAAGCCGCCTGCCCTCTGTTGCCCCGCCTGCCCCTGCTCCCGGCCCGGCTCAGAACCCCCGGGAAGACCAGCCGTCTGTTGCCCTGCTTGCCCCTGCTCCCTGCCCGACTCGCCTTCCCCTGGCTTGGATGGGCTCTCGCCCGTCGAGCTCCCGTCTGATCCTTCCGTGCTGCTCCGATTCGTGCCTCGACTCTCGATGCTCTCCCGCTCCATCTGGATGATCTCGTCCAGCTTCTCTCGGATGGCATCGATGGTTCGCGACGGATCGTAACGGTCCAGCATGGCTTCGCGCTCGCGCTGCATCTGCTGCAGCAGCCGCCTGAGGCCGTCAAAACGGCGACCGTCAGGCAGCGTAAAGCCCCGCTGCAGCAGGTTCCGCAAAGCCTTGCGCGGATCTCCCGCGCGAAGCAGGTCGTCGGCTAGCTGGTCGAGTATGTCGTCGGCAGAGAAGTCCGGCACTTCTTGCGTGCCGTCCCAAGCCGAGTACTGATAGGGCTGTCGTGCCTCCATGAGGGCTCCTGAGGTTGGGTCGCGTGGTCCCTCATTCTAGTAGGCGGACTTCTGCCAAGAAGATGGCCTCGGAATCCACCACGTCCCCCGTGGCCACGACTACTGCAGTCCGGCCCTCGGTGGTCGGGAGGAGAATCGCGGTCGTGGCCCGTCTTTAATGGCCCGAGCGGTCGCGGTCGCCTGCAGCTGACGCATGACAACTAAGAGCTATTTTTCCATGCTGCGCGGTAGCCCCGCGCATGGGTGGCTAGTGGGAAAATAGCACCGGATTCCGCACCGCGATCCCCGCAGCGACACTGGCCCGGTCTTCCACCGCTCGCGCGCTAGCGGTCGCTGGAACTGAAAACTGACAACTGAAAACTGACAACTCCGGCCTACTGATCGCCCGCCAGCCCCACAAAGTGCAGAAGTGTCCTCAGCGTGAAGGGCTTGGGCAGCCACCCTTCAAAGCACGCCTGCGCTCGTCCGCGCACGGCCATTGGGTCGGCGGTGGACATGGCGATGATGGGCACCTCGCTGCAGGCCCCTAACTTGAGCTCCTCCGCCATACCGATTCCTGCCTCGACCGGCAGCACCAGATCCATGAGTACGAGATCGGGTTTCTGTTCTTCGGCCAGCCTCAGAGCTTCAACAGTGCTGCGAGCCGCCCGAACCCCATATCCCTCCTCACCCAGAACCAGCGTGAGCATGCGGAGCATTTCAACATCGTCGTCTACGACGAGGATGTCGTATGCCATGGCCACCTCTTCCGTCTCCCTGCTGAAGAGTACCACTCCGATTGCGGTGTCGTGCTCGGAATACGCGGCCGGTGCCGGCGGTAGACTGGATCGGAATTTAACCGCCTGGCTGGCCCTACGAAAGGGATGACAGTAATGAAAGTAATCGTGACGGGTGCTACCGGTTTTGTCGGTTCCGCCCTCGTGAGGAGGCTGCTGTCGCGGGGCGATCGCGTCGTCGCCGTCTCCCGCAATCCCGACAAGGCAGCAGTAGTGCTTGGGAACGATGTAACGGCCGTCCCCTGGTCCCCCCCGGCTTCGAACGCCGCCCTGGTAGACGAGGTCAACGGCGCGGACGCTATCGTCAACCTCGCCGGTGAGCCTCTGGCCGATAAACGCTGGACCCCGGAGGAGAAGGATCGCATCCTGCGCAGCCGCGTTGATGCCGGCCGTTCCATTCTTGAGGCCGTGCGTATGGCGACTTCGCGGCCCGGCGTCCTGATCAACGCCTCCGCGATCGGGTATTACGGCGACCGGGGCGACGAGCGCTTGGTCGAGTCGAGTCCTCCGGGACATGACTTCCTCGCTGATGTGGTTCGGCAATGGGAGGCTTCAGTCGGGCCCGTAATCGAGTTGGGAGTGCGCCTCGTCCTGCTTCGCACCGGATTTCCGGTTCTCGGCTCGTCCGGCGGCGCACTGCCCCGGTTTGCGTTGCCGTTCAGATTCTTTGGCGGCGGCGTGCTCGGCCCTCGCGACCAGTGGGTTTCCTGGATCCACATCGAAGACGAGGTCGACCTCATACTCTTCGCCCTGGACTCGGACGTCGTATCCGGCCCCGTCAACGCCACCGCGCCGAACCCCGTTACTATGGCAGAGTTCTCCAACGGCATCGGGCACGCGCTCAAACGCCCTGTCTGGGTACCGGCGGTCCCAACGTTCCTGCGGTTAGTGTTGGGCGAGAGGGCCGAGCCTCTGTTCACGAGTCAGCGTGTCTTCCCCGATCGCGCGCTAGGCCTAGGATTCCAATTCAAATACGTGAACGCCAACCAAGCCCTGGACTCTCTCCTAGGAAACCCCCATCCCCAGCCCTCCCGGTAATCGCCTGCCTACCACCGGACAGCTTACCGTCTACAGTCCCTCCCGGTAATCTCAGTCTTAACATCCGACAGCTTACCGTCTACAGTCCGTCGTCAACCGGTCTACCGTCGACCGACTTCCCCGGTGGTCTATTTTCACTCAATCGTCAATCAACCACTGAAAAACTGACAACTGATAACTGACAACTGAAAACTTAGAAAACGATGACCGACCGCAACACCTCTCCCCTATGCATCGCCGCGAACGCCTCGTCCGTGTCCTCGAGCCCGATTCGTCGAGTTACCACTTCGTCGAGCAGCAGATCCCCCTTGAGGTACAGATCACAGAGAAGCGGGAAGTCCCGAGACGGCAGGCAGTCTCCGTACCATGACACCCGCAGCGAGCCGCCAAGGCCGAAGTAGCGCTGCAGCGGAAGCTCTATCGCTGCCGCCGCCCCGTGCACTCCGATCATGACGCATGTCCCGGCCAGGTCTCGCGACCATAACGCCTGTTCGACGGTGTCCGGCCTCCCGGCCGACTCAAACGAGTAGTCGACCCCCAATCCGTCAGTGAGTTCCTTGATCCGTTCAACCGGATCAGTGTTTCGTGCGTCGACCGTGTCCGTTGCCCCGAATTGCTTTGCCCACGCAAGCTTGTTGTCCGCGACGTCGACCGCAATGATCCGCCGTGCGTGGGCTAGGCGCGCCCCTTGGATCACGCTTACTCCGACACCTCCACACCCGTAAACGGCAACTGTGCTGCCGGCTCGGACGTTGGCCGCATACAACGCGGCGCCAACGCCGGTCATTACCCCACACCCAATGAGAGATGCCTGAGCCGGCGGGACGCTCCGCGGGACCACGACCGCCTGCTGCGCCGCGACTACCGTGTGGGTGGCAAATGTTCCAATTCCCAACGCCGGTGACAATAGCTTCCCGTCGCTGGTTCTCATTTTCGGCGCCGCGTTGAGACTGTCGGCACAGAGGTTTGGCTGCCCGATCGAGCAGAAGCGGCATCGTCCGCATGGCGCTCGCCACGCCAGGATGACGTAGTCTCCCGCCATCGGCTCCGCGACGTTCGGGCCTACCGCCTCGACGATCCCCGCTCCCTCGTGTCCCAGGAGGTAAGGGAAATCGTTCCCGACGTCGCCGTCGATGTACATCAGGTCTGTGTGGCAGACGCCGCTGGCTTCTAGCCGGACCAGAACCTCGCCTGGCCCCGGATCGTCAATCGTAAAATCCTCCACCGTGGTGGGGCCGCCGGCCGTCCGAACAATGACTCCGCGGGCCTGTGTGGTCACGGTTTCCTCCCTTGGCAGCGATAGTTTACCTGCGCCGATTCTACAATTGGTGGCGTACCACTACGAGGAGAATAGCCAATGGTCCTGGCCACCGATACTGACTCGCCTCCAGCAAAGTCCCGGACGGCTGAGAAACCCGTGGTTTTTTCGGGGATTCAGCCCTCCGGCTACCTGACGTTGGGAAACTACTTAGGCGCGATCAGGAATTGGGTAAACGACCAGGATCAGTTCGCTAACATCTTTGCCATCGTCGATCTTCACGCTATTACTGTTCCCCAAGATCCGAAGGAACTGTCGAACGCCATCCGCACGCTTGCCACTCTCTATCTCGCTGCCGGCATCGACCCCAACAAATCGGCGATCTTCGTCCAGTCGGAAGTCGATGAGCATGCCGTGCTGGCCTGGATCTTGAACTCCGTAACGCCGATTGGCTGGCTGAACCGCATGACTCAGTTCAAGACAAAGTCGGCCAAGCAGCGCGAGCAGACCTCGGCCGGCTTGTTCGACTATCCTGTCCTAATGGCCGCCGACATCCTCCTCTACAACGCTCGGTATGTGCCCGTCGGCGAAGACCAGAAGCAGCACGTCGAGCTCACCAGAGACATCGCCGAGCGCTTCAATGGCATGTTCGGCGAGACATTCGTTATTCCGCAGCCCGCAATCCGGGAGGTGGGTGCGCGGATCATGTCCCTGACCAATCCTGACGCCAAGATGAGCAAGAGCGAGCCCGAGGGAGCTATCGGCCTTCTCGATTCTCCCGACTTGACCCGGAAGAAGATCATGCGCGCCCAGACCGATTCATTCCGAGATATCGTGTTTGACGCGTCCCGTCCCGGTCTGTACAACCTGCTGTCGATATTCGAGTTGCTCAGCGCGATGAGTCGCCCCGAGATCGAAGACCACTTTGCTGGGAAGGGGTACGGAGATCTCAAACGTGAGCTGGCCGACCTCGTCGTGGCCTCACTCCAGCCCCTGCAAGAACGCTACCGGCAGCTCGACGCCGCGCCCGACTATGTCCAATCTATCCTGCGGAACGGTGCAAGCCAGGTAAGGCCGACTGCTAAACGAACCGTTTCGACGGTGCGGGAGCGGGTGGGACTGGGCGCTGGTACAATCGGCTGATCAAACATGCACCAGGATGCCGACTGTCTCTGCCCCAAGTATTGTCGTGCTATTGACGTACTTGGGAAGCGCTGGACGTGTCTCATCCTCAGTGTTCTTCTCCAAGGGCCGAGGCGGTTCTCGGAAATCGAGCACGCGGTGCCGGGAATCGGAGGACGGATGTTGACGGAGCGTCTCAAAGATCTCGAGGTGCACGGTATTGTGGAGCGCCATGTCTCTGCCTCTCCCGCGAGGATGGAGTATGGGCTTACGGCGAAAGGACACGCGTTGCACCGTGTCGTCTACGAGATTGAGCTGTGGGCTGATCAATGGGAGTCAACAACGCCCGGGGCGGTGGTTACCGCATAGCTAGGGGTTGTCAGAAGAGGTAAAACCCTTTAGGATGGTATGGCGTCCCGCCACGGACGCTTACGGGTATGGAGATTGCACTACGGCTACCCATCGGGCTTGCCGCTGAGTCCCGATGCGGGGCGGGCGCCGTCGACAGGCTCCACTTTCTTTTGTGCGCTAGGGGAAGATCGGATGCTGAGACGAAAGAAACAAAAACGCGTCGTCGACATGACCAACGAAGAGGCCGCGGCGTTTTACGTGCGGCGCGCAGTAATGGCGGAGAACAGCGGGAACTACGGCCGGGCGAACCACCTGTTCCACACTGCTGCGCTGCATGACCCAGCCAACGTCGACGCCAGTGCCGGCATCGAGCGGACTGGGCCGATCTGCGAGCAGCAGCAAAAAGCGGCCGCCGCGGCTCCCGCCACGACTACGTATACTCACCAGCACTCGCCTGGTCGTCGCCGCCGAACTCGTCGCCCCTGGTGGAAGAAAGCCCTCAGCTCGGTGAAGCTCGGGAGCTAACCGCGACATCTGACGCTTCGGCCCAGCCTCCAAACTCGCTGACTTTCCGGTTTGAAAAGGCTGTTTCATTAGGCTGCTTACGCCTTAACCGGCAGGGGGATCCCCATGCTTCGTGGTGCCTGAAAGTCATACTGATCCCGTTCGACCATGGCCGTCGTAATCCTCCCCGCCGACCATTGCCGCGACTACACCAACCCTGACTTCCATACCCCGGGCGGGTGCGGTCGCTGGAACTGACAACTGAAAACTGACAACTGAAAACTGACAACCATTTTCTCCATGCTTCGTGGTGTCCAACGCCCTGGGAGGCCAGTTCGAAAATGGAAACGGATCGAGGAGAGCCTCCCCGCCGACCATCGCCGCGACTACAGCAACCCTGGCTTCCATGCCCCGGGCGGTTGCGGTCGCTGGAACTGAAAACTGAAAACTGACGACTGAAAACTGAATCATGTACCATGATGTGCTGACCCTATTGCGGGTAGGGCTGCCGCGACTTCGTCGTCGCACATGACCCGGGAGTATGCACCTGTCCTCATGAAGCTGTTGGTCACCGGCGGTGCCGGTTTCATCGGATCGAATTTCGTACGCCATGCCTTAGAGCGTTGGCCCGACTGCCGTATCACCGTGCTCGACAAGCTTACCTATGCGGGAAATCTCGAGAACCTCACCGGTGTTAGCGCCGACCCCCGCTTCGCCTTTGTCCACGGAGACATTTGTGACTCAACCCTTGTCCGTGCCGGCGCCGCCGGCTGCGATGCAATTCTCAATTTTGCGGCCGAAACGCACGTCGACAGGTCGATCCACTCCTCCGGTGACTTTGTGCGCACCGACGTGGAGGGCACGAGAACGCTGCTCGACGCCGCTCTTGAGTGCGGCGTCGGTCGCTACATTCAAGTGAGCACCGATGAGGTCTACGGAGACATGCCTCCAGGTCGTCGTGCGGCCGAGGAGTCTCCACTGCGACCGCGCAGCCCTTACTCGGCATCGAAGGCTGGCGGCGACCTGATGGTTCAGGCATATCATGTGACGTACGGGCTCGACACTGTAATCACGCGCTCGTCCAACAATTACGGCCCCTATCAGTTCCCCGAGAAGCTAATCCCTCTCTTCGTCACGAACGCTTTTCAGGGAGCTCCTCTCCCTGTCTATGGCGATGGCCTGCAGTATAGGGACTGGATCTACGTCGACGATCACTGTCGAGCCCTATGCTTGATTCTGGAGAAGGGCGCAACCGGCGAGTCCTACAACGTGGGCACCGAGGTCGAGCGGCCTAACATCGATGTTGTCGACGAGATCGTGCGTCTCACTGGAGCCGATCGGTCCACGGTCACTTACGTCGAAGATCGCCCTGGCCACGATCGTCGGTATGCTCTGGATTGCACCAAGCTGCGGAAGCTAGGCTGGCAGCCTGAAACTAGCTTTGCTGAGGGACTGGCCGCCACCGTCGCTTGGTACCAAGCGAATGAGCCGTGGTGGCGCTCTTCCCGCGATGGGGCCTTTCAGCAATTCTACGAACTTCAATACGGAAATAGACTACAGAAAGCATCAACATGAAAGCCTTTATCACCGGTGCCGGAGGGCAAGTAGGCTCGGAGCTCCGAGCACTCCTTCCCAGCGCCATTGCCGCCGATCACGCCACCCTCGACGTCTCTGACGAGGACAGCGTCTGGCGAGCCCTGACTAACAAGAAGATAGATGTCGTGTTCCACACGGCTGCTATGACGGATGTGGATGCCTGTGAGCGAAGCCCGGCTTCGGCCCGTCGCGTGAATGCGCTGGGTGCTCGCAACCTCGCTTGCGTGTGCGGAACCCTCGGAATATACCTTGTTGCCCTGAGCACCGATTACGTATTCGATGGTCGAGGACACATCGACCATGATGAGGACGCGACTACTAAGCCCATCTCCGTCTACGGCAAGTCAAAGCTCGAGGGGGAGATCGCCGTAGCCGAGAATTGCCCTCAGGCCGCTGTGGTCAGAACCTCGTGGGTGTACGGCTCCGGCCGCCGCAACTTCGTTCGGAAAGTGCTTGAACGAGCATCGACTGGAGAAAACATCTCGATGGTGACTCATCAGGTGTCAACCCCTACCTGGGCACGAGATCTCGCTCCTGCCCTGATCAAGCTTGCGCGACGTAGACCCGCCGGCACGTTTCATCTGACGAACGAGGGACATGCCTCTCGGTGTGAGTGGGCTCGGGCTATTGTCGAGCTTGTCGGTCTCGATCCCGATAGAGTTCAGCCCGTCGAAAGCGTTCCCACCTTCGCTCGGCGCCCCGCCTACTCCGTGCTCGCCAACCGTCGCGCTCGTGCATTAGGAATTTCACTCCGCCCGTGGCAGGAGTCGCTTGCCGACTTCATCGAGGTGGACGGCGACATCAGAACTATGCTCGCTAATGCCAGAGAGCCCGTTGCCTGACGACCTCAAGCGGCGACGCGGCTAACATCAGCCGCGTCGTGACCTTCCTTACAACGTCAAACTACACCCGTTCTTCGGTGGTAGTGGACCGGAAAGGCTAAGCGGCTCCTCGGCGGTTCACCCTACGCCTCTACCGGCTGCAGATAACCCTCGTCTGTAAACAAACGCTTCGCCTCGATAACGGAAATGTCCGACGGCGGGAGGATGAGGTCGGACGGGACGACTCTGTCGTTCGGCACCTTCGTGCCTCGCTCTTCAATCAGATCCACCAAAGCCTTCAGCACCTTGTGGAAGTTCGGCGAGTCCTGCGTATCGACGGCCTTGAACAGCTGGCCGTCGAGCTCGTCGAGACGCTGGCGCGCGTCGTCGTCAAGCTCGTACTGTCCCTCGCCCTGAATTCGAACGATCACGCTTCCCCCTTCGCCGGCGGTGTGGCTTCGCTGTCAGGCAGCTGGCCCTGGGGAGCCGGAGAAGGCAATCCCATCTGTTGCTTCATCTGCTCCAGCTGCAGGTCTACCGCTGATCCTCCCGAAACTTGCTTGAGTTTCCTGTCGAGGTCGTCTTCCGTACTCGTGTAATCGGTCAACGCCCCCGAGTCCATCAGCTCATCCATGGCGCCTGCTCTGGCCTGGAGTTGCTGCGTTTTGTCCTGAGCCCTCTGCACCGCCATGCCGACGTCGGCGAACTCTTCCGAGATACCGGTAGCCGCTTCGCTGACCTTCACCTGCGCAGAAGCCGCTGTGTACTGGGCCTTGATGACCTCCTTCTGGCTTCGGAAGGCCTCGATCTTCGCCTGCAGGCGCTGCTGGGCGTCGGTCAGCTTCGCTTGTTGGTCTTCGAGTCCTGCAATCTGCTGGCTGAGGCTCGCCAGGCTGTCGTCGATGACCTGCTTCCGCTGCAAAGCCTCCCTCGCGATATCTTCGTGACCCGAGGCAAGCGCCTGTCGTGCTTGATCCTCTCGCTTCTGCGACTCCGCCCGAAGCTTATCCGCCTCTAGCTGCGTTCGACGCTTCGACGTCACCAGCTCCGCTAACCCTCGCTTGACGTTTTGCAGGAGCTCCAGCTGCTTCTCGTAGGAGTAGTCAAGAGTTTCGTTGGGGTTCTCGGCGCGATCAAGCACCTTGTTCATCTTCGCGCCGAAGATGGTGTTCATTCGTCTGAATACGCTCATGGAAATTAGTCCACCCTGTTGTGTCAATTACCTGGAGAAAGGAAGACCTGACTCTCTGAGTTAGACTACTCGCTAAGACTCATGGTGTCAATCGAGAACAGGCTTATCCTGGGCTCGAAAGTGGTCGGCTCGGCACCAGGCTCCGAACCATGCTAACTGTCCTTCCGGCCGCTGTGAGAAGTATCGCCGCCAGTGCCACCGTAACCACCGCACCGACTGCGTCGAGAATCCAGTGATTAGCTGAGATCAACACCACCGCTAGCATGACGAAGGGGTAGATTCCACCCAGAATTCGTAGCCAGAGGTGCCTGCCCAACACTACTAAACTTGCACCTACGATGATGGCATACACCAGATGCAGGCTGGGCATCGCTGCAAATGGATTGTACGTGTACGAGGTGAGCTGAGCTCCCCCGGACTGCGTCAAGCCGATCGCCTGGCTGGGATCGACAAACCCGAAGTTCGGGAAGTAGCGAGGCGGTGCCGTGGGGAAGGTCATGTACACGATAAGCGCAATGCCCGTCGACATATAAAGCAGGTTCCGGACGAACCCGAACGCCTCGTTCCGGCGCACGTACAACCATATGAGAAATCCAAGCGTGACGAACAAGTGAGCCAAAGCATAGAATCCGTCGATCGCATGCATCAGAAGGTTATCGGGCAAAAACAGCTGTTGAATGCGCGACTCTATAAAGAAGCCGTGTCCGATCTCGAAATCCAGTAGCTTATACCCGTTCGAATACGCCACCGCGGTAAGTTGCGCGACCGTCACGTGAGCCCGAGAGAACTCATACAGCCGCTCCAGCATCAGCGTCATCCCGATCTGAAGCACGAGCCCAAAGAATCGTGGGAACCGGGGCGCTTGCCCAGCCGAGTAAAAGCGAGTATACAGCCGCCACACTGCCCAGGCGGCGAGCAGCGACAGCGCGACGATGAACAGATAATCGCCTTGGGCGATGTCGCTCAGAAGATCGAAAAGCCAGCCGAACATGGGCCTTCCCCGCAGGTGTCTCGCCCTAAGTCTACCGCGCAAGCAGCCCCTTGAGCTTTGCCCGTACCGTAAGTCCAGGCCTCGATCAACCCGCTAAAACGCTCCGGTATGCGCGATTGCTCGCGCACAATGCGGCTCTGCCTGCCCCAGCTCGGCTCACATCACAGTTACATCACGCTCAGGCTGATTCTGCGTTCGAAGCATGAGTGTGAATCTCATCACACCGCCCGCGTATGACGCCAGGTTTGAGAGATCGAGGGCCGAGTGGCCTAAGCGCTATCACCCCTTGTCGCGCCGCCGTCAGGCCTCGGCATGCTTCCGTGTGGCATTCAGCTTAACGCGATCGAACGTCGCAGATTGCGGCACAAAAAGACAAATGCCGGGCCGTCCTCGCTTGGACAGCCCGGCACTCTTGAGCTACTCGCTCCCGAAGGGTCCCGAGGTGTCCGGCTCCGTGTTGACGATGGCGTCGGTGACTTCCATGAGATGGTCGTTCAGCTGACGGTGCTGATCGATGTTCTTGATGACCTCTGACCCAAGCCGTCTCGCAGTCTCGGCTGCCTGTCGCAAGATGTGGTCATGACGGGATCGGCCCTCGGCAATGATCCGCCTGGCCTCCTGTTGGGCCCGATCTCGAGTCGCCGCGGCCTGCTGCTCGGCTTCCGTCCTGATCTGATCGGCAATCGTGTCCGCCGCTTTGATTGTCTGCTCGCCATAACGACGCATACTGTCAAGATGAGACACGCTGTCGCTCAGCTCCGAAAGCTGGGCTTCCAAAGCTTGAGATCGTTTGGTCAGTTGTGCGAGGACCGCGACGACCTCATTTTCCCGCAGCCCGCCATCCGAAGTCCTCGCGAATGTAAAACCGAGCACCTCGAGTGACGGTGGGACAGTCTGTCGAGGGGGCACTTCGGCAGGGGTCGTTGGCAAAGGCGCGGAAGCAGCAACTGTCGGCGGCATAGGTGCGGGATCCGGGACCGTCGCCGGCATAGGCGCGGGGTCCGGGACCGTCGATGGCTGAGAAAAAGCCTGCGCAGGTGGAGTCGGAGCTGCCTCATAGGTAGGAGCGGGTGGCACCGGGACGCGATCGTTCGGTGACTGAACGGAAGCAGGCTGCGGCACCCTCGTCGGCTCCGACGTTTGGGTGGGAGGTGGCGCCGATACCTCTTGCTCTGTAACGCTCGAAGCAGGTGCAAGCGCCCCCTCGATGTCGGCGGTCTCCGAACCCAGAGATTGCCGTTTCGTTACAAATTCCTGGGCGTCTGGCTTCGGAGTCGCCTGCTGGCGCTCTGGTTCCGGTGCCTGGGCCCCAACTGATGGCGCGGTGGGCTGCTGCTCGTTCTCCTCTAATGGAGCTGCCTGGCTGGGCCACGCCTCCGGTGCTGGTTCTTGACCAATTGCCTCAAACTCGAAGGCGGATGACTCGATTACCGGCTCACTGGCGTCCACCGGCCCGGCTGGCTGCTGTCGGTCGGGTGTATGGTGTCCGTTTGTGTACTCGGACGGCTGAGCTGGTGCTTCTGAGCTGGGTGCGCTCCTGAAGGGGGCCCAATCCGCCTCTGATCCAAGAGATACGCTTCCTTCATCAAGTCGCTGTCGCAAGATAACTGCCTCCAGACTCTGACGGTCGATCGCGCCCATTTCCTCGAGAATTGTCCCCAGGAGAACGTGGAATCCCGCCTTGCTCATTCTCTTCTGTCGATTCAGTGCCTCATCCAGCTGTTCGGCTTTCAGCACCCCCGCGTCAATCAGGTACTGGCCGACCCGTTTCGCTGAAAGTGCATTTTCTGCTGAGTTAGTCATGATGTCCCCGTTGTTTCTCCAGGCAGTTCAAGATCGTTGGCGAAGTTACTAGGCAGTTTGCTGGTCTTAACAAGCAACACAATAGGATTTTATGGCTAGCTGGGAAGGGTCAGCCCTTCACGCGTTTTCTCACCTTGAGCAGCAGCTCAGATGGTTTCGGTCGCTGCTTCGACTTGGACTCCGGTCGGCTGACTGCGAATGCCAGGTCCTCGATCGCGCGTGATACCGGCAAGTCCGGATCCACCATGACAAGCGGCGTGCCCCGGTTGATGGAGTCCATCATTTTCCCACCTCCCGATGGAACCGGTGTGACGAACCGGTGCAAACCCGCCTCGACGTGCTTTCGCGAAAGCCCTACCTTGGGAAATACTTCGTTGAGAACAGGTATGACGCGTTCATCCTGGATAGATAGCGCTCGGAAGATGTCGAGCGCGGTGTTCGCGGCCCTCACCGACGATATGTCGGAGATGAGCGGAAGTATGATCACGTCTGCCATCTCCAGCGCGACCAGCGTGTGCTCGGAGAAGTTGGAGGCGGTGTCGATGACCACATAGTCGAATGCGTCCCGCAACAATCCCAGCACGTTTCTCACGGTTGATGCTTGAATGAGCTCCGCTCGCTCCGGTGATTGAGGAGCCGCTAGGAGACTGACTCCGGACTTGTGACGGCCCAGATACTGGGCCGCTATCTCCGCCGTGAGCCGCCCATTCTGACGAGCTAGGTCGTCAAGGGTTGATGTCGGCAGCATGTCGAGCAATATGTTGAGCGACCCTGACTCCAGACTGAGGTCGATGAGCGCCGTTGGCTCGCCCCAGAGCTGCTGCAAGGATATGGCGAGATTGGTCGCGATAGATGTGGTGCCCACCCCGCCTTTCAGGCTGAACACGGTAATGATCTTCCCGCCTGTAACTGATCGCGAGAGGGCGAGTGATGGGGCTGCCGCGTCGAACGACGCCTCCATTACGGCGGTAGCCGAGGTCGCGCTTAGCGCGGATCGAGTCGCCGCGGATGACTGATCTCCCGTTGGTGGATCTGTCACCTGGGAAACGGCTAAGTTTGCCGAATTGGTAGACTCCTCGCGATCAGGTGCCGCTACATTTTCTTTACCGGACACCTTGAGCCTGCGTTTGACTCGCGCGATCAGATCGACTGGGTCTATCGGCTTTATAAGGTATGCGTCGGCGGGTACCTCTGAAGCGCCGGCGCGTGCCTTGCCCTCGAGTTCTTTTGTTCTAAGCATGAGCGTTGGAATGTCGGGCGAGCCTGGAAGCGACCGTACGCGGCGCAGCAGCTCGTAGCCATCCATGTGCGGCATGTCGACATCGATGATCGCGAGATCAAATGTTTGCGATGCCAAAATGCTGAGGGCCTCCGCGCCTGACAAAGCCTGTACCACGCCAAAGCCCGCGGCCTGTAGCACGTCCCGCACGACGTCGTTCACCAGGCAGCTGTCGTCGACAACGAGGATCGTATGGTCCGCCATTACTCTCTCAATGCGTGCAATCGACTGAAGGGAGACGCCATCGGCTCTGCTCTTTGACTTCGTCCCTAGTATGAGCGCGGATGGCGGCGCCATTGTTAGTACTTTTCGGCTGCGCCTCATGGGCCATTTCTCACGCCTGTCAAGTGAGTCACTATATGCCCAGTGTGAAGTAGCACGGGAAGGGCAACATGAAAACGCTGAGCACCCTGTCTCACGAGGAGTGGGAGGAGATCAGGGAGCGGTACCGGGTTTCTAAGGTACTGATCTGGCGGGCTCCCACAGTAGAGGAGAGCAAACGGCATCAAGGCATGCCCGTCGGCATGCGCCTCCTTGAAGATGGAACCTATGAGGTCCAGATCAATGCCGATGCCATACGCTGCAGGCCGCGTGCCGTCGCTCGCGAACAGTACACCTTGTACTGTCTGTTCTGCTGCCTCGCTCATATCGAGCTCGGCCATCTGGATGAACGTCGACAGCAGCAGTGGCTTAAATCACGCATCCGCAACGGACGGCGGAAGGGCCTGAAAACCCTACGTGCGGAGCTGGACCGCGAGGCCTCCCAGTGGGCCCTCCAGCAGTTGAGTAGAGCTTCGCTGACACCATCTATTGCAGCACCCGAACCGCTGCGCCTGGACCGCATAAGCGCGGTTAGCTAAGCCCAACACCTCTCTAACGCACAGCTTTCGTACGATAGACTTAAGGGGTGTGCGGCAGAGCCGCGCCCAGCGAGGGCGTGCAAATGGAGATCAGCTACCTCGGTCATTCCTGCTTTCGTATCCGCGGACGCGAAGCCAGCATCTTGACCGATCCCTTTCCCCCGACCTATGGCCTGTCCATGGGTCGGCCGTCGGCCGCCGTGGTGACCGTCAGCAACCACGATCCCAATCACGAGTTTTCTGCGGGCGTTAGCGGCGAGTACCGCTTGATCACGGGACCCGGCGAGTATGAGATCGCCGACGTGTTGATAAACGGCGTGCAAACGTACCGCAATCTCGACGGCGGCTCCGGAAACGGGTCTCGCCCCAAACCCAACACAGCCTACGTGTTTGAGGTAGATGACCTACGCGTGTGTCACCTCGGAGATCTAGCGCAGAGGCTCAACGACGATCAGATCGAGGGCCTGGGCACGATCAACATTTTGATGGTCCCGGTGGGAGGCCACGGAGCTATAGGTCCGAATATGGCCTCTGACGTCGTGAGCAAACTCGAGCCGTCAGTCGTGATACCTATGAGGTTCCGCATCGAAAAAACTCAGGGCGAAAACCTCGAGCCGGTCGATCGCTTCGTGCGGGAGATGGGGGTCAAAGAGTGGAGTCCCATCCCGAAAGTCAGTATCACGAAATCGTCGTTGCCCAGTGAAATTCAAGTCATGGTGATGGAGCCAAGAAAAGCGTGACCAGATCAGAAACTCCCGACACGAAGTACATTTTCGTCACCGGCGGAGTAGTGAGCTCTCTAGGTAAGGGGATCGCTGCCGCGTCGATCGGACGCGTGCTGAAGAGTCGGGGGATAGAAGTCTCCATTCAAAAGCTCGATCCGTACATCAACGTCGATCCCGGCACGATGGCACCAAATCAGCATGGCGAGGTCTTCGTAACCGAAGACGGAGCCGAAACTGATCTGGACCTTGGGCATTACGAGCGCTTTATAGACGAGAACCTGACCAGAAACAGCAATGTGACCACCGGCCAGATCTACGCCTCGGTAATCGCCAAGGAGCGACGCGGCGAGTACCTCGGCGGCACCATTCAGGTCATTCCCCACATTACCGACGAGATGAAGGATCGCATCAAGCGGGTTGCCCGCCAGAGTAAGGCACAAGTCGTCATCGTTGAGGTTGGCGGCACCGTGGGCGACATCGAGGGACTGCCTTTCCTGGAAGCGATTCGCCAAATGCGCAAGGATGTCGGCCGTAACAACGTGCTGTACATCCATGTGACCTTGTTGCCTCACATAGGGGCCACCGACGAGTTGAAGACTAAGCCCACTCAGCACAGCGTCAACGAGCTGCGCCGCATCGGCATCCAGCCCGATGTCTTGATCTGTCGTGCCGACTACGAGGTGACTCGGGAGCTTCGCGAGAAGATATCCCTGTTCGGAGACGTGCGCGAAGAGGCAGTCATCCCCTTACCCACCAGCGACACCATCTACGAAGTCCCCTTGGTGCTGGAGAAGACCGGCTTGGGTCGGCTGATTGTTAGCGAGCTTGGCCTCGAAGCCGGTCCCCCCGATCTGATTAGCTGGGCCGAGCTCGTCCGTCAAATCAAACGACAAAAGCCCGTCCTTCCCATCGCCATAGTCGGCAAATACGTGAAGAGCCCCGACGCCTACATGAGCATTGTCGAGGCCCTGAAACATGCCGGACTCAACAGTGACACGGACATACGCATCAATTGGGTCGATTCGGAGGATCTCGAGGGAGACGCGGACGTGGCCGAGTTGTTGGGGGATGTGCGCGGGATCGTGATAGGTCCTGGATTCGGCCCCCGTGGAGTCGAGGGAAAGATTCGAGCGGCGAGATACGCCCGCGAGAACAAGATCCCTTATTTGGGCCTCTGTCTGGGTATGCAGGTTGCCGTTATCGAGTTTGCGCGACATGTGTTCCAATCTGATGCGCCCAACAGCACAGAGTTCGACGAGTACACTGATCGGCCCGTGATCGACATCATGCCCGATCAGCGAGACGTCGCCGATAAGGGCGGAACGATGCGACTCGGTGTCTGGGCGTGCAAGCTGACTCCCGACACGAAGGCGGCCGAAGCCTACGATCAACCGGTGATCTATGAGCGCCACCGTCACCGCTATGAATTCAATAACGAGTACCGCGAGAAACTGACTGAAGCCGGCATGATCCTCAGTGGCCTCTCCCCGGACGGCCGTCTCGTCGAGGTGATCGAGCTCCAGGATCACCCTTGGTTCGTGGGCACTCAGTTCCACCCCGAGTTCAAGTCACGGCCGGACCGGCCGCATCCCTTGTTCTGCGATTTCTTGAAGGCGGCGCAATCTACGAAAGTAGCCCGCGATTTCGACTCTCCGACCTTTGAGCCTCCGTTTGAAGAAGCAGCTTCCGCCGCCTCTGTTTCCGAAGCTGACGAGTCACTACTTGGAGTCAGCGTCACCTCCACGTGACAGGCTATGCCGGCGTGGTGCCCTTGACCCGGTTGGGCCGGGCCGGCACCGCCTATACCTACGCTATTCCAGACTGTCTGAATGACGTCCGCGCCGGCACTCTAGTGGCGATTCCGTTTATCAATCGCAGGATCACGGGAATCGTGCTGGACGTTTCAGAGCACGCAGACCGCGATAACCTCAAGCACATTATTGAGATCGTAGATCCCGAGCCGTCTCTCGTCGCGTACCAGCTCGAGCTTGCTCGATGGATTAGCTCCGAGTACGCGGCCCCGCTGGGTGCCACAATTTCCGCCATGGTCCCTCCGGGATACGCGGCGAAGGGTGCTGTAGAGCCCACTCGACGCCGGCCGGTCCGGACCGTGCGCCTCCTTCCGCTGGGGCTGGCGGTCCTCGAAGATCCCAGTCTCCTGAAACGAGCGCCCAAGCAACGGTTGCTGCTTGAGGCGCTTCGAGATCGTGGCGGCGACATGCTGGAAAGTGACCTCGTCCGCAGTGTCTCTGGTGCAGCGTCAGTCGAGGCGAAAATTGCGGCCCGCGGTTGGATTCGACTGGAGGTAAGCACGATGTCCTCCGTACCTCCTGCCGCCAAGGCCCCGCACCCCAATCTATCGCCCGCCCAAGCGGAGTCCGTTGCTGCTATAACAGCAGCTCTCGATCGAGAATGCCCCGAATCCCCCGCTCCAGTCTTTCTGCTTCATGGAGTCACCGGAAGTGGCAAGACCGAGGTGTATATGAATGTCATCGCCGAGGTTCTTCGGCGCGGACGTCAGGCGATTGTTATGGTCCCCGAGATTAGCCTGACGCCACAGGCGATCTCTCGTTTCGAGACCAGGTTTCCCGGCCGGATTGCGGCTCTTCATAGCGCTCTGTCGTCCGGCGATAGGCGGGCGGAGTGGAATCGAGTGCGGCGCGGCGAAGCCGCCATCTGCATTGGGGCCCGTTCCGCTCTCTTTGCCCCTATGCCCCGCTTGGGGATCGTCGTTGTAGATGAAGAGCACGACGGATCATACAAACAGGCAGAGACTCCGAGATATCACGCCCGCGACGTGGCCGTCCATCTCGGGGCTATGCTTCGCATTCCCGTAGTCCTCGGCAGCGCGACCCCGGACGTCTCATCGTACTTCGCTGCTAGGAAGGGCAGATACCGGTTACTGACGTTGCCCGACCGACCCGTCTGGGACCATGCTGAAGGCGGTCGCCTCGGCTCAACCCCGCCGGCGCGTCGCATGCCGGGCGTCGAGATCGTTGATCTGCGCCAGGAATTGAAGGCCGGCCATCGCGGCATTTTTAGCCGGTCTCTCATCGGTGCCCTGACTGCAACGTTCGCCGCAAGACAGCAAGCGCTCCTGTTTCTGAACCGCCGAGGCAGCGCCACCGCCGTGGTCTGTAGGCATTGCGGGCACGTGGCTCAGTGTCCTCGTTGCGAGATTCCGTTGACCTACCACGGCCACCAATCCCTGCTTATATGCCACCGCTGCGATCGCCGGACATCTTCGCCGCGGTACTGTCCTGTCTGCCATGGGTCCCAAATCCGGTTCCTCGGCGTCGGAACGGAGCGGGTTGTGGAGGAAGCACAACGTCTGCTGCCCGAGGCTCGAATCATTCGTTGGGACCGTGATGTTACCGCCAAAAAGAATGCCCATGAAAACATCGCGGCCATGTTTGGGCGACACGAGGCGGACGTATTGGTGGGGACCCAGATGATTGCCAAGGGCCTGGACTTCCCACTTGTGACCTTGGTCGGAGTCATTCTCGCCGATGTCGGGCTGCACGTACCCGATTTCCGCGCCTCCGAGCGCGCGTTTCAGTTGATGACTCAGGTCGCCGGTCGCGCCGGACGCGCCGATCTGCCGAGCCGGGTTGTCGTTCAGACCTATAGTCCGGATCATTACGCCCTCCACGCTGCTCGGGACCATGATTACTGGCAGTTCTACCGTCAGGAGATGATGTTCCGCTTACGGTCCCGCTATCCGCCATTCTCCCGACTCGCCCGGTTCCTTATCAGAGATCGCAGCAGCGTCAAGGCCGCTAATCGCGCTAGGTCACTGACCTCCTTGTTGCAGGAACGCATCGGAGAGACGGGAAGCGATGTTGAGCTCATCGGGCCGGCGCCCGCCTTCGTGGCCCGCGTTAACGACGTGCATCAGTGGCACCTTATTGCCAAGGGAAGCGAGTTGCGACCCATACTCGAAGTTGTACCCGACGAGATAGTGGTGGATGTAGACCCGATCGATCTTCTCTAGTCGCCGCCATGCGCAGTTCTCCACTACGTCCGCGCCCCCGTCCGGGAGGAAGAGTTGCTCGCGGCCGCCCTGGCATGTTCATTGAGGCAGACCTACTCGCTAGACGTCGGGGGGTCCAGCACTGCCTCTAAAATCTGAGCGGCGGACCGGAGCACTTGGAGATCCTCGTCAGACAGTCCGCCGAGGTCGCGCGCCAGCGTCTGAATTCGACGCTCTCGACCTTCACGCAACAGCATAACCCCCTCAGGGGTTGCTCTGACCCTGCTCACCCGTTTGTCCTGTCCTCCGCGCACTCGCTCAACGAGCCCGGCATGTTCTAGCGAGTTGACGAGTCGGCTCATTGTGGGTAGCTGCACCTGCTCGGCGTCGGCCAGGCCACTAATGCTTGTCGGCCCGCCGAATACCAGAACCGACAGGGCCGACAGCCTCGCTGCCGTCAGCCCGCTCAAACTGTCCTGGCGCCGTACGCGCCGCAACAAATGTATGGCGATCGTGTGGAAGCGGTCGGCCGTCTCAAATCGTTCGCGAGCGCCTCGGCTCCCACTTGCAGTGTTCATGTGCTAGTATACTTTGCTTAGCTAAGCTAACTATTTTGAGCTCATTTGTGCGAGGTGAACAATTGACTGAAACTATAGATAACGAGCGTTTGGTTGTTGAAGCGATCAAAAACAATGACGTCGGTGCAGCCGAGCGAGTACTTGCGCTGCACCCCGAAGCAGCCGCGGCCACGGATGACGTCGGTGTCTCAGCTCTTCTTCTGGCCACGTATTATGGTCGTCCAGGCATCGCGGCGGCCCTCAAGAAGAACTTGCCTGAGATCGATCTGTTCGAAGCCGCGGCATATGGCGATCTAGCTCGAATCCGGGAGTTAGTGGCCGCCAACCCCGCGTCAGTTAACAGCGACGCTCGAGACGGATTCACTGCGTTGCAGCTAGCCGCATACTTCGGTAACTACGACGTGGTTTTGTATCTACTGCAAAGCGGGGCTGACGTCAATGCAGCAGGGACCAACAATAACCGCGTGCAGGCTCTGCACAGCGCGGTTTCGAGCGGTCATGCCGACATCACTAAGCTGCTGTTGACATGGGGAGCCGACGTCAACGCGCGGCAGCAGAGCGGGTACACCGCCTTGCACGCCGCGGCACAGAACGGAGATGAAGAGATCGTGTCTCTCCTTCTCAACAACGGAGCGGATGTTTCCATCTCAACGGAGGCTGGACAGTCGGCAGCAGACCTCGCATCAGTGGCAGGTCATGACGACCTGGCACGGCGTTTGAGGGGAACCGTATAGTCTCCTGCCTAGACCCGCTCTGGAACGTTTCGTATTCCTGCGCGCAGCTCAGAGGTCCGAACATGGCCGGCTGAACTGCGAACATAGAGGGAATGCATCTGACTCTTGACTCGAACCCACAGCGGCCGCGAATGGCTCGAGTTGCGGTCGCCGTTACCTTCTTTGTCAATGGCTTCCTGCTTGCTACCTGGGCCTCTCGCATACCCGCAATAAAAGCGAGCCTGGGCCTGAGTCAGGCGCAGCTTGGCCTCTCGCTGCTTGGAGCCGCCGTGGGCGCACTGCTCGCCATGAATGTCGCCGGCTACCTTGCCGCACGCTTCGGCACTCGGCCCGTCATGACAATCTCGGGCATGTGCCTGTGCGCGGCTCTCCCACTCCTGGCGTTGTCGCCGAACATCTTCCTGCTCGTCATCTCGCTGTTTCTGCTCGGGGCCGCTAACGGATCCATGGACGTCTCGATGAACGCCCAGGGCGTCTCCGTCGAGCGTCGCTACCACCGTCCAATCCTCACCTCGTTTCACGGTCTGTACAGCAGCGGCGGCCTCGCCGGGGCTTTAGTGGGTGGATTGTTCGCGTCGCGTAACATTGCACCCGTTCCACATTTTTTAACCGTCGCCATAGCCTGCGCTGCCGTCGCTCTCGCCGCCTCTGCCTTCCTGCTTCCTGCTCACGCCGATGCCCATGGACCAGGCACGGGCATCGCGCTTCCCTCGCGAGCGATAGTGGCTGTTGGCTTCGTGGCATTTTGCGTGGCGATCATGGAGGGTGCCATGGCCGATTGGAGTGCGGTCTACCTCAACGGAACAGCCAAAACCGGGGCCGGTGTGGCCGCCCTCGGATTCGCCGCCTTTTCGCTGATGATGGCCGTCTTTAGGCTTGGCGGCGACAGGCTGTCGCTGCATTTTGGTCCCGTCCTGCTCGTCCGTACGGGATTCGTCGTGTCGGGACTAGGCCTCGCTTTGGCCCTCCTGTTTCCAATAGCTCCAATCGCCATCATCGGCTTCGGCTTGGTCGGCGCCGGGTCGGCGACGATCTTTCCTACGGCAATGAGTGCCGCCGGCCGCATTGGGGGCAGCGCGGCCGGCCAGGCGATAGCGGCAGCCGCCACATGCGGCTACTTCGGTTTCTTAGTGGGTCCGACCCTCATCGGCTTCGTGGCCCAGCTGACGTCACTACGCGTGTCGCTGTCTATCCTCGTTCTGTTGGGATTGCTCGGGATTGCCCTGTCCTCGTCCCTGCGGCCGCAGCGGGATCTCGCCGCCTCTGACGAGGCGGCCGTGACCGCCGCCGGATCGGTCCCCTTATGACCGATAGTTCAATCCATCGCCCCTGATTTGCCATATCGAACCCGCTGCTCACCCTCTCCGAACGGTTTTCCCAACGTTGTTTGGACTAGCTGGAGACCGGATTATGCGGGTCGCACCTCCGAGAACCGAACTGGAGACGCCTCAGTTTGCGCTAGAGGTCGCCCACAGGTTGACTGCTTTCTCGTCGGTGGCGTAACGGTCAATCTCTGCCAGCTCCTCTGAGCTGAAGTCTAGATTTCGGAGCGCCCCTAAGCTGTCTTCGAGCTGCGCCACGTTTCGTACCCCGATGAGCGTCGATGTAACCCTGCTGTCCCGCAAAGTCCACGCCAGGGCCATCTGAGCCAGCGTCTGCCCACGCCGCTTGGCAATCTCGTTCAATGAGCGAATCCGCGACAGCGTTTCATCCTTCAGCAGATCCGTCGAGAGCGACGAGTCGCTGCTCGCGCGCGTGCCTTCCGGTATGCCGTTGAGATACTTGTCGGTGAGCATGCCCTGCGCGAGTGGGGAGAAGACGATGCACCCGATCCCTTCCTGACCAAGAACGTCGAGCAGCTCTGGCTCAATCCACCGGTTCATCATTGAATAGGAAGGCTGGTGGATAAGAAGCTCCGTTCCCATGGCTCGAAGTATCCGTGCCGCCTCCGCCGTCTTTGCCGCCGAGTATGACGAGATGCCGGCGTACAAGGCCCTGCCCGAGTGGACCGCTGTGTGCAGCGCCCCCATCGTCTCTTCCAGTGGAGTTTCTGGATCATAGCGGTGCGAGTAAAAGATATCGACATATTCCAGTCCCATCCGTTTCAGAGACTGGTCGAGACTTGCCAGTAAGTACTTGCGAGATCCGCCGTCTCCGTACGGGCCAGGCCACATGTCGTACCCCGCCTTCGTCGATATGATGAGCTCGTCGCGAAACGGCTTGAAGTCAGACGACATGATGCGTCCGAAGCTCTCTTCTGCGGACCCGTACGGGGGTCCATAGTTATTGGCGAGATCAAAATGCGTGACACCGAGATCAAAGGCGCGGCGCAGGATTTCTCGCTGATCCTCGAGTGGTCGTTGTCCGCCGAAGTTCTGCCACAGTCCAACGGAAATCGCGGGCAGACGGATCCCGCTCTTCCCGCATTTTCGGTAGACCATTTCGTCGTAGCGATCGGTAGCCGGCACGTATGTCATGATTTCTCCCTCCATGACAATAGTATCGTGGTCGGTCGTTACCTTGGTGCAGGTCTCGCCATCCTTGACTGTTATCGGAGGGCGCATCCGGCTCTGCCACAGGCTCGGCACCGCTTCACGAGGTTGATAGAATCCAGCGCAGCCCTGAGGAGTACATGAGTCAAGGATTTCAGCATCAGCATTCTGCCGGAGGGAGTGGTCGTCAAGCTCGACGACAAGAGGACCTACGTTTTGCTGATCAAGCCGCATGGTCGCAACCGTTGGCAACTGCCCAAGGGAGCCATTGACCCGGGCGAGACGCCCCGATCCGCGGCTGTCCGGGAGGTGCGAGAGGAAGGCGGAGTGATTGCTGATGCCGTGGAAGCACTTCGCCCCATCAAGTTCTTCTATCAGATGAATGGCAAGAAATATGTGAAGACCGTCGACTTCTTCTTGATGAAGTACCGATCTGGTTCGGCACTGGATCACGATGAAGAAGTCGACGAAGCTAGGTGGTTTCCGCTCGAACAAGCCGTCAAAACTCTAACGTTTGAATCCGAGAAAGACGTCGTTTCGCAAGCCATCCTGGCCTTGCAGCATCAGTCACCTCAACCTGAAGGTTCGGTTGCGTCTTGACTCACCGACGCTCGGGTGACCCATCATGATGCCTCCCTACGATCCGATCCAGAACCCGGACCGTCCTGGGATAGATCCTGTCAAGAGCCAGGCGTCCGACCCATCCGAGGTTCGCTACATGATGGCGTCCGAGGCGTCCGCCGATGATCGCATGACTATCGGCGATAAGATGGCGATAGCCGCCGGAATAGGGTGTGCGCAGCTGATCCGTTTCTTCATAATCTTCGGCGCCGTCGGTCTGCTGTTGCTCGTCGTGTTTCTGATGACCCATCTATAAGCAGCGTTCGATACTTCGCATGTTCTAACTGGGACTTCCCAGAGAAGGCTGACACGTGGAACCACAGATGCCGGACGAAGAAGTTGAGATCGACGGGACCGACTTCGTGCTGCTGCGGTTCAACCGCCGCTGGCCCCATCATGTTGTGGAATGGACGCGGCGCCGCCGGGGTTCGGAGGGCTCATCATTTCCGCTGGCTCACGGAGAGGTCGTCGCGACCGGCGAGCCCGATTGGACCTCCCTGAAGACCCGTGCTCTCGAGCAAGCGCGCGCCGCGACATCTAGTCAGCTACCTGTGCCACCTGACGCGCCAGCCTCAGAAGCCGAAAATTCGCACGATCAGAAGACCGGCCTATTTGGCTTGTTCAGGCGTAAGGGCTGATGTCCCCGTCACTAACTGACCGTGCGCGGAGAATCCGGCCCGGAGGTCATCCTACCCAGTGCGTAGCGGATGAGCTGCCGAGTTCCGTACCTCGACTCCAATTGGAGCGCCATGCTCCCGACACACTCGGATGGCGGTGCCAGCGTCCAGCAAGACGACCTTTGTTTGATCCTCAAGATCGTGGATCGGATGCCCGGTTACACACCATCGTCTCGGTGTGCCCTCCCCGCTCGGTTTATCGCCCAACGAGCGGATTCAGACTGAAGCTGGAGCCGGAGTCTGCTCTGCCTCTTGCTCGACGTACGCCTCTACTCCGGACCCGTTGGCGCGGGCTCGCTCGACGAGCTCTCGCGACAGGATCACAAGCTCCTCCTCTTGAATCTCCGTAGGATCGAGCGCGGTGAGGCCGAGATCCAATAGTGACGTGGCTCCGTGGACGAGGCTTCGGTCACCCGATGGCAGCGTAATGACCGCATCTGGAAACCCAGCGGAAACAAAGTCTACTATGAGCGGTTCGGATGTTAGAGCTTCTGCCAGGCGTAGCGCTGCCTGTTCCGAAGCCCAGACCTTCCGTCCTCCGACGAATGCGGTGTCGCTCGCATAGTACTCAATGGGTCGTCCGTTGACCACCAGCCACTGGTCCTCATCGCTGACCGCGATGCTCATAACTTCCGGCATAAAACTTAACTCCTGAAACGAGGCGCCAAACCTCGATAATGATATCGAGAAGCAGAATCCACGGCGCGTCGAACACGCAAGACCGGTGCCAGGCCGCGGATGCAAAGGTTCTCCATCTACCCTCTATTGTCGCCCCTGGGGTGCCCGTTGCGATACCTTTTGAGGTCCCTTTTTGCCGTTTTCGCTAACCTCGGACCATTTTGGCGACAGACATCAGAGATACTGAGAAGTGACGCAGAAAACACCCGGAGATTGGGGAGTACGGTATGAAGCTATTTACCGGTTTGTTGGTTGGATTGCTCAGCTACGCGGCGTGGACCCTTTCCGATCCGGCTCCGGGAGAAAGTGGCGATCTTCCGGCACGGCTCGAACGATTGAAGCAAGAGTGGGAAGATGCTCGCTCTCAAGGCAAGGCCGCCGGCGAGGAAAAGCGACGGCTGATGGAGGAGGAGTTTGAGTCAATCTTTCAGCGACACCAAGGCAGGAGATAATCGACAACGTCGGCATTCCATGGCGCCTGACGTTGCAGGGCGCTCATCGCAAGAGCAGTACGATGTCGAATACTCCCGGAATGACCATGAGGACATCCCTTGACGGGTGACGAGCTGCGTCAGTCTTTTGTGAACTTCTTCGTGCAGCGGGGTCATGTCGAGCTTCCCAGCTTGCCTCTTGTCCCCCAGGACGATCCGTCTGTCTTGTTCGTCATCGCCGGCATGCAGCAGATGATCCCGTTCTTTACTGGCCAGGCATCTCCCCCTGCCAAACGTCTTGTCAGTATCCAGAAGTGCCTTCGTAACGTGGACATCGAGGAGGTTGGCGATGAATCACACCTCACCTTCTTCGAGATGCTCGGCAACTTCTCGGTAGGCGACTATTTCGTACCCGAAGCCTTGCGTTTCAGCTGGGAGTACCTCACCGGCGTCGTCGGTATCGATCGCAACCGCCTGTGGATCACCATCTATCCGGGAGACACCCTGGCCCGTGACACCTGGCTGGAAATCGGAGTGCCTCCCGACCGCATCGTGGACGACCCGGAAAACTGGTGGGCGCGACCTGGCCTCGCCGGTCCCGCCGGCCCTGACTCGGAGATTCATTTCGACCGGGGCGTCCAATACGGGTGCGGTGACCCACGCTGCAGTCCTGTCTGCCAAAACCAAGACTGTCATCGCTTTGTCGAGATCTGGAACAACGTCTTCATGGACTCCTTCGTGGATGAGAAAGGCGAAGTTCAGCGAGAGCTGGCCTCGAAGAACATCGACACCGGACAGGGTTTCGAACGGCTGCTCATGGTGATTCAAGGCGTCGAAACGGTTTACGAAACCGATGTCTTTCTGCCGGTGATCGATGCTGTTGCCGGCACAATTGGCATCACCTACAAATCGGACGAGTCCGCCGATCGATCGCTCCGCATCATTGCCGACCACTCACGCGCTCTCACCATGGCGATTGCCGATGGCGCTCTGCCATCCAACGAGGGCCGCGGTTACGTACTGCGACGTCTCCTCCGCCGCGCCGTCTTGCGTGGCCGCCTTTTGGGCATCGAGCGCCCCTTCTTGGCGCAGCCCGTGCAAGCCGTGATCGAGACGATGAAGAATCGGTACCCCGAGGTAGAACAGCAGCGGGAAACTATTCTCCGGACGATTCAGCTCGAAGAAGAACGCTTCGAGGACACCCTGGCACGGGGTCTTCCGATGGTCGACCGTCTCCTCGACGAGGCTAGGCGCAATGCCGGGATGATCCCTGGAGAAGAGGCCTTTTTGCTCCACGATACCTATGGCATGCCACTGGAGCTCATTCAGGAGGTTGCGGGAGAGAACGGCTTCACCGTGGATGTCCTCGCCTTCGAGAAAGCTCTGGAGCAGCAGAAGCTCCGCGGCCGTGCGGCTCGGGTCACTGCTCGCGCCCAGCACCTGGAGAATCTGGTTGCTCTTTCGGAACGGATCAACCCGACTCTTTTCGCAGGCTACACCGAAACCGAAACTGACAGCTCGGTCGTCGGGATCGTTGTCGACGGCCACCTTAGCGACCACGCCACTCTCAATGCCGAGGTCGAGGTCGTTCTGGATCGAACGCCCTTCTATGCAGAGTCCGGGGGCCAGGTTGGAGACACTGGCGAGATAGTCGGACCTCGTGGTCGAGTGGTTGTGACGGATACTCAGAGACCATACGGAGGTATCGTCGTCCATCGCGGCATGGTCGTCGAGGGCGAGATACATGAGCACGACCGAGTTACTGCCCGAATCGATGAGGAACGACGCCGTCGTGTCCGGCCCCACCACTCCGCTACACACCTGCTCCACCTGGCGTTGCACGAGGTTCTAGGTCCGGAAGCCACTCAAGCCGGATCGCTCGTCGCTCCCGATCGCCTCCGATTCGACTTTCGGTGGTCCGGTCAGGTCACTGCTGACCAGCTGGCCGGCATCCAGGAGCGAATAAATGAGCTGGTATTCGAGCAAAGGCCCGTCGTCACTCGAGAGGTGTCATTCGCCGATGCCGTGGCGGAGGGCGCGATGGCGTTGTTCGGCGAGAAATATGGTGAGAAAGTGCGTGTGGTCTCGATGGGACCGAGCAAAGAGCTCTGCGGGGGTACGCACGTGTCCGACACGCTCGAGATCGGTCCCGTCGTCATCATCTCGGAATCCGGCATCGGGGCCGGCATCCGCCGCATAGAAGCCCTCGCCGGCCGCGCCGCCTACGAGTACTTTCGCGACGCCGAGCGCCAGCTTTCTCGAACAGCCGAAACGTTGAGCACCTCGCCGGAGCGGCTGGTCGACCGCGCCGAAGACGTCGTCGAGCAGCTGCGCGCCTCCGAGAGACGAGTCGCTCAGCTCACTCGACAGATGCTGTCCAGCCAGGGAGCGGAGCTTGCTTCGACGGCCGAGCAGCTCAATGGCAGGGAAAACTCCGGAAGGCTGCTCGTGAAGCGGGTCGATGTCGAGAGTGGTGAGGATCTCAGACAGCTTGCTCTCTCGGCCCTGAAGTCCTTGGGGAGCGGCGTCGTCGTGATGGGAACCGTAGTGGACGGTAAACCCCAGTTTGTTGCTGCCGTGAGCCACGACCTCGAAGGTTCCTATAATGCGAAGGCGATTGCCCAACGTGTCGGCCGCGCCGTCGGTGGCGGGGGTGGCGGCTCTCCTTCGCTCTCTCAGGGAGGCGGCAGAGACAGCGAAAAGCTGGATGCCGGTCTCGCCGACGCTCGAGGGTTCGTCCGCGGTGACCATCCCGGCCACGACCGCTAGCGGCATTCGAACGTGACGTGACTCTCGATTCCGCGTCGTCTCCACGGCGGCCGATGGATCACGGTAGCAACAGTAGGATTGACGAATTTTGATAGGTAACCACACTGCCATTCTGGCTCTGGACGTTGGCGACCGCAGGATTGGCGTTGCCTGTAGCGATCCCACGGCGTTGCTGGCATCTCCCATAGGCGTGATTCACCGAACGCACCTAGATCGAGACGTGGCGCAAGTCCAGGCGGCAGTCGAGGAGTACTCCGCGGGTACGGTCGTCGTTGGGCTGCCGGTCAACATGAACGGATCAGAGGGGCCCCAGGCAGAAAAGACGCGAGTATTCGCCGATGCCCTGATCGCGGCCGGCCTTCGCGTTGAGCTCTGGGATGAGAGATTGACAACTGTGGAGGCCACTCGAATGCTCCAGGAGCGCGGTGTCAAACGGCAGCAAATCGACAAGAGAGTCGACGAGATCGCTGCCACGCTGATTCTCGAAGGGTATCTCAGAAGCCTTGACCGGCGCCCCGTCGCGTCAACGGATGTGGGTTGATGGCAGGCCGCGAAGCTGCCTCGATCCAGCGGCCATACAACTGGAAGCGCGTCGAGAAACCTCGGGCAGGCATGCGCTGGTTCAGGTACGCCCTCCTGCTCCTGGTGCTGATAGTCTTGGGAATTCTGGGTGCCGGCGGGTACGTGTACTACAAGATGCATGCTCCCCAGGGCTCAGCGGCTACCTCGGTTCCGTTCATAGTTCGGCCCGGTGACACTGACGCGATAATCGCCACGAGGTTGGAGCGCGCGGGCATTTTGCATGACTCCTTGCTCTTTCGGATCGACGCCCGCCTCCAGGGTCTTGGTGGAAGCCTGCGCGTGGGTATCCACGTTCTTCGCCGCAACATGAGCATTGACCAGATGGTAACCGCCCTTGCTGCCTACAAGGTCACCCAGATCAGCGTTACTATCCCTGAGGGCTGGCGTGCCGGGCAGATCGCCCATCGATTGAGCGGCGTCGGCGTGAGCTCAGCGCAGTTCTTGCACGCGGTCCATCGTCGTCGTCCGAATCTAGGGTTTCCGGCAGGCATCCCCGCTCATGCTCATCTGGAGGGATTCCTCTCACCGAATACGTACGACATCACCCCCGGATCGGCCGGCGGGGCATTTGCCGACCGGCTCGTGCGGCAGTTCGCTTCGACGTTCACACCTCGCATGCGCGCCCAGGCCAGGCGCCTGCGTCGCTCGATCTACGATATCGTCACCTTGGCCTCCATTATCGAGCGGGAAGCCCGAGCGCCCTCCGAGCGTCCCATCATTGCCAGCGTGTACTACAACCGGTTGAGTCGAGGAATGCTTTTGCAGGCAGATCCCACGGTGCAGTACGCTCTGGGCAGGCCGTCCAACTGGTGGCCCCTGCTGACGGTCTCGGACTACCACTCCGTCCATTCGCTCTACAATACCTATCTGCACCGTGGGTTGCCGCCGGGCCCCATCGCCAATCCGGGACTCGCCAGCTTGCAGGCGGCTCTCCACCCGGCCCACACTCCGTATCTCTATTTCGTGGCCAAGGGTAATACTGGATATCACGCATTCGCTCGTACATACCAGCAGCAGCTACAGAACGAAAGAAGATATGGGCACTAAATTCCGCTTGCGGCACGGTACATAGAGCCCACTCCGCAACGATCGATGACCCAATGCTGAGGATGAAAGAATGATCTCTACCGGCGATCTGCGACGAGGGTTGACCATCGACCTCGAGGGAGAGCTGTGGTCAGTGCTTGACTACCACCATCTAAAAATCGGACGGGGGAGCGCCCAGGTTCGTATAAAGATGCGCAACCTGAAGACCGGCACCACGGTAGAGCGCTCCGTCCAGGCTGGCGAGAAGTTTCGCCGCGCCGTCCTGGACAGGCACACCGTTCAGTTCCTGTATAGGGAAGACGATATCTATCACTTTATGGATCAGGACACGTTCGATCAGATCGCCATGAACTCCGGGCAGCTCGGCGATGCCACGGCTTACCTCCAGGACAACATGCAGCTCGATCTGATGACGTTTGAAGGCGAGCCGATCAGCGTCGAGATGCCGACCAGTGTCGAGCTAAAGATAGTTCAGACTGATCCGGGTTTCCGTGGGGACACTGCCGCCGGCGGAACGAAGCCCGCCACCCTGGAAACCGGTAAGGTCGTGCAGGTTCCTTTGTTCGTCGGAGAAGGTGAGACGATCCGCGTTGACACTAGGACAGGCCAGTACCTAGAGCGAGTGTGATGGCGCACGACGACCTGGATCACTTTCTCCGCCACCAGCTTCCTGACGTCGTGAGGCTGCTGATGGGTTCGCGAGTTCGTGAGCTGGAGATGGGCAACGATGAGGTGCGGCTGACGATTCGGCGTGCTGAACTTACGTCCTCCCATGGCGGGGAGATGACGATCGAGCTGAGCGAATCCCTGGTCGACGATGGCCGCGACAAGCACCTCGCCCGGATCGTCTCGGCTCCGATGGTAGGCACCTTCTTTCACTCTGAGCATCCCGGTGGAGCGGCCCTGGTCTCCGAAGGCTCTAGAGTAGAGCCGGGTAATCTGATTGGGGTTATCGAGGCCCTGCAGGTGTTGACCGAGGTCGAGTCCGACGTCGGTGGCGTCGTTCAGAAAATTCTGGCTGCCGACGGTGAGCCCGTGGAATACGGCCAGCCGCTCGTTGAGGTCCTGCTTGACGCGTAACACCGATGGTCGGGTCCCTGGGCAATCGCTTCAGCTCGCCGGTGCTCGCCGGACGCTGCGTGTGGGCGAACTGACTCGCTACCTCAAGCGCCTGATCGAAGACGATAAGTTGCTGACGGGACTGTCGATTGTGGGAGAGGTCAGCGATATCAGCCGCCCGGGATCCGGCCACGTATATTTCACGCTCAAAGACGATGTCAGCCAGCTTGGGTGCGTTCTGTTTCGACGGGAGGTACAGCAAAACCTTGAAGAGCTCCGGGGCCTTCGCACGGGTGTGTCCGTGATCGCAGAAGGCTCCATGAAAGTGTACGAGCCTCGAGGCGCCTATCAGCTATACGTCGATCGCCTTCAAGTGCAGGGCGCCGGCGCGGCCGAGATGCGGTTTCAACGGCTGAAAAGAAAGCTCGAAGCCGAGGGACTATTCGCTAGCGAGCGCAAACGCTCCCTGCCCGCAGCTCCTGCCTCCGTTGCCTTGATCACGTCGCCGGACTCGAGCGCTTATCACGATGTTATCCACCGCTTGCAGAAGCAGTGGCCATTGACCAAGGTGATAGTAGCCGGGGCCTCGGTCCAGGGAGAATCTGCGGCCGGTGAGATAGTACTTGCTCTTGACATCGTCAACAGGATGACGGACGCCGAGGTGATCTTGATCGTCCGCGGCGGAGGGGCTCCGGAAGAGTTGGCCTGCTTTAATGACGAGCGTCTGGCTCGTGCGATTTTCGCTTCGCGCCTCCCCGTGGTCACCGGTGTGGGACACCAGGATGATTTCACCATCGTGGACTTTGTCGCCGATCACCGCGCCGCCACACCCTCGCTGGCCGCTGCGGCCGTCGTTCCCGATGGAATATCCTACCGGCGGCGTTCATCCGACCTCCGCCGCACACTTCGAGGAGCAGTGCAGGGAGGGGTTCGCCGCCGCCGCCAGAGCCTGGGTGCAGCTCAGACGGCGCTCCTTCGTGCTAGTCCGGTCAATCGAGTTCACGTTCGCCGCCAGCATCTCGATGAGGTCTTTGTTCGGCTCCAGAGACTGTCTTTATCGGAGATGCAGGTTCGTCGGCGGAGGCTCGACGCTCTCGACCGACAGCTTCACGCTCTTGATCCTCTCGGCATCCTTTCCCGAGGCTACGCCCTAATGACCGATGCGTCCTCTGGCGAGGTTATCGCATCGGTGCATGATGCGACGCCGGGCCGCCGAATAAACGCTCGAGTAAAGGACGGCTCGTTCGCTGCGGTCGTCGGAGGCGATGAATGACCCAAGCCGACTCTCTCTTCGAGGAGTCGCTGGCCCGCCTTGAGAAAATCGTGGACTGCCTGCAGCGAGACGACGTTCCTCTAGATGAAGCCGGGGCGTCATATAAACGAAGGCGCCTGAATGACGAGCCACTTCGTAGTAATCGGAGGCGATGAATGACTCAAGCCGACCCTCCCTTCGAGGAGTCGCTGGCCCGCCTTGAGAAAATCGTAGAGCGCCTGCAGCGAGACGACGTTCCTCTAGATGAAGCGGTAGCGTTATACAACGAAGGTACGAAGCTGACGACCCGCTGCGATGAGCTGCTCACGGCCGCGGAGCTACGGATCCAACAGCTAAATGAGGCAGTTCGCGAACGGTTCTCTAGATACGAGGCGACCTCTGGTCCCCCAGAGGAAGAAGCTCAGCCCTAGAGTCAAGGCCAAGAAATCAGAAGCCTGCCGGCGAATCAGCAGCTCCCACCCCACTCGAAAAGGCGGCTCTTTCAAAAAGGCAAATCCAGATGGCTGGCGGCGCCGCCCTATATGAGAGCAAGATCGCCACTGCAGTCGTGTACCCACAGAGCGCGAGAGCCAGTGCAGGCGTGCAGGCCAATAAGAGCGAGAGCCATTGCAGCGTGTAGCCCGGAGCACGAGAGTCTGAGTAAATGGTGGCTGATCAATCGGACGGGCCAGAAAGCATTGGAGAGTTACACGCGGCTGACTCGTTGGCCTGATTACGCAACTCCGTGAAGTTCGCAGCGGGGCAGTCGCTCACGAGAGCCAGCCAGGTCGGAATGGCTCTAAGTTCCGCGGCAAGGCGGCGTTGGCCTGCCACAAGCAAACCGCCGACCGCCAACCGCCGACCGCAAACCGTCTACGTCAACCGTCTACCGTCAACCGTCTACCGTCTACCGTCTACCGTCTACCGTCTACCTCCAACCGCCATCCCATACCGCCAGCGTCCCCCCTCAAGCTGTCCTGCTCCGTACGGGGTTCGGCGGCTGCGTCGACGACTTGTCCCGATTCCGTCGAAAGAACCGCGAGAGCTCGTGATTCTCCCAGACGACCAGGATCGGGCTGGCGTTGAAGATCGAGCTATAGGTACCCGAGATGATACCAATCAACATCGCGAGCACGAAGTAGCGAATAGATTGACCAGTGAACAGGAAGATCGCTCCTAGAGTCAGCACCACCGTAAACGACGTGTTGATCGACCGCACGAACGACTGCATGATGCTGTGGTTGACCACCCGTTCGAACGGCTCCCCCGTCCGGCGGTTAACGTTCTCGCGTATTCGATCGAATATGACGATGGTGTCATGCACCGAGAAGCCGATGATCGTGAGCATGGCCGTCACGAACGTAGCGTCGACCTCGACGTTGAGAAGGACGCCGAGGATTGAAAAGATGCCGAGTACCACGAGCACGTCGTGCAGCATTGCGATAATCGCGGCGGTTCCGTAACGTACCGGGTGGGGCATCTTGCGAAAGGCGAACGTGATGTAGAGCAGGATGGCGACCGCGGCCGCGATCACCGCCTCGATCGCGTTCTGAGTCGTGGAGCTCGCTACGGTTCCGCTCACCGTCTGGAATGTCTGAACCGGAACAGGCGATGCCGGGTATTGCTTATGCAGGGCAGCGTTAAATGCTCGTTTCTGGGACAGCGTTATTGCCTTTGAACGGACGATGTACTGGCAGCTCCCAGGGCACTTCGTAGCAATCACCGGCTGGACAAACTCAGGATTCACTCCTATGCTTGACACCATGATGTTGCCTATCTGTGTGCTCTGATTCGCCTGCACGATTTGAACGGTAATCTCCGACCCGCCTGTGAAATCTGGGCCGAGTTTCAGTCCAAACAGGATCAGCGAGATGAGTCCTGGGACGATGACCAGCGCTGAAAGCAGAAAGTACCAGTAACGTTTACCGATAATGTCAAACAATGGAGCCTCCAGGAGCTGGCGCATTGGTAGTACTGTCTTCGCGCACCTCAGGAAGCCCCCACAGCCACAGGGAGCGGAATTTGCCCGTTGAAACCAGGATGCGTAGGAACGTCCGGGTCACCACGATGGCTGTGAACATGCTGACCGCCACGCCGATAAAGAGTGTGGTGGCAAATCCAGTGATGATACTCGTCCCGAAGTGCTGGCCGAACCAGTAGAGGATGACGGTGGTGATCATCGTTGAGATATTGGAGTCCCTGATCGAGGTCCACGCTCGATTGAAACCTGAATCAATCGCGGACCCCAGCGTCTTGCCGGCCCGTAACTCTTCCTTCAAACGCTCAAATATCAGCACGTTGGCGTCGACGGCCATACCGATGGACAGGATGAAGCCCGCGACGCCCGCCAGGGTCATCGTCACCGGGATTATCTTGAACAGGGCTAGGACGATGCAGGCATAGATGATGAGTGCGATGTCGGCTATCAACCCTGGGAGTCGATAGTACAGCAACATGAACAAAGCAACCAGAATCAGCCCCACGATGCCCGCCAGCACCGCCTTGTGCACGTACTGGGGGCCTAACGTGGCACTGACCGTCTGCACGCTCGTGATCTTCATCGCCACTGGCAGAGCGCCATAATTCAAATCGAGTTTGATCTGATTTGGTCCCGCCGGGCCGCCCAGAGACGTGTTGCCTCCGAACGTGATTTGAGTCTGCCCTCCGCAAATGGCGCTTTGTATGGAAGGAGAGCTGACCACATGATTGTCCAGCACGATCGGGGAATACTTCCCGACGTTGGCGCTGGTATAGTTACACCAATCCGTACTTCCCTTCCCCTGCAGCGTGTAGTTGACTACCGGGGCCCCGGTCTGGTCATAAGCTATCTGCGCGCTTCCCGGAGCGACCGAGCTTCCCTCGACAATTATCTTCACCACTGGGATCTTCGCCGTGGGATTCGACGGCCCGTGAGTCAGCCTGACGAGTGTGCCGGATGCGAGCGGAGTACTTCCGCTGTCCCCGATCACGAGCTTTCCCGTCGTGCCGATAGATCTCAGAACTTGATCCTGGTTCTTTGCACCGGGGATCTCGGCTGCGACGCAGTTCCCGACAACCGAGACTTGCGGCTCGGTTACGCCGACCCCGCCTGCCGCTCGGTTCCTGACGATGTCGGCTGCCGCCTGCATCTCGGCGTTCGTAGGATGTCCCTTCTCCGCGCATAGCAGCGCGCGAACGCCTCCTGCAAGGTCCAGCCCCTTTTGGAACGAAACGGGCCGGTTTATCGGCCCGAAGTGAATTCCACTGGTGGCTGGGGCATCGATGTAGATCGCCACTAGGAACAGCAGGACGATCCCTGTTAAAACCCACCAAATTTGCCGCATTCAAAAGACTCCTTAGTAAGCGCCCCCACGACGCCCGAGAACAAAATGTTCTCTAAACGCACAGAACGCCAGGCGGTCGGAGCACGCCTGGCCGTCTTGCTCATAAGTCTACGTGGAGATTTCCCGGCCAGTCAACTTGACAGTACCGGCGACCGGCCAGTCGAGGCTATGGATACATTCGCCCGTCATCCGTACAACTGTCACATTCTCGCACTTGATACGGCCCCCGTGTTCACCTCCATGCCCTGTGGCCTGTTCCGCGCCCCAAGCCAGCCTTCCCCTTCCGACTCCGGCGCCGGAAGACACCACAGGGCCGCGAAGGTTCCGCCCCACCTCCTGCCAAAGAGGCACGCGTCCCACCAAGTGGCCCGGCCTTCCATGTCCGGGGGGATGTACCTACGGCCGGCGTTGGTCCGTTCCGCGCGCCGATATTCACCCAGCGCCGAGAAGTTCCGCCCTACCTTCTGCCTGCCAGGACACGAGACCCACGCCGTGGACCGGACCTCCGGTGCCGGGGCGATGTATCGATGTCCGCCGCCGGTCGCTTCTCCGCCCCGCCCACTGCAAGCCACGGTCCCCGCCCAACCCGCAAACACGTGGTCGACAACGCTGTCAGCTTCCATGGTCCCGCCACGTTCCTAGGTCCGGCGGCGTGCCCCCCGTCCCTCGCTTTTGTGAGGTGGGGACTCCTCCCCCTGCTCCTGTCCCAACCTGACGTCGGTCCCCTTGATGATGTGAACCTCTGCGAGATGGGCGTCCCCAATCCGCGAGCGAAGTCGCAGATCCATATGGTCCAGTGAGAGATTGGTCGTGATCACCGTCGACAGGCGCCGGTTATACCGCTCATTGATGATCTGGTAGAGTTTCTCCTGCGCCCAGGGCGTCGAGCTTTGGGCCCCGAGATCGTCGAGTATCAGGAGCGGCGTCGTGCGTGCCGTCTCGAATAGCTCGTCGTATGTCACGGTGCTGGTTGGGCTGAAAGTGGCTCTGAGCCGGTCGAGCAGATCCGGGACCACGATGAAGATCGCCGGTCGCCCCTGAGTGAGCCTTTTGTTGGCGATTGCCACGGCGAGATGTGTTTTTCCGGTTCCATGGTTGCCGATGAGCACGAGCCATTCGATAGAAGGTGAATCTAGGATCTCCTGCTCCGTTCGGTCGGGCCTCGCCGCAAACATCAAACACGCATTGTATGCCGCATCGGGCGAGAAGCGCGGCGCTCGCCTTTTGAAAGCCGGATCGACGACAAAGTTCTCGAACGTCTTGCCCCGGAGCGGACCCAGATTGCTGCGCTCGATGAGCGCCTGGTTGTGTCGCTCCGCTCGGTCCCGCACTGTACACTCGCACGCGATCATGTCGCCGAACCGTGGATCGTCAACGGGCACCTCAAGTCGAAGAAAACCCGCCCCACGACATCGAGGGCAGACGGATTCAGCGGTAGAGGTGCTGGTACTTGCTGCGGAAGTATCCCTCTGGATCGATATCTTCTTCAGTACGTCGCCGATCGACTCCATCGCCCTTCCCTTCAGCCTCCCACCGTTGCAGAATCGCCTCGACATAACGCCAGTTGCGCTTATTGTACTCGACTGACAAACCTATGGCTTCTTCAATCCACTCCTGCGGAAACTGCGCCTCGGCTTCCTGCAGGCGCTCGGCTATCATTGGTGTCAGCGGACCGATGTTCTGCTCATACAGCGCAAAGATATTCGGCCGGTATGTGTGTACTTCGTGAATGGGCTCCGGCCCCAGCGCGGGCCCCGCCTCACCTGCCCCGCCTTCCTTGAGCCTTTCTACCGCTCTTCGGCTCGTGGAGGTGTTCAAAAAGAACCATCTCTGATCCGCCGTGGGTCGGCGCAGATGCACTTGTAGCACCGAGCCCCTGGAAACCGCCAGCTCTAAACCCTCGCGCAGGTAGTCCTCTCCTGGACGCGGCCCGTCCTCTATGCGCAGACTCTCTAGGAGGCCGGCGTCGTGCGCCAGCTCTGCATACTCAACACATCGCGGGGTCGCCGTGCGACGTGACAGCATCCACATGAGGTGCAGCGTGAGCTTCAGTTCGACGATTGACCGGATGTTCGGAAGCAAGCCGCTGAAGAACTCTTGCGGTACCTGCACGAAATGTTCCGATCTCGGCTGAAAGCCCTCGAAAACCGGCATGGGTTAGTCTTCCTCGTACACGGCGAGGTCGAGAAATCGAGTCTGCGTCTCCTTGAAGAAGAGGTGAACTTCCCCTGTTGGCCCGTTGCGGTGCTTTGCAACGATGATGTCCGCGACTCGCGGCTGCTCCGTTTCCTTGTTGTAGACCACGTCCCGATAGATGAATAACACGACGTCCGCGTCCTGCTCGATGCTGCCGCTCTCTCGGAGGTCGGACAGCATCGGAACGTGGTTGGGCCGCTGGTCGGGTGCCCGGGAGAGCTGCGACAGGGCAAGTACGGGCACGTGGATCTCGCGCGCCAGGCCTTTGAGAGCCCGCGAGATCTCGGAGATCTCCTGCACCCGATTGTCGGTGCTGCTTCCCTGCATGAGCTGGAGGTAGTCGATAACGATCAGTCCCAGCCCTTGCTCCATATGGAGCCTTCGGGCCTTGCTGCGCATCTCGCTGATGGAGATGTTGGCCGAGTCTTCGATGAATATCGGGACTTCTGACAGCTGACCGATCGCCTCACCCAGACGGCCCCACTCGTCGTCCGTTATGTATCCGGTTCGCAGATGCTGTGAGTCGATTTGGGCCTGCATCGACAGTAGACGCTGCACGAGCTGCTCGGCCGACATCTCGAGGCTGAACAGACCTACGGGTAGCTTGCTGCGCGATGCCGCCGCCTGAGCGATGTTAAGGGCCAGGCTGGTCTTCCCCATCGACGGGCGTGCGGCCAGCACGATGAGATCGGAAGATTGAAGTCCTCCCGTGATCTTGTCGATGTCGACGAATCCCGTGGTCACGCCGGTCACGTGGCCCTGGTGGTCGTGAATGTAGTCCAGCTTGCTGTAGTACTCGTTGAGGATGCTTCGAATCGACTGGAAGTCTCGCCCGAGACGCCCTTGCGAGACGCGAAACAGGATTGTTTCCGACTTCTCGATTGCCGCCTCGCCGCTGTTCGACTGGTCGTACCCCAGTCCCGCGATCTGTGACCCCGCGTCGACTATTCGCCGCAGGACTGCCAGGCGCTCAACGATACGCCCGTAGTACTCCACGTTGATAGACGTGGGTACCGATGAGGCCAGTTGGGACAGGAAGGCGTCTCCACCGATCCGGTCGAGCTGCCCCGTTTTGTCCAGGAAGTCGCTGAGCGTCACCACGTCGGATGGAGCATTTTCTCGGTAAAGCTCGAGCATAGCCGCGAAGATGTCGGCGTGTATCGGCAGGTAGAAGTCCTCCGGCCGCAAGAAGGTTGCGATACGAGCGATCGCCACCCGGTCGATGAGCAGGCTGCCCAGAATTGCCTGCTCCGCGTCCAGGTTTTGGGGCAGCAGCCGATCGCGCCCGGTACTGTAATCTGCCTGGACGGGTTCTTCAATCACGCGAAGAGTTCAGCCCCTGGTACCCCTAAGAATTCAACCTCAAACCACCGCAAGAGCCTTGCAGGACTCCCCGCTATCTCGCCACGAGTGCGCAGCTCGAGGACCTCCTCGACAACGCCACACCACCCCATCAGCCTATCGCACTTGACCTCCCATTCGGAACCCAAATGCTGCCCGGAGATAGCCCAAGCAGGCCGACCAGCTAAAGCTCCTAAGAGCGCAAAACTCCCTAAATCAAAGGAAAATTAGGGCGACCACCACTAGCTGTGTGGCCTCAGCTGAAAACTGACAACTGAAAACTGACAACTGAAAACTATCCCTCTACCGTCTCCGCCACCAGATCCACCGTCAGCTCCGCATCCACTCCGTGCTCCAGCTTGATATGCACGGTGTGCTCTCCCACCGACCGAAGTGGCTCGCTCAGCACGATCTTATGCCGGTCCACCGTGACCTCGCTCTTCTCCTTAAGCTCGTCCGCCACGTCTCGTGCGGTCACCGACCCATACATCCGGCCCTGGTCCCCGACTTTGACGGGAAAGGTAAGCTTGATTCCGCCGATGCGTTCGGCGAGCTGCTTGGTCTGCTCGACCTCCCGGGCTTCCTTGCTCGACTGGTGCGAAATTCGTACCTTTTGGTGGGCAACTCGTCCCGAAGTAGCTTCGTGAGCCAGTCCGCGTGGCTGCAGGAAGTTCCTGAAGTATCCCGGTGAGACGTCATACGTCTCGCCCTGCTTCCCCACATTCGCCACGTCCTGATTAAGAATGACCTTCATTTCTCACCTATTGATTCGTCGCTCGTATTTTTCCTTCGAGCACTATCGGAGCTCTCCGCCGAGGGCTCGTGTGCAGCCCCCAAACGCCCTCCGGGGATTCGACATCAATTTGTACTACGTTTTGGCATCCGTCCATTAAGCGTTCTTCACAGGACGGCAGAACGTCCTTGCTGATCCACTGAAGTTGCGGTCGGCCCGAGACGCTAGTCCGGGACGTAAGCCTCCCCTACCGGCAGGTCCTGCTTTCGCCCAAAGTTGTGACGCGTGTCGATCACCCGCATCGTGCCCGACTGTGATCGCATCATCACGCTTTGCGTCCGAGCTTGCGACCCGCTGAACCGAACCCCCTGCAAGAACTCGCCCGACGTTATTCCCGTCGCCGCGAACACGACGTCATCGCTCTTGACCAGGTCGTCAATCGACAGCACGCCGTCGACATCGGTGACGCCGGACTCGATAGCCTTCTGTCGCTCCTCTTCCGTTCTCGGCCACAGCTTCGCCTGCATGTCACCCCCCAGGGCCTTGAGCGCGCACGCCGCCAGGACCGCCTCCGGCGTGCCTCCTATCCCCATCAAGACGTCGACCCCGCTGTACTCCTCCATGGCCGACATGACTGCGCCGGCCACGTCCCCATCCGAGATGAGCTTGATCCTCGCTCCCGTTGCCCTGACCTCCTCGATGAGATCCTGGTGTCTCGGGCGGTCCAGAATGACGACAGTGAGGTCTTCGATGTTCTTTCCGCTGAAGCGGGCCACGCGAACGAGGTTGTCGTGTGGGGGAGCGTTGATGTCGATGGCTCCTTTGGCCACAGCTCCAACCGCGATCTTGTTCATATACATGATGTGCGGGCAGTAGTACATCGATCCCCGCTCCGCCACCGCCACCACGGCAATTGCGTTCGGCAAACCTCGGGCCGTGAGGTTAGTTCCATCAATCGGGTCCACGGCCAGGTCGACTCGCGGCCGCTTGGAGTTACCGACGTGCTCCCCGATGTACAGCATCGGAGCCTCATCCTTCTCACCTTCGCCAATCACCACAACGCCGTCCATCTCGACCGTCGCCAGCACATCCCGCATCGCGTCGACCGCCGCTTGATCGGCGGCTTCTTTATCCCCGCGACCCATCCAGCGTGCTGCCCGCAATGCGGCCGCCTCGGTCACGCGCACCAGCTCCAGGGCGAGATTTCGCCCGAGCGTCCCATCTTCGGTCATCAAACACTCCCCCGCTTGGTGTTCCCCTGCTGTTGACTGACTGGGATAGCCGTTACCGCCACGTCTTGTATGTTACAGGTCAATCGGCTGACGGTGAAGACGCAGCTTCTCCGCTGTGACAATACACTTGAGCTGCTCCGCCGCCGTTCCTACGCAATATTCTTGATTTACGATGACGTAATCATAGGCGTCTCGCTGGGACATTTCAAAGTGTGCGTCACGAGTCCTCCGCTCCAGTTCGTCGACTGACTCGGTATGCCTCCGTTCGAGTCGCCCCAGTAGCTCCTGGAGTGACGGGGGCGCCAGGAAGACAAACACGGCCTGCGGAATGCGTCGCTTCACTTGCAACCCTCCCTGCACGTCGATCTTCAGTAGCGCGTCTTCACCTCTTGCGAAGGCGCTTCTGACTTCGTGCAGCGGCGTTCCGTACCGGTTGCCGTGTACCTCGGCGTACTCCAGAAGCTCGTTGGCGTCGATCATCCGGGAGAACTCATCCTGGCTGACGAAGTAGTAGTCGACTCCGTCTGTTTCGCCGGCTCGTGGTGCTCGTGTGGTCGCCGTCACCACATGGTGGATGCCGAAACCCGATCCCTTGATCTCTTGGATGACCGTGTCTTTGCCGACTCCCGATGGTCCGCTGAGCACGACTAGGATCGGGGAGTCGGCCGTATGAAACGGCTCTGCTCCATCGCTCACGATTTCAGCATCCCTTCACTCGGGGTGCCTGCGGCCATGGCCGCGGCCCGAACATCCGCGGCTCATAATGGGTGCAATGCCCTTCGACGTGTTCACCATGGCGGCTATGCAGGACGAGCTGAATGCTACCGTTGTCGGCTCTCGTGTGGATAAGGTCATCCAGTCCTCTGACCTTTCCGTGGCACTGAAGCTCTACGGACGCGGCCACACTCATTGGCTGTTGACATCGGCTGACGCGACCTCGTCCCGCGTGTACCTGACGCAACAGAAGCTGGCCAAGGGATTCGAAACGCCGTCTCCGTTCATCATGCTTTTGAGGAAGTATTGCATCGGCGCGCGTCTTGACTCCGTGTGCCAGGTCCACCTCGAGCGTGTCCTCATGCTCGAGTTCGCTTCGCTGGATGGCCCTCCGGTGACACTGGTCGTCGAGATCATGGGGAATCGCAGCAACGTAATTCTCAAAGCGGAGGACGGCACAATTTTGGGTGCACTGAAGCTAATCGGTCCCCACCAGAGCCGGATTCGCCGCATAGTACCACATGCCCTCTACGAGTTACCTCCGCCTCAGGCCCGGGCTGCCGCCTTCGGTGACGGCTTGCCGAAGTTGGATCCTCTTGAGGATCACGATCTCGATGAGCTGAAGCGCCGGCTCTCGCTGGCCGGGGAGGCAATCAAGATAAAGGATGCGTTGATCGGCCTTCTCCTCGGCTGCTCGCCCGCGATAGCCGCAGACATAGCTTTGAGGGCTGGAGTGCCGGCGGCCGCTGCGCTCGGCGACGCCTCTCCCGAAGCTCTCGCCCGTGCCACATCTCAGCAGTATGCGCTGATACCTGGCCATGGGTGGAAACCAGTCGTCGATCGCCCGCGACGACCGGCCTGTCGACTTTCGAGCCTACGATGAGCCGGTTATCCCCAACTCGGTCCCGGTCGCGAGCATGAGCGAGGCCATCGACCAGGTGAGCATGGGCCGCGAGAGCACTGACGCACTGAAGAGCGTCCGTGAGCGAGTACGGCGCGGCATGTCGCGGCGCAAGTCGGAGATTGAAGGTCGCATAGCTTCACTGAGCGACGGGCTGGCCGCGTCGGCTCGCGCATCTCAGCTCCGTGAGGCCGGGGAGATGATCCTCGGATACCAGTACTCGCTTCAGCCCGGTGCCGCGAAGCTCGAGATACCGGAGCTGAGCTTCACTGCCGCCCTCGATCCCTTGGAGGGCCCCGTCGAGAATGCGGAACGCTATTTCAAGCGCTATCGCAAGGCCAGAGACGCCGGCAAAAAAATTCCCGAGCTGCTGGCCGCCGCGAAGCTCGATCTGGCCTTCATCGAAGAGCTCGAGATGTACGTCGACCTCGCCCAATCAACCGCCGACCTCACTCGCGTGGAGGCCGAGTTCGCCGCTCGTTTCGGAGGCCGCAGGTCACAAAAGAAACGTCAGGCAGGAACCGGCCAGCCACTGACAGTGACGCTCCCGTCAGGTGAGGTAGTCATCATCGGCAGAAGCGCGAGACAGAACGAGGAGGTGACCTTCAAGCTTGCGGGAAGGTCAGACCTCTGGCTCCACGTGAGGGGCATGCCCGGCTCCCACGTAATCCTTCGCGGGGCCCCGAGCCAGGCGAATCGAGCCGAATCAGAAGCCCTAGAGGCCGCGGCGTCCCTGGCCGCGCACTTCAGCAAAGCCCGAACAGAAAACCAGGCCGACGTAGACGTGACCAGAGTCCGCGACGTCCACCGGCGGCCGGGTGGCGCCCCCGGTCAGGTAACCTATCGCAACGAGCGCACCGTCCGGGTCAAACCCCTGCCTCCTGAAGCCGTAGCACGGGAAGCCCGCCCGATCGACGTCTCCGCCCCGGCTTAACTATCTGCCAGGTGGAGATCCTCAAACAGCTCGATGTCCTGCCGGCAGACCAGCATTTTCCACATCTGATTGCCCAAGGCGTGTCGCCGCTGGGCTTGCCATAGCGGGGGGCGCCTTGCTCACAGCGCGGGGCTGGCGCAACCGCTTCGTTTGCGGCGCTCACTATCAGGTCCTCACCCTATATGAATCGAGATGCATGAGGACGATACTAATCGCGGAGCGCTTTGCCCGGGAGCGCGTACTGAACCCGTCAGAGCAGGACACAAAAGCAGCACAGAAGGAGCACTCCAATGGCATCAACTCACTTCGCCAAACCATCGCACTCCGCTCCTGTCCCCAGGTTCCTGTACACCAGCGTCCTGGTCGCTCTGTTAGCCGTCGCATCGTCCGGATTCCTTCATCGCTCCCATGCTGCGTCCTCGCCTAAATACTCCATCGCCGCCCTTCCGTCTCCAGCCCACGATAACTACTCCGTGGTCTCCGCCATGAACGACCGTGGAGACGTGGCTGGGTATTATCCGGTCAATGCTTTTGATGCCGAAGCCATTGAGTGGCTGTACCCGGCTCATCGGGCCAGGGTGTTGGGCATCCCGCCGCGATCTGTGTCCGCCCACGTCGCAGGTATCAACAACCGCGGCTTTGTCGCCGTAACGGGCTTTTCGAGGCGCTGCGCGAGCCTACCCGCCCGGACCGTTAGCTACGCGGGCCGTCGACATGCCGTCTGCGCATACGCGAACCGTCCCTATGTTGCCGTCCCGGCCTTGAAGAAGGTCACCTGGTTTCCGTTGCCCGGCCTCAAAGGCAGAAACGAGTTGTTTCTCGGGGCAGCCACCGCAATCGCCTCGAACAATGACGTATCTGGATATATGATTCTGGGGGTCCAGACCGTGCCCGTGCTCTGGCGGTTCCTTTCCGGCCGCAAACACATATCTGCCGCCTCTTGGAAGCTCGTACTCAATCCCCTCCCCGCCGGTACCCGGTCCGGCGAGGCGCTCACCACTACCGGACACCCCTCCTTCAAGGCCGGAGGCTATGTCGACGCGTCGGGGACGCAGGTAGCTGCCTTGTGGGATGATCGGGGCAGTTCGCAGAAGATGGTGCCGCTCCCCTTTCCGGCTGGTCCCAAGAGCCGTAGGCTGACTCAACCTGAGCCTGGCGCCGCAGCTACCACTATCCCAGCCATGATCGCGGTCACGACTCCGAGTGCGACGCGACTCTGGCTTCTCGAACCAGTGGGTACTATTCCTGGCACATCGTTCGTTCGTGAGCTTGATTGCTACTCTGCCAGATGCCGGCTCGGAGCCACGCAGCGATTTCGTGGCACGGACCTGTCGTCTCTCACCGTGGTCGACAACCGACCCGTTGCCGTCGGGTCCGCAAACAATGAAGCTGTACTTGCCGAGTGGAAGGGTCCTCTGCCCGCGGCCGGAGTGCAACCACCCGCCAACGGCAAGCTAGTCAACCTGAACCGGGCCATTCCCTCCGGCACCGGTTGGACATTGAACGCTGCCAAAACCATCAACGAGCTTGGACTGATAGCGGGCAACGCCACGCACAACGGCCTCGATCGTCCCTTCCTCCTCACACCGCGCCGCTAGAAGCGCATGTGCCGGCCGGCCGGCGGCTTGCCTACATCGCTACCAATTCCAAGTCTAAGTCCCTGCCACGGCCGCCAGCAGCTCCTCGGCACTCCGCAGCGCCGTCTCGCTCTTAGCCGGTCCGGCCAGCATCTCCGCGATCTCCTCGACCCGTGCCTCCCGGTCGAGGTCCACGACATCCACCCCCGTGCGATCGGCATGCTGGCTCTTCAGAACCTTTATATGCTGCTCCGCCTGCGCCGCCACCTGTGGCAAATGCGTGATCGCGATTACCTGATGACTCTCCCCCAGCTCCCGTAACATCGTGCCGACGATCTGGCCGCTCCGTCCGCCCACGCCCGTATCGATCTCGTCAAAAATGAGTGTCCCGATGTCGTCGTTCGCCGCCAGAGTTGCCTTGACCGCCAGCATGAACCTCGCCGTCTCTCCACCCGAAGCCACCCGCTCGATGGAGCGCAGCTCTTCTCCTGGGTTAAAGCTCACCCGAAACTCCACCTGATCTACACCGGAAGAGCTGAAGGCGAACCGTTTGACCTCGCCGTCGACCTCAGCCGGAATCCCATCCTCCGTGACGCTGTGCCGCAAACCAACTTCGAATCGCGAGCCCGCAAGCCCCAGCCGCTCGAGCCGCCTGAGCACTTCCTCGGCAAACATCCCCGCCGCCTGCTCTCGCCTAGCCGTCAGCTCGCCCGCCGCCCGGCCGGCCTTCTCTTCAGACAGCTTTAGGTCTGCCTCCAGTTCGCTGACCCTGAGGTCGTAATTCTCAATCGAGTCGAGATCCTCTCGTGCCTTGGACGCAAACGCCAGCACATCCTCAATCGTGTCGCCGTATTTGCGCTTCAGGCGTCCGATTTCCGTGAGCCGCGACTCGACATCGTCCAGCCGCACGGGATCGAATTCGATCTCGTCCCGATACTGACGAACCGATCTGACCAGGTCCTCGAGCACGAACCTGAGGTCGTTCGCGGTCTGCTCGCTCGCCTCGAGACTACCGTCGATACGAGCCAGCTCCGAAAGGTTTCGTGAAATCTCGGCGAGCTGCTCCGAGGCTCCGGGTTGGTCGTCGGATCCCTCGAGCCCAGCAATTGCCGCCCCCGTCAGAGCGGCGAGCTTCTCCGCGTTCGCCAGTCGCGACCGCTCCGCCGTGAGCTGCTCGTCTTCACCGTCCTGTAGCGCAGCCTGCTCTATCTCCTCAATCTGAAACCTGAGCAGATCGATCCGCTGCGCTGCCCCGCGCTGCCCCAGCCGTAGCTCCTCGAGTCGCTCCCTGCTGGTAGTTACCTCCCTTGCCTCGGCCGAAAAAGCGTCCCGCTGCTGGTCCAGATTCCCAAAGTGGTCGAGCATGTCGAGCTGGCGGTCCCGGCGCAGCAGCGAAAGATGCTCGCTTTGCCCGTGCATGTCCACCACCCGCGCTCCAACCTCCCCGAGCAGAGACATTGGCACTGTCTGCCCGTTGACCCTCCCGATGCTGCGCCCCGCCGCGTGGATCTCCCGTCGCAAGATGAGAACTTCGTCGTCCTCGATGCCCTGCTCTCGCAGTACGTCGTGGGCAGCGGGCGTGAGGTTCTTCCCATCAAAGACCGCTTCTATCACCGCCTTGTCGCTTCCTGTCCGAACGGCGTCCGAGCCCGTCCTGCTGCCGAGGACGGCGCTCAAGGCGTCGACGATGATCGACTTGCCGGCTCCCGTTTCGCCGGTCAGTGCCACCAATCCATCATGGAAGGCCAGATGGCACTCTTCGATGATGGCGAAGTTGCTGATGTGCAGTTCGAGAAGCATGTTGGTCTATCTCTTCCGGTCACGACCGGTTATCTAAGCCGGTTGGCCAGTACCGAATAGAAGTACGTTCGCGGCCCGAGACGCGCGAATTCCGCCCGGTGCGGCGACGACCTGATGACGACCTCCTGCCCGACCTCAAACCCGCACTCGGTTTGACCGTCGATCGCCAGCATCGCATCTCTGTCGCCGCGTAGCCGCAGGCTGACCGTGGCCGTGCCCGGAAGCACCAGGGAGCGGCCGATATTCAGGTGCGGCGATACCGGTGTGAGCAGGAGGTCGCTCGCTTCCGGATACATGATTGGCCCGCCGGCGGCGAGGGAGTAGGCCGTGGATCCGGTCGCGGTTGCCACCATGACCCCATCCGCGGTTTGCGTCGTGTAGTGGAATCCGTCGATGAATATGCTGACGCGGATCGCCCTGGTACTGGTGCCTCGGGCCAGCGCCGCTTCGTTGAGCGCTCGATGGTTTCGCACCAATCCGTTCTGCTCCCACTGAACGTCAAGCACGTGGCGACGCTCGACCCAGTAGTCCTGCGCGATGATGCGTTCCAGCGCCTCGTCGACGAGATCCGGCGTCAGCTCTGCCAGGAAGCCGACGTGTCCCAGATTTATTCCAAGTGTAGGCACACCGCAGCCGGCGCCCTCTCGGCCCACGGAGAGAATCGTGCCGTCGCCTCCCAGCGCGATCGCCAGATCTCGCCCTTTCAGTGATGTGTGCAGCCACTCCTCGTCCCATGCCGAGCCGGCATAAGTCTCGATTTCCGAGTTCTGCAATCTGTTGGTCAAGCGTTCGGCTTCGGCGACGGCCACCTCGCGCTCCGGATGGTAGAGGATGGCGACGGATCGTAGGGTCAGTTGACTCTCTCCTGTTCTTGCGCATGGGGCGCGGGCGCGGCCCAATTATAGTGACGTACTCTGCTGGCTCCGTGTGGGCGATGATCTCGCAGTTCTCTTCATCTCGCTACCGGGCCACGCAATCCGCGAGCTTCTCGAGGTCCGCCCTGTCCTCCGCACCCTTCCTCAGATGTGCGAGGAACTCGCGATTCCCCGACGGGCCAAGTATCGGCGACGGCGCAAGCTGCAGCGTGCTCCAGCCATGTTCTCTCGCCGCCATAAGAACGCTGAGAATCGCATCGCGGTGTACCAAAGGGTCGCGGACAACTCCTCCCTTCCCCACCTTATCCCGTCCTGCCTCGAACTGAGGCTTGATCAAGAGCACCGCGTCGGCGCTCCGGCTGGTCATTCGAGTCATCGCCGGGATAATCAGCCGGAGCGAGATGAACGACACGTCCGCCACCACGAGATCGATGACATCTGGCAGCGCCTCGAGATACCGAAAGTTTGTCCGTTCCATCACCACCACCCGCGGGTTCTGACGGATAGTCCATGCCAGCTGTCCGTATCCGACGTCCACTGCGTACACTTTCCGGGCGCTGCCGCGTAGCAGCACGTCGGTGAAACCGCCGGTCGAGGCGCCCACATCCAGACAGATCTTGTCCGCCGGCTCGACGTCAAACACCTCGAGCGCCCTGGCCAGCTTTAGCGCTCCCCTGCCGACGTACTCGTCCTCTGGAAGGGCCACCTGGACGTCGGCATCACTGCGGACGGTCATCCCCGATTTGTTGGCGGGCTGGCCGTCAACCGTCACGGCCCCCGCCAGTATCAGAGCCTGTCCACGCTGCCGAGTGGCCGCCAGGCCCCGCTCGACCAACAGGACGTCGAGCCGCGTTCTCTTACTTTCGTCCACTCGGTCGTGCTAGTCGACTCGGACCGGCGATTTGACGTCGATGCGCACCGCTTCGACGTGCTCCCCGAATAGCTTCCTCGCCTGTGCCGTAAAAGCCGCGGCATTGGCGGTGACTTCGGTGATGTAGACCGCGTGGCTTTGCGCTTTGCCCGTTGGTGCGCCGAGCCCCGATTGGTGAAGCATAGCCGCAAGTGCCGAAGCTGCCGTCTCGGCCGAGTCGACTATCCTCACGCTCGGCCCTCCGATATCCTCGAAGATGTTGCGAACCAGCGGGAAATGAGTGCAGCCCAAGATGATGGTGTCGCAGTGCCGGCCGTCCACGAGTTCCGACACGACCGATTGGATGAGCTGCCTCGTCTCGTCGCTGTCTACGGATCCTGCCTCCACCAGTCCCACGAGCTCGCCACATGCGATCTGGTGAACCCGAGAAAGCGGGTCGAGACGCTGTATTTCCCGCACGTACGAGTCGGATGCCACGGTTCCCTCGGTTGCCACTACCCCGATGATTCTCGAGCTCGAAACGGCCAGCGCCGCGGCCGCCCCTGGCTCGACTACGCCGATAACCGGTCGGTCTGTCAGTTCTCGTATCCTCGGCAGAGCCACAGCCGTGGCGGTGTTGCAGGCCACCACCAGCGCCTTGACTTCCTGATCGAGCAGGTACTCGGCGATGGCCTCTGCCCTGCCCGTGACCTCGATCTTGTCTTTCGGACCGTAGGGAAAGTGGGACAGATCGCCGACATAGATCGTCGGCTCCATCGGCAGGAGGTCGTGGATCGCTCGGAGTACCGTGAGCCCGCCCACGCCCGAATCAAACACCCCGATAGGTCGTGGATCGCTCATGGATGCCCCTCCCGCTTCCTCGGAACATGATACCGCCCCAGAAGATCGTTGCCACGGATCGTGAAGATATCCCGGAGCATGGCCCATGTGTCCGGAACCGCCCTTACTTTCGTGTCGCTGTTGAAACGCCACTCAACTGGGATCTCGGCGACCCGGTATCCAAACTTGCCGGCAAGATAGAGGATTTCGACGTCGAACGCCCACCCGACCAGCGTTTGCCGGCTAAAGAGCTCTCGAGCGCAGCTTCCAGAAAACGCCTTAAACCCGCACTGCGTGTCCTGGATGTCCGGAACCGCCAGGAGTTGCACCGTTCTGTTGAAAACCCTCCCCATGACGTGACGATATTCGGGCTCGGCGTAACGTATAGCGCCGGGACCTTCCCGGGAGCCCACGACGATGTCGTAGCCTGACTGTAGGGTCGCCAGAAATCGCCGTATTTCCGTCGCGGGAGTCGAGAGGTCCGCGTCGCAAAGAAATACCGCGTCGCCCCTTGCATCGAGAACACCCGCCTTGACTGCCCGGCCCTTGCCGGCCTCCTTCACGGTCATCAGACGGAGCGAGTCGTACCGGGAGGCCAGCCGCTCCACCACGCTGGCCGTGTTGTCGGAGCTCCCGTTTTCGACGACGATCACTTCCGCCTTGTACGATTGGGAGGCGAGGAACGAGAAGAGTGTCGCCAGAGTCTCCGGCAGCCGCCAGCCTTCATTGAACGCTGGCACGACTATCGAGAGATCGGTCCCGGCTGATGATCGGACGATCGTTGTCTCCACTCTTGAGGCGCCCAATTATAAAGGTGGGCTGTCCCATCACCTCCTCCTCACCCGACGCACTGCTCGTGGGTCATCCGAAAGTACGGATAATCGAGGTCCTGCCGTGAACCATATGTGGGCCCCCTGGAGGATGCAGTACATTACCGACACTGAAAAGCCCCCCGGATGCGTCTTCTGTACTAAAGCACGAGAGCACCGCGATGAAGAGAACGGCATCCTCTTCCGCGGGCAGAACTTGTACGTGATCCTGAATGCCTTCCCGTACAATCCCGGCCACTTGATGATCGTCCCGTACGAGCACGTGTCCAGCTTGACGCAGCTCCCCGAACCGGTTGCCGGTGAGTTGATGTCCCTGACCCAGCGAGCTATCGACGTGCTGGCGGAAGCTATGGCTCCTGAAGGCCTGAATGTGGGAGTCAACCAGGGACAGGCGGCAGGGGCCGGCATCGCCGATCATATTCACCTTCACATCGTCCCGCGGTGGGTGGGCGACACCAACTACATGACGTCCATTGGTGAGACGAGGGTACTCCCCGAGCTGGTCCGAGACACGTATGTGAAGTTGGCCCCGATATTTGCTCGAGTGTCGGATTAGGCTTCCGTCTTTAGGCTCCCGAGTCCGCCTGCTGGCGGCCCTTGTTCTCGTGGCCCTTATTGTGTCGTTGTCGATGCTCTTGGAGCGCCACCGCGCTCCGGACCCAATAACCGTCCGCGGGACTCACTCCCTTGTGGTCACAATTGGCCCGCTGCCTACGCTGCCGCCCGGCCGCTGATTCTGGAATGGCTACCCGTCAGCCGCGAAACGGACCGCAGCTCGCCATGAGGCTCCGAATGGCTTCCACGTCGTGGAGCACCCGCTCATCGGTTTCAAGGTCTTTCGCTAGCCTCGAGCATCCATACATGACTGTCGTGTGGTCGCGGTCTCCGAGAATCCTCCCGATGTGCGGGAGCGACATTCCCGCGTCCTCACGCATCAAATACATCGCAACGTGTCTCGGAAGCGTGACCGCGCGCGTGCGCTGCTTGCCGCTGAGCGCGGAGATCGTTACGCGGTAGTAGGCGGCGACCGACTGCAGAACGGCGTCCGAGGTCACTTGACCCTGCCGGCCCTGTCCCAGCGTTAGCCCGGAAGCAATGGCCAGCGTGGGATCGACGCCGTGAATGTCCGCCATCGCCAGTAGGCGGTTGAGAAGGCCCTCCAGCTCGCGAACGTTCCGCGTGTTCTGAGAGGCCAGGCATGCCAGAACGTCGTCGCTCACGGATCGTCCGCGTTCCGCCACCCGAGCTTTCAGTATCTCGACCCTGGTCAAGAGGTCAGGAGGCTCTATGTCGGCCAGAAGCCCCCATGAGAAACGGGATTTAAGTCGTTCCTCTAACACCCTCAGCTCGTTAGGGGGCCGGTCGCTGCTGAGCACGATCTGCTTGCCGCTATTGTAGAGCGCGTCGAACGTGTGGAAAAACTCCTCTTGCGTGGAATCCTTTCCCGCGATAAAGTGAATGTCGTCAACCAGCAGGATGTCGATGTGACGGTACCGGCTTCGAAAAGATCCGGTGCTTCCGCCCCTAATCGCGGCAATAAGCTCGTTGGTGAAAGTCTCAGACGAGATGTACGCCGCCTTCTGTCCGCGTCCAAGCCACTTGGCCGCGATGGCCTGCAGGAGATGAGTCTTGCCGACCCCCACCCCCCCGTGCAGAAAGAGCGGGTTGTAGGCAGCCCGAACGCCCTCAGACACCGAGAGCGATCCCGCGTGCGCCAGTCGGTTGCCCGTGCCCACCACGAATCGGTCGAATGTGCACGCCGGGTTCAGCCCTGATCCCCGCACCTCCTCGATTCGGTGCGCAGTCACGGTGTCGTGCGACGAATGGCCGTTGGCGCTGAACGCGGTCGACGGCGCCGGCTCCGACTCGGCGAACAAATCCGCCTGTAGGTAGGCCCCTTGGCCTCGGGTCGAGCCGTTGCTTCCGCCTTCGGCTGGCTCGAACTCTACAGTGATTTTTGGATACCCGTTGAGTTCCAACGATCGCGAGATCGCCGGACCGAAACGGGCTTTGAGCCATTGCCTGGTCTGATCGTCCCGAACTCCCAGGCGCAGAACGTAGTTGTCGAGGGAGATGGGAGACGCCTCCGCCAGCCACCTTGAGTGGGTTGAGTTGGCCGATGTCCGCAGCTCTGCGCATACCGACTCCCACAGCTGCTCGAGGTCCTGGGACTCGTCTTGTGCCTCGCTGAGTTTCGTCGCCCGCTCCTGAACCGCGAGCGGAACGAAGTTCTCGCACAGCGATGCCCGTTGGGGTCCCAGTTCGAGGACCGAACACCAAACCGAGCCAACCGCCGGATCCACCATGGCCCTGCAGTTTGAACATAGTCGGTCAGGCTCCCGCAGTTGGACGGCCATTCCGTTGATGGTCGCCTCCGCTGCCGTTAGCACGACTTGAAAGCAACTGGCGCATAGCTTGCGCCCGTCGAAATCGCGCATGCTCGCGGTGGCTGCGGAACCGCCGCACTGCGCGCATGACCCCAGCAAGAATGCGGGAACCCCGTCTGGCTTCGTGGCCTCAAACACGTCCTTTGCGCTCCATCGAGAGATCGTGCGCACGCGTAAAAAGACAATGCGGTACTACAGACCGCGAGCGCCGTGCACTCACTCTTCTCCATATCCCCCGCGAAATCCGCTGCGACCACAGCGGTACCCTGACCTTAATCCACTTATCATCTGCGTGCAACACCGGGAAACGGGTGAGAATGGCGTAACTTCGCCACAAGACGGGTTTAGGTCATGAAATAATCGTTCCTGAGATGACCCCGGACGGAGAACTGCCGCTTCGCACGCAAGTAGGTCGACAAAAACACATGCGAGTGGATAGAGGCAGAAAAGATGTGGACAAAACGTGGAGCATGACGGCCGCTCGTCCACTCAAGTGACACCCCGCCCTGACCACCGTATCCCGGCCTCCTCCGCGCCGATCGAGGCCGCCGGTACTAAAAACTAACTTGAAAAAACCGTCGGAACCCTCTGCCGCGATCATCACCGTGACTAATGTGAGGGTTCTTCCATGGCCCGAGCGGTCGTGGTCGCTGGAACTGACAACTGACAACTGACAACTGACAACTGACAACTACTCCAACTTACCTCAACCCCATCCGCGTCCCCGCTCGTGGTGTCACAATCCGCAGCGCCCCAATCGCCCCGGCGAGTGCCGGGCTGAGTGCCGCCGCCGAAATCACCGTTGGGGCGCGCAAGTCGCGGCTGTAGGGAAGATCTCTCTGACCCCGAGCACTGAGTTGTCCAACGTACAGCAAACGTTCGTGCCCCACGGTTACCCGGAGCACTCCCGCACCGTCCTTGGCATTGGAGAAAGTTCTGTATGGAGACAGAACCTCGATCGTAACCCTTCCCACGGTGACGGTCGCTCCTGCTCTGAGGCCCAGGAATGGAATGCGATGGGCAGATACACTATGCATCCAGCGAGCATATGTGTTCGTCGGATATTCGATACCGGGATCCAGGACCAGCGAGACCTGATAGCGGTCGACGACTGACTGTAGAGAGGCCACATTACGGCTCCCAGGTTCGGTGTCAATCATCACGTCGATGCGCCTGTCGGAAAACGGGAGTGACGTGCCAAGGCCCGACAGCAGGGCTTGCGGGCTGCTGCCTCCGTCGATGAGGATGTTGTCCCCATCGACCGAGAACAGTGCGGCGCCGTTCGCTACGAAAGCAATCTGATTTGACTGTTGTGCGCCCGCCTCCGTGACCCAAAGAGCCGCCGTAGCCACGATCAGACCAATGAGGAGCTGTCCATGGTTCGCCCGCGACGGACGGCTCGGCAGCCTCCACGCGAGTACTCCTAGAAGGGCAGCCAGCAGATAGTAGGATGCGGCCAGCGACATAGGCAGAGCTCCCAAAGCTAGCCAGGCAAACGGAAGACGCGAGCACACTTCTGCTATCCAAATGACGAGATGCACCATGCTGTACGAGACCGCGGCGACGGAGCGCAGTGGAACGAGAGCAGTAAGGAAGCCAATGATCATGGTGAATGGGATCAAAGGCAGAACCAACCCGTTTGCGATGATTGAGCTGGGCGAAACGAGGCCGTAACTCGCCACCTGAAGAGGCAGTATGCCGATCTGCGCGGCAGAGGTTGTACTTATGGATGCGCAAAAGGCCGCAGGCATAAATCGGAGAGCGCGCTCGAAGGTAGGTGCGAATGCGACGATCGACAGTGTCGCCAGCGTCGACAGCTGGAAGCCGGTGTCCCAAAGCACCCCAGGGTTAACTGCCACCATCACAGCTGCGGCTATGGCCAACGAAACCGGGGCCAAAGTGGACCGGCCCAGATAGACTGCCGTGAACACGAGAAGCCACATGATCGAGGCCCGAAGTCCGGCGATTGTCGCCCCCGACACCAACCAGTAAGAAAGGACCGTGATTCCCGACAAAGCCAGGGTGGGAGTTCTCGAAGTTGTTCGGCGTAGGAACGAATGTACTGTTCCTGCCACTATTGCGATCTTGATGCCCGAGATCGCAATCAAATGTATGAGTCCCGTCTTGATGAGAACTGGGGCAAGCGTTCCCAGTTGAGCCGTCTTGGCGCCGATAAGGATGGCGATGAGAAGCGCGGCCTCGGGGTCCGGAAGTGCCGTATTGATGGATCGTTCGATTGTTTGGCGAATCCCCAGCGCGACCCCACTGGCCCCAAGAGATGTATGACCCACTACCATCGTCCGCGGGAATGACATCTCACTGAAGATTCCTCGATGCGCGAGGATACTCTTGATTGGCGCCGTCGGTGTATCCAACGGCGTCCTGAGAAAGCCACTGAGGTTAAGTCGGTCGCCGGCGTTGAGTATTTGACTCGAGGCTACGCAGAGCTCTAGCTGTCCCGACACCTTAGGTGCGACGCCTCTCCCCGCGACGTGATCGACCAGGACGACGAAGTAGGACACGCGATCCCGTATGTCCGGCTCTGACGTGATCACTCCGGTCAACTCCAACGATCGACCGTTGTAGAAGGACAGGGTGTCCGGACCGACTACCGTTCGCGTCGCCTCGAACCTGCCGGCCCCGAGCGCGAGCGCCAGGCCGATCAGTATGAGCGTTCGCATCCGTCGTCGCCGCCAGAGCAGCAGCAAGAGCGCCGTGCCCGGAGCCAGTGATACCAGCCACGGCAACCCTGGCGAAAGGATCTCGCTGCCCGTCAGCACTCCAACTATGAATGCCGCCGCGAGCCACGCTAGGATCAACAAGACCTCTTGCCGGCGGACCGGCAGATGCGATTCTCGCTCTGGCTGCTCTATAATAAAGGTCGGTAAAGCTCAGCAGTCGAGAGTTGCTGGGTTTTTTATTTGCCGAAAATTTGACTTTCGCATATCGCAGGGGATGTTTTAATGAAACGAACGTGGCAGCCAAAGCGCATTCCGCGCCAGCGCACGCACGGATTCCGAGCCCGTATGGCTACCAGGGGCGGGCGAGCAGTCCTGAAAGCTCGACGCCTGAAGGGCCGATATCGACTCGCGGTCTGAGGCACATGCTTCGCAAGGCCAACCGCCTGCGAAAATCATGGGAGTTCAAACAGGCTCGAAATCGCGGCCGCTCCACGGCGAGCCCATTGGTCGTCCTTCACGTGTATCGCCGCCCCGGAGACGACCTCCGCGTCGGCTTCTCGGTGAGCAAAAAAGTCGGGAAAGCGGTCGTGCGAAACCGCGCTAAACGGCTCATGCGCGAGGCCGTGCGTGCTACCCTGGATCAGGTCAAGCCGGGTCATGATCTGATTTTTTCTGCTCGACCCCCCGCCGCATCTGCCACTTACGGGGATATCCGGCAAGCCATCGATAGCCTGCTCTACCGCAGCCGGCTTCTACAGGGACCAACACCACATGCGTAGGCTTGCGCTACTCGCCATTGTCGGCTATCAGCGCTTCATATCACCTCTCTTTCCGCCCACCTGCCGCTATGAGCCGACGTGCTCGGAGTATATGCGTCAGGCGATAATGCGGCACGGACCGGCTAAAGGAATCTGGATGGGCACTCGCCGCCTGCTCCGATGCCACCCCTTCCACGTCGGCGGTTTCGACCCGGTTCCGTGACACCAATCAAGGACTGAGTATTGGGCAGCTGGTTTAGCTTCATTAGCACTCCGATGGAATCGGCGTTGGTGCAAATGGCACTCTTCGTCGGTAGCGCCGGAGTCGCTATCATCCTCTTCACTATCATCATCCGGCTGATCCTATCGCCCCTTCAGATCGTTCAGCTTCGCAGCGCCCGCGCCATGCAGCGCCTCCAGCCGCATATCGCCGACCTCCGTAAAAAGCACGGCAAGGATAAGCAGAAGCTGACCGAAGAGACCATGAAGCTCTATAAAGAGCACAAGGTCAACCCAGCTATGGGCTGTCTGCCCATGGTCGTCCAGTTCCCCATCCTCATTGGCCTGTTCTGGGCCCTGCGGAACCTTGGCGCGAACCCGCCCCACCTCCCGCCTAGCGCGGTCTGGCTGCACACGACCTACCACTACAGTGAGCATGTGTTCAACCTTTTCCATGCCCAGTTCCTCTGGTTGAGCAATGGTCTCGGCGAGCCCGATCCGCTCTATATCCTGCCCGTTCTAGCCGGCGTAACCCAGTGGATCCAGTCGCGCATGATGATGCAGAAGTCGTCCGATCCGCAGCAGCAAACCATGAACTTGATGATGAACTTCACCCCCTTGATCATCGTGTTCTTTGCTGCCCGGTACCCGTCTGGCCTCTCCCTGTATTGGGTGACGTCCACCTTCATCGGTATCCTGCTCTCGGCTAAGATCACCGGATGGGGCTCACTTCCGCGTTTTGACCACATGCTCTTTGGCAACCGGTCCGCTTCCCCCGCCCTCGTTTCTTCGAAGAAGTCGACGGCAGCAAAGGGTCCGTCCTCGAACGGAGCCAGATCAGCATCGCAGCGATCGGCTGATGTCCTACCGGATGCCCCAGAGGTTGTGGTGTCCGAGGATGACGTCGAGGGCGCGGATGTGAACGGCACGGCAAGTACCAACGGAAATCAGGTGAAGCAGGCCCCCTCGAATGGCGCTTCGCGGCCCGGTCAACGGCGCAGCAACTACCGTAGACGCCAGGGGCGGCCGCGAGGAGGCAAGCAGAGTTGAGCGAGTCAGTAGAAGTAACCGGCAAAACTGTAGAGGCTGCCATCGCTGCTGCCGAAGAGCAGTTTGGCATGAACCGCGCCGACCTTGACATTCAGGTGCTGAGCCAGGGGAGCCGCGGCGTGTTCGGCCTCGGAGGCGAGCCGGCCCGTGTCTCCGTCAAGCGCCCCGCCGCTCCGGTGACCGCCGAGCCCGAGCCGTCCGCGCCTGAGATCCCTGCCGCGTATTCTCGACCCGAGCCCGAGCCTGAGCCCGTCACCAAGAGACCTCGGCCCCGCCGAGACGCTCAACCCGAGCGTGCCTCTGCCGCCATCTCGACTGCGGAAAGGCCGTCGGAGCGCTCCTCCGAGATTCCCGCGGACGCCGATGCCCCGTCATTTGGCGAGTTGTCCGGTGCCGCCCGCGACGTGCTGGCCGAAATACTGACCCACATGGGATTTGACGTTCAGGTCGCAGTGCGTTCGGACGAGGAGCCTATCATCCTCGACGTTACCGGTGAAAATCTTGGCGTACTGATCGGCCGCCGCGGCGACAGCCTGGCCGCCCTACAGTTCATGATCAACGTGATCTTGTCCAAGCGTTTTCGCAAGTGGCCTCGCGTCGTGATCGACGTTCAGGGCTACCGCGCTAGGCGCGAGCAGTCCCTCCAGAGTCTCGGAGTCCGAGTGGCCGACCGCGTGCGTCGCAACCGAAGACCCTTCACCCTGGAGGCCATGCCGGCTAACGATAGGCGCATCATTCATCTGTCACTTCGGGATCGAACCGACGTGGAGACCTACAGCGTAGGTGAGGGTGCTGCTCGGCGAGTGGTGATCGCGCCCAAACGCTGAGGTCGATGACCTCTTATCTGGTTGTCGGACACGTTGCCCAAGACCTGACGCCCTCCGGAACAGTTCAAGGGGGCACGGTCTTGTATGCCGCCAATCTGGCGCTTGGGCTTGGGTATGAAACGCGGGTCGTCACGGCGGTCGGCGACTCCGGAAACTTCCTCATTCCAGGAGCCGAAGTCCGAATCGTGCCGAGCGTAGATAGCACGACGTTTCGACACGTTACGCTCGACGGTCACCGTCAGAGCTGGCTGTACAAGGTTGCTACGCAAATCCACGGAGACGACATACCTCCTGCCTGGCGCCCCAGCCGCATCTGGCATCTTGGCCCCATCGCTCACGAGATCGCTCCCGACATGCTGTCAGTAATCCCTCGAGACGCCTTTCTTGGCCTGACCCCCCAAGGCTGGCTCCGCCACGTAGGCCCCGACTTTAGAGTTACTCCGCGCGAGTGGACCGAGTCCGGCCCCATGATCGCTCGGGCCAATGCCATAGTCATCAGCGCCGATGACATCCCCGATGCTCACCCTGTCGGTGAGGCGTGGTCGCGGCAGGGCCCCATCGTGGCTGTGACTGAGGGATACCGGGGGTCTGTCCTGTACTGTCACGGCAGCTCCATATCGATTCCCGCGTTCTCCGTGGAAGTGTTGGACGAGATAGGCGCCGGCGACGTGTACGCTGTCGCCCTCTTCAGCCGGCTTGCCGATGGTGATCCTCCGGATATCGCCGGACGGTTTGCGGCCGCTACGGCCGCCCTCTCCCTCTCCGGACGTGGGCCCCAGCAGCTCCCGGATCACTGTCAGATCGAGACGTTTCTCGAAACTCAACCGGAGTAGGGTCGGTGGAGCAGGACACTATAGTAGCTGTCGCCACCCCGCCCGGCCAGGGCGGGATCGGCGTGATTCGTCTCAGCGGGCCTGAGGCACTGACCGTCCTGTCGACTCTGTGTCCCCGAAAATCGCCATGGAAGAGCCGTAGACCAGTCCTGACGGACGTAGTGGATCTCGCTGGAAATCGGCTTGACCAGGCCGTCGTCACCTATTATCGCGAGCCGCGCTCCTACACCGGCGAAGACCTGGTAGAGATCAGCTGCCACGGCAGCCCCTTGATCTTGGACCGTGTGGTGGCCGCGGCGCTCGACAGCGGGTGTCGTGGGGCGCGGGCCGGCGAGTTCACCCTCCGGGCATTCCTCTCCGGGCGCATCGATCTCACCCAAGCCGAGGCAATCGTGGATCTGGTCGATGCACGCAGCGACGCCGGTCTCGGTCTCGCGCTTCAGCAGCTCGAAGGTGAGCTGTCAAGACGAATAGAACCGCTGCGATCACAGCTCCTTGACGTTCTCGCTCACTCCACGGCCTTGGTGGATTTCTCGGAGGATGATATCCCCGATCTTGCTCTCGCCGATGTTTCCCGGGCTCTTGTGAGCGTCCACGAGGGCGTGAAGCATCTCCTCGCGGGCGCCTCGACCGGTAATGTTCTCCGCCACGGCGTCTCACTCGCGATCGTTGGCGCGCCTAATGTCGGCAAGTCCAGTATCCTAAACGCCCTCGTGGGCCGGCGGCGGGCGATTGTTACCCCGATAGCCGGAACGACTCGCGACACCGTCGAGGACGAGTTTCAGCTGGCCGGCATTCGCTTCAGCGTTATTGACACCGCGGGCATCACCACCACGGAGGACGTGGTTGAGTCCATCGGCATTGAGCGCAGCCACGAGGCCATTCAGGCTGCTGACGTGGTCCTCGTTGTACTCGACGCCTCGAGGGCCATGACCTCGGACGACCTTGACGCCATCCGTGCCTCCGAGAACTCCGGGAGTGACACTAGGTGCCTGCTCGCCTGCAACAAGAGCGACTTGCCTCCGGTCCTCGACCCGCATAGCTTGCCCGTCGATGGAAAAACCAGGGTCTTGTCGACGTCGACACTGACTGAGAATGGATTGGACTGTCTGCGCGAGGCCCTACCCCAAATCGTTCTCGGCGGATCCTCTACCGAAGGGTTTGTCGTCTCGAATGCTCGGCACACCCAATCCCTCTCCCGTGCTTCCGTCGCCCTGGAAAGCGCACTGTCGGCATTGGCCGCGGGACTACCCCTCGATCTCGTTTCACTCGATATGCGTGAGGCCCTTGCTTCCCTCTCGGCCATTACCGGCGACGACGTCGATGACGAGCTTCTTGACCGGGTCTTTAGCAGATTCTGTATCGGAAAGTGATCCCCGCCCAGCGCCACCTCGCGAGGTGTAGGAGCTAGATCGCTACGTGCATTCCTTCCAAAGCGTCGTGCGCCGCTAGCTGTTCGGCTGCTCGTTTGTTGGAGGCCACGCCCCGTCCTAGCACCTCGTGGCCGACTCGCACTTCGACGGTGAAGGATTTGTCGTGATCCGGACCGACCTCCCGCACCACGTGGTACGTCGGCGCCTGCTGCCTTTGACCCTGAACCAGCTCCTGCAACATGGACTTGCCGTTCCGGTGAAGCCTGAGTTGGAACACATCGTCTAGCGCCGGCACTGTAAACCGCAGTGCGAATTCGCGAGCGCCTTCGTATCCTTGATCGAGATAAATGGCGCCAAGCAGAGCCTCAAATGCGCAGGCCAATCCAGCCGGCCGGTGCCGGCCTCGCGTAAGCTCTTCTCCCTTCCCCAAGAAAAGGTTGGTCCCCAGATTGATCTGCCGCGAAAACCCAGCCAGGGTCTCGGTACGCACCAGCGCCGACCGCAGGTTGGTTAGTTCTCCCTCGGTAAGCTTGGGAAATCGGTGATAGAGGTAGTCCGTGACGATGAGGCCGAGAACTGAATCTCCCAGAAATTCCAGCCGCTCGTTGGAGGGGCGCTCCTCCTTCGTCTCGTTGAGGTATGACCGGTGAGTTAATGCGTCGCGCAGCAGTGATTGATTGCTGAACTCCCATCCAATCGCTTCCTCGACGTTGCGCATCCGCTCTTCGTCGCGGCCGAGTCGTGGCCGCGACGGATACGTCGCCACAGAGCCGTTGGATGGCGTCGCGTCGGTGAGCAGCAGTGGTAGTATTCGTCGTCGGAATCGTAGCCGCGTCATCGTTCTCTTGGCGCCACCGGCCGCTCGTTTGGCTTGGTGAGTTCCGCCTGAAATGGCTCGACGTGTCGCGGCGATCGCCGTACTGAAGTGACTTCGGAGATTCATTGATGCCTGTGTACGAATACGTCTGTCAAGATTGCAATGCTCGGTTTCAGAAGCGCGTCGCCAGCTTCAACGACGCTGACGGAGTGTCCTGCGACTCATGCTCGGGCTCCAATATCCATCGCATGATCTCGCGAGTAGCCTTCCTCGGTGCCTCGCATGAGATCCCCGTGACCAGCGGAGCCGGGGCGTCAGGTGGGTGTTGCGGTGGCAGCTGCGGTTGTCGTGGAGATGCCTAAACATTCTTCCCGGTTGCCTCGACCCTCGCTTCTTTTGACCCAGTGACGCCACCACCATCCAAGAGTATCTGACGCGCCTCCACCACGTCACGATTCATCTGCTCGATCAATGCGTTAACCGAGTCGAAACGTTGCTCGCTGCGCAGCCGCCCTACGAATTCAAGCGTGATGCGCTCTCCTCGTAGCTCCCGATCGAAGTCCAGCAGGAATGCTTCTACGCTTAGCGGATTGTCGCCGAACGTCGGATTGTAGCCGACACTTATAGCGGCCGGGATCTTCCTCCCTCCCAGCAACGCGAACCCAGCATAAATGCCCGTGGCCGGAACCAGATGGTTGGCGCCAACGCTTAGATTTGCGGTCGGGTAACCGAGGTCCTTTCCCCGTCCGGCTCCGGCGACCACGGGTCCAGAGACGAGCGCTGGGTGACCCAGGAGCTCGGCGGCTCTTTTGACCTCGCCTTCGGCAACCAGCGCGCGGATACGAGTGCTGCTGATGATGTCGCTTCCGAGAGACTGCCGTGTGACCACGTGCAGCCCATAATCAAGGTCGGTTGTGGACCGCGCTAGGAACGAAACGTTCCCCTGACGGTTGTGTCCAAAAGCAAAGTCATTGCCGACCCAGATCTCACGAACGCCGTACGTAGACACTGCCCGTTCCAGAAAGTCGCCGGCTTCCATCTGCGCAACCTTGGAAGAAAAACGAAGGACGACACACCGGTCGATCCCCAGATCCTGCAGCAGCCCAAGCCGCTCGTCGATGTCGGTCAGCCTCTTCGGTGCCTTTTCAGGGACGAGAACTTCTGCGGGAAGTGGGTCAAAGGTTACCACTACGGATGTGATCCCCAAAGTGCGCGCCCGCTCGACAATCTGTCTGATGAGGTACTGGTGGCCGCGGTGAACTCCGTCGAAGGAGCCGATGGTCAGCACCGACGGCTGACTGTTCTCCCGCCCGCCTACGTCGTCCGAAAAGTCGGACCACTCGGTGATCAACTCAGTGGCTCCAACACTTTAAACGGGTGCCAGCCGGCCGCAGTAGCCCGCGCGAGCCCCACAAAACTGCCGGACGCCCCATAGATCCGAGCCACGGCGCCGGCTTCGGTCACCGGCGCTCCAGGCCTTTCTTTTAGCGGGAGCGTCGAACCATGGCGGGACCTTAAAGTGTCGGCATCATTCAACACGAGCGCGGGTAATGACCTCACGATGCTGTCGGAAGATTGAAGGTATCGAGTAACTCCGTTTTCCGTCAAAGTTTCCAGCGGCACGGCGTCTCGAATCGAGAAGGTCCCGCTCTGTAGCCGGACCAAGGCATGCAGGTATGCCGCCGTCTTCAGCCTCTCTCCGCAATCACGTGCCAACGACCGGATGTAGGTTCCGGGACCCGTCTCTATCGTGACCCGAAGTCTGGGAGACATCCAGCGTTCCAATCGGATTGAGTGTATCGTCACCCGCCGCGGGGCCAGCGAAATATCCCGCCCCGCTCGCGATTGCTTGTAGGCCCGCTCGCCCTCGTGCTTGATCGCCGAGTACCGCGGAGGAATTTGATCGATTTCACCCACCAAGCCGGTGAGCACATTTCCCAGCTCCGCTTCGCTGATATCTGGGACGGCCGCCTCTCGGCAGATTTCACCCTCGGCATCGTCGGTGGTTGTCGCAGCGCCCAGCACTATCTCCGCGGCATACGTCTTTCGCGTCGCGGTCGCGTAGGTCGACAGCCCCGTAGCCTTTCCCAAAAGGACCACGAGCACGCCACTGGCCAGCGGATCCAGAGTACCGGCGTGTCCCACCGCCCGCTGTCCAGTTAAGCGGCGTACGCGGGAAACCACATCATGCGATGTCATCCCGACAGGTTTCAGGACATTCAAGACCCCGCTGGTAACGCCGCACACAGTTCGTCGTAAACCTCGATGAGCCTCTGCTTCGCCTCGGGCAACGTTGCGTTAATCGTGCAACCCGCCGCCTGTATGTGACCGCCTCCGCCGAAGGACCTGCAGATCTGCGAGACGTCGAAGCCGTGAGACCGCAGGCTTACCCGGACGGTCCCCGGTTCCCGCTCCTTAAGGAAGGCGGCTATAGTCGCACCTTGGATCCCCGACATGTAGTCGACTACGCCTTCACTCTCATCCGAACGGGCCCCCGACGCTTTTGCCATCTCCGGACTCATGAACGCCCAGACGATGGCTCGCTCCTCATCGAGCTCCAGCGTGCTGAGGATGATTCCCCAGAGCTTGGCGGTGCTGAATGGTTTGGCCCGAAACATCTCAAAGGCCGCCCGCTCGAGGTCTCCACCACGGTTCCGCAGCTCGGAAGCAATATGCAGCACTCTGCCGTCTGTGTTTGAGTGTTGGAACGACCCCGTGTCGTTGATGATACCCGTCAAGAGATCCGTGGCCGTTCTTGCGTCGATCTTCGCGCCCAGTCTCTCCAACAGCCGGAAGGCGATCTCACTGGATGAGGCCGCTGTGTGGTCGACGAAGTTCGCCGTTCCAAAACAGGTATTGCTGTCGTGATGGTCGAGGTTCAGAATCGGCAGAGATTGGAAGAGCGTGAGGTTTTCCTCGTAGAGCCTTCCGACTCGCGCCACGTCTCCGCAGTCGGCAACCAACAACAAGTCGTAAGGCTTGTCGGGCAGGCTGAACTGAATCGTCTCTACGTCAGGTAGATACTGCAGAACTTCCGGAACTGGATCCGAGATGGCAAACACAACGTCGTAGCCCAGGCTGCGGAGTCCGCGCCACAATCCCAGGCCCACGCCGACTGAGTCTCCATCTGGGTTGACGTGCGAAAAGATGGCGATGGTGTGCGAACGTCGAATGATCTCGGTCGCGTCCTCCACCGAGCCTTGGCACAACAATTCGTCGGGTTCGATCACCTGCTTGCCTCTAAGTCCTGCATGATCTTCAGCACTCTCGTGCCCTCCTCAATAGACTGATCGAGCTTGAAAGCAAGCTCAGGTGTGATCCTGACACCCAGCGAGTGCCCTACCTCTCGACGGAGAAACCCCTTGACCTTCTCCAGGATCTGCATCGTCTGCCTAGTCTCCTCTTCATCTCCCAGAACACTGACGTACACCGACGCATGCTGCAGATCGCTACTCACTATGACGCGAGTGATCGTCAAGAATCCCAGTCGCGGGTCCTTGATCTCCTTGGGAATGAGTTCGCTGAGCAAGCGCTGGATCTCTTCGGCCATGCGTCCTTGCCGGCGGGCGTTCATGTTGCCGTCCTCCTGGATGTTTCTCCGTCGCCCTGTCCCGAATCATCGCGGGCAGGGCCTGTTGTCGTCCGTCGGAGCTAGCCGGCGCGTTCTTGTCCGAACGCCTCGAGAATGTCGCCCTCCTCAAAGTCCATGAACCCGTCGAGACCGATACCGAATTCGTACCCGGATGCTACCTCGCGGACGTCGTCCTTGAAGCGCTTTAGCGATCCGATTCCGCCGGTCCATATGACCTCGCCTCCGCGTTGCACGCGTATGGTGGAGTTCCGCGTTATGCGACCATCCGTGACGTAGCTTCCCGCGAAGGCCGACCTACCGGCCTTGAAGATCTGCCGCACTTCCGCGTGCCCGTAAATGACCTCCTGGTACACTGGTTCCGCGGACCCCGCGAGCAGCGCTTCGATGTCCTCCGTGAGCTTGTAGATGATGCTGTACTGCCGCACGTCGACGCTCTCAGACTTAATCGTCCGCCGCGCGCCTGGGTCCGGTGACACGTTGAACCCAATGACCAGAGCGTCCGAAGCCGTGGCCAGCAGCACGTCTGATTCGGATATGGGACCGACTGCTCCGTACAGAATCCTGAGATGCGGACGCGGCTGCGCTCCAGCAGAACCGTTGGGCGAGCTGTCGATTTCGTTTAGCGCACCGATGATGGCTTCCAGGGACCCCTGGACATCGGCTTTGATGACCAGGTTGATCTCCTTCGGCTGCCCCTGCTGCATCGCCGCGAAGATATCTGTTACGACTGACGCCGCTCGGCTCGGATTGAGCAATGAACCCTGCCGGTTGACGTCGGCTCGAGCCTCAGCAATCCCCCGCGCCTCCTTCTCATTGGCGTAAACATGGAAGCGATCGCCGGCGCGCGGTACATCGCTCATCCCTAGGATGGTTATCGGAGTCGATGGTAGCGCTTCCTTGACGCTCTTCCCGGTGTCGTCGGTCATCGCCCGGTCCTTGCCGAGTACGCCGCCCGCCACCACAAACTGCCCGACTTTGAGGGTGCCTCGCTGAACGATAACCGTCGCTAGTGGACCTCGCTGGCGGTCCATCCGCGCCTCGATCACCGTGCCGCTGGCGTCGGCGTCCGGATTTGCCCTCAGCCCCTTGCCGTCGTTCGCCAGCTCGGCCGTCAAACTGATGGTTTCCAGTAAGTCATCGACGCCCTCGCCGGTCTTCGCCGACACTGGACGTACCTCCGTCTCGCCGCCCCACTCCACGAGATCGAGCCCGTTCTCCGCTAGCTCCGCCTTGACCCGGTCCGGGTTCGCTTCGGGCAGATCCATCTTGTTCAGCGCCACGATGATGGGAACATGAGCCGCCTTCGCGTGGCTGATAGCCTCAATCGTTTGCGGCATGACGCCCTCCGTCGCCGCCACCACGACTATCGCGATGTCCGTGACTCGGGCCCCACGCGCTCGCATGGCAGTGAAGGCCGCATGCCCCGGTGTGTCCAGGAAAGTGATCTTTTCGCCATTGCGCTCGACTTGATAAGCGCCGATATGCTGGGTGATGCCTCCAGCCTCCCCGGCCACGACGTTGGTCGAGCGAATATAGTCCAGGAGGGCCGTCTTTCCATGGTCTACATGCCCCATCACGGTAACGACCGGCGGACGCTTTTGCAGGGACTCCTCGGGGTCTTCGGGCTCCTCCGGCTCCTCGACTTCCGGCTCCGGCGCTACTACCGCCGCTACTGTCTCCACGGCGGGCTCGGGTTGAGCTGCTACCGCTGCACGCCCGTCGGCCCTTCGCTTGCGCTTCTTCGGCGCCACGTCCGTGTCCTCGAGGAAGTCCTCGTCGAGACCTAAAACCTCACCGTCCGCGGGTTCCGCTACGAGCTGCCCCCCACTATCATCCGGGATGAACTGTACATCCGGAACAACGGGCTCCGGCTCGACCACCGCTGCTCCCTCTTCGGTTACGTCGACCCCTAGGTCGTTGGCCACGATGGCCGCCGTGGTGAAGTCGAGCTCCTGGTTGATCGTGGCCATGATCCCGTTCTTCATCAACGCCTTGATAACTTGGATTGGAGACACGTCTAGCCTCTCTCCAAGTTCTCGAACTGTCAGTTTGCTGGGGATCTCTAGGGATGCACCCGCTGCTTTTGTCATTGACTCGTTGCCCTTGCTAGCCGCGGCCTTCGCCGGGACGGCTTTCTTGTTGCTGTTTCTCGATCGTCCGCCATTCTTTTCTTCTTCGATTTCATCTACTGCCATACCAACTCCTTCACGACGCCCGCGATGCGCCTGTCTCCGAGCGGTTCAATTCCTCCCGCTCCGCGCGCTTCAGGACTTTCTGTTCCGGCAGACCCTCGGCATACTCCCACAGGGCCCTCCACTGCTCCGGCGATACTGTTGTCTGGAGAGCGTGATTCAGTGATCGTTTCTTTTCCGCGAGGTGCCAGCACTCCTGAGCCGGACAGAGGTAGGCGCCTCGGCCGTTCTTCTTTCCGGTGCGATCCACCTCGACACACTCCGGCGTTACCCGCACCACGCGAACCAGCTCGCGTTTCGGCTTGGTCTCCCGGCAGGCCACACACGTGCGCAGTGGGACATGTTTCACGTCTGCGCCTCACTTCTTTGTGTCATTGCCGGATCCGCTGACGGCAGAGCAGCTTCCGCTTCCGGCGCGTACTCGGCTAGGCCGTCGCCGTCCTCCCGCACTCGCTTCTCCTCCTCCAAACTCTGGAAACCCTTGATGTCGACTCGCCACCCCGTCAGTTTGGCTGCCAGTCGTGCGTTCTGCCCCTCTTTACCAATGGCCAGAGAAAGCATGCTGTCCTGCACGACTACCTCGGCTCGTTTGTTCGGCGCATCTATGGTCACACTGGTGACGTCGGCCGGACTGAGGGCGTTTGCCACAAACGTAGCCGGATTGTCGCTGTACTGGATGACATCGATCTTCTCGTTGTTCAATTCGTTGACGACCGTCTGAATGCGGGCCCCGCGTAGTCCGACGCACGCGCCCACCGGGTCCACTCCCTCTTGCCGCGCCATCACCGCGATCTTCGACCGGCTTCCCGGTTCTCGAGCGATCGACTTGATCTCCACCACCCCGGAATAAATCTCCGGCACTTCGACCTCGAATAGTCGCTTGACCAGGTCTTTATGCGTCCTCGACAGGACGATAGTAGGGAGTCGCGCTCCCCGATTTACTTCAACCGTGTAGACCTTGAGCCGCTGTCCGATCCGATAGCGCTCTCGTGGTGCCTGCTCCGCTGTAGGGAGGACTCCTTCTGCCCGGCCGAGGTCGATAATCACTCCGCGGGTCTCGATTCTCTGAATCATGCCCGTGAGCAATTCACCCTCTTTCCCTGCGAACTCGTTGTAAATGAGGTCCCGCTCGGCCTCGTGAATTCGCTGCAGGATCGCCTGTTTTGCCGACTGAGCTCCGATACGGCTGAAATCGCTCGGCGTGATGTCGACCTCGACAATATCGCCGAGACCGCCGGGGTCTTCCAGCCCTTGGGCTTCCTTGAGGGTTATCTGCGTACGCTCGTCACGCACGTCGATTACCACGGTCTTCTTGCCCATAACCCTGAACTGGCCGGTGTCCAGATCCATCGACACCCGTGTCTCGGGAATCGTGCCGTACTGCTTTCGGTACGTTTGAGCCAGAGCCTCCTCAACTGCGGCGACCACAATCTCGCGAGGCAGATCCTTCTCTGTGGTCAGTGCCAGTATGGCGGTGCTCAGCTCGTTGCGCACGGCTCGGTTCTCCTTCGTGTCCTCCGAACGGCTGCCTGTCGCTATCTGGCGTCAGCGCTTCGTCCAGTCCGGCCCTGGGCTCGAAGATGCCCCGGGAACCTCGACAAAGCAATAGCAAAAGAAGTGGGCAAAATCCCACTTCTCTAAGACAAGCCGTATTAGATTCGCCTCTACAGTCTATCACAATTGAGGCTGAAAATTCGCCAAAATGTGGCCATCTGAGCCACTGCGATATCCGGCCGAATCGCCCAAAATACCCGCAAGACGGCATAATAGAGAGGAAAGATGCGGCAGCTTCGTTAACCTCTCGGGTGCGCTTCTGTGTCCCGCCGCTTCGGGGACTTTATGCTCCCGGCGAGTGGGTCGCGGGACCGTGGGTTAGAGTGACGGGCCTCAAATACAGGTTGGTCTTTAGCCGGCCTTCGCCCGCCTCCGCTGATAACCCGCCGGTTCACCCTGCGTGCCCGGCTCCGATACGGCCATCGCCGGTCGGACGTGTCATGTTACTTTCCTTTCGGCCGCCGATTTATGAAGATGATGGTGTATGGCTCTCACCCCGGATCGCGTAAAATCCATTCCCTCTCGCCCTGGCTGTTACATGTTCAAGGACGAGGCCGGGACGATTCTCTACGTGGGCAAGGCCGCGTCCCTACGCAATAGAGTTCGATCCTACTTCAATCCCTTGGGACGCGGTGTGCGGACTGAGGCCATGATGACCCGTGCCGCCGACGTCGAGGTGATCGTTACCGACTCCGAGATCGAAGCGTTGATCCTCGAGTCAAATTTGATCAAAGAGCATCGGCCCAAATACAATGTCCGGCTGCGCGACGACAAGCAGTTTCCCTACATCTGTGTAACCGTGCAGGAGCCCTTCCCGCGTGTTTTTCGAGTTCGTCGTACTCGGAAGGATGGGTCTCGGTACTTTGGCCCCTATGCCAATTCCGGCTCGCTAAATGAGACCCTGAGCTTGCTGAAAAAGCTCTTCCCATATCGTTCCTGCGACATCGCCATCCCCGATGAGCTCGACAACCCCGAACCCGTGCTCGATCGCCCCTGCCTCGAGTATTTCATCAAGCGGTGTACCGCACCCTGCGTGCGCTTTACCTCTCAATCCGAATATGCGGAAACGATCAAGCAAGTCATCCTCTTTCTTGAGGGCAAGCAGGATCAGGTTCTGGCCATGCTGAAGCATCGTATGGCTGCCAGCGCCGCCGACCTTAACTTCGAACAGGCCGCTAGGGTGAGAGACCAGATCACCGCGGTTGAGCGCGTTGTCGAGCGACAAAAGATCACCAGCGTGTCCGGCGGCGAGTTCGACGTCATAGGCATCGCGCTCGAAAACGGAGATGCATCAGCTCAGGTGTTTCGGGTACGGGCCGGGAAGATAGTGGATCGCGAGCATTTCCTGCTGGACAATCCAGCTGAGGACGCCCCCGAGGAGGTCCTTAGCGCTTTCGTGAAGCAGTTTTATGACCGTGCTACACACATTCCTCGTCGCGTCCTGCTGCCGCATGAGCTCGCCGATGCTCCCGTCCTTGAGGAGTGGCTGGCCGGACTGCGTGGCGGCCCCGTATCGCTCAGCGTGCCTCAGCGTGGTGAAAAGCGGAAGTTGGTACAGATGGTAAACGAAAATGCCTCCGATGTCCTGGATCAGACCAGACAGCGCTGGCTTGGCGACAGGCAGAAGACGGCAGTTGCTCTTGGCGATCTACAGCAGTCACTCCGCCTCGATGATCTCCCACGCCGGATCGAATGCTTCGACATCTCCACCATTCAGGGAGCCTCGACCGTCGCCTCAATGGTGGTTTTCATTGACGGACAGTCCAAGAATAGCGAGTACCGTCGATTTCGTATCAGACGCTCCGGCGATGGGCCGGACGACTTTGCGTCGATGCGCGAGGTGATAAAGCGACGCTTCCGAAGGGCGACGGAGGGCGAACAGCTGGATGGGTGGAAGGACCTGCCGGATCTCATCGTGATCGATGGTGGCAAGGGTCAGTTGAACGCTGCTATCGAGTCATTGACCGACCTTGGCTTGCTCGACCGACTGAAGGTCGTGAGCCTCGCCAAACGTCAGGAAGAGGTCTTCGTGCCCCACCATTCCAAGTCCATCCTGCTGCCTCGCAACTCCCAGGGCCTGTATCTGCTGCAGCGTATTCGCGATGAAGCCCACAGATTTGCCGATCACCTACCACCGTCAAGTGAGATCCAAGGCAGCAGTAGGCTCGGCCCTGGACGGAATCCGTGGAATCGGTCCCGTCAAACGCCGGGCTCTGATCAAGACCTTCGGTTCCCTGCGGGGAGTGAAGTCAGCAACTGTCGAGGAAATAGCCGCGGTCCCCGGCATCAACCAGGAAATGGCCGAAACGCTAAAGGTCCACTTCGCCGACTAAGCCCTCGCCTTTGAAATCAATGGGCAAGTCAGTCGACCGGCTCAGGCGATGACTTCGAGATCGCGAGTGACAATCGAGTGCCTTCCCGCTTCGAGCCTCATCCTCACTCGCCCCTCGACCCGGTCCATCGGCTCCATGCGGTTTCCCTCGTGCGCCTCGATGTCCAGCTCATTCCTCAACCACGGTGACTCGAGCAGACCGACGCAGTTTGGGGGTACTTCGAGCGCGAGACGGATACGCTTGCCGTCCACCGACCACGAGCTCGCGACGCGGCCCGCCGCTGACTCGAACGATGCCGACACGTCCCCCACCATGGCGTTGGGGTGCGGACGGAAAAGAATGCGCCGGTAACCTGGTCGCTCTGGATCTGGATTGATTCCCGCTGCATACCGGTACAGCCATGCGCCCACCGTGGCGAACGAATAGTGGTTGAGCGAATTCATCTTTGGATCATGGAATCCGACCTCAGGCCGCCACGAATCCCAGTGCTCCCAAATGCTTGTGGCACCGTGCTCCAGCTCGAATCCCCAGGAGGGATACGTCGTCTGAGTAACCAACCTGTATGCGACGTCTGTTCTGCCTTCGTCGCATAACGCGGGTAGGATGCACGCAGTTCCGACGAACCCCGTCGAAAGGTGCCAATCGTTGTTCTCTATCTCTTCCACTAGATGTTCGACCGCCGAGGTTCGCAGTTCTTTTGGAATCAGACCTGAATCTAGCGCCATCGCATACGCCGTCTGGGTCTCGCCTAGCACACGACCATCTGCCGACACCAACTGTTCTTGGAATGCCGTCTGGATTCGTTGGAACAAATCACGGTACCTAGAGGACTCGGCGGTGCGGTCCAGGGCGCGCGCGACGCGGGCCATAGTGCGGGAGCTGCGGGCGTACCATGCCGTCCCGATGACTTCGCTTGGCGTTGGATCGCCGAGTGCGTTCCAGTCGCCGAATATGCCTCCCGAACGCAGTGACCCCGTACCCTCGGCTTGCAGGTAGTTCATCCAGCCGACCATGGCCTCCCAGTTCTCTTCGAGCACCCCGCGATCTCCGGTGTGGACGTACAGTTCCCATGGAATGCCGATCATCGCATCACCCCAACCCGCCTGGCCGTCCTGTACATCCCGAGGCGGCAGGGGCTCGCTGACGTAGGGCGCGACGTCCGGAATCGAGCCGCTTGGCAGTTGGCAATCCGACAGCGATCGGACCCATGATCGGAGAAATCGAGAGCAATCCATATTGAAGAGCGCCGTTGGGGCAAAGAGATTGATGTCCCCCGTCCAGCCCAGCCGCTCATCGCGTTGGTAGCAGTCGACCGGTATGTCGACGAAATTACTTCTTTGTGACACGACGATGCAGTCATGTAATCGCTGAGTCATAGTGTTGGACGTCCGGAATGTGCCTGTGACCGGCAAGTCCGAATGCATGACCTCGGCGACAAGATCTCCGGCTTCCAGCTGGCCTTCATAACCTCTAATGTCGACGTACCGGAATCCGTGCAGCGTGAATTGCGGCACTAGCGTCTCGTTCGCCGATCCGCTGAGCACGAATCGGTCCTCCTGACGCGTCGTCCGGAGATTGGCCATGTAGAGCGAGCCATCGGGATTGAGAGCTTCGGCATGCCGTAGCGTGACCACCGCACCACGTTCCCCGGACAACCTGAGCCGGACTCGGCCCGTGAGATTCCGACCGAAATCGATGATCGCGTGCCCTTGAGAGCGCGCCACTACGGATACCGGTGACAGCGTCTCGAAAACCCGTATAGGTTCATGTTCCTGCGCCAGGACGAGGGCCGCCGGACCTCGCTCTACCCTTGCTGGAGCAGAACGCTCCTCTATCAAGGCAAGGCAGTCTGGCCCAAGTCCAGGTTGCCGGCGGTCCTGGATCTCCCCGTAGATGAGGTCGCTCTCGACAACCGTACCAGGGGCGACTCGCCAGTCCTCCCCTGTGGAGATGACGGCGAGTTCGCCGTCGTCATACTCAATGCGTAACTCCACTGAGACTGAACCGTGGTCTCCGTAGATGTTTCGTCCCCACCAGGCGATATGGCCTGACCACCATCCGGGTGCGACTGCCACGGTGATGAAGTTCTCGCCTGATTGGATGAGGTCCCGGACATCTTTCGTCTGATAGTGAAACCGCGTTTCATAGGCGGTCCAACCTGGTGCTAACTCGCCCATATCCAGGGAGCGACCGTTGAGAGCGAGACGGTATATTCCTCTTGCGGTAGCCGAAACATATGCTGACACGACGCGCCGGGTTAGCTCAAACCTGCGGCCGAAGTAGAACACCCGGCCCGTCCCGCTGGCTGCGCGCAGCTCGGGTGGTGCGGCAATCCAGCTCGTATTCCATATGCCATTGGTCAATCGGCCTGTTCGGAACGTGGCAGGCTTCGTCCACGCCGACGTCCGGTCCTCCAGATCCCACACCCGGACGGTCCACCAATATCGCGTACCCGGCCTAAGCTCGCTTCCGTCGAATCGGATACCATTTGAGCTGTCTGCCTCGACACGGCCACTATCCCATATCAGGTTTGACGTCTCCAGCAGGTCTCGGCGAGATGACGCAACGTGTACGTGGTAGGCGCGCTGACCCACAGCGCCTTCTCCAGCCACGTGCCAGCCAAAGGAAGGTCTCTCATCATCTACCGCCACTGGATCAGCCATGCCGGAGGTAGTTAGGCATACGGCACGAATGGGACCGGAAAACTCGTTAGCGTCATACGACTGCGTCTCAGAATCCTCCCTCTCGCCATACGAGCTACCGCGCATTGACCGATGCACTACTGTGATGCCCTGGCTCTCGGTTCGTCGTGACAGTCTATGCCGGCGCTGAGCGATTCTGGAGACGTCACGACTCCCCTTGAGTTGCCGTGTCGCTAGGTGTCGATCGCGGCCACGCCCCGTGCAGGACCACAGTCGTGAACAGGTCCAACACCGCACGGGCATCATGATCTCGGACGACCGTGACTGGCCGTGACCCTGGGGCTGAGTTGAAGAACTGGTCCTGTTCGACCACCGTCATGCCCCGGGTAAACGCGCCTCGTAGCTCGACTGCTGCCCGCAAAGTCTCCAGCTCGAACAGTTCCGGATGGACGGCGGCCGCCACTGCTGTGACGTCATAAAGCGTTACCTTATCGGTTCGATAAGCCTTAGCGTAGCGGTGCGCCATTGCAGCAAACAATGACCCAAGTAGCGAGCGCACGAAGGGCGCCTCCGTATAGACGCTGAGAGGGAGCTGTGATCTCGAAGCCTCCTCCATCCCGACAGCCGTGATCCGCATGCCCGACTCCAGCACTATTTGAGCCGCCTCCGGGTCGATGGCGACGTTCGCTTCCCGAAACTGGCGGCGGAATGCCCCGGCCATCAAAACTACCCGTCCTACCTGCTTCATGGTCTCAATCCCCCGCCCGACAGCCGTCGCGATATTCGTTGCTGCCCCGATACCGATGATGGTCAGGTCTGGCCCATATCTTTCCGCTAGTTCGAGGATTGCGTCAACTGCATGCATATCCGATATGTCGGCGTCAACCATTGACTCCTCATACCCATTGAGGATGATGTCTGCGTTGAGCGACTCCAGCACGGGATTTCTCATCATCGGGTGATCGTAGCCCGCGTAAACCGGTACGCTCGGTTTTCCGGCCAGCCGGAGAATGCGCGACGCTAGCCTGGCTCGCTTCACCGCCTGACCGCCTGCCCCCACCGTGGTCACCGCAACGATCTCGACGTCGTTCATGCCCGACAGGAACGCTAGGGCGTTGGCGTCATCAAAATCGCCTCCGACGTCTGTGTCGAGCAAAACGCGCATGGCGCTACTTGAGGGCCCCGAGTCGCATCCCCTCGGTTATTCGTCGCTCGAATATAAAGTACAAAATCACTATCGGCGTGATCATTAACATCAAAGTAGCGAACTGGCCCGCGCGGTCTACTACCTGCTGTCCCTGGAACAGTGCCAGCCCGATGGTCAGTGTACGGCTGCTGGGTGATATCAGCAGCACGGCCGCCAGCGCCAGCTCATTCCATAACTGAATGCCCTGCACCAGCCCTACCGCCATTAACGTCCCCCGCGACATGGGCAGTACCACGCTGAGAAATGCTCGCCACTCGCTCGCGCCGTCCATCCGAGCGGCGTCGATGAGATCTAGCGGAAAGCTCGTGAAGTATGCCCGCATCAGCACTGCCGCCATCGGTATAGTTAGCGCGGCGTAGATCAGACCGAGCGCCGCCGGGTTGCTCAACATCCCCATCCTCTGTACCAATGAAAACAAGGGAACCCACGTCACAACCGCCGGAACCGTGATAAGGAGCACAAAGTAACGATTGGCCACGGCGAAGAACCTACCCTGCCCACGCGCGATCGCGTACGCGGCCAGTGTTCCGGAGCCGAGTCCGAGTGTGATGCCGACGAATGTCGCCACGATGCTGTTTTCAGCCAGTTGCCAGAAAGGTTCGCCGAACTGAGGGCCGTTCCACGCCAGCGCGTAGTTGCCCCACTGCCAGGGATTGGGCCACCCAATAGGATCGATAACCAGCTGTGTGTCACTTTTGAATGAAGATAGAAGAGCGATAAACACCGGAGAAATCGCCAGAAGCGCCCAAAAGATGACCAGCGCCAAGGCAACGCCACGCCCCAGTCCCCCGACCGCCCTCTTAACTGGGACAGAAGTCCCACTCCGAATACTCACGGTCGGCAAACTGAAAAAAGAAAAGCGACTGCCGAAAACCACCAGCAGAAAGCTAACAACGCGTTATGCCCTCAACTCGAGCGAAAAACGACAACTGACAACTGACAACTGAAAACTCACATCAAACCCTCTCAATCTTTCCTGTCCGAAACACCGACAAGTATGCCATCGACACGGCGATGACCAACAAAGATGTGGTCACCGCTCCGGCGGCGCCAAGGCCAAAGTGCTGGAGCGTGAAGGCCTCGTTGTACACGTACGTGCTCATGACCTGCGAGGCATTCCCCGGGCCTCCGCTCGTCATGACAAAGACCTGGTCGAACACCTTGAACCCGTACATCAACTGAAGTAGCAGCATGGTGAGGATTACGTCCTTGATGTACGGCAGAGAAATGTGGAGCGCTCTTCGTACGCCGCCTGCCCCCTCGACTAGCGCCGCTTCGTGAATCTCCCGCGGAACGTCCTCCAGCGCGGCCAGAATTATGATCATTGGCAATCCGGCGAACTGCAGAATTGTGACGAATTCAATGGTCCACATGACCAAGGCCGGATTAGATAGCCACCCCTGGCCGAGACCGGGGTGCAGCGAGTTGAGGAACGTGTTGATCCAGCCCAGATCGGTGTCGAGCCCAAAAACCCAGACAAGCCCCGTGAACACGATCGGCAGGATTACTGGCAGAAATATAACGGCTTTGAGCAGCCGCGACAGGGGCAGTTTGAAGTTGATCAGAAGGGCGATGGCCGTCCCTATACCCACTGTGCCCAGTGCCGTAACTACCGCAAATGACACGGTATTTTGCAAGGCTTGTGTGAAGACCGGGTCACTGAACAGCGTCTGGTAGTTCGCCGTGCCCACGTACTTTTGCGGCCCGTAGCCCGCCCAGTCGAAAAAAGACACCCGGGCAGACTCGAGTGCTGGGTAAATGGTGAACAGTCCGGTAAGCCCCGCCGCGGGCAAGAGCCAGATCCACCACATTCCGTGTCGGGATCGGCGAGAGCGCCCCGGCCAGGCGAGCCTGGGCCGGAGCGCGACCGCTCGTTGCGTAACCTTTGTCCCGGACTCAGCCGTTCTCACGGCGTCGAGAGGACGGCCGGACCGCGTGTAACCTTCGAATCTGTCAAACTGCTAGCTTTTTCGCAGCTTCACCGCGAGTGTTTGCAGTTGTTTAGCGAGGCCGGCAGGGCTCAGAGTCCCGAGAATCATTTCCTGCGTTCCGGTAACTACGGTGTTCTGGAAGTCGGCTGGTGCGAGTATTCCGATGAAATGTGTCGCCGTTCCCAGCGTCTTTTCTGACTTGACCATGGCTACGAGCTGCGGGCTGGCGTTCCGAGGCACGGAAATATCTGTCCGGCTGGGCGGCCTACCCTGCGTCAACAAAGAGCTTTGGAATCCTCTCGTCATCATCGTGGACAGAAAGTTCTCGGCCAACGTCCGGTTCTTGCTGTGAGAGTTAACTCCTAGGCCGTCCGCCGAGTAAAGCAGCCAGTTGGTCGGCCTACCCCCTGGCGGAGGTGGCATCAGGAACCAGTCCCACTTGAACTTCGCGCCGGTCTGCAATGATGGAACCGCCCACATGCCGGTCATGAACATCCCCGACTTTTGTGCGAGGAAGTCCGCGCTGGCGACATCATATCCGATGAGTGGGTTCGCCCCGAAGTCGCCCTTCTTGGTCAAGGCCCTCTCCGCAGCGAGGCCCCTGACGACGCACGGGCTGGTCCACTTCACCTTCGGACCATTCTTCTTCCAGCTCTTCGCCAGCTTGTAGTACATCGTCTTGCCGCATGAGCTGAGAAGATACTGCTGGAAAATGTGATGGGAGTCGGTGGTCCACGCGGACGTGGCTGCAATATGACCCGACGCTTTCAACTTGTTCGAGATCGCTTGGAATTGGCTCAGGCTGACTCGGTGCCCTTTAGGGTCTTTGATCTTCAGCTTTTTGAAAAGCGATTTGTTGTAGTACACCAGCGGCAGGATTGTCTCGTCGATGTTAACCGCGTAACGAGCGCCACCACCGGACGTGTAGCTCTTCGTGACCGCCTTTGGCGTGACTTTGTCGAGGTGCATCTTGTCCCAGGTCCCGCGCAGGTTGACGAGAGCGTGCTCGTGAGCAAGGGCCTGGTAGCTGCCGGTACCCGTGACCTCGAGGACGGTGATGTCCGCTCCCCCGTTCGGCAGGGTCCGCGGCAGACTGGTGAAATACTGCTCGCCCGGAATGGCTGAGATGTTGATCTGAACGTTCTTGTGCGTCTTCATATATGCGTTTGCGGCCGTTTGAACGAAGTTCCAGTTGGACCACACAGCAACCGTCAGCACCTTCTTCGATGATGCGGACGTGACGCTGCCCGACCAAGCTGTGACGAGAAGCGCTGCGACGGCGGCGAGTTGTATGACGAGTCTTGCGGAGAACTTAAACATAGTGAACCTCACGAAATATCGATAAGCAATTGGTGCGGCAAGCTCGGTCCTTCTGCGATTCGGTCTCCTTTCTTACCGGTGTGAAGTGAATGTGTTGTGTGCTGCAGCCGCGGCATTTGAAGTCTTATGTAGGTCAGCTTCTAACGAGCGCCGCGGAGTCTGACTCGAGGGCCGCGAGCACCTCGGCGTGAACGGGCATCGAGGGTCCCGCGCCCGATCGTTGCACGCAGATCGAGGCCGCGGCGTTTGCGTAGAGAACAGCCTTCTCTAGTTCGTCGCACATCGCTAAACGCGCGGCCAGAGTGCCGACAAAGCAGTCCCCGGCGCCGGTTGAGTCAGCCGCCTGAACCCGCCTCCCAGCGAACGAATACGTTGATGACCCCGAACGCACCGTGCCGCCGCGAGCTCCTGTCGTGAGGATGGTCACGCCCTCAGGGCGCAACCGGGAGAGCGAGTCCAGTGCCGGGGCGATCTCGCGGTCCGTGGCGTCGACCGACAGCGCCAGCCCTGAGATCATGCTCAGCTCCGTTTCGTTGAGGACGATAACGTCCGCGAGTGAGAAGATCTCGGGCGGTACCGGGATAGCCGGTGCCGGATTGAGTACAGCGATCGCACCCCGGTCTCGTGCGCGGCGCAGGGCGGCAAAAACCGCGGCGGTCGGAATCTCAAACTGAGTGAGCAAGACGTCGCCCCGGCAAACATCGACGCCGGCCACGTCGTCAACCGTGACCTGGTCGTTAGCCCCCGCCACAATCACGATCTGGTTCTCGCCCGTATCGTCCACGACAATCACGGCTGTCCCGCTGGTTTCAGCAGACACCATACGCACGTGACTCGCGTCGACCCCGTTCGAGTCGAGGAAGGCGCGTAGTGCTACCCCGGACTGGTCGTCGCCGATACATCCCACCATGAGGGCGTCGGCTCCTACCAGCGACGCTGCGACCGCTTCATTGGCCCCCTTGCCTCCCGGGAAGTACCCGAAAGATGTCCCAGTTACCGTTTCCCCCGGAACGGGTAGTCTGCCCGCACGAACGACGGCATCCATGTTGATACTGCCGACTACGACGACTCTAGCCACGGCGATCACTCGCTCGGTGCTCTTTGCCGGCCACATGCGAGCTAAGCGTTGCATTCACCATCAAAGGTAGTCGCAGCCCTACACCTTTCGCAACACATGTCTGTTTTTCACGAGGTCGACTTTTGCCTGAAAATGGGCGCACCTGGTCGCTACGGGGTCCAGGTCACGTTTTTCATATTGATCGGCCTACTGGACCTCGTCAATCGACTGCAATTTCCGCATACACGAACAAGCGGTTGAGGGTAGTCTTACTCGAGCCGACGCCGAGTATATAAGAAGATGGTGAACCCGGAACCGATCAAGCCTTCGTATCTGGATACTGCGGCCCAACGAGAGAGGTCTGCGGATGGCTCGAAGATAGGAATTCCTGAAATGGCAAAGAACCGAGAGCAGATCACTCAGGAAGAAATTGCTATTGCCGCCGACCTCTCCATCGCCACGGTGTGCCGGGCGCTAGGTAGCGGAAAGAGCGTCTCCCAGGCTATCCGGCATCGGGTCTTGGAGGCTCGCGAACAGGTGCGACAGCTTCACGCGCAGCTTCGCGACCGTCGCATTGCCCTCGTCATCCCCAATTCGAGGGCGTTCTTTTCGGAGTTGGCATTCGAGTTCGAGCGCGAGTGCCAGCGGATAGGTGCCGAGCTCCTGATCGCGAATTCCGATGGGCATACCTCGGAGGAGCTTGCATTGTTGCGACGGTTCTCTGACGGGCGTGCCCACGGTATTCTGCTGGTGTCGACGAGTGCAGCGCCGTCGGGCAAGATTGTTGAGGTGCACCGCTCACATAGTGCCTGCCCGATCGTTTGCGTCGATCGGGCCGTCGACGGGCTCGACTGCGTTGCCGTTGACGGGAGAGCCGGAACGATCCAGGCAGTACAACATTTGTGCCGCTCCGGCCACACGAAGATCGGCTACATTCGGGGCCTGCGGACGTCGAGCACTGCCGACCAGCGTTACCATGCGTTCCAAGAAGCGTTAACGATGGAACATGTCAGATATGAGCCGGCCTGGACGTTCTGGGGAGATTACAACCGCGCCTCTGGCGAAAAGGTTGCGCGCCTGCTAAGCGACCTGCCGGCGCAGGATCGACCGACCGCGCTCGTATCGGCGAATGACGAGATGGCTATCAGCCTGATCTATGGACTTAATGCTTTGGGATGGCGGCTCCCGGAAGACCTGTCGATTGTTGGCTTCGACGGCATAGACCCGGGGACCTGGATCGAACCGACGCTCACGACGATTCGTCAGCCATTGAGTCGCTTGGTGAGAGAAGCCATGCGAGCGCTGTGCCTGAGGATGGTCGATGAATCTCGGGAGCTAATCGTCTCCGAGGTGCAGCCGCACCTCCTCTTGAGGCAGTCGGTAGCATCCCTTCGACCGAACCGGGAGCGGGTCCTAGGAGTTGGTGATTCGTAGATGGCATAGGAATCCTCCACGACGACACCCGTGACCACTAGCGTAACCAACTATTCCATGGCCCGGACAATTGTGGTCGCCTGAAACTGAAACTGAAAACTGAAAACTGACAACTAATTGACATCCATCGATGTATCCCCTATAGTAGACGTATGGAATCAAGAACGTCGACTATAGACATGCCGGCTAGGCGGAAGAACGAGCCGTGCTGCTCGCCTGTCACACCGCCAAGCCTGTCATCTGCTCAAACCGACCGGCTTGCCGAAACCTTGCGCGCCGTCGCCGACCCTACCCGCCTTCGCATGCTTGACCTACTCGCTCAGCAATCTGGCCCTATCTGTGTGTGCGACATCACCGACCAGTTCTCCCAGAACCAGCCGACCATCAGCCATCACCTGAAGATCCTTCGCGAGGCCGGCCTGATCCACACCGAGAAACGCGGCCTCTGGGCCTACTACTGGCCGTCAGAAGATGGCAGAAGAACTCTGATCGTCCTCGCCCAGCTGCAATAGGCTTTTTTTATCAAACTCCATTGATATTTGTCGATATAAGAAAGGAAGTCATGGATACAAACTCTACCATTGCCGAGAAGGTTCGCGATCGATATGCGCGTGCCGCCCAGGAAGCACGTTCCGGCAGCAAGCCCTGCTGCTCGGGAGACGCGACCGATCCCGTCACCAGCAACCTCTACGACCCCGACGAGACGTCGGCACTCCCCGAGCGCGCTGTCATCGCCTCGCTTGGCTGTGGAAACCCAACTGCCCTCATCGATCTGCATGAGGGCGAGACCGTCCTCGACCTTGGGTCGGGCGGAGGCATCGATGTGCTGTTGAGCGCTCAGCGGGTCGGGCCGGAAGGCTTTGCCTATGGTGTCGACATGACCGACGAAATGCTGAAACTGGCCCTTGAGAATAAAGCCAAGTCCGGTCTGCATAACGTCGCGTTTCTCAAAGGGCGCATTGAAGAGGTCCCTCTTCCCAACGAGTCCGTAGATGTTGTAATCAGCAATTGCGTTATCAATCTTGCCGCGGATAAGTCATTGGTACTGCGGGATGCCTTTCGAGTCCTGAAACCCGGCGGCCGCTTCGCAGTGGCCGATGTTGTGTCAGACGGACCGATTCCACCCGATCTTCGAAGTAATATGGAGGCCTGGGTCGGCTGTCTCGCTGGAGCCCTCGACATTGACGAATACGGCCGGCTCCTGCGGGCCGCGGGGTTCGAGGACGTTGGCATTGAGATCACGCGTCGGTACACTGTGGCCGAGTCCGGCTTTGGTCCTGAAGCACTGCCGGGCGATTGGAAAGATGCCGATGGACGCGTAGCCAGCGCCTTTGTGCGGGCCAGGAAACCATCTCCTGACGCTGTCACCCCTTCCCGGGAAATGCCCGTCGCCGCGACCCAAGAACCATGCTGCGACCCGTCGTGCTGCTCGTGATGACTCTCTGCTGAGGTTCGTCCGCGTTGCCTGGTCGCGTGATCGCGGGTTCGAAGGGCCCTCGTCGCTAGGCATGAGGGGAGGGCGCGCTGTGCGTCCTCCCCTCGCTGAATCGTCGCAAGATTGCTAGTTCTTTACCGTCACGGCAAAGCTTGTAGATGCCGGGGCAAAATCGTGGGTGGGACCGGCGGGATCTCCGGCGAAGCGCATACGGATCGGGGTCGACCCGGTAGCTTGCTGGATACCAGGTATCGTACAGCTGGCGTTACCCTTGGCATCGCTCGCCGCGGTTGTGCATCGTTGTTCTGCCGCCCCCGTTCCTAATCTGAAGACGATGCTTCGGCCGACCACCGGCTTCCCCGCATCGGTGAAGAGATGCGCGGAGAACGTGGCCTCCGAGCCCACGTGTACAGTCCTCGCGCCGGTGTATTTAATGCCGACCTTGGCTAGGGCGACGGTAAGCCTGCCTGCTGCATAACGGATCGCGTAGTTCGGATCCACTGCGCCTGAGCAGGAGATACGGTACCTGCCCGACGGCCCCAGCACAATGCGATTAGTATCAATCTGCACCTTACTGGTGCACTTTGGCTTCTTCGTGAGCGCGGACGGTGTGTCCCCGTTCACGAACTTCGCACGCCAGGTGAGGCGGTGTAGATGATGTCCATAGGTCACGGAGAAGCTGTTCGCCTGTATCTTGAGCCGGGCCGGAGTAATCCGGAGCAGACCCTCCTGATAAGTAATGACATAATTGCTGTCACTTGCCCCTGAGCACGCGGTTGGGTACGTGCCGACGCCGTCATGCGCCTTCGCGGTCGAAGTACATACCGGCGGTGTTGTTGGCGCCTTGTCCGAGCTGGCCAGACCCTCGTAGATCGCTTTGATCTGAGGGATGGCACGACCATAGACGGTGCGCGGGCTGCTTGCCGTGATAGTAAGAGATCCTGGGGACACTGACAGTGTCCCGGCTCTGTAGCTGATCACGTAGTTCGTATCTATCGCTCCGCTGCATGTAATGGGATAGCTCCCCGCGGGGCTCAAGTCCCGGCCCGACTTGTCCTCGCTCGCCGACGGGAGACAAGTTGGTTGGGTCGTGAATGAGGCCGCGGTGTCTCCGTTGACGAAGCCGCTGGCGGAAAACGTGAATGCCGGCATCTTGCCCCCATAGGCCGCCACCTGACTGTCCGCTGCGATCGTGAGAGCCACTGGCGAAACGGTTTGATTGACAAAGCCCTGGCTTCCGGCAAATACCGAATCACCACTGTAGGCGGCATATACCTGGCGGTTGCCGGCATTGACCAGGCGTGTTGCTATAGTCGCTGTTCCGCCCACTAGAGTCGAGCTGCCTAGGTTAACGCTTCCTCGGACGCCCGGCACTCCGTCCCAAAGTGTCACCGAACCCGATGGCCCAGACGCTGGCGACACGGTCGCCCTGAATGTGAGTAAGTTACCGTATTTCGGGCGCCGAGGGCCGGAAACCCGCGACACTGAAGTCGTCGTTGGGGCTAGGTTGACAAAATCGTACACCGTGCCGCCTCGATTGCCGGAAGCCAGGTGATAAGGCGCTCCGACCATGGCTGCTTTTCCGTCGGCGCTTACCGCTACCGAGCTACCCGTTCCATCTCCCTCTGCGCCGGTCGGTGGCGTCAGCTCCACCGTCTGCACGTAGCTGCCGTTCTCCTGGCTGAAGACGTAGGCGGCCCCCTCACCCGAAACGTTGTTTATGGCATGCAGTGGAGATCCAATCAAAGCGATGGTACCGTCAGCGCTCAATGCAGCAGAGGATCCAAAATTATCAACCTCCGCTCCATCTGCGGCCGTCAGTTCCGCGGTCTGCGCGTAACTGCCTGCGCTCAATAGAAAGACATATGCCGCTCCCTGAGCTGGCCCGCTGCTCGCGCTATGGAAAGGGGCCGTCACCAGTGCGGTGCTGCCGTCGGCGCTAAGCGCGACCGCTGACCCGAAGCCGTCGGAGTCCATCCCGTCCGTTGGCGACAGCTCCGCGATCTGCGTGTACGCCGAGCCGGTTCGGCTGAACACGAATGCTGCACCCGTCTGACTGCCGTTGACCGTGGAGTAGGGAGATCCCGCCAGCAAAGTGCTGCCGTCGGTGCTGACCGCGACTGAAGAGCCAAAACCGTCACCCGTAACAGCCCCTGGATCTGTCAGTTGTTGGCTCTGTTTGTAGGTCGATCCGACATGACTAAAGACGTAGGCCGCCCCCCCGTCCTGCCTCCCCGGCGCTCCGATGAAAGCGGTGCTTCCGTCCGCCGCCAAAGCGACCGAATATCCAAAAGCGTCGCCGGACGCGCCTCCCGACGCCTTCAGCTCGGCCTCCTGGGTGTAGGTTGATCCGCTCCCGGTGAAAACGTATGCAGCTCCAGCCTGTGAGGCCTTCTTGACCGTGTGCGACTCAGCCCCGATGAGCGCCACGGTGCCGTCTGCGCTTAACGCAACCGAGAACCCGAATCCATCTCCGGCCGAGCCGTCCGTAGGCACCACCTCGGCCGCCTGCGTGTAGCCGGACGGCCCGCGAGTAAAGACGTAGGCTGCGCCGGCGCCGCGAGCCTTGTTGATCGTCCGAAAGGGAGCCCCCACCAGCGCGACACTGGCGTCTGAGCTGAGAGCCACCGCATACCCGAAATAGTCACCGGCCTTCCCGTCGGATGCGGTCAGGTCGTTTGTTAGGACATATGGGTCGACACGGAGCGGGTACTGGGCCTTTCGGTCGTCGACCATGATCCTGATGGTTCGGCCGCGGACGGCAAGCCTCGCTGGGACCTTCCTTCCCTGTGCGTCGACGACCTTGAGCCCGCCGTAATGAGCGACTGACCATCCACCTCGAGAGAAATTGATCTCGCCTCCTGCTACGGAGGTCATCTGGAGGCTGCTCCGCACTGCAATCTCTATCGACAGCGGAACTGTCCCTATTCCGCTCGGCCGCTGTCTGACCGTGAAGCCTTGTTCCAGCCCATTCGAGAGTGTCCGGTACCATTCGGTCATTCCATGAAACGGGTAGTCAATCCGTGGTCCATTTGTTTGCGGTTGGACCTGTCCCAGCTGTTTGAGCCGAGTTCGCCCGAAAGCCTGCGGTTGCGCGTTGATCGACCACGGCTTTGCGGCATCCGGCGACCGTAGTCGAACACCGTTTTGCCGGAACGTCGCTCGTAGCCCCTGGACGCTCTGGTGGGTTGCGAACCCACCATGGATGCGCCGGAATGTCTGCGCATCTCCCGACACGGCCGGCCCCAGCGTTCGCGTGATCGCTCGCCGTAAACTGCCCGGAAAGCGGGAAGTTCTCGTCTGGCTCGCCAATGAGCGCGGCTGGGCATTTCCGTTAGCCCTAAGCTGAAATGACGTTCCGGCGAGACGGTTCGCCCGGGCCGCTAGGGCCATCCCGCTGCTCCCAACAGCTAATGAAGCAAAGAAAACGGAGGTGATCGAAAGCACTCCGAAAATCGTGGTACGAGAAATAGGATTTCTTTGATGATGAACTGTCTTCAAGGGCTCTCTCCGATTCGCGCGTGCTCGTTGCTCACTAGTATAGATGGGCCAAAGCGCGCATTCGTTGGGGGTACGAGGGCCGGCCCCGTGCTCTGCACCGCTGACGCGCTTTGCCCCGACGTGACGACGTCAGGTTACATCATACCCAATCCTTTCTTTCCACCGCCCGTGCGCTCGCGGTCGCCTGGAATGAAACTACTTGGCAACGTAGCGCGACATCAATGACGCCCCGCGATGTGGCTTGGACCGGTAGTAACTGTGTTAGGAAGTCAAATTTAGGCCTCCATATGGCCTTCGTCGGAAGCACCAGTTCCTACGAAATCGCGACCACTGGTTGTGAGACCCCTTCGACTCGCTGCTGTGAACTCTGGGCTCAGCGGTTCCTGGGGGGCACCTCCCCCCAGACCCCCCACCTCTTTCACACAAGCGGGTGCTGCGTCTGAGGATTGAGGTCGTGGTTCAGACTCGGGGCGGTCCATGACATGAGCGGCGGCTGCTAGATTTCGCCAGTCAGGGTCCCACGAAGTTGGCCGTCACGCACGACCGCGTTGGCGATCCGAAGCAGCTTATGCATACAGGCCACCTGAGCCACTTTTTTGGGCTTCTTTCCCGTATCCAGTAGCCGGCGATAGAAGGACTTGACCGGACCCTCGGCACGACAGGCCGAAAGCGCTGCCATGTAGAAGGCGTGTCGGACCCTGCCCCTGCCTCCGCGGATAAAGCGAACCCCTGATCGATTCCCACTGTCGGCGGCGAAGGGGGCCACGCCCACCAGTGCCGCCAGCTTCTTGTGCGGAAGTGTCCCGATCTCGGGGAGGTAGGCAATGATGGCAGCCGAGGTGACTGGGCCGATTCCCTTTATGCTCCTCAGCAACCGGTCATTCTCCTGCCAAGCTGGGTTGGCTCTCACCACCGCTTCGATCTCGCGATCCAGCTGCCTGCGCTCAGCGGTCAGGACCTCAATGTGCCTCTGGATCCAAGGCTCTGTCACATCCATCCCGTGTCCCGACCGGTTCTTCTCCATGAGCACAGGGAGAGTAGCGGCCGTACTACAGACGGTTTCTAGGAACCAAGGGGCGAACGGCCTGCGTGTGTCACGAATGCGAGAGGAGACTTCATGGAGTAGATGAAGAGTCTGTAAGCAATGCTGTGCAGAAGATGGAGGTAGGTCCTCCGGAGCCGCCCTGCAGGGGGAGGCTTCAAACCACCGCAAGCTGCGTCGGTAAAGAGCCGGGGTGGTGAGCGTTGCGGAAAAGGCGAGCCAAAAGAGCTCGTCAGGTGAGAGTCAGGAAGGCGAGCAACAGCGAACCACTTGTTAGGCGTCGAAACGTCCTTAACCGATATCAAAACCGGGGAAGTAGGTCACTCCGGGATGAGTCTGGGGGAAACCTGCTTACTGCCAGACGGTATCCGGCGTGGAGGTGGCGCGAGCCTGACTTTGGCTTCTGCATGGAACGTGAGAACCTGTGCCTCGATGCTAAGGGAGATATCCGAGCGGACGAACCCGTGAGGATTAGAGTACCGATGCGGGGCATAGGGGCGGACTGCCTCGTAGTAGTGATGAAGCCCAGTAACGCGGGCGGAGCGAAGGAGGCGGATTACCCGGACTTGGTTGCTGACCAACCGCAAGGCGGGAGGAGCCGGTGAGCGAGTCGAAGCCATACGCGATCTCCAAACGGGTCGTATGGGAAGCGTATCAGAAGGTGAAGGCCAAACAAGGAGCCGCGGGTGTAGACGGCGAGTCCATCGAGGAGTTTGAACGGAACCCAAAAGGGAATCTGTACAAGCTCTGGAATCGGATGAGCTCAGGAAGCTACTTCCCGCCTGCGGTTCGAATGGTGGAGATCCCGAAGCATGATGGGCAAGGGGTTAGACTTCTCGGGGTGCCCACTGTGGCAGATCGGGTCGCTCAGACGGTGGCGAAGATGTACTTGGAACCGCTGGTGGAACCAATGTTTCACGCGGACTCGTATGGCTACCGGCCGAAGCGCTCGCCACTGCAGGCAGTGGGGGTCTGTCGGGAGCGGTGTTGGCGGAATGACTGGGTGATCGATCTAGACATCAAAGCGTTCTTCGACACCCTAGACCATGAGCTCATCATGTGGGCAGTACGGCGTCATACGGACCAGAAGTGGATCCATCTCTATGTAGAGCGTTGGCTAAAGGCGCCGCTGCAGGAGAAGGATGGCACCTTGGTCGAACGACACCATGGCAGCCCGCAAGGTTCAGCGATCTCTCCATTACTGGCCAACCTGTTCATGCACTATGCGTTCGATGCCTGGATGGCCCGGGAATTCCCTGCCGTCGGGTTCGAGCGATATTGTGATGACGTGGTTGTGCACTGTAAAAGTGAGCGCCAGGCGCGGCATGTTCTGAGGAAGATTATCGAGCAACTCGGGCGCTGCAAGTTGGAAGTGAACGAGGCGAAGACTCGAATTGTGTACTGTAAGGATGCCAATCGAAGGGGCTCCTATGAGCACCAAAGGTTTGACTTCCTAGGGTACACGTTCCGTCCCCGCTCCTCTAAAGGACCGCTAGGACGATTTGTCAACTTTACCCCGGCAATCAGCGATCGGGCTCGCGAGCGAATCGGACAAGAGATCCGTCACTGGAAACTTCAGTTTTGGAGTGGCGATTCACTGAGCGATATGGCACGACGCATAAACCCCGTCGTGCAAGGCTGGATCAACTACTACGGACGCTACATCCCGTCCGAGTTGCGGCAACTTCTCACCCGCATCAACGCCTATTTGGTGCGATGGGCCCAAAGGAAATACAAGCGGTTGAAGCAACGCCCACATCGGGCATGGAAGTTCCTGATCCGCGTCGGAAGACGTGAACCAGCACTCTTTGCACATTGGCGGGTAGGCGCGAGACCGGCGGCTGGGTAATGGGAGCCGGATGAGCTGAGAGGTTCAAGTCCGGTTCTGCGAGAGCCGGGGGGTGCGATTCCCCTCGGCCACTCACCCACCTCCCACCACTGCTAATCGCGCTGATCAGCGGTGATACTCGAACATACAAGGGGCGACATTTATGACGCCCGGCGATGTCGGCGGTCGCATAATGCTGGCGAAGCAAGGTGTAGCGTCTCGAAACCACCAGCTCTCCTTTCGTGCTTCGTGGTGTCGGTAATCATGTCGATGACTGACAACTGACAACTACTTTTTCATGCCGTACCTCAACGGCCAACTGGGTACCACATCGGCATGCCACTTAACTCGGAGCAGTAGCTGAACGTTCGGCGGTTTCAGCGAGGGCTAAGTAAGAAGGTTCGACTCAAACCTCCTCGACTTGCGACAAAAGCCATTCGGCCCTTCTCGCTCAACACGTGTACCGATCCAATGACCCAGCTCGAATTTGGCGTTATGAGATCGGAGAGCGGGTGAGGATGTCGCTGAATCCAGAGCGTTGCGGTCGAGGCAGCATCACCTTCGTTGCCGGCGATCCATTTGCGCTGATTGATTGCCCCTGCCTGCCCGCCGTCCGAGCCCGGGTTTGCGTCGAGTCGGGCCGTTGACGCGACCAGAGAAGATGGCCCGTTTACCCGTATCGTCCACAGCGCAGGACCATTGCCGTTGGGTTGTGGCGGCGGCGAAGTGAGAAAACAACTTCCTACGACGGTCACGGCTCGCTTTGAATTGCTTCCCGCCGTTGTCATTCCGTAGGGCTCGGAAAATGTTGCTCCCCCTCGCACCAGCCCCGACGAGCAGAAGTCGTTGAGAACCACAGGTGATCCATGTCGCGGCCAGAAGACGCCGATGCTGCTGAGGCCGTTCGACTCCGTTCCCGCGACGTCGCCGAAGGAATCCACTGCCAGACCAATCGAGCTTGTGAATCGTGTTGCGTCCGTGTATGCCAGACGGGTAGCGGTGAAATGGCCGTCTGACGCGCGAATCCAGCGGACAGCTTGCAGTCCGACCTGTCCCGCGAGGTCACCGTTGGAGCTGATCGCGTCTGCGCTGGAGCTGCAGCCGTTTTGACCGCAGAGACCCGGGCCCTTGGGGAGCGGGAGCCTTATCCAGTGCACACGAGTACCCCGGATCTGTCCGGTAAAGGCAGCAGATGCGGCACAGGCGGCGTTCGCGCAGGCTTGCGCCGCAACCATATCCGCACCATTGAGTGCGAGAATGCTTGCTCCCATCTCGCCGGCCGGTGGGTTCGCGGCGTGAACTTTGCCCTTGATGAACCAAAAACCTTGGGCGATAGAACCGGAGACATCGGTTCCCGCGACCATCCCACTGTCGTTCACGCCATAAGGCACATAGCGAGCTGTAGCCGAGGCAGAACCGACCGCGTGCATCGAAAACGAAGGCAGCTTCGGCGGCTGACTACCTTGGGCGCTCATTGATATCGCCGTTGTCGCAAACATCACGGCTAGGATTGCGAAGCACAGCCGAGTCACCCGGTTCACGTACGTGTAGCTCATCATTTGTCACTCCTGAACGGCAAAAATCAAGAATCACGGCAGTAGCCGCACCGTTCGCCTTAGCCCGTTTTGGTCGTCACACGGAACAACGGGCGCATTCGTCAATAGTGCCATGCTACATCCGTTTGTGAAACAAGTCAAAGAACCACGTGCGCCGGACCTGCTTCTCGGAGCTTGTTGAGGTAGACTGCCCTTCCAGCCCCTGGTTCACGAAGACAGTCGTCCGATATCGGCTGCTGACCAAGACTGAGCGGTCCGGATCAGAACAGGATGCAAAGTCCTCCCTCGAGTACTCTTTGCCGCGCGTCTACCGACTGTGACAAGCTGTATGCAGTAGCTTCATCGCGTTCTAGCAACATTCGTGTGGGAGGGAATGACCTATGAATACTTTCGGTTCATCGTTGAAAGTTCGGACCCGCTCAAGGTATCCCCGGCGTCTTTGTCTGGCTGCACTTCTGTTGGTTTCGGTGTCCGCCGGCGGCGTCGCATCCGCGGCCGCCCCCACCGGGGGCCCGTCTCCCTCTAGCAGCGTCCCAACCTACGTGCATAAGCTCCAGCCTGACATCATCGCGACCATGCAGCGCATGCGCATGCCCGGAGCCATCGTCGCTATCAGAACCCCACAATCCGGTACGTGGGTTACACGTTTGGGATCCGCGAAACTCACGACCGGTGCGGCCCTCAGGCTTGGCGACCACATGCGAATTGGCAGCATTACCAAAACGTTTACGGCGACCGTGATTCTTCAGCTAGCTCAGGGGCGGCGCCTCTCCCTGCAATCGCCCGTATCCAGGTACATTTCCGGCGTTCCTAATGGTCGGCATATAACCATTCATCAGCTTCTGCAGATGACTAGTGGCCTCTATAACTACTCCGAGGCCTTGTCCTTCAACCAGGAGTTGGACCGTAACCCGGCCCGGCACTGGACTCCCTGGGAGCTGCTGCACATCGCGTTCGCCCACTCGCCGTACTTCGCGCCCGGCAAGGGCTACCACTATTCCAACACCAACTACATCCTCCTTGGTCTCATCGTGCAAAAACTTACGCATCACACCCTGACGTACGAATTCCGTCGGCGTATCTTCCGACCGCTCGGAATGACAGACACCAGCCTGCCGGCCACTCCGGCTATGCCGCTTCCGTACGCTCACGGTTATCAGTTCATCAGCAACGTCGACAGTCTCACCTCTCCTCCCCTAACCGGAAAGGCAGCCGCCTGGGCCGACTGGTCCGCCGGCAACCCGTGGGACGTCACAAATGCCAGCCCCTCATGGACCTGGGCGGCCGGCGGCGCCGTGTCGACGGTGAAGGACCTGCTTCGCTATGGCCCCGCTCTCGCCACCGGCCACGGCTTGCTTGGCGCCGGCATGCAGCGAAAGAGACTCGAGTTTGTCGCCACGACTACGGGCACGAACAAGCTCGGGTACGGTCTCGGGATCGCCAATTTCTTCGGGTTCCTCGGACACACCGGGTCAATTCCCGGCTACAACTCGTTCGTGGCGTTCGATCCGAAACTGCATGCGACGGTGGTCGTCCTCGTGAACCTCAACCAATCCCCGGACGCCAACGGCCCTGCCGACGCCCTCGACAAGCTGATTATCGGGCAGGTGTTTCACATACACCCGTAGGCCTTAGGACGTGAGCAAGCCGTCACCACAAGAGGTCAACACTGATGCCACACCCACCCGGGCTGGACAGAACAGGGCAAGCGAGGGCTCCGCATAGAGGTTCTTCCATTGGTAGGCGATCGTTTCTAGCCCCGAGACAACCTCCCCGTCGTCATTGCGATGATCTGCCCCTGAGGGGGCGCGCCTCTGCAAGCAGTCTGCCTCCTGTTCGAGGAACCTCGCCGTAACGCCAAGATCTCTCGTGGCTGGCCGCCAATATACCTATTCCCCTCGACAGCTTGGTACCCCGGCGTTCGGGCTTGCTGCGATCCATTGGATCACCAGGTAGGTACTGTAAGAGCGGGTTGATAACTACTGCTGAAAGTGTGACTATTGTACTAAGCGAGATAGTTTTTTAAGCGAGCAACCACTGCGGAACGAAACAGTAGGAGTGCTGGAGTGGCAAAAAACATGAACCGACGTCAAGCTCTCGCAACTGTAGGCGGAGCAGCACTTGGCCTGGAGGCGGTGCTTGGACCAGATACAACCTCTGTGGACGCGGCACAGGCAACTGTACGTGGAGCCTGGCTGTTGACGCCCACACAGACGGGTCAGTCACCGACATTTCGAGCCATAGCTTGCTTCGCTGCCGGCGGTGTTTTTGTCACCACCGGCTCGGACGAGTCCGGTACGGGACTCGGCGAGTGGATTAGCTCCGGCACTCACGGATTCGGGTTTACGTATCTGAACTTCCACTTTGGTCAAGATGGCACCCTTAGCAACACCGTTAAAGTAAGTGCGAAGGGGACGTTTCATGGCTCAACCCTCACCGGGCGGGCAACGTTGAACGTATCAGATCCATCCGGACACCCCGTATCGCCTCCCGGGCACTTCACTTTTAAGGGAAAGCGCATCAAGGTCGAGTCGCCATAGATGTGACGTCCGTATTTTGATGCAGGCTGTGGCACGCTGCGGCAGTCACCTTCAGGAGAATGTCCTTCCGGCCTTCCATGGCCCCAGCGATGTGCCATAGACCGAGGTCACGAATCCCCATGGCTTTGAACGACTCACGGCTACCTCAGGCGCATCGGCGCCGCTCACGATCATGTTCAGGCCTTCTGCACCCGGACGTCCCGACGACCACAATCTGTCGATCTCCGCTGCGTCGCTGCTGGGTGTCTCTGTGACACACCACACAGACCCGCTCACCAGCCTGACCGGATCGAGAATCAGTCACGGCGGCCCGCAGCTAGCCGAGAATGTGGTTATCTCCGCGAACGCTAAAGCTCTCGCCGTTTACCTGTCGATTAGCCGCCCCAGCGTTTGGTACTGGCTGCTTCCCATCTGAGTGGCCATCACGGCTGTAAATTGACCCACGCGGATAGAGCAGTGTCCAATCTGCAGACGTTGCTGCGCCCAGTTGGCCGGGAGTTGAACCTGGTGCCCCCGAGCTGCGGTCATCTCAGCGTGCGAAACCGCTGGCGGCAGGCAATTCGGGCCGGTACCGCTTGCATGTGCAACGCTACCCACCCCTGCGGCGGCAACCAGCACGGCGATCGTGGCGATCGAGCGAATCATATCGTTCCCCCTGTTTTTGGAATCTGACAGACAGGAGGACCTAGATGTGGCTTTCGTGAGAGACAGTCCCGACGAGCTAATACTGGCGTCTTCCTGCCCTACCACATAGAGCTATCACGGCTGCGAGTACCCCTACATCGGGTCAAGACCTGATTTGTCGGCGTTACGTGATGTAGATTCCCGGCTGCTTCATGCTCAGGAGCGACGCCGGCCGCGTCGTAAGGAGGAAGAGACAGAGCAAAATGTTCCCCGTCCGCTGGCGTCTCTCGCAACGGCTCGGTACCCTACAGTTCCCGGTGCAGTACTTTGTAAGGCAGCATCGCCTCGAGCTGGACTGCAGTGCATGTGCAAAATGAGGCAGGACGATGATCACGGAGGGCATCAGTCTCGTTCCCACAGAGCTGAGCTTGCCGGCTGCAGCTCAAGGGACAACTCTGGCGATCTCAGTCGGTCAGCCCGCGGACGCCATCTGAGATAGAACTCTGGTACTCGCCGCTTGCCCGTGATGTATCAAACCAGCCTCGCTGAGATACTTCATGAGATACGCGACGGTTTCGCTGAGCGTCGGGTCCGGTCGCCCGCCGGCTTGCTGCCTGGCTTCGCGGTAATGTCTGTTGTTGTAGCGCTTTCTCTCCATCCGCTCGATCTTGAGATAAGACCGCGTTACGAAATCCAGAAGTGGGTACAACGGATCGTGCCGTTCGCATCTGCGCTTCAGTTCCGTCACGAAATCGGGAATGTCGTAGTACACGAACGGATAGCCGTGCTCGCTCGTCACCGTGCGGGTAAAGTCGATGATGCTGTAGAAGTCATCGACCGTGACGTGCACCGTCCGGCTGCAGTCGCCGCCCCGGCTGCGTCCGAATATGGCCGCAATGTTGTGGGCCGCGATATCAGCTGGAAGAAAGCTGATCTGATTGCGTGCATTGACCCCAATTCCATGGTTGATCATGAATGCTAGCAGTCGGACCGTGATATCCCGCGCACTCGCGATTCCGCCGCTTGATGCCGATACGAAGGACGGCCGGTACACGTGAATCGGGAGTCCGCGCCTTCCCGCCTCAAAAACTAGTTGCTCCGCGACCCACTTGCTTTGGGCATAGCCGAAGTCCAGGTTGAGCATCTCCTCGTTGTTGTCTGTTTCCAGCAGCTCGCCCTTCACTGTCCACCCAAAGATGATCGTGCTGGAGATAAAGTGGAACGGCTTCCGCGTTCCCGTCTGGGAAAGGCGCAGGAGTTCGCGCGTGCCGTCGACGTTGTGAGGTCTGAGCGCGCTGTAATTCAATGAGTAGTTGACCAGAGCCGCGTTGTGGATGACGGTGTCCACCGAAGCGGCCAGGCTTTTCCACTCGCATGTTCTCATGCCCAGGTCGCGCCTCGAAACATCCCCACACACCACCTGGACTCGCTGATCGAGGTCCCGGTCCATCCCCGGCCACGTAACACGTGCGTGACGTAAAGCGTCTCTGATGCGCTCCATTCCTAGCTCAGGATCGTCCGCTCGCGTCAAGGCATAGTACGTGTAAGGAGTCTGCTGGAGCAGGCTCGCCAGGAGGAATGGGCCAAAAAAGCCCGTTGGCCCCGTCAACAGCACGCGTTCTGGCCGCCGCGCTTGCTGCACCGGCCATTCGCCTTCGATGACACCCAACTGTGCGTCGAACTGCATGAGCTCACGTTCGTAATTGTCGTGCTCTTGCTTGAGATGATCGAGCAGGATCGGAAGCGTCGGATCCTCGCCGGCCGGCCCATCCAGTCGGTCGAGCAGTGAAAACAACTGGGCAACGCTGAGGCGCTGCAGCATGCGGCCATCGATCTCGCCCACGAGATCTTTAGACCCACGCTGTACCAAAAGGCGCTCGATCTCGTCGACCACCATAACGAGGTCAAGAGAATCGATTCCGACATCCTCGAGCGTTTGATCTTCTCGGCCGTTAAGGTGGTAAGGCTCCAGTAAGTACTTGAACCGCTCTCTGAGCCCTGGTGATCCATCATGCGAAGAACGCTGATCCCCGCTCGTATACGTTGCCAGCGCGTCAAGCGAGCCGTCTAGCCATCGCTGCCTCGTGAGACTGCGTGCCGGCTTACCCGACGTCGTCCTGACGATCGTCTTTCCGAGCCAGCACGATGGTATACGGCTCTGCGAAGTGGTGAGCGCGCAGCGCATGGATGACGTCCTGGGCATCTGGAAGCTCCCTCGGATTGCGCACCTCTGCGACCACGACGATGGATTCGTTTTCCTCCGAACCCGCAAAGGCCACCACACCTCCGGCACGCACTCCCGTAGACGCCTCTTCCACCACCCGTTCCACGTCCTGAGGGTGATAGTTGACTCCCCGCATGATGATGAGATCCTTTATCCGCCCGCAGACAAAGAGCTCTCCACCTTCCATAAACCCGACATCCCCGGTGCGAAGGTACACATTGCCGTCCTCGAGTCGGTTGCTGATGGCGTTATGGAAGATCTCCTCGCTAAGCGCCTCTCGGCCCCAATACCCCTGGCACCTGCTCGAGCCGGCCACCCAGATCTCGCCAATCTCCCCCGCACCCAGCTCGTCGTTCGATACAGTATCTACGATGCGGACGTCGACGCCATCCAAGGGCCTGCCGCAGCTCGCTACCCGAAGATGGGTGCCATTCTCGTGGCCCGAACTATCGACCTGTAAGACCCCCTCTGAAAGGAGCTGCCGGTCGACCGAGATACTTCGCCTACCGTGATGACTCACCGCCAGCGTATTCTCAGCCAGCCCATAAGCCACCACGTGGGCATTCCTCCGCAGACCGTAAGGAGCAAAGCGCTCGAAAAACCGGTCGTAGGTGTCGGCGCGGACTGGCTCCGCCGCGTTCATGAGTGTTTCCAGAGAGCTAAGGTCGATCCCGGTGAGATCCTCGTCTGGAAGCTTATCCTCTCGCAAGCAGTACTCAAAGCCAAAGTTGGGCGACGACGCGTAAGTTGCACGCACCCGTGTGATTGTCTGAAGCCACAAAGCCGGTCGTCTCAGGAAGTCCATGGGCGAGAAGCCGTAGGTTGCGCCTCCGTAAGAAGGGGATAGAGGTGGTACCCGATCAATCCCATATCGTGGTACTGGGGTAGCCACGAGACCCCCGCCTCGCCTGTCGTAATGTACTCGAGCGATACTCGCCCGTTGTGGATGACGTTCTGATGAGAAACTATGACTCCCCGCGGAGCGGTTGTCGAACCGGAGGTGTATTGAAGGAAGAGGATGTCTCCTGGACTATCGCGAAACCTTGTCGATGCTCGTCCCGTGAGTCCATCGGTCGCAATCCATTCGAGCTCATCGTTTGCCTTGCTTTTAAAGTGGGCCGACGTCCCCACTTCAGACCCATTAGTCGGTAACCGGTCGAGGCCATCTCCCCGACAGTCGGCAAATGGCCGCGATGGTCCGCCGGCAACGTCGTATGTCGGTCGACCCAGGCCATCTTCGCTAGGCACGAGATTAGCCCTGACATCGGCATATCCGCTGCCGTGTCCCCCGTTCTGGAACTCACCATATCTCAGACCATCGCTCTTGTGCCGGTCCCAGCTACGGACGATTGAGCTGTGGGTCAACACCGTCCTGGCGCCGCAATCGCGCGCCACGAACACCATCTTTGCCCGGCCCGCCTCGTACTCGCGCGGAGACGGCGGATGAACCGGCACCGGAATTGCTCCCAATCGAACGCATGCCAGGAATGCAACTATCGCTTCGAGTCCGGGAGGATACACCAGCAACACCCGGTCGCCATGCCGAACGGCTGACTCTTCCGTGAGATACTCCGCCAGGTAGCGCGTCCTCTCAGAGCATTCAATATAGTCGTAGGAAGCCGTCTCATCACCGCGAAGGTTAAGGAAGCTGTACAGCTTCCGCCGGGGCTCCCGCGTCGCCCAGTAGTCGAGGTAGTCAATGATCGTCCGAAGTCCCGGTCCGACAGGCATAGACATAAGCCGCCCCTCCATGTAGCCTTAGCCCAGACGGCAACTTCGCGCCGAGCCTTCTCCGTGCCCCCGCGCCCGCGCCCATCCGCTCCTCGTGCCAGTATAACGGGGTCGCACTCCCCCCGAAGTGGCAAGACGGACAAACAGAAGGGTTCCATCAATCCACCGAAGTGCCTGCCGTCGCCTCTTGCAAAGAGATCGCGACTCCAACCACCGCAACCCGACGGGGGTGTGAACCCACGGCGCACGTGCTGCTCTACGGTCCGCCGGGACTGGGGAAGACCACACTCGCCTAACCACCGAGCCCCTAACCACCAGCCCCTAACCGCGACCTACCCACGGTGGCCCGGCCTTCCATGGCCGGGGCGATGTACCTGTATCCGCCGCTGCCTTCCGCACGCCTCTGCCTACGCAAGGCCCCTGCCGTCCGCCCGCTCTGCCACCTGTCGGTTTTCAAATTGTGTCGCTTCACCGACCCACGTGGTCGCCGCACGAACTCCATTCCCACTAACCCCCATACGGCCGCTCCACCAACCTGCCCGGTCGAAGCTCCACCGACCCGCACGGTTTTAACCACCGTGGCCGGCCTTCCATGGCCGGGGAAGATGTACCTAATATCCGCCGCTGCCTTCCCCGCCCTGTCCACCTGTCCGTTTTTGGATTGCGTCGCTCCACCAACCCGCATCGTCGCCGCCCGAACTCATTCGCACCAGCGCTGCCGGGTTGGCCCCACCATTTGGGCACGGTCGCTCATCTGGGCAGCTCAGAAGGTTGGCTATACTGGCCCAAATCCACAATCTGCCGGCTCTGGTTGCTGAGGCGCTTCGCGGATAACATTGAAGCCTGTTCGCCTCACACTTCTCGAGTTGCACCGTCGTCGGCATCCATTGTCGCCCCACATCTGCCCATAATGACGATGACAATCACGCCCACGTCTCGTTCCACCGCCTCTCAACGGGCACAAGCTCGCGCCATTGTTCAAGAATATGGAAACAACACGCTCTCCTACTTCGCGCTGCGCGAAACCGGACGCTACTTCTTTAACGAAACCAGCTCGGCTTTCCTGTCGTATCGGTGTTGGAGCAACGTAGCCTTGGTGGGAGCTGATCCCATCGGACCGCCGGATCAGATCAAAGAGTTGACCCATCGCTTCCTCAGCTTCTGCGAGTCGAGTAAGCTGACGCCCTGCTTCCTGGGAGTTAGTCGCAACAATCTCCATGCCTATCGAGAGCTAGGTCTCAGAATCCTGAAGATTGGCGAGGAATGTCTGCTCCCGCTGCCGGACTTTGACGTCTCGAAACTAAAGCGCAAGGTCCGTCGCGCTGAACGCCACTGCCTGAATCTGGGGATCACGGCCTCCATGTATACTGCGTCGGACTTGCCCCAGAACTACCGCGATCGAGCCCTGGATGTGTCGCGCGAATGGATACAGGTCAATGGCGGCTCCGAGCACGGCTTTTCGATGACACTCGGCAGATTCCCCTACGCCGAAGACGCCGATGTCCGTGTCGTCGTGGCTGCGCGGGGCTCTAGTGTGCTTGGGTTTCTGACGTTCATGCCGGTAGGTAACGTGGGCGGCTGGTCACTGGATATGATGCGGCGATTGACCACGGCGCCGAACGGGTTGAACGAGTTCATGCTGATCCAGTCGGCACGAAAGCTCCAGGCGGAAGGGTATCAATTCATGAGCCTGAACTTCGCCGCGCTGTCGAATACCGAAGCGTTCGTCCTCGAGCCTCGCGCCCTGACCTCCCTCCGGCGGTTTTGCTTCGATTACCTGTCCTGGCTGTTTCAGATGAAGAGCTTGTACCGGTTCAACGCAAAGTTCCAGCCCACATGGGAAAGCCGCTACCTTGCCTTCCGCGACCTTAAAAGCATCGGCAAAATCGTGATGGCCATCATTCAGTCCGAGGACCCCATAGAGCTGCCGCGCATCAGCTGCCCCAAAAAGAACTCTCCGGCGAGCCGTCCGAGATGAGCGAGCTGGCCGCGACTGACGACTACCGTGGCCCGTTCTTCTATCGCCCGTGCGCTCGCCGTCGCTGGAACTGACAACTGACAACTGAAAACTGGACAACTCCCGACCCATGCAAACCAGCAACATACCCGAGGCGTCGAGCCGTCTGACGAGCCTCGTGCCTCCAACGTTCTCGGATGTTCTAGAGGCTCGTAAGCGCATCTCCGCCGAGATCTGCGTCACCCCGCTTCGTCGCTCCACCGATCTCACCACCCTGGTTGGCGCCGAAGTGTGGGTGAAGCATGAAATTTCCAGGTGACTGGCGCATTCAAGGTCCGCGGTGGCATCAATCTGCTCTCTCGGCTCGTCGCCTCCGACGCTCGTCCGAATGGAGTGATCGCCGCCTCGACCGGCAACCACGGCCAGTCCATCGCTTACGCTGCGGCCCTCTTCGGTGTACCCTGCACGATCTGCGTGCCTAAAAGCGCGAACCCACTGAAAGTCTCCGCCATCCAGGCCATGGGTGCTGAGGTAATCTCTGAGGGTGTCGATTTCGACGAAGCGCGAGAGCGAGCCGCTCAGCTCGCCGTAGATCGAGGCCTGCGATACGTGCATTCCGGTGACGAACCCGACCTCATTGCCGGCGTTGCCACCGCGACATTCGAGGTGCTGTCCGAGTTGAGTCAGGTCGACTCTATTCTCGTACCAGTAGGAGGTGGAAGCGGTGCTGCCGCCGCCTGTCTCGCCCGAGCCGCCATGAGTCCCGACACCCGGGTCATCGGAGTTCAGTCGGCCGCAGCTCCAGCCGCTTTTAAGTCCTGGCAGGCACGTAGTTTGATTCCTGACCGGATGGGCACCGTGGCCGAAGGGCTAGCGACGCGTACTCCGTTCGCCTTGCCTCAGCAGATACTCCAGTCGGAGCTAGATGACTTCACCTTGGTATCAGACGCCGAGATCCTAAATGCAACCGCGATGATGATACGCTCGACCCGGACACTCGTAGAACCAGCTGGAGCGGCCCCGCTCGCCGCCGCTCTGAAACTCAGGAGCCGGCTTGCCGGACAGCGCATCGTGCTGATGTGCAGCGGCGGTAACATCGGCCCGGACCAGCTTCGTGAAGTCGCCGCTCTCGTGTAACACGCAAGCATCAATCACCTGCCAATTGTGCACCATGCGCGTCTCCCTGGCTGTCCTGGCCAAGGCAGCCCCACATGCGTCACCAGCTCGCCCCGCTGACGACATGAGAATCGTCCGGTCAGCGAGATCGCGGCGCAATCCCCTGCAAAATGGTCGCCACCAGCCCCTCCGCAAAACCCGATGGCACCGAGACGTCCGCTCCGGCTCCGCCGAGTAACATCCGGGGCACTACCAGATCGTGGCACGCCCCGATCAGCATGGTGGCGGCTGCCCCGACATTGGCGTCCCGGTCGATTCGCCCCAGCTGCTGCTCCGAGCGCAGATACTCCCCGATCGCGGCCGGCAATGCCCACTCTCCCGTATCCGCGCCCACGATTTCGTGAAATCGACCGATTGTCTTCGGCTCGGCTAGTAGCCCGGCAAACACCGGCAGAATGCGCGTAAGGATACGCAGCGCACGGTCTATGTGCATCCTCAGATTTTCCTCGAGCGGGCCGACTCCCGCCTCTGGCGGCGGTCCTGCATTTCTCATCACCCCTTCGACGTACATCAGGGTGGCTCTGGCTATCAGTTCCTCCTTGTCCGAGAAGTAGTTATATAGAACCCCGCCGGCAACCTGAGCCTCTCGTGCGATGTCTCGCGTCGTCAGATTAGCCGTACCGCGCTCTTCGATCATGTCTCTGGCCGTCGCGATCAAGTGGTCGCGCAGATTCTGACTATCTCCCCTTCCGCGCAGTACCGCAGGCTGCCTAGGTGACATCGCTCCGCACGCTCGTCGCCAGGGCAACCATAACGAAGATTCCCGCGTAAATGATCAACGCGACGACTCCCTGCCACTGAGATATCGGGGTATAAGAGCCGAGCGTTGGTCCCTCCCCAAGCGCGCTTCCGCTAGCGAACGGCAGCCACCGCGCCAGGTCTCCAACGACTTGGCCCACTACGCCCTCAACAACCGCGATCCATGCTAGCGCTATCGCGATAGCCGCTGTGAGATTCCGGACCAGAGCTCCGATCCCAACGCCGATCGCCGCGAACAACACATTCCACGCCATACCCCCGAGAAGCGTTTGCCAGAGTAGCGGCCCAGAGAAATCGATGGCGATCCCCTTGGCGTTCCACCACATGACGATCATCAGCAGCGCGACCGCCGCGCTGACAAGTCCGAACAGTAATCCCATTCCTGCCGCTACCACCAGCTTGGCTGCAATGATCAGAGTGCGTCGCGGCGTCGTCAGAAATGTGTCGGTGATCGTCTTGTACCGGTATTCTCCCGCTACGATAAGAATGCCGATGACCAGCGAGAGCATTGACACCAGACCGACATGCGAAGCCGCCCTCGCTACGGTGCCGCTCTCGGCTAATGCCGTCCCGCTACGTCCCACCCCACTGACGCCTGCGATCACGAGTGCTATGGCGCCCAGTAACAAAAACCAAGGACTGCGTATCGTTCGCATCTTGAGCCACTCGATGGAGATAAGACGAGTCATGAGGACGCTCCGTCCGGGACCGTAGCCGTAGCTCCAGTTCCGGCGCTTGACGTCAGCCTCAGGAATGCGGCCTCTAGCGAAGTCTCATCCGCCAGATCGCCCGCCGGCCCGGCATACGCGAGGCGTCCGTTGTTGATGATCACCACGTCGGTGATGATCTGCGCTACTTCGCTCAGCACATGACTCGAAATAATGACGGTGCGCCCGGCGGACGCCCGCTTGACCAGCAAGTCTCGCAGCCAGGCAATGCCGGCAGGGTCGAGCCCGTTCGCCGGCTCGTCGAGAATCAGCACGTCCGGGTCGCCGATGAGCGCCGATGCCAGGCCAAGTCTTTGTCGCATGCCGAGTGAATAATCGCCCACTCGTCGTCCTCCATCAGCCGTAAGTCCGACCTCGTCAAGCACCTCGTCGACTCGGTTCAAGTCCACGTCCGCGCAGCGGGCCATGATGCGGAGGTGATCCCTGCCTCGACGCCCGGGATGAAACCCACTGGAGTCCAGCAATGCGCCGACGTGCCGGCGCGGCTGTTCGAGTTGATCGTACCGCCGGCCCCCAATCAACGCCTCTCCGGCCGAGGGCCGTACGAGATTGACAATTGCTCGAAGAGTCGTTGTCTTTCCCGACCCGTTCGGCCCCAGGAATCCAGTAATGCGTCCACTATGCACCGAGAACGACAGGTCGTTAACAGCGTCCAGCGATCCGAACGACTTACTGAGACCCTTGATTTCGATCGAGATCACCCCGTCACCTCCACAGTGAGCAATTGCTCATGAACATATGCTCACTATATCACAACGGCAGAGAGAAGGTTATCTACGTCGAACACTGGTGGTTGTCCTTGTTTAGCACCTGTTCTATAATTCGAACTATCGCGCATGTCCTGAACGAGTCAGGAAGGCGAGTCGGAGCGACTAATGGCAACGACGCCCCGTTCAACGCTGGGCTCACTCCTACGGCAATTCAGGTTAGAGGCTGCGCTGACGCAAGAGGAGCTGTCGGAGCGAGCAGAGATAAGTGTGCGTGCCGTCAGCGACCTGGAACGAGGGGTCAACACGGCGCCGCGTCCCTTTACCATCCGTCGCTTGGCTGACGCGCTTGGATTGACGAGTGAGGAACGAGCGGCATTTCAGCGTGCCTCGATAATCCCGACGGAGTCAGCGGAGTCGCGAGCGGACTCGCAGCCGACGGGTCACTTTCTGGGGTCTCTTCCCGAGTTCGAGCTGGTCGGGCGAGAGGCGGAAGTGAGGCGGATCAGCACGATTCTCGATGCGGTGACGGAAGGAGTGGGCCACCTAGTTTTGCTGGTGGGCGAGCCTGGCGTCGGGCAAGACGCGGCTACTGCAGGAGCTGACGGTTCAAGCGGGGGAGCGAGGGTACGTTGTGTTGACGGGGAGCAGCACGAGAGCGGGACAGAACAGCTCGTACCGTCCGCTCTTAGAAGCGTTTGCTAGCTCAAGCGTCGCGGTGGCTGTCGATCCGGAGATTGAGAGTGGGTGGAAGGCAATCGGCGAGCTGACGGCTGGAACCGGCACGGATATGCAGGTCACTGCTGCGTTTGCGAAGGCGCTGGTACAAGCGTCACAAGCAGCACCGGTCGTGGTGGTGCTGGACGATCTGCACTGGGCGGACCCGGATACGTTGAGCGTTCTCCATGGTCTGGCCCGGGGCACCCGTGCCTCACGCACGCTGCTTGCGGGAGCGTTTTCGGACGTGGGACTGGCGGAGAACAGTCCGGCACTGGCGGGCACGCTGCAGAGCCTGGGGCGAGATCGGCTGGCCGAGTACATGACGGTACGACGGCTGTCGCTGGAGGAGACCTCTGTTCTGGTCGCGGAGTTGATGGGGCAGAGCGAGGTGTCGGAGGAGTTTGCCGGGTTCGTGTACCGGCGGACCAAGGGCAGTCCCCGTTTGATCGACGAGCTGGTCCGCTCGCTGGGAGGACGCCTTGACCTGGAGGGCGAGATCGGCGCGGGCTCGATGGGGCGGGTATTCCGTGCCTACGACCGGGAGACCGGGAGGACGGTAGCGGCAAAACTGGTTTTGGCGCGCGCCGGCATTGATGTCGATGCGCTGCTGCGGTTTCAGCAAGAGGGAGCGATTCTGCGCTCGCTCGACCATCCGAATATCGTTCGCATATACGACAGCTTTGCCGAGGAGCACGTCGGGTGCATCGTGATGGAGTTGCTGGAGGGTCGCTCGCTGGCCAGGGAGCTTGACGACGGACCGCTCGACCTCGGCCGGGCTAAGTCAATCGCCCTACAGGTGGCTGGCGCGCTTTCGTACGCTCACGGGCAGTCAATCGTGCATAGGGACGTGAAGCCGGACAACATTATGATCCTGGAGGGTGACCGGGTCAAGGTAACGGACTTTGGGATCGCGCGTATTCTGTCGGTGGACACCATGATGGGTACTGTAGCCACGACGGGCATGAGGGTGGGAACGCCGCTATACATGGCTCCCGAACAGATCGAGGGCAAAAGTGTAGACGCGCGCTCGGACGTCTATGGCTTCGGCTGTGTTCTGTACCACATGGTGACGGGCCGTCCCCCGTTCGATGGAAGCGATGCCCTGGAAATCGCCGTCAAGCAAATGAAGGAGCAGCCGGCGACGCCCAGTTCGGTTGCAATCGGACGTCCATGGGAGACTGGGACGCTCTGATCCTAAAGGCCCTCAACAAGGAGCCTCGCAAGCGCTTCCAATCCATCACCGAAATGAAGCGCGAGATTGAGGCGTTGGGGACCCGGCCGTCAGCCGGCTCCTCGCGCATCAGTCCGAAAGCCGTGGTACACGGCCGCGGCCGTCGTGGTGCTGATGGCCGTCCTTGTGGGCTCGCTCTTCGGGTATGCGGCTGCGGCGGTCGTGCCAACGGGTCGACGCTGAGTAGCTACATTTTCGGGTGTTGCCGCCCAGGGGCGCCTTAGCGGCACGGTGCTGGTGGCCAAAAAGGGAAGGTGATCTTCGACGAGGGATACGGTTTGGCCAACCGCGTCGCACATCTTCCCAACGGACCGCAGACCGAGTATGGGCTTGCCAACGCGACCACCACTGCGCTGTTAACTGCCGATGTGCTTCAAGGGCACTCAAACAATGAACGGGATAGATCCCAGCAACGGTGCTGATGGCTTCACGTCGCTTTCGACGCAAGTCTGTGACACGTCGAACGCATGTCTGGTCACCGCGGGTACCGCTGTCATTGGAAGGGCGTGACGATTGGCCAATTGGTCAGGTGGCACCTCTCCGCCAGCCGAACGTCAGATGGGGCCGGACTGGCCACAGCATAACGCAGTCCTATTCTGAGTGCGCATCTACTCCCACGGCTATCCGAGCTGCTTCAGGCGTGCAGTATTCGACGTGTGCCGATGTCCTTATGGGCGCCTACTCGCCGTCTATATTTCGAAATGGATGGCTCGGACAAGGTGGCTTCCTACCGGGATCATTCCGGGCAGCCGTGGCCCAATAAACTTCGATGGTGTAGCATTCGGTCGTTCTTGCCCGGCAGCTCTTCGACGGTGTCCGCACCGCGGCTGGCGCTCGACTCACGGTGTCGATGGCACCACCATGCTTCACATACAGCGATTATTCGCGGCTTACACGTCGGCCATGGACCTGTATAAGTACGACGCTCTGCTGTTCGCGGGACGCCTGATGTCGCTGTCAAACACGCGAAGACTGACAGCAGGCCCCGCGGAATCGCCGCCCCGCCCGACCCCGGAATAGGCCCGTGTCCAATGGACCGACGGCTGGAAGACCGGATACCTCTTCGGCGAGCGAGTCGTCTATACGGCGGGAAGTCTCAACGACTACCAAACTGCCAATCTATGGTTTCCCGGCCAGGGGTGACGGTGATCCTGATGGGCAACGCAGCCTCCACCGACGCCTTGAACGTCGCGGAGCACACCGCGGCATTTGTGCTTTCCGGGGGGCAGGCACGACTGGCGGCTACCGGGCCGCCCACGGCGCTGACCTTCTGGGTAAATACGTCCGGCTAAAGCCGGCCTGCGGATAAGTCGCCACAGCCAATCAGACGGAACACTCCCGAAGACGCCGGGCTGCCTCTGACTTCGTCAGGCCCTAGGATCTGGCGCGAAGATGACGCTCACTATTGGCGAGAGCTATTTCGGTTCTGGGAGCCAGGCAGCCATATTCGGCCACGAACGCCGGTAGTCTGACTCTCTTCGGACATCCGCCTGGTGGTGGCCGAAACCTGTCACTATTGCACGCCGGACACTAACTGGCTTGGCCGCGACCGGGTATTATCACTGGTCGATCCTCGGGCCCATGTTGATCATCACCAAGGTGAATGACTCTGGTGCGCCCCCCGTGCTCAATTAGTGCCCGGCACTGGTGCGAGTTGGCAGTCCCGCCCATTAACCGATCGAAGTGTCGATGGGAATGCCAAGCAACCCGGGTGCCTGGACACGGGTGAGGGTCTTGCCCACGGATAGGTCACCTCGGTCCTCCCGAATGGCGAATCCCGGTCGTTGTCTACAGGTTCTCCAGGTCGAACAGCAGTGTTTGTTCTTGTTTAGCAGGTGTTCTATAATTCGAACTAATCGCGGATTGCCCTGAACGAGCCACCAAAGCTACGCGGAGCGACTAATGGCGGCGACGCCCCCGACAACCTTTGGCTCCCTGCTACGCCGGTATAGGTCGGAAGCGTCTCTGACGCAGGAGGAGCTGGCAGAGCGAGCTGACTTGAGCGTTCGCGGGATCAGCGACCTGGAGCGTGGGGTCAACGTGACCCCCCGGCCATTTACCGTCCGCCGATTGAGCGAAGCGCTGGACCTCGACGATCGGGAGCGGGCTGTGTTCCAGCGAGCGGCGATGACCGTCCCCGAGTCGAGTGATGCGCCTGAGCCGGCCTCGTCAGGTGGCTTTCTCGGATCTCTGCCCGAATGCCGGCTGGTTGGACGTGACCAGGATATGGCCCGGATCGTCTCGATCCTCGAGTCGGTAGAGGGAGGAGCCGGACACCTGGTATTGCTGTCGGGCGAGCCGGCCTCGGGCAAGACGCGATTGCTGCAGGAGCTGACGCTACAGGCACGGGAGCGAGGCTTCGTCGTGTTGACGGGTAGCTGTGCGCCGGCTGAGCTGAATAGCCCATACCACCCCCTGCTCGAAGCGTTCGATCCGTCCGCGTCGAGCATCGCGATATCCGCTGATCCGGCTGACAGTGGGTGGAAGGCGATTCGCGAGCTGACTGCGGGAGCCGGAGCTGACCGGCAGGTGGCCGCCGCTCTGGCGAACGGTCTGATGCAGACGTCGCAATCCTCTCCCGTGGCATTGGTGCTCGACGATCTGCAGTGGGCCGACCGGCAGACGCTGAGCGTGCTGCATGGATTGGCTCGGGCGACCCGGCAGTCGCGCACGCTCCTAGCGGGAGCGTTCTCCGATGTTGAGCTGGCTGAGACCTACCCTGCGCTCGCCGCCACACTGCAGAGTCTTGGTCGGGATCGGCTGGTCGAGCATGTAGCGGTGCGGCGGCTGTCGCTGGAGGAGACGTCGGCACTGGTCGCTGGTCTGATGGGACAGAGCGAGGTGTCCGAGGAGTTTGCCGGGTTCGTGTACCGACGGACCAAAGGTAGCCCTAGGCTGATTGACGAGTTGATCCGCTCGCTTGGAGGACGGCTCGACCTCGAAGGTGAGATCGGCGCCGGTTCGATGGGACGGGTATTTCGTGCCTACGACCGGAAGACCGGCAGGACTGTAGCCGCCAAGCTGGTGTTGGCGAGGGCGGGCATCGACCTCGATGCGCTGTTGCGCTTCCAGCAGGAGGGTGCGATTCTGCGCTCGCTCGACCACCCGAACATCGTCCGCATTTACGACAGCTTCGCCGAGGAGCACGTCGGCTGCATCGTGATGGAGCTGCTGGAGGGCCGGTCGCTGGCGAGAGAGCTCGACGGCGGTCCGCTGGAGCTGAATCGGGCCAAGTCGATCGGCCTGCAGGTTGCCGAGGCGCTGTCCTTTGCGCACTCCTATGGGATCGTCCACCGGGACGTCAAGCCGGACAACATCATGATCGTCGATGACGACCGGGTCAAGGTGACGGACTTTGGTATCGCCCGGATTCTGTCGGTGGACACCTTGATGGGCACGGTGGCCACGACCGGTATGCGAGTAGGAACGCCGCTGTACATGGCCCCCGAACAGGTCAAGGGCAGGAAGGTCGATGCGCGTTCTGACGTGTACGGCTTTGGAGCGGTGCTGTACCACATGGTGACGGGAAGACCGCCGTTTGATGGTGACGATGCGCTGGCCATAGCGGTGCAGCAGATGCAGGAGCAGCCGGCAAGGCCAAGTTCGGTGCGACCGGGCGTTCCTGCGGACTGGGATGCGTTGATTCTGAAGTCACTGAATAAGGAGCCGCGTCGCCGCTTCCAATCGATGAGCGAGATGAAGCGGAACATCGAGACGCTGGGGACCCAGCCGGCAGTCGGATCGAAGCCGATTACCCAAAAACCATGGTTCGTGGCCACGGCAGCCGTCGCACTTATCGCCGTGCTGTTGGGCTCGCTGTTTGGGTATGCTGCAGCCGGCCGTGCCAGCGGATCGACGCTGAGCAGCTATCTCTCGGGTGTTGCGGCGCAGGGCCGGCTGAGCGGCACGGTGCTGGTGGCGAAAAAGGGGAAGATAATCCTGGACCAGGGGTACGGGCTGGCCAATCGCTCGACCCACCTCCCCAATGGTCCGCGGACAGAGTACGGGCTGGCCAACGCGACGACGACCGCTCTGCTGACTGCTGACGTCCTTCAGGGCACTCAGGCTTATCTAGGAGTTGACCCCGGCAACCTTCCTGGAGCTATCACGTCACTTTCCTCGACTATATGCGAGCCGGCCATCTTTCAGGTCTACTCTGCGAGTCCCTGTCCCGCGAAGTGGGAGAGTATCACCGTTGCTGATTTGATAGACGGCACATCGAGGTTGCCCAGCTACAGGCAAGGCCAGAACAGCCTGGGATTTCTGCAGGCCCTTACTGCGTGTGAGTCCAAGCCGATGGAGGCCAGGTCTGTTTCCTCCGTGAACTATTCCACCTGCGCGGATACCCTTATGGGACTCGTGGCTCCGTCAATATACAAGCACCACTGGCTCGGCATGAAGTGGCTACCGACGGGCATCATTCCGGGCGGCCGCGGCACGATCAACTTCGACGGAGTGCACTCACGAGTCTTGGCCCATCAGCTTTTCGACGGCCTTCACGCACCCCATCTGGCGGTTGACTATGCGTCGAATGGCAAGCATCGCCTCTCGACCTACGGTAACTACTATGCCGCTTACACCTCAGCCATCGATCTCTTCAAGTACGACAACCTCCTCTTCTCCGGCCACCTAATGTCTATCTCCAATACGCGCAGGCTGACCACACCACGCGGAATCGCCGCGCCGCCCGATCCCGGCATGGGCCGGGTTGAGTGGACTGATGGGTGGAAGACCGGATATCTGTTTGGCGACCGCGTCGTCTACACAGTCGGAAGCCTCAACGACTACCAGACTGTCAACCTGTGGTTTCCTGCGAGCCGGGCTACCGTGATCCTGCTGAGCAACACGGCTTCAACCGACGCTTTAATTGTCGCCGAGCACGCAGCCGCCTTCGTCTTACCCAGTGGGCTAGCCCGGTCCGTGGCCACCCGCCCGGCTCGAACCACCGATCTCATGGGGAAATATGTGCGCTTGAGCCGCCCCGCAGATAAATCGGCTATCGCTAACCAGTGGAATACTCCTGAGGACATTGGACTCCCGGTGAACAGTTCTGGACCCGTCATCGGCAGGAAGATGACGCTAACCATTACCAAGCGTTACTTCGTTCTCGGAGCCAGGCAACCATATTCGGCGACAAATGGGGGAGCTCTTACGCTCTTCGGGAACCCGCCCGGCGGTGGTCGAAACCTCCATTACTGCACGCCCGCGCTCACGGCCGTAGTGCCCGCCGGCTTCTACCATTGGTCCATCCTCGGAAAGCTCCTCATCATCACAAAAGTCACAGACGCGGGCTGCGCCCCTCGCGCTCAGCTGGTGCCCGGCATCTGGACAAGAGTGAGCACCCCACACGCATAGACAGCCGCGATGGCCTCGTCTGAACGACGGACGCCTCGGCCCTTGCGGACCGAGGTGCCCCACTAGGGAAGGCTCTACACTAGTTTCCTCAGAGTGAGCCTCCTGTTAGCTTGCCGTATTCCAAGGCACGTCGATCAGCGCTCCTGCATTCCTCTTGTCACCGCTCTTCACTACCGAAGTCTTGCTCGCGTTGCCCTTGAACGTCTTGCAGGCGGCTCCAGAGCAGGGTGTGAGCAGAAAGGTGTCCCCTTGCCCGGTCTGAGGATCCCACCCCAACGCGGCGATCTGACCCGAGTTATTGATCGCCTGCGCGTAGCGAAGAACAAACGTGGACTTGTTCGACACCAGCTTGTTGAGGTCGGCACCCTTGCCGTTCCGCCAGATTGTGGCCAGGCCGTAGGTGCATTGGTAACCGGACTCGCCCACGACGGTTCCATCATTGTTGATGCCGGTGCCTTTGGCGTCTGCGTACCCTCCAACAGGCTCCAGCTTTGTCAGCTTCCCTTTCATCCACGCTGCTCCAATGAAGATGGGCGCGTTAGGCGTGTAGCCGCAGTTCGGGTCACTTGAGGAATCGTTGGTTTTTGTGGTCACGTACCCTGCCCCGTCTCCGTGGTCGTTCAGGGCCCATATATCGCCGACGTACGCCGGCATGGGCTCCTTGATAACCTTGCCTTTATTGAACAGTACGGCCCACGACACATACGGTCCCCACACGCTCTTGTACTTCTTCGGCACCTTCTGCGTGCTGAATGAGATCCCTGCCGCCACGCCTGTGTTATTGATCGCGGTACCGCTGCTCTCTCCTCCCCGAAGAGTTCCCAGATCCTTAAGGCGCCCAGGGACTGAGTCTTTGTAAAGGAAGGCATGGCACGCTCCCGGTGAGCAGAAGCCGGTCTTCTCTGGCAGCGTTGTCATGCTTCCGCCTGTGACCTCGCCGCTGTTGTTGATCGCCGCTGCCCTGTTAAAGAATGTTTCGGAGTTCAGCAGGGTCGGGACGACGGCGCCCGTGCCCCCGAAGGTCGGCAGTTCCATGGGTGATGTATCTCCGGGATGCCAGATAACCGGGTGGGCGTAACTCATCGGATCGACGTAGGTTCCCACCACCGTCCCGCGGTCGTTGATGGAGGCCGGATACCACGGACCCAGGTCCGTCATTTTGCCGCCCGAATAGAGGAAGGCGTGGAATGAGCCGTCCTTTGTGGCCGAGATTCCGGCAATCTGGCCATTGTTGTTGAGACCACCATGAACTGTTTGGAAACACGTGTTGCAGAACTCATTGCTCCCGCCGAGCGATCCGATATCGACCATGTTGTAAGCTTGCGTACTCGCCGCTCCGGCCGTGTGTGCACTGGCCATCGCGAGGGGTACCAGCGTCGAGCTGAGTGCGAGCATGCCAACCACGAAAATTCGTTGCGCGACGTTCATGTTCTTCTCCTAGTGTTTATCGATCTGTCGGCAAAGGGGCGATTTCCTTTGTAATCGCCGGGGACGCCGTTATCTCTCCATACGCTTCACCTCTAGAGCTTGGTTAGTACTACCTCCGCCCCAGGGCCCGATCAGCCCTGTTGAGGTAAAGTTTGAGGCCGGCGGAGCGAAGGAGCCAGACATAAAGCCCACACTTTGCCGACAGTTTGCCCACGTCGATACATTTCTGATCGAGCTATCCGCCAGAAGCGCTCAGTTGAGGCGCAATGATCGCCTGAAATCCGCGGTCTGGCGGTGTGCCAATCGCGTACAGTCCGTCAGACGGCCGCTCGAAGAAGGGCAAGACGACTTTCTTGGGTAGCGAAGCCGATCAAGGAAGAACTCGCGCCGTCAGCTATTTCGATCGAGGCGTCAAGGTAACCCCCTCCGCGTCGCGACCTTGAAACTCCTGGTCCCAGGGCTCGACCCGTCGGATGAAGACCGAAAACGCTTACTCTTGCCCGTCTCCAATGCAAGCGCCGATGTGTCTCGTTCGCTTCCACGCCCGTGATTGCCAGGCGCGAGTGCCGATACGGTAGGGCGGATAGGTCGAGGTGCGTGTGCCGGGACGGCTCGTACTGCGGACCGGCCTTCCATGGCCGGTGACGATGCCCCTCTCTCCACCGCCGGCTCGAACTCGCCGAGCCAACCCGACTTACTCCATCAGGCTGAGAAATCCCGGACGATTGACATAACCATCGCACCGTCTGCCGTCGACAACAACCCAGCTCTCGCTGACTCTATGTTGGGGTGCCGACCAGAACGAACGACTAACTGTATCCGGTGTTTCAGGGCCCGGATGGCTGCGGTCGCCCTGAACTGACAACTGACAACTGACAACTGAAAACTTATAACCCCACAAACAAGATCTCAGCTCTCCGGTCGCGGCGGATTGGCGATCGCCAGCCCCGTGGCCTGCAGCCGCTCGAACACAAGTCGCACGGCGATCGCTCCCTCACCAATCGCGGCCGCAACCCGCTTCACCGATCGGCTGCGAACATCTCCCACGCAAAAGATCCCGGCTCGGCTGGTCTCCAGAAACAGCGGCGTGTGCTCCGAATCCTCGAGTGCCGCTTCGGGAATATCTGAACCCGTCAGCAGAAATCCGTGCTCGTCCTCTGCAAGTTGCCCATCCAGCCACTCCGCGCACGGCGTGGCTCCGATGAAAATGAAGAGCCCCTTTATAAGGAGGGTCGAAGTGATCCCCGAGGCCCGGTCGTTGAGCTCGACGCCCTTAAGGACCTTTTCCCCCTTGAGTCCGACGACCTCCGTCCTCGGCAGCACCCGAATCCGGGAATGATCGTCGATCTGGTCGATGAGATACCGGGACATCGAGTGGGCCAGCGAATCACCACGAATGGCGATGCTGACCTGCGGGCAAACTTCCGCGAGAAACAGTGCCGCCTGCCCTGCTGAGTTGCCGCCTCCCACGATGACGACCGGCTCACCGACGCAGTCCTGCGCCTCCATCTGCGTCGCTGCATAATAGACCCCGACGCCCTCGAACATGCTCAGACGCTCGAGCGGGAGTCGGTTGTACCGAGCTCCGGTGGCAATGATTACAGACTTGGCCGACACCGCCTCCCCGTCCTCGAACCGGACTTCATGTGTGTCCACATTGGAGGACAGCGAGACAACCCTCGATGCCATCATGAACGTAACCCCAAACTTCTGTGCCTGAAGCGCCGCCCGAGTCGCCAGCTCTTCGCCCGATAACCCCGCCGGAAACCCCAGGTAATTCTCGATGCGAGACGAGGTGCCCGCCTGGCCCCCGATCGCCGTCTCCTCGGCTAGCGTGGTCGCCATGCCTTCCGACGCGCCGTATACCGCCGCGGCCAATCCGGCCGGTCCTCCTCCGAGCACCAAGAGGTCGTAAACCTGGGACCCGTGAGCCGTGTGCGGGGCGGCCAGTCCCAGTTCGTTCAGTAGCTCGGACGTACTTGGATTGCGCAGTATCGTCCCACCCGGAACCAGAACAATAGGCAGATCTGCAGGAGAAATGTCCATCTTTTGCATCACGGTTTCCGCGTGGGGTGAGCTTTCGAGGTCAAGCCACGTCGACGGGAGCCGGTTACGCGCGAGCACCTCCAGCAGCCTTCGGGTGTCAGCGTGAAACCGCGAGCCTATCAATTTCAGACCCGTCCCTCGCTTGGTTAGCCTTGAGTGACGCTGGAGGAAGGCACGTAAGATGAGTTCGCTGAGCTCGACCTCCTGCGCCATGATCACCTGGACTTGGGCGATTGGGACCTGGAGCACCCGACCTGCCTTCGTGACCACCGCCGTGAGATACGCGCGCTGCCCCGTCAACAGTCCGATCTCCCCAAGAAAGTGACCGGGCGGGTATGATGCGATCACGGTCGCCGTCGGTTTCCCAAAGTGCTCGACAATGTCGACCTCGCCTTGCAAAACGACAAACAGGTCGTAAGTCTCATCCCCGGCCGCGAACAGCACCTCGCCCGCCGCCACGTCGTGCTTCGTCCCATACCCTGCCAGAACCTTCAGCTGGGCTTTACTCAATGCCGAACGCCCAAACTGTGGCCCAGGCCCGGGACCGCCGCTTCGCTCAGTAGTTGCTGTAGTAGTCACGATACCCTCCTATACGGCCCATTCCCGTGGTGTCGCGACGAGTCCCAGGTGGCCGCTGTCGGCCTAGTGCCTCGACTAGCCGGGAGATCTAGTCCCGCGCGCGCAAGTTACATACCCTGATGGTACGCCCAGTCCCGACGTAGCGGGTATGGAATGGTCCCGCGCACGGACACCACGGCGAGACCTCCTTCAGGAAGACCGCGGCCGGCGACCACGGCGAAACCTCCTTCAGCAGGACCGCGGCCGGCGACCACCACTGTAGGCCGGTCGTACCACGATCCTTGCCAAATCGATGCTGAAGCGTGGGGGGCGACTTTAATGAGGTCCAGCCATGTGGGCTTGGACGAGTAGGGGCGACATTTATGACGCCCGGCGATGTCGGTGGTCGTATAATGCCGAGCGAAGCGACGTGTACTTCTGGAAACCACCCAGCTCTACTTTCGTACTTCGTGGTGTCGGTAACGACATGGATGACTGACAACTGACAACGCGGAACTGATAACTGAAAGAAACCTGAGAACTGGTAAACGACGACCCCCGGTCTGCTAGCCCGGCTCTCAAACCCTTCGCTGCCGGCCCCGTACTGCTAGTCGCGGCCGCCCTCTTCGCGCTCGAGATCGCCCTCGCCGGACGATACGGCTTCCATCGCGATGAGCTGTATTTTCTCGACTGCGCCCGCCATCTACAGGGCGGGTATGTCGATCAGCCGGTCCTCGTTCCGTTGTTGGCCCGAGCGACCCTCCTGTTGTTCGGCGTCTCCCTCGTGGGCCTCCGCCTCTGGGCAGCCCTTTCAGTTGCCGTGACCGTGGTCCTCGGAGGACTGCTGGCTCGGGAGCTCGGCGGTGGGCGCAACGCCCAGCTGCTTGCCGCCTCGGGAACGGCCACGATGCCCGTGCTCATAGGAGTCGGCCATATTCTCGAACCCACCACCCTCGACATCATGTTCTGGGCCGCCCTGGCCCTCGTTGTCGTGCGTATCGGGCGGACCGGTGACTGCCGCTACTGGATTCTGGGCGGCCTGGTTCTGGGACTGGGACTGACCGCCAAACACAGCATCGGCTTCTTCGCGGCGGCAATCGTCATTGGCGCCCTCCTGAGCGGAGGGTGGCGCTTCGTCCTCAATTGGTGGGCCTTGGCCGGTGCCGCGATCGCCGCCTGCTTCACCATCCCCGATCTGTGGTGGCAGGCACTGCACAACTGGCCGACGATCGCCATGACGCAGACCCTCAACCATGAGAATGGCGGGCTGCCAAATGTCGCCACATGGGTCATCGGCCAGGCTCTGATGGTGAGCATCGCGTTTGTCTGGGTCTGGATCGCCGGATTCGGGTTCTTGTGGCGATCGGGTCGTCCCCTGTGGCGCGCTCTGGTCTGGGCCTACGCCCTGTTGTTCGTCCTGTTTGCATTGACGACCGGCGGCAAGGTCTACTACCTGGCGGCGGCATACGTCTACCTGCTGGCCGCTGGCTCCGTGCGCGTCGAGGAATGGCTCGCAGCCCGCCGCCGGCGGATGTTACTGCTGCTAGGCGCCACCGCTCTTTGCACGCTCCTCGTGATGCCGATAGTCTTGCCGATACTGCCCGCCAAGTACATCGGCGGGAGCGCCACACTCGCCGAGGAGGTAGGTTGGCCGGAGCTGGACCATACTGTGGACCGGGTGTGGCTGTCCCTTCCTGCCGCACAGCGCGCCAGGGCGGTCATATTCACCGGTGACTACGGCGAAGCTGGCGCGATAAACGAGTTGGGACGCTCTATCGGCCTGCCCACCGCCGTGAGTGGCCACAACAATGAGTGGTTCTGGGGACCCGGTAACCCCCACGCCACCACCGTGGTGGCGGTGCAGCCCGGACCGGTCGACGAGACCAACCAGGAAGCCTACTCCTACTTGTCCCAGTTCTTTAAACACGTGCGCGTTGCGGCCACGCTCCACAACAATGCCGGCATTCATAACCAGGAATGGGGAGGGCACGTCTACGTCTGCACGGGACTCAAGCAGCCGTGGTCCAAAACCTGGCGGCGCCTGCGTCAGTACAGCTAGCTACTGTACCGGTCTTCCATGGCCTGCCGGTCATTACCCTCCTGACTCAGACCCTCACCCTCGTGACTCAGACCCTCACCCTCCTGACTGAGACCCCGTCTAGCTAACCGAGCGATCGTAGCGAGCCGTGTCATCCTTTTGCTACCTGTGCGGATGAGCGACTGCTGCTACGAAAAAAGCATTGGAATCCACGGCCACCACCGTCGCGACTACTAGAGCCTGGTCTTCCATTCCCCGGTGGTCGCGGTCGCCTGAACTGAAAACTGAAAACTGAAAACTGACAACTCCCTGTAGACGCTGCGTAGACGCCCCCTCCCGTATCCTCCCTTGTGTAACGCCCCGAAATCTCGTCGACATGAGTGCACAAGGAGAACCACATGAACGCAACCGTCCCAGACGCCACGATTGCCCGCCCTCAGTTCACCGCAGACCGGTTCTTGATCTACGTGATGTCGTACGCCGGCCTTATGGCCGTGATTTTCGCCGCCGCCGGCTGGCTTCAGTTGGTGGGCGCGATAGCACTGAATGCCCTCGGGATCGAGAGCGGCCTCTCCGATTCTCAAATCCGGGTTCAAGCCAGCTACGACCTGGCTTCCGCACTAATCGGGCTGATCGTCTGGCAGGCGTTCTGGCGTTTGGCCTCACGCCGCATCGCCCGCGATCCTCTTGAGCGCTCAGCCCTCGAGCGTCGGATCTTCCTCGCTGGCGTCTTCGCCGTCACCTCGGTAGTCGTGCTCTTCTTCGTCGAGCAATTCGTGCACGCCGTCTTCCAGACCGCTACAGGCGGCTCGTTCAGCCCCCACCTTCACGACCTTCTCGCTCCGCTGACGTTCATCCTCGCCTACGGCGCCGCCTGGATATGCCACGCTCGAATCGGCTGGCGCGAACGCTCTTTCAAACTGCCGAACGCCCCCCACGACTTCGCTCTCTACCTCCTGCTATCCTTCGCGCTCGGGTTCCTGTTCTTCGGCATTCAGAATGTGATAGGTATGGCCGTTAACGGTCGAAGCCAGGGCTGGGCAGCCTGGATCGACGGCATCAGCTTCTTGCTCACGGGCGGTGCGGTCTGGGCGGCCGCATCCGTCTACGATCAGGCTCGACACGGGCGACGGCTCCTTCGCGTCGCCTACGTCTATGTCATGCTCGCCTTCGCCGTCGCGCTTAGCGTGGGAGAGGGCATTACGATCGGCTCCGGCCTTCTAAAGCATGTCTTCGGCGGGAGCGGCGACTGGACTTTTGCGACAAACCAGATTCAATACTTCGTGCCCGCCGTCGCCATGTGGGCTTTCTACTGGATGGTCCTTCGATCCCAAGCATCCTTCGTTGCGGTCGAGCCCCGAGACGTAATCCGATGGCCGCGCCGTTCCGCCATAGCGGCCTTCTGTCTCATCGGACTGGTGCTCGCGGTGAGCGCGATCATGGAGTTGGCCTGGACAGGCCTGCAATTCGTGCTTAACTCGCCCAGCTATGATTCCTGGTGGGTCAACAATCTGAGCAACGGGCTCTGCGAGCTCGCCGTCGGTGCGGTCATGTGGTCGCTCTCCTGGAAGCTTCTCCAGCACGCCGCCAGGCAGAATCCTAACGAAACCGTCGCCTGGGAACGTCGCTGGCTGCTCTTTACCATCACCACCTTGTCCGGACTGGCGGCTCTGTCCAGCATAGTCGCCGCTGTGTACCTCGTCTTCAGCCGTGTGCTCGGCACTGGCAACAGCGGACACTTTGTGCTGAACGAGGCCGAAGCGCTGGTCGGTATCCTGGTTTCCTCCGCGGTACTGGCCTATTACGGAAGAATATTCCTGACCGAGCGTCGCGACCGCGCCTCGGCGCCCTCCCAGCTCCGGGTCTCCGCGCTGGTAGCCCCCGGCACCGAGTCTGTATTGGCTCGACTCAGAGAGGTTCAGGGCGTCCAGATCGAAGTGGTCGGCTACCTGAACTCCACCGCGATTGAATTCGATACCACTAGAGACTCTATATCCCCGCCAATTCAGCACGGGGTTACCTCAGATTCGATCCCTTTCGAAACCCACGACAGCTTCGATGGAGACACACTGGCCGCCTCTTCGGCGTCAGTCGAGGACAGCGACACTTCATACTCGACCTCCCTCACAACTCAGCACGGAGTCGACGCAGATGCCATCGCCACATCACTCGATCGCCTGCGGGATAACTCCGCAAGGCGGGCGTGGCTGGTAATCTCTCCCTCCGCCGCCTCCCTTTACCCCTATACTCGCGCACCACAACCCGCGCCTAGCGCCTCTCCCGCGCGCCCGGGTGCCCCATCGACGGAACGGCATGACCCCGGTTCTAGCTGCGCCTCAAAGTCCATACCGGCCTGATCAATTTCCCGATCCTCCGTTAGGATCCGAGCCTTACTCCCATCCCCGAGTCGGCTAGAATCCGCCGTCTGGAGTCCCATGGAAGGAAGACACTGCTTGGAATGCGTAGCCTACCTTCCATCAATGTCCGGGTAGCGGCTCTGACGGTTCCGGTCAGCGTCGTACCCCCGCAATTTCAACAGGGCCGTCCAACTAACGTTGTAGGTTCTTAGGGTGCGCGTCCAGATCTACTGGTGTACGCTGCTACCGTGGAGATGTTCCCTTCGAGGTGCCGCCACCAATCAGGCTACGACCTCTTCCATGCAGCCCGACCTACAGGATCGCATCAACCTTCTAAGGAGGACAGCACTGTGGCCGTCAAACTACACGAAAGCGCATTTGAGTACGCGAAAGCTCTAATCAACGACGGGAGATTCGTATACGACGAGAGGGACGCGTGGAGTGAGCACCAGCCGTCACGACAGCAGGAGAACGATTTCATCGCGCAGCACGGTTTTGGAGAGTACGGCAAGTGGCATCTTGGTATCGACACCGACGAAGACGAAGAAACCAAGGGTCACTACAAATTTCCATACGGTGACTTCGTCAATGTCCACCGCTGCGGTCTACTTTCAGCCGAAAGTAGGGCCGGACAATACAAGCACTACGACATCGAAAATGCGTGCGCCCACCTGCACGGGATGATAGAGGCTGCCCGAAGTAAAGTCACGACGTAGAGCGCGAGGCCGCGCCAGCATACTTGCTTTCGAGTACTCCGAACGGTTCTTCGACAAACACGGAGACAAGACGGTATTCTTGGGCCGTGTCGTCGCCGTACTCCGTGCGTGGGCGGCATTCCTGGCCGGCACCAACAGGTGTGCCCCGGCCGAGATTTCTGCTCTTCAATGCTACGGGTGGAATTCACGTGGCGATTGTCCACGGGCCACTCGGATATTTTTAGGACACAATCTGCCCGTTGTGTACCAAGTCGTCCAATTCCTCGGATAGGAGGCATCGCCGTCGTCGTCGTGATAGTCGTACCTGCATTCGTGATCTGGAAGAAACGAGGAAGGAGGCAGTCCAGTGGCTGAAGCGGGTAAGGACCTCCGGGTCATTGGCCATCAATGGTCGGCGAGGTCGCATGAAATCAAAGATCTCCTCACTCGCAACCACGTGCGGTACGTCTGGATGGACATCGATACCGATCCGCAGGCGCGAGAGCTGCTCGCGGCAGCCGGTTTGCATGAAGACGCGCAGGAGGAGACTCCCGTGGTGATCACGGCGTCAGATGAGGTGCTGGTCGCACCCACCGATGCAGAGTTGGCCGCCGCGATCGGCCTCCAGATTCGACCTCAGCAGAAGTTTTACGACCTGATCATCGTCGGGGCAGGGCCGGCGGGGCTGGCAGCCGCTGTCTACGGGGCATCCGAAGGGCTGCGGACAATGGTGGTCGACCGGTGGACGGGCGGCGGTCAGGCCGCACAAAGCTCCCGCATCGAGAACTACCTCGGATTCCCTCGCGGAGTCAGCGGTGCCGACCTGGCCGTTCGCGCCCGATCTCAAGCCGCCAGGTTTGGAGCCGAGATGGTGGCCACGCAGGAAGTGTGTGAGCTTCGCGGCAGCGGCTCGGCAAGAATTGTCTGCATGACCCAGGGCGAAGAGCTGACGAGCCATGCGGTGATTCTGGCGATGGGCGTGACCTATCGGCGGCTCGAGGCGCCCGGCCTCGCGGAGCTCAGCGGTCGCGGCGTGTACTACGGATCGGCAATATCGGAGGCGCAGGCCGTCCGAGGGCAAAACGTATACATAGTGGGTGGCGCAAACTCTGCGGGACAGGCGTCGCTCTACTTCTCTCGATACGCTGCGCGCGTGACGATTCTGGTGCGCGCGGATCGACTCGACAAAGACATGTCCCACTATCTGGTTAAGAGAATCGAAGCGACAGCAAACATCGAGCCCAGGCTGCGATGTGAAGTCGTTGGGGCAGCGGGAAGCGGGCACCTCGAGAGCATCACGATCGCCGATCGGGCTAGCGGCCGCGAGGTGGTCGAGCCGGCGCGCTTCCTGTTCATATTTATCGGGACGACTCCACACACCGAATGGCTGGGACCGTCTGTAGCTCTCGATGACAACGGGTACATCCTCTCGGGCGACGAGTTACTTCGAAACGGGGCGCGGCTGCCATGGTCGCTGGATCGTAGGACCTTTCCGTTGGAAACAAGCCTGCCCGGCGTGTTTGCGGCCGGAGACGCGCGGTTGTCGTCCATGAAGCGAGTGAGCTCCGCCGTGGGCGAAGGCGCAATGGCGGTGCATTTTGTGCATGAGTACCTGAGATCGGGCTCGAGAGTCTAGCGAGCCTCCCAAACAGGTTATTGGTTACGACCCGAGTCAATACAATCGTGACCAGTCAGTAGTAGAGTAGGGCTTCCCCAATGGAGTCAATCGGGTCCAGCTGTCCCCGATCCACGGCCACCTCAACCTGCCCTCGTTGCTCGGCCGCTCTCTGCGCGACTAAGTCAACCCCGTTGTGAGGCGCCGAGTGCCGTCCTCACGCGCCGGACAGATAACAGCCACCAATTGCACAACCCTCAAATGCCGGCTCACCGCCCCCGAAACTGAAAATACTTGAAACGTGGGGGCGATTCAATGATGCCCACGATGCGGCTTGGACAGGTAGGGGCGACTTAGACGCCCGGCGATGTCGGTGGTCGATAATGCTGGCGAAGCGAGGTGCAGGGTCTCGAAACCGCCGGCTCACTTTCGTACTTCGTGGTGTCGGCAAAGACATGGATGACTGACAACTGAAGACTGACAACTCTCACTGCCCATGGTCGGAAGTCCCCGCCAGCGATCCACAGACAACAGCCGCCAATTGTGCATGCCTCAAACCCCTCGCTCACCGCCCCCGAAACTGAAAACTGACAACTGACAACTCTTACTGCCACGGCAAGTACATATCCGCAATACAACCGGCATCCGGCCGCCGGCTCGGATCTGACAGGAACTCGCGAACAATGCCGTCCTGACATGGTCCCGTGCCGACCACCTCGTGGGTGAGCATGGGGAAGTAGACCACGTTGCTGTGTGTGAGATGGCCCGCCAGAGAAGTTTCGAGCGCCGGCAAGTTGTTTGGATCATAGGCTCCCGGGAGCAGCAGCGACGGTATGGAGCTGCGGAAGTAGGCGTGGTTCACCCCATCCACGAACGGCACCTTCCAGATCGCGCATGCCTTCAACTGCTGATCAACCGATGCCGTCGCCGCCGCCCGTAACGAAGCCGGCAGCACTCTAGCGGATGCGGTCACCTGCGCGGGTGTGAACCGGGCGACGTTGGCGCTGCACGTCATGGAAAGGGCCATTCCAAGGTAGGGGGTAAAGACCCCGTTACTCGGCCCGAAGTAGGACTCGAGCTGTTTTGCCCGTCCATAGTCGCCCTTGCTCGTGTCCGTGATGAGCTTCGGCACCAGCGGAACATCGTCCGGCACCATGAGTGCCCACCGCAGCGTCCCGAGGAATTCGGCAACGTCGAACTTCACGTCGTACGTCTTGTTGACGTCCCCAAAGTAGATGTGAAAGGTCGGCGGATGGCTCTGCAGCCTTCCCACCGCCTTGACAAGGGACTGCTTGAGGTGCGGATAGAGGATCGAGCAGATCGTCTGATCGGCGGCGCAGTTCTTGAACAGCACCTGCATCGAATGCCACAGATTCGGCACTTCGTCCACCAGCTTGAAGGGCGGAACGACGACCGCGTCCATGACAACGCTGCGGATTCCCTGTGGGTGATCGCGCATGAGCTGCTGAGCCAGTTGTGAGCCATACGACCCACCGTACACATCCATGGATTTATAGCCAAGGGCCTTCCGGACATCGGCGATGTCGGCGGCACTCTCAACGGTGTTGTACGCCGCGAGGTTGAATCCCCTCCTTCACCAGTCGAGCCCGGCAGGTTCGCAGAGCTGCGATATAGAGAGTCTGAGTCTGGGCACGAGTAAGGTGGTGAGTTAAAGCCTTGTCTCTGGCCGTATACATCTCCGTACAGCTGAGCGCGGGCTGAGAGAGCCCCGTTCCTCGCTGGTCGACCAGGATCAGCTCGCGGTTGCCCACGTAATCAGGCATGCCGTTCTGAGCAATCGAGGCTCCCATCGGTCCGACGACATAGCCTCCCGGACCCCCAATGAGATATACCAGTGGGTCTGGTGCCGGGTGGGATCCTCGCCCCTTGAAGACCGCAACGGCCAGCCTGATCGTAGGGCTGTGCTTGACGGAGCGGTTCTCGGGCACCAGCACGTAGCCGCAGCGAACGTACCCGGCCGTGAACTTGCCGCCCTTTAAGGAAAATGGACAGGTGGTCGGTTTGAAAGCCGGAGTCGCTCCCGGTGGCAGGGAAGCCCCCGAAGGTGACGCACAGGCTGCTGCCGCGAGCAGTAGCAGTACCGCGAACAAGGACAAACGGCTTCGGGGAGACATGACACTCCTCCGCACGACCGGCGCGCCATGTGGGCGCGTTTGTCACGTCGCGGGCACAGTCGCCATTTCGGCAACCGCGTGCCAGCTTCCAACGATATCGTAGCCGCTGGAGAGCGAACATGCTATCGGTCGGAGAACCGATTCTTGACGCTGTTTTGCTCTTCCACGCTGTCACGCCCAGAGACGCGGAAACGGCAGCTTTGCCTAAACCGGATGCAAAAATCGAGGCGACGGAGAGCTACACCACCGTGATCGACGGCGAGGAAGCTAGGTTTGTGAGCAGACTACCCAGGACGGACCTCTCCTGTGACTGCCAGATCTGCGCGCCGGTAGTCGACGGCGCCTTGGCGCCAGGCCCGGAGGATGCCCTGGACCCGTAGACGATGGTGAGCGTCCCGCCCCCACTCAGCGTCACGCCCGACACCGTGATCGTCTGTCCGCCGACACCAACTGTACCGACTGAGGACGTCGTGAAGCCCGCAGCCGAACCAGCGAGCGAAGGAGCGCTCCAGCCGGAGGGAACGACCAGCGTAACCGCGCCGTTGAGGATGCCGGCGGCGGCCGCGGTATAGGTGAAGGTGATGGTGTTTCCGGTTGAATTCGCTGACACGCCCGTCGTCGGCGTGGTCAACGTTCCCGAGCCGTCCGCTGCATAGACCGCGATGGACGGCGAGGAGGCAAGGTTAGTGAGCGAGCCGCTAGACGTAGACTCTTCTTGGCCTTGCCAGGTCTGCACTCCGGTGGATGCCGACGCGGTCGCTCTGTCGCCGGTCCTACATGACCCACCCGAGCTCGCCCCGTATGTGATGGTGAACGCTCCGCCGCTGGACAGGGTAACTCCCGATACCGTGATCAGCTGACCGCTGGTGGAAACGGTCCCGGCCGATGCAGTCGTGCAGCCGATCGCGTTTGTCGTGACCGGCGACGTCCAGCCCGCCGGCACCGCCACCGTGACGGTGCCGTTGGAGATGCCGCCTGTCGCCGCGGTGTAGGTAAAAGTGATGGTGTTGCCGGTTGAGTGCGAAGACACGCTGGTCGTAGTGGTCGTCAATGTCCCGGAGCCGTCGGCGGCGTAGACCGTGACGGACGGCGAGGTGGCCAGATTCGTGAGCGTGCCGCCACTCACCGATGCCTCCTGTGCCTGCCACGTTTGGGAGCCGGTGGCTGAGGTCGCCGTGGCGCCCGGACCGGATGACGCCGTCGATCCGTAGACGATTGTGAAGGTCCCACCGCCTGACAGAGTCACACCGGACACCGTGATCGTCTGGCCGAACACGGCCACCGTGCCGGTTGACGATGTCGTGTAGCCCGGGTCCATTCCGGCTATTGAAGGAGCGCTCCAGCCGGAAGGCACCACTACGGCGATGGAGCCGCTTGAGAGGCCTCCCGTGGGCGCCGTATACGTGAAGGTGATGGTAGTGCCGGTCGAGCGGGCGGACACAGTGGTCGTCGGAATCGTCAGCGTCCCGGTGCCGTCGGCGGCGTAGACGGTAATGGAGGGCGACGAGCCAAGGTTGGTGAGCGTGCCCGTCGTGGTAGACTTCTCCCTGGCTTGCCAGGCTTGAGCGCCCGCGGTCGGCCGCGCCGTGGCACCGGGACCACCCATCGTCTGGGATCCGTAGACGATGGTGAACATCCCTCCACCAGAGATGGTGACGCCCGACACCGTGATCGTCCGTCCGGTGATGCTGACCGCACCGATGGATGAGGTAGTGTAACCGGCGGCCGAGCTGTTCGTCGATGGACGGCTCCAGCCTCCCGGCACCGCCAGCGTGACTGAGCCGTTCGAGATGCCTCCTGCGGCAGCGGTGTACGTGAAGGTGATGGTGTTGCCGGTCGAGCCCGCCGAGAAGCTGGTGGTCGGAGTGGTCAAAGTACCAGTTCCGTCGTCGGCATATACATTGACGGAGGGCGAGGAGGCCAGGGTAGTGAGTGCGCCACCTGAGGTGGACTTCTCCTGTGCCTGCCAGGTCTGCGCGCCGCCCGTCGACGTCGCGGTTGCTCCATCACCTGCACGGCACGAGACCCCCGAGGTGGCTCCGTAGGTGATAGTCAACGTTCCGTTGCCGGGCAGGGTTACGCCCGACACCGTGATCATCTGACCGCTGGTGGAAATGGTTCCGGTCGATGCAGTCGTGCAACCGATCGCGTTCGTCGTGACTGGAGCCGTCCACCCCGATGGCACCGCTAGCGTGACTGCGCCGTTCGAGATCCCGCCGGTCGCCGCGGTGTACGTGAAAGCGATTGTGTTGCCGGTCGACCCGTTCACCACGTCGGTCGTCGGGGTCGTCAAGATACCGGCGCCGTCGGCCGCATAGACCGTGATCGACGGCGAGCTGGCCAGATTGGTGAGTGCGCCGCCGCCGACCGATGCCTGCTGCCCCTGCCAGGTCTGCGCGCCGGATGCCGATGCCGCCGTGGCGCCTGGACCCGACGACGCTGTTGAGCCGTAGACGATAGTTAAGGTCCCACCCCCGCTCAGGGTCACGTTGGACACCGTGATCGTCTGCCCGGCAGTGCTCACCGTACCGGCAGAGGAAGTCGTGTAGCCTGCCGCCGAGCCCGAGGTCGATGGGACGCTCCAACCGGAGGGCACCGCCACTGTGACGGAACCGTTGGACAAACCGCCGGTAGCGGCCGTGTAGGTGAAGGTGATGGTGTTACCGGTCGAACTAGCCGAGACGTTTGTCGTCGGCGTCGTCAAGGTCCCCGAGCCGTCCGCAGCGAAAACCGTGATGGACGGCGAGGCAGCCAGGTTCGTGAGTGCACCGACGGAGGTGGACTTCTCTTGCGCCTGCCACGTCTGAGCGCCGGTCGTCGACGTCACTGTCGCGCCCGGACCGGACGACGCCCTGGATCCATACACAACGGTCAAGGTCGCCCCACTACTCAGGGTGACGCCCGACACCGTGATCGTCTGGCCCGCAGTGCTGACGGTACCGGTCGATGATGTGGTGAAGCCGGCGGCCGAACCGGTGGTAGACGGAGGGCTCCAGCCGGAGGCCACGGCCAGAGTGACCGAGCCGTTGGCCACACCGCCCGTCGCCGCGGTGTACGTGAAGGTGATGGTGTTACCCGAAGAGCTCGCTGAAACGCTGATCGTTGGGGTCGTCAGCGTTCCGGTACCGTTGGCGGAGTACACGTTGATCGACGGCGATGAGCCAAGGTTGGTGAGCGTGCCGCCTAAGGTGGACTTCTCCTGTGCCTGCCACGTTTGCCCACCGGGTGTCGTGGGCGCGGTCGCGCCGTCCCCAGCCGAACATGAGCCACCCGAGATCGCCCCGTACGTGATGGTGAACGTCCCACCGCTCGTCAGGGTTACACCCGAAACCGTGATTGTCTGGCCGCCGGTGGAGACGGATCCGGTCGACGAAGTCGTGCAGCCAATCGTGTTGGTCGTGACGGGAGCCGTCCAGCCGGAGGGCACCGCGAGAGTGACGGCGCCGTTGGAGATACCACCCGTCGCTGCGGTGTAGGTGAAGGTGATGGTGTTTCCCGTTGAGGCGTTGACCACACCGGCGGTCGTAGTTGTCAGTGTCCCGGCGCCGTCGGCTCCATAGACTGAGATCGACGGGGACGTGGCCAGATTGGTGAGCGCTCCGCCGCTCACCGATGTCTCCTGTGCCTGCCAGATCTGAGCGCCCGTGGTCGATGTGGCCGTTGCGCCCGGGCCCGACGATGCCCTGGAGCCGTACACGATGGTAAAAGTCCCGCCCCCGCTCACGGTAACGTCGGACACCGTGATCGTCTGGCCGGCGACACTGACGGTACCGGTAGACGCAGTCGTGTAGCCCGCCGCCGAGCCCGAGGTCGATGGGACGCTCCAACCGGACGGTGCCGCCAGTGTGATGGAACCGTTGGACAGACCACCGGTAGCGGCCGTGTAGGTAAAGGTAATGGTGTTGCCGATAGAGCCGGCCGAGACGGTAGTGATCGGGGTTGTCAAGGTCCCCGAGCCGTCGGGAGCGTAGACGGTAATGGAGGGCGAGGACGCCAGATTTGTGAGTGTGCCGCCGGAGGTGGACTTCTGCTGAGCCTGCCAGGGCTGAGCCCCGGTTACCCCGGAAGCAACAGCGCCGGGTCCGGCTGACGCCTTGGATCCATACACAATGGTCAGCGTTGCGCCACCACCCATGGTGATGCCCGACACCGTGATGGTCTGTCCGGCAGTGCTGACGGTACCGCCGGACGAAGTCGTGTAGCCTGCCGCGGAACCGGTGGTAGACGGAGCGCTCCAGCCCGACGGTGCCGCTAGCGTGACGGAGCCGTTCGCCACACCGCCCGTCGCCGCGGTGTAGGTGAATGTGATGGTATTGCCGGTAGAGCTCGCTGACACGCTGGTCGTCGGGGTCGTTAGCGTCCCGGAGCCATCGGCACCATAGATCGTGATCGAAGGCGATGTTGCAAGGTTGGTGAGGATACCGCCGGAGGTAGATCTTTCCTGGGCTTGCCAGGTTTGAGCGCCGGCCGTCGTTGGCGCGGTCGCACCGTCGCTTGAAGTACACGACCCCCCCGAAGTCGCGCCATAAGTGAGCGTGAAGGTCCCGCCGGCAATCAGCGTAACGCCCGATACTGTGACAAGGTGTCCGCTGGCGGAGACTGATCCGGTCGATGCAGTAGTGCAACCGAGCGCGTTACTCGTGACCGGAGCCGTCCAGCCCGAGGGCACCGCCAGCGTTACGGCGCCGTTCGATATGCCGCCCGTGGCGGCAGTATACGTGAACGTGACGGTGTTGCCGGTTGAGCCGGCCGCCACACTGGCTGTCGGGCTCGTCAGCGTCCCGGTGCCGTCGGCCGCCGACACGTTTAGGCTCGCCGTCACCTGTATCCCCCAGTAGCTGGCGGTGACCACGTGCGGCCCCGAGGCGGATGCCGTGCACGACGCTCCCGTGCAGGAGCCGTCGGGCGTTATGGAGAAGGACGTCGCAGCCGTGACGTCGCCATAGTCGAAATTGGTGACGCTTAAGGCGTGAACGGTGTAAGTCTGCGAGCCGCCGGCTGTGATCGATGACGAGGAAGGGTTGATGCTGAGGTGGTCGACCGCCGCTGCCGAGAAACTGTTCCCCTGAGCGGTAGACGTACCCGAGAACGATGCCCAAGCGACGATTGATCCCATGAGCACACCTACCACTATGCCCGCTATGATCGCGAGCCTGGACACCCGGTGGCGCAGAAGGCTGCTCATCAATTCATCAGCTCCACCTAACGGTCGAACAGACGACCCCCGGGGTGCATCCGCTGGCGCTGTTGTTGCCCGACTGGACGGCGTGCGCCGTAAGGATGACCTGCGCCGCGCCTCCTCGATATCCGCTTGTAGTGCTTGCTGGGAAGGTGACAGCGGTGCTGAACGCGACCGGAGCGCTGGCGTTGGTGAACGGGGTCAGACTGACGATCTCGTTGTCCAGCTCGTAGCAGTTCGAGCCGGAAGGTGCGCTCCCCGGGCACGGAGTCGACGTAACTGGCACCGTGTACGTAACCGAAGGACTGGTCGAGGAAAGTGCGATCTGCAGATCGTGAGCCGAATCGCTCGGATTGTACAGGTTCGTCCCGCCATTGCCACTCTGAGTTTCGATCAATACGTCGACCGCCATATAGGCCGGAACGCTGCCTCCATACGTCGCCTTGAGCGCGCACGGCGCCGGCGAGGCGCCGGGCAGCATATTCGAGACCGCGCAAGCGCCACTGATGTCGTTCGTCAGGGTGACCGTTCCAGCCGCGAAGGTGTTTGATTGTGTAGCGGTTGCGCTCGACAAGAGGCTGAATGTGGCACTGGTGCCCAGGATGGCAGCGGCGGAAAAAGACATGGCGATAGCGGCTGCCAGGAGCAGCCGCTTCACATCGGGTTTCTTTTCGTCGTTGCCCTTGGACACCAATCGTTCCTCAGTACCGCTCTTCAATTTCGGAGTATTCGTTGGGAGTCGACGTATGGGTCCTCACGCCTAGAGCCATCCACCGTTCGTTGACGTACCAACTTCACCTTCCACCGTCTGCCATCAACCCCTTGCTGGCCACCGTCCACCCGTCGGCCCGTGGGGGAGAGTGACGGTCAGGACCGCCACTCTCCTTATGCCGCCCGCCAGTCGAGCGGGTGTCTTCGGTCCGTCAGCTACCTGTCTGGCTCCAGGAGGTTACGGTCGCGCACTGCTGGCCCGCGGTGCTGCAACCGGTGCCGTTGTTGCCGGCCTGGACGGCGTAAACGGTAAGCGTCAGGGTCGTGCTCTTGTTCTGATAGGTGTTATCAGCTGACAGCGGAAGGGCGTAGTCGACCGTAAATGTGTGCGTCGCTCCCGAACTGTCCTTCGACACGAATAGCGGATCGCTTGACGTGTTCGTGTTGATGACGCCACTCGTGGTGTAATTCGTCGTACCGTCGGAGACCTGGAACTGCAGACCGTTGGCGGTGCCGTCATACAGCGCGCCGCTCGCCGACAGGCCGAGCCCTATGTATGCATCCACATTGCCCGAATAGGTGACGGTGAACGTGCAGGCCGCAGTCCGTACATCGGTGCGGGCAGCCGGGTCGTTCAAGTAGCCGGTCGAGTCGTCGCCTGGGACCAGGTGGCTCACGGTACACGGAACGCTCGCAGGCGTTCCGAGGCTGACGGTCCCGGATGTGAACGAGTTGCTCTGCGGAGCGGTGGCATCAGTGAACAAACCAAACGTGACGCCGGCGGCGAGTGCCACGATCGACGCGATGGTCGCGAGCGCGGCGGCGGTCATGAGTAAACGCTTCTTAGATGACATGTGATATTCCTTTTACAGTTGTTATTGTTCTGAACGCTCTTCTGCCCTTGGATGGGCTCCTCGTTGGTATTGGCTGTTTCGGCTTTATCGAAGAAGAAAGATCTGCGTATCACGTCTCTCCCGTGTGCTGTGGCTTGTCTGAGTTGGCCGTCAGGTGTTCGTTGATCCTTATGGCGGCCTCCAATTGAGCCGTTTAGGGCGAGGCGGACTCCGCGTCCCGGCCCTGTTCTTGACGTTCATGACATGTCCCCCTCCGGGTCTCCCGAGCCGTCCCGGGCATCCCTTTCGGGTTGATCGATTTCCATCCCCCACTGCCGCAGCAGCCCCGCGACGAACCACAGAACCGGAGCCGCCAGAAGCAGCCCCAGGACAAGCGGCCGGTGCAGGTTGTAAAGGAAGTAGCCGCCCCTGGGGATCTTCATCTCGTAGACCCCGATCACGTCTGACGCCGGACGGAGCGCCGCGTCGGGGGCGTTGTTGAAATCACCCTTCGTCTCGTAGAAAACTCTATTGTTCTGATGCACAACCCGTACGATTCGGTGCGTGAGGACCATCTTGCTTCCTGGCGCATCGAAAAACGTGATGATCTGACCAACCCTGAGGTGGTTGGCCTGCGCACTCGTAACGCGGTTATCGATGATGAGATCCCCGGTGTCGATGACGGGGGTCATAGAGCCCGACAGCACGACGAGCGTCGGATGCCCGAACGCCGTGTACTGGTCTTTCGCCGCAAACCTCGTCGCGATGGCAAAGACCATGACCGCGGCGGCAACCATGACTAGGATGACAGCCAGTAGCGTCCCCACGGCGCTCGCGGCCTTCTGCAGGATGCCGCTCTGCGACTTCCCCTCGGCGGACGGCGCCGCGTGAGCAGGACTGCATCAACTCGGTGGCGGTGCTCATATCAGCTCCTCTCGTAGACGAATTGAATCGATGCGCCCGTGCCCTGAAACGCGTTGTCTTTCGGGCCATTTATGGGAAAGGCGATCGTGAACGTCAGCGTGTGCGTTTCCATAGCAGCCCAGGGAAGCCTGCACCCCGGGCCCGTTCGTGCCGTGCTTCCCTTAGCGCAGAGCGTCAGCGACGACGGGAAGAACGGCAAGCGCGTTCAGCTTGCCCGCGTACAGGGTGAGACCGGTCGTCGTATCGCGAATAGTGAGCTTCAGCTCGTTCGCGAGGGCGCCGTTGCCCACTCCGGACGGACAGTGACCGCCGTTTTCGCCGCAGGTCGTTGAGACCAGGTGCTGCGCGCGGAAGCTCACCCGGTTGGCGGGACTATCCGAGATCGTGACCGTGACCGGCAAGCTGCTGTGAGCGCCCGGCTCCATCTTCGCCAGACTGAAGAGGTCCGGGATCGGCGTCACGGAAATCGTCCCGGGCGGGCAAGTGGTGCCGTGGGCCTTGACGGCGTATCCCCAGGCGGACTCGTAATAGTCCGCGGCGTTGTCGTAGTCGGCCCTATAGAACTGCCGGTCACCGTTCGTCAGTGCGGTGTTGGCTTTCTTGAGCTTTCCGTTGTTCTTCGGCCTGACAGGAGTTATCGCCGATTGTCGTGGATGCGATGAGCCGCATTGCGTAATCGAGGTGGCGGAGGTCGGTTACCGCCCAGGCCGGCTCGCTTGAGGTGATCGCGGTGAGCCTGTCGATGGCTTCTTCGCTATAGTTAAGGACCGAACCGCCGGTAACTGGGTCGACATGGTTGCCGTCATGGTTTTTGTGTGACCAGAAGGTGGGATTGAGCGCGATTCCCAGGTCGCCAATGGCGAGACTAATCCTCTCGACCATCCTTCCCCATTGCGTAGTCGTCACGATCGTCCCTGCTGCCCCAACGCCCCAGAAACCGTTCTGCCCGGTCGAGCTCACCCCGAGGAGGTTCTCGCGAGTAGGGTATGGCGGAGAAAGCGCTACCCAGGATGTCCGGCTGGTTGGGCAGCTGCTGGGGCAGTACCAGATCGCCCCGCCGCTGCCTGCTGCCCACGCAACGTTGCGACCCTGCCCGGACACCGCGCTGAGCTCGGTCTTCCCCAGCGCCTTCGGGGTGACAGCTGCCCAGACGGCGTGTCCCGTTCCGGTCTTGGCCTTGTTGCAGTTGTGCGAGCATGCCCATATGACCCCTTTGCTCGCATTCGATCCGACAGCGTAGACCGTGTTCACTCCCGCCGCCCACACGGCGCCAAACGTTGCGGTTCGCGGAGGAACCTTGCCGCCCTGACCCGCCGCGAGCGAGTGCCAGTCGCTGGAGCTGGTCGCGCAAGTCGAATTCGAGCAGATGAGGATCGTCCCTGACGACCCCACGGCCGTTACGAACGTGCCGGCCCTTCCCGCGATCGCATTCAGGCGTGTCGAGCCTAGTCCGTGTGGTGTGGCGTTCGTCCAGCGCGCGTCCCCACTGGCTGTGCCCGCGGTTGCCGAGCCACAGTTTCTGCTGCAGGCCCAGATCTCGCCGGCTCCGCCCATAGATGTCCCGACCGCATAAACGTGGCTCGCGTCCGCCGCCCAGACCGACCGGAAGTTGACCGTGGTGCCCAGGGCAAGAGCGTGCCACATGGCCGTGGATGCAGTTACACCCCGACGAGCACACCAAAACTGTGCCGCCGGAGCCGCCACCCAGCCCGGGCCGCCGCTGCCCAGGACACTGATTCCGGTAAGCGTCACCGCGCTGGCACACGGTACAGGCACGTGGCTGTCCCGCTGCCACGTAGATCCATTCGAGGAAAACAGAAGCGTGCAGTTCTGTCCTGCGGCCCAGACGTGACTGTTGTCGATCGCGTCGACGGCCTCCAGTTCCGTCGCGGGGCCAACGCCCGAGTGCTCTTTGGCCAGGGCGTTGGAGCTGAGTCGATGCCCGAGGGAAGTCTGCACCCGAATTTCGGTGACCCGGGCCGAGGGTTGTCCGGGCGGCGGGGGAGGAGGAGTCGGGGTGTGCCGTTCGCCCCGACGAGGAATAAGCAGTCTGGGTGTGCGTCTCCCACGATGCGGGGGAAGTAGTAGTTTGATTGACCGTGAGTCCAAACGACTGCGGGCCGGCACCTGGCCGCCAGCGAAATGCTCGGAGAAGCCGTCAAGCCGCCGCCGGCGCTGCTCAAGCCACCGTTACTGCCTCGATCGGGGTCAGCGATACTGCCGTTACCGGCCTGATCGGAGCCGGTGATACTCCTGTTACCGCCCTGATCGGAGCCGGCTATACTCCTGTTACCCCCTTGATCAGAACCGGGGACACCGCCGTTACCCCCTTGATCGGTGCTCTTGGTCGCTCCAATACCCGAGAGCCTATTCCCCGAGACGACACCGGAAGCCACGGCGCCGATTGCCGAAGCGCCGGACAGTAGCGCGAGAATCAGCAGAGCTGCCGAAGTCCGTCGGCTGAGCCGTCGCATCATGCGGCCACCGCGATCTCTGTCGAGCGGGAAGGTCCGGCCGCGGCGCAAGGCCGGCAATCCAGCCCGGAAGGCGTTCCGGCTGTAACTGTCCGCGAGGAAGGTCTTTCACGTCCTGTAGACACATCCAGGCTGGAGAGACAGAGGCCAGCGCCTCGAGCTTCGAGCTTCGAACCGTTAGTCCACGACGATCGGCCGCAAGCTGGAGGTTCGCGCTGGTCTCGGTAGCTCGTTTTCAGCTTGACCGCTGGCACCTGATGAAGGCAGGTTAGGTGTCGCGAAGGCTGCTGGCTGGCGCCTCCATACGGCGTCCGGTCGTGCCTCCGTGGGCCGGGGCCCGAAAACGGCAGGCAGGCGTGCAGCAGCACTCGGGGTGACAAGTCTCGCATGATGTCTAAGTCCAGTGGGTGGGTTCGGTGTTATCGCCGTAGTTCGTCTTATCGGCCGCACGGTCGCATTCGTCGGCGGCTCCTGGTTTCCACTCCTTTTGGGGACGCCTGGTTTGCCCAGGTGTCCGTCTGGAAAGCATCGCAATGCAACAGTCTTAACTCTGGTCGCATATGCTGAACTTTCGAATCTCCATACCAAGGGACCGCGGTTTCACAAGAGGGAGTGTGTAGCCTCTTAGGGCTGACCCATAGGTAGGGGGTACTAGATCAGTGGGGCGTACACCCTAGGCAGCGAGTAGAATTCCTCCGCGGCATTCGTCACCGGGCGGGAATGAGCTGTGGGCAGAGCTGGCGACGCTGCACCGGCACGGGCGGTACATGCTGCAGTTGTGCAACGCGCACTGTAACTCGTTCTTCTGCGCCGGGCGGTCGCGGTCGTCAAGCCTCCGACCTCCCACGCGCGACGTCCCGCGACTACTCTAGCCCGTCTTCCATGGCCGGGCGGTAGTGGTCGTCAACCTTCCGACTCCTACCCCGCACCCCCGCGACCACCGAAACCCGTTCTTTTATGCCCGGAGCGGTCGCGGTCGCCTTGAACTGACAACTGACAACTGACAACTGAAAACTCAACTGACAACTTCGATATAGGTAGCAGAAATGTACTATACGATCCAAGACCGCAGCGGGTAACTTCAGCACAAGACGAGTCCTCGCATGCTCGTCTAAGTCCTAAACGATCCGAGCCGCTCTTAACAGCTTTCACCCGCTGGCTCGGGTCGTTTTCCTTTGTCGTCGGCCGCCACCGCAGCCTGGACTTCCATGGCCGGATGGCTGTCGCCTGGAAAAACACCGACGACGTTTCAGGTCACGACCGCTGCATGTCGGCGTGCCGCCTACGGGAAAACGCCTAGGCGCGGCACCTCAACACCAAGATGACAACGCCTGCCGGCGGCTCGAGCGCGATGCCTTAGATGCTACTTCCTATTTAGAAGAAACACTCCTTCGGCGATGGGCATTGCGTCAAGTCAGGGCGAAACCGGTACGCACGCGCCAGGCCCCGTCCGCTATACGGGCCGCGACACCGTTATCCTCACGGGTGGACGGTTCTGAGGAAATGCCATCGCCCAGCCGACAGAGCGAACGCTCGGACACTCCAGGGCTGAAGGTCCCCATTCCGGTCGAATGCGATGTGGTCCTGCCCTTGCCGATGGTGCATGCCTGCCGCGTACGGGAGAATTCTGGCGCGCATGCTTTCTACCGTTCTAGAGGAGGATGATTGTCTTTCGAGGCGGTGTAGAGTGCAGCCAGAGCGACGTCGGCTGCTTCGTACGCCGGCAGCGCAGCGGAGTCCGCCTTGATGTGAAACAGTGCTCGGTAAGCTCGCCTGCGGACTTCGCAGACGGCCCTCTCCGGACCCTCTCATCCCGAACTCGAACTTGAATTTGCCCGCAGCCGAGAACTTCTGGATGCGGCCATTCCCCATGTCTGCCACGTACACGTTCCCGGCTTCGTCGAGAGCCAGCCCCGATGGGTACTCGAACTGGTCAGGGCCGTGACCGTCAGTGCCCACAACCGAACGACGCGGGCAGTAGCTTCCGCGAACCGGAGATGTTTGAATGTCTGCGATTGGATTCCGACGGCACTGAAAATCGCAGGCTGCCGCCAGGCGTGATCTGTGAAGGGTGAACTCTGTTGCGGTTGCTGTGGCTGTTCACAACCAAAAAGGGAGGGCTGCCCGCCCTCCCGTTGATCTCCTGAAGATCGGGATTAGTGTGAGAAACCGCAGTACGGCTTGTCCGGAGCGCCGGCGATGTCGGCACAAACCTCGGCCCAGGTGTGCAATCCCTGCGCCACTGGAAGCCCAACGTTCCTATGGGTGATACTGAGCACCGGTGAGACAATGGACATGATACGATGGCCGTCAGCCTGTTTCGATTGAATGGATTTAGTGTTGTAGAAGCTCGGAAGGCCACGCTTGCCCTCGAGCCACCATATGGCGGTCCTGGCAGCTGGCAAGGCTTCCTCATTGAGTGGCTTGTACACGGTCATGCCCTGCTTGTGTGTCAGGATCCGGGCGAGGGCATCAGGTGTCGCATCCTGGCCGGTCAGAGGTATGTTCGTCAGACCTGCCTTAGCTAGCTCAGGCTGGATGGCGGCGGACATGCTGTCGTTCATGGAGTAGACGCCTGCAACCTGTTGTGGAGCTCGGCGAGGGCCTCGTCTAGTTCCCCAGCCGCGTCCGGGGACGCCCAGAAGGGAGTGAAGGTCGCGAACGGACACCTGAACTTCTTGCAGTCTTTAGTGGGACCCCCTCGGCTGGGAGCAAGACCGAAGACTTTCTCAAAGCCACGCAGGTACAGGTGGGCGTTGCCGTCGTCCCGGGCGCCCCATATCTGCACGACATTCTTACCATGCTTCTCTATGTCTGCCTTTGAGATATTGGCCGCCAGCCACCTACCTTGCGCCTCACCCACCTCAGGGCCATTGAAGGAATCGTAGGCTTCAAGCCGGTCCGCCTGGATCATTCGGTCATACGCGATTACATGAACACCGGCCGCCGCGGCCCGGTCTACGATGGGTGCGTTCGCATTCTGGTCGATGGCCGAAACGATCAGGACTTTGGCTCCCGCCGCGATGGCTGCCTTTGCCTGATTAGTCTGCTTGGCGATGTTTTCGTTGGCACTGTAGGTCAGCAGCTTGACCTTGGGGTCCAGCTGCCTCAAGTCGTGCTTGATATACCGTTTGTCCTGCACCCAGCGACCGGTGGCTTCGGGAGCAAGAAATGCTACTCTGTAGCCGGGCGCATGGGAACCGACGGGCCAAACTGCTGATAGAGTGAGCGCCACAATTAGGAGCGCAAGGATAGCAAGCGCGGCTGCTCCTCGCCAGCCGCGCAAGGTGAACGGCAATTGCCCACCCTTCAGCTGCCCAAGCGAATGACCTGGAGGGAGGAGCCTATCACCGTCCTGACCTGTCGTACTATCTTCGTCGGCAAGCCGGCCTGATTCGCGAGCTGCGGCGCGGAACGACATCAACTCTGCGCCCTCAAGGTGCAGTGCTTCGGCGAGCTGCTGGACCGTGTGCCAGTGCGGACGTGACCTGTTGCCGGTCTCGAGTGCGCTGATACCGCGAACGCTCAGACCCGTCGCCTGTGCCAGGTCTTCCTGTGTCAATCCGGCGGCGGATCGGTACTGCGTTAGAAGCGAGCCGAAGTGCAGGCGTTCGCGGTCAGTCAAGCTCTCGCACCCTATTTATGGTGAAAGTTCTCGATGGTAACGGCCGGGCCGGACGAAGGAGGTCATACCCGCCGAAAATTACCCTAATTATAGAGTTTACACGCGGTGTGCTATTGTTTGTGTCGATTGTGCATAGCTATAGGCGGCATTGTCGAGCAAAGTGTCTATTGTAGATGCACGAATCCATTGGCAGTTTAGGGCTTTAACAAAGTTCTGCGAACAAAGTCATTATTGATCAGACGGAGCAGAAGTTGAGCATTGAAAGAAATGCCGCCAAGTTGTTCCCAAGCCTGGCCTCCTGCTTCGTCCACTAGGTGATCTCGAAGGTATACGGGCGGAGCCCTGTTCTGGTCACGGGTGGACGGTGCGTAGGAAATGCCATCGCCATCGTCCCGCCGTCAAAGCGAACACTCCGACGCTAGCAGGCTGAAGGTCCCCATTCCGGTCGAAGGCGATGTCCTTCTGTCCTTGCCGTTGGTGCATGCTTGCCACGTATGGGAGTGTCTTCGCGCGCATGCTTTCTGCTGTTCGAAGACGATGGTCGTGTTTCGAGGCGGTGTACAGTGCAGCCAGGGCGACACCGGCTGCTTCATACGTCGGGAGTGCAGCGGGCTCCGCCCTGACGTGAAACAGTGCCCGATACGATCTGCTGAATGAGTCGGTTGTCCTGTTCACGGCAGCGAGATCGACCGATGTTCCGTAGATCCTTTTTAAAGGGCTGTATGAGGCCCAAGCGCCACCACCTTCAAATGCGGCATCGTCAAGCACGAGCGGCTTGGCGTATCCGTTGAGGCGGAGTGACCGAGCGAACTGACTGGCGACACTAACATCGCAGGCGCAGTATACGCCATCTGGATTTCGTGCCCGGATCGCACGAGTAGCCTGCTGAATAGTCGTATGCATTCTTGCGGGATCGGCCAGTGAGAGCTCCGACGCCCCGAGACTTTGGAGGCCCAGTCTTGCCCTGTCGTATCTTTTCATGGCACTCACTATCGATCTCCCATAGGAGGAAGCGTCGTCGACAGAGTAGTAGGTGCGAATGTTCAGAGTTTGTCGCATGAATTTGGCGGCAGCTGCACCCTGCGATTGATCCGGGGAAATCGTGCGGAAGTAGGTGATCGACCGGACCTTCCGAGCGTAGGTTGCCGGCTCGAGGCGGAAACGATATTTGGGATCTGTTAGAAGCTCCTCGGTGTTTTCTGGGCTAACCGTCAGCATCGCAGCCCGGTTGAGAATAGGCTCCTCAACCAGGGCGTCGCTGGAGCTGATGGGACCTATAAACCCGAAGGTATCGCGACGAGCCACGCACGCTTTAGCGTTCCTAACCGCTTGGCCCGGCCGGAATGTTTCGTCCAGAATTATCGGAGGTCTGAGATTGAGTCCTGCAGCGGCTAGACGCGCTCGCCATAGTGAGGTTGCCATCGATACGGCATTGAATATAGCGCGGGATGGACGGCCCATTCCGGGAACTCTGGCCGGAGCTTCAACGCACAGCCTTACATTCGGGAGTCGCCTGCCCCACTGTCTGAGGTACCTGCCGGAGGCGGTAAACTCCTGGACACGAGCGTTTCCAGCATCCGCCACATAGAGATTCCCGTCGGCGGCCACCGCCAACGCGACAGGATCGTCGAATTCTCCCGGCCCTGGACCGAGACCTCCCCAGGATGCGACCACCTTGCCGGTCGGTGAGAATCTTACGATGCGATTGTTGCCGCTGTCAGCGACATATAGGCTGCCGTTATGTGCGACCGCGAGAGCCTGCGGACTTCGCAGACGGCCCTCTCCGGACCCTCTCATCCCGAACTCGAACCTGAATCCGCCGGAAGGCGAGAACTTCTGGATGCGGCCACTGCCAGTGTCCGCCACGTACACGTTCCCAGCGTCGTCCAGAGCCACCCCCGACGGATACTCGAACTGGCCAGGGCCCTGGCCCTGAGAGCCCCACAAACGAACGACGCGGCCGGAAGGTCCAAGCTCCTTAATGCGATGATTGCCGGTATCCGCCACGAAGATGTGGTTTACCGCGTTTACCGCCACTTGCGCCGGCTCGTCAAACTCCCGCTGCCCTTGACCCTGGCTCCCCCACTGAGCGAGCACTTTTCCATTCGGAGAAATTTTGATGATTTGATTGGCAAGTGGCTCCGCCACATAGAGGTTTCCTGGGCTGTCCAGTGCTATGCCGGCAGGATCCACCAGCACGAAGGGCCTGTTCCAGCTTTCGCCACCGGCGCCCGTAGGCGAGAGCTGGACGATTTGATTGACGGCCCCTGGCGCGCAGTCGAGGCTGCATTCTTTGTCGCTCGCGTAAACCTGGCCCACTGGGCCAACCGCGACCCCCATCGGCTTGACGAAGTGGACTGGTCCAGAGGTAAAACGATTTTGAGCGTCGTAGCCTGGCAGCGCCGAACCGACGTGCCAAACTGCTGATAGAGTGAGCGCCCCAATGAGGACGGCGAGAGTCGCAAGCACGGCTGCTCCTCGCCAGCCGTGCAAGGTGAACGGCAATTGTCGAGTCTTCAGCTGCCCGAGCGAAGTATCTGGAGACAGGCTCTCTCCGTCCTGACCCGTTGCACCATCCTCATCTCCAAGCTCGCCGGATTCGCGGGCAGCGGTCCGGAACGACATCAACTCGGCGCCCTCAAGGTGCAGTGCTTCGGCCAGCTGTTGGACCGTGTGCCAATGCGGACGTGACCTGTTGCCGGTCTCGAGCGCACTGATACCGCGAACGCTCAGACCCGTCGCCTGTGCCAGGTCTTCCTGTGTCAATCCGGAGGCGGATCGGTACTGCCTGAGAAGTGAGCCGAAGCCGGGGCGTTCATTGTCCGTCAAGCTCTCACGCCCTATTTCAAGGTGAGGATCTTTCTGCTGGGAACGGTCGGACGGATCAAGAAGGGAGTTCGCCCAAACTGACCCTAATTATAGGGATTGTGCATGGACTGTGCTAGTAGTTGTGCCGATTGTGCATGGCCCTAAGCGTCACCGTCCCGCATAGTTTCCTAGTAGGGACGCGGATCCATTGGCCGGTTCAGGGCTGACGTCCAAATCTATAGGGGTCGCCGCTCCCGTGACGGCGCCCGACCAAGTGAGTTACAGACAGACTTCAAAGGAGGCAGATCGCATGATCGGACGAACGACAGCGATCTTCATTCAATCCAAAACCTCACCCCGCCGACTCTCCACATGCGCCCAGTAAAGAAAGCAGTTATTACTACGCCCCCAGTTGTCCGACACCTAGTATCGAACTCTGTTCTCTGTGTCATTGACCATCATCCTTCCAAAGGAGGAACACCGCATGAAGCTTCGTATCATCCTTTCCATCTTGACCTGCATCACTGGGGGTTTGGTTAGCTCTCTCGTTTCCGTTCCGGCAAGGGCCGCCACTGCGGGCATGGTCGTACGGCAGCCGGCAGCCGGATTTCTGAACGGCTCGATCAGCGTGGGCGGCTTCTTCAGCTGCGGCATCCGGACCCCTGGTGACACCATCCTGTGCTGGGGTGATGACACCCAAGGCCAGCTCGATGGAACTCCGAGCACCAGCACCCATCAGGGCTCGCCACCCGGTGGCGGCATCTTCACTCAGGTCAGTGCCGGCTTCACCCACACCTGCGGGATCAGAACCAACGGCACGGTTCTCTGCTGGGGCGACGACACCGACGGTGAGCTCGACGGCGTTCCAAGTAGCAGTACGTACCAGGGTTCACCCCCGGCAGCGGCCAGTTCTCTCAGATCAGCGCCGGAAATCGCTTCACCTGCGGGGTCAAGATGGACGGGTCCGGCTACTGCTGGGGCTATGACAATCACGGCCAGGTCGACGGCCTACCCCAGACCACGTCGCCCTACTTTCACGCCGGCTCGCCTCCCACGGTTCTTCCTTCGTCAAAATCAGCGCCAGCGTTGAGGGCTACCACGCCTGCGGCATCCTGAACAACGGCACGGCCTTCTGCTGGGGCGAGGACCTATATGGTCAGGTGGACGGAAATCACGTCTTGACCTCGCCGTACTACACTTCTGGCTCCCCCTATCCTGGCCAGATGTTCACCGATATTAGCGCTGGCCAGATCCATTCCTGTGGCGTCGAGGCCAATGGTCAGCTGCTCTGCTGGGGCGATGATACCTATGGCGAGCTGGATGGGGTCGTCAGCAGCTCCAATGATGTGGAGACAGCGCCGGGCGGCAGTGACTACACCCAGGTCAGCGCCGGCAGCTTATTCACCTGCGGCCTGAAGGCCAACGGTCTGGCCCTGTGTTGGGGCTACGACGGGAGCGGCCAGGTCAACGGGTCGGTCGGAGGTTCGGGCGTCGTCGGCACCTACTCGTTCGCGACCGCTTTGCAAATGGCAGCCGGCGGCAGCAGCACCTGTTTGTTCAGAACCAATGGCTATGTGTACTGCTGGGGCAACAACTACTACGGTCAGGTGACGGGGACACCGACAACGACCTCGCCCTACATCGCTCAGGGCTACTCGCCTGGAGCAGGGTCCTACGCTCAGAACACGATCAGCGCCGGTGGTAAGCACGTCTGCGGCATCGGGTACACCGGTGTACTCACCTGCAACGGCGACGATACCGACGGCCAGCTCAACGGCACCGCCAGCTCGACCACCCACAGCGCATCCCTTGCCGGGTCCTACATCCAGGTCAGCCCCGGCCAATACCACACCTGTGCCCTGACCGCTGCTCGCACCATCTCCTGCTGGGGTGACGTGGGTTCCTATACCGGGACCGTGGCCACCGCCGCTCCGGCCGGCACCTTCATCCAGGTGGCATCGGGCGGCTCCCACTCCTGCGGTCTGCGTCCCAACGGTACCGCCGTCTGCTGGGGAGATGAGAACAGAGTGGAAGCCGGCCCGTTCATCGAGATCACGGCTGGCGCTACCAACTCCTGCGGGGTGCTGGCGAACTATCAGCTCAAGTGCTGGGGTGACAATTCATTCAGACAATCTCCCAGTGGAGCTCTCGCCACCACCGCGAGTTCAGGTGGCAAGAGCACCTGTACGGTGAATCTCGACTCAACCCTCTCCTGCTTCGGCGACGATGCCTATGGCCAGTCCGACCCGCCAATTGGTCAGTTTCACCAGGTCAGTGCCGGAGCCCTCCACGCCTGTGCTCTGGGACTCGACGGTACGCCTCTCTGCTGGGGAGACAACGCCAGCGGCGAGGCCAATGCCCCTCCCGGCACCTACGAGAACATCTCGGCCGGTGGTGGTCTGACTGCCGGCGACAACCACTCCTGCGGCGTGCGAACCGGTACCGGAGCGGTCCTCTGCTGGGGGAACTCAGCCGCCTTCGCCCCCACCCCAGGTGCCACCGGTGGGTCCTATACCTACCTGACGGTGCACGGGACTCATGGCTGGACGACCCTCACCTGGCGAGGGGTCAAGCGAGCCATCGGCTTCAACGTGCTCTCCAAGGGGCAGACCCTCAACGCCCACCTCATAACCAGCCGGACACACCGCTATCACTTCCGCATTCACGCCATCGTCCGTCACATCAAGCTCTCGCCGGTTGAACGGGTGAACTGACAGTAGGAGGATCGGGTGGCGAGGTAGAGCGTTCGGCGACCCGACGACAACGTCGGACGAAGCGAGTGAAGCGCCATATCTCAAGGAGGCACATCGCATGACTGGACGAACGATAGCGACAGTATTCAATCCAAAAACGTTATCTACAGCAGATGGGATCGGATCAGCACTTCGCGGTCATGTTGGATCCGGCGAACGAATCCTACCCTCACAGATGTAAACGATCCAGCGTGCTCGTCATGAAGCTTCGCATTCCCCTTTCCATCCTGACCTGCATCGCTGGGGCGTTGGTTGGCTCTCTCGTTTCAGTTCCGGCAAGTGCCGCAACCGGCGGCATCGTCATACGGCAGCCTGCAGCCGGATTTCTGAACGGCTCGATCAGCGTGGGTGGCCACTTTAGCTGCGGCATCCGGGCCCCCAGTGACACCATCCTGTGCTGGGGTGATGACACTCAAGGCCAGCTCGATGGAACTCCGAGCACCAGCACCCATCAGGGCTCGCCACCAGGTGGCGGCACCTTCACCCAGGTCAGTGCCGGCGCCGACCACACGTGCGGCATCAGGACCAACGGGGCAGTCCTCTGCTGGGGCGACGACAGCTTCGGTGAGATCGACGGCAGTCCGCACGGGAGCTCTCCCTACAATGCCGTGGGCTCACCTCCCGGCGGCGGCCGGTTCTCTCAGATCAGCGCCGGCTATCAATTCACCTGCGGCGTCAAGCTCGACGGCTCCGGGTTCTGCTGGGGCATTGACGAATTCGGCCAGGTCGACGGCATACCCCAGAACACGCACCCTTACTATCATGCCGGCTCGCCTCCCACCGGTTCTTCGTTCGTCAAGATCAGCGCCAGCATCGGCTACCACGCCTGTGGCATTCTGACCAATGGCACGGCCTTCTGCTGGGGCGATGACAATAGTGGCGAGGTGGACGGAAATCCCGTCTTGATTCCGCCGTACTACGCTTCTGGCTCACCCTATCCCGGCCAGGCGTTCGTCGATATCAGTGCGGGCGGGCTCGACACCTGTGGGGTCGAGGCGAGTGGTGAGCTGCTCTGCTGGGGCGACGACAACGACGGTGAGCTGGATGGGGTCGCCAGCTCCTCCAATCATGTCGGAACCGCGCCTGGCGGAAGTGACTATACGCAGGTTAGCGCCAGCACCGACTACACCTGCGGGGTGAAGGCCAACGGCCTCGACCTCTGCTGGGGTTACGACGTCGACGGCCAGGTGAACGGGTCACCCGAGAGTGCAGTTGTCGTCGGCACGGCCTGGAGCACGACCGCCTTGCAGATGGCAGCTGGGTCCCTACACACCTGTATGCTTAGAACCAATGGCTACGTGTACTGCTGGGGCGCCAACGGCTACGGCCAGGTCACGGGGACGCCGACCACGACCATCGCCCAGGGCTACTCGCCTGGAGCAGGGTCCTACGCTCAGAACACGATCAGCGCCGGTGGTAAGCACGTCTGCGGCATCGGGTACACCGGTGTACTCACCTGCAACGGCGACGATGCCGACGGCCAGCTCGATGGCACCGCCAGCTCGACCACCCACAGTGCATCCCCTGCCGGGTCCTACATTCAGGTCAGCCCCGGCCAATACCACACCTGTGCCCTGACCGCTGCTCGCACCATCTCCTGCTGGGGTGACGTGGGTTCCTACACCGGAACCGTGGCTACCGCCGCTCCGGCCGGCACCTTCATCCAGGTGGCGTCTGGCGGCGCCCACTCCTGCGGTCTGCGTCCCAACGGTACTGCCGTCTGCTGGGGAGATGAGAACAGAGTGGAAGCCGGCCCGTTCATCGAGATCACGGCTGGCGCTACCAACTCCTGCGGAGTGCTGGCGAACTATCAGCTCAAGTGCTGGGGTGACAATTCCTTCGGGCAATCTCCCAGTGGAGCTCTCGCCACCACTGCGAGTTCAGGTGGCAAGAGCACCTGTACGCTGAATCTCGACTCAACCCTCTCCTGCTTCGGCGACGATGCCTATGGCCAGTCCGACCCGCCAATTGGTCAGTTTCACCAGGTCAGTGCCGGAGCCCTCCACGCCTGTGCTCTGGGACTCGACGGTACGCCTCTCTGCTGGGGAGACAACGCCAGCGGCGAGGCCGATGCCCCTCCCGGCACCTACGAGAACATCTCGGCCGGTGGCGGTCTGACCGCCGGCGACAACCACTCCTGCGGCGTGCGAACCGGTACCGGAGCGGTCCTCTGCTGGGGCAACTCGGCCGCCTTCGCCCCCACCCCAGGTACCACCGGTGGGTCCTATACCTACCTGACGGTGCACGGGACTCATGGCTGGACGACCCTCACCTGGCGAGGGGTCAAGCGAGCCATCGGCTTCAACGTGCTCTCCAAGGGGCAGACCCTCAACGAGCACCTCATCACCAGCCGGACACACCGCTATCACTTCCGCATTCACGCCATCGTCCGTCACATCAAGCTCTCGCCGGTTGAACGGGTGAACTGACAGTAGGAGGATCGGACGCCGAGGTAGACCGACGTGAACAGCCACGTTGATGTGGCCGAGCGCCTGGTTTGATGCAGAGAATCTCACTTCACGTAAACGGTATTTGCTTACAAGCGAAAGAGGAACGGCCGTGATCCTCTTCGCGTGGGATACACCATTGCGGTTCCTCGAGGGGATTATGTTGCCATGCACGACGCAAACTCTGATGCAAGCTGTAAGAAACGATCCGATGGCTAGCCAAGGACAACGGAAAGTGTGGTCTTCAGCTGACCGCTCGAAGGAGCTCGAGACAGCCCACCGCCATCCTGACGCGTCTCATTATCTTCATCGCCAATCCGACCTGATTTCCCGAGCTGCCGCCCGGAACGACATCAACTCGGCGGCTTTCAGGTGCAATGCTTCGGCCAGCTTTTGACCGTGTACCATTGTGGACATGACTTGTTGCCTGTCTCAGCGACTGAAACGTGAACGCTAAGACCCGTCGCGTGGCCCAGGTCTTCCTGTGCCAATCCGGTGGTGGAGCGGTACTGCTTATAAAGCAAGCCGAAGCCGGCCGGTTCGCTGTCCGTCAAGGTCTCAGCCCCTTATCTGCCAGCGAGGATGTTTCTGATGGGAACGGACGGTCGGGCCAGGGAGTCCCTCCGCCGAAACTGACCCTATTAGTTATAGGGATTGTGCATGCACTGTGCTACTAGTAGTGCCGATTGTGCGTGGCCATAAGCGGCATTCTGCCGTACAGTCTCCAAGTAGAGGCAGGCCGAACGGACGGTTCAGAAGTTGGAGGCCAAACCATACGGGTTCGCCAAATCCGACGGACGAAGCGAAGCGAACAGCAATCTCTATAGGAGGCAGATCGCATGATCGGACGAACGATAGCCACCAACATCGCAGCGATTTCATTGATAGTCGTCGCACTATTGACCGGAAGTGGCAACGGATCCACTATGCCGGTCTTGGCTGCGTCAACCACCGTCACATTCGACGATCTAGCGGCGGGTACTGCAATCAGCAACCAGTACGACAGCCAGGGAGTGGACTTCCAAACGGGGATCATAGGAAGCAACGTCTACTGCTACCCGGTCGTTACTCAGGTCCCCAGTTCTCAGGCCCAGTCGGGCAACCAGGTTGCTGACACATCCTGTGCCAGCGGTGAGTTTCCAGATTCGTCCATTCATGGGACGCTCAAGAACGCGACTCAGACCATCAGCGTATACGCCGGCCATTTCTCCGACCCGAGCAGCAAGGGCCAGAGTCAGCAGATCACCCTCGACGCTTACGACGCCGGCGGCACCGTGCTCGGATCTCAGACCCAGACGGTTACGGAGGGGAATGGATTCCACACGTTGCTTCACGTCGACGCCGGGTCGGCAAGCATCGTGGCTTTTGACGTCACGAGCAGCTATCCCCATATGGGCATTGACGAGCTGACGTTCACTACCCCCGCTCCCTCGGGCTGCGCTCACGTTTCTACGTTCGAGCAGCTGAGCGACGCCCTGAACTCCGGATACGTGCGTCTACGTCGACGACAATGCCAGGATCGATTTTACACAAGCGGCCGAGAACATCGGACAGCCTGGTTGGGGAACGGGCTACATCCTCAAGGTACCGCCTGGCGTCACGATCGAAAGTGGACGATCCCCAACCGTGGCCGGAGGGCTGCTGTACGAAACGCACAACTACCCTCACTACGATCAGGACATGCTCGAGCTCGGGTCCAATGATCACATTACTGGACTGAGGCTGCAAGGATATGATCAGACCGACACAACGGCCAGAAAGGGCTATGACGCCGTCGGCATCGGCATAAACGGAGTCGAAGGTGATCTCATCGACAACAACGAGATCTACGGCTGGCCGGTCGCTGGCGTGGGGGTCGGGCACACGCCTAACTACCCCTCTGAGTCACAGCCCACGCAAACCGACGCTGAGTACCTGAAGGCGGCCGATCAGATTCGCATCAGCCAGAACTTTTTCCACAATGACGTCCAGTGCGGCTTGGGGTACGGTGTTTCCGTGGGAGGAACGGGATACGCCCTCATCGATCGCAACCTCTTCGACTTCGATCGCCATGACGTCACCAGCGACCCGGCCCTCGATGCATCTGGAGAGACCGCCGATCCACACGGTTACATTGCCGAGCTGAACTTCATCCTTAAACCAGGTCCAACATGCGGCGGACACTACAACCAGCATTTCGACCAGCATGGGTCCGATAAGGGCAATGACTGGGTCGGCGGCTGGGCGGGCCAGTACGACGGGATCTGGGACAACACGATCCGGGGAGCTCAGCACTATGGCTTTTTAGGTCGCCTCGAGCGTCCTGCGTTCGACTTGCGCGGGACGCCGTCGGATAGAGACATCTTTACTGGAAACGCTGTGACTCAGGGCAGTAACTATGCCGTCAAAGTGAGGGTCCCACCGCCGTCCAGCTCGAAAACGAGGGCAAGCTATACAAATCCGGCAATAAGTATGACTTCAATACGGCCAATGACCTGGCGGCCGGCAACTTCGGTGACGATGGCTGCTCCGACGTCTTTCAGGCTAATGGGACGGCCTGGTGGTACTCTCCGTGCGGCAGCGGCGCCTGGCGCTTTTTGAAGGCCGATGACCACACTCTCAATCAGCTTGCTCTGGGCGACTTCAATGGTGATGGGAAGACCGATGTCTTCACCCAGGACGGCGACAATGGCTGGTCTCGGTCGGTGGCACAGGACCCTTTACACAGCTTCCCGCCGGCTCGAATATCCCCATGAAGAATTACCGCTTCGGTGACTTCAACGGTGACGGTAAGACGGACATATTCCGTGCCAACGGACATCAATGGTATTACTCTGCCAGCGGCGCTACGGCGTGGATTCCCCTCCAGACATCGAGCCTGAAGATCGACCAGCTGCGCTTGGGCGACTTCGACGGTAACGGCGAAACAGACGTCTTCAGTCTCGCCAACCACCAGTGGTCGGTTTCCTATGGCGGAGTCACCCCCTGGCAGCGTCTCAACGCAGAAATCCTTCGAATCTCGGAGAGCTGGTGTTTGCCGATTTCAATGGTGACGGTAAGACCGACACCGCGCGCAGCCAGAACGGAAAATGGCAGGTGTCGTGGGGCGGAGCTACTCCGTGGGAGCCGTTGCAGAGTAGTTCAGAGCCCCCGATCACGCAAATGCTGTTCGGAGACTTCAGCGGTGGGCACCATGCGGACGTGCTGCAATATCGTGGTCTGGAACGGTACAAGTTGTCCACCGGTGGGGCCGTGCCAATCTTTACTTGGTCGCAGCAGGACATGTACTAGCCCGACACCGGACTTCAAATGCTGGGCACATTCGAGGCTGTAGAGCCCGCGCAACAGCGCCTGGAACCGTCGGTACATTGCTCACTTCGCCCGCCGACAGTGGCGGGGTGGCGTGGTCTGCAAATCGGGTCCTCGATCTTCCCCCTTCCACTGGTTGTGCCGTTCACGTCATGACAGTCGGCCTAGATAAGATCTTCAAGTCAATCCAGGAGTGCCAAATGGATAAGTCATTTCTCAGATCGTTTGCAAGTGAGGACTGACGTGTCTGGATCAATTCACAGTATGAATGGGTTCAAGGAAGGAGAACTGAGATGCTAATGGGTTCAGCTGAGCACCGTGGATCTTCGACAACGTTGAATGTAGGTAACCGCAACATCCGGTCACGCTTGTCTCTGCGTCGTGCAGCGGGCGCTCTGTTGCTGGCAGGCGCATGTACCGGCCTGCAAGCTTCAAGTCTCGCGGTGGCGGCCGGGCGTCACAGCGGCGCCACGTGCTTCCGCTGGGTGGTCAGCGCTTCGCGGAAGCACAGCGGTGACGGTCCCGGCAGCCGAGCAGGGAGGCGCGTCCGGTGTCCGCTTGATCGGATTGAACGCGGTCGTGGCTATCTCCTCCCGAGACGCCTGGGCCGTCGGGAACGAGACCATCGACCGCTGGAATGGATCGAAGTGGCAGCCCGTTGCCAGCGCTTCGGTTCCATCGGGCGTGTCCTGGCATCTGGACGCTGTCACCGCCATACCGGCGACCAACCCGGTACAGCTCCTGGCCGTGGGCGCCACCGCGTCTCATGCCCTGATCGAGCGCTGGGACGGGACCCAATGGCAGCGAATGACTCCGGCGGGCAAGGCCAACAAAGGAGTCGACCTCGACGGCGTCACCGCTATCTCCGCAAGCGACGCGTGGGCCGTCGGGCAAAATGACATTATCGAGCACTGGAACGGTTCGACCTGGAAGCGAGTTCCCGCGCCAGGCGGCAGTCCGTGGGGGGACAGCTGCGACGATCTGGACGCGGTGGCAGCGTTGTCGGCCGCCAATGTTTGGGCAGTCGGCTACGACGACCTCAACTGCGAGAGCGACGGTACGGACGCGGGTCCGAGCATCCTCATCGAACACTGGAACGGCCGGGCATGGAAGTACGCCGAGAATCCGGGCTACAGCGGGGGATTCTTCAACGCCGTCGTGCCGCTCTCGGCGAGCAACATCTGGGTCGTAGGCACCGCCGCCGATCCGAACAGCGGCGACTTCACCGGAACGCGGATACAGCACTGGGACGGGGCTACATGGACCGATGTGGCGACTCCGCCCGCCGGGCTGGGTGCGAACCTGTGGGGCGCAACGGCAGTCTCACCCAACGCTATCTGGGCGGTAGGGTGGTCCTACACGTCGAGTCTCACCACTCGATCGCTGGTCGAACGTTGGAATGGCCAGAAGTGGAAGGCTGTCCGCAGTGCGCATATTTCTGAGGGCGATGCACTCTACGGGGCTGCCGCCATCCCCGGCAGCGACCGCCTGTGGGCGGTTGGTGGTCTGGTCGAGCGTTGGAACGGCCGGCTCTGGAAGATCTTTGGCAAGCAGCCTCCCGCTCACCCGCTTCCTAAGCAAGGCTGCAAAGGGTCTCGTACAGTCACGTGCACGCTGGTCGCTACTGGGGAGCACTCCTTCCTGGTTCCAATGGGAGTGACCAGTCTGCACGTCGTTGGCGTGGGCGGCAGAGGTGCTCCAGAAGCGCCGGGTTATGGCGGAATGGGGGCCAGGGTGACGGCGGACCTCAAGGTGACAGGAGGTGAGAAGCTTTTCGTCGATGTCGGCGGGAACGGCGGTTTGAGCAAGGGCGGCTGGAACGGCGGCGGTGCTGGTGGGTTCGGCGAGATCAAGTGTTCCTTTTATAGCGTGCCCAGCTGTGGCGGGGGTGGAGGCGGTGCCACGGCGGTACAGACGTGCTCGTCACAGAGTATGTCGTGTCTTTATACAGGGATTCCGTCGACTGATCCCCGGCTGTTGGTGGCTGCGGGCGGCGGAGGGGCGGGTGGCTTTCCCAACCTCAAGGCCACTCAAGGCACGAGCGCCGGCGGCAGCGCGGGAGGCACGTCGGGAGCGGATGGGGCCAACGGAGAAGAGGGCGGCTTTGGAGGCAAAGGAGCAACCCCATCCACGGGCGGCGCAGGAGGGGCGCAGAGCTCGGACATCGATCCCCCCAATCCCAGCGCCGATGGCAGAGCGGGATCGATCGCACTGGGCGGAGCCGGCGGGACTGACTTTGGAGACACCTCCGGTAACGACCAAGGAGGCGGGGGCGGCGGTGGAGGAGCCGGCGGAGGCTTCTTCGGCGGCGGGGGCGGCGGCGCCGGACCGGATTACAACGATGGCGAGTTCAATATTCTCGAGCCCGGAGGCGGTGGCGGAGCCGGGTCCAGTTACGTCGACGCCAAAGCAGGCTCGAATGGCGCTCTTACGGTCGACACGAGTGGCGTTCCGCTGGTCAAGATCGCGTACGCCCGCCAATGAATTGCGGCATGGGAGGGACACACCCGGAGCCGGGCTCTGGTAGAGTCGGGTCGGCCCGTAGTCGAAGGATGTGGGAATCGGCGACAACCGAGCCCTCCAAGGGCCATGCTGGCCGCCACGAGCGATCTCATGCAGTCCATCACCGAATCCACGTTTGGCGACCTTCGGAGACGTCTGGGCTAATCTCGTCGCCGGCTCTGGAGCAGCATACACGCCGCTAGTGCTGGCTCCTGGTCAGTCGGATCCATCACCGTGACGCTGACCCCCAACGGTATTCTTGGAGATATGGTGAACGGTCACCCCTACGTGGAGACTATCCAGGCCGCCCCGGACTTCCCCACCAGTGCCTATAGCATCTACGGGACGACAAGTGAAGGTGGCGACGAACTGGCAGCCATCCCTTACACCTACAGAGTCGGCGCACCGTAGCGTAGCCAGAGCGAAACTCATTGGGGAATCGAAGGGCCCGGAGTTGATATTCCGGGCTCTTCTCTCCCTCCAGGCCCCTTCCCCCTAACAAGAACCCTCCAGGCTCCAACGGCGGATCGGTATTGCTTTAGAAGCGACCCGAAGCCGACGCGTTCGCTGTCCGTCAGCCTCTACGCCTTATTTGATGGTGAGGATGTTTCTGATGGGAACGGTCGGCGGATCAAGGAGTTCAGTCCGCCGAAACTGACCCTAATGATAGGGATTGTGCATGTATCGTGCTAGCAATTGCGCCGATTGTGCGTGGCCATCGGCGGCACAGACCTGTACAGTTTCCAGGTAGATGCACGAATCCATTGGGCACTTCAAGGCTTGAACATGTCCTGTCTACAAGACGATGAACAGCCATATCTCGAGGAGGCAGATCGCATGATTGGACGAAGGATAGCCCGCGCTATTCAATCCAAAACGTCACCACGGCCGATTCTCCATATATCGGCAAGGAAAGAAAGTACTCATGAAGCCTCCATCTGTCCGACCCGTAGTATCGATACTGTTCGTTCTGTTATTGATCGTCATCCTTCGCTGACAAGGAGGAGGCCCCTCATGAAGCGCAATACTGTACCTCAGATAGCATGCTTTCGACAGTGACCGCTCGTAGGTCAATCCGGCTGATGCACTCCTCGGTGCTGCTGCCAGGGCAGGCGGGCAATCCTACGAGGGCGACCACGTGAATCCGGCAAAACAACTCATATCTGACAGGAGGCACGAGACATGAAGCGAAGCGCGCTTACACGAATAGTTATCGTACTTTCATTGGTCGCAATAGGGCTCTTTACAGGACTTGGACCAAGCAGCGCATCGCCGGCGCTCGGAGCAACGACGACCACCATCTCATTCGATGACCTTACAGGAGGCACGGTAGTAAGCAATCAGTACGATGCTCAAGGCGTGGATTTCGGAAACGGGATCATCGACAATAACGTCTATTGCTACCCGGTTATCAAACAGCTCTCAAACCAGAACGCCAAGTCAGGAGACCAGGTGGCGGACATTTCGTGTGCCAACGGAGAGTTTCCCGACTCCTCGATCCGGGGTCTCCTGAAAAACAGCGCCCAGCACCTGAGCCTGTACGCGGGCTTTTTTCCGAGCTTTTCCAACCCGCCCGAGACCGAGGACACGACTTTGACGGCATACGATGTCGCCGGGGACGTCGTGGGCACGGACACCGAGAGCGTACCGACGGCTCAGGGTACCAATACCCTTCTCCAGGTAAACTCGACGAGTGCAAATATCGACCACTTTGACGTCACAGGCCAGTATCCGAGCATTGTGATCGACGACCTGACCTTCGACAACCCCTCCGGAGTTCCACCGAGCTTCAACATACAGCCCTCCAGCTCCTTCGTGCAGGTCCGCCAGGGATTCTCCACCGACGACGTCGCGGCGATCCAACGTCACAACGGCTCAACCGGCGACGTTGTGTTCTCGTCGTCCGGACTTCCGGCGGGTGTCCATGCTTCCTTCAATCCAAACCCGGCGAGCGGCAGCAGCACCACGATGACGGTGAGTGCAGACCCAGACGCGCCGCTTCCAGTCCCTGGCCCATTCCCGACGTTCAGCATCAAAGGAGAGCCAAGCAGTGCCTCCGTGGGAGGAACCGCCAGCAATAAGACGATCACTGTCGTAGTCCAGAGCAACTTCACTGTTGCAACGGCTGCGAACGAGCCGCTGCCGCCGTGCACGACAGACAAACTTCCAGTGACCGTGGCCTACACGCCGGGGTTCACAGGCGATGTGACTCTCACGGCTAGCGGGGTCCCTTCAGACGACCAGGCTTCATTTGACCCTTCGACCGTGAAGTTGCCGACGGACGGAACGTACGTGGCCAGGAGCACGCTCACTCTCACGAGCAAAACCGATTTCAGCGGACCTGCGAGCACCATGAACGTCATTGGCACCAGCGGCCAATTCACCAGCCAATCCGGCGACGTTAGCGTCACACGGGTTTCACCGAGCATCACCTCCGTCAGTCCTTCCGTGGGAAAGACGCCGCAGTCGCTCCAGGGCGGTTCAGAGATCATCGTGACGGGCAAGGGCCTCTGCCCGGGCATGCAACACCTGGCGTTTGGGAACCAGCAGGCAGAGCTCACGCCAATTCCGGTTTCCCCTGGCGGCACGCAGCTACAGGCGATCGTTCCCCGCCTAGCGACCACGGGTTCGATCTATGCGTTCCCGGTGGGGGGGACCATTCACTCCCCCGGTACCGCTGTTTCGCCTACCTTCAGAGTCGATGACTATCGCGATACCAACGGCTTCTCGTTCACGAACTCAGATCAATTCCAGAGCAATGTTGGGGGCTACAGCTTCTCCGACGTGTCGGATGTGTTCGGGTACGATCAGACGCACCTGGGCATCAACCCCTGCTGGCCATGGAGCGACTGCTCGGTGACTACTCCCGTCCCCGATCCGTTCGCGCTTCTATTTTGGGGCGTCGTCAACGACGTCGGGGGGCAGAACGGCCAGTGTTTCGGGTTCAGCCTCGGGACCCAGCGGCTACTCCATGGCGATCAGAGTTATTCCGCCTTTCCCGCTCAGGACCCGGCGGTGAACAGCGTCTGGAATCTCAAGGGCCCCGAGAGCGCCGGAGGACCATCCAGTACGGTCTCTCACTTCATACACCTCACTCACATGGAGCAGTTCAGCTCCGAAGCTCTGCACGACTGGCTGACGCAGGCGACTGAGAACGCCATCACCGGCGATCAGAACTCCATCATCAACCAGGTGGACGCAGCCCTCAACGCCAACGACCATCCACTCATCGAGCTCCGCAACGGCACTGACGGCCACGTCGTCGTCGCCTATGACGTCGAGGATGGAAACAACGGCGACAAACTCATCGACGTGTACAATCCGAACCAAAACTACACGACCGATGAGGAGAGCTCGAGTGGGCTCACGCATCAAGAGGTTTTGACCAGCAGTCAGATAACCGTCCATCCCGACGGTCACTGGGAGTTCCCGGGATTCTCGCCGGCCTGGCATGCCGGCCCCGGGTCTCTGGTCGTCGTTCCTTACGGCACTGTTCCGGTCCACCCCACCTTGCCGACCACCATATCGGGACTGTTCGACCTCATCTTTGGCTCGGCACAGGCGTCGCAGGTGACCGACGCAGCCGGCCACACGCTCCTCAACCCCGACGGGTCCCTCAACACGGACTCCAAGACGGGCATTCCCAGCGCCACACAGTTTGCAGACCTCGCGGGCACCAACAAGCCTGGATCCGACATATTCCTCTTCGGCAAGACGGGGACGTACAAACAAACTATCGTCGGCACGAGCTCGGGTCAGTACACCAACGCACTCTTCGGAAGCGGACTGGGTGTGGCCATCAAAGCCGGATCGGCGAAGGGTACGGTCGACGACTTGACGGTGGACCCACAAAGGTCGAGTGTAGGCTTTGGTACTGCCGCTGGCGGGTCCTCTGGAGCAAGCGCCAGCACCACACGTCCGGTTAGGACGGCCCTCTACGTTCGAGCGGCCGATGGAACCAAGCGAACGGCCACGGTCGTTACCTCGCTTGGCGCAGGGCGCAGCGACACGATGTCCTTCACCGGTGGGGGCGGCGGCCTCGCGCTGCAGCACACCGGGCCCGCAGCGACCTACTCGCTGGCACTCTCCTGGGCAGGTCAGAATGCGGCGCCGCAGACGTTCATCACTCCACCGATGACGGTTGCGTCGGGAGACAAGGCGTCCTTCACGCCACAGGACTGGTCGAAGCTCGGCGCCGGCAGCCTGAAAGTCTCCGTCAAGCATTCCGACGGTCGCACCACCACGACCACGCTCCATAACACCGTCAAGCCGGCCGTCACGTTCCGTGTTTCTCTGAAGGTCGGAAAGAGGATTCATGGCAGGCGGTCACTGACTATAGCGACGAAGTTCACGAAGCTGGTCAAGGGCTCGAGTGCGGTACTGGCATGGGGGACATTCCGCGGCGCGAAGCTCGTCGGGCACAGCACCCAAACACTCACCGGCAGGAAGCTTCACCTCGGCACCGTTGCCGCCAAAAAGTCATTCGCGAGTGCGGCCGGCGGTTCCTATACCTTCAAGGGGTCGGTGACGGTCGTCAGCCCGAACGAAGCCGGTTCCTTCGACAGTCAGGTCCAGCGAAAACAGAAAACCTTCAAGGGGTAGCAGACATAGGCTGATTGCGTGGGTCAGACCTCCTGACCGCTCGACGCCGAGGTCGCGAAAGGATTACCTTTCGCGACCCTTCTGCTCCAAGTTAGTAGCAGGCGAGGCAGGTACACTCGAACGGGGATGGATCCTTCATGCGTCGCGGCGCGCGCAACCATGCAGAGGCAACCTGTGCCGACGCTTCATCCGTGAACACCTCCTTCCTGGGAACGATCTCGGGCGGAAACGGACGAGGATTCTCCGCAGCCAGCGAACTTTCGTCTGCACCGTTCCCGGATCAGGTCATGCTGGGGCTCGTCTATGATTCCACCTGTCGAAAGTGTCCGTAAAATTGGGTTAGTCCACGAGGTTTTCAGCATTCACGGTGCGCCCCATGGATGAGCGACTACGCCTGCTAACAAAATGCCGTCGACCGTAACCGACCTTTGGATGAGTCAGAGTCGGCGCCAGCCTCCAGCCCTGTTATGCGCAATGATCGCGCGAAACATCGCGAGTAGCGCTCCCTCGTTGATCTTTTCGCCTTCTTGCACGGCAATGGTCCGACCCGTCTTGTTGCCGTGCCCCGACGTGATAATCCCCTCAGGATCAGGCACGAGCGGATCATAGAGAAAGACGTTCACGTGGTCCTTCGCCGCCAGTAGTGCGCAGATGTTTCCCTGCAACACGAAGTATGGTTGCCTCGTCCGCTTGATGGTCTCCTCAACCTCCGGATCGGCTTCGTGCGCGAGATCGCGGACGGTGCGGCAGATCGCCTGCTGCCACTCAGGCAGAGCTTCGATGTAGGCATCGACTCGTGGGTCAGTCCTCTTGTCTGTCATGGTCACTCCGACGAGTTTCTACTCAACTCTCTTAACTACACGAAGCATGTGCCGGCAGGATGGAAGTTCTCCCACGGCCGGGCGGATCTGGCTCCGAACCAAAGAAGCGGTCAACTCTCCCTTCCGAAGGTTTCGGCTTCGCCGCCGGGGTCGTCGTGTCATCGACACGATCCCGAAACCGCCGTCCACATAGTCAAAGTTGTCGGACTCCTGCGCCAGCCACCTCGACTGAAGAAGTGATTCCCGCTTCAGGTGCCAGAATAGAACGATGTCGTCTAGTGAAATCGATGCATACCTGCAGACAGTCCCCGAGCCGCAGCGATCGACGCTGGAGCAGCTGCGTACCGATATCCGGGCACTTATCCCCGAGGCCGAAGAAGGAATGGCATACCGACTGCCCGCTTACCGCATCCGAGGCAAAGTGGTTGCCGGGTTTGCGGCCTTCAAGAACCATCTAAGCTACATCCCCCACAGCGGGTCCGTGCTGAGCCAGTTTCCCGACGAGCTCGCGGACTACAAGGGCACCAAGAGCTCGCTCCACTTCGCGAACGATCGGCCGCTTCCCAAGTCGCTGCTCAAGAAGCTTATCGACGCCAAGAGAAACCAGCTCGGCGTGTAAAAATAGCCTTACGACCTTGACCAGGTTCTTTTCTTCTTCCATCGCCCGTGCCGCTCGCGGTCGCTGGAACTGAAAATCCACAGCTCCCCACGCTCAGTCCCAACTCTCTACTTGGCAGCTGCCGCCGGCGCTTCCAAACCAAATAATCCAAACAGCTCGTCTGCCGTAAGACTTGTCGCAAGATCGATGGAAACATCGTCGACGTATTCGTCAAACAATGCCTGCTTCTGTCGCAGGATCGCATCTACCCGTTCCTCGATCGTGTCTTCACAGAGATATTTGTACACCGTGACAGGGAACTTCTGCCCCAACCGGTGCACCCTGTCCTCGGCCTGATGTTCGATAGCCGGATTCCACCATCGGTCGAAGTGGAAGACGTACGACGCCTCCTGAAGATTGAGTCCCTGTCCCCCGGCTCGTAACGACAGGATGAGCACCTTGTACTCGTCGCTCTTTTTGAATGTGTTGATCACACGATCTCGCATTTCACCCGACATGCCGCCTGTGTAGGTCAGGGTCCGCACGTTCGCGAGAGCCCGTTCTAGTGCGGGCACACCAAAGGAAGTGTCAGTGTATTGCGAAAAGACGAGCGCCCGGTAGCCTTCAGCCACCAGTGTGTCGAGCCTTTCCCGAACATCATTGACCTTCGCCGACTCACCACTGACCGAGCAGAAATTGCAAATCTGTTTCAGCCGTTGTATCAGCTCCAGCACGTGAGTGATTCGCGCGGTTGTGCCGAGAGCTTTGATGTGCCTGATCCCGCGCTTCTCCGCGTCGTCATACGTCTCCCTCTGTCGCGGACCCAGCTCGAGAACGATCTCTGAAACCGTCTTCTCCGGAAGCTCTGGTAGAACATCATGCTTCCGACGACGAAGCTGAAGCTGCCGATGCCGGTGGAACAGCTCGGTCCCTGGAGACAGGTACTGAAGCCTCTGGCCGGCACTCCATGTAGTTAGGAACTCGCATATCGACGCCAGGTCGTCGACCCGGTTCTCGAGCGGGGTGCCGGTCAGCGCCCATGCTCGTCGCCGCGACAGCCGTTTCACGTCCCGCGAAACCTCGGTGTCCCGATTCTTGATCTTCTGGGCCTCGTCCAGAACGACGACGTCCCATACTCGCCGGCGCGGTGGCGATTGAGGGTTCTCCGTGAAGTCTGACCGCAGCGTCTCGTACCCAACGATGTAGACCTGAGCGCTCGCCCGCCACTTCCAGCCCCGCTCCGTGCCTGACCCCGAAATCGTGCTGACTTTAACCTCAGGCGCCCACTCCCGGAATGCCCGCCGCCACTGTATCACGAGGCCTGCCGGGACCACGACCAGCACCGCGCCGATCCGGGCCATGTAAATGAGAATCCGCAGCGCCGCGATTGCCTGGACCGTCTTTCCGAGCCCCATGTCATCCGCGAGCAACAGCACGTCGTTCGCGAGCAGGGCTCGAATCCCCTGGAGCTGATACGGAAAGAGGTCGCTGGTCCATTCGAGGCTGCCGTGACCATGGAGAAGTCGCTCCAGCCGGCCGTCGAGATTCACCTCTGAGCCCGTATCACTCGTATCGGTGACGCTCGCTGCAGCCTCCGGTAGCGTCAAATTACCGATCCACGGTCACGTTGTTACCGTCGAGTTCGTCCGCGTCTCCGCCCTCGAGCCAGGGCGCCTCGGCGTTGTCCGGCGCTATCTCCCCGATCTGAATGCTCGGACGGTATTCCGGGTCGAGTCTCCGTAGATCCCACTCATAAATCCACGCGCGCACATACTGTCTCATACTCTTGGTCTGTTCCCCCAGCGTCACCGGGAGTTCGGGCGCTATCCACTCGTAGGCCTCGCTGTGAAGCCTTCGGATCGTCCGGTACGTCTCCTCGAGCACCTGTTGATCCGGGCGTTCCAGATGAATAGTGTTCCGGCGGATGATGGAGATACCGCTCTCGGCGCGCACCGCCGCCGGCTCATCGTTTCGTGTCCGCATCCGCAATGGGACGTTCTCGTCATCGTTCTTCTCGTCAAACACCACGGTCTGCAAATCATCGCTCACCGCCATCACCGAGCCCAGCCACGGAACCCGTTCGCCCTCGAATCCCCGTACCCATCGCGCTACTTCTCCATAAGACTTCCCTCGTTGGAGGAGAGAGTATCGCCTGATCAGCTCCACCTCGTCAAAAAGCAAAATCCATCCACTGTAGCCTGCTGCCGTCATGAGCGCCGAGGCAAACCGAAAACGCTGTAGCGCCAGCTCCCGGATCGTGACCTTCGACAGAGGCCAGGTCGCCACCTCGCCCACGTCTCTAAGCCTCCGCTTGATCTCGCCCACTAGCAGCGGATCGCCCGACCAGAATCGAAGGATCCGCTCGGCGAATTCCTCGTCCTCCGCGCGCAGCTCCTTATAAAGGTAGAGAGTCGCACCAAACCGTTCGTTCAGCCTCGCCTCATCAGAGTCGACCCAACGGCTCAGCTCCCGGAAGCGTTCCGAATCGAAGTCCAGCGCTCGGGCTATCTCCCCAATCGCTGAGCCGCGACGACCCGGCACCATAGCGCTCGACACTGCTGCCCGGTATACTTTCACTGGATCGTAAAGCGGGGTCTCCTTGCTGATGACGACTTTGCTGGTGACAAATCCGCGGTCGAGCGCCGCGTGCTGTAGGCTTTCCAAAAGATGCGACTTTCCCGATCCGAAATCGCCGCCGACCAGCAGTCCCCGATTCCCATTCCCAAGAGCCACATCGTCCAGCAGCTCTGAGAAGCGCGCTTCAATGATCGGCTGATGACTTCCCAGCTCCCGAACGGCGTCACGACTCGGGACCCCCGACCGCAGCGCCTCGATCATTCGCCGTGGTCCAATGTCGGTTGCGATCACCATCGCTCGGCCCCGAAACTGGCCGTACGCACCAGCGCGGCCAGTGGGTTGGTACGCTGACTGTCCCGGACCTCGTCCCAGATCCGGTACTTCAGCGCCTCGTAGTTATGCTCGATGCCCCGGAAAGGATCCGTGAGCGTGTCGGGGGAGATCGTGGCCAGCACTAAACAGGATTTGAGCTCGTCGGTGCTGTCGATAAGCTGCCGCAGCAGCTCATAGGTGTCGATTACGGCCACCCGGGAGTAAAACACGAGATCGTCGTCAGGGCGCTTGCTGACCGCACAGCGCCGTAGGTCCAAATCGAGAACGAGTCCCGGTCGCCCCGTCTTTGCCACCCAGTGTGTCAGCGACGTCAGCATGTCACGCCCGTTGTGCCGGGCGATCTTCTGATAGATCCGCACCTGCTTGAGCGCCGAGACCAGCCTGACCTCCCCACGCAGCCAGGCGAGGACAAGGTCGCGCTCCTCCCGCATCGGCTCGCTGCGGTCCATGACCGCCTGGCACAGCCGCAGCATCGCAATGCGGAACTCGTGCGCCAGTTCGTAGTCCTTGAGGATCTCCCGCTGAAGTTCCCGGTTGAGTTCTAGCCTCAGCTCGTTCGCGTCATAGCTGTTTGCCACTGCAAGGTGCTCGAGCGATAACTCACCATCCGCGGCCCCCCGAAATCCCAGCCGCTCCAGGGACGAGCGCACGACGGCCCGGGCCCCTTCATCCCAGTCGACCTGAGTCGCGATGGCGTTGAACACCTTGTCGATCATGTGGATCCTGATGTGAGCCGCATCCACCGACGCCACCACGTAGCCTCTGTTTTGGGCCCGGCCAAGCAACCCATTCCTGACGATGTCAGCGCTCGCGCCCTCGGCTACCGCGAACTTCACGGCGGCTCCTCCGGCCGGTATGTATTCAGACAGATACTCGCTGTCCAGGTAGTCCAGGTACTGCTCGGCGCCGATCACGTTCGCAGCTCGATGGTGCAGTCGGTCGGAATACCGCCGGGCTGTGTCACTTCGCGTAGAGCGTCCGCCTCACTGCCGTCGCTCGAAACAGGCAAGCTAAGCATCGATTCCCCCTTCCCCCGGACCACGATCAGGCTCGGAACGCAATACTGTAGTACGTCTTTACACTGCCGTCTCGCGTCACGGTTCGCAGCGCGCCGGCCTCCCTGGTGCCGCTCGAAGCAGGTAGGCTGAGCCGCAAACCCTCCTTCGTGCGATCGACTCGCGATTCGTCGAGCATGTAGATGTCACGAGCAAACTCGGGAATCGAATACCCGGAAGACGCCCCTGGCAGCACCGTGAGAACCTTGTAGATGTTCGTCAGCCGTAGAGGTTGCCCGATATCCCATGAGCGTCGTGTGGCTCCCACCAGCCTATAGGCAGTCAGAAGTGCCTCCAGAAACGGTTCGGGACGGAATTTAGGCGGCCGGCTCTGCTCTGCCTGTAGCCTGTCGACAACCCGGCTCGGCCGGATCTCACGGCTTCGCTTCCGGTCGATCTCCACGGCTTCCTCCGATGGCAAGACCCGGAGAAGTGAGGGATAACAGACGATGCGCCCGTCCTGTTCCTCCGCGGCGACACCTCGCTCCTTTGCCAGTGAGAGGAGTTCCTGTGAAAATCTCCCAGATTCCAGGTACGACTCGGCGTCGAACGTCCAGCCGTCCTTCGCCGTCTCGATCGCCTCTCGGGCGGTCCCGGCAAGTTGGCGTGCCTGATCCATCGCCCGTGCCAGATCGCGCACAGATCCAGTTTGCGCCAGTTTCCGGATTCGCTTGGCCTGATTGACCAGCGCCGTAGCGGTCTTGATGGCGCTCTCCGCGTCCCTCTCGGCTTGGGCCAAAGCCTCCTCCAGTCCCCCTCCGTCGTTCACAAACAACCTCCCAGTTCTCTTACACCCATGATGGGCCTCAGCCTCCCGTGGGCTACAGCCTCATTGTGGACTCTGGCCACATTGCGCGCGCGTTCAGGCGGCACGCCCTATAAAACACGGTGGCATCATCTCCGCTAACTTGTCTACCGCCGCACCTCCGCTACCTTTGCCTACCGCCGCACCTCGCCCCGGCCGGAGCATCGATAGGTCGACAAGATCGCCGAAACGTTTTCATGCACCGAATCTGTGCCTGGTGACGTCGCAAGAACTCGTGTTCGACGCCGTCTGCAGATCGTTTCCAAACGTCTTGCAACATCTCCCTCGCAGCGTGGTACCCCAACACTCGCCGGGGCCACCCCACGACACATTCGCCGCTGGAATGCCGGACTGTCAGCGACGACCGGCTGTTCCGAGTAGTACGACCCGTTCGTGTGGCAAGGTCAATCAAGTGCTTGTCGAGTCGCGCACCGCCGCCTCACGAGAAGGCCATTTACACATATCGCTCTCCAGGAGTACACTTGCTAAGTAAGTCTGTCTATCACTGGGTTTCCCTCGGTCAGATAAACACCTCCTTCCCGAAGAGTGGTTCCGCCCCGCCACCTCAAAGGGTCGGACTCACGAGATAGAGTGGTGCTCGCGCCACCTCAAGTCCCGCCACCACACTGAAAACTGACAACTGAAAACTGACAACTGACAACTGAAAACTACTTAGAAAATCCCCCTTGGCTAGAGGAGATGATGACCTTCGAGCCGAGGCGCTGAAGGGCTTTGACATGCTGCCGGATTCTTGCCTCCTTATGTCGTTCGTCGAAGTAGTCGGCTCCGAGTTCGCGATAGACCGTTCCGTGTCGAAGGATGTTGTAAACCGTGATCAGCATGCTGTGGGCCACCGCCACGATGGCCTTCTTCGCTCCCAGTCTGCCGCGTAGATGGTAATACTGGCTTCGATAGTAGTTCTTTTTGGCCCGTACCGCTGCCCAGGCCGCTTGGATTAACGTCGTTCGCAGATCTCCTCCTTTGCCTGTACTTGCCGACATGCGCTTGCCCGCGCTCTCGTTCATGCCGGGACAGACCCTGGCCCATGAAGCCAGGTGGTTGGCGGTGGGGAAACGAGTCATGTCGACTCCGATAGCAGCGATGATCTCTTGGGCTCCCACCGTACCGATCCCGGGTACCGTGTTAAGCGCCTCCACCTGCTTCATGAAGGGGGCCATACGCTCCTTCACCACGGCATCAATCAGAGCAATCTCCTCGTTGAGGTTGTCGATGTGCTTGAGTTGTGCCTGGAGGAGAAGCCGCTGATGAGATCCCATCAGTCCATCAACAGACCGCTTGATGTCTTCTGGACTTGCCTTGAGATGGGTCTTGGCATGTGAGACGATGACGTCGGGATCGGTCTCGGCGGTCGATCATTGCCTCAATCATCGCCCGAGCTGACACGCCCATCACATCACTGGCTCCGGTTCCTACAAGTTTGATGTTCGCGCCCTCAAGGACCTTCTGAACCCGGTTAACCTCCCGCGTCCGATCACCGATCAGGGACTTCCGATAGCGAACCAGCTCCCGCAACTCCCGCTGCGGACGGTCGGGAATGAAACTGCCCCTCAACAATCCATGCTGAAATAGATCAGCGATCCACTCTGCGTCCTTCACGTCGGTCTTTCGACCAGGAACCGCCTTCATGTGAGACGCATTCACCACGATCGCCTCGATCCCCGTCAACTCCAAAATGTTGAGCACCGGCTTCCAGAACACTCCGGTACTCTCCATCGCTACGTGCCAGCAATTGGCCTCGGTTAACCAGAACACCATCTCCCGCAGCTGCTCGGTGGTCGTGCGAAATGAGCGAACCTGCTTAGCCTCCGGCTCCAGCAGACACGCTACCACCGTATCTTTATGAACGTCCAACCCACAACACCGCTCGTGCACTACATCCATTCGCTCCGTACTCCGAATTTGGAAGTCGGTCGGGAGGCAGCTCTTGCGATGAGAGTCTACTTGACGTGTTCACTCAGTAGTAGTCTGAGGACAACAATTCGTGGTTCCTACGGCTGCCATGGTCAGACTGACAATCGGGCTCGCAGCACCAATGTTTCTACGACCTAATCACCGACCGCTAACCCATTTTCATGCTTTGTGGTGTCGGTAACGACATGGATGACTGACAACTCCTTGGAGGGCCACATGTGCCGACGGACATCGTACATAGGAACGCTTCTGACTCTCGCCGCGTTTGTTTCGCTCTACTTAGAAAATCCCCCTTGGCTAGAGGAGATGATGACCTTCGAGCCGAGGCGCTGAAGGGCTTTGACATGCTGCCGGATTCTTGCCTCCTTATGTCGTTCGTCGAAGTAGTCGGCTCCGAGTTCGCGATAGACCGTTCCGTGTCGAAGGATGTTGTAAACCGTGATCAGCATGCTGTGGGCCACCGCCACGATGGCCTTCTTCGCTCCCAGTCTGCCGCGTAGATGGTAATACTGGCTTCGATAGTAGTTCTTTTTGGCCCGTACCGCTGCCCAGGCCGCTTGGATTAACGTCGTTCGCAGATCTCCTCCTTTGCCTGTACTTGCCGACATGCGCTTGCCCGCGCTCTCGTTCATGCCGGGACAGACCTGGCCGATGAAGCGAGGTGGTTGGCGGTGGGGAAACGAGTCATGTCGACTCCGATAGCAGCGATGATCTCTTGGGCTCCCACCGTACCGATCCCGGGTACCGTGTTAAGCGCCTCCACCTGCTTCATGAAGGGGGCCATACGCTCCTTCACCACGGCATCAATCAGAGCAATCTCCTCGTTGAGGTTGTCGATGTGCTTGAGTTGTGCCTGGAGGAGAAGCCGCTGATGAGATCCCATCAGTCCATCAACAGACCGCTTGATGTCTTCTGGACTTGCCTTGAGATGGGTCTTGGCGTGTGAGACGATGACGTCGGGATCGGTCTCGCCGGCGATCATTGCCTCAATCATCGCCCGAGCTGACACGCCCATCACATCACTGGCTCCGGTTCCTACAAGTTTGATGTTCGCGCCCTCAAGGACCTTCTGAACCCGGTTAACCTCCCGCGTCCGATCACCGATCAGGGACTTCCGATAGCGAACCAGCTCCCGCAACTCCCGCTGCGGACGGTCGGGAATGAAACTGCCCCTCAACAATCCATGCTGAAATAGATCAGCGATCCACTCTGCGTCCTTCACGTCGGTCTTTCGACCAGGAACCGCCTTCATGTGAGACGCATTCACCACGATCGCCTCGATCCCCGTCAACTCCAAAATGTTGAGCACCGGCTTCCAGAACACTCCGGTACTCTCCATCGCTACGTGCCAGCAATTGGCCTCGGTTAACCAGAACACCATCTCCCGCAGCTGCTCGGTGGTCGTGCGAAATGAGCGAACCTGCTTAGCCTCCGGCTCCAGCAGACACGCTACCACCGTATCTTTATGAACGTCCAACCCACAACACCGCTCGTGCACTACATCCATTCGCTCCGTACTCCGAATTTGGAAGTCGGTCGGGAGGCAGCTCTTGCGATGAGAGTCTACTTGACGTGTTCACTCAGTAGTAGTCTGAGGACAACAATTCGTGGTTCCTACGGCTGCCATGGTCAGACTGACAATCGGGCTCGCAGCACCAATGTTTCTACGACCTAATCACCGACCGCTAACCTATTTTGATACTTCGTGGTGTCGGTAACGACATGGATGACTGACAACTTCCCGGAGGGCCACATGTGCCGACGGACATCGTACATAGGAACGCTTCTGACTCTCGCCGCGTTTGTTTCGCTCTGGCAGCCCGGCACCCCGGCCCTGGCCAAAACCTTTCCATCCCCCGCTGCACCGGTTACCCATCTCGTTCCGCCTCCGGTGCCCGCATCGCCAGGCGGCTTGACCCATCCCGTCGGCAATCACATCCCTTCTCTCTCCAAGCTGACGAAAAACGCGGACCAGAAGCCTGTGGCCGTCCTGAGATTCTTTAGCCCGGACATCTCGGTACCTCTTACGACATTTGAGATGAGCACGCAGGGACTCGCGGGGGTGACGATCACTGCCGGCGCGGCTGCCGAGAGCCAATGGAGCACCCTCCTCCAGATCGAGAGCGGGCCCTCCTTAGCGCTGGCCAGAATCGAGCTCTACAACAAACCCGCTGGACGAACAACGATCACCTACGACCTGAAGTCTCCAACCTTCAGTCTCGTCCAAAGCCTCTCGACCGCCAATACCGATTTCGTGTCCCTGAGTTCCAAGGACTTCATCTACAGATTCGCGGGAAAAACTCCGGCCTTCAACTTCAAGAAGGTCGGAACCGCCTCCTTTACAACCGATACGGGCACGACGCAAACTCCAGTAGCCTCCTTTGCTGATGCTACCGGCAACGGCTTCAACAACCTCTCCATGTTTCTTCCCGCGAGCCGGGGTAATCAGCAGCTCTTGGCTGCAAAGCTCCAATCGGCTGTCGTCCAACCCTGGACGTCGCCTAAACGCGACGCCACCTTAAAATACGCATTGCCGGCTCCCACCGTCGCCTGGACCCAGATCGCGACGAGCGCTGGCCTCTGGGATCAAGTCTTACTCACTTCGACCAGTGTGAGTTTCTCCCTGGTTGGCCATAGCTACGAGCCAAGCCTACGCGGTCCTCGCTATGGGTCCATCTCCGCCGTGCTGAACGGGAAAACCAAGAAAGCGAATCTGCTTGGGTACTCGATGACCAAGTCAGGCCGCTCGATTTCCGTCAATATTCAGCTCGCGGGCGGGCCGCTGGGAGTAGCGCTAGCAACGAACGAAGTCCACCAAATTGTCCTCAACGTACTGAACAAACCGAACGGAGGACGCTTGTTCTCCTTTGCGCTCGACGGGGTGGCTAGCTTGTCCTCCGTCGTCAGCTCGAGCGACGGTCTCGTGATGAACATCGTGCTGACTCCGACCTCCATCCGATACCAGAGCTCTGGAAAGCCCAACGGAGTGGCTCGGCCTGGCGGGTGGTTCCGCATCGGTTCCGGTAAGCGGGTCCCAATCTCCGGTGCGTATGCGAATCTCGCGGGTACTGGCGCAGGGGTCTCAGACACATTCAGCTTCAGCATCCCCGCGGGAACACTAACCACTCAGCTCCTCGCCGGCATCTCGCTTCCAGTGACTCTGACTCTCTTCGATAAATCAGTGAACGCCCATGGACCCTTCGCCAAGTACAAGCTCGACGGCGGCTCAAGCGGTTTCAGCCAGGTATTCGGGCAAACAGGGCTCCAAGATCAGGTGACTATCATTCCCGCTCAAACGGCGATGAGTTTCGCGGTAGGGAAGTCACCCCGCGTGAAAAAAGCTGTTGGCGTCATCGGAGTGCCAAACCCCGCACGAACCGATTTTGCTCCCATGCTCTCCTTTCAGGCCTCGATCGCAGGCGCTCGCAACACTGCTCAGACCTTCGGCACTGCACTCGTTCGTCCCAGTATCCTAACCAGTGAATTGCTCCTTACTGCCCGCACCAATATCGAGGCCGATATAGACACCAAACCTGGAGGCGACAACCTCTACACGTACCAAATGGAGGGTTCAACTGTCTCGATAGCGGAGACCGATACGAATGGACACGCCACCGACCAGATCGGTTTCGTAAGTTCCGTCTCGTTGCCTACATACAGCAAAGAGGTCGGCGTGACAGGCACCGGTCCGGTGGGCACCGTCTCGGCCCTGACCGGCGGAGCCAGTGCGACCCAGTCGATCGATACTTTCGAATCCGAGGTGATTGACTCTAGTCCGAGCCAGACACTCTTGGACGTAGGCCTGTCAATGCCGTCCAGCTCCGTCGACCAGGTCTACCAACAGGCGATCACCCAGGGATCATTGATCGAGAACCTGAGAGTGACCGTGAACGCTCCAACCCCGTACACGCTCAATCTGTCAAATGTCTCAGTGCTTCGAGTCGGACAATCGGCAGACCCCGGAAATATGTTAACCAGTGTCCTGCTACAAGGCACCCTAGCCCCGTAGCCCACTCCAAAACGCCCGAAGCCAAGTCAAAGCACACGCCCTGGGGCACCCCGAAACCAAAGTGCATTTCACGTCGGGGCGTTCACGCCAGCGACAAGCGGTTGTATGTGCCCAAAATACTGCGCTCGTCCACGACGCTCGCACGTCCGCCTCGTACACCCGTAGTGCGCCTGTGCATGGGCGGTCCAGCCTCTCGCTCCAGATAGCACAGCGTGTCCAGTCTCGATAGAAAGATGTCACCAACTCCGGCAACCGGCACCGTCATAAATTGGGAATCCTGTGCGTGTCAACACGACCTCGGGATTTGATGCCGTGATGGGAGATTCCGAAGGGAAATGAGTTCTGTGTGTTGAAGGCAGAAATCTCAGGCGAAAACGATCGATAAATAGGTTCGGCAACCGACGTGCGCCTGCCTCGATTTGGTGTATGGTTGTGACGCCAATAAAGAGTGGCCCGGCTGCATACGCCGTTTGGGCCACCGGCGAGCCGAACACTGCCGATGCCGGACAATACCGATGAGTGAAGCCATCCCTCATGTGCCCACACGTCAGTAGGACGCAATCGTGGAGGTCACACACAACATAAGGGGTTGCCGCTATGTCGACGTCACTCGCAGTCGGGCTTGTGGTCGTGTTTGCTATTTTCGCGTTGTACGTACTCAGTGTCCTGTCATGGCTGAAGAAAACCATCATCGTGCAATCCGTCGACACGAGGCATTACAACAGGTAAGCTCAGATGCTTCGGCGACGGCACAGGCTACCCGAAGGCCACGGGTCCCACGCAAGCGGCCCGAGAGAGAGTCGTGGCTGCTGGCGTGCACGCAGAGGCAAGTGCGCCGGCTGGCGGGGGTTCTGTCAGCGTTCTTACGCCCCCACTCAACCGACCGGAGGTACCCGAGACACAGTGCTGGAGCTGCGCGTCCTGCATTGCGGTGGACGAAGAAATCTGCCCGAACTGTGGCGCGGCGCTCGCCTCTGATTTTTGGGCAAAAGGGCTCCCGAGAGCATCTACTGTTGCAGTGTCGGCTGCGAGCCCCGCCGCCCACGTCGAGAGGCCTCCGGAAGCTGCAGTGGTTGCGGGGAACCTTACGAATCCGCCCGTTGCTCGTGAACCTGAAACTCTTCCCGTCCAGCCCGACTGGTTCTCACTTATTGTCGAGCGACTTCGAAACACCGAGGACTGGGAAGCGCTCGTCGGAGGACGGTGGCTCAATCGTGTTGGGGCTCTCACGCTCATTCTTGGATTGGCGTTCTTCTTTAAGTACGCCGTAGATCGCGGCTGGGTCACCCAGTCAATGCGAGTCGCCGCCGTTCTCATAGTCGGAGGCGGTTTGCTCGCACTCGGTTCCTACACAAAGAGGCGTGGGCTTGCCATCTTCTCTCAAGGAATTGTGGCGGTCGGGATCGCAGCGCTCTACCTCTCAGTCTTCGCCGCATACAACATGTATCACATCTGGCCGGCGTCGGTTGCCGTGAGCGCCATGCTTGTCGTCACCGCCTTAGGTTTCGAGGAGGCGATGCGGTATGATTCCTGGCCCGTGTCTGTGCTTGCGCTTATAGGAGGGTTCCTGGCGCCGTTGCTCCAAATCGCCACGCAACCCAACCTCTACGGGGTCTTCGGCTACGTACTATTGCTGCTGGTTGGAGTTCTGGCGGTTCTCATGGTCAAAAGTGAGTGGTTCTTCCTCGAGCCACTCGCCCTCGGTCTGAGTTATCTCTGGTTCATCCTTTGGTGGCATAACTCATATCAATCGTCTGAATGGTTGGCGACCGCAATCCTCTTATCGATGATCTGGTTGACCTTCATGGCCGCAGACATCTACGGAACGGCAAAGTCTAGATGGGAAATACCGGATCTTCATCTCATGCTCGCGGCTACTGCCGGAATTCTTTACTACTCCGTACTGGCAGCCGTTCTCGTACCACACAGCATCCAGTCGATGACGCTCGCAAGCATACTCGTCCTAGTCGTATACGCCGGCGCAACGTTCTTTGCCTTCAGAAACACCCGGTTCAACGATAGGACGGTAGCTGTGTACTCGCTTAGTGCGGTTGTGCTGGCCGTCATAGTGCCCGCCATCGGGACCCGCGGATTCATTACGGTCATCATCTGGTCAGGAGAGGCTCTCGCTCTGGTAGCGATGGGTGTGAAGTGGCAGCGAAGGTACTTCTGGGAGCCGACAATCGCCATTTATGTACACCCGGCGAGCCTGTGGGCTTGGACCCAGAACGCCTTTTACTACCAGTCTCCAGGCGCATTTGTCCCGCTCATGAACGAACGGGCGCTTGCGACGATCGCTCTTAGCACCTCGCTGGTGGGTTGCACCGTGCTGCTCAAACGGCTGAAGGAGGGCCATGCCAAGGACATCCGGCAGGTACTCGTGTACGCGGCCTGCGCCATTGGTTTTGCCCTGCTCACTGTGGAAGCCAATGACGTATTCCGGAGGATGATGCTAAACGCGAACGGTCAGGACTTCGTGCGGCTGGGTTACGGGAGGTTTCTTACAGTTGCGCTGGTCTGGCTGGCCTATGGCAGGGCCTTGCTCCACTTTGGATTGCTATCGAAAACTAAGGCCCTAGCAGTGTCGGGGCTTCTCGCCGGCACATTCTCGGTTTGCCTGGCTGCGATGGCCGCCGTCACGTACCAGCCGATCGAGACGTTCAGCCCTGTTCTCAACGTTCGGGCGTGGTTTCTTATCGCGGTGATTGGCGGCGTGGTGTCCGCCGAGAGATCCCTACACAGAAACGTTGCGACGTATTCCTGGCTTAAACGGTGGATATGGGGAATTCAGGCCGCCGCGGTGCTTCTCGGCTTTGAGCTCATTACCGTCGAGGTGAATGACTTCTTCCGCCGGCTAGGGTTATCCCAAGGATTGACAAACGTCGCAGCTTTTAGGGAAGCCTTGATACTTGCCTTTGTGTGGATCGTTTACGGTAGCGCGCTGGTGTGGTACGGACAGAGGAAGCGGAACATCCTCATCCATGGTTTTGGCCAAGGGGTGAGCGCCCTGGCGATAGTTGTAGGGGCGGCTGCCGGCATTGCGTTCCAGCCGGCGGCGTCGTTTGTCCCGATACTGAATGGACGGTTTGCGGTGTTCGCAGTGCTGATCGCCGCGGTGGTACTGCAGGGCATCTTAGCTAAGCGGAATGTGCTCTGGCACAGCGCGACATCAGTCGTGCCGTGGCAGAACGCGACGTCAGTTGTGGCCTACCAGATCATAGGGATCGTTCTTGGCTTCGAACTTATCACCGTGGAAGTCAACGATTTCGTCCGCCAGTATGCATTGCATCATGCCGTAACCGGTGGGGTGGTCTTCCTGGAGTGCATGGTCTTAGCAACACTTTGGGTGGTGTACGCCCTACCGCTTACCTTGATCGGCGTCCAGAGACGGATGGACGTTCTCCTCGCTGCCGGATTGGGCGCTGCCGCCCTCGCCGCGATCGCAGCTGCGGGCGCGGGATTCCTGTATCAGCCGGCTGATGGCTTTGGCATGACATTGTTGGTCCGCGCGTTGGTCTTTGGGTTGGTCATTGTGGCACTGATCGTCCAGCTCCAGTGGCTGAAGAGAGGCAGGCCGGAGATCAGCGCCATCCTGAAATACGTGGCCACCGGAATTCGGGCGGCAGTCGTGGTGCTGGGATTCGAATTGATCAGCGTTGAAACCAGAGATGCCTTTGCGTACTTCATTCAACCCTCGGCAACGAGCCGCGGGCGGCAAATGCCGTATGGCTGAGTAACCTGGAACAGCTCGTACTGTCCCTGCTGTGGCTCAGTTACGCTATCGGCTTGCTGATATACGGGATCTGGCGGCGCATGCGGTGGCTGCGATTGTGGGCGATTGCCCTGTTCGGGTTGATCATTCTGAAGGTGTTTGCCTACGATCTGGGGTTCCTCGATCCTTCTATGCGGAGCATCTCCTTCGTCGGACTCGGGGCGATCTTGCTGGCGGTCTCGTTCGTGTATCAGAAGTATGGCTCGTACTTACTGAAGGGGGCCCTCTGAAAGCACGACGTGGGGCCGGCTGCCCGCATCACGATTGGATCAACATCAATGTCGTCACAGATGTCGCCCGCTGGATACCGTCCTCCGGCTACCACCTGAGTAGCGAATCACGAGAGCGCTATCCCCCCTCAAATCGTCTTATTTCCCGCCATCCGTTCTCGAAGCATCAGGTCGCGACCCGATAGCAGTGCCGAGAGAGTAGGGCTATGATAATTCTCGAGGCAGCTCACGCGCTGAATGCGCTGAGTGAGGCCTGGCATTCCTCGCCCGGAACAAGACAGTTCGATGGGCCGTCAAAACGGTCATCACGCGAGGAGTACCATGAAACCCATCCAGGACGATCGTCGCTACGATACTGCGCTGACGGGTGCCTCCAGTGCACCGGGGGCGCTTCACGGTCGCGAGTCCTCCAGGCATGCCCACTTCGTCCGTCACATCCACACCGAAATTCAGCCAGATTGCAGTGGGTGCCAACTTGGTCTGCGGCGTGGAAATCGGCGGCAGCGTGACCTGCTGGGGTGATAACGAGTCCGGTCAGGCGATGCCACCGGTCGGCGCATTCACTCAGGTGAGCGCTGGATGGCACCACGGCCATTCCGGGAACTTTGCGTGCGCCGTCCGGGCTGACGGCACCCTGGCCTGCTGGGGTGGTAACCACTTTGGTCAAACCAATGCCCCATCAGGCAGCTTCAGCCAGGTTAGCTTGGGCTACCGGAATGCGTGCGGCGTGAGAACCGGCGGCCGCGTGGCGTGCTGGGGCCGTAGCTCAGACGGACGCATGTGGAGGCCTCGATGGGGCACGTTTGCCCCGGTCAGCGTCAATGACAACGCAGTCTGCGGCATAAGGTCGAGTGGAAGACTGGTCTGCTGGGGCCCCGGAGGAGTTGTCATGAAGCCGCCGTCGGGGAGCTTCACCCAAGTCAGTCTCGGGGAGATGGGTGGTCCTGCGTGCGGCCTTCGAACAAACGGCAGGCTGGCCTGTTGGGGGTACCCCGGCTACGGCGCGATATGGCCTCCGTCGGGCAAATTCGCACAGGTCAGCGCCGGCTACGGCTTCGCGTGCGGCGTCAGAGACGACGGCAGTATCGCCTGCTGGGGATCGAACAGCAACGGTCAAGCGACGCCCCCGTCAGGAACCTTCACCCAGGTCAGTTCAGGGCAGTTCTTCGCGTGCGGCGTGAGAACTGACGGCACCTCGACGTGCTGGGGATGGGGTGCTCCCATGGCGCCATCGGGCGCCATCGTTCAGGTCAGCCTGGGATCCTCCCTTTGCGGCGTTAGAAGAGACAGTAGTGTGGCCTGTTGGGGTTGGGGTGCACCTCCGGGCCGTTTTATTGAAGTGAGCGTGGCGGGTCGTTCCTCTGTGGACTGATGTTGGATGGCCGGGTGGCATGCTGGGGACTTCATGCGAGAACTCCATCGGGAACATTCAGAGAAGTCAGTGCCGGTTACGATTTCGTCTGCGGAGTAAGATCCGGTGGCCGTATTGCCTGCTGGGGCCTTAACACCAACGGCGACACAAAGCCTCCACTGGGTAAGTTCAAGCAGGTCAGCGCGGGTAAGCAACTCGCGTGCGGAGTGAGAGCGGTGGGCGTCTGGCTTGCTGGGGTCTTGATACGGAGGGCGACACAAAGCGCTCTCGGGCAAGTTTACTCAGGTCGGTGTGGGCATAGACTTCGCGTGCGGCATCAGAGCCGGCGGCAGAATAGACTGCTGGGGTGATAAACAGTACGGCCAGACGATGATGACACCCGGCGCTTTCACACAAGTGAGCGCAGGGTGGGGTTGCGCTTGCGGGCTGAGAACGAACAGCAGCGTGGCCTGCTTGGAAACAACCCCTCAGTACAGACAACCGTCGCCACCTAAGCCTCCATAGGGCACCTTCACGCAGCTAACCGCGGGCTCGGAGAGAAGCCTGTGGCGTCAGATATGACGGCGGCGTGGAGTGTTGGTTAGCCGGCAGGTGGTCATATACGCCGTCGTCCTGAGCGGACTTGGCCGAATTCTGGAGGAGTGATATGAAAATTACCTTGACGATTATGTCCGCGATTGCTGTGATCGGTGCGCGGTTGGAACGGCTCTATCTCGGCGAGCAGTCCGCCTGCTATACACAACTCCGAGGTTTCCTATTGCCGAAATTCAGCCAGATCTCGGCGGGCAGCGATTTCGTCTGCGGCCTCAGAACTGGTGGCAGCATGACTTGCTGGGGCGGCAACCGCTACGGTCAGGCCATGCCACCGGCTGGAACGTTCACCCAGGTGAGCGCTGGATGGAACTCTTCCTCCTCGGAAGTGACAGAAAACTCTGCCTGCGGCCTCAGGGCCAACGGTAGTCTTGTCTGCTGGGGCGGCAATTACTTCGGTGATCCCCCATCAGGTCGCTTTATCCAGGTCAGTACCGGTGCGGGAAATATCTGTGGCGTGAGAGCCGGCGGGCGCGTGGTGTGCTGGGGCCGGAGTACTGACGGGTCAGGGTGGAAGGTTCCGTCGGGCAGGTTCACCCAGGTCAGCATAAATGAAAACTACGACTGCGGGCTAAGAACCAGTGGTGGCCTGGCATGCTGGGGCTCTGGCGGCGACGTTTGACAAGCGCCCATCGGGGACCTTTACTGAGGTCAGTGTCGGCGATGACTTCGCCTGCGGCTTGAGAACCAGCGGCAGGCTGGCCTGCTGGGGTTCTTCGACGCTCTACAGCATAATGTGGCCTCTCTCGGGCAAGTTCAAGCAGGTCAGTGCCGGCGACGGCTTCGCCTGCGGCCTCCGAGAGGGCGGGGATGCAGCCTGTTGGGGCGCCAACTCCTACGGTGCAGCAACGCCTCCGTCGGGAATCTTCAGTCAGGTCAGTTCAGGTTCGTTCTTCACCTGTGGCCTTACAACTGACGGGACCTCGACCTGCTGGGGACATACGCCGATGCTCCCTTCGGGGACCTTTACACGGGTGAGCGACAGCGGCCTCAGCACCGTCGCATGTGGCCTCCGGAGTGACGGAACTGTAGCCTGCTGGAATGGCGCATACCGTGGTCCCTTTGGATTCGCCATTCAGGGCGCTCCACCGGGTAGGTTCACCGAGATCAGCGTCTACGACTCGTCCTTCTGCGGGTTGAGAATGGATGGCCGTCTGGCCTGCTGGGGCCTTGACGGGACCACTCCCTCGGGCAAGTTCACGCGGGTCAGCGTTGGGGCCAGCTTCGCTTGCGGCGTCAGGTCCTCCGGCCGTCTGGCCTGCTGGGGTCCCGACTACGAGGGTGACACGAAGCCTCCCACGGGCAAGTTCACCCAGGTCAGCGCCGGTCAGCTCTTCGCGTGTGGCGTACGGTCCGGGGGCCGTCTTGCCTGTTGGGGTAGCAACACCCAGGGTGACACGAAACCTCTCTCGGGCAAGTTCACGCAAGTCAGTGCCGGCTACGACTTCGCGTGCGGCGTCAGCAGGCGAAACCACCTCGTCTGCTGGGGTAATAACTACAACGGCCAGTTGGTACCGCCCCTTCCGGCAGCTTCGCCCAGGTGCGCGCTGGGACGGGTTTCGCTGCGAACTGAAAACATCCGGCAGCTTGGCCTGCTGGGACATATACAGCAATACCTCCCCACCCTTCTCCACTCCTCTATCGGGCGCCTTCACATGGATAAGCGTGGGCGAATCCGTGGTCTGTGGTGTGAGACGCGACGGCGGCGTGGAATGCTGGGGATCGATGACTATGTATTTGCCGGCATCATAAGCGTTCCGTACCGTCATTTTCTCCTTTGTTCCAACCGGCTGGTTGAGTTCACATCTAATGAGCGGCTGAAAACTGAAAGCGGGACTGAAAACTGCCGCCTCAGTCCCTGCGCTCGCCGGCTCGGTCGATTCGGGCCGCGAAGCAGCCGGGTCTAGCGTTGTGGACGTGAATGTATTCTGCCCGGCCGTCGGCAAACAGCACATCAACAGTTTCCTCGAGCCGGCCGCCGTCGACCACCTCAGCACCCGTCAACATATGCTCGCCGTCATAGGCGCGCACCGAAAGTAGCCGGCGGCTTAGTTGGTCCGGAACTCCATCGCTGCCGGAAAATCGATCGCAGTCCCGGGCGTGGACGAAGATCGGACCAGCTCCACTATAAGGACTGTCACCCAGAAATGGGTTGTAGGACATGAGTAGCATCGTCTCTCCTACCTCGGCATCCTTTAGGCATCGACGGCATGGAAACGAGTTCGGCTCGTCGGCTACGAGCTCGACTCCACTCAACGGCATCAACTCTGTGGGTAGGGCGCGAACGATAAATGGTGCCACGGCCATCCTCCAAGTGGTTCTCAGACTGTAGAACACCCGAGCCAACGAAATCGTTGCAATCCATCTCAATCGACATTGAGTTCCGCGGGGCCGGCCGGCACCGGGCCGAAAATTGGTTTCACGTATGTTAGACGGCGTGAATCCGAATAATGTAGCATCTCGTAACATGCATCCTACTGAGTCTTCACCGGAAACAGCCGCTGACCACGGGCCCGGTTCGGTTCTCAGGGGTTACCGAATGCGCGCCGGTCTGTCACAAGAGGAGCTGGCGGAGCGGGCGGGCATAAGCACGCGCAGCGTCAGCGACATCGAGCGGGGCCGCCAGCTTCGACCATTTCCCGGAACAGTCCGCCGGCTCGCGGAGGGGCTCGGACTCGATGCCGAGGAGCAGGGGCCATTCATCGAGAGCTTTCTAGGCCTTCGGAGTTCCCCTCCGAGAGGAAGCTCGATTGTGGATCGGCCGTCTCTCCCGCCACCGGAGGAGCCCCAAACACGCTTCGGTGCGATCACCGAGCCGATTTTCCGAGCCTCGTTGTCAAGTCCGGTAGTCGAGGAACGTCGCCTGGCCACCGCCCTATTTTGCGAGCTTGCCGGTCTTACGTCGCTGCCGGAGCTTGATCCCGAGGACGTGCGAGACATTCAGGAAGCCTATCTCTCGGCGGTAAGAAGTCAGATCGAACGGTATGGCGGTGTTCTGGAGACGTACCCCGGCGGCACGATCATGGGGCTCTTTGGTATTCCCGCTGCCCACGAGGACGATCCCGAACGAGCCGTGCTTTGTGCACTTGGGATTCGGGACGCTGTGGATGCTGTCGCCGCAGAGGTTGGCAATCAAATCGGAGTCTACCTGGAGGAGCCACCTGAGGTCCGCATCGGGGTCGACACGGGCGAGATTGTAAGCGGACCCAAGGGCATGTGGGGATGGCAGAACATTGCCGTTTCGGGAGATGCCGTCAACACCGCCGAGAGACTTCAAGCGTCCGCTGCGCCAGCCGAAATTCTTGTCGGTGCGGAGACGGTGCGTTTGAGCCGGAGCCGAATCATGTACGGCCCGGTGCGAGACTTGATGCTTAAAGGACGCACTTCAGCTATCCGCGTCTTCCCGGCTCTCACCTTGAACCGCACCGCTGACGATCTCTGGCAGGCGGTTCATGAAGTCCTACCCGCCGCGCCGTTCGTTGGACGGGAACGAGAAATGGCCGCTTTGACCGATCTCTGGGATCGAGCTCGGTCTGGTGCGGGTCAGCTGGTCTCGATTGTGGGCGAGCCGGGCGTCGGCAAGAGCCGCATCATCGCCGAATTCATTCCGGGTGTAGCCGGTGGTGCGTCGTCGTGGGATCGAGTCTCGGCCACTTCCGATGCTGCGGTACGAGTGGTCCAGGGCCGCTGCCTCTCGTACCGGCAGGGGGTCAGCCTGTGGCTCGTCGCCGACGTGCTGCGGTCGATTTTCTCGATCAGACAGGACGACTCTCTGCACACGATTCGCGAGCGGCTCGATGTGGCCGTGCCGAACCTGCTCGCGGCCGAGGGTAGAGAGACCCACCTTGAGGCAATGGACGTGCTCGGCGAGGTGCTTGGACTTGCTCCCAGTGAATCGACGGTTACCAACGCCGGACCGGAAGTCCGCCGCAACGCCCTGGTCCGCGACTTGCGGCGCGTTCTAGCGGCCCTTTCCGAATGCAAACCAACCATCATGGTCTTGCAAGATCTTCACTGGATCGATACGGCCAGCAGCGAGGTCCTGGCCCAGGTCGCGGTCGAGATTCCACGGTTGCGCATGCTCGTCCTGGTCGCTCAACGAGACGTCTCGACTGCGCCGTGGGGGCATTTCGAATGGCCCGAACGCCTGGACGTGGGTCCTCTCGTCGAGGCTCAAGCCTCGACTCTAGCCGTGTCGGTGTTGGGCGGTGTTCCGCTGTCGGAGACTCTGGAGCGGTACCTGGCCGAACGTGCCGGAGGCAATCCGTTCTTCATCGAGGAGGTTGCCCGCTCCCTCAAAGAGAGCGGTGCCTTGCGGAAGGAGGCTGGCTGTCTTCATCTTGTTTCGGCGGTTGCTCAGCGCCTTCCCAACACACTTGCGGAGGTCTTGCAGGCCCGTCTGGATCGACTTGACCCGGAGGTCAAATGGGTAGCGCAGGCAGGGAGCGTTATCGGCCGGAGCTTCGCCGTTCCGCTGCTTGCCGACGTGGTAGGCGAGCCAAGCTTGACCCTCGAACCACGACTTGAAGCGCTCCGGCGTGCCGAGATCGCGTTCCCAAACGGCGATCCCGTTGGGCCGCGGACGAGAGACCTCGAATATAGCTTCAAGCACGCCATGATGCGTGAAGCGGCATACAACACGTTGGTGCGCAAGCGCCGCAATGAGTTCCATCTGAAAATTGCCCGCGCCATCGCGGCGCAGTATCCCTCCCCTGATTACATCGAGACCGTCGCCTATCACTATTCTCGGACCAACGTGGACGCAGAAGCGGTCCCATGGCTCGAGAGGGCCGGCGACCGGGCAGCAACGGTCTACTCCAATGACGCTGCGATCGACTACTTCAAAGACGCACTCGACCGGCTGCACCGTGCTGGAGGCTCGGGACGTGACAGGGGACGACTGTTGGAGAAGCTTGGCGCCACGCTTTCTACTGCCGGAGAAAACGACGAGGCCATTACTGTCCTCGACGAGGCAACAGACGCGTATCGTGACCTCGGCGACCTCGAAAGCGCGGCCCGCGCAACAGCTCTTTGCCTCGAGCCGCTGTTGTTGAGCGCCGGCCCGGTCGAGGCAATTGATCGGTGTAGGACGATGCTCAATGCACTCGAAGGCACAGCCGATTCTCGTGCGATCGCTAAATTGAACATGTTTCTGGGCCGCGCGTTGATGACGCAGGCTGACAACGAAGGTGCTCTCACCTCCGCAAAGGTAGCTTCCCAGGTCGCGCGTCGGATCGACGATAGTCGACTTCTTGGCGAAGCAAGGGCTCTAGAGGGTTGGATTCTCGTGAACGAATCACCCGAGGAGGCGTGCTCGGTCATGGAGGCCGCTCTTCCATTGGTTGAACGGGGCGGCGACTTGAGAGTACTCGCTCGCACTCTTCGAATGATCGTGAGGTTCGCGCCTTCATTCGGATCGAGGGAGCTCGCACGGGTAGAACGGGCTGCATTGGTGGCAGAGCAGACCGGCAACCCCGCAACGATCTGCCAGACATTTGGACAGCTAAGTGTTTCTCTGGTTGGCCACGGATACTGGAAACTTGCCCGGCGGTACGCGGAGCAGGCTCTGGCCGTAGCGGGGACGAGAGGCCAGTGGTTGGAGACCCAACCACCCCTCGGTGCTCTTGGCTGGCTCAACGTTTGGGAGGGTAACTGGGACGAGGCGTCCAGGTATCTCGAGCGAGGACTCATCGAAGCAAGGGAAGCTGGCGATAAGGCAGACTGGACCGGGGGCCACATAGCCTTCTTGTCTGAGCTCGACATACTGAGAGGCTTGCCGGCTGCCGCCGCCGAAAGACTGGAAGCGCTTATAAAGGAACGCGGTAGCGACAGCGTCGACCCTACAAGCCTCGGGTATTTGGCCTGGGCGTACGCGGACGCGGGAGATGTCGATCAGCTGCCTCGGGCCCTGCAGTTGGCTCGGAGAGCCATGGAGCGCTCCCGTGCTTGGGGCAACCACTGGCCGGGGTGGGTTCCGCCCCGAGAGGGCATACCATGGGCGCTGGGTATTGTGCTCGCGCGAATTGGTGAAGAGGATGAGGCGAGACGATCCTTTGACGAGGCGCTGCGCCTGGCTCGTGCAGGAGTATGCCCCTACTACGAGGCTCGATCGCTTGCGCAATTGGGCATTTTGGATGCCCGCCAAGGCGCTCGCGCCGCCGCGCAGAACCGGTTCACGGATGCGCTCTCCATCTTCGAGCGCCTCGGAGCGAAAAAGGATGTCGAGAAGCTGCAGGCACTTCTTGCAGGTACAGACATCGACAGGTCTTCCGCAAAGGACCCGCCAATCTTGACGGTATAGGTGTCGATAAGTCTCATCTACCTCGATATCCTAAGTCACCGCCAGTCTCTCGCTCTGCAAAGAAGGGGTGGCACCACTTCCGCGCGTAGTCCGGCGAAAATGTCGGCAGAATGTCGGTCGCTTTCGTGGCGCGGGCTCTCCCGATGCCGCACACTGTACCTCACTAGGTCGCCACGGCCTAGAAAAAACGGAGGTAACAGGTCATGATGAATGCACTCTTTCGGAGCCACCAGTCGCGTCTTTTGCATGCCGTTCGCAGTTGTCGACTCGCAGCAGCCGTTGCGGTCCTATCGATTGTCTTCGCTGGTGCTCATCCCGTCGGCTTTGGCGCCTCGACGGCTCGCGCTGCGGCGAAACAGATGTACAACCTCACGAGCCTCGGGCAGCTCGGCGGCCAGGGTGCGGATGCGGCCTCTATGAACGCTAAGGGAGAAATTGTCGGAGGAACGGGGCCTTACTGCGGTGCCGCTGTCTGTGCGGAGTTTGCCTATGGCTCGGAGGCGTTTGTGTGGCGGGATGGGAAGCTCATAGACCTAGGGCCTGGCGCTGCCAACGAGATCAACAAGCACGAGGAGATTGCCGGCCAAGCGTTCGATGCAGGCGGCAATTCCGTGGCTGCCTTATGGAGGAATGACAAGCCGTTCAACAATGCGAAGTTCGTAGCTGCACTGAAAAAGCTTGGTGGTCCGGGCTCGGCGGCATTTGGCGTGAACGACAAAGGCGTAATCGTCGGGGACTCCCAGGTGAACTTCACGACACAAAATCCCAATGAGTGCAGCTACGTTTGTCATGCCTTCAGCTACGATCCGACGGCATCGCACCCAATGACGAATCTCGGCCCGCACGGCGCCCTGAGTGGACAGGCACTTGCAGTCAACGATTCAGATGTCGCGGTAGGCCAGGCCAACGGGTCCAAGTTCGTATCGTGGATCTCCGGACTCCAGCTGACCGCCGTCACATGGCACCATGGACAGATGAAGACACTGCCGGCGCCCTCTCAAACGCTCGCCTTCGCTGATTCCATCAATGCGACTGGCGAAGTGGCAGGCGGTGTTTCTCTCAAGCAGACTGATCCGAGCGATAGCCTGTGCCCTCGCGTCGCTTCGGCGAACACTCCATTGGACTACGCAGCCGCCTGGAACAAGGGCAAGCTGACTCTACTACGTCCCTCCGGCTCCTTCCCCGACTCCGTCGCTTACGCGATAAACGACAAGGGCGTCGTGGGAGGCGGGTTGCATAACGCGTGCGAGTTCCAGGACGCCGCGATATGGACGAAGGGAAGGGTTCTCGACCTCACAAAGGTGACCCCGGCTCTGCCGAACGGAACCCAGCTGCGCTACGTGGTCGCGGTCGCCGATAACGGGAACATCGTGGCAACCGCGGCGGACGAGCAGAAGCAAGAGATTCAGAGCTACCTCCTTACGCCTTGCTCGAGCCACTGCACGACGAAAATAGCGCAGTCGACCGTCATCAATGCAAGTCGACTGCACAGTCGTTCGCGCTCCATCAGTCTTAGACAAAGACCCGAGCCGGCCTCAACCTTTGAGGCCATGCACTTTTAGACGCCAGTCCGACCTGATCGCGCCCGCCGAGTAACAGCGGGCGCGATCAAGTGCTGCCGATGGTAGCTGAGTTGCTACATTGCTGGAAGGGGCACCTTTCCAAGGCGAGGAAGGCTGCGCTGGAATTAGCCAAGCGGAAAGTAGCCGATCAGAGTACACGCCGGGCGGCCACCGGCTGGTTGTTGCTCATCTGTGCAGCGCGCCGATACCCCCCAGCAGCGACTCGACTTTCTCGACGTCCTTTCTGGCTCCTAGCTTCTGGAAAATGCCCAGCGCCTCGGCGAGGCGGTCTCGCGCATGCTCGTTGTCGCCCCTCCGCTCATGCAGGATCCCGAGCTGAGTAAGTGCGCGACCCTCGTAGTACGGGAAGGGGACGCTTCGGGAGACGTCGAGAGCCTCCATAAGCGTCGCGGCGGCTTCGTCCTCATCGCCCTTCAGCATCAAAACATTGGCGAATGCGCACAAGCATCGCGGCAGCGGCTCCGGATACCCACGGCCCTGAGCCCTGTCGACTGCCTCTCCCGCCATTGCCTTGGCCCGGTCAAGCTGACTTCCATTCCCAGACTCTGCGTATGCCCAGGCCAGCATCGCTTGATAGGCTGGATCTTCGGGCTGTCGCCCCTCCGCCAGAAGCGCCTCGAGCCGTTTGACGGCGTCGTCTGGCTGCCCCCGCTCTATCTCGAGCGCCGCCAATTGCCAGGCTATGTACTCTTCGAAGGCTCCGCCCGTCTGGCGAGCTATAGAAGAAGCTTCCTCCAAGTATTCGGATGCCGCTTCCCAGTCGCCTTCTAAAGCCTCGAGCCAGCCTAGCGCAACGAGGGGTGCCGACACGGCCAGTGATTCGCCGGCTCCACGGCCTGCGGCGACACCACGCTGAGCATACTGGCGAGCCGCGAACCAGTCTCCGCGCTGGATCAGCTGATTGGCATAGATAGCGAGGCTCCAACAGAGCCCGCCGACCCCACCCGTCCGCTCTGCAAGTGATAGCGCACGGTCTGCCAGGGCCGGGTCAAAGTTCCCCGAGGCAGAAGCCTGGAAGGCGTGGCGCATGAGAATAGTCGAGAGCGTCTGCAGGTCGCCGCTTGACTCCAGCAGTGGGACGGCCGCCTCCTCCACTTGCCTCTGTTCTTCGAACCGTCCGAGCCGCTCGAGCGCCAAACCCTTCTGAGTCAGCGCCTCGGCCTGAAGTCGCACATCCCCCAGCCTCTTCGCAGTCTTTGAGACCTCCTCGGCGGCGGCAAGTGCACCTTCTGGGTCGTGGGCCTCGGCGGCTAGGATCGCGATGGAAAGATAGAGCGACGCCAGCCCCGGCGAGTAGGCTTCCGAACGGAGATCGGCCGCCATGGTGCGACATCGGGAGAGACCCTCGTCGTACGTCCCGCGCAAATCATGCGCCGGAGCCTGCGCCGCGGTTGCATTGGCGGCGCCCTCCAAGTCACCTATGGCTCGATAGCCGGCGATCGCTTCGTCCAAAGTCGCGATGGACTCATCATATCTGCCGGCTTTCGCCATCACCGAGCCGAGCTTTTCCAGGATGCGAGGCCGATCGGCGGTGGGACCCGATTCGAGCGGAAGTCTCCGCAGGGCCTCCTCGTAGTGGGCTATGGCGGCATCGTTCGAGTACACCGCCGCTGCCCGATCTCCCGCTCGCTCAAACCAGATGGCGGCCTCGGCACCCGCATCCGTCACCGAGTAATGAAATGCGATCGTCTCGACGTACTCATCCGATGGGTATAGCGTGGCGATCGCTCGAGCCGCTTTGAGGTGCAGTTCCTTCCGTCGCGCCCGCGCCAACGTGTTGTAGGCCGCCTCGCGCATAATCACGTGCTTGAAGATGCACTCGTAATCAGCGGTAGAGGCATGGCTGGATTGACTCGGGAAGATGATCTCGGCCTGCTGCAGGGCGGTGAGTTGCCGCTCGAGCGCAGCCGGCCTCTCCCCCATCACATTGGCCAGCAGCCGCACGGAGAAATTCCTGCCGATCACGCTGCCCACCTGGGCTAAGGTCTTGGCTCTGGCCTCAAGGCGATCTAGGCGGGCCAACAGGATTTCAGTAAGAGAGATGGGCAGCCGCTGAGCGACGTCCTGCACCAGGAAAAGATTCCCATTCTGCTCCCGTACACCGCCCGTTTCTTCTAGCGCGCGGGCGAGTTCCTCGATGAAGAAAGGATTCCCACTCGCTCGTTCGGCCAGATATTGTTCCAACTCTTCGGAAAGAGACCCACGACCCAAGACTGCTGCAGCCAGATCGGTGGCGTCTTTCTCTCGCAGCGGCCGAAGCGCGATCCGCTCGGGCCAGCCCAAGTTGCTCCAGGGGGCGGTCCATCCTTCTCTCTGAGCTATCAACGTCAGGATGCGCAGCCCCGGAACTCCCACTACCACCTCCGCCAGAACATCCCTGCTGGCAGCGTCGATCCAATGGAGGTCCTGCAGAATGAGGATCACCGGGCCTCGACGCGACACCTCGCCCAGCAGTCGCCGCAGGCCACGCACCAGTGCCTGCCGTCTGACTTCGGCACCTGCCCTGGCAACCATGGATTCAGTTGGAGGCAGAGCGAGCACCTCCCCCAAGACGTCGCGGGCTTCGAGCTGCTCCTCGCGGTCCTCGCCGCTGAGCAGGGCTGGTATGATAACGTCCAGGCGGTGCTGAATAGTGTCAACTGCGTCCTGATCGGAAATAGAAAAGAGGGATCGCACCGCGGTAGCTACTAGCCCGAGGGTGACGTCCTGGCTATAGGAGACACAGCGCCCCTCGACGAGACGGACTTCGTGGCTCCCGGTGACGCGCGACACGAACTCCGCGATCAGCCGGCTCTTGCCCACGCCGGCCTCGCCCATGATCGTGACGAGCTGTCCCTCTCCATCTTGCGCCCGATCCCAAAGCTCGTTGAGCTGGGCCATCTCCCGGTCACGTCCCACCAATGGTCCGGCCCAGCTTTCCTCCCAGCGTTCCTGGACGGTCTGGCGAAGACCCAGGGCGGGGTAGGCCAGTACAGGCTTCGACCTACTGTTCCGACTTAGGTTCCGCTCGTCGCCATACCGAATGCGCCGTCTCGTGAGCCACATTGTCTCGCGGCCCGCCAGCACCTCGCCCGACTCGCAGCCTGCCTGCAGCTCAGCACTCGTGTTGATGACGTCGCCCGACACACCGACATCTCCCCATTCCGTGCCGCTTCGATGTCCGATGACCACCTCGCCGGTATTGACGCCTACGCGGACGCACGGAACCACATCCCACCGCTCCCTTACCTCTTTCGCCACCTGATCCATGGCCTCCTGCATGCCGAGTCCGCAAAGGATCGCTCGCTCTGCGTCGTTTTCATGAGCGGCTGGAAAGCCGAAGAGGGCCAGGATGGTACCACTCAGGCTCTTCGCAACAGTTCCTCCGTAACGTTCGATTTGCCGCTTAACGGCAGGAAAGCAGATGTGCTGGATGTCGCGAATATCCTCTGGATCAAGCTCCTCCGCCGTCGGTGAAATTGCGCCCAGATCGCAGAAAACGGCGGTTACAAGCCTCCGTTCCTCATCGATGACAGCAACGGAGACTTCCGCTGCCCTGGCCTGCGATGCAGCGGTGAAGTCCATCCCGACCGCCGGTGTCTCCAAGAGGAGTTCACGTGCGGAGCTCTTTGACCCAAAGCGCAGGCGCGCGGCCCGGAATGCCTGTGCTTCCTCTCCCTCGAGACCGAGCACCGCGACGAAGACATCGGTGGACACGTCACTCGGTCGGCGGCTACCGCCCTCTAGCTTCTTGATGTACTCGACGCTGTAGCTCGCCTTCTCAGCCAGTGCCTCCTGTGTGAGGTCGAGTCTACGGCGATGGAGGCGCAAGAGGGCGCCGAAGCGTACGCCTACCGCCGGGTCATGCATCACACCGCTCCAGCGAATGGGGCTGCTCGAGCAAACGTCCTACCGATTGCCCTATTGTCACTCAGCCTGTATGTAACTTCCAGGACTCTTCGTGTAGCGGCTCGACCTTTTCGGGTTACCGCTGCCTCGGTCGTGGAACGATCGATCCCCGTCCGAGGGGCACCTCCTGCCTCGTCTGATAGTTAGGCGCAGAAAACAAGTCCTCGACTCATGTGCAGTCGTACGACTCGAGTCCGCGAGGCGTAGGACTGCCGTAAATCGTAACGATGACGCGTAAAATGCCATGTACGCAGAAAACGGAGGTGGTGGAACAGTGATGGGAGTGACGGCAGGTAGTACTCAGAGGATGCAACAGCATGAGTCGGATGCACGACCGTTGCCGGTTGGTCGGCGCGCCATTGTCCGCGCGCCCCGACCGCTGATACACCAGTTCCGAGCTCTTATTGCGGCTGTGGTTTGCGTTCTTCTCCTGATGCCATCAGTCGCGGCCGCGGGACGGGTACCTGCACCGCACGCCAGTGCGTATAGCTGCTCTGCCGGCGGCGGCCCATGTGCCGGGAGGGACCGCGCTCAGGCAGCTCACATCCTCGGCTTGGTGCGGACGATGATGAAGCAGAACGACCTGAACGCGACTATATTCGGCGTTTGGTCGGGAAACAGACCGCTGATCGTCCGTGCTCTCGGAAAGTCGATGACCGGCGTTCGGGCCAACACCCGCATGCATTTCAGATCCGGATCCGTCGCAATTGCTTATCTCAGCACTATCCTCCTGAAGCTAGTCGATGAGAAACGGGTCAAGCTCACAGACAAGCTGTCTCAGTGGCTTCCATCCCTGCCGCACGCGAATGAGATCACCCTCAAGATGCTGACGACTATGAGGTCGGGATATGCCGACTATGTCACCCCGGAGCTAGGCAAGCTCATAGACGAGTCGCCCTTCAGGCACTGGACACAACACGAGCTCCTAAACATGGCCATTTACAAGCCTCTGATGAACAAGCCCGGCACTGCCTTCAGTTACGCTCACACCAACATGGTGATTCTCGGCATGGTGCTACGCAGGATCACCGGCATGCCGGTCTCACAGCTCCTCCGACAAATCGTGCTCAAGCCTCTAGGCTTGCACAACACCAAGGAGTCATCCACGCCCGAGATACAGCAGCCTGTGCTCCACGCCTTTACCAGTGAGCGAGGCAAGTACGAGGAATCGACGTATTGGAATCCCTCGTGGACGCTTGCCAGTGGTGCAATCACAACCTCAAACATCTACGACCTGCACAAGTCCGCGGTCGCGATCGGAACGGGTTCGCTGCTCTCACCGAAGTCGCATCGTCTGCAGTTAACCCGGCTATCGAAAGTTGGCTCGGATGCGTACTACGGGATGGGGCTCTTCATAGTCAACTCCTGGATCGTGCAAAACCCACTGTTCAGCGGCTACAACGCGGTCATGGCCTATCTGCCGTCGAAGCATCTCACGGTGGCCATCACCACCACGCTGGGCCCTAACAGTTCGACCACTATCAACTACAGCACCGAACTGTGGAAGGAAATCGCCAAATACCTGGCTCCAGATCACGCTCCCGCTTGAACCTTCGACGAACCATCGAGCCGCCACAGCCGTAGGCCGGCCCTCGAATAGCCGGGCCCCTGTAGCCAAACGAGCCGACGTCCAATCGGCCACAACACGTACCTAAGAACGACGAGACAACCGGCTGCCACCACACGTAGCCAAGGTGATGGTGTGTTTCTCTAACTCTAGGGGTACGGCAACTCCTCTCCCAACAATCTTCGAAGGGGACTTGAGCGCTCGGGTGTCAAGGGTGGAGGCACCGCTTCGAGGGCGTCTTCGCCTGAAGACCGCACTAGCTCTCAAAAACCGAATCGGCAAAACGGGGGTTAGGGTGAAAAACGCCGCACCGCTTTTTGGCTCAAACGTTCATCCCGGGGAAATTTGGTACGGACGGGCGATGAGCGCAGAGCCGCTTCGCACGTGTTGCGGTGTCGCAGGTGAGGAGGCCCTGGCGTTTCGACTAGGCTCTCAATTCCCCGGTCCGCGAAGCCGCAAGGAACGACCGCCGCGTCCGCAGGTCGCAACCGTGGCCCGGTCATCTGTCGTCGGGTAGACCCAGGCAAAGGACCGCAACGTCCAACTGCCGCAGCACTGCCCCGGCCTTCCATGACCGGGTCGCATTGTGCTTACGCTCGCCCTTCTGGATCTTGGCAGCCATTTTGCCAAGCTCAGTCCACGTGGTGGGTGGATGGCTGTACTGAGACGCCAAACGACCTCGACGACCAGCCGCTACGACCCGTACGACGGCCCCTCTCCGTAACTCGGGACGTTAGTAGCTCGTTACAGGCCGGAAAGATCGGTCAGCGCCGGCTCCGCCCGGGAACCGGCGCTGGAGCCCTACCTAGTTAGCTCTGCTCGTTGATCTGAATGACGGCGAAGGCCGCGCCCACGCTGTCTTCGAGGACCGCCATTGGCCCCATGGGGGTCGGATTCGGCCCGGCCAAAACCTTGCCTCCCAGCTCCTTCGCCTTGCTCATTGTTTCGTCGGTGTTGCTTACCGTGAAGTACACCAGCCAGTGGGGTGGGACGTCTTCGGGAACTACCTTAGTCATGTCCATGCCGCCCGCGATGGCCCGGTCACCGACCTTGAACATGGTGTACTTACCGATGTCACCCATCTCCGTCTCCTCGGTGTTCCAGCCGAATACCTTCTCATAGAAGGCTACGGCCGTTGGCATGTCTCGCGTATACAGCTCGTTCCAGCCCCATGCGCCCACCTCGTTGACGAGCTCGGCGCCTCGATGTTGCAGTGGCTGCCAGACCGAGATGTAAGCGCCGGTCGGGTCGCGCAGAACGGCTAGGATTCCCTGGCCCATCACGTCCATGGGTTCCATAACCACTTCGCCACCGGCATCCTTGGCGCTCTGCGCCGTGGCTTTGGCATCGTCAGTGTCTACGTATGTAGACCACGCCGGGTGCTGTCCAGGGGCAATCGGACTCAGCGCCCCCAGGGTTTTTCCGCGCAGACTCAGCATGGTGTAGCCACCCGCCTGAGGATCGGGTACAACGTTCGCTTCCCATCCCATCAGCCCACTGTAGAACGATCGTGATTTGTCGAGATCGGGGCTCGAGACATCAATCCACATAGGAACGCCGGGAGCGTAGTCAGGCATGTTCTTTCCTCCTTGTGTCTTCAGCTATGTAGTACTCGGAGCGCCGGCTTGGACGCTGTCGGTAGTTCCATTGTCGGCTGCCATCAGCCTGAACGCAAGAGAACGTGAACTTACTCACACCCGGCATTACGCAAACGCGGTAGCAGCCGGACTAGCTATCTCCTCCGATCAGTTGCCCTTGCGCCGTCGTTCAGGCGCCGCACTCCACATGGCAGTCACAAAACTCCCAAGGTCCGGCCATTTCCGCCCTGAACGAGTCGTTGAGTGCGGCGGTCTCTTGTCCTCGAAGTGCGAAAACCGTGACTCGGGAGAGGAGACTGACCGCTATGACGATCTCCTCTCCCCGAATCGCGCGTCGAGCACCCCTTGACTCGTGGCTCGAACCTGTGATGCCTGATCTGCTCTCGCCGTTAGCGACCGCTGTGCTATCGCGTCAGCCGGTCAATCTCCCTCAGGATCTCGTTCTCGGTGATCGGCTTTCTCCGGTAGGTGAACCATCCGTGAACCGCGACGATCAGTCCCCAGCCGAGGACCGGGTAGATAATCCAGATGTTCCACACATGGTAGATACTGGAGCTCTGGCTGAATCCGTTCGTGGGCCAGCCGCTCGCGTTGTTGTACTCGGAGATGGCCCAGACGACCACCAGCAGGATGCTGACCGCCACGTACGAAACGACGTGGGTCATGAAGGCGCGCTTCCGCTCGACCTGCTTCACCGCCAGCTCGCGAAGCTGCTTCTCGCTCCCCGTAGCCGGGCTCGAGTCCACGCCGTCCGCATTTCCATGAATGGTTTGGTGCGTGATCATAGTCTCTTGTTACTCCCCTGTTTGGACTTGAGCGACGTCTTCAACGCCGTCATCATTATCATGCGCCGGTTGAGCCGATTTGACATCCGACGGACGACCTGATAGGAGCGAGACAAATGACGTATCTGGAGATGAGCGAAGTCTCTTGGGCTTCCGTTCGTCATCTTCCCGACGCAGACGTCTCCTCCCAAGAGCCTAGACCTCGCTGGACCATGATGTTGATGGACATGAAATAGTCGCGCAGCAAAGCCTCCTCAGGCGAGACTGAAAGTGACCGTAGTGGCGAAGATTTCGGAGTTGGCAGACTTGCCCGGCTGTATCGCGCTTCCCCAGCTCAGCGCGAATCGGGTCTTCACGCGCCCGGCGATCCTGGTGCCCGCGGTGAGACGTCGATCGCGGTTGACGTGGCGCTGTAAGTTCCTGTCGTAGATGCCACTACCACTGGCGATTGCATGTCGTCTTTCGCCGCGCAAGCTCGGCAACCCCCGCTGCCCTCGCTGTACCAGGCCACGAGACGCCTTCGATTGGCCGCCTGCAGGCAGCAGCGAGATCCCGAAAGTGTCTCCCGGCCAGATCAGCCGGTTCCCGAACTGTTTTGATACCCGGATCGGCTTTGTCAGCCAGCCGTGGGCGATTGAGAAGAAGCGGACGTAGGCCGCATAGCCATGAGGCGAGCTATCGGTCAGCCAGCCCACCAGCGCCGACCCCTTTCCAGCTCCGGCAACCTCGACAATATGGCCCGTATCGGCGGTGTCTGGTGACACCTGGCGCGGCGCCGACCACGTCTTGCCGTGGTTTGTCGAGAACGTCAGCCACCCAATGTCTTTGGTCTTGCCCTGGGTATCCCAGGTGGCGTAGAGGTTCCCGGCCGAGTCGATCCCGATTGCACCGTCGATCCACCACTCTCCGAGCGACATCGTGTACTTTTGAGGTCCCAGCTGGACCGGAGCGGACCATGTATTCCCCCCGTCTGACGAGGAGGTGAAGTAGCTGTAGCCGCTAGGGCTTAAGGCGTAGGTGTGCGGATTTGTGGCATACGCTTGGTACTCGACATCGATGTGGCCGTTGGGCTCGACGACCAAAGGGCCGCTGAGTCCTCCGCCCGCGGGAAAGTGAGGGCTGACATAGACGATCCCTCCCCACGTCTTGCCGTTGTCGGTCGACTTCTGGACGACGATGTTAAAGTCCCCAGCCGTGAAGTAACAGCTCCCGCCGGTAGCGCACTTGATGGTCACGAGCGACTGGCTCGGTCCGTAGTCCCACGTCACGTAGACGGCCCCATCGGGGGCCACCGCGATGAAGTCGCGATCGCCGTGATCTCCGTAGACTGGTGGCAGGAGAGGTGAGCTCTGCGGGAACGTCGCGCCGTGGTCGAAGGAGGCATCGACCACCGGGTATGTCTGTCCGCCCCCGGCCCGCATGAATGCTACATACACCGTACCTGTCGGGCCGACCGCGATGGCCGGGTCCCATGTATTGGGGCCCGATTGGCACGAGCATGTATATGATCCATTGACCATGACCGGCGGGCTGAAGTGGAGCCCGCCATCTGTCGAGCGTGCAAACCCAATTCCGTTGCAGCCCATCCACAACTCGAATACATAGTCGCGAGCAGGATCTACCGCTTGCTCGACCTCCGCGTTCTGGCCAGGACAGGCCTGGCTCACGTCGACGATGCCGCTCATGGTGTGCGCGCCGCCGGCCCTGAGCGACCCGCGGCGTGGATCGCCGACGCCGGCAGCAGGGCGGTCAGTGTTATCCCCATTGTGACGAGCAGAACAAGCCGGATGGTGCTTCTCATATCATCTCCTTTATGGAAGGGTTGGGATCGACACGGTTTCGAGCTGGTTGGAGCCGTAGTTGCCGACCAGCAGCGTCTTGCCGTTGGGCTCCAGGGTCTCCTCACGAGGGAAAGAGCCGGCGCGGATCTTTCCTAGGACGGCCGGCTTGTGGGCTAACGCCGCGGCGGTATTGACGACCGTCAAATCCGAGCTGGCGCCAGGAGCGGCGAAGCGATTGGAGTCGGCGACGACAATGCGGCGTCCGTTGGAGACGAGCGCCAGACCCACCGGTGATTCGCCGACCCGCACCGAAGCCAGGAGCGCGTGAGCGGGATCGGTACGGAGCTTGGTCGCATCGAATGCCAGAAGTAAGTCGCTTTCTCGAGCAGTCACCCATACGACCTTCCCGTTGGATGAGACGGCGACACGGACGGGCGAACACTCGGCCGGCACGTTCGTGATGACCGCGCTCGCCGGGTGGCTCTCGGCCTTTGAGAGGCTGATCACGCTCAGCGTGCCGCCGGGCCCTCCATCAGCGGCCGTCTCGCTGGTTGCGTACAGCCAGCGCCCGTCGGGCGAGACGGCCATGCCCACCACGGCCTGTCCGAGCGGCACCGATCCAATGTACGTCGACCTACGGAACCCGTTAGCGAGGGCAGCCTTGAGGTCATACACCGCTATGACGTCGCTGTACTCAATCGAGACGAACGCGAAGCGGCCGTCCGGTGAAGTCGTCACTTCTATCGAACCGCCGCTCGTGTCCTGGCTGGTCGGCTCCTTGAGCGTGCCCAGTACGGCGTGCTTTGAGCCGGCCTCCGCCAGCGGCGCGCTGACCACTGTGGCTCCATCGGTGAGATCCGCCACCAGCAGGTAGCGACCATCTCTTGTAAGCCAGTTACCGCCCTCGCCCTGGGGCAGCGAGATCGTGTGCACCACGCGCGGCTTTGGCCCGGAGTTCGAGACGATATCCAACTGACCCTTCTGGTCGGAGACAAACGACCAGCGGCTGTCGCGCGTCACGGCGATACCAAACGGAGGCCCGGCGAGGCTAACGAACTTCGTTCGTACCTTCGACAATATCTTCGTCCGCGCCACTGCGGTGGTGCAGTCGGGGACAGCACTCGAAGCTCGTCGACTGGGAAGTCGCTCGGACGCCCCCAGTGACAGAGCGCACCTGGGCGGAGGTCAGGCCGAACGCGACGTCACCCACTCCGGAGTTCCTTGTGGTCGATGGGGCTCCCGCCTGCACCACGGCTGACAGCGGCAGCATCGCCAGCAGTACGCCGGCGGCGACAAGCGTTACGACGCGGTTCCCGATTCTCATGATCTTCTCCCTTCGCGTTAAATCAAAGCAGGCTTCAAGTGTGATTAGGTGGAATGGCTGAAAGCTTTTCAATTGCGGTGGCGCTCAGGCTCCACGCTTTGTGCGCGGATAAGGACTTTCGGGTTGATCGCGGAGGATTCGATTCGTCAACCTGACACGTGCCATCGAGACCTTGTCCCTTTACGGAGGCGAATTGGCGGGAAGTCTCGAGGTTTGTCAAGCAGCCGGGAACTCGGTGACTGACTGTCCGAAACTGTTCGTGACCCAGAGGTGGGCCCCGTCCGAGACCATCTCCGCGGGCCCGCTGAATGGTATTTCGAGTCGGTCAGTACTCTGAGGAGTCCGCCAGTAGCTGCGTTGAGCTCGGTGACCGAGTTGCCGCCGCCGTTCATTACCCAGACCTGTCTACCGTTGGACACAATCGAGCCCGGCCCCGAGATCTGGAAGCGTGAATCCGAGATATTCCTGACGAAAGCTCCGGTAGAGCTGTCAACCTCCGTCACCGAGTAGCCGGAACAGCCGCCGCAGCCACAGCTCCGCCATTTGAGATCCAGGCGTGGGCGCCATCCACAGCGATGCTGTCAGGGTTGAGAAAGCCGTAGCTGGGACCCGAAACCACTTTGACGAGCTTGCCGGTGGATGCCTTCAGCACGGTAAGCGACGATCCATACTGGTTGACAACCCAGATGTTCCCGCCGTACTCCGCGATGGCATCGGGGCCTGCAAACTCATAGCTGGCGTCGCTCATCGTCCTTACTAGGGTTCCCGTGGTGGCGTTTATCTCGGTAACAGAGCTTCCCGTTTCGTTCGCCACCCATACATCGAGGCCATCTGAGGCGAGTGCAATCGGCCCTTTAAAGCCATAGGTCGGGTCCGCAATGACCTTCACGAGCGCGCCCGTAGTGGCGCTTAACTCGGTGACCGAATTGCCGCCAAAGTTTGCGACCCAGACGTCGGTCGCGTTAGCCACGATCCCGCTGGGGTCGTTGAAGTCGTAGCTCGGCCCCATGATCGGTCCTGACCAGCTCACCCGTTCGGGCATCGAGCTCTTTGACTGCGGCAGGCCCCTGCCGGTTGACCACCCACACATGCGCGCCTTCCACGGCGATCGGTCCTGGGCTGTTGAATCCATAGTTGGAATGCCATATCACCGCGACGCGGCTGCCGTCTGATGCTCTGAGCTCGGTGATCGAATTTCCGTTGGAGTTGGCGATCCAGACGTGGGCGCCGTCAGCGGCAATCGACCCCGGCGAGTTGAACTGGCACCAGCAATGAGTTATCACTCTGACGAGATCGCCGGTCGATGCGCTGAGCTCGCTGACCGAGCTGCCGCCGGAGTTGGTCACCCAGACGTCGGCTCCGTCTGTCGCGATTGCCGCGAGGCCATGGAAGCCATAACTCGGAGCCGAGATCACCCTGACGAGCTTGCCGGTCACAGCGCTCAGCTCGGTTACCGAGTTGCTGGTCGCATTTCCTACCCAGATGTGGGAGGCGTCCGCGGCCATCGCTGCCGGGTTGCTGAATTGGTCTTTCGGATCCGAGATCTCTTTTACAACGCGGCCCGTTTCCGCGCTGAACTCGACGACCGAGTTGCCCGTGCCATTCGCCACCCAAACGCGACCACCTTCGACTGCGACCGCGCGCGGATAGGCCAAATCCGACCCGGCTCCGGAGATTACCTGCACAACGGCCCCCGTCGACGCGTTGAGCTCGGTGAGCGAGCTGCTGATGGAGTCAGTCACCCAGACGTGAGTGCCGTCGCAGGCGATCGCCACCGGCCGTGCGTAACCAGGGCTCGCTCCAGGTATCACTCTGACAAGGGCGCCTCGTGGTGGCGTTCAGCTCGGTGACCGAGCCAACAGCGTTCGCCACCCAGACATGACGTTGGTCAAGGCAGATGGCGCTGGGATTGCTGAACTGGTAACTCGGGCCCGACATCAACCTCAAGAACCGTCCATTCGAGGCGTTGAACTCGACGACCGAGCCGGCGCCGGCGTTCGCTACCCAGACGTGAGTGCCATCAGACGCAACGGCTGATGGCTGATTGAGAGTCCATCCAAAAACATGAACGCCTCTGAGTCCCGCCACCCCCGCTCCAGTGGTCGGTGCAGCGGCACAAAGACCACTAGTCAGTGCCACGCTGACGAAGATCGCCAGACATGCCCGAACGCCCCTGCGATGGCATCCAAGAAGCTTCTCCCACAACTGCCATGACCAATCTCATTTCCCGTCCAAACCTTTCTGTCACTCGGCTAGATCCAATTTCAGACTTCCTGGTGCGCCTCGCCCATGAGGACTGTTGCTACGAAAACGGTATCGAGCCCCTCTGGCAACGATCGTCCGAGTACTGATAGGGTAAGGGGGCTTTTGGCCCCCTCCCCTCCGAACCGTACGTGCGGATCTCCCGCATACGGCTCTCCAGTCGGTGGTTTCCTCATCGGGATTGGCGAGCCAAGTCTCGGGCAGTGGTCATGGTAAACAGCCCGAGATCAGCAAAGTAGGAGTTGGGCCAGCGACGATGGTCGAGCCCGTGTCCACGTCCTTGGCCTCCGTGGCGCTTGCGCAAGATGCTGCGAAGCCGCATCCGTACCCAGGCGTCGTTCGAGGGGAACGTGTTTTTATGACTGTGCTTGTAGTATTGGTACCAACCGCGAATGATGGGGTTGATCGTTTTGACGATCGTGACCATACTATTGCCGTTGGACCGGCCGGTTTTGGCACGGATAGCCTCACGAAGCTGTAATTCGCTCCGCCGGCGAGGCCAGCGCATGCCGCGTTCGAAGTGGTATCCGAGGAATTCGAACCCACCGCGTTCCCGAGCGTCCACAATTCTGGTTTTCTCCATGTGGAGGCAAAGACCGTTAGCCGTAACCCACGTTTGGATGAGCCTCAGAGCTGCTTCGGCTTCTGCCTGACTACCGCACAACACCACGAGGTCATCAGCATAGCGGACCGTCTCAGCACCGGTACGCGCGAGAGCATGATCGAGCGGATTGAGGTAGATGTTAGCCAGCAAGGGGCTAATGACTGCCCCTTGTGGTGTACCCGACTCCGGCTGCCACTGCTGCAATCCCTCCAAAATCCCTTGATTGAGGTAGGATCGCAGGAGGTCAAGCACCCGACCGTCGGCCACCTGCTGCCCTACTGCTTGCAGTAGAGCCTGGTGCGGGATGGAGTCGAAGTAGCTTTGCAGGTCCACGTCTACGACCCAGACCTGGCCGCTATTCAACAGTTCCTGCACCCGCCGCAGTGCATCTTTGCACCCTCGCTTTGGACGGAAGCCATAGCTCTGTGGAGCGAAGGTCGCTTCAAAGATAGGCTCCAGCACCAGTTTGAGTGCACCTTGTACTACTCGATCTTTCACCGAAGGAATTCCTAGCGGTCGCTTCTCTTTGCGTCCTGGCTTGGCGATCCATGTTCGTTTCACCGAATGCGGCCGGAACGTGCCGGATCGGAGATCATCCGATAGCTCGTGCAAGTACCGGTCGGCATGGGCATCGAACATCGCTATGCTTTGTCGGTCGACGCCGGGACTACCCTTTTTGCGCTTGACCCGTTCCCAGGCCAGAGCAAGAGTTCGCTCGGCAGCGACCTTATCCATCAGGCTGAACCACTTACCTCCTTTCACTCCGTGTTGTAGAGCCGCCAACATGCGATCAGTCCAGACTGAGGGTTCCACCCACTCCCAAGGCTCTTGGTGGGCCTGGCATTGGGCCGTCATTAGCCCGCCATTCGTTGCCCTGTGGGGATCTTCGGCTTGTTTAGCCACACCAGGTGGCACTGCCGCCGAGCCGTCTAGCGTTTCCCGAGATCTGTCCTTCACGCATCCACCTTCCTGCGCCCCTTCGCTCGACCCGCATTACCGGGCTTCCTCGCTACTATGAGCGCTCTGACTCCTCCAGCCGTTACCCCGGTCTGGAGGTCTCCCTGATTCATGTGTCCAGCCTTCACGACCATTCCATCTCCAACCACCACATGCAGCCCCAACGTCGCTTTCGCACGCTGCCCATCAGCGCGTTGGCCTTCGGTGTTCACCACCGTCTGGACTTCGCCCTTAGCTAGCAGGCTCGTCACCGCATCAGGCCGAAACGAGTTCGTCATCCTATGGACTGGTCATTCACCTCCTACTACTCCCCACGACGCCTCACGACGTCGCAGTTGCATTTGGTTACAGGCCGGAGAGCGTCTGCCTGACAAGGACTTTCACCCTGCTGACTGAACACACTCTCAGGCGTACTAGCCCGGCCCTCCGTGGCCGGATGGTCGCGGTCCGCTAGCCTCCTGACTCCCAACGCTTAGTCGCGGTTCGTTCTCCTCCTGACTCCCCGACCTGGTCGCCCTACCAATTGACCGAAACGAATCATTTCATCCTCCTGGTGTGCCTGGCGCATCATGGACTGCTCCTACTGCTGCCACGAAAACGGTATCGAGCCCTCCCCGGCGACGATAGTCCGAACGACCGTAGCCCGGCCCTCCGTGGCAGGGTGGTCGCAGTCCGCTAGCCTCCTGACTCCCATCCGGTCGCCTGACGGCGACGAACTCCTCTACCTCGGCCACCTAGCCTGCTCCTATACCCGGGCGAATGCGCTCGCTGGAACTGAAAACTGAAAACTGAAAACTGACAACTGACAACTATCCGTTCTCCGGGAATTCCGTCACCGACTGTCCGGAACTGTTCGTTACCCACACATGTGTGCCGTCCGAAGCAATTCCTCTCGGGTTGTTGAACATCGTATCTTGACTCCGAGATCACTCTGCGAAGGCCACCGGTTCCGGCATTGAGCTCCGTAACCGAATTTCCTCTGGCGTTGACAATCCAGACGTGCTGACCGTCCGAGGTGATCGATACGGGATTCACGATGTCGAAGCGAGAATCTGAGATCAATCTGACGAGAGCCCCGGTGGACGGCCGAGTCTCGTTTACCGAATATCCGAAGCAGCCGGTGCAGTAGCAGTCGCCGCTATTCGCCACCCAGAATGGGCGCCATCCATGGCGATGGCGACAGGATTGATGAAACCGTATGCCGGGCCCCGCACCCCCAGACAGGTGGCCGGTCGACGCATTGATCTCGGTGATGGAAGGCCCGGCCTGGTTCGGCACCCAAACCTCACCGCCACCCAGAGCAATAGCATCGGGATAGCGAAGTTGTAACGGACGCTTGATATGTTCCGAACGAGGTCGCCGGTAGAAGCGCTGAGCTCGGTGACCGAGTTTCCGCCGCCGTTCGCGACCCAAACATCCACGCCGTCTGATGCCACGGCATCGGGACGATTGAAGCCGTAGCTGTGGTCCGCGATCACCTATACCAACTGCCCCGTAGCCGTACTGATCTCGGTCACCGATCTGCCGCCGGAGTTGGCGACCCAGACGTGGTTCCTGTCTGCCGCAATTCCCGTCGGGTTGCTGAACTTGTAGCTCGGTCCCGAAATCGTCCTGATCAGTCCACCCGTCATGGCATCGAGCTCCGTTACCGAGCCCGCTCCGTTCTCGTTCAGCACCCAGACCTTGTTACCTTCGGCAGCGATGGGCCCGGGATTGCTGAATCCGTAGGACGAATGAGAGACACCCTGACAAGGGCGCCGGTGGAAGCGCTGAGCTCGGTGACCGAGTTTCCACCCCAGTCGGCCACCCAGACATGACTGCCGCCGGTTGCAATGGACGTCGGTGCGGTGAGGCGGCACCAACAGTGTGTGATCACCCTGACGAAACCGCCCGTCGAGGCGCTGAGCTCGGTAACCGAATTGCTGCCCAAGTTCGCTACCCACACGTTGGTGCCATTGGTGGCAATGCTCTCTGGGCGGCCGAACCCGCACCCACAATGTGCGATCCTCTAACGAGGGCGCCCGTCGAGGCATTGAGCTCCGTCACCGAGTTGCCGTTGGAGTTCGCCACCCAAACGTGGGCAGCGTCTGCCGCGATAGATATGGGGCCGTCGAACTGATAGCTCGGCCCCGAGAACGCCTTCACGAAGCTTCCCGTCGCCGCGTTAAGCTCGATAACCGAATTATCGGCGTTCGCCACCCAGACGCTCCATTGGCAACTGTAAGCGCTCGCGGACGGCTCAAATGCGACTGCGATCCGTAGATCACGTTGACCAGGCCGCCCGTCGACGCATTCAGCTCCGTTAGTGAGCTGCTAGTCGTGTCAACAACCCAGTCCTGGGTACCGTCAGATACAATCGCCCCCGGACTCGAGAGTGCGAAGCTTGCCTCTGAGATCGCTCTAACGAGGGCGCCCGTGGAGGCATCAGCTCAGTGATCGAATTGCCGATCATGTTCGCCACCCAAACGTGAGTGCCGTCCGCGGTGATCGCGAATGGCTCGTTGAACTGGTAGCTCGCCCCGGAGATGACTCTGACCATCTGTCCGGTCGAGGCGCTCAGCTCGATGACAGAGCTCCCGCCTATGTTCGCTACCCAGACGTGCTTACCATCGTTCGCGAGCGCTCGCGGCTGGCTAACGCCCCACCCCAGCACATTCACGCCCTTGAGCGCGGCTCTTGGCACTGCAGCCGCTGCGGGAGTGGCAGCAAACAGTCCGCTCGTCACCACGACAGTAAGCGCGATTGCAGCTAGTGCGCGGGTCACGGATCTGTGGCCTACCGAGGTCGAGCGCGTTGCTTTCAGTCCAAGTACATTTCCTTGCCTTTCCTATAAGGGGACGTGAGGTTGGGTATCGAATGACTAAAGTGCAAAAATGGCATCACCCTGCAAGGCGACCACCGCCGCGAACGACTTGTACCCCAGCTTAAAATGGCCGGTACGCCCGGTAGTTTGAATTGAAAATTGAAAAGTTGATGGAAAATGGCGTCGCAATCCTCCCAAGTCGACTACCGTGACTGGTTTTTCCATCACCCGCTCGTTGCCGTCGCTGGGACTAAAAGTGAAAACTGAAAACTACTTGGAAATCGTACGACGGTGGTAATAATAACCCCGACGATGTGGGCTTGGGCACGTAGGGGCGACATTTATGAAGCCCGGCGATGTCGGTGGTCGCATAATGCCGAGCGAAGCCGCTGGGTCTGGAACCATCAGTTCTCTTCGTACTTCGCGGTGTCGCTAACGACATGGGCGACTGCCGACTGAAAACTACTTCCATGCTTCGTCGTCGTCAATGGGCATGTGAAACTAACTCCTGTACCGTCAACGGTCCGCCGTCTACCATGAACCGTTCTACCGAACCGTCTACCGTTAACGCGTCAACCGTCAACCGTCGACCGACTCCGACTACCGTCAACCGACCACCGTCAACCGTCTACCGACTACCCGTCAACCCCTCCGCCGCCTCCAACTAAGGAACAGTATGCGGCCGTCCGACCGCGGGCGCCATGGATCAGACCCACATTCTGCTGACATTTCGCTCATCCGCGTTCCCGACCTCTCCTCCGAATAACGGCGGCCACGTGTTAGCCCTCAATGTCCT
>CAWIIC010000005.1:0-912188 GCA_963836045.1 uncultured Pseudomonadota bacterium
CTTGTATGTTCGAGTATCACCGCTGATCACGCGACCAGCAGTGGTGGGAGGTAGCTGGCCGTTCGCCCCTTGGTTCCTAGAAACCGTCCGTAGTACGGCCGCTACTCTCCCTTTGCTGACAACTCGTACGGTTACCGGGGCCTCGAGCCCGCATGTACAAGGACGAGTCACCGCATTCATTCTGAATCATCGAAAGGGCTAGATCACAGTGGAGCAGAGTTTCGTCGGTATCGATATCTGTAAGGAACGGCTTGAGGTGGCCGTGCGTGGAAGCAGGATGGCCAAGCCAGCCTTCCACGTTAGTAACACCGACGGTGGCTGTAAGAGCCTCGTCGCGAAACTAGTCAGACATGAGGTGGCCAAGGTTGTGCTTGAGGCCACCGGAGGATATGAGCGCAAGGTACGGGGGTACCTGGGCGAGGCTGGCATCCCAGTCACAGTGTTGAACCCCCAGCGAGCACGAGCATTTGCTCAGTTCAAAGGGAAGCTGTCGAAGACCGATAAGGTGGATGCGGCGACGCTGGCCGAGATCGCCGAGCGGGGCGAGCTGGATCCGACTCCTCCACCCGACGTGCACCTCGAGCGGCTGACTGCTTTAGTCACCCGTCGGGAGCAGGTGGTCGGCATGTTGACCATGGAGAAGAACCGATTGGGACGGGGGTCGGAAGCCACCAAGCCTTGGATCAAGCAGAACGTCGCCGCCTTAAGCGATCAGCTCAAGCAGCTGAACGGCGAGATTACAGCGACGGTGAAAGGCAATCCAGCGTGGCACGAGAACGATCGGCTGCTACAGAGCGTGAAGGGGATAGGGCCTGTCACCTCCGCGGCCATACTTGCTCACCTTCCCGAGATCGGCAAGATTTCTCACAAGAAGCTGGCGGCCTTGGTCGGGGTGGCTCCCTTCGCTGCCGACAGTGGGTCTCGATCCGGAGTCCGCTTCATCCGTGGAGGCCGAGCCAACGTTCGACACGCGCTCTACATGGCAGCAATCTCAGCCTGTCGTGCCGAGGGTCCGGTCAAATCCTTCTATCTTCGTCTGCTGCAGCATGGAAAGCCGCAGAAAGTAGCGATCGTGGCCAGCCTGCACAAGCTGCTTCGTATGGCCAACGCGGTCGTGCGCAAGCGCCAAATGTGGGACCCAAACTGGAGAAATGTCTCACGAGCCGCTCAGTCCTCGGAGACATCCCCTGCTTGTGTGAAAGAGGTGGGGGGTCTGGGGGGAGGTGCCCCCCAGCGTTCGATCAGCGAGGAGGCGTCGACAGAGAGCCGAGAGGATTCAGACATCATTGGTCTGGATTCGCCAGAACGTGTGCTCCAGACAACGGCCATACGGAGGCCTAAAACTTGACACACCAACACGGTTACTACTTGTCCAAGCCCACATCGTCGGGCGTCATTAATAGCGACCGTAGTAAACGTTTAGCTCGTTAGAGACAGGCGATCGGACCCCTATAGCCACTTGGTCGAGGCTTCCAATGTTGGTCTCACGCGTTCATCTGGGGCGGCCCCAACTCGAGCCGGCGGCGGACTTCGCGCATGCGAGCAGCGCTGTGATGGGGCATTTCCCAGTTTGTCTCCAGCCACCAGGTGCAGCCGGAGTCTGCCCATGGCTCAACACGTTCGGCGGCCCCTGGTGAGCCGTCTGTTTGTCCCTGCGCGATGATGTCCAATGTGTCGGTCGCTCCGTGCTCCCGCAGCCACGATCGGATGTCTGGTATATCGGCGACGTCGGCGTGCTGGGGGACAATGCCATCGCAGCGGAGCACGCGTCGCATCGACTTTGGACGCGGCCACACGGCGACAACCCAGATGGGGACGCGTTCTTGGACGGGTCGAACCACCTTTATCTGGTCGTCCACCTCGAAGGAGTAGTGGTAATGGGGACCGCGATGGGTCGTTCGGCCGTTCCAGAGGTCTCGCATCACGTCGATGCCGTCGTCGAGCATATCTGCTCGAGTCTTTAGATCCGTTTCTTCGCCGGTCTCCGGTAAATCGTCTGTCAGAGCGCCAAGCCCGACAGTGAGAATTGCCCGTCCGTTGGAGAGCTGGTCCACGGTGGCGACCTGACTGGCTACTTTCCAGGGCCGGCGCCAGGGGAGCGCCGTGAGCATGGTCCCGAGCTTGATCCGGTTTGTCCGGGCCGCGATTGACGCTAGCAAGCTCCATGCATCGACACCGTATGGAGCCTCCCAGACGAAGATACCGTCCCAACCGGCCTGCTCGGCAAGAACCGCTTGGCCAAGCTGGTCAGACGCAGTTCCGCCAGGCAAGATGAAGCCCATGCGCATGAGTTTAGCCCTATGAGTTCCCACGTTCTGCCGCATTTTCGCACGAGGGTCTGTGGAGCAGCGGCATGCTCACGAACGGGGCCGACCATAGCAGCTGGCTTCTAGGTCCTCAGCGCATAACGCGGGGTCGGAGCCGGGCTGCGGTGGGCCGAGGTCGCGCGCGATGTAGGGGCAAGGCGTGGCCGGGTCGACGAAAGGTGATGTTCACGCCTAATGTCGCACTGGGTTATGGATCTTCGTGGATTTTCAGTACCCCGAAGTACCGAATTCGCAAGTGAATTGTCGACGTCGGTGATATGCGGGGGACTTAGCTCTGGTTTGAGAGGCTGCAGGAGTGTCTTTTCTAGGTCTTGGTGGATAACGCAGGCGCCAGAGCTGAGCTGTAATGTGCGGAGCTCGTCCGGGGCATCGAGCCGGCTTGTGGGCATGGACTGGGAGGTCAAGCGGTTGGGGATCTATCGGCGGGTGAGCGAACCGCCGCGTGCAACATCTGGGTCAGACTGGTTTATGCATGATTGGTAAGGATTGTCCGGTTTTTCACGCTTGGCTCGTACTAAGAGAGAGAGTAGGATAGTACGCGACAAATGACGCGAATAATGCTGTTATGCGGTGCAGCCTTCACTATGGTGGCCGCACTCTGTCTTCCGGCTGCCGTCTCAGAGTCGTACGTTTACGCCCGTGGGCAGCACTCAAAGCCCGTCGCATGGCAGGTGATTGCATCGCCGAGGAGCGTTCCTCATTTACAAGACCCAGCTCAGCTCTCCCTGTACTCGCGTGGGAGTACTACCTGGCTGTTCGCCACGGATGGGACCACGCACCGGGTCACCAGGCTTACCATCCACGGCAAGAATCCTCACAGCTGGTCGTACCCGGCCGGAGCGCGCTGGGATCAGCAAGACGGCGTTGCAGTCAGCCCTTCAGGCGCGGTGTACGTCGCCAACAGCGGTAAGAAGGAGGTCGACGAGTACTCGATCTCGGGGCGGCACGTTCGGGCCTTCGCCTACATGGATACCCAAGCACACAGTTACGTGACTCGAACCACCGGTGTGGCGAGTCGTCTCACATGGGGCGCCTACAGCAGCGCCGTCATCGGACGGAACGGCGACGTGCTGGTTGCGAGTACGGGGACGGATGCAGTTCAAGAGTCGACATCGCGAGGCTACTTCTTCATGAGTGCCGGAATGGGTAACGAACCGCTAAGCCTCGCCCAAGGGCCAGGCACGACCGCCTACGTTGTCGAGCCCTGCGACCGACAGAGTCAGCAGTCACAGTGCACGAACGGCCGGGATTACAACTACCTCGTCGTTCGGGTCGACCTGTCACAAGGTAGTGACATCCGGCACTGGTATGGGTCCTTTGCGCACGGCGGAAGCGTGCGTGGCGCCCAACCCTGGGTATCGTTGAGCAACATCGCCACTGACCGGACGGGGAACTGGTACGTGACGGGCATGGCTTTGCGCGCAAAGAAGCTGCACGGGATCGTTCTGGAATATTCCCGGAAGGGCAGGCTCTTGCACCGGTGGAACGCCCCGCCGGATCCTCGCGGTATCGTGGTTGCCGGAGACGGCACCGTCTACATCACCTCCCACCACGACATTCTGGGGATGATCAGATAGCCGGTGCACCCGATTACGCCATGAGCCGGCGGCGGGCATTGTTCGGCTGAGCAAGGTATGAGACGCAATCTACCAGACGGGCGCCAAGTCCGATCCCGAAGAGTTATTGCCCTCATGGTGATGTTTGCACTGGGAGCTGCCACAGTAGCTATGGTTGGCGGCTGGCTGGTGATGGCCCGTCAAGGACGCAGTGAAATCGTCCTGACGCACATTTCGACGGCAGAATTAAGGGATGCTGGCCTCGTCTTAAACACGCCTACTTCGACTCTGAGGGTAAGCGAACAGAAGGCGATCCGGACCACGCTCAAGAACTATCCGGCTGGCGCGACAGTCCTGCAAGTAGTTCTGGCGCAAGTTCGCAGTATTCCCGGGGAAAGCCCATCCTTCAACAAAGCGTGCTGGATAGTCTCGGTACACCCAACGGGTGGGAGCTTTACTGCTAATGGCACTCCTGGCAAATGGGAGCTGGCTCTCGTCAATGCCGAGTCTGGCCACTGGTTGTTCACAACCGTGTTTGGCGTGTAGACGAGTTCTTAAGTCGATACCTGACAAACCAGACTGTTTCCGCCAGCAGCCTGCAGCCACGACGGGGAAGATGGCTCCTTCGAAGCCCTGAAAGAGCCAGAAGCGGCCGGCCGGCTGATGGACGACAGAGTCGAAGCCCGACGGCGTCCGAAACGTGCCTCAACGCGATGGGCCGCGGCAGTGCGAGGCGGCTCCGCCGAGGCAGGCTCGGCTCTGAGAACAGCCGGGCTAAACTCGAACAGTCGCCACGCGCAACATCACATAGGCGAGGTGAACAGCTTCACATGAGCGATGTCGAGACCACTCCCAGTCTGGTTCGAGTCAACGGGCGCACACTAGCCTGCCAGATCAAGGGCCGCGGCCGCCCCCTGGTCATGCTGCACGGGGGATTCGGCTCACTTGAAATGTTTGGCGATAACGTTGATCTTCTCGCGCAGGACTACAGGATCATCGGGGTCGACTTGCATTCGCATGGGCGCAGTCCGGCCATCGACGAACCGATGCAGTTAGAGGCGATGGCAGACGACATTGCATCGCTGATCCGTGAACTCGGAGAAACGAGTGTCGCCGTTCTGGGGTTCTCACTTGGTGGTCTTGTCGCCCTGCGCACCGCGATTCAGCATCCTGATGCTGTCGATCACCTGATATTGGTTTCGACTCCATTCAAGCGCAGTGGCTGGCATCCCGAAATGACCGCGTCCATGGACGCGATGGGTGTTGAGTTCGCGGAGCAGATGAAGCAAACGCCGCTCTTCACTCAGTACCAAGCAATTGCGCCCAATGTTGAGGATTGGCCGATCCTGGTACGCCGGCTGACCGACCTGATGAAAATCGACTACGACTGGTCCAGCGAGGTAGCGCACCTCACCATGCCAACACTGTTGATAGTGGGCGACGCTGATGGTTTGCCACCCGCACACGCGGCCGAATTCTTCGGGTTGCTCGGTGGCGGACTCCATGATGCGAACTGGGACCGTTCGGGAATGACGCAACACCGCCTTGCTGTGATTCCCGGCGCTACTCATTACGATATCAATGGGTTACCTGACCTTGCTCGTCTGGTCAAAGCTTTTCTTGGATAGCAAATCACGCGGCAATCGCACGGGTGCTGAGCTCCTCTTTCACAGCGCCGGGGCCGACGGAATCGAGAGCAAAGAGGTATTTCTTAGTGACCAAACCGGCTGACGTCGACGCCTACATTGACGCCGCTCCTGGTGCCAGCCAGTCGTTGCTTCGCGAACTGCGGAAGCTCATCTTCGAGGCGGCCCCATTGGCGACCGAGCGGATCAGCTACGGGATGCCGACCTATCACTATCGCGGCAAGAGCCTGCTCAACTTCTCGGCCGCCAAGAGCCACGTCGGCGTCTACGGCCTGGTACATGTGGACGGTCAGGTCCCCCCGGAGCTCGCCGACTACTTCGACCACCGGAGCACGCTCCGTTTCAAATTCGACCGTCCATTGCCGACGGCCGCCCTCAAGAATGCCATCGTGCAGAAGGCTGAGCGGTTGGACGACTCGAGATAACCTTTTTCTATCTCGACCGCCCTTGACGCGTAGCTGGGGACGGTCTCCGTCGCAACCTTGTACCTGGTGACTTGACATTGGCAAACTCGTTCCGTTCATGCGCCCGCGGCATGGGGAACCCATCAGGCACTAAGGGTTCCCCAAACACCCTCCGCTTCCCCTCCCTTCCCACATTCAATAAGGTCGTCTGTCGTTCAATGTTGGCTTGCGGCGGTGCAGGGGGCGGCTGGCTAGTCGACGGGGGGAGTTTTGCGGCTGAGGGTGGGGTGCCGTGCGCGGGTTCCGGTGGGTGGGAAGGTTTGGGGTATCTCCCCAAACGGCTAGTGGCTCTGGGACGCGCGGCGCAAGTGGTGGTCTCCGGCCTCAGGTTCCCTCTCCGCGTTGACTCGCTGGAGCTGCCCAGATTTGCAGTTGTATTGCCCCAGTTTGCGGGAGCTGCTGGGAGTCGTCACCCTCAGGAGCCTCTCAGTGGACTGATCTAGTCCTCAGACGGGGCTTTGCCCATGGTGGGTGTCGCTTGTAGATCTGTTAGCATGTACTTGCTTATGGAGCACAAACTAACGGATCAGCAACTTGCCCGGACGCTCTCGCGTTCGGCAGCTGCCGTCGTTGCGGAACTCGAGATGCGCAACGCGCGTCACGTGACGCGGGCTGAAATCGCGACCATCCTTGGCGTTCCTCCTACGGCCAAACGTCTCGACAACACTGTCGCGGACCTGCTCAGTAGGGGCTGGCTGCGGCCGCTGAATGTACGAGGAGCGTACGAGTTCCTGCCTGCCTCGGGCGGGCCATGGGAGTCAGGCGACCCGTGGATCGAGTTCCGCGCTGCCGTCGCGACGAGCCCCCTCCTGGCTCCCCAAGTCGCTTTGGGGTCGGCAGCATTCCTCCGGGGTCTGGCTGACCGCCATCCCGCAAGGGACATCATCGCGGTCAGCGCCACCCCATCGCTACCGCCGGGTCTTCGCAAGACCTATCAAGTGATACGCGCGACGCCTTCTCGTTTGTTCGGGGCGACACCACTTGACCAGCTGCCGGTTGCCACACCGGCGAGGCTCGTGCTCGAAACTGCCATGTGGTGGCACCATGCTGGTGATGTCTGGAGTCCAGACCATTGGATTCGGAGCGCTCTCCAGAACGCGGATATCGAGGAGTTACGCGAGGGAGCCAAAAGGCTAGGGGGGGCAGTGACGGCACGCGCTGGTCACTTTGCACGTTGCCTTGAAGTGCCCGGGGCCGAGCGAGCGCTCGCCGATCTTCCCCGGCCACAGCCAGTGTTCCTTGGGCCACGCCCTCCTTCTCTATCAGGCGTCCCCTACGACTCTGTGTGGGGTGTGTACGACACACTGCATCGATGATTACTGAAGCCGCCATCCGCAAACTCAACGGTTTCTACGGCGGCCGTGTTCGCCACGAAGCCTATCTTGAGCTCGCGCAGGAGCATTTTCTCGATTGGCTGCGAATCGAGGGTCTGATTGACAACGAACAGGTCGTCTTCAAGGGAGGAACGAGCCTCCGCAAGTTCGTTTTCGGACACAGGGGGCGGTTCTCTGTCGATCTCGATTTCAGTATCTCGGACCGCAACATCGGCGAGTACGTTCTCGATGCGCTCTCTGAAGGGTTCACGCACGAGGGAGTGTCATTCCAAGCGAGTGACCGAATCGACGAGGCGGCGATGAAAACGGCGTGGCGTGCCTCCACGTCGACGCTGGGAGAGTCGCGTCTGCAGTCGCGTCTGGATTTCTCCACGCGCGACTTGTTGTTGCCTCCCACCACGCCCACAGAACGTGCGCTGATTGAGTCAGTTGACTCGTCAACGCTCGGATTCAGCCCCGTTCTCATGCCACTGGCGGCGCTCGAAGAGACGACTGCCGAGAAGCTTGCGCGATACCGCCGCATCGCGTTCGCGCGTGACCTGTACGATCTCACCAACATCGTTCCCTTTGTGCGCGACAAACTGGATGTGATCAAAGACGTTCTGTTCTTTAAGGTATGGGGCGATGTTGTTGATGATGGGCGCGGTACGGCTCCGTTTCTCGGAGGTACGGAATTCTTCCACCGAGGTGCACGCGACGTCAGGGATGTGACGGAGGTTGGAGTCCTTACGGCCGGACCATTAGACGTTGAGCCGATGCTGCGGCTGGTGGCAGATACCTTCTCCGTCATGGGTGACCCAGATGACGACGTTCAAACTGTGCTCGCACGATGTCAGTCACGCGACCGGTATCGGGTCCAGCAATGGGCTGCTGAGTTTCGCAATCGAATGCGGGCTGCAGCCGGCCACAAATGAAAAAGCAAGCTGGGACTACTTACCGTCGACGCATGTTGGGCAATCTGATTGCCTTCTTGGCGGGCGACCTACAAGCCGGCGTTTGTTAGCGCGCTTTGTAGTGACTGGTAATAGGCATCGCTGGTCACCGTCGCGCCTGATATCCCGTTGATATTGGAGCTCTGCGCCTTCAGGGTTTCACTCCGCAGCATGGGAACGACCTGCTGGTTGATGTACGCGGACGTAGGATTGTCCTGTGGAGCGGTGATCTTGACCCACGTGATCTTGCCGTTCCGAACCGTCAGCGTCGCCTGAACCGGCCCGAACATGCCTTGGGACGCAGCGCCGGCGAAGACGCCGGTCTTGTGAGCATTCGTTGGGGGCTTGGGTGTAGGAGTTGGCTGGGGGGCCGAAGTCGGCTGCGGCGTTGGTGTGGCACCCGGGCCGGACGTGGGGGGCGGGGTCGGGGTGGATTGCGCGGTCGACGTGGGCTGAGCCGTCGGACTTGGCACTGGAGTGGCTTGCATGGGGGGAGCTGCACTACTCAGCCCGGTAACCGGAACGCGGGAGATAAACTCGGCCGCCGCGATGACCGGCAGCACGACTCCAGCGGTCACCATCAGGCCGGGAAGAAGCTTACGAGAATCCATTCAGTGACCTTTGCACATATCTACAGGGCGAATTGTTCGACATGGATGAATCGACGCGGCACTCCGAGATGCCGAACGTTGTGCTCGAGCGCCGCAACCATCAAGGGAGGGCCAGAGAGGTAGATCTCGCGCGTGGCGACATCGGGAACCAATCGACGCAGGTGCTCTGGGGACATGAGTTTCTTGTTCTTTGGCGCCCGGTGATCCCCGAGGACATAGTGTATCGTGATCCCGCGTTTTTCTGCCAGGGCTTCCAGCTCGTCTCGGAAGATGATGTCCGCATCACTTATTGCACGGTACACGAGGACAACGTTGCCAGTCATGGTTTCCGCCAAGGCGCGGAGTGGGGTGATTCCGATTCCTCCCGCGATCAGGAGAACCTTATCGCGAGTGCGTGCCATGTCGGTCAGGGAACCGAATGGGCCCTCCGCAACGACGCGCGTGCCCGGCTTGATTTCCCCGACACTCAGGGTGAAGTCGCCCACCGCTTTGCACGTAATCCGTAAAGACTTCCCATTCGGAGCCTCTGACAGAGAAAAGGGATGAGCCTCCCAACGCCTACCAGGGGTCAGGAAGCGCCATAGGAAGAACTGCCCCGGTTTGGCGTTGAGCCAGGCGAGACGCCGTCCGGTGATTCGCACAGATGTCGTCTGCGCGCCTTCATAGGTCACCGACTCCACAGTGAAGCGGTGAAACCAGTAACGGAGAGCGGGCTGCAGTACCCTGAAGATCAGGACGAGCTCCAGGGTAACGATGTAGAGTCCTGCCCACAAAGCGGCCGCCCAAGGGTTCGTCACGAAATCGAGGCCCGTTCGAGTCTCGTGGAACCAGGATAGCGTGATCCCCGCGTAGGTTAGAAGGTGCACAACGTACCAGGTCTCGAAGCGAAGCTGCCGGCGAACGATCGTGATTGACGTAAGCACAACCACGACGAGGAGAATCGTGCCCACGAGGGCAGCCACGATGCCGTAGTAGCTGGACAATAGGGTCGAGGACTCGCTCAGGACCGACTGTCTGGCGAGCAGCGCATACCCGATTGTTATCAGACCTACGTGGGCCAGGATCAAGTACAGCGTGACCTTCCCGTTGAGACGGTGCCATCGAGTGAGGCGGTCGAACCCGGCGATCCACTCCAGGAACGGCAACCGGACTAGGAGCAGAACCTGCACGGCGAGAAGATAGCCGCCAAGAAGACCTGTGATCCGTCCGGCGCTGGTGAAAAGGGTCGCACTGCTCTTCACTCCTGAAATGCCGCCGTCGTGCAGCCAGAGCCAGACCAGAAACGCGCCACCGGCCAACAAGAGCGCCTGGAGGGCGTACGTCCATACAACCTTCCAGGTGTGATGAGCGGCGTTTCGTTCATCAGTTGCGGCGACCGGGGCGGCCGCGATCGGCGATGCAGGAGGAGCACTCTTGGTCGCGTACGATCCCACGTCCGCAACAGGCGCCGTCCTCGACCCTATGTGCTGAGGTGGCCGCCGGCGCGCGTTACGTGCCGGCTTGGGCCGTGGCTGCTGACCTAAGGAATCTGCCGGCTGTCGGCTAATGGTGCACCTTTTCAAGGCAGGGATTATGGGGCCGGACTAGCCACACGGGATGCAATGAGAGTCGCGATACGCCGACGAAGACTCTCTAATTGCCGACTCTCTGCTACAACTATCAACCCAGGCCATTAGGTCAACATTGTCCAATAATGACCGTTTGATGACAACGCTCCGGTCATGGTGCGAGCGGCGTGGCAGCGGAATCAGCTCAGGCCGAGGAGAGACGTGGACCGGGAAAGGCCCGAGGAGGCTCGAACACGCGGAACGCACCTCGCTTCGCCAGCATTATGCGACCGCCGACATCGCCGGGCGTCATAAATGTCGCCCCTACCGGTCCAAGCCCACATCGTCGGGCCTCATTAGCATCGCCCCACGTTTCCAAGCGGACCCTGCACGTCGCTTCGCCAGCATTATGCGACCGCCGACATCGCCGGGCGTCATAAATGTCGCCCCTACCGGTCCAAGCCCACATCGTCGGGCCTCATTAGCATCGCCCCACGTTTCCAAGCGGACCCTGCACTTCGCTTCGCCAGCATTATGCGACCACCGACATCGCCGGGCGTCATAAATGTCGCCCCTACCGGTCCAAGCCCACATCGTCGGGGGTATCCGGCGGGGGCCGGACGACCGAGCCGTCTGAGCGGGTAGCGCACAGGCCTCGATCATCTTCGTCCTTGCCTTTGTCGTCGTTAGCCGTTTGTACGCATCGGATGTGGTTAAGATGGTCATGGCTCTGGGCTGCCCACGCAATATCAGAATCGAAGGCGAAGAGCGATGACTGATACGACGACATCGACCGCGCCCGAGCCGGAATTCGCGCCCGATAACGCCGGTAACAAGGTTGGGTGGCTGATCGGCAGCATCGCCGCATTCCTTGCCATCACCTTGGCGATCCTCGTCTTTGACGGTATCCGTCATTGGTTCGCGCTCCACACCGGCATACTGAATGGTGGACCCGATCCCTACTACAACTTTTGGTCCGGTTTCGGGTCTGATCTCGGCGAAGCAACGCTCATCAGCGCCGTAGCCATCGGCGTCTATACGGGTGTGCGGAAAGCGAACTGCCACGCGAAAGGCTGCTGGCGCATCGGGCATCATGCCCTGGAGGGAACTCCATACATCCTCTGCCGGCACCACCACCCGAGCGTGCCGAACGGAGGGGCCACGCACGAGCGCATCCTCAGTGAGCACCATAAGCACAAGCTCGCAAAGGCGGCCGAGCAACGCGATCGTCCGTCGTCGTGATTTGCGTGCGAAGTATGGGAACCCCGGATCGCTGCGTTCGTCGCGGTAGGTCTGGACGATACTCAGGCTGGTTCCAATTGGATCTGCTTGAGCAGCTTCATGCCGCCGGCTTCGGCCCGGCCGAAGTAGTCGTGTAGACGGAGATACTCGCCGTACAGCCGGTCATACACAGCATGATGGGCGTCTACGGGAACATACTCTTCGTGGCCGGGATGTCCCATACAGCGGGAGGCGTCGATAATCGAGTCGTATCCACCACATGGGGATCCGGCGGCAACCGACGCGAACATCGCGGCGCCGAGGGCCGGAGTTTGCGGCGAGCCGGCAACTCTGATCGTCAGTCCCGTGACATCAGCGTAGATTTGCATCAGCAGCTTGTTACGGTGGGCGAGGCCCCCACACGCTACAATTTGGGCAATCTCAATGCCGGCAGCGGCGAAGGCATCGACAATGACGCGGGTGCCGAAGGCGGTGGACTCGATCAGGGCGCGGTAGATGTCGACCGCGGTGGTCGCGAGGGTCATCCCGACGAGCAGCCCACTCAGCTCTACGTCTACCAGGATCGAACGGTTACCGTTCCACCAGTCGAGGGCAAGCAGGCCAGTCTGACCGGGACGCTTTCTCTGTGCCTCATCCTCCAGGATCTGGTGAATCGTCGCACCGCGCTCTCGCGCGGCGTCACTGTACTTAGCGGGAACGCAGTTTTCTACAAACCACGCGAAAATGTCGCCCACGGCCGACTGCCCGGCCTCATAGCCAAAGAGTCCGGGGATGACTCCGTCCTCGACGACTCCACACATACCCTCGACCGAGGTCAGCCTATCGGCCAGGAGGATGTGGCAGTTGCTCGTCCCCATAATCGCCACCATGGTTCCCGGCGTTGTCACTTGAACAGCAGGCGCAGAGACGTGCGCGTCGACATTTGCGATGGCGACCGCCGTTCCGGGTCTCAATCCGGTCCACGCGGCCGCCCGCTCGCACAGTCCGCCGGCGCGACTTCCAATCGGCACGATGTTGCGAGACATCTTTTCGTCGACAACGCCTCGAAATCCAGGGCTAAGCGCTCCGAAGAACGCACCGGACGGAAACCCTTCGCTCTTATTCCACATCGCTTTGTACCCAGCGGTGCAGTTATTCCTGGTCTCGAAACCACAAAGCTGCCAGACAACCCAGTCGGCAGCGTCTATGAGCCGTTCCGTGCGGCGGTATACTTCGGGATCCTCGTTCAGGATTTGGAGCGACTTCGCGAAGAACCATTCAGACGAGATTCTCCCGCCGTAGCGGTCCAGCCACGGCTCTCCTCTCGCGGCGGCAACCTCGGTAATCAGATCCGCCTCAGGCTGGGCCGAATGGTGCTTCCATAACTTCACCCAGGCATGAGGATGGCGCCGGTACTCGTCGAAGGAAGCACAGAGGAGTGCCGTCAACGGTCGTGGGGAGCATGGTACACGACGTGAAATCGATGCCGATACCGATAACGTCGCAGGCATCGACGTGCGCTTCAGCGAGAAGTCGCGGAACCGTGTCCTGAAACGTTCTGATGTAGTCTTCGGGGTCTTGAAGAGCCCAATCCGGCTCGAGCTCCACGTCGGCATCAGGGTCTGGAAGATGCCTGTCGATCACCCCATGTGCGTAGACGTACACTGCCGTCGCGAGCTCGATTCCGCCGGCGCAATCGACCAGAACGGCCCGCCCTGACTCGGTGCCGAAGTCGACGCCAACCGTGTATCTGCTCATGGCGAGAAGATGCCTTCAGCACATGAATCGAGATTCCATCTTCCCGGGTGCGAACGCAGTCTCATCACCCTTTTTGTCCGTAGTAGGCGGCCTCACCGTGCTTCCGCGTGTAATGACGGTCCAATAGGTCGTTCTCCACCGGTCTGAGCTCGGGCTGTAGGGTCACGCTATGAAGGGCCATGGCGGCGACGGCCTCAAGGGCAACGGCATTTTCAACGGCGAGGGCTGGGTCCGCTCCCCAGGCAAAGGGGCCGTGGGAGGCCACCAGCACGCCCGGAATCTCGGACGGATCGAGGCCTCCGCGCTCGAACGCCTCGACGATGACATCACCGGTACACCTTTCGTACTCACCATGGATCTGGTCTCCGGTCAGCGGCCGGGTTACCGGTACCGAGCCGTGGAAATGGTCGGCGTGGGTGGTACCGAAGCAGGGGATAGCGCGACGGGCTTGTGCCCATGACGTCGCACACGGGGAGTGGGTGTGGACGATACCGCCGACCGCCGGAAAGTGCCGATAGAGAACGAGATGCGTTGGCGTGTCGGACGAGGGCTTTCGCGAGCCCTCCGCGAGCCCGGTTTCGAGATCCACGATCACCATGGACTCCGGGCCGAGCTCCTCGTACGGTACGCCACTAGGCTTGATCGCCATCACTCCAGCGGCACGATCGACTCCGCTGCAATTGCCGAAGGTCAGGATGACCAGGCCGGCGTCGACGATGCGGAGGTTTGCCAGGAAGACCTGCTCCCGTAGGGCCAGGTGCGCAGTCAGGGATGCCTCCCACGAGGTGCTCACCTAAAGCACCTGGAGCAGAACCGTAACTCGCCTGGTTCCAATGCAGCTCTTTCCTACACTCGGAGACACGGGTGGATTCGCCAATCGTCAGGAATTCATCAGATCGCCCAACCCGAGGCCGTTACCCGGTTCATCCCTTGGTCGCGCCCTGGACCAATCCGCGTACCAGATATCGCTGGGAGAACAGAAACACGATTAACACGGGCAGGACTGCGATGAGGGTGGCGAGGGCCAGCTCGGGCCGGTGGATCGGCAACAGTGCGGCGCCTCCTCCTGGCGCGGGATTGAAGGATGGGGTAACTGCCAGCAACAACGCAAGCCCCACCTGGACCGGGTCCTGCCCTGGGTTCGGCAGAATGACTTGGGGAAGAAAGAAGTTGTTCCAATCTGCGACGAAGCTAAAAAAGAAGACCAGCGCGACGATGGGCATGGACAGCGGCAGGGCAATATGGCGAAAGGTTTGGTATTCGTTGCAGCCGTCGACCCGGGACGCGTCCAGCAATTCGCCCGGCACGGCAGAGGAGTAATAGAGATACGCCAGGTAGACGCCAAACGGATAGAAACCAAACGGCAGGATGATGGAAAAGACATTCCCGACCAGGTGAAGGGCGTTCATTTCCAGGAAGATCGGGATTACAAGCGCGGCCGAGGGCATGATCATCACGACCAGCGTAAGCGTGAGGACTACCTTGCGGCCGGGAAACCGCAAGAGCGCGAGCCCGTAGCCGGCAGGAATCGCGGTCACAAGCACGACAGCCGTCCCTCCGAAGGCGTAGACGAGCGAGTTACGCAACCAAAGGCGGAACAGGTCGTTCTCCCAACCCCCAAGGTGCTGGGCGGCCAGCCACACGTGCTGAAGATTTCCGAACGCCAGCGGCGAGTTGAAGATCAACGCGCTGTCCGACTTCGTCGGGGCCAGTAGCAGCCAGACGATCGGCACCACGAAGAAGAGCGCGAACAGGGCGAGGATCGCGAAGCGGACTATGAGTCCGAGCGTCGACCAGCGCGCAAGCCTCCGGAGGCGGACAGGCCGGAAGCGGCTCGAGTGTCTGGCTCGAGGAGTCGCGGTGGTGAGCGGCGCTTGAATGGTCTTGTCCATGCTTTTAGTCCGTGGAGAAGAGTTTGGTTCGAGTGATGATGATAGCCGCAGCCAGCAGGCCGACGAGGAGTAAGTCAACGGAAATAGCCGCGGCGCGGTTGAACTGGTAATACGCGAAGGCCATCTGGTAGGCGTATTGGTTCATCGACCAATCCGGGTTAATGCCGTTCAAGGTGGCAATGTTCATCAGCCACGGCTCGACGAAGACCTGGGTGCCGGTGGCAAAGGTCAGGATGAGCATGTAGCCGATCCATTTCTGGATCATCGGCAGCTTCACGCGAAACGCGATTTGGATGGGACCCGCTCCATCGAGCCTCGCCGCTTCCTCGATGTCAGGGGGGATCGTGTTGAGCGCACCATACATGACCACAATCCAGCCTCCAGCACCGGTCCAGAAGGCGATGATGGCAAAGATGTAGGGCAGGTGTTGGGGCAAGGGAACCTGCGCGAACAGGTGAATCCCGAACACCCCCTTAAGGGCGAAGCCCCAAGGACTGACGTCGGGACTGAGCATGAACAGCCAGACCAGAACCGAAGCCGCGCCGGCCAGGGCTCCAGGGATGTAGAAGAGGAACCGGAAGGTTGCCGAGACCTTGTTGGCGCGGGCATGAAGAAGTAGCGTCAGCCCGACTACGAATATCACCAGCGAGGCCATCCAGATGCCGGTATACATCAGGACGTTCTCGGCCGCGGGCCAGAAACGGTAATCGTTGTAGGTCGTGACGAAGTTGCCAAGGCCGGACCAGCTGCCATCGAAGTTGGTGACCGCCAGCTCGAGCGCCATTAGCATCGGCACGATACCCAGCCCGATCAAGAAAGGCAGGTACGGAACAAGGAATGGCAAGCCACGCAGCTTGCGGGTGGCGCGCGGGCGGAGGAGGCCACGCGTGGGCGTGGCCTCCTCAGATATGCTAGTCATGCGCTACCGGGGCCAAGGTCATCACGTCAGGTTTTGACCTTATACCCGGCTGCCTTCGCCGCATTTACCAGGTCATGCGCGTACGCTGAAAAGGAGGAGCTGAGGCTCTTGTGCTGGACCAGGCCGCCCTTGACCTCGGTCGACCAGTAGGGCTGGTCTGAGTAGGTGACGATGCTCCAGCCTTTCCAGACCTCACCGACGGCTTTCTTGATGGCCGGGCCGGGAGGAGCTGAGAAGTACTTGTCCTTGTTGAGACTGGCGAGCCACGACTTCGCGAGGCGCGAGTCAGCCGGCAAACCAGGACGCGATTTGGGGTTACTAAGCGGCAGTGGGTTGAACTTAGAGGTCTCCCAGTTCAAGAAGCTAGCATCCAAGGCTTTCTGAGCGCGCGCATCGTGCCGAGAGATGATCCAAGGGCCGCCGCCAATCTGTCCGTCGGTGACGGTTTTGGACTTGCCCCAGGCCAGCGGGTTTTCTGCTGTCACCTGACCCGCTGGGAGCCCTATCGTTTGCTGCAAGATGGACAGTGCGTACCAGTCAGCGCCCGGCAGCATCAGGACCTTGTCGGTCTTGCCCCAGTTCTTCGGGAAGTCGGTGTCGAATACGCTGCTGTCGACGACGCTCTTATCCTTGATGAGCGGCTGGAGCAGCTTCGTCATCTTGGTACAGTGCGAGTCGGAGGGGTTGATGAGGAGCTTGCCCTTCTGCAGCCTTTCGAGAGGGCACTGGTTGGCCCAGTAGTAGAGCCAGCCGCCATAAGAGTCGCCGAGTGTGCCGATGATGTAGCCCTTATGGTGCTTGGCCACACTCTTGCCGATCGCCGCCCACTGCTGCCAGGTCTTGGGAACCTTATAGCCGAACTTTTTCATCAGGTGGGTGTTCGTCCACAAAACTTCCGGCGCCAAGTTGTCCTGGAGGCAGACCAGCTTTCCGCCCACCGTGCACTGAGCCAGTGATGTCTTGGACCAGTACTTGAGCACGCTGCTCTTGATGACGCCTTTCAGGTTCGCGGCGTAGCTCCATGGAGCCTTAGCCATCCAGACCGGGTCGTTGACCTGCTCGCTGAACATGACGTTCGGCCAGCCGCTGCCCGCCTGGTTCCACTTCTCGACATCGGTCTGACCTTCGGTAGCCCCGTTTGAATCGCCGTCCCACGTAACGATATTGGTACATACGGAGCGATGGGCCTTGGCGTACGCGTCGGCGGCAGGCTTTCGCACTGAGTCGACCCAGACAGTGATCGACCCCCCGCTGCAGTGGGCCTGGCTAAGGCTGGCGGACGCGATGCCGGCGCCAGGGCCGACGACGACGGTCATCGCCGTCACCATGGCCAACGCGACGGCGGCCCTCCACGACCCTCCGTTCTTCTTTGCGAATCGGTTCATGTTTTCGTCACTCCTTACTTAATCCTGCTGATCGTAGTGATAAGCGAATCCCGGCACCCGCCGCTGTAGTATCAAAAGAACGGCTCGGTCTCTGCTTTCGTCCCTCCTTTCTCCGTTGGCACGGTTTTGGCTACAACATCCCCGCGGATAGTGCGGCCTCCATGACGAAGTGCCTCAACTCTAGTGGATAGTCCGGGCCGGACGGGAGGCCTAAGCCAACTCCGCCGGGCGCGTGAACCAACCCGTTCGCGTCGACGACGGCCTCCCGTCTCGCCGTTGTCGACGTCACGAGCGATTCGTAGTACGTCGTGTTTGAAATCGCCATGCAGAGGTGCTGCGAGTAGTTGCCCATGCCGTGGACCTCGGCCCTCAGCCGGAACGCATCGGCAAGGTGCGCGATTCGCATCGCGCCGGTGATCCCGCCACGAAGCTCCGCGCTGGTGCGGACGAACGACGCCGCCCCACTCGCGACGAAGTCAGCCGTGTTCAAGTGGGCGCCGTCTGATGTTTCCGCGACGCAGAGGGGCACGCGGACTCGCTCGCTGAGCCACTTATAGGCAGTGATGTTGAACTCGCGGATAGGTTCCTCGTACCAAAGATAGCCAGCGTCGGCGAGCGCGTTCCCGAGATAGACCGCGTCGGGCAGATCGAACGCCGCCGAGCCGTCGTACATAAGGGGCACGTCGTCGCCGACGTGCTCACGGACGGCGAGACACAGCCGGGCATCGGCCCGGGCGTCCCCCCAGGCGTGGAGCTTGATCGCGGGATAGCCAAGCTCGAGGCACTGCGTCGCAACGTCGAGGTACTCTTCGAGCGTCGAAAATGTCACGGTCGATGCGTATGCGGGGATGGACCGGCGATATCCTCCAAGGAGCTGCCAGGTCGGCTGCTCGGCCACGCGCCCCGCCAGGTCCCAGAGCGCGATGTCGACGAGCCCAAGCGTATAGAGAGGAAGCTCTTCCGTCCGGTCCACCTCCCAGAGGCGATGCCACAGCCATTCCCGCTGAAGGGCGTCACGGCCGATTAGCTCTTCGCGCAGGACGCGACCGACGATGTCAGCGAGAATTGTGCCGGTGCCGCGGCGGGGAGTGAACGCCACGCCTTCCGCGCCGCCCTCGGTACCAATACGCAGGACCGCACCCTCACCATCGGGGGGGCCGCCGCGGAGGCCTTGCCTCCAGTCAAAGGGCGGTTTGACGCCGGCTATTGGCACTGAGAAGCTCTCGACATGCGTGATCCGCATCCCAGGCGCGCTACTTAGGGATAGATCGTTCAGAACACGGTCAATGGATTGATTACTCATGTAGATAGTCATACATCATATGTATTAAGTACGTCAAGTGACTTCTCATGTATGTCGTCTGTGCTATCTTCGACTATGCCGAGCCGTGCACGCGATCAACATTCGCCGCAACCCCTTCCAGTTGGTCGGAGAGCATGGCTTGCCGCCTCTCGCGACTATCTCTTCTATTTGCATCCGGCAACGAAGGAGGCGCACTAGTGCCAACGACCTGGCTGGCCAGCCGACCAACACGGCTCAGCGTTGTAGTGATTACGGTTCTCGTCGACCGGATCGTCTCCGGCAACTACCCCCCGGGAAGCTTGCTCCCGCCGGAGCCGGCGTTGTGCGAGTCGTTTGGGGTCAGTCGTTCAGTCGTGCGCGAGTCGGCCAAAGCGCTCGAGGAGAAGGGGCTCGTCCGTGCTAAACAGGGACTCGGGACGACGGTCACCCCGCCGGACGAGTGGAATCTGTTGGATCCAGTAGTGCTGGATGCTGCGGTGCGTCACGACGACACGATGGGGATTCTGGATGATGTGGTGGAGGCCAGGGTCGCACTCGAGTGCCAAATGGTCCGAGCAGCGGCGCGCCGCATGACCAGCGCAGATCTAGAAGCGCTGGCCGACCTCTTGACTCAGCTCGAGACTGACATCAAGGTCCCGGAGCGGTACCACGAAACCGACACCCGGTTCCACGACCTCATCCTGAGATGCTCGGGGAATCGCCTCGGCCGTTCGATGATCCGCTCGATTCACCCGTTCGCGCGTGCCAGCTCCCGGTATAGTCCTCCCATGGACGAAGAGGACATCCGCCAGTCGCACGTCCAACATACGGCGATCTACGAGCGGCTGGCCGAGCATGATGCCGAGGGCGCGGCTGTCGCCATGGCAGAGCACATCACCGGCTCCTGGACCCTGCGCAAGGAGAAGGGCAGCCACTACATAGACGAGCGCGACCCGTCAGCGCTGATGGCCCCGGCGCCGCCAAAGGAACGGGAACCAATCCGCTACCGCGAGAGTGAAGCCGGCGAGCTGAGCGAGAAGTCGATAGCCGGCCGATAACTCGCAACCGAATACCAGGAGGTTGTGGATTTGAAAGCGGTGTACTACCAGGGCGCGGGTCGATTTGGCGTGGGTCCGTGCGAACCTCACACGCCGGGCGAGGGCGAGGTTCGTCTGGATGTTGCGTATTGCGGTGTCTGCGGTACGGACATGCACATAGCTCGCGGTCACATGGATCAGCGCGTGACTCCGCCACAGGTCATTGGCCATGAGATGTCGGGTCTTGTCGCCGAGGTCGGGTCCGGGGTCGAGGGTTTCGAGGTGGGCGATGCGGTGGTCGTCCGTCCGCTGGACGCCAGGGGTGAGACGGCTGCGGACAAGGGCGTCAGTCACATCTGCCGGAACCTGAAGTTTATGGGCATCGACACGCCCGGGGCGCTCCAGGCTTCGTGGACGGTCCCGGCATTTACGCTGCACAAGCTTCCACACGGCACCGATCTACGCGTAGCCGCGCTGGTCGAGCCGCTGGCGGTGGCATGCCATGACGTTCGACTGGGGAAGGTGCAGGCGAACGAGACCGCGGTCGTGATCGGGGGCGGCCCGATCGGCATTCTGATCGCGCTCGTTGCTCGTGCTCGCGGGGCGCACGTACTTCTCAGCGAGGTCAATGCCAACCGGATCGCATTCGCGGCAGGACTCGACCTTACCGCCGTTAACCCTAACGAGGTGGATGTGCCGGCTCTGGTCCGAGAACAGACGGGCGGCGCCGGGGCCGACATCGTGTTCGAGGTCTCCGGCTCGAAGGAGGGGGCCGAGATGATGACCCAGCTCGCGTGTCTGCGAGGCCGCATCGTCGTCGTCGCGATCTTCTCCGAGCCTCAGCCGGTCACGCTCTTTGACTTCTTCTGGAAGGAGCTGCAGCTGAATGGCGCCAGGGTGTACGAGCCCGAGGACTTCGAGTTCGCGATCGACCTCGTGGCCAAAGGGGGTGCTCCCCCTCGAGCGTCTCATAACCGCCGTCGAGCCCCTCGAGCAGGCGCCGGGGGTGTTCGATACTCTCTTTGGAAGCCCAACGTCAATGAAGATTCTCATCGATTGCCGTCCGTGAATACCGAGCCCAGCATGCTCGACAACTTCAAGCTGGACGGGCAGACCGCATTGGTCACGGGGTGTAGGCGGGGCATCGGGAGGGCGATCGCGGTCGCACATGGCAGATGCGGGGGCGGACGTCGTCGGCGTCAGCCTGACACTTGAGAAGGATGGCGGCGAGGTCGCTCGAGACGTCGAGCGACGCGGCAGACGATTTCGCGGCTACGCCCACGACTTCAGCGACCGCGCGGCGGTATACGAGCTCGTCGAGGAGCTCGAGCGCGACGTGCCTGCCATCGACGTGCTGGTCAACAACGCCGGTACCATCCTGCGCCGTCCGGCGGCAGAGCATCCGGACGAAGATTGGGATCGGGTCATCGAGACAAACCTCACCGCGCAGTTCGTGCTCAGTCGCGAGATCGGCAAGCGCATGCTGGAGCGCGGCCGCGGAAAGATCATTTTCATCGCATCTCTTCTTTCCTTCCAGGGAGGGATCACCGTTCCCGGTTACAGCGCAAGTAAAGGCGGCATCGCTCAGCTCACCAAGGCCCTGGCAAACGAGTGGGCGGCACGCGGGATCAACGTTAACGCGGTCGCTCCGGGTTATATCCGCACTGATAACACGCAACCTCTATGGAGCGATCCCGCTCGCAACCGGGACATTACGGCTCGGATCCCAGCCGGCCACTGGGGCACGCCCCAGGATATAGCTGGACCCGTTGTGTTCCTCGCCTCAGCCGCTGCCGACTACGTGCATGGCGAGATCCTCACCGTCGATGGCGGTTGGATGGGGCGCTAGCACAGAGTGGACGCGGGAAACGAGACGTCATCTGTGGCCGGGATTGAACGTGTGACGATCAGTGCTGGAGTCTGTCCTACGCGGCTCATCCTTGGGTGCTCGCAGCTCGGTGGTCTGTACAGGGTCATCACCGAGGAGGAAGCACACGCGACCGTCGACGAGGCCTGGCGGCTTGGAGTGCGGGCGTTCGACACGGCGCCGTTCTATGGCAGCGGTCTATCCGAACAACGGCTGGGAGCGGCGCTTCGCGACCGTGCCTCGGGACGAATACGTTCTGCTCACGAAAGTCGGCCGGGTACTGATTCCCCGCACGGGTGACAGCCGGCACGCTGACGACGAGATATTTAAGGGCATCCCGCCGCTCGAGGCGATCAAGGACTACTCGCGGGACGGTGTACTCCGCTCGCTCGGGTCCAGCCTCGGCAGGCTGCGCCTCGACCGGGTCGACGTCGTCCACGTGCACGATCCAGACACTCCGGATGAGCTTGATCAAGCCATTCGGGAGACGATCCCTGCTCTTGTCGACCTCCGTGAGCAGGGTGTCATCGGCGCGGTCAGTGCCGGAATGAACTACGCGGAGCCACTGGCGCGGATCGTCCGTGAGACAGATGTCGACTGCGTGATGGTCGCGGGACGCTACACCCTGCTCGATCAAACGGCCGCTGCGGATCTGCTGCCCCTGTGCCGCGAAAGGGGGGTGAAGGTACTCGCGGCCGGCATTTTTAACAGCGGCATACTCTCCCGACCCCAACCTGGGGCGATGTATGGCTACGCTCCCGCTTCGCCCGAGATAGTCGAGCGCGCCCAGCGACTTGCCGCTGTGTGCGCTCAGCATGGCGTGTCTTTGCGGACGGCGGCGCAGGCCTTCGCCCTCAGACATCCCGCGGTTGCGTGCGTGGTGGTTGGAGCCAGATCACCTGAACAAGTCCGCGGGGTCGTCGAAGATCATCTGACCCACGTGCCGGACTCCCTTTGGAGCGAGCTTCTGGCACCGACTACTGAACGTGGCCGTAGCCGGCGAATCATGAGCACGAGTCCGGTGGATCTTGCCAGGGCGGCCGTCTATCGAGCCTCTGACGATGCCGACTTCATCAGAGCGTCGTCGCTGGGCATCGGTGGCGGCTGGAGGGCCCAGTGAGCCCGGAGCCGGCCACGATTCGCTTCGCCGAGTCCTTGATGCACATGGTGTCGACGTGCGAGGTGGTCGACCTCACCCACCCCTTAGAGGAGGGTATGCCGGCTCACCCCGAGCACTCGCGCTACTTTCACCAGCTCTGGAACTCCTACTGGCACGGCGACCAGTCCGTCACGTACCAGATCATGCTGAACGAGCACTCGGGAACCCACGTAGACGCCCCGGCGCATTTCATCACCGAGGGTAACCCCAACCACACCTGGATCGATCAGCTGTCGCCGACCGCTCTCTGGGGGCCGTGCTCCGTCGTCGACGTTCGGGAGTACGCCGGCGCCACTACCTTCGGCATCGACGTCCTCGAGCGGTTCGAAGCCATGTACGGCGTCATCGGCGAGGGCGACGTCGTGCTGTTCAAGACGGGCTGGAGCGACAAATGGGCAGTCCGGCCAGGGGGCCGGAGACTATCTCCATGGGTGGCCCGGCCCCACGGAAGCGCTGTGCCGCGGGCTGGTCGATCGGAAGGTCGCAGCGGTCGGTTGCGACAACATGGGTCTTGACGCCGATGGATCCGTCGATGCTCCGGCGCATACGTTGCTGCTCGGCTCCGGAATACCGATCATCGAGAACCTGAATGAGCTCGACCGACTGCCCGAGACGGGAGGCGTCTTCATGGCGATGCCGCTGCTGATTCAGGGCGGCTCGGGTTCTCCCATTAGAGCCGTCTGTCTTCTACCGAGGACGACGTGAGAACAGCGACCGCTGGGTTGGGGGCGGATTGCCGAAGGTTGGTTCGTTACGACGGCATTCCAGGACAAAGGGCGCGAGATTTCTAAAATGAGCACTCCCATACCGTCAGTTGAAAAGGAGATCGTGCAACGGCTCGCCGATGTGCGAATTGTCCCAGTGCTCAGCGTCGACGACCCGGATCAGGCTGAGTCATGCTGCCGCGCCCTCGTGGCGGGAGGCCTGTCATGCGTGGAGATTACCTTTCGGACCGAAGCGGCGGCGGATGCAATTCGTAGAGCCGCTGCGCATCGATGGCCTGCTGGTGGGAGCCGGCACCCTCCTCTCGGCGGATCAAGTCGAGGCGGCCGTCGACGCGGGCGCGAGTTTCGGGGTCGTGCCAGGAACGAATGAGATTGTGGTCGAGGCTTGCCGTCAGCGTGGCTTGCCCTTCTTCCCGGGCGTCGCCACACCGACTGAGATCGACCGAGCCCGGTCCCTGGGGCTACATATACTCAAGGTCTTTCCAGCCACCATGCTCGGAGGTGTCGGGTTCCTCAAGGCGGTCGCCGCCGCCTACCGCGACGTGGCCTTCATCCCGACCGGCGGTGTAGACGGCCGATCTCTCGGGGAGTATCTGGCACTTCCGTGCGTGATCGCCTGTGGGGGCAGCTGGATGGTCAAGGATAGCCTGCTTCGCGCCGGCCGGTTCGGAGAGGTGGAGCGGCTGGCGCGGGAAGCGGTGGAGATCGTCAATGGACTCGCTTGAGATCCGGCAGGAGGGTTCCTGCCGGTGGGACCTGGTGGCGCTGGCCGAGGTAATGCTGCGACTCGATCCAGGGCCTGGACGGATCGCGACGACGCGGGCTTTCACGGTCTGGGAAGGCGGCGCGGAGTACAACGTGGCCCGCGGTCTGAAGCGGTGCTTCGGCATGTCCTCGGGAGTCGTCACGGCGCTGGCCGATAACCCCGTGGGGCATCTCATCGAGGACCTCATGTACCAGGGTGGCGTCGATCGCGCGCAGCTGAACTGGGTTCCCTACGATGGGGTTGGCCGCCGAGTCCGAAACGGCCTCAACTTTACCGAACGAGGGTTCGGAGTGCGGGCGGCGCTGGGCTGCTCCGACCGCGCCAACTCGGCAGCCTCGCAGATGAAGCCCGGCGACGTCGATTGGGAGCGGATCTTCGGCGGCGAAGGAGCTCGCTGGTTCCACTGTGGTGGAGTATTCTGCGCGCTGTCAGAAACTACGGCTCAGCTGACGCTGGAGGCGGTTGACGTCGCCCGGCGGCACGGAGTCATCGTGTCCTACGATCTCAACTACCGGCCCTCTCTCTGGCAAGCGTGGGGCGGGACCGAGCGGGCCGCTGAAGTGAACCGTGCGTTGGTCGGTCAGGTTGATGTCTTACTGGGGAACGAAGAGGATTTTACCGCGGGGCTGGGCTACTCAGATGCAGATTTAGGCGATGGCCTGCTCGCGCTCGACGTAACAGGGTACGAGCGGCTGCTTGAACAGGTAATGGCGGACAACCCGCGGCTGTCGATCGTCGCGACCACGCTCCGGCAGGCACGAACGGCCACGGTGAACGACTGGAGCGCGGTCTGCCGCACAAGGTCCGGCTTCCATACCTCGCCGGCGATGAAGGATCTGGAGATCTTCGATCGGGTTGGAGGCGGCGATGGGTTCGCCTCCGGTTTCTTCTACGGGCTCCTCCGCGGCCACGATGTGGATCGTGCCCTTGCCTATGGCGTTGCCCACGGCGCCCTTGCCATGACAACCCCCGGTGACACGTCGATGGCGCGGCTGAGCGAGGTCGAACGGCTAATGAAGGGGGGTCCGGCTCGAGTCGTCCGATAGATCTGAGTCAGCCGCTCGGTATGTACTGCCTTGTCTCACTTTCGGTTGCGACGCGAGTTCTGAGCCTCTGAAGGCGGTCGGCGAAGTTAGCAGCTGTCTCCTCGTGAACGCCATTTCTCATTTGACTGGTGGGAGCCACCGGTACATCATGCCTCCTGGGTCGACGCTAAGGCAGATCCAGGCCCGAGTGTTTGAGAATACATACAGATAGGACCAGGTCGGCCACAGAAAAGGAGAAAGCGCACGATGGCAACGAAGTCTGCACCGAAAGAGCCGGCAGGAAAGGGCACCGACACCGCTTTGAGCGCGGAAGAAAAGGCGGCGATGCGCGAAACCATCCGCGAACGGAAATCGCCTAATGGCGAACCTCAAGTTCTCGCAAAGATTGCCGAGATGGTGCCAGCGGACCGTGTTCTGGCGGAGAAAATCCACGAGTTAGTGAAGAAGAATGCGCCGGAACTCTCTCCAAAAACGTGGTACGGAATGCCTGCGTACGCCGACAAAGGCGGCAATGTCGTTTGTTTCTTCCAGCCGGCTCAGAAATTCAAAGCACGCTACTCGACGTTTGGGTTCAGCGACAAGGCGAAGCTTGACGATGGCGCGATGTGGCCGACCTCCTTCGCGGTCACGAAATTGACGTCAGCCGATGAAAAGAAGCTCGTTACACTCGTGAAGAAAGCAGCGCGCGGAGAAAACGACTAGGCGCGGCGGTCGCCAGTAGTCGCGAGGGCGCTCTGTAACCAGCGAGCGAACGCAATCAGTGGTTGACCATTCCGGCAACGATGTCTGACACACTTACTTACGGCCGGCAGGCCGCCATATGGAACGGCTAGCCTGGCAATATGACTACCTCTCGCCAGAATACGGCTGCCTTTCAGCGGCTGCGGCGCCCAGAACGGTATCCACGATCGGCGGCATATGACCCTGGCTGGGTGGTCGCGCTTGACATGGGACCTCACCCTCTATGGCAGCTCGAGGACCTGCTCGCAACCATGGACCTGGCTCCGGGCATGCGCGTTCTCGATCTGGGCTCCGGGCGCGGCGCGACTTCCGTCTTCCTGGTCCGAGAGTTCGGCGTGGACGTCGTGGCCTGCGACCTGTGGGTGCCTGCCGAAGAGGCAGCGGCAGTGTTCGATGCGGCCGGAGTGGCTGACAGCGTCACCGCCGTGAACGCCGATGTGCACAAGCTGCCGTTCGGCGCCGAGGAGTTCGACGCGATTGTAAGCGTCGATGCGTTCGAATATTTCGGAACCGACGTACATATTCTGCCGTTGCTCATGAAGGTTCTAAAGCCAGGCGGGCATATCGGCGTGTCGACGCCCGCTCTCAGGGCCGACCCTTATGATGCCGGTATTCCGCCCGATGTGTTGAAGATCTTCGGGTACGAGGCGGCAGCATGGCACGCCCCCGAGTGGTGGCACCGACACTGGGAGCTGAGTTGCCTCGTCGACGACATTCAAGCGCGCTGGCAGGTAGGTGGCCGCGACGACTGGCTCATCTGGACCCGCGGGATCTCTCACGCCAAGGGCGAGAGATCGAATCCGATCGTCGAGCTGCTCGAGCAAGACGATGATGAGCAGCTCGGATTCGCATTGATTACTGCCCGCAAGCGGTGACGGGACGTGGTGAGCGGCATGGCAGGGGATTTAAACACTGCATTGTCATTGACACTCTCGCGCAGTTCGTTCCCGAGGCGACCGAGGCCACGAACCTTCGCTAGCTCGCCCTAACAATAGCCGCTGGACGACCGAATAAGGTCGAGCTCCGGCACCGCGTGAAGGCTGGGAAAACACCTCACGAAATGGTCCTTCGTACCGGCTTTGACCGATTTCTTTGGCCTGAGCGACAAACGGTAACAGTTCGGGGCTACATTGCTGTTCCCGCAATGGATACGTAACGGGCGAGAAACCGAGTGGAAATGGGAGTTCGGCGGACAGTGGGTTGTAAGCTCTCGGCCCCGATCACGTCGACATTGATTACGTCGCAGTAGCTCGCCGTGTCATCGCCAACCGCCGATGTAGAGGGAGGACGTATGAAGCGAAGTGTCTGGACGCTCGCCGTCGTCATGGCAGTGGCCGGTGGGGGGAATCTCACCGGCCAGCAGGCCGTACGCGCCGCAATACGGATACTGAACCCGACTACCATACCGGATCGGAGCACTATCGTGTGGCCCGGAATCCACGCGAATGGTACGGCTACCCTCGTGAACGGGAGGACAATCACTCCCGCGGGCAAACAAACCGCGCTCCACGAGCTTCCACTGAATGCCGTGCTCTCTCCTGACGGACGGACCGTGCTCGTCAGCGACGACGGAAGGTACGACCAGTTTATCCAAGTGGTGTCTGTGCGTACTGGTGCAGTGAGGCAGACCATTCGTTATCCATGGGCGGGGCCGCTGCCAACGAAGACTTCACCGCGGGGGGTTTTCGTCGGGCTGGCTTACAGCTCCGACGGAAGAACGGCATACGCCTCCGGCGGCCAAAATGTCATTCACGTGTTCAAAGTGATGCACAGTGGCCTGCTGGCGAGTAAACCGGACATTGGGGTTGCGAAGCCGCACACCGATCCATTTCTCGCGGGGCTCACCACAACTGACCAGAACCACGTACTTGCCGTCGCCGAGGAGCTGAGCAGCCGGATTGCCTTCGTCAACACCGTCACTAAAAAGGTCACAGCCAGCGTCGCCGTCGGCCAAAACCCGTATGGCTTGCTGAATCTCCCTCACACCGGGAAAGTGTTCGTTTCCGACTGGGGGTCCGCCGCGGTCACGGTAGTCAACACGAAGAGCGGCCGAGCGGATGCCACGATTGCCGTTGGAGCACATCCCACCGCCATGGCCTTGAGCCCCGACCGGCGGCACCTTTATGTATCCGACTCAAATGCCGACACGATATCGGTCATCGACACAAAACGCCTCCGACGCGTGAACACGATCTTTGTGGGGCTACTCGGGGGCCGGGTGTTGGGCAGCTCGCCGGAGGGGCTGACGACCGGTCCGGGTGGGAGACGGCTTTACGTCGCAAACGCGGGCGACAACGCGGTTGCGGTTGTTGCACTCGGCGACCAAGGAGTCGCGGGAAGGGTCGCCGGCCGCATTCCGGCCGCGGACTATCCAACATCGGTCGCGATCGACAAGAAGGGGCGGAAGCTGTTCATCACTAACGGCTATGGATATGGACCCAAGCCCGATTTTCCCGGCGGCGGTCCTGACCCGATCTACTACAACCACGTCGGCGGCACGATGTCAGTGGTGGCTGTTCCAAGTGATGCCCAGCTGCGCACCTATACAGCGCACGTGGGTGTCAACAATCTCAGCGCAACACGAAACGCCGGCTCGCCATTCGGCGCAAGGTCGCCTATCAAACACGTGATCTACATCCTTAAAGAAAACAAGACGTACGACTCGGTCTTGGGGGACATGCCGGGCGGCAACGGCGATCCCGCCCTCACCGCATACCCGAAAGCAGTCACCCCAAACCTGCACGCGCTGGCGAGCGAGTTCGGCCTGTACGACAATTTCTACGTCGATGGTCGAAGCAGCGCCGACGGACACGACTGGGCGATGTCGGCGGATGCCACTGACTTCAATATGAAGATGTGGCCCCAGACGTACAGCCAGCGAGGTCAGCCCGGACACTACGAAGGCGAAAGCGCGATCGATCTGTCCCCAGGGGGATACCTGTGGGACGACGCCCGTCGCGCAGGCCTCACGTATCGCGACTACGGGGAGTTCCTCGAAAATTCACAGCCCACCCACAAGCTGCTACCGCTCTCGAGGGCTGCCGAATGCGCGGGACCCATAACCACCTCATTTCTGTTCCTGGTCATCCCGCGAGGCGATGTGCTGTGCTTACCTCCTTCCGTTCCATACCCGGACATCCCGAGCCTCGCCGGGCACACCGACCAGCACTACGCGGGCGTGAGTCCCGAGTATTCAGACGTCGACCGAATGCGCGAATGGGAACGTGAGTTCGGGAAGTTCGTTGCCGGCGGAAACCTCCCACAGCTGGAAACCATATGGCTTCCCAACGACCACACAATCTGGCCGCCGACGTCCGGCTATCGCACGGCCCGGAGCGATGTGGCGCTCAACGATGAGGCCGTGGGAATGCTCGTCGATGCCGTCAGTCACAGCAAGTACTGGTCGTCGACCGCGATCTTCATCACGCAAGACGATCCGCAAGGGGCCTGGGATCACGTCAACGCGCAGCGAACAGAAGCATTCGTGGTTAGTCCCTATACGAGGACATCCCGGCCGCAAACCCGCTCCGGTCTCTACGACGATTGCTCGATGCTCCGTACCATCGAGGACCTTCTCGGCCTAAGACCCATGAGCCAGTTCGACATGACGGCCACGCCCATGTGGGCGGGCTTCAACTCCAAACCCGATCTCAGGCCCTACGATCTGCAGCCGGTACAGATTCGAATCAGCACGAACCCGTAGCATGACTCGAGATCGAGTTGAAGCCAACCCGACTTTTCGAGGCGGAGCCCTGCATCGCCAGCCAAGGCGGACGGTGTGGCGCGTACGCGGCGTTGAACAGTCCCGGCCACGTGCATTGGAACCGTTAGACCGCGAAGAACAGGTGGGGGCCGTCCCGTCGATTTTGCCGGCGGCCGCTGTGTGGCGGACGGCGTTCAGCGCCTTGGTACCGGCAAAGCCAGGCTGCGCCCCTCAACGGGCGTGGTTTCGCACGAGTTGCGCCTGGTGGAGAGGCTATCACGGTGTGTACCTGGCCGTATAGTCAGGCCAGTTACGGCCAGTCGCACTGACCGAAAGCAGGGTGACATGCCGCGTCCGCTCCCATATCCTCCTCCTAAGGGCTATGGCATATGGGAAGCAGAGGCTACCAGGAGGTGGACGATGAGTAATGTGGTCGTGGTGACGTTCGACAATCAGCATGAGGCGCGAGAGCTTCGGCAGACGTTGAAGACGCTCCAGAAAGACGGCTTGCTGGACGTTGAAGACGCGGCAGTCGTTGTTCGGGATACCGAAGGCAAGGTGCATGTCGACGACGAGACATCACATTCGACGATGCTTGGGGCCGGAGTGGGCGGACTGGCGGGGATCATGCTTTTGTGGATGTTTCCCGTCGTCGGGATCGCCCTGGGAGCTGTCGGAGGCGCTATGACCGCTCACTATCTCGAGATGGGCATCGACAAGCAATTCGTCAAGGACGTAACGGCAGCTCTACAGCCTGACAACTCGGCGTTGCTAGTAGTGGTCAACTCGTCAAATCCGGCTGCAGTTCGCGCCGCACTTGCCCCTTATAAAGGAACGATTTTTCAAACGACTCTTGACACCGAAGCGGAAGCGTCACTTCGCCAGGCGCTCAGCACCAGGACGTGAGCCTCGATCGATGTTATGAGGAGGTAAAGACGTCCACCGCCAATGCTCGTGAACGATTGGGTGTACACCGATCCTGGTTACACTGTCAGGACGATATACTGTTTGGAAGCCTCATGGTTCTCACTCCCCCTTTCGAATCCGAGTGTGCCCGCGAGACGAGCCGGACCCCGCATGACGATCGATCTGTCGCAGCCTGTGACGGCCTGCCACCCATTCCTGGGAACCAAGCGGATTATTAGTGATGGTCGATGACGGAGAACCGGTCGAGCACTGCCGACGTGCGTGGGCAGCATCCTGGCTATTACTCACGGAAAGCAGGCATAGATCCATGAAGGAGATGGCGCGATGACGGTTGAATCAAAGGAGACGTCGCGTCCGGGCGTGAGCGTCGGGCCGGTGAGCGAGTTCAGCTTGTTCTTCCGTGTCATGCCGGGGCACGCGGACGCTCTGAGGGATGCACTCAAGGCTTTGCAGGACCACCCCGGTTACCGACCAGGCGATTACAACATGCCGATCGCGTCAATTCACGAAGCCCGCTTCGTCCTCTTCGACGACGATACGCGGCTGCTCTTCGCCACGAGCTTCGACGGTCCATGGGACGCCTATATGGACGACTTCTTCAACACGGGGGCGACCCTTGAGCTTTTCGACGCGACCTTTCGACACACCGAAGGGTACGAGGGTCTGCCGGACATGGCGGCGCTCAAGAGGTTCATCCTCGGCGCGCAGGAGACGGCGGCCGCATACGCGCGGAACTACGGCGGCACAGTGAAGGAGATCCGCAAGGCTGAGCGGGTCAACGAGGCATTTCAGCAGGTGCTGGACGATCCAGGGGCGGCCGAGGCTCTGGAGCACCCCGCCCTGAAACCGCTGCTTGACGAGGCTGCTGACTAGTCCCTGGGCGGATCGCCGGAAACACGACCGAGGGAGCGCACCATGTCAGACCACATTTCCGGGCCGCGGGCTCTAGCTGAGCCCATCGCGGACATCACCGATTTCTATGTGTTCGCCAGTCCCGAACGCCCCGGCCACCTCGTGCTCGTCCAGAACACGCTGCCCTTCGCGCAGCCGTCCGCGCGGTTCTCGGATGGACTCGTCTACCGATTCCGGTTGCGCCCGGTCACGGCTGCCGGCCAGGACGATCCGGCCCCGTTCGTCGCCGGCGAGAAGGAATACGTGTTCGACTGTGTATTCTCCGCCCCCGAGAGTGAAGACGGCGCCGGGGCAAGCCGGCAAGTGGGCACGTGCACCACACCGGGAGGCGCTGAGACGTCCTTTGGCGTGAACGACGAGCAGGGCGGCTCGGCTGACGGCATTCGGGTCTTCGCCGGTCTGCGCTGGGACCCATTTATCATGGATGCCGCGGCAGCGTTAAAGACGATCGCCACGGGAAAGCTCTCATTCACCGACCCAGGTTCGATTTACCTTGACGGCAAAAATGTTCTCAGCATCGTCGTCGAGATCGACTGTGCCCGAGCGTTCGGCGGCGGCGAGCTATTCGCTGCTATTGCCGAAACGCTGACCCGAGGCAAGCTCATGGTTCGCATCGAGCGAGTGGGCCGGCCCGAGGTGAAGAACATGCTCCTGGCGCCGAAGCAATTCGATCCCGTAAACCGCGACCTGGAGATCCGTGACCTTTACAACATGGAGGACGGATTCCACCTTGCTGAGGGCTATCAGGGAGCGTACCGGGCGCGGCTCAACGCCAATCTCGCTTTTTGGGACAGCCTGGACGGCAACGTCGACTGGCCCACGAACGGGAGTGGCGACCACCCATTGACTCAGTTCTTCCTCGAGGACTTCCTGGTGGTGGACGTCACGAAGCCGTACGCAGAGCAGGGGTCCTTTCTCGAGATCGAGCTGGCTGCGCGCCACGGCAGTACTCACAGGACCTCCGGGGGACGAGCCCCCAACGACGATGTGATAGACAGGATGTTCACCCTGTTGGTCAATGCCGGGAACGGTCCCGTCATTCGCGACGGCGTGGACCAGTCGACACGGCCAGCCTCGCGCACCTTCCCGTATCTGGCGCCGCCGAATCCGAATCCACCCGTGCCTCCGGACCACCACTAACGACTGAGGGACTGCGAACGCAGTGAGTACCGTGACTTCCGTAGACCTGGAGCTCGAGGACATTCAGAGCGGGGCGCTGCGCGCGCGGCCGTCGCCGTACGCCGGCACATACCTCCTCTTCCGCATCGACGATCGTTGGGCGGGACGGGAGATGGTCCGGCGGCTACTAGGAGTAGTCAAATCCGCTCGACCCTTATCCGGGCATGCCGGCGATACGTCCGTCACCGCTGCATTTACGTATCAGGGTCTGAAGGCGCTCGGCGTGCCGCCGACCTCACTCGACAGCTTCTCTTTGGAGTTCCAACAGGGAATGGCGGCACGAGGGGAGGAGTTGGGCGATCGCGGTGAAAGTAGTCCCGAGAACTGGGAGAGACCGCTCGGGACCCCCGACGTGCACGTCGCGATCGCTGCGCTGTCGCCGGACGCCGACCAGCTCGAGGCAGTCCTCGAGAGGGCACGCCATACCTATCAAGGTTTGCGCGGGGTTGAGGCAATCTGGCGCCAGGATTGCTATCAGCTCTCGACGGGACGTACGTCCTTCGGCTTCAAGGACGGCATCGGGCAGCCGGCTGTGGAGGGAAGCGGTGTCCCGGGGAGCATCCCAAGCGAGCGCCCAATCAAGGCGGGCGAGTTCGTTCTCGGCTACCCGGACGAGACGGGAAGCCTGCCGCCCATGCCGGAGCCCGAAGTGCTCGGACGAAACGGCACCTACGTTGTCTTTCGAAAGCTGCACACACGGGTGGCGGCGTACAGGCAATACCTGCGGGCGAAGGCCTCGAGCCGGGAGGACGAGGCGCTGCTGGGCGCCAAGATGGTCGGGCGCTGGCAGAGCGGCGCGCCACTCGCGCTCGCAGCGGAGCGGGACGATCCAGAGCTGGGAACGGACCCTAAGCGCAACAACAACTTCGTCTACCACGACGATTTGCGGGGCTTCAAGTGCCCGGCCGGCGCACATGCCCGGCGAGCGAACCCGCGGGATTCCCTCGAAGGCGACGGGAGCGTGAATGTGCACCTACACCGAATGATCAGGCGGGGCACGAGTTACGGTCCGATTCTACCCCCGGGAACGCTCGAGGACGACGGAGCAGACCGAGGCATCATCTTCGTCTTTGCCGGCGCGCACCTCAAGCGGCAGTTTGAGTTTGTCAAGACGCAGTGGTTGAACGACGGCATCTTCATTGGCGAACCCAGCGAAAAGGACCCGCTCGTGGGATCGACCGATGGGTCCGGCACATTCACCATCCCCAATCACCCAATTCGACGGCGGCTCCGGAACCTGCCACCATTCGTAGTCACCCGGGGAGGCGAGTACTGCTTTGCACCCGGGCTGCGCGCGCTTCGCTGGCTAGCCGAGTTGGAGACCTAGTCTGTCGTAGCTCACAAAAGGAGATACCCTGGCAATGCATCAGACACGAACGGAACGCTGGAAAGCACTTGACTTCGGGCCTCCGCCCACGAGCGTGGAGGAGCCCGATTCGCCGGTGCTGGTCGAGTACCTTTTCGGCGATCGCGTCGCGCTCATCACGCTGAACCGACCACAGGCCGACAATGCGATCACGACGGAAATGGGAGCACGCTTGACGGAGGTCCTCGAGACGCTCGCGGTCCGTCCTGCCGTTCGTGTTGCCGTCATCACGGGGGCCGGCACCCGAGCCTTCTCCGTAGGTAGCGATCTACGCCAGCGCAAGGACATGACCAAGGAGGACTGGCTGCGGCAGCGTCAAGACTTCGATCGCACGCTGTACACCTTGCGCCAGCTGCGGAAGCCGATCTTCGCAGCGGTCAACGGGATCGCCTATGGCGGCGGCTCGGAGATTGCCCAAAGCACCGACTTCATAATCGCGTCCGAGAACGCCACGTTCGGCCAGCCTGAGGCGATGATCGGCCTCGCCGCCGGCGGTGGCTCCCCGGCGCTGCTTCCTCGCTTACTGCCCCCGGGCAAGGCCATGCAAATGCTGATGACGGGAGACCCGATCACCGCGGAGGAGGCGTACCGACTGGGAATGGTCAACGAGGTTCATCCCCAAGCCGAACTCATGGATGCAGCGCGCGGCATCGCAGAGAAGATTGCCGGTAACTCGCCGACGGCGGCCCAGGCGGTCAAGCGAGCGGTTCGACTGGGCGAGGGAGAGCCTCTCGAGCAAGCCATCGCAATCATGATGGAGGAACACTGGCGCTCAGCCGTTCATCCTGATCGCGTCGAAGGAATCAGCGCCTTCAACGAAGACCGCGATCCAACCTTTCACGATCCCGACTTCTAGTGCAGAGGAGATTGAGAGCATGACAACAGACATCGCCCTAGAACAGGAGCGCGCGGCGCTCACAATGATCCACAGCGAGCCCTTCAACGCCGAAGCGCCGCCGGAGGCCCTGCGACACGACATCACTCCGACCAATCTGCATTACGTCCGCAGCAACTTCCCGGTGCCAAACCACGACGGCACACTCAGGATCGGCGGTGCGGTCGCCAACCCGAGGACACTGACGCGCGATGACCTCCGCGCACTGCCCTCCGTCGAGCGGGCCGTCACGCTCGAGTGCGCAGGGAACGGCAGACTCGCAATGCGTCCGCTGCCGGCCGGGGAGCCGTGGGGCGACTACGCCGTCTCAACAGCCCAGTGGACCGGAGCGCTGCTACGAGAGGTGCTCGAGGCGGCTAAACCCGCCGCGGACGGCGTTGAGGTTCGATTCACCGGCGCCGACCACGGCGCGTACATCCTGCAGCCCGTCCTGGCCGACACCTCGCGGACCGACCTGGCATTCGTTCGCTCCCTCACCCTCTCTCAAGCAACGGACCCGGAAGCTGAGATCTTGATCGCCTACGAGATGAACGGCGAGCCGCTGAATCCCGATCACGGCGCGCCGTTCCGCCTCATCGTGCCCCACTGGTATGGCGTTGCTTCCGTCAAGTGGCTGAGGCAGATCGACGTGCTGACCGAGCCGTTCGTCGGCGAGTTCGAGACCGGCCACTACATGTATCAGTGGGCCGATCGCCCGGCCGAGCGGGTCACGTTGATGCGGGTTCGGGCGCGCATCACCGATCCCGCGCCGGAATCTATCCTGACTCCGGGCACATACACCGTGCGGGGCAAGGCGTGGTCGGGCGCGGGCCCAGTAACTGACGTCCATATCAGCCTCACCGGCGAATCCGAGTGGCAGCCGGCGAAGCTCGAGCCGGCGAGGGGGCCCTACGAGTGGCGGAACTGGTCGTTCGAATGGGAGGCCACCGAGCGCGGCCGCCACACTTTGCGCGCCCGTGCGACCGACGCAGCCGGCAACGTGCAACCCGACGTCCCGCCCTGGAACCGTCTCGGCTACGGGAACAATGCAATCGAGGTCATATACGTCGACGTGTCCTGACGATCCTCCACCACGAGATCCACGGCATCTTGACCCCATTTGAGAGGCTGCCAATCTTAGCCCATAGCGTAGTTTCCGCGACAAGAGGATTCGTGCGGGAGATGCATGGTCACCCAAGCTGTTTCACCGCGAGGTAACGAACGCCCCATTTGTCGGCATCCGAACAGGATGGCATCCACACGTCAAGATGGCCGTCTCCGACGGCACTGCCTCGATCGTCGACCGTGACCGTGCGCAGGCCTGGGATCTTGAAGCGGGTCCCGAACGGTACATCGGGTCCCGCCGCCGCGGAACCAGTATGTACGTGACCACCCTGCGCGGTTTCCATCATGTCACCCATCCCGGTGCAGTAGGCAGTGATCTGATCTGTTTCCCAGTGCCCTTTTGGCGATCGGACAGCAGGACTGTTATGACCCGCGGCCGTCTCAAGAAAAGAAGCGGTCCTCCTAGCTACTGACGAGCGCGGGTCTTGCGCCGGCTGCCCGGCCAGCGGCAGGAACGTGCGAACCCCTACCAGACCGATGCCTGCGAGGACGAAGAGGGTGAGCAATCCTCTCAGCACACGAATATCCCCCGTCCTAACCTCCCCCATGGACGCCGTATGCGCGCCGCCGGGAAGGTTCCTCTCGTGTAACTCAGCTAGCCCAGTCTACTTCGTATGGAGATGGGCGGACGCAGATCCGCCCTATCAGTGCATGCTGTCCAGGGCCAATCTGAACGGCTCGGAGGTGACATGAAAGTCACCGCCAAATGGGTTGTCGAGAACCACCAGCAAGAAGATCATCGAGAGCACCAAGGCTCCAAAGAGCGCCATCATGACGATCTGGATACCAGCGTGTTCTAGATAAAAGAGGAGGGCAAAGGCCATCATGCAAGCCGCGCCGAAAAGGACTACGGCCCACATGACGGAGTCGATCGACCCGCCTGCATCCAACACACGTGTAGCCCGCAGGGCAGCGACGTCGTTCAGCAGCTGAAGGGAGGAGCTGTCGGCGTTGTCCTGGACACCCGCTCTACCCGACGCACTGTACAGCACATACAGTCGATTGAGCGAGGCGTCAACCTTGGCACTGGCGTGTCCGGAGGCCATGGCCGGCCATTCGTCGTGCACGATCAGGCTGGCATAACGGCGCAGCTCAGTTCGCACCTTGGGCTGGACGGACTTGGGAAGGCCAACGCTGGTCTCGTACAACGCACTCACCGAGGCGGCTTCTCGATTCACTCCGTCCGCTGCCGAGCCGAAACTTTCCCACGTGGTCAGGATGACGAAGCCTAACAGCAATGCGTAAAGAACGCCGACAACAGCAAACACGTAGCCGGCGACGTCATTGTGCATTTCCCGCACGGCCTTGGCGATGCGGTCCCGCAACAGCACCAGTGTGCCGACATAGAGGGCAGTGCCTCCGCCGATTATCAGGATCCCAAGCAGCCACGTGGGGATTTCTTCGAGCGCCGAGACCATACCCTCACCATCCTGTGCCTGGTCGCACCCATCAGCAACGGGCCCGCTACCGCCTCCATCCTAGCAGCGCTGAACATTGGGACTGTCGTGCTAGGTGCCAGCGGAGCACCAGATTAGCGCGTTCTCTTCCTAGCCTCCTGGACAGGGAGGATTCTCTCGCAGCAGACTGGCTGATTGCATAGTGACTGCGGATGCGAACGCCACATACTATTAGTGGTGACGTCGGGACGGCTACGACCAACACACCACTACGAAGGAGATTCGGCGACATGGCAACTCTGACAGCCTGGAAGTTTCCTACTGTGGACGGAGCAGACCAAGCGGTATCAACCCTGGCAAACTTGCAGAAGGAACAGCTCATCACCGTGCAGGACGTCGCCACGGTGTCGTGGCCCGTAGGCAAGAAGGCTCCGAAGACCCGCGAGCATCACAGCCTAGCGGGCCCGGGCGCCCTAGGCGGAGCATTTTGGGGCCTCTTGTTCGGCCTGCTGTTCTTCGTGCCGATCCTCGGCCTGGCCGTAGGAGCAGGCATCGGCGCACTGGCCGGGTCGATGACTCACTATGGGATCAGCGACGACTTCATAAACAAGGTGCGGTCCGAGGTTACGCCGGGAACGTCGGCGCTGTTCGCCCTCACGTCCTTCGCGGTGTTTGACAGGGTTGAGGATGCCTTTAAAGGATCCGGGGCGACATTGATCACCTCCAACCTGTCCAAGGAGCAGGAGGATGAGCTGCGCAAGGAGTTTGCCGAGTAGGCCTGCACGGCGATCGCCGAGATGCCACACGGGAGATGGCCACAAAAGGCACGAGATGGCTGCTCGGCAATGCGATACGATCGAGCGCATGATGGAGATGTATTTCAGCATTTAGATTTGCGGAGGTAAGAGATGTTGCGACGAAGACGACCGCTTTTGAGGGCGGCAGCCGTTGGCGGAGGAGCCTATGCACTCGGCCGGCACCAGGGACGAAACGCGGAGGCCCAGGACCAGCAAAACGCGTATCAAGACCAACAGATTCAAGGCCTTCAGGCGCAGCCGGCGGCTGGACCGGCAGCTGCGGCCCCCACGACGCCTTACTCCGATGAGTCCCTCGACCAACTGAAGAAGCTGGCAGCGATGCACGACTCAGGCGTGTTAACCGACGATGAGTTTCAGAGCGCCAAGGCAAAGATCCTGTCCGGGAATTGAAGGTTAGCCGGAGCCGGAACTGCCCGCAAAGGGGACAAACCGGTTATCCGGGCGACTCTGGCTGCGGGTGACTGACAGGGGCGTCCAACCCCGGTCAGAGCGGGACCTATCGCGCTTCATTCCCATCGTCGGATGGATCAGGTCCTACGACCGCGCATGGCTTAGAGGCGATCTGATAGCCGGACTGGCCGTCGCCGCCCTCATCGTCCCGAAGAATCTTGGGTACGCGGGGATCGCGGGCGTTCCCCTGCAGAACGGCCTCTACGCGGCGGCCGCCGGCGCGATACTCTACGCGATCTTCGGCACCAGCCGGCAGATCTCGACGGGGCCGAGCTCAGGGCTGGCCGCCGTGGCGGCCAGTGCGGTCGTCGTCGCGGGCGTTACAGGTGTGCAGAACGTCGCGTCATTCGTGGCCATGATAACGCTCGTGTCCGGCGCCATATTCTTGCTCCTGGCAGTTCTCAAGATGGGCTGGATCGCCCAGTTCCTGTCGCGAGCGGTGGTCACCGGCTTCCTGTTTGGGGCGGCGATCGACGTCGTGATCGGCGAGCTTCCAAAGCTCACGGGCACGGCCGCAAGCGGGGCCAACCCGATTCAAGAGCTGAGGTCCTGGGTTGGAACGCTTGGGTCGGTCAGCGTGCCCACGGTCGTCGTGGGAGTAATAGCACTCGTCGTCGTCTTCGGAGTACGGGTGGTGGCGCCCAAGATTCCCGGGGCGCTCGTCCTCGTCGTCGGCGGCCTGCTGGCGTCGGGACTATTCGACCTGGGCGCCCGCGGCGTGGCCCTCGTCGGCGACGTTCCGAGAGGTCTGCCCAGGCTCGATGTCCCGGACGCTCACATTCTGGTCACTCATCCGAGCACGATCGCGGCGGCAGCAGTTGCGCTCGTGCTCATCGGGTTTTCTCAAAGTGCCGGGGATGCCCGATCGTTCGCAGCGAAGCACCGATATCGCATCGATATCAATCAGGAGTCGGTGGCGCAGGGTATGGCCAACGTCGGGGCCGGCGTGTTCCAGGGAATGCCGGTCTCGACGAGTCTGTCGGCGAGCTCACTGAACGACCACACGGGCGCACGGACGGGTCTAGCCTCGCTCACGTCCGGTGTTATCGTGCTTCTGACGCTTCTCATACTGGCACCGCTGTTTTCGATACTGCCAAAACCGGTGCTCGCGGCGCTGATCATCGAAGCGGTGGTCATGGGCATGATGGACGTGCCAGAGATGCGACGTCTCGCCAGAGTACAGCGGTTTGACTTCTGGATAGCGATCTCCGCAATTTGCGGAACCCTGCTGTTTGGCGTGCTGGCCGGGGTGCTGTTTGGGATAGCGCTCTCGCTGATCTGGCTGGTGTCGGTGGCGACGCGGCCGCCGATGCCCCTTTTGGCCCGACAACCGGGGACTGAAGTCTTCAGAGAGGTTGACCCGGACGAGCATCCCGAGGACGAGCAATTCCCAGGTGTTCCGGTGGTCCGCCTCGACGGCGGCCTGTTTTTCGCCACATCGGACGCTCTGGAAGACAGGTTGCGGGAGGTCGCGTTGTCGACGCCCAACATTACCGGGATAGTGCTTGACTGTGAGGGGGTCGATTTTATCGACTCACAGGGTTCGGCAAAGCTGCGCGAGATACTGGACCTTGCGGACCAGGCGGGTGTGGGTCTGCGACTCGCGCGGGTCAAGCCGCCTGTTCGGAAGATGCTCGTGCGCGACGGGGTCCTCGATCGCATAGGAGCCGAGAAGATTCACGGAAGCGTAGACGAGGCTGTTCGTGCGCAACTGGTTGCCCGTGATGCTAGGACACCCGAATCCGGGAGGGAGCTCAGCGCCTCTAGTGGTCCCGTGTAAATTGATTTCGAACCTCGCCTCGCGCACAGTTTGGCATTTTGAATGTTATAGGGCCGCCTGACCAGATGGACAGGTAACCAATTAGGGACAACTACTGACTGTTCGCACGGTGACTCGGTCGACCGAAATGCTTACATTTGTCTTGTGGTGGGGAATGTATCCCTGTGGAGAACACCGTCCGTACGATTCGGTAGGTCTACATGTGGATAGTCAATGTCGAATGACGTTCCGGAGGTAATGAAATGGCTGCAGTAACAGATCGGCGTCCAGGTTGGGTAACATTCTCGGCGGTCATGACGTTCATAGTGGCAGTCTGGTATGCATGGGTGTCTCTGACCGAATTCGCGAACAGCACGTGGTTCGTCACGGTGGCCGGGCACCAATACAGTCTGTTCAGCTCGCACTTCTTCTGGTGGGCGCTGTTCGATGCAGGAATCGCGGCTCTAGCTGTGATCGCGGGACTGTCCTTGCTGCGGGGAGGCCTCTTCGGTCTCCTCATGGGGTTCGCCGGCGCGGGTATAAGCATGATACGCTGGATGTTTTACATACCCGCGGCCCCATGGCTGGCACTCACAATCATTGCAATCGACATTCTGATCATCGTTGGCCTGTGTATGTCGCTCGATTGGTTCGAGGAGGCCAACCCTTAACGGCAGTTCGGTAGAAGAACATCTTCGTTGCGCCCACCGAGCAGCGCGGATCGCTTGAGAGAGGGAATGCAAGGCCATATCAAGTGCCGCTTCATTGACTGAAGCAAAGACGGCTGCCGCGTCGAAGCAAGAAGCAGGCGACCAACGACTGGCCGCCCTACTGGCGATGGCTATGTTCGTCCTGGTAGTCGACACGTCGATAATGAACGTCTCGATCTCGGCCGTGGTGCACGACCTTCACACGACGGTGAGTGGGGTACAGTCGGCGATCGCCCTGGAGGCGCTGGTCTCGGCTTCGTTTATTCTTATCGGCAGCAAAGTCGGCGACCTGATCGGCCGGAAGCGGGCATATGTGTTGGGACTGCTTGGCTATGCAGTCGGCGCATTGGCGATGGCGCTGTCTCAGGGTTTGACCGCGATCATCATCTTCTGGGCCATCATCGGCGGTCTCGGCGCCTCGCTTCTCCTGCCGGCGATGCAGTCGCTTATCCACGGCAACTTCGAGGGAGCGGCGCAGAGAAAGGCGTATGCGCTAGTCGGCGCGGCCGCGGCAGTTGCGGCCGCGGTTGGTCCGCTCGTCGGCGGGTTCATCACCACCTTCCTATCGTGGCGCGTAGCGTTTCTACTCGAAGACGTAATCATCCTCATCGTCTTGCTTGGTATCAAACTGGTCAAGGACGTGCCGTACACGGGAGACCGGCATCTCGATATCGTGGGCGCGGTCCTCTCGGTAGTAGGCATGAGCGGTATCGTTCTCGGCATTCTTGTATGGCAGGAAGGTGGCGAGGCCGTTGCCGCTCTGCTGGTCGTGGGAGCGCTTGGCCTGGCCGGCCTCGTGTACTGGCTCGTTCGGCGAAAGCGTGAAGGGAAGCCGACGTTGATCGATCCCGACCTGTTCAAGTCGAAGCCGTTTCGATTTGGGGTCTCCTCCCAGATGCTGCAGCAGATCGCGCTGGGCGGCACCATGATAGCCCTGCCGATTTACCTGCAGATGGTGCTCGAGTACAACGCGATGGAGTCGGGCCTCAGCCTGGCGCCTCTATCGCTCAGCATGTTCGCTGTCGCCCTGTATGCCGGAAGAAAACTGGGTAAGCAGCGGCCGGCGAGCATCATTCGAGTGGGATTCTCGCTGGTCTCGCTGGGTATGCTGATACTGATCCCGATCGTCCCGCGCGCCACCTCGGGCTGGTATCTGGTGATCCCACTGATCCTGTCCGGATCAGGGTTGGGCCTTCTGGTTTCGCAGCTCAACAACTTCACGCTTTCACCCATTGCGGAGGAACGAGTCAGCGAGGCAGCGGGCGTAAACTCAGCTTCCGGGTCCTTCGGGCTGTCATTTGGTCTGGCACTCGCGGGTGCGCTCATGCTGGCGACGTTGTCGTTCACGTTCACTCATATGGCAAATGCGAGCACGGTCCTGCCGGCGGCCGAGAAGCAGCAGGTCGCAAAGGTATTGGAGCACGACGCGGAGATAATGTCCAACACGCAGCTCCAGAAGCAGCTAGCCGGGCAGCCAAAGGCGATTCAGGACGAGATCATTCGAATCAATACCGAAGCTCGCCATATTGCCCTTCAAATAGCACTACTTGTTCCGCTTCTGTCCGGGGTGCTGGGCTTAGCGGAGTCGTTTCGGATGGTGCGCCTTCCAGACGTGGCACCTTCCAGCACTGTCGAAGCGGCGGGCGTGGTGTAGCCGCTACGGTTCCCAGTTGCCGGATTGTCCCGAGGTCCATCTCTTCCTTTAACAGGGCTTAGGTGCCGGCACGTTTGTAACGGTCCGACTCAGGCGGCTACGCGGTACAGACGCCAGGCTCCTGGCACTCCTTTTAGGTGGTGTTCGCCTGACTCAAGGAACGCCAATCCGGATCCGGCGACCAAGTCCTTGACGGTGTGAGAAACCAGCACCTCCGAGGGGCCCGCTTTGGCCGCTACTCTCGCCCCTATCGACACAGTGATGCCCATGCATTTGCCCTCCATAACTTGGCACTCTCCGGTGTGAACGCCGGCGCGCACCTGTATCCCGAGCTCAGGTGCGAGCCGGACGATCTGTAGAGCGCAGCGGATGGCTCGGGCGGGTCCCTGGAACGTCGCGTAGAAACCATCTCCCGCGGTGTCATTCTCAACTCCATGCCACTGGGCGAGCGCGTCTCGAACGAGGGCGTGATGCGCGTGAATCAAGCGTCTCCAGCTATGATCGCCAAGCCTCGCCTGCACCGCGGTCGAGTCGACAATGTCGGTGAATAGGACGGTAGTAAGGACCGTGTCCAATTCGGGAGGATCGGGAGGGGCGCCGGAAAGATCTCGGAGAATCTCCAGGATCGGCCCTGCCTCGATCCCCGAACGGCCTTCGAGGACATGGACCTTCGCCTTCGGCAGCAGCGACGCGACGTATTCGGTCTCCTGCACTTTGTCGAGGGTGCCCGTGATGAGTACGGCGGGAGCACGAATCGAGGGAAGAACCGCCCGGATATCGGTCTCCCAAAAAATCTGCATTATCTTCTGTGCAACATCCGGACTCGCGGTGTTCCGGTTGAGCCTGGCGTAGGTGTCGATGTGTATGAGGTCGGCATCTCTGGGTGGCGCCTCGCGAGGGAGGCCGTGACGCTCCAGGGCGCGCCAGGCGGCTATCGCCTTTCCGTACTCGGCGGTGCCCCAGCCAAGAACAGCGTTCATCGATCTCTCGAACTCGGCCGGCCCCATTCCCCATGGATAGTCGGGGGCCCAGGCGGTGCGTGCCACCGGGTTGTTCCACAGCAGGGCATTTACGCGCTCCGGGTGGGTGGCAGCGAACATGCGCGTGCATAGCACCACCCTCTGTCGCGCCCACGAGGATCGGACGCGCGGAGCCAGCCGCGTCGAGGACAGCCAGGAGGTCCGAGACCTGAGTTTCAAGATTGGGCGGGGGAACGTTTCGACTGGAGATACCGAGGCCACGCCGGTCATGGACAATCACGCGGGCGTACCGGGTTGGTTCGAGGAGGAACGGTCGCCAGTCGGGCTCATCCCAGATCAGGTCTACATTGCTCTCGTCCAGATTCAGGCCGACCACGATGTCCACTGAACCTGCGCCGGCAACCTGGTAGCCGATATAGACCCCATCGAGGGTCTTGAGGTACTTCGTCTCCGGCATGTCACTCACGATGTGCTCTCTCAGATTAGTGCCATGGTGTCTGGCAATAGCCGTGGCGATCCACAGCTAATCGCAGCTCAAGATTGCGATGCCATTTCGTTTCTGGGTACGAGAGAAGCTATCACAACCGGGGAGGATGCCTTGCCCCTCGCCCTTCGATTTCCATTGAGGGTTCGGCCTTTCGCTGTAGGCCGATCACTCGGCTTGGCGGGCGAGACGACGGCAGCCACCGGATTCTGAAATCAGTTTTGCCGGTCGTTTTGCCGGTGGATGCGTGGGTTTTTCGTGGTCAAATCGTCGTTTTTTTCGGATGCTGTTGATGTGGTCGACGGAAACGAAGACCGGTACAGAGCGAATTCGGCAGAAGCGATTTTCAGATCACGAGAAAGAGGAGGCGCCGTAGCAAAAGAAATTGTGACGAATCACATGCGATGACGACAGCAGTTAATTTCAGAATCCTAAAGCAACGAAAGGAACAGATCAGATGAAACTTAGAACTACCGCCGGCGACTACAGCAGCAATTCAAACAACGAAAGGAACAGTTCAATGAGCAAGCTTCTTCACATCGCAAAACCGGCCCTCTTGGGCGTAATTCTCGCAGCCGGGAGTCTCACCGCCGCCGTCAGCGGGCTTTCGTCGACGACTCCAACCTTCGCGAGTCAGCCGCCGCAGATCAGCGCCCTCGGTCAGGGCGGAAGCGCCCGGGTATGGGGCTTCAACTTCGCTCCCAACGCTATAGAGCGCATTCAACTCGTCGACGCCTCATCGCACGTGCAGGCCACGGCGTATATCCGCGCCCTCTCCAACGGCCAGCTCGGCTGGACACAAATCCGCACATCTTATGTCGGGCCGGTATCAGTGGTCGCATCGAAGTTTTTTTGCCTGAGGATTGGGATCGGAACGTTCTGCCGCTACTGGACGCAGAGCACGACGAAAGTTACGGTCTATGCTGCCCCCCACCTGGACGAGGTCTACGGCGAGAGCCACGCCGTGAACCTGTGGGGGAGCGGATTCACGCCAGGGAGCCTGGTAACGATCGAGCTCTTCGACGGCAACCTGCACCTACTGGACAAGGTGTACGATACGGCCGATAACAGCAATACGTACCTGCGCGGCACTATCAGCGGCGATTGGCTGCACACCGGATCGTATACGGGGCATGTGTACGTGGTTGCCTTCGGCAGCCCACACCAGAGCAACTGGGTTTCGCTAAACGTGGGTGCGTAGTAACAGTCGCAAAGCGGCAAGAGGCGGGCTCAAAGCCCGCCTCTTGCGCTATGCCAGCGATAGACGTCGCACGCAGGTTCTTTCGGCCGTCCGTTGCCGCGGATCGCCCTCCTTCTCATGCCTCGAGTACAGACACCGGCACTATGCCGTCCGCACGAGTGGCACGAACTCCAAAGGGTTCAACCCCAGGCCATGGCAGAATCCAGTGCTGGGTGGTCCGGATATATAAGGAATGAATTTGAATCCAGACGACGAGATTGCGCTGATCAACGAAGAATTTGCGAAGGCGTGGGGGCGGCGAGATCTCGCGGCCATTCTCTCGTACTTCGACCACGATGCGTACCTCATGTTCGCGGGGCGGCTGCCAGTGCACGGAATCGAGGCGATAGAAGCATACTTTCGCTCGGCGTTAGAGAAACCGACGGGTGCCGTTCGCTTCGAGTCCATCGAGTGTTTCGCGGACGGATCTACGGTGGTCGACGTCGGATACACGTTTGGGGCGGATCCCGCGTCCCCAGGAGCCACCCTTGCATATCCGTCAATGAAGTACGTGGTGGTGTATAAGCGCCAACCGGACGGCAGTCTCAAATTACTTGTGGACACATCAAACGGCATGCCTGCGCCGACGACAGGGGTCGATTCACCGTAGTTTCTAGGAGGGGCCTAAGCCTTCTTACCCACAGCAAATCTAGGCTCAAAATCTACACGCCGGTCTGCGCGACAAGCCGTCCCGATTGAACTGCCGCAGTGAACATATTGTAATCTCGCTCGTTCTGATCGGCATACGCCGCGGAGAAGCTCGCGATGGCGCTGTCGAAAGCATCGCCCTTGCCGAGGTAGGAAGCAATAGCGATTCGGTCACCCCATCGTGCGTGGGCCCGGGCGAGGGTTGCCCCGCAGATGCGCGAGTAGAGGTTGGCACCCGAGACGAGGAGACTGTCGACGTCGGCGCTGCCTTTCCAGTCCTGGAATTGACGTACGTAGTAGTCGCGGGTTACGCCGTCCAGCCCTTTGATGGTCTGCCAGCCCAGGAAAATGTCGGTCGCGGCCTGCATAAGGTGCTGCCCTGCCACTACGCGTTCGCCGTGATGCCGGAAGGCGCTCTTGCCAAGGAAGGGTTCGAGAACCGACGCCTGAGCCTCCTTGATTTGCAGAAATAACGGGTCGTCAGTGTCGCGCCCCAGCAGAAGCATGATGTAACAGCGTGTCCCGACGCTGCCTACTCCCACCACTTTGTGGGCGCTGTGTACGTAGCCGTACTCCTCGATAGGATGGTGATGGCGTCCAAGGGTGCGCCGATAGGAGTTAAGCAGTTTCTTGATCAGTGGAGCAGGATCCTCCCACTCCGAACCCGATTGGACTATGTCCTCAATCGGAGTGATGAGCGGCGGGTCCGCGACGATTCGCAGCTCACCGTCGATCTTGTCCGTTCGCTTGGCGAAAACCCTGGTGCTGTCGCGAGTTCTCGCCTTCTCCACCATCTGTTGATGCGCACGAGCCTCGTCTTTGCTCACGCGTTTTACGCTAACCTCTTTGCGAACCAGTTTGAGCAATGCGCCAGACTCCAGGTGCTCGTACCAGGCGTCGAGCGTTCCCATTCCGGCAGCCTGACGCATGCGCTTCCGGTACTCACGGACACCCGCCATGACGATTGCGCGCCGGTCTTGCGGGGAGAAGCGACGGTCGCGACCCATAACCTCAAAACTCGCGGCGAGGCGCTTTACGTCCCACTCCCATGGCCCGGGTAGGGTTTCATCGAAATCGTTGATATCGAACAGCATCTGTCGCTCGGGCGTGCCGAACAGGCCGAAGTTCGATAGATGCGCGTCGCCGCATAGCTGTACGGTGATCCCGGCTCGGGGGGTGGAGAGCCAGGTCTGACGCCATTATCATCGCCGAACCACGGAAGAACGTGAACGGCGAGACCAGCATACGACCATAGCGGATAGGGACGAGCTCGGGGACACGGCTCTCAGCCTGCCGTTCGAGCAGCCCGATCGGATCCGGGCGGCCGGTTGTAGGCTCCCACCTTCCATGACTCGACCTTGGGACTTCTTGACGAGCCCCACGTCCCCGGGCAACCCGCTCTTCCACGGTCAGGTGCGCACGCCGCCATGCAGAACCGAAAGCCCGCTGGCCTGGACTAGCAACTTCCGGCGGTGAAGTTCCCCGAGGATGTAATTGCTTCTCCGTGATTCCTCCGGGCTGGGCTGAACACTGCAGTCCGACCGACGAGCCCTCAGTGGAAGGTCAGACCGATACCTAAAAGCTATCTGGGAGTGCAGTCCCGTTACTCTTTTCACTCAAAGAGTAAACTATCAGCTTGTTTTACAAACTGGCTGATGCATGCGTCTTGGGCTTCGCATGGAGCCAGTCCCAGGGCCTCTGGGGAAAAAATCGACCGGTCACCCGTAGGGGTTGACCGGCAAAGGGGAGCCGCGACTATTCGGAGTCGCTAGACCACGGCGGCTTCGACAGGGGGAATGACGCCAAGCTGCTGGAGCATCCCGAACTGGTCCCAGCAGACGTGATCTTCGCGCCAGAGGCCGTTCTCGAAGCGGCTCATAATGATGGCCTGAACGTTGATCGATCTGCTGGTCGCCGGGATACCCATGAATTCGGCGCGATGCGTTCCAGTGCCGGTCGCGCGCCAGACGACCATATCGCCCGCCGCCACAACGTCTTCGATCACGAAGCGAAGATCGGGGAAGCCGGCGCGGAAGGTCAGGACGAACTGCAGGAGTGCGTCGGCGCCCTTGCCGAAGACCTCCGGCAGCTCGGGCCAGGCGTAGGCCGGAGAGAAGATCGCCCGCTGCCCTTCAACATTCCCTTTGTTCCACGCCTCCTCCACCCAGGTTCGAACCGTCGCCTCGTTTCGCTCTGCCGACATAGTGGTTACCTCTCGTATTTTGGTGATCGCCGCCCCAATCTGGACCGGACACGATCAGCGTAGAGAAGAACAGAGGTCGCAGCATCGGTTATTTAGCCCATTTTCACGACTTCTCGGGAGGACCCTTCCCTACGTCAGAAGGTCATGCTCCATGGCGTACATGGCGGCGGCGGCACGGGTTGAGACGCCGATCTTGTCGTAGATGTGCTGGATATGGTGGGCGGCCGTGCGGTGAGAGATCATGAGCGCAGTGCCGACCTCCTTCTGAGATGCTCCTGTGGTTATTAGCCGGAGCACCTCGATCTCCCGGCTGGTCAGGCCGTCCGGCCACGCGGCGCGGGTGGTGGATCGGTGTCCCTCGACCGCGAGCACCGAGGAGACGGCTTCCGGATCCAAACGGCCGGCCCGAGCTTCATCTTCCAAGAGCTTAGCAGCAGCGGGCTTGGCTTGGGCAGGACGGTAGGGGCGGTGGCTGGTGACGGCCTGGTAAACGTCCGCGGCGGCAAGTATTCGAGCCGACATGGGAATGGCCGACCGAGAGAGCTGCTTGTGATACCCGGAGCCGTCCTGGCGCTCGTGATGCGCACCGGCGACTGGGGCCAGGTGAGCCAGTGCGGGAGACCGAGACAGGATTCGCTCGGTGTAGTAAGGATGGAGGCGCACCCGCTCCCAGTCGATCGACGAGAGGCGACTTGGCTTGTCCCAAACTCCGTTGGGCACGCCGACGCGACCGAGATCGTGCAGCAGGGCGGCTCGTTTTAGGTCAGCTGCTTCGGTCTGGCCGAGTCCGGCGGTTGTAGCAGCGGCCTCGCACAGCCTGGCAACCTCGGTCGAATGCGAGCGGGTGAAGGTAGTTTTCAGGTCGGCCATATCGGCGAATGCCCGGCTGACGGTATCGAGGCGAGTCTCGCCAACCGTCCGGCGTGGCTCGGGCTCAGACTCCAATACCGATTCCCACACGTCGGCTCCTTCTAAACTGCCCAGCACATCGTGCCCGCAGGTTTCAAAGGTCGCGCATATCTCGGGGTCGAACATGCCACCGGCCCGTTGGCCGACAACGGAGCAGGCAGTAGAAGTGTCTGACGCGTCGGCGACGGCGACGGCGGCATCTGCGACCATCGTTACGCGGACGACGAGCGACAGCCGCTCTCCAGCCAGCTTGTTGGGCCAGCCCTTGCCGTCCCAGCGCTCGTACACCTGATTCAACGCCATTTGGATCGGTTCGGGAAGGTCAAGGCGACGGGCGACCATCGAACCCACCTCGCAGTTGGAGGCGGCCAGCTCCTGAATAGCGCCCGGCGTGCGGACCAACGCGTGGGCGATGGCACCGGCCCGGCGGACGGGGTCCAGGTTCGTGCCCACCGCGGTGAAGGTGAACGACAGCGCCTCTCTCGGATTGCCCATGTCTCGAGTGGCTACGGCTGCTCGCGCCGTGATCTCATCTCCGCCGAACAGCAGCGCCTCCTCGTGGGCATAGGCCGTGCAGCCGACATGCCGGAGGAGCGAGGCGAAGTAGATGTGGCTGCGGTCGACTTGGGCTCAGGCCGAGCCGGCCGGCGAGCCGGGTGGCAACGATGCACACCCGCATCGCGGTTTCCGGGGACTGTCCATGTCCCAGGTCAGTGACGACCGAGAGGGCGGCGAGGATGTCCGCCAGCCGCAGCCGCCTCGCTTCCGGGTCTTGAACGCCGGTGGCTTGCCTGCTCATTGCATGTTCTATCAGAAATCGTAGAGATCTCGCGCGGCAAGGACGACGCTGGTGCCGGGCCGTTTGGCGGCCAGAATCGCACGGTGACGGTCGAGCTGTGCATCAAGCATGGTAGGGTACATTTCATATATGAGCAAGTCGACCCAGCCGGGACTACAAGGACACGTTGCTCTGGTGACCGGTGCCTCGTCAGGCATTGGAGCCGAACTAGCGCTGATGCTTGCCAGTGAAGGAGCGAGTGTCGTGCTGGTCGCGCGACGGAGCGATCAGCTACAAGAGGTGGCGGACCGCGTTCGTCGAGCCGGGGCCGAGGCGCTGCCGATCGTTAGCGACCTCACCGACGACCGTTCGCTCGCCGACCTCGTCCGTAGAGGCGGAGCGAACTGGGGCAGGTTGACATCCTGGTAAACAATGCGGGGTTCGCGCTTTGGAAGCCGCTCGAGACGACGACTCTCGAGGAGTGGGACCGTACTTTCGCTGTGAACGTGCGCGCAGCTGCCTACCTCTCCGCAGCCTTCCTCCCGGGCATGCAGGAACAGCGTTTCGGCAGGATTGTCAATATTTCGAGCGAGGCCGGTATTGCAATTGTGCCTGGACTTGCTGCCTACTGCGTAAGCAAGCATGCCCTTCGTGTTCTCACCGAGGTCATCCAGGACGGCAACCACGACAATGGCATCAAAGCATGGGCGATCTGTCCCGGCTTTGTTGATACCGATATGGGCTACGTGGTTCCGGGTGGGCAACGGGAGAACTTCCTGCAAGTGGATGACATCGTGGACGTGGTGCGGTACCTCTTGCGGTTGGGAGAGAATGTCAAGCTCGGTCCCGAAATTCTTGTTCGTACCATGCGAAATCCCATGGGTGGCTGATATGGCCTAGAGCAAGCATGTCAAGCTGATTCTCGGTCATGTCATTCTCCGCCCGGCTCGATCCCCCCGCTGGCTGCCAGAATCCGTCCATACGCGGTCTCGTTGAGCGTAAGGACGGCCGCGGAGGCGTGCATGCCTTATCCGAGGCTCAGCCTCAGGGGGAGCAAGTCCAACCTCGCGATGCTGCAACGGAGCGGATGGTGCCTGGCCGAATCGCGAGCCTGCCCCCGCCCCCTTGGACTTGTGAATCACGGCCGAGGCCGACTTATGCAGAGCGCTCGGGCAATTCATAGGAGTGGATGCTTGGGCTCGAGGTAATACAGCTGCCGAACGAACTCGCAGTCGAACAGCTTCCCGAGGAAGGCGATGTCACATCCTCGAATTCGTGTGGGTAAATTGTGTGAATTCTTCGTGGACTGGAGGACGTCTACAAGGCATTCTGGTGGCAGTAGCCTGAGTTCAGGAGGACATTTATGAAATCGCCCCAGAAGAGTTTCCAGTTCCGAATGGCCCCAAGCGTAGTTCTTGTAGTCGCACTTTTGCCTGTTCGCGCCGTCGCTGCAATCCGGCGCGGTAGCCCGGGCTGCGCCCGCAGGGTGTCAGGCCTCATGGACGAATGGCGCCGGAGGCAGCTGGTCGACCGGCAGCAACTGGTCGACGGGATCACCGCCGACCGCCGATCAGAACGCCTGCATCACGATTGGTCTGAGCGCACCGGTACTTCTTGCCGGTCAGGGTGCGGCTAGGAGCCTGACACTCGGAGGGGCGGCAAAGAGAGATCAGTTGACGCTGCAATCCGCTACGCTCGACGTGGCATCCGATTCAACCATTGCCGACAGCGGCAGCATCGTGGAAACCGGAGGCACGCACATCGACGTGGCATCGCATGCAACACTGACTAACCACGGAAGCATCTTCACGTCTCCGGGAGGTTCTATCGAGGTTGCCGGCAACCTGACCAACGCCTCGGACGGGTTGCTCGACGTCGCCGCCTCGAACACCTATGGCGGCCAGTCAACACTTTGGCTCGACGGTCCGGGCACCTTTACCAACTACGGCCAGGTGGCCGTGCAGCCCAACGGCTCTATCAACGCGCCGTGGCAGGGATCTGGGGCCGTGTTGAACAACGCAGGCGGAAACATCCAGAATAGCGGCTCGATCACGATGACTGCCGGCGCGACCCTGGTTCAGGGAGCCGGTGCGATTACGGGAAACGCGGCCGTGATCCGTGGCGGCGCCCTGCGTCTCCAAGGAGCAGGCGCCTCGGTGTTCCTGCTTCTGGGCAGCCCCACAGTTTCGGGCACTGTCGCTGCTCGGCAACAGCTGATCTTGAACTCCGGCGGGTCGACACCGGTCGTCGCCTCGGGATCGCTTACCAACCGCGGCACGATCACTACCTCTGGTTCCGCGGTCCTCAGCCTTCCGGCTGGGCATACGCTTTTCAACTTCGGGAAAATCGTTACGGGGCCAGGCCTCGGGCTCGAGATCTCCGGAAACGTTCTTAACGAGGCCGCCGGCAGGATCGCCGTCGCTGGGAGCGCCACCTATGGAGGCGGTTCCCGGCTGTCGCTCGACGCGCCGTTCAAGCTGACGAATAACGGGATCATCTCCGTTCAGGCAAACTCTACCGTATACGATCCGTCTCACGGGACCACGGGTGGGGTGATCGACAACCGCGGCGGAACGATCGCGAACGCAGGAACCGTCGACGTCGATCCCGGTGCGACATTCATCGAGGGCCGGGGTACGACGTCGGGGAATCCAGTCGATCTCCCGGGCGGCAACCTAGACCTGGCGGGAGCTGGCGCCTCCAGCTTCCTCATCACGAATACGACCACAAAGCTGAGCGGAAACATCTCCAAGAGCCAAACCGTTGAGGTTGCTGGGCCGTTGTCACACGGCCAAGTGACTGCTGCCTCCTCGTTCACAAATTACGGAACTTTCATCGCTCACTATGGCGATCTCAACCTGCCGTCCGGCGATACTTTCACCAATGCCGGTACGGTCGGTATGCAGCCCGGGACAAGCCTGTTCGTGAACGGGAACCTTACCAACGTCGCCTCCGGCCTAGTCTTTGACTCGGGCAACGACACCTATGGCGGTGGAACTGGGCTGACGATGGCTGCCGGCACGACGTTCGACAACGCCGGGACCCTGGATATGCTCTACCCCGGCGGCATGGACCTCCGCGATGGCGCAGTGACCTTCCGCAACAGCGGGATTCTCAATGCAGGCCTCGGCGCAAATTCCGGGACCATAGGTCTGGCGCCCACGGTGTTCGCGAACGCTACTCCAAGCGATACCATAGACCTCGGAGGAGCGATCAACCCCGTTCTCGCCGGCGGTTACGTGCCGGTCTTTCCAAAGGTGCCGCCGGGGAATCCCGTCCCACCGATCGACTATCTTTTCGTTACTGCCAACGCCACTAATCCCAATGACCTCAATCTGTCGTGTGGAGCGGGAGTTAGCGGGGGCTTCGGAATGACTTGCTCGAACAAACCGTTAGGCGCAGTCAAGTTTGTCGACCCGCCGACCAATTCGGTCGACCCAACTACCACGACCCTCACCAGCTCCGCCCCAATGGCCCCGTTCGGGGGGCGCACCGCGCCGACGTCCAGCTACGGGCAGAGTGTGACGCTGACCGCGACAATTGCGCATTCCAACGGTACGAGCCCAAGCGGAACGGTCACCTTCTTCGACGGCACCGGTGTCCTCGGCACCGCGCAGCCGGCCACGACCGGGGGCATGACTACGGCGAGGATTAGGACTGCGAGTCTGACGGTGGGCACGCATCCGATCATGGCGTTCTACAGTGGCGACTCCAAACACATTGCGAGCAGCTCCCTGCAGATTCCGGAAGTTGTCGAAGGCGATTCGACAACCGTGGCCGTCCGATCGGTTCCGAACTCCTCGCCTCTCGGAAAGGCGGTCACTCTGACGGCGACCGTGACTCCCAGCCGGACCGCGACCGAGTCGCCCTCTGGAGACGTGCTCTTTTATACGGGAACCACGTTTTTGGGAGAGGCGCCAGTGTCAACACATGATGGTGAGACGCGGGCCACGATCGCCACTACGGCCCTCCTGGCGGGAACCGATCAGCTCAGCGCCGCGTACACCGGCGATGCCAGTTACGCCGGTAGCTTCTCGCCGGCCACAAACCACATGGTCACGTCGCCGGTCGCGCCCGCCACGGTTTCAATCAATGGCCCCTCCACGATCGCCGCCGGAAAGAAGTATCGCGCGATCGTCAGCACCAATGGGACGGGCCTCCTACGGTTCTCGCTTGCGGGCTCTCCGGCACCGCACTCGGGTCTTTCCGTTAGCCAGGCAGGCGTTGTTACCTTTATGGTCCCGCGGACGCACGTGTCAAGCTTCTCCTACTCCGTCGTCGTCGCCAATGCGGCCGGACGGGCCGAGAGCTCCGTCGTGAAGGTCACAGTTACGAAAGCATAGTGTCCTCAGCTGGTGGGGCGGCGCACATGTGGCGCCGCCTCATTGGCGCGTACTTGATCGACAGGAGATACTCGATCCGAACGTTCGTTTCGATGACGTTGTGGGCCTGGACCAACACCGCATTCACGAATCACGGGGCGATCGGGGGCATCCGGGGGAGGCTTTGTCAGTTGGGACAGTCACTCGAGGACTTTTGGTGTGGCCGAAGAGGAGCTACCTCTTGCTGGGCCGGCCGCGTATGTAGGTGTCGGGGCCTGAAATGGCGGTTAGCGCGGGCCAAGCCCGGTCCGACCGTCGCTCAACTCTCTGGCGATGTCCAGGTGACCGGCATGTCGCGCGGTTTCCTCGATCATGTGCAGCACGATCCAGCGCACGTTTGGCGGTTCGTCCCCACCCGGCCAGCCGTGCCTGCCGCGTGGGGCCGCCGTCAGCGGTGTTACGGCCAGCACTGCATCCGACTGGGCGCACTGATGACGGTAAAACTGGATTATCTCTTCTGAGGGCAAGACAGAGACGAACGCGGCCGTGGGGTCATAGGGAGTAGCGTCCTCATCGGGGGGCAGCTCCGGACTCACGCCGGCTACGACTCCCTGGAACCAGTGCCACTCAGCGCCACCCAGGTGTTCGACTAATCCAGCCGGCGTCCAGCCGGACGGCACGACGGCCTGGTGCCACGCCTCCTCGTCCAGACCTTCCACGATGGAAAGCACGACGCCGCGCTGGGCATCGAGGAAGTCCAGCAGCATCTGGTCCTTCGGGTCCCTTGGCTCATTGTCGTTCATTTCCACCTCCTTCCGGGTTGATCGGGCCTTCGATGCCGGATCCGTCCTTTAGGCATTCTCGCTCAAAACACCACCATGATTGTCGCGGAGAAGTGGGGTCCCTGATGTTCGGATCGGAATCCATGGTAGAAGACGAGTGCGTCGCCAACTGCAGAAGCGGCCGGACCGTGACCGGTCGCGAAGGGAGTTAGGGGTACTTGTCGCGACGTAGGGTCACCCGTGGATGATAGGCCACCTCCGGCGCTGTCGCATCCTCAAGAGAGAGGCACCCACCAACGGCTTGTTGGGTAGATGTGGGAGAGTAGCAATGAGCTCGGATGCCAAACGGATATGGACCGTGGAGGACCATCTCGAGGGTCAGCCCGAGTCTTCCATCGAACTCTACTGGCAGTTTGTCGACGTGCTTCGGGAACTTGGTCCATTCACAACGACAGTGGCAAAGACGACGATCACATTCAAAGGCAGTCGAAGGGGATTCGCCGGAGCTCGACCGACCAAATGGGGTCTGCAAGGTTATCTGGATTTGCAGCGCGAGCTGGTGGATCCTCGGATCCGCCGGGCAAGCCCGTACACGAAGCGGCTTTTCGTCAACCACTTTCGCCTCAATTCACCGGCCGACATTGATTCCGACTTTTGTTTGTGGGTCAAGGATGCGTACGCCGTGGGCAACGGAGAGCACCTACTCTGAACGGAACCATACAATTCGTCCAGTGGCGCAGTGCGCTCGTTGGTCACGCTGGGGAGCAGCCAAGATCGAAACGAAGCCTAGGCTCGGAAAGCTCGTCGAGGATTCATGGTCGATGGAGGAACAAACGCTTCTCGCGGCTCAGATGGGATGCCCAATCGAGCTCGGTGGCGCCCGCGAATCGCATATAGGCGCGTAGGGCGTTCCGCATCGCGTCGACGAAACCGTCCTCCCGTTGAGGATCGAAGCCCTCTTCCCACCAGAGACCCAGCACACGGACGCGGGCCGCGGCGCGGTCGATTCTGGGTTCGATCCGTGCCACGAAGCGGTCGCGGAACAGGACCGGCAGCACGTAGTAGCCCCAGCGGCGCCTAGGCTCGGGGTGATATAGCTCCAACACGTACTCGAAATCGAACAGCTTCCCAAGGAAGGCGATGTCCCAAACCAGCGGGTCAAAGGGCGGAAGAAACGCGACCGACGGCGCCGGCGCGGCGGGCGCCATGAGCAGGTCAACTTCGTCCCTCATGACATACCGTGTACCGCGAACACCCTCTATCTCGACCGGCACTATCTTCCCCAACTTGACCAGCTCCGCGTGCAACTCGGTCCGTGAGGCTCGTTCCGGCCGCTTGGGATCGGGCTTTGGCGGTGCGATGCGGCTCATGGTCGGGCCGTACAGGCTCAGCAGGCCGTGGGCCCGGAAGCGCGAGAGCATCTTGTGGCGCAACTGCTCACGTAGTGGGACCTCGCGCTGGAGCAGATCCGGTGGGAACAGCCGTTCGATTAGATCGTAGTGGCGCCGGTTCCCCTCCCGCCGTGCCAGGCCCAGCACGCCCGTCTCGGCCAGCCTCTCGAGGACCGCGCTGGCGAGGCTCATCGGCGTTCCGAACCAGCTGGAGGTCCGCCCGCTCTCGAAGTCTCGTGCGGTGAGAGGTCCCTCGGCCCGGATCCGGTCGATGATCTGCTTCACCAGCTCGCGATTCTCGTCCAGGTCAACCGGCTGAGTGGCGGCATGGAACATACGCGGCGACTCCCGACCTTGGGTCCACGAGACGCGGTACCACGGCAGCTCGGCCGTTGGAACCAGGGACAGGGCCTTGTTCTGCGTCTCGAACAGCTCACGCCTTCGATAGAGAAGCTCGTCGCACCAGACTGGGTCATATTCGGCGACGCGGGCGTGCAGAACGAGGTCGTGGTTTCGGCCTGCGACCGCGATCGGGTCGAACTGAATCGAGCCCAGCCGTCTGAATACCTCCATCACCGCTTCCGGCCCGCCTCGCGCCGAGCGCGGCGGTGCCAGCAGGTGGCGCCCAGCCAGAAACTGACGCGCGGCTTCGCGCGTTACCGTCAGCTTCTGATGGGTCATGAGGGCCTCCCGGGGACGGTGTGTCGGGCGAGCAGGGTTGGGTGGTCCGGACAATCTCGTTTTGGCTCGGTAAATTCAGACGTGAACTTCGACACAAGCGCGGTGATCACTCGACAAAACGCAGTATGTTGGGAAAGACGATGACTGATTCACAGGTAAATGGAGAAGATTCGCACTTGAAGCCTGCGGGAGCGGCATGACCGACAGCGAACACCCTTGGGAACCACCTCTCGCCGGTACCGAGGAAGAGCACCTTGTCGGCGCGCTCGATCGCCTGCGAACGACCTTCCGGTGGAAAGCCGATGACCTCGATGCGGCCGGCCTGCAGGCTCGCATTGGCTCATCGTCCCTGACCCTCGGCGGCCTGCTCAAACACCTCGCTGTCGTGGAGGACTTCACGTTCCGCACGAAACTCAGCGGGGAGTCACTCGGTGCTCCGTGGGAGGCGGCTGATTGGGACAGCGATAACGACTGGGAGTTCACCTCCGCGGCCGCCGACAGCCCTGAACAGCTCTACGCGCTGTGGGACGGCGCCGTCGAACGGTCGCGGGCAAGGCTAGACGCAGCATTGGCCGACGGCGGAGTAGACCAGCTCGTGCACGTGTCCTCGCCCGACGGTCGGCACGCCAGTCTCCGCCGGCTCCTTTGTGACCTCATCGAGGAGTATGGCCGGCATACCGGGCACGCCGACCTGCTCCGCGAGAGTGTGGACGGACTGACCGGTGAGGATCCTCCGGCTGGATGGCAGGCGAAAGGAAGCCGATCGCGTCTTAGCGCCTGATCGCCCATCGGGCGAACGACGCGTTCCGGGCTGGTAGATTGCATCGCGCGAGGTGTTCAGGCCTTCGTCGCTCCCTTAATCGGGGTCGTCGAGAACCACATTCGTTTGCCGGAGAAGGTGCCAGGTCCGTTCGGCGCAGCTTTTAGCGTCACTGTTACGGCAGCTTGCCCGCGAAACTTGTGCCGTTTGGGCTCATGCCGCAAGGGCCCGGCGCCACAGATCGAGAGTGTGTTGGAAGTGGTCTTCGCACGCGTCGTGGTCGTAGACCGGGAGGTCGGCCATGGCGAAGCCATGGGCCGTGCCCGGCACGCGATCAACAGTCCCGCGAACGCCAGCCTCCGCCATTGCTGTTCGAAAGGCGTCGATCGATTCTGGAGTCGCCGAGCGGTCCTGCTCGGCAAAGGCGAAGTAGACCTCACCGCGAACTGTGGCGAGGTCGTGGTGCGGTGAATCCGCCTGGTCGGTCACGAGAGCCCCGGGATGGATCCCCGCCGCGGCGATAACGTCGTCTCGCGTGGCGGCGATGTGCAACGCGAGCCGCGCGCCCATGCAGTAACCTACGCAAACGAGCGACGAGGTATCAGCCGCACTGTCATCTCGGATGTTTTCGAGGATCGCCTGAATGTCGCTTTCGACCCCTGCCGGCGTGACGCTGGAAACGATCTCTCTAAACCGTTTGCCCTCGGGACTGTCCATCCCAGCCGACATCAGCTTGGTCATATCCAGGATGGTTCCGTCGCCGGATCGGTAGAAGAGATCGGGTGCCGCAACGTAGTAGCCGGCCCCGGCAAACCGCCTGGCGTTGGCGCGGATCTGTTCGCGGTATCCGATTCCATCCATGAACAGAATCGCGACCGGGAAGGACCCTGCCTCGGACGGATGGACGAGAAACACTTTCATCTCGCCATCGGGTGTGGTCACGACGATCTCTTGCTCACGCACGACTTATGATTCTATCGTCAGGGCGAGGGATGCACGCTCTGGCCGAATCTAGGTTCCGGGCGTTCGGCAACTAGGTCCGTCTCCTCTCGGCACCTGGTTTGCGCATCTGAAATTTGCGCGGACTTTCTCGACATCCGAGACGGTCACCGATTCCACTGGCCAAGTAGCCACCCATTCCCATGGGGCACCACGAACTATGAAAAACGGCTCGCTTTGCCCGCTTGGTTTGGACACGGGGGGCGAGGTCAGGAAGCGCACGGAGCGAGCGTTATGCGACGCCCGACATCGCCGGGCGTTAAAAATGTCGCCCCTAGCGGTCCAAGCACGGATCGTGAGACCAGGCGGTGGTTTTAACCGGGACTCGCGTACAACACCTCGTCCGACGGACGGAAAATCAGGTACAGCAGAGCGCCCAGCCACGGTATGATCAAGACAAAAAGCAGCCACAGAGCCTTTGCCGCCCCGCCGAGGTCGCGACGTCTGAATATGTCAAAGATGCAGAATACCCAGAGCATGACGGCCGGTATCCAAATGAAGAAAAACAGCATGAGGTCCCAAAAAGTAATCTGGTTATTGGAGAAGATGATAGCTGCCTCAAACATACGTTGGACACCTCGTAGCCGTAGCTAGCCTTCCTTATGGTGATAGTGCTATACCGTGAGTATGCGTCGTGAACTCGCACGAGACCCTCTACGATTGGCCAGTCTTGCAGCTTGATCGTGTTTTCGAAGCAGGCGTCCAAGCGAGCCCTCGGCACGGGAGGGCGTGATCCTGGCCGGTAGAAATGTCGACAGAGTTGTGATCATAATGAGTGCATCCTAGCGTCGGGAGGAATCTGTGCGACTGAGTCGGGAGTCGGACCGAGTCAAGTCATTGCGTCAAATTGGGCTTCTGCGGGATCTCGACAGGGCTGAGCTCGAGCAGATCGCAAGGATCTCACACGTAGTCGAGCGGGAGCCGGGTGAAGTGCTTATGCGGCAGGGCGATCCGGGCACGGAGCTCCTGCTGATTCTTGACGGGACGGCCCGGGTGGAAAGGGATGGTCGCGTGGTCGAAGAGGCAGGTCCAAACCGCGTATTGGGTGAGATGGCCCTCATCGACAGTGAGCCGCGGAGTGCCTCCGTCATCACGACCACACCATGTTCGCTGCTCGTGGTTCCGTATTCCGCGTTCTGGGAGTTCATCGCGCGGACGCCCGCTATACAACGTCAGCTGCTGATCACGCTCTCGAGGCGGGTGAGGAGCCTCAACCGGCAGCTGGCAGAGGCGTCAGCAGGCGACGCGCCTAGTTACGCCTGAACTCCCGCGGCGGTCCAGTCCGCTTCATCGATTTCAGCGGCCAATCCTGCCTGAACGCGCCTCGAGCGTTCGGCAGCTCTACGCTCGACCAAGGTTCGTAGATCCGGAAACGTGCTCATCAGCTCTTCGAACTGAAGTCGGGTGAGGGTCAAAACCAAACTGGGTAGGCTTGCTCGAACGGTCGCCGTCCTCCGGACGTCGTGCAGCAGACCGATCTCGCCGAAGAACTCACCCTCCTCACGCGCGTCGATCTGCCTCTCGCGTCCGTCTTCACCGGTCAGAAGCACCTTGAGAGACCCTCGAACGAGGATGAAGAAGGAATGCGCCACTTCTCCCTGGCGGATGACATCCTCTCCCGGCTCGTAATTTCGGGGAGTGAACTGCTTTGCCAGGGCGGCGAGGGCCTCGTCCACCGCCGATGCAAAGAACGGTATCTGTCGAAGGCGCTCAGGGGTCACCACAGCTGACCTGCCGTCCGCGCTGATCACGAAGCCCGTCTGTTGATCCCAGAGCCTGCGGTAGATGCCGTTCATTTCGATCAGCTCGTGGTGGGACCCTTGTTCGGCGATCCGCCCGCTTTCGAACACGATGATCCGGTCAGCCAGGGACGCTGCCGCCAACCGGTGAGTCGCAGAGATGACGGTTCGGGTACGGGAGATTTCTCTGAGGGTCTCGTTAAACGACGACTCCGTGGCAGGGTCGAGGGCCGACGTCGCTTCGTCGAGAACGAGGATCGCGGGCTCACGAACGAGGGCTCTGGCGAGAGCAATACGCTGCCTCTGGCCGCCCGAGAGACGGCCCCCACGCTCGCCCACAGCCGTGTCGTATCCCTCGGTCAGCTCGAGGATGGCGTCGTGAACCTGCGCCGCTCGGGCAGCGGCCTCAACCTCGCCATCCGACGCTTCAGGGCGGCCGACGCGAATGTTCTCGCGAATGCTGCGATCGAAGAGGAAGGCCTCCTGGAACACGACTCCACTGAGCTCCCGAAACGACGACAGGGTCAGAGAACGAATGTCGTGATCATCGACGGTGATCGCTCCCATGTTCGGGTCATGCAGCCTCAGCAGGAGGGATAGTACCGTAGACTTGCCGGCTCCGCTGCGTCCTACAAAGGCGACGCTTTGACCGGCGGCGATTGAGAACGAGAGGTCGTGAACCGCATTCGCGGAGTCTCCGTAGCCGAATGTGACTCGATCGAAGCGTATTTCGCGGGCCACTCCGGTCAGAGCAAAGGCGCCCAGATTATCCTCCACGGTGGGCCGCTCATCGAGAATCTCCGTGACTCGTTGAAACGCACTCGAGGCGTTGAGCCAGCCTGGAAAGGATTCGGACAATCTGAAAGCTGCTTGTCCCAAAAGGTTCAGCACCCCTACGAAGCCAACCAGTGACCCGACCGAAAGCGCGTGATGAAAAACCAAGACAACGCCCAAGGCAGTTACGGTGGACGTCGTGAACGTGATCCCCATGGCGCTGGTGCTGCGGACGAGGCGGCTCAAGCGGCTTGCTTTGACGCCGGTCTGTTGAGTTTTCTCCAGCCTGCGCTCGAGACCGTGCTCCATAAGAGGCGCCAGGCCGAAGGCCCTGATCACAGCTTGCCCGCTCAGCTGCTCCTGAATTTCCGAAACGATTCCGGCGTCGGCACGGGCGTCGTCGTAGTCGGCTCTCAGCGATCTCGTAACCAAGGATCGGGAAACGACGAGCGAAACGCAAAGGACGATAACCGTCACGAGAGTTAAGCGCCAATCAAGCGCGAGCAGAAATATGAGGCAACCGGCAATTTGGATGGTGCGGTGCACTACGCTGGGCAACGCCCGGGTCAGGGCCGCCTTGATCGTAGCGACGTCGGCCGAGAAGCGGGTCAGCAGGTCGCCGAGCTGAGCCCGGCCATAAAAGTCGACCGAGAGCCTATGGACGTGGCGCAGCAGGGCAAGTCGCAGGTCATTTCCAAGCCGGACGTCGACGTCGGCGGAGAGGTAATCCCGCCCAACGTCAGCCAGCGAGGCGACGACGAAGAAGACCGCGAGTCCGATCAGTATGGGAACTATTCCCCGAGCCGACCGTCCGCCTACGGCATCGTCGATCAGCACCTTCATGTAGTAAAAGAACGTCAGTCTGAAGGCCGTGTCGACGACGAGCGCGACCACCACCAGGCTGTTTTGGCGGCGGTAGGGACCGAGGTAGCTCAGAGACTGGCGCCACAGGTGTCCCAGGCCAGTCGCCGGCCGCACATCGCTATCGATTACTGGACTCACCCTCAAACTTGGATCCATGTCCGACCGATCTCCCCAAGAGCAGCGGGGAGGCGCAGCTCCCTATCTTCGCCTCGGGAGGGCTTCTGCATGGAGAATTTGACCGGCCCTACTTCTATCCAGGGTACACAATCTTATGTTATGAAGTTGTTACGGGACTGCTATTTCAATGGTGGTTTTGAGGACGATCGGACCAACGCACGGCCCCTTGTTTGTTACTTTCCGTCGGGCTCTGTGATACGGAGTAAGGTGACAAGAGTATTTCCTGCAGGCCGAAACGCCACGCACGTGCAGCTGGTCGGAGTGCACGGGAGCATCATATGGGCTCGCTGAGTGCATATATTCCGATGGACCGGCGACAGGCCCTCGCACGGGGAGCCACCCTGCCGGAGCGCGCTAAAGGCGCGGCGCTGTTCTGCGACATTTCCGGCTTTACCCCTCTCGCGGAAGCGCTCGTTCGAGGTCTCGGTCCTCGCCGCGCCGCCGAGGAGTTGATCAGGTGTTTGAACGACGTCTACGAGCCGCTCATTGACGTCGTGCACCGACGAGGCGGCAGTGTGGTGGGATTCTCCGGAGATGCCATTACGTGCTGGTTTGATGAAGACAACGGTTGTCGCGCCGTAGCCTGCGGGCTCGCGATGCAGACCGCGCTCGCTCGTTTCGCCGCCATGCCTATTCCCACTGGCGAGACGGTAACGCTGGCCGGCAAGGTAGCAATCGCCGTGGGTCCCGCACGTCGCTTCGTCATCGGAGATCCGGACATTATGCTGATCGACGTGCTCGCCGGACAAACCCTCCAGCGAATGTCCGTAGGGGAGCATCTGGCCGAAAAGGGTGAGGTGCTGCTTGACGAAGGCTTCGACCTGGGGCTGGGCCAGATCCTTGACGCAGCAGAATGGCGGGTCGATGCGGAGACGGGCCGGCGTTATGCGGTGGTCCGTGACCTCGAGGCGGCGCCGCCGGAAGTCGACTGGCCGCCCATCAGTGCCGATGGCGCAGCCGACGATAGCGCTCGCCAGTGGATGGCGCGGCCGGTTTTTGAACGCCTAAGTACGGGACGGGATACCTTCCTGGCCGAGCTGCGTCCCGCGGTAGCGCTTTTCATGAGCTTCGCGGGCTTCGACTACGACGGCGACGTCAATGCTCCCGGGAAGCTTGACGCCTACGTGCGCCGGGTGCAGCAGATTGTTGCCCGACATGGCGGACATCTGGTGCAGCTCACGGTGGGTGACAAGGGCAGTTATCTTTACGCATCGTTTGGAGCGTTGGTGGCTCATGGAGACGACGCCGCGCGCGCAGTCGCCGCGGCGCTGGAAGCCCAGTCAATCGGCCAGGATCTCGAGTACGTCGAGCAGGTCCGAATAGGCGTTACGGCCGGTCGTGTCTTCTGTGGCGCCTACGGCAGCTCGAGCTGCCGGACATACGGCGTTCAGGGCGACTCCGTCAATCTCGCCGCCCGCTTGATGCAAGCCGCTCCCTTCGGTAGCGTTCTGGCGAGCGAGGCGGTGTACCAGGCTGCCATGCAGAGTTTCACTTGGAAAGAGTGCCCGGCAATAAGGGTTAAGGGTAAATCCGAGCCCGTGACCGTCTGGAGACCGGTGGGGCGACGAGCACGAGGGACGGTCAATGAACAGGCTCGACGCGAGATCGCCCCATTTGTCGGACGTGGAGCCGAGCTATTGGCCATCGAACAGAACGTGCGAGAAGTGGTTTCTGGAGAAAGCCGGATCATTGCCTTTATTGCCGATGCAGGAATGGGTAAATCCCGGCTGGTATCCCAGGCAATGCGCTTCTGGCGATCGAACAGTGATGAAGTCTATGTTGGCGAATGCGAGTCATACGCGGCCGCCAACAGCTATCACGTGTGGCATGGGATACTTCGCTCGTTTTTTGGTCTGGACGGACTTGACGTGCTAGAAGATCAAATTCAGGCGCTCGAACGGTACGTGGGCGATATCGATACGGCACTTATTCCTCGCGTTCCCCTTCTCGGGGGTGCCCTTAACTTGCCCATTCCAGACACCAACCTGACCGAGTCACTTGATGCCAAGCTGCGCAAGGCATCGCTCGAGGCATTGCTCGTCGACTGCATCCGGGCACGCGCTCGAGCATCCCCACTGCTGCTTGTTTTCGAGGACTGCCATTGGCTCGATTCGCTCTCCAGGGACATGCTGGAAGCGGTTGTCAGGGGCATGGCGGGGCGGCCTGTGCTGGTTATCGTGTCCTACCGTCCGGCGCAGCGCGGGGAGCACTCATTGGAGCAATTTTCCCGGCTGCCACAGTGGAGTGGTATTGAGCTGACTTCACTGACGGAGCCCGAGACCGAGCAGCTGATCGCACTCAAGGTCGAGAAGTTGTGGGGAACGCAGGAAGAGCCTGCTCTCAGCCTCGTCGGGCGAGTGGGACAGCTGGCCCAGGGCAACCCTTTCTATGTCGAAGAACTCCTGAACTACATATATGAGCGGGGCCTGGATCCGGCGGATGCGGAATCGTTGGAGAGCGTCGACCTCCCATCGAGCCTTGACAGTCTCATACTGAGCCGTGTCGATCAGCTGACGGAAACGCAGCGGGTCGCCATCAAGGTCGCGAGTGTCATCGGCCGGCAATTCCGTACGAGGTGGCTTTGGGGCGCCGACCCCGAGATAGGCCCAGAGAAGCAGGTCATCGCTGATCTCGACGTGCTTCACCGGTTGGATCTCACGCTGCTGGAGCAACCGGAGCCGGAGCGCACCTACCTGTTCAAGCACGTGCTCACCCGAGACGTGGCCTACGGCAGCGTCCCGTTTGGTACGCGAATGGGACTACACGGGCGGCTAGGCCAGTTCATCGAGAACACGTATGACGAGAGTCTGTCGGAGTACGTTGATCTGCTGGCCTACCACTACGACCTCAGCGAAAACGAGAGCAAGAAGCGGGAGTACCTAGAGAAGGCCGGCGAGGCGGCGCAGGCGGTTTTTGCCAACGAAGCGGCGGCCGATTATTACCGCCGCCTGCTCCCACTCGTGTCGGGAACGGAGCAAATCGAGGTACTCACCCGGCTGGGGCAGGTGCTCGACCTCATCGGAGAATGGGATGAGGCGTCGGAGTTTTACCGCCAAGCACTGGAGCACGCAGAGCAAGCCGGGGAGGTTCATCGAGCCGCTACATGTCGCCGGGCAATGGGCTGGCTCCGGCGCAAACAGGGCCAATATGGAGAAGCCGCCGACTTACTTCGGCGGGCCCGGGCAGGTTTCGAACAGCTTGACGACCGCTCCGCTCTGAGTCAGGTCGCGACGGAGCTGGGCGAGCTTAGCAGAACGACGGGGGACTACTCCGAGGCAAAGCGCTGGTATGACAATGCGCTCCGACTCGCGGCATCGGTGTCGACGTCCGAGCAGCGTCTGATGGCAGAGGCTCAGGCCCTCAAGGGAGCTGGAACGCTCGCCGCTCAACAGGGGGACAACACTGCTGCCCGTGCTCTCTACGAGGACAGCCTCTCGATCAGGCGCGAGCTAAACGATCGCCCCGGCGTTGGGGCGCTGCTCAGCAACCTTGGTGTTCTGGCATATTATGGCGGCGATTATGCAGCGGCACGAGCGCTGGATGAAGAGAGCCTCGCGCTGTTCCGTGAAATAGGAGATAGGTGGTCGGCGGCGACCCTGCTGAACAACTTGGGGGACATTGCTCGCGACGAAGGCGATTTTCCGCGGGCTCGGCGGCTGCTGGGCGAGAGCCTGGTAATCCGAAGACGGCTGGGCGATTTGGGCGGTATTGCCTTCTCATTGAACAGCCTCGGCGACGTTCTCCTGGACGAGGGCGATCTGGTGGCGGCACTACCTGCACTTATCGAGAGCCTCTCCATCAACCGGACGCTTGGTGACCGCGCCGCTATGGCCTACCTTCTCGACGACATCGCCGGTCTGATCGCTGCCTTGGGCCGAGCCGAAGATGCGCTTCGCCTTGCCGGGGCGGCTGAGGCGGCCCGCGAGATGATTGGGTCGCAGGTGGCAGCGGGTGAGCAGGAGCGGTTCGACCGTCTGCTGGCACCGGCCAGACAAGCGCTTTCGGAGCCGCTCGGACGTGCCGCCTTCGAGGCGGGTCGCGCTTTAACCCTCGAGCAAGCAGTTGATCTCGCGCTCGACATAACGCAGGGCGCTAGACCCGAGCAGGCAGGCGTGATGCCGGCAGCTACCTAACCCCTGTGCTCATTGCCTAGCTATGTAGTGTCTCAGGTGGCTGCGGTCCTACGTTCCACGAGCTCAGTTTCGACATTGCAACTCGATATTCCTATGATGTGCATTGTCCCGTCGCCTTGGGCATGTCGTTCTGGCACTGGAGAACTGCGTAGGTGTTGCCCTTCACCGTGACGCTGCCAGTATTGTTCTGAAACACGGCGTCATGAGTGACCTGGTTATTCTCGAAATCGATGGCTCCGGCGTTGTTCTGGAAGGTGGCGTCATGGCCGAGCATGATTGCTCGTAACCTGCCAGGAGGCAGACTTGGCGCTTTGTTGGACGTGAAGTCGTGGCTGACGGTGAAGTTGCTGAACACGTTCGGACCACCTGTGATCTTCTGGAACGTCGCGTCGTGCCCAATCGAGCCGCCCGACCAGATTCACCTTTGGCACCTGCTGAACACTCAGATCGTGGGCCAACTTGAGATTGGTTCCGGTGAGGCTGCCGCCACTGGTCGCTTGGATGTCATGCCCAACCGTGAGGTTGGCGAACTGGCAGGGCTTGTTGATCGTGAGGTCGTGGCCGGACGGTGCCCGTCACGACGACGCCGGTCGGGCAGGTCGCGTCACCGCCGGCACTAACCTGGTCGACCGTCAGGGTTCCTCCAGCCAACGTCGACGTGAGGTAATCCGGATCGGACTCCGTCACAGTGGCGCCGGCGGTGGTGATCGTAATAGGACGGTCGGCTCCACCAAAGATGGCGGTGACCGAGTAGCTGCCGGGTGGCAAGGAAAGTGGCTCGGGCTGTGCCTCTCCTTGGTAATCGGTGATTCTCGGTTGGTTGTATTGATTCCTAGGCTGTCGGTCACAGTGAAGATCACCGTGCGCTGCACGAGCGGATTGCCGACGTTGCTCCTTCAGTGTGGCAGTGATGTCGGCGCGGAGAGAGCGAGCAGAACAGGTCGGAGCCGGCGTGATACTGAAGGGGCTTGATGTCGATGACGAGGGTTCGTAGGTTGTCCGCTCCGATCGTATCTCCGCCATATATCGCGACCGCGCTGTAATTGCCCGGCGGTTGGTTGAGTAGGCCGAGATGGTTGCGTTCCGTTCGAATCGGTCGTCCCGATTGCTTGCTGCGAACCAATCTGGAGCGTTACCAGTCGACCGGCGAGGTGCATTCCTCCCGCATCCTGAGGTGCACTGGAAAGAATCGCTCGGCGTCTGGTACACGCCCGTCGACAGGCAGATTGAATCGTCAAGGTTGTTAGAGATGGCGTCGTTACTGGCGAGCTTCCGATGGAGTAGAACGATCCGGAATTAGTTGAAAGGGTCACGAGACCCGCGCCGTTGGCGGCCTGAACCATGAAACAGTGCGTCATTCGGCAGATTCGCGGTAGCCGCCCAGAGGGTCGGATCTGAGCCGATCCTGGGTGAGATCGACGGATTGCCAGCTGCCGGGATGCTCGGGATCCGTGTAGGTGATCCAGACGGCTTGCGTGCCAGCCGTCGCATCGCTAGAGACGTGGACGTTGAATATAGTCGTGCCGCTTCCGTCCGGACTGGTAGAGACATCGGTAATTTGGGAGGGGGCAGCTTGTGCGCCCTGGCCAGAGCCCGCACCGTTAGGCAAGTAGAATAGCCGGAATTTCAGGTCGCTGAACTGGCGCAGGGTCCCGCTGGTGGAAGCCGGTCCGGAGGAGACATATTGAGCCGGCGTGGTGTCCAGTCGCTCCGGGCCGCCGGAGAGGGCGTCGAGATAGCTGGCAGATCCCACCTGTGTCGGGTACAGGACGTTGGTGTAGAAGGCGGGATGCCCGACGGACGTTTCCGTGCCCGCAGCTGAGGTGAGCGGCGTGATGTTGGGCGTGTCGCTGTAGCTGCCACCACGGAATCCGACGCCACGGAGGACGAAGCTGGGAACGTGGACGTTGTAGGACTGAGCAGGGAAAATGGGCTCGCCCGGTCGAGCCACTTCGCCATCGTTCGGTCCCGTGAGATAGGTCGTGGTCACCTGATCCGCGTGTTGAGAAACACCTGGTGTGACGTAAGCGTTGGAGTGACGTCCACGTCCGAGGTGGCGAGTCCAAGTGAGGAGCCGGATCCAGTGGAGACGGGCGAGGTCGAATTGACGATCGAGTTGTCGGAAGCGGGGCTGATGCGTCCGGACGGCATATCAACCCCCTCCATCGGGAGTCCATACAGCGTCGTCTCCAGCAGAGTCTTCTCGTCGACTCCCGTAAGCGTTGGGTGCGTCAGCAGGTAGTCCTTCTTCGCGGCTATCTCTGCCGAGCCGACCGCGACGGCGCCCGACCCGAACGCGAAGCTGATGGACAAAGTTATCGAACAAGTGCTCCCCATACTCAGTCAAAACGGTATCGCCATAGGCATAGCCGGTCGAGGCCAGCAGGGTGGCGCCCTTCTCAGCGAATGCCTCGGTCCAGTCCGGAGATGGCGATAAGCCCGACACCCCGTCGGCCGGCGGTATGTTGTATCCGCCATGGCAGCCCAAGAGCCAGGACGAGTGTGTTGGACATGTCGACCGAGGAAGACGCCACCGTGGCGGCGCTGAGCGACGTCGAGTAGTCGGCGGCCTCAAGCCCCCCGGCGCTGAAATGTCCGGCCATGAACACGATGTCATGCCGGCTGCCGAGTAGCTTCTGTTGGAGGTCGGCGGCGGTCCAGCTCGTCGACGGCGATTGTCCCTCAGGCGAGATCAGTGAGTCGGGCGTGGTGCCCAATCCGGCGCTCAGGTCCGCAGCCGCGTTGGTGGCGGCGTCGGCGACGAAGTCGTAGCCGGTGACGAGTGACGACCTGGGATTGATTTGCCCATTGTTTGCGGTGTATACATCGAGCATGTGACTAACGTCGGCAGCCTTGGTGACGAGGCGACCCACGGCGAGGTCGGGAATCGGGAGCGAGAGGTCGCCCTCCGGAACATCGACCGAGCTGCCGTACTCGTCCTGGCCCAGGACGTAGTTATTGCGGAGGCTGGCGTTCGATGTGCTCGAGTCGGCGACCGGAGGATAGTACTGGTTCTCGGTTCCCAGACCTGATTCGTCCGGATAGCGGAAGTACGGGATGGAGTGGTCATCGCCCACCAGGACGATGTATTTCAGCCCAGGATTCTGTCCTCGGTACGATTGAATCACCGACTTAATGTCGCCGGCGACGATATTCTTGGCGGTAGGGCAGGACGGATTGCTGTCCGCCTGTCCCTGGGCCGCCGCGACACCGGATATTTGGCTCAGGTCGACGACGGAGCCGGCCACTTCGGGTCGCCCGGCGAACTGCGTCAGTTTCGTGGACAGGCTGGTGACATCCGCCTGCGAGCCCTCGATCCGAGACGGATCCCAGAGGATAAGTGTCTTTAGATTGGTCGCGCCAGAGGAAACTGGGGGAGGAGTGAAGGGCATGTCGGTTACGCCAGAGCAAATTCCGCTGGTCTCAGTCACCGTAAGGGAGAACGGAGTCGACAGGCTTGCCGGTCCGGCGACTCGCACGTACATGTAGCCGAAGGCGTTCCAGGTATTGTGGTCGATCGTCTGGACGCCGGAGTTGGGGACCGTCGAAGCCGCAAGCAGGCTCGCGTAGACGGCGCCGGAGTATGGCGCAGGCAGGAACTGTTGAGGGAGGAATTGCTGGGGTAAGAACTGCTGGGGGAGGAATTGCTGCGGCAAGAACTGCTGTGGCAGAAACTGTTGCGGCAGGAACTGTTGAGGGAGGAATTGCTGCGGCAAGAACTGCTGCGGGAGGAATTGCTGAGGTAAGAACTGCTGTGGCAGGAACTGCTGCGGCAGAAATCCGGAGGAAGCGTTCTGCGTACTCGCCAGGGTGGTGCTCTGGCTTTGGGTTATCGCGTTGTACTCGCTCTGAAGGTCGGAATGGAGGCTGACGACCGCACCCGGGAGACCGGAGTACTGAATGTGGACGCTGCTTCCGGGTGTGACCAGGAAGCGATACCATCGCTCCTGGCCGGTCGTATAGATGTGCTGGGTCACGGTCTGGTTCACCGCGAAGCTGCCGCTGGTCTGATCGAGGGTTTGTGCGTTGACCCATGTGCCGTTGGCTCCGTCTGACTCGTACGCGCCGATGGTGCAGTGAGATGTGGGGCGGCTGGTTCCCCGCTGGTCCGTGGTGAGGGCATTCCCCGATGCATCTGTACACCCGGCGGCGCCAATAGCTGGACTGTCCGGAAACGCCGCCATCGTCTGTGTCGGCCCGCCGTTGGCGGCAAGAGGGCCAAGCTGGGGGTCCGTGGCCAGCAGGTCCGAGCCGTCGGTTAGGCTACAGTTATCTCCCTGGTAGGTCAGATTGGAGCCCTTATCGACGGGTGCCCCAGAGTTAGAGCAGTTGCCGGCATTGTCGAGTATGCTTCCCGCGACGGTCAGGCCGGAAGAGGATCCAGAATTGAACTGCACCGATGAGCCCGCCCCGGTGTTGCCCGCGACGGTGACGTACGAGAGGGTGACGGTTGCATAGGAGTAGAGGGCATCGCCTCCGCCGCTGCCCGAGTTAGCGGTCAGCGTGCTGTTGGTGATGGTGGCCGGGTTGTTGCTTCCGTAGGCCATTGCGCCGCCAAAGCCGGCAGTGTTGTTATCGAAGGTGTCGCCGCTGAAGACCGACTCCGGCAAATTTGGAGCGTTATTGGCATCTATCCCACCGCCATGAGCCCCTGCCGAGTTATGGCTGAATGTCGTGTTGGTCACCGTCAGTGGACCGGAGCTTTCGATCGCCCCGCCGTTGCCGATCGTAGTCGAATTGTTGTCAAGGGTGCTCTTGTCGACGCTGAGCGTACCTGTGCTCAGGATAGCCCCGCCGCTGCCTGATGCTGAGTTACCCGTCAGCGTGCTGTTGTTGACGGTAAGCGTGCCTTGGTTGTCGATCGCGCCCCCGTCGCCCGATCCGTTCTGTCCGTTGGAAAGCGTGAGGTTGTCGAGGGTCAGGCTTCCGCCGGAGTCGACATCGAATAGCTGCGTGTATCCATCACCGGATATGGTTACCCGTCCGCCGCCGTCAATGGTGAGCGTTCCAGGTATGTGGATAGGCCCGCCGCCGTCCGAGCTGAGGGTGATTGTCCCCGAGCAGCTGAACGTGATCGTGTCGCCGGAGACCGCGTTCGACACGACCGATCGCAGGGTCCCGGGCGACGGATTGTAGGCGCTGCCCTCGCTGCAGTCAGTGACCGTGTCACTGGCTGCGTGCGCGACTGCCGGGGCGGGTAATGCCAGGGGAAGGCGGCCGGCGCCGGAGGCCAAGGGCAACAACACGGCTGCAATAGAAAGGGCCACCAGACAGCGGCGCCATCCACTGGAACCGGCTTGCCCAGAGCAATATGGACCAGATCGAAGCGGGCGAGCGCGCATAAGGAGGTCTCCTCTCGGGGTGAGGCGGTTCAATGCATACGACGCCATGCTAGCATGGTCGTCTTGATAATTGCTTGTCGCCGCGAAAAGAGACGGGCAGTTACTTCCGAGAGCGCCGGATGTCGCCGTGAGAGGAGAGATCGTTCGTGTCTTCTTCCGACCGACACACGATAGATAAAGGAGGTCAGCCTGTTTCCCGCGAACCAGGCCTCCCAGCCAGGCACTTCTGTGCGGCACGGAAAAGCCCCGGCGGGCCCTTTTGTAGAGCCCGCCGGGGCAGGATTTACCCTGCTAGCAGTTTCGCGCTAGAAGTGTTTCTTTTCCCAGTGGGCCCACAGGTAGTTGGGCAGACTCACTTGACTGGGGGACAAGATCTTCTTGTCGCCCGGGTACGGGACCTTCCAGTTGTGGGCGCTGTACCAGTCGAACCGGTTCAGCTGCTGGGGCGGAGCGAGGTCCGGTACTGCGCTACGACCGGTGAAGTGCTGGTACTTTGTCCAGTTGATCCACTGAAGGTAGACAGATCGCTCACTCTTAGGAACGGCTGCCAGAGCACTGCCGGAGCCGGCCGCCAGGCCCTCGGTCAGCGGGATCCGGTTGGGCACGTATGAATACGGCTTGTAGTCCGGCTTGGTCGTGAAGGCCGCAGTCATCGGCTGTGCGGCCCGATCCATCTGGTTCATCGGATGGAGGCCGAGGATCTGTTCGATCGTCTTCGTCATGTTGAGCTGCGTGTAGTAGGTATTGTTCACAGAGCCTGGCTTCGACCAGGGGCTAATCACGAACGCCGGAGCTCTGTGTCCGTCGACGTGGTCAACACCATTTTGCGCGTCATCCTCCTCCACGAAGATGGCGGTGCTCTTCCAGAACTTGCTGTGGCTGACGGCACCTACGAGGCGACCAAGCGCCAGGTCGTTATCGGCAACCATGGCTTCGGGAGTTACCGGGCCACCGGTGTGGTCGCTGGGGAGAGTCATGATGGTCAACTGCGGAAGCTTGCCGGTCTTCTCGCTCTGCTTGAAGGCCTGCATCCACACGTCGAGCCGGTACTGGTCAGGGACCCCAAGGTCGAACGTGGGGAAGTAGGGGTCGACAACCTTGTTGACCGCGAGCAAGTCGGACCAGCTGGTGTAGAGGGATTCGGGGACCGGCATCGGTCCCTTTGCTTTGCCCTCCATGACAAGAGCGTCCTTGTACCACGCGCTCCACGGAGGCTCGGTAGCAGCGAGAACGTTCGAGAACTGCAGGTACTCGCCGAAGTCCTGAACGCTCTTGCCGGCCGCCTCTGCCTGATTGAAGAGGTTACCGTTCGGCTGGTACGCCAAGGCATCGGCTCCCTCGGACGGGTAGCTGCGCCAGAATGCTCCGAACTCTTTCTCGATGTAGTCGTTGGCGCCCGCCTGGAGGATCCAGTTGTGTCCGTCGGCCGAGAGTGTGGACGGGTCGTAGTAGTTATCGTAGAGGCCAAACCGGTTGGCGAGAGCGTGGGCGTTGGGCGTGACCTTCGCGCCGAACTGCGCATCCGCGGCGTCGCCATTGCCCTTCTTCACGTCTCCTAGCACCTGGTCATAGGTGCGGTTCTCACGGATGATCAGGAACACATGCTTGATCGCGGAGGGCGCACCGAGCACCTTCGGCAACGGCACTGCCTTGACGTTCTTCTGCCGAACAGGCGCTGCCGGCGGCAAGTTATTCCAATCGTTGTTGGTGAACACCTGTGCCGTATATTTAGCGATATTGGCCAGCGCCGTCGACCACGGGAACACCGTGAGGGTGGACGTATCGTCGTAGGTGTTGTGCCCGGTGGCGGGTTTGGTACCCGTTCCCTTATCGATGGTGCTTTCAGGACCAAACGTGCCGATGCCGCGGTCGTTGGTGACAACCAGCTGTCCGTTGGTCGAGTCGCCCGAGATAGCGACGGGATACGAGTCCGTGGGGATCAGTCCCTCATAGTGGATCGGCATTGTGGGGCCGAGATATGAATACACTGCCAACGCGTTGTCGCGCCCAATGCTCACCAGAAGGTGGCTTGAGTCGGGCATGAGGATGGCGTTGGGATCGCTGCCGACGGACGTGCCCGGGACGGGATTGGTAGCGAACATATTCTCGACCTTGTTGGTCGAGGTGTCGATGACCGAGACGCTGTCCGAATTGGAGTTAGCCACGAACAATGTACTGGTACCCGGTGGAACGTATTCGGCGCTTGGCTCGAGGCCAACGCTTATCTCCTGCGTTTCCGCCTGCTTGGTTAAGTCGACAACCGAGACGGTGCCGGTGATGGCCGCGCCCGTTACGGAGTTCGCCACGACCGGGCTGTCGTTGCTCCAGTTCACGTAGATGTGGTTGTTCCCGTTGCCGGTCGGTATGCCTCCCTGGTTGGAGACGTAGGCATTGTTGCCGACGATCACCACCTGGCGAGGCGCTACGCCGACCGGTATCTGGTTGACGAGGGTGTTGGTCGCGGTGTCGATGACGCCCAGCGTGTTGTAGCCGTTAAACGCCACGTACAGCTTTGAACCGTCTGCCGAGAGGGCCATCCCCGATGGGAGAGCACCGCCACCGGGTCCGGTGGTCGGCAGTTTAATCACGATGGGATTTGGGGCCACCGTGCCATCCGACTTCACGGTGAATCGGACGATATCGGTAGCTTGTCCCACCCAGAGGGTCTTGCCATCGGGAGAGTAGTACGGTCCGTCCGCGGCAACCGAGCCATCGCCGAGATAGTTCGGATACGTGCCGACCGTCTGAATTATATTGCCGGTCTTCAGGTCGATGATGGACAGAAACCCGGTGAAGTAGTTCCAGGAAAGAGCGGCGAGTTTGGTACCGTCAGGACTGACGGTGCTGGAGACCATTTTGCCGGCCTTGTTAGTGACGAGGCGAGTTCCGGCCGGGTTGAGCCACTGGTTACTGGCAAGCAGGACTTTTTGACTTCCGGCCACTGGACCGACCGTATCGGTTCCGAATGGTCCTCCGACCGCTCCTGCTGCAAGCGCCGCCCCTCCAAGCGTCAAACTCATTACTGCGGCAAGAAGAAACACGACTGTGCGCTGCATACATCCCCCTAATTTTGTTTTGCGTTTGCCGGATGGTTTACCCGACCTCGCAGCCTCACGATATGGCCGGGTATGTTTCCCTGGTGTTGCCAAACCGTTAAGCACCGGTTGCCAGAGTTCAGGATGCGCGACTCGAACAAGCAGATTTCTGTCGTTTTGTTCGTGGCCCGTGCGCCGAAAGCTCGCCGCCGGGTTCCTTCGGACGCATAATGTGAACACGGTGATGCCCGCCGAGGAGAGGTCATCGGGTGACAGGCTGGCGACGCGAAATGAATCACTATCGGTGCCGCCGTCCGCCTCAAGCTCAATCGGCGGGCTCTTGCGTCAGAACCTAAGAGTGAGCGAAGAGTACTCGGCCGGCAACGTGTCTCCCCCTCTCACACCGACTGATGTGCGAATACGCATCCTTGGGCCATTGAGCGTGGATGGGTTGGCCTCCACGGCCCTCGGCAGCAAGAAACAGAGGACGCTGCTGCGCGTCCTCGCGCTGGGTCAGGGCCGTCCCGTCACGGTTGACCGTCTAATCGAGTGCCTCTGGCCAGAGGATCAACCGGGCCGGCCCTCCGATCAAGTCAGCGTGCTGGCCAGCCGTCTGAGGTCCGTACTCGGGTCAGATCACCTGCAGCGTACCGATGCGGGATATGCGCTGCACGGCGTCTGGATCGATCTCGTAGCCATGGAAGAGCTGGCCGCCGAGGCCGAGCGGCGGCTCAAATCCGATCAGCCGGCGCTGGCTGCTACCGCGGCCACCGCCGGACTGGCGCTGCTGCGAGGGCCCCTCATCTGCGACGAGCCGGACGCCGCGTGGGCGGACCTCGAGCGCATCACGGCGGAGCCGAACAGTGGCCCGATTGCGGACTATGAAGTCGGAGGCTGCCCTGGTAATCGGAGATCCCCTAACCGCGGCTCAGTCAGCTGAGATGGCGCTTGACGCCGATCCTTACGATGAGTATGCGCTCCAGCTGCTGATGACCGCCAATGCCCGGGCCGGGCGGCCGGCCTCCGCACTGGCAGCATACGAGCGCGCCCGACGGCAGCTGCTCGAAGACCTTGGGACCGAGCCGGGCAATGTCATACAATCGATCCGTGCCTCGATCCTCGCCGGAGCCCAGAGCTCTGCTCCAGCACTCCAGCCCCCGGCCCAGGAATCGGTACCGTCGCTGCCCGGGCGTGCGCTGGAGCTCGCTGCGCTCGATCGCGCGTACCGTGCGGCAGCCTCCGGAGTCGAGATCGTCGTCGTCGAAGGTGAGGCAGGTATCGGCAAAACCCGTCTGCTGCAATCATGGACCGAGTCGGCTAGGCTCAACGGGATCTCGGTTCTCTGGGGAACCTGCGACCCTCTTGGCGCCTCACTCCCACTGCAGGCCGTACTTGATGCCCTCCATGCCCGACTATCCCTGTCGAACCCCGAAGAGACGGAGGTTCTGAGGGCTGCCGCAGGGCCAGTCCTCGGTCCACTGTTAGGGCTCAGTGAAGGGGATGGTCTGGCTACACTCGATCCGCTTTCGACTCCAGCACTGCTGTTCGCGGGCGCCCTGGAGATGTGCTGCAGCGTGGGAGGTGACCAGCCCGCGGTAGTCGCTCTTGACGACGTGCACCTGGCAGACCCTTCCACTCTTGCATGGCTCGGATTCGCGGCCCGGCGTCGAGACGCCGGACGGCTTCTTATCCTCGCCGCGGGACGTCCTGAAGTCCGCGTCGAGCTCCCCAACGCCGAGGCCATCCGTCCTAGTCGTCTGGATCTCGAGGCCGCCGCCGCCATCGTCGGCGACCGTCGCGCCCCAGCTCTGCTCGAACGCAGCAAGGGCAACCCACTCTTTTTGGTGGAGCTGGCGAGGGGGACCGGCGGCGACCTGCCCGAGTCGATTGTTGAATCCGTGGCTCGTCGCACGGAGCGCACGGGGGTCGCCGAGCCCACGCTGCGTACGGCGGCAGTCCTCGGGCCTCGCATCGATTTGGACCTGCTGTCGGCTGTCGTCAACCAGCCGGCCGTCGATCTGATCGCTCATCTCGAGGAGGGCGAGAAGCACGGGCTTCTCCGGGAGCAAGGGACCGATTTCGTTTTTCACCACGAGCTGGTGCGGGAAGCTCTCATTGCCGGCACCGGGTCCGCGCGCCGCGCGCTCGTACACCGCAATGCCGCGCGTGTTTTGGCCGCCCGACCGGAGCACGACCCGCTATTCCTGGTCTTTCACGCGCGACAGGGAGGGGAGCAGGCTCTGGCCGCTGCGGCACTCATCGAGTCCGCTGCCGTTGCCTTGGCCCGATTCGATTTGGCCCAGGCCGAGCAGCTTCTCGACGAGTCGATTTCCCTCGATACTGGCCCGGACGGGCTCGTGGCTCGGGCGCGAGTACGACTGACCCGGGCCGAATTTGAAGGCGCCATAGCCGATGCCGAGGCGGCGGTCTCGTTGGGCGCGGGTGCAGCCGCTCTGGAGATAGCCGGGTGGGCCGCGTACTACCGGAGGGACTTCTCCCGCGCTCGCGTCTTCGCCCGGCGGGCGACATCGGCCGCTGCTGCCGGTGACCCCGTGCGATCTCGAGCTCTTGGCCCTTGCTGGACGGATCGATCACGCGGACGGAAATCTCGACGAGGCTCAAGCCCGGCTCGAAGAGTCCGTCCGAGCCGGTCAGGAAGAGGGGCTGGGCGTGGGCGGCATCTGGCTGGCGTGGCTCCTTGCCGACCGCGGCGAGATGGAGCGCATGGCACCGATTCTGGACGCAGCTCAGCAGGATCGAGCCGTGACCGTTCACCCTTTTGGCGCGGCACACCGCGCGCTCATCTCCGCATATGCGGCGGGGCTCAACGGCCGGATCGGGGAAGCCCTGATACATCTCGACGAGCTGGAAGCCGAGGTGGAGCGGCGTGAGCTCCATCACTTTGCCGGACGCTCGCTCAACTACCGAGCGTGGCTGCTGCGCAACGTGCTGGCAGGCTCGGAGGCCGACGACCTCAATCTGGCAGCCGCGGATATCGCCCGTGAGGGAGGGTTGACGGAGGCCAATGCCCACGCCGTGCTTGACCTTGCCGATGGGAGCATTCGCCGCCTCGATATTTCGGCAGCGGCCGACGGCCTTGTCAACGCGGATGAAATGAGCGGGATGAAATACGCTTTCGTCTGGCACGCACGTCTTCGGCACGATTTGCTGACAGCCCGCCTAGCGATGGCCGACGGGCGGTACGAAGAGGCCGACTACCTGGCCACTGGTGTAGCGCGCAGCGCCTCCCGGTTGCGGCTGCCTCGATACGTCACGGTCGCGAAACTCGTATGTGCCGCTGCAAGGGCCGAAGACGGACGCCCGGTAGATCTCAGCGCGGCCGCGGATCTGCTCTCCGGTCTCGACCGGCTGGCGGGCCCCGAGGCGTGGTGGATCACCGCGGGATTGGCTCGTTCCTGCCGCGTCGATTCCTGGTGGACCGCAGCCGAGAAGCGGGTGGCCGATCTCGCCGCAGGCGCCGGCCCGTTCGGGGAATCGTTCACGCGTCAGGCAGGGACAATGCTCGATAGGATGAGGATGGAACGCCGCAAGGGCTGAGACAGCGGGGCGATCGCCGCCTGCGCTTCGGCCACAAGCTCCCCTCGAATCTGTGGGGAGAGGATGCTAACCCAACCCGAGAGCTGCGCCATTCCCAGCCGCCAATTGACGAGATCGGCAGCCGTCGAAATACCAGTGTCCACCGAGACCTCGCGAACTGTGATCCCCGTCAGGCCGCCGCGCTCCGCCATTTGATCTAATCCGCCCACAGTATCGGTCAGCGCGCTGTGTGCGCGGAAATCATCGTCCCACGCGGGTGGCACCCACCCTCTGGCGCGGGCCGCTGCCTCGACACACGCCTTGGCCGGATGATCCGCCCCTCGAGCAAACGTCGAGGCGAGCACGCACCCTCCCGGCCGCACCACGCGAGCGCACCCGGCAAGGAAACGGTCCGGCTCAGGCACGTGGTTGATGCAGAAGCCAGACAGCGCTCCATCGAACTCATCGTCGCGGAATGGCAGCTTCATGGCGTCGGCGACGACGATATTCAGGCCGGGTAAGTTCCTCTGAGCCACCCGCAGCATGTCGGGCGAGCTGTCCACAGCGATGACTCTTGCCCCGGCTGCTATGAGGTGGGCTGAGACCGCTCCTGTGCCCGCTCCCACGTCCAACAACGAAGCTCCCGCTACTTTTAAGGGCGCGGCATTGACGAGTGCGTCCGCGAATCGCCGGTATGCCGCGTCGGGGCCCCGTAGCCAGGCCTCGGCGCAGCCATCATACATCGCCGAGATCTCGAGAGCGCTCATTGTAGGAAGCGAGCTGCCTCCTGGACGTGGGTGTCCCACCAACCCAGCTCCTCTCCTTGTTTCGACCAGCCCATCTGAACGAATCCAAATATCAGAGCCAGCCCAAGCTGTGACTCCCACCACGCCGCCGTGGCTATCCCCCGATTCTCCAGCGTCTCGCGGTACCGCTCAATCGTCGCCTCCTTGCTCTCGGGCAGGCGGTCACAGTTGACGGACAGATACCAGGCGAGATCAAGCAACCCGGGCGCCTGACCGGGCACCGCCCAATCCAACAGAATCGTCCGGCCATCCGGAGCGACTCCCAGGTTGCCGGCCTTGAGATCGCCGTGAATGAATGTTTGGGGTCCTTGAGATATGGGCTCCAGAAGAGGACCGGCGTCTGTCAGGAGATTCCAAGCCAGCCGTCCCGACTCTGGGGCGTCGCGGAGGAGGCGGTCCCAGCCGGGTCGAATCAATGGAGGGACAATGTCGCGGCTCCCGAGATCGGCCTCGACGTCGCCCGTGTACGGACTCAGCTCGAACAGCCGGTTGCCAAGGGGCTGCAAACCTATCGTGTCCTGCCAGCCCCAGAATTGGACATGAAGGTCGGTCATGTGCTCGACGAACTGCACGTGGTGTCCCATCGCCATCGGTGCGGCGCCCTCCGCCAACAGGTGTTCGCCGACGTCTCGAAGCAGTAGGGCCGCTCCCAGCCCATCCCGTCCCAGACCACCAGCAACTCCCACAATGCAATGGTCGACAGTCGGCGGCAGCGTGTGGAGGAGCCCCGAGCGCCAGGCAAGGAGAGGACGACAGCGTAGATCTCCCGTCGCGCGAGCCACCCAGTCGTCGTCAACATGAAGGTACTTGACGACATAGGCACTGCCGTCGATAACGACGCGTTCGAAGGTCGACCCAGACAATGAATCCGAGTTCTTGTCCATTGGCTCTCGGAGCGTGGCGCCGGCCAGCAGGTCTTCCAGAGATGCCATAACCAACCCAGGCTCCATGCGGCACCCATCACTAGTGACGTTTTGCACTCGTACTTTCGCGACCTCCGTCTCGAGACTCACCATCTCAATCGCCGCCGCGCGCCGCCTCATCCATCTCCGCCAGGAGTGAGGCAGCCCACCTTCCACCGCACCAGATGGTATCGGACAGTATGCCCTCAGAGCCTACTTTTATAACGTGTGCTTGATGGGCGGCGTGGGGGATTCCATGTTCCTCCCAGCACAAAGTGAATTCGACGAATTCTCCACCCGGAACCTCGGTTCTCTTCAATTCCTCGAAGTTTCCGGGATCGGCATACCACCGACCAAGCTCCGTTCGAATGGCTGAGGCGCCGTCGATCGTGTACCGCCAGTTAGGAACTGTCGCGTCGATCCTGGCGTTGGGCGCGAATGCGTCACATTGCTGCAGCTGCGCTTCCGCGATAGCCGTGAGAAATCCTCCAATAACGTCACCGTTCACCGTACCCTCCATTTCAACCTTGAGATGCCGTCAGTATGTCGGGATGCCCTTGCAGCTCGTTTGCAGACACGGGCGGCTGCCCGGCTCTCCTCCCCGGCCAAACTGCAAGCTCTCTGCAAGCGAGCGTGGATAGGATGGTACCGAGGTAGAACAAGACGAACTCAAAAGGAGTGAATCGTGGCAGGTGCAGAGCAGAAGAACTTCGGATCCGCAGACGAGACGCGCACGTTCGAGCGAGGAAAGGTCGACCTTTTGCAGATAGGGGGAAGCGAGATCGGCCGCCTCACTCTCCAGCCCGGGTGGCGGTGGTCGGACCACGTCAAGCCGCTTGCCGGGACCGACCTGTGCGAGGCGCCGCACTTCCAGTACCATGTTCAGGGAAAACTCCACGTTGCCATGGCGGACGGCACCGAATTCGATGCCAATCCCGGTGACGTCACGGCCCTTCCCCAGGGCCACGATGCGTGGGTTGTGGGCGACGAGCCTGTCGTTATCGTCGACTGGTGGGGAGCGTCAAACTACGCCAAGGGCTAGATTCCGCGGCGGGTCGCCGGTCTTGAGCGGTTTGGCTCGAGACTAGCGGCTCTCCGGGACGTGTGACCGCCGCGCACGCTCCACATGCTGAGTTGCCTCTGATTGCTCGCGCTTCGGTGGTGGTTCCATCGTCAGGTCAGGCTGACTGACGCCTTTATCGATACACTTCGAGGCATAGGACGCCGGGACCACAGTAGATTTCAAGCCAGCGATCGCGCCTGAGAGGACGTCTCGACCTTCTCGATGCTTATGGCTCTGTTGAGTTGGTCCGACCAGGGCGACGTTGTCCTGCAAATGACCCGGTGGTCACGAATGCGCGCACGACCCCGATGCGCTCCAATGCCGCGGCAACGAGCAGTGCTGCCGCACCAAGCACCAGTGCTATCAGTGCCATTGGAAGAATAGGAGTATAGCCGACGCTGCCAAACTGTTCGTACAAAAATACCGGAAAGGAAAACGGGTGGTACGCCACAATCACCGTCGCGCCGAACTCGCCGAAGGACCGCATCCACGACAGGGCGACCCCGGCAAGGATCGCCCGTAAGGATAGTGGGAGCGCGATCGACCAAAAGACCCGGAGCGTGTCCGCACCCATCGTTCGTGCCGCCTCATCCAAGTCCGGGTCGATACGCTCGAACGCGTAGCGGGCGGCAACCACAACGAACGGTATACTGACGAACATCTGGCACAGAATGATGCCGGACAACTCGTTAACGAAGAAGATGTTGTGCGGCGCGAGGAATTGTTCCACCGAGCCGGACTGTCCCCAGACAAGTAGGAGGAGAATACCTCCAACAACGGGCGGTAATACCAACGGCATATACACAAGGCCTGTGACTAAGGACCGCCCGGGAAACCGATACTGAGCGAGGAAGTACCCCAACGGGACGCCGAACACGGTGACGAGGGCAGTTGCGATTGTTGTCGAGATCAGTGACGTCTTCACGGCGTCCTGCGTCTGTGGATTCTCAAGAACCTGCAACGCCTGACCCCATGGGACGTTTGTGAACAACGCTACGATGGGTAACCCGACAAAAAGCAACGGCAGCCCGGCAAACGCCAGGAGTAGAGCGGAACGGCTCCAGCCGCGGTGGGAGGTCGCGGCTGGAGTACCGTTCTTGTGGTGGGGGGTAGCTCGGGAAATTACGGCGATGAGCTAGAGTCCCTTCGGAACAGATTTCTTGTCGCCGTGGATCGTGTGCTTGGAGCTTTGCAGTCCTACCTTGGCTCCAAGGGCTTCCGCCTTTTTGCTCAGAGCGAACTTGGCAAACGCCACAGCACCTGCCTTGTTCTTGACCGTGCTCGGAATTGTGATCGTGTAGTAGGTGGGTGAGCCAGGTGGTCTTGAGTCGCTTGCTATTGGTGTAGTGCTGCGTGGCGTCGAGCTTCGCGTACTTCGGACTGCCGAAACTGATTGCCTGTGGAAGGCCGATGTATGGAATCTTCGCTGCTCGAGCCTCGGGCAGATAGAAGACGCCGGCATCGAGGTTGCCCGAGGTCAGCTGGGCGACGAGAGTAGCCTCGGGAAAGACCTGGGGCGAGAGGGAGTTGGCCCCGGTAGGATCCGGATTTTTGATCGGACCGAGCACTCGTCGAGTAAAGTGACTCAAACGATAGAGCTTCTGCGCCAGATTGAAGGAGAAGATCACGCGGTAGCCTTTGGGATCCGAGTTGGGATCGGTGCGTCCGAATTTCAGACCCGTTGCAAGGAGAGGCTTGTACCACGCGAGCTTGTGCTGTTGGACCTTACGGAACATCGGCGCGAATTTACTCTTTGGATTGAATCCGATGACGAGGTGCGTGCGGGCGAACGTTATGTACCATCTCACGATGTTTCCGTTGGACTTTCCCATCAGTTGAGCGTTCAAACCAGCATCCGCGAACTCGACGGCGTCCGGATTTATGAGATGTGCTTTGAGCTCGCTGACGATCAGACCGGAGTTGTTCGGAAAGCCCTGGTAGGTATAGCCGGTTTTGGATTGGTAGGCCGGCCCCACCGAATTCTCATTTAAGGCTTTGAGGGAAGCGGCGTAGTAGACATCGACCGTGCCACCGGCAGCGGCAACAGGCGCCGAGATGATGCTCAACAGTCCGAACACGATGGCCAGTGCAGCGACCGATCTTTTCGGCATAGGCGGTTAGCTCTCCTCGTTAAGTTGTCAGTTGTCAGTTGTCAGTTTTCAGTCATCCATGTCGTTACCGACACCACGAAGTACGAAAGTAGAGATGGTGGTTTCCAGACGCTGCACCTCGCTTCGCCAGCGTTATGCGACCGCCGACATCGCCGGGCGTCATAAATGTCGCCCCTACGGGTCCAAGCCACATCGTGGGGCGTCATTGATGTCGCGCTATGTTTCCAAGTAGTTTTCAGTTTCAGGCGACCGCGACCACCCGGGCCATGGATGACCGGGCTCACGGTAGTCAGCTGACTGTCGCCGTGGAGGGTTCGAACCGTATTTTTGAGGTAGTTTTCGAACTGGCCCCATCTTGGTTCTCGTCGACTCGAATGACGACTTGAGTCACAATGCGTGCTGGCTTCACCTCAGACGGGTTCCCGGTAGGCGGAATCGAACACTTATCTGGGCCGTGCGGACGCCTCCTTTTTGGTTCGCTGTCGCGAGGACGGTGCAAATGATGGCGCCCTTGATTCTGGGCGAGTCTGGACTGGGCAAGATGCACAGAAATCTTCAACGCTGACGCCGCGCGGGTGCTTTAGTCGCGCAAGCTCCCTTCAGACAGTTTGTTTCGTGGTCGCGAATACACAGGCACTCTCGTGCGAGCCTGAACCTATTTCCAAACCGTTGGCTGTTTTCGCGCGAGACACTTACTATAGGAGAAACTGGTGAGATGTACAGGGCGAGCCTTGGGTCCGTTGCCTTACGGTCTATGCAAGCAAACCCTTGTTTTCTGCTTCACGACCTAACGACCCTGTACTTACCGGGTGAAGGAGTACCACTGTGGCAACTGTTGTCGCCAGCGATGCCAAAACGTCTCAACAGGCCTGGAGTGAGGTTGGAGCTCATGTTCCGGGACTACAGCCCCACGTGTCCATCGAGCAGCGTATAAAAGCAGGTAAGGAGCACCGAAAGGAAACGACACGAGCCGCGCACGCGGAGTGGTCTGCTCCTGCCAACAGGCCTGACCCTGTTGAGATCCTCAAACAACAAGACAGGCATCGAGTGGCGGATTTGGTGCCGATTCGCTATGGCCGAATGCTGGAGTCCCCATTCGCGTACTTCAGGGGAGCAGCTGCGGTAATGGCGTCGGATCTGTCGATGACACCGCGAACCGGACTCATTGCCCAACTCGCCGGAGACGCCCATTTAGTCAATTTCGGTGCGTACGGAACACCGGAGCGGAACCTCGTCTTTGACGTCAACGATTTCGATGAAACATTGCCCGGACCCTTTGAATGGGATGTAAAGCGCCTCGCAGCGAGCATCGTGGTTGCCGGTCGCGGCAATCGATTCAGCGCGACTGACTGTTCGGAGGCCGCACAAGCGGCCGTGACGTCCTACCGGCAGCGAATGGCACTGTACGCGATGATTGGCCACGCGGAGCTGTACTACATGCAAGTAGAAGTGGCGCAGCTGTTGGACGTTGTTTCCGGGCGCATGCGGAAAGATGTTCAAAAGGGGTTCGAGAGGGCCCGGGCTCACGACAATGTGCAGGCTCTCAACAAGATGTGCTCGGTGGTCGATGGCCAAATACGAATTGTCGACGACCCCCCGGTCGTTACCCACGTCGATGACTGGACCATCCTCGGAGCCGAGCGCGGCGCCCGGCTCTTCCGTACCTATTACGAAACCTTGCAGCCGGACCGCCGTCATCTGCTCCAGCGATACACGTTGGTCGATGGCGCCATGAAGGTTGTCGGCATCGGAAGCGTCGGCACACGCTGCTTCATTCTGCTGTTCAAGGGCGCCAGCGAGAACGACCCTCTCTTCCTGCAGATCAAGGAGGCCACCCACTCTGTCTTTGAGCCGTATCTTGGCGCCAGCTCTTACAAGCACCATGGGCAGCGGGTGGTGGCCGGCCAGAGAATCATTCAGGCGGCCAGCGACATATTCCTGGGTTGGGGTACGACGAGCAAGGGGCAGTTCTACCTGCGTCAGCTTCGCGACATGAAGGGATCGGTGGACGTTCCGTCGATGATTCCGTCAGGCCTTGTCGCATACTCAGAGGTGTGCGGCTGGGCGCTGGCACTTGCTCACGCGCGTTCGGGCGACGCTGCCATGATCAGTGGGTATATCGGAGCCGGCACCGCGTTCGAAACGGCGGTCACGCACTTCGCCAATGCCTATGCGGATCAGAATGAGCGGGACTACGAGGCGCTTGTCATGGCTCGCAAGATGCGGCGGATTACGGCCGACATAGGGTTTTAGAGAGTTTTCAGTTTTCAGTTTTCAGTTGTCAGCTTGAGCCGCGGACTTCCCTCATCTGTGATCGTTAGCGGCACAGGGACGAGCAGGGGGTAAGCGGTTCTGTCGGGGATCAACATTCCAAGCGGGTCGCGTGCGAGCGACTATGCGTCGCAGTTTACGTCACGTCGCTTTCTTGATTGAAGGAGAGAGTCATTTGCCTGAAAGCGTCAACATCGAAGCGGCTCAGCAGCTCAACGAAAAGGGTGAAGGGGAGGGGCACTCTCGCTCGTTGGAGATTCTCGAGATCGCCGAGGCGCTACTCCTCGCCCTCGTCACCATAACCACCGCTTGGAGCGGCTACGAAGCCGCGAGGTGGGACGGCCGAAACGGTCTGTACTATGGCCAAGCTTCTAGGTACAGGGCCCTCGCAACGCAAGCTTCGACGGCGGCCGGCCAGCAAAAGATTCTGGACGATGTTACGTTCAACACCTGGGTCGAGGACGAGTCGGCCGGAAGAAAGAAGCTCGCGGCCCTGTACGTGATGCGTTTCAGCCCGCAATACCGCATTGCATTTGACGCGTGGCTCAAAACACATCCTTCCACGAATCCGAACTCTCCCCCGGGTCCCACATACATGCCCCAGTACCACAACCGGTTTGCCGAGCGGGCCGGCAGGTATAACACCCTCGCTACCGAAGTCTTCCAGGCTGGGACTGACGCGCGCGAGACCGGGGACGAGTACATCAGAACTACGGTATTTCTGGCGTCGATTCTGTTTCTGATAGCGCTGTCGCAGCGGTTCAAGGTCAAGACAGTTCGACGCACCCTGTTGGGCGTAGCCTTTGTCTTGCTGATCTACGCCACCTATACCCTGGTGACATACCACATAGCGTGAGCGCGAGTGACTTAACAGCCCGCATCATGCAGGTTACGGGAGTAAAGTCGATATTGGGCGAACTGCGACGACGGCGCGTGTAGTTCGCGGCGTTGCGATGAGAATGTCACAAGAAGCTTCATCGGAGGAAGATATGGCCGGCCGTATTGTCCACGTAGAGATCGCAAGCGAGCACGGCGCGATGTCGCGGGTGAGCCCGCCGGATGGTTCCATCCCGGAATCGGCAGCATATCGCGGTTTCTACATATTGCCGGCGGGCGCATTGGGTAGCATCGCCCGGCTGAGCCGGGGAGCAGTCACGTTCCGGCGGAGCGCAACGAGCCGGTACGAGAAGCGGACACCCGTGACGCCACCCTCGAGCTCCTTAACGGCGAAGCCGGCCGCCGTCTTACCGCGTACACTGAGCCCTCTGCACTCGCCTTCCGCCTGAAGAAACACGTGATAGTTGTCGGTATCGACCGTTTGTGCGAATTCGGGGTCGATTGTGACAAATGCTGAGCCCTCGGAGAGCGTAGCCGAACCGAAATCTTCGAACCAGCATTCGGGGCTCTCCACACAGTACAGCGTCATGTGGCCCTTGCCATCCGTGGACGGTACAACCGCCGACTTGGTACCGGTCGCTCCGATGTTGCCGAACCCGTAGATCGCCCAATTACCGCTGCCGTCGAGCGTACGGCCGACGACGCCAGACTGTGGTGATATAGAAACCTGACCGTAAACACCATTGCCCGAGGTGGAAAGGCCTACGACGGCAAAGTTGGTGGGGCTGCTGGCATATATACCGTAGCCGCTCGAGGATGATCCCTTTACGCCGATGCCGCTACCTGCTGAGCCCACCACTCCCACGCCGGAAGTCGAGCCGCCGAACACCCCGTTGCCGGCGCTGCTACTAGCGTAAACGCCGTCGCCCTGGGAGCTCCCGCCCTGCACGCCGGTCCCGGCTGAGGAATACCCATATACGCCAATTCCAGACGGCGTGGTACCGTACACGCCCCAACCGCTCCCGTTCTGAATCCCATAGACGCCAATTCCCAATTCGCTCGTGCCGTTGTTTTGCCCAAGCACGCCAGCCGAAGATCCGCCCGGCTGCTGGCTGGTGATGGTGCCCTCGATTGCGACGGCGCCTCCAGCCGTCGACGCCGATATTCCCGTTATGCCGGAGCCGGTACTTGATGACCCCACGACTCCGGTTCCGGTGGTAGAAGAGCCGCTGACGCCCACGCCTGCGGGGGCAATCCCCACCACGCCGATTCCGCCTTGAGACTTCCCGTTATCGATCGTGCCGCGCAATGCGACGGCACCAGCTTTGGCCGACGTCTGACTTCCGTGGACGGTGGCATTCGAGTGCGACGTGGCCGAAATTGCGCCGCCGGTTCCGGTATTGGTTCCTTTGATGGTGGGCGCCGATGACTTGCTGACGAATGATGTCTGCCCCTGCTTGCCTGCTGCGTAAGCAGCAGACCCTGGATCGAGTATGCCGGCGCCGACCAGACCCAGTGCTCCGGCCGCTGCCGTCTTCAGCGCTCCGCGTCGCGACATTCCGGGACGCGTCCCTGTCATTGGATCAGGCGGGTCAGCGCACTGGCTGCCCCGAGCTATTTGGGCCTTGAGATCGTCAATTTCGGCCTGCTGCTGGTCAAGGCGGGCGAGAAGCTGCTGGACGGTTATGCTGGCCACAAAGTCCTCTCCGAAAATACAATGTGTTCATTATATGTGACCTCTTCCGGCGTTGATGGCACCCCGCTGCATTCCGACCGACTGGCTCGAGGGAGGACGCTGTCTTCGATCATGTTGCGGTAAACGACGGCGGCCCAGCCAAAACGGACCTCTTTGCAGATCCGCAGCGGATGCAATGTTTGGGCGAAATCGGCCCGGCGAATCAAGCCAGAAACCAGGCTGCCGGCAATGCGACTGGTACCCCCTAACGAACTTACTATATAGTCTTCCGCTGGTGAGACGCATGCAGCGCGAATTCTCAGTTCGAGGTTGATTACAGGTGCACCAGGTCACCGGCTATCGCATAATCGATCCATGAGCCCGACAGGCGAACAGATCTACGCAAAGACCTATGACTCAAACTCCGTTGGATGGACGGGAGAGATCGCGGCCTACGCACGTTGGGCACGGGACAGTGCTCCTGGCCGTCCCCCGCGCATTCTCGAGCTGGCCTGCGGCACCGGCCGACTTGCTCTGGCTCTCGCGGCAGAGGGATGCCAGGTAACCGGAGTTGATTCCTCCTCCGAGATGATCGAAGTCGCTCGCGCGAAGGAGCCGAATGGGAATCCAACCTGGCACGTAGGGGACATGCGCACGTTCAGCCTGGGTCGGAAATTTGACATCGTGATGGTCCCAGCCCACTCGTTCCAGTTCATGACATCCGCGGCGGATCAAGTCAGAGCTCTGACGGCGATGCGCAACCATCTGGAAGCACTGGGACGTTTGATCGTGCATCTTGACCGTCCCGGCTACAAGTGGATGGGGAATCTGCCGCTGGATCCTCCTGAACCCGCTGAATGGCGCTTGGGTCCTGCCCTGAGCGACCCGACATCAGGGATTACCTGGCGCCGGAGGTGGGCGTGGACCTTGGATCCGCTGGCTGAGATCGCGACCCTCCACTCGGAGTGGATCCAGTTTGACGACTCGGAATCAATCGTATTCAGAATTCGGCAGGAGGCAATGCGCCTCAAGATCATTGGACGCGTCGAAATGGAGCATGCACTGCTCGCAGCCGGGTTACGAGTCCAGGCCCTGTTCGGTAGTTTCGACGGCGCATCACCCAGACCAGACGAGAAGGGCGAAATGATCTGGATAGCCTCGCCCGAAAGGGCCGCGGCAACAGTTCAGTGAGAATGCCAACCGAGGTGGCAGGAGGACGCCCGCCCTGGGAAAGGCCTGTATCCGATTCAACCTAGCAGCGCAGTCACTTGATCGTTGGCGGCTATCAGACCGAGTCACGCCACAATTGGACCGTCTGAGAATCACCTAGTATAGACAGCTACAGTAGAACGTTTCATCGGTTAGTCGAGCTGGAAAGCTAAGGACAGAGCTACAGGGCAACGGGAACTGGTCTGCCTGGAGAAGGAGGAACGCGTGGGAACCACGGAGAAACCGCACGTCGCCATGGAGCCGCGCATCCACGTGATCACCCTCGGGGTGGAGGATCTGGATCGAGCTCTTGGCTTCTATCGCGCCTTGGGATGGGCATCTCAGGGCATCGTTGGGACCGAGTTCTCAGCTACCGATGCCGAGCCCGGTGGCGCTATCGCGCCGTTCGAGCTGCAGGGCGGTCTGCTGCTTTCACTCTACGAGCGAACCAACCTGTCCAAAGATGCCAACACGGCTCTTCCTCCTCCGCCTGGCGCATTCAGCCTCGGCCATATCGTCGGCACGCGCGAGGCCGTCGACGAGGTTCTGTCGGCCGCGCAGGCCGCCGGCGGCACGCTGACCGAGCCCGCGCGCGACCGCCCCTGGGGCATTTACTCGGGATATTTCAGCGATCCGGACGGCCACTTGTGGGAGATCATCTGGAACCCGGGCTACACGATCCCAACAGCCTCCGAGTGACAGCCGGTCGGAACGTAGCTTGTCGTCGACAATGGCTGAGCGTGCCCGCCGCTCCTGGGCAGACGGTGGTGGCTGTCGAGTGCCCCGAGCCCAGGTCGTGGTTTATTTTCAACACGTTCGTGGATGATGTGGACCCGGCAGGTGGCTTCGTAGCACCAGAAGGGTACCCTGCCCATCAGCGGATCCAGTCTAGAGCGAACGTTCAGGCTCTGGCCGCCGGTCAGGGGCGTCGGATGGCTCGCACGACTACGTCGTCCAACTGCACGGTCCGGCCCGCCCGGTTCGTAAGGGTACGGACGGGCTCGTCGGCGGTGAGTACGTCCCACTGGTTTTCATCGAGTCCATCCGTGATGCTCGAGGCTTTGACTGACGCTTCTGCGGGTGGGTTGGATTCGTGGCCCGGCTGTTCCTGGGGGTGCCCGTGCCCTGACGCTTTCGAGGTGCGCAGGTGTCCGACGATCAGCAGGGTGCCGCCTGGTGCTACCCAGCTGGAAATGCGATGGTAGAACGCCAGCTGCGGCATTGCGGGGTGCGCGTAGTGGGTCGTGACTAGGTCGAACTCCCGGCCCGGCTCCCAGACACTCAGGTCCGCCTCGACCCACTGCACGCGCTCGGGTGCAACGCAAACCTTCGTCGCGCCCTCGGAGGCCCGGGAGAGAGCCTGCGGTGGAGATGTCTACTGCCATGACCTGCCAGCCCGTATTGGCAAGCCAGATTGCTTCCGCTCCCTCGCCGCAACCGGCATCGAGCGCCGTGCCAGGCGGCACGCGCGATGATCTCGCGTGCGAGATACGGGTTCGGAACGATCTCCTCGCCGGCAGGGTGCTCGTTCTTCTGCTGCCAGTGGGATTCCCAGTAGTTCTTGTCGAATGCCTGTGTCATCACGCCTCCGAAGGTGGCTTGTCTCGACCGCCGTCTGCCTGCATTATGCTTGCGGCGTAACGCCGATTGTTACGTGGTCCTACCTTTCTGATTCCTGCAGCCGGAGTCTACTTTTGCAGGCTCTGCTGGGACGTCGCTTCCGCCAGCTGGCCGATCAAACACGTGTAACATCAGTGTTCTTTATAACCGGTTGGTGGCATAACCGGTTGGCGGGCGCACCTGTCTGCAGCACCGAAGGTCAACCCCTACGGGCAAGAGTAGAATGGGCCGAAAGAGGTATCAACGTGATCCAGAAGCTCAAGAAGGTCCCGGGCCCTGTCCGTGCAATGGCCCTCCTGGAAGCCGTGCTCAAGCTCATGGCTATCAGGAAAGCCATTCAGAATCGCCAATTCGGGTGGGCTGCGGCCGTTCTACTAGTCAACTCGGCCGGCATACTGCCTATGGTCTACCTGCTCCGGTATCAGCGACCCCGTAGCTCCGCCAACGTCTGAAACTGGTGGGCCGGATCCGGCAGGTAGACCCACCCCTCACAGTCCCATGGAGGCGGGCCTACCTGGCCTTGAACTCGCCGATCTTGGTTACCCGCCGAAGCGACGGGCTACATGACTCCCAGGTCCGCTTTGGTCCGGCGGCTGGTTGCTGAACCCCTGCGAGACTATGTACCACCACGGTAAACCCGCGGTCGGCGACGCGACTGTCCCTGAATGACTCAGCTGGGCATCCCACGTGGAGTTCGGACCTTGCTGTGCGCCGCCTTGCTCCAGGTCGGTCCATGAAGCACCTTCCAACACGTAGGTTCGCGCGTCGAAGTACAGGGTCGCGCCGCTGGGAGCTCGAACGACATCACAGAGAACGCCGTCAAACGTTTGCTGTCCTTTAACCTGGCTTCCCGTTAGGGACGCTGGTGAGTTTTTGCCGACAATGTCTTCGTATGACCCAACCAGGAAACGGGTCGAGATGTTCGCGTAGCAGGCAGCCTTGGTTGGACAGACCCACTCACCGGCGGGACCATATTGTGGTTGAGGCGAGTAGGTCATTCGCACTGGTTGGCCGTTTGGACCTGCCTGTAACCAAACGCTTACCGATCCGCCAAAGCCACCCGAATTCGTGATCTGGTAGTCGAACCGCGTGATCTCGCCGGCAGCGAGGCCCGCGGTCTGGGCATGGCGCAGAATGGTTGCCGCCGACGCAGGCGTTGGGCCGCCTCCCATGAGAAGCGAGCCGACGACAAGAGTAATCGCAACCGCGGCCGCGAGCGGAGCAGCCAGTCCGGCCGCTCGCAGAATGCTGCGTCGTGGGAAGCGGGTGGCTAGACGCGACGAACGCAGACCGCGATGGGTCTGCCACTGCATCGCGATCCTGGGCGGAGTCAAGCCGGCGGTGGCGCGTGTCTGCTCGTCCACACCTGAGATCAATGACCGCCGGATGGCCAGATCCGCCTGAGGCGATGGCGATCCGTAACCCATAGCATCCAGTCGACCGACCAACTCCACTAACTCGGAGTCGTGGTCGCTTTCCAGTAGATCGGAGTATCGATCAGTGAGTGCTGTCATAATATTGCTCCTTTAACGTGTTGAGGGTTCTTGAGATTTGCTTCTTTGTCGCCGCCTCACTTTTTCCAACCACGCCGGCAATCTCGCGGATGGTGAGTCCGGCAGCAAATCGCAAAACGAGAAGTTCGCGCTTGTCGGGTGGTAACCCTCTGAAAAGCGCGCCCAGATCGGCGAGCTCCTCTTGACGCAGCACGTCCGCTTCGACGTCGCTGCTGCTGGTTCGGAAGATTCCGGGAACAAGGTCCCACTGCACGGTCGATCGTGCACGCCGCTGGTGGTCGATGCTCAGGTTGCGCGCGATACCAAGGAGCCAGGCTATGAACGGCCTGACTTCAGGTCGGTATTGCGACAGCGAGCTCATCGCACGTAAGAAGACGAGCTGTAGGAGGTCTTCCGCCTCCTCGGTCGTAGTGGCCCTGGTCAGCAGATACCGGTAGACGCGGTCTCGGTACCTTGCGTACAACACCCCGAACTCGGACGGGTCTTGGCGAGCTGCTTCTATGGCCAGAGCTTCCGTCTCAGGCGTCCATAGACGGAGCACCGGAGCCGTGTTATCCACGGTCTCGTTCTTTGATCGTTTTGGTCATCAAATTCCGTTCCTCGCTACATGTACTGACGATCGCGATGTCATTAGATATACGAGCGAGCGGACGCAAAGGAGACATGGAATAGTCGTTTTGCGATCTGTGAGGTGACCAAGAAGGGCGGCTCGCAGAGAGGGGCGTCACCAGTGCGAAGCTAAGGCACGAGAACTTCATCCTTGTGCAGAGATGGTTCGGGGAAGGCCGGGGCGCGCCAACATGAGATTTGCTTAAGCCGGTGACGCACCTCACGAACGCCAGACTGGCACGCAGGGTTAGTCGGGTGGCACGGAATCCGGCGAGCTGCACGGCGTATTCAAGAGCACTACAATCGGTAGCCGGCAGTCACCGCACCTTGGGTGCTATCAGCACCCCGTAACTTCAGATCTATTTTGCAAGCCGCATGGCGAGACCGTGGATCTTGCCACGGTGGTTTCACAAGTCGTCGCGGGTGTCCACGGACTACGGGGATGCAGTGCCGCCTGTGTCGCACGAGCCAAATCCGAGATCGCGGCTCACGCCGATTTCGGAAGCGAGCAGCTTGGCGAAACCTTGATCTTTCGGGACCTTATTTCGTTGGCCACTTTGGCGGCTGTCTTCTTGATCTTGGCCGTGACGTGATTCATGTCCGTGGCGTATCCGATGCCGGCGTTATTCAGATCGGAGAAGTGGCTGCCTGGCCTGAACTTTCCGTCTACCTGGGTCTTGATAACCCGCAACACGTTCAGGTCGACCCTGACGAGAGCGCTTGTCAACACGTAATGGCCGAGATAGTCCTGGTCGGCAGCGAATCCAATACCGAATCTGTGGCTTGCCTGCGCCGCTTTGAAATAACCGAGACCCGCTGCGTCCGCGATTTGAAACAGAATATCGGCGCCCGCCGCGACCTGCTTCTCGCCGTAACTCTGGCCGATTGAAGGGTCGGTAAAGCTATTGGCGTAATCCCATGCCAGTTTGACCTTCTTGTCCACCGATCTGGCACCGGCGTAGTAGCCGCACATCATGGAATTGACAAACGGAATCGGCAGGCCCCCCAAGACCCCGATTGTATTGTGCTTCGCCGCGCCCACCCTGTCCTTCTCCATCAGACCGGCTATCACCCCGACCACGTACCCATTTTGCTCGGTCCTAAAATGCTGCTCGTTGACGTTCGGCAGCCGTACCGCCTTGCCCTGATCGTTGGTCGGCTCACCATCGACGATCGCAAAGTGAACCTTGGGATTCTTGACGGCGATCTGCCAGAGGGCATGGTCAAAGAGCGCTCCCATGGCGATGATCAGGTTGTATTTCTTCTGAGCGAAGGTGTCGAGGTCGGGAGCAAAGTCGCTGGTCGTGAATGCCACGAGCGTGCTGGTCTTGACGTGGAGCTGCTTCTTGGCTTGTTTGAGTCCCTTAAGAGCCAGGGCGTTGAACCCCTTGTCGTTGGTGGTGAATGCAGCGACGAGTCCAACTCTGATTGAGCTGGCCGCGGGTCTATGGAGCGCTCTTTGGGAGGCGACCGGACGTGCCAAAACCGCGGCGCTACTGGTCGCGCATGTAAGTACCAAAGTCACAGCAATCATAGCCAGTCGCTTCATCTACGATCTCCTCGAGGGCAGTTTTTAGTCGTCGTGTTACGATCGATCCAGCCGAGTGTTGCGAGGGGAGGAAAACCGCCTCTTGCCGTTACCTGCCATACGGTGCGAGCCGATTTCCTGATATCGTTATCAGGAATCTTTCGACTCTACCACACAGCGTGTGAGGACCACATCATCATCTGACAGTCGATAGAACATGCTTGGTCGATAGTAGCCGCCAGGCAGATGGATTGTGGCGGTCGGTGAGTGGCTGTGGGGTCGCAGCGGACCTGGAGGGCTCAGTTACGATACGTCGCGGCGGACACTAGTCTCGGAGAGGCGGCTGCCGCCTCAGCTTGGTTGTAAGACGGGGTCATCCCCGCAGAGAACCTCGGGGGCGTTAGTGGGGGACGACGGTTTGCGATTGGTCATCTTCGGAGTCGCCCAGGCTCGACCGCCCCTGAACTGGATAGGCAGTTATTCGAGAGCTGTCGAAGCGGGGCCGGAGGCTTCGTAGCCAGCTTGGGCTTGCAGTTCCTTCCGGTCCAGCTTGCCAGTGCCCGACAAGGGCAAAGCCTCTCGGAAGTACACGCGCCGGGGGTGAGCGTAGGCCGGGCCTCGCTCCAAAAAGAAGGCTTTGATCTCAGTTTCTGACGCTGTATCAGAATTGTGCAGCACGACGAACGCTACCGGCACTGCACCCTTGACATCATGGTCGAGGGGCACAACTGCTACGTCACGTACCGCCGCGTGCTGCATGAGGATGTCCTCGACTTCCTTTGGGTAGACGTTCTCCCCGCCGACGTTGATCATATCGTCTTTACGGCCGACGAAATAGAAGTAGTTGTCCTCGTCCCGTCGCATCAGGTCACCGGTGTAGAGCCAGCCGTCGCGGATCTTTCTTGACGTTACCTCGGGCAGCTTGTAGTAGCCCACGGCCACCCCGGGATTGCGGGTGATCATCTCTCCCGTCTCACCGATTTCAACGTCACGAGTCGGATTATCAGGTTCGACCAGACGCACCTCGCAGCCGGGGAGTGGCGGCCCGATGCTGCCGATCTTCCGAATGCCCCATCGGGGCGCGAGAATCACGTCGGGCCCTCCCTCGGTCAGCCCGTACCCCTCGCCGATCGGCGCCCCAAAAACGCGCTGGAACGCATCCACCAGATCCTCCGGCACGTCTGCCGATCCCGCCGTCGCATAGCGGAGCGACGAGACGTCGTGCTTGGCGAGCGACCCTGCGTCGTTGATCAACAGGCGGTACATGGCGGGCACGCCGCCGATATAGGTGCATCGGTACTTCTCGATGGCCGCAATGACTGCCGCGGACTCGAACGCCGGCAGAACGACCACGGAACCCCCGGCGATCAAGTGGATCTTGAGCGTCATTCCTGCGTTCTTGTGGTACACGGGGACGGCTACCAGGGCGCGCTCGGTCTCGTCGATCAGCTGGGTCTTGCGTACGATGTCTGCATTCCACAGTTGTCCGCGGTGCGTCAACAAAACGCCCTTCGGCTTGCCGGTCGACCCCGATGTGTAGGGTTGGAAGCATATGTCGTCCGGTGCATACGGCACGGGCGCAAAATCTGTGTCCGCTGCCTGGAGCTCGTCCGGGCCGACCAGAATGCGGACCGCGGGAACGCGGCCCGCAATCGAGCGCGCGCGGTCCGCCAGCTCAGGGCTGACGATCATGGCGACAGAGTCAGAGTCATCGAGAACGTACGTCAGGATGTCGTCGCCCAGCTTGACGTTGAGAGGAACGGCCACGGCCCCCGCGCGCATCGTGCCCAGCATGCTCTCGACATATCGAACGTCGTTGGGCCACATTAACGCTACCCGCTGCCCTGGCCTGACGCCGCGGTCGACTAACCCTCTAGCCACCCGGCGTATGCGGTCCTCCAGCTCCCGATACGTGAGGGCGAGGTCCTCCTGAATGAGGGCCGGATGGTCTGGGTAGAGCTTGAGAGCGTTGGAGGTGAGATAGCCGAGATGGTCGATGATCATGATGGATCCGCAGCGCTTTCTAGTGAGTGGTGAGAGGATGAAGAGTAGAGCCGATGAGCCCTAGACGCTAACCAGTCCCCGGGTTGACTTTGATATGACTTCCGGTCCTGTCGGCCCCACGATAATGTCATCCTCGATTTTGATGCCTCCGAAGCGGGGAATATAGACACCGGGTTCGAGACAGAAGGTCATTCCCTCCTGCAGTGGAGTATCGTCCCGCTGCAAATCAGGCGCTTCCAGCGACGTCTCCAGCCCTATGCCATGCCCGACCCGGTGGGTGAAGAACCTGTCGAGATCATGTCTCGCAAGCACGTCTACGGCTTGTCGATGCAGATCATTGGCCGGCAGGCCCGGCACTACGGCGTCAGTCGCGGCATTGAGTGCCTGGGTGACCGCGTTGAAGATCTCCCGCTGCCGGTCGTCGGGCTCGCCGACCACAAACGTTCGCGTAACGTCCGCCGCATAGCCTTCCCATGTCGCTCCGACGTCCATCATCACGAGGTCGCCGCGCTCGAGCCGCTTTGACGTCGCCAGGCTGACCGGCTTCTCGGTGTTGGCCCCAGAAGCGACGCTGGCAGGGAATGCGAACCCATCCGCACCCGCCTTCTTCATACGGTACTCGACGAGGGCCGCGATCTCAGCTTCGGTCGCGCCCGCCTGAATCTGCGACATGGCCGCTTCGATTGCTCCGTCGGTGACTCTCGCAGCCTCCCGCAGCATCTCCTGCTCAAATGAGGTTTTGATGAGCCGAAGCAACTCGTAGTCGGCCTGCAGGTCGCTTGGCGCAAGCCGACCTCCGCCTTCGAAAATTTCGCAGTAGAGGCGATGCGGTATCAGGTTCAGCCCGACGATGCCGATGGGGTCTCCTGTTGCCAGGCCGAGCGTCTGGAGAGCTTTCACCGCCAGTGTCGCCGTGTCGAATCCCGAGTCAACCCGCTTAATTCCCGAAGCAAGCCGGGCGCGAGGAGCGTCCCAGTTAAACGTGTTGACGAGGATCTGCTCGCCGTCGTCGCGAACGAGGAGGAGCGAGACGCCGAAGAATGGCCGGTAGTTCGTCAGATATCGCACGTTCCCCGCATTACCGGCATCAGAGTATATGAGCAGGCCGCGGAGGCCACAGTCCCTCATCAGCGCCGTCACCCGGCTAATGCGGGCATCAAGCTCGTTCCTAAACCGGGTGAGCGACAATCCCCCAGCCTGCATGGCTACGCCTTTCTTGGCCGGCCAAGCACCGTGAGGCGGGGAAGGGGGTGGGCCGGCGCCCCAGGTCGTCGACATCACCGCTTCGGACGACAGCAGTATTTCGATCATGCGATCCTGCCACGCGCGGCTCTGAGCTTCGACGGACTGGACGGCTCCCGGCCCATCGCCGCTCAACACGGCCTTGAGCAGATCGGGATGCTCGCGTCTATGGTCGATTTGACTCATCGGCGTCATAGATACGCCAACGTGCACGACGCGCTCCATATGCTCCATCACGTCCCGGACAAGCGAGGCCAACCGACTGTTACCCGAGGCTTCGGCCAGCAGGACGTGAAACTGAGTATTGGCGGCCACGCCGGCGGCCAGCCGTTTGGAATCGTCGGGATCGTAGTCGATGTAACTCAGCTCCTCGAGCCTTTGCACGAGCTTAGCGTCGAGTGGCCTACTACTCGCCAGTCTGACCACTTCGCTCTCCAGCAGCATGCGCACCGCAAAGAGATCACGGATATCCTTAAAAGTCAGCGGGGCAACTCGGTAGCGGCATCGCGGATACACTCCACCAGGCGCTCCCGCTGCAGCCGCGCCAGAGCCTCACGGACGGGAGTCTTTCCTAAGACGAGGTCCTGCGAGATGCGTGCTTCCGTGAATTGCGCGCCCGGAGGCAGCTCCAATGATAGGATCTTTCGCTTGAGTGAGCCGTAGGCCTGTTCCGTTAGGGACTGCTTTTGATTGGGGGCGGAAGCGATGTGTATGGTCAAGGTCGTGGCTCCGTATGCATGTCTAGGAGACGTTCGCAGCGAATGTGCCGATAGCCGTGGCGCAGATCGAGCCGGTCTGGTCGGAGAGCTCGGCACTCGCGCGTCCGATTGACCGGCCGGCGCGTACCACTTCCCCGCTGACCGTGAGCCGGCCGGACTTGCTGGGACGAAGATAGTCGATCCGGAGGTCTACCGTAACCCAATCGTGATCAGTAGCCGCAATCAGCGCAAAGGTAGCCGCGGTGTCGAGCAGGGATGCCACGATCCCGCCGTGAACGGCGCCACTTTTCCGGTCGACGATAAAGTCCTCTCCGGCTAACGCATCGAAAACGACTCCCTGTTCGGACCTTGCCACGGTCAGCGCGAGCTGGCCATAAAACGGACCTCGTCGCACAGCGTTTGCAGCTCAATTCGTGGCATTGAGCTGCCCGTCGGGAACGACATGACCTTCCCCAACGCCCGCCGCTCCTCGAGGTCCGCTTCCGCCTCGCGGATGCGAGAGAGGGGATAGACCGCGTGGATCACAGGGTCGAGCTCTCCCTGGCGTACCAAATCCACCAGAGCCAGGATGTCCTTACGCTCCCAGCCGTCCGATCCCATGATGTTCAGCTCCCGTGTCCAGACGTACCTGAGGTCGGTCACCGCATCATAACCGGTCGTGGCGCCACAGGTCACCAAACGACCGCCATGACCGGTGCACCGAATGGAGCCCAGCCACGTCGCCTGACCGTTGTAGTCGATCACCACGTCGGCGCCCTTCTTCTCGGTAAGGGCCCAAATCTCACGGCTGAAGTCGACCTGACTGACATTGACGGTTTCATCGGCCCCCAGCGCACGCAGTCCCGCTAGCTTATCGTCCGAGGAAGAGCAAGCGATGACCCGAGCACCCATTCGGTGAGCAAGCTGGACGCAGGCGACGCCGACTCCCCCCGCGGCTCCGAGAACCGCGACGGTCTCCCCCGAAGCCAACCGGGCGCGGGAAAAGAGCATGCGGTGGGCGGTTCCGTACGCGATCGGTAGGGCCGCGTAGCGTTGTATGTCTATGGCATCGCTCGGTAGTTCTATGACGTTGTCGGCGGGAACCACTACATTCTATCTTCCAGACCGCCCCAATCGGGACCTTCGCCAAGAGCATGTCCGTCGATCAGAGGATCGATCAACACGGTGGACCCCACGATGCCGTCGTCGACCTCTTCGCCCACGGAGTCAACCCAGCCGGCGACGTCGCCGCCCGAGACGTGTGGAAACTTGAACTCAATGCCCGCCATACCGCGACGCACGAAGATGTCGAGGTGGTTCAGGGCGCAGGCGCCGACGCGCACCGAGACCTTGCCCCGTCCCGGGGCTGGCCGCTTCACCTGTCGTACATCGAGTACCTCGGGGCCGCCGTGCTCTTTGATTACCGCGGCCTGCATCGTGGACAAGGGGAACTCCTCAGACATTGGTACTCGGCAGCCAGGGCGCGATGTACAGTCATTAATACTACAAGGACAGCCCAGTAACATATCACCGGGGTATCAATGGCATGGCAGCCGTCGCCTGTTACTATGTCTTATACCTCGTTCCTGGAACGCGGCAGCCCCGACTCTCCACAAAAATGAGGGCTTCATGGCATCTCGAGTGCGCGTCGAATGCGACTTCGTTGTCAGTCCGGTACGGGGCCTCAACGATCGACCCGTGTCGATCAAAGTGACCGGGCTGGACCCTGAGCGGCCGGTGACGATACGGGCGCGGCTGGTCGACGACTTTGGCCGTAGCTGGGAGTCCTGGGCTGTATTCGGACCAGACTCGACCGGAAGCCTTGGGTCGACGCCCAGCCGCCGACCGCGGGAACCTACCAGGGCGTTGACGGTATGGGGTTGTTTTGGTCTATGAGTCCGGTGGACACCCCCAAGGTCAACGGGGCGGTCAAGAATGGCGTGCGGCCCTCAATCGTGATGCTGACCGCGGAGTCCGCAGGCACCCGTCTGGCTTCAACGGAGGTCGAGAGAATGTTCGCAGCCGACGGTGTCGAACGGCTTCCCGTTCGCGAGCAGGGGCTCACGGGCACGCTGTTTTGCCGGCCGGTGAAGGTCCATTTCCGGGAGTCTTCGTATTCACGGGATCTGGAGGCGGAATGGAGGAAGGTCGCGCCGCGCTGCTGGCATCCCACGGATTCGCCGCGTTCGCGCTGGCCTACTTCCACGCTGAAGGTCTCCGACGATCTCATCGACATTCCCCTGGAGTACTTCGAGACCGGCTTGAACTGGCTGGCCGGCCATCCCAAGGTTCGAGGCGATGGTTTCGGTGTCACGGGCGGATCCCGCGGCGGGAGCTGGTCCTCCTCTTAGGCGCGACGTTCCCAACCATCAAGGCCGTGGTCGCGTTCGTTCCCAGCGGAGTTGTCTGGCGCGGTTTCGGGAAAAACACGGAAGAGATCGAAGGATCGATAGCGGCCTGGACGCATAATGGCGTACCCGTACCCAGCATGCCCCCAGAAAGCGAGGACGTTGAGCTCAACATCGCCGACGGCGATCCCATTCCACTGACGCCGTACTTCCTCAAATCGATGGAGAGTCGCGATAGCCTGGCGCACGCCCGAATTCCGGTGGAGCGCATCGCCGGGCCAGTCTTGATGATCTCGGGTGAAGCCGACGCCATGTGGCCGTCCACTCTACTGGCCGACATCGCACTGGAAAGCCTGCAAAACACAAACCACCCGTATGCCTTCGAACACGTCAGCTATCCGGACGCCGGGCATAACATTCGTGCGCCGTACGTGCCGACCACGGTGACCGCCATGCAGCACCCCGTGGACGGTGGACTGTACGCGCTGGGTGGAACGCCGGCCGGGAACGCCCGAGCCAACGAGGACTCCTGGCGCCGTGTGTTGGCCTTTTTAAATCAGCATCTAGCGGTATCTTGAGCGCACAGGTTGCGCCCCTTGTTCCCTGTCTTTGAACCCCGTCGCCATGTTCATGACAGAGTCATCAGGAGCACGTATTCTAAAGACTAAAGAGGCCCACATACGGTGGACCAACGGAATCCCTGCCGCCGCCACTCAATGAGGATCGACTGAAACCGTCCAGGCCTGTCAACGCACCGAACGTTTCTATTCACACCATCACTGCCCACCAACGCGTAGGAGAAATCATGAAGCACCGTCTGTCGCTAGTTCTCGTGGCCGCCTCCCTCGTTGCCCTACTTTCTGCGGGCGCTGCTCCCGTCGGAGCGGCGCGCAATGCAGCCGGACCGCCGCACGGCGGCTCCATCAAGTACAACCTGGGGGTCGTGCTCGACTGCGCGGACGCCGCCAGGTCCGGTGAAGCAGCCTCGCTGACGATCGTCAACCTGATGGCCGATACACTGATCACGCAGAATAACAAGGGCAAATTCGTCCCCGACCTGGCCACCAAGTGGTCGTTCAGTCACGGCGGCAAGTGGATTACCTTTACGCTTCGCCGCGGGGCGAAATTCTCGAATGGCCACGTCGTGAACGCCGCAGCGGTCAAGGACAACCTGCTCCGCCCGGAAAACAACGGCATCGTCGGACCGGTGACCAGCGTGAAGGTGAATGGAGCGCATAAGCTGACTATTGAGCTGAGCTCTCCGTTCCGGCCGGCTCTGGCCAATCTTGCTTTCCTCGTCCCCATCTACGATCCCAAGACGATCACGAAGAACGATTGTACCTCGGTCGTGGGCTCGGGACCGTTCAAGATCGCCAGCGTGGGACCTGGGTTCAGCTCCATCGTGTTCAAGCGCAATCCGCGACACAACTGGAACGTGCCCTACGGCAAGAACCACGGACCGCCTACCTTTCCTCGGTCAACGTTCAAGCGGTCAACGATCCAGCCACGTCAGTCAGCGAGCTACTGTCCGGAGAACTGGACGCGTCGTCCATTGCCGGCACGCAGCTGAAGCGAGTGAAGGGAAACAAAAATATCATCGTATACAAGAAAGAGCAGCAGAGCATCACCTGGCTCGGCTTCAACGCCAAACACGCACCGTTCAATAATCCGAAGGTGCGGTTTGCGATCGGTGAGGCCATCAGCCGCAGCGCGGTTATTAGTGCCGCGCTGAATGGCCAGGGCAAACCATCGTATAGCATCGTGCCTCCCAGCGTTCCGTTCTCGGATCCGAGCGCCAAGAAATACGCGCCCGGGTTCAAGCCTGCGGCCGCCAAGAGGGTTCTCGCCCACTACCACGTGAAGGGGCCGTACACGCTACTGTGCTTTAGTGGCTTCTATGCCACGATCGCGGAGGTCATTCAGGCCGAACTGGCGCAAGTCGGGGTCAACGTGAAAATCGTCCTCAAGTCTCTGGCGGACTACTTTCCCGTCGCCCACGCCGGTGCCTTCGATATGAATGTCGATGCCTATTTCGCCACTGATCCGGACTTCCTGTACACGAATTTCCATTCGAGTCAAGAGACGTCGACCGGCGCTAACTACTCCTTCTACAAGAATAAGAAGTTGGATAAGTACATCATCGAGGGCCGCGAGTCGTTAAAGGACAAGGCCGCAGCCAAAGCCTATGACGCCGCCCAGAAGCTTTTGGTCACCCAGGGCGTGGTTGATCCCCTGTATGTGCCGGTCAGTAGCTTCGGCGTCAGGTCGAGGGTGGGAGGATTCCACCGGAACGTCTGGGCGCTCTTTCCGCTGTTCCAGGACCTGTACGTGAAGAAGTAAACGGCGAATAGTAGTCACTGACCGATACGCGGGCCGGAGCATCGAGCATGAAACGGGCGTCTTTGTCGGCGGCTAATGCAGAAACTGTGATGACGCACTGCACAGTAACTCAAGCCGAAACCCTCAGGCCGCGAGAGGAGTGAGCATCAGGTCCGATCCCAGCTCACTCCCCTCTGCGGGGACTCCATCATGACTACCTACATCGCTCGCCGTCTCCTGCTCGCCGTGCCCACCCTGTGGGGTGTTATGACCCTGGTCTTTCTGTCAATCCATCTACTCCCCGGCGATCCCGCGCAGATCATGCTCTACGGCCGCGGAACGACCAACGCGGCGGCGGTCGCAGCGCTTCACCGGCAGCTGGGGCTCGACCAGCCGCTGCCGCAGCAGTACTGGAATTTCATAACGGGGGCGGTACACCTGGACTTCGGGACATCGATCACCGATCATCGTCCGGTGTTCGCCGATATCATGGACCGCTTTCCCACCACGCTGGAGTTGACGCTCGCGGCCATGATAATGTCGCTGATCCTTGGCCTCGCGGTCGGCATAACCGCCGCGCTGTTTCGTCGCAGTCCTCTAGGTAAGGTCAGCTCGGGCATCGCCATCCTCGGCATCTCTATCCCCGACTTCTGGCTTGGTACTATGCTGGCATTGATCTTCGGGGTGATGCTGGGGTGGCTCCCAGTGGCTGGGCTGGGCGACTGGAAAAACTTCGTACTTCCCGGAATCACGCTGGCCATCGGGATCGGCGCATTCCTTGCCCGCGTCGTTCGCGCGTCCATGGCCGATGTGCTTGGGGCGGATTACATCCGCACCGCTCGGGCAAAGGGCTTGGGGGAGCGTGTGGTTGTCGGCGTCCACGTCCTCCGCAACGCGCTGATACCCATACTTACAGTCAGCGGTCTGACGCTGGCCGGCCTCCTGGGTGGGGTGGTGATCGTAGAGAATGTATTTGCCCTTCCCGGCCTCGGCACCCTGGCGGTGAGCGCGGTTTCAGCCCGCGACTTCCCGGTGATCGAGGGGACTACTTTCTTCTTCGCGATAATCCTCATTGCGGCCAACCTTCTCGTCGACATCTCGTACGCCTTTGTAGATCCGAGAATTCGGTACTCGTAGGCTGCCGGTGCCTCTACTCATGAGCGCATTCGTTGCTGGGAGGCACGCGATAGAGCACCTCCACCGTTATCAAGTAACACCTTCAACACAACGTGGGCCATGAGCATTGAGACCACAGACGCCGACATTGTAGAAGCTGCCCACGAGCACGAAGCTCCGACTCCTCAAACCAATCGAGTGGTCCTGCAGCTTCTCCGCAATGTGGGATTTGTTACAGGCATGAGCATGCTGGTGCTGCTGGTGGCTCTAAGCCTGGCCGCTCCCCTGATTGCGCGATATGATCCCAACGCTCAGAACTATCTTCCCGGTATGTTGAACGGGTCGCCGTCGGGAGCTCATTGGTTTGGCACGGACTATGTGGGGCGGGACCTGTGGGCTAGAGTCCTGTACGGTGGCCGTGTGTCGCTTCCCGCCGGGCTCGGGGTGGTCCTGGTTGGCGCGGGTATCGGAGTACCGCTAGGCCTTCTCGCTGGGTATATCGGCGGCTTGACCGACGATATCTTCATGCGACTCATGGACATACTGTTCGCTTTTCCCGGCATTATCCTCGCCATCTTCGTCATCGGAATCCTCAGCCCCGGACTGACCTCGGCCGTCCTCGCCATCGGAATCACGGCAATACCGTTCTTTGCAAGGTTCGTACGAGGATCGACGCTGGCCATGAGGGAGCAGGACTATGTCACGGCGGCGATCACGCTTGGCACGCGTCACGCCAAAATTATCCGTCGGCATATCCTTCCGAATGTGCTCGGTCCGGTCACGATCCTGTGCGCCACGACGTTTGGCTACGCCATCCTGGCGACTGCCGCCCTCAGCTATCTTGGACTCGGCTCCGCTCCGCCAACCTCCGACTGGGGCACCCTCGTCTACGAGGGCTACCAGCATATGTTCGATGCCGCCAGTGAGGTCATCTTCCCGGGACTCGCGATAGTCTGCACCGTACTGGCAATGAATCTGATCGCCGACGCGCTAACGGACGCGTTCAACCCCCGATAGCAGCGAGTAACTAGCCGACAGGAGTTTTCATGTCTTCCGCGCCCAGCAAACCGTGGTTTCCGCCCAGAATCGGCGAACGCATTGCCGTTACCAACGTGACCGTTGTTCCACTCAGCGCACCTGCCTCCATCCCTAACCAAACTGTCCTAATCGATGATGGGCGGATTCAGGCCATCGGTAAATTCCCCGACTTGCCCATCCGAGGTGCGCGGATCATCGACGGTGGCGGCAAATATCTGATGCCCGGCCTGGCCGACATGCACGTTCACTATTGGGATGCCGGCGAGTTCGGTATGTTCCTGGCCAACGGTGTAACCACGGTTCGCAACATGTGGGGCTCGCCGTTTCATCTCGCGCTCCGCAAGCACGTGCAGTCCGGCGCGTTTCCGGGGCCACGGGTGAACACGACAAGCCCTATCGTCGACGGCCCCGGGCCGAACGGCACGACGATCTGGCCTGGCTCTGCGATGGCTGCGGATCCGGCCGATGCAGATCCCATGGTGCGCGAGTTCGCCAGACGAGGATACCAGCAGATCAAGGCCTATTCCTGGCTGAAGCTGGATGTGCTTCAGGCCCTGGGCCACGCCGCAGCCGACGTGGGCCTTCGGACAGTGGGGCATTGCCCCGAAGGCATCACGTACGAGCAGGCGATCGGCGCGGGAATGAGCTGCTTCGAGCATCTTACCGGAATCGTCGAGGGGCGGCTTAAGGGCACGTCTCTACGAGGACTGCGGATGGGCTCAAAGGAAGCCCTTCTGGCCGTCATCAATAACATCGAGATGGACTCGATGCGAAGGTTGGCAGCCATGCTGGCCGAGCGGGACATCTGGAACTGTCCGACTCTCGTGGTGTGGCAGGGTATGGCCCAGGACGTCGACACCGCACTGTCAAGTCCGCTGATCCAGTACGAGCCGGAGACCACCGTAACCGGTTGGAATCCCGCCAACGACTTCCGACAGCGATCCACCACCAAGGAGGAACGGGCAGAGTGGCTCGACCTGGCCCATCGGCGAATCGAGATCTACCGGCAAATCATCTCGATTTTGCACGAGGAGGGGGCTCCTCTGATTCTCGGCACCGATACCCCAAATCCGTTTGTCTATCAGGGATTTGCCATTCACGACGAGTGCATAACTTGATCTCAGCAGGGCTGAGTCCATATGATGCCCTTCGTGCCGGCACGGCGGACGCCGCCGCCTTTATGGGCGAGCAGGACGAATGGGGCACAGTCGAGGAGGGAAAGGCGGCCGATTTGCTGCTGGTCGAAGACGATCCCTTGGTCGACATCTCCGTCGTTCGCCGGCCGGCGGCAGTTTTTGTCAACGGTTACTATTTTTCGCGGTCGCAGCTAGACGCTTTGTTGGAACGCCGGGCAGCATCCGTACGAGCCGAGCCGGACGTCCATGAAGGTCCGGCACCCGCGCTGAGCGGAACGGCGAGGCCGCCAATCGACGCGGGCACCGCAGCGCAGGCAGGGGAGCAAGTGAGCGCGGGGGTACTCCTCGATCGACTCGCGGGCTCGGAAGCCGGGATAATACGCTACGTACACACGCGCCTCTCCGATGGCGGATGGCTGGTCGAGGAATCGGAGACTAGCCGGCCCGATGGCCTCCGGTCGTGGGGAGGACAGTCCACGGCCCGTCTCGAGTTGTTTCCGTCCCTTGAGATCGTGAGCGCCGTGATGCGTAGCGAGTCCTTCCTGGGCGTCGAGTCGTGCGACGTTCAGCTCGAGGACGATGGCGGCTACAGCGTGCGCATTTCAGAAATCGACGGGTATCAATCCGTCTCTCGAGTACCGGGGCCGCTCGCGCCCGGGCAGGACCTGGCTTTCAGTCCAATCCTGCTTCTTCTGTCTCACGACCAAACTCGAGACAAGCAAGTGTCGACTATGAGCATCGACCTCGATCGTCCGGTGGTCACCCCCATGGGTGTGCTCCGCACCTCTCCCCGGGAATGGACCGTCCACTCCCAGAAGGGCGGCACATCGGTCGATCAGGTGTTCCAGGTTGACGAAGATGGCGCCCTCGTGGTCATGGAAGAGCAGACCTGGCGGGGTCTGCGTGAGGTAGTCCCGCTGTCGACAGACCTCTGACCCTCGCAGTTGATGGTGTTATCGGTGCACCGAAAGGAAGTGGCCGTGCAAGAACCTGACAGTCTCGTCCTGCAAGGGGGCGCCATAGTAGACGTGCGAACTGGGCACGTTTTCAGCGACACCAGTGTTGTCGTCCAGGCTGGGCGCATAGCCAGCATAGGCCGGCGTGACGAAGCGGTTCCGCAGCCGGGCGCCATGATCGTCGACGTGTCCGGCACCTGGTTGATACCCGGACTCATCGACATGCACGTGCACGTGGCGTTCGAGCCTATGCATACCAGGCTTCTTCCGCTTTACCTCGCTCATGGGGTCACGACTATCCGCGACGTCGGCGGCAACATCACCGCACTATCACTCCTTCGCGCCGATCTGCGCGAGGAGCGCCGCACGGGTCCGAACCTCTACTTCGCCGGTCCGCTCCTCGACGGCACGCCACCGCTGTGGCCTCCCATGACGTTCTTGGTGGACACCGAGGCCCAGGCGCGAAGTGCGGTGCGCATGCTCGTGAATCAAAACGTCGACTGCATAAAGGTCTACAACAGCGTCCCGGAGCGATCCCTGCAAGCCATCGTCGAGGAAGCCGCCTCGGCCGGCTTGCTGGTTCTCGGCCATGTCCCGCGCTCCCTCAGCACGAGCCGGGCCATCGAGATCGGCATGAAATGCCTGGAACACATCCGCGTGACCGGGCGGGAGCTCCTCCCCGTCGATCAGGCGGACAAGATCGACTACCTCCCGCTCGGCGAGCGGGAGACCCTGCTGTGGGAACGATTTGATCTCAAATCGGGAGGAATGCGGCGGTTGATCGAGCTACTGGTCGACACGCAGACATTCCTGGACCCCACGTTGATCGTCGATATCGCAACGTCGGTGGGGCCGCCGGAGGATGAGCTGGCCGGCGAGATCGAGCAGATGCTGCCTGAGCCGGCCCAGGCTGCGCTTCGACAGGACGACTGGACGGGCTGGTTGGGCGGACCCGCCGATCTGAAGGATAAATCCAGACAGGGTTTCGACAAGCGACTGGAGTTTATCGGTATGTGCAATGAGGCAGGAGTAAGGCTTCTCGCGGGCACCGATACGTTCGGGCCCGCCTCGCTACTGCCCGGCGTTAGCCTTCACAACGAGCTCGGGCTGTTATGCCGCGCCGGGCTATCGCCGCTGCAGGCCTTGCAATGCTCGACAGTGACCGCCGCATCGGCTCTGAAGCCCGAGAGCGACTTCGGGGTTTTGGAAGAAGGCAAGATCGCAGACCTGGTAGTGCTGGAGGCCGACCCACTCGCCGCCATCGCCAACTTGCGTAAGCAGCGGTTGATCGTGAAAGGCGGAAAGGTGTACGAGCCGAAAACACTCGTCGCGCTGGCCGTCGAAGCGGCGGGCGAGGACGGATAGTCGTGGCGAGGCTCTTGGCTGGAACCTCCGGTCCTCGACCATCTTGTGTACGCCGCACCTCAGCTGGAGAGCGCCGTCCTCGACTTGGGAGAGCGGCTCGGCACAATACCTTGTTCCGGTGGTCAACACGTCGGGCGCGGCACGCGCAACTATCTCCTCGGCCTTGATCGCGGCTCCTACCTGGAGATCATCGGTCCTGATCAAGATCAGACCGACTTCGCTGGCGAACGTCCGTTTGGGCTGAACACACTCGATCGTCCGCAGCTAGTGGCCTGGGCGGTTCGGGTGAATGAAATCGAAATGTATGTCCGGCGATCTCGAGGTGCCGGGTATGATCCGGGAACAGTGAGGGAGATGAGCCGACTGACGCCTACGGGCGAACGTTTGAGCTGGAAGCTAACCGAGGCCCAAGAGTCGCCGCTGCCGCGACTCGACCCGTTCCTGATCGACTGGGGATCGACGCGGCACCCGTCCGGCTCGGCTGCGCCTGGCGCCAGGCTTGTCGACTTTTATTGCCTGGCAGTGGACACGGTCGGCCTCCAAGCAAGGTTGGGCGCTCTCGGCGTGACATTCCATATAGACGCCGGAACATCCTCACAGCTCGTCGCCGAGGTAGCCGGGCGGTCAGGAAGCGTAGTCCTCTCTTAGCTTGCGCGCTCGCGAGTCGCCGTTCGTTCGATTGACCCTCGTGGCATCAGTTTGAGCAGCACCGCGTTGTCCTTGGGTGTCCGTGGCAGCGACCGAGTGCAACCGCGTTTACCCGTCGGGGATGAAGAAGTTGGTGAGCCAATGGACACATCCGTCTTGCATGACCGGTGCGGCACACAGATATAGAAAGCTTTGCGGCCTTGGAGGCATGCGAAACCACACGCAGAACCTGCCGGAGTTCTACGTGCGCCGACCATCCCGGCGGTGGAGGGACGGGTGCCGGGCCAGCCGGTTGTGGCCGGCCCGGCAGAGCGTTCCTACGACGGCAGACCGAATATAGTTAGCCCGCCGGCGCCAACAAAGACGTGCCCTCCAGCCACGACCGGAGACCCGCCTTTGCTCTTGACCGACCAGACAGTCTTTCCGGTGGCTCCATCTAGCGCCAGGGCGTAACCACTCGCCCCGATCAGCAGAACGCCGGGTATCGCCGCAGGATTGGTCACAGATTTGCCGCCCAGGCGGCGTATCCAGAGGCTTTTGCCCGACGAGGGGTCAAGAGCGTAGAGTGCCCCCCTCTGCGACGCTGCGAACACCTGAGTGCCGGAAACGGATGGCGAGGACTGCACGGCGGCGCCTAGGCGGTGGGTCCACAAGACCTTCCCGCCAGTTGCGCTGAGAGCATACAGCTTGCCATTGTTCGAACCGACGAAGACACTCTGTTGGAAGGTCGCCGGAGACGAGATGACGGCCGCGCCCGTTCGGACTGCCCACCTTTGTTTGCCTGTTGAAATATCGAGGGCGTACACGCTGCCATCGCGAGACCCGAAGTACACGAGGCCGTTCGACACCGCTGCCGACGAGTCGATCGAACCCTTGGTCGCATGGGCCCAAGCAAGGTCACCGCTGAGGAGCGAAAGAGAGTAGAGCCTCTTGTCGTGGGAGCCCACGTAGAGCCTCTGACCGGCAACTACCGGCGAGCCCTTGATCGCACCACCGGTGCGGAACGACCACTGCAGCTTTCCGCTTGCCGCGTCGACGTCGTATACGCGCCCGTTCATTGCCGTGAAATAGACCTGGGGTCCATTACCGCCGGCGTCACTGACCGCAGGTGTGGACACGATCGGCGATTTGACCCCGAAGCTCCAGAGCTTGGTGCAGTCGGCTCCACGGATGGCGTAGAGGTTTCCGTCCTTGGACCCGGTGTAGGCGACGCCGCTATACACGGCTGGAGGCGACGTCATGCCCGTATTTGCGAATCTGCAGGCTGCACTGATTTTGCCGATGTTTGTCGGGGTGAGGATACTTTCGAGGGCATTAAAGCCCGTACCCGCCCCATCGTGCCGAAACTGTGGCCAGCCTGACCGCACGACTGAGAACTTGGCGCAGGACGTCGTGTGCCCCGCCAGGGGCAGACATGTATCGTAGTTGCCAGCAACATCGGTCGGGTCGACGGCAACCAGGTGCGTGCCCACGTCGAACGTCGACGTGGTCCACGCCAACTTGCCCGATGCGCCCGTCGTTGACCCGAGGTACTGCCACGCGCCCGAATCGCTTCCATCAGTTGCCGTGTTGGCGAAATAGCGGATGAAGCTGACGCAAGAGCCTGTCGTGCCGCATCCTGGATCCGAGGTTGTCCCTGCTATCGTGACGGGAGAAGTGCTCGCCGGTGACACAGGAGAGAACGAGATCGCGGTAGTCACCGGGTGAATCGTGTCGTAGCAGAAGGGGCCGGCCTGGACATCGCCACTATCCTGACCGAGGTTGTCCCAGGCACGAACGTGAACCATGTGGCATCCCTGCTTGCCCAAGTCTCCCAGCCGGAGCCGGCCGGTCGTGGCTCCGGGGTACTGCGGACCATTCCAGAGGTTGTCACAGCATCCCGGAGTGGCGTGGCTGTATGGGTCGCCTGGATCCTTGTCCCAGGCCGCGCTGTAGCCCGACGGACCAGACGCGGCCGCGTCGCTCAAGAAGTCGACAACTCTCCAGTCGGCCTCGGCATTGGTGTTGTACCAGGCGTTTGGAGCCGCACCCGAAAAGGCAACTCCAGCCTCATGGAAGTCCCATGTGCGGGCGGCCGCTACCGTCCAGTAGAGCGCGAGGGCGTTGAAACTTCCCCAGCCCGTGGCGAGATCGTACCCGGTTCGCGTTGAGTAGACGCCAGTGCCGCGCCCGTCGTCGTTATTGCCGGTAGTAGTGTCGTAGAACGGCCGATGCGCGGCGTAGTCCTGTTTGATCCCCTGATGCCAGATGGCATAGTTTGGGAGCCCGCCAGGGGCGCATCGTGCCGAGCCGGCGCTGCCGCAAATATTGCCCTCCCACAGGCCATACGAGTTGAACTGGGCGAAGAGCCCCGCAAGCTCAGGAGCGACCTCGCTGGTTCCGCAGAACCCCTGCCAGGAGCCGTTGTAACGGACTGCCTGGCCGATCGAACAACTGGCGTGAAGCGACACGTCCGGTTGAGCTCGCTTCCCGCCGCAAACCGAGAAGCCGTTCTCAGTCTGATAGCTAGGAGCGGAGAAATGGCGACTACAGCCACCACCTCCACTGTTCCACGCCGTCTCGGATTGGAATGATCCGTCGCCGCCGAGTGAGACCTGCGTGCCTCCCGCCGAGACGACGTCGGGGTCGGAACCCGGGTATTGGGCGTACAGGCTTGTCGATCGCGTATCCTCGTAGGCACCGTGGTCGCCAGCCGCTACGGTTGGGCTGAATCCCAATCCCAGCGCGTTGTTCAGAATATTGTGCCCGGTGTCCATGTCGCCCGAAGACCAGTAGTCCTCAGGACCACCCCAGCTCATGCTGAGAATGCGAGTCTGATTATTGTTGATGATAGTGTTCCAAAGATCGAAGAAGGTTCCGGTAGCCATGCCTGGCTGATTGTTAGAAGTTACGGCCGTGGCTGGTGCCTCGTAGATGTAGACCTTGGCCGTATCGCAATAGCAGCCGAAACTGTTCGACATGGCAATTGAGTACTCGGTGTCCAACGTGGTTTCTCCGCCACCACCCCCGCTGGAGAGAGTGCAGTTGTTGTTCGCTGCAGGGCCGCCGTTAACGAAGACCACTTGATAGTTGTATGCCAGCCCGTACTGGTTGGCAAAAGTATCGAGGTCAGAGCCCGAGAACGGGCAGGCGGTCGCTATCGCAATGGATGTCACGGCTGGGCTTGAGGTCGAGGGACTATGGAATGGGTTGCAGCAGTGGCTGAGCCCGTACAGGGCGCCGACGCTGTACTCGTTACTGCTGTAGAGGTTGTGGGGATCGTAGTAACCGTTCGTAAACACGTGACTCACCGGCCGGCCACGAAGATCCCGCCTTGCCATGCGCAGGGCTTGCATTCGAGCAGCCGAACTGCCGTTCCGGTGACCCACCATAGGCGAGACCGGCGCACGGGTACTGGGAGAGGCGCTCCGGCTCCTGATCATCATTGAGTTGGAGCTGAGCACGGCATAATCGTCGAGCACCACGTTCTGGATCCCGGTGCCGAGGGCCTGTGGGACTTCTGGCGGTCTATCGTTGGCAAAGAAGGGCATGCGGAGGTGTGCGCTGTGATAAAGGTTGATCTTGACCCGGAATGCTCGCTCGACAGCACTCACGGGCCCCGCGGCATCGATGATCAGCCGGTTGGCATAGCGGTGGGTCACCACCAGGCCCTGTGATCGCAGCCAGGTAACGACCTGCAGCTCGGTCTGGGACGTCGGAGCAAACAGCTTATTCCACTCTTCAGGACTCAGGTAGCGATGGAAGTTGGAACTGTGGCGATTTTGGAGGCTCTGGACAAACTGTTCTTCCGCTGTCTGATGAGGGGGCTGTAGCGCCACAGTAACAGGGATGCGCGCAGTGGCTGCCAGCCGCCTGACGAAGCTAGCGTGACTCGACCTGACGATCGATATACCTGCGCCTCGCATGACTCTGGCGGCCGCGGTAGCTTGGACGCCCTGGGCGTGTGTGGAGAGCAAACTTGCAAGGATGAGGGCGGAGCTGGCGAGCGAAACCGCCAGCTTCCCTCGTCGACGGGGACGCATCATGAGAAGTCCTCCTCATAGGAGTTAGCTATAGGACTTAGATTGACGTGTGTTACGTGTGGGGCGTCGAGGAGTCGTACGAAGGCACTCTTATCGATTAATCGAAGAGCAGCGCCGAGACCCGCGACATCGTCAGAAGGACCGACCATCGACGGCCACAACATATGGGGTTGGTGCTCAACAACTTGAGTTTCCTATTGGGCGCGGCGGTGCGCGGCTGCCGTGGGCTGGCACGGCTGGAGTACGGACAGACGACGAATCCTCTGCGCCAATCAGAATTGCGTTGAAACGAAGACCGACACAGTCAGTGCGGCGCGAGGCAGCCTCACATCCTGTGGCAGTCTGACGAGCGAGACGTACACGGTGTCCAGGGATGCGGTGCAGGGCGAGTACGTGCCAGCTTCCACCCCCATGAACTGGGACCACCGGGTGGCCGCTCAGCAGTAGAGCAGCGATGAGGATTACTGGAAGCCCCATTGACACTCGTCTCTTATAATTCTGCCTTGATCTATAGCATAGACCACTTCGCGCTATCTGACCAGCAAATTGACGTGGCAGAAGGCGTCATCGCCGATGACAGCTAACGGTGCACGCGAAAGGTTCCCACCTGCCTGTGTTCATTTGCCTTGATCAGACTGGGCTACTTCCGACCACTGTGATAGATTCGGCTAAGTCTGACGGTGTGGAGCCCCGGGGTCAACGGCGGGGGGGCGTCGTAGCGGGCGGGTTGTTGTACTCGACCTGTTGCCGGCGCTTCGCCTGGCTCGGATGTCGCGAACGGACGTCTCTGGTCGATCTGACGGATCACGACACAGGCAGCCAAAACCGACCCAGGAAGGCGATGGCACGTTTGGCGCTGGCGGACTGGCAAAGGCGGAGGAGTCAGCGGGTGAACATGCTCCCCATCGTGGATGGGCATCTCGACCTTGCGGAGAATGTGACGCTGTTCGGTCGCGACTACACCCTCAGCGCCGCCGCCATCCGGAAGCAGGAGCAGCGTGTCCGGCGGCAGGCGACGGTCTCGCTGCCGGACCTCGTGAGCGGGGGCATCGCGGTCGTCGTCGCAACGCTCACCCCCGGCTTCCTGGTGGCCGACGTCGGTGACGACTTCGAACCACGCGCCGCTCTTTACAGCACGCCGGAGGAGGCGGAAGCACACGCACTGGACCAGCTCGCGCTCTATGAAGCCTGGCAGGCGCAGGGGCGCATCCGCCTACTCACCTCAGTGAGCGCCCTCGACCGACACCTAGACCTCTGGCAGCGGGATCGCACGCCCGGCCTGGTGCTGCTGATGGAAGGGGCCGACCCGATCGTGCAGGTCGCGGACCTGCCGGCCTGGTGGCAGCGGGGCCTGCGCATGATCGGGCTGACGTATGGCGACACGGCCTATGGGTGTGGCGTGGCGGGCGGGCAGACGCCGATCCGCACCGGCGGGCTGACGCCGGCGGGCGTAGCCCTGCTGGAGGCGATGGCCGGTTTGGGCATGATCTGGGACGTCTCGCACCTGACTGAAGCAGGTACCCGGCAAGGTCTGGCGCTGGAGGAGCGGCCCCGGGTCTGTGTGTCGCATGCGAATGCGCAGGCGTTGACGCCGACCGACCGGCACTTGAGCGATTCGGTGATCCGCGCCATCGCCGCCCAGGATGGGGTCATCGGCCTGGTACTGTACAACGGGTTTCTGGAGCCGCGCTGGCACACGGACCACTCGGTTACCGTCAGTCTGCGGGACCAGGGCGCGCAGCATGCCGAACATATCGCCGGTCTGGTGGGCTGGGAGCACGTAGGGATTGGCTCGGACCTGGACGGCGGGTTTGGCCGGGAGGAAAGTCCCATCGAGATCGACACCGTGGCTGACTTGGCGCAGGTGGGGCTCGCCGTGCCCGCCGAGGCGCGAGCTGCGGTGCTGAGCACAAATTGGCTCCGTTTCCTGCGCTCCGCCCTGCCGCAGACCGCAGGCTGAATTGCGCGAGGCTCGTGTGAGCTCCGCGGGTGGCCACTGTGCTGTGCGAGTGCCTTTGCGGCCGGGCAGTTATTCCTGGTCTGACCTGAATGGAACTGGCTGAGATCATGCCCGCGTCGATATCATCGACCGTCAAGCACGGTCGGATGGCGCGTTTGTTCGGCTCGAAGCTCGAGAGTGCCACGCCCTGATCCTCGTTGATTCTTGTAAGAGGTTACTCTGGTGAGGAAATGGGACCTCGTCGAACTGCCAGCCGGCGGGAGGTCTCCAGAACGTGCGTGCCGACCGTCTCGCCGCGGATGGTCATGGAGGCTTCCCGGCGAACGCTTCCTCCCTCCCGGGCACGTTGCCCACCAGGCCTTCCGACGAAGGGAGGGACGGCGTGGGTTTGGCGGGAAATAGTGCGTGAGTCGGTACAAAATCGGGTCTGCGCCGGATGAACATCGATCTCGGGAAGCCGCACACTTAGATGGCGTGGGAGTTCCCCGCAAACCCATATGGTGGAGAGGCCAATGGCAGGCATCCTCCAGTACTGGAGCCTTATCCTCGTTCTAGCCGTGCTCGTTCTCATTGCCGTCGTGTTCTTAGTGCTGCGATTTGTCTGGAGAGAAGAGTCTCCGAGAGGTTGGGCGGAAAGAAAGCCGCACGGCCATACTCGCTGAAGCGAGGGCGAAGCACCGGGATTGCGGCACGAATTGGGTGAGACCCGCGGCTGTCGGCCGGATAAGACCGATTCCGGAACGGCATGCAGTATAATCCGAGACAGGTACCCTTGGGAGGCGTACGTGATAGGTTTTGGTCACTGGTGGATGTTGCTTATCATCCTCGCCATCGTGCTGCTCATCTTCGGACCGGGCAAGCTCGGCGACGTTGGCGGCGCTGTCGGAAAGAGCATCCGTGAGTTCAAGAAGTCGACGCACGAGGATGACGACTCGACTGTAAGCAGCAAGTCGACCACGGCACCGTCCAGCAAAGACTAGCCAGGTCCACGGACAACCGCGGCAGGGTTTCCGCCGTCTGGGTAGGGGCTGCCGTTCTTTATAGTACCTAAGGACCGAATAAATAGGGCGCTGTACGTATGTGGGGCCGGGCGCAAGTGAAGTACGCTCGGGTGTCGCGAGATAGGGGAATCAGCGGTTTCGCTCGTCCGCAATGAGGCGTCGAATGGCCCCGAGTTCGCTACAATTGTCAGAATAGTTAGCCGAATTGCGCGAGAGGAGTTTCCGTGGCAAGCCTGCTATGCGTGGGCGTGGGTCACGTCGGGCTTCCCCTGTCACTCAAGCTGTGGGAAGCCGGTCACAACGTGTCCCTTGTCGACATCGACACAAAGAAGATCGAAGCTCTGGGGAAAGGGAAGATGCCCTTTCACGAGGCCGGGTGTGATGAAATTCTGGGACGGGCGGCAGGGAGCGACCGCTTCCACCCCCTGACATACGATCATCCTGGCTTCGCGCCGAGCTGCGCCGAGGCAGATTACGTCGTCATGACTCTCGGTACTCCGCTGGGCACCGACTACACCTTCCGGTACGACCAGTACTTTGACGTGCTGAAACGAATGGTTCCGCACCTCAAGACAGGCGTTACGCTTATCGTGCGCAGTACCGTGGCGCCACACTTTACCCACAACGTCGTCACGGCGCGTATCGCTACCCAGAGGGACTGGGTACCGGGCATTGACTTTCACGTGTCATTCTGTCCGGAGCGTTTGGTGCAAGGGCAGGCGGTCAAAGGGGTGGAGCAGCTGCCCGAGATTATAGGGGCGGACGATCCAGTCACGGCCGACCGCGCCGAGGAGCTGTTCAGGTCGCTGGGCGAGAACAAGCAGTGCCACCGCGTCAGCACCGTCGAGGCCGAGCTGTCGAAGCTGTTTCTCAACACCTTTCGGTACACGCTGTTCGGTCTGGCCAACGAATTCGCATTGATCGCCGAGGAGTATGGCGCGGATATGTTCCACATACTGGAGGCGGCGAACTCCGGCTACCCGCGTGGCGGCATTCCGGTGCCGGGTCCCAGCCGCGGCCCTTGCCTCGGAAAGGACACCGCTACTCTCGCCTTCAGCTCGACCACGGGCCTGATAGCCCACGCTGCGATTAAGACGAATGAAAACGTCGTGCTTCACATCGCGCACAACCTGCGGTCGGCTCTTGGAAGCCTCACGCATCGACGCGTCACCGTTTTTGGCATTGCCTTCAAGGAAGACACCGACGACATCCGTGATAACCTGACTTCCCCGCTGGTCAATGTGCTCGACCGCGAAGGCGCCGTCACCGCTATCTATGACCCGCTGGTGCCCGGATACGAAGACGCGTCGGTGGTGGACGGCAGCGACGCCGTCATTCTGATGACCAGGCACCCGGAGTTCACGGCTCTCCGTGAAGGTGATCTCGCCCGCCTGTGCAATCGCAACCGCAACGAGATCTTCGTGTACGACCAGTGGAATGTGTGGCCTTGGGCCGACCGAATATTTGGAAAGGGTGCTGACGATCATAATGAAGATACTCGTAACCGGGGTGTGCGGCTCGCTCATGCGGGAGGTCGTTCCCCGGCTCATTGAAGCCGGCCACGACGTCCGCGGCGTCGACAACTACAGCCGCTACGGGCGCGAAGCTCCGCCCGTCGGCATCGAGTTCATCGAGGGCGACCTAACCGATCGAGAGGTCGTGCGCACCTCATTACGAGGCGTCGACGGAGTCATTCAGGCCGCGGCGCAGATCTACGGGGTAGCGGGCTTTCACCGCTATCCAGCCGACATCCTGCAGCAGGATACGTTGCTCCACGGGCTCGTGCTCCGAGAGTCCCTCGACCTCGGGATCAAACGCGTGGTCTATATCTCCTCCTCCATGGTCTACGAGCGGCTGGCCGACGTGGCGCGAGAGGACGAGGTGGCGAACATGCTGGTGCCGTTGACGGGGTACGGGTTGTCGAAGCTCATGGGCGAGCGTCTGTCGCAAGCGTTTTCGGAGCAGTACGGTCTGGAGTACACCATCTGGCGGCCATTCAACATCATCGGGGTACACGAGAACGCCGCCGGCTACGACCCCGGCGTGTGCCACGTGTTCGCGGACTTCATCCAGCGCATCGTGCACGAGAAGCAGAACCCAATGCTGGTCCTGGGGTCGGGCACGCAGGTTCGATGCTTTACGTGGATCGAAGATATTGCCGCCTGCATAGCCCAGCGGTCCTTCGACACCGCCACGAAAAACGATCACTTCAACCTGGGCAATGCCGAGCCGGTTACCATGATCGACCTGGCCCAGCGGATTTACCGGATCTACTACGACATGATCGGCGAGGAGCCGCCGGGCGAGCTGACATTCACCCACGCGCCGACCTTTGCCGACGACGTACAGGTCAGGATTCCGGGAGTGGACAAGGCCGCGGAGGTCCTTGGATGGCGTGCTCAGGTCAAGCTCGACGAGATGCTTCACAGGATCCTGGCGCACGATTTGGAGGAGTCCAGGCACGAGGTCGCCACCGGAAGAGCGTGAGTGCAACCGACACTACCGGAGGCGGTATTGGCTGAGTCGGCCGTCTCGGAGCGGCGCCTGGTTTTCGAGAGCGCATCATTTCCAGCCGACGACGCGCCATTCGGCGCCCTCCATCAATCCGTAAGCGACATCGAGACGCGGCACGAAGTCTCGGATTCGGTGCGGCTGAACGTGCCGTTGGAGGACCTCGGGGACGCCTGGCCGGTACTACGGGCGCTCTGGAATCGAGTGGCTCCCGGGGGCATGTTGACGGTGCGGTTTGGCGGGCATCGAGAGTTCCGCCTCGGTCCGAAAGACGTGGCTACGCTTCTGCGACTGGCTGGATTCGCGCCGACCGGCAGCCTGACATCGGGCCGGTCGCGGGAGATAACGGCCCGTCGCTACCCGCGGGCGGCCTCGCCGCTCAGCTGCACGGTCGTCGTTCCGTGCCGCAATGAAGTCGACAACGTGGCCAGTGTGGTGGCGCGGCTCCCGGAGATCGGAACCCATACCGAGCTGATCTTCGTCGACGGCTCCTCGACGGACGGAACTCCGGACAGGGTCGAGGAGCTGATCGCGGCCAACCCTGGCCGGGACATCCGACTGCTCCGTCAATCGGGCAACACGGGTAAGGCGGGAGCGACGTTTCAGGGCTTTGCCGCGGCGCAGGGCGACACCGTCATGATTTTGGACGCGGACATGACAGTGCGTCCGGAGGATCTCCCGCGGTTCTACCTCGCACTCGCCGAGGGCGTCGCCGATTTCGCAAATGGGACCCGGCTCATCTATCCCATGGAGCACGGGGCGATGCCGGCGGCGAACACGATCGGCAACAAGGCGTTCGGCATCTATATGTCGTGGCTACTCGGAAGCCACATTACAGACACTCTTTGTGGAACCAAGGCAATGCTCAAGCGGGACATCCCGGCGGTCCTGGCGGCCCGCCCAGAGTTCGGCGGGAACGACCCATGGGGCGATTTCGACCTGCTCATGGGCGCGGCTTACGTTGGCCTCAGCATCGTCGACGTACCGATTCGATATGCCGCACGTACGGCAGGGGAATCGAAGATGCGTCCGATGGCTCATGGACTGTCTCTGGCCAAGACCAGCCTGATTGGCGCGCGCCGGCTGAAACTGGGGAGGCGCGGGGCTCGAGCCGGGAGAGCCTGATTGCCCAAGATCGGTCGTGACCCCAGGGTCATCCGGGGAGTTTTACTCGCCGGGATTCTGGCTCTGGCCGCCGTACTCCGCTTCTATTCGCTCTCCGGCAGGGGATTGATCTATTGGGATGAGGCGAAGTTCTCGCTGGAGGGCGTTCGCCTCGAGGCGTACCTGCAGGCGATATTCGGCCATCACGCCTTTCTCACCGCGGGCAAGTCGGTCGGGACGGCCAAGCCCACGCATGCTCTGTTCATAGCTCTGGCCTATGCCATCTTCGGGATTCACGACTACGTGCCGCTCTACATGGACGCGTTTGCCAGCGTCGTCGAGGTGGCACTGGCGTACTTTTTGGGGAAGCGGCTCTTCGGTCCCATTCCCGGCCTCGTCGGGGCCCTTTTTCTCGCGGTGTCTGAGTACGACGTGCTTTACGCGCGCTCGGCCCTGTCCGAGAGCGATGCCGATGCGCTGTTTCTCGCTGGGGTACTGGTGTGGGTTATCGGGTGGGACAAACAACGCTCTGACTCGAAGCAACCCGCCCGGACACCCGCGATGTGGCTGCTCCTGGCGGGGCTCTTCGCGGGGGCGTCATTCACTGCCAATTACCGGCTCTCGGTTTACATCGTGGTTCTGGTGGCCGCAGACTTCGTGCGAGTGTTGAAGGTTGGCGGATGGACCGCGCTTCCTCGGCGGATCATTCCATGGGCGGCCGGTCTGGCCGCGCCGCCCCTGCTCTGGCAACTGGTCGACGTGGCGGCGCGGGCCGGCAATCACGTGCTCTTTCGCAGCGAGGTCAATATCATCATCAGGTCGCATGGTCACGTCATTTTCAAGAATGTGACCGAAGGCAGGGCCGAATGGTATCTCAGCCAGGCCCTGTTCCAGCTTCATGGCGGTAAGCAGTCGGTCGTGCAGTTCAATCCCGTTCCCTACCTCGAATGGTTCTACGTTCGCGAGGGCTTGCCGATCTGTCTGCTGGTACTTGTCGGGCTTTACTTTGCTCTGCGAACACGAACCTTCCCGTGGCTGGTCACAGCCGCGTTCGTGGTCGTCCCGTACCTCGTGTACGTGTTCGCTCCGTTTATCGTGCCCAGGAATTTGGACGCGGCACTGCCGTTTGTCTCGATACTGGCCGCAGCCACGCTCTTTGACCTGGTCGAGATGTTCAGGGTGGCTCGGGCTCGCCCGGCGGTAATGGTCATCCTGACGGCGGCCATCGCCCTGCTGGGCGTTACGATGACCTGGCGATTGACCAACGAGCGATCGGGGTTCAAGGACGCGGCCACGTTTTTGCGGAGCCGGGGAGTCACCCGGGTACTAGCTTCGAACGAGGTTCCCATCTTTTACTTTCCGGGATCGCCGGCCGGCATTAGGTGTGACGCGATCCCCACTCCGGGGCCCTTGAGCAAGCTGGCCGCGGACCGCGCGGCCGGATACCGGTACGCCATCCTCGACCACACCGGGGGCTCGTACCTGACGCAATACATCGTCAACCATGCCACCTTAGTTGCGAGCTTTCCCGCCTACGGAGCAATCGACATTGGCGAGAATCCCATCGAATCGGAGAACACCATCGAGCCAAGTGCCCAAGGTGGTCCTGTCCAGCGGATACTGGTCTACGACATCAAGGGACTGAAGCTGCCGTCTCCCGGGTCTCAGAAGGCAGATGTCTGCGACCGCAACGTACCTATATAGTGCGATGCTGGTGTAGGAATGGGTAGCGCGATCGGGACGCGATGGGAGCTCCCAGAACCTCACAATGAGATATACAGCCACGAGCAGAGCACCGAGAGAGAGTTGGAGGCTCACACGCAGCGCGCATTATTGAAGAACCGACTTTCGCCGGTTATGTCTTGACGTATAGTAATAGGGCAGGAGCCGTATTTCGGTCGCCTGCCATCAGCATGTCAATCCACAAAAATCAGCCCTCGAACCGATGTGGGACCCGCCGGCCTCGCGCGATAATTCGAAACAGCACCATCCGGAGGAGCGAGGTGGCCCCATGAAGCCAACGGACGTCAAGGATCCGAACTACTTTCATAAGGTGGTCGACTGTCAGTGGGCATGCCCGGCCCACACCAATGTGCCCGAGTACATCCGTCTCATAGCCCAAGGGCGCTACACCGACGCGTATATGGTCAACCGGGAGTCGAATGTTTTCCCGGCGATCCTGGGACGGACGTGCGACCGGCCATGTGAGCCTGCCTGCCGGCGGGACCGCGTCGACGGCACGCCCGTAGCGATCTGCCGGCTCAAGCGCGTCGCCGCCGACTTGAGAGACGATATCTCGGACCGATTGCCGGTGATTCCGTCATTCAAAAACGGAAAGCGAATCGCCTGCGTGGGGGCGGGGCCGGCGTCGCTGACCGTGGCCAACGATCTCCTGCCACTCGGCTATGACGTCACTATCTTCGAGCAGCACGCGACGCCGGGTGGCTTGATGCGAACCAATATTCCGGCATTCCGACTGCCCGCCGACGTTCTCGACGAAGAGATCGACGTCATCCTGGAGATGGGAGTGGACATTCGCTACAACTCTCCCGTCAGCAGCTTGCGCGGCCTGATGGACGAAGGCTACGACGCAGTCTTCGTGGGAAGCGGAGCGCCACGGGGCAAGGAGCTGAATCTTCCCGGCAGGCACGATACCGACCGCATTCATATCGGCATCGACTGGCTGGAGTCCATCGCATTCGGTCACATCGATTCGGTTGGTGAGCGGGTTCTGATCATCGGCGTCGGCAATACAGCCATGGACTGCTGCCGCTCCTCGCGCAGATTGGGCGGGAAGGATATCAAGGTCATGGCTCGCCGGCCTCGCGGCTTCTTCAAGGCTTCGCCCTGGGAGCTGGACGACGCCGAGGAGGAGGAAGTCGAGATACTGGTCAATCACGCTCCGAAGCGGTTTATCGTGGAGGACGGCACGTTGGTCGGGATGGAGTTCGACCGGCTGGAGTGGGATGAGAAGGCCAGGAATTCTACCGTCATCGACACGGTCGTTATCCCCTGTGACGACGTTATTCTGGCGATTGGACAGGAGAACGCCTTTCCCGTGGATCGAGCGCGATCTTGGCATGGAGTTCGGCGAGTGGGACATGCCAGTGGTCGACAAGACGACCTTCCAGTCAACGGTGCCGGGAGTTTTCTTTGGGGGAGACGCGGCCTGGGGACCGGAGAACATCATCTGGGCGGTGGCGCACGGGCATCAGGCCGCCATCTCGATTCACAACTACTGCGGTGGCATTCCCCTGACAGAGCGTCCTCCAGAGCACATGAACCTGGCCAGCCAGAAGATGGGCTTGACGGAGTGGAGCTATCACAACGACTACAACCCGGCGAGCCGGCAGAAGATGACGCACGTCGACCTTACGAAGCGGTTCCAGGATTTGCATATCGAGGTAGAGCTGGGGTTTTCCCCGGAGCAGACCGCGCGCGAGGTCCAGCGGTGCCTGAACTGCGACATTCAAACGGTCTTTAGCGCGCCCCTGTGCATCGAGTGTGACGCCTGCATCGATGTCTGCCCGGTGCAATGTCTGACGATCGCCGCGGACGGTTCGGAGGACGAGCTAAAGACCAGGCTGTCGGCTCCGGCGATCAATCCCGAGCAGGCCCTGTACGCGTCGGAACCTCTGCCGCAAACGGGGCGGCTCATGGTCAAGGACGAGGACGTCTGCGTGCACTGCGGTCTGTGCGCGGAGCGCTGTCCGACATCAGCCTGGGACATGCAGAAATTCGACCTCATCATCCCCTACGCCGGTACCGTCGAACTCGCCGGCATTGCCTGACACAGATAAAGGACTAATGGTCAACAACTGATGGCACAGATTCTCGAACACCCCACCTCCGACATAGTCGTTCCGACTCGCGTCAACGACTTCGCCATGAAGCTGGCGAACGTCAACGGCACCGGCTCGGCCAGCGCCAACAGTCTGCTCATGCAGTCGATGTTCCGCATGGGCATACCGGTCTCGGGGAAGAACCTCTTTCCGTCGAACATTCAGGGCCTGCCGACGTGGTACGAGATTCGGGTCAATAAGACAGGGTACACGTCGCGGGCACTCGACTACGATCTTATGGTGGCGATGAACTCCCAGACCTACTCGCGGGATATCGAGGAGGTCAGACAGGGTGGCTACGTGCTGTACGATTCCACCTGGCCGCTCGACCCAGACCTGCTGCGAAGCGACGTCACGTTTCTGGGCGTTCCTCTGGCCGAGATGTGCAACGAGCATTTCCGAAACCCGCGTGAGCGCATCCTGATGAAGAACATCGCCTATGCCGGGTCCCTGGTGGCCGTCTTAGGGATCGAGATGGACGTGATCTCCGAGCTTCTCGACGCCAAATACGCGGGCAAAGAGAAACTGCGAGCTTCGAACCACAAGGCACTCTCTCTCGGCTTCGACTTCGCCCGCGACCACTTCGACTGCCCGCTCCCATTTCATGTCGAGCGCATGGACGCCACCCAGGACAAGATCCTCATCGACGGCAACGCCGCAACCGCTCTGGGTTGTCTTTATGCCGGCGCTACCGTAGCGGCATGGTATCCGATCACACCGGCCACTTCGGTGATGGACAACTTCACGGCGTTTTGTAAGAAGTTCCGCCGCGACCCGGAAACTGGACGAAACAACTATCTGATCCTGCAGGCGGAAGACGAGCTGGCATCTATCGGAATGGTCATCGGCGCCTCATGGAATGGCGCCAGAGCCTTCACGTCGACGGCAGGACCTGGAATCTCACTGATGAACGAGCTGCTTGGACTGGCGTACTACGCCGAGATCCCAGCCGTCATCGTCGACGTCCAACGCACCGGACCTTCAACGGGAATGCCAACGCGAACACAGCAGGCCGACATTCTCGAATGCGCCTACGCCTCGCATGGAGACACGAAACACATTCTCCTGTTCCCGGCGAATCCGGCGGAGTGCTTCGAGCTCGCCATCAAGTGTTTCGATCTGGCGGAGCGCTTTCAGACTCCCGTGTTCATGCTCTCCGACCTCGACATCGGGATGAACGACTGGGTGGTGCCGCGTCTCGAATGGGATGACTCATATGTTCCCGATCGGGGCCGGGTCCTCGACGCCGAGGAGCTGGAGGCTATCGGCACCTTCTTCCGCTACTCGAACGAGGATGAGAACCATGTGGCGGCGCGAACGCTGCCCGGCGTCAGTGCCAAGGGATCCTTCTTCACCCGAGGGTCGGGCCATGATAAGTACGGCGCATACACCGAGATACCCGACGAGTACCAGGAGGTCGTGGATCGCGTGGCGAGGAAGCACGCGGCGGCGGCCGAGCATGTGCCGGAGCCGGTCATCGAGGCGCCCAACGACAGCAGGTTGGGTATAGTCACGGTTGGGGGATGCGATCTGGCGGTCCGCGAGGCCGTCGAGGTGCTGGGCGACCGGGGGATCGAGCTCGACTATATGCGAGTGCGCGCCTTTCCCTTCACGCGGTCCGTCGAGCAATTCCTGGCCGATCACGAAACGATCTTCGTCGTCGAGCAAAACCGAGACGCGCAACTGCGCTCTCTGCTGACGCTCGAGACGCCCGTCGAAAAATCGAAGCTCCGTTCGATCCTGGAATATGGCGGCTTTCCGTTGAGCGCCAGACAGGTAGTGGACGGCGTCATGTCATCCCTGGAGATAGTGTAATGCCCTCGATCGTCAAGCCGGTTGTACTTCATCCGAGCATGCAGCCTAACGCCATTGGGCTTACGGTCCGCGACTACGAAGGGGCGATGTCCACCCTCTGCGCAGGATGCGGGCACGACTCCGTGACGGCGGCCATCGTCCGCGCATTTTGGGAGCTATCGACCCCGCCGCACATGATCGCCAAGCTCAGCGGCATCGGCTGCTCCTCCAAGACGCCTACCTACTTCGTGAGCGGCGCCCACGGATTCAACTCGGCGCACGGGCGCATGCCAACCATTGCAACGGGAGCCAACGCGGCAAACCGGGACATGCTGTATATCGGCATATCGGGAGACGGCGACTCGCTTTCCATCGGGCTGGGTCATCTCGGCCACGCCATCAGGCGCAACCTTCACATGGTGTACATCATAGAGAACAACGGCGTCTATGGTCTGACAAAGGGCCAGTTTTCGGCATCGGCCGACATTGGATCAACGGCGAAGCGGGGTGAGGCCAATCAGGTGCAACCGATCGATCCGATCCTGCTAGGCATGAGCCTGGGGGCCACCTTCCTCGCCCGAAGCTTCTCCGGCGACAAAGAGCAGCTCGTTCCCATCCTCAAGGCGGCGGTGGCGCACCGAGGCTTCGCCCTCGTCGACGTTATCTCGCCCTGTGTGACCTTCAACGATCATGAGGGATCGACGAAGAGCTACCTGTTCACCCGACAGCACGAGCTGAAGGCGACCGAGGCCGATTTTGTGCCGCCTGCGCCGGAGATCCTGGCGACAATCAGACCGGACGGCGCCACGGCCGTGCCCATGCACGACGGCAGCTTGGTGAACTTCAGGTCGGTGCCGGAGGGCTACGACCCTACCGACAGGCTCTCGGTCATGGCGTACCTAGAGGAAACGCACGGCCGGGGCGAGATCGTCACCGGCTTGCTGTATGTCGACGAAGCGGTCGAGGACGTACACGAGCTGAACAACACCGTGGAGCAGCCTCTCGCCCACCTGCCTTACGATTCGCTGTGTCCGGGCGCAGCCGAGCTCGCCAAGTTACAGGAGCGCTTCCGCTAACGGCTTAAGGGCGCCCAGAAGAGGATTCCGGCAGTTGTCGGCTCCCTGCACCCGGCGCAGATAGCACGGGCAGCACGTAAAGCTGCGCACGCCTCCGTCCGACGCCAGACCCTGGGTTCGGGGTCCGAGGCCGATGATAAAAGCGTCGGCCTGGATGCCGGCGCACGAGCGCCCTGGCGTTTGTGCCAGTAACTGTGCCAGGAAACGCTCCCTTTGTGCCTGTTGACTTTCCCGTCTGAGCCTCAGACTAGAGGCATGGATACGCAAGGACGATGTCAGTGGCGGACGGCACAGACACTTATCGCGGAGGACGGCGAGCCGAGCACCAGCATTCGAGCCGCGCGGGCCGTGTCACAGTGTGCACAAGGCGGGGGGCTAGCGGATACTCACCGCGAGCCAGGTCGATCCTCGCCGCGGGACGCTGCCGGGTCCCCACTTCAGATCAAGCTATCCGTAGACGCAGCACAACCTCAACATCGACACATTCACTCTCTAGGAGCACAATTATGATCACCAAGCGAACCAACATTATCGTAAGCGCAGCTCTCATGGCTCTGGCAGCCGTCACCATCACAGCGTCGGCTGCTATGGCGGCTCGGCCCCACACCAACGGGCCGGCCGGCGCCCCTCAGAACATCCTCGTGCTGACTCGCGACGGTAAGCCCGTGGGCGGGTCCAAGCCCCCCTGCCTGACCAATGCGGCCGGTGCCGTGGTGTGTGCGAACGACCTGCACTTCATCTGGGCCACTCCTAAGACCTGCAAGAACGGGTACGAGATTCCCCCGGTCTTCGTCGTCTGGACGTTGAACGGCCAGGTGGTATGGCTCAACCAGCCCCTGACGCTGGCTCCGTGTAGGGCAAACGACTTCGAGTTTGCCTGGGACGCGAACGGATACGTTACGACGGCCAGCTGGACATACAACGGCCACATCATCAAGAGCATTCCGATCGGTCAGACCGGCAACCCCAATTCGCCTCCCAAGAACGATGTCCATGTCTTCTGGGCGCATCCCGGCAGGTTGTTACGAGCCTACTGGACGCTCGACGGCAAGCCGTACGGCCAGCCGATCAAAGTCCCACCGGGAACCAACGACGCACACTGGATCCTCGGCTAGCCCCAGTCCCCCGCCTCACACGATGGGTGCTCCTTCGGGAGTGCCCATCGTTCTTTTGATTTGGAGGGCCTAATGCCGATCTAGGAGAGGCCGACGACGTCGCCCTTTTCATCGATGTCGATTCGCTCGGCGGCCGGGTGGGCCCCGAGGCCGGGCATCGTTCGCATCTCACCGGCGATTGGGTACACGAACCCCGCGCCCACCGAGGCGCGGACTTCTCGAACCGGCAGCGTCCATCCCGAGGGGGCACCCTTGAGCTTGGGGTCGGACGAGAGCGACAGATGGGTCTTGGCGATGCAGACGGGGAGGTTGCCGAAACCGGCGCGCTCGTAGGTGTCGATCTGCTTCGACGCCTGAGCCGAGTATTCTACATTCCCGGCTCCATAGACTTTGGTGGCCACGGTCTCTATCTTCTCCCGAAGCGGCGCCTCGTCCGGATAGAGCACCTGGAAATTTGACGGCTCGCTTGCCGCCTCAGCCACGGCTTCAGCCAGCTCCGTCGCGCCTTTTCCTCCCTCCGCCACATGGGTGGTTACGGCGACTCTGGCTCCCATCTCTTCCGCAATCTCTCGAATTGCCCGATGCTCTGAGGGGTGATCGGTGGGAAAGGCGTTGATAGCGACAACCGGTGAGACGCCGTGCAGTCGAATATTCTCGATCTGTTTCCGCAAGTTCGCCGCACCAATCGTCACATCCCCCGGATTCTCCTGGAGAAGCTCTTCCGGAAGCTTCTTCCCGGCGACAATGCGGTACTTCCCAGAATGCGCCTTGAGGGCGCGGACGGTCGCCACAAGTACAGCGGCGTCAGGTACCAGGCCGGATGTTCGGCACTTGATATTGAAGAATCGCTCGGCGCCCATGTCTGCCCCAAACCCGGCCTCCGTCAGCAGGAAATCACCGGTGTGGATGCCGATCAGGTCGGCCACAACCGAGGAGTTGCCAGTGGCGATGTTACCGAACGGGCCCGTGTGTACCAGGACGGGGGTGTTCTCGAGGGTTTGCATCAGGTTGGGCTTGATTGCCTCGCGCAGCATCACCGTCATAGCGCCGGCAGCATGTAGCTGCTCCGCGGTTACCGGGGCGCCGTCCCTGGTATAGCCGACGACGATTCGCCCTAATCTCTGACGGAGATCCGGGAGAGAGCGCGCGAGGGCCAGTGTGGCCATGACCTCGGAGGCCGCGGTGATGTCAAATCCCGTCTGACGCGGCACGCCGTCTTCTCTGGTTCCGAGACCGACGACGATGTTCCGTAGCGCACGATCGTTGACGTCGAGGACACGCCTCCACGTAATGTTGTGAAGGTCCAGGCCGAGGCTATTGCCCTGCTGCAGATGGTTGTCTACCATCGCCGCCAACAGGTTGTGGGCGGCGGTCACGGCGTGCATGTCGCCGGTGAGGTGCAGATTCAACAGCTCCATGGGCACGACCTGGCTGTACCCTCCGCCGGCTGCTCCGCCTTTGATACCAAACGTCGGCCCCATGGAGGGCTGACGAATCGCTACCGTCGCACGTTTCCCGATGTGGCTGAATCCCTGACCGAGACCAACCACGGTGGTAGTTTTGCCTTCCCCAAGCGGGGTGGGAGTGATCGCGCTGACGACGACGTACTTGGCCTTTGGGCGGTCGTTCAGCTCCTCGATGGCGGCTAGGTCGATCTTCATCACCGACCGGCCATACGGCTCAAGTAGCTCGGGGGCCAGGCCCATGCTCGCGGCGACATCGCCGATCGGTTTGAGGTGAGCGTTGCGGGCAATTTCGAGGTCACTGGGAAAGGGCATACGGCTACCTCCTGGGCTCGTCTTCCCGCCAGCCAGGCCGGTGGCGAAACAGCCCGGATATGCCGAGCGTGTACGACGGCTCCTCATCATATTTCGGCAGAGCTTTGAAGGCCCCGCTGTCGATTTTCAAGGTGATTCGGGACTCGGTTATCGCGTCAACCGCGTCAGCCGGCACCTCGATGGAATGTTGGAACATGTGGGTATGAACCGCTAGGCCATGGAAGATGCCGGTCTGGCCGGTGCCGAGGACGTCGGCGACGGTTCCGACCTTTTCGCCGTCACTGGCCACAACCTCCTCGTGCTCGGTTATGGCCGTCCATGCTATGGGATCATCGGGGCGGCGTGGCTCTCCTTCCTGGCTCAAGCCTTAGCTCTCCGCAGAACGGCAATCCCTGGGAGGTCGCGTCCCTCGAGAAATTCCAGCGAAGCTCCACCGCCGGTAGACACGTGAGTCATCTTGTCCTCCAGGCCCATCTGATCGATCGCGGCCACGGAGTCGCCGCCTCCGACGATGGTCTGGGCACTGGACTCAGCCAGGGCCTGAGCCACGGCCATTGTACCCGACGAAAATGAAGCGATCTCGAAAACGCCCATTGGGCCGTTCCAAAGGATGGTCTTGCTGGCGGCGATCTGCGCCGCAAACTGCTGGATGCTCTTGGGTCCAACGTCCACGATGGCCCAGCCATCAGGAACCGAATCGACAGGCACAACTCGGGTGTTCGCGGACTCCGTGACCGAGTCGGCAATCACCACGTCGACAGGAAGCAGGAGCTTTTTGTCTGGCGTCTCCTCAACGCGCTTGATCAGCGCGCTCGCCACGGCGATCTGATCGCTTTCCACCAGTGAGTCCCCGATGGGTAACCCCTGGGCGGCGAAGAACGTGTTCGCCATTCCGCCACCGATGATCAGGGCATCTACCCGATCCAGCAGATTTTCGAGCACGCCGATCTTGCTGGAAATCTTGGCGCCGCCGATGATGGCGGTAAACGGGTGTGCCGGATTTTGCAATACGTTGCCAAGCGCATCAACCTCTTTCTTCATCAGAAAGCCGGCGACGCTGGGCAGTAGATGAGCGACGCCCTCGGTGGAAGCGTGGGCGCGATGGGCGGTGCCGAACGCGTCGTTGACGTACACGTCGGCCAGCTGGGCGAGCCGGCGGCTAAACTCTGGGTCGTTGGCCTCTTCTTCGGGGTGGAAACGGAGATTCTCGAGCAGCAGGACATTGCCGGGCTGAAGCTGAGCATCAAGGAGCTCAACTTCGGGGCCAACGCAGTCGGGCGCGAGAGTGACTCGTGCATCAAGCAGCTCTGTCAGGCGGGCAGCGACCGGAGCCAGCGAGTACTTCTCGCTAACTTTGCCCTTAGGCCTTCCCAGGTGCGACGCGAGTATCACCTTGGCCTGATGATCAATCAGATACCGGATGGTCGGCAGAGCGGCGCGGATTCGAGTGTCGTCGGTGATGCCTCCCTCCGCATTCAGGGGGACGTTGAAGTCGACGCGCACCAATACTCGCTTGTCCTCAACATCCAAGTCGGTCAATGCTCGCAAGTCGTATTTTGTCGCTGGATCTGCCGTCACCGTGGTCATTAGGTTACCGCCTTCGCTGCAATTTTTACCAACATGAAATGAGTGAGATCGGCCACGCGGCAGGCATAGCCCCACTCGTTGTCGTACCAGGAAACGACCTTGATCATATCGTCGATAACGATAGTGTCAAGGGCGCTATAGATGGACGAATGCGAGTCGCGCTTGAGGTCCATGGACACCAGGGGCTCGTCGGTGTAGGCGAGGATGTCGCGCAGACGATTGGTGCCCGCTGCCTCCTGGACCGCCTCGTTGACCTCTTCCACGGTGGCCGCTTTTGCGAGCTGCGCCGTAAAGTCGACCACGGACACGGTAGAGGTCGGGACACGGAAGGACATTCCGGTAAATTTCCCTTTTAGCTCGGGGATCACCAAGCCCACCGCTTTGGCGGCGCCTGTGGTCGAGGGCACGATGTTCATCGCGCCTGACCGAGAGTCGCGCAGATCCTTGGCGGCCAGGTCGAGGAGCTGTTGTGAGTTCGTGTATGAGTGGACAGTGGTGAGCAGGCCCTTCTGGATGCCGAACCGATCGTTGAGGACCTTGGCAACGGGAGCCAGGCCATTGGTGGTGCAGGAAGCGTTGGACACGACATTGTGCTGCTCGGGGTCATACATTTCGTCGTTCACGCCTAGAACCAGCGTTATGTCCTCATTCTTGGCCGGCGCCGAGATGATCACTTTCTTGACGGTGCCGCCGAGGTGGCCATTGGCCTTAGTCGCATCGGTGAAGATGCCCGTCGACTCGATCACGAGCTCAGCATCGACCGTGCTCCAGGTGATCTGAGCCGGGTCGCGCTCGGCAAAGACCCGGATGGGATGGCCGTCGACAATAATGGCGTCCCGCGCTACCTCGACTTCACCGGGATACGGCCCGTAGTTGGAGTCGTACTTGAATAGGTAGGCGTTTGTGGCGGCGTTGCCGATGTCGTTGATCGCGACGACCTCGAGCTCATCAGGGTAGCGTTCGAGGATCGTGCGTAGTGCCAAGCGTCCAATGCGGCCGAATCCGTTGATTCCAATCTGGCGTTTCATGCTCGTTTCCTGTCCTTTTAGCCGCGGGTCTTCCACGGAAGTAATCGAGAATTCGCCAAATTGTACTGGTTGTGGGTCTGATCCCCTCCTGGCACATCGGTCGTGGTCACGGTCTGCACTCCCGTTTCACACTAGTCGACGGAGGATGGGCTGGATATAGGGTGTTAACCTGATTTCGTACGCGAAAACGTCGTAGCTCAAACCGGGCAGAGGGAGCGACTGTGGCCGGCTTGCGTGCAAGGCTCGAGATCTAGCTAAAGCTGTGGCCGGCTTGGCTCCGGAGCTCGAGATCTAAGTGGGAAGGAATTGTTGGAGCCCTGTCCGGTATCTCGATATACTGGGACGTCAGGGGATGTTCACATGTTCCCGCGACGTTTTTGCGTTCCGGCGTAGCTCAGTTGGTAGAGCGGGCGGCTGTTAACCGCTTGGTCGTAGGTTCGAGTCCTGCCGCCGGAGCCACACTTTTCTAGCATGAATATGCCAGAAATCACTCGTCCAGCGACGGGTGGATTGGGCAGCCCAGCCCGAATATGTAGATGAAAATGTAACAAGTGCCGTCAGCTGTGGGCTACTTTCACTCGGCTGAAGGCAGCGTCCAGCTTGTTGGCTGCCTCGTAGCGGATGAGTTCCCTCAACCAGCATCAGTGTGGCCGCCGTATGCCGCAAATCGTGAAGCCCCAAGTGGGGAAGATGAGCCCCCGTCAGCGCCGCTTGAAACTGGTGGTAAGCATTAGAGCCGTCAAGCGGCGTTCCTGTGGGAGAGGCAAATACCATCCTGTTGTCGCGCCAGAGTGAGCCGCCGTCAGAGTGCGCCCGATGATTGTTGGCCAACGCCGACGGGAGGGTGGCAGGAGGTATGTCAAGTATGACTCACGATAGCGCTAGTTCTAGTGAACTTCGATCGACTCAGATGATTCGTCAACCATGTCTGCCTAGTTTGCATCCCATCATGTGTGTGACTCCGTTGTTAGCACAGTATTGGTCGTTGGCCGCGCGTCCCGCAGTTTTCAGAGAGGAACAACTATTCAGAATGGCCCAGAGCCCCCACCCGATGAACTTCGAAATATGAGCGACGAATCGGACAGAGAACGTGAACAAGAGGACGCGACGTGGCCGACTCATTGGCCCTGCTTCACTGCCTCTGTGCTCACCTCCCGGCTACGCACCGCCGCCCCCTTGACGACCCAGGAACTCTGATAGAGCCTGCGAAACAAGTTCTGAAATGCTCTGACGGCTCGCCTTTGCCGCCTGCCGCACACGGTGGGTCAAGGCGACCGATAACTTGACACTGAACACGACCTTCGCTCCCGGCACTTCACGCACCCCCTCGCGCCTGGCCCGCGCGACGTACCGGCGTGCCTGGCGTTCCGAAAGGCGGTGCTGACGCGCCAGTTCTCGCGTGGCACCAATGTCGTCGGCTCCGCCAGCCAACAGGCCAGCCGCCGTGTTGACCATCTCGGCCACCTCGTCCGCGCGTGCCCGTCGTCTCTCTGGCATGACATTTACATATTACCTCTTATGTCATTCTTCGTCACCGTCTCCCCGCGCGGCTTCCGGAAGAGCCTCTCCCCTCGACGGTACTGCAGAGCGACATCGAACTCGAAGTTCGCTATTGTGTTTGAGGCGTCATGATACCGCCTTGCGGCGTACCGTAGGTCGACGGCTTCAGGGTTCGTTTGTCCATAAACCCGGCCTTCAGCCACTTCCTAAGGATGAGTCGGTCCATTGGCACGTTCGCCAACAGCCACTCATGGCTGAACCGGTCGAAGCACGAGCGGATGTCGCCCTCCAGAACCCACTTCGCCGAGTGCTTCTTGCTGAGCAGGATAAAGCACTTTGCTATAGCGTCGGCGGTGGATCGTTTGGGTCGAAACCCGTAGGAGCTCGTGTCTCCCGTGGTCTCGGCTACCGGACTGAGCGCCTGCAGGTAGAGTGCCTGCATCGCTCTGTCCAGCATAGCCGGGATGCTCAAGGGTCTGAGTTTTGGGGAGTGCTTCTTCGGGATATACACTCGCCGAAGCGGCAGGGGCTTGTAGCCTCGTTGCCGCAGGCGGCGTATGGCCGCAATCTTCTGGCGAGGTGTGGTCCAGGTTTCCCCGTCCACGCCAGCTGTTCTCTTACCGCGGTTCTCCGTCACTCGCTTGACGGCAAGAGCTTTGCCGCTATACGAGTCGGTCAGCAGGCGTTGCAGGGCTCGCACCTTGTTCCACCTGCCTTGCTGTGTTGCCTTCGCGATACGCGTTTGGAGGCGGCGCACAGTTCTTCGTGCCTGTTTCCAGTCGATCTGGTCCCAGGCGTCGGTCCCGTGGGAGGCTGCACCAGAGTTGTTAGACTCCGTCATCTGCTTTTCCTCCTCAGCTGCTTAATCAATCTCTCTCGCGACGGGAGACCATGCGGAAGTCAGCTCGCTTTCGCGCCAGGCATGTGGGCCTGTATCCGACCATTACAGGCCGGCATTCGCTTCCTCCGCGATCCCATACCCGCACTTCCGTGGGCTTGCCTTGCGGCTCGCTGTCCCCGGGGGGAGAAGTACGGGCTTACCACGTTCCGCATATGTACCCGGATGGGTTAGGCTCCGTCTCTGCGCCGGTGACTGATTTGTCTGCGGCAGAACCCTAACCAGGCCCTGCTCCATGTCACGTACCTTTTGGTTGGAGCCTTCTGCCTCGAGGCACAGCACCTTCGGCTCGTGCGAGTGACGACGCTTCTAATGACGGTTCACTTGTGTTGGCCATACCATCCACTCGACCGTTCGACCGCCGGTGCTGGCGGTCACAGGTCATTCCTCACGGAAGCCCTGTACCCTTACGGGAAACGACCTTGTCCCGAGGGCTTCACACCGCCGGATTACTCCAGCCGCATGCCTCGGTAGAGTCAGGGGGCAGAACCCCAGGTCAATTCCTCATGCAACCTCCTTGGTATGAATGATTTCGACAGCTACATATGCGACATCATGTCGCACGGTTAGGCCTCGCCTATACGCCGACGACCACGCTGGCTGCGGCAGAATAACCTGACGAAGTTCTGCTCCGGGTCGCGTACCTTTTGGTGTCAAGCCTTCTGCCTGTTAAGCACAGCACCTTCGGCTTGTATAAATTACGACGCTTCTGGCAGCGATTCACTTACGTTAGCCATACCATCTACCCAACCGCTCGACCACCGATGCTGGCGATCGCGAAGACTCCTCGCGGAGCATCCGTACCACTATGGGAGAGCGGCCTCGTTCCGAGGGCTTCACACCACCAGATTGCTCCAGCCGCATGCCTCGGTAGGGTCAAGGGGCAGCACCCCAGGTCAATTCCTCATGTACCCTCCTACGAAGTAATCTGAGTATCGACAGCTACAGCTCGCGACATCACGTCGCACCGACAGCTACATATGCGACATCGTGTCGCACGGTTAGGCCCCGCCTTTACGCCGGTGACCCACAGTGTCTGCGACAGCGCCCGCGGGAAGACTCTGTTCCGGGTCACGCACCTGTTGGTTCCAAGCCTTCTGCTTTGTGAGCACAGCACCATCGGCTTGTCTACATCGCGGCGCTTCTAACAGCGATTTACTTTCATTGGCCATACCATCTACCCGACCGCCCGACCACCGGTGCTGGCAGTCACAGCCCGTCCTCACGGTTAGGCTGCCCTCTTACGAGAAGACGACCTTGTCCCGAGGGCTTCATACCACCGGAATTACTCCAGCCGCATGCCTCGGTAGGGTCAAGGGGCAGAACCCCAGGTCAATTCCTCATGGACCCTCCTACGAAGCTTCTGAGTTTCGACAGCTACATACGCGACCTCGAGTCGCACCCCCGCCATTATGAGAAGCATTCGCAATATGACGTGGACAACATCGAGCATGCAATCGACACACTGACAGTCCTGGTCGAGGAAATGCGCGGAAACCCTCCGGACGATGCGGAGGAGTTTTAGCGGCAAAACATCGGTCCAGTGCGGCCGGATGGGTGATGAAGCCCTTAGAGAACCAATTGAACGGTGGTTCTCCGCAATTCCATGATTTACTGCAACAAGAAGCGAGGTGGACGACGTGACTGATTACGATCTGACCAAGCAGAACGGATGCTAGCCCTGCGCGAGGCAGAGGCTGCGAACTACGGCCCGATGCCTCCTGGAGTATATTGAGCGCTCCGGCCCCGCAACCGACGAGGTCATCGGACGCTTCTGCGAAGCTTCCAACATCCCCGATGAGCTTCGACGTAGGGCTATCGAGTACCTAGATCGCAACCTCGACATCATCACCAGATTGCCCAAGTCGCAGAGGGTGGAAATTGAAGCAGGAGGTGCGGAGAAACTGGCGATATCGTCGTGACCGATACCCTCGGTTATTCAAGGATGAGTGGTGGTCGGCCTCTGCCCGACGGTGAGCTCGGCCCGTCGAACCCTTCGTCCTCGGCAGAGAACGATTGTATTACTTAGCACGCGGTCCCAATAGTCCTACTCAACTTAGCTGGCTCGCCAGATTTTGCGAGCAGGCCGGTTCCCATCTTCGCTTCCAGGAGCTACTGTTCAGTTGGGCTCGACTGAGATAATGCACTGTGCGATCGTCGACGTCGACGGCCGGCCCGAAGTCAGACGCTGACCGGTCCACTCCCATCTCCCCCGCGATCGCGATTACGTAACCAAACAGATGTCCCTATAGGGCCATAACGCCGCCTCCTCGTCCTGGTCACACTCCTCGTGTTCAGCATAGCCCGGAGACCCTGGTCGCAGTACCCGTCATACATGCGGCTTAGTGTCAGACCTCATAGAGCCGATTGCCAATCGAACGGTTCGTTGGTCTACCCTGCCACGATCGCGAGGGCGGTTCATCCTCTTCCGACACATGGGGCGAACAGAACACGAAGTACGCCACGAAACCCCACAACCTCCGGGTCCTGGGTGGGCTGAGGGAAACGCGGGGAAGTCGGGGCTGCCGGATTGCATCTGGTTGACGACAGGTGGTGGACGGGTCCTGCAGGAGCATCGCCAAGCTGCGCACCGGCGATCCGGCCTCGCTCGGTTTCGTGCGCGCCTTTGCGAAAACCGCTTCGGAAAGCACCGCGGGGGCGACCACGCTCTGCCGCTTGGCCGCGGCCGCAGTTCGGTCGTGATCTTTGAACAACATTGGTGCCAAACAGTCAGCCATATGCCACATTACGCAATGGGGTCAGCATGCACTGCAGTAAATGCGCCTTCACCCGATCGGCTCGTCGGTGACGGATAGGCCGGACACCCAAGTCCGAGTTGAACGCCCGGAAGGCTCGCTCGACATCGTCGATGTCCACCTCTGCGCGGGTTGCACTTCTCTCCTGGTTCTCCATGTCGCGCATGACGCCAAAATGGCAGCATCAGCAGCTTGAACGTGTGCAACTCGTTGACCTGGTCGAACCATTCCTCGAGCGCAGGCATCTGAGGCTTGACAGTCTCGTCGACCTCTGCGCCTCTGAATCGAAGAATTCGAAGCGGACGTATTCCCAGCTTCGTTTCGCGACACCCGCTTCGATACGGCTCATAATCAAGCCGTCGATGTGGTTGACGTGGAGGATCTGCTATCTCAGAAGGGGATCGGGCCAGGGATTGACAAGAGGTCGAGCGACCTGTAGAGATCCTCGATGCTGAGCTGCTAGGTTTGGAGCCCTTCGAAACAATCGAGAGAACCCGTCAGGCAGGATCAATGAAAATCATGCGGGCGAACGCGTCCTAGGGCAAGGCTGAAGCCTGCATGGGAGCATGTGTTCCTAACGAGTCCATGGGGGATCATTCTGCCACCAACTTAGGTGTGACATGTGAAAAGAGACCCGGAAGTGAGCGTAACGAGCCAGATAGCTCTGGCCACGTAGGCGTGAGTCCTGAAGCAACAGTTTTGCGCGCGGCATGACTGTCGTGAGAGGCATACGTCGCCAGACTCTTCGCGTCGTCAACAGCTGATCTTGTTCGTCAATATTGATTAGGTTTGAGTCAATTTGCTCACAGGAGTATGCTAGATGGATGACGACGTACATTCCTAGAGGGACACACCTCTCGACTGGACGCCAAAGGCCATCGGAGAGGGCTGTTAAGTGAGGCTCGTTCAGTCGCTGCCGAACCTGGTCGCTTTCCTGGTTCTTCTGTTTACGGGCGTGGTCACGTTAGCGGGGTGCAGCGGAGGCTCGCTGTTGTCACCCACGGCTACTCCTACCGAAACTCCTTCGCAATTCATGGGCAGGGCTAAAGTTATTCCCTACGCACAACTCGATAAGGCGCCCAGTGCCCTCGCGGGTACAGTTCTCACGTTCACTGGGCAGGTATTCCAGTTTGATTCAAACACTGGAAACAACCACTTCATTCTCTCCGTCAAAAACGAGGGTGATGGGGTTTGGACAAACGAGGTTTGGGTGGACGTGGAACCCAGTGCCGCTCGAAACGTATACAAAGGAAGTATTGTCAAGATTTGGGGAGGAGTGGTGGGGCCGTACTCCTACACCACGACGATTGGAGGTACAAATACGATTCCGGAGCTAAACGTGAGATTTCTGAAGGTTCAGGCGGCATCAGCAACACCCACAGCCGTGCCCACAGTTGCCTCGGGCTCTACACCTGCACCATCGTCTACACCTGCACCATCTTCTACACCTGCACCCACGGCTACGCCTGCACCCACCGCGACTCCAGGAGTCAGGTTTGACCAAAACCACAATGCATCTGATCCAAGTACCGGGATGTCGGTGCAGATCTCCAATCCAAACGAAGTGGCAGATTCAAACGGGATGAACAGTTTGCCTTCTGGCTGGGATCTGTTGGTGTTCTATGTAAAGGTTTCGAATTCCGGATCTTCTGCCCACTCATTCAGTACGTCTGACTTCGAATGCCTCGATCAAAGAAATCAAAACCATGATACCGACGTCATCCTATCGAATCCGTATGCAAACGCTGAACTTCAGGATGCAGAGTTGGCACCTGGCGACTCGCGCGGCGGTTGGCTAGGCTGTGCCTACGACCCCTATGGACCGACCCAGATAACCTGGGATGACTACGGGGCTGTGCCGCCCACTGTCATTTACACCGTTCATCACGCCTAACAAGCGCACCGCACGCTTCGAGCAAAGGTCGCTGAGCTGCGAGGAAGTCGCGGAACTAACGCACAGGACAGACGAGCGGCCAGGGGTGTTTTCGAAGCATACCCAACCCGCGACTGCAGGAACGCGCAGTTTCTGTTGGACGGTCTCGACGAAGAGCCAGCTCGTGGATTTGATCGCGAACTGATGATGTTCGCCGGCGTGATCGATGCAAGGCTTTGGTCGTTGAGCAGTGCCGCGTCGAAGGGCTCGCTCGAGCCCGGTTGAGAAGCGAAAAAAGGAGTAGGACGGCAACGCAGGCTCAGCAGTCTGACAACTGACGGCGAATTCCGAACTTACCCCCTAGGCCCGCAGTCGCTGCCAGTCGGCCACCATAGGGGCGCTGACATAGCCGTCGATCTCGCCCTCAAGGGGGGCGTTTACGCGGTAGGGGCCATCGTGTCGCCGACGTAGATCAGTGGGACTCGAGACCGCTCTGGATTCGGGTACGACGGCCAAGGGCGCTGTTGAAGAGTAGGGTTTGAGCGCACGTGCTGGACGTAAATACCCAGCCCAGACGGTTTCGTTCTTGGATGTAGATAAATGGCCAGCCGTCATCGGGACCCGATCAGCCCGTGGCAGTGTTCTGGGAGCTCCGACGAGTGGCAAAGGGAGCTCTATGCTCGCCCTCAACCATCCGGACCGGTCCACACCAGCCCTGCTCCGGTCATCGTCGCGAAGTTCCCCGCTGCCGCCTTGAGGTCCATCTGCTCTCCCACCCGTTGCACGCCCCGATAGCGCGCCTTACGACCGCCTCGGCGCATCAGCCGGTAGATGGCCCGCTCAACACGTGGCCGCTGGGTTCGGTACTGCACCTTGAACTCCTCGGTCCGCTGAAGAGCTCGCGCTTGGGCCAGAAGGAACTCGTGCGGGCCGACGCTCACCGCGCGACCGCGTGGTGAAGACGTGCAATTCGAGCGAAGCGGGCATCGAGCACAAACAGCTGCAGGGAAGTGGAAGCGCGTAACGCCGACCCGACGCCTGGAGTGCGTCGCCGTGTTCCAGCGGAACAGGTGGTCGTTCCCTGAGTGAGATCGATGCGGAAGGCACCCTTGGGAAAGCCACCGAAGCTGTTCCGATCCGGAGGCGCCTTGGCAATCAGTGTCACACCCGTCTGAGCAAACGCCTCGCGAGCTGGGCCCGATCCGTAGGCCGCGTCTCCAATCACCGTGATCTCAGGCTGTTCTGTCAACTCAGGAAGAATCGCCGGTACGACCGCCATCTCCGGTACATTTGCCGGCGCAACCTGTACTTCGGTGATGATCTCGCTCTCCGGCTCCGCAGCCACATGAGCCTTGAACCCGTCGAATAACGCTCGCTTTGACTTCCGTCCATGACGTGCCTCGGTGTCAACCGTTGAGATGATTCGGTCTCTGGCCACGCCCCGCCTGATTCGGAATCGCTGTCGCTCCTCGTCCAACTCCACATCTTGCCTAACAACCGTTGCCAGTAGTTCCGCTTGACCGCGGGCCACTGCCGAGATGGTGTAGCTCTCCAGGATCCGCAGCGCTGCTCGTACATCAAGCACCAACTCGTCCACCAGCGCTATCCGCGCCTCCTGGTCATCCCAATCGATCACCCGCTTGGCCACCTGGCCATAGTCCTTACGAGTGAGTGCCTCCTCGATCTCCCGCTGCGCGTCCGCCTGCTCGGCGCCCAATGTTGCCAGAAGCCGGCGCAGCGCCCCTCGGATCAGGGTCACGGTGTCCTGCGTTTGCACCGCAGACAGGACTGGTGTCGAGTCGACTACCCGCACTTGCCGCTTGGTCAACAGTCCCGACTCGCTGGCGATCTCCTTGAATCGCTCGAATACCCGACGGGGTCGCTCCGACCGGCGCAGGCGGTCTCGGAAGTACGTCAGCACATGAAGTCAAATCCTTCGTCCGTCAGCGACAGACCCAATGCCACCTTCCAACGAAGATCGCAGCGCACACGCTCCAGCGTCTCGCGGTCGCTCGTGCCCTCAAACGATTGCAGGAGCTGGATCTTGGCGAGCAATGACGGCGGCACAGAGTATCGGCCGCGCTTCGCGTCGTACAGATCGGCGAAGTTTTCGTCAGCAAAGAGCCGATCACCGAGCCTCGCGACGTGGCTAAAGAATGACCCTTCCTTGATGAGGTGTCCGCACACCTCTCCAGCGTCCAGCAGTTCCAGTTGCGGGTCGGTCTTGCCGAGCACATTCGCCTCCCGGGAGGAGAGTGCCCAATCGACTTCACACAAGCGCGCGAAGCTCACAAAATCAACGCGCTCCAAGGGCCACAATCTCGCGACGCTTGCGGGCGGCTACATTTCAGAATCTCTTCGAAACATTCCAGCTCCATGTCTGGTACCGCCGTCCAGAATTAAGAAACTGGCTCCCGGCGAAAACCGTCCTTGAACGGCGAAGATCGCGCATAAAGCCGAGCGTTTCGAAAAGGCCTAACCATTCAATAGATCAGGGAACGAACTATGGTTAGTGAGTGCTCAGCCGAGCCGAGATCGACCGGCTAGAAGCGGCGGCCGCAACAGATCGCGACAAGATCATCATTCGAATCTTTGGCGACTGTGGACTCCGGCTGAACGAAGTGGCGCGACTATGCACCTTTCGGCGGTTACAGAATTGCGCAGCTGATTCGTGGGATTGCGGAGCGAGCTCGATTTGAAAGACCCGTGCATCCCCATCTGCTTCGCCATTCATGGATGACTGAGATGCTGCGCGGGGGCATGAATCCAATCCCAATTGTCAATGATTGCTCGTGCCTCTCAACAAGTTATCGCAGCCAACTACGAGCACTTGACCGAAGACGATGCGCATGACTCGATGATGCGTGTGCTTGCGCAGAAGTAATCCTCTGGCACTGATACTTATCTCAGCATGTCTTCGGCACAGAGACCTCCCGTTCCGCTTCCCGTAAAGCGCATCCTCAGACAAGAGGCGGGTTACGGCTGCTGCATCTGCGGCAGACCGATCTTCGAATATCACCAGATCATTCCTTATGAAGTCGAACCTCATTTCCGGCCCGCAGACATGATGGTGCTCTGTCCCAACCATCACGACGAGGCGACCCGTGGCCTGATCAGTCAGGTCCAGCAACGGGAAGCGAAAGCTTCTCCACGAAACACCACTGATGGACTAGCCAAAGGGCCCCTAACAGTCCGGCAACGACACCCGAATGTTCGCCTGGGAGGGTTCCTTCTCGACGTTGAAGCGGGCCCGCTCATCCGTGTGGATAACGAGCCACTGTTGTCGACACGGTTGGTCGATGGTTCGGTGCTGCTCTTATCCCTCGATCTATACGACAGAGATGACCACCTCCTGGTGTCGATCGTTGAAAACGAATGGGTCTCGCACGTCCCTCTTCCCTGGGACGTCGAATTCAACGGTTGGATCCTTATGGTGCGCAGCGCTCCAAGATCGATAAGCTTCACGCTGAACACCGAGCCGGACCCTCTCGTCATTACGGGAAAGCTCTGGCGTAAGGGAAGATTGCTCGAGATCTCGGAGACTGGTCTGCACGCCGGCGAAGCTCACATGATCGGCGGCTCCACTCTGCGGGGCTGGGTCATCGATCTTGACTCGACAGCCTCAACGGGATTCAGCTTGGTGCCGCAGCCTCTGCAACCTCCACCGAACGCGAGACAGCCGAAGATCGGCCGAAATGAGCGATGTCCTTGCGGCTCGGGACAAAAGTACAAGTTTTGCCACGGTCGTTGAGGGTAAAGGAGGTTTCGCTCTCCTTGAGCACGAAACCGGAGTTCATCAGATGGTTGCGTGGCGCCCCAGCTCGCCGGCACCGTCATCCGTTTTGTTCGTAACGAAGACCCGGCCAGTGTCCACCACTCTCAGGGCCTCATGACGGTGTGCGGTGCACGCGTAAAGCGGCATCCGCGTCACACTTGGATGTGTGAAGCTATCTGTCCTAAAAAGATGGGAGCAAACGGTGAGAACAATCGCGCTTGTAGGACTCAAGCGACAGGACTACCAAGCAGCTGAACTGCAGTCGCCGGACGTCACCCTGGAAAGCTTTAGCTCCACCACCTCACTGCACGACTTTGATCGCGCGATCATCGATCTGAACGCGATCATTCCGGGGTACTACCCGTCGTCTACCTATAAAGGTCGCCCGCAGTTGGGCGATCGTGAGTCCGCCATATTCAATCGCGACTATAGCCGCCGAGCAGTTGAGATACAGGAATTTCTCGAGTCGGGTCGCACGGTCGTAGTTATCACGCCAAGTCCAGAGGTATGATATTTCAAGGTCGAGGAATCGTACGTGGGGGCCAGCGGCAAGGTGAAGAATGTCCGACTCAACGCTCGTCAGATCTGGGGCTTGCTACCGATTTCGGACGCTGTACCGGAGGACGGACGTGGAGAACGGATCCGCTTTGCTGGCGGCACTCAGGCTTTTTCCGAGTTTTGGCAAGCAAATCGTGAGATTCTCGTTTACCGCGCGTTCCTTCGCGGCGAGGTGCCCGAGCCACTGTTCTACATCGAGGGAACCGACAAACCTGTGGCCGGCATCTGGAAGATCGGGAGTGGGAATCTAGTCCTTCTTCCTGGCCCTGCTCAAGCCGAAGCAGACTCTGGATTTCTCCCACATGACACGCAATTCCTCGAGCAGCACCGAGCTTTTTTCCAATCGGTGGAGACCCTAGTTTCGGCTCTGGAAAGCGATCTCGGCAAAGAACACCCGCTTGGTTAGAAGACATTCTGCTTCCCGGCGAGCCGGCTGTAGTGGCCGAAGTTGCATTGGAAGAGCAGAAGGTTGGCGCTGCGCTTAACGAGCTCGATGCCAAAAAGCTGGCCCTATATGGTCATCAAGCTTGGAAGGCACTCGTCACTGACACTGGAATCAGTTTCGAGACAGCGGTTGCGCGAGCTTTCGGTGAGTTAGGACTCAGCGTGGCAAAGCGTGCACGTAACAGGGCTGACCTTATAGTGACCGGTGGCCCTCGAACCGCTGTGCTCGAGGCAAAGGGGCTTTCCAAAAGTGCCGGTGAGGGAGACGCAGCACAGCTGGAAAAGTGAGTTGCCGAAAAATACGAAGGAGACAAAGTGCCGCCTAAGGGCATTTTGGTAGCCAACGCGTACCGAAACATTCACCCATTCGCTCGAACATAAGACGCCTTTCCGGACCAGATGATCGCGTACTGCGTGGATAGGGAACATTGTCTGATAACGGGAATCCAACTGTTAGGCATGGTCATCGCCGGCCAAGGGGATCCTCGGCTTCGGAGCGAGATAATTGAAGCTATGTTTCAAGCGATTGGTCGACTGGATGGTTTCACAGCTTGGCTTGAGGTCCAAGCGTCCGCCAATATGACTGCATCAACTGTCGAATTGCCTATTGAATGAACTATCTCGACTCATTCAACAGGCACCGCGTTCAACCCCACCCCAACAACTATTCGATTTTCCAATTCAAGGTGTTCTCTCGCCGCACCCCCCGATTTTTACAGGGGACCCGAATTAGATACCGGGAGCAGATTGCTCAATTCTTTTGGGAATGTATCGCTCCCGATATGGTTGACTCACGAGGTGGGTACGCAGTCTCTTACGACGAGATGAGCCTGACCATAATCGAATTGGATGCTTCCAACGTCGAATTCTTCTTTGCGAACAATAGATCTTCGAGAGAGCCAGTAACCAGGATTGGAGCCTCGACACCTCAGCGCCTTTCCATGACCCGGGGGCTCACAGAATCACGAGTATCGTCACCCTTGAGGCACGTGGATAGCAATGCACGGAACACTGGCCCGTGGTGCGGCACCTTGGGGTGCAGTAGCTCATGGATGATGCCTCCCGTCGAAAAGGTTCCGCTAGTTTGAGCCGCAACTGCCGCTCCTGGTCCGAACGTACACACGCCATTGCGGACACTCCCCAAAGGCGGCTCAGCAGCGGCAGCCACGGCATCTGCTTCGGCTTGATTCACGCCCTTGCCATTTAGGTAGAACAAGACAGCGATGCTTCTGGCGCGAGCCCTGTTGGTTTCTCCTCCTCCTCGGGCGGCAACCGAACGGGTCAAACCGGGCGGCACTGAGTTCCATCAATATCTCCGTGATCGCCGAGCTTGCTCCTGATCGAGGCTGTTATGACCGCCTGCAAAGCTCTGTCAGTAGCCACCAATCTCGCACCAAAACTGCGGTTGCATGTGCCGACGTCTAAGGCCCAGAGGCTCAATAAATCAACCCCGCGACCGATAGCATATGCGGGTTCCGTACCGTAGTGTGAGCAGTAGAAGGGTGTCTCGGCAAGCCGGATGGCTGGTCGTGGGGTCGTGTCATTATGCGGCTCTCAAGGGAGGACGTCCACTCGGAACCCGGCTTCTACTATGGCCCGCTGCGGGGTGGGTTCAGAACGTCCGCGCCTGCAACAAACACCTGAGCCAAGTACGGCATATGTGAGGCGTACTTGCTCCGCGCCCAATGGAGGGCAAATCATGAAAGTCGCAGCCGGAGTTCTCAGCATCATCCTTGCCATTACCACTTTCCTTTTCTCGCTCATCGTCGGAATCGGTGGGAGTGCGATTCACAATGGCGGCTACCAGTCCGGCGGAGCAGTGGGGCTATTCACTGCTGCTCTGTGCCTGGCGGGGGGCATATGCGCCTTCACATTGCGGCTGACCTCGGCCATTATCCTTGGCCTCGCCGCCTTCATCTCAATCCTCGGAGGAGCCGTCAACGGCTTCAGCAGTCTGGTGATGTTCGGGGTGCTAATGGGCGTGTTCTCCGTCATGATGGCTGTCGATTGGCATTTGAACAACGAGCGCAAGGCAAAAAGCCCACCGCCATCAGTTGACCAAGTCAGGCAGGTCGAGCCAACACCTGTGCCAGCACCTCCACGCATTCCGACGCCCGTAGGGTAAACAGCGATGTGCTGACGTATGCAGAGGGCGGACCATATCCTTCCCGCCCCCTGCCAGTTGGAAATAACCCTCGCCCGATAGAAAGCTGGAATCATGAAAAATCAAATAAGCACCCGGCATTGTCATCGCCGTTTCCCTCGCGTTTGACGGTCGCCGTTGCTAGGTGCGGCGCCGCTCCTCGGCCAGCGTCTCCGAGAACAGAGGCTCGGACAACAGACGCACCGCGCTCCCGACTCCGATACGAGCGACGAGCACCGCAACAACGGTGCCATGTGTGCAGGCTGGATAGGGTTCGAAATTCGGTCACCAACGACTACGTTTCAGATTACCTGGAGCGAAGGCTCTGCCCGTGACCCGCCGGTTACCGTCAGGCGCTACACCACCACATCGAACCAGAGTTCCACGTGCACGCCTGAGGGCGCACCTTCGATTGTCTGGACCGGAGTCTCCGCGAGCCCAAACCCAGTCTCTGCCGGGCAATCACTGGTACTGACGTACAGCATCACCAAAAATACGTGTTCCGCCATTCAGGTGCGGCTCGGGGGTACGCTGCTCGGCTCAGACGGGACGAAATGCAACGAACCCAACCACGATGCGATGCCGTGGATTCAACCGGGCGCTCAATCCCGACCCGACAGTTCAGTACCTCTGCGGCGATAGGAAATCAGACGGGCCCCTATAGCCTCATGGTGACAGTAGACACGCCAGGATGGACACAGTACGCCACGGATACAGGAGCGCTAATATATCACCTATCCAAACCTCATTACCGTTCAGTAATCGCCCACCAGGGCCACGAATCACCGCTTTCAGCCCCTCGAAGGGAAAGTACGAGTCATGAAACGTTTCATCGCTGCTATCGCTGCCGCTTCACTGCTGACCCTGACCATCGTTGGCCCAGTCAACGCGGGCAACACACTTATCAACGTAACAGGCAATGGCGTCAAGTCCAGCCGTCCATTTACTGCACCGAACCAATGGAAAATCAGCTACACGTTCAACTGCGCCTCGAGTGGCATGGGAGGCCGAGGCAATTTCATAATCTACGTTTGGCAAGGCTCGACCCCTCTCGATACCGCTGCCAATAGACTCGCAAAGAAAGGCCATGGGTCCAGTTGGGAGTACCAGGGTGGAAAGCACATCCACCTCGAAATGAACAGCGAGTGTTCGTGGCATGTCTGGGCTACCAGACATTAAGGGCTGCGCCGAGCCAACCCCGTCACGAGTTCCCTTGGAGGAAGATGGATGCCACCAAAGTGAAATCCCAAGAACCCTTGGCGAATTCGGTATGCTTGTGCGCTTCACCCATCGACCTTAAGCCTTGCTCGTGTCAATGTCGCCTATAACTGACGGTTAGGAAAACAGCCGCTTACGGAGACGAGTCGCGGGGTGGCATCAGACGAGGAGAATCGCCTGCCGAACGAAAAGACGCAGAAAGCAGGAAAGGAAAAACACGATGCCCCTACCGACCATCTTTCATAACCAAGACGCGGAGTTCAAGGAATGGGTTGGTGAGCACCCCGAAGGCTTCGTCGTTAACGTTCCTAATCTCATGCTGCATAAGCCAGACTGTGAGCATATTGAAGACCTGAGGACCAAGGCCGCCAAGGCATGTGCTGAGGGGGTGACGGCGGAGTCTGACCTATCTCGATGAGCGCGACAAACGAAGGGCAAAGGCTTGCTCCTCTACGAGACGTGCGAGCCGTAGACGCCCGCAGCCATATGCGGGGTCGAGGAATCCGGTGACTTCAACCCACAAGAGGAGGGGACAAGATGAGCAGAAGCATCTTGGTCGTTATAGCAATCGGCACGTGTCTCCTAGGCACAGGTTGCGGAGGAGCATCGGTTAAGGTACTGGCTCAGCAGCAAGGTGCAGGGGCTGGAACTCACACGTTTACGACCCACCAACAGGAGTGGGGGTAGCCTGGGCTTTTAACTGCGGGTCCACGCCATCGGCGTGGCTAATCGGGGTAAGCAAACAGAGTGCCCCCACCAATCGTTACATCGTCAAGCGGTACGGCACCCATGGCTTTGGGTACGTTGCGATGAGGGGCAAGAGCACCTGGCTCGCCGTTGCAGATTCAGATTGCAACTGGCTTTACAAAGTGGTTTCTGGAGGGCGACTGGTACCAAAGCAGCCAAGTGCCCACTATGCCGCTCCCACTGCGACTCCTGTCCCAACATCCCCGCCTGACCAGCCTAGCAGCGGCCAGGTCATCTTCGGCCAGGGCTTGCATGACGGTCTTCATATCTGGGACCGTCAGAGCACGCTCACCGTTGGAAACCAGCGGTTCGCGTACATCGCCCAGTTTTCCCAGGTCCCCAGTGCTCTACAAGTCAAGATGGTGTACGCCAAGAACGGGGCTGGCGGAACCCAGACCAACGTCTACGACCAGACCCTGAATCTAACGAGCCCGCAAGATAATCTGATTGGGAATGCAGTTCCGTGGGACGCTATGACCGGACTGGGCATCACGGCGCCAGGCAGCTACACTCTGGCCTTCTACCAGACCGACGGGAGTCTGCTAGCGAAGGGGAATTTCACCCTGCAATAAGAACCACGGACCGTCGTCGCCGTCAATGTGTCCGCGCGGGACGGGATTGACTCCCACTGGTGGCCAGCGCTAAATTTCTGGTTTGGGCATTTGCTTCTAACATGGCGGGAATGACCGCATTGGAACGGAATGAACTGACCGCACTCCCAGTGAGCCAGCCAGGTGAGATGTAACTTAATGCGCCGTAGGCTACATGCCTCGCTGGCTTTCCCGAGACATCGACGTGAGGACCGCCTGGACGAGCGTGGTGCTGTCCTCCCTCCAATGAGGCTGCGCCTCTGACCGCCTAGCTGTGGCGCTCCTCGTCCGCGTTGTAGCTTAGTCCATCCCATGCCGTTGCTGAGGAGGATGGCTGTGCCCTCGCGGTTTCGAAAGTCAAACGTGGTCACCGTGAACGATATCCTGGACACTCACGTGACGCTCGACATCGACTCACTGGACCGGATTTACCTGAACGCCTATGTCCCAAACCTGCAGGTTGGTGGCCAGGTGAATAGCTTTCTGAACAGCTATCTCGGCATGCCCATCGCTTCGCCGGCACTGTTACAGAAGATTGGGGTCAGATTCCGCAACGCCATGCAATCGTTCGCTCACGAAAACGGTATTCCCTGGGTGCCGTTCGCCAAAGACGATCGCAAGATCAAGGTGATGGATCCCTATCTGAAGAAGGCCGCTGCCTCGGGACGTTCCCAGATAGCGGCGATCGGTGTGGCGCAAGAGTTCCAGCGGGTATTCATCGCCCGCAAACGAGACACAGACCCGACTCTTGCACCTCAGTTCTCCTTCGACAAGACGGACCGCAGAGTCACCTGCTATTACGTCTATGTATGGGACGACGACTTTGGTCCCGGATTCATAAAGAGCTACGCATCCGACTGCACCTCCGTGTGTTTAATCGAAAGGAATTGCCGTTTACGACGCGTGCGCTGCCAGTCCCATTTTGAAAGGACACTCATCGGAGGCTCGAAGAGTCGGCCACCATGGTCGTCGTAGGCGTAGCCCTTGAGAAGGCCGCTATGCTGCCACTGCCTCGCCGTGTGGACGCAAATGTCCAGCTGGGCAGCGATATCCTGGATAGACAGCAGGCCGCGTTGCCGGAGCCGGGTGTAGCGGTCGGTCAGACCGTAGCTGCGGCGCAAGCTACGCACGATGCGGCCAGTGAAGGCAGGCGCCTTCTTGGGTCGCACACCACGCTCGTTTAAGATTGTCGCGATCTCGCCATCGGTGTAGTGATCCAGTAGTCGGTCAACCTCCTCCACCACTAGGCGGTCAGCCTGAGTCAGCTGCCATGACTTCAGCGGGATGGGCAAGGTCAAGGTTCGAGTGGCGCCACCCTTGAAACGCACGTCGGCGGCGATCTGTTCCTGCTTGCGGAGAGTGACGTCCTCAAGCAGCAAGCGGACGATCCGCTTGCGCTCGCGATGAGGAACATGAGGATCTGCCCACAGGCGCGGGAAGTCGGTGGCGAGGTCCAGGATCTGCTGGCGTCCTTGCTGGTCGAGGGCAACCTTGGCCTGGCGCTCACGCTCGTATTCCTCCTGAGCCGCCGCCAGCCCACGCAGTTTCCGGTTCCAATCGGCTTCCAGGGAGTCGGCTACGAGACGGTTGTCAGGGTCGACTCGAAGGTAGCGACGCTGAGCGAGGTCAGCCTCATAGCGCGCTCGCTCAATCTGTTGCCGGCGCAGTCGGTCCACCTGCTCGGCACGGTCGTCGAGCTCCTGCTGTACCGCTAAGGCGACCTCAAGAGCCAGTGGAGTGACCGCCTCCAGAAGGAGTTCGCCTATAGCCTTATCGAGGCCGATACCTGGTACCTGCTGGCATACCGAGCCGGCGTACTGGGAGCGTTGGCGCTGACAAACGTAGACGGGGCGGAGCTGATCACCGCGGCCCTTATAGCGGACTGACATACGCTCGCCGCAGTGGCCACAGATGACGAGCCCCTGAAGGAGTGCCGGACCTTCGCGGGGCGGCCCGTTGCGTCGCTCCTGCCCCTGCGCTTGGGCGTTATCTCGAAGGCGGCGTAGGTTGCTCTCGTACTCAGACCAGGAGATGTAGCCGGGGTGGATATCGGGCAGCAGGGCATGCCACTGCTCGCGCGGACGAAGCTGGGGCCAGCGGCATCCGGCGCGCACTCCTCCGGCCTGTCGGCGGCCGTAGGCAAAGGCCCCGGCGTATCGCGGGTTCTTGAGGATGCCAAGCGCTTGATCCTGTGACAGGGGAGTCCAGACCAGATCGCCCTTCTGCGGCCCGGTCCGGAGTCGTCGCGGTAGGAGCAGGCCCTGTTCCCGGAATCCGCGCACGGTGGCAAGTGCAGATCCCGTCCGTCGAAAGGTGGCGAAGAACGTGTGCAGTGCCTGCTGCACTTGTTGGTCGGGGTCTAAGGTCACAGTACCGTCCGCCACATACACGAAGCCGGTCGGCAATGGGGTGCGCAGCTCGCCACGGCCGGCCTTGTTGAGGACGCCACCTCTGAGGCGAGCTCGCAGAACATGGAGCTCGGCTTCACTCATGGTGCCCTTCAGGCCGAGCAGCAGCCGATCGTTGAAATGGCTCGGGTTATAGAGACCGTCCTCGTCGAGGATGAGCGTGTCGGTCAGCGCGCAGATCTCGAGGAGCCGATGCCACTCGACTGAGCTGCGAGCCAGACGCGACACCTCGAGTCCCAGCACGATGCCGACCTCGCCCAGGCCCACGGCCGCGACCAGCTTCTGGAATCCCTGGCGATCGCTGGACGCTCCCGATTGACCAAGGTCGGAGTCTATGATTACAACACGCTCCAGCGGCCATCCCAAGGCCACCGCTCGCTCTCGGAGGGCATACTGGCGTTTGGTGCTTTCGGTGTTCTCGATCACCTGACGCAGCGTCGATTGGCGGACGTAGAGGTACGCCTGACGCGTGAGATGAGAAGCAGTCACTTTTTGATGGACATCGGGGTTCACGCTTCACACCTCCTCAGGCTGTTCAGTGCCATGTCTGCCAGCACGACCGCCAAGGCCGTACCGTGGCACGTCGAGGGTGCTGGATCCTCGTGATGTGGGCGCGGTACCAGCGGGAGTGGTGCACTCACCAGGTGGGTCCACATAGCTATCCAGGCAGGGAGCCCGGACCCCAAGAGCAGCGACATGCCTCTGGGCAAGAAGGCACCCGACCACGTGCTTGCCTCCGCGAAGACCCGGCCAGACTGTCGGCCGGTGGCTTGACCCCGCAACGCCTCGTAGCCTTCGGTCAATCCATCTCTGATCAGCGGGAAACACGTCTTCATCACTGGAGCCCCCTTTTTGCACGACGCGCCAGCGCTCGCTCGATGCTCCGAGGATGCACGACAAGGCCCCTCTGCTGTAACAACAGATCAGCCAGTTGGTTGGCGTTGAGCGAGGCGCCGTTCGTCAACGCTTTCTCCAGCAGGTCCACCACCTCTTCGGACAGCTTGTGCGCGCGCCTCGGTCCAGGCCGTTGGGGAATGAGACCGGGGAGACCGGCGAACTCGAAGAGCGCTTGAGCTTGATAGAAGGAGGGTCGAGAGAAACCGAAAGCGGTAGCCGCCCGACCAACCGACTGGCCGTCTCGGCGAGCACGGCGGAGCATCTCGTACTTGACCTGGACCAGATCGCGGGCATCGAAGAACGGGTCACCGGCGACGAAGGCAGGGTCGGTTACCGCCTCGGGTCTGGGGTTGAGCGCGTGGTGCCGACGAAGGGTGACAAGCTTGAGGTCGTCGGGCTGTGATCTCGTCACGACAGCACCTCCTGGTATTTGTTAAGTATATTATGCCGTATTTATACAAAGCTACGGGAGGCAATACCGCTGGATATCCAGCATATTCCGCATATTACGACGCTTACTGCCACGCTATGCACACCATAGCTCGGCATAATTACCTTTACGATACGGCAGAATCAACTTTACACCTTGCCTGACCCCACTCCTTGACCACCCCGGCCAGCGTCAGCAGATCCTCGACCCGAGCCAACGAACGACCTGCCGACAGGACGACGAACGGATCCGGGTCGACCAGGTCAGTCCAACGGGCCGGCAATGAACACACGTGCTCGTCTCCCGCCTTACGGAACAAGACCCGGTGCTGGCCCCATGTGTGCGCGTATCCTACCACCTCGAACTCCTGCCCAGCCAGTGGATGGAAGGGATGGACGACGCGAAACTTGCTCGCTACGTCACTTGAATGTGTAGTTGACGGATCAAGTAAAGATCTGCGCGTACTTCCCGTATCCGATCAAGGTCTAGGTCAACGGACACGAGTGGGCCAAACGGCAAGCTCGAAAGCCGGCATAGCGTTCACTGAGCTCTCCAATGGGTTCGCTTCCACTGAGGACTCGCAGGGACTACAGGCACTCTGTGACCAGCTCAGCGACGACGATCTCACTCGGTTCTTCGAGCACTGGATGGCCGTCATCCCGCTACCACTCACTGATGCGGATCGCAGAGCCGGCTACTGGTGGGAGTTGTCCATGCGTCAAATCGAGGTTTCGCGCACCATCGTCTTAGGTGCTCCGCGCCACGCCCGAGCCTTCTTTGAGGCGCTGGTAGCTGACAACATCGATCTTGGACGTCCTGAGCACGTCGAGATCATCTTCGATCGGCGGGTCCAGCGCAATACGGAGGGCGTCTTCAAGACGGCGATCGATCGTTCTGTGCAGGCCGTCGCCCTCAACGTCTTCTACAAGCACTCTCGGATCAAGCAGTACCTCAAGGATGGCCGTGCTCTGCGTATCGAGACCGTCATCAATTTGCCCACCGACCTCGGCTGCCAGCGTCGGTTGCACCACCTTGGTGAGCTTCAGGCAAAGGCACGCGCCTGTAACCGCCGCTTGCTTTATGCTGAACGTGCTGGTCAGGGTTGCGTCCTTGCAAGTCCAGCCTTTGAGCGGATTGCACAGCCTACTATCACTGATGGTGGCAGACGGGCCCCGGCCATGAGGTTCGGCGACCCGAGGGTCATGGCTCTGGCCAGCGCTCTCTGCTACAGTCTGTTCGCCGTCACCGGTATCACCAACAAGAGCCTACGCACCTTGGTAACCGGACTGCTCGGCACGAACTACAGCATGAGCCAGGCAAGCTATGACCTTGCCCGACTCCGCCTCAATGGCCTCGTGACTCGCGTCCCCGGTCGCAACCTCTACCTGCTGACTCCAGACGGCCTGAGTTTTGCCATCTTCTACACCAAGGTTCACGATCGCGTTCTCCGCCCCGTCATGGCCATCAACCGTCCACAGGCGCCGCCTGACGTGATTGCCGCCATACGCACTATCGAGCAGCATATCGATACCAGCCTCGCTCAAGCCAGGATCCCTATGGCCGCCTAAGACTGAGCCAGGGGCGCTTGAAGCGATAAAGAGTCACTGCATTCGCCCCACCCACGCCACGGTGGGAGGCTCGAGCATGGGAAGTTCGTACGTCGCGAGGCGCTTGAAGCTGGTCCCTGTCTTTGAATGCGCAGTGTCCGGCCACCAGAGTCCCGCGCGTGGATCGCGGTGGAAGGCAGAAACCCGATCTAAGGTCGATGCATATGTAACGTGTGCGATGGGATTGGCTCCGATCTGATATACACGATCATGAATGACGCAGCCGTCACCGAGTATGGGAAACGGTTCGAAGAACAACGTTCTCGAGTCGAGGCCTTCACGGAAAAAGTGCAGTGTTTACTGAAGGAACTCGTTCAGAACCGCGAGTTCAGTGCTCGCTGCCGCATTACTGGTCGAACCAAGACAAGCGAGCGATTTGAACATAAGCTGCACAGGAAAGGTGACAAGTACGCCGATCCACTTTCGGAGGTAACCGAACTCTCTGGAATCCGAATAGTGGTCGACTGTGCCGAAGACATCGACCTCGTACTGGAGCTACTCCGACAAACTTTCGAAATTGATTGGCCGAACTCCGTGGATAAGGGTTTATTGCTCAAATCAGAACCAATTCGGTTATCGCTCTGTCCATTAGGTCCTGGCGCCCAACGCAGATCGACTCAAAATGCCAGAGTGGAATCGCTACAGCGGCATGAAGTCAGAGTTTCAGGTCCGTACTGTGCTGCAAGACGCGTGGGCAAGCATCGAGCACGGCTTGTCTACCGCACCGCTGATGAGGCTCCCGAGGAGCTGAGACGATCTCTCAGTCGGCTCAGCGCCCTGTCGAGTTAGTGGATCTGGAATTCTCACGACTGCGCGACGAATCGGCACGAGTGGTCCAAAAATACACCGATGAGATCAGGGCTGGAAACCTGGAATCGGCCATTAATCTCGCAAGTATTGAGGGGTACGTCCCTCTAAGTCCGTGGGTCGCCGCCTTGAGGAGGACCGCAGTTGAGGCGGGGCTGCCGGCCTACTGCTCGCAAATATGGCCGGCGCCCGATTCGGATGAAGTGCGCAGAACTCTCATTGCACTGCGCTATCAGAACATTGAAACGCTTGCGGAGTTCGATCGCCAGTGGGAGGCTCATCACGCGTCCGACCTCGAGTTTGTGAAGTCAGCCGTCAACGCGATTAAGAAGCACAGCTATATGCTTCGGTTGCCGTATGAGCTTGCGACTCTCGTTGTGGTGTCGTGGGCTCGGGATACCGTCAACCACGCCCGGGACGTCGGCTATGCGGACCACATGATGGCGGCCGCCTACGGCAACGAGGAGCAACGATCGCCAGCCTGATTATGGCGTCGTCAGGATCCTCGAGTCCTGGCGAACGCACGGACGTAAACCGCTTAGCCACCGGTACGACCGTGCCGGAGGGCTGGCCGGTCTCGGTCACGTTTGCCGCCGGCATACGCGAGTATTGCTCGATAGCGCGCATATTGTAGGTCGAGGGATCCAGCTTAATGAGGACCAATCGCGACTCTAAGAACTCAGTAACTGTCACCACACACCTGTTCGATCGTAATGGCAATCGCAGCCGCAATCGGGGCTGCACGCCGGTTGAAGACCTGGAACAACCTCGGATCCTCTGGTCCTTGCGCCGCATAGCCTTGGCGACATGCCAGCAACTTATCCACAACAAAGTCTTGCACGGGCCAGAAGTGAACGCCTAACACGTCGAGGTAGTTTGGTGAGGAGCCTCTCGGGCGGCCTTCCAGCTTTGACCTCAATGCTCGGGCCTAACAACCCGTCTTCCCACTTTGAGCTGTGGAAGCGTCTCCGGGCTGGTCAAAACAGGAATCGATTGTCCCACGGTATGACAAGCGGATGGTACAGGAGGTAGTGCACAGGGATTGAGTCCTCTGACTCATATCGTGCAATTGCTTGGCACTGACTGTCTTGTATTTTCAGTTGACGATACACGGATGTATGTGCGAAGTGGAACGTTCTCTCCTCCATCACAGATATCTCTCTTTCGTCGCCCAGCATTAGGCGAGCAAAACCGATTCTGTAGTCGAAGTGGTTCGACTTCGAAAGGTAGCCGTGCTTCAATCAAAGCGTCTGCACCCGATTGAGGAATCACCCGAAGGTGTCCAGCACAAGTGGTCCGTCAGCTGGAGGTTTCGCGCGGCGAAGGATGCGCATGTCCAGCCGACACGTCGACCGCGATACCAGCGTGTAAGCAGAGAATGTAGCAACTTGTGAAGGTGTACCCCTGTCCATTCGCGTCTGCCGTTGTCACAGCGAGTCGTTTTCGGCTGAAGTACTAACGTGAGTGGATAGTCGTGGATAACCGTGAAAGTGGTCCACAGCGGCTGTTAACCGCTTGATCGTAGGTTCGAGTCCTGCCGCCGGAGCCACTCTATTCCGCCGTGATGGCGCCGTCGCCGTTTTCGGATAGGACGCCATAGGATGCGCTTCGGACGGTAAGCAGTATTGACTGCATTCCTGCTTGCCCGTACAATGCCAGGGATGCCATCTGCAGATCCTGCACCCGACATTCCCACGCCTGCCCTCTTGCGAGCCTCCAGAGGCGCGTATTCCATCGGCATTCGCCGAGAGCTCGCCAAAGCCGGCATCGACGATTTGCCGCCCAACGGTGCCTATGTCATCGGGGGCATGGGCAATCGTGGAGCAACAGCGACGGATCTGATCCGACAGCTTGGCATGTCCGAGCGGTCGACTAGTGAGCTGGTTGACACCTTGGTCTCCCGCGGATTCCTGACTCAAGCAGACGTTGCGGCGGATCAACGAGAGATCGCAGTGGTGTTGACAAAGCGCGGTCTCGTCGCAGCGGAAGCGATTGGGCGCGGCGTTGACTCCGTAGAGGATGAACTTCGAACTTTTCTGACGGCTGCGGACTATCAAGGTCTGCGGCGTGGACTCGTTGGTTTGTGCGAATTGCGCGAGCGTTGGGAGACGTACGGCTCGTAGCCACCGGACGTCAAAAGGGCAGCGCCGGATTAAGAGCGAAGTGCACCGTACTTGTCGAATCCTTGACTTGAGCGACCCCGCACGCCCGAAACTAGCCGAGGAAGTCAAGAACAGCGCGGTTGAATATGGTCGGCGCCTCCAGGTTAGACATATGCCCCACATTTGGGATCACAACTCTGGTCGCGCCAGCGATTCTCGCCCCCAAAGTGTCGGCAATCGCGTGGAAGTCCGGCTCATCGCGTGCGCCTACGATGACCAGTACAGGCAGGTGCAACTCATCAAGTCTTTCGTCAGCAGGTGGATCCAGATTTACCTGTGGATCATCGTTAGTCCAGTGCCAGCCGGTGTAGTCGGACAGCATGGCCTCCAGGCGTTCGCGTACGCTGGGCTGCTCAAAGGCAGGAGCAAACAAAGGCATGTTGATCCAAAGGCTACGCGCCGCGGCGACTCCGTCGCTCTTGCCTGTCGCCCACACCGGCCCGGAATAGCTCGTCCACGCTGGTGACCAGTGCCAGCCGCCCACAATGCTGTCCGCCAAGACTAAGGCTTTGGTCATGTTCGGATAGGTCAGGGCGAAGTCGAGGGCGACTCCGCCGCCCAGGGATAGTCCCACCAACGAGGCCGAGGATATGTTGAGGGCTTCTAGGAGAGCGCGAAGGTCGTCGACAGCTGAGTACAACTGGCCCTCGGCGGGCATATCTGATCTACCGAAGCCACGCATGTCGTATCGGACGACCGTATGTTTCGCGGAGAATGCAGCAAACTGGTCTGACCACATACGAGTATCAAATGCCATGCCGTGAATCAACACGACGTGATCGGGGCTGTCGCCGGCCATCTCGTAATACAGGCAAGTGCCGTTCACGGAGCAGAAGCCGGCTTGATCCGTAATCTCCATTTGGACATAGTCTCGCTTACCCACTTGATGAGGCACAAGTCGGCTGGGCGTTAGGTGATCTCGACTTGGCGCCATGTTGAGCGAGCGCTTAGCACCCACTTTCTGTCGACAGGTAGTGTGGCGCGCTTTATTCCAAGGCGGCCACTGTTCATCCTGGTCCGGCGAGCTTATGTGCTAAAATAGTTGCTGCTCACGAGGCAGATGGTTCACGTATAATCCACTTCGAGAGGACGCGGAGTCAGCCACGGTAGAGTGCTGTCTTTCAGTGTTCTAGCCTTGTGTGTAGGTGCCCGCGACGATATGTGACGCCCAAGCCGGGACGGGTGAGGGTTCGCGGAGTGGAAAGGGAGGAGATGCCAGGACCAGGAACTGCTCACCCGGCTGGCCTGAGAAGCTCGGAGCCTTGAGCGGAATTTTCGGCATCGTCCGACGCGATGGAGCTGTCGTTGACCCGGAGATGATGGCGACCATGCGCGACGCGATGGCTATTTGGGGGCGGGATGGAAGCGAGGTTGTGGTCGAGGGCTGTGCCGGACTTGGCCACGCTCTCACCATATCCACCTCCGAGGAGAAGCTCGAGAGGCTGCCGGTCGTCGACGCGGCGTCCGGGGTCATCTTCACTGCCGAGGGAAGGGTGGACAACCGCGAGGAGCTCCTCAGCGACCTGGAAATGCCTGCGGCCAATGGGGATCCAGCTCGCTCTCCCGATGGCGAGATCATGTTTCGGGCGTACCAACGATGGGGAGCCCAAGCTCCGAGGCGGCTCTTCGGCGATTGGTCTTTCGCCGCGTGGGATCCGACCGGCGCCGGCTCTTCCTGGCACGCGATCACCTCGGCAATACGTCCGTTTACTACTACGCCGACGCGAGGATCTTTGCCTTTGCCTCGTCTCTCGATGCCCTTCTTGCACTCGACCTCGCTCGGGGTGAGATGGACGAGCTCTTTCTCGCCCAGGTCCTGGTCAGCTGGCCGGCCTACCATGGACCCCGTACAATCCGCAAACAAATCCGCCGGCTACCCCCGGCCCACATCCTGACTGTCGCGGATTCCCATCTTGACATCCAAGAGTTCTGGCGGCTGGAGGACACTCCCGAGCTGCGACTAAGAAACAGGCAGGACTACGTTGTCGGCTTTCGTGAGATCTTCGATCGGGCACTGCGCGACCGTTTGCGCGTGCCGCCCTCAAGGGAGACCGGGGATTTCGCCAATCGGAGCGACGCTGAGCGGAGGTCTTGACTCCAGCTCGATCGTGGCGACGGCGGCCACCATACTGCGCGAGAGTGGCCGCCGGCTCAACGCCTTCACGTCCGTACCGATGTGGGACGCGGAGCCATATTCGGGCGCCAGGTTCGGAGATGAGCTTCCGCTGGCGCAAGAGACCGCAGTCCTGGCGGGCAACGTCGACCTGCATGTCGTGAACGGTAACTCTATCACTCCGATGGAGGGGATCCGACGAATGCTGAAGTGCTAGAAATGAGCCGGGGCACGCCGGCGCCAACGCCTATTGGATTCAGTCGCTTCTGCGAAGCGCCCGCGCCGCGGGATGCTCCGCGTTACTGACAGGACAGATGGGGAACGCGGGAATCTCGTGGACCGGCAGTATTATCTCACTGCCCGTTCGCCTGCAGCTGCGGCGGCTGGGGCCGAACCGATTCGTCAAGGACCTCGTATGGAGGCACGGGCCACAGCGCATCATTCGTTCGCTGGCGCACCTACGAGCGTCCGAGGATGAGTGGCTCAGGGGCTCGGCCATCAAGCCGGAATTCGCACGGCGGCTGGACCTGTGGAATCGGATGTGGTCGGCGAGCGACTCGATCTTTCTGCAGCGGTCCGATGACCCACGCGCGGCCAGATGCCAGATCCTTCAGCCGGGTAGGTCTGCCCTGGGCGCCCTGTGGGCCGAGGAAAGCGCCGCCAATCATGTCGACATCCGCGATCCTACGGCCGACGCACGGGTGCTGGAGTACAGTTTTTCGGTGCCCGATCGCATCTTTGTGGATTCGCAAAGTGGACTTGACCGCTGGCTAATCAGAGAGGCAATGGCGGGCACGTTGCCGGACGACGTTAGACTTAACCGGCAACGGGGCCTTCAAGCGGCTGACTTGGTGCCGCGGTTGCGCGCCTCGGCAGCGGAGGTCGAGACCGCCCTCGCCGAGGTCGCCTCTGGGGCAGCAGCGGAGTATCTGGACGTTTGCCACATGCGACAAGTCTGGCGCTCCATACAAAGCGAGAACTCTGCCCAGTCCTATCGGAAGGCGGTATCCGTCCTTGCCCGGGGCGTACACGCTGGATGGTTCATCAACGACTTCTGCGAAGCGGACGGGAAGACTCGACACTGGTGAGCTGGACCCTGCCGGCCTTTGTAGATGATGTCTCCGTCGAGCTAGCGCCTGTTCCATCGGGTCTCGAACAGGTGACCGCCAGCGGTGTACTGTGGCAGGTAGGGCCGCAGGGATTTCACCTGACCCTTCCGGGCGTCGCCCGTTACCTCGTCTACCAGGGCCGGTCTATTCGTGTAGATCTGGAGAACGGTGCGTGCATGACCGAGGCGGCTGCTCTCCTGCGTATGACCCCGCTGGCTGCCTTGTGTTACCAGCGCGGGCTCATGGTGTTTCACGCCTCCGTGGTGACCTCCAACGGCCGGACGCTCATGCTTGCCGGTGCTTCGGCCGCCGGCAAGTCTACGCTCGCCGCAACTCTGCTGAGTCAGGGATGGCGTTTGGTGGCCGACGATCTGGCGCCAGTGTCCTTTGACGTTGGCGGCCGGCCGGTCGTACTGCCCACTTTTCCGGAGGTCGTCCTGTGGAAGAAGGCCCGCGATATGCCGGCACAGGGGCCCACGGAGGCGCATGTGTCGTGGAAGATGCTGTCTAGCCATCCGGCCCGTACGGTCGTTAGCGTAGAGGACCACTTCATGGCGGACCCGGTCCTGCTCTCCGAGATATGGTGGCTCCTGCCGCATTCGGAGAACGATGTCACCGTCGAGCAGATCCGTGGAGCCAATAAGTTCGAGAGGCTATTCCGGCTTGCCTACAACGTCCGTATCGCCGAGGCGACGCTGGATCCGTCACGTTACCTCCAGTTGGCCGCAGATCTGGCTCGCGCGGTGCCCCTGCATCTACTCCACAGACCGCGCAGCTGGTTGGAACCGGCATGCGTTGCCCAGCGACTTCAAGTGGAACCCGAGTGAGCTACCATTACGTCCTCTATGGGCTCTCGCTCAGGACTCCGTTCCGCATTCCCTATCTGCCTCCGACTTCCGTCGTGGAAACGGCGGATGTCACCGTGGAAGAGGGATGGGTTCCGTTGCACTTGGAAGGCGCCGTGGCAACGGACGAATACTGGGACGCCGAGCCGGGGCGCTACCTGTTTCGCGGGGGAAGAACGAGCGGGCGCTTTCTCGTTGAAGGCGGCGGGCGGGTCGTGGTGCGGCGGAACCTAGAGGCGGACGAAACGATCCTCGCCTCACACTTCCTCACTTCCGTAATGGCGGCCGTCTTACGGCACCGAGGACTGCTGGTTCTGCATGCGAACGCAGCGGCCACCGATTCAGGGGTGGTCGTCATTGCTGGGGGATCCGGGTGCGGAAAGTCCACTACGCTGGCGGGGGTCATCTCCAGGGGTGCCAGCATGCTTTCGGATGACCTGACGGCAATGCCGGTGGGGACAGATGGAGACATTCAAGCGCTTCCAGGTGTTCCGCTCCTGCATCTGAGGCATGACGCCGTTCAGGGCCTGGGCCACTGGGACAACCCGCTTCGGTAGCACCTGGAAATCCTGGAAGGTAGCAGTTTCCATCCAGTCCCCCGAGCCACGATCAGTAACTCTCGCGAGCGTGCACATTCTTCATATCCACCAGGGGAACGAGCTGCTCGTCAAGCGGCTCACGGGCGCCCGCTGTTTTTCGGCCCTGGAGGGCTGCTTGTACGGGCCGACATTACCCTCGGATCATCGCAACGTGCTGCCGATGCTGTCCCGTCTCGCCAGACAGGTGCCGGTGTACGCGATAGGTCGCCCCAACGCACATTGGACCCTCGACTCCGTGGTGGACCTCATCTCAAGCCACATTCGCACGGCTTGATGGCCAAAATCATTTGGCTTGCCTCTTACCCCAAGTCAGGCAGCACCTGGTTGCGCGCCTTGCTGACCAATTATCTGCGTGAAACCAAGGAGCCCGCCGACATTAATAACCTCGTCGGCAACCCCGCAGCCGGCTCTCGCTTCTGGTTCGATCAGTGCACGGGCATTGAGGCATCGGCGCTCAGCGACGAAGCCGTCGACTGTATCCGTCCGGCGGTGTATCGTTACTTGGCGCACCACGCAATCGATACGTTCGCCATCAAAATTCACGATGCATGGTCGATCACGCGTTGGGACGAGCCACTGGTCCCCAGTGACGTCACCGCCGGAGTGGTATACGTCATCAGGAACCCCCTCGACCTGGTCGCTTCATGTGCCAGTCACTGGGGATGCGATCTAGAGACTGCCGTCTGCCAGATGTCCGATCCTAGGCGAGCAATTCCCCGCTCTCTTGATGGTCTCTCGGAGCAGCTGCGACAGCAGCTGGGGTCATGGAGTGCACATGTTCAGTCCTGGGTGGACTGCTCGCAGCTGCGTCTCCTTGTCCTCCGGTATGAAGACCTGCAAAGGGATGCTGAGTCGTGCTTTTCTGAAGTCGTTGACTTCTGCGGCTTTCCGCTCGACCCTGGCAAGGTCACGACGGCTGTGTCACACTCTAGATTCGCGGAGCTGAGGAGGCAGGAAGGCTCGGCCGGCTTTGGGGAGCGGTCAGTGTTTGCTGCAAAACCCTTCTTTCGACGCGGGGAGAGCGGATCATGGCGTCAAGAGCTACCAGCGGATCTGGCAGAGCGCGTCGTGGCCTCACACGGCGGTATAATGCTTCGCTTTGGCTATCTGAGCCAAAGCGGCGAGCCGGTCTGAAGGGAGTGAGGGCAATGGATGGGCGTACCGTGGTTTCCCGAACGGCCGACTTAATGTCCGCCCCAGTCGATGAAGACATCGTCATTCTCAACCTCGCTCGGAATGCCTACGTAGCCCTTGACGACATTGGCCGTCGGATCTGGGATCTTCTGGAGGAGCCCCTTGCGGTGCGCGAGCTCTGCCGGCGTCTGGCGGAGGAGTACGAGGGGAACCCCGAGCAGATGGAGCGCGACCTGATGGCTTTTCTGGAGGATCTCGAGGGTGAGGGGATGCTTAATATCTCTCCAGCGTGATCTGCAGAAGGTCATCAGACGCAGCAGGCAGGAACGAGCCCTGCTACTGGAGTCTTCGTTTTGGCTTCTAGCGGCTCGTGTCGCCGTTCCTTGGTTCGAGTTCCGGCGCATTGCGGGGGTGTTGAGGCTCGTCGAGACTAGTGTCGCTGATACGGCTCTGACACAGGAGGGACCGACGCCGCAGCAGGTTGCGTGGGCCGTGGAGGCAGTGGCCGGGAACGCGCCATGGACGAGCACCTGTCTCATGCGCGCACTCGCAGGATATGTCCTCCTCCGGCGCCGGGGCATTTCCTCCGTTCTCACGCTAGGCGTCGCCACGACGGGCGCGAGCGGCACGATAGTAGCCCACGCGTGGTTACAGTGTGGAGAGTCGGTGCTGGTGGGCGGCAACGGGATGCATCACTTTGCCCCGCTGGCATCCTTCAGTGCTTCGGCCGAGACTCGGAACGAAAGCCTTCGACGGTCTCATGCAGTCCGTTGTCAAGCTAGACCAGTGAAGCCGACACGTCTCAGTCACCACGCTAAGCAGCGTTAGTGCAAACTGGTGCTCGGCAGGTTATCGCGAGAGTCAGGGACAACTTCCGCCAATTCCTTTGCCCCAGGCGTACCTCCCTAAACTTCGAACGCGTCTTGCGGTCGGATGCAGATGACCGGCATACGAGGACAGGATGAGTTTCCGGGTGGCTTCCCACGGTGTGAGGAGGCGTGCCTGGACGCAAGTTCGATCGAAATGAGCTGTGCCTGCTGGACTCTTCCGGGCGCTAGCCGCCGGTGGATCCGGTGGCCCCATCGACGGCACTCCCACGGGAGAACAGCGTCTCCTTCAGGTCGATGCGGGTCATCGTCGGTGTATGCCATTGACGAGGCGTGCGTCGGTCTTCGATGTCACGCCTCGTCTCTGTCAGCGACGCAGCTTCACGCCGCCTTGTGATCTTTTCGACCATATACCTCTCCGCACTCGATGTCTCCCACGACACACTAACAGACCTTTTGCATTGTCGCATGAACACGAGAACAGGCGGTCGTAGGTAATCAGCAGGTGTGGAGCGTGGGATGAGTTGACCGAGCATCGCGTCCTACTATCCTGCGAGGGGAACGCCGGGGACGGCAAGCGATCGAAAGAGCTTGTGCCTGCTGGACTCTCCCGGGTACTAGCCCGGGGTGGATCCGCCAAACCCATCGAGGTTACTCCCACGGAAGAACAGCGTTTCCTTCAGGTCGATGCGGGTCATCCTCGGCGTGTGCCATTGACGAAGCGGGCGCCTGTCTTCGATGTCACGGTGAGTCTGCGCCACGGACGTGGCATCCGGCACCTTGGTGATCTTGTCGACCATATACGTCTCCGCAAGCGATGTCTCTCACGACACACTAACAGACGTTGGGCTTTGGAACAAGAACGGAAAGGACGGAACTTGTCATAACTCTTAGCATCGACCATGGAGCATGCGAGGACTGAAGCCGCACGTCCGAAGTGCAACGCAGCACAGTGGGGAGAAGGGGCGAGTTCCGCCGGGACCGGCAGGTGGGGGAAATCCGACCAACAGAGCCTATGACGATCGGCTGCCTTCGAGTGTAGGGCTTGGACACCGGGCCGCTTGACGTGCCACAATCAAAACTGAAGTTTATCCACTGCAGCAGAAAGCGGGAATAAAGGAGAAGCGCATGGACCAGTCTGACGATCGAGACGACTTGACGGGCCTTTCGCGACGCGAGCTTTTGGTACGTGGTGGTCAGGTTGCAGGTGGTATCGCCGTAGGTGGAACGCTATTCGAGGGTCTCGCCTCGACTGCTCTCGCCGCCTCGCCGGTGACGATCACGGTGAGGGAGCACCAGCAGCTGCGGGTGAATTACCTGAAGTCGATCATTCCGAAATTTGAGGCGGCGACGAGGAAGGCCGGAAAGCCGATCAAGGTCAATCTGCAGGTGGGGCCGACCGACGACGGCCAATTTCAGAGCGCGCTCACTATCGATTACGCAGAGGGCAGAGGCCCGGACGTAACCTCGTTCGCCAGGAACGCGGCTCCGGACTTCATCGCAGCGCATCGCATGGCCAACGACACCAAGGCATTAAATGCATGGAGGGCCTGGCATACCGAGTGGTATCCCATCATGAAGAAGGATGTCACCGTTCACGGCAGGCAGTATACGGTGCCTCGCGAGGCATCGGTGCTGAGCCTCTACTACCGGCACGACATTCTGAAGAAGCATGGGATCTCGACCGCACAGCCGAAGAGCTGGGCCGACCTCCTGCATCGGGCGAACCTCATCAAAAAGAAGACCGGGCTCTCCTCCGGTAAGGGAGGCAATCCTGGAGCGGGAGTGCTCCTTTTTCCGGCGGGAACCCAGTGGGGCGGCGGAACCTTCGACGAGGGATTCATCCACCTGATGTTGGGGACGAAGAGTAAGCTGTACGATACCAAAACCGGCAAGTGGGTATGCAAGAGCAAAGGCTTGCTCGACGTTTTCACCTTCTATCACACGCTGGCAAAGGACAAGCTGATTCCGGTTCAGGCTCTTCTGTCGCCGAATCCATGGGAGCCGACCAAGTACGCGGCATTCCCGGCCGGGGATCTTACGGTGACAACCAGTGGAACATGGGCCTGGGAGTTCGACTGGGGGCCGCACGGAGCGGCACCTATTTCAAACATCTTCCACAAAGTGGCGACCTGGGAATTTCCGACGGAGCATGGCGGTTCTCCGTTTGTATTCGCGGGTCTGGGATGGGTGTGGGCGATCGCGGCAAATAGCCACCACAAGGCGGCAGCCATGACATTCATCGAGTACATGATGAATCCGAAGGTCCTGTCGCAGGGACTGTCTCTCATTGGGAATGTGTCGCCGCGCCGCGACACCAAGAAGTTTGCTCCGTACTCCAAGAAGCCCTACATATATAAGACCGAAAATGACTTCACCACAGGCAGATACTTCCAGCCCGAGATCGGCGAAGACAAGATCGTTCAACTGGTCGGCACGGCAACGACTGAACTGATAACTCTGCAGAAGTCACCAAAGCAAGCGCTCAACGACTTCTACAAGGGAGCGATTCAGCTGCTGGGCCCGGGTAAGGTTGAAGCCGAGTAGTAGTCATTTCCGGCTCTTGCCGCCGCCACAGAACCCCAAGCGGGTAACGTGACGGCGGCGAGGGCCGGCTTCATGGCCGCCGTGCGACACGGAGCAGGCCGCCGCGAGAGACTGACTTCGCTTAGGGCCGACTTGTGACGGAGGCAGCCGTCGCCGATAGGCTGGAGAACTCTTCCGGCGCCAAGGCAACGGGAGGCTCGTGGCGAAAACGAGGGGAGACCGCGGCCCTCGTTTTGTTCATGCTGCCCGCACTGGTCCTGCTAGCGGTGTTCGTGCTGGTGCCGTCGGGCTGGGCGATTGTCATCTCGCTCACCAACCAAGCACTGGCTGGAGACACTGCGCTGCATCCGCAGTTTGTCGGGCTGGAAAACTACCAGCACCTGTTCGGGGATAGCGGGTTTTACAACTCGTTGATCGTATCGCTTGAATTCGTGATTCTGTCGGCCGTCGTGGGACAGTTTGTGTTTGGCCTGCTGGCGGCGCTCCTGATAAACCGCCGGCGGACGCGATTTAAGTCCGTGTTTGCGGGCTCGATGTTGCTGCCTCTCGCCGTGCCGGAAACTATAGCGTCCTATGCCTGGGCGAGCATGCTCGCCCCGGGATCGCTCGGAACCGTGAATCGCCTTACGGGACTGTTGGGTTTCGGAGCCCATAACTGGCTGTTCGAGCTGCCGCTAGCCTCGATAATCGTCGTCAACATCTGGCGAGGCATTGCGTTCGCCATGATCGTGTTCATGGCGGCACTGGAGCAGGTGCCGCGCGAAGTACTGGACGCCGCGGAAGTCGACGGCGCGAACGCGATCCAGCGGCTGTTTCGAGTGACGTTGCCGATGATACGGTACGCCATCTTGCTGTACATGCTGTTGACCACGGTCACGACATTCGGGATTTTCGGACTGGTATTCGTGCTGACGCAGGGAGGCCCTGGTCAGGCAACGGAGCTGTTAACGATCTATATGTATCACCAATCCTTCTCCGGCTCGTATGAGCTGGGGTATGGGTGCGCCGTGGGAGTCGTGACCCTCTTCGTCTCCCTGGTGCTCGGCACCATCTACATGCGAGTTCTGCGAGCAGACACATGAGCGAGAGCGATCTGGCCGTCCCGACGATCCCAAAGACGTCCTCTCGCCCCGGTGCCCCGGTGGCAAAGCGGTTGCGATTGCCTCACGGGCTGCTGAGCGACATCGGCGTCTACGTCACGCTGACGGTCCTGGCCCTCTTCTGCACTGTCCCCTTTCTCTGGCTGTTCTTTGCCGCCTTTGACGCGCACGCCACTCCATACCTGCAGTTTCCCAGCCAGCTAACATTTCAGAACATCGTTCACATGTTTACGGAGTCGGGAGCGTGGCAGCTCTTGTTGAACAGCATGATCATGGCGGGCGGGGCGGTCATAGTTGTGACGTTCACGTGCACACTGGCCGGCTACTCCCTCTCCAGGCTCCGATTTCCGGGAAAACGAGCGCTCATGCTGGGAATCCTCCTGTGCCGGCTGGTTCCGCCCACGGCGACGATCGTACCTTTGTTCAGTCTTTTCCTGTTCCTGGATCGATTCGTCCAGATGACGGACAGCTACCAGGGAATGATCCTCGTGCTGGCTGGCTACCAAGTGCCTCTGGTTCTCTGGATACTCAAGGAGTTCTTCGACACGGTGCCGATCACGCTGGAGGAGGCGGCATGGATCGACGGGGCAAACCGGTTTACGTCGGCGTGGCGCATCGTGTTTCCGCTGGCGCTTCCCGGAGTCGCGGCCGCTGCGCTCTTCGCCTTCATTGGCGCATGGAGCGAGTTCCTCATTCCGCTAATACTCATCTCGTCGCCGGACAAGGAGCCACTGTCAATCGGCATATTCCGAGCCTACCAGAACAATTACATCGTCGATTGGGGACAGTTTGCGGGGTTGTCCCTGCTGTATATGCTGCCGGCCGTGGTGTTCTTTTTGATTGCCCGGCGTTTCTTGATCCGGTCCGTTCTGGCAGGTTCGATGGCCGGCACATAGGCGACGGCAGCGCTACCCGCTTCCAGAACTGTGTGGCTGGGGTGGGCCGTTGGGGGAGCCGACTCCCTAGGCAGGGTGTGGGGGTCCGGCTCGGTCGAGAATATTTGTTACGATGCGCTCGAGATCCTCGATGTCGAACGGCCGGGCCAGCACTCCAGAAAGAAAGGGCATCATCTGGCCGCTCTGCATCTTGATTTGTTCGTCGCTAAGGGGGCTGCAGGCAACGACAGGTGTGGCCGCCGTGCGCGGGTCATTCTTGATTTTGGTCAGGGCAGCGCAACCGGGAGGCGACGGGTCCATCAGGATGTCCATTATCAGCAAGTCAGGCTTCAGAGATCCTGCCAGCTCGGGCGCTCTGTCTGACTTTTGAAGTCCAATGACCTGGTGCCCTAGGTTGGAGAGTATCTCGTCAACGAGATATCGAAAGTCCGGGTTGGGGTCCACTACAAGGATGGTACTCATGCGTGCGCTCGGAGGGCAGGCTCTTGATCCGGTCTTTGAAGCTTGGTGCTTACGTTCAATGTACAGAGAAAACGCTACGAACCCATTGAGGAAGTCTTAACAATCGCTTAACTGTCGGGACGCGCGAAAGGGAGGCTTGCGGCCCGGCTCACCGTTCATGACGGCGACAGTTGCGTATGACTTCCTTAATCGGGGATAACTCTCGCTTGGGATGCACTACGGGTTCCAGGCTTGCCGGATCTGGTCTGCCCTGCTACAGTAGTGTGCATGTCCCGCTTTCCGCCGTCCCCACTCAGCGGTCTCACCGCGATCAAGCAGCACTGGCGCCTTGTTGTCTTGCCGGCAGTGACCTGTGCGTTACTTGGGCTGCTCATAGCCTTTGTCATCTCGCCGACCACGTATCGCGCCACCGGCAGGCTCAAGGTCGATCTGAATCTCGGTGGGATTCCTACGAACTCGTCCTACGATGCAAACGGGGACGCCGTCCGCATCGTACAGTCGAACATCGAGAACGCGACTCTCGTCAACTTACACGGGGCCGCCCGGCGAGACCCGACGGCCGTGAGCCGGATCCGCTGCATGCCCGATACTGCCGATCGTTTTGTGACGTGCTCGACGACGAGTCAGGACCGGGCAGCGGCCAGTTCGGTTGTAGCTCAACTCTTCGCGACGTTCATTCCGATAAACATTCAATCGCAGATCGGGGAGTTCCACGGCTTCATACGGGACCTTCAGGAGCAGTACCGAAAGGATAAAACTACCGAAGCGGCTCTGGTTCGGCGCATTCAGCGGAACCGGCACCCGGGCAGCGTTACCAGGATTCCGGAGAGTAAGCCCTCCTATCAGATTGGATCTCTGAGGGTAATGCGACAGATCCAGAAGGGGATTCTGGCGCACATAGCCGCGACTCACCGGCAAATCGCGGCAGTCAGCGGAACCCTTCATGTGGCCGGCCGTACTGATTCGACCCAGGTGTTTTCGCTAAGCGCCTTTGCGGTGTTGGGTGGAATCGGTCTCGGCTTTGGCGTGCTCGTCGGCGCGATCTTGATGATGCGCGGCGGACTCCGGCGAACGAACCCCGTGGCGAACAGCAGAGTGAAGGCGAAAGCGCCGGGCGGGAAAAAGTCAAAGATAGTGCCGGGGGCCTGACGAGCCCAACTCTCTAGCCAAACCGATCGCGCACGGAAAAGTAGAGGCCGGCGGGGCGCAGAAACCAGGGCTTGCCACGGTACAGAGGCATCGTGGGGAAGGCAAGCTCGGCAAACGGAGGCTGGTCCTCCTCGCCCAGAATCCAGCGGGCGCACCTCATTCCTAGATACGTCGACAAGGCGACGCCGGTGCCGCAGTATCCGAGGGAGTAGACCAACCCGTCCATACGTCCGACGTGCGGCAGCTGATCGAACGTAAATCCTACTGTCCCGCCCCACGCGTAGTCCACCGCCACGCCGCCGAGCTGTGGGTGAATTTGGACCATGGCTCGATACAGGATGTCCCGCGTGCGCCGCACCGTCGTGGGAGCAAAGCTGGCGCGGCCGCCAAAGAGGATTCGGTTGTCGGGCAGCACGCGCCAGTAGAAGATGAAGTTCTGCGTGCTGAAGAACGACCGGTGGTTTGGGCTTACAGACCTTGCTACGTCTCGATCGACGGGCTCGGTAACAATGATGAAGCTGCCGATGGGGATCACGCGCCTGCGCAACTCAGGTGTCACCGGTCCCGTATAGCCATTGGTGGCAATCATGACATTGCTGGCGGCGATCTGACCTTTCGGCGTGTCTACCACGAAGAGGTTGTCGGATCTCTTCGCTATCCCGGTGGCGGGCGCCTGCTCAATGAAGGCGGCGCCGGAACGACACGCCGAGTGGAGCAGCCCCGCGTAGTACTTTCCAGGGTGTACCGACCCACTCAGCTCTACCGCGAGCCCTCCGTAGTGTTGCTTCGATCCTATCTCTTCGGAGAGCAGGTCGATCGGAACGAAGTGGGCGTCCTGGCGTAGCTCCTCTTGGTACACGCGGGCCGACCTCTGCAGCAGCGGACCATGTTTGGCATGGTGGGCAAGCACCACATGCCCTGTTCGGGCGTAGTCACAGTCGATACGCTCGTCGCGCACCAGAGCCTCAAAATAAGAGAACGCCGCGACGGTGGAGTCATAGAGCCGGCGCCCGAGTGGTCCATATCGGCGCTCCAGGGTGGGAACCCCGACTTTTAGGCCGGGATGAACGATACCTCCGTTTCTAGTGCTGGCGCCGTAACCGACAGTCTCGCGCTCCAGCACGCATACCCGGGCTCCCCCTGCCGCGAGGGTGCGCGCGGCGGATACGCCGGTGTAACCGCTGCCGACGACAACTACGTCCGTTTCGGGCGGAGGCGTCCGGTCTCGAAATGACGGCAGGTCGATCGCGCTGCGCCAGTACGATGTCTCACGGTACCGGGAGGTGAGGGGCGGGCCGCGTTCCATCAGGCGAGGGGCCGGTAGGGCACAAGTGCCACGTCGTTACGCACGTACAGCGGGTGCCGCGGGGCGCCGGAAGCGGTCACTCCCAAAGCCTCTAGGGCAACCCAGGGACCAAGCATATCCATGACGGCAGACGCCCTGCCGAGGAGCGAGCCCCAATTACCCCAGGCGGCGACGACGCGGTCTGATTTCTTCGTGGCCCACCGAATGTGCATGTCGTTGAGCGGTCCGACGGGTTCGGGGGCCAGGCGCAGGATCGAAGGGTTGGTTGAAACAAGCCCGAAGAGGTTCACAACCGTGACGGCGCCAAATCTCCAGCGGCGAGCGAGGCCCATGCAGCGCCGAATCGTAGGATCATCGCCAATCGCGTCCGCCTTGCTGGGATTTAGCATCACGAATGTTACCGTGGCGCCGGTAGTGTCCCAGCGGCGCCAGAGCTCGTAGCGGTATGTATGAGTGGGATCGAACGTGGCTCCTCCCTCGACCCCAGGCCGTCCATGGCGTCGGGTCACGCAGCCCAGGCTGTGATCCGGTACACTCAGGTTGGTTTGACCGCTCCCATTACTCGAGACCATCACGGGCGATGGCCATCACGGGCTTATCAGTTAATCGAAAACACATGTCGGAAAGTCGAGGGCCATGCACTTTGGCTTGATTCCCAAAGAACGGCAATTCTTTGTTCTCTTCCGTGAGGATGTCGACAACCTGATGACGGGCTTGCGATGCCTTCACGATCTGCTCAACAGCTCCTCCGGGTTCGTCGACCAAGCGCGAAAGCTCAAGGACCTCGAGCACATGGGCGACGACATAACTCACCGTATTATCCACGAGCTCAACACGACGTTCATAACGCCGTTCGACCGCGAGGACATCTATGCGATGGCCGCAACGCTTGACGATGTACTCGACCTGACGGAAGAGGTCGCGGACACGATCGTAATCGATTGCATCGAGGAAATTTCGCCGGCGGCAAAACAGATGGGAGCCATTCTCGTGTCGATAGGAGAGGAGCTGGTCCAGGCAGTTGGAGCACTGGACACGAGAGACAGCATTGGCGAGCATATGGTGCGGGTGCACGATCTGGAAAATGAGGCTGACACTATAACCCGCGGCGCGATTGGCAGCCTATTCAAGAGTGGGGCCGACGCGCTCGACGTGATTAAGTGGAAAGACGTGTACGCGTTGCTCGAGAAGACGGTCGACACGACGGAAGATGTGGCCAACATCCTGGAAGGCGTGACCATAAAGATGCCCGATATCACTAGATAGGGCAGGGCCAGCGCCTCATCCACGTCGCGAGGCAGTCCGGACAACGTCGGTACGCAAGTCTGCCTGCGGCAGGAAGTGACTCAGATCCAGAGGAGGCGCTTCGGATCGGAACTTGACGATGTGTGGATCCGGACCGCAGCGGAGTTGTCGGGCCGAGACGAGATCTCATGGAGTTACCGCTGCACCTTCGCATGAGCCTTGAGAGTTGATCCCGAAGGCCAGTGCTCTAGCGGACAGTAGCCAGCTGTTCGCCGGCGGTTAGAGCGTCGAAAACAGACTCCGCCCGACGCACGTCGGGCATGGCTCCGAGCCGTCGGTATATCCGCAGCGCTTGCTGCAGGAGGTCCTCGGCCTTGGGGGAGTCGCCGCGCTGCAGGTAGCTCAACGCATAAGCTTGAAGCGTCCGAGCCTCAGCATATGGCTGATGGATGGCTCTGGATGTCGACAGAGCTTGCTCGAATGTTTGAGTAGCTTCTTCCCACTGACCCTGGCCGTCGAGCACCATTCCATAGACCCGAAGGGCTTCGGCGGCCATGGTACGATTTCGCTCGGCGTGCGATCGATCGACCGCTTCCAGCGCAAGCATCTGTGCCGTATCGGTGTCATGAGCGTCCAGCCGTTCCCAGGCACGGACGGGGAGGAGCAGGACGCTGGTCCAGTCGTCGTTCGACGGCCAGGCCGGATCGCTCTCGATGTTCTCGCGGGCGGCCGTTGTGTTGCCTTCGCGCAGGTAGCGATCGAGTGTCATCCAACGCCCGACGGCTACGGCATGAGGCTCGTATGGAGGGCTGGCCGCGATGGCCATTCCTTCTTCTAAGAACCGCTCGCCTTCATCGGATCGCCCCTGAAGGAGAGACAGCTGAGCGAGTCCGAGGACTGTCCAGGCGGTTGTCGGAGTAGTGCCGAGCGATCGCCAGATTGAAAGGGCACTTTCCAGATACTCACGAGCGTTCTGCCAGGAACCGAGAACCATCAAGTGCCAGCCCAGACGGTGGTTCATCAGGGCAATCCGGGTGGGATCACCCATTCGCTGGGCGGTTTCCAGGGCTTTTTCAATGTGGGTTCGCTCTTTCGTATACTGTCCGGCCTCGCTGTAGACCATCGCCAGGGAATTATGAGCGCGGGAGAGCACTAGGGGGTCGCCCGCTTCCTCCGCCAGGGGTATCACGTCTTCCAGCATCCTGCGAGCGTCGTCGAGGTCCCCCATCTCGGCCATGGCGGACGCCCGCCACATCTGACCCTCGGCCTGAATCCTGGCCCCGGCTCGGGAGCCCTCCGCTTGCCTGGCCACCTCGAGGGCTTTCTCGGCAGCTTCGAGCTGGCGAGCGCTCTGGTCGGTCTCTTGATAGAGATTGGCGAGGGCGGCATACAAGGCCGCCAGGCCGGCGGCCGAGGATTCTCCCAGCCGCTCGACTTCGTCGTCACGTTTGGTTGCTTCGATATGTTTCACCAGGTCCAGCACGACGTCGATGCCGTCGGAGGGCGTTCCACGGAGGGCATGGACCCGCCCTATGTGCGCGGTAGTCCAGCGCTCGCCGGCGACATTATGGGCGTCGCGATGGAGGGCCAAGGCGGCGGTCAACACTTGTATGGCTTCGTCGTAGCGAGCCACCGTTCGCAGCACGCTACCCAATCCCTCGAGGGCTTTCGTTTCCGATTCGGTGTCCCCTAGCTCGCGGGCCAGCTCGAGGGCAGTCCGGTAGTGCCGCGCGGCTTCGTCATAGGCGAATAGCTGGCGAGCATAACGGGCGGCACGCAGTGCATACGGTAGGGCACGCTCGGGGTCATCACCCTCGAGAAAGTGCCAGGCCAGCTCGGCAACTCGTTGCTTCCGCTGAGCTTCGGGCAACCGTTCTAGCGATTGACCGGCTGCCAGGTGGAGCCGCCTACGCTTCCGTGAAGGCAGCTCGGAGTACAGCGTACCCTGCGTGAGCGCGTGATTGAAGGCATAGGTATCCACGCCCGTTTCGCGAACGAGCCCTGCGCGCGTTGACTCTTCGAGTGCGGCCTCGACCTCGGTCTCAGGCCGGTTGCACATCCCTATCAGATCGTCAAAGGAAAAGGCGGGTCCGAGGACGGAGGCTTCCTGCAGGATTTCCTGGCTCTCCGACGAGAGGTGAGATAGACGCTGGCCAACTACCGATCGAACGCTTTTAGGGACCTCGATGTCCTCTACCGATCGCCCTTCCCACCTACCGTCAACACGGTATACGTCGCCGCGCTCCGCGAGGGTGCGGACCACCTCTTCAACGAAAAATGGGTTTCCTTCCGTTTGGAGATGAACCAAATGAACGAACTCGGGAGCAACTTCGCCGTCTCCAAGCGTCGCCGCTACAAGCTCAGCCGTGCCCTTCTCGTCGAGCCGGCGAATCTGAATCTCTTCGATCAGCCGTTCTCGTCCGAGGTCACGAAGGGCGGCCTCGAGAGGGTGCTGGCGGTTTACCTCTACGTCTCGATACGCTCCCAGCAACAGAACGCGATTGGCGCGCGTGTGGCGAGCGAGATGCTGGAGCAGCTCGAGGCTCGATGCATCGGCCCAGTGAAGGTCATCAAGCAGTAAGGCGACGGGGCGCTCGGCCGAGATGGCTTGCAGGTAGCCGGTAATAGCCCAGAAGAGGCGCTGCTGCTCCTCCTGGCCCTCGGTTAGCGCGGTTGTCTGAGCAGCGGCCTGGTTCGGGAGCAAGCGCTCCACGTCGGGCCAGCGACGCGCGACGTCCTCGCGGATGTGGGTTGGAGCAACAGTGTGCAGGGTTGCCAGCGCCTCGAGGAAGGGGAAGAACGGGACGCTGCTCTCGGGTTCGTAGCACCGTCCGCTGGCCATCACGAAGCTGTGGTTCCTGGCTTTGAGGGTAACCTCCTGGGCCAGCCTAGTCTTGCCGACCCCCGGCTCGCCGGACAGCAGAACCAACCGCCCTGAGCCTGCCTCCACGGCAGTGATGGCGTTGAGGATCCGGTCGAATTCCTCGTCCCGCGCCACGAGCAGACCCTCGGGGAGGGCCCCCAAGAAGCCACCGATGGGCAGCGCGGCGTCGTCGGGCGGGTCGCCATTTTGGCTGTGAACGGCGCTAACGGGGTTGTCGGCGACGAGCTTAGTCTGTTCGGCAGCGGCGTCGCTCTCGGCCAGCACACGGATAACGCGCACCCTATCGGCGAATCCTTTGAGCTCCACGAGCCCGCGCTCGACGTATGCCAGGCCGGCGATCCGCCGGGCGAGATGGACGGCTCCCTCGCTCGCCAGAACTTCTCCCGGCCCGGCCAGGCTCGACAGGCGAGCCGCCAGATTCAGCGCCCCCCCTCGATATCCGTTTTCGACGAGAACGACCTCGCCGGCGTCGAGTCCAATGCCGACCCGAAGTGGCAGCGTGGGGTCCTTCGCGGTATGTTCCGCGAAGTCGCCCTGCAGCTCAACGGCGGCCCTGAGCGCCTGGCGTGGTGACGAGAACACGGCCAGCGCCTCGTCACCCCGCAACTCGATGACACGCCCACCACGCTCGCCGACGGCGTGCCGGGCAACGGCGGCGAACTTAGTCGCGAGCCGGGCAGCCACCTCGTCGCCCTGCTCTTGAGTGAAGCGGGTGTACCCACGAACGTCGGCTATCAGGAAGGTCTTGAGCTCGGTCTGCGGCTCGCTGGGCGCCCCAACCGCGGGCATGGGGTGAGAACTCGAAGTCATGGTTGATTGTCTCATTCTTGGCGGGCGGCCAATACGTCAGGCGGGCGCTACCCGGCCGCATGGACCCGAGCCAGAGGCAGACGTATGGTGAAGGTTGCACCCTCACCCTCGGCCGACATAGCCCAGATGCTGCCGCCGTGTGCGGAGATCAGCTCTTGAGCGATAAATAATCCGAGTCCAAGCCCCTTGCTGGTTGACCGGTCCGATCCTGAAACAGTGAAGAACTTGGAGAACACCCGCGGCAAGTCGTCTTCAGGAATCCCCTTTCCGTGGTCGCGAACTTGGATCTCTGCTTCGCCGTCCAACGTACGCAGAGCAACCTCGATCGGGGAGTCCGGCGGAGAATACGTGCCGGCATTCGTCAAGAGATTCTGGAGGACCTCCTCGAGTCGAGCGGCGTCGCCTCTCACAAGCACCCCCGACTCCTCTGCCTCGATGCGAATCGAGTGATCAGGAGTGAGCAGGGTAGCCGCGTTGGAGAGGTTCGCGACCATCTCGGACAGGTCGACGATATCGAAATCGAGGCGAAGCTTGCCGGTCTGGAGGCGGCTGACGTCAAGAAGATCTTTGACCAGGAGCTGGAGCCGACGCGACTGACCGAGAGAAAGCTCGACATAGCGACTGAGGGACTCGTCTTCGCCCCGTCCTTGTAGCGTCCGACGCAGGACCTGAAGATATCCATGGAGCACGGTAAGCGGTGTCCTCAGCTCGTGACTCGCGATTGATAGGAACTCGTCCTGCAGGCGCCGGAGGCTGCGCTCGGTGGTGTCGCGGATGATGACTACAGATTCGCGTCGCAGATCCGACTCAGGCTGAATGGGACGCCCGATTGCTTCGAACCAGCGTTGGGTTCCTTCCGCATCGCGCATTCTGAAGTCCATGGTAAAAGACTCACCGCGGGCAGCTCGCACCGCCGGCGTGTTCACATCGGCAATGGGCCGTCCCTCAGCGTCCTCGATCCTCACGTCTGACGCCCTCAAAAACCTGGCGAACGCCGAGTTGGTCAGCACCTCACGGCCCCTGGAATCCACGACCAGAACGGCATCTGCCATGCTGGCGATGACGGCGCCCAGACGAGATCTTTCGCGTTCGGCCGCAACTTTTTCCTTCTCACGACCGTCCGCCAGCTCCCGCATCTCGACGGCTCGCGCCTGCAGGTCGTCATTCGTCGTGTTCACCTCTTCGACCGTCGCCTGCAGCTCTTCGTTGAGGGTTTCCAGCTCCTCGTTGGTAGCCTGGAGCTCTTCGTTGAGCGTCTCGACCTCTTCCATCGAAGACTGGGCCTCTTCACTTCCAATGAGATACTCCTCATTGGCGCTCCGCAAGCCCGCGTTGATAGCCCCTAGTTCCTGATTCGCGTCAAGGAGCTGACGGTTACTCTCGGTCAGCTGGGAGGTTAGGCGACCCAGGCGATCAATCTCCGTCTGATCCTGCGCTATGACCTGACTTTGAGCCCGCCTTTGGGAAACGCTCGAGGTAACGTCGGTGACAAGGACGATAGCCGCGCTTACATCTTTGCCATCTGGCCGGCCGTAGCACCCGAGCTGAAGAAATCGGCGCTCAGCGGTCGCGGGCTCCGTTACCTCGAGCTCATCTATGGCCCCCGGACTTTCGCCACGGAAGACCGAGTCGATCAGTCCGCGCAGCGACTGCGAGGGGAGGTTTTGTGCCAGGTGCACGAAGTCGGCTCCCACCGCGGCACCGTGGATGCCAAGCAAACCGCGGGCAGCCGGGTTGATGGCAGCTATGTCGTACTTCCGGTCGACCACCACGATACCTACTGGAAGCGATGAGAAGAGATCGGCGGACAGCTCCCCTTCAGTAGTGGGGCGCGCTTCTGGCAGCCAGAGAGTGAGTCGCGAGGACTGATGTAGGGTGGCTTCCGTCGAGACCAGTGAAGTGTGGTTCGTGTCCGCGCGCTTCAAAGGTAGCCTGAGGTATAGACACCCGGCTGCCTTCGCGCTTATAAATGCGCAGCCTCGACTCTATCTCCTTGAAATAGGTCGACGTGCCCCCAGGCGTTTCCGACTTGCCAAGCACTAGGTAGCTGTCCTCTCGCAGAGAGAATGCTAATCTCTCTAATGCCTGGCGCTGGAGGTCGGGGGTGAAGTAGATCAGTACATTACGACACAGGGCCAGGTCAACTCGCGGGAAAGGGGCGCGATGACCAAGGTCATGCTGGCCGAAAACGGTGAGATTTCGGATTTTCTTCTTGATCTCGTACTCATTGTCCGTCTTCGTGAAATAGCGGTCGACGATCTCCGGATCTACATCTGTCAGAGCCGGTCCAGGGTAGACTCCGCGCCTCGCGAACGCGACTGCGTCCGGGTCGAGATCGGTAGCAAAAATTCTAATTGAGAAGTCGTCGATCTCGTTACCCAACGCCTCACACAGCAAGATTCCGATCGAGTAGGGCTCTTCACCGGTGGCGCACCCGGCTGACCATACCCGAATCTCGTTTCCCCTGGTCCGTGCTTCCTTGATGAGCTCAGGCAGGACGTGATCCCGCAGGTAGTCGAACAGGTCTTTATCTCGGAAGAACTCGGTCACTTTGATCAGGAAACTGCTGATGAGACGGACGCTCTCCTCCGGATCCGCTTCAATGCGCTGTCGATATTCGCGCATGGTGTTGCAGCCGGTGGCTACCATTCGACGGTGGAGACGGCGGACGATCGTCGGCGTCTTGTAGGTGGCGAAGTCAATGCCGTGCTGTTGTCGCAGGGTCTCGAGAATCGCGGCAACCACGCCGGCCTCGCCGTGCTTGGTGACGGATCGCTCGCTAAGCTCTTTCAGGATTGGACCGATGTTCTCTACATCGGCCACGATGTCCACGTTCGTAGGTGCGAGCGAGCGAGGCATCGAAGGGAACCTGGCGGTATCGGGATTTTGAATGATTACGGTTCCGCCGGCGGATTTCACCGCTCGTGCTCCGATCGATCCATCGGAACCTATTCCTGTCAGAATCACGGCGGTCAGCCCTTCCTGGAAGGTCTCGGCGGCAGTTTGCATCAAGCGATCGATGGAGGGCTTTGGCCTGCCGGAGCCCGATTCCAGTAGCCTGATCTCGTGATCGGTTATCTCCACATGGTGGTTGGCCGGCACGACGTAAACACCTTTCGTCAGGGGAGTCCGGTCCTCGACGAGGTGCACGGGCAACGTACTGCGCCGTTCGAGAATCTCGGACAGGTGACTGGGGCGCGCGGGGTCTAGATGTTGAGCCACCACCACAGGAACGTCGAGCTCGGGCGGCATTTTTGCGACGAGCATGGATAAGGCCTCTACGCCTCCCGCGGAGGCGCCTATCACAATCAGTTGGTCGTGGGCCTGTTGCCCTTTCGCCGCCACCATTTCTTTAGACTAGCTTCCCGTCGTACGGTTCTAGTCGACACCTCGCCTTATCTCGGGACCGCTCGTCGCCGCCCGGTCGACGCATCGCCAACTTTCGAGGGGTATGTGTTCTATCAGATCTGTCTCCTTACTTCTGATAGCACATCGTGTGCCTCTTCTCGGAATCATATGTTTGCTTGAGAACCAAGTTTCGCGGGGTCATCTGCCGGAAGATGGCGCCCATCACCGGGTTGTTTCATTTACCAATGCCTCGAACCGATCCACGTCTGTTTTGACGATGCCGAGGCTGGCGTCCCAAAAGGCCCTGTCGCGGATATCGATGCCAAACCGGCCGGCCAGAGTAGCGGCGTCGGCGGTTCCGGTCGCCGATAGCAGGTCGTCGTAGCTCTGGCGAAAGCTGTCGGGTGACTCTTGGTACCGGGCATACAGACCGAGCCCGAACAGCAGTCCAAACATGTATGGATAGTTGTAGAAGGGAGCCGAGACGCTGTAGTAGTGACCCTTCACCGCCCACATATATGGGTGAAGAGCAGACTGATCCAGTCCATCGCCATAGGTCTCACGTTGGGTCTGTAGCATAAGCTCGTTGAGCTCATCGATCGACAGCTCGCGGTGCTCGCGAGCGGCAAAGAGCCTCTCTTCAAACAGGAACCGGCTGGTGATGTCCACGACAACTTGATTTTGATCTTGCAGTGACGCTTCGAGGATCGAGATTTGCTCTTCTCGGTTGGAGTCCTTGAGTACCGCTTCCTTTATCAGCGTCTGGCAAAAGATGCTGGCCGTTTCAGCCAGGGTCATCGGGGCTGTTCGCAGGAGCACAGGTCGCTCGGCCAGGTTGAGGTTGTGGTAGCCGTGGCCCAGCTCGTGCGCCAGGGTGCTCATACCGTCATACGTGGGGCTGAAGTTGGCAAGAATACGAGACTCGTCGCCCCGCAGCTTCATGCAAAAGGCGCCGTCACGTTTTCCGGCCCGGGGCTCGGCGTCGATCCAGTTCTCTTTGAACGCTCTGTCGGCGAAGTCGCTGAGCCGCTGCGAGTAGGTCGCGAACTGCTCGACGATAAATGCGGCCGCCTGAGGGTACTCCCAGGTTCGCTCGCTGCTGCCGACTGGCGCAAATATGTCGTACCAGGCTAGTGCCGGAGCACCAATCAGCTTGGCTTTGGCACGGAGGTAGCGACGGAAGTCGGGGAAGGCGGCCCGAGCGGATTGCATCATGGCCGACAGGGTGTCTCTATCGATGTGGTTATTGAAGAGGGCGGCATCGAGCGGAGTTTCCCACTTGCGGCGGCGATCGAGGACGTTCGACTCGCCCTTGATGCTGTTGAGGGCGGCGGCGAGCGGCACTGCCGCCTGCTCCCATGCCCGCAGCTCACCCTCATAGGCGCGACGGCGACGCTCCCGGTCAGGATCCATCGCCAGGTTTCGCACCTGGCTCATGGGCAAGTCCTCGATTCCCGCATCGGTGCGCACCGGAACCAAAATCTGCGATGTAATGTTGCCGTGCAGTCTGGCCCACGCTGTTCCGCTGCTTGGTTCCAGCTCCGCGGCGAGATCCTCTTGGTCCGGCGACATGAGATGTGCCGCCTCTTCCTTCTCCAACCGCAGCATATAGTCGTGCAGGCGAGCAGCGGGCGATGCTTCGATCAGGCGCTCGACATCGAGCGACCCTATCCAGGCAGTGAACCTGGCGTACAGCTGAGTCAGGACAACACTTCGCTGCGACAGCTCACTCATCTTCGCCTGAGCCTGGGCATTTCTAGAGTCGGTCGCAACGAAGCTCATGATGTAGGCGCGCAGAGTAATCCCGCGTTCGGTGATCTGACTCAGGGCCTCAAGTACACGCTCGACTGCGTCGACGGTTCTGCCATCTACTTCGAGGTCCTCACGCTGGCCGATGTCGTAACCATCAAAGAGAGAGACCAGGTCGTCAACGCCGGCGATATACGAACGAAACGCGCCGGCGAACTCATCTGACTCGAGGCCAGGAAATACGGTAGACATATCCCAATGGGGTAGGGCGATGGCTGCTGTGGTCACTACAGTCCTCCGGGTCTAGATCAACGGCTATATTCGTCGGCAGAAGCAAGAGTGCGAGAAGCTAAGCTGTTCGTGGGCGCCTCTCTCAGTCTGAATTTTTCCACATCGTGATCGTCTTTCGGCAGCTTTGACACCGGTAGGATCGAGGCTTTAGGCCGGGAACAATACGGAAAGGCCGCAGCAGCATCGGAAGGTGTCGTCGCTCAAGAGTTGCGCTATGGCATTTGGGACAGGCCTGACGGGAGAAGCGCGTTCGCTTCTTTCGAACGTCCCGGCTTTCATCCACCGACGTGGCGGACTCCGAAGGCGTCGGGTCGATGCGAAGGTCGTGATGGCCAAGCTCCGGCTGCCGTGGGTCAGTCTCCGGACGTCTAGGGTCGATCACTGTGTCATCGCCTGAAGGCTAGTTCGCAAAGTGGCGTGGAATCCTTTCTCGCCAATATTGTGACCTGGCCTTCCCGGCCCGGGCAATCGGGGTCGCCCGGAACTGAAAACTGAAGCGGGCGTCGGAATCCATTCTCGCCAACACCGTGCCCCGGCCCTCCATGGCCCGGGCGATCGCGGTCGCCTGAAACTGACAACTGACAACTGACAACTTAACTACCGAGACCGGTGAAGTGGCCGCTCCATGACTCTCTCCCGGAATATGCGACGAACCAATGCCGCCCGCGGCAGCAGCGATTCGTTGACCTGGACGTACGGCGGCAGGCCAAGCCTCACCCGGTGATGGCGCTCATTATACGGCTGCTCTTGGGCCACTGCCGTGCGCAGCTCCTCCATGAAGTCGTCTATGACCGTCGCGACCGCATCGGGAGCTCCGCGACCGCGGCGTCGTAGTGTGAGGTAGTAGTCGCGCACCGTCGATGGTTCGGCTTCCGGCGACAGCATCCTGACCAGGACGTCGAGAAGGTCCCCGATCTGTCCTGCCCCGGCTTTCACCGTCGTCTTTTCAGCCTGCTCGCTTACCGGTGCGGGCGACTGTGTATCTTCAGCCTCGTCCGTGTTATCCACCATACTTCCATTCCCAGAGCGGTAGGCGTCAGACTCAAGAGCAGGCACCTGCGGCGTGTGCTGGCATCCTCTTCGTAACCGAAACGCGAGTAAGTAATTCCGCCGTCTGTTGCACGTAGACGGACAAAGCATCAATCGCGTGGCCGGAACTGAGTGTTCCACCACATCGTGCCTCTTCCATGAAGGCTCGATTGAAGCCAGGCATGGAAGCAGCGTGATCAAGCCCCCACGCCACGTGCCTAAGTCTACACCACAGGTGCTCCAAAAGCTCCGCTGAGCTGCCGAGATAAAAGGCTTCTGGCGGCGATTAGTGATGGCGGAACCGGCACTCGATGACTGCGGATAATCGGATGTGGAGGGACAGGGGTGGTTGCCGTTGTTGGGGGCGTCCTATATCGAGTACACGCTGGCGAGTCCGATAAAGAACATGATCACTCCCATGAGCCCAAGTGCGCCCTGCACTCCGACGGCGGCGGTGATCGCGCCGATGGCCAGAAGCGGGGGGATTGAGACCGCCGACTGGAGCGTCTGCTGCATCGCCAACACGCGTCCCAGAACCTTACCTGACGATCGCTCTTGAAGGATGGTCTGAATCGGCGCGTTGATGAAGGATATGCATACGCCGGCGAGGAGGCTGATAGGTATCATCGTCAAGATGAGCTTCGTGCTCACCGGCGGATTTATTCCGATGAGCGTGAAAGGCAGCCAGAATTCGTGCGCCAGCGAGGGAACATCCGCGAGGCCGAGGATCGTCATGCTGAGCGCCAGCATGGCCACCACCACCAGCCTGTCCTTCCGAATTCGTGAACCGTAATGGCCGAGGATAAATAAGCCTAGCCCCAAACCCAACCCGGCGGGCGCTAAGACAAAGAACATGGTATTTGGGTCGGAGATGTTCAGGACCGTACGCACGAACTGAGGGGCAACCTCCGCCAGAATCAGAAGGAGCGCGGGGGCGAACGAGATCTGGATCAAGGCCATCAAGAGCTTCCTGTCGGCCAGAATAAACCGCACTCCTTCCAGCAGCTCATGCCAGACCTTGTTCGCAGAATCAATCAGCCCGTCGGTCTGCACCAGCTTTCTGTGATTGGTTACAGCCGGGAGAAGGAACAGGATCCCGCCCGCGTAGCAGAAGAGTCCTATGAGAACGAAAAGGGTGAACCTTACGCCGCCGTTGTATCCGAAAACGAGCTTACCAACAAAGAGCAGTGTCGGGGCCAGGACAAAGCCACTCAGCTGAGACGCCATGGCAGTGGCCTGGAAAAGGGAGTTTGCCGTTATCAGCTGCTCCCGCCGTACGATCAGCGGGATTGTTGCGCCTTCCGCGGGCTGGAATGGCTGGCTAACCACGGCGACGAAGAACGTGATGACATACAGCGCTTCGCCGGAGCCGGAGAAGAATAGATAGCCGACCACGGCTCCAGCCCGAATGAAGTTGGTGGAAATGAGGATCATCTTCTTGCTGACGCGGTCCACCAAGACTCCGGAGACGGCGCTGAACAGCACTGTAGGCAGCTGAACCATGATGATGATTCCGCCGACCGCGAGAACGCTGCCTCCGGTAAGTCTTGAGATCAAGATCAGCAGGACATACCAGACGCTGTTCTGGGCCATCTGGGAGGTGATCTGCGCGGACCACAGGGCAAGAAACGAGGGATTTCGAAGCACGCTGGAGAACCCCGTTCCACCGGGGATGTGCAGGCCGTCCGAATCCGGCGGGATCACACTGGTCGACTCGACGTCCGACTCAGGCTGTTCCAGCGAAGGCTCTCGATACGTGCTCACTCGTTAGTTCCCGAAAGATTGCGTGGTAGGCGTGCACCATGTGCTTTACACTATGCTCTTGAGCTATTGTGCGGCTTGCCGCTCCCATCATGCGCCTGCCGTGTTGGTCCGCGATCAGGTCTACGATATGGGCCGCGAAGGCTCGTTCGTCCCCTCGGGCCGCCAGGTAGCCGTTGACTCCAGGGCGCACGAGCTCCGGAAGGGCGCCGGCATCGACCGCCACCACCGGCAAGCCCGACGCCATGGCCTCCAGGGTCGAGATACTTTGCAGCTCGACCGGCGAGGGGATCGCGTATATCGAGGCCTTCTGGTAGACGGTCGGGAGCTCCTGTTCGGTGACAAATCCAGTAAATGAGACGGCATGAGCGACTCCCGTATCTCGCGCTAGCTGTTCGAGTCGAGGACGGTCAGCGCCCTGGCCCCCGATCTGGAATCGAGCCTTGAGATGCTCCAATACATAGGGAATCGCACGTATGAGCGTATCCATATCTTTTTCGGCATCCAGCCGTCCTGTATATAGGACAATCGGTTCCGCCGGGTCTTGATGACCGTTCGGGCGGGGGTGAAAGCGTGCCGTGTCCACGCCGTTGGAGATGGGAACGATCTTTCGGTCGAACCCGATGCGGCGGAGCATGTCGGCAGCCGTGGCCGTGGGCGTGGTCACAGTGTTTGCTTGATGGAGCACCTGACGCATATAGAAGGCAAACATAGCATGAGCCGCGCCGTACCAGCGGCTGGAGCGCAAGCCATACAGCGAACACTCGGGTATGGTGTGATTTGTGGCGACGACCGGAATGCGGAGCAGGCGGGCAAGTGAGATGGCGCTGAGCGAGATGGGAAACGGATGATGAACGTGAACTATATCGGGTTGCCATCGCCGAAAGTATCTGGTTAGATCCAGGGCGGGTAGCCCCGCTCTCAGCTGATACCCGATGGGAATCGGCCAGGTCCGCACCCGATGCATCTCCGGGTTGCCCTGCTCCTCGTAAGGGACGCCGGATGGACTAGGACAGACAATCGATACGTCGTGCCCAAGACCAGCCAGGCCGCTCGAGAGATTTTGGATGAATGGCGCCGGTCCTGCGATCCACGGATAGTAAAAATCCGTGGCTTCGAGGATCCTCACCCCACTGCGACGCCGAGATCCGGCTTTGCACCCTGTGCGGCGAGATATTCCTTGCGCTGGCCCTCGATGCGCTTACGCTCACGCAGATACCTGATGTCGGCGAGAGCGCTCAGGACGGCATAACGATCGGCCCGGTAGTAAAAGGACGGATGAAGATAGCAGAGGTTTCGGCAGCCGTCGCAGAAGGTGAACGTTCCGACCTTCTTCTGCATCTCCTTCCATTTGGGCGTTTCGAAAAACTGAATGATATTCCAGTCGAACTTTATCCGTTGGGCGACCTTGTGGTAGCAGGGATAGAGCAGGTACCCGTCTGGGGAGATCGCCAGAGCGGCGTTGGCGGCCTTGCAGCGCGGCTTTTCCTTCACGTTGCCGGAGGCGAAGATCTCAACCTCCGCCATATTGACGTAGACGTTCTTCTCCTTGGCGAGCTCACGAGCGACCTTGATGTGCTCCATGGCGACGCCGTCGTTGCCAAAGTATTCCCACTCCGGCTGAACCTTGAGCATGAAATGCTTCTCTCGAGCCATCTGGATCATGGCCGGCATGAAGTGGCTGTTGTCGTTAGTCAGCACAAATATGATCTGATATGGCTCGCCAAGCTCACGGGCGATCTCGATGCTCTCCATGACCGAGTCATACGAGTTGTCGCGGCGGATGGTGTTGTGAGGCTCGGCCTCAGGCGAGCAGAGGGAGAAGTTCAGGATATCGAACAGGCCCTTAAGCTCCTGGGCCTTCCTTGGATACAACGTGCCGTTGGTAGTCATCTGCGTCCTGAAGCCCATGTCCTTGGCGGTTCTCAAGAGGTATCCCATATCCTTGCGTAATAAGGGCTCGCCTCCGGTGAAGTCGATGAGCTTCACGCCGAGTCTTTTGAGGATCTGCAGGTGTTCGATTACCCCGTCGGTCGAAGTGTACTGAGACGCGGGGATGATGTCCATGGGCCCGTCAGGAATGTTGCAGAACACACAACGCGCGTTGCACTTGTACGTCGCGTAGTAGTAGGCCATCACCGGTTTGCCGGTCATCGGCCCCGCGGCGAGATCGAACATGTTCGGAAGAGCAGCGCGAAACGCAGATCCCAACTGGCGTCCCTCCTTTTCCAACTCGGCAGATTCTATCATGCATAGATAAACAGATGTTTATTTATTAGTTTCGATCAGTGCGGTTAGGAGTCTTCGACATCGTTCGGTGGTTGTGCCGGGATCGGGTGGGCGTGACCAGACGAAGCCGTGGGCTACTACACTTTCAAGGTAGAGAGTAACCATGGGGATGGAGTTGGAATGGGAGAGTTCTCGGACGAACTCGACGTTGCGCGATCGATAGCCAGAGAAGCCGGCGAGGCTTTGGTCGGCTATTTCGGGAGTTCCACGCTGGATGTTCGCGAAAAAGCGCAGCTCGACGTCGTGACTTTGGCGGACACCGATAGCGAGCGAAGAATAGTGTCGGCACTCACGTCCGCGTTTCCCGAGGACGCCATTGTCGGGGAAGAGGGCACGAACACTCTACCGGGAGTACGGCGATGCTGGTATGTCGATCCGTTGGACGGCACGTTTAACTTCGCCCGGACGATACCGTACTGGTGCGTGAGCATTGGTCTGGTCGTGGATGGCAGCCCTCGTTTGGGGGTAGTCTTTGATCCTCTCCGCGACGAGATGTTCTGGTCTGAAAGCGAGGGGGCCTTCCTCAATGGCAACCGGGTCGGCCCATCGAATGTCACCGAGCTGATCGACGCTCTCGTTCAGGTGAACATCGATTTCGACCGCGCTGTCATACAGACGTCGCTCGCGGACACTGTTGCCGTGGGCAGAGAGGTAATGCGGGTTCGTAACCTTGGCTCCCTGGCGCTGCAGCTCGTCTACGTTGCGTGCGGCCGCCTGGACGGCTTGGTTCAGAGGCGAGCCAATGCGTGGGATTACGCGGCGGGAGCGCTCGTGCTCGAGGAGTCCGGCGCCGTCATGTCGCGGATCGACGGATCTCGGTTTGATATGAACGGCCCCGATGCTGTGGCGGCGTCCACTGAGGAGCTGCACCGGTCGCTTACCGCGCTGCTTAGCAACAGATAGTCAGCTAGCGGCGACGATCACCGCCGCTACTGCAGCTCGGTCCTCCGTGACTGAGGGCGAATCGCGGGCCGTCAAGATCCATCGGACCCGGTCTTCCCGATTGCCCGGCGCAGTTGCGGTCGCCTGGAACTGAAAACTGAAAACTGACAGAACTGAAGACTGACGTCTAACGTCGGCTATCACCTGTACGATTATGACCGGCTCTGGGCGGCATACGACGAGATCTCCACGACGCTCCCCTCGGCGATCTCGTGGGTCAGATCCGCTCTGAAGGTAATGTCGAAGATCGACCAGGTGGGCGGCGCAGCGCGAGCACCCTCTCCGCCTCCTGCCTCCAGAACCGTTCTGCGAGGATCTGCCTGGCGCACGGAGTACTGGGTGACTCCCAAGTGGGTCTCACCGAGATACATGGCGGCAATGCCTTCCATCTCGCGCTGCAGCAACATTGTCAATCTCTGTGAGTCTCCGGGACTACGCAGCCGCAACGCCAATTCATGAGAGCCCTTGGCGACCATTCGGTGGGCCACGAGACCAAGCACAAGAAGGGGTATCTCCACTTTCGGCGTCGTAGTGCGTTTGACCATGCCAAAGTGTACTCGCTACTGCTCAGACACTCTTCCTACTGCCCGGCATGCGCGCGTTTGCTACAAATGGAACATGGCAGGAGAACCAACCGTTGCAATGCTGACCGACTTCGGGTTTGAGGACGCTTATGTCGGCGTTATGAAGAGCGTAATCCTCAACCGCCTTCCCGAATGCTCATTAATCGACCTGTGTCACACGGTCGCCCCGCAGAACATCAAGGGCGCGGCGTATCTAGCGTGGGCTTCCTACAAGTATGTACCGGAGCGAGGAGTGATCCTATGTGTCGTGGACCCTGGAGTGGGGACAGAGCGTCGAGGGATCGCCGTACGATGGCCTGGAGGCTGTTTCGTCGGTCCGGATAACGGGTGGCTGAGCTACATCGTTCGCGACGTCACGGGTGCCGAGATCGAAGGCAACACCGTTCCGGTCCCGCCGGGTTGGCGTGTGGCGCACCTCACGCGGGACGATCTCTGGTTGAAGCCAGTAAGCAGGACGTTTCACGGCAGGGACATCTTTGCGCCGATTGCCGCAGCTCTCGCCGGTGGCGAGCCGGTCGACGACCTCGGCGATTTGTGCCACGATCTAGTGGCTTTCCCTACAGAGCCAACCGTCATGGCCGACGGCAGCATCTCGAGCGAGGTCATCCATATTGACCACTTTGGGAACCTGATAACTGACATCCCGGAAGGGTGGCTGCCGGCGAGCTTCACGGTCAAGATAGGTGGAGGCACCGTCTATGGGCCGGCGTCCTCCTATCAAGAGGACAGCCCACTGGTGGCGCTGGTCGGAAGCACCGGCCTGCTCGAGATCGCCGCTCCCAACGCGAGTGCGGCACACCTCATCGGTGTCACGACCGGCGCGGCGGTCACCGTCAAAGCAGCATCTGAGAATCTTCACGAAGGAGACGAGGTCAAGGCTTCTTGATCACGGACCCCTACCGCCGTCGGGTGGCCCTCTCCGGCTTCGGAAGCGTCGGCCGCGGACTCGCAGGCATACTGGCCGACCGGCCGCAGCTCCCGATCAGTATCACGCTGGTCGTCGATAGGGGGGGATTCGCCTACGACGCAGCGGGGTTGGACCCTCTCAGTCTGGTAGAAGCGAAAACTCACGGTTCGGTAGCTGCCCATGAGCGCGGCCGGTCCGGCCCATTGGATCTGTCGCTGCTCACCCGTGCGACGGCGGATGTCCTGGTTGAAGCTGCGAGTACGAGCTTCGTCGACGGAGAACCTGGATGGAGCTATATCAAGGCGGCGTTCCAAGGCTCTCTTGACGTGGTGTTGGCGAGTAAGGGGCCGCTGGTAGCTCATTGGGACGAGCTGTACCGGCTGGCCGAGCAAGCGGGTTCGTCGGTCGGAGTCGCCGCAACTCATGGGGCGCCGCTTCCCGCGCTCGAGCTTCCCCCAGTAGCTCTCGCCGGCAGCGATCTCCTTGGTTTCCACGCGCTGCTGAACTCAACCACTGGGGTCATTCTCGAGACTGTCGAGGGCGGCGCGACGCTGGCAGAGGGTATCGCCCAGGCTCAAGCCGACGGGGTGGCCGAGACAGATCCAACGCTCGACGTCGAGGGATTCGACGCAGCAGCGAAATGTGTGATCTTGGGTCGCCGGTTGTTTGGAGCCAGACTCCAGCTGTCGGATGTAGAGCGGGAGGGAATCACCAGGCTCGACCCCGGAGAGGTGCAGGCGGCCGGCAGGGCAGGCACTCCAATACGACTGGTGTCGGACGTAACGGCATCTCCTGAAGGCGTGACGGCTAAGGTACGACCGATACGTCTATCGGCCGACGATCCGCTGTCCTCGCTGCACCATGGAGCCTTGGGAGTGGTTTACGACGCCGAACCGGTGGGTAAGATGTTCGTCGCGGCATATGCCATAGGCGGGGTAGCCACGGCAGCGGCTGTGATTCGGGACATTCTCAGCTTTCGCTAGCCCATTGAGCGGTCGGTCCGCCGACCCACATCTCGCCGCCCTCTCCGTACTCCTTCTTCCAGATCGGGGCTTCAGCCTTCAATCGCTCGATGATCAGCCGGCATGCGGCGAACGCTTCGGCGCGGTGCGGAGCAGAGGCGGCAATGATGACGCTGACCTCGCCAATTTCAAGCCTGCCGGTCCGGTGCTGCACTGCGACCCGGCGTACGTCCCACTGCCGGCGGGCGTCGGCCACGATCTCGGTCAGGACTGTTTCGGCCATCTCCCGGTAGGATTCATACTCGAGATAATCCGTGGATTTCCCCTCGGAGTTGTCGCGGACAGTGCCGAGAAACGTGACGATGCCACCGCAGTCAGGCGCCTCGACGGCCTGCACGCATGTATCCAGCGACAGCCTTTGGTCAGTTATCTCGATCAGGTCGCCGGCTCCGCCGCTGACCGGCTGCAGCAGCGCCAGCTCATCGCCCGGTGAGAGACGTTCAGACCCGGGCACAATCTGCCGGTTTCGGGCAAAGGTGGTGAAGGGACGGGTCTCTTTTAAGCCTGGATAGTCGCCGCTGAGAGCGGCAAAAGCGTCTTCGGCGGTCGAACCCTCGGGAAGATCGAGGTCGAGGCATCCCGTCCCCGCTCGCTCACGGTGGGAGGCGAAGAGTTTGACGGTTATGTGCATGGTGTCTAAGTGTGGCATGAGGGTTGGCGGATCAGGTTCCGGTCAGAGCTACAGAATGGCGCGCAGGAAGGCCTTGGTTCGTGCATGCTGCGGATGGTCAAAGATCTCGTCGGGGTCGCCCTCCTCAACTATCACACCGCCATCCATAAAGATGACGTTGTCGGCGGCTTCCTTGGCAAATCCCATCTCATGCGTCACCACGATGCCGGTCATTCCTTCGTGGGCCAGCTGGGCCATGACCTTCAGGACGTCGCCGACCAGCTCCGGATCGAGAGCTGACGTGGCTTCGTCATACATCATCACTTTCGGGTTCATGGCAAGTGCGCGAGCGATGGCGACTCGCTGCTGCTGTCCGCCTGATAGCTGGCTGGGATAGTACGTCGCGCGGTCGCGACAGGCCTACCTTGTTCAGAAGCTCGAGAGCTTGTGCTCGTGCTTCTTTCTTGGAGACGCCACGGACCCTGACCGGAGCCTCCATGACGTTCTGAATGGCGGTCATGTGGGCAAACAGATTGAACCGTTGAAACACCATGCCGATCTCCGTTCGTTGGCGGGCCACGGCCTTGCCCGAAAGAGGCTTGAGCTTGTCACCGTGCACTCGATACCCGATGAGGTCGCCATCGACATAGATGCGCCCGGAGTTGATTGTCTCGAGGTGGTTGATGCAGCGCAGCATCGTACTCTTTCCGGACCCGCTCGGACCGATGACGACAATCGTCTGGCCTTTCGGCACCTGCAGGCTGATGCCCTTCAGCACCTCGAGCGATCCGAAGTGTTTGTGCAGGTCCTCAATGTCAACCATCGGCCGGGACAGAGGGTCGTCAGGATTGAGCGCGCTCCCCGACGATCCGAGCGAGCTTAGTTGAGATGTGGCCGGCTCTTCGCTGTTTTCGTTAAACGCCAATTCGTCCTCGTCCTCTCATACCTACGAACGCCCGTCTCACGACTCCGGGTTGAGCTGTCTGACGGGAGAATCCTCGGCCGAAGTACCGTTCGATATGTCCTTGGAAGTATGTGGCTACGGTCGTCATGGCAAGGTACCAGGTCGAAACGACTGCCAACAATTCAAAATACCTCTGCGAGCCGAGTCCAATTCCACTCGAGTAGATAATCTGTCCCTGATAGAAAAGCTCCACCGCGGTGATACTGTACGCCAGGGACGTGTTCTTCAGCATGGAGATGAATTCGTTGCCCGTCGGTGGGATGATCACGCGGATGGCCTGCGGGAGTACGATGCGCCGCATCGCGAGACTCCGTCGCATTCCAAGCGATTGAGCCGCCTCTAGCTGACCCTGGTCAACCGACAAGATGCCCGCGCGGACGATCTCCGCCATGTACGCGCCCTCGTTGAGGCTCAAGGCGACAAACGCCGACACGAAGGCATCGAGGACAAGGTTGAAGTTGGTTATCTGCGGTATGGCAAAGTAGACAAAGGCCATTTGTACGAGGAGTGGAGTGCCGCGAAAGAACCAGATATACAGCCCGGCGATCCACCTGAAGATCGGGAGCTTGAGGGTCGAAAGCCTCCCGAGTGCCGCGAAGATGCCCAGTGCAATTCCCGTTAGCTGGGAGATGACTGACAGCTCGATCGTCACCAGCACTCCTTGGAGGATCTCCGGAGAGAACAGGAAATGCCAGTAGACGTAGGTGTCGAAGATGCATCCGGGCGACGGTTGGTGAGACGTGCAGACTAAAGCGGCGCCTGTGACCGTGGGATCCCCCTTTTTGTACAGAGAGGGCGAGCGCACTGACGCTCGCCCTCATGTGGTGTCAGCTAGTGCCTGGCCGCGGCCAAGCGGGTGTAGCCGCTTTCTAGATGACGCCTCCGGCGACGCCCCATTTCTTCATGATCCGCAGGTACTGCCCGGAAGATCGCACGCTTTTGAAGGCCTTCTTCACCGCCGCGTAGAGCGCGGTCTGCGCCTTGGGCATGCCGATTCCATATCGGGCACCCGTCTTGATCGGCTTTCCGGCCAGCCGGAACTTCCCGGCGCTCTGGCTAACGTACAGGGCTGCTACCGGTAGATCGGTTGTATAGGCTTGCACGTGCCTCGCTGCAAAGTCCTGAAAAGCGGCCGTGTCGGTGTCCGTCTGCGAAATCTTGATCTTGTTCTTGCAGTGGGCGTTGGCGGCATTGAGACCGTCGGCCTCGGTGGTGCCCTTCTCTACCGAGACGCTCAGCCCGCACATCTTGCTGTAGTTGTTGGCGTGGATGCTGCTGCTCTTTTGGACGACGATAGCTTCAACTGCCTTCAGGTAATCGACGAAAGCGACACCAGTTGCGCGGCGCGACGCCGTGTCATTCATGCTCGAGATGATGGCGTCAAACGGATGCCGTCCCGTCAGGTCCGGGATCAGCGCATCGAAGGTGATATTGAGGAATTTCGCCTTTAGGTGCATCTTCTTCGCGATGGCGTTGGCGAGATCGATATCCGCGCCCACAAACTTGTTGTTGTTGCTGTTGATCGATTCCATGGGCGGGTAGGTAGCGTCGGTGCCGAACGTGAGATAGCCCTTGTTTACCAGGGGGAGTTTGGCGGCACTACTCTTGTGGGCTCCGCTGGCTGCCGCGGAGCTGACCGAAAGGCCAGCCATCAGGGTGCCGAGCGTGAGAAAGACGGCGAGAAAGCGAACGAGGGAACGATTCAAAGTGCATCTCCTATGTATTCGGTCTTTTACGGCATGAGTCCGCAGCCTCCCCCTTGCTGCGGCCAAGCCTGCCGCAAATATAAGGCAGGGCGGACGCTTTTGTCAATCAGCCAGTATGGAGGTGTGGAAAGTTCCCGGTTTGTCGGCAGCCTGTGGTGCCGCAAATGGACCCTTGCACGCGTTCAGGTTGCTAGTCGGCTTTCCGTGATCGATTGCTCAAAGGCGACGAGGTCTTCCCGTTTCGCAAACGTCTAGAAGACTATCTTACGGGCTTCGATGAGAATGTGCATAGGCACCTCAGCCATTCTCCGGCTCCACTCCGGCTCCGCCATGGCAAATTCCAGAGTGGGAACAGGCTCCTCTAACGCGGTTAAAACCAGACCGGCGTTGTGCAAAGATCGTATGTACCAGGAGAGCGGTCGATGGTACGAGGTGGTCGACTCACAGTGGCCGTCAATTCGCCAGTACACCTTACCTTCAAACGGCTGAGAGTAACGCCGGACTTTTCTCCAAACCGTGGATGTCGGATGCATGGTCTCCTCAACCCACAGCGATGACTGCGGTATGTCAAAGCACGGGTGGGAGAACATCGCAACCAGCCTCCCGCCCTGGACGAGTACCCGTCCCATCTCTCTGATAGCTCCGGCTGCGTCTGGGATGTCCATAAAACCCATTTGAGAGATGACGAGGTCGAAGCGGTCGTCCTTAACCATGGTGATCGAGGCAGCATCAGCAGCGTGGTATTCAATACCCAATGGTTCGCGCTGCTCACGTAGCTGATTGCGAGTGATGATTGGGGCAGATGAATCGATGCCAGTCACCGAAGCGCCCGACCGAGCCAGCCGGCGCGAGTTGTGGCCATTGCCGCACGGGACATCAAGCACTCGTAGCCCGTTTACGTCTCCGATCATGGCGAACAGGGCGGGGTCGAGCAGAGTGCGATGCCAGATATCTCCGTCATCGCCCTGCTTCTGGTCGTACCATTCGGCCAGTTCTGGCCACGACCGATGTGTCATCCCTGCTCTCCGGGGAGCTACTCGAAATGCGGCATAGGAACTCAGTGTCTTTCCATTGTCTCTAAGACGCGTCCTCCCGGCCGGTCGCGTCGTCCGGCAGCTACTCTCCTCCCGCCCGCTTGGATGCCACGGCAGCCCGCGAGCCGAACTACGGTAACCAGTATGACGAGTCCGTAGTCTGCTTCTGCGCCGCGAAGTATGTTGCGTGGCTGGGCGGGACCCAATCCCAAGGCACGACGCTGGTTGAGCCGGATGTCTAGCATAACTCCGCGGATTGGTATGGGTGGTAGGCTAAATGACGACGCCGTATCGGCGCCCCACTCAAGGGCAACCGTCCTGGACGTTCACTCGACTTCGGTTGCCAGGGCCGAGAGAGGTTGCGCCTGACTGCTCACACTGACCCCCATCCGCTTCCTCCGCCACAGCGACCTTCTGGGGCCCACGCCGCCTTTCATTTGCTGAGCAAGCCTACCGGGGCGACCTGCAACCTCGACTGCAAGTACTGCTTCTTCCTGTCTAAAGAGATGCTGTACCCAGGCAGCCGCTTCCGGATGGCGGACGAAATGCTCGAGACCTATCTCAGACAGCTGCTCGAATCACACGGACCGGGCGAAGTCAACGTGGCGTGGCAGGGCGGGGAGCCTACGCTGATGGGCTTGGATTTCTTCAAACGCTCCGTCGAGCTGGCTGAAACCCACAAACAGCCCGGACAGAGTATTCTGTATACGATCCAGACCAACGGCACCCGACTGGACGACGACTGGGGTAGCTTCTTTAGCGAGCACAACTTCTTGGTAGGGCTTAGCGTAGACGGCCCTCAGGCGCTTCACGATGCGTATCGGGTCAATAGAGGCGGAGTCGGCTCGTTCAAGCAGGTCATGCGGGGATGGGAAGTGCTTCGCACGCACGGTGTGGATTTCAACATCCTCTGCACGGTTAACGCCGCGAATGCGGAGCACCCCGTCGAGGTCTACCGATTTTTTCGCGACGAGCTGAACACTCGTTACGTCCAGTTCATTCCCATCATCGAACGAACGACTGCGAACTTCCTCCCGATAGCCAATCTTGGGTGGGGCACGTCTCTTGGGAAAGACCGGCCGCTGTACACTCAGCAGGGCGATGAGGTCACTGATCGCTCCGTCCAACCGGAGCAATTCGGCCGCTTTCTGATCGCCGTGTATGAGGAATGGGTGAGGCGCGACGTTGGGACGGTGTACGTCCAGATGTTCGACGTAGCGCTGGGAAGCTGGGTCGGGATGCACTCGTTGTGCGTGTTCTCGCCGACCTGTGGGTCGGCCCTGGCGCTCGAGCACAACGGAGACATGTACTCGTGCGATCATTTCGTCGAGCCCGACTACCTGTTGGGAAACATCAACGATACCCACATGCTCGAGCTGGTCACTTCCGACCGACAGCGTAAGTTCGGTCAGGACAAGCAGGATAGCCTGCCGAGATACTGTCGAGAGTGCGATGTGCGTTTCGCGTGCAACGGCGGCTGTCCGAAAGATCGATTCACTTCGACGCCCGATGGCGAGCCGGGGCTGAACTACCTCTGCGCCGGATACAAGATGTTCTTTCACCATATCGATCGCGATATGCGATTCATGGCGCAACAGCTACAGAAGGATATGGCGCCGTCGGACATCATGCGTCTCTACGCTCGAGATGACGCCCAAATGGCCGAGCGCTTCGCGCGTGCGGGCCGCAATGATCCGTGCCCTTGCGGTAGCGGAAAGAAACTCAAGAATTGCCATAAGGATGGCAAAGCCGTCTTTTCGTAGAGCCGTAGGTACTTAGTCCTTCTGCTTTCGTCCACTGCTTGCGACCTATAGCTGTCGCGGTGGGTGCAAAGGACGGAAAGCCGGCTTTGGTAGACGTGGCGTGAAGCTCTCCGCGCGAACACCGCTGCCGTTGACGAAGAGTTGAAGCGCCTTGTCAGACGTGGCGGACGGCGTTCGAGGAAGCGTTGACCTGGGCCGTGCCTCGCTGCCGGATCGGGAGGCAATCGGCGGGAACGGTGAGCGTCGGGCATAGTCGCCAAACCGCAGGCGCAAATCAGATGGTGACGAGTTTCAGTCATTTGTAGATTTGATTCCTTGGGCGAACTCAGACGAAGGCCCTGAAGTCTTCGAAACTGGGTTCAACGCGGGGCTCCGGCAGCTGGTAGGCTCGTAGCCGAGTGGCCGACATCTCTACGGGTTGCCATCCAGTGTTGAGCTCGAAGTACCGGACCGCAGCGGCGACCGAACGGTAGTGGCAGTCGTCGAGAATGATGAGACCCCCGGGACTGAGCAGTTCTCTCAAGAAGAACAGATCGACAAAGACGTTATGGAAGATATGGCTGCCGTCTACGAAGGCAGCGTCGGCCGTGAACCGCTCATGGATGAGATGCGGAAGGGCGAGTTGTGAGCGCTGAGATATCAAGGAAGAAACTTCGGCCTGTCCGGCGGCGACGATTGCGTTCCATCCTGCGTTGTTGAACTGCTCCTGGAAAGCGTCGATGATCACATGCCTGGCCCCCTCGATTCCTTGGGAGGCCAATGCCTCAGCAATTGCCAGCGCAGAGCTGCCGTAGGCAAGGCCGATCTCGATCACCGTGCGGGCTTTATGAGCGATCAGGAGGTCTCGCAGGGCGCTGGCGTCGCCGTAGGGCAATGCGACGAGTTCGAAGTCGCCGGGGGCACGTTCTGCGGTCGGGCCAATGTCGGCCAATTTGCGACGCTGCTCCCGAATACGGGCAAGGACTTCAGTGTTGCTCGTCACTCGCACCTTGTGGCCGAAGAGTGTTGTTGCACTTCTTACGCATGGGGAGAAACAAGTGATCGCCTGTCGATTGCCACCGGCTCGCGCTGCGCTAGACTCTTCATGGAGAATTGGGTTGAAATGATCGTTGTGATAATCCTGTTCGTCCTGGTGTTTGCGCTTCTTATCGGGGCGCTTGGCGCTGTCGCATGGCACCTCTGGGCTCGATTCACCCGATCGGGCACGCGAGCAGAAGGCTTCTTACGAACCGCGTCCGGTATGCGTCTCATAGGAGTGATATATGTTCCCATTACTCTGTTGTGGCTCGTGCCGGCTTGGGTAGCAATGTCGCACCACTACAGCCGCATGGCAGCCGTGTATGTCTGCTGTTCTCTTGCTTTTGCTTCGATTGGTGCCCTGTGGTTTGCGAACGCCACCTTGAAGTCAAAAGGGATCGGTGCTGTGGAGTTCCGGAGTACGCTTCACCCACAGTCGCTCACCGTCACTCAAAGGGGGGCATTCAAGACATGGGCGCTATGCTTTGCCGCGGCCATCGCGTTCTTTGGCCTTGCCGCGGTTCTGGCATTGACACATCTCTGAAAGTGAGCGCCGTTCCGTAAAGGTGCAATATCGTCCAGACTACTTTGAAGAACAGCTAACGTGGCACTGTTCGGATGTAGTCGGTCACCGGAAGCACACCATACACGTTTAAGCACGCCTCCACAGAGTTGCCCGTAGGAGCTCACGAAACAGCAAGGCACTGGCACTTGCGCTTGCTTAGCCGCAAAGCTGTATCCTAATCGGAGCTCTGGCAGAGGTCGCTGCTGAGCATTGGCTCGTCGCCGGATGCGACTGTGCCGCTCGCGGACAAACACTCCGTTCGATCGAGGCTTTGGAGCTTATTGCGATAGATGGTCCATGCAACCGCTAGTTGTCGAGCGGGTGCGATCCAGCTTCTTCGAAGACGAATCGCTGTTTCCTCCCGGAGCCGTGGAACTTGACTCAGCTCTCGTCATGCGGGACATCCCGGCGACATGGCGAGCTCGAAACGACTGGATTGACGGGCAGGGAAACGACTGCGAATGCGGGAACCAGAGCGAGTCGGCGGCCACAGACGGCCGAGCATCCGCATGACTGAGGAAATGAGCCGAGGCCGCGATGGCGCCTTGCTTCCGACGAGCGTTAACCGCAATGGGATTTGGGTCTGAGGTAGGTGCTCAATTAACCGATTGCATGGTTCCGGTCCACAGGAGCGGCGTGGTGCGTACAGACGCCGGGCTCGAGGGCAGTGATCTATGACGCGCTGCGCTACGCCGTCATATGACAGCCCGCGGCTCTACGTGCGTACGCAATTCACCTCGTTTCGGTTGCGTGTAGTAGCGAGTCGGGATAAAGCCCCGTTGTTCCGCTCAGCGTAATGGCGTTAGGGGTGGGCTGAGTCGGCGCGCCTAGAGAGGTGCTAGAGGCGGAGTTGCGTCAGTGGCCCTGACGACTGGCATTGACAGCCCAAACTTTTAGAGCAACGTCGCGGAATTGGGTGTTATCCGTGATTACTCCCCAGCGCATCAGTGAGCTGAAGACGGCTTCTAGATTGACGGTTTTGCAGTGGCCGGTGGCTAGATCTCTTTCACTGCACTCCGTTGTTCGTGTATCGCCCAAAGTCACCACCGTTCCGTTACCTCTTACTCGGGAGATCTCCCATTGCTCTCCCTTAGAAACCGCCGCGTACACCGCTTTGTAGAGCGGCCCGTGGGGCAGAAGTTCCAAGTAGCGCGTGGCGTAGTTCAGGCCTATGCCCTGGTAGCTGGAATCGTGGCAGCAGCGTCCGGACAATCCGTTCTCAGTCCAGACGCCGTTCGGCTGGGTCATTCGCGCACCGGCGAGGGCGTAGGCATGAGAACGAGTCTCGAGCAGCCTGTCCCCGGTCAGAACTCCCGTGGCCGCGAGGGCTATCGCAGCTTCGAAGAAGCGTTCCTCCTTACCCTGGTCGTCGATGTGGCCGGGTTTGTTCCAGTAGCTGTTCAACATGTGGCGAGCTGCGCGCCGGAGCCGTACCTTCTCCCAAGCCAGGTGTCTTCGGTACGCCGTGCCCATCCGAGTGTCAAGACGATTCCAGCTCTGGAGAACGAGCATGGCAGGCGAGGCCGAGGCTAGGAACATCGCGGTGCCGTGAAAAAGGCCGAAGGAGCCGGGGAACGAGCCATCCGGTGCCTCTCGCTTGAGACTGAAATCGAACATTTTCAGACCCGTACGGATCAAGGTAACGTTGTCGTGCAGTATCCCCGCGATCACATCGGTGTCGCCATAGCGCTGGTCTTCGATATACCACGCCGAACGGGGCGCCGCGACGTTGTTGAGGTACGCGCCATTCGGGGCTGGGTCGACATGCCCGTAGTGGTATTGGACGTTGAAGACGCCCGGGCTGGTCTCGACCCGCAAGAAACGTTTGACGGCCAGAGGAAGAGACGCAGAAATAGGATATGGCTGCTCGGCGTCAGGTGCCCTTGCCGAGGGTGGGGCCCCTCCGGTGCGAGGATATCCACCAGTGTGAGGCGTGCGAAGCGCCATGACGCCTGCCACCACGAGTCCAGCGCCGATAAGGACCGCGATCACCCGAAACATGAATTCTCAATCACCAGGATACGCGTCTTGACAAGCACACAGAGCGTGACGTCCGTGTTAGCCCAGCCTACCGCTTTGTTAGACCGAGAGCTTCGCGGTCACCTCCGGCGGTCACGCAGCACCAGTATCGTTGGGTTTGGCGGAGTTGTGGTCGTGGCTGATCACCGAGGGCGAAGAGCGCTCTCTCAGCGGTACTAATTGTCTTTAGTGTTTGAAGTGGCGCAGCCCCGTACAGATCATGGCGATCCCGGCACGATTGGCTACCTCGATCGACTCGCGATCTCTAATTGACCCGCCGGGCTGGATGATCGCCGTGACGCCGGCGTCCGCCGCCCGCTCGACCCCGTCCGGGAATGGGAAGTACGCGTCTGAGGCCAGAACACTTCCCTGAGACCGTTCGGCCGCCATGCGACAGGCGAGGTCGACCGCGTTGACGCGGCTCATCTGGCCCGCTCCGACCCCCACCAGCGCCAGTTTCTTGGCCAGAACGATTCCGTTCGACTTCACGTGTTTGACCGCGCGCCACGCGAACAGCAGATCGGTCAACTCCTCGAGGGTTGGCTCCCGGCTGGTGACGACCTGCATTGTCCCCTGAGGGTCGGTCACGACATTCCGAGTCTGTACCAGGAAGCCCCCATTGATGCGCTTGAAATCCAGATCAGAATAGGGAATGATGGCGGCTTCGCTGTCGAGCGTTCCCGGTTCGTGCTGTTCGGAGTCGACGCTCATCAAGCGGATCGCCTTCTTACGGTCAAGCACCTGTAGAGCTTCTTCGGTGAAGCTGGGAGCTATGATGGCCTCGAAATAGACGCTTACCAACGCGTTAGCCGTGGCTCCGTCGACCGGGCGGTTAAAGCCCACAATGCCGCCGTAGGCAGCCACGGGGTCGCCGTTGTATGCCTTGCTGTAGGCGTCGAGCACGTCGCGACCGGCGGCCAGACCCGTCGGGTTGGTATGTTTGACGACTGCCACAGCAGGCGCGGCAAAATCCTGAACCATGGTCCAGGCGGCATCTAGATCCAGGTAGTTGTTGAAAGACAGCTCCTTTCCATGGATCTGACGGGCGCCGGCCACGGTCGGCGGATGCGGCATTTCCGTACCGGGCGGAATATCCGTATAGAGCGCCGCCTGTTGATGCAGATTTTCGCCATACCGCAGGTCTTGAATCTTGTGAAGTGGAACGCTAAACCTGGCAGGAAAGGAGTCTCCGGCCAGCCGCGACATCCACGACGCAATGTACGCATCGTATGCCGAGGTCAGACCGAAGGCTTTAGCCGCCAGGCGCCGCCTGGTCTTTTCTCGCACTGCTTGGTATCGCAGCAGCTCAGCCAGCACATCCTCGTAGTCTTCAGGATCGGAAAGCACCACGACGTGATGGTAATTCTTGGCCGCGGCCCTGAGCAGGGCGGGACCACCAACATCGATATTCTCGAGCAGCTCTTTTTCCGAGACATCAGATCGGGACATCACCTGCAGGAACGGATAGAAATTGACCACCACGATGTCGATCAAGTCAATCCCGTGCTCGGCGAGCACCGATGTGTCGTCCTCCTCATCGCGCCGGGCGAGGATGCCGGCGTAAACGGTTGGGTGGAGGCTCTTGACTCTACCGGCGAGAATCTCGGGGAACTTCGTTATGTCGGAGATCTTCTCGACCTCCAGTCCCGCATCCGTGAGTGCTTGGCCGGTACCGCCGGTCGAGATCAGGTCGCAGCCCATCTCCTTCAGCCCGGTAGCAAGATCGATTATCCCCGTCTGGTCGTAAACGCTAAGTAAGGCTCTCATCCGCTCTTCTTCTTTTTGATTTGACAACCATTATGGCACTTCGGAGTTTTCAGTTGTCAGTTTTCAGTTGTCGGTTGTCAGTTTCGGCTTTCTGTTTCTTGGCGGATAGGACTGACTCGTGCTTCCAGCGCAGGAAGACCTTTCCTGGAATGCGGCCGCCCGATGCTGTTAGATGTTACAAGCGTCTTGCTGGCTGGCGCCAGTGGCGTCGGTTGGGAACAACGCTTTTATTTGTCACACGACTCCGTCAGCATCCATCTGGAAATGATTGGCTCCCGTAGCGGGGCGAGACGTGAGCTGCGAGCGTTAGCCTACTACCGCGCGGACTTTGTCGATGTCGTCGGCTCCGATAACCATTCGGGTTCGCGTCGCTAGGTAGACGACATCCAGGCTTATGCCGGCATCGCCCAGCTTTCTGAACACCTTGCTCGCAGCGCCGGGCTGATCCTCCAACTCGATGACCGCGACTCCCCTCTCCTCGTACACCTTGAGGCCGATGCGCTCGGCTTCCCGGCGGGCCTCGGCCGGGTGCTCCACCGCGATGTGTACCAGCGCGATGCCCTGTGAAACAAAGCAGCACAGACCGTCGATATTGACGCCGGCCCTGCCCATGGCCTCGGTGACATCGGCCAGTGCGCCTGGCCGGTTCTCTACGACGAGCATTAAGTCAGTGCTCATGGCTTCGTGCCCCCCCCGTTTAATCGCGCCATCTACGCCGCTCCCGCGAGTGAGCCGCGGGCCGTACACCAGCCGCATCTCCTTCCCCGGTCCTAGCCTCCCCACGCCCACCAGTCCGAAACCATCAGGTCTCTGAACTGGCCGATTCTAGCCCACGGCTTGCATCGGTACATGTGACGCATGAAAGTGGGGGCCGAGATAAGCCGGCCGGAGGAACAGAATCCAGCAGCCATGGAGATTTCCCTTCCTCCAGGCTCGCCGTCCCGAGCGCTTCGGCCAGCGCGCGGCCGCGCCTCGAGTGGCGTGGCCATTGGAGTCCCGGGCACGGCGCGGCCAGATCAGCAGAAACCCTTCTCAGTTGGGCTACTGTCGGGAGCGGTGCGTCGAAATGAGGTCAGCGTACCACCGGCCGCTCTGCTTGACCACACGATTTTGGGTCGCGAAGTCGACGTGGACTATGCCGAAACGAGTATCGTCCTCGTAGCCGTGTGCCCATTCGAAGTTGTCGAGAAGAGACCAGACGAAATAGCCGTCGAGGGGTACTCCCTGGGATATCGTCTCCCCGGCCGCCTTGAAGTGTTTTGCCAGATACTCTTGCCTCCGGGTGTCGGCTACGGTCCCATCGCTTGACGGACCATCGCTGTACGCAGCCCCATTCTCGGTAATGTACAGACTCTTGACGCCATAGTCGTTATACAAGCGGAGGAGGAGCTCCGCGAGCCCCTGCGGGAAGATCTCCCAGCCGGCATCCGTGTGCTCCGAAGACTCCGGGGAGTCAACGGGTCGTGGCATTCCCGTCTCGGCATCAAGCGCCACGTTCATCCGTGAATAGTAATTCACGCCCACGAAGTCGACGGGCGCACCAATCTCAGTGAGATCTTGCGCTGCCTCTTCGGGAAGGAATGACTTGTAACTGGGTATTCCTTCGGGGTAGCTTCCGCGCAGCACCGGATCGAGAAACCAGCGGTTACGGGATATGTCGGCCAGCTCAGCTGCACGCGCATCCTCGGGAGAGCCTGTGGCGGGGTATGACGGAGACAGGTCAAACGTGATACCGGCGTTCGCGTCGGGGTAGAGTGTTCGGACGACTTTCAGAGCCTTGCCGTGTGCTCGCAGAAGGTTATGCGCCGCTCTTACGGCACCTTCAGGCCCGTCTGTGCGCCCCGGAGCATGCTCACCCATGCCGTATCCCAACCAGGAGTGGACCCACGGCTCGTTTAACGTAATCCAGTTGGTCACGCGATCACCAAGCCGGCGGACGATCGCCTCGGCGTACGACTCGAACGCATCCGCGATGTCTCGGGAGTACCATCCGCCGCGATCTTCGAGTGCCTGCGGCAGGTCCCAGTGGTACATCGTGGCGAACGGTACGATATTCTTTTCGAGGAGCTCGTCGACCAGCCGGTCGTAGAAGTCGAGCCCACGCGAATTCACGGCGCCGGTGCCATCGGGGAGAATCCGCGGCCAGGCTACCGAGAACCTGTAGGCGTTTAGCCCCAGAGTGGTCATGATGCCAACGTCCTCGCGGTAGCGGTGGTAGTGATCGCAGGCGACGGCGCCGTCCTCTTGCTCGTGCACTTTGCCTGGTGTGTGGGCAAATGTGTCCCAAATCGATGGCGACCGCCCGTCAACCGAGCCGGCTCCCTCGATCTGGTAGGAGGATGTGGCAGTGCCGAATAGAAAATCCGGCGGGAAGAGTCCCGCTAGCTCTTCGAGTGACCGTTCATCTGCGCGAGCGATTGTTCCGGATAGAGATGACAGCGAACCCATTGGTTGTTTCCTTCCTTCGTAAGTTCGGGAGTAGTGGTCCTGCAGACGTCCATCACAAATGGGCAGCGGGGCGCAAACCTGCACCCGGGCGCTGGGTCTATTACGGTCGGTACGTCGCCCCGGGCCTCGACCTTTCGGGTCTGTAGTCCGGCTTCGGGATTGGGAACGGCCGACAGTAGTAGTCTCGTGTAAGGGTGAAGCGGGGATTGGAGGACGTCATCAGTCTCACCGCTCTCCACGACTTGGCCTGCGTACATGACCAGCAGGTCGTCAGCCACGTAGCGAGCGCTGGCGATGTCGTGCGTAATGTAGAGAAGCGCCAGCCTGCGCTCTTCCTTGAGGCGCAACATGAGGTTCATGATGCCGATCCGGATAGAGACATCGAGCATCGAGATCGGCTCGTCAGCTAGAAGTGCAATCGGCTCAACAGCAAGAGCACGTGCGATAGCTACGCGCTGACGCTGGCCTCCCGACAGCTGATGCGGAAACACGTTGGCGTACTCTTGCGGAGGAGTGAGCCCGACGGTGGTCAGCAATTCATCTATTTTCTGATCTAATTGTCCGCGCTTCACGATGTGGTGAATCTTGAGTGGCCGAGCCAGGTGGTGGCGGATACGCTTCACCGGATTTAGCGATGAAAACGGGTCCTGGAAGATCATCTGGACCTGAGCGCGGTAACGAATTCGGCTGCCTCGGCGTTGTTCTTTATGTATGTCCTGACCGCGGAAGAGTATCGACCCCGACGTCGGACGGTAGAGGCGTGCGAGCAAACGCGCGACTGTGCTTTTTCCGCTGCCACTCTCGCCCACCAACCCCGTTACGCGACCAGCGCGCAGAGTTAGACTCACGTCGTCTACAGCATGAAGAAAGCTGGTTTTACGTCCCGGTAGGATCGTGTTGGTGACGCGAAATTGCTTGGTGAGCCCCGCAGCTTCAAGCACGGATTCGTCCAGAGGAAGCCCCGACACTGGATCCATCAGGGTTGACCTCCACCTGATGACGGGTAAAGATGACACGCAGTCAGGTGGTCGGGAGCGTTTGGCAGTAGTGGTGGAGAGATGCGATGGCAGATTTCCATCACCTTCTCACACCGCGGATTGAAACGACAGCCCGGAGGCGGAGAACCAAGGTCCGGCGGAGAGCCTGGTATACCCTTGAGGGCCTTCTTCTGCCCGAGCAATGATGGGAACGACTGCATCAACCCTACGGTATACGGATGCTCGGGATGCAGGAATAAGTCCTGAGCCTTCGCGAACTCTGCTATCCGGCCGGCATACATGATGCCTATCCGGTTGCTGAACTCCACCAGTAAGGACAGGTCGTGAGTGATGAAGAGGACGGCAAAATTGAGCCGCTTCTGAAGCTCCTCAATCTCCTGCAAGATATCGCGTTGCACCACCACGTCCAGTGCCGTAGTGGGCTCATCCATAATGATGAGCTCAGGGTTGAGAGCGAGCGCTAGGGCAATGACGACACGTTGCCGCATGCCACCGGATAGCTCATGTGCATAGCCGTTGAGGCGGCTGGGATCAATGCCGACGAGTCGCATGAGCTCGGCCGCGCGCTCCATGGCGTCCTTTTTGGATATCTTCTCGTGGGCCTGATACGCATCAAGGAATTGGCTGGCGACCGTGATTACGGGGTTCAGCGAGTTCATGGCGCTCTGAAAGACAATGGAAACATTGCGCCAGCGAAAAGAGCGTAGCTCGTTCGGGTGCATGTCGAGGATGTTCCGGCCCTGGAAAAGTACGCGCCCTTCACTGATCTCCGCCGGTGGGCGCAGCAGGCGCAGTATGGCGTGGGCAGCGCTCGTCTTTCCGCAACCGGACTCGCCCGCCAATCCCACTATCTCTCCCGCCTCGATATCAAAGGAAACGGAGTCGACCGCGCGCACCACCCGGTCGGGTGTGAGGTAGTCCACTGCGAGGTTCTGTATCTCAAGCAGTGCCGGCATCGTCACTCCTCGGTCGAGACGAGAGCGTTGGCCGTCGCAGCCTCAGAGCGCCTTTTCGTTCTCGATGGCCTTGAAACTTTCTGAGTGCGGAGCCGGGGGTTCGTGAACTCGTCGATCGCATAGTTGGTGAATGTTAGCCCAGTGGCGAATAGTGCGATACACAGTCCGACCGGTATGAACCAGGTCCACATGCCCAACAGGAGCGCATCACCGTTCTCAGCCCAGTACAGCATGGAGCCCCACGAGACCTGGCTCTCGTCGGTCAGACCGAGATACTGCAGCGCGACCCCAAAGAGGAGGGCGTACAGCGTGGCGCCAATGAAGTTCGCGCAGACCAGCGAGGTCATATTGGGCAGAATCTCATCCCAGATCGTTCGGAATGGCGACTCACCCGCGACGCGAGAGGCAAGGACGAAGTCCTTTTCGCGAAGCGACAGCATCTGGCTGCGCAGGACTCGGGCTCCCCATGGCCACGCCGTGGCGGCTATCACGACAGTTTGAACCAGCAAACTGTGAATGTTCATTTGGTTCGCATACGCGGCGACGACGATGAGAATCGGCAACGTGGGCAGAATCAGAACGACGTTGATGATGAGCGATAGGAAATCGTCCGTCAGCCCCCGAAAGTACCCCGCTGTCAAGCCAAAGAGGCAGGAAATGACGGTGGCGATGGCACCCGCGAGTAGAGCGAAAGCAATCGTGGGCCGCGCTCCCGCAAGGAGCTGCGAGAACACATCCGAACCTAGCTGCGTTGTTCCAAGCCAGTGACTCCAGCTGGGGGTATAGTTGAAGTTCGACGTGACCTGTGTTGGATCGTATGGTGCCGCCCATGGACCTATGACGGCGACGATCCCGAAGATGATCAGCAGGCCGATTCCAATGGCCGCTTTCCGATTGGAGCCTAACGCTAGAAGCGTGGACGTGACGCGGCCAGAGCGAGTCGAGCTTCGGCGCGGGCGGGAACTGTGCGATTCTACCGGCGTCTCCATGCGTGTCGTAGGAACCGTGGCCACGTTCTACCGCTCCGCCCGTATCCGTGGGTCGAGACGCACAAGGGCTATATCGGCAATGAAGTTGGCGACCAGCACGGCAACTACGATGCACAGCAAGAGCGCCTGAAGCAGAGGGAAGTCGTCATTGCTGGCGGCGTTGACAAGGTCGAACCCGACGCCAGGATATGAAAAGACCGTTTCGACCAATACCACCCCACCAACTACGAAGCCGAGGCTCATGGCGAATCCCGTGATGCTCGGGATGATGGCGTTGCGGGCGGCATACATGAGCATGACCCGTTTGTCCGACAACCCCTTTGCCTCGGCCAGTGTGATGTAGTCTTCCGCGAGTATCGAAACCATCACGTTGCGCATCCCGAGTAGCCAGCCGCCCGTGGATGCTATGACGATCGTGGTAGCCGGAAGGATCGAATGGTAAATGATGGTTCCGATGACCGGCCAGCTGAGGTTGAGAACCGTGTAAGCGTGGGCGTTGGGGAACCAACCAAGCGTGATGCCAAAGACATAAAGGAGGAGAAGCGCTATCCAGAAGTAGGGGAATGACGACAAGAACAGCATGATGGGCGGTAGCGTGCTGTCCAGGACCGAGCCTCGCCGCCACGCGGATATGATGCCGAGCGTTGTCCCAAGAGTAAATGCGATAACCGTGGCCATCCCGAAGAGGAACAGCGTCCACGGGAGATCCTGGCGAATGATCGTTACGACCGGGGTAGGAAAGTAGGCGTAGGAGAGTCCGAAGTTCAGGTGAACCAGGTTCCAAAGGTATGTGAGGTACTGACCGAAAAGATTCTGGTTGGTGAATCCAAGGGCGGCTGTCAGGGCTTTAAATGTCCCCGGTGAGACGTTGCCACGCATTTTCCCCATCATGATGTCGACGGGATTGCCCGGCAACATGCGTGGGATCAGAAAGTTCAGGGTGACGGCGATCCAAAGCGTCACCAGATAGAAGGCCAGCCGGCGTAGGATAAACCTCATGTGCTCGAACTCATGTTGCTAGATTACACCGTTGAATCGGACTCGAGGCGGTGAAGGGGCCGGATGTGATCCCGGCCCCTTCATCTTTCTTCGTTAGAAGTATGCCCTACTTGAGGTGCACGTGCAGGATGACGTCTTCTTCCTCGTAAGGCTGATACGGTGACCCGATCTCATACGGATGAGACTTGGTTGGGAAACCGGTGAACTTGGCGGTGTTGTACTCGTACCAGTAGGCCTGGGTCACGAGCGGAACGATCGGAACATCCTTGGCGACGATGGTCTGCATGCTTCTTCATGTCCGCCACCTGAGCGCCCTGCTTCGTCGTGTTGGCAAACTTGTTGATGAGCTTGTCGAGCGCGGGATTCTTGTATCGCTCGCGATTGTTGCCGTTCGAGTTCTGGCCGTCTTTCACGTAGAAAGCTCCACCAAACCCAAACTTGTAAATCGGATACGGATTGGGAGGCCCGCCATACGTCCACGACATACCCATATCGAAGGTCCCGTTATTCAGATCAGAGTTGTAGGTGTTGAAATCTGTCTGATTCTCCGTGGCTTTGATGCCGATGGCCTTGAGCTCGCTGGCTATTATGGCGACCGAAGCATCCCAGTCGGACCATCCGGCCACGACCACGATCTGGAGGTTCTTTTTGATCGCGGAGGCAGTGGCCTTGTTTTTCATGGCCTTGGCCATATCGGCCTTTGCGGCCTTGAGATTGCCCTTCGGATTGAGCATCTTGAGAACCGTTGGATTCCCCCACGTCTTCTTGAACTGCGTCTGGATGAAGCCGGCGTTCGACGGCGGTTCGTATCCGTACTCGCCTTGCTTGTACACCTTGGTGCGATTGATGACTTCGCTGATTGCGCGTCGCACCCAGACGTTGCTGAACGGCTGCTTGGCATCGTTGGTGTACAGACATGCGGGCTGGTTGGCCGGGTTGTACCAGAAGTGGTTGCCGGGGGCCTTGGGAACATACGTGTGAGCGGCGTCGGCAATGAATATTCCGCCCCACTGGGTCTTGCCGTTTAGCAGATCGGCCTCGGCGCTCTGGTTGCTGGAGTAGGCGGGGAAGGTCAATGTCTTGACGTAGGGCAGGCCCTTACGCCAGTAGTGTGGATTGGCCTTCAGGACGTACTGCTCCGGGCTAAAGCTTCCGAGCATGTAGGGGCCCGTGCCAACCGGCTTCGGGTTGGTGTAGGTCGCCGGCGACGAAATCTTGGACCATACGTGCTGCGGCAGTATGAGTAGATTCTGGCCGATGTAATAGACAAGAGTTGAGTTGCGCGTCTTGAGGTGGAAATAGACCTTGTTGCCCGATCGGCTCACGCTCTTAACGTACGGATCCATTCCGGAGGACCCATCAAACGCGGGCTGTCTTAGAGTCAATTTGGCTGAGTAGAGCACGTCGGCCGCGCTGAACTTCTTGCCGTCATTCCACTTCACACCCTTGCGGATGTTGAACCATAGCGTCTTGCCTTTGTTGGCCCATCCCCACTTAGTGGCGAGCCAAGGCGTGGCCTTGCCCGTCTCACCATTGAACTGAATGAGAGACTCGAAGATGAGACCGCGCGCCCCGTAGACGTTGGAGCCCGTGAACGCCGGATTGAAGGCGTCGATCCAGGATTGGACCGGGGATGGATCAACTACGAGATTGCCGCCGTGCTTGATGGCTGAGCTGGGATGCGCACTGACAATTTGGGATGCCGGAATTGCGAGTAACGCAAGTAACGACACTCCTACGACTGCGCGAGCAGCCGTTGAACGAATGTTCGACATGTAGTTCTTCCTTTCGCTTTTGCATGTCTATCTGAACGCTACGAAACGAAATACGCAGCTCTCACACAGCTATACAGAGAGAGCCGGTCGGTCTTGCTCCTAACACCTCCTTTTCCCCGCTATTGCGACAATTCCCGTAAACGTTTCCGATAATTGTTACACCTGAACTGCCAACAGCATATCACTGTGCTCCATCGGTGTCAATAAGGCCCAGTATGTATGTTTGCTGACTGGGCGCCGGCAGCAGCTTGCACGTTTACCGGGCATTTGTGATACCCGATCCCTCGAACTTGGTGGCAAAAAGACTAGTGCTTTCAGCCGGCGGGCCCCGATTGGGCCTGAGACGCGTCCCACAGGTATGTATCGGGCTGCTCTTCGAGGAAGCCGTGTCTGTGCGCACGTGGGGCACAAACCTGGACGGCCGTGAGCCCTTCCGGCGGACGTAAGGCGTTGACAGGTAGGCCGCTTGGGCCTATAGTGAAGGCGGAATACCGTAAACGGTTACGGAACTTTTTCAGGAGCCTTGTTGTCACAGCGCGGTGAGGGTGACGATTCGAACGGGCCGGCGACTATACGCCAGATTGCGTTACGCACCGGCGTCTCCGTGGCCACCGTATCGCGCGTGCTCAATGGCCGGCCCGACGTTGCCGCCGCGACGCGCGATGTCGTCATGAAGGCCATACGCGAGCGTGACTACGTCACCAACCGCAGTGCTCGGGGCCTCGCCGGCGGCCGCACCGGTTTCATTGGCCTCACGGTCCCGTTCTTTCACGCTGACTACTTTATGCAAATGGTGTCTGGCGCTGCTGCAGCTCTGTACGAGCGGGACGCTCGCTTCGTGATGTGCCCGACCGAGCACGAGCACGATCGTGAAGTTTCGGTTCTCGAACGTTTGATGCACGGCACGACCGATGGCGCCGTCTTGGTGTTGCCCTCTGAATCCAGCGAGGAGCTTGCTCGCCTGCAGAGGCGGCAGTACCCGTTTGTGGTCATGGATCCCCTGGAGCGCCTGCACGACGGTATTCCCGTGGTCACCGCCGCTCACTGGTCGGGGGCCCGCGCCGTCACCGAGTACTTGATTTCTTTGGGCCATCGGAGGATCGGCGTGATTACGGGTCCGACCAATGGAGTTGCTACGGTTGACCGTCTCGGCGGTTACCACGCCGGGCTGCTGGCCGCCGGACTACCGGCTCCTCCCAACCTCATAGTGAAGGGTGATTTTCAGGTCGAGTCAGGGCCACCGGGAGTTGCCAAACTTCTATCTCTGTCGGAGCCACCTTCGGCCATCTTTGCCTTCAACGACAACATGGCGGTGGGGGCGCTGGAAGAGCTGCGCGCTCGGGGACTGCGAGTTCCGGAAGACGTTTCTCTCGTGGGCTTCGACGACACTCAGATTTCGAGCGTGACACTACCCAAGATCACAACCGTCCGCCAACCGCTTCAAGAGATGGGAAGGGTGGCGGCGGATATTCTTTTCCGACTAATCGAGGGGCAACCGCTCGAGGTCAGCCGGATCGAGCTGTCCACTCGCCTCGTAATTCGCGGCTCAACCGCGCCTCCAGCCGACCAGAAAGGCACCTAAAGGCGACTGGGTTGGCTTCTGATCCGACCCCTTCAAGGTGCCGGTAACCCGGCGGGCGACGCCTATCAACGCAAGACGCGAGGTCGAGACCGGGGGCCAGACGGCCACCCCGAGTTACCCGGTTGGCGACAAGCGTCGCAGAGCCTCACGCTACGCGGGTCCAAGCGCCTCCGCCATGACAGAACCATAGTCGGTTTTGTTTGTCTACGAACAGGTCACCGCTCTGCCCTGTAGCGGGATGGGTGGACGCCGTCGAAGGAATGAGCTGCAGCTGCGCGACATTGCTGAAGGCTACCATCCCTCGGCCCTTCGCACTGCGGCCCAGCACTCCAGGCCCGGTTCCATTGGTGTTGCCATGGACGGCGGCCGCCGAGCTTCCGGCCGGCACGACCTCGCCGTACACGCCCTCTCCTTTTCCCTTCCACACCTGGCCGTAGACACCACGGCCATGCGTGCCGGCGGAGAAGGTTCTTCCCAGGACGCCGGCGTATCCCGGCCCCGTGAGGTCTCCCCAGACGCCGGTTGAGCGACTAGTGCCCCACACTCCGGCGCCCGAATGTCCGACTCCGTAGACGCCATAGCCGCTCTTGCTTTCCCCCATGACCCCCGATCCGGTCCCGTTGGTGAATCCGTGGACCCCGGCTGCTGCGCTGTCGGCGGGCACGACTTCGCCGTACACTCCCTCGCCGGAGCCTTGCCATGCTTGGCCGTAGACTCCACGGCCCTGAGTGAATGTTCGCCCCAAAACTCCGGCATAGCCCGGACCTTTGAGGTCGCCCCAGACGCCGGCAGCCGTTCCCACGGTGGTGCCGTACACGCCAGAGCCCGAGTTGCCGGAGAACGTAATCTCTCCCTTGACGGCATCGGTCAGGGTGCTGGTGCCGTAGATGCCGTTGCCCGACCGCGATACACCGTTCACGCCGGCGCCAGATCCGAAAGTCGAGCCGATGACAGCTGAACCTATACCCTCTGAGTTTACGAGCTCGCCCTTGATCGCATCACCCGAATCGCTCGTACCATAAAGGCCTGGGCCGGAGTCGGACGTACCGGAAATACCTTTTGCGCCGTTGGTGCCGAGGCCTTCGATGCCGGGACCTATAGACGCCGATCCCCGGACGCCGGTTACTCCGGTACCCCATACTCCCGGCCCCGAGCCGGAAGAGCCCACTACGCCGGTGCCCGAATCCGATGCGCCGCTCACTCCGGTACCGCCCTTTCCAGCAACGCCCGCAATTCCTGTATTGCCCATTGGCGCCCAACCGTACACGGCGTTCGGCACTGCCCCATTCGTGTCAGCAACGAGGCCGCCGACTCTGGCACTAGGGCCGGGGTTAGAGCCGGTCGTTACCCATAAGACCCCCGGACCGTTGCCGGATGCGAGCGACGACAACATGGTCGTCCCGCGATCCGCGTAATTTCCGCTATCGCCGAGAACGAGGTTGTCGCCGGTTGCCGCCTGAGCGACGTCCGGAGACATCACCCTCAGGGCAAGGATACCGGTGGTGACGGCGCCGGCTGAGGCCAGCATATTGCGGCGGGAGAGGGCTCGCGAGTGCGGAGCTGGCGTCGAGGAGCAGATTTCCGATGGATCGCCATCAACATGCCCAGCTTGAACGTTTGGGCCGGCGTGTGGTTGGACCTTGGGCGGCCCACTGTACCCTAAGCGATCGAGCACATTGCGCAAACGTTCACACTCGGTCTCCAGGAAATCGAGCTGGCTCCGCAGGAGGCGTAGTTGCTGGTCGCGTGGTTGGACTGAATTGCTCTGGGCTGTCACGGACTCCTCCTCACACCTGCGTGATTGATATTTCTGTCTTTGCACTTCTGACATTCGGACTTCCACTCGGGAGCTTCGTCTCGTACTGGCCGTGGATCTCGAATCTTGCGTAAGAAAGGGTGGGACAATCCACTAATTTAAAAAGCGCATTGCCGGGCGTAGCGCGACAAGGCGGCTACGCCAGTCGCACCCATTTTGCTGCCTTGCCTCCCCTGGTACAGAACCACAAGCGGACGTTTTTGTCGACGAACATATCTCCAGGTTGACCCCGAGCGGGATGGCTGCTTGCCCGAGAAGGCTTGAGCTGCATCTGCGCGACGGCGCTTGAAGCGATGATGCCACGGCCACTCTTGCTCTCTGCCAAAATTCCAGGCCCCGAGCCGTTCGTGCGGGCGCGTATGGCGGCCGCGGTGGAATCGTTGGGGACGATCTCGCCGAACACCGCCTCGCCCCTTCCTCGCTGCACCTGTCCGTATAACCCCCTGCCGAGTGATTTTGGGTCAAGTGTTCGGCCGACGACGCCGGCGATGCCGGAGTCCGTCAGGTCGCCCCACACGCCTGTCGACCGGCTGGTTCCCCAGACCCCCACGTTGTTATTGCCGACGCCATACACTCCGTAGCCGTTCCTGCTTTCACCCATGAGGCCCGGGCCCGTCCCATTGGCGACTCCGTGGACGGCGGCGGCGCCACTGTCAGATAAAACTACCTCGCCATACACGCCCTCACCGGAGCCCGTCCAAGCCTGGCCATAGACCCCTCGCCCTTGGGTGAACGTCCGTCCCAGGACACCCGCATATCCACGGCCCTGGAGATCGCCCCATACTCCCGCCGCCGTCCCGACGGTCGTGCCATATACCGCCGAGCCCGAGCTGCCGACGTTGGTTATCTCCCCTTTGATCGCGTCAGTCGAAGTGCTCGAGCCATACACCCCGTTGCCAGTGGTCGACAGCCCGTAGACACCATATCCCGACAATGACCTTCCGTCGAGTCCGGTACCCTGATTCTCGGACTCGCCCTTTACGGCTACGTCTCCGCTGGCGCTATACCCATACACGCCTCCACCAAGCTTGCCGTACCCCATCACGGCCCATTCGAACGTGCCCCAGGCATTGGCGGCGATTGCGGCTGTGCCATTGACGTGCATGGCGTTAGAACTATCCGTGACTCCAAAACCGTACCCGTCGCTAGACGTGTCCCAAGGCTGTCTGCACTCGATCACGGTGGAATGAGTGGCACTTACACGCGATCCCGCAGTCAACGCGTCCCCGTCGTTAGCCAGGGCCACACTAGAGCCAGCCAGATGGTCTGATACCACGACGCCTACCATTCCGGCCGCGGCAGCCTTCATCATGCTTTTACGCGACAGAGCAGGGGACGCCACTCTCTCGCGCTGAGTCACACCTACTGTTGCCGCTGAGGTCACATCGGCTTCCGTTACCATCTGCTCGAGCCGCCGGATCTCTCGCTGCTGTTCGAGTAGTGTCGAACGCATTTCCTCGATTGCTGCCCACATCTCGTCGGTAGTGAGCCCCTTGCCGCCGTTCACGCATTGCTCCTTTTACCCTGACGTATTTGAGTTGCCATTGAGAGGCATAGGACCAGTGTGCACGATTCGATCTCGAATGTCTATGTGCATCCATCGAAAGTGCACGAGTTCATTTCACACGAGCGAGGTCTTCAGGGCGGCAGTAGCACGTGGGATCATCGGGGTTGGACGTGCGGTCGAACGTGGCGCTTGGCTTTGTCTAGAGCATGACTGTGGACTAGCGTGGCGTCAGGACGTAGGCGTGATCCTGGCGACCGACCGACCCGAAGCCGACTATCTGACCGCGAGTATTGATCGCCGCGGCATCGCTCAGGGTCCACGGAGAGCCAGCCGGGAGCAATGTCTGCAGCAGACGCACCTTCCCGCGGGACCAAACGGCCGCTTGGGGGAGAAACTGTGCCCGGGCCTGCACGTCTCCGACGATCGTCGCCATTCCTCGGGGTCCGACTTCCACCCCGCTAGCTTCGGAGTAGTCGTATCCATGGGGAGGATTTAGGAAGCTGACTGAAGATGCTGCCGGACTGCCCGAGTGCGGATCGATCTTCTCGGACCACGCGATGCTGCCGGACCGCCCCCACGCTATCCCGGCGGCCATCACGGTGGCGCCGCGCACTCCTATGCCCGTTACGTAAGGCAATGTGCCGAGAATTCGAGTGAGATGACCGGACGGCGCCCAGACGCTGGCGTCCTGCTCGACCCCATTTCCCTCAGCTCCGGCGACGACCATTCGCTTGCCGACGATCGATATGGCGCCTGTCACGCTGCCGGTGAAACCGCGTGAGAGTGAGAGCAGGGTTGGATGCCGGTAGGCTCCACGCCCGATAGGCTTCCAAACTACGGACCGCATCGGACTCAAACCCGAACCGTCGTCGAGCCAGATGTTTCCGGCAATGTCGCCCGCCGAGTCAATCGCCACGGGCATTGCGCTCCGCTGCTTGTTGGACCCAAGTGGAAGCGGGATCCAGGCAAAGGACGTGCCGTCCGGTTGCAGGGCGAATCCGGCAGAGGTTCCGTCCTCCCGAGTGGCCGTCGCGATAATCACGTCGCTATCGTTTATGCCAACGGGAAGGCAGTAGGCGAACCCATGCGGAGGAACGAGTCTCTCCATATGCCCGCGGCGAAAGATGAACCCATAGGGCGGGTTGGCCGTCTCAACCTGGCCGACCACATCTCCGCGAGCATTCAGGGCCGTGGCATTAGATGATTGTCCGGGTGACAGCGCCCCGATGTCGGTGATGGTGTAGGCTGACGGCGAAGTTGCTTGGACGGTACCGTGAAGGCCCAACATGCATACGGCGAATAAGGCCACGGCAGCACTCAAGAAGCGGGGAATCGACCTCATGGATTCCGGCCTCCAAGAGTGCCTGTAAGTCCTTCACGGTAACACAGGTGTCAAGCTCCTGCCTCTACTACCGCTTCGTCCAGCCTCAGTGAGATAGCCCTGCTACCGGCATCCTCGTCCAGCACGATTCCATAGAGAGAATTGGCCGCGGCCATCGTTCCACGATTGTGAGTGACGACAATGAACTGCGTTTGGCGTGAAAGGTCCTTTAGCACCCCGACGTAGCGGTCAACGTTGGTCTCGTCGAGGGCGGCGTCGACTTCGTCCAGGATACAGAAGGGAGGGGGAGCCGCCGAGATCAAGGAGAACAGGAATGCGCCGGCGACCAGCGTTCGTTCTCCTCCAGACAATCCGCTTAGCTCGCGTGCGCGCTTCCCAGGCAGCTGGGTGATGATTTCAACCGACTCGACGTCGTCGACGGATTCCAGCGTCAGCTCGGCGTTGCCGCCGCCGAAGATCTCCCGAAAGTACAGGGAAAAGAGATCGTTGACCCGAGAAAAAGCCATGCGGAATCGCCGCCGCACTTCACGATCGGCGTCGCGCAGCATATCTTCGATCTCTGACATCGCGGTTTCCAGATCCTCGATCTGGGCCAACATGGTGTCTCTGCGCGCCAGATTGGACTCGTATTCCTGGGTCACTCCGGGATCAATGTCTTCGGCCTGCTCCGCCCTGATCCGTAGTCGCCGAATCTCAACGTCGGTAAACGAGCGGTCCGTGTCCGAAGGAGTCACTTGCTGGGGATGAGCATTGAGGTCCAGAAGGGCCTCTTGCGTCAGGCGGTTGAGAGCCGACTCGATCTGCTCCTGTTCGAGACGCGCCCGCTCCCGGGCCCGCACCACGTCCTCGATACGCCCGTGCAGGCTGGACAGGTTCGCCGTCACGTCGTCTCCTTCGGGAAGAGGTGTCTCTTCGGGAGCTTCGGCCAGCTCACGTTCCGCGGTCTCCAGCTCGAGACGCGTCGCTGCCACCGATTCCTCTGCCAGCAGCAGCTCGCGGCCGAATGCTTCACAGGAGGCCTGCGCCTCGTGCAGCAGCTTCTCGAGTCGCATGCGCTCTTGCCGCGCCTCCGTCATCCTATGCCGGACCCTGTCACGCTCAGCCGACTCGAGCTCGATCTGACGCTCAAGAAGGGTGAGGTCATGTCCGGCATTGCGTAGCCGCTCGTCCAGGTCCTCCAGGTCCCGTAGCACCGCTGTCCGATCTGCCACGATGGCCCCGATTCGCTCCTGATCGGCCGTCACCACGCGACGCGACTCCGCCAGGGCGCGTTCGGCGACGGCTAGATCCGCTGCCAGCTTCACCGCACGGGAGCGTAGCTCCTCGAGGCGGACAACCGCGGCCGCGGTTCGCTCGCGCGCAGTGGAAACGTTGTGCTCGGCTTTATGCGATCCCGCCTCGGATGCAGCCAGCGACAATGTGGCATCTCGGAAGGACGATTGGGCGAGGGTGAGGTTCGCCGAAGCGCGTTCTTCGGTGCTCAAGGCATCCAGCAACTCCTCCTCGACCTTCGCCAGCTCTTCTTCGAGGCGCCGCAGTCGCGAGCTCGCGTCCGCCAGTGCGATCTCCCGGTGAACTGCCTGGCTTGCCGCCGCAGGCGCAGCTTTTCGAGACGTGGCGCTCCTGAGATCGCCTTCGCGATTGACCAGGCGAAGCGGAGGGTGGCCCACGCTCAAGCCTTCGAGGGCTGCAACGTGCTCCCACGCGCCCTCCAGGTCCTGACCATCCTGCATCAGGAGAACGGTCCGAAGACCGGCCATCACCGGTAATGCATCGCCCTGTACCTGCACGAGATCCGACAGCCAGCCCACCGGTTGACACCCGCGCCCGGCGAGCACGTCCCACACGCGGGACCTCCAGTCATCGGGCGGCTGAGGCGACGGTCGCGGCCCCGGCTCCTCGGGACCCGGACGGGACGACTGCTCGGTCATCTCTCCGAGCGAGACCGCGAGAGCCGGTCCTAACTGCTTCGGGACGTTGATGGTTTGGACCACGCGGGTGTCGCCTGACTGCGCCGGTCGAGAGCGCAGCAGAGCAGCATGCTCTCGGCCGGCCGACTCTATAGCCCGGATAGTTTCATCTCGCCGGGCGGTTGTCTGTCCAGTGGCCGACCTTGCTGCCTGAGCGTGTGCGGTAGCGCTGTCTAGATTGACTCTTGATGCCTCCGCAGCTGCCTGGTCAGAAGCCCGCTGACCTTCCGCTTGTTCGAGGGCGTCTACTGCAGAGGCGAGCGCGGAGTCCCACGTGGGAATCGAGTCGACCAGGGAGGCGATGTCCCCTTCGACCTGTTCCATCTCGCGCCTGATTCGATGCACCGCACCCTCATGCAGACGCACCTGCTGCTCGCCGCGGTCGATCCTGCCGGCTAGCTCGTCCATGCTCGCCACGACGACACTCAGGGCCCTGGCGCTTTGGGCTCGCTGCTCTTGCCAGAGACTGATGTCGTGCAGGACTTGCTTCCGGGTCACAAGCTTCTCATCGATCGCCGCGTCCTGCTCGGCGATACGATCCGCCTCGCCTTCTTCATGAGGCGTTGACCTGAACTGCCGGTTAAGATCCGCGAATCGGTGCTCCTGGCGCTTCATACCGTCATGCGCGGCAGTGTACAGATCCTGAGCTCGCTGGGCCGCATACCGCGCTCCCATTGCCTTCTCGATCGCCTCTTGCCGGTGGCGACGTACAGCCTCCAGCGCCGTCTGTCGCCGGTGCACACGTCCTTCCAACTCCTGGAGTTTCGACCGTAGTTCCATCTCGGATTGTTCGGCCATCTCGGCTTCGTTTCCCGCGCGTTGGAAATCGCCGCTGAGGGCTGACCATTGGGTCCAGTAATACCACTCGAGGGCCCGTTTGAGCTGGCCTCGTGCCTCCAGCGCGCTCTGGGCAATGTTCGACTGGCGTCGTAGCAGGCGGATCCGCGGCTCCAGCTCATCCAGCACGATCTGTCCAGAGGCAATATTTTGCTTCGTCAGCTCCAGCCGGTGCATCGCTTCATTGCGACGAGCTTCGTACGGGGCTACCCCTGCCACAGTTGAGATGAACGTCCGTCGCTCTACGCCGCGGACGCTCAACACCGAGTCCACCATTCCCTGTCCGACTATCGTGTGGCCGGAGCCGGCCATGCCGGCCGATCGGATTGCTTCGGTAATATCTCGGAGCCTGGCCCGGCGTCCGTTGATGAGGTACTCACTCTCGCCGGATCGGTAAAGCCGTCGGATGAACTCGACCTCAGTGCCGTCGATCGGGAGCCATGCAGCGCCATTGTCGAATACGAGCCGAGTCTCCGCCATGGCCGCGGCACGGCGTCGCTGTGAGCCGGAGAAGATGACGTCTTCAGCGCGGCGACTTCGGAGGTCACGCATCGACTGCTCGCCGAGTACCCAACGCAGGGCGTCAACCAAATTGCTCTTCCCGCTACCGTTCGAGCCGACGACTGCGGTTATCCCTTCCGCGAACTCAATGCGCGTGGGAGTCGCGAACGTCTTAAATCCCGAGACGTGCAGGGACTGTAAATGCAGCTATCTTCTCCTCGGTCTCGAATTACCCCATGGTAGACTGGCCGTGCGGACGGCGCAGGGGAGCTGGTCCGCACAGGGGACGCCCAGAAAGTGTAACGGAGGGCTGCGGGGTGCGCGAAAGGCCGGAAGTCGATAAACGTCGTGGCCGGTTGCGTGCGGCAGGCGTAATGGCGCTGCTGGTAATCGGACTATTGCTGGCGATGTTCATTGCCGGCAACATAACTCAGGCGACAATCTCGCCAACGCCAACGCCAACTCCATTTCCCGTATCCACTCCGCTGCCGGTGACAACCGTGACAGTTACTCCTCCGGTTACAAGGACTACGACACCTACACGGACTCCCAAGGCGTCCGCCACCGTCGGCGTATCGCCGAGTCCGACGAAGTAGGGGCGGGCTTGAAGTTCGCGGCCATACTGCTGGTGGGCGTGCTTCTAGGTCCATCGGCGGCGGCTCAGGCCCAGGCGGCGCCACAGGCTCCGCCGACTACCCGCTACTGCGTCTGTATCCCGTCGACGGGAGGCATCCAGGCGGCCTTCAACCTCGCGGCGATCGATCGCCTCGGTCCCGGCTACCCGCACTTGCCCAGAATAGGCGTTGACAGTGGCATCGTACCGCCCACGCTGTTGAAGGCTGTCGGCTGGGTCGAAAGTAACTGGCAGCAGTTTAACAGCAAGGGCGTGCCGCTGACCAGCTTCGATTTCGGATACGGCATCATGCAGGCTACCAGCGGGATGGCAGGCGCCTTCGGCGATCCGAGAGGAACTGTCCCGGCACGGGTTCAGGCTCGGATTGCCGGAGATTATAAGTACAATATCGCTTACGGCGCCCGTGAGCTCGCTCGGGACTGGAACACCACGCCCTCCATGGGCTCCCGCGATCCGACGGCCCTGGAAGACTGGTATTACGCGCTCTGGGCATACAACGGATGGGGCTGGGTTAACAATCCGAACAATCCGGCGTTCTCCCGTCAAGGGACTCCCGCCACGAACCCCAGCTCGTTTCCCTACCAAGAGCGCGTCTACTACTGGGTACAGCATCCGCCCCGTGACTCCTATGGTCATCCACTGTGGACGCCCATGCACGTGACGCTACCTTCGAATGCCGCGATCGGCAGTGTTCCTCACGCGGTCCGCCTTGCCAAGCAGCACCGGGAGATTCCCCATGTCAACGGGGCTACCTTTGATACGCCTCAAGGACTGACGGCCTTACGTGCCGGTTCAGCTACGCGTGTGTGGGTCAAGATCTACAACACGGGAGGGCTTCCATGGAGCGCGGCGGGGGGGCAGGGCTACAGCCTCACATATCACTGGGTGAGACCCGGCCAGGGCTCAGGATACGACGCCCACCTGTCCGGCGTCGACGTCGCTAATGGAAAGCTGGTCGCGATTCCTGGGACGGTTAAAGTCGGCGGCTGGGCGAGGGTATGGCTGTGGCTGCATGCCCCCAGTCGCACGGGAAATCTCGTGCTGGATTGGGATGTGGTTGGTCCCAAGGGTGTGTGGTTCACGCACTCAGGGGTGCCCCCTGGTTTTCAGAAGATACGCGTGACTCAGAGTTACCTTCCGCCCTATCACCAGCCCCAGCCACAGCTTCCGCTCCAGGGAAACCATGCGAGGTTTGTCGTGGCCACGTCTGCCCCCGTGCCGTCGTCCCTAACCGCGGGGCAAGCGTTTAGCGAAACGGTTCTGCTATTCAATCCGGGAGCGCTGGCGTGGGGAGCCGCTTACCGTTTGCGGCTGCCCGGCACTCGCGGGACGATCCCCCTGCCGGTTTCCCGCGTTGGGAAGTGCCAGACGGTTCGAATAGTGCTCTCGGGCCACGCGCCGGCAGTGGCGGGCCACTACCGGGAAATATGGCGGATGCAGGGCCCGCAGGGAAATGCCTTTGGGCCGGCGATATCGGTGAGCTTTAACGTTGGGTGAAGCCGTCTACCGTCTACCGAAAACCGCCTGACAAGTGACCACTTTCCGGGATATAATGGCGCACAATCGCTGCTGGAGGCCGCTGCGGTTGCTGTGCCGGCTTGGGGGCCGGAGGCAGTGAAGGAGACGCGATCATGTCAGGTCACAGTAAGTGGTCTCAGATCAAGCGCCAGAAGGGCGTTACTGATGCAAAGCGTGGACAGCTCTTCACGAAGCTAGGACGCGAGATCACGGTCTCGGCGCGCGAAGGCGCCGACCCAAACTCAAATTCGCGATTACGCATCGCGGTTCAGCGCGCCCGGGATGCGAACATGCCCATCGATACCATCGAACGCGCCATCAAGCGAGGAGCGGGCGGCGGAGAGGGCATCAGCTATGAGGAGCTGACGTACGAGGGCTACGGTCCGTCAGGTGCTGCGATCCTGGTAAGGGCCATGACCGACAACCGGAACCGGGCGGCGGCCGAAGTCCGAAGTGTGTTCACGCGACACGGCGGGAATCTCGGGGAGTCGGGCTCCGTGGGCTGGCTTTTCGATCGTAAGGGCGTTATCCGGGTAGATGCCGACGGGCATAATGCCGACGACTTAGCGCTGCTGGCGATCGACGCGGGCGCAGATGATGTGCAAGTCGGGGACGATGCGATCGACATCTACACCGACCCGACGGCTCTGGAAAGCGTGAGGGAGGCCCTCGAGGGGCAGGACGTGGTGGTTGCCGAAGCGCACATGCAAATGATCCCAAAGACAACCGTGGAGCTCGACGAAAAGTCAGCGGAGCAGGTCTATCGCCTCGTGGAAAGGCTCGAGGACCTGGACGACGTCCAGGATGTTTACACGAACACCGAGATCAGTGATGAGGTTGCGGCCAGGTTAGTGGGGTGAGCTCGCCCAGTCGAGTTCGGTTCCTCGGTCGATCTCGGGCCGACGGACCGGCAGATTCTTCCGGTCCGGATCCCGTACGAGCCAAGCCCTTATCTACGCCGGCAAAATGGGCGATCGCCATCGTGACGGTCATCCTTGCCGTCGTGTTTCTCCACTACATCCGGAGTGAGATCTACCCATTCCTGTGGGCAATATTCGCGGCCTACCTCTTGACCCCGGTCGTCAACTACCTCAACTTCCGCATCCTGATCCCGCGATTCCTGGTTGTCTTTGGGCTGTACGTCTTCTTTCTCTCGTTACTGATCGTCGCAGCCCGCTACCTCTTTCCGTTCGTCTCGTCTCAGGTGACGTTCTTCATCGAGGACTTCCCCAAACTCGAGGGCGCCCTGGTGCATTCGGTGGGGCCGCGGCCTCTGGGCATCGACATCAATCAGCTGATGGACCAGGTTGCGGCCAACCTCGGGGGCGTATCCGGCAACACTAATAGCCAGGTCAAGCTCTTGACCAGCGCCTTCAGCACGACGATCCGGATTCTGATCTTCCTCTTTACGACGTTCTACCTACTGATGGACGGTCCCAGAATCTCCGGGTCGATGATTCGTTTGATCCCCACGTCGTACCGGCCGGAGCTGATGCGTCTGGCCGGTCAGATCAACACCACGTGGACGCAGTACATCCGGGGGGAGCTCATCCTATTTGGCATTATGTCGGTGGCGAGCTTTGTCGGTTTGGAGGCCCTACGAGTGCCGGGCGCGGTTCCGATCGCGCTGGCAACGGGCGCTCTGGAGCTCCTGCCCCTGGTCGGGCCCTTTACGGCGGGTGCGCTGGCGGTGAGCGTGGCGTATCTCAACGGCACTAATCCGTTTGGCTGGAGCCAGGTAACCTACGGAGTAGTCGTGGCGGTGATGTATCTGATCCTCCGGGAGACCGAGGACTACGTAGTGGTTCCTCGGGTTTTGGGCAAAGCCGTGAAACTCCATCCGTTGATCGTGCTGTTCGCGCTGGTTTCGGGGGGCCTGATCGCCGGGTTGTTCGGGTTGTTGATTGCGGTGCCGATCGCGGCCAGCCTGAAGATCGTGGGGGCTTACCTCTACGACAAGATGGTCAACGATCCCGCGAAGTTCGTCGAGATCCACGCCGTCCAGACTGATGGATGAGGACGTTGACCTCCAAGATCGTTTCTCCCGCCGAGATGGCGTCGGCGGCCGCCCAGGCGCGCGATGCGGCAAAAATGGTCGTGTTTACGAACGGTGTCTTCGATGTTCTCCATGTGGGGCACGTTCGTTACCTCGGTGAGGCCGCGAATCTTGGCTCCCTGCTGTTTGTCGGCGTCAATTCCGACGCATCGGTTCGCCGCCTTAAGGGAGACGGGCGACCAATCAACCGTGAGCGAGATAGGGCCGAGGTCCTGGCGGCCCTCGAGGTCGTCGACCTCGTGGCCTTGTTCGACGACGATCTTGCCGTAGATATCGTCCGACAGGTTAAGCCATCGGTTTACGTGAAGGGAGGGGACTACTCCGACGACCCACGAGAGGCAGACTTTCCAGCCGGCACGTACCCGCCCGAGGGACGTGTGGTTACCTCTTACGGCGGAAAGCTGCAGATATTGCCATTTGTCTCCGGATACTCCACCACCGACACTCTCAGCCGGATCCGGGACCGTCCACAGTGATGATCCCCCGACGCGGGCCATCCGTGGTCGCACCTTCACTTCTGCTGACCCTGGCCATGATTCCCATGATCGTCAGCGCGTGTGGCTCGGCTGCCGACCCATGTAACGGGAAGGTAGCCATAGTGGCGGGTAATGCGGTGACTCAGGCGCAGTTTCACCGGCTCCTGGCCTACACCCTCAACTACTATGAGTACGGCGATCCCGCCTCACCCTACTACCGCAAGAGGATTTGTTCGCCCACGGCAACATCCGCCGCATGCCGCGCCGTGAAACGCAACCTGCAGGCCAGAATGATCGACCAGCAGATCGTAGAAGGCTATGCCAGGAAGCACAAACTGCTGCCGTCACTTTCTGACTGGACGGTCGCGAAGGAGCAGGAGCAGCTCTTGATCCGAAAGCTGGGCGGCCAGGCCCGGTTCTCCAGGTACCTAAGAAAGCTGGGAGTCAGCCAGTTTCAGGTCATCGAGAGCCTCCAGATCGAAACCAGAAAGACGCAGCGGGCGATCGGCTCTCAGTTCAGGTTCAAGCAGTGGCTCACACACCAGAGGGCAGCGATCAAGCCCATCACCTGCTCTCTGAAAGGCGTGTAGCGATTAAGCGCACCACCTGCTCCCTGAAAGGCGTGTAGCGATTAAGCGCTGCAGCCAGTCATCGACGTTAACCTAGTAAGAAACCTAAGAGGTGGCTGGTCGGAGCACCGGCTTGCCGCTTGCTTCAGGAGGGCTGATGTCGTCGCAGTCGAGTTCCGCTGAGGATGGACACCCAGGAGACTGGCTCGTCCGCGATCTGCTCTGGATTCATGGGATTCTTCGTGCCGATCTACAAACCGTGCGAAGGCTGGCAGACGAGGTCGGCGAAGGGAAGGACGCTCCAACGGTGCGTGATGAGATTGCCCGCCTGCAAACGCAGAGTCCCCTCTGGCAGCTGAAGTTCGGCTGCCTCCATTACTGCCGGCTCGTTCACCTGCATCACAACGGCGAGGACGTGCATATCTTTCCGGCGATCCGCCGCTCCGATCCGGCTCTTGGTCCTATCGTAGACAGGCTCGAAGCCGATCACCGTAGAGTCTCCGACATTCTGGACGAGGTGGAAGCCGCCGCCGATGATTTGCAGAACGACGACATTCCTCTCCGCCGTAGCCGTTTGGTGGCGTCGCTGAGCCTTCTCGCCGACCACCTGTTGACTCACCTCGAGTTTGAGGAGGAGTCTATCGCTCCGACCCTGCGCACATGGAGTACCTGGCCCGCCTTCTGAGTGCGAGGAGCCGGCGAGACGTCAGCAAGATGCGGGCGTCCGGCTAGAATTGGCTATGAGCAGTCAGGTAACGGCATGCGCATAGGGGTGCTGACGATCAGCGACAGCGTTTCCCGGGGCCTGGCGGAAGATGGCAGTGGCATGGCTATCTGCGAGGTCGTGAAATCGGCCGACATAGAAGCAGATGTCGTGCGGATGGTCGTGCCTGATGAGATAGATCAGATTACGGAGACATTGCGGCAGTGGGCCGACCATGAGCGACTGGATCTGATCCTCACGACCGGCGGCACCGGGCTTGGACCTCGCGACGTCACCCCGGAGGCCACTACTGCCGTTATACTGATCCGCGTCCCAGGCATAGAGGAAGCGATGCGCGCCCAGGGTCGCGCCGCGGTCCCAACGGCAATGTTGTCGCGTGGGGTTGCCGGAGTTCGAAATCAAACGCTGATAGTCAACTTACCGGGCAGCCCAGGGGGAGCCAGAGAGGGAGCGGAGCTCGTGTTGCCCGTCATGGGGCACGCCGTCGACCTACTCCACGGCAAGACCAAGCACGATCACATAGCCGGCGCGGGCTGACACTGGCAGAGGTCTCGCAGTGCGGCCTCGTTGGATGCCTCGGTGACAATGACCAGGCGGTCGCCTGCCTGCAGCACCGTTTCGCTCGATGGAACGATCGCCTGCTGACCGCGGACAATAGCAGCAAGCACCGTCGGCCCGGGCCTCGAAACGTCCTGCCACGCCTTGCCCACGAGAGGTGATGCCTCGTTCAGCTCGAGTTCGACCACCTCGGCGCCGCCCTCTTGGAATGAGAGCAAGTGAACGATCGGGTGCGAGGGAATCTCCTGCTGCAGCAGAGAAAGCAACAGGTCGGTAGCACTGACGGTTGCGTCGATTCCCAGCTTGTCGAAGATAACCCGGTTGCGCGGGTTGTTGACCCGGGCAATCGTCCGGGGTACTTTGAACCGGTGCTTCGCGACCTGGGCTATTACCAGGTTATCCTCGTCGTGACCCGTCACCGCGACGACCACATCAGCGCGTTCGACTCCTGCCTCACGGAGCGTGGTCACCTCCGCGCCGTCGCCGTGAATGGCGGTGCCGTTGAGGCGATCGATGACCGCCTCTGCCTTGGCCAGCTCTCTTTCGATCACCAGCACCTCTTCGCCTTCGCTCAGCAGCGCTTTGGTGAGGTAATACCCCACTTTGCCGGCGCCAACTACGACAATGTACATGTCATGCACTCACTATCTGTTGATACAGCCTCTCGGCTGACGCGACCGTGGGCGAGATGGCCCGCAATCCCATTTCCTGGAATATCGCGGCTCGAGTCTGATCGTAGACGCGCGCGACGACTTTTTCCACTCCGAAGACGGTTTTCGCGACCTGCGCGGCCATTAGGTTCCGGTTGTCTCCGTTGGTCACCGCAATAACCACGTCCGCAGTGTCTACGCCAGCCTCTCGCAGCCTATCGATATCGATGCCGTTTCCCCTGACTGTCTCTCCCCGAAAGTCCGAACGGAGGCGCCGAAACGCGTTTTCATCGGTGTCGACTACTGTGACTTCGTGCTGTTCGTCCAAAACGTTGGCCAGACGGGATCCCACCCGTCCAGATCCGATTATTACTATACGCATGTATGCTGCCTCCAGCCGATTATGGCTGCTCCGCTGACCGAGGGCAACTGTTGAGCGAGTCAAACGAGGGGTTCCGGCTCTCCGACTTTGAGTATGATCTGCCGCCGGAGCTGATTGCGCAGGAGCCGGCGGCGCGGCGCGATCACTCCCGCCTGATGGTTGTGGACCGCCCGAGTGGTTACCTCTCTCATACCCGGTTCGCGGCGCTGCCCGAGCTGCTCGTTCCTGGTGACGTTCTGGTCGCGAACGAGAGCAGGGTGATTCCGGCTCGGTTGCACGGCACCCTGGCCGGCGGAGGAGCAGCAGAGATACTGCTCGTGAAGCAGATTGAGCCGAATCTTTGGGAGGCAATGGGACGCCCTGGACGGAAGCTGAAGCGGGGAGCCGAGATCTCCCTCCCTGACGGCGTTGTCGCCACGATCCGGGAGGTGCTGGGAGATGGCATGCGCCTGGTCGAGTTCGCCGGCGTCCCGGAGTTTGATCTCTGGCTGGAGGAGGTCGGAAGGCTGCCGACGCCCCCGTACGTGAAGCGATACCCAAAGGACCCTCAGCGCTACCAGACTGTCTACGCTCACTCTCCGGGCTCGGTGGCGGCGCCGACTGCCGGCCTTCATTTTACGCAAGACCTACTACGCTGCCTGACTGATGCCGGCGTCGAGATTCATTTCGTTACCCTGCATGTCGGACCGGGCACATTCAAACCCGTCCGAGAGGAGTCGCTTTCGTCCGTGCTCCTGCATTCTGAGCGCGGCGTGATTGGTTCAGACGTCGTGAAGGCCATAGAGCGGGCGAAGGCCGACAAACGCCGCGTGATCGCGGTCGGCACCACCACGACGAGGCTTCTCGAGGGTGTTGTGAGGACCCACGGACATCTTGTTCCGGGAGCTCACGACGTGGATCTGTTCATTTACCCGCCATGCCGCTTCGAGGTCGTTGACGCCCTGATAACGAACTTTCACCTGCCGCGTTCCACCTTGTTGATGCTGGTCAGCGCGTTCGGCGGCGTCGAGCTCATTCGCCACGCCTACGCCGAGGCCGTGACCCGCCGCTACCGCTTTTACAGCTTCGGCGACGCGATGCTCATACGGTGAGTCACGCCGTTCGGCCTACAGATGAGCCTTGCTCAACGCGCTTTGGAGGGACTGTTGGAATGCGTATGACGTCTCGGTGGCTCCCGACACGCCGTTGATATTTGCGCTCTGAGCCGACAGGGCTTGGCTCTTGAGCATGGGAACCGCTTGCGAGTTGATCATCTGGGATATCTGGCTGTCGAGCGGGGCCGAGATGCTGACGTTCGTGATTTTGCCCCCCTTGACCGTAATCGTGGCCTGCACCACGCCGAAGTTGTCCTGCACGGGGTCGCCGGTGAACGTACCTGACGCTCCGGACGTCGAAGTGGTGTGTTGGGTACGTCCGCTTGTTCCCCTGGCGCTCTTGGACTTGGGGGGTGTCGAAGACGTGGTAGTGCGGGAGGCGGATTGTCCCGTTGTAGTCGAGCTTTTGGCGGGCGAAGCAGTAGACGCGGGGGCTGCGCCGGCACTCGTCATCGATGCGTGCGAGAGCATCTCCACGGTGGTAACGACCGGGATTGCGGCGCCGGCCGTCATCAAGAGGGCGGGGACTACTCGATGGGCTATCTTTTTCATACGGGTTTCCTCTCGTTGCGCTATGAGGCCTGATTGACGCTTCGGCCCCGTTAGAATGCGAATTCGTCGATGTGAATGTGTTCCTCGACGACGCCTACCTCGCGAACATTTTTCACCAGAATGCGCGTCATGACGGGCGGTCCGCATAGGTAGACTTCACGAGTCTCCATGTCTGGTACCAGCTCGCGCAGGTGCTCCGGAGACATCAGGCGCCGGTTTGCCGGAACTCGATGGTCGCCAAGAACGTAGTGGATGGTAATCCGCCGGCTGCGGGCCAGCTGTTCCAGCTCCTGTCTGAACACAACGTCGTTCTCACCGATGGCGCGGTACACCAGCACTACGTCCCCGGTCATCTCTTCGAGCAGCGCCCGGATCGGGGTGATGCCGATGCCGCCGGCGATAAGGGCAACCTTCTCCTTGGAACGTGCCTTATCCGTAAACGTCCCGAAGGGGCCTTCCGCGATCACCCGGGTTCCGGGCTTTATGGACGCCATCTTGGAGGTGAAATCGCCGAGCTCTTTCACAGTGATGCGTAGTGATTTGCCGTCCGGAGCGGCCGACAGCGAGAACGGATGCGCCTCGGCCCACCGCCCAGGCGTCAGGAATCGCCACAAGAAGAACTGGCCGGCGTGAGCGTTGAGCCAGTTGAGGTGATTGCCCGTGATCCGCACTGATACTACTCCCGGACCTTCGCGGACAACCTCCGCGACTCGCATCTGATGCAGCTTGGTCCGGATGGCCGGCTGGAGGACTCTGAAGAGCACCACCAGCTCGAGGGTGGCCAGGGAAATCGCCGTCCAGTATGCGGCGGCCCAAGGGTTCGATATGAAATCTAGTCCGGTACGCGTTTCGTGGAACCAAGCTAGGATTATTCCCGCGTAGGCCATGAGGTGAACGAGGTACCATGCCTCATATCTGAGCCGCCGTTTGACGATGACGAGCGATGTCACTACGACCAGCACCAGCATAATCGTGCCGATGAGCGCTGCCACCATACCGTAGTAGTGTTTGAGCAAAATCGGGATCTCGGCGGTGACGGAGAGGTGGCTTAGCATCGCGTAGCCGACGGTGATGAGGCCGACGTGAGCCAGGATCAGATAGAGGCTCACTTTTCCGTTCAGCTTGTGCCATACGGCGAGCCGGTCGAATCCCGCCACCCATTCCAGAAAGGGCAGTCGTGACAGTAAGAGCACCTGGACCAGCAGCAGATAACCGCCCCAGAGACCGGTCAGCCGTCCGGCGCTGACAACGGCGTCGGCGACGTTGTGCACGCTGCTGATGCCGCCATTGTGAACCCAAAGCCAGGTGAGGACCGTCGCATTCATCAAGAACAGCGCCTGAAAGAACCACGATACAACCACCCGGGCTGTGGTACGGAACTGGTTACGGGGCTTCGAACGATCGGTCGCCTGTCGGTGGGCGGCGGCCGGTCGGGGCCGGGCGCGGGAGCCGCTCAGATCTCGTTCGGCCGCGAAGTCTACCGAACGTCGCGGCTTCTTCCGCCGCAGTACGTCTTGCTCGCTCTCGAGCAGTGCCATGCGCATTCCTCTTCGAGCGGCCGGTCCGGCGGCTCATTAATCTCTCACACGGTGCTTACACCTTAAGTATCAAGGGCACCCATTGCAGAAGTCTGAGACTCGTATGATAGTTTGATGACAAGGCTCCGCCCCTGGAGATGTCCAGAACGGCTGGCTCAGCGACGGCCGGTGGTGGTGGCAGGCGGCTCCACCAGGGCAGTCAAGCGTGTCCCGACGCTGATAAGCCTCGCAGCGTGAGCCGCCGCCGAGGTGATGAGTCCTCCGGTCTGTGAAACGGCGCGTTCGATGTTCATCGGGCGGGTGACTATGGATAGCACCGCGTTGACGCCGTGATCGTGTACCGACTCGTATCCCTGTCCGATGCTCCCGGCGATGAGCACTACAGGAATGTCCCGCGCTGCCGCACGTTGCGCCACTACGATCGGGGCCTTCCCGAAAACGTCTTGAGCGTCGACCCGGCCCTCACCCGTGAACACGATGTCCGTTCCCGCGAGCCGTTCGTCAAAGTGCATCGCATCAAAGATCAGCTCGACGCCGCGTTCGATCCGGGCGCCGGCGAACGCGATGAGGCCGGCCCCAAGACCTCCGGCAGCCCCCGCTCCGGGAATGTCGCGCACGTCAGCTCCGAGGTCGCGCTTAGCCACGGCGGCGAAGTGAGCCAAAGCTCGGTCCAGCATGTCGATCGCCTGGGCCGACGCACCCTTCTGGGGCCCGTATACAGCGCTGGCACCCTCCGGACCGCACAACGTATTGGTGACGTCGGAGGCCAGGACGATCTCGACGTCGCGTAATCGGGGGTCGAGGTGGGTGACGTCAATGCGATCGAGCCTGAGAAGGGCTTTGCCTCCGCGCGGGAGGTACCGTCCCGAGCGGTCCAGGAAACGGGCGCCCAGGGCATGCGCCATCCCCGCGCCTGCGTCGTTCGTCGCGCTGCCGCCGAGCCCGATGATCAGTCGTGTGGCGCCGGAGTCGAGCGCGGCCCTGATGAGCTGACCGGTGCCGAACGTGCTGGTGACCATGGGATTGCGCTCACTGCGCTCGAGTCGTGGCAATCCCGAAGCGGCTGCCATCTCGATGACGGCGGTGGCATTGTCGGGCAGCATTCCCCATACGGCCTGTACGTGTCTACCGAGTGGGTCCTCGACCGTTGTCTCGATATACCGTCCATCCGTCGCCGTGATCAGCGCCTCCACCGTCCCCTCACCGCCGTCGGCCACCGGCGACACAACGTAGTCGTGTTCGTCTCCCCAGACGATGCGCAAGCCGTCCCGTATAGCATGAGCCACCCCCAGCGCATCCAGGCTCCCCTTGAAGGATTGCGGGCAGATCAGGATCTTCACGGGCCGTAGGTGACTTTGGTCTTGTCTCCAACCCCCTCGATCCACGTTTGCCCAGGATCTAGCCTCTCCGTCTGCCCCTGAGCGTTCACGATCCGCAGTGCTGAGTTCGCGTACTTCTTGAACCAGCTACCTTGTGTTACCGATCCGTCGTGGAAAAACAGGGCAGCTCCGGTTCCGACGACGCGCACGGTCACCCGCTGCCTCAGGTCCCCAGGGATAGGAGCGACAGGTACGAAGAGGACTACCACATTCGTCGGGGCGATCTGTTTGCCGGTATCATTGTCGATGGCAGCCGATCCACCTACGCGGCGCCAGTACACATTGCGACGGCGGTCATAGCGATATACCACGGAGTAATCGCCTGTGCTGTTCACCTGATTGGTGGAGAAGCCGATCTGTATCGTCTGCCTGCGCCGTTGCGATACGGGCGCCGGGTTCTTGAAGGACAATCCCTGGTATCGCACGGGATGGTTCGCGTGCTTTTGCTGGGCTATCTGCCGGATACCCGGCACCGACGCAAATAGGTTGTGCGGAGCTGACCGATTGGAGGTCCGATAGAACTGCTTATAGGGCGACAGCCCGTCGACGTTCGCCAGGACGCCTGTGGCGGTCAGCCGATCGATCAGCTTTAAAGCCGCGGGAGAGCCGCCGGCATGAGCGTAAATTGCCTTGTAGCTCGCCGCCCAACGGACGAAGTAGGGTCTAGCGCTGCGAATGGGGCCGACCTCTTTGGCGGCGTTATCAAGGTAAACCGCCATATAGCGGGTTATCCCGAACTCGGCAACCGTTTCGAACACCAAGCTGGCGGCTGACAACCCAGACTGTGGACGGGCTCCGCTATTGTTGTCAATCATCACCGCGACTGGACGCCTTGCTGCTACAAATTTCGACACCACGAGCCCGTCAAGCGGGCTGCGGTAGACGGTGGGTCCCGCCGGTTTCTTGGGACTCGCTGAGGTCGCGCCGACAAAGGAATAGATCATGACGCCGATCAACAGCAGCACCACGACGCCTAGTGCGAGGAGCCCCAGCCGTTTTCTCCTTTGATCCGTCAGCCGGGGCCGACGGGATGAGCTCCTCGACCGGAATGATGGCTCCGTGGGCCTTACGGGCCGTGCTCGTGGGTAACCCGGGTCCCTGGACGGCGGCCGGCGGTTGCGCCTATCCGGTCTCTCGGGCCTTCGATTCATAAATCCAGGGACTTCAGATACTCTCGGAAATCCTCTCCGAACTCTTGCCGCTGTAATCCGAGCTCGACCGATGCCTTAAGATACCCCAGCTTGTCCCCCGTATCGTACCTAGACCCGCAAAATTCATACGCATAGACGTCGCGGTCTTGGACGAGCTTGCGCAAGGCATCAGCCAGGTATATCTCACCTTTGGTTCCTTCCCGAGTGTTGCGCAAGATGTCGAAAACGTCGGGAGTCAGCACGAATCCCCCGATCTGCGCCAGGTTTGACGGCGACTCGGCTATCGTGGGCTTCTCGATCACGCCGTGGACTCGATACTCCCGTTCCCGCAGCTTCTCGACGTCCAGCATCCCATAGCGAGGGTAGTCTTTCTCCGGCACCGGCTGCACGCCGATGACCGGACCGTCAAGCCGCTCGAAGGCATCTACCATTTGTTTGGTAACTGGGGGCTCGCCCAGCACGATGTCATCTCCCCACAACACCGCAAACGGCTCGTTTCCTACCGCGGGAGCCGCCACCAGCACAGCGTGTCCGTTTCCTAGCGGCTGCTTCTGTCGAACGTAGATGATGTTCGCCAGCTCATCGATCTCACGCACCTGAGCCAGGGTTTCCGACTTGCCCTGGACCTCCAGATGAAACTCGAGCTCGAAGCTGGTGTCGAAGTGATTCTCAATCGCTTGCTTGCCGTAGCCGGTGACGATCACGATGTCGGTTATGCCGGCCCGCACGGCTTCTTCCACGATGTACTGGATCACCGGCTTGTCTACGACGGGCAGCATTTCTTTGGGAACCGCTTTGCTGGCGGGCAATAACCGCGTTCCTAGACCCGCCGCCGGTATCACTGCCTTTCGAACTTTCACGAATTCTCCCCCCTCGAATCCAGACGTCCGCACGCTGCAGGTCTGTCCTGCGCTGATTCAGCCCATCTGCCTCTCAGTACTCGGCCCGCCTCTATGCAGCATCACGAGGAAATCTAGCACTTTACCCGTCTGTCGCACCCGATCGGATCGTGCCGAAAAAACCTGTTTACGTCACATGCAAGTGCAGGCGTTAGTCTACCGCTGCCACGATTGGCGGGGTATCGGGCGGCTAAGGCGACAGTCATGTGTCGATGCCCAGCATCGGGCCGCTGGATACTGACCGACAATGACGCACCGGGTTACGGTCAGACCATAAAGTCGGCAGGACGCAAAGCGCGGGGATCGCTAGCTCAAACTAGACTGAGCGCAAACCTGCCTATCAGCACTCGATACGTTCTACTAGCGGCTGCCACCTCGGCGACGAAAAGATCTTGGTCTGATCTGCCTTCTGTCCGACGAGCCAAACCCCGTCACGCGGTACACGGATGAGGGTCTCGAAATCACTGTAGCGGGCAGGTGTGACGGCAATGCTCGACCAGGTCGTACCGTTCCAGCGGCGGAGAGTGCTGGTGGGAGGAAGGGGGAGATCAAAGCTCTGATCGCGTTCAACCTGCCAGAGTTGACTTCCCGACACGGCCAGTAAGCTCGCAATCCATCCTCGGCCCTTTGGGGCTGGTTTGACCGACCAACGGCTGCCGTTCCAGTGTTCGAGCAACGGATAGCCTTCGAAGCGCCCGGTCCAGTCGAAGGCGCCTCCTGCCCACACGTCTCCTGGCCGGCTCCCGCTGATCGTGTCGAGCGTCGAGCTGGCCCTTCCTGGGTTCGGGCTGGGTATCTCTCTCCATTGGCGCCCGTTCCAGCTCAGCGCGGCGGTACGAGCTCCGGTCCGAGATCGCGTCTGCGTGCCCACCGCCCAGACATCCCGAGATGTTATGGCACGGACGTCGAGCAGCTGGACTCCCGTGAGGCCGGGGAATCGGGAAGCGCTCCAATGCGCGCCGTTCCAGTGAAGGATCAAAGCCTTGTTGCCATTAGAGCCAGCTGCCCAAACGTCGTTCCAATGCAGCGCGGAAATCGTGGTGATGGTTCCCGATCGGACGATTTGCTTCAGATTTACCAGGCTCCAGGAGCTTCCGTTCCAATGTTCGATCAGAGGATGAGTCGAGGCGTCCGTGTAGACGGTCCCGTATGATCCTCCTGCCCACATGTCATGAGCGCTGGTGGCGGAGACCGCGAGGATCTGAATAGATGGCAGGTGGCTTGTCGCCCGATCCGTGCTGGAGGCGGGGAGTTGCCGCCATCTCTTGCCGTCCCAATGAATGGCCAAAAGACGCGTCGAGTTACGGGTGCTGCCGTCGTGGTAGCCGACAAGCCACACATCCGAGGCAGAGGTCGCGTAGCCGCCCGTGATTACTGGGTGAGAGCCGGGTCCGGGCAGGTGCGGGGCTCTGAGGCTGCTCAGAGAACAGTTCCCCGCCGGATTCGGTGGCTTCCCCAGTGCGTTGACGGAGCCGGCAACTCCATGGGCCGGATAGAGGTACAACCCAAAGACTAGTGCAAGGAACGTTGCTCGTTTCAATACTGTCATTACTCGGCACCGGCCTTTCGCCAGAAGTCTACCTACCAGTACAACGCGAACCACGTCAAATCGGGACGTCTGCTGCACCACGCTGTTCAGTGACACCTTGAAGCACGTCGCCGGCTAAGTTCGCCCGACGCCTATATGTCTCGCCGCCATGTTACAATCCGGGACATATCACTACGGGAGCACACGTCATGGCAACTGGCATCCTGCAGGCCCCCGTTTCGGCGGCGCTCAACTAGAGCGGATTCACCTTCCGAATCTCGTCTGCCGGCACGATAGGCTTTTCAGAGGATAAGTTGGACCTCGAGCGCTAGATCGACGATGCGCTTTTGAAGGACCCCTACAAAGGACAGTCGGTTAGTGGGCGGCGTTTCACGTTCAACCTTCTGGGCTGAAACCTCAATCGGGCATATCTGAGCGCCCATTCGGGCAACGGCGGTCTGCAGCAGCTTTATTCATCCGATTTGAATTCTTGCTGCTTTGAGGAGACCCAGTTGCTGCATAAGTTCGACCGTGATTTGCTGGTAGAGTACCTGCGGCCAGAGTGGCCGCGCGCCGCCTTGCTCGGTGTGTTGCTGCTGGCCGGGATCGGCCTCCAGCTTGCCAATCCCCAAATCGTCAAGATCTTCATCGATCACGCCCAGGCCGGAGAGCCGCTCCAGCGTCTGGTCTGGATCGCCCTTCTCTTCCTCGGGGTTGCCCTGCTCACCCAGGTGGCAATGGTCCTCGAAACGTTCGTCGCTGAGGATCTCGGCTGGCGCACCACCAACGTCCTGCGAGCCAATCTCACTCGGCATGTGCTCGAGCTGGATGCGCGCTTCCACGCCAAGCACAGCCCCGGAGAGCTGATCGAGCGAATCGACGGCGATGTCTCGGCGATTGCCGACTTCTTCGCCCGCTTCGTGGTGCAGGTGCTGGGTAGCGCGCTGTTCCTGCTTGGGGTGCTCGTGCTGCTCTACCTGGCAGATTGGCGGGTTGGCGCCGTGCTCACGGCCTGTGCCGCTCTGGCGCTCGTCTTCATGGTTCGAGGCGGTGGCTTCGTTGCCGTCCGCGCAGGAGCTGCCCGACGTGCCGCAGCCGACCTCAGTGGCTACCTTGAGGAACGACTTTCCGGCTTGCCCGACGTAAAGACCAGCGGAGCCGACACCTATGTGATGTACGGCCTGCACCGGCTGCTCGCCGCCCGCTTTCACCGTGCCCAAACCTCGGCAATGGCCGGATCCCTATTCAACGGGGCGGTAGGAGTCATCTTTGCGGTTGGAACCGGTGCCGCCCTGGCCGTTAGTGTCGAGCTACATCTGGCCGGCGCCATGACTCTGGGAACCATCTATGTCGTCTTTCGCTACACAGGAATGCTGCGTGTGCCAATCGAGCGTCTCTCCGTTCAGATGAACGCCCTGCAGCAAGCTACCGGCGGGATCATTCGGGTGCGAGAGCTTTTGGAGACCCGAGCGCGAGTGACAGACGGCCCCGGAGATCGCTTGCCTCATGGAGCGCTCTCGGTTGAGATGGACGCCGTCTCCTTTGCGTACGAAACTCGGCCGGTCTTGCAGGACCTCGCATTCAGGCTGGAGCCCGGAGACGTGCTGGGCCTGCTAGGTCGAACGGGCTCCGGTAAGACGACGATTTCGCGGCTGCTATTCCGCCTTCACGATCCGGCAAGTGGGACCATCCGCCTCGGTGGCATAGACGTGCGTAAGGCTCGAATCGACGCGCTTCGAGACCGAGTCGGCCTTGTCACCCAGGACGTTCAGCTCATCCAAGGAACCGTCCGGGACAACATATCACTGTTCGACCGGAGCGTTTCAGACGGTCGACTCCTGGAGGTGTTCGAGGACCTTGGGCTTGGCGATTGGCTGCGTGACCTGCCCGGAGGGTTGAACGCGTCCCTCGGAGTGGGCGGACGGGGGGTCTCTGCGGGCGAGGCTCAGCTCATCGCGATGGCAAGGGTGTTTCTCAAGGAGCCAGGTCTCGTCGTGCTCGACGAGGCATCTTCGCGGCTCGACCCGGTCACCGAGAGCCTCCTGGAGCGGGCCGTCACGCGCCTGCTCGAGGGCAGAACGGGAGTGATCATCGCGCACAAGCTGGCGACCGTCGAGCGAGCGGAGAAAGTACTGATCCTAGAGGGTGGGCGCATCGTCGAGTTTGGCCGGCGCGTAACACTGGCCGGCGATCCCGGCTCCCGCTTCTCACGACTGAAGCGGACGGGACTGGCGGGGGCTCCGGCATGAGGCCGACGTCAGTACTTATCCGCCTCATACGCTTCAGCCCCGGCTACTTTGTGCTTTGCACTCTATTCGCCGTCGTCGTCTACTTCTGCATTCCGATCCCTCTCGGTCTGGCTACGCAGGCCTTCTTCAATGACGTGAGTGCCGGACACGCAGGGGTAAACGCCTGGAGCGCCATCGCGGTGCTGGTCGCGCTTCAGATCGGCGAAGCGATTGCGGGACCTCTCCTCGGTAACCCGTGGAGTCCACTGCAGCAAAAGAGCTACGTGCTTCTGCGTCGAAACCTGTTTGCCGGCATCCTGCGAGGGTATGGCAGCCACGGCTTGCCGCTGTCCGGGGGTGAGATCGTCAGCCGGTTCCGGGACGACCCCCAGCTAATCGGCGACGCTCTCGACGCCGCCTGCGACTTGATCGGTCGCTCATTCTTCGCCGTTGGCGCGGGAGTCCTCATGTGGCGTATCAATCCCCTGATTACCGTGACCCTCATCGTTCCGCTGCTGCTCTGCTCCTACCTGACGGAGCTGCTCGGCAGCAAGATCATGGCGTACCGGGCTGCGTCTAGGGTCGCCACCGGCGCACTTACCGGTTTCCTCGGCGACCTTCTTGGCGCTCAGCTGGCGGTCAAGGTCGCGGGTGCGGTGCCGCATGCGATCGAGCGTCTGAATGAGCTGGGCGACGACCGGCGGCGCATGGAGGTGCGGGACACCGTGTTCGGTGCGCTGCTCGACGCGTTAGATGTCAACCTCGGTAGTATCGGGACGGGGGTGGTGCTCCTCATCGGGGCACAGGCCATTCAGTCGGGCACATTCACCGTCGGTGATCTCGGTCTCTTCGTGGTATATCTTGACGCGCTGGCTTGGTTTCCGGATGAGATCGGCCGGCTGATCGGCGATATGAAGCGGATCGACGTGTCGTTCACCCGGATGAACGCGATTGTTCCCGGCGAGCGGCCGGACGCTCTCGTGGCTTCTGCGCCGGTGTATCTACGCGGCAACCCTCCGGCGTTGCCGGCTCCACCCAGCCGCGTGCTCTTGGAGCGTCTCGATGTGACGGGTCTCACGTACACGTATCCGGGCGGTTCGCGCGGGATCGTGGACGTATCGTTCACGCTGGAGCGCGGCTCGCTGACGGTCGTCACCGGCCGGATCGGCGCCGGCAAAAGCACTCTCCTTCACGTCCTTCTTGGTCTATTGCGACGCGAGGACGGCGAAATCCGCTGGAACGGCCAGCCGGTACAGGAACCCGCCACCTTCTTCGTACCACCGCAGAGTGCCTATACACCCCAGACACCGCGGCTCTTCAGTGAAACCTTGCGGGAGAACCTCCTGCTCGGCTGGCCTGCGGGGGAGGCAGAGCTGAAGCGGGCTACCCACGCCGCTGTTCTGGAGTCCGATGTCACGGCGCTCGAGAACCGCCTCGATACGGCGATAGGCCACCGCGGCGTCAAGCTATCGGGCGGGCAGGTGCAGCGGGCGGCCGCTGCACGCATGTTCGTGCGTGACGCGGAGCTACTGGTGTTCGACGATCTCTCATCGGCTCTCGACGCGGAGACGGAGGCGAAGCTGTGGACCCGGCTGTTTGCACAGACCCGCCAGCTGACCTGTCTCGTGGTTTCACACCGGCCGGCTGTGCTCCACCGAGCCAGCCAGGTGCTCATCATGGACGCTGGTAGGGTGGTCGCTCAGGGTTCACCCGATGAGGTCCTCGTGCCGTCATCCGCACGCGGATAAGACTTCATCACATCCGTCACTTTGGGTTGCATATAGAAACGCCGGACCGCGATACTTCCAGGGTGGGTCCGCTTCCTATCCCCGCACAAGGACTAACACTATCCGGGACAACGAAGGAAGGGCGACGCTTGACAGGCATGGGGGAGTTTTGGAGGTGGGCCGGGCCGCTTTCGTTCTGTGCCGTAGTCGGAGTGTTGTTTGGTCGCCTGGATTTCAGCCTGACGCAGCGAGGACCGTTTCTCCTGGCTGTCTCAAATGTAGGCACGTTCTGGGTGATGCTGGCTTTCGGAGCTGGGCTACTGGCCCGTTCGCGCACCCATGCGGCTGTCTGCGGGGTCGTCGCTTTATTCGCGGCGATGTTCAGCTACTACGATGCCTTGCATCTGGCCGGCCGCGCTAGCCTCAGCCTGACGCTTCACGTCGCCAAGCCCTGGCTCGTGGCTGCGCTCTTCTGCGGCGCCTGCTACGGCGTCATAGGGTACTTCTGGCGTACGCGCCGCCTCAAACTTGCCGCCCTGGCCCTCGTTGCTCCATTCCTGCTGGAGCCCGTCGCGTGGCTTCTCCGAAGACACCCGGTCCCCCCGCGGCTATCCATCTGCATCTTGGAATTGATGCTAGGACTGCTTATCGCTTATGTGCTGCTCAGGTTCGGATTTCTCTCGGAGGACGCCCATCGCCATCGATCGCCCATACCGCGTTCTCCTTCCGAGCCTCGTGCATCCTGAGGTCGAGCTCTCAGGATGCAGGCTCGCGATCTCAGCCTCTGGCGTGAGAACATCTCATTCTGGTCACTCGGCGGGAATTGCGGGTCCGTCATTCGCACTCGAGCAATGAAGTGCGTGCGGGCATCGAACAGATGTGGTGCGTGCGGGCTAGGAGAGACCCGTCGTCAGCTCAGAACGCCCAGCCGTCGAATTCTGCGAAAACCAGAATGGCGGATGGGGTGGGATTCGAACCCACGAGGGCTGTTAACCCTACCGCTTTTCGAGAGCGGCGCACTAGGCCAGGCTATGCGACCCATCCACGCACCACAAGTTTATCACCTCGTTTGTGGGGTTTTTACACGTTCTGGCCGCCTCCTGCCAATGAAGTTTACATAAAATAGGGAGGTCGAGTGTAGCAGGTAGACTCGATCTGAACTTTCGGAACGAGGCATTCCTTGACCGTAGCCTGCCCAACACTTGCCGGCGCCGTTCTCGGACGAAACACCGGCACGGGCCGTTGATCCTTACCCGCCTTCAGCTCCAGCACTTTCGGAACTATCGGCGGCTCGACCTCGAGCTCGGCCCCGGCGCGACTCTCCTTCACGGTGATAACGGGGCCGGTAAGACAAATGTCGTCGAAGCCATTTTTGCACTGGCTACCACCAAGTCTTTTCGAGCACGCTCCGATCGCGAGCTGATTGACCGGAACGAGGATCTGGAAGGACCATATCCCTATGCGAGGATTCAGGGCGACCTGGAGTCGGAGGCGCGGTCCCTGAGGGTCGAGATGCTGATAGGCAGCGAGGACGTCAAGCGGGACGTAGAACGGGTCGATTCGAAAGCGGTTCAGAGTGAACGGCATCCCGCGGCGTGCCGGCGACGTTGTGGGCCAGGTCAAGGCAGTGTTGTTCGCGCCCGCCGATGTCGACCTGGTTACCGGGTCTCCCTCTCTTCGACGTCGCTACATCGACTTACTGCTGTGCCAGGTCGACTCCTCATATCTCCGCTTGCTGCAGTCTTACAGCAAGGTCGTGCAGCAACGAAATGCGGTGTTGACACGCATGGCCCCGGCTTCCGTTGCGGACCTCCTTGAGTTTTGGGACGACAAGCTTGTCTCTGAAGGGAGCGAGCTGATCGCTCGTCGTATGCTGCTGATGAGCCGGCTGTCGACCTTCGCGGCGGAAATGTATGGTGACCTCTCGGGAGGCCGCGAAACGCTCAGTGTCGCCTACTGCCCGAACGTCGGCTCGGTGCCGACTGTTGACGATATCCCTGCAGCGTTTCGGTTGCGGCTACAGTCCGAGGCACGCCGGACGCTCGATCAACGCGTGACCCTCGTGGGCCCCCATCGAGACGACATGGCGCTCCTGATCGACAACATATCGCTTCAGTCCTTCGGCAGCCGCGGCCAGCATCGCACGGCCGCGCTAGCGTTGAGAATGGCCGAGGCCCGCTACATCGAGGACAGGACCGGCGAGCAGGCCCTTCTACTGCTGGATGAGGCGCTTTCCGACCTGGACGCGAAACGCCGCGCGGGTCTTCTCACATTCGTTCAGCGGCACCCACAGGTAGTTTTGACCGGCACGACCCCAACCGCATTTCCGGACGAGTTTCGTGCCGATGCGGTCCTGCTTCATGTTGTCGCCGGCCAGATAAGCCGTCAGTAGGGCGAGAAGATCGCCGATGCGGTGGTAGCTTAAGGAAGTACGAGCGACCAAGATCGGGGGTGCCCTATGACGCTGCTCATCGAGTTGTTGGTTATTGGCCTGGTGGCCGGAATTGCCGGAGGAATGTTTGGCATTGGCGGTGGCGCGATCATGGTGCCCGCCATGGTCCTGCTTCTCGGACTGGATCAGAAGTTTGCGACAGGAACTTCTTTGGCGGCTCAGGTGCTTCCCATTGGATTGCTCGGAGCGGCTGTGTACTACAAGAGCGGCAATCTGAACATAAAGTACGCGGCTTTGATCGCTGCGGGATTGGTTATCGGCAACCTGATAGGGGCCTTGTTCGCTAACCAGCCAACAATCAGCGGAGAGACGATCAAGAAGATGTACGGCGTCTTTTTGCTGGCTATAGCCATACGATATCTCGCCTTCAAGTGAAGCTTTTCTCACCGAAATTTCACGCTCTCTGTGATAGGCTAGGGCGTGGAGTGAAGCATGTCCCTCGAACTTGCTCTGCTGGTTCTGGCAGGCGGTGTAATTCTTTTTCTCGGCGTGTTATTTGTCTACGCCGTGGTCTCGCCTTCGGGCCGGGTCAGGCCCTCGGTACCCTCGCCGTCACGCCTCGGCAGGTCCTGTGTTTACTGCCGTTCCACTCATACCCGACGGCTTGGGCAAGAGCCTCGATACGACGACCACGGCTTCGCTTTGATCACCTCTTATGAGTGTATGAGGTGCGGTTTACCGTTCTGGTCCGTTGACCGTAGTCCCGCTCAACAGCGCAGCCACTAAGCCGTAGCGCGAGGCAAGCGGAACAACCGTGCCCGTTAGGCAGCCGGCTTTGTCACGAGGCCGCGGCTTCAGCCCGCCGTGAGTGAGCTTCGGATGCCGCCCCTTCCTCTTCCTCAACTTCGTACGATTCGTCGGTGCGGTGAATCAGACTCTTGTCCGCCACGTGGTCGATGTAGAGGATGCCGTTGAGGTGGTCGACCTCATGCTGCAAAACGCGGGCGAACCAATCGTCCGCCTTGATCTTGACCTTCTTCCCCTTCTCGTTGAAGCCTCGAACCTGCGCCTTCAGTGATCGTTCCACCGGTCCGGCGTAGCCGACAATGCTGAGGCAGGCTTCGTCGGCCGTCTCGGTTTCGTCGGACACGTACACGATTTCCGGGTTGACGATCACGTGCAGCTTTTGATCGTAGTTGGTAATGATGACACGAAGGGGTACGCCGATTTGCGGAGCGGCTAGGCCGGCCCCGTTGGCATTGCCGAGCGTCTCAATCATGTCTGCGACGAGATGCTGGAGACCTTCGTCGAATCGATGCACGCGCCTCGCGGTTCCGCGCAGCACGGGATCTCCCAACTGCACGATTGGTCTAACTGCCATCTAAAAGTCCTTCTCTGAGTGGTGTGACATTCGCGCTGCTCGTCAGTCAAGCAACGCTGCAGTGCCTGATTTTTTCTAGTTACAGTCCCGGCCGCGCACGAGCTTAGTGTCGCCGCCTCAACCGAAAAGAGTTCCAACCCAAGATACCGCCGGTGGCGATAACTAAGCCCTTGGCAGACTCACTCCGTGTCGATCTGGGCCCGCTGGAGGCGCCCACTGTAGTCAACATAGACGGATTTCAGCTCGGTAAACTCGCGGATCGCGCTGCTTCCCGCTTCGCGGTGGCCGTTCCCCGTCCCCTTGGTGCCGCCGAACGGCAGCTGGATCTCGGCGCCGATGGTCGGAGCATTGACGTACGTAATCCCCGCTTCAAGATCGTGGATCGCGTGGAACGCCCGGTTGATGTCCTGCGTGTAGATGGCACTCGAGAGGCCGTATTCCACGGAGTTCGCTACCCGGACTGCTTCAGCGTAGTCCTGGACGGGCATTATCACGGTCGTGGGACCGAAGATCTCTTCCTGTGCGATACGCATTCGGTAGTTGACGTCGCCAAAGATCGTGGGGCTGTAGAAGTAGCCCCGATCGTAGCTTCCGCCCTTAAGGATCTTTCCGCCGGTCAATAGCTTGGCGCCCTCTTGCTTTCCGATCTCGGTATATGCATGTATCTTCTCTAGCTGCTCCTCGTTGATCACGGGACCCATGTCGATGTCAGGGTCTCGCCCGTCGCCCACTTTAAGTGCCCGGGTGCGTTTGACGAGCTCGGCCGTGAACTCCTCGACGACGCCCTTCTGAACGATGAGCCGGCTGCTGGCCGTACACCGCTGCCCTGACGTTCCAAACGCTCCCCACAGCGCACCTTCCAGCGCAAGGTCGAGACTCGCGTCATCCATGACGATGATGGGATTCTTTCCTCCGAGCTCCAGGGACACTTTTTTGAGATGTCTCCCGGCACGGCCCGCCACTTCCCGGCCAACCGGAGCCGAGCCCGTGAACGATATCATGCGGACCCGCGCATCTTCGACCAGTGGTTGTCCGGCTTCCTCGCCGTATCCGGTCACCATGTTGATCACGCCGGGGGGAATCCGGCTTCCGCCAGGATCGATACGAAAGCCGCGGCGCAGGCGGGCGTGTCCTCCGCCGGCTTGAGCACGACGACGTTGCCGGAAACCAGGGCCGGGAACGTCTTCCAGGTGGGGATAGCAATGGGAAAGTTCCATGGAGTGATCAAGCCCACGACTCCGAAGGGCTGCCTGATGACCATGGCGAACTTGTCGCGCAGCTCAGACGGTACGGTCTCGCCGAAGAATCGCCTGCCTTCCCCGGCGATGTACTTCGCCATGTCGATGCCCTCTTGGACATCGCCTCGAGCCTCTTCGATCACCTTGCCCATCTCCCGGGTCATCAACTGCGCCAGTTCCTCCTTGCGCTCCACCATGAGCTGGCCGGCTCGCAGGACTAGATCGGCTCTACTCGGAACTGGAGTCCGCTGCCATTCATGGAACGCCGCCTGAGCAGCGTCGACCGCTGCAATGACATCCTCTTTCTGGGAACGCGGAAACTCGCCGATAACGTCGGCCGTGTCAGCAGGGTTCTTGCTGGCGAAAGTCTGGCCGGAACTAGCCGGGACCCATTCGCCGCCGATAAAATTCCTGCACTCGAGTTGAGCCTTCCGAGCGTCAGCTTTGACTTCGGGGTCAGCCGTAGAAATCATGGTTCCTCACTTACTTGCAGAGTTGCGTGAAGGTGCCGGCGAGTTCTTGGATGAAGTGCAGACATCATACTGTCGTACATGCACTGACGACTGTCGGAATGCCGGCTATACGGAGTAGCCTAAATTCTCCCTTGTTGGCGGCCGCTCATCGTGAAGGCGCCTGGGAGCTTTGCGGTGGACAATCCCGGTCAATAGCGGGCAGCACGCTTGTCGTCGAGGTTCGTCATCTGCCCTTGCCTCACGCCCCCCATTCTAAATCACTCATCACAGGTCGCCTGCGCCACAAGATGTCAAGCCTTCGGCGTGTCGGAGACGTGTCGCTGCCGCGTCATTCACCTCTTAATCCGCAACCCCTGCCGATATACTCGGATGCGGGCATTTTTCGAGTGTGAAGGGACTCTATTTGACGCTGAAGACCAGGGACGACGCCTACAGCTTGATGATCGAGTGGACCCAGAGCGAGAGTCTACGGCGGCATATGCTGGCGTCGGAGGCGGCGATGCGGGCGTACGCGCGCCGATTCGGCCAGGATGAAGATCTGTGGGGGCTTGCCGGTCTGCTCCACGATTTTGACTACGACCGTCACCCTTCGCTGGCCGAGCACCCCTCGGTCGGAACGGCGGTCCTCGAGGAGCAGAATTACCCCAGCGAGGTAGTGTATGCCATTCGTACACACGCCGACTATCTCGGCCTGCCCCGAGACAACCTGATGGACAAGGCCCTCTTCGCCGTCGACGAGATGACTGGATTCATAACCGCGGCTGCCCTCGTGCGGCCCGACAAGAGCATCATGAGCCTGTCGGCCAAATCTGTGCGAAAGCGGATGAAGGACAAGGCATTTGCGCGCCCCGTCAGCCGCGAGGACTTGGTCCGAGGAGCGGAGGAGCTTGGCCTGGATCTCGACGATCACATCGACTTCGTCATCGGGGCGATGCGCGGCATTGCTCCGGAGCTGGGCCTCAGCGGGGCGGACGGCGGCTCCGCCGGTTGAGTGTGGAAGCCAGGCGATCCCCTATGAAGAAGCTGGCGCTGATCGGTCTTGTCGTGGTGGTGATAGTCACGACGGTGGGAGCCTTTCCCGTAGTGACTCTCATCACCGGAAACCAATCAGATGTTCCCGGCCGTACCACATCTCCTCCTCCCCACATCGGCCGCGTGCCCCCGTCGACCCGGTCGCGGCTGACGAGGGAGCAGCTGCGTCGCATCCGCCTGATAGAAGCTCAGGAGATCACGTTGCGCGGGCTGCGACCATTGCATTCGGTCGGAGTTCGCATCCTGAACAACAAGCCCTTCTCGGCCTTCATCAATCGAACCTTTAGTAAGGGTTCACCTCCCTCTCAGATCAAGATCGCGGACATCGAGTCGGTGATGCTCGGCCTGTTTCCCTCGTCGGTCAACCTCAAGAAGATCGTGACGTCAGGGCTCAGCGGCCAGGTCGTCGGTTTGTACGACCATCGCACCAAAAAGCTGTATATTCGCAACACGGGTCAGGCCTTGGGCGTGGACAAGTGGACCATTGCCCATGAATACACTCACGCCATGCAGGACCAGCATTTCAATCTGAATCGAGTGGAGCCTGACCAGACCCACTGGCGATATAAGAACTCCGATGCCGGCCTGGCTGAGCATTCCCTGATCGAGGGGGATGCCGTGCGGATCCAACAGGCGTATTTCACCCGGTACTATACGCCCGCCGAACAGGCTGCGCTAATCAAGGAAGAGCAATCCATTCCTCAGTCACACATTCCTTCGATCATCGAACAGCAGTTCACGTTCCCGTATGTCCAGGGCCTGCAGTATGTTCAGGCGCTCGCGGGCGCGGGGGGGAACGCCGCCGTGAACCGCGCCTTCCGCCGTCCTCCTCAATCCACCTATCAGATCATGTTCGGTCGCAATATCCGGCCGGTAAAGATCCGCCTCCATTCAGTGGGAGGAGCATTTGCCGGGTGGAAAGTCGACGACGACGACGTGCTGGGCGCGTTCGGATACCAGCAGCTCGTTGAACGGTATGTTGCGCCTTCTCGGGTTATGGGCCTCACGTCGCTCTGGCGGGGAGACCGTTACGTGTTGGTCGAGCATGGGAAGCAGCGTGCCATGTTCCTGGAGTCTGTTTACCACAGCTCCAAGGCGGCGAGTACTGCGGCCAAGGTACTGGAGTCGTCGTTCGCCAAGCGATTCAGACGCGGACTGCATCGCGATCGCGCCGGCGTATGGACGGGTAAGCCTTCGACCTATGTTGCTCTCCATTCCGCCCGAAATCGTATCTTTCTGGCGTATGCTCCGACGGCGAGTCTCGCGAGAGCCCTAAGTACCGCGCATCCGCGCTAGAACTCGAGTGAATTGCCGCCGAGCTGAGTACCGCTTCGTCGCTCCCGTCCCAGGTTCGCCGTTGTCACGGAGCTCTCAAAGTGGTTGACCCGGTCGAAGGAGTGCCCTTCGACGATGCTGTCCGCCGGGTGACAATCCCCTCGACTTCCGATATGCTAAGCGGGGGCCGGCCCAGAGAACGACGTGATGCCGGTGCGAGTGGAGAGGAGACCGGTGGCGAGTTGGGCTGAATTCAAGGCCGTCGAGCCGGAGTTCGCATCGCGAGTGGAGACTTTGCTGAGACGGCAGAAACATCTCACCATGGCTACGCTACGCCGCGATGGATCCCCAAGGATCAGCGGCATTGAGATCGAACTGGCCGACGGCGAGCTCGCCATCGGATCGATGCCGGGCGCGATGAAGGCCAAAGACCTTCGTCGTGATCCCCGGATAGCCATCCATGGCCCGACCGAGGATCCGCCCGCCAGTCACCCAGAGGCGTGGTCAGGCGAAGCAAAACTTGCCGGACGGGCTGTGGAGGTGGAGTCAGAGGGGACGGGCGACCGCTTTGAGATTGACGTTCAGCAAGCAGTCCTTACTAGTCTGAACGAGGCTGGGAATCGGCTCGTCATCGAGTCGTGGGACGAAGGTCGGGGCTACGAGAGGGTGGAGCGCGAGTAGGTTGGCTTCTTACCTGGCCGGAGCAGATGTCCGGTGTGCGTGACAGAGCGCGAGCGATAGAGCATCGGAAATGTCGAGCGGCTGCGGGTCCTCGTCCAAATCAAGTACCCGGACCACCATCCGTTGCATCTGTTGCTTGCTGGCGCGGCCGTTTCCCGTCAAGCTCGACTTGACCTCAGTCGCCGAATAGTCGAAGACTCCGATTCCTTCAAGTGCGGCTGCGAGGCACAGCACGCCGCGTGCATGCGCCATCAATATTGCCGTGCGCGGGTGGGCGTAGTGAGAGTACAGCTGCTCGACGGCTACGGCTTTGGGCCGGTACTCTCGGACGAGCGACTGCATACCCTCAAAAAGGACCGCTAGGCGGACATGCAAGGCGATTCTTGCGTTCCCGCCAGTTATGGTGCCCGTCTCGACCACCGTAAGCTTTGCTTCGGTCCGACGAATCAGGCCATAACCCGTAATCAATAATCCCGGATCGATCCCGAGAATGAGACCGTTGTCCAGACGGTGGAGGCATTCCTCAGCTTGGATCGTGACCATGGGTTCGATCCTCGCCAAGCCACGTCACACAAACCGTGACTTGGCCAACACGCATCATGAGTCGACCACGTTTCGTGCAAGGAACAGGACTGTAACGAACGCGCGAAACGCCGACAAGCCATCACCTCGCTCGATACGTACGGACCGGCGCCCCGTTCGCTTCACTCCGCCTGCCCATTCAGCCACGGATGCCATATCTTCTGCCAGGAAGGTTAGGTCGATAGTCGTCGGGCCGTCCGCCGGCGGACTGGGGACTTCTGTCAGTGCCTGCTTGGTGCTCGTGAACAAAAGCGCCTGAGCGTCCTTTACACTCATACTCTCAGCAGCAAACCGGCTGCGGGACCATTTGACGATGACCCCAACAGACTCGGGAATCCATCTGCCGGCATCCGAGACGGTCTGCTCATCGCCGCTTATCAGTATCACCGGCACGCCGTAATAGTGGGCCACCAGAGCGTTGAGCCCTGTTTCGCCGGTGACCTCTTCGTTGATCTGTGCCTCCCAGATAATCTGAGGGCTGTATGTATGCGACAGTATCGACGCCCAGCCGGCCGGAGCGTGGTATCCCAGGAATACTGCCGCGTCGAATGATGCGTCGATCCCCTCCATCATGTACAAGGGTTTGAAGTGACCGCTGATTACACGCACTCCATCAACCAGCAGCTGCGGGTCGAGATTGCGCATCTGCGCGTGAGAGTCGTTGACGACCACGTCGTCGAAGCCGGCTTCGCGGGCCGCCCGGCACACGGCATTCAGCTCACCCAGCACCAGCCTCTGACCTTCGGCGAAGGATCTCCCTGTCGCCATGATCTGGTCCCAGTGGACGATTCCGGCGACTCCCTCTAGATCGACGGAAATGTAAAGGCGTCCCGTCCCAGCCATCTCACGCAGCTCTGAACCCGATGCGGCCAACCGTAGTCAGGCTTTTCCTCCTGGAGCGGTCTCACGACTGATGGCTATCCAACCACCAGCTCTTTGGGAAGGGAGTTGAGATTACGTGAGCCGGCGGCTTCGACCACTACCACATCTTCAAGGCGGACGCCGCCCACGCTGGGGTCGTAGAGGCCGGGCTCCACGGTGACAACGTCTCCTTCACGCAGCTCGAAATCTATCCGCCCCATGGAGGGCAGCTCGTGCACCTCCAGTCCCAAGCCATGGCCGGTTCCGTGAGTGTACCTTGCGCTGCTGGTATCGTCGTAGCCGTCCTCGGCGAACGAAGCCACGACGGCGTTATGAACGTCCCTACCATTCACTCCTGGTGCAATCATGTCAAGTGCCACACTTTGTGCTTTCCGCACCGACTCAAACATGCGCACCAGGGCATCGTCGGGCTGACCTTTGACGAAGGTCCGCGTGACGTCGCCGTAATACCGCGAGGTCCGGTCTTGCGGAAATATGTCAAGGATCAAGGGCTGGCCCGCCCGTATCGGTCCGCTACCAGTCCAGTGGGGGTCGGCCGACCCGGGGCCGGGGGCTACGATCATAGAGTCGTTGCCAAAATTGTCGAGCACGAACGACGCTTCCAGATCCCCCCGTAGCCGCTCGGCAGTCAGCGGCACGCCACGGAACACTAACGCGCCGTCCAGTACGACTGATTCGGCCAGGATGGACCGTGCCGATGCGATCGCCTGTTCGGCTCGCCGCTGAGCCTTAGCAATCGCGTCTATTTCGTCGGGACCTTTCCGCCGGCGATTGCCTACGAACAACTCTTCGTCAGGGATCACGGAGATTCCCCGTTGACGAAGGCCGTCAGCGAAGATAACCGGGAATGAGGGCTCGACCGCGACATCGTTCGTGCCCAGCTCACGAATGAGGCGCTCCATCACACTCAGGGTGGCTGTCACCCTGTTGCCGGTCGCATCAATCTCGCGCTGGTAGCCCATGTCCTCAAATGATCGTATGTCCGAGACGCGAGACTCCTTAGCGGCGCGACTCTTCTCCAGGGTTGGAACGACAGCTACCTCGGCTGCTTCACCCCTGGCATAGATGAACGGATCGGGCGCCACAAACCGAGTTGTGTAGTAGATGTTGGGCGTAGATGCCGTGTCGCCGTACAGCAGAATGACGCTCAATCAAGCTCCTCTTCAGTGTCTCTCAATACCGTCTCGACCCAACTGCTTGATCAGCGATTGGAGGATTTCGTCGGCTTGACGCGCTACGTCCCCGAGCCGGGTCTTCGCGTCGTCGGACTGGGTGTCCAGCCGCAAAATGTCCATCACGACATTCCACTGATGGGAGGAAAGCGTCGCGGTTTCTTGCTGTTCTTCGGTCATATGATCGCCTCCTGTCGTCACTTGAGCTCCTGCAGCCACACGTCGTCGAAATACACCGTACCCTGGCCGCGCAGCTCGGCCTGGATTCCAACAGCATGAACGTTACCGGGTATGGTGAACTCGGTCGTATCATGCTGCCAGCCTGTAGTGCCTGTGTGCCGGGGCAGCGCTGGAGGCAATGCTCCCGCTCCTGAATTAGTGATGAGAGCCAGCTCGTACTCAGCCGTCTGTCCATTCGGCTGGCCCTGGCCATAGCTGCAGGGATAACAGGTTCTGACATTCTTGGTACGGATCCATCCGGAAAACCTATAGCGACGACCGGGGTGCACGCGTATGATTTGTCCAAAGTAGACGCCGTTGGAATCACCCTGGTAAGATATCCGTCCACTACACTTTCCCTTGTGGTGGACGTGACAGTCTCGCACCATCGGCACACGCTTCGCTGGAGGCACCGAGTAGGCCAGGGCATCATTCCGGTTCCAAAACTTGAGGACGGTGCTCGACCCCGGAATCGAGTGTTCGAAGCTTCCATTCCGCACCCGCCAGGGGGCTCCTCCAGTCCCCGGAACTCCCGATGAATGCTGGTTGAGCACCCAAACGATCTTGTCGCTTCGGTTTAGCTCGACGACTCCGTAGCGGGATCCGTTTCCTACCAAAATGTCTCCGTTCGGTAAAGGAGCCGTCGCGTATGGATGGGACACGTTGGTCCACTGGCGGACTATGTTCTTGTTCCTGGTTACCTCTATGAGACGCGAATGATTCGAATCGGTGATCAGAATGTGGCCGTTCGGGAGGAGGGTCGCATCTCGTGGCCATGAGAGGGCTCCGTCGGGCCCACCATCGTTAGCTCCATAACTCCACACAATTCTGCGGCCCTTCCGACCAACCTCGATGATGCGATTCGCGTCAGAGTCGGCGATGAGGGTATCGCCGTTCGGAAGCAGGTGGGGATTGTGCTGCCGGTGCAGGAACCCGGTGATGTCCTTGACGATGCGGCCGGTTCTCGTGATGACGACGACTCGATTCTGAAGTCTCAGCGAGATCAATATATTGCCGTTTGCCAGGGGCTTGGCGTCGTTCGGATACGAAAGTGTGCTTCCGTCGCTCAGCGTTCCCCGGCCAATTCTGCCGTGGCCTCTGCCCAGATTGTCGGTGCTCCAAACGATGTGGCTGAGCCGATCGACCTCTATGACCCGGTTGTCTCCGGTATCCGCGATCAGAATGTCTCCATTCGCCATCGGGTAAGCAGAGTGCGGAATGTCCAACGGACCGGAGTAATGCCAGATCAATTGATCGTGGCGATTGGCGATGATGACGCGTCCTCCCGTTCGGTCGAGGTTACCAATGTCGGTCACCAAGAGTTGGTTGTTCGGGAGAGGAACGATCTCGCCTGCATTTGTCACATGAGCCCAGTGGACAGGTATGGCGCGAGAACCTCGTGCCGCGACTGCACCTCCTGGTCCACCCGCTATGGCTAGCGCGATCGCCGAAAGGAAGGCGGACAGCACGGCCGCCCCCAAAAGTCGATTCATGAAGTCCTCACAGAGAGTTTCTCAGCAATTTTGTCATAGCCTGACGTCAACGTCTCCTTCATTACGGGTCTCTTCAGCGTGAGTCGTGTCGATTAGCTCCTCGAGTGCCGAGGCCGTCGGGCTGCATGGTGATTGGACGGATAGTGGGGAGGCTGCAATCTTCGCACTCAACCTCGATGGTAGCGTGCTGTATCCCAAACCGTCTAGATAGAAGGATGCGCAGGTCCGCCAGGAGTGGGGCGGTGGAGCCCAGGGACTGGTCTGGGGCCTGTACGTGGGCCGACAATAGCCGGAGTCCGTCCGACAACGCCCACACGTGAAGGTCATGCACTCCTTCTACCCCGGGAATCTCTCGCATGGCGGAAGCAATCACGGCGACGTCCAGGTCCTTCGGTGTCGCCTCCATCAAGATGCCGACTGTCTCACTGACAATTCGCCAGGCACCAAAAGCGATGAGGAGAGCGATCAGCCATGAAAGGATCGGGTCGACAACGTACGCGTGAGTCAGCACGATGATCACGCCGGAAGCGACGACCGCCACCGAAGCGCCTATGTCTCCGATCACGTGGAGCAGAGCTGCTCGAATGTTTAGGTTTTCGTGTCCGTCCGAGCGGAGGCTGTAGGCGATTATGCTGTTAACCGCAATCGCGACCAGCGCGGCAAGAATCACCGGTAATCCCGAGACTTGTTGCGGGTGCTGCACTCGGCCGAACGCCTCTACCGAGATGAACAGCGCAATCACGATAAGAATCACGGCATTGGCGAGGGCCGCGAGGATCCCGGTTCGCTGATAGCCATAGGTGTTGCGTTCGTCAGCCGGCCGAGTCGACCGCTTGAGGGCGAGCCACGCCAGTCCTAAAGCGAAGACATCGGTTAATATGTGGCCGGCGTCAGACAGGAGCGCCAGGGAGTTTGCGGCGAAGCCGACGGCAGCCTCGACGGCGAGGATGACCACCGTGAGGCAAAACGCGACGAGCAGACGCGACCCGGTGCCGGAGCCATGGACCTCGTGACTGTGTGAGACATTCACCTGTCTATTGGCGCCCGCTCATTCCAGCTGTCTCGACTCCAACACGGATCTGAGCCACGACTCATCCCTTATAGCCGTTCCGAGCTTCTCCGCTCGGGCCAGCTTCGACCCAGGATCGGAACCGACTATCAGGTAGTCGACCGACTTGCTGATCCCCGGGGCGATCTTCGCCCCGAGATCCTGAAGAGCACGCTCGGCTGATCCCCGGCTGATGTGGTCCAGCTTACCCGTCAAGAGGAATGTTTTTCCGCTGAGGGGTCCCCTCGGCCCTTCGGAATCGACGGAGTTCATGGTCAGGCCGGACGATGTCAAACGATCCACCAGTACCTGGTTCTTTTCGTCGGAGAACCACTCGGCAACGCTCTGAGCCATTTTTTGGCCGATTCCCTCGACCGCTTCCAACTCCTCCACGGTGGCCGAGCGCAGTGCCTCGATAGTCGGGAACGCTGACGCCAAAATTTCTGCGTTTTGGTCGCCGACGAATCTGATGCCAAGGGCAAAAATGACGCTCTTAAAGGGACGGCGCTTGCTGTTCTGATAGCCGTGAGCAGGTTCGAAGCGCTCTTCTCTTTGATGTTGGGCAGAGACATCAGCTGCTCAGCGGTTAACGTGTAAATGTCAGCCGAGTCTCGGATCAAGCCCGCATCAAGCATTGCCGCGACCATGCGGCCGCCCAGACCCCGAATGTCCATTGCACCTCTGCTGACGAAATGGGCGATCTGCTCGTAAATTCTCGCCGGGCATTGAGGATTGGGGCAGTACGCCATGGCCTCGTCCTCGTTCCGCACAATGGGCGTGTCGCACGATGGGCATCTTTCCGGGAGGTGGTACACGACCTCATCCCCTGTCCGGTCTTCGACCAGCGGCTTCACAACCTGCGGGATTACATCCCCGGCTCGATGGACGATCACTCGATCACCTTGCCGAATGTCTTTTCGCTGAATATCCTGCTCGTTGTGCAGGGTAGCCTGCGAAACGGTGACGCCGCCCACGCCGACAGGCTCCAGGACGGCATACGGATTTAGAGATCCCGTCCGGCCTACGTTTACCCTGATTTCGCGTAATCGAGTGGTTGCCTGACGAGGTTGGAACTTGAAGGCAATCGCCCAACGAGGCTCGCGCCCCACGAATCCTAGCTGTGCCTGGGCCTCGGTGTCATCGACTTTGACGACCACTCCATCGATTTCGTATGCCAGAGACTCTCGCTGCACGAGCATGTGCTCGCAGTACTGTTCGACCTCGACGATCGTGTCGAATGACTGGATCAGATCGTTGACCGGCAGCCCCCATGCACGGATCCGCTCAAGCAGGGCCGTCTGAGTCGGAGGCCGTTCAGCGCCTTCGATTGCACCCAGTGCGTATGCGAAAAGGCGGAGAGGTCTCCCTTTGGTGACGGCTGGGTCGAGCTGACGGAGCGAGCCCGCCGCCGAGTTGCGTGGATTGGCGAAGAGGGGCTGGCCTTCTGCCGCCCGTTGGTCGTTGAGCTTTTCAAAGCCTGCAACCGGCAGATAGATCTCACCCCGAATTTCCACCACGTCCGGTGGAGAATCGAGTAGGCGTAATCTAACCTGATGCAGGGTCTTGAGATTGGCGGTTACATTCTCCCCTTCGAGACCGTTGCCTCGAGTTGCTCCTACCGACAGCGAGCCACGGACATACGTCAAAGATATGGCTAGCCCGTCGATCTTGGGCTCCGCGACCAGAGGGGGGCGTCGACCCAGCAGTGCGCTAATTCGCTCGTACCACGAATGTAGCTCGTGGAGGGTAAACGCGTTGCCGAGGCTGAGCATCTGTTCCTTATGACGGTACGCCTCGAAACCCTTGCTGACCTCCCCGGCCACCCGCTGGGTCGGTGAATCCGGGGACTGCAGCTCCGGATGCCTCCGTTCCAGTTCTCGCAGCTCCCGCATCCACGTGTCGTACTCCGCGTCGGACACGGTAGGAGCGTCCTGCACGAAGTAGTTGTAGTTGGCTTGCTCTATGTCGTGCCGGAGCTTGTCTGCTCGAGTCGATACATCCTCTGATACCTGGCTGGTCGCCGTGGCCATGTCGATCCTCCAAGGCTGGGCCGGACGTGCCGCAAAGTCCGGAAGGCCGTTCAATTGAGTGTATCGCGGAGGTAACGATTGCCTCGGCATACTGTCTCGACCCGATGCAATCGATTCTCCGCAGCCGTATGATTGACGCGGACGAGCTCGTCCGGTACCGTCTCACCCAGCGTGGACGCCGCTACCATCGGCCGGGCCGGGGAGAGTGTGTTGCTGGCGAAAACCCTGAGTAGTGCGATTATTGGGCTCGAATCGGCTCTTGTGGAAGTCGAGGTCCACATTGATTCAGGCAAGACCACCGTTGCAATCGTAGGCTTGCCCGACACCGCAATCGTCGAGGCGAAGGAGCGGGTCAGGGCCGCCATCAGAAATTCCCAGATGGTCTTTCCCTGGCATCGAGTGACCATCAACCTCGCTCCGGCCGACTTGCGCAAAGAAGGGCCGTCCTACGACCTCGCGATCGCGGTAGCCATTCTTGCCGCAAGCAGCCAGATATCGACGGAATCGGTAGAACGCCGCTTGTTCCTGGGCGAGCTGGCGTTTGACGGGACACTCCGGCCGACCACAGGCATGCTTCCCATGGCTTCGATAGCCCGCGATTGTAAGCTTCGGGAAGTCTTCTGTCCGGCGGCCAACGCGGGCGAGGCCGCCCTGGTCTCCGGCATAGACGTCATCCCTGTCGACTCCCTGGGCGAATTGGTCATGCACCTGAGGGAGATGGTCGAAATACCACCATACGATCGATCCACTCGACCTACACCGCCGCAGGAAGAGTACCAGACCGACATGTGCGAGGTCAGGGGACAGGAGCACGTGAAGCGGGCACTCGAAGTGGCGGCGGCCGGCGCCCATAATGTCCTCTTGACGGGGCCTCCCGGGTCCGGCAAAACGTTGCTGGCTCGGGCAACACCCTCGATCATGCCTCGCATGACCTCTGACGAAGCGCTGGACGTCACCCGGATCTACAGTGTTAGCGGCCTGCTTCCATCTCATATGCCGTTGATACAGCAGCGGCCCTTCCGCTCGCCGCATTACACGGTCAGTCATGCGGGACTCGTGGGTGGGGGACGGCTCCCGGGTCCCGGAGAGATCAGCCTGGCGCATCGTGGCGTGCTGTTCCTCGATGAGATTCCGGAGTTTGCCGGGCATAGCCTCGAGGCCCTGCGCCAACCTCTGGAGGACGGCACGGTTACCATCAGTCGCGCCAATGGCTCCGTTACCTTTCCCGCGAAGTTCATGCTCATCGGGGCTATGAATCCCTGTCCATGCGGCTTCCTCAGCGACCCCGGGCGTGAATGCACCTGTTCCCAAAGCTCAATTGTTCGCTACCAAAAGCGACTATCAGGGCCGCTCATCGACCGAATCGACATCCATGTCGAAGTGCCTCGCGTTGAATACGACAAGCTAACGAATGCTTTGCAGCCCGAGCCGTCCGTGACCATCAGGGCCAGGGTGCAACAAGCGCGCGATACCCAGATAGCCCGATTCGCGGGGTCGAAGCGAACGTGCAATGCGGACATGGGTCCTGGTGAAGTGCGGCAGTTCTGCGCCGTCGAACCAGCGGCTCAAACGTTGCTGCGTGCGGCGATGAACCAGCTGCATCTATCGGCACGAGCCTTTCATCGTACGCTGAAGCTGTCGAGAACGATCGCCGATCTGGCAGGGTCAGATGTTATCTGCGCCGCGCACGTGGCGGAGTCGATTCAGTACCGGCCACGGAATGGGATTTGACATAGTGCTCAACAATCAGTTCGGGGTACGGAGGGCGTAACAGCGTAAAGCAGAGTGACCACGAACTACGACGTCGTCGTCATCGGCGCCGGACTGATTGGATTAGCGACGGCCAGAGCAATTCTGACCGCTACCAAGCACGGACGGGTTTGCGTTCTCGAGAAGGAGAACGCGATTGCGAGCCATCAGTCCGGGCATAACAGCGGGGTTATCCATTCGGGCGTCTATTACAAACCCGGATCGCTGAAAGCCGCCTTTTGCGTGGAGGGGGGTCGACGATTACTCGCGTTTTGTGCAGCTCATCGAATCGAGACCGAACAGTGCGGTAAGCTCATCGTGGCGGTGGAGCCGGCGGAGATTCCGAGGTTGGAGGAGCTGTACCGTCGAGGTGTCGCCAACGGGCTGAGCGGACTGCGGCTCCTTGACCGCGTCGAGCTTAACAGGATCGAGCCATATGCCGCCGGTATCGCCGCGTTGCACGTTCCTGTCGCGGCGATCGTGGACTACCAGCGTGTGGCCGCCGCCTTGGTGCAGGAGATCCGAGGGCTGGGTTCCGACGTGATCACGGGTTGCCGGGTTCAGTCGTTCGCCCGCCAAAACGGTTTGCTGCGGCTGGCTACATCTCGCGGTACACTCCTGACCAGACACGTCGTCAATTGCGCAGGACTGCACACCGACCGGGTAGCGCTTTTGGCGGGAGCCGTGCCTCCCGTGAGAATCGTCCCGTTCCGCGGCGAGTATTACGTTCTGCGGGCAGAACGTAGGTATCTGATCAAAGGTTTACTGTATCCAGTGCCGGACCCGGACCTTCCATTCCTCGGCGTCCACTTCACACGGCGGATCGGCGGCGACGTGGAGGCAGGCCCGAACGCCGTGCTGGCGTTTGCTCGCGAAGGATATCGAATGTCGGACGTGGAAATCTCGTCCCTGACATCACTCGCCCGATATCCCGGCATGTGGCGCCTGATTCCTGCCTACTGGCGGATCGGACTGGACGAGTACCGCCGCTCGCTGAGTACATCTCGGTTCGTGAGATCGCTGCAACGTCTCGTGCCGCAAATCACGTCTGAAGACCTTGAGCGTGGTGGAGCGGGGGTTCGGGCCCAGGCGCTCGATCCTCGGGGCCGGCTCTTGGACGACTTCTGCTTTGAGGCATCTGAAGAGTCCGTACACGTTTACAATGCGCCGTCGCCTGCGGCCACCGCGTGCCTGTCAATCGGCGATCATATCGCAGCCCTGGCCGCGAGCTCGTTTGGACTAGATCGGAGTGAGGTCAAGGCGATTTGATCCCCGGCAGTTCCCGAGCAGGCATCCAGCCCCCGCCATCGTGCAAGCCCTTAGATGCCCGTCGCATCCATCGTGTACCGCCATGTCAACTGAAAACTGAGAACTGACAACTGACAACTGAAAACTGACAACTGACATCTGACAACCGACCGCTGTACTATCGTTCATGCGCTTGATCTCACAACAGCTTCGGGTTTTTGACGCGGTGATCCGGCGTCAGAGCTTCACCAAGGCAGCCCGAGAGCTGAAGATGACCCAGCCGGCCATCACGCATCACATGCGAGTGCTCGAGGACACCTGCGGTGTGAAGCTGGTGGAGAGAGTCGGAAACCGGGTGCTTCCCACGGCGGCCGGCAGCGCTTTGTACGCCACCTCGCGCCAGCTCATAGGTATGGAGCACGATCTGCTGGCCATAATCAAAGGACTTCGGGAAGGCGACCAGGGCAGCGTCGCGCTTGCCACAAATACCACCGGTGGTATGAACGTGCTGTTGCGCATCCTGCAGACGTTCCGGCCGCGCCACCCGGAGATCGACGTCCAGCTGCAGGTCCTGGAGACCGACGGTGTGCTGGATTTGCTGAGCGAGCGGACGATTGATATAGCCGTCCTGCGAGCTAGCGTTTCTTCCAAGCTCTTTGACGTAAAGCCGCTTTGCCCCGACCAGCTGATTCCCGTCGTAAGCGGCGGGCACCCTCTGGCGAGGCGTGGACACATGACACTGAGTGACCTGGCCGATGTTCCCTTGATCCTGCCGCTGCCCGGCTCGACGACGAGAACCTACATTACGGACCTATTCGATGAGGCTGGGCTGCACGCTCGCGTGGCTATGGAGTTCAACGCGACCGAGCACATCAAGAAGGCGGTTGAAGCCGACTTCGGAGTCGGCGTGATCTCCCGGTGGGTCATTGAGCGCGACCTCCACCTTGGAGATCTGGTAGCTCTCGACGTCGAAGGATTCCCGCTGCAGCGTGAGTATCAGCTGGTTCAGAGGCTGAACTCGCCGATCTCACCCGCTGCGATAGGTTTCCTGGAAGTCGTGGACGAAGTGCGTCCGAGCCTGCATTTCTCGGCCTGACAGAGCAGTAGACAGGCGGAAGGTCTACTAGAGGCTTACACGCCGCATGCGCTGTCCTTAACTCCTTATTGCCGGGACGCGCCAACTTAAGTAATGTTTATTCGACATTGCCAGAATACTTATGTATGGTGACATTGGTCGGTGACGCGGGGGCCCAACATCGCGGCCGATGATACGAATACGTCGCACACGAAGGAGAGAGGCAATGCGCAGATCGATCTTTGCTGGTGGATGCGTGGCAGCAGTCGTCGCATCCATCATGCTCATACCCACCCTGACTTCGGCGAAGCCCGCGCACAAAAACGTGACCTTGAGTCTGGTGGCGTATTCGACGCCGGCTCAAGCCTACGCCGATATTATTCCAGCCTTCAACAGAACAAAAGCTGGAAAAGGCGTCAGTGTCACTACGTCATACGGCCCTTCCGGCAGCCAGAGTAAATTGGTGGCCGAGGGACTATCGGCCGACGAGGTTAACTTCTCTTATTCTCCGGATATTCAAGCGCTAGTGCCTTTGAAGATCGTGCCGGCCAGCTGGGACCAGAACCAGTATCACGGAAACGTGTCAGAGTCCGTCGTCGCATTTGGCGTTCGGCCGGGAAACCCCAAGCATATCCATAACTGGAGTGACTTGCTAAAGAAGGGTCTGCAAGTTCTGACCCCCAATCCGGTGACATCAGGGGGTGCTCGATGGAACATCATGGCCGCCTACGGCGCCCAGATCAAAGCCCACAAGTCTAAGAGCCAGGCGATCGCCTACCTGAAGAAGCTTCATGCACATATGTCGGTGCAGGACGCAAGCGCTCGCCTCGAGCTGACAACATTCTTGTCCGGCAAGGGTGACGTAATGATCGATTACGAGAACGACATCATGCAGGGCGCCCATCAGAACCCGGGAAAGATCAAGCTCGTCGTGCCTTCGTCGTCCCTTCTCATAGAGAACCCCGCGAGCTGGACCTTGAATGGGCACGCTCACAAGCAGGCAAAAGCGTTCAATAGCTTCCTGTACTCGTCCACCGCTCAGAAACTCTGGGGAAAGAACTACTTCTGGCCGGTAGTCAAGTCCGTAGCCAAGAAGTTCAAGTTTGCCAAGCCGAAGCAGCTGTTCAATATTCGTCAGATTGGTGGCTGGCCCAAGCTCAATTCCGAATTCTTCGGAGTGAACGGGATATTCACCAAGATCGAACAAGGTCGGTAACTCGTGAGCACGGTTTCGCTTGGTGTTGAGGCTCGCGATAGAAGGAGGATGGCGCTCCCCGGCGCCGTCCTCTTAAGCGGTCTCTCGGCAGGCTATTTGAGCCTCATTGTTCTCCTTCCGATCTCAGCCCTGGTATGGCAATCGATGAGCGGGGGGTGGATGCAGTTCTGGCAGACGGTCTCCAGCCCATACATCGTCAACGGCATCGAGCTGACGTTTGTGATATCGGCCGTGGTAACCGCCATAAACATTGTCTCGGGGACCATCATCGCCTGGGTGCTGGTCCGCGATAGCTTCTGGGGTAAGTCGATCGTCAATTCCGTGATTGACCTGCCCTTTGCCCTTCCCACCATTGTCGCCGGGTTGACCTTGCTGCTTTTGTACGGAAACAGTAGCCCAGTCGGAGTCAACATCGCCTATACCTACGTTGGAGTGGCGGTTGCCCTTTTGTTTGTGACGCTGCCGTTTGTAGCCCGAGCCGTACAGCCCGTGCTGATAAGCCTGGACACGGACATGGAGGAGGCAGCGGCCGTGCTTGGCGCCAAATCCTTCACGATCTTCAGACGCGTGGTGCTACCCAACCTGCTTCCGGCCTTGTTGTCAGGCGCAGGACTAGCCTTTGCCAGAGCGGTGGGCGAATTTGGCTCTCTGGTCTTGATCGCCGCCAATATTCCGGTTGCGTCCCTGCTGGTATACCAGTTCTATGGAGCAGGAGAAATGCAGCAGGCATCGGCCCTGTCAATGGTCTTGCTGCTGCTCTCGCTGGTGATACTGACAGTGTTCACTTTTGTGAGCAGAAAGCTCGCCGCCCATGATCGCTAGACTGGGATTGCGCTTTTTCGCGCTGGCTTACCTAGGAGTGCTCCTGATACTGCCGGTGGGGTTCGTAGTGTACAAAGCGTTTGGAAGTGGACTAGGGGCTGCTTGGTCTGCAGCCACGACTCCCGCCGCGCTCCACGCGCTTTACCTGACCCTGCTTATCGGGCTCGTCGCGATCGTCGCCAATACCGTCTTCGGCGTGATCACCGCGATTATCGTGGTGCGCCACCCATTTCCCGGCGTTTCATTTTTTACCGCTCTGATTGATTTGCCGCTTGCGATCTCACCCGTGGTGGTGGGTTTGGCCCTCATCCTCTTGTACGCGCGCACGGGCTGGCTCGGCCCCTGGCTGCTGGACCGCGGTATCACGGTGATCTTCTCTCTGCCGGGGATGATCCTGGCAACCATATTCGTAACACTGCCGTTCGTGGTGCGAGAAGTAATGCCAGTGCTCCGAGAGGTTGGCGCGCAACAGGAAGAGGCAGCGGCCACACTCGGCGCATCCGCGCTTCAAAGCTTTTGGCGTATTACGCTACCCTCAATCCGGGCTGGTGTGGTGTACGGGGTCGTGCTCACTACTGCCCGAGCGCTGGGCGAGTTTGGGGCCGTGAGCGTCGTCTCAGGGCATATCGCGGGCGTCACGGAAACGCTCACGCTGTACGTGGGAGACCAATATGAGTCCTTCGATCTTACGGGGGCCTACGTGGGCGCCGTCATCCTCGCCCTTTTGGCGGTTCTAACGCTTCTCATCATGAATATTACGCGCAAGAAGGAGATGGCATAAGTGGCTATTGAAGCAATCGGCGTCTCGAAGCGGTTCAAGAGCTTTCTGGCACTTGACGATGTCTCTATCGATGTTCCAGAGGGTTCGCTGACAGCCTTGCTTGGCCCTAGCGGTAGTGGGAAATCTACCCTCTTGCGAGTGATCTCGGGTCTGGAGGCGCCTGACTCCGGCACCGTTCGGATCTTCGGCAAGGATATGAGCAAGCTCCCTCCCCAGAAACGCGGAGTCGGATTCGTATTTCAGCACTATGCCGCTTTCAAGCACATGACGGTGCGTGACAACGTGGCGTTCGGGCTGTCGATCCGACGAGCGCCAAAAGCGGAGATTCAGGAAAGAGTTAACCATCTTCTCGACCTGGTGCAGCTATCGGGCTTTGCCGATCGTTATCCTGCCCAACTTTCCGGCGGACAGCGTCAGCGCATGGGTCTCGCCCGCGCGCTCGCAGTGCGGCCGCAAGTGCTTCTGCTGGACGAGCCGTTTGGTGCCCTCGACGCCCGCGTCCGGCAAGAGCTTCGAGCGTGGCTGAGGCAGCTGCACGAGGAAGTGCACGTCACGACGATTCTGGTTACCCACGACCAAGAAGAGGCCATGGAGATAGCGGACACGGTCATTCTTATGAATAAGGGCCGGGTGGAGCAGGTGGGGACCCCTCAAGATCTATACGACGATCCTGTCAATGAGTTCGTGATGAGCTTCATCGGGTACGCAAACCGGGTCGGCGGTTCTCTAGTGCGCCCGCATGATTTGGCCATTTCACGCGAGCCGCGCATGGAGGCGATTGAGGCCACGGTCAAGCGCCTCGTTTTCCTGGGATTCGAGGTGCGCGGGGAGCTGGAGATCGGTGCCGAGCAGACGGTTCTGGTTCAGATGACTCGTCAGCAGGCGTCCGGCCTCGAGCTCGAGACGGGACAACGAGTGTACGTGAAGCTCAACGACGCCAAGACGTTCGACGAGTCCACAGAGGAGTCTACTAAGGAGGTCATTGCGGCCTGAAGGCACGGCCTCCCCGGCTCACCCTTTCTTGACGGGTGTGACAAGTTGAACGGCCTGCGGTACAATCCCATACGGCCTGTAATCAGCTCAAAGCTGCCCCGAAGCCGGGGACGTGTCCAAGGTGGGGGTCTGATTCCGGTCGTGGCGGGCCTAATGTAATACCTTCTCGTTTCGTGTGGGACGCCACTGCTCCTAGTGCGTCGCGTGACGCCGATACTGCGAAACGTTGCCGGAGGCTTACATGTCTCATGCGTTGACCTGGGGGGAGGTGGGACAGAGTGGTGCAGGAGCTACCCGAGGACATTGATGACCTGGCCCCGCAGCTGGGCCTCATTGCCGCCCGCATCGCGCGCCGACTGAATCGGTCCGGACTGGGTGAATTGACTGGTACGCAGTTGTCGGCCTTAGTGTCTATAGCGCGCCGCGGTCCTATACGGTTGGGCGATCTGGCACTGGTAGAAGGCATCGCCGCTCCCACCATCACTCGTCTAGTCGACCGGCTAGGCGAGCGCGGTCTGATAACGCGCCACCGTGATCCTGTAGACGCGCGCTCCGCCTACATAGCGATCACGGACGACGGGCAAGCACTGCTGGAGGATGTAGAAAGAACCGGAACATCTGGGCTGTGCAACCGTTTGGAGGCGCTTGATCGCGGGGAGCGTCTGGCAATCCTGCGAGCCTTACCCGCTCTGGAGAAACTGGCTAAGATCGAAGGCCCGGAGAATGTCGGTTTGTCAACAACTTCTCCGGTGGGCGGCTAGGTGGGAACTGCGTGATCGTGCGCTAGAGACGCGGCGGGATGCTCTCTATGCAGGGCACTGTGGTGGTAACTGTGGTGAGAACCGCTGCCCGTATCCGTTGAACCGTTCGAATATCGTGAACTTTTGCGGTGAACCGTTGAGCCGGGCTGTACCGTGAGCGACAAGACGAACCATCTGGTAGTTCTTCTGAGAGATGTATTCGTCGGCTTGGACCATTTGGCGGATGTCTTGCTGACTGTAGGCGGTGAAGAAGCCAACCTTGAGGTGGTAGACGGGAACCCCGAGCGCCGTTGTAGCTCCCACAAAACGGGCCTGACGAATATGTCGGGTCAAACCGGGCATCACGACCGAGGTGAACGCGCCCGAGGCTGGGGGGACATCGCTCAAGCCCGTCTTGCGACAGCGCCATCCGGTCTTGGTGGTCAGTGAGGCGCTGTGCGTTTGGTTGACGATGAGCTGATATGTGAACCGTTGGTGACTGGCGACGCTGGACGTGCTGCGATCGTATGCAATATTTGCCTTCATCGAGTAGCGGAGCGGGCGCGCAGCAAAGAACCAGCCCTTGATCCACTCCCTGGCTTCGACCTTTGTGCCGGGACTCGATAGAGCATGAGCGACGACGTATGCCGTTACGTGGGCTGTGCCGGCCTGCAATGCGACGCTTCTGGCTCGAGCCAGAATTGCGAGACTGTACGCACCAGGCTTCGAAACGGCTGACGCCGGCGCGGCGCCGGTAACGATAGCAATCCCGATTACCAGGACCGCCGTTGTAGTCACCTGTAGCATCCGCCTTGCGTACCCCTTCACCCGAGCCTCCTCAACCGGTATGTTAGAAACTATCTCTCGCCGACTCCCGTACCCAACTGAGTTGTACCCTATTCAACCTTAACGGCGTCCCACAAGTAATCCACCGTCGACGACAAAGCACTGACCGGTTATGTAGCTCGCGGACGGGCCGGCCAAGAAGTCCACCACCGAGGCGACCTCATCGGGTGAGCCCCAGCGCTTCATCGGGATCTGCTCCAGCCAAGCCTGCTTGTACTGGTCCTCCATCGCCGCCGTCGCATCCGTGTTGATGTAGCCGGGAGCCACGCAATTGACCGTCACGCCGAATTCGGCGGTTCCGGCCGCAAGGTCGGCGGTTAAGCCGATGAGTGCGCCTTTCGCCGCCGCGTAATTCGCCTGCCCCATGTTTCCTGCAATCCCAACTATTGATGCCATGTTAATGACCCGGCCCCACCCCCGACCAGTCATCCGTGGAATGACGGCGCGCGCGAGCCAAGCCGCCCCGGAGTAATCGGCGGTCCACACGTCGCTCCAGTCGGGCTCGGTCATGCGAAGGAGAAGACGATCACGTACGAATCCCGCGTTGTTCACGAGGATGTCGATGGGCCCGAGCTGCGTCTCCACCGTTTCCAGCAGAGTATTGCTCTGCTCGGGATCGCTGATGTCAGCTCGAACTGCAACGGCTCGACCGCCCTCGATGCCGATTTGCTCGACTACTGCGAACGCGGGGTCACGACTGGAGTTGTAGTTGACGGCAACCGAGGCTCCCGACTGGGCTAGTTTCACGGCCGTCGCGCTACCAATTCCTCGAGATGCTCCCGTGACCAGTGCAACTCGGCCGTGCAGCATCCGTCCATCCCCTCGACTTTCCGGCGCCGATGTCTCCGCTGGGTTAATGAGCGCGGTCACATGTATCTCATCGGGTATACCATTTGCTATTCTAAGTGGTTGACGGAGTCCGAAACTCGCGTCAAACGGAGATGGGAACTTTGGGGGAAACCCTTACGGCCGGCGACCAAGACTACACGTTCGAGGCTTTTGCAAAGCACGGCTTTTACGAGGTGGTCAATCGCCACCTGGTTGATATGACCTTGCGTCTTCGGGAACTATCACAGGTCCCGGTCCGGCGCGTACTTGATCTGGCGTGCGGGACGGGGGCGGTTACGCAGCTCTTGATCGAGGGACTCGAGCTCCGCGGTGACAACGCCGAAGTTATTGCACTCGATCCTTCTGAGTCGGCTCTCGAGAAGGCGCGGCGGTTGATTGGGTCGGGTGCCAGGTTCGTGAGGGGCACCGCTGAGTCTTTTGCCGCTAGAGTTCCGAAGACCGACATCATCGTGTTCTGTAACGCCATACACCTTATGCAAAAGAAGGATTCGATCGTCGAGCAGGCGCATGACGTCCTGAATCAGGATGGGGTTCTGGCCTTCAACACCAGCTTCTATGAGGGTGCCTACGCGCCAGGCACGGAAAAGTTCTACAAGCTTTGGATGCTGCGGGCTCTGCAGCAGCTGAGGAGTGAATATCCGACGTTGAAGCTTGACAAGACGAGACCCGAAGCGATGCACTGGCTGACGCCTCAGGAGTATCGTGATCTTTTGGAGCGCAACGGCTTTGTCGTGGAGCACATGGAGGCGGAGGTTGCCATGATGACCCGCGAATCATGGCAGGACATCAGCCACTACTCGGAATTTGTCAAGGGCGCCCTACCTGGGATCCCCGTTGAGATCGGCGCCAAGGTTTTGATGCGCACCGTGGCACAGACGTTCGAAGAGCTGCGCCTCGAGATGCTGCCGCGAAATTGGCTCCAGGTGGTGGCGCGAGCCGCTTGATCTGGCCGCCCGCTTCGACAGCCTTTGGTCTTGCCGGCATAAGTCAGTCCGACCGGCTGGATGTGCCCGATTAGCCTGCCTGGCTTGACTGCCTCCTAGATCTGAGGTAGCCGATCAAGCGCGTCACGCAGGTGATCGAGTGTCACCGCAAGAGACGCCCGATCTCCTGGAGGCAGAGACTCCAGCAACATGTCCATGGTCGCCTCGACTGCCGTCCTGCCCTCTGTCAGCCTGGCCCTACCCTCGACGGTAAGGCTCAGTGGACATCGCCTCCGGTCGTGCGAGTCAAACCCACGACGGACATATCCCCGGACGACCAGGTGATCGACCATCCTAGTGATCTTGGAGGGGTCGATGCGGAGCGATCGCGCGAGGCCTGATGGCAGGTCGACTCCACGTTCGATCTGACCCAGTATTCCGAGCTCCGCAACTCCAAGCGAATCCTCAGCTTGCTGTCTTACCGCGTCGTCGATGAATCTCATCGTCCGAATGAGCGTGCCGGCCATTCGAATGGAGTCGGTTCTTTCTTGAATGCTCATGTCCTATTGTGCCATAATAGTTTCATAAAGCAAATATTTCTGATCATTAGGGTCGGCGCGGCGGTCAGGCGTGTTTGTGTGGCCGAAGTCCTATTGGCGTAGATTGTGCCAGCGGATTGTCGGTCTATCTAGTTTTGAGGTGAGACTTTAGTGGTAACGGCAAAGAAGCTGGGAGCGACTCCTGGGCTGGATAGCCCGCATTACAAGTGGATCGCTCTCTCCAACACGACGCTCGGAATCCTCATGGCGAGCCTCAACACGAGCATCGTCTTGATTGCCCTGCCGGCGATCTTCAACGGACTGAAGATCAATCCACTTACGCCCGGCAACACGAGCTTCCTGCTATGGATTCTGATGGGCTACATGGTCGTGACTTCGACTCTGCTCGTAACGGTCGGACGGATCTCGGATATGCTTGGCCGCGTGAAGATGTACAACTTAGGATTTGCGGTGTTCACGCTCGGCTCGATTCTGTTGTTTCTTACTCCGAGCTTGGGAGCGGCAGGCGGAATTGAGCTGATCCTTTTCCGGGTGGTGCAGGCGGTTGGCGCGGCATTTCTGTTTGCCAACAGCTCCGCGATCCTGACCGATGCCTTTCCCGCCGACCAGAGGGGTTTTGCTCTGGGTCTCAACCAGGTTTCGGCAATCGTCGGCTCGGTTGCAGGCTTGATTCTGGGTGGCGTTCTGGCGACAGTTGACTGGCGTCTGGTCTTCCTGGTCAGCGTGCCTTTTGGCATCATTGGAACTGTCTGGGCCTACATCGCACTTCATGAGACGGCGAAAATCAAGGCCAATCAGAAGCTGGACGTTTGGGGCAACCTCACGTTCGGAGTAGGCTTGACCATTCTCTTGATCGGACTGACGTATGGAATCATGCCGTATGGCGGAAATTCTATGGGGTGGACGAACCCCTGGGTGATATCATCTCTGATTGCCGGAGCGGTCTTACTCGCCGCCTTCGGTGTGATTGAAACTCGCGTCAGCGACCCCATGTTTAATCTTCAGCTCTTCAAAATCAGGGCGTTCGCGGCCGGTAACATAGCCGCCTGGCTTGCCGCGACGGCCCGCGGCGGGCTGCAGTTCATGTTGATCATCTGGCTGCAGGGGATCTGGCTCCCCATTCACGGGTACGCCTTCGACCAAACCCCGTTATGGGCCGGCATCGCCATGCTGCCGATGATGGCCGGATTCCTCATTGCTGGACCTCTCTCCGGGTTTCTGTCTGACCGCTATGATCCCAGGATCTTTTCCACGGGTGGAATGGTCTTGACTGCCGTGTCATTCCTGTTCCTGGCTATGCTTCCCGTGAATTTTTCGTACGTCCCGTTTGCGGTCTTACTGCTTCTTATCGGCATGGGTATGGGCCTGTTCGCTTCGCCGAATACCAGCTCCGTGATGAGTTCGGTCCCTGCCGAGAATAGGGGTGTCGCATCCGGCATGCTGGCCACTCTGCAGAACTCAGGCATGCTTTTCTCCATGGCCATCTTCTTTACGGTTATCGTGGTTGGTCTTTCGGCACAGCTTCCAGCGGCTCTCCTGACCGGGCTGACGGCCGCCGGCCTACCAGTTGCGTCGGCGAGCGCTGTCTCCCACCTGCCGCCTACAGCTGCGTTGTTCTCGTCATTCCTGGGATACAACCCCATGGGGCACCTGCTACCTCCGTCGGTGCTGGCGCATTTGTCGGTAGCGGCCAGGACTCATCTTCTGTCGCGCGCCTTCTTCCCAAATCTGATCGCACCGCCGTTCATGGCCGGTCTCCGATGGGCGTTCTATGTGTCTGCCGCCATGTCATTCGTTGCCGCCATCGCTTCACTGCTTCGGGGGAAGCGTTTCATTTACGGCGCGACACAGTCGAACATGGAGCCGGCGGACGCCATCGAGCTGGCGGCAGTCGAAGATATCCCCCAAAAGGTTGTGTCGTAGGACTCGGCATTCGCTTTGTGAGAGGCATGAATATGCTTCGCGAAGATATTCGAGCTGGTGGGCTTGATAGAATAAGCAGCGCATGGGGATGTCAGGTTTCGACAGGGGACCTGAGTCGTACATCGCGAGCCGAGGTTGCCGGTGGATCCTCGTAAAACAACTGGCACGGCAATAAATGCCAACAATCAACCTGTTCTAGCAGCGGCCTAACACCCTGCTACGTCCTAGTGACCCTTCGCTGACGGGTTGCGACGGACGTCATAAAGTCAGCGTGCTGCGACTCTTAGGCTCATAGGAGTCGCTCAAGACCATGAGCTGGCGGCTGTAGACTTCGTCGACAGAGGATGCAGTCGCGACAACAAAATGTCGACTATGCTCGTAGAAGTGTACGGTTGCAGCCTTCTGGACGGGGCGTTCGATTCGCCCCCATCTCCACCAGAAAGACATTCAGAACCCGGCCCCTTGGCCGGGTTCTGTTTTATGTTGTCCCGTTCGGCTCGGCTCAGGCCAATACGCGCTTCGCGTTGACTCGCGAGCGCCTCGCTGGATTGGCGGCTCCGACTATGTCTCTCGGGCTGACAACCCGTTCCTTGATGAACCAGTCCCGGAGCTCGGAGGCGATTCGAGGCACGGCGAAGGGATCGACTAGCGAGGCGGTGCCTACTTGGACCGCACTTGCTCCAGCCAGCAAGTACTCAACGGCGTCCACTCCCGTCATGACGCCGCCGCACCCGATAACCGGCACGGAGACCTTCTGAGCAATCTCATATACCAAACGAAGTGTTAGCGGCTTGACTGCCGGCCCCGATAGGCCTCCCGTCACATTCGTAAGAGCCACAGCGCGGTGATCGGCGTCTATCGACAGTCCGAGATAGGTGTTTGCGATTGTCAGCCCCTCCGCCCCCGCGTCGACCACAGCCTCCGCGATGGCGACTATGTCGTCGGTGTTGGGAGTGAGCTTGATTAGTAGGGGCTGTGACGTCGCGGAACGCACCGCCCTCGTAACCTCGGCCGCTATGGCCGGATCGGAACCGAAAGCCATACCTCCGCCTTCCACATTCGGACATGAAATGTTCACCTCCACGCCCGCAACTCCCTCTACGCCATCCAGCCTCTGTGCCAAGCTATGGTATTCGTCCACCGATTCGCCATTGATATTGACCAGTACGGGACATAGTATTCCTGACCAGTGGGGCGCCTTCTCGGCGACAACTGCTTCAATCCCGAGGTTCGCCAGCCCCACGGCGTTGAGCATTCCGGCCGCTGTTTCCAGCAGCCTTGGTGGGGCGTGTCCCGCGCGCGGCTCTTTCGTAACCCCTTTGCATACGATCGCTCCTACTTGCGACAGGTCCATCCGTCCGGCGAACTCGACCCCGTACCCGAAAGTTCCAGACGCCGCCATCACCGGGTTGTTAATAGAGAGTCTCCCCGGGATCAGGTCGTACAATTTCGGTCCATTCTCTTCCTCCCGGCCTGCTCTCCGGTCATTCTAAGGTCGAAAGCCGACTAACATGAGATACAAAACACGAGGTGCGGAGAAGCTGGGGGCTTGACCTAGAGCACTGGCTCGGTGATTCCGCTTCAGACAATGAACGAAGCTGCTATCAGTTGCCCTGTCTGTGGGCACGACAACCCGATCTCCAACCGTTTCTGCGGCGGCTGTGGTGGGCGACTTCCGGAGCGGTGCGGCCAGTGTGGTGCTGAGGCCAGACCAGACGACAGATTTTGCGGAGCGTGCGGAGCGCTATTGTCTCCGGCGCCGCTGCCGGCGATTGTCACGGCCACCTCAGCTGTGCCCCCGCCGTCAATCACACATCTCGCTCCACCGTCAGGGAGCCGCGGGGAGGAGCGCCGATTGGTCACGGCGGTATTCTGTGACTTGGTGGGCTTTACCCCGCTCTCGGAGCGGCTGGATGTCGAGGATGTGCGGGATATACAAGGTGATTACTTCAAGCGCATGAGCTCGGTCGTGAATCGCTATGGCGGAACAGTCGAGAAGTACGCGGGTGACGCGGTGCTTGCCGTGTTCGGGGCCCCCATGGCCCAAGAGAATGATGCCGAGCGAGCTGTCCTGTGCGCTCTTGAGATGCATACCGAGTTCCGAGCTGTCGCTGCGTCGGTGCAAGACCGGTGGGGAGTCGATGCGGCGATTCGCGTGGGCGTGGACACCGGTGAAGCGGTGAGCGGCTCGTGGGAGCATTCGACCCTTCAAGACCAGGTGATAACTGGGGATGCGGTAAATACCGCGGCTCGCCTGCAAACCGAGGCGGGCCCGGGCGAGGTCCTGGTCGGATCCGAAACCGCCCGTCTCACGCGCCGAAGGATTCGCTACGGGCCGAGTCGCACACTCAATTTAAAAGGGAAGGCTCGTGGCGTGCTGGCCTATCCAGCCCTCGGTGTCAGGGATGTGCTGGGCGAGCGCTGGGAGCAGGGAGAGTTCGCCACCCCGCTAGTCGGCCGCGAGCGGGAGCTGGGTGATCTCTCTCATCTCTGGTCCCGAGCTCAGGCATGGGATGGACAGCTTGCCACCATCATGGGCGATGTGGGAGTGGGCAAGAGCAGGCTCGTTTCGGAATTCGTCTCACGGCTTCAGTCGACGACGGTCCATATCATCCGCGCTCGTTGCCTGTCGTATACGCAGACAATGGGCCTGTCGCTGGTTGACGGTCTGCTCCGTTCCATACTTGGCCTTCGTCCAGCCGAAACCCAAGGCGGTCCCGACCCAGAAGTGCGAGTGTCCGTTCAGAGTCTCCTGGTGCGACACCCACCCCAGACCCAGACTGAAGCCATCGACGTATTCGGCGAAGCACTAGGTTTATCGTCAATTGATTCCGCCGTAACGCATGCCGGGGCGGAGATTCGGCGTCAGGCATTGATCCGAAGCTTAAGATTAGCTCTCGCGTCCCTCTGCGAAACGGCACCGGTAGTAGTGCTACTCGAGGATCTGCATTGGATTGATTCTGCCAGCGAGCACGTTTTGCGAGAACTGGTCAACGACATTCCATCGCTGCGACTGTTAGCCTTGGCGACGCAAAGGCCCGGATGGCGCGCGCCGTGGGATGAATTAAGCTGGCCGGAGCGTATGACGCTTCGTCCCCTGAAAGAGCAGGATGCCGGCATACTCGCTGGCGCCGTGCTTGGCGGGATGAAGCTTTCCATCGATCTCGAACGGTACGTCGCTGAGCGAGCCGGCGGAAACCCATTTTTCGTTGAGGAGCTGCTCCACTCTCTACGAGAGTCCTCCGCGGTCGAGGAGCGGGATGGACATGTTTATCTGGTGCATGATCTGGCTCAGCGGCTACCGAGCACACTGACGGAGATCCTTTTGGCGCGCCTCGATCGCTTGCAGCAGCCGGCTAAACATGTTGCCCAGGTGGGTAGCGTGATCGGCCGTAGCTTCGCTGTGCGTCTCCTGGCAGAGGTAGTCGGGCAAGAACGGGGGGCGCTGGAGATGCCCCTTGCGGAGCTGCAAGAGGCCGAGATCGCTTTCCCGAAGGGCTCCCCGGACGTTCAGTATGTTTTCAAGCATGCCACGATGCGCGAAGCCGCCTATAACACTCTCGTGCAGAAGAGGCGCCGAGACTTGCACCTTCAGACCGCTCGCGCTCTCGCTGCTCTCTATCCAACGGATGAATACGTTGAAATCATCGCCTATCACTACGCCCGCACGAATGAGGATGCAGAAGCTGCTCCATGGATTGAAAGAGCCGGCGACAGGGCAGCGGCGATCTACTCCAATGTGACAGCCATTGACCACTATCGAGAAGCAAGGCGAAGACTGGGCGTCGAAAGCGGGCAAGCTGCCGCTCAACTTGAAGAGAAGCTCGGCAGAGTGCTGCATACGGCCGGCGAGTACGACGCCGCGATTCCCGAATTCGAGAGGTCGATTACGTCCTACCGTGAGCTGGGCGATCTCGAGAGCGCCGGCCGCGTGACGGCAATGCTCGGTGCCTCACACCGACGCCGGGGAACCTCGGAGGTGGGAGTCTCGCGTGTTCGCGACATGATTGAGCTGCTTGACGGCGCGGGACCCTCTCACGCTCTCGTATCTCTAAATACGGCTCTCGCCGACTTGCTATTCCTATTGGGCAGTTACGGCGAACAGCTGAGTGTGGCAACTGATGCTGCTGAGATGGCTCGCGCTATTGGGGAGCCGGGCATGGCCGGCGAGGCGGAAATGGCTCGGGGTACCGCGCTGATCTGCCTGGGGCAGTCGGAAGACGCATTTCACGTACTCGAATCAGCACTTCCACTCGTCGAGTCCAGCCGTAACCTGACAAAGGTTTATGTTGCGCTTAACAATCTGGCGGCCGCGGCGTACAATGCCGGCCGCTCAGCTCGATATCGAAGCTACCTGGAGCGCGCCTTGACTGTTGCCGAGCAGATCGGCAACCCGAGCAGTCTTGCTTTCGTGTTGGGGAATCTCGGTATCGCCTGCGGTACGGCAGGAGATTGGGACACCGCTCGCCAATACATCGAGCGCGGGATGGAGTACGCTCGATCCACCGGCAGGACCTCAGATATAGCTAATCCGTTGCGCTCGCTGGGACAGATGTGCATGTGGGAGGGAGATTGGGACGCCGCGTCCAAGTACTTGCACGAAGCGCTGTCTCTGGCCGAAGAGGCTGGGGACCGGTCTCAGACTGAAGGGGCGCAGTACGATCTCGCGCAGCTTGACCTGCTTAGAGGCGAGCCTGAAGAAGCCTTGAAACGACTGGAGCCGCTCACTGGTGACCTCGGCGAGACTCCAGACTATCTACTGCCTAATCTCGCGTGGGCCTACGCCATGCTCGGCGACGAGGCGAACATTGAGCGGGCGGTGGAAATCGCCCTGACTGCTGTCGAGCGCGCTCGCCGCCAGCCGGGCTTCCTCGCCGACGCTTTGCTCGTACTGGGCATGGTGATGATGAGCGCGGATCGGGTCGGCGACGCCCGCTCTGCACTGGAGGAAGGGCTCGACCTGGCCCGTGGCTGGCCGTACCCGTATCTTCACGCTCGAATACTCGAACAGCTGGCTCTGACTCATGACCATCAAAGGAGCACTGGACAGGCCCATCTCCACCTAGAGGAGGCGCTTTCGATATTCTCCAGGCTAGGTGCCGAGCGTGATGCTGCTCGCGTTACCGACAGACTCACGGCTTTACAGTGACCGTGAGTAGGAACTTTCAGCAGCCTGTTGGAGTGCGGCTCAACCGGGCGGCTGCGGCTCCTTGAACAGTGGCCACTATGCCCAACTTTCCGCCGGCAACGTGGGTTGGAACATGAATAGAAAATGACGATAGGGTGCTATAATCTGCTACCCGAGAAGTTCTTTTAACTGCCTACAAGGAGGCGCGGGGAATGGCAAAAATCGCAGTACTTGCCGATACTCATTGGAAGGAAGGTGACGGGGTTCCACAGACCGTTCTTGATCAACTTGAGGGCGTCGACATAGTCATACATGCCGGTGATATCAAGTGCGAAAAGGTGATGAAGTCGCTGAGCAAGGGCGAGCGTAAGGTCTTTGCCGTTCGAGGCAACAATTTTGAGTGGGACTTGGCCGAGCTGCCCGAAACCCGAGTTGAGTCAGTAGACGGTTTCAAGATCGGAGTGGTGCACGATATCGGTTCGCTGCAAGAGTACGCCGTTGGAAAGAAGCATCCCGAGGAGCTTTTCGGTAAGGCTGTACAGTGCGTCGTGTTTGGCCAGACGCATCACCCATTCTTTGATTATCTGCAAGGTGTGCCTTTCGTCAATCCAGGTAGCGCCACCGATCTGGACCATCGAGGAGAGCCGGGCACTCTGGCGCTGCTCGAAGTCAATGGAAATCTTCAGAGAGTCGAGTTCGTAAAGCTTTCATGATCGAGCTGCGGAGCGATACGTTTACGCTCCCAACTCCGGAAATGCTCCAGGCGATCGTAACTGCGCCATTAGGAGATGACGTGTGGGGCGAAGATCCCACGGTCATGGCTCTTGAAGAGGAGTCAGCCCGTTTGATGGGCAAGGACGCGGCTCTTCTCGTCGCCAGCGGCACGATGGGCAATCTGGTGGGGCTTCTCTCGCATACCTCACGCGGCGATGAGGTCATCGTGGGCGATAAGAGTCATATCTTTAGCTCAGAGGTTGCCGGGTCAGCCGTGGCTGGCGGAATCCAGCTCCGTCCCCTGCCCAATTCTCCTCAGGGCGCGTTCGAACACAAAACGCTGCGGAACGCCATCCGGCCGGTCGATGTCCATTACCCTCGTACCGCGCTGATTTGCCTTGAGAACTCGCACAATCAGTGTGGCGGGGCCGTGCTCGATGTTGCCGAGATAAACGAGGTTGCCACCATCGCGAGAGCGGCGGGGGCGAGACTCCATGTGGACGGCGCGCGCATATTCAATGCCTCGGTGGCACTGGCGGTGCCTGTCGCTCAGCTGGTGGCGTCTGCCGACTCGGTAACGTTCTGTCTGTCCAAGGGCCTGTCCGCGCCTATCGGCTCGGTGTTGTGTGGTTCGAATGAATACATAGCGAGGGCGAGAAAGTACCGGAAGATGCTTGGTGGCGGCATGCGACAAGCGGGGATAATCGCCGCCGCCGGCATTGTGGCGTTGAACACGATGGTTGATCGACTGGCCGAAGACCACAGTAATGCGCGGCGCCTGGGGGAAAAACTGGCTACGCTTCCGGGTGTATCTGTCGACCTTGGCCGCCTAAAGACGAACATTGTCGTCGCCGATGTGTCCGAGACCGGGCGTACCACAGCTGACGTTGTGACGGCGATGTTGGGGCGTGGGGTCAAGATGGCCGCCAATGGGCCGAGCACTGTGCGCCTGGTAACTCATCGAAACGTGACGGCCGAACAGATAGATGTCGCCCTCCAAGCCCTGCAGGCTGAGCTTGGCGAGGCCAGGATCGCTCACCCGGCGTGAGTCGGCAGCCCGCGGAGGAGCTGCTGCTGAAGGTTCTCACCCTCGAGCGGAAGCAGGGCTATCGAAATCGTGCCGCGGTCGGGGGGCTACCGAGTTTTGTGCAAAGGCTGCACGAGTCGGCTCCTGCCCGATCCCGCGTCGCGGAAGCCGCTATCGTGTTGAGCGGATACGACACTGCTGGCCCTGCCGACCGACAGGCCGCAGCGGAACGAACCCTTCGCCTGCTTCAGGCCCAACACGATGAAGCGACATCACGCCGCCGTTCTCAAATCCGAGGTGAGCAAGACTCCGAGACGTCAACACGAGCTTCCGGGAGTCTAGTTCGGCGGGACGTCAGGCCGGGGGACAAGGACATCTGCGGCTCGGATAACGAGAAGCCTGAAGGCCGTGTTCCACGCAAAGGAACCAGTAGAAGCGGGTCTCACCCACCACTAACCCTGGAGTCTCCTCTGCAGGCCATTCCCGGTGTAGGCAAGGCGATGGCCACATCCTTCGCCGGCCTCGGAGTGGCTTCCGTTCGGGAGCTTCTCTACTACTTTCCCCGGGACCACTACGACTACCGGCGCAGAGATCGCATCGGCTCGCTTCGTTATGGGGAGAAGACAACTATCCTCGGAATCGTGCAATCCGTCCGTACGAGGTTTCCGCGTCGCGGCATGTCGATAACCACTGCATTGATAGGAGATAACTCCGGCTCGGTACCCGTCAGATGGTTCAACCAGCCGTATCTCGAAAAGCAGTTACAAATCGGGCGGGAGATCGCTATTTCGGGACAGGCAGATCTCTATGACGGGTATCCGGTCTTTGTCCCGCGCGATTATGAGTGGATCTCCGGTCAGGATCTGGTTCACTCGTCTCGGCTTGTCCCCGTGTATCCGCTGACGAAGGGTCTGTACCAGAAGTCGCTGAGGAAGCTGATTCGCAGCGCGCTGGACGGCGTTCAGGCACAGGTGACCGAATTCCTGCCCGAGCGCCTTCGTCAGGAGTTTGACCTCTGGCCCCTGCTAAGAGCCCTGGAACAATATCACTTTCCCGACGACGACGATTGTCTGGCTGGGGCTCGGCGTCGGCTTGCATTCGACGAGGTGTTTTCGATCCAGATAGGTCTCCTGCTGCGGAAGCGGGAGTGGCAGCGAGAAGGCAGCGCCCACGCCCTGCCGATCGATTCGCGGCATAAGGATGCTTTCTTGGACGCGCTGCCGTTCTCGCCGACCCAGGCGCAAGCACGAGTGATGGCCGAGCTGGAGCGGTCGGTCGGCACGCCGCATCCGATGAGCCGGCTCGTCCAGGGAGACGTCGGCGCGGGAAAGACGGTGATTGCCGCATTTGCACTATATGCGGCCAAGCTGAACGGATATCAGGGCGGCCTGATGGCTCCGACCGAGATTCTCGCACGACAGCATCACGCCGCACTTCAAACGTGGCTGGGACCACTGGGGGTCGATGTGCAGCTGCTCGTTGGAGGGACCGGTGCGAAAGACCGGCGTGCAGTCCTCGCCGCGACGGCGGACGGGTCTGCCGACGTGCTGGTCGGAACGCATACGCTGTTCCAGGAGGGCGTTGATTTCGCGCGGCTCGCCGTAGTGGTGGTCGACGAGCAACATCGATTCGGGGTGGCTCAGCGCTCGCGTCTTCGGCAGAAGGCGGCGAGTCCTCACGTACTCGCGATGACCGCGACGCCTATCCCGAGAACCCTCGCTCTGACTCTGTACGGCGATCTTGACATAAGCGTGCTGGACGAGCTTCCGCCGGGCCGCAAGCCGGTGGAAACTGTCTGGGTGGAGACCCCACCTCGGGCGTACGCTCGGATTCGGGAGGAGATCGGGCAGGGTCGTCAGGCATTTGTCATCTGTCCGGTGATCGAAGAGTCCAGGGATGCCGATATGAAGTCGGCGATCGCTGAGCATCGTCACCTAACTACGTCAGTTTTTCCCCGCGCTAGGGTAGGACTCTTACATGGACGCTTGAAGCCGGCCGACAAGGACAGAGTGCTGGACGCATTCCGTCTGAGGGATTACGACGTGCTGGTGGCCACGTCGGTGGTTGAGGTTGGTATAGACATTCCAAATGCCACCGTCATGGTGATCCGCGATGCCCACCGCTTTGGGCTGGCTCAGCTACATCAGCTGCGTGGCCGTATCGGACGTGGTGCGGAGCAGTCGTATTGCCTGCTTGTCAGCGACGTTCGCGATTCCGCGGCCCACGAGCGGTTGATGGCGGTCGTTCATTCTCAGGACGGCTTCCGTCTGGCCGAAGAGGATCTGCGACTGAGAGGACCCGGCGACTTTTGGGGCACCCGGCAGAGCGGAGTCCCGGACTTGCGGGTAACCTCAGCATCCGATTTGAGCACGATCCAGCTGGGACGGGATGCGGCGATCTCTCTGCTGCGCGATGATCCGGATCTGGAGAGCCTGGAAAACGCTCCGGTAAGAGAGCACGTGAGGTCGTTCTGGGCCAGTGAAGCAGACTTCAGCTGATGAGAGTGGTTGGTGGCGACGTAAAGGGTTTCGAGCTCCGCGCGCCCAAAGGGCCGGAAACCCGCCCGACGAGCGACAAAGTCCGTGAGGCGATATTCGGTGTTATCGGCGCTGTTGACGGCGTCGCCGTCCTCGACGTCTATGCCGGGACCGGAGCTATGGCCATCGAGGCGCTGAGTCGCGGCGCCGCCAGGGCGGACCTGGTCGAGGCTCGACCGGCGGCCTGTCGGGTCATCAATCAGAATCTGGCTGCGACTCGTATGCAGGACAGGGCGCACGTGTGGTGCATGCCGGTGTCGCGAGCGCTCCCGAAGCTCGAAGCCCGTTTCGACCTGGTTACGGCCGATCCGCCATATGCGGATGTCGGGATCGATACACTGATGCAAACTCTTGGACGTGGAACGCTTCTGAAACCCTCGGCCACAGTCGTCCTGGAGCATAGTCGCCGGTTTGACTCTGGCCTGGAATATGGCAAGCTTAAACGCTGGAAGCTCAAGCGATATGGTGATACGGTCGTTTCGTTCTACGAACTTGGTGAGGAGAGTGAATGATTGCGATCATGGCCGCCAGCTTCGATCCGATCACGAACGGACATGTCGACCTGGCGACCCGGGCCGCGGCAATATTCGAATCCGTGATCGTGGCCGTGTACGAGAGCCCCAAAAAGCAGCTGCTCTTCTCAACTGAGGAGCGCGTTCGCATGGTTTCAGATGCATTGAAGGACATGGGTAATATCGAAGTGAACGCGTATTCGGGTCTGTTGGTTGAGTATGCCCGCTCGGTGGGCGCTCAAGTGTTGGTACGCGGCTTGCGAGCTACTTCCGACTTCGACTACGAATTCCAGCTGGCGGCAATGAATAGAAAGATGAATCGGGACCTCGAAGTAATGTTTTTCCTCGCCGACATTCGCTACACGTTTCTCAGTTCCAGTATTGTGAAAGAGATAGCCGAACTTGGTGGTGACGTGTCTGATCTGGTTCCCGTATCAGTCGCGCGCTGTCTCAGATCGCGCTTTGGATCCGGGGGCGCATGAACACGAGAGAGGGGATCACTATAGATATCCTGATGCTGGTGGATCGACTCGAAGCAGTCATAAATGGCGGCTGGCGTCCCCCGATGACTGACAAGGTTATGATTGACGAACATGAGGCGCTGGACGTCCTCGATCTCATGCGGACGGCTATCCCCGAAGAGATAAAGCAATCGCGGCGCGTTAACCAAGACCGCGAAAAGCTGATCGCCGAAGCGCAGGCCGACGCCAACCGCTTACTGGCTCAGGCTGAAGAGAAGATGCAGCTGTTAATCACCGAGGACGCCGTGGTCCAGGCCGCGGACCAGCGTGCGGCGGAGATCGAGCAAGAAGCTCATGCCCACGCCGAGGAGATACGCGAAGGGGCCGACCGGTACGCGTATGAAGTCCTGCAGCAGCTTGACAGTCGCATGGAACGGCTAATGAATGAAGTCCGCAATGGGATCGACGCTTTGTCGCCGGTTCCCAGCAGCGGACGCCAGGATACAAGGATGGAGGAGCTCCAGCCGGCGCACGCCGAGGACTGATTGCGTGTGTGGGCGGGGCGTCTGCCTTGCAGAGTTCAGACCCGTCCCACTCCATCTAGAGACGCACACCGGGAGACAGTCGGATGGAAGCGTTTGAGTTTAACGTTTCGCACTTGCTTCGCCTCGCAATTGGCAGCAAGGTCAAGCACCAGATCGCTAGTGACGAGACTCTCGAGCTGGACGATCGGGCGTCATCACTCCACATTCATGGCAGTGTCGAGCTCATGCGCACCAACTTCGGCATTTTCGCCCGAGCTCAGCTTGACTCTCAGGTGCAGCTTGAGTGTGACCGGTGCCTTGAAGTGTACCGAGATAACGTCGCCACACGGTTCGAGGAGGAGTATCTTCCTGTAATCGACGTCTCGTCCGGCCGTCCTGTACAATCCGAGAGGACCGACGAGACGTTCTTCATCTCCCCTAACCACATCGTCGATCTGACTGAGGCGGCTCGGCAGCATCTGTTGCTGGCGATTCCGATGCACACTGTGTGCAGTGAGGATTGCCGTGGTCTGTGTCCGACCTGCGGCACGAATTTGAATCTCGGTCAATGTGGCTGTGTGGACGAAGAAGAGCATCCGTTCGCCGCAATCGCCGTCCTGCTTACCGATAGAGAAGAGATGTAATCAGTCACCGGCCGTATCGAGCCGGATTCGAGGCACTGAGAGGAGTGCGCTAGCATATGGCCGCCGTTCCAAAGAAGAAGACAAGCCAATCCCGAAAGGGAAAGCGACGACAGCACATTCGCCTCGTCCTTCCCACCATCGTGCCATGTTCGCATTGCCGAAATCCAAAACTGAGAGCCCACGTTTGCCCCACGTGTGGTTATTACTCCGGCCGGGAAGTGATTGCTCCGGAGCCTGTCGCCCCGCCATCGGCGTAAGGCGTTTGTAGTTCGTGTCATCTGACCGGTGCGCTGTCGCCTTTGGACTCGGTGCACCGCTCATCGACGGTATTCGTGCGTCTCTGCGGCCCGAGGGCTACGAGTTGGACGTTGTAGCGGTTGAGGGCGTCGAGGGTGGTTCTACGTCGGATCTCGAGAGCCGTATCGCGGACGCGTTTCCGTCCACGGTAAGTCTTCTCATTAATGGCGATTTACTGTTTCCGTTGTCCGGCGACCAAGACTCCGCGGTAAGCCTTGGGCTTCTTCGGTCTTTTTCGGCGGTAAAGGTTGTGCTGCGCGCAATGGTTAAACAGAGGTTTGGCCGCATCGTCTGGGTCACGCCATCGTTGAATAGTCGGGATCTCCCTCATAGAGCTGTACGAATGGGAGTTGGCGGGCTGATGAAGAGTGTGGCACACGAGGTCGGCTCTCGGGGCATAACGGCTAATGTCATCGCACCCGGGTATATTGCCGATGGCACCGATGATGTCTCCCGCTATGTCGCGCTTGGCAGGCCGGCGACTGCCGAAGATATTGCCGGCATCGTCGCCTTCATCGCAACAGACTGCGGGGGATATCTGACGGGTCAGGTGCTGAGGGTCGACGGCGGCCTCGACACAGCATAAGAGACGGCCATGTTCAAGAAAGTCCTGATCGCCAACCGGGGTGAGATCGCAGTTCGAATTGTGCGGGCTTGCCGCGAGCTGGGCATCGATACGGTGATAGCTCATTCACAGCCCGACGCTAACTCCCTGGCAGTGCGGCTGGCTGACCAGTCGGTGTGTATAGGACCTGGGCCTTCCGGCCGCAGCTATCTCAATATTCCGAACATTATGAGCGCCGCCCTGATAAGCCAAGCTGATGCTGTCCACCCAGGCTATGGGTTTCTTTCTGAAGACAGATATTTTGCCGAGATCTGCGAGCGCTACGGTGTGACATTCATAGGGCCACGGCCTGACGTCATCGCTCAGATGGCAAACAAAGTCGGTGCTCGCGAAGCGATGGCTGCGGTGGGGCTCCCCATACTCCCAGGCACCCATGAACCCGTCGGCGGGGTTGAGGCTGCTCTTGAGGCAGCCGAGGAAATTGGGTATCCGATCATGATCAAAGCTTCGGGGGGCGGCGGTGGCCGCGGGATGCATCTTGCCCATGATGAGAACGATCTCCTGGCCAACTTCGCCAACGCCCAGCGTGAGTCTCGGGCGTCATTTGCCAGCGACGAGCTGTACCTGGAGAAGTATCTTCCATCGTGTCGTCACGTCGAAGTGCAGGTGGTAGCAGACAGCGAGGGGAATGCTATTCATCTCGGAGATCGTGACTGCTCGATACAGCGTCGTCATCAGAAGATCATTGAGGAGGCCCCGTCTCCACTGCTCGCTCCCCCGCTGCGAGCTGCCATCGGGAAGGATGCGGTGCGAGGCGCCGAAGGTATCGGTTTTACCAGCGCGGGCACGGTCGAGTTTCTGGTCGACGACGCCGGTCGTTACTACTTCCTTGAGATGAACACCCGGGTTCAGGTCGAACACGGTATCACCGAAATGATCTCCGGATTCGACATAGTCAAGATGCAGATTCTGGTTGCCGCCCAAGCGCTTCCGCCCCTAAAGCAGCAAGACGTCGTGCTGAGGGGGCACGCTATCGAGTGTCGGGTGAGCGCGGAGTCTGGACCGGAGTTTCGACCGGCTACGGGGCAGGTGACGGCTCTTCAATTGCCTGGTGGTCCCGGAATCAGGGTAGACACCCACCTGTTTTCGGGATATAATCTTCCTGCTCACTATGATTCCTTGATCGCGAAGGTCATGGCGTGGGGGAGAGATCGGGGGGAGGCAATAGCCAGAATGCGTGGTGCGCTCGACGAGACGGTCATCGAGGGGATACCCTCGACTCTGCCTTATCTCCGTAACGTCATGCACGATAGTGCGTTCGTTGAAGGTGGGCGTGCACACCGACTATGTCGAAGCACTTGCCTCTTGATCGCAGAGAGGCGGCGTGCGCGCCGTGCGGCATTACAGGCGCTTTTCGAGGTCGACCAGGCGGGGCATGATCCCGTGAGCACGCTAGAGTATTGGTCTCAAGAGGAGCACCTCAAGGAGCCGGGCGTTGAGTTTGCCGGCCGCCTTCTCAGCGGCGTACTCGAGAACAAGGATACTATTGACGAGACCATTCAAACGGCAGCGCCGGCGTGGCCCATTGCTCAGGTCGCTCCAAGTGACAGGGTTGCGCTGGAAATCGGTGTGTATGAGCTGACGATAGCCGGCGAACCGCCGGTAGAGGTTGCGATCAATGAAGCGGTCGAGCTGGCAAAAACGTTCGGAGGAGCAAACTCGGCGGGATTCGTCAACGGGGTATTGAGGACGATCGCTGAACGCTCGGCGGCACATTCCCACGCGTAATGAGTGATTGGAGGTAGTGAAGGTGGCTTTGGATCAGCAAGAGATCGAGACCAGGCTGAAGAAGATAATCGTCGACAACCTAGGCGTCGACGAAGCTGAGGTCGTGCCCAGCGCTAGTTTTGTGGAGGACCTGAACGCCGATTCACTCGACCTCGTAGAGTTGATCATGTCACTTGAGGAAGAGTTCGGGATAGAGATCTCCGACGAGGAGGCCGAGAAGATCCGCACCGTCGGCGATGCAATCGAGTACATCCAGGAGCACAAAGAGTAGGCCGGCCCCGATGCGCGGATAAGAGGTGGTAGCAGGTCCGCAACTTGCCTTGTCAAGACAGCGTGATCTAAAGGACCGCGCTGGTCGTACCATATAATGGTTACACTACTGACGAGGCAGGAGAGCTGATGTTTACGGGTCATCTTCCTGAGCTCATCATCGTCCTTGTTGTGGCTTTGATTGTATTTGGTCCCAAACGGCTGCCCGAAGTCGGCAACGCCGTTGGCAAGGGCCTGCGAGAGTTTAGAAAGGCTACCAGCGAGATCGAGGATGCAGTTCTTCATCATGACGAAGCTGACGGCTTCGAAGACGAAGACGACGATACGTTTCCTCATTTCCCACCCGAACCGGAAGAGGACCTAGCGGTGTCCTCCGAGCCGACGATCGACACCCTTTCTCAGCGCCGGGCGATGAAGCAGCAGCTGGGTGACGCTCCTGCTTCAGTTCATGAGGAAGAGGTGAGCAGTCCGTCGTAGGCTGTTTGAGCTTTTCGCCCAGTCGGTAGTGCAACCGCCTATATTCCTTTGAGATAGTCACTAGTCTCATGATTGGACTCTGAGAAGCGTGGAAAAGATTCGATACCTCCACCGCCCTCCCGAGCCCGACCCGAAGGTCATGTCCTTCATCGAGCATCTGGAGGAGCTGCGCCGGCGCCTGATAATCATGGTCGCGGCGATCCTGGTCTTCGGCGTTGTCGGCTGGTTCCTGTCGCCGACCATCTTGCACTACATCGAGGAACCGCTTCTCAAGGCGTTTGCCACCCACAACGTGCCTCACGTATACCGGCACCTCTTCACTTCGAGCATCTATGGCGCGTTCACTTTAAAGCTGAAAATAGCCTTCGTCACTGGGGTTATCCTGTCATTCCCCGTGATTCTTTGGGAGTGCTGGGCGTTCGTGGTTCCCGCCCTCGGGGGCAACTTCTATCGATATGGGCCGTATGTCGTCGGCTCCGGGATGCTTTTGTTCATCGCTGGAGCTGCCACCGCTTACGAAGTCATGCCGCTGGCTATCGGTTTCTTTGTGGGACAGGCCGGTGGCCTGGTTACTATGCTGCCCGATGGCGCGTCATACATCTCGTTCGTAACGCTGATCGTTTTGGTCTTCGGCATATCGTTTGAACTACCGCTCATCCTGGTCATGCTTAGCATGGTGGGAGTTACCAACTCAGGGTGGTTATGGAGGAAGCGGGTCATCGCCTTCTTCGTGATCTTTGCCTTCGCCACGATCATTACGCCCGGCGCCGACTGGATCTCGCCGTTGATCCTCGGAGCTATCCTGTTCGGTCTGTACTTGATCAGCATCGTCGTAGCCAAAGCCATCGGCCACTAACGATCCGCGGCCTGCCCGCGGCGCTTCCGTTGGTTGGTTGGGTGGCTGGCGCCCAGCTATTGACTTATGGTTGATCAGTCGTAGTGCAAAACGTTCGTTGTAGCATCAAGAACGAGGGTATTAGTGTCCGAATTTCGAGTTGAAGCAGAGTACCAACCGACGGGCGACCAGCCGGGCGCTATCGAATATCTGGCAGAGGGCTTAGCCAAGGGGGCCACTCACCAAGTCCTCCGCGGGGCGACGGGAACGGGCAAGACGTTCACCATGGCCAAAGTAGTCGAGCAGATTCAGCGGCCTTCTCTGGTGCTCGCTCCCAACAAAACGCTGGCTGCTCAGTTGTATGCCGAGTTCAAAGACTATCTCCCGGACAACGCAGTCGAATACTTTGTCAGCTACTACGACTACTACCAGCCGGAAGCCTACATTCCCCGCTCCGATACATACATCGAGAAGGATTCGTCGAGAAACGACGAGATTGACCGGCTGCGCCTTTCAGCTACACGGTCGCTGTTCTCGCGTCGTGATGTACTGATAGTCGCTAGCGTATCGTGCATATATGGGCTAGGATCACCCGAAGACTACGGCAGTGTTGTCGTGAGTCTGCGCAAGGGCGAGATTAGGAAGCGCGATCGAGTCCTCCGTCAGCTGAACGGCATTCTGTACGAGCGAAACGACGCCAGCCTGGCTCGGGGGACTTATCGAGTGCGTGGCGATGTACTCGAGATTTTCCCGGCGTACGAAGAGATAGCCATCCGCGTAGAGTTTTTTGGCGACACGATTGACAGAATCGTCGAGCTCGACTCTCTTACGGGCGAAATCATTGCCTCCCGGGAGGCAATCGACATTTATCCGGCCCGACACTTTGTGACCAGCGACGAGAAGATGATCAAGGCTATGGAGTCCATCGAAGCGGAGCTTATTGAGCGCCTCGAGGAGCTTCGATCCGACGGGAAACTTCTCGAAGCGCAGCGCCTCGAACAGCGAACTCATTTCGATCTGGAGATGATGCGAGAGACCGGTACCGCCAACGGCATCGAGAACTACTCCCGTCACCTCGCGGCACGCGAGCCAGGCTCGCGGCCATGGACGCTTCTTGACTACTTTCCCGATGATTATGTCCTCTTCGTCGACGAATCTCACGTGGCTATCCCGCAGGTACAGGGCATGTACGCGGGAGACCGGTCGCGTAAGGAGACCCTGGTCGAGTACGGCTTCCGCCTACCCTCCGCTCTAGACAATCGGCCTCTTACCTTCGCGGAGTTCCTGAACCAGCTGAATCAAGTCGTCTATGTCTCCGCCACCCCTGGACCATTTGAGATGGAGAGGTCAGATAGGCTGGCCGAGCAGATCATCCGGCCTACCGGTGTGCTTGATCCGACAATCGAGGTCAAGCCGGTCGAGCATCAGATTGATGACCTGGTACATGAGGTTCGACAGCGAACTTTAGCGGGCCAGCGCGCCCTGATCACGACGTTGACGAAGAAGATGGCAGAGGACTTAGCCGACTACCTACGGGAGCTCGGGATCAAGGTCCACTATCTGCATAGCGAGATGGATGTGATGGAACGGGTCGACGTTCTTCGTGATCTGCGACTCGGAGTGTACGACGTCGTTGTCGGAATCAATCTCCTGCGGGAAGGGCTCGATCTTCCCGAGGTCAGCCTGGTAGCCATTCTCGACGCCGACAAAGAAGGATATCTTCGTTCCGAGAGGTCGCTTATCCAGACGATAGGCCGCGCGGCGCGGCACGTCGATGGCCATGTGATCATGTACGCCGACAAGATGACGGACTCTATGAGGATGGCGATCGACGAAACGTACCGCCGCCGGGCGATTCAGATTGCATACAACGAAGCTCACGGCCTGAGTCCCATTGGAATAAGCAAAGCCATTCGTGATCTTAGCGACCAGGTTCGCAAAGTCGCCGAGGAAAAAGCGCCTGAGTACGAAGCGATACCGGATCTTCCTCGTGACGAGATGGCCCGGCTGGTGAAGGATCTTGAGGGCCAGATGAAGAAAGCCTCCCGGGATCTGGAGTTCGAGCGGGCAGCCGCCATCCGCGATCAGATCGTCGAGCTGCGAAAGCACATGGAAACCGTAAAGGCGAGCTAAAACTCTCGCGTGCTCGCAGACCACGAACCCTTATCGCTTGACTTCTATGCGCGTCCATCCATCGCTGTGGCCCGTGAGCTCATCGGCCACCTGCTCCTTCGACGGATCGGGGAGGAGTGGGTGAGCGGATGGATCGTCGAAACCGAGGCCTATGACGGTGCTTCGGATCCTGCTTCTCACGCCTACCGTGGCGAGTCCGACCGGAATCGAGTGATGTTTGGCCCTGCCGGCCATCTCTACGTGTATCGCAGTTACGGCGTGCACTTCTGCGCTAACGTCGTCACGGGCCCGGAAGGACGTGCATCCGCCGTCCTGCTCAGGGCATTACAGCCCGAATGTGGACTCGATGCCATGCGCCGACTACGAGGCCTGGAGCGAGAGCAGCTGTTGTGCAGCGGACCCGGCCGCTTATGCCAGGCCTTGAACATCACTCGAGACGACAACGGCAAAACACTGTTAGAAGGCGATACGCTGATTGGCGTGCGAAGGCGGCAGTTTCCGGTTGCCGCGACCCCGCGCATCGGGATCAGCGTTGCGAAGGATCGGCCATGGCGTTTCGTCGTGCCGGGCAGCGCCTACCTTTCCCGACCTTACCGTGTCAAAACGTGAGCCGGCCGAAGGCGCTACCTCAGATTGCTTCTCGTGGGAGCTGCAGCGCAATAAGCAGGGATAGGTCCGGTCGGGCCTCTTTGAATAAAGCCGGTTGCCTTGCAGCCGTTACCGGAACTGCTCCTCATGAAGCTCGAAGTACTCCGCGTTTTTAGCGGTAAAGGCCTGCCACTTCTCCGGAACTTCTTCTTCCGGGAAGATCGCGTCGACGGGGCATTCCGGCACGCACACGCCACAGTCGATGCACTCGTCGGGATCAATGTAATACATGTCGTCTTCCGGAAGCGCGTGAATGCACTCGACCGGACAGACGTCGACGCAGGACGCATCCTTTACGCCGACACACGGCTCGGTTATGACATATGTCATCTACGTTTCTACTCTCCCTCGACTCTTAAAACAGACTCTTAAATATACCTGCCGGATGAGCTGAAACCCCGAACCCCTAGCGGTCCGTCTAGCTTCGCCCACATGTCCGGTCACTGGATTATCTGCAGCTCAGACTCCGTCACTTCACCGCCCTCAATGCTCCACGCCCTGATCTCGGGAGCCTCCGGGTTCGCGAGCGACACGATGATAAAAAGCGTACCGGGCCACTGGGCAAGACGGATGTCGGTTTGTGAAGGTCTCGGTTCTGACGCCGGATGGGAGTGATAGACGGCGCCGATGTCCCATCCCTCGTCGTCGATCTCCAGCACTGCCTTGAGCTGCTCCTCCGAGTCCATGACGTAGAAGCGCTCGCTGTGCTCGGTGTTAGTGATGGGATACCTTCGAACAACGTGACCGTCACTTGTCGCTAGCAGGCCACATACCTCTTCCGGCGACCCTTCGCGCGCGTGACGTATGATTTCGTCTATAACTGCCTGTCCGATTACCACAGCATCGAGCTCGCCACTGAGGCATCGGCAGCCGGCCCGAAGACCCCCGTGCTCATGTACTTCCACCCGCCGTCCGCCAGCAGCACGACAATCGTGGACCTTGGATGACTCTCCGCGTACCGGAGTGCAGCTACCAGCGCCGCTCCTGATGACGGTCCGGCGAAGATCCCTTCCTCCATGAGGAGCCGGCGCATCGCAAAAATGGACTCCGTGGAATCTACCAGGTAGCGGCCGTCTATTCGACGAGGATCGAAAATGGCGGGAATGAACCCGTCTCCCAGGCTGCGCAACCCCTGGACTTTGTCACCGGACATTGGCTCGGCTGCGACAATGTCAACTCGGGGATTGTGCATCTTCAGGCGGCGGGAGACACCCATCAATGTCCCCCCGCTACCAAGGCCGGCCACAAATGCCGAAATCTCAGGTACTGACCCGATGATTTCGCATCCGGTGGTCTGGTAATGGGCCTCGGGGTTTGCCGGATTGGCATACTGGTCGGGCATGAAGTACGTTTCGGACGTGGCTGCCATCTGTCGCGCCTGGTGGATCGCGCCGTTCGATCCTTCATCGCCCGGGGATAATACGATGTTCGCTCCATAGAGCCGCAGCATATCCAGCTTTTCCGCCGGTACGTTGTCCGGCACCACGGCCGTCAACCGGTACCCCTTGATCCGAGCGATAACTGCGAGTGACAATCCTGTGTTTCCGCTGGTGGGCTCGAGAATGTGGTCGCCCCGCCGCAACATCCCGCGCCTCTCGGCATCTTCGATCATGAAGAGGCTTGGACGATCCTTGACGCTGCCCGACGGATTCATACCCTCGAGCTTCGCGTAGATCGTGGCGCCGGAAGACTGGATTTGATTGAGCCGGACTAATGGAGTGCCGCCGATCGTCTCCAGCAAGGAATCGGAAATGGCGTCTCGCCTTCCGAAGTCCCGATTTTCAGGACATTCCACTCGGTTAGCCGCCCGCCATCGCCGGTAGGATGATGATCGTGTCGGCGGGTCCTGACGCCGTGTCCAGCTTGTTCAGATACTGGATGTCTTGCTGGTTGAGGTAGACGTTGACGAACCTCTTGAGCTGTCCGTCATCCTCAAAGAGCTGCTGGCGCACAGGAGGGTATTGAGCGACGAAGTCGTCGAGGACCTCGCCGACCGTGGATCCGTCGGCCGTGACTTCACGGACTCCCACCGTGCTCCTGAGCGCAGGAGGAACTCGTATTAGGCTCATGATTCGTTTTCCTTAGCGTGGTATCTTCTACGCCCGCACACTCCGCTTCTGGTGGAGGTTAAGGCATGACGCCGGGCCGAATCAGGCGAAGGCCACGACCGGCTGTTGCTGGGCCAAAGTATCGGCGCCGCAGACGGGGCAATCGGGATCCTGTCGTAAGCTGAGCTCCATGAAGCTCGTGCTGAGAGCGTCAAACATGAGCAGGCGGCCCACAAGCGGCTCCCCGATCCCGAGGATCAGCTTGATCACTTCGTTTGCCTGTAGCAGACCCATGACTCCGGGCAGTACGCCGAGCACTCCCGACTGGCCGCACGACGGTGCCATCTCCGGTGGAGGTGGCTCCGGAAAAACGCATCGATAGCACGGCCCGTGCCCTGGAACAAACGTGGTCAGCTGGCCGTCAAAGCTGAGGATGCTCGCCGAGACGTTCGGTTTGCCGAGCTGAACGGCCACTTCATTGATGAGGTACCTGGTAGGAAAGTTATCGCCACCATCGACGATGATGTCGTACTGCGACATGATCTTCGAGGCATTGCTGTCGTCCAGCCTCTCGTGATGCATTTTGACGCTCACGTCTGGATTAAGTGCGTTGATGGTCTGCTTAGCGGATTCCACTTTGGGCATGCCGACGCGCTCGGTGGTGTGAATCACTTGACGTTGCAGGTTACTCTCATCAACAACGTCTGAATCAACGAGGCCGATGGTCCCGACGCCGGCTGCGGCCAGATACAGCGCATTTGGAGAACCCAGGCCTCCCGCTCCGATGAGCAGCACCTTTGAGTCGAGAAGTCTTAGCTGCCCTGCTTCGCCAACCTCGGGAATCAGGGTGTGCCGGCTATATCGCTTCAGCTGGTCGGGCGCGAGGACTCGGGGGAGAACGAACCCGCGTCCTTCATCCTTCCAGCGGCTGTACCCACCCTCCATCGACATGACGTTCTCATAGCCCATGTCCTGCATCGTCTTGGCCGCGAACGCAGACCTGATACCACCGGCGCAGTAGAGCACCACGGGGGTTCCACGGTCGGAAACAACGCGCTCGATCGTCTGTTCGAGGTAGCCACGTGGAATGTGTACCGCTCCCGGAATGTGGCCCTCTTCCCACTCATTCTTTTCGCGCACGTCAACAAGCACCGGTTTCGATGACGCTCGCGGAGACGGCCCCAACGGCTCCATCATGTCCGCGACCTCTGAAGTGTCTGCCTCGGTAATCCCTAGCTTGGTTTCAGCCAGGATCTCCATGAAAGAACGTGTCAACGACCACTTCCTTTTTTAAAGTAACTGGTCCATTATACCCTTGTGCGCCTAATTTCAGCACCGTCAAGATGCCCACTCAGAGCGCTTCCTCGATGTGCAAGGCGCCCAGCTGATCCTCCATGAGCCTTGTTACCAGGTGTTTCAACGTCGGTCCATATGTGTGTAGTGCCGTACTATAGTTAGCAAGGTTTGCTTCCCGCGTGGAGGAGCCGTTGATTCCTGCCTCTTGGGAGAGTTTACATGCCGCTTTCGAGGTCTTCGGGCCTCTTGCTGCACCCCACATGTCTGCCCGGCCCCGGCGGTATTGGTGCAATTGGTCGGAACGCCTATCGTTTTGTAGACGTGCTCACCGCGGCTGGGGCGAGTATGTGGCAGATGCTTCCCTTGGGCCCTACCGGGTACGGTGACTCTCCATACTCGGGCACTTCCGCATTTGCCGGCAATCCTTTACTAATCGACCCTGAGCTCTTGGCACGGGACGGATTGCTGGATGCCGACGAGATCGACTTAGGGCCGGACTGGTGCGGGTGCGTGGACTTTGCCCGAGTGCGGAGTGTGAAAACTGCCCTGCTGCATCGAGCCTTCGAGCGTTTTAGTGACCGCGGCCCGCCCGACACTTTTCACGTCTTTTGCGCCAGCAACGCGAAGTGGCTCGACGACTTTGCGTTGTTCATGGCTTTAAAAGAAGCTCACGGCGGGATCGCTTGGAGCTCATGGGAACCTGGCGTGCGATCTCGTGACCCACATGCTCTTGAGAGAGCTCGGGAACGACACTTCGAGGACCTTGCCTTCCAGCGTTTCAGTCAGTTCGTGTTTCACCAACAGTGGAAAGAGCTACATGACTACGCAGGGTCCAAGGGCGTACAGATTATTGGCGACATTCCGATCTTCGTGGCATATGACAGCGTGGACGTGTGGGCCCATCAAAGCGAGTTCATGCTCGACTCACAAGGATTGCCGACGGTAGTGGCCGGGGTCCCCCCCGATTACTTCAGCAAAACGGGACAGCGGTGGGGAAACCCGCACTACCGCTGGGACGCCATGAGAGACGCGGGATTCGACTGGTGGATAGACCGTTTTCGTATGTTGCTCAAGACCGTCGACATTGTGCGATTGGACCACTTCCGTGGATTCTCCGCGGCCTGGGCAGTGCCGAATGAATGCGAGACGGCCGAGCGGGGTCAGTGGATCAAGGCCCCCGGCCGAGACCTGTTCAATGCGGCCTTCGAGGAGCTCGGCCCCTTTCCCATAATCGCTGAAGACCTTGGCGTGATCACCCCAGACGTTGTCGAGCTTCGGGAGGAGTTCGGTTTACCCGGTATGCACATACTGCAATTCGCGTTCGCCACCGATGCCCATGACGCTGGGCTGCCGCACAACTTCGACCGAGCAACCGTCGTGTACTCGGGCACCCATGACAACGACACTACCGTCGGGTGGTTCAACTCCATCGACGATGCTCAGCGTCAAAGGGTCCTCGACTACCTCGGGACAAGGGGGTTTGACATCGGATGGGATTTCATCGAACTTGGTCTCTCCTCGGTAGCCGACGTGGCGCTCTTCCCGCTCCAAGACGTCTTGCGGCTTGGCACAACGGCTCGCATGAATTTGCCGGGAAAGGCTGACGGCAACTGGGGATGGCGCTTCGACTGGAATAGTATCAGCGATGCCCACATACTTGGATTGCGAAAGCTCAACGATCTTTACGGTCGTACACCATCAACTAACGTGAGAGACGTATCACGCGGCGAGGAGAGTAAGTAAGTGACAGATCTGACTGTCAGGCAGAAAGTACAAGGCGTGGTTACCAACCTCGCCTCCTCATGGAATGGGGGTGAGCCGCTCCTCGACTACTTGGCGGCTTCGGTTCCGAACAGCTCCAACCCATACGCAGCATTCCGGCGACTCACCACCGAGGCGCTCGATCGGCTCTTTGGCTCGAGCGAGAGCCAAGCCTCACTGGACGTCGCCGTTGATGCCCTGGATCGGTATATGAATCGGGAGACCTGGTTCGACCGTGCTGCTGCTGCCGACACCGCGCTCGACAATTTTCGGCGGCATCCGATCGCCTACTTTTGCGCCGAGTTCGGTGTAGAGGACTGGCTGCCGATTTACTCCGGTGGTTTGGGCATCCTCGCTGGTGACGTGCTCAAGGAATCCAGTGACCTAGGGCTGCCACTGGTTGCCATCGGCCTGTTTTATCGCCATGGTTACTTCAATCAGGTGCTCGACAATACTGGGAACCAGTCTGAGACTTATCCGACTCTGGATCCGTTAGACCTGCCGATGTCCCCTGTGCTCGACGGAGATGGTTCCGAGATCGTCCTCGAGATACCTTTTGCCGACTGTACCCTACATGCGCGGGCCTGGGAGATCCATGTCGGAAGCACGGTACTCTACCTCCTTGACACTGACACGCCCGAGAATGTCGACGAGGATGACCGAAATATCACCGCCAAGTTGTACGGAGGCGACCAGCAAACGCGGATTCGCCAGGAAGTGGTCCTGGGAATAGGTGGTGTTCGTCTGCTTCGTCGCCTCGAGATCGATCCTGCTGTCTACAGCATGAATGAGGGGCACGCAGCCTTTCTAGGTATAGAGCTGCTAGCCGAGGAGCTAGAGCACACCGGGCTAGACGCAGCATTGGCTGAAGTTAGGCAGCGAGTCGTGTACACCAACCACACCGTGGTTCCCGCTGGAAACGACATGTTCACCACCGACTTGGTTGATCGGTGCCTGGGCACCTATGCTGCCTCTCGTGGCATAGACTCCGCGACCCTGTTAGGACTTGCCACACAAGGCAATCGGCGTGAGTTTTCTATGGCTGTTCTCGCGTTCAAGCTGTCGGGCAAAGCCAATGGCGTGAGTCACATTCATGCGGGAGCCATCAACCATTCGTGGCCTGGCTTTGCTGTCGAGACAGTTACGAACGGCGTGCATGTTCCGACGTGGTTAGGTCCCGAGTTTCGAGTTCTGTTGGATGAATACGTACCGGATTGGAGAGGAGACTCGCCCGATTGGAACCAGGTGAACACGATTCCCGCAAAAGAGCTTTGGACCGCGCGGCAGGCACAGCGGCGGCGAATGCTGGCATATGTCGCTGATCGTGGTGCCGGTCCGACTTCTTCTACTGCCCTGTTGAAGCCGGACGTGCTCACCGTCGTTTGGGCTCGTAGGTTTGCCGAATACAAGAGGGCAGGGCTGATCGCCAGAGATTTGAACCGGCTGTCCAATCTGCTGACCGGCGACCCGAATTCAATCCAGCTCATCATCGCCGGCAAAGCTCATCCTCGCGACGAAGGCGGCAAGAACATGATGCAAGAGCTGCTTGCCTCTCTCGCCCAGGATCGGGACACTGCCGCTCATGTCGTGTTCATCCCTGACTACAACATAAAGATCGCTCGGTACCTGACGATGGGTGCCGATCTATGGCTCAACACTCCCCGCAAGCCACTCGAAGCAAGCGGAACCAGTGGAATGAAGTCAAGCGACAATGGCGGCCTACAGCTTACGGTAAGGGACGGCTGGGCTGAAGAGGTCGAGTGGTATCAAACCGGCTGGGGCATCGACGGAGACGACGACGATGCTGACGCGGCGCAACTGTATGACTACCTCGAACAGTCAGTGGTGCCGGCCTTCTACTCCCGGGACTCGGAAGGAATACCAGCGCAATGGACGGCAATGATGAAGAACAGCATGATTGTCACGCTAAGCCGGTACAGCATGCGCCGAATGATGCTCGAGTACATGTACAAGCTCTATCTCCCCTTGACCGAAGAGCAGACAACGCTGTCTGCTATGGCGTAGATCGGAATCCGTGGATCAAAGTTAATCGCCGACCAGTGAGCGCCGCAGATCGGGAGGGAGGAGGATAGCTTCTACGTCTTCACCGCTTAACTTTGCCCATACTCGGACTTCGAATCCACTTGCCGTAAGCAGACCCCCCCGCGTGACTCGATGCTCGATTCGTAGCGACTTCTCTCGAACCTCGGCTATTCCCGCCTGAAGGACCACTATCTCGTCGTATCGTAGCGGGGCCACTGGCCGGCACCCGGTTTCGACGATCACCGGTCCCTGCCGTGCCGATCCCCAGCGCGATAGCTCCTGACCGAGAGAGCGGAACAGCTCGTGTGTGAGGCGGTCGAACCATCGAAAGTAGTTGGGGTAGAAGACAATACCCGCAGCATCCGTATCGCCGAACGGAACCCGAAACTCTTCGGAGTAGGTTTTCAGCCATGGAGGCGCCTCGGCCGCCTCCCGTCCCTCGTTCAAGCCGTTGACTTCAGCTCGTGCTGGAGCTGTCGCCGCCGTTTGCGCCTGATCTTGGCCGCCGCCATTCTTCTTCGTTCGTCCGGCGATTCGGGAACAATCGGCGGGACGGGAGCCGGCTCTCCATCTTCGTTCAATGCCACCATTACCAGGTAGCACGACGAGGTGTACTTGACGTCGCCCGTCAACATGTTCTCGGCCTCCACGCGCACGCCGACTTCCATCGAGGTGCGGCCAACATCGTTCACCGATGCTTTGACCGTCACCAGGTCGCCTACATGGATAGGGTGCAGAAAGCTCATATAATCGATCGCCGCCGTCGACACCCGCGTGCGAGTATGTCTAATCGCCGCGGATCCGGCTGCTTCGTCCACCATTTTCATGATCGTGCCGCCATGGACGTAACCCCACGGATTTGCATCGTCGGGCATCATCTGTCTCGACATCACCACGCGCGACTCGGACACGGTTTTCGGCGGCAAAGCTTTATCGCTCTCATGCATTTCTGGTTCTGTTCTCACGCGTGCTTCATGCAATCGGTTCGGATGAGTGCTGTTTGGCGGGTAGCCTCCCGTCGCTCCCACCTGCTGGCCGATCTCCCAATCGGGCACTATGATTTGACAGTCCAATCGTATCACCAGTTCGCGAGAACCGTGCGTGGCTAGGATGAAGCGGAGTAGTGCAGTAATCTCAACAGGGAGCTTTGATTGAGCGAGGATGTTAAGCAGATCGAGCGAGCTATGGTTATCTTTGCCCATCCGGATGATGGGGAGTTCGGCAGCGCCGGGACTACGGCACTGTGGGCAAATCAAGGGGTTGACGTGACGTATGTTGTTGCGACCGACGGTAGCAAGGGCAGCAGCGACCCGGAGATGACCGCCGAGCACCTCAGTGAGATTCGTTATTCCGAGCAGCGTGAAGCCGCCCGGATTCTCGGGGTCAAGCACGTCGAGTTTCTGGGATTCGAGGACGGCGTGCTGGAACCGAGTATTGCCTTGAGGAAGGCGACTGCGGCGGCCATCCGACGGTTTCAGCCCGACATCTGTATCATCCAAAATCCCAACCGCTCTTTTCAGATGTCGGCCTTCGCCCAGCACCCCGACCATTTAGCGTGCGCTGAGGCCGCGATGGCCGCCATCTACCCCTGCGCTCGCGACCGCATGACGTTCCCGGAGCTGCTGAAGGAAGGGCTGGAACCGCACGCCGTGTCCGAAGTGTGGGTCGTGGGCACGGCTGAGCCCGATCACTTTGTAGACATATCCTCAACCATCGATCTGAAGGTGCAGGCGCTGCAAGCCCACGGGAGCCAGGTAGGTGGACGCCCGGTCGACGAGTTTGTTCCGGAGAGAGCACGTTCCCTCGGGGAGGAGCACGGAATGAAGTACGCCGAGGCCTTTAAGCGCTTGACGATTTAGTATCGAAGACAACTCCGGCCCACCCTCACGGCTCGCTGACAGCCCGTGAGGATGCTCGGGTCTGACTCAGCGCGCTGACTCACCCGAGGGAATCCATGGACTCGTCGTCCGCGAATGCCCGTTCTCACTGGCTCGCGCACTCCCTCCGTCCGCCTCTTCGCTGACTTCGGTGACGGACGCGTGTGATCCCTCGGCAGGTGTCCGGTAGACGACTATCGGTCGGTGGGACTCGGAACAGTACGAGAACTCGGTGATGGAGCCTTTCAACGGGTAATACTTTCCCTGGAGACTGTCTATGATCATGGGCCGTCCCAAGATGCCGGCGCGAAGGATCATGATAGGGTCGGCGTGGCTAATGGCCACAATAGTTTGTCCACGGTGCCTTTTCCGGACGAAATCGACAAAGGCGGCCATGCGGCGAAAGATCATGACGATCGATTCGTCTTGCGGTCTCGCCAGCTGATCGTAGAAGTTGAACTTTCCGCCGAGAATGGAGTTCGACTGTCCCTCATAACCCGTTAATACTTCAGCGATCCGTCGAGAGACATGTATCCTCTCGACGTGGAGTGCACGGTTCACGATCTCAGCCGTCTGGCGCGCGCGCAGCTGCGGACTCGAGTACAGGGCGGTGACAGGTAGTCCCTCAAGAAAGGATGCGACGCTCTTCGCTTGACTCTCCCCCAAGGAGCTCAAACCGAATCGAGGAAGACGTCCGTAGATGATGTTTTCCGGATTCTCCACGTCAGTGTGACGAATCATCAATACCCTGGTCACGTTGCTATTCTGCATCGGGAGGTTTTCACTCATGAGCAATGATTTAGAAGTTCGAACGGCATCGGTCGGAAAGCTCGACAACAACATCTATGTTCTCGTTGACACGAGTACAGGAGACAGCGTTCTGATTGATGCGCCGACGGAGCCGGATACTATAAGCGCGCTGACTGACGGCACAAGCGTGAAGTACATTCTCCTCACCCATGGCGACCACGACCACATTCAGGCGCTGCCCGAGATGAGACGACGCCTCGGCGCTCCCGTCGGCATTCACCCGTCCGATGCGCACAACCTCTCGCAACCGCCGGATTTCAGCCTCAACGACGGCGATGTCATTACGTTTGGCAACATGTCGCTCCGGGTGATGCATACACCCGGGCACACGCCCGGAAGTCTATCACTGTACACCGACGGGGTACTGATCAGCGGCGACACGCTGTTTCCCGGCGGCCCCGGCAACACCCAGCGGCCAAACGGCGACTTCAACGCGATAATCGATGGCATTCGCGACAAGCTGTTCATCCTCCCCGACGACACCAAGGTCTATCCGGGTCATGGGAAACCAACCACCATAGGTGCCGAAAAGCCACACCTGCAAGAATGGATTGATCGAGGCTGGTAATCGAGGCCAGTCCAGGTAAAGCTAACAAAGGTTGAAGATCATGCGACCCGTCGCTCTCTGTTGCGTTCTGTTCATTGCACTCGTAGCTGCGCCCTCTCTCCATGTGGCCGGTGCCGCAGGCGCCGCCTCCTCCTCCTCACCCAAATACTATCTCGCACTGGGCGATTCCCTTTCCGCCGGCTACCAGGATACCGGTACCCCCGTGGACCGCTATTGCCTCAACATCAAGAAAGATCGAACTGGCGCGCGAGGATATGTGTGCTTGTTGTGGCGCGCCTTGCGAGCCAGTTACTACCCGGGACTGAAGCTTCATAACTTAGGTCTGGCCTCGGTCCCCGGAGAAGACTCCTGTAGCTTCCAGTTCGTCACTACATGTGCGGGCCAAAAGAATCGCCACAATGTCGCCAAGTACGACGTGGCTCCCTACAACATCCACTCGCAGTCTCAGCTCTCGGTCGCGCTCAAATTCTTGAATAGTCATCGAGGGCATGTGCCCGTTATTTCTCTCGACATCGGAGGAGACGATTTCGTCCCTTTGGCGGAAGCGGCATCCAACGGCAATGTCAACAAGATCGAAGCCCAGCTGGCGGTAACCGAGTCCCGGTTGGGCAAGAACTACCGCGCCATTGTTTCCAAGCTACGGGCGGCGGCTCCGGGGTCGCACCTGGTCCTGATCGATCAGTACAATCCCGCGTCCGGAGTGCCCTCTTCGCTATTTCCTCCCAAGACACGAAAGCTTCTAACCGACGTGAACAAAGCCGTTAAAGCCGTCCGTGCGACTGTTCAGTCGACGGCCAGAACTGGTCACGCGATCTTTGCCGACGTATATACTCCATTTCTGGGCCGCGCACTCTACCTGACTCACATCGAGTACAATGCCAACGTTCATCCGAATGCTCTCGGGTATAAAGCGTACGCTCAAAGCGTCTACGCCAGTTTCAAGAGAGCAGTGAAGCCATAGCGCGCCACCTGCGCCCGAGTGGCATTATCCTTGAGCCGCTTCCAAGGTTGAGCCAAGCTCTGGGGTCCGGGTTGACCGAGCTACGGAGTTGCGTGCACACTGTATGAGGATGGCGCTTCCTCCACGGAGCGCCATCGTCAATTTTGCCCACCGATTCGATTCCACTCCAGACGAGGTTTCCGTGGACGTGCCCATCCGAATGGGGCTGACGTACGATGACGTGCTCCTCGAGCCGCGTTGCTCCGACATTCGCTCCCGAAAAGACGTTGATACCACGACGGCCCTCTCCCGGAACTTGTCCCTACGGATTCCGGTAGTGAGCGCAAATATGGATACCGTCACTGAAGCCGGCATGGCCATCGCGATGGCCCGCCATGGGGGTATCGGCATCATCCACCGATTCAACTCGATCGCCGAGCAGGTGGAGGAAGTTCGCCGGGTAAAGCGCTCCGAGTCCTTCATCATCGAAAACCCCTACACGATTGGACCGACAGAGACTGTTGCGGCAGCACGTGAGCTGATGGATGAGAAAGGAATAACGGGCCTCCCCGTGGTTGGTGAGAACGGGACATTGGCGGGCATCCTCAGCAAGCGAGACATCATCTTTGCGGGAATGTCTCCACGCCTGATAAGCGAATTCATGACTCCTCGGGACAGAGTCGTCACCGCTCCAATGGGCATCAGTCTTCACGAAGCTGAGCAGCTGCTGGCCGAACACAAGGTTGAGAAGCTTCCCCTCGTCGATTCTGACGGTCGTCTCCGAGGCCTCATCACGGTCAAAGACATCATGAAGCGGACTCAGTATCCTCAATCGTCAAAGGACCGTAAGGGTCGGTTGATGGTGGGGGCTGCGGTAGGCGTGGTGGGGGATTACATGGAGCGAGCCCAGGCGCTGCTCGAGGCCGGCACAGACGTGCTTGTGCTCGACATAGCCCACGGTCACTCGACCAACGCTATGCATGCCATCCGCACCTTGAAAGATGCATTTGCCGGCGTCGAGCTCATCGCCGGCAACGTTGCCACCTCCGAGGGCACGATCGACTTGATCGAAGCTGGTGCGGACGCGATCAAGGTTGGCGTCGGGCCTGGCTCCATCTGCATAACCCGGGTCGTAACTGGGGTGGGCGTACCTCAGCTGAGCGCGGTGATGGACTGTGCCGCTGCGGCTCGGGAGCGTGGGGTGCCGATTATAGCCGATGGTGGAGTACGATCTTCGGGCGACATAGTCAAGGCTCTGGCAGCGGGCGCATCTACGGTCATGCTTGGAAATCTGATGGCAGGAACGAGCGAAAGCCCGGGTGTCGTCGTCGTGCGAAATGGGCGGCGATACAAGGTGTCTCGGGGCATGGCTTCGGTCGGCGCATCAATGGACAGACGTCGTCGAGAGAAGCCCGGATGGGAGGGCGAAGACAGCTTCGAGGATGCTATCCCAGAAGGTGTTGAGGGAATGGTCCCATATAAGGGAGACGTATCCGATGTGCTTGTTCAACTGGTGGGAGGTCTGCGTTCCGGTATGAGCTACCTCGGCGCTCGATCTTTGGACCAGCTGAGCTGTCGCGCGCGGTTCATCCGGATTACAAGCGCCAGCCAGGAGGAAAGTACCGCGCACGACGTGGAGCTTTAGCCGAGTTCGGTAGGCCCTTTGGGGCTAGATCCCGGCATTCTCTAAGCTCAGTGGCGTCACGGGCGAGTCTTAATCGGCGCTTCGCGATGTTATGTAGGCTACTCCTGTGATCAAAGACTGCGACCTCCGACCGGGCTAGACGTAGATTCTTACCCGCAGAGCGATATCATCGGGCTGAGGGGACGTTCCTTGCCTAACTATTCTGGAGGACGAAGTGGTAGCACAAGAAGAAATCCCGAAAGTCACGTACACCACGATGTCGGTGGATCAAGCCGAAGCCTTCAACCGCGCTTTCGATCTCGCCTTGTCAAAAGTGAGGTCTGAGCTCGGGCAAACGCACCCGATCTTCATTGACGGTCAGGCAGTTAACGTGGGTGATACCTCGGAAGATACCAGCCCCAACGACACCACACTGGTGCTGGGCTCTTTTCAGCATGCCTCAGCGGAACAGGCTCGAGAGGCCATCGCCGCGGCTCGCAAGGCCTTTCCTGTGTGGAGCGGCATGGGGTATCAGGACCGCGTCCGCATCATGCGACAGGCAGCCGAGAATTTTCGGCGAAACCGCTTCGAGCTCGCTGCACTGCTCAGCATTGAAGCAGGCAAGACGCGGCTTGAGGCGGTCGGTGAGGTCGAGGAAGCGGCCGACCTGATCACCACATACAGCGATCAGATCGAACAACACGAGGGCTACGTCATCAAGATGAACCAGGTGGACCCCAACGAGGTCAACCATAGCGTTCTGCGTCCGTATGGCGTTTGGGCGGTGATCGCGCCGTTCAACTTCCCGGTAGCCCTGACCACCGGCATGATAGCCGGTGCCCTCATTGCCGGCAACACCGTCGTGCTCAAACCCGCCACCGATACGCCCTATACGGGACTCTTCGTGTATCGTATGCTCGCCGAGGCGGGGCTGCCCGTCGGGGCCATCAACTACGTGACCGGTAGCGGCTCGGACGTTGGTCAGGCGTTAATCGACAGTAGGGATGTCGACGGCATCGTCTTCACCGGCTCGAAGGAAGTGGGGTATCGGATACTGCGTGAGTCGATTCTCGACTTCCCCCGCCCCACCATTGCCGAGATGGGCGGAAAGAACCCGGTTCTCATCATGGACAGCGCCGACCTCGACAAGGCCGTCGTAGGAACTGCGCGAGCTGCCTTCGGCTATACGGGACAGAAATGTAGCGCTGCCTCCCGCGTCTACGTGCATAACGCGATCAAAGATGAGTTTGTCCACCGACTGGTGGACTACACCAATAGCCTGGTGGTCGGAGACCCGACCAAAGCCGAGACGTTCATGGGCCCCGTCATCAACCGTGGCGCGTACGAGAAGTTCCAGGAAGCGTCTGCGGTGGCCGGTCGCGACGGCCAGGTACTGACCGGTGGGCGAACTCTGAGCGAGGGGGATATGGCGCATGGTTACTTTGTCGCGCCCACGATTGTTGACGGTTTGCCTAAGGACCATCAGTATTTCTACGAGGAGCTTTTCCTCCCGTTCCTGGTGGTGGCAGGGGTCAGCTCGCTCGACGAGGCGCTGGATCTGGCTAATGCCAGTGAATTTGGCCTCACCGCCGGCATCTTCACTCGCGATGAACAGGAGCAAACTGAGTTCTTGACACGGATGCAAGCGGGCGTTCTGTATGTAAATCGGGCGGGAGGAGCGACTACGGGCGCGTGGCCGGGAGTTCAATCCTTCGGCGGCTGGAAGGGCAGCGGCTCGTCCGGAAAATCAGCTCTGGGACCGTATTATGTCCAACAATTCCTTCGCGAGCAAAACCAAACCGTCGTTAGCGACTGATCACCAGCGCGACGCGGCCGACATTTGGTACCTGTCCGACCTGATCGGGAAACCGATCAGCACGCAGGACGGCGAGCAGATCGCCCAAGTGCGCGACCTCGTGGTCAGGGTCGGTCGGGAGTCCTATCCTCCCGTTTCAGGGCTGGTCACGCGATCCTACTGGAAGTCGTTCTACATCCCTTGGGAACATGTCGAGCGCCTGACTGAGTCAGGTTTCTTGCTTGCGTCCGCCACCATTGATTTGCAGCCTTTTCAACGGCGCGAAGGAGAGATGCTTCTCCTGAAGGACGTACTAGACAAGCAAGTGGTGGATGTGCGTGGTCGCCGCGTTGTGCGGGCTAACGACCTTCGCCTGTGGTACCGACAGGATTCACAGGGCCGTGGCAGATTGACCCTCATCGGCCTCGACGTCACTGCCCCGGCTCTTCTTCGTAGAATCTTGCCGTCCTCCATGAGGCCGCGCGTGAAACCGGGCGCCGTGATCGACTGGCGGGACATCGAGCAGCTTGCGCACGACAGCCCCGGAGTGAAGCTGAAGACGTCACACCGCAAGATCAGCAGGCTCAATCCGGTCGACATTGCTCACATCGTCGAGGACCTCTCGACGAATCAGGGCGCCGAAATCATGTCGGCTCTCGACGATGCAGTCGCGGCCGACACTCTGGAGGAAATGAACGAGGAGCTCCAGGCCGACATCCTCGAGGGAATGGATGAGGAGCGGGCTGCCGACATTCTTGAAGAGATGAACCCTGATGATGCCGCAGATGTGCTGGCGGCGCTGTCTGAGGAGAGGCGTCTCGACTTGCTCTCCCGTATGGATCGAGAGGAGGCCGCCGAAGTCCAGGAGCTGTTGCAGTATCAGCCGGACGACGCCGGAGGTCTGATGACCACGGACTACGTCGCTGTGGTTGACACCATGACCGCGTCGCAGGTGGTTGCCTGGATTCGCACCCTGGAGGACATTCCCGATGTGATCTACTACATCTACGTCGTCGACGACCTAGAGTCCGAGCAATTACTGGGAGTGACAACTCTGCGGGACTTGTTGTTGGCCCCGCTGGACGAGCCAATACGTGAGTTTATGACGACTGACTTCCAAACCGTGGAGCCCGAAGAGGACGCCCGAGAGGCGGCACGAATCATGTCAGAGTACAATTTGCTGGCTCTGCCGGTAACTGATTCCGACCTCCATCTACTCGGAATCGTAACCGTCGATGATGCTATGGAGATTCTTCTTCCCGACCAGTTTCGGAGTAAAGTTCCGCGTGTCTTTAGCTAATGACCGAACCTGACCCCAGCCCTGCTAAAGCAGGTCCCAATCTAACCGACGACCCCAACATGCGGCTCTCGGCGAGTCGCGGAATCGATTGTTTACCCCGTGCAACCCGCAACTACGTCTGCTCCCGAGGCCAGAAGGTCCTCGCGCCCGTCCATCAAACGGGCCAGGCGGGGTTTGCTGGTCTGGCTTGCGGTACTAGGTCCGGGTCTGATCGCGGCGAATGCGGGGAACGATGCCGGAGGCGTTTCCACATACTCCTCAGTCGGAGCCCAGTTCGGCTATAGCCTAATCTGGACTCTGCCGGTTCTGTTGATTAGCCTGATCGTCGTCCAGGAAATGTCCGCCCGGATGGGGGCAGTGACGGGGAAGGGACTGGCCGACCTCGTCCGCGAAAACTTCAGCTTGAGGGTGACCACCTTCGTAATGGCTACCCTCGCCGCCGCCAACTTTCTGCTGGTGATTTCGGAGTTCGCGGGCATCGCTGCCAGCACCCAGCTGCTCTTCCATCAGGACCAGAACGGTTGGATTAAGTACATAACGGTCCCCGCTATGGCCCTGTTCCTGTGGCTATTGGTCACCCGCGGCTCCTACAAACGGGCCGAAAGAGTCTTCCTCATCATGACCATCCCATTTCTCGGCTACGTGATCTCGGCGTGGCTGTCAAAGCCGAACTGGCACGAGGTTGCCCGTGGGTTTGTTCCCTCCTTCCAGGGTCAGGCCGCTTTCCTCGTGATGGTCGTCGCGCTGGTAGGCACCACGATTACTCCGTACATGCAGGTTTTCATTCAGTCGGCTGTTGCCGAAAAGGGTGTGACCACGAGAGAGTACAGTTACGAGCGCGCCGAAGTAGTCTTTGGCTCCGTCTTTGCCAACATCATTGCTGCCGCGATCATGATCTCTACCGCCGCGACCATCTACGTCTCCGGCCATGGTAAGGCGATCACCACGGCCGCTCAAGCAGCAGTCGGACTCCAGCCACTTGCAGGCCAGTTTGCCTCAACACTGTTCGCTGCCGGATTGTTCGGCGCGTCGATGCTAGCCGCCGCTATTCTGCCAATCTCGACGTCTTACGCCATTGGCGAGGCATTCGGGTTCGAGACCGGGGTTGAGAACAAGGTGGACGAAGCCCCGATCTTCTACGGCATCTTTGGATTCTTGCTGGCTGCTGGGGCTCTGATCACGCTGATCCCGGGATTGCCGCTCATCCAGTTCATCATCCTTGCTCAGGTCATCAACGGGCTACTCCTGCCGATCATCCTGATCGCAATCCTGCGATTGGTGAACGACCGCGACATCATGGGTGATTTTCGCAACGGCATCACCTACAACGCCATAGCGTTGGTGACGATCGCAGTGATAATTCTTCTGTCGACCGCTTACCTGATCATCACCGTCTTGCAGGTCTTTGGGATCAAGGTAGGTTAGCGTGTCCCGGGCCGCGAAATGGGCACTAGCAGCACTGTCGGGGTCAGCGGTTACTCCCGTGATCTACGCCGAGTACCGCATTCGCCGGCTCGAAGCTTTGGATCAGGTGCGCGACGCTCCAGGCGGATCACATGTGACAGTCGACGGTCTGTCGATTCACTATGAAGCGGCTGGTTCGGGAGCTCCTCTGATCTTCGTTCATGGATTCGGAGGCTCTACGTATTCCTGGCGCTGCAACCTTGACCCGTTCGCGAAGCGATATCGCGTCTATGCCATCGACCTGCCCGGGTTTGGATACTCCGCTCGCACTAGTCGTCCCGTGTTCGGCCGTCAGGCCCAAGCGAGTATTGTGCATGGTTTTCTTCAAGCGATGGGCGAAGCCGAACCGGCTGTGGTGGTCGGTCACTCTCTCGGCGGTGGCGTCGCCCTGCGGTTTGCCGCGGACTTTCCAACGGCTACCCGGGCAGTGGTTTTGTCGGCGCCGGCCGTCTATTGGAGGTCTCGTTGGCGCTGGGCACCTGTGGTGCTTCAAACACCAGTGTTGGGCCGCCCGTTGGCGCGCACTGTCTACTACTACGCCCTGGCTAACCCCGCGTCTCTGGAGCGGATGCTGGCGGGTGCCTACGGCTCTCAGCTTGATACGGTGTCTGATGAGATGAGGGAGTCGATGTTTCGCCCCGTGCGAGTCAAGGGAACCGCTGACTCAATCCTCGGCCTGATACGCTCGCGCGACGACCGTCCTCTGAGCGATATCCTTGGCCGCGTGACCGCTCCAGTCCTGATCACGGCTGGAGGATACGACCAGGCTGTCCCACTGAGGAACATTCGCCGGCTGGAACAGGCTCTTCCAGATTCGCGTCTTGTCGTCTTCGACACGGCCGGGCATCTCGTTCACGAGGAAGCGTCCGACGACTTCAACCGGTTAGCTTTGTCGTTCCTGGAAGAGTACTGAGTTGGACAATAAGGTCACCGGCGAGCCAGGATCGTCGTATTCGCGGGACCTCGAGCTGTCGCTGAGCCTGGCGTTTGAAGCCGCCGGCCACGAGCTCTTCGTCGTGGGCGGAGCCGTTCGAGACGAGCTTCTGGGCCTGCCGACCCCAGACCTCGACTTCGCAACCGATGCGCTTCCCGAGGAGACGGTTGAGATCCTGAGGTCGATTCCACAGGCTGCGATTTACCGGGTAGGAGAAAAATTCGGAACGATCGGGCTGGTCGCCGGGGAAGCGCGCGCGGAGATCACTACCTACAGGTCAGGCGAGACCTATACGCCGGAGTCGCGCAAACCTATAGTGCGCTTCGGCCGCACGTTGGACGAAGACCTCAGCCGTCGGGACTTCACCATCAATGCTTTGGCCAGAGGCGCAATGATGGAGGAGATAATCGATCCCTACGGAGGGCAGATTGACCTCTCACGACGCGTCCTTCGCGCTGTAGGGAATCCCACTGAACGGTTCAGTGAAGACCCTCTACGACTCCTCAGAGGAGTACGATTCGCGTCCAGACTGGGTCTAGACATCGAGCCGGTCACCTGGAGCGCCATGGTCTCTGAGGCGCCGGCACTCGATCGGATCTCTCGAGAGCGCGTGGCGATGGAGCTGAACCATATGCTGACGGGCGAGAATCCGCGGCGAGCGATGGAGCTCCTGCGCGATAGCGGCTTGCTGGCGGTCGCGGTCCCCCCGTTGATTCGCCTGACCCAAATGCCGGACCACGGTCCGAGCCATCCACTGTCGCTGTGGGAGCACACTATGCGGGTGCTTGAAGGAGTTCCTCCTGACGAGATAGTGCGTTGGGCGGCATTGTTCCATGACGTAGCCAAGCCCGACACTAGGAGCTTCGACTCCAGCGGCCGCATCCGCTTCTACAAACATGAGGATGTCGGAGGCTCACTCGCCCGCCAGGGGCTGACCTCGTTAAAGTTCTCACGTGATCTCGTCGATTCAGTTGGCACGCTCGTGGAAACCCACATGCAGCTTCACTCCTACTCGTCTGCGTGGTCTGACGGTGCGGTACGCCGGCTCGAGGAACGGCTTGGCCCCAACTTCGAGCGCGCCATGCAGTTGGCACGAGCCGACGCCGCGGGCCACACTGAAGGGCCGGTATGGAACGCCCCGAAGTTCGACGCCCTTGAGCGAAGGCTTAAGCGGTTGCGTGAGGAGGTCCCTGAGATCAGGAGCCCATTGAATGGTGAGGAGCTGATGGAGCATTATGGCAGGGGGCCAGGTCCTTGGATTGCGGATGTCAAGGCTGCTCTCACCGAGATGGTGCTCGAGGGTACCTTGCCTCCTGAGGCCGGCGACGAAGCCTGGCGAGAGGCGGATCGCCTCGTGAAAAAACTGAAAAGCTAGAAAAGTGGGTACTCATACGTATGAACACAGATCATGTCGAGGCGGGCAGCCACTTCGGTTCGGCCAAAGACGGATACCCGGCCTACTCGTTGGGCTACTACTCGTTGCCGTATCCGGGTGCGGCACTCAGCGAGTCGCAGACGTGGGCAAAGCTACGCAGCCGATTCTCATTCCAACCCCCCTCCCTATTGGCGGCCCGGGGTTCCGAGCTGCGAAACAAGCCGAGCTGCTACAAGCCCTTCGCGCGCGTTACTCGATGAAGCTGAGTACGGGAATCAAGCGGCACGGGGCGGGCGGTCGGCGTCTCTCAACCAGTCCCGTCGAGTCAGGAACTGATGGACGTGTGAACGCGTCTCAAGGCCGGAGCAATCCGCTTCGTCGTGGGATACGCAGGATCGGTAAATCAAACAAGGCGCGCTCACTGCTGCTCGGCTGTGCGCTCCCTGCGATCGCTATAGGGTGTGGCACTGCGGCCCACACGACGGCCCCCCCTCGTCCGACCGCCACGGCCACTCAGAAGCCTCTTCCCCCCCTCGGGACCGGGTTCTGGCACACCCAAGGCACCGAGATCGTGGACTCGTACAACCGGCCGCTTAGGATCAGCGGCGGCACGTGGTTTGGCATGGAGACGACGCATTGGGTTCCTTCCGGCCTCGACTTCCAGCCCTATCAGAAAATCATGGATCTGACCAAGCGGCTGGGATACAACACGATCAGACTAGCCATCTCCAATCAGATGGTTGAGCAGAATCCTATCGTCACCCAGTACATAGCAAAGAATCCCCAGTTCCGTGGAAAGCACGCACTACAGGTTCTCGACGCAATTGCAGGCTACGCCCACCAGATCGGCCTGAAGATCATCATCGATGACCAGAGATCCGCTGCGGCGACGGATCAAAACATCGGTTCACTGCAAGAGGGTTTGTGGTACACCCAGCAATACCCACAGTCCGCGTGGATTCACGATTGGGTGACCCTGGCTCGGCGCTATCGCAACAACGATGCCGTCATCGGCTTTGATTTGAGAAATGAGCCCCATACTATTGGACCGGGCCCATGGTCCTTGAACACCTATCGAAATCAAGGTTCGACGTGGGGTCCGGATCCGTACACTGGCGTGGATAACCCGGCCTCCGACTGGAGGCTTGCCGCCGAGGCGGCGGGTAACGCCGTTCTGGCGGTAAATCCTCATCTATTGATGTTTGTGGAGGGCGTGCAGCTCTACCCCGACTCGTCACGACCGTCTGGTGTCGATTCATACTGGTGGGCGGGTATCCTATCGCCTGTGCGAAACTACCCCGTGGTGTTCAAGGTCCCTCACCAGCTCGTTTACTCTCCTCACGAGTACGGACCTATGAAAGTCGACTTCTATTGGTTTCCCGGAATGACGTACCAGTCGATGAAACAGGTCTGGGATAGCAAGTGGGCATTTATAGTCAACAACCCCAAAGCCTCGTATGCGGCCCCCGTTTGGATCGGCGAGATGGGTACGTGCACTGACCACATGTGGTGTATTGACGACCAGCAGCCGGGTAATCAAGCTCAGTGGTTTCACTTCTTCCTGCGCTTTCTCCGCAACCATCCCAACGTGGGCTGGGACATCTGGGCCCTCAACGGCACGAATGCCAAAGACGAGGTCGCGAATAACGGCATCCTCAATGCTCAGTGGAACGGAGTAGCTAACCAGGCGCTGGAAAATGACCTTCAGACCATTCAACGGCGCTGAGGCGGCGAGGATGGAGTTACGCTCCGGAGCCGCGCTGCTAGTGGAGATCTATCTGGTCCGCCACGGGAGTGCCGTGGCGGGCGCCGACGATGCTGCCCGCGCCCTCAGCGAGGAAGGACGTAAGAGCGTTCGAAGGGTTGCAGATCGGCTGCGCAGCTCTGCCATTCACGTCGATCGCATCGAGCACAGCCCGCTCCGACGGGCGGCCGAGACTGCCGAGATATTCGCCGCGGCGCTAGGTGCTCCGCTGAGGGAGGTTCCCGACTTGATTCCGGGATCGGATATAGCCTTGGTGAGGGATCGCTTGGAAGGGGAGCGGCCTGCCTCCGTGATGCTCGTCGGGCACAATCCCTTTATGGAGGCGATGGCGGCCCTTCTGCTCACCGGTGATCCTGACTCCAGGGTATTGACCTTTCACACCGCCGGCGTCGCTCACGTAGCACCGTCAGGTTCCCGCTACAGCTGCGACTGGCTGTTGTCGCCTCTGACGGCAGGATAGAGATAGCTTATCGGACGACCTCGCTGTCGCGAGCTTTCTGGCCGCCTGAGGAGCTTCGGACCTGCTCGTCGAGCTCCGAAAGATGGATGACCCTCATGATGGTCGAGACCGACTCCTCACTGAGTTTCCTTTGCCGACGCAGGTACATCGTGAGGTCCTTGTCGTTCTCAATTGGCGACTCGTAATAATTGGCGGGCAGAGCACCTGAAGCTTGCATAATTTCGATGAGGTCCGTGTCCAGCGCCCTAGCCAGCAGGCCGATGGTGCGAGCTGACGGTTCCTTTGCCACCCCATCCTCGATGGCCTTGATGTACGTCCGAGATAGTCCCGTAGCGCGGGCCAGGTCGGCTTGGGACATGTGCTTGCCTTCCCTCAGCCGCCGCACATACTGCGCCAGAGGACGTTCTTCGACCATCACACTTACTCCTTCCGGAGCGTCTATGGGCAGAAAACCACCATCTCGCCGATTCTCTGCTGAATGGGGGGTGGCCTATTTATAGCCCTCGCAATACGGCTGAGTCAACCAGATTAAACAGGTGATCTAACATCTTTACCGGATATGAACCTTTCGTTTGACCTGCTGGCAGCGGAGCTCGAGCCCGCCTCCATCGACCCGGTCCAATCCTGTGATTTCCGCCAGGCCGCCGTCCTGGCAATTTTGTATCCAGTCGATGGGGAGCTGTCCATTCCGTTGATTGAACGGCCCGTCCACCAACGTAACCATCCCGGTCAGATTGCACTGCCCGGTGGGGCTCGCGATGCCGTCGACGCCTCATTGGTCGAAACGGCGATAAGAGAGGCCCACGAGGAGATTGGCATACATCGGGCAGACCTTGTGATCGCCGGTCGGCTGCCCTCAGTGGCCGCGGCGGTGAGCGGCTTTATCGTGTCCCCGTTTGTGGCATGGTGCGAGGTCAAACCGTCGCTGACGTTAAATGCCTCGGAGGTGGTGCGCGTTGTGGAGATGCCGGTTTCGGTACTGACGGTGCCGGGCAATGTGGTTGAACAGCCGGCGCCCGAAGGCAGCGCCCACGACACGATCTACTCGATTCGCTTGCCGGACGCAACAGTATGGGGACTAACGGCAAGGATACTCGTGCACCTGTCTTCTGCCATAAGAGCCGCACAGGCTCAAGCTGGTGATGTAGATTGAGCGTTCCACCGCTTCGATCTGGACACCACGCCCCCGAGGTCATAGTGTTCACTTGTAATGCCTGCGACGAAAGCGGCAGGCAAGGAGCTGGCACGCGGGTCAGCGACAACGACAAAAATGAATGACGAGCGAATTGAATTGGCCCGTACGAAAACAAGTTCGAAAACTCCTTCAGGATCCTCCAGGGCGATCATCATCGCCCTACTATGGCCAGCTTCCATGCCCGGGCGATCGCGGTCGCTGGAACTGAAAACTGAAAACTGACAACTGACAACTATCCGAGGTGCTAAGCAAATGACGATCGCGAATGGACTTGCCGAGAGATTGCGCTCTGCGGTTGAAGCCCGATATGAAAGCTATGTTGAGGATCTACGGTCCTTGACCGCCCTAGACTGCGGAACCAGCAACAAGTCGGGCATCGATAGGGCGGTGGATGTCGTAGTCGCGCGACTGCGGGGCTTCGGTGGCCAAGTGCAGGTGATCGAAAACTCCACTGCCGGGAACGACCTGGTCGCAAAGTTCAACGGAGCAGGAGGGCCAAACGTCCTCATGCTGTGTCATAGCGACACCGTGTACCCGGTCGGCACGGCGCCTTCCCGCCCCTTTCGTATTGAAGGCAATCGGGCGCTCGCACCTGGAGTTTCTGATATGAAGTCCGGCCTTCTTAGTGCGGTCTATGCTGTGGCGGCGCTATCCGATGTGGAATTTGACCGGTTTGGCACAATCACCGTTCTGTGTAACTCGGATGAGGAAGCACCACCTCGCCACTCACTCGAGTTGATTCGAGATTGCGCTCGGCAAGCTGATGCAGTGTTTTGTCTGGAGGCAGCACGGGCAAACGGGGACATCGTGAGCGCCAGAAAGGGAGTGGTCATCTATACGCTGACAGCGCACGGCCGCGAGTCACACGCGGGTGTCGCTCCCGAATCCGGTCGCAATGCTGTGGTGGCCCTCTCGGAGCGCATCGTCGAGCTGTGGCGCCTCAACGGAATGCGGCCCGGCCTGACGATCAATCCCGGCATTATTGTTGGTGGGACAGCAGCCAACACCGTGCCGGCTGAGGCGTCCTGTGTCGTCGATCTGCGGGTTGCCGCTTTGCAGGACGTGGAGATCTTCGAGACCGCGGTGGCGACTCTTCTCAGCGAGTCGGTGATTCCAGACATCACCTTCGACCTTCAAAAAGAGCTGGGCATGCCAACGATGGAGAAGACGGAAGAATCGCAGCGGCTCGTCGATGCAGCGATACTGGCAGCGAACGAGCTCGGATTCTCCCTCGCCGATACGTCTACAGGGGGTGGGTCGGATGGAGCATATGCGTCCGAGGTCGGCACACCCGTGCTCGACGGACTGGGTCCCGTTGGTGGTGGAGCGCACAGTGACCGCGAGTACGTCGAGCTTGACAGCATCATCCCGCGCACAGCCATGCTTGCGCGGCTCGTCACTCTTCTCTAAACAACACCTGCGCTAGGAAAACCTCTGCCTCAACCGGTGGCGTCGTCCCCGTTTAGGGTCGACCACGTACTCACGCTTCAGGGCCTCCAATGCTTCGTCCGCCTGTTGTACGAGATCCTCGACCAGTTCTGGGTCTGGAGATGCGGGCAGCCCGTCCACGGTCTTCGCTACGTCGTCAAGAGTTTCCAAAGCCTGACGAGGGGTGCGCGGCTCCCTTTTCTCTGTCATGCAACTGTCGTACGTCGCGGAGACGATCAGAACAACAGTACTTCCTGGCTAACACGTTTCTCTCATCCGGCTGTCTGGCGGCTCGGAAGTTGTTCGAGGCGCCATGTCAGGCCACTGACTCGACATCTCCTTCCATGACGCCATTGAACAAGTCATCCTCCAAACCCTCAATGCCCAGCTCAGATCGAACCCGCTGAAATGTTTCGTACCCTTGAAAGTCGAGTTGGAGTTGCTCCGGTAGCGTAAGCATCCAGAGATCGGGCTTTATCTGCGTTCGGTGCGCCAGGAGCGACTTCGTCTTTCGGGGAAGTTCGTTTCGCACGTCGACAATAGCCCCGACATCTTCGTCCGGTAAACCCCAGGTGGGCTCGGTATCGGCATCCTCCCCGTCCCTGCGCCACGGCAGCTCCAGTCCAAGCGCCTTCATGCGCCGCCACAGCTCGCGAACCTGGCCCACACTCCATGCGGTGTAGTACAGCTTCTGGACTTGGAACGGAGCTCCGAGCTCGGGTCGGTAGCCCTCGTCGGCCGCCTTGTCGTAGGCGTGAACCGTGATACGGTTGGCCATGATGTGGTCAGGATGGCCGTAGCTGCCTTCCTCATTGTCCGTGATGAGCACCTGGGGCCTGTATTTCCGTATCAGACGGACGAGCCGGCCGGTGGCCTCCTCGAGATCTGCTTTGTTGAACGAGCGCGGATCGTCATTTTCTGGAGTCTCCGCCATTCCTGAGTCCCGATATCCCAGCATTTCCAGGGTGGTCACTCCGAGTATTTGGCATGAGGCCTCGAGTTCCGCCATGCGAACTTCCCCGAGATTGGCACGCACCTCCTCGGTGTCCAGCTCGGGATCGACGATTTCACCATTCTCGCCACCGGTGCACGTGACGAGTACCGTGCGGTACCCCAGGTCGCTGTACCGTGCGAAGCATCCTCCAACCGTGAAGCACTCGTCGTCTGGGTGCGCCCGAACCGCCATCATCGTGGGGACGTTGTTCGTCGCTTGCGCTTTTTGCGATCTTAAATGGGACATTACCACTCCCTAGAAATTGCCACTATCTCTAAATGTAAACTCTTGACCGAAACCCACGCTGGTTGTAACGCCGGCGGCCACAGGCTTCCAATCGAGTCCCGTGGGGTGCTGTGAGCATCTGGGCCATCGCCGATATCCACGCGTCGCCACTCGATCCGATAACCGGTGCTCCAAGTAAACCGATGTCGGTCTTCGGTGAACACTGGCGTGATCATGTGGACCGTATCGAGAACAGCTGGAACGCCCTGGTCGGGTCGGAAGACACCGTTATCGTGGCCGGTGACATCGACTGGGCAATGAGGCTCGACGAGGCGTTGCCGACGCTGAGAAGGATTGGCGGCTGGAACGGCCGGAAGATACTCCTGCGTGGAAATCATGACTTTTGGTGGTCGAGTGACGCCACTACTAAGGTGAGACGGGTCCTCCCACCCAACATGGAGCTACTGCATAACAACGCGATCACGGTCGAGGGATACAACGTGATCGGAGTTAAGGGCTCCCCGGTTCCCGGAGCCATCGAATGGACTGAAACGGACGCCAAATTGCTTCATCGCGAAACGGAGAGACTCAAGCTGTCGATTGCCGATCGCGATCCTTCTCTGCCGACTATTGCAGCTTTCCACTATCCGCCATTCTTCCCGGCTCAACGGTCGACACCCTTCGTCGACATCCTGCAGTCGGCAGGCGTCGAGCTGTGCGTGTACGGACACATTCATGGGTCTCAAGCGCGGTTTGGTCCCAACGGCGCCTTCGACGGCATCGAGTACATTCCGGTCGCCGCCGACTTCCTCGACTTCGCGCCAAAACCCCTGACACGCGAAGGCGTGGTGTTGCCGTCGCGGTAGGCAGACTGCACCCTCGCCGCCCGAGAACCAAACCCGAAAATGGCGAGGCCATCCTACCCGGCGTCTACCGTGCCGATTTTCACCGCCCGTGTGATCGCGGTCGCTGGGACTGACAACTGACAACTGAAAACTGAGAACTTTTTCTCGTACTTCGCCGTGTCGGTATCGACATGAATGGGCTGTCAAGTCATGGCTGGCTTGTCACGAACTCTCGCCACTGAGACTCAGTGTTGACATTGAGAAACGAGCCCAAGCTCGGATCCACCTGCCGAAGCTCGTCCTCGCCCACGAACATCACGGTCAGATGCCCGATTGCTCGTTGCAAAGACTGCTGCCTTCCCGATTCGCGCTCCATCTCCAGCCTCAGGCGAGGGGCAGCGGACCTCCTGTAAACCGCGTGCAGCACTTGCGGCCGACCGCGGACGATGGGAACCACCGCCTCAGACGTGTTGCGTGCTGCCAGGTCCGTGAGGTATCGGACCATGTTCGGGTCGAGCAGCGGTAAGTCGCACGCCGCGACAAACGCAGATTCCGCATTGACGGAGGTGAGTCCGGTAACCACCGCCCCGAGAGGGCCGCCGCCCGGCCAGATATCGCTGACGACTGGTGCGTCGACTAAAGCTTGCCTCGATTCGGGCCCCACTACGATGACTTCGCTCATCACCGAGCGCACGACTCGAACGGCTCGCGACAGCAGCGACTCTCCCCGGTACTCGATGCTGGCTTTGTCGCGGCCCATCCTTGCGCCAAAGCCGCCGGCGAGGATTATCCCCGCTCCGTGATCCGCGAGCGTCCCGGTCTTTGAGGCTCCCAACTCATGCCTGGCCTACGATGTCTACGAACAATCTGGGGTCGACATTGCCTCCGCTTATCACAGCCGCCACGTTCAATCCCGAGAAATCAAACCGGTCCGATATCGCTGCCGCGACCGCGATGGCGCCCGAGGGCTCCACGACGAGTTTTGACTGCTCCGCGAGTCGGCGCATCGATGTTTTCAGCTCGTCATCGTCGACCAGCACTATCTGGTCAACAAGTCGGGACATGATGGCAAAGTTGAGCTTGCCGATTCTGCTGGTTCGCAGCCCGTCGGCGATGGTGTCGATCTTGGTTACCGTGATTATTTCCCGTGCCTCGAGAGACTGATATGCGTCGCTCGCGCCGCTGGGTTCCGCTCCGATCACTCTCACCGTCGGATTTATCTCCTTAACGGCGCTTGCGATACCTGAAATCAAGCCACCGCCGCCAACCGGAACAATCACGACATCGATATCCGGGCATTGCTGCATGATTTCGAGGCCGGCCGTTCCCTGACCGGCAATAATCCTGGCGTCGTCAAACGATCCCAAAACAACTCCACCGTCCGTGTGCCCGATTGATTGAGCGACCTCTTCTCTTTCCAACGAGGTAGTTCCGGCAAAGACGACGGTACCTCCGAATCGACGCACCGCGTCGACCTTGGTCACCACGGCGTTTTCCGGCATGACAACGGTGGCGTCGATCCCGAGAATCTGAGCCGAGGCGGCAATTGCCTGTCCATGATTTCCGGAGGACGAGGTTACTACCCCGCGCTCTCTCTCCGACACGCTGAGTGATGCCAGGGTGTTGAACGCCCCGCGGAATTTGAATGCGCCCGTTCTCTGCAGATTCTCGGCTTTGAGATAAAAGGCCTTGGCGTCCGGTGCATCAAGCACGTGCTGGCGCAGCAACGGAGTGACTATGGCGTGCGGCTTGATTCGCTCGGCTGCCGATTCAATGTCGGAGAGAGATACGCTACTAGTACGTTCGCCTTCCACAAACCCTCCATCTCCAGTCCAGTCTCGTCTATGCCAGTCGCGAGATCGACTGCGGCTGTCGGCCCGAGAGCGCGCGAACGCATCCGTTCGACCCTAGAAAAGCCTACGGCAGGTCCCGCGTCGCTGACTCTCATAAAATAGCCTATGTCGAATTCCACGGAGTCTCATGTGCGGGCGGAGTATCGGGGTGTCAGGATCGGTATCGTAGAAGGCGACATCACCGACCAGAAAGCAGATGCCATTGTCAATGCAGCGAATGCGCATCTGGCTGGGGGTGGTGGCGTCGATGGAGCTATTCATCGGGTAGGCGGACCGGCGATCATGGAGGAATGCCGGCGTCTTGACGGCTGCGCCACGGGGAGCGCCGTTGCGACCGGCGCCGGTCGCCTCAAGGCAGCTCATGTGTTTCACGCTGTTGCTCCGCGTTGGGCGGGTGGCACGCATAACGAGCCTGCCCTCTTGTCCGGCGCCTACCGAAGGAGCTTGGAGCTGGCCGATGAGGTCGGCGCCCGCTCGATTGCATTTCCCTCATTGGGGACCGGAGCATATGGCTATCCAGTTGACGAGGCCGCCTCAATTGCCACCTGCACCGTCTGCGAGTACATCGACGGCGGTACCGCTCTTGAGGACGTTACTTTTGTCCTGTTCAGCTCTCGGGACCGTGAGGCATACGAAGATGCCCTGGAAGGCACAATCGCCGAGCTGAGCGAGGCTGAGTAATTCGCATGACATGGGGCTGAGTCATGAGGACGCAGCCGGTCTAGTCTCAGACTTGGTCGCGATCGACTCGGTGAACCCTAGTCTCGTCCCCGGCGGTGCCGGCGAAGCCGAGATTGCGGATTACCTTGAGACATTCCTCGACCGGGCAGGTCTCCAGGTCGAAAAGCAAGAGGTGGCGAGTGGCCGTCCTAACGTGATCGCCAGGTTGCCCGGACGCGGCGGGGGCCGCACCCTTCTGCTAAATGCTCACATGGACACCGTGGGATTGGCCGGGATGGACGATCCGTTGGTCCCCTCGCGCCAAGGGGATCGCCTCTTTGGGCGTGGAGCGTACGATATGAAGGGTGGGCTTGCCGCTATCCTTTTGGCCGTTGCGGAGCTTTCGCGGGAATGCAAGCTCCGAGGTGACGTACTCGTCGTAGCGGTGGTCGACGAGGAGTACGCCAGCCTGGGCATTCAAAGAGCTCTGCAGACCGTATCCGCGGACGCCGCCGTCGTCACCGAGCCGACTGGCCTCGACGTTTGCATCGCCCACAAAGGTTTCGCCTGGATCGAAATCGAAACCACGGGGCGCGCCTCTCACGGCAGCCGGCCGGATCTCGGCCAGGACGCAATCGCCATGATGGGCGAGGTCATAGTCGAGCTGAACCGTACGAACGGCGGACTTCGCACCGGACGTGTACACCCGCTGTTGGGGACGGCTTCTCTGCACGCCTCGTTGGTCCGCGGCGGACAGGAGTTGTCGAGTTACCCAGCCTCCTGCATTCTTCAGGTGGAGCGTAGAACCCTCCCCGGCGAGTCTCAGGCAGCGGTGAGCGCTGAAGTTACAGATGCGTTGCATCGGGCGGGCGAACGGATGAGCTCTTTGCGGGCCCAGGCAAACATATTCCTGTGGCGCGATGCCTATAATGTCCCCGAAACTTCATTCGTTGTGGCTGACCTCCTGGCTGCCGCCACGTCCGCTCTCGGCCGCAGGCCGTCGATCGTCGGACAGAATCCCTGGATGGATGCCGCCTTTATCCAGGCGGCCGGCATTCCGACAGTCGTCTTCGGGCCGGGAGGAGAAGGAGCCCATTCTGTGACCGAGTGGGTGAGTGTCTCGGACGTGGCGGCCTGCGCCCGCTCCCTGTCTGATCTCGCCCGCAAAGTTTGCGCCTGAGCCCGGATGGGAGAGAAAGCTCACACACCGCCAACTATCATGGATTGATGCTTTCTATTTAGCTAAGGGGAGGAGTTGCCGTGCCTGCAACCCAACACGTGACGTTCTACTTCGATCCAATCTGTCCGTGGGCCTACCGTACCTCGGTGTGGGTGCGGGAAGCTCGTAAAGTCAGGCCTCTTGAAATCGAGTGGCGTTTCCTGAGCCTTATGGCCGTCAACAGCGGCAGCGAAAACTTGAAGGAGGTGCACGGCATGAGCATTACCCCATTCCGGGTGATGGCGTTAGCTCGCCGTGAGCTAGGCCCTGAGGCTGTAGATCGCCTATACCTGGACATAGGAACGGCTCGTCACGAGCGGAATGAAAACATCGGCGACGAGTCGACCCTCGGCTCCATCGTATCCGCCGCTGGGCTCGACCCTACGCTAGTAGCCCGGGCGATGGAAGACGAATCGACGATGGCCGACGTCGAGGCAGATCATCAAAAGGCGGTCGATATGGGCGCCTTTGGCGTCCCGACGATAGAGATCGACCATGATAGACATGGCTTCTTCGGCCCGGTCATTTCTGAGGTTCCAGAGGGTGAGGGAGCAGGTCAGCTGTGGGATCACTTCTCCTGGATGATCGAGCAGCCGTATTTCTATGAGATCAAGCGGGGGCGCTAACTCGGTGTCGCCCCTCAATGCTCCTACCCGAGTAGTGGACCTGAATTTTCAGGGCGCCACGGGTGCCATAGCTGCGTTTCTATTTGACGACGGCCGTGAGGTTGGACTCGTGGAAACCGGCCCGGCGTCCACGCTTCCCTATCTCCTCGAGGCCATCCAGTCTCTAGAGAATGGCCTTGATCGCTTGACGACTGTGGTCGTCACGCACATACACCTGGATCATGCGGGCGCTGTCGGCCAGCTCCTAAATCGGGCGCCCAATGCCCGAGTCTACGTACATGAGGTTGGGGCTCCGCATTTGATCGATCCTACGAAATTGCTCCGCAGCGCCGCCCGGATCTACGGCAACCAGATGGGGCCGCTTTGGGGGGAAGTCGTTCCGGCGAGTGCTGAGCGGGTGGTTCCGCTCCGCGGCAATGAGCTGCTGTCGGTTGGTGGCCACGGCCTTCGGGTACTCTACACGCCCGGTCATGCGTCGCACCACATTGCGTTGTATGACGAGGCAGACCAGTCGGTATTCACTGGCGATGTCGCTGGAGTTCGGATGCAGAATGCGACGCACGTACGCCCCCCGACACCGCCCCCCGATATCGACGTCGATCTGTGGAAAGCAAGCATCGAACGTCTGACGGCGCTTCGGCCGGCCCATCTCTATCTGACGCACTTTGGCCGCTTCGACGCGCCGCTCGATAGTCATTTCGAGTCCCTGGTTTCCCGGTTGGATGCCTGGACCGATCTTGTCCGGACCAACGCGAGCGCTGGAGAGGATGCCGCTGCCATCGTGGACAGTCTGCGTCGCGAAGGTGATGCCGAGGCCCAAGCCGACGGCGCCGGCCCGGATCAGCTCCACCGGTACGATCTGGCTACGCCTTACGGCATGAATGTCGACGGACTTCTGCGCTTTCTTCGCAAGACCGAGGGCCTCGAGACCGTGCCCGCCTGACCGCTCCCTCGTATCGTGGCGCTCTGTTGGTTACTATGACAGCAGCGGCGGTCTAAATATCGGTCAACAGAGGAGTTTCGTATCACATGGTTACGGCTCAGCAAGAGCTCTCACCGTACGATGAAATAGTAAGACAGGCGCTCGGTGATGGCGCCGCCGGTGGAAGTCAGCCAATTCTTGGCGACCTCAGCGGTTACGATCTACTGTGTGCGTACGCCCTCGCCCGGGTTAGCCGCGAAATGGACGTCCGCGAGCGAACCCTCCAGGCCCAGGGTCGTGCCTGGTTCTCCATCGCGGGAGCTGGTCGCGAGGTGCTCGGGTGGGCGTTTGCCCGCCATCTCAAGCGCGCTGATGGCAAATTCCCGTATTATCGTGATCGAACCTTTGTGCTCGGCTGCGGTGTCTCGCCATACGAGATGTTTTTGGAGACCGTGGGGGCTGGCTCCGATCCGGCATCCGGAGGTCGCCAAATGCCCAGCCATTGGGGTTCGAAGAGCTTCGGCATAGTCAGCGAATCCAGCCCAACCGGGTCACAGGCCCTTCCCGCGGTCGGGCTCGCCGAGGCGGTGGTGCGTGCCGGCCGCCTTGGGGTCGCTCTTGAAGAGCCGTGGCAAACCGACTCCGTCGTCTACGTGTCCTTTGGGGAGGGCACCACCGCCCAGGGGGAGATTGAAGAGGCTGTGAGGCACTCTGTCCGCACGGGGGCACCCGTTATATTTGTCGTCGAAGACGACAAGTACGCCATCTCGATCCCGCGCACGTGGTCGGTCCCCGGCGGCGACGTCTTTTCGATGTACTGCCACTATCGAGAGCAAGGAATGCTCGTGCAGCGCTGCGACGGCACCGACATCCTCGATGCCGATCGGGTGGCGCGTGAGGCAGTGTCCTATGCGCGCCGCCGTCAGGGCCCTGTTCTGATTCATGCTTCCGTGACGCGCCCAATGTCTCACTCGTCCACCGATACGCAAGAGCAATATCGGACCCCCGAGGACCTGGCCGATGAGCAGAGGAGAGATCCGCTGCGACGCCTCACGACGTTGCTGACGGAGCATGGAGTGCTCGACCTGACCGGACTGGAACGGCTTGACCGTGAGGCGGCAAGTTTGGTGGCCCGTGCCAGCGACGCGGCAGTTGCCGAGCCAACGCTCGACGCAGGGTCCATCCTGGCCAATGTCATTGCTGCGCCGTCAAAGGCACTCGAACCTTCGTCTCCCGAGCAGGGAGAGTCAATCGAGATGCGTTACTCCATCAACCGTGCCTTGAAAGCCGCGATGGCCTCGGACCCGCGGATCGTCATCTATGGTGAAGATGTCGCCGACGCTCCCACGAAAGATCTGCCTGGGAAAGGCGGTGTGTTTCACGTGACCCGTGGTCTGGAATTCGCCTTTCCAGGCCACGTCTGGAACAGCCCTCTTGCCGAAGCGACCATTGTCGGCACGGCGGTTGGCCACGGACTGGCCGGCCTGCTTCCCATCGTCGAGGTCCAGTTCCGAGACTACCTGAACCCCGCCATGCAGCAGCTGGTCGATGAAGCTGCGACCATGCGTTGGCGATCCAACGGGCGCTTTGTGGCTCCTATGGTGATTCGGATGGCCTACGGGGGCTATCTAGGCGGGGCAGGCGCACTCTGGCATAGCGAGTCCGCCGTAGGCATGGTGTGCGGGATCCCCGGAATTCGAGTCGTGGTGCCAAGCAACGGCGTGGATGCCGCGGGTCTGCTTCGGACGGCCATTGAGAGCAACGATGTCGTGTTGTTCATGGAGCCCAAAGCCTTGTATGCGAGGAAGGCTCCCTATCCTGGGGACGACTACCGGGTGCCTCTTGGCTCGGCCCGCGTGGCCAGGACCGGAAACGACGTGACCGTCGTCAGCTGGGGAAATCTCGTCCCGCGATCGCTTGAAGCCGCTGCGACTCTTGCCTCCGAAGGGATAAGTGCGGAGGTGATAGACCTGCGGACCGTTGATGCGCGCTGGGACGCCGAGACGGTGCTTCACTCTGTAGACCGAACCGGCGGATTGCTGATCGCCGAAGAGGACCGTTATACGGGTGGGTTTGGCGCAGTGGTCGCCTCCAAAGTCGCGGAGAGTCTTCCCGGTGTGGTCATCGGTCGCATTGCTGCTTTGGACGCCCGGGTCGCCTATGGTCCAGTCGGGGAGCGGGCCATACTGCCCCAGACTTCGGACGTAGCCAGTGCTATCCGCAGGATCGTCGAGGACTAGGAGTCAGGCCAACATGCCGTCGTCGGGCACACAACCGCAACGGTGAGGGCCCTTCAACGACAAAGACGTATGGCGGTGGACAAGGTTCGTCGCAGCATAGCGTCGGCTCTTCCCGATCGGATCACGCCGGCGTGTGGTTCTGGTGGCGATCTCGGGCGGTCAGGATTCCGTGACGTTGCTGCACGGAACGAGCGAGACATACCGCGATCGGGGCTGGACCGTGGTTGCTGGCCATGTCGATCACGGGTTGTCGACTGACAATGACCAGGATGCGGAGGCCGTCCGGGCGCTCTGCAGCCGCCTTGGCGTCACCTGCCTGACCCGCTCTGTGAACGTTCCGAAGAACCGTCGTGCGGGAGAGTCTTTGGAGATGGCGGCTCGCCGGTTGCGCGTACGCGCGCTGTGCGAGATGAAGCGGGAGGCGGGGGCCAGCCTGGTTGCGCTCGGCCACACCGCCGATGACCAGGCCGAGACCGTGCTGATGCGCACTCTCCGTGGCACCGGAGTGGCCGGGCTGGGCGCGATGGCAGTCCTGGACGGAGATCGGTTGAGACCGCTGCTCAATGTCTGGCGGCATGAGACGTCGGCCTACTGCGCGGCTTTCTCGCTCCCGGTAATCCTGGATCCCTCGAATGCCGACCCGGCTATCCTGCGCAATCGCGTTCGCAACGAAGTCATCCCGTTTCTTGAGGGCCCGTTCCCCGCGGCCCGGCGAGCTCTGCATCAGCTCGCGACAAGCGCCGCCCGAGATCGCGACTTCTTGGAGCGCGCTGCCCGCGAGGCCCTCGGCATCGTCCGACGAGAAGGGCAAATCGAGCCTTCTCTGTGGAACGCCCTGCCTCCGTCCGTGGGCTATCATGCGCTGCGTCTCGACTCGGTTGGCGATGACGGGTATCCGCAAAGTGCAAGGGCTGTCGAAGTTCTTGCCCACGACGTGCGAGGCCTCGCGAAAGAAAGATCTCACGCGCCTCTTGCTCCCGCTGGCGCTGCCGCACTACCCCTCTTTCGCACATCTACGGGCGAGGGCCCGGCAGCTCTGAGAGTGCCGGGCAGGGCCAGCCTCCAGGGACTGACGTTTAGCGCCACGTGGTTGGGGATCGATGATGCGCTGAGAGCACGAGTGGCGACAGCATCTCGCTGGGATGCGTACCTTGACGCGGACGAGGCGGCCGACCTAGTCGTCGACAGGTGGCATCCGGGAGATCGTATGCGCATGCTCGGGTCAGCTGGAACTCGAAAGCTTCAGGACATCTTCGTCGATCGTCGGATTCCGTTCGGCGATCGCGGACGGGTTCCGATCGTGAAAACCGATGACCGCGTAGTGTGGGTTCCCGGTGTCGCACTTGCTGAACACTCACGTGTCCGGCAGGCCACGACGCGTGTCATTCATCTGGCAGTGCGTGTCGAGACCTCGGGCCCATGACCCGAACCGCCTGAGATGCTTGGGTGCCGGCTGTTTTTGAGGCAGCGGCGGGCCAGCCGCGCCATTCGAGCCGAAGTACGCTTGTTACAATGGAGCACCCGGAGTGCAGTTCGTTTTTTGCTCCGTGGTCACACGGGAGCTAACTCAATTGGATACCAAGTGGTTTCGTCATAGTTTCATCTGGCTGATTCTGATGGTTCTGGTGTTGGCCGTCGCGGTCAACATATTCAAGAACCAGGGAACCAGCAGCAAGTCCGTCACGCAAACGGCGATGATGGGGCAGTTGCAGAAGGATGTCAAGGCCCTCAAGGCGAAGGGGTGTTCTCCTTCAGCCACCGGCTGCCAGGACAAGTTGTCTCAAACGGGCAATGACACCGTCACGCTGAAAACGTTCAACGGCACAACCTACACGACGACCGCGCCTCCTTCCGGGAATATCACTGAAGTGTTCCCGCAATATGGCCTGAGCCTGAAGAAGGGGTACATAAACTTCACGAACACCCCGCAGAGTCAGTGGGGCAACATCCTCACCGGAATCCTGTCCTTTTTGCCGTTGATCATCTTCGGAGCCCTGATATTTTTCATGATGCGTCAGGCTCAGGGAAGCAATAACCAGGCGCTGTCCTTCGGTAAGAGCCGGGCTCGCATGTTCGCCGGCAATCGACCCACGGTGACGTTTGCCGATGTGGCCGGTGTTGAAGAAGCGAAGCAGGAGCTCGCCGAGGTCGTGGAGTTCTTGAAATATCCCGACAAGTTCGCCCAGCTGGGCGCGAGAATCCCGCGTGGGGTTCTCCTTGTTGGGCCACCCGGCACCGGTAAGACCCTTCTGTCCCGTGCGGTCGCGGGCGAGGCGGGCGTCCCCTTCTTCAGCATCTCGGGGTCTGAATTCGTCGAGATGTTCGTTGGCGTCGGCGCCAGCCGGGTACGCGATCTTTTCGATCAGGCCAAGCGAAACTCTCCCTGCATAGTGTTTGTCGACGAGATTGATGCGGTCGGCCGGCAGCGGGGAGCCGGGCTCGGCGGAAGCCACGACGAGCGGGAGCAGACGCTAAATCAGATTCTGGTCGAGATGGATGGCTTCGATACCAACACCAATGTCATCGTTATTGCCGCCACCAACCGCCCCGACGTTCTGGACCCCGCCCTCCTGCGGCCCGGCCGCTTCGACCGTCAGGTCGTGCTCGACAATCCGGATATTCGCGGCCGCCTCGCCGTCCTCGAAGTTCACGCTCGAGGAAAGCCGTTCGAAAAGAACGTGAACACCAACGTGCTTGCCAAGCAGACTCCTGGGTTCTCCGCGGCCGATCTCGCCAACTTGTTGAACGAGGCCGCCATTCTGGCCGCTCGTAGGAACAAGAAGGCCATTGGAATGAAGGAGCTCGAGGAAGCCATAGACCGAGTGATTGCGGGGCCCGAGCGAAAGAGCCGCATAATCAGCGAGAAAGAGAAGGCCATCACCTCCTACCATGAGGTCGGCCACGCCCTCGTGGCCCGCATGCTGCCGAACCTCGACCCGGTCCACAAGCTCACGATCGTGGCCCGCGGACTGATGGGTGGCTATACTCGCCTTCTTCCCAGCGAAGATCGGTATCTCTACTCGAAATCCCAGTTCCAAGAGACGTTGGCCTTTAGCCTTGGGGGACACGCCGCGGAGCAGCTTATCTTTGGTGAGGTGACTACCGGCGCGTCCAACGATATCGAGCGCGCCACCGACCTCGCTCGCAAGATGGTGACGATGTACGGTATGAGTGACCGTCTCGGGCCGCTTGCTCTTGGTAAAAAAGAGGAGCTGGTGTTCCTGGGGCGCGAGATCGGCGAACAGCGCAACTACAGCGAAGCGGTCGCCGAGGAAATCGATAGCGAAGTCCGCAACATCATCAACAAGGCTTATAGCATAGCCCGTGACATATTGATCCAGCACAAGGACAAGCTGATCACTGTGTCTGAGCGTCTGATCCGCGAAGAAACCATCGAAGGCCCCGCCTTCGATGAGATCATGGGCATTGCCCCGCCGCCGCCACAGCTGGCGGCCAGCACGACGATCTGACCGACCGGCCCCAAAACTACCCCCTTCTGGACGCCGTTGTCAGCGGCGCGACCGCCGACGTATATTTTCCCCGCACCATGGAGGTGCTCGAGTATCTCGACCGAGATCCCGATGTCTCCATGGTGATCTTTCCTGCTCGCGGCGGAATACTGTCCGGTGGGTCGCAGGTGGCGGAGCTTCTTGGCGAAGCGGGCTTCGACGGTGATATCCACGCCATCGAAGATGGCGAGGCATGTGCACCGGATGAGGTCGTGATGGTCATCAAGGGTCGTTACCGGTCGTTTGGTGTGTACGAGACAGCAATTCTTGGTATCCTGAGCTCGAGTAGTGGGTGGGCAACTGCCGCTAGGGAATGCGTGGATGCCGCCGCTCCGATTCCCGTTGTGTCCTTCGGCGCCCGCCATATTCACCCGAATGTCGCCGCGACAATGGATGCTGTGGCTGTCGGTGCCGGGTGCGTCTCGTGCTCCACCGTCTTGGGCGCTGATCTGGCGGGAGTCACCGTCTCCGGTACGATGCCCCACGCCTTGGTCCTGATTGTGGGGGACACGGTGACCGCCGCGGAGGCGTTCGACGCCGTGATGGATGCCGAGGTACCTCGGGTTGTTCTGGTCGATACCTTCAACGACGAAGTCGTCGAGAGTCTTCGCGTCGCCCGCGCCCTTGGTAAACGGTTGCAGGGCGTCAGACTCGACACTCCGGCTGAGCGTGGTGGCGTCACGATTCCGTTGGTCCAGGAGGTGCGCGCGAAGTTGGACCTGGCCGGCTTCGAGTGGGTCACGATATTCGTCAGCGGAGGCATGACACCTGAACGTATGCGCGGCTTCCGCCTAGCCGGCGCTCCCGTCGACGGCTTCGGCGCTGGAAGTTACATTTCTCGCGCGGCGCCGATTGAGTTCACGGCGGACATCAGAGAAGTGGACGGCAAGCCTGTCGCTAAACGGGGCCGCCTCCCGGGAGTGTCGAACACGGGCCGGTTGAGGGCAATCTAGAGGCGTCTCGACCGAAGAGTGTGAGCATCGTGGCTCACTGGCCGGCGCTGCCCTCTAACCCTAGATCGTCCAGTATTGACACAGCTCCCTCTAGCGTCCGGCAGTCGACCTGGATGCCCAGCTCGCTGTAGATGGACGCCCGGACCGGGTCCTTTATCCTCGCGATTACCTTGGGCACGTTGAAGATCGCTTGGGCGATTTCACTGGTCATAATGTTGCGGTTATCTCCACTGGTCGCCGCCAGGAAAGCATCCGCCCGATCCACCCCGGCCGCCTTGAGCGTGTCTTGCTCGATCGCGTTGCCCATGAGCGTGCGTCCCCCAAAGTCCTCTGGTAGGCGGGAAAACGCTCGTTCGTTCCAGTCGATGACGGTTACATCATGGCCGTCTTTGTCCAGCATTTCGGCCGTGAGGGAGCCCACCCGGCCGCACCCGACGATAACGACGTTCATGATGCCGGGTCCTTGTGCACGATAACCTACCCTGCCTGAGCCTGACGGAGGTTGAAGAGCGACAGCTCGACCTGCTTCTGTTGACGCTTGGCGTCGAGGTAGGCCTGATAGTACCGCTCGTACGTCGTGTGACTGCTCTCTCCCTTCTGTTCCATGTCACGAAGAAGGGAGAGCCACTGGTTCGTCGCGCGTTGGAGAGTCAGACGCTTCTCCTCTAGACGGCGAACCTGAGAGTCGATCGGCACGGAGTCTTTTCCACCGATAAGGGTCAGTACTTTATGAAGAAACGAGCGGTTGTGCCCGCTTCCGGTCTCGGGTCGCACGAGCCAGCTCCCTGATGAAATATACGCGCCAGGGTTCCGTGGTGAAGCGCGCTGCCAAGATTCGCTTCAGTTGTGCCGGAGATGGTGAGAGTAGAGGGCCTGGAGTGGTTAGAGTGGCTGGCAGCCACTCTAGCAAGGCTCATTGCTGGGCATGAGTTTGTCACCCCGGGCGGTCATGTGATTAGTCACAGACCGCGTGGTGCTGGTCGTCGCCGGCTCTGCCGGCGGGCCGCTGCCCGACTCGTCGGGGCGCTTCGTCATGTACTCGGCTACGTTCTCGATCTCCCCTCGTGCCAAGGACAGAGTGAACTCCAGCAAGCAATCGTTGCAAAGCGCGTAGGCACCATACTGCGTAGCTCCCAGCGGTGACTGTTCGCGGTCACAGCTGTCACAGCGAAATGGTCTGCCAAGGTCTACCCCACGGTCGACATGATCGTCGACCAGACTGCGGATCACCCCGGCAATTCGTTGTTCCGCTTCCGGTGATAAATCGGTACGCTCGGTGGCTGGCACGGGAACCTCCCTGGTGTCGCACAATTATATCGTCCATAGCATCCAAAAACCCAAAAGGGTATGTTGGTATTCTGGCATGTGTCCCGGCTATGGCCCTCCGCTGCGCCCACATTGCCTTCGCCAAGAGGCCACATGCTCGTCCCTAGGTGTGCCGATTCGTGTCAATCGAGACAGTAAGAATAGTCGGAACGGGAGTCGCTGCTTCGACGCTCGGCCTTGCGATTCAGTCGTGCGACATCGAGATCGTAGCCGTAGCCGGCCGTCATCTTCGTGCGCGAGACGAGCTGGCACGAAAGCTCGATGTCCCTGCTCAGGAAATTTCGGAAACGAGCCCGCCCGCTGATCTCATCATGCTCGCGGTTAGTGATGATGCTATCGAGCTGGTGTGTAGCGAGTTCAGCACGGGTGCGGATCTGACCGGCAGCGCGGTCGCGCATTGCGCGGGGGCTCTAGATCTGGCGCCTCTCTCGCCTGCCGCGGCGGCCGGCGCGAGGGTCGGCAAGCTCCACCCCCTGGCATCGCTCGCTGGGGGCGCTACGCGGGCAATTGAGATCGCGTGGGGGATAGACGGCACCGATACTCTCATGGATGAGCTGGTCGATCTCGTGGAGCGTTTGTATGGCACCCCTATCCGACTCGATAAAGTGGATCTCGCTGTGTATCACCTCGCCGCCGTATTCGCCTCGAATTATGCCCTTGGACTGCTCGGCGTGGCCTCCGACCTCTGGAATCTCTCGGGTGCCCCGCTTCCCGCCTCACGCGCGCTCTTTCCTCTGGTCGAGGGCACGATCCGGAACTGGGAGGAGATGGGGCTCGAGCGCGCGCTCACGGGTCCGATCGGACGCGGGGACGCCAAGGCGGTGGCTGCTCAGCTTCGCGCGCTGGTCGACCGTGCGCCCGAGCTTGAACCCCTGTACCGGGCACTCGGACTGGCGACTGCCGCCGTGGCCGCCCGGCGAGCGGACTCCGATGAGGAGCGCCTGTCGGCCATCAATCGAATTCTGGCCAAAAATGCAATGGTAGACTAGAACGCAAATTTTAGCGGGCAGTGAGGACGCCGTTGCGCCGTATCGGGTATCTCGTCGGAGTAGCCGTGATCGTGCTGACCTTGGCCGGCTGCGGGTTTCCAGGCACAACGCCGGCTCCGGCGCCAACGCCCACGGCCTTACCGCCTCCCCAGCCAACCCCGCCTGTGGTGCGCCGTACCGCGACACCGTCAAAGCCCAAGCAGCACCCGGTACAGGTTGCCGCCGGTTTCAAAACGTTCCTCCGCACGTTCTGTGGTGCTCTGTCGGCTGGCAACGCCGGCGAGATCGAGAACGAGCTGCCGTACTACCAGTACAACTCGGGCGTCTATTACGGCACCTTTGACGGAGCGGGCGGCCAAACCGGTCAGCCGACCCTACTGGCAACGTGGCTCCAGAGTGCCCACCCTCAATGCGTTCGGTTCTCTATGACCGACAGTCAACACGGCGCCGTCACCACTCAGGGGTGGGGCTTCGACGGAGGGTGGGGTGTCGTCGAGTTCGACAGATACGGGAGCGTGTGGAAGATCAATGATTTCACCTTCGGCAAGTCCGGCCAGGTGCGCTACGCTCTCTGGAGCACCTCTCCAGGAACCCTGCCGTACCCCAACGGCCTCTAAGCACCCTCCTCTTAGGCGACAATGAAGGGTGATTGCCTTCCATGACGGGCTGGGTGTGGGTTGGTCTTCATTCCTGACTGCGGGACGCCGGCGGCCGCGGATGTCGAGACGGGCGGGTTACAGTCTCGATCCAGCCAGGTCGGTGAGCGTAACGAAGCTGTGGCGTTTCCTCAACAGTGGCGGCTGCCCGGGTTGAACCATAGCCCTACTCCGTCGTTCAGTCACCGATGACTGAACCAAGTGCAAATCAAAATATCGATACCGTGAGGTCCATTCCGTGCGCGTTGCAATAATCTCTTATCACACATCGCCCTTAGCGGCCCTTGGTTCCAGTTCTGCCGGCGGCATGAATCTGTACGTCCGGAGACTGGCAGAGGGACTCGCCGCTCGAGGCGTCTACGTCGACGTGTACACACGCCGCGATGGCCGCCACTCTCCTCCGATAACGGCATTCTCTCCGGGCGCCAGGCTTATATCTATTCCAGCCGGTCCCGAACGACTCCTCAACAAGATCGAGCTTGCTGCCTACACTCTTCCATTCACCCGGCAAGTTGCTAAGTTTGTCGCGGAAGAGTCCATCCAGTACGATATCATTCACAGCCACTACTGGCTCTCCGGCCTCGCGGCCCAGGCCCTCAAAACGAACGGCCAGCCACTGGTTCATATGTTTCATACTCTGAGCCGGGTGAAGCGTTTGTATCAGCCCGGCGCCAACGCGAGTGATTCTCCCTCACGCGATTGTGCCGAGATGCGGTTGTTGCGCGCCGATGCCCGCCTGGTCTTTGCCACCGGGGCTGAGATAGACGACGTCGAGCGCGTGTATGGATTCCGTCCCAAGTCGGTAGCCATCATACCACCAGGCGTCGACCACGATAGATTCTCGCCCCGCGACGCCCAGTCGGCTCGTGACGCCCTTGGACTTGGGCCCGAAAAGATCGTCGTCTGCGTTGGCCGGATGGACCGTGCCAAGGGCGTTGATGCGCTTCTCGAGGCCGCCGCGGTGCTCCAAGGAGCTTCCCGCGTGCGTGCCGGTCAGTACCACCAGGACCTGACGAAAACCTCCCTCGTGGGCGAATATCCGCGGCTCGTACCGGGCCAGAACCACCAGGACCTGACGAGAACCTCCCTTGATGGCGACTATCCGCCGGCTCATACCGGCCAGAACGACCAGGAGCTGACGAAAACTTCCCTTGATGGCGACTATCCGCCGGCTCGTATCGGCCAGAACCACCAGGAGCTGACAAAAATTTCCCTTGTGGGCGACTATCCGTCGGCTCGTACCGCGCAGAACCACCAGGAGCTGACGAATACTTCCCTTGTGGAGGACTATCCGTCGGCCGTACCTCCATGAGCCGTTCCGGAGCAGAGTTCAAGGTGGTAATCGTGGGAGGGAACGACCACCGTCGTGATGGTGTGGCAGCACAGGAGCTTGCTCGCTTGAAGGCGATAGCCCGAGAGCTCCACATCTCCAAGGTTGTCGAGTTTCGGGGCGTCGTCCCGCAAGAAGAGCTTCCGCTGTACTACGCGGCCGCTGACGTGTGCGCGGTTCCGTCTCGATACGAGTCGTTTGGCATGGTAGCCCTTGAAGCGATGGCTTCAGGGCGTCCGGTGGTTGGTTTTGCGTCGCGCGGCCTACAACAAACGGTTCGCCACGGCCGCAGCGGCTTGCTCGTCCCTCCGGGTGATGTGAATGGTTTGGCGGCCGCGCTCGGCCACGTACTGTCAGACGACGCTCTTGCCCGCCGCATGGGAATCGCGGCGAGAGAATCCGTCCGCGGGTTCACGTGGGATGAGGTAGTCGAACGCAGCCTGGCGGTCTACGAAGATTCGTCAGCAGTAGCTCTCCCCGCCCTGGCCCGCTCATCGTAAGCCGATCCACAGCAGAGAGTGGCTCTGCTCCTCAAGCCAGGACCCGCTCTGCGTGGCACGCTAGCTCACCTACCAGCACCATAGTGCAAATTTCGGGGTTCCAACGTTAGGCACAGGGAAGATTAACCAGTCGAGCGCGACGTTGCTACGGCCGGAATCTTCGCATATTGTGGTCTCGATCACTGCAGGATAGTCCAGTCGTCGGCGCAGTAGCGGACCCCTCGATCAGCTGCAGGAGAGTCCAGTGGTTGGCGCCGTAGCGGAGTTGCCCGCCGTGCACCGGCCTTCCATGGCCGGGCGATGTGCTGCAGACCGAGGTCACCGGCAATTTCCGGCCCGTACGGCCCACCGTCAACCGTGAGCCGCGTACCGGCGACAATCCACCGTCAACCGTCTACCGTCTACCGTAAACCGTGTACCGTAAACCGTCTACCGCCGTCCCCCTAAACCGCCAACCGTAAACCGTGAACCGTCTACTGCCGACCGCCGTCAACCGCCTACCACCTACCCCCTACCCCCTACTCTCCACTCCCCGACCACGCCACCTTCTCCCAGCCGGTCAGTCCCAGCGGATTCAGTCGTAATCCCTTGACGTCGCTCCGAATCAGAGCCACCTGCACGGGGCTGTCCAGCGGAATCCAGATTGCGTATGTCGTGGCTATCTGAGCGGCCGCCAAAAGATCTCGTTTGCGCTCAGGAGAGTTGACCGGCGCTAGTATTGCTGCCCTCACCAGTTTGTCGAAGTGCGAGTTCGACCATCCGCTCAAATTGTTGGGGGCTCGGCTCTGTAGCTGGTCGACAATGAAATCAGAAGCGTCAGGGGGTTCTGCGGCCCACTGCACCAAGGCGAGGTCAAACTTGCCTTCTCTGACGGCCGTGTCGTAGACCGGAACCGCGAGTCCCACTGGCCTGACGTGCACTCCCAGCACCCTTTGCCACTCGCCGGTCAGAAACCGGGCCCGCTTCTCTTCGGTCGCACTCTTGGGATATAACAAGGTCAGCGTCCTGAGAGAGCTTCCTTGTGCGTGCCCCGCTTGCGCCATAGACTGTACCGCGACGCTGGTGTCTTCCGTCTCTCTGGCTATGCCGGGCAAAAGAGAGGGAGGCGCCAGAGATGCCTCGGGTATCGCCGCCGGACCAAAGGTGGCCTTGATCATCGCCTTCCGGTTGACGGCGCTCGCTAAGGCGCGGCGTAAGTATTGGTTGTTGACCGCCGAGTGCCGGGTATTGAACACGATGTAGTCCAGCGCCAGGGCTGGGGCGGAATGGATCTCTGCCGGATTCACCGAGCTCACCGCCGTACCGCCGTCGAGCTGCGAGACGATCCCCGTCCTCTGAGCGGCAAAGTCCTGTACCGCCTTATCGACCGTTGGCGCGAACTGCACCGTCAGGCGGACAACGGGCGGCGGTTTCGGAAAGTAGTACGGGTTGCGATGCAAGACGATATTCTTGCCGTGATTCCATGAGGTCAGATAAAAGGGACCCAGTCCGGCTTCGTGAGTGGTCCAGATCGACCCGTATCTGCGGACGACTCCCATATCTACGATCGAGGCGCCGACAAACGTCAGCTTGGCCAGGAAGCTAGCGGATGGATGGCTCAGATGAACCCCGACTTCGCCACTTCCTAGTGGGTAGATGTCCGGAGATCCATTCGCCCGCGCGATCTCGTCGAGGTAGGTTCCCATGATCCCGTTGCTGCTCGCCGGGCCCAGTGCCCGGATCAACGACGCGGCTACATCCCCCGATGTGACGCGATCGCCATTGGAGAAATGCTGGCCCGGCCGTAGGTGAAATGTATACGTGAGCCCGTCGGCCGAGACCTTCCAATAGTTTGCCAGCCCTGGAACGATCCGGAGGCGCCGGTCCATTCGCACCAGCCCCTCGTTCAAAAGTGAAGCGACGGCCAGGGAGGCGGCATCTGTAGCCTGTGCCGGATCGAGCGTCGAGACGTCTGATGTCCCGGCGAGAGTCCAGCGTAAGGACGAGACGCTTGGCACTTGTCCCCTGTGCCGAAGGCCGCGTGACGACCTGACCCCCACAGCTTGCCAGGATGGGCAGGACGACGACTACCACGGCTAGACGCCACAACACGACGCATTATACGAATCGGAATGCTGGTCCGAAGCTCGTCCTGCACTCACGATACGACCGATAAAGGTCGATCAGGCGGCTATTCGGCGCACAGCCACCGGTTTCCATAGGCCCGCAGCGCCTCAACCACCGGAAGCGCGTCGCACCCCTTTGTCGTAAGACCGTACTGAACCGTCGGCGGTATGGTTCGGAATCGGGTCCGGGTGACGAGCCCCTCGCGCTCCAGCATGCGGAGCCTGCTTGAAAGCGTGCGCGGGCTGATGCCTGCGGCCGACTCCTCCAGCTCCGAGAACCGGCGGGACCCCGACGCGAGATCTCTGAGGAGCACGAGGGTCCACTTGTCGCCAAGAATGCGCGCCGCTCTGTCGACCCCACAAAACGAACGCGCTTCGGTCCCCCTTCCTGGCATCGTTTCCGGAAGGCTCACCAAAGTGGATGTATTCTGCTCACTCATCTGCTGCTCCTATTAAGTATACCCGTGATAGCCCTGTGACTTGCAAACTGATAGTCAAGCGTGTAATATAGAGGGAGAAACAAACAGTTGTCCTGCCCGTCGACACGTCGATATGGACAGCAATAAGGAGATTGGTCTCGTGTCTGATCTAGTAGCTGTATCCGATGCGGATTTTGAACAGCAGGTTCTGAAGTCGGCCAAGCCGGTTCTTGTTGATTTCTGGGCCGCCTGGTGCCAGCCTTGTCTGATGCTGGGCCCGATCGTTGAGCAGGTCGCCAAGGAGAAGGCCGAGAGCTTGTCGGTGGTGAAGCTCGACGTTGACGCCAATCAGCGTACCGCGATGACGTACGGGGTCCAGAGCATCCCCACGCTGGTGCTCTTCATGGAAGGGAAAGAAGTGAAGCGCCTCGTCGGGTATATGCCCAAACAGAAACTGGCTGATGAGGTCCAGCGGGCGATAGGCGAAACGGCGACTGCCTAAACTGCAGTGCTCGAATGCCCTGTCAGGGCATGGTTGTGCTCGCGACTTCCAAATAAGGTAAGAATGCAGATTCGGCGGTGATCGTTCTGATGCGCGATCACCGCCTCGTTCTGTCGTCATGGACGTAGGCCGCGGTGTTCGAGCCGGTATCGATTCTGGCGGAACGTTCACTGACTGTTTCACCTCCACCGGCGAGGTCGTCAAGGTCCTGAGCACCCCTCACGCCCCGGATCGAGCCGTCGCGGACGCACTTCGGGCCGTCGGCCGTTCGCCTTGGGCCGTGGCCCACGGGACCACTGTCGCGACGAATGCTGTGCTGGAGCGCAAGGGCGCCCGCCTCGCACTCGTCTCGACCGCGGGTTTCAAAGACGTGATCGAGATCCGCAGGCAGGACCGGCCGGACATTTACGACCTTCGTGGTCGATGGCCTGAGCCCCTCGTGCCTGCTGAACGGCGGTTCGAGGTTGCCGAGCGTCTGCATTTCGATGGCTCGGTAAGTCTCGCGCCCGAGCCCGCGGATCTGCTCCGGCTGATTCACCAAATCGGTGACTGCGGCGCCGAGTCGGTGGCGATTGTGCTGCTGTTCTCATTCGTCAATCCCGATCACGAGAACCTGATCGCCAACCGGCTGTCGGAAGTCACGCGGGATATCCACGTCTCACTCTCCTCGTACGTTCTTCCCGAGGCGGGCGAATACGAGCGAACCAGCGCCACGGCCCTGAACGCGTACGTGGCCCCGGTGATGGTGAGCTATCTGACCAGGCTCTCGGAAAACCTGTCCTCCACCAAGCCGGCGCTATCGGTGATGAATTCGAATGGCGGACTCGTGGATATAGGTCTTGCGCGGCGCCGCCCGCTACTGACTATGGTGAGCGGTCCTGCGGCCGGAGTGCTGGGGGCCGCGGCCGTGGCCTCTTCCTGTGGATTCGAAAACATAGTGAGCATGGACGTTGGCGGCACATCCACCGACGTGTCGGTGGTGCCCGGACGGCTGCTGGAGACGTCACACGCCTCCGTCGCGGGTCTACCCGTCGGCGTCTCCATCCTCGACATTGAAACGGTCGGCGCGGGGGGCGGTTCGATAGCGTACGTCGATGATGCCGGCTTGCTGCACGTTGGTCCCAACAGCGCCGGAGCGGTTCCCGGGCCGGCGTGCTACGGCGCCGGTAAGGATTTTACGTTAACCGACGCCAACCTCGTTCTTGGACGGATACCGGCCGGCCTGCTCGGCGGAGAGCTCCCCCTCGACGCCGCGGCGGCTGAACGTGCCGCCGAGCGGGTGGGAGCAAGGCTCGATATGTCTGCCGTCGAGGTCGCCCTGGCTGTCGTACGGATCGCCTGCTCGAACATAGGACGTGCGATTCGCCGTGTCTCTTTAGAGCGCGGCTACGATCCACGCCGGTTCACCCTGGTGTCCTTCGGCGGAGCGGGGCCCCAGCAAGCTGCCGAGGTCGCTGAAGGGATGGGAATCGGCGAGGTGCTGGTTCCGGCGATGCCCGGTGTGATGGCCGCGTACGGTCTACTCGTCGCGCCGGAGCGCCGCGATTACAGCATGGGAGCGAGTCTGCCGCTGAGTGCCGGCCGCGATCTGATCGAAAGCCGGTTGGCTCCGCTCTACGATCTGGCTGGGTCCGAATTGGGGTCTCTGTCATCTCGATCCGTAGAGGCGTTTGTGGACGCTCGGTACCAGGGACAGGCATTCGCGCTGAGGCTTGCGCTATCCGACTCGCTTCTTGAGGAGTTCCACCAGCTTCACGCCCTGAGGTACGGGTACAGCCGTCCGGAGCATCCGGCGGAGATCGTCACGTTGCGGCTCCGGGTTTCGGCCGAGCCTCCGCCCTTGCCGATGACTGCAGTGACGAAATCTGGTGGCTCTCAGTTTCTACTCCGGCGCCGTTCTGTCGTATTCCCGACCGACGCTGGTCGATTTGCTCTTTTCGACACGCCGGTCTATAATCGCCATCGGTGCGATGTTGGTGCCGAGGTGGTCGGTCCGGCCATCTTCGAGCAGTACGATAGCACCGTGGTGGTTCCGCCGGGATGGACCGCGCTCGGTCGTAAAGATCACAACCTACTGTTGGTCAAGCGCTAAGGTTCTTTTTTCGGAACCGCCGCGACGGTCTCTCACGAGACGGAGAGGACTTCAGGTCCATGTCGAGGCGCTGTTCTTTGGCAGAGCGCGCACCGAGAGGGGTAGGAGGCTGCCTGCTCGCCACGTTGGGAGCAGGTTCGGCCTTGGTTCTGGTCTCGGCATGTGGGTTTAACTCGGGTGGAGCATCGTCCCGCCCGCCGGTGACCGTTTCGGTGCCGCGGGCTACGCCCTCCGTCTCGTCTGGCGTCTCGCCTCCAGCGCCACCAGCGACCTCAGCCCCCGTGACCGTCCGCGGCACGGTGACGGAGGTCCGCGGCAATCGTTTTTCCTTCTCCTCGCCCTCTAAGGGTCTGATAACTGTGACGCGGTCACCACTGACGACCTTTCGACGGAATGGCGCATCCGTGCCATCACTTCAATTGGCCGTAGGCATTCATGTCGGTGTCCGCGGGTATCGCTCTGGCGGCTCGATGAGGGCGATTCGCGTCACCCAGTATCGCTCGACCGCAGCGCCTCGCGTCCGATCGGGAATACTTCACGGTGTCGTATCCAGGCTGGCTCCAGATTTGATTGAGGTGTCGGCCGGCCAGAAGCTCTATCGTTTCGAGGTCAATGCCTCCACGATCGCGGAGCAGCATGGCGTGGCGATTCCCTTGTCGTCCGCGAGGCATGGACGCCTCGTCAGCGTCCACTATCACGTCATCGGACCCCGTATGCTGGCAACCCGAATCTACCTGTTGGTAACCCCTACTCGGCATCCCCGCACCTCGGTCGTCAGCGGCATCCGAATGGCGGGTACCTCTCACGGATTCTCCCTCGATACGATCGCCGGAGAAACGCTTCGTGTTTCCTACAACGGCTGGACGGCTCCTCAGGAGCTGATTTCAGTTCGCGGCTACCGAAGTGGCGCGGTATTTCGGTCAGTTCGCGTACGGCAGCTCGAAACTTTGGCGCTTCCCTCGAACATCGTTCGCGGGACGCTCGTCAGCTTTGTATCCGGAGTGGCGCGAGTACGTGCCGGATCTCGAGAGAGTCGAGCCACCGTGATCCCTTCCACCCGGATTACGCATGGCTCTGGTTCGGCCACGGAGAAGTCGTTAAAACGAGGTGAATATATATCGCTGCGATACTGGTCGGTAGGCTCGCGCAACTACGCCGCCGCGATCCATGTCTACGCCCAGACGGCTAACAAACCGTCGACGGACAAGATTGTCGGAACCGTGACGTTCGTGAATTCAACGACGCTGACCATTTCGGGATCTTCCGGACAGAAGCGCCTCCACATCACCGCCGGCACCACTGTCCATCTCGGCTCCAACCTCAGCAGTTTCAGTCAAGTCCGTCGTGGCCAGCAGGTGAATGCATATTTCTACTGCCTGAGGCGAATCTGCACGGCGACCAGCCTTCACATCTATGTGCGGAGCATCCAGGGGAATTCGACTTCCCTCCCGTCGAGCGTTACCGGAACTATCAGCGCCGTCGATCCGGGTCGCCTCGTGTTTGAGCAAACCACCGGCCGGCGTCAAATACAGATCACGCCGGCGACAAAAGTGTACGTGAAGACGGAACGCATCCCTAACCAGTGGCTGTTTGCTGGGGCGACGGCGACCATTGCTCTTGAGTACCGCGGCCGTTCGATCCCGCGAGCCACAATCGTCGACTTTCGGCCACCGATGACTACCTTCTCCGGAGAGGTGCTGGATGCTGGTCCGGCGCCCTCGGTCTCAGACTCGACCGGGATTCGCCGGCATTGCGACCTTCGCGTCGCGCAGGTATATGTCGACGGTCACCGGGGAGCCGCCCGGGATGTGGCCCTCGGATCTCATGTTCGGGTCTCTGGCTTTCTGCTGCCCTCTGGGAGGGAGGCCGCTATCACGGTCGTCGTTTCCCATCCGACAGTCAAGGTGTCCGGCGTCGTTGTCGGAGTGGAGTCCGGGGTAATAGACATACGCAGCGCCTCGGGAGCCGACGTAATCGCATTCCTGGCGCCCGGCGTTCGAGTGTGGTCTGCCGTTACTGGGCAGCGATTCCCGGTCCGTGCCATTCCTCTCCTGGTCCACGTATCCGGCGAGGGCACGAACGTCGGGGGGCGAATCCGTCTGACCGCCGCGGCAATCGTCCTGACGAAAGCCTCGATCTCGGGGTACGTGACGTCTGTGTCGTCGAGCTCCATTGCAGTGCAGCTGTCGGACCGGAAGGTGAAGGTCTGGGTCGGGAGTGCCACCAAGATAGTTCTCGGATCCGCCCCACTGTCGTTGAATCTGGTCGAGAAAGGCGACCTCGTGACGTGCGCCGGGTACCCTGATGTCAGGGGTGGTATAAACGGGTCCTCGGTAACGGTTCATCGGACCCTGGTGACTCGCTCGGGTACCGTCGTGCTGTTGAGCCGGTCGGGATTCGACCTCGTGTTGACTGACGGCAGCCTGCTCCACGTAGGCGTAAGCTCGTCCACGGTGGTGTCTCAAATGGGTACGACCATTTCCTTCGGCGACCTGCGCAACAACGACGAGGTAACTGTTCACGGGTCCTTGCGCCCCTCCTCGTTTACGATCGATGCCACCCTCATCGAGCTGATCTGACCCCGTATTTTTTCTTTAGCACTCTCATGCCGAGAGTGCTAACATGGTGGTGGAAATACAAATCTCTGAGGAGGATTGAGACTTGACGACCGAGACTGCAACCAAGGTCAACATCAAACCATTGGGTAGCCGGATTGTCGTGAAGCCTGCCGAGCAGGAAGAGGCGACACCGACCGGCATCTACATCGCTCAAACGTCGAAGGAGAAGCCGCAGCGAGGAACCGTGCTCGCCGTGGGCCCGGGAGATTGGGAAGATGGTCAGCGGACCCCCGTCGACGTGAAGGAGGGCGAAACCGTCCTCTTTGCCAAGTATGCCGGCACAGAGTTCCGCTACCAGGGCGAGGACTATCTGATCTTAAGCTCCAAAGACATTCTCGCAACGCTGAGCGAATAACGAATTTAGAAGGATTAGAGGAGGAATCTCAAGTATGGCGAAGCAGTTACTGTTTGATGAGGATGCACGACGTAAGCTCAAGTCCGGTGTGGACGCTGTAGCTGACGCGGCCAAGGTCACGCTTGGACCCAAGGGTCGCAACGTGCTTCTCGACAAGAAATTCGGCGCCCCGACTATCACCAATGACGGCGTGACCATCGCCCGCGACATCGAGCTGGAAGAGCCCTTCGAGAACATGGGAGCCCAGCTCTTTAAAGAGATCGCGACCAAGACAAACGACATCGCCGGCGACGGCACCACCACGTCGATGGTTCTCGGGCAGTCCATGATCGCTACGGGCCTGAAGAACGTGACCTCGGGCGCCAACCCCATGTTTATTCGTACCGGTATGAACAAGGCCGTCAACGCGGTCGTTGAGGAGCTTCACAAGCTCGCCAAGCCGGTCGACACCAAGCAGGAGACCGCTCAGGTGGCTGCTATGTCGAGCCAGGACCAGGAAGTCGGCGAGATGATCGCTGACGTGATGGAAAAAGTGGGCAAGGATGGCGTCATCACGGTCGAGGAGTCTCAAGGACTCACCCTTGAGCAGGATTACGTCGACGGTATGCAGCTCGACCGCGGCTACATCTCGCCCTACATGGTGACCGACACGGCTCACATGGAGGCCACCCTCGATAACCCGTACATCCTGATCACGGACAAGAAAATCAGCGCGATCGCCGATATCCTGCCCTTGCTGGAGAAGCTGGTTTCCGTCAGCAAGAACTTCGTGATCATCGCCGAGGACGTCGACGGCGAAGCATTGGCGACCCTCGTGGTCAATAAGCTCCGGGGTACGCTGAACGTCTTGGCAGTCAAAGCCCCCGGCTTTGGCGATCGCCGCAAGGCGATGCTCGGCGACATTGCCGTCCTGACCGGTGGCCAGGTTGTTACCGAAGAGGCCGGATTGCGCCTCGACAACGTGACCATCGACATGCTGGGACAGGCTCGTCGCGTAACGGCCGACAAGGATACGACGACGATCGTAGAAGGCGCCGGCTCGCAGGAAGCCATCGACGCTCGCATGGCTCAGATTCGCGCTCAGATCGAGGACACGACGTCTGAGTTCGACAAGGAGAAGCTGCAAGAGCGTCTGGCCAAACTGGCTGGCGGCGTCGCCGTCATCAAGGTCGGTGCCCCGACCGAGACCGAGCTCAAGGAGCGCAAGCACCGCGTCGAAGACGCCGTCCAGGCGACTCGGGCTGCCGTCGAAGAGGGCATCATCGCCGGCGGTGGCGTTGCCTTGATCAATGCCCGCAAGGTCATATCTGGACTCTCGCTGGAGGGTGATGAGAGCGTCGGCGCTCAGATCGTCTACCGCGCGCTGTCCGAGCCGACCCGGCAGATCGCCGAGAACGCTGGATTCGACGGCGGCGTCATCGTTGCCGAGGTCGAGCAGCGCAACAACCCCCAGGAAGGGTTCGACGCGGAGAAGGGTGTCTACGTCAACATGTTCGAAGCCGGCCTGATCGAGCCGATCAAGGTCACGCGCTCTGCCCTGCAGAACGCCGCTTCGATCGCCTCGATGCTCCTGACGACCGAGACCGCCGTGACCGACCTCCCCGAGAAGAACGCGGCGCCCGCGGCGCCGCCGATGCCCGACTACTAAACCGATACGGTACAACTCAGTAATTGAGAAGGGCCCGGACACAAGTCCGGGCCCTTTTTTCAATAAGTCAGAAAGTGCTTTTGGAATCCTCGAGGCGGCCATCACCGCGACTACTTTCGCCGGTCCTGTGTGTCACGAATGCTAAAGGGTTCTCTTTGAACGCGACGGGTTCCGCGTCATTGGACCAACACCCCACCGCAAAAATTGCTCCCGAGGGGCTCGGACGTCCATAGTGGCTTGGCCGTCAGCGCACTGATGGCCGTCACGGCGCACTTGCTTCGATGCTTGCCCGTACGGGCTTGAAAGTACACGGCACCGTTGTACACAACTGGAGCACTTTGCTCCCAGGGTTTCTTGTCAACCCAGATAGTGGCTCCGGTTCGAGCGTTGAGCTTGGACGTGCTGCCATCATCCCACACATATGCGTTCGCACTCGACAGCACCGGTGCGCTTACCAGGCCGAGATCTCCGGCGTGACTCCATACTTTCGTCCCGGTTCGCAGGGCTGAGCGCAAGCAAGACATTGTTGTATTCGCATCCCTGAAGGCCGGTGCCCGGGCCGGGGCCGGCCGCGGTCATATAGACAAGGCCGTTCGCGACGGTGGGAGTACTAAACCCGACGCACGGGCCGCCTTTGAGACTCCAGATCGTTCTGCCCGATGACGCTGCCACGGCGTGGACGGTTGCAACGTGAAGGTGGTATCATGCCTGTAACGGCTGAGGTTAGCGTGTACAGTACACCGGAGTACACACTTGGAACCGCAGGGCTGAAGTGGTGGCCGGATTCGTAGCCGCGGAGAAGCGAAGAGCCGCTCCGTCTCCATACGACCGCGCCGGTGGCCGCTTTCAAGGCATATACTCCCTTGGGAAAATCCTCGAAGACCAGGCCGTGGCTGACCGCCGGCGTGAGCACCGGCCCCCGCCCTGCCTTGAAACTCCACATGATCGATCCCTGAGAGGCGTGAAACGCGTAGAGATGTCCGTCACCCGAGGCCGCGTAGACCGTGCCGTCGATCACGATCGGCATGGAGCAAAAGGAGTTGGGTTTGGAGGTCCAGAGCATGGATCCTGTTGTTGCCTTGAACGCGTACACCCCGCCGCGGCAAAAATAAGTGCCTCCGGCGACATATACGACGCCATTCGCAAGAACCGGAGTTGTGAATCCGGTTTCGCGGTTGTCCGCCGATGAGCTCCATATCACGCGTCCTGTGGAGGCCTTCAACGCGTAGACTCGGCTGCCTTTGCCAGGCCGATCGCAGCTGGCCAGGTCCGCTCCGGAGGTGGTGACGAAGACCACACCGCGAGCCACAACGGGTGAGGATATGGAGCAGCTCGTCTTGAATCTCCAGATCATGGCGCCCGTCGCGGCCGTGAGTGCGTAGAGGTTGGAGTTCGAGGTGGCGTAGACCACGCCCCCTGCCGCCACCGTGCGTCGGCCTTGATGCGATACGGCCTGCGGGGCCGCGTGCGCCACGGCTAAGGGTGAGGTCACAGCCGCCGAGGCGAGGGCGGTGACCGGCGTGAGGCTTGCAAGGTAGACCGCGAATGTCGCGATCAACGCTAACAAGGAACACAGCATACCTTGAGCTTTGTCCAGAGGGGTCTTCATCTTCATCTCGAGCTTCCTTTCTTTAAGTCGTTTCGAAAAGTTGGGGTCCGGCGTCGGACCGAGTACCACGTTCACAGTATCGGAAGACTATCCCTGTTCTGTCCACAAACAACCCGTACAGGTGGCCATACAAGTGCCTATACAACCGCAACCCGAGCGGCCGGACGAAATATCCGTTGTGCCGAGCTATAAGGGCAGCACCTTTCGAAAACCCGAAGCCTTGCGTCTTGGCCTGGGTTGCCCATTCAGAGCTCTCAGAAGTGATACTATCGAGCATTCTATCTCTCGCGAAAAGGGACAGAGAGCCGGTGAAATATGAAATTGGCGCACATCGCCAACATGTTCCATCCTGGAAACGCGCTCGGCATCCCCCTGCTCAGTCCTTGGCGCCGCAGTCAGGCCGGACCAACTGATGCCGCCTGGTTCGGGCCGGATGCCGGGAGCGACCGGCTGCCATGACCGGCGATAGCCGGAGTTTCGGCTATCTGCTCCGCCACTACCGACTTGCGTCGGGCCTGACCCAGGATGAGTTAGCCGAGCGAGCAGGGATGAGCCCGGTCGGGATTGGCGCCCTCGAACGCGGCGTGCGTCGTCGTCCCCAGCGCGCGACGATCGACTGCCTGGCCCAGGCCCTGAATCTCGACGCGGCAGCCGTCCTGGCGCTGACCGAAGCAGCGCGTCGCGGCCCCGAACAGCGCGAAGCGCCTTTCGATCCGCCTTCGGGGCACTTCCTCGGTACTCGCCCGGAAACGACCCTCATCGCTCGGGACGAGCAGATGGCGCGGCTGAGGACGATTCTGGATTCGGTGGAGACGCGCCATGCCCGGTTCGTCCTCCTGGCCGGTGAAGACGGCTCGGGCAAGACGCGCCTGCTGCAGGAGCTGATGACCCAGGCTGTCGCCCGCGGTTTCACCGCCGTCGGAGTGACCTGTGCGGGGGGCGACGACCGATTGCCCCATGCGCTTCTCCAGTCGGCCCTCGCTGCCCTCGCTCAGGCCGTCGCAACCGCGGACCGGCCGGAGGTCGAAGGCGGGGTACGAACGATCCGAGGACTCATTGACCGCCCCGACGAGGGTGGATCCGATAGGGCGGCCGAGATCCTCGCCGAGATGACCCGGCTCCTCGTGCTGACGTCGAGCGCTTCGCCTCTGGCGATCCTGATGGACGACCTTCACTTCGCCGACCCGGCGACCATTGGCCTTCTTGAGCAGCTTGTTCGGCGGACACTCGGCTTCCGCATCCTGTTCGCGGGATCCTTCCGCGATCCCCATATCGATAAGGAGCATCCCGCGCTGGCGAGGGCCATAATCCATCTGAGCCACGACCGGCTGCTCGATCTGATAACAGTGCGGCGCCTCTCGTACGACGAGACCTCGGCCTTCCTGACCGAGGCGCTGGCTCAGCCGGCCGCTGAAGACCTCGTGGCGTTCGCCCACCGCAGGACCAAGGGATCTCCCCGGCTCTTGAACGGCCTGGTCCGTTCGCTCGGAGGAAGACTCGAGCTGCAGGAGGAGATCGGCGCAGGCGCGATGGGTCGAGTGTTCCGGGCGTACGACTCCGTGACCGACTCGACGGTCGCCGCGAAGCTCATGTTCGCCCGGGCCGGAGTTGATCTCGACGCCTTGCTCCGTTTCCAGCAGGAGGGCGCCGTCCTTCGCTCCATGAGCCATCCCAATATCGTCGCCATACGGGACAGTTTTGTCGAGGACAACGTCGGCTGCATCATCATGGAGCTGCTCGAGGGCAGGTCACTCGCAAAAGTATTGGCAGATGGCCCGCTCGATCTCGACCGCGTCAAGACAATCGCGCTCCAGACGGTTGATGCGCTTGCATTCGCCCACACCCAGTCGGTCGTTCACCGCGACGTAAAGCCCGACAACATCATGGTCTGCGACGGCGACGCGGTCAAGGTGACGGACTTCGGCATCGCCCGAATCCTCTCTGTAGACACAAAGATGGGTACGGTCGCCACAACCGGTATGCGCGTGGGCACGCCACTCTATATGGCGCCCGAACAGATCGAGGGCAAGCGTGTCGACGCTCGCACTGACATCTACGGCTTCGGTGCGGTGCTCTACCACATGATCACGGGAGGGCCTCCGTTCGACGGGGATGACGCGCTTGAGATCGCCGTCAAACAGATGAAAGAGGATCCCAAGCCGCCAAGGTCGCACCGTCCGCAACTGCCTGGAGAGTGGGACGCTGTCGTCCTCAAGGCGTTGGCCAAAGACCCACGCCGCCGGTTCCAGTCCGCAAACGAGATGAAGTCGGCCATCGAAGCGCTTGGAACCGAAGCACTCGACATAGCCTCGCGCCCTCGCCCGGCGAAGCTATTCGCTGCGGCCGCAGCCGCCTTCCTGATCGTCGCATTCCTGGCGTCGATGCTGGGTTACTCGGCCATGGCGGGAAGTGGGAGAGCAAGCCTGGGCTCGTACCTGGCGGAGGCGGCCGCAAGAGGGCAGCTGAGCGGGACAGTGCTCGTTGCCAGACATGGAAAGGTTCTTCTGGATCAGGGTTACGGCTACGCTGATTGGCGACCCACCGACGGAACGATGCCAGCACGGAATACGGGCTCGCGAATGCGACCACAACCGCCCTCATGGTCGGTGACGCGCTGCAAGGTACCCAATCCATATCGGGAATTTCCCCTAACAACGTCGCCGGAACCATGACAGATCTCAGTTGGGCACTCTGTACGGAGTTCTCGCAGGCCGACTATGGTGGCGTCCCCTGTCGACGGGACTGGAGCGGGTTGACTGTGGCGAACCTCGTCGATGGCACTGCCGGTTTCTCGAACTATCGTACCGGAACGAAAGGCGACGACGTCGTTACCGCATGGACGCGGTGCCTGTCGCTCCCTGTCCGGCGTCCGATCCCAGGCCAGGTGAACTATTCGACTTGTGACGACATCATTATGGGGCTCCTGGCACCGACCGTCTACCACCCTGGCCGCGGTACCCTCGGGGCCGATATGGCCGCCTATGGGTATCATCCCGGGCGGACGGAACGCCATCGACTTCTCCGATCACACGCGCTTTCTGGCCCATGAGCTCTACGATGGTCCCGATCAACCAAAAGATCTTGCACTGGACTATACCGCTTCCGCTACTCAGCGATTGGCCTCGTATGCCGACTACTACGCAGCATACACGTCGGCCAAAAACCTGTACGCGTACGATCACCTCCTGTTCTCTGGACACCTGATGTCGGTCGCCAACACCCGGCGTCTTACAACTAGCCGCGGCATCACCGCGCCTCCGGACCAGGGAATCGACGACCCCCAGTGGGCTGACGGGTGGAAAGTGGGGAAGCTCTTCGGCCAGAGTGTCGTCTACACAGCGGGCAATCTCAACGATTATCAGACGGCGAATCTCTGGTTCCCGAGGCTCAACACCTCGGTGGTTGTTATGGCCAACACCGCCTCGACGGATGCGCTGAACACCGCCGAGCACGCGGCCGCCTTCGTCCTTCCGGGACATGCGGCTCAATCAGCCGCTGTTGGAGCACCGTCCACACGGGATCTTGCGGGCGTATACATCCGCCGCTGGACGTCCGCCGACCGACCATTCATGACGGCACAGGGTGGGACGCACGACGCGGCGCTCTTAGGGCTCCCATCTTTTGTCTCCGGTCCGGTTGGTGCGTATGGAGGCCGCACGGCGCACGGGACAGGAACGTACGGCAGGCACAACCTAGAGCTTCGCGTTACCGAAAGGGATTTCACCCTGGCGGTTAAGCAGCCGTACACGGCTACCGACGGCGGCAGCCTATCACTCTTCGGTGCCCCACCAGGCGGCACAGATTGGCACGGCTGCACCCCGGGCGGGACGGACATCATGTCGACAGGCTACTACCACTGGGACGTCCTCGGCACTCACCTCTACTTGACCAAGGTGAGCGATGGCTGCCCCGACCGTGCGGCCCTCATGTCGGGAACGTGGACACGGGTGGGGTGACCCCGTACATTGTTAATGTTAATGGCTATCCGATCCGCCTTCGGGGGCTGGTACCAGATTCGGGACGAGATCAGGGTAGCTCTCACCAGTCTTATCGACCGACTGGAGTTTGCGAGATGGGCGTGCGGACGGTCGCCGTCTCAATCATCTCGGTCCCTGTACCGACCCGCACTTTGACCCTTCGACTGGCCTTCGACAGTGACGGCGCGAACCACGACCTGAGTCTTAGCGATACCACCACGTCTCCGCTACTGTAAGGATGGCAAACGAAGGGGCCACATAGTGACCAACGGATTCGACTTCCTTGGGTACACCTTCCGAGCCCGCTCCTGCAAAGGAAAGAGGCGCATCCTCACCTCATTCAATCCAGCAAATCAGTGATCGGGCACGCATGAAGATCGGCCAGGAGATCGCGACTGGAAGTTGCGGACGTGGAGTGGCACACACTGAACGATAGTGCACGCTGCATAAACGTGGTCGTGCAAGGTTGGGTCAACTACTATGGGCGCTGCTTCCCGTCCGAGTTGTCCCCCCTGCTGAGACGCATCAACTTCTACTTGGCGCGCTGGGCGCAACGGAAATACAAACGGTTGGGGGACAGTCCGGCGAGGGCATGGCAGTTATTGACTCGGGTCGCGAGACGTGAGCCGCGGCTGTTTGCTCACTGGCGGAGGGGAGCGAGACCGGTGGCTGGGTAATGGGAGCCGGATGAGTTGAGAGGCTCAGGTCCGGTTCTGCGAGAGCCGGAGGTGCAATTCCCCTCGGCCACTCTACCCGTGGCCGCGGGGAGGGTTGCGGCCGTGACCCCTTCGTCCATCGCCCGTGCGCGCGCGGTCGCTGGAACTGAAAACTGAAAACTGAAAACTGAAAACTAGCTTCACCTGACCACCATGACCGTACACGGTACGTGGTCGACGATGAAACGGCCAGCCTTTCCGATGGATTTCGGGCCGTGGTGCCTCCTCCCAAATACGATAACCACATCGAAACTGGCGTCCTGTGCCAGCTGGACCACCTCGCGCTCGGGGTGCCCTCGAAGCACCCGCCTCTCGATGCCCTCCTGATCACCCCGGCCCAGGTCGGCTGTCGCCCGGTCCAGAATGCCGGCCGCTCCGGCCTCGTCAGCGCGCTGCATCGAGCTCACTTGCTGTTTTCGCAGCTGACGGTGAAGGATATATCCCTCTCGGCTTGCTTTCACCTCGTCGGCTGCTCGGTCGTCGATGACGTGCACCAGCGTTATTCGAGAGTTGGACGGCAGGACGTGGCCAACCGACTGCAGTGCGCTCTCTGTCTCATTGCCCTTGATTGCTAACAGACAACGAACGGCACGCCCGTCTTCCGATGAACGGCTGAGCTGCGCGCTCACTCTCGGGGAGGGGTCATGACGTCGTGAGTAACAGTGCCGCGGCCGCGGCGAGGATGGTGATTGGCGTCAAGATGATTCCGATCTTCAGGTACTCCACCACGGACACCTCGACGCCTCGTCTCCTGAGAATCAGGAGCCAGAGCATTGCCGAGAGTGACCCGACGTGCGTCAAGTTTGGCCCGAGGTCGCACCCGATGATAGTGCTGTAGGCCACAAGGGTGCGCTGCGTCCCGACGAAGCCGAGATGTTGGTGAAAGGCAGCGCTCAAGGCAAGGCCGGCCGGTAGGTTGTTGATGATATTGGAGCCGGCTGCCGCCGCCACAGTCGTCGCCGCGACCGCCCCCACCGTTCCCGAGCCCGCCACACTGGCGATCTCCCGTCCGACAGAGCCTAAAACTCCTGTGGTCGACAACCCCTGGACGACCACCACCATGCCGGCGAGGAATCCGAAAACCTGGAGATTGATGGTGTCGCCGATCGAACCCCAGCTGACTCCATTCCGTCGCCATGAGTTCAGAACGAGAATGCTTGCCCCGACGGCGGAGACGATTCCCAGAGGGACGCCGAGTAGCGAGCCGGCGATGTACGCCGCCCCCAGCACGATGAGGATAACACCGGTTTCGACGATAACCGGTGATCCTTCCCGTCCCTCCTGCTTCGTGGAGTCGAATCTCGCCTGCAGGCTCCCCCGAAACAGCGCGAACAGCAACAGGGTTGTGAGCGCGGCGGCGGCAAGCGCCGGCAGCCACATTGCCTCCACGTAAGCGGTCAATCGGAGGCTGAAAGACTCCGCCACGATGAAGTTGAGAGGATTGCTGATCGGAAAAACCAGTGACGCTGCGTTGGCGAGGAAGGTGGTGGCGAACAGGAACGGCAAAGGCTCGAGTTCCAGCGCCACGACTACCGTGTACACGATAGGTGTGAGCACCAGAGCGGCCGTGTCGTTCGTGAGTACCGCGGTGACGAGCACCACGACGCCGGCGATGTAGAAGAAAAGTACGCGCGCTGAGCCTCGGCTATGACGGGCCGCGACCTTTGCCAGCCACTCGAAGAGCCCCGTTTGTTCGGCCAGCCCCGAAGTCACCATAAGACCGAGCAAAAAGAGAAATACATTCCAGTCCGCGAGCACGGTCGTCAGCGCTGCTTCCGGAGTGAGCAAGCCGGCGACGACGAATGCCGCGGCCCCCATCAGCGCGCTGATCCCCTCCGGAAGGCCCCGTGGCCGCGCCACTACCAGTCCCACGGAGATCAACGCGAGTGCAATCGCAACTCCCGAGGAGCTCACCCCGTCAGGTCGCACCAGTCAGGGTGAGTGGCCTCGTAGCTCCGTAACAAGTGTTAGTTAAACACCGACCGGATGCGATTCCCGAGCAGCTCACCTGTCAGCCCGCACGAGTCAGCGTGAGGTCCGCGACCCGCCCGAGAAATCGCTAATCATCGCGAGTGCTATCGCAGGCCCGAGGAGATCACCAGTCAGATCGCACCACTCACCTGCGGGAGCCGCTGCTCCAGCAGCACAACTATTCGTCAAACACGACTTAGATCGCAGCCCCAGCATCCTCTGAGCAGGACTAAGGCCGCTTCCATGCCCGGGCGCTTGCGGTCGCCTGAAACTGACAACTGACAACTGACAACTGACAACTCAAAAACTGAAAACTGACAACTCGTCAATCGATGCGCGGTCCTGCTGACCTCACCTCCGCCGGCACTGAGGCGGCGAATTGGGCAAAATTCTGGACGAACATCCTCGCCAGCTTCTTGGCTTCCACGTCATACGCGCGTCCGTCGTCCCAGGTCTCTCGTGGCACGAGTGTCTCGTCCGCGACCCCCGGAACGTGATCGGGTACTGAAAGCCGGAATATGGGATCCTCGTGATAGCTCAACCTCGTCGAGCCGGCCGTCCAGCGCCGCCGCCACCATCGCCCTCGTCAGCTGGATCTTGATCCTGCTGCCGACGCCATACGGCCCTCCCGTCCAGCCCGTGTTGATCAACCAGACTTTGGAGCCGTGTTCGCTGATCCGCTCGCCAAGAAGACGTGCATAGGTTTCCGGTGGCAGCGTGAGAAACGGGGCGCCGAAGCATGTGCTGAAGTTCGGCTGAGGTTCCGTCACTCCACGCTCCGTGCCGGCAACCTTCGCCGTGTAGCCCGAAAGATAGTAGTAGCTGGCCTGCGCCGTCGTCAGCCGCGCGATGGGGGGCAGCACGCCAAAGGCATCGGCCGTGAGCAAAACGATATTCTTCGGGTGGCCCGCGCGGCCGGACAGGTCGACATTGGGCAGGAAGTCGATAGGATACGCGGCGCGAGTGTTCTCCGTTTTTGCGTCGCTACTGAGGTCCAGCTGGCGCGTGACCGGATCGATCACGACGTTTTCCAGAACCGTCCCGAATCGGTGTACCGCGCCAAATATCTCCGGCTCCGCCGAGTGCGAGATCCCGATGGTCTTCGCGTAGGAACCGCCCTCGAAATTGAACACTCCGGTGTCACTCCACCCGTGCTCGTCGTCGCCCAACAGGATACGCCCCTTCACCGTCGAGAGGGACGTCTTGCCCGTTCCGGAAAGTCCGAAGAAGAGGGCGACATCCCCCGTCGGCCCATAGTTGGCCGAACAATGCATCGAGGGGAGCCCCTGGAGCGGAAGCAGGTAGTTCAATACGGAGAAGATCGACTTCTTTATCTCTCCGGCATAGCTGGTCCCCCCGATGAGGACCAATCGCTCGGCGAAGTTCAGAATGATGAACGTCCCGCTATTCGTTCCAACTTCAGCGGGATCGGCATGGAATTCGGGAACCGCCAGTACCGTGAAGGCCGGCTCGTCGGTGACCCCGCCCAGCGGCGGCCTGATGAACATGTTGCGCGAAAAGAGGCTGTGATACGGCAGCCTGCTGATGATCCGCACCGGCAGTCGGTACCGTGGGTCGGCGCACGCGTACAGGTCCTGCACGAAGAGGTCCTTGCCCTCGAGATACTCGAGGACTTGTCGCTTGAGCACGGCGAAATTCTGCTGCGAAAGAGGTTGATTGACCTTTCCCCACCAGATGTTCGCCTCGCTCGTCGGTTCCCGCACGACGAACTTGTCTTTGGGAGACCGGCCGGTGTAAGGCGTGGTGTCGACCACGAGCGGCCCACCCTGCGCGATGAGACCCTGATTACGTTCGACGCACGCCTCGTAAAGAGCCGGCGCCGGCCAGTTCCAGTAGACTTCTCCGGGCCGCTCTATGCCATGTGTGGCCAGGCCGTGACGGGTAGGTGTCTGGACCAAGTCAACCCTCCCTGATGTGTTTCCTTCGTGCAAAGGGCAAGTGTCGGACCCCACACAGTAGCGCTTCTTTCGCTTTCTCGCTAGGTGACTCGTGTGCTCCCATCAGTCGACCGGGGCTCGTTGCTCTTCCATGTGCCTGATGATGGCGTCCGCCATGTCACTGGTCCCGACCCCGCCCGTCCTATCTGGCTTGAGATCGTACGTAACGTCCGCGCCGTCGGCGATGACGCTGGCGATTGCGCCTTCCATCCGGTCCGCGGCTCGTCGCTCACCCAGGTGGCGCAGCATGAGCACGCCCGAAAGCATCGTGGCTGTCGGGTTAACCCGGTTCTGGCCGGCGTACTTGGGCGCGCTCCCATGGACCGGTTCGAAGAGCGCCGTGCTGTCTCCGAGGTTGGCGCCCGGTGCCAGACCGAGCCCTCCTACCAGCCCCGCGCACTCGTCTGACAGGATATCGCCGTACAGGTTTGGCAGCACCAGCACGTCGTAGTCTTCCGGTTTCTGCACGAGCTGCATCGCCATGTTGTCGACCAGCATCTCCTGAAACTCGATGTCCGGATGCTGGTCCGCGACCTGTCGCGCGACCTCGAGGAAGAGTCCATCGGTGAACTTCATGATGTTCGCCTTGGTGACGACCGTGACTTTTCGCCGCTCGTTCTTCTCCGCGTAGTCGAAGCCGAACTCGACGATGCGTTTGGTGCCGGTGACCGATATCGGCTTGATACTTAGTCCCGAGTCCGCTCGAATGTGAACCCCTGTTCGGTCGCTGATCTGCCGGATCATGTCCTCGGTGTCGGGGAGTCCGCGCTCGAACTCGATGCCAGCGTACACGTCTTCGGTGTTCTCACGAACCACGACCAGGTCGACGTCCTGATACTTCGAGCGAACTCCGCGGTAGTACTTCGCCGGCCTTAAGTTGACATAAAGGTCGAGTGCTTTTCTGAGCGCGACGTTGACGCTTCGGAACCCGGTCCCGATCGGAGTGGTGATCGGCCCCTTTATCGCCGTCCCGTTTGTGCGGATGGAGTCGATAACTCGTTGTGGGAGCGGAGTGCCCTCCTCGGCGATAGCTGCCTCGCCCGGCGATCTGCGTGTCCCACTCAAACTGGACCCCCGTCGCCTCCAGCACGCGTTTCGTCGCATCGGTCAGTTCTGGTCCCGTCCCGTCTCCTGGAATCAGCGTTACTCGGTACGGCATCTCTTCTCCTGCAGGCATTACTCGGCGCTCCCTACGGAGGCAGCAGCCGCCTCGCTTAACGCGAGGGACACCTCGTCCTCCGGTGATGTGTATGGCGGTAGCGTGCGACGCGGCGGTTTGTCTCCCCGGTAGCCCAGTGCGTACTCACCCTGGATGACCGTGTGGATCTCCCTCGTGCCCTCGTAGATGACGGGCGCGCGCGCGTTGCGCATGAAACGGAAGACGGGATATTCATCTGAATATCCATAGGCCCCAAATACCTCCACGGCGTCCGAGGCCGCCTGAAACGCGGCGTCGCAGCAGAACCACTTCGCCAGCGACACGGCGCGATTTGACGGCTCCCCAATGTTCTTGAGGTAGCCGGCCTTCAGGCACAGCAGCCTTCCGGCCTCGTACGACTGGTACATCTTCGCGATCATCTGTTGCACCAGCTGAAACCGCCCTATCGGCCGGCCGAAGGCCTCGCGACTGTTCGCGTACCCGACGCTGGCGTCAAGCGACGCCCTGATCGTGCCGCACGCCCCGGCGCCGACCGTATAGCGGCCATTCTCCAGCGAGCTCATCGCTATGACGAACCCTTCTCCTTCGTCCCCCAGGCGGTTGGTAGCCGGCACCCGCAGGTCGTTCATGCTGACACTGCCCGTGTCTCCCGCGAAAATGCCCGCCTTGCGTTCGATCGGTCTCGTCTGCAGAGCGTCCCCGCTCTGCTCTCGTTCCACCACGAACGCCGAGATTCCCTTGTTGCCTGCCTCCGGATCGGTCTTGGCGAATATGAGGAACGTGTCGGCGTAGTCGGCGTAAGACACCCACGTCTTCTCCCCGTTGAGAACGTATGCGTCTCCGTCGCGTCGAGCCGTCGCTTTCATGCCGCCGACATCAGACCCCGCGTTCGGCTCCGTCAGGCCGAACGCTCCAAAACGCTCCCCTCTCGCCAGCGGCGTCAGGAACCGTTGCTTTTGTTCCTCGCTGCCCCAGATGTACACCCCCATGGCGCACAGTCCGATGTGGACCGAAAGGATGGTGCGCAGTGACGTGTCGACGTACTCGAGTTCTTCGGACGCCAGCCCGAGGCTGATGTAGTCGTAGCCGCTGCCGCCGTACGTCTCCGGGAAGCACAACCCGGTCAAACCAATTTCGCCGAGCCTCGCGAACGTGTCTGGTTGATAGATGTGCTCGTTGTCCCAGTCTTGGATGTACGGCGCGAACTCCTTCGCCATAAACTCGCGCACCGTTTGAACGAGCAGCTGCTGATCCGGCGTCAGCTCGAAAGTAACCATGCTCTCCCCTTCCTCGGCGGAGCGGTCTCCGTCACGGGCCATTCTATCAACGTGTCCCCGGGCTTCTGACTGAATTCGGCCGGGTCGCCGCCGAATACACGGCGCTCCACGGTGGCTACCCCCGGCGTCTACCTTAAAGTGCAAAGTGTCACTCGGCTGGAGGCTCGACCACGGCGAGCGTTGAGTAACGAAGTCGCACCCGGCGGACGAAGTGGGATGCTGAAGCAGACATTCAGGTGGAGCGAGGTGCGAGTGATGAAGCCGTCGACCTTTTCAATCGTCGCCGCCGACCAGGCCCGCGGAGAGGTGGGAGTTGCCGTCGCCTCGAAGTTCCTGGCCGTCGGTGCCGTGGTCCCGTTCGCCCGGGCCGAAAGTGGAGCCGTGGCGACGCAGGCGGCGGCGAACACGGCCTTTGGACCCAGGGCCCTCGATCTGTTGTCCTCCGGGCTCCCTCCGGAGGCCGTAACGGGCCGCCTGGTTCAGGGTGATTCGGGCCGGGATCACCGTCAGTTCGGAATCGTGAACGCGGCCGGCCAGTCGAGCACGTACACCGGCGCGGCGTGTAACAGCTGGGCCGGCGGCACGAATGGTCCAGGCTTCGCCGCCCAGGGCAATATCTTGACGGGACCCGAGGTCGTGGCGGCTATGGTCAGCTCCTTCGCCGCGGCGTCTGGCCCGCTGCCCGATCGCCTGCTGGCCGCGCTCGCCGCCGGGCAGGACGCCGGTGGCGACAGCCGGGGACAGCAGTCGGCGGCGATCCTGGTTGTAAAAACGGGCGGCGGGTACGGCGGATTCAACGATAGGTACGTAGACCTTCGGGTCGATGATCATCCGAATCCGGTCGACGAGTTGACGCGGCTTCGGGGCCTCCACCGTCTGTATTTCGAACGCTCTACCCCGGAGGACGCTGTACCGCTGACGGCCGAAACCGTGGTCGAGATTCAGCTGGTACTCCGACGTGCCGGGCAGAAAGTTGAGCCCAGCGGCCGGTTTGATGCAGTGACCAAACATGCCCTGGAGGCGCTCTACGGGCGGGAGAATCTCGAGGAGCGCTGGCGTGACGACGATGCCGTCGACGCGGTGGCCCTCGAGTACCTCCGCATCACGTTCGGTGCTGGTGACCGAGGCAAATGAGTAGCTTGCCGGGCTGATGTGAAGAGCGCGCGGACGACGCCTTTCGAGTTTGCGGTCTGCGGGCACCCGGATGCCGGCATCTGTGTTGTCGTCCAGGTGATTATGTCAGTTGGGTTGATTTCCTCAGGCTTACGAAGGCCCCTCGTTGCCTCTACGTTGCAAGTTTGACTGTAAAGTCACGTTACAAGCAAAAACACCCTGCCTAACCACTGGTAGACTCGGGGTATGGGCAGTGGCGATCCCAAACCCGACTATAATGAGCGCTTCAAACTTAATGGTCCTTCTTTTGGGGCTGTCGTAAAGCGCGTCCTCGATGCGGCAGCCCCGCGTAACGGCATCAACGGGCACGACTCAGCAGAACACGACCGACTAGTAGCTATTGCCATGCTCGTAAGAGAACGACGCGCAGCGCTCCGTTGGTCGAGCCGTAAACTCGCGAGTTTCGCGGACGTTGATCAGTCTACGATTAAGAGCCTAGAAGATGCAGAGCGGTTGCCGCGAGCTGCCACGGCTGCACAAGATGGCTGAGGCGCTAGAGGTCAACTTTCCCGTCTGATGGCGCGTGCGTGGATTGCTGTCGTTAGAGCCTTCGTGACCTTTGCAATTGCCAGCACAGCTGCTTGCGTGAGCAGTCCAAAGTCCTCCCCGAATACCAACAGTTTGCCCGGTGTATGGATGGCAGACGCTCACATTTCGGTATACCCTACCCTGCTTCAAAAACCGTATGAGTACGTTTTGAGCGCCGACGGCGCCGCTGGCATCGAGCAGCTAAGTTGGAACCACTGGGGCACGTCGCGCGCATCTGCTCGGGGGTATCTCGTGACTAGAACTTATTGGCGTCGTGGTAGATGGCACTTTGCCAAGTCTCGGACCACTCTTCGTGCATCTCGCCTCAGAAGGTGTACGCTCAGAGCGCAGATTGGCGAACTTGGAAAACCGCACCAGGTGACGGCCTGGGTCTATACAAGGTCGAACTCTTATCACGGAACTCTGAAGACTGGTTGCTAAAACCCTAAAACACCTTCTTATGTCTGGTTTTGGCAACGACAACATCACCAAAACTTTAAACCGAAGCTGCGACGGACTGCGCGCGAGCGCGCCCTCGCCCGCCGCATGTCTTCCGGCCCACGGGGCCAGGACCTCGTTCCACCGGGCGAGATCTTTTGGCACTCACCCGAAGACCTCAATCTCTCTGCCGCCGATGCGACCGCGCAGCTTGCGAGGCTGCTGAAGCCCGTCAACCCCGTGCTCGTCATCGTCGATACGCTCGCGAAGGTGATGGGCCTCGCCGACGAGAACTCGAACGCCGCCGCCTCCAGGGTCACCAAAGCGCTCTACGCCCTCAATCAGGAGCTCGGCGCCGCCCTCCTGCTCCTCGCCCACCCGGCAAAGTCCGAGTCTGGAGACCCCACCGTCCGCGGCGCGGGCGAGCTCTCGGCTGACCTCGATGTCCTCTGGCACATCCAGAACTTCCCAGGAAGGGTTCACTCCGTCAGATGCGAGAAAGACCGCGACGCCGATCTAGGCTCAGCCCGGTTTTCCTTCTCTATCGTCGATGCTGGCGACGCGACGAGGCTCGAGCGCCGCGAGAAGGCCACCACCCAGGAGCGCGTTGAGGCCGCCATCTGGAACGCCCTGCTGGCCTCACCCCAGGGGACGACCCGATCCGAGATAGTGACCCTCGTTGCCAACGAAGTCGGCTTTGGCCGCACCAAAGCTCTCGATGCCGTACGCGACATGCACGCTTCTGGAAGAATCGTTCAAAGGAGTCACCGCCTATTCGTGTCCGATCGAAACGCTACCTATTAACGCCGTCGCTAACACCGTGGAAGAGCGAAAAAGGACCGCGAACAGAGCCCTCCGACGCACTGAAGCCGGCACCGCCATTTCTGGCGTCGTCATTGGCCTCCCGCCGATCGCGGAAAGTGTTCGTCTTTTCGTCACCTATATAGGGAAAACAAACGAACAAACTATCAATCTCCCCCACCCCGCATCCACCGCCCGCCCGGCAAATCGGTGCCAGATAAGAGGGCCGGTCAGCTCTTGAACTACCTCCGCCGCAGCCGCCTTATGTCAGGGAAGCTTGACCGAGGCGGTTGCACCCGGCGGAAGTCCGACCCCCTACCTCGACCCCCACGCCCTTGTCGGCATGACGCACCAATGCAACCGTCGGCGTTGCCGAAGCTGGGTTTTCGGACCTCACGATTCGTTAGGCGATCGAGCGAACCACTCGGCTTTGCCCGGGGAGGCAGGAGGGGCGGAGAAATACCTCCGCCCCTCTATCCAAAGTTGCCGGACTATCGCTTCTGAACGGCGTCCCTGAGTCGCGAACCAGGAGTGAAACCCGGTCGACGTCCCGCCGCAATATTTATGGGATCCCCCGTGCGCGGATTGCGGCCGGTCCTGGCTTTGGTCTCGCTCACCCGGAATGTGCCGAATCCCGTGAGTCGAACCTCATCTCCTGATCCAAGAGCAGCCGATATCTCGTCCAGAGTCGCGTCCACTGCACGAGTCGCCTGTGACTTGTTCAGACCGGTCTTCTCTGCGACTTTGCCCGCCAGTTCCGTCTTCCCTATGACCATCCGCATCTCCCATATCCGTTAATTAGCCGCCGCCATGATTCTACACACGGCAGACTCACCAATGTTAGCTCATTTGCCCAACGATTTCGCCAAAAGTGGCCCGTCGGCACCAACTTGCGCCGCCCATCTTCCAACATTGGTGGCTTGGGGCCGCCGCTGGAGCTAACAGGGGTAATCTAGCATGCGCCGCCTGCGGACCGTTTTTGCCGTCAATTCAACAGAAATCGCCCCTTTGCCTGGCCAATCCGGCCCCCCTCGCAACCCGCCTCCCGTCGCGGCAACCTCTTGACTGTTTCCGCGTTATCAGCACGCTGTGAAAACACTGTACGCTTGTGTGTGACGGACGAGAAGCGAACGCCGATATATGACGAACACGTGGCCGCCGGAGCCAAGATGGTCTCCTTCGCCGGCTATCGTATGCCTATAGAGTACTCGGGAATAATCGCCGAGCATAACGCGGTCCGCACCTCCCTGGGTATGTTCGATCTATCCCACATGGGCGAATTCGTTCTCCGTGGCCCTCAGGCCCTGGAAGCCATCGATCGCCTGGTGACCAACGATGTCTGCTCCCTCGACGTCTGGCAGGCTCGGTACACGCCCCTGACCCGAGAGGACGGCGGCATCGTCGATGACATCATCGTCTACCGGTATCCGGACAAGGTCATGCTCGTGGTCAACGCTTCCAACATTCCCAAGGACTTCGAGTGGATTTCGAGCCACCTCGGGGACGGCGTGACCATTGAAGATAAGAGCGATGACATTGCCCTGATAGCCGTTCAGGGCCCCCGATCGGTACCGTTCGTTCAAACCCTGACCTCGACCGACGTCGCCGCCGTGCCGTACTATCACTTCACCACCGGCGAGATTCGCGACATCCCCGTCACCATCTCGAGAACCGGGTACACCGGTGAGGACGGCGTCGAGCTGTACGCCGCCTCATCACGAGCGGCCGAGCTCTGGCGCCTGCTGAAGGATGAAGGTGAGGCGGCCGGCCTGACCCTGATTGGCCTGGGTGCCCGTGACACTCTGCGCCTGGAGGCGGGCCTCGCGCTGTACGGTAACGACATATCCGACGCCACGACTCCTCTGGAAGCATCCCTGGGGTGGACCGTGAAGATGGAAGCGAACGGCTTCGTCGGCAAGGAAGCCCTTGCCCGGCAGCGGGAAAGCGGCCTGAGCCGTCGCCTGATGGCCTTCACCATGACGGATCGCTCCATCCCACGTCCTCACTACCCTGTATTTATGGAAGATAACCAGGTCGGCGAGGTGACGAGCGGGTCGTTCTCACCCACCTTTGGCCACGGCATCGGCCTGGCCTATGTCGACTCCAACAGTGCCAGGGTCGGAAACCACGTCGACATAGAGATTCGGGGAAAGCGCCACCCCGCCGAGATCGTGAAGAAACCGATCTACCGGCGCTCTGACTAGGTCTACGAAATTTGGCTGATTCATAAGGGAGAGGATATGGATGCGGATCAGCGACGCTACACCAAGACTCATGAGTGGGTCGTGGAGAAGGACGGTGTTGCCACCATGGGGATCTCGAATTTCGCCGTGGACCAGCTGGGCGATATCGTGTACATCGAGCTGCCCGATCCCGGAAAGGTGCTCGCGGCCGGCGACGGCTTCGGCGACATCGAGTCGGTGAAGGCCGTCTCCGACCTCTATTCCCCGGTCTCCGGCGAGATAGTGGAGGTAAACGGGGAGCTTCACTCCCGCCCTGAGCTCGTGAACGAATCCCCCCTCGAGAACGGGTGGATCCTGAAGATACGGCTAACCAAGCCCGACCAGCTCCAGGCCCTGATGACGCAGGACCAGTACGACAAGCACCTCGCGGAGCAAGAATAGTGTCCTACCTCTCCCACACGGATGACGAGCGCAGAAAGATGCTGTCGTCGATCGGCGTCGAGCGCGTCGACGATCTTTTTCGCGACGTCCCAACTGGTCTCCGCCTGCCTCGTCTCGACATTCCGGCAGGAATGAGCGAGCCCGACGTGCTCCGGCTCCTCTCGCGCATGGCCGCGCAAAATCTTGATCTCGAGTCGCGGCCCTCCTTTCTTGGCGGCGGCGCGTATCGCTCCTACGTGCCCGCGGCCGTCGGAGCAATAAGCGGCCGGGCCGAGTTCTACACCTCCTACACTCCGTACCAAGCCGAGCTGAGCCAGGGCACCCTCCAGGTGATCTACGAGTTCCAATCGATGATCGCCCTCCTTACCGACCTGGACGTCGCTAATGCCTCGCTGTACGACGGCGCGACCTCCGTCGCCGAGGCCGCCTCGATGGCCCTGAACGCGACCGGACGCGACGCCGTCGCCGTGCTCGACTCGGTAAATCCTCAATATCGACAGGTGCTGCATACCTACGCCGAGGGGATCGGATACGAGGTCGACGAGATCGACGCGGTCCCAATGGCGGACCTGCCGTCGATTCGGGCAGCCGTGTCGGAACGGCACGCCGCCCTGATCGTCCAGAGCCCCGACTTCCTAGGCTCAGTGCTGTCGATGGCCGGCCTGGCCCAGGTGGCGCACGAGGCGGGCGCGCTCTTCATCGCTGTGGTCGATCCCATATCTCTCGGCCTGCTGGCTCCCCCCGGGGAGTACGGCGCCGACATCGCGGTGGGCGAGGGCCAGACCCTCGGCTCGTGGCTGAGCTTCGGCGGACCCTACCTCGGCTTTATCGCTACGACGTCCGCTCTCCAGCGGCGGCTCCCCGGACGGATCGCCGGCGCCACCGTCGACGACCGAAACCAGCGCGCGTACGTCCTGACGCTGCAGACGCGAGAGCAGCACATCAGGCGTGAGAAGGCGACCTCGAACATCTGCACCAACGAGGCTCTCCTCGCCCTGAACGCCACCGTATACCTTGCCCTTTTAGGGAAGCAAGGGGTGAGAGATGTTGCCGCCCTGGCTCTCCAAAAAGCGCACTATGCCGCCAATCGACTGACCGCTCTCCCGGGCTACAGCCTCGCCGCATCCGCCCCCTTCTTTCGCGAGTTTGCCCTGATGACGCCCATTCCGGCAGAGGAAGTCAATCGCTTCCTGTTGGGTCGGGACATCATCGGCGGGATCGACCTGGCCCAGTCCTACCCGGACAAGCCCAACTTCCAGAATGCCCTCCTACTGAGCTTCACCGAGCTGACCACCCGGGAAGATATCGACGACCTCGTCGACGCTCTGGAGGATCTCGCCCCCCAGCTGGCCGCCGAGAAGAGACTGCCGGTTGGCGTTGGAGGCCGGCAGTGACTGAATCCCTGATCTTCGAAAAGAGCGCCCCCGGACGTAAGGGGTATTCCCTCCCGGCTTCGGATGTGCCCGAACAGCCCATCGAGGACCTTCTGCCGGCTGCCTTGCTGCGGAAGCATCCGGCCCAGTTGCCGGAGGTCTCGGAGCCGACCGTCGTGCGGCACTACACCCGGCTGTCTCAGCTGAATCACAGCATTGACACGGGGTTCTATCCCCTCGGGTCGTGCACCATGAAGTACAACCCGAAAATAAACGAAGTGACGTCCTCGCTGCCCGGGTTCCGCTCTATCCATCCTCTTCAGCCGCAGTCAACCGTCCACGGCGCCCTGGCTTTGATGTACGAGCTGCAGGGGCTACTGGCCGTGATAACCGGAATGGACGCGGTCAGCTTACAGCCCGCCGCGGGGGCTCACGGGGAGTTCACCGGGCTGTTGATGATCAAGGCCTTTCATCATAAGAACGGGCGAGATCCACGCGTGATCATTGCGCCCGACTCTTCTCACGGCACCAACCCCGCGAGCGCGACCGCCGCTGGGTACCAGTTGGTTACGGTGCGTTCGGACTCCCGCGGAAGAGTCGATACCGAGGAGCTCCGGCGCCTGGTTGGCCAGGACACGGCCGGCCTGATGCTGACAAACCCGAATACCCTCGGCCTGTTTGAAGATCAGATCGAGGAGATCGCGGACATAGTGCACGACGCCGGTGGGCTGGTGTACTACGATGGCGCGAACCTCAACGCCATCATGGGCATTGTTCGGCCAGGTGACATGGGCTTCGACGTCGTTCACCTCAACCTTCACAAAACCTTTACGACTCCACACGGCGGCGGTGGGCCGGGGTCGGGCCCGGTAGGAGTCAAGTCTCACCTCGAACCGTTCTTGCCGTCGCCCTTAGTCGTAGAGCGCGACGAGCAGTATGTTCTGGATTACGATCGCCCCGAGAGCATTGGCAAAGTCCGCTCCTTCTACGGCAACTTCGGGATGTTTGTTCGGGCCTATACCTACATCCGAAGCATGGGCCGCGAGGGCCTGGAGCAGGTGAGCCGCGACGCTGTCTTGAACTCGAATTACCTGAGGACCTTGCTCAACGATGTGTTCGATGAGCCCTATCCCGGCCCGACGATGCACGAGTTCGTTCTCTCCGGCAGGCGCCAGGCGGCCAAGGGCGTACATACCCGGGACATGGCCAAGCGCCTGATGGACTATGGATTCCACCCTCCCACCGTCTATTTCCCGCTTGTTGTCGAAGAAGCGCTGATGATCGAGCCGACGGAAACCGAGAGCATCGACACGTTGGATTCGTTTGCGGATGCCATGCGCTCGATCGCTGAAGAAGTCGAGAACGAGCCCGAAGTGATTCATAGCGCGCCCCACGTCACCCCGGTCGGTCGGGTCGATGAAGCTAGAGCCGCCCGGCAGCCGGATCTGCGGTGGCGGCCCGTGTCCGACCCCGGTACTTCGATCCCCGGCGAGCCTCCGACCCCTGACAGGACACCCAGCATCTGATCTCTGCGCTCCGTTCGCTGTTCCAAGCGGAATAATAGTGCGAGGCGAAAGTGTTGACACAGTGTTTCGGTTTCGTTACGTTTTGTGGCTCTGAATCGTTTAAACAATATACACGCGTCGCCAGAGCGCCCATTGCGCGGTGTCCATGAGACGCGCTTAGCGGTAGCCGGTGCTCCGAGTAAGCGCTTCGAGTCTCACGTTAAGAACTCTTGCAAGGAGGTGAATGCAGAGCGGACCGCAAGCAGAGACAAAGAGCAAGATCTGCAGAGTAGTAGAAGCAATAGCACAGAAAGAATCAGCTGAGGAGTATATAGTGAAACCATTGTCGAATAAGCTGCTGAACGTCGGCGTGGCCGCCATCTTTGCCATGACCGTCGTCACCGCAGCCAGCTCCCCGGTGCTCGCCCGACAGGCGCACAAACCGGCGGCGGCCATGAAGACGCTGCAGTGGTACGGACTCGAGGGCACGGCCACTTGGGCTAACACCTTGGACCCGACCTACGTTACCGACTCGATCTCATACAACGTGCTGAACATGGTCCAGGGCAACCTGGTCAAGCTGCTGCCCAGCGGCGCGATCGTTCCCGGACTGGCCAAGGGCTGGACCATCAGCAATAAACACAAGACCTACACCTTCCACATGCGAAGCGGCCTGCGGTTCAGCAACGGTGACAAGCTGACGCCCGCCGATGTGGTCTGGTCGATCAAGCGGGCCCTCAACCCGGCCACCAAGTCGCCTGTCGCCCCCACGTATCTTGGCGCGATAAAGACCATTAAGGCCAAGGGCAACAACGTGGTCGTCACGCTGAACCGGCCCATCGTGTACTTCCTCGAGACGCTCTCGTATCCGACTGGTGATGTTCTTGATCCCAGGATCATTAAGGGCCATCCGGTCAATACCTACATGACCACGACCTGTGCCGCCGACGTCGGCGACGGCGCTTTCAAGTTCCAGTGCCGCAACAAGAGCAGCTCACTGACGTCGTTCTACCCGTCGCACCACACGCCAACCATGACCATGGTGCCCAACAAGTACTACTACGGCCCCAAGCCCAAGATCAAGGTCGTCTCTGCCGGCAATCCCCGACACCCAGACCAACTTCAGGGACTTCCAGGCCGGCGGCGTTGACGTGACGACCATCCCGACCGTTCAGATCTCGAACGTGAAACATAAGAAGGGATTCTACGACTTCCCGACCTCGATCACCGATTACATGACCCCGAACGAGCATCGCCAGCTCGCCCTTCCACAACGTGCACTGTCGTCTTGCTGTGGCCTACTCGATCAATCGCGATGCCATCAACAAGCAGATCCTGCACGGCACGCAGGTCTCGACCTACCAGGTGCTTCCGGAGAACCTGCTCGGCTTCAGCAAGACGCTGATGAACAACAAGAACGTGGTCCCGCACTACAACGTCAATAAGGCCAAGGCGGAGTTCGCCAAGTGCCCGCAGCTGCATGGCAAGACCATCCAGGTCCCCTATCAGCACACCAGCGTCGACATCGACAACGAGTACGCCGCTGCCGTCGCGATGATGGGTAACGTGGGCATCCACGCGAAACTGGAGCCCTTGACCTTCAACGACTGGCTCGGCGTCGTCGGTGGACCGGCGAGCACCAACGGACTCGACAACACCTCGAGCAAGGGCCACGTCGACATTACCGAGAATCTGTGGATCGAGGACTACCCCGATCCCCAGGACTACATGACCAACCTCCTCCGTGGCGGTGTCCAGTACGACATCGGCTACTTCAACAACAAGACCTATAACAAGCTGGTCGACAACGCCGAGGTTCAGCCCAACGTCACCAAGCGTAGGAACATGTACATCCAGGCTCAGAAGATCGCGCTGAATGCCGGCGCCTGGATCGCAATGGGCAACGCTGCGCGGCTTGGCTCTCACCAACCCCAACGTCCACGGCCTCGTCGGCAGCGCCGCCTATGGCGTCCTGGTGCCTAAGGGCGACCAGTGGGCTAACGTCACCATCCACTAAGTTCATTCGAACACTACGGGGATGCGGATTCGCTCCGCATCCCCGACTCGTTTTCTTCGTCCCCGACCCCGCTGCATCGGTCGAGGGGTAAAATGATCTATTGCATCCGCGTCAGCACGTAGTGCCCCTCGAGCCGGATGCTCAGGGACCACATTAGAGAGCCTGGCCTGTGGCTAACCTAGCTACCTTCACCATTAAGCGCATCCTGGCGATGATAGTAGTGCTCTACATCATCGTGACCATTGTCTTCTTCATGGCGCACGCGTCGCCCTACGACCCTATACGGACGATCCTGGGCCAGCATTCGACCGCGCAGAACGTGGCTGTCCTGCGGCACGAGTTCGGCCTCGACCAGCCGATGTGGAAGCAGTACGTCACGTACCTCGGCAATCTGCTGCACGGCAATCTGGGCTACTCGGAGGGCAATGGCACCCTCGGGCAGTCGGTATCCGGGCTTCTGTCGGAGAGGGCCCCGGTTACGATGCAGCTGGGCGGAGAAGCACTCCTACTGGCGTTGCTGGTGGGTTTGCCGGTCGGTCTGATCTCGGCGCTGAAACAGAATTCTTGGATCGATCACAGCAGCCAGTCCGTGATGATCCTCCTCTACGTCATCCCCGCCTTTGTGTTGGTGCCATTGAGCCAGTTGATCTTCGGAGATTGGTTGCAGATGGCTCCCCGTGACCGGCTGGGGCGACCCGGGTGTCCTCGGCTTCAAGGAACAGATCCTTCCGGTCACCCTCTATGCCGCGGGCCTCGCCGGCTTCTTCGCCAAGTCCTTCCGTAGCTTCATGCTCGAGGTCATGGGTCAGGACTACATCCGCACGGCACGAGCCAAGGGTTTGAAGAGTCGCGTGGTGATCTACCTGCACGCCATGAAGAACACGCTATTGCCTCTCGCCTCTATCGTGGGTCCGACTATTGCTTTCCTGATCGTGGGCGCTTTCATCATCGAGTACTTCTTCGGCATTCCCGGCATCGCCTACATTACCGCCGAGTCCGTAATCAACACCGATTATCCCGTGATCGAGGCGACGACAATTCTGCTCGCGGCGTTCGTGGTCGTGGTGAATATGTTAACCGACATCTTCTACGCGATGGTCGACCCGCGCGTGCGCATTTAGAGGTTTCTGTGGCCCAACAAGAACACCAGCTACCCAGCCAGACCCTGACCCATACGGAAGGCCAGCTAACCTCCAGCCCCACGTCGGTCGAAACCGAACCGTTAGCCGAGGACATTCTCGATCGTGGCGCCACCCGCGTCAGCTCCCCCTCCAAGGACGCGATCCGCCGGTTCCGTCGGAACTGGGCGGCGATGATAAGCCTGGTCGTGGTTGCCGCCTTGGTGTTCATCGCGGTGTTCGCTCCCTTCATGCACACCACGAACCCCTTGTCCCAGGACTATTTCACTCTCTGGTCCGGTCCGAGCGGATCGCATTGGTTCGGTACCGACGGCGTGGGGCGGGATATCTATAGCCGGCTGGTCTTCGGGTTGCGCGTTCCGCTTATGGTCGGCTTGATTGGGACGATGATTACTGTTGTGATCGGAGCTTTGATCGGTGTAACTGCCGGCTTTTTCGGCGGGGTAACCGACGGCGTTCTCTCCCGCTTCACCGACGTGATCTTCGCCTTTCCTGCGTTCTTGCTGTCGTTGATAACGGTTGCCTTGTTCGGCCAGGCGCTTGACCCCATCTTCGGCGGGGCCGGCAGGGTGATGTTGCTGACCTTCATTTTCGCGTTGGTGAGCTGGCCGCCTCTCACCCGTTTCGTTCGCTCGCTGTCCCTGGCCTTGACCCAGCAGCAGTTTGTCGAGGCCGCCAAGACGTCCGGGTCTTCCAACTGGAAGATCATTCGACGCCATCTGCTTCCGAACATGTGGGGACTGATCCTCGTCCAGGCGGCGCTGATCACCGTGGGCATCATTTATACGGAGGTGACTCTCAGCATCTTCGGTCTAGGCATCGCTCCACCTGATCCCGATGTTGGGCAGATGCTGTGGGACGGCGCTTCCAATATGGGATCCCAGGTCGCCGCCGGGATCTACTGCGAGGTGATCTTCCCCGCCGTCGTGCTCGCGGTTCTCCTGCTCGCGCTGACATTCATCGGTGACGGAGTCCGCGACGCCGTCGATCCCCGTATGAATAGTTGAGCGCCGTTCTAGACAGGCACCCGGCCGCTCCTCGTGACTATTTGATCTTTTACGCCGCATAGGACTATGGCAGAACCACTACTTGAAGTTGACCAGCTAACCACCCGCTTCTACACTCGAGCCGGAGTGGTGAAGGCCGTTGAGAACGTTTCCTTCACCATCGACGAGGGAGAAACCCTCGGGGTCGTCGGTGAATCCGGTTCCGGAAAGAGTGTGACCGCGACCTCGATCATGAGGTTGATCCCCACCCCACCGGGTCGTATCGTCAACGGCACCATCAAATTCGCAGGGAGAAACCTCCTGGAGCTGTCGAACGAACAGATGCGTCGCCTGCGTGGCGGCGAGATTTCGATGATTTTCCAGGATCCGATGACCTCGCTGAACCCTCTATTGACCATTGGCCGGCAGATATCCGAGAGCGTTCGCGAGCACCAGCGGTTAGGACGTAACCAGGCCAACTCGCGAACTGTTGAGATGCTCCGGCTGGTTGGCATGCCCGCTCCCGAGAAACGCCTCAAGTCTTTCCCCCACGAGTTCAGTGGAGGTATGCGACAGCGGGTGATGATCGCCATGGCGCTGGCCAACAATCCCAGGCTGCTTATTGCCGACGAGCCGACCACTGCCCTCGATGTGACGATTCAAGCCCAGATCCTCGATCTGATACGGGCTCTGTCTCGGGAGTTCCGGACCTCGGTGATGATAATTACGCACGACCTCGGCGTCGTAGCAGGTTTGGCCGATCGCGTCGTCGTGATGTACGCCGGCAGCCCAGTCGAGACGGGCACCGTGGACGACATGTTCTATCGCGCTACTCATCCGTACACGCACGCGCTGTTGGAATCTATCCCACGCTTGGATCAGGAACGCGGACAGCCGCTGAAGCCGATCCCAGGTTCTCCACCGGATCTGATCAACCTCGCTCCGGGATGCCCATTTGTGCCCGCGCTGCCCGAATGCCCTTCCCGTCTGTCGGGCGGAGATGCCTCCGCTCACGGAGGTCGGACCCGGCGGCCATAGAGCGGCTTGTTGGAATCCCGTCAGGGAGATGGCTGCGTGAAGGATGAGACATCGATCCTCAATGTTGAAGAGCTGAAAGTTCACTTTCCGATTCGCGGAGGCTTGCTCGGCAGACCAATTGGGTATGTCCACGCCGTGGACGGAGTGAATCTTGAGGTCAAGAAAGGAGAAACGCTTGGCCTGGTAGGAGAAAGCGGCTGTGGAAAGACGACGCTGGGCCGGGCTCTTCTCCGGTTGCTTCCCATTCGCTCGGGCACGATCTCCATGAATGGCCAGGATATCTCGAAGCTCAGTCCCCGCCAGATGCGTCCCCTGCGCCGGCAGATGCAGATGATATTTCAAGACCCCTTCGGGTCACTTGACCCAAGGATGACCGTCGACAGGATCATCTCGGAACCGCTGGAGAACTTTCCCGGTGCCCTGAATGACCCGGCGAACGTCGAGTCGAACGGCCATAACGGACGGTCAACCGGCACAGGCCGTGGCCGGAGACGCGAGATCGTACAGGATCTGCTGAGTACCGTTGGCCTCTCTCCGGAGCACATAAACCGCTATCCTCACGAGTTCAGCGGCGGCCAGCGCCAGCGTATCGGAATCGCCAGGGCACTCGCCTTACGTCCGAGCCTCGTGATCGCCGACGAGCCGGTATCTGCTCTCGACGTGTCCATCCAGGCTCAGATCCTGAATCTCATGGAGGAGCTTCAGGAGAAATTCAACCTGACGTATCTGTTCATTGCCCACAATCTCAGCGTGGTGCGCCATATTAGCGACCGCGTGGCTGTGATGTACCTTGGTCGAATCGTAGAGCTTGCCGATAGCGACGACCTGTACCGTGAGCCGCTGCATCCCTACACCCAGGCGTTGATGTCGGCGATCCCCGCGCCAAATCCCAAGCTCGAGAAGCAGAAGAAGAGAATCATCTTGCAGGGCGATGTTCCGAGCCCCGTCAATCCGCCCAGTGGCTGCCCGTTCCATCCCCGGTGCTTTAAGGCGCGTGAAATTTGCTCCCAGGTGACCCCTCCCTTCGAGCTGAAGGCCGACGGTCACTGGGCAGCCTGTCATTTTCCCGGCGCCGCGTAACCTCCCGTGGTCATCCGCTCGCGAGGCTGTGTGCCTGGTTGCGGTATTGCGCTTATCGCCGCCGGCGTCGTCTTTCTGTGCATAAACTTTGGCGTCATACCCTGGAGGGTCGCTCGCTGGTGGCCGGTCCTCGTAATCGCGTTAGGGATCGCGTTATTCGTACGCCACTACTGGCTTGTGTTCCGCCAACGTGGGCCCGTTTCGAGGATCCCAGCCGGCACGGGAGGTGCGCCGGTCCTGGTGGATAGCCGGATCACCTGGAAGCCCCCGGTTCTCCCTTTCGTCGTCGCCGGCATCGGGCTCTATCTGCTGCTGAAGAACCTCGGCTACCTTACCTTTGGGGTATCGGTCGCCGTGATCTTGATCGTCTGTGGCCTGGCGCTGCTCCTTGCCGGAGGCCTCTCGCTGTCGCGTCGCGCCGGCGCCCTTCGAGCACGTTCGGGTGGCAGCCACAGCGACACATGACGGTCCGCTCCCATCCACTCCGCGAGAGTTGCCGTGCACACCTCCGGCTGCTCTCCCTATCTCTAAAATGACAGGGGTCCTTCTGCCATTCGGATTCCCCCACGGAGTTACAGAGTGCCCATCAATGCTTTAGGACGCCCGCCGGGACGTGTCGTCGTAGGCCTCAGCGGTGGCGTCGACAGCTCGGTCACGGCGGCGATGCTGCAGGAGGCCGGCTTTGAAGTGATCGGAATGACCATGCAGATTTGGCACAGGTCGTCCGCCAACCAGGAGGAAACGGCCAGCGCCGGCTGCTGCACCATTGACGCCGTCGATGACGCTCGTCGCGTCGCGCGAAAGCTCGACATCCCGTACTACGTTCCCAATTTCCGCGAGCCCTTTAGCTCTGTTGTAGACGACTTTGCTCGGGAGTACGCCGCGGGCCGCACCCCTAATCCCTGCGTCCGGTGCAACCAGTTCGTCCGGTTCGACGGTCTCTTGAAGAAGGCTGACGAAGTTGGAGCGGAGTACATTGCAACCGGACACTACGCGCGGGTGGAGTTCGACGAGCAGCGACGCGAGTTCCTCCTGAAGAAGGCCGTGGATACCGCCAAGGACCAGTCGTATGTTCTTCATACCCTCGATCAGCACCACCTCCGCCGGTTACTGACGCCTCTCGGAAGCCTGCGAAAGGAGGACACCAGGAAGATCGCTCACCGGTTTGGCCTCCCTGTCGCCGACAAGCCGGACAGCCAGGAAATCTGCTTCGTGGCGGGCGGCGACTACCGTACCTTTCTAGAGCAGACCGCCGAGCTGGGTAGCCGGCCTGGAATGGTTGTAGATAAGACCGGCGCCGAGGTTGGCCGTCACTCCGGCGTCCATCACTATACGATCGGTCAGCGCAAGGGCCTCGGTTCCGGCGGAGGTCCTGCCCGATACGTGATCGAGCTTCGGCCCACGGATAACGTGGTCGTGGTCGGCGACCGCGGCGATTGTGACCATAACCGGTTGCGATGTGCCGATCTGCATTTCACCGGACTCCGGCCCGAAACGGAGTTTCACGCCCATGTCCGCGTCCGCTCTCATGCTCGAGAATCTGCCGCCCATGTCATTGTCCAGGAGGATGAGGCGGTAGTTACCTTCAAGGAAAGCGTCTGGGGAGCCAGCCCCGGCCAGCTGGCCGTGTTTTATGACGGTGACCGTGTAATCGGAGGCGGTACTATCGTCTCAGCCGGACCTTCATGAGAATGTCGCTGGCCGTCAGGCCGGCAGCGCTCTCTCGTCCCTGGTCGCAGCTTCCTCTTCTGAGATTCGCGATTTTACCCATTCTGGTCCTTGGTACGACGGTACTGGCGACGGCGTACGGGGCCACGACCATTCCCTTGCGCGAGACCTGGGATATTCTTCTCGGTCAGGTCGGTCTTCCCGTGGCCCACACCTGGAGTGCGACGGACGCCGAGATCATTCTTCAAGTACGCCTTCCTGAAGTAGTCACTGCTCTGTTGGTGGGCGCCGCCCTGGCCGTTTCCGGAGTCATTTTGCAGGCGGTTCTGAGAAACCCGCTTGCCGACCCATTCTCGATTGGAACGTCCGGAGGAGCCGCGTTTGGAGCGGCGATCGCGATCACCATGCTCCCCGCTGGCTATTCCTGGGCTCTTGGATTCGGCCCCACTCAAGTCCTGGCTTTCCTTGGAGCACTTGCAGCAGTCGCCGTCGTCTACTGGATGGGACGTGTGGGCAGCACAACACCGGTTCTAACGCTCGTTCTGGCCGGATTCGCCGTCAGTACTCTAATGGCCGCGGCTACCTGGGTAGTGGTGTATGAGGGTGGCCGAACCGCGACTCTTCTTGCCTGGACGTTAGGCAGCTTGTCCAATGCCGAGTGGAGCCAGCTGGAGCTGATCGCCCCCGTAATCCTGGTGTTCGTCGCAGCTTCCTTTTTCTTCGCTCGTGATCTGAATGCGATGCTCCTCGGAGAGGCCCAGGCCTCGCACCTGGGCGTCAGCACCGAGCGCGTAAAGATTGTCATGGTGGTCTTGACCGCCCTTTTGACGGCACTGGCTGTGTCGATAAGTGGGATCATCGGGTTCGTGGGCCTGGTCATTCCCCATGTGGCCCGGCTGCTGTACGGTCCAAATCACAGGCTGCTCTTGCCCGCCGCCGCCTGTCTAGGGGGCGCATTCCTGGCTCTGGCCGACATGTTGTCACGAACGGTCCAGGGCTCGGGGGGGCAGTTGCCATTGAGTATCGTGACAGCCGCCATTGGAGTGCCATTTTTTCTCTACCTGTTGCGGCGGACCGGTGATGCATATCGATTCTGATCTTGCGACGGGCATCCACGCCGAGGACCTCGAGGTGCGCTACTCGCAGTCTCCCGCGCTCCGCGGCGTGAGCTTCGCGCTCAAACCGGGTGAGAGTGTTGCCGTGGTGGGACCAAACGGCGCCGGAAAGTCGACCCTGCTCAACGCTGTCTGCGGTACGATCTCGCCATCCCGTGGCCGGGTGTTGATCGACGGACGTTTGGTCTCCAGCTGCGGCCGCAAAGAAGTCGCGCGTCTGATCGCCGTTGTACCCCAGAAGCTCGACATCGGGTTTGGCCTCTCGGTTCAGGACGTCGTGATGCTGGGTCGCACGCCCCACGTCGGTATTTTGGGGTCGCCGGGCGCCGGCGACAAAGATGCGGTGTCCCGCGCCATGAGAGACACCGACATCGCTCACCTTGCTCGGCGCCGCTTCTCTACCCTGAGCGGAGGAGAGCAGCAGCGAACCGTGCTGGCGATGGCCCTGGCCCAGGAGACTCCATATTTGCTCCTGGACGAGCCGACCGTGCACCTCGACCTCGGCCAGCAATGGCGGCTAATGGAGACTCTCCAGCGCCTGAAGCGAGGCCGGCGAGTCGGGGTGCTCGCCATCGTGCATGACCTCAACCTTGCTGCTACCTATTTTGACGCAGTCGTGTTGCTCCATCGGGGCCGTGTTGCCGGTCACGGCCATCCGTCGACGGTACTGACAGCCGGGGCGGTTTCGTCCGTGTTCGGCGTCCCGGTGGCCGCCGACGCCGGGACGGGATCGGTGAGTATAGGGCTCGAACGCCCGACAACCGAAGTTGCCCACGAAAAGATCGTAAATGGTGATGTGGCCTCAGCCACAGCCGATTGAGAAAGGATGTCGCCGTGAGTGATAAGGGACCCATCGAAATTGAAGACCTGTTCAAGATTGTGTTGACTGGAGACGCTCAGCTGAGCCCTGATGCCTCCCGGATCGCCTTTGTCCGCAGGCATGTCGACGCGGATAAGGATGAATATGTCAGCAACATCTGGATAGCCCGCGATGGATCTGTTCAGCAGTACTCCTCCGGCGGGAAGGACGCCTATCCCCGCTGGTCTCCGGACGGGGAAAACTTGGCATTCCTCTCTAAGCGAGACGAGAAGGTACGCGTTTTCATTCTCCCCACGGCCGGCGGAGAGGCTCACGCCATTACTCCCGACACAATCGATGTCTCCGGCTTTTGCTGGGCCCCCGACAGCTCGCGCATCGCGTTCGTCGCCGCGGTACCCGTTAACGCTCCTGAAGAGATGGCTGACAAAGATTCCAAAAAGGAGAACGGGACCGCAAAGGAGGGAGAGAAAAAAGCAGCGACCAAGCTGATAGAAAGGTCAGCCTTCAAGGCGGACGGAGCCGGATTCGTCCACGATAAGCGCCGGCAGATCCATGTGGTAAATCTGACCTCAAACGAGGTGACGCAGCTTACCAGTGGAGATTTCAATGCCGGGTCGCCGGCGTGGTCTCCTGACGGGCGTCATATCGCCTTTGCCTCCAACCGGAACCCGCGATGGGACATCGAAATCGATTCTCAGATCTGGCAAATCCCCTCAGACGGTGGCGAGCCGCGACGCGTGACGCATGAGCGCGGGTCCTGGGAGTCGCCGGTCTATAGCCCCAGCGGTGACGAAATCGCATTCACCGGATTCCTGATCACGGACGAGGGCGCCAGTGGATACTCGAAACTCTGGTCTGTGGACCGGCAAGGAAACGGTCTGAGAAACCTGTTGGAGGGCCATGACCTGGATGTCGGCAACTCGATAATCAACGATGCCAAGCTGGAAAGCGACCAGACGCTTTTTTGGAATAGTGAAGGGCTGTGGTTTCTCGTGAGTCAGTCCGGAGCGGCGAACGTGTTTCGTTGGCGCGACGGGCTGGAGCAGATAACGCACGGCACCCACGACATCCAGCAGTTCTCCGTTTCCGGCAGCGCACTGGCGTTCACCCGTGCGGCGTATCACTCGCCCTCCGGAAATCTACCGACGAGAGCCATCGGGCGAGGAGGACCAGGTAACCAGCTTTAATGAAGGATGGCTGAACGATCGGCTGATCATCTGTCCGGAGCCGATCTCGTTCTCGGGAGCCCGCGGTGATTCCATATCCGGTTGGGTGATGCGGCCGCCCGAGGACGGCTCGGGTAGCGCGCGCCCGATGATCCTCTACATTCACGGCGGTCCTCAAACCGCGTACGGCTGGTCGTTCTTTCATGAGATGCAGGTCTGGGCCGGTAAGGGAATGGGCGTGCTGATGATCAACCCGCACGGGAGCTCTTCCTACGGCGAGAGTCACGAGACCGATATCTTCGGAGCGTGGGGCCAGGACGATTTCGAGGATGTCATGGCGGCCGCCGACTACGCCGCCGCTCTCGATTGGGTGGACTCGGCGAGAATCGGAATCGCCGGGGGCAGCTACGGCGGCTACATGGGTAGCTGGGCTATCGGCCATACTGACCGGTTTGCGGTGGCCGTGGTCGAGCGTGCTCTGACGAACATGCTCAGCTTCGTCGGCACGACCGACTCCGGTCCATGGTGGCCCTTCGCCTGGAAAACGTCTCTGGAAGACGGCGCCGCCAAGCTGTGGGAGATGTCTCCCATGGCATACACGAGCCGCATGAAGACGCCGACACTGGTCATCCACAGTGAGAATGACCACCGGTGCCCGGTGGAGCAGGGCGAACAGTTATTCGTCGCCCTGCGCCGGCGCGATGTTCCTACCCGTTTTGTCCGCTTTCCTGAGGAAAGCCACGGGCTATCCCGGGGAGGCAAACCATCGCGCCGAATCGAGCGCCTGCACGAGATAGATGCGTGGCTAACTCGCTACGTCTAGAGAACGAGCCTTTGCACTACCACCCCGCAGACTGCCTGAGTGCAAGAAAACAGTTTCCGCGAACCAGGGATCAGGCTGGCTGCTAGCCGCTGTCAGTCTTTGGGGATCTCCCGGCCGTTGCGCTTGAAAAGCTCTCTCCAGTCGGACTCCTCGAGATCGACGTCGTACTTCTTGGCGGCCGCCTTGATGCGCTTCCACGCCTCGTCGCGCTCCCGGTTTGACACACCCTTCACTTGATCAAATCGAGCGACCGCGTTGCGAACGTGCTCGGCATCGTTGATCGGCTCCTTGTCCTCATCCGGAAATGCGAACTGACTGTCCTTGAGGTTATGACGTTGATTCGTGGACAATTCAGACATATCGTCCTCCAATTCTGAATTTCGTGCCGGTTGTCACCATCCGGCAAGACAACACGCGCAACTACCGTGCCGTCCCCGGCTGCCTATTCGTCCAGAAAGGCTACTATACGGCACATTGCCGCTTCTCCCCCCTGGAATCGCCAGGGAAAGGCGCCGATTCGGCATCGCCTGTTCAGTAGTCTGTCCAGATCGCCACCTACGTTCTCGCAGTGGACGATGTCGTACGGGAAGAGGAATGTGTGCATGATCTGCAAATCGCGGTCCGGCCAGAACCTATCCAGTGGCTCGCCTAGGTGCTGCTCGCACTCGGCCGCCAGTTCCGGACGGAGCCGCCGAATGACCGTATTCATCGGATGATCCGCGGACCCGCAGTCTACTCCAATCCAGCTGAGCTCCATGTCCAGGCACCATTCGGCGAACTCGCGTGTGGGGCCCGGATGCTTACAGAAGTAACGAACCTCATCGGCCGTGCTCCCCTGATCGAACGCGTACTGATGGTAGCCCGTGTGGATTATCAGGATGTCGCCCTTGCGGACTTCTGCCTTACTGGTGATAGTTTTTGGGCCGTAAATGTCGTAGTCGCCCACCTCGTCGCTGATGTCTACGACCACGCCCTCCCCATATAGTCGCTCTAGAGGAAGACTCGCCACGTCCTTGCCTCCACTAACGAAGTGCATGGGCGCGTCTATATGGGTGCCGACGTGCAGCATCGTCTCGATGCGCTGCGCGTTCACGCGCTCCGTAGACAGCTTCTTCGCCCACTGAATAACGGCGCTGGAGTATGTGGGCCACCCGGGCGTTAAGTGGTTCCACGGCTGCGACAGGTCGATCAGCTGCTCTGCCATACGACTCCTTCCTCTCTGTAATGATGAGTTCCGGACACTTCGTCATCGTAACGCATGGGAAGCGTGATAGAGATTTGATCGGCCTCGTTCGGGAGCTACATGATCTCTAGGTCCAGATGCCACAAAACGTACCCCCCAAGGCCGGGAGGGGCAGATCGTTGTCCACGACGTATTCCCGGAACTCTCGCTCCACCGAACGGAATTCGTGTACGTCACGTAGCCTGAGGCATGGGCCCCAGTAAGGAGAAGTGAAGGAACGGACATCACCGGAACCAGCGCCATCCCCAACGGAGGTGATGTTTACCTGGGAACTGTGAACGCCCCCCACTGCGGTGTGACGCGCGCCAGCCGTGTCAATTCGAGCCTGCGACGGGTTGGTCGGCTACTACAGGTCGGCTCAGACGCCGTCGGTGTAAGCAGAGTTCGATGAAATGGATCCGGCGTCGATTGCGGTGCTCCCAATGGAGCCCGTGGAAGCGACCCGCAACTAAAGCACGAGCGCTCTGATCATTCGGGCGCAGCTTCCTCTCTCTAGGGTGCCGTCCTCAGGGTAAGGCGGGGGCGCAGCCGCCGAGGGCGCAAGGCTCTGTTCCAGCCGCGGGCCTCGCCGTCGCGAGCCTGACGTTCTATCTGGTCGGCTACTGACCAGGCGCCGAGCGCCCGGATGTGCTCCTGCCGCGTGGAGACGAGCCTGTCGGAAAGCCATCGTTGTGATTCCGCGAGTGAGTGCCGGATCGCCTCGCTCAATGCTGCCGCCGTCCTCGCGGGATCTCCAAGGTCGTTGCCTTCGTCGGAGATGATCCCGTCGATGACTCCAAGGCGGAGTGCGTCGGAGGCCGACAGACCCATGGAACGTGCGAGGTCAGCAGCATGCCGGTCGTCACGGAACAGAATCCGAGATGCTGCGAGCGGATCGATAACGGAGAAGACAGCGCTTTCGAGCATATACAGACGATCAGCCACTCCCAAGGCCAGTGCGCCTCCGCTCCCGCCTTCCCCCGTGATGATCGCCACCGTCGGCACCGGTATCAGAGTGAGAGTGCGAAACAGGCGGCCGATAGCCTGCGGCAGTCCCTGTCTCTCCGACTCCGCGCTAGCGTCCGCTCCGATTGTATCTATCAGCGAGATCACCGGGATTCCGAACTTCGAGGCCAACAGTGCGACCCGACCTGCCTGCCGGTAGCCGGACGCATTTGGCCTGCTGGTTAAGTCACCTCGCCCGCTCCCCGCTGTTGCTATCAGGGCGACCGATCGCCCCTCGAACGTTCCGACTCCCGTTATCATTGCCGGATCGTTTCCTGTCGATCGATCCCCGCGCAGCGGAACGAAATCTTCCAGCAGGCCGTTGACCAGCGCCTCGTTCTTCACCCTCGACGAGCTCCTGGCTTTCACCACCGACTCCCAGCCATCTCCGTCCGGGCCGGATGATGGTGATTGATGTTTCGCCATGCGTCGTGCAAAAACTCTATTGGCGCGGGTCAGGATCGTCAAGATGGTGTTGAGGGTAGAGGCCTGTTCCTCGCGGCATACGACTCCGTCTATGAGTCCCCGCTCGACGAGCTGTTCCGCTGAAGCCGATTCCTCGTGCAAACCTGGTTGCTGGACTCTTCGGCCGGCGAATGAAGAGTGGGCTCCCGGCTCGCTGAGTATAATGTCGGCCTGGCTGGTAAGCGAAACGAGTACGCCTCCGGTAGAAGGTTCTGCCAGGATGGCCACAAATGGGAGCCCGCGCCGGTGGAAGCGCTCGACCGCTGCCGATACTCGTGTCATCTGCGCCAGTGCCACCGTTCCTTCCTGAATCCTAGCCCCGCCCGTTGCCGACACCGCGACGACTGGAGCCCGCTTGCGCTCGGCCCGCTCGAAGGCGCGCACAATCTTCTCCCCCGTGGCGGCTCCCATAGTTCCGCCCATGAAGGCGAAGTCAAAAAACACGCATACTACTCTCCGCCCCCCGAGTAAGGCTTCCCCGGTGACCACGGACTCTCGTCGGCCCGTCTTGCCCTCGGCCTCGGCCAGCCGCTGCCGGTAGCTCTTCGTGTCTGAGAACGATAGCGGGTCGGTAGAGTGCACGTCGCGATCCCATTCGACGAAGGTACCGGGGTCAAGCAGCTGCCCAATACGGTCGTCAGGAGACAGCACGGCGTAATGTCCACAGACTCCGCATGCCCCCAGACCGTCGACTGCGCCGCCACACTGGGAGCATCGCCGCTGCCGGGCCGTTTCACGGATCTCCGGTTGCGGTGAATGTGCCGGCTTCGAGTGCGATAGAAGGCGCTTGAGGTACATGAGGGCGGGGTTCTTGGAAGTCGAGTCGATCGTGGCTTGATTGTACTCCCGCCAGGGTTAAAGGGCCATGAAACAGATAATCGCGATACCCAAGTATGTCCGTGTTGTCATGTCAGGCTCAAAAAGCGGGCAACTTTGCAATATCCCAAAGACCATAGTACGGGCGAAGCATGCGGTGGATCGCACCCCGTTCCGACCGGCGGCTCTCCTGGGTCGCCACCCAAATTGGCTACAGATTCGACAGCCTTACATCTGTTAGCAATTGAATGCGGAGAGCGATGGAGCACGCGAAGTGGTGGTAAAACCCGGCAGGAGCGTTATCGAGGACACTGTTCTGGTGGCGTTCCTCCTGATTGCGGTCGTAGCTGTGGTCGTCCTTACCGAGCCATTGATCGCATCGCTGATCGGCGCTGCTCTAAGCATCCTCTAAAACGCTCTCGACCTTCGAAGGGGCAGCCAGGCCGAAGAAGCGATAAAGAGAGCCCTCTGGATCCATCCAGAGGGCCTAGCCTCAGCTTTGGGAAGCTGCGGGCCGGCCTTGGCGGTTCTCCACCTCGGCCGGCCCGCGCGCTCTGCTATCTGTTGGTGAACGGAGTAAGTGTGCGAGCGAGGTGAGCCGCCGTCCGTGAAGGGGCAACGCGCAGCTGAGCGATGGTCGGCTGGTGACGAATCGGAGCCGGGAACGACTCTGCCGACCCGTTCGACGCGATCGTTAGTTGGACGATCTCATTGTTGGCCAGAACATCCGCCGCCTTGACGGTCGCGGCCACGTTTGCTTGCAGTGTCGCGTCTTTGACGTCGAGCAGCAGCTCGCCGACAGTGTTGTTAATCGCAAATATGTACAGGATGAGATCCGTCCCGCCGCTCTGCACCAGGACATCGCCCTGGCAGTCGGGCGTGAGGAGCGCATTGGCTTCGAGGTTGACCGAGCAGTCGAAGTAGGTCAGTTTGAACGCCGACTTCGCGTGCGCGACGACGTCCTTGACCATGTTCGCGGCATCGTTGTTGTTCGGATAATAGGTGCCGATAAAGTACCCGACCGGAGTCGTGTCGGTGCCGATCTGAATTTGGGCCGACTCTCCAAGCCCACCCTTGAATCCAAAGTGAGCGTAGCTCTGCCCATGGAACTGACGGAAGAAGTTCTTGGGACACGATGAGCTTGTGCACGGAGCGTCGACGAAGCTGTCGTCAAGTCGCCCAGCGCTCTCGCTCTTGGTGACAACTCCCGACGGCCAGTGGCTGAAGGAAAGGAACATACTGTTCTCTGCTGCCGTCGCCGACTTGGAAGCCGGAATCTGACAGTTGGTTGGCGCCTTCCCTGTGGCTGCCGGGGGCGTCCCCGCCAGGCCCTCCGTGAGTTTGTACCAGTCCGGGCTCCCCCAACCGGTCGCCTGGTCCCACCCAAGTGAGGCCGGACTGCCGTTGTATCCGCAAACTACGTCGTGGAAGTAGGTGTTGTACAGCTTAGTCTTTGCAAGCTTGTAAATAAGCGGGGCCCAGAAGCCAATGGTGGGCTTCTTGTGAGCGGCCATGTAGTTGTTCGTGTCTGCCGCCATTGCTGCCCAAAGCGGTGAGGCCAAACTGGTCCCACCGATGTCCTGGGTGACTTGGACGACCTGCTTCTTCGAATTGAGGCCCGTAAAGACTTCTAGAGCGCCGCTTGCGGGGTCTGCGTTTGCGGCTACGTCAGGTTCGGCTCGACCGGCGCAAGTAGCGTTTGCGGTAACCCCTGGGACGCCCTTTTGGAAGGCGGGACGTGCAAAGTATGAGGCGCAGCCCGTTCCACCACCCTCGACGTTGTAATTGCTGCTGGAACCGAACTGAAGATTGCTCCAAACACTCTCCGAGCTATACGCCGTAGCCGTATTGTTTACCTGTAGGTTTGTTCCTCCGACGGCGACGACATACGGGTTATCGGCCGGGTAACTGGGCATACCGCACGTAACCTGCGTCTTCGATCCCTGCCGTGGACACCCGGAATCGCTTGCCGAGTCTCCGCTGGACACGAAGAATGTTGTTCCAACTGCAACGGCGTGTTTGAAGGAGTTAGTCGTTGACACCGTAAAGGAGTTCTTTGGGCCATCGAAAGGACCACCCCAGCTGTTGCTAACGAGATGCAGAGTTGGGTCGTTGGCAGCTGCGCTAACCGCGTCGGCCAGCGGTCCAGCGGCTCCATTCGAGCCGCCGAGAAAGTACTTGAGATGGCTCTGCGGGGCGAGTCCGTGCCCGGCCTCAACGTCAAGTGCCGTCTCGCCCAATGCGTCGATCTCCTTGCTCTTCCCGTCGAGCTGCACCCACTGCACCGTATTCGCGGAATGCGCGCCCTTGCAGCTGCCGGGTGTAGCCGTGGAAGTCGTGGCGGCGCAGGTGACAAGCTTGGTGTCTCCAGTTACCGAGGCGAACTTAGCTAGGTCCGCGTTGTTCTCGGGTGCGCCCCACAGCGTGAAGCCGATCGTCTGGCCCGCCGCGCTACCCTTGTGCTGAGAAACATCATATGCCGCTTGGAAATCGCGAGGGAAGTACCCTCCATTGCGAGATGCGTAGGGTCGTAGTCCGACAGGATGTGCTCGCTGGTAGCTGTTCAAGCCGACGATCGTTTGTATGCCGAGGCGCGCCGGCAGAGTTGGGTTGGAAGTCGTCGAGTAGAACTGCCGTGAGCCTAACCGAAAGGTACTGACCTTGACCCGGAGTGACCGCTCGACGTTTGCCGTCGCCCCACTGACGCCGATGGTTATCCCATCCCGGCTGACATACGTCACGCGAAGTCCGTTGGCACGCGCCCAGCTGACGACGCCGTCGACCTGCGGTCGAGGGGCGCCGAACCTCGCAGCAAACTGCTCCTGCGAGATCGGTTTCTGGCTTCCGTTCTCGATATTCGCGATGAGCCGGTTGAGGCCATTCTGATCGCGACCGCTGAGGGAAATGCTCAGCGACATCCGTGCGGAAGCATCTCGCTGCCCCGTTAAGGTAGCCCTGTGTACCTGAGGCAGTACTTCGTTGCCTAGTCGCACCAGACCTCCTAGGTGCACGACAGAAGGCGATCCGGCCGCGAGCGACGGGGCCACATTCGTTCCCAGAAGCACGCCCGTGACCAGAGCGAGCGAAGCGAATATCGACAGCAAACGGCTGATGGAAGCGCGGCCTTGTTTCATTTCCCTGATTTCTCCCGGCAGATTGAAGTTTGTGGGGGGTTCAGCGCATAACGCGGCCATTGTACTTTGCTACAGAACCATTGTCAAATCAAGGGGCGATATAAGAGATAACTGACCCAACGTCGCGGCTGTTGATCAGCCACGTCCCGTGCGAAAACCTAAACCTCGTCTATCCGAAGCGTCGAACCGGGTGGATAGGATGGGTAGCCCGGCATTGCCTCGATTGCGTTGGGGAGTTGAAAACGATGAGTTCAGATTGGATGCGGTCCGGCTTGTGCCGTCAGCGGCAATGGTAGAGCGCGTCCTCCGGAATGGGACCGTATGAAGCCGGAGGTACGAGCGAACAGTGAGCGACCACCCAGTGCTCCAGATCGGCGTTGACCCCGGCTCCCGAGCCGTCGGCCGCCGTCAGGAAGTATCGAACCGATCCCTTCCGAATGCGGGCCGCGAGCTGACGCGTGTTTAGGATCCGGTCCCAGCCTTTGTAGCCGCCGAGATCCATGACCGGCAATCCACTCCCGATGATGATGGCGTCGGCCGGACCTGAGGTGAACGTGCCTACCTGAAACGTATCCCGAGCTCGATGCGCTTCGAGATACCGGACCAGTTCCATCGTGACTTGCACCTGACCTGAGCGGTCGGCCGTACTACGGTTTCCTTCAGATAGTGGACGTGGTCCAGCGGCGGCCGCGCCCCCCTTGCCTGCCGTCACGGTGTAGGCATCCCAGAGCGTCGGGGCGAGAAAGAGTGACGCGACGCCTATCCACATGGCGAGAAGCGGAGCTGAAGTAATGCGAGCCAGGCGGCAGCCGATGATCAACATGGTTCCTCCCATGCAGGCAGTTAACACGATCGCGAGGGCCCACCGATACGAGACCGAGAAGTAGCTGAGCGTGAGCATCTGGGCGGCGCCCGCGGCGGCCAGCGCTCCCGGCAGAAGCCATCCCCGCGCCCCGGGACTTCGATAGCTTCTCCAAAGGGCCGCAACCCCAATGGCGAATAGGGCTGCCGCCGGCGGGCCGAGCATTGCCAGGTAGTACGCGTGTACGGTTCCGGCGACGCTGACGTAGAGGGCGCTGGTCAGGAACCAGGCGCCAAATGTCACGACAGCCTGGTGTTTTCGATCGAACGGCGGGCGCAGCGCTCCACTCGTGGCCATGCCGGCGAGGCCGATGACCGCTAGCACAATGAACCATCCAGCTTGACCGCCCAAAGTTGCCTCTACCAACCGTTGCGGGCCGGGAATGAATGTCGACGTCAAGGCTACCTTCGGACTCAATGCTCCTACGTTTCCGGACGAAACGCCGCCAGGCGAGGTAAACGACCTGGTTTGTCCAAGCAGCCGGCCCAGACCGTTGTATCCGAGCGCCAGCCCCAGTTCGGTATTGTTGCCGCTTGAGCCGACAAAGGGGCGTTGGCCCGCTGGAATCAGGTCAACGGCCGTTATCCACGAGAGTGAGACCACCACCAGGACAGCGGCTGCTGTGACCAGATGCCTCAGCCGCGTCCTCAGCTGAAGCCGAGCGGCATAGAGATAGACGATGAGGATCGCAGGCAGAGCCAGAAACGCCTCCAGCATCTTGATGTTGAAGGCCACACCCATCAACGCCACGGCCGCCAACAGCCAGACTATTCGTGCGGTCTCCGCCGCCTTCAAAGCCGCCCACATACTGCACAGAACGGCTAACACCAGAACGCTTTCCACGAGATTCGACCTATCGGTGAGAACGGTGACCGGAGTTACAGCGAACGCCAGCGCACCTAGCACGCCGGTCCACGGCCCGAACGCGCGAGCCACCAGGTGGTACAGCAAGAGTACGGACAGGAAACCGGCGACGATCTCAGGGATCATCAGACTGACTCCATTGAAGCCGAAGACCTTGGCGCTGGCCGTTTGTAGCCAGAATGCCACCGGCGGCTTGTCAACGGTGACGAATCCACCTGGGTCAAAGGAGACGAAGAAGAAGTTAGCCCACCCCGTCATCATGCTCCGCACGGTTGCCGCGTAGTAGGTGTTGCCGTCGCCGAGCCGGCCAAGGTCGAGCGTACTAAGGAGGAGATTCAAAACAAGCACTCCCCCGAGAGCCACCCAGTGCAGGCTGAGCCACCAGCCACCGGCATGCACTTCATTACGACCAGCCGCCGATCGGCTCCGGGTTGTCGCCGAAGCGCGAGCGCTTGAGCTTGCCGACAGAGTGGGAGGTGCCGGATCCTTCACCTTCGTAGTCCCCGGCGACTACTCGCTTCTGTCCCCATTTGAGCCGCTGCTGGCATGAGTGCGGAGGGACTGTTCGACGCCACCCTTAGGAAGATTCGGGTTGCCCGCAGAACGTTTGCCGCGATCTCCTCCTCAAGGCGCCTGTGTCGTGGACAGCACCTCAAGCATGGAACACCTGCATTAGATCGAGTTTTGAGAATGTCCTCTCAAAACCCGTCACATGGAAGTAACGGAATACAGCCGGTCTTCTGTCAGATGATGCATTTCGATTCATCGGACGTGCGTCAGGCGATGAAGCGAGATCGCCGAACTACGCTCGCGAGTGAGTTCGCGTCCTTGCCTCGGGCGCGCATGCACAAAACTCAGACCATCGCACGCCAAATCTCAGGTCGACAACCTATACCACCAGGGTCGGTATCGTGGCTACACTCGAACTCGGATTACTGTTCATGCGTCCCAGGGGCCATGCCTCGAACTCTCTTGGATGACATACGCATTCTCCTCAGAGTAGTGAACACAATCATCCGCGTCCTATTTCAAAGCAGCAAACAGGAGCAGCAGCAATGATCGCCAACAAGAATGCTATTCGGCAGAAGCTCATATGGGCGCGCAACGAGATAGCCTCAGAAGAGGACGTGTTCTCGGCCGGCGATGCGGACGATCTGGCCCCGGTCGCGGTCGCTCACGTACCCCGGGACAGCGGAGTTTCCCAGGTCATCGATGTGCGCAGCCGGCAGATAGATCAAGCCCTGGTTCGCCTCGACCAGGACTCCTATGGAAATTGTGCTGACTGCGGCCAGCCAATCCCCCGACGCCGGCTCGAAGCCCTTCCGTTCGCCACGTTGTGCGTTACCTGTCAGAGCGCGGCCGATCGAAGGCAACGCAAGTAGGCTCAGCCAAACATCAGCCCCATACTGCCGTAAACCGATCGCGCGTTTCCGCCCAGCATGCGGGCGGCATAGTCCAGCATCTCCGCGTCAGTCAGCTCACCCCGATCTCCTAGGGACGTAAGCACGGCTCGCACGATATGCCTGGCAGCTCGCGCTCCTAGCGCGTGGTGCTCGGGGATATCGGCTGCGTCGGAGCTTAGTAACAGCTTGCTCATGGGTGTCATGTTAATCGCATGAAGGAGAGATCCCTGGATCTCTCCCAAGCCCAGGGGAGGAAGCGCCGTCGAGAAGTCGAGGTACACGTTGGCGTATATCGAGGACAAGTATGCGGCCTCGCGCGTGTACGGGTATGCTCCGTGAAGCAGAACCACCTTCGCTCCCGCGAAATGTTTGGATTCGAGGGTCGGTCTGAGATGGAGCGGGTTTGCCTGAAGAAGGTCGAGGTCGGAGTCGCCTACCCCCGTATGGACCTGAAACGCGGCGTGTTGGTCGGATGCGTGCGCCAGGCCTCGAATGGCGAAAAAGTCTATGACGGGCTTGGATGTGACTCTGATTGTTGTAGTCATCGCCGCTTGCGCCAGCTCCCGCTCCCAGCCGATCTTGGCATCCGATGCCGAGACTGGTTCCAGGTTGAGCCCCGAGCGGTATGCGGCGATTGTCTTGAGTCCGGCTGCGCCCGACTCAGCCAGCGCTTGAGCCACGGCATCGAACGCCTTCACTGCCTCTTCGAATGGCTTCTCCACCCGGAGCTGGGCCTCCACCAGGGTCTCTATCCTGATGATTCGGCCAACTCTGCTGCCGCTTGCTCTCGCCACCTCCGCCCCAGAGAGGGATTGCTCAGCAGGCGGGTAACCGTCATCCAGCAATATGCACTCGATGTGTGCACCATTGAATAGCCGTTCCAGATACTCTCGCTCTGGAATCGAGCCGCGCGCCTTCAGCACCTCCTGCTCGCTGCTTTCGCACCCGATAAGCTTGGATAGAGCCCGTAACGCTTGTCTGTAAGGCAGCGAATGCCCGACATGATCCCGTATCTGCTCCGTCGAGCGCGACTCCGTAAAACAGCCTCGAAATGCTTCCGCGCTCTGCTGCTGCCACCCGCGCAGCCATGAGTGACTATGGTGATCGATAAACGGAATGTCGGCTAGATGCAAGGTCAAGGGACACGTTCTGGTGGTCAATATACCGCGAAATGTGTCGCCAGCTCGTAGTCTGCGTCGCGTCCCTTGAAATGTGCGGACTCTCGACGTTTGACGGCGAGGTAGGCATCCAGAAGCAGCGGGGGAAGCTGCGAAGACAATACATCGTCACGTGCAAGAGCTTCCAGTGCCTCGTCGAGGCTCTGCGGTAGGCGCCTGACTCCGAAGGCCGTGCGCTCGTCTTCTGAAAGTGCCCCGGGATCGACAAGGACCGGAGGTCCAAGTTCGAGCTTTCGCTCGACGCCGTCAAGACCGCAGGCCACGAGGCCTCCCAGTACGAGATATGGATTCCCACTAGCGTCGCTAGGCTTGAGCTCCACGTTGGTAGTGCCGGTTTCGTGAGGGCGGGACGGTGAGGCGACCCTAAGCGCCGCTTCCCGATTGTCTGGTCCCCAGGCCGTAAAGGCCGAGCTCCACATTCCTGGCTGCAGCCGCCGGTAAGAGTTGACGCTGGCGCAGCTGATGGCCACTATCGCGGGCAGGTGAGCCAAGACCCCTGCGCAGAAATGGCGGGCTAGAGCGCTCAGACCGTACGGGTCAGCTGGGTCAGCGAAAAGGTTCGTCCCTCCGTCAGCCGACCAGAGGCTGAAGTGTACGTGAGCGCCGTTCCCAGCCTGGTCGATCCACGGCTTCGGTGCGAATGACACTACGTGGTCGCTCCGCATGGCTACTCCCCGGATGGTTTCTCGGAGCGTGATCTGCTGATCCGCGCCCCTAACGCCGTCGGCGGACCTGACCGACAGCTCATGCTGTCCGTGGCCTAGCTCGGCGTAGTATTGCTCCACAGCCATGTCTTGAGCATCGAGCGATCGTAAAATCTCGTCGATCAGGCCGGCCGCTGCGTTCATGCCGGTCGTCGAGAAGCACCGGCTCTGATCGATTGGGATATATGCACCGTCTTCGTCCTGCGTTGCGAGTGAAAATTCAGCCTCGAACGCCGACCGCAGGATGGCCCCGAGCTTGGATTCCAGCCGGGCGAGTTGGCCTTTCAAAAACCCGCGCGGACAGGCATCCCAGGCAGAACCATCCAGAGTCAACATGTCCACTAGCATTGCTCCGGACGCCGCGAACATATGGAAGCTCTACGAACGTGCGCGGGTCGGGAACCAGTCGAACTTCGCCGACGGGCCCCATGCCATCCACGGTGGCGAGCTCATCCTGAGCCGTCATCGCCTGCATCGCCAACGTAAGACCGACTCCCGAGGCCATACGTTCGGGAAGCGACGAGATGTGCACCGACTTGGCTCGTATGATCCCGCCCATATCGCTATAGGTAAAGCGTATTTGCCTGAGTCTCGCGTCGGACGCCCGGCGCAGTACGTCGTCAGCCTTCATAGATCCACTCAACCGACGGAGTACGGACGGGTCGAATGGTGACTCCGAACCAATCTCTCATGGTTAACCAGGAACCAGACAAACGGCCCCACGCCGCGAGATACCCTTGAGCCGTGGCACGGGTGATGCGAAATAGCCAAGAACATGTGTGAGCCGCTCATTAATCCAACAATATCTCAACCGAATAGGCCGGCCTGTCGAAGACAAGCCCGGTTAGCCCCTGAAACTCCACTCGACGCCCCGCGAGAGCAAGGCTAGCATGGGAATGGTGACCCGGCCTGATCGAGGTCATACTAACAGGTCATGGTGAGGAGAATGCTCCCGGCTGGGGATTAGGCTAGACCTGTAACCTCGGTCGGTCCCGCTAAAACGCTGGTCGGTTACGGGGATGGATCGCACTTTCTATTACAAGGAACAAGGAACGGAAACAGTGACGAAGTCCTGGCGGGCCGGCTGTGCTCGCGCCTTAGCTGCATCGTGCCTCGCCCTCATCCTTCTAGCGTTCGCCGGTTTGCCGGCGAGTGCTAACTCAATTGATCGTCACGCATTCGTCGGCCACGTCCGTACAGCCCGTGCCGTCGTGAATCACCTGGGCCCCACCCGGTCAATATATGTCTCTCCTTCGGGAAACGACCGGAATCCCGGCACGGCCAGGCGTCCGCTACGTCACCTCCAGTATGTTCGTAACCTGGTGCGTTCGTTGGACCAAAACATGAAGAAAGACATCAAGGTGGTGCTACTGAACGGGACCTACCGGCTGGCTCATCCCCTCAGGCTCGGGCCTCAGGACTCCGGCACCAACGGCCACGACGTCATCTGGTCAGCGGCTCCCGGCGCCCACCCAGTTATATCGGGGGCCGTGCGAATCCGCAACTGGAGGCTACACGATCACAGAAAAAACATATGGGTGGCCAAAGTACCGGCTTGGCTCCAATCCCGTCAGGTATATGTCAATGGTATGCGAGCATCTGTAGCCGCCGGCCCGGTGCCCGTGGGATTGACGGCGACTGACTCGGGATACATCGCGTCCTCTGGGTTGATGGCGAGCTGGCGGAACCCACAGCAGATCGAGTTTGTCTACACCGGCGGCCGTCCAATGTGGAATGTGAAAAGTTACGGCCTCGGCAACTGGTCTGAGCCCCGGTGCCCGGTGGCCTCGATTACGGGGAACACCATCGCGATGGCCCAGCCATGCTGGGATAACTCGACGAAGCGCGTCTTCGCCCAAACCTTGGGGCGGACCGCGGACCTTGTCGGTCCCAATCGATTGACCGGAGGAGCTCAACCTGCTTACGTCGAAAACGCCTTCCCGCTCCTGGACGAGCCCGGTGAGTTCTATCTGGATACCTCGGCCCATCTTCTGTACTACATACCTCGCCGCGGCGAGAACATGAACGCGGCCGACGTTGAGGTCCCGGCGTTGGAGGCACTGATTACAGGCGCTGGCACTCAGCAGCAGCCTATCCACGACCTTGTCTTTCAGAACCTTCAGTTCGCTTATGCGACGTGGCTCCAACCAAGCTCACCTCAGGGTTTCTCAGAAGTCCAGGCGAACTACACGATCACCGGTGATAACGGCTACGCGACTCAGGGGTTATGTCAGTTCGCTGACGGCGGCGCGTGTCCCTACGGAGCTTGGACCAGGGAGCCCGGCAATGTCGACTTCCGCTACGACCAAAACATTGCCTTCCTTGAGGATCAGTTTGTCCATCTTGGCGCGGCCGCCCTCAACCTCGACGATGGCTCTCAGAACGACACTGTCCAGGGATCAGTCTTTACCGATGTGTCGGGAAACGGGATCGAGTTAGGTGGCGTGGACATGCCTCAAGCTGTGGGCCCCGATCAAACGGTGTCCAACTCGATCATAGATAACCACCTGTACGGTCTACCGGTGGAATACCATGGGGGCGTTGCGATCCTGGTTGGCTATGCCGCCGGCACGCTGATATCCCACAACCAGATCGACCATACTCCGTACACCGCAATCTCCATCGGCTGGGGAGGCTGGCCCGACAAGGTGGGCCAACCCGCGCTCTCGAACTTCAGCCACGATAACGTAGTCTCATACAATCGTATCTACGACGACATGGAGACGCTGACCGACGGCGGGGGTATCTATACGCAGGGAATAACCGGCACTTCGATGGACGACGGTGAGAAGATCGTCGGAAACGTCATCTATAGTCAGCTGGACTGGGGGTACGCGCTGTACACGGACAATGGCGCGTCCTTTGTCACGATGTCCGGAAACGTCGCGTACGACAACAACTACGACTGGGGCATCAAACACCTGAACACCGTAACGAATGATGGGACCTATGATCCATTGCTGGTCGAAGACAACTACTGGCAGCAAGGCGATCCCGATTCCACGTCCGGGTCGGTAGTCCAGTCAGGGAATGTGCTTATACCAGGCCCGGAAGCGGTTCCCGCCTCAGTTTTGTCGAACGCCGGTCTCGAGCCTCAGTTCCAGTCGATTTTGATGTGGCGGCCATCTCGTTATCAGGTCCCAAACAGTCCGTACCGCGTCGCTGCCTATGCCGGCGACGGAAAGGCCTACGTCACGTGGAGACCTAGCTACGCGGAAGGGACAAGTCCGGTCACCTCCTACACGGTTACGTCTTGCGCGCGTAGATCGAGGTCCATAGGTGGGCGCTGCTCCTCACACGGCTATCCACAAGCGCGAATCTCGGCAGCGGACCTGAATCGCCTCGGCTATGTCGAGCTGCCTGGATTGACCAATGGCCGTTCCTATTCTTTTCAGGTAACTGCCCACAGCTCGGCGGGCTCCAGCACGCCGTCTATTCCCTCGCCCGGCGTTAAACCTGCTCCGGTTGCAGCTACCCTTCCCAGTCAGCCCACCATAGTAACGGCACGGCCTGGTCCCCAGTCCGTCCAGGTGCGATGGTACTCTCCGGTCAGCGATGGCGGGCAACCGGTTACAGGATACGTGGTGACCAGCTCCACCGGACAGCAGTACACGGTCACTAGCCTCCGCCAATTGATAGTGTCGTTCTCCAGAGGCGACAACTTTTACGTGGTCGGCGGACTTACCACAGGGCAGTCGTATACATTTTCCGTGGCCGCGATCACTCCCGTCGGTATTGGTCCGGCCGCGGTTTCGACGCCGGTCACTCCCTCCTAGAGCCTCGCCCAAGTGATATGCAGCGGCGACATACATGAGTCGCGAGCATACCCGACCATACAGATGGTCGCCTAAAGCCGAGTGGGGCTCGAGAAGCGCCCCGGACGTCGTTGAAGACAACCTGAGGTTGTCGTACCATCGAAGATGTACGTGTCATGTGCATATACTCCGGTGGTTCCGGCACAATATCGGTACATTGCTGCATCGCGCGCGACTTTCGCGTCGCGCTTTCGCTTCCAATCCCCCATAAATAGAAGGAGACCAGGTCAATGAGTACTTCACAGAATCTCCGCCTAACTGTAGGGAGACGCATGCCACGAGCCGCTGGCCTGCTCGCCGTTGCGATGGGGTTGGCCCTGGCGCTTTCACTCCTTGCGATGCCCGTCGCCGGTGCTGGAGCGCCTCCCCCACTGAAGCGCACTGGCTTAACCCCGGTCGTGCTGTTTCCGGGATATAGTTTTTCGCGACTCAAGGTCGTCGTCCACAATCAGACGGCTGCTCCCGGCTGTCCCCGCTCTGGAACATTCGAGGAGTGGTACCAGAACCCGCACCCCAGCACAACATTTAGCCAGGTGTGTCGGGACAAGCTCCTCACTCTAAGGTATGCCGCTTCGGGTCGCAAGCCGTGGGCAGATCGATTTTCCAACCAGCGTGGCGTGTCGACCAGCATAGCTGACTACGGCAAGACCGAAAGCACGCCCTTTTATCAGACGATGTACAAGACGCTTGAGCAGGCCGGCTACACGAGTGACAAGAACATATTCGTTGCCGGGTATGATTACCGCCTCAGCCCCGATCTCGGGGGGTTCCTCCGACAGACCAAGCACCTGATAGAGTACGCGTACCGAACGAATGGCAATCGGCCCGTTCACCTTGTGGGGCACTCCAACGGCCCGATCTACGCTCAGTACGTCCTTACTCACACCTCACAGAGATGGAAAGACAAGTACATCCATGGCTTCACCCCGATAGCCGGCAACTTCCCGGGGCAGGGCCTCCTCTACGCCCTGATGTTCACGGGGTTCAATGTAGAAGACTTCGGCTTCCCATCTACGCCGACGAATGCCGCCAGCAGCACTGCCCGGCTTTTGAGCTCTCCCTCTACGTACATGTCAGCCGCCGACCCGGCTATCTTCGGGAGCCGCGAGATTGTGGTCAAGAATGCGGCAACCGGTCGGACGTACACTGCGTTGACCTACGACAAGCTGTTGAAGGATGCCGGCTTCACCTGGCAGCGGCAGATCGCTCACCACTACATCGGCTTTGTCAAATTCGCCGATCCGGCGCACTTCCCCAATGTCGATGTCTATGCCGAAAAGGGCTCGGGTATATCGACAGTGGTTGGCGCGGTGCTCCCCAACCTGAAAGTGGGCCAAGTACTGGATCCCAACAAGGCTCAGTTCTACACCCGAGACGGTGATGTTAACCAAGAGGACCTTACCAACAACGCCGTTCTTGCCTGGAAGTCTATGAAGTGCTACCACTTCAGCCTCACCAACAATAAGGGTGTCGATCACTTTTCGTTGCCCTCGAACCCCAATCTCTTGGCGAGGCTGGTTCACGACCTCAGCCTTCCGCGCACACGATGTAACTAAAACCGAGAGTGATTCCTCGATGGGTCTGCGGGGCTGCCGCACGCCTATCGAGGTAACCACCGTTCGAACACCTCTTCGATCTATGTGCTCCGTTTGAACCCCGCCAGGCTGCCGTCAACCCCATTCAAGGCTCTCGCGATAATCTCCTCTACTACGTCCGTCTTCGCGTCCGCGTAGTTCTGCACGTACTTCCAGTCGCGTTGCGGCAGCGAACGCTTTGTGACCTCGTATAGTCGTCTGTCCTTTCTCCGCCCTTGTGCTCACCCTTCATCGTTCATTGCCCCTCCTGAAGGCGTAATTTCGCTCTACCGCTTTAGTGCCCGGACCGAGTCGATCGTGTCTGCCTCTTCAGCCGGCTTGTCCGGACGGTAACGCAGCACTCTCGCAAAGCGAAGAGCCATTCCTCCCGGGTAGCGGGGGCTCGTCTGAACCCCGTCGAAAGCGATCTCGGCGACGAGCTCCGGCCGTACGTACACGGTCCAGCTGTCTCGAGTTGTCTCCAGTTCTTGTAGCCGTTCAGTCTGCCAGCGCAGCATCTCATCGGTTAACCCCTTGAATGTCTTGCCGAGCATGATCAGTTGTCCGGTCCGTGGATCCCGAGCACCCAGATGGAGGTTAGAAAGCCAGCCGTGGCGCCGTCCGTGACCCCATTCAGCGGCGAGAATCACCAGATCCAGCGTGTGCCGGGGTTTGACTTTGATCCATCCGCCGCCCCGGCGGCCGGCTTCATATCTGGCGTCCACGTCTTTCACGACCACACCTTCATGCCCGCGGTTCACCGTGCCCTCCATGAAAGCAGCGGCTGCGTCCGCGTCGGCGGTGAGGATGCCTGGTACCCAAAGCGCGGTGGGAATGACCCGCGCCGCCGCTTCCTGCCGCTCGGATAGTGGCAGATCGATCAAATCCTGCCCGTCAAGGTGGAGCACGTCAAAGAAGAAAGGTGTCAGTTGTGCGGTAGCCCGAGCTCGGCTGCCCTCACGCCTGCTGGCTACTCTACTCCCCGTTTCCTGAAACGGCCGCGGTTGACCGTCTTCGTCCAGTGCCAGAACTTCGCCGTCAAGGATCACGGACTTCAACCTAATCCCTCGGACCGCGTCGACGATCTCGGGGACGCTTTCAGTGATGTTGTCGAGCGATCGGCTGAAGACCGATATCTTGTCGTCCTGACGGTGGACCTGCACGCGCACTCCGTCGAGCTTCCACTCCACCGCGGCCTTGCCGCCCATGCGTTCTAGCGCCTCCTGCACCGAGGAAGCCGTCTGCGCCAGCATCGGACGGACGGGCCGGCCAACCTGAAGTCGAAATCGAGCGAGGCCGCCGGCTCCAAACTCGAGCGCTACAGCCGCCACTTCCGGAAGATCGCCTGCCAGCATGGCGGCCCTGCGGATATCTTCCACGTCGACGTTTGAGGCTTTCGCGACGGCGTCGGTCATAATTCCGGCCAGAGCGCCCTGCCGTAACTCCCCTCCAATAAGGGCAGCGACAAACTGTTGCTCGTCGGGGGTCGCTCGAGTCATGATCGATGCCAGCTCAGCCCGGCGGCGAGCTATAGATCCAGGCCCGGCCGCCGCTTCTGCGCGGTCCAGGGCCGCATTCAGTTCCAGCAGGGACAGCGTGGGCGTCGACGCCGCCGATGGCAGGTCCCGGAGTGATGCCCATCCCAGACCGCTCCTGCGTTGTCTCAGCTCGCCTGATAGATAACTGACTGCCACGACCGCTTCGTCTCCGGCTGCAGGGGTTAGTAGCTCGGCGATCGTCCGAATCTTGGATGAACGTGATCGAGTTGATGCCACGGTCTGGGACGTCCGGACAAGATCAATGAGCAGCATGAGTTACAGACACCGTGAACTGTTCTTGGCTTTCGGTTCAATGTCAGGTTGAGTATAGGCTCGTCGCGACCTGTCTCAAGGCATTAGGCAGACCACGGCACCAGGGGTTCGTGGACGCTGCCCTCCGCATGCCGTATAAGTGAAGGGGCAAATGCCGACCTCGTCGAGCGATCCATGTGTCGTTGTGCCCTGGAAGTCTCCGTCCACTCCACAATTCATAGCCGGCAGTGGTGCGACTGGAGCGCTGTTTATTCTCCGTCGTTCGGAGTTCACGGAGCAGAAATAGGATTGGTGGGATTGACACGGGAAGAGATCCGGATGCAAGTTGCCCATGAGCTGCAGCAAATAGCTGACACTCCAAAGAAGGGAATGCAAACACTCTTCCGGGGCAGCTACGAGGCCCTCCGCGCTCAGCAGCTGGCTCACGACGCCTTTCGCCACAAGAGCGAGACGATGGGGGAATTGCTGCTGATCTATAGCGACCAGTATCCGGACTTCAGGCCTGCCTACAACCACGACTACTTCTTTGGCCCGTAGCCCTGAGGTCAGTCCCGGCATCACGCGCGGATTCACGTCGGCCATGAAAGATCCACACGACAGACCGCGTCGTCGAGGCCCTGTGTCGGTAGCGACTCTGACGAAACGTCAGCTCAATCGAGCGCTGCTTGAGCGTCAGATGCTCTTGCGTCGCGTCAGACTGCCCGTCGAAAGAGTGATCGAACGTTTGGTTGGGATGCAAGCCCAAGCAACCCGGCCGCCATACTACGGGTTGTGGTCGCGCGTGGAGGATTTCAAGCCGGATGATCTCTCGCAGCTGATTCTCGATCGGCTCGCCGTCCGCATTGCCCTGATGCGATCGACAGTCCATCTAGTCACGGCACGAGACTGCCGTATCTTGCGCCCGTTGATGGACGGGTACCTCAAGCGCGTCCTCTTCTCGAATGCCTATGGCAGGCAGATTGCCGGCGTTGATACCGGGCGCCTGGTCGCCGTAGCTCGGACCGCACTGGAAGATCGACCATTGACTAATGCGCAACTCGCCGATCTTCTATCAGACCACTGGCCGGACTACGACCGGACGGCCCTGGTTTATGCGGTCCGCAACATGCTGCCCTTGGTTCAAGTGCCGCCTCGAGGTGTTTGGGGCGCGGGCGGGCAGCTACGGACCACGACCGCGGAAGCCTGGTTTGGCCAACCGCTAGAGGCTAATCCCTCGCTAGAAGAAATCATCCTGCGCTACCTCGCCGCCTTCGGGCCCGCCACCGTCAGGGATTTCCAGACCTGGTCCGGTCTGACCGGAATAAAGGCACGGATAGAGGCACTACGGCCTCGCCTCCGGACGTTTTCCGACGAGGCCGGCAGAGAGCTATTCGACCTCCCGGATGCTCCCTTGCCCGATCCTGAAACTCCCGCCCCGGTAAGGTTCATTGGAGAGTTCGACAATGTTCTCCTGTCGCATGCCGATCGTACTCGTATCGTCTCCGACGAGCATAGAAAGCGACTGTGGACGGGCAACGGCTTGATTCCGGGCTCGTTCCTCGTTGACGGGTTTGTTGCCGGCACCTGGGCTCTGGCGTTGGAACCTTCCCGGGCCACTCTGGAACTTCGGCCCTTTGATCCCATATCCGGCGTCACATTAGAAGAGTTGAACTCCGAGAGCGAGAGATTCCTGGCGTTCGTGGCACCCGACAGAAGCGCGCGAACACTGATCCTAGGCCTGGACTAACCGTCCAGACCGGCACAAATGAAATCACAATGTTCTCCCTGGTATCCTTGTACGAGGCAGGAGCTAGCACGATTGCCCTTGTCTCGTCGTGTGATATTTGGGTGGACACGGAGTCGCAAGAATTGCGGGAGCGACGGCTGATGGACAGCCCGGAGCGGTTCTTCCCGAAAAGGCATGCTGCCCGACGACCACATAGATTGGACTGATGACCAGCTCTCTAACCACTACCCTCTTAAACCTATTCGTTACTGTCGGCTTCGCCGGCATAGTCCTGGCGATGGCCATTGAAAGCTGCTGCATCCCTCTACCCAGTGAGCTGACTATGCCTCTCGCTGGAGCCTTGGTCTTCCAGGGGAGAATCGGCTTTGGCGGGGGCCACAGGCTGCTGGACCTGGTCGGCATCACCCTGGCAGGCGCCTTGGGCGAGTTAATTGGAGCGACGGTCGCGTACTGGATCGGAGCCAAGGGCGGCCGCCCCTTGATGTTGAAGTACGGCCGCTATGTCCTGATCTCGCACCACGACGCGGATCGGGCGGACGCATTCTTCGCCAAGTACGGTGAACCTACGATATTTTTCGGCAGGCTGATGCCCATAGTACGCACGTTCATCTCCCTGCCCGCGGGCATAGCTCGGATGGACTTCAGAAAATTCCTTACGTTCACATTTCTCGGCTCGATAATCTGGTGTTTCGCTCTGGCCCTTGCCGGGTACAAGCTTGGCGAGAACTGGACGCAGGTCGGAGGGACGATCCACAAGTACGAGTACGTCGTAGTAGGGCTGCTAGCGGTCCTCTTCGCCCTCTTCATATATCGCCACGTTCGGCGCTCTTCGACCGGCGCAGAGGCCTGACAGGGCCTGGGATAGGCGCGCCCCAAGAACCCGGGATCGACGGCAGTTGACCAGACACCGGTCGTCGTGGCGCCTCCTAATGCCGGATCCTATGTAAAAGCTGGGCTTCGCCGGCGCCCCTCCGTCGCTATATGATTCGATCTGTGTAGTCTCCGGGACCGGGCAGGTCCCTATGAACGCGCTGCCCAGTATCGCTCTGCCTCAGTCTCCATCTGACTTAAGCGCGTGTAGTAGTCCGGGAACTCGTTGAGATGAGCCCAGGCGATCTTACCCGTAAGCAGCGGGTCGCCTCCGGTCACATCAGTCACAGGGTCCACTCCGTGCTCCATTTCCACCCCGAGGCCTTGCCGGAACTGCTCCAGGTCCACTACCTTCCAATTGATTCCCAACTCGTCACCTATCCGTTTCGCCTCTTCGGTGTCGAACTGCCTTCCCTCTGACATTGGGCATTCTCCCTGATCGTTTTTCCCGCACCTGCCCGCGATATTCTAGTCACGCCGCCGGTGGCGGTCGCCAGCGTCCCGACATGCCCGCCCAGCGAACTTCGCGACGACGGGCACCCAGACTTCGAGTCCCCAGTGGTCGCGGTCAACTTGCTGGTGGCGTTCGCGAAAGTCGCGAGACGCCCGCCGCCACCGTCCCTCGCGACGGGCGTCCAGACTTCACGGTCCCGGGCGGTCGCGGTTGCCTTAACTGAAAACTGAAAACTGAAAACTAAAGACTGACAAACGCCGGCCGTGTTCCTCGTCAAGTCTTGTTGTAGGCCTCGGATATAATTGTATACGTCCCCACCCTCGGGGAGACTCGCCCGTCGATCCCTGTCGAGGCGCTGCATGCCCCACGCCGGCAATACTAATCTCCATTCCTGGAACAGAGAGGTCGCATGAACGGCCTCTCAGGACTTGAGCGCAGGGAGATCGTTGTCCAGGGGATTGTGCAGGGAGTCGGCTTTCGGCCCTTCGTGTACTCCCTGGCTCACGAGTATGGCGTGGCAGGCTCCGTTCACAATGATGCTCAAGGCGTCCGCATCGGCGTCGAAGGGTCGCCCGACCGGTTGGACCAGTTCGTGCGCGACCTCCAAGAGAAAGCACCACCACTTTCCCTTGTAGAGAAACTCTCCTGGACTCCGTCTTCACCGGTGGGAGCGGTTGGTTTCCACATCGTGGAGAGCCGCCACGGCGCTAAAGTCGGGGCGCTGATCTCTCCAGACATGGCGACATGTCTTGACTGCGTCCAGGAGCTGTTCGATCCGGGCGATCGCCGGTACCGATACCCCTTCATAAACTGTACGAATTGCGGTCCCCGCTTCACTATCACCCGCTCGATCCCGTACGACCGTGGGTCAACTACCATGGCCGGCTTTCTTATGTGCCCCGAGTGTCAAGCGGAGTACGATAACCCCGCTAATCGCCGGTTTCACGCGCAGCCGAACGCGTGTCGACTGTGCGGCCCCTCCGTGACTCTCCTCGACTCGTCGGGTACTCCGAGGTCTACGGGTTCCGGGGATGAGATCGCGCGAACGGCCGCACTGCTCAATTCAGGCGCGATCATCGCCATAAAGGGCATCGGGGGCTTCCACCTGGCCTGCGATCCTTTCAACGACGCGGCCGTGCGTGCTCTTCGGGAGCGCAAGGGAAGACAGGACAAGCCATTTGCCTTGATGGCCCGCGATGTCGAGCAGGTCAAGGCTATGTGCCAGGTCGATGAGGAGGAAGCAGAGCTGCTCGCGGCCCAGGCACGGCCAGTGGTGTTGCTCCAGAGACGAGTGACCTCGAATGTCAGCGATGCGGTTGCTCCCCGGCAGCGAACGCTGGGAGTGATGCTTCCCTATACTCCCCTCCATCACATCCTTCTCCACGATGCCGGCATCCCCCTGGTAATGACCAGTGGCAACGTCTCCGACGAGCCCATCGCCTACCGCGACGATCAAGCCCTCGAGTCCCTAGCCGGGATCGCCGACTTCTTTCTCATTCACGATCGCCCGATCCACATGCGTTGCGACGACAGTGTGGTTCGAACCGACCCGGGAACGTTCGGCGTCGGAGTCAGAGAGGGATCGTCGTATCTTCGACGCTCGCGCGGCTACGCGCCCTCGCCGATCAAGGTTGCTCAACGTTTCAGGCAACACGTGCTTGCCACCGGAAGCCAGCAGAAGAATGCTTTCTGCCTTGCTCGGGACACCTACGTCTTCATGAGCCATCACATCGGAGACCTCGACAACTACGAGACGATTACGTCGTTTAAAGAGGCCGTCGATCATTACTGCCGGCTATTCGATATGTGTCCGGGGCTGGTGGCCTACGACTTGCACCCCGACTACCTCTCTACCAAGTACGCTCTGGAACTAGAGGAGGCAGGCTTGCCTGCTGTGGGAGTCCAGCACCACCACGCCCACGTAGCATCGTGCTGCGCCGACAACCACCTCCCGGATTCTGTGAACGTGATCGGTGTAGCCTTCGACGGGACAGGGTATGGCACTGACGGCACCGTATGGGGCGGGGAGTTCTTCGAAGGCAGTGTCGCGACCGGTTACACCAGACGGGGCAGCCTTCGCCTGCTTCCCATGGCGGGCGCCGAGGCCGCGGTCCGGGAACCGTGGCGCATGGGCTTGGGGGCCCTCTTTGAGGTATTCGGCCGCGACGCGGCCTGTTCACTGCCCCTTCACTTGCTTGAGGTGGCCGGCGAGCGCCGCAGCCATGTTCTAGGCCAGATGATCGCGGCCCGGGTAAATACTCCATGGACGTCGAGCGCGGGCCGGTTGTTCGACGCTGTCGCTGCCCTGATTGATGCGCCCCGCTCCGGGCAGGTCACGTATGAGGGGCAGGCCGCCATCGAGATGGAAGCATTCGCCGCTGATGGGGCCGAGGAGGGATATCCGTTCAACCTGATCGACCATAAGGACAAGTGGATAGCGAATACGGGGCTGGTCGTTGCCGCCGTGGTCGACGACCTTCGGTCCGGCGTGGCCCCCGCGCGAATATCCGCTCGGTTCCATCAGACGATGGCAGATATCGTGGAAGGCGGGTGTGTCCGCATAAGAAACCACGGTGGGCCGAATGCGGTAGCCCTCTCGGGCGGCGTGTTTCAAAACAAGTTGCTGCTCGGGTTGACCTCGCGATCGCTCGTTGACCAAGGGTTTCAGGTCTTTATCCATCGACGGGTGCCGGCCAACGATGGAGGGCTCGCGCTCGGCCAGGCGGTTCTGGCCAACAATGTGTTCGCCGATTCATCCGGTTAGGAGATAGATATGTGCTTGGCGATTCCGGGACGCGTGGTCGAGATCATCGACGACGAAAATCAGCTCGCTAAAGTGGACGTGAGCGGTGTTCGGCGTACCGTGAACATCGGCCTCGTGAGCTATGAGCCTGACAAGGTCGAAGTCGGGGACTGGGTGCTGATCCACGTTGGCTTCGCCATGTCTAAGATCGACGAACAAGAAGCTCAGTTCACACTGAAGGCTCTCGAAGAAATCGGCGACGCATACCGGCAGGAGATCCAGGATCTAAGCGTGTCGAGGATTGAGTGATGAGCACCGGAGGGACCGAGTTCCTTCAAAACATCGAGTGCAAAATTCATGACGATGGCTGCATTGTCTGCTCTGACGCGGGAGTGCCGGTGCGCGTCCTCGGTCTCCGAGGCGAAGACGCCCTTTGCGAAGACTCGTCTGGAGAACAAGTTGAGATTGCCATCGACCTCGTAACCCCGGTCTCTATCGGGGACATCTTGATCGTTCACGGCGGCGTCGCGATCGCCCGGTTCGATTCGTAGGCCGTTTCGGCAGAGAAAGGAGTCGCTACCCCGTGAAGTATGTGAACGAATTCAGAGATGCCGGCCTGGCCCAGGGACTGGCCGGCCGCATCGCCACCTTGGTGGAGCCGGACAGGCACTACAAAGTGATGGAGATTTGCGGAGGACACACCCACACGATCTACCGGCACGGCATTAAGGACCTCCTGCCGGAGCAGGTCGAGCTCGTTCATGGACCCGGTTGCCCGGTCTGCGTCCTACCGATGGGCCGCGTTGACGATGGCATTGCCGTCGCCGAGCGTCCCGATGTTATCTTCACGTGTTTCGGCGATATGATGCGCGTTCCGGGCTCGAAAGGAAACCTCCTGGAGGTCAAGGCCAGGGGTGCCGATGTTCGCATGGTCTATTCGCCCCTTGATGCTCTGCGGATCGCTCGCGAGAACCCCGATCGTGAGGTGGTGTTTTTTGCGATAGGCTTCGAAACGACAGCTCCCTCGACCGCCTTGACGCTGAGGCGCGCAAAGCGCGAGGGGTTGACGAACTTCAGCGTATTCTGTAATCACGTGACCATCGTGCCGCCTGTGCGTGCCTTGCTCGATTCCCCAGATCTTCGCCTTGACGCCTTCATCGGTCCGGGTCACGTTTCGACCGTAATCGGCTGCCGCCCGTACGAGTTCATTTCGTCCGACTATGGCAAGCCCGTCGCGGTGGCCGGATTCGAGCCATTGGATCTCCTCCAGTCAATCATGATGCTGATGCAGCAGCTGGCCGACGGACGCTGCGAGGTCGAGAACCAGTATAGTCGCATAGTTCCGTGGGAAGGGAACATCCCAGCCCTTGAGAGCATGGCCGAGGTGTTTGAGCTACGGCCATACTTCGAGTGGCGCGGCTTGGGATTCATCGCCCAGTCCGCCCTGAAACTCTCCGACGCCTATGTCGATTTCGATTCGGAACTTCGCTTTGATGTCCCCGGCGTGAGGGTCGCGGACCCGAAGGCCTGCCAGTGTGGGGAGGTTCTCAAAGGCGTCCTCAAGCCGTGGCAGTGCCGGGTGTTCGGAACAGCCTGCACACCTGAGCAGCCGCTGGGTACCCTGATGGTCTCGTCGGAGGGGGCCTGCGCCGCATACTTCAACTTCGGCAGGACTGAACGTCAGAGGGCCGGAGCCGAGGCATGAGCATCCCCCCGGGCATACAAACGCCTGTTCCCGGTCGGCCGAAGCGTCTCCGCTTCGACTCCCCCAGAATCGACATGACACATGGAGCCGGGGGCAAGGCAACCCATAAGCTAATCGAAGGGCTGATCCAACCAGCCCTGGAAAACCCTATGCTGGCGCCGCTGGCCGATGCCGCCCTGATAGAGTTCGGCGGCTCGAACCTGGCTCTCACCACGGACTCGTTCGTGGTACGGCCGCTCATCTTTCCGGGTGGCTCAATCGGAGAGCTGGCCGTGAACGGAACTGTGAACGATCTTGCCGTGTCAGGGGCGGTACCGCTCGCCCTGTCATCTGCCCTTATTTTAGAAGAGGGCCTTGACGCCGGAGTTCTTCAGCGTGAAGTCAACGCTATGGGGCGCGCTGCGCAACATGCCGGGGTGTCTATCGGCGCCGGCGACACCAAGGTGGTAGAGCGAGGAAAGGGAGATGAGCTGTACATTATCACCACTGGGATCGGCGTCATGCGTCCCGGTATCAACCTCTCCTCCAGCTCGGTTCGCCCCGGCGACAAGATCATCCTCTCCGGCACCTTGGGCGATCACGGGGTTGCTATTATGATTGCTCGCGGCAACCTAGATCTTGAAGCAGAAGTTGCCTCAGACACCCAGCCTCTGGTGGGCTTGGTTGATAGGCTGACCCGCGTAGCGGGGCCTCACCTCCGCTTCATGCGGGACCCAACCCGTGGCGGCCTCGGTACGGTGATGAACGAGTTGGCACGGGATTCGGGGTGCGGGGTCGTGCTGTGGGAGGACTCGATTCCAGTGCGCGACGTCGTCAACGGCGCCTGCGAGATTTTGGGAATCGATCCCCTGTACGTGGCCAACGAGGGCAAGCTCGTGGCCGTGGTCGCTCCCGAATCCGCTGATGCCGCCCTTGAGGCCATGCGCGCAGGGGCTGACGGTGAGGCTGCCGCGATCATTGGCGAAGTAGCGGAGGTGCCGGCGGGGATGGTCTTGATGCATACGCAGTTCGGCGGTACCCGAATGGTCGACATGCTGATCGGGGACCCGCTACCCCGAATATGCTGAACGTCAACCTCACCCTGGTGCCGTGAAATCGAGAGGTGTGCCGGCCACGAGCAGCAGCATGTCCCGCGACGAAATCCTTGCCCTATGACCGGTTCTCCTGCGATCAAGGAGCGGGCCGCATGGTGTCGAGACGAGCTGCTGCTTCGCAACCGCGTCGTCGAGTCCTTCTTCGAGGTTGAGGCTCCCCGGCTGGCAGCGGTCTGCCATGAAATGTCGCGGCGATTTACCGACGGAGGGCGGTTGCTGGCATTCGGAAATGGCGCTGCCGCCACCGATGCGCAGCATATTTCGGTTGAGTTTGTCCACCCCGTGATCGTCGGCAAACGGGCTCTTCCGGCCCTGGACGTCGGATCCGAGTTCTCTGCCAGGCTCCCTGTTATCCTTCAACCCGCCGACATTGTGGTTGGATTCGCCTTTCCTGATTCTGATGTCAAGGTGGATGAGGCTATCGCGATAGCCCGGCCCCTCGGCGCCCTAACGCTCGGGCTCACTGCCGGCACCGCGGAGTTCGTCTTCTCTCTGCCTGACGTAGATGCCTTCGTGCAACAAGAGGCGTTCGAGGTCCTCTATCACGTGCTCTGGGAGACGGTGCATGTCTACTTTGAACACCGCGAGCAGGGGCACGAGGTAGGCGCCTCCTCGTTTCTGTACCCATTTCTGGGTCGCCAAGAACAAAATCTCGATGCCGTGGTTGGCGAAGTCCAGCTCTCGATGCTCCAAAAGATGCATGAGGTCAATCAGGTCCGTGCCAAAAGTGCCGAAACGGAGTCGGAGTCGCTGGCGGTCATAGCTGCCGAAGTGGCCGCCCGCATTGAGCGGGGCGGGAAAGTGATCTGTTTCGGCAACGGTGGTTCGGCGACCGACGCCAACGATCTAGCGATTGATTGTGTGGTGCCTCCCATCAGCCTGCGGCCGATCCCGGCCGTCTCCCTGTCATCCGAGCCGGCGGACATAACGGCGATCGCCAACGATGTCGGAACAGAGGCGATATTTGTTCGTCTTTTGATCGCACACGCGCAGCAGGACGATATCGCCATCGGTATCTCGACCAGCGGCAGCTCCCCCAATATTCTTCGTGCCTTTCAGGAGGCTCGCCGGCGTGGGCTGTTGACCATCGGAGTCTCGGGCTACAACGGCGGCAGGGTCGTCGCCGAAGGTCTGGCCGACTTCAACATCGTAGTTCGGTCCGACTACATACCGCGCATCCAAGAGGTCCAGGCCTCTCTCTATCACATTCTCCGGCAAATGATCGATGAGCATTTTCGACATTAGACCAAGTTGCGTGGTCGCGGGCGTGTGGAAAAGAGCGGCCGGCAATGGGCTGACCGTGCCCGCAGGCACCTGCGTCCACTAATGTCATAGTGCACGAGCTTTCCATCGCCCGCTCGGTTCTAGACATCGCCGTTCGGCATGCCGGCGGCAAGCGATTGACTGCGATAGATTTGCAGGTCGGGGAGCTTCGACAGGTCGTCCCTTCCGCTTTGTCCTTCAATTTCGAGCTGGTCGCCTCGGGAACTCCGGCGGAGGGCGCCGAGCTTCGCCTGGAGGTCCTGCCTGCCATGGGTCTCTGCCGCCGGTGCAGTGCCCGTACACGGCTAACGGCCTTTCCTCTCCAGTGCGGCAGCTGTCAGAGTCTGGAAGTCGAGATTGTGTCAGGAGAAGAGCTCGTCGTCCAGGCTATTGAGATCCAAGATGCGGAGCTCGCGGGTTGATTTCGATGGTCTGAAAGACCCCCTCCGGGCGGGACCGGCATGGCACGAATGTTGCTGCGACTGAGCTCCGCCGAGGTTCCTCGAGGTCGTTCATCGTGGAAGTCGTCGTCTTATGGTTAGCATGCGACCGTGGAAGTGCGCATGGGTCCCGTACCGTGAATCGGAGTCGCGGGACGGCTGCGTCCCTGGCCACTGACCCTTTCAGCAAATAACCCGCGTAACCTTGACATGTGCGACCCATGGGCGTAATTTGAATTAGGCCCCCATTCATGACGCACGGAGGTGCCACCCAACCCAAATTGCCGAGTCGAGTGATTCTTCGCCACTCCGACTCCGGACACCTCCGGCGCCGAAGCGGCTAACGTATCTCTACTAACTATCAAGGAGAGGTTCGAATGGCTGCCGTGAAGGACGTCCATATCCTCTGGACATCAGAATTACTGGGGTGCGACGGAGATTCCGTCTCGATAACCGCCGCCACTCAGCCAAGCATCGAGGACGTGCTGCTGGGGAATATACCGGGCCTTCCGAGGGTCCACCTTCACAACAAAGTCCTCGCGTACGAAAATGGCGACGAGTTCATGCGGGCCTTCTACCAGGCCGAGCGAGGCGAGCTCGACCCATTCGTCTTTGTTTGCGAGGGCTCGATCCCCAACGAGGACATAAAGCCTGAAGGCTATTGGGCCGGAATGGGCAACGATCCCGTGACGGGCCAGCCCATTCCCACCACTCAATGGATACGGCGCTTAGCGCCGAAGGCCTGGGCCGTTGTCGCGGCCGGCACCTGCGCTACGTATGGCGGCATTCATGCGATGGCCGGAAACCCCACGGGCGCGATGGGCCTGGCCGATTTCCTCGGATGGAATTTCCGCTCTACCGCCGGCCTTCCCATCGTCAACGTACCCGGATGCCCGGTGCAGCCCGACAACTTCATGGAGACACTCCTATACTTGCTGTACATGGCTGCCGGAATGGCCCCGACCATCCCCCTCGACGATGAGCTCCGGCCCAAGTGGCTGTTCGGACAAACCGTCCATCATGGATGCGACCGAGCGGGATATTACGAGGAAGGTAACTTCGCCAAGGAATACGGGTCTCCCAAGTGCCTCGTGAAAATCGGATGTTGGGGCCCCGTAATCAATTGCAACGTCCCCAAGCGCGGATGGATGAGCGGGATAGGTGGGTGCCCCAACGTAGGCGGCATATGTATCGGCTGCACCATGCCCGGATTTCCAGATAAGTTCATGCCTTTCATGGATGAGCCCCCCGGAAGCCGGGTATCCACGTTCGCCACCGGTAACTTCTATGGCCCGATCATCCGCCGGCTCCGCAGCATCACGCAGCACACTGCAAATGACGAGCCCAAATGGCGACGCCCCGGCTCTCAGATCGCAACCGGCTACACGCCCCGCTGGTAATCAAGGAGATACGCATGGCCACTCGAGTCGAAACCCGAGAACGAGTCGACACCGGCCCAGCCAATGTCGTCGATATGAACTGGGACCCCATAAGTCGGATCGTGGGCAACCTTGGTATCTATACCAAGATTGACTTCACCAATCACAAGGTCGTGGAGTGTCACAGCACCTCCTCCATATTCCGCGGATATAGCGTGTTTATGAAAGGCAAGGACCCTCGCGACTCCCACTTCATAACCAGTCGCATCTGTGGTATCTGCGGTGACAACCATGCGGTCTGCTCCTGCTACGCCCAGCAGATGGCGTACGGCATCCGGCCACCGAACCTGGCCGAGTGGATTGTGAATCTGGGTGAGGCCGCGGAGTACATCTTTGACCACTGCATCTTCCAGGACAACCTCGTCTTCGTCGACTTCTGTGAGCAGATGGTCAAGGAAACCAACCCGGGGGTGCTGGCTCGCGCCGAAAAAACCCCTGCTCCCCACGCCGAGGTGCACGGCTTCAAGACCATAGCAGACATCATGCGGTCCTTTAATCCGTTTACCGGCGAAACCTACCGAGAAGCCTTGCAGATGAGCCGGCTTACCCGGGAGATGTTCTGTCTGATGGAGGGCCGCCACGTCCATCCGTCCACGATTTATCCGGGAGGCGTCGGTACCGAGCCTACAGTGCAGGTGTTCACCGATTACCTTGTCAGGTTGATGACCTACATGGACTTCGTCAAAAAGATCGTGCCGATGAACGACGATGTCTTCGACTTCTTTTATGAGGCCATGCCGGGATACGAAGAAGTCGGCAGACGGCGCATCCTCCTCGGCTGCTGGGGCTCCTTCCAGAATCCGTACGTGTGCGACTATCAGTACGTGAACATGGAGAAGTGGGGAAACGCCATGTATGTTACCCCTGGAGTCGTGATCGACGGCGAGCTGGTCACGACGAACCTGGTAGATATCAATCTCGGGATTCGCATTCTCCTGGGAAGCTCGTATTATGCCGATTGGACCGGCGAGGAGACCTTCGTCTCTCGGGATCCCCTCGGTAACACCGTCGATAAGCACCATCCCTGGAACCAGACAACTATTCCGAAACCTCAGCGCCGTGACTTCGATCAGAACTACAGCTGGGTCATGAGTCCTCGTTGGTATGATCAGCGCACCGGCGACCACCTGGCCCTGGATACGGGTGGCGGCCCAATTGCCCGCCTCTGGGCAACCGCCCTCGCCAACAAAGTGGGAAGCGAGGTCGACACCGGTGGCTACGTTAAAGCCACTGGTAACAGTGTCGTAATCAACATACCCAAGACAGCCATGAGACCCGCCGCCCAGTTCGAGTGGAAAATCCCGAAATGGTCGAATGCGATCGAGCGCGACCGTGCCCGCATCTATTTCCTGGCGTATGCTGCCTCGCTGGCGATGTTCTTCGTGGATAAGGCGTTGGAGCACGTTCGCCAGGGCGACACCAAAGTGTTTACCCCCTTCACGGTCCCGGATGAAGCGATCGGTTGTGGATTCCACGAAGCTGTCCGCGGTGTACTGTCCCACCATGTGGTCATTCGCGATGGCAAGATCGCCAACTACCACCCCTATCCTCCAACTCCGTGGAACGCCAACCCGCGAGATATTTATGGCACGCCAGGGCCCTATGAAGATGCTGTCCAGGGCACGCCGGTCTTTGAGGAGAACGGTCCGGACAACTTCAAAGGAATCGACATCATGCGCGCCGTGCGAAGCTTTGATCCCTGCCTGCCCTGCGGCGTTCATATGTACGTGGGTGATGGCAAGGTGGTAGAGCAGCGGCACTCGCCCACGCTCGGCCTCTCGCACTAGCACAGACACATACGTTACAAAGACGCTGGAGCCGGGGTCTCAACACTCCGGCTCCGCTGAGTAGGAGGGCCTATGGGAACGCTCCTCGAAGATCGCGCTTTCCTCGATCAGATCTCCCGCGTCGAGATGCTCCTGGCGGAGCTGGAAACGATTGAAGATCCCCACACCCGTGCTCTGACCAACGAGATTGTGGCGGGTCTCGTTGCCTTTTATGGAGAGGGTCTCTCCCGAATCCTTGCCGTGGTGCGCAGCCTCGAGCCCGCGACCGCGGCCCGCATCGACGACCAGTTGATTCACGATGACCTTATCTCTCACGTTCTACTGCTCCATGATTTGCACCCGGTTGATGCCGAGACCCGGGTAGCCCGGGCCCTGGACGGGGTCCGCCCCTATCTAGAGTCACATGGCGGCAACGTGGAGTTGCTGGGCATCCAGGGCGGTACGGTGCATCTTCGGCTCGTCGGCAGCTGTCACGGCTGTCCGTCGTCCACCGCCACCTTGAAGCTAGCTATTGAAGAAGCCATACGGGCGGCGTGCCCTGATATCGAAGAGATTGACGCCGAGGGTGCGGTTGCCGATGCCTCCTCTGGATCGTTCATCCCGCTAACCGTCCTGGGCGCCTCGTTGCCCTCGGCTCCGGCTCCCAAGGAGCGAAATGGTTGGTCCGACGTGGATGGAGTCATCGACATGAACCCGGGCGCCCTGCTAGCCCGTCCCGTCTCCGGTAACAACCTGCTCTTTCTCAACCTCGACGGCGACTTCTATTCGTACGACAATCGCTGCCCCGGATGCGGCGGCATGTTCTCCGAAGCATCGTCTGCCGCTCCGACCTTGACCTGCGAATGCGGTCTTCATTTCGACGTTCGCAGGGCCGGGCGTTGCCTGGACTCCCCCGACGTGCACCTGAATCCCATTCCGCTCTTGGCTCAAGACGGGGTCGTCAAAGTCGCGCTTGACGGCGCACTGCCTTCCACACACCCATGATGCGCTCCACTACGATCCAACCCAGGGTAGCTCTGGCCATCTACGGCATAAGATGACAAATCAAAACTCACCGACCGATAGAGGTTTCTCCACCCTACGTCGCTTCGCTCGCGACTCCGGCCGTCCGGGTCAAGAGTACTGCGACCTGTGTGGAGAGATGATCCCCGTGGCGCATCGCCACCTGCTGAATCTGAATGAACGCCAGATTCTCTGCTCCTGTCAAGCGTGCGGGTTGCTGTTCAGTCAAGATGTAGCCGGCACCAAGAAGCTCCGCCTGATTCCGAACCGCCTGGTCGAGCTCCGACAGTTCGAGATGACCGACGCGCAGTGGGATAGCCTCCACATACCGGTGAACATGGCGTTCTTCACTTACAGCTCCCTCGCTGGGAGGGTGGTCGCCGTGTATCCCGGCCCCGCCGGACCTATGGACTCCATGCTCGAGCTCGATGCGTGGGAAGACCTCGCGGCTTCCAATGAGGTCCTGTCGGCCATGGCTCCAGATGTCGAAGCTCTGCTCATCAACCGTGCTCGTGGCGATCGAAAGTATTTCCTGGCCCCCATCGACGACTGCTATCGACTCGTCGGGACGATCAGGCTTTACTGGAAGGGGTTGAGCGGTGGACAGGACGTGTGGCGCGCTATAGATCAGTTCTTCGATGACCTCGTGGCTCGTGCCGCGCCGGCGCGATCGCAGACTGATGCCTGATCTCGGTTTCTCCATACTCAAGGCATCGGTCGTCGAGTACGCGCTTGCGCCCATGCTGGGCTTTACGGTCCGGGTCGAGGATGCCGAAGGGACTCACTCGATCCAGTCGGTCATGCTCCATACCCAGATCCGCCTCGATGTGAAGAAGAGAGCATATGACCCGGCAACCGAAAATCGATTGATCGAGCTCTTTGGAAGCATCGAACGTTGGGGTCAAACGCTCCGTAATTTGCTCTGGACCACGTCGGACATCGTTGTGCCTGGATTCGATGGAGCCACGGAGGTGGAGCTGCCGGTAACGTGTACATACGACTTCGAGGTGGCCGCGACCAAGTACTTGTGGGCATTGCAAGACGGTTCCGCTCCCCTCCAGTTTCTCTTCAGCGGAACGGTCTTCTACGTCGCCGACAGCGCTGGGGTTCAGATAGCCCCTATTCCCTGGGAGAAGGAAGCATCCTTTTCGTTGCCGGCCGAACTGTGGCACGAGATGATGGATCGATACTTCCCAAACAGCTCCTGGCTGAGAATCAATACGGATCTGTTCGCCCGATTGTGCGAGTTCAAGGCCCGCGAGGGCCTTCCCACGTGGGACGCGGTGATCGAAAACCTCCTAGCCGCTGCGCCCGCTGGCGCGCTGCCATGAGCATGGAAGAGATCAGACGCGTTGCCGAAACGGTATTGTACGAAGGGTATCTCCTGTACCCATACCGTCGGTCTGCGATGAAGAATCAGCAGCGCTGGACCTTTGGCGGCGTATACCCCCGCGAATACAGCGAGGCATGCAACGGCAGCGACCCCTGGCTGATGCAGACGCAGTGTTTGGTCCTAGGGGACGCGTCGACCAAGCTCGACATAACCGTGCGCTTCCTACAGGTAATCGAGCGCACTGTTTTTGATAGCTCCAACCCTTCACTGCCTGTGGAGGAGCTGCGAGTTGACGATGTCGTTTTCCGGCCCTGGGAAGAGTCGACCGAGCGCGAGCTGCATCTTCGCGATGGTCGACTGTGTCTCTCGGATCTGGGCTCTCCCCAAACATTCGAGATTACGATAGATCCGGGATCAGATCAGGAGCAGCTCCGTGGCCGCGACGGCGTACTTCACGGTCGCCTGGTTCGACTGTGGGATCGCATCGAGGGACGCGTCGAAGTGTCCGCCGAGCCGGTCGGTTCGGGCTGCTTCCGCCTGACGGTGAGAATCACCAACGTCAGCCGGCTCCAAGCGGGCAGACCCTTGGTCAGGCTCGAGGCGGTCAAGCAGACGATGGTGTCCACTCACACGATCATGCTCGTCACACACGGCCAGTTCGTCTCGATGTTGGAGACGCCCGAGGGGTTAAAAGACGCCGCCGGCGCCTGCGTTAACATCAAGACCTTTCCGGTGCTGGCGGGCGCTGCCCCAAGCTGCGACGCGGTACTATCATCGCCCATCATCCTGTACGATTACCCGCAGGTGTCGCCCGAGAGTCCGCAGGACTTGTTCGAGACCACGGAGATCGACGAGCTTCTTACGCTGACGATCATGACGCTTACCGAGGACGAGCGGCGCGAGATGCGTGAGTCTGACCCCCGGGCTCGGGCAATCCTGGAGCGCACCGACTCTCTGTCGCAGGAGGAGCTTATGAAGCTCCACGGCTCGATCCGTAACCTCCAAGTCCTCAAGCCCGACGTGCCATGAACGAGTTTTGGGAGGATGACAATCGACGCCTGTTGCCGCGCGTCATAGTCGCCGGGCACGAAGTCGTGGCGGGCAGCCGGGTCAGGCTTGATCCCCGTCCGGGCGGCGATATCTTCGACATAGCTCTTGCCGGAAAAGTGGCAATAGTCGAAGCCATAGAGCAGGACCTCGAGGACAACGTGTTTTTGGCGGTAACGCTAGAGGAAGATCCCGGCCGAGATCTCGGCCATGCCCGCCAGATCGCCCACCGCTTCTTCTTCTCAGTGGATGAGGTGACGGTTGAGCCCGGACTCCCGGATCATCTCGAGGTGTTGACAACGCCAGACGACGATGAGGACGGCTGATGCCGTATTCCGTGAATGGGACAAAGGCGCCGCAAGAATGAGTTTTTTAAACCCCTCAGCGACGCTGGTTGCCGGCATAGGAAACGTATTGCGGGGTGACGATGGCTTTGGCGTGGAGGTCGTTAACCGCCTGATCGCGCGGCGTCGCCTGGACGGCGTCGCCGATGTCGTCGATTATGGCATTCGTGGCTTGGACCTCGTATACGCTTTGCTTGATCAGCGCGACCTCGTAGTGCTCGTGGATGTGGCCCGTCGCGACCGACCCGCAGGAACGCTGTTCACCATCGACATCGACACTCAAACGCGAGCGCTCGCAACGCTCGAAACCCACAATATGGATCCCGCCAAGGTGGTGAACATGGCGCGCGCCATCGGCGGTCCGGAGGTCAAAACCCTGCTGGTCGCCTGCGAGCCCTTGGTGATGCTGGATGAGGCGAGTGACGACGTGCTGATGGAGTTGAGCGGCCCGGTAGCCGGGGCCGTGGAAGCGGCGGTCGAGCTGATCGAGAACATGCTGTTGCCCACAAGCGTACCTGCGAGCCAGACCGGGAACCCCGGCAACCACTCGACTCCACCGCTTTGCGGGGAGACGGAAAGTCACATGCGGGCTGATCTCAGTGCTCTCTGTGATTCCCCGATTCTCCGTGTTGACGCCACGTCTGTCCATCGAACGCGTTTATACGGACCCGGTGAATTCGAACAGACAAGAAAGGAGGGCAAGGTATGACATTTGGCCGCATTTTGCTGCTCGCCGTTCTAGCCTTTGTAGTCGGCGCGATAGTCGCCGGATGGCCGGACATCCAGCGTTACCTGAAAATGAGATCGATGTAGCTGGCTCGATGCCGTTCGCGTCACTCGGGCCCCTCATGGCGGAGCCACGAACTCCCGAGGAGTGGTGTCACCCGGTTACTGCGCTCTGCGGCGATCCCGTCGACGTGGCTGACTCCCGGGTTCCGGTAACCCGAACCGGCTCGTACTGCCCTAACTTCTCTCGCGCGGTACCAGCTGTCGTCCGTCTGGGAGACTTCGCTCTAGATGGCGCATCCACGGCCATTCCATCCGACCTGCACTGGCCGACCTGGCTCCGCAATGACAGGAACGGTTCGCACGCCGCCTGTCAGCGCGAGCATGCGAGCGAGCGCCTCGGGGTCGCCCTCGACGTCATACTCCGTGAAGTCGATCCCCCGCCACTCGAGATCCTCCCGGGCTGACGCACAGAATGGACATCCGGGCGTAGTAAACAGTGCAGTCTCGTCCGACACATATCCTCCTCCATCATTGTCCTCACCCCCGATCGCTGCCCGCAACATGTCCCGTTCAACCCTCTGGCCGGATAGACAAGCCAACCGACCGATTAGATGCGGAGGGCTACCGAAGCATCCGAAGCAATGCATGACCATCAGCGTGCGCTGCTAGCGGCACGGAGGATGCTGTCGGCTGCCGACCCTGAATACGAGCGATCCGAGTCAATCTCGTTAAGAGAAGCTCGGATCGCGGGAGAACTCAGACGAGCATGCGAAGACTCATCTGTCATGACATTACGGTGTGATGCTTTCTGTCGGTATAGCCTATGCCTCCTGCCCCATTTGGCTATTGATGCTTTGCCAACAGAGATACGCACCACACCCTGTGAACGTCAAACTCGCGACTATCACGTCGCTCGCCGTGAGGCCAGTGGTCTTTCATGGTCGGAAGGTCGCGGTCGCCGATCTCGCTACTCTCCCCTCGCCCTACGAATCAGACGAAAGTAAGCCAACTTCACCCTCCGCCATGCACGCGCCTGGGCGACTGCTGCCAAGAAAATGGCATCGGAATCATCTCCTCGGGGACAGTCGCCCTTCCATGCCCGTGCGGAAAAGGTCGCCTGAACTGAAAACTGATGACTGAAACTGACTGAAAACTGAAAACTGAAAACTCCCCCGCGTCTTTGCTCAGTGGCTAACGCTTCAACGGCATGCCAAACATCGATTACTCTGACGTGGCGACATCGACGAGTACCACCGGAGGAGGCGATCCAATGCAGCTAGGCGTTCTTTTGGTCTTGTATGCCGATAAATCCCTGCCTGAGGCGCTCGACCGCGCCAAGGCTCATGGATTACAAACGGTGGAGCTTGGCGCCGGCAATTACCCCGGCTCGGCTCACCTCGACCCCAAGCGGATCGTGGACTCCAATGAGTATGCGGAATCCATCCTCCACGAAGTGCAGTCCCGCGGGCTGACCATTTCTGCCCTCTCCTGTCACGGCAATCCTCTTCATCCGCGATCTGAGGTCGCTCGGGCCCACGACGAGACGTTTCGCTCGACATGCCGGGCGGCTGTCCGGCTAGGAGTCGATACCGTCAACCTCTTCTCCGGCTGCCCCGGTGACATCGATGGAGGCCGCAGCCCCAATTGGGTCACCTGCCCTTGGCCCACGGAGTTCTCGGAATTGTACGAATGGCAGTGGAACGAGGTTACGATTCCGTACTGGAGAGAGGCAGCGGGATTCGCCCGAGGAGCCGGCATCTCCAAGCTCGCCTTCGAAATGCATCCCGGCATGATCGTCTATAATCCTGCCACCCTCCTGCGGTTACGTGAGGCTGCCGGTGATAGCATCGGCGCAAACTTCGATCCGAGTCATCTCTTCTGGCAGGGGATAGATCCGGTTGCCGCAATTCGCTTGCTGGGTCGCCACCATGCGATCTTTCATTTCCACGCGAAGGACACCTACGTCGACCGGCTGAACGTTCAGGTCAACGGAATCCTGGATCCCGGATCCTACACAAATGTGATCGAACGCGCGTGGACCTTCCGCACCGTGGGATTCGGCCACAGCGAAGAGACCTGGCGCAATATAGTCAGCGAGCTGCGTCTGGCCGGCTACGATGGAGCACTCTCCATCGAGCATGAAGACCTTCTGATGTCGGCTGAAGAAGGCTTCTCGTATGCCGTCGAGATGCTCAAGCGCTGCCTCATCTCCGAACCATCCACTACACCGTGGTGGACCTGACCGCTGAGAACTCTCAAACTAACTCCAAACTGGAACCACCAGCCGGTTCGACTTCGCGGGTGGGAATCCTCACGGCGGCCGACGGCCCGACTACTGTGTCGCGGCCTTCTATGGGTTGGGGGGCGGGTCGGAGTCGTCGGCAACTGCCTGGAAATATGCGACGCCATTGTGTGACGCCCGACGATGTCGGTGGTCGCATAGTGCCGAGCAAGTCTTCACGGGTACCGTTTGGGAAGCACTGATCCTACAGTCATGCTGCGCGGTCTCCCTAACCACGGGATGACTGAAAGCTCAAAGTTACAGCAACCGTAACTTAATTAACCATTTTTTAACTGGATATTTGCCGCTTACCCCGTTACCATCCCTTCAACACCCATTTGTCCTAGGACATACCGGCTAGCCCCAACGGAAGGATGTTGTCGATGGTACCTATTCGCCTGCCAGTGGCGATCTCGCCCAGCTCTGTTGATGACGCCGTTCACAATCGCCCCTCACCTCAATCTGGCTGCAAGTTCTTGTGCCGATCGTCGCCGGGTCAGGCCATAGTCGAGACGGCTGTTGCCCTGCCGTTGATGGTTCTCATGTTCGCCATCTTCGTCACCGCTGGTCAGCTCATCGGTTTCACGCTCGGACTGACGAATGCGGCCGGAACGGCTGCGGTCGCGGCGGCTCACGCCGCCAACAAGACCGGAGGCGATCCGACACAAGCCGCCGTGACAGCTGTTAACCAGGAGCAGGGAGCAACGAATTGGACCGCCTGTCCAACCTCGGGGAGCGCCACCATGCCCTGCGTGTCCGTTACTGCGGCGACCCAGAGTACCGGCAGCGGGACCTCGATCAAAGTGCAGCAGGTTGTCCTTCACGCCAGTTTCGTCCCGATTTTCAATATCCTAGGCGTCTCACTGCCCCTGAGCGTGAGCGCCGGAGCGAGTCAGTAGGAAAGTGAATTTGAGAACGCACCAATCGGAAGACGGGCAGACGACCATTCTTCTCGCCGTCGTGGCATCGATCATTTTGCTCCTTGCCGGACTCGTTATCGACGGAGGCGTTGGCATGGTCCAGATGCGGCACGCGCAGAATGCAGCCGACTTCGCCAGTGTCGCGGCGTCTCAGTTGATGCCGTGCAGCGTGAACGCGAATCAGGGCGTTACCGCGGCTCAGGTCCAGAAGACCGTGCAGAATGTTGTCAACGACAACCTCTCGGCCGTCTCTACCTCCTGGACCGCTAAATATCTCGATAGCAACGGTAACGCGATCGCCGGCGCGACGTTCACGGGCACCAGCGCTCTGGCTCCTCCACCGACCGCGTGCGGCGTCGCGGTACAGGTAACCGGAAGTTGGGGCCCGTTCGTGCAGCACGCCGGCTACAACTCAATCTCGGCGTCAGGGAATGCCGGATCCGTCGGTACCGGGGCCCAGGGTTACAACCTTGCCATTGCCTCGCTGCTGCCATATGCCCGGCACACCATCTACGCCGGCGCCGTCGGAAATTTCAGCGTTAACGGAAGTATGTACGACAATTCCGTCGCACAGTGCAATGACCGGCTGAACTCGTGTAAGAACTATGCGAGCTGCCAGAGCGGCACCCCGGTCAACAACATCACATGCTACGGCGACTCCGCTGATGTCTTTCAAAAGAGCAGCGAGTCAATTACCGGAACGCTGTACTCGGTGGCCCCCGACGCAATGGATCCCTGCTTTTTCGTTTCGCCTTCAAGCGGTGTCTCGTATCCCATGACCGCCAGCCAGTATCCACAGTATTACAACTCGTACGGCTGCAGTTCGCAATTTTCGACCGCCACCAACCCCGTCTCCTATGGCGCCATCCAAGGGAATGTTGCTCCGATTGCCGATCCGCTCGCGGCATTGCCCGACCCCTCGGCCAACGGAGGCGTGGCTACCGTCTGCCCCGGCCAGACAACAGTGCAGTCATCGTCGGGCGGAACATTCTCGTCGGGAACGTTGACGCCCGGGGTCTACACCAGCCCTGTGGTGGTTACGGGATCCGTCACCTTCCTTCCGTGCCAGCAATCAGGCACGACCACTGGACCCGGGATATATGTGTTCCAGCAAGGCCTGGAGATCTGTCCCGCCGCTGGTTCGACGGTGACCGCCAACGACGTCACGCTCTTTAGCGTGGCGGCTCCTTCATCCACGTACAGCAACTCGAGTGGTGGAGGGTATTGCGCCTCGGCCCGAGGCTCGGGAGGAACGGTGACCGATGGAATTGAAGTTGGCGGCGCTCCCGGCGCTACCGTCAACATAACGGCCCCATCGGCCGGTCCTTTTGAGAGCATCGCGCTCTATCAGAGCCGAAGCAACAACTTCAACATTGGCTTGGACGATGGCTGGACATATTCGGGTGGTAGCTACCGGGCGAATGGTGCGTCGATCACGATCAACGGCGTGGTATATGACAATTCCTACAACAACGAGCCGGCGGGGCTTGTCTTCAGCTCCATACAGTCCCAATACACCGGTCCGTACGCGTCGCTGTGCACCGGAGCCACGAATCAAGGCGAGGGTGGTGATCCGGTGCCGTGTCCCGGAATCCCATCCTCGCTCCCGATCAGCAACACGTCTGGGACGGTGACTATCAACGGCGCGGTGATCGTGGGCGGATTCGGCACCCAGGGCGGAAGCACCAGCAACCCGCTGACACTCACCATTTCATTCGACGCCGCGTCAGTACCCTCCAGCGTCAGCGGCATAAGGTTGATCTATTAAATGCCAGCAAAAACTCTGTCCAGCTGGAAAGGCAGTATGAAACTAGTGTCGCGCGGAGGGCAGATCGGTCAGGGGATCGTCGAGTTCGCCCTAACTCTGCCGATCTTTTTGTTCCTGCTCATGGGATTGATTAATGGTACGTGGCTCGTATTTCAGCAGCAGTCAGTCATAAACGCGGCGCGGTCCGCGGCCCGTGAGGCCGCAATTCTGCACCCGGTGTTCAAACCCGGGACGGCTACCGGATGCACTTCTACCTTTGGCGAGCCGTCGGCATCTCAAGCCACTCCGGCAGTCCCCGTCGAGACCGCCGCCCAACAGGGTTCGGTAATCGTTCCGATCAACAACTCGCAGTTGTGCGCCACCGCCGTCACCTCGACGACAATGACGAATTCCGCAACTCAGGCCAACAAGGCGACGGTGACCGTTTCGGCCTCTCCAACCCTCGCTTCCCCCTACACGGTGACGGCTACCGTCACATACGTGGCTCATCCGCTGACGCCTATCTGGCCCTCGTCCTCGGTCACCATCACCTCCACCTCCACAGAAACGGTCCAGGGCGGCTAGCCGCGGTTCATCCGACGGATAATCGATCAGCTCGTTTGCGAGGCCCACGACTCTGGAGGTGTCCACATGCGCGGCTACATAACCGACCCGACCGGACCCGCCGGCCTTCGCCTGGCCGGCGACCTTGAGGAGCCCACGCCAAAACCGAATGAGTTGAAGCCCTTGATAAGCATGGTTCGCCCGTGGACGGAGCTGGGGGAAGTCCTCCAGGCAATGCGCGATCATCAGGTCTCAGGCAAAGCCGTTCTTAAAACTTGACCAACGACCTCGTAACTCTCATTCCTTCGCGCACTGGCCACTTCCGCTACGAATCCGGTCACCATAGCGACTCCTGGCTCGACCTGCAGCTGCTCTTCCTCCAGCCCCGAGCCGTGGCGCAGTTCGTAGACGACCTTGCGTTTCGGCTCGAGCCATACCGTCCTGAAGCCATCTGCGGCCCTTTGGTAGAAGGTGCGTTTGTGTCCCTCATGGCCGCCCAACATCTGAACGTCGAGTTCTACTATACCGAGCGTTTCGACCATCCCGACGCCGAAGGACTCTTTCCCGTCGAGTACAGACTTCCCGATCCCCTTCGGCCTCGCGTGTCGAGCAAGCGAGTGGCCGTTGTCAACGACGTAATCAGCGCCGGCTCGGCGGTGCGCGGCACGCTGGCGGACCTCCACCAGTGCGGCGCTGTCCCTGTAGCCCTGGCGTCTCTACTCGTCCTTGGCCCGTCGGCGGCGGCTCTGGCCGATCAAGAAAACATTCCCCTTCACGGGATCGCCGAGCGTCCCAACCCTCTCTGGCTCCCCATCGACTGCCCCCTCTGCGCCGCCGGAGTCCCCCTAGAATCCAACGTCTGACCAACTCGTGACGGAGTGAAGGTTCCCATCGTCGACGTTGGCCTCGGCCTCTTCGCTGCGTGCTCTCGGCTGCGGCACAATACGTCGGTTGAAGTCGCATAGTCGTTGTCACTACGAAAATGCCGGCCCGTTGAGCGCCGCGCAGCCGGACTACGGTTGCATAGTCTCCTATTGGCGCGGCGATCGCGGTCTCCTATAGGCCCAGCGATCGCGGTCGTCACCCTTCGACTCTCACCCGCCCCCTGGCAGCCGACCCAAAGGGAGCCACTTTTCTCGTTTCTCCTGGACAAGGCATAAACGACCCGTGAACCGTGAACCGTAAACCGACTACCGTGAACCGCCCACCGTCCACCCCCCACCGGATATCAGGTCTGGACCCGATACCCTTTCCTAAACTTGTATGATATGTTACATCATACAAGTGCCAAAAAAGCGAGCGTTGATGGCCGTCAGCCCCTCCACGCCAACTCCAGATGGTCACGTGGGCGAGGACCCGAGTGATACCCCCACCCTGGAATTCCGGCCGATAACGCGACCCAGGCTCCATTTCGACGTGGCTCGTCAGGTTGCCGAGAGCATAATCTCCGGCAGCTTACCTGCCGGTGACGTGCTTCCCTCCGAACAGGACCTAGCGGGTCGCTTTGGCGTCAGCCGCACCGTCATACGTGCCGCTGTCGGCCTGCTCGAGAACCAGGGCCTGGTCGACGTTTCTCACGGCAAGCGCACCGCCATACGCCCCCAGTCCGATTGGGATGTCCTCGACCCAACCATCCTCGAGCTCTTCGCACACGCCGGCCGCTTGCCTTCACTGATCAACGACATCTTCCACACGCGACTAGCACTGGAAGTGGCTTGCGCGGAGGAGGCTGCCGAAAGGGCGGCTCCGGAAATGATTGCCGGGCTCGCAACTCTATGTGACGAGATGGATGACGTCCTGCAAGATGCGGACACATACTCGTATGACGAGTATCACCGCTGCGACGCGGCATTCCACCGCCTGCTGGCTGACGCCTCTTCTAATCTGGTTCTCGCCCGCGTCCTCCGCAACCTAGCCGAGGCCTTCGGCACCATTTCCGGCTTCAATCCTATTCGCTTCGAGGAGCTTGAGACCGCGAAGCGCTTTCATCACACCATTTACGCGGCAGTCAGCTCTGGTGATCCAACTGCTGCCGGCCACGCCATGCGGGACCACATTCTCTGGGCGTGGCATCGTTGGGGTTCGGTCGAATAGCGCCAGGGCAACGCCCGGCTCGAGGGAGGTAGATGCATGAGGTTAAAAGACCAGGTAGTCATCGTCACCGGAGGTGCCCAGGGAATTGGGCGCGTGTACACGAAACGGCTTGCCGAGGAAGGCGCCAAAGTAGTCGTCGCTGACATTGCGGACCCGGGCCCCGCCGTCGCCGACATCGAGAAGACCGGCGGCTGCGCGGTCGGCGTCACCACGGATGTTACCAGCATGGAGTCTGCCGAGGATATGGCCAGAGCCGCGGTGGATCGCTTTGGGCGCATCGACGCACTCGTCAACAACGCCGGGATCTACGCCACTTTGACGCTGAAACCTTTCGAGCAGATCTCCTACGAGGAGTGGAACAAGGTCATATCGGTCAATCTTGGCGGGCTGTTCTGCTGCTCGCGAGCCGTCGTGTCCCGGATGCGTGAGAACGGCGGCGGACGCATCGTCAACATCTCGTCAGGCACGCCCTTCAAAGGCTCTCCGCTACTGCTCCATTACGTCACCAGCAAGGGAGGAGTGCTCGCCTTCACGAAGTCCCTCGCCAAGGAGCTTGGAGACGACAACATCCTCGTGAACTGTGTGGCTCCGGGCTTCACGCTGAGCGATACCGTCCTTCAGAACGAGCAGCAGCTTAAGTTGTTTCGCGAGGTCTCCGTTACGGCTCGCACCCTGAAGCGCGACCAACAACCCGAGGACATCGCCGGCGCCGTGGTGTTCTTCCTGAGCGAGGACAGCGCATTTATCACCGGCCAGACTCTAGTGGTGGACGGTGGCGCATACTTCCATTAGTAATCAGCCCGAACGTGTTCAGTCAGTTGTAAACAGTCAACCGACACAAGTTATTGAAGCAAAAGGGAGAAGCAACATGGCGGTCCAGGACATTGCCAGAGTGACGCTAAACGACCCGTCGCTGCTGCAGCGACGAGGATACGTAGACGGCCAGTGGATCGATGCCGATGATGGAGCGACCTTCGCTATCACCAACCCGGCCACCGGCGAGACGATCGTCGAAATTCCACGCATGGGGACCTCGGAAACTCGCCGGGCGATCGAAGCGGCCAATCGAGCGCTACCAGTCTGGCGCTCAATGCTTGCCAAGGAAAGGGCCCGGATACTTCGCCGGTTCGCGGACCTGATGATGGAGAACCAGGAAGACCTCGCCGTCCTTTTGACAACCGAGCAGGGCAAGCCAATTGCGGAGTCTAGAGTCGAGATAGCCTACGCCGCTTCATTCTTCGAGTGGTTCGGTGAGGAAGCAAAACGGGTCTACGGTGACACCATTCCGGCCCACCAGTCCGACAAGCGAATCGTAGTGCTCAAAGAGCCCGTCGGCGTGTGCGCCGGAATCTCCCCGTGGAACTTCCCCTCGGCAATGATCACTCGGAAGGCCGCCCCCGCTCTCGCCGCCGGGTGTACCATGGTCGTCAAGCCCGCGGAACAAACCCCACTGTCGGCACTGGCACTGTGTGTCCTTGCGGAGCGCGCTGGTCTGCCGGGCGGCGTCCTGAGTGTGGTGACCGGTGACGCCAATGACGCTATCATCATCGGGCGGGAGCTGACCTCAAATCCGATAGTGCGCAAGTTGGGATTTACCGGATCGTGCGAGGTTGGCAAGATCCTGATGGCGCAGTGCGCCCCGACCGTAAAGAAAGTGTCTCTCGAGCTGGGTGGCAACGCTCCGTTCATCGTCTTCGAGGACGCCGATCTAGACGCGGCGGTCGCCGGGGCGCTGATCTGTAAGTATCGCAACACCGGCCAGACCTGCATCTCGGCCAACCGAATCCTGATTCAGGACAGTATCTACGACGAGTTCTCGATCCGTCTGATCGAGCAGGTCAAGAAGCTGAACGTCGGCTCGGGCCTGGAGCCCGGCGTCCAGGTGGGCCCGATAATCGACCAGGCAGGGTTCGAGAAGGTCAAGCGTCACGTGGCCGATGCCGTGGCGCAGGGAGCGAGAGTTGAGACCGGCGGCCATCCACATCCCTTAGGCGGCACCTTCTTCGAGCCGACCGTCCTAACCAATGTGTCGACCCAGATGAACATGAGCTGTGAGGAGACCTTCGGCCCAGTGGCCGGTCTGCAGCGCTTCAGCACGGAGGAAGAGGTAGTTCACATCGCCAATGACACTCCGTACGGCCTGTCCGCATACTTCTACAGTCGCGATTTGGCCAGAGTCTGGCGCGTCGCGGAAGCCCTTGAGACCGGCATCGTTGGCATCAATACGGGCTTGATCTCAACCGAGATAGCTCCATTCGGCGGCATGAAAGAGTCCGGAATTGGCCGCGAAGGCTCCAAATATGGCATCGACGAGTGGCTGGAGGTCAAGTACCTCTGTATTGGCGGCATAGAGTAGCAAAGAAAGTGAAAGCATTCGACGAGTCGGGACCGGGACCGAGATACGGTTCTCTCCGCCAAAGTTCCGGTTCCCCCCGTCGTGCTTCTGGCAAGGTCCATCGAGCACTTCGGCGAACCTGTTTCCGCAGCACGAAGCCTATTTCCATGAGAAGGGGAACCAGAAGGACGAACTTGACCACGTCACCACCCAGTATAGGGGGGTGGCGAGGCGGCAGCTTTTCATGAATGGCGGCAGACCAATGAATCGCTCAAATTTATGGCAATTGCGGGAATATCCATTTGATGGCTGGCCACAGCTTCCGTGGCAGGAAAATTCACTCCGATCTCAGGCGTCGTGGTCTCGACAAGGACGTGGAAAACGCAAGACTGACGACGGAAAACTGAAAACTGAAGACTGACAACTGACAATTGACAACCAGTGGAGCCCTCATGCCCATAGTCGAAGAACGCATCTACACACTCTATCCTGGTAAGACCGCCCCGTACCTCCAACTCTATGAACAAGAAGGCCTGGCGATTCAGCGCCCGATCCTGGGCGAGTTAGTCGGCTATTTCTCCACCGAGATAGGCCCGCTCAATCAGATAGTCCATCTCTGGCGCTATCAAGACATGGCCGATCGAGCGGCCCGCCGGGCGACGCTCACATCCGATCCAGCCTGGAAAACCTACGTGGCCAAAATCCAACCCATGATCCGAGAGCAAGAGAACAAGATCCTGATTCCTGCCGCGTTTTCTCCCCTCGCGTGAAAACTTCAACTCTAACCGCGTGCCGATCCGCGTCAGCACTCAGCCCTCCGTAAGGACAATTGAAATGGTTGATCGAAAACTGACTCTCACACTGCTGAATGACACACTGGCCCCAGGCGCAAAATTGGAGTATCCAGCCGTCGAGCAAGGTCGGATAATCTATCTCGTCGAGGGCAGTGCCAGGCTCTCCATCGGAAACAATACGGTGGACCTACAGGCAAATGAAGCACGGTTGGCACCCGGGCCACTTTCTGTTGAAGCCGGACCGCACGGCGCCAAACTCCTTAGGTGGGAGTTGACAACGCTCAGATGGAGCCCATACGGAACAGCATGGCTCCAACGTCTCCACACTAGTCCAGTTAGAAGCGCCCATTGCACTGCCCGCCGGTGACGTCCTCATGCGTTGCGATCGCGTGGATTTCCCTCCCGGAGGCGTAGCCTACACCCATGTCCACCAGGGCCCCGGCATCCGCTGTCTTCTCCACGGCGAGATCACAGTCACGGTAGAGGGCGAATCCAAGACCATCGGCTCCCTGGGTTCCTGGTTCGAGGCTGGTCCCAACCCCGTCTTCGCCGCGGCGTCAAAAACCGAGCCAACCGCCTTCGTCCGGGTAATGGTCCTCCCCGCCGAGCTTCAAGGAAAAAGCTCCATCACCTACGTACGTGAGGAAGATCGAGCCAAGCCCAAACCGCAAAGCTACACGATCTTCGTAGACGAACCCCTGTCTGCGCGACTGGAATCTTCAAAAACATCGGCTGCCACTGTAAGCAAATAACTGGCAGGTTGCATAGCCAGCATACGTTTACCGTCTACCGTCTACCGTCTACGGCTTACCGTTTACCGCCTACCGCTTACCGTTTACCGCCTGCTACCGTCTACCGCTTACCTTTACCGCCTACCGCTACTGCCTACCGTCTACCGCTTACCGTCTACCGCTTACCGCCTACTGTCCCTCCACGAACTCAGAAACAGAGGACCATCCCATTGGACTTCCATGGATCCGGCGCTCAAATCCTTGTCGAGAGCTTGCATCGCTCCGGCGTCGACACCATTTTCGGCCTGCCCGGCGACACCGGAGTAGCGTTTTACGACGCCCTCTTTGACGCTGGCGAGCGTATTCGCCACATATTGGCCAGAGATGAGAGATCCGCCGCGATGATGGCTGATGCCTACGCCCGCTGCTCCAACCGGGTCGGCGTCGTGGAAGCGTCGAGCGGTGGCGGCACCACCTTTGTCGTGGGCGGCCTTGGCGAAGCGTACGCCGCCTCGGTTCCGATCTTGGTAGTAACCTCGGACATTCATCGGGGAAGCCGGGGGACCGGCGCGTTAACGGAGATCGACCAGACCGCTCTGTTTTCCGCGGTCACGAAGTGGGCTGCAACCGCCGAGAGCGCTGCCGAGATCCCAAACCTCGTCGCCACTGCCCTAAATGCCGCCACTACCGGCCGACCCGGACCCGTCAGCCTTGTCATACCGGAGGACGTCCTCGACGAGAAAGCAGCCGTCTCCATCCCGGAGGCCATGAGCCGCGATGACGAGCTACCCCGTGACCGCCTGGCGGTTCCCAATCAAGACCTCGACGCAGTTATCGCGGCCCTTAATGACTCCGAGCGGCCGGCCATCATCGCAGGATCCGGCGTGCACATATCGCAGGCCTGGCACGAGCTCGCCGATCTAGTGGACAAGGCCGGCATCCCGGTAGCGACCAGCATTCACGGTAAAGGCAGCCTCGCCGAGAACAGCCCCTGGAGTCTCGGCGTCGCTGGAGCCAACGGCGCCAGGGAGTATGCCAACCAGTACCTTGCCACCGCCGATGTTGTCCTGTTCGTGGGCACGCGGGCCAATGCCACCGATACTAATAGCTATCGCAGTCCACCTCGCGAGGGTGTAGTGGTGGTTGGAATTGACGTCGATCCTGGGCGAGCCGGCAACAACTACCCGGATAGCGTCAAACTGGTGGGCGACGCCCGCACCATCCTCGGTCAGATTCGTGAGCGCGCCCAGCCAGGGTCGCCGGAGCGATCGCAGCGGTTGCAGTCATGGATCGCAGCCGAGCGGCACGACTGGGAGGTCGCCGACCGTGGCGACCACGGCACTCGGGAGGATCAGCTCTGCTATCCGGCGGACGTGATTCGTGCGGTGCACGAGATGGTGCCGCCGGATACCCTCGTGATCGCTGATCCCGGAACAGCCACACCCAACGTGGCCGCCTACTGGGAGCTGACCAAAGCAGGACGGACGATCATTGTCCCTAGGGGTCACGGGCCGATGGGCTACGCGATTCCGGCGGCAATAGGCGCGGCGATCGCCAGGCCTGGCCGTGAGGTGGTAGCGTTTACCGGCGACGGGAGTTTCGCCATGAGCTGCGGTGAGCTGGAAACGGTTAGTCGCCTTGGGTTGCCCGTGACGTACGTCCAGTTTACGAACGGGTCGATGGGCTGGATCAAGATGCTTCAGCACCTCTACCACGGTCGTCGCTACTTCAGCGTCGATCTTGGCCCCTCGAACGCCGCCACCGTAGCCGATGGCTTCGGTGTGCGCGCCACCAGCGTCTCAACCCTCGCCGACTTCGTCGACGCGTTCAAAGAGGTTGGCGATGGTCGACCCTCGTTCATCGACGTTGCGGTTCCCGAGGAAACCGAAGTCGTACCGCCGGTTGCTCCCTGGCAGAGGGCGCTCGCCGGCGAAACGGGTCGTCCCGTCTACTAGGTCCGTGGCTCGAAGCAAACTCTGTACTGCTGAGCCGAAATTAGCGTTTGGCGAGCTGAGTTTTCGGCAACCTGCCCCCGCCGTGATTGCCGGATAACCTCTGGTGTGCCGCTAACCCTGTCCCGTCATGTTCGACGTTGATACCAATCAGAACGATAATCGATATGTATGGATGGCAGCGTCAACCTAGCTGAGAAGATATCCCTGCTCGATGGGCACTACCAGCCTGGCATCGTAGGCTACCTTAACGATTACAAGATCGTCGTCGTGAAGGTGCTCGGCGAGTTCGTCTGGCATAAACACGATGATACCGATGACTTCTTTCTTGTGCTTCGCGGCCGCCTGAGGATCCATCTACGCGACCGCGATGTCGAGCTCGAGGAAGGAGAGATGTTCATAGTCCCCAGAGGGATCGAGCATTGTCCGGAGGCGGCAGAAGAGGCGCATGTGCTTTTGATCGAGCCTAGAGGCACCGTGAACACGGGCGACGCCGGGGGAGCACTAACTGCGGCTGAGCGCGAGATCTGAAGGAACGGCCGTGCTCCGCAAACAATCTACGACCTGTAGGCACTTCGTTCCGAGACCCTTGAAGAACGTGTAACAAAACACGCCGTCTGTTTCGGTTGTTCTGTACAGATCGTGAATCCCGGCGTCGAACGTCCCTGGGTCGATGAGGCCCGCCTCAATCGCGGTCTCACGAACCCCCTCAATCATGGCTGTGAATGTCCGCCGCGTAAACCCGTCGACGAGGTCAGGCTTGCTTGAATCCACATACACCATACGAGGGGTCACCTCCACCTCCTTGAAGCCCGTTTCTATCAAAAGAGGGTAAACCTGTCGTCCGATAAGGGCATTGCCGCCCGCCTGCCGCTGAATCTCGACCTGGCACCCGATAACTGCCTGCGCCGCAGCGCTGTCAGGATAGAAGTAGGTGGATCCATGATCTCCCTCGATGACTGTGATCGTGCCGCCCGGCCTGATCAACCTTTTGAGCACGGCAAGCGCCTCGACCGGCCGCGAGAGATGTTCCAGGACGAAGCAGACGAAGACGTGGTCGAAGGATTCCGCGCTAAAGGGCGGCGTGAAGATATCGGCCTGTGTGAATTCCACATTCCTCAGTCCGGCCGCCTCCACCCGTCGTTTGGCCTCGGCGATCGAGTCTGCCGAAAGGTCGATCGACGTGAACCGCGCTGCTGGGCTGCGCTGCGCCAGTGTCACGGTCTGGGCGCCGACCCCGCACCCAACCTCCAGCACTTTGCTCTCAGCTGTGTAAACAGTGTCGGAATGCAGAAGTTCGACGAGGGTATCCGCTTGATCCTGCAGCCGGATGTTCTCGCGTGAATGATAGCCGTGAACGTAGTCTATTTTCATGCCTTCATTTTGGTGGCAAGTGGCAATGTCGGTACTTTGGCGAGCCGTCCATCCGCGATACGCGGGATGTTACGTCACCGGTTGCGCGGTCAAGTGCTGACCACCCCCGAGTACCGACTGCACAAGGGCGAAGTTCTCATGGAATCTACGCCCTGATCCGACACGGACGTTCAGGTCACGGCGTACAATCACGACGCCGAGGTCAGTAGGGCTGAAACAGTGGCACTTAATATGGTATTGCGGCAGCCTGATCTGCCGTCGCAACCCCACTCAGTGACAGGATTCAACCCATTGAAGGAGAACAAGCCCAATGGCGTCAAACAAGGTTGATTACTTTGAAATCGGAACCCCGGACCCGGCAGCCACAACCTCTTTCTACTCTCAGCTGTTTGGATGGGAGGTCGGAGATCCGTCACCTCAGGGCTACCGCATGGTCAACAGCACTGAGGGCGGCCTCTGGGATACTTCGCAGATGGGAGGTGATCACTGGGGCATCTTTTACGTCCATGTGGAGAACGTGGAGGATACGGTTAAGAGAGCTGAAAGCCTCGGCGCAAAGATAATCGTTCCCATAACCTCGAGCGATGAGCTCGACTTCGCGCATTTAGTCGACGCTCAGGGTAATCGCTTCGGCGTCTGGCATCCCAAGCCGCGAGGTTCCAATGCCGGGACTACCAGCTAGCCGTCGACGCGCATTTGCGTCCTCACCGGGGTAGAGACGGCTCGTACGTTCCTGAAGTGTTTGCGGCTGAGACGGAAGCTCGTCCATGACGCTCTTGGCCCCGCCGTCCGACATGTCGCATTCCTCCCGCCTTGACCGCTACGGCCTGGTCTCGACCGCCCTGGCATTGCTGGGCGACCAGAGTCTGCGCCGGCTGGTCGAAGACGCTCCGACGATGGGAACCGGCATTGGCGGTAGGTCCGTTGCAATGGAAATCGACGGCACGCCCGTATTCGTGAAACTCGTCCCCCTGACTGATCTAGAAAGACTTCCGGAGAATATCTCTTCCACCGCGAACATATTCCGGCTCCCCACTCGCTATCACTACGGTGTGGGCTCGGCCGGCCACGGTGCGTGGCGTGAGCTGGCGACTCACATCATGACGAATGGCTGGGTACTTGGGCGCCAATGCGAGAGCTTCCCCTTGATGTACCACTGGCGGGTCCTTGAACGCCTCCCGGCGGCCCAGACACCGAATTCTCAGGATAGGTCAGACCTGGATCGAATGGTGAAGTACTGGGGCAATTCGGCCCCGGTTCGCCGGCGGCTGCTGGCGCTCATGCAGTCCTCCGCTGACGTAGTGATGTTCTTCGAGCATGTGCCAATGCGTCTTGATCAGTGGCTAGAGGCGCAGCTGGCTGCCGGTGAGGAGGCGCTCCCGTCGGCATGTGACATGGTTGAGCGTGGCCTGAAAACCACTACTTCCTTCATGACCTCAAATCACCTCTTGCATTTCGACGCGCATTTCAGGAACGTTCTCACCGATGGCCAACATCTGTACTTTGCCGACTTCGGCCTAGCGCTTTCTTCGAGGTTTGACCTCTCTCCAACCGAACGGTCGTTTTTCGAACACAACGTTAGTCACGACATCTGCTATGTGCTGACGCAGCTGGTTAACTGGCTGGTTGTCGCATTTACGCGCCCTGGGGATGTCTCCAAGCGCAATGCGTACATCAGGTGCTGCGCGGAGGGCTGCCCTCCCAAGCACCTCCCGCCGGCAGCAGCCTCAATCGTCGAGCGCTATGCTCCTATCGCGGTCGTCATGAACGAGTTCTACTGGAGGCTATTTGGCGAAAGCAGAGCCACGGCGTACCCGGCTGCAGACATTCGACGTGCCTGGGCCGGGACGGGATGTGAGCCTGCCCTGTTCGGATCCGCATCCACGTAGGCATTTCCAAAATTGAAACTGCGAGGACGATCACAATATGCTTGCCGGCAAGCAAGTATAATGAAGGCGAACAGGAACCGACACGAAAAGCTGAAAAGTGAAAAGTGAAAACTACGCCTTCTCCTAAGCCATCAAGCCCACATGCCGAGAGCGAGCTGCCGGCACGCATCCGTTCGGCTATCGGCAGGCTGGCACGCGCCATCCGCCTGACCCACTCGGACGACACCTTTTCCCCGAGCCAGATCGATGTGCTGGGGACCATCGTAAGGCGCGGACCGATCGGGTTGTCGGAGGTCTCGTTCATCGAGGGACTGAATCCAACGATGCTGTCACGCATTGCCGGCAAGCTCGAGGCCGCCGGCCTCATCATTCGTGCTCAGGATCCCCGTGATGGCCGGGCGGCTCAGCTTTCAGCGACAGAGAGTGGTCGAATGGTTCACGACCGGATCAGAACCGAGCGAACCGATGCGCTCCTGGCCGCGCTCGCCCAGCTGTCGCCGGCGCAGCGCGTCGCCCTGACTGCGGCGCTCCCAGCTCTAGAGTCTCTGACGCAAGCCTTGCGACGCGCTCCCCGTTGAACGTTCGGGCAACAACCGGCCGTACGTTCTCATCTCTCTCGAATCTGAACTACCGCAAGTACTTCTTCGGTCAGGCGACGTCACTCGTCGGCACGTGGATGCAGAGCACCGCGCAGGCCTGGTTGGTCCTCGCGCTAACCCATTCCGCGACGAGCCTAGGCATAGTAGTCGGACTCCAGACGCTCCCCGTCCTGCTGCTGGGACCCTACGGCGGGGTGATTGCCGACCGGGTTGACAAGCGGCGGCTGATGATCATTCTGCAATCGATGATGGGAGTTCAAGCGCTCGTGCTCGGCGTGCTGACGCTTGCAGGCGTAGTGAACTTCGTCGAGGTCTGCGTGCTTGCCGTGATCCTCGGGCTCAACAACTGCTTCGAAAACCCGGCAAGGCAGGCATTCGTTCTGGAGATGGTTGGACGTGATGAGCTGCGTAACGCGGTCAGCCTGAATTCGACTCTCGTCAACGCCGCCCGCGCCGTCGGACCGGCATTCGCCGGTGTGTTGATTGCGACGGTGGGCGAAGGTTGGTGCTTCATGCTGAACGCCCTCAGCTTTGTCGCGGTCGTCGGGTCGTTGCTTTCGATGAATCGAGCAACGTTGACGCCGAGCAAGCCGAGCGCCCGGTCTAAAGGTCAGCTTCGTGAGGGCTTTCGCTACGTCGCCCGCACGCCCGAGCTAGCCGTGCCGTTGCTAATGATGGCACTGGTTGGCATGCTGGCCTACGAGTTCCAGGTTACTCTGCCCGTGATGGCTCAGAGGGTCTTCGACGGTGGCGCGGAAACCTTTGGCGTGATGACCTCGGCAATGGGCTTAGGCGCGGTGTTCGGTGGTCTGGTCACTGCAACTCGCGGTAAGACAGGAATGCGTGCCATGGTCGGGGCGTCCATGATTTTCGGGGTCTTCATAAGCTTTGCGGCGGTAGCTCCACTTCTAGCGATCGAGATCGTGGCCCTGGCACTCGTCGGCTTCTCCAGCATCTCGTTTCTGTCTATGGGAAATTCCACGTTACAGCTGCGGACCGATCCGCAGATGCGAGGTCGAGTTATGGCCCTGTGGTCGGTGGCGTTCCTCGGGTCGACGCCAATTGGTGGTCCCATCATCGGATGGGTGACGAGTGTTGCCGGTGCCCGGGTCGGTCTGGCGGTGGGAGCGGCCTCATGCTTCATGGCGGCAGGCATAGGACTCGTGGGAGTGCGGCGGCTAAATCGCCGCACTGCCCAAACGTCGGGTCCCCCAAGTCCGACCGGCGCCATGCCGCATGATGCCGTTGAGCGTGCCGGCTAGCGCTGCCTGAACTGGTGGCTGATCACTGGTAGGTTATCCACAATCAGGCGTGTGAGGGCGAAATACTGTGCGACAGTGCCCCTTGCAGGCGTTAACTGTCAATCGATGGTTTCTGGCGAAACCACTGGCCTCGCTGCCTTTCAGGGAAACCGTTCACTCTGTCGTCAGCCATAGGGAGCGACAGAGGCGACGGTAACTCCGAATCTCGGGCTCGCATGACGGGATGACACGGAGCCGGCTTTCCCAGGACGTGTCAGACCTTTCCACAATCTAGTCGTCGGCAACTCAAGCCCCCAAGACGCTAGCGGGCCAAAGCGCGGGGCGTGGGGGATGGGCCAACATAGAGGAACACCCTGTAGTCCGGGTTGTCAACTCGGAATCGCGGACCGCTTCGACAAGTGGACTTTTAGTTACAACGTTAGCCTGGATGAAACTCTCTCACCCTCCACAATTCGTAGTCGTAAAAGTAGGATCCAGCTCGATCACCGGCCCAGACGGACGGATCTCGGAAGACCTGATGACGGGCCTCGTCGGTTCGTTGGTCACCTTGATCGCCGAGGGAGTTCGCCCTGTTCTCGTTACGTCTGGGGCGATCGCGGCTGGGCGGGGAACCGTGAGATCTAAGCCCGGCGCGTGGCGACCTCACTGACCTTCAAGCGCTCGCCGCCGTCGGTCAGGGAATCTTGATGGCCCGGTATGCGGACATCTTCAATTCGCGCGATACACAGGTCGCCCAGGTGCTGCTGACGGCGCGCGACTTCTGGGAGCGCGCGACCTATCTCAATGCCCGTGCGACCCTCCAGCGGCTTTGCTCTTGGGGCGTGGTTCCTATCGTCAACGAGAACGACACGACGGCCACCGACGAGATCACTTTGGGCGATAACGATCGTCTGTCGGCCTTGGTGGCTACATTGATACCTACCGCGATGCTGATCCTTCTGACGGACACCGCGGGGATATACGAACGGGATCCGCGCCTGGACGCCGAGGCAAGCTTGATCGAAGAGGTAACTCAGATCGACGCTTCGCTGGAGAACGCCGCGGGGGGCCCCGGGTCGCCCGTTGGGTCCGGTGGCATGGCAACGAAGGTGGCGGCCGCCAAAATTGCCTCGTGGTCGGGCATTCCATGCACCATCGCGGCCGCCGGCGAACCGGATGTCGTCTTGAGAGCATGGCATGGAGAATCGATAGGAACGAGAGTTCGCGCCCGGCGCACGAGCATGCCCGCTCGAAAAACCTGGATTGCGTTCGCCCGGCCGCCCTCTGGATCGCTTTGTGTCGATGCAGGAGCTGTGCGGGCGCTAACGGCAGGAGGCGCCAGCCTGCTACGGGTGGGCATCCGCGATGCGTCCGGCAAATTCGCCTCGGGAGACGTCGTGGATGTGGTGGACGACGGTCGCGTCCTGGTGGCGAAAGGAATAACTCGGCTCGGCGCGGACGATCTCGCCGCTGCCTCTGGCTCCGGATTGGACCGCGGAGTCGTCATCCATCGAGATGATATGGTGCTTCTCGCCAACACCCCGGAGCTCGCGCGTTGACGCAGGCGACGGAGCGGAATCTCGAGGCCATTGGAGCTCAAGCGCGCATCGCTTCCAACACCCTTGCGGTCGTCGGCTCCGCGGTAAAGGATCGAGCCCTACTCGCGGCTGCGGAAGCCTTGGAGTCTGCACGCGAGTCCGTACTCTCGGCCAACCGCCAAGACGTGGAGGAGGCCCGGTCCGGCGGCATGTCGGCAACACTCCTTGACCGTCTCACCCTTACCTCGAGCCGGCTCGATTCCATGGCTGCCGGCCTGCGAACGATTGCCGGACTGCCGGATCCCGTCGGGGAGGTCCTGGACGGGTGGAGGCGGCCAAACGGACTTGATATCCGGCGCACGCGCGTGCCACTCGGAGTGATCGCCGTGATATATGAGGCACGCCCGAACGTGACCTCGGATGTTGTTGGACTGTGCCTGAAATCGGGAAACGCCGTGATCTTGCGGGGCTCAGCCTCAGCCGGCCGCTCGAACCGAGCGATCGTCGATGCCCTTGTTCCCGCACTGATTGACTCCGGGCTGCCGAAGCCGGCGGTCCAGCTTCTTGCCGACGCGTCACGTGACGCCGCCCGCGCGCTCATGCGGATGCGCGGCACCATCGATCTTCTAGTCCCTCGTGGCGGCCCGGCTCTCATTCAGGACATCGTCGACCACGCCACCGTTCCCTATGTCATCGACGGTGACGGCAACTGCCACGTGTACGTCGATCGGGCGGCTGATCTCCAGAAGGGGCTGCGCATAGTCGTCAACGCCAAGGTCAGCCGGCCCTCCGTCTGCAACAGTGCCGAGAAGCTAGTGCTGCATCGCGATATTGCGCCCCAGTTTTTGCCTTGCGTCGCCGAGGCGCTCGCCGCCTCAGGGGTTGATCTTCGGGGAGATGCCGCGGCTCGAGAACTGGTTCCGGGCATGGCTGCCGCCACGGAGGAAGACTGGCCACGGGAGTATCTTGATCTGACCATGGCCGTCCGCGTTGTCGACGACATCGACGGCGCGATAGATCACATACGTCGATACTCATCCGGTCATACCGAGGCCATCGTCACTGAAAACGTCGACGCCGCGCGTTCTTTCGTGGCTTCCTGCCCGGCAGCCGTCGTGATGGTGAATGCCTCGACGCGCTTCACTGACGGCGGGGAGTTCGGCTTCGGGGCCGAGATCGGCAACTCGACCCAGCGCCTCCACGCTCGGGGCCCCATGGGTCTTCGTGAGCTGACAACCTACCGCTACGAGGTCTGGGGGGACGGCCAGATACGCGAATAAGCGTGGTGGCTCCTGGCCCGAAGCGCTTCACCGCCTTCTGTCGGAAAACCGCCGTACCCGGGTATTCACGCCGCAAAGAGTTTCCGCGTTTTTCAGCCTAATCCCTGGTTCGCGGAAACTGTTTTCTTGCACTCAGGCAGGCTGCGGGCGACGATCTCGGTGAGCCGGGGAGCGATCCTTTACACTCCAACGCTCAACCCCGGTCATTAAAGGTGCCCCTCAGAGCACGTGTAGAGCCTGAAGGCCTGGGGCACAACTACCTCCAAGCCCAAAACGCACAAAGGCGCAAAGTGGAAACTGAAGGCCAGTAAACACTCCTCACTGCAACGCCCCGGAGTCACTCGCAAAAGTGTAGACCCCGGTGGGCTTGCTTGGCCGGCCCTCGAGGTCGAGAGACGTTGGAACATCGTACCTGCATAATCGGCTCATTTCGTCAAGTGGGAAGTAAGCCCGCCCGGGATCGCCTATCAAGACCTTCGTCCCCCGGTGGTGCGCCCGCCTAAGCCATCCCAGCACGCGGGGTGCCATCTCGCGCTCGTAAAACACGTCTCCGCCCAGGATCACGTCGACTTTCGGCGGCGGTTCCGAGATAATGTCTTCCTGCTTGACTGCCACACGCACGTTGTTGGCCGCCACATTTAAATGAATAGCGTGGCCGGCCACCAGATCCACGTCGACCGCAATGACATCATCGGCTCCGGCCAAAGCAGCCGCTATCGCGCATACCCCGGAACCGCTAGCGAGGTCGAGCACGCGAGCCCCCACGATAAACGACGGTCTATCGAGCACGTATCGGGCTATCGCCTGTCCCCCCGGCCAGGCCGCTGCCCAAAAGGGTAGCGGAACGTCGGAATCCCCAAGTACTGTCGCTATCTTCTCCCACAGGCCCACGAAGTCGGGAGCAATATGGAGGAGTATCTCCGGCACGAATGGCGCCCCGCACAGTCGAGTGTTTCCAAGCACCAGCTCGGATGCCGCCTGATGATCCATTAAGTGTGCCGAATCAGAACAGAAAGCAAGGCGGTGCCGCATCTACAAACAAAGTGGTAGCTACTATGCACAGTTATCCCAGAACCCTTCTGGCCAACTTACATGTAGGCCCGCGCACAATCTGCCCCGTACTATTGGAGTATCAACTGCGCGGAGTTCTTCATGCCGTCTTCAGCCTATATGCCCGAAGGCGCCCATACGGGCGGTAGCACGCAGCGTGCTGCCGCGATCTCCCGCGCTCCATACCCGCCTCGCCAACGTGCCCGGCGGGTTTCTTCTTGTTCTCGTAGTACTCCTTGTAAGCCTCCTTATTGAGGGCCTAATTATTCTGGGCCCAGGAGCAAGCGGTTCGGGAGGATAACGAGCCAAAAGGAACGAAACAGCAGGGGCCTCCCGAACCGGGAGGCCCCTTTCTTTATCTGAAATGGAGGTAAGAATGGCAGTCGCGGCAAGAATTCTGACCGATCCCGAATCTGAACCAGAGACTCTCCCTACCGGCGGAGAGATCATGTGCGAGGCGCTTCTCGAGGAGGGCGTACGCTACCTGTTCGGGTATCCGGGAGGAGCGATCATGCCGTTCTACGATGCCCTCTACGGCTATCCCGAGCTGCATCACGTCCTGGTTCGCCACGAGCAAGGCGCCACCCACGCCGCGGACGGCTTCGCCCGGGCCACCGGACAGGTAGGCGTGTGTGTGGGCACCTCAGGCCCCGGAGCCACGAATATGGTCACTGGCCTCGCTACCGCCTACATGGACTCTGTTCCAATGGTCGCTATCACCGGTCAGGTCGCCCGCCCCGCGATCGGCAAGGACAGCTTCCAGGAGACCGACGTCCTTGGCGTGACGATCTCCGTGACCAAGCACAACATTCTGGTCAAAAGCGCCGAGGAGGTCGGACCGGCCATTCACGAAGCCTTCGCCATCGCCCGATCCGGACGACCCGGCCCAGTTCTCGTAGACGTCCCCAAAGACATTCAATTTGAACGGGCAGAGTACGAGCGGAAACGCTACCACTTTCCCGTCCGGTTCCCCCGAGACGCCGAGCTCGATTTACTCCTAGCTACCGCGGCAGCCAAGATCGACGGCGCAAAGAAGCCGTTGATCTTGGCCGGCCACGGGGTGATTCTGTCCGGTGCCTACGAAGCCCTCCGCAGATTCGCCGAGCGCACCGGCATGCCGGTGATCACCACGCTCCTTGGTATCAGCTGCTTCCCCGAATCGCATCCCCTCTCACTGGGCATGCCGGGCATGCACGGCACCACCTGCGCCAACCGCGCGATCGACGAGGCCGACCTCCTCTTCGCCGTCGGCATGCGATTCGATGACCGCGTCACCGGCAAGGTCAGCGAGTTCGCCCCCAACGCCGAAGTGATCCACGTCGACATCGAAGGAGCCGAGCTTGATAAGGTCGTTCCGGCTGACCTCGCCATACAGGGCGACGCACGGGAGGTACTCGAGCGTCTTGTCGAGCAGGTCAGTCCAGGAGATCACGCCGGCTGGCTCGCCACCATCCGTGGCTGGGACCGCTCGTCGCCCCCCGCGGACGACGGCCTTCCCCATCCGGCCTCGATCCTCGAGGGCATCAAGGCGGCCAGCGGCGACAACGCGGTTGTGGTCTCGGATGTCGGCCAGCACCAGATGTGGACCGCCCTCCACTACGGCTTCGATCAACCCAACACGCACATCACTTCCGGTGGACTCGGCACGATGGGCTTCTCCCTCCCCGCCGCCATGGGCGTGAAATTCGGGCTCCCCGACAAGGAGGTGTGGGTGGTCGCCGGCGACGGTGGCATCCAGATGAACATCCAGGAGCTGGCGACGATCGCCAGCGAGGGCCTCGAGATCAAGGTAGTGATCATGAACAACGGCTACCTTGGCATGGTCCGCCAGTGGCAAAAGTTCTTCCACGGTGGCCGCTACTCGGCCACCCCGATCACCAGCCCCAATTACCTGCTGCTGGCGGAAGCTTACGGGCTCAAAGCCCGTAAGGTCGATCACGCCGACGAGCTCCAGGCGGCCCTGACCTGGGCAGCGGAGACTCCGGGTTGTGTGATCGTCGACGTGGCTATCGAGCAGGAGCGGAACGTGTACCCCATGATTCCGTCCGGCCAGTCGGTGGCGGCGATGATCGAGGAACCGGGAGTCCTGCATGACTGAAGCCACCCTGGCGATCCTCTACAACCAGCGAGTCGGCGCCGTCGACCGTATTTTCAGCCTGCTGCGCCGCCGTGACTATCCGGTTGGGGGGATTACCCTGGAGCGAACTCACCGCCCCGAAATCGGGAGGATGACGGTTCTCGTCACGCGCTCCGAAACCGTTGACCAGATGACCAAGCATCTGAGCAAGCTGCCGGACGTCGTCGAGGTCGTCGCCGGCGATGACGACGTTACCCGCCGCGAGTTTGCCCTGGCACGAGTCTCGTGTCGCCCGGACCAGCGCTACGAGCTGATATGCCTGCTTACGGCATTCGAGGGAAGGCTGCTCGACGTAACCGCGGACCACGTAGTCCTAGAAGCCTCCGGAACCAGCCGCCGGCTCGATGCCCTCGGCGTCGCTCTGGAGCCGTTCGGGATACAGGAGATCGCCAGAACCAACCCGCTGGCGGTTGGCCACAGCCAGGCATTTAGCTCAGCGACTGTAGAGACCGCTCACTAGCGATACCGAACATCGTTCCCAAATCAACCAACTAAGGACAGGAGAAACAATGGCTAGAGTTTTTTACGACGGCGACGCCGACCTCGATCTCATACGCGGCCGCCGTATCGCCGTCATCGGATACGGCAGCCAGGGGCATGCCCACGCGCAGAACCTTCGCGATAGCGGCTGTGATGTCCGCATCGGCCTTTACGAGGGTAGCTCGAGCTGGGATAGGGCGGAGGCTGATGGCTTCACGGTCCAGAGTGTCGCGGATGTCAGCGCTTGGGCCGATCTGATCAGTATTCTCTTGCCGGACCAGCATCACAAAAAGGTGTTCAACGAATCCGTCGCGCCCAACCTGACCGCCGGCAAGCTTCTGATGCTGGCCCATGGGTTCTCGATTCACTTCAACCAGATCTCGCCACCGTCCGATGTCGACGTCGCGATGGTCGCTCCCAAGAGCCCCGGCCACATGCTGCGCCGGCTGTACGTCGACGGCTCCGGTGTGCCGGCCCTATTCGCGGTCGAGCAGGATGCCACCGGCCAGGCCGAAGCCCTCGCGCTCGGCTATGCCCGTGCTCTCGGCTGTACCAGAGCCGGCGTGCTCCGAACGACGTTCAAAGAAGAGACCGAAACCGACCTGTTCGGAGAGCAGGCTGTTCTCTGCGGTGGAGTGACGTCACTTATCAAGGCCGGCTTCGAGACTCTGGTCGAGGCAGGCTACCAGCCGGAGCTGGCCTACTTTGAGTGCCTTCACGAGATGAAGCTCATCGTCGACCTGATCTACCAGGGCGGACTCTCGTACATGCGCTACTCCATCAGCGATACCGCCGAATACGGCGACTACGTCTCCGGCCCGAAAATCGTCGATGCCAACACCAAGGCCACCATGCGTAAGCTTCTGGACGAGATCCAGGACGGGAGTTTTGCCCAGCGCTGGGTCGCGGAATGCGATTCGGGCGGAGCCGACTTCCAGGCCCTTCGGCAGCGCGACAGTCAACATCAGATCGAAACAGTCGGCCGGGAGCTACGCCAGATGATGAGCTGGCTCCCTGAAAGCCAGAAGATGGCGTCGGCGGGGGCCGCCGAAGAGAAAGAACCAGCAACTGTAGCTTAACCAGCCAAGGAGCGAACGATGAACGAGACCGGATTTTCCGAAAACTTTGTGTGGTACGAGTGGGGATTCGTCAGCCCTGAAGACTTTCCGCGAGCGGCCTTCGAGCCCAAGTCCGAGCGTGATGCGGCCTCGCCGGACCGTCGCGACCAGCGTGCGCCGTCATTCGATTACTGGGATGCGGATAGCTGATGGACGGCGTAGTACGGGTATTCGACACTACCCTGCGTGACGGCGAGCAAGCGCCGGGCGGCAGCCTGTCCTCGGCGCAAAAGGTTGAGCTGGCGCGCCGGCTTGATCGGCTTGGCGTGGACGTGATCGAGGCCGGCTTCCCCGCCGCGTCGCCCGGCGATCTCGAGTCAGTTGAGATGGTGGCCGAGGTCGTGGATCGAGCGGAGGTGGCCGCTCTCGCTCGCTGCGTGCGGCGCGACATTGATGCCGCCGCCAAGGCTCTGGTGCCCGCCAAAAATCCCGTGCTTCACGTCTTCGTAGCCACCTCCGATATCCACCTAAAGCACAAGCTGCGCTGCAGTCGCGAGGAAGTCATCGCCCAGATTGCCGAGCTGGTGTCATACGCCCGCTCGTTCTGCCCCCGGGTGGAGTTCTCGGCCGAGGATGCCACGCGGACCGACTGGGACTTCTTGGTCGCGGTCTGTGAGGTGGCCGCCCGGGCAGGCGCCACGACGATCAACCTCCCGGACACGGTGGGGTACTCGTTCCCCGACGAGCACGCCGAGATGTTCCGCTACATGCTGGACAAAGTCGACGGCGCCGAGGACATCACCTTCAGCGCTCACTGCCACGATGATCTCGGGCTCGCTACGGCAAATACCCTGGCCGCCATCTCCGGCGGTGCGCGCCAGGTGGAGCTGACCGTAAACGGTCTCGGGGAGCGCGCCGGCAATGCGCCTCTGGAAGAGGTGGTGATGGCCCTGAAAACCCGAGGAAGAGCCCTGGGACTACCGGACACCGCCATTGACAGCCGCCAGCTCGTGCCGACGAGTCAGCTCGTGACGGAGCTTACCGGCCTCCACGTGCAGGTCAACAAGTCCGTCGTCGGGGCAAATGCCTTTGCCCACGAGGCCGGCATTCATCAGGACGGCTTTCTCAAGGAGCGAACCACGTATGAGATCATGCTCCCCGAAGACGTTGGGTGGGAATCCAGCCGTCTCGTGCTCGGGAAGCATTCCGGCCGCCACGGTGTTGACTATCGGCTACGGCAGCTGGGCCATCGTCTGGACAAAGACGCGCTTGACGGCGTGTATCGCCGCGTCATCGAGATGGCCGACGCGGGGAAGGCCGTCGACGACGATACCCTGCGGGAATTGGTATTGTCGGGGAACGGCAAGAGCCACCGAGTTCCGGCGGCGACACTTGCCGGATCTGCCGGCAGCTTTGCGGAGTCAAGCCAGTGAGCTTTACCCTCGCTCTACTCCCCGGCGACGGGATCGGACCCGAGGTCGTTCGGGCCGCCGTGCGAGTGCTCGATGCGATCGCCTCGTCCGAGGACCTCGATGTCCGCTACTTCGAGGTTAGCGCCGGCGGGACGGCCATCGATGCGTACGGCACTCCGCTGCGCGACGAGGATCTCGAGAACTGCCGCCTGGCCGACGCTCTACTTTTGGGTGCGGTCGGTGGACCGGCCTGGGACGACCTCCCCGTCGGCAGCCGGCCGGAATCGGGTCTCTTGAGGCTGCGGTCCGAGCTTGGCCTGGGTATCAACTTGCGTCCCGTCCGCTGGACCGATGCCGGAGGCCCTCGCTCGCCGCTGAAGCCTGAAGTCGCTTCGGGCGCCGACATCGCCTTCGTTCGCGAGCTCACCGGGGGAGTGTACTTCGGCAAGCCCTCTTATCCGCCGCACGACCGACGCCGGCGAAGAGGCCGTCGACACCGCGCACTACACGACCGAACAGATAACGGCGGTCCTCGACTTCGCCTTTGATCTCGCCCGTTCCCGAAAGGGAAAGGTGGTGTCGGTCGACAAAGCAAACGTGATGAACACCTCTCGTCTCTGGCGTGAGGTCGCCACCGAATACGGAAAGAAGAATTCGGACGTGGAGCTGACTCATGCCCTCGTCGACTCCTTCGCCATCCAGTTGATGCAGACTCCCCGAGACTTCGACGTCGTTGTAACCGAGAACCTTTTCGGCGACATTCTGACTGACCTGGCCGGCGTCATCGCCGGTTCGCTCGGGACGCTGCCGTCGGCCAGCCTGAGACCGGGCAAGCAAGAAAGGCATTTCGGCCTCTACGAGCCAATTCATGGCTCGGCTCCCGCAATCGCGGGACAAGATCTCGCCAACCCGATGGGAGCCATCCTCTCGGTTGCTTTAATGCTCGAGTGGTCAATTGGCCGCCGCGACCTCGCGGAGCAGGTTCGGGCCGCGGTTCAAGACGTGGTCGATGCCGGAAACCTGACCGCGGATCTCGCGCTAGACACCGAGTCGGCGGTCGGGACAGAACAATTTGTCGACGCAGTCCTGGCCGCGCTCGACGACGAAGGAGGTGCCCGTGGACGTCAGTCTGTACGATACGACGTTGCGTGACGGCTGCCAGGCCCACGGCTTCAGCCTTTCGGTAGAGGACAAGCTGCGCGTGGCGCAGCGCCTCGATGACCTCGGATTCCAGTACATCGAGGGCGGATGGCCCGGCTCGAACCCTCGCGACGAGCAGTTCTTTGCCCGTGCCAAGAAGCTGCCGTGGCGCCACGCGCGCCTGGCCGCGTTCGGCAGCACGCGTCGCGCCGGCGGCACGGCCTCCAACGATCCTAACCTTCGCCTTCTCCTCGAAGCCGAAACTCCGGTAGCTACCATAGTCGGCAAAGCATCCTCCGACCAGGTCCGTTTGGTCCTGAACGTCAGCCTGGATGAAAATCTCGCGATGATCGCCGATTCGGTGGCCTTCCTCAAAGCCGCGGGCCGCGAGGTCATCTACGACGCGGAGCACTTCTTCGATGGGTATCTCGTAGATCGCGAATACTCGCTGGCTTGCCTTCGCGCTGCCCAAGACGCCGGTGCTGACTGGGTGGTTCTGTGTGACACCAATGGCGGGACTCTACCAACACAGCTCTCTTCGATATGTCGCGACGTCGCCGCGAACCTGGAGGTGCCCGTCGGCATCCACACCCACAATGATTCCGAAGTTGCCGTGGCCAACACGATAGCCGGGGTCGAAGCCGGCGCCAGTCAGGTTCAAGGCACCATCAACGGCTACGGCGAGCGCGTTGGGAACGCCAACCTCTGCTCGATCATTCCCAATTTGCAGCTGAAGCTAGGCTACACCTGTCTCCCTTCCGCGAGCGTCGAGCGGCTGACCGAGCTGTCTCGCTATGTCAGCGAGATCGGGAGCGCGCCGCAAAGCTTGAAGCTTCCGTACGTCGGTCACGAGGCGTTCGCTCACAAGGCCGGCCTCCACGTCAACGCGGTTCTGAAGGGGCCGGAAACGTACGAGCACATCTCCCCGGATTCCGTTGGGAACCAGCGCCAGGTCTTGGTCTCCGATCTCTCAGGACGGAGCAACGTTCAGCACAAGCTCGACGAGCTCGGCCTGCACCTCTCCTCGGAGCAGACGGTGCAGCTCCTCACCGAGGTCAAGCGCCGCGAAAATCAGGGCACTGTCTACGAGGATGCCGACGCCTCGTTCGAGCTCCTGGCCCTGCGCACGGCCGGCCAGCACGTGCCGAACTTCCATCTGCAATCCTATTTCGTCACGACCGGTCACAAAGGTCGGAGCGACGGCGCGGAGGCAACGGTGAAAGTCCGGGTCGGTCGCGGCCGTGTCATGGCGGCCGCCGAGGGATCCGGGCCGGTCCATGCCCTTGACGGCGCTCTTCGCAAAGCGCTGCTTGAGTTCTACCCCGAGATCGAGTCCGTACGGCTCGTAGACTACAAGGTCCGGGTTGTCGACAATGAGAGCGGTACCGGAGCTCGCGTGCGAGTCTGGATTCAAGCGTCCGACGGCCCGCGCACGTGGAACACCGTCGGCGCCTCCCCGAACATCGTCAGTGCCAGCGCCTCGGCGCTCCTGGATAGTCTCGAATACTCGCTGCTGGAGCGCCGGCGCAGACCGGAAGCCGAGCGGCTCACAGGTTAGAGAGGAACAAACATGTCAACCGAAACCCACCTTACGACTCCCGGCCACAAGACCACGGCCGACCACGACCTGGCCTTCTATGACGGGAAATTCATGCCGCTGTCCGAGGCCAATGTCAACGTCTCCGCGCACGCACTCCACTATGGATCGGGGTGCTTCGAGGGCCTTCGCGGCTACTGGGTAGATGAAGATGAGGAGCTGTACATCCTCAAGCTGTCGGAGCATGTCGACCGCTTCTTCCGGTCCTGCAACGTCCTGCGGATTCGTCCACCCTTCACCCCGGCCGAGATGGAGGACTACGTCCTCACCCTCGTGCGTGAGAATGACTACCGGTCTGACGTCTATATTCGCCCGCTGGCCTTCAAGGCTTCGCAGACGATCAAGCTGACGCTCAGCAGCCTCGCCGACAGCTTCGCCATCTTTGCCTTCCCGTTCGGCCACTACGCTCACCGGGACGGCGGACTTCGAGTTTGTTATTCCCCATGGCGCCGAATAGAGGACACGACGATTCCCACCCGGGCAAAAGTGACGGGCGGCTACATCAACGCTGCGCTGGCCTCCGACGATGCCGCCCGGGCGGGCTACGATGAGGCGCTGATGCTCACCCAGAACGGCAACCTCTCCGAAGCCAGCTCCGCGAATGTCTTCTTGGTTCGAAATGGCCGTCTGATCACGCCTGCCGCCTCCGAGAACATTCTCGAGGGCATTACTCGCGACGCCGTGATGCAGCTGGCGCCAGGAAGAGCTCGAGATGCCGGTCGAGGAGCGCACGGTGGGAAAGACGGAAGTCTACATCGCCGATGAAGTCTTCCTGTGCGGCACCGGCGTTCAGATCGAGCCGATAGTCAGCATCGACGGCATCGACGTTGGCGCAGGGGTCCCCGGGCCAGTGACGACCAGACTTCAGGCTCTGTATGCCGACGGCGCCCGCAACCGCCTCCCTCAGTACGCAGACTGGTGCACAGCCGTATACGGCGCCCAGCGACTCGAGGCGGTTGTATAGGTGACGCTCGGAAGCAATAACCGCGACGCCGTCGCCGACCAAGCAAACCCTCCCGAAATCGATGCTCGACAAGATCTGGGAGAGCCACGTCGTGTATCAGGGTCAGGGCGAGCCCGCCATCCTTTACATCGACATGCACTACGTCCATGAGGTCACGTCGCCGCAAGCGTTCGACGGCTTGCGTCTGAGTAACCGGCGGGTGCGCCGGCCCGAGCGCACCGTCGCGACGATGGATCACAACGTTCCCACGTGGGAGCGATCGCGGCCGAGCACCGACCCGATCGCCGTCAAGCAGATGGAGACGCTCGCGGCCAACTGCCAGGAGTTCGGGGTCACGCTCTATGACCTGCACAGCGCCCGACAGGGAATCGTACACGTAATCGGACCCGAGTTGGGCTTCACCCAGCCCGGAATGACAATCGTCTGCGGCGATAGTCACACCTCCACTCACGGCGCCTTCGGCAGCCTCGCGTTCGGAATCGGCACATCGGAGGTAGAGCACGTCTTAGCCACCCAGTGCCTGCGGCAGGCCAAGCCAAAGTCGATGGAAGTCCGCGTCGAAGGCGCATTGCCCGCGGGCGTGACGCCCAAAGACCTGATTCTGTCGGTGATTGGTCGCATGGGAGTCGACGGAGCCTCCGGCCACGTGATCGAGTACACGGGCGAGGCGATTCGCTCTCTCTCGATGGAAGGGCGCATGACGGTCTGCAATATGACGATCGAAGGCGGTGGCCGCGCGGGTATGATTGCCCCCGACGACGAGACGTTCGCCTATATGGAGGGCCGGACCTACGTCCCGCAGGGCGGTGCATTTGAAGAGGCTGTCGCCCGCTGGCGCGAGTTGGCAACTGATTCCGGCGCGACCTACGACCGTACCCTTCAACTCGATGCCCCGTCGATATCTCCCCATGTGACCTGGGGTACCAACCCAGCGATGGTGGCGCCAATTTCCGGCGCCGTGCCGAATCCAGATGACATGACCGCAGACCATGAGCGCCGGGCAGCCAAGCAGGCCCTCGAGTACATGGGCTTGAGGGGAGGGACGCCGATTCAGGACATTGAGGTCGATCGCGTCTTCATAGGTTCCTGCACGAATGGCCGCATCGAGGACCTTCGCCTCGCGGCCGGGGTGATCGAGGGCAAGCACGTTCACCCCAACGTCTACGCCATGGTCGTCCCGGGTTCGGTCGCCGTCAAGCGTCAGGCGGAGAAGGAGGGCCTGGATGCGATCTTCCGCGACGCCGGCTTCGACTGGCGAGAGGCCGGCTGTTCGATGTGCCTTGGAATGAATCCTGATGTCCTCAAGCCTGGCGAGCGCTGCGCTTCGACCTCAAATCGCAACTTCGAAGGCCGGCAGGGCAAGCTGGGCCGGACGCACCTGGTAAGCCCCTCCATGGCCGCCGCGGCTGCGGTAGCCGGCCGGTTCGTAGACGTTCGGGAGTGGAGCTAACGATGACTCCACTTGACCGCATGTCCTTCACGAAGCTCTCCGACGGCGCGGCACCTGGAGGACCTCCACACTTCCCTCGGCCGACGTTTCGTCGGAGAGACCCAAACGAACGCAGGAGCGACGACCGATGAAACCCTTCACTTCATACACGGGCCTCGCGGCGCCGCTCGACCGCTCGAACGTCGACACGGACCAGATCATTCCGAAGCAGTTTCTCAAGCGCATCGAGCGGACCGGGTTCGGCGAGTTTCTGTTCTTCGACTGGAGATTCCTGCCCGACGGCTCGCCCAACCCCGATTTTGAGCTGAATCACGACCGCTATGCGGGAGCAAGTGTCTTGGTTGCCGGACGCAACTTCGGTAGCGGGTCATCACGAGAACATGCCGTCTGGGCCCTGGATCAGTACGGCTTCAGGGTGATCGTAGCGCCTTCGTTCGCCGACATTTTCTACAACAACAGCCTGGGCAACGGTCTCCTGCTGATTACCTTGCCGCCGGAAAGAGTGGACGAGCTCACGCGTTTGGTAAGAGAAACTCCGGGCTACGAGCTAACGACGGACCTCGAGCGCTGCACGATCTCGGATGGCAATGGGTTCGACGCGCAGCTTCGAAATCGATGCCTTCCACCGCCACCGTCTCCTCAATGGCCTGGACGACATAGGGCTCACGCTGGAGCACGCCGAAGCGATCGACGCCTACGAGCAGCGAGCTCTAGCCGCGGCCCAATAATAGGCGGCAACCGACTTTCCCAGGTCGAGGGGCGGTAGTCGCCCTGCACTGAGCTGGCGCAGCACGCGCGACTATTGTTTACCGTCTACTGATTACTGCTAACTGACGGGAGAATACTTTGCCAACCGACCTAACTCGCAACAGCAGTACGATTCTTCGGGGTCCAAGCCGCGCTCCCGCCCGGGCAATGCTCCGCGGTGTTGGATACACGGAGGAAGAGCTCCGCCGGCCGATTATCGGGATCGCCAATACCTGGATCGAAACCATGCCGTGCAATCTCAGCCTACGACGGCTCGCTTCCAAGGTAAAGGAAGGCGTCCGCGAGGCCGGCGGCACGCCCATGGAGTTCAACACCATCGCCATAAGCGATGGCGTCACCATGGGGACCGAAGGCATGAAGGCGTCCCTGATAAGCCGTGAGGTCATTGCCGACTCGATCGAGCTTGTCGGTCGGGGCCACATGTTTGACGCCGTCATTGCCATGGTGGGCTGTGACAAGACTATTCCAGCTGCCGGCATGGCACTGATCCGCTTGAATGTTCCGAGCCTGATCCTCTATGGCGGGTCGATCCTGCCGGGCAAGCACAACGGGAAGGACCTGACGGTCGTCGACGTGTTCGAAGCCGTCGGCTCCCATGCGGTAGGGAAGATCGACGATGCCGAGCTTCAGGCCATCGAGGACTCGGCGTGTCCCGGGGCTGGAGCCTGCGGCGGCCAGTTCACCGCCAACACTATGGCGATGGTGATGGAATTCATCGGCCTCTCTCCTATGGGGTCGGCCAGCGTCCCGGCCGTCGATCCCCGCAAAGACGAAGTTGCGCGCGCGGCCGGCCGTCAGGTATTACAGCTGCTCGAGACAGGCACCCGTCCATCGCGACATCCTCACCCGCGCTTCTTTCGAAAACGCCATCACCGCAGTGGCGGCCTCGGGCGGATCCACCAACGCCGTTCTCCACCTCCTCGCGATGGCCCGCGAAGCCGGCATAGCTCTGGACATTGACGACTTCGACGTCATCAGCAGCAAGACCCCGATACTGGCCGACCTCAAACCTGGCGGGCGTTACGTTGCGGCCGATGTCGACCGAGTGGGAGGCAATAGGGTGCTGGCGCGCAGACTCGTCGAAGCTGGTTACGTCGACGGTTCGACTCCGACCGTCTCTGGACGCACGCTGGGCGAGGAGGCTGGCGAGGCCGGTGATGCGCCCGATCAGGACGTGATCCGCACGGTCGACGATCCGGTGAAGGACACGGGCGGTCTGGTGATCTTAAAGGGCAATGTGGCGCCGGAAGGCAGTGTGGTCAAGATCGCGGGCCACGAGCGCCTGTACCATGAGGGACCGGCCCGCGTCTTCAACGGCGAAGAAGAAGCCATGGAAGCGATTCTCGCCGGCACCGTCAAATCGGGCGACGTCGTTGTCATCCGGTATGAGGGACCGCGAGGCGGGCCTGGCATGCGCGAGATGCTGGGTGTCACGGGCGCGATCGTCGGCGCCGGCTTAGGGGAAACGGTGGCGCTCTTGACCGATGGCCGTTTTAGTGGCGGAACTCGCGGTCTGATGATTGGCCATGTTGCACCCGAGGCAGCGCGAGGCGGACCCATAGCTTTGATCGAGGAAGGTGACACGATCACCATCGACGTCGATCGGCGCGGGGTGAAAGTTGATGTGCCCGATGAGGTGCTAGCCCAGCGTAGGGCGTCGTGGGAGGAGCCGGAATCCCGATACAAGGCCGGCGTCTTCCAGCGGTACGCCGCCCTCGTATCGTCATCATCCGAGGGAGCGGTCTTGAGCACGAGCCAGTTCGGTTGACGGGCCGATAGTGCAGCGGATCGGTTTCCAGGGCGAGCCCGGAGCGTACTCCGACGAGGCTGCCCAATCGTTGTTTCCTGACGCCGAAACGATTGGCCATCTGTCTTTCGCCGAGGCGTTCGACGCCCTGGTTGGCGGCCAGGTGGAGGCGGCGGTGCTCCCGGTTGAGAACAGCGTCGCCGGCATCGTTCAGGAAGTAAGCGATCTCCTCTGGACTCACGAATCGGTGCACGTGATCGGCGAGCACATCTCGCCGATTCGCCACCACCTGATGACCGGCGGAAGTGGACCTGTTATACGAGCTCTATCCCATCCCCAAGCACTTGCTCAGTCCAGTCGATGGCTTGCAGACCACGATGTCACACCGGTACCGTTCTATGACACGGCGGGCGCAGCCAAAGAAGTCGGCGAGGCTAGGCGAGAAGGCGAAGGAGCCATAGCCTCGGCGGCGGCGGCGGAGCGCTACGGCCTCCGTATCGTCGCAAGTCACATAGCCAACGACGAGACCAACCAAACCCGGTTTTTGGTGGTAACGGCGGAACAGGTCCGCCATCCTGAAATCGAGCCCGATCGTCCTCGAAAAATGATCTTGGGCTTCACCGCTCCCCACCGCCCAGGTTCCATGGCGGAGGTCCTGCACATCTTTGCCCGCAACGGCGCCAACCTGACACGCTTGGATTCCCGCCCCGTTCCGGACCAGCCTTTCCACTACCGGTTCTACGCCGACTGCGAGCTGGACAACGTCAGAGCGTCGAACTACCTGCTCAAGGACCTAACGAGTGCTGGAGTAGCCTTCCGCCTATTCGGCTCCTTCGACCGCTAGGTGCCCGTCCTCCCCTAGGCCCGGTCCGTCTCCGGGCAGGAGCAGCCTTTATGACGAACTGCTCTGCGCCATAGGTTTGTGGGACGTACAAGCGTTGACACTTCGGTATGAGCGAAGCAGGTCGATTGTTGCCGAATGCGCGAGCGAGTGCCGCTTCGCCCCGGCCGCTTCCGAGCGGGTATTGGGAGCTCCCCTTGGGAAACCCAGGGCTTGCTTCCGGTCCTTTGAGGACGGGCATGAGCCGTGGACTATCAAGTATTGCTCGTCGTCTTGGCCAACTGGCCGCCGGGAGCCCGCGCCAGGGCTCAAATAACTCTTTACAAAACCGTGGGTAAAGGGTGTGGGAGATTTATAAGAACTCTGGCTCTACGTCTGGTGATTTGACTGGTCGGCTAGGGGAGACGGATGGTCGGATTCGACGTTAACGAAGCTTCTCAAGCAACTGGCATCAAACATGCTTTAGTGTTTCGACGGCGAAAACCGCCTGCATACTTGTAAGCCGCGCTTGCGGTAATCAGGTCTTTCCATCCAGGCGCAGGAAGTTCATCCGCGTCGATTACCGAGGTAGAGGGGCCCGAGTCCATGGAGTATGACGTTGTCTGTTTTTCGCACTGCGCTGGGATTTCGTTTACCAGCGTCCACAGCATCTCATTAGCAGATGTGCCCGGAGCCACAGAACCTTCTTCGTGGAGGAGGCGGAGTTCGGCAGCGGTCCGCCATCTTTAAAGATTCATGAGCAGGCGCCGGGTGTTACTGTGGTGACTCCGCAGGTGCCGGCAAATAGACCTGGGCTTCGAAGTCCGTCGAGCGCAATCCCGGCTGCTGAACCAATTTCTGCGGCAGCGCCACGTCCAGGACCACGTTCTCTGGTACTACACACCGATGGCGGTGAGGACCTATAGCGGACTTGAGCCGTTGCTTACCGTCTATGACTGCATGGATGAGCTTTCGGCATTCGCGAAGGCCCCGCCCGGCATGCTCGAAGCGGAGCGAGAGTTGTTGAACCAATGCGACTTGGTTTTCGCGGGAGGAAGGTCGCTCTTCGAGGCAAAGCGGGCGTTGCACCCTTCCGTATATGAATTTCCAAGCAGTGTAGACCTCGACCATTTCCGCCGGGCACGATCGATTCAGCCCGACCCGATTGATCAGGCCCAGATTCCACATCCAAGACTCGGATTTTACGGCGTTATCGACGAGCGGCTCGACTCATCGCTCATTCAGCAGGTAGCCACGGAGCATCCCGACTGGCACTTTATTCTGGTCGGCCCGATTTTCGACTCGAAGGTCGCAAGGCAGAGTCTCCCTCACGGACGGAACGTTCACTACCTCGGCACGAAGGAGTACAAGGATCTTCCCCTGTACTTGTCCGGCTGGGACGTAGCCATGCTCCCATTTGCCCACAACGAATCCACTCGGTATATCAGTCCTACAAAGACGCCGGAGTATCTGGCGGCAGGGAAGCGGGTGGTAAGCACATCCATCCGCGACGTGGTCCATCCCTATGGCGACGAACGTCTCGTCAGCATAGCGGATACGCCGGAAGGCTTTGGCGAGGCGATCCAGCAATACCTGGACGGATCGAACGAGCTTGACCGCGAAATGGTGGACTCATTCCTAGCGGACCGGTCGTGGGATCGGACGTGGGCTGAGATGGAGGCACTGATTCGCGTGGGGATTGAGGATCGAAACGCGTCGGGATATAAGGGGAGATACACGAACCAGCATCTCGGCCAGGCGTGCTGTCCCCGCTCCATTGTCAAGACGATTGGAAGTGGCCTAAATGTTTGACTACATGATAGTCGGGGCGGGCTTTGCTGGAAGCACTCTCGCGGAGCGGCTAGCGAGTCAGGCGAACCAGCGAGTGTTGGTTGTAGACCGTCGATCCCACGTGGGTGGAAACGCCTTTGACTGTTACGATCACGACGGCCTGCTAATTCACCGGTACGGACCGCATATTTTCCACACGAACTCCCTCGAGGTCTTTCAGTATCTCGGCCAGTTCACCGAATGGCGGCCATACGAGCATTGGGTCCTGGCCAGCGTCGACGGCCAGCTCGTGCCGATGCCGATCAATCTTGACACCATCAACCGCTTATATGGCCTCAATCTCGACAGTTTCAGCTGTCAGAAGTTCTTTGATTCCGTAGCCGAGCCGCGAAGGACCATTCGCACGTCAGAGGACGTTGTCGTGAGCAAAATCGGATCCGAGCTGTACTTGAAGTTCTTCCGTGGCTATACGCGGAAGCAGTGGGGGCTCGATCCATCAGAGCTGGACGCAGGCGTCGCCGCAAGGGTCCCGGCGCGAACCTCGAGAGATCGACGTTACTTTACCGACACATACCAGGCAATGCCTCTGCGGGGATACACCCGGATGTTCGAGCGTATGCTCGGCCACCCGAACATCAAGATCCTCCTCAACTGCGACTTCCGGGAAATCGACGGAGTCATTCCGTATCGGCGGCTGATCTACACGGGTCCTGTCGACGAATTCTTCGAGTGTCGCTACGGCAAATTACCCTATCGATCTCTGGATTTCAGGTTTGAAACGGAGAACCGGGAAATCGCTCAGCCGGCTCCGGTCGTCAACTATCCCAACGAGCACCTCTACACCAGGGTCACTGAGTTCAAATATCTCACCGGTCAGGAGCATCCGAAGACGTCCCTCGTGTACGAGTACCCCAAAGCGGAGGGCGACCCGTACTACCCGATACCCACTGCTGAGAACGGAGAAAGATACCGCCTCTACAAAGCACTGGCCGACGATACTCATGACGTGACATTTGTCGGTCGTTTGGCAACGTACAAGTACTACAACATGGACCAGGTTGTCGCGCAGGCGCTGACAGCCTACCGCAAGCTACCCGTCATGGGGTTAGGGAGTGAGGACTCTAAGGATGAGCGGTCAAAGCGGCAGGTTGCTGCAGCTTTGGGGGGGATTCGAATGTACGGTAAACCGAGTGGAAAATCGGTTTCTGGATCAAACGGTCATCAGCGGCCACGAGGAGCGGCTGGCTGATCTAGACCTTTTGGTTGACCTTGGTCTGAACGCAGTTCGCTATCCCGTCCCGCGGGAACGGACCCTTGATCGTGAGACCAACCGTCTGGACTGGAGGTTCGCGGATGAATGTCTCGGACGTCTTCCTGAACTCAGAGTGAATCCAGTAGTCGGACTGATGCATCGTGGCGACGAGCCGGCTCACCCACCTCGCCCTAGTCGCACATGAGGACGACCGGATATCTCGTCGCGGAGCTCCGATTGTTTATCTGACGCTCCTCGCTTCCTGAACCGACTGCCGAGTTTCGAGACACACGTGAATCTCTCGCCGACTCTCGCTGGAGTTCATTCCACCTTGATGACTTATGAAGCCAACTGACCTCATTGAAAGAGTAATTTTGAAGTTGACGACGGACAGGCAAGCTGCTCTGATCCAGGGGGCGTTTTACGTCCTTACCGGTGCGTGGCCCCTCGTCTCCTACGGCACCTTCGAGGCTATATCCGGGCCTAAGACAGATACCTGGCTGGTCAAAACGGTTGGGCTTCTCCTCACAACCGTCGGCTGTGTTGAGCTGCTGGCCGCCGTCCGTGATGAAGTCGGCCCCTCCGAACGCATTCTCGGATGTGGCATTGCTATGGTGCTAGCAGCCGTCGACCTCGGCTACGTAGGACGAGGTCGGATTTCGAAGGTGTATCTGGCGGACGCGCTGGCCGAGTTTGGCATCGTCGCATTCTGGCTGCGCTCACCCTGTCCGGCACCGGGGCGGAAGGTACAAAGCCGACCCTGATCCCATCATGTTCTGCCTAGATCGATCCCCTGAAGAAATCTCGCCGACGGTTGATTGGGCGCGGTTTGACTTGTGGGCAACCGGACTTTGCCCAACCCAATAAGCGTCGTGCAGACTGCGCGAGATATCAAGGTGCGCCAAAGATATTGGCCAGGATTGTTGTGATGACATCGGCCTTTTCGTATGAAAGAATCGACTGTCTGCCGTGTTCCAGGAACCGGGGTCCGGCGGCTAACGGGTTATTTGGGTCTGCTTACGGTATAACCCGCTTTCCGCCAAGTGAAGAGTCGTCGAAGAATTACTGCCTCCGATGGTCATCAATGGTTCCCATCACTGGCGCCGACCTTGTCCTCTGGATCCACGTTATCGCGGCGTGCGTCTGGATAGGCGGCCAGATTACCTTAGCTGTGGCAATGCCACTGTTGCGCTCCGCTCCCGAGGTCATGCGGGAGATCGCTCGTCGTTTTCAGAATATTGCTTGGGGAGCCTTTGTAATCCTGATTCTGACCGGTCTGATTAATGTGCACGAAGCAGGCATTTCGCTTGGGCAGCCGAACGCCACGCAGCAATCGCGGACGCTCTTCGTGAAGTTGGTGTTCGTCCTCATCTCGGGAGCTTCCGCGGCCGTTCACGCCTATTGGATCACGCCACTCATGCGGAATTCGTCCCCCGCGAAACGTGCTGCTGCCGTGGGCACACTTGGAGGGATCAGTTTGCTTGCAGCAATGGCAGCGGCACTGTTTGGTGTCGCGATCGCACAGTCGTAGTCTTTTGGTAGCCGTCGCACCATGGCATCGAGGTGAGCTGTCACTCGCGAGCAATCGCACATTAGATCGCTTCCAGTGAAAAGAAGTACGGTCGTATCGCCGAATGGCGTTCCATGTCGAATGTCCATCTGAACTCATCCTTGGAGCCGGTGGCGACTTGCATGTCGCGATATAGTGCACTCTCCGCCGCGAAATGTGCTGCGCGTCGCCGGGAACCCGTCCCTCGAACCGGGTAATCGGCATATGTAAGAGTCTTAAACCTTTTCGCATAACTTGAAGCGAGTCCCTTTCGGAATGGGTTCGCTTGAGAGCAGACGCGCTGACTTGGTAGGCGGATTCGGGAAGCACGAGCAAATATCAGGTCGGAACCCGATGGAAAGGCAAGCTCATTCGATCTAGACTGTGTTCGCCATGGCATCCTGGACACCGGGCGACCAAGCCGCGGGGAAGGGTCGTATGCCCAAGTATCTGTCGCTGCTCTTCTCATTCCTCCTAGTACTGATTCCGTTACAGACCAATGCAGCGTCCTACAGCGCGAGGTTCCATAAGAGTGCTCTCGTCCCGCCCGCCATCGGCGATCCTCTGTTCCCGCATCTCGGAGACCCCCGGTACCGGGCGGTGCATTATCGCTCGACCTCACCGTCGACCCGGCCAGAAATCAGATCGCCGGAGCCGCGACGGTGAAAGCCTGTTCACGCGCCGCCTTGGCGTCGTTCGCCCTCGACCTCCGAGGCCCCACCGTACTCAAGGTGACGGTGGACGGTGTCCCCGCTCGGTTCTCCCGCGAGGCGCACGACAAGCTCGTGATCACCCCATTGCACGAGATTGCCCGCAATAAGAGATTCACGGCGGTAGTCACCTACCATGGGCACCCGGGGACCCTCAGTGGCACCCGCATTGGTCTGCCACCTTCTCTGAGATATGGCTGGATTCACTTTCGGACCGGCGTCACCGTTGTCGGGGAGCCGGATGCAGCCCACACGTGGTTTCCAGTCAATGACCACCCTCAGCAGAAGGCCACCTGCACCTTCCGGTTCACCGTGCCCAAGCCGTATGTCGCTGTGGCGAATGGGAGATTGATACAAACCGTGCGGCATCCGAAGACGACCACCTATGTCTGCGATGAGAACCAGCCTATGGCCAGCTATCTGTCGACGGTGAGCATCGGCCGGCTCCGGGCCTACAATGCCGTGGGTCCACACGGGCTTCCGATCAGCAACTACAGCTTCCAGCCCCTGACGTCGGTGCAGGCGGTATCCCTGAGGCGGACCGAAAACGCGATCATTTCCTTCCTTGAGAACCTGGTTGGGTCGTATCCCTTTAACGTCTACGGGGCTATGTTCAGCCCGGCTCTCAACGGCTTTGGCTCTCTAGAGAACCAGACGCGTCCGACCTACCGGCTGGATCTTTTACACGCTCCGGGCGGAATTGGGGGCGAGGAGGCCGGGGGGGGCGATTGCCCACGAGTCCGCGCATCAATGGTTCGGAGACAGCGTTAGTCCGGCTTCATGGAAGGACATATGGCTAAACGAGGGATTCGCAACGTACATGGCATGGCTCTGGATGGACCGAGGGCGACCTGATGTCCTCACCTCTACGATGCAGTCGAACTATAACTACCTATGGGCAGCCCCGTTGATCGCGGAACTCGCCGCCCATCCCAGCCGAACGGGTACGGATATCCTGCAAAAGGCCGTGCAGATCGCGGCCCTGCGGGGAACGCCGGCCACTGCAGCCGAAATCCTGCGGAGGGCTGGTGTTGCTTCCGCCAAGGAGTTGACGGCTGCAATGGCTCTGACGGCCATTGGTGTCGTTGCCAGGGACATCGCCATAGCGAAGATGATCGTTGCCTGGCCCGCTCCAGGGTCTCCGTCGCGGACCGGCCTCTTTGGTACATCGGTCTATGTCCGGGGAGCGCTCACGCTCTACGCTCTCCGGAAGAGTGTCGGCGACCAGACGTTCTTTGCCATTCTGCGGACCTACATCAAGCGCTTCGCAGGAGGCACTGCGTCGACCTCCGACTTTATCACAGTCGCAACCGAGCAGAGCCACAAGAACATGACCTCGCTGCTCAGGTCGTGGCTATATGATCGATCACTGCCGCCACTGCCTTGAGATCGCGAGGCCGGTAACTCCAGTCGTGCCGGCCGCTCAGCTGCCGCCTGGTGACTCGCTCGATTAGCGAATGTGAAGGTCCAATTCGACATACAAAGAGACGAGGTAAAGCAATGGAAGAAATGTGCGCATCGCCAGTGTGACGGTGGATTGCCGCGCTTGGCGCCATTATCGCCTACGACGAGTGAACGGGAATCACTTCTTACCCAGGTGAATATGTTCAGGGTTGGCGTTGTGGGGGATCAGGCCGAGGGAAGACTCGGTGGCAGGACTGCCCGGTTCGCCGATCTGCAGGCTTTGGTACGCTGCACCGAGGATGCGGGCCTCGACTCGTTCTGGCTTGCCGACCATTTCCTGTTCAATCCGCCTGACGAAACAGATGTCGGAGGGTGGGAGGCGTTCACCTTCCTCAGTGCGCTTGCCGCAACCACGTCCCGAGTCTTGCTGGGGCCCATGGTTGCTTGTGTGTCGTTTCGCCGGCCAACACTCCTTGCACGAATGGCGGAAAGCCTGGATGAGATTAGTGGGGGCCGGTTCATCCTCGCTCTTGGCGCAGGTTGGAACGCGCGAGAGTATGAGATGTTTGGCTACCGTTTCGACCATCGCGTCGACCGCCTTGAGGAGGCACTGCAGATCATCGTGCCTCTCATCCGTGAGGGGCATGTGGACTTTGAGGGACGCTATTACCGCGCCCATGACGCCTTCTCCAGACCGAGAGGGCCATCCGGCCCGTTGCTCCCGATTTGGATCGCAGCATGGCAACCGCGCATGCTCCGGTTGGCGGCCAGGTATGCCGACGCGTGGAATACGAACGGCCATGCCGTTGCGGCATCGGTCTCAGCAGCCTATCCGACTTTTGTACAGGCCTGCCGCCAGGTGGGCCGGGATCCTGGGACCGTAGAGCTCACTGCCGGGACGGATGTGCACCTGCTGGATCGCGGCGAACAGCGTCCCACCGATGAACGCGGTATCGTTGGTCGTCCTGAAGAGGTTGCCGAAGCTCTAAGCGGTTTCGCCCACGCCGGAGTCCGCCACCTTATCTGCAGCGTTCGGCCCTACAGCCCCGCAGGCATCGAACGTCTGGGTACGGCGGTTGAGCTACTTCGCTCGTCGATCAGCGACGAAGCAGGCCCGATGCTGTACTAGACGGGGGCGGCAACTCCGTCTCGAAAACGCTCCGACAGAACGTCGACAGGATAGTACGTCACTCCGGCATACACCATCTCTACAACGGAGCCGGATGTGTTTCGAATGAAACGAATCGACTCGCCTAACGAGCCGTAGCTCGTCTTTTTGATTCGTAGGGTATCGCTCTCTACAACCTCCAGCTCCGTGACTTCACTGGTCGGATCCTCGATCGAGGGCTTGAGTGAATAGAGGGTGTCGCGGAGCTGGACGATGCAAGTCACGTCCGAGAGATTGGCAAAGGTACCAGTAAACCCATCAACGTTCTTTTCTCGGACATCGCCGTCGTAAGGCGTTGCTCTTAACGCGAGATCGAGGATCTTGAATATGACCTTGCTGATTGTGGCCGCATGTCCCGACGTTTCGTTGGTCAAGACTGACGTGGCCAACCTATCGGTGGCGTCAAACCGAGTATTCGTCGAATGACCTGGGAAGCGGCCCCCGTGGCCGGCCACGCGGCGATCACCTACGTTCTCAACCGCGAAGCCAAGCCCGTAAAAGCGGTCCGCAGTCCCCGTCTCCCAATACGGCTGCTGCATCTCCCGTTTGGAGTCATCGGTAAGAAGCTCGGTGTTGCCAAAGAAGTGCGCCGCTGCGAAGCTTGTTAAGTCCTTCGCCGTTGAATAGAATCCCGTGGCCGCCGACATGGCCCCGGTTCCAATGTTCGGAATCGAGAGCCTCGGCAGTGGGAAGTCCGGCCCCGTGTACCCCGTGACCAGACGCCTCTCGGCCTTTCCGTCGAACTCGGGCCCAGTGTTTTGTAAGCCCAGCCGGTCGACGATCGATTCCGTGACGTACTCGTTGTAGGTCTTCCCGCTTGCCGTCTCGACGACCATTCCTAGGAGCGAGTAGCCGATGTTGGAGTACTTGTAGTGCTCGTTGGGAGCAAGAATCCCTTCGCTGAGCGCTACCAGCCGCTCGGTATCAGGGAATACATAGTGTAGCTCCCAGTAGTCCGCTGCCGCTCCGTCCCGAACGATCCCGGCCGAGTGGTTGAGCACCTGCCGGACCGTCGCTCTGCCCACGGCCTTCGGAATGCCGTCCACGTACGCGTCCAGCCGGTCATCGAGACGGACCCTGCCCGCCTCGACCAGCTGCATGATGGCCGTCGCCGTGAACATCTTTGAATGCGACGCGACCCGGAATATGTGTTCCGGCGTCATGGGCTCTCGTCGCTCGAGATTTGCCCACCCGTAGGCCTCCGACATCAGCAGCTCGTCGTCCAGCCGCAGGGCAACCACCACGCCTGGGATGTCGAGCACTCTCTGGCGGGCGGCTACGTGAGTGTCGATGAAAGGAATCGCCTGCTTAACTCTTTCTCGGTTGATGAACATGGCCTGACTCAAAGACTTCCCGACTCTTCAGGGTGCACAACGATCGACGCCGCGGTCACGGCTGGAAAGGGAATACTCGTACCAAATCCGCCCACACGGACGCGGCGCGATTCTGGCGGCACCGTGAAAGTCGTGGCATGTGCGCAGCCGGCTTGCGTGCCACGGAGAGTCGCGAGCGCCTCGTAGTGCTCGACGTACGGAAAGGAGGAGAGCCCACCCCGGAACAGCTCGTACGCTCGTACCCCTCGGAGCCAGCTGTCGTGCCCGGATGTTGTGTCGACGTACAGGTCGGGTTGGAACCCACGCGGATCTTCCCAGTTCTCTCCGTAGTACAGGGCCGTAATGAGATGGTTCAAGCGGTCCGGCCACATATCGGCCAGACCCGCATAGAATACCGCGTCGTTGACGATGTCGTGGCATGCCGCATGGTCCTTGTGGAAGCTGCCTCCCCAATGGCTTATGACGATTTCGGGCTTTTGCGGGCGAATGATGTCGGCCAGCATGCGCTTTGGCTCCTCGTCGTCGAACAGCCCCCGTCGAGAAAAGGCAAGATCTCGACGTCGGCTCCCAGTATCCGGCCGGCCTCCATGGCTTCAACCCGCTTCTGCTCGGCGTACTCGCGTCCTGACAGCGCGGGGTGACCCCGTTCGCCCAGTGTCATGTGCACCAGCAGCGCGGCCCCGCCGGTCGCGGTGTTATGATGCTACCACTTGTGAGGCAAATGTTGTTGCAGATTACGACTGATTCTCGGCGCACTCGATCGAAACGATGTTTCTTCGCGGGTTGCCCGCGCGAAGCGTCCGTGATTGGATATGGACCCTCCAGAAACATCGTTTGTGCAAAATGAAACAAAATTATTGTACTGAGGATTGACTTGAGTGTGTCGCGTCCCGACGAACTCTGTATGCAAGATAGGGGGTTTGTTAAGTTCGTTGGTGAGAGGCTTGCGCGCCTGCCGCGGGTAAACGCTGTCTCGCTCGGCGGTTCTCGGACCCAAGGCACGAGTCGTCCGGACAGCGATTGGGATTTCGCCATCTACTACCGCGGCCACTTCGAGCCGCAGTTTCTTAGGGACATCGGGTGGCACGGAGAAGTCTCAGAGATCGGCGGATGGGGCGGCGGGGTGTTCAACGGCGGCGCCTGGCTCAACATCGCGGGTCGCCGGGTCGACGTGCACTACCGTGATCTGGACGTCATTGAGTACGAATTGAAGGAAGCGGCAGCCGGTCGGTTCCGGATTGAGCCTCTGATGTTCCATCTCGCCGGCATTCCCACCTACCTCATACTTGCCGAGTTGGCTGTCAACACCGAGTTGCACGGGTCCCTACCCCGGCCGGACTACCCGCCTGCGTTGCAGGCGTCAGCGCCGGCAGTCTGGTGGCGGCGAGCTGAAATGACTCTCAATTACGCTCTGGGCAACCACGCGCCGTACCACAGATCGGCCGAATGCATCGGGCTCGTCGTCCAGGCATATTGCCAGACAGCCCACGCAGTGCTCGCTTCCCGAGCTGAGTGGATCACGAACGAAAAGCACCTTCTCGATCGCGCGGGTCTTCGCCAGATAGACCAGATTGTCTGCGCCGCAGCCTGCAAGGATTTACGCGCGCTCGTCAGTGAGGCTCGACAGGTGTGTTCCGCCGCGGCTCAAAAGTCCTGAGAGCAGGTGAATCACGTGTGACGTGGTGATCCCTGCTTAAGGTCAGGAGGGCACGTAAATTAGTGGCCGGCCGGTTCGAGTCCCATCACGAGTTCAATCCTCAGCTCATCGCTTTCTTCACGAGCGCTTCGATCCTATGTCTCTTCGGCGGAGGTCAACCTGGTCAGAGCGAAGGATGTCGGCCACGTGGCGCCCTCGTCGAGGTTAGGCTTGTCGCTGAAGCCGAGCGTTGCATACCTCGTCTTGAACTTCTGCCCGCTTAGGAAGAAGCAGACGACGTTACCGTCCTTCGCGTACGCCGGCATCCCATACCAGGTTCTCGGCACGAGGGCCGGCGCAGTGTTTTTGATGACGGCATGGAGCAACTCGGCCATCGCGCGATCCGCCTCCGGCATCTCAGCGATCTTCGCGAGCGCATCGCTTTCGCCGTCCGCCTTGTCGGCCCTCGGGCCGCGCCGCGCTGTTGCTTTCTGCTCTTGGACGCGGTCCTTCATCGCGGCTCGTTCCTCGTCCGTGAATCCTTGGACGCCTTGCCCGCCGCTCCGGAGCCATTGCCGGACTTCTGCACGTCCTTCATTGCTGGCTTCCTCATTTGAAAGTCTTGATTGCGGATTACCTTCATTCTATGGAGCCTCTGCTGACCACCTCCCGCGATCTAGCACGGTCGACCAAGCTCGTTTGGAAAAGTCTATAAAGGAGCTATGAGCAGACCGAGTAGTGACCGAGATGAACCGAAAGTTGGTCGTCCCGGCCGGTTTCTGGAGCCACGCGCTTGACCGAGTTCCGTGATCAGGACCTCGAGGGAGCGCGGTTCGAGCGCGTGAGCCTCCGAGGCGCCACCTTCGCCAGGGTGCACCTCAATGACGCCGGCATGTACGCAGTCGACCTCAGTGGAGCGCAGGTTCGTGGGGCCATGTTCAACGGGAGCCGCATGCGCGGCGTTGAGCTCGTCGACGTGGAGATCAGCGGCGAGCTGCAGAACGTCGTCGTGAATGGCGTGGACATCGCCCCGCTCGTCGAGGCCGAGCTCAACCGCCGCATGCCCGATCGGGCAAAGATGCGGCCCGACGACAGCGACGGGTTCCGTGAGGCGTGGGCAATACTGGAGCAGCTGTGGGAGAGCACCGTCGCCCGTGCGAAGTCGTTCCCGGAGCCGGCGCTCCACCGCAGCTTCGACGGCGAGTGGTCCTTTATCCAGACCTTGCGGCACCTCAATTTCGCCACCGCTGCCTGGGTGGGCCGGATGATTCTCGGCAACGCATCGCCCTGGCACCAGTTGGACCTCCCATGGGACGAAGCTCCCGGTTGGGACGGAATTCCGTGGGACCGCGAGGCACAACCCTCACTTGACGAGGTGCTCACGGTCAGGCGTGAACGGCAGGCGATGGTTCGCCAGGTGATGGACTCACTCAGCGACGAGCGGCTAGGCTCCGACGTGACTCGAACGGAGCCAGGGTGGCCGCAGATGGAGAACTTTCCCTTGAAGGAATGTCTCCGCATCGTCCTCAATGAGGAATGGGAGCACCGGCTCTATGCCGAACGTGATCTGACCGCACTGGAGAAGGAGAGCTGATCATGCGCATGTTGCCCTTAGCCGCTCTGTGGCTCGCCGGATCCCTCTGGCACGGCGTCGTCCTGGCGCTCGAAGCACTCGGCCATCGGAGCGGGCCACTCACCCTCTTGGGTGGGAGTGACCGATCTGCGACCGAAAGGACCTGCTGATGTCGTATCGGGTTCTGCCCCTCGACGCCTCCACCTGGGATGCCTTCACGGAGGTTGTCGAGCGCAACAATGGAGTCTTTGGCGGGTGCTGGTGCATCGGCTACCATCCGGAGGCCGGCGAGAAGGGGATCAGCCATCGCGCGGTGAAGGAAGACCGGGTCCGTACCGGTCGCGCCCACGCCGCGCTCGTCTTCGACGAGGATGGCCTCGCTCAGGGATGGTGCCAGTACGGCAGCCCCGAGGAGCTCCCCGGCATCAAGCACAGGCGCGAGTACGACAAGGAGGCGCCACCGCGTCCGGACTGGAGGATTACCTGCTTCTACGTCGACAAGAAACATCGCGGTCAGGGCATCGCGCGGGCGGCGCTGGAAGGCGCGCTAGACCAGATCGGGCGGGCCGGCGGGGGCCTGGTCGAGGCGATCCCTGAGGTCACTGCGGGCCGTGAGGCTCCGGGCCGTTTTCTGTTCAGCGCGACCGTCGAGCTCTTCGAACAGTATGGATTCACCCCCGGCCGGCAGGTCGGGAAGCACGCGTGGATCGTGAGCAGGGTTGTCGATCCAGCATAGGTGTTCGCGGCCACGGGCCCGATCCTCGGGTTGGCCGACGGCGCCGACGATCGCGGCACGTCCCCAAATCAAAACCACCACATGATCGAGCTCGGCCTGCGCACGAGACGCGAGGAGCTCGCCCATCTTCGGCGCGTCGCGGAAGATGCCCTCGAGCAGTTCGAGATTCAACCCGCCGGCATCTCACTCCTGAGTCACTATTGCAACACCACCTTCGCCGTGATGTCCCGCGATGGCTTTCGCTATGCGCTGCACATCTACCGGACCTTCGACGCCACTCTCTCCGCGGATCGCCACCACGATTGGATCGAGTCCGAGCTGTGGTGGCTCGATCGGGTGCGAAATTCCCTCTCTATATCGGCGCCCGCGCCCATGTGCACACCCGAAGGCGAACGTGTCATCGGCGTTCTCCTGAGGGGCAAATCTGAAACGAAGGTTCCGGTCGTTCTATTCGGCTGGGTAAAAGGTCGCTTCTTACGGCGCCGGTTTCTCCCCGCGCATCTTAGACAAGTCGGCATACTGACTGCCAAGCTCCACCTGAAAGCCTCTCAGTTTGCAACGCCGGAGGGATTTTGTCGCGGTCAGGTCGATCTCGTCGACAGCAGGACCGAAGAGCGCCTCGCCTGCGACTTCGCCGTCCACTCAAGCCAAGCCGAAGAGCTTGCCCGCAAGGCTTTAGCGCGGGTTCGAACCGCCCAACAGATGATCGGCTCGGACCCTGATGCGTTCGGTTTCATCCACGCCGATATTCATCAGGGCAATTTTCTGTTTGACCACGGCGAGCTGGCCCTCATCGACTTCGGTGACTGCGGGTGGGGCCACTACCTCTACGACCTGGCAGTGACGATCAACGAAATCCGCGATCTGCCAAACGGACCTGCTCTTCGTCAGGCTCTCTTGGCGGGTTACCAGGAGGTCCGCGAATTGCCGCGAGCACACGAAGCCCTGATCGACACATTCCTGCTATTGCGAAATGTGCAGGATCTTCCCTCATTTCTCGATCAATCCGCACCGTCTCACGCCCACAAAACCGGTGCCGATCGCCGCCTGGCTAGGCTCCAACGTGAGCTAGAGATGGCGTAGGGGGACCGTCCTCAGATGCGACGTGTCCGGCTTTTGCCCTCTGGTCGAGTTCTCGCAACGGCGAGCGCTCGCGATTTCTACCCTAGCAAAGCGGTGCTAAACGACCGTGATTTGCGCCACTGTGTTCGGCACCGCCTTGCTCGTTACGGTCCTGGCGATTGTAGATCATCGGTTGTGCTCTTGTCTTCGATTTCCCAGGCATGGTCAAGGATGTGCCACGCACAGCGACGGATCGCATATCGAACCGGCCATTTAGCATCGGAGTTTTCTGAACGGAGTCCATCACTGATGGCAGCGCGTTGCTCAAGCCAAGGGGTCCGCGGTGGGATCCGAGTGCCGATCTTTGAGCTGTAGGCGCGTTCGGCCTCGCGAACGTGGTCAACGATCGCATCTCGGTCGCGTCCTCCGCCGCGGGGACCCTTGCGCAGTTGAGCGGGAGCCGCCGCGACGACGGCATCGAAGTAATGCCAGCATGCTTCGAGCAGACGAATCTGGCGGTCGAGCTCCCACGTGTCGAGCGGTTCTTCGTCCCAGGGACCCCTCGCATCGGGAGCGCCAAAGTCCGTGGTTCTGTTCCCGAGTACGCTGCCGACGACCTCGATCGGGCTCGAGGCGAAGCCAGGTCCAATGACCACAGCATATCGGCCGGCGTACTCGAGAAGAGTCTGCAACGCTGCCTCCTCGCCCCTGCCGCGACGGCACCAGCCAGGCCAGTCAAGGGCGGCGGCGAAGACCCAGGTCGTGCCCACTTCGAGATAGACACGAGTGGTAGGTGATTCGGACTGGCTCGGCGATGTCCTTCCTCGGAACGATTTCGTAGCGCTCAAGGTTCGACCCGCCGAGAAACGTCGGGAGTGCGCGGCCAGGTTGGTGGACTCTCACCCGCCAAGCTTCGGCCTTTGGCAGGATTCGATCCCATCACAGCCCCGTGATGGCTCGCTTCGTTCGGTCGGCATAGGCATGAGCGCCCATCTCCTGGAAGAGACGCAGGGCGGAGTCAAGGCGCTCACGACCGCGATCTCGATCGCCTCCGGCCGCCAGCACGATTCCAAGGTCGTGCACTGCCCGCCCTTCTCCTGGTCCGTAGCCTTGACCTCGGGCGATGTCCGCGGCGTGGTCGAGATCGGTCACGGCCTGGTGCCAGGCTCCGCGTCTCGCTGCCAGCACGCCACGCAGCCGGTATCCGTCTGGGGCCACCCATCCTCCGACGTGGATCATCCGCTCGACGATATTTTCCGCTTGGGCCGAGTCTCCAACGGCGATGCAGGCGGCAGCGGCCGTCCATAATCCCCAAATATCCAGAGCGTCCTCGGGAATGCCGGCGATCAGCTCGAGCACCTCGGCCGGTTGATCGCGTAGAAGCGCACGCTCAGCGGAAATCTCTCGGTACAGCGAGGCGCACTGGGAATCGTGGTGGCTGTTGGCGATCCTGATGCCCTCCTCCAGGAGGGCCTGCGACTCTTCCCAGCGGCCCTCCATCACTCGGATACGCGCCAGCTCGAGAGAAGCATAGGCGGAATGCCAAAGTGGATCCATCGCTTGTGCCCGGCTAACGGATTCCTCGCCATGCACATTGGCCTCAGCCAGGCGGCCCATCACAGTAAGGGCTTGAGCCACCATGGCGTGGCCGAAGATGAGCCCGATGGCCTCGCTTCCCCGCTCAGCCAGGTCGAGTGATCGGCGGCGATACGTCAGATTTGCCTCAAGATCTCCGCGCAGCAGGTAAGAGAAAGCGATATTGTTCAGGGCCGTGCTCAATGCCCTCATGTTTCCCGACCTCTCGGCTAATTGCAGCGCCTCCTCCAGCACTTCGACGCCTGCATCGTGAAAACTCGAGCCCTCCCTGGCAAAGCTCAATGCAGTGCCACGGCGCAGCTCTGCATCCGCGAGCAGGAAATCGGAGCCGACGGTGCGGGCTATCTCCCCCGCGCGGACGGCGGTCACCAGGCTCTCGTGATATCGACCAGAGGCGAATGCCAGTTGGGAGCGCCAGATGAGAAGCTCAGCCAGGCCCACCGACGGTTCCGACGTTTCCAGGAGCTCATCAAAGCGTCGCTGGACCGTCTGGTCCTCCACGCGTCTGACACCCATGAGCTGAGCGGCTCGCGCGATGACACGTCGCTGCGACTCGAAGTCACCGAGGGCCTGGAAGAGAGAGTCGGCATCCTTGAGATAACGGACGGCTTGATCGAGATCGGTCCCATGCCCGAGCGCATCGCCGAGCTTGGCCAGAGCCTCGGCCTCGCGGGTGCGATCCTGCAGCTCTCTAGCGAGCTCGACCGCGACTCGATAGTGGCGCACGGCCTCACTGTGGGCAAATAGTTCCTCCGCCACGCCACCAGCCTTGAGGGCGTAGTCCAGCGTCTTTTCCGGGTCATCCCCTTGAAGGAAGTGCCACGCAAGCTCCGATATGCGCTGCCCGGCACGCTGGCCTGACTCGATAGCCGCTCCGGCCGCTAGGTGCAGTCGACGGCGACGGCGCGGAGAAAGCTCGTCATACAGGACCTGCTGCGTCAATGCGTGGTTAAAGGCGTAGACATCCCGGTCCTGCGGCCGGACTAGCCCTGCCACCTGAGCCGCATCCAGCGCCTTCTCAATTACATCTTCGTCTCGACCTCCCAGGCGGTGAAGGTCGTTGAAGCCGAAGGTCTGTCCCAGTACGCTTGCCTCGAGCAGTATCTCCTGCGCTTCATCGGGCAGCCGCGCCACGCGCTCTCCTATAGTTGAGCGAACGCTCCTGGGAATTTCGATCTCCCTGACCTCTCGTCGCTCCCATTGCCCGTTCTCCTCGTAGATACTGCCGCGCTCGACCAGCGCTCGCAAGACCTCGTGGGTGAAGAAGGCATTCCCCTCGGTATGGCTATACAGCAGCTCCGCGAATTCCGGTGAAACGTCACTCTCGCCGAAGGTCGCCGCAGTCAATGCCGCCGTACCCTTGCGATCGAGGCGGCGCACCGCAATCTCCTCCGTGAGCCCCTCTCGATCGAGGTCGCGGAGGGCTCGCTCGAGTGGATGCTGCCGGCTCACCTCGACGTCCCGATAGGTGCCGAGTATAAAGACGGAGTTGGCGCGTGAGTGCCGGGCGACGTACTGCAATAGCTTGAGGCTCGATTCATCGGCCCAGTGAAGATCGTCTAGCAGGATCGCCACCGGCTGTCGCTCCGAAAGGGCGTGGATGAAGCTAGTCACGGCGTAAAGAAGTCGGTGCTGCTCCTCTCCGCTCGATCCGCTCGTCGGAGCCGGGTAACCGGCATCGCGCGGCAAGATCTGCACCAGGTACGGCCAGGTCCGCGGCACCTCAGCTCGGATGATCCCGGGCGCCGCGTTGTACAGCGTGGCGATGGCTTCGCGAAATGGATAGTAGGGAACGGTTTCCTCTGGTTCATAGCAGCGGCCGCTGGCTACTAGAAAGCCGAGATTGCGCGCCTGTAGGGAGACCTCCTGGGCCAGGCGTGTCTTGCCAACGCCCGGCTCACCGGTGAGCAGGACCAGCCTCCCCTGCCCGGCCTGCACCTCCCCTATGTCCTTCAGCACGTGCTCCAGCTCCTCGTTTCGTGCCACCAAGGGATTGGAGGGCAGCGCGCCGAGGAAGCCGCCGATGGGCAGTCGCTGCTCGTCAACCCGTGGCTCTTCGCGGGTCATGTGGACGGGACGCTCCTCGGGCAGGACCTGCATCACCATCACTTTGGACGTGAATCCCTTGAGCTGCGTGGCGCCGCGCTCGACGTATGTCAGGCCATCCACCTTGCGTGCCAGATTCGTGACTGTCTCGCTGGTAAGCACCTCGCCGGGCCCTGCCAGGGTGCAAAGCCGGGCGGCGAGATTGAGAGCCGAGCCACGATAGCCTTTCTCCACCACGACCGCTTCGCCCGCATCGATGCCGATGCCGGCCCGGAGGGGCAGGTCGTCACTCGTCTCCCGCCCGAAGCATTCCTGAAGCTCCAGGGCTGCTCTCAGCGCCTGCCGTGCCGAGGAGAAGACCGCGAGCACCTCGTCGCCACGCAGCTCGACCACGCGGCCTCCTGCCGAGTCGACGACCTCGGTCGTCAGCTGTGCGAAGGTCATGGCCAGCCGCGCGGCGGCCTCATCGCCGCGCTCGACGGTAAACCGAGTGTAGCCACGCACATCGGCGATCAGAAACGTAAGAAGGGCAGACTCGGCGCTCACAACCCTGGAGATTCCCCCCGGCAGACCCAACGAGTCGCTACATGTTATCTAGAGCTGGCCGATTGGCGTCAAGCCGCTATAGCCCCGACGCCTATCGCATAACGGCAGTCCCCAAACTTGCCAGCACTGCAAAACTTGGCGCTCGCAATCGACGATAACGCATCTTGGACGGCTATGCTACCGCGTACGACCAGGCCATGTTTTTGGTCTCGGCGGGTGATAATCGTGCTCCGGACACCGCAGTCGCCCAACCGACACGGTGGCGGAAGACGCGCGGTTGCAAGAGTTGTCGCAGGTCCTCCGTCTGCTTACAATGCCGGCGCAATACGTTGGTGAACTTGGATCTCTGGCCGAGTCCGCCGCGTGACGATCCATTGATTCCCGGGCGAATGGACAAACGTCGTCCAATGGCCTACAGTTGAGGCGCCATTCCGAGTTCTTGCACACGGATAGCGGTCACATCATGAGGGTGGCTCCATACGAGGGCCGGGTAACGTGAACGACAAGAGCCAGGAGGACACAAGCACATGGCAAATGACAAAGATGCGGTCCGTCTCGATATCCGTCAAAACATGCACCCCGGCCTGCAGGTGTACGACGCCGCTGGTATAAAAGTCGGAAAGGTTGACGACTATGACCTTCGATGGGAATACATGATTCTGCGGCCGCACCCGTTGTCCGAGAAGAAACTCTACATCCCGTTCGACACGATTACAAATATCGATCCGAGAGAAGTTTTCGTGTCGAAGTCCACGGACGATCTACATCGCGACTGCTCCAGCCCGCCTCCTCATCGCCGGGCGATTGATCTCGCCCCGCCGGATGAGTCTTGATATGTGACGCTCTGGCCTAGCTGTTCGGGGTTCGTTAGCGGGACTGTCATGCACGTGAGCTTTTCGTCGACTGTCGCCGCCTGGCAGACCTTCTACCTGCTCGCCGGCACGGCATCCGCTACCCTTGCCGGTCTGATCTTCGTCGCAGTCTCGCTCCACATTGACTTGGTCGGTGAGTCCGGTATTGGGGCGATCTTTACTCTGGCGCGGCGCACGCTGTTTAGCTTCATCCTGGTGGTGATAGTCGCCTTGATGTTCCTGGTCCCCAATCAGGGATCACAACGGCTCGGCTGGTCCCTGCTCGCCCTCGGGATGGTGGATGTGCTTCAGACGGTCTTTGACGGTCGAGCCGTTGCCACAGAGCTGGCGCGCTCGGCGGGATGGCAGCGCATTGCAAACCGGATCGTGCCGCCGGTCGTGCTCATGCTCCTGAGTGGTGCAGGCCTGTTTTTGGTTGCCACCACTGTACTGGCGGGCACGACGTCGTACCTATATTGGATGGTGCCGATTGTTGTTCTGATCCTGACCACTGCTGCCTTCAACGCCTGGGAGCTGATGCTGGGACTGGCGCACCACAAGGCTGCAGCCCGGTGATTACGGCTCCCAGCATCATCCAGCCCCGTTGCGCGGTCAATGCTGTCAACATCACCCACTGTGGCTTTGCTCCGTCCCTCTCGCTTATCTACTGCGGGGCCCAGTTGCAGACGCGCCCTCGCATATGGTTACCCACGAGCGATGGCAAACAGTCCAACGGTGCCGACAGGTGTACATGAGGAGGACAACCAGCGAACTCGGGGCGATTGGGAAGCACGCCCGCCATCCGGAGAGGGTGCACTGTGGGTCGATTTGTCGCTTTGGTGGGTGCGCGGGCTCGGGTACGGCGCTACGGTTAAGAGGAAGGAACGGACAAGTCGAACCTACCCCGGTCACGGGAAGGCCGTGATGCTAGATCAGGATAACCCTACCAGACCCGCCGCATTTACACAGACGGCATTTGGCGCGGTGCGAGGGCCGCGTGCAAAGCACGGCACTACACCGTGACGACACTCATCCACCTGATCATTGCCTACGCGGTCGCCTTTGTCATCAATGTCGTCCCTGCCTTCATGCCGGCCACCTGGTCGGTACTGGCTCTCTTCTATGTCCACTACCAGCTGCCTCTTCTGCTCCTCACGCTCGGCGGCGCCGTGTTCTCGACCCTGGGACGACTGGTCCTTGCCTGGGCGGCAGGCCGGTGGGGACAAAGGATCGTTCCCGCAAAGAAGCGCACGGAGATCGATGCGCTTGGTGCTTGGCTCAACGGCCGTCCCTCCTGGCAGGTTCCGCTGGTGGTTTTCGTCGCCTCACTAGGGCTCGTTCCCTCCAATTACCTATTCATCACGGCAGGGCTTACCAAGATGCGTCTGGCTCCCGTTGCCGCGGGATTCTTCGCCGGTCGCGCTATCAGCTACACGGTGTCTGCACAGGCTGTTTCCAAGGTCGCAGGGAGCCTAGAGGGACTCCTACAAAACTACTGGAGCAATCCCAGCGCTTGGGTGATCCAGCTGCTCGGTTTGGCGGCCGTCGTCGGCTTCACCATGATTCCGTGGACGAAGGTGCTCCACATCTCGCCTCCAACGGAAATTGTGGAGACGCACGCTCCGGAGTAGAAGCGGGCAAATGAGGCGGAGTTCTCCGTGTACCATATCGTATGGATTCAAGGAGTCCAAGGGCGTCTCCCGAGACTCAGCGAACGGGCAAAACTCTGCGGAGCTATCGACTCCGTGCCGGTCTAACCCAAGAGGAGCTGGCAGAAGCGGCCGGCATTAGTGCGCGCAGCGTTAGCGACATCGAGCGCGGAATACAGAATCCCAGCCCTCGCACGATCCGAGGGTTGGCGGACGCTATGGATCTGTCCGCCGAGCAGCGCAATAGCTTCCTTGAAGCGCTCGCGTCTCCCAGGGATCCTGGTCATCACGAAGCCAATCACGTCGTGGTCCGAGGCGCACTAAAGCGTCACAAAGGGCTGCCGGCTCCGGTTACGCGTCTGATTGGGCGGGAGCGAGATCTGGCCACCATCGCAGGGCTCCTACGAGACCCTCACATCCGCATGGTCACGTTGACAGGTAGTGCGGGCAGCGGGAAAACCCGGCTGGCACTCGAACTTGGAGAGAAGCTGATCGACGACTTCCACGATGGAGTCTTCCTTGTGTCGCTCTCGTCGCTGGCCGACCCGATGCTCGTTCCATCGGCCATGGCCGAAGTTCTGGGCATCAAGGAGGAGCCGGGAAGAGATCTTCTGGAAACCATCGCCGAGGGAATAAACGAGAAGCGTCTGCTCCTGGTGATGGATAACTACGAGCACGTCTTGAGTGCTGCCTGGGTCGTGGCTCAGCTGCTTGACTCGTGCCGCTACCTACACGTTCTTACCACCAGTCAGGTGCCGCTTCATCTCACTGGAGAGAACGAGTATGCGGTCCAGCCGCTGTCGATCCCGGACCCGAAAAACCTGCCCGAGCCATCGACCCTCGCCCGCTACGAGGCCGTCAGCCTCTTCACTGAGCGAGCGAGAGCCGCCAGCCCTGACTTCGTCATCACCGACGATAATGCTCGGGCGGTGGCCGAAATCTGCGTTCGGCTAGACGGGCTGCCGCTGGCCATCGAGCTGGCGGCCGCGCGAGTGAAGATTCTTCCGCCCCAGGCTCTCCTAAAGCGCCTGAACAGCCGGCTCCGTCTCTTGACAGGAGGCGCTACTGATCGACCGGCTCGTCATCAAACGCTTCGAGCCGCGCTTGACTGGAGCTATTCGCTGTTGACCGCCGGCGAGCAGAAAATGCTGGCGCGCCTCAGCGTCTTCTCTGGCGGGTGTTCGCTCGAGTCGGCGGAGGCAGTCTGCGACCCAGACGGAGCGTTGGACATCCTGGAGGGCATTGCCTCGCTCGTCGATAAGAGTCTTTTGCGGCAGGAAGGCAAGGAGGAGCCACGGTTGCGGATGCTGGAGACGGTCCGGGAGTACGCAGGCGAGAGGCTGGGCGGTTCGGGCGAGGATGAGCGGATCCGTGATGCCCACGCGCTGTTCTTCATTGGGCTCGCAAGGATAGCGGAGGGAGAGCTAACCGGACCCCTGCAGAGCGAGTGGCTGGGTCGCCTGGATTCGGATCTGGATAACTTGCGTGAAGCCATGGGATGGCTGCTCTCGCGCGAGCGAGCTGAGGAAGAGCTGCAATTGGCAGTAGGCGTCCTCCTCTTCTGGCGGATTCGTGGCCACTGGACCGAGGCGCAAAGGTGGCTGGAACAGGGCCTGGCCAAAGCTGAATCCGTCAATCCCGGTTTGAAGGCCAGTGCCCTGTCCGCCTTAGCCATGTTTCTCTGGATGCGAGACTATCGGGAAGACGGCATTGCCGTGCTGGAGGAAGCGGTCCAGATGGCTGGTCTCGCGGGAGATGAGCAGACGCGAGCACAGGCTCTAAACCGGCTCGGAGTGCTTCATGCCGACCAACGAGGATTTGAACGTGCTTCGGCTTCCTTCGAGGAGAGCCTGCAGCTTGCTCGTGAATTGGGCATAGAGGAGCTTCAGGGAATCGTCCTCAACAACCTCGGTGTCCTGGCCAGCGATCAGGAGGATCTGAACAGAGCGTCAGAACGGTATAGAGAGGCCCTTACCATCTACACTCAGCTCGAGATGACCGAATCCATCTGCGTCACGGAAATAAACCTAGGCTGGCTCGCTCTCCGCCAGGGCGACCTGGAAGAAGCCGAGACCTGGTTCCACCAGTCGCTCAGGGCCGCGGAGAGAGTAAGCGATAGCTTACGTATGGCTGCGGCTCTTCACGGCCAGGGACGTGTTGCGCTCCAATCAAGCAGGTTTGATGACGCCGAGCGCTACTTTCAAGAGAGCCTTAGGCTGGCCGAAGACCTGGACGCCAGGCGTAGCGTCGCATGGGCTCTCGTGAACCTCGGTGACGTTTTTAGTCAGACTGGACGAGTAGACCAGGCTCGGAAAAGCCTACGCCGGGGGCTGCAGCTAACACTAGATCTGGCACATGTCGAGGACGAGCTGGACGCTTTGGGGTGCATGGCGAGCCTGGCCTATGCCGAAGGACGGCACGACCGAGCTGTGCGATTGAAGGCCGCGGAGCTGGCAGAGCGTGAACGGGCTCACATTGCTTCCGATCTTCTAGTCGCTAGATCGGGGAAGGCGCTGTGCGAACGCCTCAAGGCCTCGCTCGGTGACAGGGCCTTCTCAGAAGCTTGGACGAAAGGCGAGAGTATGAACCCGAGCGAGGCGCTAGCCTACGCCCTTAGCGCGGACGCCTAGCGTCGTCTGCAAGGACGTCCACGGAAGCCTGAGCTAGCCGAAGACAGCGGCCCTCGTGAGAATTCCGTGGGTAAACCGTGGGTTCGCCTCATGGCTATCGGTCGTTGGGGCGGTCACACTGTACTCAAAGGATGTTGCGTCCGGCCGGACACCCCCTTCTCAACCCAGACAAACGATGCAGATGCTGAGTAAACAATTCGACAGCTAACCGATCATTTGGAGGACACGTTATGAAAACTCTTGCTGGAAGTACTGGTCGCGCAATCGCATGTATCGTAACGATGGTCGTGGTGGGCATGGCGTTCTCGCCGGCGCTGCCTGTTAACGGGGCTCCTGTGACACGCCCGACAAAGTTTCTCATTGCTCGGGCTCTTCCTCGCCCGATCGCCCTAGGACGGGCTAGACGTATCAGATCCTTGTCGAGAAGCACGAGCATCTCATTTGCCGTCGCTCTGCAGCCACCGCACCCGGCACAGGAGGAAGCGTTTCTCCAGAGTCTGCAGGACGTACACAGCCCCAACTTTCACCGCTACCTGACGCCGGCTCAGTGGAATGCTCGGTTTGCGCCCTCTGCCGCGGACGAGCAGCGCGTGCTCGACTGGCTCCGGTCTCAGGGATTGCGGCCGGTCAAACTGTACGCGAACCGGTTGCTCATCGACGTCGCGGGCTCGACATCGGCCGTGGAGCGAGCCTTCCAGGTCAACATGGGGTCCTACCGAACTCATGGATTGTTGACCCCCTTCTACTCCAGCGATCGAGGTCCCACGTTGCCGGAGTCGCTCTCCGGGATCGTGCAAAATGTCGTCCTGAATGACTTCGGTGTCGGCAGGTCCTTTGCTCATCACTTCGGGCATCTGCCCAAAGAAAACGTCTCACGTCTCCACGGCCCGAATGTCGCTGCGGCAAACGGGAACCCACGGGAGATGCGCTTGCTGAAGGCTGACAGTACGATTGGAAGTCGGCACAGTCACGCCCGTCCATTTCTCACTAATGGACATATCGACCCGATCAATCTCTGGAGCAGCTACGGCTACAGCGTTGGTGCTCTGTACGCTCAGAGGCACTGTTGCAATCCGTTTCATAATCCGACGACGACGACTCCTTCGGATACCTCGATTGCGATAGTTGGCGCGTGTGGATTCCTGGATTCGGATCTGGCTGCCTTCAGCAGGCAGTACGGGATGGCGTATCACTGGGTGACGACCAATATAGACGGGGGGCCGGGCGCCAATAGTAACTGTGACAACTCCAGTGGGAATGGGCAGTTCGAGACGACTCTAGATGTCGAGTACGCCGCCGCCATGTCGAACAGCTTTGGATGTTACTGTGACACGTCTCTCATCGACATGTATCAGGCGCCATCGAGTGGCGTCGATAGCAACCACAACCCACGTATGGCCTTTTCAACGTTCTTCGACCTTTGGAACGCGGTAACCAATGCCGACAACGTGCGCGTCATGAGCATGAGCTGGGGCGCGGGCGAGAAGAACTGGGGCACCACGAATGAATCCACAGGACACAACATACTGAACAATGCGGCGGGACTCGGCATTACAACCACCATAGCGACTGGCGACTCCGGTGCATACGACGACGGCACGGCCTCTCCCATCGACGACAATTATCCCAGCGCCGACACTGCGGTCCTGGCCGCCGGAGGCACTCAGCTCGCGGTCAACAACGACGGTTCGTACAACTCCGAGATCGCCTGGAATAGTGGCGGAGGAGGATGCAGCACCTACTTTTCTGCTCCCAGCTATCAAACAACAGGGAATTTCGACAATGGCTGCTCCGGCAAGCGCAGCCAGCCTGACATTTCGATGAACGCCAGCTGTTCCTCCCTCCAAGCGCTGTTCTTCCACGGCTCGTGGAATACTGTGTGCGGGACGAGCGAAGTTGCGCCGGAGCTTGCCGGACTCTTTGCGCAGTTCAACGCCTACGCGCTCGCGACCGGGAGCATCTGCGGCCCATCGGGAACCTCGCCCTGCGAACCGTTGGGGCTGGCGACGCCTATCATCTGGCACCAGGGAATTGTCGGCAGCTACTCTCCTCACGACCCGTTCTATGACATCACGAGCGGGAACAACGACGCCGGCACAGGGACTGGAAACTACGCCGCCAAGACGGGCTACGATCTGGCCACGGGTTGGGGGTCGATCAACGCCCTTCAGCTCTACCGGCTCTTTGCCTGGCATAACACTCCCGACTACCATGGTCCGACCGTTACGTTTAGCGGCCCCCCATTGGGCAAGTGGTACAACTACGACGCAAAAGTCTCATGGACGATTACTGAGCCCCTCCAAGCGCCCGACCTCGTGCCCGCGGGAATCAGTGGGTTCTCGTCGGAGTGGGACCGTATACCGTCCGATCCCACCTCTGCGTCGACGCCCGGTTGCTGCAACGCATTCTGGAACGGTCCTGAGTATCCGCTCCTCACTTCGGGGAGCTTGGGCCTGGCCGACCTTGGACAGCAGGGCTGCCACACGGCCAACGTACAAGCCTGGGACAACCTTGGTAGACCCAGCTACCCGGCCAATTACGGCGTGATTTGCTACGATACCATTACTCCTTCCATCACAACCCACTCTTTCTCGCCGGGTTCGCCGTCGCATGCTCAGTCGGTGAAGATCGCGGCCACTGCGACCGATCCGGGTTGCGGAACCACGGGTTCGTGTGTGGGCCATATCGAATATTGGGTGAACACGGCCTCCGACGGCTCCAACAATGGGGCCTGGGTGCACATCGGCTCTTCGTCCGGCGCTTCCGGAAGCGCCGTGTGGTCTACCGGGAAGCAGTTCGACACGGGCTTTCTGAAAGCCACGTGGGATGCCGGGCGGCACTTGATCGCCACTGACCCGTGGGATAACGCGGGTAACGCCGGCGAATGCGTCCCGCCGAACAATATCAATACCTGCGCCACCTTCCTACTTGATCGCCCGGACTGGCCCCAGTACCGTCAGAACGCGCAGCACACGGGAACGAATCCGTTTGAGCATGGGCTGAGCACGGGAAACGTAGCCAGCCTCAAGCGCGCCTGCGCGCTTTCCGGTCACGGCGCCCTTTCAGGAGCTGCCGTCTACAACGGGATTGCATACGTCGGCTCCAGCAACGGTAACGTCTATGCCGTCGATTCCCGATGCAAGGTGAAGTGGACGTTTGCAACGGGCGGGGCCGTCCGGAGCACGCCCGATGTCACCGACGCCGTTGTCTACGTCGGTTCTTCCGACGGAAAGGTGTATGCCCTGAACCTGCAGGACGGAACGGTGAAGTGGGAGTACGCGACCGGCGGGGCGATCAGCTCGTCTCCCGTCGTCGCCAACGGCGTCGTCTACGCTCGGATCCGACGACGGTCACCTCTATGCACTCAACCAATCGAATGGCACTGTGCGCTGGAGCTACGCAACGCAGGGCGCCGTCAAGTCCTCACCGGCCCTGGACAACGCCGGAGACATTTTCTTTGGATCCGACGACCACACGCTGTATGCCGTTAACAGCTTGGGAACGCTGAAGTGGAAGTTCAAAACCGGCGGAGCAATTCGGTCGTCCCCCGCAATCGACGGAGGAAGTGTGTTCGTCGGATCAGACGATCATAAGGTCTACGCCCGGGCAGTGTCTGACGGCGCGAAAGTCTGGACGTTTGGTACCGGGGGAAAAGTCGAGGCTTCTCCGGCTGTCTCCGGCGGCCGGCTCGTGATTGGCTCCCAGGATAAGAAGATCTACGCTCTTGGTGAGAGCCAGGGACACGTGCTGTGGGTAGCTACGGCAGGAAAGCCCGTGTCGGGAGACGCCGCTGTGGCCAACGGCATCGTCTACCTCGGCACCCCCAACAAAGTGCTCGCGCTCAGGATCTCTAACGGGCATCAGCTCTTCGCGTCGGCCGCGGCGGGAAATGCTCCGGTCTCAGTCGGTAACGGGCGACTCTACGCGACGGGTGCCCGCCTGACGGTATACCGTCCCGCCTAGACCGAACGATCGAGTGGACAGCCCCCGCCTCCCTGGCGGGGGCTCCTTTGACTTTCCGAGCTCCTCCATCGCATGAGTAACACTCCCCCATCGGGAAGAAGATCTTCAGCCGTTCTCTTACACGCTCTGACCGCGGACCAGGTCTGCCTTTCTAAGCGGTGAGACCGCACGCAGAAAGCCGTCCGCCGTCCCGGGGGTACTTTAGGCGGTGATTAAAGTCTTGGCGCCATCTAACACGGATCGGGCCGTCGTGTGTTTCAGCTGATCGTAGGTTCTCAGATCGACTCTGCGACCGGCCAATTTGCTGAGCTCAATCTCCATACCGATGACCTCAAACGTGCTCGGTGACTCTCCCGACTCGAACTCGACCAGAACGTCGTAACTGCCGGCCGGTGTTTTCGCCTTGACCGGGTCACCATGAATGACGGACAGGCGATAGACGCGGTGGCGAGTGCAAAACCTCGCGATGCTCGTTCGATCCGAGATCTGTTCGAAACTGTCAGTCATGCGTGAACCGTCCTCTCTTTCCTCAAACTGTCCTTATAGCGTCTGTTGCGATCGGCTGTTCCGGCCCTTATGTGTGCCACCACAAAAGGTCCGAAAACGAGCGAGATCTCGGTCTCCCCTCTCAACGGTGGTCGCGCCTTGGGAAGTTGCGGGCTCGACCCTCATTCGGCAGAGTTCCCAGCTAAAGGGAACGAACGTTCTCGGCTCTCGATTTACCCGATCGCTGATCGCGACCCATCTCGTACTCTACCGGCTGACCTTCCGCGAGGCTGTCGAAACCGTTGTTTGCTACCGAGCTGTGGTGGAAGAAGACGTCGTCTGCGCCGTCTTCAGGTTTGATGAAGCCAAAGCCCCGGTCGTTGATGATGCGGGCGACAGATCCCTGTGACATGCTGTGCTCCTTGTATTCCAGAGGCAGGTGTCCCCGCAAGGCAAGGAGCTACGACCCGACGATTCTGATGACTAATCATAACATGTTTCTACGATATACAACAACACGCGACAAATCAAGACGCTCACGGGTCGATAGGTCGCCATTCTTAGGGCATTCTCTCGTAATATTTCGCAATACATCGCTTTGGGTGAATTTATGTCGTATATAATTGTATTAATGGCGGCACCAAGCGGACGGATTTAAGTACGCCGCGCAGAGGCGTTAAATGAGTTTAGTGAAACTGTCGAGTGCAGTTCTTATGGGAAGCGTCCTAGTCGCCGCCGCGGATACTGGGGGCTGGGATCACGGTCGTGCACGTCCCAGTGCCAAGCGTGCTCGCTGGTGTCCGCGTTGTTTCCGGCCGCGTTTCTCGGGGCGGTGATGGGCTGGGCAAGTGCGAGACCTGCCGATGCATGCACTGTCGGTCATCCACATCGTTACCGACATAACGAACCATGAACGTAGGGCTTTGAGAGCGGGTTCAGGCCGTACAGCCGAAAGTAAGGGAACTGACTATGGACATCGCTTACGCAATCGTCGCGGTAATCTTGATTTTGCTGGCTGTGATCACCGTCATCAGGTCAGTGCGGGTGGTGCCGCAGGCACGCGTAGGATTGTCCAGCGGCTGGGACGGTACCTAAAGACGGCCGGCAGCGGCCCACTTCTCGTAATTCCTTACGTGGATAAGGTTTTGCCGATGATCGACTTGCGCGAGCAGGTGGTGACCTTCGAGCCGGCAGCCGTTATCACTGCGGACAACGTCGGCATCCAGATCGATACGGTCATCTACTACCAGATCGTCGATGCGCAGTGAAGCAGCTATGCGGTAGTAACCTGCTGGCGGCCATGGAGCAGCTAACGGTCACGACTCTGCGAAATGTCATCGGCGGCCTAAGCCTTGACAAGACCCTGACCAGCCGTGAAGAAATCAACGCAAAGATGCGCCTGGCTCCTGGATGAGGTCACTGAAAAGTGGGGAATGCGGGTCAATCGCGTTGAGCTGCGAGACATCCTCCCGCCGATGACGTGCAGCATGCGATGGAGAAGCAGATGCAGGCCGAGCGCGAGCGGCGGCGGCAATTCTGCGAGCCGACGGACTCAAGCAAGCTGCTGTTCTGCAGGCTGAGGGTGCGAAGCAGGCGGCCATTCTCCGGGCTGAGGGCGCGAGGCAGCGAGATCCTGCAGGCGGAGGGCGACGCCAAGGCCTTGTCAAAGTCCAGTCGGCGCAGGCTGAGGCCGTCACGCCGTCTTTAGGATCGCTCCAAGATGCTCGAATCCAACGCCCGAGATTCCTGAAGTATCTCTACATCCAGAATCTTCCGAAGATCGCCGAGGGCACCGCCAACAAGCTGTTCGTCGTGCCGTCGGAGCTCGAGGGACTAACCACCGCGGCCAATCTCTTGGGCTCCGCGCTCGCTCCGGCAGCGCCAGGGCCGCAAAACGGTTCGACTGCATCATCGAGCCGGCAGCCGCCCGCCGGAATCGGCTCCAAATAGCAGGGCTTTCGGGGTTTCCGCGTTGTGCGCTGGGCCCGTTAATGACGGCGTGGATTAGCCATCCACCGGTCAATACTCTACAGATCCGCTCCCGCCGGCCCGGCTTTTCGGCGACCCAGGGATCTGACCCACCAAAGCGAACCATGCGATTTGGAAGCGGTCATTGTGTATGTCTTCACGGTTTCTGACCTTTCCCGTTGCTCGCAGTGGTTAGTGCGTCTGGTTCAGGCACGAGGTACGGCACACCCGCGGTGATGGCGCCGGCGGGAACGCATTCGCTGAGGGCAAGCAGGCTGTCGTCCCAGTGGCTATCTGCCCGAGTTCTCACATACCGACTGAACGGACCGTCGTAGATGGCCACGTCGGACCGCTTCCCGTTAACAAGGGTGTAGAACGTGTGGGTTCCATCTTCTATGTCTTTGATGACCTCCTCACGCGTCCAGCTGCGACTCGCGTCCCCAAGATGCGTGACGCCGGTGTGTGGGTTCTGGAGTGGCTGCTTCGACACACAGGTCACGAGGACGTCGGTAGCCGCAGGCGGAGCGGAGCCTGTGTCGGCAAGTGCCGAAGAGCGGTGGCGTTCGACCAGCTGGGTCAGATCGCGCCGTCGCACTCGCCAGCCCGAGCCTCGGCCGAAGTTTACCCCGGTGAGCTTGCCGTCGCGCAACCAGCGCCTGACTGATTCCTGGCCGATGCGCAGGTATTCAGAGACCTCTCGAACGGTGAGCAGCTGATCTTCGTCGTCACCCATGCTCTGTAGCCTTTGATTGTAAAATGTTGTTTCACATAATATGATGTTTCAATATATCACCTGAACGGTTATTACGCTGTATGCTGCCTCTATGCCGACCTCAGTGGATGAAAGTCGCCGCCATCCCGGTGGCCGCTTCCGCCAGGCCGGCGACGAACCGCCACGATCCTGTCCTCGGATTCAACATCTCTACCGACGGCGCCGTTGCGCCTGCCATGCCGTTGGACCAATGTTTGCAGACGAAAGACTCTCCCTATCGGCTCAAAGGAGCCGAGCCCGAGTCTTTGAGCTACGACCGACTCTGGGGTCGGGCGGTTGACGGTCGCCAGGTCACCCCGTGATCGTCAAGTGAGGGGTCAAACTGCCTGCTCCACTGGGTCAGAGTCGTCGTTGGAGTCGAGATCAGCGGGCCGTTCGCCCTTCTTCGTGTGGCGGTCATCGATGAATAACTGGAGGTCCGCAGCTCGAATACGCCAGCCGGGTCCGCGACCAAGGTTGATGCCGAGAAGTTTCCCATCGCGAAGCCAGCGGCGTACTGACTCAGGGTCAACCCGAAAGTACTCGGCAACCTCGCTCACCGTGTACAGGCGGTTATCCGGTTCGTCCATCTCCCAATCCCCTGACGATATTCACGCGCTATTGTAACACGTAACTTGTTAATTTACGTAGTAACAGTTAGTATGTTGTAGGGACGGTAGGTAAGGGTTCACTTTAACGAGTGTGCCCGTGCCGGAATCCTTTCCGAGTCGCAAATAGTCGCTCCCTCGTAAGGACCTGCTGCATGACCCTCCACAAAATCTTTACCGCCCCGCCGAATCATCTGATGAGCAACGCAAACGGTCTGCTGGCGGTCACAGCCCTGGGGTCGGCGACCATCTTCGCGCTGGTGCAGTTGTGGCAGCTTCGGTTCTCACTCGTTGATCTGGCGCCCCTCGGTTGTATATATCTGATGACAAGGTCCGCTCACTGGAGCCGATTGAAAGCGCGACCGGACCTGGACCATTTTCACCGTGCCGCAGCGGATCTCCGACCGGCTCGTGGTCCCAACGGCAGTCCGGTTCACCATGGTCGGGCTCGCTGATCTGGTACCTCTGGGCCGGCTCTATCTGATGCTCGTTCTGCTCATCGGCGCGGGCCTGCGTGGCCCGGGCGCTGCCGACCCAGTAACCGGATGACGTTCAACGCCGTACATAGCAGGAAGGGAATAACAGATGAATTCACTGAAACTGATCGCTGGGATCGCTTGCGCGACCGTTGTGGTCGTGTTTGGGGCTCAGAATACACAACGGGTCACCTTTCACTTTTTGATGTTCAGTGTGCCGTCGGCGCCCATGGTGCTGGCGCTGTTTCTGGCAGCCCTCCTGGGGGCGCTCCTTGCCTGGGCGGTGGTGGTGCCGGGCAGGTTCCGAAATATGCGAGAGCGCCGCGGGCTGAGGGAGAAGGTCGCTGAAGGGCAACAGGCCCTCGCGGAGTCGGTTGCGACGAACGCGCCATCCGTGACTCCTCAATCGGACCGGGCCGAGGCGTTCCAATCGTGAAGCCGCTCGTCCGAGATCTCGGACCGGCCGCTCCGGCGCGATGGAGTTGGCGATCTGTGCCCCTATTGCTCCCGTGGACACCTGGAGCCGATGAAAGAGGGCGGCCTTCTTGGTATCAAACGGTCCGAGCAGAGCGAGCTGTATCCATGCATCATCATCTCCTGCAGCTGGTGTGGTCACATCGCGCTCTTCGATGCGTCGTTCCAGCGGGAAGAAGTCGATCAACCGGACCTTCCGTCTTACCGTTATCGGGAGGTGGACCTCGGTCGAGAGGCCGGCGAGGGCGGAAGCTCAGGATCTGTGCCGTCGCGGGCTGGAGCCCGCGTCTAGAAGGCAAATTCTCCCCGGCCAACGAAAAGCAGCCCCTAAACGGGAGGTCTAGATGGCAGAAAGAGCAAATCTCGTGTCCGCTGCTGTAGTCGAGTGACGACGCGGGCGACGAGGCAGAATCCTCGACCCACTCCAGAGGAGCACAACTTGAAGCCGAATAGAGGAAACAAACCAACGCGAGTTGAATCAGTGAGAGTCATTAGAGAAACGATCATAGCGATGTGCTGGGTGGACGAGAAGCGTGCGGCCCAGGACCACGAGGGAGTCCTCCAGCGACAAGCGGCCGGAGGAGCGAGTCGGGTGAATCTGAGTTCGGTGACAGAGCTTCAGTCAATCGAGCGGGACGCGTGAGGGTAAATGGCGTCGCATGGAGGAGCCCACTCAACGGGCTTCCGCTTGAAAATGAAATCTCCCGTACATTACGGAAGGTGGGGTTCACTAACGCCAGCGACATCTCCGACGAAACGATCGGATCCACCGGGTACATTGGCGCCATTCACCTAAAAGACGGCAAGGTAACCTACCTCTACCGCTGATCTAGCCCGCGGGCAACAATCAAGCTTGCTCACGACGGGACTGCATTCATGTACACCTGAGAGTCGGAAATTGGCTTGACCCACGACAAGACTCCGGTCACGCGGCCGGTACCGGCCTTCGAGGGTGGTCAGCTACCGGTCTAGTCGAAGAGCCGTGAACTAGTCCTCCGATATGCCGGCAGGCCCCAGGTCCCGACCGACCTGGGTCTCAGCCCTTAGCAGGCGTGGTGGGTGGCGAACAGGGACGATATGCCGACGCGCGTTGGTTAGGAGCTGGTCCCGACTCAGGAACGGTTCGTAGTCGTAGTCCGACTCTTCGGGACCTGCTCCCACTCTCGACGCCGAGCGTCGTGACCTCATGGGCTGTGATGGGGTTCAGGTGCCGTATCCGCCGCATTCGTAATGGGTGTTCAGTGCCCTGCCGCAACTAGCGGATACGGGCGATCGCGGGTAGGTCAAGCATGTCTGGCTCTTGCTGCCACGTCCCTCTTGCACTCGCGTCGGAGCGTCTCACGATCATCTTGCGCTTGATGTCTACCTTGGTGGTGGATCTGGCTGATGAGTTGCACCGGATCCAACCAACAACAACACCAAGCAGGTAAAAGGAGATCAGTCGTGGCAAATTTTGAGGGCATTATCACCGAAGACATCAAGAGCACCATAGCTGTGGGTCTGACGGCCTACGACAACCAGGGCAAGAAGGTTGGAACCGTTGACGGCGTCGATCGGATGACCGGGTATGCAATGATCCAGTCGAACCCGTTCTCGGAAAGGGACCTGTACGTTCCCTTCAGCCTCATCACCAATATCGATCCCCACGATCTGTTCCTGTCTCGGTCCAAGGAGGAGCTGAAGACCAATTACGCCAACCCGCCCGCGCGTTCGACGCTGGTCGAGGATTTCGACGGCAAAGAGACCGCGACCACGACCGAGGCAAGCGGGTACGACGGCACGCCATTGATAGTCGAGCAAGCCAAGATCGACCATCTGAAGAAGCACATCAAAACCGGTGGTCGCGTCTACAGCTCTGATATGGCCGACATCGGCAAGATCAAGCAGTACGATCCGGCCACCGGTTGGATGATGGTCGCGAAAGGCCTGATGTCCAGCAAACGTGATCTGCTTATCCCGGTGACGCTGGTCGAGCGGGTCGACGAGTATTCTCACGACGTCTACCTGGTGTGTTCGCAGACGGACCTCCAGCAGATGCAGCAGCTGGAGCCCGCGAATGTGGTCTTCGTCGAAGCTGAGGTCACCGAATAGCAGGCGCCTGCCACAACCCAGTCCTCCCCCAACATCGAGAGCGGCCCGCTCCAAACAAGGGCGCGGTCGCTCTCCTCTCTTCGAAAAATCGCGTGAGTTGCGCCGAAAAGACCGGCATCTTGGTTCTCAACGTGATCGACGAGCACGAGCCTAGGCTCCGTAGCGGAGTTCGAAGGTTAAGACGAGCGCTATCGGGAGAAATGACAATGAAAAGACCGGCGAAGGGAATTGTGCTCCTCGCGTTGATCGCCCTGTCCATTGGCGCAGTGAAGAGTACGTACGGAGAGGCACCGGTTTCGCGGGCAGCCCCCAGCGATCCTTTCCACGCACTGCTCGCCCTGTCACGCGACCTAGGCCCGATGCCGAATTCGCAAACAGTATCGTTTCCGGCCGTGCTTCACATTCCGTTCACGGCTGGACGTGCAAACAGCGCCGCTGCCTTGTACGACCCCAAATCGCAATCATTCGACCAGTACCAGTCGCCTCATCAGTGGGCCAATCGGTCAAGTGGTCTCACCCGTGCCGCCTTGTCTGCACGAGCGTTCCTGACACGCAGAGGTATCGCCACGTCGTGGCAGCCGGGGAGTGGCTGGCTGTCGGTCAGTGGCCCAGCGCGGACCATTGACCGAGTGTTTAAAGTTGGCGTGCGCGACTATTCCGCGCGGTCAGGCCGACGCTACTACGCTTCACCAACCGATCCGGTCATTCCCTCCGGGCTGGTCGATGCGCTTGCCGGCGCCGGCCACATCTCGAACTACCCGGCGCGACAGACAAGTGTCATACCTGTTGGCGGCCTCCGTCCGAGTGATTTGCTTGCTGCCTACAACATTGGCCCACTCCGAGCTCGAGGCTACAACGGGGCCGGCGAGACCATTGCCTTTATCGAGATCGACGGCTTCAGTCAGGGTGATCTCGACGCCTTCACGCAACACTTCAAACTGCCGGCAATGCACCCGCGGATAGCTGCAGGCGGCTCGCTGTCGAATGTGGAGGGGGAGGCGGACCTCGACCTCCAAGTCGCTCACGAGATCGCTCCCAGAGCCCGCTTAGTGGTGTACAACTGCGGCTCTCCGTGCAGCGAGACAGACATATTGCAGACGGAGAGCGAGGCAGTTCAATCAAATCCACGTGGCATTATCAGCATTAGCCTCGGAGGGTGCGAGACGGGAGAAGGGTCTCAAGGAGTCCATGCTGAAAGTAACGTTTTCACTCAGGCGGACGCGCTTGGCGAATCGGTCTTTGTGGCGAGCGGAGACAGCGGGGCATACACGTGCCTCGACGAAGACTGGGGCGCGGCCCCGTCGCCGCGGTACATCGGGGTCTCGAGTCCCTGCATCGGGCCCGGGTGTTACGGCAGTGGGCGGGACCTCGCTCAGTCTGCAGCGTAATTCGTCGTGGCTCAGAGAGGAGGCATGGCAGAATGCGGGGGCATCCGCAGGCTCGGGCGGAGGGTTAAGCGCCTACTTCCCCCGTCCATGGTGGCAGCGGGGTCCCGGGGTCGCCAACTCATACAACTCGAGTAACCGCCGGCAGGTCCCCGACGTCGCCGCTAACGCCGATCCGCTGACAGCATCTCAGATTGTCATCGACGGCCAGCTCACCCAGGCAGGAGGAACAAGTCAGGCGACGCCGATCTGGGCTGCGATTACTGCACTTATCGACCAGTACCTTCGGAAGCATGGGAGGCCGGTAGCGGGCTTCTTGAACCCGGCGCTCTACGCACTCGCCGCGGGCGCGCCGAAGTACGCCCCACTCCACGACGTGACGATGGGCGACAACTTGGTTTACCCGGCGACGCCCGGCTACGATCTGGCCACAGGTCTCGGCACTCCTAATGCATGGAATCTGGCGCGCGATCTGGTGGCGTACGACGGAGGAAAGAGATGAGCGACAGCCAAACCTGCTCAAACTGTGGCAAGACGGTGCCTTCCGGCGAATTTTGTGCTGCCTGCGGTGCCGGTCTCCGCGAGAGGAAGCATGCCGCCGAGCGCCCATATGCGTTCGTGGCGAATCCAGGCGAACACGTCTTCCAACCGGCCGTGACATCGGCGATCTTCCCGCATCTGCCGCAGCAGCGCAGCGCGCCGTTTCGGTTGGCACTGCTTGTGGTTGCCACTGGCTCTCGTAGGGCTTGGCTACCTCCGGCTCACCGGGCCGTTTGTCGCGGTGAGCGACCGCTGCGGTTCCCATCCTTTACGGTATCTATCTCTATGAAGTTGAAGTCTACGAAAATGAGCCGATCTACTCCATTGGCGTGACTGCCGGCGTCGGCATGGTGCTTGGAGCAATCTGGAGCCTTCTTACGGGCCATTTCGTCAGCCAGACACTGATCCTTAATGCCACGGCCCCTGGCGCACCGGCCGGAAGAACTCTGCTCGTCGCGGTGCTGTTTCCGCTGCTGGCACAGGCTCTCATGCTGGCCGGTCCGGTCATTCTCCGCTTTACGCGGCCACAGTACGACGCGCTCGACGGTTTTGCATTCGGCGCGGCATCCGCTCTTGGATTCGTCTTTGCCTCGACACTGGTATATCTTGCTCCGCTACTGCAGGCGGGACCTATCGCTATAGACGGCAGCACACTGTTCGCACTGCGTAGCTTGCTTCATGGGCTCCTCGTCCCGCTCATCGACGTGGGAACGACGGGTCTCGCCTCCGCCGCTCTGTGGCTACATCGACGGGAGCGACGGTCATTGCCCGGGTATAACTGGGTTACGAGCCTGTGGACTGCGATCGCCGCCGCGGCGGCGATTCAGGTGGGGCTGGGCATCGTCGACGTGGAGATGATCAACGCGACGAGCGCCATTCTCATATACGTAGCAGTGGCCGTCGTTCTGCTCTTGTGGGTACGTATGGCCCTACACTTCATGCTGCTCGCGGACGCCGGTCAAGGAGGACAGGGACCGGCTACCACGTGTCCCTTTTGTGGACGGTCGGCCCCACGCAACGGTTTCTGCCCCAACTGCGGGATAGCTATCCGTGGAGCTGCGAATCCGGATACCAGAACTCACAATCAACAAGAACCAATCTAGGAGGAACTGATGGGTGTCTTAGCCGCCGCTCTACCGGCCGCTGCCCCTCGTCGCGCCGGGCTATTTATCTGGATTATTGGAGGCGTCCTGCTTATCATCCTCTCGATTATCTTCAACGTCATCTCTCAGCTCCTCCAATCCGGCCCGGTCGGCTGCGTCCCGCCTCAATGCACGCTTCCCCCGCCGAGACAAGGGCCACTCCCCGCTGCCAGCCGGTACACGAGCTCTCGCTACGGCTTCTCTCTCAACTATTCCACCGCTAACGTCCAGCCTTCCCATATCGGCCCCGCGTCAATAGCATGGAGCGGAACGTTGAGCGACGGGTCTGACGTCAGCTGGTCCCTCACTGGGGCCAGGGCCAACGGCCTTGGCCCCCAGCAGATCGTCAGTCAATGCGCAGTCAGCACACTTTCCTGACGCTCAGCAAGCGTATACCGTTCCTGATGCCAGCCTTGGTTACAACCTCGGTTACGGCAACGTCTATGATGTGACATTATCGCCGGCGGATGGCCAGTCGGTCCATGACCGGCTGCTGGTCTTTGCATCGATCAGGCATGGCGTTGGCTGTGGTCCTGATTGGCTTGGGACCGTATCAGAAGAGCAAGCCAAGCAACGACTCGCAACCCAACCCGGCGGATACGCCACTGGTCGAGCTCGGTGACTTTGAGGAGAACGTAAACTCCGTGACCTGGAAGGGCGAGCAACCGTTTTAGCAGGACGACCTCGTAGGAAGGAAGCTCCCATTGCCCGCGTCGGACACGACCGTATTATGCGGGTCCCATCCCCTCGTGCCCGTAGGGTGAGACCTGCGATACGGCGATCGCCATCTCACCAACTGACGGCGTACAGACGTTGCTCTCCCTCGAAACTACGGCACATGCAGTACCATTTCTCCGGCACCGATGGGCCGGGATATCCGATCCGGGAGCTGGCACTGCCCTGAACTTGATGGCGCCAGTCCTCACGGCCAGCGTGCATCCAGATCGTCGATTGCCAGCACGAGGGCACAGGGGGCTCTGTCTCTGCTTCCCACTTATTGGCGCTCGGCATGGGGCTTACGCTGGTTCGCTCTACTGACTCAAGCTTCGGTCTGGCGTAGAGCCGCTTTTGCGAAGCTCAATCTCCTCTCACGGTTCTCTTTCGGATGAGCGATAGGTTGTTATCAAGACGACCACTCAAGAGAAAATCACCGCCGGTTACCGAACGCCGGCGGATGGAGGAAATCATGATCAGCCGAATCGCAAAGACCAGCACTTCACCGCGTCTCAACGGTGCCGAGCGCAGGGCGCTCCTCTCATTACGCCTAAGCTATCAGGGATCCCAACAAGTGTTCACGGAAAAAGAGCTCGCTCGCCTCCGGTTCGTTCGCTGGTTTGTCCACACTCCTAACTACAACCGAGGCCTAGACTACCTCGATCCCATCTACCGCCGTCCAGCGGTACCACGGGGATAGAAAACTACCTCCACGGCGACCCGCAACGGCCTCCCCCCAACGAGCGACCTGCATGATTCGTGCGGGTCGCTCCTTTCTTTCCCGTGTCTTATGGTTTGCTCTCGCCTCTCACGGTCCTCTTGCAGCTGCCCCTTAGGGTGATATCGAGCCGCCGGAACATAGATTCAAAACCAACGGCGGGAAGAAAACTTGGAGGTCTCACATGTATGACGCGCTCGTCCGAAATAACCGTCTACTCGCCTTACGAGGTGTTGCCGCTGTCGCCTTCGGGGTGATCGCGCTGGTCTGGCCGGGGCTCACCTTCGTCGCCCTGCTGGCACTGTTCGGCGCCTTCGCGTTGATAGAAGGCGCCTTCACTCTCGGTGCTGGGCTCAACCTGATGGCCGACCGGCAGACCAGCTGGGTCCCTTATGTCCTTGGTGGGCTCGCCGGTATCGCTATCGGTGCGGTAACGTTCCTCTATCCAGGGATCACTGCCCTGTTCCTGGTCTACGTCATTGCCTTCTGGGCGATCACCGTCGGTATCTTCGACTTCATCGCCTCAATCGAGCTTGCCGGAGAGCTGCAGGGGGACTGGATGCTCGGCCTAGCAGGTGTGCTGTCGGTGGCTTTCGGGGTGCTGGTAGCGATCTATCCACGCTCCGGGGCGCTGTCGATCATCTGGATCATCGGGCTCTATGCCATCTTCGCCGGTGTGACCCGCCTGACGCTCGCCTATCGCCTGAACCACGGTGAGAAAGCAGTGCGGTCCAGCTTACAGCCCTCCCAGGGCCATTCATAACTAACAACACGGCGCGTTCGCCTCAGAACAGGCGGACGCGCCCCCCACCCTACCTACCCGTGCCTTCGGTCAAGCGGCAGTCGAGACGTCTCGACCCTCGACCTCCTTTCCGCATCGGCCGTCCGCACCTCGGGCCCCCAACGCCGAACACCTAAGTACTTATCAAGGAGACACTCATATGTCCTGGATACTCGTCGCTTTGCCCAGCTTCCTCGCCTCTGCGGTCGAGACAGTGGAAGCTCTTACCGTTGTGCTCGCCGTCGGACTCACGCGCGGCTGGCGCTGGACGTTGGTCGGCGTGGCCGCGGCCCTCGCAGTCCTGACAGCGATAACCGCGATTCTGGGGCCTGCTCTCAGCAGTATTCCAATCGACGCTCTGAGACTCGCGGTTGGAGCACTGCTGCTCGTTTTTGGTTTGCAGTGGCTTCGCAAAGCGATATTGCGGGCGGCAGGCTACAAACCGCTTCATGACGAAGGCGAGGCATTTAGGAGCGAGGTGGCTGCCGCGAGAGCGCACGGCAGCACCGCAAGTACCAAGTTTGACCCATATGCCTTTACCCTGAGCTTCAAGAGCGTGTTACTGGAGGGACTGGAGGTCGTGTTCATCGTGATCACGTTTGGGGCGGCAGCCAGACAAATGGTGCCGGCCGTCGTGGGCGCCGGAGCCGCCGTCGTGTTGACAGCTGCGGTTGGCGTTGTAGTTCAGGGTCCGCTCAGCCGCGTCCCCGAGAACTGGATCAAGTTCGTGGTCGGGCTGCTGCTGACGACATTTGGAACCTTCTGGGCCGCCGAGGGAGCTGGTGTCAGCTGGCCGGGAAGCGATCTGGCCATTTTTGGCCTCCTTGCTATATATGGCATCGCCTCCTGGGCTTACGTCCGTTTCCTCCGCCCATCTCCGGTGAGCGAGCAGGCGGCGGCCGCCTAGAAGGCAGGGCCAATCATGAGGCGACTCTCTCCGACGAGGCGGCAGTCTTTGCTTCTGCGCGTAGCGCTCATATTGGCAGTGCTCCTGGTTCTGCTCGCTCTCGTTGCCCTCCTTTACATTCTCTTCCAGGTATTGCAGCGATTCGGCACGGTTGTCGTCATATTCACGCTGGGTGCAATCTTCGCCTACATGCTCAGCCCGGCAGTCAACAAAGCGAGCGCTCTGTTACGGAGGCGGTGGGCAGGGACGCTGGCGGTATACGCCGGCGTGGCGGCGGCATTCATCATCCTCGTGGTTATGCTCCTTCAGCCTTTGGTAATGCAGAGCTCCTCGCTGCTCGCGTCCATAAACCGGCCCTCTGCGTCGTCGCTCCGCTTGCTGCGTCAGACAGAGAATCAAGCCCGGGCCGTCGAGAACGAGATGGGAGTGCACCGGAGCTCGACCTCCTCGGCCGTCCTTCAACAAAATCGCGCTCGTGCGATCTTGATGCAGATCGAGGTCTTGCAGCGTGACGTTGTCGAGCTGCAAGCGGCTTCCGTCAATTTATCGCCGGGTCATGGTACGACTCACAATGGGACGGCACAGCAGCCTCAAGCCGGTATTCCTCCTAGCTATCTCGCCAAGATGCGGGCGCTGACTGCACGGCTGGCCTCCAGCTACAGGCGAGCAGATGACAAAACCCGCGCGGGCGTTCGTTACCTCCCCACCCGGGAAATCTCGGACGCGGCGAGCGTGGCATCGGCCGCACGTTCGTTGCGCCGCACAGTTTCGACTACTCCGACCTTGGTGCTTGACGCCCAAACATGGGCCGACGAGCATCACGTGGCCATCAACGTGCGGAAGTCGGCGGGACAAGCCATCAAGAAGATTACGGGCCAGGCCTCAAACCTGCTCGGCAACACTGCCGCGATCCTCTCGCAAACCGCAACCCTGCTGCTCGACCTGGTTCTTGTGGTGATCGTCTCAGTGTATTTCGTCACGGATGGCGGCCGCATGGTCCGTGGGGCGATTGCTCTGGTGCCGGACGCATATCACAAAGAGGCGGAATTCTTCCTGGTAAGCGTGGACAGCGTCCTCGGCGGTTACATTCGCAGTCAGGTAATTCTCGCTGCCCTGGCCGGTCTTCTGGCCGGTTTTGGGAGTGCAGTCCTGGGCGTTCCGTACGCTCTGGTAATCGGGGTCGGCACTTTCTTCCTGCAGCTCTTACCGGTGATTGGCCCTATCCTGGTTTACGTCCTGCCCATGACTATCGCGCTACTCTTCACGTCAATGCCGGTCCCGCTCCTACTGCTGGGATACTTCATCATCTTTGAGCAAGTGGTAACTAACGTGATCGGCCCCAGGTTAAACAGCAAGTCGGTAGGGATTCACCCACTGGAAGCCATGGCGGCTGTACTGGTCGGCTATCCGATCGCCGGCATTCTCGGGGCCTTCCTCGCGGTGCCAGCAGCCGGTCTGCTCCACATCCTTGCGAAACAAGCGTATGCTTCGTGGAAAGCCAAGTCCGCAGCTCCACCCCAGAGCGGTGGGGAGGGGCCATTCGCACCTGATAAAGTAACAACCACCAACTCCGCGGCAAAACGGCCTCAACGAGGAGGCTTGCTGCCGAAAGCTCGGGCCGGCGTCAGCAATCGCCCATGACGTGGCTTCATCTGCCTGGCAGCAGTCGTTCCTGCTATGATTCACTTCGTTCCGGCGCCCCCTCGCACGCGGGCGAAGAAGGCGACGGCTTGCTCGAGAGGCTCTCACCCGGGCAATCCTAGCCCTCATGGAAAACTGGCAGTTAGTGGTGCGGCAGTACATCATGATTCGAACGAACTACATGAGAGCTACATGAAAGGAGTCTGTATATGTCCGCTGAAAAGCAGGAGGAAGCGGCGAGACAGAATATCAAAAAGGCGGAACTGGCCAGCCACGATCCTCGCTATCGATCTCACCCTGAGGGCATGAGCACGCACTATGAGGATCAGCTGCCGGCCGAAGAGTTCGCTTTTCCTGACGAGCGCAAAGAGCCCATTCATGACGCGGCTCACGTGCGCAATGCCGTGGCGCGGTTCGATCAAGTTGAGGGAGTTACGGACGCCGAGCGAGACGCTGCTTGGAAACGGATACAGGCGGCGGCTCAAGACTTCGGCGTTAAGATCGAGGCTCAGGACTGGAGAGAGCTAATGGCGGGCGGGAAAGAAGGGGCCAAAAGAAGGTAAACTCCGGCGCGCGGGTGGCGGGTTGACATGTAGGGAAGCCGACCCGGTCGTCCGCATCGGCGCCTAACGAGCGCACATCATCCGGCGTCATTTGCCGGAGTTCCGATGTGGCGGGTGCTCTCGGTGTTCCCGATTGCGTCGGCCTTCGCTCAAGCGGCCGGCGTGGTACTCGGGGCAAGTGGCGCGCAGCTCGGCAATCGTGCGGGGATAGACGGAATGGTATTCGGCGCAACATTCCTCTCACTCGCAACGGCCCTCCCGGAGATCAGTTCAGGTCTTGCAGTGGTGCGAATGGGCGACAACCAGCTTGCAATAGGCGACATATTCCGCGGCAACGCTTTCCAGCTGGTACTGCCGCCGCTCCCCGGACCCCGAGTACGCGCACTCATGGGTCTCGACCTAGGCGGTTGGCGAACTCCCTCGACTCAACTGCCCTTGACAATCTGCAAGAATGCGGTACGATCCCTTTCATATGTCATTGGGGAAGTTGCAGCACTATAAGACAGAACCTCAGGAACCGGTCGAACCGGCGGCTCTGCCGCCGGAACCAGAGCGATTTCTGCAGACGAAGGATATAGCGTGCCTGATGCACGAGACCAACCAAGGGACGGTGTTCGTTGTGAAGCTGCCGGCCACGGAGATCGCGACTCTTCACGGGCGGGTGCCGGTGCATATCCGACATGAGCTGTACCAGCACCCGAAGGCGCCAGTTATAAGGACCGTGATCCGAATCTACGACCGGCTTGATAATCCGCTCGGTCTAAAGACCTTACGAACGTCTAACAGGAGGACCATCGGGGCTGACTTCCTCCGACTCGTCGATCAGGATCAAGTGTTCTTGCTGTTCTACGACAAGATTCTGGCGGCATCGGCTCACGAAGGGGATTGAGAGTGTGGGCTCAGGTACTATACGGCACATCGTCGAGACGGCCGATGAGTTAAGGGCTGGAATCCCCAAGAATCTGTACGACTTCGAGGGGGCCGAGCATAATGTGGCTCGAACAGAGCAGTAGACGTCCCGCATGCCCAAGCCCAGGTGAAACACGCGACTCGGTCGGCTGAAACGGCATCGCCCGGAGTTGAGAGTCTACTAGGACAACCGGTTAGGGCTGAGGTGGCATGTCGGCAATGATTGCCGAGAACCACGGTTCCCCTCGTACGGAACTCAAGTCGTGGCCGGAGATAGCTGCGTTCGCGTCCGAGAATCCGAGGGACACAGCCTCGGTCAGGGCCACCCGAGAATTGTCCGGGCGACCTTCGAGTGCATGACAGCACGCTATGTCGTAGAGTGCAAGTGCCCGCACGGCTGGCTCAACCGCGACGTGCCTGAGGAATACCCGAAGCGATTGTAGTGCCAAATCAGGTCGACCCAGACGCAGCCAGAGGCTGCCGGCGACATATCTGAGACGCAAGTCAAGGTTTCCACCACGTCGCGCCCCGATGACGTCGTCCCTAAGCTCGCGCAGAGTGGGCTCGTCTGAGCCGTACAGGCAAATATGACGGAATCGTTTGACCAGCGGGTCTGCCGCCAGACGGGAGTTGAGCATGAGTCCCATGATATCGGTGAAGTCACCTTCTCTTCCCGAAGACGCAAGAGCGGCAAGTCTCACTGCCGGGAAAGGGGTAGGGAACAACGCCAGGTGAGCTACGGCCGACCATGCCCCGCGTGATTTGGACGTTTGGCCACCACATGAAGTTTTCTCCATTCTGAGACAGCTCGATCAGGTGATCGAGCGAGCGCACTTGGAGAAGCTCAACGCCGGCAAAGAGCGATCGCTGCAGCAATCCGTGAGCCGGCATCGAGGGAGGCGGACGCAGTTCGCCGTTCAGACGATCGTGGATGGCGGAGTAGGCGGCCAGGTGTGCGGCGGAGGATCGACTCTGTGTTGCCTCGTCTCTGAGCGCGCAGATCGTTCCGTCGACGAGGTACATCGCCTCGTCGTGCGTAACGGGATCGGGGACGAACATTCGGTGGTAGACGCGCGCTATAAGTGCCCCTTGCCACGTGCGGGCGCAAAGTCGCCAGAAGAAGACCGTATGCAATGCCTCTTCTCGGTCGAACTCGGCCTCGAGTAGCGGAATCATCGTCTCCAGACGTTTGTCCGTTATGGCGGCAAATCCCACGGATAGCTCGTCCCCCGGGATTGAGATCCTCACCCGGTCTCTGTACCGGATCCAGGCACGGCGTGGACTCGGGGAAAGTCTGGCTAGGGCGGATCGTAACTGCAGGACCTCTCGATTCTCACCTGGTTCCTCACGCACCTCCTTGTCGATCCGCTTAGCAGCTGCGATCTCCCGTGCACCGGTGTTGCTTGACAGTATGCGCGCCGCAGCTTCTGCTGCAGTGCGGTCCCTAGGAAGAGCGGAAACGAATGCTGGAGGGTCTGAACTAGCAACCGCCATTTCGACCAACAGCGTTCTCGAGTGATCCGCACAGACACGGCGTGCCGGTGCTAGCGGTCCCCAAGGCGCCAAGTTGTGGGACAAGGGTGGGCGCCCCTCCTCAGCAACCTGAGCGATGGCGGCCGCGACGATATCGGCGTTCGCGCCCAGCGCGGCAGCGTGGCTCTTAGAAAGGGGATCAATGTCTAAGAATATGTGCCATTTTCCCGTTCGATACGGCCCATATCGCCCGTCTAGCCCGTCCTCGAAGCCCTGGTCCAAACATTCCAGAGCCAGCAACGCCACGAGTGCCGCCTGCTTGACAAATATGATCCACTCGTCATGGCAATCTGCTCCCGTGAGCTTCGCAATCCGACCTAGCTCCTTACGACCAATCTCCGGAATCAGTTTGGCAATCCGCCACCAAGAGTAGGTAACCGCCTCGGCGATTAGTGGCTGATGGAGTGGATCAAAATCAGTTATCCCAGGGAGAAGAGCTGCTGCTCTGTTGGGATCGGCGATGGCCGCGTCGCCAGCTACCGCTATCGCCATCGCGGTCACCGGATTGAAAGGTTTGGCGCGTGTCCAACCCCGCCGCTCGATAACGTCCAGAACATCGCGCGGTCTCTGCTCAGTTAGCAGGTGAGTTCCGAACAGGAGTTCCATTACTACTTCCGGGTCGGTCTCCGATCGCAGGGAATCTAAGTTCGCGTCACCTATCGGTGGGGTTATGGTCTCCCTGCTAACAACTCCGAGTGACCTCGCAGCCTGAAGGCGTTTCGACGGATCGGCGTCATGCAGCATGAGAAGTGTCCAGTCGAGCACTTCGTTCTCACCCGACGCGGCAGCCGCACCGCGAGCTCGATCTAGATCCTTTCGGGCTTCCTCGTTCCCGAGGAGATTCGGGAAGGACGCGATAAGGCGATCCAGAACATCTGCTGATTCTCCGTCCAATACCCCAAGGAGCGGGTATAGGGCGCCCTCGATGTACTCAGCCTGTACTTTGGCGTCGGTAATCACATGGGCCCGCCGGAGTCGCTCAGTCAGAGATACCTCGGCTAGATCGAGATCGCCCCGCGCGAGAAATAGCATCATGCGTTCGCCTCGGAGCCGCTCGAACCGGTCCGCGTCAAGAAATGCGGTCTCAACCCAGTGCCGCGCGACCGCTGACCTTACTGCAAGCTCTCCGAGAGCCTCGCAGGCTGGGTTCCCGATGATGGACCGTGACAGCGGCCGTGATCTGGTGGCGACAAGAGCTACTGTGCGCTGGTCTGACTCGGGATTCTCGAGCAGGCCGCGGCACACGGCGTCTTCCCAACCTGGGTCGTTGAGCAGATGTTCCGCAAAGCTATGCGCATCGGCGAGCGGTGCGGCCCGAAGTAGGGCCTGAATTACTCCTGAGTGCCTTGCTGGGGTTAGGTGGCGAAGCGCTTCGAGTGAGCCGCCTTGTTTCTGCTCTATCAACCGCCTTGCGACCACTCTGTCTGCGACCAGCGGTTCAGCCGCTGAAAACGGAGCAGCAAGAGTAACCAGTCCGCACGCTCGTATTGCGGCGAGTAGCCTTGCACCCGTGCCGGGAGCCTTAACCTCACAATCTCGTAGGCCTCGAGAGAACAGAATCTGGTCATCCCCAAGGTGCCAGTCCGAGACAATTTCCTCGATGTGAAGTCGAATGTCGGCAGGTAGGCAACCAAGATTACGCGCGACAGACTGAACGATGTGATCGAATCTGGCATCCAAAATCCTGTCGGCCGTTGCGTTAGGCGTGCCCGCACCTTCGCTCGCATCCCCAAAGATCTCAAGGTAGCGGGAGAGTAAGAATGGCAGCCGCAATTGTGGTCCAGCCCTTCCAACAACGAATGACCGAATCTGACGCCTGGATTTCTGATCGACGACGGAGTCGATGAGCTCGTTTGCCTCGGAACGGCTGAAGCTGGACACCCTGGTGGTGGTGGAGGTGGTTGGCCGCGCTGACCCATGGGGGGCGGACCTAAGGTGGCTTCCGACAGGCCTTTGGAAAATGAGTCGATCCGGAATCGCGGAGCCAAGTTGGTAGAGATCCCAAAGTTGGTCTTGTGATGTAAGCACAAGCTGAATCCCCGTGGTCGCACATTCGACCGCCAACTGCGCAAGCCACGCTCTGGTCTCGTCTGGTTCTCCCGTTGGGACGACATCATCCAGGATCAGGAGTGGCTTTTTGCCGAACGTATTGGTCGATGTATTCGCAAACCAGAGTCGGAACCGATCAGGCTCCCAGATGGGGCCAGATGGCTGTAGAAGAGCCCGCCTCAGAATCTCGCCAACCCCGGCGCCCCCCACCGAGGCTTGCCGCCAAGGAATAAATACAGCGAGTCTCTCTGTCGACCGTGCCCATCGATGGGCAATCCAGGTCTTTCCGCTACCGGTCGGTCCGACGACGCAGAAGACTGTTTGTTCGGAGACGAGGAACTTCCGAAAGTCTTCCTCAGCCGCAACGCGAACCACGCCTGCTCCACGACTGGCCCCGGGCGGCAGCCAAGTGGCAGAGGCATTCAGACATGCCGCGACAGGATCGGTCAGGAGTTGACCCGCGTCTCGCGAGAGGTAGGGGACAGTCTCCGCAACCCAGTCCGCGTTGTAGATACAGGTTGCTGGCCCGATGGTTGAGGCAGCAGAGGAAGACAACATTGTGCCGATAAGTAGGTTCACTGCTCCATCCGCGGTGTCCACGTCTACAGACCGCCGCTCCGCACTTCGTATCAGCCGCACATGAAGGTCACTCGTTGTAACCGGCTTGACCTCAGAGAGTTGTGTCAGAAGGGCGCAGGCGAGCCGATTCAGATGATCGGCGCCGCCGGGGAACTCGAGCTCGGCAGCAACCTTCGCGACTTTACTAAGCTGACCTGCCAACGGATCACTTGGCTTCCCTGCCTCAAGCGAGCTAATTTCGGACATGAGGGTCGCCCTTCTCACCGGACCCGGCGAAACAAACTCAGTCGACCAGGTCCGGCCCTTCGCCTCCGACCAAAGAGCGTTAACGAGGAAGGTCGTAACTACGCCTTCCCGAAGTAGCCTCTTAAAAGTCCACGCTCTAGGGCTCGACTTCAGTTGAATCCATGCGTCTACTAACTCCAGGGAGGCAACCATGTGAGTGGTCTCGCCCGGAGATACCGTTTCGGGCGCCGGAACTGGCGTTCGTAACAAGTCATTGCCTTGAAAGAACCGCACGTCGACCGCCGGCTGTTCGAGAAGCAGAAGTACAGCGTAGGCGACATGGTAGTGGGTCCCTTTGATTCCCGAAAAGTCCCCCGTCGCCTCCCGGCGCAAGGTCTCCGCTAGCCCTTTTGTCGTCAACTACGGATCTCTAGCCTGACCTGATGGACCTTGATGGTCGCCCGTTGGTCGTTGGAGCTGAGTCTCGGGGTCTTTACGGCGATGTCCTTCATGGTGGGGGATCAGCGAGCCGAGTGAGGAGATATGTCATTGAATATCGACCCTCGCTAGTCCGATATCTGAGCAAGCGCTTCGAGTGATTTCCTGGGAATTAGACGTCTACAGCCAATTCTGATCGGTTCAATCTCCCCACGACTCATCAGCTGATAGAGCGCACTTCGACTGATGCCCAACAGTCGGGATGCCTCAGTTATTGACACGAGAAGCGACGGTTCTTGTTGTCGAAGGGACTTGGATATGGGGTAGGCGTCGGACTGCTCCGGGGCCTTCGTATGTAATGCTTCGGCGACCGCGAGAACTGCCCGCTCATACTGTGCGAGGGCATCGGTCACTCGTGTTCGCTCTCGTAGTAGCAACAGGTGTGCGGTTGTATCGTCTATGGTTTTCCCATCCATCCTTTTCTCCTTTGAAAGAGGGTGCAGCATTTCCCCTGCACCCGAAGGTGTCAAGAAGTGATCCGAAGCCGAGTCAAGGACGGCGAAGGCGCTCGTCTCGATCCTTGACCCGAATGCCAAAGAGCTTCCCGCGAGACTGAGCGCAGTCTGGTGTCAAGCGCCGATGCCCGCGGGTCCCAGCGAACCCAAGGCTGGCTAGGATTCCTATTTTTCCTTGCCAGGGTAGTTGAGGAGGTTGATGACAGAGAGTGTGTCCATGCGCTTGGAAGCAGGGTCTTCGTTGAGGTGAGGGTAGCCCTGGGCAGTAAGTGAGGACTCGGCAGGTAATCTGAGGGCAATTTCAGCCGCGTGCTTGTGAAAGGTGGCGCTATACATGTGGGCAATCTCCTCGCTGTCCTGGTGAGCTGCGAACCGAGCCCATGCCGCTGGCGCCTCTTTGCTGTCTGTCCTGCCGGCCCGCGGAGCGTTCTTGAGTCGGCCGTGTAGCGTAACTGCTTGGGCCTTCTCTTCGGCGGGAACTTGTGATTCTGTCGATTGCGGAGGCAGATCCGTGCCGTCACGAACTACTGATGCTTCAGCTGGCCTGAATTCGTCCCGGCCGCGGACTCGTGCGCTCGTGCATGAAGGATGACACCAGTGGGTGCCAACCTGACGGTTGCAAGTGGCTCAGTTCCGGCAACGAGAGTCAGGGTCGGATGTTGTAAGTTGACGAGCATGCCCATAATCGTAACTCCGTCTTCGATGCCACCTGCGGGCTTGACCTCTACTTCCTTCGACATAGTGGTCCGATTATACGCCTGTTGTTTACCATTATCAATAGTCGTCTGGGGCGAATTTCTTGCCGTTACTCGGGTCAAACGAGACGAACGCTTGGCATCGTCAGGCACATGGTTTTTGGGACCACTTTGTCGAACCGCCTCGACTCCCGAGCGCTGGCTATTTTCGTCGGTACGCCTGCAGTACTTGGCTTAGCTCTTCGATATCCGTTCTGATTTCTCGTCGCCGATATCTTCGCCGGTAAACCGATCATGCCGCGCTTGGCAACAAGAATGCTTAGCTAGCAAGTCTCGGCGTACTCTTAACCACGGTCTACGCTGTCGCGGTAATCGTGCGGCCACGTCGATCTTACGTCCGTTTGGGCATTGACTCCATCGTGGTTAGTGTGGTCTACTCGGGATCGCTGGCTTTGCGGTTCTGACGCGGTAGACTCTACATCAGTCTTCGCCTCTTGCCGTGCGGCTGCTGCTCTTTGCTCAGCCTGGTTAGCTCGGTCCGCGAGCTTGTAAAGCTTGTCTGAGGCGGCCATGTTGTTCTTCCAAAACGTGCAGTGACAAACGATTGACGCCCTGCAGGTAGCTAAAGCGTAGATCGAAGACTTATAGGTAAATTAACCTATCCGCTGGTCGGGAGCGGCGGCATGGATAGGTAGTAGAGCCGATGTCGTTCACCCGTTGACGGCGTAGGGTAATGATGTGGTCACCGATTTCGCTCGGGCCACCCTCAAAGCTCACCGATTTCGATGAGCTCACGCCTAACCCTCACTGAGAAGAAGCGTACGACATGACCGACCCCATTCCTCGCGCCTGCCGAGTCAACTGGCCCTCAAACGCACCCGTGCGCCTGTCTCATGAATAGTCGCGTCACACCCCTCCCTCCCGGTACTGTAGCTCCCGACTTCGCGCTGCAACAGAGCCCCAGGCACACATTGCAGCTGCGGCGCCACGCCAGCTCACGTATGGTTCTTGTGTTCCACCCCATGCCCTTTGAGCCGGTCTCACGAGAGCAGCTCATCCTATACCAGGACTTCCTACCGCAGTTCGAGGATCTCGGCGCAAAGCTAGTGGGCATCTCGGTGGACCATGTCTGGTGTCAGGTGGCCTTCGCCCAGGAGTCCGGGGTCCGATTTCCCCTCCTCTCGGACGGTCCTCCGAGAGGTCAGGTCTCACAACTATACGGGGTGTACCGAGAGGAGGAGGAGGTCAGTGCGCGAGCACTGTTCGTTATTGACGAGAGCGGCACGATCCGCTTCAGTGAGGCGTACCCGGACCTCCTCAACCCAGGGGTTGACGAGCTACTCACGGTGCTCGAGCATTTAAGCCCGCCGGAGGATCCGAAAGCTTTATAGGCGACGGCGAGAAGGTAGTTCGCCAAAACTCCATTTCCCCGCTTCCCACGAGTAGGGTGGGGCGGGCATGGCTGTCGCAGACGTAGATGGGATAGGTAATCTACCCACGTCTTCACTTTCGCCTTGAGGGCGCGAAACGGTAGTTTTTCCGATGTGCTGCCAGGCGTTCAAACGTACGCTTGTTCTTGAAAGGAGAACACGCGAGCTAACAGACATCTCAAAAGGCTTGCACCATCGATCGCGACCCACTACATCAATTAGGAGCATAGTATGGCAACGAAAATGAAGACCGATACCGACATCACCGCCGACGTCGTAGCTGAGCTGGCTTGGGATCCTACGGTAACCGCCGGCGATATAGAGGCCGACACCTCGAACGGACAGGTAACCCTGTCGGGAACGACGGAGACCTATTTCAGCAAGGACGCCGCTGAGGACGCAGCATACCGGGTGGCCGGCGTCAGGGGCGTCACAAACGATATCCTGGTGGACGCCGCAGCCTATGGAGAGCGGAGCGACGCCGACATTCAGTCGGACATCATAAGCGCGCTGACTCTGGACATGCTCGTGCCACTCGATCAAATCAGCGTAGACGTAAACGACGGATTCGTCACACTTAGCGGCAACCTCGAATACTTCTACCAGCGAGAAGCGGCCGAGGACGATGCCGGCCAGATCGCCGGCGTACTGGGCATCGTGGATGAAATCACAGTGACGCCGCCGGATATGGTAGCGGACGATGTCGCGGACAGCATAGCTGATGCTTTTGCACGTAATGCCGAGCTGCTCGACGACAACGTCACCGTCACGGTCGACGGCAGCACAGCCAAGTTAGGAGGCTCGGTCAGTACCTGGAGCGAGTACTTCGAGGCTGAAGACGCTGCCTGGCGCGCGCCCGGAGTCGGCAACGTCATCAACAACATCTTCGTTACCTACTAGGTACGGGGCAGTCGCGGGCGAGCTGCCGGGAAATGTGGCGGCTCGCCCTGCGCGCTCATGGCACGATTTGTCTCGAACCCAACAGCAGGAACCAGTGAACAACCAAAATGTTCTCGACGCGTCTCGGTCACTGCTTGACGCCCTAAACCGGGGCGATCGGGCTGGTTTCCGGGCGATGCTTTCCAGCGAGGCCGTCCAGAGCGGCCAGTTAGATGAGTCAGACCTTGAAGGACCGGACGATATAGCTAAGGACGTCTGGTCGTATCGGAACACGTTTCCGGACCTCTATATAGAGGTGACGGACGCCTTTTCGAGCGAAAACCGCGCGGCACTCTCGCTGACGGCTACCGGAACGTATGAGCCCTACACCTACGGCCCTGCCGCGAAACGCATCTCCTGGAAAGGATGCATGCTTGTCAGTGCGCGCGACGGCCGGCTTACACACGTAGATATCTACGCTGACTGGTTAACCATCCTCGATCAACTTGAGGACCTGCCGCTATTGGACCAGCTGAAATCCAGGCGAACCTGGGTTGCGCCAGGCCAAGGTTAGTCCTGGTAACCGAGTCCTCGCCACGGCGTCACATTCAAGAAGATGCCGTGGCAAACAAGCAAAAGAACAAACCGATCAACAGAGTGCCCATGCATCACTTACCCTTGCCTCAGGTGAAAGGCAGGGGTTTTGATGCTGGCTTCCTGCTTCCAATGCAGCTGCGTGCTAAGAAGGTTTTCTTCCGGTCGCTCTCTCTCTGACCGCAGACGACATCATAGTCTCGGTCGCCTGGCATGGGGGTGACGCCTGCAGAGCGAAGAGTGCGTCTGATAGGTAACTGTCAAGGTAGTAGGTAGTTCTGCCCATGCAAGTTTCTGTTTTCAATACCTGCCTAGTCGCGACAGTTTTGGGTGTTTCTTCCGATGTCACGGCAAGCCCAGAACCGTAGGCTGTAACCAAGAAGTTCAGTGAAACATCGGAAGTCCGGATGCAGAAGGAGAAGTGAGGAACAGCATGGTAGTCCAAGAAGTGTCCAACGAGGATTTATATTTCGAGCGGTACGGGATCGAGTCCCCCGATCATGACCACCGCCCGGAAGTCGCTCCGATTTCGGCAAAGGCCGCATGTTCGGCGATACTTCGCCTCGACCTGCTTGGCTCTCCGTGTGCAGCTCTTGCCGGCATTCCGATTGTCCTTCGAACGCGCAAGACTCTGGGCCTCCTGGCATACTTGGCAGTCGAGCAGGGTCAGCATCCGCGCGAGCAGCTTGCAGACCTGCTGTGGCCCGATGCGGATGTCGAGGACGCTCGTGCCAGCCTGCGAACGACGCTGAGCTATGTCCGGCAGGCTCTTGGAAGTGAGTCCGAGCGAATCCTAAAGGCAAGCAGAGACTCCGTCAGCCTTCATGCCTCCGCGCCGCTCGACCTCGACGTTCAAGCTCTCGCCGACGCCCAACGGCTGATCCGGCAATCCTCCGGGGACGTCATCGCCAGGCAACAGCTTGAAAACACTGTCAGCCGGTACCGAGGTCTCTTCCTCTCCGGAGTCACTCTTCCCGATGCCCCGCAGTTTGAGACGTGGATTGAAGGCCAGCGCGCTCACTGGCTCGGTGTGGAGGCAGAGCTGCTGGCACGGCTCGCAGAGATCCAGACCCGGGACGGGGACGTGGCGGCGGCGATCGTGACGCTCGAGCCACTGGACCAGGATAAACCCGGACGAGGAATTGGCCTGGCACCGCCTCATAGAAATGCATCTTCTGGCAGGAGACAGGTTAGGGGCCCGACGAGAATGGAAAGCCTATCAGGAGATCCTCGTCGATCTCGATGCGGAACCGGGTGATGAAATGACCGCGCTGTTGGAACGTGTCGAGGGCGCTGCCACTTCCAGTGATTTACCGGGGATCGCGCCATCAAACAGCTCGAGTGACTTCGATTTCGGCGGCATGCCGTTCGTTGGTCGATCAAAAGAGCTGTCGAGGCTGTTGGCGGCCCAAGAGCGCACCCGTTCGGGACGCACAGAGGTCGTCATGGTGGAGGGAGAGGCCGGCGCTGGAAAGTCCCGGTTGGTGTCGGAGTTCGCAAGCTCTGTGGCGCATAGAGCCGATGTCATCTCGGGACGGGCGTTCGAGACGCTGGGCGAGCTCCCCTACGGTGTTCTGGTTGAGGCGCTACGCAGCCGAGTCGACGAGGAGAACGCTCCTGAAGACCTCCTCGGCGACCTCTGGCTGGCCGAGCTCGCGTCGCTCCTTCCGGAGCTCCGGGAGCGTTATCCCGATCTGCCGGAGCTCACGGATGATCCGGAATTGCGGCGCGGCCGGCTCTTCGAAGCGGTGACGCGATTCTGCGAGGCGCTGGCCGAGCGGAAACCGCTCGTGTTTGCCCTGGGCGACGTCCAGTGGACCGATTCCGCTACCCGGGATCTTGTTCGGTACGCCGTACGTCGGTGGACTGAAAGCGGAATATCCGTTCTCGTCATTCTGACCGTGCGCAGCCGTAACCGAGCCTGTGAGCCCGAGCTAAATGAATGGCTTGCCGGTCTGCAGCACGATACACCAACGCTTCGTCTGCAGCCGGGCTCGCTCCCGGTGGCTGACGTCGAGCAGATGATTCGCTATCTGACGGCCGGCGACGGCCGCTCTGTTCCGGATCGCACCCTAGCTAGGTTTGCGGAATGGCTGGCGCGGCTCACGGACGGAAATCCTCTCTGCCTTTCCCAGGCTCTGCGAATGCTCCTAGAAGAGGGAGTCTTGCACGTGCGGCCGCTAGCCGATGGCGGACGGGCTATCGCTGTCCCCGAGTCCATAGATGAGGGCTGTGAGGAGCGGCTGAGGAGGATGCTCCTGTCCGGATGCCGGGCGCTCATCGGCTCCAGCCTTTACCGTCTCGGTCCTCTAGAGTCCGATCTGCTCGTCGCCGCCTCCGTCTTAAACGATCGATTCACGGATCAGCGGCTGATTGAGGTAGCGGCGGTCGATGAGGACACCGGCCTGAGGGCTCTCGATGTGCTGGTGCGCGAGCGGCTGCTGCGCGAGCACAGCGAAGACGACGCCTACACGTTCATCAGCCCACTGATTCGCGATGCGGTCATCGCCGAAGCTGGGCGAGCCCGCCGCCGCGTGTACCAGCGGCGAGTGCTCACGGTTGTCGGTCAGCCGCGCAAGGCGTGCGCTGGAATCCGAGCAGGTTGCTGTGGCCGTCTGAGCGCCGTCCCACGCGCAAAGTCAATGACGACTGACGAACTGTCATTCACACTACTCATCTTAAGAACGTCTTCTGACCGGCCCGTGCCGTCACCTACAGATCAAAACACACTGCACGCAATGGACATTCTGTCCGAAGGAGAAGCTGATGGCCGCGCCAAATCCAGATTACGAGCCACCGCCCCACGTTATCCAGCAATTTCCAGCAAGGGGGCTGGACGACGCCGAAGAGGCATCGGATTCCAGCTCGGAGACGCCTGACCCGCAGAAGATGGGGGGAATTCGCGGGCTTATCAGCAAGGCAGGTCCGGGTCTGATAACGGGAGCCGCGGATGATGATCCATCCGGAATCGCCACATACGTGCAGACCGGCGCTCAGTTCGGCTACGGACTGTTATGGACGGCGCTCTTCGTTCTGCCCTTGATGACTGCGGTGCAGGAGTCAAGCGCACGAATTGGGGCCGTCACCGGGAAGGGTCTGGCGGCAGTCATGCGCGACCGCTTCGGCGTTCGTCTGGCGCGCTCCTTGGTCCTGTTACTGGTCGTGGCCAACACGATAAATCTGGGAGCCGACATCGGCGCCATGGCGGCCGCCGCGCAGCTCATCGTGGCGCTGCCATTCGCGGTCCTGACGCTGGTCTTCACGATCTCCATAGTCGCACGGGAGATCTTCATGCCGTACGCGAAGTACGTCAAGATCCTGAAATGGCTTACGGTATCGCTGTTAGCCTACCCGGTGACGGTGTTCGTGGTCGAAGAGCCATGGAGCACTATCCTCAGAGCTACCTTTGTCCCCCACTTGGAGTTCACTCCAGCCTACCTATTCATTCTGACCGGAGTTCTTGGAACGACGATCACCCCGTATATGTTCTTCTGGCAGGCCTCTCAGGAGGTCGAGGAGGAGAAGCGACGCGGCCTATTGGGGGCAAACCGACGTCCGAGAATTGGTTGGGGGTTCATCCGCGACCTCCGGATCGACAATGCCTTCGGGATGTTCTCCTCGCAGTTCGTTAGCTGGTGCATCATCATCGTCGGCGCGACGGTGCTCCACACGAGCGGAGTGACGAACGTCAACAGCGCGGCAGACGCCGCCAAAGCACTAGAGCCCTTGGTCCGCACCTTTCCCCATGCGGGAACCCTTGCGGAGATCCTGTTCGCAGTCGGCATCGTCGCCCTCGGACTGCTGGCGGTCCCCGTTCTCGCCGGATCTTCGGCCTATGCCATAGCGGAAGTGGCGGGCTGGAGTGAGGGCCTGAGCCTGAAGCTCAATCAGGCGCGCGGCTTCTACGGCATCATTGCCCTTGGCATGCTGGTTGGGCTCGCCATTAACTTCGTCGGCATCAACCCCATCAAGATGCTGGTGGTCGCGGCCGTCATCAACGGGGTCGTTGCCTCGCCGATCATCGCTGTCATGGCGCTTATAGGCCGGAGTAGAAAGGTCATGGGACAGTATCGCAGCGGATGGCTGTCCACCATCTTTGTGTGGCTTGCCTGTATCGGCATGGCGGCAGCAGCCGTGTGCCTGTTGATCACCACGCTCAGCGGTTTGTAGGCGATAAAGGGTAAACGGTAGGACACGGTTTGCTCGATTCGGCATGCATCTTACGGAAGCCTCGATGTCTATCACGTACCTCTTTTATAGAGTGCGCATCCTCAGTGTGGGATTGCCGCGGAGGTCCTGGTACGCGCGACGCCTGCTCGGCATCGAACCGAAGCGCCAATCCTACACTTCGACAACAGAGGTCAACAATGTCAAACGATGAAGGTACCATCCAACTAGATGTCCGTCAGTTCATGGACTTCGGATTGCACGTTTATGACGGCGCCGGCACAAAGGTTGGGATCGTAGACGATTTCGATCGGGTCACCGGCTACATGGTCGTGCGGTCGAACGGGTTGAGGGAAAATGCCATCTACATTCCCTTCAGAACTATCACGCACATCGATCCCCGGGAGGTCTTCGTGGAGGGGTCAAGGGACGAGCTGCGAAGCCGCTATTCCAGTCCTCCCCCGAGATCCACCCTAGTCGAGCGGAGGATCGATTCCCTGACCGGCGAGGACGACTCGAGAGCGATCACGAGCGAGCCCAACGGCTATGACGGCGCTCCCGTTATCGTAGATGCGGCCAAGGTTGGTCAAATGGCTCACCACATTGCACCGGGATTTCGTGTCTACGGAGCTGAAATGGAAGACCTGGGGAGCATTAAAGAGTACAACCGACAGGCGGGAGAAATGCTGGTGGAGAAGGGCGCATTCAGTAAGCTTGACATGGTGATTCCGGTCGAATTCGTCCGGATGGTCGACCGGGAAGAACGCAAGGTCTACCTCGCTGTCTCGTCCGCTGACGTGCAACGTGACTCCCGGCTGGTTACCCGACGTCGAATGTGAAGCACGTGCGACGATGGACGCACTCCGACGCAATCGCCACAGGCCGGCTTTCTCCTGAGGACCGGCGCCGCCCTGGATCCGGACCCATCCGGTCGTCGTGCTCAGTGGTGCGGGTAACGACGTGTGCGACCGTCGACTGAACACTGACAACCGAAAGCTGACTGAGGACTCGCCCATCTTACGCTGAGTCCCAGCATCTCACGATTTTCTTGCGCTTGGCGTCTACGTTGGTGGTGGGTCTGGCCGGTGAGCTGCACCGGATCCAGCCAACAACAAACACCAAGCAGGTAAAGGAGCTCGACCGTGGCAAATGTAGAAGGAATGATCACCGAAGACATCAGAAGCACCATAGCTGTGGGTCTGACCGCCTACGACAACGAGGGCAAGAAGGTGGGAACGGTTGACGACGTGGATCGAGTGACCGGGTATGCAATGATCCAGTCGAACCCGTTCTCGGGGAGGGACCTTTACGTCCCCTTCAGCCTCATCACCAATATCGATCCCCACGATCTGTTCCTGTCTCGGTCCAAGGAGGAGCTGAAGAGCAACTACGCCAACCCGCCCGCGCGTTCGACGCTGGTCGAGGATTTCGACGGCAAAGAGACCGCGACCACGACCGAGGCGAGCGGGTACGACGGCACCCCGTTGATAGTCGAGCAAGCCAAGATCGACCACTTGAAGAAGCATATCAAAATCGGTGGGCACGTCTACAGCTCTGATATGGCCGACATCGGCAAGATCAAGCAGTACGATCCGGCCACCGGTTGGATGATGGTTGAGAAAGGCGTGTTGTCGAGCAAGCGAGATCTGCTTATCCCGGTGACGCTGGCCGAGCAGGTCGACAAGGATTCTCACGACGTCTACCTGGTATATTCCCAGGCCGATCTGCAGCAGATGCAGCAGCTGGAGCCAGCGAATGTGGTCTTTGTCGAAGCTGAGGTCGCCGACTAGAAGGAGCCTGCCGCAGCCCACATCCTCCCTCCCCTACAACACAGAGCGGCCACGCATCAGATGATGCGTGGCCGCTCTTTCCTTCGCTGACAACACCAGCATTTAAGCCAGACCATTCCGGGTGCCACTACCCCTGTTGACGGCACTTGCAACTCAAAGAGTCACTTACCGTTCACCTCCTCGAGGCTGGTCTACCGATGAACGCTAGACGCCTATGAGCCCGGACGATCAACAAGACATCCGTCTAGCATGCGAGCCACTCGGTTCGGACCACACGGCGGTTCCCAGATATCGCACAAGGTGCCGTTCGCCTCTTACGATAGCGTCCGATGTCTAACGAGGCTCTTCCAGGCCCGACCTATGCTCCAGCTGAGAAGCTTTTCGAAGCGACCAGGAAGGCGAGATAGAGGGGCTTAAATCTGAGCCGGAGCTGCGTTTGCGGAGCTCGATCCCGTCTCACGGTTCTCTTTCGGGGGACCGATACCCTTGGCATCAAGTCAACCCGCTGGGAGAAGATCACTGCCGTGACCAATGCAACAGGCCGACGGGCTTCCGCTATCTTGCTGTCGATTGCGTCGATTGTCGCCGCTGCTATCGTGGTGCCTGTGATGTACGGTTCGTCACACGTGCTGACGGTACTCGGACATGTCAACATTGGCCTGATCGCGGGTGCGTTCTTAATCGGCGCGGTAGTCGAGGTGGTCCGGGCGGGACGGACGACTGTGCTGCTTTCGGAGTGCCGGCCAATTGGGTTTGAGGAAACCTTCGGCGTCCAAGTTGTCAGTCACGGGTTCGGACACCTCATCCCGTTTGCCCCCACTACGACCGCTCTGCGGTGTCTATTGACTCATCGTGTCAACGGCACTCCGTGGCGATCGTCAGCGGGTGTTTTTCTTGGTGCGGACATGCTCGACCGTGCCGCGCTGCTTCCATTGGTGCTGTATCCTCTGGCTTCGCAGGTATTACCTGTCTGGCAGCGAGTACTCATGTCAGGGCTGGTCGTCCAATCGGTGGCGCTGTGCTTGCTGCTTCTGGCGGGAGGCAGGATAACCGGGGTTGGGCTACGGGTTTGCAGGAAGTTCGGAACTGGCAAATTAGTTAAGAGGGGGATGGCGACGACCGGTTCAGTGATGACGGGGGTGTCGATGGTGTCGAGCTGCGGGACGAAGAAGGCGCTAACGGTGGCAAGCCTCACCCTCCTTTCGACGGCTGTCGCGATGCTCCAGCTCAAACTGTTGCTGATGTCGGTCGGGTTGCCGGCCTCACCAGCCCAACTCTGCCTGCTTTTGATATTCAGCTCTATCGTCGGATGTCTACCGCTTCCCGTTCCCGGCGCCGGCACTCTGGCTACGGCGAAGTCGCTTGCAGGAGCAGGCGTCCTGGGAATCGGCATTCCCGGTTTTACGTTAGTAACGAGTGCGGTCTCCACGATCGAGACGCCGCTGCTCGCCATATGCATTCTGATGTGGTGGAGTCTGCGCCGCAGTCCCTTCTCGATCGGGTGGAAGGAGATACGGGAGATTCGTGACGGACTGGTGGAACGCAAGACGAGCCAGCATGCGTGCGGTCGATCAACCATGGCCCGTTGGCCACGACAGCATCATTGAAAGCGACGATGGCGCCGATGAAGATGAAGGTCAAGAACAGGCCGCCTGATGCATACACCCGGCAGCGGCTATTTTGCGGGCGTAACCGAGTGATGCCTCTCGTTCTCCTCATCGCGCGTCAGCCGCACCACGGACGTGGCTGCCACTGACTTCGGCCCGCCGTCCTGCAAGGAGTGCTTATCACTCGCGCCTGGCTTGGCCCCCTGTCAGTGACATCGAAGGGGGTGAGAGGCATGGACTGCTGCAACCTCTTGCGCTCGTCTCCAAACTCTCACGGTCCTCTTGCACCGTCCTTCTACCTTTGTGGTGAATGGTTCCGGCGAGATGTGCTTGGGACCGAATGGGCAGTAAACAACCTGCAGAAAGGAACTCAAGATGGCCAACATCGATGGAATCATCACTGAAGACATCGGCGAGACAATAGCGATAAGCCAGACCGTGTACGACAACGATGGCAGAAAGGTCGGCACCGTCGACTTTGTCGACCGGGCGAATGGCTACCTACTAATCCAGACGAACCCCTTCGCCTCAAGGGATCTGTACATCCCCTTCAGCCTCATCACCAACATCGATCCTCGTGAGCTGTATCTGTCATTGTCAAGAGATGAGCTGAAGAGTGGGTACTCGGACCCGCCGGCCCGCTTCACCGTGATCGGAAGCGTAGGCGGAAAGGAAGCGGCCATCACGATCGAGGCAAGTGGGTACGACGGCTCTCCAGTCGTGGTCGAGCGGTCGAAAATCCACAAGCTCAAGAAGCGCGTCGCCGTGGGCGCGCGTGTCTTCACTTCGGACATGGTCGACCTCGGCACCGTCAGCCGGTATGATCCTGCGACCGGTTGGATGATGATCGACAATCGGGACCCGTTCGGTGGGCCGAACCTCCTCCTCCCGGTTACGATCGTCGAAGACGTGGACACCGACTCACAGTACGTGTATCTGGTGTTTTCTCAGGCTGACCTTGAACGAAGACAACACCTGGAGCCGGCGAACGTGATTTTCGTCGAGGCCGTGGCAGCTTGATTCCCATTGGGTTGGTCTTCTTACCGGCACGAATTCCGGCCTCGTGTTCATCGGGCAATTGTTCCTCTAACAACACCTCGTGAATGGCGCCATGACCCTTGGACCCGGCCGCCGCGGCAAGCGGCGTAGCAGACAAGGCCAATGTATGCGGCTTCATCACCGGCGCCGAACTCGTACAGCTGTTCAGCCAATCGAACGGGGTCTCGCAGGTGCTGGCTCTCAAGCTCAAAGCGTCTCGATTAGGTCACACAACTCTCATTCGTCTTCCCCGCCAACGAGCGACCTGCATGATTCGTGCGGGTCGCTCCTTTCCTTCCCGATGTCTTATGGTTTGCTCTCGCCTCTCACGGTCCTCTTGCAGTTGCCTCTTAGGGTGATATCGAGCCGCCGGAACATAGATTCAAAACCAACGGCGGGAAGAAAACTTGGAGGTCTCACATGTATGATGCGCTCGTCCGAAATAACCGTCTACTCGCTTTGCGAGGTGTTGCCGCCGTCGCCTTCGGGGTGATCGCTCTGGTCTGGCCGGGGCTCACCTTCGTCGCCCTGCTGGCACTGTTCGGCGCCTTCGCGTTGATAGAAGGCGCCTTCACCCTCGGTGCTGGGCTCAACCTGATGGCCGACCGGCAGACCAGCTGGGTCCCTTATGTCCTTGGTGGGCTCGCCGGTATCGCTATCGGTGCGGTAACGTTCCTCTATCCAGGGATCACTGCCCTGTTCCTGGTCTACGTCATTGCCTTCTGGGCGATCACCGTCGGTATCTTCGACTTCATCGCCTCAATCGAGCTTGCCGGAGAGCTGCAGGGGGACTGGATGCTCGGCCTAGCAGGTGTGCTGTCGGTGGCTTTCGGGGTGCTGGTAGCGATCTATCCACGCTCCGGGGCGCTGTCGATCATCTGGATCATCGGGCTTTATGCCATCTTCGCCGGCGTGACCCGCCTGACGCTCGCCTATCGCCTGAATCATGGCGAGAAAGCAGTGCGGTCCAGCTTACAGCCCTCCCAGGGCCATTCATAACTAAGAACACGGCGCGTTCGCCTCAGAACAGGCGGATGCGCCGTGTTGTTCACACCGTCAACGACCTAAAACCCGATAACAGGAGAGCATGCGTGCCCTATGAGACCGGCAAATCGTGTTAGGCATAAGGCCCCGAGATAATATGTCCGACGTGACAAGCTCACGGCCATCCGTGCAGCGGCAAACCGCCTCTTCATCAGGGGAGCCGATCTGGCATAAGATCAAGGATTCCTTTTACTCCTCGATCGGGGATATCGTCTTCGGCATGGAGGATGGCACGGTCTCCATCTTTGGACTGGTATTTGGTGTGGCGGCCAGCTCAACCGGGTCGGCGCCCGTTCTCCTTGCCGGCGCCACCGGGGCCGTTGCCGCGGCGGTCTCCATGATGGCCGGGGCATTTTTGGACATAGAGTCCGAGCAGGGCATGGCTCGGGCCCAGCTGGCCGCCGCAAAGGCCCGGATCTCGGCGCAACCCGAACAGGAATTGGCGAGAACCCGGCAGCACCTCACGGAGCAGGGGTTTACCTTGGGAGAGGCCAACACGATTCTCGGGGCATTCAGGCGCGATCCGGCACTACTGCTGAAGTTCGAAAGCGATTTTGACCTGCAGATCAGTAAGACTGCGAACGACTCCCCTACTGGGCACGCGACCTGGATGTTCGCTTCGGATCTTCTGGCGGCATCGATACCCGTGATCCCGTTCGCAATCTGGCCGCTGGGCACGGCTCGCGTCGTCTCAGTCGTCGTCACGGGCTCGCTGCTGGTGCTACTGGGGATCGGTCGAGCGCGCATCGCACATACGGCGCTGTTGCGTACTGTTATCGAGACCGTTGGGGTCGCAGCCGCGGCGGCGGTCGCCGGCCTGCTGATCGGCATGTTCGTGAATCATTGGTCCCGCAGCTAACGCCTGTAGCCGATGAACGTGAGCGTATACATCTTCGGTGATCAACGCGTTATCCTAGCTCTCCTAGCTGATTCAATCGAGAGAGGCCATCTTGTCGGTACCGTCACCTAAGCAGGGTCCGTCCCAGAAACAGCAGTCAGCGGGGAACAACGATAAGGGGTGTTCTCTCACGCGCCTCCAACCCACGGTCTGTTTTGTCGGCCGTGCTCGGACTTGCGATACTTGCCTCGGTGATTGCTCTTGGCGACCCGGCCTCTGCGTGGCGGCTCATGTCCAGCGTTGGGTGGCAAACAGACGCCCTTGTTGCGGTTCTCACCATTCCCTACCTGATGGGTAGGGGACTGCAGTGGCGGAGCCTGCTTTCTCTCGAAGGTGTACGGATCGGTTGGCGTCCATTCCTCCTGGCTCTGGCGAGCGGCGAGTTCTCCAAGGATCTGCCAGGCGGTGTGTATGTTGAGGATTACCTGCTCACGAAATTTGGCGTTTCGGCGTACAAATCGATAATCGCCACGACTGCAGTTTCAGGGCTCGAGGTGATGATTGCCATTCCTTTGGTCCTTTTGTGGGGTGTCCCTGGGTGGGGTTGGCTGCCGCTCACTATCCTCTGCGTCCTCGGTGGTTATCTTCTTGTGATCGCCGTCCTTTGGCTGATTACGCGGCAGCGTGGCCAGGATGTATCTATCCGCAAACCTGGATGGCTCTTGACCCTCCTGAACAGCGTCCGGACGTTCTTCGTCGACGCGCTGCCCCTGGTTTCGCTTCGGACTCTTCGGGCCGCACTCCTGCCGACAGGTCTGTACCTCCTAGTCGCGTCCGTCGACATCTTGTTGCTCGGTAGTGCCGTTCACATCCCTGGAATGAGCCTGCGTGTGGCGCTTGTAGTCTACGCGATAGCCATCCTCGCCATGGATCTCATTCCCCTCCCGACCGACGTAGGCGTGACCGAGGCTGGGGGCGCGGGAGCCCTGCTGGCGTTTGGAGCTACGAAGCCCGAAGCAGTAGCAACGTTCCTGTTGCTGCGCGTTCTGCTGACAGGTGCCACGATGATTCTGACAGGGCTGATTCTTCTTGTGCTCCGCTTCCTTTCGCCGCGGCCGCCGGCCCTCGTCGCGGTAGCTCCGAGCGCCGCAAATGATTCGAGCTGCGCGGTGGAACCTCCTCCCACGGAGGCAAAGGTGTGGTGAGGATTCTGATCCCCGCTTCGACGCCTGCTCAGAGAGTGGCTCGTCGTGGGACTATATCGGGTGCCGGAGCCTCCGATTTCGTCGAAATCGGCTTCCGCCGTGGCACTCATGAGAGTGATCGGTCTCGCCGGTTCGCCGTCTGCGCGACCCGTCTCGCTGCAGGGCTCGCGCGCGCTGCCGGCCTTATTATGCAAGCTTCTGACCTTCTTACGGTGCTCTTACAAGCAGCGCTTACATTTGACACGATCAACCCAAAGGTTTCCCTCAAGCAGGAGGAACCAGGCTGGGCAGTCGAAGACTGTGGACACCGAATACTTTGACAGAAAGGAGTCGACATGTTTTCTCCGGACCACCATGGAAACGAAGATACCGTACGTGCCACATTACTCGCCGCTCGAACTCAGCTGCTTAGCCGCAAGACTGAGCTGTGCGGAGCCGAGTCCCTAGTTATGACCGACGCGGATGGGATTCCTGTATTTTCCGACGAGCTGGACGCTGCTCTGATAGACATAGACAATCGACGCCTGTCGGAGATCGAGCTCGCCTTGGCACGGCTCGAGGAGGGTAACTATGGCCGTTGCGCGCACTGTAGCGACTCGATATCTCCGCGCCGACTGCAGGTCATTCCGTTCGCCGCACTCTGCATCCAATGCCAGGGCGCGGCCGATCGGAGGACTTTCCGATGAGCTACGTAGACCGCCGATGTATTGGCCGTACGGGGTCGGTCGACTAATCCAATCAAGTAAACGAAAGGCGACATGAGATGAGACTATATAAGAGGGTTCTTCAAGTTCTGGTACGACTTCATCGTAGGAGACGACTGGACGGTCGCGGCTGCTGTCGCTGCCGCGTTGGTGGTGGTCTACTGGCTGGCACATCTTGGCCTGCAGGTGTGGTGGCTCATGCCGGCAGCGGTGATTCTCGCCACGGGGTTGAGTGTTTGGCGCGCTCGCGCCGTCTCCACAAGAGCGAAATCGTTAGCATACAGCCGCGCCGTCTCTCCCTCACGCACAGCCGGCCCCACTCGTCGACTGTAGCGCTGAGCTAGTTTCAATGATCGAGATGATTCGGCCCGAGCATGTGCGCTCCGGAACCGCAGCAGACCCTCCGGCGTGCGCAAGACTCGGCTCGCGCTGACCTCGACTACACCACGCCCTCCCGGGCTGCCACCGCCACAGCCTGGGCCGGGTATCGACTCCCAGCTTGTTGAAGACTGAGGTTAGGTGGTGATCCACACTCCGTTGGGAGAGGAAGAACTGCTGCGCTGCGCGGAGTACTCTCATGGCGGCCTTCGACCTGACGAGGAAGACGGGCCCACAGTTTGTGGTCGCGAGTGCCCTATAGCCCCTTGCTATCGAAACCGCACGCGCGCGAGAGGCTGGACACCATGATGCACCATGCCGAAGTGACCCGCTGCCTCTTCAACTCGGTCAAGTGTGAGTGCACGCCAAAATGTTTAGTTGTCAAGGCAAAGCGCCCGGCGAAAACCTTACATTAAGCCATCGCGCGTCGCCACCGACACGGCTTGCGCGCGTGTGTCCACACCGAGCTTGTTGAAGATCGAGGTCAGGTGATGATCCACTGTTCGGTGGGAAAGGAATAGCTGCTGCGCAATGATTTTGCTGGTGCATCCCTCGGCCACTAGGCGCAGCACTTCCTGCTCCCGATGGGTCAACGGACTGTCCTGAGACACTCGCTGCGCCTGTTCTGTAGGTGGTGATCCGGCGCCCGGAAGGGTCTGTTCGAAGTCGGCGAGTACCTGCAGCGCCAGGGCTGCCACCTGCTCGAATGGCAAGGAGCGCCCATCCCGGTAGTCCAACTCCAGGTCCCGGTGCGTCATCTGTGCGCGAAAATCGGCAATGCTAAGTCTCGTATATGGTTCCAGAGAACGCTTTAATCCCGTGGACTCTACCAAAGCATCCAACGCTCCGAGCAGACGTGCTCGGTCCTCTGGGGCTGCCTCGTCGCCGACGAGAAGTAGCGCGCTCTCCACATCGAGGCGCAGTGTGTAGCGGTCTTGGAAGGCAACGCTCGTCTTCAGAGCTTCCCCGAGAACTTGCGCCGCGCGGCCCGGCTCGTCAATTTCGGTCAATCGCAACGCCAGATGGCATTTCGAAATGGACGCCTGCGCAAGAGCGCCCATCGCCTCGAGGTGAGAGATCCCCGCGGAATACATGGCGACCGCTTCTCGATGGTCGCCTCCCCCAACTGAGGTGGGTAACAGGGCGCAGCCAATTAGATAATCGTCCCGCAAAGCTTCTGCATGCCGAAGGGCTTCTTGCATCATGCTGAGACCTTCGGCTGGGCGCTCAGCGTAAATCGCTCCGCGACCGAGAAAGATGAGAGGCAGCGTCATCGCAGATCGATCTGGGACTTGCTGCAGCTGTATCAGTCCTTCGTCCACCACAGGCCCCAACCGATGCACCACTCCCTGCGAGTCGACGATTCCCTGGGAGAACAAGAGATGCACCATTCGCGCAAGCCCCCAGGCACGCTGGGAGGGACTCGCATTAGGAGCTTTCCGAAGCGCCTCGTCCAGCCACTGCACCCCCTCAGCGTGGTAGCCGCGCAGCCACCAGAACTGCCCGAGGGCGACGGCCAGCCGAAGTCCGTCCTCCCTCGCGTGGATGTCGTCACTCTCACGATCGAGCAGCCACCGGAGGGCTGCTCGCAGGTTGTCGTGTTCGCTCTCCAGCCGGAAACACCACGCTAGCTGGTCGCGGCCGCGCAGCTCCTTGTCGGCGCGCTCGGCCAGCTCCAGGAAGTAATGGGCGTGGGCACGACCGGCGGCCTCCAGCTCACCAAGTGCCTCCAGCCGCTCGTGGGCATATTCTCTCAGTGTCTCGAGCATTCTGAAGGTCGGCCCGGGAGCTCGGTCGTCGAGTCGTGCAGGCAACAGCAGACTCTTCTCGGCCAGCGCCATCAAGCCCTCCAAGATCTGATCTTCATCCGCCTCTCCTATAACCGCCTCGACGGCATGGAGGTAGACCCTCCCTACAAACACGCCCAGATGTCGGAAGAGCCGCTGCTCCTCCGGTCCTAAGAGCTGGTAACTCCAATTGACGGCGGCCTGAAGACTGCGCTGGCGGTCAGGTAGGTCCCGGGCATCCCACGTAAGTGCCTGGAGACCCTGACCCAGGCGGTGAACTATCACACCAAGTGGGAGGACGCTCATCCTGGCGGCGGCCAGCTCGATGGCCAGCGGCAGGCCGTCAAGCTGCCTCGTCAGCCGGCTCAGAAGCGGACTGTCCCGGTCGCTGGGTACAAAGTCGGCGCGCTGGGCCTGGGCGCGCTCGATGAAGAGGGCCACCGCCGGGATCTTCATCAGCTCCTCGATCGAGAGCAGTGCGCTGGGGTCCGGCACGGAGAGTGGGGCGAGCCGGATGGTCTCCTCCCAACGCAGCTTGAGAGGGACCCGGCTGGTTACCAACATACTGAGGTCTGGGGCGGCAGGAAGTAGCGAAGCAACATCCCGACCCGCCGGCAATACCTGCTCGAAGTTGTCTAGGATGAGCAGCATGGAGCCCCGTTCGGAGAAATATACTTGCAATCGCTCAAGAAGCGGGCTTGGCCCTGAGTCGATGAACCCAAGGGCCTGGGCGATGGCCGGCAGGACGGACGCCGGGGCGCGAACCGGAGTCAGGTCGACCAGCGTGACTCCACCGGGGAACCGGTCGACCAGCCGGTCGAACACTTCGAGCGCAAGGCGAGTCTTGCCCACACCGGCAGGACCCGTAAGAGTCAGCAGACGCGTATGACCGCGCGTGAGCCGTTCGACGGTAGTCTCTAACACAGCCGTCCGGCCCAGGAGAGGGGTGGGCTGTGCTCGAGGGAAAGAGGACATGGTGGCCCGTACCCTGGGCTTTCGCGGTAGCTCCTACAGACCCTATTATAAGAGTGCTTGCCAAACGGCAAGCCAGTCCGGGTCGCCGCTCCTGGCCCGAGCCCACGCCCTGGCGCTAGGTGAGCACGAGTCAAACGGATGGTGGCGTGCGCGCGCGGGATTGGGAGACGGTGCTTTAGGAGCAGTTGCAATGAGCACGCAGGATGCAGGGAGCGATAGTAGCGTCATAAGTGTGACCAACATCAGACTCGACACATCTCGTTCTCTCGCCGCCGATCCCAGGCTTGGACATAACCGGTGGCACCCGAATATCCAGCCGATTGCACATGTGTCTTCAGGCGAGGTGATCGAGTTGGACACGCGCGATGCGCTCGACGTCCAGATCTTTCCTGGGAGCTCGGTTGAGGATCTTATCAATCTGGACGCACGTCGCGCGCACCCGCTAACTGGGCCGATAGCGGTGCGGGGCGCACAACCGGGCGATGAAGTTGAAATCGAAATCCTGGACATTGAGCCGGAACAATTCGGCTATACGGCCATAGTTCCCGGCCTCGGCTTACTGTCCGACAGGTTCACAGAACCGTTCCTGGTAAAGTGGAGGATTGTCGACGGTGTGGCGCGATCGGATGAGATTCCCGGAGTGGCGATAAAGGGTCAGCCCTTTCTTGGGATCATCGGCGTTGCGCCAAGCCCAAGGAGCCTTGCCGAGTGCACACGACGAGAATCCGACCTAGCCCAAACCGGCGTGCCGATGCCGGCACCGGATCCGATCAGTGCAGTGCCGGCAACAGGACCAGCTGCCGAACATGGTCTTCGAACAGCTCCGCCGCGCGAGAACGGCGGCAATATGGATGTCCGCCAGCTCGGCCGTGGCAGCCGGCTGCGCTTGCGAGTTGACGTGCCTGATGCTCTGGTGTCCGTGGGCGATGCTCATTTCGCTCAGGGCGATGGCGAGAGCTGTGGGGTCGCGATCGAGATAAGCGCCCACGTCCGCGTGAGGTTTGTACTACACAAGGTCAATACTCTCAAACGCCGGCACACCAACCCGTGTTACGAGTTCTCCGAGCACGAGCTCGGTACGGGTCCGAGAAGGTTTGTCGCTACCACGGGGATTCCAGTTGATAGTGCAGGACAGAACCATTACCTCGACGTTCTGCTGGCCTCCAAGAACGCCCTTTCGGAGCTGATCGATCACCTTGTATACGAGTACCGCTTCAGTGCCGAGCAGGCTTACATCATCGTGAGCGTTGCAGCCGACCTTCGGATCAGTTCGATTGTCAATGTGCCCAATGCTGTCGTGTCCGCTATTTTGCCGCTGGACATTTTCGAGATGCCTAACGCGACACCTCCTCACGGAAGCCCTTCGGCGGGTTCACGAGAGTGGGCTGGCCCGTCAGTTCGCCCCGGACCTGGCGTCTAACGGACAGTCCGGCTCGGGCTTCGCCTACATCAAGCCATCGTGCGTGGCCACCGACACTGCTTGAGCGCGCGTGTCCACACCCAGCTTGTTAAAGATCGAGGTCAGATGGTGATCCACGGTCCGGTGCGAGAGAGACAGTTGTTTCCCGATCTGTTTGCTGGTCAGTCCCTCCGCCACCATACGGAGCACCTCCTGTTCTCGGCCGGTAAGCAGGCTTTCATCCAGCCGTGCCTTCGGTTGGAACTCCGGATCCGCGGGTGACTGGATTAAATCGTCCAGTACCGTCATCGCCAGGTCCGCCACCGCGTCTAACGGTAGAAGGTAACCCTCCTGGTACGCGGCTTCCGATCCCGCTTGGAGGATCTGCTCTCGAAGATGAGTCTCGCGTCGACCCATCGTAAGCTCTAGGTGAGCCGGCGCGAGGAATTCGATGCTTAGCCCTAACGCCCGATGCATCGCGTCTCCCGCTCCGAGGAGGCGCGCTCGCTGATCGGTATCTGCCTGTCCACCAATCAGGAGCACTGCCTCAACCGCGAGACAGAGGTGAAAGTGGTCGCGGAGCGCTCTTGCAACCTGCACCCCCTCCTGCACCAGCTGCGCCGCGCGCTGGACACCGGTCAGCTTGTTCACGAACAGCGCGAGGTAAAACCCTACGCCTGTTGCACTTAGAAGATCACCCCTGGCAACATCACCTGCCATTCCTTCTGACATCAACGCAGCTGCCCGCACGTCGTCACCCAGTGCGGAAGCAGCCACCCCCAGGTAGTCGAGGGTCAGGCTAATCCGAGATTTATCGGCTTCATCGCCCAGCTCTCGCAGGCGGCTCAGCGCATCCTCGAGCAGCCGCACACTCTCAGTCCATTCGCCGGCGCCGACTGCGCAGATGCCCAACAGAGTGAGGGCCTCCGCGATGAAGAAGCGATCCTGGTGCTCCCGCGCCAGACCAAGTGCCTCTTCAAGCACGGCTCTCGCCATCTCGCTGTCGCCCTGCAGAATCATGAGACGCCCAGCTCGGCAAAGGGCAACGGTGCGATAGGCCGGATTGGCGTCAGGCGTGCTGGCAAGGACCTCCCCCAACCAACGCGTCCCCTCAGCATGGTAGCCTCGCATGCGCCAGAACCTTCCCAATGCACTTGCGAGACGGAGGACGTCCTCCTGAGCTCGAACGTTCGACCTACACTGGTCGAGCAGCCAGCGCAGCGCTACCCGAAAATTGTCGTGCTCGCGCTCGAGCCGTAAGTACCACACGCGCTGGCCGCGACCCCTCAGCTCAGGGTAGGCCTGCTCCGCTAACGCCAGAAAGTACTGCGCGTGCGCGTTTCTCGCAGCTTCCAGCTCGCCGTGTGCGATGAGCTGCTCCCAGGCATATGCCCGCACCGTCTCAAGTAAGCCGAACGACGGTTGGAGAATCTCGTCAGTGTGTTGCTCCCCAGGCAGGACCAGGCTAAACTCCGCGAGGGAGACGAGGTCAGACATGGTTTGGTCCTCGTCTTCGGTGCCAATCACATTCGATATTGCCGTCAGTGAGACCCGGCCGACAAAAACACCCAGATGGCGCAAGAGCCGCTGTTTGCACTCGGTCAAGAGGTCATAGCTCCAAGCGACGGCCGCCTCCAGGCTCTGCTGTCGTTCAGGGAGGTCACCCGCCTCCCATTGCAGCAGATGCAGCCGGTCCTCGAGCCGACGGGCGATGAAGGCCAGCGGGAGCACATTCATGCGCGCGGCCGCCAGCTCGATTGCCAACGGCAAACCGTCAAGCTGGGAAACCAACCGTGCCACGAGGCGGCCCTCCCCCTCCGTAAGCTCGTAGTCAGACCGCTGCGCCTTGGCCCGTTCAACGAATAGGGCGACCGAGGGGAGCCGCGCCAGCTCGTCAAGCGGCGGAAGAGCGTCCAGATTAGGGAGAGGCAGAGGTGGCACACGCAGCGTTCGTTCCCACCGGAGATGGAGGGGCATGCGGCTTGTGACCAGGATCTTGGTGCGTGACGACGTGGACAGGAGTGTGGCCAGGTGGCGGGCGGCCGGCAGGACGTGTTCAAAATTGTCCAGGATAAGCAGCAGTTCGCGTTGGCCGAGATACTTCTGCAGTCGCTCGACCAGCGGCTGACTGCCGGTGTCAAGCAGTTCAAGCTGCTGCGCCAGTGCCTCTAGCACGAGATTTGGATCTCGAACCGTGGTGAGGTCGACGAAGGCGACGCCGTCCGAAAAATCGGGGGACAACTGGGTGCCCGCCGACAAAGCCAGACGGGTCTTGCCTACGCCGGCGGGGCCGGTCAAGGTGAGTAGCCGAACGCTGTCGGAGCGCAGACGTTCCGCTATTGCCTCCAGCTCAGCTGCTCGACCCAGGAGAGACATCGGCTGCGCGTAAGCAAGGGAAAACGCCATCGCCATGGTCTTACACCCTATAGGAAAGATCGTGGGAAGCGGCTCATTGGATCGTTGGGCGAAGGCCAGAGAACCGGCCGAAGCACCGGCGCAACACGGTGCTGTCCTCCGAGCCTGAATACAGCATACAAGCAGCGACAATAATCGCAGTCACTGCACATCAGAGTTACTCGCTGTTGGCGTGACTCTCTTGTCTCCGACGTTGTGGCCTCGCGCTTCTGCAGCCGAACCCCCACCACTGTGCCGTTAAGCTACCCCGTCTTTGGAGAACCGGGCTCATCCCCTACACATGGGAATCTGGCGCGCGAGTTAGATAAGCCCCTCTCGAGCAGCAACCGCGATGGCCTGTGCGCGGGTATCCACGCCCAGCTTGTTGTAGATAGAGGCCATATGATGGTCGATCGTCCGGTGAGACAGGAAAAGCTGCTGTCCGGCCTGTTTGCTTGTCAGACCTTGCGCCACGAGACGCAACACCTCCTGCTCGCGGTCCGTCAGCAGGGTGGCTTGTGCCGGGTTCTGTTGCGCCGGCGCCGAAGATGTTAGGCTCATCGCGAACTGGTCCAGGAGCGCACGCGCCAGATTCACCGCATCCTCCATGCTCAGTGCGCGTCCTGTCCGATACGCTTCCCGCAGAACCCCTCGATCGATCTGCTCGCGAAGGGCGTCCAGGCTCAGGCCCATGACCGCTTGGAGGCCGGTCTTGAAGCCCGTCGCCTCCGCCAGCGCATCTGCAGCGCCGAGCAGCCGTGCCCTTCGCTCGGCGTCGCCGCCCTCGCCCAAAAGCAGCAGCGTTGCCTCGGCTCCCATGCTCACCAGCCAGCGCTCTTGGAGGGTGAGGCTGTTCGTTAGCGCCTCCTGGACGCGTCTCACGGCCGGCTGCCGGTCGCCCAGCCGAGTCTGTGTGAGCGCGAGGTTGAACAGGACGTTGGTCGTCTCCACCAGCACTCCGACCCCCTGCCACCGTGAGGCGGCTGCGGAGAGAAGGTCAGCGACCTCCCTGTACTGGCCCTGAATGAAGGGGACGAAGGCGAGGTTCGCCAGCGTCAAGCCGGCGTGGTAGTCGTCCTTGCTCTCCTCCCATAGGACCAATGCGTCCTGGAGCAGCCGCTCCCCTTCGGCCAGGTCTTCTGGGGAACTCGACATGGCGCCGGGAAAGGCGAGCGAAAGTGCGATGCCGGGAGGGTCGCCCAGTTCCTTCGCCAGAGCAAGCGCCTCCTCCAGCGCCGCCCTCATAGGGGCGGGATCATCCCTCACCCCAAAGAGCCACGTCACCCAGAGGAGCGCTCTGATGCGCGTGCTGGGGTGAGCATCGTGTGCCTCGCTCAGTGCCTGCTCCAGCCACTGTCCACCCTCGGTGTAGTACCCCCGCAGCCACCAGAAGCGGCACAGTGCACCGACCAGTCGCAGGGCCTGCTCGTGCTCATCATGATCCAGCAACCAGTGCAGTGCGGCCCGGAGGTTATCCTGCTCCGGCTCCAGCCTCCGTCTCCATACAAGCTGTCCCGATCCCCTCAGTTCCGGCTCCGCTCGTTTCGCCAGACTGAAGTAGTAGCGGGCATGGGCATTCCGCGCATCCTCCAATTCTCCCGCCCGCTCGAGCAGCTCCGAGGCGTACTTCACCACCGTCTCCAGCATGCCGAACGAGAGTTCGGCCTCATCCTGGCTCTCGCTCCGGCCTGGTTGGATAAGGCTCTGTTCGGCTAGTGAGACCATTCCGGCCAGGACGACGTCCTCGTCGTCCTCGTCCATGACGGCCACGGCCGCATTCAGGGAGACGCGCCCCGCAAACACCCCGAGATGCCGAAAGAGGCGCCGCTCGTCCTCGCTGAGCAGCTCGTAGCTCCAGCTCATGACCGCATGTAGGCTCCTTTGTCGCTCAGGCAGGTCAGAGGCCTCCCAGGTGAGGAGACGCAGTCGATGGTGCAGGCGGTCGGCGATGACGGTCAGCGGCAGCACGTTTGTTCGTGCCGCGGCCAGCTCGATGGCCAGCGGCACACCGTCGAGCTGGCAGACGAGTTGGGCCACGATCGGTGCTTGATCGTCGGTTAGGCGGAAATCAAGGCGCTGGGCCCGGGCTCGGTCGACGAAGAGGGCGACGGAGGGGATCTGTACCAGCTCCGCGAGGGGAGGCAGCCTGTTCGGATCAGGTAGGTCCAGGGGCGCGACGCGCAGTGTGCGTTCCCAGCGGAGGTGCAGCGGCACCCGGCTGGTGACGAGAATCTTCAGCTTGGGAGCGGTTGCCAGGAGCTCAGGGAGCTGTGTCGCCGCCGGGAACAGATGCTCGAAGTTGTCAAGGATCAAGAGCATGGCTCGCTCGCCCAGATATTGCTGCAGCCGCTCCAGGAGCGGTTGACTGCCGGTGTCCACCATCCCGAGCAGCTTGGCGAGAGTGGGGAGCACCAGTGCGGGATCCTGAACGACGGCCAGGTCCACGAAGAGCACGCCATCGGGGAAGGCAGGGGCCACCTTGTCGCGGGCGGCCAGAGCCAGCCGCGTCTTGCCCACGCCGCCCGGCCCGACGAGGGTGACGAGGCGGGTCCCGCCAAGTCTCAGCAGCTGGTCGATTGCATCGACCTCAGCCGACCGGCCCAGCAGTGGTGTCAGCTCCATCTGCGGCAGGGAGGATGTGATGGCCATGGGAATGCGCTCCCAGACTTGACAGCCAGAGTTGCTTATTATAGGCGCGGGCAGTTGAATTGCTCGACTGTCAGGCTGGTCGCGTCATCGTCACGCGGATGCTCTCGGGTGGCTGAGGCAATTCACTTTCTCTGGCGGCTCGATGCTCTTTAGACGAGCACTTCTCAGTGGACGGGACGACCTGGATTTCGGCCCTTGAGTCGCGAAGAAGGCCCTTTGAGATGGAAAGCCCCACGGTGACCTAAGAGCTGATCGCGAGTTACTCGCCCTTCTTATATCCGGTCGTTTCCGGATTCGCGTTAAAACGAAAGTTTTCCGCGACTCACAGCAGTGCGCGCAACCGTGTGGAGAGAGGAATGATGTGGGCAGGTCCCCCCTACAGCATCGCCTTGCGGCTCGCCACCGCCACCGCCTGTGCCCGGTTGTCCACGCCCAGTTTGTTGTAGATCGAGTTCAAGTGGTGATCCACCGTGCGATGGGAGAGGAAGAGCTGCTCCCCGATCTGCTTGCTAGTCAAGCCCTCGGCCGCCAGGCGAAGCACCTCTTGCTCCCGCGGACTCAGCGGGCTCGGCGGGCTCAGCGCGGACGGTTCCCTGGTCTCGCTAGTTCCGCTGCCTGGAATCCGCTCTGCTTCCTCCAGCAGCTCGAGCGCCAGCGCGATCGCCTCCTCCGGTAACATCCGCTGCCCTGCCACCCAGCCGCGCTCGAACGCCGCAGCACTCATACTCTCGCGCAGCGCCTCTATCTTGTGTTCCCGGTCCGTCGCCTCATGTGGCGCCAACACCGCATGGGTCGACGCCCGGACCGCCGCGGCGGCCCCGTAGAGCCGCGCGGAGCGCTCGACATCCCCCTGGTCGCGTGTTGCCCAGACCGATGCCTCCAAAGCATAGGGGAGGTGATACCGATCACCACTGTCGCGACAGAGCTGAAGCGTCTCCTGGTAGTATGCCGCAGCCGCGACGCCGTCACCTCGCCGGCTCGCCACATAGCCGAGGTAGAGCACGGTCGAGTGGAACCACTCCTTACTTCCGACCGTGCGCGCGATTGCGAGCGCCTCTTCAAGCAGCACCTCGGCCCGCTCATCGTCCCTGCGCCAATAGGCCAGAACCCCCAGGTTGCTGAGTGAGACGGCGACCCAGCGCCGATCCCCCAGCTCTCGCAACAACGCCAGGGCCTCCTCGAACAGCGCCTCGGCCTGCCTGAAGTCCCCGCGCCGGCCGGCCAGAGCCCCTAGGTTGGTTGAGTGACATGGCGATCCCGTCCCGATCCCCAGCTCACGCCGCAGCGCGAGCGCTTCCTCCAGCAGCGCCACGGCCTGGCCGAGGTCCCCGTGCCGATCGGCAATCGTCCCCAGACCGTGGAGCGAGGCGGCGATCCCGTCCCGATCCCCCAGCTCACGCCGCAGCGCCAGCGCCTCCTCGAACAGCGCAGCGGCTCGGCCGTAGTCCGCCTGGTTGAATGCCAGCCAGCCGGTCGTGTCCAGCGCCGCTGCGCGGGTGCGAACCGGCACCGCAGCCGCCACCAGAGTCGTCTCCAACCAGGTTCGCCCCTCGGTCAGGTGGCCACCCACCTCCCAGAATCGCCCCAGGGCGCTCGCCAGCCGCAGCCCCAGCTCGCCGTTCCCGTGCTCCCGCGCCCAGCCAAGCGCCGCCCGCAGGTTGTCGTAGGCAGTCTCCAGATTCGCCAGCCAGCGCTCCTGTTCGGTTCCCCGGAGCCGTGGCTCCGCTTCTTCGGCCAGGGCGAGGAAGTAGGCCGCATGGGCCCCTGCCGCAGTCTCCAGCTCCCCCTGTGCTACCAGCTGTTCTCTGGCATACTCACGCACCGTCTCGAGCATGCCGAAGGCCGGCTCCGCTTCCTCCTCCGTCAGCGGGACGGGCAGCAGCAGGCTCTTCTCCGTCAGGGCGATAAGCCCCAGCAGAGCGTCCTCCTCGTCCTCCCCCAGGACCGCCGCCATGCCCGCTGCACTCACACGACCCATAAACACCCCCAGGTGCCGGAAGAGCCGCTGCTCCTCTGTTGGAAGGAGATCATAGCTCCAGCCTATGGCCGCCACCAGACTCTGCTGCCGCTCCGGCAGGTCGCGGAACTCCCACCGCAGGCTCGCTACCCGCTGCTCCAGCCGCCGCACGATCACGGGTAGGCCTAGGACCTGCAGCTGGCCCGCAGCGAGCTCAAGGGCCAACGGCAAGCCATCGAGCAGCCGGACAAGCTCCACGATCGGCGAAGCAGTGCGCCCGCCGAGGACAAAGTCGGGCCGCTGCGCCTGGGCCCGCTCCACAAAGAGCGCCACCGACGGGATCTGCGCCAGCTGCTCCAGCGGGAGGGGCGTGGCGGAATCGGGCACCGGGAGAGGGGAGAGGCGGATAGTCTGCTGTCGGCTCAGTGGCAGGGCGACCCGGCTTGTTACTAGAATGCGCAGCATGGGCGCCGCCTCCAGCAGCTCCGGCAGCTGGATCGTCGCCGGCAGCAGGTGCTCGAAGTTATCCAGAACCAGCAGCACCTCTCGGTCTGTCAAGTGCTCCTGCAGACGGGGAAGCAGTGGCCGGGGACTGCTATCGCCCAGACCCACGGCGTGCGCGATCGTTGACAGGACCAGACGCGGATCGGAGAGCGGAGCCAGGTCGACCAGCAACGTGCCAGCGCGAAACTGCCCGGCGAGGCGATCCATCACCTCCAGCGCCAGGCGGGTCTTGCCTACCCCACCCGGACCGACGAGGGTCAGCAGGCGCGTGGTCTCCTCGGTGAGCTGCTGGAGCACCAGCTCCACCTCGGCATCCCGGCCCACGAGCGGCGTGAGGTACGGGTGGGACAATGAGCGGGCCACGGCCATGACGCAGTGCCTTCTGTCTGAGGTGGCCTATTGTAGCGAGCGGCCGGCGCTTTGTCTGGCCTGCCCCAGCCTCGAGGCACACGGACCCACCGGTATCGCAGGCGGGGTACCTCGCGAAAGACAGTACTGTAGCTGGCGTATGTTTGCGACAGGCGCCGCCCCAGCCTCGAGGCACAGGGACCCACCGGTTCGCAGGCGGGGGTGCCGCTGGCGAAACCACAGTACTGTTGCCTGTCGCCAATGTTTGCGACCGGGCGGCCGCCTCGCGATCAAATCTGAAAGGCTCAGCTGGGCTGCAACCCCACCGACCCACCGTCGAATCGAGCGACCGACCGGACGAAGTCGCGTGAAGGCAGCCGAGTACCGCCGTGCAGATACCGATCGACGCTGCGGGCGCATTCCCGGCCCTGAGCGATGGCACTGACTATCAAGTCGGCGCCCAGTACACAATCTCCGGCAGCAAACACCCCCGGCACCGATGTAGCGTGATCGTCGACGCTGATGGTGTTGTTCTCGGCGAATCCTACCTGAAGCTGCTCAAAGAGCGGATCATCTCGTTCCGCGCCCGTGAACCCGATAGCGATGAGAACCAGATCGACGTCCAGCGAGACATTCTCCCCCTCGACCTTGTCATGTGGTCGTTTTCGGGTGGCTCCCGGGTCGAACCCCGGGAACTCGACCCGTCTCCCGCGCAGGCCGGTTACCTGTCGGTCCCCCTCGAAGGCCAGGGGTTCCCACTGCCACATGCGATCGCCGCCTTCGCCGTGCACGGGATATGTCCGCATGACGAACGGCCGGTCCGGCCAGGCATGATTGCGCTCCACGCGTTCTGCCGGCATCGGACCATGTCCGATCTCGTACACCAGGCTCGCCTTCTCGCGGAGAACGTTGCCGAGGCAGTCCGCGCTCGTGTCCCCGGCGCCTATGATCGCCACCCGGCGCCCAGCCGCCTGAATCACACTATCCGCAACCCGCAGACCCGCCACGTGCCGGTTCCGCTGGGTCAGATACGGCATCGCGAAGTAAATGCCTTCCAGGTGTCGACCCGGAATCGCGAGATCGCGGTGGGCCTGCGCTCCCGTCGCCAGGACGAGGGCGTCGAACTGGGCCCGAAGCTCGTCTGCGCCGATGTCGCGACCAACGCTCACGCCAACCTCAAACCGTGTTCCCTCGGCTTCCATCTGGGCGAGTCGCCGGTCGATGCTCTCCTTTGGAAGCTTGAAATCGGGAATGCCGTACCGAAGTAGGCCGCCGGGCCGGTCGTCGCGCTCGAAGACGGTCACCTGGTAGCCGGCGCGCGTCAGCTGCTGTGCCGCAGCCAGCCCCGCGGGCCCAGACCCGACAACGGCAACTTTCTTGCCGTTAAGCCCGACCTCGATGGGAGCTATAGGACGGACCCATCCCTCCTCGTAGGCCCGCTCGACGATCGCCAGCTCGATCTCCTTGATCGCGACCGGTTCATTTCTGAGCGCCAGCACGCAGGCGTCCTCACACGGGGCGGGACAGAGCATGCCGGTGAACTCCGGAAAGTTGTTGGTGGCGTGCAGCCGCTCGTATGCCTGCCGCCAGTCGCCGCGGTGAACCAGATCGTTCCAGTCGGGTATCTGGTTCCCCAGCGGACATCCGACATGGCAAAACGGCACCCCGCAATCCATGCAGCGGCGGGACTGCTCGCTTGCTATCTCCATATTCACGGGGAGATGAACCTCACCGTAGTCGTCCACCCGTTCCGAAACGGGACGCAGTCCTCGCACCCGCCTCTGCACCTTTTTGAAGCCGTGAGGATCGGTCACTCGGCGCTCTCCAATGGTGGGGCGGGCGGCAGCATCGGCTCGAGACCGGACTCGAACGCCCGAATCGAATCGATCTCCGACTGCCTGATACGGTGCCGCTCGGCCTCGAACCGTCGAAAGTCGTGAGGCATGACCAGACGAAAGTGCGACACGGCGTGCGGCCATTCGCCGACCAGTCGCCGAGCGACCGCACTCCCAGTAAACTCCGCATGTCTGACCAGCAGAATATGGAGGGTCTCGGCGTCCAGGGGGCCGAGCGACTCGATGTCGACCAGCTCGCGATTGCAGCGATTGGCGAAATGCTTGTCGGAGTCGAGAACGTACGCCACCCCACCCGACATCCCTGCAGCAAAATTCCTCCCCGTCGGTCCCAATACCACCACGGTACCGCCCGTCATGTACTCGCAGGCGTGGTCGCCGACCCCTTCGACGACTGCCGTAGCACCGGAGTTGCGTACCGCGAAGCGCTCGCCAGCCCGACCACGGAAGAAGGCCTCCCCGCTTGTGGCGCCATAGAGGACGACATTACCCGCGACGACGTGCTCTTCGGCGAGATACCGGGACACGGCCGGCGGCCGGACGATGATCCGGCCGCCCGAAAGTCCCTTGCCCGCGTAATCGTTCGTGACCCCCACGAGGTCCAGCGTCATTCCTCTGACCGCGAACGCTCCGAAGCTCTGCCCCCCAGTCCCGGTCAGGTGCATCGTGATGGCGCCGTCCGGTAAGCCCTCGGTACCGGCTCGACGGCAAATCTCGCCGGCGAGCATGGCGCCGAAGCTTCGGTCGGCCGTTTCGACACGGCGAGCCACCGACACCGGCTTGAGACGTTCGATGGCGGGTCGGGCCGCGGCAATGACATCGCGCTCGATAAGCTTTCTTTCCAGGTGATGGTTCTGCGTTTCGCGTTTGATCCTGGTCGTCTCACCTGTGCCGTCGTAGGGCGAGGGGCCCGCCTCGAAGAGCAGTGGCGTGAGGTCGAGATCGCGAAGCCACGGCCACCGGTCGATCGGAGCGGGGCGCAGGAGATCCGTGCGGCCAACCAGCTGATCGAAATGGCGGACGTTGAGTGCGGCCATGATCTCGCGGACCTGCTCGGCCACGAACACCAGGTACCGTACCACATGGTCGGGCGTCCCGCTAAATAGCTCTCGAAGTTCCGGGTCCTGAGTCGCGATGCCGACCGGGCAGGTGTTGAGGTGGCAAACGCGCATCATGACGCATCCCATCGCCACCAGTGGCGCCGTGCCGAAGGCAAACTCATCGGCTCCAAGCAGAGCCGCGATTACGACGTCTCTTCCCGTCCGTAGGCCCCCGTCAACCTGAAGCCTCACACGTCCGCGCAACTCGTTCTGCACCAGCACCTGATGAGACTCGGCAAGGCCGATCTCCCAGGGCAGACCGACGTACTTCAGGGAAGACAGGGGGGAGGCACCCGTCCCACCGTCATGCCCGGCAATCACGATGTGCTCGGCTCGGGCCTTGGCCACGCCCGCCGCGATGGTGCCGACCCCCGCTTCGGACACCAGTTTGACGCTCACCGGCGGCTGTCGGATTGACGCACTTCAAGTCGTGTATCAGCTGAGCGAGATCTTCGATCGAGTAAATATCGTGATGCGGCGGCGGGGAGATCAGCCCGACGCCCGGCATCGCGTGTCGCAGGCGGGCGATCCGCTCGTCGACTTTGTGCCCCGGAATCTGTCCTCCCTCGCCCGGCTTGGCGCCCTGGGCGATCTTGATCTGCAGTTGATCGGCGTCGACCAAATACTGTGTCGTTACGCCAAACCGTCCCGACGCCACCTGCTTGATCGCTGACCGCCGAAGGTCCCCATTCGCGTCGGGCTGCGACCGCTGGGGGTCCTCGCCACCTTCGCCCGTATTCGATCGCGCTCCGATCCGGTTAGCCGCGATCGCGATCGCTTCATGCGCTTCGGGTGAGAGAGATCCCAGGCTCATGGCGCCGGTTGCGAAGCGCTTGAGGATGGAATCCGACGTCTCGATGTCGTCAAGCGGCAGTGGATCGCCCGGCGGGACAAACTCCAATAATCCCCGCACGTTGTTGAGCTTGGCAGTCGGCGCGTCGATGGCTCGGGCGAAGGCGGCAAACGACTCGTGATCTTCTTCCCGCACTGCCCGCTGTAAGAAGACGACGGTGTCCGCGTTCCATGCATGATGCTCGCCCCGGCGGCGAAGCTGATACTCGCCCCCGGGGTCCAGCTCGGGCTGAGCGAGAGCGTGATTCTGAAATGCCAGCTCGTGCCGTTCGGCGATGGCAACGTGCAGGTCCGGAAGCTCCAGCCCGCCGACGCGCGACACGGTTCCCGGGAAGTAGCGGTCCGTAATGTTCCGTCCTAACCCAACGGCCTCGAATATCTGAGCGCCCCGGTAACTCTGGACGGTGCTTATTCCCATCCGGGAGCAGACTTTGAGGATCCCGTGAGAGAGGGCGTCGACGTAATGCTGCCGTGCCTGCATCGGTCGAAATGTCGGGCCCCAGGTCCCCAGCCGCCTGTAGGCTGTCCACTGATTGGAGCGCCAGATACGGGTTGACGGCGGCGGCGCCGTACCCGAGCAGCAATGCGACATGCATCGTCTCTCGGGGCTCCGCGGACTCGACCACCAGTCCGCAGAGCGTTCTGGCGCCCTCGCGCACGAGATGACTATGAACTGCCGCGGTCGCCAGGAGAGGAGGAATGGCCGCGTGCCCACCATCGACCCCGCGGTCCGAGAGAATCAGAATCGTCACCCCGTCCCACACCAACTGCGAGGCGCGGCGGCAAAGATTGTCGACGGCCCGCGCCAGCCCGTCTGCTCCCTCCGAGATCCGGTACAGGGTCGACAGTGTCGCGGCCTCGAACCCGTCCCGATGCAGATGCCGGACGCGCTCCAACCCGTCGTTCTGCAGGACGGGCGTTGGGATATCGACGCGCCGGCAGTCCTCCGGTCGCTCGCCGAGCAGGTTCCCAATCGCGCCGACCGACGTTCGGAGACTCATCACGAGATGCTCGCGCTGAGGGTCTATCGGCGGGTTGGTAACCTGAGCAAAATGCTGCTTGAAGTACGCGGCAATCAGTTTGGGACGCTCCGACAACGCCGCCAGGGGCGTGTCGTCCCCCATCGATCCGATGGGCTCCCGTCCGTCTCGTGCCATCGGCGTTAGCAGGAGTCGCAGCTCTTCAGTCGTGTATCCGAACGCCCTCTGCAGCGTGAGAAGCTCGGCATCTTCGATACCGGCGGTTTCGTGTGCGGGCAGGTCCTCCAAGAATTTCTTGTGCTCGGTGAGCCACTCCCGGTATGGGCGGCGGCGCGCCAGCACCCGCTTCACCTCGTCATCATGCACGAGCCGCCCCGCTTGTGGGTCCATGACCAGCATCTGACCCGGCCCGAGGCGCCCCGCTTCGACGATTCGTTCCGGCTCGATCGGGACGACGCCCGCTTCGGACGCCAGCACCACGAGATCGTCGAGCGTTCGAATGAATCGGATGGGCCGCAGCCCGTTTCGATCGAGGGCTGCTACTACCCGGCGACCATCGGAGGCGATGATTGCCGCCGGCCCATCCCAGGGCTCAACCAGGGTGGCATGAAATTCGTGAAATGCCCGAACTTCGTCCGGAAGATTCAACGAGGGGTCAGTCCATGCCGGCGGCATGAGCATGGCAACCGCGTGCTCCAACGAGCGGCCGCCGAGAACCAGAAGCTCGAGCATGCCGTCGAGCTTGGCCGAGTCCGACCACCGCTCCTCCGCGATGGGAAAGAGCTTCTGCAGATCACCGCCAAAAAGCTCCGACCGGAGCTGTGGCTCGCGCGCCGCGAGCCAGTTCTCGTTGGCTCGAATGGTATTGATCTCTCCATTGTGAGCCAGCAAATTGAACGGGTGCGCCAAGTCCCACGTTCCGAGCGTATTGGTCGAGAAGCGCGAGTGGACGAGCGCCAGACCGGTCGTATACCGTGGGTCGCTCAGCTCCGGGTAGTATTCCTTGAGCTGGGTCGCCAGTAAGAGGCCCTTCAAGATCATCGAATGCTGCGAAAGGCTTACGACGGAGAACAGGGCGCTCGGCACTCCGGAATGCTCGACGGCCTTCTCCACCCGCCGCCGGATAACGGTGAGCTTGCGCGAAAACGCGTCGTCGTCCCCGGTTCTCCGCTCGACGAATAGCTGCCGGACAACTGGCTGAGACCGGCGCGCCGTTTCCCCTATATGTTCGGAACGGACGGGCACATCCCGCCATCCCAGCGACCGGTGTCCCTCCTCGGCCACGATGCGGACGAAAAGCTCCTCGCAATGCAGCCGCTGAACGGGGTCCGGCGGAAGAAACACCACGCCGACGGCGTAGTTTCCGGTGCCCGGTAGCTCGAGACCGAGGTCGACTCGGCAGACGTCTCTTAAAAGAGCGTCAGGCACCTGGGTGAGTATCCCCGCTCCGTCGCCGGTTAGCGGGTCGGCCCCAGTCGCGCCACGATGCTCGAGATTCGCGAGCGTGATTAGCGCCTGCTCTACCAGGTCGTGGGTGCGTGCGCCATCGAGACGCACCAGCGCTCCGAGCCCGCACGCGTCGTGCTCAAACCGTCTGTCGTGCAGTCCGGCTGGTCTATGCTCTCCCGGAAGACATGCCTTGATTACGCGTCTCCCTCTCTGCCCCAGATGGGCTTGTTTTTCATCGTATGGCGATGGAGGTCGCGCAGATAGCTGACAAATCGCACAGAGAACGGCAACAAAGGGTAGACACAACCCCTACCCCGACGGTGCCCTGCCGGCGAGCAAAACGAAGTCCGAGATTCCTGACCTGCGATCCAGGCGTGGCATGATCCCGTGCGGGAGGAACGATACGAAACCCTGACGAGATGCCGAAACGGTGGGTACGGATCACCGAGAACCAAAATCCGTGAGGTCCAATTGCCGTGTGCTGCCAGGCTTGGACAACCTTAGCGCGGGCTTCAGCGACCGCTTGCCGATCTTGCGCAAATTCCCGCGTTGAACCAGAATGCATCATGGATGCCGACGTCTACCACGTACGCGGACCACGGCTCGAACGGTTCATTGACGAAGTGCGCCGCACCGTAGCCGCCGAGCAGGATCGCGCGAAGACCGTTGCGCTCCTGCGTCCAGCGTTCGGCGACTTGCTCGGTAACCAGACCTGGCTGCCGGCAGAATTTACTCGAGCTGACCCGAACGGGGGAATGGGCCAGGGCATCGGCAACTACCTGATCTATCGGTCTGCCGATCGCGATCTCAGCCTGATGAGCCTCGTGGTCCCTGCCGGCGCCCACACGCCCGTTCACGATCACCTAGCATGGGGCCTCGTAGGACTATACAGCGGAGAACAGACCGAGACGGTGTTTCGCCGGGTAGATCACCAGGGTGAGGAGTCTGCGCATCTTGTGGAGGTGGAGCAGCGCCACCTGCGGGCGGGCGACTTCTACGAGCTTCTTCCCCCTGACGGGGACATACATGGGGTGCGGACCCTCGGCGACGTTCCGTCCGTTTCGATTCACCTACTCGGAAACGATCTTGGCTGCATCTGGCGCCACCGGTACGAGCCGGGCGATGGCATCGTACACGCCTTCCGCTCGGGCTACAGCAACGAGCCCTGTCCCGACGGCGAGGTGAGCTGAAGCGGGTTCGCCGGCTGCCGTGATGAGCTCAAGGGGTCCCGCGCGACGGCGAGGCGAAAGGCGGCAGGAGATATTCCCCCGCCGCCTCGCCAGCTACCTTATCTGTAAAGTATCTGAATCCCGTTGGCCTGTCCCATGACCATCGAGGGATAACTTGGGTTGGCCGAGTTGTAACCGGCCAGGCCGTAGGACGACAGCACACGAGCCGCGCAGTAGATCTGCGCCGGCCATGAGCCGAAGGTTGAGTAGTCCATACAGCCCATATACGCCGTGCCCGCGACGCCTCCGCCCGATTCGACGATGCCGATCCCCATGAGAACCTGAGCCGACACGCCATAGCTGCGGGCTGCCTGCATGAAGGTTGAGATGTACCCACCCTCCGGCAGCTGCATGATTCGATAGCCCACGGGGCCCGCTATGACTATTCTGGGAGCGATGTTTCGGTGAGCCGAAAGACACGAGCCGTGTCTGCGGCACCACTGGACCCACTTGGTCCATCGAATGTGCGGATTTGAGCGTATTGCCCACGGATGGCGCTGAAGACATCGCTGGTTCTTTACGCACCAGAGCCGCCAAACCTCCGCTTTGTTGGCTTGGTGAGCCCGCTTGCCATGGTGTCCCGCTTGATGGTGTCCTGCTGTGTGCTGATGGCTTGCGGTGATTTGAGACGCGGACGCGATGGACTGGCCTGACACTCCCACACTTGCGAGAGCAAGGATGAGTGCTGCTGTGCCGGCCAGAATCCATCTACCCACGTGTGCGGAGCATAAGACTCGCTCCGCATAAAGCTGCGACTGTTCGTTTCATAGGAATACCTCCTGAATTTGAACGCGTGGCAGTACGGCGTCAGCCACGATGACGTGATTCGCGAATCTCCCGGTCTTGCAGCGGCGCAGGGAGGCTTCGCGCTCGTCGGTTATGGTGCGCGCTCTCAGGGCACAACCGTGAAATCCACCGGCACGATCTGCGGGATCGGCCACTTGGGAGTTGTTGTGCACGCGCACATGTCGTCTCGGCGGGCGCGAAATCGCGGGCACAATCTCACGCCTACCCGGCATTCGCAAGAGCCGGGCCAGCCGTCTAGCCTTGCTCCGCCCCTCTAGAGAAGGGCATTTGAACGCCTCAGGAGTCTAGCACAGGTTGATCTCGGGCTCCGCGGCGCATCATCACGCCCGGAGGAGTTAGGCACGTGATACCTGGTGAACGGATGGCCGGGACTCTGAGCTCAGACGGTACGGCCCGCCCGGCCGACGGTCCCGGCTCTAAGATCAGAACAGACTGGTCGATCCGGTGCTACCGTCCGTGTAGCTCCACGCGATCTTGTGGCCGGCCAGTGATGTCAGCGACGTGCCTCTAACGAACTTGGTGTCGTCTGAGAACTGATCGGGTGGGTGGTTCTTGCGGTCCAGCCCCTGCACGTAAGTGCTGCCTCCACCTCCTGACGGAGTCGCTGCCCACGCGGCCGCGCCATCGCTCTTGACAACTATGTTGACCACGTTGTCGTTAGTGTTGAATGGAAACTGATTGGGAATGGCGCCGTTCGCCGCGCGCATCACCGTGACCGATGTGTGATCTGTCGATGTCCATGCCACCCAGCCGCCGCTAAGCGCGAACAGATCCGTGGAGGCGGAAGCACCGGTAAGAACTCTTGACTTACCGGTCGCCTTGAGGCACGCGAATGCGGCATCCGAGGCCGTTCCATACACTCGCGCCACAGAGTTGCTCGTCAGAGTTAAGGAATGAGCCACATTGCATTTGAGCCTCGCATGGCCGACCGGCAACGTACTCCCCAGGGCGCTGCCGGATAACAAGAGGATCGCACTAAGACCGCCGACTGCCAAGACCGTCACGTTCCTTTTCATCCTAAGTACGCGCATTCCGCTCTCCTAGTGAAGGATCTGTAGAAGTCCATTATGCACCATTGGTCACGGAGATTGAACGCCGGTCAAATCCGGGAACGCCAACTATCCGCGAACTCCTTGGCTTACCAGCAGCAGGCCGAACAGCGCGAGACCGACGGCGAGTACCGGTGTCAAGAACTTCGTAACCACGCGCTCGAAACGCCGTGCTCCATGACCGAGGAGGACCATAGTTCCGTCGATGCAGGCGACACCCGCGACCATTGCCACAGCGGATGACAGCGCCAGAGGCCGGCCACCGCTCTTTTCCGCTGAAGCGAAGAGGGCCGAGGCTGTCGTGGCAAGGAATATCCAGAGCCCTGGATTCAAGAGTACCGAGAACATTCCACGCAGCACCGGGGTTCTGCCGCGTGGATGACTCTCGCCTTCCTCGGTCCTAAATGAAGCTCGAAATGCTTCTGCCGCCATGAATAGGAGAAAGAGCCCTCCGATGAGCCGAAGTACGCGCAGCGCGGCAGGGCCCGGCGGCGCCAGGGCGAGTCCGCCAGCGAGACCGAGTAGCAGGATCCCAAGAGTTCCGTTGGCGCCGGCCATCGCCGCATATCCCCTCCGTGCACCGCCGCGAGTGGCTTCCGTCAGTAGAACGAGCTGCACTGGACCCGGAAGCAATCCAAGCGTCGCCCCAAGAGCGAACGAAGAAGCCACTAACCCCGGATTCATAGATAGTCTCCCACTGAGTGCACCGTAGACCGCGGGTCCATTGTCTAGTAAAGCCAACTCGATGTTGGATCCCGTCACTGGCTTGTCAACACCCTTCAGGTGCTGGACAATTGGGGCTCTCTCGCCTACCATAACGCCGACAACGCTCTCTGCGTGGGTCCCGAGTGTTTCGGATCTCGGCAATTGTTTATATTTCCCTATGGACCCCACACTTGTGGTCGTTTTCGCTGGCCCTCATCTTGCATTTGTCCTCGAGTCCCGGTTCCGTCCGCATGATATGGGATCTTCGTCGTACCTAGGAAAGCGGAAGGAACGGTGAAGCCCTCAGATATCGCCAAACAACTGGAGCCTCCTTTCATGAGAGCGTCTCTCAGCCGTTACCTTGCACTGTTTGTCGCACTGGCCGTGGTCGGCGCGATCGTGCTGTCCACGGCCCAGGCTTCTTCGTCGAAGTTCAAATTCATACGGTCGTTTGCCTCGGGTAACGGCATGCAATCCGGACCAGGGCAGCTGAGCACTCCCGAGGGCATCGCCGTGGTGCCGTCCTCGGGTAACGTGCTGGTTGCCGACAGCATGAACAATCGTATTGAGGAATTCAGTGCGAAAGGCAAATTCGTCGCCGCCTTTGGCAGCTTGGGGCCCAATCCCGGACAGTTCAACGATCCCGACGGCCTGGGCATCAATCGCAAAGGAGACATTTACGTCGCCGACGTAAACAATGGACGGGTCGAGGAGTTTAGCCCATCGTTTACCTTCATCAGATCGTTCGGCACGTTCACCAACAGTCCCGGAAGTCTCGTCGTGGCACCGAATGGTGATGTATACGTGACCGATGGCCCCTTCATCCGCCACTTCACGGGAAGTGGGGTCGCCGAGCCGAGCTTTGGCGCCTCCGGCAACGGGAGGGCACAGTTCAACAGCACGATCGGAGGTCTGGGCATTAGTCCTAAGGGATATGTGTTTGCCACCGATTACAGTGGTATGCGGGTCGAGCAGTTCAGACCCACCGGCCAGTTCGTGCGTTCTCTCGCCAACACCGGAAAGAGCGCAGTAGTTGGTGGCCTTGGCATTGCTGTTACCGACACGAGTATCTATATCTCCGATAACGGCCACGGGCGAGTGGTTCAGCTACGGCTCGACGGCAGCTTTGTGCGACAGTTCGGTACGAACGGTAAGGCGAAGCTGGACAACCCTGGTACGGTGGGTGTGGATTGCGCCGGCAATGTGTACATTTCCGATCTCGACGTGGGCCGCGTGCGAGAGTTTGGCAATCCCTACGCTCCCCATAAAGGCTGTAGGTAGACAGACCAACCTGTAGACGCGGGTCGAGCAGCAATCACATACCTCCTATTGTTTAGGAGACCCGGTTGTGGGTCAGTGCGAGTAGTCAGCGCCTCGAGTCGGGCTATCCGGGCGACAAATCAAGAGTTGCAGTTCGATCGCGCTGACGTCAGTGGTCCCGAGTTGAGTGTCCTGCGGGCTGATCGCGCCTCCGTCTATGGCTCAGTGGCCATCACGACCGACCAGAATACGTGGCAAGCGCACAGCAGGTCGTGCCGGCTGCCGTCGACGAGCGCCGGTCCCGCCCGAAAAGCGGCGAGAGCTTGACCCTCGCGCAAGGGGTGCAGGATGCATGTCCTCCCAGTTAGGGTGTCAACCGGCGGTGCACCATCGATGCAGGGTCAACAGGCCGGGATCGTGAACCTCCTTGGGATACGCGGCGAAGAATACGGTGGCCTCTTGGAATAGGGTCGCTAACGGATATTTCAGGTGCAGACGCCTGAGACCCGTCCGGTCACTCTGGCCGTCAACTACTTGAAAGGGCAGACTTTCATGCCTTGGGTGTCCCTCCGGGACCGCATGGCCAGGTCGGTGCCAGCCGCAAGTCCTGGCTCAACACCTTCCGCAAGGTCCGGGGCTCGCCGACGAGAACTCAGACTCCGCCATGTCCAAGATGACCAAAGCGGTCTTCAGCCTCAACCGGGACCTCGGCGTTGCCCTCCTGCTCCTGCCCACGCCTCAAAGACCGAGTCCGGAGATCCAACGGTTCAGGGCGCGGCCGAGCTCCGGGCCGACCTCGATGTGCTGTGGCATGTGTGGAGGTTCTAGGGTAAGTGAGAACCGGGAACTCCGGGCACGTGTCATGCTGGCAGTAAGGCGGGTTGATGCGATGACCATGGCCTCTGCAACCGTGAAGTTCGTGGATCGGCTGGACGCAGGAGAAAAACTGTCGGCGGTTCTCGCCGGCTTTCGCGAGGGCGACGCCGTCGTGCTTGGCATGGCTCGCGGCGGCGTGGTTGTTGGATTTGCGGTAGCTCAGAATCTGAATCTTCCGCTCCAGGCACTCGTGGTTCGCAAACTCGGTGCCCCCCGGAATCCGGAATTGGCGATCGGCGCCGTCAGCGAAACCGGTGCCCTGTGGCTGGACCGCCACACAGTACGAGCCACCAACGCGAGCGAGGATTACATCCGGGCGGAAATCGCGCGGCAGGTGGCCGAAGCCAGGCGTCGCCAGGCAGAGTACGCCGTGGGACCCGGATTGGGGATTGTTCGCGATAAGCCGGCCATCGTGGTCGACGACGGCATCGCCACCGGTGCCTCAGCGCTCGTGGCGGTCAAGTCCGCCCGAGATCTTGGAGCCTCGCAAGTAGTTCTGGCCGCGCCTGTTGCTTCCCGCCAATCCGTGCGGTTTCTCGCGCCCTCAGTAGACCAGCTAGTGGTTCTCGCACAGCCCGAACCCTTCTATGCCGTCGGTGTATTCTACGAGCACTTCGGTCAGGTGACGGACGAAGAGGTGGTTGACCTATTGAGGCGTGCCGCCAGCCGGACATGAAACAGTGAGTATACGGTTGCGACCAGGGGAGCACCAAGTCGAGATCGCCTCGGGCACACTCCGCTTGCCCGCTCTCTTCGGGCTCCCGGAGCAGGCCCAGGGCGTCGTGCTGTTCGCCCACGGTAGCGGTAGCGGTCGCTTGAGTCCGCGCAACAACGCGGTAGCTCGTGTTCTCCAGGACGCCGGCCTGGCCACCGTACTAGCCGATCTTCTGACCGAACAGGAGTCTAGCGACCGGGCACGCGTCTTCAATATCAACCTCCTGGCGAGCCGCCTCCTGGATTGCGCCCGGTGGGTCGAAGAGCAGGAAGAAACCAGAGCGCTGCCGATCGGCTACTTCGGCGCCAGTACGGGAGCCGGGGCTGCGCTGGTCGCAGCCGCGAGATTGGGTGAGCGCATAGCGGCAATCGTGTCACGCGGCGGCCGGCCCGACCTTGCCGATGGCTACCTGGATTCGGTGAAGTCGCCCACTCTTCTGCTCGTCGGCGAGAACGACAGGACGGTGGTCGAGCTGAACCGACAGGCCCTGTCTCGCCTGCAATCCATTAAGGAGCTCGTCATAGTTCCCGGGGCAACACATCTCTTTGAAGAGCCCGGGGCTCTCGAAGAGGTGAGTCGCCACGCTCGCGACTGGTTTCTCCACTACCTGAAAGGCTGAATCTCTAGTCGGGTCCCGTTCTTGCAGCCCTGCACTGAAGTCGAATGCGGCAAAAACCATGGCAGACAGAGCAAGCACCGCTACGCGAGCTACGAACAATGACGTTGCGCTTCTGGAGCGCGTTAACCAGATTGGCCATCCTCTGCGGAAAGAGGACCCCCACCGCTATGATCGTCTGATTGACGCCGCGGGCAACGCCCGCATCGTGTTGCTCGGCGAGGCCAGTCACGGGACACACGAGTTCTACCGCGAGCGCGCGCTGATCACCCGTCGTTTGCTAGAGGAGAAAGAATTCTCGTTCGTCGCCGTGGAGGGAGACTGGCCCGAGTGCTACCACGTCAACCAGTGGGTGAGGGGTGGCTCGGGGTCGGCGCGCGAGGTCCTCAGCGTGTTCAAAGTCTATCCCACGTGGATGTGGGGCAACGTCGATGTCCTGCATTTCATCGAGTGGCTTCGACGTCACAACGACGCTCAGGAATCGAATCAAAGGAAGGTCGGGTTCTACGGACTCGACTTGTACTCGCTCTTCGCCTCGATGGAGGCGGTGATAGCGTACTTGGAGACCGTTGACCCAGAGGCGGCCAATCTCGCCCGACAACGGTACGCCTGCTTCGAGCCCTTTAGCGGCGACAAGGATCTGTATGCCTACAGCACAGCTCTCGGCATCGTAGAGGGATGCGAAGCGCAGGCTGTAGAGATGCTCCAAGAGCTTCGTCGACGGCGCGAAACATACCTGCAGCTTAGTTCTGACGACTCGTACTTTTACGCTGTGATGAGTGCGGCCGTGGCCCGAGACGGCGAGCGCTACTACCGGTCGATGTACGCCGGCCAGGCCCCGTCCTGGAATTTGCGGGACATACACATGACCGACACCCTCGACCGGCTCCTGGACCACTTTGGGACGGACGCCCGGGCTGTGGTGTGGGCGCACAACACTCACATCGGCGACTTTCGCGCCACCGCTGGCTCGGAAGGCATGGTGAATGTTGGGCAGCTAGTCCGTGAACGGCATCCGGGAGAATCGATGGCCATCGGTTTCGGAACGTATCATGGTAGCGTTACAGCCTCCACGGCCTGGGGCGAAGCTCCCCGATTTATGATGGTGCCGCCGGGCATGCCCGGAAGCTACGATAATGCCTTTCATCGAAGCCACTCACACGACTTCTCCTTGAACCTAAAGCCCTTGCGAGAGCGGGGAGAGGCCGGCATACTCAACGAGTGGCGAGGACAGCGAGCGATAGGCGTGGTCTACAGTCCCGACTCAGAGCGCGGAAACTACGTCCCGACTCGCCTGGCTGACCGCTATGACGCCTACATCCACATCGATCGGACCCGCGCCGTCAGGCCGACAAATCTGGTGCTTGCCGACGCCGCCAGCGTTCCTGCCTGGGATCAAGAGACGTACCCTACGGGGTACTAGAGTTGCCGCCGGCCGGAGGGCCGCCGCGATTCGCCGGAATCTTCAAGCCAACGAATATCGCCCATCCGAGCAGCGATCGCTCGTACCTGAGGTAGTCCGCCTGAACCTTGTTGTGGTTCTCTCGAATCTCGGCCGCACCCGGCTCATCCGCATGTGAGGCAAGCCACTCGTGTATTGCCCGCCACTGCAAGCTTCGGTACCGGTCCCAATCATCCTCGCTTCCGGCAATTATTGCGGTCGTCACGAGCCCACCAGACTCGAACCGCCTCACCGTCTCTTCTAGTCCGACGAAGTCCTCGGGGTCGATCCCCTCAGGGACCGGCCACTGACGCCAGAATGGCTCGCCAATGGCAATGAAACCGTGGGGACGGACGGCCGGCGTCAGAGCCGCTGAGGCGTCTGCAATGTTGCCCCAGACGAATGCCGCTCCGAGGCACAGTCCTACGTCCCACGCCTCGGACTCGAGGGGAAACGTCTTGGCGTCCCGGCACTCGACCTCGATCCGAGTCTCCAGGCCCCTTGCGGCGATCCGCCGGTTGGCCTCGTCGACGAAGCCGGTCCGGAGCTCGATGCCCAGGATGGAGCATCCATACTCCTCGGCCAGAATCATCGCCGGTCCTGCCTGACCGCAGGCGATATCCAGGACTCTGCTTTCCGGCCGCAATCGAGTGTACGCGCCCAACAGCCGGATCTTGTCGGGCGAGCTGGGGTTCTGGATTCTATGATCTCGTTCCAGGATCTCTCTAGGCCAGTTCAAGAGCACCCCAGGGCTGTCCCAACGCTTGGGCGGCAACAACTCATTGGTCATGATACTCCATTGCCTGGACTCGCCTTATTGTGGACTGGGCTCGGCACGCATTCTGCGGCAAGGCTTCGTGACATTGCGTCACGGGTTGGGCAAACTGAGATAGCACCACCTCAACGTAGGCGGCGGCCGCTCGCACGAAGCTCTGCAGTCCGGGATCGAGTGACGAAACGAATAGGAGAGTCTAGATGGCAGTTACCCATGCCGCGATCGAGTCCATCAACCCCGCCACGGAAGAGGTACTCCGTAGGTACGATGCGTTCACGCCGGCCCAGGTCGACGAGGCTCTGACTCAGGCGAGATTGACCTTCAATGCATGGCGAGAAACGCCGTTTGATCAGCGATCGGAGCTCATGCGCCGAGCCGCGACGTATTTGCGGAAGAACGTTAACCGCTACGCCGGTCTGATCACCGCGGAAATGGGGAAGCCCATCACGGAAGCGGAAGCTGAGATTAACAAGTGCGCGTGGAACTGCGACTTCTACGCCGACCACGCGGCCGCCTTCCTCGCGGACGAGCCGGTCGAGACCAATGCCCGTGAAAGCTTCGTGGCCTTTGAGCCGCTCGGTCCCGTGCTCGCGATCATGCCGTGGAACTTTCCGTTCTGGCAGGTCATTCGATTCGCCGCCCCAGCTCTGATGGCGGGAAACGTCGCCGTGCTCAAGCATTCTTCGAACGTGCCACAGTGTGCGCTGGCCGTCGAGGAGGTATTCCAGACATCCGGGTTTCCCGAAGGAGCATTTCAAACTCTGCTGATTTCGTCATCGGAGATCGAAGGCGTAATTGCCGACGATCGCATCGCCGCCGTCACCTTGACCGGCAGCTCCGCCGCGGGGCGCAAGGTCGCGGCTGACGCCGGCCAGGCACTGAAGAAGGCGGTTCTAGAGCTTGGGGGATCCGATCCCTTTATCGTGCTTGCCGACGCCGATCTGGACGGCGCCGTCGAGTACGCAGTCAAAGCTCGCTTTCAGAATGCGGGTCAGAGCTGTATCGCCGCCAAGCGCTTCATCGTGGTCGACGACATCGCCGGCGAATTCGAGCGTGGGTTCGTCGCGGCGGTTGAGGAGCTTCCCGTAGGTGACCCAACGCGGCCGGAGACGCGGGTGGGTCCTCTGGCGCGCGAAGATTTGCTCACCGCGCTCGATCACCAGGTTCGTGAATCCGTGGCGATGGGAGCGCGAGTGGCTGTTGGTGGGCATCGCCTCGACCGCACCGGATACTTCTACGCCCCTACCGTCCTCACTGGCGTTCAATCTGACATGCCGGTCTTTGCAGAGGAGACCTTTGGTCCCGTCGCAGCCGTGATACGCGTGCGCGACGCCGAAGAGGCTGTCGCTCTGGCCAATGCTTCCGAATACGGTCTGGGTGGTAATCTGTGGACCCGGGACACCGAACAAGGTAAACGGCTGGCGCGCCGGATCGAGTCCGGCAACGTGTTTATCAACGGGATGACTGCGTCGGACCCGCGCCTGCCCTTCGGCGGCGTCAAGCACAGTGGGTACGGCCGGGAGCTCTCGCACTACGGTATCCGCGAGTTCACCAACATCCAGACGATCTGGATTGGTCCAGCAAAAGAGGAGCAAACAGCCTCCGCAGAGTAAGGCGAACGAAGGGCAGGGCCCAGACGCCCTGCCCTTAAACCGCAGGCACAGCGTAACCGGCAGTCGTGGCATCCGCGGGTAGCTCGCGTATTCGTTCCGTCAGCAGGGCCGCCCAGATTGGGGTCACTCGCTACCGCTGCACGAGCTCGGCCAGGTAATCCGGAAGCGCTCGCCCAGCTCGTCCGCAAGGGACTGCTGCGACTCGGGTCGCCGAGAGAAGCTGACAAGCACACTGTGGCCCGCTCGGACGTAGAAACGAGCGGCATTGCCTCCTATCCGTGCGACTCCGATAATAACGATATTCACACTCTCAGCCCCGACTACCTTCGCTTGCAAGATTGAGTAGATCGTCGATGACAAGGTCGATGTGGCTGATCAGAGAGAGATGCCCTTCATCCTCGTATAAATGTGCCCGGGCTCCCGGCACGTGGGCTTCGAGCCAACTGCCGTGCGAATAGGGCACCATGCGGTCCTGCCCACCCTGCCATATCGACACGGGCGTTTCAATCCGCCCCAGCTCAAATCCCCAAGGTCGAGCGAAGGCCAGGTCGTCGTCCCGCCAGCCTGCTATACCGCTGGACACCGCTCGCCTGAACGACTCTGCGACGGTCTCGGCGAAGGCTCCAGTCAGCGCTGCCTTGTCGACGTCCGATACCAACCCGCCCAGCGCTTGGGAAATCTCACGTCCTGTCACCGAAGCCATTCCCGGAGCCTCCCCCTCCAGATATCTGGTCAGAGCTTGCTCCCCCGCGACCGTGGCGGCAAACTCCTCGATGTTCTCGGGTGCCATCCCCTGCAGCCAGTCCAGACCTTCCGAACCATAGGGAGCGACCGAAGCCAGTGTGGCCGCGGCCAGGCACCGCTGTGGAAGCAAAGCGGCACACGCCAGGGCATGTGGACCGCCTCCTGACCAGCCGATGGTGACGAAGCCCTCTTCCGTGAGTGCGCGGACGATGCTCTCGGTATCCGGCGCCACGTCCGCCACGGTTCTTCCCGGCAGTGGCGTCGATCGCCCGTAGCCGGGACGCGAGAATATAACCGTTCGCAGGCCGCGCTCGGCCGCCGGCTCCGTCAGCTGAGGGAAGGGCGATGCGGCGGTCGGTGTGCCGTCGTGAAACACCAGCAGTCGTCCATCCGTTGGGCCGGTAACGAGAGCTTCAATGTCCCGGCCATCGTCAGTATGGACGGTGATCCATTCCACTGGCGCAGTCAAGGCATCCTCCCGTGGCACTCTAATCGGCGAGCTGCCATCCCCTCGTCCTCATAGTGGCACGTCGCCTGAGGCTATGTCAGCGTCGAAAGGAATTCAGGCATAGGTCGTAGAAACCGGAAGCGTCGGCACGGACCGCCGTCTTCACGGCTCGTCCTCCGTCGGCAGCGCGAACCTGCCCCGCCTGGTCTCCTTCGCATATGATCTCCGTCCGAACCTCCCTGAACCCGAACAGGTCCGGCCGGTGCAGGTATGACGTCGTCAGCGAGTCCCAGCAAAAATACGGAAGATCAGTGGTCTCGAGAGTGCCGAAAGACATTGCCCACAATGTCCCGGCCAGAGCCGAAAAGGGATGATCGGACTGCTGCCCGAAAGCCCGGCAGAACTCCGACGTTATCGGCACCTGATTCGTCGCGTCGAGCGGAAAGATCGTGATGGGAATATTCGAGTCCCAAACGCGCCTAGCCGCCGGTGGGTCCCAGTACACGTTCCACTCGGCTTGCGTGTACGCATCGCCTCGCTTCACATTGCCGTGCACCTGGAGGGCTCCGCCCATGAAGACGACTTCGGATATCTTCTCTTCGAGGTCCGGATAGTTTTCCAGGCACCACGCCAGGTTCGTCAGTGGCCCGAGCTCGAGAAGAGTGAGCGGCTCGGCAGCTTCATGGAGGATCGCTGCCATGAATTCATGGGCGGGACGGCCGTCAAGTGGGGGTCGGACCTCGGTGAGGCGATTGAGGATCGGCAGCTCGTCGGCTTTGAGAGAATCGGTCCGCCAAGGCAGCGGGAACGGATTGACTCCTTCGAGCACACCGGCGGCCGTCGTGACCTGGCACCGACCAGCAAAATCAAGAATCTTTCGTGTGACCGAGACGCCAGGTTCCGCGAGACAGTTTGCGGGGGTTACCGTGACACCCAACAGGTCGACTTCGGGAAAGGTTAGGAGCAGTAGCAGCGCAGTGAAGTCTTCGAGTGCGCCGTCATGGTCGAGCAGCACGGGCGTCCTCAAGGAAGATCCTGGCGAACTCGATCAGTAGCCGTCAGCGTTTCCCTCTTGCCGTCCCTCGATGATGGCTACCGCGGCGCTGGTACCCACGAGATCGGCGCCCGCCTCCAGCAGCGAAACGACGCGATCCCAGGTTTTGATTCCACCCGAAGCCTTGACGCCGACGTGTGCCGGCGCTCTCTGACGGAGATACCTCATATCTTCCGGTGTCGCCACGCCCACCGCGCCACTGCTCGCGTTCTTGACGAATGCTGTTCCGGCGTTGACCGCCAGGTCTACCACCCGGTCGCGTTCTTCCGGGGTCAGTAGCGGCAACTCGAGCATCACCTTGACGGGTACGGGCTCAATGGCCGTGACTACACTAGAGATGTCCGCCTCCAGCTCCCCGTACGCACCCTCCTTCACCAGACCGATGGGAATCCCGATGTCTACCGACGCCGCGCCCATCGCGACGATCGCGCATGCCTCAGCCTGTTTGCCTACGGTGCTCATCAGTCCGTAAGGAAAGTCGACCGCGGATGCGACGACCACCCCGCTTCCCGCCAGCTCCTCAACCGCGAGGCGGACGTACCTGGCCGGAACCATCGCCGCGTTGAACTTGTACAGCCGGCAGTCCGCGCAATGCCGTACGATGTCTTCCGGTGTGACGCCCGTCTGTATAAGTGTCGACTGCATCCGGGCGGCAACCTCTTCCCGAGAGAGCTGAGTACCGCGGTCGCCAGACGAAGCAAGCCCCGCATCCGAAATCAAGTCGCCCTACCTACATATGTTTGTTCGGGTTCAACCCGGGCTCGCATCGAAGCCATCACCTACAGCTTACGGTCGATGCAGCCCGCCTGCCCGTTGACGTTGCCGCTCTCAGCCGGATGTGCCGGAGCGTGGTGGCGGCGTGTCTCTCGCCTTTTAGCCGGAACATTGCTGCTACGTCTCGGAAATGTCGGCGCGGCGGGGAAGAGACGGGATGACCTCGCGAAACTGGACCGCGTGGGCCCCGGCGAGGTTACCCAGACTAACGGCTTCCCCTAACTCCATCCCTTCGGCGAGGCCGGTGGCAAATGCCGCGGAGAAAGCATCTCCGGCGCCGGTCGTGTCGACCACCCGCCGAACTTTCTTACCCGGATATTCTCGACGCGACCGTCCATCGTCGACAAGAGCGCCGCGGTCGCCCCGCGTCATGACGATGACCGCGTCGGTGATCCGGCGGAGAGCGTCGAGCAGCTCGTCGTCGCCGGCGTCCTCGCGCATTCCTGTCAGGGTGGCAGCTTCCAGCCGGTTGGGCGTCACGTAATCGACGTTTCCCCAGGCGGACTGCGGCAGCGAAGCCGCGGGGGCAGGGTTGAGAACCGTCCTAGTACCACCTGCCTTCGCGGCGGCCAGTGCCGCCAAGGCTGCTTCCAGTGCGATCTCGAGCGAAACGAGGCACGTGCCGGCCGCCTCCAGCTCCGGAACGAACGCCTCGACGTCGGAGGCCGAGACCTCGGCGAGCGCCCCCTCTGCCACGACGATCCGGTTCTCTCCAGAGGGCTCGACGATGATCAGTCCAATCATCGTCGGCCCGCGCCCCGTTACCACCTTCTGCGCCCCAACGCCCTCTTTGGACCAAAGCCGGCGACCGTCTTCACCGTAGTCGTCGGGTCCGACGGCCGTGAGCAGATCGACCTGGGCGCCAAGCCGTGCCGCGCCAATTGCCTGGTTGGATCCCTTGCCTCCAGGCCCCGCCGAAAAGACTCCGCCGAGTATCGTCTCACCCGCATTCGGTACCCGCGGCACGTTCATCGTCAGACCGACGCCGTACCCGCCAACGACTGCCACCCGAGGTCGCACGATCCACTGCCTCCGCCGTCGCTCTGCGCTATCAGTCTATCCAAAGCAGCGAGAGTTTTCAGTTTCAGTTTTCAGTTGTCAGTTGTCAGTTGTCAGTTGTCAGTTGTCAGTTTTCAGTTTTCAGGCGACCGCAACCTTCCGGGACATGGAAGAGCGGGCGCAGCGGAGGATCCCGACGGCATTTTCTAACTCGTTACAGCTCAGACTGCGTAGCATGACGGTAGGACCTCATCGGCTGGGAGGCGAGTAAGCGAACATGGCTAGAGGGATATGACCGCCTTCGACTCAAAGCGCCTGACGTCGCTCCTGGCGGACGTTCCTGCGATTACGCACACTGACCTTTCGGATGTCTTGTCGCCGATAGCCCGTTTTGGCGCCCAGCTGGGCCGTGCCGAGTTCCGGGTTACGCTCTTCGGCGCGGCCAAGACCGGCAAGTCGAGCGTTCTCAACGCGCTGATCGGCGCCCGACTTCTCGCCACGAGGGCATTTCGGACCAATCGGGCGGTGACCGAGGTGCGGTACGGTCCCGTTCCTGAGGTCACGATCCTGAGGCCGGGCGAGGCGGAGAAAATCGTCGACTTCGACATGGTCAGGCGGATTACCGACGACGCCGGCCGCGCCGTCGAAAGTGGGGCGACACAGATATGCGTATCCGTCCCTCTCCCTCTGCTCGGTCAGGGGATGGTGCTGGTGGACACTCCCGGCCTTCTCACGGACTCCGGCCTCGACGACGCTGCTCGCGACGAGCTAATGAGGGCAGACCTTGCCATCATGGTTCTGGCCGCCGACAAGGTCTTGTCCGCCGGCGAGCGGGCGGCGGCAGCCTGGGTCAACAACATGCTGCGAGGCAACGTTGTCTTCGTAGTCAATCGCATGGACTTGATAGATCCCGAAGATCGAGGCGACGTCATCGAGTGGGTAACGACGGCTCTCCAGGACTCGGGCAATGGCGACGTCGGCAGGCCGCGAATCTTCGCCACTTCCGTCCGTCCCGGGTGTCAGGGCGGCGCGTCCGAGGTTTCTGAGCTGGCCGTCTGGCTGGAGGGGCTCAACGCTCGGGGTCGGCGCGATCCCGAACGGGATACACCCGCCAATCCGGCGTACGCTGACCGGGCGCCTTCGCTCGTCGAACGCCTGTCCCGTCGATCCAGGCTGGCCGTGTTGGAGCAGCAGATCGAGGCTGCCGCCCAACGGATCCGGGCACACCACGATGAAGCTGTGAGTAGGACACGAGATCTGACCGAACGCCATCTGGAGCGAGTCATGGTCGAGCGATCGACGAGACGCCAGGCGATCTCCCGCGCACAAAGGATAATGGAAGACGTTCCCGTTCGCCTGCCGGCAATCGGCGATGCTTTCGTGCGTGATTCCGTCACGGCGACACGGCGGAAGCTCAGCAGCTTTACTGCTGCCAATACTCTCCATCTTGATCTGGAGGACGGTCTCCGTAACTATGCAAAGGCCGTCAACGATCTCGTCTCGGTCCCTGTGGCCGACGTTTTGATGTCAGCAGTGGCCTCAGACCCACCTTTCTCGGACTCGGTGCCGGACTGGGCCGGGGACCTGGTGCATCCCTTCGACCTCTCTCGCCTGATCTTCCGCATGGATGTGCAGCCGGTGGTCGACCCCGCCAGCCGGGTGGCGGTAGACCTGGGAGACCTCCTGACCCGCGTGGTCGATGGCGGCAGATCCGGCCGCGAGGCCGGGGCAGCGATCGGCGGGTGGATCGGTAAGAATGTCCTGGGCGAGGACGCCGAGACCGAGACCGTGCAGCAGATCGAGCGCTTGTCCCGGGAGGTTCTGGAAACGGTGCGAGCCGAGACCGACCGCTATCTCGCCGAGGTCAATGGATCGCTTCAGGACGCCGATTCGCTTTGTGAGGCATGGATGCCCGTGTCCGTGGAGGTCGAGAACGCCGAGTCGGGGGAACGCGAGCTAGCGAGCGCCCTGCAATGGACCGATGGTCTAATGCTTGCAGTCAAGGCCGCCGAGCGGGACCTGCTTGCTGATCGCCTCGATGGTAGCGTCCAGGAGGGCGGTTGAGTCTCGAACGCATCGTCCAGAGGATGGACCCTACCAGCCTGCTCGTGAGCGACGACACATAGACGGGAGCAGGCCGGAAGCCAACACATTGAGCAGCCGTCTTGCGGCTGCGACTGACGGAAATCAAGAGAAGAGCGCAAAAAAACCGTTGTTAGAGATCTAGACAAGGAGAGAGTCGATGCCATTAGCCGAACGAACCGCCGTAGCCACGTGGAAGGGCGACCTGCTCAAGGGAACAGGAGATGTGAGCTTCGGTACCGGGGCCGTTAATGCCCTTCCCGTGAGCTGGGCTTCACGCGTCGAAGACCCGTCGGGAAAGACCAGTCCTGAAGAGCTTCTGGCCGCGGCCCAGGCGGTCTGTTACGCCATGTCCCTGTCGAACGTACTAGCTCGCGGCGGCCATGCCCCCAAGAGTCTGGACGTTACCGCGACCTGCACCTTCGACCGTGTAGACGGCCAAGCCACCATCACCGAGATGGCTCTCACGGTCCGCGGCTCGGTCGAAGGCATGGAAGCGCTGGAGTTCCAAGCGGCCGCCGACGAGGCCGAGCAGAGCTGTCCAGTAGCTAACGCGATACGCGGCAACGTGGAGATCACCCTCGAGGCAGAGCTCGCGGCATCCGAAGATTGAGTCCCCGGCTGACAGCCGCCGTGCGCGAGGCAGGAGTGCCGCAGTCCTTAGTTGACAGTTGTCAGTCATCCATGTCGTTACCGACACCACGAAGTAGGAAAGTAGAGCTGGTGGTTTCCAGATGCTACACGGCGCTTCGCGAGCATTATGCGATCGCCGACATCGCCGGGCGTCATAAATGTCGCCCCTTGTATGTTCGAGTATCACCGCTGATCCGGGCGATCAGCAGTGGTGGGAGGTGGCAGGCCGTTCGCCCCTTGGTTCTTAGAAACCGTTCGTAGTACGGCCGCCACTCTCCCTTTGCTGTCAGCTCGAACAGTTACCTGGGCCTCGAGCCCGCATGTGCAAGGACGAGTTTCCAGCAATTCATTCTCAATTATGAAGAGGGCGAGTTTCCAATGGAGCAAAGTTACGTCGGTATTGATGTCTGTAAGAAGCGGCTCGAGGTGGTTGTGCGAGGAGGCGATATCGCCACCCCTTCCTTCCATGTGGCTAACACGGAGGGCGGCTGTAAGAGCCTGGTCGATAAACTAACCGGATATTCGGTGGCCATGGTCGCGCTCGAAGCCACCGGAGGATATGAGCTCAAGGCATGGGAGCGCCTAGCCGAGGCGGGCATTCCGGTCACGGTGTTGAACCCCCTGCGAGCACGAGCCTTTGCTCACTTCAAAGGGACGCTGTCGAAGACCGATAAGGTCGATGCGGCTATTCTGGCCGAGATTGCCGAGCAGGGACGGCTGAACCCCACTTCCCCGCCCGACAAGCACCTCCAGCGCTTGACCGCTTTAATGATCCGTCGGGAGCAAGTGGTTGGCATGCTGACCATGGAGAAGAACCGGTCGGGACACGGGATGGATGTGACAGAGCCTTGGATCCAGAGGCACATTGAGGTCCTGACCGCTGAGCGCAGGCAGCTGGACCGCGAGATCGAAGCGGTGGTGAGAGCCAACCCAGCTTGGCAGGAGAATGACCGGTTGCTGAGGAGCATAAAGGGAATCGGCCCAGTCACCTCGGCTGCCATCATTGCCTACCTTCCCGAGATCGGGACACTTCCGCACAAGAAGCTGGCGGCACTGGTGGGCGTGGCCCCCTTCGCCGCCGACAGTGGGAATCGATCAGGAGTTCGCTTTATCCGTGGAGGCAGGGGCAGGGTCCGACACGCCTTCTACATGGCAGCGCTTTCGGCCTGTCGTGCCGAGGGTCCGGTCAAGTCCTTCTATCGCCGGCTACTGGATACCGGGAAGAAGCCCAAAAAGGTGGCTCAGGTGGCCTGTATGCATAAGCTGCTTCGGATCGCCAACGCGGTCGTGCGTGACGGCCAACTCTGGGACCCTGACTGGCGAAATGTAGCAGCAGCCGCTCATGTCATGGACCGCCCCGAGTCTGAACCACGACCCCAATCCTCAGACGCAGCGCCTGCTTGTGTGAAAGAGGTGGGGGGTCTGGGGGGAGGTGCCCCCCAGGATCCGCTGAGCCCAGAGTTCACGGCAGCGAGTCGAAGGGGTCCCACAACCAGTGGTCGCGATTTCGTAGGAACTGGTGCTTCCGACGAAGGCCATATGGAGGCCTAAACTTGACTTCCTAACACAGTTACTACGGGTCCAAGCCACATCGTGGCGCGTTACTGATGTTCGCGCTACGTTTCCAAGTAGTTCCAGGCGACAGCGATCTCCAGGGGCATGGGAGACCGGAGCACAGTAATCTCCGTGGAGGATATTTTCGAACTTGAGTCGAGTGGCTGCTTTTTAAGTTTAAGCGATCTGTGGGTGGCAAGCGGGGGAGGGCAGCTCGTTCGGCGCACGAAGCGGTCGGACGGCTCGGTGTGGTCAGGCGGAGTTGGCGGCTGGCTGCGTCTGCGATGCTGCTGGCTCGGTCTGTAGCGCGGCTAGCTGGGTCTGCAGCGCAGACAGCTCGTGTGCCAGCATCGTCAGTCTGCGCTTCTCTCGGTCTACCGAGAAGCTTTCATCCCGCTTCTGATTCAGCAGGCGTTCCTGCTCGTTCCGCACGTCCTCGATCTGCTGACCTATCACCCTGGTTGTGCCGGCCGCAAACTCTCGAAACCGTTCGTCGATGGCACTGTAAATGAACCCCTGCTTCTCCTTTACCTGTTCCCGCAGCGCGGCGATGAGCCGTTCTCCGAGCGTCTGGCGTATGCGCCGTTTCACATCGCTTTCGCGCAGCCCCATCATACTGACTTGAACCAGCACGGTCGAAACCAGGAGGCTGGCCCCAAGCAGGCTCCGTACCAGAAAGACGACGACTGATTTCTGAACCATGCGTCCAATCATGTTGCTCATGTCCCCGACGCCGAACACATCATCCGTCATGTCCTTGATCTCCCCGAAGGATAGGGCGAGTCGGAATAGCTGTGAGCTGTCGCCCCGACCCGTAGCCCGTCCCGACGAGCCGGCAAAGGCGGTGGCGATTCGCTCCAGCTCAAGCCGGAGATCGTCGATCTGAGCCTCGACTTCGGCCACCAGAGCCCTGATGTCGGGTTCTATCACCGATGGGATACGATCCGACCAGGCGTTGAACTTTGCCTGAACGTACCGCTGGACCTCCTCGCTGATGGCTGCGGCCATTCGCTCTCGAGCTTCTTGCTGCGCATATGACGCGACGACATTGCGGAGGGAAACCGCGCGATCCAGGTCCATGAGCCGCCGTGAATCCTCATCCCACGTATCGGCCAGACCCTCGACGAAGCCGTTGAGGTCGGCGAATACCTTCTGCTTGATCGTGTCGCCGAATAGCAGAATAGTGCGCTCGGTTTCCGCCTTCCGTCCCGATAGCTTCTCCAGGCGACTTTCGGCCTCGGCCCGGCGTTCCTCCAGCTCCCGAACCGGAGCGTCGAGCGCCGATTGGGCCTGTTCAATGCGAACCGTCGCCTGATTGACGACGGGATTGATGAATTGGGCAGTTGACTGCAGCGCAGCCGCGAGCTTCTCGCCGCTGGTCAGGAAGCGCTCCAGCTCCATCTCCAGCTCCGGTAGACCACTCGACTCCAGGAGCGTCACGTCGTTGGGAATGGAGCTCCGGGCGTCCAGGGCTCCGCGAGCGTTGACGTAAAAAACGCGACGCCGGTACAGCTCTCGGTCGACCTCGCCGCGATCGTTCAGGAAATGCGGCGCCAGCTCCGACTCCAGCCACTGCCGGATGTCGGCGGCGCTCTCCTCATCTACCTGGTTGATGCGGTTGACGACGAAGAAGACATGGGCCAGCCGTCCCTCACCCAGAGTCGTATCAATGAAGGTTCGCTCGTCCCGGGTCAGAATTCTCGTGGCGTTGAGTACCATGATCACGGCTTGCGATCGCTTCAGGAAGTTGGTGGCTACTCGCGTTCTGCTGACGTGCTCCCCGAGTCCGGGCGAATCGATCAGCTTGACCCCCTGCGCGCAGAGGGCATGTTCGGTCTCGATCTCGGCGTACTCGATGCCGGCGAACCGGTCCAGAGAGCCCTTCTCCTGGATCGTCTCCTGGTCCCGTGGGTTGAGCTGGAATTCTTGAACGAAGTCATCCCATGCCAGCCGGCGCGGCTGGTTCTTGCCTGTTTCCCACACTGCCACTGTCTTGCGGGCGCCTTTGACCAGGACGGTGATGATCGCCGTCGCCGGCGCTGCCTTGGCCGGCAGCGTCTTACTCCCCAGCATCGCGTTCAGCAGCGTGCTCTTGCCGTTCTTGAACTCTCCGAGGACGATCAGAGTGAACAGTCCTTGCTCGAGGTCCCGGGCGCGCGCCTCGAGCGCCGCCGCGTCGTCGGCCATGCCCAGCCCTGGAACGACCGTCGCGCCGCTGCTCAGTGTCACCGGCTCGCTCTGTGGAGGGCCGACGAGAGTGGCGATCTCCTGAACGGATCGGGCCAGATCGTCGCCCGCTCGCCTCGTGGCCTCGTATCCGGAGGTGACGCTCACGACGGATCCTTACTGGAGGCGTCGTGCATCATGGCCCGCAATCGCGGAAGCCGGCGGCTTGCGATGGCCTTCACCTCGTCCCGGCGCTTCCCTATCTCCTCCTGCCGGCTGACGCGCTCCTCCAGCCGCTCGGTTATCTCCTTCACCGCCTCGCGATAGACTCCGGCGACCTCATTCTTCAGCTCTGCCGAAGTGGTGGTGAACTGCTGATTAATCCGGCGCTTGACCTCACGCTCCAGCTCCCGGCTCGCCGCGACGCCGGAGGTAATGACTGCCTCGCGGTCCGCTTCACGCAGCTCCTTCCGATACATGTGCTGCAATACCTGGCTGGCTGCCAACGAGGCGATGCCGAGCGCCGGACTGAAATACATGACCAAAAAGCCCTGCAGACTCAGGGCTCGCGAGATGTTCGTGACACTGTGCTTGCCCCGCCTCGGCATGACGAACACGTGGAAGGCGTGAGGATCGGGGCCGAGATCCGCCTTCGGACCCGACCAGCCCTTTCCCGCCTCCGTGATCAGCTCTTCGAGATCGTCTTCGATCATCCGGCTGATAGTCGCCGCCTCTGCCTCCGTTTCCCGACGCACGCGGTTCATCTGGGCTCCGAGGAAATCACTCCAAACCGTCTCGATATACCCCGGAAGGTGCCGTCGAATCGTGGTCAGGTCTTCAACCGACTTGATCTGGGCCGGCAAAGCCATCCGAAACTCGTTGCCGAACTTTTCGACCTCGCGCAGTAAGCCCTCCTTCAAGACCGTCTCCACGAAGGCTTGTACCCGGCCCTGGACCCGATCTATCCGGGCCTCCAGCCACTCCTGACGGGATGCGATCGTATCCAGAGCTTGTTTAACGTCGGACTCCTCCATCGAGTACAGGCTCTCCAATCGCGCCGCGCTGTTCTCAAGCTGCGCCACCATCAGGTCCAGTGCCTGTCTGACAGCGCCCGACCGCAGCCCGATCCTCTGCTCCAGAAGGTCGTCGAGCAGCGTGCGCAGGCCGATCTCCGCCGCCCCGTCTTTGTCGGCGAGCGCCTCGCGGAGGGAAAGGTCGAGTATGGGCGGCTGGCTTTCGAACGGGCCCAGAAACGTGCGGACCAGATCCACGATCGAGGCGCGCTCGTCCTCCGGTATCAGATCCATCTTGTTGATAAGGATGGCGACTCGCTCCAGGCCCACGTCGACGGCGAGAACGTGTCGTGTGAAACTCTTCTCGGCATCCGAGAGCAACGCGCCGGAGTTGAGTACGAGAACGACGTAATCGAACCTGGCGAGGAGCGCCTTCCACTCGGTGGGGTTGCGAGCGGATTCCAGTGGCTCGATTCGGAGGTCGCACAACTCCAGCAGATCGCTGTCGACTCGGATCTCAACGGACTCGATATCGCCGTCCCTGGAATCCATAAGCAGCGCGCGCAGCCGTTCGACGGGAAAGGCTGTCCGGCTCCCGTCGAGTCCGAGCCGGGTAACCGCGGTTCTCTCGCCGTGCCGGATCTGTATGCCAACGGTCGCTTTGGGGATGGGCGACTGCGGCAGGAAGTCGGGCATGCGCAGCATGGCGTTGGCCAGGCTGGACCGGCCGGACCCGGTTGAGCCGACGATCGCCAGCTGCAGCTTCGGCGCCCGGTTGTGTTCTCGAATCGCGGCAGCCGCCAGCAGGACCTCGCGATCGTCGAGCGTCGCGGCCACTGCCTCGATCTCGGCGATGACGTCAGGTGTTGTGGCGGCGGGAGCCACCGTCATGGCTTGACCAGCTGGTTCGTCAGACGGTCAAGCTCCGGTTTGGTCAGAAGATCGACTCCATCAGGATGCGGCTTGCCGGTAAGCTCGTAATATAGCTCGGCTCGGGCGAAGAGTCGTAGTGCCTCTATCCGTTTCGGGATCATCGGGTGGGAGTACAGCGCCTCTTGCCAGGCCGACGCGCTGTGGAACTCTGAGACATCCTTGTACTTGCGCAGGTAGTCGTCGACGTCGACCCGGTCGGCGTCGGCGAATCCCGTCACCAGCCTGATCAGTGCTCGTTCCGCCACTCGGAGGTCTCCGCAGCAGATCAGCCCGGCCCGGTCGCAGGTGATCTCCGACCGTCGAGACCAGGCGGACAGCGACATGCCCGCCACATGGCCCAGGATGCGGGGGACGGGACCCACCATGCCGAGGGCGGTCTCCATCATGATCGCTACCAGGGTGTGATAGACCATGTGCTTGGACGCGATGTGGCCGCACTCGTGCCCGATGACGAAACCCGCCTCTTCGGGGCTGAAGTACGTTAGCAGGGTGTCGGTGATAAAGATGAAGGAGTATTCGTCCGTACCGGCGGTGAAAGCGTTGAACGCTCCTCCCCAGGAGCCGGTGACCGCGTGGGGCACCGCAATACCCAGGGTCTTCGAGCAGTTCGTCAGAATCGCGAACAGCTCGGGAAAGGTGCGGTGGTCGAGCGCCACCCCCTCGGCCAGCAGCCTACCCATCATCGGTCGAGATATACGTGTCGATTGCTTTGTCCAGCGCGTTCTTAACCGGCGTGGACTCCAGCGTGCGTAGTATCCAGCCATCGATAGGGTGGGCGTAGGGGGGAGCCTGCTCGTCGTCCGATAATCCCCTCGCTGCCCGGTGGGAGATATAGTCTTCGAAGCTGATGAAGCGGTCCGGCGTCTCGGTTGCCATTGGTTGGTCCCTGTCCTTCGACATCGAGCGTATGTGGCTGTTCGGCCACGCGTCCCATTCTGTCAGTCATTAGTTTTCAGTTGTTTTTGAGTTGTCAGTTGTCAGTTTTCAGTTGTCAGTTCCAGCGACCGCCGCCATCCGGGCTTGGAAGACCGGGCTTAGGTGGGGTCGGTTCCAGCGACCGCTACCATCCGGGCATGGAAGACCGGGTTTAGGGTAGGTCATTCCAGCGACCGCGACCGGCCGGCTTTGGAAAACCCTCAGCCTAGATTGCCATCGCCTGCGCCACCACTATGTGGACGGAGAAATAGAGAGCAGCAGCACTTGCTCCGGGAGGTTACTCGACGACTGGAATTCGTCGGCACCGGCATTGGCAATGTGACGGTGACTAAGGCTACGGGCTGTGTTCGAGGTTTCTGCCGGCTTAGCCGGACCACTACTTCAATTCTGACCGTGGTTCCGCCGGCTCAGCCGGGCTAGTGCTTCAATCAATCCTGACCTTGGTTCTGCCGGCTCAGCTGGACCAGTACTTCAATCCTGACCTTGGTTCTGCTGGCTCAGCCGGACCAGTACTTCAATCCTGGCCTTGGTTCCGCCGGCTCAGCCGGACCAGGTACTTCAATCCTGATCTTGGTTCTGCCGGCTTACCCGGACCAGCACTTCAGCCCTGACCTTGGTTCTCTCGGCTCAGGGGGATCAGGTACTTCAACTCTCACGTTGGTTCTGGTGGTGATGTTGTCGCTGCGCGGGGTTTCAACTCAGGCGTAGGTACACCATTAGTAGCTCGACGATGGCGAAGGCTACTACCGCGGCCCCGAGGAGTAGTACCCATCTCGTGACTGGCATACGGCTGTTCTCCATCGAAGTCACATCTCGAGCTGGGCTCGCGCCCCGCACTGGGACTGATATATCTCTAACATTCCGTGCTGACTATGGCCCGGATGCGGGCCGGACAGAGGTGGCACCGTGGGATGCGCCCGATGCAAGAATAGGCAGGAGGTCCGAGGCGGACAGTTAGGCAAAACTACGCTCGGACCTCCCTGGGCGCCTCAGAGGGCTTCACCGACCCTCCGATATCGCTTGCATAATAATCGCGCATCGGCGAATGCTTGTCAAGTAGAGCGTACAGCTGAAGGTAAGTTAAACTACCCCCCTGCCCACGGGGCCACGACGAAGGATGAAAATGGGAGGCCCGGGCACGGACGTAAGCATACTGAAACAGTCATTTCGGACTAGCGACAGAAGTACCCTCTACTGTTGACTCTTCGCGGCCCGCTGTTTACCGACACGTGACAGCCCAGTGTGATTGGGAACAGATCGCCGGCGTATGTCTGTCTTCCTTCCCTCTAGCGCGATCCCGCCACGTACCGGCCACCTCTCGACCACGACGCAGCGGCCGCCAGAAGGCACGCAACCGTGGCGAAGGTGAAGGCGTAGTGGAGCCCGGAGTGAAAGGGGCTCGAGATCAGGTTCGGAAAGAAGCTCCGGCCGGTCAGCGCAGACGCATTCGCGTGGCTGAGGTGTGCCAGGGAGCTGGCCGGCAGGAGATGCTGAATCGGGTTGTAGCCGAGGAACGCGGCGAAGAGGATCGACACCGGCGGCAGATGACTGACCCGCGTCGCGATTGCCGGTGCTATGCCGTGGGCCTCGAGTCCGTGCATCATGGTGGATGAGAGAACTGGGGCCAGCCCCACGATCATCAGGGTGAAGAAGACGCCTATCGAGAGCACCTGAGCGGAGTTCTGGAAGGTCGTGTTCATGCCACTGCCGACGCCGCGATCGGCCTCCGGCAGGCTGTTCATGACACCCGCCCGGTTCGGCGCCGCGAACGCTCCCATTGACAGTCCGTTCATCAGGAGGATCGCGGCAAAGTACGGGTAGGAGAAATTGGTGGGCATGAGCTGCAGCAGCATGAACGTGATTGCCGCTCCGATCATGCCGCCGGTGGCAAACGGACGAGCCCCGAACCGGTCGGAGAGGAAGCCGGAGATCGGGCCCGCGATAAGGAAGCCGGCGGTCAGGGGCAGCATGTATATCCCGGCCCACAGAGGGGTGCTGGCGAAGCTGTAGCCGTGCTCGGGAAGCCAGATCCCCTGGAGCCAGATGATCAGCATGAACATGAGCCCGCCACGCGCGATAGCGGCTAGAAAGCTGGAGAGGACACCGAAGGAAAAGGGCCGGATGAGAAATAGCTGCAGCTTGAACATGGGGTTGGCCACCCTGGTCTCGGTGACCGCGAAGGCCGCCAGGAGTAGACAGCCGGCGACCAGCGCCGTATCGACGAACGGGTTCGTCCAGCCCATGTCGCTGCCGCCGTAGGGCTGAATCCCGTAGCTGATTCCCACCATGATCAGGATGAGGCCGCTGGCGAACGTGAAGTTTCCCAGCCAGTCGATAGGAGCGCGACGATGCGTCCCTACCTCCCGGAGCATGAGGTACGCCCACACGGTGCCAAAGGCGCCGAATGGAACTGAGACCAGGAAGACCAGCCGCCAGTCGATCGGAGCTAGAATGCCGCCGAGGATCAGTCCGATGAACATGCCGCTGATCCCGGCGACGTTGTTTATTCCCAGCGCCAATCCCCGTTGGGTACCGGGAAATGCGTCGGTCAGAATGGCGGCCGAGTTGGCCACCAGGAAGGCCGCCCCGACTCCCTGGAACACTCGACCGACGATCAGATAGGTTGCGCCCGGCCGTCCAGTCAGCCAGTCGACCGTCAGCACTAACGACGAAAGCGTGTAGATCACGAAGCCGAGATTGTACATGCGCACCCGGCCGAAGATGTCGCCCAGGCGTCCCAGGCTGACCACGAGCACGCTACTGACGACCAGGAAGCTGAGGATCATCCATAAAAGGAAGAAGCTGTTGCCGGGTATCAACGGATCGAGCTTTATGCCGCGAAAGATGTCGGGCATCGCGATCAGCATAATCGACGAGTCGATGGTCGCAAGCACCACGCCCACGGTGGTGACCGAGAGGGCGACCCACTTGTAGTTATCGTGCTGAGGCGGCTGGGCGAATTGCCGAATGTCGTGCCGGACAGCGTGAGCCAAGACTTGTCCTTGTCGTGGAGTCGGGGCGTCCCACACCTGCCCGTGCTGTGCCACCGCTAACGGCGTGCAGCTCGGATGTCGCCAATGAGGGCGGTGGAGGCGGTCCGGTACGATCGGCGGCGAGCGGGACTTCAACTCAGTATGCACTGACCGTGCCGTGTAGTCCGGTACGCTCGTGGGATGGCGGGGGGCTTTGTGGTGACCGGCACTCGCGCCTACTGAGAAAGAACATATGCGGCAGCTGGATGCCGTTGAGATCTCACGCCGGCGCTGTCGAGCCGGCTGCCGATTCGCGAGCCGGTTCGGGGCGGTCGCGACCTTCAACTGCGTGACGGAACCTCTGTACAGGGCCAGAGAGGCAACGAAACGTGCCGCTCCATGCGCAATGTCTTACCTTAGCGAGGCACTGAAAACTGAGCGAAGGGAGGCCAAATGTCGGGCCGTGGCCCGGCACCCTTTCTGGGAGCTTAGGACTCAGGTGCCTGCGCTCCTCGCCTTCTGGTCACGGGGAGGCGCGGGGCCGGTCGTAATCAGTCATCTCCGCACGCAACATTACGGTGGTTGGGAGTGGTACCCGGTCTGGGATGCCGGCTATGTCCCTGCGCTTCGACATGGGAGGTTGCGTGCCAAGTGGGCGGGGTGAATAGGCGGAGGATTTCGATAAGCCGTCCGTTTCTGTGGCTATATATAGCTGACGGACGAGTGACCGGTTCTTTGTGGAAGGCGTGAGGCCAATGGTGGCGCCGAAAAACGGCTGTCAGCCAGAAGCCGCGGACAGAGGACTGTCCGCGGCTTTTTGGGGTGTTTTCAGGGGATTGTGGATAACTTCTCGATGGCTGGTGGGCTATAGCGCCTCGACGATTGCCTTCGCCTCCTCTGCGGACATGGGCGGACCAATTACCGGCTGACCGGTTTCAGCCGCCGCGTTGTTCATGGCATCAAAGTCCAGCCTTGACATATCTGGTCTCGGATGCGTCGCCGGCACCCCAACGGCTTTGATGAAGTTGAGAAACGACGCCTCGGCGTGCGTATGCAACATCACTGCTTCTTGATCCCCCACAACCCGTAAGGTATGAGGGACCCCTTGCGGCAACGAAACGTAATCACCGGCACGAGCGAGAAACGTATCCTCGCCACAACGTATAGCGAGCTGACCCGCCAAAAGATAGAAGCTGTCGTCTAGGCGATGGTGGAAAGGCGGTTGACATCTCCGTGGATGGGCATGATCCATTGCGGGGCGTTGTACGTATCAAATGGTGTAGCTACGACGAACGCGGACCGGCCATCCGCACCACTGAAAGTCAACGAGAATTGAGGTATTGAAACATATGATGAATTCCATCGATCGCAACCAAGAGCAGCAGACTTCGGAGAGCTTGACAAGGGCTCGCTCCCGCCGGTCGTTTCTCGCGGGCTCGGCCGTGGCAGCTGCCGGCGTCGCTGCACTCGGCTCACCAACCGTCTTCGCGGCGGGCCGCAAAATGTCCTCTTCCCCCGACTCCGCAAAGACGATACTGACCGTCGCCCGAACGGCCGAGCAGTTAGCCGTCACGTTTTATAGCGAGGGAATCAAAAACAACGTGCAGCTGGGTCTATATGGCAAGCGTCTGGAGGTACTAAAGGCAGCGGTCATAGAAGAGCAGATCCACCACGACCTGTTCGAGAAGGCGGGCGGCCAGTCGCTTGCTGTCGATTTCAGTTTTCCGAGAGGCAGGGAGACCTTCACCAATCTGAGGGCGTTCGTAGACACCCAGCAGCAGCTTGAGGGTGTGTTTGACTCGGCCTTCCTTGCCGCCATTGTGGAATTTTGCCAACTCGGCCAGCCTGCACTCGCTCAGCTAGCCGGGCAGATTGCTTGCATCGAGTCGGAACACCGAGCTCTCGGCCGAATGCTCGTCGGCGACGAGGTTGCCGACAATTGGGCTTTCGCACCGATTCTAGTTAGGTCGGTAGGAGAGGCCCCGTCCTTGGTGAAGAAGGCCGGATACTTGAGTCCTCGCAAGGGCAACTCCTTCACCTATGCGCACGTCGATTTCCACGGTCTGGCTCTGGCCGACACGTATAAGCGGATCCGTTACAAGACCCCATACGTCGCTTCGTAGAGTCTCTTGCTCGAAAGTCTCGCCGAGTCCCAGGGGACCGCATAGAGGCTGAATGAGGGAGCCGGGAGTACCCCGGCTCCTTCATCTGCCATGAACTGGACGTGGTGGCGCCCGCAATCCATGAAGCAAATATCCAGCGTTCAACCTCTTGGACAGGTGAAGCTGGCATCCTCAACCGTACACGCACGGAATCAAGCAAGTTCTTCTAGCCTTCGGTAGATGCCTCTGGGACGGCGGCGCTCCCTTGCTCAGGCAAACTCGCGGCAGGAAACGTCAGTCGACACAAGGGTGCTGGGGCACGGCTTGCTCTCGACAACGCAATTGAGAGGCCCAGCGAGATTTCAGTAGTAGAGCAGCGCTCCAATGGAGTCAATTGAGTCGAGCTGGCCCGCCTCCACGCCCACCTCAACCTGCGCCCTCTGTTCAATCGCTCTCTGCACTGCTGCGTCGACGACATTGTCCACACGACGAGTCTGATGCTCGCATGCCGGACAGATGTCGACCTGCTCGGCGACAAGCAGGCCGCAGTTAGGACACTCCGCACCAGGGTGGGATAAGCCGTCTTGAAAGAGCAGAATGTGAACGCGCTTTTCGTTCAGGGCTTCAATGGTGTCCGGAAGTCCGGCCGCGGCATGACCACTTGGGCCAAGGCCTTCGCGCACTCGCTCCACCAGGCGATCGATCAGGCGGTCTTCGGCGCGGGCACGTGCTTCACCAGCGCGCTTGGCGATTTCATCGACTGGAGCGTCAAGCCGAACGTGTATTTTGGCGACCACTTTGTCTTTGATGTAGGGGTGAAGGTCCCGGTCGACATCTTGCTCGATTTCGGGCTCGACTCCGAGCACAATCCACCGAAATGGCTCATGCTGCTCGAGCTCAAATACTATTCGGGCAGCCTTACTCAAGTGGTGCTTAGCCCATTCATCCGAGTGGCGTTGATACCTGGCCTGCGACCAACCACCTTGCTCGCTACGGTGGGGTACGAAGTCTTTAGACTTCGTGACTTCGGTCACATCGAGCCCGTCCATGAGAAACACTCGAGCGAACTCACGGTCGGTCAGCAGTATGAGGAGGGGTTTGGCAAGGCTGATGACCTTCACGAGCGGAGTCAGATAGGGATGGGGGGCGAAGACGGCGCGGTTGGGGACGGGTTCCGGCGTTTCTTCGACGTGCCAGAACTTCGAGGCGGACAGGCTGAACATCGAGAGTCCAAGGGCGTGACCGCGGTCATAGGTGTGGGTGACATAGTCTCTAACGACCGACAAATCATCCTGAAGGGAGATATACGCCTCTCTCGAGAGGGTGGGTCTCAACGCTTCCAATTCCTCGTCTGACTGGTCAATTGTCGAATCGAGGCTCTTCCGCAGATGTTCAGGCGCCGGAAATTTCTCGGGGTCGACATCCAAATACACGCTGGTCACGAGAAAACCCGGCTCACCGGCGTCGACGATCTCGGTCAGGCTGCTCCTCATAGCAGGCGACCCGGCCAGTGGGGGCCTGGCCGGGAGCGTCTGGGCAGCCTCGTGCAGCTCCTTTATCTCCTTATGACGAGCCATGAGCTTCCGAGGTTAGGGCGTGTTCAATCGTCGATGATGCGTAACTCCTTGGGTTGAATACACCCATCAGACGGCGTACGAGGCAGACTTGGACTCGGTGACACTCTTGGTGAGCGTACGCAGGCGGAATGCAGCCACGATGCGGCCCACTCCGGCGACAATCGAAAAGATACCGATCGTCCAGATCACAGCAAGCGCTCCGCTCCGCGGGAACGCAACTAGGGCCAAACCGAAGATTATCGATATAAGGCCGGCGAGGGCTACGGCCCATTCACCTTTCATTTCCTCACGGAGACGAATCGCGGTAGCGATCTCGAGGACTCCTACTGAGATTGCCCATGCAGCGATTAAGAGGAGCAAGGCAAGTGCGGTCAGACCTGGAAGCGCGAAGGATGCGAGGCCGATAACAATGCCAATGAGTCCACGAAGCAGAAGGCCGCCGACATGCCCCTCTCTGTCGAAGAGCCGGTTGAGCGCCATGCCCAATGCGAAAACGCCATCAACCAGGACAAAGGCACCGAAGAGGTAGATCAGCGTCAGAAGAGTAATGCCTGGCCATACGACAGCGAGGACTCCGAACACTATAGAGGCAAGGCCCTGCAAAGCGAGAACCCACCACACGCGAGACATCGTTGCAAACACGAAATCACCTTCTACTGTTTTTCTTGCGCTCAGACGGGAATTGAGCCTCCGGCCGACCGACGAATCTCGACAAGACCGCGCGTCCTACGCTTAACGTAAGGATTCGGTAGCCACCCGGTCACCTAGAAACTTACAGTTGGGCTTATCGGCGAACGAGCGGCATGGCTAGTAATTCGTGTAGGCGCCGGCCGTCCAGCTCGCGTCTGCGCGACGCCTCTTAGCTCTTGTCCTCTTCGAGCTGTCGGACCTGCTCCGCCTGGTCCCTGGTCAAGCGCAGAGAAATCTTGCCACCTCGGATGTCTTCGATGTCTCCCACGGGGAATACGAGGTCATGTTTGAGTATGTGCCCCTTACGAACGACGAATGCAGTGACACGACCACTCCGTTCCTCAAGGTCGACAGCGTCGACGACGCCGATCTTATGTCCATCACTCGAGACGACGTCTTGTCCGTGGTAAATGGCCCGAGTACCCTCCGGGGTATTGACACGCCAGACCGTCCCAAGGGGCCAGAGGATGTCGGTCGGCGCGTAAAAAATGCCGCTAGGCGCCCGCCAACCGGATGGCGGCTCTTCATACCCCACCTCAATGAAGTCGGGGAATTCTCCAAAGTGATCTTCGTCCACGGATAGGTAAACTTTGTCCTTGAAAGCGGATTCAATAACATCGACCGGGACGACGACCTCTCGACCGATGACTCCAGTGGTAACAACGATATCCGTGACTCGCATAGACCGCGGGTCGACTATGACGTAGTCGACTTCTCCGACCTTACGTCCCAACGCGTACACACGGGCGCCAATGTTGATCTCGAGGTTGGTAGCTGTCTGGCTGGTCATCAGTATGCTCGCCTCCTGATGTCTTCAGATATGAAGCCGTTCAAACATGCGATCCGCGTTTCTCGGTAGTCCACCGTTGCGACTAGGTTACCCAGTTCACTGAAGGACGCCACCCCCAGAACTTTCAGTCAAAGCCAGTAAGCCACCGGCCATATGAACACTCCTCCAGTCATCTCCGGGATTACTCATTCGCGGCCACTGGATGTTCTCAGGGTGTGTATCCGGCTGCTGGGCGATACGGTGGTTGTATGGACCCCAAAGCAGGATTCGGCTCGAGCGCGCAACATCCGAATCCGCCGGTGCCGGCCCCGTCCGGGAAGCATCGAGCAACGCCGCTGTGAGCCGATATCTGCGCTGCCGCTCCCCGACGAAGGCGGACGAGGCGGCAGGCATGCTGCCCCTGGGACGGACCTAGTACTCGAAGATTCAAGGAGGCACAAATGACTACAGCCACGGTGATACGAACCGACGAGGACATCCAACGCGCGGTGCTCGAGGAGCTTGAATGGGACTCGCGTGTACACCCGAACGAAGTCGGAGTGTCGGTGAAGGACGGCATCGTCGCCCTTACCGGCTGGGTGGACAGCTTCACTAAGAAGTGGGCAGCCGAGGACGCGGCCTTACGGGTTCGCGGCGTCAAGGCGGTTGCGAACGACATAGAGGTGCGATTACCCAGCAGCGCTGAACGCACCGACGCCGACATAGCGGCAGCAGCAGTCAGAGCCTTGCAATTGAACGCCTTGGTTCCAGCGGACGATATCGAGGTAGCAGTTTCAAAGGGCTACATCACGCTCAAAGGCGAGGTTGAGTGGCAGTTTCAGCGCGAGGAAGCCGAGCGATCCGTCCGCAATCTCACGGGTGTGCACGGTGTGATCAATCTGATTACGGTCAAACCTCACGTCAAGCCATCGCCTCGGGAGCTCACGAGAAGAATCGAGGAGGCGCTCGTACGGACTGCCGAGACGGACGCCCAAAGGATCAAGGTCGAGGCGCGCGATGACGGCACGGTCATACTGCGCGGCACCGTTCATTCGTGGGCCGAGAAGCGAGAAGCAGAGAGGGTGGCGTGGTCGGCCCCGGGGGTGAGTGAGGTCGAGAACTTCATCACCATCGAGCCGTAGCCTCAACGCAGCCGATCCCACAGCCTAAAGCGGAATTCTTTGATTCAGGAGAGAATAATGGCACTTGAGAGACGACGGTCAGCAACACCGACTTATGTACCAATGCGTGACGTCCTGGAGCGGTTGTTCGACGGTGGGTCGGCGCTTCCTCGCGGGATAGTCGACCAGATGCAGATGCCGGCAGCCAACCTTCGCGTAACCGATGACGAGGTGATCATCGAGGTCGCCGCCCCCGGAGTAGATCCGGAGGACATAACCATCTCGGTTACCGGCGACACCGTGACGGTCAGCGGCGAGATGGTCCGGGAGCAGCACGACACCAAAGGTCAGACCTACTACGAGGAGATCATGGAGGGACGGTTCCAGCGGTCCTTCGTGCTGCCGTTTCCGGTCGACGCGCAAGGCGCGACGGCTGCGATCGACAACGGCATTCTCAAGTTGACTCTGCCGAAATCAGCCTCGGCCAAACCCCACAAGGTTCAGGTTCAGTCGGGCAACGGCTCTTCTAAAAAGCAGGTGATCGAAGGTTCTTCGGCCAGCGGAGAGACCTCGGGCACTTCACGGCAGAACATGGGGCAATCATCGGGCAGCCAGACTTCGGGTACCAGCAACCAGTCGTCGGCAAACGCCACGCAGGGCGCGGGCAACGGGTCAAAGGAGGCATCCAAGTCTTCGCAGAAGAGTGCTTCAGCCCAGAAGACGCACGCTTAGCTCGAAGCAGCTTCAAAGCCGTTAACCGCTTCGGAGGGTCCGGATGCTTCTCCCCGGGCCCTCCGCCCCCCCGTCCCCGGTGGGTTTCTCTCCGCATAAACGGCACGTTCCTGGTGTCGGACGATGAGGAGTCACAGACGCCGGCCCCGGTGGCTAGAGGATGCCTTTTGAGGCGGCCACAGCGACGGCATGCGCCCGATTGTCGACCCCGAACTTGTTGAAGACAGAGGTCAAGTGGTAGTTCACCGTACTGGTCGAGATAAAAAGCCGACGGCCGATCGCCTTGCTGGAGAGCCCTTCTGCCACAAGGCTGATCACCTCCAGCTCCCTGGCGCTCAGCTCGATACCTGGCGGTTCCACCGGAGTCGGGCTCGGAGACTGCGCAGCGGTACCGGTCTGTTGCAACAGAGCCTCGGCGAGGTCGATAACGGCAGGCGCACTCAGCCGCCGACCGTCTTGATATGGACGGGAATCCGGGTCGCCGGCCATAGGCTGGCGTGTTATGCGGGCATACCTTCGTGAAACGGGCTCCCATGCCTTGATGAGTAAGCCGTTCATCTTAGGCAGCGAATCCCGGCAGCCCAGTAGTTGCTGCCGGTCGTCCATCGGCAGGTCAGGTCCTCGCACTAGCAACGCGGCCTCTACGGCAATTCCCAGTCTCCAGGAGTCGCCGACGACCCGATTTGTGTGGAGCGCCTGCTCGACGGATGCCACGGCGCCAGACGGGTCAGCCAGGTACGCCTGCGCCAACGCCAGGTGGCAGAGAGTAGGAATCGTTGCGCTGAAGTCCCCGAGACAACGGTAGATGTACAGTGCTTCGCCGTAGTGGGCTTTGGCGTCGCCAATATCATCGAGCATGAACGAGGCCGCTCCGAGAAAGACCTGGACGAACGCCATCTGGGATTGATCGTTCAGCATCCGCCAGGCAATGAAAGACTGTTCAAGTCCCTCCAGAGCCTGCGGCCAGGCCGCCCCAAAAGCCCTGCTGATGGCGAGGCCAGTCAGCGCCAATGCGGTGCCAACACTGTCGTCACTCGAGGCGGCCAGCTCCTGGGCTTGTTCGAGCCTGGATCGGGCGGCAGGGTGATGGCCGACATAGGACAGAAACAGACCAGTTTCGGCGAGGGTTCTGGCGCGAAGCACGGGATCTTGAGCGTCGTTGGAGTCAAGAGCATTAGTGAGCCATCTCAATCCCTCGGCATGATGTCCTCTAATCAGCCAGAAAGGGGCGAGCGAAAGCGCGAGGCGTTGTGCGCCTTCATGGTCGCCTGTTGCCAGCAACCAGTGCAGGGCGGCCCGCCAGTTGGCTCCGTCCTCGTCCAGGCGCGCAAACCACAATCGTTGCTCCGATCCCCGGATCCCGTGTCGGGCCGTGCCTACCATGTTCTGGAAGAATCTGGCGTGACGGGCTCCCGCTTCGGTGGCTTCTCCGAGCTCGTCCAGCTGTTCTTTAGCGAAATCATGTACCGTCCGGAGCCAACGATATCGCGCCCTTCCATCGTGCTCCTCCATCAACAGGAGGCTGCCGTCGACCAGGGCGCCAACGGTCTCCAGGGCGTCTACAGTCGTACCATCATCGCGCGCCAGCACCGCTTCGGCACCTTCAAGGTCGAATCCACCCACGAAGACGCTCAGGCGGCGCAATGCTGCCTGCTCATCGGTAGAGAGTATGTCGTAGCTCCAGGCGATCGCCGAGCGAAGCGTGTGGTGCCTCTCAGGAAGGTCGGATGAGTCCAACCGCAGCAGGGACAGATGCTGGTCCAGTCGATCGAGAATCATGGTGGTCGTCATCATATTCATTCGTGCGGCCGCGAGCTCCAGGGCCAGAGGCAGGCCGTCAAGCCGGTCGCAGATAGCGCTAACGATTCGAGCTTCTCGCCTCGTCAAGCGATATTCCGGGTCCGCTCGGCTCGCAGCTTCGACAAAGACGCGGACGGCGGGGCAGGCTGCCAGGACCTCAAACTCCGGAAGGTTATCCGGGTCGGGGCAGGCGAGGGGCATGATTCTCCTCCTCACCTCCCACCGGATGCCCAATGGTGTGCGGCTGGTGACCAATAACTTCAGACCTGGGGACCGGGCGAGGAGCTCAGACAGATCCTGGACGGGTGGCATCGTCCGCTCAAAGCCGTCGAGGATGGACAGGCAATTCTTATCGTGAAGCACGGCCACGAGGCGCTCAAGAACTGAGTCCTCTTGGGCAGCACTGGTCGCCACGACGCGGGCTATAGCGGGAAGCACCTGATCCGGGGTGTGAACGCGCTCGAGGTCGACGATCTCGATTCCGTCCTCGAAATGGTCTTTGAGCTCCGTGGCGACGGCGAGCGCAATCCGGGTCTTGCCGACGCCGGGAGGGCCGACAAGGGTGAGAAGGCGCACCTGATCATCCAGCAGGGCGTCTTTGACTCCCTGAAGCTCCCGCTCGCGGTCGACGAGCGGGGTTGGCTGCATCTGCCAACCGCCACTGAGCACGAATGAATCCCCTTGGCATCCCAGCCCTCTATACTCCCAGCATAAAATATGGCTGTCAAGAAAGCTGTACATCACGGTTGTACCGGGTACATAATCGCGGTCGAAACCGTCGGGCTTCCGTCAGATGCAACCGCCTCTGTCAAGCTTCACTGCCGTGAGATGGCTGTCGCGGAGCTGGTTCAAGAGCTGACCGGTGGTCTTATCTAGCATCGGATCTTGCCGGCCGTCAGTGCATGCGGGGTGGGGGATACTGATGGTTTGTTCGTTTCTTTTCTCTATATAGCTGACGAAAAGACGAACGTTTTCAGCAATTCGCGGGAGACCAATACCGGCGCCAGAAACGGCAGTTCTCGCGTTGGAGCGTCGGAGGACTGTGTTCGCGGTGCTTTATGGTGTCATAGCGGTATTTTCGATAGCGTTTTGCGGTCTACTGCTGTCGTGTGTCGACGATGGGCTTCCTCTCGGGGGACGGCAGGGTGGCAGCGCGGCGGTGACGCCGGAGTCCACGACGCGGCCAGTGACGGAGGATTTGGAGGCCGGGACGCTCTTCGCCGCCGACTGTACCGGCAAGCCTTTCAAGGTTGCCGAGAAACTGCTGATCGTGGCTCAGCGGATGATCGGGTTTGTACACCTCGTAGGCTGCGGCGACCAGCCATTCGTAGTTGGCGAACAGATTCGAAATTTCCTCGCGGCGAGCCTCTTTCACCAGGGGACTGATTTTTTCCCATACTGCGATCGCGTAGCCGCCGATCGAACGGAGCAGGACATCCGGCGATGGAAGGAGATTCTCGGCGGTCTGAGTTCCGATCTGGTTATAGAAGCTGCCGACTCTGATAACCGCCTCCTCGCCGTACTTGCCTCCGTGCCGGGCGACGAAGTCGTCCCAATCGTTGGAGTCCAGCTCGTAGAGAATCCAGAGCTGAGCCTTCTGGAATTCTGGTGACTCCCAGATCTGGAACAAGGTGTTGGTGACGGTCACGAAGCGATCGCGGGCCATGTGGTCGAGCTCGTGTACGGCCACTAGGGCGCCGACAAGAAGCACGGCGGCCGAAAGTATTGTGCCGATTGCCGTTACCATCGCCCAGTCCATTGCGAGCGTGCCTCCTTTTGAGCCGTCAGCGGTCAGATGTCAGTTGTCGGTTATCGGTGCAGAATCCCTCGTCGATGCCTTATGATTTGCCTGTGATCGGCCGTCGGGCGCGCTCCCTGCACGACCCGTGCCAGGGTAATTGGCAGTTGTCAAGCATCAGCGGCATAGCGCGGGCGTTGGAAGGTGCATGATCCAGTCATGCTGCGGAAGAGGCGAGTTTCACACCGGACACGGTAGACATCCTGAAGGTATCTGCAGTCAGCTCTCATATTTAACGTGTGCAGACTACACATTTGCACGGTGCTAAATCGCCGGAGCGGAACATACGCTGGTTTCATTAGGAGTGCCCGGTGATTACTTCCTGACGACTCGTCGCTCCCCAGCGCGCTCCATCTTCAGGAGAGGACAATGGAAGCCCTAAATCAGGCGGACCAGCCGGAATACCTCAGCCTCGTGCATGACCTCGAACTCAGAATGACCTTCACTCGGCACTGGCTTCATTCTCTGCAGAGAAGGGCCGGAATGGGCTGCGGCAGTGGGGATGACGATATCTGCCGGGCTCTGGCGGCCCTGGAGGGAATTCTGTCGGAGGCAGAAACCAGGTTTGCCGATTCGGTTCATTCAGCTCTCGAGTCCGACAAACGTCCCCACCTGACAGATGCGGAGCGGGACGGCGTCATCGGTGAGCCGAGCAGAGGTGAGTCCGCTCAGACACTGAAACCAACAGATCATGGACGGTCCTGACACGGACGCGACCGCGCGAACCAAGATCGGATCCGGGGTGCTGGATAAGCGTGGCTCATGGATCGGACGTTTCGAATTTTTGATTGTGCGGCCTCCCGAGATGGAGGTAACCACGTACGAGGCGGACTCGGGGGAGTTGTCAGTCATCGCTGGTCACCTGTACGAACGCAGCAGACGGTCAAGGATGACAGTAGACAGTAGACGATCGAGGCAATGCTTTGGAGGGATCAGGCCGCCGGCGGCGGCACGGGTTTTGCAGCGGCGTAAAACACCTGAACGTCGCGTATATGAGAGGCAACGCATGCTGGCACAATGGCCACCCGTCGACCCAACAGACATCGTGAGCGGGTTTCCGAAACTGCGAGACACCATCGAAGAGCTGTACAAGAGTGGCGTTTTCCCACCCTTTGATATTTATGTTAGCCAACAAGAAGTCACGGTGGAGATGTCGGCGGCCGGCGTGCGCGCCAAGGACTTTCAGGTTGCTGTGACCGGCAACACGATTTCGATCTCGGGAGAGGTGCGACCGGAACGGGGACTTGGCCACGTGCATTACCACGGTATCCGGCGGGGCGAATTCCGTTCGACGTTCTCGTTGCCGGCCACGATTGACCCCTCGACGGCCGACGCGACCTACTGTGACGGGATGTTGAGGGTGCGCATGGTCAAGGCAGCGGTCACCAAGCCTCATCTCGTGCCCGTCAAACATATGGCCGGCATTGACATGGATGACGAGTCGGACAATGGAGCCGCCGAGGCGTCAGAGCGGCGCGAAAAAGTGGCTGTCAGGAGCCAGTAAGGGGACACGGGGGTTAGCTCTCATTCGCTACTTTCTATCCGGAGCCGCTGACGTATAAGACACGTAATCTCGTTACGGTGATTGACTTGTGACCACATCTGCGAGGAGCTCGAGGGCGAATGAACGTCCGCGGGCGCGTGCAGTCGACAGCGAAGTGCCGGTGTCGGGAGAGATAGAGACCAACATCCCTGCACGCCTTGACCGTCTGCCGTGGACGCGATGGCACTGGCTCATCGTGATTTCATTGGGCGTTACCTGGATTCTGGATGGGCTTGAAGTTACCATCGTGGGAGCTATTGCTCCGGTTTTAACCGAGAAAGGTACCCTGCACCTAACCCCATCACAGGCAGGTTTTCAAGCGACCGCGTATCTGATTGGAGCGGTAGGCGGAGCGCTACTGTTCAGTTATCTCACCGACCGCATGGGCCGCAAGAAACTCTTTATGATCACGCTCGCGCTGTACATCGTGGCAACCCTTTGTACGGCGTTCGCCTGGAGCTTCTGGTCATTTGCCTTCTTCAGATTCTTAACCGGAGCAGGCATCGGCGGTGAGTACTCCGCTATCAACTCGGCAATCGACGAGTTAATACCGGGGCGGGTCAGGGGACGCGTGGACCTGGGCATCAATGGCAGCTGGTGGATCGGCACAGCGCTGGCCGCTTCGACAAGCCTGCTGCTGCTCGATCAGAGCATATTGCCGCACAGCATCGGCTGGCGATTAGCGTTCGGGCTGGGGGCAATGCTCGGCCTCGCCGTTTTGCTGATTCGCCGCTACGTACCGGAGAGCCCGAGGTGGCTCATGACACATGGCCGCGTCAAGGAGGCCGAGAAGATCGTCAGCGAAATCGAGGAGACCGTGAAGGCGGAAGCCGGCGTCAAAAGACTTCCTGAGCCGGAAGGATCGATCACTGTCAAGGAACGCGAGCCGATCGGATTCATCACTGTCGCGCGAGTCTTATTCAAGACCTATCCGACGCGCTGTTTCCTCGGGCTTTCCCTGATGATCTCGCAGGCATTCCTTTATAACGCGATTTTTTTCACTTACGGACTGGTGCTGACAAAGTTTTATCACGTGCCGAACAGCACGGTCGGTATCTACCTACTTCCGTTCGCTGTCGGAAACTTTTTTGGCCCATTGCTGCTCGGCAAGCTGTTTGACACAGTTGGACGACGGATCATGATCTTCGTTACGTACACGATCTCAGGAGCCCTCCTGGCCATAACGGGATACCTGTTCATGATCGGGGTGCTGAACGCCGTGACTCAGACGCTGGCGTGGATGGTGATATTCTTCTTTGCTTCGGCCGGCGCAAGCTCAGCGTATCTGACGGTCAGCGAGGTCTTTCCGTTAGAGATCCGGGCGATGGCGATCGCGTTCTTTTATGCTGTCGGGACGGGGGTCGGCGGAGCTTTCGCGCCATGGCTATTCGGCAAGCTGATCCAGAACTCGGCTCGCAGCGTCTTTTACGGGGATCTGCTTGGGGCAGGGCTGATGATTGCGGGCGGGATAGTCGCGCTGATCTGGGGCGTGGCGGCAGAAGGAAAGTCCCTGGAAGCGATTGCGAAGCCGCTGTCTGCCGTTCAGGCAAGAGGCAGACTGGCGGCTCAACCCGGGAGACGAACGGGGACTGTTCCGGCGTGAACTGGGAGCTTGGAAGTTGCTCCCGCCGTCGCCGCTCTTGCCTCGAACGCCCGACGAATTCCAATCGTCGATCGATGTTCACCGGCAGATTATTGCCACCTCGCATCACATAAACTCAGGAGAATCTAAGGTTGCGCATCTAGACTGTGAGAAGTAGCTACTTCCACGAAGAGTTGAGACACCTTCATGTCAAAACGATGCGCACACCTGCTCCTTGGATCGATCGCTCTTCTTGTCATCCTTGGGGGAGCGGTCGGCTGCGCAGGACTCTCCAGTGCAAACGCTCCCTCAAAATCATCCCTCAAGGTCTGGTACGCGACCGACGATCCCGTTGAGCGGGCCTGGTCGCTGCAGCTGGCAAGGTTATTCGAGCGTAGGCACCCGAACGTGAAGGTCGATCTGACTCCGTACGCGCTGGAAGACTTCAACCCTAAGATGCAGCTAGCGTTAACGTCTGGGAATCCGCCGGATCTGGCATACGCTACTCCACGTGCCTGCGGCATTCCGGTGTACGTGCAAGCCGGCAAGCTCCTCAACCTCACTCAGTACGCGAAGACCTATCACTGGGCCAGGATTCTCAGGCCCGGCTTGCTGGCTGACTACAACGCCCCATTCACCCTGTACAAGACTCAAAGTCCGGCCAGCTTTGCCAAGAATTTGCAAGTGTACGCCGTGCCACATGCGCTGGCAGCGGTAGCCGTCATGTACAACACAAAGCTGCTTGCGAAGCTGCATTTGCCGGTTCCCCGTACCTCTGCCCAATTCGAACATGATCTCAGCGTAGCTAGGAAGGCCAGCCTAACTCCTCTTGGCATGGGGAACGCGGATGCATGGCTGGGCGACGACTGGTACCTCTCCCTGGTCAACACCTATTACGCCTACCAGAACCTGGAAAAGGAGCTACGACTTGATCCAGGTTTCAAGTTCAACAGGCCAGGTTTTCTCGCTGCCGGTCAAACGCTTCAGCGCTGGGCCAAGGCCGGCTATTTCACTCGAAATTTCGGTGGTCTGGATGCGCAGGAGGGAGTCGACGCATTCTTTAAGGGGAAGACGCTGTTCCAGCTGGTCTCGAGTAGCGAGAACGCTCAGGTGCTGGCGGATCAGCGTCAAACCGGAGTCCCGATCGGGATTTTTGCCTTTCCTTCCCGCAACGCGCCATTTACCGGAGTAATGGCGACGATGGGTTACGAGGGATGGATAGTGCCGAAGGAGAGTAAGAACAAAACCGCTGCCATTCAGTTCATTAACTTCATGCTGAAGCCGTCGACAACCAAGTTCCTGCTCAAGCAGGGAGTGCTGCCATCCGTGCCGGTTTCTCCGTCCCTGGCATCAAATGCCTGGCAGCAATCGTACCTGAAGGCGCTACAAACTTCTAAGCGCGGCGTTTACATCGACGCGGCGCCAGTTCCGAACCTCAATTCCACTATGGAAGCGAACGTCACGCTGCTCCTGCAGAGTGTCGAAGGCCCACCGTTCTTGCCTTCGGCTCTCAAGACGGTGTATTCATCTCATGGCAAAAAGGGAGCGAGCAACTATCAGTCGGACTGCGAGTTCTGATGACCCGAGGCGCAGAAATCTAGCTGCATCTGCACCTGTCAGTCTGTAGCCGCCTGACTGGGCCTGTCGTTACACCGTGAGCCTTCACCGCTTCTTAATCCACATCGACGTCTGTTCACCGTCGGCCACCATTTGAAACAGGTCATGACCGACGCTTCGGCACCACTCCAGGAGCGGAACACGGACACTGGGATTCCCGAAGCTGATTTCCAGAATGCCGGAAACGGGCAGGGTCTCAATGCGCTCGGTAACGGTTCCTGACAGATCGGCCCACTCTGCATCGCCGGCGTCCAGCATCGCAGTCGGGATGAACGGCGAGAGTTGGGTTGGGTCCACTGGCGATCCTTCGCTGGGGAATTCAGATTGGAATCACTATACCGATAAGGTGTTCCGGAGATGTTCGGATTTTGTTCTGGTTTCTTGACCCTTGACGTGTTGGGGTCTATTCTGAAACTTGATAGGCGACGAAGCGGAGGTTTGGCTTTGAGGAGTTGTTGCCTCCCGACGCCGGTAGGATGGCGTTCCTACCGCCTGCGGGGCATGGGGCTTGGTTCTCCAGTCGGCGTCTTCACCAAACCGACAGTGGAACGGGTCCGGAGGCCTGGACAATGAGAGTTGTCTAGCCGGCCCCCCGTGGCAAGCAAAATTTCCACCTCCGAACGAGGACGGCTCTCCCCGCCGGGGCCCGCTATCCGCCTGTTCGTCCTGGGTGAGTTCAGAGCCGAGAGGCTCGGCGTGACCGTGCCGAGCGCAGCGTGGCAGGGGCGAAAGACACGAAGCCTGATAAAGCTGCTCTGCCTCAAGCGACCGCATCAAATGCACAAGGAACAGATCCAGGACACCCTGTGGCCGGAGATGGACCCGGACTCCGCCGATGCCGCGTTCAGGAAGAGCCTTCACTACGCTCGAAGAGCGCTGGATCCGGATGGCCATCATTCGCCGCTATGGCTGGGGCAGGGCGTGGTTTCGCTTGACCCGGAGACGGTGTCGGTCGACCTCGAACGCTTCGAAGTCGCGGCTGAGGCAGCTCTACAAGCGGGCGACCTTCGTCAAATCGGGGAAGCCGCTCAGCTGTGGACGGGCGAGCCGCTCCCCGGGGATCTATATGAGGAGTGGACTCATGCTGCACGCAGGCGTTCGGTGGGTCTGTACCTCAGGTTGGTGCGTGAGGGCAACCAGGTAGCTCTGACGGCAGGGCAAGCCAGGATAGCTGAAGACCTGCTGGAAGCGGGCCTCGCCGTCCAGCCCGAGGCAGAAGACCTGCACCGAAGTCTGATGCAGCTGCTTGCCCAGTCCGGCCGCAGGACAGAGGCGCTGGCGCAGTTTGAGCGGTGCCGCCAGGCACTCGAGCAGCACGTGGAGGTTGAGCCCTCGACCGAAACACTAGAACTCTACGAGGACATCCGCCGGGTGTCGCCGGCGATCTCCCAGCCGGCCCGCAGGCCCGCGGCTGAGCCTCATGTACCTCTCCCTGTTCGTCAGCATCCAGATCGTTTCGGCCGTGTCATCACCGAGCCTTTCATCGGTCGCAGCAGGGCTCTCCAGATACTGCGCGGGGCTTGGGAGTCGGCAGGCAGCCCGCATCACCCGAGGTCGGTAGCCGTCTTCGGTGAGGCGGGGGTCGGGAAGTCGAGACTAGTGGCCGAGGTAGCGAGACACGTCGATGCAGCTGGAGGCGTCGTTCTATGGGGTGCTTCCTACGAGCTCGAAGGGCAAACGGCTTATGGGCCCTTCGTGAACGCTCTGGAGGGCTACCTCGGCGCTCTCAACGATGGGGAACAGGAGCAAGTTAGCCACGAGTACCCGGAGCTGGCGCATCTGTTGCCCTCGCTCGGAAGGTGGTCTCGCCCCGTGTTGCCTCCCGACGTCGATCGGCCAGCACTATTCGACGCGGTAGCCCGGTTTCTAACTGATCTCGGGAGCTCAGTATCGACGCCAACCCTTGGTCGTCGAGTGTTGGTGGTCGTCGACGACATACATAGCGCCGATCAGGCGTCGTTGGCTCTGTTTCACTACTTGTGCAGGCTTGACGGCGACAGGCCCTGGCTCCTGGTCTGCACGCTTCGCGATGAAGCGGGCCCGGCGGGGAGGGCCTCGCGGGCGCTGGAAAGGGCACTCATACAAGGAGGCAGCTGCCACGAGGTGGCGTTGATGCGCTTCTCAGAGGACAGCTGCCGGCAGTTGGTCTGCTCGAGACTCCCCGGGGGAGTGGACGAAGGCGTCCAGGACTTGATCTTTCGGCACAGCTTGGGCAACCCTCTATTCGCCGAGCAGATTATCGCGGCGATGGTCGAGCGACGACATATCCTCATGGTGGGCGGGATATGGACCCTATCGACGGCTGCTCATACCGACCCCATCTGGCCAGACGCATTGGACGGTCTGCCGGGCGGTGTGCCTATCGGCGTCAGGGACCTGGCACAGGAACGACTTGACCGTCTGAGTGCGGCCGGAAGGATCAGTCTGGGGATCGCCTCAGTCGTCGGCCGACGTTTCACCTTCGAGCTGCTATTGTCGGCGACCAGCGGTTTCGTAGGCGGACGCGTTCCAGAACGCGATTTGTTGGAAGCGCTGGAGAGTGCCGTCGAACTGATGCTGATCGAGGAAGGCGAGAGCGGTTACGAGTTTCGGCACCCACTGATCGCCGCAGCGGTTCACGATACCTTGTCCAATCCGCGCAAGGCCCTGTTTCACAAGGCGGTGGCGGCGGCTATGGAGAAGCAGCAGCCGGAGATGGTCGAGGCTCTAGCCTTTCACTTCAAATCGGCCGGGAGTGTCGACGAGGCAGCCCACTACCTCGAGCTGGCGGCGGACCGTGCGGCGAACACCTTTGCCAATGAGCTCGCTGAATCCAGATACCGCGACCTCTTGGAACTGCTTGACTCAGACCAGTCGAGGACGCCGCTCGTGGCGAAGCTCGCAGCCCGAGTCAAGGTCAAGCTCGCGCGATTGCTCAATCGCATCGGCAGCTATCAGGAGTCCGTTTCGATCCTGGAAGAGGTTGTCGCCTCGCTTCGGCCATTCGGTCCATCGGACGATCTGCTCACCGCCCTGGCCGAGCTTGGGCGCGTACTCTATGAGACGGGAAGGCGACCGGAGGCTGTCTGCTTGCTGGAGCAGGAGCTGCTCAGTCGACGGGTCGAGGCAGTGTCGCGGGGCGAGGCTTTGATTCGTCTCGTCTACGCGGAGCTGCTCAGCGCCGGTGGAAGGTACGACGCGGCCAACCGGTTTGCGACGGAAGCGGCTCAGCTTGCCACCGAGCTGGGTGACCTCCAGCTCGCTGCCGAGGCGGAGCTGGCACATGCGAAGACGGCCTCGCTACTGCATGGAATCGACGAGGGCCGACGGGTGACGGAGGCGGTCCTTCCTCTGGTCTTGGGTCACGCCGGGCTCGAAGCGCTCGATCGTGCACATCAGGCTCTCAGCTACAGCTACAAGAGCTTGGGCAACTTGGGCGAGATGTATCGTCATGCGGAGGAGTCGCTTGCCACGGCTCGGCGCGTTGGCGATCGCGGCCAGATCGCGGTGCACACCGCCCATCTGGGACAGGCATGCCTGTTGTCGGGCAAGTTGGGGCAAGCACGAGAGCTTCTGGAGACGGCATCCACCCTCCTCGATCAGATTACGAGCGTCGCCGTAGTAGCTGACGTGCTGGTCTGCCGGGGTCAGCTTGAAACGCTCACGGGTGACTGGGAGGCGGCGCACGCATCGCTCACAGCCGTGACTCAGCTTTACTTCGATCGTGGAGCTCCGCTGGATCTGGCTCGAATGGCGGCCTACTGGCTCTCCGAGCACGATTTGTGGGAAAGCCGGCCAGCCGACGCGATCCGGCGTTTTGAGGGGCTTGTACCCGGTCCGGCCGATTCCGTACAAGTGCCGGTGGATCTGGACGAGCGTCTGATCATGAGTCAGCTCGCGGTGGCGTACTCGGAGCTGATCTATTCGAGCTCAGGTCTGGAGCCGCCATTTGATCTGATTGCGGCTTCTGAAGACTGTGTAGAGCATCTGCGGGGAGCCCAGGCGACCATGTACTTGCCTGCGCCTCTTCGGTCTCTCGGAATTATTCTCTCGAATAGAGGTCTTCCAGCTGATGGGATGGAGAAGATCTGCGAGGCGCTCGACCTCAATCGGCGCATCGGATACCGTTGGGGAGAGATTAGCGATCTACGTGCATTGGCAAAGGTCCAGATGCGGGCCGGCGAGCGAAGCGATGCCGACCTCTCTATCGCCCAGTGCTCCATGATCGCGCAGGAGCTAGGGGCACTGGGACTCGTGCCTCATCTCGAGGCATCAGTTACGGCTGCCGGATAACCGAAGGTCAGCCGTTGACTGTCAAGTCGTCGTGAGCGTTGAGCAGGCCAGTTAGGTACCGTCGCGGATTGCCTCCGTTGATTTGACCAGCTTCGTTCTCCATAACCAGATCGGGGCGGGTCGCTCAGGACGGCGGTGAGAGGATTTACCTCCTCGGCCTGACAATTACAATGCCTACCATTTCCGGGTGGAAGCTGCAGAAGTAGCGATAGTAGCCGGGCTGCGCGTTATGGTGGGAGGTTTTCCCTCTCCCGAGGGGAGGGCCGAAAAGGCATTTTGCAGGAGATGGCATCTCGACACTCTGTGGAGGTACAAGCGGCGCGGCCGCTGGGTGGTGGACTTCGTCATCGATTAGTCATGTGACTCTAACGCGACGGTCATCCTGGGGTCTTACGTTGGAAGTGCAATTCCGCACAAACCCGTGGATTCACTTCGAGGCAGTGACTCCCGACTTGAAATGGAGACTCTTCACATGATGGGAGATCGAATCGCCAAACACTACCCAGCTTCGGTGGAATCGACCGCATCGGCGACGTGGTCGGGACTTGCCGCAGCCGCTATCTGCCCCAGCCTCGACACTCCTCCTCCAACCGTCGACGTCGTCGTCCCGGTATACAACGAAGCGACAGGATTGGAATACCACATTCGGCGCCTCCATGAGTACCTGACCACCGACTTTCCATTCTCGTTCCAGATAACGATCGTCGACAATGCCAGCACCGACTCCAGCTTTGCGATAGCGAAGGGCATCGAGCGGTGCTTGTCTGAAGTCCACGCGCTCACCGTTCCGGGTAAAGGACGGGGCCGCGCCCTCCGACACGCGTGGCTGGCTTCGGATTCTCCCGCTCTCGCCTACATGGATCTTGACCTGTCGACCGATCTCCGGGCACTTCTTCCACTGATTGCACCACTCCTCTCGGGCCATTCGGACCTGGCTATCGGCACCCGTCTGGCCCGGAGCTCCAATGTCGTTCGCGGAACCAAAAGGGAATTCATCTCACGGTGCTACAACCTCATCCTGAAGCTGGCATTGCGGGTCAAATCCTCGGACGCTCAATGTGGCTTCAAAGCCATTCGACGAGATGTGGCGCACGACCTGTTGCCACTCGTCGAAGACAACGAATGGTTCTTTGACACCGAGCTGATCGTACTCGCCGAACGAGCCGGACTCCGGACACATGAAGTTCCCGTCGACTGGGTTGATGACCCGGACAGCCGGGTAGACATTGTCCCCACGGCCGTCGCGGATCTTAAGGGAATAGCCAGGATCGCCGCCCGAGGTGGGCGTCATGAATGCCCCTACGGTGGGGATCGGCGGCGCAAACGGGGGCTGCTCACCACAGGCACGGAGCCACGGGCACATGGTTCAAGAACGGCCGGCCAGCTGTGGCGGTTTCTGGCAGTCGGAGCCATGAGCACCGTCGCCTACGTCGTATTATTCGTAGCTCTCGAGTCCGTACTGGCGGCTACGGTCGCGAACGTTGTCGCCCTGTCGGCGACAGCGGTCACCAATACGGCAATCAATCGCAGATTCACATTCGGAGTGAAGGGGCGGCACTCCGTCGTGCGCCACCAACTTCAAGGGTTAGCCGTCTTCCTGGCGGGGCTGGCCCTTACCGAAGCCACTCTGACGGCGATAGCGGTTGAGCGCAGTCCGAACATTCGGATGCTGCAGCTGCCGGCGCTACTCGCCGCGAATCTGGCAGCCACTATTCTACGGTTTACATTATTTCGCACATGGGTTTTCGCACCGCGAGAAGCGCTGTTCGAAAACCAAATCGATTCCACAGGGGGAGTTACACGATGATTACGACAAATCCGACTCGACGTTCAGGACTTTCTTTAGCCGGCCGACACGAAGGCGAGGAGTCTCGCCTGGAGCCGAGATCCTCTGAAGTTGATGGAACCAGACGCAATCAGCTGACGGGCCGCATCGGACTCGCGGCACTGCTGAGCGTCACCGCGGTGTTGTATCTTTGGCGACTAGGTGCATCCGGCGACGCGAACAGCTTCTATGCCGCCGCGGTACTCTCAGGCACCAAGAGCTGGAGCGCCTTCTTCTTTGGCTCCTTTGACGCGGCCAACTTCATCACCGTAGACAAGCCGCCGGCGGCGCTCTGGGTAATGGAGCTATCCGGCCGCATCTTTGGATTCTCCAGCTGGAGCATGCTCGCGCCACAGGCGCTCGAGGGTGTGGCGGCGGTGGCCTTGTTGTACGCGACGGTCAAGCGGTGGTTCGGACCGGGCGCGGGACTTCTGGCCGGCCTGCTCTTCGCGGTAACGCCAGTGGCGACTTTGATGTTTCGCTTCAACAATCCGGACGCGCTTCTCACGCTTCTCCTGGTTGCGTCTGCGTACTGCGTCGTCCGGGCTGTTGAGAAGGCTGGTACTCGGTGGCTGGTTTTCGCGGGAATGCTGCTGGGATTCGCATTTTTAACCAAAATGCTACAGGCGTTTCTGGTTCTACCGGCATTCACCCTCATGTACCTGGTTTGCGCTCCAACCAGATTCCGACATCGCATACTCCAGGTTTTGACAGCCGGCCTCGCCATTGTCGTGGCGGCGGGCTGGTGGGTGGCAGCCGTAGCGTTGATTCCGGCTGGAAGCCGGCCGTACGTCGGTGGGTCGACGAACAACAGCATCCTGCAGCTTATCCTCGGATACAACGGCCTGGGCCGTTTGACGGGAGCAACCGGCGGCCCGGGGCGTGGTTCGGGCGGACCGGGCAGCGGGGGTGGTGGAGGAATAGGAGCAAACTTTTCAGGCGCTCCGGGCATCGGTCGCTTGTTCAACCCGGAAATGGGCACGCAAATATCGTGGCTGCTGCCGGCTGCACTCATCAGCTTGGCGGCGTTGATCTGGCTGAGTCGCCGCGAGTCGCGTACCGGTAGGCTGCGGGCATCGGCGATGCTGTGGGGCGGCTGGCTGCTGGTCACCGGGGCAGTGTTCAGTTTCAGCCAAGGGGTGATTCACACGTACTACGCCGTTGCTCTGGCGCCGGCTATCGCCGCACTCGTCGCCATTAGCGCATCCGAACTCTGGCAGCGCCGGGGGGCGTGGCCGGCTCGAGCTACACTCGCGGCTCTTACGGGGGTGACCGCCGCATGGAGTTTTTCACTTCTGGACCGGACTCCGACGTGGAACCCAGAGATTCGATTCGCCGTCGTCGCTGCTGGAGCAATGGTGGTGGTATGTTTGCTGCTCCCGGCGAGAGCGTTTCGCGCTGGAGCTACGGCCGCTCTTGCGGGCATGCTGGCTGTCGTACTCGCGGGTCCCGTAGCGTTCGCAGCGGACGCTGCGTCCGTGCCACATATGGGTTCCACTCCGGCGGCGGGGCCGGGACAAACTGGTCAATTTGGCCCTGGTGGGCCGAATCTTCAGACTAGTACGTCGGCTTTACAGCTGGGCGGCCAGCTGCCGGGTCGAGCCTCGAGCAAGTCCAAGCTCTCGGTCCCTTCGGTGTCCAGGAGTGGAGGTGAGAAAGGCTCGCAGCGCACGAAGACAGTCGACGGCTCTCGAGCACCCATTTCGGGCAGCACATCGAAACCATTGGCAGGGACCAAAGCGTCAAAGCCGCCTGTAGGTAGAAAGGGAACCGCTCCACCAACCGGAAGCTCCCAACCCCCCAATGGGCCCACCGGCTCTCAGCCTCCGCCGCGAGGAGCCGGTCCGGCGCCGCCACCGGGAAGCATGGGGTCGAGGCCGTCGCTCAGGAGTACCGGATCCGAGGCGCCTGGGGCTCTCAAGAAGGGTTCACGACAGTCCAAGACTGGTACGGCTCCCAAGGGATCGGGGTCAGGGAAACGCAGCCAAGCCAAGGGGCGATTATCTGCAGACGCTATTGGTAGCAGTGGGTTCGGAGCACCTGGTGGAGACGCAGCCACGACAAGCCGGGCTTTGGTGAAACGCCTGCAGCGCGCCACGTCGACCTGGGCGGCGGCCGCTCTCGGCTCCCAAACGGCCGGAGCTCTCGAGCTAGGCAGCGGACGGCCCGTCATGTCGGTCGGTGGATTCAACGGGAGTGACCCGACACCCACACTTGCACAATTTCAGCGGTACGTGCGCGATGGGGAAGTCCGCTACTTCGTCGGGGATTCGGGGGGATTTGGCGGGCCCGGACAAGAAAGTGGAGACGGGACGGCCATCTCGAGCTGGGTTTCGACCCACTTCAGGTCCCTTATCGTGGGAGGCGTGACGGTGTACGACCTTCGCCATCGCAAAGGCTGACGAGTCTATTCGTAGGGGGGAATGCTGAACCTAGTGCCCAAGGCCATAAAACCAATACCGGGCATGTAGTGCCTCACCCGGCATTGTCGCCCCAACCGACGTCCTCGGGTGTCAGATATGCCGCCCCGAAGCAGTTTTCGGTCATTCATGCCGTTGCCGACACCAGGATGCGTGAAAGTGGCCCAAGACGATAGCATTCTTCAAGAAGACCTAACGAACCAAACTCACACTAAAAAACTAGCCGAAAGGCCCACATGAACCTAGACCAATTCGATCGGTATCCGTTGCTGTTTGGCCCGTCGCCGGTCCATCCCTTGGATAGACTGAGCGCGCATCTCGGAGGAGCCAGCATATGGGCGAAGCGCGAGGACTGCAACAGCGGATTGGCCTACGGCGGGAACAAGACGCGCAAGCTCGAGTACCTCGTGGCCGATGCTCTGACTCAGGACTGCGATACCCTGGTCTCGATTGGTGGCGTCCAGTCCAATCACACGAGGCAGGTCGCAGCGGTGGCGGCGCGGGTTGGCATGAACTGCGTGCTGGTCCAAGAGAGCTGGGTAGACTGGCCAGACAGCGTGTACGACAAGGTCGGGAACATCCTGCTCAGCCGCATGCTCGGAGCGGACGTTCGGTTGGTGAAATCCGATTTCGGGATCGGCTTCAAGGAGAGCTGGGAGCTGGCGCTGGCCGAGATCGAAGAGTCGGGTGGCAAACCGTACGCCATTCCGGCGGGCGCCTCCGATCACCCGTTGGGCGGGATCGGCTTTGCTCGTTGGGCTCAAGAGGTGGCGGAGCAGGAAAACGAGCTGGATGTGTTCTTCGATACCATCATCGTGTGCTCGGTAACCGGCAGTACCCAGGCCGGCATGATTGCCGGCTTCGCCGGGCAGGACCGTCCGCGTCGCGTTATCGGGATCGACGCCTCAGCGCGGCCGGTCGAAACGCTCGAGCAGGTTTCACGCATCGCACGCTCCACGGCCGAGCTGATTGACGTGGGCCGGGACCTGCGCGACGACGAGATCATCCTCGACGACCGCTATCACGCCGGCACCTACGGCATCCCCGACGATCGCACGCAGGATGCCATGAAGCTGACCGCTCGTCTCGAAGGAATGATCACCGATCCGGTGTACGAGGGTAAGTCCATGGCCGGTCTCATCGACATGGTCACCACGGGTGAGATAGGTAAAGACTCCGTGGTTCTCTACGCTCACCTGGGTGGGCAGCCGGCACTCAACGGCTACAGCGCGCTGTTCTCTTAGAGAAGTTTTCAGTTGTCAGTTGTCAGTTATCAGTTATCAGTTGTCAGTTTTCAGTTCAGGCGACCGCGCGCGCCCGGGCATGGAAGACCGGGCTCGCAGTCGTCGCGGCGATGACCGCCAGAGAATTCTCCCGGCATTTTTCGTTATTTGCGAGTTGGGGTTCCGGGACAGGGCGGGACGAATATCATTTCCGTGCCTGCCTGGATAGCGGAGCCAGCGGATCTCATACCCACCTTGCCATGCGGCCATGTTATGCCCGCGTGCTCGTGCGACCGGCCATCTTATGGCCACGTCCTCATGGGTCATCTTTTACCCGCGTCCTTATGCGGCCAACTTATGGCTGCGTCCCTATGTGGCCATCTTTTACCCGCGTTCTAATGCTGCCACCTTAGTCGGTAGCGGTAGGCGGAATCTTCGACAGACTCGTCGAATATTTTGATTTTCGCGGTTCAAATACCGCTTTCTCATGCTGCTACCTTGGTGCTGATCGGGAGCCGGAATGTTCTACGGACATCGTCGAGCGTCTCGTTTTCTCGGTCCAACTCCTCTTCAATCGCGCACCTGATCGCCTGGATCACTCCTTGAACGTCCTCCTTCGTGTGGTGGCGGGTGAGGGTGAAGCGAACCCCAGCTCGGTTCACCGATACAGCGGGGAAGATAGCCGCGTTGACGTAGTAGCCTTTCTCCACCACTCGCTCTACCACCCGATAGGCCATTTCGGTTCGACCGACCCCTACAAACGTGATCGGCGTCATCGGCTCGGAAAGTACGACCAGCCCGCTCTCGGCGAGGAAGCTGTTACGCCAGTGGAGTCGAAGACGCAGCTCTCTCTGCAGCTCGTCAATGTCCGGGCTGAGATGGATGCGAGCCGATGCGATTGCGGCGCCCAGCATGGGGGGCTGAATCGGCCCGCTGAACATCATGGGCGGACCGCACACCCGAATGCGCCGGATGAGCTCGGGGTCCGTCGATGTCAGGGCCGCTCCACCGGCGGCGAAAGCTTTGACCAGGGAGACGGCAACCACGGCCCGATCCGGGTGTCTGAGATGCTCCACGACCGAGCCGCTCCCGTGCCGCCCCGTCCAGCTCATGCCGTGAGCATCGTCAACGTACAGATGGAGCTCAGGGTACCGGTCCATCAGCGTGTTCAGGCAGTCGATCGGCGCGCGGTCACCGTACATGCTGTAGATACCGTCGGCCAGGTACCACGTCCGCCGTCCCCCCAGCTCCTTCAGCATGTCCTCGAGGCGATCGGCTCGATTGTGTCGGAGTGTGCGGGGAGGACGTCTCTGATGAACGTTGCCGGCGGCGAGCTGCACGCTCGCGTGTGCCATTTGGTCGACGATGACGGCGTCCTCCGGTCCGATGAGCACGGGTAGCGCGGCGAGATGCGCCAGGGTCGTGGTGGGCGCGCAGAGGACGGGGCCGCGGAGTATCGCCGCGAGCAAGCCTTCGAGCTCTTCGTACTGTGGAGCCGATATGAACGCACGGGATGAGGAGAACTGCGTGCCGAAGCGGGACACGGCATCGATGGCTCCGTCTCGCAAGCGGGCGTCGGTTTCCAGGCCGAGATAACTGCACGACCCGAAATGCACGACGTCTCTCTTGCTCAGGCGTACCGTACGTCCGTCGAGCGTATCGTCCTGGGCGGTTAGGTGGCCGATCCCGCGACGGATGCCCTCGCTGATCAACTCGTCCATCGCATCGAGCGATATCATGGCCTGTCTCCGGACGGGTGAGATATCTCGTGCGAATAATCGCACGGAAGTCCAATGTTTGCGTTAAGCCAAGTCGACATAATGATGATCCTTCATTTTTGAGCTATTGGGTAGGCTGTGGTTTTTTTCGTCTACTGTCTGCCGTCTCCGATGACTCCTCCCACCATCCACTGTGCCCGAATCCTGGCCCGGGCAACACTGACATGGCCCTCACATCACCCTCACATGGCCAGATTTCGCTGGATTTAGCGGGGCTCTCTCAGATTGATATGATGGCGCATAACCCGGTTAAACGAGACCGCATTTATGACCCAGCGGACCGAGGACCGGACCTCAGGCTTCGGTAGTCTTTTGCGCCGGCGGCGCCAAGAGGCCGGCCTAACCCAGGAGGCCCTGGCCGAACAAGCAGGAATCAGCGCGAATGCCGTCGCCGCGTTGGAGCGTGGCCGACGCACGCGTCCGCGTCCGGACACCGTAACGCTACTCGCCGAAGCGCTGACGCTCGAAGCCGGGTCGAGAGCCGAGTTCATCGCCGCCTCGATGTCGGAAGACAGCGTGCGGGCTCAGGAAGGCAAGCCGTCGGCAGTTGGACTGCCCGGCGCCGGCCGTCCGCTCTTCGGGCGCGACGTGGACGTAGCAGCGGTCATCGGCCTTCTCCGGCAGCACCGCCTCGTCACCCTCACTGGACCCGGCGGCATCGGAAAGACCAGGCTCGCCACGGCCGTGATCGCTGCGACGAACGAGGGAGGCCGGGACGCGGCCTTCGTCGACCTGGCACCCGTTCACGATCCGGAACTCTTTCCGACCGTCACCGCCGACAGCCTGGGACTCGCTCAAAAGTCCGGCGTCGACGGCATCGACGGACTGAAGGCGCACCTCCGGGATCGCGAGCTCCTCCTCACCCTCGATAACTTCGAGCGGATCGTCGCCGCGGCTCCGTACGTCTCCGAGATGCTCGATGATTGTCCCGATCTCCGGATCCTCGTCACCAGCCGGATTCCCCTACGGCTCAGCGTCGAGCACCGATTCTCGGTGCCTCCGCTCCCGACGGGCGACGCCACGCCCACGGGAGAAGATCCGTCGACGTTTCCTGCCGTCCGTCTCTTCATTGCCCGGGCGCAGCAGATCCATCCCGGTTTCGCACCCGACGAGTCCGGGGTTCGCGCGATTGCCGAGGTCTGCCGGGCCCTGGATGGCTTGCCGCTCGCGATAGAACTCGCGGCGGCGCGGGTGCGACTGATCCCTCCCGAGGTTTTGCTGGATCGGCTCGAACACCGTCTTCAGATCCTGACCGGGGGTGCGCCCGACCTGGCCGCCCGACACCAGACACTGCGCACGGCGCTGGATTGGAGCTATGATTTCCTGACTCCCGAGGAGCAGCAGCTGTTTGAGGCACTGGCGGTGTTCGACGGCGGAGCGTGCCTCGAGGCCATCGAACGGGTGTCTCGGGCGGAAGCAGACGTGCTGTATGGGGGCCTGGAGTCTCTCCTCGACGAGAGTCTCCTGGTTCAATCCATTGACGAGATCGGCGGTCCCCGGTTCGGTATGCTGCAGACGATCCTCGAATACGCCCGTGAGAAGCTGGCTGCCTCCGGTCGAGAGGCCGATGCTCGCGACCGGCATGCTCGATTCTTCGTCGATCTCGGCGAAAGGGCCGCTGCCCATCTTACGGGACCGGATCAAGTGGAGTGGATCCGCCGGATGACGGTCGAGCACGGCAACTTTCGAGAGGCGTTGACGTGGTCTCTGGACACACGGGACGGAGAGCTTGGGTTGCGTCTTGGCGCGGCGCTGTGGCGATTCTGGCTCATGACCGGCCACTTGACCGAGGGGCGGCGCTGGCTCGGCGGTCTCCTGGCTGCCTTTCCCGATGGCGATGGTGAGGTATCCGGCGACCCCCTTCGCGCTCGGGTGTTGCGCGCCGCTTCCGGACTGGCGGCCCAGCAGACCGATTTTGCCGAGGCGATGGAGCTCGGCCTGGCCGCGCTGTCCGCTACCAAGCGTGCAGGCGATGTCATCGGGACGGCGGAGACATTGAACAGCATCGGCATGGCCGCTCGAAACTGGGGCCATTACGACCAGGCGATGGCCTACTTCGAAGAGGCCCTGCAGATCTACCGTGAAACGGGCGACCGACGGGGCGTGGCAGTGGTTCTGAACAACATGGCAACGGCCTCCTTCAATATGGGCGACCTCGAACGCGCCGGGGTGCTGCAAGAGGAGAGCCTTGCTCTCCGGCGCCGGCTGGGCGACACGTGGGGCATTGCTATGGTGTTGAACAATATGGCGGAGGTTGCGGTCGAGCGTGGCCACCTGGCGGAGGCCGCGGCCTATGGCCGAGAGAGTCTGAGTCTGCGGCGCGAGATCGGGGATCGTAATAGCGTCGCTCTGGTTCTGGCGACCCTCGGAACGACCGCGCGGGCTCAGGGCGATTACGTTCAGGCGTTTGACAGCCACCGAGAGAGTCTCCGCATCAGCCGGGACCTACACCATCCAGGTCTCGCCGTGACGAACATCGAGGGCCTGGCCGAAGTCATTGCCGTGTCGGGAGGAAACACTCTGCAGGCAGCCCGTCTTCTCGGAGCGGTCGAGGCCATGACGGGCGACATGCGCGTCACGATCACGCCGATGGACCGGGCTCGCTTCGAGAGGACCATAGAAAAGGTACGGCATGTTGCCGGGGCCCCGGGTTCGGTCTCGAGCGAGGAGTTCGATACTGCCTGGCGCCTGGGCCGCTCACTGACGCTCGAGCGAGCCTCAGCCGAGGCACTGTCGGTGCAGCTCGAACAGCCCCAAAAGGTCCCGTAGTGGTCGGGGCGACCGAGAGCCCTAAACGTTCGGCTATCCCCTGATCTTGTAGCCCACTCCTCGGACGGTGTAAATCAGGGGTTTATCGAATCCGTCATCGACGGCCTTCCGCAACCGGCGAATCGAGGTGTCGACGACATTACCCACGCTGTCGAAGTTGTAGTCCCAGACGCGATCCAGGATCATGGTGCGCGAGAGGGCGTGCCCCTGGTTGCGCAATCAGGTATTCGAGCAAGGTGTACTCGCGGGGCGCCAGATCGATGGTGTGGCCGGCCCGAGTGACCTCGTGCGCTCGCAGGTCCATAGTCAGATCGGCGACGGAAAGCACCTGGTCGTCAGCGATCGATCCGGTACGCCGGCCGATGGCGCGCAGGCGCGCCGTCAGCTCCTGGAAGGCGAACGGCTTGCTCAGGTAATCGTCTACGCCGGCGTCGAAAAGCTCGACCCGGTCGGCCAGCGTCGACCGGTCGGTTAGCATCAGTACCGGGGTGGCTATCTCGTCACTCCTCAGGTGTGACACGATCTCGAATCCGGTCTGCCCTGGAAGATCGACGTCCAGGATGATCGCATCGTAGATTTCTTCTTCAGCCATCGCGAGGCCCTCCCGTCCGTCGTGTACGATGTCGACGACGTGGGAGTCCTCGACGAGGCCTTTTTTGAGTCGTGCCGCGATGCGGCGGTCTTGCTCGACGACCAGCAGCCGCATAGTATCTCTCCTTCAGTTGTCAGTTGTCAGTTTTCAGTTGTCAGTTGTCAGTTTTCAGTTATCAGTTGTCAGTTCAGGCGACCGCGATCGCCCCGGCACGGAATGCTGGCTGTTGTCCGTTATCGATTCGGGCAACCGCGCGGGCCATGGAGGATCCGGGGGCACTAGTAGTCGTGGTGATTGTCCTCGGGTGGTTCCCAAGGGGGGTTTCGAACCAGTTCTTCTTTCATCATGGCCCGAGAAGATGATGTTTCTATGACGGACAGATGTCGATCTGGTGATACCGGTCCGAGAGTAAAATCGGCTCGCAGTCATGCCTCTGTCGGACTCAACAGCCGTTCCTCTTAAGACGCGCCGTCTGAACACATCCATCCCGGGAGCCTTGGCCGAGATTTGCCGAGCCGGGACGAAGTCGTCATGAGTTGGCGAAAGAACCCAGCTCTTGTTGTAGCTTTGCAACGCTGTCATCGCGCCGTCACCAAGATGTCATGTCGAACGTGCAGAGTTAAGAAGGGTCGCGTTCAGGCGTGTCCTGCCGTCGAGGTCAGCCTTGGCGCTCCCGTCGCCTGCTATCTCATTCGGATCAACAGCTTCCGTCAGTGGCGACAGTCGACGACGTCCTACCGTTTACTTTTCACCGTTCACCGTCCAACTGATTGGCGTTCGCCAACGTACCCTCAACTCTTGCATTCAGGAAACTGTCTATCATGCCCATTTCCTTCCCCGACTCTCGATCTACGTATAGCCAATGTGTCTCGCCCTCCCGGCTCTTCATCTCAGCGCTGGCTGGGCTCGCACTTCTGCTGAGCTTTGGCGCGGTGCAACCCGCTGCCGCTCAGGGACTGTCCGTGCCCGCCGGCTTCAGCGCCGCCGTGTTTGCCTCGGGTTTTTACCAGCCAACGGCGCTGGCAGTCGGACCCGATCATCGTGTCTACGTAGCGGAGTCGAACGGAGTGGTCACGGTGGTCGCCCGACAGGGAGTCACAGACGTTGCCTCGGGATTCGGCACAATTCTGGGCCTCGCCTGGTACGGCCACAAGCTCTACGTCTCGTCCACGGGTCAGGTGGCGACCCTCACGCCGTACAGCCACTACAGTCACTTTTCCCGGCGCGTGATTGTCAGCGGACTGCCGACGGGGAAGCATCAGAATGACGGATTGGCATTTCATGGCGGTTGGATGTACCTGGGCGTCGGCTCGACCTGCAATGCCTGCCGGGAGTCGGATCGCCGGAGCGCCACCATAATGCGTTTCCACACGAATGGAACTCACGCGCAGATTTATGCCCGGGGCTTGAGGAATCCCTACGGGCTGGCATTTCAGCCCGGCACCGGACGGCTCTATGCTACCGACAACGGCCGCGACGATCACGACGACTCCGTACCCGACGAACTTAACCGGATAGTCGCAGGAGGGAACTATGGATGGCCCGACTGCTGGGGAATTCGGGGTGGCAGCCATTGCCGCGGCACGATCGCCCCCGTTGCTCTCTTCGAGCCGCACTCCTCGGCCGACGGTATCGCCTTCTACCATGGCACGTCCTTTCCCAAACGCTACCGCTCCGATGCCTTCGTAGCAGAGTGGGGAGACAGCGTCAACAATCTAGGGACCGGGCACATCCTGAAGGCCGTACACTTCTCGGGCGGTCACGTCTCGGTCTCCACGTTCGCCACCGGATTTACCAACCCGCTGGCGGTGGCCGTCGCGCCTAATCACTCGCTGCTGGTAGCCGATTTCGGCAGCGGAATCGTGTGGCGAATCAGCCATGCCTAGACTGGCTATGGAAGCCATGTATTCAAGGAGCTTACCAAGCATGAGGTCACACTACCGCCGTCATCGAGGACGTGTCCTCCTGACCGTCCTTCCCCTGCTCGCCTTTCCCAGCTCGCCTGTTCTGGCAGCCGGCCAGACGGCGGGACACCACGTCGCACCACTCGCGTTCTGCCGCCCCGATGTCCGCTTCCTCACCCATGGCTACGGCTCGCCCGATGACGTGACCGTGCATCGCGGCCAGATCTACTTTGGTGATATCAAGGCTGGGTACCTCGTGCGAGTTTCCGGCGGCCGCAAGCATGTCATCCGGCGGCGCCTTAACGTACCGGAAGGCATCGCGTTTACGGGGAAGAGCCAGGTGGCGGTGGTGGAGCAGGGGCTTAACCGAATCGACACCCTCAATCTCAAAACCGGGCGGTTGCGGGTCTTGATTGACATGCGCAATACCACCGGCCTGGAAGGCGTTGACGCCATCACGGCGGTTGGGTCCGACCTCATCATTCCAGATAGCCCGTACGGTACGTTGTACCGCCTTCACAGGGGCAGTCTTCGGTGGATCGCCGGCGGCATGAGCCGGCCTACCAGCGTCGTTCCTTACGAGGGAGGCTTCGCGGTCGCCGATGAAAACGCCAACGCGGTCTGGCTGGTGCGGCACGGCCGCCTCCAGCGCCTGGCGACCTTGAATATCCCCGAAGAGGTTGCCGTCGTGCACGGGATGTTGTTGTCGATCACTCTTGGGGATGGCGCCCTGTGGGAGGTGCGGCCGCGTCTGCGCCGCCTGCACTGGTTTTCTGCGCCTCAAGGCTTAACGCCCGACGGCGGTAACCGCCTCATCCTGGCGGACAGCAAGCTGAACAGCCTGTACAAGGTCACCCTCCCTTCCGCCTGCTTCCATTGAGTTGTCAGTTGTCAGTTTTAGTTATCAGTTGTCAGTTTTCAGTTGTCAGTTCAGGCGACCGCTACCGCACGGGCACGGAATGTCGGGCTAGGGTGACCCGGTGAGGGATTCCGGGCCATTTTCGTTGTAGGCTGGTGGCTGGCTGAGCCGGCTTCTGGCTTTGGTCGGAATCTACCGCGCCGGTGACTGGGCCGGTCCGGAATCGGCAAGGGCGCCCAGCTCGCGCAGAGAGTTGCTTGTGGCGGGGGCGGCAAGATCATCCCGAGCGTTCCTTCTGGGGAAGCAACTGAGAACAGACGCGAAGAGCGGATCCGTTGATCCGGATCCGCTCCTCGGTGATGGGTTAGGGCTGCAGGTGGGCTTGCGACTTAGGCTCGATGGCCCCAGCTTGCTCCACCGGCGTGGTTGCAGGGCTTGCCGCTGCTGTACGCCTTGGTCGTGCTCGAGCCGCCCGAGCCGCCGGAGAAGGCGCGGCTTCGTGATATCGAAGCTGTGTGGGTAACGATGCGGGCGGAAGCAGCACGAGCTTCGCTAGCCGATGCTACGACGTTGTCGGCGCTGAGCCTGGCGGCCGCGCTGACAGTTGTATGGTTCGTAACGGCGGCGATGCTATGTGATAGCCCGGCCGCGTGTCCGGTGGGTGCTCCCCGGAGCTGACCGGTCGCGAATCCGACGGCTGCGACCGCGACCAGAGCCAGAGAGAGCCCCAGCAATTTGTGCATATGTTCCTCCAACTATAAATTTGAATCGTTTGGGAAGCTTCATTTGTGTCTATGGGTTTTCGACTACATCTGCTCCCTCCTCAGCCGGGATTCGTGGCTGTTGTTTCCAGTCTGAGGGTTTCCGGTGGCGAAAACCTGCCGATTCCGTGACAGTTCGATGACGCAAGTATTTCCATGTAGGCGGTAGGCGGTAGGCGGTAGGCGGTAGGCGGTAGGCGGTAGGCGGTAGGCGGTAGACGGTAGACGGTAGACGGTAGACGGTAGACGGTAGACGGTAGACGGTGGAGGGTGGACTGTAGACGGTGGACGGTGGACGAATTCGGGGGATTGAGGGGCTGGTTGTTGGCATGTGGCATCCAGCCATGCGGAGAGGCGCGGGTGGATCGCCGCGGACGATTAGTCATCGAAAGAGCGTCTCCGCGCGGCGCAGGGGTTTTAAGCTGACCCTCAGACTATGCTGGACTCATGAAGGCCGCAGTTCTGACGCAGTACGGGCTGCCGGAGGTCGTTCGGGTCACCGAGGTGGACACACCCGTGCCCAAAGACGATGAGGTCCTGGTCAAGGTTCATGCGACGACCGTCAACAGGACCGATTGCGGATTCAGGGCCGGCAAGCCCTTCATCACCCGGTTCTTTGCCGGGGAGAGGATCTTGGCCGGGCTGATCCGCCCAAACATCACGGTCCTCGGGACGGAGTTTGCCGGAGAAGTCCAGGCCGTAGGGAGCGGCGTCGCGGCGTTCAAGGTGGGCGACAGAGTTTTCGGGTACAGTGGCCGTACCTTCGGTGCCCACGCTGAATACATGACAATTCGAGAGAGTGGCTCTCTGACGACCATTCCTACGAACATGACCTTCGACGAGGCGGCGCCCGGCACGGAAGGTTCGCATTACGCGCTCTCGCTTATCAAGGGCGCAAAGATCCGGGAGGACAGAGTGTCCTGGTCTACGGGGCAACCGGTGCCATCGGGTCGGCCGCCGTCCAGCTACTGAAGAGCATCGGCGCAGATGTAACCGCGGTCTGTGACACCCAGAACCTCGCGCTGGTCGAGGGCTTGGGCGCCGACAGAGTCATCGATTACACCATGGAGGACTTCACGAAGGACGATCATACGTACGACGTGGTCCTCGACGCGGTTGGAAAGAGCTCGTTTAGCAGGTGCCGGCGCTTGTTGAAGCCGCGCGGGATCTACCTCTCATCGGACCTGGGTCCATTTCCTCCGAACCCGATTTTGGCACTCATCACCCCGATGTTCAGAGGCAAGAAGGTACTGTTTCCGATCCCGGCCGACAACCAGGAGATCGTGACCCATTTGAAGGGACTGATGGAGTCCGGGGCGTTCAGACCGGTTGTCGACCGGCGGTATCAACTGGACCAGATCGTCGATGCCTATCGATACGTCGAGAGTGGGCGAAAGATCGGAAACGTCGTGATCGACATTGTGCCCGGGAGCGAGCCGTCTCTCTGACGATCCTGACGGGTCCATTCCACGTCCGCATTTGCCGGCCGCTCTACTAGGGGAGCCAGGGCCTCGTGAAGGCAAAGCGTCTAGCGATGCTTTGCACCGGCTGCCGTGATCGCACCCACATCGCAGGGCTCAGACCGGGAGCCATGAATCTCGCGCCTACGCGTGGATCAGGATGCAGTTGGGCGTTATTGGTGTCGCACGAGCGGGATGGATGAGTTGGGGCCATCACTGTCTCACGGACGGAAAGGGTGAATGCAAGGGGTAGTGACGTCAAGAGGGCATGTCGAGCCTCACTTGGCATATGCGACCTCCGACAGGGCCGGACGTCACGAATGTCGTTCCCATGTATGTTCGAGTATCACCAGAGACATCACTGGGCGGGGTTGGCTGGGCATACACAAGCCAACCTGCCGGGGCGTCTCAGAGTCTAAAGTGAGGCAAAGGGAGAAGGTCGAGTACCATGATTACTTGCGCAGCGTGTGGCCGGGACATCGGCGAGGACTTCGTCTTCTGTCCGTACTGCGCCACGCCGATCGGCGCTGCTCCGCCATCTCGGGAGCAGCGCAAGCGCGTGACGGTGCTCTTTTGTGATCTCACCGGGTCGACTGCTCTCGGCGAGCGGACGGATCCGGAATCGTTACGGGCGCTTCTCGCCCGTTATTTCGAGCGGATGAAGGGGATCATCGAGGCGCACGGCGGGACGGTCGAGAAGTTCGTCGGAGATGCCGTGATGGCAGTGTTTGGCGTGCCGGTGCTGCACGAGGACGATGCCCTCCGCGCGGTGCGGGCAGGACTGGAGATGCAGGCGGCCCTACCGGAGATAGGAGTCCTGGCGCGCATCGGCATCCAGAGTGGGGAAGTCGTGACGGGTACTCAGGAGCGGTTAGCGACGGGGGACGCGGTCAACGTGGCGGCCCGGCTCGAGCAGTCGGCGCAGCCAGGCGAGGTGCTCATCGGGGAGGAAACGCTGGGTCTCGTCAGGGGGGCCGTGGAGGTAGAGGCGGTTGGCGCGCTGGAGCTGAAGGGGAAGGGCGAGCGGGTCAGAGCCTGGCGGCTGGTCTCGATCATGGAGACAGGAGAGCGGGCGGACCGGGCGCCGATGATCGGGCGGGAGCACGAGCTCGACCGGCTACGGCTGGGGTTCGCCCAAGCGGTCGAGGACAGCTCGTGCCAGCTTTTCACCATTCTGGGCGTGGCAGGCGTGGGCAAGTCACGACTTGCGCGAGAGTTCCTCAGCGGCGTGGGTGGCGCACGCGTGGCGCTAGGCCGCTGTCTTTCTTACGGAGAGGGGATCACGTACTGGCCGGTGGTGGAGATCCTCAAGCAGCTCGACGTCCTGCCGGCAGACGACTATGCCGCCGCGGTACTGCGATCTTTGCTCGGCGAGGCGGCGACGGCCACTTCGCCCGAAGATATCGTCTGGGCGTTCCGGAAACTGCTGGAGGAACAGGCGCAGGAACAGCCGCTGGTGGTGGTGTTTGACGATATCCACTGTGGCGAGGAGACCTTCCTCGACCTGATCGAGTCGATTTCCGATATTTCTCGCGATGCCCCTATCCTGCTCCTCTGCATGGCCCGACCCGAGCTCCTAGAAAAGCGACCAAGCTGGGGCGGTGGGAAGTGGAACTCCACGACGGTGCTGTTAGAGCCTCTCAACGCCGGGGAGACGAATCAGCTGCTTGACGCGCTCGGTGGCGTGAACGAAGGGCTCAGAGGGCGGATCCGGACGGCGGCAGAGGGTAATCCCCTCTTTGTAGAAGAGATGCTGGCGCTGCTGCACGAGACCGGAGAGGAGGAGATCGTCGTGCCACCGACGATTCAGGCGCTCCTGGCTGCCCGGCTGGATCAGCTAGCGCCCGAAGAACGACGCGTACTCGAATGCGGCGCGGTTGAAGGCAGGGTTTTCCATCGATCCGCGGTACGGGTACTGGCAGAGGAGAACGGCAACCTGCAGGGAAGGCTGGTGGGCTTGGTCCGCAAAGAGCTGGTGCGGCCAGACCGCTCGCAGCACGCCGGAGACGAGGCGTACCGCTTCCGCCACCTCTTGATCCGAGACGCCGCTTACGACGCGCTGCCGAAGGCGGTGCGGGCAACGCTGCACGAGCGCTTCGCGGGTTGGTTGCAGGAGCAGGAGACGGCGCTCGTGGAGCAGGACGAGATAGTGGGTCACCACCTGGAGCAGGCGGCCCGGTACAAGCAGGAGCTGGGCCAGAGCGACAGCGCACTGGCGGTACGGGCGGGAGAGCGACTGGGCATTGCCGGAAGGCACGCGATGTGGCGGGGCGATAACCGTGCGGCAAAGGGATTGATGGCGCGGGCGCTGACTCTGATCCGTCCGCTGCGCCTGGACGTGTACCTCGAGCTGGATATGGCCGACCTTCAGCCGACTGAAGCGGAGGCCCTCGCCGTCGTCGAAGCGGCGGCGGAACGAGCCCGCGCCGAGGGAGACCAGTGCGCCGAGGCCATGGCTCGGGCAGCCGCGGCGCGCCGGGAGGTGCTCACCGGCACCGGGACCACCATCGACGAGCAAGAAGCGCTGGCCAGAGAGGCGATAAGGCTTCTGGAGGAAGCGGCGGATCAGGAGGGGCTGGTACGGGCGTGGGAGGTGCTGGGTGGGACCGCGATGTACCGAGGGAGGTACGACGATTATGCACGAGCATGCGAGCAGGCTATCGAGTATGCACACGAGATCGGTCACCCCGGCACCCTCGAGCTTGCGGGCGCGCTGGTCTTTGGCTCCCGTCCCGCGGACGAGGCACTGGTCACGCTCGACCGGCTGCTGGTGAACGAGCCACACCCCTGGGCGCGGCTGGAGAGAGCGGAGCTGCTGGCCATGCTCGGGCGGTTCGAGGAGGCGTGGGCGACCGCCAACGAGGCGAGCCGGCAGCTGCTCGAGCGCACCGGCGATGAGGGCGGCGAGCAGCTACTCGGGCGTGTTGCGGTGCTGACGGGTGATGACGAAGCGGCCGTGGGCTATTTCGAGGTGGACTGCCACCGTTTGCAGTCGAGAAAGCAGCTTGCCGTGCTCTCGTCGTACGCCCCGATGCTCGGGCGCTCACTTTGCGCCCTCGGTCGATACGACGAGGCCGAGCCGTGGGCGCAGCTAGGCAGGAGCGTCGGCGACGAAGACGATATCTTGACCCAGGCGCTCTGGCGGCAGGTCCAAGCGTTGGTGCTGACCGCTCGCGGCGAGCATGCAGAGGCGGAGCGGCTGGGGCGCGAGGCGGTCGCCGCCGCCGAGCAGACAGACAGCCTCAACAAGCAGGGTGACGCGCTCTGCGATCTGGCCGAGGTCCTGGAGAGAGCGGGGCGAGCGCAGGAAGCAGCGGCCCTCCTCGAACAGGCCCTGGAGCGGTTCGGGCGCAAGCGGAACCTGGCCATGGCGGCCAGAGTACGGCAAAGGCTCGGCCGCGACTCGGAGCATCGCTCTCGGGACAACGTGGGCGCGACAGGGGACGCAGCCAACCTTAGCCGTGGCGGCCGCCGCGCGTCCTAGCTCTCGACACGAGGTGAAAGATGGGCACAGACCGCTGACCAAACAAGATGTCAGGATTGACGGTAGTCTACGGCCTGGTCAGGCTGTTACGTCCGCGGGTAGGGAGGTAAGACGAGTGAGCACGAGGACAGACGGTCAGTACAGCTTCCAGGCTCAGCGCCAGCCGCCATCAGGATGTTTCTAACCCGTGGCTGGGCTCAAAATTAGTCCCTGAAGCATGGCCGACCTCGAGGAGCTCTTTTGGTAGCCCTGAGCGAGGATTTGACCACCGGCGTTGATGCCTCTCGCTCCGGTGATAACCCAACCGCTGCCCTGACGCACCTTGGTATTCAGGTCGGTGACTCCTTTGCCGAGCAGCCAGACGAAGCCATGACCTTCTCCGCCGGCGGCCGTCGCGTGGCCCGCCACTACGCCCGCGCCGTTGACGCCGTTGGCCACGCTCGACGTATACCCCCGCGTCGAGGGCAGGACTGCCGGCCTGGGGACAACGACCTGTTGATCAGGCATGAGCTTCAGCGTCCAGACAGCCGCTCGCCGTGCTTTCGCGTTGACCTGAATCCACCCGGCTGCCATAATCGTTCGCAGGCCGTTCACCGTCCGGCTGAACATAGCTGTTGCGGCGCCCGGCGCCGGGACACCGGTTCGGCCCGGCAATAGTACGGGACGGCCTCCGCCGACCCACACAACCGGATACGGCAGCCGGTTCGACGGCGATTCCTCAGTGCCAATGGCGTCGCCGGCCGCATCGCTGGCATAGGCCATCGGGCTCGAGTACCCGGTACCGGCAGCCAGGGTTACGGGAACATAGACACTGGTTCGATGTATCCAGTCCACGGCAAGCGTCGGCAAGTGGTCCGCCGTGCGAGATATCCAGCCCGCAATGTCGCCCCAGGCATTTATGCCGAGAGCGGACTCGGCCGTCACTTGCGGCTGCGGGTGTGGCAGCAGCCGCCATCGGTTCCGCTTGCCCCCAGAATACGCATAGGCTTGCTGCGCATTGGGAGCAGCCATCGCGGTGATCGCAAGAGATCCGTTCGCGTTGATGGCGTTGCTGCTCGCGGGCGCGCTGGTACCCGCCGGCATCTTGAGCATCGTCAACCGTGCGGACGTATAGAGGAACGGCTTGGGCAGGTTGGTCGCGGCGCCGGCGGTGCGCATCACGTCTCCAGTGACCTCGCCTCTGTCGTTTATTCCGCTGCCCTGGGTGAACGGACCAAGGGGAGCAACCGAGTAACGCGCCGGAAGCCCGCCCGGCGCCCGCAGCCCGCTGCCCAGATCCAGCCAGCTCACGTGGTTGTAGTAGTAGTAGCCTCCGGCGCTGCCGTATGACTCCGACCAATGACTGACAGTGATCCGGTTCGATCCCGAGCTGACTCCGTTCTCCTCCATCAGGCCGATGGCACCGTTGCCCTGTCCGTCCACCTTGACCGAAGTCACAACGCCTGTGTGACCGTACGGGAGGGTGCTCGCACCGCCCGACAGGCTGACGATATCTCCCACTCTGGGAATGCTTCCGGGGCCTGGATATCCGACCGGCGTTCCCAGCTCTTGATGACTGACCGCCACGAAGTCCTTCCCGTCGGGGACGTTGGTGGCACTCTTTCCATAGACCACCCACAGAAACCGGGCGCTCAGCTCCACGCACTGGAACCCTACCGAGTCGAACGGGCTTGAGACACCGGTCGCCGGGCCGCAGGCGAAGACGTTATCGAATTTAGCCCCGAGCGGGTAACCGCCGTTTTGGCGGCACCAGCCGGCGCCGCTTCCTTCTCCCGCCACAAGCGCGGGCCTCGCGGCGTTGGATTCCCCGTACACCAAGGACCGCGAGTCTGACGGCGGCGTCGTGGTCCGTCCGATCCCCGGCGAAGACGCGGACGCTCGAGCATTTGGGACGAGGCTCATCCAGAGTGTGCTCATGGCTATGGTAATGACCAGCAGCATGACGGTAGGTCGACAGTCGCGCATGTATCCCCCCACGGTTAGCTCGCGATGAACGACTCTTCCCAGTGGGGCACCTACAGGGGCATCCCGCGACCGGCTCGCCGCCAATCACATCGTGTCCCCGCGATCTCAATCCGCGCACGCCGGACGAGATTCGCAGTGGCACCGCGGCGGCCGGTCACTGTCCGCCCGCTGTCTCGCTCAGACAGCCTGAGCCCCACTTCTTCTCTACACATTGGGCTACGAACATGACGATTTGATGTCGAAACGATGATCCGGGCTCTTGGAGGCCGTTTCGCCTCTGTCCTTGATCGGACATGCTCCCCGCGCAATTGCCTGTCACCCAACGGTCATATTCCCATCATCGGTCCGTCATCGCATAGCTCCAGACTGAGGGTAAGGGTCGTTTACCTCGACTTGAACTCGCCGACCGAGGTGTCATTCATGCCGTCTGAGCCGCATCGTCCTTACCTTCTATCCCACCTGTTTCCCAGTGAGAAATTACTCATCTTTCTCACAAGAAGGTCTCACCTCAGATCGGCATGCTGAGAGTAGCGAACGATATGAGAGAAGAACCAGCCAAGGCTTCCGACGCTTCCCACAGCTTTATGAATTCAACAAGGAGAATACAATGAGACGACGATTCTTTACGCTAGGAGCGGCTCTGATGATCGTGGCCGCCTTTGTCGGCGGCTACATGCTCAACCTCGCAGTGGGTCAGCCCGGAGCCGCTTCGCCGACGACCGCCGCCAGTGCTCCCGCCGCGACATCCAGCACCTCGAACACCTCAACGGAGCGGGCCTACCAGATTGCGGCGCGGTCGGTCGTTTTCGTCAACGCCGGCGACGGCACCGGTTCCGGTATCGTCTACGACACCAACGGGGACATCGTGACCAATAATCACGTGGTCTCGGGCCATACCTCCCTGAGCGTGACATTCAACAACGGCAGGACGGTGTCGGCAACCGTCGTCGGGACAGACTCCGCGGACGACCTCGCCGTTATTCACGTCAATGCCTCCGGCTTAGTACCGGCAACATTCGCAAAATCCGGTGGCTACCAGGTCGCCGAAAACGTGCTGGCTCTCGGGAGCCCCCTCGGGCTCAAACAGAGCGTGACCGAAGGCCTGATCAGCGGCATCAACCGCACGCAGCAGGAGCCGAGTGGCGCGTATATAGCCAACGCCATCCAGACCTCCGCCCCCATCAACCCCGGCAACTCGGGCGGCGCGCTGGTAGACCTGAACGGCGTCGTGGTTGGAATTCCGACTCTCGTGCAGACGACTACTACCGGCAATGAGACGGTACAGAACGTCGGCTTCGCGATTCCGAGCCAGCGCGTCACCTTCATCGCCAACCAGATCATCACGAATGGCCACGTGCTCCACACCAATCGCCCCTTCCTTGGCGTGGCCGTTGGAGATTCGACCTCTCAGTCAGGTCCGCAGTATCCCTTCGGCTATGGCGGGGGATCTCAAACCGTCAACGGGGCGGTCGTGAACTCAGTCTCGACTTCCGGTCCGGCCGGACGGGCAGGCATCCAGCAGGGAGACGTGATCATCAGATTCAATGGGCAGACGATCACCAGCGCCGACGATCTCCTCACCGCCCTCGCCCAGCTCAAGCCGGGAGCGTCGGTCAGTGTTACCTGGAACAGCAACGGGACCAATCATACCGCGCAGATCCACTTGGGAGAGCTTCCCGCGAACGGATGACCTCATCCCCTTAGAGACGCCCCCCCGCGTCAAAAGAATACATACTCCTAGCATGTCAGGCCGGAGGCACAGCCTCCGGCCTGACATGTCTTTCCGTGGAATGCTAGCTCAGGCGGGTCGAGGTGACGACGGCGGAGTCACTGCTGGCCGTTCGACGGCCTGCCCGAAAGCGCGCGAAATCTTGGAGGCACGGAGCATCGTTGACCGGCGACGATCGCATGGCCCTTGTGTCGGTACTTCGTCACCGTCCCGTCGGGCTGAGCACGAAGGCGGCTGCCTTGCCATATATCGTTCCCGCGGCGATAATCTCCCCGTTCGGATTAATTGCAAAGGCGCCCTGGAGCCTGCCTTGGAAACTTGATGCCACCTCCCGTTGAAGGGTGCTACAGGCAATGCCCCGACAGATAAGCGCCGCCTTGCCCGGACCGAGCCCAATTCCCACGGACACAGGGTTGCCGGCTGGGTCTGCGCTAACGCCCGTGACTCGATTCACCTCCTCCGCATGCCAGGGAACGGTTCTGCGGGCGCCAACCGTTGCGCGACCTGTGCGATCAACGTGTATTGTCTGTACGTAAGAATTTGCGAAGATGTCATACTCCCCAGTGGCGGAGTTGCTGGCTAAATAGAGGGCCCTTCCTCCACCACCGATTGTTTCCGGAACCAGGCCCGCACCATCGGGGTCTAAGTAGGGGCGTGGACGTGGAACCTCGATACCTGCCCAGAGGACGGCCTGGGCGTTGCCTTGAGGAGCAAGCTGTCCTGCGATAGCCACCTCATGACCGTGACTCCAAATCGCATCGGCCTCAGTTCCAATGAAGCCTAAGCGGCCCCCGAGTGCGAGTGGGAGGCCATATCGGTCCCCTTCCGCCAGCCAAACGACCGCATGTTCGGGTCGCCGTTTTCCGTGCGCCACCTCATAGCCGCACACATCGCCATTGGCCGCCATACCTGTGGCGCGCCACACTTCGAGGCCCGGTCGCGCACGGAGCCTCCGCCAATGCCAGCGTTTACCGACGCGATGGGTCACGAATGCTGCCCTTGCCCCGTCGTTTAGTCCTTTGCCCTTCCACGCAGTGACTAGGACATCACCTGCGACGTCGACTCCAAGGGCAGCTGACTGAGTGTACCCAGCCGGCAGTAGCTCTGTGCTCACCCCGGATGCGTCTACCACCGCCCGATTCTTTACGCTCGCCGGTTGAGCCCATGCAACGACGATGCCCCTGCTGTTGATCGAAGCAGAGACGAAGTTGGCATCGCCTCCAATCGCCAAGAGTTTGACGCCATAACGGGCGGCCGTGGAAATGTCACGGTATCGCCCCGGGGCAGCACGCCCCGGAGTTGACGGCCAAGAGGTCAAGCACAACAAGACCGTGAGCGCCACTAGAGCCCGCCGCGGTGCGCTCGCCCGAAACGCGGCAAGCGGGCCCTGCACATAGTGCCTTCTGATCGCGCTCGGGCAGCCCAGACGATCCATATTCAAGCTGCAGGTCGTGGAGGTAGTGGGCGTGTCAGGGGCAGTCCTGACCGACCACGCGAATCCGGCCGGCTGAACAGTGCCTGGACAACCGAGATGTTTCCGCCTTCGAACGCCTGCGCTGAGCCCGACATGTAGAGGCGCCACACCCGGTAGGTTCTTTCGCCGACGAGGTCCGCTGCCTGTTGATGATGCTGCTCCAGCGCCTGTATCCACCTTCGAAGGGTCAGCGAGTAGTGTTCTCGCAGATTTTCCACGTCGCGAGTCTCGAATCCTGCTGCTTCGGCCAGCCCTATAGCCTCACCTGGAGACACCAGCTCGCCGTCGGGAAAGACGTACTTCTGCACGAACCTGCCCTGCTTCCAGAGCACCGAGTCGACGGCTGCCGCGATTCCCTTATGACGTAACGGGCCCAGGGCGATCCCATGGTTGAGGAACAGCCCGCCGGGCTTCGTCAGTCTGAAGGCCTGGCCAAAGTACGTAGGAAGCTCCGCGCGGCCCACGTGTTCGAACATCCCAACGCTGACGACCTTGTCGAACGCGGCTCTCTTGGGCATGTCTCGGTAGTCGAGTACCTCGATGCTGGCTTTGTCCAGCACTCCAGCCATCTGTAGAGACTCCCTCGCGAGCTCCGCCTGCGGCTGGCTCAGGGTGATGCCGGTGGCTCGGACCCCATATCGCGTCACGGCGTGCTTCACCAATGCTCCCCACCCGCACCCGATGTCGAGCAGCGTCTCGCCGGCGCGAAGCCTGAGCTTGCGGCATACCAGGTCGAGCTTTGCCGTCTGAGCTTCGTCGATTGTCTCGTCGCCGCTCTCGAAGTACGCGCACGAATACACCATGTGACGGCCCAGCCACAGGGAATAGAAGTCGTTGCCGGTGTCGTAATGATGGCGGACGGCGGTGGCATCCCGATCCTTGCTGTGGATCCGGCCGGTCAAGCTCCCGACTCCACCGTCTTCCTCTCCGGTATCCACCAGGTCATCCGTCGGAAGCGACAACAGCAATCCCACGGCCCGGCCTACGGTCAGCGGCGATTTCAGCGCTTCCGCGATTGATTCTTGCAGCCGTGTAGCCGCCTCGAGATTTCCCTCGACGTCGAAGTCATCTCGGAGGTACGCTTCTCCGAGGGAAAGCTCGGACGGCGGCACGAACATACGTCGCAAGGCCCCGGGACGGTTGATGACGATCGTGCACTCGGGAGTCTTGGAGGGACGTTCCTCGGTGCCGTCCCACAGCCGAAGACCGAATGCCCGTGACTCAGGGCAGCCCGTGAGCAGCCGAACAATCTCAAGCGTCGTTCGTGCGGGATCCTTCGTGCGTCGGAGTGTTTCCGTAACCATCTGCGCCTCCCTATGCGTCAGTACGTGGAATCACAGATCGGAAGGAGTGGGGGTTTGAAGCTACCGCGCCTTGGACTTGGGCGGCGCTGCCGCCCGCTCCTCCGCAGCCGGCGACCTGCCATCACTCCTGGCTGTCACCGGCGTTGTCTCAGCGTCTGGAACCGCGGCCACCACTGGTGTGATCACATCCGTCCGAACGGAGGGAGAGCCGGTCACATCGGCCGGTCGCTGCACGATTCCGCTCGGCTCGACGATGGGTTTGGATCCATTGCTCCCCTTCATGCCCACGATCATCTCGCGCAGCTTCATTCCGGTTGCCGACTCGATCATTGCTCCAAGCAGGGGAATCATCCCCGCCACGTCTTTAGTCATGCGGCCAGTCACGCCCTGGCCGTCGCCACTCCCTGAGTCGATGTAGGTCACGTTGCCGATCTTCCCGTAGGCTTCGGTCAGTTTGCCGGCGACCTCCGGCAGGCCGCCTATCGCCTTGTCCAGGATCGCGCTCTGGTTCTGTTCGTTGAGCACAAGTATCCGCTGCTTGAGAGCTTCGGCCTCGGCCAGACCCTTGGCCTTCAGTGCGTCTGCCTCGGCTAGTCCGGTGACTCGGATTGCTTCAGACTCGGCCTCGGCCCTGATCCTGATGGCTCGAGCTTCGGCTTCGGCCTGCATGCGCCGCGCCTCGGCAGCCGCCTGGGCGTTGATCACCGTGCGCTTCTGTTCCGCTTCCGCGTTGATGATCGTGCGTCGCTGCTCGGCCTCCGCTTGCCGCTGGACCGTGGCCAGCAGCTCGGCGACGCGCCGCTGGGCTTCTGCCTCCTGGACCTTGACCTCTTGCTGCTTCTGGACGACGGTGATCTTGGTCTGCTCTTCGATCTGCTTCTGCTGTTGCACCGCGTTCTGGATGTCGTAGGCTCGGTCTGCCTGGGCCTTTTCGGCGGCGATCGACTTCTGGTACTCGGCTTGCTTCAGCTGCAGGTCACGCTGCGCCTCCGCCTGCGCGGCTTCTGACTCTGTCTGCGCCTGCACCCGCTGCTGGTCGGCTTTGGCCTTGGCCTGGGCCGACTCACGCATCGTCTCGGATGAACGAATGGCCACGTTACGGCTTGCTTCCGCTTCCGCTATCTCCGCGGCTTGCTTGTTGTGGGCGATCTCGGGCCGGCTCATGTTCGAGATATAGCCGGACTCGTCGGTCACGTCCTTCAGGGTGAACGAGACCACCTCAAGGCCTAGCTTATCGAGGTCGGCGGCCACCGTGTCCCGCATCCGGGCCGACACCATCTCCGGGTCTTTGACGAGCTGCTCCACAGTCAACTGGCCGACGATGCCTCGTAGGTGTCCCTCCATGACTTGACGGACCATGGTCTCGCGCTCCGTCTCGTTCCGGCTCAAAAACTGGTTTGCCGCCCGCAGTATCTTCTCTTTCTCGTTCTCGACCTTGAGCTGGGTGATGGCCTCGATCGACAGCGGTATTCCCTGGTTGGTGTAGAGGACGTAGTTCGGCGCCACGTCGAAGCTCATCAGCTCCAGGTTGAAGTCGTCGGCTTTCTGGAACATCGGGAGTACCATTGTGCCGCCACCGACCACTACCTTCGTTCCGCCGCGTCCGTAGACGATCAGGGCGCGGTTTGGCCCGACTTTCCGGTACAGGGAGCCGATCAATGAGATCAACCCGATGGTGCCGCCGATGATGATGACGAGGATGACTATGACGCCTAGCATTGTGGTCTCCTTTGACCGGCCGTCGTCTGCTTTTCTATCGTGTCCGTTCCCACAGTTCTACGGCTTGAGCTCCGCGTTCTCGTGCCCGTCGCCCGAGATCAAGGTTCCCAGATCTTCTTCGGAGCCATCGATGGGGGCCACCCAGGCAAATCCGGCCTCCGACTTTACTATCGCCACGCTGGTTCCCCGGGCGATCACCTGGCCGTCGAGACTCCTGGCCGGAGCACTTCGCGTCAGGCCTTCCAGCGTGTATATCACTTCGCCGGGGGCACCGGGGCGGATCGTCGCGTTGACTGTCGCCAGGGCGCCCTCGCCCGTCAACATTAGCGGTGGAGTGTCCGCCCTCATGAAGGCAGCCATCGCGCTGCGGATCAAGAAGGCTCCCGTGACCGCCGCAATGGCCGCCAGAATTATCCCGAACGATCCCAACGCACGTTCGGCGAGCAGCCCCACGCCGCCGAACCAGAGCGCCGCGGCCGCGATGGTGAGCGGGCTGATCCATGACAGGGTCCACCCAGCGACGGAGGAAAATCGAACGCCCCTCGCACCCAGGTGTGCGGCGTGACCGGGCGAGGGATGGATGTGTGCGTGGGTGTCAATGTGGGCGACGGCATGACCGGGCACCTGTGACGTGCCATGGCCATGGACCGGGCCCCCAACATGGCCGTGGGTCGGGGAGCCTACGTGATGCGCTCCGGCGTGTCCGTGCCCACCCCCACCCAGGCCCCCGATAACCACGAATATCGCGGTCGCGACGGCGCCCCCGATCAGGCAGGCCAGATACACTCCGTGCATCACATCTCTTTTCGGCGCGGCGATGTCCGCGCAACCGAATTATGTCACAGCCACGCCGTAAATCGGCCCGAACCGAGGTGCGGTCCACGGCCAGATGTACGGGCCGGCCTTTCGTCTGAGAGCCGGCACTCGTCCCGCCTGTCGGCACCTGTCTCTAGTCAGATGTTGGCTTGCCGACGAAACGCCGTATGGTGAATCCAAACATGGCGACGCTGAGCCAGAATCCTAGAAGCAACGGGCCGAGCACTTTCCTTGCGGGCAGTGCTCTGCGCTTCGGCAACGAGAAAAGAGTTGCCGCCACGAGATTCGAGAGGCCCCACGCGAGATTGACCTTCGGCGCTGTTCGCGGGCCGAATGGGCTTCGAGCCACGACACCGGAACGGCCCCAAATGAAGTGTGGCATCCCGTTTGCCAGTAGCATTCCGATCAGAAGGTATCTGATTCTGGAGCGCCGCACTCTATCTCTCCTTTGGGTATGGCCCCGTCGCGAGCTACGCTGTTGACCCGGCTCGTCTCCGGCATGCAATTGTAGGCTCAGCATTCATTCTCGCGAGTACACTCCTTCTGGGAATACGCATCGGGCGCTCAATCGTTGACAATGAACGGGACGGCGCCGTGCCGGCAGCACGGTCTGATTCCGACGGCCGGTAGACGTAGTAGAAAGCGGGAAACAGAGGTTGAGCATGCTATTTCACCGAACGAGAAGGCGGGCGGTCGGACGTATCTTTATCCTTTTGGCGGTCGCCTTCGCCGCCGCCGGAGCTATCGCCCTGGCCCCGACTACCCAACCGCTCCTCCGAGCATCGACTTCTGCGTCCGCATCGCCTTGTACCGCCACCGCGACGACCTGCCCCATCAAACATATCGTGTTCCTCATTAAGGAGAACCACTCCTTTGATAACCTATTCGCCCACTTCCCGCACGCCGACGGCACCGACTACGCGTCGCGCTCGGGGCATACGAGGATCCCGCTTGGTCATGAACCCGACCACCTTCCCTTCGACATAGCCCACGGAGGGCCGACTGCGTCGAGAGCCGTCAATAACGGACGGATGAATGGTTTTTTCAGGCTCCCCGGCGCCGTTCAATTTGGGAAGGACTATTCCGATGCCGCATACAAGCGCGCTCAGATCCCCAACTACTGGCGATACGCCGAGTACTATACCCTACAAGACCACTTCTTCTCTTCGATCATGGGTCCCAGCTTTCCCAATCACCTGGTTACGATAGCCGCTCAATCCGGGCGCTCGATCGACAACCCCCGTGGCCAGCTGGTCCGCTCTTGGGGCTGTGACGCCGGTCCCGAGTCCCAGGTCTCGGTGGAGTCGCCGGATGGAACGGTCAGCCAGGCGGCGCCCTGCTTCGACTTCCAGACGCTGGGCGACGAGGCGAGTGGAGCGGGCGTGTCGTGGCGCTACTACGCGGCGCAGCCCGGCACTTTTGGCTACGTCTGGGCCAGCTATGACTCCGTCGCACACGTTCGCTACGGACCGCTGTGGAAACAGAGTGACGTTCCTACTTCTCACTTCATCCGCGATGTCGGCAAGGGACGGTTGCCTAACATAACCTGGCTAACCGCCAATTACGAACAGAGCGGCCATCCGCCGACCAGCATCTGTCAGTCGGAGAACTGGGATGTGCGGCAGATCAATGCCATCATGCGCAGCAAGTATTGGAAGTCGACTGCGATCGTGTTGACGTGGGACGACTTCGGCGGCTTTTACGATCACGTGCCGCCACCTGTCCTCGACAATATATCTCTTGGCCCGCGCGTGCCCACAATCATCATCTCGCCCTATGCTCGCTATCGCTACATCGACCACAGGGTTTATGACTTCAACTCGGTCGTGAAGTTCATCGAGGATGTGTTTCACCTTCCGCGGCTTACGAACGCCGACGCGGCTGCCCAGAGTATCGCCCCAGCTTTCAACTTCTCCGAAACCCCAAAGAAACCGTTGATGCTCAAACCGCGCCACTGCCCGGCCTACGTACCCGGTGTTACCACTCAGACCACGGTCGTGACCTCCGATCTTCAAGAGGGACGCTACGTGTTGACGGTGACAGTGCCTGGTGATACGTCGGCCGCCACGGTGTTCGCTCCCGCGGATACTCCCGTCCACGTCTCCGGCGGAACGACCACCATGGCGTCGATCTCGGCCGGCGATTCGTTGAAGGTTCATCTCCTTTCCGACCCAACCGCAGCCGGGTACTACGACCTCGACCACGTCGTGGACTTAGACCTTAGACACGAAACGGACCTGTCGGCGGTTATCGACTCGCTCGATCCGTCGACGGGCCAGATTTCCCTGTCGCTCAGTGACGGCTCTTCGCTTACCGCAGACACGGGGACCGACACTCAGTTCTACGACGCTCAGGGCAGTCCGATCACGTTTGACGATCTGGCTCCGGGTCAGTCGATAGGCCTAACCGGTACCTTGAACGCCCGCCTCAACCTGATGCCTGATGTCTCAGTCGTCCGCGTGACGTCTTAGAGTCAAGACTCTACCTCATTCAAGCGGCCGGTCCGCACATCATAGACGAACCCCCGGACCCCGATCCCCTGTGGGATGTACGGGGATTGGCGGATGCGATTGACGTCATCTCTCACGCTGTCTTCGAGATCATCGAAGGGGAGAAAGTCCACGTCCGAAGCGTCGGCACCGAGATCGTCTGCCAGCTTCTTTTGTAAGTCCTCGTTGCTGAACGTCAGCATGCCACAGTCCGTATGGTGTATGACCACATACTCATTCGTTCCTAACAGATGTGAGGAGATAGTCAACGATCGGATGGCGTCGTCGGATGCTCGACCGCCCGCGTTACGTATAACGTGGGCGTCGCCGATGTCGAGGCCCAGGAACTTCTCCGGGTGCAGCCTGGCGTCCATACACGTCAGCACGACCACTTGTTTTGCCGGCGGCATCGGCAAGTCGCCTTTGTCGAAGTTCTCGGCGAATGTTTGATTGGCTTGTACCAGTTCGTTCGTCACGGTCATTGTTTTTCCTCCTATGTCAGTCATCAGTTTTCAGTTTTCAGTTGTCAGTTTTCAGTTGTCAGGCATCCATGTCGTTACCGACACCACGAAGTACGGAATTAGATCTGGTGGTTTCCAGACGCCGCACCTCGCTTCGCCAGCATTATGCGACCGCCGACATCGCCGGGCGTCATAAATGTCGCCCCTATCGGTCCAGGCCATATCGCGGCGTCATTGGATTCCCCTACGTTTCCAAGTAGCCTGCCATGCCTTTGGGGCACCACGAAAGATGAAAATAGTGAGCCGGTCAAGGTCGTAAGCCTATTGAAACAGCATTCTCGGACCAGTCATTTTCGAATCAGGTTTCAGTTGGTCAGTTGCTGCCGGATTCGATGGGAGCGCCTATCAGGCTTCCCCACTCTGTCCAGGATCCATCGTAGTTTCTTACGGCTGGATAGCCCAGAATCTCGTGCAGAACAAACCACGTGTGGGCGCTGCGCTCGCCAATCCTGCAGTAGGCAATAATCTCCTTGTCTCGAGATATGTTCTTTCCCGCATAAATCGCCTCCAGCTCCTCGCGCGGCTTGAACGTCCCATCGTCAGCAACAGCCGTGCCCCATGGAATGTTTTGGGCGCTCGGAATGTGTCCGCCTCGCTGTGCTCCCTCTTGCGGGAGGTTCTCAGGCGCTAACAACTGCCCGCTGTACTCGCCCGGGCTGCGGACGTCGACGAGTCCTTGTCCTTCCCGCCCGGCTCGCTGCTTCACGTCGTCCCGGTATGCCCGGATGGACTCATCGGATTCCGCGGCCCTATAGATGGCGGCGCTGGGGAAGGCCGGCTCCGATGTGGTTTCCCGACCTTCGTCTACCCACTTGCGGCGGCCGCCATCCATGAGCTGAACGTTCTCGTGGCCGTAGAGCTTGAACAGCCAGTACGCGAACGCCGCAAACCAGTTGTTATTGTCCCCGTACAGGATGACTCTGGAATCGTTCGAGATTCCGGATCGATTGAGCAGGCCTTCCCACTCAGCACGCGACGGAATGTCGCGAACCGGCCGGCGCTGCAGGTCAGTCTGCCAATTCCACCCAACGGCTCCTCGGATGTGGCCCGAATCGTAGGCAGCCGTATCCACGTCCACCTCCACCAATCGAACCGTCGGATTGTCCAGATTCTCGGCGACCCACTCGCATGACACGAGGTTTGTTCCGGTCTCGACGCGTTGCTGCGTTGCTGTGCTTCCGGATGATGTTACGGTCATTCTTTCCTCCTCTTGGATATGAAAAAACCGGCTAGCTGGTGCTAGCCGGTTGAGCCTGCCTGGTTTAGAGGTGCGCTAGATGGGCACCCCTGACATCCCGGGCACGGCCGGCCGGCCGGCCGGCATGCGACATCCCATGCACATCGAACCGTGGGAAGGCGCGTGAACGTCAAGGATGATCATGGGTGAATTGTACCAAACCGTGGAGGGAGGACGGTTGGCGGTTGACGGTTGACGGTAGACGGTAGACGGTAGCCGGTAGACGGTAGACGGTAGACGGTGGACGGTAGACAGTAGACGGTCGACGGTTGACGGTGGACGGTGGACGGTGGACCATGGACGGTGGGTGGTGGACGGTTGAGGGTAGACGGTTGACGGTAGACGGATGGCGGTTGACGGTTGACGGTGGACCGTGGAGGTAAAGGGGGAATGAATGGGTATCGTGACAAAACTGAGCAAAAATCGTCAAGAGTTTTCGGAGCAGTCTCGCTAGGATGGTCTCATGAGCACAGTTCTGGAGCGGGACCGGCTTCGCGAGCTCGTCGACCTGGTCGTCAGAAGTATGGATGAGGATGAGGTCAATGGCGCCGTGCTGGCGTCGCGTGGCTGCCTCAGCCGATTCCATTTTGACCGGCTGATGTCGGCAGCCCTTCGAGAGTCACCGGCGGCATTCCGACGGCGCCTTCTCCTCGAGCGGGCCGCCTGGCAGCTTTCGAACTCGGCAGCCTCGATCACCAGCATCGCTTTAGCTTCTAATTATCGCTCCGTCGAAGGCTTCACTCGAGCTTTCCTCAGGTCTTTTGGAAGCACGCCCGGGCGGTATCGCCGGGCGCCGTCCGACTTCCGCATCCGGGCCCCCAACGGCATTCATTTTCATCCCCCGGGAGGCCTCTACGTCCCCGGACCAACAGATAGGAGAAAACAGATGGATTTCGTCGACCGCGTAGTGACCCATGACATATGGCAGACCGGACGGTTTATAGACCTGGCGGAGCAGCTTCCTGTCGAGGACCTCGACCGGCCATTGTTCACCGGCTGGGATTCGGTGTGGTACGGCAACGGGGAAGCGACGCTGCGCCTGATGCTCAACGAGATGGTCAGCAACAAAGAGAATTGGGCAAGCGTCCTGCGGGGTAGGCCCGCTCCCGAGGAGCGAGACATGTCGCTTGACCACATGCGAGCCAGGCTCGACACCGCCGGGCGTGATTTCCTGGGCGTGGTGCGCCGCATTCGTGACCGTGGAGAGTGGGACTCGGGCTTCGTCGACGCGTTGTGCGACCCGCCGGAGAGCTTCACTTACGGCGGGATGCTGGCTCATGTCGTCACATTTTCGGCGTTCCGCCGTACCATGACCGTACTCGGGTTTCGGGAGCTAGGGGTCGATATTGGGCTGGGCGACCCCATCGAATGGGAGCGTTCCTTTGACGCTGCTACAGCTGCCGGTCCAGGGTGTGAACCGCTAGCTTGACGACGGTCACGATGCAGCAAGCCAGGACATACAGCACCAGAACCAGCAGTGTCGCCTGCCAGGCGATTCCGAGTAGCTGACCGCCCAGAACTGTGGTGGCGAGGGCGATCAGGAAGTCGACGGGTTTGGGTCTCAAGGCTCGCATTGTTTCTCTGTGGTACTTCTACGACGTGACCATCTTTGGGTGCGCAATGGCCGGCTCCGCGTCTGGGGTGACCGGACCCGGGCCATCCGAGGACAGGTGTAGCGTTGGGGAACAAAAGAGGATGCCTTGCCTTGCTATGACACCGGTTCAGCACGGAATGCACGTTCAGTGCCACCGGCGAAGTTGTCAGTTGTGAGTTTTCAGTTGTCAGTTGTCAGTTGTCAGTTTTCAGTTGTCGGTTTTCGGGCATCCATGCCTTTGCGATCACCGGGAAGCATGAAAGCGGAACTTTCTTGGTAGTTTTCAGTTCGCTTTCGGTTGTAGACAAATGCGTCTGTACCGACAGCCTTCTTATGAAAAGGATGTAGCGGGGTCGCAGGCTGCCTTGGTGGACATAACGCAGGTGTCAGCCTGCAGGGGAGATTAATCGGTTCGTGACCCGATAGTGGTCGTGGCGCGGCTGAGCTATGGTTGACTCGCAGGCAGGCGGTTGACTAGTTCGGAGGAGTTGCACCTTGGCTTCTGACAGAAGGATAAGTCGAGAAGAGGTTCTTGAGTATCATCGCGGCGAGCGGCCCGGCAAACTCCAGGTTGTTGCCACCAAGCCGCTGCTCAGCCAGCGCGACTATTCGCTGGCATACACGCCTGGAGTGGCCCAGGCCGTCGAGGTTGTCGACGAGGATCCCCTAATGGCGTACGAGTACACCGGAAAGGGCAATCTGGTGGCGGTCGTTACAAACGGCACCGCCATACTGGGTCTCGGCAACCGTGGTCCGATTGCCGCGAAGCCCGTCATGGAGGGCAAAGCCCTGCTATTCAAACAGCTGGCGGATGTCGATGTGTTCGACATCGAGCTCAATGCCACAACCGCCAACGACATCGTCGTCGCGGTCCGTTCCATCGCTCCGGGCTTTGGAGGCATCAACCTCGAAGATATCGCTGCGCCCATTTGTTTCGAGGTAGAAGAGCGTCTCCGGGCCGAGCTCGACATCCCGGTGTTTCATGACGATCAGCACGGTACCGCGATCATCAGCGGCGCCGCTCTGATTAATGCCTTGAGTCTGACCAACCGGAAGCCAGCTGACGTGAAGGCAGTTATCATCGGCGCCGGCGCTGCGGGAGTAGCTTGCGGCCAGATGTTCGTCACGCTCGGAGTCAGGCGCGAGAACATTACCATGTTTGACAGTGGGGGAATGATCTTCGAGGGCCGAACCCGTGGGATGAATCGATACAAGGCTCAGTTTGCCCGTACGGGGCCGGCCTTGTCTCTCGAGGAAGCGTTGGTAGGTGCGGACGTTCTACTCGGCGTGTCGGTGGCCGACAGCGTGTCTCCCGAGATGCTGCAGGGCATGGCTGCTCAACCCATCCTGCTCTTGCAGGCGAATCCCGATCCGGAGATACGGTACGAGCTAGCGCTCGCCACTCGACCGGACGCCATCGTCGCTACGGGGCGGTCCGACTATCCGAATCAAGTGAACAACGTTCTCGGCTTCCCATTTGTATTCCGCGGCGCGCTGGATGTACGCGCCACGACGGTCAACGAGGAGATGAAGCGGGCGGCCACGCATGCGCTGGCCGCACTCGCCCGCGAGGTCGTCCCGGAGCACGTCCTCCGCGCCTACGGGCTCGATCAGCTGAAGTTCGGCCCTAACTACATCATCCCCAAGCCCAACGACTACCGTGCTTTGGAGTGGGTTGCGTCGGCCGTTGCCCAAGCCGCAATGGAGAGCGGGGTGGCGCGCACCACCATCGACCTCGCCGAGTACCGTGAGAGGCTACGCGGCATTCAGCAGCGCGGGCGACGTGTCATCCACTCGGTGGTCGAAAAGGCCCGTCGCAACCCGAAGCGGCTGGTTTTTTCGGAAGGCGAGCATCCCACGATCATTCGTGCCGCACGGCTGTTCCAGCACGAGGGATTTGGCGTCCCCATACTTTTGGGACGAGCACAGGTCATACGCTCCTTGATAGACGATCTCGGACTTGAGTTCTCTCCCGACATCGTGGACCCCCGGCAATCGCCTGACTCTCACGCGTTTGCCGTCCGGATCTACGAGGATCGACAGCGCAAGGGCGTCACGTTACACAAGGCAATGGATATCGCCACGGACCCCACGGTATTCGGCCTGATGATGGTTCGAGAGGGGCAGGCCGACGCATTTCTCGCCGGCTTGACGCATGAGTATCCGGCGGTTCTGCGACCGATCCTTCAGCACATTCCGCTCCGTCCGGGTTTGAGCGTCGCCGCCGGCGTGTTTATTGTCATTAAGGACGGTCGCGTGCACTTCTTCGCCGACAGCCTCGTCAACATCGAGCCCGGCCCGCAGGAGCTGGCCGAAATCGCAATTCTTGTCGCGGACTTCGCTCGAGACTTCGACATCGAGCCACGTGTGGCCATGGTGTCGTTCTCTAACTTTGGCGCGTCGAACCATCCGGCGGCCAGAAAGGTGAGACAGTCGGTCAGCATCGTGAATGAGCGCCGGCCCGACATTCGAATCGACGGCGAGGTCCAGGCTGACGTCGCGATTTCCAAAGAAATGGTTGCCGAGCGCTACCCGTTCAGTCAGGTCAGTGGCGCCAACGTATTAGTGTTCCCCAACCTCGACGCTTCACTCGCGGCCTTCAAGGTCGTCTCGCAGCTCGGCGGCGCCTACGCCATAGGTCCGATACTACTGGGGCCGACCCACTCGGCCCACGTCGTGCAGCCCACGATGGACCCGCAGTCAATCGTGTTGATGGGAGCAATGGCCGTGGTAGAAGCGCAGGAACGACAGCGGTCTGTCGCACAGCACGAAGGGGTCCTGTCGCCGGCGCTGCCTTGATACTCCCCTAAACGCCGGGCGTTTCGCCTACGCGTACGTCGACTCTTGCGTAGCGCGGATCGGGGTGCGCTCATCGGTCGCGGCATGAATCACGGCGCTGGCGACAGCGTACAAGATCGAGCCGACAAGCGCGGCCCCGAAGCCGTGAACGGTGAATCCGGGCACGAGCCAAGCAGCCAATGCGAACAGGGCCGCGTTGATCACGAGGACAAATAGTCCGAACGTGACGAGCGTGATCGGCAACGTCAGCAGTACGAATATCGGACGAAGGAAGACGTTGATCAGTCCAATGACGAGGGCCGCAACGAGGGCGACTCCAAACGTCGCGTGAATGCCGGGGACGATTTTCGCGATCAGCACCAGCGCCAGCGCGCATAAAAGCCATCGAACCAGCAGGCGTACGATCTTCATACATCTCCCGAACGGGGTGTGTCTCCGCGTGGTGTTGCAACCCGCCTCTTCAGTCTATTCCTCAGCGGGCCGGTTTTGACGGATAGCCGATCCATGAACACCATCGCGGGTTGTCCCTTCACGCCTTTTAAGGATGACAAGCTCAGCATGTGTCGCGGCATGGCGGTCCGTTCAGGGCTGGGAAAGCCGCGTAATGGGCACGTTACATTTGGCCCTCAGACTCAAGATTGTGCGGCCGTGAACCGAACCGCATCCGGTTCGCCAGCGGCCTGACATCCGGCCGAACCACGATTTAGAAGGAGGCGACCCCCAACGAATCTCGACCACGCCTATCGCTGTATCACTTATTAGAGGAAGGAAACTATCAGATGAATGCAGTAAGAAGGATCGTTGCCGTCTTTGGTCTTTTGAGCCTTGGCATCGCCGGCTCGGTCGTAGCAGTACCGGGAGTTCTGGCTCATCCGGCCGTCGTCGGCCACGTTTACATCAACGACAACACTGCCGGAGTTAACACGGTGGCAGGGTTTAACCGGTTCTCCGACGGAACGCTAGCTCCGCTCTCCGGATCGCCATTCACGGCGGGCGGAGCCGGTACCGGCGCCGTTATCGGTTCGCAGGGCGCCATCCAATTCGCAGACCACGGGCATCTTCTGCTTGCGGTCGATGCAGGCAGCAACTCAATCTCCGTGCTGCGGGTCGAACGGAACGGCTCACTGTCGCGAGTGGAGGGTGGCGTGACCTATTCCGGCGGAGACTCTCCGGCGTCGATAGCTGTTCACGGCCGGCTGATCTACGTTGCCAACAGCAGCGGTTCGGTCGCCGACTATTCCGGCTTCAGGCTCACTACACGTGGCACCCTCCGCCCTCTCGCCGGCTCCACGGTTTCATTGCCGGCCGGAACGGTGATTGGCGACGTCCTGTTCAACGGGAATGGACGCCATCTCGCTGGCACTCGAGTAGACACGATGACTCGGCGCGTGACGACTCTACATCCGAAATCGACAGTTTCTCGGTTGATGCTCACGGCCGACTGCATGCGGCGCCCGGTTCGCCGTTCGCCGCCCAGTCAACAGGTCCGTTCGGTAGCGAGTTTCGGCCGACGAATCCGAACCAGCTATTCGTCTCGAACGCGCATGCCGGTGCCCTTCTGGGCACAGTATCCGCGTACACCGTGGCTCCCAACGGAGCCCTGAACTCGATCACAGGGTCGCCGTTCGCCGACAACCAGACGGCTCCCTGCTGGGTTACCATCACGCCTGACGGCAGGTATCTATTCGCCGTCAACACCGCGTCGACTTCCATCTCCAGCTTCTCTATCGCGTCCAACGGAACGCTTTCGCTCCTGGGCAGCACCACATTCAAGGGCCCTTCCGGACTCCGGCCATTCGATGCGCAGACTGATCCCTCCGGGAAGTACCTCTACGTCACCGACGCCGGAGTGGGCGCCGTGAGCGCATTCTCGATCAGCCATGGCAGCCTGACCGAACTATCGGCCTCGCCTACCTCGCTCCCAGCTGGAGCGACGCCATATGGAATTGCGGTCAACTAGCCGCTAAAGATAGCCCGGAATGGCCGCCCGCCGACCGATTATGGCGCGGGCGGCCTTCCGCGCGTTGTCCTCCGCAACAAGCCTGGAAGGGGGTGCTGGCTCGAAACGGGTGGGGGGCTCGACTCTGAGATTCGTGTGGCCCCTGGTTCAAGGCTCGCTCCGGACTGGTGATTGCTGGCTACGGGCGGGGCGACCGAATCCTCAGGACCGAAGCCGGACCCTCCAAGTTGGGCCGGGCCAGTGAAAACTCATAATTCCGGGTCCGGAGCCTATACCACGCCCGGAGGGTGTCATTATGAAGGCAGCACTAAAGACGGAGGGAGGAATCGATGGATGATCTGTCCGAGACCCTGACGAACATGCTCCATCAGACATCTGAAGATCATCATGGCGCGTTCAAGGAGACCGATGGAGTCGATCCGGATTGGTCGATTTGGTACGCGGATCACCTACTCGAGCTGGGGTTCGACGGGCTTCTCGAGGCCAAGATACTCAAGAGCGACCTGATATATCTGCTGGTGACCGCCGATAAGGAGCAGATGAGCGATGCTCCAGGAGGACGGTGGGAGCGATATTACGCCGATTTCTTCATCAGCCGGTACCTGCCGTAAATCGAGGCTCGAGGAGACGCGTTGGCGCGGACGCACGTCCTTCGGGCTGAAGCTCGGACAATGGATTTCCAACCACTAGATGATTTTTAGTCTACGTGGGTGCCACCGCAGGCTCGACGCTCTTGATGCCGGCATGGGACGGCACGTGCTCGAACCTCGCCTGGAAAAATCTCAACTCCTCAGGTTCGTACGTGAACCGAAGACCCTTGACGGACTCGGCTTGGTCGTACACTGCGATGACTGATTCGGCCACGACGTCCATGTGGGCCTGAGTATAGACGCGGCGGGGTATGGTCAGCCGCACCAGCTCCAGACGCGGGTACCGGTGATCACCGGTTTTAGGATCCCGTCCGGCCGACACTATGCCTCGCTCCATGCTTCGAATGCCGGAGTCAAGGTACAGTGCGGCCGCGAGTGACTGGGCGGGGAATTGTGCTTGGGGGATATGCGGCAGGATGGCTTTGGCATCGAGGAACACTCCATGTCCGCCTATAGGTTTGACGATAGCGACTCCGGCCCCGATCAGGCTGCGGCCGAGATACTCGACCTGCCCAATACGTGCCCGGACGTGATCGTCGGTCTCCACCATTTCGCGAATGCCGCGAGCAAGTGCCTCCATGTCGCGTCCCGACATGCCGCCATAAGTATGAAGGCCTTCGAACGAGACCAGCAGGGCCCGCGCGCGACGAGCCAGCTCCGGATCTCGGAGGGCCAGAAAGCCGCCGATATTGACCAGGTTGTCCTTCTTGGATGAGACCGTCGCGCCGTCGCTGAGTTCGCAAATCTGTCGAAGAATCTGCCGGACCGGGAGTCCTGCATATCCCGGCTCCCGCTGTTGGATGAACCACGCGTTTTCCAGGGCACGGGTGGCGTCCAGCATTACCAGGATGCCGTTGTCATGGCAGAGCTGGTATGTCTCGCGCAGATTCGCCATGGAGAGCGGCTGGCCGCCCGCCATATTGACGTTGGTTTCGACGGAGACGTAGGGTATGCGGTCCGATCCCACTTCGTCGATCACCGCTCTGAGCTTAGCGAGATCGACATTGCCTTTGAACTGATGGCTGCTTCTGGGATCATGAGCCTCGTCGATGATGACATCTACGAAGGATCCCCCAGCGTACTCTTGGTGGAATCGAGTCGTGGTGAAGTACATGTTTCCCGGAATGATGTCGCCGGGCTTGATCAGGATCTGGCTCAATATGTGCTCGGCGCCTCTTCCCTGATGCGTGGGAATCAGCTCGGGGTAGCCATACACGTCCGCCACCGCGTCTTCGAGGTGGTAATAGCTCCGACTTCCCGCATATGCCTCGTCGCCCAGCATCATTCCGGCCCACTGGCTGTCGGACATCGCGGATGTTCCCGAGTCTGTCAGAAGATCGATGTACACGTCGTCCGAGCGGAGGAGGAACGTGTTGTAGCCGGCAGTGTGGATAGCTCCCTCGCGCTGCTCGCGACTCGTCATCCGGATCGGCTCGACCACTTTGATACGGTACGGCTCAGCCCAGCTGCGACGGTTCGTTTCCATAGGTCTGTTTCTCCGAAACGGTCTACTCGAGAACGTCGATATTCCTGGCGCGACACATGTCCTTGAGGACCTTGGGCCACACTGTGACGCTCACCTCTCCGAGGTGAGCCTTCCTGAGTAACAACATCTGCGTGCGCGACTGCCCGATGCCGCCTCCGATGCTCAGGGGCAGCTCCCCGTTGGCTATCGAACGGTGGTACGGTAGTCCGAGCCAGTCGAGCTGACCCGTGATCTCGAGCTGCCGTCTCAACGTGTCCGCGTTGACGCGAATGCCCATCGACGACAGCTCGTGGCGACGGCGGGTGACCGGGTTCCAGACCAAAATGTCGCCGTTGAGGCCGTGCATCGTCCTGCCGTCGTCCGACACGGTCTCCGTCACCCAGTCGTCGTAGTCTGCTGCTCGGAGCTCGTGTGGATATCCGTCTTTGAGCGTCCATCCGATACCGATGATAAAGATCGCCGGGTGTTGTTGGAGAACTTCGGTCTCACGCAGTTTGCGGGGCAGATTCGGAAATTGCTCCAGGATGTCCTCGGCGTGCAGGAACTCAATTTCGTCCGGGAGACTCGGATAACGGCTCGAGGCTAGCTGAGGATAGATCTCCTGTATGTGTCTCTCGGCGCCCTTGATGACTTTCCAGATGCTTCTGACGACGCTCTTGAGGTAGTCCAGGCTGCGTTCCTCGGGGGTAATGACCTTTTCCCAATCCCATTGATCGACATAGCAGCTGTGATCGTGATCGAGGAAGTAGTCTTTGCGCACGGCCCGCATGTCAGTGCACAATCCCTCGCCGGGCTCCATGCCGAACTGCTTGAGCGCCATTCGCTTCCACTTCGTTGCCGCCTGTACGACTTGGGCATCGATTGGATGGAGATCGTGGTCGTTGGCGATATGAAATCCTACAGGCATCCGCGATGCGTCGCGGTCGAGCATATCGTTGATCCCGGACTCGACGTCGACGATCAGAGGCACTTGCACCATCTCTAGATTGAGCTCCCGGCAGAGGCCGGTTTCGATGAAGCGCTTCACGGCGAATATCGCCCGCTGCGTCTGCCGTCGATTCAGCAGAGTCCGGTAGTCCGCGGGGAGTACCTGGGCCAGCTCGTCATAACTTCCGATCCCGGGACCCGCGAGATCGGCTGTTTTACCGGCTGCGATTGTTTCTACGGTCATCGTGGGCCTCCCGTCAGAAGTGGTACATTCGAGGCCGAACCGAAAGAGATCCCGGCTCGGCCGGATCTGAAGCATCCACAGCTTAAATCCGAATCGTGAGGTTTCCTATAGGGCGTAGAACCGATCTTTGGACGCCGCCCGCCCGAGCAGCCAGTCGCGTCTCGCTCCCGGACCGGCGTGGCTTTTGCGCGCTACGTCGTTTGACCGGACTCTGTCTGGTCGGCGGAGACGGCCGACCCCCACGTCAGCCCGCGGGCGCGCTTGAACGCCTCGCCGTCCCGTCTGGTGATGACTGGTGTCTCGAGTCCCTCTTCGGTGCAGAGGACGAGGCGCACCAAGCCTCTCGCGCTGTGAGGGCGGCGGATCACTCTTGCCGTCACGTCGATAGCCGGATGTCGCGACATCGCCGCGTAGCTGTACTTTTCATCCTCGTAGGAGAGTGTGCCATCCTTGGCCGAGCGGTGGACGCGAGACCGGGCCAGTCTCTGGGAGAAATGACACCAGTCCGTTGGCCGTAGTGGACACGCCCGGTCGTGCGGGCATGGCGCCACGGTAGTGGCGCCATCACGCAAGAGTCGCTGACGGGTTCGAATGATGTGTGAGTACCCCGTGGGAGTACCCGGCTCTATCGCCACCAACGTATCAGCCGCCGATCTCCACCAGCTCGCGACGGTCGAATCGAGGTCGCTGTCCCGCAGCTCTCCGAGGACGTAGGCGGCGGTGACGAGGTCGGAAGGCTGGCTCAGCGAGATTCCGGTGATGTCGGTTTCGAGCCACTGCGCCTGACGGAGAGACGGTCGACCGGAGCCGGCCGCCAGCTCCCGGCCTGCCTGAATCATGTGCGCGTCTTGCTCGACGATCGTCACCTGCCGGATGCTGGGCCACAGCGAGGTAGCTGCCCAGGCTGCCGTGCCTGGCCCACCTCCGAGATCCAGTAGCGTGCTCGGCTCCCAGTCCGGCTTAAGGCGTCGCACCTCCCCAAGTGATGCATGCACGGCCGCAAACGTGGCCGGGAGGCGGTACGCGACGTAGGCCAGAGTGTCCTCGGCGCTCGCGACAATCGGAGCGGCGGCGGAGCCACGGGACCGGTACCGGGCCGATAGTCCGGCCGCGCTCGCACGGATCTGTCGACTCGACGCGCCGGACAGGAATGCGTCGAGTGCCGCCGTCAGGTCATCGGGTAGACTCACCGGCCGGTTCCTTTATGCATCGCAGTCGGCGGGGGTGAGACGACCGCTTCTTATACGCGCTCCAAACTATGTCCCTCGACGAAGCCTCTCACTCGACTCCAGGCATCGGCGGAGGCATCCGCGTACGCCGCCGCCTGCCTGTCGAAGAAACTGTGGGGGGCGCCGGGGTATGTCACGATCTCGTGTTCCACGTCCGCATCCGTGAGCTCTCGTTCGAATCGATCGACGTCTTCCTGGGGAATCGCCTGGTCCGCGCCGCCGAACAGACCCAGGACCGGACTCTCGATTCGAGGCGCAAAATCCAAGACCGGTGTCACGGCCCCCATGGTTCTGTTCAGCGCCGCGTAGAATCCGATGACCCCGGCGAGCTCCAGCCCTCGGGTGCCCGACCAGAGGGCAAGCGAGCCGCCCATACAAAAACCGACGACGAATGTCGGCAGGTCCGAGCCTTCGCGGATGAAGTTTACGGCGCTCTCCAGATCACCTCCAAACGTTTCCTGGGTCATCTGCTGAACGTGGGGGCCATACTCGAAGTCACCGTTCCGATCGTCGTTTTCGGCGGTGCGCCCGAAGTAGTCGATAGCCAGCGCTCGTAGGCCCATCTCGGCGAATCTGTCGGCGAGCTCACGATAGAAGGTGTGTAGCCCACGCACGTCGGGCAGGATCACGATCTGGGCCCCGGGCTCTTGACCGGGTTGGGCCAGGTATGCGGCAAACTCATTTCCGTCCGCAGACTTGAGCTTCACGTTATCGCCGTGAGCTCCAGTATCGGCAAGGATCGGGATCGGAGGGCGGGCATTCTCGTCAAAGCACATTCAGACAGCTCCTTGGAAGAAGTAGACGGTTGACGGTTGACGGTAGACGGTAGACGGTTGACGGTAGACGGTTGACGGTAGACGGTTGACGGTAGACGGTTGACGGTAGACGGTAGACGGTAGACGGTAAGACGGTGGACGGTGGACGGTTGATGGTTGATGGTTGACGGTTGACCGTGAACGGTGGATGGTGGACGGTGGACGGTGGACGGTGGACGGTAGACGGTGGACGGTGGGACAGTAGGCGGTTGACGCTAAGCGGTACTCTGTAGGACGCAAAATTCATTCCCCTCGGGATCTTGCATCACTGTGTGAACGCTATCGTTCTGGTGAACCTCGCGGACCGAGCGTGCACCAAGCCGGGAGAGGCGGTCTACCTCGGCCTCCATCGAACCTGTCGGCATCAGGTCGAGGTGAAGCCTGTTCTTGATTTCTTTGGCCTCAGGGACCGGGTCGATCGCCACGGGAGGTCCCACACCGTGCGGATCGCACAGGAGGACCCAGTCTTCAGTTCGATTGGCCTCCTCGTACCCCAGCGCCTGCCTCCAGAACTCTGCCACCGGCCGGGAATCGACGCAATCAATCACTACTACCGCGATGCTTGCCGCCACTCTCGCCCTCCTCAAACACGTATGTATCTCATCCTATGCTGCTGCTGCTTGCTTGATAGGAGGGGGTTTGTCTGGGCGGCCTCAAGAGGCTGTTGACAGTATTCGATTGTGAGGATAAGTAGAGACGGGCAGAGCAATGTGCTATAACGTGCCTAGCTCTGAGGTGGCTTGTCATGGGAACTCTGTATGACGGGGTAGCCGACAACCCGCCCGGCGGCAACGACCCGTCCGACCCCAATAGGGGTGGTCAGAACAACGACATGACAAACAACCCGGGCGGAGGCTGCAGAAATTATCTGCGCAGCGTTTTTAGCGGAGTGTTGTTCTTAGTGGCGCTGTGGGTGATTCGCCGCTCGGTATGACTGTTCCTTGTGGCTCGCGTGCGAAGGCACGATACGGCGGTATGCCTGCTAGGGAGAGGATCTGCGCGAATAAGGGAGCGGCCTTGGGAGTCATGCGGTTGCGCCGGCCTTGTAACCCAGATTTCCACTCCGGATATCCGTTGTCCTTTTCTTCTTGTTGGAGCGCTGACGGTGGGTCGGGCCGGCGACCGCGGTTACGAGCACCGCGATCAGCAAGATACCCACCCGAAGGCGGTACGGGTTGAAATAGGCGGCGATCACGCTTCACTGCTGCTCCATAACAGCAGCTCGGCCAGCGGGCCGACGAGGTGCGTCGCCACTGTATAGCGGCCCTGCTGTTCGATAGGTACGACGACGTTCGCTGCCTGCAGCCTCGCCAGCTCATGCTGCACTTCCGGAGCCGGCATCGAGGTGACCAGGCTCAACTCTTCCGCGGTACGCGGCTCGTCTAGTAAATGGCCAACGATGCGGAGACGTCCGCTGTCGCCCAGAGCTTTGAGCTGATCAGCTGTTGCGTGGAGGTCGTCATCGGTCTGCGAAAACAACGACCTCGCCGCTTGAATTGCCTCTCGGGGTCTTAGCGGGAGCCGGTGACCGCTGGCGTAGGTAGTGTGGAGCAGCGACTCGCCGACCGTTCCACCTGCGCTTCTTCTGGTGGCATAGATATAGAAGATGGCCACGACGATCAGTGCAATGACGCCGTCCAACCAGCCGTCAATCAAGCCGACTCCTACCACCTTTCGCCCTATCGAGAGAACGCCCGTTACAACGCTGACTACGATGGTGATGTCGATGACCGCGGCCGCCGCGATTCGAACATATCGCGGAAGCGCGATTATGCCCGCGCCGTCCGAGGTAGGTATCTTCCTGATCGCAAAGTACACTCCCAGGCCGAGCGCGATCAGAATCCCTCCCTGCAGAGCCAGGCGCGCAACCTGGTTGAACAGCCGTTCGACGGGCACTCCCACGACCGCGCCAAGCACCACGAAGACCAGCACCCATCCCGTCGTCACCGGTACGATGGCCAGCAAGAACCGACGGCGGGAAACTCCGACCGCTCCTGCCACGAGCGTGGTGTAGATTCTCAGCCCAGGGATGAGCCGCGAGACGGCAATGTCGCGGGCTGAAGCATCCCGCAGCCGGGTTTCCACACGATCGAAGGCCTTCTGTTGGTGGAGGCGTTCGGCAACGGAACGCAACCCGCTCGTGCCGATGAGCGACGCCCAGCTGTAACCAAGAAGGGCGCCGATCACGCAGGAGAGCACGGCGAGCGGCAGAAATATGAATGGATTGATCGCCCCTGAAGCGATCAATAGTCCGGCTGCTATGAGGGTTAGCTCGCCTGGAGCAAAGGGCAGCGGGACCCCAGCCTCTTCGGCAAAGAGCAGGCTGCAGAGCAGCAGAATCGCCACGGTGCCATGCAGTCCCTGAATGAACGCCATATCCTCTTATGATGCGACGTTCGGGTGTGTTGCGGACGCTTCCGCGGTATGTTGAGACGGCACTGGACCGCAGCTGCCGTGGGCCGGATTCGAAAGGTGGCGCTGGAGCTACCAGGCTCGGGTGGCCTGCCACATCAGTTGGGGTCAGACAGCAGGCGAGATCAACCCGATAAGCACTGTGTTATGCACATGCCTGTCGGGTCTCGCTTTGGTGACGGTCGACCGGCCCTCCTTTGTGCAAGCGGCTCCGCTTGGATTGCTCCGGCGGTTCAGTGGGTAGGACCAGTTGCCGTGACGTCAAACATCGTGTATTGTTACTACATAGAAGAGACGATTCAGAGCGCACACTCGTTATCTCTGGCGTCCGAGGCTTGCCCGCCAGTCCAGCACGCCAACTCATCGAATTCGGAGCCTGATGTGCCTTGTGGCGAGCTCCGTCCACGAGACAGTATCGCGATCTGCAGGAGGTGGGTCAGATGCGTGAGCGAACTCCAATGTTGGATTCCCGGTGTGAAGGTGGATGGCTCCTTTGGGGATCCCTGCTTCATGCAGGACGATTCGTCGTGTAGGCGCCGTCAGCCGGCAGCCGGACCGCCAACGAGAAGCCATCGCCGACGGACTGTACTAACGGCGGCGACATCTGTGTTGTTCGTGACCGGCGTGCTCTTCGCGGCTGGACAGAAAACCGCGCTGGCAGCAGGCACTCTTTTTGTAAACGGCAATCCTACTGTTGGTTCCGACTCGGCCGCTTGCACCGGCAGCGCCCTGCCTCACTATCCAGCACGCCATCGGCGTCGCTCCAGCTGGATCCACAATTGTCGTCTCAGGCCCGAATGGCAGCTTCAACGGTATCTACTGTCAGCAGATCAGTATCGATGAGGACCTCACTCTCAACCAAGACGCGAGCAATCCTGGTCCGATCGTTGACGGCGGTGGCGCCACAAGCGGCAACCAGTGCTCCAGCGAGACTCCGGGGCGGTCGGTTGTTACGGTGGGCGACGTTAGCGGCACCACCATTACGGCCGCGATCATGCACGTCACCATTCGAAACGGCACAGCAAACAATAATCCCAGCGACGGAGACAACGGGCCCGGAGCCGGCGGAGGCATATTTTCGTACCCGGGCGTGACGCTGACGCTTATCAACACAAGCGTGGAGGACAACACTGCCTGCAGCGCCACGTGCACTGGGAGTTTCGGCGGCAACGGGGGCGGCATCTTCAGCGAGGGGCTACTGTTTCTCGTGGACAGCGCAGTAGATGCGAACACTGCCTGCAGCGCTGTTGCCACGTGTCCCTTCGCGGGAAGTGCGGGCGGCGGGATTTACAGTTTAGGCGGTACATTTGGAAGTGTAAGTTTGACAAACAGCACATTGAGCAACAATACGGTTTGTGCCGGAGCTTGCCCGACCCAGGCGTTCGGTGGAGGCGTGTTCAGCGGGGGACCGCTGACAATCATGAACAGCACCGTGAGCGGCAACACTAGCTGCACCGGATCATGCTCGTCGTCCGGCACCGGCGGAGGAATCGCCAACAACAGGGCCCTAACGATCAGCAACAGCACTGTGAGTGGAAACACGGTTGCGGCAGTCCCTGCGGAGACGCAAGTGGCGGGGTCGACACCCTTAGTTCGGCCACGATCTTCGATAGCACGGTAAGTGGGAATGTTGGCTGCGTAGGCTCGTGCACGGCAGGCACCACAGGCGGCATCTTTTCAAACGTCGGGACGTTGACCGCGGTTAACACGACCGTGAGCGGTAATACTGCCTGTACCGGCTCGTGTTCGGGTGCTCCGGCGACAGGAGGCATCGCGAATCTAGGTCGCTAGAGCTTGTCAATAGCACCATAAGCGGAAATACGGCCTGCGACGGCAGCTGCGCATCAGGATCTGGTGGCGGCCTGACCGAGCAAGGTTCGGCCACCGCCGGACTCAGCAACAGTATCGTCGCCGTCAATGACCTCGGCCCCGGAACGGTGGGGGACTGCGCCACGGTCTTCCCAGCGACAGCTCCAGCTGACGGTGCCCCTGAGGGACCCACGTTGCGGCAACAATGTTGCCGGCACCGGCTCGGCCTGACAAACGGCGTGGCTGGAGATCAGGTTGGATTGACCCCGGCGCAGGTCCATCTCGGCGTCTTGTTCAACTACGGGGGGGCCACCCAGACTTTGGCCCTCTTAAATGGCAGTGCGGCGATCGATACCGCCGACGTAACTGTTTGTGGTCTGACGACCCGGGGAACGGCGCTCCGGGCCCTAATGGCCTCGATCAGAGAGGGCTGGAACGGCTCCCGAGCGGCCGCGGTGTATGCGACGTCGGCGCGTTCGACACAGGTGGAGGGCCAACAGCCCAATGGGTTCGCGGCTTCCGCCATCGCGAAACGGGTGGCTACATGAGATTTACCTGGCGACTCGTCGTCAGTAAAGACGTGGCCGGGTTCAGCATTTTTTCTGGGCACGAGCGACTGAACCGAAACCGATCGTGGTTCACCGGCGTCGGGCCTACTCTTATACGGTGAGGCGGGCCGGAAATGGGCCGTTTTCACTGCGAATTATGTCCACGCACGGTCAATGGATCACCACCTAGCAACGAGCTGACAGTGTCTTCGACCGCAGGGGTCTGGTTCACCCCACGCTTGTAGATCGCCTGACAGTATGGATCTTTTTGAGTCGGGAAAGTGCCATACATGCTGTTGCGTGGAGACTAGAGAAGGGATTTGAGCCGGGCCCGACTCCATGCCGGCCGATAGGTCTGCGTTGCCCATGTCAGAAACATGACATCACTTGCCTGTCACTGTCCATCAGGCAGTGAACCAATGTCAGAAGGCCAGGAGTCGTCGTCTTCCTCGGTCTTCGGTCCGAGCAATGATTTAGTTATGAATCAGATTCCACCGCAAAAATCGGATTCCCAAGAGCCGCAGGAACGAGATACGGAGGTGCGTAGGCGGCTGAATGCGATGGACCACACACTGTCGCAGGCCGTCCGGCAGTGGGAAGAGTCGGGGGAGCTGCGGCGTCTTCGTGGTCGCCCGATCGACCTCAGCGACGTTAGTCCCGAGTGGTTCGCGAACCGATTGTTGAAGCAGGAAGGCGTGTCCCACCCGCTGCTCGAGCGCGGGCGCGATGTCGACACGATGAAGGCGGAAGCCGACGCTGTTGCCGAGCGCCTCCGTTCACTGGGACGCAGACTGGCGCACGAACACCCTACGGATTCGGCGGTGCGCTCATTTAATCAGCTCCGACAGAGCATGCTGGACGATTATCAGCGCCGGCTGCTTGCTCTCAACCGGGGTGTTCTTGCCTTCAACTCGACCGTTCCCGACATGCTGCACAAGCGGCAGATCTCAGTCAGCGACGCAGTGAAGCGGTTGGCTGAGGAGGTGCCGGCCCTTTCCCGAGCGGGGCTGCCGCTGCCGGACGATGGCACCCGACTGGAGCTGGGCCTGTGGCAGCGTATAGTGCGGCTGCTGCACATTAGCCGGTGACGTTCTGGGCGCCCACGGTTTCCGAGCTTTCCGTTGGCCAGATCCCGCGGTCAGTCGTAGTGTAGCTGCCGGGGCCACACTTTATCGAGATTGATATGCCCCTGGCATAGTATGACCGGATTGCCGAACTCCTCGTTGTGAACAGCGAGGCTGTTGGTGACGGTCGCCACGCGTCGGGCGGACCGGCACTGACCTCCCAACGACGACGGCGTTACTTCGACGAGGATGAGCGCACTGACGACCACGTGGGCGGGCTTCCAGTAGTAGTACGTGAGATGCCCGCTCAGGGCCTGGGGCAAGTGGTAGCGGGAGCCGTAAAGGTCGATGGCACCAGCCTCGCCGTAGTTGCCGACGAGAATCCGCGTGTGTGCCCGCTCCGCAGGCGGCAGAGAGTCGTACACGCGGGCAACTGTGCGGACGAACTCCGGCCAGCCAATCATGTCCCCGTAATCGGTCCGTACTTTGTAGAGATTCAGCTTCGCCATGGTGGTTGCCGGAAGAACCGGAAGGGCGATAGGCAGCAAGACGACGCGCGAGAAGTGTTGCCGGCGCAAGCACCGCAGCCCGTCGAAGGAGGCGGCGGCCCTCCGACAGGTAGGTCTCAAGGGCTACCGACCCGGCCGGAGTAGAGCAAAACGAAGACGGGTGTGGCATAGTAGGACTTCCCTCCGGCGAGAAGGAAGGCCACCTCGACCACGATCGGAATCCATGCCAGCAGCCGGAACTGCCGTTGCCGGAACAGCCAGACCATTCCTGCCACGACAATGGGCAGGAGGAACAGGTTGACCAACACAAGCTGCTCCAGGACAAACTGAATGCGCGACGTTTCCTGAGCGATGCGGCCGTGATGGCTGGTGAGGTAGCTGAGGCTTGGCCAGCCATGCTGGACCTGCCAGAGGAGATTTGGCGCCAGGATGGCCGCGGCAATGAGTGCTGCTATCCACGGCCACGGAGTAGTGAGCTGACGCCGCTCGGACGTCAGGATCAATCCGACCGCAACCCCCAGCCCCAGGGCAAGAATCGTGTATTTCGTCTCGAGTCCTATCCCAAAGCTCACTCCTATCGCGATCCACCACCGGGGATCACCGGTTCTCAACAGCCGAACCAGGAGCAGGATAGTGATGGCCCACATCAGCATGTCGAAGGCGACGGTTTCAAAGACCCAGGTTCCACCCAGATAGATGCCGCTGACCAGAATGCAGAACGCGGCGACGGATTGAGCTAGAGGGCCGCCACCGAGATCGCGAGCGATCATGGCAGCGACTATCACGATTGCCGTTCCAGCCAGTATGGGCAGGAGTCGTAGGCTCCACAAAGCGGTGCCGAAGATCAGCGTATCGAAGCGGGCCAGCATGGGCGTGATCGGTGGATAGTCCACATAACCAAGGGCCGGATGCCGGGAAGAAGCGAGATAGTACATCTCGTCTCGGTGGAACCCGTAGCGACCGCTGAAGGCGAGGGTTCCGGCGAACTTGAGGGCCGCCAGGAGGTAAACGGTCAAGGGAAGACCTCTCACTAGTGGCACGGCATCATTGAAGGTCGGGACGCCCTGGGTGCGAACTTTAGTCGCCACGATGCGGCCTTTTGGAAGCCAAGAAGCGAGTGAGCCGTACTGATCGGTTCCCGAGCGTCATATCCATCTCGCGGTGTCTCGTTTATTTCTCGAGCGTACAGTTGAAGGTACGACACCTTTTGGAGCTATTGCCAGGCATAGCGGGGCCTGTCTCTTGGATGTTCGGATTGGCCGTTGACAAAGCTGGGTGAGGAGCGGTATAAGTTGGTGATACAAGTCTGCTTGTAATGAGGTAATGACAAATTACTAAAAGCCCGGTGCTCGTGCCAGACTCACGCATCCGGCGCGATGTCCCGATTCCCTACTACTACCAGCTGATGCAGCTTCTCCAAGAGGAGATCGAGGGCGGCCGGTGGGTAACGGATCAGCTGGTTCCCTCCGAACATGAGCTGTGCGCGATTTACGGGGTCAGCCGTACCGTGGTGCGGCAGGCTCTCGGCGCTCTGGTGTCCAGCTCGCTCCTCTATCGAGTCAAAGGCAAGGGTACCTTTGTCGCGCCCCGGAAGCTTGAAGAGAAGTTCGTTCAGCGCTCAGACGGCTTCTTCCGAGAGATGACCAGCCGCGGACTTAATGTGACCACCAGCGTGCTCGAGCAGGGAATTGTTGTGCCTCCGCCTCATGTACGCTTGCGTCTGTCCCTGGAGGAAGGGGAGTCGACCACCAAGATCGATCGACTCCGGTCGGTTGAGGGCCAGGTACTGATGTTCGTACAGACCTATGTGCCGTACCGCCTGTGTCCAGAGCTGTCAAAGGCCGACGTATCCCAGGGCTCGCTGTACGCCCTCCTTCGCGATCGTTATGGGCTTGCCATTGCCTCCGGCAAGAGACTCGTGGAGGCGGTCACGGCCCACGCCCCAGTAAGCGGGATGTTGGAGGTCAGAAGCGGCGCTCCGCTATTGAAAATCGAGAGCGTTAGCTACCTCGCGAACGGCCAGCCTCTCGAGTACTACGATGCGTGGCACCGCGGGGACCGCAGCCGGTTCGAGATCGAGATGGTCGTGGGAGAGCCGGCTCCCGTGAGTCTTGGCGCCACGGCCATGGCGTCCGTATAGCAGTAGAGTCGAATCATCGGGATTGACGCTTCTTTGATCTTTCAGGTCTTTGCTAGTCCGGTGACACTGCGGTCCAATGAGAAACACGCAGCCGCCAACCTTGTCGGGCAGTCAGTGGCGGCAGAAAGCGCTCATCTTTGGTTTCGGCATTCTTCGTGTACGCCCAGTAATGCCAGATATCTCATCTTCGGTCATCCCGGTCGCGACGAGACTCCCCCTGTCTCAGCAGGCTTTGCCTCCGCAGGTCTTGACGTGACCGCCCTGCAGAACAACCGGTAGCCGAAACTCACAACCGACGACTGATAACCAACTTGTAATGACAGGGTTACGAGAGTACAGTAAAACTGGGAGTACGGCATGACGCTTCATCTCGTACCATCTCTACACTTCAGCCTCGAGCTTTGTCAAAAGGAGAAGGTTACATGAGCACCCTCGATCGTCCAAAGTTCTCAGCCGGGATCTGGGCGTTTACGCCGTGCACCGATCGTTTTGCCGTCATGGGCTATCGCGACGAGCTGACGCTCGAAGAAAAGATCGCCCTGGCCGGCCGTACCAAGGGCTTGGATGGACTCATCCTGCAGTACCCCGCGGTGGTGAACGATGACAACGCCGAGTACGCGGGTCGGCTTATCGCCGACGAGGGTCTGGAGGTGGCGGCCGTCGATGCCTCCCTGTTCAACCGCCATTTTCAGCACGGCGCTTTTACCAATCCGGACCCTTCACTTCGGCGCGAAGCCATCGAGCTGGGGAAGAAAACCGTCGACATGGCGGAGCGGATGGGCACTGAGTATGCCGGAATCTGGCTCGGGCAGGACGGCTATGACTACATGTTTCAGCGGGACTACAACGATATCTGGAAGTACGAGCTCGAGGCCCTAGCCGAGGTCTCGGCCCATAATCCCCGCATCAAAATTTGTGTTGAGTACAAAATCCGCGAGCCTCGCTACTTCATGACGATCGGATCTGTCGGCAAGTCACTACACATGTGCCACGTCATCGGCGCCGCAAATCTCGGCGTGACGCTTGATGTCGGCCACTGCCTAATGGGTCGCGAGAATCCGGCCGAGTCGGCTGCGCTGTTAATGCAGAACGGCAAGCTGTTCAGCGCTCACTTCAACGACGCGTATGGCGTCGATGACGACGACATGATCGCTGGATCCGTCCACATCTGGGAGATTCTCGAGTTGGTCATGTATCTCGAGGACGGCGGCTACACCGGTTGGTGGGGTCTGGATTACTTCCCGTATCGCGAGGACATCTCCAAAGCTGCCGAGATCTCGATCGCCAACGTTCTGGCTCTCCGGGAGTGGTCGAAGCAGATCGATCGCACCAAGCTGCGTGAGCTGCAGCAAAGCGGCGACGCCACCGAGACCCAGCGTTACCTTCACGAATTGTTTCTTGCCCCAGCTCCGGTGCTCGCCGGTAGGTAACCACACATCCCTTTCGCGAGATCGTTGTCGAGGATGCCGTTGACGGCTGATCCCCTCGATTTCAATGGTGTTGTCGCGGTATCTCAGAACTTGAGTGTATAGGAAGTAGCTCTTTAAGGAGGTTTTGGCGTCATGAAGGTTGGCATCGACAGTTACAGTTTTCATCGCTACTTTGGCGAGATCTACGAGGATCAACCGGTCGACCCCGGGGTTCGGTGGGACATGGCCACCGACTTCGTCGACTTCGCCAGGAGTCAGGGCGTCGACGAAGTCGCCGTAGAGGCGTGTTTCTTCCCGGTGCACGACTCCGGCTACTGCCGTGAGCTCGGCGCTCGGCTCGATGAGGCCGGTATACCGCGTGTAGTTGGCTGGGGCCATCCCGATGGGCTCCACGGCGGCCGCGACGAGGCCGCTCTCTCGGATCTCAAGAAGACCATCCCGATGGTTCGAGAAGTGGGGACGCAACTGATGCGGATCGTCGCATGCAGCATGCTCTATGTCAACGAGCCCCACGAGCCGATGGTTCGCAACAGCATTCGCATGCTCAAGGAGGCCGTAGAGGTGGCGAAGGAGAACGGCGTCACCCTCGCCCTGGAGAACCACATCGATTTCACGTCCAAGGAGATTCTTCAGATCGTCGAGGGCGTCGACAGCGAAAATCTCAAGGTCAATTTCGACACTGGAAACTCGCTGCGGCTGTACGAGGACCCGGTCGAAGCCTGCCGGAACGTGGCGCCACTCGTCGTTTCGACCCACACCAAAGACATCACGGTCCGCCGCGGCGGCAGCCCCGCCGAGCGGTTCCTGTGGTGGCCCTCGACCGTCGTCGGCACTGGGCTTGTCGATATTCCGGCGCTGGTCCGCGTACTGGATGACGCCGGCTACGCCGGATCGCTGGCCGTAGAGTTCGACTTGTTTACGCCTGAAGAGGTTATCAGGCCTACGGAAGACCTGGTGTCCGAGAGCGTTAGATATTTGCGCAGCGTTACCGCTCCGGCGGCGGTGTAAGTATGCCCGGAAGAGGCTTTCATGAAGCGCCGGCGGATAGCAGACCGCGTATCGGCGTCGGTTTGCTCGGCTACGGGTTCATGGGTAAGGCCCACTCAAACGCACTGATGACGATGCGCTACGTCGACTGGCCCAATGGACCATACCCCGAGCTCGTGGCCATCGCTGGACGTACGGCGGAAGGCGTCCGGGACGCGGCAACCCGATATGGCTACAGCGGCTACTACACTGACTGGCATGGGCTCGTCGAGGATGAACGGCTCCAGGTCTTCGACAACGTAGCCCATGACCCGGCCCACGTAGAGCCCACCCTCGCGGCAATCGAGAACGGCAAGCATGTCGTCTGCGAGAAGCCACTGGCGCTTACCTCGGCCGACGCCCGTCGCCTGTGGGATGCCGCCGAGCAGGCCGGGGTGAAGCATATGGTGTGCTTCAACTATAGGTTTGTCCCGGCTGTGCGCCTGGCGCGCGACATGTTGAAACGGGGCGAGTTCGGCCGGGTCTACCAATCGCGATTCCGCTACTCGCAGCAGTGGCGGCACGATCCACAGTCCGGCCTTCCATCCCCCGCGGGTGCCTTGAGAATAGTAGGTTGCCACGCCATCGATCAGGCTCGATTCCTGGTCGGAGAGATCGCCGGCGTGGCGAGCGCGTTCGCCCGCCCCGTCTCCGCACCTGACCGGACGTACCAAGGCGAGCCGATCGAACCGGACGATGTTTGGTCTTCATTGGTGAAGTTCGACGATGGAAGTCCGGCTACGATTGACGCATCGCTGGTCTCGAAGGGACGGCTGAATCAGCTCGCCTGGGAGATCAACTGCGAGGGAGGCACGCTGTCATGGGATCTAGAGAATCTCAATGTCCTCCGCATCTCGGCGAGCCGGGAATCCGCCAACACGACTGACGGGTTGGCGGAGCTGATCGTTACCGAGCCCGACCATCCCTTCATGGACCTCTGGTGGCCGAGCGCTCACCTCGTGGGCTGGGAGCACAGTCACATCAACATGCTCGATCACTTCCTGCGGTGTGTCACCTCGGACGCCTCGGTCGGTCCCGACGCGGCCACTTTCGAAGATGGATATCGCGTCGCTCTTATTTCGGAATGTATGCACCGCGCCGCGGAGACCAAGATGGAGGTGGAGGTGCCGGGGGGTAGGCGGTAGGCGGCGGTGGGGCGGACCGCGGTAGACGGTTGACGGTAGACGGTAGACGGTAGTCGGTTGACGGTAGTCGGTTGACGGTAGTCGGTTGACGGTTGCCGTTGGCGGGTTACGGGTTGAGGGACGGCGGCGTCGACGCTCAGCTATTTGTCGTGGTCGCGCCTGAACCTTTGGATGTTCGGGCGGGCTTCCGGGGTGTGGCGCTCGCAGGGCATCTCTGGGGCGCACGCCCGCACATCAATGATGAGCTTTGGCATTTTGATGACCGAAATCGGCTAACTATCCGTGTTCACTCGCTGGGTTCGCTCCGACTGTGGGCAGTTCATGGTGTCGTGACGCTTTGCCCTGCGCTGCGCCGCGGCCTTCCGCTGTCGTTTGACAGCGTGGGAAGATAGGAGAGAGGCGAGTGTGCGCGCTCGTGCCTAGTCGCTGCTTCTGGCCTAATCACTAGCAGTCCGGGTCGGGCATCTTGATTAGCAAGATTGGCGAGTACAACGTGATTCTCTTCGTTTCCATGGGTCGCAATAGGTAGGCTTCCTAGGTGACGGCGACTTCTTATGGCTGGCTTGGGGGTGGAAGTGGCGGGTGATCTGCGTGACCCGGTAAGGTTCGGGATTATCGGCGCGGGAGTTATCGGTCCGGCGCATGCGGCGGCCATTGCGTCGCTGCCGGAGGCGGAGCTTGTGTCCGTAGCCGATCCGGTTCCTGGTCGGGCAGAGGCGCTGGCGGAGCGCCATGGCGCGCGAGCGTACACGGACGTCGACGCGATGCTGGAGCAGGAAGCGCTTGACGTGGTTAACGTCTGCACGCCGAGCGGGATGCACGCAGAGCATGCTTGCCAGGCTATGCGTCGCGGCCGGCACGTCATGGTGGAGAAGCCGCTGGGAATCACCGCGGAGAGTATCGACACCATGCTGCGCGTGCAGCAGGACATGGAAGTGAAGCTTGCTGCGATTTACCAGAAGCGCTTCGAGCGAGGTAATCGGGATGTTCACCGCCTGGTCGAGGAATCGCGGTTTGGCAGGCTCGTTCTGGGAGCAGCTCACCTTCCAGCGTGGAGGTCGCAAGCCTATTACGACAGTGGAGCCTGGCGAGGCACCTGGGAGTGGGACGGTGGCGGCGTTCTTATGAACCAAGGTATCCACATGATCGACTTGCTGCTTTGGTTCATGGGCCCGGTTCAGACCGTTTGTGCCTACACCGATACGCTGGTTCGTCGCATGGAGGCCGAGGATGTGGCGAGCGCTGCACTACGCTTCGACAGTGGCGCGGAAGGCACGATCTCCGCCGCCACATGTGCCTTTCCGGGACTGCCGACACGCGTCGAGATCCATGGGGACGCCGGTTCGGCCGTGCTGGAGGACGATCGGCTGGTGCGGCTGCTCACGGCTGCCGACTGTCGTGATGTGCCCCCAACGGGGCTTTCCGCGGAGAGTCGGGATCGCCTCCAATCCGCCACCTTAGCAGTGGAGAAATCGGAATGCGCGTTGGATGCCCACGCCCTGCAGATTCGCGACATGATCCAAGCGCTGAGAGAGGGCCGGGAGCCCCTCGTCAATGGGGTCGAAGGCCGGCGGGCAGTTGACTTGATCCTCGCAATCTATGAATCTGCTCGGACAGGTCGCGAGATCCCACTTTCTTGACCGTGTTCAAGCTTGCGTTTTCGAACCTTGCCTGTCCGGAGTGGACCATAGAGCAGACGGCGGAGGCAGGGGAGCGCCTGGGCTACGACGGAATCGAGCTGCGGCTGTTGGGCGGCGAGGTGATTGATCCCGTGGCTGATAGGCTGCCTTTGCAGGCTGCCGTTGATGCTTGCCGGGGCCATGGTCTTCATGTTTGCGCTCTGGGCACGTCATGCCATCTCAATCTCGACTCCGAAGAACAGAAGGCCCAACTTGGCATACTGCAGCACTGGATCGACCGCGCCCACACCCTCGACGTGCCGGTTCTTCGCGTCTTCGGTGGGTCGGACGGGCCGGACTCGAGCGAAAGCGAGGCGGTGGCGCGTGTGGCCGAGGCGCTTGCGAGTGTGGCGCCCGAGGCGGAGCAGGCCTGCGTGACGGTTTGCCTGGAGACCCACGACGCCTTTTCGTCTGCCCGGATGGTGGCAGAAGTACTCGATCGGGTGCCCTCGCCGGCTATTGCCGCCTTGTGGGACAGCCACCACACCTACCGTGTGGGCGAGAGGGCCGACGAGGTGGGGGTATTGCTTGATGGCCGCCTGGGGCACGTCCACATCAAAGACGCGCTCCGCATGGAGAACGGTAACTGGCGGTTGACGCTCCTGGGTGAAGGTGAGGTGCCTGTGGAGCAGCAGCTGACTGTCCTCGAGAGGATCGGATACACGGGTTACGTTTCAGTCGAGTGGGAGAAGAAGTGGAACCCCGAGATCGCCGACCCGGAGATCGCGCTGCCCCAGCACATCGAGCTGCTCCGGCGTTGGAGTCAAGAGTGATGATTCACGCCCTGGCCGTTGACGTCGTAGTCAGCCTCGCGAGGAGCTCCTGATGGGCTATCCTCGGGAGCGCGCCCACTCGTGGCGTAGCTCAAGATTCGTTGGCTTATCCTATTGGCAACCAACAAAAGCGTTCTCTCTCGACGCAAATATGGGAGAGTCTCCTTCTTCTCATTTTTGCTGGTAACGTCGCTGATTGCATCGTTTTTCGCGACAGGGTGGCTCCCGAGGGCCCATTCGCCTTCACCCACGTACCGAGTAGTCGGCTACTTTGGCGACTGGCATAAGGGCTGCAAGCCGTGGGACTGCGGATCAATCAGGCAAGTTCACTTCGCCGCCCTTACGGATTTCATTTACGCATTTGCCGGCACGGCAAATGATTCATGTACCTTGACGAACGGTCGGGCCGATGCCCGCATCGATTTCCCGGTCATTAGACGAATGAAGCAGCGATACTCCGGCCTCCATGTCTTACTGTCCCTGGCTGGATCCGCGGATGGTGGGTTTGGCCCTGCCGTCTCGTCCCGCTCCCGCATTAACCGCCTCGTCCACAACTGCATGACGCTGATGCGACGCACCTATCCCGGGGTGTTTGACGGCATCGACATTGATTGGGAGTTTCCTTCGAACGCAGTCGAGCGCGGCAATTTCACGCGGGTGGTTAAAGCTTTTCGTCGCGCGCTTGGCCGCGCCGCGCCACTGACGATCGCAGCGGGGACCGATCCCGGCATGGTGAAGTGGATCGATTGGAAGGCGGTTACGCCACAGCTCAGCTGGATCAACCTGATGACATACGACTTTCACGGTCCATGGGGTGGTGACCCCGTCACGAACTTTAACTCGCCGCTTCGGGGCGATCCGAGGGATCCGGGATTTCATCTCGGCTACTGGACCGCTCACGCCGTGACCATGATGCGAACCCGTCTTCATGTTCCGGCCGGCCGCATCATGGTAGGCATTCCCTTCTACGGTCGCGGCTACGCGCAGGTGCCACCGAAGAACCACGGTCTGTACCAGAAGTATCAAGGAGCAACTCCATACGGGACCGCTCCGGGAGTGTTCAGCTATCGAGATATCGTGAGGCGCTACGTCAACCGAAATGGCTTCAAGCGATACGGCCCCAACCTCGCCTCGACGGAACCGTGGTTGTACTCGTCGAAACGGCATGCCTTCATCAGCTACGACGACGTCTCGACGATGGCGGCAAAGGCAGCTTACATTACACGCTCCCACCTTGGCGGAGCCATGATCTGGGATCTTGCCTTCGACACAACGAGCCCAAAGACAAGTCTCACCGATGCACTCCACAGATACCTTCTGACGAGATAGCTATACGGTCTCATCGGAGACGTCATCGGTCCCCGGCCTGCAGAGTAGATCGCGAATCTCGCCCTAACTCGCCTCAAACTTGAGGTGTGGCCGACCCTAAGCCGAGCCGTGTGAGGAAGGATTCGGCACCCGCGATGTGGAGTGGTGAAAAGCTGAGCAGAAAGGCATACTCAGCTTCGATCTGACATAACGGCTACTCCGCTATCCAAGTCCGCTTAGTAACTAATAATACTTGTGTTACTAAGAAATAGTGAGTTATAATGCGGCATGAAGGGCACCATCTGTTCACGTTTTCATCACGCGGTTGAGCTGATCGGGGCGCGCTGGAACGGTCCTATTCTTCAGGCTATGCTGGCGGGCAGCCGGAGGTACGCCGACATTAAGGAGGCGGTACCTGGACTGAGCGACACGATGCTCGCTCACCGACTTCGAGAGCTGGAATCAGAAGGGCTCATCGAGCGCTCAGTTATCCCAAGCTCACCGGTCAGGGTGGAATACTGTCCGACGGCGAAGGGTGAGGCATTATTGCCAGTACTCGAGGCGATCGCCGGCTGGGCCCACGACTGGCTCGAGCCTCAGGGCGCTCAGAACGTGTTAGGCGGCAAACAGATGGCTGCGCGAAAATCATCTTAGAAAGAGGAATAATATGCCTAAACTCAGTATCGTCATTGCCAGCACTCGTCCGGGACGGGTGGGGTTGCCTGTCGCCGAATGGTTTCGTGAGGAGGCGCTCGAGCACGGAGGTTTCGAGGTCGAGGTAGTCGACCTGGCCGCTATCAACTTGCCATTGTTCGACGAGCCCAACCACCCGCGATTCCGCCAGTACGTGCATCAGCACACCAGGGACTGGAGCGCGATAGTAGAGGCGTCGGACGCGTTCGTCTTCGTCATGCCCGAATACAACTACGGTTTCAACGCCGCGATTAAGAACGCAATCGACTACCTTCACTACGAGTGGAGCTACAAACCGGTCGGATTCGTGAGCTACGGTGGGGTGGCCGCCGGCACGCGAGCCGTGCAAATGCTCAAGCAGGTCGTCACCACACTGAAGATGACGCCGATTCCGGAGGCTGTCAGCATCCCTTTCGTGACCCAGTTCATAGACGAAGATGGCAGCGTTCAGGCGAACGAGGTCATGGAGACGGCCGCGCGGGCAATGCTGGACGAGCTCCTGCGCGTGGAATCTGTTCTCCGCCCGCTCCGCAGTGAGGTCGCTCAAGCTGCGTAGCCGCGCAGTCAATTTCGCAGATGTGTTTTGTATTCCACAAGGCAGTGCGGATTGACGCTCACATGAATGTTTCAATCAAGTCTCCAGCTTCCTGTTCCCCGGACCCGTTGAATATCTATGTTCAAACGCCAGAAAGGAGCTGCCATGGCCGCTATCGGAACCGCCGGCATTCATCACGTCACCGCGATCGCGAGCGATCCTCAGATGAACATCAACTTCTACACGGGGGTTCTTGGGCTACGGCTCGTCAAGCTGACCGTCAACTTTGACGACCCTGGCGCATACCACCTCTACTATGGTGATGAGCTCGGCCGGCCGGGGACGATCCTGACCTTCTTTTCCTGGCCGGGAGCCCGCCGCGGCTCCAGGGGAACACGCCAGGTCGGAGTCACATCGTTTGCCGTGCCGCCCAACTCGATAGGGTACTGGAAGCGGCGCCTTGAGGGCAGTGGCGTCCAGCTGGCCGGAGATCTCGAAGAGCCTGCGTCGAAATTCGGCGAGCCCGTTGTGGCGTTCGAGGACCCGGATGGGCTCCTCCTAGAATTGGTCGGCCATGAGCCATCGGAAGGTTGGTCACGATGGGACGGGAGCTCGGTGGACCCCGAGCATGCGATACGAGGATTTCATGGCGTCACTCTTGAAGAGGAGGGATTCGAGGGGACCCGAAAGCTCCTGACAGAGACCTTGGGCTTCGAGGAGTCGGCAGAAGAGGGGCAGACCTTCCGCTTCACCACCAGCGGGGCGTCAGGAGCCGGAACGGTGGTCGACGTACGTCTGGCACCAAGTCTCGGCGCTGGTTCGATTGCCGTCGGAACGGTTCATCACGTTGCGTGGCGGGCCGAAGACCAGAAAACCGAGAATGCGCTTCAGTCCGAGCTGAAGGGCCTTGGGTTTAACGTCACGCCGGTTCTCGACCGCCAGTACTTTCACTCCATCTACTTTCCTGAGCCCGGGGGGGTTCTGTTCGAGATAGCCACCGAGCCCCCCGGCTTCACTGTTGACGAATCGCCGGAGGAGCTTGGCACGCATCTCAAGCTACCGCGGTGGCTGGAGGCGCAGCGACCGGCTATCGAACGCCGGTTGCCGCCCGTGCATTTCGCGCGGCGCGGCTCGGGAATGCTGGTTCTCCCATGACTGGTTCAGACCTTGGCTTCGTCCATCGCTACATCCCACCGATTTCCGAAGGGCTTCCTACACTTTTTCTGCTGCACGGCACCGGCGGCGATGAGAACGATCTCGCGCCCTTGGGACAGATGTTGCTGCCGGGCGCGGGTCAACTTTCTCCGCGAGGGAAAGTCCTCGAGAACGGCATGCCGCGATTCTTCCGGCGTCTAAGCGAAGGGATCTTCGACGTCGACGATGTGAAGTTCCGGGCGAGAGAGCTGGCGGAGTTCGTGGCCCATGCTTCCGACACCTACGGATTCGATCCCGCAAAGGTCGTGGGCGTCGGCTTCTCCAACGGCGCGAACATCGCCGCCGCCATGCTGCTGCTCTATCCGGAAGCTCTGGCCGGAGCGGTTCTGCTTCATGCGCAGGTCCCGGTAGAACCCGATCTTCTGCCCGATCTCCGCGGCAAGAGGGTCTTCCTCAGCGGGGGGCGGCTGGATACAATGGTCGCGCCCGCCGAAACCGAGCGCCTGGCAACGCTACTTCGACGGGCGGGCTGTGACCTCGCACTGCATTGGGAGCAAGCGGGTCACAATTTGACGGGGACCGAGGTCGAGGCGGCTCATCAGTGGCTCTCCATGGCCTGGACCGATGGCGCTGGAATTCACTGACTCCTTTCTACCGCAACACATCAGATTCGGACGAGGTACGATCGAGGAGTCTGCGCGGATTCTCGACGAGCATTCAGCACGAAAAGTAATGATCTGCACCAGCGCATCTCTGCGTAACAACGGCACGCTAGGCAGATTGTTGGAGATTATTGCTCCGGCCCAGCCGGTCGTATTCGATCAAGTCGCGCCACACGTTCCCCAGGAGAGCGTGGAAGACGCGTTCGAGCAGGCTACAGCGGAAGGGGTCGACGCGTTCGTCGCTCTTGGCGGTGGCAGTGCTATCGGCACCGCCAAGGCAGTGAGCGCCCGTCTGATGGACGAGGGCAGGCACGAGCAGGTAACTCTCGTCGCGATCCCGACTACGTATGCGGGGTCAGAAATGACGCCTGTGTACGGGGTGACTGCGGACGGCCGAAAGATCACGAAGAGGGATATTCGCGTTCTGCCGGCCGTTGTCTTGTATGACCCCGACCTCACGCTCGATGTGCCAGCGTCGCTGACGGCGTCGACGGCCGCCAACGCTCTGGCTCACTGCGTGGAAGGAGTCTACTCTCGAGGCACGACTCCCGTCGCCCGCGCCGCAGCGCTGGCAGCTGTTCCAATGATTTTTGCCGGTCTTCCTGCAGTCCTGAGGGCCGGCTACGGATTTGACGGCCGCTCGATACTCTTGGAAGCTGCTCATCTTGGCGGCGTGACCATCGCCCACGCGGGGATGGCCTTGCACCACGCTATCTGCCATGCGCTTGGGGCGGAAGGCGTTCCGCACGGCGATGCGAACGCAATTATGCTGCCCCATGTGATGCGTTTCAACCTACCGGCGGCAGCGCATGAGCTGGCCGCGATCGCGGCAGTCATAGCAGAGCCGATCAGCCCTCCTGGATCGATCGGGCCTGAAGGCACGCCGGATCAGACCGGGAGCCTGAAAGCGGCAGAGCGTGCGGTCGCAGCGGTGGAGATTCTTTTCTCGTCGTTGCCCGTGCCTCATCATCTCCGAGAGACCGGCATCACGCAAGATCGCTTTCCAAAAATCGCCGATGCAGCTGTCCACAGCAGCGCTGCCCGATTGAACCCCCGGCCAGTGGATGATCCAAGAGAAGTCTTGACGATCCTGCAGGCCGCTTGGTGAAGGCGTCCAGTAAACAACCCACCAGGTAGCTTCTGCGACGTGCGCGCTCGAATTGAGGGGGCTTGACGCCATGAGTACACAAATCGCGATTCTCTTTGACAGATAGCCGGCCCGTTTCTATACTGCATTCATGTTCAGTACAAGAGCGAGGGAAGACTGATGGCATCTCGTTGCGTGATCATGCTGGCCCTGTCTGCGGCAGTTTTGGGTCTCTCCGGCTTGAGCCCGCGGTCGGTTGTGGCCGCCAACCCAACGGTTACCATTGTTGAAAACTCCGCATCGATCGATACGTTCCAGGCTTTGAACAGTACGGTAACGAGGACTCGAGAAAAGGACGGCAGTAACTTTGTCCGATTCCCCGAGAGTCTTAAGCCCCCCGCACTCGCCGGCGTTGAAGGCAAGGCTGATGTGTTCGTTTTGCAGGCGTCCACGATGGTAACCCCGTCGTCCAGAGCGTTTCCCACCGGGCCGCTCAACGGCATTGGCCTCTCCGGGAGGGTCAGTGAAAAGGCAACGAAAAAGAACAATGCCGCGGCTGGTGTACCCGTCGCCAACTCGGAGGGCTCGATGAGCGTTCTCTTTCAGACGAGCGCTCCCACCCCCGCCTTCTTTGATGGCTCGTTACTGGCAGCAAACGACGACACCGACAACTGTACCCATATCTCGGTGAACCTGACGGGGCCGAATAATTTCAGTCGGATATTCTCAGCGGATAAGGGCAGAAGTTGTCCATCCGCCGGACCGCGGCAGAAGGGGTTCGCGCAGACGGACGTGCTGCAGCCAGGCGCTTACACGCTCTCGGTTGACTACCAGGCAGAGGTCGACCCGGAACAGCCCGGCACACTAACGGCTTTCGGAGCCGTCGAGGTAGATCTGGAGTTCTTCCCGCCGACAGCACGCTTCAACAAGTCCCTGTCGGGGTCCAAGGTGATGTTCGACGGCGGCGCGTCTTCAGCGCCATCCGGGGGCGGACCGATCACTCGCTGGGAGTGGACATTCGGCGACGGGAAGACGGCCAGCACACCCTCTCCAAGAGTCACTCACGTTTACCCGTTGGCGGTTGCAGGTCCGATCGTCTATAAAGCCAGCCTTCAGGTTGTCGATATTCATGGAGGAAAAAGCGGCCCGACTACTCAAACGATACTCGGAACTGCGACGCTGTTCACTATCACGAAGAGGCAATCGACTCTCGGTGTAGCAGGGAGCGTGAAGCCCAATCTTCATGGACAGCGTGTAACCGTAACGCTGCGGCGAAAGAAGGGTGGCATTTTCAAGACGATAGCCATAAAAGTACCCTCACTGAGCTCGAGCAGCCGGTTCTCAACGTCGTTTGGCCGCCCGCCGACCGGGTTCTGTAGTGTTGACGTGCGTTACGAAGGCGATACCAATCACCTCGCCAGCCAGCTGTTAAAGAAGTTTGCCTGCTGATCGCTTTCGGTCGTCTCGCCCGAACCAGTCTCAGTCGACCAGAGGAAATCTCCTCTCGCCGGTCGCTTTCGACACCGCCGCTACCGACAGCTCTTCGTCGAAGATCACGCGGCGTCCGTCGCGGCGTCCCGCCTTCCTGGCGTCGATGGCATGAAGTACCCGCTCCGGTCGGGCGGGAAGTTCGGTGACCCAGATTCCGACGGCGTCGTGAATTGCTCCGACGATCGCCGGGCTCTGAGCGTTGTTGGCCATCTCGCCGATCGCCTTGGCGCCGAACGGGCCGACCGGATCGGGATTCTCCAGAACTACGTTCTTTAGCTCAGGCAAGTTCTGCATGGCCGGGGCGACGTACGTGCCGAATTGCGAACCGCGGTGCGCGAGAGACGGGTAGTACGGATACGACTCCTCGAGCAAGGCAAGGCCGAGTCCCATGATTGCCCCTCCTTGTATCTGGCCCTCGACGAGGCTGGGGTTAACCGCGCGGCCGACATCGTAAACCTGGATCAGCTTCGTGACGAGGACCTCGCCGGTCTCGTCGTCGACCTCGACCTCCGCCACGCACGACGCGAAGGAGATGGCGGCGTGCGGCTCGCACTCCCCGGTCTCCTTATCCGGCTCCACGTGCGGATTAATCCACGCTCCCGATCCGGCGATGAGCTCGCCATACGTCCAGGAGGCGGTGGCGGCGACTTCGTCCACCCCGACCTTGCGCGCAGGCGCTCCATGCACGAAGACCTCCCCACCTGAAACCTCCAGGTCCTCAGGATCGACCTCCATCATCCGTGATGCCATCTCGAGCAGCTTCTCCCTCGTGCGATATGCAGCCACGGCGATGGCGTTGCCGCCTATGAACGTACCCCGCGAGGCAAACGTCCCAAAGCACACGGGTGACGAGTCGGTATTGGAGTTGTCCATGGTAACCCAGTCGTAGGGCACGCCGATGACATCGGCAGCTATCTGGGTGTGGACGGTCTTCGATCCCTGGCCCACATCGACCGTCCCGGAAAACACGTCGACATGTCCGTCGGGCTTGATCTTTATCCAGGCCTGAGACGGGTCTCCACCCTGATTCATACCTGTCGGGTATTCAATTGTCGCGAGACCGCGACCGCGGTGTTTGGCCATCAGTTACCTCCCCGAGTGCATCGCCGGCTGGTCGCCGGTCCATGCGAGATGATGCCGCTTCGGTTCGCCGAGCTGGGGCACCAGGTGACCGGGAAGCAGATCGCCTTCCCGCCGTTGGTTAGTCATAGAGTGGAAGTCAGGGCTGAGCTCGACCCCGGCCGCGTCGGCCGCCGCGATCAGCGTGGAAACCGTGGAGGGATCGCCAAACACGACTCGCGTCGGCGATGTGTCGCCGATGCGGTTCGCGTTCTTGAGCCTCAGCTCCCATGGATCCATCCCGATGACTTCGGCGATGCGATTCAAATGAGTCTCCACCGCGAACGAAGCGGAAGTCACGCCGAACCCTCGCATGGCGGCTGTAGGCACGTGGTTGGTCAAGACCACGAACGTGTTAAAAGCCAGGTTGGGGATCGAGTAGGCGCCGGCCAGATGAAAGGTGTGCTTCGAGCACGCATAGGCGGACGTGCGCATGTAGCCGCCGGCGTCGTGGAGCGTCAGCGTCTTGCGTCCAAGGATCCACCCGTCCTTCGTCACGGCATCGGCAATCTCGATGTGCCAGGCGGCACGCGTGGACGAGGTCAGCATCTCCTCCTCCCGGGTGAACCGCCATTTCACGGGACGCTGGGTCTTGAGCGCCAGAATGGCGGTCACCGGCTCGGTCTGAGTATCGATCTTTCCACCGAACCCGCCTCCGACGCTGCCACCGACGAACTTTAGCTGACCGAGCGGAAGCTTCAAGTGCCGGGCCGTGATGTCCATGGAGTAGTACATGGCTTGCGTGATCGAGTGGATGACGACCCTGCCGTTCGGCTCGACGACGGCAACGGCCGCCTGCGGCTCCGCGGGTGCCTGCTCGATCGCCCCCGGACGGTAAACGCCCTGCACGATGAAGTCCGCCCGGTCGAACGCCTCGTCGACGTTGCCCTTCCTCACCTGCCGCTGGGGTTGATCGGGGTAATAGAAGAAGACATTGCCGTCGGGGGTGACCTGCGGCTGACCCGGATCCCAAGCTTTTCGCATGTCGAGGAACGCCTCCCGCTCCTCGTACTCGAGATCGATGGCGTCGACTCCGGCCTGAGCCGCTTCCTCGCTCTCCGCGGCCACGACGGCAATCAGCTGGCCGGGAAACCGCACCTCGTCCTCAGCCAGTAGTGGCTCGTCAGGCGGAATTCCCCACACCTCTTGATGGCCGACGATATTGCGCGGCACGTCCTCGTGGGTGATCACGGCGTGGACGCCGGGCATCGACTCCGCGCGGCCCGTGTCGAGGCGGAGTATGCGGGCCGACGCGACGGGAGAGCGGAGCGCCTTGGCCCAGAGCATCCCCGGAAGGCGGACGTCGTCCACGAACTGAGTGCGGGCAGTGACATGATCGAGGCCGTCGTACTTGGGGACGCTCCGGCCAACGGCCTTCATGACCGACTCCCTGAGGACGCGACGGACTCGCGAATCTCGAGCGTCGGCACCACCTCGGCACCGGCGTCGCCCCGAGACGCGGCTACAACGGCGTCGATAATCTTTACATAACCAGTGCACCGGCAATAGTGGCCTTCCAGCGCCTCTACGACCTCTTCACGAGTCACCTCTCCGCCCTTCCGCTCGATCAGAGAAGTTGCGGCCAGCATCATTCCAGGGGTGCAGAAGCCGCATTGTGCGGCGTAGTTTCGGTAGAAGGCCGCCTGTACGTCGGAGAGGTTCGAAGCGTCGCCCAGTGCCTCGACGGTGGTTATCCGAGTGCCGTCGAGTGCGGCCACAGGGAGCAGACATGAGCGGCGGGGCTCCCCGTCGACCAGCACGGTGCACGTTCCACAGCCGCCCTGTTGGCAGCCCGCCTTCGCGCCGGTCAGTCCCAGCTCCTCCCGGATCACCTGCAACAACGGAGTAAGCGGGCCGGATGAGATCGTCTGTTCGACACCATTAACAGTCAGGTTCATCTCGTCTCCTCCAATGTGTCGAGAGCCCGCGCCACGAGCACGGGCAGGACGCGTTCTTTGTACGAAGCGGATGCTAGAGCATCATCCCGTGGACGAATGTCATCCCGCACCGCCTGTCCGGCTTCAGCATTCGTCGCGTTTCGCCTCAGGGCCCGCTCGACCGCTGGACACCTGATGGCGTGCTCCGCAGCTCCGCCCACTGCTACACGAGTCCCCTCCGCTGTTCGCGCCAGGGCGACGGACATGACCGTGTACGTGTGCGCGTGCAGCCTGCGCTGGGCAAGATATGCGCCGGCTGCGGGCCGTTCCACCTCTATTTCCAGGATGAGGCGGCCATGGCTGCGCGTCACAAACTCCTCGACCGGCTCCGTTCGCTCTTCATCTGCACCACTCGATCGAACCGTTGCGCCGAGGGCGATGAGCGCCGCCTGAATGTCGCCTCCCGCGCGGAGGTTTCCTCCAGCCGTGGCCTGGGACCTCACCTCTAGATCAGCAATACGGGCCGCCGACGCCAGTGGTTCGGGAGCCGACTCGACGAGCCGGCTAAGCGGAACCATTGCCCCAATCTTCAGCGTACGAGCCTCAACCATCTCTCCCAGACCGGCGGCGTGCAGCATGAGCACCCGCTCCGGGTGTAGGCGACCATAGGTGATCGAGGGCAAGACGATCGTACCACCGGCGACTACCGTGATTCCGACGCCATCACCAAACGCATGGACCGCCTCCTCGGCGGATCCGGGGATAATCACCTCAGGCTTGTTACCGACATCCCGCTCGGCCAGCATCGTCATGGTTGACACCTCCTCTGTGAGATCCGATCTAGTCAGGCCAGCGGAACGCCGACCCGCTCTTTGAGTCGATTTACAGCTTCCGTAACGTGGTCGACCATCGCCCTCCGGTCGACACCCACCAGCTCGCCGTCGCGTTTGCGGACTTCACCGTCGATGAACACCGTGTCGACGTTCGAGGGCTGAGCGCACAAAACGACCTGGCCGTCGACGGCGTTGAGCGGGGCCATATTGAGGTCAGTGGCGCGCAGCAGAATTACGTCCGCCACGTAGCCCTCGCGCAGCACGCCCGCCTTTCCGGCTAGCCCAAAGTAAGCGGCCCCCGCCGCGGTCGCCTGCCTGAGAACCTCCGAAGGCTGGTACGCTGCTCCGTCCTCCGCTCGCGCCCGCTCGATGCCCATGGTCACTCGCATCGCCGTGAACATGTCGGAGTTGTCGCCGGCCGCCATCGTGTCGAGGGACAGAGATATCGCGACACCCGCTCGCATCATCCTCAGTGTCGGTGGAAGCCCCATGCCGCAGCGGAGGTTGGCAAGGATCGCGATGGAGACCTGGGTGCCACTTTCCGCCAGCCATTGAATTTCTTCGTCATTGACGCGAATGCAATGTACGAGCTGGAGATCTGGGCCGAGCAGGCCGTGCTCGTGATACACAGTCACGCCACGCTGCCGCTCGACGTTTTGTCGAGTCATCATCGAATGCGACGTGATAGGGAGCCCGTGCCGACGCGCGAACGCAAACTCTTCTTTCCACACGTGCTGTTGAGATGCCTCGACTCCACGGACGGCGATGCCGAGATCGATAGGTCCGGGAGACGAGAATTCCTCCTCTTTGAGGCGGAGGATGTCCTTGAAGTCCAGCGTCCCAGAACCCTTGGCGTTTGAGCTGGGATCCTCGGGATTCGCCGAAGAGCCGTACGAGAAGCGCCCTCGCATGCCCGAGTCACGCAGCGCCTGGAGGGATGCACGGGCGTGCGAGGGCGTCTGCAGATTGTGCTCCCACGCGTTCATGGCGGTGATGCCGCTGTTCACCGCTTCGGCCAGCCCGAACCGCACGCTCGTGTAATTGTCTTCGGGAGTGAAGGCGGACCCGTAACTGAAGACAACTTTGCTGAAGTAGTCGCTCAAATCCCCGTAACAGGCACCGCCCCGAAGCATTGAGCCCCAGCAGTGTCGATGGGTGTCCATCAAGCCCGGCATGGCTATCATGCCTCGAGCGTCGATGGTTTCTGCGCTTCCATGCGACAATCCCTGACCAATGCCCGCGATTCGTCCGTTCTCGATGAGCAGGTCGCCCTGGTTCAGTCCGCTATCATCCCCATCGAGAGTCAGAAGCAGGGCTCCATGTATGAGATAGGACGGCTTGACAGAGTTCACAGTATGGGTCATGGTTCGAGAGTCTGCCAAATCCGTGCAGTGGATGCCCGTGGTCCGGCTTCTACAGTCGGGAGCCGTCGCAAGGCCGGGAGAACAGTTGACAGATCCCGCACTCCAGCAAGATCGTCGACATGGGTAAGCACTGACCACATACCTCGGGTTAGGGGCCGGTACCGCGGGTCGCATGCCAGCGGGGACCACCACACCACTCGATGAGCGAGCCTGGCTAGACGCTTGACCGCGCTCACCATTGCAGTAGGTTCTCCTCGCTCCAGGCCGTCAGAAAAGATGATCACTAACGCACCACGGGCGAAGGTTGCACGGCGACTGTCGGCCAGAAAGTCCTGGAGGGCAGAGCCGATCCGCGTGCCGCCGTTGACATCGAGAACAACATCCGAAAGGGACTCGAGCGCGCCGTCAACATTTCTCTCGCGCAGCTGCTGGGTCACGTGAGTCAGCGTTGTGCCGAAGGTGTAGACCTCCGTCGCTGGATTGGCACGAACGAACGCATGCGCGAATCGGAGAGACTCACCGGAAAATTGCCGCAGCGAGCCCGACACGTCGACGAACAGCAACGTTCTCCGAGGTCTTGCCGGTTTCTCCTTCCAGTGCAGGTGCACGACATCGCCACCAGTATGCCTGGAGCGACGCAAAGTCCGCGGCAGGTCGAGCGTGCTCCCGGACCTCGCCGGCCTCAGGCGACGAACATGCTTTAGCGGCAGGATCTTTCGCAGTGCTCTTTGGATCTCCTGCAAGTTCTCATGCTGCTGTGGTGACGTCACGGGGAACCGGCATTGACCGTGTACATACTCGAGGCTCGCTTCCTGTCCGGCACCCTCCTTCCATCGGAGGGCTGTCGCCTCTTCCTCGGTTGTCACATTAGAAGTAGGCGCCTCTTGAGGTGGCGCGCTCGACGGTGGGCGGCGACTGCCGGCGGGTTCGGCGCCGCCAAACCAGGCGTCGAAGACCCTGTTGAACGGCTCGATGTCTTCCATCCGCCCTACCAAGGTTACGCGGGCCGTCCAATAGAGCTCGTGGGGAGATCCGGCCGGGGCCACAGCCATAGCTGTCAGAAAGTCGGTTTGCTTCTCGGTGCCGGGCGTGATTCCTGCGGTCCCAAGCGCGCTTAAAAACCCATACAAATGCTCGACCGCCCGGTCCTCAAGATCGTAAACGGGGCAAGTCATTCCGGTTGATCCGGCGCGATCGTAATGGCTTGGACAGCCGGAGCCGCCGCATGGACATCTTCCTGTTCTTTGAGCAATAGTCCCAACGACATCAGCAAGGCGTTGGGCCAAGTCTGGCCCTGTCTAACGAGAACCGACGCCCCTTGTGCCCAATCGATTGTTTCGGCCGTACCCGGCCGCTTGATCAGACGCAGGGAACGAATCGCGGTAACGGCGTCGACGAGCGCGCGGGCGGCAGCCGCATCGGTCCCCGGTGCATGGGCGCGGATGATCTGACGCTCTCGAGCCGCGTCGGGAAACGGAATCCAGTGGTACATGCACCGTCGCTTGAGCGCGTCATGGAGCTCTCGGGTGCGATTGGACGTGATGATGACCACCGGCCGTTGTTGCGCTCGGATGGTGCCGCGCTCCGGAATCGTGATCTGAAAGTCGCTCAGAACCTCGAGTAAGAAAGCCTCGAACTCGCTGTCGGCGCGGTCGATTTCGTCCACGAGAAGGACAGCTGAGCTCCCCGCTCGGATGGCCTGGAGCAGCGGACGCTCGAGGAGGAACTGATCGCCGTAAAGATCGACCACCGGTAGTCCTGACGCTTCGGCCGAACGCACGTGCAGCAGCTGTTTGGGGTAGTCCCATTCGTACAGCGCCTGTCCCGCATCGAGTCCCTCGTAGCACTGAAGGCGGATCAACTGCCGGTCGAGGACTCGCGCGACGACCTTTGCGAGCTCGGTTTTACCGACTCCGGGCTCGCCCTCGAGGATCAGAGGACGGCCAAGGACTAAGGCGAGATGAACTGCGGTGAGCAGACCATCGTCGGCAAAGTATTGCTGCTCCGCAAAGCTGTCGCGCAGACGTTCGACGGTCCACGATTCGGGTACCGATGGAAGGTGATGGATGGCCCGGCTGGAAGTCATGAGTTACTCGCAATCCGCGTTGCGACCGGGTTTGTCTTGCGTTCCGTGATTGCAGTGCGGTGGTCCAAAAATAGCATGCGAGGAGTCAATCGTCGTCGACGACGGCAAAGAAGCGGGCGGGAGAGCCCTCCGCGTCCGCGAGCTTTATAGGGGCGGCGAAGAACTGAAAATCCCTGTCGACGGGCAGCCGGGAAAGATTAGTGAGATGCTGCATCAGCAGCGCGTCATTTTCCAGGATTATCTTGTGGATGATGAAGTCGTCCGGCTTGAAATCGGGGAGGCGGGCGCAGTATTCGCTGAAGCAGTCGAAGGCGATGGCTTTAACGCCTCGGTCGATCAGCCACTGTGCGGCAGCGGGCTCGCAGAACGGCGAATGAATGTAGTAATCGGGAAATGTGCCCCACATCCGCTCTGCCCAGTCGGTGCGCACTACGGCGATCTCGCCACTCCTCAGGTGCTCCCCCCGATCCCGCACGGCTTTGCAGGTGATCGGCGCATCGGCTCCAACGTCGGTCATGTCGATGACCCGAGCCCTGCCGCTGAGGCGGTCCAGGGCCACGTCGGCAGCGGTCTCACCATCCTCGAGCACGTGCCGGCCAAAATCGACGTGAGATCCGCTATGAAGAGACATGTCGACGAGGGTTGACTGCCAGTACCCCGGACTTCGATGAAACGTCGTTAGGATCACTCGTCTGCCCATCGACGGAGGACTCAGTGTGTCCGGCCCGATGGTAACTGACAGGTCGACTACATGTCCCATTGGGCCCCTAGTGATTCAAAGGTGTTGAATGCAGGCATGGACCTGGGGATGCGCCTTCGACTCCGGACGTACGGGGCGGCGGCTGAATCGCACGAGTCCGTCAGAGTGTAAGGCACATCATCCTGTCATTACAAGTAACATTAGGTGAGTTATCAGTTATCAGTTATCAGTTGTCAGTTGGCAGTTGCGTACGGGGGCGTCGCAGTGCGAATCGATCAAGATTGCTTAACGCTGGACGGAGATAGGACTACTTCTCCGAGATTCGTGCGATTTTGTCCCAGTAATCCTGGCCGAGTCCGACGGGGCGGAGAGGTAATTGACCCCGATGAAAACTGAAAACTGAAAACTGAAATGAAACTGACAACTGACAACTACAAACTCGTCGAAGGAGCTTCTCCATGTTCGCTCTCACCGTTTTATATGGGCAGCCGGACGATCCTGACGCCTTCGAGCAGTACTATGACACTTCTCACAAAGAGGTGGCGCAGAGGCTGCCAAACGTTCGCCGCAAGGCGCTGGGCAAGGCTGTCGGCAGCCCGGGAGGAGGCAGGCCGGCGTATTACCGCAGCGCCACACTGTTCTTTGACAGTCGGCAGGAGGGCGAGGAGGCTCTGTCCTCGCCCGAGGGCCGGGCGCTGCTGGCAGACATCCCAAAATTCTCAACGGGCGGAGCGGAGATCTTTTTCGTCGACGTCAAGGAGATTAACGTCGAGTAGCATGGGTGTGGGCCAGGACGGGCAGACCGATGCCGGGTACGAATGACGCTACTGGGAGGTGGCTCGTGGCGAGCGATTCGAGATGGCGATACAGTGCAACTCAGTGGATATTCGGAAACGAAGACGTGGCGGTCACGGCTCATCGCCTTTCGAAGTTGGGTTACGACGGCATCGAGCTGGCGGGAGAGCCATCCTCTTACAATGCCTCGGACCTGGAGCCGGTCCTGGATCGTCACGGCCTGGCGCTGACCTCGATCTGCGGCATCTACACTCCCACTCGAGATATCTCGCACCCCGATCGGTCAACGCGAGACTCCGGTGTCCGTTACATCACCAGCTGCGCCGCGCTGGCCGGAGCCCTGGGAGCTTCGGTCGTCATCGTGGTACCAACCGCCGTTGGCCGGGTCGCTCCTCTTTCTACTCCAGATGAGGAGTGGAGGTGGGCCGTCACCTCATTGCGAGAAGCCGCGGACGGGGCAGCCCAACACGATGTCCGCCTCGTAATCGAGTCGTTGAATCGCTACGAAACCTACCTGGTCAACTCTCTCTCGGCCGCTGCTCGTATGGCGAGTGAGGTCGACCGACCGAATGTGGGCCTGATGGCAGACCTCTTCCACATGAACATCGAGGAACCCGACATCGCCACCACCATCCGCGATGCACGCAACCTGGTCTGGCACGTCCACTTGGCCGATAGCAATCGCCGGCCCCCGGGACTGGGCCACACGGACTTTACGGCAGCTGTCGATGCGCTAACGAACATCGGATACAGCGGCTACCTGACCATGGAGTTTCTGCCGTCGACCTCCAACCCGTACGATGCGGCAGCACTTGACGTGCCCGAGGAGGCCAAGCTGGCGGACGCCCGACAAGCGATCGACTTCATGAAGTGCAGGAGCTAGACGCAGAAGAGCCCTCCCGAGGGAGGGCTCTATCTTCACACGCTAGTGTGTTACGCAAGCGTGTTCCCGAGCTATGTGTGCCCTACATAGGCGGATGCTTCACTGGTTTCGGCAAGGGATCCTTCATCAGCTTCAGGAACGTGGCGTGGTTAGGGCTCCAGCCAACGGCCTTTTTGACATTGGCTTTGGTCACGAAGACCGTCTTCGAGTAGTAGAGCTTACCGTGGGCTCCGTGGTGGTGCAGGTAGTTGTCGATAAACCGGACGGCGTACAGGCTCTCCTGGTAAGGGGAGTCGGTATTCGACGCCCTGAGCTCGCCCGCCTTGATGCCTGCCAAGCCGTACGGTGACCCGTTGGTGGACAGCTGCATGACCTGCTTCATCTTGCCGGCAGACTTCAGCGCGGTTCTCACGCCCAACCACATCTCTTCATTCTCTACGTATAGAGCCTTGAGCTTCGGATAAGCAGTAATGATCGCCGCCGCGGCTTCTTTGCCACCGGGCTTCCCAGGTGTACCCGAGCTTACCCAGTTGCCGGTTTGGCTGGTCACGACCGTGATCTTGCCGCAGTGTAGGGGGAAGTTTTGCTTCGCGGGGAAGATGGCCACATGGCTGCAGCCGAGCCCCTGCAGGAAGCCCTGCTGGTAACCCTCGGCATCGCCGCGTCCGAGCGCACCTGTGATAACGGCTACCTGGCCCTTCTTAACGTGGGATTTTACGTACTTCCCGTCAGGAACCGCGTACTTGGCCAGATTGACCTGTTCGAACCCCACCACATACTTGTTGTTGAGATACGGATGGCTGTACCCGTACATCCAGAACATAGGAACGTGGTGTTTGGCCGCGTACTGAATCGAGGTGCCCTCTGTGCCAATGGCGACTGAGTAGCCGGTGATGGCCACCGCTCCCGACGTGACGGCATTCTGTACATTTGTCGCTTCTTGCGTCGCGCTGGTGGTGCTGTTGGAGTAGATCTGAAGCTTGTAGCCCAACTTCGCGGCGGCGGCTTTCGCTCCATCGGACCCGTACTTGTAGTAGAGGTCAGGGCCTGACAGCAGGAAGGCGATGGTCCCCTTGCTGGCGTGTGCTTTCTGGGCAGAGGCAATGCCGCCGCTGGTTCCGAAACCCACGATCATCATTGCGCTGATACCAACAAGCGAAATCGCTAATCGAAAGAATCTAGACATGGTACCTTGTTCACTCCTGGTTTGAGTTCGGTCTTCTCTCATCTAGCCGGCAGAGTATATCTCCCGTACGTGACGAGAACATGAAATACCCGTCAATATCGAGGTATTTCCTGACATGCACCTCCTTTCACGGTTTCTATCGCGACAAACAGTCAGCGGGATCGGCAGAATCCTTTCCGAACGGCGTCACCTCTGTACTCTCTGGACCATGACAGCCAGGATGATGATGAGGCCCAGGGCCATGTTCTGGTAGTTGTCCGTGTAGCCGTTGAGAACGATCGCGTTCGAAACCACAATGTATAGGATTACACCCTGAAGCGAGCGCAGAGCGCCACCACGACCGCCGAACAGGGCCGTACCACCGACCACCGCCATCGCGATGGAAATGAGCTCGTAATTCGTGCCGATGGCGTACGAAGCCTGGCCCAGCGAACCGGCCTCGACCAAGCCCGCGACGCCCGCTATGAAGCCGACGATTGCGTATAGAAGGATCTTCGTCCGCTTGACCGGTATTCCGGACAGATACGCTGCTGCCTCATTTCCGCCGATCGCGTAAGCCCTGCGGCCAAGAGGACTCCACCTCAAAAATGCAAAGGTCAAGATGACCGACGCAACGAAAGGAATTGCAACGGCGGGTATCTGAGTCGAGCCAACTGACCCGCTAAATGCCGAGGCTAACCAACCCATACCGAGTATGGGTGCGCTCCCCGTCATCTGAGTGGAAAGAGCGAAGAGAAACACCGACATGCCAAGCGTAATGATAAAGGGGTGGGCGCGGTTCAACGCGGCCAGACTGCCGTTGATCAGGCCAACGCCGGTGGCCGCAGCAAGACCCGCCAAGATGCACAGCCACATAGGGTAGCCGCCCTGGGTGAGCATCAGCCCCGTGCAGACAGAGGCGAAGGACATGTTGGCGCCCACGGATAGGTCGATCCCGGCCGAAACCAAGATGATGGTTTGAGCCATCGTCACGATGCCGAAAACGGACATCTGGCTGAGGATGTTCTCCCAGTTCCCGGTGGTAAGGTATATGCTGCTCAGGCGAATTGACGAGAAAATGACGATGGCAATTGTTACGATAAGCGGCCATAGATCGAATAGATCGATGCCGCCAAAACGGGGAATCGTCGGGACCCGACCGGGCCGGCCGGACGGGAACCCAAAGCGTGGCTTTGGAGCGGGCGCTACTGCCACCGCCTGCGGATCCTCCGCCGTCTCGGCGTCCGAAGTGGACGTCACGACGCCCTCGCCGCTACCGACCCAACCGTAAGGTCGAGCACCTCGGCGTAGTTGGTATCTAGCGTGCGCTTGTCTGCCACGATACGCCCGGCGCGAATCGCTAAAATCCTGTCGACGAAGAGCAGGAGGTCCCGAATATCGGTTGAGATCACCAGAACTGCCTTGCCTTGACTTGCCAGCTCGCGAATTATCTTGTGTATGTCGGCTTTGGCGGCAACGTCTACGCCCTGCGTCGGCTCCAGCAGTACGAGCACCCGCGATTTGGCCTCCAGTGACTTAGCCAGCAGGACCTTCTGCTGATTACCGCCGCTAAGATTTCTAACGGGGGTATTGACTGAGCTGGTCTTGATGGTCAGCTGATCGACATATTGCCGGGCTACCTTCTTCTCTCGTCCCAGGGACAGCACTCCTAGCTTCGTGAAGGCCGGTAAGTCCACGAGAGTAATGTTGGTCGCTACCGAAAGCGGAGGCACCAAGCCTTCCCCGGTCGGATCCTCCGGGACCATGAACAGTCCACGACGGAGGGATTGGCGCGGCCCCCCGGACGCGTATGACTTTCCCTCGAGCATCATGGTCCCCGCTTCCGGCTTGGTGAGACCATAGAGAATGTGGGCTATGTCGCTTCCACCCGCTCCTATGACGCCTGTGATTCCTACGACCTCGCCCTCGTCCACCGAAAAGGTAATGTCCCGGAGAGCACCGGCGCTCACGTGGCGAAATTCCAGGATAGGCGTTCTGTTCTGCGCCACCGAGTCGACATCGGCTTCGCCACCTGTGTCGATGCCGGTTTCGATTCGCCGCCCAGCCATCAGCGTCACCACCTCCGACTGATCCAGCTCAGCCGCAGGGCGCGTGGTCACGACCTGGCTGTCGCGAAGAATGGTGATTCGGTCTGCCATGCGGAACACCTCCTCTAAGTGATGAGAGATGTACAGGACTGCGACGCCCTGAGCTTTGAGATCACCAATCAGCTCAAACAGCCGGTCGATTCGTCTGGCATCGAGTGCGGCTGTTGGTTCATCCAGTATCAAGAGCTTAGCTCGGCGAAACAGAGCCTTCGCGATCGCAACCTGCTGTCGCTCGGCAGGCTCCAGGCGAACCACGGGCATTTCGGGATTGATATCTAGTCGGAACCGCTCGAGCAACGCGCGCGCGGAGCGATTCGCTTCGGCACGATTGATGAAAGCGCCGCCGGCCACGGTCGGCATCTGACCCAGGAGGATGTTCTCCGCTACGGAAAGGTGCGGCAAAAGCTGCATCCGCTGGTAGACCGCAGCAATGCCCAGATGGTACACGGTCTTCGGTCCATAACCTTCGATCTCCACCCCATCGAAGACAATCCGGCCCTCGTCCGGGGGATGGACGCCCGTGATGCACTTCACCAGCGTCGACTTGCCTGCCCCGTTCTGGCCCACTAACGCGTGTGCTTCGCCCAATTCAACGGTCAGGCTTACGTCAGTAAGCGCCTGAACACCCGGGAAGCGCTTGGTTACGTTGTCGACTTCCAGCAGCGCCATCAGCTCTCCACCTGAGCGAGTCGTAGGTTCTTGACCGCCGTACACATCATCTTGTAATGACATGCTTGCAGCATGCCCAAATGATAGTCCATGAATCGTCCAGTGTCAAAGGGCTATGTACTGGACTAAACCGCCACAGGCGATTTTGTGGCTAGAACCTGACGCAGGTGCTCGATGGAGCGCTCGGCCTGCGGGACGGTCCCGCACTCGACGGATAGGACGCCTTCGTAGTCCACTCCGCGCAAGATCTCGACGACCTGACTCCAATCGACCACGCCGTCGCCGCAGGCGCACCCCACCGGCGTGCCGGTCACGTGGCCACGCTTCTCCTCCGCCATGTCGAACGCGATGTCCTTGGCGTGAACGTGCACGACCTTGCCGGCGACTTGTTTGAGATCCGTTATTGGATCCGAGCCTGCCAGGTAGCTGTTACCCGTGTCAAAGTTAATCTTTATCCAGGGGGAGGGCACCAGGTCGACGATGCGCAGGAGGCCCTCGACCGTCGTCGTGTAGACTCCGTGCGGCTCGATACCGACGAAGACCCCGTAGCGCTCCGCGGTCTGCGCCACGACAGTCAGCGAATATCTCATCATCTCCCAGGCCATCTCTTCGCTCATCCAGGCTGGCTTTATTCCTTCATCCGTATTGACCACGGGCGCCCCAAGATCCGATGCGTATCGGATGGCCGAGCGGAGGTACGGCACTCCGACGTCCGGCCGCATCAACGGAGCGTGGGCGGAGACACCTGACGGCTTGAGTCCCGCGGCCGCCAGCTGGTCCCGCACCTCGATACCGTCTTCTTCCGTTGTCCGGAAGTGGTAGTAGCCGGCCTCCGCCAGCAGGTCGCGTCCCGTCATCAGGCACGGCTCCAGATACTCGTACCCCATGCGGCTGGCCTCCTCGACCGCGAACTCAAATGACTTGTCCACGCTGCGCACGAATTCCGGATTGATCCCGATGCCTATCCTGGTCATGATCGATTTCCTTTCCACGTGTATGCGAAATCTTCCTGACGTTACGATACGTCCACGGGTCGGATAGGGTCTTGCAATATACGCCAGTGGTAAATGTCGAACTCGATATGCAGAGCCATACCGTTACAATGGGCCGCCAGGCATTCGCGAACTGGGATTATTCGTAAAGGTTGGTCGAGGTGGCACGAGCTCGAGCGGCGCGGTTTCGCGATCGCGACCGAGTGGTGGTCGCGGATAGCTGCGAGCCCCTGAAAGAAGCTGCAGCGCGCGGATCGGTTCGCCTCTCCGCCTGCGCTCGAGGAGAGTATCCCGGGCACCGTCTGCCCGCCGGCGTGCTGCCCGAGGCGCGCACGGTCGGCTACTGGGACGCGGATCACAGGCAGTCATGGGGACTGGACTGGCACTACAACGAGGGGATCGAAGTCACGTATGTCTCCCGGGGACAGACGTACTTTGCGGTCGATGACGGTGAGTACTGGCTCAAGCGAGGAGAAATCGGGATAACCCGACCCTGGCAACGGCACCGAATCGGCAATCCCCATATTGCTGCGTGCCGCCTCCACTGGCTGATTCTTGACGTCGGCGTGCGCCGGCCCAACCAGACTTGGAACTGGCCCCGCTGGCTCGCGTCCTCCGAAGGAGACATCGCGGCCCTAACCACCATGCTCAGCCATAACGAACATCCGGTCTGGCCGGCCGATGGCGAGGTCGAGCTCCACTTCGCCAAGCTGGCGGAAGTGGTCGATGGCTGGGGCCTGGGCTTCGGCGAGAGTCATCTCCGGCTCCACATCAGCGGTCTTATCGTGGCGTTGACCGACTTGCTCGGCAGACAGCGGCCGGAGCTCGATACCTCGCTATCCTCGGCCCAGCGAACCGTCGAGCTCTTCCTCCAGGATTTGCCCAACCACGTTGATCAGCCATGGGATCTCGCCTCTATGGCGGCCGAGTGCGGCCTGGGACGCAGCCGCTTTGCTCATTACTGTAGGGAATCTACCAATATGTCACCGGTGGAGTACCTCAATGTCTGCCGCCTCGACGCAGCTCGCCGCCTCCTGGCCGAGGACCCGCATTTGACCATCACCGATGTAGCCATGGCATCCGGCTTTAGCTCCAGCCAGTACTTCACGACGGTATTTCACCAGCACACAGGGCAGACTCCCCGCGATTTTCGTCACGCCCGCTTCGCTCTCTCGGCTTGACCCCAACGTCCGTGCGTGATAGTCTGTCTCGGATCATCAACTTGTAATGACAGGATGATAAGGAGATAGCCAGACCGGCGGAGACGGTCCAGCGCATGACCGAACTTCTTCTCGGGATCGACGTCGGTACCACCAGCACCAAGACGTGCCTCTACGACGAGACCGGCCGTGAAGTCTCGCACGCTGCTCAGCCGACCCCGCTGCGGTGGCACGGCCCCGATCAATGCGACCAGGACCCGGACGATTTCTACCGAGCGACGCTGGCAACTATTCGCGAATGTTTGTGCGCGTCCGGCATCAACTCCAATAACGTGGCCGCAATAGGTATTGCGGGACAGATGGCGGGTGTACTTGGCATCGGTGGTAACTGGCGACCATCGACTCCCTACGATTCTTGGTTGGACTTGAGGTGCACCCCAGACGTCGAGCATCTGGACGAAGCCATCGGCAGCTCTTTGGCCGAGATAACGGGCTGCCCGCCAATGGTCGATCACGCTCCCAAGATGCGCTGGTGGCGTCGTGAGCAACCGGCTGCGTTTAGGCAGACCCAAAAGTTCATCATGCCCGGGAGTTATGTCGCCGGAAAGTTGGCGGGACTGCCGTCTTCGGAGGCGTTCATCGACTACACATACCTGCACTTCACGGGCGTTGCCGATGCTCGCTCGGCCACCTGGTCTCCCGATCTCATGGACGCGGCGGGAATACCCGAAGAGAAGATGCCGCGAATCGTCAGCCCCTCGACCGTCATTGGCCTGCTGACCAGTGAAGCCGGGGCGGAGTGCGGGCTGCCTGCCGGCGTTCCCATCGCCGCCGGGCTCGGTGACACTGCCGCCGGCGCACTCGGAGCCGGAATTGTCCGGCCCGGTCAGCTGCTGGACTCCGCCGGCAGCGCCGCCGTACTGGCAGGAGCCAGCGACGACTTCTGCCCGGACCCGGTTCACAAGACCCTGATCGTCATGCGTAGCCCGGTCGACGGGCAGTGGATCTCGCTGGCCTACCTATCCGGCGGCAGCCTGCTGGGATGGTTCCAAGGCGTCCTAACGAGCCAGACCGGCGATCCAGACGAAGAGCAGGAGGTTGACCTGGATGCAATGACGCAAGACCTGAGTAGAGTACCGCCCGGGGCAGGTGGACTGCTGTTCATGCCGTTCATCGATGGCCGCATTCTACCGAGCAACTCATCGATGCGCGGGGCCTGGGTGGGTCTGAATCACCGGCACGGTAGGGCGCACATGACGCGCGCCATTCTGGAAAGCGTGCCCTACGAGTATTCGAGCTATCTGCAGATTTTCCGCGATCTCCATCCAAACCTGAGGATGGTCGACGCGCGAGTCATCGGGGGAGGCGCCAAAAGCGCCGTGTGGAACAGGATCAAAGCGTCAGTTCTCGGTGTGCCATATGCCCGCCTAGCTCGCAACGAGCTTGGCTGTTGGGGAGCGGCGCTGGTTGCAGGTCATGCCGTGGCGCTCTTTCCCGACCTCGCCGCCGCCGCGACGAGGTCGACCCCCAGCTGCGATTGGTATCAGCCGGACCCGAAGGAGCATGAAGCCTATGCCGTCATGATCGATGTGTATCGCGACACGCTGTCTGCCATCGAGGAGTCCTTCCGCCGCCTCGCCCAGGTGCAAGCTGAGGACTGGTCCCCGGCATGAACGTCGTGAGGGTTGCGTTGGTTGGGGCGGGCCGCGCCGGCATGGTGCACGGCGTCAATCTCGTCGAGTATGTCAGGAGCGCTGAAGTCACTGTGATTGTTGAATCAGCGGCCGACGTAGCTGCCCGGGCTGCGGCCACTCTCGGTGATCCCGCAGTTTTCTCCACGCTCGACGACGCCGTGCAGGCTGACCTTTTCGACGCGGTGGTCATCACGACCCCGACCTTTACGCACCGCGACCTCGCCGTTACCGCTGCCCGGGCGGGCAAACACGTGTTCTGCGAAAAGCCTATGGCGCTTACGCCAAGCCAGTGCACGGACATGATGGCAGCGGCACGCGAGGCGGAAGTCCGGCTCCAGATTGGCTTTATGCGGCGCTTTCAGCCGGAGTTCGTGGAGGCCAAGCGGCGGATCGGGGCGGGGGAGATTGGCGAGCCGATGGTGATCAAGTCGCTGACCAGAGGCCCGGGCCTTCCGCCAAGGTGGGCGTGGGACATGAGCGTGTCAAACGGCATGCTGGCCGAGGTTAACAGCCACGATTTTGATTGCGTCCGCTGGCTTGTCGGCTCTGGCCTCAAGCGCGTCTACGCCGAAACAATCAATGTCAAGGGCCCGGTTCGAGGCGTCGACGCCGCCAACTTTTACGATAACGCCGTGGTCGCTCTGCGCTTCAAGAGCAACGCGGTCGGCACTATTGACGGCACCTGTCCGGCGGACTACGGCTATGACGCCCGGGTGGAGATCGTAGGTTCTGAAGGGCTGCTGGTCATAGGCGATATCCTCGGTCAGCCCATCGTGCAGGTCAAGGATCGCGACGCCGGCGCGGTGATTCCCAGCCACCGGACGTGGCCCGATCGATTTGCCGAAGGTTACCGCGCTGAGATGCGGGCCTTTGTAGACTCGATCCTCGAAGGCGTGGGCTCAGGAGCCGGCGGAGAGGATGGCTATCACGCCCTATGCGCGGTTATCGCCGCCAACCGGTCGTGGCAGGAAGAACGCCCGGTCCTCCTGGCAGAGGTGGAGTCCCCGTGAAAGCACTGGTGTATCACGGTCCGGAAGACCTGCGTCTCGAAGAATGCGCGGTGCCGAGACCCGGGCTCGGCGAAGCCCTGCTGCGAGTTAGCGCTTGTGGTATCTGCGGCACCGACTTGCGCATCGCGTCCGGTTCCCACCGAGCATATCCCCCCGGCACCGTGAGAGTGCCGGGACACGAACTCTCCGGTTCCATCGTTGCGGTGGGCGAGGAGGCAGACGTTCCCGTGGGCGAAGCCGTCTTTGTGGCGCCAAACGTTGGGTGCGGGGAGTGTCCCCAATGCAGGGCAGGAAGGGTGAACCTGTGTGAGAGGCCTCAAGCTCTCGGAATCACGTTTGATGGCGCCATGTCCGAGTACGTTCTCCTTCCGGCGAATCTCATCTCACAGGGTAATGTGCTGGCGGCGCCTGAGGGTGTTGACGCGGCGTCGGTGGCCATGGTGGAGCCGCTCGCGTGCGTGCTTCGCGGCTCGCGGGCTGTCGCCATCTCCGAAGGCGACCTGGTCCTCATTAACGGAGCCGGTCCCATCGGGCTCCTGCATCTCAAGGTCGCGAAACTACGCCTCCCTTCTGCCGTCATCGTCAGCGAGCCCAGCACTGGCCGGCGCGAACAGGCTAGAGCCTGGGGGGCGGATTACGTGATTGACCCGGTGACGGATGACCTACCTGAGTTCATCGCCAATATCTCCAATGGGCGTGGGGCGGACGCTGTTATTGTGGCCGCCCCCTCGCCACAAGCTCAGGAGCAGTCGCTCGCGCTGGCAGCTCCCGGCGGCCGGATCAACTTTTTCGGCGGCCTGCCAAGCGGGCGATCCCACATTACCATCGACTCGAATCCCATCCACTACAAGGAGCTGGTAGTGACTGGAACAACGGCAAATTCCACGCAGGACTGCCGCGAGGCTCTCGATTTAGTTGCCTCAGGGGCGATCGACACTCTCCCGTTGGTCAGCGATCGATTTCCCCTGGAAGCTGGGCGAGACGCGTTCGCGGCCGCTGCCTCCGGAAGGAGCCTGAAGGTAGTACTGGAGCCATGACCGAATACATGCAACCGTTCACCCTCGATCTTGACGTCGTCAGCGGGAAGTTGGACCCGGCTACGAGCGCGGTCCGACGCCGCATGTCCGACATGCTTGGAATGTACCGCGACCCGGATGCTGAGGAGGGGCTGGTGGCGTCCGGCGACCCGATGGTCTACGAGGTGCTGCAGTACGACGTCCCGGATACTAACGGTCAGCTCGTGGTCTGCACCACGGTGATACATCCAGGACGCGTCGGGGACGAGTACTTCATGACCAAAGGCCACTACCATTTGAAGCGCGAGACCGGCGAGGTCTACGTCGGCTTGCAAGGTCATGGAGTACTCCTTATGGAAGTCGAGGACCGGTTCTCCAGGCTTGAGATGGGTCCGGGCACGGTGGCTTACGTTCCACCGTTCTGGGCGCACCGCACCGCCAATACGTCGGACGACAAGTTCATATTTCTGGCGGTGTATCCGGCCGACGCCGGACACGATTATGGAACCATTGAGCGAGACGGATTCCGCTACCGGTTGATTGAGCAGGACGGATTTCCCGTGCTGATTCCCTCCCGTCCAGGAGTTCCGGCTCCGGCATGACCACCACACTCCGGACCGTAACCGGTCCAGTGCCGGGGCACTCTATCCGCTGTGCCGATGGCCACAGCCACCTTTGGGTTGGGCCGGGGGTCGACGGAGCGCCCCTTCTCGACGATGAGTCTGCCGCAGCTGGCGAGCTGGCCGATTTCTCGGATCAAGGGGGGGGCCTGGTCCTGGATTGTCAACCAGGCGCATGCGGTAGGGACGGCAACGTGCTGCGGCGGCTGGCTCTGGAGAGTCCCGTCGCCATTGTCGCCTCAACCGGCTTTCACCTCCGCAAGTACTACGCGCCGGGTGAAGGTCCCTGGTATCTCGGCGCTGAAGCCGCCGAAACACTGTTTCGGGGGGAAGTCTGTGATGGCCTGGCTGAATCCCCGGGGGTTGCGGCCGGATCGATCAAGACCGCGTGGACCGGAACAGGCGGAAAAGAAAAAGAGCTGATGAGAGCTGCGCTGAGCGCCGCCCGCGCCACTGGGACCGGCGTCACGGTTCACACCGAGATGGGCGAAAGGGTCGAGGATCTGGCTCTGCTCATTGTCGAGTCCGGCGTCTCGCCGGCCCGGGTGCAGATCTCGCATGTAGACAAGCGACCTGATCAGCAGCTGCATTTCGACCTGGCTCGAGCCGGCTTCATTCTCGGGTACGATACCTTCCTCCGGCCAAAATACGGTCCGGAAACAGGAGTGTGGCCGCTTCTCACGGCGATGATGGCGCAGGGGCTGCAACGCCACGTGGCGATCGGCCTCGACATCGTCGATAGGACGCTGTGGCACGCCTCGGGCGGCCCGGGCCTTCGGACGATTCCACAGACCATAATTCCTCGCCTCCGGTCGTTGGGGGCCGGTGAGGCGGAGATCCAGGACATGGTGGCGGGCAACATTTGCCGTGTTCTGGGAGGGGAAAGGTTCGATGAAATCGCTGTCTGAGTGCGTGGTGATGGTGACTCCTCGATCCTTTGGCGCACAGGCACCCGAGCTGCGATCCGAGCTGGAACGGGAGGTCGGGCATGTGCGCTACAACGAAACCGGGCACTCGCTCGCGGCTTCCGAGCTTCGGCCTGCGCTTGCCGGACGTCGACGGCCTCATTGCCGGTTTGGACGATATTGATGCCAGCGTGTTTGCGGGAGCTCCCAGCTTACGTGTCGTTGCTCGCTATGGCGTCGGCGTCAGCAACGTGGATCTGGAAGCCGCCCGCACCCACCACGTAGTGGTTACGAACACGCCCGGCGCGAACTCCGAGGCGGTAGCCGAGCTGGCCGTGGCCTTCATGTTTGCGCTGGCACGCTCCATCCCGCTGAATGACCGGTCGGTTCACGCCGGGGTGTGGAAGTCTAGTTATGGAACTCAAGTGGCCGGCCGGGTTGTGGGACTCGTCGGCCTCGGCCGCATCGGCCGGTCGGTAGGAAGGCGAGCGCTGGCGCTTGGATGCCGGGTTGTTGCCTATGATCCGTATGTGCTCGACGGCTCGGTCGAGGCCGGCATCGAGCTGCTGGCCCTGGATGACGTGCTGCATCAGGCCGACTTCGTTAGCCTGCACGTCCCTATCAACCCGGGCACGCGCCAAATGGTCGACTCAGTCTTCTTTGCCCGCATGCGACCGGGGTCATTTCTGATCAACACTGCTCGAGGAGAGCTTGTAGTCGAGGACGACCTGGTCGAGGCATTAACCTCCGGTCGCCTCCGTGGGGCGGCACTGGACACTCTCGCCGAAGAGCCTCCGCCTTCGGACAATCCGCTACTGGCTCGGGACGATGTTATTCTCACACCTCACATAGGCGCTCATACTGTCGAGGCGACCGCGGCTATGGGGCGTATGGCCATGGAAGACTGCCTGGCGGTCCTCTCAGGACGCCCACCTCGATACCCCGTTATTCCTGATCTGGAGGTTACTCGTGTCCACATCTGACGGTTTTACCCGAATACAGTCGGCCGGCCTGATTGCAATCGTCCGCGCCGACAGCAGTGAGGAAGCCGTTCGTGTAGTCGGAGCGCTCATTGAAGGCGGCTCCCCGGCAGTCGAGCTTACATTCACCACTCCTGGCGTGGATAGTGCGTTGCGTGAGGTCCGCAAGACCTACGGCGATGGGGCGCTGCTAGGAGCCGGTACGATTCGCACCCTCGAGCAAGTGGACCTGGCCGCCGCGGCCGGCGCCGACTTCCTCGTGTCGCCGAACCTTCGACCGGAGATCTTAAACGCCATGTTGAGCACCGGATTGCCTGCTGTGCCCGGCGTTTTTACACCGTCAGAAGTCGATCTCGCGCTAGACATGGGCGCCGAGGTGGTGAAACTCTTTCCGGCGTCCATTGGAGGTCCGGGTCATCTGAAGGCCCTACGTGGACCGTTCCCCGACCTGAAAGTGATCCCGACCGGTGGAGTCAACCTCGAGACGATTGGTTCGTGGTTTACGGCGGGCGCATTTGCCGTTGGGGTGGGCAGTGAGATCTGTGCGCGGTCCCTGATGCGAGAGGGAAACTGGGCCGAGATAACTCTCCGGGCCAGGCAGTTTGTCGACGCCATGCGTGAGACGCGTAGGACTCCGGCAGGGGTGGCATCATGACCCGGTATTTCACATTCGTTGGAGTAACTACCGGACAGTCTTCGATAATGCGGATCTTCCCGCGATGGCGAGATGTGTTGAGCCTCGGCGCGGACATCGAAGTGCAAGGTAGAGATCTGCCGATGCACGCTCCGGCACAGCGTTACCGAGACGTGGTTGAGGAGATCAAAAACGATGCGAATCACCTCGGCGGTCTGGTGACTACCCACAAGCTCGACCTCTATCAGGCGACTGCTGATCTCTTTGCGGGCGTCGACGAATATGCCCAGCTCTGCGGAGAGGTCTCGGCTATCGCCAAGCGAGACGGCAAGCTGCTGGGCTGGGCCAAAGATCCGATCTCAGCTGGAAGGTCGCTGGAAAGTATCCTCGGACCGGACTATTTTGGCCGGACAGGTGGCGAGGTGCTGTGCTATGGGGCCGGAGGTTCGGGAGTGGCGATCAGCGTCTACCTCATGACGCGTCCCCTGTCGAGCGATCGTCCGAAGCGGATGGTCATCACCAATCGGAGCGCCGGGCGCTTGGAGCGCTTGCAAACCCTCCACCAGACAATTGAGTCCGATGTCGAGTTTGAGTACATCCAAAGCGCTGATTCGCAGCGGAACGATGCGCATTATGGAGCGGCTTCCGCCATACTCTTTGGTGATCAACGCTACCGGTATGGGTAAGGATTCCCCCGGCTCTCCCGTATCCAGCCAGGCGATGTTTCCCACCAACGGGATAGCCTGGGAAATCAACTACCGCGGGGAGCTGGACTTTCTTTATCAGGCGTGGGACCAGCGTCGGAGTCGGAAACTGCGTGTCGAGGATGGTTGGGAGTATTTCATCTATGGATGGACCTGCGTCATGGAGGAGGTCTTCAATATGAGATTCAGCCAATCGGACATCGAGAACCTATCGAAGGTGGCCGAGTTCGCCCGACCTCCGCTTCCGACCAACCAAGTCGCGACGGTGCTCTAAGATCCGTCGAAGCAGCGGCTCAAATCAGGGACACGCCGCCCTGGCGCCTTTCGGAGCTATCTGGGACCTCGACGGCACTCTCGTAGACACCGCGCAAAACCACTTTCAAGCCTGGCGACGTCTGCTGGCCGAACACGGCAAAAGCCTCGACTACGAGGCCTTCCGGCCGACGTTCGGGCTGCGAAACGACGATGTCCTCGTCGACCACTTCGGATTCGACCCTCGAGCGGATTCGATCGACGAGCTGAGTGAGCGCAAGGAGCAGTTCTTCCGGGCGTCAGTCGAGGCCGATGGCGTTACGATGCTCCCCGGGTCTCAGGATCTGGTTCATCATTTGACGCGCCTGTCAGTGCCGCAGGCGATAGCTTCGTCGGCGCCTCACCGCAACATCACCCAGATTCTTCAGGCGATAGGGCTGGCGGATCAGTTTACCGCTGTGGTGTCGAGCGAGGAGGTGGAGCACGGGAAGCCGGCGCCAGACATATTCCTCAGAGCCGCGGATGTGCTCACGTTTCCTCCAACCGCGTGCGTCGTCCTGGAGGACGCTCCCGCGGGCGTGCAGGCCGGGAAGGCGGCCGGTTGCCGCGTCGTCGCCATCGCGGCGGCGTTCTCGGTTGAGGCGCTATCCGGCGCTGATCTCGTGGTCAGCTCGTTCGGCGAGGTGCTGTGGACCGAAGGTAGGTGGATGGAGTTTCGCGGGCGGTGAACGGTGGACGGTAGTCGGTAAACGGTTGAGCTACATCGTGAGGCTAGCCGGTGGACGGTGGGCCGTGAGTCCGGTCCTTTGGTGGATACCGAAGGACGTTCTGGCACTTCCACAAGGGCACACTTCGTACACTGGGAGCCTTCGGTAGACTCGATCATGCGCTGTCTCGGCCGGCTTCGGTTTCACAATCGATTGTCGGCGAGTACCAGGTGCGATTCATGACCGAAGCGGTCTATCAGGCCCCGGTCTACTCCGTTCGGATCAGTCGACGAGCGAAGTACCTGAGGCTGACATTCACGGCCGGGCGAGAGCTCGAGGTGGTGGTCCCGCGCGGTTACAATCATGCGCTGATTCCGGAGATCGTTCGCCGGCACGACGCCTGGATACGGCGCACACAGGCTCGACTCGCCGCTACCCGTACCCGATCCGATGTGCTTGGAGGCCCTGCCCAATGTCATAACCTTCGCCTGTACCGGCGAGGAGTGGGCCCTGAGCTATCGGGAAGACAGCTCGAATCGAGTCACCGTCAGGGAGGCCGGCTTCGGCTCGCTTCTCATCACGGGCCCGATCGAAAATCACCATGTCGTGCGAGCCGCGTTACGTCTATGGATACGCCGCCGCGCAGCGGCACACCTCGGGCCGTGGTTGTCCGACCTGGCCGGCGAGCATGGCTTTCATCTTGCTAAGGTATCGATTCGATCCCAAAAGACTCGCTGGGGTAGCTGCTCCAGCCGGAAGACGGTCAGTTTGAATCTACGATTGATGTTTCTGCCGAGACGGCTCGTCCGCTACGTGTTGTTGCACGAGCTTGCCCACACCAAGCAGCTCAATCACTCGCTGGCCTTTTGGAAGCTGGTCGAGAGTCTGGATTCCGACTATCGACAGGCCGAGGCGCAGCTCCGCGCTGCCGAAAACTTCGTGCCGGCCTGGCTGAGCCTGTAAAGAGGTAGCGCTTTGGTGTGCGGAGGCCCGACCACAACGTACGTCCATGACCGGGAGACGGAATCTCATGTCGGTTAGCACTACATATCTCGTTTGTTCCACCGAGCGAAGCGGCAGCTCCCTTCTGTGCGATCTGCTCCACAGCACGGGGATTGCCGGCGATCCGCAGGAGTACTTTTCGCCCGAGTTCGAGGGCGTGTGGGCGAAACGCTGGTCGACCAGCACATTTGCGGGCTACCTGGAATGTGCCGTCGAAACCACCTCTACGCCGAATGGAGTGTTTGGCGCAAAGATCATGTACGAGCATTTGGACTACTTGACCGGCAACATCGCCCGCCTCATGCCCGAGAGTCCCACTAGTAACGCCGCCCGCTTGCGGGCAGCTTTCACGAACCTCCACTTCGTCTTTATCCGGCGACACGATATCGTCCGGCAGGCTGTTTCCCATTGGCGTGCGACTCAAACGGCCATCTGGAACGACGACGGCCGAGGAGGAAAGCCGGTCAGGGAGCCTGAGTTCGATTTTGCGGCCATTGATCGATGTCTTCACCGCATCGCCCACCACAACAGCGGCTGGCGCGCGTTCTTTGAGCGCAACGCGATCGAGCCCATGCGAGTCATGTACGAGACTCTGGCGGAGTCTCCTGACCGAACCACGCGCAAGGTGGTCGACTTTCTTGACCTCACGACTTCCGAGGAGTTCTCGATTGCCCCTCCCAGGCTGCTCAAACAGGCAGATGCCCTCTCAGAGGAGTGGGTCCGGCGCTACGAGGAGGAACGGTTGCGGCAATCGAGACCGACAAAGCAAAGTGCCTCCAGCTATCCGGTTACGGTGCTACGAAAATAGGGGTCGTCAGGCTGTGTCCGGCGAGATTGCACTCTTTCCGATGCTCCCTCGGGTATGTCCGTCTAGGCTGATTGGCCGCATGAACTGATCGGCTGAGCCCAGGGGCCGCAGAACGTAGGATGGAGGAGACGGCGTTGTTTCCAAGCCACCGTGTGTGGCCATGGGATGTCTTGCCGAAATGGATGAAGGTGCGCGTGCGCAATCTACCCCACATACTGCTGATCACGTGCCACGACCTCGGGCGCCACCTCGGATGCTACGGAGTCGACACGGTCAGGTCGCCCCATCTAGATGCCCTCGCGGCGAGCGGGGTTCGCTTTGCCCGGGCGTTCAGCACATCTCCAGGGTGTAGTCCGGCACGCGCTTCAATCGCTACCGGCCGTTATCCTCACTCGAACGGGGTGATGGGCCTGACGCACCCTCCATTTTCGTGGGACCTTCGCCCCGGCGAGCGTCCCATTGCTCAGATTCTAGGGATACACGGGTACGAGACCCACCTCTTTGGCTTTCAACACATCAGCTCGAATGCCGCGCGGCTCGGATTCGACGGTATCCACTGCTCTACTGATCCGCTAGCGGCCAACGTCGCGCTCGGCTCTAACGTTTTGGAAGCGTTTCGGCCCTTCGTGAGCAAAGTGGGTGACGACCGGCCGCTTTACATGGAGGTCAACCTCGAAGAGCCCCACCGTCCCTACAACCAGGGCGGCGCCGCGCCCGATGAGTCCCGCGGAGTTTTTATTCCGAGCTATTTACCTGCCGGCCGGGAGAGCCGTGATGAGATGGCGGCTCTCCAGGGCGCGATCATGCACGCGGACGACGCGGTAGGGCAGCTGCTCGCCGAGCTGGAATCATCAAAGCTGAGTGGGGCAACCATCATCATCTTTGCTGCTGACCACGGTATAGCGATGCCGCGGGCCAAATGCACGCTCTACGACCCAGGGATCGAGGTTGCCTTGATGCTAAGGTGGCCGGGGCTCACCACACCCGGCACGGTTGCTGGGGAGATGGTGAGTCATGTCGATATTCTTCCAACGGTGCTGGAGGGTCTCGATCTTCCTGTCCCCACGGCCGTTCAGGGCCACTCGTTCCTCCCGGTTTTGACCGGCGAGGCCTTCTCGCCCAGATCGGTGATTTACGCCGAGAAGACCTACCACAGCTACTACGATCCAATGCGGGCGATTCGAACCGACAGGTTTAAGTACATTCGCAACTTCGAAACCAATTTTCTGGTGGAAGTCCCCGGAGACGTTCAAGCCGGTTCGATCTTCCGGGCACATACGGACCTGTACAGCGGCGCCGAGCATCCTCCAGTAGAGCTGTACGATCTGCTCGATGACCCGGACGAAATGTACAATCTTGCCCGGCACGACCGCTACGCCGAGGTGAAACGCTGGCTGGACTCGCGGCTGTGGTCATGGATGCGCGACACGGACGATCCGCTTCTGTTTGGCCCTATTCCCTCCCCTGCCTCGACAAGAGCGCTCGAGCAGCAAGTCCCAGCGGCGGCGGATCCGGCTGACATTCCTGAAAACATTCTGCCCTGCTAGCGGTATAGGTAAGCCGGCCGCGCACTTGCTTAGCCGGAGCCAGGCTGACCCTAACTGAACAGGCGAAGTTATGGCTCCAACAGGTGCACCTGGCATATAGATTGCATTGTGATATGTCGGGACCCGACGCACTCAACCGGAAGCTGGAGGGCATGCCGCATCAGACGCGCGAAGCACGGGAAGAGGTTGGCTCGTCGAGCTGAGTCACACTGCTACCAAGACAAACGGGATGCGCGACCGCGTGTCCCGTTTTTTTGTGACTCGACGGAATGTGTAGGAGTGAATACGATACCGAGAGATGGCCACCATTCGGGGCTCGACGCGGAGCAATGGTTTCCCGGCATGCCCTCCCCGGACGACCTGATGAGTGCTTCGAAGGAGATGATCCGCGGTGGCGCCGGTAGCCGGCAGGCGCAATTGTCGTCCACGGCTGGGTCAATAGTCTGTAGAATGCAGGGTTGCCTCGGGCAGCCGGCTGTTGCCCAGTTGCATCCTCAGAGGTTTCTTCAAGCGGGTGTAGTTCAACGTCAGAATGACTGCTTTCCAAGCAGTTGGTGCAGGTTAAATTCCTGCCGCCCGCTCCAGATCGCCTACATCACGCGGTGTAAGTTGGCTTCGGCGCTGTGGTGGTGCGGTCCGTTGACTGGCCAGTCGGCTTCGAGGAAGACCTCGTCGACATAGCACCACCCCCACTCCTCGCCCGGCTCGAATGACTTCACTATAGGGTGTCCGGCGTCCCGCGCGTGCTTGCTGGCATGTCTGTTTGGTGAGCTGTCGCAGCAGCCTACGTGGCCACATGTCATGCATAGCCTCAAGTGCACCCACCGATCGCCCGTTTGCAAACACTCCTCGCATCCATCGGTGCGCGCGGTCACCTCGTGTATCGCTTCTGTGTGCGTGCAGTCTTCCATGGTCGCCATTCTCCCTTTGAAGTATCTTAGGCGTCGAGATCAGCCCTGCATGTCGTGTGCCGGGTTTGTTGTCTGAGCGTACATCGTAGAGCCGGCTGCGGATCCCTCTGAAAAGGCGAGCCCCGGGCACACAGTGCCCGGGGCTCTTGGGATGGGGGGTGGAAGCTGTTAGTAGACGACTGGCGGGGTGACTTTAGCCGTTGTCGGCCTCAGAATCATGAATTACAACTGATTTGGCCAGCCATGAGCTGTCGCTGTACTCGACCGCGCGCACGGTGAGCTTCGTTCCCTGCTTGAGGTCCTTCGACGGGGTCGTGTCGAGCTTGCCATCGTCGTAATATCGCGTGTTGGCGTCGGTGTTAAACGTCCTGGTCACGTTCTTTCGAATGAGGATGGTCAGGCTAGTTGCCGACGCGGCCGGCAGCTGTAGGCGGCCATCGAACTTGTCGAGCCCAGTGATGACAAACGAGACGGTGTCGTATCGGATTGATGTAGTCCAGAAGCCGTTACGGAAGTATCCTCGAGCCAGGACCTGATCGCCGTCCTTGAACCCGGCAACCGCCGCCGCCTGGTTGTTGGGAAGGTAATTGGTCGCCGGCGTTAGATGGATGTTGACCGGCCCACCCGGCGTGGCGATGACGGCACTGGTGGCGTCGAACGAGGTCAGGCTGCCGAACACGCTGGCGGTTCGGGGCCGCTGAGCTGCGTTTGACTTGGCTGCCAGCACTCCGGCGGGCAGAACGACGGCGATGGCGGCAAAGGCGAGCAGTGCGACGATTCCTATTCTGATGCGGCTCATACTCCTGTCTCCTATACCTGAAATAGATCTGTCAGGACACTCACCTGACAATTTCAACGTAAGCGAGACAATTGAACCGTTCTTTTCCGAACCCTGAACTTTTAGTTAACCTTTGTCACTCCTGTAATCCAACCTTCATGAAGGCAGGATGAATGCCTGGTCGGCCGTCACCAAGCCCGGCCGTCAATCGGCTTTGTCACCGATTTACCCTGAACGCCTCAGCACGAAACTCTTGACCTCGAACGGCTTCACATCGGTCCGGACAGCGCTCAATTCGTCCTCGAGTATGTTGGTCTCGTGGGTGGCTGTCCAAGCCTCAGGAAGAGACAGCCGGAGAGGGCCGCGGGCTCCCTGGGGCTCATACAGACGCAGAATCAGCCCTTGGAGATCGTCTTCCATGGCCTTGAATGCGCCCAGTGCTACCGTGGTTCCATCGACGCGAACCGGCTGCCAGACCATGGCGGTTGCACCCTCCACGGCTGTTGCGAGAAGTGGGCGATTGAGGTCCTCGGCTTCCATCAAAACTCCGCCATCCAACCAGCTTCCAGCGTGAGGATAAAGCGCATAGGTAAAGCTTTGCACCCCTTCATCGGCCAGGGGGTCAGGATATACTGGTGCCCGCAACAACGTGATGCCAAGCTCATTCCCAACGGCGTGGTGACCGTACTTGCCGTCATTTAGCAAAGCGGCCCCGTAGCCCGGTTCCGACAGGTCGGCGAAACGGTGAGCCGCGACCTCGAACTTTGCTTGGTCCCATGACGTGTTCCGGTGGCTGGGTCGTTCAACTACTCCAAATGCCGTTTCGAACGTCGCCATCGTTGATCTGACATTCAGTGGGAATCGCGCCTTGACCAGCCAGTGGCGGTCATGCCAATCGAGCGTTGTCTTGAACTCGACGCGCGCCGAGTTCGACCAGAGACGGACATCTTGAATGATGCGGGACCCGAGGAAGGTTCGAGCAATACGCACTGCCACACGATGAGGGCCTGTCTCGATCACATCGATCGCGTCTGCGCTGTCGATCGCGCGTCCGTCTCTCGCGTACGTTTCCTCTATGTCCCAGGCATCCCAGTTGCGTGGCTTGTCGACGTAGGCCCATAGCTGGTTGCCGTCTCCCGCCAGTACCTCGCGATTGTGCCGCTTGTCGAGTACGCGCGATAGCCGTCCATGTGAATCCAGCTCCACTCGGACGAGCTCGTTCTCGAGGTGAGATTCCGAAACGGTCACCGGTGGCGCTGCAGACGGCTCCGCGCTCACCACCCGTGCTCCCAGACCAGGCACTAACTCCCGGCCGGCCAGTACGCTGCCGCCGTCCACCTCCTGCGCCCCGGGCAGGACCTTGGGCGACTCGACGCGTAACGGACGGGCTGCCATGTCCGGATTGACGCAAAAAAGCCCGGGTTGGTCGCCGGGAGTTACCACCAGGCGCGCCAGGGCCGCCAACCGGTCGTCCATTCGGGACCGAGCGTCGCTAATGGCGGTTCTTAGCTCGTCGTTCGCTCGCTCGTAGACTTCACGGATTGACGAGCCGGGCAAGATATCGTGGAATTGATTCCGCAGCAAAAGCTTCCACGCGCTGTGTAGCCCCGACACCGATTCGCCGCCGGCCAGTACGGTCAAACTCGACAGGACCTCGGCTGCAATCAGGTCTCGCTCGGCCCGCCGGTGCAGATACTTGGTCCGCCCTTGAGTCGTCAAAGTGCCGCGATGGAGCTCGAGATACAGTTCTCCTTGCCACACCGGCGCCGTTTTCTCCTCGAGAGCTTCGCGCAGTCCCTGGTAGAAATCGCTCACAGTTGAGTACATTAGCCTTGGGAGAGCGGGGAAGTCTTCCAGGTCCCGCATCCAATCGGCCATTTCAAACGTCATTCCGCCACCGCCGTCGCCGTAGCCAATGCTGAATAGACTGGTCCCGTACAGGTTCTTCCCGCGGAAGTTGCGCCAGGTCGACACGGTGGCATGCGGACTGGGGTCGCCGTTGTAGCCCGATGTCCCGAGCTCGTGGTGGCCTGGATTATCGAACATGTGGGCCAGCACCCGGCTGCCATCCAGGCCCTCCCACCAGAAGATGTCGTACGGAAACACATTCGTCTCCGACCAGGTGAGCTTGATCGTGAAGAAATTGGCGATCCGAGCCTGTCGCAGCAGCTGCGGCAGCCCAGCGGTAAAGCCGAAACAATCGGGGACCCAGCAGGTGTCGCTCTCGCGTCCAAAGGTGCTTTTAAAATATCTCTGACCGTAGAGCAGCTGTCGCACCAGGGACTCACCCGTGGGCATGTTGAGGTCCGGCTCGACCCACATGCCTCCGACGGGCTCCCACTGGCCCGATGCCACCCTATCCTTGATGGCAGCGAACATCTGAGGATCGTCTTCCTCTAGAAAGGAATAGATCTGCGCGCTTGATTGGTTGAACCGTACCTCTGGATATCTGTCCATGATCGCCAGCGCCGAGCTAAACGTCCGCCGCGACTTTCGGCGCGTCTCGTCCATCGGCCACAGCCAGGCAAGGTCAATGTGCGCATGGCCGGTCACGGCCAGGCTCCCGCTTGAAGGGTATTGGTGGCTGAGACGGACTAAGTCTCTGTCCAGGCGGCAAGTCGCCTCCCGCACGGAGTCGCGCTCGATGTGACCGAGGCCATTCGGATGTGCCGGCAGATCGGGAGGCAGGCGCCAGATCTCCTGCATCTGGCGGCGGCCCTCGGTCCTTGCGAGGTAGTCGCCCGTTGCGCTTGGCCATCGCAGAGCCGCGAGGGCTCCTTCAATCGCGTCGATCAATGACGGGACCGCGGCGTCTCCCGTGAGAGCGACCGCTGCTTTGTAAGCAAGCCAGAGCCGGCGGTGAAGTCGCGTCAGCTCTGACTCAATCCATACCAGTCTCGCCGTGCTCAAACGCGGGTCGCGGTTGGGCCTGCCGAACGGGAAACGAGCCACGGCCTCGACACGGATGCCGAATTGACGCGCTCTCAGGGGGAACCGGCGGTGCCAGGGATCGACGCCAAACGACTCGGTTTCGTCATTGCCGTAACTAATGGTGAGCAGCGACTCTCCGCCCGGGTCGAGCAGCAGCGCGCTCTCCTCCACCGGCCAGCCGGAGGGAAGCTGCACTTCCGGGTGCTCCAAGGTCACAACACCTGAGCAGGCGTCCCATTCGCTTCCGACGGCGCCCTCCTTTGCACGGTCAACGATCCCAGCCGGCCAGTGGGAGCCAGGCGCTATGGGGTCTCCGTCAATCGTCCAGGCATCGAGGTCGACGAACTCGCGGTCGCGCCAGAAGCCCATCTCCTCCAGCTGAATTGCGATCTGCTGCAGACGCTGCTCGGCTGAAGACTTCATTTTCCCTCCACTGGCGCACGCCCGGCTTCAGCCGGAGGCTGCGGGTAACATCGTAAGTCTACCCAGTGCTCCGAGGCGAGAGCACTTCTCAAAGGTCGATCAAAATGGTGCATGCCTGCTACCCCCGTCCGCATCGATCCATCGGGAGACCGAACAAACGAAAATGCGCATTGACCCCAGTTCCCGTGTCATTGGCCGTCCGACTGTCTTTCACGTCCGCGCAGCGATGGTCGATTGGGGCCGAATGAGGTGAGCGTCTCCCCGGGTCTGATCGCGGAGGATTCAACGGCCGAGCGGCGAGGCGCCCGCGCCGTGCTCGAGTCGCCGGGCGTGCCGAGAGCGCTTAGCACCGCCCTGCTCGGCAGGATGCCGAGCGGCAGCGGCCCGCTCGCGCTTCTCCTGTACGCCAGGGGCAATGGGCTATCCATCGCGCAGGCTGGAGTCCTCGTGGCTGTGTTCGCCGCCGGCACCGCAATCGGCTCGCCGGTGCTGGCTCGCGCGGCTGACCGCTTGAGCCAGCCGCCTGTCTTAATTGCCTCCGCAGTGGTATCCACAGCTGGCTTCCTTCTCCTGAGCCTTGCTGGGACGGGAGTGCTGGGGATCGCCCTCGTCGCCGCGCTACTAGCGGGCTTCGGCGCTCCACCGTTGGAGGCGTGCCTCCGCGCTCTGTGGCCCAACCTATTGAAAGCGCATCTGGTCCCTGCCGGATATGCCCTCGACGTGGCATCACAGGAGCTGATTTTTGTGATTGGACCAGTGATTACCCTGGCAGCGGTATCCGTGGCCGGCAGCGATGGAGGTCTGCTCGCGGCGGCCGGCCTGCAGCTGGTGGGAGCCGTCGGATTTGCAACGTCGGGAGCCAGCCGCGCATGGCGGGGCGCGGCCGGCGTTCGCCACTGGCTGGGCCCGCTCCGGGAGCACCGCCTGGTTCTGCTGCTCGTCGGAGTTGTTCTAACTGGAGCTGCTCTGGGCGGGACCACCGTGTCGGTGGCCGCTTATGCTGAAGCCGCTGGAAACGCGTCCTGGGCTGGATGGCTATTGGCAGTACAGGCTATCGGTGCGCTCGCGGGCGGACTCGCCTACAGTCGATGGGCGCCACCGGACGGAATGCGCTTGCTCCCCGTGTTTGCAGCCGCGTTCTGCCTGGCCTATGTACCCCTGATCCTGACGCCGCCAGTTGGCATCGCCATGCTGCTGATGCCTTTGAGCGGCTTCGCGCTTCCCCCACTCCTCACCGCGGTGTTCCTCTTAGTTGATCGCCTCGCCCCGATAGGAACGGTGACCGAAGGGTTTGCATGGGTCGCTACTGCGTTTCTGATCGGGAGCGCCGCGGGCTCGGCAGCCGCGGGCGCCCTGATCGCTGCTACGAGTATCCGAGCGGGCTTTTGCATAGCACCTGTCTGCGGCCTCCTGGCAGCTGCATTGTTCACTGTGCTGCTGCGCTACATGCTGGGCCGGCGTACGCTGTCCGCAAACCGCTGAAGGCCGGCTCTGTTCGCGAATACGCCCGAGTGAGGGTATGCTCGGGAAAATTCGGTTGATAGATAGGGCCGCCGCCTGATGTCGCGACGCTTTGGATGGACGTATGCTGTGCCTGAAAAGCCGGATAGCGATAACCACAGGCGCTCGGAGGTACCTATTATGTCGATTGACACCGAGTTCACTCTCAGCGCGCCCCCCGAGATAACCTCGGCTCGTGAGTACGGGCAGGATGCCGTGGAGGCCGAGAAGTGGGCCGAACGTGGGACTGCCGCGGCGGCACTCAAGGCCGCGCATATACTGGCACTCATGGCCGCCAGCGGACATCCCTGGACGGCGGATCAGCAGCAAGCGCGCCTGGATTCCTTGCAGGATCGCGGACGTGAGGCTGAGCTACTTCGAGAGGCGGCGACTCGGGCGAGCGCCGCCGGGTGGCCAGATGAGGTTGGCGAGCACATGCGGCGCATTGCTGACGAGGTCGCTGCTCTGGGCGTCGGATCCTCCCCCAATCTCACATCGGATGACGGGCGGATGCCGGCGACACCCGGCTTGTACGGCATTTCACAGCAGGCTGAAGCACCCCACTCCTGGGAGCGATTTACAGGTCGTGCAGCGCATGCGCTTCATATTGCCAAGGACTTTGAGCACCACGAAATCAAGACGGCTCGTGACCACCGACACGCTCAACTGCAGGCCCGTGCCGCCGAAGAAGAGGACGCAGGCGGATCCGTCAGAGCTTCTCGAATCTACGAGCGAATGGCCGATTGCGGCCATCCGTGGGAAAAGAACAGAGAGCTGGCGAAAGTACACGCCAAAGACGACCGCCGCGAGCAAGGGTACAGTCTCTTCGCCGCTGCCCGACAGGCTGCTGAGAACGGATCGCCCGACCGAGAAGTGAAGAGGCTGTACACTCGTGCGTATGGCGTACTGACCGCGGCAGGGGAGCCTGAGCCCGATCTGCGGGTGTGGCTGTGGCCCGACGGCGGGGAGGATGCCCGCTATAATCTGGCGCTTGCGAGGTGCTACGTACGGCTCGGCAGGTACGAGGAAGCCGAGCGCCGCGCCGAACGTGCGATCTGGCAGAAGCTGATTGATGCTCCGTACCTCAGCAACCACGACCGCGCCGTCATCGAAAACATGGGCATGCGCCTTGTACGCGACGAAGGCATCTCCGGAATAGACTGTTAGGAGCCGCCACCAAGACACGCCAACCGTCTGCCGGCAAGAACGCGAACCAAACGAGGGGCAGGCAAGAAGCAGCAAGCGTCGGTTTTCGTATACCGTCTACCGTCCATCCGATCCCAACTCCGAACGCGAGAGTCACTCACGCATGACTGACAGCGAGCCACCACCCGACCGCCGCATGCACGACATGCTCGTGCCGCTCTTGTCGCTTCCCGATTCTTCCGGGTACTATGGCAAGGCACGCGACCAGGGCATAATCATTCGCCGCGGCCAGACCATGGAAATGGCCGCGGTTCGCGACATGGTCGCGGGTGAGTGGCCATACTGGGTCGACGAGGTGACTGCCGCCTTTTCCTTGCCCCCTGCCCGGGTCTACGTCGCCACCGATGACGACGTGCTCGTGGGCTTCGCCGCCTACGATGTCGACTACCGCGGCCTCTTCGGTCCTACCGGCGTGCTCCCATCGCACAGCCGCAAGGGGATCGGAGCTGCTCTCCTCCTGCGCACCCTCGAGGCGATGCGGGAAGCCGGCTACCTCTACGCCATCATCGGGGCGGTCGGGCCTGCCGAGTTCTACGCACGTGTCTGCGGCGCCGTCTCCCTGCCGGGGGAGTGGCCCAACTTCACCGATCCCGGCCGCAGCTGAGGTAGATAGTGCTCGACGAAGGAAACTGCGGGCGGAGGAGTGAGCCCTAGTGCGGCGCGAGGGATCGGGGCGTAGTCGCGGAGTTTTCGGCATTAGCTGGGCGGGTGTCTGCGTGCGCTCGAGTCGTCGTGTCGGGTGCGGCCATCTGCTCCTCCTTCAACACAATGGATGGACCAAGTTTCAGGAACTGATCGCTAATGAATGAGGAACGCTTTCTCGTAACGGGCGCCCTGGGCTGCGTCGGCGCCTGGACAGTCAAGCAACTGGTTGACGAGGGTGTCCCGGTGGTGGCGTTCGATCTTCCGAGTGACCCTCACCGGCTTCGCCTGGTCATGGCCCCGGAGAAGCTCTCCCTGGTTAGGTTTGCATCCGGCGACCTCTGCGATCTGGAAGGGTTCGAGCGGATCGTGGTGGAGAATGGCATCACGCGCGTCATCCATCTGGCGGCGCTGCAGGTGCCGTACGTCAAGGCGAATCCAGTCCGCGGAGCGCAGGTTAACGTTCAGGGCATGGCAGTCGTCCTCGAAACGGTGCGCCGGCACGTCACCCAGGTCACGAGTCTCGTCTATGCCAGTTCCGTCGCCGTGTATGGGCGAGTCGAGGCTGGCGTGCAGCCGGCCGAGCCGCCGGCCAATACCGCCAGCTTGTACGGCGTCTTCAAACGGGCCGGCGAGGAGATGGCTCGCGTGTACTGGCAGGATTACGGCCTGAGCAGTGTGGGCCTGCGACCCCACACCGTATACGGTCCCGGCCGGGACCAGGGCATGACCTCGCTGCCAACCAAGGCGATGCTGGCGGCCGCCGCGGGGCAGGCCTATCACATCGGGTACGGCGGGTACGCCGTCTATCAACACGGCAGCGATGCCGCGCAGGCATTCGTGGCTGCCGCCCGAGCAGGGGTCCAAGGCGCGGCGGTCTTCAATGTGCCGGGAACCCGGGCACCGATGGAGGAGATCGTTGCCGCCATCGATGGCGCAGCGCCCGAAGCCGCAGGCAAGATCACGTTTGATCCGGCCCCACTCCCCATTCCGGGGGCCGTTGACACATCCGGATTCGCCCACGCGGTTGGGCCTCTGTCCGTTCTGTCCATCTTCGAGGGCGTGAGCCAGACCGTGGCCCACTTTCGCGCCGCGATTGGGCGAGGAATCATCGAGCCCCCGCCCAGATGAGTGGGCATGAGCCCTCAGCCCTTTGAAACCCTTCAGTTGTGCGAAGCGCCGCGATCGGCTATCGTAGAACTTAACACCACGTGGTCCGCAACTCGTACACCCGAATCTGATCCGTAAGTCGAGTCGTCCAAAGCAGTGAGAATCTCCCTCATCTCTGCCGGTTCCCTGCTGGCGCTACTCTTGTCGCCATCCGCGTCCGGCGCCGCCTCGCATCCTAGGTCGGCTAGCGCCAAACTCCCGATCTACGATGTCCAGCCGATCCAGAGTGGGGACGTGAGCGGCTTGAATATCCAGGGCCTCAACGACGCCGGCGTCGTTGTCGGTCAGGCCGCCTTTTCCAGTCGCGGTCCAGCGTTGATCGGCTTTCGCTGGCAGGCCGGCAAGTACACGCCACTGCTGCCCCTCTCTGGAGCTCCCTCGGCCGGCTACGCCGCCTCGGCGAATGCGGTCAATGATGCCGGCGACGTAGTCGGATTTTCTCGCTTCAGCTCCGCTCCCCTTTGCTGCGACAACGAAGAAGCTGTGATCTGGCGTGCCGGCAGCGCAAGCCCCACGCCTCTCGGATTCCTGCGTGACTTCGGCAACCGAACGGACCCTCACTACTGGTCGCAATCAGATGCCAACGCCATTAACGACGCCAGGGATGTGGCCGGCTGGTCGGCAGTCGGAAAGGGCGGTCCGTCGGATGCCTTTCTCCAGCCGCACGGTCAAGGGATGACCGACATCGAGAGGCCGGGTGCCAAGGCGGTGTCCGACTCGGCGATTGCCCTGGCTGTCAACGATAACGGCGATGTGCTGGTGACCACGTACGCGAGCGGGCTCGTCCGTGCAAACCTCTGGAACGACGGCAAGATAACGCCTCTGCCGTTTAGGGCTCTCCAATATGGCCGCCATGCACTCAATGACGACGGCGTAGTGGTCGGCACGACGCGAACCCCGGCCTGCAATCGCATCGTGACCTGCATTCACGGGCAGGCAGGGTACACAATCGACGGCGCGCACGTAGTGCTACTCAAGCCTCTTGCCGGCTTCTCAAACGCTTCCGCATACGGAATTAACGACAACGGCGATATCACCGGCACCTCTTATAAACCGGGCACTGGAATCTCTCGCGCTACACTTTGGCCCAATGCCGTCGACATGACTGGACGCGCTTCGCCCCCGGCACCTGTCGACCTCAATACCCTGATACCCGCCAACCCGGGCGATACGCTCGTAGGCGCCGGCTTGATAAACGACAAGAGGCAGATTGTCTCGGCGTATCGCGGGCCTAACGGCCGGGGCATCGCCCTGCTCGACCCGTTCGATATGACTGTATCTTCCGTTACACCTGACCGTGGCCCAGTCAAAGGAACCAATACGATCGGACTAACAGGAAAGGGATTCACCCAGGCGAGCCTGATCTGCTTTGGCCGCTTCGCCCCGGCGCCGGTTCCAGGCGAAATCTGCACCGATAATTTCAAAGTAATATCCGACACGCAAGCAACGGTGGTCGTCCCTGATAGCTTTCAGTTGTTGAAAACGGACGGCTTCCGGTACCGGTACGTCGATGTCAGGCTAGAGCGGCGCCTGCCCGATGGCCGCTTCCTGGTGTCCCAGGTTTCCCCCGCGGACCGTTATGAGCTCGTCCTGGAGCTGAACAGCGTTGACCCTGGTAAAGGAGCCATCAAAGGAAATCAGCTTATACGGCTGGAGGGTGAGGGATTCACGTCGCTTGATTCCGTCTGCTTCGGAGTCTTCTCCGCCACGCGGCATCCGTTCGGCACCTGCACCCATCAATTCTCCAGGCCGAACAACTCCGATACGGTCGCCTATGTTGAGGTCCCAGACGGCTTTCCGTTGATCAAACAGACCGGCTACAAACGCTTCAGGTTCGACGTCGAGGTGAAAGTCAATGAAGGGCTCGACGATCTCGTCTCTTCGGTCAAGCCGTCCGACGAGTATACGTACACGGTCGACTTACGCAGCGTCTCCCCGGACTCCGGGCCACTCAGAGGCGGGAACAGGATAACGGTGACCGGGGTCGGTCTTGACTCCGTCACGGCTGCGTGTTTTGGCCTGTTCGCTCCTGCGACCGCTCATCCGTACGGCGTATGCACGCACAACGTCAAGATGACGCTCCCTGAGACCATGCAGGTCGTTGTCCCGGATGGCACTGCGATTGTCGCTCACCTGAAGTCGCATACCGTACATATCCAGCTTCATGTCGACGAAAAGGGCTACGAGACCATCGCCTCCGCCTCCGTCCCCGCCGATAGATACACCTACAAGTAGGGAAGGTCTACGATTGGATCTAACGTAAGTTGACCTTCTAACTCTTCCGCATTGTTAGTGTTGGCCGAGGAGTTAAAAGGAGCGCTTGCTCTCCGCTAACGCGGCGCGGCGGAGAAGACCGGCTCCCACGACCACTCTTCGGACTCGGCGATGATCCTGCGCCGGCCGTATGCCGCGGCGCCGAGCAGACACTCTTCCATCAGCTCCGCTTCCATCCACAGCAGGTCGTCAAGACGGTCGGTCATGAGCTCGAAGTCCTTATGGTGGGCGAAACAGTCGTTCAAGACCTGCAGATAGTTCGGTCCCAGGCTGAGGGCAAAACCGCCGATTATCGCTATCTTCTGGAGGCCCACTGCCGCGGTGACGACGCTGAGCATTTGGGCTAGAGGGTATGTGCAGTGCTTGAGGACATCCTGAGCCCACACGTCCCCGGAAAGAATCGCCGGAACGATGTGCGCCTCGTTGGTCATGACCTCAGGCCTGCCCCGGGTACGCGTCCAGAGAGCCGACCGCTCGAAGGATGCCCGGTCGTCGAGCGCATGCTGAATCGCATATCGTTGAATGCCGCGCCCCGACGATATGGCGCTGAGATGTCCTCGCCCACCGCAGTCGCAGAGCAGCGCATCTGCTCCGTAGTCGATGGTAATATGGCCGATCTCGCCGGCGTAGTCGACCTCGTCGATGACCCCGTACTTCCGCGACCTGTCGAATAGCTTACTGCCCAGGCCGCTGCTGACTGTCACCACCATGAATCGGTCCGCGTCGAACCGCTCCGAGAAATACCATGCCGCCGCAGAGACGTCATTGAGCACGAAGCACTCACGGCCGGTGCGGTTGCTCACCTGGCTCGCGAGGTCCAGGTCGGGCCGCTCATCGCCGAAAAGCGGGGCCGCGATATGTATGATCCCACCAGCCTCTACCGGGCCGGGAACCGATATCGAAATGGGGGCGTCACCACCCACGTCCTCATGGACTCGGCCGGCATAGTCCACGATCGTTCGTACCAGCGAAGCCGAGACTACGTCGGCCGGCGCTCCATTAGGGACGCTCGGAATACGATCCTTCTCGAAATCGCTGAAGCTGCCGTCCGATCGCATGACAGCACAACGCATGTGCGTCCCGCCCACGTCAAACGCAATTACGTCCGGTCCTTCTACGTCCCCGCTCCCCTGGACCAAGGATCTATACGCTTAGCCAGCGATGCCGGCTGCTCCGCAAGCCTCGAGCGCCAAGCGATTCTATCCCTTGATCCCATCCAGAAAGACACGTGTACATCATAGCGCGTCAGGCGTTAGTTATCAGTTGTCAGTTGTCAGTTATCAGTTATCAGTTTTCAGTCGTCGGTAGTCGGTGGCCGGTGGTTCTGTAACCAGGCAGCTGCGCCGTTCCCGCCACCACGAGTCGATATAGAGTGGATTGCCATGCACGTTGTAGGCGAGCTTAGGCCGTACTCGCTGAAACAGAACGTTTAGCTCTGGAGAAAAGATTGGCGAGCAGGTCTGTATCACAGAACGTTCTGTCGGGTACTCGCGACGGGTTGTCCCGTGAGGTCAGTATGGGCAGGAGTTGCCATGCTCGGCCGGCAGTCCTTGCTATACCACAAAGTTGACTTGCGACCACCCTGGCCTCATGATAGGCTGAGCGCAGAGGTAGCCTCGGGTCTAGTCCTTGGCGGCGCCTCTTGGGAGCACCGCGACTTCACCTTGCCAAAGGAGCGGGCCATGATTCATGGAGATGCTATCAGGAGGAACACGTCCTCCTGCCTTGGCCGCCCACATAGTTACCTCAGTGTGGTACGTGACACAGTGCCACGCAGACCCTGAGGCCTTGACATTGCGGATACCGACGCCACCGCACGCGCTTCGAATGGGTTGGGCCCGTGTCGTTCTTCTCGTTTCGGTCCTGGTGGGCGGATCGATCGGCGTGTCCACCGTTTCCACGGCGGGGGCACCACTTCGGGCAGCCGGCTCGTTCGTGCCTGGGCCGTGTCCAAAGACGCCTGAGCCGATCGAGGCGCTGAAGACGGCGCGCTGCGGGTTCCTTGTCGTGCCGGAGAACCGATCGCGTCCGAACGGCCGCACAATTCGCCTTGCGGTGGCCATCGTCCCTCCGCAGTCCCGTGCGCCTGCCCCCGATCCGGTCGTGTTCATGACCGGTGGGCCGGGAGCTGCCGCAATCCTCGACACACCGTTCCTCGTCCACGCGGGCGTCAACCGCAATCACGAGCTCATCATCATGGCCCAGCGCGGAACTCTGTACTCCCAGCCAACGCTGAACTGCCCGGAGCTGGATCGCTACTACGCGCGCCAGGTAAGCCTGGTGTACGACGCCCCCTCTACTGGACGAAAGCAGGCCCGGGCGGCCGCCAGATGCCGTAGCCGGCTCGTCCGCGACGGTAATAACCTCAGTGCCTACAACACCACCGAGAACGAAGCCGACTTCGCCGAGCTGCGGCAGGTCCTCGGCATTAAGCAGTGGAACGTCTACGGGTACTCGTACGGCAGCGACCTCGCACTGTCGTTCATGCGCGACTATCCCATAGGCATCCGGACGGTCACTATCGATTCGGTGGTCCCACCGAATATCGTCAGCCTTCCCTGGACCTGGAGCAGCACGCGGGAGGGCATCACGACGATTTTCCGTGCCTGTGCAGCCCAGAAGAGGTGTGCCCGCCACTATCCCCACCTCCTCCGCACCTTCACGCACGAAGTAAGGCGGCTGGAGGCTCATCCGCTGGTCGCCTACGTCCGTCCACGGCCAGGAGCGAATAAGGTGAAGGTCGTCCTCGACGGTGGCACGATCGTGAACATGCTCGTCGGCAATGTTGTCAGCTTTCAGCGTGTTCCGGAGGCCATCTGGGAGCTGGCGCACGGGAATCCGGCCCTGTTCCTCCAGGCGCGTGCGGCCTCCGCAATTGTGCCCGAGGTAGTGGAGCAGGCTCAAGGTATGACCCAAAGTTTCGCTTGTCGGGAGTGGACCCCTTATGGGTCGCCGATGGCCATATTGCGAGCGGGTCAGCGCGCCTTCCCAGCCTTCCCGAACTCGGTGCTCGCCCAGGCCCCGCAGCTGCCCTTCGAACACGCGCTCTGCCGGAAATGGAACGTCCCCAAGGGACCGGCGTCGCAGCGTCGCAGGGTGATCAGCCACATTCCGACCCTGGTCGTATCCGGCACCTTCGACTCCAAGACCGGCGCCAAATGGGGACGGTACGCGGCCGGCGGACTGCCCAACTCGACCTACGTAAAGATCAATGGCATCGGACACTGGGTGATCGCCCAGTCGCCATGCGCCCAGGCTATCTTCCAGTCATTTCTATCGAAACCCCTTTCCCCGGACACGGCCTGTGCCCCCAAGACGCGCCCTGCTCCATTCATCGTCCCGCCCTCGTTCCACTTCGCGTGGGGCTCATGCCCCAATCCCCCGAGCCCAATCCCGGAGCTCAAGAAGGCGCGCTGCGGAACGTTGACCGTCCCCGAAAACCGTCAGCATCCCGGCGGTGGCACGATCAAGCTCTCGGTTGCCATCATCCCGGCCCGCTCGTCGAAGCCCAAGCCGGATCCGGTCCTCTGGCTCGCGGGCGGCCCAGGTGACGACGCCATCACAGAGATCCCCCTGGCACTCGCAGGCGACCTCAACCGTGACCGCGCCGTCATATTCATGTCTCAGCGTGGCACCTACACCGCGCAGCCGAGGCTCGCCTGCCCGAGCGTCGACCGCGTGCCCGCAGAAACGCTCGACCTGCCGTACGATGGCGCCGTGGCCCAACAGGCGTGGGTCAAGGCCTCCAGGCAGTGCCATAGTCAGCTGAAGTCCCGAGGGGTCGACCTCAACGCCTACAGCACGATTCAGAGCGCGAATGACCTCGACGACTTGCGACAGGCGCTCCACATCCACGAGTGGAACGTGTACGGGATTTCCTACGGGACCGACTACGCGCTGACCTATATGCGCCTTCATCCCCAGGGCATTCGCTCGGTCGGAATCGACGGGGTCTTGCCGCCCGATCTGGCCGGCGGTGTTGCCTCCTGGACGAGTGCCGGCGAGGGGATCAAGGCGGTCTTCCGGGCCTGCGAGGCCCAGAGCCGGTGCCGGCGGCGGTACGGGAACATCGGCGCCACCTTCAAGCACCTCGTGCGGCGGTACGAGCGGTTCCCAAAGACCGTTGTGGTCCGCGTGCCCGGCGTCAAAAACCCGGTCCGCGGTGATGATCAGCGGCGGCATGCTCGTGCAATGGGCGGTCTCCCCGGGGACGCACCTCGCGGCGAAGGTGCCGGCGGAGATCGATGCCCTCGCCCATGGCAACGCGAAGCCGATCGCCGTAGGATGGGCCATCCCCAAGCTCAGCCCCGCCGGCGTCGGCGTCCTGAGCAACGGGCTTTTCTATGGCGTCTCCTGTCGTGAATGGGTGCCGTACGAGACCGAGGCGCAGGTGATCGCCAGCGGACGTCGCACGTTCCCGACCTTTCCGGTCTCGATCTGGAAAAATGCACCGAATCTCCCGTTCATGCGTCAGAACTGCGCCGCCTACCCCACGTCGAGGGCTCCTTCGTCGATCCGGGCGATCACCCGCAGCAGAATCCCGACCCTGGTCATGTCGGCCCAGTACGACGCCCAGACCGCGCGATCGTTCGGCCGCTACGTCGCCCGGACGCTGCCCAACTCCACCACCGTAACCATTCCGAACGTCGCCCACGTCGCGTTCGCGAGCCCGTCCCCCGCCGCCAATGCGTGCGCCCAGAGTATCGTCAGATCCTTCCTCGACGTGCTGAACAAGGTGGACACAAGCTGCGTACGGCGGGTGCCGGCGACGAAATTCGTGATCACGCCGCGGCCGGGCGGCCCGAGCTGAGCTAGAGCTGAGTGCGCGGGGACCGGGCCGAGGTGTCCGGGCTCTACGCAATCACAATGCGCCACACAGGCTGCCGCTTGCCGAGAGCGGCCCCTTATCACAGTCGGCTGGTTATGACACGGAGATGGACTGAAAACTCCCTCTCACGGCAACAGCCTCACCGGCGGATTCCTCAGCCATACCTGCCGTCGCGAGAAGGCCTCGGCGTACTGAACCCCACACTGGATCCCGCGAAATCGCGACATTGTCTCCATGAAGTCGATGATGTCCAGATCGTCGTGCTCCTTCATCCACGTGACCTGACTTGTGTGCTGCGACAGCATCTCGCGCTTCAGATCGAAAACGTCGCTGATGTCTACGTACTCTTGGGGCTCGAATCCGATTCCGGCCATCGTGTCGATGTGATAGATGGGGATGACCTGGTCGAAGGCCGGGCGCGTTGATTTGAGCAGCGGCACGGTCGCCAGGAAGCTGGTGTCGAAAACGAGCCGGCTGGTGGCTTGGTGGTCGGCATGGTAGTCATCCGGGTGGTGCGTGAACACTACATCGGGCTTCGCTTCCCGGAATAAGTCGACGAATCTCTCCCGCGCGCTCAAATCATCGGTTAGCAGATCGCCATCGTGAAACTCCAGGCATCGATATTCGGCGCCGATGACTGCTGCCGACCGCTTGGCCTCCTCTTCGCGAACCGCTCTGATTTCGTCCATCGATAACTCAACGCTGCCCCGGTCTCCGCTGGTGGCATTGCAGAGGTACACCACGGCTCCGTCTTTGGCGTATCGCGCCATGGTGCCGGCGCACAAAATGTCGATGTCATCAGGGTGAGCGACGACTGCGAGGACTCGCACGCTACTTCACGTGCCGCGGCTGATAGCTATCGCGTGTGCCGAAAAGAGTGGGCTGAAGCCGCCGTTCCCCTCTTGATCCCCCACGGCGGCTCCAGCTCCCAACGATCCGAGGGCGCGAACGCACTCAGATCCCCCGAAAACCAACTGAAAACTGGACACTACAAACCTATTCGGCCATCGCCATATCCCGAATACTTACCGGCAAACGCCCGCGTGCCTCCTGGTGACCGAGCAGCACCTCGAGCGTGGCTCGCACTGAAGCGTCGCTGGTGCTGTAGCTGCACATTCTGGTGTTCGCTCGGTGGAATCCCGGAAGAATGTACGGCGAACCCAGCGAGATCACGGTCAACGGGACTCCCGCATCCACGATCGCCTCGGCCAGGGCGACCAGCTCCGTCCGGGCCGCTACGGCATCAGGGTCGAAGCTCTCGACTCGATTGAAGTGTAGGAGCGCTGCCGATCCGGCCGCCTTGGCACGGTCCACCGCCTGCTCGATCTGCACTGCGTCCGGAACCGGATTGACGATTAGAAGGTCGACATCGTCAGTTCCCAAAGCGGCGAGCGCGGAGCGAAGCTGAGCCTCGACTGACGGCCCGAAACGCCGTGCCATCAGTGTCGCCATGATCAATGGTTTCTCGCCAGTCGCTTGCGGGTTTCCACTGACGATTGTGACCGATGCGTCTGCGATCTGCCGAGCCACGTCCGCGTGCTCGTCGGTTCCAACCGCATCAATTGCTTTTTTCACGTCAATCGGCGCCGGACGCGCCAGCGCTTGCCCGAAGATCCGGCTCTTTACCTTACGAACGCGATCCGCGCCCTCACGCACCTGGCTGCCTCGAAGCTGATCCTCCAGAATTGCATGCAACAGCGCTTCATAGGCGAGGTCCCACTGGTCGGTCAGTACCAGATCGCACCCCGCCAGCACAGCTCGCACTGCGGCCTCGCCTGGCTCAAAATTATGCGAAACCGCATGCATGTTCATACAGTCCGTGACCACCGCGCCTTGGAATCCCATCTCTTCCCGCAACAGTCCCGTCATGATCGGCCAGGATAGCGTGGCCGGGACCGTGACGTCGGGATCGAGAGCGGGATACGACACGTGTGACGTCATGAGCATCGGTATGTCCGCGTCAATCGCCGCCTGGAACGGTGGCAGCTCGACCGCGTCCAAACGGGCTCGCGGCTGGTCGACGATTCCAAGCTGCAGGTGTGAGTCGGAGACCGTGTCGCCGTGTCCCGGGAAGTGCTTTCCAATCGGCAGTACCGCCGGGCCCGCTACGCCCTCCATGAACGCCAGCCCCATCTGTCGTACGAGGTCGGGTCGTTCGCCGTATGAGCGAGTGTTGATGATCGGGTTGGCGGGATTTATGTTGACGTCCAGCACTGGAGCCGCAACGGCGTTGATGCCAACCGCTGCCGCCTCGGCCGCCGTCACCGCAGCAGCCTTGCGCACAAGGTCCGGGTCCGCCGCGGCGCCGAGAGCCATGGCCGTGGGCAGCAGGGTGCCGCCCCCCATGACCAGACCCATACCCGCCTCGGCGTCGACCCCGATCAGCAGCGGAATTGGAGACGCCGCCTGAAGCCGGTTTACCAGACGAGCCGTCTCCTCTGGTCCGTGCATCTCGGTCGGCAGCAGCCACACGCCGCTCACACGTCCCTTCTTTATCGATACTTCCACGGCATCGATGTCCTCTGAGCTACTGACAAATGCCCAGATCAGCTGTCCTACAAGTTCGTCCACCGAGCTCCTCCTCTATATGTGCCGGAAGTCAACCTTCCCCGAGTTGTTTCGTGCCGGCTCAGGTAGCCGGCCGGTACCTAAAATTGTCGGTGTTATATCTACTCACGTCTACATCGTCGAGAATGAGGTGCCTCGCGGGGCGGAGGTGGACTCGCGGATCACGAGTGACGTTGACAGCTCGATGCGTGGTGCGTCAAGCTCCTGACCTTGGAGCAGCCGCCACAGCATATCTGCTCCCACTCTGCCAAGTCCCTGGAGCGGAAGCTGCACGCTCGAAAGTCCCGGAGTTGTTATTGCGGCCATCCTGGTGTCCCCGAATCCGATGACCGACAGGTCTCGCGGTGGGTGGAGTCCTTTACCGCGAGACGCCTGTAGGACTCCCACGGCCACTGCATCATCGGTGGCGAAGATAGCCGTTGGGGCGTGCGGCAGAGACAAGAGACGCTCTGCGGCGTACCGTCCGCCGTCGACGGTGAAATCCGCCTCCTGCACCAGCCGCGGAAGAATAGGAAGGCCGGCTGTCAGCAGCGCGGCCTGATACCCGGCGAGGCGATCGGCGCTGACGCGCCAGCCGCTTGGACCGGTGATTATGCCTATATGGGTGTGGCCGAGTCCGATGAGATACTCGGTCGCCATTTTGGCGCCGCCCCAGTTCGTCACTGTGACGGCCGGAATGCCGACATCCACCGGCATTGCCGGCTCGACCATGACGAATGGATAACCCGTCTCGCCCAGCTCGACCAGGTCCCGCGTGTCTTCCTCCGGCATCAGGAGAAGGGCGCCCGAGGTCGTTCCCTTGAGTAGTCGCTCGGCAAGGCTTTGCGATGTCCCCAGCTTACTGCCGAGGGACGACAGTACGAGACACGCGCCGTGCTCCCTAAGAGATTCCGCGGCGCCTGTGACGACTTCGGTGACGTTGTCCCCGTGCAGCTCCGGAACGGCTAGCGCGATAAGCCTGACATCTTTGGCGCTGGGCTCGGCCGAGGCGCCGCGGTTGCTGACATAACCCAACTCTCGGGCATGTCTCATCACTTCTGCGCGGGTCGCTGGAGAAACGTCGGGATGGGCGTTGATCACCCGCGAGACCGTCGCGGTCGAAACGCCGGCGACTTCGGCCACATCTTCAATGGTGACGCGCGCTCCGCGATCTCGCACGCTTCTTGTGTTAGTGCCCCGCGGCGCCGGCGTCCTGTCTAATCTCAGAGAGATGGTGCGCTCCTCGGGGTCGTTTTCCGCCATCCCTATCCCCAATGTGTGTCGCTACCGAAAATTTTCAGTAATTTCCCGGTACTGACTGTACTATAATCCGTCTGTTCTGGGCTTGTCCAGTCACGTACTCACGCTTGCACGGTTGTTTTCGGAAGACTGAGACGTTAGCGAAAACCTAGCCATTCCGGCTCTAGATGCCTCAAAAGTGGCGTGTCGGCGGGCGTAGAAGCGCTTGACCGAGCCGTTGACAGTACCCAGCCCTCATGCTATTATTCTCACCAGGTTACCGAAAATTCCTGGTAAATGTCTGCAAGAAGTGGTATTATTTTCGGTAGAAGACCACGTTGAACAGTCGATGAACCGCAAGACACGAGAAAGGGGGCAAACGAAGGGTTAGAGAGCAGCGGGCACCGTGCCCAGGAGATCAAATCGTTAGTTTCCATCGCAATTCAGGAAGGAGCGCTCGAAAGATGCGGCTTAACATGTCTTCTCTAGGGACGCGTGCGATTCTCGTCACGGCACTTGCCGGAATGCTGGTCATTCCCGCGGCGACCGTGGCCGCGCGATCGTCTCAAGCCAGCGCGAAGTACCTCACGGCCTTCGCCACTGAGCCAACGTCTGGTTGGACTTCGGAGAATTTCAATCCTCTGATTCCCAGCGGTCAGCTCGACTTCACCAAAGGCGCCGTATATGAGCCGCTGATGGTGATTACCCAGGCCGGCGGTGGACGCGTCTACCCCTGGCTCGCCACCAAGTACAAGTGGGCCAACCACAACAAGTCGGTCGTCGTAACCCTCCGCCGAGGAGTGAAGTGGTCTGACGGCAAAGCTCTTACCGCGGCCGACGTGGCCTTCACGTTCAACTACGGCAAGGCTCACAATGTCGATCTTTCTGGTCTGATGACCAGCGGCCAGATCAAGAGCATCACGACCCACGGCAAATACACCGTCACCTTCAACTTCAAGACGGTGAACACCACGGTGCTGCAGCAGCTGCTGTCGAACGTCTGCATCATCCCGAAGCACATCTGGAAGAACGTGAAGAACCCGCTGACGTTTACCAACTCGAACCCCGTCGGCTCCGGTCCCTTCACCAAAGTGGTTTCCTTCTCCAACCAAGAGTTCACCCTAGGTAAGAACCCGCACTACTGGCAGAAGGTCAAGTACGCCGGCCTCCGCGTGCCTGCATTCAGCAGCAACACGTCGGCACTCGTCGCCATGCGTTCTGGAACGATCGACTGGGCTCCCGTCTACGTGGCCGACGCGCAAAAGGCCTACGTAGCCAAGGATCCGAAGCATTTCCACTACTTCTACTCCCCGCCGACCCCGCCGCTGGCCCTGTTCTTCAACGATCAGGTCTACCCGTACAACATTTCGGCGCTGCGCAAGGCCATCAGCATGTCAATCAATCGACATGAGCTTTCCGTGAAGGCCGAGCTCGGCTACGAGAAGCCGTCTGACGCCGTCGGCATCAAGTTCCTCTATCCCGGCTGGGTGAACCACTCGTTGAACAGCAAGGTCAAGGCGCTCTCGACGTTCAGCCCGAAAGCCGCCAAGAAGGTCCTCAAGGCCGCCCACTTCACCTGGAAGAAGGGCGTGCTCACGGATCCCAAGGGCCACACGGTGACGATGAACATCACCTGCCCGGCCGGCTGGAGTGACTGGCAGGTACAGCTGCAGATTCTGCAGAACAACCTGACCAAGGGCATCGGCCTGAAGACCAACATCAACTTCATCGACCAGAATACCTGGTTCGCCAATCGTTCCTCACGAACGTTCGGCGGCAAGTACGGCGCCCAGTTCGGCACCGAAAGCTCAGGCTCGACCCCCTATGACTTCTTCTGGAGCTTCATGTCCAAGGAGTCGTACTTCCCGGTCAACGGCACGCCTCCGGGCGGCTCGTGGAACCTCGAGGGCTGGTACAACGCCAAGGCTACCAACCTGCTGAAGCAGTTCCGCCAGACAGCCAACAAGAAGCTGCAGCACACCATAGTCAACAAGCTGCAGGCAATCGAAGTGGCGAACGTGCCGATCATCACGACCGTTACTCAGGCTCAGTGGTATACGTGGAGCACCTTGCACTTCAAGGGCTTCCCCACCGCCAAGAACTACTACGCATACGGCCCTGGCTATACGTATCCTGACGACGTCAAGATTCTGACCAGCCTCAGGCCCTCGTAAGGCACAAGCAGTATGAGAAGAGCGCCGGTGGTGTCGCTCCAAAGCCCACCACCGGCGCTTTTAACCCGAGCCAAAAAACCTCGAAAGGTATCGACCTTCCAAAACACGGGCGTAGAATCCAGGGCGACGATCTGTAGAGTGTCATCGCCGCCGTCTTCAGCCGGACAGGCTTGACGATTCAAGTCCGCACCCGATGCTCAGGATAGCCGCGAGTGCCGATAGTAAGGTAGAGAACGGGAAGGTAGAGAATGCAGTACCTGCTCAGACGCCTCGGCTTCTACCTCATCGCTCTGTGGGTCGCGATCACGTTGAACTTTCTGCTGCCGCGGCTGCTCCCGGGAAATCCCCTGCAGTCATTTATCATCACCCATCAGGCGATGGTTCAGCAGAACCCTCACATCATCGACCCGCTCAGACCCATATTTGACCCGCAGCATCAAAACATAGTGCTGCAGTACTTCCAGTACCTGGCCAACCTCTCTCACCTCGACTTCGGCGTGTCGTTCAGTCAGTTTCCAACCTCGGTGAACACCATCATCGGCAGCGCGCTTCCCTGGTCGCTGTTCCTGGCCGGAACCTCGGCATTGCTGGCCTTCCTGATAGGCACGATTATGGGCGTGGTCGCCGCGTGGTGGCGAGGCAAGCCATTCGACTTGGTAGCGACGCCTTTTACCATGTTCACCCAGTCGTTCCCGGCGTTTTTCCTGGCTATGCTGATCCTGTACTTCTTGGGCGGCCAGCTCGGCTGGTTCCCCCTGTACCACTCCTACGACGACACCGTGCAGCCAGGGTGGACCTGGGGCTTCATCTCCTCGGTGGCCGACCACGCCTTCATGCCGCTGCTTGCCCTAATGCTGGCCAGTATCGGCGGCTGGCTCCTTGGCATGCGGGCCGTCATGATCAACACCCTCTCCGAGGACTACGTGACGATGGCGGAAGCAAAAGGCCTTTCGACGCCGCGCATCATGTTCATGTATGCGGCCCGGAACGCGCTCCTGCCTCAGGTGACCAGCTTGGCAATTTCTCTGGGATACGCCCTGACCAGTCTGGTACTGATCGAGAACATATTCTCCTATCCCGGACTTGGCTACCAGCTCGTCAACAGCGTGCTGGCGCGTGACTACCCCCTGATGCAGGCACTATTCTTTATCATCGCCGTGGCGATGCTTCTGGCAAACTTCTTAGCCGACATCGCCTATTCGTTTCTCGACCCACGAGTGGGCGTGAGAAGCGGGAGTAACTGAGTGCGTGTAGAAAACAACCCTCGTCGATCGCGGAATTCTGTAATAGACGCCTAAGGGAGCCAGGTACATGTCCATGCATGGGGTCGTTGCTGAGTTTGAGGAAGAACAGACCCCCGTAATGCCCCTGGTGGATCCGGACGCCGAACTGGCGCTGGTCAAGCGGCAGCGTCGCTTTGGCAAGTTCGTTCCTCGCTGGTTTCTCACGCTGATTGGGACCAAGCTCTCGCTCTTGGGCACGATTATCCTGGTGCTCGTCATCCTGGCGGCGATCTGCGCGCCGCTTCTGACCAGCATCGATCCAACCGCGATGACAAGTCCCATGAGCATCGGTCCCAGCCCTGGCCACCCGTTCGGCACGAATTCGGCCGGCCAGGACATCTACTCTCAAACACTCTATGGCGCGAGGTTCAGCCTGGCAGTCGGCGTAATGACGGGCATTGCGATCACGGTGATAGCGATCGTGGTGGGGATGATCGCCGGCTACATCGGTGGCTGGATCGACGATTTCCTAAGCATGGTGATGAACATCTTCCTGATCATCCCGCAGCTCCCACTTCTGATCGTCATTGGCGCCTATATTCCACTCAGCAACGACCAGACCGTTGCCATCGCCCTGCGAATGACCGCGATCCTAACCTTTACCGGCTGGGCGTGGGGCGCGCGGGTCATGCGCGCCCAAACGCTCTCGCTGCGCAGCCGCGACTTCGTCGACGCCGCGGTCGTCAACGGCGAGTCCAAGATGCACATCATATTCCGCGATATCTTGCCGAACATGCTGGCCTTGACGGTCAATACCGTGATCCTCTCCACCATGGGCGCAATCTTGACCGAGAGCGCTCTCGACTTCCTCGGCCTCGGCGCCCAGTCTCAGGTGACGTGGGGCACGATGCTGAATTTCGCCAATGCTCAGGGTGTTCTGTTTAACGGTCAGTGGTGGTGCTTCGTGTTCCCCGGCTGCGCCATCGCCCTGACGGTCATGGCCATGATCTTCATGAACAACGGGGTGGATGCCATAGCCAACCCGCGGCTGCGGAAGATCAAAGCGCCCCGTCCCGCCAAGCAGAAGCCTTCCGTCCAGCCGGTCGAGGCCGGCGCCGGCCTCGGAGCCGCCGAGTGAGTGTGGTATCCGGGTCGGTCGAGAAGGAGAACGTCAAGGCCATCCCAGGTTCGCCTCCTGGCGCCGAAGCGGTCCTCGAGATTCGCGACCTCTGCGTCGACTACATGACGCCTCGCGGCCCCGCTCATGCCGTCGACCACGTCTCGTTTTCCCTTACCTCCGGTGAGATTTTTGGTCTGGCGGGTGAGTCGGGCTGCGGCAAAAGCACCATTGCTCACGCCATTATGCGACTGATCAAGGACCCAGGTTTCATTACCGGCGGAACACTGCGCTTCCGCGACCAGAATGTTCTGGCGCTCTCGCCGTCGCAACTCCGCCAATTTCGCTGGCGTAAGGTGTCGCTCGTGTCCCAGAGCGCCATGAACGCGCTCAATCCCGTGATTCCTATCGGCGCCCAACTGGTTGACGCATTGCAGGCCCATGAGAAGATATCCGACCGCCAGGCTCGCGCTCGGGCCGCAGAGCTGTTCGAGCTGGTCGGTATCGAGCCCCGCCGCCTCAAGAGCTTTTCTCATCAGCTGTCCGGCGGGATGCGCCAGCGCGCCGTCATAGCCATGGCTCTGGCGCTCAACCCCGAGGTCTTGATCATGGACGAGCCGACGACCGCACTCGACGTGGTGGTCCAGCGCGACATCCTCCAGCAGATCCAGGACCTCCAGACGAGATTCGGCTTTGCCATCCTCTTCATCACGCACGACCTGTCGCTGCTGGTCGAGCTGTCAAATCGCATTGCCGTGATGTACGCCGGCAAGCTGGTCGAGGTCGCGGCCGCAGATGAGCTGCTCGAGCATCCACTGCACCCGTACACGCTGGGCCTGATGAACTCGTTCCCCTCGATTGACGGCGAAAAGACCCGGCTAGAGGGTATACCCGGTTCGCCTCCGGATCTCGTGCGGCCCCCCGACGGCTGCCGCTTCAACCCTCGTTGTCCGCGGTGCGTTCGCGACAACGCCGAGCTCTATCAACTCCAGACCACAGTCGTGCCCGAGCTCAAAGAGATGTCGCCGGGCCACTGGGTAGCATGTCACCTCTATTGAAATTCGCCGATGTATCTCGCTCCGGGGCAGCGGTCACATGACCACCACTCCATCGCCCAAATCCGACGTCATCCTTGACGTCCGGGGACTGACCAAGTTGTTTCGGGCCGGTGGTGGCTTCTGGGGTGGCGAGAAGAAATTTGTCCACGCCGTCGACGACGTCAACTTCACTCTGCATCGGGGCGAGATTCTCGCGTTGGTCGGAGAAAGCGGCAGCGGTAAGAGCACGATTGCGCGTGTTCTGTCCGGACTGTACCCCGCCACGGCCGGTACCGCCATGTTTCACGGTCAGGACGTGCTCAAGCTACACGGACGGCGGCAGCTGCTTCAGTATCGCGGCCGCGTGCAGATGGTGTTCCAGGATCCCTTCGGTTCGCTGAATCCCGTCAAGACCGTCGGCTACCACATTGAGCGCCCGCTTATCGTCCACAAGCGTACTCACAATCGACACGAGACCCGGGATCGGATGACGGAAATCCTGACGACTGTCGGTTTGATTCCTCCCGACGAGGTGGCTCGCAAACTGCCTAATCAGCTCTCGGGCGGACAGCGGCAGCGCGTTTCCTTCGCCCGCGCGCTGGCGGTGAGCCCCGAAGTCGTATTCGCCGACGAGCCTATAAGCATGCTCGATGTCTCGATCCGCATGGGCATCCTGAACCTGATGGCCAGGCTACGCGACGAGCAGGGCCTCTCCTATCTTTACATAACGCATGACCTGGCCAGCGCTCGCTACCTGGCCGACCGGGTTCTCGTCCTCTATGCCGGGCAGCTGATGGAAACGGCGCCGAGCGAGCAGGTCATGGCCGATCCCTTGCACCCGTATACCCGGCTGCTCCTCAGTGCCGTGCCAAAGCCGCGGTCCAAATCCGGGAAGCACCGCATCGAGGCACGGGGCGAGATCCCGACGGTGATCAACCCCAAACCGGGGTGTCGCTTCGCCAATCGCTGCCCTGCCGTCATGGACCGCTGCCGGCAGCTGACGCCCCCATTATTTGAGGTTCGTCCCGGTCATATGGTGCGCTGCTACCTCTACGACGGGGAGCAGCCCATCCCCACGGAGGCAGCAAAGCCGGCCCGGGCATGACCATCCTGCAGGCGGGCGAGATGACAGCACTCGGCCGGACAATGGCAGGTGAGATTGCCGAGCAGCCCGCCGTATACCGTCGCATACTGACCGACGGGCGGCACGGGATTGCCGAGGTGGCCGCGGCGGTCGAAAGACGACGCCCTCGATTTGTCCTCTTTCTGGCCCGGGGCACCTCGGACCACGCGGCTCTCTATGCCAAGTATCTCGTCGAAACTCGTCTCGGCCTGCCGGCTGGGCTGATGTCCCCATCCACCAGTACCGTCTATCAGTCCCGGCAGAAGCTCGACGGGGTTCTCTTGATCGCCATCAGCCAGTCGGGGTCGTCGCCGGATCTGGTCCTGCCGGCCGAGCGCGCCCGCTCCGCCGGAGCTGTGACCGTCGCGGTAACCAACGCCCCCGGCTCTCCGCTCGCGGAGGTGGTGGAGTTTCACATCGACGTGATGGCGGGCCAAGAGCTGGCTGTCGCGGCTACCAAGTCCTATACTGCCGAGCTGCTGACGCTCTATTTGCTGATCGAGTCACTGGCGGGGAGAGATGGAGTCGATGCGGATGACCTTCCGTCTCGTGCCCAGATCGTTCTCGAGCGCGAGATGGAGCTTTCACGGATCGCGACACGTTACCGATTCGCCGAGCAGATTCTGGTAACCAGCCGGGGGTACAACTTCCCGTCCGCCCTTGAGACCGCGCTCAAGATCGTTGAGACGACGCGCATACCAGCCTATGGTTTTAGCGCTGCCGACTTGATGCACGGGCCTAATGCCATGGTCGACCGAGGCTTCCCCGTGATTGCGATTGTTCCGGCCGGAGGTACCGCCGGGGCCATGCGGCCGGTCCTCCAGGAGCTGGCCGGCCGCGCCGCCGATGTGTTGCTGCTCGGGAACGGCGATGCTCCTGAGATGAATGGGTTACGTCTCGATATCGGCAGTCTCGATCCCGAGCACCTCGCGCCCCTTCTGACGATCTTACCCATGCAGCAGTTTGCGCTTCATCTCGCCCGCCAGCGCGGCTTCGACCCCGACCGACCTGAGGGCTTGCATAAGGTGACCCGAACGTTCTGACTTCCGCCCGGCCTCGAATCGTCTCATGGACGGGTATGCCGCCGGAGGGCGATCGCCATTTCGGCTCCCGTTGCGGCCGCCCCAGCCGCCTTGATGATGAAAACCGAATGAATACTCCTCGGGCCGTGATGGCCATGATACAGTGACGGGACAACAGAAACGCGTCTCGCAGCCTTGACGTTTGGCCTTCCAGGCTGAGCTAATCGCTTCGCCAGGGCCAAGCCGGTGCCTCAAGTTCCGGCTTGGATTCTCTCTCTTGGGACCCTTTGCCAACCGTCGGTCACCCGTCGCCAAATACCAATCTTCTGGCGGCAGCTCGCAAGAGCCGGTGACATCGGCCACGAGATCACTGGCCCAGGTTCGGACCTTTGCCCAAGGACCGAACCCGAACGGAGTCGTTCCGTCTAGGCGTGCGCCCAGCGCCCCGTTCGCGAACCCGGTCCGTGTCCGCGCGTGTTCGAGAGGAGTCTTGTTTGAAAAAGTATGTCAAGCCGCTCATCGCAACGTTAGCCCTACTTGGGTTGGTGGCCGTAGTGGCGCCGGCTACGGCCGGCGCCGCGCCTGCCCCCAAGCCTTCGCATGCCAGAACTGCCTGGCAGGACTGGTGTGCCCACCAGCCGACCTGTCTGGCTACCCACCACCGCCTGAGACACCAGCTCTGGCTGGAATACTGCCGCACGCACGCGTCGTGCTACTCGCACAATAGGTGGGTCCTTCGCCGGTATCTCCGTCCCGGGGTTCCGGGTCGATGGGTAAGGGTGATGACCACCGCGTACTGCCCCTGCAACAACGCTATGGACGGCGGGCCGGTTGCCTATGATGGAACCCCGGTTGCCTATGGCACTGTCGCCGCCTACCTGCCGCAGTTTCCCCTCCTGACCCGCCTATGGGTCCCTGGCTACGGTCACGGAACCGTGCACGATATCGGCGGCGCCATAGGGTGGGGGCACATTGACCTGGCGTTCGCTACGTCCGGCGAAGCATTCAACTGGGGCATCCGCTACAAGACCATCAAGGTACTGCCTCGGGGCTAACCGGATAGCCGGCCACCCGTCATGGCCGGCCCGAGACCTATGAGCTGGGTTGGCGCGATAAGGCGGCCAACGTCCGAGCCCATTGGAACTAGCTAGCCCGTGCCCGGCCGACAGCGCCGGGCACGGGCGGTCCCAATCTTCCGTCCACCCTTTGAGGACCGTTAACCGTGTACCGTGTACCGTGTACCGTCTACCGTCTACCGTCTACCGTCTTCCACCACTCACCGCTGTCCCCCCTGACAACTGTCACAATAGTAGATGACCAACATCGACGGCCGGGGCTCCGCCGGCATCGTGTCCACACGATACGTCGATCTGCCGCGAACACTCCCGCTGGACAGCGGTCGGTCGCTGACCAACGTGCGTATCGCATACGAGATGTACGGCAACCTCGCGTCTGAGCGCGACAACGTCGTCCTGGTCTGCCACGCGCTCAGTGGTGACGCCCACGCGGCGGGCTGGAGCTCGGAGGTGGACGCCCCGTCGGCCGTCGACGGCATGGTGGCTGAAGAGCGCGGAATCTCAGCGCGGAGCGGCCTCGGCTGGTGGGACGGCTTTATTGGTCCCGGTAAAGCGTTCGATACAGATCGCTACTGCGTCATTTGCACCAACACCATCGGGAGCTGCCGGGGCTCGACAGGCCCGGCCGCCATCAATCCCTCCACCAGCGAGCCGTACGGCCCCGACTTCCCCGTTATAACCGTCTCCGACATGGTCCGTGCCCAAGCGATGTTCCTGGACGAGCTAGAGATTTCTACCCTCCTTGCCGCCGCCGGAGGCTCACTGGGCGGCATGCAGGCGCTCGAGTGGACCGTCGCCTATCCCGACCGCATTCGAGGATGCATCACCACCGCCAGCACGGCACACCTCGACTCTCGCGGCGTGGCGTGGAACGCCATTGCGCGTAACGCCATCATGGCCGACCCCGACTGGCAGGGAGGAGCCTACTACGGCACTGGACGGCAGCCCTCCGCCGGAATCGGCATCGCGCGGATGGTCGGTCATGTGACCTATCTCTCGGACGTCTCGATGGACGCCAAGTTCGACCGCCGTCTGCAGGATCGGGACGGCTACTCGTATTCCCTGGATAGCCCCGACTTTCAGGTCGAAAGCTATCTGCGCCACCAGGCTGGAACGTTTCGCCGGACGGTTCGACGCCAACAGCTATCTGCACCTGTCGCGGGCCCTCACCTATTTCGATCTGGCTCGCACGTATGGCAACGGCTCCCTCGCCCGAGCGATGAGCTCGGCGATGGCCCAGTACCTGCTGATCTCCTTCTCCTCTGACTGGCTGTACCCTACCAAGGATTCGCTGGAGCTTCTGCATGCCCTTCAGGCCGCCGGCAAGGCCGCCGACCATCACGAGATTCCGGCCACGTACGGTCACGACTCGTTCCTGTTGGAAGAGGAGAAGCAAAAACCCCTCATAGAGTCCTTCCTCCAGAATCTCTACGCGACCGGGCAAAGCTCCGCCTCCGATCGACGGGCCGGCTAGCTGCGCCTGAACCGGGCTCTCCTACTTGGAAAGGTATGGGCGAGTTTCACAACCGCCTCAAATACGCCCCAGGCCGGCTCAAGAAATCCCTCATCAGTGTGACCTGATCGAGGTCGTCATACTCCACGCGCGCCGCGGGAGAGTGGTCGAAGCTAATCAGTGTGGCATCAGGAAACGCCAGCAAGATCGGATTGTGCGTCGCGATGAGGAGCTGGGCGCCCCGGCCCACCATCTCCTTGAGGAGTGTAATCAGCCCCAAGACCGACTGCGGAGATAGGGCCGTGTCGGGCTCGTCCAGAAGATACAAGCCCGGACCGGTGAACCGAGCCTGGAAGAAGCTGAGGAAGCTCTCGCCGTGCGACATCCCGTCGGGGTTCTCGCCGTATCTGTTGGCCAGCGCCGCGCGCTGACCGCGAAGGCTGTCTTGAGCCAGCTCGAGACCATAACCGCTGAGCTCTCCGGCGAATCCCCGCTCGGCCGCCTCGAGTTCTGCCATCGAGGCAATGATGGACTTCTTGTAGTCGAAGAAGTCCTCCGCCCGCAGGAAGAATCCTCGCTTGGTCTTCTTGTTCCATTGGAATGTCAGGTGTGACGCCAGCCGCTCGGCCTCGACCGTCATCATCCTGGTAAGCGCGTCGTCTCCCCGTACCGGGACCGAGCTGACGCCCGCGGCAATACCTTCGAGCAGCGTCGATTTTCCAGTGCCGTTCCCTCCCGCGAAGAACGTCACGGGCGTGGGAAACTCGAGCGTCCCCAGTCCGCAGAGCGCGTCTATGCTGAACGGATACTCGCCGCGCGATTCACCGCGCGGCTCGATCGAGAGCGATCGTAGAAATGGCATGACACAACATACCAACATGAGATGCCGGCTCCCACACGCTGCAATAATGACTGTGACCGCTACCGTTCCCACCTATAAAGGGATCCGTCTCATAAAGAGATCTGTCTCACCGCGGCCAAGTACGGGCTCTGGACTTCATCGCATTGACTAAAACCAGACACGAGTTCGGCTTTGACAGCCGGTCCATCCACGCGGGACAGCGCCCCGATCCCTATACCGGAGCGCGTGCTGTCCCCATATTCCAGACGACGAGCTACGTCTTCGAGGACACTGAGTCGGCCGCTGCCTACTTCAATCTCCAGGAGTACGGCAACACCTACTCCCGTATCATGAACCCGACGGTCGCCACGCTCGAGGAACGAATAGCCAGCCTGGAAGGTGGAGCTGGGGCCGTGGCGTTCGCCAGCGGCCTCGCGGCACAGGCTGCCGTCTTCTTCACCATGCTCCAGCCCGGCGATCATGTCGTCGCCTCTCAGGCCTTGTATGGAGGTTCGGTCACCCAGCTGAAGCATCTGCTGCGCAAGCTGTCGGTAGAACTGACGTTCGTCGATCCCGATGATCTCGACGCCTGGCGAAGCGCGGTTCGCGACACCACCAAGGCCCTCTACGGTGAGACCATCGGCAACCCCGGTGGCAACGTGCTCGATCTCGAGCCGGTTGCCGCTCTGGCTCACGAACGTGGCATACCTCTGATAGTCGATAACACCTTTGCCACCCCGTACCTCTGCCGGCCGCTCGACTGGGACGCCGACATCGTCGTGCATTCCGCCACCAAGTTCATTGGTGGTCACGGCACGAGCATCGGTGGCGTTGTCGTCGAATCGGGCCGGTTCAACTGGTCCAATGGCAGGTTTCCCGTAGTCGCTGACCCGTCACCGGCCTATCACGGCCTGGCCTTTCACGAGACGTTCGGTACCTATGGCTTCCTGATGAAGCTCCGCGCCGAGTCCCTCCGCGACCTCGGCGCGGCCCTGAGTCCCTTCAATGCGTTCCTGTTTTTATTGGGCCTGGAGACGCTCTCATTGCGCATGGAGCGGCACGTCGAGAATGCCCTGAGCGTCGCTGGACATCTGCAGTCCCATCCGATGGTCGAGAGGGTTCGCTACCCGGGGCTGCCGACCAGTCCCTATCAATCGCTGGCGAGCAAGTATCTTCCCCTTGGGGCGGGGGCAGTCTTTTCCTTCGACCTCAAAGGCGGCCGCGCCGCCGGCACTCGCTTCATCGAGGCGCTCGACCTGTGGAGTCACCTCGCCAACGTCGGCGATGCCAAGAGCCTGGTAATCCACCCAGCGAGCACCACTCACCGTCAGCTGAACGACGACGAGCTTCAGGGCGCCGGCATTACGCCGGGAACTATCAGGCTCTCCGTCGGTCTCGAGTCGATCGACGATCTGCTGTGGGACCTCGACAAGGGCCTGTCCGCCGCAGCCGCAGCCCACGAATCCGTTCCGCCGATTCCGGCATCGGTACCCGACCCTGAGCGTGATCCGGAGGTCGTGGCGTGAAACAGGTCAAAGAACGCTCTGGCGCCGCCGCCGCCTTGCAGGCATCAGGAACACGTCGGTGACTGCCTACCCGGACTCGCCGTCGGAGCCGGTCACGACCACGTCCACCGGCGATACTGTCGATTTCGACCTCGCTCCATACCAGGACGAGAATACCATCAGGCACGTCTTGCTGGGCCTCCACACCGTTGCCGTCGTCGGGTTGTCCCCGAACGTGCTCCGCTCCAGCCATTTCGTCGGCTTCTACCTGCAGCGCCACGGATATCGCATCGTCCCCGTCAATCCCAGGGAAAACGAGATACTCGGCGAGACCAGCTACCCGTCGCTCGGCGACATACCATTTCCCGTCGACGTGGTCGACGTGTTTAGACAGCCCGTCCGCCGTTCCGGCGATCGCCCGTGAGGCGGCGTCGATTGGCGCCAAGGTGCTGTGGCTGCAGTACGGCGTCGTCAGCCGCGAGGGCGCCGAGATTGCCCGCGATGACGGCCTGATCGTCGTGATGGACCGTTGCATGAAGGTGGAACACGGCAGACACCTCGGAAGAATGCACTGGCTCGGTTTCAACACACAGCAAATCACGGCGCGGCGCCGCCCACTGGACTGACCCCGGCCACTGTCCTCCACGTCTCACGGCGACCATCGCATGAGCCGAAGCACTGCCGAAGGGGGGTGCCGCAGTCCTCTACCGCGAACCGTAAACCGCGGACCGAGAACCGTAAACCCGACAACCGTCGTCGCTCGACCAACTTGCATAATCCCTGTCGCGTTCTGATATGAGCCTACGCCTGGCAAAACCCTCCTGTGGTTGGAGAAGAGTTGGCGGCGGGTATAGACTTCGTTGCTAGGCGAGTCGATGCCCCGATGGAGTGGGGCGAAGCCGTCACGGACCTTCTTTCGCTACACCGGGTTGACACCCACCCAGCGATATAGGAGGCTATCGTGGATCTGAGTTCTTGCCGTACAGCTTCAGGAAATGGTCACGCCCGGCCTTTTGCGGGTCGTCTTTGCCTCGCTCTTGCCCTGTCTGCCTTCGCCTTGCCGCTGACCGGGGTCTCCGCGCACCAGGTCCTGGCCTCTCAATCAATGGCGAAGCCGTCGGTGAGGGGCGTCTTTACGCAAATTAGCGCGAGTGATGGGTTGGGGTGCGGCCTCAGGCCCAACGGGATGATAGCATGCTGGCCGGTAGATGTCGGCACGCCGAGCTCCGCTGCGGCGCCCAGGCCTCCCGCCGGGCGATTTACCCAAATCAGCGGTACATGCGCCTTGAAGATTGACGGGAGTTTGGCCTGTTGGAATGGCGTGCCGACGCCCCCCTCGGGCAAATTCATACAGATTAGCGCCACTAGCGGTACCCCATGCGCAGTTCGGATCGACGGCAGTCTCGCATGTTGGGGCGGCAACGAATTCGGCGAGCTGTACCCGCCTTCGGGCACGTTCAAGCAGGTCAGTACTGGTTTAGCCTTTGCGTGCGCCGTGAGGACCAGTGGCAACCTGGCATGCTGGGGCGTGAACGACGCCGGCCAAGCAACACCGCCGTCGGGTAGATTCCGTCAGGTCAGTGCCGGATGGGAGTTCGCGTGCGGAATACGGACCACCGGCAAACTAACCTGTTGGGGTAGCACGTTATTGGGTCGATCGACTCCTCCTTCGGGCACGTTCCGCCAGGTGACGGCCGCCAACAGCTTCGCGTGCGCGGTGCGAACCAATTACAAGCTGGTCTGCTGGGGCCTCAACGACAAAGAACCTCCTTTGGGCACCTTCGCTCAGGTCAGCGCGGCGGCTGGGACCGCGTGTGCCTTGAGGACATCCGGCAGGGTAACGTGCTGGCTCTTCAACACCCTAAAGCCGCCCTCTGGCAAATTCGCGCAGGTCAGCACGGGTCAGTATTACTCGGCCTGCGCACTGAGAACCAATCACAGACTGGCTTGCTGGGGCGCAAACTCCTTCGGCGAGGTGATTGCCCCGTCCGGAACGTTTAAGCAGGTCAGCGGTGATTGGTTCTCGTTCTGCGCCGTGCGGATCGGCGGCAGGTTGGCGTGCTGGGGCAGCAACGACCAGCACCCCACAAAGCCGCCTTCGGGCAAATTCACAGACGTCAGTGCGGCCGGATTCCGGTGCGCTGTACGGGCCGATGGCAGCGTGTCGTGCTGGGGCGGTAACGATAACGGTGAGGCGACACCTCCTTCTGGAAAGTTCACCCAGGTGAGCACGGGCGCAGGACTGGCCTGTGCCGTACGTACTGACAGCACTCTGGCCTGCTGGGGCCTTGACGTTAGCGGCGATACGACGCCTCCCTCGGGGACGTTCACACAGGTCAGTATCGGCTCTCGGTCGCCCTGTGGTGTACGGACCAACGGGGACGTAGCGTGCTGGGGAGACAATGCCTTCGGTCAGGCAACGCCTCCGTCGGGCAGCTTCACTCAGGTCAGCGCCAGCGGCAGCGGCACCTTCGCGTGCGGGGTACGGACAGGAGGGAGGCTGGCCTGCTGGGGCTTTAACAGCGGAGGCGAGGCGACACCTCCCCCAGGCAAGTTCACCCAGGTAAGCGTCGGCAGCAATTTCGGCTGCGCAGTGCGGGCCTCAGGCAGCCTGATCTGCTGGCACGCCCATCGGTTGTATTAGCTGCTGACCCTCATCAAATCCACCGAGACCAACGCCGCGATCAGGGGCCATACCACGAGGCCACGACTGTTCCGGAACTTACCTCGATAGACGTCCGGGCGAGGATAATCACGACCGCGTGTCCCGTCCCGTAGTGCGGCACGCGAGTCCCGCGTAGGACGACCTGCCACACGGTTGCACAGATCCCGGCAAGCCCGTAGGGAGTGCCTCCGAGGTGAGCCGTCGCGGGAGTGGACTGTGCCGCTTGCACGTTCCGGCGGGCGATGGCAACTGCCCGTTTCCGCGATAACTGCGGTTGCTCGCCGCTACTGCACCAGAGACCAAGAGTGTACGGGCGCGACCAGCCGTGACCGAAGAAGGTAGACCGGACATACCGCCCTGTCAGAACACTGAATCGGTGAACGGGCGGGTTTGGACTTGGGTATTCGTGGCAGAACACGTGGGGGCGAGCCACCGGTAGGAGCCGGCTCGAAAGAGTGCCGGCCGAGACCGAAGCGAGAATGTTGCATGGCGCTCGTCCCGGCAGGGCGACACGAAACCGGCCGAACGAGTTCGCTTGCACCACGATGCCCGTGATGGCCGGCAGCCCCTTTTGAAATGGCGTGCTCGAGTAGAGAAGCTGCGAGAACCGAAGCCGTACCTGCTGCCGGGGCAGCCAGCCCTTCCCGGTCAGGAATGCCGTCGAGCCTCGAATTGCGCGATTCGCGAACCATAGAGTCACGTGGCGGGAAGGTTGTGAGGTTCCGGCGGCAAGCCCAACCGGAACGGACGCCGGGCTTACAGCTACGAGAGATCCGGCCAGCAGTGCCATAGCGCCGATGCTGCGCCTTTTCGGTCCGGAGCGGCACACTGCCGCGCCTGTATGAGAGATCAGCCGCTGCGCAAGTGCCGTAGCACCCATGCATACCTCCAATCAATGTTTCGTCGCCGCCGCAACCTGTTGTGTCTAAACCATACAACGCGCTGCAAGGAAAATAGGGACGCCCTACGTCATCTGTCGCAGGAAACAGCGGCGATATGCTCTACTCGCCTCTGCGCGTTTGTCTCCGCCAAAATGGCGGTCTGACCGAAGGAAAAGTACTGTTCGGAGCCGGATGATGTCTGTGAAGGGCAGGACACGGCCACATAAACCCCCCAAGAGAGGATCGCACCATGATCGGCACGGCTAGACGGACGGAAGTAGACGACGCGAAGCCCCGGCGAACCCAGTCCCCCCAAAACCCCAAAAACCGGAGAACCTCTATGAACCCGCTTCGACCCCTCGCCCATTTTGTCGTGAACCATCCGCTGTACGTCATTGCCTTCTGGGTGATCGCCGCGGTCGCCATCGTCGGTACGGCCCCGAAGCTCGCCTCCGTTACGAACTCGGACCAGTCCAGTTTCCTGCCGAAGTCCTCCGAATTCTCCAAGGCGACTAACCTCGCTCAGCACATGTTCCCCAGCTCGACCAACGCCACAGCGACATTTGTCTTCAGCCGTCGCGACGGCGGCGCGCTGACCTCGACTGACCGCCAAACCGTGGCCGCCGTGACGGCGGACCTGAAAGCTGCCCACATCACGCAAGTCGAAACCCTGGCCACCAGCCCGGCTCTCATCTCTCCGAACGGCAAGGTGCAGCTGGCGACGGTGGTCCTGACCGGCAAATACGGCGACAAGGCAAACGACCCCGCCGTGAAACCGCTGCGTGCTGAAGCCTCGCGGCTCCTCCAGGGAACCCCTTGGTGGCCGGCCTCATGGGTGACGCGGCGACCCAGGCCGACAGCGACGCCGCCGGCCAGAGCGGTCAGATGATCACGATGCTCGCCACCATCTTCCTGATCCTGGCTCTCGTCGGCTTCATCTTCCGCAGCCCGATCGCAGCCTTGTTCCCCATCGCCGCGATTGTGCTGGTATACACCGTCGCCCAGTCTGTGGTCGCTGCTCTGGCCACCATGCTCCACTTCCAGGTGGGCACGCTTCTCGGCTATCTCTTGATCGTGGTGCTGTTCGGGATAGGAACCGACTACATCCTCTTCCTGCTGTTCCGCTACCGGGAGCGCCTCCGTGCCGGCGATTCCAGCAAGCAGGCCCTGATGGTCGCTGTCGAGCGAGTGGGTAAGGTCATCGCCTCCTCGGCCCTGGCCGTCATCGCCGCCTTCATGACCCTGCTGCTGGCCGAGCTCGGCTTCCTCCAGTCCCTCGGCCCCGGCCTGTCGATCGCCGTCGCCCTGATGCTGCTGGCGGCCCTGACGCTGATACCAGCGATCTTGTCGCTCATCGGCCCCAAGATCTTCTGGCCCTCACAGAACTGGCGGCGTGAGCCGAAGAGCGCCAGATCCCGCCGCCTGGGTCAGGCCGTCGGCCGCCATCCCGGTCGGTTCCTCCTCGCCTCTGGCGGCCTGCTGATCCTGTTCGTAGCCGGTCTCGCCACCTACACCGCCGATTACAACCCCGTCCACATGAATCCGTCGAACACGCCGTCCGCTCGGGCCACCAAAGTCCTGCAGACCGGGTTCCCCGCCAGCGCTTCCGCGCCGACCACGATCTTTCTCAAGAGCCGTACCCCGTTGACTCCAGCCCTGCTGGCCTCCTTTGAAGGCACGATGGCACACACCGCCGGTGTGGCCCACGTGCTCCCGCCGAAGCTCGCTGCCGGCAGAACCGGCGCCGAAGTTGACGTGTACCTGTCCGGCGGCGCCACCTCCACCGCGTCTCTGACCAATGTGCAGGGACCTATCCGCGCGGCCGCTCATCATGCCGTGCCAGGCATCACTGCCTACGTTGGCGGCGAAACCTCCTCGATAGTCGACATGAGAGCCGCGATGAACCACGACTTCAAGGTGATCTTCCCCGTTGCCGGCCTCCTGATCGCGCTGATCTTGCTGGTGTTGCTGCGCAGCGTCGTGGCTCCGCTCGTGCTCCTGGCCTCGGTGTCCCTCGGGTTCGCCGCCACCATGGGCTCCACGGTCATTGCCTTCCAGATCGTCGGCGGGGAGTCCGGCACCCTGTTCTTCATCCCTATCGTCATCTACCTGTTCGTGGTCGCGCTCGGGACCGACTATAACATCCTGATGGCTTCGCGGATTCGGGAAGAGCACGACGGCGGCCGCGATGGCCGTGAGGCAACCGCGGAAGCTATTCACCACGGGGCCCCGACGGTTGCGGCAGCCGGCGTGATCCTGGCCGGAACGTTCGCTTCCCTTGTATTAGCCGGCGACCCGGCTAGCATCCAGCTCGGCTTCGCGCTGGCCGGCGGCATCCTGCTCGCCTCCCTCGTGATGGCGTCATTCCTGGTGCCGAGTGCCGCCGCCATCCTCGGCGATCGAATGTGGTGGCCCGGCGGCCGCTCCCGGACCGCTCAGCTCGAGCCGGTCGAGATCGACGCCGGCGAGGAGCGTGCCGCATAAGACCCGAAGTTCGGTCCGCCTGGGGTGAGAAGGCTTCAAAGCCTCTCACCCCTTTCCGGTCGTTCAGACTACGGCCTGGCAAAGCAGGTCAAGGGGGCGTAAGATGAAGTCGGCATTTGCACCAAAGCGTGATCGGCCCGTCACCTTCGTAGCCCGGAACCCCACTCCCGGGTGGGGGCGGTCGCCGCGCCCGCTGGGCCGTATCCTCGCCGGTGCCGGGAAAAGCGTGAAACAAGGCATCCTCGGAACGGTTCCTAAGCCGCAGTTCTGGCTGGTGGTGGTGCTCGCGGTCGCGCTCGTGGCCGGCACCTCCGCGCTCATGCTGTCGGTCCACCCCCTGGCATCGCCGGCTCCACCCGCCGCAGACGTTCTGTACTGGTCTAATGAAGGCGTCTCCGACCTGGCAAGCCTTGATCCGGCACAGGAGGGCGACTTCAACACCCGCCTGGTCACCAACCTGATCTTCGGCGGGCTTGTCCGCCTCGGGCCCAGGTTCAGGTTGCTGCCCGACTGTGCCTCGAGCTGGACGATCAGCCGCGACGGGCGCGTGTTCACCTTTCATCTCCGGCCCAACGTTCGTTTCGGCGATGGAGCCTTGCTGACCGCGCGAGATGTCGCCTACTCCCTCAACCGGACGCTCAGCCCTCAGTTCCGGAACTTCTCGGGCCACGTGCTCCTTAACGACATTCAAGGCGCGGCCGCGGTCACGTCCGGAGCGTCCAGGCGCGCGTCAGGGATACAGATCCTGGACGCACAAACCATACAGATACGTCTCGTACGGCCCAGTAGCTCCTTCCTCCCGCGCCTGGCCACGCCGGCGGGCAACATCGTTCCACCCCAGGCTGTGGCCGCCAGCCCTAGTGGGTGGTCCAACCACGCCTTCGGCACCGGTCCGTTCATGGTTGACCGGTGGGTGCACGGCTACGCGCTGCTGCTGGCGCCGAATCCCTACTACTATGCCGGAAGACCGCGCCTGACCGGCATTGACATGCAGTTCGTTCCGGAGCCGCTCGCGGCCTACAAGCTCTACCGGGCGGGAGCGGTCGACATCATGGGATCTATTCAGTTCCCCACCTCAGAGGTGTTCAGCGTGCGCGGAGAACCGGATTTTCATCGGTCTCCGAGGCTGGAGACGATCTACCTCACCCTGAACGAAAGGCGGGCGCCATGGAACAATCTGCTCGTTCGCCGTGCATTTGCCGAGTCAATCGATCGACGCGCCCTGGCTCGTGTGGTGTTTCACGGGTTCGCCCGGCCGGCGTCTGGGATGCTGCCGCCGATCATGGCCGGGTTCTCGCCTCATGCGGGTTTGCCCTACGATCCCAAGATGGCAAGACGGCTGCTGGCCAAGGCTGGATTCCCCAGGGGTCGTGGGCTTCCGACCATTCAGTACATGTCTGATCAGGACTCTCAGAGCCTCACGCTCGCCGACTTTCTCGTCTCCCAGTGGCGCCAGAATCTCGCGGTCAACGTGCGGCTGGTTCAACGCGGCCACGCCGCCTACGACGCCCAGCTTTCCGCGCTCAACTTCGACATAGCGGCCATTGACTGGTCCGACGACCATCCGGATCCGGCGGATTTCCTCAGTCAGACCCTTCAGACAGGAACTCCCAACAATAACGGCGGCTGGAGCAGCGCCCGATTCGACGCCTTGACGGCGCGCGCCGGCGCCATCGACACGCCGAACGGGGCTCGCGAACGGGCGAGGCTGTATCGAGCCGCCGATGCCCTGGCCATGAGCCAGGCCGCCACCATCCCGTTGGTCTACCCATACTCCGGCATCATGCTTCGTTCATCCGTCCACGGACTGAGTGTCACGGGAGGTCAGGTCATGGCGCGGAATTGGAGCCGGGTGACCGCGGGGGCCGGAGCCAACTGACCTCGCGGCTGACGCTCGCGCAAAGCCTGACCACCCAGGCCCGAAAGAGGTTCGCATTTGCCGACGCGGTCCCGAGGTGCTGGTCGACCGCAGCGGAGGGGCCCATACTCAAGAAGACCGGTGACCCGCTCGAAGCGCCGGCGGACATCGCCGAGAGAGCGCCGCCAAACTCGCCTGCGATACCTGGAGCGTTGCGTCGGCCCCTCGTTTCACGAGGACATCTCCCTGGCCTTTGTGGTGCATTCGCATGTCAGCCTCGGGTTAATCGTGTTGGAGTACTTCTGGAGCTTTCTGTATGCCGCGAAGCAACAGCCACGACCCGATCGCCAGTTCAAACAGCCCGATTGGAATGTACACCAATGTCGGAACGTCCGTATTGAAGAACTCTGACACGATTCCGACCAGTCCCACGGACACCGCTGCGATGCCCCATAGCGATATGGCCCGCGGTACGTATCTCGACTTGTAGAAGAGGTAATACCACAGCAGTCCTCCCAGGCAGTAGAAGAACATGTGCGCTGTGTATCCGCGTACATATACGGCGTTGTAGAGAATCGCTCCTAGGGATGGGTAGTAAGAATGCGCGGGCGTTCCCGCCTGCACGAAGTCGGAGCTGAGAAAGGTGAGTGCGAGAGCTCCTATCCTACTCGTCGCGAGCATGATTCCTTCTGCCAGCCACCAGCCCAGCGCGATAAGCGCCAGCACCCTGCTTTGGCTATGCAGAACGGTATAGAGTAGCGCCGCCAGGACGATGATGCCCGCGCTGGTAATCAGATCGCCCACCACGCCGATCCGCACAGTGGTAAGGTTTTTCGACGTATCGAGAAGGACACGGGATACGCTTCCCGTTCCGACTACTGAGCTGTCTGAGCCCACTCCAGCGGCAATCAGGAGCCCGCTGACGAGGCTGGTAGCGATGACCAGCAAGAAGGCCGCCCCCAGGAGTCTTGGTGCATAGTCGTCCAATCCGAGCTCTCTGGGGACGCTCGACGTTTCGCTGCTCCTTCTGGAGCGAACTTGCTCTGTAACGATCGTCGTCATCACGTGCACACTCCCGGAGACGGTTGGGACCGCGTCTCTCAGTTGCAGGATAGGCTCGCTTAGCCCCGATCGCAATCGGGTACAGACCTGATTTCCCTGAGAGGGAGGGCTGAGCTGGCCACAGAATCGAAATCAAGGGAATCTGAATTCGGGTTCGATCGCTTGCGATCCACAGCCTCTTTTGTCCGTGCTAGGTCCCGTCAAGGATTCGAGTGCAACGACCAGTGTTCGATTGACGCGCGCGCCAAGCCGCGGCGCTTTGAACCCGACCTTTGCCGAGGGTGCAGTCGTCTGGCACGCTTTCTGCCTTTAGGCGGCTTGACAGTGGTTTAGTAAGCACATACGGAGGAATAATGAGTCAAGCAATCGATTCCGTCACACAATCGCTACCGATATCTGACGAAGCCAAACAAAACGTTTCCGATAAAGCGCACACCGTGCAGAACCAGGTGGGCGAGCAAGTCAAAGGCCAGGTTGGACAGCGTGCCAGCCAGGCCGGTGAGCAAGTAGGTGCAGTAAGCACTGCTCTTCACAGTACCAGTGAGCAACTTCGGAACGAAGGGCAGGATGGTCCGGCTCGGATTGTGGAGCAGGCGGCGGCAAAAGGCGATCAGCTCTCCAGCTACCTTGCCAAGACTGATCCGAATGAGATTCTTGCCGACGTCGAGTCGTTCTGTCGAGAGCAGCCGTGGGTGGTCATTGCCGGCGGCATAGCACTTGGGTTTCTGGGCGCGCGTTTCCTGAAGTCCTCGAGTGGCCGGCGGTACGAAAGTCGATATTACAGCAGCAACGGCTATAACTCGAGTCCGAACGCTCGACAGAGATACGCACGAGGATACAACGGAGCCAGTGGTTACGGCGCCGTGGATCGCGATATCGTCCCCGCTTCAGAGGCGGAAACCGCGGACGATCCGCTTCGAGCTGGAACGGATGTGTACGACGGCACGGAACCCTATAGCGCCAGAGACAACTACTGAGAAACGCTTTTAGGCGGAGATGATAGAGATGGCACATAACCTTGAAACCAGAGCGACGAATGGACAGGATCCCGAGCTGAAGGATCGGCCCATTGGCGAGCTTATGCGTGAGCTAGCGGAAGAGACTACGACATTAGTTCGCCAAGAGCTCGATCTGGCTAAGGCGGAGATGACCCAGAAGGGCAAGGAAGCCGGCTTGGGCATCGGGATGTTTGGCGCGGCCGGCATCATCGGTCTCTTCGCGTTGGGGGCTCTGACGGCGTGCTTTATCGCCGCCCTGGCCCTGACTATGGACGTATGGCTCGCTGCCCTTATCGTGGCGGTCGCGTATGCGGTTATTGCCGGCGTCGTGGCGTTGGTGGCTAAAGCTCGTCTGAAGCAAGCCACGCCCCCGACCCCGGAACAGACGGTCGAAACAGTTAAGGAGGATGTGGAATGGGTCAAGACCCAGGCGAAATCCGGCAGGAGATAGAAGAAACGCGGCAGCGTATGGGAGATACCGTAGAAGCATTGGCATACAAGACCGACGTCAAGGCTCGAGTTGGAGATGCGATAGCCGACAAGCGAGATGCGGTCTTGGGAAAGAAGGATGAAGTGGTTTCCCGAATCACAGGATCGACACCGAATGGGGACGATATCAAGGGGACTGCCCGGCAGGCGGCCGGCGTCGCCCAAGAGAATCCTCTGGGACTAGCGGTAGGTGCTATGGCTATCGGCTTTATTCTCGGCATGGTGATCCCGACGACGCGTGTCGAAGACGAGAAGCTGGGACCGGTGGCTGATCAGCTGAAAGACCAAGCCAAGCAGGTTGGCCAGGAAGCTCTGCAGCATGGGCAGCAAGTCGCTCAAGACGTGGCTCAGAGCGCTACCCAAACCGCTCAGCGAAGCGCGCGGCAGCACGGACAGGAGTTAGCGTCCACGACGTCATCGCAAGCACGAGAGACGGTGTCTAGTGTGCGAGAACCGGGATCCGATTATCCTACGGGCTCCGATATCTGAGTCCTACGAAGAGTTTCAACTTCAGTCGAGGGAGCCTCTGCGCTCCCTCTTTTTATCGGCCAATTGTTGACTCTCAGGGACAAACAGTTGTCCGCTGGCGTATTTCAGGTCGAATATAGTGTGCAGGGCATGATTACTGCGAGCGAGCTGCAGCGGAAAATACGGAAATAGCACCTTGAGGTGGTTTCAATGGGCAGACTGAAGATGCTGTGGAAGAAGATATCGAAGGACAATCTTGGCGTACTCGCCGCCATTATTGCTTGGAATACACTGACTTCTCTCGTCCCGATCGTCATCGGGTTGATAGCTATCAGTGGCTACCTCCTGCGAGGGAATGCGTCCACGCAACGATCGATCGTCACACACCTCAGCGCCGCGCTCAAGGGCGTGCTGAGTCCGGCCGACCTTAACCACATGGTCCACACGACCGTCAACCATCCGGGACTTTTGGGTATCATCGGCCTAGTCGGCGTTTTGTGGGGAGGATCCAACATCGGCGGAGCTATCTCAACTGTTTTTCAAGCAATCTTCGAAACCGGTGGTCGCAATTTCATCAAAGAAAAGCTCATCGACATCGGCATGATCGTCGTCATGACAATCCTTCTGATCGTCATCGTGATCGGGACTACCGCCGGCAGCCTCATTAACAGGCTCGTGTCAAACTTTCCGCTTTCGGGCGCCGCGACGTTTGTTATAGGAGTAGCCATCAGCATCATCGCAGGGTTCATACTCTTTTCCGCGATTTATCTGGCCTTCCCCAACGTCAAGCCGCGCCTCAAGTTTGCCAACGTGTGGCGGGGAGCATTGGTGGCGGCGGTCCTTTTCGAAGTGTTGTCGTTTGTGTGGCCGCTGTACGCGAAATTCGCCCACTTCAACCGCTACGGTGCCGTGTTGTTCCCCATTCTGGTGCTCACGGCCTGGATCTACTTTTTCTCCGTCATAGTCGTGGTCGGAGCCGAGTTCGTCGCCATCCCTGCCCTCGAGGAGGCCAACCGGGAAGACACGCCAATTGGACCGGAACCGCAGGCGATAACTCCACAGCACAAAGTGCTGCGGCGGGCTTAGAGTACCGTCCGGCCCGAGCTCTTTTCGTCTCCTCAGACCTTAAGGGCCGTCGGCATGGGCCGGCGGCTATGTCTGTCATGACTCATGTGGTTTCAAGAATACGCGCAAGACCTCGGGCTGCCTGATCGCGGACGGTTCGTCATCTCCTGGCGCCCGCCGCACTAACTATCTGCAGCTGTGGCCTGACTGGATTCCGTCCCGAGGGTCGCCGCCCTTGTTTCGGAGCATCCTGCCAGACGGGATGCGTCGACAGATGAATGTTGTTGACCTGCAGCCAGTGCTCAGCTGCCGGCCTTCCGGGGCCCTGGAATGGGCGAGTGAGTCCCACGCTGAGAATCACGTCACACCCGCTCGCCACCTCCCTCATCACGTGCTGTACTAGGTCTCGCTTCGGCGTCATCTGGTCTTCTTCATACAGACGTAAGTCGGTGACCGAGAGATTGAGTTGATGTCCCGAATCATGCAGTTTTGCACGCACTCGACCCTTGTCGCTGATGAACAGTGCGGGACGTTCGCACGGGCGAAGGCATCCCAACGAGGCAAGACCGTGACCCAGGGCGACTGTCATTCGACCCCGTTCAATGACAATGTCTGGTCCGAATATTTCTGACAGCCTGGGTTTCGCGAACCCGTTCAGCGCTTGCCAGAACTCACGCTCGTTGAGGTTTTCCAGGTAACGCGCATTACGCAGAAAGAACAGGTAATCCTCTACCTCCGGCTCCGATCCGTCATATTCAACTTCACCAAGTTGTGCGATTGCTCCAATGTCAAACGGTCCACCTTCCCTAAGGAGCATTGGCCGGTCCAGATTCGAGAATCCCAGCACCGGGCGAACATGTCCGATGGAGGGGTTGATTGCTAGGCCGGCCACGCAGATGTAAGGCGGCCTCATCCGGGTCAGATGGTCGACGATAAGCAGCATCCAGGCTTAGATGTTGACGATCTCGATGTCGTGACCATGGGCGCTCAAGTATTCGAGCAACAGACGCCGATGACAATGCTCAGCCGTATGCTCAGAGCAGAGGAGGACGCTTGGCGTGTCAAAAAAGGTGGGCGGGAAACTATCCTCCGTTTTACGATCCTGGAGTAGCCCAAGGTACTGCGTGCTGTACTCGGTCCAGTCCCCCCCATTTCCCCGGTACTCTTCGAGCATCTCCATCGTGGGCGCCGCCTGCGGCATGTGGACGTAGTCCATCCCACATATCGTGGACAGGAAATAAGGTAGATCGGTTTTCTTGGTATAGCCAGCCAGCTGTGACGTGTTGCTCAGACGTACGTCGACGAGTCTTTTGGCTCTCGTTTGCTTCAGCTCTTCGAAAAACTGTTTGGCTCTCTTACCGGCGAAACCCGTTGTAAAGACTTGCGTTGTGGTGCCTCCTCGAAGAATGAATATTGATGCGGCCGACTGACGAAAACTTCCATTTCCAGAGACTCCTGAGACTGTACGTCCCCATCGGCTCGGATGTGCACGACACTTCTTCCAATGCCCATGAGGACGTGTCCAATGGAGAGAAACCGGTGACACTTAAGCGGATCTTCTTCACTGCAGAGCAGACACGTCCGCCCTCCGCGGTCGGCATACCCGAGAAGCTCGTGGATGCCCATACGATAGGGGCTTGTTGACTCGAGCCGATCGTATATCACGTGTCCGGCCCCGTCGTAGCACGCGGCCTGAGACGGCCGTCCTCCTAGAGTGCTGCCCATCTGGACGTAGTCCAACTCCGCCTCATACAGCCGCTGGGCCAGCTCATCACTATTGAACTGCGGCAAATAGCGGGAGAACGGGATTGTCCTGACGTCGGCAACCAGTTGGATGCGGTGCGTTCGCAACATGCCGATCAGCCGTGCGAGCGAACCGTTCGAGTGCCCGACGGTGTAAATGGGAACGTCGTCGGTCGGTTGGGACTCGTCAGTCGACGGGCGCAGATCTTCGCGGTAGGCCTTCACGGGGGCGTGCCTTCCGGCCTCAGGCGCACGATCTCGCCCTGCTAGGACTCCTGGGCGGCCTCATCATACAGCACAAAGGGTTGCTCGCGCCGCGACTCGCTGGTTTGCTCACTCTTTCGAAGCAGTCCACCCCTCCTCTTGGGAATTTAACCTTGGCCCAAACGTGGCGGCGAACCCGATTCCCCTTGGCCTGGCCGGTCTGGCTCTGACCGTTGCGTTGTTTGGAACGTTCAAGGTTGGACGCATGCAGCTCACTTCGCTCATGATGGCAACCATGATGCTCTTCTTCGGAGGAGTCGTGACGCTGATTGCGCCCATTCTCGCCTATCGCAACGGCGTCACCTTCTTTGTCACACTGTTTGGGACGTTGAGCGCCTTTTGGGCCGGCTTGGGCGTGGTCGTGTTCGCTGACAGCACCGGGCACGCGATCACCCCCACCCTGACCGGGAGCAGCTTCACCTGGTTCTGGTTCGTGTGGGCCGTCGTGATGTCCTATATATGGATCGTCTCTCTCTGCGGACGAACTTCGCCCTCTCCACGTTCGTCGGGCTGATGGCCGCGATGTTCTGGTGTGAGAGCTTCCAATCCATGGTGACCGGTCGCTCGGAAGTTCGCCAAAACTATCGCTCAACTCACAAAAGGTGCGTCCAGGCCTGTCGCAGCTCCGATGCTCGAGCCGCCAAACCCGCCCTCATAAGAGTTTCGGTAGTCGGTAGCATGAACCCCATCCAAAGCGGAATACCTCAGTGTCCAGCCACCTTCGATCGCTCACTTGAGCTCGCGACGGACCAGCCCCAGTCTGCGGGCTTTTCGCCGGTCGAAGTAACGTCCGCTCTACCCTCGTATGGATACTGTCAGGTCACGCCGTGCAGAACGACCAGCAGGTTCGCGTCCCCGAACGGCGCCTGGAGTCACTATCGACAGGGAAGGCTCAGAGAGTACTCAGGTGTGCAAGGCAGCTGCACGAGGGTCGCGAAGCTCGTCATTACTGATATCGCCAGCGTTTTGACGTTGTCGCCGCGATGTTACCGAGCTCAGTGCCGGTTTCTGCCCTTCCTGAGGAGCTCTGTCCTGCCAACATCGGTGAGAATCGGCGAGGGAGAGCGGCGAAATCGCACTGGAATGACGGTCCGACCCAGCAGACTGACTAGCGGAAAGAGTGGCGCAAGCGCCCTACTGTGATGTAAAAAAGACAAACATGCTTGAAGGGCACGGAATAGTATGATTTCAGGTACCACCACTACCACCCGATCCATACGGCACATCCGTCTTATCCTCTTGACACTTTCCGCGATCGCACTTGCACTATCCGCCGCTGTTCCGGTGACCGCGCAAGCCCGACCTGGTCAAACAGCGCATACGTCGATCAAACCGGGCGCCTGGACCCTGCTTGGTGCGCAACAGGGCCTATCCACGCCGACGCTCCTACATCTCTCCAGCGGTAACGATCTCGTGGTCTGGATGGCGCCGGAAGCATCCGACGAGTACCACTACAGCTATGTCGAGCTCAAACCATTCGGCGGCACAGCTTCTGCCCCCAAGGATGTGTTCGGAGGACATAACTGGTCGGGGCTCTCATTTGCTCCTACCCTCGTGTCTCAAAACGGCCGGGCCCTGCTTGTATTGGCGGGTGGAAGGAGCGCAAACGGGAAGGATCCGTACTCCCGTGGATGCATTGTGGGAGACCTTCTATCACCGGGTGGCTGGAAACTGCAGACGTGGTCGCTCTCACAGAGCTGCGTGTATGCCGGAAATTTCGGCGCGACGATCACCCGTAAAGGGACTCTTTCAGCAGCCTTCCCCGGCGGATGGGCCAATGGCAACGGAATTCTCTATCGAGTAGGCGCGGCGCCGACGATTCCGGCGACAACTCCCGATCAGCACATCTCCACCGTCGTCGGCGACGCCGGATTCGCCGCCGAGGCTACGGATACCGGCAGTCAGCACGTATATGCCGCCTGGGATCGATTCTTCTCTAAACCCACATCTAAAGACGGACTTTGGGCTGCCGATCTCACCAAGAAATCGCCGCCGCTCAAAGCCCCTGGCACTGGAACGAACCTCGTGGCGCACTTCCTCGAGCCCGTTGCCGTCGCCAGTCCGTCGGTGAGGGGCGGGATCTATCTTGCATACTGCAACAATGTCGATCCATGTACTCACGTCCAACTCTGGCGATATGGAGCCAAAAAAGCCGTTACTGTGCCCAAGTCTTCGAACCCCAGATCCGTGTCTTTATCCGCCGGACCATCGGGACGGTTATGGATCGCGTGGTGGAGCGCAACGAACGGAACCGTTCGCGTAGTGCGAACCAACAAGGCAGGCAATGCTTTCGGCCCGGTCGAGACGTACGCAGGCCCACACGGATGCCAGGGTGACGGTAACGCCTCTATCAAGGTCAGCAGCGGATCTGAGCAGCGGCTTGATGTGGTGATGAGCTGCTACGACTATAAGGCCGCCCAAGGAGCCACCCACGCTTCTGCAACTCAATCGATTGTTCCACTGCAGATAGCGTCCTCGACGGGAACCATTAATCACAAGAAGGGCGGAAGCGTGACCTATCGCGTCGCAGATGTGGGTGATGCTGTCCCGGGTGCCAAGGTTACGGTTGACGGCAAGCAGGGAGTGACCGACAAAAAGGGCCAGGTCACGTTCAAATTCGCCAAAGGCGCCCACACTGGACATTTCAAGGTCGTCGCCTCCATTGCGAATTACCTGAATGCTTCGACATTTCTGCATGTGAGCTGAGCAACGCAAGATCGAGCCGGTAGGATGTCCGCGGCAGGTGCCGGCTACCTGCCGGCTCTAGGCCTCGGAGAGACCCACTACAGGAAGATGTCGCACACGTAGATTTGACCCGTCGTCATGGTTCATCCTCTGCGGTCGAAGGCGGCTCTAGTGGCCCAACCACTTCTGGAGCTCGTTGAACAGCACAAGCAGTGGAAAGCCGCTCATGCAAGCTGCGATGAATCCATACAGAATGCGATCGGAGTTCGGGCTCACCCCGTTTCATCCTCTGTCTTGCCTCCCCAGGGAGGACTGACTTCTTGGATGGCGATCTAAGCAAGAAGCATACCAAACTGCGACGGCTCCGGTGTCCACAATGCCTCTCAGGAGGCTTCGGACACCGAGGCTGTCCGTCTATTCGGAGAAGGACACTGTCACGATCGCGTCTGGCTTCGTCATCTGGGAACGCGGATTGGAGGGACCCAAGTGTCGCTTCTTACAAAGGCAAGGGCCTGCGGCCCACCCCAGCCGTCAAGCACCTTGCCACAGGAAATGAACGTCTCTCACTGGCAAGATTCGTGCCGCGACCAGGCGCGTGACTAGCCATCCGCGACGATGTCCAAGTGAGAATCAGTCTAAAGCTGCCGTAACCGTGAAAAGCACACGGATGCGGACGGCGCATTGTCTACAAGGCCCTGGTGTCAATGGGGGAATTGTCAACAGCGGCTGAGTCTTGGATGAGGGAGGGAATCCATGGCAGCCTCGCGCCGTCCGTATGCCTAACGTACACCTCCAGCGTGAAAATGACGTGAATGATGTCGGTCGTGCGAGATCATGTAGGAGTCTCTAGCCCAGTGGGCTGGTACGTGGCTTTCGCTGGGCGCGACCAACTACGTACTTCTCGCCGAATCCCGAGCTGGTCGCGGTGTTGACCTGCTCAATGCCGCTTTGAATGACCGTACTAATGGCGTTGGCGAGATTTTGCTCTTGATCACTTCCACTGGGAACGTTCGCCGGCTTCGTGGTCGCCAGCACCTCTACGACCGCGTTCTGCTCGGCCAGAACGTCGTAATAGGCTGCCTGCCCATTCTTGAGCTTGAAGACGCCGTAGAGATAACAGTCGACGGGCGCCTCGGGAAACGCCAGGTTATACAAGCAGTTTGTGCCCGGGTCTGACGGCTTCCCTGCCTTAAACTTGTTGCGGATCGCCACGACCATGGCAGCGGCTTGATAGTTGTTGTGCAGAACGGAGGCACGGTAGTAGAGGTTGCCGCTTTTGCTGAACGATCCGTCGCCCTCGACGTCGAAGGTGTCCGTCTGCAGCACACTGGCGATGACGCCGGACGACTTATACGAGTTCGGGTGAAGGGCACGCATGAGATTCGAAGCGGCGTCATCGGCCGCAACTGAGACGACCGCGGACTTTTCGCCCTTGCTGTATGTGGGCCACGCCAGGAATCCATTGAACGGGTCGACCAGCTGCGACGCCTTCGTGACCTGCTTGCACGTGCTGACGTTGGGTTTTACTGCGGGGACCGGCAGATTGGCGAATCCACGCGCGTACTCGTACCAGTCGATCGACCCGAAACCACTGGCCTGATCCCAACCAGGCCCTGCCGGGAACCCGTTGAATCCACAGCGTACGTCGTGAAAAAACGTATTGGCGTACTTGCTCTTTCCGAGTTTGTAGATCTCGGGCGCCGCGAACCCCAGGAGCTTTTTGTGCTGCTTTATCAGGTAGGCATTGGTCAGAGCGGCCATTCCCGACATCAACGGAGCCGCCAGGCTGGTTCCTCCGACGTCTCCGTTAGTCCCGCCGGCATAGACGTGAGCTCCCGTCTCCGGGTCGCCTGCTGCTGAGATATCCGGCTCCGCCCGGCCATTGCAGGTCGCTGCCGCATTTACGACTCCGGCCTGCCAGGCGGGCCGTTTGAAAAGCGTACTGCAACCCGTTCCGCCCCCGGAGTATCCGCTGTTGGGATCGCTGTTCCAGACCGTCTCCGAGTTCCATGTGACATTCGAATTCACTTGTAGGTTGGTGCCGCCTACGCTGACAACCCACGGGTTGCTGGCAGGATAGCTTGCTTGAGTGCAGTCGATAGTCTGACCCGTTTTGCTGTCCGTGGGGCATCCCGAGTCCTGCGACGTATCGCCGCTAGAGAAGTAGAAGGTAGTGCCGACCGCCACGGCGTGCTTGAAGCTCTGAGTCGTCGCCTTGACGAAAGACGAGGTCGGATCGCCGCCCCAGCTATTGCTGACGATGTGGATCTTGGGATCGTTGGCTGCGCGAGAAACGGTATCGGCAAGATGCGAATAACTCGCGTCGGGCGACATGTAGAATCGCAGATGGCTGTGCAAAGCCACTCCGTGGCTGAACTCGGCATCCATCGAGGCTTCGGTCACGTCGTCCCCAGGCGTCTTGTTGGGGCCGTCAACTCGAATCCACTCGACGCGGTCGGGGCTCGAACATTTCGCGCACGACTTGAGCGTCGGATCTGTTACTCCGGTGTCGGCAGTCTGTCCGGCGGTGAGATTGGCGAAATCCTGGTCGGTCGGCTGCGATCCCCACAGCGTCAGTCCTATGGTCTGGCCGGTTGCATCGATCCCGTGCTTCTGGATGTCATACGCAACCCGAAAGTCCGCCGGGTAATATCCGCCATCTCGGATGAGAAGCCTTTTAGCGGCAAATGTATGCATGTGCTCGAAACTGTCCAGTCCGACGACGGTCAAAAGTCCAAGTCCCGCCGGAGCCTGTGCACTCGACGATGGTGCATAGAAGACTCTGCCGCCATAGCGGTACTGATTGATGCCGACGTGAAAGGCTCTCTCAACTGCAGCGGTCGCTCCACGAGCGCCGATTGTGAGTCCATCCTTGCTGACGTACGTCAGCGACAAGCCGTTTTGCGCCGCCCACTGTTTGATCCGTCCGACCTGCGTAGCGCTCGCCCCGAAACGCTCGTCAAACTGGCGCTGCGTCAGGTACTTGCCGTGAACTGCCTCATTGGCCAGGTATCTGTCGAGAGCATGACCGTTGCGAAAGGGAAGACTAAAGCTGAGGTCGATCGGCGAGGCTGCGTCCTTCCGTCGAAGCGTTGTGGCTTGATGCTGCGACACGACCCGGGGCACGGTTCCGGTCAGCACTGTTCGCCCGCCAAACGTGGCCACGGTCGCGCCGTTGTTCGCCGGACTTGCTCCAATCGTTCCCGCGGGAATCGCTGCAATGAGCAAGATTCCTATAACTGCCGTAAATGCTCGAAGGTGTACCGTGTTGCTCACGTCAGATGTGCTCCTTATTGCCCCATGTCCGACTTCGGCTTAGCTGTCCTATTGTCGAAGTTGTCAACGAGATTTTTCGTTGCCAGAAATTGTAGCGAGTTGATCCGCATTTGTCAAAGCCGGTGTACTGGTTGCAGGGAAAGACCCTCCAAACCGTGGACGTCTGGCGCTGGACTCCTTACGCCTGCCCACCGTACCCCGGCGTTGCCAGGCTGTGTCATCGCAGAACTCGTGGCAGTCGAGGTGATGAAGATGACCCTATGGCACCGGACATCCCCCGATCGACTCGATCTCTCCCGCGATCCGGACAGTCGGTCATGAAAGATGACGCGCGCGTGACAGGGATCGGAGGAGTGTTTATCAGGGCCGGGAACTCAAAGGAGCTGGCTCGATGGTACGAGTCGCGTGTCGGAATCGAATCCGGGGAAGACAGCGACGGGACAACCATGGTCGCAAGGTTTCGCTGGCGTGGGCACGCTCCGCGGCACGTTCCCGGATCGAGGGTCTGGGCCTTGTTCCCCGGAGACACACATACTTCGGCCCAACGACCATCCATTTCATGGTCAACCATCGCGTCCACGATCTTCGTGGGTTGTTGGACCGTCTCCGGACGAAGGCGTATGGGTCGATGACTCGGTCGAGGAGTTCGACTACGGCATCTTTGGCTGGATCGAAGACTCTGAGGGCAATCGAATCGAGCTCTGGGCGCAGAAAGGTGAAGAGTAGTTAGAAGGTCGAGGCAGAAATCCGGCCACTAACCTCTCGCCACCGTACACGTTGAGTCTCAAATCTCGGGAACCGCAGGTGAGTTTCGCTCCTGCGAGGGCTCGATTGTTAGGCAAACTCCGCAATGCCAAACAGATTTCCCTCTGGGTCCTTGAACCACGCGGCTCGGATTCCTCCCATGTCCGCGATTCCGTTCACCGTCTTAAGCCCGGGCGTGTCGTACTCTTCAAACTGGACGCCATTTCGTTGAAGCTGCGAGACCTCCGCGCTGAGGTCCGATACTCTCCAACCCGCCTGGGTGTGTGATCCATTGGCTTTACCGGTCGATGTAAACAGAAGGATTCGAGATGAGCCCGCTCGGAAGTAGACTCCCGCCGCATTCTCCATCTCGACCTCGAGACCAAGCTTCTGCTCGTAGAACTTCCTGGTCTCCTGCAGGTTCGACGTCGGAATCGTCGCGTATACGTCATTGTCTTTCAGCATCTTCGCCTCCATTCCTGGTCGAATCCGCCACTGATTGGCCGCATGAGGATTATACCCTGGACAACATATCACAGTAGCTGCACGGTTTAAAAGGCCCCGTATGATGCGCGCACTGTGGAATTATTGGAAAAGCGTTAGACTGTTGTATCAGATTGTTCGGGTTGTAGTTCCTTGGCTTTCAGGAACACCTGCCTCTGAAATGTCAAGGAGCGAAGAAATGTCGCAGGGAAGTGTCGCACGAATCATTAATGACCGGGGCTTCGGCTTCATTAAGCCCGAGGATGGGGGAGACGATGTCTTCTTCCACCATAGCTCCGTCGCCAACAACGGGTTCGACATGCTGGCCGAAGGCCAGACTGTCGAGTACGAGATGGGTCGCGATCAGCGTTCCAACAAGGTGCGAGCGGAGAACGTTCGACCGCTCTAACGCGGTCGGTCCATCTGGGCCTTTACGAACAGGGACGTGCTTGACTAGCCCCGGCCACAAGGCCGGGGCTAGTCCACTTGCAGGCGTGATCGAGCCTGCGTCTTTTTTCGGCGGCATTTCGGGACGAGATTCTCTGTCCTTCGGGTGCAAAGAAGTCCCATACGCGCTACCATGAGGAAATCTAGGGGTGAGGTGAAGAGATGAAGTATTATCCAACGCAGACCGCCAAGCGACTGGCAATCACGATTGCCTTCGCCGTTGCTCTGATGGTGTCCTCTGACCAGCCTCGTGTCGGCCGCCCCGGCCGGAGGCGCCGCCTCATCCACGCCCAAGTCGATCGTCACGTCGTTCTATCGGGCAATAAGCAACTGGAATTTTGGCAATGCTTATATGTATATCTACCCCAAGGGACGGCCGACCAACTTTTACACCTGGGCCCATGGGTTCACCACCACCAAGAAAGTAACCATCACCACGCTGAAGGACCCAGGCTACCGCATTACCACAGCAAATGGCCGATACACATGTGTCGGCGTTCGCTTTACGTCGACGTACTACACTACTAGCCAAACATCTACATATGGCGGCTGGTACATGACCCGCTTCAGCTCAAACGTGCACTGGCGGATATACCTCCCCGGCAGCAGCATTGTCCTCAACGGGAAGCCTATTACTCCAAACAAGGCCACCTGTACCGCGCACATCAAGTAGCACCCAGCCGCGCGCCGTCTCTTCGCGGATGGAGTAGGCGCTGTCTCAGTAGAAGAGGCGGGAGGCAAGCGGGCGCATCCCGCAAGCTTCCCGGAGAACCCGATGAGCGATCTCAATGTGTGCGCAGCCGAGCGGTACGCTGCCGATATCTGGAATCCGTCGTTGGACCAGTGGGATGTTATTGCACCCGACATCCTGTTCTTGGAACGCCAGGCATTCGGAGACAAGGCGTTCGAAACCGATTACCTCAGGTCTGAGTTCGCCGACCCCACTCATGTCGTCGCGCTGCTGACCAGGCCTCCCGAGGCCAGAGTTCTTGGATTCACATACGCCGTGCCGGTGATCGAGATTGAGCCACACCGCTCACCCCGGGCGGCGAACACCGCGTACATTGCCGATTCTGTGCTTGAGGCGCGCATACGCGGCCAGGGACTTGTTGGCTTATTGATGTCCGCCTTGGAGGACGAGCTAAGACATCGGGGATATGTGTATTTGGAGCGGCATGCCGCGGTCGCCCGCGAGTACGCCCGCAAAGTAAGCAAGCACTACAGTACCCGAATCGAAGTCCAACGCCGTCCCAACATGTCCGAATGGGGCCCTCAGGTGTTCTTCCGCATACGTCTCTAGTCAGCCGTTTGCTATCTGTGGAGTAACGCCGGTGATTGGACGTAGCTGAAATCCGCGAGCACGACCGCTTGCCCAGGAATCTCGGAGTTACTCTCATGTCTGACGACGTTGCACTGGAGCGTACGATGTCGCTCTCGTGGCCAATCGATCTCCGGCTGACCTGGCGTCCCTTGCAGCGGGGACCTCACGATCTCACCACTCGGGTGTGGGAGCAGCAGGCCGTCCGGGCCACTCACACTCCCGAAGGGCCCGCCACGCTGCATGTCCATGTGGATGGCAAGGTCCCGCACGCTGACGGCTCGGGCTTGGGGGCCCGGAAAAGACTGGGCGCTTGAGTGGCTTCCCGACATGGTGGGCTTGTCCGACGACTGCGCACCATTTCGCGCGTTGCTTCGCGAAAGCTCTCCGGTACCCGGCCTCACTCTGATCAAGGAGCTGGATCGCCGCTACGCCGGCTTGCGCATTACCCGAACCCGAGCCGTTACCGAGGCCTTGATTCCCATTATTTTGGAGCAAAAGGTGACTGGGCAAGAAGCCCACCTCAGCTATCGGAAGCTGGTTGCCTCACTCGGCTACACAGCTCCTGGACCTCCCCCCTTGATTCGGGGACTGATGCTCCCTCCATTACCGGCGGTCCTGGCCGCGACTCCGTACTGGCGATTCCACAGCTTTGGGATCGAACGAAAGCGGGCAGAGACAATCCGTGCTGCCTGCTCCTACACTGCTCGGCTCGATCGCTTGGTTGATCTGCCTCCGTCGGTCGCCAGCGAGCAGATGTGCAGCATCGTCGGAGTTGGCCCGTGGACCGCGGCCGAAGTTGCCTTGACAGCGCTTGGCGATGCGGATGCCGTCAGCACGGGAGACTTCCACATCCCGCATCAAGTTGCGTGGGCGATGACTCGAGTCCGGAAGAGCACCGACGAGAGGATGCTGGAGCTGCTGGAACCCTTTCGCGGTCATCGTGGACGCGTGATTCGGCTGCTTGATGCCGCCGCCATTGCGCCCCCACGGCGTGGTCCGCGTCAACCATTCCGAGCGATTTGGTCCTCATAACAATGGCGGTCCGCCGGGCGGTCTAACCCGGGTCAATGATCGAGTCCGGCCGACGCCCGTCGTGCTCCTTACGCTGGTGCCGGGGCCAAGGCAGGGACCTTCGTCCTATAGAGTCCTCGGTCAGAGATCGCAACGATAGCGTGGGAACGAGACAAGAAATGTGCTCAGGGATCAGCGTGCTCAAGAGGGTCGAATTGGTGGGCAATGTACAAGGCAAGATGGCGGCGGCTCCGGGACTGTTTGTGGTCCTTTCCCTTCTGATATCGCTCGCGTCGTCTCAAGCGGTCGTCCGCGCCAAGGGCCCGGTGGCAATTCAGAGTCGCATTCAGCAGCTTCTTGCCCAGGCGCGGCTCGTGCGGGCTGATCTTGTCGCCGAGACGAACCATGAAAAGTGGCTGCAGGCTCGTGTCAGTCTGCCGAATTTCAAACCGACGCACTCCGATCACCTCGAGCTGGTGGCCGCGATCAAGGCAAACTGGGCTGATATTGCGCGGCTTGACGGTCTGCTGAAAGAGACTACACAAGAGCGCCGCATTGTGCATCGCCGAGCTGCGTCGCTTGTCCTGAAGATAGCCGCACTTAAAGCCTCGGTGCGGCGCCAGAGAGCCAATGTTCAAGCCTCGATCATTCAGCTGTACGACATGAGCCGCATCAGCCCCCTTGAGCAGGTTCTAGAAGCGAAAACCCTCACCGACTACCTTGCCCAACAAAGTCTTGTCGGCCAGATTGGGGCAGACGATGTGGCCATCCTCACCCGTGCCCGTCTCCAGCGAGAGAAGCTACTCGGTGACGAAAGGTCCTACGCCGTGATGGGTCGGGAGCTGCGTGCGCTGATTCGCCAGGACAAGGTTCAACGAGATCTGTTCGGGATCAGCACCAGGCATCTCACCGCCCTCCTCACCGAGGTGCGCCGCATCGATGCCAGGCTCGCTCGAGCCGCCAGGAAACGGAGAGCTGCCGCCGCCAAGCTTGCGGCTGGACCGAATAAGGGACTGACTCCCCCAGGGCAAGGCGCACCCGGCACTTGGTCCACGTACTTGGTCACAGCGTACTGTCTCACGGGTCTCACCGCATCGGGAGCATGGACCCGACCGGGGACAATGGCCGCTACCCTGCCCTTTGGTACTCGTCTGTATGTGCCGGGGTACGGGAGCGGAATCGTGCAGGACCGGGGAGGCGCCATCGGACCCGGCCATGTCGACTTGTACATGGCGAGCTGTAATGCAGCGCTCCAATGGGGCGCCAGGGTTATGCCCATCGAGGTCCTCGGTTAGCCTAGCCCCTAGCACTTCTCGACATCGGTGAGCGCTGTCCAGGCTGTCGCGACGGCTTGAGCCTGTGTCTTTAAGATAGGAAAAGCCTCTGGAATGGTAACCTTCTTGTCCTTCACCTGGGTGAGAGTTGCCTTGAAGGAGCTGACGGAACTCTTGAGTGTAGTGACCTCGGGTCCCGCACTCGATTTCGCCGCCGCGATGGCCTTCTGGACATCGGTGTTGAGCTGCTTGAGCTGCGTTTCAAGGCCACTGATCGATGGGTTGCTCTTAAGCCCCTTGAGGCTCTGAACATCTGCCTTTACCGCTGACACGCTTGAACAGAAGGCACTCGGTGGTGCTGCTGCCTTTCCACATCCTGCCAGAACGAAGACCGTCATCAGAAGTAGTAGCGTAAGAACTTTCATGCGTCTCTCTCCTTAATCCGCCCGCCAATGAAAGCGTACCCCTCTCCCGCGATAGCCTTGCTCCCCAATCGGTCAGTAACGAGATGAATCGAGAACTTAGCCCTTGTTGGGTTTCAACTGTCCGTTCAGTCAGTGGTCACCACTGTGGGAGGCTGCCTACGCAACCGGCGGCGATCAAGGCTGGAAGATCTGTCATGGCGAGCATCGTGTCAGGAAACGACACCTCCATTCAGCCCACCAGATCCGCAATGTCGGAGTGTGGAACGCGAGGTCGCGGTCCGGTCAATAGGCCGTTGCAGCTGCCGGATATCACGTGCAGAGTCGGCCACTGGACGAGACAAGGTGGGAAGAGACTTCGGTCTCTTCCCACCTTAGAGGCGAATGATACAGGAGCTAGTGAAATCCTGGTGGTGGTCCCTGGCTCGACCCAGAACCACCCGGACAGGCACCCCTGCCGACCATTACCTTCGTGGCGGTTAAGCTCTTTCCGTCGGCGCTCAGGTTCCCCTCGGCGATGATGAATGTCCCCACTTTGATCGACTTCGAGCTGCCGCTCTGCCCGAATCCGCTCTGGTACTTGGTACTGCTCGTCAGCAAGATCGTGGTGACGTTATTGTACTCATTCGATGGGCTCGGCCCATGGTTGCCGTCGGCACGGACGGTAATCGTGTTTCCGCTCACTGCGGTCACGGTTCCGTCGGCTCGGGGCCCAGGCGCGACCGGAGGGTGTCCTGCATAGGTCCGCGGGGCCGCGGTGTTCGTGGCTATCGAGGGCTTGCTCGCCGCGAAGCTGAGAGGAGCGGCGAAGATCTGTCCCGCGATCATGCCAATCGTGAATAGGACTGTACCGAATAGGGTGGTAACGATTAATGGCTTTCGCATGTGCATGTGTCTCCGTTTCTTGTTAAGTTTCTAAGACTTAAGGTGATTGTGTGTGCAATGATGAGTTTTTAGGGTAGGAGTTTTAAAGCTCGGGTCCGGCTCGTCTAGGTCTATAAGCACCTCCGAAGTTGCTCATCTACCCTTTCAGTCTGAAGCTCTAACGTGACGTCTATGTGGTAAATAGATGACGGTTGTGTGACAAGTTTGACGCCCCAACCTTCTTGTGAACTTGGTCACGTCAGCCTCATAAGGCCGCGTAACTCCTGACGCCGAGCTTAGAAGCCAGTTAACATGTCATATGTAAAGGCGTTCGGGCGCATCCGTGAGACGTGTCCCCGTCCAACACCAACGCGTTCGCACGCCCTTTTCAGTTGAGTCAGAGGCGATAGGCAGAAGCTTGCCGGTCATGGCGAGGCTCGGCTGAATATCTTCTTACCCCCATGACCGCCATCAGGAGGGACTTGTCGTGCGTGCGATTACACGTTGGATCCTTAAGCACAAACTGATCGTTGCCGTTCTTTGGCTTGTCGTCACCGTCGTCGGGTTCGCCTTCGTGCAGACGGCGACGAACGCATTATCACAGCAGTTTTCGCTGCCGGGGCAGAAAGCGTATGAAACCAATCAAGCGATCCTTCAACAGTACAAAAACGGAGGCGAGCAACCCCCGGTAGTTCCGGTCATACACCTGCCTGCCGGCTCGACGATGTCCTCTCCTCAGGTGCGGAGCGAGGTGGCGCAGGTGTTTGACCGTGCTCAGCGGTCCTTGCCGTTTGCCCGGGTCGTCTCGTATTCGACCACTCGCAACCCGGCTTTCATTTCCCGGGACGGGCGCACCACGTTCGGGCTGGTCTACCTGCCCGAATCTCTCGGTTTCGGGCCTACTCCTGGTCTAACGGAGGTCCAAAGGGCGTTCGGCTCAGGTTCTGTGGCAGGAGACCACTTTACTGTCACCGGACTGATACCCCTACAGTCAGGATCAGGGGGCGGTGGTGGTCCCGGCGTTCTGGCCGAAGCCCTGATTGGTGGCATCGGGGCTCTGATCGTTCTCATCCTCGTGTTTCGGTCGTTCATGGCGCTCATCCCGTTGCTGATGGCGGTGGTCGCCATTCCCACCACGTTCATGTTGGTGTGGGCCCTCACCGCCGTCACACAGGTCTCGTTTATCGTCCAGTTCCTGATCGCTCTTATTGGCTTGGGGGTGGCCATCGACTACTCGCTCCTCATAGTCATGCGCTGGCGCGAAGAGCGGCAGAACGGACTGAGCAATCAAGAGGCCGTGCAGCGCGCGATGGAGACTGCGGGTGTCGCCGTTGTGTTCAGCGGCACTACCGTGGCAATTGGACTGTTTGCACTCGTCGCGCTTCCCGTCCCGTTCTTGCAGAGCGTGGGATACGGGGGAATGCTGATCCCTCTAGTCACGGTCGCCGTGGCCATCACTCTCTTGCCAGTCGTCCTGGCCACTGTCGGCCCACGAGTCGATTGGCCACGATCCAGACGATCCTCCTCCGATGGCAAGTACTGGACGGCCTGGGGCAGACTGGTGGTGCGTTACCGTTGGGTTGCCGCCGGTGTTGCTCTGCTCATCCTCGGCGCCCTCTTGGTTCCGCTAACCTCCATCAACATTGGCAACCCACATGCGGACTCGCTCGCGACAGCCGGTCCGGCTTTCCAGGGATTAAAGCTGTTGGAACGCTCCGGCATTGGCTCGGGAGCCCTGACTCCAGTCGAAGTGCTGACACCGGCCGGGAAAGGTGAGTCCATTGCCGGTCGGCTGGCGCACGTGACCGGCGTAAGAGGCGCGGTGGCTCCGATCGGATCGGCCTGGCAGCGAGGATCTACACAGATCGTCGCGGTACTGCCCTCGGCCGACGGCAGCTCGAGCGCCGGTAATGTCACTCTCAACCGCGTCAGAGATCTGGCCGCGAAGCTGCCCAGAGTCCGCGTGGGTGGCTATTCAGCGCAGGGCCAGGATTTCGTGTCGGCCGTGTACGGAAACTTTCCACTCATGATCGGTCTGATCGTCCTGATAACTTTCATCCTGCTGGCGCGAGCGTTCCGGTCGATCCTGCTTCCGCTAAAAGCGATAGTTCTCAATATCATGTCCGTGGGGGCTGCCTGGGGAGTTATGACCCTTATTTGGCAAAATGGCCATGGGTCGAAGGCAATCTGGGGGATCGCGGCGACGGGAGCCATCACCAGCTGGGTACCTCTGATGGTCTTCGCCTTTCTCTTTGGACTCTCCATGGACTACGAGGTGTTCATTCTGTCGCGAATCAGGGAAGAGTACGACCGCACCGGCTCGACCAACAAAGCTGTGATCGCCGGCATCGGTCGAACCGGTAGACTTGTAACTAGCGCCGCCCTGATACTCTTCCTTGCATTCGTATCACTGGGAACTGCTCCCGACACCGACATCAAGGTGCTGGCTACCGGCCTGGCAGTCGGCATCCTGCTCGATGCCACAGTGATTCGGTGCCTCCTCGTTCCCGCACTCGTCTCCCTGTTTGGCTCGTGGAACTGGTGGCTCCCGTCCGCTCCCGCAAGGGTCCTCCGCGTTGAGCCCTCGATCCCGAACCCCGAGCAAACCGAGGAAGAAGCCGCGTAGCTCGGTGCCTCCTCTGCCGAGCAGTCGATCGCAACGATGCGATACTAGATCTGTATGACTACAGAACATGACGCTAAACATCAACCTAATCGCGACCTGCCATGGGACCGAGCCATAACCCGTCGCGATCTCCTGCGGTATGGGGGAATGCTCGGATTTGGGGCGGTTGGCGCCTCGATGCTTGCCGCCTGCTCACCGGCCGCCGACTTGGCCGCTCCGATCGACAACACCGCAGCCGCGCCCCCCGCCTCTGCGAAATACCTCGCCATCGTGGTCGTGGATGGCTGCCGCCCAGACTATCTGGGCTACGGGCATCTCCCGAATCTGCGTGGCATGCTGGGCAGGGGCACCTTCTACAGCAACGCCTGGGCGGGAATCATGCAGGCTATCACTCCCGCCTGCCACGCGAGCCTCAACACCGGCCTGTTTCCCAAGAATGACGGTGGAATCCTCGGATTCTGGTGGGAGAATCCAACCACACAGAAGTATGGCGAGAGCGTAAACCTCACTGATACCCTTGATCCCACCCAACCAGGTGGGACCTCGGCTATAAACCCGGACAGCCTTTCCCGTCTCCTCAGGCAGGCACAGTCGCCGACGATGGCCGGCCTGCTCAAACAAGTCGATCCGACGGCCAAGGTATATACCTCAAGTGGCGTGAAGTTTTACGCGGCGGACGCAGCTGGTGGTCCGGATGCCGACTTCATCACCTACTACTGGAATGACGGACCCAACACCTACCGGCCGCTGTCGATTCCCGGACACGAGCTGCCGGCAGGCATTCTCGACGACCCCACTCTCAGAACTGATAACTACACGACGATGAACTACGGGGTGGCCGGACAGCCATCGGCTGGACACCCGGGCCAGCAGGATTCACTCGTCGTCGATCTCGCCATGAAGGTGATTCGGCAAGAGCGGCCCCGGATCGTGATCTTGAACCTTCCAGAGATGGACTACCCGTTCGGCCACTTGAACGGCGGACCACACAATCCTCACTATGTGACCGCCGTCATGGAAGGCGCTGACCGTGCCATCGGCCGCTTGTTTCAGACATATAAAGACCTTGGGATCTTCCACGAAACCGTCTTCGCCTTTCTGGGCGATCACGGCATGATCCCCTTGCAGCAGCAGGTCGACAAAAGTTCGATCTGGCCCGCTGTTCAAAAGGCCGGCACATCCGTCGTCGGCGCGGACTGCCACTCGGCCGGCTTCGTGTGGATCGCCGATCCTTCCAAGGCACTGAAGGCGAGCGAGTCTATCGACGAAGCCGGAATGCCCGGCGTGGCCGCGGTATACTTTTTGGCGAACGTGGGTGGCGGTCGTCAATATCTGCCCAGTCCGCAGACCGCATCTGCGATAACGCCGCAGTTGGATAGAGCGTATCGCTACCTGCTCGGCACGATGGCAGGCAGCAACGCGCCACACATCGTGTTGCTGTATCCCGAGCGCACGGGGACATTGGGGGCTGGGTCCCCTGCGAACTGGCTTGGCGACCATGGAGGTTCCTCGTGGGCTTCCCAATCCATACCCCTGATCTTTTCCGGACCAGGTATTCGTCAGGGATTCCGATCCCCATTTCCAGCTCGGCTGGTCGATATCGCCCCAACCTCCCTTAGACTTCTCGGAGTTCCCTACCCCCGTCTCGACGGGATTGCCCTGGCGGATGCCTTCCGCAAGCCCTCAGGTTCTGAGCGCGCCGCCTTCAACCTCGTGGCCCGCGAGGTCACCCCCCTGGCGGCCACCCTGAAGCGGCAGTCGGTGTTGGATGTCGAGTACCTCTTGACCCATACGCCTGTCAACCCGCCGCCAAACGTCGGTCCAGGCCAGGGAACGGGCAGCGGGCATCCAAGCAAATCGAAGCCGCCTCCAGCACCCCTGGCTCCCAACTACAGAAGCTTTTTCTTGTGCACAGTAACTGCCAAAGTGGGCAGTCCCACCCCCACCAGCTGCGGGCCTGATCGTGGCTGAGACGCCCGCCGGACAGGTGATGGTTTGCTCACGGAGATCGATGGCAAAGCAGGCTTTGGCGAAGCGACCGTGTGGGGCAGTCGGTAAACGAGTCTTGCATCGCGACTCGATCTTTGCGTTAGCCAAGATCTCATGCATCCTGCCCGTTCCATATGAGTTATCGCCGTAGAGGCACGGTCGATCCGAGCTTGCTGCGTCTGCGGTGTCGACAACCGCTTCCTCGGTTGGAGGATTGGGCTCTGTTGCCGGCTCCTCCAGGTCATCCTTCTCCTCCCGGATGTCAGCCTCATCGCTCAGGAGGTCACCGATCAACTCCTCGGCTACGCGATCGTCACCGGTGTTGCCCGGGGTCACAGCGGTCGCCGTGATGATCTCTGAGTCCGGGTCCACAGCCGTGTGCCCCTTGTACCCGTCGAACCCTCGGGCTGAGGTCTTATGGCCATGCCGAGCCTCGGGATCTACCGTAGAAATCACGCGGTCTTTGGCCACTCGCCTGGCGATGCGGAATACACCGTCCTGGTCTTCTTCCAGGTCCTGACCCAGCACCGTCGCCAATAACGCCGCCGCCTGCGCAACGGGACCATCAAGCGACAGACCTTCCAGCAGGTGTAGGCATCGGTACCCATCCCTGGCTCGGCTATCGATCAGCGCTTCCCGCGCTGCACGGTCGTCCCAATCGATGTGCGGCTTGTCCGCGGTCGCATAGTCATCCCCGGAGCGAAGCACCGCGCGCAGTTCAATCCCCAACTCCGCCCAGGCTACGTGCAAGAGGCCGCGGATGGCGTTGCGGATGAGCGTGACCGTATCCATAGTTGCCACCGCGTCATACAAGGCCGTTGAGTCAAGCACTCGCTTTCGCCCAACCAGCCCCGCTTGCTTCGCGGCGTCACGCGCTACTTCAAAGACCCGGTTCGGCCGCTCTGATAGGCGCAGCCGCTCCCGCTAGAGTCCGCTGGCAGGCCAACGCGCCAAGGGCAGCCTTCAGTTCTCGTATAGAAAAGCGCCGGCAGTCTCACTGCCGGCGCTATCTACTTGACTGAATCGGCTACCTTCGAACGAGGTGCAGGTGGCGATTTGAGTGCAGGTTGGCGCGGAGGGGCCGCGCAAACCCGGGCGTTCCGCTAGGGCGATCAAAAGCATAAACGCCGTAGTCCTTGGAGCCGACGAATACGGTCCCGTTGGCGATGGCCGGCGATGAGGTCACTGCCTGATCTGTCGTGTAGCGCCACAGCTCCTTGCCCTTCGCCACACTCACCGCGTATAGCACGGTGTCACTGGAGCCAAAGTAGACCACCCGGTTAGCCACGGCAGCCGACGAGCGGACCACGCCACCGGTCCCAAACGACCATATCTTGTTGCCGTTGGAGGAATTGAGCGCGTACTCGAACTTGTCGTCGGAGCCGATATATACGACGTGATCGGCGACCGCTGGAGTAGTGTTAACCGCTCCGTTCGTCGCGTCGATCCACCGCGCTGTCCCGGTCGACGAGGTCAGAGCGCTGAGGGTATGGTTGGTCGAGCCGACGTATACGATGCCATATGCCACGGTGGGCGAATTGGCGGCGCCGCCTACTTTATGTTTCCAGATCAGTTCGCCGGTCACCCCATCAAGCGCGTAGACGTTTCCATCCTTGGAGCCTTCATATACAACATCCGGATGACAATCGGCGTTGTGCTCGTCGTTACAGACGGACTGATGATTCTTGAAATCAAGGGCCGGTGATGCGTTAACGGGGCCGCCGGTAACGAAAATCCACTTCCGCTTGCCGGTCAGCGCGTTGAGCGCATAGATGCTTCGATCGGAGGCACCGAAGTACACGTAGCCATTACCAACTTCAGGCGATGAGTCAACCGATCCCCGCGTCCTGTAGTTCCACAGCTCCTTGCCCGTAGCTGCATTTATTGCATAGAGACGGCCGTTGTGATCGCCAAAGTACACGATGCCGTTGGCCACCACCGGCGAGGAGTAAATGCCGTTGCCGAGGTGGTCGACATATTCGTACTTGGCGTGGAACGACCAGATCTTGTTGCCGGTCACAGCATTTAGCGCGTAAAGGTTGCCGTCGGTGGACCCGATATAAACCACGCCTCCGACCACCGCTGGAGAAGACTCGACCTTGTAATACGCCCGGTATTCCCAGAGGGCGTCCATCTGATTGACATTGGAGGGCGACAGGTCATTCTCGTAAGGCTGGAAGCCCTGCCGCTTGGCGTCATTATGCAGTGCGCTCCAGTCGGTTTGAACCAGCAGCGGAGCTTGTGCAAACGTCTTACTGGCGCGACCCTCCGCGCTGATCCAATGCTGCCCGGACAGTGTTTTAGCCGGAATCGTGTAGTCGTACGTGAAACTTCCGGTCGGGTCGGCGCCCACGAGGGCCACGGCCGTCTGGTCGAAGTAGATGGTCACTCCCTCGTTGGCACGGTACCCGGCGCCGTACAGAGTGACGGTGCCCGTCTGGGGCGCGGCTGCGCTCGAGAGAGTCAAACTGGCCGGTCCGCCGGCGGCCACTTTTGCGTAGGTGACTGAGACCTGAGCCCCGATCAGGGCCAGTGTGGCAACGGTCGCGAGAGCTAAACTTCGGGCGCCATGCATGGATTCCTCCGCCTGTTCATCAATGGTGATGTAATGTGATCCCGCGTGAGTATACAACCATCCAGAAGGATGCGAGGCAGTTATGCGTGATTCTGTATAGCCTAAAGCCTCTTTTCTTCTCCCGTGCCCTCCTGAGGTCGATCTACGGAGCTCACTTAGGCGGCGACCTAAATCGCACTCGCGTCAACAAGAACAGTCCGGCGTCACGCACCCTTAGAATGCAAACTCATCGGCGTGAATGCGCTCCTCCGGAACACCCAGCCGGAGTAATACCTCTTCCACCGATCTCATCATCCCGCGAGGACCGCAGAGGTACACATCACGATCGGCAATATCGGGCACTAACTGAAGCATATGTTCATCTGATAAAAGCTTCCGCTGCCTCTCCTGTCTTCCTCCAAATACGTAGTGCAAGGTGATACCGCGGCTTCGTGCGAGATCTTCGAGCTCATCGCGAAATATGACATCATCCGGATCGGTCACTCGATAAATGACTACCACGTCCCCAACGACCTCTTCCAGCAGCGCTCTGATAGGAGTGATTCCGATGCCACCCGCGATCATCGCCAGGTGATTTGAGCCGGCCGCGTCTTGGGTGAATGAGCCGAACGGACCCTCGGCCGACAGCCGCGTCCCCGGCTTTACATGACGAAGGGTGCCCGTGAAGTCGCCGAGATCCTTCACTGTGATTCTCAAGGACTTTCCGTCGGGAGCGGCCGACAGCGAGAACGGATGAGACTCCCACCAGAGTCCGGGTGTCAGGAACCTCCACAAGAAGAACTGGCCCGACTTCGCGTTGAGCCAATCGAGATGCTTTCCCGTTATTCGCAGCGATATGACGCCCGGGCCTTCGTCGATCACCTCGGCAACCCGAAGCCGGTGCCAGTAGGCACGCGCCACCGGCTGCGCTACCCGGAACAGTAGAAGCAGTTGCAGGGTGACAACATAAAGGGTGGTCCAAAACGCCGTCGCGGCAGGGTTAGTAATGAAGACGGTTCCTGTCCTCGTCTGATGAAACCAAGCCAGGAAGATGGCAAGGTAGGCCATGAGGTGAATCAGGTACCAGAGTTCGTACCGTAACCGCTTCCGAACCGCAACGACGGACGTGACCACCACCAGTACCAGGAGAATGGTGCCTGCCAGCGCGGCGACCATTCCATAGAAGCTCGACAGCATGGTGCCCAGCTCTCCTAGGAAGGAGCTGTGTGCCGTCAACGCGTAACCCGCCACGATCAGTACGACGTGAGCCAGTATCAAACCCAAGGCTATACGTCCGTTGACACGATGGAAAATAGTGAGTCTGTCGAATCCGACGACCACCTCTAAGAATGGGAGCCGGGCGAGGAGCAAGAGCTGGATGAGCAGGGCGTATGTTCCCAGCAGCCCGGTCAGCCTCCCAGCGCTTGTCAACAGACCCGCAAGGTCGTGCGTTCCCGTCAACCCACCGCCGTTGACCCAGATTCCTACGATGATGTCGAGAATCACGAAGAAAACCAGACGGAGGATCCATGCCAGTGAGGTTCGGACTATAGAGTGTCTGCGGTTTTTGCGCAGGCCGGGTACCAGTCCGCCCGGCAGGCGGTGGAAATCCCAGTCTTGCGCGACCTGAGAATCCACTACTGCCACCAGAGCGACGTGCGAGCTAGCGCGCCGGCCGCGCGTTCAGTCGGACGGCTAGGGAGTCCGCGCTCAGGCAACAACTTTAGCAGTCCGCGCACATTTCTAGACCGTCGGCGATTACTCACTCTCTCAATGTATGTGCCGGAACCGCCGCAAGGAATCGGACTTGCGCCTGATTTTTTGCTGCCAATAGGCGGAGACGGGATCTGAACAGCCTGGCAGAACCCGATGTCGATCTGTATGATGAAATTTGGACAATGGGGGACGGGTGAAGATGAGAGCAGGCTTGCAGGTGCCACAACGGGATAGTGCAGGAGGTGAGCAAACCGAAAGAAAGTTGTGAGAAATCCGGCGACCCATTCGCGACTCAGATACTCGACTTATCTCATAAGGAGTGCACCGAGAATGAATGGTCGAAGATGGTACTGGACTCCGTTGACCGGGCTGGCGGTCCTCGCCCTGCTCTCAATGGTGTTCATCACACTCGGTTTCGCGTACGCTAACGGCGCCTTTACTCAGTCGGCGGCGCCCACATCTACCCACCACTTCACCGTATGGGTAGGAGGCGGTCAGCCTGACGATTTTCCGAATTTGCAGTACACCCCTGACGTTCTGAACATCTATGCCGGCGATTCCGTCACGTTCTCTGTTAAGGGGAGGGTCGAACCTCACACCGTGAGCTTCGGACCCAAGAAGCTTCTCGACAGTCTGGCCCAGAATTTCATCACTCCAGTGGGATCCAAGAATGGACCGCCCACGCTCGTATTCACCAATAAAGTGGTCCTCCCTACTGCCCGCCATACCTACGACGGGACAGGCTACGCGAATTCCGGTGTTCTGAATCGCGAGTACCGAGGAACGCTTAACCAAACGAAGTGGACTATCAAGTTCACCAAGCCGGGCGAATACACTTACTACTGCCTGATACACTATCCGGGCATGCACGGCACAATCTTTGTTCACCCGCGACCTACGACTTCGCACTTCTACGTCGTGGGAGCGGGAATATTTGGACCGAGCTCCAAGTACAATTCCAACGTCAACGCCGAAGATGTGTACTTTCCCGGGAACCTCACGGTTCATGTGGGTGATACCGTCCGGTGGGAATCCTTCTTCCATACCGTCACGTTCGGAACGGTGAAGACCATCCAGAACCTGCGCCGCCAGTTCGTTCTTCGTAAGAAGGCCCCGACTGGAAAGTGGGTCTACGTGTTGAATCCCGCCGTGGCCTTTCCCAGCGATCGGTCGGGGTGTGGGACCAAAACACCCTGTATGTACGCCGGAGGCTTCCTAAACTCCGGTCTGCTTCAGGGTGGGAACAAGGGCCCGGCAACGTTTGACGTCACCTTCACGAAGCCCGGCTTTTACTATTACGGGTGCCTCGTCCATCCTGGAATGGATGGCACGGTTCGGGTGCTCCCAACCGCAGGAAGGGGCAAAGCCGCATAACCCACCGACAGCAACGGCCGGCCCCTGACAACAGGGGCCGGCGTTGTTTGCGTCTACCTAAACGCAGGGGCCCGAGTGTATAACGGCCCGCCTGCGTGGACCTGTCCGATCGCGGCGTTCTTGAGGAACGACCCGAAGCCGGGGCGACCGTTGCCGAATCCGGGACGCTGACCGTTACCGAACGGGTTGGTCGAAGACGTACCGGTGTTGCTGCCTGGAAACGTTACCCACAACTCCCAACGCTCGCGCCGTGTTCTCTGCGCGGGCGATCGCGGCTGCCTGGAACTGAAAACTGAAGAATACCTGGAAGCGTCGGGGCGACATGAACGGTTGCCAACTGCCACCCGTTAGCCTGGCGTTCCGTGCCCCCTTGCTATTTGACCGGCGTCAGCTTCTCGTCCAATCGATCAATGTGCCTGAGCCTGTAGTACGCATAGGAGATCGACCAGCTGACGGCGAATATGCCGGCGATGTACAGTCCGAGCGCATTCAACCGTACGCTGTTGGCGAACGCGAACAATGGCCCCGAAGCGCCAGTCTCGATACTGATCACCTGCGCGACTTCGATGCTCCCAATGAATAAGGCAATAAGCACCGAGATCAGAGTGATGTTCATGTTGTAGTAGAGCTTTCGAATAGGCTTGATGTTGGCCCATCCATAAGCGCCCAGCATGGCAACGCCGCCCGCCGTGTCAATCAGCGACATCCCAGCCACGAACAATAGAGGCAGCAAAAGAATGAACCACATGGGCATCCCGCCCGCCCCCGCTGTAGCCGACATGCCGAGGATTCCTACTTCGCTCGCGGTGTCAAATCCGAGGCCGAAGAGAAGTCCAATCAGGCAGATCTTTTTGATTCTAACTATGAATCGCACCGCATCCGTCGTCCGATGATGCATCGCGAGGCGACGTAGTCGGAAGCACCACCAGCCGTGCGGGTGGGTAAGGTGACTCACTGACTCGCCACGGCGGGTCTAGTATCCGCGCCTGACGAGAGCCTTAGCTTTACGGCAAGCGCTGCGGGAGCGACGACATGAACCCTGTCATTTCCGCGCCAGCACCAGTAGGTTAGTCCCACCTCGACTCGTGTCACGGATATATGGACGGAACATCGCCGTCAGCAGATTCGTCGCAAACTTCGGACGATAGATTCGGCGCGTGCCGATCGTGTAGCGCAGTATCTGCGCCGGGACCGCGGTTATCAGGAATATGTTGAACAGCTTCACGATTCTCGCCGAAATGATGTCTTCGGAACACTCGATGACGAACCCCGCGTCTTCTACGCGGGATCTCCACTCGGCTTTCGTCAACAGCGTTTCCCGGTGGAACACCCCGTTGTAGACGTCGTTTAGAAAGTCGCTCATTCCCTTGAGGCCCATTTTCTGCAGCAGCGGCCGGTATATGCCGTGTCCGTCGACCTCGTCTGTTTCCACCGTGATCAGAAGCTTGCCTCCCGGGCGCAGCACTCGATGAGCCTCCGCGAATACCTTGTCGACCTCAGTGACGTGTTCTATGACGCTGACTGAGATGATCGATCCAAACGTGTTGTCGTCGAACGGCAGCTTGCGGGCGTCCCCGAGGTACAGCTCGGAGTACAGGTTCGAAGCTCTCGCAATCTCGAGGTCACGCTCCGATAGATCGAGCCCAACGTCAAACGTGGTCTCTTCGAGGGCCTCGGCGAACTCCCCGAACCCACACCCGAGATCGAGAATGGGGTGTGCAAGGTCGTGTTTTGATATTGCGTCGGCTTCGACGGACCTCCACAGAGCCAGGCTGAGCGGCGCCATCGCCAGATAACGTCGAAAATAGGTCTCTACGGTCGGTGCGCTCGTCCTCTCTGTTTGCATACCTGCGATTATAGAGGATGGCTTCTCGGGCCTATCTGCGAAGACAACGCGCTTTGAGCTCAGATAGGGGGCGTCTGATTGCGATTAGTCTTGATGCGATTTGCATCGAAGATAGAGTCCTGCAATCATTGACAGGCGGTGTTCTCACTCATAGCCTCATGTCGGTCTAGCTCCCTTGCAGCCGAGTCGGCGAAGCCGAGCATCGTCCACGTGCCCAATCTTTCAATAGGCCGCAAACGGCAATGCGCCATCCGCGGTCAGAGTTGGAGAGTTCCCTACTTTTGAGTTCGGTTACCGAAGCCACCAGCTCGAGCTCGGCCCGCGCTGCACTGGCAGTAGAGCGGCCGGACGTTCCGGAGCACAGTTCTGTTGCCGTCTCCGACACACGCCGGGCGAACATGGGCGGGTCTTGGAGCTACCCTGATCGCGTGCTCGTGCGCTTCCCTTTTTCTCTACTCAAGCACGTGGTCGACATGGTTAGCCGGCAAAGCTGCTCTCGCGGGGTCGGGCAAGGATCCAGGCCTATACACCTGGTTTCTGGTGTGGACCCCCTACGCGCTGAGTCATCACATCAATCCACTCTTCTCGAACTACATGGTGTATCCGCACCAGCTGAACATGATGTGGAATACGTCCATGGAGTTCCTGGCTACCCTCATGTGGCCGGTTACCTCCACACTGGGACCTCTGACGTCGTTCGACATCGCCATGACGGCGGCCCCAATTGCTACCGGCGGCGTGACGTTCCTTGCCCTCCGCCGACACGTCTCGGCTCTGGCCGCTGTGTTAGGTGCCGTATTTTACGCGTTTAGTCCAGAGCTTGTCGCGCGTGAGTCGGCCCATCTGGTCCTCGCAGTCGCTTTCTACCCACCCCTCCTCTGGATACTGCTCGAGGTCATCGGGTCGGCCAAGGTTCCTCGAACCCGAATCATAGCCGGACTTGCACTCGGCCTTGCCACGTTCGTAGAGCTGATGATCGAGCCCGAGCTCCTGACAGTGGCTGCTATCGGTGCGGCCTTAGGAGTGTTGTATCTGGCCTTGCTGAATGTCCGCGCGCTTTTCGACCACTGGCGCCAGACGCTCTTCGCTTTGGCGGCAGCCCTTGGAACGTTTGCACTTCTCGGTGGAGTCCCCCTGGCCGTGATGATGCTCGGACCTGGGAGACTCACCGGTCCTGCGCAGCCGGGTAACCTCTACGTGCAAGATCTGGCCGCTGTATTTGTGCCCAGTCACCTTCAGGCCATCACGGTTCCCGCAACCGCAACCCTTTACCAACACCTCAGTAGTAAAGCAATCGAGAGCGCGGGATACTTCGGTCCTGTCCTGCTGTCTGCTTTGCTGTTGATCGCAATCACTCACTGGCGCTCGCTGCGCGTACGCTGGGCTGTCCTCATGACGCTCACCCTGCTCCTGCTCTCGTTGGGCCCTGAGCTTCACTGGCAAGGTCACCTCACCGGCATTGCGCTTCCATGGGTTTTGGTCAGGCGTCTTCCGCTGCTGGACAGCCTGGTCTCCAATCGTCTCCTGCTCGTGGCCTACTTGCCGGTCGCCCTGCTTCTCGGCATCGGCGTCGACTCGATTCGCGGGGCGGAATCGAAACGGATCAAGTTTGCGGCCGCGGTGGGCATGCTGGCGGTAGCAGTGTCGCTGCTCCCCGCTCGGTTCGGCTCGGAAGAACCCTATGTTCCTGCGTTCTTCAGAACGCCTACCGTCAATGCGATCCCGGCTGGTAGCCCTACGTTGATAGTTCCTCTGTCTGATTCTCAGGTAGTGCCGATCTGGCAAGCTGAGGCGAATATGCGCTTTCGCGTGCTGACCGGACGGGTAGTGATACCGAATGACAAGGGCGCCAGCGCCCTCGATGTATGTAGCTCGCAGAGCAAACCATGCGCCGGCCTTCACCTGCTGGCGCCCACCGATAATCTGAACAAGGTCATTGAGGCCGCGAAATCGAACCATTTAAATGCACAGAAGTGGCTGCGTGAGCGCCATGAGCTCAGTGCCGCCCTCCGCCTCGAGCATGTTGGCAGCGTCATCGCCCGTCCTGCCCGGACTCAGTACGAGTACGTGAAGCTGTTCACTCGCTTCTTCGGCTATCCGCCACAGTGGTACGGCCGAGTGGCGGTGTGGCCGCGGCCGAAATACTCCTGAGTCGCATTCCACGGAGCTAAAACCGGGTCCTTGTCGGCGGCTCACTCGCCGTGCGACCGCGTAATCGCTGCGGTTCCGAGTGCTCTCTGCGCCCGAGACAAAAAGCCTTAACCGAGACGGAGCCATGCCCGCCAGAGGTACCTTCGCAGGCTCTCTCCTTCATACCGGCGGACGTCAGACTCAGCGTCTGCCAGGGGTCTCTGAGCGGCACGGCCCGCGATACGCGCCTCGACCAAAAGCCGCTTAGTCCGTGCCAGCTCGATGTCGTGAAGCCGCTTTGAAGTATCGCGATCTCGTAGGATCGAGGCATGTCGTTTGGCTTTGTTGGCGTCGAGTCTGCCGATGCGCTCACGGTGGGTTCTTTCTACCGCTGCCCCTCCCGCTTGCACCCGGCTGACCGCCTGCTCGTACCGCTTGTCTATCTGGCGCTCTTTTTGGGTCGGAAGCGATGTTGGAATCGAGAATCCAGCATTCCGCTCCATCTGCCGCCTCCACTTCATCAGATCCCGCGTTTTTGCCCGTCCGAGGCCTGGGATCCTCCCGAGCGCGGATGGTTCGATATCCGCCGCGCTCCGTATTCCGTGAGCTGCCAGGTGGCGTCGCTGGTCCTTTCTTAGGTCGGGGATGGAGACGTCCGCGATCGGCAGCCGGCGGAGTTCGTTCTCGATCCATGAGCTCTGCAGCTCCCGCAGCCTCAGCGACTTTTCCGCGTCACGCTCTTTTGCAAGATTGAGCACCTGCGCGGCGATGGTCGATCGCTTCCGCTTCACGTCGCGTTCGGCTGCTGCGACCTCTTCCCGGTGTTCCGCCGCTTGCCGGGCCTCCAGTTGCCTGGTCTCCGACTGCGTTGCACGATAATGCTGCTCTACGGCTTCGATCGCCTCAGTCAGGAACCGGATCCGCGAGTCGGCCTTGTCTGCGATCCTCTTGCAGGCTCGCCATCTGCGCCGGGCCGCGGCTCTCGACGCAACCGCCGGCTCGCGACGATAGATGCCGTACACCGAGCTCGCCATAACCAGGCTCGCGGCCAGGAGTGACCCGACCACCAGGAGTACTGAGCGAGCTGGTAGCTGCAGCATGGCCGCTGCCGCTGTGACACCCACGGCGAGAGCGAACGATCCCGTCGCCACCCTGGCCAGCTGACCCGCCCGTCGCTGGAGCGATGGCCCCGCACTTGGCTGGCTCCGTCGGGTTAACCGCGGCACCCACGTCTGGGCCCGAGTATCTGACCGTTCACCGGGAGAATCTTGGGCGGGAATGGGGCCGACGATTGGCCTGCGTGGCGTACCAGCGGGTGGCGAACCCCCTGCTCGTAGTCGGTTGGATGAGAGTCCTCGTTGGTTCACCGGCTGCTCCGTTTGCCGTCACCACGTGTGCTAACGCCGGGAGCTTTGCCGGACCTTCTGAGCAGCTGCGCATCAGCCGTTTGGCAAGTGTCCGGACCTCTGTGTTCTGGTGGTTCGTCAGGAGTGAGAACGCCCGCGAAGACGAGGGAGAGGCGAAGTCCTTCGCCCGGAGCAGGAGGCATTCATCGCCTCCGTTCAGCTCTTTCCAGAGGGACGGTTCCTCTACCAATGCGACGAGCGAGAGGTAGACGACCCACTCTGAGAATCTGTCACGCGCCGGGCCCTTAACCGTTGGGGTCCGGTGCGGGTGCTGGTAGTTAGGATGGCCAATCTCGTTGCTTTGATGGCCCTGGAGGTTGGGAACCTGCAATCCGTCATAGTCCACGAGTGTTGGCTGGCCGTTCACGACCAGAACATTCCCGTGCTGGAGGTCGCCGTGGACGATGTGTGCGGCCTCGAGCGCCTGACACATCTCAACCCACGAAACGGCAAGGTACGAGAGCGCTGCCGGCTGCTTGAGCTGTCGCGCGACGTACGTAGCGAGCGGCTCCCCATCGACCCAGGTCATCTTGACCACGGGCACCCACTCTGCTCCCACCCGCACACCCGAGCCAACGTACGAGAGGTCCGTGAAGTACCGGCTGTTTCCAGATGCCAGGTACCGAGCGATGGCGTCATAGCGGTACTCTGCCTCGCTCGAGTTACCTCGGAGAAAACACCGCAGAGCCCATGTCTTGTTACCCGAGCTGAGCTTGAATACAATGGCCGAAGCGCCGGTCATCGCGCGGGGAAGTCCGAGCTTGTCCAGATCAACTCTGGCTGACTTGAGCTCGGCATCGCGCAGCCTGCTGCCCGGATTCTGAAGCGCCGTCACGTAGGAGTCGGCCGTTGGCCACTGTACTATGGCGTCGATGACGATCTCCTGCCGCTAACTCTCGATGACAATCCTAACTGCTGTCGTATCATCGTTTCGCATACCGTCGTTGCGCAGGGTCTGCACCAGCTGCGAGAAGTCGCTCTCGGTCTCGAGCGCGCCTTCCAGATCTTCCCACGGTCTGGCTCCCATCTCGCGTCGATGCAGGAACCACTGCGCCAGAGCGTCGGTGGTCAGGTATAGGGAGTCATCAGGTCCGAATCTCCCACTAGTCTCAGATACGCCGATCAAGCTGGGCGCAGTGCCTAGGGGACGAACGCTCGATAGAAGGAGCGGGCGGTTGTTGAAGGCGGTAGAACAGCTTATCGGCCACGCTCGTTTCAAAACTCCGTTGCGTATTAAGAAAAGACAGCTGTCCCCAATCGACAGTGCTCGCCACCAGGCTCGTCGTCGGCCTCTGCCTGCCCCGCCTATGTTTGCCTGCCGTCCCGCGCTGATCCTCACGCCCAGCAGAGTCGCAAACGCGCCCATGCGGATCTTTTGCTCGGCGTACCATGGCAATGGCCGCTGCGCTACGCTATGACTCCATGCTCGTTGCCTGCCGGGAAGATCCAGCAGTAGTCGACCGCGGGAGTCCGCCCCTGCGGTGTACGAATCCGTCACGAGAGCCGCCCATTCACGGGAGAACGACGCCTGCGTGGCCCCATCGGAAACCGCGACGCGGTGGGTGAGGAGGTCCCGGTCTTGGCTAGTGCTCCAGGCGTCCTCATTTTCCAGAACGGAATTGCCGCCCTTGGGCACCGATTGGCCGTGAACGACCAGCCGCACCATGCCTTAGCGTAAGTTGCCTGGACGAGTTCCGATGTCGAGGAACTGGACGAGCTTCACCATGTCGGCGTTAAACACCAGTCCGCGCGCTCCCTCGTCGATGGCGAAACCTTCGCTCTTCGCGGCGGATCGCATCGGAGGCGGTAGGGAGCTCGATATCTCGAACAGGAGCCTTCCATGTTGGTCAGGAAGCGACGCTTCGTCCGACGGAAACGAGATGCTCGGAGAAGTACTTGAAGAGAGATGGAGATTGAACAGGAGAGCATGCCCGTCCGCTGTTTGGTGTTCCGTGATCGCCGCCGCGGCCTCCGTCGGGTCTCCGTCGGTGGCCTCGCCATCGCTGATGTTGACGACGATGGGCGGAAATGACTCTGGATGCTCTGCCACGAAGGCGTCCAAGATCTTGGAGCCTTCTCGGAGCGCCTCACACATCGGCGTACCCCCTTTGGCAACGGGCTCGAACCATATGGGGGTCTTGACCGTCTCCTCCACCAGCCCTCCCGCCCCATCCTCGATCTTTTGCCTGCGCTCCTCCAGCCGGATGGGGTTATCGGCAACCTGGCTCATGGGAACCAGCGTTTGCCCACTGAGAACGCCGCCGAGAGCCGGCCCGACAACCGAGCCATACCGCAAGACGGTGACGAGATAGTAATCTCGAATGCCCTCTGACTTGGCACATGTGAGGGTGAGGTTTTGCAGCAGACGATTTATGGCGTCTGCAACGCCGTCTGCCTTGCGCCGGTGCCCACCTGGCCCCCCGAACGGATCGCCCATGGAGCCTGATTGATCAATCAGAAACATAAAGCATGATGGATTGGCTCTGCTTATCTCGGCTTCGTACGCCATCTCTGTAAGCCTCCCTCAAACCGGCCGAGGCGGCCGCTACTACCGGATAGTGTGTTCCCTTGCATTTGCCGGCCTCCTGTGTCCCTCTCGTCGAGGGGCAAGACCCGACCGGGCACAATTTAATATTCGTTAGCATGCACCGTGTGATACTTACTGCAGACTAATGATAGTTAATGCAGAGTATCATTTATTGAATTGCGACTTATGTGTGATGGGCATCACGGCTGTTGGCGGTTGCCTGTGCCGGGACACTCCATCATCGAAACTCGTCGACGCCTTGTCCATCCTCTCGATCCCACCGTAAGCGGCGAGGTAGCCCTCAGCAGTCAGGCGGCTCCCGTCGACGTCTGTGACTCCGTAGGCGTCGGCGAGTGGCGGGCGCTGGTGAACGTACCCGCCCAGGGGCTGACATCGGCAGCCAGGGCAAGTTCGGCAACGCTGTGTCGCGCCCAATCCTCGCTGCCAGAGTGTCAACCGCGGCTGGTCTTCATGATCAACCACCAGAGCAGAGCCGGCCCTGCCGGCCGCTGCCATCAGCTCCTCGGTCTCCTCGATGGTCTCCGGCCGGACCAGCTCCGAGGGTCAGGATGACGTGCTGCTGCGGCCCGTGGCGAACACGTAGGCGCCGGCACGGGCCGAGCTCGACTGCGATTGCGCGCCCTGCCCCCGGGCAGCACCCGCCACCAGCGCCACGCGGCCACTCGCTGCCTGAGCAGTCAGTATTCCTTCAGTCGGCATCTCGCTGAAGCTCCCAGGCTGCCTCGACTGCGTCCTCAATCGCCGCGGCGTCGCCGTGCGCAAGATCGCCAACCACCATCATGTGCTTGGCGTACCGTCTCGGAATGGTGAAGGTCCCGGGAAACTCGCGCACTACCAAATCGCGGTAGGCAAACTCAGCTCGGATCACGAGATGCTCATCGTCAAGTTGTCGGGCGATCAGGCGGCCGTGATACCGCCACTCTGCTCGGCCGTTCGATGAAGTGAGCCTCACACCAGCGAGGTCTGCTGCGAGAGTCGCCACGTCCTCGATCTCCATGGACAGGGTCCTGCTTCGCTTGGTCACGTGACGGGTTGGGCTCGATCCACCTCATCGGCATTCCCAAACCGGTTTGTGCCGGTTCCGTAACCTATTTTGCACCGATCACTGCCAGGTAGCCCCCTTCGCGACCCCTTACTCATGTACCGGGAGCGAAGTGCGGCGGCAGGATATACCACAGCGATCTCTGTGGCACCGACATCCGCACCGCGGTCGAGGTTCCCTTCGTCACCTGGTGACCTTGCCAGTCCAGAACCACCGCCGCCCTGCCTTTCCACGTCATGTTGAGCGCATAGCTGCTCAAGGCGTTGTTCCAGATAATGTCGAAGACCCGACCGTGATTACGAACCTCCAATGCGTAGACCTGCGATCTCAGATGCGAGACCCCGAGCAGCCGCCCTCCGTCCAGCAGAAACAAGCTGAGCTTGTACGCCCAGTAGGAAGGTTTCGGTGCCAGGTTGTGCTGCAGCAGGCCGAAATGGTCCTCAAAGTTGGCCTGTTGACCATCGTCTCGCAGGTCATACCAGAAGAGCCGGTCGACGCCGGCGTAAGCGGCGACGAGGTAAAGCCTGGCCAGCCGATCCCCTTGCGAATACTCGGAGCCGCACACATTTTGGCAGGCCGTCTCGCCCGCCCAGCCCATCTCGGTGAACCATATTGGCTTATGGAATTTCCGTAGAGCTTGAACCTGGCCAATCAGCTGTGGACCTGGTACCGGTTGATAGGGCTGCATCGAGAGGATGTCAAACTTGCCTCCGGCGTCTACGACCTGCTGGATGAATCGCATCGCATGCGGGTCGGCGCCGCTGGGCCCACCCAGCACGACCTTCGCCTTCGGATTCGCTCGTTTGATGGCCGTGTAAGCCTGGTTCAACAGGGTTGCGTAATCGGCTGCGTCGGGGTATGGCCGCCAGAACAGGTGAAGGTCGGGCTCGTTCCATACCTGCCACGTGTCGATGCTGTTCCGATAGTGTCTTGCCACGGCATAGGCGTACGAGGCAAAATCTTGCGACAGAGCGGCGATGTGATCGTGCGGCATATAGCTGTGATTCGACCACTCGAATGTGTTGCTGTAGTCGAGTAGCCCAAGAATGTGGAAGCCCAGGTTCCGCTCACGTCGCACGGTGGCGTCGTAGGGCCCCCAGCGATATGCGCCGTTGGTCTGGCTGTGCATCCGATTGGCCGTAAATTCTTCTCGCAGCCAGGTGACGCCGGTGGCTCGTGCTTTCGTCAGTGTGGGGGTCTGCACGTTGGCGGTGGCTCGTTGGGCCGCGTACGAGCCTAATCCAAAGAGGTCGCCAAAGTTTCGGGGCGGCCCTTTGAAAACAATCCTGGTGGGCGGGGCGGGCGTCGCGGTCGGCGAGGGTCCAGCACCCGGGCCCGATCCCCGAGGTCCTTTGCTGCTCGCGCGGGCGCTGGCCTCGGCGCCGGCGTCGGCACGCAGCCCCGCAACGCCCTTCGCCGCGCCTGGTGTTGCTGACCCGCCTTGTGAGTGGCTTCCGGGTCGTGTTCCGGTTGATCCCTTGTTCCCGCTTACATTTCCATGGCGATTGGTGCCGCCGCGCGGGTGTAGGGCTGGGTTCCCCGAGCCATGAGAGCCCGAGCTCGGCCCAGGGGTGGGCGTTGCCGGCGCCCCGCCCAGTTTTGAGCCCGATTCCTGAGTCGGTCCAGCCGTGGCTTGCCTGGCTACGATGGCAGTCGGCTGACCCCGACTGGGCTGAGTGGGCGTTCCGTGCAAGGGGGCCGTCGCGGGCCGGGATGGAGCGCCGGGACCATGTGTGCCGCCGGCGCCGCGAAATGCGACGAATGCGAAAAGAGCCGCCGCCGCCAGGCCGAATCCAAGCGAAACCACTTTGAGGTTGAGGCCTAGTTTCAAGGATAAAGCCCACGGTCGGCAGAATGGCATGCAGGCTGAACGTGTACGTTCGCCGGCTTCCTGGACATGGTTGGCACGGTGTTATCAGCAGCTGTAGCCCTGGCGCGAGTGCCGGCTCGCCGGCGCTCGCCGGCATGCTCAGGTGGCTCACATAGCGCCATTCCGCCTGCTCCTATAAGTCGCACGCCGGCCTGGGGCCCTTGTGGCCTGGCCCCCCGCTTCCGCTCCCCGGCCAATAGTAAGAGTCTACATCAACTGAGTAGCGCCGATCGGTAGATCGACGGCTATCGTCCACGTCGTCTGACGTTTCGTCAACCCTCCAATTATGGCGGAAGGCTGGCGAGCAACACCTTGATCGCCGATCTGGCGCCGACTCTCGTGGTGCTCCCGCTGTCTGGAAGGGCTTCCCCGCGTTACTGGTTCCACAAAAGGTCGACGATCGTTTGGTTCTAAGACCGGCGCGTCTCGAAATATCAGGTCTTCCACCTATAGCCACAGGTTCGATCGGGCTCTATGCTAGTGGCACCGGACTGAACCGGCAGATGGACGATACCGAGGAAGGTGACAATGAACGCTCTCGTCGTTTACGACACGAAGTTTGGAAACACGGAACATGTGGCGAAGTTAATCGCCGGCCAGCTGGGCGAGCATGGCTCAGTCCACGTCGTCAGCGCGGATGGAGAGGTGCCCAGAGTCGAGGACTTCGACCTGGTGGTGGTTGGCGGGCCCACGCACGCTCACGGCATGAGTGCTTCCATGCGCCGGCTGCTGGACGGATGGCCCCAAGACAGCCTGACCGAAGTGGCTGTGGCGGTGTTTGATACCCGCTTGCGCATCCCGGTCGCGCTTTCAGGCTCGGCGGCGTCGGGCATTGCCGGCCGGTTGAAGAAGCGAGCGGCATCCCTTGTCGCGCCTCCGGAAAGCTTCTTCGTCGATCGGGATGGTCATCTGTACGAGGGCGAAGACGCGCGCGCCATCGATTGGGCCGGAAGCCTCGTAGTGGCCACGGGAAGGACGCGAGGCGAACCGGCGGCACCCGTTGGCCTCTAGCTATCCCGGCGAGGCCCTGAACCCCTCGTAGTGCTTCACCAACATCTCGGCCGGGTTGCGGTAGAAGTCTTCCGGGTCGATTGGGTGAAGCTTGACTGCCGGCGGCCGCTCCACGAGGGGATTGGTGGCCGCGAATCTACGCACGACTTGGGCGTGGGGTTTGAGTGACCCATCAGGACGCACCAGACCGAAGAAGCGCTCGTGCTTGAAGTCCCGGCAGGGTGGGCGGTCCCAAAGCTCGGGAGCGTAGTCGGCGAAGCACCAGAGCATGGCTCCCGTTGCTCCGACTGATACGAGCCTCGGAAGCACTGCCTCGACATACCCGGCGAGATCCTCCTCAGACGCCATAAACTGGCGCATCCGCCGCTGATAACCTTCCCACTGCCATGTCTCGGAAGTCCGCCCTTTAAGCGTGGTGCATCCGCCCCACTCCTCCATAAGAACCGGCTTGCCCGTCAACGCCTCCACCACTGCACAGCTGTACGGTACGAGATCGGGGTCTAGAGGACCTCGGGACCACTCCGTGTACATCGGATAAGAGTGCATCACGGCGACGTCGGTCTCGGCGAAAACGTCGTTGACCCGCAATCCGTTGTCCCGGTAGAGGCTGTCCATGTGCAGCCCGCAGGTGACCGGCCGGGTCTCGTCGAGACGCCGGATAACTCCGGTCATCTCCCGCACCCACGTGCGACCTTCAACGTGGCTGGGAGGCTGTGCAAAAAGATCCGGCTCGTTACCCAGGTTCCACATCCAGACACCTGGGTGGTCCCGCAGCTCGTTCACCACGGTCGACAGCAACAATCGCTCTGCTTGGAGTGCCGTGGGATCCGTGAAAAAGTTGCGATATCCCCGGTGTACATACGTTCCGGAGCTGACGATCGGACGATCGGTGGAGACGGCCGGCTGTCCGAGAAGCCAGCCAGGCGACCAGTTCGGTCCACTCATATGTCCGGTGAAAAACGTGACGTCCAGGCCAATCCCCTTCTCCGCGGCGAGGTCGGCCGCCGTGCGCAGCCCATTGAGGCATTTAGGTGAAACGCTACCTGGTGCTGGCTGAAAATCATCCCACAACAAGAAGATGCGCACTTTAGTCATACCTAGCTCTCGAACGAGGGCAAAGTCCTCCCGCACCTCACCTGAGTCGAAGTCGCTCCACCAGTACATGGCCTTTCGCCTTGGATGGTAATTCACCCCGAGCAGAAAAGGATCGGACATGCACCCGCCTCGTGTTACATGGTCGTCGGGAAGACCCCCTGGCAGCGACTCTAGGCGTCGACGATTAAAGTTATCGCGGTGGCGAGATCGGTGTGGCTGTCCCGGCCGTAAGAAGGGGGATTCGATGGTCTTCGGCATGTCGGATGGTGGTGCTCCCCGGTCATGGTATCAGTGAGTCTCGGACATCTCGAGTCCGTCCACCCTCCTTCGTCCGTCGAGGACTACAATCCGCAAGGGGTGTGTCTGTAGGTCCTGTAAGTTCTAGGTTGCAGTTCTGAATCACGTTCACTGGAGAGGATATGTCTGCGCTGGCCGCCGAACAGATTCACACGACCGGGGAAATCCCCGCGGAGCGCCCGATCACCCTTGGCGTCATCGTCGGGAATCGAGGGTTTTTTCCACACCACCTCGCCGCCTCGGGACGCAAGCAGATCTTGGAGGCGTTGGCTCGCGCTGGGATCAATGCTGTGATCCCCGAGGAAGGCGAGACCGATCATGGAGCGATAGAGTCGCTGGCAGAATCTCGAATCTGCGCGGATGCGTTTCGTCGAAACCGCGATGCAATCGATGGCGTCCTCGTAACGCTGCCGAACTTCGGCGACGAGCGGGCCGTGGCCAACGTCCTGCGCATGGCGGATCTCGATGTGCCTGTTCTCGTTCACGCATTCCCTGACGACCCTATCGCCATGAGTGTGGAGAACAGGCGGGACAGCTTCTGCGGAAAGCTAAGCGTCTGTAACAATTTGCATCAATACGGGATCCCCTTCTCGCTGACCTCCAGACATACCGAGGCGCCAGACAGCCCCGAGTTCGCCGATGACCTGAAGATGTTCGCGGGTACGTGCCGGATTGTCCGTGGCCTGCGAGGCATGCGTGTCGGCATGATGGGCGCTCGCCCCGCGGCTTTCAATACAGTTCGGTTCAGCGAGAAGATCCTGGAGACCAACGGCATCAGCACCGAGACGCTTGACCTCTCTGAAGCGTTCGGCCGGGTCGAACGCCTGAACGACGATGACCCGGACGTGATCTCGAAGCGGCAAAGCATAGAGCGATATGCCGATGCCCGCGGGGTCCCGGCCTCGGCCTTGAGCAAGATGGCCCGCTTCGGAGTGGTACTGGATAGGTGGGTGTCCGACGCAGCCCTTGACGCCACTGCCATCCAGTGCTGGACGTCCATGGAGCAGTACTTCGGCATCACGCCGTGCACGCTGATGAGCATGTCCAGCAACAGCCTGATGTCGTCCGCCTGCGAGACGGACATCGCCGGCGTGATCGGCATGCAGGTGCTGGCCCTGGCGTCCGGCCGCCCAAGTGCCCTGTACGATTGGAACAACAACTATGGTGACGACCCCGACAAGGCGGTGGTCTTTCACTGTTCGAACCTGCCCAAGGACGTATTTGTGGAGATCCTGCCCAAGATCGACTACCAGGCGATACTAGCCGGATCGCTGGGCCCGGAAAACACGTATGGGAGCATAAACGGGCGCGTGAGGGAAGACCCGTTCACGTTTCTGAGGGTCTCAACCGACGACGTTCACGGAGAGATGCGGGCATACGTCGGCGAGGGCGTCTTCACCGACGATCCGCTCGATACCTTCGGCGGCTACGGCGTCGCCAGGGTGCCGCGCCTTCAGGAGCTGATGCGACACATATGTGAGTACGGATTCGAGCACCACATGGCGGCCGGTCAGAGCCTGGTCGCCGCCTCCGTGGAGGAGGCTTTGAACAAATACATGGGCTGGTCGGTGTACCGCCACAGCTGAGGGAGGTCCATCATGGCGATTGAAGTGCCGGTGTCGGGAGTGCATCACATTACCCTTGTTGGCTCGAACCGTCAGGACACCATTAACTTCTATCAAGGGGTGCTGGGCATGCCGCTCGTGCTGGAGCAGCCAAACCTCGACGTGCCCGAGGAGAGCCACCTGTACTTCGACCCCGGCGACGGGCGTCTGATTACTTTTTTCGTCCGGGAGGGACGGCAGACCGACGGCACGGCCACTCCCGAGACTCCCGGAGCGGTACACCACATTGCCTACGTCGTCACGCCCGAGGCCTTCACCCGAGCTGAGTCCGGGCTTGAGGCGGCCGGCTACCCGAACACCGGTCGTGTGGATCGGGGATTCATGGACTCCCTGTACTTTAGAGACCCCAACGGCTCATTGATCGAGCTGGCGTACTACAAGTTCACTCCCCCCGAGGGTCGCTCCAATGCCGAGGTGCTGGCGGCCGCGCACCAGCTGCGAGTGGACCAGGGTGATCCCGATATCCGCAAGAAGCACCTGGACCAGGCGGTGAAGGATCTCGCTCAATAACGTGAGAGGTGTGAAAGACGACTACTGTGTCCCGTTCTTCCACGGCCCGGGCGGTCGCAGTCGCCTGGAACTGAAGACCGACACCTTCTTAGTTCGAAAAATGGCGTCGAATCCTCCAGGGCAACTAGCGCCACGGCTACTGCGGCCCGGTCTCCCGTGGCCGGGCGGGCGGGTCGCGGTCGTCAACATTCTGACTCTCACCCGTCCTCCAACCATACGATCGAGGGTCTGTCGCGGTTCTTCCATGCCCGTGCGCTCGCGGTCCACCGAAACTGAAAACTGAAAACTGACAACTGAGAACTAAGTGATGAATGACTCGCTGACAGTCCCCTCGTTCCTGGGCGCTGCCGTCGCGGAGGCTCCTGATGTGCCGTTCATCGCGCACGGGGGCGACGTGATCTCGTACGCGGAGTTCCAGCGAAGAGCGGAGGCTGCGGCTGCCGCCTGGTGGGATCTCGGCGTGCGGAAGGGGGACCGCGTTGCATTCATGCTGGAGAACCGTCCTGAGTTTCTCCACGCGTGGTTTGGGCTGGCGCGGATCGGCGCTATCTTGGTGGCGATCAACACTCGATGGCGGGCACAGGAGATCTCATACTTCCTAGAGCTGACCGAGCCCTCCTACGCTCTGGTCGGGACGCCCTTTCTTGAAGTGTTCGGATCCGCCATTCTCGAAGGCTCTGGAATCCGAGGTATATCCATACTTCCGTACCAGGGAGAGAACCCGGATTGGCAGGCGCGAGCCGAAGCTACTTCTGCTCCTCAGCTTCCCGACTTCAGCGTGCTGATGCGCGACTCTCCTCCCCTCATTGTTGATGTCGACGTCGGTGCGGACGATCTGCTGACGTTCATCAGTACGTCGGGCACGACCGGCAGGCCCAAGGCGGTGATGCAGACTCACGGAAATTTCGTTCTGACCGGCGAGGGGTACGCCCACTGGCTCGACATCCGATCCCGCGAGCGTCTCTACCTCTGCCTGCCGTTGTTTCACATCAACTCGCAAGCCTATACGGTGATGGGCGCAATCGCTGCTCGAGGCTGCCTCGTGCTGGTCGAGCGATTCAGGGCGTCTCGCTTCTGGGACGACATGTCTCAAAACGGCGTAAACGTCTTCAACTACATCGGTTCGATGCTGGCCGTGTTGATGAAACAGGAGCCGGCCCAGGAGGAGACTGCTCACCACGTACGAGTGGCGTATGGCGGCCCCGCGCTTCCCGGACCGCGCAGAGACGAGGCGGAGCGCCGTTACGGCATTACCCTGATATCGGGAATCGGCATGAGCGAGACCACGTATGGACTGATTGAGTCGGTGAGCGGGCAACGGAGACCCGGCTCGCTGGGGAAGCCAAGACAACACCCCTTCCGTCAAATGGTCAACGAGGCTCGAGTGGTCGACGGCGACGGTCGCGACCTGGCACGTGGAGAGGTTGGTGAGCTAATCTTCCGAAATCCCGTAATGATGAAGGGCTACTACCGCGATCCCGACGCCACCGCGGGCACTATTCGCGACGGCTGGCTATACACCGGAGATCTGGTAGTGCAGGACCGTGAGGGCTTCTTCTATTTCGTCGATCGTAAGAAGGACATCATCAGGGTCAGAGGCGAGAATGTCTCGTCCGTTGAGATTGAGAGAGTCTTGAGCGAGCATCCGGCGGTTCATGAGGCCGCGGTCATTGGTGTGCCGTCAGAGTTGACCGAAGACGACGTCGCGGCATTCATCGTCGCTGCTTCTACAGCGAGCGTTCATGTTGAGGAGCTAACCGTGTGGTGTCGAGATCGTTTGGCGACGTTCAAAGTTCCCAAATATATGTGGCTCGTGGAGTCGCTGCCCAAGACAGAAACACAGCGCGCCGAAAAACACCGGCTAAGGCAGATGGCTCAAGAGCGGCTTGCTGCCGGCCCGAAGGGTGCGGCTCGATAGTGGCCCGGGACGCAGGCCGGCCAAGGCTGCAATCCCACATGGGCTCGAGTACGGCCGGCGCCGTTTCCGTACGGGGATTCGATCTTGTCGAGGACCTGATGGGCAGAGTCAACCTCGGCGACATGGCGTTTCTTGAGCTTGCCGGAAGGCTTCCTTCCGATAGTGAGTCGCGAGTGTTTAACGCTATGCTCGTCTCCCTCGTAGAGCACGGCATCACGCCGAGTACAATTGCCGCACGCCTTACCTATCTTGGTGCTCCCGAGTCGCTCCAGGGAGCGGTAGCGGCTGGATTGCTGGGCCTGGGCTCGGTCTTTGTCGGTACCATCGAAGGCGCCGCCAGAATCCTGCAGGATGCCATTCCCCTATCGAACGAGGCAGGGGCGGCTGGAGCGTTCCAATCGGCGAGGGGTCAGGCTGAATACAGCCCCAAAGACCTTGCCCGCACCGCGGTGGCCGGACACCTGCAGCGGAACCTCGCGATTCCGGGGCTCGGCCACCCGATACACAAGCCGGTTGATCCGAGAGCGGTTCGGCTCTTCGCCCTGGCAGCGGAAGAAGGGATATCGGGCCGGTATGTAGAGCTGATGAACGCGATCAGTGGTGAGGCGAGTACTAGACTGAACAAAGTGCTTCCGGTGAACGTGACGGGCGCCATAGGGGCGCTTGCGTCTGAGCTGGGTATTCCATGGCAGATATGTCGCGGCCTTGGTGTGATGGCGCGATCGATCGGCCTCGTCGGTCACGTTCTCGAGGAGATGCGAAACCCCATCGCACCGGAAATCTGGCGTCGGGTGGAGGAAGAAGCTGGCCCCGAGGCGTAGCCGTCGCGAACCCCAAGTGGCGATTCACGGTTCAAAAAGACTGTGAGCCAGGGACCCGATGAGTACGGCACGCCTGGCGCGCCGGGCATCTCCCCGGCATCTCGGCTGCGAAACGAGAAGTACATCAGCTTGACCACGTTTCGACGCGACGGGCGTGGGGTCGCGACTCCGATCTGGTTCGCGGTGGACGGAGATCACCTCGTGGCCTTCACCGGGGCTCAAACGGGGAAGGTCAAGAGAATACGGCGAAATCCCCATGTAATGCTGGCCCCGTGCACGTTTCGGGGAGCAGTCACCGGCCCGCGGTGGTCGGCTACCGTAGATATCTTGCCCGACGGCGAGCGCGAGCACGTGCTAAGGCTTATCAGGAAGAAGTACAGGGTCGTTAAGCCATTGCTTGACATAATTACGACGACGATGAGGGTGGTCAAGCGGAAGCCGCAGACCCACTCGGTATATCTTCGAATCTCTTTCCAGACATGAGTGCGGACACGACGGGCAACGCGTCAGGTTGCCCTGTTACTCCCATCCACTGAATTTTGCGATCGCTCGCACTCGAGATATGTCAGACAGGATCGGCCGCCACTCCAGTCCTTGCTGCTGCGTCATATACGCGCGACCATCGTTGGTGACGGCAAAGAGGTAATGGTCGATGCCGAAGAGTTGCTCGACCATACGATTGGGCCAGGGGAGGTCGAGGCCGGCCGAGGCGGACGCCCAGGTCGCGCCACCGTCGCGACTTTCTTCGATTCGGCCGTTCTTTCGTGCGACGCTATCGGCCGGTCCCAGGACGATGCGTTTGACGTCACCCGGATCTATCCAGACGGCCCGGCAGTAGGAGCCTTGGTGGACGACCGTCCAGGTGTCTCCTCCGTCAACGGTTGCGTACAGACCCTCGGCCGTTGCCGCCCATACCAGGTCGGGTGACGCTGGATGACTGGCTACGGCATGCACATCGGGGAAGATCATTGGGGCCGGCGGGATATCGAAACTTGGCTCACCCGTGCTTCCGCCGGCCAATCGCCACTGATTTCCGCCGTCGTCCGACCGCAGCACGCCGCCAACCTCGACCGCCGCGTATGCGCGGCTCCCATTGAACGCGAAGTCCCGGACACACCCTGCCGCGGGGGAATAAGGGAGAAACCATCCGTGATCGTCCCGGAGTTTCTCTACCTCGTCGCAGTTATACCAGCTGAGCGCCCCATCCCTGGACACGAAGATCCCGGCTGGCTCTGTGCCGGCGAATTCGCGATCCGACACGTCAGGGTCATAGGCCAGCGCGCGAATGTGCCTGATCGTCAATCCCGCGTTGACCGGAGCCCAAGTCGCGCACCAGTCGTCCGAACGGAAAACGCCTTCTGTAGTTCCGGCTAAAACCACGCCTTCGCGGTAGACGACTCCGGTTACGTCCTGTCCCCCGAGAACGTGGGCTTCCGGAATGAAGCTGCCTCGCTCGTAGCGCGTGATGACCAGCCCGGCATCCGTCGCCACAAGAAAGGTCACCGTCATGTTCCCGATGAGCGGATAATGTCCCTGGTTATCTCCATCTGTCCGTGGTGTTGACAGAGCTCCTCCATGATGTGAAGGAAAACCGTGCCCTGCAGCAGCTCCCGCCGCGGGCTGTCATAACCCGAGTCGGGCATGCGGGCGACGCGATCGTCCAGCGAGGCACCCGATAGGTCGTCACGTAGGCGTTGCCTGGCTCTATCGACCTCGGCTAACAGCTCTGCGACCGTGCCATTCGCGCGGAACTCGGAGGGTCGATCGCGCGTTATCTGGCGGCCGGTTGCCACGCGCCCGCCCCAATAGTTCATAACGCCAAGGCAATGAGTGAGGATTGCGTAGGGAGAGTTGGCGCCCTCGAGCTGCGGCGTCCGGTTTACCCTGTCGTCCCCGAGCTCTGTGACGATTGAGGTCATTCCGTCCAGCGCCCGGTCGATGAAGTAGCCAATGTCCTCTGCGTACATGTCCATATCTGTAGTGTGCTGCATTCACGCCTGTGCCGGCGATCCCTCGCGGCTTGGCAACCGCTGTACCGTGCTGTGCGCAAAATGGTGGAAAGGGTTGGATGCTTCCATGTTGATTCGAGCCCACGATGCGGCTTTTGACGATGAGGAGTGGCGCGCGTTCCTGAGCGCGCACGACTTCGGACAGCTCGTGGCGTCCGGCCGCGGACGGGCCACGGCGGTGATAGTTCCCACTCATTTCGTGTTCGATGGGGAGAGTACGATTCTTCTGCACCTCGCCCGGGCAAACCCGGTCTTTCAAGCGCTCGACGAAAACGCGTGCGCCGTCATGTCCGTAGCCGGCGCCTACACCTACATTCCGACCAATATCAACGGTGGCACGGCAGAGCCGGAAGGCTACGGCGTGCCCACGAGCTACTACGCCGCCGTGCAGGCGTCAGGCCCGTGCGAGGTCGTCGACGACGCCCATGAGCTCTCCTCCATCCTGATGGCCCAGCTTGGCCATTTTGAGCCGGACGGATGCCACGAAGACGTCGAGCCCGGAGGCAATCCATATGGAAGGCAGCTGGCTGGGATCCGGGGAATCCGCCTGGCCATGGAGGAGGTCAGAGCGAAGTTCAAGTTCGGAAACAACAAGACGGTTGAGCACCGCCTGAAGATCGCCGACTGGCTGGAGACCCACGATGTGCTCGCACGCGAGGCGAGAGGTGAATTGCTGAGGAGACTGGCGCGCAATGGGACCGGTCGTCCTTCCGTCGCCCCGGCTACCCAACGACGAAGTCGCTGAGACAAAAGTACTATTCCCGAACCGTGCCGTTCCTCCCACCTGCAAGTCATGATGAGCGGATTCGTTGTGGGTTTGGGTCAGCTGCGCTCAAGGAGACGCCAGTTCTGGGTATTGCGTTTCCTGGTGGGCCTGGCATGTGTGGGCATGATGCTCGTCCCCCATCCACCAGTACACGCCTCAGGTCCTTCGCCCCAGCAACAGCGATTGCAGCGAATCTTGACCGAGCGCCGGCAGTGGCGTCTTCGCCTGAGTGCCGAAAGGCGGCACGCGGCAGAGGTGAGGGCCCGGCTGTCCAAGACGGAGTCGGCGCTCGGGGCTCAGCAAGCCCGGCTGCTGGCAGCCCAAACGCAGGCGGCGGCGCAGCGAGCCATGTTTGTTTCCGCGATCGAGGCTGATCAAGCGCAAATCACGTCAGTCGGATTGCGCATGGTATCCACCCGGCGCGAGTATGCACGCGTCCATCGTCAGGCAGCCGGCCTCCTCCTGAGACTGAAGCAGCTCAAGGCAGAGATCCATAGGCAGCGGGGTAATGTTCGCGCGGCGGTCGTGCAGATGTACGAGATGAGCCAGGTCAGCCCACTGGAGACCGCGCTCGAAGCGAAGACCCTCACGGACCTGATGAAGCAGCAAAACTACGTCGACCAGATCGGCAGCAGCGACTTCGCAACCTTGCGGCAGGCGAGCCGCGAGCACGTGGCCGTGTATCGTGTGGCCAGCGTTTACATCGACAAGATGGCCGCGCTGCGCGCGCTCCAACGTCGGGAGGCGCGGCAGCTGGTCATGATTAAGGCCACCACGCGCCATGAGGACACATTGCTGGCGAAGGCCCAAAAGCTTGCAACTCGCCGCCAAGCCGGAATTCAAAGACAGGAAGCTGCGGTTCAAGTCCTGGCAAATCGAGAACAGCTTCAGCTACAAAGCGTTACCACTTCGGCCGCGTCCGACAAGTCCATGATCGCTTACGATCAGCGGGCAGCGGAGCAAGTCGCCGTCGCGATAGAGCAGCAAACGGGCGCCGTTCCGCCCGGAGTGTGGCACGGCACTACGCCGCTCGCCGAGCAGGCGGCCACCACAGCGGAAGCTTACCTAGGACGGGTATCTTCGACCATCACTCCGACCGGTTACTGGAGCGGGTACTGTGAGGGTTTCGCCCAGTTCGTGTACGGTGAGGCCTTTCAAGCGGTGTCGGCCATAGCCGAGTACCAGGCCATGCAGTCAGGGGGCTACATTCGCTCCGGGATTCCGCTTCGCGGCGCTCTGGTGTTCTATGGAGGCGGCGAAGGGTACGGCCACGTGGCGATATCGGTCGGCGGAGGGAACGTGATCTCGACGATGGGATACTCGGGCGATAAGCTCCCGATCTCTGAGAACCCATATCAGTACTTTCCCGATTACCTCGGATGGGCTATGCCCTTCTAGACACGGGCCGAGGATCTGAAATTGTCGGCCTAGGCCGCAGTCCCGACGGTCGAGTCGGATATCACCTGCCGGAAGAACTCGACGAGCCGGTCAGCATGAAAATCGAACGTGAAGGCCCGGCGGCTGTTCCATGCGTTTTGCCTGATCCGCTCCATTTGATCGGCGTCGCCTAGCTTCGACCTCAGGCCGGGAATCGATCGAGCGAAGACTCCGGTGCCGAGATCCCGGGTCAGTGCTTGAGCGGCGACGGCAGAGCCTGAATTGTCGTACTGAATGACGGGCAGACCGGCCGCGGCGAGCGTCGACAGTCTCGCGGGGTAATTGAGGTCGTCCCAGGTGGCACGCCGAATGTCGCCGCCATTGTCGCTGGGAAGGTAGTGCAGCCAGCCGGCGTCGTACTTCGAAAACTCCTGGACCCACCCGCTTTGACCCACGTGGCCGTGGAGATGGAGGTGGTGTGGCGCGAGGCGTCTCGTCTCGCTGATCCAGTCAGACCACTGACCGTGCGTGAAGTCCCCGTAGAAGTGAAGGTGGATGTCTTCGGCCGCCAGCTCTTCGACGGTCCCGGGGTGGAGTCCGATGGGCCTACCCGGAACCACCGTGTGTATGCCCGGCTGGTGCCGCGAGATTCGCGTGCTCGGCTCGTTATAAAACCACTCCTGTTTCGGCAGGTCGCCGTCGAGGATGAAACTCGGCCGCGTGCACGACTCCGGAATGGCGAGCGACGTCCACCTCGCCATTTCCGGACTGCAGTACACGATGCCAGTGGATCGCGAGTACAATCGCGTCAGCTCTGGCCAGGTGCCCTTCTCCAGACAGATGAAGGGGCCCTCTTTGAAGTGCCAGACGAATGGGATGCCGTCCGACGCTTCGAGTACCTCGTTGGCGAAAGGTACGGTCTGCCAGTTCAACAGTGCGTAAATGATGTCGGGCCGCAGATCTCTCAGCGCGGACTGCCAGCCGCACCGCGGCAGGTCCGTCACATGCCCGAACGGCTGCGGACCCACGCTGTTGTACCAGTACGGGTTGGACATCCAGAGGCCGAACAGAGAATGTCCCCGCTCCTCCAATGCCAGGACCCGCTCCGGGTTATACGCCAGCTCACCCACCAGCAGTATTTTGAGTCCGTCCTTGTTGGGAGAGCTTCTGGGCCGCTGGCGAAACTGCCGGTACAGCGCGACCTCGTCGATGCGGCTGCCCACACTGGAGTGGAACCGAATCGGCTCTGTCACTTGGAAGCGCGACCGATATGAGTTGATCCCGCCCTCAGGCTCGCGAAGAACCTTGTGAAGCTGCTGAGGATGGTCGACCCACTCACACGTGACCTCTCCCGACGCAGCCACTCTCCCGGTGGCCGCCAGCCGGTCCCAGAATAGCCGGTTGAGATCGTCTGTGACCAGATCCGAGCGTTCGGTCCAGCGTAGTGAGGTCGAACGGTGCATAACCTGAACGAGCTGAAGCGCTTCGCCCTCGATTCTTCCTGAGCTTGAACGGTTGTAATGGTGTCGAACGCCCGATACCGCCATTACCGGCGGGTTAGCGCCGGCCAGTAGTTCAACCAGCGACGAAATGTGCCCCGGATACAGGACGTCGTCGGACGGCAGGTAACCGATGAAATCGCCCCGTGCCCTGACAAGCCCGACGTTGAGGGCCGCGCCCAAACCCACGTTCTGCTCCAAACGCACGTAGCGGATGCGGGAATCGGACAGAAATGGGTAAACCACCAAAGCCGTATCGTCCGGTGAACCGTCGTCGACGATGATCAGCTCCCAGCGCGTCAGCGCCTGGTCGATGACGCTTCGGATCGCTCTTGAGATGAAATGCGCGTGACCATAGGTCGGCATGAGGATGGAAACTACTGGGACGCTCGATGTAATGTCCGCCACGGCGTCGCTAAGGCAACTCTCGTACCAATCGCCGGTTCATGTGAGATTCCTCATTCGAATCTCAAGGGCATCCCACGCCATGAATTCATGCTGAATGTATCGAATCATCTTTTTTGAGGAACATGAGAATGGCTATCAAGAGTTTGGCGGCCGTCGATCTGGATGCAGTTGAGATAGTCGAGACCTACGATCTGGAGCAACCGCTCAAGATGCTGGCAGCCGGCGACGAGGGAGTCTTCGATCAAAAGCTTGAGAGATTAGAGCAGGACGAGCGCTTCACCCTGGATCGCGCTTGGGATCCTGCCACCGCCCTCCAATTGGCCCAGGACCAGCTCTATAGCGTGGTTCTCGCCCGCCACAACAGTGTCTTCGACGGTATAGGACTGTGCCGTGACCTGCGCAGCGTCGGCGTTGAGACCGCCGTCCTATTGCTGACCGACTGTGACAATCCGGAGACGGTAATGGCAGGACTCGAGGCTGGTGCCGATTGCTGCGTCGCCGATCCTATTACCTACGAGGAGCTCGTCGCCCGCCTCCGCGCGCTTCACCGTAGAACGGAATACAGCCACTCTATGCCGCTACCGCGGGTCGGCGACCTTCGTCTGGACCCCGGGCGTCACGCCGTGTATAAGGGGGACGCATGGGTGGAGCTGAGCGAGTGGGAGTATGTCCTGCTGCGCTATCTGATGCGCCACGAAGGCCAGGTCGTCCCGCGCCGGTACATCCTGGCTCGCCTGCGCGAAGATTCCGACGCTCTGGTTGGTCTCCTCGACGCCTGCATTCTTGGGTTGCGAGCCAAGCTCGCGGATGCGCCCGGTAGCTCGCCTTTGAAGGAGGTCGGAAGTCTCGGCTATCTGATCGAGCGCGAGACTACTCCCCGAGACCGCCTGGCCGTCCAAGCTGTCCGCTGAAGCACTCGAGACGCGTCACGGATTCCGGCAGGCGGCCGCTCCGTCACTCCCCCGTTGCCCCATCGATTCGTTCTCGAAGCAAGTCCGCGTGCCCCGTGTGCCGGGCATACTCCCTGGTCATGTGGACGGTAATCCAGCGAAGATTTACCGGCTGATCGTCCCATTTGAGCGCGGCCGCGGTATCGAGACCCGACAGAGGAGCCGCATTGCGCCGCGAGTTTTCGCATGCCTGTTTCCATGTTCGAAGCACCTCGTCGGCTGGATGGCTATCCAGATCGGTCCACGCTCGCGTCCCGTCCGCGGGATTCTCTTCACCCGAATACATGCCCAGATGATCGGCCTTCCCCAGCAGTACGTACTCCAGCCAGAAGTACTCGACCTCCGTGAGATGGCGCAGGAGGCCAAGAAGCGTCAGTCGCGAGGGTGGCAAGCCGGCTTCCTGTAGCTGCTCGGGCGTCAAACTGGAGCACTTCCATTCCAGGGTTTCGCGCTGCCAATCGAGAAAGGCATTCAGCATGCGGCGCTCGTCGCCGCTGAGAGGCACCTCGGTTCTCTCTCCATTCGTCACAGTTTGCCTCCACATTCAGTCATGGAACGCCCACTAACGCGACGCTGCTTCCGCAGTATAGCTACGTAGCGTCAGAACCTTTCGTTGTCTTCCCCTCTTCGCGCCGGCCACGCGTTCCAGCCTGCCCAGTTAGGCCTGTGATATCTCAGTTGCCGCACAGCAGCAACGTAAAAGGCCCTCTCCTGGGAGGGTTCAGGTGAGTGGCAGCTCGTCAGCTTGGAGCGCCGCTGATTGCCATGGCACTTCTAGGAATGGTGGGTGACAGCCCTGCCGGCGGTTACCTCAAGTACACCAGCAGGTTGAACGCCGCGTTGACAGGCATCGCCAAATAGTTCTCGTCATATACCAGCCAACGATTCGTATTGCCCGATACGTAGGTCATACCGATCGGGGCCCTGTCGTAGACGACCTTCTGTCCGCCTGGATTGCCATTAGGAGTAGCGAAGATCATCGCCTTCGGCCTGCCGTTGGCTTGCATGTTGGAGACGAGACTCGCGTAGCCCCCGAGGCGGATGCTTGCTGTGGACACCTTGTGTACCGCTACCGTGCCTCCGGTCTTGGTTGTCCCGACCATAACGTTGAACGCGGCCCCACGTGTCATGGGCAGCCCGTCTTCGTTGAAAATACCCCACCGCTTTCGGTGTCGGTCATACAGCACCCCGGCTGAATGGTCGTTAAAGACACCCGGCCCGCCGGTCCGGCCGATGACTTGCGTGACCTGCAGGGAGACTTTGGGCTTCCCATTGATAAGACTGGAGTTCAGCCACGTGGTATTGCCGGAAATGGATGACCTCCCGGCAACGTGGGCAATAACGTACCTGCTTGCCTGGGGCACGACGAGCACGTCGAACGACTGACCGGACAGCATGGCCGCTTGGTTCTCGTTGGCGATTTCCCACCGGCTTCCGTCATAGTAGACCCCGACGACTGCCTGATCGTTTACGCAGCCGCAGCCCCCACCTGCGTCGAAGTTCGCCGTGACGAATACCAGCGCGCCGGGGCGATTGTTGGTCCCCTTGTTGTCAATGGCCGTTGTGCCCGGAGAGCTCGACGACGTTGCCCGCCAGAAGAAGTGAACAGCCGCGGGGGCCTTGTGGGCCTGTGCAGAGGAACCTGACGCGTTGGCTGGAAGCATGCACGTCAGTAGTGCGAACGCGAAAAGTAGTGGCCGCCTCGCCGCGGAGCGCGCGAGAACGCGGGCAGGCCGGGCAAGACCCCGAACGAAGATGGAGCGCTCTGTCATCAGACGTCTCCTCCGACGGGTCTGGTCTGGTACCTCGGTCGATCTTCTTCGCAAAGTCGACCGCTCGAGAATCGGCGATCGTGTGCCTCGGCGCTGGACTCATCGTCCAGTGGGAAGACCGCACGACTGTTGTCGAACCGTTCCACGGTATCGGCGCTTCAGTATCACAATCGACCCCGCTCGGGGGCATCGGGTCTAGACCCTATTTTCTTCAAAGATCAGGCGGTCGCCTGATGGCGGCAGACCAGCCGGAGCGCTACCGTGGCAATGGAGCCCTGAGCTTCGTCGAACAAGCCACTGCAGAAGTGCGGTGCAGTTATCGGACGGCATGACCAACATTGCCGGTTGAACTACCCAATATTGTCCTGGCGACTGGTCCCCAGGGAGAAACTCAAGTCTTGAAAGATCCGACAGCTCACCACGTCGACAGACATCCGCTTTGGAGGCAGCCGTCGACGCGGCTCGGAAGAATCACGTTCGTCTTGCTGGCTGCCGGTCTGCTGAGCCTCACTGCCGCGCCGGTCACTGGGGCCGCCCCGTCGGCGCCTATGACAACGGGCGTCCGTCCAGGTCCGCTGGGGCCAACCTCCGCTCTGCTGGTCGACGGGCGTACTGTCGCCCCGGCTGGACTGCAGACTCCACTGGAGGAGCTACCGCTCAACGCGGTTCTGTCCCCAGATGGCCGGACCTTGCTGATCACCGACGACGGGAGACGGGACCAGTATCTCCAGGTTATTTCCACCGCCACCAGTCAGGTCCAGCAATCCATTAAGTACCCATATCCGTCGGGTCTATTTGTGGGTATTGCGTACAACGCGACGGGCACCGAGGCGTACGCATCGGGCGGCGAGCAGGGAGTGATCCACACTTTTGACGTGGCTCCGGATGGAACACTGTCCCCAAGAGCTGACATCCCGGCGACGACTTCACCAACTTCCCAATCCCTTCTCGCAGGCCTCGCACCCGTGAACGGGGGGCGGCTTTTATACGTGGCTGTCCAGAACCCCGGTGGGCTGGCCGTAGTGGATACCACGACCGAGAAGCTCATACGTATAATCCCCTTGGCCGGCCGTCCCTACGCCGTGCTCGCCGCCCCCGACTCAAAGTCGGTCTACGTCTCTAACTGGGACACGTCCACCGTGTCGGTGGTAGATACCGCCACCGGCCTCGTTACCCACCGGGTCCACGTGGGCGCCCATCCCACCGCCATGGTATTGAGCGCTCAGGGGATCCTCTACGTCACGGACTCTGACGCGGATGAGGTGTCGGCTATCTCGGCGCGTACCGACAAGCTTGTCGGTAGGATTAGCGTTGGACCATTTAGCGGCGCTCCGTTGGGAAGTTCGCCCGAGGGAATAGCCGTGGACCGTGCCTGCCGGTACCTGTACGTGGCCAACTCCGGCGAAAATGCGGTCGTCGTCCTTAAACTCACTGACGGTGGGACCAGCGCCTCGACCATCGGGCGAATCCCAACCGCCGAGTATCCGACATCGGTCACCCTCGGACCCACCGGCGGCCAACTATTCATAACAAATGGCGACGGCTATGGCACCGGGCCTAACGGTGACGAGTCCCCTATCCACTACAGCAACACGATCCTCGGTACGATGTCGACGGTTACCGTTCCTGATCTCCCAAACCTGACGTCATACACGGCTGAGGTCGCTTCTAACAACAACATGCAAAACGCCGCGCCTGCCACCGTACCCGCGGGCCTCTCAGCTATAAAGCACGTGATTTTGGTGGTGAAGCAGGACCAGAGCTACGATCAAGTTCTTGGAGATCTCCAGGGCACCGACGGAGATCCGGCGTTAACCAAGTACCCCGAGCAGGTCACGCCCAACATTCACGAGCTCGCGCGCGAGTTCGGCGTCTTCGACAATTACTACACCGACGGGCAGACGAGTGCCGACTCCGACAACCTGCTTTTGTCTGCCGACGCCAATGACTTCGATATGAAGATATGGCCGGAAACTTACGGGCACCGCGACCAACACGGATACTATCAAGGCGAGAGCGCGATGGACTTGTCGCCCAATGGCTACCTGTGGGATCTCGCCGCCCGTGATGGCGTGACATATCGAGACTATGGTACGTTTACGGTCGACCCAGACCCGAGTTTCACGGCAGTGCCTGCGCAAGATGCCGGTTCATGTTCGGGGCCCGTCGCCAACAGGTATGCCGGACTGAGAATACCGCCGGGCGACGTGGCCTGCTTCGCGCCCACGGTGCCCTATACCACCCTGCCGAATCTTGCCGGACACACCGATCCGCGGTATAGGGGCTTCGACATGCGGTATTCAGATGTCGACAGAATGACCGAGTGGCAACGCGAATTTCAAGGATACATTCTGAACAGTGACCTACCGGCTCTCGAGATCATGTGGCTCCCAGAGGATCACACCTCAACCGCCCCGGCATTTGTCACGCAGCCCAGCGATGTAGCGCTCAACGATCAAGCCGTCGGCATGTTAGTGGATGCCGTTAGCCATAGCGTTTACTGGCAGAACACTGCGATCTTCATCACACAAGACGACGCGCAGGGGTCTAGAGACCATGTAAGCGCGCAGCGAACCCAATGCCTAATCATCAGCCCCTTCACCCGCACCGGTGGACTTCGTGAAGATACCGGCCTTTACGATCACATGTCTCTCCTGAAGACCATCGAAGCCCTTCTGCATCTCCAGCCGATGAGTCAGTTCGATTTGACCGCTAGCCCCATGTGGTCTGCCTTCCATCCCGAGGCTTTGCTCCAGCCCTACAATAGCCTCCCATTGGAAATACCGATTAGCTACAATCCTCAGCCCCCACCGACGACGCCCACGGTAACTCCCACCGTACCGGCGCCAACTTCGACCCCATCCCCAACAGTCCCCGCGCCCAGCCCGACAGTGCCTCCGACGACAACGGCCACCCCAACCGTCTCTCCGCCAACGCCGGCCGCCAGTCCGACGGTACCCGCGACAGCCACGCCCAACCCAACCGCAAGCGTACCCACGACAACGCCTACGGCGGCCGCAAGCCCACCGCCAACAACGCCCGCAGTAACCCCAACCGTGCCTCAACAACGCTCAAGGTAACGGGATCCGCACCCTACAACGCTCACGATAACCTCAACCGGTTAGGGTAAGCGGAACCACGCCTCAACAATGGCCACGTAACCCCGATTGCACCACAACCTCGGTAACCGAAACGTAGCCAGCAAGGCTCCGTCGCTAACGCCACCAACTCCCTCGGTACGGCTGGCTCGACCAAACTTCACGTCAATCCCCCCAGGAGGGCGCGGCCTCATTGCCTGGGACCCGTCGCCATCCATTACCTATCTCTTGCGCGACTACGGGGGCAGAGCCCCGACCGTTAGCGGCGCGGGCGTAGCAAGATAGCGTGGTCCGTCCTATCCCTCGTGCCGACGGCCGCGATCTCGCCCTGGCCGTTGATGCCTCCCGCTCCAGTGACCGTCCAGGGCGAGCTGCCGATCAATGATTGCAGCAGAGTGGCAGGCCCAGCTTTCCTCCACAGCGCACCGCGCGATCCTCCACCATTCGTGGAAACGACGTCGCCGACGATAACTGGACGGTCGTGTGAGTCAACCGCTACGCCTTCTACGGCCGCCTGGTCGTACCCAGGATACATAGGAAGGAAATCCACGGACTGGAGACTGGCTGCTCCCGTTTGGTCGAAGGTTACTTTGCTTACCCAGGCGTAGTAGGTGGTGGCCGACATAGACCACGACGTTCCCGCCGCGTATACGCGGCTCGCAGCGCCGCCAATCGTCGAGGCAAACGGCATCTGATTGGGTACTGAGGTCAGCGTCGGACGGGGGCTCCAGAGGCTGACCTCCTGGAAAGCGCCCCCGTTGCCCTGCGCGCCGGCAACGTACGACCTGCCGTTCCGATTCCAGATCCCGCCGGCGACAGTGGCGACGAAGCCGCGGCTCATGGGAAGCAGCCGGGCAGCTTGGTATCTGCCATCAGCTTTGACGCGCCAGAGAACGGCCCGTTGTTGTTGCGCCCCGCCTGGCAAGATGACAGTCAGCCCGCCGTCGATGTCTCCATTGCTCGCGACGTTGGCGACCGAGACGTTGTCGCAGTGCAATGATCCGGTTGGTAAGCGAATCCATGAGAAGCCATCACCTTTGGGCCTGACGGCAAACGCCAATGAGCTTCCGTCAGGTCCTGTGGCTTGTACCGGTACGACGTCGGCATTGTTGATGCCCGTGGACTGGGCGTCGCTGACTCCGGCTGGCGGCCTCATCCGAGCAAATCGACCCCGACGGTACAAAAAGGGGACCTGGTTAGTCGTGCCAACCTGTCCGACTACGTCCCCTCGCGAGTTGATGCCGATCGAGTATGAGAACGAGTCGATTCCACGCGGCCCAATGGCGACCACGTCATACTGCGGACCGGTCGCTCTGGCTAGCGCGGGTGACAGGGCAAGGGCCGCGACGACCGTACAAAAGCACGCCAGCACGCGAGGTGACTGGATTGTTGTAGAGCCAATGATTGCTTGGAATCGTTTCATCGCCGATCTCCATGGGAGCTTATCGGGAAAAATGCATGACTGGCTTCACAAAATCTCGCGACTGTCAAGCATCTCGCATCGGTCTGTGGTTGATCTATGTTAACGTCACCACCAACTGATAAGTGAGGGACCTCATTCCCGTTCTCCAAAGGGGCATTTGACGCTTCGGTTACAGTTCACTGCATCAGGTTCGTAGCGGGTATTTATTGCAGGAAGTACGATGGCGCTCTGTCCACCGGGCTACACAAGCAGGCATTGCAATTGGCGATGATGATCTAAGGAGTTCCAGGTCGGTAAATAGGTCCGCCGCCTGATATGCTTTCCACAGGATTCGTGCCATCCTTCGCATGGCAGGTATACGGCCCCGCCCCCAGTCCGAGTACATCGCCGTAAATGCAGTGCGCAGATTACTGGAAACCGCGGTCGGCTATCGCGGCGGGGCAGCCACAAATGGGCTCGATACGAATGGTCAATACGGCCCGTGGATACCAGCGTGCCGAGGTCGCCCCGCGTAAGACGATCGAGTCTACGGCTTGTGTTCGAGAGCTGCACCATCCCCAGAATGCTGGAAACGAATATCGGGCTCGGCAACAAACCAGCTCAAGACCCGGTACGCGGATGCTGCCCTACAGATGCGGAACGAGAACATGCCCTTCTCCTCGCCCGGCAGCGGAGATCAATTGGCTGCAGCCCTCATCGCAGGCACTCTTGCAAGAACGCCGCTAAGTGCACGGCGCTACTCACGATGGATGCCGTCCGTCGCCCAGAACGAAACAGATTGGAGGTTACGACCATGGAGTACGAGCTTTTCGGCTTAGGTTCACTGGTGTTCTTGACCGCAGTGGCCATCTGCGCCGTCATCGGCCTGCTCACACTCGCCGGTGCTGCGTGAGCAACCCCCTAGCGGAGCCGGTGGAGGGCTGCTTTTCGTATCCACTCGTCGCTTGGTCGGCGATGACCGCTAGACGAGATCGGCCACGTCGACGGCACGATCCCGTTCTATTTGCTTTGGTCCGCGGGTCCTTGCCGCTCTCTAACCCGCACTCAAGCGGCTTCCTTCAGGCGTCGATGGGCCTCGGAAGCGCCGGCTGAAAGACCAGATCTCATGACTTGACCTCCCTTGCGGGTAGATGGGCAGTTCGGCGTGGGGACGCCTTGTAGGACCCAGCTCTGGGCGATAATGGGCATTGAGAGGTCAATCGCGTCCTGGGAGAGCCGCTTGATGACCGATTACTGGCAGCGCCGGAAGCGGCCGCAATCGACTACGGCTTCCCGCATGTCTCGGGACTGACGAGGGTCGAACGTTTCATCATGAACCGGACAGAAACTGTGGCCTCGACCCTCGTGGAAAAGTCCGGGCAGACACCTGCGGCGGCCCAGTCCGAGGACACGTTCGTCTGCCTCAAGGCCGAAAAGGCCTATCTGATAGCGCGCCTTGGCTCTAGCCTAAGTGTGGCTTACCGGCACCGCGGAGCAAAGGATGCCTGATACCGCTGGTCAAGTCCTGGCCGCTCTGAACGTCGGATCACGACCTACCATCCGCTCGGTCATTCGTGCGGCACTAGAGCTGTACCGTGCCGAACCCGTCAAAGTCTCGGTCGCGGCCGTTATAACATTCGCTCCGATCGACGTCATTACCGTGCTGCTCCACGGGATATCGGCACACCTGCTTGAGCTGGGCCACACGGGCTTCGCCGTCGGCGCCCTGTACGTCTCATTCTTCTTGGTTACCTCCGGTCAGGTGTTCCTCGCCGGCGTGTACGACCACATGATGGCCGCCAGTCTAGAGAACAAGCCAATTCTTGGAGTTGGGGAAGTGTACCGCCGCCTTCCTCTCGGAAGATTGCTGGTCGCCGATTTCGCTGTCTCTATAATCGTGTCCGTCGCCGCCCTGTTCCTTCTCGTTCCCGGTGTGATAGCATTCGCTCTCCTCGGCATTGTTGGGCCGGTGATTAACATCGAGAATCGCGGCATCGTCGATGCCCTGCGCCGATCTGCCGTCCTGGTGCGCCCCCACATCTGGATGGCCTGTATCCTGGTAGTGCTGCCGTTCTGGGTCGAGTTCGCCGTTGAGCACTGGTTCCAGTCCTTCTCTCAACACGTGCCGTGGGTCGTTATCTTGAGTGTGAGCCTGGCTCTCTCGATTACGTTGCGCTCAATGGTCAGCCTCTTCGAGGTCGTCCTCGGGCACGCTTTGATCAGGCGATATCCGGCGCCGGATATCAGAAACCCTCATTCCCCCGAGGGAGGCGTGGGCGAGCCTGTGCCGGCGTAATTCCAACCCACGGTGGTTTCCCACGAGGTGTCGTTTGGGTGTAGACTCGGCTGTCCAGAGTTGTTTCGCTCTGGTTCGTGTTGACTGGCCTGGGCTTTCGCTCGCTGGCCAAATTCCACGAAAACGGGCCTGGGTTCACTAGCTGAGCGTCCCGGCCCGTTCTTTTATTCTTCGCACGCGAGTGGAAAGGCGGCGACTGTCAGCGCTTTGCCAGGTTGCGGAGCAGGAACAGCACGTTCGCGGGGCGCTCCGCCAGACGGCGCATGAAGAACGGATACCAATGGCTCCCGTATGTCGTTGCCACCAGTACCTCAAACCCGTGATCCACCAGATGCTTCTGCAAGCCTGGCCGTACCCCGTAGAGCATCTGGAATTCGAACCGGTCTCGCGGTATGCCGTTCCGGTCCGTGAAGGCAATGGCACGGTTGATTATGGCTTCATCGTGCGTGGCGATCGCGGTGTAGCCGCCTGCCAAGAGCGATCGCTCAATGAGCGCGACGAAGTTGTCGTCGACATCGCTCTTTCGGGCAAACGCAACATCATGCCCCTCGAGATAGGCCCCCTTTACGAATCTGAGATTAGGGCGGAGCGGCAAAAGCGTTTCGAGGTCGGCCTGAGTGCGGCGCAGGTATGCTTGGAGCGCGACCCCGACGTTTTGGTAGCCCAGCTCGCGCATACGCCGAAACGTGTCGAGGGTCGCGTCGACGTTGCGTGACTCCTCCATGTCGATTCGCACGAATAACTTGACCTTCTCGGCTGACGAAACGATCTGGGCGAGGTTGCTTTGAGCAAGACCCGTATCTACTCCAAGCCCCAGCAGCGTCAGCTTCACCGCGATATTCGCACGCAGTTGCTCGACGCTCAGCCTTTGCAGTAGAGCACAATACTCCTCGGTCGCCTGCATCGCCTCATCACGAGTCGTCACTGCCTCGCCTAGAAAGGCGGCGTTGGCCTTCATTCCATGGTCGTTCAGGTCTCTGATCGCGGCGATACAATCTTCAACCCGCTCGCCGGTTACGAATCGAGAACCTCCGAGGCGCATGCCATATCGAGCCACCCCGCGCTCGACCAGGGGGTTGCGCGCGGCCGCCAGGATCGTCGCGCGCGCCACGCCATTGGCTGCCACCCGGAAGTGATCGAGCGGCCACGTTGAGTCAGTCAGTCGTGATCACCTGAAACAACTTATTCCAGCCCTGCTTTCTCACGGCCTGGGGTATGAAATTCCGCTGCTAGGCTATGTGCTCGTGGCGGGATGGGCCCGGCTGAGCACCCACCAACATTGGAGCCAGCGGGGGAAACATCCCTTTGTAGCCCAGTTTGGTCGAGGCATTTCGGGCTGCGCTCACCACTGCCTGCACCAGCTCTTCGTGACTCTCTTCAAACCGATCGATTGGCGCCGAGATGCCGTACGAGCCAACCGGAAACGCATTCTCATCAAAGTAGCTGGCTCCCAGGCAGCATACGCCTCGAGCGAGCTCTTCACGGTCTTCTGAGTATCCTTGCCGCGCGCCGACTCTCAACTCTTCCACGATCGCATCAATGTCCGTGATTGTGTTGACGGTTAGCTTGGGACGGCTTCGGCTGGTCAGGTATGCCCGGACGAACTGCTCGGGCATGAAGGCCAGAATGGCCCGCGTTGAAGCTCGCGCGTGGGCGTTGTCGCCGTACCCGATTTCCAAACTACGGGCATGCAGTGCCCGCTTGGGCTCCAGGTAGGACTGAACCACTATCTGCTCGCGATACCATCCGCACACGCACGCCGTTTCGTTGACCTCCTCGTGCAGATCCCGTAGAGAAGTAAGCACGGCGAGGTCTGGAGTGAGACGGGAACGTACGCTGTCCTGAAGGAATGCCACCCGTCCATTCAGGTCGTAACGCCCGTCCGGAAGCCGTACGACGTAGCCGCCTTCCTGCAGTGTCCTCAAAAGGTGGTAGCAAGTCCCTTGACGAACACCCAGCTCCTTGGCTAGCTGCTTCGCCGTCAGCTCCCCAGGTTGTTTCGCCAGTGCTTCGAGTATCTTCAATCCCCGCTGAAGCGTGGAAAGCGGACGGGCGGAGGGAGCACGTTCCGGAATATCCATCCTACACCTCAGAATCGCTTGACCGAGAAGTCGCCACCCGATACTGTAAGTATTCGGCTCCTCATCCAGAGTGTCAACCGATCTTGGCGCGAAATTCGAAATAGTCAAAGAACATCGGGATGCCCGCACTGATTCCTGGACCGGTGCTTATAGTCTGAACCATCAGCCACCGCGGCAAAGAACGGGGTAACAAGGGAGGGCAAAACGATACATGAATCTTCGTGCCACTCGCATTTTCGTCAATGGCAACATTGTCACGCTTGATCCGGCTCGCCCCCGAGCTGATGCCGTGGCCGTGGACGTCGATAGCGGTCGAATCGTTGCCGTGGGAAGCGTCGACGATGTGCGCGTCGTGAAGGGGCTCCCGGAATGCATCGATCTACAAGGGCAGACTCTGCTTCCCGGCTTCAACGATTGTCACATGCACGTTCTGCCCTTTGGCCTTCAGCTGGAACAGGTCGACCTCGGTCCGTCCAACGTGTCCACCATTCCAGACCTTGTTGATCGATTGAAAGCGCAGGCACCGAGGACCTCCACGGATGGATGGATACGCGGCCGGGGGTATAATCACGATCTCCTCATCGAACAGCGGCACCCCACTCGCCTCGATTTGGACAGAGTGAGCGAGAGAAATCCGGTGTTGATCTCTCACGCGTCGGGACACGTGGTCAGCTGCAATAGTGCCGCCCTTCGCCGTGCCGGAGTCGATGGCAGCACCCCACGTCCCGCGGGCGGAGAGATCGAACGCGACGAGCACGGCTGGCCTACTGGAGTCCTCAAGGAGACGGCGATGTCGCTCGTCGTACGGGCCGCGCCGCCGCCTACGCGGAAAGAAGCGCGGGATGCGATCGCCCGTGCGACGCGCCGGTTGGCGGCTGAAGGCATCACCAGTGCGAGTGATGCCATGACGGGTCACGACCTGCCGGCCGACCGCGAGGCGGCTGCCTATCGAGCAGCCCTGGAATCGGGGCAATTGACGGGTCGAGTTGTTCTCATGCCGCAGATAATGCACGTGGCCCCACCGGAGTCGGACGAAGTGGCCGTGCCGCCGTCGCACTTTGATGTGGGAAGCGACCCGGGCGCGTCTGCGGGTCGGCGCCGTCAAGATATTCTCGGATGGCGCTATAACCACCAGAACCGCCGCCTTGCGCACCCCCTACCCGGAAACGGACAATTACGGGTTGCCCACCTGGCCCGCCGATCTCTTGACGAGCATGGTCCGGCGCGCCCACGTGGCTGGGTGGCAGATCGCCACGCACGCAATGGGTGACCGCGCCATCGAGATGACACTCGATGCCTATGAAGCCGCGCAGACGACGTTCCCACGGCATGACACGCGTCATCGCATCGAGCATTGCTCTCTTTCCGACGAGGCCTTGACCGGCCGGATTCGCTCCCTCGGCGTGGTTCCCGTGGTTCAGCCGGAGCTCATCGCCAGGTTCGGTGACTCGTACGTCGAGGGCCTGGGATTGGACTGGGCGAGCGAGGCAATGCCGATCGGCTGGTTCAAGCGGAACGCCATTCACTTCGGCCTGAGCTCAGATCGCCCCGTTGTATCAGGTAGTCCTCTGGTCGGGGTCAGTGCCGCGATGTTGCGCACGACGCCTCAAGGTCTAGTACTCGGCGAATGGCACCGACTGGCGGCCGAGGACGCGCTCTATCACTATGCGGTTGACGCGGCCTACGCCACGTTCTCCGAACAGGATAAAGGACGGCTGGCGCCCGGCTTTCTGGCGGACTTCACCGTCCTTGATCGTGACATAACCCAGGTGCCGGCCGGAGAGATTCCTTCCTTGAATGTGACCATGACGGTAGTGGGAGGAGAGATAGTCTACGCCGTCTAGTCAGAAATTGACTCGAAAATGCCGTCGGAACTCTCCACAGCCACCATGAGCGCGACTAGTGTGATGGTCTTCCATGGCCCGGGCAATCGCGGTCGCGTGAAACTGGACAACTGTTAACTGAAGACTGATAACTACTTCCTTACACTCCGTTCCGCCGCTTCGCCTCCTCAGCGCATCTGGCCAGCAACTCCCCCAACCAAACGGCGAACGACTCGCGGTCAGCCATCACGTTGTACTTGTGCTCGTCGATCCAGTCCTTGAGATCTCGCATAAAGGGATCGTCGACGAGCCCCGGGATCGATTCAGCGGCGGAGATCAGGTGGCTCACGCCCTCTATGATTCGAAATGGGCCGTAAATCAACGGTTCGTCGAGGCAATCTCTGGCGCTCGCGACTAGGTACACGACCACCGCGAAGAGGGGGTTCTCGACGCGCGAGTCAGTCACGGCCGGTCCTCCTCGATCCGACCGTAGAAGTCGCGATACACGATAGGCGTCGGCGCCTTGAGTGCGCGTGGAGGCTTCTTGGGGGGATGACCTACCGCTATGAGGATGTCGGGTCGGACCGAGCCCGGCAGATCCAGCACGACGCGCAGCGCCTCCTCGTTCGCCGATCTGAAGAAGCAGACCCCGAGTCCGAGCGCCACCGCCGCGAGTGCGACGTTTTCCGCCGCGGCACCGGCGTCAGTCAGTGAGAGGATATCCCGGCCCTGGATGCCCATCGCTTCTTGAGCCACTTCGAGGTCGGTGCAAATCAAGATGATGGCCGGCGCATCCACCAGCAAGCTCGGCGTCACCTCGCGGACCGTCTTGACCAATGCTGGATTGGTGATGACGACAATACGTCGCACCAGCTCTCTCCCGCCCATAGGCGCCCGTGTGGCAGCCCAGACGAGCTTGTCGAGTGCCTCACGCTCTATGCCCTCCGCAGTGAACTCACGATGCATGCGCCTGCGCTTCAGGGCCTCGAACACGTCCACGTCTACTCCTCTCCGAGTGAGCCCTCGCTAATGAGGATTTCGCTGATATAGTACACGTAGTCTGTGATCCGTTTGACGTCCTCGCGTAGCTTGGCCTGGGCCTCGGGATCGTAGAACGCGGTCCGAAACGTATCCCAATCCGGCCAGTCTGCTACCGTCATAAATCGATGGCGTGGAGCGGTACCCGGAGGCCAGCTCTCCTTGACATGACCGAAGTCAGTGTAGCGAACACCGGGTCGTCCGGCATTGGCCGCCTGATGGGGCCCCAGCCGCCACGCCAAGAACTCCCGCTCGTCCGTTCCCTCCGGCAAGTTATAGAGCACGGTCAACCGGACCATCACACCTCCAATGTGCCACCTAGCTTGGAATCCCTGCCCGCTAGTGCGAGCTCAAGGCGAAATCTGATGCTCTAGCCTAGTCCGTGAAGCCGGCGGGTTGATGGGCGTTGGTAACTCGTTCCACACTGTTGAAAACATCCCATTCTTCCCCGCCCTCAGCTCTATTTCGTCTCGCCGTCGGTAGTACAATGCACTTAACAGTTTTGCCCAAGCCACCGTCGGTCAGCATGCTGTCCAACGTTACGAGACTCTCCCCGGGCGTACAATTCATGTACAGCTTTCGGCTACAATCTGCGCTTTTGTCGAACGACCTCGTTCATACCTTCGGTAGCACAGCTTTCGGGAGGTGAAGAGCCCTTACCGCTCTGGGCCGGCAGATCCGTCTTCGTAAGCTTCGAAGTCAATCAAGTCTGGAGGTATTCATGCAGGCACAAGCTCGCACTGGACCTACTCAGCCGCACAAAGTGCTGGCCATAGCGCTCGTGGTTGCCGTTGCGGTCGTTATGGTTCCATCACTCAGCCCGGTGCACGCAGGCTCAGTCCACCGCTCCGCCGCTTCGTCTAAGACCACCCTGGTGGTTGCTGAGCCCAGCGACATGCAGAACCTAGATCCAACGCTATCGAGCGCCGATATCCCTACGCAGGAAACCCTTACGAATCTGTACAGCTGGCTGATCGACTACAAGCTGGTGAAAAAGGGCGGCAAGCCCGAGGGCGATCCGAGCAGCTTCGTGGGCGGCCTTGCGTCTTCATTCAAGACCATGAATCACGGCAAGACCGTTCGTTTCTTCCTGCGCAAAGGATTGAAGTTTGCTAACGGCGATCCCCTTAACGCCAACGCCGTCAAGTTTACGTACGATCGCATCTATGATCAGAACGGCGTCACTCCGTATCTGCTTTCCACCCTTTCGGGCATCGCGAGCAAGAACCAGATCGTCGAGGTCAACAAATACACCGTCGACTTCAAGATGAGCGTGGCGAACAAACTCCTGTTCGGCAACATGGCGCAATTCGGCCACTCGATCCTCGATCCGAAAGTCGTAAAGAAGCACGAGACGAAGTCCGACCCATATGCCCACAACTGGCTCGCCACTCACGCGACCGGGACGGAATCCGGTCCCTACATCCTGAAGAGCTGGCAGCCCGGTAGCCAGTGGGTCCTGACCGCCAACCCGCATTTCTATGGTCCGAAGCCCAAGATCAAAACCATCATCTTCAAGGTGATACCTGATCCTTCGACTCGACTCGCCCTGTTGAAGAATGGAAGCGTCGACATCGCCTATGGGATCGCAACTCAGGACATCAAGCAGCTAAAGAAAGACAAGAACGTCAGAGTCCAGGTGTTCCCAAGCCGGTTCGTCGTCTTCTTGGGCATGAACAGTAAGCAGAAGCCCTTCAACAAGATTGCTGTTCGCCAGGCAATCGACTACGCCGTCCCCTACAAAACGATCCTGAAGCAAGTGCTGCTGGGATACGGCAAACAGCTGACCAGCCCGGTCCCGGCCGGGACGCCAACCCACGTGAACCTTTTCAAAGCCAAGCAGAATTATGCCAAGGCCAAAGCACTTCTGCGGAAGGCCGGCTTCCCCAACGGATTCACAACCACGCTGGATGTGGCGCAAGGCAGCTCCGAGGGACAGCAAGCCGCCGTCTGGGTTAAGGAAGCCCTGGCCAACATCAACGTGAATGTCAATATTCAGACGATGCCGGGAGCGACGTTCACCAGCGACCTGCAGAAGCACCAGCTGGGCTTCTTCTTCTTCAACAACTGGATTTCCATCAACAACGACCCGTTCTATCACCTATACTGGCTGTTCCACTCCGCGTGCTGTGACTACACGAACTACAACAATTCCACGGTCAATGCTCTGATTAACAAATGGACGCTATCGAACAAGACAAAGCTACGCGATGCCGCGTCCGTCAAGGCTCAAAGGATCATCGTACACGATGCTCCATGGGCATTCCTCTATCAGCCGGACTACATCATAGCGATGCGAAAGAACGTGAAGGGCTATGCCTTCTACTCGTCCGATCAGTTCACCCGGTACAGACTGCTATCGAAGTAGATCTCGAACAAGGATCTTGAGGTAGGCCATCGAGTCTGAGTCAGTTGAGACGTTTGCTGGCGGAGGGCCGGTGCGGAAGCGCCGGCCCTCCGCGCATGCAACCCATGTATCCCTTCTGGGACGTGGGGGCATTGCTGGCGATACCGTCTGACTTCCACGCGGCCGCTTTACAGTTGGGCTAGCCCGGCTGACTGCGGAACGTGCTCGACTCCAGGATCTTCCACCTTGACCGTACGCTCCGGATCCCATTGGCCGTCCTGGTGTTCCTGTTGAAAACGGATGCACCGTACGGCGTGGCCAGGCTTGACTTCGACCAGCGGTATGGCCTGCTCCCGACATTTCGCCAAGACGTATGGGCAGCGCGGCGCCAGGCGGCAGCCCACGGGCGGGTTGATGGGCGATGTAGGCTCGCCGGTCAGCGTGATTCGCTCGCGGGTCTCCCATGGATAGTCAACGAGATTCGCCGAGATGAGGGCTCTCGTGTAGGGATTGAACGGGCGGGTCAACACGGTCTTTGTCGGGCCTAGCTCCATGATGTGGCCCAGGTACATAACCGCGACCCGCGTCGACAGTATTGTGACCAGAGCGAGGTCATGCGTGATGAACAAGTACGACAGATCTAACCTCCGTTGGAGGTCCCGCAGCAGATTGACGAGCTGTGCCTGAACCGAAACGTCGAGTGCCGAAGTCGGCTCGTCGAGGACCAGGAACGAGGCATTAGTCGCCAGAGCTCGCGCCAAACCTACACGCTGCTGCTGCCCGCCCGATAGCTGGTGTGGATATCGATCCATGTGCTCCGAGCTCAATCCCACCATTTTGAACAGCTCAGCCACTTTCTGTCTCGATTGGCTCTTTGAGGTCACTCCGTGAAGCCACACTGGCTCGGCGACCAGCTTCCATACGCGAATCCTTGGGTTGAGCGACTCGAGCGGGTCTTGAAACACCATCTGCATGTGCGCCCGCATGTGTCTGAGATCGCCGTGTGAAATGCCCGTTATCGGCTGACCGTTCAGCGCGACCCGGCCCTCGCTCGGCTCCTCCAATCGGAGGATGCACTTGCCGACCGTCGATTTGCCGCTCCCACTTTCACCCACCAACCCAAGGGTTTCTCCCTTATTGATCGAGAACGACACCTCTTCAGCAGCTATCAGCCGTCCCTTCGAGAAAGGCCCCGTCTTGACGGTGTACACCTTTGTCAGGTCGGACACGCTCATGACCGGCGCTGCTTTACCCGCACTCTCATCGTCGAGTGTCGGTTCGCCCTCGGTTCTTCTGTGATCCTCCGGAGTGGGACTTGCTATGCCGAGACCTCCTTCCAGAAGTGGCAGGCTACGCGATGCCCCGAAGCGATCAGTTCAAGTGGTGGCTCCACTTCCCGGCAGATGTCTTGTGCGAGAGGACAGCGAGGATGATATCGGCAGCCCCTCGGAGGATCTCGCAGATCGGGAACCGTACCAGGAATGCTGATTAGATCTTCCTCCGTGTGCGCGCGCGGGCGCGCTTTGTTGAGCCCGACTGTATAGGGGTGTCGCGGCCCGGCGAAAATGGTAGTTACGTCTCCCTCTTCCACAACCTTGCCGGCGTACATCACGACAACCCGATCGCACAGCTCCGCGACCACCCCGAGATTGTGGGTGATGAGAATCTGCGTTAAGCCGAGGTCGTCTCGCAGCCGTCTCAGGAGGCCGATAATCTGCAGCTGTATCGTGACATCGAGCGCCGTGGTCGGCTCGTCCGCGATTAACAAATCGGGTGAACAAGCTAAAGCCAGGGCGATCATCACGCGCTGGCACATCCCTCCCGACAGCTCATGCGGGTAACGCCTGAGAACCGCTCGAGGGTTCGGCAAGCCGACCTGATCCAGTATCTCTAGTGAAGCATCCTGAACTGCCTTGCCCTTCAGCCCGCGATGGGTCTTGAAAACCGTGCCCAAAACGTCGCCCACACTGAAGACCGGGTTCAGCGATCCGCGGGGGTTCTGAAAGATCATGGATATCTCTTTCCCACGCACGCGTCGCATCTCGCGTTCGGAAAGCTGCGTCAGGTCGCGGCCCTTGAACTCAACCATGCCGCCGACGACGTGTCCCGGCGGCTTGACGAGCCGGATCACCGACAGAACCGTAACGGACTTTCCGCAGCCGCTCTCACCGACCACGCCGGTAACCATGCTTTCGTTGGCGGACAGGCTGATTCCGTCGAGGACTTTCACGACGCCTGAGGGCGTCTTGAAATGCGTCTGCAGGTTCTCGATCTTCAGTAGGGGCGAACCGGGGGCCGGCAGAGTCTGTTCTAGCACTGTCATCGCCGCTGTGGATCCAACAGGTCCTGGAGACTATCGCCTATCAAGTTAAACGCCATTACCGTTAGAACGATGGCGAGTCCCGGGAAGAATGATGGCCACCACTGCCCATCGATGATGCGGCCGGCGCTCAGGGAGATCATGACGCCCCACTCGGGGGCCGGGATGCGAACTCCGAGGCCGATGAAGCTCAGCCCGGCGGCATCGAGAATCGCGTAGCCACATTGAAGCGTCGACTGTACGAAGATCGGAGCGAAACTGTTGGGCAGTAGGTGGACGGTGAAAATCCGCCACCGCGGGTTGCCTACTCCCTGGGCGGCCAGCGCATACTGGCTGCCCCGGATGGATAGCAGACGGGAGCGCATCAAGTCGGGCATAGATGGGAATATTGGTGACGGCAATGGCCGCGATGAGGTTCGGCAAGCTGGGCCCAAGCGCGGCGGCCACAGCCATCGCGAGGATGAAACTGGGGAAAGCTTGGACCATGTCCATGATGCGCATGGTGATCTCGTCGACCCGGCCGCCAAGGTAGCCCGCGAGGGCCCCGATGCTCGAGCCGACCGTCAAGCCGATGCCGACGGCGCCGAGAGCGATTCCCAGATCATAACGAGCGCCGAAGATCACCCGCGAGAAAATATCCTCTCCAAAGACCCCCGTACCGAACCAGTGGCTGCCCGACGGCGGCTGCAGCGAGTCGGCGGCATTCGTATAGTTGGGGCTGTACGGCGCGATCAGGGGGGCGAACGTTGCGATCAGATACGAGGCTGAGCAACATAGCGAACCCGATCAGGGTTACGGGATTCCGGCGAGCACCGCGTCCAAATCGTCCTTGCGAGAACCGGTGACCCGGCTGGAAGCGTGCTCTTACTCCGATGGCTGCCATGCACATCGGCTCACTCATAAGAGATTCGGGGATCGAGGAAAATGTACAGCACGTCGAGCAAGAGGAAGATCATCACATACACCGTCGTGGCATACAAGATAAAGCCTTGAACCGCAGGGTAGTCGGAACCACTAATGGCATTAAATGCGTATAGTCCTAGTCCGGGCCACGCAAAGATGCTCTCGACGAGCACGGTTCCTCCGAACAGGAATCCATACACAATCCCGGCATACGTGACGACCGGCAGGAGAGCATTCTTGAGGCAGTACTTCAGGACGACGACCCGTTCCGGTATACCGAGTGATCGCGCGGCACGCGCATAGTCCGAGTCCAGAGCCTCGATCATGCTCGAGCGAGTGACCCGAGCGATGGGCGCCATGGCTGGGAAGGCGAGAACGAGCGCCGGCGTGATCAGGTTTGCAGCGGAGGACTCGCAGAGCCTGCCAGTTCCCCGTCAGGAGAGAATCGACCGTGTACAGTCCGGTGATCTGGTGTGGATGGGGTTGATGAGCGGATCGATACGGCCGGTGGGGGCGGCGATGATGTGAGTCAGAAAATAGAACAGAGTAAATCAAACCAGCGCCAGCCAGAAGCTTGGCATGCCGACGCCCGTGACTGAGATCAGGCGGCAGAAGTGGTCGGCGAGGCCGTTCTTGCGCACCGCCGCCACGATCCCTAGAGTCAATCCCATAATGAGCGCCAGGATCATGGCATAGCTCGTTAGCTCGAAGGTCGCCATGAAGCGGGACTGCAGGTCGGACAACACCGCATGGTTGGTGATGAACGAGGTTCCAAGGTCACCATGGAAGAGCCGCTCGATGTACGATACGTACTGCAGCGGCATTGGGCGGTCAAGACCATAGGTCTTGGTCACCTGATTTCTCGTTGCTTGGGAGGCAAGCGGACTAACCATGCGGTCGACGGGGTTACCGGGAATGATCCGGGTCAGCACGAAGGTGACAGAAGGTGACGCCGAGAAGTATCGGGATCAGAAGCAGAAGCCGGCGGGCGACGTACAGCGGCAGCATGCTAGTCCGGCGACTCCTAGAGAACCGGCGGACATTGCGGTTGAGTCCGTCGGAGCTCGAGGGGGAGTCAGCAACTCGCCCTGACTCTAAACCATAAACGTCAGGCGCAGTCTGCGTCTGGATGTATCCGCACTCCACGTCACGCCTCACCAAATCGCGGTCCCGTTCTTTGGGATCTCCCCACCCTCCTCCGGTGGCGGTAATAAAACGTATCAGGTCGCCGCGACCGACTGGGTAGTCGGATAGGGTACCTGTACAGATGCTCGATTCCTCGTCACCGTCGCGAACGATCTCGATGCGATTGGGCGATCCGCTCTGTCCTCCGGCCAATCCCCACGGGGGTTTATGATGGCGGCCAAACGTCGCAGTTACGCGGGCGCCATCAGGATTGAGGACTCTATACTCCTTGACGACTCCCAGACCCCCCCGGAATCGCCCCGCTCCGGCCGCTGTGTCGGTATCGAACCCATACTGCTCGACACGAATGGGATAGCGATTCTCGAGGACCTCGACCGGGGTGTTGTAGGTCTCGCCGTTACCCAGCGGATGCTGACCCTGCTGCCCGTCGGTATCGACAGCCGCTCCCCAGCCTCCCAGGGAAGGCTCGACCAGGAGCCAGTAGTCGCCCTCAGCGGACTTGCCGCTGACGATAGTCGCACATGTACTGAGCTGGTGGCCTGCCGGCAGCCGGTCGGGCAAGTACGGGGCCAGTAGTTGAAAAACCATATCCGAAATGATGCTCTTGTATTCCCAATGAATGGACACAGCCGCCGGTCGCGGCGCCGTAAACACCGTGCCTTCGGGAGCGGTTGCGCGGACCGGATCAAATTCCCCCTCGTTAACGGGAGTCGCCGGGTCGGAGACTACTTTGAAGATGGTGCGTGCCTGGGCATGCACTCCAACCGCCGTCCCGTTCACCGATGTCGGAACCGACGGGCGGTTACCCGAGACGTCGATCGTGAATGTGTCATCGGTGATGTGTAGGAGCAGCTTGACCGGTATCGGATCCCCGTCGATGCCGTTATTCTCGAGGAGATCGTGAATTTCAAAGGTACCTCGCGGAAGCCGGCTCATCGCCCGCTGTGCCTGTCGGGCGCCGCGTTCGAGATGAATGGCGACAGATCGGTCGAACGCCGCACCGCCGTACTTGTCGTGAATGGCAACGACACGCCGTCCGCCCACTTCCAGGGCCGCGGCCTGGGCATACATGTCGCCGAGAGTATCGTCCGGTACGCGGACATTGGCCTCGATCATGTCGACCAGAGCCTGATTGATCCTTCCTCGGTTGAACAGGCGAACGCACGGGAACTGAAGCCCCTCCTGGAACACGTCCGTGGTGCTCGCGCTCCAGGATCCGGCGAACCTGCCGCCGACTTCTGTCCAGTGCGCCTTGTTGACGGCATATCCCACGATTCGGTCACCGGCGAACACCGGCAGGACAAGATTGACGTCGGACAGATGGGAACCATTGCTGGTCCAAGGATCGTTGGTTATGAACATGTCGCCCGGTTCGATCGACTGGCCAAACTTCTCTCGAACCTCTTTGACGGCGAAGTACAGAGTCCCCAGGAACCCCATCACGCCGTTGTCTTGGGCGATGAGGGCGCCCTCCACCGAATAGATGCCGCACGCATAGTCTAGGACCTCGTAAATGATCGGCGACTTGGCGGTGCGCCGCAGCGTCACGAACATTTCCTGAGCGGCCGCATACAAGCCGTCGAGGACCAGCTCGACCGTGAAGGGATCCACGTCAACTGTGGGAGACGTCGAGACGGCGGTTGTCATCTCAGGCCCCCGTGTCCAACACTAGCTCGCCGCTTGGCTCAAGGCTCAGACGCATGCCCGGGTATACGAGCGTCACCGAAGCGGGCTCCTCCACGAGGGCCGGGCCTTCGATTTCGTCGCCGGGTCCCAGGTCGGCCCTGCGAAATACGGGTGTGTCCATCTGACCCTCCTCCTCGAACCAGACAGAACGGGTCGAGTGACGCAACGGCAAGCCGGCGGACGGCGCTAGCTCGCGCCGACGCGGCTTGTGAACCAGGCCGAAGGCCAGGACATGAAGGTTAACAAACTCGATTGGAGAAGTCAGCCGAAAAGAGTACTGGCGGTTGTGGGCTTGATGAAATTGCTCCTCCACTTCCCGTAGGCGCTCTTCCGAAGTCCTGCCGACCGAGATGGGTACATGCACGGTATGCTCCTGACCCCGATACCGCATATCGGCCTCGCGCTCAAAGCGTAGAGTGGAATCCGGAGCACCAAGTGGCCGGTCGCCGTCGCCCATGTCCTCGATGTACTCGGCTGTCGCCAAATTCTCTAGGTCTGAAAATGCCTCTTCGAGATGGTCGGGTTCAATCTGATCGGTGCGGGCCAGCCAGGTTCTAATGTAGTCTCGCCTCAGGTCGGTGGTCAGCATGCCGAATGCGGAAAAGTGCCCCGGGGCAACAGGGACGATGACTCTCGAGATCTGGAGTTCGCGAGCCAGGTACGCAGCGTGGACGGGCCCGCCTCCACCCATGGCCACAAGGGCGAAGTCACGAGGATCGTGTCCCCGCTGCACCGAGATTATCTTTATCGCGTTGACCATGTTTCCATTTGCCAGGCGGAGAACGCCGCGAGCCGTCTCATCAATGGACGTTCCCGTTAGTTCGGACAGGCGGGCATAGGCAGCACGAGCTGCATGGATCTGTAGCGGCATCGTCCCGCCCAGGAAAAATTCTGGGTTCAGTCGGCCCGCAATGAGGTTCGCATCGGTCACAGTAGGATGCACTCCATCGGGTCTGCCATAGGCAGCCGGACCGGGCTCGGCGCCGGCACTACGAGGCCCTACTCGCATCGCCTGGTTCTCGTCCATCCAAGCGATTGAGCCGCCCCCGGCCCCGATTTCGATCACGTCGACCACTGGAGCCTTTACCGGATAACCAGCCCACTGCTTGGTGCGTTCGAGGTAGTAGTCGGTGTTGACCTTGACCCGGCCGCCCTCGATCAGCGACATCTTGGCGGTAGTACCACCGACGTCGAGCGTGATCAGCTGCTTGAGCCCGAGCACGTTGCCGAGCGACGCCGCCCCTATGATGCCTCCCGCGGGCCCTGATTCCACTAGATTGATGGGGACCTGTTTTGTCCGCGTAACTGTCGACATGCCTCCGTTCGAGTGCATGATTAACGGACTGCCGGTTACGCCTAGCTGTGCCAGCCTTCGCTCTAGGGTGCCGAGGTACCGAGTTGTCGTCGGACCGATGTAGCTATTGAGAACCGTGGTATTGGTTCGCTCGTACTCGCGAAACTCTCTTGTGATCTGATGAGAGATCGATACATAGATATTGGGCAGAAGCTCGCGCACCATCTCGCCGGCGCGTCGCTCATGGTCAGGATTGGCATAGGCATGCAGAAAACAGATGGCTGCAGCCTCCACACCCTGATCCCGCATCCGTAGGACCGCCGCTCGCAGGCTTTCCTCGTCCATCTCGTCGACGACCTCACCGAGGGCATTCAATCGCTCGGCGACTTCCAAACGCAGATTCCGGGGCACGAACGGTGGTGGTTTTCGGTAGCGCAGATTGTAGATATCGGGGCGATTGCCACGAGCTATCTCCAAGACGTCTCGCATGCCGCGGGTCGTGAGCAGGCCGGTCTTGGCGCCTGTACGCTCCGTTATCGCGTTGATCACCACAGTAGTGCCATGAACAAATTGGGTGACCTGGTGGGGTGACAGTCCAGCCTGACCAACGGCGTCGACGACGCCTTGCTCGAATGCCGGGGGCGTCGTCGGTACCTTGGCGAAACCAACCTCGCCTGTGTCCTCGTTGAGGAAGGCGAGGTCGGTAAAGGTTCCCCCGATGTCGGTGGCTACGCGAATCGCCACGGACTATTCCTGAAGGCGTCTGTCTGCCGGATTACAGTTGTAAGCTCGGATCCGTCCTCGAACAGAGCTCAAGTCGGGCGAGCCGTTAGGCAATCTCGACACCGTAGACCGTGCGAGCGGTATCCGCGGGCATCAACCCTGCCCGAACATCGGCCAGCACCATATCGCGCTCTCGTTCGCCGGGATCGCCCCAACCGCCGCCTGCCCCACAGCGGATACTGACTATGTCGCCCTTCTGTAATGGAAGCCGTGCCGCCTTGGAAGTTGGATCTTCTTCGCGTCCGTCGGCACGAGTGACGACGAAGTAGTTGCGGCCTCCAGGCAGACCCCCGTCGACGCCCCATGGCGGCTCCTTGAACCGCCCCAGGGTGATCGTGAACGTTCCACCTTTGTCGTGCAGAACCTTGAATTCTCGGATAACGCCCCGGCCCCCCCGGAACTTGCCCTCTCCGCCGGGATCTTCGTCGTTGAGGCTGAGCCGCGTCATCTCGAACCCGAATTTCTGTTCCATGATCTCGACCGGGAGGTTGTAGGTTTCCCCGTCGCCCACACAGAAGAGGCCGTTAGCACCGTCGCCGTCCGCCCGGGCGCCCCATCCGCCGGCGTTCGGCTCCACGATGATGGTGAACTCGTCGGTGTCTGGATGAAATGTCGTGGTGATCTCTGCCCCGACCGTATTGAAGTGGCCGGCCGACAGCCGGTGGGGCAGGTGCGGAGCCAGTGCTGACCAGACCAGATCGGTGACGTACAGCAGCGACTCCCAGTAGCAGCTCGTCGGCGCCGGCTTGCTAGCCGTGAACACCGTCCCTGGCGGGCATACCACCCGAACGGGATCGAAGATGCCCTCGTTGACCAGATACCGCGGCTCCGAGATGGCCAGCCACAGGCACCGGACGCCCGTGGTGAGCCCGGTCCACGAGCAGTTGATCGGCCCGCGTGCCTGGGGAGATGACCCCGTGAAGTCGCAGATAAATTCTTCGTCGGTGATCGTCACCTTGACCTGAACCGGCAGGCTGTCGCCGCCGAAACCGTCATCGTCGATGTTGAGTCGAGCGGTGTATGTACCTTTGGGCAGATCCTTCAGCGCTTGTCTGGCGGTGGCGCGTCCGTGCGCGAACATCGATACCAGAGAGTCATGAAATCCGCGCACCCCATACCGGGCGCAGACATCGGCGATCCGGTTTGAGGCCAGGCGTAGCGAGGCGCATTGCGCGTAGAAATCGCCCAGCGACATCTCCGGTGTGCGGACGTTGGCGCGAATGAGATCGGTGATGGCGGTGTCCTCGACTCCTGCGTTGAAGACTTTGATGCAGGGAAACTGTAGTCCCTCCTGGTAAATCTCAGTCGAGTCCGTCGTCCACGACCCGGGGGCCATGCCGCCCACTTCTGTCCAGTGAGCTTTGTTGGCGGCGAAGGCCAGCAGCTCTCCCTGATAGAACACGGGCATCACCATGCACACGTCGGAGAGGTGTGTGCCGCCGCCGGTAAACGGATCGTTGACCGCTAGTATGTCTCCCGGCTGGAGGCCGTCTTTGCCGAACTTGTCGAGCACGGACCTCACGGCATGCGTGAGCACCCCGATGAATAGCGTCACCCCGTTACCTTGGCTGATGACGTTGCCGTCGGCGTCGGTTATGCCCACTGCGTAGTCGAGCACCTCGTAGATAATCGGGCTCATGCTGGTCCGTCCCATAGCGATGAACATTTCGTCGCCGATGGCTACCAGGCTGGACTTGATGACCTCGATGGTAAACGGATCGGTCTCCAGGCTTGCGACGGCGGCCTGTTCTACCCTTTCAAGCTCTCCAAGAGCCATGGCTCAAACTCCAGTGTCGATGATCAGATTTCCGAAGCGATCGATTGTTGCCCTTTGGCCCGGATGGACGACCGTGGTCGAGGAGGGCTCCTCGATGATGGCCGGGCCTTCTACCGACTCGTCGACGGCCATCGCCAGCCGGCGGTAAATCTTGGTTTCAAGCGTGCCTTCCTCGAACAAGACGTCACGCGTTCCAACCAAGGCATCACCAACGTCCGGAGACGGTTCGTAGGCGCCCGGGTCAGGAAGGGAGGCTGCGACCTTGACGGATACCTGGAAGTTCACAAACTGGATCGGATTGTCCGGCAGTCGGTAGGTAAATGCACGCTCGTGACCGTCGTGAAACCTCGATTCGATTTGCTCGCGCTCAAGGTCGCCGATCGGCACGCGAATTGTGTGCTCCTGGCCGAGGTAGCGCATGTCGGCGTAGCGGAGATAGGTAACGCGATCGAGCGGGTAGCCCGCGGCCTTGACGAACTCGGTAGCTTCCGTCATCATGTTGTCGAATATGTCGCCCGCGGCCTGCATGTTCTCGTCGGAGCTCTGCAGCACGGTGGTCTGGACGAAGTCATGGATCGGCTCGGTAACCAGCATTCCCCATGCGCTAAACGTGCCGGGGTTGACCGGCACGACGACCTTCTTGATATGAAGCTCACGGGCGAGCGAGCCGGCATGCATGGCTCCCCCGCCGCCCTGCGCTACCAGAGCGAAGTCGCGCGGGTCGTAGCCCCGGCGCACCGATACCAATTTGATCGCGTTGACGACGTTGGCGTCCGCCAGTCTGACGACTCCCAGGGCTGCTTCCTCAATCGATACGCCGAATGCGTCGGCAACCGGCTGGAACGCCCTGCGGGCCGACGTGACGTCGACCGTGAGCTCGCCTCCCAGAAAGTACTCCTTGTTGATACGGCCGAGAATCAAATTGGCGTCCGTGACGGTCGGCTGGTCTCCTCCCTTCGCGTAGCAGGCCGGCCCTGGTACGGCGCCCGCGCTTTGTGGACCGACTTTGAGCGCGCCGACCGAGTCGACCCACGCGATCGACCCTCCTCCGGCTCCGATCTCCACGATGTCGACCACTGGGACTTTGATGGGGTAGCCTGCGTGAAAGGGATCGCGGCCGATCCGGTATTCCGGCGAGAACTTCACCTCTCCCCCGTCGATTAGTGAGGTTTTCGCCGTCGTGCCTCCGACGTCGATGGTGATGATGTTGTGGACGCCAATGGTCTCCCCGACCACCCGAGCGCCGATGACTCCCGCCACAGGTCCCGACTCGACCAGATGAATTGGAGTGTCCTTGGCCAGCTCAAATGTGCTGGTGCCACCATTGGACTTCATGGCATGCAGCTCCGAGCCGACCCCCGCCCGACGCGTCGCGTTCTCGAGATTCTCCAGGTACTGAGTCACCACCGGCTGAACGTAGGCGTTGAGCACCGCCGTGGATGACCGCTCGTACTCGCGCCACTCCCTGGTTATCGAGGCTGACGTCGTCACGAATACATCCGGCAGCAGCTCGCCTAGTATCCGAGCACACTCGTCTTCATGGCCGGAATTCGCGTACGAGTGCAAGAAGCATACAGCCGCGGACTGAATGCTCTCCTGCTTGAGCGCCCGAGCGACCCGCTCGACGTCAGCCCGGTCGAGAGGCTGCGTCTCTTCTCCCTTAAAGTTCGTGCGCTCCGTGACTTCGAATCGCCACTCGCGGGGGACGAATACTGGCTGCCGCTGATACCGCATATTGTAGAGATCCGGCCGGTTGGCTCTGCCGATCTCGAGGACGTCACGGAAGCCTCTCGTGGTGATGAGAGCCGTTCGTGCGCCCTTGCGCTCGGTCAGGGCGTTGATGACGACAGTGCACCCGTGGACAAAAAGCGCTACGTCCTCTGTTTTGAGATCCGACTTCTCCATAGCATCCAAGATTCCCCGCGAGAAGTCGTCAGGCGTTGACCCTGCTTTGGCGAAGCCAACTCTGCTCGACTCAGCGTCCATGTAGACCACATCGGTAAACGTGCCTCCGATGTCGGTCGCTAAATAACTCGGCATGTGCTGTCCTCCTCGGTGATGATCCCGATTACTCCGTCACTTGACACGTCGCCGCCCGTCCGTATGGGATGACAGGATTAACTTTCGGGCAGGTTATCGTCATCATAGACAATTGGCCCTATTTCTCAGGGACTCCACTGTCCCTATGACACAATTCTTAGGTCTCTCGGGACGTGGTTCAGCCGCTCGCTTCCCGTCGGAGTGACAGCCACAGTGTCCTCTATCCGTACTCCGAACCTGCCTTCCAGATAGATTCCAGGCTCGATGGTCACCGTCATTCCAGGGTCAAGCTTCTGCGACTCTCCTTCCACCATGAACGGATCCTCGTGCACGTCCAGACCGATGCCGTGGCCGGTTCGATGAATGAAAGCCTCGCCATACCCGGCGTCGCCTATGACCGCCCGAGTTGCCCGGTCGACGTCCTGTCCGGCCGTACCCGGTCGGACCGAGTCGACGCCGGTCTGCTGCGCCTTCTTGACGATCTCGTAAACGTTACGAGCTTCCGGGGAGGCCTGGCCCACACAGTAGGTTCGAGTGATGTCGGAATGGTAGCCCTTGAACACCCCACCAAAATCCATGACCACGACATCCCCCTCATCGATCACCCGGTCGCTCGACAGATGGTGGGGTGAGGCTCCATTCGGTCCTGAGCAGACAATTGTAAAGGTGTCCGAGAGCCCGTTATCCTGCATCGCTCGGGCGAGCCGCGCCGCCACCTGAACCTCGGTCTGGCCCTGAATTGGCGACTGCAGAACGGTTTCAAGAGCGCGGTCCGTACGGTCCGCCGCCGACCGAAGAAGATCGAGCTCGGAGTCATCCTTTCGCATCCGTAGCTCCCGCAGATACCCTGAAGCATGCGCGAACTCAGCGTCTTTCAGCAGTGACTGCAGGCGGAGTAGAAATCGGCCCCAGACCTGATCGCTGACGGCAACACGCCGCACATCTTCCGAGGATGAGGCGGTCGCAGCGCGCACCATGTCGAAGCCGTCCTGCGTCTCGGTGTACGTCAAGATGTTGACGCCCCCACCGTAGTCGGGCAGTGAGCGCGACTCGAACAGGGCCATGACTATCGAGGGTTCCCCGTGCCTCGGGATAAGTAATAATGCCGGACGCTCCGAGGCGTGCCCAAAGTAGCCGGCAAGGTACGCCATGTCCGCTCCAGGCGAGGCGATGAGCAGGTCCACCTCGTTCGTCTCCATCAACGAACGTGCCGCTTCAATGCGGCGTCCTGCCGAGACTGTAGTTACCACATCAGACCTCCCAAGCCGTGGGGCCGTCGTAAGTCACTCTTCCCCCGAACCGGAAGTGGCCATAGACCGGACGGAACCTTACTGCCGGCACGGCTACTCGAGATCACGTATGAAGAGCGGCTCCGCATGCCTCGTTGGCACTATTTTAGCTGCGCTGCAGACACGATCGCTGCCGCTAAACGTAACCCGTCAACTATGTCCAAAAACTTAGAAGTCGACACCCCGCCGACGACCTTCATACGTGTACGAAGGTTCCTACGTCGGCGGCCTTGGCCTTCGCATACACCAGCGCGGCCGCGGCAGTGTCCTCCATGGCATGACCGGTCGATTTGTACAGCGTGAGCTGGGTGTCCGACGTTCTTCCCGGGCGGACTCCATCCAGTACTTCCCCAATCTCCGTCACGGACTCCGGCTCCAAACCCTGCAGCTCGCGAGCACCCGCCGGAGGCGGCTGGGCCGCTGCCCCACGCCACTCGACGAAGACCGCACCGCTCCTCACTGTATCCGGGTCGACCTCGGCTGCGAAGCCGACAGACCCCACATGTGCTCCCGGTAAGAGCCAGTCGTACTGAATGATTGGTTCAGAGGCGTCTGTGCACAGGCACACAATGTCCGCTCCGTGGACAGCTTCCTCGAAGGAATCTGCTGCTCTGACGGGTAGTCCCAGTTCGTGGCCGCCGTCAATGCTGTCCACCATGGCCTTTGCGTGAGCTCGGTTTCTCGAGGCGATTCGAATCTCTTGAAGGTCAAAGATCCGCGTAAATGCATCCAGGTGCGACCGTCCCTGCACGCCGGCGCCGAGAATAGCCAGAGACTTGGAGTCGGGGCGGGCTAGCAGCTCGGCCGCGACTGCCGAAGCTCCTGCCGTTCGCGTTGCCGTGATGTGGACTCCGTCCATCAGCGCCAGCGGGGCACCGTTCCCAGGATCGAACAACGCAATCAGGGCCTGATGGCCCGGTAGACCTCGCTCGTGATTTTCGGGAAACACCGACACGAGCTTAACGCCAAGTCCCGCGGACGGCATATAGCCCGGCATGGCAGCCAGAAGGCCGGATGGTGCAAGAGCCGCCACTCTTGGAGGCACTGATGTCTCTCCCCTACTGAAAGCCCGAAATGCATCCGTTAGCGCAGCGCGCAGCTCGTCAAGGTCGGTCAGACGGGCTACCTCGTCTTGCGTCAGGACCAATAGTTCAGCCAGTTCGTCCTCCTTCGATCCGCCAATCGTCGTTCAATCCTGACATACACAGTCGCGAGGTCGAACGATGCTCAGTCGCAGCGAATCGCAACCTTCGCGAAGTCAGCGGCCAGACGACGGGCCCGGGAGTAACCTGCGAAAGCGTGAGCTGAGAGGATTGCACGAACCGAGTCTCTAAGGGCTGAGAATCCATGTCAGTACTTCCCAGCTCAGCCGCCTGGTCGTTCTGCTGTCTTCGGCTGGTTCTACATCTTGGGCATAATACGGCGATCGGAGTTCTCGGTCGCGGTCCAAGATCGTCCGTGGCACCAAAAGCTAGCTTCGATCGTTTCATGGAAAGGGCGCGAAGAGTTCTTGAGCCGGCGTGGGAAGAAGCCCTTTCGTTGTAGTGAGCGTGGATATGATAGGGATAGTCCCGAACCTGCGGCCAGCCGATGGCAAGTCAAAGACGTGCATGCCGGCGAGGCTCGAACATCGCTTTAGTTTGAGGCGCGCGTCCAGTCGCCGCAGGAAGGAATCGAAGGAAATTGCTCTGGAGGGGTCGTAATCATGGCTGATCAAGTGAAGTATGTCCTGGACGAGAACCAGCTGCCAAAGGCGTGGTACAACATCCTTGCTGACGCACCTTGGGCCGCCGAACCCGTTCTCCACCCCGCCACCGGGCAGCCTGTCGGACCCGACGATTTGGCCCCGCTGTTCCCGATGGACCTCATCGCTCAAGAAGTCACGACTGAACGCTACGTCGAGATTCCCGAGGAGGTCCGCGACCTTTATCGTATGTACCGTCCCTCGCCACTTTTCCGGGCACGGCGATTGGAGAAACACCTGGACACGCCGGCTCACATCTACTACAAGTACGAAGGAGTGAGTCCGGCGGGTAGCCACAAACCTAACACCGCGATTGCGCAGGCGTACTACAACAAGAAGGCGGGAGTTCGACGTCTCGCCACGGAAACAGGCGCTGGTCAGTGGGGCTCCGCACTATCTATGGCGTGCGCCCTGCTGGGCCTGGAGTGTACCGTGTACATGGTCCGGATCAGCTACGAGCAGAAGCCGTACCGACGCTCTCTCATTCAGACCTACGGGGCTGAAGTCATTCCCAGCCCCAGCGACCAGACGCAGGCGGGCAGTTCCATTTTGCAGCAGGACCCCAACTCGCCCGGCAGCCTTGGCATTGCCATTAGCGAGGCTGTCGAAGACGCGGCCACCCACGACGACACCAAGTATTCCTTGGGAAGTGTCCTCAACCACGTGCTCTTGCACCAGACGGTGATAGGCCTCGAAGCCAGAGAGCAAATGGAAATGGCGGGCGAGTATCCCGACATTCTCGTAGGATGTGTCGGCGGCGGAAGTAACTTCGCGGGATTCGCCTACCCCTTCCTCAGGGACAAAATTGTCGATGGCAGGGATTTGCGAGCTGTTGCTGTAGAGCCAAGTGCCTGTCCTACCCTCACTCGCGGAGTGTTTCGCTATGACTTCGGTGACACCGCCGGCATGACGCCGCTGGTCAAGATGTACACCCTGGGGCATACCTTTGTGCCTTCTCGAATCCATGCCGGCGGACTGCGCTACCACGGCGCTTCGTCCTCCTTGAGCGCTCTGCACGACCGCGGAATCATTGAAGCCGTCGCGTACACTCAGGTTCCTGTGTTTGACGCAGCCGTGACCTTCGCGAGAACTGAGGGGATATTGCCCGCCCCTGAATCGGCTCATGCCATCAAAGCGACTCTCGACCTAGCTGACGAGTGCAGAGAAAGCGGCGAGCGCAAGACGATCGTGTTCAATCTCAGCGGCCATGGTCACTTCGATCTCGGCGCCTACGATGCTTACTTTGCGGGTCAGTTGGAGGATTTCGAGCTGCCTCAGTCGCAGGTTGATCAGGCTTTGCAGGCAGTTCCTGTCCTCTGACGCCGCCTACCACCCTTTCCGCAGTCGTCTTTCCGCAGATAGCAACTAAGGGCTACTAGCTTCGTCACCTCTCGCTGCGGGCGCATCCGGTAGGATCCCCTGCACCGTCTGGGATTCGGCCGCATCCGTGCGAGATGCAACATGATTGTGCCCCACGATCGCCAAGCCCGCTATGGTCGCCAGTTCTCTCGCGCGATCTGTATCCGCTGCCGTCCAGGCATTCGCCTCTTGTTTGGCCAGAACGAGCACGCCTGATCCATTCTGCCCAGCGTGAATTGGCACTGCGATGACGGAGCGAATCTGAAAGTGCGACGCGATTTCCTGGGAGGCTCTGGGATCCGAGTTCGTGTCGCTGATGATCACCGGGTGACCAGTCGCCCACGCTACGGCAACTGCTCCGACCGGTCTGAACGGCACCCAGCGGCTCGTCAAGTTCTCCTTCGATTGAGGAAGCGTGACTGCGACATCGCGTCTAATCTCTATCGCGGTAGTAACGTAGCCGCGCTCGTCACCCCCAAAGTACACCGCACACCTGTCCGCACTTGTCGCGGCCACAGCCTGATGACCGATGGCGTCCAGTAAGGATCTTGGAGGCAATAAGTCGGCGGCCATGGTCGCCGCGTTATCAAAAGGAAACGGATTCGCCAGAGGGAGAACGTCCGCGAGGGTGAGCAGCGCCAGCTCGTCGGGGAGTAGTCGCTCGATGCTTTCGAGACGGCTGCGATGCGGGTCCGCCAATACTCGCATCCATTCGTTGTCTATGACCTCCGCGTGGATGCCGACCGCCTCGAGTACTGATAGCAGCGTCACCTCCTCGAGCGGTCGGGCGAGCACCAATCCTCCCCCGGGGCCACGCTTGGTCTTCACGAGCCCGGCGGCCCTGAGCCGGGTTATCAGCTGATAGAGCGATGCTGCAGCGACTCCAGTGTGGTCGGCGATCTCGGCCACGGTGCCCTCGCCGATCTCGGCTAAGCACAGGAGCGTTTGTATGGCATACTGTCCGGCGCGTGCAACGGGCATTCAACTCCCTCAACGATTCCTGACACTCACGTCAACAATCTTCCGACTCTAGCACAAGAGGGGTCGTTCGGCCGCGTGCGACGCCAGTCCGCCCAGGCTGGTCGTAAGGCCTGTAACCCCGGCCAAAAGGCACTCAGAAGCAGTCGCTAGCGGCACCAAGGTCTAACAGGGAGCGTGTAAAGGTTGAAGCGGAGCGCCGTCCAGGAGACTGATCTATCGTTGCGCACTAGGGTTCCAAAGGCGACTCTCAAAAGCGCCTCGATCCCTCGCCGATGCGTCTATTTACCCTCCCATCTTGCCCGTGGTTGTGTTGCGATGTGCGACGCTAGTTGATTAGATGGACCGATAGCAGTACAGTAAAGCGAGGGGAAAGGTAGTACTGTAGGTTGGGATCAGGCTCGCTAACATGGTGAGATTACATGGTCTTGCTGATGAGTAGACGCAAATAAACCGCTTTGGGAGCGAAGACATGAGAAGTCGCGTTGTCGGGGTCTCTGGACGTCACGATGGAGGGAGTTTTAGCGCCGTTGCTTCTGATAGGAATCTGGGAGTGAGGTTCTTCGGCAAGTCGATGGTTGCCACTTTCTCGTTGATGCTGCTTCTGACTGTGCCGTTGCTGGGTATCAACGCCCAAGGAGCATTTGCCGCCGGCACAGGTACCCACGGTTATCTGTCGGCGTGCACTGTCGCCACCAGCGCAGATGCCACCCTAGCCCTGCATCAGCCGGTCGATCACACACGGAAATGGTCGGGCGGGGGCTTCTCGGAATGCATGTTCGTCAGTAGCAGCGGAATGTTTGTGCTTTTCTACGTTGCTTCGACGTCCATGTTGAGCGCTCACTATGGAACTCGAGTGACGGCCGCGCAGGAGCTTAGCGCCATACAGCGACATGGGCTACCGCAGTCTCTTCAGTACATAGGCCCGCACCTGCACCTCGTGCATGACGTGGTTTTTGGAGCAGACCGGCAGGACGTGATTATGCTCAATACCATTGCGTTTCTGCATGGACATCACTACGTGCCCAACCAGGTAGATAGACTGAGGGCTATGATCGCTCCGATCATTCGGCGCGTCTGACACTTGCCGGAGTAAATCGAACGACGCGGCCGTAGACTTAACCCGACTCATGGTCGGAGCCGGAGTCTCTCCGCCGCCAGACTTTTGAAGTGGCGAGTCCGCTCGGCCGGTAAGCTCACGCCGGCCGCGCGGGCTCTTTCGCCGTTCGCGCGCCCTTGTCGCTTACGCCAGCAAGTGGCGACTGGTGAACGATTCCCGCTACCAGCAACGCGTCCCAGGCTTACCGCCGAGTACCGGGGTCTTGACGGCATGGGCCAGCTATCGCCCGTCACGAAACGGTAATCGCCTTACCTCTGAGCGATGGGCGCAGATGGCTCGACAGTCAGTAGCCTTGCTGAAATAAAAGAGGGCTTGGAGCGCCCTCTAGGCGACGCCCCAAGCCATCACTCCCGGCGATCTGAGGATAGGAGTGCGCCGCCTCAGAATCGCCTCAATAGAAAGCAGATTGAGCTATATGTCGTTTCCTCGCATATGTCTCCTGTCCCGCCACACGGAGTGCCGCCACATCGAGTGCCCCAGACCGAGCTGCGCGCGGACAACAACCACTCTTTGCGCAGTCAACGTCTTTCCATCTTTGCTCACTGTCCCCCGAGCCGCGACGAGAACACCAACTTTCACTGCTGACCGTGTCGTCGAAGCGAACGGGTTACTAAAGAAGCGAGTAGAACCGGTCAACACAACGGTGGTTACCTGAGAGGGAACTCTCCAGCTGAAGGCACCGGCCCTTAGAGAAATTGTGTTGCCCGCCACGGCGGTGACCCTGCCGATTGCTGCGGGAGCCTCAAATCTCCTCGTGAACCGAGGATGGGCCGCGAACGGCCGCGTTGGCCCCGTAGGTAACACCATGATCACACTAGCGGTCAAAGTCTTCTTGTCACTACTCAGCGTTCCGCGAGCCGCGACATAGACTCCAACCTTCACCGCGTCGGCAGTGGTAGTAGACCGGCGGCCTGAATAGTATCGTGTGCCGTTGGTGAGCTTAATTGTCGACGGGGCGAATTGAAGACCTCGCGGTCCCACGAATGGCTTGATGGTCACGATGTCGCTGCTTGGGCCTGACAGGGCGGTTACTTTGCCGAAGGCTCTCGGGCCGCCGAACCGGTGGGCCCAGCGCTCACCCCTCTCGCCTACTGCAGACCTCTGCAGGGCAAGGCTCTTCGTTTGATTGGCGGCTGAACTCGTCGGCGGCGAGTGTAACTGTCCGACAACATAGCCACCGGCGAATATTGCCGCGGCCAGTCCCGTTCCAAACATTACCGGCTTCTTCACACGTTCACCTCTCGAGCCGTGTTGGTAACTATAACGTTACGCGGGTTTCCTCAGGAAAGCATGGGAGCCGGATGAGGAAATTCTCATGTGAGAACGAGGCGGCTCATAACCGGACACCTGATCTCAGGGCTTCGGCTGCCTGGCGTCCGTCACTTTCCTACCGGCTGCGAGCACGAACAGCTTGTTGCCGGTAGTGTCCCCGACCACAAGACGCCCCATCCGGGTCGCGGCTATCCCAATGGGTTGCGCGATCGCCGCATCTCTAATGGCTCCAAGGGGATGTCCTGTGGCCGTAAAGACCAGAATGCGCCCGTTCTGTGGATCGGTGACGGCAACTCTTCCCGAAGGCAGGACTGCGATGTAAGGCTCGGCATATGACTGCGCGGCCCAGGCATTTACAGGCCATGATCCGATAAATCGACCTCGCGCATCGAAGTGTTGAATCCGTTGGTTCCACATGTCAGCTACATACACATCGCCTTTCGGGCCGACCGCCACCGCAGAAGGCTCGTCGAACTGGCCTGCGTTCGCTCCGGACCCACCAAACCTAAACAAGAATCGACCCGTCTTGCTGAACGCGGCGATCTGCTTGTTACCGGTGTCCGCCACATAGACGGTACCATTCTTGGAAACGGCGATGCTTCTTGGCCCGTAGAACCCGTAGGGGCCGCTCGTTGCGAAGTGCCCCCAGGAGGACAAAAACGTACCACTGGCGGAGAACCTCTCGATTCGGTGACCCCACCAGTCGGCGACATAGATCGTGCCGTCATGCGCCACTGCAACCGCCATCGGAGACTGATTGACGTTGAACTGTCCGCTGCCGGTGCCGGCCTCCCCAATCGAGGTAACGAATTGGCCGTTCTGCAGATACACGTTAACACGGTGATTCCCGCTATCAGCGACCAAGATTCGTCCGTCCGGCGCCACGGTTATGCCATGCGGCGATAGCATCTCCCCAGGATTTGGGCCTCCGCCTCCGATGACCCGGATCTGGCGGAACGACAAGCTGCCGTATTGGGAAGTGGCCGGCGCCGGAGGAGTCACCGGGGCAGGGCCGGATGTGGCAGAGGAGCCATTCGGCGCCAGGTCCTTTCGCACGTAGAAGTAGAGCGGACGGTATCCCCGCGCGCCGAAGGGCGTGCGATACATATACCAGTTCCATAGGTTCGTCCACGTGGCCCCGCTTCTGACGGCGTTGAGTAGATTGATGGTAGGAAACTCCTGGATCGCATTGCACCCCGTGCCTGCAACGCTCGGATCCTTACATATGTTTCCGACTCGCAAAAACGTTGTGCCGTGTTGTCCCGGGGCGCAAGCGGTCTCCTGTTGAGGAGTGCCGCACCGGCCATTGTCGAAAGCAAACCCCTTGTAGTCTTCCGGAAACCACCAATTCCAACGGTACTGTGAAACCACGTAGCGGCTATGCAGCGAGTTATTGAACTGGTCGTATTCCGGTCCGAGCATGATGAGGATCGGGGCTGTGGCGTTGGCGAAGGAGCTCGTGTAGGCTACATCTCCTGCCGGCAGGTTTCGGAAGTACCACTCAAATGGCCATCCCTGTACGTCGTTGACGTCAACCTGAACGAGAGGTCGTACCGAACTTCCTTGAAGACGGTGCACCAATGCGATGGTTTCGTTGGCGACCATTGGTACGTCGTTGGATGTCTGTACGTAAACCAACATCTCCGTTGGATTGGCGCCGTCAGCGTATGCCAGTGCCTGAGTGGAGTGCAGCTCCATGAGCGCGATCAAGCCCAGGCTAAGGGCGGTAATCAGGCGGGCCCCACGCGGAAGTACCTCCAGAAGTCGCCCGACAAAAGCGGCACCTAGTAAGATGGCGGGTAGAAGAGGGTGCAGGGATAACCAGGGCATCTTTTCGCCGGCCCAGCTGTAGATTAAGAGCGAAGTTGCCAGCCAGTACAGCAAGAATGACGTGAATAGGTCTCGGCGCAGGGCTGCCCAGACTGCGCCAGCCACTCCAAAGATGACGGCGAACTGCTCGTACAGTGGATACAGGAGAAGGTAGTAATACCAGGGTTGTCCTCCACGGGCGACGCCGTGCTGGGTTTCCCAGTACAGAAGCCCGCCGAGAATGTCCTTACGATCCGGGCTCAGCAAGCCATACCGAGGGTCGAATATCCCGTATGGATTGCTGAAGAACGTCGAAAACAGTAGAACGACGATGATTGCGAAGATCGCGACCGCATAGATCCAAGTCTCAGCACCGACGGATCGCAGTGCGGACATGACGTAGCGAGCAGTCGGTGCGTCTACCAGCAGCTCTTTCAGCACAAGCAGGCCGACGAAGCTGCCGATGATGAAGAAGCTGATATACGCAGCTTCCATGCTACTCATGGCGAGTGCGGCCGCAACCGCTCCGACGATTATGTAACGCCTCTGCCGGCTGCGGAGATAACCAAACATGCAGGTGACCAGCAACATGGTGAACAGGGCGAGATAGATGTCGTCGCGTGCGAACCGAGAGAAGTAGACAAAGGTTGGCGATATTGTCAGTACGCCGGCGGCTACGAGTGCGCCGGTCCGTCCCAGCTCGCGCCTCAAAAAGTAGGGCATGAACACCAGGGCAGTCCCACATAGCACCGCGAACAGCCGGGCCGTCGTCTCGCTGTCGCCAAACAGCATGTAGAAAAATGCCATGACGTAGAACTGCAGCGGTCCGTGCATTAGTGGGTCGTAGCTGTACCCGCGTCCCTTGTACAAGTACCAGGCGTACATCGCGTGCAAACTTTCATCGTGGTGCATGGCCCGAGCGCCCACGTCCCAAAATCGGAGTGCCAGTGCGAGCGCCGTGAGCGTGAGATACGCTACAAGCTCCCAGCTGATCTCCTGGGCCAAGAGGCCCTGAAGAGCCGGAGATATAGGCCTGGTAAGTGCATCAGTAAGGTACCAGCCGGTGCCGCGGCGAGCCACTGGAGGATCGAGACTAGTGTGCAAAGGCGTGCGTTTCCATAGATAGATGCTGAGGCTGCTTCGGTGGGGAAGAAACGGCCGCCCTCACCGGAACCGCTCTACGTGTACCTAGACTAGAAAGCACTGAAATAGCCCTTTTTCACATAGAGGTAGTACCACGATCCGTCTCGTGGGCCGAATGGCCGGCGGTGCAGCTCCCAATTCACAATGGACTGCCAAGAAGCCGGATTCAGGGCAAGGGCGCCGAACGAAGCCCAGTTCCACGATTTGTAGTCCTCCGGAAACCACCAGTCCAGACGATGTAATGTGCGCGTATACCCACGCGTCAGCCATCTGGGGAGGGTCAGTGAATCGGCGTCCCCCTGATCGATAAGTATAACGGGATTCCTGTCGTATGGAGGCTTGAGAACTGAAGCCGCGCTCGGATAAGCAACATCAGGCATGCCGCGAAGATACCAGGCAAACGGCCATGAATCGGTGGAGTCGATGGTCACCGGGAGAGATGTCCCGTTTGTTGCTTTGTATGAAAGCCGTTCAATTCTTCGAGCGTCGGCAACCGTGCTGGGAGCGCTCTGTACGTAGACCATCATCTCGACAGGATTGGCGCCGTTGACATAATTGAGCACGAACGTGTTGTGAAGCTCGAGGAGCACAAGGGCCAGCACTATTGCCAGCCCGGTCCGTCGTAAGTAGATGGTCCAGCGTCGAGGGGATAAGTGCCTCGCATTTGCTCGAACTGCCCTTATGCTCCCGCTCAGCAGATCAGCTAGTCCAATTCCGGCGAGCAGCGTGAGCGGCAAGAGCGGATGGATACCGAGCCATGGAAACTTTTCTCCCGCCCAGGAGTATATCCCGTACGCCAGAACTGCCCAGTACGTCAGAAACACGCGAATGCTTCGCTGCTGACGGCTCATACGCTGCCGCCGCAGTGTTCCCAGAATCGCGTAGGCCCCAAGGAGCAACGCGAGCTGCTCGTACAGTCCGTCGATAAGCCCGAAATAGAACCATGGCTGGCCTCCGCGAGCCACCTTGTCCTGGCTCAGCCAGTACAGAAGACCACCGGCGATGTCCTTACGGCAGGCGTTGAGCTGGAGGGGCAGGGAAAATGTGCAGACATGATTGGTGTTGAAGAGGGGATGTGCTCGATCCCATAGGCCGTTGAGATTTGTTCCGAATGTTGAATACATCAAGATAGTTATGGCCAGTGCCACCGTTATTACGTTGATCCACTGTCCAGCGGGAAAAGCTCGCGCCGGCGCCAGAATGTCGCGCCTTCTGTTGCTACCCGTGGCCACAACGATCCCGGCCAACACCACGGATATGACCAGCGGGACCGGGAAATACCATCCGGTGACGAGAGTGAGACCGACGGCCGCGACTAGCAGGATGGCCGCCGTCACGAGCACAGACGGCGCTAAGCTTCCCGTTCTCCCTGTCAATCGATTTGGGATCATCCGGTGACCCTTGGCCCACGTTCCTACGAGATTGAGGATCAGGTACGAGACGAGGATAAAAGCCACGATGTACGAACTTTCCTTGGTCGCGAATGCCAGAGCGCATGCCACTCCGGCCGCGTACATTTGCCAGGGACGCCTGTCGCGAGCGAATCGCAGCACGAGCACTACGATCAACAAAGTAAAAAATTCCATGTATGTATCGTCACGCTCGAAACGAGCGAAATAGACGAACGACGGCGATATGGCCAGTAGAAAGCAGCACGCGAGTGACGCCGCACGGCCTAGGTAATCGCGAATGAACCAGGGCAGCGCGACAAGAGCAGTCCCGAGGAAAACCGCTGGAAGTCGGGCGGTAGTTTCACTTGATTGAAACAACAGGAAGAGTAGCCCCAGCACTTCGTGCTGAAATGGGCCGTGATACACCGGGTCGTAGGCGTAGCCGTGGCCTGTTGCCAGCTGCCACCCAAACCAGGCGACGGTTGACTCGTCCAGATGCATAGCGCGGCCGCCGACATCCCAGATGCGGAGAAGCAACGCAGCCAGCACAATGGCGCCAAACACCACATCGCCGGCACTTAGAGCGCTAAGTGTGACTGAGGTTCTTTTCGCGACCGTCGGCTTTTCAGCTGATAGCCGGGTCGCGCTCGCTTGATCGCGTATCACAGCACCACGATACCAGCATTCCACCCAGGAAGATTGCGAAGACTTTCGGCGCCGACTTGCGGTCGTACTCGCTGGTAGCCGTCGGGTGAGCTCCAGCCGCCGGACCGAAGTCCAAGCAAACGTTGCCTCTTAGAAGGCGCCATCCACTTCCGGCCGAACGACATTCCCATCATGTGGCGGGATGGCTTACGCGCCTTCGCCTTGCTCGACCTCGGCATACGCCTTCTTGAACATTTGACGCGCCCGCGACAGACGCATGCGGATCGCCTCAGGCGATGTCTTCAGGATTTTGGCGGTCTCGTCGGTACTGAAACCCTCCTGTAGGCGCAGCGTTAGACATATGGCATAGTCCGGCTTGAGTCGCCGCAGTGCCGTCTGAACCAATTCTTGCTCGGGGATGCACTCTTCTCCTCCGCCTTCGCACAGGGAGTTCTCGGCGTCACGTCGATCGCCCAGACTTAGCCAGTCGATGACCTTCTTTCTCCGCAAAACATCGCGGAAACGGTTTGAAGCAATGCGATAGAGCCAGGCGCAAACCGCCGAATCCGCCCGTAGCGATGGGAGTGCTTCATAGGCGCTCAAAAACGTGTCGTGGGTCAGATCGTCAGCCAGCTCTGAGTTACCGCTCAGACGGTACAGATAGTTGTAGATTTGCGTCTTGTGGCGCTCGTAAATCACGGTGAACGCTGTCGCCTCTTGGCGACGCAGTGCATCTATAAGAGACGCGTCGTACGCTGCTGCTTCCAACACACCTTCGCTGCTCCTGGTGGGGGAAAAGACCGGGTATGTTGTCATCAATCACATCCACTGGACCGGGATTTTTGTCGACCGGCTGGTGGCGAGGACCCGCCAGAACCTATGCTTATATTGTGTCTGCTAAACATGAAGGGGATGTGAATTGATGGTATCACTTTCCCCCTTGACACTCGGCACACGAGCGGCTATGCTGATGTCGAAGATCGGGCTGCGGGGATACGATTGGGAGTAACTGATTCGCGGCCGCCTGTAACCGGGCCGCTCCACTACGGCATGCACGTCGTCGACGCCCACGATCAGGTTTTGGGCAGGGTTCTGCTCGTGCGTAAGGATCACTTCGTATTCCGGCAGGAGCTGGGGATAAACCAACTCGTAGCCCTTCCCAGCGTAGCTATTTCCGGCGTTATCGGCGGCATGGTCTTCCTCAATCTGACTCCCGGTGAGATCGAGCTCTACGGCCGCACTCTCGAGCGTAGGGAGAGGAACTCCAACGGCTTCTCTCTCCGAGCCCGTATCGCAAGGCCCGTGTTGGCTCCAGAGTTAGCCTAGACTAGCCGGCCACTCTGCGGCCCAGCTACTCAAATGGTCCCACATCCGCTTGCCAGGCCAGGTTTCCTCGCAGTAAATCGATCAAGGGACGGTCCTCGGGGAATGATGGCGCCAGTGCTTCTAGCGTGGCGAGCAACACGCGCTGTATCACTTGGTCCCGTAAGGCCATCAGTCGCGGGTAATACCCGATCATGAATCCTCCGTCCGCGGTCCGATGAAACGCCCACACGTTCTCCAACTCCATGGACGATACCGAAGTTCCAACGTCGGCGACCCATACTGGAATGTCGTGAGATGCCTGGATTCCGGAGAGAGTTCCGAGAAGCCTTACGGTGAGCAGGATCCCGCGTTCGTTAATTGCATCCGGAGAGAACACTTCGAGGTCGGGCTGAGATGACAGACGGGGCGCAAAGTTCCCATAGTCAGGATTGATGAGAACGCTGTCGGTAATCAATCCCACCAGCTGAACCTCGCCCGAGCTATCTAAAGGAATGGCCACGAACATTCCCAAAGCATAATCAGTACGCTGCGGAGGTTTCGCCACCTCGAGTGGGCCATAAACCCGGCACAGATAGGTCAGATGATCGTTGGAGGCAACGATAGTGCCGATGTCCGTCACCCTGAGATCCCCACAATCATGATAATGACTTGTGCTCCTTGTTCTGAGTGCGGGACGCTTCGTGAGCCTTCGGCGTTCGACTGGACTGTATAGCAGGAAGTAGTGATGTCAGAGCTGGACCGAGCGTATGCGATTTTTCGAAGGGCAGCTCACGAAATCGAGAGTAGCGCCCTATCGCCCTCACAGTTGAGGGACAGGCTGCGGGCCGTGTCTGAACATGTGCTGGACATTCTCGAGCGCGACGACGAACCTGAGGATGTCATGTCTCAGCTTGACCGCCAGTCACAGGATATCGCCGACGATCTGCGACGAGCTCAACGGCTGATGCGGGAGCGCGGACTTCAGGACGACGACTGAGCAGCTTCTTCAATCGATGCCGTGGGAACGGAAGCTACGAGGGCAGTTAGGCCCTCTAGAAGGAGAATCTGAACGCGTGTTCCCTCTGGAAACACATCTCGTTCGTCGAACGGACGCGCCGACCAGAATTCACCCTGACCGATTCGAATCTGCCCGCCATCAGCCGAAACAGTGTGCGTGACGATGGCTCGCTTTCCCACGATGTTCGAGCTCCCGGTGCGGCTCGTCAACAAGCCTTGCCGTTGCCCCGACATGAGCCTGAGAACGGAAGGACGCAGCCCCACCAAGTAGGCGACGGACATGATGACGAACACCACAGCTTCCGCCAGAAACGAGATCCCGGTTATGGCGCCCACAATGGCAACCACGACAGCTGCCGCCGCGACTCCGATGAAAACCAGCCCCGAGCCAATCACTTCCGCTATCGCGGCCAGTATTGCTATGACGATCCATAAGATTGGAGTTGGCATGTGGCGCGGTCCTCGCACCCACATTATTGCTGAACGCAAGGCGCGACGGTAACTTTGTGCGGCTCCAGGGTGCTTTCGCTGAGCCGCGTACCGCGTCTTCGAGAGACAAAAAAGAGACCCCGAGCGAGGTCTCTCTGTCTGACAGTTTGGTAGCGGGGGTAGGATTCGAACCTACGACCTCCGGGTTATGAGCCCGACGAGCTGCCACTGCTCTACCCCGCGATGACTCTCAAGTCTATACTCCCTGGCCACGCGCTGTCCAGTTCACATCTGACGAGATCGGCCAACGACCGCGCCTCCGGGTTAGATAATCCCGTCAATCATGAAGCGCCGATGCATGTACGATAATGGCGCGACGAAAAGCCCGGAAGTACCATGTCACGAACCGCCACTCGTCCGCTTACCCGTCACGAGGAGGATCTGCCCCCGCAGCCGCGGAGCAATGCCCGGGTGGTCATTTTGATCATGGCCGCCCTGGCGGCCATCGTCATCTTGGTTGCCGGCGCTCAGTTATTCTGGGCTCGTCACCATCTGGTCAGCGGTTCTAGCGACCTATCGTCGGCCATCCGTATCGTTCGATCCCCCTCGAACCTCCGTGACCCCTCCCTGCGGGGTCAGGCCATATCCACGCTGGCCTCGGCCCAGGGCGAGTTCTCCCATGCTCGAAACGATCTCCTTCTGTGGTCCCCGCTTCTGGGGCGATTAGGACGAGTACCTGCCCTCGGCAAGCAGCTGGAGTCCATACCGCCGGCGGCTGCTGCGGCGTACTACGCCACGACCAGCGCGCTGGACATTATCCATGGCGTGGCCCCGCTATGGCCGATCGTTGACAATCAAGCGAAAGGGAACGCCCTGCTTGCCCGCCTTGGTCCTGCACTTGCCCCGGGACGCGGCGACTTCCTCAAGGCTCATGCCGCCGCCGCCTCCGCTGGCGCCCAGCTCGCGACGATACCCTACCCAACGGGAAGCAGCTCTCTCGATCAGGGAATCAATAAGCTGAATACCCATCTCCCTCAGCTTCGAGCGGCTTCCCAGTGGCTGGCTGTCGCACCGACTATCCTCGGATGGCACCGGCCGGCACGGTACCTGGTCGCACTTGAGAACCCGGCGGAGCAGCGCGCCACGGGCGGTTTCATCGGAGCATCGGAGACGGTGACTCTTACCAACGGCCACATGACCAAGCGCTTTTACGGCAGCATACTTCCGCGCGAAATTCAGTTCAGGCATCTCCCCGCTCCGGAGGCCATTCTCACCGCCGAAAGCTCTTGGCTGTACCGCGATGCGAACTTCTCCCCCGACTTTCCCACTTCTGCCCTCCTCGAACGCTGGTTCTGGGGAAGGGATACCGGCACTTGGGTCAATGGTGTGGTCGATTTTGTCGACCACGGGATGATCGACCTTCTGAAGGCCACCGGCCCAGTATGGATACCTCAGTATCACGTCAGCGTCAACGCGTCCAATGCTCAGGCCCTGGCCAATAGATATGCTTCACCGACTTCCGTGTACCATGGACCCTCAAAGAAGGGAACTATCGACACGGTGCGGAAGCAGTTTCTCGGCTTCGAGTTCGCGGCTGTACTGAAGCATATCGAGCGCCTGCCGTTGACGCAGTGGTCCGCCCTCGGCTCGGCAATGGGCTCAGCGATCGCACGGCACGATATCTTACTCTACTCGCGCGACTCGTCGGTCGAATCAGCCATTCGTGCTTCGGGCGCCGACGGCACCCTCGGACCGACATCCAGTGACCTGGTTTACGTGGTAGACGACAACCGCTCATACAACAAAATCGCTCCGTACGTTCACGAGTATGCCACCTACCACACACAGATTCTGCCCAATTTGTGGCAGTTGTCCGTCTTGACCATTCATTACCATCTCAATCCCTCGCCCGCCAACCTCGAGGGACAGGGTCCCTATTTCGGTACCCGGGGGCTGAACAAACACGACTATCTCGACTTTCTGCGGGTCTATGTGCCTGCTGGAGCCATACTCCAGGGGGCGCCCAAAGGCCTGACCGCCCTCTCTCAGAACCCTTCTCAGCCTGCCTATGGACTGACTCAGTTCTCTGGCTACTTCTTACTCCATCCTCGACAATCGACGACCGTCTCCTTTGCGTATCAGATCCCAGCTGATGCAGCGCTCGCCGAAAGGAAGGAATATCAGCTCAACGTACCCCGGCAGCCTGGTTCCAACCTGGCTGCCCTGCACGTGACGGTGGAGGGTATCTCCGGGGTAACGTTACGAAGCCCGCTGGGCCCGCTGGTCAACAGCGTTACGCAGTGGATGAATCCACTCCAGAACGACACCTTGCGGCTGGGGGTTGTGCCCCCACCGTCGGCTTCAGCTCAGTTCGTTCCCCGGCCGGCCCCGCCGTCCAACCGGGACCCGTATATTCCCTGGACGTGGCTCCGGTCGGGCCACGGACTATAAAAGGACGGCCGGCGCAAGCGCCGGCCAGCCGGATGCCAATCTTCCAAAGGCTATGAAGCCAGAGCTAGCTCCGCGGGTAGGTAGCCAAGCTCGTGCAGGCGGGCTAGGATAAGCTCGATGCTTTCTTCCTCAGTCTGCTCGTGGGTCGGTACCACGATCTCAGCGCTCAGCGGGGCTTCGTACGGATCGGATACACCGGTAAAGTTGGCGATCTCACCCGAAAACGCCTTGGCATACAGTCCCTTGACGTCGCGCTCCGCGCACGCCTCAACCGGCGCGCTTACGAACACCTCGACAAAGTTGTCGATTTCGGCGCGGGCGCGGTCCCGGGCTTCACGGTACGGCGAGATGGCTGCGGTGATGGCGATGACCCCATTTCGGGAAAGGAGCTTGGCGACGAAGGTGATGCGGCGGATGTTGGTGTCGCGGTCTTCCTTGGAAAAGCCGAGATCTGCCGTGAGATTCTGACGAACCTCGTCGCCGTCGAGGAGCTCAACGTACCGGCCGGCGGACATGAACCGCTCTACCAGCATATTGGCGAGAGTGGACTTTCCTGAGCCGGATAGTCCCGTAAACCACAGCGTAAAACCTTGTTCTTTCAAAACAACCTCCCGCGGATTATATAGTCTCGGCCATGTGGCGCGGAGCCCAGGAGCAATGTCAGTGGCTTTTGCCGGCTAGGGAACGCTCCGAAGCGTCTAGTGCCGCGGCTACCTCTGCTCCTGAGATATTGCCCATATGCCCAAACCGAACAACCCGGTCCTCCGAATCCGCTAGCCCGCCGGCCGCCACTACCCCAAGGCAGGTCAGACGTGAACGGAACTCACTCGATCTCACTCCATTGGGAGTGCGCAACACGGACAGCGTTGGAGCCAGGTAGTTCTCATCCGTAAACAGCTCAAATCCAGTCTCGAGCATACCCTGACGAAATCGCCCTGCCAAATTCTCGTGCCGCTTGAATCGGTTGGGCAGGCCCTCGTTGACGACGATGTCCAGCGCCCTCTCCAAGGCATATATGTGGTTAACAGGGTGAGTTGAGAAGTATCTATCGGGCTGCTCCATGACCGGCAGCCATCGAGCTAAATCGACATAATATCCAGGAACAGCCGATGCTCGGCTTTCGCGACGCTTCCAGGCAGCTTCGGTCACGCCGATAATCGACAGACCCGGAGGAACACCCAGAGCCTTTTGTGCCCCCGATAAAAGCACGTCTATACCGAGCTCAGACATCGGTTCGGCGATGCCGCCGAAAGCGGCTACCCCGTCGACAATCGAAAGTGCCCCGGATCCCTTGATCACACTCAGGATCTCTTTTAACGGCGCCATGGCACCGGTCGATGTCTCCACATGCGTCAGCGCGACGGCCGAAATGGGGTGGGCTCTAAGAACCTGTTCAATCTGTTCCGCTTCTATCGATTCGCCCCATGCCGCCTGCAGCGTAACGACTTCGATGCCGTGCGCCCGGCCAATCTCACTCAGACGGTCTCCAAAATAGCCATTAGACGCAACTAGGAGTGTCTGACCCGGCTCAACAAAATTCACGATGCTTGCTTCTTGTGCCAGAGTGCCTGAGCCGGCGAATAGAAACGCGAGGCCGCCTTCGTTCCCCATGATGGTCAGCAGCATGCCCAGGGTGCGTTTGAATATCCGGGCAAACTCAGCCGAGGTGTGCGAGATAGTGGGCGCCGATAGCGCCTCGAGAATCTCCCGGCAGACCGGCGTTGGACCTGGAATGAATAGCAGTCGGTCCTTGTCGCTATTGCTCGTAGATAGCATGTACCATCCTTTCACATATGGTAGCTATTGATGCTCGGCGAAGAAATGTAGTGCTAGGTGACCTCGGTTTCAAATTAAGTCCTGAGCAGAAAATTCAAGGGATGAGGGCCAAGTGAGCTCACGCTCTGATTGGAACAACCGCAGTTATTTTGTGTACACACTTCTGAGAGTGCTCGTCAGTTTTATCGTGCGACTAGGCATCGTGCGTCTGTCCACGTGCGGAGCGGAAAATTGCCCGACGAGCGGAGCGGTCTTCTTAATGAGCAATCACCAGAGCAACGTTGACCCGCCCCTTATCGCCTGGTCCTTGCCGCGTCCAGTATCGATACCGGGCAAGGAGAGCCTCTTCGCTGTACCTTTTCTCGGATGGGTCCTCCGTCAGGTGGGAGCTTTTCCCGTAGATCGAAGCGTTGCGGATGTTGGATCGATCCGGCGCTCGGTCGCCGTGTTGCGCGCCGGAGGTATCCTTGCCATGTTCCCGGAGATGACCAGATCGAGATCCGGGGAGATCGGTGAGTTTGCGCCGCCGCTTATCAAGATTGCTATTCGGCAGCGCGTGCCCATTCTCCCGGTCGGGATTGCCGGAATGGGGCACTTCCTTCCGCCGGGGCGATGCCTCCCTCGATTCGGCGCCGGCATGGCCATAGTCATCGGCGAGCCAATCGAGCTGTCTCAGTTTTACGGACGGTCGCTGTCTCGAGAAGACGTTGCTCTAGCGACTGCGATGGTCCGAGAGCGCGTAACTGAGCTGCACATGCAGGCCCGAGAGCTAGTTGGCCGATAGCTTTTCAAGCCTGCCTACAGCGCGTACGCCCCCCGTGAATCGTCCGGCAGCAGTTGGGCAATGTGGTGACCAAGAGCATCTTCAATCTGATTCGCGGTAAGGTTTCCAGTCATCTCCAGGGGTTTCGCAAATGAGACGGTGAAGCGTCCACCCGTTCGAAATATGGCTGACGGAACAACAGGGATGTTGGACCGCGAAACCAGTGCACCTAGAGATCCAATGCCGGGCTGGATCCGGCGCATGGCGAAATTCTCGACGTTTCTGCCCTCTGGGAAGAGTACGACCACATCTCCTGCCTTGAGGGCCCTAAGTATTGCGCGCACGGCTGCCGCTCGGGAGTCCACTCCCCTGGACTCGTTCGGCATCCGTATGACATCGTAGACGGCATAGAACCGTTCGAAAACAAACTCGGTGATGTGTGAAGGAATAGGAATAAGTCCGAACAATCTCACACGTCGATAGGACGCAACACCCACACCGCGGATCCTGATGCCGGGGCGCGCGGAGTCGACGGCCCAGGCAAGCAGTGCCGCCCCTAACCCGACCCAGATCCCAGGCCCGTTGTAATGATTGGCGCATATCACGAAGGGGCCTTGAGGTGGTAGGTTCGACCCTCCTAGAGTGATTGGCAGTGAGCTCAGAGACTTCGAGAGAGTTGCCCCATCCGCGGCCGGCGACCTGCGCCGTCGGAGCACGGCGGCCGCGATCACCTTGAACCACAGGCTCCAGGGGATGTGCGATGGCGTGGGGATGCGATACTTTGACATAGGAGCCCTTTTCGGCTACCATATCCTAGCGTTCACGACGTTGGACGCCTCGAGTTAAGTCATGGAGGTCAATGGGTGAGGCAGATTGCCCCCGTGGCTATCAGCGTCTTGGTCGCCTTCGGTTGCGGCTTGTGGTTGGCCCTGATCGTTTGGACATTCACGGACATCCGTGCCCGGTCCCGCGACCCTATCGTCTGGATTTTTTCCGTTGTCCTATCAGCCATTCCAGTGGGCGGGGTCATCATTTACCTGATACTTCGCCCTAAAGAGACCCTTATGCATGCCTACCTCCGATCGTTGGAGGAGGAAGCGCTGCTCCAGGAGATCGAGGAGCGACCTGTGTGCCCCAACTGCCGGCACCGGGTGGACTCGGACTACATGGTCTGTCCCAACTGCATGACAAAGCTAAAAGCTCAATGTATGTCGTGCCAGAGACTCATTGAGCTGGATTGGACCGTTTGTCCGTACTGCGCCACAGATCGGAAATTTCCAGTAGCGGTGGAGTCGAGCGGCAACGGGTGAATCCCGGAACATACCACGTTCCGATTCGAGAGTGGCCGGAAGCCGAAAGACCCCGCGAGAAACTGGCGCGATTGGGGTCAGAGTACCTTTCCGACGCCGAACTCCTCGCCATTTTGTTTCGTGTGGGCGCTCCCGGCGAAGACGCAGTCTCTTACTCCATGGCATTGCTGACGAGGAAGGGGGGACTGACCGGATTGCATAAACTGGCGATGCCTGAGCTGGTGTCGTGCTACGGGCTCGGCAACGCCAAAGCAGCCACGTTGCTGGCGGCGTTCGAGTTGGGCAGACGGGGCCTGCTCGGCGAGGCCGAGGAGCGGTTGCAGGTTCGCTCCGCCAATGACGTCGCGCAGCTTCTCGAGATTCGCCTCCGCGGCTTGGACCAGGAACAGCTCCATGTCGTGCTGCTGTCCACCCGCAATCACGTGCTCGGTACTCGAAAGGTATACGAGGGTAGTCTTAATAGCTCCATAGTCAGACCCGCCGAGGTATTTCGCGACGCCATTCGTGAGAACGCTGCGGCCATCATCGTGGCCCATAATCATCCGAGCGGCGATCCTAACCCATCCCCGGATGATGTCCGCGTCACGCGCGATTTAGTAGCAGCTGGGCGCATCCTCGACATTGAGCTGCTCGATCACTTGGTCATCGGTGACCAGCGGCACGGATACGTGAGTTTGCGTGAACGCAAACTTGGTTTCGACGCCAAGTAGCCGGGCCAGCGCCCGACTACCGAAACTGATTGCCCTAGATCTGCGGGGTACGAGGCCCCTGGCTCTTGCGCGGACGGAACGCGAGAAAGGCAAAGTAGATGATGGCACAGATAACCGCGCCGACGAGGAGTAAGGTCATCAGGCCGAACAGCAACCCAACCAGCGCCCCAATCAACTTGAAGAACAGCCATACGGCAACGACAGCCACGACGATTCCGAGAACTATACGGCCTAAACCAAGATTCATGATGGGATCCTCCGTTTGGTGAGCCTAACGAGGCTCAGACAATGGTTCTGCAGGGTACATATTGGGAGAATGCCTGACGCCCGCCGCTAGCGACTTGGGCGTCATTCATAGTCCTAGCCAAGTGTAACTCTCCAGCGACTTCGGTGTCCTGAGATTTAGGAGGAGCAGGTATGAAGACTGGAGTTTTGGATGTCCGCTAAGTCATGCCTCGTCCGGCCCGCCTTCATCGTCCCGTCTCCCCCTCAGGAACTCCTCTAGATCGTGCAGCAGAATGTCATTCGGGGGCAGTGGAGCGCTGGTAGGCTTTCCCGCTTCCGTGGATTGCTCGAGCCGACTGACGTACGCCGAAGCCTCAGGATTCGCCTGTATTATCTGGTTGACTTCAGCATTGAATTGCTTGCTCTCATGTCGAAACTCACCGAGGTCCAGCGACCAGTCTAACGTGGCGGCTAAAGTATCGAGCAGCGCCAGAGCGACGGTGGGGTTAGTAGCTGCTGAAATGTAGTGCGGGGCTGCCGCCCACAAGCTCATTGACGGGATTTTCCGTTGCTGAGCAGCGTCGTGGAGCACTCCGAGGATACCAGTAGGACCTTGATACTGGGAGAGACTGACGGTCGAGTGTTGCAGCCTCGCCTGAAGCTGGGGGTCGGTGGCATACCCCGACATTTGAACGGCTCGTGTGTGCGGCACGTCGGCCAGCAACGCCCCGAGACACACCATCATGGACACATCAAAACGCTGGGCGAAGTCCATTACGCCATTGGCGTACTGTCGCCAGCGTAGTTGGGGCTCGATGGCCTGGAATAGAACCACGTCACTATCGGCCTTCGGGCGGCGATGGAATTTGAAGGTTGTCGCCGGCCATTCCAGCCCGCGCTTCATGTCCTGCGTAAGAAACACGCGAGGTCGGACCTGCGTGAAATCGTAGTACTCCTCGGGGTCGATCGTCGCGAAAGCGCGGGCCTCCCAAATACTGGCGAGAGTTGAAACGGCCGTGGTAGCCGCTTCGGCCGCATCGCTCCAGCCACCGTAGGCTATTACCAAAACCGGAGCACGAAGCGCCGGCACGCGTCTACATTGAACGACGCTCATCTAAGACTCCTCCCAAAAGGTTCGAAAAGACAACTCGTCATTCCTGCAGTCGCCTGCTCTACGCCTAAACGTATCGGTTGAACCATTCCAACATCAGTCCAAGGCGTTCGTAGCGGCGCGAGGGCTTGCCTCCACGAGACATCCCATGGCTTTCGTCGGGGAACCGGACAAACCGGACTGGAACGTTCAGCCGCTTCAGTGCCGAGAACCACTGCTCGCCCTGCTCGATCGGACACCGGTGATCCTGCTCCTGATGCAGAATAAGCGTTGGCGTGCGAACCTCCGAGACATATTTCAGCGGCGACAGGTTCCAAAGATGCTCAGCCGACTCCTCCGGCGTTCCTCCTATCGTAAATCGGCGAAACGGCGCGATATCACTCGTTCCGCCCTGGCTGACCATATTGCAAATCGATCTCTGTGCACAGAATGCGGCAAAGCGATCGGTATGGCCGGCCAGCCAGTTCACCATAAATCCTCCGTAGCTTCCACCCGCCGCGGCCAACCGACTGCCGTCGACCCACGGTAGATCAACCACGGCGTCAACGAAGGCCATGATGTCGCGGTAATCACGATTGCCCCAGTCATGTTTGATCGACTGCTGAAAAGAACGACCGTACGTTGAACTGCCATGAGGGTTACAAAAGGCCACGCCATAGCCGCGTGACGCCCACCAAATGAGTTCAAAGAAGAAGCTGTGCCCGTAGGCTGTGGCGGGACCGCCATGGATGTACAACAAGAGCGGATAGCGTTGTCCTTCGCTGAATGCAGTCGGCCTAAATATCCAGCCTTCAATGTCGTGTCCTTCGGCGCCTGCTACGCACAAGCGCTCTGGCTCGGGCATGATTATGGTGTCCAGCAGCTCGCTATTTGCGTGTGTGACCTGCTTTTCGCCCTGAGCGGTGAGAAGAAAAACCTCAGCAGGGTGTCGCATGTCGGACTTTGAGTAAGCTATGGAGCCGTCGCAGGCGACCGAAAAAGACATCACGTCCTGTTGGCCACGTGTGAAGGCCTGCACAGCGCTGTTCGAGGCCAGGTAGATGTTGGTTGATCCTCGTACACTGGCGAGGAAGAAGATTCCCTGTCCCGTCCACACGGGTCGGCTGTTTCCGCCTCCGCTCCAATCGCTGCCTAGTGAGCGACCCACAGCCAGATCTGTGCCCGCGAGAAGGTTGAGCGCCGACCGTCCTCGGCGGTCACAGGTCCACAGTTGGGCAAAGTCGTCGGGCTCTTGGTCGTCAGAAGCCGGATAGCCAACGTAGGCCAGCGATCGACCGTCTGGGCTAAATGTGGGAAGGTGCCAGACTCCGTCGCCGTTAGTGACGCGGATCGCCTCTCCGCCCGCGGATGGAACCATCCAGATATCTGAGCGCCGTTTCAGGTCCCAGTGCCCGTCACGATTGGAGTCGAACGCGATATGCCTTCCATCGGGCGACCATGCGGGCGCGTCATCATATGAATCACCATTCGTGAGCTGCCGGACCTCGCAGGACTGTAAGTCTACGATGAACACGGCGGAACGACGATTGTACGTGTAGCCCTCACCGTCAAACTTGTACAGTGCCCGATCGATGATCTTCGTTGGTCGACGCTCCGGGTTTTCTGGACCCGTTGCCTTATGACTGTGAGCTGAGCTCTCCCAACGGGTGTCCGCTGCAAACGCGATCCGCCGAGAATCGGGTGCCCAGACCGCAGTTCCCGCGCCCAGCTCCAGATCGGTCACTCGGACAGGCTCTCCGCCGTCTGTCCGCATGACGTACAACTGAGCGGATCCAGTTCTCCGCGAGATAAATGCCAACTTCGACCCATCTGGAGACAGACGCGGCTCAGTGTCCTGCCTCCCCCACGTGTACTGACTGCTTTTACCGTCTGAAGCAGCATGGATAGTGCTTACGTATTCATCGCGATCCTCGCTCATCGACTTGACACTGTAGGCAACAACGGAGCCACACGCGCTGTGTGTGACATCGCCGACGATCTTAAGCGTGAACAGATCGCTCCGCTCGAGCAATCGCATGTCAGTCATGCTGTCCCTTCCTCAGTTTTCGAAGCGGCGCAAAACAAGCGTCCTCCCACCGCATTGTCGCAACGATCCTCTTGTTTAAATTGGTTCAGTAGCGGTTCGAGTCTCCCGTCTGTAAATCGAGTCAGCCCCTTGTCATTCGATCTCGATGTGACCAACGTCACGGCGGGGCCTGCCGACATGTCACTATCATGGCGATGTGGATGCCAAGCGGAGCTAGCCGGAGGATTCGGAGCCGGCTCGACTGTCGATTGAAATCACCTAGCTAAAGGAGACCCGATGACCGCCACAACACTCCTCCCGGTGAGGTTCGACCCACAGACAGCGACTCGGGCAGAGTTCGAGCGGCTGAACGACCTGATGAACCGAATTCATGCGGAGTCTACCCCCGAAGACCTTCCAACGAGTGTAGACCAGAGAGGCATGGAGCTGAAGAACTCGCCACCCGTCCTCGATGTGACTAGGTGGGTAGTCTGGGGTGATGACGGGGTGGCTTTCGCGTGTTCGGATGTGGGTGTCCCACGGCTGGAGACGAACCAACATGTCGCACAGTGCAGCATTTCCGTTTTGCCCGAATTGAGGCGCCAGGGCTTGGGGGCCACGCTTTTGACGGAGATTCTCGTGATAGCCAAGAACGAAAAGCGTAACCTTCTGGTTTTCCCCACGCAGAGCAACGTTCCCGCTGGCGAGGAGTTCGCAAGGGCCATTGGGGCACGGATCGGATTAGCCTCTCATCTCAACCAGCTTCAGATCGCTGATCTGAACCGGGATCTCCTGTCCGCATGGCTTGAGCGTGCCCAGGAAAGGGCTTCGAACTTCGAAATTGGAGTATGGGAGGGTCCGTACCCCGACACGGAGCTTGCGGCGGTCGTTCAGATGAAGGAATCCGCCAACAGCATGCCGACAGACGACCTCGACATCGAGGATTTTCATTGGACTGAGGAACAGCTTCGCGCTATGGACGAGGCGGGTGTTGCCCGCGGTGACCACAGATGGTCCATGCATGTCAAAGACCGGGCAAACGATGCGATCGTTGGCTACACGGAGATGGTCTTCTCTCGCGACAAGCCGGACCTTGCCTTTCAGATGGACACTGCCGTCTTCCCTGAGTATCAGAACCGGGGGATCGGCCGATGGCTGAAGGCGGCGATGCTGCAGAAGGTAATCGATGAGCGTCCACAGATTAAGCGCGTAAGGACCGGAAACGCCCATTCAAACGCTCCGATGCTCCGGATCAATAACCAGCTCGGCTTCAAGCCGCTGAGGACAGAAGTTCTGTGGCAGGTTTCGGTCGAGGATGCGGAGGCGTATTTGCGACATCGTAAAGCAAACGAAGAAGCCGGCTGAACTGATCGCCTCCCGCGAGCTTATCCTCGACGTTGCATCCCCTCTATCAAAATCGCTGCGACCTCGGGTCGTGAGAATTCTGGAGGCGGCAGCTCTCCTCGCGAGAGCATCTCTCGTACCTGGGTTCCACTTAGGACCACGTGCGAAGCCTTGTCGTGCGGGCAGGTTTTCGTCGTGGCCATGCCTTCGCACTTTACACAGAAGAAGGAGTGCTCGAAAAACAGGGGAGTGATTCCCAGCTCGTCCGGCTCAAACTCACTAAAGATGTGCTGCGCGTCGTACGTCCCGTAATAGTTGCCGACGCCCGCATGATCACGTCCCACGATAAAGTGAGTGCAGCCATAGTTCTTGCGAATCAAGGCATGGAAGATTGCTTCGCGAGGACCTGCATAGCGCATTGCCGCTGGATTTACGGCCAGGAGCACCCGATTTGCCGGGTAGTACGCCTCGAGCAGCGCCTCATACGATTCCATACGGATATCCGCCGGCACGTCATCGCTCTTGGTGGCGCCGACCAGCGGATGCAGTAGTAGCCCATCGACAATCTCCAGCGCGGTCTTTTGCAGATATTCATGGGCGCGGTGGACCGGATTGCGTGTCTGAAATCCCACAATGGTGGTCCACTCTCGCTCCGCAAAAACAGATCGTGTAGCAGACGGCGACAGTCGAAACTGAGGGAACTCTCTATCCGCTGCAGGCCGCAATACGGAGACCTCACCCGCCAGCACTTGTGTTCCCTCCGCAAAAAGGGCCGCGACTCCCGGGTGAGCCTTGTCGGTCGTTCGATAGACAGCGGATGCCTCGTGCTCGACGTCACGCTCGAACTGCTCCTCAACGTGCATGACCGCGAGGACACTTCCATTCTGCGTGAGGGCTAGATCCTGGCCTGCCGCGATCTCTGTCCTCGGAGCCAGCGTGATGGGTATCGACCACGCCAGACCATTCGATAGGTGCATGTTATCGACTACAGATGTGTAGTCGTCTCGATTCATGAAGCCTCGTAGGGGGCTGTAGGCCCCCGTCGCCAGCATCTCGATATCTGATATCTCACGCTCCGTGAGCTCCTGGGTCGGCATCGACTCAGCCATGCCCTCGAGCTCAGCGACCTCTGATATATCCGCGTAAAGGTCGACGAGAGCGCCCCCGTGGGGAGTCGATCCAAAATGCTTAGTCGAACGGGTCTTGGTTGTCATTCGTTACGGCGTCTCCTCGCTGTTTCCTTGCGCTACTCCGAGCCATTGAGGCGAACATAGGCCCATAGGTGTTGCTGGCTCGCCCTGTCATTGTATGGGGTTCATGATGTACAGGGGCTTGGCGCTACCAATGTTGCGACGGTTGATCAGAGATGACATATGCCGTCGAACCACGAAGCATCATGATGACCGTCTCTTCCTGTATCACGCGTCCGCCGCGATGCGTTTTGTAGATAAGGGAAGCAGTCACGGTTGTATGCTTCCCCGGCCCTTTCTGAAGAAGCAGGCTGTTTCCTACGCGTAGCGAGATAAGACCTTGGCGCCGAAGTGAGCGGCCGAACAGAATGATTCTATCGGCCGCGGGCCGTGACCGCACGAGGTGTCTGATTGTCTGCCTATCTCCCTGCGCCTCAGCCCGAGCGATCAACTGCACCGTATGATGTGCCGCGGAGCAAATCTGAGATCCGTCGGAGGGAATGTCCGTAGTCCAACCACAAGCCTGCGGCCCCGACGGTAGCGTGCACGCCGATGACGTAGCCAGCCCAAAAGCAACAACGGCGGCAAGAAGAGCCTGCGGGATTTTGCCAGCGATCTTCAGACGTGGCTCATGCAGGTTTGCGACGAAGTTCGACGACGATTGTCTCGGATGACGCAAGGTCGTAACGCATTTCTCGCCAAAGAAGCCACAGAGAGCCTCCCGCCACGAGTAGCCAGAAAACGGCCAGGCCGGCGTCGCGATGAGTCCCGATAAATGGGGTTCGGGCGGCCAACCACCACACGTTGAAGTTGTTGATTTCGTAGCTCTCAGCTGGATTGGAAAGGTTTAAATGCTCGTAGGTGGGGATCGGTGATACGCCGAGGTTGTACTGGTTTTGCCCGAAGATACGGAGCGCGGAGAGCTCGTAAACGTTCTCGAACGCCTGGATGATTGGGTTGCGACCAGGGTCCCAGTAGTAGTAGTACCAGAAGTGCCCGTCCTTCTCGCCCCAGTTAAACCCCTGCCGGGCGGCAAGCTGGCTGTGTATCTCCCGATACCAGAACCGATACTGTGGCGTCACCACGCCCACAAATTGAATAGCGCAGCTCAAGACCACAACGGAGACGAAAAGACGCTTGCTCCACGCTCCAAGATCCTGCCATCGTTCGAGTAAAATGCCCAATGGCAGTACCAAGAAGGGGGTTGCCGAATAGATGTATCGAGGTCCCCAGGCTGGATCCCCGTGCCAATAGATAACTGTGCTGTAGAGCACGACAGTCATGACCACGATGGCCGCAAAGAATAGCGCCTGCAGCGGGTTCTGCCGATAGAACCACACGGCGACAAAAGGCAACGCAAACAGAACGGGCATGTACCAGATAATTCCCTTGCCCGGACTGATCAGTAGTCCCGTTAAGCCCTGCAGAGGAGGCTCACCGAATGTCGAAGGTATACCGGTTGTCGTCGCCGAGCCGAACCGGGCATAGTTCCAAAGCCCGGCGGCGAAGAATGCAGGAACTAGCGCTACCGTGTAAATCAGCCAGTCATGCAATATGGAGCGAATAACCGAGAAATTGCGAAGCGAGTCGAAGATGAGCTGCCAAACCGAGCTCCCAGTCGGCGCGAGTTGAGCTTGTTCTACCGGCTGCAGCAATGGCTTTCTCCGGGCGATCCGCGCAGCGGCCATATAGAGCGGGAAGAGTGGAAACAGAATGCCTGTGTCATAACGAGTTAGGAATGCGGCGCCGAGGGATAGGCCACAGGCCACTATCCACCACCTCTTTTTCATCCCTCCACTGACGAAGTCCATGACGCAGAGCACGGCTAGCATCAGGAAGAACGTAACCTGTGTGTGCTCGAGCATGCTTTCGGCATCGGGCCAGAGAACCGATCCGAAGGCGAAGATCAGGGTAAGCAACGCCGACACTCGCCGCGAATATCCCAATCGGACGGCAATGTAGAAGAAGACGATCGCCGTCAGGGCAGCGAAGATATCGTCCAACAGGTGTGTCGTATAGAGGGGGGTGTAAACGTAATCGTGAGTGAAATGATGGGCGATGAATTTCCCCGCGACGTACAGCGGGATCATCGCCACTGATTGTGCTGGGTCGTAAATCGTCACCAGCTTGCCATTCACTCCTGGGAGAACTCGTTTGTCGGTCCAGGTTGGAGTGTGAGGCTCGCAGTAGTAAATGCGGCCACAATCGACGATCGACTGAGTCGTCTGATACCGAAGTAAAGTGTCGCCGTTGCCCTGCAAATCATTGGGCGCCGTGAACACATAGACCGATAGGACGAAAAGCCCCAGCAGGGCCGGAAGCAGTCGAGCACGGTGACGCTTGAACATGGCTTATACATCTTACGAAATCCAATTCGTGAGGTGCAGGCACCCTCCATGGAACTTCCTCTTACACTGACATGGGGTTTCTATTGAGGAGGGCGGGGAGAGATGTTCGGCAAGGTGCTGGTTGCCAACCGGGGGGAAATCGCGGTTCGCCTCATTCAAACCCTTCGCGAAATGTCGATACGATCGGTCGCAATTTACTCGGATGCCGATCGCTCGGCACGTCACGTGCAGGAGGCGGACGAGGCCTACAGGATTGGACCCGCGGCTCCATCGAAGAGTTATCTGAACGCGTCCGAGATTATTCAGACCGCCGTTCGCGCCGGTGTAGACGCCGTGCACCCAGGATATGGTTTCCTAGCCGAGAACGCTGCATTTGCTCGATCGCTGGCGGCCGCTGGGTTAGCGTTCATAGGTCCCTCGCCGGTAAGCATGGAGTTGATGGGCGACAAGATCGCTGCCCGCAGAGTGGCGACAGAAGCGGGTGTGCCGGTCGTCCCGGGCACAGAGGGTCCCGTCAGCTCGATCCAGGATGCCCGTGCTTTCATCGCAGGACATGGCCTGCCGGTGCTGGTGAAGGCGGGCGGCGGCGGTGGGGGCCGCGGTATTCGTCTTGTCGATTCTCAGGTCCACTTGGAAGAGTTCTTGGAAAGTGCCGCGCGGGAAGCTGAAGCCGCGTTCAACAACCGCGAGGTGTACCTGGAGCGATATTTCTCGGGAGCTCGCCACATTGAAGTTCAGATCGTTGGTGACACGTTCGGGGAAATCGTCGCGTGGGGAGAAAGAGATTGCTCGACTCAGCGGCGTAGGCAGAAACTCATTGAGGAAACGCCCGCTCCCAGAATCTCCCGGTCAGACCGGGAGGCCCTGCTGCAGGCGGCTTCATCCTGTGCCCGTGCGGTTAACTACGTCGGCCTCGGCACCGTCGAGTTCCTCTACACCGGCAGCGGCGAGTTTTGGTTCCTGGAGATGAACACTCGCATCCAGGTAGAGCATCCGGTAACTGAGCAGGTGACCGGGCGGGACCTGGTGCGCGAAGGGATCGAGGTTTGCTGTGGGGGCCGAGCGAGCCGCAAGATAGTGTCGCGGGGGCACGCCATTGAAGCGCGCATCAACGCCGAAGATCCTGCCCGCAACTTCAGTCCCGGCCCCGGACTGATCACTCAATACCAGGAGCCCGGAGGTCCGGGCGTGAGGGTTGACAGTGGTGTCTATCAGGGATTCATTGTTCCGCGTGACTATGACTCGTTGATGTCAAAGCTGATCGTTTGGGCTTCTACTCGAGAAGAAGCGCGGAGCAGGCTCTCGCGGGCGCTGCGCGAGTTTCGTATCGATGGCGTCCCTTCGACTGTTCCGCTGATTCAGGAGATCGTCGAATCCGATACGTTCAGGGCAGGCGGCGTCACCACGACCTGGTTGGATACTCATCTCACGGAGCTAACGGGCCCGCCTCAACCCGTGACCAACGAACCCGACGACCAAGACAACAATGCCCGCGCATTCGACGTGGAGGTGAACGGGAAGCGCTTCTCTGTCAAGGTCCGGGCACGCGATGAAGCAGACAAAAAATCCTCAAGGGCGAAACCTAGGCGCACGCCAAGCGGCGGCGAAGCTGGCGGGCGATACATCCTCAGTCCCATGCATGGAACGGTGATTGGAATAACTAAGTCGGTCGGGGACTTGGTTGAGGAAGATGAGACGATCTTTGTCGTCGAGGCTATGAAGATGGAGAACGAGGTTGGTTCGGCACGGCGCGGCAAGATTGTAGCCATTCACGTGTCCCTCGGCGAAACTATCGAAGTCAATCAACAGCTCGCAGAACTGGATCCTCCCGAATAGCAACGCATATTTACGGGCCACCATCCGTACCGCATCGTCCGTGGCATCAGCGGGCACTTGATCTGGTCTTCCCGCCGAGGTGTGTCGGCTGCCGTACTCCCGGGGCCTGGATATGTCCCCGGTGCTGGGCGACAGTCCACTGGCTATCGCGAAATGCCTGCCCAACCTGCGGTATGGAGTCGCTTCCGGGAACGCCCTGTCCCGCCTGCCTCGAGCGGTTCCACTCGGTCGGTGTCCGTGCCGCGACAGACTTTCGAGCTGTCACGCGGTTTGAAGGCACCGCGAGGGCCGCCGTTCACGAGCTTAAGTACTCGGGACACTTCAACATTGCATCTGTCATGGGACCGTTGATGGCTTTCGACGGTCTGTTCGCGGGCCGACTGCTCGTTCCCGTGCCCCTCCACCCCGCTCGGCGACGGTCGCGAGGCTACAACCAGGCCCGTGTTCTGGCGCTACAGATGGCTCGAGTCACCCGTGACGGAAAGGTCAGCGGGCGACTACGGCGGACCCGTAGAACTCTCGATCAAGTAACCCTCGACACAGCCGCGCGCAGGAGCAACGTCTCGGGCGCATTCGTTTGGCACGGGCCAGCCGTCGAGCGCAGCGTCGTTTTGGTCGATGATGTCCTAACGACGGGCGCCACACTCAACGCCTGTGCGGAGGCTCTAAGAAAAGTCGGTATGAATGCCATCGAGGCAGTCGTGTTCGCCTCGGCCTATCATCCGGACCGGCAAGGTGCTCCGCATCACGATGGCTTGGAGAATGGACCTGACTACTTCTAACCGGTAGGAGTGTGCTGCTGAATCCAACTCGCCTCGGGCGGATAGAGGCGTACATCTTGTCGATCGCCGGCCCAGCATCCATCGCGATAAAGTGCGAACAGCTTTCGTGTCTCAACCAGGCTCGGTTGAATGTGGACGTCCGACGTGTACAGACGGATGTTGGTGTCCGAGATACCTCTCCAAACACCGTCTCTTTGACTTTCCCAAACCACTCTCGCGTCTGAGCCGAGACTTCGCCTGAGCAGTGCCGTTCTCCCCGACTCGGCCACCTCTCGGAGCCGTGCGCTGCGCTCCTTTTTCACATGTTCCGGCACGTGTCCGGGCATGTGCGCGGCGGCGGTCCCCGACCGTCGAGAGTACTGGAACACGTGCATACCGTCAAACGCACAGTCTTTGACGAATTCAATCCCTTCTTCGAACTCAGCTTCCGTTTCGCCCGGGAACCCGGCCATGATATCGGTGGTGATCGTGACGCCGGGTACGTGCGATCGACAGGTGACCAGCATCTCAAGGAACGCAGCCTTGTCATACTTCCGTCGCATCCGTCGGAGGACGCTATCGCTGCCAGCCTGGAGCGGGACGTGGAGATGTCTGCAGAGGCGGGAGTCCTCCCACAGTTTCAGCCACTCAGGGTTAAAATCTCCGGGCTCCACCGAGCTGACGCGGATGCGCTGTGCGCTGGTCGATTTGAGTACCATGTCCACTAGACCGCCCAGGTCGGGGTACTCGGGCTCGTCTTCCCCATAGCTGCCGAGGTCGACCCCCGTAATCACGATTTCCGCATGACCCTCCGCAACGAGGTTCTCCACTTCTCTCACGATGTTATCCGGTTCAACGCTCCGGGATCTGCCGCGTGCCCGAGGAATAATGCAGTACGAGCACATACTGTCACAGCCGTCTTGTGCCTTGACCATGGCTCGGACTCTCTGCACCGGACTTGGAGAGATCAGCCCCTGAATCACTGCCTTCTGAACGCCCGGGGATCCAGTGATCGCGGTCCCGTCCGACTCAAAGGCTTGCTCGACAATAGCAATGAGGTTGCTCTTCTCACGGTTGCGCACCACGAGGGCTCCCTCAGAAGCGGCATCGTTTGGACTGATACTGGCGTAGCATCCTGTAGCTATGACAAGTGCAGCGGGGTTCGAACGCTTTGCTTGACGTAAGATCCGTCTGGATTTGCTGTCTCCGACGTGCGTGACGGTGCAGGTGTTAATCACGTAGACGTCGGCGCGGCTCTCGAACGGTACCGTCTCGAATCCACTCTCCTGGAATCGTCGCGCGAAGGCTTGAGTCTCAGCCTGGTTGACCTTGCAGCCAAGAGTGTAGAACGCGATCCGTTTAGTACGAGTCATAACTGACTATATCTGGCTGAGAGGCTACGTGAAGAAAAATGGCGCTGGGGACGCAGGCTGTTGTAGCCTTTAACACAACTGCATTGTATAACTAGGTATCGGAGGAGACCCCTCCGATGCCGGCTGACACTCTAAGAAAGGCTCCCCATGGCTTGGCGCAAGACATTCCTCGGAGAACTGGCCGAGGTTGCGGTTATCGCGATCATTCTGTTCATGGTGGCGCGCCTTGCCGTCCAAAACTTTCGAGTTAACGGGATGAGCATGGAGCCATCGTTGCAGAACAATGAGTTCATTCTGGTAGATAAGCTGTCCTATCATTTCACTACCCCTCACCGCGGCGACATAATCGTGTTCAAATATCCCTACGGTAATGTTGACTTCATCAAGAGGGTCATTGGGGTCCCAGGTGATCGAATCTCTATTCACAACAGCTACGTCTATGTGAACGGCAAGAGGATCTCGGAGGGATACATCAAGGCGAAGCCCGACTACACTATGACCACGATTCCAAACACTACAAGTAACGTCGTGCCCAAAGGCGACTACTTTGTTCTCGGAGACAACCGTAACAACAGCGATGACTCACACCTGTGGGGGCTTTTGCCGCGTCGCAATATTATTGGCCGAGCTTTGATCTCGTATTGGCCGCCCCAGGACTTTGGCTTCCTTGGAGCATCATCCTCAAAGACAGTGGCAGCGGGAGTGCATCGATGAGCGGCTACTCGCGGGAGCTGCTCAAGGGAACTGCCGATACCCTGGTGCTGTCCACCCTCTCCGAGGGTGAGAAGTATGGATACCAGATCGTTAAAGAGATTGACAGCCGAAGCAACGGTTTCTTCAGATTTAAGGAGGGAACTGTCTATCCCATCCTCCATAGGCTCGAGAAACAGGGCCTCCTTCTGGCTCGTTGGGAGACAATGCCGAATGGAACCGAGCGCCGCTACTACGGCCTGACCGCGGCCGGACATGCAGCCCTCCACGATAGAATTAATGAATGGACCGGCTTTGCTCAAGCCGTAACTCGAGTGACGGCCGCTGTAGGAGCTTGACTACGATTCATGTCGGATAACTTGCTGGAGGGCATCGAGCAGCGATTGCGGCTTACCGGCCGCGATCGTCGGCTCGTCGTGCGAGAGATCGAGTCGCACCTGGCTGAGAGCCGGATATATCTAGAGGCCTGCGGACGTACTCCAGAAGCCGCACGAGCCGAGGCATACGAGCGTTTTGGAGACCCGAACGAGGTCGCTGACATGCTCACGGCAGTTCATCGCCAGCGAACCCCGCGAATCCGTACGCTGGTCGCGGCCACCTTGCTTGTTGCTGCCATGTCCGCCGGTTTCGGCGCTGCCGGCGCGTTCGCTGCCTACGGTCTTGCGCCCAAACTCCCGCACCACAGCGCCTCCTATCAACATCGACACACCAGCCGGCATGGTTATGCCTCCTCGCACCACGCCCGGTCGCGCATTCAGCACGCGCCTACAAAATAGTCTTTCGAGTGGTGGACACTGCGTGTTGAACGCTTGACTGGATGGACACCATCTTCCTGGAGGGCATTGAGGTCTTTGCCTACGGCGGAGTCACCGAGCACGAGCGCAGTATTGGACAGCACTATCGAATGGATGTTGTTCTCGAAAGCGACTTGACGCTGGCCATCCAGACCGATTCACTGAACGACACGGTTAGCTATGCGGAAGTGTTTCAAGCGGCTACTCGCTTGCTTCGCGAGAGGCCATTCAACCTGGTCGAGTGTGCAGCCGGGAGGGTGGCCGCTGAGCTCCTTGACACGTTCGATGTCCACGCTGTCACCGTGAGACTCTGCAAAATGCTGCCACCCGTTGACGGTGTGCTGAATGGCGCCGGGGCCCAGATCACGGTGCGCCGGGAGTCGGCTCCCGCTGTTACGTTCCCGGTGGAGGATAGATCCGCGTGAGCTGCCCGTTGGTCAGCCTGTAGTACGCCCGGTTAGGGTACAAGGCCATGAGCCGAACGTCCCTGGGGCCCTCGTCTCGCGCCCAAACGATGTTACCGTCGAGCAGCGGAGCGTTCTCGGTAAGAACTCCTCCGTACGGCCACCACCGAGTCCTGTTTTGCACCTGGAATACAAGGGCATTGTGCAGGGCTGCACGGTCTACGGCGGTGATGGCGGTTAGGTGTCCGGCTCCATACGAGGAAATGAGTCGGCTGGTGGCCGGAAAGTAGACGTTCAGCTCATATAGCAGCAACACCATTGCAAGAGCTACGGGTGGGATAGCGGCCGCGACGCGGCTCCTGGGCAGGCGAATCCCAATCCACAGAGGCCAGCGATATATTTCTTGTAGGCCTCTGGCAGTGAGCAGGCAGAGCCACGGCACCGAGACATACCAGTAACGCGGGAAGGTAAACCACACGCCGTCCGCAAAGTAGAAGACATAGGCGCCAATGAGACAAAGGACCGATGCCGCAAAGATCCAGTCCCAGCGCTTCGCGCGCCCAACAATAAACGGAACGGCCACCACAGCGAGGGCCACGAAGTAGGGCCAGCCGAACAAGCCGCTCTCGAGATGTGCCAGATCGTATGACACGTTCCAAAGTCCGCGAGCGAACGTAAAGTTCGCGCTGTATGGCCTTGGGCCGCCGACGTGAGGCCCGAATCCAAGGCGATCAAAAGGCCGCTCGATGGTGTAGGCATTGGTCAGAAAAGCCCCGGTTACCAGGCGGTTGTACATCAGATAGAGCGACGCAGGCAAAATGGCACCGACGGCCGCCCAGAACAATGCAAGCGGCCGTCGCAGAAAAACTACGACGAATGGGAAAGCCAGCGCTAGCGCGTCGAGCTCGCGCGTGATGAATGTCATTCCGAACAGAAGCCCGGCTGGTATCAATAGCCGGGCATCGCGCAGGGTGAGGCGCCAAGTTGTTCCCCGGGTACGCGGTTGTCGCCGATCCCATCGAATGAGGAGATACACGAAGGCTACCAGCAGTAATCCACTCGCGGCATGTGGATAGTAGGATGCTCCCAAGAAAAGCCAAAACGGAGAGCTCAAGCCCAGCAGGGTGGCGAGGATGGCCACCTTCCACCCGTACAACTCTCGTCCAATGAGATAGACGAAGGCGAGGGATGCTGCACTCATCAGCGGTCCCACTAGCCAGGGAAGGTGCACCATGATGCCCACAGCTAGGAAGAGCGGCCAACCTGGAGGGTATTTGCCGAACCAGTGGTCATGGTAGACGAGGATGAACTGCTGTGAAAAAAAGCTCGGGAGGGCTGGAGCGGGGTCGTACAGGCGGGCGGAAGCCAGAGTCTTGGCCTGGAAGAAGTAAGCAACTGCATCTTGCACGTTTGGAATTCCCCGATACACCACCGCAGAAATCCAGGCCATTATGACTGCTGACGCTGCAACTGCGGCGCCAGCGACGACGACGGAAAGTCTGGCCCAGTTTGTGTCTTGACCCATGGGCACCTGATGAGTCCACGGACCTTCGCGTCGAACCCACTGAATCAGAAGGGCTGCTAGGCCGTAGACGGGTACGCTAGATACAAGAATCAACATGGCGAGAATGACTGATGGGAGGGCGAGCCGGAGTAGTCGTTTGATCATCTCGGCGTTTTCCAGATCGAAGACCGTGGCTCCCTGTCCGGTCCATGGGCCAACTCCGGTTCTGGTCCAGGTATGCCACCAAGCTTGCCGGACGTCCATTCGTACACCGAACATGTAGCCTCGGTTCGCTTTGTTAACCCCGACCAGCAGTCCCTGAAGCCCTTCTGGGCGCATTAGATCGACCGACAGCACGAAGGTTCCCGTTGGCCTCTCTGGAAGAAATCCCGGCACCCCTGGTGGACCAATCAGTTCGCCGCGAACATTGTGCGACCATTTGCCCCTCCCTTCAAGGTTCTTGGGGTAGAAGACGCGCGTACCGGTTCGTTGGTATTCCACGAGCTTGAGGTTGGCCCACGCCGGGCCCGGGGTCACATAGCGCAGAAGCGTACCCAGCCAGGTCAACGGGGTATCCGCTTGCCGTGGGAGTGTAGCCTGTCCGGCTGCCGTCATTTTGTTGTCCTGGTGTGTTGGAAGATAGAGGCCGATGCGGCCGGCCGGGTGTGACGGTAGGTCGAGCAGCCCGAGATTATTACCAAGATCGGCGGAGTAGCCCGTCTGCGTTGTCTGCACCACGAGGTGTATACTGTCGCCCAGTGACCACGAGTACGCGAGAATAAAGAGCAAGTCAACCGCTACCGCCGCCGCCAGTCGTCGCCGCACTTTCCACCAATTGCTCGACCAGATAAACACGGCAAGGCCTAGAATCGCGATGACGGCCAGGACCGGTATCAATTGCTCCTGCCAGATCAGCGTCAGGACCGAGATGATGGCAACGGCGGCCGAACCGATCTGAATGGTGCGGATGACGCCTTTTCGACGCAGCGGGCGATCCGGCTGAGGGCTATTCGTAATAGTGCCTTCCGGTGAGTCGGCGTCAGCTACGAACGTCACTGTCCCGGATCCACGCGATCGCGTTCACAAGGCTTGGTCACAATAACGAACGGGTTCGAACCTGCTTCGTCGTCCGATGGCTCAACCAAAAAACCGTCCCCGCAGAAGTACCAGGACGGCGCGTACGCCATCATGCCACGTGATCCCTTTTCCTTCTGCGTAGGTCCGTCCGTAGTAGGCGATTGGCATCTCGTAGACCCGGAGACTGGGGTTAGACAAAACTTGCGCTGTCATCTCAGGCTCTATCCGGAAATCGTTCTGTCGCAGCCGGAAGTTGTCAACCACAGAACGCCGAAACACTTTGTACCCCGTCTCCATATCGGTGAGTGTAGAGTTGTAGAGAATGTTGGTGAGCAGGGTGAGCAAACGATTGCCGACGAGGTGCCAGAAAAGGTACACGCGTTGCGGCCTCCCTCCCGATAGTCGAGAGCCGTAGACGACGTCAGCGTGGCCGCTTATGATTGGCTCCAGCAGCCTCGGATATTCGACAGGGTCGTATTCCAAGTCCGCATCCTGGATGATAACGATGTCTCCCGTCACCACGGCAAAGCCGGTTCTGAGCGCTGCACCTTTGCCACGATTCTCCCGATGCCGTTCGACACGCACTTCGGGATACCGCTCTAGGGCAAGGAGAATGTCGGCAGTGTTGTCTTGCGACCCATCGTCCACCACGACAATCTCTTTGACAAGCCCAGGTAGGTCCACGGCGAGTACGTTCTCGACGACGGTCGCCAGGGTCCGGCCCTCATTGTGGGTGGGTATTACGATCGATACTTTCATGCCGGCTCACCGTGGTCGCGGGCGGATTCGAGTAGATGGGCCACGTAAGGCAGCGCAGGCAGACACTGCACTTCACACCCTCCCTCAACCGCCGGATCCGTCTAGAGGGGCACCCCGGATACGGCGTCGCGACGGACTATTATATTCGACTGTCTTCAGGCACTCCCGTTGGCCCTGCTACCGCCGCGAACACGTCTCTGCCTTTTAGCACGACCGTGCCAAGGGTGAGAGTGGTTCGCTAGTCACGCGCCGAATGGAGCTGATTGCAACTCCTCGTGGTGGGCGCCCCCGTGCTCCAGCCGGCTTCGCATGACGCTCAACCCGCGGACCGTGAAGCTTGCAGTTGGGGCAGAGTTGGTGTTTCTAACAAGGAGGTTCGAGAGCCCTGCGGCATCGGCCGAACCGCCCCGCAGATTGACCCGAGCCAGAGTGATGTGCGGCCGGAAGGGGCCCTTGTCTTCCGAGCCAAGTCCAACCGCGGAGAGCCCATAATCCAGCATGTCGTGAAGTGCAACAAGGTCTTCTTTACCCTGCTTGATTCCAACCCACAGAACCCGCGGACGCTTGATTGAAGGAAATGCTCCCAGCCCGCCAACAGTCACTGCAAAGGGTACGGTAGCCTCCCCGACTCGATGCGCCGTTTGGATGACCTTCTCGACGGCCTCATTGTCAAGAGATGCCATGAATCTCAAGGTAATGTGCAGTTGGTCCGGTTGCACCCAACGGACGTGGCGGTCGCCGGCAGAGAGATTCGCTTTGAACTGTAGAAGCCGGTTTCGGACTTGGTCCGGCACCCGGACGCATACGAATATTCGCTGCCTCGATCCGCCGGCAGTCTCGAACCTGACCGCGCCACCGGCTAGAGCTACAGTACGACCAAGGGTATGGTCTGACGAGTCCGTATGCTAACCTGAGCAGCCGTCTTTCGGGCAATCGATTCAAATGCGCTAGATTCGCGCGAGTCGGGAGCGTAGGCGGTAACCGGTACCCCTGCATCTCCACTTTTACGTATGGCGAGATCCAACGGAACGCTACCCAGGAAGGGAACATTCATGCTCTCGGCCGCGGCCTTCGCGCCTCCGGCGCTAAAGATCTCAGTCTCGTGGCCACAGTTGGGACAACAAAAGGAGCTCATGTTTTCGACCATGCCAAGGATTGGTACATGGAGCTGCCGGAACATAAGCAGTGCCTTGGTTGCAATTCCGAGCGCGACGTCCTGTGGGGTCGATACGATGACCACCCCGGACATTGGAATCAGCTGAGCCAGGCTGATTTGAGCATCGCCCGTTCCCGGGGGCAGATCGATTATCAGATAGTCGAGATCGCCCCATTTGACGTCCTCGAGAAGTTGCTTGAGCGCATGACCGATCATAGGGCCACGCCACATGACGGGCTTCTCCCCGGCGATGAATCCCAGCGAAATCAGTTTGACCCCGTAGGCCTCGTTCGGGATCATCTTGCTATCTTCGGCCCTAATACCCTCGTGCACTCCCATGAGCTGTGGAACACTGGGACCGTAAACATCCGCGTCCAGCAGGCCTACACGGGCTCCGGTGGCCGCTAGGGCTGCGGCAATGTTGGCGGAAACCGTCGATTTGCCGACTCCACCCTTGCCGCTACCCACGGCAATGATGTTCTTAACGCCGGGGAGTTCCAGTTGGTGTGAAGATCCGTTGCCGGCAGTCGATCTTACTTGGGCAGTCATGTTGACGCCGACCGATGAAACTCCGGGAAGCGCCTCGACAGCTTCTCGAGCTAGAGTCTCGAACTGGTTTCGTATCGGGCAGGCCGGGGTGGTGAGCTCAAACGTGAAAGATACGTCACGGCCCTTCACGCCCGGTCCAATCGTCAGATCCTTGATCATGCCCAGCGACACGATGTCGCGATGCAAGTCGGGATCCTGAATCTGACGAAGAGCGTCCAGGACCTGCTCTTCCGTTATCTCTGTTTCGGGTGATGCAGTTGCCACGCTTTGGTGAAAGTCTCCTTGAGTTAAGCCAAGTCTCGATGCCCCATTCTAGACAGTTGTCGTGTCTGGCGTAGTGTCAGTCGTGGTCGACGCATGGATCGGTGCATAGGATCTCGACACCACTGACAGACGCTGTCGTGCTTCGACGCGGCCCGACGAGCCGGGAGCTACGGCTGACAAGAAAAGCGAGGGGACGCAAGCTTGCGCCCCCTCGCTCGTCGGTGACTGGGTCGATAGAACCTAACGACGGCGTATGAACGCTGGAATGTCGAGATCGTCGTCGTTCCCGGCCTCGGGTCCTTGATAAACGGGCTTTGTCCTGGGGGGTGGCGTTCTTTCCGTGTCTTGAGACGAGTCGGCGCCCGGCCGGGCTGAGGATAGGCGAGTCTCGGTTCGTGGAACCTCGCGCGCGGGCGACCGGGAGCGGTCGAAGGCGCTCCGGAACCCCCCTCCGCGCTGGCTGGACTGCGTCTGCTTAGGCTCGAACCCGGTGGCGATCACCGTCACCTGTAGCTCCTCCTTCAGATTCTCGTCAAGCACTGCCCCAAATATGATGTTGGCGTCCGGATCAGCAGCCTCTTGCACTATGCGCGCCGCTTCACCAACCTCATGAAGCGTGAAGTCGCGTCCCGCGATATTGAGAAGTACTCCCTTGGCGCCTGTTATTGATACGTCCAACAGCGGACTCGATATTGCGGCCTGGGCCGCATCTGTGGCTCGATTCTCTCCGGCTGCCCGTCCAATGGCCATGAGAGCAGAACCCGAGTGAGACATAACCGCCTTGACGTCCGCGAAGTCAACGTTGACGACGCCCGTCTCAGTGATGGTATCGGAGATTCCTTGGATGCCCTGATGAAGGACTTCGTCGGCCATTACGAATGCCTCCAACATGCTTAGCTTGGGATCCGCCAGTGCGAGAAGGCGGTCATTGGGAATCGTGATTAGCGTGTCCACCCGTTCCTTGAGGTTGGTGATCCCTTCCTCGGCTGAAACACGCCGCTTGCTGCCTTCGAAAGCAAACGGCTTGGTCACCACCCCGACCGTGAGCGCGCCGACCTCTTTAGCGATCTGCGCGATTACGGGCGTAGCTCCGGTACCCGTACCGCCTCCCATCCCCGCGGTGACAAAGATCATGTCGGCTCCGCGAAGAACCTCGTACAATTCCTCGCTGCTCTCCTCGGCAGCTTTTTGGCCCACCGCGGGATTCCCGCCGGCTCCGAGGCCCCGCGTGAGCTTCTCGCCTATGTGTATGCGGGTCGGCGCCTCTGAAAGGTTGAGGGCCTGGCTGTCGGTATTAACCGCAATGAGTTCTACATTGTTCACGCCCGCTCGCACCATGCGGTTCACGGCGTTGCTCCCGCCACCGCCAACACCCACAACTTTGATCACCGCTTGCTCGGGGATGTCCGATCCGGTGCCGTCTTCCCGTCTTCCCTGCCCAAAATGTCGCATGTTGTCCATGATTCCCTCCGCGACGCTATTCGCGCCGTCGCTCCAATTCACTACTGCTGTACTGACTGTTCAGACTTGCCGAAATATACCAAACTCGCGTCGCGTTTATGGCAGAAACTCCCGCAGCCAGCGTCCCAGCTTCCCTGAAGCGGGCCGCCACTGCGGGGCGTTTGAGACGGAAACCGATGTTATTGACTCTACCTCTTTATGGCCGGCCCACAACAACAAGCCGACGCTCGTCGCGTATGCTGGGCGGGTAACGGTGTCGGTGAGGCCAACCACGCCAGAGGGACGACCTACCCTGACCGGCATGCCCAGGACGTCCCGCCCTAGTCGACGCACCTCGCGTAGTTCGGCAGTGCCTCCTGTCAAGACTACCCCAGCCGGCAGCAGGCGGCCATAGCCCGCCCGTTCTATCTCCCGTCGGACCAGCGCAAAGATCTCCTGCATCCGAGACTCGATGATTTCTGCAATCAGCTTGCGCGAAACTTGCTCACCCTCCTCGTTGTCAAAGGTCTTCAGCTCGACAGCATCGTTTGGCTCAAAATCGTCGGCGACCGCGCACCCATACCTGATCTTTACGTCCTCCGCCAGGGAGAAGGGAGCCCTGAGGCCGAGTGCGAGATCGTTGGTTATATGGTAGCCGCCCACTGCCAGGGTGGCACTGTGACAGACGCCCTGTTCCTGAAAGATCGCGAGGTCTGTCGTGCCACCGCCGATATCGACTAGCGCTACCCCCAGATCTCGCTCCGCCGTGGTCAGCACGGCTTCACTCGAGCGCGAGGGGCTGCAGCACCAAGTCATCGATCTGGATGCCCGCGCGGCGCACGGCACGTACCAGGTTGTGGATCGAGGTGGTTGCCGCGGTGACGATGTGCATCTCCGCCTCAAGTCGGTGCCCTGACATCCCGACCGGATCTCTGACCCCCTCTTGCCCGTCAAGGGTATATCCTCGTGGCAGTACGTGAAGAACCTCGCGGTCCTGGCTGATTGCCTGCACGCGTGCCGCTTCCATGGCTCGATCGACATCGGTAGAGCTGATCTCGCTGGCGCTGGCCGATACGGCCACCACGCCCCGTGTGTTTAGACCCTGAATATGGGCGCCCGTCACTCCGACAAACGCCGATTCCACTCGATAGCCGGAGAGCCTGCCACATTGTTCGACTGCCTCAGCTATGGCCCCGGCCACCTCGTCAATGTTGACGACGACGCCTTTGCGCATGCCCCGACTTTCGGCTGTCCCTACCCCTACGATGTTCAGAGCGCGATCTGGCTCGATTTCACCCACCAAGGTGCATATCTTGGTGGTTCCGACATCCAGGGCTACGACGGCGTGTTCTTTCGGCACCGTTATGTACTCATCTGTGTTACGGAGCGTACCTCGCGAACGGGGATCGGGAGAGGAGGTTAACAGAGATCAAGCGGCGACTGCTCTTCTTGTTGATGAACGATCTGAGAGTTGCTATTTTAACTACCAGCTGTCTCGGAGATGGAATCCCTAAGTCTGCAAACCATCCCTGTTTGGAATACAGGTATATCCCGCGTCGCTTTCCGAGTACGAAACGTATTCCGACGTTTCGCACTGTCTTGATGGAATACACCACACCTAGCGTGACTGCAGGGCTGATGTAATCCCCCAGTCCGTAAGCCCTTCCTGAGTTGTTCTGCACGGTCGGGAGAGATGTGGACGCAACCCGCGATATTAGACGGCCATATTGGTCCACTTGGAAAAGGCTGCTCCCTTGCCTCCACGCAAACACCGGCTTGCGAGCCGTTGCTCGTATGATGACCGTGTCCGGAAGTGATATGTTGACCCCGTTGACGAACACGTTCGGCACCTGTTCGAGGCTGTGAACGATGCTTGCGCCTCTTATTGTAAAGATGTTGCGACCCTCAGCGCCCGAGGATCGGACAATCGCAGCCACTGGTAGGTTGCGGCCTTGGACGGATATGTGGCTTACTCGGAACTGAGGTGCTGCAAATCCGACTACGAGAACGAGCGCGGCTATAAGGAATAACCCGTAGCTGGTGAGAAGTTGCGGCTCGTGCTCGTCTGCCGGCTGTCGCTCATCGGTGCTCATGAGACTACAGCCGGCTTAGCGTCCAGCTCCTGAATCCAAATGTTGCCCTCCCACCGTCCCAGGAGCTGGATCTCGGGCTCGAGCCTGATGCGAAACCGCTCTTCCACGGCTCTCTGCGCCGCCACCATTAAGCGGACGACCTCATCGGCAGTCGCTTGACCAGTGTTGACTATAAAATTTGCATGCTTCGAGGAGAGCTGAGCGCCTCCCTCGCGCCGCCCCTTCAACCCGGCCAGCTCGATAAGAGATCCCGCGCTGCTGCCATCGGGATTCTTAAAAGTTGAGCCGCCGGATGGCTCTGCTATGGGCTGAGTCTCCCGCCGTCGCCCCATCAACTCTCGTATCGTTGCGGTAGACTGTTCGACCCGGCATGATCGCACTCGGAACCAGCATCGACTGACCGCAAGGCGTGACGTGGTGACGACGAACCCAGCTCCGAGCTTGAGCCTGCTCTCACGATAGGCGTAGGCCAGGTCGGAGGGGCGAAAGGTTACGATGTTGCCATCCTGATCGATCGCCTCCGCCTTCACTAGGGTTTCGGCGACCGTCGACCCATGTGCCCCCGCGTTGTTGACGACTCCTGCGCCCAGGGTTCCGGGAATCGCAACTCCCCATTCGAGACCGGTGAACCCACGCTGAGCCGTGAACTGGGCGGCACGAGCAAAAAACAGGCCGCCGCCGCCCTCAAAGATGCCGTCCTGGCCGCCGGATTCTATGTTCGAGGTTTTTATCCGATTGAGGATTACCAGTCCCTTCACGCCTGCGTCCGAAACCAGAACGTTACTCCCGCCCCCAAGTACGACCCAGGGCAAGCCAAAGGTGTGCGAGACTGTAACCGCGTTCTGAAGCGCTTGGAAGCTCTCGGCTACGCCAAAGTAATCGGCGGGCCCCCCGATCCGCCAGCTGGTGTACTTGCTCATCGGCTCGTTCCATGCGGTTCGGGCAAGCCCGGCTGCGGTCAGGGCTCTGCAGACTGTATCACGGGACACAGGACGGTACTCCGTTCAAGCCTGCCAAGATCGCCACGCCGAGTGCCGTAACGCTCCCAGCCCCCATGGTGACTACGACATCTCCAGGCCTGCTGGTTCGAACGAGGTATTCGACTGCCTGACCATGGTCCTCGAAGAGTTCAGCGGACGCACCTCTGCTGCGCAGCTTCAGGAGTAGGGCAGAGCTGTCCACGCCGGAGATCGGTTTCTCTCTTGCCGCGTAGACCTCAAGCAGGATCGTCTCGGTGGCTGCCGACAGGGCCGAGGCGAAATCGTCGAAGAAGGCCTGCGTACGCGTATAGGTATGGGGCTGGAAGATCACCCTCACGGGACGATTGAGGACACTGAGAGCGGCAAGGGTGGCGCGCACCTCGCTCGGGTGGTGGGCATAGTCGTCGATTACGGTTACCCCCTCCAGCGTGCCTTTGACCTCTAGGCGTCGCTCCGTGCCCACGAACGAGGCCAGGGGTTGGCGCAGCTGTTCCGGCGTCGCGCCGGTGAAGGCGCATGTGGCGGCTATCGCCGCTAGAGCGTTTTGGACATTATGGACGCCCAGTAGCCGCGTGCGAAACAGTCCGCCCCAATGTCCTTCACGTGCGAGTTCGAACTCGGTTCCGGCCGCATGGTACACAAGGCTCTTGGCTGACCACGTCTCGTGCCCTCCAACTCCAAACGTTTGGACTGGAATAGTGAGAGCGTCTCCCAAATGTTGTGTCTGAGGAGAGTCGCTGCCGGCTATGACGCACCGCTTGGTCTGTTGGAGAAAGGCCGAATAGGTCTCGATCATGGCCTCCAGACTCTCATAGCAATCGGGGTGATCGTACTCGAGGTTTGTCACCACGGTGACGTCGGGGTGAAGGTAGAGAAAGCTTCGGTCGTATTCGTCCGCCTCCACTACGAATGAGTTGTGGGATCCGATCAACGCTGGACCAAGGCTTTCACCGGATTCCCGCCGAGTCAACCCGCCGGCGAACACCGTGGCGTCGATTCCGAGGGCCCTGACCAGGTGACCCGTCAGCGCGGTAGTAGTGGTCTTGCCGTGCGTGCCCGCGATCGCGACAGTGGGTCCGCGTTCGCAAATTTCCCCGAGCAGTTCGGCGCGTTTGATCGTCGGAATTCCCCGACGGCGAGCCTCTACCAGCTCGGCATTGTCCTCTCGGGCCGCGGCGGTGAAGACGACGAGCTCGGCGTCCTCGATATTTTCTGGATGGTGTCCGATGTGCACGCAGATCCCGGTCTCGATCAGCTGCCTCAGAGTGTGGTTGTCGGCGGCATCCGAGCCGGACACGAAGAATTCTCGAGCATGAAGGTACTGGGCAAGGGCCAGCATACCGATGCCTCCGATGCCTACAAGGTGCACTCGACGGGCGTTCGCCAGATGGCTAGTCATGTAGGCATTCTTGATGTCCAAGAACTGGAGGAAGGATGACGTGCCCGACTGGCATCAGATGCTCCACGTCGAGCCGGTTGTATAACCACGCTGTCACCACTCAGCTCGTAGTGCCACGTGCCGAGCTGATGATGATTCGAGCTATGTCTTCGGCAGCGCCTGGACGAGAGAGTTGCTCAAGTGCGACCCGCATTGTCCGGCGCCGCTCGCTGTCCTCCAGCAGGCTGTGCACAAGAGGCGCCAGACCACCAGCAGGTAGCTCCTCGTTGGCGAGAATAACGCACCCTCCGCGTGATGACAATGCTGTGGCATTGGCGTCCTGGTGGACGCGCCCGGCTGGAAGAGGCACCACGATCGCTGGGAGTCGGGCCACCGGCAGCTCCCCAAGGATCGAGGCTCCGGCACGGGTGACGGCGAGGTCGGCGGCGAACATGGCCGCAGCCATGTCCATCTCATCGAGAAACGGCTTGAGGCGATAGCGGCCTTTGATGTCGCTGGGAAGTCCGTCAAAAACATGGGCAATCTCGTCGTAATTCGCTATACCGCACACATGGATGATCGTCGCGGCATGGAGTAGTTCCGGAAGCGCAACCACTACGGCCTGGTTGATCGCCCGAGCGCCCAAGCTGCCTCCCATCACCAGCAGAACGCGCTCATCCGGCGTCAAGCCCAAGCGCTCCCGCGCTTGCGCTCGATCCATATCGATGAAGCCTCTGCGAACGGGATAGCCGGTGACGGTCACCTTAGTTGAGCCAGGAAAGGAAGTGCTCTCTTGAGTGGTGACTGCCACGCGACGAGCGAAGCGGGCGGAAAGGGCCACACTCCTTCCCATTTGAACATCAGGCAGGTAAACCACGATGGGAATGCGAGCCAGCCACGCCGCGATCGTGGCCGGAAGGCTGACGAAGCCACCGGTGGAGAAGAGAACGTGCGGTCTGAATCGGGCGAGTGCCAGCAGGCTGCGGAGCGTGCCTATACCGATCTGTACCGCAGCGATTGCCGTCCGCCGTAAACCCTCGGGAGTCGTGAGCGGCAGAGCGATAAGTGGGATGCCGTGCGCCGGTACAATCCGTTCCTCGATGCCTCCCTTCATACCGACGTAAAGGAGCTCACCCATACTGGCGTTGGTACTCGCCATCTTGGGCTGACTCGGCGAGAGTTGGGACGAGAGCTGGAGAAGGCTTTCGATAACGGCTATGGCCGGGGCTACGTGTCCTCCCGTCTTCCCGCCGGTGATGGTGACGCGCATCGCGCTTCTCTTCCTCTCTTTGATTCTGGCTATCCCCTTTCTCACGGTCTCCCGAGTGTCTAGAGATATTCAGCAGGATTCCGACTGCGAGCATCGATATCACCAAGGAGCTACCGCCGAAGCTGATAAAGGGAAGCGGCACGCCGGTGAAAGGCAGTGATGCGGTGATGACCGCGATATTGAGAAAGGCTTGTATGATGATTGATGCGGTGAGGCCGACCGCTAACAGCCTGCCGAAGTCATCCTTGGTGTGCGCCGCAATGCGGAATCCTCGGTAGGCGAACGTAACAAACAAGCCAATGACCAGCAACGCGCCGAGCAGGCCAAGCTCTTCCGCAGTGATTGCGAAGATGCTGTCGGTGTACGGCGCGGGCAGCACGTACTTCTGTTGACTGTTGCCGAGTCCGACACCCGTGAGACCTCCCAGTCCCAGGGCAAGCAGAGCTTGAATGGTGTGGTACCCCGTGCCGCTGGGATCCTTCCATGGATTCAGCCATGCCGTCATCCGCGCGCCACGATAGGCTTGCACCTTAAGCGCGAGATAGGCGAGAGCTAGCCCCGCGGCGACACCAGCCGCGAAATGCTCCAGGCGAGCACCGGCCACGAAGTAAACCGCCAGCATCGACAAGGCAATAACGATGGCGGTACCCATATCGGGCTGCTTGAGAATCAACAAGCACACCAAGCCAAGAATGATTCCGAACGGGGCGGAGCACTTCCTAAAACTCGTGACACGTGGTCCCTTAACGCTGAGCCAGTGGGCCAAGTACACGGCCAGGGCGAGCTTGGCGAATTCGCTGGGCTGAAATGAGAGCATGCCGCTCAGCTGAAACCATCGTTGCGCGCCGTTTGTGCTGGTACCTACGTGCGGAATCAAAACGGCCACGAGGAGCAAAATGGCGGCGACAAACATCAGCGTGGAGTAGCGCCGCCAGAATGAGTAGTGAATACGGGTGCCCGCCAGCAGAGCCAAAGAACCGAAGCCTATCCAGATGAGCTCTCGCTTCAGGAAGTAGGTCGGGCTGCCGTACTGTAAAGATATGACAATGCTCGAGCTGTAGACCATAATCAGCCCGATTCCCAGGAGCGCAACGACCGACGCTAGTAGCCATCGATCGTACGATGCAATCCGCTCCATAGCTTTGACGGTTGGCTTGGCCTCAGCGATGGTGGCCATCTGATTCCTCCACAGCCATGCTAAACGCGTCCCCCCGTTCTTCAAAGTTGGCAAACATGTCGTAGCTGGTGCATCCAGGAGCCAGTAAAACGGTATCCCCCGTTCGCGCGAGCTCTCTGGCCTTCACGACCGCATCGGTCATCGTCTTGGCGCGCACGATCTCTGGCGTGGGCCCTTCACTTTGTGTCAGAGCGGCGGCGATCTCGTCCGCGGCTTCGCCGATCAAGATACAGCTGCGGACTTTGCCCGCCACGGCTTCTATCACCGACGACCAGGGCAACCCCTTGGAGCGTCCGCCCGCCAGCCAGATAATGGGAGATTCAGTGGCGTGTAGCGCCACCGCCGCCCGGCCCGGCGAAGTCGCTATCGAATCGTCAACGAAGGCCACGCCGTCGATGACACAGACGAGCGAGAGGCGGTGCGGAAGGCCCCGAAAGCCCGTTACGCCGTCCCTCATGGCCGTAACATCCACTCCCAGGACTGCGGTCGCCGCGATAGCGGCAAGAACGTTCTCGATATTGTGAGCTCCCGGTAGTGCGATCTCCGTTGCGGGCAGCACCCCTGTTTCGACTCCGTCGCGAGCTTGAATAAGAGTATCGCCGAGCAGGAACGCGCCATCGGACACGGTGGCTCGTCGGCTGAACCAGCACACGTTGCCGGCGGCCTTCTCGCCGATCTCCCTGAGAACGGGGTCGTCAAGGTTCAGCACTGCAGTATCGGTGCTGGACTGGTGGGTGACGATATTCGATTTAGCGGCGATATAGCGACCCATGGAGCCGTGACGATCGAGGTGGTTTGGACTGATGTTGGTGATTACGGCGAGCTGCGGACTTGACCTTAAGATCTCGAGCTGAAAGCTGCTCAGCTCCAGAACGGCTGTGCTGTGTCCGTCGAGCCCAGCGAGCAGGTCGAGCATCGGAACTCCTATGTTTCCTCCCAGCAGTACATGGCGTCCGGCGGCCTTTAGAATAGCGGCTATCAACGCGCTCGTCGTCGATTTGCCGCTGCTTCCCGTGATACCGGTTATCGGACAGGGACAGCGATCGAAAAAGATCTGAGTCGGATTGGTGATCTCGATGCTGCGCGTTCGGGCTGCGGCCAGCAACGGGTTAGTATCGGGAACTCCCGGACTGGTCACCACGGTGTCGACGCCGTCAAGTAAGCCGGTCGACTCTGAGCCGAACACCGTGCGGTACCCACATTGGGAGTTCCTGCGGCTTGCTGTCCGTGGCCGTGACCTCGGCGCCGTCTTGGCTGAGGTAACGGGCCGCTGACGCCCCTTCGCGGGCGTGTCCGATCACGAGGACGCGCTTTCCGCGAAAGCTCGGCGCGGCAAAGCGTGCCCGTGGCGGCTCTACGAGGTTAGATGAACGCAAGGGCCAACCCTGCCACCGCGGCCAGCATGCTAACGATCCAGAACCGCTGTGTGACCTCGTTCTCGTGCCAGCCAAGCAGTTCGAGGTGGCCGTGCAGCGGGGCCATACGGAAGATGCGCTTGCCGTGGCTCATCTTGAAATAGCCAACCTGAACGACCACGGACAGCGTCTCCATGACGAAGACGAATCCAATCACTGGCAAGACGAGAGCTTGGTTCAGCATGAGGGCGACGGTTGCGAGAGTCGCGCCCAGTGCCAGAGAACCGGTGTCCCCCATGATTATGCGGGCGGGAAAGACGTTGAACCAGAGGAACGCGAGAAGAGCTCCGACCAGGGTGAAGCAAAACTCTCCGAGATACCCCTTCTGACTGAGCAGAGCAATGGCGCCGAAAGTGGCGAACGCGATCGCTCCCGTCCCCGCCGCCAGCCCGTCGAGCCCGTCGGTCAAATTGACTGCGTTGGCAGAACCTACTATCGCGAGAACCGCGAGCGGCCAGTATAGCAGGCCGATAGAGATTGGCCCGTGCGTCGGGATATACACCTGGTTTTGCGCCGAAGGGGCGAGGATGCGCGGTATGTGGAGGATGGCGACGATCGCGATGGCGATCAGTACGAGCCAGGTGAACTTGAATCTCGCGCGAAGACCTTCCCCGCCGATGCGAATAGTCGTAAGCCGATCGTCAACCCAACCCAAAAGACTGCACAAGCCCAGCCCCACGACCGGGAGCAGCATCGACCATTTACCGACGAGATTGTAGACCATGGTGAGCGCGACGACCGGAACTGTGAACAGCAGGCCGCCCATCGAGGGGGTACCGGATTTGCTGATGTGGTGAGCCAGCTCCTCTCGGATGCGTTTACCGCCCTTCAGTGCATGAATCATCCGGATGAAATATGGGGCAGTAAGCATCGTGATCGTGAAGCATGCAATCCCCGATACCATGGCGGGGAGCAGCGCCGCCGCGACGATTTGGTGGAAAGTGAGCTCGAACAGATATGATGCGGCCGGGGCCGCCAGGCTGTGCCCAAGAGCACGTCAAAGCGCTCATGTTTCAATATCCTCCACGTGGTCTGAAACTTGGACGTCGTCGCCCGTCAATGCTTCGACTACCAGCTCCAGCTGCATACCGCGTGATCCCTTGATCAACATGACGTCGCCTGGACCGAGGAGTTGCCGAGCCGCTTCGATCGCCTGCTCATTATCGCCAACTTGGATCACTCGATCCTTGGGTAGACCCCGACGGGTCGCCTCGTCGGCGATCCACCGCGTTCGTGTTCCGTAAAGCACGAGCCCATCAAGCTCGGCGGCGCTCTTACCGACCATCCGGTGCTGAGCCTCTTCCTCCTTGCCCAGCTCATACATATCTCCCAACAGAGCGAAGTGGCGGCCTGCCGTTTCCATGAGGAGCTCGATTGCCGCTACGACGGATGCTCCGCTTGCGTTGTAGCGATCGTCCAACAGTACGCTCCGATTCGGACCAGGAACGAAGCTCATGCGATCGTCTACCCGAAATGAGGCGACACGCGATCGGATAGAAGCCCAATCGACCCCGATATGATGGGCAGCGGCAATAGCAGGAAGTACATTCATGGCATTGTGCATGCCTGGTGTTGGACACAAAACCCGCATTCCGTGCGAACCATGTTTGTATTGGGCTTCGAAGCCCTTGCTCCCGCGACCGTGGATATCGCACGCCTGGAAGTCGTACTGGGCTTTGTGCCGTCCATACAACGTGGCTTGGGCCGCCGTGGCGTGGGCCATGGCGCGCACCAGATCGTCTTCACCGTTGAGAATGGCCAGCCCCGAAGCAGGTAGGGAGTGAACCAGCTCCGCCTTTCCCTGCGCGGTAGCTTCTATTGAGCCCGTACGCTCCAGATGCACCGGCAACACATTCGTCACGATGCCCACGTCTGGGCGGGCGATCTTTGATAGAGTCGCGATGTCTCCCTTTTGATACATTCCCATCTCGAGAACAGCAATTCGGTCCTGAGATCGTAAACGAAGTAGCTCGAGCGGGAGTCCGATCTCGGTGTTGAAGTTCGCGGAGCTCTTGAGAACGCCTTCTCCACCCAGCGTCCACGCCACCGCCTCCTTTACGGTGGTCTTTCCGACGCTACCGGTCACCCCGATGACGAGCACCTCGTGCTTCCGCCGCCAGTATCCGGCCAGCCTTTGTAGCGCAGCCAGCGTGTCGTCCACGACGAAGATCCGTTTTCCGGGCGGAAAGTCCGCGATGCCGTCGAGCCGGTCGACGACGGCGCCAGAAGCGCCCACCCGTAGAGCCGTTTTGACATAAGAGTGCCCGTCGACACGCTCGCCTTTCAGAGCTACAAAGAGATTGCCGTCTGATATCGTACGAGAGTCGACGACGACCGCGGAGACTGCCGCGTTGAGGTCTGTCGGGTACGAAATGCCCTTCTCGACCCCATCGACGGTAGTAGAGTACACCTCGGCGCGCGTTCCACAAATGACGTCGGCTACATCCACCCTCGCTCGCTACTCTCCAATTGGCGGTATGCGGTAGTACAAAAAGAGGGACCTGAGAAGCTGACTGACCACGGGCGCGGCCACTTCCGAGCCCCACGGTACCGAATACGGTTTGCGCACGACCACCAGGACCGAAACGCGAGGATGATTCGCCGGCGCGTAGGCTATTGTGCTGGCAATAGTCGACCCCGGTCCGGTCTCATAGCCGCCGTTACTGGGGATTTGTGCCGTTCCCGTCTTCGCCGCGATGTTATACCCGTGCACCAGTGCCATCGATGCTTCTCCGTCTATCGCCGACTGCACCAGCATATGAGTGACGGTGTGTGCCGACTGCGGGCTAATCACTCTCCGGATGCACTGCGGTCGGCGATAAAGCCTGGTACCTGCATAGTCGATCTGAGTCACTATCTGCGGCTGCATCAGACACCCACCGTTGGCCACCGCGTCGACCGCATTGATAAGTTGAAGTGGAGTGATAGTCTCTGCCTGTCCAAAGGAGTTAGTGTAGAGGTTTATCTGGTTCCAGGTCTTGGTTCCAGGAAGGGGAAGGGTGCCCCCCGACTCGCCTGCCAGGTCGACGCCCGTCTGAGAGCCGATGCCGAAGCGGCGGATGTACCTATAGAATCGCTGGTCGCCGAGGCGGTTTGCCACGAACGATGCTCCGACGTTGGCTGAGTGCTGGAGCACCTGAACCATTGTCTCCTCCCCGTTGGCGACCGGGTAGTTCCAGTTATGGATGGCCGTCCCGTAGTAGTAAGCGACCCCGTTGTCATAGAAGGAGGTAGTGGGCGTAATGACATGGGTATCGATCCCCGCGGCCATGGTGAGTATCTTAAAGGTGGAGCCGGGCTCATAGGCAGTCGAAATCGCCGGATCCGTGAAGTTGGCGACCGGAGCCGCCGCGTAGCTGTTTGCGTTGAAGTCCGGCCGGTTGGCAATGGCGATAATGCGGCCCGTGTTCGGGTTCATAATGATGACCGACCCGCCGGTCGCCCGGAAGCGTCTGATAGCCTTCTGCAGCGCATCCTCGGCGAGGTTCTGCAGGTAGCTGTCGATTGATAAATGAAGGGTAGCCCCGGTCTGTATCCCCTGGCCGTTGCCCGGATCACGGCTGGTGATGATCCGGTCGCCCGTTTGCCGCCAGACGCCGACACGACGTAGCTCGGCCGGCGAGGCTTTCCCACTGAGGAGTGGATCGTAGCTCTGCTCTACGCCGTACTGACCGCCTTGTGTGCTGACAAAGCCGAGAGCTTGCGACGCAAGTTGGCCCTGCGGGTATACGCGATTGGGGACAGATTGGAGGTTGATTCCGGCAAGGTTCAGGTTCTGAAGTGTCGTGTACTTGTTCTGATCTACGTCTTCGTGCTCGAGTGAACAAGGAAGCACGCAAGCAGGAAGCTGAACGTAGCCTCCTTTCGAGCCCGTCAGGTATGGATAGATGTTTCCGTACGGCAGGTGGAGAATCGGGGCCAGGGTTTGCGCCTCCTGCGACGGGTAGTAGATCTGTTTAGGATCTGCCCATATTTGATAGAGCTGATCATCCAGCGCCATCGGATTCCCCGAGCTGTCGACGATTATGCCCCGGGCGGGCGGGGCCGCCGGGCCACCCGCCTCCTGCCGAGTCGCGTACGCGACCAGCGGCCCCCGATCGATCAGCTGCCAGAATACCAGTCGAAGGCTTAACCCTGAAGCCACAAGTATCATGACGACAATGAGCGCACCCTGCCGCCAGGTCCGCTCGTGTAGTGGAGTTGTCTGACGGGTTCCAGGCTCTGCACGCTGGCGACGGCGTCTTTGACGCGCTACGCCCCGCGACGGTGATGTGGCAGTCGGCCGAACGGCTCCGCGTCGGTGCCTGGAGGTGGATCTCATAGACTGTCCTTCACCGCCTGGACAGCGTGTTCCATCCACACGAGTGGACCCGTGCGCACAGGTGTTACTGACCCCAGCCGGGGAACTGTCGGCGGCACGTACACGGTCAGCCACAGTGCCGTTTTCAGCTTCGGACGGAACATGTGGTGCCGGGCTGCGATGGCACTGATAACGGGCTCCGCGGTCAGGCGGTCGGCCTTCACTATCAGGCTGGCGTTTTGAGCCATCAGATTTGCCTGCTTGGCTTGCATGTTTCCGAGATTCATCTCAAGCATGGTGACTTGATTCGCCTGCAGCAGATACAGCACAACCGCCACGATAATTAACCCCGTGGCGACTGCGACTCGGCCCCGCAATATCCAATCGAGAGGATGTACGTGGACGTGGATCCCGATGCGACCCGCAAGCATCGACCCCCGCGCCCCAGCACGTCCTGTCGTCGGACGGCCCACAGCGATCCGGCCCGGCCACGTTGTTTGGCGTCCCATTCCTTCTCCCTCCACGAAGTTTTGCTGTTCGGCGGATGCCGATTCTTACGTAATCGCTTCTGCGGCCCTCAACTTTGCGCTGCGGCTGCGCGGGTTGTTCCGTATCTCTTCGGCGTCCGCTCGGATGGGACGCTTGGTGATGATTCGTACTGTGGGTGAGCGGCCACATACGCATTCCGGTAGGTCGGGAGGGCAGATACATCCCCGTGCCTCTGCCTGCATGAACTGCTTGACGATTCTGTCCTCAAGCGAGTGAAACGTGATGACCACCAGTCGCCCACTGGGGCGAAGCAGGGATAGCGCTTGCGGCAGAGCCGCTCTGAGCCGGTCAAGCTCGTCATTCACCGCGATGCGCAGTGCCTGAAATACTCGTGTGGCGGGATCGATCCGACTTCGCGTCTTTGGAACGGCTCTCCGCACGGTGTCGGCCAGCTGATCTGTCGTGCGGAAAGGAGTTAGCAGACGCTCTCGCACGATACTCCGAGCAATCCGCCGCGAGTGTCGCTCCTCGCCCAGATAGTAGAAAATGTCCGCCAGCTCGCTCTCTTGCGCGGCGTTCACAATGTCTGCCGCCGTTCTCCGTGCACCGGGACCCATCCGCATGTCTAGCGGTCCGGTTGATCGGAAGGAGAAGCCTCGAGCCGGCGTGTCCAGCTGTCGCGAGCTGACGCCGAGGTCGAATAGTACTCCATCAAAGTGATGTTTTCCACCGAGCCCCACCCTGGAGGCCAGATCGTCATAGTATGCTTCTGTCAGAGAAACCCGGCTCCCATATCGTCCGAGACGCTCCCGAGCAACGCTCAGTGCCTCGGGATCGGCGTCTATGCCCACGAGCGTTCCATCCGGGCTACTACCTTGGAGGATGCGGTCGGCATGGCCGGCTCCTCCGACTGTAGCGTCGATGTAGGCTCCGCCGGGGTGTGGTTGGAGGAGAGCAATTGCCTCTGCTGCCAGAACAGGAACATGCTCATACCGGTCAACTGAGTCCATAGCCGTTGGCCGTGCTTTCCATCCCGTGATGCCAATCCCAGGCCTCTGGGTCCCAGAGCTGAACGTGGTCTGAGGCTGTGGTGACCATGACCCGGACTCTAATGCGGGCGAATCTACGGCAGTCGTCGGGCAGGGAGATACAACCCTCCCGGTCGACGATGCATGTGTGGGTGCTCAAATTCATGGTCTGGGCCACGAGTCGCGCCTCGTAGCGTACGTCGCTCCCGTCGGTGATGACCGAGATAAGCCGCAACCACCGCTCGGGAGGATAAAGCCGTAGCGAGCCGTCAAACCACTTGACGACGACGATGTCCGGCCCCAGCTTCCTCCTGATGCTCCTTGGCAGGGCGACCCGGTTGCCGGGATGCAGCCGTTGCTCCGGCTGCAGCAGCACGAGTTGGTCGCGGGAGCCCGCAGCCGCTCCCGCCGGATAGCTAATCATCACCACTGGCCCCCACTTAGCCCCACTTGAAGTAATTATTACAGGCGAGGTGATGATTTGCAAGTAACAAATAGCCAATGTCTACAGGGTCTAACGGTCAAGGATACAATAGGGTACTGTGAATGACTCAAGGCACCGAGACGGGAATAGGCCCCACTTACCGGGAGTCCAATACGGCGATCAGAGAGAAGCTCTGGCCGCCATCGTGTTCCAATGCGTGGACTGGGCCCACGATCACCTCCGGGACATCGTCTTGGCGGCCGCATTTGTCCTGATCTGGGCCGTCGTTTTTACATTCGTGGCCAGGTAGCATTCGTGCCACAGCTCCCGGGCGACCAAGTCGGCGGACGCGCTCTCGTCTGAGATCACACTGATTGGTCCGGTCACAGGGCATGGTCCAGTTCGTTGGGTTCCACCTTCGATTCGATTGATAATCATGGGAGTGTGAGTCCCGGCTCTCCTTGAATCAAGTGGTTCCCGCCAAAAAGGATTAGATGCGTATGATCCGGAAGCCCGCGGGCGGCGTATGACTGAACGAGATGTGAATGACGTTGAAACCGATGAAACGGGCACTCGAGAGGATGCGCAGCTTATCCTCGCTCTCAGTCGTCGAGAGGATGACGCGCTGGAACAGCTGTACGACCGCTATGCCGGCCTCTGCATGGCATTGGCGTACAGGATGCTCGGTGAGCGTCAGGCCGCGGAGGATGTCGTCCAGGAAGCCTTCTTAAATGTGTGGCGCGGCGCGGCCACGTACGATCCCAGGCGCAGTGGAGCGCGATCCTGGCTGGTCAGCATCGTTCGCAATCGCTGCATCGACAGGCTTCGCGGGAAGGCAGTGCGCCCGCAGCTTGCCGGCGAAGAAGCGATTGCTGACAAGCCGGGTGGGCATGACGTGTGGAAGGAAGTCGCTCAATCTCTTTCTCGAGAGGAGATACGCGGGGCGCTGGACCAACTGCCGAAGGAACAGCGAGACACCATCGAGCTGGCGTACTTTGGTGGTCTCACCCAGGTCGAGATCGCTGAACGAATGGGCGTCCCCCTGGGTACGGTCAAGGGCCGCGTACGCATATCGCTGCAGCGGCTTCGAGGACTCCTCGGTGGTCTGGAACCGGACGAGGTGTCATGAACGCGCATGTTGACGACTCGATAGCCGCATATGCCCTCGGTGCACTTGAACCCGAGGAGCAGGCAGAGGTGGAGAGTCATCTGGCGGTTTGTGACCACTGCCGCTCCGAGCTCGAGACCCTCGAAGAGACGCTTGGCCTCATTCCCGTGTCGCTCGACCCGATGCCTCCGTCGCCCCAGCTCAAGGGCCGACTCTTAGCCGCCGCTCTGTCGAAAGATGATGTGGACGCGCAGCAGTCACCTCTGGATCACGCGGGGCGTCTCATGCCGCCGATACCCATCAGGACCCGCCGGGCACGCGTTTCTAAATTTGCCCTTCCGGCATTGGCCGCGGCGGCTCTGGTACTGATCGTTGCCGGCGTGCTGATAAACCGTTCTCGACAGCAGTCGCCTCAGCAGCAGTACGCTACATACGTCAGCCAGGCGCGATCGCGTGGCGACACCGTAATCGTCCTCAAGCCCGTGCATCGTGCCCGGCCCGAGGCGACTCTCGCTGTAGCCAAGTCTGGTCAGGCGTCCCTGATCGTAGGCCCTGCATCCCCCCCACCAGCCGGAAAGGTGTACCAGCTCTGGTACATGAATCTGCCCACAGCGAGGGGTGTGACGGTCTTCAAGACGAGCCGGCATCACGCTCAGGTCCTGAAATTGCATCTGAGTCCGCATGGATACAAGCTCACTGGGGTAACCGCCGAGCCTGGTCCTGACGGAAGCCCCAAGCCAACTAGTAGCCCCATCCTGGTCGGCTCCATCTAACGTTAAGGATCTTCACACCCCAATGCCGTACACTGAGTACACCGGACAGCTGCAAAGCACTCACGGAGGATCAAAACATGATCGCAGGACATTTGCCCGAGATTCTCATCATTGCGGTAATCGCAGTGATTTTTCTGGGGCCAAAAAGGCTGCCCGAGGCCGGACGGGGCCTGGGCAAAGCTCTGAAAGGCTTTAAGGATGAGACTAAGGGCCTGCGCGAAGACCTATCGTCTATCAAGGAAGAGACTGACGGGCTCAAAGAGCAGGTAACCAACATCCAGACCGATGTTCACAAGACCGTGGCTCAGTCAGTAGATTCTCGGCCCGAAGCAACTGCCCGCCCTGCCGAACCGGTGGCTGTGGGCACCGCCCTAGATAATCAAAACCGGCCACACGAGCCCGAAAAAGGCGAAGTGTAGTTAGCCTCTCGGACTCCACTACAACTGACGACTGACAACGACCACCATTCGGAGCATCGCGAACTCAAAGGTTAAGGAAGTTCGCCGCCTGCGATCCCGCAAGGAACGCCAAGAATCGGGGATGTACTTCGCCGAGGGCATCCGTCTCGTGGTGGAGGCTGCTAGCAGCGGGACGCCGCTCGAGCTCTTGGTTGTTGCCCCTGAACTGCTCCACGGAAGGGCGGGAAGTCAAGTGGTCGCCGAGCTTGCAGAACGAAACGTGCCCGCGCTCGAGGTCTCGCCCGAAGTCTTCGTGAGCATCTCACAAAGGGAGAACCCGCAGGGCATCGGCATAGTCGCTCGCTCGCAGTATCAATCTCTAGAAGACCTCTCACCCGCGAGCGGACTCTGCTGGGTCGCGCTGGTACGACCGCAGGACCCCGGTAATCTCGGCTCAATTCTCCGCACCTGTGAGTCCGTTGGAGCCGGAGGCGTCGTGCTTCTTGATACTTCGGTGGATGCATATGATCCCAAGTCGGTGCGGGCGAGCATGGGGGCAATTTTTACCCAAAGAGTAGTCCAGACCGATTTGGCCGGGCTGTCTCGATGGCGTGAGGAGCACCGGGTGACGATGATCGGCGTTACCGGCGATGGTCACCGAAACTATCGTGAGCTGGAGTACCGTCGCCCGTTGATACTGCTGATGGGCAGTGAGCGCGAGGGCCTCTCACGCGAAGAGGTCGCCGCCAGCGACGATACGGTCTTCCTCCCCATGGCGGGCGCCTCCGACTCGCTAAACCTATCCGTCGCCACCGGCATAGTTCTCTACGAGGTCCTGCATCGGCAGCAAACGGGATCTCTCTAAGCTCCGAGTCGCATCTACCTGATTGGGCGATTAGGCTCTCGGCCTGCCGCTGCTCAAACAGAAGACCTTTACCCCGGGCAATCATAACGAAATCACCATCGCGCAGACCCCAAACACTGGACAGTATTGACAGTTCGGTTATCCGGCCCAGTTGGTAGACTCGAAGCGATGACACGCACATTTTTCAACCCACAGCTTCGCGTCCCAGGACCTACCCCAATACCCGAGCGCGTCGTTCGTGCGGCCGCCAGGCCCATGATCAACCATCGCGGACCGGAATTCGCCGAACTTCTGTCTGAGATCGTCACCAATCTACAGACTTCGCTTAACACCAAGAACGAGATACTGCTGTTTGCCGGAAGTGGTACGACCGGGCTCGAGGCCGCGGTAGTGAACACGCTGAGCCCGGGCGAAAAAGCCTTGTTCTGCACCATCGGCAGTTTCGGCGACCGATGGGCCGACATAGGAAACGCCTACGGAGTGGACGTCCTACGACTCAAGGTCCCTTCGGGCACGGCTTTGAAGGCAGACGAGGTTGGGCGTGTGCTGGAGGAGAATCCAGACATCGATAAGGTCTACGTGACCCATAACGAGACCTCGACCGGTGTTACCAACGATATCGCCGCCATCGCATCGGTAGTGAAGCGGAAGCCGCGCCTGCTATGCGTCGACAGCGTCAGCGGCGCCGGCTGCCTGCCCTTGAACGTCGACGACCTCGATCTCGATGTTGTGGTCACTGGGTCTCAGAAGGGCTGGATGACGCCTCCCGGTCTCACCATGCTCAGCGTGAGCCCGGCTGCGTACCGCGCTGCGGAATCCGCTACCATCCCTCGATGGACCCTGGACTTCGCACGGCAGAAGAAGTTCCAAGACAAATCTCAGACCTATGCCACTCCGCCTGTCTCGGTTCTCTACGCTCTACAGGAGGGGCTGCGCATCATCCTCGAGGAAGGCGTCGAGGACGTGTGGGCACGCCACTCGCGAGTAGGAGCGATGACTCGCGCCGGTCTCGAGGCTATCGGTCTCCAGCTCTTTGCTGAGCCAGGATATCGCAGCGATACGGTGACAGCCATTGCCAACCCTCTCGGATCCCCCGACGAGCTCAAGGCACTGACAACCCGCTGGCGGACTGAGTATGGTCTGGTCGTCGCCGGTGGCCAGGGCGATCTTCAGGGCAAGATCTTTCGCATCGGACACCTCGGAATGGTCGACGAGCGAGACGTGTTCGTCATCCTGGCCGTCGTCGAGCAGGGCCTGGTGGACGTGGGCTTCCTCGAGAGCACTGGAGTCGCAGTGCCGGCCGCCCAAGCCGTCCTTCATCCGCGGCGCGCTCCTGAGCCGGTCGCCGTATCTTGACGCTCGCCGTCGAGACGGATAAGCAAGCTAAACAGGATCTCTCCCCTCGCATTCTCGTCGCCGATCCTCTCGCTCCCGATGGACTTGAGCGGCTCGAGCGTATAGGGCATGTAGATGTTGCGACAGGCCTGTCGTCCGAGGAGCTCCTGGCCCGCATAGGGGACTACGACGCACTGGTGGTCCGCAGCGAGACCCAGGTCACGGCCGATGTGCTGCAGGCTGGAGCCAAGCTGCGGGTCGTCGGTCGAGCCGGCGTTGGTGTGGACAACATCGACCTCGACGCCGCGACGAGCGCGGGCGTTCTGGTGGTCAATGCGCCTACGGGAAATACCGTGGCGGCGGCGGAACACGTCATCGGCGTGATTTTTGCCCTGATGCGGAATATTCCCAAAGCCGATGCCGCCATGCACTCTGGCGGATGGGACCGCAAGCGGTTCACCGGTCAGGAGCTGAGAGGAAAAACTCTCGGATTACTGGGACTCGGGAAGATCGGCTACGAGGTGGCGCGAATGGCGTCACAGGGCTTGCAGATGTCGGTGATCGCCTACGATCCTCTCGTAACCGCCGATCGCGCCGAGCAAGCGGGAGCAAGCCTCGTTGACTTCGATACGCTGCTCGAGACGTCGGACATCCTGTCGGTGCATGTTCCATTAACTCCCAAGACCCGCGGCATTATCTCCAACAAAGAGCTACATCGAATGCGCAAGGGATCGCGCGTCGTGAATGTTGCCCGTGGCGGCATCATTGACGAGAACGACCTGGAAGTGGCCATAAAGGATGGCCATATCGCCGGCGCCGCTGTTGACGTATTTACGACGGAGCCACTTCCACCCAACCACCCCTTGAGACTGCTGAATGAAGTGGTGCTGACGCCACACCTCGGAGCCAGTACGGAAGAAGCCCAGGTGAACGTTGCCACCGACGTAGCGGACCAAATCGGACAGTACCTCTCTGGCGAAACGCCGCCCCATGCTGTGAACGCCCCCGCAATCCTGTCGGAGGATGCTCTTCGCCTAAGGCCGTACCTCAGTCTTAGCTTCAAACTGGGATCGCTTGCGGGCCAGCTGACCGGCACCGGCATCAGACAGTTGACCTGCTCCTACTCAAAGGAGCTGGCTGGAACGGCGGTGCACTACCTGACTGCCGAGGCGCTACGAGGTTTGTTCGCTCACTTTACCGAGGCGCGCATCAATCCCGTCAACGCGAGAGTAGTGGCCTCGAGTCATGGAATAGCGGTCGAGGAACGAACGACGACGGAGTCGCTCGACGGAGCGGCCGCGGTGCAGATCGAGGCAGTTGGAGACGGCACCCTGGTGGTTGCCGGAGCGCTCGTTCACGGAGAGCCACGGATCACGCGGATCGGCGGATTCCGCCTCGACATGGGGGCCGAAGGTATCTTTTTGGTTGGAAGTCATACCGATAGGCCCGGCGTCGTGGCGGTCATTGCCAGGCTTCTGGCCGCGGGAGATATCAACATCGCCGGGATCGAGCTGGGCCGGGACACGCCGCGTGGACAGGCGGTGATGGTGATGCAGGTCGACGATCCCGTTAGTCCGGCCCTGGCGGCACAAATCCAGCGCGAGGCAGGCCTGGACCAGCTAACCGTAGTCGAGCTCTGACCGAGCCGCCCAGCGACCAGGAGATGCTCTAACAGTGGCCACGGTGCGCCCGTTTCAGGGGCTGCTTTACGATCCCGCTCGAGTCAACCTGGACCTCGTGCTGGCTCCTCCATACGACGTTATCGATAGGGAAGAGCTGGCAATGCTGCGTGCCCGCGACGAGCACAACATAGTTTGGGTCGATTGCCCGGTCGCCGGCTCGGACGTTGCCGGCGCGAACGATGCAGTGTACGAAGAGGCGGCCTCACGCCTTCGATCCTGGGAGCAGCAGGGGATTGTCAAGACCGATGTATCACCGTCCTTCTATGCTTGTGAGCACCAATTTAGCCGGCCACATGGCGGCGGATCCGTGGTCAGGCGGGGGATATTCGTCCACGTTGGCGTGGAAGCGATGGAAAAGGGCGAGATGCTTCGACACGAGCGAACCCTTGCCGGTCCTAAGCGCGACAGACTGCGGCTACTTCGCGCAACCCAGACGCAAACCTCTCCGATCTTTGCACTCTGGGACGGGGCATCGGGCATCGAGTCTCTGCTCGAGTCAGTTGCCGGGAGGAAGCCTTTGTTGAGCGGCGAAATGGCCGCCGACCGGCATGCCATCTGGCGCCTGTGTGACCCCACGGCCGTCGAGACTTTGACGTCGTTATTCTCGTCGTCGGATCTGTACATCGCCGACGGCCATCACCGTTGGGAAACCGTTACCGGCTATCTGAGCGGCCTGGCCTCTGGTGTCGGTACCGGAGTTCTGGTGTTCCTCAGCTCCGCCAGCGACCCCGGATTGATAATGCTGCCGACTCACCGGATGGTGGTCGAGCAGAGGCCGGGGCTAAAAGACTCGGCGGCGCTGTCCCGTGCACTGCCGGCTGGCTGGACCCTTGACGAAGTCGAGTCGTTAGCTGTAGGTCAGCAAAAGTCGGCCGAGCTGCGCGAAACCTTCCACGCCGTTGTGGCAGTCCTGCCAGGTTCGGTCAGCGTTCTGTCCCGGCCGAAGCGGGTGGGCGCGAGCCCACGTGAGGCACTGGACGTGGTCGTGCTCGAGGAAGAGGTGCTTGCGGCTGCGGGCATCGACAAGTCAGCTATCGAGGAAGGAGCTCTACGGTACGATCGGGACGCCGGTTCGGTAGCTGATGCAGTTGTGTCCGGACAGGTGGCGGGCGGCTTCGTTCTCAACGCCTCCAGCCCCCGGGACATGATGGCCGTGGCGGCCGCCGGCGACGTGATGCCTCAGAAGTCCACTTACTTCTATCCCAAGGTCCCGACCGGCCTGGTCATGTCGGCGCTCAGCAACCGGCCCTCGAAGGCTTAGCTAGGGTGCTAGAAATTTGCTGATGCATCGCCCCCGAACTAAGCTCTGATGGAGCGCATTGCAGAAGATCCACAGCTCCGTCGCTGGCCGAGGTTCCATGTTGCCCGCGCCGATCTCCTGCTGCGTCTGGGCAGAATCACTGACGCCGTTCAGGCTTACGACGCGGCCCTTGCGCTGCATCCGCCCCGCTCCGAGCAAGCCTTTATTCAGCGCCGTCTGAACGAGGTAGGCACAGGGCAAGATTGAGGCAACTCCGTCAGCTGGGCCGATATCCATTCGTGATTGGTAGCCGTCGGTCCTTGCCGAATGCTCGGGTCGTGATGCGGATGCCGGGCGGTGCCTGACGACGTTTGTACTCGTTAACGTCGACGAGTCGCACGATTCGCTGCACCAGCGCTCGGTCATAACCCATGGCCGCGATCTCGTCGATAGATCGGTCATCCTCGATATAGGCTTCGAGGACCGCGTCCAGGATCTCGTATGGGGGAAGACTATCGCTGTCGAGCTGCTCCTCACGAAGCTCGGCGGAGGGCGCCTTGTCGAACACGTTCTGCGGGATCAGCGCACCGCCGGCCTTCTCGTTGCGCCAGCCGGCCAGACGGTAGACCAGCGATTTGTACACATCTTTGAGAACGGCGTAGCCGCCTGCCGTGTCTCCGTATAGGGTGCTGTACCCTACCGCGGTTTCGCTCTTATTGCCGGTCGTGAGCACCATGCCGCCAAACTTGTTGGTGAGCGCCATCAGGAGAATGCCGCGGATCCGCGCTTGTACGTTCTCCTCTGTGATGTCGAATGGCCGTTCTTCGAAGACCGGTGCGAGCGCCTCGAGGGTCGCCTCGAACTGCCCCTCTATCGGAATGGTAAGGAAGCAGATCCCGAGATTGTGCGCCAGGGTCGCCGCGTCGCTCCTGCTGTGGTCGGAAGAGAAACGGGACGGCATGGACACGCCCGTGACCCGTGCCGCGCCAAGCGCATCAACCGCGATCACGGCGGTAAGGGCCGAGTCAATTCCTCCCGAGAGCCCGATATAGACCCGCTCGAACCGGTTTTTCGTAACGTAGTCACGCGTGCCCAACACCAGAGCGTTGTACGCCTCCTCCTCCGGTGAGCACTCAGGCGGGGAGCTTCGGGTCGCGGTAGGCGTCGAGTGGGGCGTCGCCCGCGGAAGGCTGAGAGGGGTCGTGATCACATCCACTCCTCCGTTGCCAAGGACCGAAGGTATCTGCATCTGACGGCGTCGCGTGTCGTGAAGACGTGCGCCAAACACTCCACCGATGTCCAGGTCGGCGACGATCATGTCCTCGTCAAACGCTCGTCCCCACGCAACGATGTCCCCATTCCAGTCAAAGACGCGGCTGTTGCCCTCGAAAACGAGCTCGTCCTGCCCGCCGACCAAGTTGAGGTACGCCACGTAGGCGATCTCATCTTGAGCGCGAGTTGCGATCATTCGGTTCCGCTGATGCTGCCGGCCAAAGCTGTAGGGTGACGCGTTGATGTTCATGATCAGCTCGGCTCCCGAGGCCGTCTCGACAGTCGCCGGGCCCACCGGGTACCAGATATCCTCGCATATGGTGACGCCGACCTTAACATCGCGAACACTAACCACTTCCGCTCGATTGCCCGCTCGAAAGTGCCGCTGCTCGTCAAACACGGCATAGTTGGGCAGGAAGCACTTATGATAAATGCCGGCAATCGTTCCCTGTTGCAGAATGGCCGCGGCGTTATACACGTCGCCATCGGTATCGACGAACCCGACAATCGCCGTCATGTCCCCAATCGAAGCAGCAACTCGATCGAGCTCTCTTCGGTTAGCCGCAATGAAGTCGGGCTTGAGGACCAAGTCTTCGGGTGGGTATCCCGTGATCGTCAGCTCTGGGAAGGCAACGATATCGGCCTCTACGTCGGCTGCCCGCCCGGCCCACTCGATGACCTTGTCGGCATTGCCACTCAGATCGCCTACAACCAGGTTGACTTGGGCTAGCGCAATTCGAAGCGTACGGATCACGGCCGACCTTCCTCCAAAGCACGGTGTTTGGACGACCAGTGAAGTCAAGCATGACTCGCTCTTCAACCCGCCCGTCCATTCTGGCACCGGCACGCGCCGCAGGGTCTCGAGATCGCTGTGTTGTTCGTCGTAGTTTTGCTTGTCGCGCAGCTACCTTTGCCCGGCCTACTGACGGACAGGCTGGGCTAATTCGATCAAGCGTCACTCACACAGCGGCGGCCTCCGCCGGCGTCGCGTTCCGTCTAAGCACGGCGTGGTCGGGGTTAGAGGTGCCCGGCGAATAACTCCAGCAGACTAATGGCTGCGCTGCCGGCCAGAACAAGAACGGCAAGCAGCGTGATTGAGATCAGGGCCAGGAGCACTCCGTCCTCAATCAAACTCTGGCGGCTCCTGAATGGCCTGCGAAAACCCTTCGTTTGGTCGCGCACGCCTGGCGCATCCCGGCCCGCCGTGGCTGGGCCGGCGCCAGAGGGACGTCCCCGGCTGCTTTCTCGCGAAGCGATCGTCACTTGCCTTTCGAAAGTATCGATACGTGATATGGACCCTGGTAATCAACACAGCCTCATCGATCCATAGGACATTCGGCTCTTGAGTCGGGCGAGTCCTACAAGACGTCTAGCGGAGATAGACTCAGGGTGAGACCCTGGAACCGGCTAGCACCTCCTTCATGAAGGGAATAGGTATGGAACTGCGCGGAATCCACCACGTCACGGCGGTTTCTGGAAGCGCGGGAGCGAACCTCGATTTCTACACTCGAGTACTCGGCCTGCGCCTCGTGAAGAAGACGGTGAATCAAGACGTCATCGACACGTATCATCTTTTCTACGGCGACGAGGTCGGTCACCCTGGAACCGAGATAACATTCTTCGAGTGGCCGGACGCCGGTCCGCACCAATTGGGCTCAGGCGATGTGGTTGGTACCGCGTTCGCCGTCAACGATCATTCGGCTCTGGAGTGGTGGGCGACCCGTTTCGACCGGATGGATGTAGCCCACGATGAGATCGCCGCCAGAGCCGGACGTCCCTCCATGACGTTCCGGGATCCAGAGGGACAAAGACTTGAGCTGACTATTGGGGAGCGTCCGGATGTCACACCATGGGCCGACGGTCCGGTTCCCCCAAACGTGGCTATCCGTGGGTTCGCGGCCGTCGAGCTCAGTGTTTCTCGGATAGGTCCAACTCGAGTCCTGCTTGAAAAGGTGCTTGGCTTTCGACAGGCCGGGGAATACTTGGATCCTGGCGGACAGAAGGTACTGCTGTTCGAGACTGGAGCCGGAGGTACCGGAACCCAGGTCAGGGTTCGCGAAGCAGACGCCACCGGACATGCACAGGTTGGCATCGGCGGCGTCCACCATGTTGCGTTTCGCACTCCGACCTTTCAAGAGCACGAAGGGTGGCAGCGGCTGCTGGCCAGGGCCGGAGTCGGCGTGACTCCGGTAATCGATCGCTTCTACTTCCACTCGATCTACTTTCGCGAGCCAGGTGGTGTTCTCTTTGAAATCGCGACGGACGGGCCGGGCTTCACCGCCGACGAGGACCAGGCACACCTCGGTGAGGGCCTTTCTCTGCCGCCTTTTCTCGAGTCTCAGCGCGCTCAGATCGAGGCAGCCCTACCCCCAATCGAACCCGTCTCGGTGCCGTAGCGCAGCACGAGCGGGCCGGGCTGCATGAGATTCGTGAACATATGTAATCCGGCCGGTCCGTCCCGCGGACAGTGCGCAATAGTCCGCGGGCACAACGAGGCCCACCTTCGGTCCTACCCGGAGAGGATTGAATTCAACACCACCTCCGCGTATCCGGTGAAGACGATAAGTCGACCGTGCGGCATCAAACGAGCGTGTATAAGTTCGGGGACAAAGATGTGGAGTCTCTGTTTAGAACTGTGGAATAAGGTTGCCGGCCCGCCCGACAGCGGTGGCCCGTCGCCGGGCAATCCGCGTCCCGGGCGGCGGGAGAGGCTCGATGACATAACCTGCATCGACTTCCCCCTGCTGCAATCTGCCACTTGTGCCGGTTTCTCTTAATCGGTATAGTGTCAATGATCGCGCACTGATTGGGGGACATCGTGCCGGAAGTCGTAACCAGTTTTTGGCCGAGCATGTTCATCTTGCTCGGGTTTGCCTACCTACTTCTGCCTACGGCCAGAATCAAGCACTAGAGGGCGTCGCCGCTTCATCTGCTGACCCAGCTCCTTTAGGTTCAGCCAACCTGACGACGGGTCGCCGGTTCGGCTCGCCCTTTCCGGGAACGGGCGAGCAAGTCCCGGTAGCCACCCAGTAGACTTCAAAATGAAGTTCGGGACAGTGTTGGAAGCCATATCGTTTCATCGGGACGTAGCGGATGCGGGAGAGCTGCTCACGGTCTCGGCCGTATTCAGAGGCTCCTTGCATCTCGAGCTGCCCCGTGGACGTGTGGGTACCCTGACGACCGCCGTCCGAAATGGGCCGTTGACCGTGCGCGTCCGTTCTGCTCTATGGGATGATTCGTGGATCGGGCGGCGGGTTGCGCTGTCCTATCTCCGCGACACCGGATTCGTTGCACCCTTCCAGAAGAATCTCGCCGTTCTTGACTCGGGTGACTATGTCGTGGATATGAGCCGGGCGCTGCCCTGGGAGCCCGACCGCACATCGGTAGATTGCCACCCTACGGTGTTGAAGGTGCAGTCGAAGCAGCTTCGTGAGCTTGCCGGTCGGTCCGCAATCCTGGCAGACGATCGGCTGGGCCACGCCCTCCGCGAGTCACGTGCCCTGGCACTCAAGGCCATGCGGTCTCACGATCTCGACGGCCTGACCGTTAACGCTGGTCGGCTTCTCGGTCTAGGACCCGGACTCACTCCGGCGGGCGATGACTGGCTGTGCGGCATGACCATCGGCTTGTATCACCTCACTCTCGGTGATCACAACGTTCGCCGGTTAGCAAGTGACCTTCTGGCCTCCTTCTCTCAAGCGGTCCGCGTGGCGAATACCACTCCGCTATCGCAAACGCTGCTCGCCTATGCGGTGGAGGGCGTGGGCGATGCCGGGCTCACAACCCTGGCCCGGGGCCTCGGAATGCCCTGCCCTGAGCTGAAACGGAGGGCGTGCGAGCTGGACGGCGTCGGCCATACCTCTGGATGTGACATGATGCTTGGAGTGGCCGACGCCGCCAGTTTCGTGGCACAGCACTGTGCCGGCCACGAATCGGTGATACGTGGGAGCTGCCGTCTCCCGGGCCGGCACTACCGACATCCATGTAGGGAGGGGAGTTGGAGCGGCGCATTGAGGTTCGGCGGAACTTGTACTATGACTCCGTGCGCCTGATGCGCGTGTCGGAAGCGTTGCAGCGAATGCCCGGCGTCGTGTCGGCATCTACGGTGATGGGCACCGAGATGAATATCGGCCTTCTGGCTCGCGACGGTTTCTCCATCCAGGACGTTACCCGCGCCGGGCCATCTGATCTCGTCATTGCAGTCGCCGCCGAGGATTTGGCGTCGCTCGAGCGGGCAATGGAGGGAATCGAGGCCGCGTTGGCTGCTCGCGCCACCCCGCACGTCGTGGACCGTGATCCGCCGGCGTGGAGCCAGGCGGTATTCCGAGAAGCGCCGGACAGCAACGTTGCCGTCATAGCCGTCCCGGGCGAGCACGCCGCGCTCGAGGCCTGGACGGCTCTCCGTGCTGGTCGTCACGCCTTCATTTTCAGCGACAACATGCCCGTCTCCCAGGAGGTAGCGCTCAAGCGATTTGCTGCCCAACAGAACCTGCTCGTGATGGGGCCGGACTGCGGGACGGCAATCCTGGGCGGAGTCGGACTTGGATTCGCGAATCGGGTGCGCCGAGGCACGATTGGTCTGGTCGGCGCGTCGGGAACGGGCCTTCAGCACGTGTCGTGCCTGCTGGATGCATGGGGCGGAGGAATCGCGGCCGCGATCGGCACGGGCAGCCGCGACCTGTCGGCCGACGTTGGTGGCATCATGACGATGGCGGCGATCGATCTCTTGGCGCGAGATGACCGCGTTGACCGCATTGGCCTGATTTCCAAGCCTGGGGACGCGCCCACAACCAGGCGGGTTCTAGATCACCTCGCCCAGTCGGGGAAACCGGCAGTGGCTTGCTTGCTTGGGGCTGAAGTCGGTGCGACGCAACTTGAGATTGCCCCCACCCTGGCTCGAGCGGCTGCCGCGCTGCTGGGTCTGCCCCCGGATAGCGATATGACCCCATGCTCCAACTCAAGTCCCGACGGGGGCCAGCCGGGGCCAAATGCCTTCTCCAAGGCGGTCTCGCTAACCGGTGTGTTTTGCGGTGGAACGCTCTGCCAGGAAGCTCTGAGAATTTGCTCAGAGGTGGCGCCCCAAGCAGTGTTGCGCTTCGTCGACGCTGGGGCGGATGAGTACACGCGCGGCCGCGCCCATCCCATGATCGATCCACGCATTCGCTCCCGGTTGATCGTCGAGGCTGCCGCCTCCACCGATGTGCTGCTCGTGGACGTCGTGCTCGGAGATCTGGCTCATCGCGACCCGGCCGGGGTTCTCGTTCCGGCTGTTGACGAGGCTGGCCGGCTAGCTGAGGCACGAGGTACGACGCTTCACGCGGTCTCCGTTCTCGTCGGAACTCACTCCGACCCCCAGAGTCTCGATGCACAGCGAGGGACACTTCAGTCCGCCGGGATCGCGGTATTCGAATCGAACGAACAAGCGGCCACGCATGCCGCTTTGTTGGCCCTGGGCGTTGCTGCTCCATGAATCTCATGGAGGAAGTGAACCCCGTTATCGTCGGGCCTGATATCTTTGCTCAGGCGATCTCGGACCAGGCCGCAAAGCACTACGATGTCGAATGGCGCCCGCCCCTGGCATCGGAGGCGCTCCTGGCTGTCTACTCAAATGACGCGGCGTTCTCCCGAATGACAGCCGGCAACCGGGAGGCCCTCTCCCGGCTCCTGAGTGCTCGGTGCCGGGTCGTCGACGTGGCGCTCGCTGCCGACGTGATTCCGGGCATGCAGAAGGGGGTCCTCCTGCATGCTGGGCCGCCACTCGACTGGGCCCATGCCGGCGGGCCTATGCGGGGAGCCCTGATCGGGGCTGTTGTATACGAGGGCTGGGCCGGAAGTCACGAGTCGGCCGAGCACGAGCTGGCCAGGGGGAACATCGAGCTGTCTCCATGTCACGCTCACGATGCGGTCGGTCCAATGGCCGGCGTGATCTCGCCGTCGATGCCTGTCTTCGTGGTTGCAAACCAGGCATTTGACGCCGTCGCCTACGCCACCTTGAATGAGGGCTTGGGCAGAGTCCTGCGCTACGGAGCGAACGACGAGAGCGTCCTCGAACGCCTTCAATGGCTTGCCGCGGTGGCCGGTCCGTTGCTTGGTGCCGCGATCCGCCGGGCCGGCGGTATAGATCTGACGTCTCTGATTGCCCAGGCCCTGCAGATGGGAGATGAGCTGCACAACCGAAACAAGGCCGCGACGTCGCTCTTTGTCCGCGAGATAGCTCCGCACCTGTATGCCGCCGCTGCCGGCGGAGAGATTGCCCACGACCCCGTCCCCCTCTTTCAATATCTCGCCGGCACCGATGTGTTCTTTCTCAACCTCGCCATGGCCGCCTGCAAGGCCGCCCTGATGCCCACCATGGACGTTCCGGGGTCCACGATGGTGACTGCCATGGCCCGCAACGGCACGGACTTCGGAATCTGGATGTCAGGCACCGGGCGGCGATGGTTTACCTCACCCGCGGCCGAGGTTGACGCCTTGTTCTTCCCGGGTTACGGCTCCGAGGACGCCAGTCCCGATCTCGGCGACAGTGCGATCACCGAGACGGCTGGCTTGGGCGGCTTCGCCTTGGCCGCCGCCCCCGCGATCGTCCAGTTCATCGGCGGCTCGGTGGATCTCGGCAGGGCTGTCACGGAAGAGATGTATCAGATCAGTCTCGGCGAGCACTCGATGTATCAGATGCCCGCGATGGATTTTCGCGGCACTCCCGTGGGCATAGACGCGGTTGCCGTAAGTCGGTCCGGCGTCGCGCCGGTTCTGGATACCGGCGTGGCCCACCGGGAGGCCGGCATAGGCCAGATTGGCGCCGGGATCGTGCGCGTTCCGCTGGAGCCTTTTGCCGACGCGGTCGTGGCCTTGGTAACCACAATCCAACACTGACAGCGACCAACACGCATACCAAACCCGGCTATTGCGAGGCTTCAAGCTCACGGTCCGTAGGCCAGGATCAAGGGCCTAGAGGAGATAGAACGGTTGCCAGGATCTGCGATACTTCACAAGTTGGCTGAGGCGCTTGAGGTTACCTCCCAATGAAATCGAGGGCTTTGAGGCAGATCGCCATTGCAGTGATTGCTTTGTCAGTTACGGTAGCCGGTCTCGGAGCGCAACAACTAGTGTCGGGCTGGTGCGGCACAGACGGCATTGGCTCGCATGGAGTCTGCCAACGACAAGACAATCAGTTCAAGGCATATTACCAAAAGCATGCCACTATCTATGTGTCCACCTTCCCACCCAAGGCCAATCGTTAGGAGCAGTTAACTAGCGTCCATGTCGACTGTGCATCGAATGTCGGACTCAATCCCGCTTACTACCACCTTAGATCGTGCTTCCTCCGACATTTTTGGGCGCTCCAAGTTTCACCCATGCTCAAAACGATGTACGATGTCTCTAGCAGGCGGGTAAACAACCATCGCCCGGCTCCAATTCTTGGTGCAGGACGCTGAATGGTAGAGGCGGCTGTTCGGTCGCAGGCTGGAACTGTACCGGCTATCCGGGTCGATGGCGTCACCATGCGCTATGGGACCAGAGGGCAGCAGGTTCTCGCTCTGTCGGATGTATCGCTTGACATCGCCTCCGGGGAGTTCCTATCCCTTCTCGGGCCGTCCGGCTGCGGGAAGAGCACCCTGCTGCGGTTGATCGCCGATCTCCTGCAGCCGACCGCGGGACGGGTGCAGGTTAAGGGCAAGTCTGCCTCACGGTCCCGGCGCGATCGAGACTACGGGATGGTGTTTCAGTCGCCCGTTCTGTACGATTGGAGAACAGTCGGCAAGAACGTCCAGCTCCCCCTTGAGATCACCAAGCTGCCTAGACGTGAGCGCGAGGAGCGCACCAAGCGCCTGCTGAAGCTCGTCGGACTTCAGGACTTCGAGCACAAGTATCCCTGGCAGCTATCCGGGGGCATGCAGCAGCGTGTCTCGATAGCTCGTGCGCTCTCCTTCCAGCCCGGCATCCTGCTGATGGATGAGCCGTTCGGCGCCCTCGACGAGATGACCCGCGATCGCCTCAACCTCGAGCTGCTTAATGTCTGGAGCGAGACGGGAACGACGATAGTGTTTGTGACGCACAGCATCCCCGAGGCGGTCTTCCTGTCGGACCGAATCGTCGTCATGACGCCCCGCCCGGGCCGGATTCACACAATCGTCGACGTCGACCTCGAACGTCCGCGATCCTCCCAAACCCGCGAGGATTCCAAGTTCTTCAACTTGATCAGCTCTGTGCGCGGCCAGCTGGCGGAACACCTATGACCCAGGCGGTCGTCCAGTCGGGCCCATCCGCCATACTTGACGAGCCGGCGAATAGTGCCGCCTCCCGACGATCGCGACTCCGCGACGCCGGCGCCATCGCTGGGGTATTCGCGGTGATAATCGGCCTCTGGTACCTCGGAGCGATCTACTACAACTGGGGCTCCCTGGCGCTCCACTACTCGGACCTCGGCCAGACCTCCGTGTGGCAGCACATGAGCTTTATCGATAAGATTAAGGCCACCCTCAACGAACCGCTGCCCACCATGCCGGCACCCCATCAGGTCCTAGCCGACCTCTGGTCCCGCTTAGCTGAGCCGCCAAGCGCTAACGGCAACCTCTGGGTCGATTTTGCGACGACCGGTACCGAGGCGGTTCTCGGATTCCTGCTGGGTGCGGCCGTGGCGATCGCCCTCGCGTTCGCCTTCGTTCGCAGCCGTATCCTCGAGCTTTCGCTGTTCCCATATGTAGTCATGTCGCAAACCGTTCCGATCGTCGCCCTCGTTCCGGCGTTGGTGGTAGCGCTTGGCTTGGGCCTGCGAGCGAAAGTCTTGGTCGCCGCCTACCTCGCCTTTTACCCGATAACGGTTAGCGCGGTGAAGGGCTTGCGGTCGGTCGACCCCCTGGCCGAGGAGCTGATGCGCTCCTATGCCGCGAGCTCGCGTCAGGTCTTCCTCAAGCTCCGCCTGCCGTCGGCGCTCCCCTACATATTCACCGGCCTGAAGATCGGCATCACCGCCAGCGTGATCGGGGCGATCATCTCCGAGCTGCCCGTTGGATCGGAGTTCGGGTTTGGGCGGGCCATCATTGACGCCAGCCAGTACGGCCTGAACATCCTGTTGTGGTCGACGATCGTCGCCTCAGGCCTTCTCGGCCTGGTGCTGTATGGCTGTGTCGTGCTGTTCGAGCGCGTGGTCGTGCGCGCCCGGCTCGAGGACGCGTAGCTGGTGGCCATGGAAAGCTCGCTCACTCCTCACTCGGATGAGGAAGTGGTCGGCGCCGAGCTGGCCGGCGGCGAGGGACAGCTGGTCACCGAGCACCTCGTGCTCGACGCTGTCGAGCCGGGCAAGTGGAATCCGCGCATAGCCGTACAGCGGCTCCTCCCTCCGGCCATCGTTTTCATTCTGATGCTCGTCGGCTGGGAGTATTTGTCTCCTCGTGTAGTCCCTACCTCTCAGCTCCCGGTCCCGTCTCAGATCTGGCAGACGTTCCAATCCGTGCACAGTATTCTTCTCAGTTACGCGTGGTTTACGTTCTGGAATGAGGCTTTGAGGGGATTCCTGATCGGATCGGCGGCCGGCTTTCTCCTCGCCGTGTTGGCCTGGCGTTTTGCGATCGTCGGTCGTGGCCTCGTGCCCTACGCCGTAATCAGCAACTCAGTGCCGATCGTGGCGATGGCCCCCATCGCCGTGGTCCTGTTTGGGTTTGACTGGCAGTCAAAGGCGGTGATCTGCGCCGTGATGTGCGTTTTCCCGATGCTGGTCAACACCTATCGCGGATTGGTTTCGGTGGACCCGCTCTCGCGGGACCTGTTGTCCTCTTACGGAGCCGGTGAGTGGACCGCCTTCTGGAAGCTGCGCCTTCCCGCCTCCCTGCCGTTTGTGTTTAATGGCCTGAAGATCAACACCACGCTGGCCATGATCGGAGCTATCATCGGCGAGTTCTTCGGCAGTCCACCCGAGGGCCTTGGCCTCTATATCTACAACCAGTCCGGAATCAACAACTACGCCGAGGTGTGGGCCGGCGTATTCGTCGCCTGTGCCGTCGGCATCGTGTTCTACGGAGTCGTCCTGGGCATCGAACGCAGGTTTACGTCCTGGCACATTTCATATCGAGCCGGCCGCTAGCCGGGTGGGAACACAACAGGAACGGGAGAGCACGAAAGGAGGATTGAAGAGCGGGATTCGAATGGAAGCGAGGTCGCCCCTTTTGAGATTCAAATCTAAGTCAGTAGGAAAGAGGACACATATGTCACGAATTATGCGTGCCTTGAGCGTGGTCGCAATTATGAGCATCGCACTCATCGGTGGGACGGCGCTGGCCAATCCAGCGCACAAATCCATGATCAACATCAAGCTTCAGCTGAAGTGGGTGGCGCAGTCCCAGTTTGCCGGCTATTTCGTCGCGTACAACAAGGGCTATTACAAAAAGGCCGGTCTCAACGTCACCATCCTCAACGGCGGACCACAAGTCACACCCGAGACGGTAGTCGAATCCGGAGCCGCTCAGTTTGGCATCGACTGGCTCCCGTCTCTGTTGCACGAGAGGGACAGCGGACGGCCCATAGTCAATGTTGCTCAGATATACCAAGCAACCGGCATGCGGATGATCACGTTCAAGAGCTCCGGCATCAACAGCATAAAGAAGTTCAAGGGACACACGGTCGGCGTGTGGCCGGCAGGAAACCAGTACCAGTTCTTTGCCCTGATGCACAAGCTCGGATACAAATGCTCCGTAAACACTTTCAGCTGCGCCTCGTCGACGGGCATCAAAGTCGTTCAGGAGGGTTTCACCATGGACCCATTCCTGAACCATACGCTCCAGGTATCTCAAGCCATGACGTACAACGAGATGGGTGTCGTGACCGAGCCGCCTCCATCAGGACATGGCGTCCCGCAAAAGAATCTGAACATTTTCGACTACAACAAACTCGGCGTCAGCATGTTGGAAGATGGCATCTTTGCCCAGCCTAGCTGGCTAAAGTCGCATAAGGCTGCCGCGATCGCCTTCCTGAAGGCATCGATCAAGGGCTGGGACTTCGTGGTCAAGAACCCGACTGAGGCCGGCAAGATCACCTACAAGTACATCCCAGCGGGAACTGCTACTCAGGGCCACATGATCTTTCAGGCCAAGCAGGTCGCCAAGCTGATCAAGGCTAATCTGAAGGGCCACAAGATAGGCTGGATGAACCCAGCGTCATATGCGCGCACCTGGAAGGAGGCCAAGCTCGACGGCGTGATCTCGAAAAAGCCAAGCGGCGCCTACAACCAGAGCTACTGGAAAGCAGCCACCAAGTAAAATCAAGGTCGCACGAAAGTCACCCCGGGGAGAAATCCTCGGGGTGGTCCACTCCGGCCCGGCATGAGCTGGCGAACAAACTGAAAGCCGACGACTGACAACGAAAAACTGACAACTGAGATGAAACCCGCACCATTCGAGTACGCCGATCCCCGGTCTCTCCCTGAGGCTCTTGCCCTCCTGGCCGCACGGGGCGACGAGGCAAAGATCCTGGCTGGTGGCCAGAGCCTGGTTCCGCTCCTGAATATGCGGCTGGCCATGCCTGACCTGCTGGTTGACGTCAACGGTATCTCTGGGCTGGACACCATGTCGACGGGCCCGAGCCTCACCCTTGGTCCGCTGGTCCGTCAGCATTCGGTCGAGCGCTCGTCGATCCTATGTGATGAGCAGCCGCTGTTGCACGACGCGATTAGGTGGGTGGGTCACCCCCAGATCCGCAATCGAGGAACGGTCGTCGGTAGTCTCGTTCACGCCGATCCCGCCGCCGAGCTCCCCGTGGTGTGGCAGGCGCAGGAAGGCAGCCTTGAGCTGGTTTCCGCCGCCGGCCGTCGTTCCGTCCCGGCTCAGGACTTTTTCCTCCACATCATGACAACCGCCTGCGAGGCTGACGAAATGGTTGTCGGCGTCTCCTTACCTCCCCTCCCACCGTCGACGGGAACGGCGTTCTTGGAAGTGGCGCGCCGCCACGGCGACTTCGCCGTTGTATCGGTCGCCGTTCTGCTCACGGTAGATGCCGGTATGGTGTCCAGGGCGCGCATCGCTCTCGGCGGTGTCGCCCCGACACCCTTGCGCGCCCGCGGTGCCGAGGAAAGGCTGACGGGGACTCCCGTTGACGTGACCGCGTTCGCCGAGGCCGCCCGGATCGCGGCGACGGAAACCGAGCCGGTATCCGATGTTCACGGGACGGCCGAGTATCGCCGTGAGGTGGCAGCGACGCTCGTCCGCCGATCCCTGGTGCTGGCCGCGGAAAGAGTACCGGCTCGAGAAGCTACTGAGGTGCCCGCATGACGCCGCTCCGAACGATCTCGGTTACCGTCAATGGGAATATGTACACCGCGGAAGTTCCGGTGAGACTGCTGCTGTCCGATTTCCTCCGCGGCAACCTAGGCCTAACCGGGACGCACGTCGGCTGCGAGCACGGTGTTTGCGGGTGCTGCACCGTTCTGCTTGAAAATCGGCCCGTTCGCTCCTGCCTGATGTTTGCTGTTCAGGCGTCAGGGCATGACATCGCCACGGTTGAGGGCCTGAGGGCTGAAGGCGAGGCCTTGCACCCCTTGCAGGAGGCCTTCCACCAGGAGCACGCCCTCCAGTGCGGCTTCTGCACCTCGGGGATATTGATGACCCTCGTCCCCTTTCTCCAGGACAACCCGCGCCCGAGCCCGGAGCAGATCCGTGAAGCGCTCTCTGGTAACCTTTGTCGCTGCACCGGCTACGTCAATATCGTGAAAGCCGTGCAGCGCGCCACTGGACAGGTCCCATGACCACCCGATGGTTTGGCCAACCTGTGACCCGCAACGAGGACCATCGCTTGCTGACCGGGCACGGTCGCTACGTCGACGACATTCCGATGCCCGAGGCCTTGCACGCTGCGATCCTGCGATCTCCGATTGCTCACGGCCGGATCACCCGGATCGACGTGACGGCGGCCCGTGAGTTGGCAGGCGTCCACGCCGTCTGGACCGCGGAAGACCTCGGCGATGTGTTGCGGCCGTCGCCCATGGTCGTGCCCCACGACGTTCTTACCCAGCCTCGAACCCAGTACCCTCTGGCCCGTGAGTTCGTGAATTATGTCGGCGAGCCCGTCGCGTTCGTCATCGCTGACGATCGTTACATCGCGGAAGACGCCTGCGACCTGATCGAAGTCGAGTACGACCAGCTACCGGCTGTCGTCGATCTCGAGAGCGCCACGGCCGAGGGAGGTCCGCTGGTGCATCATGACGTGCCTGGCAACGTAGCCGCACACCTTCTTCAGACGGTCGGAGACGTCAATGTCGCGTTCAGCCGGGCCGCACATGTTTTCGAGGAACGGTTGTTTGTCGAGCGCGGAGCCGGCCAGCCCATGGAATGCCGCGCCGTCTGCGCCTCCTACGACCTGACCGAGGGCGTCCTGACCGTGTACGACACGACCCAGGCCCCGCTCTCGATTCGCAATGGCCTGGCGGTCCTTTTCCATCTGCCGGAGAGCCAGGTCCGCGTGGTAGCACCCGACGTCGGCGGCGCCTTCGGCACCAAAATCATGATGTTCTACTCGGAGGAGGTTCTTGTCCCTCTGGCTGCGCTCCGGCTGAAACGGCCCGTCCGCTGGGCCGAGGATCGCCGCGAGCACCTGATCGCCTCCAACCACGAGCGCGGTCAGCTCCACTGGTCCGCCATAGCGGTCGACGACGACGGCGTGATCCTCGGCGTCAAGGACAGATTCCTGCACGACACCGGTGCGTACACCCCCTATGGGATCATCGTTCCCATCATCACTTCGACGCAGCTCCCGGGCCCCTACAAGGTGCCCAACTACTTCAGCGACGCGAGTGTGATCTACACCAACAAAGTGCCCGTCACCCCTTATCGGGGCGCTGGTCGTCCCCAGGGCTGCTTCGTAATGGAGCGGCTGATCGACCGCGTAGCGGCGGAGCTGAGCCTCGACCGCGCCGTCGTCCGCCGGCGGAACTTCATCCAGCCCGATGAGTTCCCGTACGACGTTGGCCTGACGTTTCAGGATGGCCGTCCGACCAAGTACGATAGCGGGAACTATCCCGAGGCGCTGGAAAGGGTGCTTGAGGCTATAGGGTGGGATGCGTTCCAGGACCGGCAGGCATCCGCTCGCCACGAGGGCAAGTACCTCGGTATCGGAGTAGGATGCTACGTCGAAGGAACCGGAATCGGCCCGTACGAGGGAGCTCATGTTCGCGTCGACGGCACGGCCCGGCGGGTGATCGTTGCTACCTGCGTGGGCACCCAGGGACAGAGCCACCAGACGTCTTTCGCCCAGATCGTCGCCGATGAGCTGGGGTGCCTTCCCAGTGAAGTCGACATAACAACAGGCGATAGCCGGTCGATGAACTGGGGATCCGGCACGTACGCCAGCCGCTCGGCCGTGGTGACCGGCAACGCGATCCACGCCTCGTCCCTGGCCGTCGCAAACAAAGCCAGAGCACTGGCTTCCGAAATGTTCGAGGCGGACCCGGAGGATATCGAGCTGGCCGGTGGCCGCGTCGGCGTGAAGGGCTCTCCCCAAAGCAGCGTCTCTCTCTGGGACATCGCGATAGCCGCGAACCCGATCCGCTACGCCTATGGCGATCAGGCCAAAGAGGCGATGAGCATGCTGAGACCCCGTGATGGCGCGGCCCTAGAGGAGGGAGCCGATCCCGGCCTGGAAGCCCGGAAGTACTTCGCTCCTGAACGCGCCACCTGGGCGAGCGGCATCCACGCCGCCATCATCGAGATCGACGCCGAAACCGGCGTCCCGACTATTGAGAAGTACGTCGCCGTTCACGATTGCGGGCGCGTGATCAATCCGACAGTCGTCGAGGGGCAGGTGCATGGCGGCGTGGCTCAGGGCATTGGCGGATCGTTCTACGAGCGTATGGTGTACGATCCGGACGGCCAGCCCCTCTCCAGCACGTTCATGGATTATCTGATCCCAACGGCCATGGAAGTGCCGGATATCGAGACTATTCACGTCGAGACGCCGTCGACGCTCAATCCCCTGGGGATCAAGGGGGCTGGTGAGGCCGGTGTGATCCCGGTTCCGGCGCTGATGGCGTCGGCCGTGGAAAATGCTCTGCAGCCCTTCGGTGTTCATGTCACCCGTATGCCCCTGAGTCCCAGCGATATTCGCGAGACGATCCGCGCCGGCAGAAACCTGGACGCGGCCTGATGCCGCGCTACCGGGTCGGCATCGACACCGGCGGTACGTTTACGGACGTAGTGGCCGTCGACCATGACAGTGGCCTGCTGTCCGCCACCAAGACTCCCAGTAGCCCGGACGACCCCTCACGGTCACTTGCAGCCGGCCTCGACAAGATACTCCATCAAGTCGACGCCAGCCGGCCCGACCTGGAATCGCTGATTCATGGCACCACGGTTGCTACCAATGCTCTGCTGGAGGAGCGCTTCTCTTCGCTGGCCCTGATCACGACCACCGGGTTCCGTAACATCCTCGAGATTGCCCGTCAGAGTGTTCCGAGCGGCTACGGCAACTCCTATTTCTGGGTCAAGCCCCAGCGCATCGTGCCCCTCGAGCTGGTCTTCGAGGTCTCGGAGCGTTTGAATTTTCGTGGCGAGGTAATGAGGCCGCTCGACGAGGACAGCATTCGGGTTATCGCCGCCGAGCTGCGGGCCCGCGGCGTAACTTCCGCCGCGGTCTGCCTGATCCACGCCTACGCCAATCCTGAACACGAGCAACGGGTGGCTCGCATTTTGGCGGCTGCGTATCCCGAGCTGGTGGTCTCGCTGTCATCCGATGTGCTGCCCGAATACCGTGAGTACGAGCGCACTATGACGACGTGCGTGGACGCCTACGTGAAGCCCGTAATGAAGCGGTACATCGATCGCGCTGTCGAAGGGCTGGGAATAGAGAGCAGGGCAAGCGCCGGGAACGGAAGCCCCAACGGCCACACGCCCTTCCTAATCATGCAATCCAACGGAGGCATGCTTTCGGCCGGCGAGGTGGCTAGTCAGCCGATTACGACGCTTCTATCGGGGCCCGCCGCCGGCGCCTTGGGAGCAGGCTACCTCGCCGGACTGGCGGGATACGATCGCGTGCTGACCGTCGACGCGGGAGGCACCTCGACCGACATTTGTCTGGTCGATGGGGGCGTTCCGCACGTGACGACCGAGGGACGAGTCGGGAGGTTCCCCGTGAAGGTGCCCATGGTCGACATCACTACCATAGGTACGGGAGGCGGCTCGATCGTTTGGATAGATCCGGGCGGTGGGCTACGGGTTGGCCCCAAGAGCGCCGGCGCCGATCCCGGACCGATCTGCTACTGTCGCGGTGGAGTCGAGCCCACCCTGACCGATGCTAACGTGGCCCTCGGTAGACTGCCCCCCTTCCTGCTCGGAGGCGAGATGCAGCTCGATGCCGAAGCGGCCTCGGATGGGTTGGGCCGCCTCGCCCGGCGTCTCGGGCTGACCGCTGAGAAGCTGGCCGCCGGCGCTGTCGAGATCGCCGATTGGAACCAGGTCCATGCGATAAGGCAGGTCACCGTGAAAAAGGGCCTCGACCCTCGAAGCTATACCATGGTTGCGTTCGGTGGTTCGGGTCCCTTGCAAGCTCCGAACGTTGCGGGTCTATTAGGGATAGATACCGTGCTGATTCCGCCGAATCCTGGAAATGTGTCTGCCTTTGGACTCCTTGCCGTGGATTTCAAGGCCGACTTCGTGGTGACCTCGGTTCACCGAGAAGATCGCGTGGGCCTAGAGGCGCTGAATCAAGGCTTTTCGCGGTTGGAGCAGGAGGCGGTGGCCGAGCTCGAAGCCGAGGGAGTGCCTTCCGATCGTCGTCGCATGATACGTTCGGCCGACCTCCGTTACTTAGGAGAAGCGTATGAAGTTCGTGTAGATGCGCCGGAAGGCGAGGTCACCCAGGCGGTGGTCAAGGCCCTGACCGGCAAGTTCCACTCAGAGCATGAACGCCTCTATGGGTACTCATATAGGGGCGAGCAGTTGTGCGAGATCGTTAACCTGCGAGTCTCAGCCATCGGCGTGGTCGATAGACCAAAGCTTCAATCCACCGCCCCGCCGGCAAACCCGCTATCACATAAACCCGCTCCGGCGTCGCCAGACCGTATTCCGGGATCCCACGGACGTGTGCCCGGATCCCACCCTGGGGACCCTTCACACGGCGACACCGAGCACGGACCAGGACCGACTGCGGTCGCCAAAGGAGCCTCCCCGCAGTCGCACCGCCAGGTGCACCTTGGGCAGTCGGGTTTTGGCAACATTCCGGTGTACGCCCGCAACGAGCTGGCTTCAGGGCAAGTCCTGCGGGGCCCGGCCGTGGTCGAGGAGTACGGCTCGACATCAATCGTTCCTCCCGGCTGGTCACTCGACGTGGATGGCTGGCGCAACCTCATCCTCCGAAACTCGCCTTGAGTTAGCGATCATGATCAAATCTCTGGTGGCTCTGCGGCGATCGCGGACGCCTCCCATGGTCCGGCCTTCCCGATGGCCTGGCGAGCTGACGAGTCCACAAAATCGGTGACCAAGACATGACAACAATAGAAACCGCGCGGACGACAACCACTGCAACGGGGCCTGTCGATCCGATCGTCCTACAGATAGTCGAGGGCACATTGGCGTCGATCGAGGCCGAGGTCGAGGCAGCTATCGAACGCACCGCGAGGTCGCCGATGATCCGCGACCAGCACGATTACCGGGCCGGCATCCATGATCGCTTCGCCCGGAAGCTCACCGGGCGTTCCTACAGCGCCATGGTCAATCCCATCATCCGGGACTTCCCCCTGGAGTCCATGCAGCCGGGCGATGTCTATTTCCACAACGACGTTTACCTGTCCGAGGGCGGTATCGGTCACCTCCCCGACCTCTGCTCAACCGTTCCGGTGTTTTTCGACGGAGAGGTGGTCGGCTTCGTCCAGGCCTTCGGTCATCACGACGACATAGGAGGCATGGTTCCCGGCAGCATGCCGGCCAAGGCGACGAGCATCTTCCAGGAAGGGCTGATGATCCCACCGATCAAGCTCTACAGCGCCGGCGCTCGCAACGAGGCGGCCTACGCGATCATCTTTCGTAACACCAGGCTGCCCCACAGTCTCCAGGGTGACATCGATGGCGAGATTGCCGCCTGCCACATGGGTGCCGAGCGCCTTACCGAGCTCTTCTCTCGCTATGGACGGGAGGTGGTGGAGGCGTGCTTCGAAGCAATCCTAGAGCGCTGCGCCGATAACTTCCGCAACGAGATACTCCCGCGCATTCCAAACGGCGAGTATGCCTGGGAAGACTACATCGAACACGACGGCGTCGATCCTCCGCGTCTCCACCCACTCAAGATGACCATGACCAAGACCGAGGATAAGGTCACCCTCGACCTACGGGGCAGTGCTCCGCAAACGAGGGGCCCGATCAATTGGCCGGGCAACTATTGCGAGGGGAGGTTCCTGAAGAAGTGGGTAGCAGTTGCCCTGCGTAACCTCGCCGCCACACCCGAGCGGATGGCCGAGCTGGACATCAACGAAGGTGTGTGTGACGTCATCGACGTGATCTTCCCCGACGAAGATACCATTGTTTCGCCTCGCTTTCCCGCTGCCACCAATGCACGGTCGTTCACCATATTGCGGTTGATTGGTGTGTTTATGGGAGTCCTCGCCCAGGCCGTCGGCGGCAAGGTGCCCGCCGATCAGGAAACCATCCGCTACTGGGGTCTTCACGGTTTTGACGAGTCCGACGGCACGTTCTTCTTGCTCCGTGAGGTGCTGGGAGGCGGCTCCGGTGGCCGCTACTACGCCGACGGCAGCGACTGCATCCACATAGTCCCCGACTCCAAAAACCTGCCCGCCGAGTTCGCCGAAACCCGCTTCCCCATTGTCGTCGAGGCTCTGGCCCTAGCGCAGGATTCGGGAGGCCCCGGCTTCAGGCGAGGAGGCCTCGGCTATCAAAAGGACGTACGCGCCTTGCAGGACGTGGAGTTCATATCGACCGCCGATCGGTCGATCCTTAGCTGCTACGGGGTGAACGGAGGATCGGCGGGACTGCCCTATCAAGCAATCGTGAACCCCGGAACGCCCGCAGAAGTGCATCTTGGGGGTATGGTCGACAACTACAAGCTCAAGGCCGGGGACGTCATCCGCTTGCGAACGACCGGCGGTGGCGGCTGGGGGGATCCCCTCGGCCGAGAAACCAATCGGGTTCTTCTCGACGTGGTCCAGGGTAAGGTCTCGCCGGAGTCCGCTCGCCGCGATTACGGCGTGGTCCTTTCCGAGACGGACGGCCGGAGCCCGGCAGTCGATGAAGAGGCCAGCGTAGCCCTGAGAAATGAGATTAGATCTCGTCGAAAAGCTCTCGAGCTGATCGACCGGGGTCCCGGCTACGACTCTCTCCGTAGCAGCTGACGCGTGAGCTGATCGTGCATGACCCAGCCGCCGGGATAGCCCGCCCAACGAATCCGACACTGTCGTCGAGCGCCTTTTGGAGGTGCCATGGCCCCGCACATTGGAAACGTCGTCATCGATTGCGCCAACCCCCAGAATTTAGCTCAATTCTGGCAAGAAGTTCTGAGTTACAACCGGCGAATCTCGGAGGCTGACTTCGTAGTCCTCGAGGATCCGTCAGGTAAAGGCATTACCCTCTTTCTCAATCAGGTGCCTGAACCGAAGATTGGCAAGAACCGCGTTCACGTGGACCTGACGGTCGAAGATCACGCGCAAGAGGTTCAGCGCTTGAAGGAACTAGGCGCATCACAGATTCAGACGTTTGAGTACGACAACGTGATCTGGAGCGTCATGGCCGACCCCGAGGGCAATGAATTCTGCTGCGCCGAGCACAGAAAGCCGTCCACGGTAAGTTAGCGCTCAGAAACCGCTTATGGCTTCCGACGATAGAAGGGACTAAAACCCCAGAGATCGGCTCCCGACGCCGGTACTGTCTACCGTTTACCGTCTACTGTTGACCGTCAACTGACAACTGTCTACCGACTACCTCTCAGGCGGTCACATCTCGCCTCTGCACCACAATCACCGTCAGCGCCACGAGAATCCCGATATAGATAGCCAGCCCGATGATGGACTCGGGCACGCTTGGCGTTCCCGCATTTTGTCCGCCAAATGCCTTGATTGACTCCGTGGCGATCCGCTGCGGCAGCGAACCAGCATACGAGGACGGAAAGTGGTCGGCGATGACCTTCCACGGCCCCCGAAGCGCGGTGAAGATGCCGAACACGACTTCCTGCGCGATGGAAAAACCAATGCCAATCCCGATTCCGGCAGCCGGCGATTGAAAAATCGTTCCGGCCGCAAATGCCAGAACCAGGTAGAAGCAAGCGACATAGATCGTGGCCACGAAGGTCTTGAGCAGGACCAGGGTAAAGCTCGATCCCAACCCCGCCGTGAACACTGCCGAGTGTCCGGTCAGACCAGCGACTACGGCGCCCTCGATCAACGAAAGTGCCATCGTAACCACCATAGTGATGATGACGAACACTACGAGGATGCCCAGGCTCGCGGCCAGGTATTGGATCCGGTTCGGACGCCGGCTTAACACCATGCGCAGCGTTCCCCAGCTATACTCATTCCCGGCCCACGCTCCCGAGAGAATCGGCCACAGAAAGGACGCCACGAAGCCGGCGGCTAGAAGTGCGGCAAGCATTCCACGCGGAAATATGAGATCGGTTCGGTTTGCGCCTGTCCCGATCGCCCAGAAGAGTAGGGCTACGATGGCGAACAGGATGAGCGCAATGATCCGGGGCATCCACCGATGCTTCAGCTTGACCCACTCCGCGCCAATCAGGGCACCCACTATCTGCCCTCGCTCGTGACGCCGAGGAAGTACTGTTCGAGACTTTCCTCGCCCGGCCGTATTTCCGCCGCGAACAAGCCTTTCTCGGCCAGCGCTCGGTTGATTTCGGCGGACCGCTCGACTGGCGCGACGACCACCAGACGTCCGTCCTGTACCGTGACGTCCCCTACCCACTCCAGCGACTTCAGAATTCTTACCGCCTCATCGGCCGGCTCCACTTGGACCTCGATCCGATGACCCGCGCCCAGCAGTCCGGCGACGCTCCCTTGAACCACTACCTTCCCATGATTGAGGATTGCGATGCGATCGCACATCTGCTCGATCTCGTGAAGGACGTGACTTGAGATGAAGACGCTATGCCCGCTCTCCTTCAGATTGCGCATCAGGTTGCGCATCTCCACGATCCCGGCTGGATCTAAGCCGTTGGCCGGCTCGTCGAGAATGAGTAGGTCGGGGTTGTTGAGCAGGCTGGCGCCCACCGCCAGCCGCTGTTTCATCCCCAGGGAGTACTTCTTGAATTTTCGTTTGGCGTCGCCCGTCAGATCGACCAGATCCAGGACTTCCGCGATCCGGGACTCCGGGCTCGAGGTGAGCCGCGCCACGACCTGAAGGTTGGCATAGCCCGAGAGATAAGGATAGAAGGTGGGATTCTCGATGATGGAGCCAGTCCTGGCCAGTATTTTCGCTAGCTGCCGGCTGACGTCCATGCTGAGTATGTGTGCTGTCCCGGCCGTCGGCCGGACCAGACCCAGCAACATGCGCATGGTCGTTGTTTTCCCGGCGCCGTTTGGCCCGAGAAAGCCAAATATCTCGCCTCGTTTCACCTCGAGCGTCAGATGGTCGACCGCCGTGAAGTCCCCGTATTTCTTGGTCAAGCCCTCGGTTGAGATGGCGTGGCCCGAATCTTGCTCAGGCCCGACAGCAAGTCTGGAAGTAAGAGTGGTTGTGCCGCCGCCGGCGTTTGTTTGACTCACTAACCCCCCATCTGAGAACGTCTAGCGCCGCGAGCGTGTTCGGTGCGACGTCAGCCGTAATGATGCGCAGTGTTCAGCGTCCACCGTGCACTGCTCAACCGTGAACCACGTACCGTTTACCGCGCCGCGCCCACCGCTCGGCATCCCGAGTTCCATTCATCGTAACTGCCGGGTTGGTTTATGGCAAGGCGTCCGAGCCTTATTGTCTTGATCTCGAATACAGGGAAGGGAAGAATGTATCCCACATCAATCCATTTGCTCTGGAATCTCTGCTTGCGGCGCCTAACACCGTCGTATGTCTCGCCTCCCGCGCGTCCCCGAATGTCCCGGCGGCTCGCCAACTTGGCGAATGGGTACATTGAAGCACGAGATAGTCGCTAGCCATGGCCATGGATCTAGTACAACAAGAATCCCAAGATATGCGACAGACGGTCTCACCACGTATGGTGCAGGCTAGCTCGCTCCTGGCGATGTCTTCGCTCGCGCTTCAGCAGGCAATCAATGCCGAGGCCCAGGACAATCCGGCCCTAGAAGTCGATGAGGTTCCCGTCTGTCCCCGCTGCGGTGACAAGCTCGAGGGTTCCATCTGCATCACCTGCGGAGAGGGTACCGCCGAGCGCGACCCTACCGAGCAGTTTTTGCAGGATGAGGCGACCCGCGACGTTCCCCAAAATGAGGAGGAAGAGTTCGATCCGCTCACCGTGGTTGCCACGGAGTTGTCACTCGCCGAACGCCTGACTCAGGATTTGGGGTCCATGCTCGACTCCTCCGATATGCCCGTGGCCGAGTATCTCGTCGGCGCCCTCGACGACACCGGATACTTACGGGCGTCTGTGGATGAGGTAACTTGGAATCTTCAGGCCACGTACGAAGACGTCGAGCGCATCCTGGGAGTCCTCCAGTCGCTTGACCCTCCCGGGGTGGGTGCTCGCGACATTCGAGAGTGCATGTTGATTCAGATTCGTCGTCTCGAAGAGTCGGGCCATGAGGTACATCCCCTGGCCGCCACGCTCATCCGGGACTACCTGGAAGAGATCGGAAAACATCGGTTCGCCGCTGTGGCGAAACAGTTGAAGCAGCCCGTCGAGGAAGTTGAGGAGGCGTGGGAGTTTATCAAGACTCAGTTGAGCCCCTACCCCGCCTATATGTTCGAGGAGCATCTAACCGTCGGCAGATCCTCGCGCACCGAGGCCGGTCAGGCTGTGATTCCAGATATCATTGTGACCGTCGATGCCTCCGGAGAGCTGAAAGCCGAGGTGATAGAGTCCAAGCGCTACCAGCTCCGTGTCAGTCGCCCGTACGAGCGTGTACTTCGCCAAGTACGGGAAGGGGGAGCACTTTCCGAAGCGGAGCGCGAGCACGTGCGAGCATACGTGCAGCGGGCCCGGCAGTTTATCAACAGCATCCAGCAGCGTCGCCGAACCATGCAGCTGCTGTCCGACTTCTTGCTGGACCGGCAGCGTGAGTTCCTGAAGGATGGCGTCAGGCACCTGAAGCCCCTGACCCGTGCTGAGACTGCAGCCGCTGTCGGCGTGCACGAGTCGACCGTCAGCCGGGCCGCGGCCGAGAAGTTCGTGTTGCTGCCGTCGGGAAGGGTGGTGCCCCTGTCCGATTTCTTCAAGGCGGCGCTTCCCGTCCAGGACGTGATGAAGGAGATCATTGAGGAAGAAGGTGGCCTCCACCTCACCGATCGCGAGATATCAGATCGACTGGCCGCTCGAGGCTACAAGGTGGCCCGGCGTACCGTGGCAAAGTACCGGTCCCAGATGAGAATCCTGCCCTCCGAGTTGAGGAGCTGAGGAGGCCTAGAGGCAAGACACCGAGGGGTGGTTCGGTATATCCTTAAGCAGCATTACCCCGAGGTTGTCCCATGGGCTATGTCATAGCCGCTTTACTCATCCTGATAGTTCTGTTCTTCATCACCGTTGCCGTCGTTATGGTGGCAGCAGCCGCCGGGCTGGTGTTGATGGGCGTCGGAACCGCTTGGGTCGTTTGGCGCTTGCTGCCGGTGAGCCGGCGAGTGCGCTCTCACCTGTCCAAGACGCCGGTTGACCACCTGACCGACCGCTACGTTCAAGGCCACATCGACATAAGCGAGTTCGAGCAGCGCGTAGCCCGAGTTCTAGCCCACCGGCCGTAGCCGCTCTACCCCGCTTGGGGCTCAGCATTACAGAGTCAGACAGGCAGCCCTGTCATGGAAAAGGCGAAGAGCGGGCGCAGTCGGGTTCTATCCGGTACGACCTTAAGCCACGATTCTCGGTAGCAGCCCGATAGCCTGTGGAGCAGGAATGACTATGGACAATCAAAACACTGAAGAGGTACACTCGTAGTACTTTGACGTCTCCCGACGTCTCAGACCCCGGTCTCCGCTACGGCAGGAGGGTATCAATGTCGACCACTCCTCGACTGTACTTTTCTCTTACCATGCTGGCAGCCTCGCTAGTTATCGTCGTTCCTGTTCTGGCTTCGTCGGTGTCGGCAGCGTCCACCCCGGCGTTTACTCTGACGAAGCTCGACCCCTTTGGCGCCGGGGCGGGAGACGTCATTCCAGTGGCCATCAACGACAAAAGCCAGATCACCGGCTACGTCATGATCAACAGTTCAGTGGCCAAGGGTTTCTTCTATCAACCGGCGGCGCACGGACAGGCTGCGCATCCCCACGCCCTTCCAGTCCCCAAAGGAGACATTTCGGCCGACTTCAATTCGCTCAACAATCAAGGAGAGGCGGCAGGATACGTCTGCATTGATGTGGGCTGCCACCGCTACCTTCCGTACGGCGGAGTCATCAATGGCTCGAAAGCTACACTGACTCCCCTACCTTCGCCTCTCGGTGCCAAGGTATCCCGTGGCTCCGGCTTCCAGATCAATGCCTCCGGCGCCATCACTGGATATGCGGTCCTTAGTAACGGACAGGATGTTGGTCTTGAGTGGAAGAGCAGTGGTCCCGCGGCTCATCCTCGCTGGTCGACTCCGATCCGGCTCTCGATCCCCTTCTCATTTAAGTTTGCGAACGGTATCGCCATCGACGCCCAGGGCGACGTGGCGGGAAATGGCTCCCGTGGAAAATTCGACCTGGGCACGATAGCCGGCACGTCAGGACCTGCCTCCGTGTTGCCCGGCTTCAATGGGACCAAGGTGCCGAACGTCACTCAAAGCTATCCACTTGCCGTGTACTCGGCGGGCCCGGCGGGGAAATCCGCGAATAGGATGCTCACAGTGGTAGGGTATTCGTACGAATCGGGCACCGTGCAAGATCAGCGCGACAATCCGTGCGTGTGGACCGTTACGGTGAAAGCTGGTCGGGTCATCAAGGTGTCCAACCCGGTTCAGCTTGGCCAGGACTACAACGACCCGGCGGGCGGAAATGGTGCGGCAAGCTCCCTCAACAGCCACGGCTGGGTCGTTGGGGACGCCGGAGTCTACGACTCGTTTACCCCAATGCTGTGGGTGCGAAGCTCCGCACTAGCATCGTCACCCTATGACTCGTTTCAGTTGCAGAATCTGGTACCGTTCGACTCTCCATCCTTCGCCTTGGATGAGGCTGTGTCTGTCAACAATGAAGGTCAGATAGTCGGATTTGGCTCTCCCTCTGGTACAAAGCTGATCAACTCACCGGATGTTCGCACTAGCGCCATCGACCCACGGAGACTCCCTCTTCGCCGAGTACCAGCGGCCACCTGCGGCAGCTCCTGTGATGAGGGATTCCTCTTGACCCCGAAATAAGCGCCGGTCTTCCATGGTCCACCCGACGCTCAACACACCGACGCCCGTGATCGAATCCACGACCCGACGCTGCGTTACCCGCGCCACACCATCCTTGCCCTTGTCGTGCACTACCTGACGCTGACTCCCTGCCGATGTCTGCGATCTCGAGCCGCTCAACTTGGACTGCCTCTGTCCATCAACGCTGACTTTACGTCTCAGTCGGAAGAATTTCGCCATACGCCAAGCTCAAGCCGACGACCACTCTACGGCCGACCGCATCGCTATCTCACTCCAGCAGCTCGAGCAGGGTGCAAATGACCACAGCCTCGCCTCATCAATGAATCAGTGGTATAACTATTCCCACGGAGGAATTACTGCGATGAAGCATGCTACCCAACCGGCCATCTCACTTCTGGCAGCCTCAGTATTGCTGTTCGTATTCGCTCCGATATACCCTAGCCTTGCTGCGACCTCTTCTCAGCGGACTGGCGGCGACGTGTGCGGGGTTAAGGCTGAGGGAGCTGCCTTTCTCGACAGCCATAACGCCCAGTCATCGTTCGTCAAGGGCCACGGGCTCAAGCTGCTGATGTCGATTCAGGGCTTCCACCCCCTTCGATCTGGACATCGCAGCATCGACCAGTTTGAGCTTCTTGGTTTGACCGATCCCTGGACAGGTCTGGCCTACATATACCGCCACGGAAACACCTATCATGCGTGTGGAGTGGGGACTGCAGTCACGGACTACCAAGCGTTGCCGTCGTACAAGAAGCACTTCATCTTGGACGAGACCGTGACCTTGAACCACACCTGGGCACGGCTTCACCTGGGCAAGCGCGTCTTTGTGTTCTCAGGAAAAACCATGGACTTTCACTACAAGCCTTAGAGGCAACCGGAGACCGAGAGTCTGCGCCGAGGCGTCGCCGGCCACCGGCGACGACTCCCGCTTGCCGGCCTGGAGCTGCGGCGAGTCGTCTCCCGTCTCGTTCGGCGGCGGCAGAAGGGCTAGCCGAGCTCCTGTAACATTTCGGTAATTCTCACCGAGCACCGGAGGGTGTACAGTTGGGCGTCGCGAGATTTCAGTTTGAGCCAATACTGTTCGCCAAGGGCGCGGAGGCCCGGATCCGGGCCGTTTAGCGTCTGACTTCCAGGACATTGAGAACTCCTCTCACGGAGTAAGGAATCGTGCAAGGTTCGACCTGAGTCTTACAAGTCACACTCGATCCCAGCGGCTTTGTCGGGAGCCACGCGTAACCAACATCTCATTCGGTTCACTCGGCTACGGCTAGTCACACTCCAACGCCAAAATGCGATATAGTCTCCTAGCTTCACCAAGGGGAACAGGGACCCTTACCTTCGAAGACCGTGGAGGGATGTCATAAAGCTGAGCCTGGCCGGCGGACTGTGGATTGCTCTGTATGTGGCCTTCGGCATTACGCCACTGCTGATCGTGGCACTCGCCCACCCTCCGGCGGGACGTCCCTTCCTTGTCGAGCTGTCCGTGGCGCTCGGCTTCGTAGGGTTATCCATCATGATTCTGCAGTTCGCCCTTATCGCCCGGTTCAAATCCGTGGCGGCTCCCTTCGGTATAGACGCCGTGGCGCGATTCCATAAAGAGATAACCTACGTCGCGCTCTTGTTCATCCTGGCTCACCCGATCCTGCTGTTTTTCGAGAATGGCGCAAAGTACCTGCCGCTGCTGAACGTGTTCACAGCGCCTTGGCGGGCCCGATATGCGGTGGCGGCGACCATACTGTTGTTGGTTCTAGTCGGGGTATCGATCTGGCGCAAGCAAATCCGCCTAAGGTATGAAGCTTGGCAGCTGACGCACGGCGCGCTGGCGATAGCCGTTGTGATTCTGGCGCTGGCCCATATTGAGGGAGTCGGATACTATGTGGACGATAGGGTCAAGCGGGTTCTGTTCACGCTGGCCGGTGGAGGACTCGTTCTCATGCTCCTCTGGATTCGGATCCTCAAACCACTTATCCGACTGAGACACCCTTGGCGTGTCGCAGCTGTCGAAGCAGAGCGCGGGCACAGCACGACGCTGGTGATCGAACCGGTTGGCCACCGCGGGTTCTCGTTTCAGCCCGGTCAGTTCGGCTGGATTATCGTCGATCGGTCTCCGTTTTCGACCATGAATCATCCTTTCTCATTCTCGTCGGCTGGAGATGTGCCGGCCGGAGGCTCCATCGCGCTGACGATAAAGGCTGCTGGAGACTTCACCAATGGGATCAGCCAGGTAGCGGAGGGGACCAGGGTATATGTGGACGGTCCACACGGAGTCTTCTCTATCGACGAGCGACAGGCCCAAGGCTATGTCTTCATCGCTGGCGGTGTGGGCGTCACCCCGCTCTTCAGCATGGCCGTTACCATGCGTGACCGAGGAGACGTCCGGCCAGTGATCTTCTTCTGCGCCAATGCGCGGTGGGACGAAGTGGTCCTGCGCGAGAAGCTGGACGATCTGAAATCCTCGATGCCGAATCTCACCGTCATTCATGTTCTTCAAGACCCTCCGCCCGAGTGGAACGGAAAGACGGGACGAATCACCCCGGACCTACTGAAGGAATGCCTCCCGATGGGTCAGTTTCGACGGTTCGAGTACTTCATATGTGGATCGAATCCTATGATGGATGCAATGGAACACGCGCTGCTCTCAATTGGCGTGCCTTATAGCCGCATCAATACCGAACGCTTCGACATGGTCTAGATAGTACCGTGCGTCAGTCTTGGATAAGTCGTCTGGTCCCGATAATAGGCTTAGTGCTCTTCGTCGCCTGCCTGATTTTTGCGCTTGCCCGCTGATTGGCTGTTCAATTTAGGGAACCAGCGGATTGTCTGTCCGGCCTCTGTATCCGCTCCACACAGGCCGGCACGACACGGCAAACCTTAAGCTCTCACGAAGTCGGTGGTCGGTCCGGCTGGGCCCTGGCCGAGACCTTCTCTGTGCTCTGGATGACCCAGCAGCACTACGTCCGACAGAGCGAAGTGTCGGGTCCTGCGATTCTTGGTCTCACCTAGCCAGACGGTGAATCAGCTCCGAGCCCGCCTGGCCGCTGTGGCTGGACAGGTGTTGTTGTATGTCTTGCCGATGAACTGAGGATAGCCGAGATTCTCGTACTGATTGCTCCCGTACTGAGCGTCGCGGCCGAAGTTGTTGACGCCCCTGCCGTGCCTGACGTTTCCGAAATTAACGGTGCACCCCGTCTTACTCTTGACCTCGCTCCAGTAAGGGTAGAAGTGCCCGGGGCCGTCGGGGGGTACGGTGCAACCCTTGAGGGTGGTGGGAGTGCACGTGGATTCGCTCAGCGCGACATCTGTCTGGAAGAAAAATTGCGGATACTGATGCCCGGCGGTCGTCGGCAGCGACTGAACGAAGCTTGATGGCAAAGATGCCGTCGTTTTTGAGGCCGTCGGCCACTCTGTCCAGTACGGAGAGCCGTCGAAATCGAGGTCTCCGTTCTGGAGAAGGTCGTCCTGGCATCCGGTCATGGTGCTCGGGGGGCTCCCCAAGAAACCATGAGTGTCGCCCTTTGGATAACAAAGCGCGTCGCTTGCTTCAGGTTGCGCCCCACCGTCGCCGCCAGGAGCGGCGTGCTCGTAAGGTCCGGCACACGAGTTGTAGTACTTGTCGTTGATACCGGGGGCCAGGTTCAATATCCCGGGCTGGCTGAGCGAGGTACACGGCTCGAAGTGGCCGGTCTCGAACTCCGTGCTGATGTTCTCCGTTCCGGCGCCCCAGGGAGTAATGTTTCGCGGGCCGGCAGTGGAGTACTCTGGCTCGAAGTTGAAGGGTGTCCCCGTGCAGTCCACGATTGAGGTGTTGGCGAAGCCGTTGGCAGCTGATGCTTGCATCCAACCTGTCTGCCGGGTCGTGAGGTCTTTGACGACCACCTCAAGCGCCTTCGCCGTTTCTCCAGGCGGGGCTGGAGCCGTGGCATCGAACATATGGATCGTAATCCTGTCTCCCGGGTTCATCAGCAGGGTATCGGCATTGGGTGTGAACGTCGAGAGGTTCGAAAGCTGAGGGCTCGGGGGCCCGGCGGGTACTCCGCCTCGCTGGATGAACGCAAAGTTGACCGGTTCCTCGCAGTTGGGGTTGCACTGAGAATATCCCTCGGTACACTCGAGACTATCGATGTTAAGGGCAGCGCACCAATGCTTGTTGTCGCAGCTGGTGGAGTCGGCGAAGGGTGCATTGCCCGGAGGGTAGAACTGCATCTCCGTGAATGCGCCCCCCGCGCCTGGATACGCATTCTGCAGACATGAGGGTTTCAGACACGCCGGTGCGTTCTTGTCACTCTCCGGAGTGCACGACAGAAGGGGATATGAGTTGGGGTCGCAAAGGGCCATCGAGAACCAGGGGGCGGGCGACAGCTCGAACCAGTGTGAGACATCGTTGCCGGGCTGCGCCACGGTCGGGTGGGCGGCCGGATCGCGACCCAGCGTTTCGGTCCACGTCACGTCGTTCCCGGATCCCGGGGCGTTGGAAAGGAACGTCATGTCGGGCTCGTCGTGCCCGATGTAGCGTCCGTTATCGTAGAACTTCCCACCCCACGTGTTGGCATTGTCTAGGTTGGCGAACCCCCGGATGTCGGTACACAGCATTGTGGGCCTCACCGAATGCTGGACGAGGCTCATGCCGTTGCAGTCAAGCTCGCCGAACTTACCGGGAGGGGTGCCCGACCATGCGGCGCTGGCTGTGCCGATCTTCGATGCCGGGACCAGCGCAAGCGTAAGAGCCAACAGCCCGCCTGAGACCCTCCACAGCAGACCGATAGGCTTCGGGTGCGTGTTCATACTGCTCTGCCCTCCTTCGAGCCTGACATCCTCCGGGTAATCTTGGACTCGGTTACGCCGACCGTTGCCGCTCACTCTGCAGTGTGTCCGGCGGAGAGCTCAAGTCTGAAAGTCCCGCCGCCGACCGCCACGAATTGGGCTCAACTTGATAAAAAGTGTACAGGAAAAATAGCCTGTTGGCAATACCCTAGCCCATCGGTGCAAGGGGACAACCCGACTTAAGATAAGCCGCGCTTTCCTATCCGATACAGCGAGAACGCTGGCCGCACGATGGTAGAGCGACTGAGCTGGGCGCCTGGCATGCATTCTGCCTCATGTTTGACGGCTTGCGATTAAGCTAATTTTTTTGAGCGAGGACGGATTATGTTTGTTCATGGCAAGAAGACGCAGTACCCGGTCAGGGTAGAAGGACCCGACCCGATACTGGCAAAACGGATACAGGAGCTGCTCGGCGGTAAGTTCGGCGAGATGACCGTGATGAACCAATACTTGTTCCAGGCTTGGGGTATTCACGGGGACGCTGATGATCGCCGCCTCATGCGCATCAAAGACATGCTGCTCGATACCGGGACCGAAGAGATCGCTCACGTCGAAATGCTCTCGACATGCATCGGACTCCTGCTTACCGGCCTGTCCCCTGAAGAGCAGGAAGAGGCTGCTAAAGCAGACGGCCATGGGGCTGCCGTCAACGCCGTTAACCCGCAGCATGTCATTGTTTCCGGTGGCTCAGCCACGCCTCAGGACAGCGTTGGCAACCCCTGGAGCGGCGCGTACATTTCTGCCGCCGGCAATCTCGTGGCTGATTTGCATGCGAATGCGAACGCCGAGATGTTTGGGCGCCTTCTCGCTTGTCGGGTTTACGAATCTACGACTGACGCGGGGGTCCGCGATATGCTCTCCTTCATGATCGCTCGGGATCACATGCACCAGATCCAATGGTTGTCGGCGATCGAGGAGCTTGGAGGGCTGCGCGAGACCCTTCCTGTGCCGACGGACTTCCCTCTGGAGAAAGAGCAAACCCAGCATGCGTTTGAGTTCATGAGCTATAGCCTGAATGGCGAGACCACGGCTGGCGAAGGTCCCTGGGCCCACGGATCTTCCTTCGACGGACGCGGTGAGTACTCCTACCTCGAGCAGCCGTTCGCCGTCGGCGGCGACCCACATCTGAAGCCGGCCCCAGCGTCAATGCATTCGGCCATACCGGGTGGTCCAGTGAGCGAGGACGGTGGAAATGGCTCGAAGCAAGGACCCATTGATAAGGTCAAAGAGGCTCTCGCCGTCGACTAATCGCGTCAATACAGCTGGTTCAAGCACTCAGCTCCGAGGTTGCTACCGGGGCTGAGTGTTTCTGAATCTTCACTGGGCCCTGAGGCGAACGGGCATTGACCTCGAGGGCAACGAGTTCTCCGTCGTCAACTCTACTCTTGGTGTGGCCGAGACCAAGCCGGGAGGCAGCTGTCATTCGCTACCAATGACGAAGATGCAGCCTTCGTTCGGGCGTAGGACTACCGAGCCCAGGTCGATGTCACCCTCACGATCCAAATGAGTCGAGAGGACAATCGAACCACCCGCGAGCTCAGGCGCCGGCAGCACCCGCTCCCGACCGGAGAAATTGAGGGCGACGAGATAGCGCGCTCCGTCGAGCTCGCGTGTGTACACGAAGCAACCCTGCGGAGCCGGTTCCATCGCCTGATAACTTCCCAGTCTTAGTGCTGGTGTCGAGCGGCGCAGCGTGACCAGGGCCCTCGTGAGGGACAGCAGAGACGCAGGATCGCCCATCTCCTCCTCGACATTCAGGGCCTCATAGTCTGGACCAACCGGAAGCCACGGTTCGACGTTGGGCGGACAGAAGCCCGCTGTCGGACCGTCGTCCCATTGCATCGGCGTGCGCTCTGGGTCGCGGCCTGACCCCGGGAGCCATGTGCTGAGAGGATCCTGAACCTGCGCCGGTGCGATGTCTCCATTGCACATGCCGATCTCATCGCCATAGTACACGGTTGGCGTGCCGCGGAGGGTGAGAAGAAGCATCATGCCTACCCGAGCTTGACCGGTGCCGACCCGGGACGCGAAGCGCGACACGTCATGGTTGCCCAGCACATAGTTCGGCCACGCCCCATTTGGGAGCACCTCCTCTAGGGCGTCGACAATACCTCGTACGTCTTCTGCCGTCCAGGGAACGCGTAGCAGACCGAAGTTGAACGGCATGTGTAGCTCGTCAAGCAGTTGACCATAGTAGCTCGCCCAAACCGGCCACTCGAAAATATCCAGCTCCCCTATGCACATGCGTGGCTGGTCTCTGCTGTAGCGATCGAGCACGTGCCGCATCTCACGAAAAACACCGTGGATGTCGGGGTGTGCCTGGTCGTGCAGGTGGAGCTGCGCGTCATATTCTGGGAGTGGCGGGTTTCCAAGGACCGTGGCCTTGCCCGCGTTGGGCGGATTATCGCGCAGCGCCGGATCTTTCATGATGTGCAGGACGGCATCGATGCGAAAACCGTCGACACCATGCTCCATCCAGAAGCGCAATACATCGAACATAGCCTCCCTGACCTCCGGGTTGCGCCAATTGAGATCAGGCTGCTCCTTCAGATAGGAGTGGAGGTAATACTGTTGCGTGGCATCGTCCCACGTCCATGCTGACCCCCCGAACATGCTGAGCCAGTTGTTGGGCGGTGATGCGTCGCGTTTGCCGCTGGCCCAGACATACCAGTCGCGCTTGGGGTTGCTGCGAGAAGACCGGGACTCCAGAAACCATGCGTGTCGGTCTGACGTGTGGTTGGGCACGAAGTCGACGATGACCTTGAGATCGCGTGCATGTGCCTCTCGTACCAGCTCATCAAAGGTATCCAGGTTTCCGAAGAGCGGATCCACATTGACATAGTCGGCGACGTCATACCCGAAGTCAGCCATGGCCGAGGGATAGAAGGGCGACAGCCAGACTGCATCGACGCCGAGGGTTCCGCTCAGATAGTCCAGCCTATGGATGATGCCTCGCAGATCACCCACTCCGTCGCCGTCGCTGTCCTGAAAGCTTCGCGGGTACACCTGGTAGATGATCCCCTCACGCCACCAGACGGCCTCATCCCGTCTCATCTCCTGTCCTTTCCGTCCGTTGTTCTAGCTGCCCTTTTAGAGAAGACGACCTTGTGCTGACGGGCTTTGACAACGCCGGGTCACTTCACCTCGCGCGTCTCGGCAGGGTAAAGGTCAGGGTCACAGGTCGAGTTACCCTGCCATTAGGCGCCTCGAAATTGAAGCAGCATGTTAGCAGACCTACTCTGCCTCCAGAGCCCGGTCCCACCAGTCGTCCCGTTTCGAAACTCGAGCTTGTCTAGGTACCACCCGCTGATGTTGATATGCTCCTGGGATGTCTCCGGCAGGACGACTCGCGCATTCACGCTGCCGGTATTCGGCGGGATCTGGATGCACACTCCGCATCGTGCCGGCCCACCGATGACCCTCAAATGCCGGCCGGTGGCTTCGTCCGAGAGTATCACCGTTCCCCCTGGGCTGAATCCGGATATGCCGGGCGCCGATACGGTGATTGTGACCTCAAGCTCGTGGCCTCGCAACGCTCTCGCCCCGTCAGGCTGTACTGTAGTCAAAGTGGGAATCGGGTCGTGGCCGGGCGTTCGTTCTAGCTGCGTCCACAGATCGAGGGCCGGCTGCAATTTGGGATTGATGAGATCCTGCTCGTACCACTCGAGCGTGCTGACCCCGTGCCGCCGAGCGTATGCAATATCGCTTTCCATGGCCGGCAACGCGCGGCCGTTGTTCCAGCACGGAGGCAGTCCACTCGGAACGGCGAAGTTACACGAATAGGATTGCGCCTCGAACGTTTGCAGCTCGATGAACGGCTTCTGCTTATGGCTCATGGCATAGGCAAAGACGCGGTTGAGATCGCCCGCTCGAGGGTTGTCGTGGTCGGGATTTGACCAAATCCAATACGGATCCAGCTCATTTTGTGCCAGACCAAAACCGTGGTCCACCGCCCACTTTGCCACGTCGAGTTCGACCCCTCTTCTAGTGCAGGGAATAGTTAACGGCTTGAATGGAGGAATGGGTTCACGTACTCTACCCGAGCATTGATTCCTGTCCTGGTGGTTGATCGTGTACAAGATGCGAGAGGTGGGAACGTAGGAAAACGCCCGGGCGTAGTAGGAGAGCATATCCTCTTGCCAGGCTTCCCAGCGCTGAGGCGTATACCCCCAATGTTTATAGCGCCCGACGTCGTACTGAGACGGGTGGAAGTTTGGACCCGTAGCGTAACGGCCTTCGTCGCCGATACCGACCGCTCCTCGGACATACACGATTCGATCACGGTACCTCACGTAGTGCGCCGCGACCGTGTCCACATAGCCCAACCACAGGCGCAAGAACGTGTGGCTCCAGTAATTGGGCATCACGAGGGATGTCCTCTTGCTGCAGAAGCTGTTGCCGGACCCAAGCTCTTTGGCCGCCCACAAGGGCAAGAACTGATTATGGTTGATTCTGGCATCACCACCGAAACTCCATCTGCAATTGGACGTGCTCCCGGCAATGGTCGAACCGGCTTGAAACCTCAACAATAGAGCCACGCTGCGCCCGTGGCGTATCGCGTACCGCAGCTCGGTGTCGGCCTTGCCGAAATGGAACCTTCCCTTTTGAGGCTCGACATCTTCCCAATCGAGCTGCACCACCAGCGTCCCCGCGTCGCGGTTTTCGAGAGCCTTGCGTCTGAAGTCTCCGTAGTTGCGCGGGAAACCGTACTTGTAGAGAGGAATGTCGGCCGCGGAGAGAGGGGGTGCCCACGCCGGCTGTGCGAGGTGTGCCCACCCGGCGGCGCAGCGTTTAGTCTGTCGGCCGGTTTTGATCGGGACCGTCAGCGTAGCACTGCTTCGAGGGTCGAAGAACGCGTCACCCAGATAGTCCACGTGCAGCGCGTTGCGCCCCTTAGGCAGGTCGAGAGCCAGACGCGCCCTACCCGAGCCACGGAAGGGAAGAGCCGCACCGAGAGTAGACGAGCACGTGAGACCATCGACGGTGTCCGCAACACGGACGTCACCGGAGGGTGTAATCCCCCTAACACCCGTCATGGCTAGATCAATTGACACTGTTGTCCCGCGACTAGTTTGACCGCCTAAAGAGAGTGCCAGTGTGGTCTGCCAGCGGTGCATTCTGATGGAAAATCGCCCACTGCGGCTGCTATTGAAATTGCTGTCATGTGCTGGCATGTAAGAGACGGAGGCGTTGTCGACGGCAAATGGAACCCAGGGAGGCGTCTGGCTGAGCATGAAGGCACCCCTCCCGTGCGCATCGAGCGTAACCGTGTGTGAGTTGAACGTAACGCTGTCAGGGATGTCTCGATTCCAGAGAAGGACCTTGCCGCGTGGAACTTCTCCGCTTGACGAAGCGACTCGCACGGAAATCTCCGCCTTCTGTCCGAGTGGAACGTCGATGACCTTGGGGACGATGATCTTTGTGTTGACCGACCGTGTGGCCGCAAAAGATTCATGCGCCGGCGCAAAGGACAGTACGAAGAACAGAGACGCAGCTACGGCTGGAACCGGCGATCTTATGCGCCCGTGAGACGCGGCTGGCGTCAAACGATCGGAGGACGTCACGAACGTCAATTATCGGTAGTGATTCGGCGACATGTGATGATCGTGGCCGTTGACTCGCCTGTGGTTTCGTTTGACATGTCAGGAGAAAGGGTTAGGCTTCATCGCCGATGTCCGGTAGACACCGGCATGCGGGCGCCGGCACGCGACCATAGCGCTCTAGTCACTTCAGCCGTTCTTGGGTGCGGGATTCCAAACGCAGGCTGACCTTAATGTAGTAGCACACCCCGGCGCTTTCGGCAAGACCGGCCGCGCTCCAGAGCCTCGGGCGGAACGAGAACCTAAGCCAAATGAAGGTGCTGTGTCGTCCGGCACGCGGTCGTGCTTGCCGGAGGGAGGTCGCCGTGGATGAATCTCGCAGGCCGAGTTGGCGTTGGCGAAGCTCGACGTCGTGGTCGCCAAGGGACGTAATAGCTGTGCTCAGACATCTGAATACTCGCGGGTACCCCTCCGTGGGCTCTACGACGTATCTTCTATCGAGTGAGGTGTTCGAGAGTGGCCGCGCGCGACCCTGGACGAAGCGCGTACACAAGCACGAACAGTGCTTCGCGCACCAGCAGTTCCTCGTGCTGCCGGCTGAGTAATGAACGTGATCCGGTGGTGACCGCGAGGGCGAGAGCGGACCGCATGGCAAGGTCACCGGCTGAGCCCCGAGCGGCCTCAATGGTGGTCGGGTCTAGACGGTCGAGCTCAGCCCGAACCTGTGCCGACTGCTCGTCGAAGGATGGTGATCCGAGCAGCGTGCGGCACCGCCCAGCCACGCCGAGGGCAAACGCCGCGTGCATGCGCAGCACCTGGGGAGCTGGTGCCCCTGCCTGGTTGGGCGAGACCGCAGTCACTCGCTCTGCCGAAACCGGGTAGTCTCTGAACTCGAGTCGAACGGTGTGTGTTGCATTGAGCGCCACCAGATCGAGGCGGTAGGCGCCGAGCCTTTCGCCCTCCCGGGCATCGATAAGGGCCCACACGAGTTTTCCGTCCTTAGTCGCCGCCGCTACGTGGATGGCATCCACGCGATTCCAGCCAGAGACGAAATGAGCTGAGCCGGTAACTGTCCAGCCCTCTCCATCCGGCTTGGCGTGCAGGGACGGGGTTCCCGAAAGCGCACCGCCGAGCGCCAGTCCGGCACGAATCTCTCCCTTGCACAAGGGTGCGAGCCAGTTGCGGACAGCACCATTGTCGCTTTCGGCCACTGCCCGCACCACTCCAATGTGTTGAGCCCAGACAAAGGTCGTTGTGAGGCACCCGGAAGCAAGTTCCTCGACCACAGCGCCAGTAATCTCGAAGCCGGCTCCGAGGCCCCCGGCGCTCGCCGGGCCGGTAAGTCCATAGAGGCCGGCATCCGCGAGCTTGTCGAGCAGCTCCTTCGGGACGGTGCTACGCGCGTCCGTCTCCACCGCGGCAGGATAGAGAACGTCATCGGCGAGATGCCGTGCAATACCGACGATGTCCGCAGACGCTATTGTCGTCCCCACGTTTCAGACTGGCACGTGACCGGAAGCCCCAGTCAAACAGCCGCTGGCCCGCGCTGTCTCAATTAAACGCCTCAAGCTAGCGCACGCCTTGTTCGTCAAAAAACCCACGTGCCTGACCAGCCCCATCCGTCCAGCCTCCGATGGCAACGCAAGCGTTCGTTGCCGGGCAGCTCACCCCTTGGGATGACCCGCCGACAAAATCGTTGGAGCTGTACGGCCCCGGCTCGGGAGCGTACTGAGCGGTCCATTTGCCGCCATAACTCACGAGAAGCGCTGGGTAGTAGCCCTCTCCGGTTGCCATGCACGAGTCGGTGGCGAAGCACGTGACTCCCGTCACGGACGGTGCCGGAGCCATTCTGCCCCCGGGCTTTGGCACATCGGTCGATGCCCAGCTTCCTCGCATTCCAGTCCAGACAACGCTCTGCTGACCCGACTGCGATCCAGTCCCGTAAACCTGACCTGCCGCCACGCACAACCCTGATTCTGGACAGCTTACCGCGGAAGGGCCCGACAGTGGTTGATCGTTGCCGACCGGATTGCGCCAGGCTGGCTCCGAGAAAGCTGCCCACTTCCCTCCCGAGTACGTATCCAAAAATGCGGGTACCGCCGGAGGGTGCCCGGTGTCGAACCCAACAGCCACGCACCTGCCGTCGGGCCGGCACGAAACATCTGACAGGACAGCTCCGTCGTCATGCCGTGGATCCGGGGCTGACCCGATGTCCTGCCACCTGCCTCCGGAAGAGATCGCAACGGTGTCTCCAACCGCGATACACGACGTAGGGTTCCAGCATGAGACGCTGCTGAAACCGAAGCCCGGCGATCCGGGATAGCAGATCAGGCACTTCTGCGCGTCGTCGAACTCGTGGATCTTCCAACCCCCGGACTGCTGTTGCAGAACGATGCCATATCCATGGTCTTGGTCGGCGTTCCACAACGAGCCCACCGCGACGCACGACCCGGCAGCCGCGCATGCTAATGACTCAACGCCCACTGTCGAGGCGGAAGGAAACACGTTTGGCACGTCGGGGACCTTGATGAGACCGGCCGTCCACTTCCCAGAGGCCAACGTCATTTCGAGGAGTGTATAAGCTCCCGTCTTCTGATGGTTAAGTGTCCCCATCGCGACACAGGACGTGGTCGAAGCGCAGGCAATGTGGACTGGATTGGTCGCTATCCAGGAGGGGCCGTCCGGGAGAGCAGGCCAGCCGGTGTCTCCCGGCAAGTGGATAGTCGTCGACTTCCACGAGCCCGACGTAAGGGTTTCCACGACTGCGAACGGTCCGAGGCCCTGTTCCATGTCGCTCTCGGCGCCAATGGCGAAGCATCTTCCCACTCGCGGGCACGTGATGGCTGCCAGCGCCACTGAGGGCCGAACTCCTGCGCCTGCCGGCAGGGGCGCCCGCCGTTCTGTCGTGCTGATGCCGTGGAGTGACGCTATGAGGCCCTGATAGAAGCCGTTGGAGTCGGCATACCTGCCGCCCATGGCACAGGTTCCACGCATCGGGCAGGCTATAGCGGAGAGACTGAAGTAGGCGCCGCGTCCTGGGTAGGGCGCTGGAACTTCTCTCGCCGTCCAAACCCCGAATATACGGACGACCACGTAGCTCTCTCCGATCGCCACGCAAGACGAGCTGGAGGGACACGATGCTGCCACGGCATCCCCCAACCCGTAGGGCGTTTCGTTCTTCGCTAGTGAATGTCTCCAGCTCGTCTTGGATTGTGAGAGCACCATCATTCGGAACGGACCTCCAGGGTTGGCGGAGTAGTTCGTGAATGCCCGGCAGCCCCCTGACGGTGGACACGCGACCACGTTCGCACCGTCTACGTGATCGCCTCGAGGTATGGGCACATGCACCCTGATCCACGAGTTCCCGCGATGCTCGTACAGGAGCATGGTTGTGCCGCCGGGCGAAGCCCCGTACGAACCAGAGATCACACAGTCGGACGCCGATCCGCAGGCAGCGCCGGACAGCTCGAGATTTACCCACCTGGACCCGGCCGGCAGAAAAGGAAGTGAAGTAGTCAACCAGTGTCCCGGAACGCCGGAGATTGCGGCTGGGTGGATCGCGTCACTGGAGTCCGTCCACTCCCCGGCAATGACGCAGGTTGCCCGGCAGGCAATCGGGCCGAGCTGGGAGAACCTATGGCTGACCTTGGTCGCTCTTACACCGGGTGCTGGCGAAAAGGCCCAGCGAAGACCCGAACCGACCCCGAGGTAAGCGGTGTCCCTGTTGTTGGCGGTTTGGGTGAAAGCTCCGACGAGGACGCACGACGTCTTCGACACGCAGCCCACGGCCAGCTGACTTGATCCTTGCAGGCCATACTTCAAGTCCAGAGGACTCGACGCCTTCCAGGTGCCGCCTCGGTCGCTCAACACGACTACCCTCAAGACATTGGCATTGGGGACGGCGCCGCAGCCCAGGTTGCAGGGATTCTCCAGAACGGTCCCGCCGGCTATGCATGTTCCCACGGCCATGCACTGAATGCTCGACAAGGTCAAAGGCCTCGTGCCCGCGGGGACTCGTGGCTCCGGTGCCATCTGTGCCGACCAATGACCATCCGCCTGCGTATAGATAACTGCCTGGTTCAGTCCGCGCTTCGTCCCGAGTACGCTGCCCACCGCCACGCACCTGCCCGCTTCTGGGCATGACACCGAGGTGACCGAGGCATTTGGGTCAGGAGGCAGGTTGGGCGCGGGAGCCGGCACAGGACGAACGACTACAGGTGCGTGTCCCGCGGCCCCGACCGTAGCAATGGGAAAGCCGGAACACATCACGCCAACCATGACGAGCACACTCAGCTGTCGCGGCAAACATCTCGCAAGCGTTCTAGTCAGTAGAGCAGCCTCCTTGCAACGGCCTGCCCCCCTCCTGTCGCTTAGGAGTGGCTTCACCATCGTAGCAGCGGCGTGATCATGTCGGAAAGCTCTGTTGCGTGTGTCGGTTGTGTAGTATCAAACGGGAAGAGAGCAATTACATAAAAGCATGCCACCAAGACAACAAACTAATGCCTCAGACAATGGCGCCGAGGACGGAGATCGGCCCGACCACGATCAAAGAAACGACTCAGACAACCAATCTTCAGATGCCGGCCTTTTCATCGACTGGGAAAACCTCAAGTGGAGCCTCCGCGACGTCGGCCGAGTGCCCAACATCTCCTCACTGCTCGACGCAGCTCGTGAGCGCGGCCGCGTTGTAGTCGCCCGCGCCTACGCCGACTGGCAGCAGGGGGGCCACCACCTGGATCCGCCCAACCTGTACCGCGCAGGTATCTCTCCGATCTACGTGCCGTCCCGGATGGGCAGCGAGTCGAGGGTGATGAAGAATAGCGCGGACGTGAAGCTGGCCATCGACACCATCGACTACGCCAACACATTCACCCACATAAAGACCTTCGTTATCGTGTCCGGCGACGCCGACCTCGTGCACCTCGCTACCTACCTACGAATGAAGGGCAAGTACGTCGTGGCCATCGGTGTCTCCGGCGCCAGCTCCTCGCACCTTGCCGACAGCGTTGACGAGTTCCTCCTGTATGACGTCGACATCGAGCCGCCGGCCTCAAACGAGCGTCGCGCCGCGCAGAAGCAGGGCGTCCAGGAGCGGCAGGCACTCAAGCGCATGTTCAACAATCTTGCCAGCGTGGTGAAACGCGAGTCGCGCGAGGGGCAGGGCGCGCTCTTCTCCGTGATCGCCAACGAGCTACGTCACCGCTACGACTTCCAGCCGCGTCGCTTCGGTGTCTCGGGTTTCAAGCAGTTTATGCGTGAGGCCGAAAACCAGGGCGTGATCAAAATCGTCACCGAGGGAATGCAGGACTGGGCATACCTTCCCGAGGACATGGAGCGGATGGAGCGCGAGGCCGAGACCTCGGAGACCAAGGCTGAGGAAGAAGACGTCGACAGCTCGGTGAAAGTATCGGATCTCAACCCCGAAGACCTCCGCAACGTCCTCCGATTCCTTGCAAATCTCGAGTCGAAATCAAAGTACCTCCGTATGCCTTACGTCATCGCCAATCTGCGCAGTCGGAGTATCCTTCCATCCCTGTCACGCGCTCAGCTCAAGTCCCTGCTTAAGGACGCACAGGCAGAGGGCATTTTTAAGGAAGGAAGCCGCGAGGTCAAGAGCCACGCGACCGGCGAACCCATGGAGCTCGAGACGCTTGAGCTAGACCGGGCCAACCCGAGGGTCGCCCAGGTCCTGTCAGAGGAACCTGTCGAGCAACAGGCCCCATAACCTCCCAACCCGCATCCCCTAAGCGCCGGTGGACTGCGCCTACCGCCTGGGTAAAAGTGAAGGTTGACCCAGTAGCGGCCCGCCTACGCAGCTCCTCGTGCGGGATCCCGCTCCTCGAGCGGGGGGTGATCGAAAATGTCATCGGAATCCTCCACGGCGACCAGCGGCACGACTACGGCGGCCCGTTCTTCCATGGCCCGGCCGGTTGCGGTCGCTTGGAACTGAAAACTGAAAACTGATAACTGAAAACTCCCGTGCCCTCACATGACGCAATGCGACGACCTCGACTCACGAGTCAACCCTGAGAAGCTCGAAATATCGATCGAGTCCTCCTATGTCGCCGAAGACCGCGATCTTCTCGACAGGTATCCTCCTCCACAAGAACAGAAGAAGATCAGAAGCCGTGCCGCTAAAGGCAAGGTCGCCCTTCGCGTGTTCTCGCGTCACCCTGACGTCCGAAGTGAAACGCACCAGCCATTCGCCGTCGCCATCATTGCAATGAAAGTGATAAGTCTCATCACGTCCGTCGGGCGCAGACTCCACATACTCTGCCGGCAGGTGAACAAAGAGGGCTTCGTCGATTCCATCCGCCGCCATATCACGATCGATCGGCTCCTGCAGCCCAGAGGCCGACAGAACATCCCATAGGTGTACCGCGGTTTCCTGCGCCATCCGCCGCTGCCAGAATCCGGCCGTTTGGTCGCGGTCCCACCAAGTCCAGACCGCATCGCCTGCCGCTCGACTATCCAAATTCCCCAGCAGCAGCTGCGCCTGCTCCTCGAACCATGACACGACTTCTGGAGACCTTGCCAGTCCGCCTTTGCTTCGCTGCTCACGACGAGCCACCACGCGCTCATAAAGCGCCTCGATGTGGCTCCGTTCTACAGAATCTGAAGTCAGCACGGCGATCACCCACTCGTAGACCGCCCCTAGATGAAGCATTAAATCGCCGACTGACCAGCCGGGGCACCCGGGTACCGACGGCGACAGGTCACCGCGAGCCAGTTCCGCAATACGACCGGTATCGAGGCGCAGGGCGGCGAGGTAGGCAGTCTTGTCCATGGAGGCTCCTAAAGTTGCAAACGTCTACGCCCTGGAAAGTGAAAACTGCTTGCAAACGTAGCGCGACATTTATGGGGCCCGGCGATGTTGGCGGTTGCATGATGCTGGCGAATTGAGGTGCAGCGTCTGGAAACCACCAGCTCTACTTTCGTACTTCGTGGTGTTCGTAACGACATGAATGACTGACAACTCAAGACTGACAATTGACAACTACCATAGACTTGCCAATATTCACAATGGTAGTATAGATCAGTACATTAGTAGCGAAAAATAAGGATATACGTTGACATTCAGTGAAATGAACATTCGGCAGGAGACGCTCGATGCTCTCGCTGCCATGGGGGTAGTCGAGCCGACTCCCATTCAATCGGAAGCCACGCCGCATTTGCTCGAGGGCCGTGACGTGGTCGGGCAGGCTCGAACGGGTTCCGGGAAAACCCTGGCTTTTTCCATCCCCCTCGTCGAGCTGTGCGACCCGGACCTCTCAGTGGTGCAGGCCCTGGTCCTCGTGCCGACCAGGGAGCTCGCCTTCCAGGTCGGCTCGGTCATAGAAGACCTTTCAAAGGAGCACCGTCTCCGTTGCGCCTTCCTCTATGGGGGCCGCGATGTGGCCGACCAGCAGACCTTGCTGGCCTCCGGTCCGCAGGTGGTCATAGGCACTCCTGGACGCTTGCTCGACCTCTTGTTTCGTGGCAATCTCCGTCTGAACGAGCTTCGCTTCATGGTGATCGACGAGGCTGACGAGATGTTTGATGAGGGATTTGGCCCCGATGTCGACCAGCTTCTCGACTGCATTCTTCAACGGCCTCAAATGGCGCTATTCTCGGCAACGATTCCCCAATGGGTTGAGAGCATCGCTCGCCGAAAGCTATCGGATCCCGTTACTGTAAAGATCGATCCCGGAAAGGGACCAGTTGAGAGCGTCGAGCATACCGCGATTATGGTTCCCGACGGACAGAAGATAGCAGCCCTGTGTGAGCTGCTCGATGGTTCCCCTGGCAGCTCCGTCGTCTTCTGCCGCACCAAGGATGGGGTCGAACGGCTGGCCTCCCAGCTCCTTGCGCTCGACTATGTGGTCGCAGGTTTGCGCGGCAACATGACCCAACCCGAACGCGAGCGAGTAATGCGCGGCTTCCGTATCGGTAGGCCAGAGATTTTGGTCGCCACCAATGTTGCCGCTCGAGGTCTTGATGTCGCCAATATCGCCCGGGTGATTAACTTTGACCTACCCGACTCGCCCGAGCTGCTCACTCACCGGCTCGGCCGCGCCGGCCGAATGGGGCGCGCGGGCGAAGCTATGACCTTGGTAACCCCGAGGGATCGCAAGCGCTGGCTGAGCATGCAGTCGTCCCTCAGGCTGAAGGTGAACGAGCGCCAGTGGCAGCCAGGCAGCGAGCTCCAGTCTGCGCCGCGTGTCTCGAAGTCTGCCGGCTCGACGCCATCAAAGCATTCTCGTCGTGCGATACAAGCTCCTGTGGCCGTACCAAGAGCGTCGAGTGCCGCCACCGGAGGGCATGCAAAAAGCGGATCGCGCCCGAGAACCAACCACGTGCCAAGCAGTAGCAATGGCCGGAAGCACAACGGTCACAATTCAAACTCCAGTGGCGCAGAACGGAAAATCACGCGCGACCGGTCGGCATGGCAGGAAGCCGTTTGCGACGGCTGCGGCACACTCACCCGCATACCGTACCAGCCTACTCCTCAGCGGGCTGCCTACTGCCGGGACTGCTACGAGCTGCTTTCCATGTCGGTGTAAGTACTCCGACGTGCCCATGTGAAGCGACGGAGGGGCCTCGAACATCGTGGTCGCAATCGGGTCGCTCGGCGGTCAACTCTTCGTGGTCTGCGCTGCTCCATTGGCGAAGTCTTCCACAGGTCGCTGGCACGCGAATTGCCTACCCTTGGCCAACTCAATTCGCGAGGAGGGCGAAATGGAAACCAGTGCTCTTAGCGTCGAAAAAGGTATGGACGTCTACTCAGCGGACGGTGAGCAGTTGGGCACCGTGGACGAGGTATGGGCGGAATCGAAAACTCACGGGACAGTTGAGCGTTCCACAACTCAGGTGTCTGATTACGGCCCGATCAGCGGCAATGCTCCCGCCTTGGACACTTCTCTCGGATATTTCCGAGTTACGCATGGAGGGATTGCTGGAATTGGCGAGAAATCCATGCTTGTTCCATTGAGTGAAGTGGAGGGTGCCGATCGTGACTCTGGCGTCCGTCTCCGTTGCATTGCTGACGTGTGCCACCAGCAGTACGAAAAAACACCCGACTCGTTTCGCCACTCTCAATAACGGGACTGTCAAGAGACTCGCACCGAGAGTGGCCTTCTAGCTAGGGCGCTGCACCAAGGGCGAGGGGCAGCGCCCGCCTTCTGTCCGCTAACTGTCGGGTAGGCGATCTAATTTGCATCTCCCCAATCAGGTCGGTCATCCTGAAGCGCTGCCCGCTGAGATAGCTGCTCATTTATTCGTGCGAGTACCCGGCCGCCGGACTTGAGTCCGGCCGCCGGATACTGTCACGCTAAAAGAAACAGCGAAACAAACGCAGGCGGCCCGTGATGCCGTCGCTTCGATCAAGGAGCCCACTTCGTGACCCACCTCCCCCTGCGCCCTCTCATGGCGTTCGCGCTAGCTCTTGCCCTTCTGGCAGTCCCGTCAGTCTGGTCGTCTGCCTCGACTAGTGCCTCTGCACCGGCCGCTCTCCGGCCAGATGCCGGTTCGCGTATCGTCTCGTATTCCACGCCAAAGCCCGTCGCTGAGGGCACCGCCAGAAAGATTGATAGGCTGCCCCCCTCCACATCGATGCTGGTGACACTCGGCTTGCCTCTCCGTCACAGCCGCGCCCTCGCCCGTTTTATCGCGGGCGACGCTTCCCGCGGCCACTACCTGACCCAGTCACAGTTTGACGTGCGGTTTGCGCCCAGCCCTGCGCGCGTACGTCGAGTTCAATCGTGGGCACGTGCCCATGGCCTCCGCGTTCTGTACACCAGCCCGGGTGGGCTCGCGATCTTGACTCATGGCTCCGCTGCTTCCGCGGAAGCGGCGTTTGACGTTCGACTAAACAAGTACCGGCAAGGCAGCCGGAGATTCTTTGCCAACGCGACAGAGGCAAAGTTGCCCCGTGACCTTGGCGTTCAGACCGTCGTCGGCTTGGACAATCTGTATCATCCGGTTACTCCCGAGACCCGGCGCTTTGACGCGCCAGTCGACGGCTATGTGCCTTCCCAGTTGCGGGCTGCCTACGATGTCGCCGGCCACGCCATCGATGGGGCAGGCCAGACGATAGGTATTACGGGGTACGGACAAAAGGTGCCCAACAGCGACTTCGCTTCCTTTACCTCCCAGGTCGATCGAGTAGATCCTCGAATCTCCTCCTGTAAGAGCTGCTCGGGTCCCGACAGGATCCAATGGATTCAATTCGGTGGGGCCAACAATGACACCGATGTGTCGGAGAACGCTCTGGATGCGGAGTACGCTCACGGGATGGCGCCGCACAGCCACCTCAAGTTCTGGCTCGGAGACGACGGCAGTGAGTCCGGCCTCGAAGCCGCTCTCGCGGCAGCAGCCTCGGACCCCAGCGTTCACATCGTGACCAATAGCTGGGGATATACCGGAGTGGACAGCGCGAAAGATCCGTTTGTGCGAGCGACAGCCAACAGCCTTAAACGGGCCGTAGCTGTCGGGACCACGTTCTACTTCGCGACAGGTGACAACGCTCTGAATTCAGGCTGCGATAAACCGGCAAGCAACTGCCGGCTGTCGTCATATCCGGCCAGCAGCCCCTACGCCGTGGCGGTTGGAGGCACAAATCTCCAGATGAACGCGTCCGCCTCCCGATGGAAGGCTGAAACCACCTGGAGCCTGACCTCGGACGTTTCCGGCAGTGGTGGCGGCTGTGTCGCCTTTTTCAAGCGCCCCTCATGGCAGATCGGCGTCTCTCCGGTAGCGACCTGCCGCGGGAGGGCTCTCCCCGATGTCTCGGCGGTCGGCGATCCCAATACCGGAGTGCAAGTTTGGGCTAACGGAAGCGATCAGATAGTCGGCGGGACCAGTCTCTCCGCTCCGGTTATTGCCGGGCTGGCCGCCGACACGAACCACTACCTGGAGCTTGACCATAAGGCGCCGATGGGCTGGGCCGCTCCGCGAATCTACGGGATTGCCCGGTCGTCCTCGTACGAGGCCGCTTTCCACGACACTCTCTGCGGAACCAATGGTTACCCTGCTGGACTGCGTTGGGATCAGGCCACTGGATGGGGTTCGATCGATTGGTACAACTTCACCCGCGCGCTGGCCGGTCAGCCTGTCTCGCCCGTCCCCGTCCCAACCAACTGGCTGTGCTCGAGTGGCAGCGGATCCCACACCAATCTGAATGCAGTGGTGTGCACCGGCCGGTTCGAGTGCCACGCTTCAGGAGCCAACGGCCGTTTACTGAATAGCGTTGACGGCTGGAACTGGATAGCCCCGAAGACGCCGGTCTCTCGAGGCACCATTCCCGCAGTGTCATGCCCATCGAAATCCGTCTGCTTTGCCGCCAGCGTCCACGGCAAACTGTGGGAATCCAACGACGCTGGACTGCACTACAAATCACTTTCAACAGGCGCCAACAACGTTACCGGCCTCTCGTGTCCCTCCAGCAGCCTATGCTTCGCGACTACCAAGGCTAAAGTGGTGGTTAAGGTCACGAATTTCAAGAAAGTCGTCAAGCTGAAAACCCCGGCCACCGGCCGCTTGACCGGGATAAAGTGTCCCACGACTACCGTCTGCTACGCCGTCGAGAGCTCCGGCGGCATCATAAGAACCACTAACGGGTCGTCGTGGACCTCCACCAACACCCGCGGCCTGATTGGCGGCTCTCTAACCTCGATTGCTTGCCCGAGTCCGACGCACTGCTACGCAGTGGGGTCCGCGAAAGCGGCCAAACCGCTTGGGCCGACCGGACTGATCCTCAAAACAAACAACGGGACGTTCTGGACCGATCAGGTGCTAGGCTCGCCTCTTAGCGCTGTAAGCTGCGCCAACGGAATCAACTGTGAGGCAGTTGGCGGCGGCGGAGCCGTCGTCCGCACGCTTGATGGCCGGACGTGGATCCCAGCCCTGACTCATCCTGCGTCGAGGAGCATATCGTTCACCGGACTCGCGTGTCCGACGAAGAGTCTCTGCTACGCCGTTGGATTGGGAGGAAGGCTGGTTACGACGAACTTTGCGCCGCGCCACTAACTTGGGTGCGTTGTTTGCGGCGCCCGGCGCTTCGAGCTCGAGTTCGGCTTGCTGAGCGTGGAGGTCGTCGAGGCGGGCTGGAGGCGTGTGAGCCGGTCTTCGCAGCGTTCGTGTGAGAGCTTGCCCTGCTCGAAGGCCTCGTGTAGTAGCTCTCCAGTGCCCGCTCCGCGCCGCTGCCTTGACAGGAAGATGGCCAGGCGGACGATCTGGCGCGATCTGTGACACTGGGGCGCGTGTCGCCGAGACACCCTGGGTGGAATGCGTTGGCCGAAGCTGTAGCACCGGGAGCGCGGGTAACGCGCTTACGTCGCTTTACGGGGGGAGCCGGGGGGACCGATGCCTACGACGTAACACTCGATCGAGCCCCGCGCAGAGTGGCCGTCAAGCTCTACCGCGACGGTGACGGCACGGCGCCGTTGGAGTGGAGTCGTCTCGAGTTTGCCCAGCGGGTACCGGCGCCGGTGCCTAAGCCGATCGCGGCTGATCTGGAGTCGGCCTGGTTCGGGCGCCCCGCTGTCGTCATGTCCCGGTTGCCGGGGCGCCCAGACGTGACCCCCAAAGACGCCGACTCGTGGGTCGCCGCCCTCGCGCAGACGCTGGCCAAGTTGCACGAAACGGCGTTCGACGGAGCCGAAGGTGCGCTCCCGCGACCCCCACGGACCGGGACGTGGCAACCCCCAGCGGGAGAACACAATCCGCTGACAGCAGCCGCAGTCAGCGCCGTCACAGCACGTCTGCCTTCACTTTCGGCCGAGCGCGTCTTCACTCACGGGGACTTCCATCCGGGCAACGTTCTCTGGCATCGCGGCCGTATCACCGGTGTCGTCGACTGGAGCGCAGCACGACTCGACGCTCGATGGTCTGAGCTCGCGTATTGCAGGGCCGACGTGTGTCTCCTCCTCGGGCCTGATGTCGCCGATCGCCTGGCCGGCGCATACTCCGACATCGTCGGTGATACCTCCGACGAACTTGCCGTGTACGACGTCATGTGGGTGTTCAACATACGGCACCACGCCGCGGTGGCCCTCGACGCGTACCGAGGGCAGGGCCATGCACCCAACTATCAATTTTCACTCTCGCGGCTCGATGAGCAACTGCGGCGGGCACTGAAGCGACTTGACCGGTGACGCCCGGCCGGCAGTCTTCATGACGGCGAGCAGGCACTCGCCGAACCGGCGCACCAGATAGCACCGCTCAAGCAACCGAGATTCGCATCCGCGCACATCACGTGACGTGAACTCGTCGACCAAGTTCTGCAAGGCGCAGTGAAGGCTGGCGGATCGTCGCCCTTAAACACCGGCACCAGTCTCGACAGGCCGCGGCGAACGGCAACGGCGGCCCACTACCGCTACTACGCCTGGGGGAGTCGTCAAGTCCTGGAACCCTGGCTGCCGAAACTCATCGATCGGCACTTGCATATCGAGAACATCATCATGCTCCCCGAGGGCCGCAGACTGATGGTTCACCTCTGGTCCCGACGCAAGCGTTCCATCGATGTCAAGAAAGAGCACGCTCATCTTTCGACCAGCTCTTCTTGGTTCTCGCCATGCCGCAACGTGCGGCTAGGGGTCATTCACGCAACTTCGCCCGTGGCAAGGCGCGCTCGAATAGCGGCGCGGGTGCCCTCGATGTCGAAGCAGGCGTACTGATTGTCATGCAACAGCCGCCGAGCGATTGCGATCGCCTCCTGCTCAGTCAGGTCGCCCTCGGCGACCTCGGCCTCAAGCGCTCGTTGGAACCAGCGACGCGCCTGAACCGCGTAGGCGACAACGGAGGTTGGCCACTGAGTGTCGCCGCCGAACCCGAACAACTTGTTGCTCGGAACCGCGTGCAAGAAGCGGCGGACGAACTCTGTCGAGCTGTAGGGGTCGATTGACCAGGCCCAGCAGAGATCGACCCAGACATTCGGGTAGTGCTTCGCAATCGAAACTAGTTCGTCGCCGAAGGGGTAGGCGGCGTGCATCAAAACGAACCGCGCATCCGGATAGCGGGCAAGCAACGGGCAGAGGTTTCCTGCCCTGACCCAATCGATCGGCATCTTCCGGGTGCCCGCGTGGTAGCCAGTGTGCAGCTTGAACGGCAGGTTGTGCTCGATCGCAAGCTCAACCCCGCGCGCCCAGCACCAGTCACCGAGCGCCAGCCGAGTCGCCTCCTCCACATCGCCGCCGGCCAACACGACAGCCAGCGCGCGCGCCGCCTCCTCGTCTGACCGCTCCTCCCAACGCAGGGTGCGCCAGTACGCGTGCTGCGCCTTAACGGCGACAGCGCAGGCCCCGTAGCGCTGGAAGAGCGACGCCATCGCCTCACGCAAATCGTCAAGGTTGGAAACCTCGACACCCAACTCCTGGTGAAGCTCCTCCGCTTGCACGTCGCCATTGGCGAAGTTCGCCCACGAGAGGTCGGAGAGGAAGAAGTCCGGCCCTGACTCATCCGGCTCGCACGCCCAACGGAAGTCATCGATCTGCACATGATCAAGACCAGCGACCTCGCTCAACAGCCGCAGCCGCTCGCCTGGCTGGCGGAGCTCCTCGAGCTTCCTCTGCGCAGTCTCGAGCCCCTCAGCCGTAATCGAGTCAAGGCCATAAACCTCGCGCGCGATCAGCCGAACAGCCTCACCGTAGCCCGTGTGCTTAGTTGCCTCCCAGGCATCACGAATGCCTGCGAAACGGGACTCGATGTCGCCGGCGGCCGGATCGAACAGCCGCCGAGTCGCCTCCTTTGTGGCACCCGCAACCTCAAGATCGCTCCGCACGTAGTTGAGAAAGAGATCCTGGAGGATGTCGGGACGGTCGTTACCCCAGCCCGGCTCGTCCCGCTCCTTCATCCGCTCGATCAGCTTTGCGTTGTCGCCTGCCCAATGATCTTCCGGCCACAGGTGCTCGTGCGTATCCACAAGACGAAGCGATTTGATCTCAAGGCCGAGGTCGGTCTGCGTCTCCATTGACAACTCCTCCTGGGCAGCTCGCTCATCAGGCGATTACGGCCCGTAGGTGCGTTACGGGGTCTGAGGCTACATACTGAAGCTTCCCGAAATGAAGTGGCCACGACAAGCTGACCACCGCTCGAGGAGAAATCGCCTGGAGACGTGGCTTGTTGAGGGTGTGTCCGGTCGGAGCGGAGGTCTCCAGCAAACCACCAGGTTGCCCGCCGTTACCAGCGGCTGGTTTGCGCAATGTCTGGTCCCGCCTCACTAACCTCGATCTTTCATTAAGGTAGCAAAACCGTGACATCAACAGTGCCGTGAGTCGCTGCGACCGTAAAACCGCTAGGGGTGCCTGGGACGTGAGGATGAGTCCCGCGGTCAGTGGTCTCAATCAGATGTTAGAGCAGGTCTTCTGGGCCCAAACCTCCCCAAGCCCAGGATTTTGGGGTAGGCTAGTAGTCAGGCGCGGGCACATACGTGGAGAAGCGCGCCCTCAGGTCAAGGTGCGGCGGGCGAGATAGCCTGAGCCGGGTGAAGGCTCGACTCAGCTCCCAACTCCAGGGCCAGCTTTGTTGCAGACGGAGTCTGACACGACGACCGGTTCGGACGACCTGAGCGGCAGTGTGCAAGAGCCGGTAGCGCAGCCGCTTGGGCTCCCACGCGCGCGCCTCGCCGGTTAGGCACAGCAGCTGCATCCAGGCGATCAGTGTCTGGGCGATCAGGATGAGTTCCAGCCAGACCTCGTTGAACTCCCAGTAATGCGACGGGAAGCCTTCCAGACCGGTTGCCTTACCACAGCGTATCCGGTCCTCGACGTGTGCCCGCTGTCGGTGACGCATCTCCAAGATCGCGATGTCCTGGTCGGTCTGGTCGGTGATGAACACCTGATGCCGAATCCCCCGATCCTCCCAGAACTTCAGCTGAGCACCTGGGTGCGCTCGCTCTCGGCGGCAGATGGCCCGTGTGCCCTCCGGCCAGCCAGCGAGCTCAAGCGAGTGGAGTTCGCAGACCTCGGCCCCCTCGCGCTCTTCCCCCTCCTGATCCAGTGCTGGTATCCATGCTGACTCCGGCGTCCTCATGATGTGTTCTCTGACCGTCTCCCCCATCTGGAAGCCGACCGTGAACCGGATACCGCGTTCCCGTAGCGCATCGACGAAGTCATGGCTCCCACCGGCGGAGTCTGCCCGGGCGAGAATCGGCTGGTTTTCTCGGTAGGGAGAAGGAATCTGAGCAAGCGCTTCGTCCAACACGGCAATGTGGTCGGCGGCACTGTCGGAACTGGCATTGCCCGGGCGGAAAATCCCCGCTAACGGCTCGCTCGTCTCGTCCAGGTAGCACAGCAGTGGATGAAAGCCGAAGGTTCGCTTCCAGGTTCCCCGGGCCCCTTCCTTATCCGAATGCGACTCGATTAGCGTGGCATCGAAGTCGAGGACCATCTCACCTTGCGGGGCTGCGCCTGCTGCCCATGCCCGTGCTCGGGCGGTGGCTCGCGCCGCTTTGATTCCCGCCAGGCACTTGGGCGCCGTGTTCCTCACGGCCCGCCAGGCCGTTACATCGGGAGCGACCTCACCGAAGAGTGTTGCCTGACCTCGAAGCGCTGCCAGATCGGCAATGCAATCTCCACCAGTAGCCAACATCACGGCGATGTCCCGAAGTATTGCCGCTGGATCGTAGACCGAACGTCTCACCCGCACGCGCGTCAACGCGTGCGCCAGATCGTCGGTCAAGCCCATCCGGTCGGCCAGCTCTTTCAGTAAAAGCCCTCCCGTATGGTTGACGATCCCCTCGCCGTCCGCGGTGATTATTGGAAGCCGTCGTCGCCTGCTATATTTCACCAAGAGAGTGCCCCTCCGAGTTCGGGATTATGGGTTTGATTCACCGCATTATCCCAGTCGAGACGGGGCGCTTTCTGCTATTCAGCCTGGGCTACCCTACCCTTATTGAAAGATCTAGG
>CAWIIC010000006.1:0-342825 GCA_963836045.1 uncultured Pseudomonadota bacterium
ACGATAGCCCATGACCCTCCCCGCAGAAGAACGTGAATGGTCACGCGTCCGCGGCGCTCTGTCCGCGTCGCCACCTGATAGCGTGGCGACGCATGGACCGGAACGAGGCGGTGTGTGAGTTCGTGCCCTGCGGCATAGACCGTGAAGCCAACCACTCCGCTCCGAACCGAAAGGCGCCACGACACCACGAGATGAGAGCCGGATCGTCGGGCACGGGCTCGAGTGAGAGTGACCGCGGTGGGAGTGCCTGCCCCGTAGTATTCCGTCTCTGAGAGGACCGATTCAGGATGTGTGCTGCCATCAATGCCTCCGGCAATGTAGAGACACAGGTCGTTCGAGGGCGAGGGTGGGTTGCTCGATGGACAAGGGGCCGCGGCTGCATCGGGGTAGCCACGACCTCTGATCAGAGAGGGAGTGCTCGTGGTCCACGAGCCCGCAAGACCACTGCTTGGATCATAGCTCTCGACGCTGGCCAGATTGTTCCCGTTCGAGTCCCACCCGCCGATCGCATAGAGGCACATCGCCATGGACGGGACAGAGCAGGGAGCCGTGGCAACTCCAAGTGCGTACCGCGCCGTGTTCAGATTGGGAGCGCTTCCCCACGTTCCGGACGCCCCCGAAGTTGGGTCGTAGTAGTAGACACTGGCGAGGTAAACGAAAACGTTACTGCCGCTGTTTGTTGTGAGCCCGCCGGCAGAGTAGATGCACGTGTCGGTTGAGGGTGCAGGAGGGCTGGCGGAGGGGCAGGGGCCTGTCGACGCCGCAAGCTCGACCTGGCCAACCCCCGGCAGCGTGCTTCCGAGTACCTGCCAGCTCCCGCTTGTCCCGGTGTTCGGATCGTAGTACTCTACGCTATTCAGAATGGCAAAGCCGAGAAATGTCTGCGTTCCGCCGCCGATGGCGTAGACGCAGGTGTCGGTGGATGATATTGGTGGACTAACACTGGGACAAGGTGCTGCGGCACCGCCGATGAAAGCCCGGGGCACATGCAATAACGTTCCCAGTGTCTCCCAGCTCCCATCGACTCCTGAACTGGGATCGTAGTATTCGACACTGCCCAGCTGAGAGGTCGACGTCGTCTCCCCACCCACGGCGTAGATGCAGACGTGGGTAGACGGCACTGGAGGGCTGGAGGCGGGACATGGAGCCGTGACGGCCGCCAGCTGTGACCGAGCCTGGTTCAAGGAGGATTCAAGAGTCTGCCAGGGTCCGCCAGAGCTCGGGTCATAATACTGCACCGACGCCAAGGGGTTTTCGCTGGTATCTCCTCCGCCTATGAGGTACATGCAGTCCAGGGTCGAAGGTGTCGGCGGAACATTCGAAGGGCACGGGGCCGTGACGGAGCCAGAGCCCTCCCTGGCTGTTGTCAAACCCGGTCCGAGCTGCCAAGAACCTGCCGCTTGCGACCTGGCGGGCTGCAGTAGACCAGCCCCCGCGATGAGGGTCAGGAGCAATCCAAGGCAACGTCCGGCCTTGGAGGATCCAATCCCGCGATACCCACTCGCTTTCGGAGGCCTTACCTGCCGGCCCTTGAGCCTTCGAGGTATGACGGCTCGTCTGCAGAACCGGAGGGGCGTCCATCGAGCTCCCACTCTCTCCATCCGATTCCTCGCCTGCAGCCGTTCTTTGCCTTCGGTCGCCATCTGGGGGCCGTAGGTGGTACTCGAGATTCGTGACACCATCAGGTTCTCCTGTTCACTAGCAGCGGGATTGTTCGTTTGATCGCGGTGGGTGAAACACGTTCGTTCGATGCCAAGGTTTTCCACGAGGCAGCTATCGAGAAAAGCCTACTGGATCGAGCGTTCCTGAATCGTTCCTGAATCGTTCCCGAATCCGCGTCAACACCGTTTAGTGCAGGATCGACGCTGCGGCACCTGTGCCGTCCCGCTGGCACACCGGTGCCCAGCTCCGAGGAAGAACTCTCCAACAACGTCGTATAGGTAGCCCAGCTCGAGAACCACGGCCTCTTGGTCGGAACAGTTCCCCCGGTGCCCCGAGAAAACGACTAACCTGAGCTCGGACCTGAGAAGTGCTGACTATACCACTGCTGGTATATCTCGGCCCCCCGTGATTCCGTGTCCTCAAGGATCTCCAAGCCTCTGGAGTGAGCGCAGGCCATGCTATGACACACGAGTGCGATCTTGGGAACGAATAGCCTAGAGCACTAATGGCTAACGCGTGGTCCGCCAGTGACAGAGGCTGGTTCTAGATCCGCTAAGCGGCGGTTCTAAGGCCCGACGGGTACATCGGCTGCAGGCTCCGGTACCTTTTGAGCGGCGACGTTGGTCGACAGCGGGACGCGTCCGGTAAAGGTCGCACCGCCTGTGGCACGGTTCGCGGCGCTCAGGTCACCCCCGTGGGCTCGTACGATCCGGCGGGCTATTGCCAGACCGAGACCGGCCCCACCCGTTTCTGAGCTGCGCGACGGGTCCGCCCGGTACATCGGCTCGAACACGTGCGGCAGATCTCGCGGGTCGATTCCGGGACCATCGTCGGAGATCGTAAAGGTCGCCGCGCCCTCTCGGGCATGCCATTCCGCGATCGATCGTGCCTCCCGCCGGCGTGTGCCGCAGGGCATTGTCGAGCACGTTCTCTATCGCTCGCTCCAGTAGCTGTGCATCGCCTTCCACCACGCAGCTTCGCGGGCCGCCGGTGAGATCCAGCTTCACTCCCTTCACGGCGGCGTCTCGTCCGCGCCCCTCGACGACCCTCTGCAGCACCTCGTCCAGCTCGAGCGGCGTGCGCCGCAGCGTCTGCTCCAGGTACTCGATCCTGGCGTACGCGAATAGGTCGGCGATCAGCCGCTCGAGAACATCGGCCTTCTCCCGGCTGATTCGTACATACTCGGCCACCTTTTCGGGGGTAGCGGCTATGCCTTCCTCTAAACCCTCCAGATAGCCTCGAAGGGAAAATAACGGCGTGCGAAGATCGTGCGCGATAGCGCTGACGAACAGCCTGCGCTCCTCCTCTGTCGCGGCTTGCCTGAGTAGCGAGGCCCGCAGCTCGGCGCTCATTGCCAGGAAGGCAGCATTGAGCTCGGCGACCTCCCGCACCCGCGAGGTCGGCAGCGCGATGTCGAGGTCTCCAGCGGCAACCTGCCCAGCCGCGCGGCTGGTGGCTGCGAGAGGTGCGATGAGCGTTCGCCGGAGAAACCATCCAATCCCTGCGAGCGTCAACAAGAGTGCCGTCAATCCCGCAACCGGCACCAGCCAGAAGGCGCCGCCCGGCCCTCCTCCTCCCCAGCCCCAGCCTTGACCGTAGATGTAGGCGAACCGCCTCGGGCTTCCCGGAATCACGATCTCCTGCACCGTCCGCTGGTTGTTGGCCGCCGACCCCCGGAAAGGATCCGGGGTGCTGCGGTAGATCGTATGGCCGCTCTCGACCAGCACAAAATCGACGCCTGCAGGGTGCAGTGATCGACGCGTCGCCGCCTGCCACGCAGGACTGCTCCAATGCGCCGACCCGTTGCGGATGATATCGGCCGCTCCGGCGCTCGTGTGCCACGCGGCGCCAAACTGTGTCATCCCCACCACGACCGTGACTACGGCAGGGACCGCGAACGTCAGGGCAAGCGCAAGCGCCAGCCACCCGCGAATAGGCAGGCTCCCCGGTTCGCGCCTCATCGCGGAGCACCCTCGAACCGGTAGCCAACTCCCCAAACAGTGACTATATAGGTAGGGTTGTTGGCGTCGGGCTCGATCTTCTCCCGTATTCGCCTGACATGCACGGTAACCGTGTGGCGGTCTCCGACCCCCTCCCAAAGTCTCTCCAGCAATTGCTCGTACGTGAAGACCTGTCGCGGACGCTCGGCGAGAAGCCATAGGAGGTCGAACTCCCGCGGGGTCAGCTCCACGATCTCTCCTCCGGCCCACGCCAATCGCGCCCGCACGTCGAGCACGAGATGCCCGAAGTCCATAACCGCACGCGGCGCTTCCTCGCCTCGCATCGACCGGCGCAGCACGGCCTTGACGCGCGCGACCACCTCGGCCGGCGTGGCCGACTTGACAATGTAATCGTCCCCGCCAAGCCCCAACCCGCGCAACTTGTCGGAGTCTTCGGAACGAGCACTCAAAAAGAGGATCGGTACGTCGCTCGCATGCCGCAGTCGACGGCAGAGGTCGAACCCACTCTCCCCCGGCAGCATTACGTCGAGGATGACGCAATCAACCGGCGACTGGTCCAGCACGCGCTGCGCGTCCCATGCATTGAGGGCGACCTCGACCATGAAGCCCTCCGCCGCCAGAAAGTCCCGCATCAGCGAGACGATCGACCGGTCGTCGTCGACGACCAGTATTCGCTTATCGGACGGAGCATATCCCGCGGCCCTTGATCCCGGGTTGCCCGAACTCCGCTCGACGCTCATACCTCATCCTGCCACCTTTTCGGCGAATTTTCGGCCCCGGTGGCCCTCGTTGATCGTTTTGTGACTTTTCCGTGACCGCTCGGTGACGCCGGGTCAACGAGTTGGTGAGGTTTGCCGCCGACGATGAATGTGTGGCCGTCGATGGTGGCGGCCGGAACGGGGTAACCGGACAGCCCCGGTGAGCCGAATTCATTTGAAAGGAACGAACGATGGCGATACCGATGATCCTGACAGCGGTGCAGGCAGCTCCGGCCCATAACTGGGGTTGGCATGGAGGCGGCTGGTGGTGGATACCCTTTGCCCTCCTTTTCTGGCTCGGCGTAGCAGCCGTAGTCGTATGGCTCCTCACCCATACCACCACCTCCTCGCGGCCCCACCAACCTACAGGCGTCGAGCGAGCACGAGACATTCTCGCCGAGCGACTCGCCAACGGAGAAATCTCTCCCGAGGAATACTACGAGCGCCGCAGTGCCCTCTCGTGACTCGTATAAAGGAGGTCCTGATGCTGCTCATGTCTTCCCTCGGGTCGACTACACATAACCTGCAGGTCGGCCGTCCCGGCAATTCAGGTCGCCGGCGTCATCATGGCCCGCGCCGGCGCCGGTTGCCTGTCTGCCATCCGCCGGCGCGGCCGGCGGCTCGACGTACTTGGAGCCCTGGCACATGAATAGGGTCCCCGTGCTCCGTGCGATCGTGATCCTCGAGGCCGCAATCTTTTGCCTCGCCGCAACAATGTTGAACCTTGCCTATCATGGGGTCATGCTGCTGTTGGCCCTTGCCGGGCTGACGTTGCTGCTGCAGCCGCCGGTTCGAGCCGCCCTTCAGAGCCCCTCATACCACCCCGAAACGAAGGTGACCCATGCATGACTATCGTACCGACTCGCTCCCGAGCACCACATGCCGACAGCGTCGCCGGGAAGAGGCAGCGAGCCGAAATCTTGATCCTGACCGCGTCGACGGGAGCCGGTCATAACAGCGTCGCCGCAGCCCTTCAGCGAGGCACTGAACAAGATCGCTCCAGACCTTAGAGTGCGCGTTCACGATGTCCTGGCCGGCACGAAACCGTGCCTGCCCGACTGGTACGACGCAACCGTCGAGTACGCTCCATGGCTGTGGAGGCTGTTCTATCGAACGACCAACCGCGACTGCGCCGTCCGGCTGGGAACAGGGACCGCGTGGCCGTGGGAGCACCGGCTCCGAGCCACACTCGGCGCGATGCAGCCGGGCCTCGTCATTTCGGTTCACCCGATTTGCACGCAGCTCGCCGCCGCCATCCTACGAAATGCTCAGCATCGTCCGCCGCTGCATTGCGTCGTCACCGACCTGGCGACGGTTCACCAGTCCTGGGCATCAGAGCAGGTACGTCAATACTACGTCGCCACCTCAGATGCCGCCGAAGCGTTGACGGCCCGAGGCATCGATCCGGAGAGGGTCCGGGTGACGGGCCTTCCCTTACGAGCTGCGTTCGGAGCTGCGGCACCCGATCCCCCTATGAGCGGCCGTCCCCGCGTCCTGCTCCTGGGGGGTGGGCGGCCGTCGCGGCGACTCGAGGCCGTGGCGTATGAGCTCGCGGCGTCGGACGCGTCGCACGACCTCACCGTGGTCTGTGGTCGAAACACCAGACTGCAGCACCGTCTCGCCCACGTTCTCGGCTCGCAAGCAACGGTGCTAGGCTGGCGGGACGACATCGCCGCCTTGATGCGTGCCAGTAGCGTCGTGGTCACGAAAGCAGGTCCTACAACGGTGGCCGAGGCGCTCAGCCAGGCGCGCCCCCTCGTCATGTATCAGGCGCTGGAAGATCAGGAGACGGGCAACGTCGCGCTGGCCGCGCGATGCGGTTCGGCCCGCTATGTTCCGGATGTCGACCACATCGCACCGGCTGTCACCCTGGCTTCGCAATCACGGATTGCTGGCGACTCGAGCGTGGCTACCTGGTGGCGGGGCGCCGGCCGCCGCACCGCGGAGCAGATCGTCGCCGCGCTCGACAGCAGTCCGGCGCGAGCTTCCATCTGCTCGCTCGGGTCGATGGAGCAATCCAGGCCGGCGGATCGCGAGATCTACAACCCTATCAGCGGCGAACGTATCATCATCCGGCAGGACGCGGCCCAAACCGGAGGCCGGCTGCTGTCCTTCGATCTCTTCCTGCCGCCCGGCGGTCACGTGCCCGCGCGTCACGTGCATCCCAATCAGGAGGAGCGGTTCACGGTGCTGCAGGGTCAGATGCACTTCCGCGTCGGCCGCCGCCGGCGCAAAATCGTGGCCGGACCCGGCGATACGGTTGTCGTGCCACCCGGGACCACCCACTGGTTCGGCAACCGGGGACAGGAGGTCTCGCTGGCTCGGGTGGAGGCCCGTCCCGCGCTTCGCCTGCAAGAGGCATTCGAACACACCGCGGCTATGGAGGTGGTTCGGCGCTTCCCCGGCCTGCGCACACCCCGGCTCTCCGATCTAGCCGTCTTCCTGATCGAATACCAGCGAGAGCTGGCCGTGCCCGACGTGCCGGCCTGGACCGTCCGGACCTTCCTGGCCCCGCTGGCCTGGGTAGGACGGCGACGCAGCAGGCACGTACGTCCTGAAGCCGCCGCATGAGCAGGGCGGTCCGTGTCGCCGCACTCGCTTCGGGCGCACTCGGTGCTGTAGCCATCCCCTTTGCCTCGGAGCTGCGCATCAAGAAAGCCACGCGTCCACTTACTCTGCGGTGGCACGAGATCCCGATCACACCCCGTCGCTCGACGCTTCTCGGCATCAGCTTCCGGCCGCTTCAAGCCGAAACCCTCGGACTGGACGTGATGGAAACCCTGAACAGCCTGCTCGAGTTTCCCTTCCAGCTCATCCGCCTGGCAGCGTACTGGAATCGCATCGAACCCGGTCCGGGCATATTCAGGCCCGACGAGCTCGACCGGCAGGTCGATGCCGCCGAACGGGCGGGGAAGCAGATCATCCTGTCTGCCGGCGCCATAAAGAACTTCGGTTACCCCGAGTACTTCGTCCCCGACCACCGGCTACCGGTTCCCTTTCCGGAGGGAAGCCTCGTCGATCCGGCCGGGCATCAGCACGTGCTCGCGTGCGCGACCGAGTTCATCAGCCGCATCGTAGAGCGCTATCGCGATCGCCCGGCTGTCGTCGCCTGGCAGGTCGAGCACGAAGCCGTCGATCCTCTCGGATTGGAGCATTCGTGGCGGCTGTCACTCGATTTTGTACGCGAAGAGGTCGCGGCGGTCCGCGACGCCGACCGTTCGAGACCGATCGTGATGAACGGCTTCCTGCCCACCTCGCTTCCGGTACGCATTCAGCAGTGGTGGCGGACCAGAGATCAGGGTGATTCTCTGTCGGTCGCCCGCAGCGAAGCCGACATTTTGGGCATCGACTTCTATCCGCGTCACGCCTTGCTCAGCGCCGGCCAGACGTCCGTGTACCTGTCGGGCAGCCGCACCCCGTGGCAGTCTGCGCACAGAAAGCGGCTTCTCAACGGCGCCCGTGCGGAAGCGCAGACGGTCATGATTTCTGAAGGACAGTCCGAGCCCTGGGAGGCCGTGACCACGCCTCCTAACCCAAAGGCGAGGGCGATGTATAGCTGCCTGCCCGAGCACCTGATCGAGAACTACAACCAGTGCATGAGCTGGAAGGGAGGCGAAGACTTCGACCTTTTCGCCTACCTCTTCTGGGGAGCGGAGTACTGGCTGCTGCGGCGCAAATGTGGAGACCCGTCATACGTCGACGCCTTTGCTCGACTCCTCGACGATGCTTGACGTCAATGATCTGGTCAAGCGATATCGCGGGGCGGACCGCAACGCCGTCGACGGCGTCAGCTTCTCGGCGGACTCAGGCGAGTTCTTTGCGCTGCTCGGGCCGAACGGCGCCGGCAAGACCACCACCATCTCCATCCTGACCACAACGCTCTCCCCCACGTCAGGCACCATCAGCGTCGGCGGCTTCGACGTACAACGCGATCCCGCCGCCGCCCGTGCCATGATGGGGATCATCTTCCAGAACCCGAGTCTGGACATGAACCTATCCGGTGAGGAGAACATCAGGCTGCACGCGATCCTGTACGGCCTGTATCCCTACCGGCCGTCGTACCGTCTGATGCCCGCGGAGTACCGGCGCCACATCTCGGACGTGGCCGGCGTGCTGTCGATGGAGTCTGCTCTGTTCCAACCAGTCCGTAAGCTCTCCGGCGGTATGCGCCGCAAGCTCGAGATCGTTCGCAGCCTGATGCACCGGCCCCGCATCCTCTTCCTCGACGAGCCCACCGGTGGCCTCGATCCCGCAAGCCGCCGCAGCCTGTGGGCCTACCTCTCAGATATTCGCCGCGGCTACGATACCACGATTATCTTGACCACCCACTACCTCGAAGAAGCCGAGGATGCCGATCGCATACTGATCCTCGACCGCGGGCGCGTGGCGGCCAAGGGACCACCCGGCGATATCAAGGCTCAGCTCGGAGGTGAGGTGCTCGAGGTCGACGCTGCCGATAGAGAAGCGTTGCGACGTGAGCTACTGAACCGCAACCTGACGTTTACGGAAAACGGTCACGTCCTGATCTCCGTCGAAGGTCGGTCCGCGTACGAGATCGTCCGCTCTCTCGACACGCCCCTCACGGTGATGCGAACGCGGGAACGGAGCCTCGAGGACGTGTATCTGCGCATCATCGGCGATGAGTGAGGCTGGGGCCATCGCGGCCATCGCCACTCGCGACGTCCTCAAATTTCTGCGAGATCCCAGCCGGGTGATTCTGTCGTTCCTCGTTCCGTTCCTGCTCATCGTCTTGCTGGCCGGCACGCTGCAGCTGAACCTCGGGGGAAGGATCAGGTTCAATTTCACGAGCTTCATCTTCACCGGTGTTCTCGGTATGACGATATTCCAATCGTCGATGCAGGGTGTGGCGTCACTGCTGGAAGACCGTCAGAACGACTTCGCCCAGGAGATTTTCGTGGCGCCGATCTCCCGCTATGCCATCGTATTCGGCAAGATCGTCGGCGAGGCGGTGGTCGCCATGGCACAGACGGTTCCCTTGATACTCCTCGCGCTGATCCTTAGGGTGAGCATCCCGCCCGAACGCCTCGGCTTGATCTTGATCGCCGCCGTCGCAGCTTGTCTGCTCGGCGGGTCAGTCGGCCTGCTCGCCATGACCGTGATCAACTCCCAGCAAGCCGCCAATCAACTATTCAATTTCGTGCTGTTGCCGCAGCTCTTCCTGGCGGGCGTCTTCAATCCCATCAACCGGCTGCCCTGGTACCTCGAGATCCTCTCGTTGCTTTCGCCGCTTCGCTATGTCGTCGACTTACTTCGCGGCGTCCTCTACTTTGGCGCCCCTGCCTACAATCAGGTCGTGCTATTCGCGCCCTTGACCAACATAGTGGTGATGGCCGCGATGTTCGCGGTATTCATGCTGACGGGAACAGCCCTGTTCGTCAGGCGCGAAACCAATCGCTAAACCTGCTTCACATCGGCGAGACCGCTCGAACGTGCATCGCATCGTCCGCGTCTCGTCCCGGTCGATGCAGAGCGATCGAGCCCTCAGGCGGCGCGTCCTCGATTGTGCCGCTTACTCGAGCGTCACCCGATAATTCATCCGGTGACGGCAGCGCGTGGCCCGTCGAGCCTCTTCTCCCAGAACGCGCCCACTGCAGTACAGCACGCCCGTCTTCTCGTTCTGGCCGGTCTCGAGCATGCTGTTAATCACCCGATCGACCTGATAGCCGCCCTCCCAGCAGTGCTCGTTGCCGCACAGGACAAGCCCGCGGTTGAAGTTGCCGCGCCTGAAACCCATCTTCCGCTTGTTGCGATGCTTGGTGCTGTCGTCCGGACCGGTCAGCTCCTCCCACTCGATCAGCGCATCGTAGAGAGACGGGAAAGCCGCTTTGAAGCTGCTGAAGCCGTTATAGAAGGGCGTGGTGCGGAATCGGGGAACACTCATGCTTGATTAAAGCATCTATTGCCCAAACAAAAGAGCCACACAAATACTTTGTGTGGCTTCGATTTTTTGGGGAAGGGTGCCAGCCCCGCTCTCGCGGGACTGGCAAGTGGATTCGTTAAGAACACTATCAATGTATCCGGGTCAGGTTAATAAAAGGTTGCGGTCCTGGTTAAGATTCCGTGATTTAACGGGAAACCTGGGTTGAGGTTCCGCAACCGAGGCACCCGCGGCGGGCTAACGCCCAATTTGGGAACACGAGAGCCGGTCCGCCCTTCAGCCGGAGCTCGGGATGGTGAGTACACTTCCCTCGACAGCCGTCAAATGCCGGTGGTGCGAGACCCGGTATGAGGCCGCCCGAGCGATATCTCAGAGACGATCCGGCGCTCCATCCGTCAGTTCGCCACCTATCCCACGACCCGGAGCCGGTCCGAAGCCGGTGCGTATCGTCGCTCGGCGATACGCATGAGAAAACCGCCGATCGAAACGCACACGGCATACCCTCCCGCCAGTCCTATCAACGGTAGGCGGTAGTCGATGGAGTACAGGGGCGTGAATACCGTCGCCCCGGCAAAGGCTCCAATCAACCCAATGGCCACGTACGTGGCTCTGGGCCCTGCCGCGAGCCCTGGATGGTGAAGAACGCACCAGGTGCGAGTCGACCGCCGGGGACACCACGGCGTAGAGGCATGCCTGACGCCCAGCACCGCCAGGCACAGCGTCAACAAAGAACGGTTTCGCAGGCTCGACGGAATAGAGGGTCGGGGCATCCCTATCCTAGATATGGTTATACCCGCCCCTTGCCTCACTCGGCATTATGCGACCACCGACGGCCTCGAGCGTCATACATGTCGGCCCTAGGTCTCCAAAGAGTCTTCGCTTAGCTACATGCATCCGTATTGCCCGCGACGACCTGTCTGACGTAGATCAAGTTTGCCCAGCCACGGATCGTTACTGGACGGTTAAGTCATACCTGTGAAGTCCGACGAATCCATCTCCCGCAGTCGAGCCTGCCAGACGCACCCAGGTTCCGCACGGCGAGCCGAACCCTGGAGTCCCCTTTTTGAACAGCGGGGATAGGTCGACCTCGAACTCTACTCGAGAAGGAGATGCAGGTCGCCGAACTCATGCCAGAGATATCCATGGTCCAGAGCATCATGGTAGGTAAGGGCCAGGTGAGACCGTGAAGCGAGCCCCTCCAACAGCATCAGGTGTGACGAGCGAGGCTCGTGGAACCCCGTGAGCAGCGCGTCCGCCGACCGAATCGGCGTCCGTGGCCCAACCACGTGGCAGGTCCAGCCTTCACCCGGATAGACAAGACCGTCGGCGCCGGTAACCGTCTCCAGCGCCCTGATCGACGTGGTGCCAACGGCGACAACTCTGTTGCCTGCCTGGCGCGCGGCGTTGACGGTACGGGCGCTGGTTTGCGGCACGCGGTAGAACTCCTCGTACGGCGGCTCATTATCCTCGAGACTCGCGACCCCGGTATGCAGCAGCACTGGGGCGAACAGCACACCGTGCGCCGACAGTCGGGTCATGAGATCTGGAGTAAAGGCTCTCCCGGCGGACGGCATCTCGGCGCTGCCCACCTCCGTGGCGTAGACCGTCTGATAGACCTCCCCGGGCCATTGCTCTTTTACATACCCATACCGTATCGGGAATCCGTGCTGCTCAAAGTACTCAACGGCGGGTAGACCCAGATAGAGCGTGGCCAGCCAGAGCCGCTTGGTGTCCGGCACGCTTCGCCCATCACAGCCGCAGGAGTACAGCGCGTGGACGAGGGCGCGGCCGCCACCGTCCAGAGTCAGTGATTCGCCCGCAACACCGTCGCGAAAGGCCCGCGTCGCCGTTCCCATGGGCTCGCGCAGCTCCACGGTCCACATGTCGCCCGGGAGATGAGTGGAGAGATGCAGCTCCAGCCGGGTACCGTCTGGTCTCGTCGCTCCGATCGCGGCATTCATCGTTCCGCTGGTGTTGATCACCAGAACATCGCCCGGATCGAGATATGAGGGGATTTCGGCAAACCGGCTGTGGACGGTGCGGTCGGTCGACCGGTACGAGACCAGTAGCTTGACGTCATCGCGTCGCATCCCTCGAGCTTCGGCCGGCTCTGCCGCCTCGAGCTCGGTAGGCAGCGTGAAGCCCGGATCGAAGACGCCTGGATCAGGCGCGTCCGCCTCCCCGTCAATCGGTTGGCGCGGCACCACGGTGGTTTGCCGATCGGTCATTGTCGTGTTCATCTCGTTGCTCTCCAGATTCAACCGTCGTCGCCGGCCGTCAATCGCCGGACGCCTCTAGATCACGCTGCTTGATATCGCCCGCTCGGCAAAGCGCCGTCGATCAGGCGCAAGAGGCCCGGCACGCTCTCGTCCGGTAACGGGCGGTCACTGATGTCCTCTCCCGGGAACGCGTCCTGCTGCATCTGTGTCCGCATGTCGCCGGGATCTACCCAGTACACCCGCCATCCGGGGTTCTCCGCGGCCAGCACGGCGGAAAGCTGCTCCAGCGCCGCCTTGCTCGACCCGTAGCCGCCCCAGCCCTCATAGGCTTCGACGGCGGCATCACTCGAGATGTTGACGATGACGGCGCCGGGCTTCAACAAATCCTTGACCGTCTGCAGCAGCGCCAGCGGCCCGAACACGTTTACCCGATACAGTTCCTCCAGGTCTTCGACCGGATAGTCCAGCAGCGGCGGCAGAGGCGCCACGCCGAGCGAGCTGGCATTGTTAACCACGACATCGAGGCCGCCCACTTCACGAGCCGCTTCACGCACGCGCGAGCGATGACCGGGATCTGCCACATCGCCGGCCACGGCCACCACTCCGGTGCGGCCCGACTCCTCCTCCTGCATCGCCTGCAACGCGCCGGCATGGCGACCGGTGACGATCAGATTCCATCCTCTGTCCGCCAAGGCGCCGGCCAGCGCCCGTCCAAGCCCACGGGAAGCGCCGGTTATCAGTGCCGTGCGGTGTCCGTCGTTATTCATGAAGACCTCCAAATACCCTCTTACCCACAACATACCTCACTTTCTCAATTTAAACAAGCATTTACTTTCCATAATTGGTTAAATGTGGTGAAGATCAATATACTGAGGAAAGATGTGGGCGTCACGAGGCAGCCGCCTCGGTGATACGAAGCGATTTCGTGTCGCAACACCCAATGCCATCCACTCAACACAGGACACTCTCTTGGCTACAGCCCTGCACCCGGCGCTGACTAACCTCCCGGAAAGCCGCCGCGTCATCCTGCTCAGACTCAAACGCGACGGGGAGGCCGGCTCCGAGCAGCTTGCCGCCGAGCTGGGCATCACATCGACGGGCACGCGGCAGCATTTATCGTCTCTGGAGCACGACGGACTCATCCAGAAACGGGGACAGCGGGATGGACGGGGACGTCCCCGATTCGTGTACTCTCTCACGGCCGCCGGCGATAGCCCTGTTTCCCCGCAACTACGCTGAGCTGACCAACGAGCTGCTGCAGTATGTCGAGGATGAAGACCCGGAGATGCTCAACCGGATCTTCGACCGCCGGTCGGATCGACGCCTGCAAGACGCCCAACGCCGCGTCGCCGGACTGCCGTTCGAGGAGAAGATCCGGGCCATCGCCCAGATCCTCGACGAGGATGGCTACCTCGCGGACTTCGCGAGGCGTGACGACGGCTGTTTCGTCATCACCGAGTACAACTGCGCCGTGCTCAATGTCGCCCGTAAGTACGGACACGCCTGCGGCAGCGAGCTCCAGTTCCTAAAAGACGCTGTTCCTGAGGCCGAGGTGACGCGCATTGCCCACCGACTGGCCTCGGGCCACGTGTGTGCGTATGAGATCCGTCCTATGGCGACGGCAGGCACCAACCTCAGCTAGTAGACAACGCCGCGCCCGCGAGACGCTCCGCTCGGTCCCTGACTCCACGCAACATCTTTTGCGTCATCAAAAAGCTGATGGCTTCCACCGGCTCGACCACGACCGGCGTCCACCACTTTTTGTAGAGGTAGCGCTCGCGTATCAGCAACCGCGTTCGACCGTCGGACCGAGGACGAAGAGCGAACGTCCACGTAAAGTCGTATGGCGGCGAGGCGCCCATCGGCACCCCTCCGCGAAGGACGAGAGCGCGTTCAGGATCGGCAACGACCACGTCAAGCCGAACCTCGGGCGCCAGGCGCACCTGATCGCCGGCCCCAATGCTCTGCCATTCGGGCACTACACGTTGTGCGCTGTGGATGTCACAACCCACCAGATTCTCGAGCGTGTCGTAACTGTAGAAACCGCCGCGGCCCTGCCCCAGCTGCGCAATCCATGGCCAGACTGCATCGGGTGCGCACTCGATTGAGATAGCCCGAGTTGCGGTGAGACTAGGGAATGGAATAATGTCATCGCCCGGCAATTCCTGGCCGGCTTCGTGACCCACGGTTCCCCACCTCAGCTGTTTGGGGCGGAGCGCCACGACATAAGCACCGAGGGCAGCAAGGACTATCGACGGCAGGTGATGTCCGTGGTGCGTCGTCATCAATGTGCCTCCCCGCCGGAGTGGAAGAATGCCGAAGCACTCCTGGCCCTCAAGCCTAGGCGCGGGCGACACACCGCGGCATCGGTTCTCGACCTGCTTTATCCCTCGCTAATAGCTGATGTTTCGGGCATGACGCAATGGTGCCGATGGGAAGAAACGCGTCACTCCCCAAGCGCCCGGCCCGAACCGTGCGTCTTCGCACGTTCCTAAAAAAACATCCTATGCGATCATTCGGTATGACCAGTAGGTTTACCGAGCTCATCGTCGACTGCACCGACCTCGAGAAGATGGCCTCGTTCTGGTGCGCCGTCCTCGGATACCGGATCCTGGAAAAAGAGGACGACCTTATCGAGATCGGCGCTGCCGAGCTTGCCGTCGAGCACGTTCGAGAAGCTCCCCCGGTCCCCACGATCGTCTTCGTGACCGTCCCCGAACGCAAAACGGTAAAGAACCGCATCCATATCGACGTCAGTCCCGTCGACACTACCCAGGAGGAGGAGGTCGATAGACTCCTCGCCCTTGGCGCCACGCGTGCCGACGTCGGCCAGGGCGAGCGGTCATGGGTCGTCCTGGCCGATCCCGAGGGCAACGAGTTCTGTGTCCTCAGGAGCTTGAAGCCGTCGAGCTAATCCTGCTTCGGAACCATGCCTTCGCGAACCGCATAGAGTGCCGCCTGGGTCCTGGAAGACAGCTCCAGCTTGGCCAGGATGTTGCTGACGTGAGTTCGCACGGTGCGCTCGCTGATTCCCAGCTCGCGCGCGATCTCCTTGTTGGCTCGGCCACGCGCGACCAGGATCAGCACCTCCCGCTCGCGCTCGGTTAGCGGCTCGACCAGATCGGTGGTCTTGGGCGACCGGAGCGAGTGCATCAGGCGCTTGGCGACGGCTGGATCAAGGTGCATCTCTCCCTGATGGGCCGATCTGATGGCCGCCGCCACCTCGTCGGCGTCGGCATCTTTCAACAGGTACCCTGCCGCTCCGGCCTCCAGCGCTGCATGGACCTTGTCTTCCTCTATAAAGCTGGTCAACGCCACGACCTCGACCCCGGGATAACGTCCCCGAATGGCGGCGGTCGCGGTGATGCCGTCCATGCGCGGCATGACCAGGTCCATCATCACTACGTCTGGAAGTTTGCGGTCGATCTCCATTCCGTGCAGGATGTCGAGAGCCTGCTGTCCGTCGGCCGCCTCGCCCACGACCTCGATATCGTCGAGCATGCCCAAGTAGGCCCGCATTCCAGTGCGAACAATTCCGTGGTCGTCGACCAGGAACACGTGAATGGGTGTGCCGTCTTCGCTGTGGTCTTCTATTCGCGTCATTCCTTCACTCCAATCGTGCTGAGCACCATAGTTCCTAGGCCCCCGCGCCGACCACCAGATCCTCGGCATCCTGTTCGACGCCGTGCAAAACCGTCACTCTAATCGTCGTGCCTTGGCCCGACGAGCTCTCGACGGTGAGCTCGCCCCCGAGCATTCGAGCCCGCTCCCGCATTGTCTTCATTCCAAGGTGGCCCGGGCGCGAGATCGAGGCATCGAAGCCCCCACCGCGGTCCGAAACCGTGAGCCGCAACATCGTGCCCTCGACTGTAAGCTGCACGCAAACCGTCTCCGAACCTGAGTGCTTCACGGCGTTGTGCAGCGCCTCGCGGGCGATTCCGTACAGATGTTCCTCCGTGGCCGGCGCTAGTCCAATCCTTCCATCAGGCGCTTGCACCTCGATCGTCGTTCCCGAACGGGCCGACAACGCTGCCGCATGCTTTCTCAGTGCCGCCGCCAGCCCCTCCTCCTGAAGCGCGTCGGGCCGTAGCTCGAATATCAGCGCTCGCATCTCGGCCAGGGCCGCCTGCGTGAGCTGGCTCAGCTGCTCCAGATTGGATGCGACCGCGCCCTCGGGATCGACCTTGGCGTTCCTGGCCGCCATCTGTGCCGCCCGGGCGTGCAAGGTCATGGAGAACAAGGCCTGCGTCACCGAGTCGTGCAGCTCCCGAGCCAGCCGCGATCGCTCTTCGTGGGCCGCCACGTGCTGGGCTTGCTCGTAGAGTCGCGCGTTTTCGATCGCCACCACCGCTTGATCCGCCATCGCGGACGCCAGCCGCAGCTGTTCTGTGGAATAGTAACCGGGCTGCCTGTGGGCCAGTGTGAGCAGTCCCGTAAACCGGTCCCCGAGTATGAGCGGCACGGCCATGAACGACCGCACGTGAGAAAAGTTCGAGTCCAGGCCGGCGCCAATCGACTCCCGAAAGAACGTGGCCCAGTCCGATCCGTCCCTCGTGTCGTCTATGATGATGGGCTCGCCGGCACGGACCGTCTCCCGCTCGGCCAGCGCCTCCAGCGAGCGCTCCATGTCCCCCGTGGCTGCGGCGGTTACCGGCCCTCGGTACTCCGCGATCTTCAGCCCCTGGTCGTCGACGGTCGAGATCGCGGCTCCATCATACTCGAGAACCTCCGAAAGGCCCTCGAGCAGCAGGCCGAGCAGCGGCCTGAGCTCCAACGTCGCGGCGACATTATGCGAGACGTCCAGCATGGTTCGTATCTCTTTGGTCCGTTCCGCGACGCGCTGCTCCAGCATCTGATACGCTTCAACCTGCTCCGTAACGTCGCGGCTGACGATCAGCACGTGCGGCACGCCTCTAAACAAGAAGGGGGTCCCATGTACGTCGGCACTGAAGCTGGAGCCGTCTTTCCGCAGACTGACGACGTTGCCCTCAAATCGGTCACCGGCCCGGACCGAGCCGGCAAAACCCGCCAGAACCCTTTGATCCGCATCTCGCACAGTATCGGCGAGGTCCATGCCGATCAGCTCGTCACGGCCGTATCCGAGCATCTCGCATGCGGCCGGATTGGCCTCGACGACCATGCCCTCTAGATCACCAATGATCAACCCGTCTCCGGTTGCCTCAAAGATTCCCTCGTACTGCACCTCGGTCGCCTGCAGCCTGTCTCGGGCACGCCGCTGTGACTCGGCGAAAAGCCGCTGATTGACTTTCATCCTCTCGTCGAGCGCCACCGTCATCGCCCGCACCGAGGCGGCCAGGGACGCCACCTCATCGGTTCCCGTGACATGTACCTGCAGCGCCTGCTCGTCAAGCGGAAGATCCTGCTCCACGCGATCCGCGATCGTGGCCGCAGCGGTTTCGAGACCGGACAGACGCCCCGTCAGGCGGCCCGCCATCGCCAGCGCCAGCCCCACCCCCAGCAACACGACGGCGGCTCCAAGCGCTACCAGCACCCAGGAAAGCTGTACGACCAAAGCGTAGACCGGATCGAGCTTGCTCACGACCTCGACCGCCCCGAGCGGTTTCCCGTCGGCCGACCTCAGCGGCACGATGCCCGATATGACCGGTCCCGACTCGGATGCATTCGCTATACTCACCTTTCCCGACGCGATTCGTCGCAGAACCGACGCCGGCTCGGGAATACCCGTAACCGGAAGGCCGTGCGCATCCGTCAGAGTCGTGCCTATTCGCTGGTTTCCGACGACGAGATTGACGTCCGCGTCCACCGCGTGGCCGATATCACGCGCGAGAAGTGTGTCGATTTGCCGGCCGAGCACGAGCACCCCGCCTCCACGAGCCAGCGAGATCGGCACGGTGGCGCTCAAGGCGTAGGCGCCCGGCGACCCCGGCACAGGCTGGTCGTATTCGACCCCGGTAACCGATCGGCCGGCGAGGGCGGCCCGGACATTTGTCTGGCTCGCCCGGCGGTCTCCCTGCGCCACCAGGTTCTCCATGCGAATATACACGCGTCCCGAGGAGTCGACGATATCCATGACGTCGACGTTGAGATCGGCGTAGTACGGGATCAGCCGGAGAATCATCTGCCGGCGCCGCCGTGCGCTAAGATCTGACCGCACGGTGTTGTCCGAGGCGATCAACTGCGCGGTACCCAGCAGATCAGACCTCTCGGTCTTGAGGTATGCCTGCACTCCTGCCAGGTTTCGCTGCAGCTCCGCGTGCGCCCGGTCGGTCAGGCTTTGTCGGAGGAACAGCGTCGCGCCGCCTACACAGATGGCAACGGAAAACAGGATCAACAGGGTTGTCGCCGTCGCGAACTTCCACCGGATCGACGACGGTAACCGGCGTCCGAGTGTCTGTCTCATCTGATCGGCGCCAGACCCGAGACCATCGCACATTCGCTGGCGAGGAGCTGCCCTCCGTTGAGCTGGAGGCCCCGCACCGCCGGCCCCATCAATTTTCGGGAGTCAGGGTAAATCAGCGGTATGGCCGCCACACCGGACACCGCCCTCTGGCCGGCTGGAGCCGCAACCACGATCAGCCGCCCTTGCGGTGGGCAAGGTAGGGCGGCGGGCGAGCGCTTTTGCGCCATGTCTGACAAAGTCCTTCGAGCTGGCCTATCGACGCGGCGGCCATTCTCGTTTGCCTGATGATACGCTTTGCCGTGCCAAAAACGAACCTCGCGACTACCCGGTTCGTTCTCGGCAGGCCAATCATCAGGCATCGTCCTACAGTGTTCTCCTGCCGTTACGTCTCCTTTGCGCCATCAGGGCTTTAGTGTCCTTCACGCGGCTTCTGTCTGTGGCGCGTCAATCTCGTCGGCCTGGTCCCGCCGCTGAACTTCACGCTCCACACGACCGTCGTTGAGAACGACCGATCTGCCCGTCGCCGCTGCAACTTCGGGATCGTGGGTGACGATGACGAACGTCTGGCCGGTCTCCCGGTTGAGCTGCTTCATCAAGCCTATGACTTGCTTGCTTGACCTGCTGTCGAGAGCACCCGTGGGCTCGTCGGCCAGAACGATAGCCGGCTCGGTAGCCAGCGCCCGGGCGATGGCAACTCGCTGCCGCTGCCCGCCGGAAAGCTGTGTGGCCCGATGGTTGGTCCGGTCGGCGAGTCCGACCTTCTCCAGCGCTCTCCGAGCCCGCGCTTTTCGATCGTCAAGCCTGGCGTAGCGCAAGGGAAGCATGACGTTCTCGAGCGCCGTCAGGTTGGGGATCAGGTTATGCATCTGGAACACGAAGCCGATCTTGCGGGCCCTGAGGTCGGCCAGTTTGTTGCCTCGCAGCCCCGCGGTGTCGACGCCGTCGATGACGACTGACCCTCCGCTCGGACGGTCGAGGCACCCGATCATGTTGAGAATCGTGCTCTTGCCTGATCCTGAGCGACCCATCACGCTCATGAACTCACCCTTCTCTACCGTCAATTCCACCCCATCGAGCGCATGAACGTCTTCGTCACCCACCCGGTACGTCTTCCTCAGGTCTCGAAGTTCGACCATCGGCATTTCCTTGCTTTGCGGCTGCGCGTACGTCATATCCTCCTCCGTCCTTTCCATAGCGATCGACTGTTCCATGTCCAAGCTGTGCGCATTGGCAGCGGTGGGTTGAGTGGCGTCCAGCAGTGGTATTTTTTTCCTCGACATGATGCCCTGATTTGGAATCCATCATCACTCCGATCTCAACGCATCCACGGGGTTGAGCCTCGCTGCGCGCAGCGCGGGTAACAACCCGGCCGCTGCCCCGAGGAAACTAGCGAACACTACGGTGCCGATGGCAAGTCTCGTAGTCACCGCGAAAACTTCATTTCCGGTGCTCGCAGTCGCACCATTTATCACGCTGACCAGTAGGCTTCCCAGCCCGAGCCCTATCACGCCTCCGAGGAAACCCATGAGAAGCGCCTCGGTAAGGAAGTCGCGCAAGACCTGCGTAGTCCTGGCGCCAATGGCCTTCTTGAGTCCGATCTCCTTAACCCGCTCCGCGACGGCCATTGCCATGGTGTTGATAACGCTTAACGCGCCGACCACGAGGGCAATGATCGCCGATCCCATCACAATGAGGTTAAAGATGGAGCTGACCTGCTCCAGGGCCTTCTTGGCGTCGGTGGGCGAAACGACCTTGACGCCGGGAATCCCGGCCCTCGAGATATTCGTCGCAAGCTGGTCGCCGGTCACCCCGGGTTTGGGGTAAGCATTCAGAGCAGTCGCGATCTCGCTGGCCTTCAAGCCGTGTCGGAGCATGGGCGGCAGAGCTCGGAGGTAGAGCATCTGGGCATCCGCCAGGCTCATCCCTATGGAGCTGTCCGGAGCCGTCATAGTGGCGTCGAGGATGGCGGCGACGGTAAACGGCTGGCCGCGCACGTTGAAGGTGTCGCCCACCTGGAGCTTGTACTCGCGAGCGATACTCGAGCCGACGCTGATCACTCCACGCTTCGTCAGCGGCGGCATCGTCCCGGAGGCGGCAGTCAGCGGGAACTTCTCGTACTTCCGCATGTTTGGCCCGCTGCCGTCGATGCTGTCGGGCAGGCCGAAGCTACCCGCCGATACGTCGGTCTTAAGCGGCATGGATACGAGCGGAATCACAGCCTCGACACCAGGTACCTTTTCGACTCGCTGCACCACTGCCGTCGAGAGCGGCCCTCCGTTAAATCCGGCGCCGCCTTTCTGCACGACTGTAGCGTGACCCGAGTAATAGGTCAGGCCACCGCCAACCAGCATGTTCATCTTCTCGGCCATAGAGCCCATCACCGTCAATGCGAAAACGCCGATCACGATGCCCAGGACCGTCAAGCTGGTGCGCCCCTTTCGCCGCATCATGTTTCGAACTATATCCAACATCTCGACCTTCCTCCTGCGTAAGAAGTCCGTCGTGTTTCCGACGGCTTTCAAGGTCATCATCGGCTTCCGAGCGAGTGACCACATCAGTCGTAAGCCGCGAATGGAACAGGGCATTCGGCCGCGGGGACTAGGACATTTGACGTAGAGTCGTCAGTTAGCGGTAGGACGCGTCCCACCGACGCCTTGGCTCAGCGGAAGACTGCGAGTCGATCAGACTGACGCGAGCCGGAGCAAGCAGGTGCTGGCTCGCCGAACCTGATCCGGGAACAATAAGTTTCACCGGCGTCTGGCGACCCGACCAGACATCCCATTACTCCGGCCAAGCTCTGGGGCCCAGTCAGAAGCGGCCGGCCATCAGCTGGCGGCTCTTTCGGGTCCGGGAGGCGTTGGACCCGAATCCGCCTGCGGAGACAGGACCATCGCAGACAGACCAGGCTGGTCTCTACGCGACTCCTACGCTGTCGAGTGTCCGCTCGCGCTCGGCGTGCGTCCCGTACGGACAGCGCCGTTCCCGGATGTGAGTCTCGTACTCGCCTTGAAAGTGCTTGATGCTGGCGACGATGTTGGATGTCGAGAAGTCGCCGAGCGCGCAGAAGCACTTCCCGAGCATATTGTCGGCGACGTCCAGCAGAATCGGAATGTCCTCTTCCCTACCGTCCCCGTCCTCGATGCGCTCGACCATCTGCCTGAGCCACCTCGTGCCCTCGCGGCACGGCGTACACTTGCCGCACGACTCGTGGCTGAAGAACTCGCTTATCCGAAGCTGCGCAAAGATGATGCACGAGTCCTCCGGGAAAAGGATGAAGCTGGCCGAACCCATCGTCGATCCCGCGGCGGGATAGGACTCGAAGTCGATGCCGACGTTAACTCGGTCGCCCGGCAGCATCGGCGCCGAGGCGCCGCCGGGTATGTACGCCTTGAGCTTCTTGCCGTCCTTCATCCCGCCGGCACAGTCGTCGAGGAGATAGCTGAAAGGAGTGCCCATCTCGAGCTCGTAGTTGCCCGGCCGGTTGACCGGACCGGAGATCGAGCAGATCTTTGTGCCCGGGACTCTTTTCCGTTCCCATCGACTTGAACCAGTCGGCCCCATGCTTGACGATGTGAGGGACGTTGGCGAGCGTCTCGACGTTGTTGACGACGGTCGGCTCCCCGTAAAGCCCCTTCACCGCGGGAAACGGAGGGCGCAGACGGGGAAATCCACGGAATCCTTCGAGAGAATCCAGCATCGCCGACTCCTCGCCGCAGATATATGCCCCGGCTCCTCTATAAACCGTGACCTCGCAGCCCCAATCCTTGCCAAAGATGTTATCTCCGACCAGACCTGCCTGGCGCGCCTCCTCGATAGCCCGGTCGAGGATCTCCTTTATATAGAGGTACTCGCCGCGGACATAGATGAAGGCGTGGCGGGCTTTGATCGCGTAGGACGCAAGCAGACAGCCCTCGATGAGCTGGTGAGGGTTGCGCTCCATCAGCTCCCGGTCCTTAAAGGCTCCAGGCTCGCTCTCGTCGGCGTTGCAAACGAGATACGAGGTCGTGGCGTCCTTGGGCAGGAAGCTCCATTTGAGCCCGGTCGGAAAGCCCGCTCCGCCGCGACCGCGGAGTCCCGAATCCTTGACCGTCTGAACGACGTCGGCGGGCTCGATACCCTCGACAGCCTTTCTGAGGGCCTCATATCCTCCCAGATCTCGATACACGCTGAGCTGATTCACATCGGGATTGTCGATGTGCGCGAATAGGATGCGTTTCTCTGCCATTCACCAGTCCAAACGGGCAATAAGAGCCGGACTTCACTGGAATCCGGCCCCCGATAAAGGATAGAACACGGGTGATAAAAGGAGGATTCGTATGGAGTTCGATCGCTACACGATTACTCTGCTGATTCTTAGCCCGGACGCTCCACAGCTTCCGGATGAGACGCTGGACGCATTGCAAGATGCGCACATGTCACATATCTTAGACTTCGTACACCGTGGCCTGTTCGATCGTCATGTTGAGCGTGACTCTTTGCTGCTTAGAAAAGAGATCGCGCACTTGCTGCTTGCCGGCCTCTTCCCCGTCATATCGGACCGCCAGCTTCTCAATGTCGGACAGGGCGGTCGCGGGATCATCCACGATTTCGACGCGGCCCTTCAAAGTGACGTAGCGGTTGCCGTCGTGAACGCATATCGAGGCTCGCGGATCGCGCCTCAGATTTCGATCCTTCACCCTGCCCCGCCTCGTGTTCATCATGATCGATGTCACCCTGCAGCTCGTACCAGACGACTGACTGGTGGGGCGTCGAATCCGCGTTAATCGTCGCCAGAACGGCGAAGCGTACATCACGCAAAAAAGTCTGGACCGCGGATGAAAGCTTGTCGGACATCATCCTCTCCTTAGAAATCTCCATCCCATTCTGTTCGAATGGGATGCGAAGTCTCGTGCGACATAGTCCTCAGAGAGAGCTAACTGCCGAACACCGGATGCCGTACGAGCATCGCCGTTCTCCAGTCCGGAGGAAGATAAGCCGGTCCGCTCTGCATCAGGCAGAACTCCGGTGTCGGGCCCAACGTCAACATGCGCTGCCACAGCCTGTCCCTCACCGGTTCCAGTCGCTCGAAAAGCGTCTCGTACCGCATTCCCGGTGGCTTGTGGAACCATAACGCCGTCCCGGCCGCCACTCCTTCACTGTCGCCGAGCGGCTTGTACAGGCCGGCTATGCCTGCAGCCGCGAGACTCGCGGCCCGACCGTGCGCGTGACCACGTGGTCCGCTGACGGCTTCCGAGTTCAGGTTCTCCAACACCCCCATCTCCTGAATGAGATACCAGTCCTCATACCCGGGACGCTCGTCTAGCCAGGGGACTGAGTTGACTTCAAAGCAGTAAGATCGCGACAGTCCCTCAATGGGGTGCGCCGCCAGAGCCTCGTGGAACGCCACTTGGGCTGCCTCATACTCTTCCTTGGAGTACCGCGGCTGAGGTCGGTGCCAGAACACATACGCTCGCATCTGGGTTTAGTGTGCCAGAGGGAAGTACAGCGACGACAGGAGTCGACCGGCGAGGCACGCTGCGACCCTACATGTGCCAAAAGTCAGGCGGTGAGGCATGCATCGGGACACGCGATCCAGGCTCTCGGGAACAAGCTTCCATCAAGCGCCTCAGTAGACTTGCTACTCCTCGTACCGATCGTCCTCAATATCTTGTTCGTCGTCGATTCGGCATACGTGAATCAGTAGCAGCAAACCGGAGCCCACCGAGACGCGGGCACTCCCGCCCAGCATGACGTTGCTCACTCCGAGCGAGCTCCCACGCTGGAACGTGACTCCGTCTGCCGCGTATTCCAGACCATCCGTACGTACCCCTTTGACAATGTCGCTGATAGCCAGCAGCGTAACGACGTCTCCGGGGTGACCCGTCACGGTCGCTGAGTCGGAAACGACGGTCAGCTCGTAGCCGGCATCGACGATTTGAACTCTCATAGCCGGGTCGGCGAACGGAGCCAGCGACAGGATATTCGCCAGAGCGTGATCCAGGCGGCCCCCGAGGGCTCCAAAGATCAAGACTTCGTCCGCGCCGCGGTCCCTGGCAAGGTCGAGCGCGAGCTCGAGGTCTGTCTTGTCTTTATGCCGTGGATGCCGGATGACCTCTGCGCCACGGCGCTCGGCGATCTGAACCAGCTCGCGAGGTGCGGAATCGAGGTCCCCTACCAAGAGAGCCGGGGACAGGCCGAGTGCCAGCGCATGGCGAACTCCACCGTCGGCCGCGATGATCAGATCTCCCTCGCGTAGCCGCGACCGGGCGCTCTCGTCGTCGCCGAGATCGCCATTGGCGAACACGACTGCTCTCATCCGATGAATCGGTTCGTGAACAGCTCTTTGTTGGGCACGAGTTTGCTGACGAGCTTCTGTTTGAACATCCAGCTTGCCAGCCCGTGCCACCGCGAGGCCGTTTGCGTGCCGAACCTGACTCCTTTCGGCTGGTAGAACGGAATGAGCAGTCCCCAGCTTCGGTGCACGAGCTGCTTGTCCTTGGCCGTATTGAAGGCGCTATTCGCCTTTAGGAAGGTGTTGACCGCAGAATTGGGATTCTTGACGGAGTAGGCCACCGCCTCGGAAAGGGCGCGATCGAACCGCTTGACCACTGACGGATGATTCTTGACCAGGCTTCGACCACCCAGCAACACCAGCTCGTACTCGTCCGGCACTCCCCAATTCTGCAGCTGGATGACGTTGACCTTTTGTCCCGCCTGCTCGATCTGGATACGCTCCCAAACCTGATACCCGCCTTCAATGGCGTCGACTCTATGCGTCAGCAGCGCCGGCACATAGTCGTAGTTGACGTTGACGCGCTGCACTTTTCCCGTGACGCCCGCGTGCTTGAAGACGGTGTCCAGGATGACGCTATCGGCCGGGGTCTCAGCTGCTCCTATCTTCTTCCCTGCGAGCTGCTTCGGTGACGTGATGTGCGAGCTTTTCAGCGTCATGATGCAATTGAGGTGATGCTGTACCAGCGCCGCGACCGACATCACCGGAATTCCCTTTCGATTCGGCGGTAACGACATCGCTCATGTATCCGATGCCCAGTGTGTTGGGATTGTCCGCCACCAGTTTGAGAGGATCGGTGACATTGGAGGGAATCCGTATGGATACGTCGAAACCTTGGGCGGCGAAGTACCCTCGGGCACGAGCCACATAGATCGGCACGTGTGCCCCCCAGGGAGTGTAGTCGAGCCACAATGTCAGGTGATCGACGTGTCTGGCCGGCGGCGCACCGGCACCCGACGGACTTCCACACCCAGCCACCGCGATCGCGACTGCAAACAGTGACGCGATGATGCCCGTGCGATGCTTCAACCTCTGCCCTTGCCTCACTTTGAACTCCAGATTGTATGTACGATTTGCCTGCGCTTCGCCCGACCGAAGCATACCAACATGTGACTGTTAGCTCGGTACAATCTCCTCTCCCTCTCGCCGATTCCATGGCAGCAGTACGTACTCGGCGATTGACACCAGAGAGAACATCGCCACACCCAGCAGCCCCAGCACGACCGTCGTGGCATACACCTGCGGGACTTCGTAGCCGCCGTTCTGGAACCGCATCAAATATCCGAGGCCACTCTGTCCCCCAATCCATTCGCCTATTACCGCTCCGCCGACCGCAAAGACGACGGCCAGCTTTGATCCACTGAAGAAGGACGGGAGCGCCCACGGAAACCTGACCAGCCGGAAGATCGTCCACTTCGATGCTCCGGCAGCCTTCAATAGATTGACCATCTCCGTGTCCACCGACGCCAGCCCGTCGACGCCGCTGACGACGATGGGGAAGAACGAGTACAAAGCGGCCACGATGATCTGAGGCAAGAGGCCGTACGAGAAAACGATGGTCAAAACGACGGCGAGCGCAAATATCGGGACCATCTGACTCAAGATCAACAGTGGATAGAGAGCTCGCCGCAGAGTGGCCGACATCGCGATGGCGAACGCCAGCGGCACGCCGGCGGCAACGCCCAGCGCGAAACCGGCAACCACCTCCTGGGTTGTCGTCCATATATCAGGCAGGTAGCTCCACCCCTGCCCCACGAGCGCCTGCCACACCTGCAGTGGCGTCGGCAGGATGTACGATGGGAGCCCGAACAGAGAAACCACACCGTACCAGACCAGGACAAGAGCCGCAATCACCATGAGGGCGGGAAGATACCGGGTCAGTGCGCGAAAGGTCGGCCTCCGGCGGACGGACTTGGCCGGAGCTTCGACCTTCGCCGGTCTCGACAACAGGAGCATCGACTTCACGCCGGCACCATGTCGCCCTGACGGCTCCGACGCAGCGTGAGCATCAGCGCGTACTTGAGCGCGGAAAACTCGGCGGTTGCGGTGATGTCGAGCGTCCTGGGACGGGGCAGATCGACTCGAAGCTCGGTCAGGATTCTTCCCGGGCGCGGCGACAGAATGTACACGCGATCGGCCAGAAAGACAGCCTCCTCGAGGTCGTGGGTCACCAGCAGCACCGATCGCGGAGCGACGCCGTGCAGTTTGAGCAGCCACTCTTGCAGCTCGCCGCGAGTAATCGCGTCGAGAGCCCCGAACGGCTCGTCCAGCAGCACGTCCTGAGCCGGCAGAAACGTTCGAATCAGGGCAATCCTCTGGCGCATTCCGCCGGACAGCTCGCTGGGGCGCGAACCGGCGAATCCTGCCAGCCCCAGCTCCTCCAGCATGGCCCGGGCGGACGCTCGACCTTCGGACCGTGAAGCTCCCTGTACCTGGACGGTCAAAGCAGCGTTGTCCAGCGCCGACCGCCACGGCAGCAGGAGATCGCGCTGAGGCATGTAGCTGAAGTGGCCCAGCCGGTTGTTCGAGAAGCTCTCCACGCACCCGAATGTGACCGCTGGTCGGCTGCCTGAGTCCCGCGACGATGTTGAGCAGCGTACTCTTGCCGCAGCCGCTCGGCCCAACCAGGGCGACGATCTCCCCGGCTCCCACGCGGAGATCCACATCTTCGAGCGCCGTGAGTCCGTTGCCATACCGGTGGCCTACTGCGCTGAGGTCAAGTACGGGTGCCGGTGGTTTCATAAAGACAAAACCGCATCTCGGGCACCTACCGAGACACGGCCGAAGTTATCAGTCGCTTCCCTACGCTGGCATTACCCAAGGTCAGGTTCGAAGGGTCGACGCACGATGACGTGCGCCTCTCAGCCCGAAGGGCTCCCCTAGCGTTATGCGGTTGGTTGCAGCTCCTATATCGGAAGTCGGCAATACCGTCTGACCTATTCTAGCGCCGACTCCCAAAAGCTCAGGCATGTCCCCGTCCCCGGGCCGGCTTCCGTCTGCGGCCCAGAATCACCATGCCGATGGTGCCGATCGCCACCAAGACCAATCCGCGCCGCGGCCAGCAAGCGGTTGGCGTCTGCCGCGCTATGGACCGTGACCGAGAGGGGAGCTTGCCAGCTCGTCTCCGTTACCCTCGCAGCCGGAATCGCCGACGCCTCTCGAGCGATCGAAGCCCGCACTCCCGCCAGCTCCGCCGGCGACAGCGCGTCGTAGGTAACCAGAACCGTCGACACTCGTCCGGTCAAGCCGAGCTTCTGCTGCACGTCGTTCAGTGACATGACGATGCCGCGGCGGGAATCGACTAGCTGGCCATCAAGCACGATGCCAGCGACGCGGACATATGTAGGAGTGCCGCGAATCACCGCAAAGAGATCATCGCCCGTCTTGATGCCCTCTGACCGTGCCAGGCTCGCGCTGACGAAGGCATAGCCTGGGTGGAGTGAGAGCAGCGACAGGGACTTGCCGGAGACGCTTATCAAAGAAGTGAAGTAGGCGCCCGCCTGCCCCTGTGAGCTTCCGCTGCCGTGAGGCGGGACGCCGAGCATAGGCGCGCGGAAGGTGCTGCCGTTTCGTATGTCTTTCCAGCTCGCGTGGCCCCGAAGCTCCGCTATCGTCCCGGTGATCCTGGCGTTCCTGACCAGAGTCTTGTTGAGTCCGTAATAGGCGGCAATGGGAAAGGCCGACGGTGCGGCCAGCACCTGGCCATAGTTGGTCACCACCTGGGTGGCCGACGTTTGTGCGACGTGGGTTCGATACCCGGTATCCAGGAGCACTTCGACAGCTACCCCCGCCGAAATCAAGACAACCATGACCAGCAAGCGAAGGGATGCGCGGTCGCCCGTGCGCCTGATCCGCCGAAAGAAGGCAGGGAGAGCGAACAGCGCGATCAGAACTGCCACGCATGCGGTGCAGTACCACGCGATGTTGGCGACGGGAGAGTGATGAACCCAGTGAAACAGCTGCTGAAGCCGGTGCATACCGATTGATTATGTGACGGCCGCATGAGAGTTCCATTCGACCGGCGTCGACACCCTGGCGAACCGCCTTGACTTCCCAATCCAGAGGTCAATGCCGGCACGGACTTGACGTAATCCGTCAAAATGACTATGTATGACTACTTTAACCACCACTTCCCCAACCCCTTCAGCACCAACCCGGCGCGAAGATCTGCGCAACGTCGCGATCATCGCCCACGTCGATCACGGCAAGACCACCCTGGTCGATGCCCTCCTCAAGCAATCTCACGTGTTCGCTGCCCACGAGCAGGTAGGCGAGCTGATTCTCGACTCTAACGACCTGGAACGCGAAAAAGGCATCACGATCCTGGCGAAGACGACCTCAATCCGGTATCGCGGCGTCAAAATCAACATCATTGACACCCCCGGCCACGCCGACTTCGGCGGCGAGGTCGAGCGCGTCCTCGGCATGGCTGACGGCTGCCTCCTGCTGGTCGACGCGGCAGAAGGGCCCATGCCCCAAACTCGCGTGGTTCTACGGCAAGCTCTGGCACTCGGCCTCCGCCCGATCATCGTCGTCAACAAGATCGACCGCGCCAACGCCCAACCCTCCGAGACCGTAGAAGCGACCCACGATCTGCTTTTGGAGCTGGCCCACAGCGACGATCAACTCGATGTTCCCGTCATTTACACCAACGGCCGTGAAGGCACCGCCACCACTGATCTCGATGAGCCCGGCACGACCCTCGAGCCCCTGCTCGACGCCCTCTTGAACGAGGTTCCTCCACCGCTGGCGGATCCGGACGGTCCTCTGCAGATGCTGGTGAGCAATCTCGACCACGACAACTACAGCGGACGACTCGCCGTCGGCCGGATACAACGCGGCTCAGTTCGCGTCGGCGAGCAGGCAGTAGTTTGCACCGCGACAGGCATCTCTCCCCCTCAACGAATAACCGGAGTATTCACGGTCGAAGCCCTGCAGAGGCTACCCGCCGACGAGGTAGCGGCCGGAGAAATCGTGTATGTTACCGGCTTGCAGGACGTGAGCGTTGGAGACACCATAGCCGACCCCGAATACCCGCAGCCGCTGCCGCGCATCGAGGTCGGGGAGCCGACCCTGCGTATGCAGTTCCTGGTCAACCAGTCACCCTTTGCGGGGCGCGAAGTAGAGGTCAGCAGCACATCGCGACAGCTCCGCGCCCGGCTGGACCGCGAGCTATTGACAAATGTCGCGCTCCGGGTCGACGACGGCGTCACGGCCGACAGCTTTCAGGTCAGCGGTCGCGGCGAGCTGCACCTGGCCATCTTGATCGAGACGATGCGCCGGGAAGGATACGAGTTTGAGGTCGGACGCCCCGCGGTGATCACCCGAGAGATTGACGGCCGCCGGCACGAGCCGGTCGAGGAGTGCACGATTGACTGCTCCCCCGACGCGGTAGGCGCCATAACGGAAGAGCTGGGCTCGCGCGGCGCCCAGATGCAATCTATGCGTCCCGATACCGGAACCGGCGTCCGGCTGATCTACCAAGCTCCAACCCGGGCGCTGATCGGGCTGCGCAGCCAGATCCTGACGCTGACCCGCGGTACTGGCGTTATGTCAACTCGAATGGTTGGCTGGGAGCCCTGGCGCGCCCTTCCCCGGACGACCCGAAATGGCGCCTTGACCGCCAGCCAGGACGGAATGGCAGTGGCCTACGGACTGCTGGGTGTTCAGGAGCGAGGTCAGCCGTTCATCGGCCCCGGCACTCCGGTATATGAAGGCATGATCATTGGGCTCAATCGCCGCGGTGAGGACGTCAACGTCAACCCGACGAAACAGAAGCAGAAGACCAATATGCGTGCGTCTACCGAAGACGCCACCGTGAAGCTGGTTCCACCTCGCATTATGTCGCTTGAAGAGTCTCTCGACTTCATCGAGGATGACGAGCTCGTCGAGGTAACGCCGAAGAGCATCCGCATGCGCAAGCGCATCCTGAACGCCGACGCGCGAATGAAGCAGCGCCGCCGCTCAGGTGAATAGACCGCCTCGGCGCTCGAGCTGAGCGATCATATCCGCCCCATTCAGGCGCTTCTCATACCCGGTTCTGCGGTAACCATGGCTTTCGTACAGCCGCATGGCTCGTTGGTTCGAGATGCGCGTCCAAAGCGTGGTACGCTCCCAGCCCCGCTGCGCCAGGATGTCGTGTAGACCGTCGACTAGCTCGCCGCCAATTCGCCGACCCCACATGTCCGGACTCACAAACACCATCGAAACGTGGCCGTATCCCAGCTGGATGGCTCCCTCCCCGTCGGCGGACCGGCCCGGTTCGGCCAACGCCATCGCGACCAGCTCGTTGTCGTACCGGCCCACGACCACACAGGCGTCGACCGCGGCGAGCTTCTGCCGGACCCGAGACTCTCTCTCCGGAGAAGGCGACATGCCTCGTGCCGTGTTGGCGGCGCGCCATACCTCGACTGCGCCGGCAAGATCCTCTTGCCGGGCGCGGTGGATAGTTATATCCCTCTCGCTCTCACTGAGTGTCACGTGTTGAGACTCAATGGCTGCGAGCAGGTAGGCGACCTATCTTTGCGAGGCTTTGCCTAATCGGAACATGATGAACCCGAGTGCGACAACCAGGACGAATGGGGGAATCAAGATTACCAATTCGGGAAGATGTCCTGTGAACACGACGCGCCTCCTATGGCACTGTATCTCGAGACGTCTTCAGTATAAGTCTCGCCGTCCTCTTATTGCCGAGCGTGAACGCCGTGGTTGCCACTCGCTGGCAACAGTGTTGACGCAGCGTGACACAAGTTAGACGTCCGTTCAACCCGTGGGGTGCCGCTTGCACGAAAGTCCACTCCCATCACGTTCAACAGTCCATAGATTGCCTGATCGCAACAACCTCCATCCCGAAAGCGAAGCTCGCCGATCCCTCTATACGGAACACCACGGCCCCCTCACCTGCGGCACTGCAACACGTGCGAAGCGGCTCTGCGCTCATCGCCCCTCCGCACCAAATTTCCCCGGGACGAACGTTTGAGCCAAAAAGCGGTGCGGCGTTTTTCACCCTAACCCCCGTTTTGCCGATTCGGTTTTTGAGAGCTAGTGCGGTCTTCAGGCGAAGACGCCCTCGAAGCGGTGCCTCCACCCTTGACACCCGAGCGCTCAAGTCCCCTTAGAAAACTGTTGGGAGAGGGGTTGCCGTACCCCTAGAGTTAGAGAAACACACCATCCACCTGGATCAGCCGGCTGCTCGATTTCGAGCTCGTTCAGATGCAATGATCCTGATCACGACCATACCTGCAATCCAGAGCACCAGGGTGACCAGCAAAATGATGCTTCCACGCGTGCTATCTCCGCACTTTCCGGAAGCTCGCGTCGTTGATCGACGGCGACATCGGCTTTGAACTACGGCGCTCAGGGTATCGACCCCGAAACTGAGGAGTCGCCACCGACGACGTCGGAGCGGACTTCCGAGTCCGCCCCAAACCCGCCAAACTCAGAGAATGTCGACGGCCCGCACACCCGCCGAGCCTCCCTAAACTAGGGATCGCCGGCGTCGGCCTCCTGGTCGGCGACTCCTGGCCTCCGGCTGAGGGTGATGCATGCGTTAGCCGGAACGTTGAAGGCGCAGCACGTGCACTTCCGAGCGTTCGCCGGGATTTCTTCGGAACAATAAGGTCACAGTGTTAGTTGGCGCGATGCGTCTATTATTCGAATCTCTTCCTGAGCCAGGGATCAACTGCGCCGCGACCAAAACGTCGTGGTGAATGCACCTAAATTTAACCTACTGACCTTATCGACCCGTCGCTCAACCGTCGAATTGACGATCTCTCCAACAGGGTCGTTCCGCGACGATCTCAAACCCACCGGTCGACTCGACCGCTGTAGGCAGCTGCCGCGAGTGTCTGTCGGGCCAGATCCTGTTAGAACTTCCGGCAGTGACCGACAGCAACGGAGTCGCGAGCTGTTCTTTCGGAACGGTAACGGTGTCCAAGGGCGATCAGACGGTGAGGGTCGACTTCTATCGCGCTTCAGCCTAAGGGAGAAGGAGCCCCCGCAATCATGAGATGCGGGGACTCCAACGGGGGTGGGAGGGAGGAGCTAGTAGGCGCCGTATCGGCTGGGCAGCACCGCCTTGAACGGCTTGAAGTGGAACGCGCGACTGACATTGAACCCGGCCTTGCTTGCAGCCGGCTTGCTGATAAAAGGCAGCAAAGCGTCCACCGCCTGGCTTATCGACGTCCAGCCCAGCGTTCGCTCGTACCCATTGTTGTTTGGGGGAGAGACCCGTTCCGAGTGCCCCTCAGCTCCGGTGAGGTGGGAGAGGGGACCGCCATCACGATGCGCTACGTCGCCCGCTAACACGCGAACAAGTGTCCGGTGGTCGCTCTCAATTCCCATGATGCGCGCCGCGGCGACTCGGAGAGGACCGCTGGAGAAGTCGCTCACTCCAACGAGGTAAGCCGCGATGAAGGCGTCCTCGAGCGTCACCAGGGTGTTGAGCGTGACGTGCGCGTGTTCGAACATCCCCTTCGGATAGTAAAAGGTTGTGTAGGGGCTAGGCTTGCCCGTCAGACTGACCTCGAGGGCGTAGTGGGACATCTCCTCCTCCCGGGCAGCTGTGAGATACTTCCGGTCGGATTCCGGAAGACGGTGGAAGAATGGGGCCTCCTTGACGATGTGGGTGTAGGTTGTGACCGCGAGCGCTTCCGCCACGGACGCCGCGACCAGAATATCGGTGTCGCCGTTTGACAAAGGTCTACTCTTGGCCGAGCTGGCAAGAGCGGAGAATGGTCCGAGCGCCGTGGCTGCCGCTAAGCCGGCCCCCGCGCCCCCTACGCCCATCAAGAATTTCTTTCTCGTCGCGGTGCTTTCGAGAATCTTCGAGTCCATGCTTCTGCTCCCTTCAGGGTGAATTCTGACAAGATCCATCAGGTCGCGAGTCGCCATCGATTAGACCCTGTCATGTCTACCCTTACGGAGGCGGCCAGCATCCGGATCAAACGTGCTATGTACGGCACGCCTTCGGCAGCTTGATCTTCCAGCTTCCGGAGCTCAACCAGATGTCGGAGCCCGCTCGCCATCGCCGCCTTACGCCGAATAGAGCCGGCAGCCCCAGAGCCTGCGTAGACAACGCTTCTACCGATCGGCCGGCCCTGGCCTCGTCGGGGCTAGGCCCAGTGGCTCTGCCGGTACAGAAGGCCATTGCGATGGAGATGCAATGCTTCTGCTGACCTGCTAACGTTTCCCTGAAGCTCAAGATATGTCTGGCAAAATGCCAGGCGGCCTACTTATGAGGCCACCGTGTGCCGGTGACCGCCCCTTCGATTGACTTCCGAGCGCTTAAACACGAGTGCAGCCCGGCGTCGCCCAGGCGGCGATTGGCCTCGTCCGCTCCAACCTTCCGCAGGGTCTCGGCATCGGGAATGCCAACCTCGCATAGGTCTGCGGCCAGCCGCGGCCCGATGTTTGGTAGCGACTCTAGTTTCGTCACGACGATCACCCTGTAATCTACGAAAATACTCACAATCCGACGGCTGCCTGTGCGCCAACTTCAGTAAACATCGCTATGCTCGCAGAGTAAATAGGGCCTGCGTCCGATATTCTCGGCCAGGGATGGTGGCTAGCGCTTGAGCAGGTCCTTCCATGTTCCGCACGAGGCCATCTCCCCACAGCGGCACCGCGTGATGCATCTCAGTCGGGCCCTCTGGCGGCGTCGCTGCTGGCGCCCCGACAATGCTTTGCGAGCGGCACCTTCCACGTTCCATCGGTGGTTCCGACCAAGAAGCAGGCCAGATGTCGAGCTAGCACTTTGGAAAGCTCCGATTCGGTGTCCTCATCGGGCGAGCTCTGAAGAGAGCACGCAATCAGGACTGGGGCGTTGTGAGCTACCTTTGATGGTGCAACCATCGAGGCGTCTCGGTTGTTGTACCGTTTGAAGACATGAGCGCTGATACTTCGAAAGTTGGCAGCCTGCTGAAAGATCTCGCGCGGGATCTCGATGCTCACTTTGAGCAGCTCGTACTGCTATACCAGCGGCCCCTCTATACCTTCGCCCTTCGTATGACCGGTTGCTCGCAAGACGCCGAAGAGGTAACGCAAGATGCCTTTGTCAGGGCCTACCGAGCGCTGCAGGGCTATCAACCGGACCGTATCCGCGAGCTGGCGGTCCAGGCATGGCTCTACCGCATCACCCTCAACGTTGCTAGAAACCGAAGCAAGCGCATCATGCCGCGAGTGTCATCGACAGACCAAGGGGATGCACCACCAATAAGAGACCCCGGAGCATCCGTGGCCGAGACGTACGAACACATAGAGACCTCCCACGAAATGGAGCTCCTCCTGACGAGCCTGCCGGATCGGTACCGGGCAGCCGTCGTTCTCAGATTCATCAACGATTTGTCGTATTCAGAAATCGCCGAGACGTTGGAACAGCCGGTTGGAACCGTCAAGTCCAACGTCCACCGCGGGATCGCAATGCTTCGCCAGGCGTTGGACGCGGCGCCGGCGATAGCGAGGTAAACAACAGGACATTACGATGGACAGCATCACACCGGAAGAACGCCGCATTGTCTCTCAGCTACAGGCCCTCGGGCAGATAGACCCTCCGACTTCGCTGATAGGAGCCGTCATGACCAGCATTGACCTGGCCGATCGCTATTTCCAAATGCCCACCACGGTGGGAGAAACGTTCATTGCATTCAACGGCCGCGGCGTCTCCGCCGTCGAAAAGGCTCGCGATCGCTCCGAGTTCGAGCAGTCGTTCAGAAGCCACTTCAACCGGGCGGTCTTTTGGACGGATGAAGCGCCGGCATCGCTGACAAACCAGATACAGGAGCGACTGGAAGGCGCTCGCCGCCAGGGGCCGCAGTTCGATCTGAGCGGGATTACGGAGTTTGAGCGAGCAGTGCTCCTCAAGGCCCTGGAGATTCCCTACGGACAGGTGCGCCCGTATGGCTGGATAGCTCGTGAGATCGGTCGGCCCAAGGCAGTTCGAGCCGTGGGCACGGCTCTCGCCAATAATCCGATCCCCCTGCTGATCCCGTGCCATAGAGTTGTGCGCAGCGACGGCATCATCGGTAACTACGGTCTCGGTGGGCCTATAGTGAAACGGCGCATCCTTTCTGAAGAGGGTGTCGACCCCGGCGAGCTGGAACAGCTCGCGCACAAGCATGTCCGCTACGTTGGCAGCGACACTACCCACATCTTCTGCTTCCCCACCTGCGGCCACGCCCGCCGGGTAACCGAGCGCCACAAGGTAACCTTCACCACCGAAGACCAGGCCACGCAGCTTGGATACCGGCCCTGCAAGGTCTGCCGGCCAGCAGGAGTAGCCGTCGGTTGAGTTGTCAGTTTGTCAGTTCTCAGTCTACAGTTGTCAGTCATCCACGTCGTTCCCGAAACCACGAAGCATGAAAGTGGTTGCTTTCTAAGTGGTTCTCAGTCCTCAGCTGTCAGTCATCCACGTCGTTCCCGACGCCACAAAGCATGAAAGTGGGGGTTTTCTAAGTGGTTCTCAGCCCTCAGTTGTCAGTCATCTACGTCGTTCCCGACGCCACAAAGCATGAAAGTGGGGGCTTTCTAGCGATCCTTGGGGTTTGAAACTTCAAAGGTTGTCCTGAGTTTTGCTTGGGTCCCAAGGATTGCTAGTGGGCAGCGGGCGAACGGGTCTTTGACTGTCAGTTTTAGGCGGCCATGGGGATCCTGGCTTGAGCGAGGCTGGTATCGATATGCTGCTCGATAGTGCGTATGGCGGCAATGACGTCAGGCGGCGCCTGTGGACGGTTGATGGCCATGACGGGGCGGAGAACCCGATCGTGAACCTTGGTGTAGAAGATGGCAAAGCTCAGGCCGTCTGGAGTCAGCAGGTAGAGGTTGCGACCGGGGACGCGAGTCACGAGGCCATTGAGGCGGAGTCGGGCAAGGTCATAGCTTGCCTGGCTCATGCTGTAGTTCGTGCCGAGCAGTCCGGTTACCAAGGTGCGTAGGCTCTTGTTGGTGATACCGGTGACGGCGAACAGACTGTAGCAGAGAGCGCTGGCCAGAGCCATGACCCTCGGGTCGCCGAACCTCATGGCCGGGGCCCGTCTGCCACCATCAGTGATAGTAGGCTGTGCAATCCGCTCAAAGGCTGGACTTGCAAGGACGCAACCCTGACCAGCACGTTCAGCATAAAGCAAGCGGCGGTTACAGGCGCGTGCCTTTGCCTGAAGCTCACCAAGGTGGTGCAACCGACGCTGGCAGCCGAGGTCGGTGGGGGAATTGATGACGGTCTCGATACGCAGAGCACGGCCATCCTTGAGGTACTGCTTGATCCGAGAATGCTTGTAGAAGACGTTGAGGGCGACGGCCTGCGCAGAACGATCGATCGCCGTCTTGAAGACGCCCTCCGTATTGCGCTGGACCCGCCGATCGAAGATGATCTCGACGTGCTCAGGACGTCCAAGATCGATGTTGTCAGCTACCAGCGCCTCAAAGAAGGCTCGGGCGTGGCGGGGAGCACCTAAGACGATGGTGCGCGAAACCTCGATTTGACGCATGGACAACTCCCACCAGTAGCCGGCTCTGCGATCCGCATCAGTGAGTGGTAGCGGGATGACGGCCATCCAGTGCTCGAAGAACCGAGTGAGATCGTCGTCGCTGAGCTGGTCACAGAGTGCCTGTAGTCCCTGCGAGTCCTCAGTGGAAGCGAACCCATTGGAGAGCTCAGTGAACGCTATGCCGGCTTTCGTAGCTTGCCGTTTGGCCCACTCGTGTCCGTTCACCCAGACCTTGATCGGATACGGGAAGTACGCGCAGATCTTTATGAATCCGGGACCAAAGTCGTCGTCCCATACGTAGACGTAATAGCAGGTGACTCTGCGGTCAGTCTTGTCGAAGGAGAACTGAGGTGCAAGAGTCGGGTCTGTGTCTCGTTTGCGGGCGATGAATACCCGCTGGAACTCTTGCGCCACACCGATCGCCGCTATCTGGGAACGTCCCGAGGCAGCGGCCTTCTTCAGATAGGGATCCATCACCTTGATCTTGCGATCGTCTTTGGCGAACTGCACCCAGGGAATACCGTTTTCGTGAGCGAACGATTGCATGGCGTTGCGGAATCTGACCCCAATCTTCTGTAACAGTGCCGGCGAAGCGATGGGCATGCCGAGATAGCTGTTCAGAAAGCTATTCACCTGGCCACCAACCTGCAGGTTTGGGACATAGGCATTCAGGTAAATCCGGTCCAGTGAGTCGATGTCGAGCGTCACGTGAGTGTCCAGGATATCGTTCACGGTGACCACGTTTGACTTTCGAAACCGCGAGGGCACAGCCATCCTCCTCAGCAACGGCATGGGATGGACTAAGCTACAACGCGGACGAGGAGCGCCACAGCTAGGCGGTCAGAGGCGCAGCCTCATTGGGTGGGTGGTGTCTTTCTCAGTCGTCTCCCGTGCGTGCGTGCGGGTGACAATGGGGTAAGCCGCTCCTCTGGCGGCTGATGGGGGCTGCGTGCTAGGCCGGGCCGACCAACAAGGCGACCTGTTTGATGACCTCAACCGGTTTTGTGAGGAGCGCCTTCCGGCAAACTCGATCTTTGCGTTCCTGCATCGGGAACGTGATCGACTCTTCCCTGACTCCGCGTTCGCTGACCTGTTTCAGGAGCGAGGGCGGCGTTCGGTTCCGCCGTCCGTGGTTGCCACTGTCATGGTGCTGCAGCGGCTGGAGGGACTCTCAGACAGAGAGGCAGTTGAGCGGTATATGTTCGACGCTCGCTGGCGCTATGCCTGCGGCGTGGGGCGGTTCGATGGGGCCGGGTGGCCCAGCTTTGTTCATACCGTCCTGGTGGACATGCGGGAGCGGCTGCGGCTATCGGAGCGGCCGAACCGGGTCTTTGAAGTAGCGCGTGATGCCGCCAAGCAAGCGGGGCTGGTTGGGCGAAAGCGAGTGCTTGACTCAACGGCCTTGTATGACGCGGTGGCAACTATGGATACGGTCACGCTCATCCGCAACGCCATCCGCGGCCTCTTGCACGTAGCCTGGGCGGACTTGGGGATTGAACTGCGCGCGGTGCTTCGCTCCGGGGATGACTATGCGACCGCGGACAAGCCGCACATCGATTGGGACGACCGTGCAGCGCGGGAAGCGCTGATCGATAGCCGAGCCAGGGATGGGTACCGATGCCTTCACCTGCTCGAAGGTCTTTCGCTTGATGGCCCCGTTGCGCAGGCGGCGGCGTTATTGGCGACGGTGCTGGGTCAGGACCTGGAAGAAGACCAGGACGGTGTATTCCGCATCGCCAGGCGAGTGGCCAAAGACCGCGTGATTTCTACGGTAGATCCCGAGGCTCGGCATGGCCATAAGACCTCAGCCCGTGGGTTCGACGGGTACAAGGGGCACACGGCTGTGGACCCGGACTCAGAGATCATCACGGCGACCGCTGTGACCCCGGGCAACACCGGCGACGATCGCGTAGCCGAGGAGTTGATCGGTGACCTCCTGAGCGATGAGGCTGACATCCGGGAGGAGAAGGATGACCTGGAGGAGCCGGCAACAGAGCCCAATCCTCCAACCGGGGAAGCGGTTGTCGACACCGCAGACGGAGCAAGCTCGGATCGACCGCGCCTCTACGGCGATAACTCATATGGAACGGGCAGGATGCATGAGATCTTGGCTAACGCAAAGATCGAGTCGCGATGCAAGACTCGTTTACCGACTGCCCCACATGGTCGCTTCGCCAAAACCTGCTTTGCCATCGATCTCCGTGAGCAAACCATCACCTGTCCGGCGGGCGTCTCAGCCACGATCAGGCCCGCGGCTGGTGGGGGTGGGACTGCCCACTTTGGCAGTTACTGTGCACCATGCCCCCTACGAGGGCAGTGCACCCAATCTCGATCTGGACGCACGGTTAGCGTCGGCCTGCACGAGGCAGCCTTGGCGCAGGCCCGCGAGACCCAAGCCGATCCGGCCTGGATTGCCGATTATCGCGCCACTCGGCCTAAAGTTGAGCGCAAGATCGCTCACCTCATGCGGCGTAAGCACGGTGGTCGGCGGGCACGGGTTCGCGGCAGGCAAAAGGTCGCCGCTGACTTCGCCCTGCTCGCCGGCTCGGTAAATCTGGCGCGACTTGCCACGCTCGGCCTCGGTTGGACACCCGCAGGCTGGGTTAGGCCAGAAGCCCACGACTGATCACGCTCGCTTCGGTACCGCCGCAGTCACGGTTCACCGGCCTCTCAAGCGCCACCGACGGCCGAGCTCGTTGCCGTCAGTAAGTTCAAGGCCCACATCTCCTTCCTGAGCTCGGCCTGACTCTCACCGACACGAGAGTCCCCTCACATAACACCAGCCTCCTAGGTAGATGTGGGCACCACGAACATGAAAATAGGCGCCGGGTCGAGGTGTAAGCCTTTTCAGACAGTCATTACGGACGGTCATTTTGACTGGCGCGACATCAATGACGCCCCACGATGTGGCTTGGACCGGTAGATGTGGAAGAGTTAGAGATGAGAAGGTGTGAGATGATGTGGTGAATTGGGTGAGGGATTAAGGGGTAGAATTTAAAAGTAGGGCTGCGTTGAGGATTGAGGTGTGGTCAGATGGGGCGGTATGACATGAGCGGCTGCGCGACATTTACGCCAGGCGGATAAGAGTCGGCAGTACGCAGAATGCGATGGCGAAGCGAGCAGCGTTGGATAAGTCCACTGAGCTACTTTGTACTTCGTGGTATAGTAGACGGCAAGACATGGAGTGACTGAAACTGAACGACAGCTGAAAGGGATGTAGAAGGGTGTGGGTAGGATGAAGAGAACTACTGATCGATACGTGGGCGGCGAAGGGGACGCCGAGCGGTGCGGCAGTTTTTGGGGGGTAGTGTGATTCGGGAGGTAGGTATGATGGCAGCCAGGGGTAGGTGATTTATGCTCCGCAGCAACCGGTCGTTCTCCTGCCAAGCTGGGTTGGCTCTCACCACCGCTTCGATCTCGCGATCCAGCTGCCTGCGCTCAGCGGTCAGGACCTCAATGTGCCTCTGGATCGAAGGCTCTGTCACATCCATCCCGTGTCCCGACCGGTTCTTCTCCATGGTCAGCATGCCAACCACTTGCTCCCGACGGATCATTAAAGCGGTCAAGCGCTGGAGGTGCTTGTCGGGCGGGGAAGTGGGATTCAGCCGTCCCTGCTCGGCAATCTCGGCCAGAATGGCCGCATCGACCTTATCGGTCTTCGACAGTGTCCCTTTGAAGTGAGCAAAGGCTCGTGCTCGCAGGGGGTTCAACACTGTGACCGGAATGCCCGCCTCGACTAGGCGCTCCCATGCCTTGAGCTCATATCCTCCGGTGGCTTCGAGCGCGACCATGGCCACCGAATATCCGGTTAGTTTATCGACCAGGCTCTTACAGCCGCCCTCCGTGTTAGCCACATGGAAGGAAGGGGTGGCGACATCGCCTCCTCGCACAACCACCTCGAGCCGCTTCTTACAGACATCAATACCGACGTAACTTTGCTCCATTGGAAACTCGCCCTCTTCATAATTGAGAATGAATTGCTGGAAACTCGTCCTTGCACATGCGGGCTCGAGGCCCAGGTAACTGTTCGAGCTGACAGCAAAGGGAGAGTGGCGGCCGTACTACGAACGGTTTCTAAGAACCAAGGGGCGAACGGCCTGCCACCTCCCACCACTGCTAATCGCGAGGATCAGCGGTGATACTCGAACATCAAGGGGCGACATTTATGACGCCCGGCGATGTCGGCGGTCGCACAATGCTGGCGAAGCGAGGTGCAGCGTCTGGAATCCACGAGGTCTACTTTCGTACTTCGTGGTGTCGGTAGCGACATGGATGACTGACAACTAGTTCGAAAATGACTACTTCAAGTGGCTGCTAAACGACGCTTGGCCGGCGCGCGGAATTGTCATGGCTATCGTGGTGACTGCAAATGGGCATGGGTGGCTCGACGATCAGCAGCCGACTTTCATGCTTCGTGGTGTCGGTAACGACATGGATAACTGATAACTGACAACTGAAAGAAGCCAAAACGATGCACGACCAACACGCAGAACGAATGACCACCGGGCTGGAAACTGACAACTGACAACTGACAACTACCCATCCTTCCGTAGTCGGCGTTAAGGCCTGGTTTATGCTACGGTTCGTATCCTGAGATACAAGAACAGGACAAGAGGTTTCAGCGTGGCAATCAGGTTTGACGACCACATCCGGGCAGCCATAAGGCGCCGAAAAGCGCACGGATTGGACGCTCGTCTCTTTATCTACGTTGACAGGTTAGGTGGTCATGCGGGCGCACTCGCCGGACACCCACAAGTCTTTGGGGTAGACTGGGCGCCTCACCACCATGCTTCTTCGGTGTTTGAGGCGCGAAGAGTAGAGGGTGTTCTCGTCTTCGTGGACTCAAAGGTTGCCGCTCAGACCGATACCGCCGACGTGCTGATATCGGCCTTCCATCTCGGCCCCATAGAACGTTTGTCAGTGACATGCCCGGAACAGCCGGCGATAGTTGACACCAGCTACAAATCCCACAAGTCCCCACACTCCGCCGGCCCCAACTCCATATCGGCCTAGCAAACTCGAGCCCAACGCAAGCGCGGGCCTATGCCGCCCACAGTGGCACTCATGCTGATTCAGAGGACAGTATCGCCACGATCAACCATCGCGAGGTCACCCCACCGGGAAACATTTCAGCCTGTGCGAAACGAACACCACTGAAAAACTGACAACTGAAAACTGATTACTGACAACTGTCAAACTGAAAACTGACAACTGACAACTGACGACTGACCTAGAATGGTCTGATTCCGTCCAACCCCGTCCCATGGGAGACTGGCCGCAGACATGATCGCGTATATCGAGGGAGTCCTCAAACGCAAATATGAGGACCACGTCGTCGTCGACGTCAGTGGTGTCGGCTACGAGATCTATCTGCCCCAGTTCGTCAGACGGACATACGATGAGAAGCCCGAGGGCGAGATCGTGTCACTCGAGATCTACTACCACGCCAGCGAGCGGCAGATCAGGCCAATCCTTTTTGGCTTCAACAACCGCTACGAGAAGCAGTTCTTCGAGAAGATCATAACCGTAGAGGATGTCGGCCCGGTCAAAGCTGCCCGCGCCCTGGCGCTGTCGGTCTCGACCATAGCTCAGTCGATCGAGTCCGAGGATTCCGCCTCGCTGCGCCGGTTACCCGGCATCGGGGACCGAACAGCCAAGAAGATGATCGCCACTCTCCGCGGCAAAGTAGTCGAAGAGGCGCTCCTGCGCGATGAGGGTTACGACGAGGTGGTGGTCGCCGCTCCCGACGACGGTATGTCCGACCTCAAGGCCGACACCTTGGAAATCCTGCTCAGCCTCGGCCACCGACGCTCCGAGGCTCAGGCTAAAATCGAAACCGCGCTTGCCGGCCGGCCGGACATCGCGAGTCCGGAAGAGCTGATCAGGGAAGTCTATCGCAGCGAGTCCATTGCCTAGGCGGTCCATTAACAATTGGTGCTTGCAGGATCATAGGTCAGAGAACGTCCGAACCGATGGCTGAGGAAACACATGGGGAGACGACCCACACTTCGTAAAGACCAAGCCGATCCTGCCACGTCGCCCGCCGAGGATGACGAAGAGCAGCAGTTCGTCAGCCTCCGCCCCCGCACCCTGACCGAATACGGGCGTGCCGGCCAGAAGGCCGTGGTGGAGAGCCTGGGCATCGCTATCGAAGCTGCCCGACGGCGGGGTGAACCTTTGGAGCACGTGCTGCTCTACGGTCCGCCGGGACTGGGCAAGACGACGCTCGCCCACGTCATAGCCAACGAGATGCAGGCTACACTAATCTCCAGCTCCGGGCCGGCGCTCGAAAGACAGAGCGATCTCATGGGTATTCTTACGAATCTCGACACCGGAAGCGTCTTCTTCGTGGATGAGATACACCGCTTGCCGCGGACCGTCGAAGAGTTCCTGTACTCGGCCATGGAAGACTTCAGCGTCGACTTCGTTCTGGAAAAGGGAGCTCATGCCCGGACCATCAAGTTCCCATTGAAGCGATTCACTCTCGTCGGCGCGACGACGCGCTCCGGGATGCTGACTCCACCCCTACGCGATCGCTTCGGCTTCCACTACCATCTCGACTTCTACTCCCCTGCCGAGCTGGCGACCGTTGTGGTTCGGTCGGCCTCGATCCTCGAGACCCCTGTTACTCCCGAAGGCGCTCGAGAGATAGCCCAGCGTTCGCGCGGCACCCCCCGCATCGCTAACCGTCTGCTGCGCCGAGTTCGTGACTACGCTCAAGTAAAGGGGGACGGCTGCATCGAGCTGGAAATTGCCCGAGAGGCGCTGTCTCGCGAAGGAGTAGACGAGCAGGGCCTCAACGAGATCGACCGCAGGTATCTCCAGACAATTCGTGACTACTATGACGGCGGACCTGTCGGCATCGAAGCTCTGGCAGCCACTTTGAACGAAGAAAAAGACACGCTGGTGGACGTAATCGAACCGTTCCTGTTGAAGATCGGCCTGGTGACGCGCACGTCTGGCGGCCGCAAACTCGGCACCGCCGGTAAGTCGGAGCCGCCTCCTCCCCAAGCCCGCCTTTTCAACTGATGGCCGGTTTCGTTCTATGCCCTGCGAACCTGTTGCTATGCTCAATCGCATGGATCACCTATTTCGTCGGACCGACGATATCTGATGCCTACCCTCACCGGAACTGTCGATAGAGTAGTATTCCGCAACGACGGCAACGGCTACGTCGTCGCGCGATTTCGAGTTAACGACGTCGAGGGCCAGCGAACGTACGACGACCTCACAACCCTCGTCGGAAAACTTGGCCCAGTTCTCCCGGGCGAAGCAATCAACGTCACGGGCGAGTGGGAACGACATCCCACTCACGGACGCCATTTTCGCGTCGATTACTTCGAAACCAGACTGCCGTCAACCACGGCCGGCGTGGAGCGCTTCCTCAGCTCGGGTACGGTCAAGGGCGTCGGCTCCGGAACGGCTCGCCGCCTGATCGAGCACTTTGGCGACGAAATCATGGCGGTCCTGGAGTCCGAACCCGAGCGGGTGCGCACGGTTCCCGGAATCTCAAAAAAGAGGGCCGACCGCGTCATCGAGGGATGGAGCTCGCAACGTCAGATGCGAGACCTGCTGATCTTCCTCCAGTCCAACGGGCTGCCCCCAAGCCTCGCCAAGAAACTACAGGAGCAGTATGGCGACAAGTGCATCTCTGAGATTCAAAAAGACCCCTATAGCTTGATCGACGATGTCCGCGGTGTTGGGTTCAAAACCGCCGACTCCCTGGCGGTCAAGCTTGGCCTGCCGGCGGAATCAACTGTCCGCCTCATCGCCGGTCTGCAGTTCGTGGTGCAGGACGCGATGCGTGAAGGACATGTGTACCTGCCGATCGATCAGGTCTTCTCCCGGGCAGCCACACTGCTCGGCGTACCTCGAGAACAGTTAGAGCCCGCTTTGCTGGAGGCGTCGCGTCAGAGCGCCTTGCGACTGGATCATCAGGCCGTCTACCTCCCGCCCTACTTCACCGCCGAGCGCAAATCCGCGTTTCGGTTGGGTATCCTGCTTAACTCGCCATCATTTCTCGACGACGAAGAAAAACACCTTGATCCCGACAAGGTTGTTGCAGGAGCCGTACGGTCACTGGGAATTTCGCTGGCTGATCACCAGATTGAGGCCGCCACCATGGCTCTGCGTGACAAAGTGTCCATCATCACGGGCGGTCCCGGGACCGGGAAGACCATGTGCCTGCATGCCATCATCAATGCCCTGGACCGGGCCGGCATTCGTTACTCCCTCTGCGCCCCAACCGGTCGCGCCGCCAAGCGCATGACGGCCGCGACGGGCAGGCCCGCCTCGACCATTCACCGTCTCCTGGGCTTCCAGCCTGGGGACAACCAGTTCTCGTACAACGCCGATCGCCCGCTGCCCCAACAGTTCATCATCGTCGACGAAGTTTCCATGCTCGATACCCTGCTGTTCTACAACCTGCTCAAGGCAATACCGCCGGAATCCCATCTGCTGCTCGTGGGCGACGCCGACCAGCTCCCCGCCGTCGGGCCGGGCAACGTCCTGCGGGACCTACTAGCATCCAACGTTGTTCCGTCGGTAACTCTCGACAAACTGTTTCGGCAGGCAAAGGACAGCGAGATCAATGTCGCCGCCCACCAGATACGGAAGGGCAATGTGCCGTCCAACAGTGGGACGCGCGACCTCTTTCTGATCAAAGTGAACGGCCCCGAGACCGCCCGCGATGTCATCAAACGCATGGTTCACGAGCGAATCCCCAACAAATTTAACTTCGACCCGTTCGCCGACATTCAGGTCATGAGTCCCATCCACCGCGGCGCTGCCGGGGTCGTAAGCCTGAACGACGAGCTTCAGGATCTTCTGAATCCAAAGAAGCCGGGAGACCCTGAGCTTCCTAATGGGCCCAACCGCTTTCGTCGCGGCGACAAAGTGATGCAAGTCCGAAACGACTATGAAAAAGAGATATACAACGGTGATGTCGGCATCGTGGAACAGGTGGATCCCGATCGCCGGTTAATGAAGGTACGATTCGGTGAAGACCAGGACATCCACGATGTCGAGTTCGAGTCTTCCGAGCTTGGCGATCTGACACTTGCATACGCTGTCTCTGTGCACAAGGCCCAAGGCAGTGAGTTCCCGGCAGTCGTCGTACCGTTGTTGATGAACCACTTTCCGCTGCTCCAGCGGAACCTGCTGTACACCGCCCTCACCCGCGCTCGCCAGCTCTGCGTACTGGTCTACCAGCCGCGCGCGCTTCAGATCGCGGTCCATGCCGACCGGACGGGAGATCGGTATACGCGACTGGCTGAGCGGCTCGCGGAAGTCATGCGCCATGACCATGACAAGGTAGAGCTCAAAGAACCTGACGCTGCGCAGGTCGCCGGCACTCGCCTCGAAGTCGGGACTTCGCCTCCCGATGGCGCCGGAATCTGGCCAAAATCACCGGCGTCGGGAGGACCCGAGTGAGTTGTGTCTGCGATCACACCTCGTGCTGGGTCTGCGTTGCTCTCAGCTCGAGCTCGAGCCCCGCGACATCGGCTTCAGGAAATGAAGGCGGCTGAAACGCCACCGCCAGCAGCGACGTCGTTTCCTCTGTAACCGCGGCCCGTCGGGAGTCTGATGTGGGGTTGCCGAATGGTCCGAGGCCGTCACCCAGCACGGGCCTATTCGAGACGTTGACCCAATCCTTCCCGATCCCTTCATATCCCGCCCCCTGGTCACCCATCTGGAACAGAATCTGGCCGTCGAGCTTCCCGGCATCGTAGAGCCCTACAGGGCACAGTGTAGTGACCGACCACAGGTTGGCGGCGTCGACGATACAGTTGACTGCCGGCAGCTCCTCACCGCGCAGTAGCCGGCGCAGCAAAGCTTCCGAGGACGGGCGAGTGTGATGTGGATCGACATGGAGGGCTCGGTACATCGACCGGACCTCCACGACTCGATCGATGCTCCCCGGCTGGCTACCACCGTATCGCGTCCGTACCTGAATAGCCGCTTCGCGCATCTTCTGCACGAGCGTGGCATCGGACACATTTACCGCCACCGATGGAATGACCACAACTCCAAGACGGCAGAAGGGCTCGACGTCGGGCGTGACCCGGATCCTCAATCCCATTCCCACACTTCGGCACCCGGGTTCACCATCTGCTATTGCAATCGGCTCCAACCTGGACCAGCCTCACTGGGCAGGACGCTACCAAAACCTCTGCCAAGTGATCTCGAAACCCTGCATGGAGTAGTACATACCCCAAGGGGCCCCATCAGACCAGCCTCACCTGCTTCCAGGTAGCACCTCTGCCGGAACCGGACGAGCAGAAATAGAGCACTCCGTTCCTGTCTACGAAGAGCTGTCCGGTGAAGCCGGAAGACGGTGGGCCGGAGCTTGACGAGGGCACGAGCCATACCTGAGCCTGCCCTCCTTGAAAGTAGCCACCAACGCCGTTCTTGCTGACTGCCTCGATGCCATGGAGGTCGTCGCTCTGCGCGAACATGCCCACGCCGGCCGTATTGATTGCGCTGACGCCGGCGTGCGCCGCCGCTGTGGTCTGCCCGCGCACTCCGCTTGAATTGGTGCTGGTGCCGATCACACCGTGCTCGTCGGTGCTGGTCCCGGTGACTCCCACGCCGCTCTGGCTCACGCCCGAAACTCCCGTTCCCGTCGTGCCCTTCCCGCTTACACCAATCCCTCCAGAAGCGCTGGCGGCGCTTCCCAACACCCCGGTTTCCGTTCCCTCTCCCCGAACTCCTGTGGCGCCGCCGAGGCCCACGACGCCTTCGCCGCCGGTCAGCGACTCACCGACGACCCCCGTGCCCGCGTTCCCCTTGTTCTGTCCGCGAACGGCCGCTCCCTGCCCATGGGTTACGCCGAACACGCCCTCCATGATCTGGCTCTCTCCCCAAACTCCGGGGCCGGCAGCTCCGAACGCAGGTCCCTTGTTCTCTCCCAGCACCCCGGCCCCACCCTGGCTGGCGATCCCGTGCACGCCGCCCAAGGGTGGCGACACTGCGGTGTTCGGGTTCCACACCCCGTGGGTGGCCGTTCCGAACACGCCGTCGCCGGAAGTGCTCTTGCCTGAGACACCACTTCCTGCCTGTGCAGTGCCTCGAACTCCGATTCCTCCAGAGGTGTTGGCCGCCAGTCCCAACACCCCGGTTTCCGTTCCCTCCCCCCGAACTCCAGTGGTGCCCCCGAGGCCCACGACGCCGGCGCCACCGGTCAGCGACTCACCGACGACCCCCGTGCCCGCGTTCCCCTTGTTCTGTCCGCGAACAGCCGCTCCCTGTCCATGGGTTACTCCGAACACGCCCTCCATGATCTCGCTCTCTCCCCAAACTCCGGGGCCGGCAGCTCCGAACGCAGGTCCCTTGTTCTCTCCCAGCACCCCAGCGCCACCCTGGCTGGCGATGCCGTGCACGCCGCCCAAGGGAGGCGACACTGCGGTGTTCGGGTTCCAAACCCCGTGGGTGACCATGCCGACAACCCCGTCCGCCTTGTTACTTGTCCCCGATACTCCGGCCAGCCCGGCGGACACACCGCGCACGCCAATCCCGTGGCTTGACGTCCCCGTCACCCCCGCTCCTATGCTGCTCGAGCCGAGGACGCCTTCAGAATGTGTCGAAATGCCTACCACACCACGCCCGGTCGACGATGTTCCGTTAATCGAATCTCTCCTGTCGCCGAGGACCTCGAGGCCCAACCCGTTGGGGGCTGTGACGGAGATCCCGACGCTTGCGGTGGAAAGGGCTATACCCGTGCCGCCCGTGCTCTTGATCACGACCGCGGCGTTGTTCGTGGACTGACTCTGAACCGATAGAGCGGTCCCGCTAGTCGTGATTGCCTCGACCCCCGTTCCCTTGTCGCTCGCTCCCTGGATGCCGACGGAGGTCCTCGTATCCCCGGTGCCGATCACGCCGGCCTTCACCCCGCGAGCATCTACCCCCGTAACCAAACCCGTTCCCGTGAAGAACCCCTTAGAGCTGCCGAGGCCATCGGCACGGAAGGCGCCGGCCCGCACAAGCTGCTCTTCTTGCGGCAGTACTGTCAGCCTCTTCTTCGCAATCGCCAGTCCCCGAGCCCTATCACTCCTAGTAGCGCAGATCGGCTCAATGGCCTTCCTGCTCCGTGTGTTCGCGGTTCCTGCTCCATAGCGTCCGGCCGTATCTGGTTTCTCTTGCCGCTCATTCCGACCCATCTCCGCCTTTTGGATTTACAGTAGTTTACGAATTATGGGTTCGAACACAAGGAACCGTGTGAGGATAAGCGGCTCGACTGACGCACATCATCGTCGAGCTCTACGTGAGGCTTCTTCCTGAGCTCGGGTGCAGAGCTTCTTTGGGATGGCGAGCATGGTCGCTATCATCACGAGCGTGCTCCCGCTTTCTGGGCATGCTGTTCATCCTGTTCGCACTCCCCTTATGGACCTGTATCGTTGCAGGGGGAATTGGCTTTCTCGTAAGCGTTGTGCTGCTTCAGAACTATCAACAAGCGCAATGGGTGCGCTTGAGGGGAAGCATCCCTGTCAACTTTCCCAGACACCCAATTTCATAGATCCATATATCCTTTAGCCCTTCTTGAAAGCATGACAATTGACACAAAGAGTCTTATTCAATGGCACGCGGGAGAGAAACATGCCTGAGGATGCGCTCGATCACATACGCCGGATTTGCCTCGCACTGCCCGAATCCGTCGAAACCGGCGGTGTCGGCGACCCGTCCTTCAAGGTCCGGGACAAGATCTTCGCCATGCAGCACCAGATGAACGGCGAGAGGTCTGTGTGGTGCAAAGCTCCGGCCGGCGTTCAGGGCGCCCTGGTCGGGGAGCGGCCCCACACCTTCTTCGTGCCTCCGTATGTAGGCCATAACGGCTGGGTCGGCTTCTGGCTCGACCGAAGCCTCGATTGGGACGAGGTCGCGGACATCATCGAGGAAAGCTATCGCATGACGGCCCCCAAGCGTTTATCACGCCTGCTCGAGGACCGCTAGGCGTTTTCAACCCTCGTGTCCTGCCTATTCCTCCGGCTTGAAGCCGCCGTACACCGCGTGCCCGGCGCGCAGCCAGAATACATCGGCTCCAACGAATCCCACGTCCCGCAGCCACTCAAGATGTTCCGGGACCGATGAGGGCGTGTCCATAGGATCCGGAAACTCGAACCAGTTCCACTCTGTGTCGACGAAGTATTGGTAGGCCTCGAGCGACCCGGTAGCCGAGATTGACTGGGCCTTCACCAGCTCGTCGTAAGCCTTCGCCGCCTGCCGGGCGGCCAGGTCCGTCAGCGGCCTGACCAGATCGGCGATCAACAGTGCGCCGCCCCCGTCGAGTTGCTCGAACGCCCCTTTGTACAGTCTCTGCTTGCCTTCTCCATCCAGGTGATGAACCACCAGCGAGCTGAGGAACACGCGTACATCGTGTGTAAGCCAAGCCAGCCATTCGTCATTCTCGAGCCGGAATTGTCGCAGCTCGAACCGCCCGGCAAACTCCTCCAGGCGTTCGCGGGCCTCTTCCAGCATCCGCTCGGATCCGTCAAGCCCGATCACTCGAGCACGTGGAAACTCCTGAAGGATCGCGCCACTGAGCCACCCGGCGCCGACTCCCAGCTCAACCGCGGTGAACTCCTCGTTCTTCTCCGCAGGGATCAGGCCGAGCAGGGTGTCGCGCGTCTCGGCTCGGGACGGGGCATAAATCTCGCCCCGCCGAATGAAGTGCTCCGAGTTGTCCTCCGACCACTGCGACGGAGTTTCAAGAGTCTTCACGGCCATTTCTCCACTTGACGTGCTTGTTACATCGTACGAGGTTCGACCGCCCTGGCAGTCCGCACCGAGTCCATGACGGCGTCTGCGGAGGAGCTTGACCGACGAGCGGCTCTAAACGTTTGCTGCCACGGAATCTGCCCGCTCCGCATCAGGGATAGCTCCGACACGCAGAACCACGGTGTTACCCCAAGGATCGCTCACGGCCACATCGTTACCCACGTCGCGATGAGGTATGCCCGCTTCGTCCAGTCGCCGGATCACCGCACGTCGTGCATCCTCTGATCCAAGCTCGAGGATAAAGAACTGCAATCCGGTTGTACCTTCGGGCCTCGCGTGAGCCCCCAGGCTGTTCCAGGTGTTGGCTCCTATGTGGTGATGGTACCCGCCGGCCGACAGGAAGATGGCAGACGGCATCTTTGCCACGACGTCGAACCCCAGAATGTCGTGATAGAAGCCCTCCGCCTGAGTAATATCGGCCACCTGCAGGTGGATGTGTCCGATTCGGGTGCCGGACGGATAGCCTGCCCATGGCTCGTCGTCAGCCGCCGCGTCGGCCAGTAGCCCACGGATATCGACGGGCCCGGTCGTCATGTGCACCGATCCGCCTGACCACTTCCAAGTGTCCCGAGGCCGGTCCCGGTAAAGCTCGATACCGTTGCCGTCGGGGTCGGACAGATAAAGGGCCTCGCTGACCGCGTGGTCGCCCTGACCGGGCATCGGGTGGCCCGCGTCGAGAAGGTGGCGAAGTGCCCGGCCCAGGTCGCGGCGAGTGGGAAAGAGGATCGCGAAGTGGTACAAACCCGTGGCTCTCTCCGGAGACGGCTCTGCGCCCCTTAGCTCCTGAAGCGCCAGCAGGGGCGTGCCGCCCGCCCCTAGAACCGCTCTGTCATCGCTTCGCTTCAGTACTTTGAATCCCAACACATCGGTGTAAAAGTCGGTTGACCGCTCCAGGTCGGAAACGGAGAGCGTGACCAAGCCCACTTGAGTGCGTGGATCGATGGAGATCGAAGTCGGTGTAGCTTGTTCTTGTGTCATTGGTATTCCTTTCATCTTGCCCGTAACTACCCTACTGCGGGGACTACGTCATTCAAAATGTCTGCGATCGTCGTTCGCCCGAGCTCAACCTGCATTGCCAGAGACGCCTGCATAAAGTGAACCGTCAGCGACTTCTGGATATTCCTGCCGACCGGACACCTCTGGTTCGGCTGGCGGGTATGAAGGGCGAAAAGGGATCCATCCGCCACCGCGGCGTAGACGTCTCTCAAGCTAATCTCTCCGGCGCGCTTGGCCAGCATCCACCCTCCTCCGTGACCGCCACAGGACGTGACCAGCCCCGCGCGACGCAGCGAAGCGAGAAGGCGCCGAATCACGACCGGATTGGTGTTCACGCTACCCGCCATGTACTGCGATGTCACCGGATCCTTCGGAGACTGAGCCAGGATGGTCAACACGTGGATGGCAACTGCGAAACGAGTGTTACTCTGCATAACCTGGTCGATATGTAACTATTATAGTTACGCAATATTTCTCTGTCAACAGACTGAGACATTCGGTTCCGTAAGTTCCTGTGGGTTAAGCTGATGCATGCCCGCCACGGGCGACATGGATCGCGACCGTCACAGCCCGAAGCCCCTACACGTCCTGGTTCGACGAGAAGCGAGAAGATTACTGCTGGATGGACTCGAGAGCCTCCGGGTTCGAGTGTTCGCGGCATGCCATGCGTCCTACGTGCATCCTCGAGCGATGCTTTTGGGTCCAGCCAACCTCAGGATCGGGAAGCACTGTCAGATCTACGCGAATGCTACGATTCGGGCGGTAGGCACGAGCCGGCCCGCGATCAGCCTCGACTCCTACGGCATCGTCCGTGAGAACGCCTACCTCGACGCTCATGGCGGCTGGATTCGCGTCTCAACCGGAGCGTTCATCGGCCAAAATGCGGTTATCTATGGTCAGGGCGGCGTCGCCATCGGTGAGAACACCATGCTCGCGCCCGGGGTCACGATCATTGCCGCCAGCCACGGCACGTCGCCAGTTGGAGGCCCCATGAAGTTCCAGTCGGAGCGCTATCAGGGGGTGACGATCGGAAAAGACTGCTGGCTGGGAGCAAACGTCGTGGTCCTCGACGGAGTCCACATAGGAGACGGGACTGTGATTGGCGCCGGAGCTGTAGTAACCCACGATCTGCCTGCGGGCATCGTGGCTACCGGCATACCGGCCCGAGTCGCTCGGTCCAGGTGACGCCCCCTCGGCGCGTCGACTCAGTCCTATCCGGACGCCCATCGTTGTCCACCCACCTAAAGGCATGGGGGATACCGCCTCGCCGCAAACCATCATTTTTGTCCGTTCCAATCCGGAAAAACCCGGAAAAGCGGACATCTGCGTTTTCCGTCAGGCCTTGTGTTTAAAGGCCGCAGAGCAAATTCAACTTTTCCGCCGTTTTTTCAGCCCTGTCTCGCGGAAAAACGGAATTATAATCCCGCTGCGATATAAACAAGCTACAACGCCGGCGCTGAATCACTCTCAGCCTGGCGTTGCTACAATGCTGGCGAGGTCCAACACTTGAAACAAATCTTGACGCTTTCTACCCTACTCATCGGTAGCCTGTTCGCCTTCGCCGGCTGCGGAAGCAACGCCGCGACCAGCCCACTGGCCGACTGCTCCAAAGCTCATTTTCTCGCCGAGAGTGGCAAGCGCGGCGCGCAGTGGAGCAGCCCACCGGCTATGAAGATCAGCAAGAAATGCTCGTACACTGCTTATATCGATACCAGCAAAGGCGTCATAGTCGCCAAACTGGATCCGAAGACCACGCCGGTAGCCGTCAACAACTTTGTCTTCTTGGCAGCGCACAAGTTTTACACCAATATCCTTTTCCACCGTGTCATAAAAGGCTTCATGATCCAGTCCGGAGACCCTCAGGGCACCGGAATCGGCGGCCCCGGCTACTCGTTCAAGGTCGAGAATGGGGGCACGAATTTCGTGCCCGGTACCCTGGCATATGCCAACACGGGTCAGCCGGACTCCAACGGCAGTCAGTTCTTCATCTGCACCGGCTCTCAGTGTGCCAGCCTAGGGTCGGCTCCGGCTCCCGGCTACACAATATTCGGCAGCGTGACCAAGGGCCAGCCGGTAGCGAATGCCATTGCTGCTGTGCCGGTAAAGGCGAATGCACAGGGGGAGACCTCTTCTCCCGTGAACCCGGTCTACATGAAGTCGGTCCGCATCTACATCGCCCCCTAACAAGGCAGCCAGCCCCCGATCTCCGACCAAAGGACAGCGTTGGCCCGCGTTACCACCCCTGAAGCCGAGGCACTGCTCGATCAGCCGATTCCCGTGCTCGACCGTGGCTTCGTCCGCTTGGTGGATTACATGGGCGGCGATGCTTCGATCGTCCAAGCGGCACGAGTGAGCTACGGAGCGGGAACCAAATCAGTCCGCGAAGATCGCAACCTCATCAACTACTTGATGCGGCACCGCCACACCACGCCGTTCGAGATGGTCGAGCTGAAGTTCCACGTCAAGCTTCCTATTTTTGTCGCTCGTCAGTGGATTCGCCACCGAACCGCCAACGTAAACGAGCAGAGCCTCAGGTACTCTGTCATGCCGGATGAGTTCTACGTCCCAGCCGAAGAGACGATAGGCTTCCAGAGCAAGAGGAACCGGCAAGGACGGGAATCCGAGGAGGTGCCTCCAGAGCTACGAGCCAGAGTTGTGACTGTGCTGCGCGATGCCTCAGAGAGGCTTTATCCGGAATACGAGCGGCTGATCGAGGACGGCATCGCCCGTGAGCTGGCGCGTATCTGTCTCCCCGTGTCGGCCTACACGGAGTGGTACTGGAAGATCGACCTCCACAACCTCTTCCATTTCCTCAGCCTGCGCGCCGACCCACACGCCCAGTACGAGATCCGCGCCTACGCGGATGCCCTGATCACGTGTACCCGAGCTGTAGCACCCATGGCGTACGCTGCATTCGAGGAGTATACGTTGGGCGGAACCTCGCTATCCGCCCACGAGACCAGGCTGGTCAGCAAGCTGCTGCGAGGAGAGCCGGCGGCCTGGTCGGATTTCGCGTTCTTCGCCGAGCCGGAGAGGGGTACCGACGGCAAGATAAATCGGTCGCTGATCTCTCGCAAGCGAGACCTGGAGGAGAAACTGGGAGTCGAAGTGGAGATCCCGCCGGCCTAGAAGGTGCGAAATGCTCGCAAGATACCCTTCATTTGCCCGGTCGCGCTCTCACCGCTGTGGCCGCCTCATTTACGACATTGAGAAACGTCAGCCGGCGCCAAGGAGCGTATGAGCGAGTTCCATGTAGATCTTCGTAGCCTGACCGAGCTCTTCTATATCGACATACTCGTTGGTCTGGTGCAGCTGGTCTAGCTTACCGGGCCCCAGAATTACGAGCTTCGCGTTCAGGGCCGGACCCAGGACCGCACCGTCAGTGCCGAAGCTCACGCCCCCGATTTCCGGATCAGAGCCCCGCACCGCGGCCACTACCTCGACTACCTGACGGACGAATGGATCGCTCTTCGGCAGCTCCACTGGCGGCATATCTTGTAAGACCTCCACTTCAGTGTGGATATCAAGTCCCGTCTCCGTCCTAACCTCGTCCAGGATTGCATCCAGGCGATTGAGAATCGAGGTACGGTCTTGACCGGGCACGAGCCGCATGTCCACCTCGATACTGCATCGATCCGGGACGACGTTGACCTTGACTCCTCCCTCTATGGTGTTCACGCTGACCGTCGGTTCTCCCAGAATCGGACTGGCCTCAAAGGGAAACGGATTGCCCTCGAGCCGTCGAATCAGGTGACTGATAAATGTGATGGCGTTGACCCCAAGTTGCGGCATCGAACCGTGCGCCGTACGGCCATGGGCCGTGACGCGAGGCCAGAGAACTCCCTTCTCGGCGACGAACACGTCAAGGCCCGTGGGCTCACCAACTACCAGCATCGAAGTGCCCCGAAGCACTCCTGTGCCGGCCATGTGACGGGCGCCCACGGTATCGACTTCCTCTCCCGCGCTGATCGCCAGAATCAGGTCGGCCTTCGGATGAAATCCCCGGCCGGCCAGACTCGCGGCAGCCACCGCCATCGAAGCCACCCCGCCTTTCATATCGGCCGTGCCGCGACCCACCAATCGATCGCCTTTCCGCTCCGCGGCGAACGGTGGCGACGCCCACTCTTTGGCTCCAGGGTGCACAACATCCAGATGCCCACTGAGCGCGAGATGGCCATCTGGCGCCTCGCCTCTGATCCGGGCTACCAGGTTGGCGCGCTGCGGGCTGAAGCGCTGGTACTCGACGTCCAGCCCGTGCCGTTCAAGATACTCCCCGACCAATTCGGCAGCGGCCGCTTCATTCCCCGGCGGGTTAACGGTGTCGACACGCACCAACCGCTGGGTCAGATCCACGACGCTTTCTAGGTCGACCTCTTCCACGTGATCAGTAACCACCGGCAACTCCCCGGTGCTCTATCTCTCGCACTCCAGCTCCTTGATCAGGTAATTGACGGGCCCCCACGCCTCGGTCTTATCCTTGAGACTGGTATACCCGTGTCGTTCGTACAGCTTGCGGGCCCGAACGTTCACGGCGTCAACGCCGATCGTGACATACGTGCAGCCCCGGATACAGGCTTCATGCTCCAAGAATTCGAGTAGCTCGGTGCCGAATCCATGGCTCTGAAACTCGGGGTTCACTATCAAGTTACTGATCAGAGCACGGGTGGAGCCGTCGGCGAGGTCGGAATCGTCGCTCCGAAATATCAGGGCTCCCGACGCAACCCCCCGCCCATTGAGCTCGAGAATGAACACCGCCGAGCGTCCATGCATCATCGAGGTCAGCCCGGTTTCCAAGGGCGACCAACCCACGGACCGGCGAAGACCCTCGATCAGCGCTTGGTCATCCTCGGTGGCAAGTCGGATCGTGACGGTGCCGGGAGCGCTCTGCCTCTGTTTCCCCACGCCTTTACGCTACCATCGCGGGCCGCCGCCGTTGTGAGTCTTCCGTCATCACGGACTATGTTGGGGGCCACAATAGAATGAGATAGAGGGAAGTCGGCCCAGCCGGAGGATATTACGTACCAGTTATCCGCTTCACGCCACAAGGTGTCGGTCGCGGTGGAAGCCGTGCGAGTCAGGCTCCTCACGGTTCCGATGTTCTACAAGGTCCTAATCGCGAACTCGGTCATCGTGGTCACCGGAGCCGTGGTGGGAAGCTCGCTGACTCTGGCCGCCGCCAACTCGATAAGCCCAGCCCAGCACGTCGAGCTCATCCTGTTGTTTGCCGCCATCGGCACCTTCGTCAGCTTGACCGTCAACTTTGCCGTCTTGAAGGCCGCATTTAGCCCTCTGGTGCAGCTTGAGCGCACTATCGACGAAGTGCGAACCGGCAATCTCACGGCCAGGGCTTCTCGCAACCCCAACGCCGACCCACACATGGACAAGTTCACCGACACCCTGAACGACATGCTGGATTCCATGGAGCACTACCGGAGCCGCCTTCAAGCCCTCTCGGCCGAAGTCTTGCTGGCCCAGGAAGACGAAAGAAAGCGGGTGGCTAGAGAGCTCCACGATTCGACCGGTCAGCTCCTGACCGGCCTCCTTTTGCGTCTGAAGTCGCTTGAGAACAATGACGACGAACAAGTCCGGAAGACTGCCGAGGATCTCCTAGACATCGCCTCGCGTACCCTCGAGGATGTACGGCGCACCGCCGTCGAGCTTCGCCCACCCGCTCTCGACGACCTCGGACTGGTTGCCGCGCTCCAGAGCTACATCTCAGGGTACGCCGCCAATACCGGCTTGAAGGCCCGGCTCAGCGCCGAGCAGATCAGCGGACGGCTTCCGCCGAACGTAGAGCTCGTCCTCTATCGAGTCGTTCAGGAAGCCTTGACCAATACCGCGAAGCACGCCGGTGCCTGCACCGTGGACGTGGTTTTGCGATCGCGCGGCTCTGCCGTCGAAGCCACCGTTGAAGATAACGGCGCCGGCTTCGACGTGGCGCGGACTTTGCGATCCCGGGACGGCGGCCTTGGTCTATTCGGCATGAGGGAGCGGGTGTCACTGCTCGGGGGCCGCCTACACATTGAGTCGAAGAATGGAACGAGAATCCAGGCGGTGGTGCCGCTGCGGCCGGCATTCGCCCCCACGGAAGCCGCATGACAACATTCACTGCCAACCGTACGAAAATCAAAGTCCTGATCGCCGACGACCATCCCGTCGTCCGAACCGGCCTGGCCTCCCTGATCGCCAGCCAGCCGGACATGGACGTCGTGGCCGAGGCCGGCAACAACGAAGAAGCCGTCCGCCTCACGCAGACAGCTCATCCCGATGTCGTGATCATGGACATTTCGATGCCGGGCGGTGGTCTCGAAGCCACGGCCGAGATCGCCCGTCTGAAGCTCCCTGCTCGCGTCCTGATTCTGACGGTGCATGCCGAGGAGCGCTACCTTTTGCCGGTCCTCGAGGTCGGGGGATCCGGATACGTTCGCAAGTCCTCCGCCCACACCGACTTGCTGGATGCGATCCACACAGTCGCTCGGGGTGATGTCTTCCTGGAGCCCGGGGCGGCGAAAATGCTCCTACGTGGCTATCTGGAACGGGCCAAGGCCGGGCGCGAAACAGACATCCGTGAGACGTTGAGCGACCGGGAGCGAGAGGTAGCGCGCCTGACCGCCGAAGGTTTCTCGGCCCATGAGATCGGCAGCCAGCTCTTCTTGAGCCCCAAGACGGTGGAGACGTACCGCCAGCGAGTCATGCAGAAGCTCGGCCTGCAGCACCGCTCGGAGCTGGTTCGTTACGCCCTGCGAGCCGGCTTGCTCGACCCCGACTCGCACTAACCCAATCTGAGGTGGCGCCTAACCCTGCGCTGCTGAAATAATACATAGGGCCTTGGAGGCCCCTAGTTTTCATGCCAACTGTGAGGCGACATTGACCAACTCCCTTCGTATCGTGGAACTCATCCTTGCCATCGCGCTCATCACCCTGATACTGATGCAATCGCGAGGCACCAGTCTTGGTAGCGTGTTCGGGCAGGAGGGCAGCGTATTCCACACGCGACGAGGGGCAGAGAAGATCCTCTTCAATGTCACGATCGCCGTAGCCGTCGCGTTCATTGTCTCGTCCCTAGCGCTCGTACGTTCCACTACCGCGTAACACTGCCTCATCATTGCAGTTGTATCCGGACTAGGATGCGGCTGATGATTGTTTAGCGGACGCCCGACTCACCGGTCATCTTTTGACCGTTGCCGAATCTATCGGCAGTGTCGAGCTGGAAGTGAGCACGCATGCGTAGATGGGTCCGGTTCACCCTCGGGGCACTAGTTATTCTCCTCGTCCTCTTCGCCGCCACCGGCTTCGCTGCTCTGTCGATCGTGCGCGTGCCCCAGACCGGAGGAAGTGCCACCATCTCCTTTGGGGATAGGTCTCTCTTCATAAACCCCCTGCTGGCGTCTACCGACACCGACGCGGCGGCAACTTCTCTGCTATTCCGAGGCCTGACGACACGATCTATGTCCGGCTCGATCGTTCCCAGCCTGGCTAAGTCGTGGACCATCACAAGCAGTGGCAGGGTCTTCACCTTTCATTTGGCCCCCGGGCTCCGCTGGCAGAACGGCGCCCGGATCACATCTGCTGATGTTGCCTATACGATTCGGCTTCTGTCCACCCCGACGTTCCCGTCTCATGACACTATCTGGGACGGCGTCCGTGCGTCGACGCCGAGCCCCCAGACAGTAGTGATCCGACTGCCCGCGCCCGACTACACGTTCCTCCAGCAAACCACGGTCGGTGTAGTGCCTGCGCAATACGCGCATTCCTCGTGGCCGGTGGGGAGCGGTCCATTTCATCTGCACGCGATTACTCCGGCCGCTATTCAGCTCACGCCTGCCAACGACGAGACGCAAGCCGCCTTACATCTCTCCGGCGTCGTCATCCGGCAAGGGCCAAACTCGGGGAGCGCCTTACTAGACTGCCGCCGGACCATCGCACCTCACTTGCCTTCTGGCGCCGTGCCCAGCACCCGCATGCTCGGCCTCGAGTTGAACCTGCATTCCTTCACCGATGTGGCCGTCCGCCGGGCACTGCTGGCGGCCGTTGGTCACAACTCCGGCCTCGCTGTTCTTTCGCCGACGCCCCGCTGGCCGAGTCCCGAGGTCGCGAGCCCCTACAAATCCCTGAACCCAGCACAGCTCCTGCGTTCTGCCGGCTGGCGTCTCCAGTCCGGTTCATGGGTGCGCGGCCACCAGCTCCTACGCGTCGTGCTGGCCGAGCCCTGGAGCAGCTCTTTGTCAGCTTTCAACGCGGCCATTAAGTCGGCCTGGTCGAAGCTCCACGTGCCGGTTCAAGTGAAACGGTACTCCTTTCCGGACTTCGTCCGTTCGGCGCTCTATCGCGGCGCGTTCGATGCCGCTCTCGTCGAGTGGAACTTCGGTAGCCCTGACTATGACCCAGGGGCGTACTGGCAGTCGGGAGCAGGGTTGAACTTTGCCCATCTTAAGTCGACGAGGATCGATCAACTGTCGGCAGAGGTACGGCGAGCCGCCTCACTCAACCGTCGGGACGTTCTGCGCCACGCTATCGGAGCGTGGTTACTCCGAAACGGGGTTGCCGCTGGACTGGGCCTCGACGGGTATGACTGCCGCGTATCGCCATCCCTTCACGACTTCCACCTACCCGCTGTCGTGTCCGACGCCGGCGGCCTCGTACTGAGCGCGCCCCAATGGTATGACCGCTATACCTACAAGCTACGAAATCCCACGTGGATCCTGCATCACCTACCCTGAACCCTGTGCGCGAAAGAGATTACCGCGATCTCCAGCTGGTACTCGAGCGTTTCCCCGATTTCGAGAGGGGCGCGAGTCCCGGCTCGGTGCCGTTTCGGCTCGATAGAACGCGAGCTCTCCTTGATGATCTCCGCCGGCCCGATCTGCGATACCGTCGGGTGCATGTCGTCGGTACCAAGGGAAAGGGCTCTACCACCGCGATGCTCGCGTCAATCCTGCAGCAATCGGCGCTTCGCGTCGGCGCGTACACCTCGCCCCACCTGCACGCACTGGGCGAGCGCATTCAGGTGGACGGACGGCCCGTTCCACAGGCCGATCTACTCGCGGTCTACACCTCGCGGGTTCAGCCGGCCATCGACCGGCTGCCCCCCACGCTCGGACGTCCGACATACTTCGAAGTGATGACGATCCTGTCACTCGAGGCATTCTCCGCCGCCGGAGTCCAAGTCGCGGTTATTGAGGCAGGTTTGGGTGGCCGCCTGGACGCCACGAATGCGATTATGGCGCCGGACGTGATAGTCGTGGTTCCGATCAGCCTGGATCATACCCAGATCTTGGGTTCAACCGTTGAACGGATCGCCTGGGACAAGACCGCGGTCTTCAAGCCCGGCTCAAAGATAGTTGCCGCCCGCCAGATTGCGGAGGTTGCGGCCATCGTCACCCGTCAGGCGGAGTCGTCCGGGTGCAGCATCAGCTGGGTACCCTCTGAGATCCACGTCCGTAGACACCCCGATGGAACCAAGGGCCAGAGACTGCGGATGCGGGTGGGTGATGACGTAATCGACGTCCAACTTCCCCTGGCCGGCCCGCACCAGGCTGACAACGCGGCCACGGCTGCTCTGGCCGCTGAAGTTCTGTGGAGTCGCGACGTCGGCCACAGCTCTTTGGCTCAAGAGCTGCGATCGGTCTCGACCCGTAGGTCGCCCCGAGCGTCCACACCAATGCGCCTTTATAGCCACGCCGTCAAGGCCGGGCTCGAATCGGTTCGCCTTCGGGGCCGTTTTGAGTGCGTCTCCTCGAATCCACCAGTCATTCTGGATGTCGCCCATAATGAAGCCTCGGCGAGGAGTCTGGCTGCTACAGTGGCCGAGACGCTGGCCGGCAAGGTGGTGTACGTGATCGGGTTGTCGCGCGACAAGGATGCGAACGCGTTCATCAACGCCCTCGCTGGAACGGCGATAGCGTGTGTATTCGTTCAAGCCGATCACCCAAGGGCTCGCGACGCCAAAGAGCTCGCCACAGTGGCCGAGAGCACCATATCCCGGAGCGACAACGATGCTCCCGGGATCGCCACTGCGGCGTCGGTAGAGCAGGGTTTGCATGCTGCGCGAAACCTCGCGGGAGGAAGCGCAATCGTCGTTACGGGGTCCTTCTATGTCGTCGCGGATGCGTTGAACGTGCTGGACGCAAGAGCCACGGCCGCGGCCGAGATCCGCTAGATGAAACTCTCCGACGATCTGATACTCCGTCCGGTCGACCCCGATTCAGATGTGCCCCGCATAGCCCTCCTGTCAGCAGCGGTAGAAAGCGAGTTGAATTCGGAGGAAGGACCATCGGAAGAGGCCGTGCGTGCAACCTTTGCCTGGCCGGCCCATGACCCGCGTCGAGATCGGTGGATCGTAGTCAGTCGAGAAGATCCTCAGACCGCGGTAGCTCACGGCTTGATCTGGAAGCCCGGCAATCAAACTGACGCCGACGTCAGCATCACCGTCTCACCTGGTTGCCGGCACCAGGACCTGTGGATCCTTCTAATGCGGAAGATTGGCGAACGAGCACACGAGCTCGGAGCATCCTCGCTCCGAGTCTATGCCGATGAGACTGATTGGGAATACGACAACTTTCTCCGAGACTCCGGCTTCACGCCATATTCGGCCTTTATCGAGCTGTCACTAGTGCTGACGGTGCCGCCCGAACCGACCGAGCTTGCACCCGGCCTTGAGATCACGTCGTACGATCGGATCGAAGATGTCGAGCTGCTCGCTGAGATCATGACTCGGGCGTATGCTGGCCAGTGGGGCCATCACGTGACGACCCCCGACGACGTTTCCTCCTGGCTGCCTGAGCTGCGCAAAGACGGGATCTTCATCCTCTTCAAAAACGGAGAGGCGCTCGGCACCTGCCGCGCCGAGCCCCCGTTCCGTGAACCCTCGATCCCGGGTTCCACTCTGCCGACAACGGGAATCATCGATGCCCCCGGAGTGATTCCTGAGATGCGCCCGTGGGGCCTGCAGGTCCCACTACTGGTAACGGCCATGAACTGGTTGTCCATTCGTGGATGCAGCGACCTGCGTCTTGAATCTTGGGGAGAAACCGAATCTGACCTGGAGCGGTATCGCCTGCTGGGTTTCGTTCCCACTCATCGCTCGATAAGCTACCGCCTAGACCTCTGATACCGCCAATCGTCGCCGTTGTCGGTCCCACCGCAATCGGCAAGAGTGCGCTGGCCATGAGCCTGGCCCAGCGGTTCGACGCTGAGATCGTGTCGGCGGACTCCCGCCAGGTATACCGTTTACTGGATATAGGCACGGCGAAACCCTCGCGAGCCGATCAGGCAGTGATTCGGCATCACGTCGTCGATGTCGTTTACCCGGATGAGCTTTATACCGCGGCGACTTTCCGGGACCAGGGTCGAGACGCACTCCGATCGATAGCCGAGAGAAATAAGGTGGCGTTCATCGTCGGCGGGACGGGCCACTACATTCGCCTCCTCCTCGAAGAGTCCGCGATCCCCCGCGTCCCTCCTGACTTCGAAATGCGCGCGCGCATCGCATCGCGCATTTCCTGCAATGGAATCGACGCTGTGCTTCAGGAGATCGCATCCGTGGATCCGGTTACGGCGCGCCGGCTGGACGCGTCCAATCCACGCCGCGTGATTCGGGCCCTGGAGATTATTGAAGCCACGGGACAGCCAATTCCTCCCCGGTCGAACCGGCGACTGCCGGCATTGATGCTGGGACTGAATACGGAGCGGTCCAGTCTTTATGAAATTGCCGACCAGCGCATCGAACGGCAGATGGCTGATGGCCTTCTCGAGGAAACCGAAGCGGTTGTCAGCCTGGGTTACCCGCTGGAGCTCCCCGCCCTTCGTGGCCTGGGCTACAGAGAGATGGGGCTGCACATCTCTGGCCAGACGTCTCTGCCTGCGTCGGTAGCAGCCTACAAGTCGGCCACGCATGCTCTGATCCGTCGCCAGCTGACCTGGTTCAGGGCCGAGCCGGATGTGTTCTGGGTAGATCCGGTCAGTCCACACGCCCAAGAGGAAGCTGCCCGTCATATCTCCGATTTCCTTCGACACGTCCGGCGAGCGGCCCGCGACTGACACGCGAGGGGTTACCGGAAAAGTAAATGGTCAATGGTAAAATTGAGTCCACCGTGGTTGGCGTGGTCCGTGCACACATAGGCCCATGAGCGCTGGCATCAGATGCACGTCCGAGCGCCCGCCCACATTTTTATATGCGCTGTTAGTCCCACAGCCGCAAGGCACATAGGAGCGTCCCACTAATGACAACCGCCGCCACCATTGGCGAGCTACGCGCCAGCGGATACCAGCATCTTCCGATTCGACACGAGATGCGCAAGAATCTCCTGCACAAGCTGGCCGGCGAAGAGACTCTGTTCTCGGACATTGTCGGCTACGAAAACACCGTACTTCCACAGGTAGAAAACGCCATACTGTCTGGACAGGACATCATTTTGCTCGGCGAGCGCGGCCAGGCGAAGACCCGCTTAGCCCGGAGTCTGGTCTCGTTGATGGACCCCGAGATACCCGTGATCGAAGGCTGTGAGATCAATGACGATCCCTTTGAGCCGATCTGCGCTCCTTGCCGCGAGAAGGTGGCCGAGTCCGGCGACGACACGCTGATCGACTGGCTACCTCGAGAGCGTCGGTACGGCGAGAAGCTCGCCACTCCGGACACTACGATCGCCGACCTGATCGGGGAGGTCGACCCCATAAAGGTTGCCGAAGGTCGATACCTGGCCGATGAGCAGACCATTCACTTCGGTCTGATTCCCCGCACCAATCGCGGCGTATTCTGCATCAACGAGCTCCCCGACCTGGCCGAGCGCATTCAGGTCGGTCTCCTGAACATCCTAGAGGAGCGCGACGTACAGATTCGCGGCTACAAGATCCGCTTGCCACTGGACGTGTTCATAGTGGCGTCCGCCAATCCCGAAGACTACACCAATCGCGGCCGGATAATCACCCCGCTGAAGGACCGCTGCGGGTCGGAGATCCGGACACACTACCCCCGAACCACCGAGCTCGAGATCGAGATCATGGAGCAGGAGCGCGCGCCCCTCGACGTCGAGCCGTACGAGGTCGTGGTGCCCCAATACATGCGGGAGATCATCGCCGAGATCACCCACTTGGCTCGGAAGAGCCCCGACATCAGCCAGCGTTCGGGTGTCAGCGTACGCGTATCCATCTCTAACTACGAAAATTTGGTCAGCAACGCCCTGAAAAGGACGGTTCGGCTCCACGAGCAATCCGTGGTACCGCGCATTACCGACCTACCCGCCATCATGGCCTCGACGACGGGTAAGATCGAGCTCGAAACGATAGGTGATGTCAGCGCGGAGAAGATCGTCGACAAGCTTATTCAGGCCGCGATCATCAACGTATTCAACCGCTACTTCCTGGTGCAGGAGTTCGACGACGTAATCAGCAGCTTTGAGAACGGTCTGACGCTTGAAGTGTCGGAGAATCAGCCGTCCCTCGAGTACGCACAGGAAGCCTTCAGGCTCAATGGAATGAAGACCGCTGTAACCAAGCTCAACGCCGCCGGCAACCCTGCCCTCATTGCCTCGGCCGTCGAATTCATCCTCGAGGGTCTGCACCTCAATCGGAAACTCAACAAGGACAGATTAGCGGGCCGCCGCCGCTACCGGCGATAACCGGTATGTGCTCGAAAAGCACGTGGCGGTTAGGATAACACTAACTTCTCTTTTGACAGTAACTTCCGGACGATGATAGATTCAAGTAGCGAGAGATCGCAACCAAGGAGTTCCAATGATCAGTATTAGCGAGCCTGCAGCCAACCAGCTGAAAACGCTGATGGAGCAGCAGGGCATGAGCGAGCTGGGCCTTCGCGTGTTCGTTGCGCCCGGGGGGTGCTCCGGATTCCAGTACGGCATGCGCTTTGAAGACAGCGCGATGGATGGAGACGAGATCGTCGACCGCGAAGGTTTCAAGGTCTACGTCGACGAGTTCAGCGTCCAGTATCTGGAAGGTGCGGAGATAGACTTCGTCGACAGCCTGATGGGCGGTGGCTTCACCGTGCACAATCCGAATGCCGTGAGCGGCTGCAGCTGTGGCCAATCATTCACGGCAGCCTCCGGCGAGGGGGCTCCGCGAGCCTGCGGACACTAAGAGCCTCAATCGAGAGCCGGCGATTCTTCGCCGGCTCTTTTTTTTGGGCATGTTTCGTGCTTGGACATAATGGTCTGTGATCCTGCGAGACAGGACAGCCCAGGCATCTCAGGAGATAGTGTTGGACGCAAAGCTAGAACAAGAGCTGCGTACGCGGCTTGAAGCCGATCGTGACAGGCTAAGCGGCAGGATTGCCGAGCTTCGAGACTACGCCGTCAAGGCGACGACCTATCTCGAGGACGAGAACGACACCTACGACGACAGCCCGGCAGACGACGCCAGCTCGCTTGTTGAGCGACAGACCGATATGAGCCTCCTCCAGAATCTGGAACGCGAAATGGCTGACATTCGTCAGGCTCTGGATCGCATGCAGGAAGGAACGTATGGCATCTGCGAAGTCTGCGGCCGGCCCATTGCCGACAAACGGTTGATTGCCCGTCCCATGGCCACCACCTGTATCCAGTGCCAGTCTGCGATCGAGACCCGCCAGAGACAAGAGGCCGCCGCAGGCGCCGATCTATAGGTCCACCAATCAGGCGACCATATCGATTACGGCGCTCCAACGTCCTTGACTACTGCCGTCGTAGATGTAACGATGGAGTTGACTATCTGAGTGTGAGGGAAATCGAATGGAAACGTGCTCATGCGGGGCCGCGCTCAAGCAATTCTGGATCTGGCGGGACGTCAAACAGGTCCCGCACGCCTCGGCATTTCAGCCCGCGATTCAATCTGAGGTGAGCGTCTTCGCCGCCAATGCCCGGGACGCCCTGGCTCCAATTCAAGGGAGTCAGGTATCAAAGCATGATGTCCGTGAGGTGGGTGGGACGCGCTCTTGGCTCGGTAGCTGCGCAGAGGAAACCGAAAAAGCCAGCTGACAGCTCAGCTCGGGCGGCCATGACCGACAGCACGAAGTACCCCTTTATCGACGCGGCGATGGCGGCCGAGCTGACCGGCGTTGCTCAATCTGAGATCCTCGAATGGATCGAACAGGGACGCCTCCAGAGGTACGGGGGTAAGGAGCGGAACCCTTTCGTCCGCACGGCCGACGTCCAAAGGGTAGCCGGCGAGATCGGTCGTACCATGGCAACGACAAAGCAGCCGCGCTCGTCCCAGAACCCAGTGAGACGGATTCAACTACGCCTTCGCGCTGACGCTCGATGGAACGAGGTGTCGTCGGATGATATCGCCGAGTGGCTTGCCCAAACCGATGCACCCTCACGCGCCGCGGCCGCAAAGGTCGCTCGCGTTGCGCTCGACCGCTTGAACACTCTTCTTGAACACGTCGAGCAGAGTGAAGGACGCGCTCCGGTCTGTGAGAGTCGGCTAAACCGTCGCCGCCTTTCGATGCCTCGATCAGCACGGCCATCGCGGCATCGATGTCAGCTTCCGTGTTGTAGAAGTGTGGCGAGATTCTAACCTTGCCCGGCCGCTGATCTACGATGATCCCTTCGGCAGCCAAAGCCTCCACGGCTGACACAGGATCGGCAACGGGCAGCATGACGACCCCGCCTCTCTCGTCGTCCACCCGCGGCGACGCGACTTCGATTCCCGCGGCATCTGCTAGCTCGATAATGCGACGCGTTAGGCTCTGCAGCCGGGCATAGATGCGCTCTGGACCCGCTTCTAGGATCATTGAAACACCGGGAATGCCCGAGTAGACCGTGGCTACTGACGGAGTCCCCAGCTGAAAGCGATCGGCGCTCTGCGACGGTTGGTAGCGCAGCGTGTCGAACGCGAACTGCTCGCGCGCCGAGAACCATCCCACGGCACTCGGGAGGCGCTCCATCGCGGCCGGTGAGCACATGGATAAACGTGAGGCCGGGTCCTCCACACAGCCACTTCAGCGTGCCGCCCAGGTAGAAGTCAACGCCAAGACTCGCCGGCGTCGACCGGCATGACTCCCAGCGAGTGATACCCATCGACCACGATCGACGCGCCCCTTGAGTGCGCCAATGAGGCTAGCGACCGGACGTCCTGGACCGCCCCAGTCGCGTAGAAGACGTGCGACGTGGCGATCAGGGCGGTGTGTTCGTCGACGAGACGCTCGTACTCCTCTAGCGGCACCGTGACTCCGTCGTAACTTCGGGCGAAGACGACCTCGATCCCCGGCTTTGACAGCCACTGATAAGCAATCGTCGGAAAGTCCAGTTCAGCGATCACGACCTTGCTTCGACGAGAGTAGTCAAAAGCGCTGGCCACACTGGTAAGGGCCGATGACATGGAATGATGGATGGTCACCGAATCGGCAGAGGCGTTGACGGTACGGGCAAATAGCTCCTTAATTGCCTGGATTTTGGGCATCCATCGCTCCCACCACGCCGGAGCGCCCCACTGTTCCCAGTCATCGGCATACTCTTCCAGTCCCTGACGTGAAAGCCGGCTGAGTGGGCCGAGCGAGCAGCTGTTCAGGTACACCTTGTTGTCAAAGATGGGGAATTGCGCTCGATACGAGAGCGCCTCGGCCTCGTCAATCACTGCTGCTCAATGGTTTGCTCCCAACTCGGTATGTCGGCGCACTACTCTGAAATGTACCCGAGTTCTCGCCCGGTAGAATTGTCTGGAATGAACCCAAACCATAGTACTGCGGCTCCCGTCGCGGTCCTCGTGGAGGACCTCTACTTTGCCTCGATCATCAGCTCCGCCGCCAGGCACCTGGATACCGCCATCCGGTTTCTCCATCGCGGAGAAGCTATCCCCGGCGATGCTCCCGTCGGCATTGCTGGATATCCAGCTGCCCTGGGACTGGGAGCCAGTCGTGCGCGCCTACGCTCCAGGCGGGGGGACAGGTAGTTGCGTTTGGACCTCACATGGACACGGCTCTTCGTAAGCGCGCCCGCGGCGCAGGATGTCAGAGAGTTCTGGCGAAATCTAAGTTCGTCACCGAGATATAGCTCCATCCTCTCCGTCGAATCGGATTCCGGGAGTTCCGATCCTATCGGTCCAGCGTGAATTCCGGCACGTTTCGATATCACGTCGCTAGACGGTTGAGCCGGATCGTCGTCCGCCTGGCGGCCGTGGTGACGCTCCACCGCATGCCGCCGTTTGTCAGCGCCGCTGCCGTCATCGTGCGTGACGGTCGAATTCTGATGATCAAGGACCCGGCCCAGGGTATGCAGGTTCTTCCCGGCGGCCACCTTCATTGGGGGGAGAGTGTCGAAGATGGCTTGCGGCGCGAAGTGTTTGAGGAAACTGGATATCGAGTAGAGCCTGATGAGCTGCTTGCCACCTATAGCGGTCGCGGCGCGCCTACGGACCGCGGCATCGTGCGAGTGATACTGCGGGCGCACATCGTGGGAGGCGACGAGCAGTCGTCGCACGAGGGCGAAGTGGTGTGGCCGGAGGTGGCGGCCGCCAGGGCCGACTCCGGCCGCGATGCTCAAATCGTCGCTCAGTGGACGTCCACTTGCACCGAGCCGGTCTGAGCTGCGAGTCGATCCCGCATGCGAGCTGCTTAGCTACAACATCTGGAACTATGAGGGACACTGGACCGCGCGCCGGTTCCTACTGGCAGAAGCTGATTGCCCGTCTCGAACCCGGACATCGTGGCCCTCCAGGAAGTGCGTCACTCCTGGCGCGATCTCCCGGGACAACAATCAGGCTCTTTGGCTCGCTCGTCAGCTCGGGCTACCGCGCTTACTTCCGCCCGGCGAACGTCTATGTCCCCATCCCACCCATCGTGGAAGGACTGGCCTTCCTGTCCCGCTCTCCCTGCGACCGCTTGAACTGGCGCCCAGTTCCTGCCTTTCCGTCAGCAGGACCGCCTCGGGTGATTCTGCATGGAACGTGGGGGCAGCTCGAGGTCTTCAACGTGCATTTCCCGCTGCGGGAGAAAGCCAGGAACATCGCGGCGGACGTTTTGATCGATTTCAGCCGGGCGGTCGGAGGTACCCGGTCCATAGCACTGGGCGACTTCAATGCACGACTGGGAGAGGAGCCGATGAACCGGCTGTTTCGTGGAGGCTTCGCCGATCTATGGCCCGCTCTGTCGCCGGCTGTTTTCTGGCCCGAGAACGACAGAATCGACTACGTCCTGGGTTGCTCGGCCACGACCTGGACTGGGTCTATCCGCGCGGTCTGGCGATACCGCCGACGAACGGGGCATCCGCGCGTCAGATCATCTCGGCATTCTAGCCGACTTGGAATACACCTGACCGCTAAGATCGACGGAGCAGATTGTCAGAGCGGGCCGAGGCTTTGGGCACGAGAGCCTCGTCTTGCTCCGATCGCACCCGATTGTCGAAATAGGACGCCCACTGCTCGGCAGAGTCAATACTCGAGCCCCCGTGGCGGGTGATGCGGGTCCGGGTCTGGCATAGCACGGGCGTGTTCAGGCTGGAACCGGCGATCACAGCTTGTCCCTTGGTGAGCGCCGGCAATTCATCTAGGAGATCGCGCCCCACGCTCTCGACAGAGCTCGCTATACTGCTCTGATCAACTGGGTTGACAATCCGCATGATGACATGGGTCATGCACTGCGACAATGCATCGGAGTCGAGCTTGCCGGGACGCTGGCTGATCAGTCCAACTCCCACTCCGAACTTGCGTCCCTCTGCCAGCACCTGTTTGAGAACGCCGCTGCTGACCACGTCTGCACCGGCTGGAGCAAAATGGTGAGCCTCTTCGACGAGGACGAATGCCGGATAGGGGAGATAGTTCTCCTTCCCGGGTCTGGACCGATCCTTCTCGGTATCCATTCGGGCCTTGAGAAGCCGCCGCAGCACCGTGGCCACGATGACTTGTTGGTCGCGCTGATCCTTCTCGTTTAGTTGGAGCACTGTGCACTGACCGGGTCGGAACAGCTCGTCCAGGTCGAGGTGCTCGTACTCGTCAAAGTTGGGCGAGTTGACGAACTGGCGCTGTATGCGCCATAGCAGTCCGTCTATGCTCGAGCTGTAGTCGGTTCCACGCTGCTGGCTCTCCCACCCGATGTCCTGGACAGCCTGAATGAGCCCGCCCGGAGTCTGGTCATAGGCGTCGTCCGGGTTCGGATTGCGGCGGCTAAGCCGCTTGTAGGCTTCCGACAGAAGCCATTCCATCCGCTCCCCGGGCCCGGTTGAGGCCAGGAGGTACCGCACATCGTCAAGCGTCAGAGTGCCGAATCTCACCTTGACCTCATCGGACCGCAGGATCTTGACGGCCGGACGGTACGTTCCCTCCCGGAATACCACGGAATCGCAGGCGTCGACCAGAGTGTCATACTCTCCATGCGGGTCGACGATCAACAGGCAGGCCCTGTTGTTCGATTTCAACAGCTCCTCTGCCACCACGCCCGCAAAGTAGCTTTTGCCGGCTCCCGTTCCGGCAATGATCGACAGGTGAGTGCTGGTGAATTCATTAACGTCGAGCACGACGGGCACGTCCTCGCAGTCGCGGGCCAGAAGCCGTGCCGACGTGCGCCGAGCCGCGAGATCCAAGCCGTTTTCGAGAGAGCACGCGGTCAGCATTTCGCTGGGCGCCAGATAAACCAAATCGCCGGAACGCGGGAGAGCCCTCGGATTGACGAATCCCGACATACCTTCGTCGAAGTAGCCCGTGATGCCTACGGTCACCTCGAACAGATCGTCGTCTCGCGAGTCATGGCCCAACGACGAAGCCAGTCTTGCCGGAGAGACATCCGTCGCCGCCAGAAATGAGTCCGGGTACAGTCTCACCGGCTTCCGGGACAGCACTCGCCCAATCACCTGGGCCGGCCCTTCCGTCCGCGCAAGGAATGAGATGATACACGAACTCGCCAGTTTTGAGAGAGCCCGAACGGTCCGGCTGATCATGCTGTAGGTGTGGGCCTCGTCGCCCGGCCCTTTGCTAGTCCCGACTGCGAGGGCCCGGACAGCTTCTTTTCCCGCCATCTCGGCCAAGTCGGGTTTCACTCCTCAGCTATGACGGCTGGGATTCGAACTCCTCGAGCTCGACATCCAACTCCTCTTCGTCGTACTCGATCAGGCGAGCCAGCACGAAAATGGTAGTGGACGCTCCGAACGAGCTCTCGGCTGTCGGAGGAGCGGGATGAAATCCGAGGAGCTGCCAACCCTCTTGCAGCAGCCGGTTTGCCTCTCCCACCGAGTCTGCGGTTGTCAATTCCTCGATATCAACTATCTCGTTTAACATTCGCGCTCCTCCTACTCATGTCATCGAATCTTGGGTAGCGCTCGCTATAGTATCTGGTGAAAAGAGGCGCCAATCAGGCGGACTGTTGGGCGGCTGCCAAGAGATTGCTCTACGGCTGCAAAAAGATCGTCGATGTCAAATGGTTTTTGTAGTACACGTATACCGTGGGCCGCGAGCCACTCCTCTTTCGCCTTCAACTCCACCGCATCGGCTGAGCAGACGACGACCGGTATGGCCGACGTGTCCGGCTCGAGCTGCAGCAGTTCCAGCACCTGCCAGCCCGTCTCCGGCTTCTCCATGCGAATGTCGAGAACAACCAGATCGGGAGGATCCTGCTTGATGGTTGCAAAAGCGTTCTTGCCTTCCCGGCACACGATCGCCTGCCAACCTCGTGACTTAAGCAAATCTCCCATCAGATCGAGGAAATCACTGTCGTCGTTGACCACGGCGATGCGCGTCATCATGTCCTCCAGAGACGGGTTGGACTACAAGCCGGTCTCAGGACCGCCCCCACGCTGCCTGGCGGGCTCACGCTAGAGATAGTCTTTCAGCTTCTTGCTGCGTGATGGGTGGCGAAGTTTGCGCAATGCCTTAGCTTCGATCTGGCGAATACGCTCCCGCGTGACGTTGAAGCTCTTACCGACTTCCTCAAGTGTACGGATTTTACCGTCATCGAGACCGTACCTCAAACGCAGGACTTCCTGTTCACGCTCCGGAAGCGAGGTGATGACGTCCTCCACAGATTCGCGTAGGAGTTGATGGAACGCAGCGTCGGCCGGTGCCTCCACTCCCTTGTCCTCGATGAAGTCGCCGAGATGCCCGTCCTCCTCTGCGCCAATCGGCGTTTCCAGAGAGACCGGGGACTGCGCCACGGACGCGATCTCTCGCACCCGCTCGAGAGGAACCTCCATAGCCTGGGCAACTTCCTCGGAGGTCGGCTCCCGGCCCAAATCCTGAACCAGCCGGCGCTGGACCCTTTGGAGCTTGTTGATAGTCTCCACCATGTGGACGGGAATCCGAATGGTCCTTGCCTGGTCTGCAATCGATCGAGTAATGGCCTGACGAATCCACCACGTGGCGTAGGTTGAGAAGCGGTAGCCCTTGGTGGGATCGAACTTCTCCACCGCCCGTATGAGCCCAATATTTCCTTCTTGGACGAGATCGAGGAGGGTCATCCCCCGGCCGATATACTTCTTGGCAACTGAGACAACCAGCCGCAGGTTGGCCTCTGTCAGATCGCGACGTGCCTCCATGCCGTCGTCAATCAATGCCTGATCCACCTCTTCGCCGTGCTGTTTGCGCTCCAGCTCACCGTCGCCACGCTGAATGCGGATCGCCAGATCTACCTCTTTCCTCGCATCGAGAAGATGTACCCTTCCGATCTCGCGCAGGTACATGCGAACAGGATCGGCCACTCCCGGGCCTTCGGCCACCAGTATGTCCTCGAGCGCCTCTTCGGATATATCCTCATCGATCGAGGCGCTGTCGGCACCGATGCCGGCTTGCGCCAGCTCGGTCGCAACCTCGTCGAGTCGCTCTTCCGGAACATCCTCCAACGGCTCCCCACGCGGGGTAACCGGGACCATCACGGCATCGGGATCAAGCTCAACCGCCGATGGGGGTGTGTTTACGGGCGTCGTTCCTGGCATTCCAACAGTCGCCTTCCCTTCCCTTGAGGGGGAGGGTCCTTGTCGACGAGGCGCTCACGCGCCACCTTCGACTAGGTCCCCGTGTGTCGTTCTTTCCCAACCACTCGTCAAATCTCAGAGCACGTTAATTATATTCATCGACAGATTGTCAATAACAGAGCCGGTTCCAGAGTATAGGCTAAATCGTCTATAGACTCCACATTCGAGGAACAAACAGCCCCTGAAACGCTTGTAGCGCGTACTGGTCCGTCATGCCGGCAACGTAGTCGCAGACGCCCTGTTGCGCGCCGTCGGCATCGTCCACCGGCCAGAACGACTGCGGGAGATCGTCGGGATGCGCACAGAAGTAGCCGTACAGCTCCGCTACCACGTGATACGCGCGGCTCGACTCCCGTAAGACCGGCTCGCTGCTGTAGACCCTATCAAACAGGAAGCTTCTCAGCACGTCCGTAACTTGTAAGACAGCGGGACTCATTTCCACCGCAGGTCGACCCGAGCTTCTGTCGATAATGTCGCATACCAGAGTGTTGATCCGCGCCGACCGGGTATGCCCCAGCTGCTCGAGACTTGATGTCGGGAGATCGTCCGGCTTGATGACCTCGGCCCGCACGGCGTCGTCAATGTCGTGATTGATGTATGCGATGCCGTCCGCCAGCTTGACCAGCTCCGCCTCGAGCGTCCCGGAGGGGTCGACGGCAACACCAGCGATGCTTTCCCGCGGCTTCCTGTGGGTCCTGATGCCCTCGCGCACTTCCCACGTAAGGTTGAGGCCCTTTCCGTCCTTCTCCAGTGTGTCGACTACTCTAAGGCTCTGCTCGTTGTGACGGAAACCGCCCGGGTGCAGATCGTTGAGCGCCGATTGTCCGGCGTGACCGAATGGTGCGTGGCCTAGATCGTGAGCCAGAGCGATCGCCTCTGCCAAGTCTTCGTTCAGACTCAAGGCTCGGGCCAGTGTCCGCGCAATCTGAGCCACTTCGAGCTCGTGACTTAGACGTGTAGCGTAATGCTCTCCTCGGGGCGCGATGAATACTTGGGTCTTATGCTTCAGACGACGAAAGGAATTTGAGTGAATGACGCGGTCGCGATCCCGCTGAAAGTCCGTCCTCGTAGGCGAAGGGGATTCTGGATGAACGCGCCCCTTCGACCGTGCGCTACGAGTGGCCCACGGCGCGAGCACCCGATCCTCCATCTCTTCCAAGCGCGTGCGGACCGTTTCATGCGGTGCGGCCACTATTCCCCTCATATTCGAGTATATGAGCCTGTATACTTCGGTATCACGGTTGGTAGTTAGTCAAGAGTGGAGTGGCGCGACTTCTCGGTGCGTTACGCGTAAATACAGCGCTCGCGACCCAGGTCGAAATAAGCTGTTTCGGCCGGCTAATGAAAACTGACAGCTCAAGGTGGTGACGCGGGCACGCTAGGGCCTAAGCATGAAGAACGCTAACTGGACGCGAATACTAACCATCCTGTTGGCTATCCTGGCGGCCTACGCCATTCTTGCCATCGGGATCGGAATCGTACAGAAGTTCTTCGCTCCGATTCTTCTGGTTCTCCTCGCCGCTATTCTTGCCTACATCCTCACCCCAGTCGTAGACCGCCTTCAGGCCGGCTTCCACATGCCGCGCCTCATGGCCATCCTGCTGACGTACGTGTTTGTGGGCGCCGTTCTGGCCGGGCTCGGTTTTGCACTCACTGCTCCTTTGATCTCCCAGACGCGCTCTCTCGTCGACGCCGTGAAGGACCCTACGCACCTCGAAAACGTACTGTCGGTGCAGCAGCAGACAGCCAAGATACTCGTCACATCTCGGAGATATGAGAACGGGCGTTAACTCCTCCGGATTGTGCTCGGTAGCGCCATTGATTCAGGGAAGACCGCCGGAATGCGGCGGTGCCTGCGACCTAGCGCCGTAACACTCCAATCGGAGCTGCGAGCTCTCAGGCGTCAGCTTATTCCCGCGCTGCTTAAGTCCAATGCCGTTCGAGGGTCAGGCACCTCGAGTGGAAGTACAAACCGCCACGGTCATACGACGATTGTATCGGTCACCCCGGTTCCGCTCAGTTACACCAAGTCCGTCGCGGTGCCGGCAGCCAAGTTGGTCCAGACTGTGAACCGGGCCAAGCGCCATCTGGATTCCGGAGTCACCAACGCTTATGCCTCGGACGCGGCGGCCATCTATAAAGGCGCGCGCTCCCTGCACTCGGACGCCAAACACCTCTACTCGACCGTCAAGTCGACTCCCGTCATCATCCTCGGCCTGCAGACTCGTATCGACCAGCACCACGTCCCGCTGAATCTTCGCAGCTTGTTCGGCCAGGCAGTGGGCAAAGTTAGCGGCCAGAGCGCCACCGTTTTGAACAACGCCGTCACCATTCTCACTAGCACCATCAACGTGATCTTCGACGTGTTCATCGTGCTGGTCATGTCTTTCTATCTACTTGCGGACGGTGGACGATTCATCAGCTGGGTAATGGGCATCGTGCCCGACCGTAATCGCGAACAGGCCTGGTTCTTCATCAAGAGTCTGGATTCGGTGTTGGGCGGTTACATCCGTGGCCAGCTGATTGTCGCCATAACTATAGGAATACTCGCCGGAGTGGGCTCCTATTTCCTGGGTGTCCCGTATGCTGTCCTCATCGGCCTGTTTGCGTTTCTAGCCGAATCTGTGCCGGTGCTCGGACCGGTTCTTGCCTCCATTCCAGCCATTCTCGTGTCGCTGTTTACGCAATCAATCTTCAAGACTCTCCTGGTTATCGCCTGGTTCGTAATCGTGCAGCAGATCGAGCAGAATGTCGTTGGCCCACGAATAACCGGTCACGCCGTCGGTATCCATCCAGTAGTTGCAATGGTGGCTTTGCTCATAGGATTCGAGGTAGGTGGGTTCTGGGGTGCATTCCTCGCAGTTCCTGTTACCGGACTACTGCAGGTCGTGATCGGTCAGGGCTACAACTACTTCGTCCTCCAGAGGCCGCTCCCCACGGCCACCGTGCCGGAGAACCTCGACGTGCCGGAGGACACCGAGGACCACTCACACTCTCCTCCAGCCGCCGAATAGTCGTGCCCTTGAAACACGAAGAGAGCCGGTCCGCAGAGGACCGGCTCTCTTCGTTTCTATCGACCGTTGGGTGCGACCGTTAAGTTCGGAAATACCCGCCGCTGAAAATGGTGATGATGGCAAAAATGATGGCAAGCACCAGGAAAATCCACAGGATGGTCCCCAAGTGCAGTGCTGTGAAACCCAGGATCCAGAGGATAAGGAATACAGCAACTAGTATCCACAACAGATTGACCACAAGATCACCTCCTCTACCAAGAAAATCGATGGGTCGCGAGAAACTGCCGATTGATTCGTCAGATGATTCCGTAGTGAAGCAGGACCAGGATACCTACAACCAAGATCACGATCACGACGACGGCCCAGACTAAGGTGTTGATGAGATTGCCCGCGGCCGCGGTGTTGCGCACCGGATCGCTGTGATTGACATAGGTCGGCGATGGTTCCTCGACTACTCGGCGGGACGGCTGTTCGGTAACTGTTTCCCGTCTGACCTCAGTATTGGGGGCATCGTCAGTTACGACCTCTCGGCGCTCCTCATACATTGGTGACCTCCTAAAGGATCCCGATTGTGGCGTGAAGAATAACGAGTACGATGATTGCGATGACGACTAATCCGACGAATGTCGCGAGTAGGACCGAGTTCATGCTCGATCCACTGTCGTGGACGACCGTCTCCGATACGGGTTCTTGCTCGACAATTCGCGTTGGCATATGATGGCCTCGTGTTCTGCGCGGTTAACCGCGCCGTTCTAGAGAATGTGGTAGTGCAGCAGCAGTACGATTCCGATCACCAACAGAGTGAGCACGACGACTGCCCAGACGATAGTTGAGATCAGTGAGCTTGCCCCGACAGCCGTGCTGGCACCATCGTCGTTCGAAGTGACGACTCGCTCAGGCATACTAGACTCCTTGACGGCTCATTCGTTCCGCTTTGGATCGGTCGAAACCCGCCTGCGGGAGATCCAAAGTAGATCACGAATACAAGGCAACAATCGTGCCAGCGCAGATGTCAAATGCTTTGGAAAGCGAACCCGCCCAAAACGTGCGCCAGACCTCAGCCTGTAAAAGAGCAAGCAGGCAGCCAGGGTCCTGACGAGCATCTCCTGAGCGCAGCGCCGTACCGTCTACGCGGCCCTCGAACCGACCGTCACCGTCTACCGACCGCCGAATACCGTCTACAGTCTACCGTGTACCGTCGACCGTGAACCGTCTACCGCGCACCGCCTACCCCATACCGCCGACCACCTCACACCAACCCCCGTATTGCCTCCAGCATCCTCTCGGTAGCCAGCATTCCTCGTGTCAGGCAGAACTTCGAACCGACGGGAGAGTTGGCGAACAGGCCGAAGAACTCCGGTTGGATGACTACGTCGGCCTCGACGTCTGAGAATTGCGATGGAATCGAGGCGTTAGTCCCGGCTTTCGCCTCGTTCCCGGATCGGTTCCGCAGTGGCAAAGAGCTGCGCAGCCGGGCTAACCGCGATAGCTCGACTCGAACGACGATGTCCGCACCCATGTCTCGAGCGACCCCGGTCGGTATACCTGCCCTGGTCCCGGCGTCACGATAATGAGCGCCGTCGATGATCACTCGGTCCGCAATCAACGGAAGAGCAACGCTCGCCTGTACCGCCTGAAGGAGGGGACCTGAGCGCAAAGCCACGACCTCATTCGAGTGGCAGTTAAGAGCAACACATGCAAAAGATCGGGGCAAGTCCTCGATGCGTGTGGATTCGCCCAGCTCACACAACATTGAGCCAACAAACGTCGAACGATCGATGCGAAGTCGATTCGCGTAAAAGTCAAAAACTGCGCGCCGCGGGGCTCCCGAAACCAGGCTGCATATGCGCTCCGCGGACCACCCGGCAGCGTACGCTGCCCCAAAGATCGCGCCGATGCTTGCACCTACAACGATGTCTGCCCCGATTCCGGCCCGCTCGAGCACCGCGATGACGCCGGCATGAGCCGATCCGCGTATGCCGCCCGCACCTAGCAGGAGGCCTACGCTGCGGCCGTTCCGATCTGCTCGTTTAAGGCGTTCCAGTTTCTCGCCGCTCACATCACGTACACGCACCAATCGTGCATCTGTCATTCGGAGGCGTTGTTTCTCAATCTACCCCGTCAAAGACGATGCCATGGGTAGCGACGCTCCGGCCGGTCTTGCGGAAGCACGTCTCGTGCCCGCGTAACAAACGGCTATCCCCTAAGGAATGCCCGCCGGGTGGTAAAGGTGAGGCGTCATCGTCGACGGCACGATGTACAAGATCGATCGTGCCGGGACTGATACATTGACGGCTCCGTTCCGGCTAGCTCCGACTTCCCGACCACCCCAGTCGAGAACACGCGCGGAGTTCTGGTGCCAGGGAATGTGGAGAGCGTATGGGCCGAGCGAATTATTCCAGAGCACCACCAACTTCGATCCGTTCTTCTTGAACTGAAACGCGAACACCTGTCCCTCCAGATGGTCGGTGCCGAGGAACCAGGCTCGATTCAAGTAATAGTGGCTGACGTGATAGGCGACGTAGGCCGGCTTGGCCGCCAGATTCCACTGGAGCAAGCCAAAATGGGACTCGAAGTCGGCGGCCGTACCATCATCGCGGAGGTCATACCAGAACACTCGCTTGACGCCGGCATAGGCGGCAACTACATAGAGTCGGGCCAGTCGGTCGGCCTGGGAGTACTCCGGTCCACACACGCTCATGCAGTACGTCTCTCCAGCCCAGCCCATCTCTGTGAACCAGATGGGACGGTGATACTGCTTGAGACTCTGTACTTCAGAGAGAAGCTGCAGGTCGGGCACGTCGCGGTACGGCTGGACCGACAGCACGTCAAATTTGCCCCCATAGCTGACCACTCGCCGGATGAACCCTAGCCCGTTGGGGTCAGCCCCGCTTGGTCCGCCCATGACCACCGTTGCCTTGGGATTCGCCCGCTTGACGGCAAAGTAGGCGCTGCGGAGCAGGCGGGCATAGTCCCTTGCGTCCGGGTGAGGTCGCCAGAAGATATCGAGGTCAGGTTCGTTCCAGATTTGCCATGTATCTATCGTGCCTCGATAATGCCGGGCGATCTTGTATGCGTAGGCCGCAAACTCCCGGATCAGGCGCGGCATGAGCCAGTGCGGCATGTACGCGTGATTGTGCGCCGCGTATCCTTGCCAGGTATTGCTGTAGTCCAAGAGTCCCAGGATATGGAACCCCATTTGACGCTCCTGGCGCACGATGGAATCGTAGCGACTCCATCTGTACGGAGCGAACGAACCGTGGTGCAGCCGATCCGCCGTGAATTCTTCGCGCAGCCAGTCCGACCCGGTTAGCTTTGCTCGTCGAAGCGCCGGGGTAGCGAGGCTTGGGTAACGTTGGATCGCGTACGAACCCAATCCGTACATATCGCCCGTCCATCGTGCTCGGCCGGAGAACTTGAGCGGCGGGACATTGTGACGCGGTGGCGGCCGATGTCTGGTGATGGGACGCGGCTTGTTGTGGTGCTTCGGTTGCCGCGTGGGTCGCGGCTTGGGGGTAGGCGTAGCCGTGGCGGTCGGCGTACTGGTTGGCCTTGGCGTCGGAGGAACACGTGTTGGCGTAACGGCCGGGGGCCGACTCTGAGCCTGAGATTTACCATGCTCGTTGGCGATGAGCATGCCGAGAGCAACCGCGACGGCCGCCAGCGAGCATGCGATACCGAGAATCACGGCAAACGGTCTGGGCATAAGACCATGTTAAACAGTGAACCTTCGCAACGCCCAATCTGAAAACTCTAATCGTGTGCGCAATTCGTGTTCATTTTGCCTGGACACGTAGCCGCCATCGTGGCACGCTGACCTCGTAGTCGAGTTACATTTCCCACCTAGGAGGTTTTAGATGCGCCGCCTTCCACGACGTACGCAGATCTTCACCGTTGCCGCGATGGTCACAGCCACACTCCTCGTGCCGGCATCGCCCTCCGTGCTGGCGGCTTCCGTACGGACCGCCGCCACCACCTGCCCTCTTCCAGTCGCACACGACGCGAACGACGGTTTCCGTGTCGGCGTGCCCTCGGGCTGGAACCTGTCCACACTGGGCGGTGCCATCGTGGCCGCCAAGAACAACCTGGAGCAGTCAATCGTCTATCCGGCTGTGATGACCAAGGGGCTGAAGTCTTCCACCTTCTTCAACGCTTACATGGGCCACCTGAAGAAGTCCGTCAACACGGGCGGCAACTCCTTCAGCTACCGGATGACCAACAAGAGCGGCCAGCTGCCCGCGGCGACGCTGACCGCCCGTGTCGGCGGCCATGTGCTCAGTGGCCGCGCCACGACGGAGATCATTCCTGACCGCACCGCCCACGGCTCGTCCCTGATCGCGCTGCGAGCCTACTGGGCTCCCACATCGCAGCTCGCCGGCCAGCAGGCTCAGCTAGCAGCAGTCGGAAATTGCTTTGCCCCCGCGCAGGCCAACCTATATCACATCTTTCACGTCCAAGGCGATCCATACACCTTCGCCATGCCGCCCGGATGGAAGGACGCCGGCGAAAACCAGGATCAGCTTCTGCTTCAGAACAGCAACAACACCGCCTCGGTCCTCTACTGGCTCGGGATAACCAGCTCCGACCAGGCCAACTCGCCGGCTTCGATGCAGGCGCTGATGTTCAAGAATCTGGGCATTTCAGTAACAGAGGTAGTTTCGTTGTTACGCCTGCCCAACCAGACGGTCTCGAACGGGCAGGTCCAGGGAGTTCAGTACGAGGAGTTCCTCGGTACGATCAACAACACCCCCCTCCACGGCATCGTCGGCATCCTGACCGATACGGGCGGCGGTGTCACCTCGGGGGTCATGCGCCTCGGCGTGTGCGACACGTCCTTGTGGAACTCCACCAACGGCACCCTCATCCATATCGCCGGCAGCATCCAGCATGACTTCACCCAAGACATCCAGACGTGGGAGCACATCACTCAACAGTGGCAGCTCGAGGAGCAGACTTTCCAACAGATCGACAACACCATCAGCGGAGCCGATTTGGAGGTGGACCCGGCCACGGGTCAGCCATTCGAGGCGCCATACAACAGCTTCAACGCCAACGGACCTTCCGGCCCCGGATACTATTCAGGCTCGACCAAGCTGGAATCGGCCACTTCTTGGCCTTAGATGCCGTGACATAGTAGCCGCCATTCACGAGATAGGCCGCCAACGCGTCAGGATCGTTGCTCGACGATCCTGACGCGCTTTGTTCTCGCAGGAATCAAGAAGCGAAACATGCGGAGTCTCACATCGGCGAAGAAGTTACGTCGACATCTATATTGGCGTCGAATGCGGTCCTCAATTCCGTTCTCCACGGGCCAATGTACGACAAGGTCGAGCCAGTGATCGGGTCCCGCATCCTCATTGGTCCATTCCTGAAGACACGCCTGTAGTCGCTGCATCCTGGCGTACTCCTATGATGAAAATCCAGACCGCTCTTTGCACTCGACTTGCAGATCGCCGACGGCGCCCATCCATACCGCTACTGCGAGATAACGTAGCCGTCGAGTTTGTTAGCGGCTGCGACGACCTCTGGGTACGTCCGAACAGCAAACAGTTCCATGGCGGTCACTGCATCCGCGGCGCTGTGGTACTTCTTGTGATCGGTTCTCCGGTGAGACCCGATCGCATCGTCTTCGAACGCAATCTTGAAGTACCACTCGCCGGAGTCTCGATTGTTGTACACGTGACCCTGTCCCGCCACGTCCCCGTCGATGGTGATTTCGTAGACCTCTGAGCTGGATACGTGCTTTAACGTCGTTGTCATTAACCATCCCTCACAATATTCATGTCCAGCTTACAAGGAAGCTCGGTCACTCCTCCGATCTCTGCTCGTCACTCGAAAATCAAGTGTCCGACGTCAGGAACGGTGGCCACTCGTAACCCGTCACGGGGACATACTGCCACTCGCGTGCCAAAGACTTTCTGACGAAGCCCGGGATGCAACTGTATCCTACCTGAAAACGTTGAGAGCATAGAACCCGCTTCTTCTCCTGGCACGCTACGTGCAGGACTCCGTCGGCGCTAGCCATTCTTGCAAGTTGTACAATCGCGGCTCCCACCTGTGGTCGCAGCCACGTCAAAGCGGGCGGCGGGGCTAGCAATCGTAAGATCGCGGAGTATCCTATATGCCATTCCTCCCGCGCCCCCGTCCCCGCATTTGTGACCGTGCTGAGTGGCTCGCCGGCATGTCGGACGCGCGTGTCCCGGGAGCTGAGGCCAAGGTTCTTTCCACTTCGAGCGCCGCTCCTTGGGTGGGATGGGTCTTTGAGTCCCATGGAGTGGACTCATGACGGACGCGAATGTTGTCGATCGGATTCAGTTCGCCTTCACGATCATGTTCCACTACATCTTCCCGATCACGACCATGGGACTCGCGCCGGTCCTGGTCTACCTAAGAACGATGCAGCTTCGGACGGGATTAGCTAAATATGAAGCTGCCTTTAGATTCTGGGTCCGCATCTTTGCGATTGCCTTCGTCACTGGCGTCATCAGCGGCGTCCCGATGGAGTTTCAGTTTGGTACGAACTGGGCCGTATTCTCTGCCTTTGCGGGAGGCATCATCGCCCAGACTCTCGCGATGGAAGGAGTTTTCGCCTTCTTCCTCGAGTCGAGTTTTCTCGGTATCGTGCTATTTGGTCAGAAGCGGGTCAGTCCGTTCTTCCATTGGCTGGCCACGATTCTTCTCGCCGTCGGATCGTGGGTGTCCGGCTTCTTCATCACCGCCACCAATGCGTGGATGCAGCATCCGGTGGGGTATGCGGTAGGGCCGAACGGCTCAGTGCACCTGACCAGTTTGTGGGCGCTGCTGACCAACGTGTTCGCCTGGTGGCAGTTTTTCCACGTCATCAGCGGAGCGGCTCTAGCGGGAGCAGTCCTCGTAGCTTCGATAGGTGCCTACTACCTGCTTCTTGACCGTCATACTGAATTCGCTCGGCTTTCGGTCACTATTGGCGTCGTGGCCGGCCTCGTCTTCTCGCTGATTCAAATCTTCCCCACAGGGGACGAGAACGCGCGTAATGTGCTCCAGTACCAACCGGTCAAGCAGGCATCGTACGAGGGACTCTTCAAGTCCCAGAGTAACGCTCCACTCTCGATCATTGGAATGCCCGCAATCCCACAGCGCCGTCTGCTGGATGCAGTGGAGATCCCGAGCCTACTCAGTTTTCTTGCCTATGGCGACACCCGGAAACAGGTCCCAGGCCTCGAATCGTTCCCGACCAAGGACTGGCCGCCCATCCAGATTACGTACTACGCGTATCACATCATGGTGGGCCTCGGTACCCTGTTCCTCGCCGTGATGGCACTTGGATGCCTACTCCTATGGAGAAGACGCCTCTTTGAGGCGCACTGGTTTCTCTGGATACTGATGCTGCTTCTTCCGTTTCCCTATATCGCCAATGAAGCAGGCTGGGCAGTAACCGAGATGGGGCGTCAGCCCTGGTTGATTTGGGGCTTGCTTCTGACTTCCAAAGGATCCTCGCCCACTGTGATTGCCGCTCAGGCTATCTTTACCCTTTTGGGCTTCGTCGGTATGTACACGCTAATCGGCCTTGTCTTCACGTTCTTTGTCGGCCGCGAAGTGTCTCACGGTCCCTCGGACACAACAGAGGTCACGGCCTCCCCAGTTCCCAAACAACGGGCCGTTTGATGGCGACCGCCTGGTATCTCATCCTCGCTTTCCTTCTAGGCGGATATGTGGTGCTTGATGGCTTCGATCTCGGAGTCGGTGTGCTCTATCTGTGGGCCGGCCACTCCGATGACGAACGCCGCAAGATGCTGGCGGCTATCGGCCCGGTGTGGGACGGCAATGAGGTCTGGCTAATCGGGTTTGCCGCACTCCTTTTTCTCGCGTTTCCAAAAGTGTACGCGGCGGGCTTCAGCGGTTTCTACCTGCCGCTGATCATAGTGCTCTGGCTCCTGATGGGCCGTGGCCTCTCAATTGAGCTTCGCAACCGTCTGGACAACCCCTTGTGGCGAACCGCACTGGATGTTGTCTTCGCCGCCAGCAGCACCTTACTTGCCATCGTGTATGGCATCGCGCTCGGCAACATCATCCACGGTGTGCCACTCAACCCACAGGGTTACTACCTGGGGTTATTCTCCTGGATGCTCAATCCCTATGCTCTGCTGGTTGGCCTGCTGAGCCTGGTCCTTCTGACCGTGCATGGCGCTCTCTATTTGATATGGAGGACAGACGGACAGCTGCAGTCAAGGCTGAAACTGATAGCTTCGAGGCTGCTCTGGATTCTGGGCGCCTTGCTTGTCATCGCAACAGTGGCCACGTTCGTAGCCAGGCCTCAAATGGCCGACAACTTCGGGGCATTCGTACCGTATGTCCTGGTTCCCATCTCTGCAGCGCCCCTTCTTGTGGGGGCGTATATCTTCACCCGTCAGGGACGCGACCTGAATGCGTTTGGCTGCTCCGTCCTTGTGATCTCTGCTCTAGGTTTGGCGACCGTGATCGGCTTGTATCCCAACCTTTTGCCGTCTCGACCACACCCGGGGCGCAGCTTCACAATTCACAATGCGGCATCGTCGATGGGAGCCCTCTTTCCGGCCCTGATATGGGCGAGCGCCGGCCTCGTGCTCGTCGTCGCCTACACCGTAATGGTCTACACGATCTTTAAAGGCAAAGCGTCAGTCGAAGAAGGCGAGCACTACTAAAAGGGAGCGCCGTCCTTTCACCGGCCTGACCGGGAAGGCGAGGATCGCGCACAACCAACATCCGATCAGTCAGGTCTGAGAATCACGGCGGAGCCCGCGTGCTATGATCTCACTGGAGTTTGTCCGCCAAGATATGTGTGCCGGGACGCGGCCCCACCGGCATACGGGAAGGATTAGTGCCGCCACTCACTGCGCCATGCAGGATGTGTCGGGTGATGGATGCCTGAAGCTGCCGCAAAGTATTGTGTTGGGCTCAGCATGCTGCCGGGAATCGGTCCGGCACGACTCATCAAACTGGTCGAGAGCCTCGGATCAGCCGAACGAGCTTGGGCCGCCTCAGAGCAGGAGCTCAAAGCCTGCGGTGTCGATGAGAGGGCTCTGCCCGAGCTGACTCGCGCTCGAGCCGGCCTCGACGTGGACGCGGCTCTGGCACGCGTTGAGCAGTCCGGGGCCACCGTTCTCACGTGGGACGATCCAGCCTATCCGGACCCACTGAAGGAGACCTTCGGGCGTCCGGCGATCCTCTATGTCCGGGGACAGCTCGACCCCGCCGACTCTCAGGCAATCGCGGTGGTCGGAACCAGGCACCCAACGCTGTACGGACAGTCCTTGGTTACGAAGATCGTCCCGCTGCTGGTCGAGCGCGGCCTTACCATCGTGAGTGGGCTGGCAGTCGGAATAGACACGATAGCGCACCGCCTTGCGCTCGAGTCTGGAGGAAGAACCATCGCCGTGCTGGGTAGCGGCCTGGACGTTCTCTATCCATCACAAAACCGAGGGCTTGCAGAACGCATCGCTGGTCAAGGTGCCGTGATAACCGAATACGCGATGGGAACCAAGCCGGACGCATTCAACTTCCCGGCCAGGAACCGTGTGATAAGCGGACTATCGCTGGGAACTGTAGTCATCGAGGCCGGATATAAAAGCGGGGCCCTGATCACCGCCCGCTTTGCGGCAGAGCAAAACCGTGAGGTCTTCGCGTTTCCTGGTAGAAGCAGCGACGTGCAATCGATGGGCTGCAATACGCTCATTCGTCGAGGACACGCGAAGCTGGTGACCGACTGCGAGGACATACTGGAAGAGCTCAACCTCGACGTGGCCATGCAGCAACTACAGATACGCCACGTCATGGCAGAGAACGAATCCGAGTCCCGTCTGCTGTCGATCCTGAGCGCCGAGCCGATGCACACCGACGAGGTAGGACGGCAAGCGGGCCTATCGGCCGCGGACGTATCGAGTACTCTTACGATGCTCGAGCTTAAGGGAGCTATCAGGCAGGTCGGCTCGATGCACTATGTGCTCGCTCGTTAGGTGCACTGCCTAAGATTTGACGGCACCGTGACAGGCAGCCAACGCGATGAGGATCATGTGGTGGGGCTCGTTGTAGCTAGGTCCTCGGTAGCCAGAAGCTCCCTCATCCAACCGGCTTCCATGGGCCGACGAGTGGCTACAGCCGCATCAATCTCGTTGTGAAAACGGCCCTCGGCGGCTTTGATGGACGTACGGAACTTCTCGGCTAGCAGCTCGCGGGCTTGGACCACCTCGGCCGGAAGCTTGCGCCGCGACCGTTTCGTGCGTACGTTGGACAGGAGTCGTCCCCAAAATGCCACGGCATCTACAATCGGAATTCGAGAGAGATACACGCCCTTGTCGTCGTGGCCGACAACGAGAGACTGCGCCTGCAGCTCGAGATCATTGCTTTCCTGAACTATAAACCGGTACCGGCGCCGGACCTTGCGTGAAGTGGTCCACACCACGATGTGCCGCGCCCGCCCCCAAAGCTGCTCGTAATGGTGCGAAATCTCGGCTAGGCTCCGGGCCTCATCTTCGGTGAGGTCGATCTCTATCGCCGGCTTCGTCCCGACTGAACGTCGTGCTGACAACTCACGTCTTCTCCCGAGCAACCGCAGTCACGCGTTCGACCTGCCAAAACGGCATGTGGCACCGGCGACACTCAAACGTTTTGGTCAAGATCAGATCATCACCTTCCCACCGTTGCTCCTCAGAATGGAAGAGCGCCGGAGAAAAATGGCAATAAACGCACTTTACTCCAGGCATAGGATAGGAGGATTTCTGAGCCCGAAGCTCGGGTCCAAATACGTTGTAGAGAATGGCGCCGATCATCACCAATAGAACGATCTTGGCGCCAATGAATACCAACAGAATTGTCACTGATGCACCGAGGGGGACGCGCTACCTGATACTAGACGTTTTTGTAGGCGGCCGTACAACGTTGACTTGCTAAAGTTAGTTAAGTTATCTGACAATGACCCCAGGTGGGCTTCATATCGCGCGTGCGGGGCGATATCGGCAGATATTGACATAGGAGAGCGATTCACATGGCACAGGTGACCCTGGAGCATGTAACCAAACAGTTCGGTGATGTCACGGCGGTCGACGATGTCACTCTCGAGGCGCGTGATCGGGAGTTCCTGGTCCTCGTGGGCCCGTCAGGCTGCGGCAAGACCACGACCCTCCGGATGGTCGCCGGCCTGGACGATATCAGTGCGGGCACTATCGCGATCGGCGACCGCGTGGTCAACAACCTGTCGCCAAAGGACCGCGACATAGCCATGGTTTTCCAGAGTTATGCGCTCTACCCCCACATGAATGTCTACAACAACATGGCCTTCGGTCTAAAACTACGGAAAACACCCAAGGCCGATATCGAGCGAAGGGTGCACGAGGCGGCAGCCACGTTGGACATCGAGCCCCTCCTCAAGCGCAAACCCAAAGAACTTTCGGGTGGCCAGCGGCAGCGCGTTGCTTTGGGGCGAGCTATTGTTCGAGAGCCTGCGGTCTTCCTCATGGACGAGCCGTTGTCTAACCTCGACGCTATGCTACGAGTCCAGACGCGAAAAATGTTGATTACGCTCCACCGCCGCCTCGAAACCACGGTCATTTACGTCACTCACGATCAAACCGAAGCCATGACAATGGGGACTCGAATCGCGGTTATGAACGCCGGTCACCTTCAGCAAATCGACGCCCCACAGACGCTGTATGACTACCCGGTCAACACCTTTGTGGCCTCTTTCATCGGCTCTCCTGCAATGAACATGATCGAGGGCGAAATTGCCAATCAAGACGGCAAGCTGCTGTTTCAAGCGCCGGGAATGAGCATGAGCCTGCCCCAGGCATTCAACAAACTTGCGGCCGATAGCAATGTATCGCGGGTGATTTTGGGTGTCCGCCCCGAGCACATGGAGCCAATCAAGTCAGGGAGCACGGAAAATCTGGCGATAGACGCCACGGTAGAGGTCGTGGAGCATATGGGTTCGGAGTTGTACGTTTATCTCCAAGCCACCCGTGAAAGCTCGATAACCGCTCGATTTAGCGCCGAGAATAACTTCGCGCCCGGCAACCAGATTGGGGTGAAGTTCGACGCGGACCACCTGCATCTCTTCAATGCCGAGACCGGGCTAGCGATAGCCCACGGCGCCAGTTCCGCCGCTCCGGCCGTGAGCGCCTCCAGCGTCTAGCTCTTCGTCAAGTCCAGGTTCTTCCGCACCGGACAAACCGGTACGTGTCGGAATTGTTGGCCTGGGGGCTTTTGGGCTATTCAGCCTCGAAGCCTACGAGGCTGAACCTGGCCTAGAGGTGGTGGCGCTGGCCGATGTTCGTCCCGGCCTAGCCCAGCAAGCCGCTCGCTCGCGTCAGGCTCGGGCGTACACCGACTGGCGCGACCTTATAGCAGATACGTCGGTTGAGGTGGTACACGTCGTGACCCCTCCGAACACTCACGCCGAAATCTGTGTCGCTGCTGCTGCTCGCGCCAAGAGCGCCTTTTGTGAGAAACCGCTGGCCCTGACTGTCGAAGATGCGGATCGAATGATTTCTGTCTTTCGGCAAAGCGGGACCACGCTGGGCATCAACTATGTCATGCGGCACCATCCCATCTATCGGCTCTTGATCGAGCTCTCGGACGCCAACCTGCTCGGTGGCATCCGCAGGGTAGGCCTGGATAATGGGGCTCAATCCATGCCCGACAATCACTGGTTTTGGGATCGATCGATAAGTGGCGGCATTTTGGTGGAACACGGAGTACACTTCTTTGACGTATTCCGGCGAATAATCGGCGACGCCGAGGCACGCTGGACCGTCGACCAGCGGAAGCGCATCGAGGCCAACGTCGAATACGCAGCGGGCGCCTGGGGCTCGTTCTACCACGACTTCTCGCTCGATAAAAGAGTCGAGGGGCTAAATGCGTCGCTGACGTTTGAGAATGGAACGGCACATGTGATGGGATGGATTCCCCAACGTCTCGAGATCACATCGCTGACCGGTAAACACTCTGACCAGTGGAACACGATCGCGAGGAGCTTTCCCGGCTGCCGCATTGAGCTGAAGGATTCCGATGAAGTCGTGTCAATCCTCTTCGAGCTGCCTGACCGTCAGCTCGAATATAGGCGGGCGACGGTCAGGGGCATGCTCGAGGTCGCCCGTGCCCACCGCGATCCAGCCATCCCACCCGAGGTGACGCCGGAAGATGGCCGTGAAAGCTTGCGACTGGCCATATCGGCACAATCCATAGCTCACCCTCCGGAGGGAGATGAGGGGTAACCGGGCTAACAGAAGTGGTTGGACTATGGCTGCAGCAGCGAAAGCAGGCTCGCCTTGTCGACGCTCGCTAGTCCGATGACCCCGTCTCCAGCCCCGTAATACAGCCACCATTGTTCGCCACGATCGATGAGCCCGGTGCCGAATACCACGTTACCCACGGGCCCCTGTATCTCGTAGTCAGCCTGAGGTTCGAACACGGGCTCAGGATAGCGTCGTATCACGCGCTCCGGGTTGTCGAGATCCAGCAACGCGGCGCCCATTCGATACATCCGATGGTTTCCCGGATGGCGTAGATACTCATTTGCGTGGTAGAGCACGAGCCAGCCTTCACGAGTTCGTACCGGCGGCGGTCCGGAACCGACTCGTTCGGCCTCCCATGTTCCAGGAATCGGCTCGAGTAGTGGAACGGGCGACGACCAATGCACCAGGTCCGGAGAGCGAATAATGCGTATTGCCGGATACTCACGGATCATCGCCACATAGTTTCCACCAATCCTCTCAGGGAACAGGACAAGATCTTTGGTGTTGATGCCGTCAAGCACGATTGATAGTTCAGAAATTGACTCGAAGTCCTCGGTGGCGCCTATCGTTGACCTGAGCCGAAAGGGTGCGGGTTCCCAAGCGAGAGGCGGCGTGTCAGCCGTATCCACGGACACCTTGGTGTACGTGATCAGGTAACGCCCCTCCATAGTCGTTATTCTCGGATCCTCAATTCCCAACCGGCCCAGCGGGTCCTCCAATCGTGCCTCAAACACCGGGAGGTTGCGCCGCGTGAATGCTACGCCGTCGACGCTTGTGGCCAGACCAAACCGAGAGATTCCATCTGCCCCGACAGCGCGATAGACCATGACCACTTCATTCCCCGATCTGGCCACGCCGGGATTGAACACGCCCTTAGCCTCCCACCAACGATCGGAGGGCTGCAGAATGGGATTGCTCGAAGATCGTTCAAACATTCGTTTCACCTCGTTTGGGAGCCTCAATCATCACTTATAGCAGCGTACGCCGATCTAGGTTGATCTGCCGTGGCTTGGGCCAACGTCAGCAAGGTGTTGCGGTCGGACCGGCCGAGTTCCACCTCTCGGTACGAGCACGGGTTCAGTGTCCCAGCTCGTGATGCTGTCTGAGCCCGGCTGGGTAGTAGGAGCGGTGGGCCGATGACGCGAGCGAGGCATCCGCAGACACGAGAATGCCGTACCTACCGCAAATGGAACGCGCGAGACTTATGATCGGGTCGGATATGGCTTCTTATCGCGGTCATGAGAGGTACATTGCCGGCTATCAAACCTGGTAAGGGCGGTAGACGGGTGTAAGATTGGGTTACGGACGGGCGGCGAGAGAACCCAGTCTGGCGACCTTCCTGGTGCCAAAGGGAATGAACTGGACGGTGCGCCGTCCGCCCATCGAATGGGGTGGCGTTCCCTGTCTCAGCCAAACTCCTTTAGGACATGCCGGCTACATTCCTGTGCCAACTCAAGAGGCGTCCCGGTTCGCTGAGTGCATAGCGCCATTCTCTCTCGCCGGGTTAACAGGACGGCGCTTTTCCGCGTGGTCTGCTCCGGAGAACGAGTCGTCGCTGACATGACGGCATTGAGTGCGGAGGACGGACGTGGCCGATTGCGTGGCCGCAGCTGCGGGAGGGGCGGGTAAGCAGCCGCACGGCTGATGGTGAGCGTCAGGCAATGCTCGCCATCGCGGAGCCCAGGTAGCGCGTGCCCTTGAGTTGGTCTCGGTGCGCGACCTGCTGGAGCGCGTGATTCAACTGATTGACCGCCGTGGCCGGATCGACAATCGCCTCCACCGTGGCTCGCCTTGGGCTGGCGACACTGGCAATATGACCACGGTCGACATTGTCGTTGCCGGTGCCGGGACGGCCGGGTGATCGTCACGCAACCGGTGGTCGCTCTAGATGGCGTTCCGGGTGAGCCCCGGCGTAGCCAAGGCGACCGCGAGTCAGAGCAAGGATCGGAACGGCCAGCAGGCCCATACCGATGAGGAATGGCAGATTCGTGCTGGTCACGATTGAGGCCGAGAAGAGCGGCTGCACGGTCGAACCGAAAGTGTCAAAGCTGGTGTGCAGCAGGATCACGAGGAAGAGACTTCCCAGCGTGTTATTGAAGACCCAGGTAAAGATAATCGACAGGGCTATCACCATCAGGAGGAAGATGGGGAACTGCTGGTAGAACGCCGCCAAGCCGACGCCCGGACCGCCCCCCTGCGATGGCGTGAGGAACTCAGGCAGGTGCCAGCATGCCCACAGTACGCCCAGGAGCAAGGTGGCCAGCAAGGCGCCGTAGCGCAACTGCAGACGCGGCAGGGCGAAGCCCCGCCAGCCGATCTCCTCGCCCAGAGGTCCGCCCCCGAAGGCGACGGCGACAAAGACAAACGGGTAGCTCACCAGCAAACTGGCGGTGAGACCCTCAAAGGTCCCCGCGGCTCCCGGCAAGACCAGCATCCCGACCAGGCATGCTGCGGGAATCACCAGAAAGATGAATGCGTACCACTGCCAGCCCACCCGAAACGGTGGCAGCCGGCTCCATAGGTAGGGCCGCGGCCTCGCCCTTCCCCCATGAGCCGGTACATGAGATACGCGGCTAGGGCGGGCCCGAAGGTATGAAGTACGAAAAAGACCTGGTAGTCGTTGGACTTGGGCAGCACATGCCACGCGGAAAGCACAACGGGAACCAACAGGACCCAACTGAAGGCGTAGGCCAGCGCGAAAAACGCGAGGAGCGGATGCTGGCGCATCCAGCGTTGCAGCCGCGCGGGGCCGGAGAGTGGACCGCCGACCTCCCCCGACGTCTCGACGCTTGGCTGGCCATCGGCCGATTGCGCTGTTGGTGGGGGTGGAACAAGAGTCGCTTTCATCGCTTGACTCCCTTCGGCTAGACTCCTCCACTGTCACCTTACGCCCGTCGGTACCGCGCCGCCATCGGTCGACGGTCTGATATTCGGGTCACGGCGGTATGAGAATCCGCCCACGGCCTGAGGGAGGACCGCTGCCGCCCTCAACCGCTGAAGATGGTGCCGCCTCCTAAGGGGCTAGCGGGGTTCCGGAATGGGTTGCGGGATACACTTGGCTGCTGACACGCTGGACGGAGCCGGCGCTCATCAGGAGTGCAGGATTTCTAGCAGGGTCGTTCGTGAGGATTCCTCCACGGAGACCGACCGTCAAACGATCTTCGGGTAGCCTCGTCTCAATGCATCGAATGGCCGACTTCTATCTCGACAAGCACTGGGGTATGGAGTGAAAGCAGCACTCCTTTAGTCAGTTAGTGTCAGCAAGGCAGGGGAGCAGACCGTGAAACAGGTGGCCCAATTCTCGTGAAACGGGTGGCCCATTAACTCTGAAATTCGCACCCGGTCATGGTGCTACGACACGCCTAAAGGTTCCCTACGACAAGGCTGGGTAACTCAAGCCGGCACGCTCTGGGTGCCATCCAGGCATCGACACGCAAACCAGATGTTGTTGCCCGGAGGCAGACTACGCGGCTTTGAACAGCCGCCTCTCGACGTCTCCGATGCACGCGCGGGCTACTCCGATCCGCGTGTCGGCCATACCGTAGTAGACGTCGATCGTGCCGTCCTGCCGCGGGTCCAAACCGGTTGGGAAGACAACGTTGCCCACGACTCCAGAGGTTTCAGAGTCCAGACTCGGCTCGAGAACCGGGCGAGTCGAACGGTAGAGCACATGGCGGGGGTCGCATGCATCGAGCATCATGGCTCCAGCGCAGTAACGCACGTCCTTCTGTTGATCAACGCCTTCATCGATATGCCCCGCGACGCCGTGGTACATCAGCAGCCAGTGGTCGCCCACTCGAAGCGGCGGCGCCCCGGCGCCTATCTTCAGGCGCTCCCAACCCGCCTCGGGTGAGGCAAGCTGCCGGTGCCCACCGAAGACCACCCCGTCCGAGAAATCAGGCTCACCTAGAGATGCGTAGCTAATCCAGATGCCCGCTGGCGAAACCCTCTGGTCCCGGGACCCGGGGTCGGCCTGGAAAGTAGGGCGGTGGATCATCGCCATGGAGGGGTTCCCATCGGGTCCAGGGACTAGCTCGGGAAACAGCACCGCGTCCTTGTTGTCGAGGACGTTGAGGTCAAGTCCCTCCTCGACCGCGAATCTCACCAGGCCCAGACGGGTCCACCTACGAAGGTCCGGCGATACGGCCAGGCCGATGCGCGGACCAGCGATCCCATACGCAGTGTAGGTCATCACGTACAAACGCCAGGGGGCCATGAAAGTTACGCGCGGATCCTCTACTCCGCCCCCGTTGCGGGTATTCCTTTCATAGTCAGTCTCGGGCTCGAGCACAATACCCATCCGTTCAACCCCTCCGGGATTGCCCTGCTCATCGAAGAGCACCCGAGCAAGCCCGATTCGGGAGTAGTTGTCGGCCGCGACCAATCGGGGAAGCAAATACAGCTCTCCGTCCGGTCCTCGAGCTGTCGCGGGGTTGAGGACGCCTTCGACTTCGTTGAGGTTTCCCGGCTGCGGCTCCATGACCACGCCAAGCCGTTCCAAGCTCACAGTGGGTTGGGGGAGGAGCCTGCCCTCGAACTCGTTCCGTAAAGAGGTAGAGCAGAGGTCGGGCCGGCACAGCGATGTTACAAGGCGACGGTTTATCCGATGACGAGAAAAACTCGATGTCATTTCTAGCAATCGTGAGGTCATGTTGAACCTCCTGTTGCGTGCCATTCCGTATCCGTTAACACTATGGCCCCACCCGGCGGCCGGGAGTTGGTCGACTCGGCACGCGCGCAGCATGGATCTTTGCCGTCTGCTGCCTGCCCTACCTCGTCCTGAAAGTGGTGTGGACGGCCGGGATGCCAATCGGCATTGCCGATCGGTCCGTGCTCCACAGCAGTGGATGGGAGGCTGCGAACGCGCTGATGGCTGTGATCCAGCTGGCGGGTCTGCTGCTGGTGCTGGCCCTGACCCGGCCCTGGGCGCGCAGGGTACCCGCGTGGCTTACCCTCTTCCCCTTGTGGGTGGCGACCGGGCTGCTGTTCCAGGTCGTCGTCGGTGTCGTGCTGTTTGCCCTGTTCTCCCCGCTTTCGCAGACCTCCAACGGGAGCACTGGCCCGTTCCAGCCGTGGGTCTTCGTGATGGTCTACGCGGGATTCGCCGGGCAGGCAGCCGCACTAGCCATTGCCATCGGCTGCTACGTCCGGATCCGGTGGGGCCAGCTGTTGGGTGAGCGCACCGGCGAGGTCGTCGCGAGGCGAAGAGCTCGCGTGCGGTCGTGGCCGGAGAATCGCCTTGCGGAGATGGCGGAGATCCTTGCCGGGATGGCTCTCGCGGTAGCCCTAGTCTATTGGTACTGGGCGGCGGGCGGCTCGTTCGGGCTCTCGGCCGCACAGCCGCACCCTCCCTGGCCTTTTGAGGCGTCCACGGTAGCTGGGGCAGCCACCGCCGCAGTCGGGCTGCTTGGCCTGGCTGGCAAATGGGGGCACCGGACACGGCTCTGGGTGCCGGCGGCTCTCACCTGGGTCGGGTCCGGTGCTCTGGTCGCCTTCGATGGGCTGAACCTCGTGCTCACCCAGCTCTTCCTCATGTTCGGGGCACTCGCCTCCGAGCTGGTCTGGAGCCTGAGCGACACCGTCCTGGTGGTCAAGGTGGTGATCGGGCTGTTGGCGGCCGCCGTGGGCGCCAAGGCGGTCACAGCCGCCGCCAAGGACAACCAGAAACCAGCGAGAGCCTAATGGACAGGATGCAGACCGCACACCGTGGAGGACAGTCCGTCCGGTGTCCAGTAGGGTTCCGGCTTGCCCGTCGGGGTCGCGGTGGGGGCCGATAACGCGAGGGCCGGTGGAGGTGCGAGGGACGAGCGACGGAGCTGGCCCAGCTATGACCGAGATGCCGGCCCAGCAACGGGAGCAGGCTTCGGGGTAGACGGGATCCGAGTCTCCCTCGATGTTTGCGGCGGAACCGGTAGTGCGAGGGCCGGAGGAGGGACGAGCGACGGAACCGACCGGCTATGACCGAAATGATGGTGCAGCCACAGGAGTAGCGCTCGAGGGCGGCGGCGGGCGGGATCCAAGTTTGCCGCTATGTATGTGGTGGCGGTGGATGGCGAGAGCCGGTGGAGATGCGAGGAACGAGCCACGGAGCCGGCCGGCGGAACTTCCTGTCAGGCTAGGGCCACGCCAGCGCGTCGGAGACTTTTGCCTCGGCGGTGCGCTTGACTACCGCTGGGTTTTATGGAGCACTGCGCGAAGCCTCCGAGTGGAGGTTGCTCGCCGTCAACGCGCGGGGAGGCTACTGTGGAGCGATCCCCAGCACCGGACCCCGCCGTCACGCCTTGTCGCGCACAGTGCGTCGTCCGCGGCGCTGATGGCCGTGAAGCGCTCGCGCGCCGCGATGCCGCGTCCCTCGGCGTCTCCCCAGCAGGTGATGGTCCCAGACTGCGTGAGCGCGCACGCGAACCCAGAGGCAGTGGCCACCCCGGCGAACGTACCTTCCGGAGGACTCGCTTCTCCCGCACTGTTGTCACCCCAGCATCGGATAGAGCCGCCGGCCCTCACGCCACAGCCATACATGTCGTGGGTTCCTATCGCCAGTGCGATGCTCGTGAACCCCCGGCCCAGGCTCGCCGGAGGGCCGTGCGGCATGCCCCAGCACACCCACGCGCCAGCCGTGCTCAGGGCGCACCCGGCGTAGTAGGTTTCCGTAACGACCTGGCGAAAGTGCCCGGAGGGCGGCGTGGCGCCGCCCCAGCATCTGAGTGACTGCCCAATCGTAACTCCGCAACCGGAATCGCTCCACACGCTGACCTGGCGAAATCTCACCTTGGGCGGATCGGCTCCTTTTCCCGGTAGCAAACTCGTGCCCCCACCCCAGCAGTGGGCCAGTCCATTCTGCGTAAGCGCGCACGCATAGGCGTAGCCCGCTGCCACCTGTGAGTAGGCGCCTGACGGCACGTTGGATATCTCGCCCCCTCCGTTCGCGCCCCAACACACCACCTTGTGTGCCGGCGTCACAGCGCAGGCAAAGTCATACTCGGGCCCGGATGCATCCGCCCCGACGCTGATGTGCATGAAGTGCCAGGGAGGAGCCTGCAGCTGACCAGAGAAGTCCGCTCCCCAGCAGACTGCGATTCCCCCCGATTTCAGGCCACACGCGTACCATCGCCCGGCGCTCACCCGGGTCGTCGATCTCATGCGCTGGGGTGCGGTGATGAGGCTCGGGCCGCTCGTCCAGCACACCGTCAGTCCCGACGCCTTCACGGCGCAGGCATAGTCCAGCCCGGCGGTGACCTCGACGAAGGTTCCCGCCGGCTTATGGGTCACCATGTACGTATTATCTCCCCAGCAAACTACCCTCCCTTTCGGGGTCAGGCCGCAGGCATAATCCGCAGCGCCGCCAGCGTCAGTCCCGCCGCCGACGCTGACCTGGCTCAGCACAAGGTCGTTCCCATATATGGAATCCCCGCCCTCGCCGAGGTCATACGTCGCGAAACAGACGACGTGACCGTTGAGGCGCAGCGCACAAGCGTATTCGTCCCTGGGCGAGTCGAAGAGGAACCGCCCCATCACCTGCCCGCCGGCGCTCACTTGTTTGAACCTTCCCCCGGGCCACGGGTGGCTGTCCCCGGCAGGCAGGTGTCCCCAACAGACGAGCCTGCCGTCACTCTTCAGCGCGCAGGCCACGTCGAGGCTCGCGCTGACCCCGGTGAACCGGCCTGACGGCGCCTTTCGTTGGCCGAGGCTGTCGTCGCCCCAGCAGACGATCGTACCGCCGGATCTCAGCCCGCAGGCGAATGTCGCGCCCGCGCTGACGTGGGTGAATTTACCTGAGGGTGCCTCGGCTTGCCCGTACTGATCATCGCCCCAGCATATGGCGGCGCCGCTGTTCTCGAGCCCGCAGGCGAACTCAAACCCTGCGCTGATCTGCCTGAAGTGTATGGAGGCGGTCGCCGCACGGCCTGCGCTATGTCCGCGTGGTGAGGCGCCCGCCTCGGGCGCACCCACGGCGAGCAGGCCGATGGACAGCAGGATCGCCCCCGCGAGCCACCGGCCGGCCCGTGGAGGGGTTACTCGCCCTGTGCGCCGCTGGCTGTCATTCGCTGTCGATTTCATGTCTTGCCTCCTGGGCCGCCGACCGGCTCGCCCAATTCGAGTGCGGTGGGTGCTGCGGTCCAGCCAGCGGTTGGTTCGGGTTCCTCGTCAGGGGCACCGTGTGAGCTGGTTCAGGGTGGGTGGCGCCGATGACTCTGATTGACTTGTTCAATTTCTGAACCTCGGCGTAATGCGGCCGTCCCATCGTGCCCTTGAACGAAGCGGGCGACGGATGCACTGCGCGGCGCAGCCGACTGGCACAGCGCCCACTCGTGGGGCGCCTCGGACTACTGCGTGCAATCGACAACATCTCAAAATGGCAGGTCCTGCTTCGTCTCATGGTCCGGTGATGTGGCTAGCCCTACAAGACGGGACTGACTACAGCGGACCTAGCTTTCCGACTCAGAGCCGGTCTCGCTTCCCTGGCAGCATCACCTTACTCCTCGTAGCAGCCAGTGTCAATCGGCTCGCCAACCGATATTTCTGAGGCTGGTCGAGACTGCCTTGGCGCCCATTGCCCGTCAACTGAGCGTGTGACGGCTCGCTTCTTCTGCGCGAGCTCGGCCATCTGTGCCTCGATCGCAGTTGTGGCTTAACTAGGGACCGGCCCGAAGCCGCGCCGCTCACTGATGATCGTGACTACGGCCCTGGCATGCGTGGTGTAGTAGCCGGGGCCAACGCCAACGTACGTCAACTTGACTACATTCGGTGTTTTATCTGCTCGGAGTTTCTTGATCAGACATGCTCCAATTCGTTGGGAATCCGTCGCCTTTGTCCTGCAGCTTTGAACGGGGCCGCCGGGAGTCGAGTACGCCCCGATCTGCATGGTGATGAATTGCTTGTGGAGGGGCCTCTCGGTAGCTTTGTTCGGCGTTCAGCTCTGCGAACGAGTTCGCCCCTCTAGTCGAGAATGACGCAAATCCGGATTGGCCAACGTTCGCAACCCATATATTCTCTCCAGCCGAAGCGACTGCACCAGGTCTGGTGAACCCGTAGCTGCAGCCGCGTATCAGCCTGATCAGGGCGCCGGTCGATGGGCGTGAGCAAAAGGCAGATCAATCGCATGTTGCGTGACGGCTCCCTGACCTCAAGCAATTGGCGGAGACAGGCGGAAGCGGGTGATTCCGTTCGCGGAAGTGGATGCTTGTATTCGGGATAAGTCGCAGAGGGACGGGGCAGTTGGCCCGACGAGTCGAGTGCCACCCGTTTAGGCGCTCAGGCTAGCTATCGTCAATAACTTCCTGTTATAGGGACCGATACCCGCCACGTTCGTGAAGTCAATGTCATCCAGCGCCGGAGTGACTTCACTCGCCCTCAAAGTCTACGGGGGTGAGGAAGAGTGAAGCCGGACCATCCGTCAGGTCCGGCTCCATGATTTGTACGGTTAGAGCAAACGCCAGGGGCTACTCGTGATCCTCGGGGCGCCCCCCTGCGGCGTTTTGGGCGCCGACTTTAACCAGGCATAGTTGTAGTCGCCGCCGTAGGTGGCCGCGATCGGTGTGCTGCCTACCAGCGCCAGGGGGCACGGTGATCCGCGCAATGGTCTTTCCGTTGACGGTGGTGACCGGCGCGCTGCCGACAGTGAGAGACCGACCGCCGAAGGACACGATTCCGCCGGGGTGCGTCGCCGTTGCTACCGACGGCTTGATGTGCGCCGTCAGGATCACGTTTTTGCCGCCATGAGCTACTGTCAGTGCGCTCGTGGTCGCTGACATACTCACGTTCTCATTGATGCGGGGCTCGGGAGAGGACGCCGGCAGGTCGGTAGCGCTGCCGGAGTAGAAGGCCTTCACCGCGAGTTTCCGGGTGCCAGGTCCCTCAGCCGCAGCGTCGCGGTGGCGACAGCCCCGTGCGTTGAGAGCCGGGCGATCCCCAGAAGGTCGTGCGGCACGATGGCTGGATTGCTCCCGCCGGGCGGCTGGGTGAAGGCGAAGAACGTCACCTTGCCCTTCGGCACCGAGCCCGATCGGGCGGAGACCGCGGCCTTCAGGGTGACCGGCTGCCCGAAGGTTGAGTTCCAGCCGCCGCTGACCCTGACGCCCGAGCCGGCTACGGACACCTGGGTCGGAATGTGCGAGGAATTACTGGGCTCGTCGAGGATGGCCGCATGGCTGCAGTCGAGGCTCCATCCTCCTCCAATAGCGGCCCCACAGGTCAGCGTCCACTGCGGGGGCTTGGCTGGATCTCCGGTGACCCCGTAAGTGATGGTATGTCGGCTTAATCGGCGGCTTGGGCGGCTCTCCCACCGGCACGGGCACGATGGTCCCCCCGAGAGCGACGGTTTCCGACACTGTACCGCCGATGCTGGCGTGGAGGCCGAACCCTCCCCACGATGTATTGGCGGAATAGACGCCAAAGTAGATCGTGCCGGTGTTGACGAAGCGGTTGTGATCGGGGCTGCAGTCGCAGGCGTTGAGGCTTAAACTGCCGTTGCCGAAGAGCATGTATATCGTGCCCTCGTTGGTGAAGCTGGTGTTAGGCGTTTCCAGAGACACGTTCCCGTCCTCGCCGATGACGCCGCCGGCAGTGTTGTCAAGACTGCCTTTGAGGAGGAGCTGGCCCTCCTCTACGCCGATCGACGCCCCGGTTGGTGAGGGTGGCACCTACCGGCAGGAACACATGGCCGGCCATTATTGTGCCCTGGTTGGTGAAGCTGCCTGTCCCGTTCATCCCCAGAACGCGAACAACCTGGTCGGGGGCGATGTTGCCGCTGGTTGTCCCGCTGGAGTTCTCCTGAGCGAGGATGAATTGGGAGGGACCCTTACCTCGCAGTCGGAGCGAACCGCTGAAGACCTGAACCGGGCGACCGGTTTCCGCGCCGTTTTTCTCCACGAACGTTCCGTTGTTAGCCACGGAGACCTCACCGGCGTTCTGGATGACGCCGCCGCGTTGTCTATCACGCTATTCGGGTCGGTCGGCCCCTGCGTCGTCAGCAGGGCATCGGAAGAGACCGTAACGTGCCCTTTGTTGGTGAGCGTGGAACCGTTCAACGGGAAAGAGCTGCCCTGAGCCAGGTCGATGCGGCCGGTTGAGGCATTGAGTAGGTCGCCGGTCACGACGAAGTTCGAGCCCTGCGGCACGAGAATGGCCCCGTCGTTGGTCAGCAAGTGGCCGGCGGGAACGGTTAGCCGCGTGCCCGATCCGCTATTGGTCAGCAGGCCCCGATTGGTCAGCGACCCCGAGGTAGTCACGGAGCTCGTGTCCAAGAGAAGCGTTTGATCCGAGGCCACGTACCGGAGAACTCGCTTGTGCCCTCTAGCTGAAATCGCGAAGGTCCGCGGCCCGCCAGGCGGAGAACGCAACTGTTGACGATCACAGCTCGGCCCACCACGGCTCCCGTGGTCTCCTTCAGCATGCCACCTTGGTCGATCTCGAGTGTCCCGTCGTACGATTTGGTCTCATTGCGAATCGTGCCCTCGTTGACAACGGTTGCGCTGCTGCCGCCGCTGTGAGGCGCGCCAAAGTTCGAGCCCAGGGCGACTGACAGCTCACCGTCATTGGTGAATGTTCCGGGTCCGTCGAAGAAGAAGCTAGCGCCGGACGCGACGTCGATGCGGCCACCCCTGGCGTTGAGCAGGTTTCCAACGAACTCAGGACTCCCTGACGCAGGCTCGATCACTCCTCGATTGGTCAGCGTTCCTGTCTGGACGATCTTCAGACCGCTGTTCGGGTTGGTGACCAGGCCGTTGCTGGCAATGGTCGAGCTCCCGTTGATCGTAAAGGTCGGGCCGTTACGGAAGAGTAGCTCGTCGGTCCCGCCGCCTCCGCCGAGCACAAGTCCGCCAACTGCCGTCGAACCGTTGACCACCACCGGCGCTCTCACCCCGATGGCTACACAAGCGACCTGGCTGCCTGTGGGTGGCTTACCGGTGGACCAGTTTTTACCCGTCTCCCAGGCGCATCCAGCCGAATTGCTCCAGGAATCATCACACGAGCGGGACGCAGGCCTCGTCTTCGACGCATGAGCGTGCCGACTGTAGCCTCGGACTTTGTAGCCTCGGACCTTTAAGTCCATGTTCACGACGAGGGCCTGCTGGTCGCCTGAGCCGTCCTTGTAAAATCCGCCCGCGTTGAGCCCGTCTATGGTATTGAGATGCCCCACCGTCCAGTGCATGTTGTTAGCCGACGATCCGAGCCACGTATCTGCCGCAGCCGTTGCTGAGGTCGGCTGAACGAAGCCGCCCACGCTCATCAGGCACGCGGCCACCGTCAGCAGCATCCTGATTCGAACTTGTTTGGTTGTCACGCGATCGATGTTCATTAGACTTTCCTCCAGGACAGTTCTCGAGCAGTCAAGCGCTGCAATTTCGAGATCAGTCTAGGGGGGTTCACCCCCTATGTCGATGAACAATGAACACAGTTAGTGAACACGAATTGTGACTTACGGAAGTTTCCCAGCCGGTTGACCTTCTCTCGCACAACTGAGCTTGCCGGTCTTCAGTTCAATGGCCGCGACGTGGGATTTTGACCAAGTTGCACAGTCTTTGACAGCAAAGGCAAGCGAGCTTCTGGCAGTACCTCCCACAATCGACAAAATCGCCCTACTGGCCGCAAAGCTCCCGGAGCCCGAGGCTGAACACCGTGCAATGCGGGCCTCGTTGGACAGCCGACCTGGGGTGGGGCGACGCCTTGTCCGTTGTACAAGGACTGTGACCTCGTACGATCCTTTTCGGTGATGCAAAGAAACTAGTGGCCGGCTTGATTTGGTGCCTATAGGAAGTCCCCCGGAAATCCTCGTGCAAAAGTTCGGTCTAAGTCCTTTCCGCTCCCAAAGATCAGGCCGCCGTCCGATCCCCCAGGGATCAGGCTTCGTATAGTCGTCCTACCATGGCCAATCGGGGGCGCCTGACTGCCGCCATGCTGATCGTTACGCGATCACCGGGTACGACCCAACGTAGGAGGCGAATATGGGTATGAACGGAACTGAAGTCGTAGTTTCAACGCCGCTTCGGACGGCAATCGTGGAATGCCTACACTAAGAACCCAACCATTGCCATCGGCACGACTTATGGCCCCAACACCTCGTACGCCATCGCTTGAATCACGGCACGCCGGCTGGGCAACGCAGTGCTACATACCCACGAAGGCTATGGGCACATCAGCGCCGCTGACCCCAGCCCATGCGCAAGGCGTGCCACCACGCGCTATCACGTCGGCCTCGTCACCCCGCGGCGCGGAACCGTCTACCAGTCGGATCGTCAGCCGTTCGACCCGAAGTTCGGCGAACCCCTTGCCGCCAAACCAAATTTATAATGGCTGAATAGGCCCAATCCCCCTACCACTGTTTGCAGGAGGAGAAGACCACGATGGCAAGAGGCGCACATCAAGCATAAAGGAAGCGATCAGCATGGCTGTGCGTCGGCGATACCCGACACGTGTTTCTGCCAAATGGCTGGGCGGGACCGTCCCAAAGGAACGCAACGTTCGACGTTGGGATTGGCGATGCCGACTGGCACGCATCGTAGTCAAATCATGAATCGTTGCCGTCACCGCGGCCAACGACGATAGACAAACGACTGCGCAAGAATTTGGATCGAGTATCACGGCTCTCCGTTGACGAACGCAGGTGGGTTCCGGGGCTTATTGCTGCTGGTTACGGGCATCATGGGGCTTTTCTTTGGTGACGTGAGTGCGACGAGGGCGGTCGGGTCGGCCTCGCCGAGTGCGCATCACGGGACTAGTGGGCCATCGAGGATCGCCTGGAGAGGCTGCGGTGTGCGCTTGCAGTGTACGCGGGTGCGGGTACCACTAGATTGGGGCCGCCCTCGGGGGGCCGCCATCTCGTTGCCGGTCATTCGGTATTTGGCGAGTCGGCACGCGGGCCGGATCGGAACGCTGTTCGTTAACGGGGGTGGTGCGTCAGGGAGTGTGCAGCTGGTAAGAAGCGAGGGTGCGCGACTGAGCGCGCTGGGGCAGGGACGGTTCGATGTTGTCGGCTGGGCTCTGCGTGGTGCCTCCGATGCCAAGCCGATGGTGCGCTGCTTTGCTGATGCGCAAAGCAGGCGAGGGTTTTGGGACGAGTTGTCGATCCCGACTACCCGGGCTCTGGAGTTGGCATATCTGTCAAAGACGGCCAGGTACGCGGCCGACTGCCGGGCACTCAGCGGACGCCTGCTCTCTCACATCTCGACCACTGACGACGCCCGGGATCTCGACTATCTGCGCCGACTTGTAGGCGACCAGCAACTCACCTATTGGGCCGTGTCGTACGGCACGTTTCTCGGCGAGACCTACACCAACATGTTTCCGCGCCGAGTGCGTGCCATGGTCCTCGACGGTCTGGTCGACCCCCGAATCGTGATCAGAGGCGCTGAGGCGAGGTTCTCGAACACCGTCGTCGCGATGGATCGTGGATTGCGAGTGTTCGAGTCGCTCTGTCAACGAGCTGGGTCGATCCGTTGTGCACTCGCCGGCCGCGGCCCCGTGGACCGCCAGGTGTCCAGGCTGATGGCGCGGTTGCGGCGCACAACCATCCCGGCGCCCACAGCAAAGCCGCGAGGCGCGTTGAGGTACGGCGACCTGTTGGTCTTTCTTTTTGCATCGCTGACAAGTCCAGCCGCGTGGCCGCAGCTGGCGCAAGATCTCGAGTACGCCGCAAACGGAGACGGTTCGGCGGTTGCCACCCAGGCCAGGGCGGCGCTCGCCAGTACCCGATCTGCTGACGGCGACTCGTCGACTGCGATCACGTGCATAGACAGTCCTGCTCGCCACGGCTCAAGTGCCTGGCCGCAGGTCATCGCCCGGTTAACTCGTGTCAGTTATGTGGGCGGCCCGTTCGTCGGCTGGGCAAGCTGGGCGCCGTGCGCCTCGTGGTTCGCCCGCGACACCGACCGCTACAGCGGGCCGTGGAATAGTACGACCAACAATCCCATCCTGGTCATCGGTACAACGTTTGACCCGGCCACGCCCTTCATCAACGCCCGTCGCGTTGCTAACCTGCTCGGCAACGCCATCCTGCTCACCCACGAGGGCTACGGCCACACCAGCGAAGCCGACCCCAGCCGGTGCGTCGACAAAGCGACCAGCAGCTACCTTGTTGACCTGATCACCCCACGGAAAGGAACCATATGTCACTCAGACAGACAACCGTTCGATCCGCGATTCGGCCAGCCACCTTCCGGCGCAATGGTTCCGTGATCGCCGGGCGCGGCTTGGGAGGGCCGATTGGGCCTGATGTGCGTCGCACTTCTGATGATCGTTCCTCTGAGTGGCTAGCACGATATTGGCGGTGGGATGGCCAAAGCCCTCGGAGCGCTCGCGGTTAAGTGGAACACAATGGCCTTCTGGATTGCCGAGGCGGTGCTGGCATGGGGCGGCATATTCCTGTGTTTGCTGCTGTTTCGGACCCGTCTGGTCCCTCGATTCCTGGGGGTTGGGGCGTGATCGGGTACGCCATCTTCTTGGTGGGGGCCAAGGCCGAGATCGTCGGGATCGATATCGGCCCCATCCTCTTGATCCCTGGTGGACTCTTTGAGCTGGCGTTCGCATTCTGGCTCCTCATAAAGGGCTTCGAGCCTGCGGCCCATCGAGCGCAGCCTGTCATGGATTCACCGGCATGATGGTCGACGTTGAACCGACGAGTCTACTGGGTTCCAGAGCCGATCGCAGCGATCAAACACTACGTGATGTAGAGGACAGCTTTTCCCGTGAACGCTCTATCAGTCAGTTTCTGGGCGACCTCTGCTATCTCTGTCCAGGGGGCCTCGACCTCAATGGGAACATTGAGATGACCGCCGGCGACCAGTCGAGCTAGGCGCGAAAGATCCGATCCGACGGGATTTCTGAAGTGCTCATAGAAGAGGAAGAAGCCGTATAGCGTGAGCCCGCCTGTCGCGTAGAACTGGGAAACGTGCAGCGTTGATTCTTGTCCGCCGGTTGCCCCAAAAACTACGCACGTTCCTCCGGGCGAAAGCAGGGTTAAGACCTTGCCGAGTGTCTTGCCGCCGACGGAGTCGAGCGCTAGATCAAATCGCCCTAACCGTTCCGCACCATCGAGCTCCTCGCCGGTAACAACCTCGTCGGCTCCCGCTTGCAGCACGGCATCGCGATAGTTCGGGGTCCGAATTGCACCTACGACATGCGCCCCGGAAAGTTTCGCGAGCGCGCACGCAAAGTGTCCCACTCCACCAGACGCACCAGTCACTAGAACCCTCCGTTCGGCAAGCAGGCCACCTTTCTCCAACGCCCGCAGCGCGGTGAGCCCGGCCACGGGAAGACTTGCGGCTTGAGCGAAGGTGACTGACTCCGGCAGCTCAGCAAGCGCATTTGTCGGGACTGAAACTCGCTCCGCCCACGCGCCTTGGCTCATCAGGCCAACGACTCGAGCTCCCTCTTTGGGTCCTGACCCGTCAGCAGCAGCCCGCTCCAAAGTTCCAGCGAAGTCCCATCCGGGGCGCCATCCTGCTTCGGCCTGGTACGCTCGACGAACTTCCCCGCGATTTAGCGAAATGGCTGCTACCTTGACCAGAGCCTCGGAGGGCGAGGGCTTCGGGTCTTCGACATCTTGAACGACGAGCCGTCCGGGAGCCTTGGGATCAACCACTATCGCCCGCATTGCCTTCCTCCAAGCATGAAACTATCTCAGCCTACCTGGAAGAGCCCCATCGTGGACTCCCCTAAGATAAGGGCCATCCGCACTCCCAGTTTGGCTCCAACCGCATGACCTTCGTGAGCGTTACGTCAAAGTGTCACGTGTATGCACGGCAGCTGGAGTGCGCCGGTCAACCTCCCGACGCTGGCATCGTACTACGCCCTAAGTGGCGCCGCGGAGAACCGTCCTCACCGAAGACGACGTGTTCCGGCTAGCCATGACGTGACTCGCCCGCAACATCCACCAAGGCATGTAGCGAGCGTGGGTCTGCAATACGGATCGGGCCGTAGTTGAAGTCAACCGAAAAAATACAAAATCAGCGTTGGCGCACACTCCCCAGCTATCTACCTCAAAGTGGGTGAGCCTATGCTAGACGTATACCAAGAGGCATCGGCACGAGTCGAACCGATTCGGAGCGATCTGGCTTGGATATCCGGCTGTTGTGTAGCTCCGCACGGGTACCTGCCGTCGTGACGACGCTAGCCTGATCCTTTTAATCCCGGAGAGACCGTCCCATCGCACCGAACGTGGGATTCCCTCCTTGGTAAGCAGACGGAGGTACTTTGTGAAGAGACGCATAGTGACGTCGATAGCAGTCGTGGCGGCATTGGTAATGGTGGTAGTTTCCGTGTCCGTGGCCGCCAACGTCGAGAATGGGGCGCACCCCAGCGAGAGGGCGTGGATGACGATCCCCACGACCAAGCGCGGACTGGCCACGACGGCACCGGCTGAGCACATCAGGTGGGCCGCTTGTCATCCGCCGGTCCCGAATCTGCAGTGCGCGCAGGTTCAGGTCCCGCTGGACTGGAGTAGGCCCAACGGCAAGCAGATCAAACTCGCCGTTATTCGCCACCTCGCCAGCCGGCCCAAGCAGCGGATCGGCTCGATGTTTGTAGATCCGGGCGGACCTGGTGACAGCGGCGTCAGCCTCGTGCGCGGTGCTGGCGCTGAGCTTGACGCGTGGGGTGCGGGTCGGTTCGACGTCGTGAGCTGGGACCCGAGGGGCGTCTACGCGAGCGAACCGGTCCACTGCTTCACCAGCCAAGCAAGCGAGGCGCGGTTTTGGCGTGGTGTGTCGATTCCCACTACTCCGGCAGCGTCACGAGCCTACCGACAGAAGACCGTCGAGTTGGCCCGCCGGTGCGGTCAGGTGTACGGCAAACTCCTGTCCCACATCTCTACTGCGGACACGGTCCGCGACCTCGACGCGCTGCGCAAGCTCGTCGGGGACCGGACGCTCACCTACGTGGGCCTGTCATACGGCACCTTTATCGGCGAGACCTATGCCAACATGTTCCCGCACCGGGTGCGGGCGATGATGCTCGACGGCATCGTCGACCCCGTCGCCTACACCAAGAGCGCCGAGGCGAGGATCGCCAGTGGCGTCTCATCTACCGATGAGGTGTTCGAGCAGTTCGTAGCGCTTTGCCGGCGCGCCGGTGCCGCTCGTTGCGCGCTCGCCGGCCACTCAGAGACAGTCGCCCGACGCCTCGCGCGGCTGTTCAAGGCAGCGCGTCGTGCACCGATCCCTGCGCCGGACGCGAATCCCCCGGGCAACCTCAGCTACGGCGATCTGCTGCTGTCCGCATTTGCGCCACTTCGAGACCCGAACCTCTGGCCCCAGTATGCAAAGGATCTCAACGCCGCTGCGGACGGTAACGCCTCGAACCTCGAGACCGCCGCGCGTCAGCTTCGAACGCCATCAGCTTTTGCTGAGGCAACGAAGTCGGCCGCGATTCAATGTCTCGACGGTCCCGCCCAGCAGTCTTCATGGGCCTGGCCGAAGGTCATCGGGCATCTCACCAAAGTCAGCAAGCTGGCGGGTCAGGTCCAGGGTTGGTGGCTGTGGGCGCCGTGCGCGTCGGACTGGCCGGCACACGGCACCGACCGCTACGCGGGCCCGTGGAACGCGAAGACCAAGACTCCGATTCTGGTGATCGGCACCAAATACGACCCCAACACAGGCTACCGCAACGCCAAGCGCGTCGCGCACCTTTTGGGTAACGCGATACTCCTCACTCACGCGGGGTACGGCCATTTGAGCTTCAAGGACCCCAGCCAATGCGTCGAGGCAGCGAGAGTGCGTTACCTGGTCAACCTCGTCACCCCACCACCCGGGACCGTCTGCCCCGCCGATCAACTCCCGTTCCAATCGCCCTCGAGGCAACGTCAGCCTTGAATCGAGTGCTGGCGGGCTCGACGCGCCGCACGGCTCCCAATGCGACGCTTGCCTCGCCGGGAACAGCGTTTACTGATGCCGCGACTCCCCGATATTCGGTGAGCTCACGCACCATGCTAATCCAGCCGGGATTATGGTGAGTCCACAACGTGCGCAGCGCCGGCATCCAGCGCCCGTTTGCTCGCGCCGGGGCTCACAGTGGCAATGACTCCGGCTCCCAGTTCCGCGGCCACGGTCACGAGAGTGCTGCCCGTCACACCACCAGCCCCATGCACCAGTACCCACTCTCCAGGTTGCACGTGCACCCACTGGAAAGCGGTCAGAGCCGGCACTGGCAGCGCACCTGCTTCCTGCCACGTCATCCAGGTCGGCTTTCGCGCTACCGAGCTGTCGGCCTGCGCCCATGTACATGGTATCGGAGTGGGACAGAAAGCGTAATAAGCGAGTCGCCTACCCTGGCCTTCTGGACGACCACCCCACCGCAAGGACGCTCCCGATTTTCATTTCTTCGTGGTGGCCGTAGGCCATGGCAATCGACTTGGATGGCCCCTGATTTCGGGGAATATCGGCGCCCGCACAATGTATCACGTATAGTGAAACCGGATGCGACACTCGTGCACGATCCGATAGCTAAACTCGATGACGCAAGGAGAAATATCGGCAAGATGTCAGGCAGCCCCGCTGACTCTCCCCGACCCGCGGAGCTGCGCGATCACCTGGCCAACTCCCGTACTCTTCTAGCCTGGGTACGCACCGCCCTCACAATTATGGGTTTTGGGTTCGTCGTTGCTAAGTTCGGTCTCTTGCTGCCTGGCCACTTTCTGCACGGTCACGCGCACGTGTTTTCGACGGTGGCTGGGATGGTGCTGGTTCTCGTCGGATCCGGGTTCGCCATCGCCGGCACCGTCAACTTTCTGTCGGTCATGAACGACATCAGAACGGGCAGAGTCCACTTTAATCCGGCGCTTCATATCGTCCTCGTCGCGTTCTTGGTACTGGTCGGGTTGATTCTCGCGGTCTACATCGCGTTCACGGCCTGAGGCAGTGTGCTATCCGCCGCCGATCAAGACCCCCGCCGCAAACACCAGCGCTCCTCCGAAAACCACCTGAACGATGCTCAGCAAGAAGTTCATCTGGAAGAACTTGTACCGCACAAACGAGATCGCGACGAGCTCGATGCCCACGACGAAGTACGCCAGCGTCAACGCGAGGTGGAAGTCAGATATCAGGAACGGCAGCGTGTGTCCGACACCGCCAACGAATGTCATCAGCCCCGTGATCCCGCCGCGCGGCAGCGGATTCCCTCTTCCTGTCAAGTCACCCGTGTCCGACAGGGCCTCAGAGAAAGCCATGCTGATACCCGCTCCGACGGCGGCCGCTAGTCCGACGAGGAAAGCCTTGTGTGGATCTCCCGTAGCAAACGCAGCGGCAAACAGCGGCGCCAGTGTCGATACGGATCCGTCCATGAGCCCGACGAGCCCCGGCTGAATCACCTGGAGGACGAAGCGTTCTTGCTCGGTATGATTGAACGCCGGCGTCTGGCGGGCTTCGCTCACTGCCCCATCACCTCCGCGTCGGATTGCACACGACCATTCGGAGGGGCCTTGCCCGCCTCGTCGAGTCTCCGAGCCGCGCATGGGCCACAGTACCCATAGAACGTCACTGCCGTGCGGATGACCTCGAAACCCGATCCAACGTCTGACGCATCTGGGACCACGCCAGGCACATCGACTACTGCCTGGCAGGCGATGCAGACCGCTTCGGCATGCGGCGTTGTGTCGGGATCGAAGTGGGTGACGCCGGCGACATCAAATCGTTTCAGCTCGCCCGCGGCGACGAGCTCGTTCAACGTTTTATACACGGTCGTGAGAGATATCGTGGGCAAAATCGCGCGGGCGCGGTCGTATACGGCTTCTGCTGTGGGATGGCTCTGCGTTACCCTGCAGAATTTCATAGATGACCAAGCGCTGAGGAGTGACCTTGCCGCCCCGGTCGTGCATAGCATCCATCAGTTCCGGGATTGTTTTCATTGTTATTGTTAAACCATTTCTAGTTAGTAAGCAATGCTATCATTCTCGCGGGTTCCACGCGAATACAATGGGTACATGAATGACAGGCTCGCTTCTGACAAGAGCTGGACTAGTCCGAGTCTGCTCAAACAAGCACGACAGGCAACGGATGCCGTTGTGGAAGCTCGAGGAGCAGGCCTTCAGACGGCCCTCGATAGCGCCAGAGTCGCCGATATCGAGACAGCTTTCTACGACCTGTTTCTAGAGATCTACCTACGCGGCTACGTGGACGGCATCTCGGGCGATACAGAAACAGAAGGAGCATCCCAGAGACATGACTGAGAGGAGGGGACATGACAGAATCACACCAAGAAGCCGACAAGGAAGAGTTCTCGCTGGTGTTCACCAAGGCTGGATCGTTCAAGATCCGTGGAACGGTGCAGGAAACATTGACGCGCATTTCCACGGAAGAGTGGCCCTCGTTCTCGCTTGCTGACGGCGAGCAGCAGCAAGTCGTTATCCGCAGCTCAGAAGTTGCCGCGGTTCAGCGCTTATCGGGCCTCCGTGGCTCGCTTGGGTTCAGACCCTAGGCGGACGAGCCAACCATTCCCTCGGCATCAAGGATTCGCTCCAGATCGTCTTCCGAAAGATCCGTTCGCTCGCGAGCCAGCTCCCGGATACCTTTTCCGGTCTTGTGAGCCTCTTTCGCCAGGGCTGCGGCCGAATCATATCCGATAGCCGGGGCCAGCGCTGTAACCAGCATCAGCCCCTTCTCCACCATTTCAGGACCACGGTCTGTGGCCCGCAAGCCCTGAATAGCGCGCCGCGAGAAGTTGCGTGCTGCCCCGGCGAGAATTTCAATTCCGTCGAGGAGGTCAAATGCCACCAGCGGAAGCATGACGTTGAGCTCGAAGTTGCCCGATTGACCCGCCACGGTGATCGTGGCATCGTACCCGATCACCTGAGCGCAGACCATTACCAGGGATTCGGCAATAACCGGATTAACCTTGCCCGGCATGATCGAGCTGCCCGGCTGTACCTCCGGCAGCTCGAGCTCGCCGAAGCCGGCCCGCGGGCCAGAAGACATCCAGCGAATGTCGTTGGCAATTTTCATGAGAGAAACAGCCACTGTTTTGAGGGTGCCGGCCGCGGAAACCGCGGGATCGATAGAGCTCTGGGCGGCAAAGTGGTGAGGCGTTTCTCTGATCGGGAGTCCGGTTCGCTCGGCGATCTTTGTGATGACTTTGTCAGCGAATTCAGGGTGAGCGTTGATGCCCGTCCCGACGGCCGTGCCTCCCAGCGCGACCGCTCCCAGAGAATCGATCTCGTGTTCACATCGCCGTAGGCTAAGCGCAATCTGATCCGCATATCCCAGGAATTCCTGTCCGAGACGAATAGGAGTAGCATCCTGCAGGTGCGTTCGACCGGTCTTGATGACGGGCCAGAACTCGCAGGCTTTTTTACGAAGTTCGCCTTCAAGCTCCCGCAAAGCCGGTATCAGGTCGTCACGCATCGCCAGCATCACCGACAAATGCATTGCAGTAGGGATCATGTCGTTGGAGGACTGCCCCTTGTTCACGTGATCGTTGGGGTGAACCTCTCCTCTCGACCCCCGAGCGCCGCCCAGAATCTCGTTGGCTCGGCTCGAGATCACCTCATTCGCGTTCATGTTGGTGGAAGTGCCCGAACCTGTCTGAAAGATGCTGATCGGAAACTCGTTATCCAATCTCCCGTCGGTCACTTCCTGGGCAGCCTGCGCTATCGCCCTAGAAATCCGGGGGCTCAAGGCGCCAAGCTCTTCGTTCACCTCGGCGGCCGCGCCCTTGAGCATTCCTAACGCGTGCACGAAGCTTGGCGGCATGCGCAGATCGCCGATCGGAAAATTCTGAACCGCTCGCATCGTCTGAGCGCCGAAATAAGCGTCCTCGGGAACCTCTACCGTTCCCATGGTGTCGCTTTCGACCCGCACCCTGCTATCGCCTGGCATCTGAGGCCTCCTCAAAATCTGCCTCATTGTAGGAGCCTAGGAAACGCCCTACGTGGCACGCGGTGACGGCTTACCGCCCGTCGGCCTCCGAGTTCTCCCGCGACGAGGCCGAGGCCTTGAGCTCCTGCATGACTTTGCGCACCGCCTCGATGGCAGACGTAGCGGCCCGCAGCTTTTCCTCCAGGTCCGAAAGCGTCTGCGACCCGGCCCCGGTGTCGAACAGCGGATCGGCATTCATGTGCGCCAGATAGTCGTTAGACAGCTTTACCGCCCTGCGCAGCGGAACTCCGGCCTTGCGCGCCTGCTGGATGAGAGCGATCAGATCGAGAGCATTGCCGCTAATCCGTCGGTTTCCCTCGATGGAGATAGGAAGATATCCTCGATTGAGCCAGTGCTGAATTTGTCGTTCGGACACCCCGGTAACCGCGGCTGCTTGACGGATCGTCAAAGTAAGCCCCGCCCACATCTTTCCCCGATCGGGTGAACTAAAGCGAAAGTCGCCAATACCCGGCAGAGCCACGAACTCCAGCATGACACCATCATATCGCAAAGAGACAGGCGGACTGAGAGACTTCATCGAGCATTTCGAATAGTTGGATGAATCTGCAAACTAGACTGAAGGGCGTTATAAGCAAGTCGCTGGTACCATTCGACCATTGCGCCACCATGACCATTGGTTAACTTGACCCGGAATGAACGAGGAATCCCGTTGAGCGCCGAACAGATCCGCTGCATCGTTATCGTTGACCCGCTTCCCGACAAGGTACTTCCACTAGCGGATAACCTGTTGCGCTATGGGTTCGGTTCCGATGTATGCCGCCCAGACGAGTGGATGCTTCGCGTGGGTCGAGAGTCGACAGCGGCCATGGTTGTCGGCCCAAACATGGTCTCCCTTGAGCTATGGTCGTTCTGCAAGGATGTGAGGGAGCAGAGCGAGATTCCTCTGGTAGTGCTAAGCGAGACCCCGTCCCCGGATCAAGTGGCTCTGGTTCTCGAGGGAGGCGCGGACGCATGTCTAGCCGCAGACGCCGGGCTCTCTGCCCGGCAAGTGGTAGCCGCGATTCGCGCCATCGAGCGTCGAAGCCAGTTTACGGATCGAGTACGTAGCGACGTCATCGAGGCTGGCGCCCTGAGGATCGATCTCGCAAGAAAGGAAGTTGCCCTGCACGGTCGCCGCGTGGGCCTCACGCCGACTGAGTTCGGGATACTGTCCATACTTGCGCAGTCCCCGGGAAGAGTATTCAGTGGAGTCGAGATTCTGCGCCAGGTCCACGGCTACGAGGCCGACAACACAGAAGCGCAGGATATCGTCAAGGTCCACGTCTCCCGCCTGCGTCAGAAACTGGAAGAGGACCCTCAAAGCCCCCGGCGCATTGTCAACGTTCGAGGTCAGGGATACATCTACATGTTTGAGAGGCGCGGCGAGAACGCGGTCCTCTAGCCGGTCTCTTATCGGGGCCTCCACCAATGAGCCCTCCACTCCCGAGATCCGCTAATCCCCCCTCACGGGTTGAACCCGACGCAGATAGCTACCGCGGCCGCAATGTCGTCAACCTGCTCGGCGCGTAGGTCGCCGCGTTTTTGAAGGAACCTGCCGGTCGACAGGGATTTGACTTGAAAGGCGTCGGCGCTCGAGTTCTTCGATAGACCGTTCCTGCCCGACTTGGGTATTTCGACCATCCACAGATACGCCCTCCAGCGTTCGTCCCAGTCGGTTAGCGGGACCACGATTCGAAGCGGCAACCTACTAACGCTGTTGGGGCTGACGACGACGGCCGGGCGATTCTTTTGTATTTCGGAACCCACAGCCGGGTCAAAGGATACCTGCCATACTTCACCCCGCAGCGGGTTGATCGAAGAAGTCATCGTCACCAAATGCTTCGAATCCTTTCAGCTTAGGATTGACTTCGTACTCGACAGCAGCCGACTCTGCCACGCTGCGCAGCTTGTGATCAACCTCGACACGCGACAGCTCACCGGACCGCAGTAGCTGTACGAGTGACCTACGGTCGGACGACTGCGATGGTAGAGACTCAGCAATATCACGAGACAGCTCAAGGGCGCGCTCCTCCGTGATCACCCGCTCAGCGAGGGCCTGGAGCGCCATCTGCCTGCGCCTGGTGGGCTTCTCGAATCCCTGAAAGTCGACAGGCTCCCTGGTTCGCCAACCCGATGCCGAGAATCGGGTACAAAGATACCGGTAGTAGGAGGGGCGGATTACACCCAAGTCACAGGCGCGATGGGCCCAAGCCTGCATGCTCATCCCATACTTCTGCTTTAGGAGAGCAAGCTCGGACATGGTCACGTGGTGTCGCGGCGGAGAGAGCTCGCGCGCGACTGCTTCGCGAGGCGCCAGGAATGCCCCAGCAAACCGAAATGCGACTTGCTCGTCCCTCCCCGCGAATTCGCCAGCCGGCTCGAGAAGACAGTGACCAAACTCGTGAGCTAGATTGAACCGCCAGCAGTCATCCGAAACTCCACCTTTCACAACTGCAACAGGGATACCCCTTTCAGTGCAGCCGGACAGCCCATCGAAGTGTTTGGGGGCATCCTTCAGCTCTACAATCACCGCTCCGTTGTCCTCCGCACTGCCGGTCACGCTTTCGATGGGCGCCCTGCCGAGTAGCCACACGTCGCGCAACTCATCAGCGGCATCTTCGACTTCCTCCATAGAGCCAACACGCCGGCGAGGCGGCAGCAGCGCTCTATCGTGTGGGCGCACAATCCCCTGCAGGATGGTGAAGCTGGTCACCTGCTCCAAGGCCTCCGCCTTCACGCGGGCTTGCTCAGCCATGGACATGGTGGAACCCTTCCGAAAAGCGTACCAGTCCACCGTGACGTCGGGCTCGTCCAAAAAGTACTGGGGCCTGGCACCGACAATTCGAGCCAGAGCGACCACGAGGGTGGCTCTTGGGACAGACTTCCCGAGTTCGTACTTGGACAGCGCGGCTTTGGTGATGGCGATTCCCTCGGCGTTGAGGCGCGCAGCGAGTTGGTCGAGCGTCAGGCCTGCTCGAAGCCGCGCCTGCCGAAGGCGAGTTCCTAACACGAATCGTCCTTTCTGCCACAGCTATGTGCTTACGATTGATTCCACATGTGTTGATTCACTTTATCATTTTTCAGATTTGTCAACATGGTGCGCCGCGGGCGTGCGACAGCACTAGGGCATCAATAGCTGCACCAGCAGCTTCGGTTAGCGCCCGTGGGGCCAAGGAGCGGCCAGGAGCTGAAACGAAAACTCGAGGCCGTCCTGCGAGCGAGCGGCATGACCATGCTTGCTCGCCAGCTGGCGTCGGCCGACCGTGATTCACTGCTGATCTACCCCCAACGCCGATCTTCGCGATGCCTCTCGAACCTCGATAAGCTCAGCCGCTTCGTCAAACGGTTAGTCGCCCTAGCGGGCCTCTTAACGCGGCCCCGCATCCGGTGCGAATCAATCGCCATCCGGTGGGCTAGCGAGAGCGAAAGGACGACATAGCAAGCGGCCCGCAAACTGGTTGCCCCCGCATCACCGTTGCTGCTATGTTGTCCACGGCGAGCGGAGCATGATCCCCGGTGCAGAGGTATCGGATGCGTATCCTCCTGCTCAATCCGCCGTTTCACCCTCGCTATTCTCGTTGCCAGAGGTCTCCGGCACGAACCAGATCCGGTAACCTCTATTACCCCATCTGGCTCGGCTATGCTGCGGGCGTTCTCGACTCGTGCGGCCACCAGGTATTTCTCATCGACGCCCCCGCCCGCGGGTTTAGTGTCAATGTAGTTCTGGACGCCGCCTCCCGTATCCAACCTCATCTAGTCGTCGTCGAGACATCCACCGGCAGCATCGAAAACGATCTGGAAGTGAGCAGGGCCGTCCGTCTAACGGTCGGCTTCGAGTCGGTGATCGTTCTGGTAGGGCCGCACGTCTCCGCCTGTGCGCGGGCCACTCTGACGAGCGCTCCCTGGATAGACGGGGTAGCGCGGCGAGAATACGACTTCACCCTGAGAGACCTGGCCGCGGCCATCAGCGGGGGCAGCTCGATCGACCAGGTGCCCGGCTTAACCTGCCGGATTAAGGGTGAGATTCTCGACCTGCCAGATCGCCCGTTCATTCAGCCGAGCGAGCTCGACGCCATTCCATTCGTTAGCTCTGTGTGGTCCCGACACGTCGTCATCTCCGACTACCGTTACTCGATTACACCTCATCCAGAAGTCACTATCCTCACGGGAAGAGGATGTCCCTACCGGTGCTCGTTCTGCCTATGGCCTCAGGTCCTGACCGGTCACCAGTACCGACGTCGGTCAATCGAGAATGTGGTAGCGGAGTTCCTCTGGATTCAGGAGAACCTTCCAGGGAAGCACGTGTTCCTCGAGGACGACACGCTCACGGTTGACCGTCCTCGATGCCGAAAGCTGGCCGCTGCTCTGATAGATGCGGGCTCCAAAGTTACGTTCACGGCTAACTCACGTGCTGATGTGGATTACGAGACCCTTAGAGTACTAAAGGCATCAGGCTTGAGAATGCTCTGCACCGGGTTCGAGTCGGGCGCCGACAACATCCTCAAAGCGGTCGAGAAGCGGCTGGAGGTGTCTCGGGGCCAGCAATTCATGCAGGATGCGCGGCGAGCCGGAGTTCTAGTGCATGGATGCTTCATGGTGGGCAATCCAGGTGAAACGCTCCAAAGTCTGCGCGATACCCTGGACATGGCCTGCAGCCTGAACCCAGACTCAGCGCAGTTCTTTCCGCTGATGGCATATCCAGGCACTCGCGCTTACAACAAAGCCGTCGAGACTGGTGACCTGCCCTCCGGTGACTACTCACGTTGGCTAACTCCAGAGGGCTACCACAACTCCCTCGTCCGCTGTACTGGCGTAGGAGATGTCGACATCTCGAGATGGTGCGACCACGCCCGTCGCGTATTCTATCTTCGCCCGGCTTACCTGATCCGTAAAGCCGATCAGTGTGTTCGCCATCCGTCAGAGCTGAAACGAAACGTACGCTCGGCGTACTCGCTGGTCAGGGCGAGCCATTAGCCCCGCTGGGACAGCCATCGGTTGCTCCGTCGTGATTCCGGCGCGCAACGCGGAATCATGCCTAAGCGCATGCCTGACAGCCCTGCAGCAGCAAACCGTCTCGGCGGCCGAGGTGATTGTCGTAGATGACGGCTCGTCCGACCTCACCGGGGAGATAGCCCTGCGAGCAGGAGCACGGGTGATACGTCAGAGACCTTTGGGGCCGGCGGCAGCCCGAAACCGTGGTGTCAGGGCCGCATCCTGTTCGGTCATCCTCTTCACCGATGCCGACTGCCGGCCCTCGCGCGATTGGATCGGCACCATGCTGCACGTATTCGACGACCCTACTATCGATGGTTGCTGTGGCACGTACTCAAGCCGTCAAAGAGCGTTGGTGGCGCGCTTCGTTCAGATGGAGTTCGAGGACCGCTACCGGCGAACATCCCGGCGGCCTACCATTGACTTCGTCGACACATATTCGGCCGGATACACAAAGGCCGCGCTGATAGCGCTCGGCGGCTTCGACGAACGCCTGCGCACCTCCTCGGTAGAAGACCAAGAGCTTTCCTTCAGGGCTGCCGCGCGCGGCTTTCGTATGACCTTCGTACCTACCGCCGTGGTGGAGCACGCACACCCTTCCACCGCTCTCAGCTACTTCGCCAAGAAATTCAAAATCGGCTACTACAAACCCACCGCTCACCGAAACCATGCTCGGCGCCTGCTGCATGACTCGCACACTCCCCCGTCAGTACGGGTTGAGGCGGCACTCGGCTCCCTGCTAGCCCTGTGTAGCGCCGGCTTCGTGTTCTCGCGCCTCGCGCGGCGGCTCGTTATTCCTTTGACCGCAGCGCTCCTGATCTCTGGCGCCCGGCTCGCGATCAGAAATATGCGTCAAGACGCGGCCGTGGGTGCGATTAGTCTGCCTCTGATCGCCGTTCGCGCCGTGGCTCTCGGTGGGGGCTTGCTTGTTGGGTGCGTCGTCGTAGTACTGTGCGAACTTAGGTGCCTCGCGTCACGCCTTTCCACCGGCCTGCTTGGCTTTATGGATAAACAGGCGCGCCAGCGAGTGCAGGAAGAACCTACCCCAGAAGCCAATCGAGAGCAGCGATCCAAAGAGGATCACGGCGTCAACGCTCTCCCGGCCCTCCTTGGTGAAGTAGACGTCGGACAGGTTAAGCCACAGCGCAAACTCGTCTAAGGTGAGAGCCGATCCGGCACCGTAGAGTACGGCTGTCTCGCGCATCCAGTTTCGGGGTGGCGTCGTGCCGGTGCCTATCTGGATGAGCCACACGTATCCGACACCAAGTAGCGTGAGGATGCCCCACACCAGGTGATGGATGTGCCTCCCGCCCGCCGAGACGTTGTGAAACGGGCCACGACCCTCTTGAATCGACCTGACGATCAACCGAACTGTCCCGAACGTGGCAAAGAAGCTTACTGACGCCAGAAACTGACGCTCGCGGCGAGCGTTCCGGAAATGGTATCGGTACAGATCACCAACTCCATGGCCGTGCTTGGCCAGGTCATCGATATCGGCGCTCGACAGCCTCTCTTGCGCTAGCCCCAAACACCTATCACAGATAGCGACGTCACTACCCGCCACCAACCGCCCGACGTCGTCGCCGGCCTGATGACAAAACGAGCACTCGCGGGCTGTAACGTCACCTTCCGGCCCCGTTTCCGCGGTGGCCGGAGGCATGTAAATCACCCGCTGCGGGCGACTCTGCTTCTGACCAAAGATCCAGTCCTTCATAATTCCTCCTTAAGCCTCGCGTCAAGCCTCGCGTCGCGACGTAGCATTCTACGAATCGCCGCCTCCATCGTGTCGCCGGCAGCGCAGTAGCGGCCGGTTATAACCCACAGGCAAGCATCCACTGTGATAGCCTGTCGCGTGGATCACTCGACAGACGAAGATGTCGTCCGTCCGGACGCGTCGGATTCGATATACGTAGAGACGGAGGGCGAAGGACCCACCACGATCTTCATGCCGGTAGCCTGGGGCATGTCGCACGATTTCTATCAGACGCTATTGGCGCCCCTGGAGTTACCGCTGCGATTTGTGTTCTTCGACCCTCTGGGCACTCGACGATCGGGGCCCCTTCCCCCGGATTGGGAGCCGAAATCAATCGTCGAGGAGGCGGAGTCAGTTCGGGAGTCAATCGGCGAGGACCAGGTTATCGTCGCCGGACACGCCAGTGGAGCGTTTCTCGCCCTTTCTTACGCCCTCCGGCATCCCGATCAGGTCAGAGCCCTGATACTCGTTCAGCCGTTTGCCTCATACCAGCGGGTGGACCAGAGCGGCAGCGAGCTTCTCGAGAAGAATCCCTACTGGCAAAGATTCACCGACAGGGTCAACGACATCCGGCGAGTTCGGCTCTCCCCCAGTGAACGCTTTCGAGCCATCTACAAAGAGCAGCGGCTGGTCGACCTATGGGACTACGGCATCTACTACTTCGAGATGGCCGACGCCGCCGACATGTCGTCATTCAATCCCGATATGCATGACGACTTTGAGACGGACCTACTCCCCGACCTCAAACAGATCTCAGCGCCGACTCTGATACTGTCCGGAGTGCATGATGCGCTGGCACCCCTGGAAGAGAGCTTGCTAATCGCCGGCAATCTTCCCTACGTTCGCTTGATCGAGTTTCAACAGAGCCGGCATTTTCCATTTATAGAAGAGGCAGAGAAATTCACCGAAGCAGTCTCAGCCTTCCTAGAGGACGCCGACCTGAACTCTCCAGGCTCAGTCAAAGAAGACGCCGTCGACTTGACCTGAGGTCGGACATCGCGCTATGTTCGAGGGTCGTTTTGCGTGCGTTCCAATCGCGGCAAGCGATTGGGTGGATGAGACGCAGAAACCGACCAGATTGGTCGGTTTCTGTGTTTTCGGGGGCGTTTTGCGTGCGTAGCCCCTCAATTAAGTTGTGGCGAGCGTCGGCGGGAACTTCTGTGGGACGACAAGACCCGACGTCCATCGCGGGTCGTCGGGTCTACCTTGCGCAGGCTTCCTTGGTGACCGTAGCTTCGCTGAGGTGGAAGGCCACCGACGTTTGCAAAACAAACATATCAGGTAGAACATGAACTGTCAATAGGCAAAATTTAATTGAGTGTTCATGTGTTCCAGCCACTCATGCTGCATTGCCCGTTTGACAGACGTTTAAACCAGCCAACGTGCCCGTCGGCCCGGTTCAGCTCGACGGATCACGGACCAGGATAGCTGCCGCCACGGCCGCTTTTCCGTGGTAAACTCAACGGTAGTGGCGGCTCGAGAGTCGCCCGTATGATGGTGTCTTTAACAAGGAGTTGAGCGTGGCTCAGTGTGACTTCTGCGGCAAATCAAAGATGTTTGGCCGCAACATCCGTTACAACCACGGAGGCAAGTGGGAGCTGCGTGCCCCGAAAACGAACCGGGTTTTCAACCCGAACGTGCAGCGCACCAAAATCCTGGTCAACGGTCATATGAAGCGTGTGCACATCTGCACGCGCTGTCTGCGTACCCGTCAGAAAGCGGCTTAAACCGACCCAGACGGGCTGGTAGCCTGGTTGGCCGCTGCGCCGGCGATGGCTGCTCGCAGTCGGGCTATGTTTTCGGCCACATTGGAGTGGCTGTTAAACACGGCGGAACCCGTGACGATGTTGTCTGCTCCCGCAGCGACGAGCTCCCCGACGACGTGCTCGTCGATTCCCCCGTCTACCCCCACGGACGCGCCTGGGTTTGTATGACTCAGCAGCCGGCGAGTCCGGTAGGTCTTGCGAATACTCGTCGGAATGTGCCGCTGACCGCCAAACCCGGGATTTACGCTCATCACCAAGACCATATCGACGTAGGGACAAATCTCTTCCAAATCGATAATAGGCGTGGCCGGGTTCAGAGCCACTCCCGCCCCGGCGCCGGTATCCTTGATCTGCTCGACTAAACGATGAAGGTGAACGCTTGCCTCCACGTGGACAATCAGCCGGTCCGCGCCGGCCGCGCGGAACTCATCCACGTATCTCTCCGGATTGTCGATCATCAGGTGCACGTCGAAGGGGAGTAGTGAGACAGAGCGCAGCGAGGCTACCAGTTGCGCTCCAAACGAAAGATTGGGTACGAAGTGACCGTCCATGACGTCGAGATGCAGCCGGTCCGCCCCCGCGGCCTCTGCCTCCTCGACAGCCCGACCCAAGCCTCGCGAAATCCGCTGTGAGAATCGAGGGCGCAATCGTGACGGTTTCAGGCTCGCCGCCTACACGCGACTCGTGAAGGGGCGGCTGTGGCTGACGGGTCATGACGCCATGCGTCCCTCGACCAGCCGATCGCGCAGCTGACCGCAGGCCGCATCGATGTCGAGCCCCTTCGAATATCTAATGGTCGAGTTGACCCCACGACGCTGTAGCACCTCACTGAATGCAAGAGTGTCGGGAGCCTCAGAGCGGACAAACGCGCCTTCCCGAAAGGGGTTCCATGGGATGAGGTTGACGTGGGCCATCTGCCCGAATGGCTTGAGCAGCCGGGAAAGCTCGAGCGCGTTGCCGCGGTCATCGTTCTTGCCTTTCAGCAGAACGTATTCAAAGCTCACGCGGCGACCTGTCTCGGCCGTGTACTCGAGGGCTGATTCCATGAGATCCGCAATCGGGAATCGTTTGTTGTATGGCACCAATGAAGAACGCAGCTCATCGTTCGGTGCGTGCAGTGAGATGGCAAGGTTGACCTCTCCACCTTCCCTGGCAAATCGCCTGATTGCCGGGATGATTCCGACCGTGGACACGGTAATGCGACGAGCTCCGATGTTGAGTCCCCCGGTGCTCCGCAGCCGGTTGATGGACTCCATCACTCGCATGTAATTCAAGAACGGTTCTCCCATGCCCATATACACGACATTCTGGAGGTGGCTTCCTTCCCGATGCAGGCGTCCCGCGAAGAACTCAACCTGGTCGACGATCTCCGCGGTACTGAGATTCCGCGAGAACCCACCGATTCCGGTCGCGCAGAATGTGCATGCCGCCGGACATCCCACCTGAGAGCTGACACATACCGTGTAACGTGGTCGTGTTTTGCCAGTGCGGGCCCCCATGAGAACCGCCTCAATGTGGCCCGAAGCACCGGCGCCGAACAATACTTTAATAGTGCCGTCACGCGGGGACTTCAGATCGACACTGACGTCGAGAGATCGCAATGGCCTGATGTCGGAGGCTCTGGCACGCAAGCTGATAGGCCACTCGCTTAAATCGGTCCAGTCCCACAATCCCCGCCGATGGAGAGCATCATAGAGCTGGCGAGACCGGTACGCGGGCTCCCCTAGCCGAACGAGCCCTTCCTGGATCTCCTCGAGCTTGAGGCTCGACCAGGAGCTCGACTCCCGAACGGCCGTCTCAAGCGAGGTAGGTGTAACCAATAACTACTCCCTGGATCCCATTCTATCCCCCGTCGTTAGCGAGGTTTTTGCCATGATCCTGATTGACTCCCGAGTCCACGTATCGTCACGCGGGCACCGAACCGAAACAGTCCTAAAAGACCTCAAACAGGTCGACACCGACAGCGCAATCGTCTTCGCTGACGCGGAGAGCGATGACCTCGTCGCCGAAAATCGCTATGTACTTCGGGGCGCTCAGGAGTTCGATTGCTTCCCGTTCTACTACCTTGGCGGCAATCCGTTCACCGATACGCGAATGGATCTCGAGACTCCGGCCAATCTCGAGGAGTACGCCGGTCTCCGTTGGCATGGATGGTTTGGCGAAAGCCGAGACCTCACGGGACGCGTCGACAGGCACGAGCTCGAGTTCGCCGTGATGACTATGGAATCTCCAGAGTTCGAAAGCTTGATGACCGCGCTGGCGTTTTATGACATGCCTTTGATGTTCGAGGAGGACTTTGGAGTTACAGTCGAGTTCGTCGCCCGGTACGAGAACCTCAAAATCATCATTCCCCACATGGGCGCCTTCAGTGGCGGGGAAGAAAACGTCATGAAGCGACTCCACGGCTACGAGAACGTCTACTTCACGACCAGCCACAGCACCCTGGACTCCACCTACGCGAGAAGAATCGGTCCTGAAAGACTCCTGTACGCTTCCGACTTTCCATACGGGGATCCGAAACAAGCCATGGATCGGGTACGAACCCTGAACTTCAGCGACGAGGACGAAGCCTTGGTCTTTGGGGAAAATGTGGAGCGGCTGCTCAATCGCGACCTCGACGATGACGACGATCTGTAAATGATCGTCAGGGATCGCATCGACAGTAAGTGCATTGCCGGCAACTTGCTGGGAGACCCGAGCGAGAGGGACCTGTTCGTCTACCTCCCGCCGGGCCATGAGGCCGGCCGCCGGCGCTACCCCGTCGTCTATTTGCTTCACTGGTTCGGTGTTCACGCCGCCGATCTGATCACTCCACCATTGGACAAAGCACGCTGGTCCCCTCCTCTGGAAGACGTTCTGGATCCCGTGTTCGGGCGCATGCGGACAAAGAAGATGATCGTTGTGATTCCGGATGGATGGACCAGCTATGGGTGCAGCCAATGGGTTGACTCACCGGTCAACGGCAACTACGAGCAGTACATCCTCCATGAGGTGATACCCCACATCGATAAGAGCTATCCGACTCTCCCCGGTCCGGATGGCCGCGCGGTTCTAGGGTCGTCGTCAGGAGGCTTCGGCGCGTGGCACCTGGCGTCACGAAATCCACAGGTTTTCGGGGCGATGGCTGTCCTCTCCGGAGACTCGTACTTTGACCTCACCCATAAACCCATGGTCTACGACTACTACTCCAGCATCTATCCGGACCCACCGTCGGGTCCGGACGAGAACAACTCGGCGTCACTCATGGCTTATGCCCTCGCCGCTTGCTACTCGCCCAACCTAGACAACCCGCCGTATTTCGTGGACTTTCCCGTCGATTACGCGTCGGGACAGTTGCTTGATCCAATCTGGAGGAAATGGCTCAGCTTTGACATGGTCATCAACTGGCGCCTGCGGTTGCAGAATCTCGAGCGCTTACGAGGGATACTTCTCGACGTAGGCTCGCGTGACGAGCACGGACTGCAATGGGGCCACCGCATTCTCAGTGCAGAGCTTAAGACAGCCGGGATCCACCACGACGTGGTCGAGCATTCGGGAGATCATAGCGGCCGCTCCCGCGAGCGTCATCAACTGGCCCTGCAGTGGCTCGCAGCTAAGTTGGAACACGAGTGAGGAAGCTGTTCGCGCGTGTATCGGGCACTTGCACGCAGGACGCTAGTCCTTACGCGACAGATGGGGAAGCCAAGTCCTCAGAAGTATGCCCTGTGGGAGACGTCAGGTGGTCACACGAACGATCGTGGTCGGAGATATCATGCTGTTGTCGTCCCAGGTTATGCGGACGCTCCCATTTGGACGGTACATACAGCCTGCCCACCCACCAACTGACTTGTTGGGATAGACTAACCCGTTTCCGTACGCAGCGGTGTCATAGGGCACCGGCAGCACCACGTCCGTTCCATGGGTCTTATCCGACTGGTCAATGCACGAAAGATCAAACGTATTGTAGCTTTGCGCAGTCGAACCATAGTTGGTGACTGTGACGTAGAAGGCCAGGAGATACCATCCCGGCGGGAAATTGTTGACGTACCGTTTCGTCTCGATCGCGCGGAAGGTTCGCAGCTTTATCTGCACATCCGTCTTCGGGTCGCGAAAGTCTCGCGTCTCGGACACACGGGGAGCCTTGAGCGAGGGTACCGGTGTCGACGTATCCGGCGTCGACGGCACGACCTCCTCTCTCCCTGCACAACCGCTGAGTAGCAGAATCGACCCGATGGTGGCCGCAAGAATCGCCTTCCTCAGTCCCGCGACCAGCGCCGATGTGGCCGGGTCCAATCCCAAAGACCGAGATCGCGCTCTCGAGGAATGCGCGCGGCCGGACGGCTCCGGGCTCCGGATGTGTTGCCGCGGAGAGGCGGTCATGCGGCCCTTCTGCGGCTGTCTATTCCGTGACGCCTCTACGCTCGTACTCCACCTTTAAGTCTTGCACGACCGTCGGGTCGGCTAGTGTAGTCGTGTCGCCCAGGACGCGGCCGTCCGCGATATCTCGCAGAAGTCGTCTCATGATCTTTGCGCTCCGGGTCTTGGGCAAGTCTGCCGCGAAGATGATCTGGTCGGGCCGGGCGATCGCCCCGATCTTGAAAGCGACGTGAGCTCGCAGCTTCTCCCGTTCTTCATCGCTCGGCTCGATGCTGCCCTTCAAGGTTACAAATGCGGCGATAGCCTGGCCCTTGATGTCATGGTGTGTTCCCACCACCGCGGCTTCGGCCACGTCACCCGAATCGATGAGCGCGCTCTCCACCTCCCAGGTTCCGATACGATGTCCGGCGACATTGAGCACATCGTCGACGCGTCCGATGATAGCGAAGTAGCCGTTCTTCAGCTGCTTGGCGCCATCGCCGGTGAAGTATCTGCCCGGAAATCGCGCCCAATAGTTCTCCACATACCGGCCTGGATCGCGGTAGATGGTCCGGAACATCGACGGCCAGGGCCGGTTGATGCAGAGATACCCGGCCGCGCTTCCCGGCTCGATATCCTTGCCGCTCTCATCGACTACTGACGCCGAGATCCCCGGAAAGGGAACCGTCGCGGAACCGGGAATGGTCGTGGTGATCCCGGGAAGCGGAGTGATGAGGATGCTACCGGTCTCCGTCTGCCACCACGTGTCGACGATTGGACAGCGACCGTGCCCGATAACGTCGTTGTACCAGATCCATGCTTCCGGGTTGATGGGTTCCCCCACCGTCCCCATCAGACGGATTGAAGACAGATCGTGTCTGGCCGGATAATCGGGTCCCCACTTCATAAATTGCCGAATCGACGTCGGCGCCGTGTACAGAATCGTGACCTTATGGCGCTCGACGATATCCCAGAACCTGTCTTTGTCCGGAAAGTCGGGCGCGCCCTCGTACATCAAGCACGTCGCGCCGTTGGCTAGCGGGCCGTACACGATATAGCTGTGCCCCGTCACCCATCCGATGTCGGCCGTGCACCAGTAGATGTCCTGCTCCTTCAAATCGAAGACCCATTTGCTCGTGAGGTAGGTCTCCAATAGGTAACCGGCGGTAGTGTGGACGATACCCTTCGGCTTGCCGGTCGTCCCCGAGGTGTACAGAATGTACAGCATGTGCTCCGAATCTAGGGGCTCCGCCGCTGAATCGGTGGAGGCGTCATTCATCAAGTCGTGCCACCAATGGTCCCGGCCCTCGGTCATCGCAACCTCGACGTGCTCGGCGGAGCGTTGCAGAACAACGACATGCTCGATGCTGGGCGTGCTTTTCAGAGCTTCATCGGCATTGTGTTTGAGGGGCACGACGGAGCCGCGGCGGAATCCCCCATCCTGCGTGACCAGGACAGTGGCTTCCGCGTCGTTGATCCTGTCTGAAAGAGACTCGGGAGAAAAGCCGCCAAAAACAACCGAATGAGGACAGCCGATTCGCGCGCAGGCCAGCATGGCGATGGGCAGCTCCGGCACCATGCCCATGTAGATGGCAACCCGGTCCCCCATTTTCAGTCCGAGGGATTTCAGGACGTTGGCAAATTTGCAGACCTCGCGATGTAGCTCGCGATACGTGTAGGTCCGCTGCTCCCCGGGCTCGCCCTCCCAGATGATCGCCGGCTTCTCGCCGCGAGCCTCGAGATGCCGGTCGAGGCAGTTATACGAGGCATTGATCCGCCCGTGCACGAACCACTTCGCCCAGGGAACGTTCCAGTCCAGAACCTTGTCCCACTTTTGAAACCAGTCGAGCTCCTCGGCATGCTTTGCCCAAAACGCTTCGGGGTCCGCTGCGGCCATTTCGTACACACTTGGATCGGAGATGTTGGCCTGGCGCGCGAAGTCGGGAGGCGGCGGGTATTGCCGGTCCTCCTCGAGCAGAACATCAAAGTTTTGCGCTTCAGCCGCCATCAGCGACACCTCCCGAATATAAGCTTGGAGCAGAGAATCCAAACTGATGCAACACTATTTCTAGATTACTGCGCCGTATCGGGCAGAGGCTCGGCGCTACGGTTGCAAAAGGTCGGAGGGTTTGCTCTCAGGGCTGGCCCATCGTGGCTACGTACGACGACGTGTCACGGCCTTGGTAGCGCTCCTGCCTACCATACCCCATCCTCACGCTGGAATGAGTACTAAAGAGGTAAGAGTGCTCGCCTAGTGTCACTCGGTAAGCGGCCGGAAGAAGAAGACCGCTACCTCTTTGGGGGAGCTCGAGAAGCCGTACAGCTCGGTGTTCACCCCGACAGGCTGAAATCCGTTCTGTAGATAGAAAAGGATCGCGGCATAGTTAAGATTTTGCGTTTCGAGCATGACCCCGCGGGCGTTCAAACGCACGCCCTCCCACTGAACCGATTGAAGCAGTTGGGATCCGATGCCCGCCCGACGGTGCTCCGGCGCAACCCGTATGTCCCACAGCCACACCGTTCGATTCCACCCTTCGAGGCCCCACGTCGCCAGGCCGACCAGCCGGTCGTCCTCAAACGCTCCCGAGAACGACAATCGCTCGAGCGGCCCGTAAAGCTCGTTCATCGTGTCGAGGTCGCCGTCGTCGAGCCGCCGGGTGATGAGCTTGCGCGACCGCTGCGCGGTCAGCGCCCATCCAAACGTCGTTTCGTTCACTTCGCGATCGAGGCGCCAGTAACTGTAGCCCGCATACTCGCTGGGAAACAGGTTGAGCCTCCTCAGCTCGTCGAGCGAAACGGCCCGGACATCAGCCAAGATGCAGAATCTCGGTCGACACGCTGGCTATCGCTCCATCGCCCTGATTGGCGCCGGCGAAATCGGCTACGTGTGCCAGAATCTCGTCGGCGTGCCTGGCGTCATTGGTCACGCACACAACGCCTAGCTCGGCCACCTGCCAGGCGTCGAGATTGCCGACCTCACTAACCGCGACCTTGAAACGGCTCTCGATTCGTCCCTTCAACGATCGGACGACCGCACGTTTCTCTTTGAGGGAATGACTCTCCGGTACCTCGACCACGATGCGCAGCACTCCGACGATCATGACGGTCCCGAGAAACGAGCATCTCGAATCTCCGGTCTGCCCCGCGCGAAGTCGCCGGCGCTCATTCGCCTGCCTCCCGCGGGCTGTACTTCGACTAAGCTCAGGCGCCCTTCCCCGGTCTGTACCTCGATACCATCACCCGACGCGTCGAGAACCGTCCCCGGAGTTTCGGAAGGCGCGTCCGAGCCCGATACCGCCCGAGCGGCGAACACTCGCAGAGTGCCTCCCTCCCATGTGCCAAACGCGACCGGCCAGGGAATAAAAGCGCGCACTCGTCTCTCGATCTCGGTCGCCGGCAGCGACCAGTCAATGGCGCCGCTTTCTTTCGTGAGCAGCTCCGTATACGTCGCCTTAGCTTCCTCCTGTGGACGGGCACTCAGCTCCCCGGCATACCAAGCAGGGAGAACCTCGAGCAGCAAGCTGGCGTTCGCCGGCGCCAGACGAGCGGTGAGCGACTCCGTGGTGTCATCGGGGAGCACGCGAACCTCACGCTGTGCCACTACGGGCCCGGCGTCCATCTTCGCCACCATCTCCATCACACTTACGCCGGTAACCTCGTCCCCGCGACAGGATGGCCCACGGGATGGGTGAGGCGCCCCGGTGGCGAGGCAGCAAGGAGGGATGCAAATTCAGCACGCCCTTCGGTGCGAGGTCAAGTACGCGCCTCGGAAGGATCCTTCCATACGACGCTACGACGATCAGCTGAGGATCAAATTCGGCGACTGCCTCGACGGCGGCATCATTCTTGAATGTGGCCGGTTGTAATACTGGGACGTGGAGGTCATCGGCCCGGCCGGCAATGAGCCCCCTTTGAAGGCGGCGGCCGCGCCCGATTTCGCGGTCGGGCTGAGTTACCACCGCCGCGACCGTATGTCTGGACGATAGGGCCTCGAGAGCCGGCATCGCAAATGGACCGCTTCCCATAAACACGACTCGAAGCGACTGCTCGTTCAAGCTCTTCATTCTCACGATTGGATTGGAACAGCTATGGCACGCTGGTGGTGGCTGCTTTCCGGGCTCTGCATTCTGGCTGTTGTCGGCGACCATGCCGGGTGGCCGGGAACCACGGTATTCGTCCTGGCGGGTGCGGGAACGATTGCCGCTGCGGCATTACTGGGTCGAGCCACCGAGGAGATCGGGCTGGGTATCGCCGCTCGCGAGGTCGCTCGGCAGCGAGACGCCGGACTGGAGCCTCGTCCCACTACGATGGGAGCCAAGGTCGGTGGTCTCCTCAATGCGACCTTCGGCAACGTTCCCGAGCTGTTCATCGGGATTCTGGCCCTCAACCAAGGCTACATCACCCTAACCAAGGCTACGATAGCCGGATCGGTAATCGGCAATGCCGCGCTGGTTCTCGGTATGGCCCTGTTCGCAGGAGGCGTCAAGAACGGAACGCAGCGCTTTGACTCTGAGGAAACGGGCCACCACGCCGTGCTGATGGCGCTGGCGGTGACCGCCATGGTTCTTCCTTCTCTGTTTCTCGCTACCACCCACACCCGGATCACAGAGATAAGCCTGATCGCCGCCTGCCTGCTCCTGATGGTCTACGTGGGTTACCTGCTGTTCTCTATATTCCAGCTGCGGGGTGGTCCGGGAAATCAAAAGCAGACGGTAGCTGATCGCACCTTCATCGAAGAGGAGGCCGAGGTCGTGGAGGAAATCGGCATCGGCACCGAGGTCTGGCCAATCACTCGTAGTGTTCTGGTGCTCGCCATAGCGACACTGCTGATTTTCGGCGCCTCGAAAGCCCTGATCGACACGGTCAAGCCGTTCACCGCCGATCTCGGCTGGAGTCCACTGTTCGTGGGGATCGTCGTCGTTCCAATCCTGGGAAACATGGCGGAACACTACAGCGCCATCATGCTCGCTCTGAAGAATCGAATGAATGCTTCCCTGGCGGTGGCATCCGGAAGCTCTATCCAGGTGGCCCTGTTCGTGGCCCCGATACTGGTGCTGGCCTCTCAGTTCCGGCGCCCCATGAGCCTGGTGTTCAACCCCATCGAAATCGCAGTGATCGGCATCGTGGTCGTGATGTTCTTCTTCATATCTCAGGACGGCGAGAGCAACTGGCTCGAAGGCCTCCAGCTGCTGGTGCTATACGCGATGGCCGCCGCGGTCTTCTTCTTCGTCCCCAGCCACCTGCACTGACGCTCCCGCCTCGGGCAGCGGCTCCATCTGCTGCAGCAGCGTTCCCAGCGCGGCCATGGCCTCGGGCTTTAAGGCCGGAACCTGGTCCTCGCTCTCTCCGACGACGGCCGGCTTCTTCTTTGGCCCGTTGGTCAGATCTCGCAGGCCCATCGTTGCGGAATTCCGCACATCCTCGAGTGGATCGTTCTTCAGCTCTTCGAGGATGCGGTCGGGCCGCCTCGGTCTCGAGCCTTCCTAGCGCACGAGCAGCTGCTGCCCTGAATACCCCCGACGACGAAGCGGCGAGCGCGGCGACCTCCGTGTAGAGATCCTTCAGTGCGAGATCGCCGACGGCCCGGAGAACCCTCCGCCGCTGATGAGGCGTCAAGTCCGCCGCCAAAGCCAGCCGGGCGTCCGCCGTCAGCCGGTCGGTCTCCGTTTCCGGGTCGATGCCCTCCTCTTGAAGCAAGAGCACGAGGTCGCGGCGTTTGATGAGGAACTGCCTGATCCACGACGCCAGATCCTCCGGAGGCGGCGGCGTGAGCTCGCGCCTGACGTACTCCCTGACGAGATCGGGATGCGTTGCCTGGAACCAACGGTACAGCTGCAGCGTCAGCTCCGCGTCTCGAAACGCGTACGTGAGCATCGTTGGGTTGACGGGCCTATGTAGCCAGTTCTCTCGCCGTACGCTCTTGTCTATGTGAACCCCGAGAGCGCGCCCCGCAAGAGCCTGCATGCCTTCCTGGCGGTGCCCGTAGACGGCCACCGCCATCTCACCCAGGTCGGTAACAGTTCGTACGGGCAGGTCGTGGTCCTGCAAGAGCTGAACGTCGGTAGCCCCTCCCAACACCACCTTGACCGTGGAGGTGGACGTCATCAGGGGGTGAAGACGGCGAGAGGTCGTGCACTCGAAATGGATCGACCACCGCGCTGACCCCGTTGCCCGCGATCTGAATCAAGCGCAAGGACCTGCTTGCCTTTGGTCATCCCACCCGGCAAGCGCTCGATCCGCTGTCCCATTTCGACGTCCAGTCCGATGGCATCAGACTGCATCAATGGTGGAATGATCGCCGCAAGGTCGTCGAACTCGCTCGACCAGCACACGCCGAAAGGACGGCGAGGGAGATGACTGCATGGTCTATTATCCAGGTTCGGGAGAAGGAGGACAGCGTGGAGACTTTGACACTAATTCCGGATTCACGCTAAACTGATCCCACATGGGCGACTAGCTCAGGTGGTTAGAGTGCTGCCTTGACATGGCAGAGGTCACAGGTTCGAGTCCTGTGTCGCCCACCAGTACGCCCTGAAGCGGAACGAGTAGCGCGCTTCGGTTTGCCAGAGATGGGGACAGTCCGGTGAGAGTCTCCTCAAAGCGACCGCGTGAAAACCACCCGCTAGGGGTCGATTCTTTGGATCCGCGGCGGCGCGTTAAATCCAAATGAAGCGGTGGTTCACCATAACGGGGGTGGAACCGCGGGAGTTACCTCTCGTCCCTCACCGGGCGTGAGGTTTTTTTATTTTCTAAGAACGACGGAGGTTATCACGATGAGCAACGAAGATGAAGAACAGGTAGACGTCCGCGCCGTCGAGATGACTCCCATCCAGCGGATGCGGCACAGCGCGGCGCACGTCATGGCGGAAGCGGTTACGGACATCTTTCCCGACGCTCGGCTCGGCATCGGGCCACCCATCGAGAATGGCTTCTACTACGACTTTGACCTGCCCCGGTCGCTCTCCCCGGACGATCTCGAAGAGATCGAGAAGTGCATGAGCCGCCACATCGATGGCCGGCGAAAAGTTCGAGTGCCGTCCTATCACCCTCGAGGAAGCACACGAGCTGTTCAAGGACCAGCCATACAAGCTGGAGCTGATCGACCGCTTCGGCGACGGCAACCTGACCGTGTACCAGAACGGAGAATTCGTCGACCTTTGCCGCGGCCCCCACGTCGAGAGCACCGCAAACCTTGGGCCGTTCAAGCTGCATGAGCGTCGCCGGGCGCGTACTGGCGCGGAGACGAAAAGAATCCGATGCTGCAGCGCATCTACGGCACGATGTGGCCGACGCAGGAGCGAGCTTGACGAGTACCTGCACAACCTGGAGCTGGCGAGAGAACGGGATCACCGCAAGCTCGGCCGGGAGCTGGGCCTCTTCATGTTCAGCCCGGACGTCGGCTCCGGCATACCGCTCTTCTTCCCGAAAGGTGAGATCATCCGCCATGTGATGGAGGACTACGTCCGCGAGACGCAGACCAAGTACGGCTACCAGCACGTATGGACGGCTCATCTGGTGAAGAAGGAGCTGTACGAGCGATCGGGACACCTGGAGCACTACGCCGACGTCATGTTTCCGCCGATGGTCGACGAGACGGACGTCTACATGCTCAAGCCGATGAACTGCCCCAGCCACATGACGCTGTTCAACGGCGAATTCCACAGCTACCGGGACCTGCCGCTGAGGTATGCGGAGTTCGCCACGCTCTACCGATACGAGAAGTCCGGAGAGCTCTCCGGACTGACCAGGGTCCGTTCCCTAACCCAGGACGACTGCTCACGTCTTCTGCACGGAGGACCAGATTCGAGGAGGAATTCACGCGGGCCATCCAGCTGATCCGCGAGGTCCTCCATACCTATGGATTCACCGAGTACGCCGTTCAGTTTTCAGTCCGTGACTCCTCCGAAGCCGGGAAGTTCGTGGCCGACGACGAAAAGTGGGCTAAAGCCGAGCGCGCGCTCAAGGAGTCGCTTGATGCGCTAGAGGTCGACTACTACACGGCCGCTGGGGAGGCAGCCTTCTACGGCCCCAAAGCCGATTTCATGGCCCGGGACGTCCTTGGCCGTGAATGGCAGCTGTCGACCATTCAGATCGACTTCATCCAGCCCGAACGGCTCGGCTGCGAGTACATCGGCGAGGACGGCGAGCCCCATACCCCTGTGGTAATCCACCGTGCCGTGACCGGCGCCACGGAGCGCTTCCTGGGCGTGATGATCGAGCACTTCGGCGGCGCCTTCCCCACGTGGCTGTCGCCGGTACAGGCCATTGTGTTGCCGGTCGCCGACCGTCACCTCGACTACGCCGGACAGGTGGTCGACGCACCTGAAGAGTCGCGGCCTGCGGGCCGAGGCCGACTCACGCAGCGAGCGCCTCAACGCCAAGATACGCGATGCCCAGGTGCAGAAGATCCCGTACATGCTGGTAGTCGGCAACAAGGAGGTCGAGGCGGGCACCGCGTCGGTCCGCCTGCGCACCGGAGAAGATCTGGGCGCTCGTCCGCTCTCTGAGATCGCTGACCTGATCGCTTTCGACAGCGAGACCAAACAGCTCAAGCCCGGACCACCCCAACCGGTCGACTGAGACCGGCATGCGCCAGATCCTCATCGATGGGTACAACGTCATCCGGTCTGATCCCGGTTTCCTACGTATAGAACAGCAGTCCATGGAGGACGCCCGCACCGCTCTCTTGAACTTGGTCAACAGCTCTCCGCGCCTGGGACGTGATGACGTAACCGTTGTGTTCGACAGCTCTGCCAACCGGACATTCGCCCATGGATTCCGGTTCGGCAGGGTGAAGGCGATCTTCTCTCCTACCGGCCAGTCGGCCGACGACGTCATCAAGGAACAGGCGCGAAGCGCTCGCGACCCCCGAGCGCTCGTCGTTGTCACCAACGACAACGACATCCGCTCCTACTGTGAAGGACTAGGCTGCACCGTCAGCCGCTCGGAGAACATGCTGGGACAGCTGCCGGGTCCCAGAAGACGGGGCCCTCAGCCTGGCCGGGACGATGAGGACGGAGGCCCGGTCACGAGCACGGGAACCAAGAAGAAGGGGAATCCCCGCAAGCTCGGCAAGCGGGCCCGGCGCGACCACGACTACCGGTTTTAGGCGAGATCGGTGGCACTTGACAGGACTGGGATAATGAGGTATAAGGACTATTACTCGAGGACCCCTGAGTCGAGCAAGGACCCGCACCCACGTAGGTGACAACTGAAAACTAATTGGAAAGCCCCACTTTCATGCTTCGTGGTGTCGATAACGACATGGATGACTGGCAACTGACAACTGACAAGGACTTGGAAACGTAGGGATGGCAGCATTAGATGACCCCGACGATGTCGGCTTGCGGCGTAGAGCCGACATTTGTGGCGGCCGACGATCTGGGCTTGCGGCGTAGGGGCGACATTTATGACGCCCGGCGATGTCGATAGATGGAATAATGCCGATCAAAGCGACGCGGGCCTCTCAAAACCCCGAGGTCCACTTTCGTACTTGGTCGTGTCGGCAACGACATGGATGACTGACAACTGACAACTGAAAACTGACAACTGGAACTGACAACTGACAACTGACAAAGGAATTGAAGTGGAAGATAACAAGGTGTGGGATGTGCTGATCATCGGCGGCGGGCCGGCCGGCCTCGCCGCTGCGCTGTACGCGGCGCGGGCGCTCCGCAGCACGGTCGTGATCGAGGCCCAGCTGATGCCGGGTGGCCAGATCGCGACCACGGGTGATGTGGAAGATTACCCCGGCATAGCCCACACCATGGGCCCCCAGCTGTCGATGGACCTCAAGGACCACGCCGAGAAGTTCGGCGCCGAGATAGTCTTCGGCGAGGAGGTCATCCGGGTCGACCTCAATGACAAGTACTTGAAGCGCGTGGTCACGCTGACTCCGCTCGGGGACGAGCGGACATTCCAGGCGAGAACCGTGATCATCGCCACGGGCGCCGCGCCCCGGACCATCGGCGTCCCCGGTGAGGACCTTCTGCGCGGCCGCGGTGTGTCCTACTGCGCCGTCTGCGACGGACCGTTCTTCCGCGACCGCCACGTGGCCGTAATCGGCGGTGGAGACGCGGCCTTCGACGAAGGTCTCTATCTGACGAAATACGCCTCACGCGTTACTATCATCCACCGACGCGACACGTTCCGGGCTCAGAAGCTTTTGGTGGCCCGCGCTGCTCGTAATCCCAAGGTTGACTTCATCATGGATACCGTCGTGGACCATATAAACGGCGTCGATAAGCTGGAGTCGATCAATATGCGAAACGTCAAGACCGGAGTCACCGAGACCCTCGAGCTCGGCGGCCTCTTCGTCTATATCGGCAGCGATCCTAACACTTCGCTCTTTAGCTCATGCGTGACCGTCGATCAAGCTGGATTCATCGACACCGACGAAAACATGGCGACGGAGTGTGACGGAGTGTTCGTGGCCGGCGATGTGCGTCGCAACCCTCTCAAGCAGGTGGTGACCGCCGCCTCCGACGGATCGATCGCCGCCCTGACTGCCGACAAGTATCTGGATCTATTGGAAGAGGGCGAGAGTCCCGACGAAGCGGAAGCCCTCGCCACCTCGAAACTGAGCTGGAAGACCGAGTACTAACAGACCGGCCGGAACCTGTTCAGGCCAGAACCACCCGCCGCCAGGAGCCGGGACTTCCGTCCTTCACGCAAATGAAGAGGCCGCCGCGCGCGTCGACGATCAAATCGCCTTTGTGATGAGATCCTGACCTCGGAGCCCCTGCCTGACCTCTCGGTACCAGGCGGATTGCCGCCGCGCCGCCCGAGAACTGCCCTCCCCTCCCTGAGCGGCTGACCGCCATGAGCCCCACGCCGTTCGGTCCCGTGCTTTCCGCGATGACCCCGGTTCCCCCGCTCTTGGCCCGCACTCCCACGCCCTTGGCCGTGTTGAGCCCGTACACGCCGGCCGCCGCTCCCGATGTCCGCCCCCGGATACCGTCGCCCTTCGTGCTCTCGCCGACCACTCCGACCTCTAGACTAGTCCCCTGGACGCCGGGCCCGGAGCCCCTGTTCGTGCCGTGCACCACGGCTCCACTGCCCGATGCTTCCGCAAAGACGCTCGTGCTTCCGCCGACCGCATGAAGGGCATACCCCTTCGCCGTGTTGACGGCGTACACACCGGCCCCGTTAACTCCGGCCGATTCGCCACGAACCCCGATGCCGAGCTGGCTCCTACCGACAACGCCCGGGTTGTCGGTGCTGTCCCCTAACACGCCGCCTCCACGTCCGCTACCCCACACGCCCACGTAGTTGCCGTCACTTTCAGCGCGGACTGCCACGCCCTGCCCACTGCTTCTGCCGTAAACGGCTACCCCGGCGCTGCTCGCCGAGACGGCGTAGCCTCCCCCACTGCTTTCGGCGAAAAGACCGACGCCCGAGCTCTTGGCGTGCACGCCGTGGCCGCCCCGGCTGCTTTCCGCGAACAGCCCCACGCCAGAGCTGGCCTCGGCGTGCACGCCGTAGCCGCCCCCGCTGCTTTCGGCGAAGAGCCCGACGCCAGAGCTCGTAGCGTGCACGCCGTCGCCGCCCCCACTGCTTTCCGCTAACAGCCCCACACCCGAGCTCGTAGCGTGCACGCCGTAGCCGCTACCCGTGTTGATCCCCGCGACTCCTGCTCCCCCTGATCCGGCAGACGTTCCCCTCACCCCGTCGGATCCGCTGCTGGCGCCCGAGACGCCCGCTCCCCCCGACCCCGCAGACGTTCCGCGCACGCCATCGGATCCGTTACTGGTGCCCGAGACGCCGACGCCGTTGTTGGACTCGCCCAACACCCCGGTTCCATCACCCAGGGCCCCCGAGGGGAAAGTCTGGTCTGTCCTGGACGACCCGACGACTCCGATTCCGGTGTTGGTGACGCCGACGATTCCCTGGGCGCTGCCGGCCAGGACGGCGCCCGATACAAACCCGACGACATTGGCGAAAGCCTCTTCGGATGCCGTCGGATCGTTCGCCACGTAGTTCCCCGCCTCCGCCGCGAGAACAGGAGAGGCCCCACCGCCGCCGGCGGCAAAAAGTCCGATGGCCCCCACTCCCGCCGCCTTCAAGATGGTCGATCGAGATAGCTTTACGTTAGTCTGATCTGCGGAGGCGGCGCCGGCCCGGCCGTGGTTAACGATCGCTCCGGCGGTGAGAGACTCCGCCCCCTCTCTGCTTCTCAACGAATGCACCGCTGCACATGCGCTCCAGGCGCGACTCCAGCACGGCAATACGTTCCGCCTGCACCGCGATCTCTTGACGCTGTTTCGCCAGCTCCTCGAATAGCTCGTGCCTGGACACCGTGGTCTCATCCGTCATGTCAACCTCTGGATCATCTCTCACCGCTCCGTCCGTGAAGGCGGGGGCGACATTCATGACGCCCTGCTGCGCCGTGCGCCGCCGGATTCGCTTATCCCAGCTCTCGCATCCAGCGTGGAAACCCTCCTCGCCACGAATGGCCGTCCACCTATGATGCGCTAGCCAGGCGAAACAGACAACCATCTCGCCGGCGGCATTGGCCGAATGGACGCCCACGCCCGACGCCCCGCGACACCACAGAACAGACCGAGGATCAGATGCGTCTCAACTCACTTCGGACTATCTCCGACCCCGTTACAAAGTAGAGCGCCAGCCCGAATCTGTTCGGCAGGAACTGGGAGCATGGCGACACAGGTGTCAGGTTACCGCCGACAGCAAACCGAATCGAGCCGTGACATGCAGACCTCGACAAAGGACAAGCCTTCGTGCAAAACTGAGCCGGTCAGTTCGAGCACCCGGAGTGAGGGTGCAAATCCAGCGGAGCCACTAGCCAGGCCGATAAACGTTATCAATGAGCCGAGTCATCCCGTTCGCGTTCGCCGCCTTGGCGTTCTCTCTAATCGGCGGCTGCGGGCCCGCCGTGTCACCGGCAAAGTCTCCAGCCAGGCATGCAAGTCTCACACCCGCTGTGGCCACGGTGAGACCCGGTAGAGCCGCCGCGTGCCTTGCGCCACCGTATCCTCGGAGTCGGGCTGAACAATGGATCAATCAGCTCTTTCACGTGTGCAGAGAAGTCGGCCTGCCTCCTGTCACCAAGCGAGAAGCTATTGCTGCCGCCCGCCCGCACACGCATGGGCAGAAAGTACAAAGCGCAGACCTCGTTCGACTGACCTCCCTCAAACGCATCCGTTACACACCCCTCATCCGCGGCACGGCAACATGGATCGTGCAGGAGGCGCCGAGCGGAATCTGTCTACAGAATGCGTGGCTAGTCAACGCTGAGACCGGAAGAGTTTTCTGGCACACCAACCTGAGGGCCGATGTGCCTTGCTACTAGCGCTCGTCAAAAGGAGTAACGCAACGTGATTCGCCCAGCCGTTCGACCAAGACTTTCCAGGTCCATCTTTCTCCCACTGCTCGTGTCCGCGGCGCTTCTCGGTGGCCAGGCTCAGGCGGCTGTCGCCTCCGCCGGGAGGCTGCCATGCATAGTCAATCCCGCCGCTTCCATTACAGTGGCGGACCTCCACGCTCTCACTGGGTCGAGTTTCACCCCGTACATAAGCCTGAAATTCACAGTGTTCCCCATTAAGTGCCGTGCCGGAACGTGCAATCAGCCGGTGTCGACGCAATTCGTCGCTGGTCGAATGACAGGTCTTCTCATCAGCATTTCATTACACGGGAAGTACAAACAGGAGAACGACGCTTTTGTGCGAAAGCTCCACGGCGTACCCGGTAAGTGGCCTTTGGTGCCCCTGTTCGGATCGATTGTGCGCGATCACCCCGGAACACTGGAAGTGTACGAGCAGGCCTGGGTGTGGAAATCGACGACAGCATCCAAGCAGTACATGACCATGGGGCGAGCTAACGCCCGTCTGGTGAAGAACGCATCCTTCTTCCGCGTCGGCGTGGGCAGTGACTCGTTTGGCGTGGTTGAGCCGCCGCCGGCGTCCGGCAACCAGCCTAAGCCGTATGAGCGTAATGCTATTGTCAACGCCCGGTTCGGGGCGCGGGCGATTACGGTCAGAGTCCAGGGCGGAGCCGGCACCGATTCCGACGCCGCCCTCGAAACATTCGGAGCTGCTATGGCTCATCTAGCACTGAACTGCAAGATATAGATCCACTGCTCCGGAGCGAACGGGCAGTGAAGTAATGCGTCCAACGAGCCGTTGATCATCACCCGCCCTCACTGATCGAAGCATGCGGTCCCCAGCCACCCGTCCACATATCAGGGCATCGCTTCACTTGCAAAATCGCATCTCTGTCGAACTCGGCCCTGAAGTACCATCCAAATCGCACGAAGACCTGGTACGGCGTGACCTCTATGTAATCCCCCATCTAGGAGGACAGCCTATAGCGTTGTACAGAACGTGCAAGAGTGGGCCCACACGCATGTGGTACCGTCTCGACACACCGTCACGGTGCCAGGGCAGCCTACTCGTCAATGTGGATGGACCTCATCCCACTGCGAGCTCTACGCGGAGCGAATGGGGCCCCGTGAGCGCGGAACGCTACCGGCCCGTTGCGATTGCTCGCGGCCCGCTCCCCATCCGCTGCAGCAGACGGCGGCGGCGATGCATCAGATCGATCGGCCGCGTGCCCTGCCAGCTGACGTAGTCCGGCTCGTCGCCCAGACTCAGCGCCTGCATCGTGTACCGCATGGCCTCTCGCGGCTCCCTGGCGACGTGCTCGTAGTACTTGGCCAGCTCCACCCACGCGATTCGCCGCAGGCCGCGAAATCCGGCCACGCGGTCGAACAACGGCATGGCCGCCTCCCAATCGCCCCGGCGCTTCTCCACCATCGCCAGCCGGAGCACCGCTTCCATCTCTGTCCGCGGCGGCAGGCCCTCGTCGAGCGCCGCTCGCAGACACTTGGCGGCCTGATCTGCGTCCCCGGTAGCCTCGTACAGCTTCCCCAAACTATAAAAGTCGATGGCATGCGTGATCGAGCCTGCCCACGGATCCGCCAGCAGGGTGTCGATGTGTATCGTCAGTATCGCTAGCGACAGGATGTCATGCAGATTGTGATAGAAGATCCCCCGCAGAGGGTTCGCGTTGCCCGTCCGGAGGTACTGGAAGTACAGCTGCGGCACCAGCCAGCCGGGCACGTCATCACGAGTCCGGCCAACTCCAAGAATAGACTGCTCGATCGACGACAACCCGCAGCTCTCGAGCCGCAGCTTCCATAGCCGGCGTGCGGCGTGAAGCAAATCGAGGTGAACCGGAGCGGACGGCTGCAGCCGCATCCTCCGATAGATGAACCGGCTCTCGAGGAGCGGCCAGTCAAACGAGCGCCCGTTGAACGAGATCACCGTGCCGAACTGCGACAGGTACTCTCCCAGGCTGGCCAGCATCGCCGGCTCTTCGCCGGGGTGGCGCATGAAGAACTGGCGAACACGGAACGCCTCGCCCTCGCGATGCCCTACGCCGATCATGAACACGTGCGTACCCACCCCGTACCCCAAACCCGTGGTCTCCGTGTCGATAAACGCGGTGCTCTCGATGTCGATCGCGGATCCCGCCCCATCCTTCAGGAGTATGGAGAGCCTGGTCGGATCGATGCCGCTGAGCCCCCCGAAGACGTGCTCTCCGTGTGTCTGCCCTTCACCACGGACCGTGTCGACGACGAAACACTCGCCGGCTGGTCCCCCGATCACGTGCCCCGGCACGCAGCGCTCCACCGGTCTGCGGCTTGGCGAGTCGGGAATGCCGGCGGGAGGACGCGGAGGAGTGGGTGTTCCGAGGCGCGCGCGTAAGTCTTCAAGGTTCACGTGATCGCCTGCACCCCCATGCCAAGCTCGACACTCCTGGAAGATACTCGCACGTCTGTCCTATCTAGGGCAAAGCCGCCTTGATTTGACGCCTCTGCGTCATCAGCAGGTCGATCATGCGCAGAGTCAGCAGCTTGGCGCTGGGACCTCCCTCGTAATGAGGGCCGACGCACGAGGGGCAGCCAAAATCACATGGACAGGTGACCACCAGCTCCCCCGCACCCTTCAGCAGCGCGTCGTGCATCTCAAAGAGACGGCTGCTGAAACCGATGCCGCCCGGAATCGAATCGTACAGAAATATCGTCGGCGCTTCGGTGAACGGCGCCCGCACCTCCGCGAAGACCCGTAGGTCGCGCGGGTCGCACATCAGGTAGAGCGGGGCCAGATTTCCCAGAACGGCCGCCAGGCCCGACAGCCCCGTTTCCAGCTCGGCCGAGGGCAAGATTGTCGGTAACCGATCTGGAGAACCACAGCCAGTACGCCCGCGTGTGCATCGTGTCTTCGGGCAGATGGATCCTCCCCCACCCGACATTTTCGTGCGTGTCAAACTTGATCTTCTTGAAGATGGTCGGCAGGTAGGTGACGGCAACTTCCCCGTGCGCCCGCCCCCGGTCCTCGGAACCCATGACCTCGAGAACGGCCACGCGCACCGCCAGCTCGGCATCGGTGTAGTAATCGACGTCGACGCGTCGCACGAACGCCTTCTTCTCCTCCAGGTCGAGCTTTTCTACCTGGTACTGCACGCCGCCATGAAGGTAGATCGCCTCCTCGTGCACCATCACCGGCGCCGATGTCCGGTCAATCTCCCCAATGACCCGCGCCGGCAGCTCCTGGTCCACGATGACCACGTTGTCCGACATCGCGCTGCGCAGGCTGATCTCCTCGGCTGGAAAAGAATCTGACATCCAGTGCCAGCTGCCGTCGACGTGATGCAGCAGTCCGGCTTCCGACAGATACGCCAGGAATGACTGCGTGGAATCGGCGCGGCCAAACTGCTCGTCGTCGCGAAACGGCAGCTCGAAGGCCGCGCATTTGATCTGGCTCATGAGGATATGGAGGTTGTTGGCGTTGATCAACGCCGTCTCCGGGGACTGCTCGAAGATGAACTCGGAGTGCGTGATGACGTACTGGTCCATCGGAGAGCTGCTGCCTACCATGACCGCCACCGATGAGGCCGCCGTGCGTCCGGCCCGCCCGATCTGCTGCCAGGCGCTGGCGATCGTCCCCGGATACCCCGTTAGGACGCAGGCGTCGAGTCCGCCGATGTCGATGCCGAGCTCCAGCGCGTTGGTCGAAACCACGGCCCGCACCGATCCGTCGCGCAAGCCTCGTTCGATAGACCGCCGCTCTTCCGGAAGATATCCTCCCCGATAGCCACGAATGCTCTCTCTGGCATGACCCGTCGGAGCGTCGGCTCGGAGATACGTGAGCAGTATCTCCACGGTCGTGCGAGAACGGCCGAACACGATCGTCTGAATTCCGTTCCCGACGAACGTGCCGGCGATGCCGCGGGACGCCAGGATAGAGCTCTTCCTGATGCCCAGCGACTTGTCGACCACCGGCGGGTTGTACAGGATCACGTGCTTCGGCCCCGCCGGAGCCCCGTTTCGGTCGACGAGCTTCACCTCGCGCTCGATCAGATCGGCCGCCAGCTCGCCTGGGTTGGCGATCGTCGCCGAGCAGCAGATGAACTGGGGATCGGCGCCGTAGAACTCGCAGATGCGCTTCAGCCGCCGTATGACGTTCGCCACGTGGCTGCCGAACACGCCCCGGTAGGTGTGCAGCTCGTCTATGACGACAAACTTGAGGTTCTCGAAGAGCCGCACCCACCGCGTGTGATGGGGCAGAATTCCGGTGTGCAGCATGTCGGGGTTGGTTACCACGATATGTCCCGCTTGTCGCACGGCACGGCGCGCCTCGGCCGGCGTGTCTCCGTCATAGGTGAAGGTCTTGAGGTCTATCTCGAGCGCCCCCACCAGCCCATGCAGCTCGGCGAGCTGGTCTTGCGACAGCGCCTTCGTCGGAAACAGATAGAGGGCACGTGCGCTGGGGTCGTGCATGATCGAGCTGACCACCGGAACGTTGTAGCAGAGGGTTTTGCCCGAAGCCGTGGGAGTAACCACGGCGACGTTGTGGCCCGCGAGGGCGTGGTCTATCGCCTCCGCCTGGTGCGAGTACAGGCGGTGAATGCCCCGCTGCCGCAGCGAATCGACCAGGCGCGGATCGATCGATGGCGGAAAGTCACGATAGTCGGCCTCACGAGCCGGCAGCAGCCGGTAGGCCGTGACGCACGAGGCAAAGTCGGGGTCGTCGAGCAGCTGTTCGACTACCTGATCCGCATTCACTCTTGGCCGCCCCGCCTTACGTCTGGTCCTCGTCGGTCACCTACTCGCTAATTGTTAGCACATATGTGCCATGGAACGAATCAGTCGAATGTCGAGTTATAAGCACCTAGAATATGCTCTGACTATAGTCTTGCGAGTAATCGTCGACAGGCAACAAAAACCACTTGCAAACGTAGGCGACATTAACGACACAATGTGGCTTGGAGCGGTAGGGACGACATTTATGACGCCCGGCGCTGTCGGTGGTCGCACAACGCCTGGCGAGAATCGAATACATGAGCGCCGAGACACTGTTTCATGTTCCCCAGTTTCGAAAAGGACGTGGCTGCCCGAAAACCGCTACGCAAACTGAAAACTGACAACGGACAACTCCCGAGAGGACATTTATGACGCCCGGCGATGTCGGCGGTCGCACAATGCCGCGTGAGGCGAACTGCACGGTTTGGGCAGGCCGAGCTCTACTTTCATGCTTCGTGGTGTCGGAATCCACCTGAACGCCTGAAAACCGCCACCCAAACTGACAACTGAAAACTGAAAACTGACAACTTCCTACAGATCCTCCCCCAGACAGGCCGACAATAGCGCCATCCGAACAAACACCCCGTTCTGCGCCTGACGGAAATACGCCGCCCGCGGATCGTTGTCCACCTCTGGCGTGATTTCGTCGACCCGAGGAAGCGGATGCATCACTATCGAGCTCTTTCGCATCCTCGAAAGTATTGCGCCGTCGACCACGTAGACGCCCCGCGCCCGCTGATAATCCTCCTCCCGGTCTCCGAAACGCTCCTTCTGGATCCTCGTCTGGTAGAGGACGTCCACATTCCCCGCCACGTCCTCCAGGTCGGACTCCTCGGCGAACACCACGTTATGCTTCGCCAGATAGCCTTTGATGTCGTCTCGCATTCGGACGACATCGGGCGCTACCATAATGATCTTTACTCCTCGATACTTCGCGAGCAGGTAGCACAGCGACCGCACCGTCCTGCCGTTAGCCAGATCGCCCACCACGGCTATAGTTATGCCGTCGATGGCCCCCAGTTCCTTCTGTATCGTGTAGAGATCCAGAAACGCCTGGGTCGGATGCTGCCCCGTTCCATCACCGGCATTGATCACCGGTACGCTCGAGACGTCCGCGGCCCGCCGAGCCGACCCGCTATCAGAGTGCCTGAGGACGATGAGATCCGCGTACCCGTTGACGATTCGGATCGTGTCTTCGAGCGTTTCGCCTTTGGATACCGAGGAGAACTGTTTCGCGTTCTCCGTCGAGATGACCGCCCCGCCCAGCTTGTGCATCGCGCTCTCGAACGAGAAGCGCGTTCGCGTGCTCTCCTCGTAGAACAGGCTGGCCATGATACGCCCGGAAAGCACGCGGCTGCCGCCACGCTCGTTGACCTCCTCCATCTGAGACGCGAGAAGAAAAAGCTGGTCCAGCATCCCGCGATTGAACTCCTGGGCTTCCACGACGTGGTGGAGCCTGAAACCCCTTGGACCCTCTACATGCCTCGTCCCGTTATCCGTCGTCCCCGCTTCCATCTCGTCTCGTACCAATCCCGCCCGCGTCATGTTCATCCTTTCACTTTCCGTCCCTGCCGCTAAGACACGCCGTGTAAGACACTCTATGAACTTCCCGACCCCTGGCCCTGGTCGCCGGGGCTCTTCGTCGCCGTGGCTCTTCGTCGCCGTGGCCTGGGCCCCTGCGTGGCCGCGCGACGCCGACGCTGCGGTACTCGACTATCCTCCCCGCGGCCTTCCTTCCGGGTCCTCCTCCCACCCCGGCCTTCGTCGCGGCGTACCTGCCTTCCATGCCCAGACCACGCCGATGCTGCGGTACTCGACCATCTTCCCCACGGCCGTCCTCTGGGGTCCTCCCCCACTCGGGTTTTCGTCGCCGCGGAATCGCCTTGGATGACCAGGCAACGCAAATGCCGCCATGCCCATACTCTTCATCCGAGACCCTGGCAAAGTCGATCATATGCGACACGCCAAAACTGAAGTGAGCGCGGTTCCGGTAGGCCAAACACAAGCTGAGTTGGAGAAACGGTGGCTCATTCTGAGATCGAGCCCCTCGTCCATCGTGGTGCGGGGATGCCCGTAAATCCCGGTACCCTGCAAATCTTACGTCAGGCACGCCGGCTTCCACAACGCGCCGTCCCCGTAAAAGATCCCCGGATTTCCTCCGACCAAACGGCCCACCTCGACCCTTACGGGCACCCCTTGATGCCCGAAAGCTCAGATGGATGCCATGGCCTTATCGGCGGAGGACCCTGCACCTCGATGCCGTTACGAAAGTGAGGCGAAACGGGCAGCACGGTCACCCGGAACCGGGTGACGAGCGATCCCGATCGGGCAGCCGCGTTGAACGTCCCGGCCGACCGGTACACGTGCGTCGCCGACCAACCGCTGCCTCCGCTTCCGTCGCCGAAGCTCCACCTAATTCCCGGTGGCCCCGCCGCGATAAACCGGGTCACGTGCCCCTTGACCGCCACCGTCGACAGCACGGCAATGCCGTTCCCCCGTCGGGCAGGCGCATAATCCTGGACGAGGATCCTGGTCAGCACGACCGGGATGTCCAGAGCCGCCTCCAGTGCTCTGCCCGGCTTCGGCCGGCCTCCCGTGTCGCACGCCATACTCGCCGTCGTGTCTTGCGGCTGGTCGAATGGGTAGTACCATGCCTTCCAATTCTTCCGGTAGTAGAGGAAGTCGCCTGAATACGTCTCGGTTGGAAGGCCGAGCGCCTCGAACGGCGCGTTGTCGCTGCAGCAGACGGGGTTAGGACCAACCTGGACGAACGAGCTGTCCTGCGGAGCGAAGGCCCTGGCACTGCCCCCGCGATAGGACAGTGTGCCGTAGACCTTGGAAAGCTGCCCGAAGCCCTGTGACACCGCCCGCCGAAGCCTGCTGTTCATGACCGCCAGGTCGGACGGCTTCGGCGGAGTCAGGTGACCGTATAGCTGCTTGAGGAACGGGTTCTGAACCGTCGTCGTAGCGTAGGCGGGCATGGGCGTCATGCCGAGTAGGCCAAACGGTCGTGCCGGGTATCCGATCCCCGTCTGCTCCTCGTCGAGCATCATGATCGGCTTTGGCATGGCGGCGTGATGGCGCAGGTCAAAGAGGTACGCGCTGGACCCGACGAGGCCCTGCTCCTCCCCGTCGAAGAGGACGAACTCTACGGTAGTCGATGGAAGCCCATGCCGGCGCCAGAGATCGCCGAGAACCCGTGCCGATGCCAGCATGACAGCCGATCCGCTGGTGTCGTCGTACGCCGATCCCTTTGAGAAGGGTTCTCCGTCGTAGTGCGCGCCGACGACGACCGCTCGCCCGGGATGATGGGATCCCGGTACCAAGACGATCTCGTTCAACCCGGGCCGGGTCGCGCGAAGGTGCAGAAAGCCCGGCGTCACGAAGGACTGCCGCATCACTCGCACCGGCAAGCCGTGCAGATTCGTCAGCATCTCGCGCACCCAGGTGCGGGCGAACTCGTCGTGCCCGTTTTGCTTCGGCGGAAGGCCGGTGTCCCGGCCCGCCACCCTGGCATAGTAATGAGCCGCGTACCAGCTCATTCGGTTGAGCACGTACTTCCCCTGAAGCGCGGCATCGCCCACGGTCGACGAAGCTTGAGCCATCCTAACGCCGTAAGCGTTCGTTGCATGCATGCCGGCCCCGGCAGCCACCAATAGCAACACGCCGGCCAGACTCAGACACCAGAATCGGCTGAGGCGGTGAGGGGCGCGGGGGCGTCTGGACACAATCAAGTATCACGCATACGCTCCCGCTTCCTACATCAACTGTGCCCGACCTAACTACCAGAGGCAACCCCTGGTCAGACTCAGAGGCCAGAAACGGTGGTGAGGGGCGCACGGGTGTGCGGACACGCGCAAGTATCACGCGTACCGCTCGTGCTTCCTACAATCAACTGTGCCCGACCTGACTATTCGATCCGCGCGCGCCGAAGATCGCGCGGACGTGTTTGAGATAGCCGCCACCGTCTTTGACGGTAACGACTACATCCCGTACGTCTGGGATGCCTGGCTGGCCGAAAAGCCAGAGGAAGGATTTCTGATGGTCGGGGAGACCGCCGGCAAGGTGGTCGCCATCCAGCACGTTGAGCTGCAGGCCGGGAATGTGGCATGGCTCGAGGGAATCAGGGTGCACGAGCGCTACCGCAACCGCGGCATGGCTCGCCACATGCTCCAGCGTGGTCTGGAGCTGGCCCGGGAATCGGGGATGGTGCTGGCCCGGCTATCGGTATCCAGCCAGAACGAGGCGAGCAAGGCCCTCGTCAGGAGCGAGGGATTCCATGAGCTGGATCGCTTCTATTCCTTCTCGGCCGCGTCCGTCCCGCCCTCAGACAAATCCACCAAATCCGCGACCTCTTCCGACCAAGGGGTCGTGGGAAACATGGCGGCGCCGTCACATGAATCCGCAAATCCAATGGCCACTTCTCACTCAGCAGCCATCGAAACGCCGGCGCCGTCAGATGGATCCACCAAAGCGGTGACCGCTTCCCACTCAGCAGCCACCGACACGTTGGCGGTCGAGCGCCGCACAGTCTCGGACTCGATGTTGCAATCCGTCCGAGATAGACACGGTAGTCCCGGAGCGCTGATCGTAACGCACGGGTGGACCGCGGAGAGCGTGCCAGGCCAGAGATCGCCACACGACTTTGAGCTGAGCCTCACGGTCGGATCGAAGCCTGACGCCCTGCTGCTGGGAGGGTCGATGTCCCGGCGTAGCCGTCTGGTGATCGCGTTCGTAGGCGGCGACCGCGTAGCCGTATCTCATCTTGGCGAGTTCGTCCGGCAAGAGGCCGGCAGACTCGACCTTGAGACCGCCGGCGGAATGCTACGCAGGGACCCGGAGGTCGAAGCAGGTCTCACCAGTGCCGGCTACGAGCTACGCGACGACCACGTAATGGTCCTCTACGAGCGCCGCCTAAGCTAAGGAAGCGATAGTAGGCGTCAGCAAGTGGGGGCTGGCAGTTTCCAGGTCGGTCCGCGATTGTCCGACTCCAATGGAGGCGGTGGTCGCAAGGTCTGTCTCCTCACCCCGTGTTGACCGCCTACCGTTTACCGTCAACCGTTTACCGTTTACCCCTCATCCAATCCTCCAAAGCCACCCTCGTGCTCCAAAAAGCCAGCTCGTCCCAGGGAATCTCGTCAGGCGAGAAGGCCTGGACCTCGAGAGATTCATCTCCCGGCGCGGCCTGGCCTTCCGCTTTGGCCAGGTACACGATGAACACGATTGACGTAACCGGACGCGAGTAGACGCCGATCAGTCCCGTGATCTCGACGTCGAGGCAGATTTCCTCGAGCGTCTCCCGCGCGGCGGCCTCCTCGACGGTCTCCCCCAGCTCCATAAATCCCGACGGGAACGTCCAGTACCCCCTCTGCGGCTCGATGCCCCGGCGCAGCATCCACACCTTGCCGTCCGACACCGGAATTGTCCCCGCCACGATATTTGGATTTTCGTACAGTATGTGGTCGTCCGAGCAAACCAGTCGTTCGCGACCCTCTTCCGCGATGTACCGTCGCTCCAAGGGCCGAGAGCACACCGGGCAAAAGGCCGACGAGGATTGCATCATAGGCTCGACACTCCGCCACTCCCCCTGTCTCTCCCTCTATGCTCTCACGCCTATCAGATGCTTTTGGTTTTGTCGGCCAAGCTCCTGCTTCTTAATCGTGTCGATAACGAGCATTGACCAGACAGCACGACTGTCGGGTCGACGCCCGATATGAAAAGCTTCAGGTGAGGGCCATACTATGCCTGGCGATATATTACGGATAAGGAGATGGTCATGATGTCTCGGTTCAAAATCGGTCTCGCGCCGCTGGTCATCGCTGTCGTCATGATGACTCTCGCTGTCCCGGTATCTGCGCGAGTGACTCATCAAACCGCCACCCTTCCTGCAAGAACTTCCATACCCACGCTGGTCAGGTCAACGTATCTGCCTGCTTCAATCGGCACCGACCTTCTTGTGCTGCCCGATGGAAATTTGATCGCGGACGGTGTTGGGGCCGATACGCTCTTTAAGCTGTCGCGAGCCGGAATGTCACCCTCAAAGTTCTGGTCTCCGCCGCCATGCGTACAGATAAATCAGATGGCCCTAGGACCTGCCAACAGCGTTTATGTCTCCGGCGCGGCAGATTCCTCCTGTCTGCCCACCACTCGAAATGCCGTGCAGAAGCACTATGGCGGTGGCACGACCGACGCCTACATTGTCGAAATTGATTCGAGGGGAAACGTCCGATACAGCAGCTATCTTGGCGGTAGCCAGACGGATATTCCGTCTTCGCTTGCCGTTGACGCTAACGGAGCCGCCTACATCGGAGGAGCGACATGCTCTCCGAATTTTCCGCTTAAGAATCCTCTTCAACGCAAGGCAAAGTCCGGCGCCTGTACTGGATTCGTCGCCAAGGTCCGTAGTCGATCAGGACTCGTGTACAGTACGTATCTCGGGGGCAGTGATATGGCTGATGAGGTGCTGGGCGTGGCTTCTGACTCCATAGGCAACACGTACGTCACGGGTCAGACACTCTCCTCCGATTTCCCAATTAAGAACGCTGTTCAAGCGAAGCACGCTGGCACCTGTTCATGGACCCACCAATGCCGCCGGTACGATGCCTTTCTCGTGAAACTGGGGCGCGCAGGCAAGCTGGTGTACGGTTCATACCTTGGAGGCCGGCGAGGAGACACCGTTCCCTGCGCCACCTGCATCGCCGTCGACTCAAAGGGAGATGCGACGGTTGCGGGCAGGACATCTTCCGCCTATTTTCCGCTCAGAAACGCCTCGCAGTCGACTTACAAAGGCGGCAGCGGCCAGATGAACGGCGTTCACGGCGATGTTTTTGTAAGCACCCTGAAGTCTTCAGGACGCTCATTTCTGTCCAGCAGCTACCTTGGCGGGAAAGGGGACGATTCACCCTACGGCCTTGCCCTGGACGCACGTGGTCACATCTACGTCGTCGGGGGTACGTTCTCCGACGATTTCCCAGTCCGCCTCGCCCCGCAGCGGCACTATGGGGGAGATGGAGGCGAGTGCATTGGAGACCCGGCATGTCCGGGAGGGGACGGGTTCGTGGCCGAGCTAAAGCAAGCAGGCGGCCTTATGTATTCCACCTATCTGGGCGGCCGGCGGGTTGACGCTGCAGACAATGTTACGACCCACGGCGGACTGGCCTACGTGACCGGCACCACAAATTCCCCTGACTATCCATTGGTACCTGGTGCGGCCAAGCGTCCCGAAAGCGGAGACTTCCTCACAACAATTGGCTGGAAGTAGCCTCTGTCTGGCAGAGTTCCAAGGGCTGTCGTTTACGAACGTCGCTCCCGGATAAAAGCATCTTCAACCGGCGAGCCATAAGTCCCTGGGATCGTGGTCACGTACGTCCCAACGGCAACGCAGAATATCCGGCTACCACAATCCGGCGCCGAAATAGTGGTGTCGGAGTTCTGCAATCGGGCGGCGTTTCTGGGCATGAGACCCCGAGTAGTCTTCCAGGCTCCATGCTCCTCTTTGAGGAAGAAAATGCGACCGCTCGAATTCTTCCCCTCGTAGAGGCCCGTCGCGACGCAGGGCCCGGCAGACACACAGTCTATGCCCGTCACCGTTAAACTATTGCCAAACCGGGTCGCGTTGCTCGGAGCCCGTCCCTGCCGTACTCGCCAAACTCCACCCGATCCCCACGCTTCGAGAGGCAGGGTGTTGTTGGAGCTGCCGGATTGGTGGGCGATACCGATAGCGGCGCACGAACCGTTGGGCCTGCAAGACACCGAGGTAAGCATACCGGCAATCGGACGTCTCGACTTGCTCAGGAGTCGCACCGGCCGCCAGTGCCCCTTGCTCTCTCGGAGGATGACGAGTTTGTAGGAGCGGCTCTTTGTGAGATATAGGCCCGTAGCCACACAGCCCCTGTGCGCAGGACAGGCGACCGCGGTTAAGTCGGGTGCTTGCAGGGAGGGTCCCGCGGCGTCGGCCGGTAAGGTGACAGGCTGTGCCCTTATCTTCGACCGTGAAATCATCAGGGCAGTCGGTCGACCGACCGGGTAACCACCGCCCTGGCCGCCGGTACCCGGCTGTATCCTGTCCACTCCCACGGCAAGGCAGGGTCCTCTCTTACGGCAGGTAATCGCGGTGAACCGAGAGTCAACTGTGTTCTTGGCACCAAGCGCGCTAGGCACGATCGTATCGCTAACCCGTCCTGCGATCAGACGGAAGACCGCGCTCAGCTCTGTCGTTGGCCCCGAGAAGTATGAGCCTATCCCCGCGCACCACGCCTGTACCGTGCAAGCCATGTGTTGCACGAGGGGATAGTGCAGCTTCCGGCGCCGCGCCGGATCTGGAGCACTAACGGCTGTCCATCGGCCGTAATGCTTGACCAGCACGGATTGGGACGAGGTAACCGCCGCGCACAAGATCCTGGTAGGGCAATCGAGCCCGGACAGTTGAATTGAGCTTCCGCTCGAGGCGGGGAATGTCAATAGCCGGGCATGCCAAACTCGCCCGGAGAGAGTCTCCTCCGTTACACTGTCGCCCCCGAGCGCGCCGAGAGCCGTGCAATGATGATCGTCCGCGCAAGACACGTACTGCAGCCCTATGCTCGGCGGAGTGCCCGCATCACGGGGGAGCGGCGTCGAGTAAGCGCGCCAGCGCCGTCCCGTACCCGTCTCGACCAGGGCCAGGGGTCCTCGTCGGCGACTATAGAACTCTCCTCCGACAAGACATCTGTCTGACCTCGGACAGGCCACGGCAGAGAAAGATGGCTCGGATCCGCCAAGTGGATGCTCGATCTGTCGGGCCCGCATCAGCCTCCAAGTGCGCCCTGACCCCATCAGCAATAGCGGATAAATCTCCTGAGCGTGCAAGTAGTACCCGACGGCGACGTATAGGCCACCTGGCCCACTGACGATGGAGCTCGGATAGGTGAGTGGATGGATGTTCCTCAGGAACGGGATGGCCGACCAATGCCCGCCCGATTCTGACAAGATGAAGACCTGCCGGTGACCGGCAGTTGAGTAAGCCGTACCGATCGCCGCACAGTTCACCGCACTCGCGCAGGCGAGGCCCGCGAACTGAGGTCCATTGTCGTCGGCAACACTGTCCCGCGTGACCGGAGCCGTCAGGGCCTGGTTGCTCCCACCGGACACCGTCGCGGCCAACTCAGTGCTTCCATGTCCCGCGTAGCGGCCGAGTGCCGTGCATCCTCCACTCCTCGGGCAGCTGACCGAGCCCAGAAAGAGGTCCGACCCACCTCGCGGCGCCGCCACCGACTGAAACCTCAAGCCGGTGGAGGCCCAGGTCACGATCAGCCCTAACACCTGATGTCGGCCTGAGTAGTGACCCACGGCTTCGCAGCGGCCGCCGGCCGAGCAAGAAAGCGCCGCCAGAAATGGGTCGCGTCCCCGCAGACTCGCGGGCAGCTCGACACGAGAGGCCGTCCACCGTCCCCCTTTCGAAGCAAGGATGAACGCTTCTGGTCCAAGCTGGTTCCAGTGCGTGCCCAAGGCTAGGCAAGAGCCGTTCGCCCGGCACGCCACGCTTCGCAAAGTCGCGTAGTCGGTGGCTGGAACGCCGCGAGGCAGTGGAGCTTTTCGGGCGGTCCACCGCCCGGCGGTCTCTATGTAGAGAAGTCCGTGTATACAGTCGGCATCGGGGTCAGACGCATGGCAGGGATTTTGGCTCGCCTCGTAGTCACCGGCAACCACACAGTCACGACGGCCGGCACAGCTTGCCGCCTTCAGCTCGGCAAAACCGAAATCCCGTCGATCAGATTTCTTAGGCAGTGGGATGACCTGGATGTCCCACCGGTTCCCGGCTCGTGTGAAGGCGATATTTCTGGTGGCGCCGTGGTGATTTGTGTAGTCGCCGAACAACGTACAGGACGCGCCCTGAGAACAGGCGATCATGTCTATCGAAGAAGACTGCGCAAAGCGGGAGGTGTGGTCGAGGTGCAGGAGCTGAGGCCCAGCTAGCGTGATTCCCTGTCGCGGCCGTCGCGCCCGTCGCCTGAAACGACCCGGCTCCCGGAAACAGCCAGCCCGCCCCGAACGCCAGCGACGCAATGCCCACGGCAAATCTAAACACCTCAACCCCCAACGTCCGTTTCAGGGCCCCGACCCTGAGGTCTCGGGGCTGAAAATCCGGCACAGGTTACTCGTCCGCGATAGCGTGCGTGCACGCTGCACGAAGCAAGTCGCGCGCAGCCCATGCCAACTTCACTTTATGCCGACAATTCGCATGGCGCACATCCGGAGCTGCCGGCACAAGCATCCCACCTTTGAGGTGAACCTGACCTCGGGTCTACACCTGATATTTCATACAAAACCCCACGCCGGCCGCCAGGACTACGGACATTCGCCGATCTTCCGGCCGGTCCGCCCTGCGCTCGCTCTGAGCGGACTAGCGAGACGCGAGCGCTGCCAGTCTCCGAGAAGTCGACTCAGGCGCTGTATTGGCATCCGTTAATAGGTGAAGTATCCGACAGGCTGCCCCGACTACTAAAGAATCGGAACTCCCTGGTGCCTGACTATAGCTTCGACGCGTTCGCGCATCGGAACATCGGCCAAATAAACGCCCTCATTCGCGTCGTTTAGTATCAACGAAGTAGGTTCACCTTTCGTGTTGAATCGCACATAAACTCGCCGGTGCGGCTGGAGTTCCACTTCGGTACTTTGAGCCTCCTCCTTGTATGGATATTTAATAGTCAAGCCCTCTGGCGGGTCTGATCGGTGCTTCGATAGGCCTTCTGGTGTGCGGAATGCGCGTCGAGGACTGGCCGCATCTTGGAAGACCCCTCGGTATTGGCCGGCTCAATCCCCCTTGCCCTGAGTATCTGCTCGACCTCATGTCGATACGGCACTCCATACATGACGACGCCGAATTCGGGATCGCGAACCTGGAGGCTTAGCGCCAGTCCCTCATAGCTGTAGTGAACTAGTATGGTGCCATCCCCAACAAGGTCCAGCGAGTAGGCTTGCATGCCTCGACGGTATCGCACAACCAATTCATCGTCCCGAGACGTCACTCCCAGTTCGCTCACTTTTCGGGGTGAGTGCTCTTCAATGAGCTGATTCTCCTGCCCTGGGTCCTGCGAACGAACGTGAGGAGTGACAGTGGCGTCTAGGACTCCAAAACCAGCTTCACGGAGGGCTGTAGAAACTTCTTCGCTACATGGAACATTTCGCAGGTCAACCGGGAACACCCATGACTCGATCTGGTAAGCTCTGCCGTCGTAGCTGTAGAAGGTGACGGTGCCACTGCCATAATTGTCGTCGGCGTACCCGCCGGGGCACGTGTTGTCGTCCAGTTCGCGGATGCTAACGAGGGCGAGGCTCCGGTCTTCAGTCCGGTAATGCACGCGTGGTGTGGCAGGCGATGGTTTTTCTGGCGTAGCCGTCACTATCTCGTGTTCTTTCGTCACTATCTCGTGTTCTTTATGGAATGTGATGAGCCGCTGTTGGCGCAAGCCTAGTATGTCGTGTCATTTGGCCCCGTATGGGGTGAAAAGTCGGCCACTTGGGCCCGGCACCAATCAGGCCGTCGTCTCCGACTTCCCTTCAAATCTAAGCTCCCATCGGCGCTTGTCGTATTCCGCCACGGCCCACTTTGACAGCAGGAATGGCCCGCCTGGATGGTAGTTCCTCTCTGTCAACCGTTTAGACGAGGATCCACCGATGAGGGGCGACCGCCGCATCGGTGCCGCTCGAACCCACCGGTGAGGGGGCCACAGCCGCGGGTTGCCCTCATCGCCAAGCAAGCCGAGTCACGAACTGGCGCTGCCACCCAGGCTGTGCGGGCTTTGGAACCGGCAGTCGTCCGCTTCGGATCAGTTATGGGTACCTGAAGGTTGTGGAGTGCACAATCTTCATGATCTGGGCCAGAGACCTGGGGAAGTGTGGACCTCGCAGCATAGCGGTCATCACGTACCTGTTGTTCAGTGTCGTTCGCTTTACGGTTACGGTAACTAGCTTCCGTGCCCACACCCGAGGCCCCGATGGCGGGTTGAACGCCTGAATGTTTACAGGATGCCCGTGCTCTATCAGCACCCCATAACGCCGGACACCTGAGGCTGCTGCCTCGATCTTCAAGGAAGCCGGCCTGCCATCAACCGTCAAGCGCCTTCCTGGAGGGAGGTTCTGCGATCGCCTAGGGAGGGACGCGGCGGCGGACCATGTCAGAAACACTCCGTCGCGCTGCAACGATCGGATCGGAAGACCGCATTGCGTGACGCTTCCCCCCTTGACTTTGGTCGTCTTGCACGTGTTTCCGACAGGTTGCTTGGAAACGCTGAACACCGGGATCGAGAAACTGCCGCCCATCATTCTCGGCCCAACATGCCACCCGGCCGGGAATTTCAAACTGAGCTGAGCATTGCGATACGTGGTCCAATGAGTCGAGTTCTCTGCTGACACTGGCGCCACTAGCTTTACTGGTCGAGGGCCCGCGACGTGGATCGCCGCAGGCAATGGTCTCTGCGTCGAACCGACAAGAACCGCTGTGCTAGCTGCTGACGCGAGGAGGGCTGTCGAAATGATTACTGGAACCCCACCTCTACGCATGACAAAGCTCCTTGGTCTTGTTGGTATCTCTTCCAAGGTTAACGCCGGCTAGCGGGAAAGGGGACATTTCGCCCTCATCACAGTGATTACTGCAACCCCCCAAGGACTCTTTCAGGCACCTATCTAAAGGTGTGGGCCCTGAGCGGAGTAACTGTAGTGATACGCTTTCAATCTGAGCATCTCTCAGTCGCTCCGAGTCAGAATGACCTGGGCCGATGGATGCCCAGTAGTTCGCGCCTTTGAGACGCGTACGACTGGCATGATCAGAAGTCCGCAGAACACGACGGCAACAAGTCCGACTCTTGCTCGAAGATTCATCTCAATCTTCCTCCCGTACCACCGGGGGTATCCATTGGGTAACCCATCGCGGAGATGCCAGTGCCGCCGTGTTCGAGATGGTCGGTGGCGCTTCCATCACCATGTCTGATCATGAGTGTGACACAGCTCAGCGTCGGTTCACATCAGGTGCCGACCCGATATGCAAGCCCGGCCGGCGAGGCTATATTTCCCGTAGGTGTGCTGATCAGGGCCCAGTACCGTCGCAAAGCGCACAGCCTTACAAGCGCTCGGCGCGAGCCACTACGTGGTAGCCCGACACGTTCCAGCAGTGGCTGCCCAAGTTTCGGCAGATAGGCAGATAGAAGGAGGGCCTGAGCCTCAAGCGCACAGAAAGGACATACCAAATGAGAGTAAAGATCGATACGGGCGGCAACGTGACGCGCGGGGCGCGATCCGCCGCTGTGGCGATGCTCGTGATCACGCTATCTATGGTCGTCTCGCCTTGGCTCGGCGGCCTGACCCGCGCCGCAACCACCGGGCCAACAACCCGGATCGCGTCCGCCATTATCGCTCACATGCTCATCCACATAGCGCGGGTTCGCGGTGCAAAGCCGGGACGACCCGCTCAACAGGATGTCGGCCACAGATGTTGGGCGCAACGCGCCGGCCACGCACAGCGTCCTATCGCTGGCGGTCGGCGATGGGAATGCCGAGTTCAACTGCGAGGATGGAAGCTGCCTGCAGGACTTTGCCTGCTCCATTCGATCACATGAGGGGAAGATTACCTGTTGGGGCTACGGCGGGTACGGGCTCACTCATCCTCCCGCGGGGCACATTAAACTGGTTGTCGGCGGCGACCAGTTCGCGTGCGGCGTTCGCCAAGATGGCAGGCTCGCATGCTGGGGCCGGAGTGCCCACAACCAGATGTCTCCTCCGACCGGAACCTTCGCCGATCTCAACTCGGCATCGACCGGTCGGGCGCCTGTGGCGTCAGATCCAACGGCGCTCTCGCATGTTGGGGTCCGAGGGCTCCGCGCGTGCTCGGCGGCCGGTTTAGCCAGGTCAGTGTGGGCACCGACGGTAGCCCCTCACAATCTCGCCACGATGATGCATGCGGTCTGCGACCTGATGGGAGTATGGTGTGCTGGGGGCCGGACGTTGGCTACGGAGGCTGGATCACGCCTTCGTCCACGCGGACCGTTAACAGTCACACAATTACAATCCCGGGCCTACGGTTCACTCGCATCGGTGTGACCGACCTGGCTGTGTGCGGGCTTTTGGTGAGCGGGAAGGTGACATGCTGGTATCCGTCGTGGGGCCAGGGCGTATACCCCGGCGGCAAGTTCACCCAGATGTCGGTCGGCAACGATCTCTCAGGGTTCTTCTGCGGTCTACGTTCGAGCGGCGCGGGCGTGTGCTGGGGCGACAACGAGCACCTGGCCGCTCAGCCCCCGACCACAAAATTCCAGCAGATCGCCGCCGGCACCTCGGCCGCCTGCGGAATCGAAAAGAACGGGACCACTGTACAGTGCTGGGGCTCGATCGACGTCAAAATCCGGAATGGCTGAGTTCGCACCCAGCCAATCCGAGTACGGAGCAGACCCCGTCCGTTCAAAGCGCACACCACCGAAAACCACGCTGAGACTGACAACTGAAAACTGAAAACTGAAAACTCCTAAGAGAGTTCCCGCATTCGCCAAACCACCGTCTCCACCTCCACCGGCGTCGCCTGAAGCAGATACGGCGGCCAGACAAGTAGGTACGACAGCAGCTCCGTGCAGTCCCAAGCATGATGCAATTCGACGGGATCCGGTATCCGGTCGACCCGCTTCTCCAGCTCGTCGTGATACGTCATCAGAATGTCGTGCCGCGGGATCTCCGCCCCGCACACCAGGGCGCGTTCGCAGAGAAACGAAAGATCCTGCAACCCGCCGCCGATGCACACTTCCTGCCAATCCGCGAACAGCCAGTGGCCCTCGGAATCGCGCAGCAGGTTGCCCGCGTGAAAGTCCCCGTGGCAGAGCGTCATCTCCATCGGTTCCGCCGTTGCCGTCATCCTGGACGCGCCGTGCAGCAGCTCCGGAATCCATCCCTCGTCCGCCGGCGTGAAGATGTTGTCGAGATCCCGCCGTTCGCTGAGCAGCTTCCATTGCCCCGTCGCCTCTCGAATATGCCGGGGCGTGACCGTCGCTACCTTCGGAGGCAGCCACCGCAAACCCTCGATGCCGCGCAGGCCGTAGTACATCCCGTGCATCCGCGCCAGTTGTCGAACGACCTCGAGCCAGTCGCCATGATCCCACAGCTGCGCCGGGTGGGAATCATAGGCCACGAACAGCATGACGATAGAATCCTCATCTGCCCGGCTGGAGAGAAGGTATGGCAGCCACACCGGTACCCTATCCGCCAGATCTCGATAGAACGCGCACTCCCGCCGGGCGCGCTCCCAGCCCGCCGCCCCATCCGCGCGGTGCGCGACCTTGAGAAAGACGTCGTGCCCCGGAAAGCTGATCAGGAATTTCTCCGCGCCGGAGATACCTTCGCCGACCACGGAAACCCGCCTCAAGCCACCCGGATCGAACCGAACCCGGCCGAGGTACTCCGCTACCTTCCCGTCTCGCGCCACATCGAGCTTCTCTGCCAGCGTTCCCATCCTTGTAAGCCGGCCTCGGCGGCCAGAACGGTCTGAGCCGGCCTGAAAACGTTCCGGTGGTGCCGGGAACTCGGCCCGCCGGTTCAGCATAGGCTTCACGCGCCGTCGTGCTTTGCCGGATACATCCCGCCCGGGCAAATACAATGAGAAATGCGACTGACAAGTTGCCGCTACCGGCTATGACTGCTCCACAGACCTACGATGTCCTGGTCGTCGGCGCCGGTCACGCCGGCTGCGAGGCTGCTCTTGCCGCCGCCCGAATGGGCTGCCGCACCGCCCTGTTCACGCTCGATCGAAACAAGGTGGCGCTCATGCCCTGCAACCCCTCGATCGGTGGACCCGGCAAAGGACACCTCGTGCGCGAGATCGACGCGCTCGGCGGTGAGATGGCGAGGAATGCCGACCGCACCAGCGTTCAGATCCGCATGCTGAACACCGGCAAGGGCCCGGCGGTGCAGTCGCTTCGAGTGCAATCGGACAAGCACGCCTACTCCCGGTCCATGGCCGCAGTCCTGCAAGCTCAGCGTGATCTCGACCTCATAGAAGCATCCGTCGACGACCTCGTGCTCGACGCCGACCGTGGATCCAGTCGCGTGGTGGGAATACGCACCGCCGACGGAATGATCTACCACGCTGTCTCAGTGGTCCTCACGACCGGCACGTTTCTGCGCGGCCGCATCATCGTCGGCGACGAGTCGTACCCTGGCGGCCGGGCCGGAGAGTTTCCAGCGGACGCATTGTCCCGCAGCCTCGCCGAGGCCGGCTTCACCCTCGGCCGTCTGAAGACCGGCACTCCCCCGCGCGTGCGCCGCGGCTCCATCGACTTCAGCAAAACCTCGGTCCAGGAGGGCAGCCCGATTCCGCTGTTCCTGAGCCAGATCGGTCGCCGCGCCTACGAAAGCGGCTCCGGGCACTCACCGTCCGCGGCGCGGCCGGTCGCGTCGCTCGGGTCTCAGACGTCGACAATCGAATCACCTTATGTCAACGGTTTCGAACACCCCGATTCAGACCCAGCCCCGTCGGAGCTCAACGGAGCAGAACCGTCCGGGTCCGTAGCCTTCTCGACGCGCACCTGGCGCGAGCAGCTGAACTGTTTCCTCATACACACCGGTGCCGCCACCCACGACATCATCCGCCGCAATCTGCACCGCGCCCCGATGTACAACGGCGAGATCACCGCCGCCGGTCCCCGCTACTGCCCCTCGATCGAGTCGAAGATCGTGCGCTTCGCCGGCAAGGCCTCCCATCAGCTCTTTCTCGAGCCCGAGGGATGGCATACCGACGAGATATACGTCCAAGGCGCGAATACAAGCCTCCCCGCCGACGTGCAGCTGGCGATGCTGCAGACGATCCCAGCCCTCGCCGCCGCCGAGATCGTGCGGATGGGCTACGCGATCGAGTATGACTACATCCCCGGCCTGCAGGCGCTGCCCACGCTGGAGAGCAAACCGCTTCCAGGCCTCTATCTAGCCGGGCAGATCATCGGCACCACCGGCTACGAGGAGGCGGGCTGCCTGGGATTGATGGCGGGCATCAACGCTGCTCGAGCCGTGCAGTCCAAGGAGGCCATCGTACTCCGCCGCGATCAGGCGTACATTGGCGTGCTGGTGGACGATGTGGTCACCAAGCAGCTGGACGAGCCCTACCGCATGCACACCTCCCAGGCCGAGTACCGGCTCCTTCTCCGGGAAGATAGCGCCGAGGCCCGCCTGTCCTCCATCGGTCATGACGTGGGCCTGGTAGATCTCAGCACATACGACCACGTACGGAGCCGCCTGGCCATGATCGACGAGACGCTGGAGCGGCTCGACTCCATCGCGGTCACCCCCAGCGACGCCTTCAACGCGGCGCTCGAGCAGCTGGGAGCAAAGCCCCTGGTCACAGCGATGAGCGGGAGAGAGGTGCTCCGACGGGTCGACGTGAACGTTCCCCTGTTGCAGGATCTCGGCCTGCTGCCGGACCTGCCGTTCGACGTAGGTCGCGAGGTCGAAACGATCGCCAAATACGAGGGCTACGTGCGGCGCCAGGAATCCGAGGTCAAGCGGCTGAGTAGGATGGAGCACCGTCGCATCCCCGACTCCGTGGACTACGCCGTAGTCGCTGGATTACGCTCCGAATCGCGCGAGAAGTTCCAACTGGTCAGGCCCAGAACCATCGGCCAGGCCTCGAGGATCGGAGGCGTTCCCCCATCCGACGTCGCATTGCTGCTGTTCTACCTCGAGCGCAGCGCCCGTAGGCCGGCCGCGCCTGCTGGATCGGCTCTCTAGCACCACCCACCTCGTCTGCCGGCCTCTCCTCGGCGCCAACCCTCTATAGGCTTCGACTCAACCTCCCCAACCAGGCGGGATCGAGACCGGCCTCCCCCTCGCTCGGCGGTCAACTTCTGATTCAGCCCCCGGATGAGCCTCGTCCGAGGCACCTTGTTCGGTGGCTATTGTCCCGATGGCCAGGCAGTCGGAGCTCGCGACGCCAGTGCGGGCGTGGGCCAGCCATCAGGTAACGGCTCTATAGTGAACTCAGATGGGCACCGGACCGTCCATTGTAGGGGCGCTGAGCCCCGCGCCTACATTACAGACCTCCCGGAGAACCGCGATTGTGAGTATTCCCCTTCGCTTCGCCGCCATCCTGACTCTGGCCCTGGGACTTACCGGTCTGTCTCCACGCCCTGCTCCGCCGCTCGCGTCAATTCACGCGAGCAGGGTGAGTACTTTCGACAACGTACCGTGGGGCGTGAATGCCGGCGGCTTCGTGTCCGCCGGCCGGGAGGCGCTCTTCACCGCCTGCGGAGCGTATTACGGCTGCCAGCTCTGGAGGACCAATGGCACTGCCAGAGGAACGCATATCCTGCTTTTGCACAGAGGCGCCATGGACGGCGACCCTGTTCGCGTGGGAAGGCTGGCGGTCTTCTGGAGAGCCACACCCCAGCAGGGGCTCGGATTGTGGAGATCAGACGGCACTGCTGCCGGGACAGTCATGATCAAGCGCTTCTCAAATGCCACGGGCGGCTGGGCGCTCAGCGACATTACAGCGGTCGCGGGGCGTGCCTACTTCGTCGCAAGTGACGGTGCCGGCCACCACTCCCTCTGGACCACCGACGGAACTCCTGGCGGCACGAGAATGGCCGGCCCCATACCACAGCCACAATCCAACCTCATCGCCGACGAGCAAGCCGTCTTCTTTTCCGCTCCGGATCCCAACGGGGTAGTCCGCATCTGGAAGAGTAACGGAACCACGACCGGCACGGCTCCCGTTGCAGGCAACTATCCCAACCCGGCAGAGCTCACTGCGGTCGCCGGTAGCCTTTTCTTCGTCGGACGAGGCTCCGACGAAAGCCAACTTTGGGTCATGAACGCGGGCTCCGGAGCGACCAGGGTCGTCAAGACCTTCCCATCCAAAGCAGCGCCTGTCACTGCGCCCCAGGACCTGACAGCCGCTGGCGACGAGCTTTTCTTCGACTACACGCCGTGTGGCGATGTTTTGCGATGCGATGTTGCCGCAGGCATTTGGAGCAGCGACGGAACCGCAGCCGGCACCATCCTGCTCAAGACCAGCTCGATCCCACAGACCAGCGACGCCGAAGGCACCGTACAGGACATCACGTTTGTCGGAAGGCAGGCCGACGGTCGTCCACTGGTCCTGTTCAGCATGACCGGCGGTCAGTACGGCGACGAGCTTTGGCGATCAGACGGAACAAGAGCAGGGACACGGTTGGTCACGACGACTGATCGAGGCGGTCCGACCGAGCCACATGGTCCCGGCGACATCACACCATTCACCGTCAACGGTCAGGCAGGCGCGTTGTTCGTCGCAGGCGTGGGGCTATGGAAGACGGATGGGACCGCCACGGGCACCGCACTGCTCAAGACGATCGGTCCGTATGGACCTACGCCTTGGGGAGACCCCGGAGGGCTCTCGGATCTCACGCCGGTCATGGTCAGGGGACATACCAAAGTGATGTTCGCCGCGCCCGGCTACATGGCGGAGCCGTGGATATCCGACGGAACTGCGGCCGGCACTCGCCAGATTGTCTCAATACCGTCTACTGGCGGACCGAGCATCTTCAATGGCTCCGCCTTCGTTCCAGCAGGCCAAAGACTATTCTTCGACTACACGGACGACATCTGGTACGAGGGCTACGACGAAGAGGCCGTGACTGATGGGTCCGCCCGAGGCACAGGCATTATCGGTGGTGAGTGTGATCCTCACTCCACCTTTGATGTCATCCCCGCCGGACCGGACGTCTACGTGCTCGCCGGAGGCCCGTCGGCGTCTCAGTCCGATCTGTGCGTCTTCAGTGGCAACCAGATGAGCTCAAACTTTCTTCAAACTGTCGACTCAGTAACAGGCTGTTGTGGAAGCTTGGGCGATCGAGCGGCCTTTGCCGTCAACGGAAACCAGCTATTCCTGGCGAACCCCAGGGGTCCGGGGACGCTCGTCACAAGCCTGTCGCACGTGGGTTCGAATTTCGCCGCGTTCCACCAGGATCTGTACTTCCAGGGTGACGATGGGCGTCACGGGCTCGAGCTTTGGAAGACGAATGGCGCACCGGGCACTTCGAGCATGGTCGCCGATCTGGCCCATGGCCCGGCCAGCTCCAATCCAGCTCAGCTCCTTCCCGCGTCGATCGGCCTCTTCCTCACAACTACGGGCCCCAAGAGCCACATGCTTTGGGCAATCACCAATGGCTCTCAACGACCGAAGGAGCTACTGGCCCTACCCAAGGACGCCTCCCTGGAATTCCTAAAAGTTGTAAACAGGCAGCTATTCTTCGTCCTCCAATACTCAGCCGGCGCGAGCGAGCTGTGGCGTACGGATGGGACAAAACATGGAACCCACAAGCTGCACGGCTATCGGGGATCGTTCGGTACCTACACCCAGGTGAGTAACCGGCTGTTCTACGCCATCGCCGGATCGTCCGGCACAGACCTTTGGGTCACTGGGGGCGAGAAGTACAACACGTCATTTATCAAACATCTCGGGTCGAGGAATAGACCCGTCCGTCTCACCCAGCTGGTCAGCTTCGAGGACCGCCTCTTCTTCATTGCCCAGGATACGCCGCAGAAGATGAGTTTGTGGACCAGCGACGGTACGGATCGAGGCACGATGCTTATTAGGGACCTCGGCGTGGCTCCCGCCGGCCAGGCCTACCCGGATCCGTCCTCGGATCTCACTGCCTTCGACGGCCATCTCTTTTTTGGGGCTTATGGCGACTCTCATGGCGACCAACTCTGGACCAGCAACGGCACCCGCGCGAGCACCCGGCTCTGGAAAGTTATCTGCCGCAGGTGGTGCAGCTCCTATCCAGACCAGTTCATGCACGTGGGCAATCACGTCTTCTTCACAGCCTTTGACCCCGTTCACGGCGATCAGCTCTGGGTGCTGAAGGTGTCCTGAGCAGCCCCACCGCGCCGGCGGTTGGATGCCAACTAGCCGGCCCAGCCATTGACTCATCGTCGCGCTTTATGCTCTGGCTCGGTTTCGGGTTCTGTCTGGCGTGGGGAGTCGGCAGTTGTCGGGATCTGCTGCGCGGCCAGGGTGGGTGGGTCTACTACGTAGCCGTTGATTGTGCCGGGACCTGTTGCCTGACCCGTCTCGCCGCCGAACAGGGGGCTGCCGTCGGGTGCGACGTAGCGATTCTGGGATTCCGACCAAATGTATTGGAGCTCCTCGCCTCCGGAGCTCGCTGTTTCGACTATCTCCCGGCCGCCGTCCTCTCCGTCGGCCAAGCCGGCGATGGCTGAGCGGTCACCGTCTGACGGCTGAGTCGTAGCGGAGGGTGTCGTGGCCGTCGTCGCCGGTTGGGCCTCGGTCTGTTCTGGCGATGTCACGTACGGCTTCGCTTCCGCTTGAGCGTCCTTGGCGGCGGCCGCCTGACGTGCTCGCTCCCTTTCCTCGTCCTCTCGCCGATGCCGCGCCTCCATTCGCTCCAGCTCCTGGTTAGCCAGGTGAGCCATGGTGGCGTTGTGGGCCATCAGCAGCTCCTGGGTTTCGGAGTCGCCACGCGGCCGCGACCGCACCAAGCCTGCTTTGGTCCCGATCCATTTCCTCGTCTCGTCGAAGTTCACCTCATGTAGAGACTTGAGGATCATGGCGTCGCATAGCCGGATCTCCTCCGTTAGGGAGCAGCCTCCGTCTGATCCCTGGTAGTACGTCAGTACGTCTCCCGACAGCGCCGGCTCGAACGTGTTTTTCCTCGAATCTTCAGAAACGTCCCCGTGTTGTGTCACGGCTCAGTCCTTTCCCGGGTTTCCCGGCTTCTTCAATCGCGCGCACTTCCATCGTGCGCCTGAATTCGCACCAGCAGGTGGTCGTTGGGGCAACGAGCGGTGAGAGGTCGCCGCCGCTGACTGCGTGCAGAACTGGAGGTAGTCAGATAGCTTGATGAATCAGTCCCACATTGGTCCGCTGCCCCGAGCATCACTGTCTTCTCGCGACCGACGGGCACCGTCATGGGTGTCGATGTCGTGATCCTGGCTTCGGCAGTGTCGACCGACGCAGGAGAGCCGCGGCATCAAAAGAACGTGCCGGCCATCGTGACCGTCAATCGGTTCTGAAAGGCGTGTTGCGGTGGTCCGCAATGCAAACGCGCCCGAGGCGCGGGTTACTCGACCGCTCAGGTCGATTCGCTACTCGTTCCGATAACTTCGGTACAATCCACTCCAATCCCCCATAGCGTTCCAGAGTCTTACGACTGACCGATCCCCAGCTACCTTACGGCATTTGCGACAGAAGAGAACTCGTTACCGACAACAGAGTAAGGCAAGCAGTAACGCAGATTATCCTCCGCTGACGATAGGAGACGTCAATTACATCCTACATTTAGCAAGGTCTTTAACTAACGTCACCCTACTACAGTGTACGGCGTGCGCGGGAGAAATCCTACCGGGCTGTGTTTTCAAGGGATCTGCCATTTGGTCGAGGTCCGGTGGGATGTTCGAATGTATGTAGAGCGTGGCGACCGAGTAGAGATACTAGCGGGCCGGCCAGCACGAATGACGTCGTGCAGTATGGATGGAGGCGTCCGAGCTCTGGAACACGGTACTTCGGGCCTAGGTTATATCGCAGGGAGACTATAATTCCGTTTTTCCGCGAGGCAGGGCTGAAAAAGCGGCGGAAAAGTTGCGATTTGCTCTGAGGCCTTTAAATACAAGGGCAGACAGGAAACCGCAGATGTCCGGTTTTGCCGGTTTTTCCGCATTTGAAACGGACGTTTTTGAGGGCACTTGAGAGCGACCGGAATCAGGGCGGTGGCGAGGATCTTGATCGCGCGAAACGCGCGGTGGACGACCACGTTGTCCGACGGGGTTTGAGCGGTACGGCGATTTACTCTACAGTGTGGAGATCAGACCTTTGCTGAGCCAAACTCCGCGGTCGCTTATCGTCGGCCGCATGCGGCCGTCTGTTCGGCTGGGTCCTCGGTCGCGCGCGTCCCGCACCGTGCAGAGCGGTGACATCTCGTACGTCACGAGTATTGCATGAAGCTGTACTTCGACGATGAGAGCTTCGACGGCCAGCTCCAACGATCAGTCGGGAAGTGCGATTCGGGCATGGCGAACGTGGGCGACCTCGTCATCATCGTTCCCAAGTTGCTAGTCGTCTTGCGCGTCACTGGCCTGTTCGGGCTTCCGCCCGGGAGCAGGAAGCGTCAGAGGACGAGCGCCGCGGCGGGGTGGGACGACGACGGGACGACCAGGAGGCAGGATACATACGAACTGCACCCGCCCACCAACCCATGAAGGGCCCGGGCACAGAGTTCAAGCGTTGGCCCCCAGCTGACAAATCAGTCCGGCGTTACCTCGGACGTGCCCCCACTTGATGACGCTTTGTCATCGATGGGGATAGTGGCGCGCCAATTTATTGCGACGTAGATGACGGCGGTGAGAGGGCAGTAGGCCCTTGCAGTGGCAGTCCACGTGCCTGCTGATAAACTGGCTCAGTCAAAGACAGGACACCCTAAGGTTCTCCTGAGAGGCTCGAGGAGACCAATGCACCGACGGGCCAGCACCACCACGCGGTTTGCTACCTGCGTGATCGCTATCGCTGTTCTACTACTCGCCAGTGTGGCGACGGACTCTCCCTCAGTAAGCGCCCTTGCCGCCCCTGCCAAGCTGAGTACAACCTCCTTGCAGCCGACGACCGGGGGAGCGTCAGCCGCGAATACCCCCTCTACGTGGAAGTGGGTGAATCCGCTCCCAGAGGGCACGACCATGGAAAGTGTTGCGTGCGCGGGCAATAAGTGTTATGCCGTCGGCCTTGCGGGCCGAGTACTGACCCTGCCAAGGGATGGAACCGCCTGGACTCCCGAACCATCAGGCATTCAGGACGACTTATCGGCGATCAGCTGTCCAGTAGCGCTCCGATGCTATGCCGACGGGCCATTTGGAACCATCATCACCACAGTGAACGGCGGCCTGACCTGGCAGAACGAATCGGTTCGATCAACCATGATCCTGTACCAGATCGACTGCACCTCGGCTTCGACATGCTATGCACTTGGACAGGACATTACCAAGTGCAGTCAGCCGTTTTGCTCTCCTGGTTCTCCCGGCGGACTCGCCAATGTCTTCCTCTCCACGATCGATGGCGGCGTGCACTGGTCTGTGCGTCAGCCCGGGGTCGCCCATACCCTGATTGGGCTGGCGTGCCCAGGCCCTCAGCGATGCATAGCGATCGGCAATTCTGGATACGTGCGCCTTACTTCAGACGGCGGAAAGACATGGGCAACGCTGAGCAGTCCCATCGGTTCCCCATCTCTTACCAACGTGGACTGCCCGTCGACGCAGGTCTGCTATGCAAGCGGCCCCTACGACGGCATCTACAGAACTCTTGATGCAGGCAGGACATGGCGGAACGTGGCACCCAAAGGGTTTTACGGACCCAGCGAGGTTCCAATGGCATGCACGGGTATCCGAGCGTGCATAGTAGAGGGTTTGGGCGGGTTCTACAGGACGACGGATGCAGGGCAGCGCTGGTCAATGTCCACACCCAACGGGTTTCTGAATATCAACTCCTTCAGCTGCCATTCACGGTTCCACTGCATAGCGGTTGGTGACTCGGGTAGGAGATATACTACCGCTGACGGCAAGACCTGGCACGACTTGAGCAAGGGATTCCGCGACGACACCTTCTATGTCGACTGCGCTTCGAGTACATCCTGCCGGGTGATCGGAGATGCGGGTATGTACATCACAACTGATGCCGGCAAGTCTTGGACATCACGGCTTTACCCGACCAAGGATCGGCTACCGGAACCCCTTCAGGCTTCCTGTCCGTCAGCCCGGAGCTGCTACATCGTCAACTTCTGGAGCAACACGGGAACGATCCTAGTGACGCACGACAAGGGAAGAACGTGGACACTTGATCCAACCGTCGCAAGCCGCGCAGGAAAACCGATTTCGGGTATTTCGTGCCCGTCTGACGGCACCTGCTACGCAGACGGGACCGGCTGCTTTCCGGACCACCCTCCAGGTGCATGCTCCGCCCCCAACGGACACGCAGCAATCATCATCAAGACAACTGATGGCGGAACGGTGTGGAAGATAATCGCTGTCTTTTCACGTACTCGCGGTCACGACTCGATCCTTCAAACCATCGAGTGCCCTAACCTTACGACATGCTATGCGACCGGCCCGTCGAGCGTTGTCTTCAAGACAGATGATGGCGGTAAGACCTGGACTCGGCTTCACGTGCCCGGATACTACGAGCTGGACTATCCGACATGTAGTAGCACTCGCTCCTGCAGCATAGTGGCGCAGGGATGCAACGGGGGAGCTGGCAAGTGCGGGACGCCTCCCGTCAGCACAATTCTCACCACTACTGACGGCGGGAAGACCTGGCAGCAGCACCCGATCTGGATACCGGAGAAGGTGTGGAACGACCCGCCTCACTGTCTACGAGAAGTCTGCACCGAGTCTGCCGCGCTCACGAGCCGTGTGTCGTGCAGCAAGTCCGCGTGTTATGCGGTCGGATTGAACCACAGCATCGTTCGCACCACGGACAACTGGAAGAATCACGAAATTGAACCTGACCCGGCTGACACGTGGCTCTTTGGCGTTTCATGTACTGGAGTCGACACGTGCTACACGGTGGGACTCGGCGGAACAGTGTTGAGGATGAGTCGCCCGCGGAGTTAAGCACTGAGCGTGATTTATCGCGCGCGGCGGTTCTCGCCGGACGCGACCGCACGCGCTACGATCCGGCCTTTCCGCTCGGCCTTGTCAATCTTACCGATGTTGAGCGGCGGATTCGCCATGACGTGACCGACGGACGCCGGAGAATCCAGGCCCAGGGCTCAGTCCGCAGGCGTCAGCAGGAAGGGAACGGTGCGCTGGCCACGCCAGGCTGTGCCGGCGATAAGGCCACGAGCGTTAACGGCCGTGGCATCGGTCAACCACCACCCAATGCGTCTGACCCGCAAGGATATAAGTCGACTGAGGACGCGGACCTTGCCATCCCGCCACATGAGGGCGGAGGTCGAGGGCGGATAGGCGCAAGGTACAGGGCTGCTGCTGCGATCGCATGGACTGGAAGAGCAGCCGGCCCCGCCCATAACCATGAACCCTCCACCGCTCAGCCCGACCATACCCCTCGGTCCCGAAAGGCAGCGAGTCGCATCTCGGAACTTGGACGGCACTGGAAGCGGAACCTCGGCGCCGGTCCGGAACGATCCGTCCGCCGTCCTCACCAACCTCATCAGCCAGGCATGCCCGGTCGGGAGTTCGTTGAAGTAGCTCTGGCCCGCGGCGTACACCTTACCATCACCGACAGCAATGGCGGTAACGCCGTCAGTGTGGGTCCGGCTATTCCAGAAACTGGCACCGACGACTGGAGCAGCTGAGACAGAGTGAGCGCATTCGGCATACGGCGGGCATCTGGGAGGTAGGCGTCCAAATTGCCATCGAGTTCACGACCTTGCCAGCTACGATGGTCTCGCCGGACTTTCCGTCGCTCCAGATGGCGGTCGCTTCACTCGCGGCCCCCGGCACGAAGTAGGGGAAGCGGTAGGAGCCGTCGGCGTACGGCCGCCAGATGACAGCCTGCTGAAGACTCTTGCAGCAGTGTGGCTTGCGTATGAGTCCGTGAATTTCGCCCGCCACGTCTCCGTTTGCGGCGATGCCCACCGCAGAGCCCGAGCCGTAGTGCGGCACGAAGCGCAGCCAATTCCAATGGGGCCGGCCGCCGTGCAGGGTGCCCGCGAACAGTCTGCCGGTGGTGTTCCACGACTCAACCACCACCGTTCCACTCGCGTTCATGGCAATCGGCTTTGACAGCGGCATACCGCGGATTGGCAGCAGCGGGACCACCCTGGCGCGCCGGGTACCCGCATGCACGTCGAGCACGGCAAAGAAGTGGTTGCCCAGCTGCCCATGAATTCGCACGGTGCCGGCCATGACGTTGGCCAGGATGTCTCCCTTTGCATCGATCCCCACGATCGAGACGTTCGTGTACCGGCTCAGCTCCGGCAGTGCCCAAAGGCGGTAGATGGGTTTCGCTTCGGAGGCGACGGAAGCCGGTGGTCCGCTCGCCGCGCGCCAGCCCGCTCCCCCGACCATCATTGCCGCCACAGTCATCGCGGCCACTGCGACTGACTATTTCTCGCTTCACATCGTCACCTGCGCATAGGCCCCGCCCGCTCTTAGAATAACGCAGCGCACGAGGCCATGGGACATTGGAACTCGGGTATGCGCGCCTCGGCTCCGCATCCGATGGCCCGGCGGACGACGCTTGGGCTCGCGGATAACGTCGCAAATCGGTCGTACGGCGAGGCCCCACCTGAGACGGCCAAGTCGTCCGCGTTACCCGGCTGCTCCGATATTCAACTCCGCACCTAACCCTCGATACTCTTTCGAGTTAACGTCCACAACTAGCCGGGATCGTGGCCACGAGCCAATATCAGCTCATGTCAGCACCAAGCTTGCCAAGTACGCATAGAACGGCTCCCGCGTACGTAATACCCCGCAGAACACGGCGGGATGTGAAAGATCGGGTCTAGACCTCAGTCCAACTCTTGACAATAGAGCTGGGATACCGCCAGTTAAGGCTGCGTCTCTGACCGCCTAGCCCGCCACTGTGTACCCTGAGCTAGAACCAGCCGAGCACGGTAGGCGCATACCACTTTGGGCAGCACGTACATCGGGGTCACTCCCGACACGAGGCGCGCTTGTCTCATTTGTGAACAGAGGCCATTCCGTGCGCAGTTTGCGACAAAGGCCCGTTGGTAAAGAAGTTGCCTACGGCAACATAGCCGGCGCCCTTGGACGCGATACCCAGCATCTCGGCGGGACGCGCCTGCGATACACCCGGTGGCAGGGCAATCCGCTCTGCCTTCCAGCCGCCGTTGAGGTAGGCAAACGACCGGGCGCCGCGTGAGGTAACGAGTTGATACGGACTGCCCAATCCAACTGCCATGCACGATCTCGTTGAGGCGCACGCCAAACCAGAGATTCCATAAACGGCGTCGGCCGGATCCCAAGCGCCTAGGTCAGCCGGCGAATACGGCAGCTCTACCTCGGACCACGTGCCGCCGGAACGGCGGAAGCCGGCGAAGTATGTCAGGGAGCTTGCCGACGCCATTCCAGCGGCCACACAGAGATTTGCCGAAGGACAGGCCACGCGCTGAGCGAAGACCCAGTCGAACCGCCTATTGGGCAAGGTGGCTGCCTGCCACCCTGAACTGGTCTGGGATAGCAAGAGTGGGTGAAAGACCGTGTTCGCATCGTTGCCCGTCGCATACGTTCCCACGATCGTGCAAGAACCATTCGCGGGCGGACAGCCGATCGAGTTGAGCTGGATATCGTGCGGTTTCCGTGAGCCGGGCGGCGTCGGGGCGCGGCGGATGCTCCAATGGCCGTGGGAGAGGGCCAAGATGTTTGACTGTCCTGCACCCCCGACGGGCCACGAATCTTCCCCGCCGATTGCGATACAGCTGCCCCAACGACGACAGACCACCTTAGTGAGAGACGTGTCTTGTTTGCTCTGCCCTCGCCAGAGTCGGCGCCTGCTGGGGACGCCACGTCCCATTCATGTAGGTCTCGATGAGCCCGTGAGATGTGGCCCTGATGGATGCACTTGCGCCAGAGTACGAATAGTCGTACCCTACACCGACGCAAAAGCCAGTTCCCACACAACTCATGTCCACAATGGCACCACCGCCGAGCTTGGGTGACGGCAAAGGGGCCCGCTGCGCCACCCACCGCGATCCCATTTTTTGTCAGCAGGGTTGACGTGGCGTAGCCGTTACTCAGGTTGTCCCCCGGTCCATAGGACCCTCCGCCGGCACAGAACCCCTGATGGGAGCAGCTGAGTGCGACGGTGAGGCTAGAGTCACTGGGGTTCAAGCCCTTCAAGGCTCTCGATTGCCATCCCCTTGGGCCTAACTCGTTAACAGCAGGGGCTCCCTCGGAAAAGTTATCGAACGTGTCGCCTATGGCATAGCAACTCGCCGTCGAGGGACATGTCACGGCCTCCGCAACAAAAGGACGGCCGGCTGAACCAGCAGGCGCCGGCAGGCGCGTGGAGATCCAACCCGACGACGTGCCGGCGATCGCGTGCGCGTCTGACCTCAGTCCCATCGACGAAACTCCGAAGGCCACGCATGCAGCTACCAAAAGGCTGCCCACTCGAACGCCTCTCATCTCACCGTACCTCCCAACCGTTTCTGAAGTTCTGCCAACGCAGCGTCCGACTGCCGACTCGACCGGCACCACCCCGATTCACCTCTGCACGGCATGGTCATTATGGTTGAAGCGTGTAACCAACTCCATTCGTGCATAGGATCTACCACCCGGATCAGATACCCACTCCGTGAAGGCTATTTGGCGTTTGATGGGAACGAGGGTTAGCCTCGTCCAGCCTGGCTTGTTGCTACGTGCAGGGCCTCTGGTTGCCAACCGGGCAATAACTACCGGCACTCACGCGGCACGATCTCCCTCATGCCGTCGACAAACGAACGCAGCAGCATGGTCGGATAGCATGCCGTTTGGAGCGTGGCGGTTTCGAAGGTAAACTGACAGCGGCAATGAGGAGAACCGAAGGATGCTGTTCCCCCGGGCTGGCCGCAGCAGTAGAGTAGGGCACGATCTGAGTGGCCTGCAGTCGTCGAAATTCACCCGGACTAATGTAGAGCCCTTCGCTGAATGCTAGTTGTCGCCGGTGCGACAAGTCAGGACAGTCCATTGACCAGAGTAAAGACCTCGAGCTCTTCCCCCAGTAGACCGTTCCTCATGAGGCCTGTCAGGGTAATCCTGGCCCTCATGCTCGTGGTCACCTTCGTCGCATCAGGAAATGGCGCGCAAGCCAAGACGGTAAGCTCCAGTCGATCACACATGACGCGGGGAGCAAACGCGGTCGCTGAATCCCTGCCGTACGAGTCGCTAAGATTCTCCCAAATTTCGACTGGGGAGGCAACCGCCTGCGGAGTTACTCCCGAGCACTCGATCGCATGCTGGGGCTCTAACTCGAATGGATCGGCGCAGCCGCCACAAGGCAAATTCATGCAGGTCACCGTGCAGGGAGGACAGCAATTCGCCGACCTCGGTCCTTGCGGAGTGACGGTAGCCGGAGAACTCATCTGCTGGGGCGTAGCCGGCGGAATTGTGCCGAACCTGAGCCCTGGTGTGAGGCTCCGGTCAGGAAGCGATAACGGCCTCTGCTGGGTGCGTCGAAATGCAACACTTCTCTGCCTGACGCTAGACCTACCGTTCCGCGACTATCAATTGAAGGATCCTGACCTCACCGGGGACGAAATTCGCACAAGTCACGGGAGACTACTATTCTGGATGCGGGGTGCAGCTGGACCATCATCTTCGCTGCTGGGCGGCGGGCGGCGGCTCTGCTCTGAGTCCACCGAAGGGAGCCTTCCAACACGTAAGCTCGGGCAACGGGTTCGCCTGCGGCGTGAGGAAGGATGGCACGCTGTCATGCTGGGGCTCACATGCGTGTGCCACCGGAACCGGGAACTGTGATCAGTTGCATCGCGCCCCGTGGGCGCTTCAAAGACGTCCATGCTGGATCCAGGGACACCGCTCGTATGCGGTGTCCGGTCGACTGGAGCACTGGCCTGCTGGGGCACCGTCTATGTCCAGCCGTGGTCGATCCCTGCCGGGCGTTTCACATCAATCGCGGTGAGCTCCGATAGCCAGGGGTTCCAGTGGGCGTGCGCGAGAACGGTGGCCGCTACCATCAGATGTTGGGGAGACGGCGAATACGCTCAGACGTTGCCGCCTCCAAAGAATGTCTTCGACCGACTCAGTGCGGGCAGTGATCTATCTCTTGGTGGGTGCGTGATCTCGACGGACCAGAGGCTCGGCTGCTGGGGAGGGGACAGCGTCTGCCACTTCACATCATGCGACGTCGCCGGGCCCGAGGATCTCCGTTACCGTCGCTTCACCGACGTCTCTTCGCTTCCAGATGGGAGCGGAGCTTGCGCGGTCGCCGGAAACCAGTCACTCGCCTGCTGGGGAGGTGCGTCTTTCTCCGGCGTGGGCCGGTTCACCCAGGTAAGCCTGGGGAGCGGCAGAGATCGTGATGCCTGTGCCATCATGATCTCCGGGCATGCGATGTGCTGGCAAGACATAGGCGCGTCAAGCGAGCCGGCCGACATTCCCAGACCACCCAAATGATCGTTTTTTGGAGCTGGACGTGGGGCGAACGACGACGACTCTCAATGTGGCGTCGAAGGGCCTCGCGTGTGGAGTGACGATACAGCACTGGCTTCGATGCTGGGGGAGTGGAAAGGATGGTGTGATGCGCCCGCCGCAGGGCACGTTTACCCAGGTGAGTACCGGCTTCAACTCAGCCTGCGCCATCAGGACAACAGGCTCTCTTGTCTGCTGGGGATCGAATTCCTACGGCAAGTCCCGGCCGCCCTCCGGGCGGTACCTCCGGGTCAGCGTTGGCGAGACCTTCGGATGCGCCATCCGTGCGAACTCATGCTCTCTCGTGCTGGGGTGACAACTCGTGCAGAAACGGCGAGGACATCCAAATCTGTGGACAAGCTTCGCCACCAAGCGGGTCATTTAGAGCCGTGTCGGCAAGGGGAAACAGCGGTGCTTGTGGCATTGAGCTGTCCGGTGGCATGGAATGCTGGGGTGCCGTGCAATTGAAAGTCCCAGCTCGGAAAGCCCCTTCCACGTCATCCCCTCGGTCGGCTTCACGCGGGTGGCGACGCACCCACCGCCGATTTGAGAAGCCGAGCCCGCACGCAGTGGCAACCCGGACGATGTCAAGAGAAGCCAGGCGAACCGCCGCTTCAGCGTCTCCACCAATGCAACCCCCGTGCGCAGCAGTAACGATGAGTCTCAGACCTGGTATGGTGAAAATCAATGGGAGCCCGGATCACTCGTTTCCACCGGCTCCGGCCGACATGCCTCGCGACCCTGTCGCAGCTCAGGCACCGTTGTACCAACCCTCTGCAAAATCAACCAGAAGCCTACCTGAAGTCATGAGGGGCCCCAACCCAGGCTCCAAGTACATCAAGACCGGAGTCGCCGAGTTTTCTCTTCCTTTGACTGAAGAGGCAGCATTGGCTTGGTACAGAAGCGCCATGAGCGCTTGCGCCTACAAGCTCCAGTACTATCGACCGCTGCAGGGCGGGTATGCCACCATTCAGTACTCGTCCCCGACCATTCCGTCCCTGACGATCTCCGTCAGCCTCAAGCCTGTGTCATCCACCCGGTCCATCGTTGTACTGTTCGCCGCAGTTATTTCGGGCCCGCCGCGCCCGAGCTCATCTCTTATCACTGGCTCGCTCCGAAGCGTCCGCATCAACTACGTCTTGCCCGACGGACGCAGTGAGTATAGCGTCACAATCACCTATCGTTGGTCCCTGATGTTCCTGGCGACGGCAGTCTCGGCATCCCACACAGTCGACACAGTCCTGCACGGCTGCGTCAATAATCCCGTCGGGGGGACCGCGCTTTTCACACGAAGTAACGGATCAACCTCCAAAGTCACGTTCCTCCCTGGTTGCGGAGACCTGCTGGTTGGAAATGGACCGCCCATCGTCGATGTTGGAGGTGCGGCGCGGTATGCTGCCGGTTTAGTCGCGTACCGCTTCTGCTCCAGCCACACGTGTACCAAGCTGCCGACCTAGCAGACCCGGTCGAGCCCCCTACGGTGTCATTCGGAGTCGGGCATGCTGCCCCCACCCCGCTTGATGGCTGACCAAGCAGCACAAGTCCAGGATCTAGATCCGTTACGCCAGGCCTATCTCAGACGAAGGCAGACCAAGCCCCCAACGGATTAGGGCCTGACTGACACCCTCCAGCATCCAAGCGGTTGTGCAACCCATTGATTGTCTGTCGGTTGTGCAGCAAGCCTCTCATTCCTGGATAAGAGCTAACGTACCCTCAAACCCAAGCTAAACTGATCCGCCAGCAATCCCTGCTGCCAAACACACATATAGACCACCTCAGGAGATTCGAAGTGTCCGTGCCGAAACTGCAACGCACTCTTCTTTTACCTCTACTCATCTTTTGCGCTGTGGTGAACCCAGCAACGGGGCGAGCGCACGCTCAACGGTCATCGGGCGTGAGCCGACAAGCCGTTAGCCGGCCGCACACGACTTGTGATGCCGTCGTTCTGAGCCTGCAGCCGGGTGTGCTCGGACTTGATGGGAAGCGGGACCCAGCATACCCAGCTCCGCCGAGTGATATCGTCGTCGATCCCGTAGCGGCCGAGGCCCCACTGTACGCAAAGGCCATTCGAACCTACAAGCACGTGGGGAGAGGAACGCGGGGTCCACTAGTCTCCGAGAGGTACGTCAAAACCTCCGTTCGCAAGTACCTCGCCCCCGCTGGACATGCTAAGTTGTCAACCTGGTACAAGCGGGCATTCAGCGCCTGTGGGTACCAACGGGCGTGGGAACATCCCTACAGTCAAGGATATGCAGAGATGGGCTATCAGTCGCCGACGACGCCGGCCCTGTTCATCTCCATGGCCGTGCAGGGGATCTCTAGCACGCGCAGCGTTGTTGTCTACTATGCCCAGGCGATAAGCCCTCCGAAGCGAACGAAGGCATATCGTGTGCCGGACCCCCAGGCCAGTTTGACAATCGACTACTCACCAACCCCGTCTCGCACCTACCGGATTAGTTTGCACGACCAGAATTCACTCGACACCATTCTCGGCGCATTAGATACCAGCGCCACCATGGATGTGCTGCCACATACCTGCTTTTCTCCAAATCAGGGGCAAGCTACTCTAGCGTTCAAATCCCACAAGGAAATTGCCACAGTGGTGTACGTTCTGCCGTACTGTCATGACTTTCGACTACGCGGGAAGCCACTTGCCGTTTCAGACTCCGATTTGGCGGTTTGGTATGCGGTCGGCATGGTCTTCTATCGTTACTGTGCCAGTCACACCTGCAATCCGAGCAAGAGCGGCCACGCTCGAAGCCAGTAAGGCATGGGTGCGGCCGCGCATGCATGGGCGACAGCTCCGTGTGAAGGGTACCCAAGCGACCCCGGTTTCAGCGTCTCCACCAATCCAACCCCGGTGTGCAACGGCAACGATAAGTCACAGTCCTTGTATGGCCACTAGCAGCCAGACGTAACGCGGAATGCCTCTTCTATGAGGCCGCCGTCCCGTGGGGAGCCGGCGCCAGGTCTCTAAGCCGAGAGACCCAGCGCAGGAGCGGTCCGCAGCCAGACTCCGAGTTGCCTCCGGCCGAGATCGAGAAATACTGCTTCGTCGGCCTGCCATGACGGTTACCACTTGGACCCATAGCCCACGGCGGAGGGCACGGCAGCGTCTTCCCAGGCGGCGCCTGAGTCACCTCGATCCGCGGCCACAAGAGGTCGTACGGCCCGCAGTCCTGTTTCGTGCATCCGATGTAGTGAATCGCCGAGATGGTCGTGAGCTTCATGATGACGACGTTCTTGACTCGAACGCCGTGAAGCAGACTAGATCCCCCAGAGTTACGAAGCGTGTAGGCATCCTCGTGTCTGGTCATGATGCCGAAGGGCAGACGAGCACTGGTCCCGCCCGGGCAGCCGCGGTGAAGCGTCGGGTCTCGATCGGTGAGCGCTTCGAACCAGCGGGAGCGGTCGCCGGCACTAGCCGAGAACGTCAGGCCAGCCGGAGTGGGCGTTGATCAGAACGAGACGTGGCAGGTGCCCGCCATGCGTCACCATGACTGCCCAGATCGGGTGCCATGGCGTCGGGTCGAAGCTGCTCGGCACGCGGAACTTTTCCGGAAGGAGACCGAGCACCTCCGTCCACGACGAAAGTTTCGCCCTGGTGCGGCCTGGATGGAAGGGCATGGAGTCCCGGGCTACGGATACCGCAGCCTCGCGGGAGAGAAGGTGGCCTGGATTTAGCGGCAGCGGAATTTCACCACCCAGGCGGGCATGGACGTGGGCCGCAACTCGCAGCAGCATCGACTTCGACAACTTGTAGCCGACAACGCTCAGGAGATGGGCCGAACCCTGCTTCCAGTACACGCCAATGAAGGGCATCCCACGAGAGGCTCCGTTTTCCAGCAACGCGGGCTGTCCTTGGACACGCACCTTGATTGGTACTGAGAGGCCGCCAACGCCCCCGTTGAGCCCTGCCCTGAAGTTTGACAGGCTGATCTCGACATGTGGAGGGCTGGTTGTGCCGCTCTCCAAGCTGTACGTGAAGTCGGTCAGATTGCCGGAGGTGAGCCGGAATTTCGCCGGGATGAAACTGGCGGTCAACGTGGATCGGCCAAACACCATACCGTGCACGGTGGTGGTACAGGGAGCAGGGCTGACCGGGGCGTTTGCTGCAGCTGGACTGCGGCTCGAATCCACCAGCGGTGTGGCGGCAAGCAGGAAAGCAAAAATGCAACCGACGGCTGCCATTATCCCGATTCCGACCAAGACCCAGCGTTTGGCCCCGCCACGAGGTCGGGCTGACGAGGATCGTATCATCCTATCTCCCCTTCATGCGAGGTTCCTGATTACAAATACGCATCGAAGACGCAAAGGTGACACCCACGGCGGACAGTGCGACTGCTAGCGCGACTCATTGTCGCTCTCGTCACCGCCTGCGAGACGGATCATGAGCTGCCCATCAGCCCGGTCGAGGCTACCACGGCTCACATCTTTTTTTTGGCTCGTCGCACACCGCAGAACACTCGATCCGACGATCGGCGACTCAGTAGCAGGCGCAGCTCGGTCGATGCGCCGGGGTGAGCAAATACGCGGCGTACCGGCCGTGGATGCTTCCCGTGCCGACGATCTCACCAGTTCGATTAACGCCAACAGCGTCGCCAAGTCTCCAGGCCGTCGCGCCCGGCAGCAATCGCTGCGCCCTCTCCCCATGGACAGACATCCCAGCCAATCCCCGCCAGATGAAAGCATCATCGTGAGCGTCGCCACTCGACGCACCTCCCACCGCCACGAATCCTCCTTTCGGCCACCCTGTGGAGATGCTGCGTACGAATATATAGGGCTCGGTCGAGTTGGTCAGATTGACCAGCCGCGACGTAAGAGGCTCTCCCTTCCTGGAAATTAGGATGAGACTGGCTTCCTGGGAGACAGGCTCGCCGTAGTTGGAACCGGAGTCGGTCGTACCAACCGCAAAGACCTGATTGCCATAGCCTCCAACAATGCTCCCGGACAGCCCAACGTATTGAACACAACGCGAAACCTGCCGCCTCCAGTTCGCGTCCATAGCTGGCCGCTTCCAGCGACCACGACTCTTCCGCCGCCCGACCAGATTGTGCTGGCCTCCGTCCCGTGCCGCTGCCCCGCCGTCGGGAGCATGGTCGCATGGCTATACCTGCCCTGCGCTACTGGGAACCAAACGGCCGCTCGCTGCGATCCTGAGTGGCCGGGCCGCTGCACGGTACCCGCCAGGTCACCGTTCGCATCGATCCCCTCGACGCTCTTGAGGTAGTAACCGCGAATTCCCGTCTGAACTCGTTCCCAGACGTAGCGGGAATTGTGCGGTTCGGCGACGAACGGCCGCGTGGGACGGCCGGGGTTCGCTGCCCGTACCAAGACGGCGCCCATGTAACTGATACCGATACCAGCAGAGTTGCCAAATCCAGGAGGCGCGCCGACGTCTACAAGGTGGCCCGCATACACCGCGGCCTTCTGGGTCGAGCCACCGTGAGACGAAATCTCGCCTACGATCTGGCCCCGACCATCAATAGCGTTCGGGTAAAAGCGAGTGCCGGCTGGAGCAGTCAGTTCCCGGATCGGTATGCCGGCTTCGCGGATGCATGGGAATGCGCCAGAGCCACGCCGGGAACGAGAACCAGAGTCAAGCCCACCACGAAGAGTCGGACGAGCGCCGTCAAAACTTGCCTCCACGAAAGTTTCGTCTATCCACAAGCGACTAACGGCGCAGCGTAGTGCTGGGCCTTTGAGAAGTCTACAAAGTGGTCTCTCCGGCTAGTGAACCTAGCGGCAACTCCGAGGAAGCGTTAGTGGCAAGCGCATTCCGTAATGGGAAAAGTGCTGCCACATTGACAATTGCTCTGTCAATCCTGCGTTGTGAGTCACGAAGGCATGCCCCACATCGAAACCAGCCTGCCGCTAGCCTTCGAAATTCGAAAGTTCACGCTCGCACTGGCCCATCGACGAATTGGCTGGAGGTTGTGACTTCCTATCACAACCTTGATCCGACCGCTCGGCTTGGCGGACGTGGGATAGTCTCGCATTGATGTGGCACGAGGCACTTTGAACAACTGACGCCCAACGACTTGAACTTCATCGTTCTAGAAACGCAGCTCAACGCGCCTGCATCACAAAGCGCGTTGTACACCAGCTGCAGCCAGCCGATCCGGCCGGACGTACACGGGTGGGAGATCCTGACCGAGGAAGCGCCGCCGGAACCAGGTCCGCTCTACATCGGTGACGTGCCGTATCAAGCCGAGCAAGGAGAGATGGGAAGGCGGCACAACGAGCGGAGCAAGCCGCCACCGGTAAACCCTGCGCGCCGGTCCAGAAGTGTCGCCAAATTCGGGTCGAGGAAGCCGTCCAGCTCGCCCGGCTCATCGGCCACGAACGGCTCGTCCGCGAGGACAGCTGTAGTCGCCGCCAAATGGAGGACGATTCTGCACGCCCGCTCCGAGTGCCACCCGCTTTCATGCCTCGACTCTGATGGCCATCAGTTCTACGGAAGCTCGGATCGGCCCCTCTGTCCCGGCGCCAGCCGGTCCAGGCGGGTAGTATAGTGGTGATGGCTGAGCCGGAGAAACAGGCGCCGGGATTCGTTGTCCTCCGTGAAACGGCAGACGGACGCTGGGAGGTCGTGGGGGAGGCTGACCGCCGGCCGGGTCTGACCGCCCGGGCTGCTCGGAGGCAGGCGGTGCTCGACGTAACGAACGGGATAGCGCAGCCCGGAGAGATCTATGCTGCCATGCTGCGGAGCGAGTGGCGTGTCCCGCGCGAAGTGGACGTCTAAGGGCGGAGGCTCTTCATATCTCAGGTCCCAGTGCTCGGGTCTGGAGGATATGCACGGTGAGTGACGAGATGCGATGCGCGATCAGTGCTTTCTGGGAGACGATGGGGACGAACGACTTCCAGGCTGTGGGGGAGCTGCTCCATGACGACTTTGTGCTCGACTGGCCACAAACGCACGAGCGCTTCCGAGGCCGAGAGAGTTTCGTGGCCGTGAACGCCCACTACCCGGCAGCGGGTCTTTGGCGCTTCACTATCAACCGGCTTGTGGTAGGGGAGGGAGAAGCGGTGAGTGATGTCACGGTGACCGACGGAGCTCGGGTGGACCGCGCCATCTCCTTCTTTGAGCTACGCGATGGCCGCATCTGGCGGCTGACCGAGTACTGGCCCGAGGACGGCGACGCGCCCGCGTGGCGGTCGCGCTGGGCAGAGAGAGGCGACAGTAAGTAAGGTTTGTTAAACGGTCTGCTTATCGACATGACCGTACAAGGCAGCTGCGTGGGCCGGGGGTGGAGCACATCAGGTCGTCGGGCTATTTCAGAGCAGACTACCAACGGGCGCGAACATCCCGCGTCGCGTGTGAGCTTCTGAGGGTACAACCGAGCACACGGAGGCGAAGATGACAGACGTCAAGGGGGACGCGAGTAAGCAGCAAGGCACGCGTCCCGTGATCGAGGCTCCAGTGAGATCAAGGCTCACGGAGGAGCAGATAGCCCTGCTGCAGCCACATGGAACGCTCCGGCAGACCGCTGCCGGGCAAATTCTCTTCCGAGAAGGAGACCGCAGCTACGACTTCATCGTGATCCTGTCCGGGACCGTGACCATCGTCGATCACCATGGTGGGGTCGAGCGCGCGCTGACCACGGCTGGGGCGTGCGAGTTCCTTGTCGAGCTGGGCATCCTCACGGGGGAGCGCGTGTTCGTCACGGCGGTGGTCAGTGAGCCTGGCTCGATCCTGGTCGTGCCGGTCGCTGTGCTGCAGTCGTTGATTAGCAAGGACCAGAAGTTGGGCGATCTGATTGTCTGGACGGCTCTCCAGCGACGCCAGCGGTTGGTCCAGGCGCAGGCGGGGATGACGATCGTGGGATCCCGCACCTCGCGGGATGCCCAACGTCTCCGCGAGTTCGCGACCCGGAACCGGCTCCCCCATGTTTGGGCAGATATCGACGACCCAGAGGTGGCCCAGCGCCTGCGGAGCTTCGGCCCTCGCAGGGAAGTCCCTATTGTCGTCATGCGAGGCGGTGACGTCCTGCGTAATCCCTCAAACACCGAGCTGGCTCGGGCCGCTGGTTTCGGTACCAGTCCCGTGCCGGACAAGACGTACGACCTGGTGGTCATCGGCGCCGGCCCGGCTGGTCTGGCCGCTGCGGTGTATGGGGCATCCGAGGGCCTGGCGACCGCGGTCCTCGACGGCCTGGGGGTGGGAGGCCAGATCGGGACCACCTCACGGATCGAGAATTACCTGGGCTTTCCCGTGGGGGTCAGTGGCGACGAGTTTGCGCAGCGGGCCCTGATCCAGGTCCTGCGCTTCGGCGCGACGCTGCTGGTTCCCTGTACTGCAACTGGGCTATCGGACCGAGGTGGAGTCTATGGCATCCGCCTCGAGAGCGGCGACGACTTGGTGGCGAGAAGCGTGATCATCGCTGGTGGCGTGACTTACCGAAAGCTCGACGCCGTCGGGCTCGAACGGTTCGAGGGAATGGGTGTGTTTTACACCCCGCTGGCTGCCAAGGATGAGGTCAGCCCTGGCGAGCCGGCTTTGATCGTCGGGGGCGGAAACTCGGCGGGCCAGGCGGCCGTCGCCCTCGCCGAGTACGGCCACCGGGTCACCATTGTCATCCGAGGGGGCGATCTCGCCAGCAGCATGTCGCAGTATTTGATTGACCGGGTCGAGCAGCACCCGGACATCGACATCCTCTCGCAGAGCGCCGTGCGTGAGGTTGGTGGTGAGAACCGCCTCGAACGCGTCGTGATCGAAGATCTCTCTAGCGCTACCCGGCATACCGTCGCCGCGTCCGCTCTGTTTGTCCTGATCGGCGCCGAGCCGCATACCGAGTGGCTGGATGGGACCGTCCAGGTGGACGACCACGGCTTCGTCCTGACCGGATCGCCTCTCGAGCAACAGACTCGTCGGGATCCACGGTGGAAGGCGCTGGACCGCGACCCCTACCTTCTGGAAACCAGCTTGCCCGGTGTGTTCGCGGCTGGAGACGTACGCAGTGACTCGGTCAAGCGGGTGGCGGCCGCCGTCGGCGAGGGCTCGATTGCAGTCCGGCTCGTCAATGAGTGTCTGGGGCAGCGTGCCAAGCTCCTGCCCGCGCCCCAATGACCGAGCCACCTCTCTTCATCTGTCAGTCCTCAAGCCACTCGGTGACGAAGGTGCCGCTGGGGTGGATGTCTATCTGGCGAAGACGGCCCTCACCGGAATTGACAAACTTGTGAGCGACGCCGGCTCGAACGATGATGATCTGGCCGGCTCGCGCCTCGACGGTATTGGCGCCCACTGTGAACCGGGACTGCCCCTCCAGCATGATGAAGATCTCCTCGTATGCGTGCCGGTGGAGACGAGGCCCTTCACCGGGTGCAGCATCGACAAAGATCAGCGAGACATTGACCTCTCCATACTCGCAGCCTTGCAGCTCCGCATCACGGAGCCCGTCTCGCTCGACCACGAGGTAGTCCTCGGTCGAGGACCGTTCATCTGTAGCCTTCTGTTCCATCTGTATCCATCCCTTTGTCTTGTGTCTTCTGGCAGGCGGCACCACCAGCGACTCGTTCTGGTACTACCGACTGCCTTCACACAACATTGTGCAGTACAACGTTTATGGTGGTCGTTACGTCACGCATCCTCGCAGAGGTGCGGTCGCGGCGTCTGAGTACGACCTCCCAAGCTCAGACGCTATCTTCCAGCTTCAGCATGGCGTCGAAGATGTCCCCCTCCCTCGAGCAGCCCCGTTGACTGCGGGGCTAGTGAGGAAGCAGGCCGAGCTGGCGCTGCAGACCTAGGTCGTCGATTTGGTGCCAGTGGGCAACAATCTGGCCGTCGCGCAGGTGCTCGATCTGGAGCTCCTGCACCTCGATCGTCCGCCCGGTCGGTGCTACACCGAGGAACTCTCCTCGGTGTGTGCCTCGCATGGTCACCCGCAACGCCGCCTTGTCCTCGCCGAGCACTATGTCCTCAATCGTGTAGTGCACATCCGGGAAGGCGCGCCGCACCGCGAGCACGACCCGCTTTGCACCATCTGGTCCTGGAGGCAGATCAGGTAGCGGAGCACTGTGGTTCTCGTAATCGGGCGCGATCAGCTCGTCACATACCTCCAGCCGCCCTTGGTTCCAGATTTCGTCGTAATAGCGGACGAGGAGATCGTGCATCCTTGCGTCTGACATGACATGGACTCTCCTTTCCTCTCTGTCCTGTCACAGCTTCACCCCGTCTTACTGAGAGATGTTGGCTGGACAGTAGCCACTGTGACCTCCTGCTGCTGGCCATAGGCTGCTCTGAAGCCTTGACGCCAGCTGGGGTAGCGCAGCATCCATTCCAGCTCGCGCTTGGCCTTCGCGTTCGAGGCGCCACGCGCCTCGGTAGCCATGACCACGAGGACCTCGCCCGCGAAGAGTCGGGCCAACCAGCGAGGGAACCGCTGTGGTTTTTTGGCGCCGACGATGCTCGCCAGTTCCGGCAGCCACTGGCGCACCGGCGCTGGCTCGTCGTCGACGATGTTGTAGATGGCAGGTCCCGCGTGCTCGAGAGCCAGGACAGTCGCAGCAGCGGCATCGTCCAGGTGGATCTGCGACCAGACGCCTCCCCCATCGCCGACGATCGGGAACTTCCGAGCGCGTACGGCAGCCACGAGGCCATCGTCGGGGTCGCCGTAGAAGCTGCCGTAGCGCAGCGCGATACCGCCGGCGGCCGTGACTGCCTGGTCGAGATGGTTCATCGCAGTGACCGTCTGACGCGCCGCGGCCGGTGGTGCTGGGTCGACAGGATCGTCCTCGCTCTTGACCGCCCCGCCCTCACGGGCGTAGCGGAGGGGTCCAGCGTAGCTCTGGGCGACGATACGGCGCACACCACCGTCCCGGGCGGCGGCGAGTAGGTTGTCTGTCCCCTCGGTTCGCAGCCGGTTGGTCTGAGCAAAGCTGCGGTCGAAGTGTTTGAAGTCGCTCAACTCTGAGAGCGCCGTCGCCTCATAAATGATGGCGTCGGGCCGAGTAGAGGCAACCGCCTGGCGGGTTGCCTCGGCATCGAGCACATCTAGCACGGCCGGCTCAGCACCGAGCGCCTGCAGGCGCTCGGCGTTTCTGGATGAGCGGGACGTCCCGATGACCTTGTGTCCCCGTGCTCGCAGCTGAGGAACAAGATGGGTGCCGATGGCACCACGGGCTCCTATAACCAAGACGCGCATGACTGTTCCTTTCTTCTATGTCACATTGGTGGTGCATGGGGGTTCACTTCTGTGACCCGTGAGAGGACTCTGATGTGACAGATCGACGAAACCGGAGGACGCCGTGCAGAACGCCCGAAGTGCAGCAGGAACCATGCCCACCAGCCACCGGCGGGGCGGAACCTCAGGCACAGCCGGAACTCGCCGATGGGTGAACTGTTTTGTCGTACGGAGCAGCCACTTCAATGCCCTTCCAAGAACGCTTGCTGGGTAGCTCGCCAGTAGGCTCGATGGAAAGAGGCTCGGCTCTGACCACTCGTCACCGTTGCGGTGCTCGCCTAAGAAGGCGGCGAAAAGCCTTAACCGCTCTGGCAGCTTCCCGCTGTTTACTCTGGATCTTGCTCAATGTCTTAGCTCTTCGTGCCGGCCCGATGAGATGCCATCGAAATGGGCCGCGACTGTTGCGAGTGCTAGCTCAGCCTCGTCCTTTTCGACATCGATGATTTGATCTGCTGTATCTAGCATTGGGTGCGCCGCAAAGTTGCGCGTATTACACCCAGCATCCAAAGCTTCTCCGATGTCCTGCGGATAGGCGCCACTACCTGTCCCCCAACTGCTTTGTCGATCTCCGCCTGGAGGTCCCGCTGGCCACCAACGTGAGCTTCGTTAGGAAAGGATATGTTGAACGTGCCTCCTTGCAAGGGTTGCGGCAGCTGTTGGCGACTTGCTGCTGGTGGTGTCGTCAGTGCGATCTCGGGTTTGAGGCTCTGTGTCAATTCCAATAGGTCTGCGTTCACGACCGGCGATATCCCCGACGTGGATCTGCCCCGCGCCACGTATGCGGCGATCTGGCCCCGGGGGTGATATAAGAGATCTATGGCTGACTGTCTCGTGCTCGTGCACAGTCCCGTAGTCAGTCCCGGCATCTGGGATAGGTTGGCTCCAGCACTCGTGCAGCAGGATCAACGTGTTGTGATCCCGAATCTCACGGATACTATGGATGCGGGCCCACCCTACTGCAGTCGGCAGGCTAGGCGCATCGCCGAGAGCGCGGCAGACCGGTCCGTCATCCTGGTTGGTCATAGCGGCACCGGTCCTCTTCTGACGCTGGCGGGTAGCATGAGCGGCCACGTTGAGGGCTACGTATTCATCGATGCCGGGCTTCCGTGTCCGGGCCAGAGCTGGATTGATACGGTGCCTTCCGAAGTGGCTGCTCAGATTCGGGACATGGCTAACGACGGATGGTTGCCACCGTGGTCCGAATGGTGGGGCGACGACGGGCTGGCCGAGATGTTTCCAGATCGAAAGGCCCGCGAACGCTTCGCTGCTACCTGCCCAAGGGTGCCACTAGCGATGTTCGAGGAAGTTTATCCAGACGAGGCGAGGGGTCCCTACGCCCCAAGTGCATATCTGCAGCTGAGTGAGGCGTACGAGCAGCCGGCACGCGAGGCGAAGGAGCTCGGCTGGCCCACCATCGAACTGATGAGCCATCACTTGTGTGTGCTCACAGATCCGGAGCTTGTAGCTGCTCCTCTGTTACGACTGGTCGGGCAGCTGCAAGAGCGCTAATTGTACGCAGCCAAAGCACGTAGTCGGTTTCGAACATCACATTCCCAGTGGACACGGGTGGTGACCACTTCTATTTCCTACATCCTTGAGCGACTGAATGATGCCTTCGAGAAATGGCCCTCTCGCTCTTGAGCCGTAGGTCGGTGCCAGGGGTGAGGAAAGGCTATCCCGCGAATTGAAGAGGAATCCGGGTCTCTATATAACCCGCAGTTATGCGCACCACGAGCACCATGCGGTGGAGTTCGGGTTGGTTGCTTCAATACTCCGACTAAATCACTCGGGCTAACCTGTCCGCTATTTCGCTCGACGCACGTATACATAGAGGAGTAGAGTACAAGTGCAAGCGAGAGTATCGCCCACCACGAGATCGATTCGTACGGAGACAGGGATCAGGAAATCAGCGAAGCAATCCAGGAACCATGGTCCAAGACCATCGTCGCTTCGGTCCTCGCCCCTCAGTGCGCTACACCCGTTCCGCTCCGTAGCGACCGGTGCATCCGCTAACGCATCGCCTCCCGTTATGCGGCCCTTTGCCACACTGACCGCTCGCGGCCTCACGAAGAGTTCGAAATTCGGGGCGGCAGTAGCCCTCAGCCAAAATGGTTCGACCGCGATCGCCGGAGCAAGAGGCATGGGCTCGGGCAAGGTGTTCGTTTTTGTTCGCCGGAATGGCAAGTGGCGTTCCAGTCACTCTCCTACCGCAGTTGTCTCGGAACCGAATCCGCGACCCGGTGACGAATTCGGCAGCTCTGTCGCGATCTCAGCTGATGGTTCTATTGCCTTGGTAGCAGCATTTATGGCACTGAAGGTACTCAGGCGTTTGTATTCAGACGGCCACGATCGGGCTGGACGAGCTCGGAGCGTCCCGTCGCGGTGCTCACGCGCGCCAAGCTGCCGCCAGGATCCGGCTTTGGTCGCTCGATAGCCCTGAGCGGTGATGGTCGCACCGCCGTGATCGGCAACGTCAGATCGGGTAAGACCGGAACCGACCTCGTGTACGTGGCTGGGACCCGCGGCTGGTCGAACCGCTCAAAGCCAAACGCCGTTCTCGCTGCCGGTGGCGGTATCGGGTCGTCCTCGGCGATTAACGCGAAAGGTAGCGCGGTCGTGGCAGAGGATGCGCCGAGTGGGCCATGCTCGTACGCCCGGCAGCTCACGCCAACCAGCCGCTGCGGTGCGGGAACCCTGGACATCTTTCTGCGGAAAGGAACCACGTGGAAGGGCTCCGTCCGCCCTGTGGCGGTACTACTCCCGACCATCAAGCATGGCCTTGGGATCTCCAGCTCCTTCGCCTCGACGGTGGGAATGGACGAGGCAGGCGGTCATGCGTTTGGCGCCGATCAGGGCTTTACATATCTCTTCCGTCAGCCGCAAACAGGGTGGCATGGCCATTTCGCTCCCAATATCCGAGTTGCAGCACCAGGCAACACGCAAAGTAACCTCGCGCCACTGGCTGCACTCAGCGGCGACGGAAGGACGGTCCTGAGTGGAGTGATTCGAACGGGAATCATCGCGTACCTGTACCGTAAACCTGCGGCTGGCTGGTCTAGCTCAGCCAGGCCACACGCTATGCTGCAGTCACCACACAGGGCTGGTGGAAGCGCCGCTCTGAGCGTTGACCGCCACGGTCTCCGCGCGCTCGCCGGCGGGTTGAACTCTCTGTCTGTTGTCCTCTATCGACTTCGGTAAGGTACTGTAATGCTTCCCGCCGCCGGTCAAATCACTTTGGCTCACGTCACCACACAGCATCTTGCTTGCCGGCGGTACGCACCAGGCCCGTTCTTACAGGCCGATCTGGAAGATCGGGTCTAGACCTGAGGCTAACCTCTTGGTGATACATCTAGGATAGACGTAGGCCGCGGTCCGCGCCGGCGAGCCACGGGATCGTGCAAGCAGACGCGGGAGTTGACCGATCAAGCTGAGAACAACGTTGAAAGCCGCGATCCAGCCCGAGCAAGGAGCCCAAATGGTCCTCTTTCGACCGCTGTTCATAGCCGCCGTCGGCTTGACACTCTGCCTAACGAGCTTTGTTCCTTCTGGCGGCATACACGGGAGATCCCTACCTCTGAACGTCGGCTCGACTCACCCCTCTTTTCTTTTGGCACCACAAGTGAATCGGGGATGGCACTGGATCAATCCATTGCCACAGGGCAATCAGCTAAATGCTGTATCGTGCGTTCCCGGACGCTGCATGGTGGCCGGCAACTACGGCACCGTCATGGCAACCAACGACAACGGACGACACTGGCGCCACGTTGAGCAGGGTTACCTCGGGAGACATCAGCGCATTAACCTGTCCCAGCCGCGCTCGTTGTTACGGTGTGGGCTTTTTTGGAGCTGTGATCACGACCATCAACGGCGGAGCATCCTGGCAAAGTCGCCCTGTCAACCGCAAATACGGCTTCTCGAGCCTCGCCTGTTACGGCCCACAGAGGTGCATCGCCCTGGCGACATACGTTCAGCCCATCTGCACAGAGTGTCAGCCGGTTCACTACATCCTCACGACCTCAGACGGGGCCCACCACTGGACCGTGAGGACTGCTTCGTACTCCCTAGGCGTGGTCACCTGCCCCGCTCTGAAAACGTGCCTTGCTGTCGACTACACTAACGTCATCAGAAAGACCGGCGATGGCGGAAAGTCATGGAAGCATTCGGTGCTTCCTGGCAAAAACGTGTCGGCGAGCGACATCGCATGCCCAAGTCCAACCGTGTGTTACGTCAGCGCGTATGGCGGAATCTTCAAGACGACAAATCGGGCGAAGACGTGGGAGACCATCACTCCCAAGGCATCGACGCGCCCCAATTTTGGCTGGCTCGCATGCGGAAATCCGATGACCTGCGTGACCCTCGGGGGCGATGGCCTTTATGAGACGAAGAATGGCGGAATAGTCTGGTCCAGGCAGAGCCCGTCCGGCTTCGACGCCCTCGCGGGCCTGGGATGCGCCGGCTCGGGAACGTGCTTTGGCGTGGGCCGGGGAGGTCGCATTTTATCCGCTGAACCCGGCCAGCCCTGGAAGGACTACACTACCGCGCCACGCGACTTCAATCGCGCCATCGATTGTCACGACCGGACGGCATGCACAGTTCTGACAAGCGTCGGAGTCATGACCACATCCAATGGTGGTACCACCTGGCACAGTCACGGCTTCGGGAAAGGCATCACGGCGTACCCGCTCGCCTTCTCCTGTCCAACTACTTCCGTCTGCTATGTCGTCAATCACATCAATTCAAAGGGGATGATCCTCAAGACACAAAACCGCGGCGCAACCTGGACCAGTCAAAAGAATCCGGCAACCGGAACCCACGTGTCCCTGACCGGCATATCGTGTCCTTCTGCCGGCACCTGCTTCGTCACGGCCACCGGATGCCTCGCCAAGACTTACTGCCGCGGCGCCGCCGACACCGTCATCATGAACACCACAAACGGGGGTGTCACCTGGAACATCGCCTACCGCCGGCATGACACCAGTAACGTTCAGCCCGAGACCATAACCTGCCCAACTGTAAAGATCTGCTATGCGGCGGGAATTCCAGGCTGGATTGCGAAGACAGGCGATGCGGGCAAAACATGGAAAGTGCAGAAGAACCCGTACTTCGGCGGCAACGCCACGCTCAAGAGCATAAGGTGCGTCGGAGCCAACATGTGTGTCGTGGTGGGTATCGCGTGCGCTCATGGCGCCTCAGGCTGCTCACCGGACCAATTCGTCGACACGATACTCGTTACGCACGATGGCGGCAACCATTGGCGAGACCATTCCCAAAAGATTCCAGCGAACCACTTTCAGCTCACAGCTATCCTCGACGGCGTCGCATGCTCGGATACCAAGCATTGCTTTGCTGTCGACGCAGATGGATTCGTTTTCGCGACGGCAAACGGAGGCAATTCATGGGCTCTCCAGCTATCACCCACCGATAACTGGCTGACCGGAATTTCTTGCCCCGACTCCACGCGGTGCTACGCCGTCGGCTCTGGCGGCACGGTGCTCGGTCGTGACGTTGGGTAGTCGTCTGGTTCCAGGCGTCTCCCAAGACCCTCGCACCGATGAGCTATTCCCCGATTGCCTCTGCTGTCCGCCGCTGCTCCGACCAAGCCGCCCCGGAGGCGCTCACCTCGTCTGAGTCGGACGCTTGATAACAACACGCCCGATAAGCTGCAAATCAGGCCGTCGGGCGAGGCGAGTTCGGTACGCGAAAATGGAAGAAACGAGGTGCTACAACACTGAGAGATGAAATTCGCTCTGGCCATCGTCACGGCCATTCTGGCGCTTGCAGTCGTATCTCCGTGCGGTGCTAGCGCGGCCGCCGCGTCTACAGCCAAGTTCCACGGGACCTTTGCTGGGAACGTCATCTGGTACTACCCTGCCGGATTCGAGCCGGATTTTGACCCCATTGAGCGCGTAATCATCCAAACCACCCTGCGCTCGCCTCACACCCCGCCAATGACGCTTATCCTCGATGCCTATCTCGAGAATTTCAAGCCCGATACGACCCCGATTCTTCCGGATCTTATCCACCCCAACATCCAACTCTCCACGACACTGGGCGGCTTCTTCACGGGGCAGGCAATTGTGGTAGCACCGTCCGATCGCATTATTTATACCGGGATGATGTTGGCCGAAGCGTTTATCGCCCCGCAAGGCGTCCAGCACATGATCCTGCGTCTCACCGGGCAAGGAGCTGCGCTTGGAGGCGTCATGAATCTCGACAGCGTTTTTCACGTCAACAAAAGCTTTGCCGTGCACGGCTTCGTGTACGGCAAAGTCACGATTCCAGTGCGAGCCGTTAGGCTGCTGAAAGGGCCTGGCAGCCGAACCCTGTCCCGGAAGCAGATCCTGCGGGACTTTAACGTGCCGCTACCGACCCAAAAAGGCACCGGTGGTAACGGGAGGCCGGGGAAGGGGACGTGTGTGATGGGGCGCTGCACCAACGTGGGCACCCCTGCGGCAACGAGCGGTAGCCCGACGGCAGTTTCTCACAACAATACACCCCAGTCCACATCATCCCACCCCGTCTGGATGACTATTTTGGGAATGGTCTTCATTGGTCTAGCAGTGATCCTCATGGCAGTCTTCTTCGTCCAAAGGAAAGCGACCGGAATCGCCGCACGCGAAAACGAAGACTCCAACGATGCCGCAGGAACCTAGGAGAGTGTCAGACGGCCAACGAACGATCGGTGTGGAGCTGTGCAGTCATCGATGCCTATCAGAGTGTTAGAGCGATGTGAGCGATCTTGGGGATGATGGATGTGGAACCGGTGTGTTCCATCGGGACTCATACGGATACCGACCGAAGCGATCCGGAGCCAGCGATGAGGAATCCAGCGAAGCAATCCAGGAACCTTGGGTCGAAGACCGCCGTCGCATGGTCCTCGCCTCCAGTGCGCGACACCCGTTCCCCTCCATAGCGATCGGTGCAGCCCAGAAGGCATCGCCTCCCGTCCTCCCCGCCTTGCCACACTGACCGCTCGTGGCCTGAACAAGAATTCTAAATTCGGGTCGGCAGCAGCCCTCAGCCAAAATGGTTCGACCGGGCTTGTCGGAGCGAGGGGCTAAGGGCCGCCCAGCGCAGCGTGCGGATGCGTCCGGCCCTTTCACCCCTTGGATATGCCAACTCAATGGTGCCGCGCGGGTCGCGAGTATACCCCTGCGTGTTGCTCGCTCTGGATCTTTTCAGGGCGGTACTCCCCCTCGGGGCGCAGCGGTCAGTCTAGGCTCATGCCTGACCCCTCCGCCTCCTCGTAGCGCCTGATCAGTAGATCCGCACAGTCGATGAGGCTGTCGGCGAGTTCGCCCCAAAGGCTGAGGGTCTGAAGCAGTAAGCTCCGCTTGGTTCTCAGCTCCCCGAAACTGATCAGACCATCGAGGAGGTTTTCCGGGTTTGGGAAGGCGTCGGGCGGGTTCGCACGTAGTTGCAGGATTAGATCTCCATCTTCCGCCCAGATCTCGATGGATGGGTAAACGGCCGCAAAGGAAGGATGCGCGTCCTCCGGGGGATCGAGGAACCCTTTCGCTGAGTTGGCTCCGCCGCCACAGGTGCCTAGGAATATCCTCTGTCTGTCGCCCGCCCGGTTGAGCTCTGCTTCGGTCTGTTGAATCTCGCCGTTGAGTCTTACCATTTCGGTTCTCAGCGCCTCCAGCCGAGCTTGGGCGGCCTCTCGTAGGTCGCTCTGCGGTGAGGGCGGCGACTTCCCTGGTCGCCTCGACAAGGCGAGACCGGACTTCAGCTTGTTCCCGCCTAAGCTCCCGCAAGTGGTCGGCGACGTCAGGTTGTCTCGTTAGCACTTTGCGTCATGCCTTCTCCTTTGGTCATGTTCATGCGGCGTTCTTCGCTGATCACGTCAACGAAGACCCATACTCCAATGCGACACAAGGCGCGAACATGCAGTTCTGGCCGCCCCAGCCAAAAGGGCTTGCCCGGGCGTCATGGAGACCTCGGCCCATTGCAGCCCAGCTATCACCTGCGCTGTGCACCGAGGACCTAGAAAGGATCGTTTCGAGTGCCCTTAACGAAAGCTTGGCACATCTAACACGTACTCATAGACGGCTAAACGCATGCCAACCAAACAGTGTACGCGAAAGGGGCTTTAAAAACCCGCCAGGTGCCTCCAGCCGCATCAGCTATACGTCACCCCTCTACGGGGCCGCAACGAAGCTGTAGACCGCGCCCTTTACCCTCAGGACAACTTTGTTGTCCAGCTCTCGGCGGCTCAACACGACCGTGGATCTGACGATGTTTTGCTGGGCGCTCGCCGACCCTGACATGGGAACGGAGTAGAAACCGTTCCTTGCGGCGAAGATCCTGGCTTCGGCCTGGACGTCGAATCTACCCAGCTGTTGCAGAGAAGGCAGTGAGTAGATGTTCAGCCGCCCCGCAATGCCACCCTGATCCTCGGTAATCGCAGCAAACAAGAACCGAGAGCTGTGAGATTCAGCGGTGCTCGGCACGCCAGAGACCTTGCCGGTGAGCTGCCCGCTTGTTACCTCGTGAACGATTTGGTGGGATTGCGTGTTGACAACGATGAGACCGAGATCGGCTCCGGCCACGAAGGCAAGCTTGCCGTCCTGGGACATCGTCAGATTGCTGAATGGAGCATTCAGGTCCGGCAGCACCAACGAGCGCGTGATCCTGGCGGTTACTGGATCGACAAAATACAGCGTCGGAGGTGGGCCTGACGCTGCCCCGGCCGTGCGATCGCACAGCACGAGAACAGACCTACGGGAGGTGGCCATCCGCTCGGCCCCACAGTTGTGGAAGTGGGTCTGCGTTCGCTCAACACGCATGGTTTTGGCATCGATGACGACTAGCCAGTCATCCTCATTGCCCGGAGAATGATAGTCGTAGCTATAGACGAACAACCGGCGGCCGTTCGGCGAGAGGGCCATTGTTGGTCCCGGCGCTGGCCCGATGTAACGAATCCTGTCGGGCACGTTGGCGACCGCCTTCGTGCGCAAAGTAGCTGGATCAAGCAACGCCACCTCCTGCCGGAGGGCCCCGGATCGCGTGTCAACACCCTTCGCGAGATAAAGGCGCCGGCCATCTGCGGACAAAAGCATATCGGGCGAAGCTGTCCCAGTTGCGTACGACAGCATCCGCCGCTTGAGGACGGAGCCGCTTGCGCCATCAAAGCGCACCACCGACGCGGTGCGACTCGGCGCATCGGCGGAGATGACGAATGCTTGTGAGACACCTGCGTTACGTCCAGCGGCGCTAGTCGTCGGAGCTGCAGCGGCCCAACGCTATCGACAGCAGCATCAAACTGGCCGTGACCCTAGCCGGTAACTGTATCCCTGGCATGTATCCTCCTTGTTTGCCTGCTGAAGTTGGGTTGGCTCGTACCGATCATCGATTGCCGCTATGGCCGGGGAATCAGTCTCCTACGACCAGAAATGTCACGTTCCCGTGTGCTGCTCCAGAGCTCACATCGACCCGCCAGCATCCCGGTCGCGGAAAAATCGGACGGCCATTTCGGAGCGGGATACTCTTACTCCATCCGTGGGCTTGGAGCACCTTGCCGGAAATCCGTACGTTAGCCCCTCCGGCGTCATTGAACCATGCGACCTTGGCCGCGGAACCATCCGGCATCTGCCCATCAGTGTGTATGAGCCGGTCTCCAATAAAGAGGAAGCCGCGAATTGGTGCGCTCCGAGGACCCGCATCAACCCATGGGACTCTGGGAAACCTGGCTCCGGGAACCGGCTTGGTCTGAATAGGGGTCGTCCTGCACCTTAGTGGTTGTGAGGACCGGAGTACCGGCCCTGTCGTTGCGACTGATTGCTGTCCAACCTGAGGGATATGAAAAACGGTAGTCGAAAGAGCCCTGCAGCCTGCAACCGAGCAGCCTCGGCTGCCACCGGCGATAAGCACTCGTTTGCCAGAAACCAGCGTGGCAGTCTGATACTCTCGCGGTGCTCCGATCGCGCCGGCCGCGTGCCACGTCCCGGTCGTCGGGTTGTACAGCTCCGCGCTTGCAAGGGTCCCACAATGTGCGGCCTCGCAACCATATCCGCCAACCACCAGCACCTTACCGCTGGGAAGCAGGGTAGCAGTATGCCCGGCGCGAGCGGCGAGCATGCTACCCGTACTGCGCCACTTGCCCGTCCGAGGGTTGTAGATCTCAGCGCTGGCACACACGTTCAAGGGGAAACAGCCGTATCCGCCGGCCACCAACACCTCCCCGTCACGCAACAGTGTCGCCGTCTGCTCCTCCCGCGGAACGCCCATTCCCTTGGCCGAAGGCCCATTTTCCGGTAGCCGGATTGTAGAGCTCAGCGCTTGCGCATATTAGTGAGCGGCCGCATCCCTCACCACCGGTCACAAGAACCTGATGATTAGGCAGCAGGGTTGCGGTATGGAAGAAACGTGCTTCACGTAAACTGCCCGTGAGGCTCCAGCGGTTGGTTGCAGGATCGTAAACTTGAACCGCACGCCGCGGCCGGCAGACGGAACCCCGGCAGCCGTATCCGCCGGCAAGCAGCACTTTGCCACTCGAGAGCAACGTGGCCGTCCCGTAGGACTCACTGAAGAGGAGCTTGGCCGCAGGTAGCCACCGCACATTCGGCTCGTCGTAAAGCTCCGTCTGAAGCCCGAGTGTACCGCCGGCAGCTAGGACCTCTCCGTTGGCCAGGGACGTAGTGGTGTGCCCCACAGCATCTGTCAGAAGGCTGCCTCCGTCTCTCCACGCGTTGAGCCGGGAGTCGAAGACCTCCGTCGTAGCGCAGACATTCGACAGCGCCCGATCCGTGCAGCCATACCCGCCGGCCATGAGCACCTGATCAAAGGGGAGCGCCGTCGCAGTTTGCCCGATCCGGTGTTCCGACATAGAGGGAGCAGCGGCCCACCCCCCGCGTACGACTCTCATGACTGCGATCCCTTTCACCTTACCAACGGTGACAATCAACCGCCAGCAGCCGGGTGTCGGGAGTTTGATGATTGAGGGAATCATAGCCTGATCCAGTGGGCCACGAGCTTGGCTCCGCATGCTGTACGTGCCGCTGCCGGTCAGGTTGGTCCCGTGGATCGAAAACGTGCTTCCCGCCTTGGAGTTGTCGATCACCCAGAGGATCTTCGTGGTCCCGCCGTCGGGCATCCAGCCGCCGCTGTGCATCAGTGTATACGTGCCGTCTGAATGGCGGTGGCTGAAAAAGAGAACGGCGAAGATCCGCGCGGACGAGGGCTTGAGCCTGACCCACGGCACACCCACGGGAGCATTCCCATAGCTGATAGGAATCGTGCCGTCGTGAATCACGTTCGCTGCGCAGGACCCAATAGCCGGTTGACCAGCGAGTCCAGGGACGGAATGTGTGCCTGGGAATGACTGCGGCGCGCGGGCGTTACCCTGACCCAGAAGTGTACCCAGCGATGCCAGGATGACGAGTGCGAGTCTCACTTCATTGTGTCCCGTCAGATACGCGCGACTGCGAAGGACAATCCACCAAGCTTCCGGTTGGCTTATTGTACAAGCGTTAGATCACGATGTCCCAACGACTCTACGTTCGCTACTCGTTGTCGTCGCTCAATGACCCCCGGAAGATTCTCAGTTCGGATCCCATATAGATAGCGGGTCCTTATAACCCGCAGTTACGGCCACCACGCCGGATATTCTTAGGTGCCGTGCCGTTGCCGTCGGCTTGCCGCCCCATGCGATCAAGCAAGGTTGGCAGCGACTTTTCGTGCCTGCATGTTCCCCTTAAATCGTCACGGACAACCGCAATCGCCCTTGGGATCGAAATCCTACGTCAAGTCATGGACCCTCGCCGGTTCACTACACCGTAACGCCGCGAGCCGTGCTTCGTCTTCACCGTCGAGCTTGCCGTGCCGGTTCTCCCAGCCCAGTCGATCATGAAGCACCGCTTCGACCCCTTCCAGGACGGCACGTTTCCGCAGGCGTTCAACGGTGGGACGCCTCACGTCGACCACGTCAGCGATCTACGGTACGCCTTTCGCATTGGAGCTACGACGTGCCGTTTGCCGGTACCTATGCGAGTACATGCCGCCCCAGCTTCGTCCCGGCTGTCAGCTTGACGCATCGGGTCGCGACCCCTATCTTGTTCTGCCCGCTCAGCACGCAAGTGCCGTAGACCAACCGACCAGCCGGGACTATGCTTGGGGCGGGGGTGACAGCGCATGGCTCGATTCTTCGGCACGGCTCGTCATAGGATTGCGATCGTCATCGTCGCGTGTTTAGCGGCGGCCTTCGTGGGCAGCTTGACCGGACTCACCGTTTATCAGGCCAATGCTTCTCCGTTCGGGCGCAATCCGTGGGTTGGCGGCACTTGGGGTTTAACCAACGTTAAAGCGCGCGAGCCCATCGACTTTGTGCTGCCGGTTCAGAACTCCTCGGGTCAGTCGATAGTTCTCAGAAATCTGACCTTTCCTCGAGGTGTCTCGCCTGATCTCTTGCGACTACATGAGGTGGTGGCGAAGGGTTACCAGGGAGGGCTGATCGATCGAGGGTGGCCGCCTGCCAACGTTCACGGTCCCTTTTACCGAGCTGGACGGATATCGCCTTGCTCCGCATAAAGCCGTAAGTATAGTGGTCGCGTTCCGAGCACGAGTGCCGGGAGTCTACTACCTTGGCCCCGGTGCTACCGTCCATGCTGATCGTACCGGTCCATGGCGCTACATGCCGTTCATGGGAAAGACGTCCAGTCACACCTACTGGGACGCGTACGAGACCTTTTGCGTGGGAGTGCCGGATACCGCTTGCTCGGCCTCGATGGACGACGGCGGCACCAGCGATCTGATGGAGAATCCACCTCAGTCCGTTCGGTGGTTTATCTACCGGAAGGGCTCCGGCAACTTCAGATCGAGACCGATCACGATGCCTCCAGGTTGGCAGCTCGGCGTTGGAGGCTACCTCGTGCCGCGATCCGCAGCCCGGCAGCAGATAGGTGGAGTCTCTGGACCAGCCGTCCGAATGGCACGCACCGCCGCATGAACGACCATGGAAGCCGCAGCGGCGGGTTGGCCGGTTCCGGATACTATGTCGCCGGCCCGATGGAGGCCCATGCATCAGGAATACGATCTGGTCCTGTTGTCGTCTCGATCCGCTCGCCGGCACGCTGCGCTTGGAAACTGGCTGCATACTCCGATTCCAGGATTCAGCCGTTCGGTTAAGCCTCACGAACCGAGGGTCGATCGCACCGTTCGATCTGACTTTATCTTGTTAGGCACAGTGTGGAAGCCATGGCGGGCGCTACGCATCGCAGCTCGGCAGTAACCCTGCGCAGTGGCTCGAGCACCCCGAGCTCCAAAGGACCACTGCTAGCGCACAGGCCGTGAGACCCATCGACCGGGCCGCGAGTCTAGCTAGGGTCGCACGGCGGGAAGACGTCCGACGACCCAAGGCAGGTTGGAGAGTGGCCCAACAACGCGGTTTCCACATGTGGCGCCGGCGAGGACTTTCGCACCAGAGCCATCACCAGGCGTTCGTGGCGGCGGCGCCATATCGTTTGTATCCGCGAGGAACGGAGATCGTCAGTAGTTGCCTGGTTTCAGGCGTCTCAAGCCTCATCGAAGCACACGAACGAATCTCGGAGCACTCTCCAGTGGATGCTGCATAGGTGTGAAAAGGCGGCACGGATGAGAGTATATTGGTAGTACCTGCAAATGCGAGTACTACATCGACAAGATCAGCTATGAAAGAACAAGTCACTACCATGACCCGCAAGGGGCAGATCACCGTGCCGGCCGATATCAGACGTGCCCTTGGTCTCAACGTCGGCGACAAGGTGATCGTCTCGCTGAATGAAGAGGATGGCGGCCTCCACGCGAATCTCAGGCCGGCCCATAGCGTCGCGGACATGACGTTCGGCTCAATCAGTCCCCGCAAACGACCCGAGGACTTTGGAGAGTTACGTCAGACGTTCATTGATCACGCCACAGAGCGCGATGAAAGAACGAAACGCTCATAAAAACCGTCGATGCAAGGGACATTCCTCGATACCAACATCTTTCTGCGTCACTTACTCAACGACGACCCCGCTAGCTCGTCGGCATGCCGTGAGCTCTTCCGATCCATCGAGCGCCGTGAGGCAGTGGCGTGGACCTCACCGCTGGTGTTGGCAGAGATCGTGTTTGTCCTTTCCAACCCGAAGACCTACGATGTCTCCCGGGCTCAGTTGCGCGACACGCTGCTCCCTCTTTTAAAGCTTGTGAATCTCAAACTCGAGCATAAGCAGCTGTACGCCCGAGTCTTCGAGCTTTTCGTCGATTACCCAATCGATTACGTCGACGCCTACCATACTGCCCTTCTTGAGAGATCCAACCAAACCGAGCTTCTAAGCTTCGATAAAGATTTCGACGGATTGCCGATGGTCACTCGACGCGAACCGTAGGTAGTTCGTCTCTACGAGTTGATATCGAACTCGTTTCCTTCCGGGTGGAGCATTGCCACGCCATAGTGATCCAGGCCCTCGTGCTCGAGGGCTCGTGACTTGACCGCACCTAGCCCTATTAGGCGCTGACCTCCTCGTCTACCAGCCCCAACGTCCACGTCGAAATACCCACTCGCATCCACGTCGGCTTCTGAGTGGTCCAAGAGGAGCACGTCAACGACCTCGTTGTTGAAGAGCCTGTGCCCGGTCCAACACCATTTCTGCCTACCGTGCAGAGGACGGCGAAGATCGTCAATTGCATCGGGCTGCAGTAGTATCACGCTCGGAGCGGTCACCCCAGACTTCGCGTCTGCATTTCAGAGGGCGAACGAGCGGTGGAAGCCGTCCATCACCTCAGACGTGAAGCGCTATGTGGAGTCAGTCTAGGCCTAGGACTCATAAAGACAGCTGTGAGGGACCATTCGCCACAAGAATTGTGGGCAGAATGGATCACATGACCATCACAAGGTATTTCGGAGGACCAGATTGAGCGATGCCAGCAGCGGAAGCGGCAAGGTGGTCGTGAACAGGGCGATGTCGCTTGACGGCTTCATCGCCGCTCCCGGCGACGCGATGAACTGGATCTTCGACTTCATGGCGCCAGACGAGTTCCCGGAGATCGCGGCGGCGACCGGCGCCTTTCTCATCGGGAGGCGGACCTACGAGGTAGGCAAAAGGATGAACGCCGGCAAGGAGCGGGGGGCAGCATCGAGTGGCGAATCCTACCCCTCTTCCGCACCCGGATTCGTCCTGACCCACGAGCCGCCGGACCCGACGGACCCGACGTCCACGTTCCTCACCGGTGATATCGGGGACGCGGTCGCCACGGCACTGGACGCTGCGGGCGGGAAGAATCTTGAAATACTCGGTGCTGACGTGGCCACCCAGTGCCTGCGGCGGGGGCTCGTGGACGAGATCCTGGTGTATGTGCTGCCGGTTCTGCTCGGCGACGGTGTTCGCTTCTCGTCCCCAGGTCTCGAGAGGATAGACCTAGAACCGCTCGGCAGCACGCGCTCGGGCGCCGTCACCATCCTCCGGTTCCGCGTCCTCAAGTAATCCCGGCTTGCCCCAAGTCAGCTTGCGGTTGCCGGAGCTTGCTAACGCCGGGCTCTACGGTGCAGCCGTTGCCCCTGCAGCAGCAGCGCGGACTCCGGTACGCTCCGCGTGATCGGCTTCCTGTAAGCGACACCGCTGCGTCTTCTGGACGTCCTCGCTCGCGGCGCCTGCTGATACCACCATTCACTGGAACTGGCTCGACCGAGGAAACGCCACCAGATTAGGCGTGAAGGACCACTACCGCCTAGATCTTTCAATACTCGAAGGGTGGCCCAGGGCGAGAGGTATGTCGGCGCGGCAACCTGACCCATCCTGCATGCATGTAACCGCTAGCATGAGGATGCGTTTTGTCAGCAGCGTACTCACGAGATGTTGTGACTGAGGGTGGGCACGCGTAGCGTTCCCGGCCGGTTACGCGCCCTTAATCGCTAGAGATGCCATTGAAGGGCCCACGCCGGTCGTCGCCAGACCCAGCAGCGCCACGAGGCTTACCCACGCAAAGCCGCTAAGCCTGCTGAACCCAGGTCGGTGATGTCGTGCGCAGATGATCCTCAGATCATATCCTGCTATCCAGAAAAGCCCAAGACCCACCAGGCCGATGACGGTTACCCAGATAAAGACCTCGGGAGCAAACAGAACGGAAAAACGATTTTCCGCGAGCACGTGCTCCGGAAAAGCAAAGGTCAAGATCCGAGTGAGAGCGCCGCCTATGGCTACGACTCCAAGAATGAAACGTACTCGCCGTAGCGCGGCCTCCCGGCTACCCGCGTGGCCCAGCCACCCTATGCAGCCCACAACCGCGGTGCCGCCCACTGACACAAGCACCACATATTTCATCATCGCCGGGTACTCGCTCACAATTCCGCCAGTCTGTGATCGCAACAGGTACCCCACGGTTAACGGAACCGCTGCCCAGACCAATGCTGCCGGAGCCGCTCCCGTGATAAAGTGTCGGAATCGAATGCGTATAAGGCCGCTGCCGATCGACGCATAGAGACGAAAAACCGGGATGAGGCGCGTCACAAACACGACTACCGGGTCATAGCCTCCGAGTCGTCCGCGCCAGTTCTCTAACAACGCTTCGGGCCTTGCGCCCTTCCTGCACGTAAGGCGCAGCAGGCGTGAAAACAGGCGATTTCCGCCCGTGCGTGACGCGATGTGGATAGTCGACGTTGCCACCAGATCCACTGCCCCAAAGAGGAGTATGACTCCGAACAGCATGGGGACTGAATGAATGACCTGGTTGCCGGCAATGAGTAGTGCTATCTCCCCGGGCACGAGCGTCGGCAATCCGATTTCCCCGGCGAAGATGATCACAGCTACCGCGATCAGCCCATACTGCGCGATTAACGGTGACACAGAACTATCCTCGACGATCAGAATCCAGCACGCGAACGGCCCATCCCGACGCGCGCCCCCTGTGCGTTGTAGAAGCGTGGTGAGATCGAATGCCACCATTGCACGCTCGGTGCATAAACAGATCTTCCTACTCCATACTATGCCATACTACATTTTTTAACAAATTGCCCAAGTGTCGCACTCAAGCCCTCGGAGCTCACCGTCGTCGCGGGCCAAAGCAAGGGGACGCCGAACGTGCTGGGATATTCCTTTAAAAGCCCTGTTCCCTCCGAGAGAAAGGGATCGTGCGCGACATGCAAAAAGGGCCCTCGTGCGAGGGCCCTAGGACAGTGTAGGAACGTCTAGACGGTGGTCTTAACGTGTATCGACTTCACGCGTGTATGCTCTGCCTTAGGCACACTGATGGTCATCACACCATTAGTGTAGGTGGCCTCGGCGCCGTCTCCGGAGACCTCTGCGGGCAGGGTGAAGGTCTGGCTGAACTCGCCGGACTCCTGGAGGCCGTGCCAGACGTACGTGCCCTTGTCGAACTGCTGGACCTCGTAGATGGCCCTAATTCGGAGATCACGGTGCAACACCTGGATGTCGAGCTTCTTGGAGTCAAGCCCGGGCAGAGCGAGCTGGACGATGAAAGCATCGTCGGTCTCGATCAAATTGGCCGGGATCGCCGTCGGGTGATTGAACCACCTGTCCGGTGACAAGGGAGCAAAGTAGCTCCCTTCGAGGAGCTGTTCGATCAACGACCGGGCAGGAACCATTTCGGCACGCGGGGACTGATAGAGCTTTACGTTCGTCATAGCTTTCGCCTCCAATACATGATGCTTAGGAAGACGAAGCTTTTGCACCGCCTAAAGAGTTTTTTCTCTCTAACTAAAGTTACCACATCTACAATGTAATTGTCAAATATGCTTAGTGTGTACCTATCAAGAAATGATTCGTCGCAGGGCACAGCGGCAAGCATTGCCACATGGGATGAAGAAGTCCGACTCCCTCTTGTGCTCCGCGCGAGATGTTCAGCTGACGAGTCGCCTGTGGGTCAAGTCGTTGTGATCGCGGACCAAGGTAGTAGGATGACGTGCCGATATCTCACAGGGAGTCGACTGTGCACGGTAACGCGGAACCTAAAGCCAAACGCGGCATAGAAGAGATCGACTTTTTTCACGTTGAAATCTCATACGGCCTTACCGAGTTAGAAGATCAGCACATACGAGATGCAAGCCCGCTCAAAGAAGATGGCACAAGACCTGTTTACGGTTATATCCGCACCGTTTATTTCATGGGGGACGAGAGGATACGGGTGGAGTTATCACCTTTCGATCCTGTAATCAACCCCGCATTCATCGAGCTGCTGGAAGCAATCGGTAACGCCGTCACTGATCGGGCAAAGCTGCTGGCAAAGAGAAACCGCATTAGAGTCCCCACCCCCAGCGCCAAGTAACACTCCCGCAATGGGAAGAAGATCTTAGAGCCGTTCTCTTACATGCACAGAGTGGGCGCAGGACGCTTCCCGAATCTGCGGTCCAAGCGGCAGACCGCCGCGCGCGGGACCTTAGGCGGTGATTAAAGTCCTGGCGCCATCCAACAGGGATCGCGCCGTCGTGTGTTTCAGCTGATCGTAAGTTCGCAGATCGACTCTGCGACCGGCCAAGTCGCTCAGCTCAATCTCCATGCCGATGACCTCAAACGTGCTCGGTGACTCTCCCGACTCGAACTCGACTAGAACGTCGTAGCTGCCGGCCGGCGTTCTCGCCTTGACCGGGTCACCATGAATGACGGACAGGCGATAGACGCGGTGTCGAGTGCAAAACCTCGCGATGCTCGTTCGATCCAAGATCTGTTCGAAACTGTCAGTCATGCGTGAACCGTCCTCTCTTTAGCTCAAACTGTCTGTCCTTATTGGGGCTGTTGTGGCCCTCTTCCGTCCGCGACCCACGATAGGTCCAAAGAGCGGGCGAGCTCCGTGTCCCCTCGTACGACGCCGGTCGCGCTGCAGTCAGTCTGCAGCGCGATCCTCATGCGCGCAGAGTTCCTAGCTAAAGGGAACGAACGTTCTCGGCTCTCGATTTACCAGATCGCTGATCGCGACCCATCTCGTACTCTACCGGCTGGCCTTCTGCGAGGCTGTCGAAACCGTTATTCGCTACCGAGCTGTGGTGGAAGAAGACGTCGTCTGCGCCGTCTTGGGGTTTGATGAAGCCAAAGCCCCGGTCGTTGATGATACGCGCGACAGATCCCTGTGACATGCTGTGCTCCTTGTATTCCAGAGGCAGGTGTCCCCGCAAGGCAAGGAGCTACGACCCGACAAATCTGATGCCTAATCATAACATGTTTCCACGATATACGACAATACACGACAAATCAAGACGTACGCAGCGCTGCGTACGTCGGCAAGTCGCAACTATTGGGGCATTATCTCGTAATATTTCGTGATACATCGCTTCTGATGAATTTATGTCGTATATAATTGCATTAAAGCCGGGCAACCAAGCGGACCGCTGGGAGCTATGCCCGCGGAGGCGTTAATGAGTTCAATGAAACTGCGGAGTGCAGTTCTTCTAGTGACAGTATTTTCATCGCGGCCGGGACACTGGGCGCTCAGATCACCGCGTTGCACGTCCCAGTGCCAAGCGTGTTCGTGGAGTCCGCGTTGTTTACAGCCGCGTTTCTTGGGGCGGTGATGGGCTGGGCAAGCGTGAGACCGGCCGATGCCGCCCTGTCAGCGTTCACGCCGGACCGCCGAAAGTAAGGGAACCGAATCATGGGTATCGTTTACGCAGTCGTCGCCGTAGTCTTGATTTTGCTGGCTTTGATGACCGTCATCAGGTCAGTGCGCATAGTCCCTCAGGCGCGGGTAGCGATCGTCCAGCGGCTTGGCCGGTACCGAAAGACCGCCGACAGCGGTCCACTCCTCGTCATTCCGTTCATGGACAGAGTTCTCCCCAACATCGATATGCGCGAGCAGGTCGTGACCTTCGACCGCCAGTCGGTCATCACTGCCGACAACGTCGGGATCGAGATCGACACCGTGATCTACTACCAGATCATCGATCCGAGTAAAGCCACGTACGCGGTGGCCAACCGGCTGGCGGCCATGGAGCAGCTAACGGTCACCACGCTGCGAAACGTCATCGGAGGACTCAGTCTGGACAAGACCCTGACCAGTCGTGAAGAGATCAACGCCAAGATGCGCATGGCTCTGGATGAGGTCACCGAGAACTGGGGAACGCGAGTCAACCGCGTCGAGCTACGCGACATCCTCCCACCCGCCGACGTGCAGCACGCGATGGAGAAGCAAATGCAGGCCGAGCGCGAGAAGCGCTCCATCGTTCTCACCGCCGAGGGTCAGCAGCAGGCGGCTGTCCTGAAAGCTCAGGGTGCGAAGCAGGCCGCCGTTCTTCGGGCTGAGGGCGAGAAACAGCGGGCCATCCTCGAGGCAGAGGGACAGTCCGAGGCCCTCATCAAAGTTCAGTCGGCTCAAGCTGAGGCCGTCACCCGCCTGTTTGGATCGCTCCATGATGCCGCTCCAACCCCGGATGTCCTGAAGTATCTCTACATCCAGAATCTTCCGAAGCTTGCCGAAGGCACCGCCAACAAGCTCTTCATCGTGCCGTCCGAGCTCGAGGGACTAACCACCGCCGCCAACCTTTTGGGCTCCGCGCTCGCCCCGGCAATGCCAGAGCAGCCGCAAAACGGTTCGACAGTATCATCGAACCCGCAGCCACGCGCCGAAATCAACGCCAACTAGCCCAGCAGGACCGCGTTATCAGGGGTCTCCGCATTGTGCGGTTTGATCCCCGGGTAGCGATCGTTCTGGCCAAGCGATCCGGCCGGCATCACTCTTACAGATCGGCTCCCGCTGCGGCGGCTTTTCGGCGACCCAGAGATCTGACCCACCAAAGCGAACCATGCGATTTGGAAGCGGTCATTGTGGATGGCTCACTGGTAGCACTGCGCTGAGCTACCAGCGCAGCCTCCGCCGCATTGGTCAGCGTGACGCCATGTCCGGGAATCACTTCGTGGATGTCGCCGAAGCGCAGACGCAGGTGGCTCGGACCTGACCCGAGCAGCTCAGCGACCCCAAAGTGTCCCGTGCTCACTGCTGCCCGTATGACCGGCGAGGAATCTGCAGCGCCGCCTGTGCCGGCGACACAGGCCGATCCGAAGCCCGCGATGTCCGTCACCAGACCGATCTTTCGACCTCCGGCTTCAAAGACCGGCATTCCTGTTTGAATGTCAAAGTTGTCGTTGGCAGCGTATGTCTTCATGGTTTCTGACCTTTCCCGTTGCTCGCAGTGGTTAGTGCGTCTGGTTCAGGCACGAGGTACGGCACACCCGCGGTGATGGCGCCGGCAGGAACGCAATCGCTGAGGGCCAGCAGGCTGTCATCCCAGTGGCCATCTGCCCGAGTTCTCACATACCGGCTGAACGGACCGTCGTAGATGGCTACCTCCGACCGCCTTCCGTTAACAAGGGTGTAGAACGTGTGGGATCCATCTTCTATGTCTTTGATGACCTCCTCACGCGTCCAGCTGCGACTCGCATCCCCAAGATGCGTGACGCCGGTGTGTGGGTTCTGGAGTGGCTGCTTCGACACACAGGTCACGAGGACGTCGGTAGCCGCAGGCGGAGCGGAGCCTGTGTCGGCACGTGCCGAAGAGCGGTGGCGTTCGACCAGCTGGGTCAGATCGCTCCGTCGCACTCGCCAGCCGGAGCCTCGGCCGAAGTTCACACCAGCGAGCTTGCCGTCGCGTAGCCAGCGCCTAACCGATTCCGGTCCGACACGCAGGTAGGTAGAGACCTCTCGAACGGTGAGCAGATCGTCCTGTTGCGATGTCATAATAAATCGCCTTTGTTGCCTAATGTCGTTTTATGTATTGTGATGCCTTAATATATCATATTAATCATGTTTATGCTGCACAGTACTCCCAGAAGGGGGACACGGCCGGCGGTATGTGGGGCCGACCGCGGAGTTAGCGTCGCGTGCGGTGTAGACGCTGCCTCGCGCGGCAACTGACGTGAACCACTGTTCGCCGCACTACTAAGGAGTGGTTGCTGTGGACAGGTTACGCCGGGATCTTGAAATGCGGGTCAAACCGCCCGCGCTTGGTCAGAGTCATCGTCGGAGTCGAGATCGATCGGCTGCTCGCCCTTCTTGGTGTGGCGGTCATCGATGAATAACTGGAGGTCGGCAGCTCGAATACGCCAGCCGGGTCCGCGACCCAGGTTGATGCCGAGCAGTTTCCCATCGCGAAGCCAGCGGCGTACCGATTCGGGGTCAACCCGAAAGTACTCCGCGACCTCGCTTACCGTGTACAGACGATTATCCGGTTCGTCCATCTGACCTACTTCCTTACTGGCCTTCACCAGGCATTGTATCAGGTAAGTTGTTAATTAACGTAGTAAGAGTTAGTATGGTGTAGGGACAGCAGGTAAGGATCCACTTTAATGGGTGTCAGCGCAAGCAAAAAACCCTCCGGAACGGCAGCGTCGATCCTTGTGAGAACCTGCTTGATGACCTCCCGCCGAATCTTTGCCGCGCTCGCGAACCGCGTGACGAGCAATGCGAGTGGCCTCATCGCGGTCACCGCGCTGGCGTCGGCGACGATCTTTGCGGTCGTGCAGCTGTGGCAGCTTCGGTTCTCTCTCGTTGATCTGGTGCCACTGGGATGCATATATCTGATGACCAGGTCTACTCACTGGCATCGAGTGGAAGCGCCGGACACTTCAGTTAGGAATATCAAATGAATTCACTGAAACTGATCGCTGGGATCGTTTGCGCGACCATTGTGGTCGTGTTTGGGGCTCAGAATACACAACGGGTCACCTTTCACTTTTTGATGTTCAGCGTGCCGTCAGCGCCCATGGTGCTGGCGCTGTTTCTGGCAGCCCTCCTGGGAGCGCTCCTTGCCTGGGCGGTGGTGGCGCCCGGCAGATTCCGAAATATGCGAGAGCGCCGCGGGCTGAGGGAGAAGGTCGCGGACGGGGAACAGGCCCTCGCGGAATCCGTTGCGACGAACGCGCCATCCGTGACTCCTCACTCGGACCGGGCCGAGCCGATTCAATCGTGAAACGGCTCGAGCGAGATCTCGGACCGGAAGCTCTGGCACGGCTCCGGCGCGATGGAGTTGGCGATCTGTGCCCCTATTGCTCCCGTGGACACCTGGAGCCGATGAAAGAGGGCGCCCTTCTTGGTATCAAACGGTCCGAGAAGAGCGAGCTGTATCCATGCATCATCAGTTCCTGCAATTGGTGTGGTCACATCGCGCTCTTCGATTCGTCGTTCCAGCGGGAAGAAATCGACCAACCGGACCTAGCGTCCCAGTTGGAGCAGGAGGTGGACCTTGGTCGCTGGGCCGACGAGGGCGGAAGGGGAAGTACTGAGCAGCCGGAGTTGGAGCATATGTCCGGCTTGCACATTGTTGCCGGCGATCGCGGAACCGCCGCGGAGCGGGAGACATAGATGGTAGCCAGGGCGAATCCGGATCCCAGTGAATGGCGCACGACCCACGAGGCGGACGCCCTATCGGCCCCGGTAATGAAGTTCAACCTGCCGAGGGAGATTGAGTCGCTGACGCGTGAGCCCCGCTTCGCGGAAGGAAAACCTTCGAGCAAAACACTTGTCAAAGAGCCGGATCTTCGCTTGGTTTTCGTCGCTCTGAAGGCCGCGGGGCGCATGGAAGAGCATAATGCCTCCGGTCCAACGTCCATCCAAGCAATTGCAGGGAGACTACGACTCACGTTGCGGGATCGCATCGTTGAGCTGGCGACGGGAGACCTGCTGATCATGGAGCCAGGAGTCATGCACGACGTCGAGGCGCTGGAGGATTGCGCCTTCCTCATCACAATAGGCCGAACAACGTATCCGCTGCTGCATTCGAGTGACGACGCGGGCGACCAGGCCCAATCGTCGACTCCACTCCAGAGGAGCACAACATGAAGCCGAATAGAGGAAACAAACCAACGCGAGTTGAATCAGTGAGAGTCATTAGAGAAACGATCATAGCGATGTGCCGGGTGGACGAAAAGCGTGCGGCCCAGGACCATGAAGGAGTTTCTCGGGTTACCAGCACCGGAGGGCGAACCGAATGAATCTGGGTTCGGTGACCGAATTTCAGTCAATCGAGCGCGACGCGCAGGGCAAGTGGCGTCGCATGGAGGGCCCTCTCAACGGGCTTCCCTTGAAGATGAATCTCCCCTACATACGGAAGGTTGGGTTCACTAACGCCAGCGACGTCTCCGACGAAACGATCGGATCCACCGGGTACATTGGCGCCATTCACCTGAAGAACGGCAAGGTGACCTACCTCTACCGCTGATCCGAGACTACTCCCGGGCGAATCGGCTCCGTCAGTTCGAACAAGTCCCCTGCTACTTGTGTCGCTATCTGCCGGGCCCATCGCGGCACAATCGATCGGATTGCTGCGCCCTCTTTAATTGGACTGCGTTTACATGCACGCAAGGCTATGAAAGCGACGTTAGGGTCCAGGCGGGTGACAGTCCGAACCGATCATGAACCGTCCAGTTCTCGCCGGTACAGATGCTGGCCGGTGGGTGATAGCTGGTGGCAAGGTCGGTAGTGAGCCAGGTGATGCCGGCCAGTTGACCTTCTTGAGATCTGATTGGAACTGATCGGGGTTGGCGACGTGCTGCGCCCATTGGCTCGAGTAACGAATGTGCTTGATCTCGTCGAACGTTGACCACGGCGGCTGCCATCGTCAATGGCGGGCCCACTATGCGCGAAGCATCCGTAGACTCTAGAGTGCTGTACCTGCCGCAGGTGGAACACGCGAGCCTTATGAGAGTGGATAGAACTCTGCATCGCGGTCATGAGAGGACATTTGGCAGCTGTCAGACTGGGTAAAAGCGGTAGACCGGTGTAAGATTGGGTCACGGACGGGCGGCGAGAGAACCCTGTCTGGGGATCTTCCTGGTGCCAAAAGGAGTGAACTGGACGGTGCGCCGTCCCGCCCATCGAGTGGGGTGGCGTTCCCTGTCTCAGCCAAACTCGTTTAGGATATGCCGGCTGCATTCCTCGTCCCAACTGGGAAGGCATCCCGGTTGGCTGAGCGCATAGCGCCATCCTCTCTCCCGGTGTGTCTGCCATGGCTGCTGCCGGGCCCTCGTCTGCTTGTACTCGGCGGCCGGCGGCTCGTTACCACTCTCCAGCGCGCAGGCGCACCTATCTGGGTACTGCAGGCGTCGTGAGTAGCCGGGGCGGTCATTGCCACGGTCGGGCTGCTTGCTCGAGTCGCCTATTCGGTCACCGAACTTAGCTCCTTTTACGTCTGGCCAAAAACTCGACCGCTCCTCCTCATGAGAAGAGCGGACTTTTTTAGTCGTTTGGGCAATTCGTGTGGGTAAATAGTGTTCATTCTTCCTGGACAGCCCATCGGTTCTCGTTCATACTGCTGGGGTGCGGCAGGTCAGACCGTCTGACCGAATCGGTGATTGAATCCTCCGGAACAATCCGCAGTCACCAATTCAGCCCAAGCACGCTCAGAAATATCTGGAGGAGAACAGATGACCCTCGCTTCTCGCCGTTTAGTCCTATTCGCCGTCGTGCTTGCAACTGTTGCCACACTAGCCATATGGATGACAGTCAGTGCCGCCGCCCCGCGCGGTGGAGGTACCTCGACACTCCCGACGATGCACTTCACCGTGGTACCGACTTCGCAGCATCAATCTCTGAATGGAGCCACGCAGAAGGCTCCGGCCGGCGCAACCTTCCAAGAGACGGCCAAGCTCGTCTCGTCGGGTAGTCAGATCGGCAGCGCGTTCATTACCGCCACGATAGTAAACAATATTGGTAATGCGCTCCTCAACATCGAGGCCCGGTTCCCGGGCCGGGGACGAGTCGAGTTACAGGGTGTGAGCAAGCCTAACGGAGGCGGCACCGACGTCATCATTGGCGGTACCGGCATCTTTACTGGAGCTCGCGGCTGGGCCGTCGGCAACACTCACATTACCGTCACCTTCCGATAGCGAAAGTCACGTGGCTCAGGCCGGCCGGTGATTGACCGGAGGGTTACGCCGGCCCGCCGCCGCTACACGACCCTAGCGGATACGTCCTTCCCTGGAAGCCTGACAGTTCATGCAGGTGACACTGTAATATGGCAAGGTCGCTCTCGACGATCGTCGGTAGAAGCTCACTGTGGGTCCCGCGCTTCATGTGTCGGTGGCGACAGATCTCGAGGAGGCCGGGCACCAAGACTGATGGGCAGCCTCACCCGGCAATTCGCCGACACCTGCCCGTCTGCGCGCGTCAGACGATGACTTAGCTGGATCAATTAGCTGAGCCGGTAGGTGCGTGCGCTGCACTGCAATGCTCGATGAGCGTTCCCTTGGGACCGCTACCCACTGCCCAAAGATTTTGGCTCGAGATCGCGGTAATGGCCGCGAGAGAGTTGATCGGTTGCGGCAACGGCGTATTCACGATCTGCCACGTCTTCCCGTTGTAGTGCTCGATGAGTGATCTATCCTGCACTGATCCTACAGCCCATACGTCATTGGTAGAGACGCTGGCCACCCCAGTGAGGCTGACAGACCAAGGAACGTCACGAACGTGCGGTGTCGTCATAATGCCCCAGCGCTTCCCGTCATAGCGCTCCACTAATGGCCTGCTGACCCAGCCGGTGGATTTTGTGCGCGAGGCTGCGTCGTCGAGACCAACCGCCCATGCGCCGTCAGCCGCCCTTGCTGCTACTGCCATCAGCGCTCCAGCCTTGGTATCGAAGGGGTCTGGGCTCTTCACAAGAGCCCACGTATTGCCGTTGTACTGCTCAGTAAGGGTGTGGGGACCGAAGTTGTGTCCGACTCCAAGGTACTTGCCCACAATCCAAATGTCGTTGCTTGATGGCGCCGATATAGCTGCCGGTGCGTTGTCTAAAACGTTCACTTGTCCAGGCATGGCAGTGTAGCTTGACCTCGACAATGACCACATCTTTCCGTTGTAATGCTCCGCGAACAGTCCAACTTTGTCGCTGGATCCCACAGCCCACACGTGATGGGAGGAGAGAGCTGCCACGCCGGAAAGCGTTGCTTGAGGAGGATGCGGAGCTCTAGCGACCGACCACTGTTTTCCGTTGTAGTGTTCGATGACGGTGAAATAGCGCCCTCGGCTGCCAATCCCCCAGCCAACGGCCCAAACGGTCCCATCAGGCGTTACCGACACGGCCGTCAGATCGCTGTGGCGCGCCGGCCCCGACGGACCGCTTACGATGGACCATCGTTTTCCGTTGAAGTGCTCGAGCAATGCGCGTGGGCTGAAGCTTCCTCCGTTCTCGCTCACCCTCGTATTGCTGGCGCCGACGACCCAAACATCCGTCGCGGACGCGGCGGCGACGCAGCTGAGGTTCGAGCCGCCGGAGCCGCTCGGACTGTTGACGACCGCCCAGGCGCATCGTGGTGTCGCGGACGATGGGACCTGCGTGTCGCTTATGCCATGCTGCGCAAATGCGGCCCCTTGCGACACGGCAGGTGTTGCGCTTTCGGCTAGTCTCGTATTCGAGCTTCCGGCGGGGCTACCGGTCACCGCCGATGCACAGCCTGAGACTGTTACCGCTAGGATCAGCACTGTGATTCTAGAAACGACGCGCTCCACGAAGCTTGCGCGACCTGCAGAGAACACATGCGCTCCTTCAAGCTTCCGAACGGGATCGCACTGGGGCTGCACCAGCGACTCAATATAGTCTTTCCCGCAATAGTCTTTCCCGCGGGTCTGGTGGCCGACAGGCAGAACTCGAACCGGGCGACGGAAGCGGAGATCTCTCTGCCAACGGTAAAGAAGTACAAGCGACGGCAGGACTTGATGGCTCATTCCAGAAGACCATGCTTAAGCGCGTGATTCTGGAGAAGCAGAACGGGGGGGCTGCCGCCAAACAGCGCGGACACCGAGATCAACTTCGCGTCCCCCGGACATCGACACCGACGACAACGCGGAGCTCGGACAGGCCAGCTTCTACACGCGCGCGAGCACTGGCTATCGCCAGGCGCAGGGTTGGGTTGGAGACGAGACCAGCGGCCAGGCTGTTCTTCGAATCGCTGAGAGGGATGTCGACGGGGGCGGGGAGGTAGAGGAAGTGGCGAAAGCCGCCGATGGGTCCGGTCACGCGCCGGCCATAGTAGTGGCTGGCAGGGTGTAAGATGCCGGCTGGTAACGAATGAAGGGTCCCGGAGCCGGCGGATGCACGGAGTGCCCGCCCGCTTACTTATGGTGCTGAAGAGCTCTTTCTGGTGGTAGCGCGGTCCCAGGCTAGGCTCTGGCGGGGGATTCCTCTTGGGTGGATAGGGCGCTACGCTTGCTAGTCCTCTACGCTGCCAACTTGGGATAGATCGAAACCCAACTCCTACCGCCATCGTACGTAACATCGAGCCACGGACTACGCGCGCGGCTGAAGCCAAAGCGAGGAGTCACGAATGTAAATTGGCCCGGCGCGTCAAAGTAACGACTGTGGCCCATCAAAACCCAATGAATCCCGCCATCAGTGGTCCGATACAAGCTCTTCTGACTTCCGTTGCGTGGGACGCCCCATCCGACGGACGCGCTTAGGTACTCGGAGGGGCATACCTGCTTCGACATGACGTACCACCATCGTGTCCCGCCATCTCTTGAGTGGTACGTCACGCAAAACTTCCGGCTCGGATTAGCAAATGAACCGGTTGCGCCTGCGACGGGTATCGCTACCATGCTCGAGCCCGTGAAGCCCGACGTTCCGGAAGGGTCGTAGGAGCCTACAGGATCTCCAAGTGTCCCGATCCAAAGCCACGCGTGCGCAAATCCCGGGGGAATGGGAACACGCTCGTGTTGCCAAAATCCCCCGCCGTCACTGGTGACGTACGGGAACGACCCGAAGTCTGAGTAGTCAGAGTTCGCTGAATTTATGAAAGGCGCGGCGTTGTAGCCGTAGCCGTCATTCTGTGTTGCGAAACCAAGCAAGTTCTCCACTGGTTGTCCGAGGACATTGGAGACGGTCCAGCTAGCTCCCCTGTCTTCGGTCCGGAAAAGGGCACCGAGCGTATTGGGAGTACTGTCCATCGATTCCGGTCCTACCCACCCACTCCTCGAATTCGCGAAATTCAGCGCAAGCACGTGGGCACCGTAGAAAGCATCATCGACGAGGGTTGACTTCGTCCAACGTGCGCCCGCTGTGGCGGTGCGCCATATGTTGAGTTTCCTGGAGTTGCCTCCAGCTCCGTCACAGTGAGCCGCGAGCCACGCGGTTCGACCATTAAGTGCGTACAGCGCAAAGCCTGCTGGCCAGGGATGGTTGCTGCACTCGAACACGTCCCGCGCGGTCGCAGGACCTACGAATCGCCAGGTGCGTCCGCCGTTGGCGGTTCGCACGACTCCCAGCGTAGGCGAGTCCCGGTAGCTCAGAGCCCATCCGACGCTTGCGCTCACCATGTCGATGTTCTCAAGCGAACCGGCGAATGCGCTGGGAGCCGGACGAGCCTTCAACGATTCGGCCGACGCGGATGTCGCAAACTGCAGCCCGCACACCAGGGCAAGGATTCCGAGAAAGCGAAACTTGCGGCGAACCCTAAGAGCACTCAAGAGACAACCTCTGCTGACATCATAGGTCTTTGACGGACCTATCCAAGGCAGCCCTAACGGGAACAGAAGCGAGTAAGATGTTACCCGACGACTTGTAGCCTCCCTCTCAGTGTTAGTCAACCTCGCGGTGTCACCGTTTAGGGGTCAGGAGAAAAGCATCGGATCGACCGCCTATCTCGCCGAGACCGAGTATCTGACCGTGCTGGTTTACCGCCACAGGGCTGTTCAGTGACCAGGGTGACCCGGCCGGCAACAGCCTCCGAAGCGCCTCGACTCTTCTTCCTCTCCAGATAATTGCAATTCTCGGCTCTGCCGAGTAACCTCCCACAGCCACCATTTGTGCAGTCTGGACAGACGGCCGATGATGCTGCTGTTTCGCAAAGGGAGCACGCGCATTGGGGCGGTGATGAGTTTCGACCCTACGGTGAACGCAGGCTGGACGGCACCTAGGCGCCCGAGCGACCTGTGGAGTCGCAACCGGGCGAGTCGACTAGAAAAGAAGGTCGTTCAGGGCCTCTTCCTGGGTGATCTGCCCTCTTCTGAGGTTCCGGCGCGCCCACGCTACCCGCGCCGTCTGGGCCTTTGCAGTCCTTGTCATCCCCGACAGAATTTCTTGTTGGAAGAACGTCAGACTCGCCTTGACAGCGTTGCGGGAAAAGATACCCTCGTTGACTGCGAGAGCGAGTTGGCGTTTGTCGCTCGCCTCGAGTTCGGCCAGTAACTTGCTCGCCGTGATACCCGGCTCTATCGTTCTGCAGGCTCCCAGGGCGCCCATCCCTTGCCACAGATCGGCGTCGAGATGAGGGATGCCGGGACACGCAGCTCGCAGCTCAGCCACTGAAGGAAGGTCAATTGCGATGGGCGTCCATCTCAAACCCGGCCACGTCGTGGTGGCATGCTGACGAGGGCGGATAATCCGAAGGTTTTTGACCCAGCCCGTCGGGCACCGTTCGATTGCGCATACACCAGGCGGATGCTCCAGCGTCTTTCCGGGGCACCGGGCTCTAGGCCGCGGCCGTCCAGACCCCGTAGCACGTGCGACCGTCGGTCGAAGTACAGCACCAACGGACCGACACGCTGTAAACTCACTTGATTGATTTCGCCGGGGCCGGTGTTGTGTGTGCCGGGCCAGTGATCGATGGTCAGCACATCAACGCTGTGGCCCTCCAGGACACCCGCTCTGGTGGTCACGTTCATGCGGCCCAGGGATCGCTCCAGGAAGCGCGCTGTCTGAGCTCCTCCGTGCGAGAGGACGAAATCTATGGGATCGGAATTCATCTGGTCGACGCGCGACATGTAGAAAGATAGTTCGCCGGGGGCCCGTCAGACGCGAGATTTGAGGTTCTGAAGGACTCAGTTCCGATCACCAGCTGATACCCTGCGTAGCCCCCGAAGAATTCCCTGGTCGCCGATCCTTACGGAGGGCACTTCGTATAAGCGCCGCCTCGACCTCCGGGCCACGCGCGGAGGGGCCGCGAACCCAGATGTGACTAATGCTCGACACCGCTGGACCCCAGCGTCCCCCGGCGACCGTCAAACGATAGGCAAATTGGCCGGCGTCCCCTGCTCTGATGCTGAATCTGCCGGCGTCGCGCAGCACAACGGCTGCCGCGGAAGCGGGCGGCGCGGGCGCACTGGTGATGCTTCGCGAATATCAAGATCGAGCAGATGGCTGTGAATAGGGCGGCGGTGAGAGCGAGCAGTCGAAGACCCGACAGACGTCGCGCGCGGTAGTGCAACCTGGCGGATGAGACTTCCCCTATGCCTATGAGTAGAACCAAGATTTGCCTCTGCCGATTGTGCATTTGCTGTGAGAGCTTGGACGACCGCCCGGTCAATGCTTGGCGGGAGTCGGTATGCGGCGGCTGCCGTGCGCAGGGCCTCTAGCTCGCGTAGGGTCTCGTGGAGGTCTCGTGGGTGTTGCATCGTAGATATCGGGGTATGACTTATAGGTCATCTTGATATATGTCCTTGAGCTTTCTGAGCGTCCGTTGCATAGCTTTCTTGGCGGCCTCGTCACTCATGCCGAGGACTGCCGCGATCTGTGGAATGGTCAAATCGATCTCGAATCGAAGGTGGATAAGCTCCTGCTCTTTCGGGGTTAACCGAGAAAGGAGGTATTTCAGTCGCTCGAGGCCAGTCGGCGTTTGGGGGTCCTGGCTCGAACAGCTTGATCCCTCAACTTCCTCCGGGGACACGTCCCATGCGATCCCAGGGCGCCTCCTCATGAAGAACGAACGATGGGTGTTACGTGCGATGGCGAAGATCCAGGAAGCGAATGGTCCCCGTGCCGGCTCGTATCGCCCGATCGACCGAAAAACTCTAAGGAAGACCTCTTGCGCCAGGTCCGACGCATCCTCTGCGCTCCCGGTCCTGCGAAGCAGGTAGAGGTAGACGCGGTCTCGGTAGAGGAGGTAAAGGTCGGCGAAGGCGTGCGGGTCGGACTGCGCCAGGAGGACAGCAGCCGCCTCCTGATCCCCCTGGTACTGCGCCTCCGCTTCCCCATCCGACTTGTCGACACGGGCCAATGAGTCCTCGATGATGCCGGTTATCCTTTTGGAGTGTCCTGCATAGGAGTACCCGAATCGTAGTCAAAAGGGGACATGCGTGGCGAACCGGGGTGCCCTTTAGGGAGAGGCGCCGTCTCGGTTGAGTTCAGGTCCACCTTAGGGTTCGTCGGCGCGGTGCTGCAAACGCCAGGAGCGGAAGCGGGGACTGACTTCGCCTTCTCGAACGTAGGAGATACTACATCTGGCGGGTTGAATAGCTACCAAGGTTACTATTACACGAGGCACCAACCTCGAGTTCCTTCAACATTTGGACAGCGGCTCTTGCTGAACGTCGCTGACCGCTTGGCCCAGTCACTATCGAGAACAAAGGAGATTCAAAGTGAGGCATCCTTTCAGAGCCAAGACGTTAATAGGCTTTATAGCCGCGGCTGCCCTCGCCTGTGGCTGTGGCCTCGTGCTCTCCTCAGTGGCCCTGGCCAAGGCCGGGCCTGCGGCGCCGAAGACAGTCGCCCAAGGACCGGTGCGTGGCATTGGATTCCACGGTATGGGTATGACGTTCGTGCGTCGGGCAACTCCGGCCAGCGCGATAGCAGAGAGTAGCGCAATCGCCACCGCCGAAAAATACGAGCCGGCAACATCGTCCGATGGACAGTTACTGCCGGGTGTGACAGTTCACGCCGCCTACGGGATATGGAGTTCGGACGTGATCGCTACCCTGGATGCAAATGGGCATCAGGTCCTCACGTATCAGAACGTGCCCGCCTGGATCATCTCTTTCTCGGGGTCTGGGTTCGCTGTTGGTACGCCCTCGGGCGCGGCCAGCCCCGAGGAATCAGTCGTAGTGAACGCCTCGACTGGCCACGCGCTCATCAGCTTTATGTAGGGACTATTCGAGCTCAGCTGCACCCCGCGCTTTCGTCTGGCCACTTAGGGGTCGTTGAAACCAGCACCCCACGTTGTTCGACGGTGCCGCTCAGAACATGGGAAGGGGCGGACGGCTATCCCACTTCCATAGCCATCCGCCCGGCACGGAAGATGTACAAACCTGCTTCTGCAAGTTCCGTGCCCCGTGGCGTTTAATCCAGCAGGCGGCCCGATTCATCAGGCGATCCCCGCCTCTCGCTGTCCCTCGTCCTCGGCCCGTCGATACGGCTTCTGGTCCAGCGCCGCCACGTCCTGCAGCCGCCACGCCTTCTTGGCCACCAGCGAGATATGGCGCCGCGTCCGCTGAACCGTGCCCTCCAGCACCAGGGACGCACTGCTGTTGATCACCCTCCGGTACGTGTCATACACCGGGGGATGGACCGCTACCGGCAGCTCTCCCTCCTCGTCGGATAGCACCAGGAACGTCATGCCGTTCGCCGTCGGCGGCCGCTGCCGGCTGACCACGATGCCCGCGGTTCGCACCCAGGCTCCATGCGGCTTGATCTCGAGGTCCCCCAGGGACAGCACTCGCGCCGCCTTCAACGACCGCCGGTAGAACGACATCACGCTGTACTCCGCCGACGCGTTTTGTAGCGTCATGTCGAGCCCGGCCAGATCCAGCTCGGTCAGCTCCGGGAGGTCGGGCAGCGGCTCCCATCCGCCCCTGTCCAGCTCCGCCACCCATACGCCGGTCTCCGGAGAGACCGGCCCTCGTGTGCGTCCGGCGAACCGCCCGCTCGAACGGTCTGCCGAGAACCGGATCGGAGCGGGCCGGAGCGGCTGTATTCGTGGCGTCTTGCGCATCACCTCGTCGAGCTGCCAGAGGAGCTTTCGCCGCGATACGCCCAGAGAATCGAACGCGCCCACCGCTATCAGGTGCTGCGTGACGTCACGATCGACCGCCGTGCGCCGCCAGAAGTCGGCCAGATTGCGGAACGGTCCCGCCTTCCTGGCCGCCACGATCCCGTCCGCCGTCTCCTCCGACAGGCCCTTGACCTGTAAAAAGCCCATCCGGATCGCCCCTTTGCGATGCGCCGCTATGTGCGCCGGTATGGTCCTTGATGCCGCCCGGCTCGGTCCGCCCGCGTCCACGTGGTAGCGCGACCGGCTGCGATTGATATCCACCGGTAGGACCTCGATGCCCCACTTCTTGGCATCCTCGATGACCGTCTGCGTGGGATAGTAGCAGCACGGCTCGTTAGACAGTATCCCGGCCAGCAGCTCGGCGGGATAGTGGGTTTTGAGGTAGGCCGTCTGATAAACGGTCTTGGCGAACGCCGCGGCATGGCTGCGACAAAACCCGTATCCGGAAAAGTAGGTGATGCTGTGGTACATCTCCTCCGCCAGCGCCCGGTCGCGCCCCATGCGCACCGCGTTCTCGACGAAGGCGACCCGGCACGTATCCATTTCCGCGTCGGTCCGGTAGTGCGACATGGCCCGCCGTAACCCGTCGGCCTCGGCGTAGGACAGCCCGGCGAAGTCGTGGGCCACCTGCAGCACCTGCTCCTGGAAGATCACCACGCCCAGCGTGTCCCGCAGCGCGTCTTCCAGGCTGGGATGCATGTAGGTCACCGGCTCCCGCCCGCACCGTCGCTCGATATAGGGATAGACCATGCCGCCCTGCAGCGGCCCGGGCCGGAAGAGCGCGATCTGGATGATCAGATCGCCGAACGTCCGCGGCTGCGCTCTCTGCAGCAGGTGCCACTGGCCCGGGCTCTCGATCTGAAACACCCCGATCGTTTTGGAGGTACAGATCAGGTCGAAGGTCGCCGGGTCGTCCAGCGTGAGATCGTCGATCGGCAGATCAACCCCCCGCGTCTCTTTGATGAGCTTGACCGACTCGTCGACGATCGACAGCGTCCGCAGCCCGAGAATATCGAACTTGATCAAGCCCAGCGCCTCGACATCGTCCTTGTTAAACTGGCAAACCCGCACCCCACTGGTGGCCAGCTCGATGGGCACGACGTCGACCAGCGGCTCGCGCGTGATCAGCATGCCCCCGTTATGCAGGCTCAAATGGCGCGGATACCCGTCGAGCTGCTCGCACAGCTCGATAATGGTCTCGAGCTGCCCCAACCGCTGCACCGACCCACCCGAGCGCTCCGCCGACGGCGCCTCTCCCGACGGCAGCGGCCCGTCTTCGATGCCGGCCAGGGCTAAATCCTCCCGGATGTGCGTGACGCTGCGGTAGCTGAGCGCCGCCGCGCAATGATCGATGAGCCCCGGCGGAAACCCCATCGCCTTGGCCACGTCCCGGAAGGCCGACCGCGACCGGTACGTCACCAGGTTGGCGACCATCGCGGAGTGCTCCGGTCCGTACTTGTTCTCGATATACGCGATGACCTCGTCCCGCCGCCGTGAATCGAAGTCGATATCCACGTCCGGCATGCCCACCCTCCCCGGATTGAGGAAGCGGTCGAACAGCAGATTATGGGCGATCGGGTCCACCGACGTTATGCCCAGCACGTAGGCGATGATCGAATCGGCCGCTGACCCTCGCCCAGCGCAGCGAATCCCCCGCTCCCGCGAGAACTCCACGATATCCCAGATGCAGAGAAAGAACTCCGCCAGCTCCATGCGCTCGACGACGTTCAGCTCGTAGGCCAGCCGTTTGATCACCTCCGGCCGCAGCGGCCGGTACCGCTCCCGCATCCCTCGATCGCAGAGCGTGTACAGGTGAGAAAACGCCGTCTCCCCTTCAGGGATCTCCACGTGGGGTGGCCGGCTGGCCGTGGCCAGCAGGGACTCCGATCCCTCCAGCACGTCGCAGCGGGCCGCGATCGCTTCCCCCGCCCGCAATCCCGCCGTCACCACGGCGTCGGGAAGCGCCCGAAAGGCCCTCCGCACCTCCTCCTCCGTCTTGAGATAGTACTCGGCGTTCCGCTGCCGCCGCTCCGTCCAGACGTCGACGGGAGTGTTGGTCTGAATGCACGCCATGACGTCTCGCAGCCGGTACTCCTCCGGGCGCGCGTAGTGGACGTCGTTGGCGATGACGACGCCAAGCCTCGCCCGCCGCGCCACCTCCACGAGCTGCGCGGCGCGCAGATCGTCGCCCGGTAGCAGATGATGCTCCAGCTCGATCCCGAAGCTTCTCCGGCCGAAGATCTCTTGGTAGCGCTGCGCCACCCGAACCGCGTCGTCCAGAGCCGAAGCCGTGCTTCCCCCTCGCTCGCCATCATGCCGCAGCGCCGATGCCACCTCGCCTCGAGCGCACCCCGAAAGTGCGATCACGCCCTGCGTCAGTCGGGACAGGTCGTCGAACGAGATCCACGGGTCGTCCTGGTGGTCCAGCTGGGCGCGGGTGACGATCCGGGACAGGCTGGAATAGCCGGCCCGGTTTTCTGCCAGCAGGACCAGGTGATACCGGCCCGCGTCGGCCGCGCCGGGGAGCAATCCCGTCCCTCCTACCGCTACCTCGAGGCCGATGATCGGCTTGATGTTGTAGGCCACCGCCGCCTGGAGAAAGCGCACCGCCCCGTAGAGCCCGTCGTGATCGGTGAGCGCCAACGCCGGCATCCCCAGCTCTGCCGCCCGTTGCGCCAGCCGCTCCGGCGGCGAGGCGCCGTCCAGAAAGCTGAAGTTGCTGTGGACGTGCAGGTGAATCATCGGGACGGCCTCAATCCCACACTCGCTCCAGGAACCAGCGATCCCCATCTCGATAGATGTCGTACAGCTCCAACCCATCGCACTCCAGCGAGTAGTGCGTCCGGCTCACCTCGTCACGCCACCACTCCGAGCGCACCATCGATCGCTCGTACACCGTTCGCACCTCCTTCCACTCGTCCCGCCACTTGAAGCGCCGCGGCCTGCCGTCGATCGCCTCTACCTCGATCCGCGCGTGATATACCTTGGTCATTTGTTCGCCTCGTGGTCATCCGTTTCCGCCGTCGGTCACTTGATTCCGTCCCCCCACCTGAACTTGCGCTCCTCCAGAACGCACTCGGGCTCCACTCCCGCCAGGTGACGGAACGGCGTCGAGCCGAACCGGGCTCGTAAAATGTCCTCCTGGCGCGCTAGCTGCTCGACCCGGGCGGTGTTCTTCCCCCCGCCCATGAGCGCGTCGACCGCCGGCAGCATGAGCTGCTCCGGCGGGGCGAAGTGACGCATCTCCAGCTGCAGCTCCATGCCCGCCTCGATCCTCGGGCCGGGAGCCGCCTGAGACGCCAGCGCCGGGTACATCCGCTGCAGCAGCCTGTTCGCCAGCTCGATCAGGGTCTTCCCGTCGTTGACCGGCCGCCTGGTTTCGATCCGGCTGATCGCGCGAATCACGCGCTGGGCCTCGGGCTTCGCGTCCCACTCCTGGGGCTTTTCCGGCCACCCGCCGGCCCCGCCGCCCCCATCGGCGGTGAGGGCCGGATCCGGCTTCCGCACCCCCAGATACGCCGCCCCCTCTCGTTTCGGCTGCGGCAGCATCGAATGGATACGCGCCTCCTGGCTGGGAAACCACTGCTCGCCGCCCGTGTCGGGCGCTCTGACTTCGGCGGGAGGGAGAGGATCGTTTCGGTGACTGCCCCCACCTTCGGGAATAGCTCGTGGGGTCTTGACCGTCGACACCAGCAGCCGGCCCGCCAGATAGCGCTCCCGCAGCCGGCCCGACAGCTCCACCGCCAGTCGCTCCGCGACCCGGACCAACGCCTGCTCCGGCTCCATCCAATCGGCCTCGTCCCCGTCACACCGCCCGCTGACCTTGACCGCCGCCTCCTCCGCGGCCGGGGTCACCCTCCGGTCGTCCCGCCCTCGAGCCAGCTCCCCCAGCCGCCTTCCCTGTGCGCCGAAACGGCGTTCCAGCGATGAGACGGACAGCGTCGCCAGGTGCCCCACCGTCTTGAGCCCCAGCACCTGGAAGGTCAGCAGCATGTCGGCGTCGATCCCCGGCAGCGCGCCGGTCGGCAGCGGCGCCAGGAACCCAGCCTCCCGTCCCGGCTCTACCACTGCCACCCGCTGCCCCCGTCCTTCGGCCAGCCCCTCGGCCAGCCCCCGGCCGCTCAGCTCCGCCACCAGGCGGGAGGATCCTACCCCCGCCACCGCCTTGAGCCCCGTCACCGCCTCGAGCCGGTCGACGATCTCGCCGGCCAGGTCGCCCGGCGTGCCGAAGAGGCGCTCGCTCCCCGTCACGTCGCAAACCGCCTCCCCCGAACCCAGCGATTGGACCAGCGGGGTGTAGGTGAGGAGGAGGGCCAGGACCTCGTCCCAGATCCCCCGGTAGAGGTCCAGCTCGGGCGACAGGATGACGGCCTCGGGACACAGATGGCGGGCCTGAGCCAATCCCATGCCCGTGGCCACCCCAAAGGACTGCGCCGCGGCGTCGGCCATCAATACCGTGCTGTGCGCCGCGCTCTTTTCCAGAAAACTGCTGGCGATGATGACCGGCCGCCCCGTGATGTCCGGCCGGCGCCGCTCCTCGACGACGATCCAATACTGAGGAATCAGGACGTAAATAATCATGTCGCGCTCTCCAGGTCCTCTCTCTGTATTAGAACATAAGTTCTAGTTTGAGTCAACCCATGCGTATCGCGATCGGAAGAACGGGCGTATACCGTTTCCCCGTATTCGTTGACCTGGCTGTCAAAATCACCCAAATCCTCGTGCGCCTTGTCAATACCACTCACCCGTTTGGAACCAGTCCCGGCGCCCATTCAATGCCCCACGCCGTCTCCACGCGTCCCCACGCGCCCCCCCAATGGACCGACGCCGTTCCGCGGCCCGCCCCCACCCCACCTCCTGCCGTTCGATGACTATTTCCGCCTACCCGCTAGAATCGAAGGCGCACGAGGAGCCCTGATGTCTCTGGCCTACGAGCCTCTCAACCTTCGCCTTGCCCAAGCCTTCACCATTGCCCGGGGAACCCAGCTCGAGGCGAACAACGTGCTCGTTCGCCTCCAAGTCGACGGCCTCGAGGCGCTGGGCGAGGCCGCGCCCTCCGAGCACTACGGCGATACCCAGGCCTCGGTGACCGCCTTCCTCCAGCGCGCCGCCTGCGCCGTCTCCGGCGCCGAGCCCATAACCACCCTCCATCACGCCCTCGAGGAGATCGCCCGCTTTAACCCCGCCGCCAAGGCCGCCCTCGACATGGCCGCCTTCGACCTCCTGGGAAAGCAGCTCGGCGCCCCCGTGTACCGCATGCTCGGCATCGATCCCGACGATGCCCCCCTGACTTCCTACACCATAGGCATCGACGAACCCGAGGTCATGGCCGAAAAAGCCCGGCAGGCCTCCGCCTACAAGATCCTCAAGGTCAAGGTCGGCACCCCCCGCGACGTCGAGAACCTCGAGGCCATCCGCTCCGTGTCAAACGCCGTGATCCGGCTGGACGCCAACGAGGCGTGGACTCCCAAACAAGCCGTCGCGGCCATCGAGAAGCTCGCTCGGTTCGACGTCGAGTTCGTCGAGCAGCCGGTCCCCGCCCGCGATCTTGCCGGCATCGGCTTCGTCCGCGATCGCTCCCCCGTTCCCATCCTGGTGGACGAGTCCTGCATCGTCCCCGCCGACGTGCCCCGTGTCGCGCCCTACGTCGACGGCATCAACATCAAGCTGATGAAGTGCGGCGGAATCTATCCCGCCCTGCAGATGATCCAGATCGCTCGCGCCCATAATCTTCTCGTGATGATGGGATGCATGATCGAAAGCTCGCTCGCCATCACCGCCGCCGCCCACCTGTCCCCCTTGCTGGACTACGCCGACCTCGACGCCCACCTGCTCATAGCCGGCGATCCGTTCGTCGGCGTCGCCGTCGAGAACGGCCGTCTCGTCCTTCCCTCTGAACCTGGACTAGGAGTAACCACGCGATAATCATGGATGCCACGAGCCAAGGAGATTTCTACTCGACCACCCTCCCCAACGGGTTGCACGTCATTGCCCAGCCGCTGGCCGGCGTCCAGTCGGTGGCCGCCGGCTTCCTCGTCGGGACCGGTGCCCGTGACGAGAGTTGGGAGTTCGCCGGCATTTCCCATCTGACTGAGGCGACGATGTTCCGCGGCACCGAGAACATGTCGTCGCGCCAGCTCAACGACCGGCTGGACCGCCTCGGCGTCGGCCGCAGCTCGACCAGCGGCATCGAGATGTCGATGTTCTCCGCCGTGGCCCTCGGCGACCGGCTGCTCCCCGCTCTGGAGATCCTGACCGACGTCATCCGCCGTCCGGCCTTCCCGGAGGAAGACTTCGAGGCGGTCCGCGGTCTCCAGCTCCAAGAGATCGGCCAGCGCGAGGACCAGCCCGCCCAGCTCGCGATGGATCGCATGCGCCAGCTCTACTTCTCCGGATCGCGCTTCGGCAACGACGTCCTCGGCACCCGAGAGTCCGTCTCCGGCATCAACCGCGATCAGGTGGTCGAGTACTGGCGGGCCCGCTACACCCCCAACAACGTGATCCTCGCCGTCGCCGGTAAATTCGACTGGGAGCCCCTGCTCGAAACCGTCGACCGCCTGACCGCCGGCTGGGAGCCGGGCCAGGGCCGCCTGACGCTGGAGGAGCCCGGCATCAACCCCACCACCACCGTCTACGAGATGCCGGGCGCGCAGGAGAACCTGACCTTCGCCTTCCCCGGTGTCCCCAACGCCGATCCCATGTACTACCCCGCCGCCCTCGTCTCCATGGTCCTGGGCGGCGGCATGAACTCACGCCTCTTCACCGAGGTTCGCGAGAAGCGTGGGCTGGCCTACTCCGTCGGGGCCCGCTTCGACGGCATGGAGAAGACGGGCCTGACCCGCGTCGTCGCCGGCACCCAGCCCGAGCGCGCCTCCGAGACCCTCGAGGTGGTCCAGGCCGAGCTGGCCAAGCTCGAGGAGCACGGGGTCACCCCCGACGAGCTGGAGCTCGCCAAGACTCGCTTGAAGAGCCGGGTCGTGATGAACAGCGAGAGTACCGGGAACCGCATGATGAGTATCGGCCGCGACTGGTGGTACGAGCAGCGCTTCCGCCGCCTGTCGGAGATCCGTCAAGAGATCGACGCCGTCGACGTCTCCGCGGTCGCCGCGTACCTCTCCCGCATCCACCTGACCGAGAACGTCGGTCGCGTCGCCATCGGCCCGTTGAACGCCGCCGCCCTCGGCCTCGAGCCCGTCGCGTTTGAGGTGGGCTGACCTCACCGTCCGCCTCCGGCCAGGCCCCAATAATCCAAGGAGATTCCTATAGTGACCACCGATTCCCGCCTCGAGAGCACCCTCCTGGAAACGAGGCTGCCCAACGGCCTGCAGGTGTTGGGACAGCAGATCCCCGGCGTCGAGTCCGCGGCCGCGATGTTCTGGGTGAAGACCGGCGCTCGCGACGAGGACGAGCGCCTCGCCGGTGTCTCCCACTTCCTGGAGCACATGGCGTTCAAGCGCACCGCCACCCGCACCTACGAGGAGATTAACCGGCAGTTCGAGGAGATGGGCGCCGAAAACAATGCCTTTACCTCGCTGGAGATGACGGCATTTCACGCCCGGGTGCTCGGCGATCGGATCCACGACGCCGTCGACCTCCTGGCCGACCTGACTCGGCCCGTCCTCGACACCGAGGACTTCGACCAGGAGCGCAACGTGATCCTCGAGGAGATCGCGCGCCACAACGACCAGCCGTACTCCCTGATGTTTGACGAGTTCTTCAAGACCTTCTTCTCCGGGCAGCCGCTGGGACATTCCACGCTCGGCACGCCGGAAACCATCGGCGCCTTGACCGTCGATCAGATGCGCGAGTACTGGCGGCGCCGCTACGTTCCCGACAACATCATCTTCTCCATAGCCGGTAATTTCGACTGGGATGCGATCGTCGCCCAGCTCCAGGACCTGACCGCCTCCTGGCCCCGAAGCGAGGCGCCCCGCCTTCCCGTCGCCGCCGCGGCCGCGCCGTCCAGCCGGGTGCTGACGAACGCCCGCTGGAATCAGGAACACCTGGTCCTCGGCGTTCCCTCGATCAAACAGGGCGACCCCGACTACTACACGGCGTCGGTCCTGGCGAACGTCCTGGGCGACGACACCGGCTCCCGCTTGTTCTGGTCGGTCAACCAGACCGGGCTCGCCGACCAGGTCGGCGCCGGCGTGATCACCTTCTCCGACGCCGGCATGCTGTTCGTGATCGCCGTGACCCAGCCCGACCGGGCTCGCCAGACCCTCGAGGTGATTCGCCGTGAGCTTGACGCCCTTCAATCCGGACCGGTCTCCGAGGACGAGCTCGAGCGCGCCAAATCGAAGCTCTTGACCTCCGTCGTCATCGAGGGCGAGAGCACCCGAGCCCGGATGAACGGCCTGATCGAGTCCTGGTTGTCGCATCACCGGCTGGAGACCCTGGAGGAGATCCGCCGTGGGATCGAGGCCGTGACCGTCGACAGCGTGACGGCCTTCCTGCGGCCCACCCCCTGAACGAGGTCCAGGTCCTGACGGCGCTCGGGCCCCTCAAGGAAAGCGAGCTGCAGTAGGACGTCCCATCGGAAGTGCCCAACTGCGGATTGCTACCCTGGATGCAAATGGGCATCAGGTCCTCGCGTATCAGAACGTGCCCGCCTGGATCATCTCTATCTCGGGCCTCTGGGTTCGCTGTTGGTACGCCTTCGGGCACAGCCGGGTACGAGGAATCAGTCGTGGTAAACGCCTCGACCGGCCGCGCGCTTATCAGCTTTACGTACGGACTATTCGAGCCTAGGCGGGGGGTAATGCAGAAAATCTCGTCGATGATGGAACATGCTTTGTTGCTGACTGGATAAAGGCCCGGACCGGACTTGCGATACTCCGCCTACAGGCAACTGGTTCGCTAGCTATCGCTGAGCGGACAGGCTGTCGTTCCCTAAATGTCTGAAGTTGTGTAAGCGCTCATTGTCGTGGCGGCATCCCCGACCCGCGTACTCAGGCGTACGCCCAGCGACGCACCGAGGAAGGGTCTTTCGAAGCCAGAGATCGTTCGCTGTCTTAAGCGTTACGTCGCACGCGAGGTGTTACATGCACTAACCGTGGCTTCACAATTCACCATAGGAGCGTCTCTTTCAGGGATAACATTGGCAAAGATGACGGCACGCGTGTTGCGGTAACCAAGATGGAGGCAGCGGCGCCGACCGCGCCCGCAGCAGCTCTCGACCAGTGGTCGTGAACGCTCTGCTTACGTGATCCCGGCCACCTAGAGCGATAAGAAAAGCGCGGCCAGACCTGCGACGCTACGAATGGGCGAGAGAGCTGAGGAGACACGAAAGGAAACCACGGGACGCGGAACAGTGCTGCGGTGAAAAGCGGCAGAGCTCGGTGGGCTTCGCAGATCGGCACATACAGCCACTTGCTGCGAACGCTCCACAATGCGGCTGCGGAATGGATGGACACCCTTTATGTCGGCCGACGACTCCGCTACCGGGACTCACGTGACTGAATTTGCTGCAGCGCCTGCCTTACTTTCAGTAGCCGGGCTGGCTCCCCTTCGGGATAGCCAGCCTGAAGGTGGCGATGGGATGCCCAATCCAGCCTGCGTAGAAGTGCCACAGCTGAGAGTGACAGGACGGACCAAGGATCGAGGTGCGGAGGGTGGAGCCATTGATTGGGTGCCAGCCCGGGGAGCCAGTCTGGCTCCCGCCCCCGTGATTCGCTTTCATACACGACTCCAGGGATTCCACGTAGAGCCGGCCCAAGTGTGTCCACGCGGGGCGTACCGTGGCTGTAAATTCGGGGCCGGGCACGCCAAAGTTCTGATGCAGAACCACCAGAGGAGACGGAGCATGCGTCAGGCGAACGTGAAGGATCGGACCGGTTACGGTGCGTGTGGACCCACCGGAAAGGACTGTGATTTCGGGACGCAGCCGACCGGACCGCAGCACGGCGAGCGGGGTGGTAACAAGTCGGGCGCCGGGCCGTAGCGTTAGTGGCGGGCGATCAGCGCATTCCCACACTTGGGTGAAGGCAGGCTGAGGATAGGCCCTCCCCTGTGGATCGAGAACCTGGACTGATGGTTTTGGCGAGCATCCATCACCAAATAGGGAAAGGAGGTGTGCGGACACGTTCGTCACGGTGAGTCGAGACCTGATAAGGGCGTTGGCAGGCTCCGATCTGGCCGACACCCGGAGAGTGAACCGCAGACCATCAACTGTTCGAGAGGCCAGGAGGCCACCCAAATTGTGTTGGGGTGGCGTAGGGTGTGTCGCGCGAGTCCCCCAGGAGGCAAAGGCTACATGGCCTCCAACTGCCCCGATCAGCACGGCTGCGAGTCCGGCCCAGATGGACAGTCTCTTAATAAGTCACCAGCACGCTTGTTATCTACTCCTATTGTATCAACGGGCGAGAGCGACTTAGGGGACGCAGTGCCATGAGGCGTCTCGCCGGGTAGGAGCAGGCGTTGCCGCCCATGTTAACTGGCGAGGAGATCTATCGGGCCGGTAGGCCAGCCACAAGCTCGTCAACTTCCCTCTCCATGCTGGGAGCGGCCAGCCTAGCTAGGGCATCGATGTCTGCTGCCGCCAGAGCCTTCTGCGTCTCCGAGATGAATTGGCTGAACTCGTCTCGGTGGTTGAGTAGGTATTCGGACAGGGCCTCGTGCACTACGTCATTGCGGCTGCGTCTGAGAGCCGCTGCGAGGAGCCCGAGGACTGCGTCGTCGGACTCGAGGAGGCGTACCGCCTTGGTCTTCATTGCCACCTTATGGCCTCCGAATTGTTACGCTGTTACTTTGTAACAGATAATCTGTCTCCGGTCCAATCCCCAATAGCGAAAAATGCCGAGGCTCCACCAGGTCTGTTCCAATTGACGTCTCGGCGTATCTTCTGGGCCAGACTACTTTGGGCGTCTCTGTCGCCCCAACTTGTCCACTCCTCAACAAGAGATAAGTACAAGCTGGCCCAAGTTTCTTGTGTTTCATTACTGCGTCGACCTCCTGAGTAGTATTCGGCGAGTTGATCGTACGCTGGCGGGGCCTAATAAGAATCAGGTCATGACCCGATGGGGCCGGCAGTAGCCACGGGTGAGACTCTACTGCGGGCATCGGAAGGCAGCTCAGGCCTGCACCGACCAGGACTGCGTTCCGCCCTGCAATCCACCGCTCAATGGCACACTTAGAAGCATCAATCCGGGACGATCCGGTAGCTGATCCTGAGATCTCCGGTAGGCATGGACTCAAAGCTCGAGCCTGAGGTACCGGCTGAGGCCGGAACAGCCCGTTTGACTTCACATCTCCAAGCACCGGTTATCCGGGCGCTCGGGTGAGATGACATCCGGTCGCCTTTCCTTCGACGGTATGATGCAGTCAGTAACCTTCACCGCATCGAACTCGCGTCACTGCACAGTGCAGCTCACCACGAAAGCAACGGGCGCCCAATAAGGGTGCGGGCATTCCTCTACAACAGCCTTGCGCTCAAGATCCCGCAGGCGCCATTCCCGGCATATCGAACTGAGAGAATCCCACCAGCCTGCCGATAACGATTGCCGGCCGTCACAACCAACATTTGACCTTTCGGGCGAGCACCGCAGGCTATTCTCACTACAGCCAGCAACACCTTCAGCTGAGTTCTCGCGGCAGCGGCCGATAGCGGAAGAGAGAGGATCAGTTCACGCTGTCACAAGGACTCTTAGCTGACATTCGCGCATGGCCGAGGGCGGAACTCCAGAGCTTCGCCGGGTTGCTACCGGTCTGCTGGCTTGCGATTAGGTACGCCCGCCGTACTCCACTTCGCCCACCCGGCCGAAGTTATGTTTAAATGGTTCGCGTTTTGAATATAGGGCAGCGGTGATCAACGTTTCGACATCCACCCCGCTGCCTTGGTGCTGGCGCCCAGCGGGATTTGGCGACCAGGCCGGGGGCCGGCAACTGCATACGACTAACCAATGATCACAGTAGAACTCGCCTCCCGGCGTTCTTGCCATACCCCATGAGGGTCGTCCGGTGGCCGCTGCTGGCGGCGGCCGGGTGTCTGATAGCTCAGGCCGGCTGCGGCCCGAGCTCCTCGAAACCTCCCTCCGGCATGGACCTTATCCTCCATCAGGCTGGGGCGTACGGACTCCCCGCATCGGTCCCGCCTCCTGCGGACCAGCTCGGCCTCCGCGTCAGTGTCGCGACGCCGCCGCCCGGTCGATCTGCCGCTACCCGCGTCCACTACCTCGACCCCTCTCTCTGGGGACTCGTCGCCGCCGCCGTTCCCCACTCGTGTGTCTCGGTCTCGACCCCGTGTCACCTCGCGCCCGCTGCGCGTCGAAAGCTGATGGCCGGCATCCGTTCCAGGCTGGGGGCGACCTCGAGCGACCGGCGCATCGCCGGCTTCTACATCCTCGACGACTATCCCGGGAACATCAAGTCGATCCTCGAGCAGGTGCACGCGATGGTCGTCAAGGCCAACCGGACCTCGGTCCTACGCCGGCCGACCGTGTGTGCCTTCTACGCGACCCTGGACACGAAAGCCGGTCCAGCGTATCCCTGGCGCCCCTACGACAAGTGGTTCGATCAGGCCCTGGCGAATTTCTCGCCGGATGCCTGCGACGTGATTTCGGTGTACGCCTATGCTCCCTTCGGCGTTCCCCCGAACCTCGTTGACTGGTCCATGAAGGGCCTGATGCCGTACGTGGCGGCGTCCTTCCGCCGGGCCGGCTGGGCCCCGGCCCGGGAGCCACTGCTCGGCACGCCTCAGGCGTTCGGCTACCCTCGTTATGCACCGCGTGCCCCAGGCTCGAGCCGGCCGCTACCGGGATATCCGCCCACCCGCTGGTACGCCCCCACCGCCGCTGATCTCAGGCAGCAGGTGCGAGCCTTCTGCGCTGCCGGCGCGCTCGGGATCATCGCCTATACGTGGAAAGACGGCCATTCCGGCCCCACGCAGGAGCTCTTCAATGACCCGGCTTTAGTCTCCGGCCTGTCCGGCGGCCTATCCAGTTGTCGCAGCATGTGGTCGCGGACAGGCCACACTTCATGACCTGAAAGAGATGACCAAAAGGGGGGCAGCCGGGCCGAACACTCGGCACGACCGACACATCGGCCCGATCACTGCGGTTCGGCAGGTGTAATGGCCCGAATGGAACATTGAAAAGTGCAGTCGAGCGCTCGATTAACAGTTAGCGAAGATATGCGCGGGGATGCACCATGGGAATCCTTCACTCCGTCTGGGGGTACGCACACTATTTTGACTGAGTGTTACTCCACAACCTTAGTCTGAAGCAGCCTCAAGCCCGACACGCACTTGGCACACTTGTCAACCTTTTACCGCCCCCATGGCCCGGTCCATCAGTTCACGCTCCGTAAGAAAGTACGAGCCATGCGATCGCATCAGCGACTCCAAGGACTCCGACTGAAACAGCACTATCTCCTGATCCAGATGCTCGTCGAGCGCACGCCGCTGTGCCTTTATTCGGAACGAATCTGCCGCTTCCCGGTCACCGTTAGAGAACTCCTCAACCTTGACGAGCTTGCGGGCGGCCCGGTCGTAGATCAGAACAAATAGCACCAATTACTCTGCCTCCTCGACTTGCTTCACGAGTCCACGAATGGATTTTACCGATTTCTGGCGGATCTGTGCGAGCTCCTCGGCATGCTTCACTTGCTCGTGGTACAACTGCAACTCTAAGACTTCAATCTCCGCTATGTCCTCACTGAGGTACTTCAATATGTCGAGTATCCGCTCCGAGCCTTGGCCGTACTTCGTCCCCAGAACCAGCCTCTCGAGGAACTCGCTAAATTCTGCCCACTCATGCCGCATCTGTGTTCCGATCTGTACTTCAATGCTGCGCCCTTCGCGGGCCGAATCAAGTGGATTATGATCGTGCGTAATCTGCCTAATCTTGCCCGCAGGCAATCTCCTCATAAAGACGTCATCACTCGTTTCATTAACGCATCCCAATTCGTACCGGGGAGTTTCCGGTGTTGTATGATAGGGTAAATTACCTGGCAGAGAGAACGGATAGACGTGGCAGTTGAACAAGTGGCTCATAACCGCGCGGTTCGCCTGTCGGTACCAGCGATCGTTGGATCGCTTCAGGACGCGCTCGGCCAGCGGCTAGTCGCCGTGCTTGCCGGTGTCAGCGATGCTAAGGCGGTTGGGAAGTGGGCCAAGGGGGAGCGCTCTCCTCATCCCGACGCCGAGCAGCGTCTCCGCCAGTCCTTCCAGATCGTCCAGCTGCTTCTGGAGCGGGAGTCGGCAGACACGGCCCGCGCCTGGATGCTCGGCATGAACCCGGATCTGGAGGACCGGGCGCCCGCGCTCGTCCTGAGTGAGGATCCGGTCCGTGTCCTCCAGGCCGCTCGATCCTTCCTCGCCAACGGGTGAGTCCTATCCGACGTGCGCAGACACCCCGATGGTCCCGTAGCTCCACCGACGGTTAGATCGCTACTCATAAGCCACCGCTTGGTTCCGGCAAACTGCACGAAGGCTCTCACCACCTCTTCCTCACGAATCACCCCAGCACCACGACCTGAGCCACACAACGTTTCCGCGTTTTTCAGCCTAATCCCTGGTTCGCGGAAACGCTTTTCCAGACAGGGCGGGGGCTCCCGGCGGCACATCCAGCGAGGCGACGAGCCAGGCTTGATAGCAAAGCACTCAACCCGGGCCGGCAGACCCCGCCCCCAGCTGAACTCACCACAAGCTCGGCACATAAGTACCTCGGTCCCGTCGGCGACCCAAATTCCTAGGGGCGGCTGGTTCCAGTCATTTTCCATAACGCCGAGGGCATTACCCTGGCGGCACACGACTGCTTTTAACGCCCGGCCCAATCCCGTGCAAACGTCTGGGATACGGCCGCCACGGCGGCGGAATCGGCAAACACGAGTCCCAGTTCGCGGTTCGCGTCAAGCGACGTTCCCGAAAGATTCTCGGAGCCGACGAACGCGATCTTGCCGTCGACAATGAACGCCTTGGCGTGCACATAGAAATGCTTGGGACCTACGCTGGAGATTCTCCACGCGATGCCTGCCGCTCTTAATGCTGCCTTCGCCGGACCAGACATAGTGGCCGCGATGATTCGAACGAGCACCCCATGCCTGGCCAGGGTCACGAGCCGCCTCACTATCGGCATGTCCATGACCTCCTCCGCATAGATTTCCACTGTTCGCTTTGCTCGATCGACGAGAGCACTCAGCTTTGAGCGGGAGTTGGCCGGACTTACCAGTAGGTTGGAATCGGTCAAAGTCGGACCGATCCGGTCCCAGTCCGCTCGAAAGACATTCGAGCTCTCCCGAACGTCCGCCTTCTCGGCATCAAGAATGACAAAGTCACGATCCGACGTGAACCCCGCCAGAGAGAAATTGGCCGACGACAGAATCAGTAATCTGTCGTCGATGACGATGAATTTGGAGTGCGCGTAACGGAACCCCGCGGGTCGCCATCTGACGAAAATGCCGGCGGCTCGCAGCAAGATCATCATGCGCTGTGGCTGGTCGACGATTCCGTACGGCGCCGGCTCCAGCTCAACATAGACACCAACACCGCGGGCCTCGGCTCGATCGAGGGCGTGCACAATACGTGTGTGGCTCAGGATATAGGCGGCGACGAACACCGTCTCGCGGGCTTTATTGATCGCCTTGATAAGCGGCGTGACGCCGTCGCGGGGCTCGACAAGAAGCCGCACCCGCCGCGAGCCGGATCCAAGAGTCATATCGGGATTGATCGCACGTGGCGGCGCAGCAACAACGCGAACGGCTGCTGTCCCGACGCCTCTTTCCGCGCACCCAATCTGCACCAGAGTGAGTAGAAGGAGCGCGATGAGGCGGAACGGCACTCTCAGTCGAAGGCCGGCTCTATCAGTCCGAAATTACCGTCTCGCCGCCTGTACACCACGCTGACCTGCTCGTTCTCGGCATTGAGGAACACGAAAAACTCGTGGTCCAGCGACTGCAGCTCGTCGATCGCCTCGTCTGAGAACATCGGCTTGAGCAGAAACTGCTTCGTGCGCACGATGCGCGGCTCTCCGTCCTCTTCGTCGTCCTCGTCAGTCTGAAAAGGCGGCTCGATACCCGGCTCGACGTCCGAGCCGACTACCTCCGCTGCCCCCCGCTTGTGGTCCCGCGTCCGTTCCTTCAAACGCGTGAGCTGCTGGTGCATCTTGTCGGTGACGCCATCGATCGCCGCGTACATGTCGGCGTCGGCCACCTGCGCCCGGACCGTTCGTCCCTTGATGATCGCCGTGGCCTCCGCCGTACATCTCTCGCTCGGCCGTCGAGCGTTCTCCGTCCCCAAAACCACGGCTATCCCGGCCACCCGATCGAGATATCGCTCCAGATGGCCTATCTTTTCCAACGCATACGTGTTGAGCGCATCGGTTATCGCCATGTTCCGGCCCGTCACTGTCACCTTCATCGGCTCGACGCGGCGGTGTTTCGTCATCGGACTTTCGCCTCAAATGGATTCTCTCGGTTCGGCTTCGGCTTCGCCCTCCTCGACCGGCAGGACTCGCCGCGACTTGCCGTCTTCTGCCGTGGCTACCACGCCCTGGTTCTCGAGCTGGTCCATCAGCCGGCTGGCTCGCTGGTATCCCACGGACAGCCTTCGCTGCAGCAGCGAGATCGACGCGTGCTTGAACTGCCGCACGACCTCCTTCGCCTGATCGAATAGCGGGTCGAGCTGCGCCTCCTCTTCGGCGGCCTGTGCCTCGATCTCTTCCTCCGCGACCTGCTCGGTCGGCATCTCGAGGTTGTTCCAGAAGTCCACCAGCCGCTCGATCTCCCGGTCGGACAGATAGGCGCCCTGTAGGCGCACCGGTCGCGGAGCGCTCGGATCCTGGTACAGCATGTCTCCCCTGCCCAGCAGCTTCTCCGCCCCAACCTGGTCGAGGATGGTTCTCGAGTCGACCTGCGAGGACATGGCAAATGCGATGCGCGCCGGAAAGTTGGCCTTGATCAATCCCGTGACGACATCGACCGACGGCCGCTGCGTCGCGATCACCAGGTGTATCCCCGTCGCCCTCGCCAGCTGCGCCAGCCGGATGACGCAGGCCTCGACGTCGTCCGGCGCCACCATCATGAGATCGGCCAGCTCGTCGATGACCACCACGATGAACGGCAACCTCTTCTCGCCCCGCTGATCCAGCATCTGGTTGAACCTGGTCAGGTTCCGGGCTCCCGAATCGCGAAAGAGGGCATACCGGCGCTCCATCTCTCTTAACGTCCAACGCAGCACGCCCAAAACCTTATCCATGTCCGTGACCACGGGAAGGTAGAGATGCGGAACCTTGTTGTAGACGCTCAGCTCCACCATCTTCGGGTCGATCATGATCAGCCGGACGTCCTCCGGCCTGTTCTGATACAGCAGCCCGCAGATGATCACGTTGATCAACGAGCTCTTGCCCGATCCCGTGGCGCCCGCGACCAATAGGTGCGGCATTCTGGCCAGGTCGATGCAGACCGCCCCGCCGCTGACATCCTTGCCCATCGCCACCCTGAGCGGGCTGCTGATGGCATGATACGCGTCGCTTTCCAGCACTTCTCGCATCGTGACCAGCGTGGACGTGGAGTTCGGTATCTCGATGCCCACCACCGGACGCCCCGGCACCGGCGCCTGTATCCGTATCGTCGGGGCCGCCAGAGCCAGCGCCAGATCGTTCTGCAGCTCCGTGATGCGCTTGACCTTGACCCCCGGATCGGGCTCGACGTCGAACAGCGTGACCGTCGGTCCCACACGGTGCCCCACGACCCTGGCCCCGACGCCGAAGCTGGCCAGCTTTGCCTCGATCGTGGCGGCCTTCGCCTCCAGGTCGATGGGCGCGATTGACCCCTTCGCGGGTTTGGTGAACAGGTCGATCGGCGGCAGCATCGGCAGGCCCGCCTGCCTTCCCTTCTTGGGCGGCTTGGGCGGCGGCGCCGCGTCCTCCTCGTCCTCCTCCGGCTCCTCCACGGCCCTGCCGCCGCCCTCGACCAGCGGCGTGCGCAGCAGCTCTCGCACGTACTCGACGCCCGCAGCCTGCTCGCCGCTGTCGACCACCGTTCCCATCCCGGAGTCGATCCGGGTCTCCCGCGTCACCTTCGTTACCCTCGGGACCTTGACCTGCGTCGCCGCCCCCACCGACAGTCCCAGCCACTCCATCGCCCGCGTCCCCACCGCGAGAGAGCAGATGCCGGCGAGGAGTACCAGCGCCATGAGGCTGTACGCCAGCCACGGCGTGGAGAACGGGCCGAGCAGCGGGATGGTGCTGGAGCCCAGCGCGTGTCCTGCAAAGTCCGCGGTGATGAGTACCAGCACGACGAAGATCAGCCCCACCCCAAACCAGATGCGGACCTGATGAAACGAATCCGGACGGGGGAAGCGCTCCCAGAAGAACCCGAGCCGTCCGATCCCCGCGGCAATCAGCAGCAGTGCGCCCCAGTAGACCGGATTCTCGTCCCGCCCCATCAAGTGGGTAAACAACCCGACGGCGCACGAGATGATGCCGAGTACCGCCAGAATCAACACCAGCGATTCGGTAACCGACCTGGGACGGCTGAACCGCCCGAGCCCGCTGAGGGCGGACCGGGAATACCTGCCTGCCCGGCCCGGCTGAGTGGCCCCGCGAGAGTTCCCCCGCGAAGACCGGCTGCCGCTAGCGGCTTTTCGTGCTGGCTTGGCTCTTGCCATCCGGCTCCTTCAGCGTCGTGTCACCCGCCATTCCTCGGTTCATCCAGGTCACCGGTCCCAAACATCACCGCTAAACCCAACTCTACCGTACGCCACATGCCCAAGTGCGCGCGAGTTGTAAGGAAACCGCAGGAACCAAACGCCTCCTCAGACCCACAAATGACGCAAATGAAGTGTTGAAGGGCCGCCCACTGCCTCCCATCCACCGTCGGCCGCGCACCGCTTACCGGGTACCGTTTACCGGCAACCGCTTACCGCCAACCAAATGAAGCCTTCAAGGACCGCCCCACTGCCTCCCGACCACCATCGGTCGCGTACCCACACCGTCTACCGTCTACCGTCAACCGTCTACCGCCTAGAACAGCGACAGCTGTTCAGCCCCCTCCTCGTCGCTCCGGCCCTTCCGCCGGACGGCCCCCACCAGCTCTGTCTGCGCCGCCGCCGACTCTTCCAGCCACCTACCCAGCTTCTTCATGTCGTCGATGATCATCTGCCGGTTGCTCTGTTGGTAGAGCGCCGACGCCGGGTGATACATCGGGTAATAGTGACGGTCTCCAATCTGGCGGATCGCCCCATGAATCCGGGAGATCAGCTCGCCCGGGAAAAACGTCCCCAACGAGTAGCGGCCCAGCGTGACGATGACGCGCGGATTTATCATGTCTATCTGCCGGTCGAGGTAGGGCCGGCACGCCGTCAGCTCTTCCGGCAGCGGGTCCCGGTTCTGCGGCGGCCTGCACTTGACCACGTTGGTGATGTACACCTGCTGCCGGTCCAGCCCGATCAGCGCGATCAGCTCGTTGAGGAACTGCCCTGCTGCTCCGACAAACGGCCGCCCCTGCCTGTCCTCATTTTGCCCCGGCCCTTCGCCGATAAACATGACTTCGGCCGCCCGGCTGCCCTCGCCCGGCACCGCCCGGGTGCGCGTCCTCGCCAGCTGACAGAGCGTGCAGCCGGCCACTTCATTGTTGAGAGCCTCAAATCGATCGTCGACGTCGTGAAGGTCGACCGTCACATGCTCCCCCTGCAGGATTCGGCTACCTCGACTCCGGAAGCGACCCTAAACTGCTGTGCTAAGACTCCCGCGGACGGTCTGACCGTGGCCGGTTCGGATTGTAACCTCCGCCCGAGCGACCGCCGCGATCCCCTGGAGGACCTGACCGGCGCGGCCCGCCATGGCCGCCGCCTCCTCGCCGCTCGCCGCCGCCCGATCCATCACCCGATCGTCGCGGTGGCCCGTTCTCGCCCGAGCCCGCGGTGACCTCGCTGTCCGGATCCAGAACCGCCCGGTGCGATAGGTTGATCCGGCCCAGTGAGTCGATGCCGGTCACTTTCACGTCCAGCGCATCGCCCACGTTCACCACGTCCGAAACCTTGTCCACGTGATGGGTCGCCAGCTGCGATATATGGACCAGGCCGTCTTTGCCCGGCAATACCTCGACAAACGCGCCGAAGTCCATCAGGCGTCGCACCGTTCCATGGTAGATGCGGCCAACTTCGACCTCCTCGGTCAGACTGCGCACGATCTCGATCGCCCGCTTCGTCGCGTCGGCGTCCGAGCTCGCGATCAGTACCGAGCCGTCGTCCTCGATATCGATCGAGACCTTGGTCTCCTCGATGATCTTCTTGATCTGCTTGCCGCCGGGCCCGATGACCGCTCCGATCTTGTCCGGATTGATCTGAATGCGCGTGATCCGCGGCGCGTACCGCGACATCTCCGTCCGGGGCTCGGGCAGCACCTCCAGCATCCGGTTGAGGATGTACTGCCGGGCGTCGTTCGCCTGCTGCAGCGCCTGCGCCATGATCTCCCGGGATAGTCCGGAAACCTTTATATCCATCTGAATCGCCGTTATGCCCGATCGGGTCCCCGCGACCTTGAAGTCCATGTCGCCCAGCGCGTCCTCCATCCCCTGGATGTCCGTGAGGACAGCGAACTTCCCGTCGTCGTCCGTGATGAGACCCATCGCGATGCCGGCAACCGGAGCGCTAATGGGAACCCCCGCGTCTAGAAGTGCGAGCGTGCTGCCACAGACGCTCGCCATCGACGTCGACCCGTTGGATGAAAGCACTTCGGACACCAGCCTGATGGTGTACGGAAACTTCTCCGTACTGGGAATCATGCCCGCCAGTGCCCGCTCGGCCAGCATTCCGTGTCCGATCTCCCGCCGTCCCGGGCCCCGCAGCGGCTTCGTCTCCCCCGTGCTAAACGCAGGGAAGTTGTAGTGATGCATGTAACGCTTCGACTCTTCGACGCCAAGGCCGTCTATCGTCTGCTCGTCGCTGGTGGATCCCAGAGTGGCCACCGTGAGAACCTGCGTCTGGCCCCGGGTGAACAGGCCCGAGCCATGCGTGCGTGGCAGTACGCCGGCATCCACCGATATGGGCCGGATCTCTCGCAGCGTCCGGCCGTCCGGTCGAACTCCCTCGTCGAGGATCATGGAGCGTGTGGTCTTCTTGACCAGCGAGTCGAACACGGTGTTGATTTCAGCTCTCGTCGAGGTCCTCGCTGGAGAAGCGCTCGGTGACCTGCTCCCGAAGCTCCGCGAGATGCGTCTCCCGCTCCTGCTTGTCACGATTGACCAAGGCCTGACGCAGCCGGTCACCTGCGAAGTCGCTGACCTCGCGCGTCAGCTCCTCGTTCGGGGTGCTCAGGGGAAACTGTCGCTTTTCCTTCCCGGCCTTCTCGCGAAGCCGGATCTGTGCGTCCAGCAGTGGAATGATCGCCCGATGGCCCCTGTCGAGGGCCTCGAGCACCTCGTCCTCGGTAACGCCAAGGCCATCGGCCTCCACCATGCAGACGGCCTCTCGGTTGGCCGCCAGTATGAGGTCCAGCCGGCTCTCTCGAAGCTGCGACGGCGTGGGGTTGATGATGAACTCGCCGTCGACCAGTGCAACCCGTACCGCTCCAATCGGTCCGCCGAACGGGATGTCGGAGATCATGAGTGCGGTCGAGGCCGCGGTAATCGCGACAACGTCCGGTGTGTTCTCCAGGTCGACCGAGAGTGGCGTGATAACCACCTGAACGTCGTTGCGGAATCCCTTGGGAAACAGCGGCCGCAGCGGCCGGTCGGTCAATCGCGAAACGAGGATCGACTCCGTGCTCGGGCGGCCTTCGCGCTTGATGAAGCCGCCGGGAATCTTCCCCGCGGCATACATTTTCTCTTCGTAATCCACCGTGAGGGGGAAGAAATCAACCCCTTGCCTCGGCGAATGGGACGCCGTCGCGGTGGCCAGCACCACCGTCTCTCCATACGTCCCGGTAACCGCTCCGCCCGCAAGCTGCGCGAGCCGCCCGGTTTCAAATACTAGAGGTCGCCCTCCGACCTCTGCCTCTTCTTGATAAATAGGCACTTACGTTATTTCCAATCTCTAATTTTCTCGCCCTCATTATGGCGCAACGGTACGCAGTGACTGAGAGTTGCAGCCACCGGCTCGGACACGCCCAAACCAAGCAGTCTCAACTCAAGACTGGGTGGAGGGGGCACATGCAACGGCCGGGAAACGGCGTGCAGCTTTGAGCCGCGTGGCGGACGCCCGGGTGCTACTTGCGCAGCCCGAGCTGAGCCAGCGTCTTGCGGTAGGTCTCCGGGTCTTTCCGTGCCAGATATCGCTGCAGCCGGCGTCGGCGGCCGACGAGCATCAAAAGCCCCCGGCGCGAGTGGTAATCATGCTTGTGCTCGCGCAGATGCTCCGTCAGCTCTGCTATCCGGCGGGTGAGGAGCGCGATCTGAACGGGCGTCGAGCCCACATCTCCAGGATGCGTCGCAAACTCTTCTACAGTCTTGGCTTTCTCTTCGACAGTGGGCAATGAGTCCTCTTTGTTACGCTTCAGCCGTGCGGCTCGCGCTCGCCGGCTCTCTCAGATTACACACCAAATAGCGGCGCACCGTCCTCGGATGCCGCTTCCTGACAACCGTAAATTGTAGCACGGGACGGGCACCCCCAAGAGGAGCGCCCGTCGCGGATTCACACGCTGGCGGATCTAATCTGGTCGAAGCACGGACTGCAGTACACCGGCCGGTCATTCCGCGGAACGAATGGAACCCGGGCCTCCTGACCACATTCGGCGCATGTGGTGACGAAGTACTCGCGCTGCGGTCGCTCGTCCACGATTCCTCGAGCCTGCTTGTACGCCACCCGGCACGAATTGCATCGTCCCGGCTCGTGTACCAACCCCTTGGCTTGGTAGAACTCTTGCTCGCCCGCCGTAAACAAGAATTCCGCGTTGCAGTCCCGACACGTCAGAGTCCGATCCTCAAAGCTCACCAACTTGCCTACCTCCTAACCCATATCGGTCGACCAGTCGATTAGAGCTTTCGAGGGACGCGATAACGCCTGTTCTGCCCGCTTGCGACGAATGTCGAACCAAGTAGAAATTGTACAGGAGAATCGGCGAGTTGGCAATACCCTAAATTTGAATTTGGTTTAAATGGTGTTGAAATCAGACCCGGGCGAGCAGACGCTATCTATGTGTCACTGGCCATGGACGTCTCGCTGAACCCGAACTCCGCCGGGTTCTCATCTTCGTCGTCCGCCTCGTCCACCTCGACGTCGGTGGTCTCTTCTTCGACCTCCTCGTCGTCCTCGCCACGCCGCAGCAGACTCTCACGGGTATAGGCCCGGACATCGGTGCCGGTCTTCGGCGGAAACGAGATACGGCCCTCCTGCTCGGGCGATTGAAATACCTCGCGAATGAGGATTCGGAGCCTGGCTCCTTCGGCCATCACCACGCCCGCCTGGTACTTGTTGCCGCCCTTGATCAACCGGCTCAGCCGCTCGGCTAGATGTGACTCGATGGTCCCGAGATAGGTCCCGTCCGTCATCTTCACGATGAGCTTGCCATCCTGCTCTTCCAGATGAACTTCGTCTCCCGCGGTGACCCTAACCATAGTCTCGGCCGGCGCGAGATCCCCCAGTGACGTGATGCCCGTTTTGCCGACCTCTTCGATAAAGAACGACGACTGGAGTTTCTGCGAGGGTTTGGCCCCCACGTCTCCTGCGTCGGCAATCTTCCGCAACCTGACCAGGTTTCGCTGCGCGATGACATTGGTCGGCTGAGACCTGATCGTATTTTCGTAGGCTTCGATGGCCTCCGGCACTCGATTGAGCTCACTCAGCGCGTTCCCCAGCCGGTTGCTTGCCTCTGGGTCGTCCGGGAACATCCCAAGGATCTGCTGGTTGACCTTTGTCGATGCCTCCCACTGCCCTTCCATGGCCAGGCCCACGGCCTGTATCGCCAGCCCGCGCCGGCGGGCACGTTTCTGCTCCGCGCTGAGCTCGGTCCTGACCTCACCTTCTTCGACTAACGTTTCTTCTTCTGTCACTAATTCCCTCGTGATTTTTCGCTGGTCGCCCCCGTGAGAAGCTCCCCCTGCATGGCGAAGGCGCTGACCTTCGTTATCTCGACGTCGACGACCTTGCCTAGTAGGTTGTCTGCTTGCTTGGGCAGAAAAACAAGCCTGCCCGTCCGCGTCCTTCCCCTCCACTGATCGGCGTCCCGGCGCTCCGAGTCTCCGCTCTCCACCAGTACCTTGACCGACGTTCCCTTCATCGATCGATGGTACGCCAGCGAGATGGTCTGCTGCAGACGATCGAGACGCTCGACCCGCTCCTTCTTGTCCTCCGAGCTGACGTCGTCCTCCCACCGCCCCGCCAGCGTTCCCGGCCTCGGAGAGTATGCGGCCACGTACACGGTGGAAAAGCGTATCTCCTCCAGGAGATCCAGCGTGCGCTGGTACTGTGCCTCGGTCTCCCCCGGAAATCCAACGATGATGTCCGTCGATATCGCGACGCCCGGAACACGTGCCCGAATGCGCTCGACCAGGCTGACGTAGTCGTCCCGGGTATAACCCCGGCGCATGTTTTCCAGTACCTTATCGTCCCCGGCCTGAACGGGCAGGTGGATATGCTCGCACACCTTGTCGAGCTCGGCTATCGAGTTGATGAGCTTGTCACTCATGTCCTTGGGATACGATGTGAGAAACCTGATGCGAGCCAGGTCGGGAATCTGGTTGACCGCGATCAGAAGGTCGGCCAGATCCGTGCCATCCTTGAAGTCACGCCCGTAGGCGTTGACTCGCTGGCCGAGAAGAGTAATCTCTTTCACGCCCTGTTTGACGAGACTTCCGGCTTCGTCGACCACCTCGAACAGGGCCCGGCTACGCTCCCGCCCCCGTCGATACGGAACGATGCAGTACGTGCAGAACTTGTCACATCCGTTGCTGATCGGCACGTAGGCCGATGGCCCGCGAAGCTCGGTCAGCGAGGTCTGCTCTTGCCAGCACGCCTGGGTTCCCATGTCCGCGGCGTTGATGTCGGGCCAGAACTGTGACAGCTGGGACACGAACAGGTCCGTTCTCGTCGGTCCGAAGTACAGGTCGGCGCCCTTGAACCGCTTCCGCGTATTCTCGAGGTTCGGCTCGACCGAACACCCCGTCAAGCCGACGATCAGCTCCGGCCGTTCCTCCTTCAACTTGACCAGGTTGCCGAGCTTTCCGCTAACCCGGCGCTCGGCGCTCTCTCGGACCGCGCACGAGTTCAGGATGATGATGTCGGCCTGTTCCTCGCTATCGGCGCGCACACACCCCTGGCTCTCCAGCAGCGTGGCGACGCGTTCGCTGTCGACCTTGTTCATCTGACAGCCTACCGTCCAAAGCCAGTACTTCTTGGGCGAAGTCTCGGTCATAACGTTCCCTCTGGGCCGCGTTAAGCAATCTAATTTAGCAGGTTATTGGAGGCGGGAAATGGCCGTCGAAAGCTCTCGGTCAGAACCATCGGTGTCGCGCCCTCACTCCGCCGCATGCTGGTCATTACAACGCGCCGGGCTGCTGGGCTTGCCCGGAGAGGGCTGGCGGTCCCGACCGGATTTGAACCGGCGATCTCCACCTTGACAGGGTGGCATGTTAAACCAGGCTACACCACGGGACCACATTGGATACGGCGCATCTTGCCGTGGGGGAACGATCTGGCTCAACCCCAACTAACCGGCAGACATATGACTCTAACAAGCTTTTCGGGATTGAATCAACAATCTAAGTCTGACACACCACCACCCGTTCTCCTCCGTACCGGACAGTTACCCTCAATTCCCGAGTGCCGTATCCTTGGTCATGGCTGGACTCGAGGGCAAACGAGTAATTCTGGGGGTTACTGGAAGTATCGCGGCGTTCAAAGCCGCGGCACTCGCGAGCGAGCTAACTCAGATGCATGCCGAGGTCCGGGCCATCCTGACGGATGCCGCCCAGCGGTTCGTGACGAGACAGACCTTTACGGCATTGACCGGCATCCCGGCCCTCTCGTCCCTCTGGGACGAAGCCGGCGACCCCTCCTCCAGCCACATTCGTCTTGCCTCGTCCGCCGACCTGATCGTCGTCGCACCCGCATCGGCAAGCTTCATTGCTCGCATGGCGCTGGGGCTGGCGGACGATCTGCTCGGCGCGGTGCTTCTCGCCTCCCCGGCCCCCGTGATCGTGGCGCCGGCAATGGAGACAAATATGTACCGTCATCCCGCGACTCAGGCTAACCTGGAGACGCTGCTCGCGCGCGGCGTTGCGATAGTCGGTCCGGAGAACGGGCGGCTGGCATCAGGAAGCGAGGGCAGCGGCCGGATGTCGGAGCCGGCCAAAATCATTTCGGCGATGGAAATTGCCCTCAACCCCGAGCGGGAAACCGATCTTGCCGGCATCTCAGTGGTCGTCACGGCCGGGCCAACGCAAGAGCCCATCGACCCGGTGCGCTTTATCTCCAACCGCAGCTCTGGAAAGATGGGCTACGAGCTGGCCCGTGCCGCCGCCCGTCGCGGAGCCCGGGTCACCCTCGTTTCAGGCCCCGTCGACGAAGCCGTCGGGCAGTGCCTGCCCGGATCAATACGCCGGATTCAGGTGCAGACCGCCGCCGAGATGTGCGACGCGGTCGTGCAGGCCTCGTCGGGGGCTCGAGCGGTGATCATGGCCGCCGCGGTAGCGGACTTCCGACCAGAAACATCTCAGCCCCAAAAGCTAAAGAAGACGAACCGGCTTCGGTCACTAGAGCTGGAACCGACCGACGACATCCTTTCGATACTGCAAAAGCGCGAGCCCGACGTTATTCGAATCGGCTTTGCCGCGGAGACCGAAGACCTTGTCGCCAATGCCGAGTCGAAGCTCGAGCGCAAAGGCCTCGCGATGATCGTGGCGAACCGGGTAGCGACCGATGGACCCAGCGTGTTCGGCTCGGACGTCAACGAGGTGACGATCATTCGGCGCGACGGCGTGAAGATCGAGCTCCCATTGCTAGGCAAAGGCGAGGTAGCGGACGCCGTGATCGATCAGCTCGCCGCGCTGATCCTAGCTCCGTCCGAACCGTCCGAATAAGCCGCGCTTCGGCTCCTCATATCTGGCGGCAACGGGCAAAAGGCCCTCACCTTCTACGACTCGCCGCGGGTTCTCTCGGAAAAGTCGATCGGCGGTCATCTGATCGGTAAGGCTGACTATCTGGGCCTCCATCTCGGAAAGCAATCGGGGCTGGCCGGGATGGTGCAGATCGGATCCCACGAGAGAGTATGCGCCCCGGCTCAACAACGACTCTGCCGTCTTTCGGACTCGACCACCGTAATGGCCCTGCAAACTTGCGGCCGTCAGCTGGAGCACGATGCCGCGATCGACCAAGGGCTGCACGGAAAGCGGGTCCTTCTGCACCCACGAGTAACGTTCCGGGTGGGCCAGAACCGGGCTCGCCCCGGACAGCGCCAGGCTGAACATGACGTCGTCTCCGTACAGAGGGCGGTTGTTGAACGGCATCTCGACGAGAATGTACGGTCCTGAAGCCAGAAACGGAGCCGTGTGCGTCTCGACCATGGAGACCAATTCGGGGGTCAAGAAGTGCTCGGCCCCCGGCAGGACTTCGAGTTGAATGTCAGCTTGAAGCAGCAGCTCTCTTAAGCGCGCGACCCGCTCGTCGAGCTCCTGGGACGTCGAGAGACGGTCGGGGTTCCAGGCGTTGAAATGAGGGGTGACGCACACTCCCAAGACCCCATCATCTACCAGCACTCGCGCCAGGGCGAGCGTTTCCTCGTCGTCGGCCGGCCCATCGTCCACTCCGGGAATCAAATGAAGATGGAGATCAAAGTATCCCGTCAAGCGAGTGACCGATCGGCGTACACGACACCAACCACACAAGCCTTGAGACTCGCGATACGCTCGCGAACCTCGATCAGGGCAGTCTTGGTCGTACGCTGGTTCTCTACGACCAGCACGACTCCGTCAACCGCGGCCGCCACCGCCGAGCTTTCAGCGCAGCCCACGAAGTCGGAAGTTGCAAACACGAGCATGCGATTGTCCGATCCCTCCTTGATAAGGCCCCTCAATCGCGGCACGTCCAAAGCGGAGTCCGAGCCTCCAAATTGTACCGACGAGATCTGTTCGCCTTCCGAACCATTATCGGTGTAGGCGCCCGCCGGTTCCTTAACCAGCGACACGTTATGCTGACCCGCCGCATGAGCGACATGCACCAGTCTTTCTGCCACCACTTCCGCCCCGCTACACTGCACCCCGGACACGAGCAGAGATCGAAAGTTGGGAAAGCGAGCCCGCACGGCGACGTACAACTCTTGCGCGGCGGCATCGGCTCGGCGCGGACCTGCGTCGGAGCTGTTTGACCGAGGCATCCTACCGGGCTCGCGCCAGTACCGGCGCACCGAGATAACGCTCTGCGTCCTCGGGACCGTGCACCGTGTCGTCCAGATAATCCCAAAGAAGAGCGAGTCCAATGGCGACCAGAAGCCCTAACAGCGTCCGCAGCCCAAAGGCGGAGAGGATTTCCCTGCTCGACTGGCGCGATACATCCGTCGGACCAATGATCGTAACTATGCTTCGTCGTGCTTCGGCCACGCCGACAAATCGCGAGCGACCCGAGCTGATGTCGGCTAGCAGTCGCCGAGATATGCCGATGGCTCTGAGCTGATTCGTCGCCGATACGGAGAGCGAGACCGTACTGCCGGAGCCGGCAGCATCGACCGACCCACTAACATCCGCGGGCGACACCGGTCCCAGACCGCGGGAATTCACGTAGCGGGCCACGTCGCCGGCCACGATCCGGCTCTGAGCGACCTCCCGCAGATCCGCTGCCATCAGCCGTGCGGCGCGCTCTAGATTCACTGCTTGGGTGCTGCCCCCAGGGGTTGTTACTCCTGTCGCGATAACCAAGATTTGACCGGTAGCGATGTAGGGACGCTCACTGTATGACCGGGCGGCGACTACCGCGGCCGCGCAGGCCACCACGACCGTGACTCCCAACAAAACTGGCCAACGACGCCGAAAAAAACCCGACCAGGCTGCGCCGGGAGTCACACCAATCGTCCGCGGAATCTCGACCCTGGTTTCTCCGCTTGAACCGATTGAGGCGTGGTCCCGGGCGCCGGCTTCAATACGCCCCGCGCCCGGTCACCATGGCCACGACAGTGCGAAGCAGAATCTTGACGTCCAGAATGAGTGACCAGTTTTCGATGTAGTAGATGTCGAGCATGACCATCTCGTCAAACGATAGGTCGCTCCTGCCACTCACCTGCCACATTCCAGTTATTCCGGGTCTCGAGAGCAGCCGCCGGCGCTGCCACGTCTCGTATTTTGACACCTCACTGGGGAACGCGGGCCGCGGGCCCACCAGGCTCATCTCACGTCGGAGCACGTTCCAGAGCTGCGGAAGCTCGTCGATGCTGTGGCGACGAATCACGCGGCCTACCCGAGTACAGCGGGGGTCGTCCCTCATCTTGAAAATCGGGCCTTCGGTATCGCTCAGAGGTCGCAAGGTAGAAACCTGTTCCTCGGCGTCCTGTTGCATAGAACGGAACTTGTAACACGTGAAGATCCGTCCATTTTGCCCTACTCTCTGGGCCCGGTATAGAAGTGGGCCCGGAGAATCGAAACGAACGGCGATCGCCGTAATCAGCATTACGGGGGAGAACAGCACGGCAAGCAAAAAGCCGAGGAATATGTCGGCTAGCTGCTTGATCGCGATCTTGAACTTCCTCAGCGGCTGGTCGCGCACGTCCAGCAGCGGTATGCCGGCAATGTCGTCTACCTGAACACGGCCAAGGCTGAGTTCGAATGTGTCGGGAACGATCTTGAACCCCACACCCTTGGATTCACATTCCTGCAGGATCGGCCAGATCTCCTCGTGCGCCGCCGCCGGCAGCGCGATTATCACTTCGTCCACATGCTCCCGTTGAAGAATCACCGGAACGTCGGTAGCGAATCCCAGGCTGCGGAAGCGGCCGAAATCGGACGGCGAGGGCATCCCGCGGCTGGCCTCGACATGGCCAAGGACCCCCGTGCTCTCGAGTCGTGTATGCACGAAGCCCACGAGGTCATAGCCCAGATCGCGCCGCCCCGCCACTCCCTGCATGATCATCTTGCCGGCATCCGTAGCGCCGACCACCAGGAGCCGGCGCACACCCACTCCCCGTCGGTGCAACGCCCCGATAAGCACCCGAAACATCCAGCGTCCGATGACGAGTAGCGCAATGAGCGTGACCCACAGGTAGACGATGACGCCTCGCGAGTACTGGTATTGCTGCAACATGGACTCAAGGACAACCACGATGGCGAGAGTTATCGTCACCGCGCTGAACGTCGAGGATATGTCGTCCTGAATCTCGTCGCCCATACGCAAGCGGTACGCGCCCTTCAGCCATAAGATGACGAGCATCAGACCCATCAGGGGAAGAATAAGCGGTCGATAGGCGTTGAAGCCTAATTGATCCTTGATATGGGGTCCGACCCGCCACCCGTACCGCACCCAGTAGGCCAGAAGAAACGCAAGATACACCGAGGCCAGATCCACCACGGCGAGTAGCAATTGCGACCAAAGACGCTCGGAACGAAAGGAGGTCGCTCGCTTCTTCGCCTGTCCGGGAACGTCCGGGGCGACTGCCGGCTTTTCCTCAAAGTGCAACATCGTCAAGCACTTCCCGGCAGGCACTGTGCCGCCAGCTCGTAGACCGCCGCCGTACGTCGCACCGTGTCATCCCAAGAAAATAACGAAGCTCGCTCCAGTCCGGCGGTTCGCAAGCGCTCCGCGAGCAATCGGTCGTCGATGACTCTTCGCAGCGCTGTCACCACGTCGTCCTCGTCGTCAAGCGCAAAATACACTGCCGCTTCACCGACTACTTCCCTCAGCGACCTTGCCGAAGAGGCAACGACCGGTGTGCCACATGCTAAAGCCTCCAGAGGTGGCAGACCGAAACCCTCGAACATCGAAGGATAGACGAACAAATCGGCGTGATTATACCACGGAACGAGGTCTTCTACGAAGCCGGTGGTGATGATGGCCTCCTTCATACCTAGCTCGTCGATAAGGCCGTATACATCTTCGTACATCCACCCATTTCCTCCAACCAGCGCGAGCCGGTGCGGGTAGCCTGCCTCCCTGATGCTGGCGAAGGCCCGGATCAGAACCGGCAGGTTCTTGCGCGGCTCGATGGTCCCCACGTACAGGATGTACGGCTCCGCTAGGGGCCTTGGCGAATCCTTCTCCACCCGAAACCGCTCGTCAACACCCTCGGGTATGACCGAAATCCTGTCCGGGGGCACGCCAAACTGCTCTGTGATGTCGTCAGCCGTCGCCAAGGATGGGGCGATAACCTGGCGTGCGCTTCGCACCGATCTCCGCACCATCGCCTGAAGATAATAGCGCTTGGCCGCGGGAAATACTTCCGGATGCAGCATAAACCCCAGGTCGTGCACGGTCACGACCGAGCTCGCACTCATAAGGACAGGGCTCACGTTGACCGGGCTGTGTACCACGTCCAGGCCCAGACGGCTGACCAACACCGGCTCGACAACCTGTTCCCATGGTATCCGGATCAGAGGGTTGGAAGTGTCAAACCGGCTCGGTCTGATGTTCTTCCCGGTCATTCCTCGGGGAGCAAAGAAAACGTACTCGTTTTCAGGCGCTACCCGAGGCAAACGCTCGGTGAGCTGCCGCACATAACTCGCCACCCCCGCCGCCCGGTACGAGCGGTCAGGAGGCAGCAGCTGGGCATTAAGGCCTATACGCATGAAATTCGCGACCCGACACCCGCTGATCCCCCTCTCGACGGGTGATATGACGCGCGTCCAGGTGCTCGGCGTAGGCGAGCGCATACTTGCGTGTGACTCCTAGTGCGTCCCGCAGGCGCGCTATCGTGACAGGCCCCTCGGCCGCGATCAGGTCGACCACCGACTCGATCATCATCTGGTACGTGGCAGCCGACACGTAAACGTCCGACTGAATACGAACGATCCTTCCGCGCTGGACGAGATGTCGCAGCCCTTCGTCGTCAACCTGATACTGCTGCTGCAGCAGCCCGATCGCCGGCGGCATCATCCCAGAGATGTGCAGTGCCTTCACCATGTCCTCGAGGCCCCGCTGCGCCTCTGTCTGTCCGCTCAAGCAAGCCGCGAGATGAGAGGGGACCGAGACGGTCGTGCGCTCGGCGGTGAGACGGCCGGACGCGTGCATCGGCGCCAGCACATCGTCGAGTCCGGCGTTGGAGGCCCGCACCGTCCTCCTCAGCTCTTCCCGCGGTATCCCCTCGCGAAGCGGGTACTTCGAGTGGTATTCCTCGACAATCGCCTGGACGCGATCCCTCAACGCCCGCGCCTGTGAGGCCGTCAGGTAGTGAGACGCTATCGATTCGAGAAGGCCACGACGGGTCAGCCTCGACAGGATCGGCTCGAGCTGCTCCTTTGTGACTGAAAGCAGAGTCATCAGATCAGGAATCGACCTGCCCCGCTCGGAAAGTAGCGAGAGGACCACGTCATCCGGAGTTTCAGATTGAAGTCCGGCAAGTCGCTGCATATCTTCGTCGCGAGATCTTCGGCGCGGGCCGATATCCAGGATCTCCGCCCCCGCCACCGTCCTCGAAGGAGACAGGCGTCGCAGCACGCCTCGCTGCCGGCGCCACACCGCCAGCGGCCGGTCAAGGCGAAGCTGTGCCCACCCGCTGTCGCCGGGTTCGATGGAATCCGATTGAAGTGGGAATATGCGGACCATCGCCTCGGCAGCCCCTACATGAAGGGAGAGATGGTCCATAGTCTTCAAGGGCTGAGGGGCCGAATCCAGTACCCGAATGATCGCGTCAACTCTCCGGCTGCTCCTCATGGAGCCGGGCTCGGAAACAACCTGACCGCGGGCCAGCTTCGAGCTGTCAGCTCCTGCCAGGTTTAACGCGGTGCGGCGGCCGGACTCGATCTTTGGCAGCGACCGGCCGTGCGACTGTAATCCTCGAATTCTGGCTCGCGCGCCTCCCGGCAGGACCTCAACTTCCTGTCCCGCCTGAAACCGGCCTCCAGACGACGTCCCGGTGACTACAGTGCCGAAGCCTTTGACGGTAAAGACCCGGTCGATCGGAAGGCGCGGCGACCCACCATCTGGTGACTGATCAAAACTCGGGATTAACCCTTCGAGTGTCTCGATCAATTGCGGCAGGCCTTCGCCCGTAGATGCGCTGACCGTCAGCACAGGAGGCGGCGATATGCTGGTCGCGGCCAGAAGTTCATGCACCTCAGCTCGTACGATCTCCTGCATATCCTCGTCGATCAGGTCGGCCTTGGTGATGACGGCAAGTCCCCGCCTGATCCCCAGCAGATCAAGTATCTCAACATGTTCCCGGGTTTGCGGCATCACGCCTTCGTCGCCGGCGACTACCAGCAGAAACGCGTCTATCCCGGTGACCCCGGCCAGCATGTTGGCGACGAACCGATCGTGGCCCGGCACGTCGACGAAGCTGACTGCGTCGCCGCCTGGCAGCTCCATCGAGGCGAATCCAAGGTCGATGGTCATCCCTCGGATCTTCTCTTCTGAGAGCCGGTCGGGGTCAGTTCCCGTGAGCGCTTGCACGAGCCTGGATTTGCCGTGGTCGATGTGCCCGGCCGTGCCGATCACGAGTTCCGACCGGTTCCCAGTGTCACTCACGCTCAATGCTACTCAGAAAGTGATGGACTCACTCTCCTCAGGCTAGCCAGGCGCGTCGAGCGAGGACCTATAATCTTGTTGTTCGGGTCTTTGTTCTGCCTTGTCCCGGTTAGCCCGCACCGCGACAACCCACTCACAATTGCTCTTGACCCGTCCGACAAACTCAGCTCTCTCAGCCAACAAAGCGGGCTCCCCGAAGATTCGCTGCCTGCATCATATTCGGACACATTTTCGCGGAGACGCGCGCTTTGTGTTCTCTTGCACGGAATAGTGTCCGAGAAGTATACAATGATCTAGATGCTGAGCGCAGCCGAGAAGACCCCCCATTCCAAGACTGGCGAGTATCTATGACAGATGAAATTGCTGCCTCTCACCAGGGCAAAATCATTCTGATTGCCGACGACGATGCTTCGATTCGCAGCCTCCTGCAAACGGTTTTCGAGGGCGAGGGATACAAGGTCAAAGAGGCGACCTCCGGTCGCGACGTCTTGCCGGCGGTCAACCGCGAGCGGCCTGACGTGGTGATCATGGACGTCCGCATGCCGGGGCTTTCAGGAATAGAAGTCCTGGAGCAGATGAAACGCAACAAGGTGGACGTCCCGGTCCTGCTGATGACTGCTTTCGGGACGAGTAATCTCGCCATCCGCGCCATTCAGCTCGGGGCATACGACTACGTGACCAAGCCCTTTGATCTCGACGACCTTCTGCTGACGGTCAATCGAACGCTCGATCACCGCGATCTTGCCAGGCGCGTCAAAGCCCTCGACGAGACCCCGCGAGACCCACTAGACAACATCATCGGCAACAGCCAGACCATGCAGTCGGTATATAAGACCATCGGCCGGGTGGCCCGCTCGGACGCCACGATACTCGTTCACGGCGAGAGTGGGACTGGAAAAGAGCTGGTGGCGTCGGCCCTCCACGCGAATTCGAACCGTCGGGTGGCGCCCTTTGTGAAAGTGGCCTGCGCGTCGCTCACTGAGTCTCTCTTGGAGAGCGAGTTATTCGGACACGAGCAGGGAGCATTCACCAGCGCCAGCCGGACGCGGAAGGGCCGCTTTGAGATGGCGGACAAAGGAACCATCTTCCTGGACGAGATCGGCGAGATGTCGCTGAACACCCAGAAAAAGCTGCTACGAGTTCTCCAGGAGCGTGAATTCGAGCGCGTGGGCAGCTCGACTCCCATAAAAGTTGACACCCGAGTGATCGCGGCCACCAACCGCAATCTCCAGGAAGAGGTGGCCGAAGGTAAGTTCCGTGAGGACCTCTATTACCGCCTGAATGTCATCTCCATGACGCTCCCCCCTCTGCGTGACCGTATGGATGACATCCCACTCCTGACTGAACACTTTCTGCAAAAGTACCGGTCCGACTCTCCAACCAACTCACCCCGGATGGCCGAAGACGCGCTGGAGAAAATGCTGGATTATTCCTGGCCCGGCAATGTCCGGGAGTTGGAGAACGTCGTGCATCGGGCAATCATCCTCGCCCGTGGAGAGGTGATTACGCCTCACCATATAGTCTTTACCGGCGCCCCTCTGGGCCGTTCAGATCATCGCGCCGACGGCCCGATCGCCGATAAGCTGGCGTCGGGCATGGGACTTAAAGAGATCGTGGCGGACACGGAGCGCGAGGCGATTAATCTCGCCCTCGAACAGAGCCACGGGAATCGCAGCCAGGCCGCCAAAAGCCTCGGCATCTACCGCCCTCTGCTCTACTCCAAAATGAAGGAATATGGCCTCGGCGAAGGCGAGCCTGAAGAGGAAGAGGAGCTCGAGCCCGTCGAGTCAGCTCCGCTTCCATAACCCGCTCTTCCCGCCTGACTTCTCCAGAAGGCTGATCTCCACCACCGTCATCCCTCGGTCTACAGCCTTGCACATGTCGTACACCGTCAACGCCGCCACGGAAACCGCCGTCATGGCTTCCATCTCGACCCCGGTCTTCCCATCGGTTCGCGCAACCGCTTCGAGGCATATGCGACCAGGATCTGTAATCAAGAAGGAGACCTCGACCGAAGACAGCGGTATCGGGTGACAAAGCGGAATCAGCTCCGACGTACGCTTGGCGGCCATGATCCCGGCGATCTTCGCCACGGCAGCAACATTTCCCTTGCCTATCGAATCCGACTCGATCAGAGCCGTCGTCTTTGAATCGGCCGCGATGACCGCTCGGGCGACCGCCTCCCGCCGTGTAATCGACTTCTCTCCCACGTCGACCATACGCACTTCACCAGACTCGTCTAGATGCGTTAGGCGATCGCCGTCCGGCCCGCTATCCTTGCCCAAATCCTCACCTTTTCATAGTTCGCTCAACTCAGTATCGGTTCGAAAGATATACCAAGACATACTCAGACCAGCGGCGGCGCGTAGGAAAATCCATCGGGCGCTTCGCTCGACGGCAAGGCAATAATCCCCATGGTCGCGGCTTAGCCAGGTTGTCTCGCCCCTTGATACAATCTGACAACCATGTGGACCGCGGCTCTCAGCCCGAATTCTGCTGAACGGAGCTGGTCTATGATTTCGGTCCTGAGTGCCGTCCTGCGCACGCTGAAACAGGCCGCGACGCTCCGACGCCTTGGCCTCCCGTTCAGCCAATACGAGCGGCGCCGCCGCGGATTCGTCGTCCTGCAGATTGACGCCCTCTCTCACGACGATCTTCAGGCCGCGCTCGATGCCGGCCACTTGCCGAGACTTCAACAATTAATCGCGAGTGGGAAGTATCGCATAGAGAAATGGCGCTGCGGCACGCCCAGTGACACGGCGGCGATCCAATGTGGGATGTGGTACGGGGACAAATCGTATGTCCCCGGCTTCTATTGGTACGACAAAAAGCAACGCAAACCAATAATCTGTAGCTGGCCCATGGACATGGCCCGTGTAGAAGCGGCCTGCGCCGGCGGCCGTGAAGGACTGCTCCGTCACGGGAGCGTGTATACGGGAATGGCGGCCGGCGGTGCGTCTCGGGCCGTGTTCACCACCAGCGCGCTGGGTCGAGCCAAGTTCCCGCCGAAACTGACCGGGATCGACATCTTCTTCCTCATGGTGCTCAACCCCTGGCGGCTCCTCCGTGCTTTGTGGCTCACCCTGCGCGAGATTTTTACCGAGGTCGAGGAGCAGGGCCGAGCGCGTCTCGAAGGTCGCTACGTCGCTCCGGAGGGCATATTTCCGATTGTTCGCGCTTTTACCCACGTGCTGTTCCGCGAGCTGTCAACCCTTGGGATCCGCCTTGACATTTTTCGAGGCGTCCCGGCGATCTACGCTAACTTCATCGGCTACGATGAGATCGCCCATCACCTCGGGCCAAACAGTAAGTACGCCTACAAGGCCCTGCGGGCACTTGATCGCCAGATCTTCGACGTCTATCGGGCCGTCCAGGCGAGTACACTCCGCAGCTACGATCTATTCGTGATGAGCGACCACGGCATGACGCCTTCCTTGCCCTTCCATCATCTCTACGGCGAAACGCTCGGTCAGTTCATGTCCAAGCACAATACCCGCCACCTCGCCGCAACGGAGCTCGAGCCCAGCACTCAACGGGACCTTTCGTACATTCACCACGTGGAAGAGCTGTCGGACGAAGTTGGACCTCGAACCTCATCCCTGACCCGGATCACTCTCGACCGCCTGGCTCGACTCGCCATGGTCATCGGAACCGGGCCTCTACAAGCTGGCCTGTCGGAGAACGCGCAAAGCCCCATCCTCGCCGTCTACTCAAGTTCTCTGGCGAATGTCTACTTCACTCGTGAAGCCGAACGGTTGGATCTATCCGACATAGAAAGGATCGCGCCCGGGCTGCTGCAATCCGTGGTGAAGCACCCCGGTGTTGGACTCGTCGTGGGCCGGGAAGGCAGCAAGACCGTAGCGCTGAGCGTCGACGGGGTCGCGTACCTCGAAGATGCTCCCCCGGATAAGCTGGAATTTCTCGCCGCCTACGACGATCCCACCCTCGTGGCATCGCAATTGCAAGATCTGGCGGCGGTTCCGAACTCGGGTGATCTTCTCGTGTTTGGGTCATACAACGATGGGGTGGTCACGAACTTCGAGGACCACGCCGGTGCTCACGGAGGGCTTGGCGGCGTCCAGGCATTCCCCTTCATGGCCATTCCCCAAGGAACGTCTTTGACGGTTGCCGAGGTGACCGACGCAACTCAGCTATACAGTCTCTTCGAGGAGCAGTACTGGCGTCGGGACGTCGGAGTGCAGCACCGGAGAGCAGAACCCGCACAGCAAACGGAGATGGAGGTAGCTGGAGATGGCTGATAACGTGGCCGGCCTCGATGATCTGATCAACCGGGTGGAGTACCCGGTCACCAAAGAAGAGCTGGTTAACGCGTTGCTGGCCGAAAACGCCGGCTCGCATGAGGTCGCGCTCGCGGACCGGCTCCCGAGATTGCGGTACAAGAGTAAGCGAGAGGTCGAAGAGGACCTGGAGGAGATCTCCCGCGTCCATGAAGCGGAGATTGCCGCTGCCGAGACGTTCCAGGATTACCTGGAGCAGGTTATTCGGCACGTTGGCGACGTAACCCACACCACGAAGGCCTCATACAACTCCGTGGTCGACCGTGTCGTGAAGATAGCTCAATCGCAGGGCAAGCTGGATGAGACGCAAGCTCGTGAGATGCGCCTGAAGCTCGAGGCCGCATTTGCCGATGTGCGAGGTCCAATGACCTTGGTTGAGGATCCCTCAGCCCCCCTGGATCCAACGGAGGATCTGCCTCGCATCCGGACTTAGACACCAGGCCGTCCACGCTGATCCGAGCCGGCAGAGGTAACGTGCGATTTTTGCCCGGCAACCATGTGGGGACCTCGTCGTTGGTCGTTGACCGTCGACGCCCTGATACGGTACGTTCTGACGTTCTCGAGCCATCATCTCGCTCACTACTGTGTTAGCGCCATCAGACCTTAGCGCCCGAACCAAGCGCTGGATTCTCGTTCTCGTGATTTCGCTGACGCTCCTCGGAATCGATGCGTTGCTTGTCGTGGCCGGGACGTTCCAGCGATGGGATCGTGAGCTCGCCTACCGTAGCTGGCAGCTGATTGGAACAAGCGGCGTTCGAGTCTTGGAGGCCCCATCCTTCATCGGCGTATCGGTCCACCCGTCTCGAGATTTTTCCATCGCCGCCGCGGTCGCCGTGCTGCTGGTAGCGGCCCCGCTCGTCGTGATGGGATACCGGTGGAGTGGCCTTTTCGTAGTGGTGGCCGTTGCCGGAGTATCGATCGCCGCCTGGCTGCTCAAGGTGGTGGTCGTACGATACGGCGCCCCGCTAACACCCTGGACCCCAGTGGGCCATTCGTTTCCTTCGGGTACCGCAGCCGCGGCCGTTGCGTTTTTCGGCTCAATCGCCTACCTTTCGGCTCAGAGCACCCTGGATCGGACGAAGGCTCGCATTTTGGTCGGGTGTTCGATGCTTCTCATCGTGGTGTACATAGCCTCGGCGCTGACGTACCACTATCCGAGTGAGGTAATCGGCGGGGTGGCGGCTGGCATCGGATGGTTGTCGCTAGTCCTCATTGTCTTGTGGCCCGCGCTCCGAACCGAGCTATCCGAGCGCCCTCGAATTCGGCCTCAGACCGATAGTGACTAACCAGCTCCGAGCGTGGCCGCCGGGAACCTGTTGCCCTCATCGCAATCGACTTGCCGAAGTCGAGGTCTCCCTTGACCAGTGGACCAAACTCCAGCTAACCTATAAAGGTTCGTTTATTAAACAAGTACTTATCTATGCCAGCGCAGGAACCCCGACAGCAGCCCACCGTAACCCCGCTCAGCGCTCGTGACGTCAGCGCTCACTACCGCGCCCTTGCCGACGCCACGAGATTGCGTATCGTCCGCGTTCTTTGGGAGCAAAGTGATAGAACGGTTACCGACTTATGCGGGGAATTGCGTCTCAGCCAGCCGCTGATGTCGTGGCACCTCCGCATCCTTCGGCGAGCCGGCCTCGTGAAGACGTACCGGACAGGACGGCAGGTGCACTGCGTGCTGCAGGACGAGATAGTGTCGGAATACGGAGCCCTATTGGAAAGATATCTAGCCTCGGCGGAGGAGCCGGAACCGGCCGCCCTTCCACGGCGAGCAATGCCCTAATTTTTCATATGGAACCGCATTGTGGTGCAAAGGCATCGCATCAAAATCCAAAATCGACCTAACAACATCATGGGAGGATTCACTTGGCTAACGGAAAAGTAAGAGTAGGCATCGTCGGCGTCGGGAACTGTGCTTCGTCACTCGTGCAGGGCGTCGAATACTATAAGGACGCCCAGGATGACGACTTCGTCCCTGGTCTTATGCACGTCAACCTCGGCGGCTATCGCATCTCGGACATTGAATTCTCAGCAGCGATCGATATCGATAAGGCTAAGGTCGGGAAGGACCTGTCTGAGGCCGTCTTCTCCGGGCAGAACAACACCTACAAGTTCTCGGATGTCCCCTTCAAGCACGTGCCGGTGGCGCGCGGCATGACTCATGACGGTCTGGGCAAGTATCTCTCTCAGGTCATCGAAAAGGCGCCGGGTGAGACCGACGACATCGTCAAGATCCTGAAGGACACCGGAACCGATGTCGTGATCAACTACCTGCCGGTCGGCAGCGAGACGGCCACGAAGTGGTACGTCGAGCAGATTCTCGAGTCCGGTTGCGCCATGGTCAACTGCATTCCGGTGTTCATCGCCCGTGAGCCATACTGGCAGCACCGATTTGAGCAGAAAGGTCTGCCGATCGTCGGTGATGATATCAAATCACAGGTCGGCGCCACGATAGTCCACCGGGTGCTGACCCGCCTGTTCCGTGAGCGGGGCGTTCGGATGGAGCGCACCAGTCAGCTCAACGTCGGCGGCAACACCGACTTCATGAATATGCTGGAGCGTGAGCGGCTCGAGTCGAAGAAGATCTCGAAAACCAACGCCGTAACCTCTCAGCTCGACTACAAGCTCGACTCGGGTGACGTTCACATCGGTCCCAGCGACTACATCCCCTGGCTAACCGATCGTAAGTGGGCGTACATCCGGATGGAGGGACGAAGCTTCGGCGATGTCCCACTCAACATGGAGCTCAAGCTCGAAGTCTGGGACTCACCCAATTCAGCCGGCGTCGTTATCGATGCGGTCCGCTGCGCTAAGCTTGCCTTGGACAACAAGATTTCGGGCTCACTTGAGGGACCATCCGCCTACTTCATGAAATCGCCTCCAGTGCAGTACAGTGACGGACAGGCACGTGATATGACGGAAGCATTCATCAAGGCTACGACTCCGATAGACGTTCCTACGAAGTCGGAGCCGGTCACCGCAAACTAAAAACTATGTGGCTGTACCTGGCGATACAGTTGGGGGCAGCGGGATCCCGAATACTGCCACTCTCTTGGCGGTATCGGATCTCAACGGTCATTGCTGACTTCCTCTGGCTGATCTGGACTTCCAAACGACGCACCTGTATCGACAACATGGCTGTCGTCCTCGGCAGCCATGCGAACAATCGCTTGGTTCGCCGTGTCGCCCGGTACTCCTTCCATCAATTCGGCAAAGGCATAGTGGACTTCCTGGGGTTCGCTGACATCGATCCCCAGGATCCACTCATCGCCGACATGCCCGTCGACGGCTTTGAGCACATCACTGAAGGCTTAAAGCGTGGCAAGGGCGTGATAATCGCTACGGCTCATTTCGGTAGTATCGACCTCGGCGGTGTGGCGCTGGCCGTCAGGGTCCCCAAGTTCTACGCGGTCGCCGACACATTCCAACCGTCATACGTCGATCGGCTAGTGCGGAAGAAGCGGGAGTCGAAGGGATTCAACCTCATTCCCACGACGTCTGCGCGGGATCTGATTCGAGCCCTTCACGAGAACGCGGTGGTAGTCGTTCTGTTCGACAGGCCCTTGCCTCTGGATCGAGGCGTTCCGGTAACCTTCTTCGGCCAGCCCACCGCAGTGCCCGCAGGACCAGCGGTCATCGGTATGCGCACTGGGGCTGCCATCGTTCCCGCTTACATCTTCAGGCAGAAGGACAATTCGATCCATGCCCTGCTGTTGCCGTCCGTTACCGATGGTCTCACGGGCGAAAAGGCATGGGACGAGCGAACGATCATGCAGCGTCTCGCGAGCTCTCTTGAGGTGGCGGTGCGGCGAGCACCGGCTCAGTGGTACATGTTCCGGCATATGTGGCCTCTGGCGCCGGAGCCGGGCATTGCTCGGGAGATGCAAGAGGCCTCAATCGAGGCTCACTAGACCTCTTGGTCCTCTTTCTCGCTCTTACCGTCGGCTCCTGGATCGTGGTCCGGATCCCGAAACGCGTGATGTACGCCCTGGCAGCGGCCACCGGCTCGATCGCCTATATAGTGGCTGTTCGTCCCCGCCGAAACGTTCAGAACAACCTCGCGCACGTCACGGGTGCTTCGCCGGCCAGTCTCACTGTTCGTTCAGCAGCGCTCCGCGCGTTTCAAAACAACGCTAAGAACTGGTCTGACACGCTGCGACTTCAGAAGACATCCCGCGAAGACATCGAAACGAGTCTTCACGTCGAAGGCTGGGAGAAGATCGAAGAAGCCCTCGGACAGGGGCAGGGGCTGATTTTGGTAGGACTACACCTGGGCAACATCGACATGGTTGGCCAGATCGTTGCCGCCAGAGGACTAAAGTTCACGGTTCCGGTCGAGACTATGAAACCGCCGGCGCTATTTCGACGTGTGCAGAGGCTGAGGCAGATGTTCGGAATCAAGACGGTCCCACTGAGCGCCGGCCCTCGTCCCCTCCTCGCGGCACTGCACAGGAACGAGATCGTCGGCGTGATGTGCGATCGGAACATCGGCGGCAGCGGCGTAGAGATCGAATTCTTCGGCCGCCCCGCTACCGTTTCGAAAGGGCCCGCGTGGCTGGCAGGACTCTCTCATGCGCCTGTCCTCATGGGAGTCGGCATCCGCCGCCCCGATAACGGATTCGCCGGGTTTGTGACCGGACCACTCGACATCGTCAGGACGGGCGACCGGCACGCCGACCACCTGGCTAACGCTCAGACGATAATGACTGCCGCGGAATCCTTGATTAGGCGACATCCCGATCAGTGGCTGATGTTTGCGGAGGTGTGGCAGCCGACTAGGGTGGCCGACCTCCATGAATTCGTGGAATCTGCTGAAGGCGTGGGGGGTTAAGGCCATCTTGCTACAATGAGCCACCGTAATTTGGGCATACGGATCGCGTCCAGCAGCATCCATGCCGCACTGTGGCGCCCACACTCAGCAGCGACCACGGGATGGAGGCGGGTCTGAAAATCGCACTTGTCTCACCCTACGACTTCCCGTATCCGGGTGGGGTAACTCAGCATGTTGTGCATCTACAGCGCGAATTCACGAGGATGGGACACGACGTCCGTATCATCGCCCCGTCTTCAGATCGTCAGATCGAACGGCACATGGATAACGTGTACCGCGTCGGCCGCGTCACGAGAATCCCGGCCAACGGATCAATCGCCCGCATCACGCTGTCTTTTCGTCTGGCTAGACGTCTCCGCGATATTCTCAGGACCGAGCGCTTCGACGTAGTCCACGCGCACGAGCCGTTGATGCCGGCCCTGCCGCCCACCATCCTGAAGTACTCCGATGCCCTCAACATCGGGACATTCCACGCCCACCGCGGCTCATACTATGGCTACTTTTACGGACGCCCGGTCCTTCGCCGGGTCTTTGCCAACCTCGACGGACGCATCGCCGTCTCTCGTGCCGCCAAGAAATTTGTCCAGCAGTACTTTCAGGCCCGCTACACGATAATCCCCAATGGCGTCGATTACGAACGGTTCGCCGCTGCCCGCCCGCTGCCCGAGCTAAACGACGGCCGGCCGAACATCCTGTTCGTCGGACGGCCTGAAAAACGCAAAGGATTGGGTTACCTGATCAGGGCATATCCCGCTATCAAGAATGCGTTCCCCGAAGCTCGCATCATCGTAGCCGGCGCCGGTGACTGGAGCCGGGATCGCTATCACCTGTACGCCGAGAATCACGGCATGCGAGACATCGTCTTCTTGGGCTGGCAGCCGGAGGACACCCTACCCCGGCTCTACCGCAGCGCCCAGGTCTTCTGTTCGCCCGCAACTGGCGGTGAGAGCTTCGGCATCGTTCTCCTGGAAGCCATGGCTGCCGGAGTCCCGATCGTGGCGTCGGACATCGAGGGGTACCGCGATGTCGTCAGCAACGGAAAGCAAGGACTGCTTGTCCCGCCATGTGATGAGAATCAGCTGGCGGACGCTATATGCAGATTGCTTCAGGACGGAAACCTTTTGTCTGAAATGTCCGCCGCGGGGCAAGTCTGGGCTCAGCACTTCGCCTGGCCATCGGTTGCCGAGCGCATCCTCTACTTCTATGGAGAGCGGGCACAACACGCGGAGGTCGAAGGGCAAACCTGGTCAAACATCCTCCAGCCGGGGAGGGGAGCAGTAACCCCCGCCGCCTCCGCCTGACCGATGTTTACCACCCGCATCCAAGCATGGGGTCGTCGGATTGCGGAAATGATCGTGACGCCCCTCGCCCTTCTCCACATCACGCCTAACACGGTAACCTTGGTCGGCCTCGCGTTGAACGTGGTGGTCGCATGGGTAATTGCTAGCGGCCACCTTATATCCGGAGGCATCCTTCTTCTGGTGGCCGGTGGTTTCGATATGCTGGACGGCGCTCTGGCTCGCGTGACCAAGAAGTTCTCCACCTTCGGGGCGTTTCTGGACTCGGTTCTCGATCGTTACAGCGAAGCAATAGTGGGGTTCGGCTTGCTGTACCACGAGATGCTCGCGCACAACTCACTGGTGGTTGGCCTGTTATACGCGTATATCATTGGCTCGCTCATGATCAGCTATGCTCGAGCCCGGGCCGAGGGCCTCGGCCTCGACGCCAAAGTCGGGTTGCTTCCCCGGCCTGAACGCATAGTAATCCTTGCCATTGGCTTGATATTCCATATCCTGCTGGTTCCCGTCCTGATCGTGCTCGCCGTCCTGACGAACTTCACGGCACTCCAGCGTGTCTATCACGTCTGGCACGCAACGCGCTCTAAGGAGTCGGACTCCAGCGCGCCTTCGTCATCGTAGAGCTGCAGGTTAGGTCTGAGAGAGAGACTTTGAGCAAGGACTCGCGCCGCCTCGTCGTGCTCGCTGATGGTCACCTGGACTTTCATTTCGGAAAGACGGCGATGGCGCTCGTCCGGTATCGCAGCGACGAAGTCGTCGCCGTGATAGATCGTGACAATGCGGGGCTGACGACGCAGCAGGCCATTGGCCAGGGAGGTGATATTCCCATCGTCTCCAACCTTAAAGATACGCTGGACTACAATCCAACCGCGCTTTTGATCGGTATAGCTACTCGAGGCGGCTTCATCCCTCCGGAATGGCGCCCCGTCATGCACCAAGCCATCGACAACCAGCTGGATATCATATCCGGCCTCCATTCGTTCCTGTCCGAAGATCCTGACCTGCGCCCGGCAGCGGATGCGGCCGGCGTCAGGTTGATCGATGTTCGACGCCCCCCATCGAAGCTGATAGTAGCCGGCAACGCACCACACCGAACCGGCAGCACCGTCATCACCCTGGTCGGCAGCGACTGCGCCGTCGGTAAAATGTCCGTCGCCCTCGACATCGAGCGAGAAGCTGACGCTCGGGGACTCGACTTTCACTTTTTGGCCACGGGCCAGACCGGAATCATGATTTCCGGAGGAGGTGTTCCGCTGGATCGCGTCATCGGCGACTTCATGTCTGGTGCGCTCGAGGAGCTGGTGCTCGACGCAGCGGAGAGGCACGATGTAGTTCTCGTCGAAGGACAGGGGTCACTTCTCCATCCCGCCTACTCAGGCGTTACATTGGCCCTCATTCATGGCTCAGCCCCAGACGGCATGATCCTCACGATCATGCCGGCCCGCGAGACCATCGACGATTACGATGTTCAAATTCCCTCGTTGCTCGAGCTCATAGAGATGCACGAAGCGGCGGCCGGATGGATCAAGCCTGCCCCGGTAATCGCCATTGCCGTTAACTCTCTGGGCCTCACCGATAGACAGGCTCGAGCCGCAGTCGAATCCGCGGCGGCTGAAGCCGGCCTGCCGGCCACCGACACGTTCCGATTCGGAGCTGGGCCATTGGTGGAAGCCGTCCAGGAGTTCCATCGGCGCCGCACTTACGACCGATCCCTCTAGTCGCGTACACGAAACCTTCTTACCTATGCTTGGTTACCCTTGACAATCACTCAGGAGGCTCTTGATGACGGTTGAAGATCACCCCCGGCTGACTAGCGTCGTCAAGTGTGCCGGTTGCGCCGCCAAGGTCAGCATAGGTGCTCTGGCCAACGTTCTCGAGGACCTGCCTGCGTTTCACGATTCCAGGGTCCTCGTCGGACATGACCTTGCCGACGACGCCGGCGTCACTCGAATCAGCGATGATCTGGCCATCGTACAGACAATCGACTTCTTTCCTCCTATAGTCGACGATCCCTTCACGTACGGCTCCATCGCGGCGACCAACGCCATAAGCGACATCTACGCCATGGGTGGCATCCCGCTGTCTGCCCTGAATATCGTGATCTACCCCACGAAGACCTTGTCTATGGAGATCCTCGAGCAAATCCTGCGCGGCGGATTTGAAAAGGCATCGGAGGCCGGCATATCAATTGTCGGTGGGCATACGGTCGAGGGAGACGAGCCTATGTACGGTTTGGCCGTAACCGGGACCATCCACCCAAACAAAATCATCCGAGCCGGCACCGGTCGCCCCGGTGATCATCTCGTGTTGACCAAGCCGCTAGGCACCGGGGTCATCACGACGGCTGCTAAAAACGGGATTGCCGATCCCGCTCATGTGCAGGCTGCCGTCGGCTGGATGACGCGGTTGACCCGCACCGCATCCGCGGCTATGGTGGCAACAGGAGTGTCGGCAGCGACCGACATTACTGGCTTTGGTTTGCTCGGACATCTCGTCGAAGTCGCACGCGCCAGCGGGCTCTCCGCCGAGATCGAGCACGAAGCAGTGCCGCTGATCGAGGGAGCCTGGCTCTATGCGGAGCAGGGAATGATCCCCGGCGGTGGAAAGTCTAACGAAGCCTATGTCGCCTCCGATGTCGTCTTCCAAAGCGATATCGAGCAGACCTGGATTCATCTCTTAGCGGATCCCCAAACGTCAGGCGGCCTGCTGATCGCCGTGCCCCCATCTCGCACGGCGGAGCTGAAACGTCGACTGGAAGGGTCAGGCGACCTCGCGGTGACGATCGGAAGGCTCCGGGAGGGTATTCCTGGAACTGTCCAGGTGAGCTGAGCGGGCAACCCATCGATAGGCTCTACACCCGTTATCGGCCGGACCAGGGCCCATAGCTCCTATATCGAACGGACATGAAAGTAGGGACAGTGCACCCGGTGATGGACAATCAAAAGCTTGACAACTACTCACTAAACCATCATGCCAATGGTATACTAAGGCATAAATCGCACCGACCCGGTGAGAGCAGCTGAAAGTATCTATACTGAGCAAACGGCAGGGCCAACCGGCCACACCATTTGTCCGACTGCGTATCAGCGGGGAGGTTGCGGCACACCGATTTTGCCCAACGTGAGGATTACATGGCAGAAAAAGACCAGCAGACGCCGCCCGAACCAGAAATAACAGGACCAGAGCGTTTGCCGGTCGTGCCCCTCTTTGACCTGATCGTCTTTCCGCGCATGATGGCGCCCCTTCAGGTCAGTCGGAAAACGTCGCTACGTGCGGTCGAAGCTGCGGTAAAGCATAAGCCGCAGCGCATCGTCCTGGTAACGCAAACCGACTCGGAGAAGCACGACGTGTCGCCGGAAGACTTGATGCCCATGGGCGTCGTTGCAACCATCGGACCGATGGTGCGCATGCCCGACGGCGGGGTTCACCTCCTGGCTCAAGGTGAGCAGCGAGTCAAGCTCGACCGATTCACGCAGAACGAGCCATACCTGGAAGTGGAATTCAGCCCGGTTGACGAGCAAGTCGAGGACTCGATGGAAGTCAGCGCCTTGATGGACTCGTTGAAGGAATTGGTCGTCAAGTACGTCCAGCTCCGCGGCAACGTTCCCGCCGACCCGCTTTCCCCGGGCTCTATCCGGGACGTCGAGGATCCGGGCCACCTGGCCGATCTGGTCGCAGTTGTTCCGGAACTCGAATCGGAGGAGCGCAAGTCGCTGTTCTTGACCCTCGACATTCCCGAAAGACTCAGACTCGCCAGCCAGTACCTCAGTAAACAGGTAGAGATGCTGGATCTCAAGAGCCGGATCAGCTCAGAGGTCCAGAAGAACATCGACAAGACTCAACGCGAGTACCTACTGCGGGAGCAGATGAAAGAGATCCAGCGTGAGCTTGGCGAGCTGGATGCCGAGGCCGCCGAGGCCGAGGAATGGCGGGAGAAGATTAAAGAAGCCAAGATGCCGGAGAAAGTTGCCGAAAAGGCGGAGAAGGAAGTGGGCAGGCTGGAGAAGATGCCTGCGGCGTCTCCCGAAGTCGGCATGATTCGCACGTACCTGGACTGGCTGGTCGGCATGCCCTGGTCGATAAGCACCGAGGACCAGCTCGACATCGTCGCAGCGGCCAAGCAGCTGGACAATGATCACTATGGTCTACAAAAGGTGAAGGAGCGCATCCTCGAGCACCTGGCGGTGCGCCAGCTGTCTGAAGACCTACGCAGCCCTATCATCTGCCTCGTCGGACCGCCCGGCGTCGGCAAGACGTCGTTAGGTCGGTCCATCTCGACCGCTCTCAATCGCAAGTTCGCGCGAATGTCCCTTGGCGGCGTCCACGATGAAGCCGAAATCCGCGGCCACCGCCGCACGTATATAGGTTCTCTTCCCGGCCGAATCGTGCAGGCCATCCGCCAGGCCGGGTCCAACAACCCCGTGATCATGCTGGACGAGATCGACAAAGTCGGAGCGGATTTCCGGGGCGATCCCTCGGCAGCCTTGCTCGAGGTTTTGGACCCTGAGCAGAACTCCGAGTTCGCCGATCACTACCTCGAAGTACCCTTCGATCTCTCGAAGGTGCTATTCATCACCACGGCTAATGTCCTGCACACTATCCCGCCGGCTCTTCGTGATCGTATGGAGATAATCGAGCTTCCAGGCTATACGGAAGAGGAGAAGCTCCACATCGGACTCGACTTCCTCGTTCCCAAACAGCGTAAGTTCCATGGGATTAAGGAAGAGCAGCTCGAGATCAAGGACCCTGCGATGCGCCTGATCGTACGTGAGTACACTCGCGAGGCCGGCGTGCGCCAGCTGGAGCGAGAGATCGCCACGATCTGCCGCAAGCTCGCCCGAAAGTTCGTGGAGTCCGGAGCCGAGAACATCGTCGTCGACCGAGATGACGTGCAGACGTATCTCAAAGCACCCCGGTTTGACTGGGGGATGGCCGAGGAGAAGGATGAGATCGGCGTGGCCACCGGCCTCAGCGTCAGTGAGTATGGTGGCGACATTATGTCGGTCGAGGTCACGCTTATGGACGGCAAGCCGAACTTCATCCTGAGTGGGCAGCTCGGCGATGTCATGCAGGAATCCGCTCGAGCAGCCATGAGCTACGTGCACTCCCGTGCGAGAGAGCTGGGGATCAACCCTGGAGCGTTCGACACGCACGCGATTCACGTGCATGTGCCGGCCGGCGCGATACCAAAGGAGGGCCCGTCGGCAGGAACCGCCCTGGCGACGGCGCTGGTCAGTGCGTTCACGGGCCGGGCTGTTCGTCGCGATGTCGCCATGACTGGCGAGGTTACTCTTCGGGGCAACGTGCTCCCGATCGGCGGCCTCAAAGATAAGACGCTGGCGGCGCATCGCGCCGGGATCCGTACAGTCCTGCTGCCAAAGAAGAACCTCAAAGATCTGGAGGACGTTCCCGAGGACGTCCGCAATGAGCTAACGCTGATACCGGTCGAGCACATGGACGAAGTACTGGAGAAAGCGTTGCTGGAGCGTCCCGCGCCCAGCGACCTGATCAAGTACGCGCATTTTGACGCCGTCCTGATGCCCAGTCTCGACACAACCTGGCAAGGAACTCCGGCGCCCGCAGCACCTCCCGCCATGGGATAACGAAGACTTACACATCGAGAGGCCGTCCGTTGTGGGCGGCCTCTTTTGCATTAAATACAAGTCCTCAATGGGCACGGACGCCATGAATCAGCCTCGCTGACATTCGGCTCGCTCTGGAGCCTGACCCTTCCGTGTTGAATGCCGATCGGACTCAATCGCCGGCGACGTACGACCGCGCGAACTCGATGCGCTCCTGCTGGGTGGGGTGGTCATAGAGCAGCCACTTGACGAGGTTCGACGGATGCGGATTACTGAGATTCATCCGACCAAGTTTGTTCATCGTCCTGATGAAGGCTTGGGGATTCCCGGTGACCTCCAGGGCGAAAACGTCGGCGGGGTGTTCGATAAAGCGCCTGATTGCCGCATTCACCACGGGCGCGGCGCCAAGAAGAATCGCAGATCCGATCAGCCCGAAGAGAGGCAGGGCTGCCGGACTTTCAACCCCTTGAGACCGGTCAAACCCCCAACGTCGTCCGTACTTGCGAATCAATGATGGTCCAAAGCGATGGGTCGCATAGAGCGCGGCGAGCTGAAGCGGCATCTGAAGCGCGATGAGCTTCCACACGTCACGATGAACCTGATGACCGAGCTCGTGCGCCATGACGACTTCGACCTCATCGGGCTCGAACCCGTCCAGGAGCGTATCGGCAAAGACAATTCGCTTCGATCTGCCCACTCCCGTGAAGAAGGCGTTGGCCTTCCTGGTCTGTCGGCTCATATCCATCTGCAACACATTTGAGACTTCGACCCCTGATCCACGCGCCAGGGTTCGCAGCCGTATTGCCAGATCACTGTCTTTCAAGGGCTCGAATCGGTTGAAAAGGGGCAAGATCAGAATCGGCGCCAGATTAGTGAGCAAAACGGTGAACGGGAGCGACAAAGTGGCGAGTAGCAGCCACCACCGTCGGGGATAGCGCCGCACGGCAAGCATCACGCCACTAAGAACGGGGGTCACCAGGAAAAGAGACAGCGCAACCGACTTCGCCCAGTCGCGCAGCCACTGGAGTACGGATTGATTGGACAGGCCAAAGCGGTGCTCGATCACGTGGCCGCGGAGGAAGCTGAACGGAAACAGCACGGCCGACCAGACGAGGATGGCGGCGGCAACGTATGGAGGAGTGGAACCAAGACGATTGAATGGAGCTCGGTTGACCCCCTGCAGTAGGCGTGCAGAGGCACCCGAAAGGAGAGCCACGGCCAGAATGGCGATATTCAGAACCATGCCGGCGATGGACAGTCGTTCGCGAATCCGGCTATACGTGACAGCTTCGGCCGCAATCGGATCTGTGTCGTCGTCGCGAGCAGACATATGACTCATTGTGAGTCATATGTCTGCAATCGAAGAGGGAGTGGAGGCGAGGGTAGGACTCGAACCTACGCTTTGAAGCCTTGCTAGCCTCTGCCTTATCCCCTTGGCTACCTCGCCTTGGCTTATATATGGCATGCGGCCACAGACGCGATATGCCTCTTTTGGGGGATATGCGACGGAGTGCGGCTCTTTCTCCTCTTTGAAGAAGCAGAGGGTGAGATAAGGGCAGACGCAAAGGTCCACGTGGAAATTCCCGGTTGGACATCGGGGCCATCGTGGGTACATCATCTGACAGGATGCATCACCACTTTTGGAGCATCCAGCCGGTCCGCTTGCCGGCCGGGCATGAACATGTGTTGCCGCGTTTCAAACCGCCATTGGCCTGCAAACGACCTGCGTGCCGACATATTCAGGAGGTTTACGTGAAGTCCACAGTAGATCGCTCACACGGCATTCATCCAATCCTGCGAGCATCGATGGCCGCCGCGATGGTGCTCGTCCTTGTACTAGTCAACGCTTTACCTTCGTTCGCATCGTCTCCGCAAAAGAAGATCAAGGTCGGCGGTACGGTCACGATAGTCAACGTCCAGGGAACTCTATGGTCTTGCGGGTTCAATCCGTACGGCGCCACCACCTCGCTGCTCTCCGCCGGTATGATCTACGAGCCGCTCTGGTATGTCAATCAGGACACTAACAAGGGCACCCCGTGGCTGGCCAAAGGCTACAAGTTCTCGAACGGCAACAGGAAGCTGACCTTTAAGCTCCGCTCGGGCATCAAATGGACCGACGGAAAACCACTAACGGCCGCCGACGTGCTGTTTACGTTCAGGCTGCTAAAACGCTTCCCCGGCATCGACGTCAACGCGATCTGGACCGTCCTCAAGGGCGTCTACGCAAAGGGAAATAATGTCGTATTCACGTTCAAAACGCCGGCGGTACCGTACTTCTATTACATCGCCGATCAAGTGTTCATCGTCCCGCAGCATACGTGGAAGAAGGTGAAGGACCCGGTTACGTTTGCCGATTCCAAGCCGATGGGCAGCGGAGCCTTCAAACTCGGATCCTGCTCACCGCAAAACATCACCTATGTCCGCAATCCGCACTACTGGCAGCCGGGCAAGCCCTACCTGGCAAAAGTACAATATCCTGCTTTTACCGACAACACACCGGGAAATCAAGCGCTAGCCTCGGGCAAGGATATGTGGGGCGCACAGTACATTCCAAACGTCAAGTCGTTCTATCTCAACACAGGGAAGAATCGACACATCTGGTATCCGCCGCAGGGATACGACGTCATCATGTACCCGAATATGAAAAAGTGGCCCACCAGCATCCTGGCAGTCCGCAAGGCAATCTCATACGGGCTCAACCGAAACCAAATCTCGCGCCTGGGAGTATACGGCTACCTGCCTCCTGCTAATCAGACCAGCATCATCCTGCCTAACTTCAAATCCTGGTACCCCAAGGCGCTGGCCGCCAAATACGGCTACACGGCGAGCGGGAATACCAAGAAAGCCATCTCCACCCTCGTCAAAGCAGGCTTTAAGCGCGGCAGTGACGGCATCTTCCGTGATAAGCACGGCCGGAAGCTCAGCCTGCAGATCATTAACATCGGCGGCTACTCGGACTGGGTCCAGGAGGTATCGATCATTACCCAGAACCTCCGCTCAGTGGGAATCGAGGTCACCCCCGTCAATCTGGCACAGGGCACGCACTCGGCCCGCGAGCAGCAGGGACAGTTCCAGCTCACCTACGATTCCCCGCTCGGCGGACCCACCCCCTACTACCAGTTCCGGCAGCTGTTGTACAGCGCCAACGGTGCTCCTATCGGAAAGACGGCACAGAGCAACTTTGAGCGATTCAAGTCCAAGACAGTCGATTCGTGGTTCAGCCAGTACGCTGCCACCAAGAAAGCCTCTCAGCAGCACAAGATCATCAATAATCTGGCTAAGGTCATGCTGAGTCAGGTCCCCGTCATCCCGGTACTAGAAGGTGTGAACTGGTATGAGTACGATACCAACCATCTAGCAGGATGGCCGAATGCCTCTAATGAGTACGCCGCACCCGCCGCATACAATTTCCCAGATCAGATGGTGGTGCTCACTCATCTCCACCTCAAGTAATGCTTCCGTGAACCGGTAACATTGGGCAGCGCCGTCCGCAAAACGCGGACGGCGCCGGCCTACCGGAAGGGTAGTGAATGCGGGCGATCGTGCGACGTCTCTGGTTCTTTGTCCTAACGCTCTGGGCAGCGGTCACGCTAAACTTCATTTTGCCGCGCATGATGCCTGGCAGCCCGGTCACAGCTATGATGGCTCGCTACAAAGGACGCCTCAGTCCCGCGACCGTCAAGGCATTGACCGTCGCCTTCGGCCTGCACACGAACGAGAATGTCTTCCAGCAGTACCTCGACTATCTGAACAACATCATCCACGGCCAGTTCGGTCTATCGGTCAGCTACTTCCCCGAACCGGTGAGCAATGTGGTGATGCAGGCCATTCCATGGACGCTGGCTCTCGCCGGCATTACCACCATCATTTCCTTCATTCTGGGCACGTTCATCGGAATGGTGGTCGCCTGGCGACGAGGGGGCCTCACCGACAGCGTGGCCACGCCGGCTTTCGTGGTTCTCTCCGCCCTTCCCTACTTCTGGCTCGGCCTGATCTGCATTTACTTCTTTGCCATTCGGAATAGTTGGTTCCCCGCGGGTTTTGGCTACGACGTCAACTCTGGTATTGAGCTCTCCTGGCCGTTCGTCGGTCAAGCCATCTATCACGGGTTTCTGCCCGCCATCACGATCATCGTGACCACAATCGGCCTATGGATTCTGACCATGCGCAACAACATGATCGGAACGCTCTCCGAGGACTACGTTCGTATGGCACGAGCTAAAGGGCTCAAGCCGCTGCGGATCATGGTCCTGTACGCGGGCCGCAACGCGATACTGCCCAATCTGACAGGCTTCGCCATGTCGCTCGGATTCGTGGTCAGCGGCTTGCTCCTGGTAGAGATTGTCTTCAACTACCCCGGAGTCGGCTACATGTTCCTGCAGGCTGTCAACAATCAGGACTACCCACTGATGCAGGCTCTCTTCCTGATGGTCACTGTGGCAGTGCTCGTGGCCATCCTGCTGGCGGACGTGGCCAATGCCATCCTCGATCCCAGAACCAGGGGCCGCGACTGAGATGGGAACCATGCTCCCTGACGTCACGCTTCAGGAACGGGAAGCCGAAGCTCCTCCCGTAACTCCGCCGGGCAGATCTACGTGGCTTGCCCGCCTCCTAGGTATGGCCAAGTCGCTCACTTCAAACCGCAAGGCCGTAGTCGGGTTCCTGATCCTGCTTGTCTTTACCATCATGGCGGTCTTTGCTCCGCTCATCGCACCGTACGATCCCAGCACCGCCGGCATTGACCTGCCTTCGCTGCCTCCGTCTACTTCACACCTGCTGGGCACGACGTCGACCGGCCAGGACATCTTCTCTCAGCTGGTTTGGGGGGCTCGCGAGACTCTGATCATCGCTGCGGTGGCCGGCTTAATCGCAACCGCGCTCTCCGTTCTGATCGGCGTGACGGCCGCGCTCGTTGGAGGCATGACCGATAGTGTTCTGTCCTCCATTACCGACATTTTTCTTGTGATCCCAGCTTTGCCCCTGATGATCATCATCGCCTCCTACGCCCAGGGCGGCGGAATGTGGGTGTTGATAGGGGTTATTGCCGTGACCGGATGGTCGTACGGAGCGAGGCAGATTCGTCCGCAGGCGCAATCCTACCGAACACGTGACTTCCTCGAATCGGCTAGAGTTCGCGGAGAAAATATCGGGTACATCATCCTCTGTGAGGTCCTCCCGAACATGACCTCGCTGATCGTCGCCATTTTTCTGGGAGCCGCCCTCTACGCTGTGCTGGCGTCTGTGGGACTCCAGTTCATCGGTCTCGGCAACCCCAATGACCAAAGCTGGGGCACAATGCTCTATTGGGCCCAGAGCCAGGCAGCGCTCAACACAGGTTCCCCGATGTGGGTGGTCGCTCCGGGTGCCTGTATCGCGCTTTTGGGCGCGTCCGTCGCCCTGCTGAACTATGCGGTGGACGAGATTGCCGACCCATCTCTTCGCGGGAAAAGGAGGAAGCGTGCCCGGCACCCCGCATCCGCCTAATCAGTCGAACCACGCGCGCCGGCCTCTGGTGGAGATCCGAGACCTAGTCGTGGATTACCTAGGAGCCAGTACCAACACGCGTGCCGTGGACGGGGTAAGCCTCGACCTCCATCCAGGTGAATTTCTCGGGTTGGTGGGAGAATCAGCCTGCGGAAAGTCGACACTGCTGTTCGCCATATCGCGTCTGCTCACGGACTCAGCCGAGATTGTCTCCGGGAGCGTGACGTTCAAGGGGCAAGATCTCATCCTCATGAAGGAGAAGCAGCTACGCCACCTTCGGTGGCGTGATTACTCGGTAGTCATGCAGAGTGCGATGAACGCCCTGAACCCGGTGATGACAATCGAGGCTCAGCTGGTCGACGCGATCGATGCCCACGACAACATGTCGAACCGGGACGCTAAGAAGCGGGCCGCGGAAGTACTCGCCCTCGTGGGTATCGACCCGGTGCATCTCAAGAGCCACCCCCACCAGTTGTCGGGCGGCATGCGACAGCGCGCTATGATTGCCATGGCCCTCGTCTTCACTCCCGATCTGATCCTCACAGACGAGCCGACGTCCGCTCTCGACGTGGTGGGGCAGCGATCTCTCATGATGCAGATCAAGGAGTTGCAGAAGAAGCTCAACTTTGCCGTGATCTTCGTGACCCACGACATGGCCTTGGTCGGACGCTACGCTGACCGGATGGCGATCATGTACGCCGGCCAGATCGTCGAGATGGCGTCTACCCGGGAGGTATTTGACCACCCGCAGCATCCGTACACGAAGGGCCTGCTACAGGCATATCCCTCCATTTATGGTCCAAAAGAAGAGCTGAAAGGTATACCCGGCCGGCCTCCGGACCTCCGCTTCGCCCAGGTGGGCTGCCGATTTCGTCCTCGCTGTCCTGAGGCCATGGCCAAGTGCTCGCAACGTCAACCCGAAATGTATTCCCCTCGCGGCGACGATTCTGTACGCTGCTTTCTGTACGAAACGGAGGTCGTGAGCAATGAGCGGCTCAGTGCAGCTCCTTGAGGTCGAAGCCGATGCTTTCGGGGAGTCTCCCTCGCCCTTGCTGCAGGCCAAGGCTCTAACCAAACACTTCAAGGTTGGAGGGCTGCTCTCGAAGAAGGTCCTCCATGCGGTAGACGACGTCGACCTCGTGATTTACCCGAAGGAAATCGTCGCCCTGGTCGGCGAAAGCGGTAGCGGAAAGAGCACGGTCGCCAGACTCCTGGCACGCGTCTATAACCCCACCAGCGGGGAAATCCTGTTTCGTGGAAAGTCATTCAGCTCTCTTCGGCTGAAGGGATATCGCGAGCAAGTCCAGATGGTCTTCCAGGACCCGTACAGCTCGTTGAACCCCTTTTTTAGAGCGTCCCATGGCGTGACCAGATCTCTCAAACTCCACAGCAAAGAGCGAAATCGTCGAAAGCGGCGCCGGCGAGCTCTGCAGATCCTAGAGTCTGTAGGCTTGCATCCCGCCGAAGAGCTGCTCAGAAAATATCCCTACGAGCTGTCCGGTGGTCAGCGCCAGCGTTTCGGCTTTGCGCAGGCACTGGCTTGCGATCCGAAGCTGATTCTGGCAGATGAGCCGGTGTCGATGCTGGACGTTTCGATACGAATCGGCGTCCTTAACCTGATGCAGAACCTTCGTCACAAACAGGACGTGTCATTCCTCTACATCACACACGACATAGCGAGTGCCAGGTACGTAGCGGATCGGATCATGGTGATGTACGCCGCCAAAGTGGTTGAAGAAGGGCCAACCGAGGAAGTGCTTCAGCATCCGCGCCATCCCTACACGCAGCTTCTTCTCGCGGCCGTTCCCGACCCGCACGCACCGCAGGACGACTCGGTTTCAGCCGACGTTGCCGAGCCACCGCGAGTGGTCAATCCGGGCGAGGGATGTAGATTCCGTTGGCGCTGCCCTCTGGCCTTCGAAAAGTGCGCCGAGGTCACGCCCGAGCTCCGCGCTGTCCGCCCTAACCAGATGGCGGCTTGCCACGCAGCGACAGCAGACGTAGTGTCCGCTCCCCCAACGTCCTGAGGTGCCGTGCAAGGGGCCGAATTTTCATGCGGCGCCTCAGCCGCTGTTCCTCAGACCCTGTGCCAGCCCGTTGATGGCGATCTGGATTCCTTTTAGCAAGCGATCATCCGTCTCCCCGGCTCTGTACCGCCGCAGCAGATCGACCTGCATGATATTGAGCGGGTCCAGATACGGGAAGCGGTTGCGCAGGGTCCTCAGCAGCAGCGGATCGTCGCCTAGCAGAACGTCCTGGCACGAGATAACGTTGAGCCAGTGGACCACCCGACGATGCTCGGCCACGATCAAGTCGAACACGCGGTCACGAAGCTCCGGATTCGGAACGAGGTCTCGGTAGCGCTCCGCCATTGACAGATCGGTCTTGGTCAGCACCATTTCCATGTTCTCAAGGGTAGTGCGAAAGAACGGCCACCGGCTGTACATATCGCGCAGAAGGTTCAGTCGCACCCGATCCTGCCCAGCCCATCGTTCGAAGGCCGTTCCAGCGCCATACCAGCCGGGAACCATCAGGCGACACTGACTCCAGCTGAATACCCACGGAATGGCCCGCAAGTCCTCGATTCGCCGAGTCTGACGCCTCGCGGCGGGACGGCTGCCAATGTTCAGCGAGGCGATGTCGTTTATCGGCGTAGCGGCATAGTACCAGTCAACGAACCCAGGCGTCTCGTACACGAGACCACGATAGGCTGCAAATGAGATTCCGGAGAGACTGTCCATGACGTCGCTATACGTTTGGTAATCGTCCCCGATGCCCTCTGTGTCCAGACAGCTAGCCTCAAGGGCGGCCGTGAGAATACCCTCCAAATGCCGCCGGCCTATGGCCGGATCGGCATAAGTGGCCGCCACCATCTCCCCCTGCTCTGTGATCCGGATGGCTCCGTCAACACTGCCTGCCGGCTGAGCCACAATGGCTTTATACGCCGGGCCTCCGCCCCGCCCTACCGTCCCGCCCCTTCCGTGAAACATGCGCAATCTGATCCCAGCGTCGCGGGAAACAGCTACCAGTGCTCGCTGCGCCCGATAGAGCGCCCAGTTTGACGTCAGATACCCGCCATCCTTGTTACTGTCGGAATACCCCAGCATGACTTCTTGAGAGCTGCCCCGGCTCTCCAATAGCTGTCGATAGAGCGGAAGCCCAAACGCGCTTGTCATGGTGTCTGCCGCCCGTTCGAGGTCGGTGATTGTTTCGAACAACGGAACGATGTTCAGAGCAACGTGAGCGTTCTCTCCCCCGCGCAACAGGCCAACCTCCTTCAGCAAAACTCCCACCTCGAGCAGGTCGCTGACGGCGTCGCACTTCGAGATGATATAGTTCGGCACACACGCGGCCCCAAGCTGGCCGTGTGCATCAGCCACGACCCGCAGGATGGAGAGCTCGCTCTGCACCAGGTCGCTGTACTCTATGAAGGGAGAGGTCAGGGGGCGCGGCGACAATAGCTCATCAACCAGGAGCGCAGCTCGCTCCTCTTCGTCCATCTTTGTGTAGCACTCGGTTACGCCCGCGCGCTGCAGCAGCTCGTCGACGACCGCTTCGTGGACTTCCGCGTTCTGCCGGACGTCAAGCCCGGCAAGATGGAAGCCGAACAGCACCACGTTGCGGCGAAGCCTTCCAAGCCGAGAGGCCGCCAGAGCGCCTGCGCCATGCGATCGTAGCGAATCGCCTATGATGTCGATATCGCGAATGAGATCTTCCGGGCTATCGTAGGCCGGAAGTACTGCGTGGGGAGCATGTCCCGGTACGTCCCCGGTCAGGGCTTCTCCTGTGGCGGCCAGCCGGGCAAACATGCCGCGTACCGCCTGACGGTATGGTTCATCCTGCAAAAATGGGGAGTCGTCATTAGCTGCTCTTGCCAGTGCAAGTAAGCCTTCCGAAGGTGTGATGAGCTGTGAGGACATCGAAAGCTCGACACTGAGCTTATCCAGCTCGTACAGTTGATGGCGGATCGCTGTGTAAGCCTGTCGGCGCAACCCATATCGCAGAGTCTGAGCCGTAACATAGGGGTTTCCGTCACGATCGCCGCCGATCCACGATCCCATGCGGAGTACGGGGGGCGTAGGCTCATCGGGCCATTCACGCCAGTTCCGCCTTGCTTCCGCCTCGAGTTGTTCGTGCACCCTCCGTACGCCCTCAAAGAATGTCAGGTCGTAGTATCTCAAGGCCTCGTTTATCTCGTCCCGTACACGCAGCCTTGAAGTTCGGAGAATAGAGGTCTGCCAAAGCGTCAGAACCTGCAGGCGCAAAGCGTCTTCTAGCTGCGAGCCGTCATAGCCATCAGGATCATCGCGGCCGCTCAGCAAATCGGCTATCTGTCGCTGACAGTCCATGATGGTTCGCCTGCGAACCTCCGTTGGATGAGCGGTAACGACCGGCACGACGACGGCGTTGGCCAGCACCTCGTAAAACCGCTGCCGCGTCACTCCAGCTCGGGCTATACGCCCGATTCCTGCGGCGAGCGTTCCGGCAGCCGGCGGTTTGCGCGAACTTCGCAAAACACGGTGGCTGCGGTTGGTGCGAACGTCTTCGGCAATATTAGCGAGGAGCGAAAACAAGGTGAACGCTCTGACGACGTGCAATGCCTCGTCGACCGTCAGACCTTCGAGCACATCTGCAAGAGCCTTGTCGTTCGGGTGTCCTGCGCGATGACGGCCGACAGCCTCCCGCCGCGACCGCTCGACAAGACCAAAGATTTCCTGTCCTGCCTGCTCGCGAATGACGTCGCCGAGAAGGCGGCCAAGAAGGCGAATGTCCGCCTCGAGCTCGGCTGAATCATGTGTGCTGTCAAGCGAAGAGGAAATTTCGGTCATTGGGATGAAGCCATGAGTATTCAGAAGTTAGTAGTCGATCGCCGGTGGTCGGGCTAACCACATGTCGGTTTCGGCTCCGACAGGGCCCTGCTTCCGTACACCCGTTCGATTGCGTCCTTGAAATGCGAACGGATCGTATCCTTGTGCCGGCGCATCACGGTACTCTTCCAGTATCGGATACAGGGAGTCGGCGTTACGGAGCTAAATCCCCTGATCTCTTCGCAGGCCTCGAGGCTCCTGACGCTTCCTGTTATTCGTTGAACAAGGCTATGGTCCAAAATCCTTGACGCAGGGACTGCAGGCCATGTAATCTCGTGAGTCACCTTCTGAGCTGTTGTCATGTTGATCGACCCGAGAAGTTCACGATAACTTACAACTGAATAACGGAGGTGCGACCGACGAACCGCTAGCGAGATTTACCGCTGTAGTTGCAATCCATGGAGGAGGAGCTACAAGAAGATCCATACTGTCTATTTCTCAGTTCAGTCGTAACCCCCCAAACGTAGAGAAAGAAGGAGTGCTTCAGATGCTTTCAAATGCTAAACGCTGGTCGATTCCGGCGGTGGCCGGCCTGCTGGGAATCTCACTGGCCGCGGCCGCCACACCCGCGGTGACTCTGGCTGCGGGCTCGCTGTGCGTTAACCCCACAGGCGCCCACAGTTGCTACACCTCGATTCAGGCCGCCGTCAACGCGGCAAAGTCGGGAGCCACTATTTCCGTTGCCTCCGGCAACTATAAAGGAAACATCGCGATCAAGGGCAAGGCGCTGAGCCTGATCGGGGCCGGAGCCGCTACAACCTCGATCACCGGCCCGGGAGCTACGGCGGTGGCGCCGGCGCCGGTCATCAGCATCAGAAACGTCAAGAAAAAGACTCTAATCTCGGGTTTCACCATTCAGAATGGAACCTTGATGGGAATTCAGGTGCGTCAGTCCTCCAGAGTCTGGATCACAAACAATACCCTGATCAGTAACGACCAGAACCAGAACCCCAAAGCGGGAACATGCGCTGGCGCGCTACCGCTCGACCAGGATGACTGCGGGGAGGCGATTAATTTAACCGGCGCATCCGCGACGGTCATCCAGCACAACGTAGTGGGCGGCCCCTTGCAGTCTCAGGCTAACGCCGGGGGTATTCTCTTGTCGGATGAATACGGGCCGACTCATGCCAACGTCATTCTGGACAACACGATCATGAACAATGTACGGGATTGCGGCATAACGCTCGCCTCGCACCCACTCGGTTTCACCAGCAAGGGTGTCCCGGTCGGTGGTGCGTTCGGCGTCTACCGGAACGTTGTCGAGTACAACGTGTCCAGTGGTAACGGCGGCGCAGGCGTCGGTATCTTCAACCCGACTCCAGGTACCAAGGCGTACAGCAACCTCGTCTTCCACAACATCATCACGGGTAATGGCAATGCCGGCGTGAGCATGCACAGCCACGCACCCCTTCAAAATCTCAACGGCAATAAGATCGTAGGCAACTGGATCGGGCTGAATAACGTGTTTGGCGACTCTGATGCCGGTGATATGGCCACGACCGGCGTCGTGGTGTGGAGTGGCGCTAAGGCGGGTGCTGCGCCGATTGCGAACACCGCCATCACCGGTAACACCATCGTCGGCGGCAATCATTACGGCCTCTTCGTCGTGCACACGATCAAGACAAAGATTAAAGGAAACTTCATCCGGGCTACAGTCCCCATCTACAAGGCAAACGCGTAGGACCCATCGCCCTGCAGAAGCAAGCTCAAGCGAAGGCGGCCACAGCGGCCGCCTTCGCCCTATCTACCCCACGACCTTCCTGAGCACGCGAAGACACAGTCTCCGTTCCACTTGCATGTCTTGGATATGCCGTCGGCGTTTTCCCGAGTCAGGATCAAACTCTCTGATCAGCGCTCCCTTATTGGTAGTACTCGGCTGAGAGAGTGTTCTCAGACTGCCATCTGCCGCGAAGTCGCGCACTCCTGACGCCCACCAGGCAACCTCGTCCGGCTGCTGGTAAAATTTCTTCCGCGCCACCCGCTTGAGAAGGACCTTCGGACAGTTCAGGCCAGTCCTTCACTTAACCCACCAGCGCATTCACACTAAGCCTTCGCTTCAAACCACCAACGCATTCACGCCAAGCCTTCGCTTCAAACCACCAGCGCATTCACGCCAAGCCTTCGCTTCAAACCACCAGCCCATTCACGGCAAGCCCTCGCTTCAAACCACCAGCCCATTCACGCAAGCCTTCGCTTCAAACCACCAGCCCATTCACGGCAAGCTCTCGCTTCAAACCACCAGCGCATCGGCCCGTCGGTCGCGCATCTTCAGGGCCAGACCTCGCTGACGCTGGCTTGAAGCCCCAGTTCCGGCCACGGCGATCGGGCCACATAGCTGCTCTGCCGTAGGTGCTCACTCTCGAACCTGTACGCGCGCCGTCTGGAGAGATATCGATTCGGTCCATCCATCCATCAGCCTTACTCATTGGATGGATGGATGGATGGATAGAGCACGTCGAGCACTAGGCATCTGATTTCCGTATCTATACTGAAATCAACGAGATCATCCATGCGTAGCAGTTTGATCCTCGGCCTTTCGATCACCCTGTTCAACCGGGCTGTGGGTGTAAACGACCGGCGTCCACTGTTTTCCGTCTACTGCTTACCGCCTACCGTTCACCGTCTACCGTCTACCTCCTACCGCCTGCTGCCTACCGCCTACTGCCTACCGCCGACACTCCCCCCAGGAGACTGCTCATGCCTCGAACCTACACCCGCCTCACCCAACCGCTCGTTCGCGCCGGCGGCGAGCTTCGTCCCGCATCGTGGGACGAAGCGCTCGATTGCGCGGCGGACGGACTGCGAGCCTCCCAAGGGCGAGCCGGAAGTGAAGCGTTCGGGATGTTTAGCTGCTCCAAAGCCACCAACGAGATGAACTTCATGGCTCAGAAGTTCGCTCGCGTAGTAATGAGCAGCAACAACATCGACAGCTGCAACCGCACCTGACACGCTCCTAGCGTCGCCGGTCTGGCGGCAGTATTTGGGGCGGGAGGCGGCACCAGCTCTTACCGGGAGATCGAGGATACGAACGTGATCGTCCTGTGGGGATCGAACGCCCGGGAGGCACATCCGATCTTCTTCCACCACCTGCTTAAAGGGGTAAGAAACGGCGCGAAACTATTTGTCGTCGACCCGCGACGAACAGCATCGGCCCAATGGGCAGACGTCTGGCTAGGTCTCGACGTCGGATCAGATATCGCACTTGCCAATGCGATTGCTCGTGAGATCATTCACGCCGGCTTGGCCTGCAACGAGTTCGTCCATCACGCAACAACGGGATTCGAGGAATACGCGATAAGCGTTGAACCATACACCCTAGAGATGGCGGAACGCATAACAAGGGTCCCCGGGAGGGTCATTCAGGACCTTGCGCACGACTACGCTACCGCCGATCGCGCCCAGATATGCTGGACCCTCGGCATCACCGAACACCATACAGCCACCGACAACGTGCTGGCTCTGATAAACCTGGCCCTGCTGACCGGCCACGTCGGCAAGTTCGGTTCAGGACTGTGTCCACTCCGAGGTCAGAACAACGTCCAGGGCGGTGGAGACATGGGCGCGATCCCCAACAAGCTGTCTGGCTTTCAGGACGTCGAAACCGACATTGAAGCCAGAGCTCGATTCGAGAAGCGCTGGAAGGCGCGCATACCGTCCAAGCGGGGATGGCACCTCTCGCAGATGTTCGATGCGATGGAAGCCGGACTCATGCGCACGGCATATATCATCGGCGAGAATCCGGCCCAGTCCGAGGCGGACAATCACCGCGCGAACCGCTTACTGCGAGGATTGGACCATCTCGTGGTTCAGGATATTTTCCTGACGAAAACGGCCGAGCTGGCGACCGTAGTCCTGCCCGCTGCCGCTGGATGGGCAGAGTCAGACGGAACCGTGACGTCAAGTGAGCGGCGAGTGCAACGAGTTCGCCCCGCACTTACTCCGCCCAGGGGCGCTAGGGACGACATCCAGATCATCTGTGATCTGGCGCGCCGGCTCGGTCATGACTGGGGCTGCCCAACAGCCGAGCAGGTGTGGGACGAGGTCCGTAGTCTCTCGCCGATGCATGCCGGGATGACGTACCAGCGCCTCGAGGAGAGCGGCGGTCTGCAATGGCCCTGCTGGGACGAGAATCACCCAGGCGACATGTTCCTTCACGCCAGGCTCTGGAAAGTTCCAATCGAGGGCTCTCCGGCCCCTTTCGTGCCCGTGGACTTCGATCCGCCCCTGGACGACCTGACCGATGAGTTTCCGATACGCCTCACCACCGGCCGCCGGCTCGACTCCTTCAACACGGGAGTTCAATCGGGCGGCTACCGGTCACCCTTACGACGCCCGGAGACCTTGAACGTCTGCGAGTCAGATGCAGAGAGGCTCGACGTGCGGGAGGGAGACGTTGTCCGGGTGCGGTCCAGGCGGGGAGAAGTCTTGGCGCCGGTTCACATAGACTCAGCACTCCGACCAGGCCTGGCCTTCATGACGCTCCACTTCCCGGATGAGGTCAACACCAATGTCTTGACCGCGGATGCCTGGGACCCGAAGTCGGGCACTGCCGAGTTCAAGGCAATCGCCATAGCCATAGAGAGGCTGCCAACGCCCGCCGAGAGCGAGTCGGCCCAACCGGCCGTGGGTGCCGGCACGTGATCGAAATTCATGCCGGCGGCGACAGCGCGAGTCCGGAGGAGCGAAGCGCCGTAGACGCTATCCTCGGGCCCCCGAGCTCGGGCTGGGATGGCGGTGTTCGTACCGACCTCGATGGACACGTCGCGTTTGGCGGCTATGCCGCGGCACGGGAGCAGCGTCATATGCTGCTTCCAGCGCTTCATGCGTTGCAGGAGCGAATGGGCTATGTTAGCCGAGAGGGATTGGACTACGTCTGCATCCGGCTGGGAGTCCCACCGGCAGAGGCATTCGGAGTGGCTAGCGCCTACGCCATGTTTTCCACGGCCCCTCTTCAGGCATCCGTACTCCACGTCTGCGACGATGTCGGTTGCCGCGCGTCAACCTCGGACGACCCCTGCGCGAGAGTCGAGGTGGCACTCGGGCCAGAGGGCTCTGCTACCGGCAGCCTGACGTGGACCCGCAGCGCATGCCTTGGCCGGTGCGAACGTGGATCAGCAGCACTTCTCCAGGTTGCGGGAGACCGACCATGTCGAATCGAGCTCGCGCCCCTCGACGGGAGTGCGCTCGATGCTCTTTCTCACGAGAGTTGCAACGATCGACGATCTGAAGAGAAGCGGGGCGAATCCGGGCCCGCATCAGCCGGAGGGAGCTCCGATCTCGATTCCGCAAGCCGCTCGGTCTCGTGACGATCTTCGGCTGCTCCGACGCGTCGGGCTGGTAGATCCAATGTCTCTGACCTCCTATCTTGATGCCGGCGGCTACGAGCCTCTACTTCGAGCCATTGAGATGGGTGGCGACGGCGTCATTGCCGAGATCAAGGTCGCAAAGCTGCTCGGGCGAGGTGGGGCCGCGTTTCCGACCGGCCTGAAGTGGGAGGCAGTGGCAAGTAATCGCGTTCAACCCCACTATTTCGTCTGCAACGCCGACGAGTCGGAACCGGGGACGTTCAAAGACCGCGTCTTGATCGAGCACGATCCGTTTGCCGTCGTCGAAGCGCTGACGATCGCCGGGTTTGCCACCGGGAGCGCGCGCGGCTATGTCTACATCCGTGGAGAGTACCCGTCGGCTGAGGATCGCTTGAATCGTGCTGTTGAGCAGGCCAGGTCCGCCGGGTACTTGGGGACGAACATCCTCGGAGCGGGATTCGACTTCGACGTCGAGGTGCGTCGCGGTGCGGGAGCGTACATAGCCGGCGAGGAGACGGCACTGTTCAATTCCATTGAGGGCAGGCGGCCGGAGCCACGTAACAAACCTCCATTCCCCACCCAGGCCGGGCTGTTCGCCAAACCTACCGGGGTCAATAACGTCGAGACGCTCTTCAACGTTCTCGAGATTTTAAGGATAGGAGGTAAGGAGTTCGCCCGGATCGGGACGCCTGAGTCGACCGGCACACGATTGTTCTGCCTTTCAGGCGGGGTCGAGCGGCCAGGCTTGTACGAAGCTCAGTTCGGGATTACACTGCGCGAGCTTCTAGAGACGGCCGGGAGCGTTCGCGCAGGTCATACGATCGGCGCGGTGCTTCTAGGAGGAGCCGCCGGCTGCTTCGTTGGCCGCGGCGATCTAGATATCGAGCTTTCCTTCGAAGGCGTGCGCGCCTCCGGCGCGACTCTCGGATCGGGGGTGGTCATGGTGTTCGACGAGACCAGCGATTTTGGCGCAATCGTGTTGCGCATCGCCCATTTTTTCCGAGATGAGTCTTGCGGACAGTGCGTTCCGTGTCGCGTCGGAACGGTCCGCCAGGAAGAACTAGTTGCACGGATGGTCGACGGCAGGCTCCTAGGGTCGGCCGACGACGAGCTCAAACTGCTGGCCGACCTGTCGGCGGTGATGCGCGACGCCTCCATCTGCGGTCTCGGCCAGACCGCCACGAGTGCTGTCGAGTCAGCCGTGCGTCTGGGCCTGATAGGGAATCATCGTAGTAATGAATGGGGGAAAACCGGGTGAACGGTCGGTCTCCGGTCGATCATGACGAAGTCCGCAGGTCCGGCGGCACCGACAAAGCCAATGGGGCGCCGGAGAGCAGTAGCATTCCGACTGGATCTCAGCGGCCACCGCAGTCGACGTTCGAAGTGACTATCGACGGCCTGCCGGTGACCGTTTCGGAGGGAAGCACCATTCTGCAGGCGTGCCGGCAGGTGGGGACTGAGATACCCACCCTTTGTTATCTCGAGACTCTGACTCCCGTCAATGTGTGCCGGGTCTGCGTCGTCGAAGTGCGGGGCGCCCGAGCGCTGGTGCCGGCCTGCTCCCGGAAAGTCGAGCCGGGCATGGAAATATTGACTCGCTCGCGCCGAGTGGACACAAGCAGGAAGATGGTCCTCGAGCTGCTGAGCTCTTCAGTTGATTTATCGCTGGTAGACGACGACGTCAAGCGATGGATGGTGGAGTACGAAGCTGAGACCTGCCGATTCGGCCCACCGCGCGAAGAGGCGAGCGAACGCAGGAAATCACGCTGCCACCCCTGGGGCAGTGGCGGAAACGGTAGGCCAGCCGCCGAAGATAGACAACACGCTCTACGTCCGTGACTACTCCCGATGCATCCTTTGTTACAAGTGCGTGGAGGCATGCGGTTCGGACGCTCAAAACACGTTCGCCATCGCGGTGGCGGGTCGAGGTTTCGAGGCACACATTTCGACCGAGTACGATGTTACGCTGCCCGACTCGGCCTGCGTCTACTGCGGGAACTGTATAGCCGTGTGCCCGACAGGCGCCCTGATGTTTGCGTCCGAATTTGAGATGCGCCGGGAGGGCACGTGGCAAGAGGATCGTCAGACCGTTACGCGAACCGTATGTCCGTATTGTGGCGTGGGCTGTAACCTCGACCTCCACGTTCAGGATAACCGCATCGTCAAAGTCACTTCGCCGCTGGACCACGATGTGACCAGTGGGAATCTCTGCGTCAAGGGCCGGTTCGGTTTTGAGTTCGTCCAGAAACGGGACTAGGCGCGGCGTGAGTCAAGCCGGATCGTCCATGGATCGATGGTGTCGATCAGAAGATGGGTCTGGCTCCATGGGTCGCCCGCCAGTGTAATGCGGATGATGTCCTCAGACTCGGCCTCAACCACCAGCACAACCCGATGCTCATCCGCCAGCGGTCCGCCAAGTACGACGAAGCCGTCATCGACGAGTCTGTCCATGAATGATGCGTGCGCGTCCCAATTGGATTGCTCCTGCATCGACAGCAACGGGTCCCATTCTGGGCCAGACCGATGCAGCAGGACGAGAAATGTCGACACGCTCGAATTGTAGAGCGCCGTGCGATCGGTGGGGACGTGGGCATTCCCATGACCACAAAGAATGAAATCCTCGTTCACTGGCCAGGTCCAGTCGACGCACGCCGGGTCCTGCGAATCAAGATCAGTACCAGGAAGGTCCGTGCTGAGTGTAGGGCTCTTCCATGGTGCGAATCTCGTCATCGGTCAGATGCAGGTCCAGGGCTGCGACCGCTTCCGGAAGGTGGTGGGGTTTGGTCGCGCCGACGATCGGGGCGGACACCAGCCAGGACGGATCAGGCCCGTACTCATAAAAGTACGGCGGCACAATTGGAGCTTAGGGCGATTTACGAGAGTAGTCGCCAGACGGCCGGAATCACTCCGTCGTAGGCCGCGCCATAGGGAATCGATTCGACTGACAAGCAGGCGTCGTAGACGCTAGAGCGAACTGCGCGGGCCGCCGTCTGTCCAAGCACGTCGACAGTGAATTTGTGCCAGCCGAGTACGCTGCGTGGAGGCGGCTCAGACGCAAACCGACCATCATGTGTCTCGGTCGAGAATATGAACACCACGTCGCCGTCAGCCGCACTGTGCACTGGGTCGATGGCGCGCACGTGCCCGTGAGTCGCGAGGTGAGCCACTCTCTGGTAGTCCTCGTGAGCTGGCAGTTTGACGTTGGTTCCGACGATAGTGACCGTGGTGTTCGTTGAGTCATCGGGGCGGGCGGTGTTATCGAACACGTCTTCGAACGAGATAAACCCATGGGCGTTGGCCTCATCCCGGTTACCGGCGAGTATCGAGCCATCCTCAGCTATCACGTTGCCGCGAGCGTTGACTACGGAGAGAGCACATACCATGGCCCCATTTGGAAGATCGATCCGGGCGCAGCCGACGCCGGCCTTCATAGCTTGGAGCAAGCCATCACGTGTCATTTTGAGCTTCCCCACAGTTGCGCCAACCCCGGCGCCGACGTTGCCCCTAGCGACGGGCAGATCCGAGCAGTCATCCAGGGCCTCGCGCGCGAACGCTGGATTGAAAGCCCGCACACGAAGGCCGAGATCGTAGATGATTGCTCCGCTGACTCCCGGCAGCGGCACTTTCCCGGGTAACCCGACACCCTGCTCCGATAAGGCACTGACTACAGCCCAAGCGGCGGCGGCGAGTCCGACTCGGCTGCCACCTGCGATAAAAAGTGCGTCACGCGTAGGAAAAGACTTGCTGAACCCTTGTAGCTCGTCCGTGTGATATGACGCAGTGGCTCCGCCATATAACGCGCAGGCTACTGGGATATCGTGGTCGAAGCGCACCACGGTGCACCCGGTCATGGCCTCCGGGTGCGAGGAATGCCCAACTCGCACACCCGGGAGCGCCGTTAGTGTGTCATTCGACATCAACGTTCACATTTTGGGCAACGTGCATATATATGTCGCCGATGCAGGACCGGCATGTTGGAGGAGAAGGGCACCAGAATCTAGAACAGCCGACATACCCACGCCTCATGTTAGCCGCACGCTTTGAAGCCGCCTGGGTAGCCCCGTACGCCATAAGATTTTGTTGTCAAATTGTCATGAAAGTCAAATCGTGACCCCACCTGGCCCCTTTACATTCGGTGTGGAGGGGTATGCGCATGAGGGCCAGGACAGGTGGTGAGTTCGGCAACAGCAGTTTGACTGCCTTACTTGGGCTTCTGCTGCTCGTGCTGCTCTTTCTCGAGGGGCTCACCATTCCGCTGGTTCACCGTCTGATAGCGCCTCACATCTTTATCGGAATCCTCCTGATCCCGCCGCTCCTTCTCAAGATGGCGAGCACTGGCTACAGGTTCGTCATGTACTATGCGGGCAATCGACGGTACCGGGCGATTGGCCCTCCCGCTCTTCCGTTACGTCTGGCGGCCCCGATTCTCGTGTTGACGACCGTGGTGCTGTTCTTGAGTGGGATTGAGCTGCTCGCACTTGGGCCGCAGAATTCAGGTATCTGGAAGAGGGTACACGTTGCCTCCTTCCTGCTCTGGTTTTGTGTAATGACGATCCATGTGCTCGCGCATTCATTGAAGGCGGGGCGGCTCGGCCTGAGCGAGTTGTTCCCTAACATCGCCGTTAGATCACTCCGAAGCGCCCGGGTTGGAGGCGCCCTGACTCGACAAAGCCTGATTCTGGGATCGCTTATCCTGGGTCTTGCATTAGCCGTGGCCATGCTTCCGATAGACCACTCCTGGCTAAATTGGAGCGTCGGGGCCGGGCAGTAAACGGCTAGCTGTACCCGCATCAGTGCAAGATTCGTCTGATCGGTGCGTCCGCTTAAGCGCTACTCAATCCCGTCGACTCGTTCCTAATGTATTACAGTGCGAGCGCACGGTTGATCAGGACGGCACTGAGAACCATGTCCTGCAGGTGAGGACAAGATCCTGATTGCGGCCAACGATCGAATGCTGCGTTGCTGGGTGTCCGCCACACCCTTCAAGAAGAGGGTTTGGCCGGGCGCGAGCCTCAAAGATCTGACGAGCGCGGTTCCGCCAACCAGGTTTGAGGGGTGACGTCCCAGGCCAAGATTGAATATTCCCAACGGCGGCACAGAAAGCGTCGCTGTGTTCCTGGCAACTGCCAGAACCTTTGCGCTTCGCGAATGTGCGATCCGCAGCTGGTAATCATATATCAGCCTGGCGACGTAACTAAGCGCCGTGTCGGGCGACGGCTCAGCGGCCACGGTAACCCAATCTCCAGGGCCAACGTCGACGATGGGAACTTTCACTCCGTCACGAGTGTTGACCAGAGTGCTGCGTCGTCCCTGGATGCTGAAAGGCGATTTGGTGTTGATGGATTGAAGCCCAAGGCTCGTCAGATTGCCCACTTGGGACACGCCTACCACGTGTCCTTGGAGGTTAGTCGTGGTCGCGTAATCAGACTTCGGGCATCGCTGGGTTCGCAGCGGAAGCGGCGCTAGCGGCTTCTGTGACAGGTCCAGAGTCTTCCCCAGGTCAACGGCGTTAGCGTCTGCCTTGTTAAGAGGCGGGAGATCGTATCTATCCTCGATAAACCGGAGAATGGAAACGAAGTCATAGACCGAATGATCGATGTAGTGAGCGCGGGCATATGGAGAGATGATAATCGTCGGAACGCGCGGGCCCAGGCCGGTGAGATTGCGTTTGGGCGGAGGCACATGATCGTAGAATCCTCCAAAGTCATCCCACGTGAGGATGATCACGGTCGAAGACCAATCTGAGCTGGCCATGATTGCGTTTATGGCCTTTACCGTCCAGTTCTCCCCCACGCACATACTATGCGGAGGATGATCGCTGTTCATCTCGCTCGGAACGACCCAGCTGACCTGAGGCAGGGTTCCAGTTCGCGCATCTTGGAAGAATCTCTGATCGGACGCAACGTTGGACTTCCACAGAGGCGAGTATCGATCGTGCCGGATGGCATCGAGAGCATTCCAGATGTAGCCGGAGTGGTACTGAGGTGGAGCGTAATACCTCCAGCCGATGTGGTACTTCTGCAACGTATCGGGTAGCGTCGGCATGTTGAAGCACGGAGGAACATTCGAGACCCTACCCGTGCTGGGGCTCATTACCCGAACCCGAGAAAACGGGCCGGAATCGCAGCCCCAAGCCCGGTGCGAATTGTTCACTGGATTGTCGATGGTGTTGGCGCTCGCAGCGGCAACGGTCACGAGGTGGTTCGGAAAGCTCGGACCCAAAACCGTCGAGAAGAAGTGATCCATAAGCGTGAAGTGAGAGGCATACGCCCAATAGGACGGAATGTCCTGTCGCCGGTACTCGGTTAGTGCTTGGTCTCGCCCGTTCTGTAGGGCTCCGGGCAGCTTGTCGAAGCCATTCATGGCTCCGTTGTTGACGGCCGTGAAAGAGGCGCGGCCGGAATGTCCGATGTCTAGTGGAAGCTGGTCTGTCGCGCGCTTGAGAGGCACTCGAATTCCAGTGCTGAGCATGGCGGTCGTTGCCCCGTCGGCTCCCGGGAAACGACCGAACAGATTATCGAACGACCGGTTTTCCTTGATGAGAATGACGATGTGCTTTATCGGGCTCGACCGGGCCGAGCCAGCCGGGAAGCCCTGGACGCGGAAGCCTTCCAGGACGAGAACCCCACCCCAGATAAGGCAAGCCGCGGCCCCGACGGCCAAGACCCGTGACAACCTGGGATCGCGAGTCCCACCACCCGCCAGTCGGCTCAGTCCAGTCAGCATTGTGGCAATGACACCCGGGTTCCCGCTGCCAAATGTGGAGGCAGATCCGCCTCGCCAGTGGTGTGTGGCGAGGCGGCGGTGTTGAGAACAAACATGTACCCTTCATCCTAGTAGCAGTTGAGCCCCAGCCATCGGTAGCACTCCGGCTCCTCGAATAGGAGGGTAGAGGTGGAGGCGCTTCGCTCACACGAAGGACCTGATGCGAAGCTCAGAAGTAACCTCGACTCAGTCGACCTGAACTCGATGCATCAGGCGCAGTTAGTTACGGGCGAGCTGTAAATACTCGTTCCGGGATAGCCGGCGCAGTACATATCGTCGACAAGCCACTCCCCACCCCTATTGACGACGGCAAATGTAATCACTGCCTTGTTGGGCTGCCACGGCCAGATCACGTCGATAAGATCGCGCTCGTTGGTTTTTTGAATCACCCGAAAATCCAGTCGAGACGGTACATTCTGGCAGCGACACACGGGATCCGCTCCACCTCCCGAACCTGACGTTGGATTCTGTCGAAGGCGCTGCTGCAGGCGAGTCGTGACTGGGCAGCCAGCAGCCTGAGACCATTGAGGATTCCCTTGATAGCAGGGTCCGACGCTGGTCGAGTGGGGAGGACACCCTGCAATGTTGTCGGGCGCAGACCCCCAGCACGCCATGGTCTGCACGGCCGTGAGAGCGGGCGCAGCATTCGGCACTGGAGTGGATGTCGGAACCGGCGTAGCAGTGGGGACGGGGGTGGGAGTAGGACCCGGCCCGAAGGCATTGGTCATGTGCGCTCCGACCACAGCCCCAACGACGAGGACCAACACCACCAGGGCCAAAATCAGTATGTTTTTGGGCTGCCCAATGCCGAAGCGCGATGAGGGTTCGACTCGTGGTCGCTCAGGACCGTCGTTCGAGGGCGGACTCCTCTCCGGGATTTCTAAAGCATCCTCCGCGACCTGTCGGTCCGCTGCACCTTCTCCTGCTCTAGCTCCTGGTGACGCGCCCAAAGTCGGAGCTGCAACCTGCTCTTCGTGCGCTTTCTGGGCCATGAGCGTGCTCGAGACGTGCTGTTCGTCCCAATAACCAAGAGCAAACGCCCACGCGGCGATTGCCCAGTGCGCGATGTATTCCTGGTAGCCGTAGCGCGAAACGAGAGCCTGCGCAAGCCGGCCGGCTTCGATGGTCAAGGCGCTCCTTTCAGCGGCACTTTTTAGAGCATCGGGAACATTGATCTCTAGGCCGCCGGATAAGACCGCAACCTGGAGAGCGTACTCAGGGAACTGATCGCCGAGAAGCGCCCGAGCCTGTCGCTTATTACGCCGAACTAGCTCGGGATCTTTCTGCAACAGTTCTTTGAGAGTGTGAATCGGAAATGTAGGAAACGTCGGGTCGATGACCATCAGTCTCTCAGAGGATAGTCTTCCATTTCGCGAGGCCCCATGTAGCCACCCCTCGACACCGGTCCAACTTTATGCTCCAAGTCTACCTAAGTACGCCATCACTTTCCATGGTTGCGAGGAGGTGCGGCAGCCACGGCGGCGCGCGCCCATCAACCATATGGGCCAGCCGGCACGCTCTATGTAAGTGCCAACAACATTCGCGTACGCTGATAAACAGGGACCTATTCCAGAACAGCTGTCAGGAGACCCTAGTGATCAAGAATGTCGCGCTCGTAGTTCTCCTCGCCTCCGTGACGTTTCTGGCCGGCCGTTCATTCCCGCTGCCGGTGAGCCGGGCGGCTTCTCCAAACATAGTCGGATACCGTCACGTGGTTGCCTATGGATACATCGCACCCGGAAAGTGCAAGGCAGGGCCCGGAGGATTTTGTGTGATCAAGAAATTAAAAACCGCCAGGAGACCCTTGTCGGTCAATCTGGCTGCCGGCAATGGGGGCACATGGGAGTACAGTGCCGCCGGCTCAGGCATAGACGTCTACCATTCGCTGTTTGCCATCGCGAATCTCAAGATGTACACCTTGTGGACCGGCGGCTGGCTGTACGTAGAGCGACTCGCCACCAAGATGACGGTACCGGTACGCTTGGTGATCGACGCAACGGTGCCAATGTAGAAAAACCTACCGAGCACCCTCTGCCCAAAACCAGCCCATCGCGCCGACGGTCAACGCAGTCCGTTCGCTCCCGATCGGATCCACGCACGGTGTGGCCGTTGCACTGGTGGGGCCACGGTACTCCTTGCCATCTTTACTCCCATAGCCGTGGTGCGATACCGTCGCGCGTAAACCGCCGTTCATTGCCCGGAGCAGCTCCTACACTGTTTGGTGACCTGTGTAGCCAAAGTCAGTCAGCCCCTAATCGACGTCCTCTTCGCTGCGTGCTCTCGGCTGCGGCACAATATGTAGGACGTAATCCGAGATCCTGGCCGCCGTCGAGCCTGACCTTCCTTGTCAGATAGTCCGGCCCCGGCACCGAGCCGGGCGGGAAGATGCCGGCTCTGGCCAGAGCAAGATCTCGCAGAGGAGTGAGTGCGGCAATGGGCGCAGAAAGTTCGACCCTGGAAGCGCCGACCCACGTGAAGTGTCCGAGGTGTCACCACGAAGTGGAATGCGGCGAATCGGCGGACGAGATCAGGTGCCCCAACTGCGCGTATAAATCAAACTTCTACGCATGCCGTTTCTGTGGCTCGCCGGTAGTCCTAGGCAAGGGGTTAGGAACATTTCGTTGTCCTTGGTGTGGAGTAGAAAACAGGGCGTCAAGGTCCAACCGGCTTACCGCCCAAGCGATAAGAGATCACCTGACCGTACGCCACATCGACGACAACGATCCAAACCGTCACCTGATTGGAGGTCTCGTCCTCGTCAACGAAACTGGAGCCGATCTGACGCCGGGCACGGTTTGCAGCGTTGTTTCACTCAGCACCTCTCTAATAGTCACGCCGGAGGGGACGGGCGCTGCACCCATCGAGATCCCGATGCGTGACGTCGTGGATTTCGAAATAACAAATCACGGGGCAGTCAAAGGAAATGGCGAGTTTATCGGGCGAGAGTTCGACTCACTACGCTCTGGAAACGGTCCGCTGGTCGCACACAGCCTGAGCCGAATTCGCTCCCGGCCGACTATCGGAACGGTTCTCGATCTCGTAACACAATCGGGCAACTTTACCTTCGCCACAAATCTGTATACCCCGGCCCAGCTAGCCGCACTCTTGGACCCCATCCGCGCCCTGACTCAGACGAGCGGGAGCACCTCAGGGATTCACGCCTCGGTCAGTGGCGTTGCGGACTCCGCCGGGGGACCAAGCGGCAATCTCGAGCATCCCACTCCGGTTCACTCTCGCGCCATGATTGGCGCGGCACTCCCGTCTGAGGACGGAGCGCGCACTCTGGGCAATCGGGCTGGCGGGGCTGTTGCTGGCTCAACGGCGGAAGATGCCGACAAACAGCTTGCGGAACAGCTGGAGCAGCTCACCGAGCTCCATCGAACAGGGGTTGTCAGCGAGCGGGATTTCGAGGTCGCCAGAGCGCGCCTGCTCGAGACATGGGTGCGCCACCACCCGTAACTCCTTTACTACGGGGCCAGAGCTTCAAGAATGCGGTCTGATCATAGGCGGGGTGCACGAACGGACAACGAAATCATGGCGCGGGAGACGTGGTAGGTCGTGATCGGACTAGATGATGATGTTGACGACGGCGCACACGCAGCCTACGTTGCTCTTCTGCGCGGCATCAACCTGGGCAGCCACAACAAGATTAAGATGCCGGAGCTGAAAGAGCTGTTCAGTTCCCTGGGTTACACCGGCGCCGTCACCTACCTCCAAAGCGGAAACGTCGTTTTCCGCGGTCGGCATCTCAATCCGCCGGAGGTTGCCCAATCGCTTGAGGAAGCGATCGCCGGCAAGTTTGGGCACTCGGTGAACGTACTGGTACGGACAGGTGAGGACATCGCTCGAATAGTTGATGCGAACCCATTTGCGCGCACTTGCGAAGATCCGACAAAGCTACACGTCACATTCCTCGAGGCGGCTTCGGATAGCTCCCTCTTGCGGAGCGAGGACGCGGATGGAGCCAAACCGGACGAGTTTGAGGTGCGCGGCGCAGAAATCTTCTTGTACTGCCCCCAAGGGTACGGCCGTACGAAATTGAGCAACACCTTCTGGGAGCGGCGCCTGCGCGTTCGGGCGACTACTCGTAACTGGAACACGGTGCGGGCGCTGAAGTCGCTGACCGAGGACTGAGCGCAGCGCACGAGCACGCCCGGGCAGGCGCCCGAACATCGGCACGACAGTAGTCCTGGAAGGACGCTAAGAGGGGCCGTGCGTCGGTCAATACATGTCCGGCCGCAATAGTGGAGCACCCCCGGAGGTTTGGCAAGGATCGCAGTGGTCCCTTCATCTATGCAAGACGTGTCTACGGTGCAGCGATAGTGTAGGCAGATTACTGTCTCGGACTGGCGTCCCACTGCTCCCAGCTCGAGCCCGTCATAGCTCATCGAGTGTCTCTGTCATCCGATGAGCGATATGTTAGGTAGACATGATGGTTCCGATTCGGATCAAGACGACGGTTGCTAACCCGCTTGAGGCATTCGGCGGTAACGGTGAAGGCGACACGGTCGAGTTGTCCGCGCACGCCTACTTGCGCGTCGATCAGGTTCAAAATCTCCGTGCGGGAGATACTTCAGGAGAGGTTCAGTACGTCTTGGAGCTTGCCCCAAGCATTCCCCGAGACCTCGTAGGCGCCATCGTCATCGAAGTGGCCCGAAAGCTTAGTAACCGAGCGACAAATACAGTCGCCGAGATGTGGATCGGCAGAAAGCGGGTAAGCCTGAACGAGGCAGCCATCAGTAAAGAACTTCGGGGATATGTGATCCGTCGCTGGGAGATTCAAAGAGTGGACAAAGCCTGAAGAGTCACAGAAGAAATCGGGCCTGGATGATCGGGAGGAAGGACTTAGATGCGCAACACGCCAATCGGGCTAGTGGTCATCAACGACGGCCGTGATCACGTTATACAGCAGAACGAGTCGGAGAACATGCGGGTCGCCAACGAGTGGGCCGAGATCATTCGTTCGCAGAGCGCTGGACCAGACAACTGCGGACTCGATGTAGTCGTCGGATCAGAGACCGTGAAAAGCGTTCGTACAGGGCAATCGGTGGGAGAGGAGCTGCGCAGAGCAGGCTGTCGGCAGGTAATCATGGCATACAACGTCTGGGACTTTCCGTACCTGGTGTGGCCCTTCTTCAACACGATCGGACGGGACCTGCCGGTCCTGAGTCTTTCGAACAACAATGGGGCTTACCCGGGCAACGTAGGGCTGCTGGCCACGGACGGCGCTCTCCGACAGGCAGGAGTCAAGACCCATCGCATCGTGGGCGCCATGGGAGACAAACAGACCCAGAGCCGCGTGCTGGACTGGGTACGGGCTTCACAAGCGGTGACCACAATGCGAAGCGAGGTGTTCGGGCTATACGGCGGACACTCGATGGGAATGGAAACTGGCTGGTTTCACCTCGTCCCCACCATCAAAACGTTCGGAACGACCACGTATCACATCGACCAGTTTTTGCTCGTGAGAACCATGGACGACGTCGACGAGAGAGAGGTCGAACGCGGATTCGAGTGGCTGTCAGAGCACCTGCAGGATCGCATCCTTTACGACGGGGACATGCTCACCCCTGAGAGTCTCAAGACCCAGATACGCCTGTACATCGCAATGAGACAGCTCAATGCCGAAAACGGCTTCGACCTCTGTGGACTGAAGGGGCAGAGGGAGCTCACGGAGCATGTCACGCTCGGTGACATTCCAGAGATGCTGATGAACGACCCGTACGACTGGAACGGGTCGAAGGAGACGATGGTCTGTGCGACGGAAGCGGACGCCTTCGCCGCACTCTCAATGCAGATGCTGAAGTACGTTTCCGGAGGGCTCCCGGTGCTCTTCATGGACGTTCGGCTCTACCACCCCGATCTCGATCTGTGGGATCTTGTCAACAGCGGCAATCATGCCAGCTGGTACGCCGCACAAAGTGACGACCCCGCGATCAACCTGAGAGAGGTTCGGCTACATCCGGCCCTGAAGTTCTACTTTCGCGCCGGTGGGGCATCGGTGGAGTTCGACGCGGCGCCCTCCGAGCTTACATTCTGCCGGCTTGGCCTCTGGAATGATGAAACATATATGGTCATCTGTCGCGGCCGGAGTGTGGGCCTCGGTCGGGACGAGAGCAAACGCATCAATGCCCTGACGGATCCGACCTGGCCACATGTGCATGCCCGTCTGGACTGCAGCTACGACGAGTTTCTGTCTGTCTTTCCCAGCAACCATATACTTGCGGTCGCCGGTGACCGGGTGCGAAGTCTGCTGTGGGCCTGTGAGATTGCTGGGATTCAGCCGATCGTGTTGGGACCGGCAGCCGAGGATACTCCGGTCCCTCTATGGAAGCGGTTGTCATGCTAGCCTCAGCCCTGACGACGACATGCACACGATTCGTCGGCGGAAATCCGGGAAACGCTTGGACATCCGTCGCTAGCGGGCTATTGCCTGCCTCGTAATCCTTATCCACATAATAAGGTGTCTTCCTTTCGCTTTTGGTGGGTAGGCCCTTGGCCTACCCACCATTCGTCGGTCACGGCTTGTTACGCGAGCCAGATCGTTACTACCGAGTGACCTTGGCCAGAAATGATGTCGACCTACTAAAAGAGGTCGTGCTCCACGGTGCTTGGGTCAGCGAAATCTGGTATTCGATCCGGACAGTCCGAAGGACCAATCGGGCACCAGCGACATTCAGCCGGGCTCGGTGCAACCACCGGCGGGTTTTCACCACCCACGCGATGGACTGTTTGCTTGAAAGCCTCTCGGAATCCGTCGTCAAGGTCTGAACCTTTCACACAGAGATCCTCGGTACTGCCCTTGTAAAAGAGATGGCCTTCCAAACGCATGCCGCGGTATTGAGGGCGCGCCGCCGGCAACATGAGCATGTAAATCAAGACCTGCAATCGATGAGACGGGTATGGAGTTCCTGTCTTGCAATCCTCAATCCGCACCTGACCGTCTTTGATGGCCACGATGTCGGGAGTTCCGCTGAGGGTGATTCCAGACCCCCCGAGAAGGTGCATCGCGTTGATGCGTTCGACGAACACCTTCCAGCCGTCGCGGCGTAGGAGGTCCGAGTTGAGCTGCAGCATGTCGGTGTGATCTGCCCGCCAATCGGACCAATCACGCTGCTCGTTTACCGCGATGAAGCCTCGATAGTGGGCCTGAAACCAGGGAGACCACTCGCAGTGCCCCTCTCCGGTCATAAGCTTCGCAATCCACGTGACTTTGACGGTGGAATCACTCGGAACAGACGACATCGGCGCCTCCGTGCAAGAACTGGCGGGGTGCCGGTCTCTCCTGGCGCGGGAAGGACGCTCCGTCGCGTCCCACTATATCAGCCACTCGAGAAGCCTCCTCCCTCAGTTGGAGCCTCACATGCTCCCAACGTCAGATCATGCTCCGGCAAGAATCCCACCCGTCTGGAGAGAGAGGCGTGATTTCCGGACATTGGCAAGAGCGATGATGATGACGAGAACTGATCGAGGCGAAGGCACAAGCTGGAGGTAGCGGCTATCCGATGGCCGGATGTACACCGATTGATCAGAGTTCGAAAGACAATGCTCACGACGTAGGTGTATTCTGATGGTATCTGAGGGTGGCTTTCTCTCAGAGAAGGCTGCCTCGCCTTCGCCAGGAGGTCCCACGGAATGAGACTTGGTGCCTCGTCTCTGCTCATCGCCTTTGTGGTGAGTGTGGCTCTGTCCACTGGCCCGGCTGCAACCGCGGCGACGTCATACCAGGTGTCACCTACTCTCGAACTCGTGCCGCGCCGTGGGTATCTAGTCGCTGTCGCCGGCCGGCACTGGGTCCCACGGAGCAGGATTACCTTCATTGCTTCGATGGGACGCCAGGTGACCGGTCTTGAAGTTCGGGCGAATGGAGACGGAACGTTTGAAATCGGGCTCAGGCATATCAGCCTGTGCGATCGAGACACCTACACAGCGCGCGACTTTTTCGATCATGAGGTGCGCCTGTCGGGGCCAAAACTTATGTGCCCGGTCCGGCTCAACCCCCCTATTCCCATCCTTGTGATAGTGAAGGGCATCAAACCGCAAATGGACGTGGTCCCACTGATCGAGAGAGGTCAAAGTAGCCTGCTTGTAATCAAGCAGGGAGATGCAGTCTACTACTGGTCCTCCGGCTGGAAGCATCCGTCAATGGTGCCTCGAGCGCCTCATCGTTTCTTCTCGCTGATTGAACGGGGTACAACGCCCGCTACTACGTGTCCCAACCTCAAGTGCGGCAAGGGGTACCTGTGGGAGTGGGTGGGGGTCACAGCAGGCAACACCGGAATAACCCTGAGCCCGTGGTGCGTTTCCAAGAATGGAAAGGTCTGTCCGCAGGACATGGTCGTCTTGATCCCAATTCGCATAACGTCTCGTTTGGAGCCAAACGCCCGGCTAACTGCTCAATCCCTTGGAGAATTGTGAGAGGACCGACGGGTGATCGGCACGCCCGTGGGTCCGAGAACTCGCCGCTTCATGTAGCTCGCGGTCCCATTCTTATGCTTCGACCGGGCTCCCGCAATTCTCGAGCGCAACTTGAATAAGCTCAGCTGTTGACATTCCCTCGCCGTCCCGCCAGGCCGCATCTAGGACCGTAGGGCCCATAGCCGCCACTAGTTCGTCCACGGCAGCTTGGTAACCGGGCTGATCTACTGTCCGATGGGCGGCGCCTACCTCGGAACGAAGGCCGGCTGCCCCGCCGTAAAGCCGGGCCGCTTGGTCGAGCTTGCCGGAACGCTGCGCGATTCCGGCCATGGCCTCCAGAGCCTCGGCGACCGCATCCTTTTGTCCACTCTCGTGAAACACCGGCAATGCTTCCGCGAGCAGCAGCTCGGCACGAACATCGTTGGCGCGACCGATTTCCGCGAGCGCAATATCCCCAAGCGACTTCGCGACAGCCAGGGTATCGCCGGCCCTCCGCTTCATCGCCAACGCTTCTTCCTGAATGGCGACAGCCTTGTCGAATCGCCCGCGCCGGCATTCCAGGCTGCCGAGGTTGCCTAGCGTTACCGCCAGCAGCTGCTCGTCGCCGACAGCCCGCCACAGATCCACGGCCTCAGCCATGAGTTTCTCCGCCGAGGCCTCTTCTCCTCGATGGAGCGCGATCAGCCCCAGATTGGCCATGGACATAGCGACGGCGCGATTGCTATTGCCGGCGGCACGGCCAAGATCGATGGTGCGCCGGTAGAAATCGACCGCGCGATCGTACTGGTTTCGCATGTGAGCGACTGCTCCCAGGTTATTGAGAGTCGCAGCCTCGCCGCGTGGGTCGTTCACGCGACGATACGCGGAAACCGCTGCCTCGTACAGAACGGTGGCTCTCTCGTAGTCGTTCTGGATCCAGGCCAGCCGTCCTGCGCCACATAACGCCAGCGGAGGCACCTCGACGGTGGAATCCTCAGCTGCGCGGAGCAGGAGATTGTCTATGGTAACGCGGCCCTCACGGACGTACCCCCATGGGATCCAGTATTCGACCATCTCCGCAGCGAGTCGCAGTGCCGGCTCGAGCCGGTTCTGGTCGGATAGCCACTGCACTGCCGCCAGAAGGTTCTCATGATCGGGCAGCAAATGTGACGAAAGTCGGGACAAGCCGTGCTGGCGTAAGGTTTCATCGGCGTCATGCGCAACCTGTCCAAAGAAAGCAGCATGGCGCCCGTGAAATACCTCGACTTCCCGGGTTGATGCCGCCAGCTCACGGCTGAAATCCCGAACGGTTGCCAGCATCCAATAGCGTGGCTGTCCATTGCCGCCCGGCCGGATAGACAGCAGACTATTGTCCACAAGCCGTTCCAATGACCCGAGAACATGCTGAGAACCGGCTACATGAACGGCGGCGTCCAGATAGAAGCCTCCAACGAAAACTGAGAGGGCACGGAATACATCCTGCTCAGGAGGTCGGAGGAGCTCGTAGCTCCAGGAGATGGTGTCACGCATCGTCCGCTGACGCGGTGGTGCATCGACAGGGCCGTCAGACAGCGCATTAACGCCGCGCTCCAGGCGACCCAACAAGGTTTCGAGGGGCATATGGCGAGTCTGAGCCGCGGCCAATTCTATTGCCAGGGGCAAGCTATCCAGACGCCGGCAAATCGATACAACAGTCGGCACAAGATCGTCGGAGAGCTCAAACTCCGGGCGGGCTGCCCTCGTACGCTGGATAAAGAGCGCTATCCCGGCGTACTGGCCGGCTACGGCCGCGGTAGGATACTCGCCGGGCGGAGGCAACCTTAGAGGCGGAACATCAAGGAGCTGTTCCGCTCTAAGTCGCAGCGGTGTTCTGCTGGTTGCGAGTACCGTCAGACCAGGGCAGGCGTTGATCAGCTCGGCCACCAGGGGAGCCGCCGGCGCAAGGTGCTCGAAGTTATCGAGCACCAGCAGCAGACTCTGATCCTGCAGCCTCGCCACAAGAGTCTCGATCGCGGGGCTACCGGCGTCACTCAGGCCAAGGCTCCGACAGATTGCGTTTGCCACGAGATCGGAACCGGTTACCTGAGCAAGGGGGACAAAGCAGGCTCCGCCATCGTAGTTCGCCGCCACGTTCTGGGCGACACGCATGGCGAGACGGGTCTTGCCCACTCCGCCCGGCCCCAATAAAGTCAGCAGGCGAATTCCCCGCGACCCGAGCAAGTGGCCCGCCGCAGCCTCATCCTTTTCGCGGCCGACCAGTGGAGTAACTTCGGCTGGTATTTGCCCCCCTTTGACGAGCGCACTTGGCACCGTCTGCGTCTGATGCCGCCTCCGCGGAACCGCGGCCGTCAATGCCGAATAGTCCTGAGGTGAAAGTTCGAGAGCATCCGCGAGCAGCCGAAGGGTGGCTGCTTGTGGCGTGGTTTTCACCCCTCGTTCGAGATCGCTGATGGCTCGCGCGCTCACGCCGGCACGCTCGGCCAACTGTTCTTGGGTCAGCCCGGCTCCGCGGCGGTAGCGGCGAAGCAGCGAACCGAAGGGGCGCGGTTCAATGCTACTCACAATGGGTGGCGAGTCGCTCACGAAATCAGGATGGAAGGCACCGGACCGTCCTCACCGTAAGCATACCCACCTAGACAATCTATTTCTATAGCTGCACGCCGAACCCGCGCTGTCCAGTTAACCACAGTACTTCGTCAGGCATGGGCACATTCATAGCTTGTCGGGGTCGCTACCACCGTGGCTCCCAGTACCGTGTGCGGCACAATCTCGCGATCCATGAAGGCGTCAACGACACGACGGGAGTTCGCTAGTACCGGATTACGGCTGGTCTCGGCCGCATGGTCCCGGCGCCGTAACGTTGGGGCATGCCGAACCGCAGCCGCCTCCGTACACTCGAGTATCCGCCGTGCCTCCACTGCGGGCGAGGAAATCCGCCACGCGATCGGCGGCGTCTTCAATTACGGAAATCAGACTGTGCCCTAGACCAGGATATGTAACCAACCGGGCGTCCTTGATCAACAGAATCGACTCACGCAGAAGAGGCAGTGTCGCAAATCGATCCGATTCCCCTGATAAGGCGAGGACTGGGCATTGAAGCGAAGACCAATGGGCCGTCCTCAGCTCGGTGGGGCGGCCCGGCGGATGCAGCGGATAGCTCAGCAGGACTAAAGCACTCACATGATCCGTGGCGGCCAGTAAGCTTGCTACGCGGCCACCGAACGAATGGCCCCCAACAGCGGCCCCCGGATACCTGGCGAGAGAGTCACGAAATGCGGCTACGGCCCGCTCTGCCCGGCCGCGCGGCAGGTCGATGGGGATCCCCTCGACTCCGCATTCAGCGAGTGCCTGCGACCAGGGCAGCATAGAGGCGGCGTTGGCCCACGCCCCGTGTCCGAGTAGGAGCTTCATCGTCCACCATCTCCAATCACAGGTGTGTGGAAATCAAACCTCCTCGGGTTGGCGTAGGATTGCCAGCAGGGTGATGTCGTCGTCCTGCTCCCAATCACGTCCCGTGAACTGGAGCAACCCATCAATGATGTGCTGTATAACGGCTTCTGCCGATTTCGGCCCGCTCCTTGGCAGCAACGCAGTCACCCCCGAAGTGCCCAGCATCGATCCATGACTTCGCGCCTCCAGCAATCCATCGCTATACACAAACAACGCCTCGTCTGGCTGGACGGTGATGTCCACATCCTGATACTCAGACCCCGGCATCATTCCGAGCGGCATGCCACGAACATCGATCTCGCGCACTTCCGGCGAGCCGAGCAGCATGGGCGGATTGTGGCCCGCGTTGGCGCACCGAACCGCTCCCTCAGGCAACAGCGTCAGGTACAGGCACGTGACAAACATGCCGTCCGGCAGATCTTCGACCAACGAATTGTTCACTTTCTGCAGTGCTCGCGCGGGACTCTCATGTTCTCGAGACACCTGCCGAAGCAGACTGCGGACAGAGGCCATTCCCAATGCTCCCGACACGCCCTTGCCCGCCACATCTCCGGCCACCACGCCCAGGCGGCCTCCTCCAAGATCCATGAAGTCGTAGAAGTCCCCGCCAACAAAGTCGGCCGAAGAATAGTAGGGCGATACTTGCCAACCACTCTCTGAGACAGCCGCCTGGGGCAACAGACGGCGCTGCACCAACCGAGCGACCTCTAGATCGCGCGATTCTCGCTCTCGCCGCTCGCCTTCCTCGCGTCGCTGTTCGACCAGCTGGGCGAGACGCAGCGAAGCCGCCATGTGGGAAGACCATCGTGACAGCCAGTCCAAAGACCTTTGCGTGAATGATTCCGAGGTCGCCTCCAGAGCGAGTAGCCCGACCAGCCCATCCGGCGAGAGCAAGGGGACAATAAGCTTCGTCCGCGCATCCCGAAGAGCGGAAACAGCAGATGACTCGAGATTCAGCGAGTCGACCTCGATAGGACCTTTCTTGCTCTCGAGTATGCGTATGAGAGGGTCATCAGGTTCTATGTCGAGTTGAACTCGCGCGAGCTCACCTGCTCGATCGGTCAACCCACCCTTTGAGCCACTTCGAGAGATAGATTCCCAGAGATCGGAAGCACGTGGCCTCATCAGTCGCCGCGCCGTTCGCGCGGGACGTCAGGAGGACGCCGTATCCAAAGACGAGCGGCGGCTGGACGCACCGCGAGCTCAACCTGCTTCAGCATCTCCCCGGCCACCGCAACCACATCTGAAGACGTCGACACATCAGATCTGTGTGGAAGCCACATGTCGACCACCGGGTCTGACGATGGTCCTCCATCACGCTCATGACGGCGAGCAGCAGCAGCGACCATCCAAGCGGCGGCCAGTATAACGACGCCGGCTGCGTCACGCCGTCGCAATCCTCGACGGGAGCGGCCCGCAGCTGGATGAAGCAGGAGCGTCGCAGCGACGGTCGACGCCGTCAGTGCACCTTGCCCCAGGTCGGCCAGTAGGCCGGGCCCCCTCAACCTGCGCCGGCGGGCGTCTCCTCTGACTATCGTTGCGCCTCGCGAATCTGCGGATGCTGTTCTGTCTGCCGGGCTATCATCGTTGGACGGCGGGTGAGGCGGCAGCCGCAGGTGATCGAGCTCGGAACGGTTGAGCTTTTCGAATCCCGCGAGCGGGCTGCGAAGTCGATCCGCCGCGTCCGTAGCCGGCCCGGTACTCTCTTTACTTGTTGCCCAAGAGGCGATGTCTTCGATACGCTGATCCGCGTCCCGCAAACGGTCTGACAGCACCTCGAGGCATACGATAGCTATGCCCGGGTGCATCTCGATGAGATCCTGGAAGTCAGGACGAGAAAGTGACGACAGCACTGCATCCTCGATGACGTCCACTGTCGCCGTTCGGGAGTGCTTGGTAAATATGGACAGCTCGCCGAACATAGATCCGGGGCCGAGGATTGCCAGCTCTACCGGGGCGGAGCCCTGTAACTCTCTGGAGACCTTTACCTTCCCCGACTCCACGATGTACAGTCTCGCTCCAGGATCCCACTGAGAGAACACGACGTCTCCCGCCCGATAGGCGTGTCGGACTAGGCGGCGACGAAGCTCGGCGAGCTCAGCTTCCTGGAGCCGGGTGAGGAAGGAAGCCGCAGCCTCGGAATCGCCCGCGGACTCCGTCATGGATTTCGACCAAGCGCCAAGAGCTTCCCTTTGATCACGATACCTCGGATGAGCACCGCTTCACCCGACCCATGTTACCCACCTACAGATAGGAGAAACCTCGATTCGGTCCTCGAAGTCTCATCTCTCGGGTCAAGTGTTCTCGCCAAAAGGTTCGCGAATTGGGCCAACAAGGGCACGAATCAAGCCATGTAAGACAATGTTCGCTGTCTTGTCACGAAATCGTCATCCAAACATCAGGTTCATTTCATGTTTCAGAGCGAAACTGTAGACAGCAGTGGGGAAAGGACTTCACAAGGCTTTCAGATGTTTATCAAAAAGCGCGTCGAGCACGGCCTTCACGCGTTCAAAGCAGTTAGATCACGCCTCATCCCGCATTCGAACAGACGCAAAACATGGTTCATAGGAAGTGAAGTGGAGCTCATCGACGGCGGTAGGCTTGGAGCGGTCGTGGAGTCCTGGGTGAAGACATCGCATGGGTTTGCGGCTCTATCGAAAACGAGCGGAATTGACGCGCCTACCCGTGCCGGCGATGAGTGGTTTCGGTCATCAGAAGGGTATCTGGAGGTGTGGCAGGACGTAACGAGTGCCGAAGTCGCAGTCCACTGCGTACCGTTCAACGAGATAGTAAGCATACATGGGGCTCGAATCAGCGTCAGACAGGCCTGGCGTCCCGAAACGCACGTCTCTTCCTTGGATCCGACAGTCGAGGAGCGGAGCCGCACATCAGACGGAAACATGGGCGGGTGGGCGCCGCCACTACCACCACAACGACAGGACTATGGAACACAGCACGCCGAGTAACAGAACTCATCTAAGGACTCCACACGCCATCATGAGGCGTCTGATTCGCATCATTGGCGCGTTGGGCGACTCCGCCGACAGGCTGACGTTGGCCCACGTGGAGACGTCGACTCAGGCCCGCTCTCGACTTCAGACCGATCTCCAGTCTATCGACCGATGGCTGTCAAGTAGTGAGCCCGGTACTGAGCGCTACCGCCAACTGGCCGCCGAACGCCGCCGGATTCTTCTGGCACTCGGTCCGGGGTAGGCTCCGCGCCCTTTCCGTGGCAGGCTAGGCTCCGGCTAATGGCCACTCATCTCGTTTCGAAGTCGCGGGTACAAGAGTCTTCGCATATAAGCCCGACCAGCCGTTTGGTGCGACGAAGGTAGGGCGCGCAGATTGGCATGAATTTTGCCGTCCCCACTATGTGGCAATTTCTCAGGAGGTGCAGCGAATGGACAGCCATCTGACCGCTAGCTGGGCCGGCCTCGGAGAATCTCGAGCCGGCAGTTAGTCGCCCCAACGAAAGTTGGGGCGACTTCGTGAGAAGCCACGAGAGGTCGCGGAGTACTCCGCGGCCTCTCACGTTTGTGTCTTCAGGGAAGGGAATCGGACGGCGAGTCGGGCCATGTGCTTGGTAGCCAGCAAAAAGTCCTCGATTCGCAGGTTCTCATTAGGGGCATGCGCTCCGGCCTCGGGATACCCGGCTCCCAGCGTTACGATCGGAACGTTGAGAACGTCGCGGAAGGGCGCCACCGGTCCTGATCCCCCGTTGAGAGGCGAGATGTGCGGGGGCGACTCGTAGACTTCCTCGGCGGTTTCGGCCGCCAGGCGAACCAACGGATCGTCCGCGGGCGTAATGCCGGGACGCTCGCCCCCCAACATCTTGACTTCAATGTCCTGAAAGCCGTGTCTATCCAGATGGTCTCGCAGCTTGTGGAAGATCTCGATTGGGTCTTGGTCCGGCACCAGCCGGAAATCCATCTTCACCATCGCAGTCGAAGGAATAACGGTTTTGCTGCCCGGCCCTTCATAACCTGAGCTGAAGCCGGCTATATTCGCGGTGGGGGTGAAGACGGCACGCCGGGCGCTAAAGCCGTGGAGGCCTCGCAAAAACGCGTCGACGCCGTAGTTACGCTTGATTTCATCGTCATCGTCCGGCAGGTCTTCGAGCAGGCGCAGCTCGACCTCGTTTGGTTCGCGAACGTGCTCGTAGAAACCGTCGATCATGATGTGCTCGTCTTCGTCTTTGATCGTCGACAGGGCACGGATCAAACGCCACGCCGCGTTGGGCAGTAGGTGTCCGAGGCCGGAGTGCGCGTCGCGGCTCATGGTTCGCGCATGAAGCTCGACATAGCACAAGCCCCGGAGGCCCAGAATCAGTCCTGGACGGCCGTCATATTCCACTCCCCCAAATTCCCACACGCACCCATCGGCCGACAGGAGGTCGGCATTGTCCGTCACGAACTCGGGGACAAAGGGACTGCCTACCTCCTCGCCGCCCTCAATCATGAATTTGATGCGGCACGGCAGATCACCCGTCGCCTCCCGAATTGCCGTTAGCGCCGCCAGGCGCGAGATAAGCTGCCCCTTGTCGTCCTGAACGCCTCTCCCGAAGATCTTGCCGTCCCTTCGAGTGGCCTCAAAGGGTGGAGACTGCCACAGCTCGAGAGGCTCCGGCGGTTGAACATCGTAGTGGTTGTAGCAGAGCAGCGTTTGGTCGGAGGCTCCGGCAGCCTCGGCGTACACGACTGGATAACCGTCGGTAGGCATGAGACGGCAGTCGAACCCGGACTCGCTCAGAATCTGTTCGACGAGATTGGCGCACTGGTGCATTCCGATGCCCTGGCTCGAAATGCTCGGCTGGTTCACAAGAGTAGCTAAGCCGGTCGAGCCAGAATTCGAGACGTTCCTCGATACGAGAGTCGACGGCAGAGAAGTCGGGCGGTGTCATTGGTGCCTCCTTGAGAGTGGACGTAGAATGATACTCGTGCTGCCTTCTTGGACACCGGCCGGTGTCTCGAGGTGTTCGAGAATGCTCGGCGGTTTGTAGATACATGAACATTGGGTTAAAATAGCCCACGCGTCCTGTCGATCGTTCGAAATACTTCGAGCCGTGCGCCCGTACGGCCGGCTTTGCGGGAGAAGCTGAATGACCCACCACGCGCGCGCCCTTCTATTCTCGGCAATAGGCTTACTCGCCGTCGCCGGCCTCGCCTTTGGGAGCCTATTGTCGCAGCCTTCGGCCAGGATGGCCGCGGGCCGGTACCCCGCCCATTCGACTCTGTCGTCGGCGCCATCCCTTGACAGCTTCTTCAGGCTGCTTGGCTCGGATACCTCGATGGGAGCGCCGGCACCCGCGGTCGGACGATCTGAGGCTCGCCGGCTGCAAGCTCCGGATGCCGTCAAGAAGCACAAGACGAGTCACTGCTCAAAGACGTCGATCAACTATGGGTGGATGCACACCAACGGCAATTGGATCGTCGACGGTTACGGCTGTCACGTCCGTCTGGAAAGCGTCACCTGGTACGGCATGCAGACGAAAGCCTATGTGCCGGCCGGGCTGGACTTTCAGCCGTATATGCGCATATTAGCCACCATCAAAGCGCTCGGTTTCAACAGCATCAGGCTCCCGATCTCCGAGCAAATGGTGCGCGACAACCTCAAGCTCAAACCACTGCCCAAATACATCACTGATCCGGTCAACAAGAAAGCGTTCAAGAATCTGCATCCCCTACAGATACTGGACAAGATCGTGGCTGGAGCCAAGGCGGTCGGACTGTACATCATTCTCGACAATCACGGTTCGCTTGCCAGCTCGGTCAAGGGCGGCTCACACATCGAGGCGCTATGGACGACATACACGGAGAATGGCTGGATCGGCGACTGGGTGAAGGTGGCCACGCGCTACGCCGGCAATCCGACGGTCGTCGGCTTTGACCTGAGGAATGAGCCTCACACTAACGGACCCGGTCCGTGGAGCTTGAAGACCTATCTCAAGCAGGGCGCCACCTGGGGTAAGTTTCCCAACAAACTGTGGAATCCCAGCTCGAACTGGCAGCAGGCGGCCACTAAGTGCGGCAACGCGATATTGAAGGTGAATCCCCACGCTCTGATATTCGTGGAAGGGGTGCAGCTCTATCCCGACCCGACTCAGAAACGGAAAGTCGAAGTGTACTGGTGGGGCTCGATTCTACGAGGCGTGGCAACAGACCCAGTTGTTCTGAACGTACGCCACCACCTTGTCTACTCGCCCCACGAATGGGGCCCCTGGAAGAACAATCCCATCGGGTCATTCGTGTTCAATAAAAAACGACGTACCCGGTTCTGTCGTCGATATTCGACAAAAACTGGGGATACATCCTTGCCGACAAGAACGTCGAAGCGCCGATCTGGTTAGGCGAATTCAATACGTGTAACAACAGCTCCCTGTGTGTCAGCGATTCAAAGAGAGGCACCCAAGGCTCGTGGTTTCAGATCTTGATCAGATATCTGCAGCTCCACCAAATGGTCGAGCTGGTCGTATTTCCCTATCAACGGCACGAATTCATCTAACGAGAGATCCAACAATAGCGTTCTGAACCGAAGCTGGACAAAACCCCGGCTTTCAAATCTCATGCCGACACTGAGAAGAGTCATGGGTCAGCCGGGAAACTAGATCGCGTCGCCCGCAGTGGACTCTGATCAAGCGGTAATCGGTCGGTACGCAATGAGGGTGGACTAAGTCCACCCTCATTGGCGCTCCATCGAAACCTCCCGAGTTGTGACTTCGCGGTCTGGTCCCGCCGGCAGGGTCCGTCGCTCCGGTCACACATTCAGACCGTGAAACCGGTTGGGGAGGGCCAGGGGACGCTCCAGACTGCCCTCACCCTCGACGAGGACATACTCTCCCTGGATGCCTGTGAGCTGCTCGAGCTTTACGTGCGTCCGCTGGGTCAAACGCGGTGCTACCGGCTTCGTGATCTCTATGTACCCATCGCCGGTCTCAAACCAGGCTGACGAGCCCGCGATCGGTCCGTAGTCGTTGAGGTATGTCTTCGAGCGGGGCAGATACCCAAGTCCGGGGTTGTGAGCCCAGATCTCGGAGACGGCGCCCAACCAAACTCCGTTCAGGTCGTAGACTGCCATGCCTCTGACCACGTCGGCAGCCAGTACGTTTGCCCTTTCGGTTTTCTGCAATTCTCGCGTGTCGATTTCTGTACGATTGCGGTAGCTGGTCATCACCATGATCATTGTGCTCCTGAGATTTTTTCTTGCCGGCATCCGCGCCAACAATTTCAGTTTGCCGGTGCCGCATGACATCTCTGTTATCGGGCAATGACGGTTTGATGACACTTTCTGGCGGCCGGTCCAGCAGGTGAATGTGGATGTGGTCCGGATGGACGCCGGGATAATGGATGGCCATGTTCAAATTGCTGCGAGCGCTGCTGGGAGGGAAGCTGGATCCGGCGTCGCGGCTGCTCCTGGGACAGCTCGTGATGTTTGCCGGCATCGCCGCGATATTTCCCATCGCTCCGCTGTACGTCAAGCAACACGGTGGAGGCTCGGTGGCGATTGGTCTTTTCATCGCTGGTCCCATGGTCGCCAACACGATCGCACAGGTGCCAAGCGGAGCGCTCGTCGACAGAATCGGAAGAAAGCCGGTCCTTATCGGTTCACGGCTCCTCTACGCGCTGCTTTCGCTCGGCCTTTTTGCCAACCTCGGTCCTCTTTGGGTACTCGCGCTACTGAGAATCGGGCAGGGCTTCACCGGAGGCGCGTACGTCCCGGCACTGCGGGCAGCGCTGGCCGATACCACGCCTCCCGGTCAACGAGGGCAGCGATACGCGCAGCTGCAAGCTGTCGAGATGGTTGGACTTCTGGTGGGCCCAGTAGTCGGCGGCGCTGTAGCACTCTGGAGTTTCTCGGGAATCTTTCTCTGCGCGGGGCTGGCATCTCTGGTCGGAGTAACCGCTCTATTTCGGTTACCCGAGACACGCGCCACCCGGCACGAGCAGGAGGAACCGCCCAAGCCCGGTTGGTGGCGTCGCCGCGCCATCATCGTCCCGAGTCTGGCCCTGGCGGCTTCCGGGGCGCTGTTCTCCATGTACGACGTCGTGTGGCCGCAGTACCTCTCCGCCAGGCATTACGGTCCTTTCGTCATCGGGGTATCGATCGGTGTTTTCGCTATTCCGGTTCTACTCCTCGCAACTCGGGCGGGCAAGTTTAGCGACCGGTCAGATCGGCGGCTGCTGATTGGGGCAGCACTGCTGATCGTCGCCGCCTGCGCATTCGTCTATCCGTTCTTGCAGTGGCTGCCGATCATTCTCGTCGTTGGGACCGTCGAGGCTGTCGGCTTCACGCTGCTCGAGCCCAGCCTGTTTGCCGTCGTCAGCGAGAGCACAGCCGCGGAAATCCGTGGGAGGGCGATGGGGATGGGAGGATTTTTCGAGTTCGGAGGCGGCGCCATTGGCGCCGGGGTCCTCGGCTCTCTCTACGGAGTCTCAGAGCGGATCCCTTTCTGGGGTGGGACGCTGGCCTGCGTCGGCGCGGCGGCTATGACCCTTCTGTTCTTGCCTCGGGGGCGCACTCGAGGCTCCACCTCGGCAACCCTGCCCCTGGCGCCGGTGATGGACTTGGAAGAACAGAGTTAGTTGTTAGTTGTTAGTTGTTAGTTTTCAAGTTTTCAGTTTGTTCAGTTCCAGGCGACCGTGATCGCCCGGGGCATGGAGGGGCAGGGCGCGGTAGCGGCGGCGGAGGATTCCACTCCATTTTCGAACCGGCTTTCGGCTGTTGGTTTTTCGTTTTCAGTTCCAAGTGACCATGATGGCCCGGTCCGTGGAAGGCAGTCCACGGTAGCCACGGAGGATCCCCAGGCTATGTGGCGCCAGCCAGGGTTGAGTTGTTGACTATCAAGGATGCCGCGTCGCCTTCTCGATGCTGTCGTCGGGAGGTCGCACCACGTCTCAAAACTCGACTCGGCGAAACGGGGGTTAGGGTGAAAAACGCTGCACTGCTTTTTGGGCTCAGGCATTCGTGCCAGAGGAATTCGGGAGGTAGAGGCGGTGAGCGTTCTCGCGGAGTCTGCCGGTCGCGATCATCTGGCAATCGAAAGCAGGCTCTTTTGATCGGCACGTTGCTGAGCCCTCTTTCGAAATGAGGGCGAGGTCGGAGCATGTCGAGACCCCACGTAGACGTCTTCAGGGCTTCGAGGATGGCGCGTGCCCACCGCTGGTGAGGCGGGTTCCCGTATTCAAGGGGTTGACCACGAGAAAGCTCGTCGGGCTTGCATGCGGGAGTTAAGCCAGCCCCACGTTGGCGGCGTCCCGAGTCTCAGGGCTCACGGCAGATACACTTGGGAGTGGCAGCTCTATCAACGACAGGCGAAGCAGACCGCTAGCCTGGACACAACGCGCGGAGGTCCACCCGGCCATGAATTGGAAGCTGGAAGTCGTCGTCATTCCGGTGACAGACGTGGATCGCTCAAAGCGCTTCTACAGTGAGAAGCTTGGATTCAAGATTGACGTGGACACGGTCGTGGGGGAAATGCGGGTGGTTCAGCTCACGCCACCCGGATCGGCCTGCTCCGTGGTCATCGGGCCAGCCATTGTGGAGGAGGTGCCACAAGGGTCTGCCAGCCTGCAGCTCTGCGTGAGCGACATCGAAGTCGCACGCACTCAGCTTCTCGAGCGGGGTGTTGAAGTTGGTGACGTCACTCATTTCGCCGGCGGCGGTCCGTACGACTCCTTCGTCTTCTTTCAAGACCCGGATGGCAACAATTGGGCGGTTCAGGAGGTCCCGGAGACTGCCTAACTGCGGCCATGAGAGAAATGGTGGTTCTGAGCTTTGGGGCGCCAGCCGGACGGCGGCAGGGAGAAAAGGTCCGGGAACAGTGGCGAGCTCGCAGGCGGCCTCTCCCACGCATCGCTGACCCCTTACAATCCCTACTCTATGCTCGCCACTATCGAAGATGCCTGGAATCTGGGATGCCTGGGGTATACCTGCGATACGGCAAACGTCAAACCGATGAACGACCTCTTGTACTTTCGCTAACTAGATCGCATTCTTGTGCTTCGCGCCAGACTAGTCCTTTCGAGGGCTAGCCTGGCGAGGCGCACGAGATCTCTACTCATATCGCAGAGCTTCGGCCGGATGGAGTCCTGATGCGCGGCGGGCTGCAACCATCGTGCTAGCAAAGGCCGTCACAAAACTTATGCCAAGCACAAGAAGGACCGGGCCCCAGGGAAACGTAACGTTCGCGTACAAGCTCAACGCAATCTTGATGGCCAGGACGAGAGACAGGACCGCTCCGATGAGCAGCCCGATAACTACGACCATCCCTGACTCGATAAGGAACGAGAGTGCCACCAGCCTACGCGAGAACCCGATTGCACGCATCATGCCGATTTGCTGCCGGCGTTCTACCACGGCTCTGCCGGAGACCACCCCAATGGCGAGGGCTCCAAACACCACCCCGAGCGTCAGGTATGTAGTGAGGAAAAGCGTTAGCGCCGACGTGATGCCTGCCGCGGGCGTATTGTCGAGCGACTGCACTTCGAGGCCAGTCGTGGTAGTTTGCAGGGCTCGATTCAGAGCGGTCACGGCCTGCGTCTCTCTCACTCCGGGCCGCAAGCGAAACAGGTACATCTGAGTTAAGGCGCTGGGGCGGGAAATCGTCGCGAAGCTTCTAGCGGTCCGTTTCGACATGTACAGGGTTTGCCACTTGCTCCCAGCGGGAGTGAGTCCGACAACCGTGATAGGAATCGTCTGGGCACCGTGGAGGCGGGCCGGGATCCGGGCAATAAAGGGCACGAATCCCGACCCCGAGGGCAGCCCGGCCACGCTAGGATCGGCGGTGAGAACTCCGAGGCCGGGATGATCCTTGATCGCGCGCCACACCTGACGGGCAGAGCTGTACCCCCTTGCTCGTGCGACGATAGGCATCGTGGTGGCGGAGAGGAACTCGTCGCTGGCGACCAGCGGAGGGAAGAGCTGGTATTGCGTCGCACCCGTGGGACTAACCCCGCCACTTCCCCCATGAATTCCGATATGGCCTCCACGGTGGCCGATGCGCCCTCCTGCGCCTATTCCTCCGGTGCCCGCTTTCGGCAGTCCCTTCTTTCCCAAAGCGCTCAGCTCGATGGGCATCGCCGGTCCTCGCGGCGGATAGAGATACTGTAGCACGGCAACCGAGGAGAAGTCTCGCTTCAGGGTTTCTCCGGCGGCAAGCTCATGTAGGTGGCTCGAGAGGGACGGGCGCAGAAGCAATGAGCCATCATGGACATCGACTTCCAGCTGATATCCTCCCGTACTCGCGCCACTTTGGGCTTCCTGCGTCGCCCCAGCGTTGACGGTAACGAGCAGGAGGATCAGAAACGACACCAGTGACACCAGCGCGATCTCCGCGCCAAGCCGGAACCGCAGCGTCAAGGGATAGGCCATACTGATCTTGCTTACCGGCGCGGTCGGGCGAAGTGCGCGGAGCACCCCAGTCACGCCGCCTAGCGCTATATCTACGTTGGTCATGACGAGCACCACTGCACCGGCGAGGGGCAGCAGCATGGCGATCAATAGCTGCGCGGTCGAGGACGGCAGCGTCAGGCTGCCCTTGAGCAGGACCGGCTGAAACAGCGAGAGAAATAGTCCCATCCGGCTCAAGCCAACCGCTAGCCATCCAGCACCAATGAGGCTGAAGCCGACTCTGGCGGCCGTTGACGGCGGTACGTGCATGAGTCGCAAAACCCAGGCCGCCATCAGGCCCGTTCCCGCAATACCCAGTGCGGTCGCGGTCTGGCCGAGCCAGTCGAACCCGAGGATGGATGACACTTCGGCGATCAATCCAGCGATGCCGAGGCACAAGGGGCTCCGTATGACGAGTGCCCAGATGAGTCCGAGAGCTGCGTTACGGCGGCGCGATCTCCGGGCTGCGGGTGACTCAGTAATGGGACCGGCCTTCGGATCAGCCTGCGCGTGAGACAGGGCGTGCCAGTACCGCGCCAGCGAGCCGGTGATTCGAGGGGGCTCCTCGACCGCTTGTATCGCTGGCACGATGCTTCCCTGACTTATCCAGAGGGACGTGAGCAAAATGACAATCAGCGCAGCGAGAACCCCGATCGACCACGCGCCGGCGGCGCTTTGCAGGCTGAGTGATGCCTGTAGATCCTGAGAGAATACAGGCAGCGGCACGCTCCCCGCCGAGGCCTGGCCGGCGCCCAGGTTAGGCACGCGGTCCAGGATCGCAAGCTCGAGCCCCGTTGCCACTCTCCCCATCAGGACTCCAAACACGGCCGCGACCGCGCCATAGCCCGCGCCCTCGATCAGAAGCGCGAACACCACGTGCCGGCGCTGCATGCCAACCGCTCTTGCCATGCCCAGCTCCGGCTTGCGCTCTTCAGTCAGCAGAAGCATAAGCAACGCCAGCAGGAGGAGACCCGCACCCACGAGTAGCTCGGTGAAGAGGGACGGAAACCAGATGAACTGCAGGGTTGCCGGCGAGGTCAACGCCGCCTTACTGAGCTGACCGGCCGTCGCGTTCACCACGTCGGGATTGAGCGGATGAATGACCGTGGATCCGAACTGCGTCATGTCCAGTCCTCCCGCAGAGTGCGTACTGACCTCTGCCCCCGGAAACACTGACTTGAGAGGCTCGACCAATGTTGATCCGTTGCCTGGTGCCGACGCGGCCGTTCGAAGCACAACGACATTCGGCGTGATCGGCCCGTCCTTGGCCTGCAGGCGGTGGAGCGGCATAAGAATCTCGGGATTGCTTCCGCTTTGCAAGACCTCTCCGCTCGTTACGGCAATCCCGTGCGTCAGTACAGCTCGTACAGTCGCATGAAAGGACGTGTTGCTGAACGCTATGGTGAGGTGGGCACCCACCCGGGCGTTAAGGCCATGAGCCAGAGATGGGCTAAGAGCCACCTGGCCCGGTCCGAGTTTGGTAGAGGCGAGCCTGCCGGTCTCTGTTGGAAGTGGCCCGTATACCGTGCTGAAATTCTTGGGGATGGCATACACGTCAATGCGGTGCACCGCCAGGCCCGACCGTCGAGAGGAAATGGTCGGGTCAGTTGCATCGAAGAAGAGGGCGGCGGCAGCACCGACGTCCGGGAGGCGGCGAAGCGACGCAAGACTGGAATAAATCCGCGACTGACTGAAGGTGCCGCTGACGCTGGCGTCGACATGCCCGATCAGTTCCTGCCGGTACGCAACGGCAGAGGTGTTAAAGCTGTCGGCCAGCCCGAATCCCATCGTGATGACGACGGTTGATAGCGTCAAGCCAACGAGGAGTAAGGTGCTCTGAGACGGCCGGCGGAACGTGTTGCGCAGTCCCATTCTCAGTAACAACGGATTGCGAGCACCCAGTGTGGCGATAACAATCAGAGACCCAGAGGCCACCAGGAACAGTGCGAGTGCAACCCCGAACGACGGAGCCGCTACCTGCAGGCGCATCGTCTCTCGCTCACGTGCGGTTTTGGCCGACCGGTCTCGCCTGCTTGATTTGCTCGTCGCTCTCAATAAGGCCGTCACGCATGGTAATCAGCCTGCCTGCGGATCGGGCGACTTCGGCAGAGTGCGTGACCCAGACAAACGTCATGTGGCGCTCGCGGTTCAGCTTCACCATCAGGTCGATGATCTCTTGACCCGTCGTACTGTCGAGGGCGCCTGTCGGTTCATCGGCCCATACGATCGACGGCTCGGTCGCGAGGGCTCGAGCGATCGCGAATCGCTGTCGCTGTCCACCGCTCATCTGAGCCGGCCGGTGCCGCGCCCACTCCTGCATCCCTACCTGCTCGATGCCGGCCCATGCCCGGCGCCGCGCCTGCCGGGCACTCACGCCTCCAGCCAGGAGGGGCAACTCGACGTTTTCAATACCGTTTAGCACCGGAAGCAAGTTGTACGTCTGAAACACGAAGCCCATTTCCTTGGCCCGAAAATTGGTAAGCTCTCGATCCGATAGGCCGCGGATATCCTGGCCGGCGATCTCCACGCTCCCGGAGGTTATCCCGTCGAGCCCGCTGAGGCAGTTGAGGAGGGACGTCTTTCCGCACCCGCTCGGCCCCATTACAGCCACCACCTCAGCCTTCTCGATACGTAGACTCACCCCCTTTAGTGCCTGTACGCTGAGCGTCGAGGATTCGTATGTCTTGTAAAGATCGACGGCCTCGATGACCGCCACTGGGGCCGCCATCTCTGGCGGATCCGGCGAGCCGTTGTCGTTCACGCTAACGCGGCGTTCCCGTGCATATTGTCTCCGGTCGCCGATGTTCAACGGCGCCGCGAGATGATGTTCACGTCTGTCATGACCGCGGCCGCCTCAGCATCGAGAGCCAGGCAGAGACTCGCTGGTTGAGGTCTGACAGCGCCGCGACGTATTGTGGACGACTGATTTCTTTGTCTGTAAGCGCTTGATGAAGAGTGGCTGCGGGAGTTGCAACAAGCGCCGACTGGAGCCTTGCCTTCGATACGGCTGGATTCGTCATTTTGCACGCTGAGAACATGCTCGTGCCCGCCGAACGGAGGACGGACTTTATGGGCCCCAGGAGATGGCACAGCGCTGCGAAGGTGGCGACCTGCGGTGCGGCGACCACGACGCGCGCGGCCAGAGGCGCCTGCAGCGTGAAGGCGTCGGATGGCGCGTGTGAAGCCGCCATCGTTCTGGCAGAGAACAATCGAGCCTGCCAGACTGCTGTCGGGTGCGCTGTATCTGGGGCTACGGCATCGAACCCGGCCAACAGGTGGGTCGTGGAATCGAAGTAAATCGTGGCCATCTCGCCCGGCATAGCGTTCCAGCCCCGCACGCGTATCTCGTCGACCTGGCGACCACCAACGATGGCCCGTGGCCCCACCTCAACACGATGGGGCGACAGCCTCGCGATTCGTCTGAGATCGGCTGCCAGACTCGACCCGACGAACAGACTCTGAGGTACCTGCCAACTTGCGACTGGGCGTGTCTCCGCCAACACTATCTCGTTATGTTGCCGGTCGTAGAGGTAGTGGGAGCCATGTACGCGAACCACGGTTCCGCCGAGCGTGCTCCCAGTCAGCGATACTGACTGCGAAAAGTTAAGCCCGCTCTGTCCAGACGGCTCCGCCCAGACGCGCGCCCATCCTGTACTGGCTCCGCGACTACTTCGAACAGAGATCTCATATGTCAGAAGGATAGCCTTCCCGGTGGAGGTGGGACGAGAGGCGGCGCGGGCGAGAATGGCCTGCGCGCTCGCTGGAGCAGGAGCGACCGCCGTCATCAAAATTGCCCGGACAATGACAACTGCCAGGCACACGCAAAGGACCGCGACGTAGCGGAACCGCACCCAGAGGGGTACGACGCTTCTGCCGAACGGCGACAGGCGCTTGTGTGCGCCCGCCGTTGCCGTACGATCCTCACGCTCCTTCACCGATTCCGTCAAGAGTGCGCGGCGGATGGCTGCGTCCCGTTGTGGCGATACCTTCGCGGCCGAGGCAATCCTGCGCATGCGGTCGAGGTCGGCGACAACGTGTTCGAGGGCCTCGTTCTCCGGGACGGAGAGAATGTCTTCGTATCGCTCAGACAGCGTGGTCATGGTATCCCTCCTTGAGCTTCTGCAGCACCCGCCACAGCTGTTTCTGGGTGGCAGCTTCCGACTTCCCGAGAACGGTTGCTATCTCGCCGATACGCAACCCGGCAACGAAGCGAAGAATCAGCAGCTCCCGGGAGGTTTCGTCCAGGGTACCGAACAGGTCGCGCAGCTCCCCGAGGTCCTCCTGCCGAACGAGCCGGGCGTCATAGTCATGCTCATCCACCGGGAGCATAATCTCCGGAACAAGATCCCACGCGACCGTCGTAGCGCGGCGGGAGTGAAAGGACGACGCAGTGTTCCGCACGATGGCAAACAACCAGCCGGCGAATGGCGCCTTTTCGGGACGGTACCCCTCGAGGGCGGCGAGTGCCTTGAGGAAGGACGTCTGGAGCAGGTCCTCGGCGTCGGCGGCGCGTTTGGTTCGCGTGAGCAGATACCAATACACCGGGTCCCGGTATCGCTCGTAGAGCGCCGCGAACTGAGCGGGGTCGGACTTCGCCAGGACTACGAGCTCGGCGTCGGTCAGAAGTCGGTCATCGAGGCTGGAGAGCTCTCTCGCCACTCTATCCTCGAGCTACCTTGCATACATTTGGCATTATGGTCATCCGGTTGCCGTGGTTGAAACCCATGGAGCAGTCTCATGTATTAGTACTCGCGAAATCAAAGAAGCAGACAAGGACCAAGTCTCTGCTGCACCAACGTCGCTCGTGACCCTAAAAGCGTTCGGCTCACGAACTCACGTAGTAGCTTCCGCTGATACGCAGCTGACGCGTAGCTATTGCGATTGTCAGAGGGTCGACAGGCATGAGCTCGGACCTCGCCACGTTTAGCAGCCCGTCTCACGTCCTTCCACGGTAGAAAGAACCGCAAAGCTGACGGCCGGTGAGCGTCCGAAGCGACACCGCGTGTTTTGGGGGATTTTCTGCGTCAGGAGGTGGGTGTCTGATTTTGTAGTCTGCGGAGTATTACTCTCGGGAGCATGGGACATTGACAAGACAGAGTGACGAGAGTCAAAGGAACGCTGAGTACGTGCGGTGGATGCGGCGAGCGCCGTCTCATCGGCAGTCTATAAACCAGTCCAGAAAGGACAGTGAGAGGCCAGCTACGGTTGCAAATTGGCCACCTGTACGTGCCTGTGCCTAAGCCAAAGTCCCCGTCACCCGTGGTCTAAGGCAGGCGCGACTGCAATACATGCCTAGAGCCAAAAGTTAGTAAGTCAACATATGTCCAGGCAGCACATCACGTAGTAAAAGGAAGGTTCGCGGTGAGATTCGGGCGCGCTATCGTTGTTATCGTTGCTTCACTCGCTGTCCTCGGTGCCCAGCGGTCTGTCACATACGGCCACACGAGGCCCACGGCGAAGCTATCCTTTATCGCGGTCCGTATCACGCCCACGGGTACCGTCCATGGCACAGTGACCGTAAGTCCTCCTAACAAGACATGCCATGCTGCAATCTGTAAATACGCCATCGCCCCCCGAAAGACTGTCAGACTGACTGAAAGGGCCACCAATCCGTCTACCTGGCCGTTCAAAGGATGGAAGGTAAACGGTAAGAAGAGAGGCAAGGCAGCGACGATTACTTTGAAGGCGGGGCCGAAAGGCTCGATCGAAGAGGTCGTGGCAGTCTATGCAGCAGCCTAGTTTGGTGAAAGCAACGTAGCAGGCGGCGACTTCAACCAGCAAACACCTCGTGCTGTGGATTTCAGCGTCAGTTTCCACGCCCGCGTACGACCCAGATGGCAATAATTGGGCGGTTCAAGAAGCCCCTGAGACTGCCTGACTGCCGCCATCAGAGAAATGGCGGTTCTGAGCTTAGGGGCGCTAGCCGTAAGCGTGTCTCAGCTGTACTGACGGAGCTGCGGCCACATTGTGAGCCACGAGTGGTGCAGCCCCGTACAAACATACACATGGCCACCCCACTCCTGGTTGTGGATGCCATAGCGATTGCGAAGAGTCGCGGCCACGCTGCACTGAGAGAAGAACTGCTTCAGATATGCTGAGGCCTGGGGAGCTGTGAGATCAACCGGCCCAGGCTCGACGGCCACGACGGTCGTCACATTTCGCCTTCCTGGTCCCCAGAACCACTCGTTGTTGTGGCCGCTGACGACCGGCAGATCTCTAGCGCCCAGCTCGTGGAGGGCTCCGGCTTCGCCATAGTTGGAAGCAAGGATCACGGCCGTCCGACGTTGTGCCGGCGGCAAAGAGAACCAGACTCCACGGACGGTATGAACCAGTTTGGGCCATCCAAGCTGCTCGCTCAACGCGGGATTCACTTTGATGAAACCGCCTATGTCTTGCGGAGGAAGCACCGGTAAAGCGAGTGGCAGGGCGATCACGAGGAACACTGCCGTGGCGGCAGCCTGCAGGCCCACTTTGATGCGCCGGCCGGACCAGCTTCCCTGGAGATGCACCGCACCCGCCGCCAGCAGGTACACGTATGCGGGCGCTATGTAGTAATCCTTGGCGCCCGTCGTCACCATGAACAAGACGAACAGGATCGCGAACGCCCACACCAGCGAACGATAGAGGGGCACCCTGGCCCTCCACAGATGGATCAGGCCCACGATCCAGACCCAGATGAATGCGGCGTTGACCATGAACAGCTGGCCGATCAGCCAGTTGGAAATGTTGCCGGCGCCTCCGTTCTCTTGGTTCAATGTCTGGGTCATCAGTATGGTCGGCCAGTTGTGTTGGGCCTGCCAGATGAGATCGGGAAGCGTGAAACAGGCGGCGATGATGGCGCCTGCCAAGGCCCAGCGGTTGACGAAAAGCCTCCAGTCGCCGCTGAGAACGGCGCCCGCGACAACGGCCGCGGCGAAGAACCCGATACTGTGCTTGTTGGTGAGGCCAAGCCCCAGCACCAGCCCGCCCAACAGCCACCAGTGCGGATCGCGCGTGCGGCCGACCCGGATAACCACCCATGCGAAGAGGGACCAGAACAGCGGATCGAAGCTGGATGTTTCGAACAGGTCTCCGGCGGCCAGAAGCGCCGGCATGGTGGCAACGCCGATGGCCGCCACGATCTGCGCCGCACGCTTTCCCCCCAACTCGCGCGCGATCAGGGCTCCGACGACGACCGTCGCCGAAACCCCAAGCGCCGACCATATCCGGAGGCTGACTAGCGAAACCCCGAACAGCCAGATCGAGATCCGAGCCAGCACGGCCACAAAGGCGGGCTGGTCGACGTAGCCGCCTTGGAGGTGTCGTGCGGTGTCCAAGAAGTACAGCTCATCTCGGTGGAAGCCGTAGCGACCGGACAGGCTCAAGAAGAGCGCGAAGAGAACAGCGACGACTCCCGCCACCGGCAACGTGGCAAATGGCTCGAGCGCGGGCGTTTGGGTGTCGGTCAGCGGCGCCGTTCGCCTGCTAGAGGTTACGCGCACGCCACATGCTCAGTCGGGATTTAAGTGCGAAGAGGATCACTTTGCCCTCATCCCTCTCGGTATGATCATACTCGAAGTTGGGCGCCGAGTTAGGGTCCTCGACCTGCGGGAGCACAGCAGTGCGCAACCAGGGCATCTTCCGGGCTTTCGCAACGCACGACGGCATCGCGACGACCTCGTGGTAGCCATGGTAGCGCCCGGGGCCGATGGTCGTGCTGCCAAAGAACGGTTCGGCGCAGCTCAGATCGGCGTGCTTCTCGAGGGGGAACCAGGCCTCGCGACGGCCATGTAGCGCCGCTCAGGATGAGCGCGTACCATGGCTTTTGCGGCACCTTGAAGCATGAAAATGGCTAACGTTGGTCGCTTGGTTTTGAGGCGGGAAGTCAGAATATTGACGACGGCCGTCATCCCCCCGGCCACGGAGGGCCGGGCTACCGCACGATGGTCGCCGTGGAAAATTCCAAACACCATTTTCGAATTAGCCTCCATGCCTTCAGGGCACCACGAAACATGAAAATAGGGAGCCAGTCAAGGTCGTAAGCCTATTGAAACAGCCATTATCGGACCACTCATTTCCGAATTAGCGGCTTGACCCAGGAGCCGGCGGTTCGCAGCACCCCAGCAGTGCTCACCGCGTCAGGGCCTTGATGAGCACTTCACCGGCGACCATGGATTTTGCTCTCCAGTATGTGAATCTTGTCGCCCAGACCCGCAGCGAGCGCGTCCTTCGCGTCGCCGAGGGGTATCCACTCGAATTGGAACACAAGCCCAGCATCCTCCCCAAGCCCCGTGACCGTGTGGTCCCACCGATCCGGCAATCTTCGTGAAGCCCTAAGCCAGAAGACGTGCCTTCGCTGGTACTGCCGATTGAATGTTTTGAAGATGGTGTAATCGGCAATCTGATAGGTATCGGTTACATCGGTCGACTGCAGTCCGCTCTCCTCTTCTACCTCTCGTGTTAGCGCGTCGAATATGCTCTCTCCGTCGTAGACCCCACCCCCTGGAACCTGGATTCCGGCATCGGGCTGCCCTGCGTGCCGGAACGTCAGCAGCTCGTGATCATCCCTTCGGTTCCGTGTCAGGTAGGCAACGACCTTTGGAACGCCGACCATTGATATGCGACCTGTGCTCATGTTTCTATATTCGGGGTTAAGGCATCACTATCGTCTAGTATTCAGGTCGGTACATCGCCTTGCTCGCCAAGCGTCCACACATCACTCGGAGAGACGTCTGCCACGCCCGTTACCAGCAGAATCAACTCGCCATACCACCGTCGTTTGATAATCAGGGTGCCAGCGGCCGCTGTGCGGATCTCGATCACGGGAAAATCGTTTGGAGAATGAGCGTTCGCGGCCACCCGACGCGGAGAACGATCGCCAACCGTCCTTGCTTACCGGCGATCGGGAAGGAGGAGACTGAGTAATGACGGTGCAGGCTCACTCTTTTAGAAAAGTGGTGTTAAGCGGCGGCGCGCGGGAGATGGGACGAATACACGGGGAAGAACTTCGGGACGTCATCGGCGCGACGATGGGACGCTGGAAGGAGGCTCTTGCCCAAGAATCCGGCCTGACCGCGGAAACGTATCTGGACCGGTTCGTCGAGGAGACCAACTTCATGCCGGCAATCGATCGTTGGGCTCCCCATCTCTTGGAGGAGGTACGCGGCATCGCCGAGGGCGCCGACCAGAGCTTCCGGGATGTCTACGCCTACCAGCTCATCGACGAGCAGTGGATCTTCACGGCACAGTTGCGACGAGCGTCAGCGGAATCGACCGAGAGCACGACGGTTCACGTTCCAGGCTCAGCTTCGAGTCCTTCACGGCGACCGGGTGAGGCTGAACCGACGAATGCGGCACCGGATTCGACGGATCATTGCACGGCTCTGGGCGTCTTCGGCCAGGTCGGCCGGCCACCGATTTTGGCCCAAAACATGGATATTCCGAAGTTCTACGACGGCAGCCAGACGCTGCTCTTCATGAGCGCTTCCGGCTCTGAGGCGGAGGACTGCGTCTGGACCGTGGCCGGAGTCATCGGCTTCATGGGCGTCAACGGACACGGCGTGGGCGTCTGCTGCAACACCGTAAGCCAGCTGGCGTCAAGCCGGGACGGCCTGCCGGTGGCGTTCATCGTACGAACGATCCTCGAACAGCCGCGCCGGTGGAAGGCCGTCACACGGGTGAAGTCGTTTCGTCACGCGTCGGGCCAGAACTACACGATCGGCGACCCTATGGGGGTCACCTCCCTCGAATGCTCCACCAAACGGTTCGTGCGGTTCATCCCGATGCCCGGCCGTCTGTACCATACCAACCATCCGGTGGTGAACCTTGATCTCGAGGCGGCAGCCGCTCCAACAGAGTCGGCCGCCAAGACCGGAGCCGACTCCGCGACTTCAGACTCCGAGATTCGGTTTGCGGCGATTTCTCGGGCCCTTGAGGCGGCCGGCCCGGCAGTCACGGTGGAAGATGTCGAGGCGATGCTCGGCGATGCACGCTCGCCGGTCTGCGTCATGCGCGATGGTCCGAAGAGCTCATTCACAGCCACCTCCATGGTGGTCGAGCTCAGCGAGCCTCCGGTCGTACATCTCGCCCCCGGACCACCCGCCTCAGTACCCTACGAGACCTACGCATTGGGCACCCAGCCTTGACGTCGATCCTTCGCAGCGTCGGTGCAAAATGGAGTTGACGACCGCCATGCGATCGCGTTGAAAAAGGGGTTAAGGAGCGGAGCAGGATCGTTTCCAAGAACTCCACGACATGCCGTTTGGAACGTACGGGCAGTTCTTCGACCGGCCGTAGGTCACGATCGACTCTCGTTCCTCGCACGTACTCGGAGGTGACGGCCGCGGCACCAGTACGGTGACGGCGTGCCTAAGGATGGTTCGCATCCCAAAGCTTTGGTAGCTGCTTGACCAGGTCCACGACTGATGGTCCAGGATCGGTGAGTGCCGCGCTACGACCTGGTTGGTGTGGCGCCGAGGTAGGACCCACTCTGGGGGTCGAGGTCAATCGGGGCGTCGCTCCGCGAGCCAAACATCCTCGCTCGGCCACTGATGCGCCCAGTCCCCAGGTACGTCGAACTGCGTCGGCGACCCTTCCGGCGCCTGGAGCTCGATCAGATCGACGAACTTGAATCCGCTCTGCTCCAAGTGCCGGATCATCGTGCTATGGGGCAGGTGAAACTCGACGCCGCCGTCCGGCCACTCCTGTCGGTGCATGCCGAAGTAGGGCCGTTGCAGCGTGGTGGTGGCATCCCCCTCGTCGGGAAAACAGCACACGAGGAGTGGAGAGTTGCTGAGAAACACCAGACGCCCACCCGGTTTCAGCAGTCTAGCTGCTTCCGGTATCCATACATATGGGTCGCACCAGAGAGCCGCGCCATACTCGCTAATGGCGAAGTCAAAGGTTGCGTCTGGACAGGGGACGGTTTCGGCATTGCCATGGATGATCTCGAAGTCGAGCCCGTGCTCCTGCTGGAGGCGGCATGCGGTAGCGATCTGCCCGGCGGAGTTATCGATGGCGACGACCTCCGCTCCACGCCGGACCATCCAGGCGGAGATGTAGCCGGTGCCGCAACCGAGTTCGATCGCTCGCTTCCCTCTCAGATCCGGCAGCAGGTTCAGGGTGGATTCGGGGATGTGCCATATTCCCCACGAGGGCTCGGCATCGGCCCAGGCGCGTTCGCCTCCAGCGACCCACTCATGAGCGATTCCATCCCAGAGGGCACGGTTCTTCAATACATGTTCGGGCAAGGTTTCGGTCATAGCTCCTAATGGTACGTGGAGGTAAGATCGCTGACAGGCTTGGTAAACGAGACTAATCGACGACATGCAACCCCGCGGGGATCCGATGCCGTTTCGTCTAAGCTTTCGTGAGCTGTATCTCGGCCGGCGTGCGCTTCCACCAGCGCAGTGCCATGCCCTTCAATGACCGGAAGAGGCCCGATTTCCAGATACCGTAACTCATAGCGCTTAGGAAAGGCGCGAGATAGGCGCTGCAGCCGTATCCTAAAGGACCTCCGATTTGCTCTGGGCGAGCCGCTCAGGAAATTGCTCTCAGCCCAATGCCAGTGCTGTCTTGGCCACGTTCGTTGGCCGGCACATACATCTCTCGTCGGGACGCGACTAGAGCCACCCTCCTTTGGCGGACATGGCGCGGATGGTGAAGGGTCCGCGGCCGGCGAACAGCACTTTGTGCGAGTACCACCGGCTTTGATGAATGGGGATGAGACGGTGATTTAGCTCGGTCGGAGCGCCGCCGGGCCGGCGCGCGAAGATGCCGAAACCGGCAATTCCGCTCGTTACCGAGGCGTGCCAGCGGAACCTGAGGTACCTGCCCGTCCGGGTCCAACGGACATGGGCGACCCAGGCAGCAGTGGGTGCAGAGATATTCAGGCACCAGCCGCCACTGAGGTCGATGGTCGAACCGGGCCCGGAGTTGTTGTATACGTATAACTTCCAAGCTCCATGGGCCGCGACTCCATTGAATACCGACTGGAAGGAGGCGGTCCCGAACGGAGGCGCGAGCGAAAAACTGCCCGGAAGCTGTGGCGCGGGGTTCGGGGGCGCCGGCGTGAACACGTCGGTGCCGGAGTATACAGTCGGTTTATAGGTGCCTGGAGAGATGAAGCCAGAATTTGGCAATTGCGACCCGGCGACGTCAGTCAGCGTGTAGTTGCCGGTGACGAGCCCGGATCCAACATGGCTCCAGAAATCGAACGCGTGGATGCCATCCGGCGCTACCAGCAGCATCTGGGTGCCGTTGATTCCCGACGAGGCAGAGAAGTTCTTCAGCTGGACCGACAGAGTGGCTACGTTGCTCGTGAGGTCCGTGTTGACTCCATCGCCGATGAAGATCACCGAGGGATACGGATTGACGTGTGTGAATCCGCTGCTCGACTGTCCGTCGGCGACGATCGCGCCCGTGTTGCAGTACACCGTACCCGCGTTAGAGGAATGGTTCTGGGTGAACACACCGGCATTGCCGCTGCTCGACAGGAACGTGCCGTCGCCGGAATAGGTGGCGGTTAGCGAGTGGTACCCTTCGGCGGACATGGTAGTCGTGCAGACGGCCTGGGAGCTACCGTCGAGCGGCAGCGGCTGAGCCCCTTCCGCACAGGTTAGGGTGTTTACGCCTTCCGTAAACGTGACGGTTCCAGTAGCTCCCGTAGTTACGGTCGCGGTCAGAACCACTGAACCGTTTGGAGCTGTGGTGTAGGCGGTCGTCGGGTTGGGTGCAAGCGTCGTCGAGCTCGACACAAGCCCCAGCTCGCGAGACGCACGACCTGGGCTGACCGTGGACGTGCCCGGTGACATTAGGGTTAGGAATGACGCCGTCCGGTCGCCTCCGGCCGCGGAAAACGAGGTGGCGCGAACCGCGCCGTAATCACGGCTCGTGAGCCTGATCGGCGGGTTTAGGCGGCCGCCGCAGGTGGCCGGGCTCACGACGGCCGAGCAGAATGCGGCGTAGGCAACCTGCGCGGTGCCTTTCTGAATCACCGCCGTCGTTAGGAGTGCGGCCACCACTGTCAGGTTGCATATGACAAATCGCCGGGACACTGAGCGCTTCATGGTTCCCGCCTCCTAGTATCGGGGTCCGCCACTTTCACGGCAGGTAATTGAGATGACGTTAGTTTGCAATTGTGTCGTCCTCAATGCTAGCGGAGTTTCAAAGGCCAGGGCCATCTGCGTCATAGTCTATTTCGTAGTCTACAATGTAGACTATTGCACCCGCGCGCGGCGTTGGGCACATGAACCAGGAAAATGAGGCTCGCGTCGTGACGCGGATTGCAAACGAGGAAGAGCAAATGGCCACGCCGGCCCGACCCCCTGCGTCCCGCGCCCCCTTGACTAGGGAGCGACTCCTGAGTGTTGCCGTCGATCTTGCCGATCGACACGGTAGCGAGGCGCTGAGCATGCGCAAGCTAAGCAAAGAGCTGGGAGTCGATGTCATGCTGCTTTACAGACACGTCGCCAACAAGGACGATCTCCTCGACGGCATGGTCGACGTCGTCTTCGGGGAGATTGGGCTGGCTGAGAGCGGGGTGGATTGGAGGACGGCCATGCGTCAGCAGGCTGTCAGCGCGCGAGCGGCGCTCTCACGCCACCGATGGGCGATCGGGCTGATGGAGTCACGAAGCCGGCCGGGTCCGGCGACGCTGCGGCACCACGACGCGGTGCTCGGGAGTCTGCGAGAGGGCGGCTTTTCCATCGAGGCGGCCGGCCACGCCTATTCGATCCTGGACAGCTATATCTATGGTTTCACGCTCAACGAGCGGTCGCTGCCGCTCGACGCCTCGACGGAGGTTGGAGACGTGGGCGCGTCAATCGCCGGCGGGATCCCCTTAGTTGCCTACCCGCACCTCTCGGAGTTCATGGGTCAGCGTGGCTACAGCTACGGGGATGAGTTCGAGCTCGGGCTCGATCTCATCCTCGACTGTCTCGCGCAGGTACGGGACGCGCCTTGATGCCGACAGCCGTGAATACGGCGGTTCTGGTCACCAAGCTCTTTATACCCCGGCCTCGAACCACCGTCGTATCGCGCCCCCGCCTGAACGAGCGGTTGCAAGAGGGCCTGCACCGCTCCCTGACTCTCATCGCTGCGCCGGCCGGCTTTGGGAAGACCACACTGCTCAGCCAATGGGTCGCAGCCTGTGGGCGACCGACTGCTTGGCTGTCAGTGGACAACCGGGACAATGACCCTACACGCTTTCTGATGCATCTCGTCGCAGCCGTACAGACCATCGCTCCCTCCGTGGGAGACGGGGTGGTGAATGCGCTCCAGTCCTCGCAGCCACCGTCAACCGACGTGGTTCTCGCGGCCCTACTCAATGACGTTGCCACGCTCCCTGAGGATTTCATCCTTGTCCTTGACGACTACCACCTGATTGATGCCGAGGCGGTCGACGCGGTCCTCACTTTTGTGCTCGAGCACGTGCCGCCACAGCTGCATCTGCTCGTTGCTACCCGCGAAGACCCACAGCTGCCCCTGGCCCGGCTGCGTGCCAGGGGCGAATTGACCGAGCTGCGCGCTGCTGATCTCCGCTTTACTCCCTCCGAAGCCGCCGACTTTCTCAATCACGTGATGGACCTGGACCTCTTGCCGCAAGACATCGAGGTGCTGGAAAAGCGCACCGAGGGCTGGATTGCCGGCCTGCAGCTGGCCGCGCTGTCCCTACAGGGAGGTCAGGACGCCTCCCGGTTCATTCGCGGCTTCGCCGGAGACCATCGGTACATCGCGGATTATCTGGTTGAGGAGGTCCTGCGGCGTCAGCCCGAGGAGGTCCGAAGCTTTTTACTCCGAACCTCCATCCTCGACCGACTGAGCGGCCCGCTGTGCGATGCCGTCACCGGTCGCGATGGAGGCGGCGCGCGATTGGAGGCGCTGGAGCGGGGCAACTACTTTGTCGTGCCGCTGGATGACAGGCGTCACTGGTATCGCTATCACCATCTTTTCGCCGACGTGCTCTCCGCCCATTTGACGGCAGAGCAGCCCGATCTGGTTCCCAAACTGCATCGATGCGCGAGCGAGTGGTACGAGCATCACGGTTCGGCGGCCGATGCCATCCACCACGCACTGGACGCCGAGGATTTTGAGCGGGCGGCGAATTTGATCGAGCCGGCGCTTCGAGAGCTGCGTCGGGCCAGACAGGAGCCCACGGTACTTGGCTGGCTCAGAGCAATCCCCGATGAGGTGTTTCATCGCAGGCCCGTGCTCAGCGCGATGTACGCCGGCGCATTACTGTCTGAAGGCGAGCTTGAGGACGTGGAGGTGTGGCTGCGGGAGGCGGAACGCTGGCTGGACCCGACGACCGACAAGAGCGAGATGGTGGTGGTGGACGACGAGGAGTTTTGTCTTCTACCGGGTACCATCGCGGTGTGGCGCGCGGGACTGGCTCTGGTTCTGGGCGATGTTGCCGCCGCCACGTCATTCGCGATGCAGGCACTCAACGTGACCCCGGAGGACGACCATTTCGGGCGCGGATCGGCAGCGGGCCTCCTTGGGCTAGCACTCTGGGCGAGCGGTGATCTCGAGACAGGTCATCGGTGGTACTCCGAATGCCGGACTCGCATACACCGGGCCGGGTATTTGTCGGATGTCCTCGGTTGCACTATGGCCCTGGCTGATATGCGGATCGCGCAAGGGCGTCTCCGCGAGGCAATGAGCACATACGAGCTGGCCTTAAAGCGCGCTCTGGAGCAAGGTGAGCCGGTGCTGGCGGGAACGGCAGATATGTATGTGGGAATGAGCGCCCTCCGCCGGGAGCAGAACGACCTGACTGCCGCCACGCAGCTCGTGCTGAGGAGCGAAGAGCTGGGCGTGCTCGCCGGCAAAGCGCAGAACCCGTACCGCTCTTGCGTGGCTCTGGCTCGCATTCGGGAGGCTGAGGGGGATCTGGACGGGGCTCTCGCCCTGTTGCAGGAGGCGGAGCGTCTGTACGTGGGTGATTTCTTCCCCAATGTCCGCCCTGTCCCGGCGATGAAAGCGAGGGTGTGGGCCGTGCAGGGAAAGGTGCGCGAAGCGCTCGACTGGGCACGGGAACGAGGTCTCTCCCCGAACGACGATCTCAGTTATTTGCGTGAGTTCGAGCACATCACACTGGCCAGAGTGCTCCTGGCGAGGTATCGGAGCGACCTCACAGAGCAATCCTTTGATGAGGCGCTGAGCCTCCTAGAGCGGCTCCTGCAGGCAGCGGAAGAGGGTGAAAGGACGGGAGGAGTCATTGAGATTCTCGTGCTGCAGGCGCTGACCCGCCACGCGCACGGTGACATGCTTGCCGCGCTCGGCCCGTTGGAACGAGCCTTGAGATTGGCTGAGCCCGAGGGATACGTTCGCGTGTTTGTGGACGAAGGCCCGCCGATGGCTCGGTTGCTGCGAGAAGTTGCCGCTCGCGGGATCATGCCGACCTATAGCTCCGTGCTTCTAGCGGCATTCAACTCGGAGCAACGGCCGCTCGAAGGAGACCCTCTTCTCCCCGCGACCCCCGCCTCGCGTCCGCTCATCGAGCCGCTGAGCGATCGGGAGCTCGACGTGCTCCGATTGCTCAACAGCGAGCTTTCTGGGCCGGAGATCGCCACTGAGCTCGTGGTCGCGCTGAGCACCGTCCGAACGCACACGAAGCGCATCTACCAGAAGCTCGACGTTACCACGCGGCGAGCGGCCGTAAACCGGGCATCAGCCCTGGGCCTGATATAGCCGCGCACTCTCCCCGGGGGATATGACTTGACAACTCTGATCGAGACTGAGGTTGCACTCCCGGCTCAGCCCCGCGCCGGCCGGCGGACCGGATGGGGCTTCATTGTGCTGTACGCGCTGGCCTTCATGAGCACCAGCTTGGTCTTTCTCGCGCCCACCCTGGTGACGCTGCCCCTAAAGATCAACTCACTCGTCGGGATCGAACGAGCGCCCGCGAGCCTAGCACTGGTCGCCGGGATCGGCGCCCTGGTGGCCATGGTGGGGAATCCATTCTTCGGGCGGATGAGCGACCGCACCACGTCCAGGTTCGGGATGCGTCGACCGTGGATGGTCATCGGACTTGCGGGCGGTTGCATTGGCATCCTGGTTGTGGCGGAGGCGCCCAACATTCCCGTAGTCCTGGTGGGGTGGTGTCTCGCTCAGCTGTTCTTCAACGCACTGCTTGCCGCCCAGGTTGCGGTGCTACCCGATCAGATCGCGCCCGCCCAGAGGGGGATGGTGTCCGGTGTCCTGGGAGTTTGCCTGCCAGTCGCCGCCGTCAGCGGCACCCTCTTGGTAAAGCTGTTCGCCGACAACCAGCTTGCCACGTTTCTCGTCCCATGCGGAATTGGAGGGTTCTTCATCCTGCTTTTCGCCGTCGTGTTGCAAGATCGCCATCTCGCCAAGGCTGACCGGCCGGCGTGGTCCCTCCGGGAGTTTGCCGCCACCTTCTACGTGAAGCCGAGGACGAACCCAGACTTCGCCTGGGCGTTCGCCAGCCGCTTCATGTTTATTGTTGCTTACGCCTTCCTGGTGACGTACCAGGCCTTTTACCTGATCGACAAGATCGGCAGCGCCCGGGCCGATGTTCCCGAGCAGATCTTTCTCGGCACCCTCGTCCAGTCGGCGGTCGTGATTGCCGCCTCGCTCATCGGCGGCAGACTCTCTGACCGCACCGGCCGGCGGAAGGTCTTTGTCTTCGGCGCGTCCATCGTGTACGGGGTAGCGATGTTCGTGTTCGCGATCGCGACCAGCTTTAACGGATTCCTCGTCGGCATGGCGATCAGCGGCCTGGGCTTCGGCGTCTACGTCGCCATCGATTTCGCGCTCGTCGTCGACGTTCTGCCCCACCGGGACGACAACGCAAAGGATCTCGGCGTATTCAACATCGCCGGCGCCCTTCCTTTTTCGATCGCCCCAGCAATTGCCCCGGCCATCCTTGCCATCGGCAACGGCGGATATAGCGTCCTGTACGCCGTTGCCGGGCTCTGTGCCGTCATGGCGGCAGTCGCAGTCTGGCGCGTGAAAGAGGTCCGCTGAGCGCTCGTCTTTCAGGTCGCGCGGCCGTCAACCAGAGCAGCGCGGCTCGTCGTAGCTTAAACGCGGCAGCGAGCCGGTCCGAGGAGGCCTCAAGGTCGTCCTGCCCCGGAACTCGGCGGTGCGCCGTTTTCCTGGATGAGCGTGGGCCGACTGGACAGGAGCCGGCTGCAGTCGTACAGCCAGTGTGACCAGATGGGTAATCGTGGTGTCCGGCTTCCCGGCCAGCTGTTGGACCACTTCAGACCCCCCGGTGATCTTCCTCGCGCAATCCCCACATCACTCCCCACACCTGGGGACGACAACTCCCCACATCGGCTCATACGTTGTGATTGAGGCCACGAAGAAACGAACTCACAGGCCGAGACACCACGTGAAGGAGGAACACACGACGAACAGCATGAGAGAAGGACGCGCGTTACCAGACGAGCCTGCCGTGTACGAGATTCGCATCAATGGCCATCTTGACGACCGGTGGGCCGACAGGTTCGACGGCCTGACCCTCAGCCGACAAGACAACGGCGACACCCTGCTCACGGGAGCGGTCGTCGATCAAGCTGCACTGCACGGCTTGCTCCGAGCAGTCCGGGACCTGGGAGTGCGCTTGCTCTCGGTCACCTACCTCCAATCCACAGCGACAGAGGCGCCTGACGGTAGACCGCACGACACAACAGACCATTCAACCAAGGAGACACAACCGTGATCAGTACCAAGCAGGCCGCGATACTCGAAGGATCCAAGAACGGAAGGACGAATTATTCACAGCAGTCTCAAGAGGGAGTCCAGGACAGCTCGACCAGAAAGATCGCATTCGTTGCGGGTGCGCTCTTCATCGTCACCTTCATCACCTCGATCCCGGCGCAGTTCGTTTTCTACCACCCGCTACTGAGCGATCCCGCTAAATTCATCCTCGGCAGCGGCGGTGACCGGGCCGTGTCGATGGGCGTGCTTCTTGAGATCATGCTCGCGATCTCCGGTGTCGGAACCGCCGTAGTGCTGTATCCGGTCGTGAAGCGGCAGAACGGAGCGGTCGCCCTTGCCTATGTCGCGTCCCGTATTCTTGAGTCCGCCGCCATCATGGTCGGCATCTTCAGCATCCTCGCTGTCGTGACCTTGCGGCAGGACTTCGCGGGGACCGCCGGTACCGATACCGCCTCGCTCATCGTCGCCGGCAAGTCGCTGGTCGCGATTCATGACGCGGCGTTTCTGCTCGGACCCACCTTGCTGGCAGCCGTCGGAAACGGGTGCTTGTGCGGGTACCTTATGTACCGATCGGGCCTCGTCCCGCGGCGAATGGCCCTGTTGGGGCTCATCGGCGGTCCGATGATCATCGGTGCGACGATCTGCGTCCTGTTCGGGGTCTTCGAGGCGGGTTCTGCCTGGCAGGCGATCGCCACGGTCCCGGAGTTCTTCTGGGAGCTGTCTCTCGGAATCTACCTCGTCGTCAAGGGGTTCAAACCATCTCCCATCCTCTCCGAGCAGATGCTCAAGGCAGCGTAACCGTCGCGGCGCACCAACGGCGGCCGGCCGACGAGGCCGCCGTTGGCGTGCACGATCGAAGGCAGAAAGCGTCGCTCCCAGAGCGCACATCCCTCATAGCAGCAGCCGGGCTCTTTCACTTCAACCCGATTAGCGAGAACAGGAGAAATGAACATGATCCAACAGGCAGCCTATCCAGTCCAATTCTCGATTGACGATCCAAATCGACCGCTCGGCCGGCTCAGCGCCGGCTGCCGGCCGGTCGTGGCCATCCCCAGCATCATCGCGATCGGCGGCAGCGCCCACCCGGCTGTTTGCGCACATCGACCGGTCAGAAAGGCAGTCTCATGATTCAAGCGCAAGGTCTCACCAAGCGGTACGGCCCGCTCGTAGCCGTGAACGATCTCTCCTTCGAGGTCCTGCCGGGCCGGGTAACAGGGTTCCTCGGACCGAACGGATCGGGCAAGTCCACGACACTGCGCATGGTGTTGGGTCTTGACGCTCCGTCCTCCGGTTCGGTGACGGTCAATGGCCGCCCATACTGCCAGCAGCGCCGGCCGTTGCGCGAGGTGGGCGCTCTGCTCGACGCCAAAGCCATCCACGGCGGCCGCAGCGCCTATAACCATCTACTCTGTCTGGCCCAGGCCAGCGGACTGCCCCGCCGACGGGTCGACGAGGTCCTCGAGCGGGTCGGCATGACCAGCGCGGCCCACAAGCAGGCCGGGAACTTTTCCCTCGGGATGGGTCAGCGGCTTGGGATCGCCGCCGCGCTTCTCGGGGACCCGGGAGTCTTGCTCTTCGACGAGCCGGTCAACGGCCTCGACCCTGAAGGCATCGTGTGGATCCGCACGCTGATGCGATCCCTCGCGAGTGAGGGGCGCACCGTGTTCGTCTCGAGCCACCTGATGAGCGAGATGGCGATCACCGCCGACTATCTTATCGTGATCGGTCAGGGCCGCCTAATCGCCGAGACCAGCATGGCCGACTTCATTCTCAGCAGCTCCAAGAACCACGTGCGAGTTAGGACCCCTCAACCGAGCGAGTTGATCCGGCTCCTGGCTGCCCATGGTGCAACCACCACCGAAGATGCCGGCACAGACGGCGCTCTGTCGGTCACGGGACTCGATTGCCCGGCCATTGGGGACCTGGCTGCCGCCCATCGCATCGGTCTGCGCGAGCTGTCGCCTCAGCAACCCTCCCTCGAAGATGCGTTCATGGAAATGACGCGCGATGCCGTCGACTACCGAGCCGAGATAACACCCGAACTTCCGCTCAGCTGGAATTGGAGCTTAACATGACCACCACCACCGCTCTCGCATCTCGCCACGTGGCGTCGACCGATTCCCACCGGCCGCTGGTCCTCGATGTCCTCCGCTCGGAGTGGACCAAACTGCGCTCCGTGCGCTCCACCTATTGGATCCTTGCCGCCGCGGCCGCAGCCACGATCGGGCTTGGAGCCCTCCTCTCGGCCTTCTACACCCTCAACTACACCACGATGAGCGTCGCCGATCGAGCGGCGTTCGACCCGACCAGATACGCCTTGAGCGGCCTGAACCTGGCCCAGCTCGCCATCGGTGTGCTGGGCGTTCTGGTCATCACCAGCGAGTACGGCAGCGGCATGATCCGTCCGACCTTCACCGCAGTTCCGCAACGCCGCATGGTCCTGGCAGCCAAAGCCGCCGTCTTCACGGTCGTGACCATGGTGACCGGGGTGATTACCTGCCTCGTCGCCTTCTTCCTCAGCCAGGCCATCCTCTCCAGCCACCACCTGCAGACGACGATCGGTGCTCCCGGAGTACTGCGAGCCGTCATTGGCGGTGGCTTGTATCTGGGCGTCCTCGGGCTGCTTGCTATCGGCCTCGGCGCCATCATCCGCCACACCGCCGGTGCGATCTCCGCGGTCTTTGCACTTGTCCTGGTCGTTCCCGTGATAACGATATTCCTGCCGTCGTCTTGGTCCAGTGACTTCAGCCCGTATCTGCCCAGCAACGCCGGCCAGGCCATCTTCGCGGTCGGCCACCCGGCGCACACCCTCTCTCCCTGGACGGGACTGGCCCTTTTCGCCGCCTATGCTACCTCCACGCTCCTCGTCGCCGGCTTCCTCCTCACCCGCCGAGATGCCTGAGCGCTCCAACTGAACTGAAGGGAACAACTGGCACATGGCACTTGTCTTCATCGTCATCGGTCTCGGTCTCGAAGCAGCCCTGGCTGCTGCCGTCGCCCGCCGCGTGCTCGGTGTTCCAGTGGGCTGGCCCCGCTCCGTGGTGGTGGGGCTGCTCACGATCTTTAGCTTGGGGGGCGATGGAAAGAGTAGTGCTCAGCACCACCGGCCTCAGCGGTTCAAGCGCGTTCACGGCAGCCCCCACAAAGGTAGTTCTCTATCCGTATAATGCTTCAGCAGCGACGTGAAGTAGGTATTGGCATTGCCCAGAACGGATCGCCTTTTCTTAGAAACCGGTACCGAGCCGGAATGGAGCCCATGGGTGAAATCCGCGGGAGCCAGGCAAATCCTCGCCTGCGGTTGACGGCGATCCGACCTCAACAGCCCTCTGCGCGAGCATTTTGGCTTCCGGCGCGCGGCCCGGATCCGAGAAGAATTCGACTCAGTCTTAGGTCTCTCGGCCTCGGCGTGAGGTTCCTGATTCTTTCTGCCTTCGCCGGATTCTTTATCGTGCCAGTCGTCTGGTTAGTGCTCGCTACCACCAAGTCTGACGCTGGACTCGTGACCGCCCCTCCTCTTTCATTCGGCAGTTTTAACCAAGTCCTGATTAACTGGAGAATCCTGACCGGCTTTGACGGCGACATCTTCAAGACATGGATGGGATACTCGCTGGTATACGTCGTGGGGGCGACCGCGATCGTAGTGGTCACCACCATTCCTGCCGGGTATGCGCTTGCTCTTTCGGCGTTTCCCGGACGCAAACTCCTACTAACGTTGACCTTGGTCATGATGATCATGCCGTCGGGTGCGCTTGTGATACCGATCTTCCTGGAGATGAACGCCATCCATCTGATCGGAAACCCTCTGTCCATGATCCTGGCGTTCTCCTTCTACCCGTTCGGCGTGTACCTGGCCTACCTCTATTTCCTATCCACTTTCCCGCGTGACCTGCTGGACGCCGCCCGTATCGATGGGGGAAGTGAGCTGCAGATCTTTCTGCGGGTAGCCCTCCCGCTATCCCGGCCAGTCGTCGCGATCGTCTGCTTTTTCACGTTCGTTGCCGACTGGCAGAACTTCTTCTTGCCCTTCGTCGTCCTTCCCAACTCAAAAGTGTTCTCGATTCAGCCGGGGCTGCAACTGCTGCTGTCAACCCTGCCCCGCTCGGCACTGGCTCTGGCCATCGTGCTGTCGGTCCTTCCCGTCCTCGCCGTCTTCGTGTTCGCGCAGCGTTTTCTGGTCCGCGGTCTACTGCAAGGCGCTGCCACGGGCTGAGTTGAGACTGCGCACCGAGCACTTTTACAGCATGATTCAGACGTTACCGGATTGGACTCCGAGTAAGGCGTCAGCCTACAAGGACTATGGTTTCTACGCCGGCGCAGCTGAACCTCACCCTAGCACTGCAGACGACATGGCCGACGCTTCGTGTCCTTCGCAGGGTCGGTTCATATTGGCACAATGGAGCTGACGATCTCCGTGCGATCGCGTTGAGAAGGAGTCACAGTGGCGCTTCAGTCCCAACCATTCCTGTTGTTCGACGGCAACTGCGCTGAAGCAATGACCTTCTACCACGAATGTCTTGGCGGCGAGCTGACGCTGACAAGACTTGGAGACACGCCAATGAAGGAGCAGTTTCCGGCAGAGAAGCACGGGCGGATTATCAACGCTCATCTGGAGAGCGGAGGCATCGCGATATCGGCGACTGATTGGATGGCATCTCCCGCGTACGAACCGACACCAGGGGATACCTTTGCGATCTTTGTCACGGGGACAACACGAGATGAGCTGGAACCAGCCTTTAACAAACTGGCCGAAGGAGCGGAGCAGGATCGTTTCCAAGCACTCCACGACTTGCCATTTGGGACGTACGGGCAGTTCTTCGACCGATACGGGATCCAGTGGATCTTCGTCGGCGACAGAAGGTAAGTCGGAATCACCTACCGCAAGCTTCGTACGGGATTGAACCTTGGAGGCTAGCGTGGCCCAGAGTTATCCGACCCTTCGCTCCGTAGTTCTCGACACGACGGATCCTCGCCGACTGGCGGAGTTCTACCGACATCTCCTCGGCTGGGAGTACCGGCCGGGCGATGAAGGGCCGGCTGCCGCCGACGCGCAGGGGCAAGACTGGCTGGTGCTGGTCGAGCCAGACGGCAGGGGCAGGCTGGCCTTCCAGCAGGTGGAGAACCTACCGCCCTCGACCTGGCCTGACGATGGAGTGCCCCAGCAGCTGCACCTCGACTTCAGCGTTCCGACGGCCCAGGAGTTACAGGTCCAGGATGAACGGGCGCGGTCGCTTGGAGCGAGGCTGCTCCACGACCGCTTCGACGATCCGGACGAGCCCCTCTACGTCTATGGTGACCTGGACGGGCATCCGTTCTGCATCTTCGTGGCCCCCGAGGGCTAATGCAGACTCTCAGATTGGCGGGGACGCCACTTTCCCGGCCACCCGCCACATTCGACTTCCTGATGTCAATTCCTTCCAATCGACAACAATGAGTATCGACTTCGACTCGGGAGGGAGAAGAAATGTCCTCAACGCCGCATGCAGTGGAAGACCGATTCCGACTTTTGGCCGATGGCAACCGCATTCCTGTACTGGGGCTCGGTGTTTGGCAGATACCTAACGGTCAGGCGTGCGTCGACGCGGTGACGTGGGCGCTCGAACTCGGGTATCGTCATATCGACACAGCCCAAGCCTACGGCAACGAGGAGAGCGTGGGGGACGGCCTCCGCCGCAGCGGCGTTCCGCGCGAGCAGGTCTTCATTACCACCAAGTTCGACCCGACCCGTTCCGATCCTGTTGTGGAGGCGGAGCGGAGCCTCCAGCGCCTTGGACTCGATAACGTCGACCTGTACCTCGTCCATTCGCCCAGGGGCGGGGCGACACGGGCATGGCCGTCAATGGAGCGAGCCCACCAGCTCGGTTACGCGCGTTCGATTGGGGTCTCGAACTTCGACGCCACCGAGCTTGGACAGGTCATGGACTCGGCGTCCGTGACACCGGTAGTGGATCAGGTCTTGCTCAGTCCATTTGACTACCGGCGAGCACTGCTGGACGAGGGCCGGAGCCGAAACGTGGCGTTTGAGGCCTACAGCCCTCTGGGGACGGGCAGACATGTATCCGACACTACCGTGAACCGGATAGCCTCCCGTATCATCGCACGCCCGCCCAGGTGCTGCTGCGCTGGTGCATTCAGCGCGATCTCATCGTCATTCCCAAATCGACGCATCGCGAGCGCATCGCGGAGAACGCGCGAATCTTCGACTTCAGTCTCAGTGTCGACGACATGGCTGAACTCGATGGCTTGGACCGAACGGGTGGTACGGGTAAGGCTGTCGAGCACAAGTGGTGGTAACGATCGGCCACCGTGTGGCGGGTGTCAGCCCCCCCCGCTATGAGTCCTAGGCTGCCAAAAGAAATGGCGCTGGAGATACTCCAGCAAGATGCAACTGCACTTGCGGATGCGGCAATTGACGGCTTAGGTGTTCCGATACCAACGTGTCCGGGTTGGTTCATGGTCGACCTCGTTGTGCATGTTGGAGGAGTGCATCGTGCGCAAACTGCGATTGTCCGGACGAGGTCGAAGGAGCCGATGGGAATTTCACGAGATATGTTCGACTCGGTACCAGGGCTTCTCCAGTGGCTCGAGTCGTCGACCCTCTTCGGCGGGCAATCTAATCTGGATTCCATTCCCGCGGGTTTGGATGAATGGTTTCGCTCGGGCGCGAAGGAACTCAGTTCAGCTCTAGCGAGTGCGGATCTGACCGATACAGTTTGGAGTTGGTCATGGGACCAGACTGTCGCGCACTGCCTCAGGCTGATGCCTATTGAGACTGCCGTCCACCGATGGGATGCGCAGGCGGCTACGGGGCATCCCGATGCAATCCGAACAGATCTTGCTACCGACGGAATTAGTCACATATTCGAGGTGATGGCGCCCTACCGAAGGCGAGTCCTCGCGTCACGACAGGGGGCGGGTGAGTCCTACCTTTGGATTGCGACCGACAGTGGCAGTACCTGGCAAGTCACCTTTATAGAAGACGAGGTGAACGTGATCGAGAATCCACTCAAGCATTACGCGGCAGTTGAGATTGGCGGTAGCGCTCCCGAATTGTTCCTTTTTCTTTGGGGACGACGGCCCGCAGATGAACTGCAAGTCGTCGGTGATCATGAGCTGTTGAGTCGGTACTTCGAACTCGTCCCGCCGTTGTAATCGGCGAAGATCGCGATTCCCAGGAAGCTTCCTAGGTACCTATAAGTTGCGTCATAGGTACCTGCCCTAGCGCGCGTAAAGCTCCTGCCGACGATCCACGCCTACGGCTCAGTATCGTAGGAACGTGCCCGCCAGAACTGCCCACTTGGCCATTAGCGCTCTGTCTACCGCTGCATCAAGCTGATCCATAGTTCGACGCCTCAGCTTCTCTTGATTGTGCTCGGATGAATGGACAGACGAACGATCTAGCGGCGAGTCCCAACTTTCTACCCGATATCCAGGGCCAGGTTCACCTGCTTAGCCGATATACGGCATCAGGGTAGTCAATGTCTAGCCGATGTCCGGCATCAAGGGGTTCGCCTTTGGGGCGTCCCGCTCGTCGGAGTCGGCGCCACCCGGTCCGGAAGGCTTTGCCCGCTTCTTTCCAGGCGCTGGGTCTGTTATGTCCGGCATCAGCGGTTTCAGTTGCTCTTTCTCGCCACCGGACTCTGCAATGTCCGGCATGGACGGCTTCGCCCCGGCATTCCGGAATGCCCGGAGTCTGCAATATCGGGCATGGAAGCGGCCCGCGGGGCGGGGTGCGGTTCGTCCCCGCCGATGTCCGGTATCGAGGAGCCGCCTCGGCTCGTGGGGGAGCCCGCCGGGCTACTCGGGGGAGCGGAACGTCCACCAGCCCCTCTATCACCAGACTCTATATCGGGCATAGTGATTGCCGCGTTCTTGGATGGCGGCGCGACCGGGTCGCCAATGTCCGGCATGAGCACCCGCTTCGGCAGCGTCCTCGGAGGAGGAGCGGACGGCGGGCGAGTGTCGTCGATGTCGGGCATCAAAACACGAGCCTCCCGCGGAGGCGACGGCCAGTACCCCGGCGTGGGGTCCGGAGCCGGTCCGACGGGCGGCGTATAGGAAGGCGCTCTCTGAGGGCCGCTGCTGACCGGAGCAGCAGGCGGCGCGGGAGGAGCTGGAGGAGGCGTGGTAAGCGAGCGATGCTGAGCGGGAGCCGCGGGTTTGGGTCGCCCGTAGACGGCTTTGCCGCCGTCTACGATCTCGGACATGGAATCGACCCAGTCCTGAGCAGCCAGACCGAGGGTGAACGGGAGATAGCTAGGATCGTCTTTTAGCTCGGCAGGCATCTCATCCTCCTGCCAGACTGACCTGATCTCTAGCTCTATATCTCGCGGGGCCTTAACCCACCCGGAGTACTTGTTGTCGCCCCAACCCATGCGTCGCTCTAGGAAATCATCGAAATCAGGCCATCCGCGATCACGTTGGGATCGGTCTCGCTGCCGAACGTCACGACGCGGACGTGATCGTTCTGGGCCTCAATTTGCTTGTACACCTGCAGAGCTCGATCGTGCTCCTGGCCATACCCGAGGATGGCGATGCAGACGTAGACTCCACCCTTAGCCTGAGCCAGCGTCTGGGCGAATTGATCCGTGTCGTCGGCCTCGCCGTCGGTGATGACGAGAGCCAGCAGGTGTGGCCGGTCCAGCTTGGGGACATCGCCGAATTCCTCCATATAGGTCTCGACGAGCTGTT
>CAWIIC010000007.1:0-148432 GCA_963836045.1 uncultured Pseudomonadota bacterium
GTCGCATGACGGCATCATCTGCATCGGCGAAGCTCTGAAGAGCGCGGTGCGACTGACGTTTCCCAAGGGAGCTCTCATCAGGGACCCAATAAGCTTTTCAATACTCGGTTGGACAGCAAAAGCGTGCGCGCCATCGATGTCCGCGAAGGCGACACTGTTGACGGTGCTGCACTGAAAGCACTCATTCGTGAAGCCGTAGGACTGAATCTTTCGAAGACGGGCAAGGGATAGCTCTTCACTGCCGCCCGACGGCTCGAGTGCGACGCGTGGTTACGATTGACTTGATGACGATCCAACGGATGGACCACGTCGGCATTGTGGTCGACGACCTCGCGCTGCGACGGAGTTCTTCGTCCACCTCGGACTCGAGCCGCAGGGCACTGGGCTGGTCGACGGCGGTTGGGTGGATCGCGTGGCGGGGCTCGACGCCGTAAACGCGGAGATTGGCGTGCTGCGGACTCCTGTCGGGGATGGACGGGTCGAGCTGGCGAATTTTCACTCCCCCGCAGCGCGGAGCGGAGGCCGGCGCGCCCCGCCGAACGAGCTGGACATCCGCCATGTTGCGTTCGTTGTCGATGATATCGACGCCGTCGTCGCCGGGCTGCGATCGGGTGGCGCTCAGCTTATCGGCGACCTGCAACAGTACGAGAACGTGTACCGGCTGTGCTACGTCCGAGGACCCGAGGGCATCATCGCCGAACTGACGGAACAGATAGGCTAACAGGCTCCTTGTCTGGGCTCTCGCCAAAGTGATATCTAATAGATATCACTTTTATGCACCCGGGGGCTTTCCATGAGCAACGAGCAAGACCAGGCGATTGCCGATGCCGCCGGCGATGGAGGAACGGGAGTGCAGATCCGGGAGACAGCCGCGGCGAGGATAACCGGGTGGCTCGGAGTCGCCGTGCTCCTCGGCTGCGTGGCGGGAACCATCGAGGCCGTACTCCACAACGGGAATTGGTGGACGGCAGTCCCCGTGGCCGTCTTCATTCTGGTGTTCAGCTCACTCGTGGTCGTACGACCGGGGCAGAGCCGGGTCGTGCAGTTCTTTGGCTCGTACGTCGGGACGGTGCGCCGACCGGGGCTCTGGTGTGTGTTGCCGCTGCACGTGCGGCGCGAGGTCAGCGTCCGGGTGCGTAACTTCGAAACCAACCGGCTCAAGGTCAACGATGCCGACGGCAATCCGATCGAGATCGCCGCCATCGTGGTCTGGAGGGTGGCGGATACGGCCAAGGCGGTTTACGCGGTGGACGACTATCCGAACTTCGTCACGGTGCAGGCCGAGTCCGCGCTGCGGCACGTGACCACCGGCCACCCCTACGACGACAACCTGGGCACAGGAACGTCGCTGCGGGGGTCGACGGATGTCGTCTCGGCCGAGCTCGCACGAGAGGTTACCGAACGGGTCGCGGTCGCCGGCATCGAGGTCGTCGAAGTGCGGATCAGTCATCTCGCGTACGCGCCGGAGATTGCCCAAGCGATGTTGCGGCGACAGCAGGCCAGCGCGGTCGTCGCGGCCCGGTCGCGCATCGTCGAGGGCGCGGTCGGAATGGTCGAGATGGCGCTGAACCGGCTGACCGAGCAGGGTGTGGTCGAGCTGGACGAGGAACGCAAGGCATCGATGGTCAGCAACCTCATGGTGGTGCTCTGCGGAGAGCAGCCGCCGTCGCCGGTCGTCAACACGGGAACCCTGTATTCGTGAACCGAGAGCGCAAGCCGTTCCTACTCCGCGTCGATCCGGCGGTACACGACGCCCTGGCCCGGTGGGCATCGGATGAATTTCGAAGTCTCAACGCTCAGATCGAGCTGGTGCTACGGCGTGCTCTCTCCGACGCTGGAAGACTGCCGAAGCAGGCTGGGCCCCTGCCGCGCCGGGGCCGGCCATCGACGTGCGGAATCCGTGCAGACTTGATGGCGAGGCGGCTGTGCGTCGCTTGGGCACGGCCCACGAAGTGGAGGCCCTCCGCGCAGGACGCCGAAGAAGGCATCGATGAGTGCATCTGATGGCACAGCCGGGTCGGGATCCGCTCGGCCGGCGGACCAGGCCACGGCCAATCCGCCCGGCAAACGACCCGCTGTCACGATCACGAATCTGGTCAAGCGGTACGGAAGCGTCCTGGCCGTCGACGACGTTTCCTTTTCCATTCGCGAAGGTGAGATCTTTGGGATCATCGGCCCCAACGGCGCCGGAAAGACGACGATAGTCGAGTGCATCTCCGGCCTTCGAGCTCCGGATTCAGGGTCGATACGTGTTTACGGATTCTCACCGCAGCGGGACAGAGACGAGATCAGGGAGTTCGTCGGCGTCCAGCTGCAGGAGAGCGCGCTGCCGCCGCGATTGAGAGTGGGCGAGGCTCTCGACCTCTTTGCGTCCTTCTATCCGAGCCCGCTGGATCCGGTGGAGGTACTTGACTCACTTGGGATCACGCACGTGGCGCGAGCCACGTTCAAGACGTTGTCGGGCGGCCAGAAGCAACGGCTGTCCATCGCGCTCGCGTTGGTGGGGAACCCCAAGATCGCCATCCTTGATGAGCTGACCACCGGACTCGATCCCGAGGCGCGGCGAGAAACCTGGGCGCTGATCGAACGAATGCGAGACCGTGGCGTCACCGTGATTCTCGTCACCCACTTCATGGACGAGGCCGAGACCCTCTGCGACCGCCTGGCCTTGATCAATCACGGGCGCCTCCGGGCTCTGGATACACCGGAGGCGATCGCGGCTCAAGCCGGGGTGAGTAGCGTGCGTTTTATCCCATCACGGCCGGTGGACGACGAGGCGCTGTACGCGGTTCGGGGAGCCCAGCTGGTGGAGCGGAAGGAACGCTACGTGACGGTGTCGGGGACCGGCGATCTTGCGGCGTCGGTGATCAATGCGCTGGCTGCCGCCGGAGTCAGGGTGTCGGAACTCGAGGCACGACGTGGAAACCTCGACGACGCCTTCATCAGGTTGACCAGAGACACCGCGTCGACGGCGTCGAAAGGGTCCGGCTTGTGAGGCGGAAGCTGGGTGGACTACGCAGCCCCCGGTCGCGGGCTCAGCTGGGCGCCCTGCTCAAAGTGCAGGCGAAACTGTCTCTCCGCGAGCCCTACGCTCTGGGTCTCGGCGTCGGGCTGCCGGCGGGCCTGCTGCTCCTTTTCGGTTTCATCAGCAAGAAGACTTCGGGGAACGTCGCCGGCAGCGGAATGACAGTCATCGAACTCTACATCCCGACCATCATGGTCATTTCGTTCATCGCCATAGCGATCTCCCTCCCCAACACGCTGGTCCGGGACCGTGAGATCGGCTGGTTGAGGCGCATCTCCACGACGCCGGCTCACCCGTCACTCCTGCTCGGGGCGCAGCTGATCATTGACCTGGCCCTGGCCGCGGTGACAGTCGTCATCGCCATGGTGGGCGGCGCGGCGATCTTCGGGGCAGCACTCACCGTGGACATCCCACTCTTCATCCTCTCCGTCGCGCTCGCTGTCGTCGAGATCTTCTCGTTGGGCCTCGTCGTTGTCGCTCTGGCTCCAAACCAGACCGTGGCCAGCGTCATCGCCGGCCCTCTCTTCTTCGTTCTCGTCTTCCTCTCGGGGTTGTGGGTTCAGCCGGTGGTCGTCGGTGGGCCGCTGCAGGTCATCATGTGGTACTCGCCGAGCGGGGTCGCCGTGCGGGCCATTCTCGATTCCGCGTTCGATAAGGTTCCGCCGGTGACGACCCTGGTCGCTCTGGCGGGCTACACGGCCGTGTTCGCGTTCGTCGCCGTTCGTTACTTCCGTTGGGAGTAGAGCGGCTTGGAGCCCCGGCGGCTGCCGTCACGTTAGCTGCGAAAGGCGGCCGGGTCAGCCAGGTAGGGAGCTTAGGGCGTGCGCGGTTCGGTCCCCGTCGGGCACGGCGCCGAGTCGCCGGAAGATGGCCAGCGCTTGCTCAAGGAGCCGGCCAGCTTTCTCCGGCTCGCCCTTCTTCCGAAACATGCTCCCCAGTTCAACGAGCGCTCTGCCCTCAAGAAGGGGGTATGGCATGGCCCGAGCCAGCCGCACCGCTCTTTCGAGGTCGCGCCCGGCAGCAGACCAATCCGCGCGCGTGGCCACTAGTCTGCCACGGACCAGCAACGCGGGGGTCAGTGCCAGAGTGTGGTTGGACGAATCTGCCCGGATGATCGCCTCCCCGATAACATGCTCGGCCCGCGGCAGATCGCCGCTCAACTCATACGCCATCGCCAGGACGGGTAGCATTTCCAACACCCCAAGCTCTTGAGGGCCGGCAACGTCGAGCAGCGGCTCCAGCCGCCGTCGTGCCTCGTCTGCGCGTCCCTCGACCAGGTCCAGCTCGGCGAGCACGCGCTCGGCGGTGCGCAGTCCCTCAACGTGGCCGCTCTCACGAGCGATCGCCAGCGCATTCTCCAGCAGGCCGGATCCCTGCTCAAACCTGCCTTCGTCAAGGTACAGGCTACCGAGCTCGATCAGCCCGTATATCGCCCACCACGACGGAGGAAGCGTGCGACGCAGCTGGTCCGCCCGCTCCAGGTACTCGTGCGCCTGCGCCCACTCTCCCAAGAGGCGGCACGTCGCGCCGCAAAAGCTGGCAGTGATCGCGATGCCCCACGGCGTCGAGATGCGGTCCTGCAGAGCAAGCGACCGCTCGACCAGATCGCGACTTCGATTCAGCTTGCCACGAGCTCGATAGCCTTCGGCCGCATTGTCTGAGAGCACGAGTGAGATTGTAGGGATCGTCGGCTTGCTCGCCGAGTGACATAGCCCCTTCCAGCACACTGAGCCCTTCGTCAAGCCGGCCAAGCATGAGGAGCTCGGTGCCGCGACTGGTTTCGGCACGAGCGAGAACGGCCTGGTCCCCCACCGTCCGTGCAAGCTGCGCAGCGCGCTCGGCCGCGTCCAGCCCTTCCTGGTACCGTCCGCTGACGTACTCGAGCGTCTCCAGCACGATCCAGAGCTCCGTGGCGCCCTCGACTCGGGCGTCCGGCTCGAGACTATCCAGCAGTCGCCGCACACGAGTAGCTCCGGCGTCCGCTGTTCCCGTGGCCCGATACACAGAAGCGAGCTGGACCGTGCACCGGATTTCGCCCTCCTGATCTCGCATCTGACGATATAGCTCAACCGCACGTTCGAGGGCCGCCTGGGCCTTCTCGTGGCGCGCGACATTGGTGAACACCCGGCCAAGCTTCTCCAACAGCCGTGCCTCGGTATCGGTCTCGCCCCGTTCTCGGGCCAGCCGCAGCGCCGTCCCGTAGTGCAGCTCAGCTTCCTCATGGGCGTAGCGACTTTCCGCTTGATCGCCGGCCAGAAAGGCATAGCGAAGTGCCTGCTCTCGAGATCCTCCCTCGAGGAAGTGCCAGGCTAGCTCCACTGTTCGCCGATCGCGGAGAGGTTGAGGCTGCTGGGCGATGGCGGTACCGGCCCTCAGATGGAGCCGCTTTCGCTGCCGAGGGGGCTGCTCCCGATACAAGACCCGCTGGGTGAGCGCATGATTGAAGGTGTAGCTCTCTTGCTCGCCGATCCGCACTACGCTAGCGCGAGTGGCCTCCGCCAAGTACTGCTCGATCGCCTCCTCCGGCTTGCCGGCCATGTCATGGAGCTCGTCGAAGGTGAAGGTCTGGCCGAGCACGCTCGCCTCCTCCAGGAGGGCCTGAGCAGGCTGGGATAGCCGGTTGATCCGCTCCCGGATGGCCTCCTGCACGGTGTGGGGGATGGCGATCTCGGCGGTTGCCCGGTACTCCCAGACGCCTCCCCGCTCGAACACTTCGCCTCGCTCGGTCAGCGCACGGGTGACCTCCTGCACGAAGAAGGCATTACCTTCGGTATGGCGGTGCACCACGCCGGCGAGGTCTGCCGCGATCTCTCCACCGCCGAGGGTGGAAGCGATCAGCTCGCGGGTCTCATCGTGGCTCAGACGGTGGATGTCGATCTCTTCGGCCAGGCGCTCGCGGTGCAGGTCTCTCAGCAGCCGGGCCAAGGGGCCGTCGGGTTCGACCTCCAGATCGCGATAGGTGGCCAGCAGCAGGACGGGGATGTGGCGAATCTGGGGGGCGAGGTGCTGCAGCAGCAGCAGACTGGAGCGATCCGCCCAGTGGAGATCGTCGAGAGCGATGGTGATGGGGATGTGCCCGGCCAGTGCCTCGAGCAGGCCGGTTACCGCCCAGAATAGTCGCTGCTGGGCGCCCTCGTCCTCTGAGGGCGGGAGCGGGTGACTGGGGACCAGACGAGCCAGCTGCGGCCAGCGCTGCAAGGGATCGAGGCTCAGCCTGTCCCGAGCGACCGTCACGAGACGAGTGAGAGGTTCCAGGAAGGGTGCGAAGGGGACGTTCTGCTGGGGCTCGTAGCAGCGCCCGGTCGTGAGATACATGCCGGCGGCCCGGGAGATCAGGGTGACCTCCTGGGCCAGGCGGGTCTTGCCGACCCCCGGCTCGCCTGAAAGCAGGAGGAGACGTCCGTCTCCCCTTCGAACGATATCGACCAGCTCCCGAGACCGGGCGATCTCACCAGCTCGGGCCACCAGGGGGTTGTCAGGGGCGGCGCCCAAGAAGCCTCCGACCGGCAGATCGAGCAAGCGTAAACTGTCGTCTACCCGGCGGTGCCGGCTGGGCACCGCCGCCTCCAGCGCTGCGAGATCGGTGCCGGCGAGTCCCAGCCCCTCCGCCAGGAGCCGGATGGTGGTGCGTTGAGGCCGGGGCGTGATTCCACGTTCCAGATCGGAGATGGCGCGGACGCTGAGTCCGGCGCGCTCGGCCAGCTCTTCCTGGGTGAGCTCGGCGGCATCCCGGTAGCGCCGAAGCAGGGCGGCAAAGGACGCGATGGGGGGCTGAGTATCGGGATTCAGCTCAAACTTCTCGATTTCCGTCCCTCCCGCTGGTCTGTTCCCCAAGATTACCGCCATTCGGGAACCTTCACAAATCAACTTCTGCCGGTGTTCGTGTGTGTGACCGTGAGCCCGACGGAGGGCTCAGTAGTCGGCATCACCTGGATTTCAAGGAAAAGCGTCGGTGCTCCATCGCGAGCAGGATTTGACGCGTCCCGCACCTTCCGATCGGCTGGCAAAAAGCCCCGGTGATACTCGCGCCGAGGCGGAGGTCGCCCGCAACCTCGCCGAACGGCCGGATCGCAACCGGAAACACGAAACAAGTGATTTTCTTCGAGCATCTGCCAATGCGTCTTGATCAGTGGCTACAGGCGCCGCCGGCTGGTGTGAGGAGGCGCTCCCTCGGAGAGTGGCAAGGGTCTATGCGCCGTCTTCGTTGTGAGAGAGCGAGTTCATGCTACAAGCACCAAAGGACGGGGACGCACTACGGGCCGGGGGTGCGGCGAAATTGAGGCTCGGCCTTGTTATGCATCGCAAGACCACAGGGTGGGCCGGACCGTCGGCATCTTCGTGTACAAGACCGGGCGTGTCAGCCGGATGGGTACAAAGCCGGTGGAGGCGGACGAGTTAGTCGTCAGGGTGATAGCGTCGACAGGGCCGTAGCGGTCAGTTCCAAAAACGGGTACGAGCCTAGACGCCCAAAGATTACGCTTGCGAACCGGAAGCGCTTACGGGCCTGCGCCTTATCGCCCCTGGCCGCAAGCATGAGTCCCCACTCGTAGGATGCTTGGCCCTCGCATAGGGGTAGGGCATACGTCGGGCCAACTGCAACGCCTCCTTAAATGCTCGCTCGGCCTCCAATGCTTCACCTGCGTGCGCCCGAATGCTTCCCATGGCTACTAGTGCATCAGCCAAAGACAAATTTCGGCGCTCTGAGCGGGCTCGCCTGACGGCCTCGGCGGAAACGCGACCGGCTTTCGACAAGTCTCCCGCAGCGTAAGCCAGTGCTAGGGTCGGCATAACCGCGGTCACCTCCACCTCTTCCACCCCCACTCGGTCCAGCAGGGGCTCTAAACGACTCACGGCGGCTTCGGCCTGGCCTGTTCGAATGTCCTCCTGCGCAAGCCACACCTGAATGTATCTCTGCGCCTGAAGGTCCAGGTTGCTGTCTGCCATGGCCAGCGACTCATTCAGGTAGTGGAGAGCGGTCTCGTGATTACCTCTAACGAGCTCGAGTACTCCCACTGAGCTCAGTGCGTAGCTCGAGTACCATGACGGACCCAACTCAACCACGGATTGAAGTGCTCGCTGGGCGATCGAGTACGCCTCCTCCCAGTCTCCTCGATAGAAGCGGGCTCGCGATAGAACAACTTCGGTGTATATCGTTGTGAAAATCCAGGCTTGCTGCCTGCCCTTTTCCAGCACCCTTTCGAGGAGATCCACCGCCCGATCAAACTCCCCCGCGTATACATATTCGAAGGCGGTATTTGTCAGTACCTTGTGGAGGCTCTCGATGTCGCCGGTAGACTCCGTTAGCGCAACCACTCGCTCACTGATCTCGAAAGCTTCCGACATACGGCCGAATTTGGCAAGTGCCGACCCCTTCCGTAATTCAGCTTCTGCAAGAAGCTTCTGATCTCCGATTTCGCGGGCAAGGTCAGACGCCTGCTCCGCACTGTCTAGGCTCTCGCTATAGCGTCCCGCGGCGTGGTAGAGGTTGGTTAGCGCGGAATATAGCTCCGCGCGAGCCGCCAAAGGATCACTTCCGTTGAGCGATTCCAGCAGGGGCTCGAGTCGGGCGATTCCTACTTCAGACGTGCCCCGCTCCCGGTGTAGCCGGCCGATGTAAGCCACGGACCGTATCTCACTCAGCCGGTCGCCAAGGGAACGATACATGGTTGAGGCGTGTTCCAGGGACTCCAGGGCTTCGTCGAAGCGTCCCATACTTACCAGCACCGCGCCCAACCCTTCAAAGGCTGCAGCTTCTCGGGCGTCGTCCTGGCTTTTATGTGCCAGATGCACCGCCATCCTGTACTGGCTCTCCGCTTCTGCAAAGGCGAGAGTGGATGCCGCCTGATCGGCGGCAAGCAGGACGAATGGCAGGGCAAGCTGCGGTTCGCCTCCCTCCACGAGATGCCAGGCGAGCTCCGCCGTTCGCTGGTCCCGGAGGTGTTCGGGTTGCTGAGAGATGGCTGTGCCGGCCCTCAGATGGAGCCGCTTTCGCTGCCGAGGCGGCTGCTCCCGATACAAGACCCGCTGGGTGAGCGCATGGTTGAAGGTGTAGCTCTCCTGCTCGGCGATCCGCACTACGCTAGCCCGAGTGGCCTCTGCCAAGTACTCCTCGATCGCCTCCTCCGACTGACCTGCCATGGCATGGAGATCGTCGAAGGTAAAGGTCTGGCCGAGCACGCTGGCCTCCTCCAGGAGGGCCTGAGCAGGCTGGGAGAGCCGGTTGATCCGCTCCCGGATGGCCTCCTGCACGGTGTGGGGGATGGCGATCTCGGCGGTTGCCCGGTACTCCCAGACGCCTCCCCGCTCGAACACTTCGCCTCGCTCGGTCAGCGCACGGGTGACCTCCTGCACGAAGAAGGCATTACCTTCGGTATGGCGGTGCACCACGCCGGCGAGGTCTGCCGCGATCTCTCCACCGCCGAGCGTGGAAGCGATCAGCTCGCGGGTCTCATCGTGGCTCAGACGATGGATGTCGATCTCTTCGGCCAGGCGCTCGCGGTGCAGGTCTCTCAGCAGCCGGGCCAGGGGGCCGTCGGGTTCGACCTCCAGATCGCGATAGGTGGCCAGCAGCAGGACGGGGATGTGGCGAATCTGGGGGGCGAGGTGCTGCAGCAGCAGCAGACTGGAGCGATCCGCCCAGTGGAGATCGTCGAGAGCGATGGTGATGGGGATGTGCCCGGCCAGTGCCTCGAGCAGGCCGGTTACCGCCCAGAATAGTCGCTGCTGGGCGCCCTCGTTCTCTGAGGGCGGCAGCGGGTGACTGGGGACCAGACGAGCCAGCTGCGGCCAGCGCTGCAAGGGATCGAGGCTCAGCCTGTCCCGAGCGACCGTCACGAGACGAGTGAGAGGTTCCAGGAAGGGTGCGAAGGGGACGTTCTGCTGGGGCTCGTAGCAGCGCCCGGTCGTGAGATACATGCCGGCGGCCCGGGAGATCAGGGTGACCTCCTGGGCCAGGCGGGTCTTGCCGACCCCCGGCTCGCCTGAAAGCAGGAGGAGACGTCCGTCTCCCCTTCGAACGATGTCGACCAGCTCCCGGGACCGGGCGATCTCACCAGCTCGGGCCACGAGGGGGTTGTCAGGGGCGGCGCCCAAGAAGCCTCCGACCGGCAGATCGAGCAAGCGCAAACTGTCGTCTACCCGGCGGTGCCGGCTGGGCACCGCCGCCTCCAGCGCTGCGAGATCGGTGCCGGCGAGTCCCAGCCCCTCCGCCAGGAGCCGGATGGTGGTGCGTTGAGGCCGGGGCGTGATTCCACGTTCCAGATCGGAGATGGCGCGGACGCTGAGTCCGGCGCGCTCGGCCAGCTCTTCCTGGGTGAGCTCGGCGGCATCCCGGTAGCGCCGAAGCAGGGCGGCAAAGGACGCGATGGGGGGCTGAGTATCGGGATTCAGCTCAAACTTCTCGATTTCCGTCCCTCCCGCTGGTCTGTTCCCCAAGATTACCGCCATTCGGGAACCTTCACAAATCAACTTCTGCCGGTGTTCGTGTGGGCGACTCTGTGGATTATGCGTGGTCAACGCGGCGTCGAGGCCCGAGACTATACCTCGGGACGGGAAAGCCGCCGTCCCAAAAGATCAACGATAGGAGGGACTTTGAGGCAAGATCGCGACGGGTCAGATTCAGCAGCGACGACAGACAAGGACTAGCGAGGAAACGATGTCATGCCACGTTACGTGATTGAGAGGACGTTCCTGGATGGGCTGGAGATCCCTATGACCGATGAGGGGGCGGCGACCTGCCTGGCAGTGGTCGACCGCAACGCAGATCTCGGGGTCACCTGGGTGCACTCCTACGTAAGCGCCGACAAGACGAAGACGTACTGCCTCTACGACGGGCCTGGAGCCGAGGCGATTCGGCGCGCGGCCGAGTGCAACGGACTTCCGGTGGACCGGATCACCGAGGTACGGGTGCTCGATCCGTACTTCTATAAGTAGGCCTTCCCAAGAACATGAACGATAACACCCAAACAACTACCAGCAAACGAGGAGGATCTCCAATGAGACCCATCACTACTATCGTTACCCTGATCGCCGCCTGCCTGCTCCCACTCGGGGCCCAGGCGACACCGCTCGGTACGAGCATCGCCTCAGCGAAGACGGCGAGTGTTGCGTCCGCGCCAAACTTCAGCTCAGCCATCGTCCACGACAGCTCGCCGACTTGCGTGACGGCTGTCACTAGCGCCCCCACCGGCCCTGCAACCGTGTCGACGAAATCGACATCCTTTGGCAGGGTGCTGGACATCGGTTCGGGTGACTTCGCCGGCTGCTCCCTGTACATCCTCACTTCAGACGAACTCCATACCCTGACGTCCGGTACCGCCCCGTTTGCCTGCAGCGACAACGCAAACCCCATAGGGAAGCCGTGCGACACCGGCCTCTGGCCAGCCCTCTTGACCAAAGGTCGCCCGATCGCAGGGCCGGGAGTCAACCGCGCCCTGCTCGGAACGGTCACCCGCGACGACATGCTCTCGGGCAAAAGCGTGAAGCAGGTGACGTACGCCGGTCTGCCGTTGTACCGGTTCTTTTTGGACGAAGGGCCAGGGGAAACGGATGGGGCCAATCTGTTCGACCCAGTGACCAGTCCGACGGGCACCTGGTACTTGGTAAAGCCAAAGCGGGGTATTCCTGCAACGGGGAGAATTCATATGGAACCCGAGACCGTCGGCAACGCCAAGGTACTGTCGGTATCCATGGACAATGATTTCTCGCTTTTGCCTCACGGCACCTTCCCCGTCTACACGTTAAGCCCTCGCTCGGCCGAATCTCAGAGTCGAACCGAGGATGGTCCAGGGAGCGCCTGCCAGAAGAAGTGTGCCTTGAACTGGCCACCGGTATTGAGCTCTGAACGACCTGTAGCCGGGGCCGGCGTCAATCAGCACGCGCTTGGGACCATTGTGAGGCCGGACGGCAGCCACCAGGTGACCTATAAAGGCAAACCCCTCTACCTATTCGTCAAGGACGCCTACATTCCAACGGTCGTCGGCACTCAGAGCATCAACGGATCCGGCGCTGTCACCCGCTGGGGGGTGTTCAACACGATCTCGCTGCACTAGGAAGACCGAGCTGGTGGTCCGGCGGGGCTGCGGCACCGTCGGACCGTCGGATCTCTCCTTCCCAAGCGACAGCCGAAGCCCCGGTCGAGTGATTCGACCGGGGCTTTCTCCGGTTCGTCGGGCCGTGGCGCCTCTTGCTCCGGTTCATGGTCGCCGTCGATTCGTCCACAATGAACTTGCAGCTCGGCAAGATCCCGTGGTGCCGGTCACCTGAGCGGGCCCCGGCATGGCTCAGTATGAAACCCAGGAGAGACATCATGAAGTTTCTGCTCACTTCCGCCGGCATCAAGAACGCGAAAATCCGCGACGAGATGGTCGACCTACTGGGCAAGCCGATTGCCGAGTCCAATGCTCTGTGCATCCCGACCGCGTCGTACGGGCATCCCATGGGCGGTCCCGGGCGCGGCATGGAGGTTCATCACCGGACGAGCCGCCACCCCGATGTGCGAATTGGGTTGGAAGTCGTTGGGAGTGCTGGAGCTTACCGCGCTGCCCAGCATCGACGAAGAGCTTTGGGTCCCCCTGGTTCGGGAGACTGACGCGCTGCTGGTGGGAGGGGGCGATTCCTTGTATCTCTCCCACTGGATGCGGCAGTCGGGACTGGCGGACCTCTTGCCATCGCTGCGCGCAGACTCTACGTAGGAGTCAGCGGCGGCAGCATGGTGATGACCCCCAAGATTGGAGAGGAGTTCGTCCAGTGGAAGCCGCCCGCCGGTGGCGATAGAGCGCTGGGAATCGTCGATTTTTCGATATTTCCGCATCTGGATCACGAGGACCTGCCGGACAACTCCATGGCCGGCGCAGAGAAGTGGGCCGCCGGCCTGTCGGCGCCGGCGTACGCGATTGACGATCAGACCGCCATCAAATGGACCGACGGCGCTGTCGAAGTGGTCTCCGAGGGGCACTGGAAGCTGTTTAACGCCTGATAGGCTGGCTCGGCCGAGCTGATGGTCTGCACCGATGGGGATCCCATCGACCCGGCGGGCCAGGGGGTCTTGTTCTACCTGTACTCGCGCGACCTGGCTGCTTTGCGGGCTCAGCTGCTGTCCGCGGGGATCGATGCGGGGGAGATTCTTGACGGCACCCCTGGGCCACTCCGGCAGATGCGGGTCTTGGACCCGGACGGCTACGTCCTCGTGGTCGCCGAGATCGAACCGAGCAATCCGGCCTGACACTGGAAGCCGTCGCGAGGGGTTTGGTTAGGTACTGGTCCGCAGGGTTCGACGGCTGGTAGGCGCCCTCGGGGACGTCTTGCCGCCGGATTAGCCATCATTTCTCCATGACGGCCTTGAGCTGGGCGAGGGCGTCGACCTCCGATTGCATGCTCTTCTCAACCATGCGTCGCATGAAGAGGTTCTTGAGCCCGCCGAGCTCGGCGTCGAGTGTAAACGACACGACCGTCGATCCACCGCTTTCGGTCAGATCATACCGTCCATGGGGCCGGACGGGGCCGGCGATAGCCTCAAAGGCAAGCGCGCGATCCGGCTCAAACTCGGTAACGCGATAGTCGGCCGCCACGGAACGACCTCCGGGGCCCCGAATGGTTTGTTTGTAGACGGCACCGACACCTTCGCCGGATACCTTGTTGATCGCGACGACGCCGGTTCGCCATTGCGTGGCCGTCTCACCGTCAGCCAGGAAGGAAAACACATCCGCGGGCGGACGGTTGATCGTGACGGTATTCTCGGCGTGCGGCACGGGTTCACCTCCTTGATGTGGCGTGTTTCCGACATACTGCGCTTCTGACTATTCGTCACATTATCCACGAATCAGACTTCCAGTGGCGTCATTTAAGAAACGCGGACATCGGCGGGCACACTGTGAGCATTCCGTGGGAAAACCCTGGGTTCGCGTCGTGGCTTTTCGCCGGCGGCGCCGTCACACTGTACTCAGTAAGCATGCTTTCGACGCCAACCAGCTCCGCGGCCAATTTGCCCGACGCGCCCCACCGGTGCTCTTGGGAAGGCAGGCGAGCAAATCCAACGACGACGACACTGAGCGAATCCGGAAATACAGTTCACATCTCACAGGAGGCACCACATGACACGAAGCACACTCACACGCACAGTCCTCGCATGTTCATGATGCGGTAGCACCTTGCAACCAAGCCAGCAACGCAACCCTGCTTTCGGGGCAACGATGACTACCGTCACATTCGATGACCTTCCAGGAGGCACTGCAGTAAGCAATCAGTACGATGCTCAAGGCGTGGATTTCGGTAGCGGCATCATCGACAATAACGTCTATTGCTTCCCGGTTATCAAACAGGTTTCAAGCCAGAGCGCCAAGTCGGGCGATCAGGTGGCGGACATCTCGTGTGCAAATGGAGAGTTCCCGAACTCCTCGATCCGGGGTGTCCTGAAAAACACCGCGCGGCACCTGAGCCTGTACGCGGGCTATTTTCCGACCTTTGCCAACCCGCCGACTACCGAGGACGTCACTCTGACGGCGTACGATCTCGCCGGTGATGTCGTGGGCACGGACACAGAAAACGTTCCAACCGCGCAGGGCACTCAGACTCTGCTGCAGGTCGTCTCGACATCGGCAAACATCGACCACTTTGACGTCACGGGCCGTGATCCGAACATTGTGATCGACAACTTGACGTTCGACAAGCCGTCCGGGGTTCCACCGAGCTTCAACATACAGCCGGCCAGCTCCTTTGTGCAGGTCCGCCAGGGATTCTCTACCAAGGACGTCGTAGCGATCCAGCGGCACAACGGCTCGAGCGGTGGGGTTGTGTTTTCGTCGGCCGGACTTCCGAAGGGCGTGCACGTTTCCTTCAATCCGAACCCCGCGAGCGGCAGCAGCACCACGATGACCGTCAGTGCTGACCCAGGCGCGCCGCTTCCCGCCCCGGGCCCATTCCCGACGTTCAACATCAAGGGCAAGCCGAGCAGTTCGGCCGTGGGAGCCGCCGCCAGCAAGAAGACGATCACGCTCGTCGTCCAGAGCGACTTCACGGTTGCGACGGTGAAGAGCGAGCCGTTGCCGCCATGCACAACTGACAAACTTCCGGTGTACGTGAGCTACGCGCCGGGCTTCACCGGCGACGTGACTCTCACGGCCAGGGGAGTTCCTTCCGACGACCAGGCTTCGTTTGACCCGACAACGGTGAAGTTGCCGACGGACGGAACGTTCGTGGCGAGGAGCACGCTCACTCTCACGAGCAAAACCGATTTCAGCGGACCTGCGAGCACCATGAACGTCATTGGCACCAGCGGCCAATTCACCAGCCAATCCGGCGACGTCAGCGTCACACGGGTTCCACCGAGCATCACGTCGGTCAGCCCTTCGGAGGGACGCACGCCACAATCGCTCCAGGGCGGTTCCGAGGTCATCGTGACCGGCAAGGGGCTCTGTCCGGGCATGCAACAGCTGGCCTTTGGAAACCAGCAGGCGCAGCTCACGCCATTCCGGTTTCGCCTGGCGGCACGCAGCTGCAGGCGATCGTTCCCGGCTGGCGACCACGGGTCCGATCTACGCTTCCCGGCGGGAGGGACGATAACCTCCCCTGGTACCGCGGTCTCGCCTCCCTTCAAGGTCGACAACTATCGCGATACCAACGGCTTCTCGTTCACGAACTCAGATCAATTCCAGAGTAATGTAGGCGGCTACAGCTTCTCCGACGTGTCGGACGTGTTCGGGTACGATCAGACGCATTTGGGCGTCAACCCATGCTGGCCGTGGAGCAACTGCTCGGTGACACCCCATCCCCGATCCGTTCGCGCTTCTATTTTGGGGCGTCGTCAACGACGTCGGAGGGCAGAACGGCCAGTGTTTCGGGTTCAGCCTCGGGAGCCAGCGGCTACTCCATGGCGATCAGAGTTATTCCGCCTTTCCCGCTCAGGACCCGGCGGTGAACAGCGTCTGGAATCTCAAGGGCCCCGAGAGCGCCGGAGGACCATCCAGTACGGTCTCTCACTTCATACACCTCACCACATGGAGCAGTTCAGCTCCGAAGCTCTGCACGACTGGCTGACGCAGGCGACTGAGAACGCCATCACCGGCGATCAGAACTCCATCATCAACCAGGTGGACGCAGCCCTCAACGCCAACGACCATCCACTCATCGAGCTCCGCAACGGCACTGACGGCCACGTCGTCGTCGCCTATAACGTCGAGGATGGAAACAACGGCGACAAACTCATCGACGTGTACAATCCGAACCAAAACTACACGACCGATGAGGAGAGCTCGAGTGGGCTCACGCATCAAGAGGTTTTGACCAGCAGTCAGATAACCGTCCATCCCGACGGCACTGGGAGTTCCCGGGATTCTCGCCGGCCTGGCATGCCGGCCCCGGGTCTCTGGTCGTCGTTCCTTACGGCACTGTTCCGGTCCACCCCACCTTGCCGACCACCATATCGGGACTGTTCGACCTCATCTTTGGCTCGGCACAGGCGTCGCAGGTGACCGACGCAGCCGGCCACATGCTCCTCAACCCGACGGGTCCCTCAACACGGACTCCAAGACGGGCATTCCCAGCGCCACCAGTTTGCAGACCTCGCGGGCACCAACAAGCCTGGATCCGACATATTCCTCTTCGGCAAGACGGGGACGTACAAACAAACCATCGTCGGCACGGGCTCGGGTCAGTACACCAACGCGCTCTTCGGAAGCGGAATGGGGGTGTCCATGAAAGCCGGCTCGGCGAAGGGTACGGTCGACGACGTGGCTGTGGACCCACAAAGGTCGAGTGTCGGCTTTGGCGCACTCACTGGAATGCCTGCTGGAGCAAACGCGAGCACCACGCGTCCGGTTACCACTCACCTCTACGTTCGAGCGGCCGATGGAACCGAGCGAACGGCCACGGTCGTTACCTCGCTGGGCGCAGGGCGCGGCGACACGATGTCCTTTACCCTGCGGGCGACGGCCTGGCACTCCAGCACACGGCCCCGCTGCCAGGTACTCGCTGGCACTCTCCTGGGCCGGTCCGCACGGAGCCCCGCAGACGTTCGTCACACCGTCGATGGCGGTTGCGCCGGGAGACAAGGCCTCCTTCACGACACAGAATTGGTCGAAGCTCGGCGCCGGTACCCTGAACGTCGCCGTCAAGCATTCAAACGGTCGCACCACCACGACCACGCTCCATAACACTGTCAAGCCGGCCCTCAGTTTCCGCGTTTCCCTGAAGGTGGGGAAGAGAATCCATGGCAAGCGGTCGCTGACCATAGCGACGAAGTTCACGAAGCTGGTCAAGGGCTCGAGCGCGGTGCTGGCATGGGGAACATTCCGCGGTGCGAAGCTCGTTGGACACAGCACTCAAACCCTGACCGGCAAGAGGCTTCACCTCGGAAAGGTCGACGCCAAGAAATCGTTCAAGAGCGCGGCAGGCGGTTCCTATACGTTCAAGGCGTCGGTGACGGTTGTCAGCCCCAACAAAGCCGGTTCCTTCGACAGTCAGGTTCAGAGAAAGGAGAAGACGTTCAGGGGGTAGCAGGGCTTGAGCTTGTCGGGCAGTCAGAGCTCCTGACCGCTCGACGCCGGGGCCGCGAAAGGATTACCTTTCGCGGCCTTTCTACTGCAAGTGAGGAACGAGGCGGAAGAAGAGTTCCGAATCTTGCGCGAGCAGCCAGCTCCTATGCCACGGCTGTCGCCGGCTCGTCGTCAGCCGAGGCGAACCTCCTGCTGCCATCCAGCGTGACGTACACATACTGGTCGGGCGCAAGAGCAAGGCGATCGGCCTCCTGGCGGGTAAGCTGGACCCGAATCGTTTCCTGATCGATGGCGACCTCGGCCCGAACCTCGAAGCCCAGGAACACCACTCGCTTGATTAGCCCGCTGACTCTGCCCTCGCCTGGCTCCAGACTAATCGTCAGGTCATGTGGCCGAAACATCTGGTCTCCGACTCGGTTCGCATCGCCCACGAAGCTCATGACAAATTCATTGACCGGATTGTCATAGACCTGTCGCGGGTTTCCCGCCTGCTGCACGTGGCCGTGGTTCATGACGATGACCTGGTCTGAGATCTCCATTGCTTCCTGCTGGTCATGGGTAACCAGGATGGTCGTGACATGAACGTCATCGTGAAGCCGGCGAAGCCAGCTTCGAAGATCCTGCCGTACACGGGCGTCGAGTGCGCCGAAGGGTTCGTCCAGCAGCAAGACCTTGGGTTCGACCGCCAGGGCTCGCGCGAGAGCCATGCGCTGCCGCTGACCACCTGATAGCTGGGCTGGGTACCGATCCGCAAACCCCGCGATCTGCACGAGCCGGAGCAGCTCCTCGACTCGCGAACGTATCTCCTGCTGGGGACGCCTTCGAATTTTTAGACCAAATGCGACGTTCTCCCGAACCGTCATGTGTTTGAAGGCGGCGTAGTGCTGAAACACGAATCCCACCTCCCGCTTTTGAGGCGGGAGCTTCGTCACGTCGCGTCCGAATAGGAAAACACGTCCCGCCTCGGGACGCTCTAAACCTGCGATCACGCGCAGCAGGGTTGACTTTCCGCTTCCGCTCGGCCCAACGATTGAAGTTAGGCTTCCATCGTCGATGTCGATCGAAACGGCCTCCACGGCGGTGAACTCGTTAAACCGCTTGGTCACACCTTGCAGCGCGATGGTCACTTGTCAGAGCCCCCTCGTCTGGCGAATGATCTCGAGATGCTCCGGCAGCAACATCGCCCGGTGTGAGCCCAGGCCTGGGCCGCGGTGCATTAGTGCTCAGCTTACACCAGGGAACTTCCGGTGTCGAATAGACGTTTTTTTGTCTGGGACAGACGCACCATAAGCTGCGTCTATCGAATCCGGGGGCATCCGGTCACGGTCCTAGCGAGCTTGCAGCTACCGGCTCTCCTGTCACGCATCACGACCGTAGCCGGAACTCGCACGGCATGCATCGCTGCACGGGATGCGAGGAGTGCGATCGGCCCGGGCTACGAACCTGAGTCGTTGCTTATGGAGTACGGGGGATTGTAGGAGTTGTAGATCCGGATTGCCTTGATGCGGACCACGTCCTGAGGAGTCGAGCTTGACCCGTGGCGAACGGGGCTTTTGGCAATGTTATCCACGACCTTCATCCCGCTCGAAACAGATCCGATGACGGCGTAGCCCACGCGGCCGTGCGCTCCTGATCCGTCCAGCTGGGCGCACCGACTACCCTGACAGATGAAGAATTGGCCGACGTCCGAATCACTTCCGTTCGCCGAATGGGCAAGCGCCACAGTCGAACTCAGGAAGTTGTTGCCCGCGTTCTCGACGGGCAAGGTAAAGGCAGGCGCATGCTTTTGGCCACCCTGGATCAGGTAGTTCTTGATTACGCGATCGAAGCTGCCGCCGTCGTAGTATTTGTGGTTCGCTAAGATAATGAAAGCGTTCACGGACTTCTTCGCGGCTTTGGGCATGAGGTTCACGACGATGTTGCCGGCCGTCGTCTGGATACAGGCGGTCCAGCTGAAGGCGGGATTGATCTTTATCGCCGGCAAGGCGTCCCAGGCAGCCTTGTCGGGATGCCTGACCATCGGCGCTCCGGCGGGACACTTGACTTTGACAAACGGCACGCTCGCCGCCGCCTTCGCGCCACACCCGCACAGCGACAGGATGGAAAAGGCGACCAGGGCCGTGAGCCCAAGTAGACGCTTCATACAGCCAGTTTACTCGAACCATCAGCATAGGAAGCGACAACACGCGGGCACCCCTGGTCGCGCCATCCGTCATCCTGGTGTGACCCAGTACGAGCCGCGCGAGATTTAGTCATAACCTGATGTGATGGTTTCCTCGTATCCCGTTTGGCAGGTTAGATCTTGAAGACACTGGTCATCCTTGCACTCGCTTGTGCTCTGTGCGCTTGCGGTCCGACAGGACACGGCTCAGCGAGCAGTCCCTCGCTGCGATACCGTCAAGTCTGGAAGGCGACCCTCGACGAGAATGCCGACTCGAGGCCGGTGATAGTACGACGGGTGGCGGTCGCGCACCACGGCAAGCCACAGTCGATCGTCGTCGTTCTGGCAGGAAACAACGACAGCGACTGCGAGCCGGGGAACCTCGTTCGGGAGTCGACGACGTACGCCTTCCTGGCACGCACGGGCAGGTTGCTCTGGCAAAGGTCCACTCGAGGCAGGTCCCGTTGCACCACGGCAACGCCCGCCGTTGCCGGTGGGTGGGTGTACAGCTCGGGGCTTGACGGCCGGGTGCACCGTTACGCACTTAGTACTGGACGCGAGTTCAGCGGGCATGGCTGGCCCGAGCGATTCACGCGCAACTCCTGGTACGAGAAATCGTCCGGAGGCCTTCGAATACTAGGGCACTACCTTTATGTCCCGGTCAGCGGATACACGGGACACCCCGGCACCTACGACGGTCACCTGGTCACCATCGACCTGCTCACGGGTCGCGAGACCGTTTGGAACAGCGTCTGCTCCAACGTTCGGCACCTGCTTAACCCGACGCCCAAACAGGCCCCTTACTGCCGGTTCGACGAGTCAGGCATATGGGGTCGGGAGGGGGTTGAGAGAGACCCGTCAAACGGCAACATAGTTCTGGCGACGGGCGATGGACCGTGGAATGGTCGAACAAACTGGGGCGACAGCATCGTCGAGCTGTCAAAGGGCGGCGCCAAGCTGCTGGGCTCATTCACTCCAGAGAATCAGGCCTACCTCGCCCAGTGGGATCTCGACCTGGGCAGCACAACTCCTGCCCTACTGCCGCCGGTGCGGTGGCGGGGACGGACGCTGCGGCTCGCGTTGCAGGCCGGCAAGGCTCCCGCGGGATCGAACGGCGGACCGGAGGTTGTCTGGCTCCTCAATCAACGCCTGTGGGCAGGAACTACCCCACCCGGCCGCCTCGGAGGGCAGATCGAGACGGTCAACTCTCCATTTAGCTGCGCGGTGCTAACGGCGCCCGCGATTTGGAGAGGGCCGCGCGGTAAGGTCCTCACCATAATCGCCGACGACTGCGGTGTGGCGGCCTACCGGGTTGAGTTTGATGGCAGGCGCCCACGAGCGGTCGTCCAGTGGCGGTTCGCCGGCGTTCATTTCACCTCACCGATTATCGCGAACGGGATACTGTACATCGCCCACAGCGGCGGGCTCGCCGCGTACAACCCACGCACCGGCCGGCGTCTCTGGTCCAGCACCCAGCCGGGGTCGGGAGGTTCGATCGGAAACGTGCACTGGGAGTATCCCGCGGTCGCCGGTCGGATGTTGTTTATGACAGACGAGCGCAGTCGCTTGTACGCTTATAAGCGGATGTCACATTGACCAGATATCTTCTTGTCCTTCTGGCCGCGGTTCTTTTGCTCGCCGGTGCGTCGCTGGCCGCGGCAGCAGGTCTAACCCGATCCGCCTCAGGCTGCTCGGGCAGAATCTGCGGTCCGATTCAGCATGTCATCATCATCGTCAAGGAGAATCACAGCTTCGACAATCTCTTTGGACGGTTCCCGGGCGCCGACGGAGCCCGTTCCGCCTCTGTGAAGAACCGGGTCGTTCCGCTGGCTACGACACCGGATGTCCTCGAACATGACCTAGGCCACGGGCAGTGGGCTGCCATGCGTGCGATCAACGACGGTAAGATGAACGGATTTTGGGCGGTCAGTCACGCCGTCCAGAGGAAGGTGGACGTAGCGGACTCCCAGTTCAGCCCCTCGGCGGTCCGAGATTACTATGCCTATGCCGGGGCTTACGGACTGGCCGATCACTTCTTCTCGACCGTTGCGGCCTCCAGCTTTCCAAACCACCTGGTCACGGTTTCCGGCCGGTCGATGCGCGCCGTGGACAATCCAGTCTTCCCAAAGGTGAAGCACGAAGGCGTCAGAGTCATCACGACCCCGGAGCAGCCGCGCAGCTGGGGCTGCGACGCGCAACCGGGTACGTTCGTACACACGTTCAGCAATGGCGTGACGCACGCTGTATCCCCATGCTTTAACGGACCGAGCCTCGTCGACGAGGCCAACGCTGTCGGAGTCAGCTGGAAGTACTACTCCAGCCCACCGGGGCAATTCGGCTACCTGTGGAATGCCCTTGACGCCTTCCGGAACACACGCTTGTCGAAGCAATGGACGACTAACATTTCGACGCCTTCCGCCTTCGACAGTGACCTCCGCTCCAACCGACTACCCGCGATCTCCTGGCTGACACCCCCGGTTATCGACAGCGAGCATCCGCCGGAGAGCGTGTGCCGCGGAGAGAATTGGACGGTGGGCCAGATCAACCGGATAATGAGATCTTCGGTGTGGCCCCACACGGTGATCGTCCTTACCTGGGATGATTTCGGTGGCTTCTATGACCACGTTGCGCCGCCGCGTTCCCAAGGGGCCTGGAACAACACCCTGGGGCCGCGCGTACCTATGCTCGTGATTTCGCCCTTTGCCAGGCCGCATCACATCTCTCACGATCAGCTCGATTTTCGCTCGATCCTAAAGTTCGTCGAGAATCAGTTCCGGCTTCCCCATCTTGACCACTACGACCGTTCGGTCACGAGCATCGGTCAAATGCTGGACACGAGCCAGACACCTGACCCCGCCCTCCGACTCCGCCCACTCGTTTGTCCGACGGAGAGCAGCCGCCTCCCAGCGTACTGAGCTGTTTGGGAATTCATGACTGGCCATCGATTTCTGGAACACCAAACCTGGAACGCCGCCAACGATCGTGTCTGGGCCGCGAAGATTCCTTGGTCAGGTGGTTCAGTAGACATACAGTCCTAAAGCTATCAATGCGCTTTCCGATGCGTGAGCCCTCATGTCAGCCGACTCGCCTTTCCTGTAGCCTGGCCTTTCGTGGGCTACTTGTTAACCGTAAGGCTGCCCTTGATCATCGCGGAAGAAAAGGTTCCGGTCTGACTCCCCTTAGTGTTCTTGAGCTTGAGCTTTCCGTTGAACTTGAGGGTGCCCTTGGCGCCCTTGGCCTTGCCTGTGCCGCCGGTGACCTTTGCGGTGCCGGTGACGGTGACCGTAACTGGCCCGCTTTGACCCGAGCTGCAGCCCTGTGCCTTGGACGTAGTGGAAAGGGAAATGGTTCCGGATACGCCCTTGATCTTGCCGGTGCCCTTGAACGGCACACAGGCACTGCTGGCCGATGTGGCCTTTGCGGTGCCTGAGAGTGTTCCTTTGCCGACGACGCTGGAGGAGCCTATGCCCTTAACCGACAAGACTTTTATAGTGCTGCCGCTAATGAGCAGTGAAGCTGTTCCCGAATAGCTGCCCTTAAAGGCAACCGTTTTGGTCTTTGCGGACGCCGCGCTCGTGGTCGCCGGTCCGACGAGAACCGCGGCCATGGCCGCCGCCATCAGGACAGCGGCAACGTGGAAAGTCTTCATTCGGTCTCCTTAACAAAATCAGATGTCAGGTTTTATGTATCTTCTCGACTCGTCCTCGCACTCCGGTGGACTGGAGTGAGGCGGGATAGCGTTGGTGTAAACCGACTGTGGCCGGTGATCGTGTGAACGGACGCTACGCCTGCAGATGGGATCTGCCTGCCGCTGTCGGGAAGCTGCAGGTCCCAGGCGTCCTGGTCGTGGTAGTCCTGTCTCTTTGCCTACCTAACAATCGAGATTGCCAGTCTGATCGCCGGGAGTCGATACCCGAGCGCCAGACCGGGGTAGTCCCTCCCGTACGTCAGTACAGGCAGTAAGCCGTACGGCGTGTTGGCGAACGACGGCGAAAGCGTGTAGAGCATTGGATAGAGGTCGATGATATGCGTTCCGGGGCCCCCGGTCGCGTGAAGATTGAGGACAACGTCGCCGTTCGAGGCAAAACCACACCCGTAGCCGATGTAGCTGTCGTCATAATCCACGCCCACCGTGTTGTCCAGCTGAGTCCAGCCGACACCCTTGAGGTGAATGGTAAAGTGCTGTCCCTCTCTGAGCACGAGCGAGGAGACGCCGTGGCCGACGACGCTCTCACGGACGTAGAACGGAACCTGGGCCAGGGTCTTGCCTCCCTGCAGAAGCTGCACAACATGCCACCCACCGAGTCCGTCCGGAACACGGAACTTCATCCGCAGCGAGTGGCCGGAGGGCTTCGCCTTGCCAAGAGGCGCCGACACAAAGGCCCAGCACGTTGAGGTGCAGTTGACCCGGCTGCCAACCACCGTGGACCACTCCAGTTCGACGGGGGCATGGGGCGTTAGTCCGGTGGCAGTGAGCCGGACCGCACTCCTCACCTGTCCGGCGGACGTTGCCAGTTTGACATGGGTATGGCTGCCTGCGACGACGCCACCTTTGCGCAGCGTCGTGCGCTCGCTCACGGTCGGGGCGACTCGTACGGGCCAGTCGATAGACGGTCGTGGACGGCCTCGATCCTTCGTGACCGTGAAGGTCGCGGTCCCGCCCACCGCCCAGGAGTCAGGCGCCTGCTGTAGGTTCAGGTACAGAAAGTCGACGGCGTCTCCGATCTCGAGCGTGTGTTTTCCCACTGGCCCGGCCGCCCGGATCACGGCCTTCCCGGTTCCTCGGGTCCAGTTGGACATCAGCTCGCCTACGTCGTGATTGTCGTAGAGCAGAGCTGCGCCGCCCTCATAGAGGGTTGGAGCGAAGCCGCGGTAGGTGATGGTGATGGGCGTTCCAATCGGCCCGCTGTGGGGGCTGATCGTAAACTTTCGCCCGGTCAGAAATCCGCCGTGCGCGACCTGCACATGATTGATGACGGCATAGATATCGTGCAGGCCGCCCCAATCGGCGGGCGCCCTCATCCTTACGGCGAAGGAGCCCTTCGAATTGGTCGTGGTTTTGGCGATGACCACGGCGAACTTCGTAGACTGGCGGCCGAGGTAGTTTACGGTCCCGGGGTTTGCGTCGACGTCCCAAGTCGAATTGGCGGTCGACCACGTCAGCGTTACCTTTGCATGTTTGGCAAGGCCGGAGCCGGTGATCTTCATTGGCGTGCCGGCTAGTCCAGTGTCCGGCTTGACCTTGAGAATGCCCATGTTGAGGCTTGGTTGAGCCGGCCGGGCGATCTTGCCGGGCAGACGAGGGACGCCCGGTATAGCCGGCGGAGGCAGCGCAAGCGGACCGCTCGACCTGGCCGCAGCATGGCCGGGGTTTGCCGACACGAGGGGAGCCTGAAGCCAGGCGCCGGCCAGCACCACGACCGCAGACAGAGCGACCACTGAAACTAAAGCAACTGCACAGCTCGACAGCGTCTTCTTCACTGCACCCTCACTTTCGACGTGCTCTGCTTGCTGAAAACTGCCCTATGCCGGCGGCTACCGGTTAGGTCGTGATCTGCAGCTGAGACGAGGGCGAGAATCCGTGCTGCGTATATGTCCCGATCAAGGAGCGCTGCGACCCGGTCTTCTTCGTCTTGAACACGATGGCGAAGTTCACCACGCCAAGTGGATACGACTTGGGCACGGACCAGGCGGCTTCCCAGTAGGAGACCTGGTGAGAGGGAAGGGCACCGCGGGGCTCCTGGACCCAGGCCAACGGGATTGCTTTTTGCCCTGGGATTTTAACGATTGCGGAAGCAACGGTCTTGGAGGTCAAAGCGTATCCGCCGGACTTTACATTGACACCCCACGACCGGAAGACCGCAAGCTGGCCGCGTTTAAAGAAATTCGTCTGGGCGCAGGTGGCCGTCGGAGCCGGAGTTCCGCCTCCCGTAACGGTATCGGCGGCGACAACTACTGCCAGCTTATTGCCCTGGATTGGCGGTGGAGAGGGCGAGGCGCTCGCGGCTACGCTTGTGACAATCAATGCGATCAGGATCGCGCCGAGAATAGATGTCGATAGGAACTTCTTCGCCGATACGAGCTTCTTCATGATCCGCTCCTTCGATTTCAAGCGACACTTGCAGTTCCCAATAAACAGCTCGGCGTCGACCTAGTTGCTGATTGTCAGGTTGCCTCCGATCTTGCTATGACCTTTTGAGCTTGAGAGGCCGGGGTGCTTCGATTGAGTTTCAGGCGCTCTGATTTGGCACCTGTCATGAACGGCCTTGGCACGAGTGTACACCGCACGACGGATTTCTACCCCTGGCCTAACGGGTAGGTTCGCGTGGCCGCCATCGCTTCTGGTGCCCGAGGATTCAAGCTGTCGGAGTACGAGCACTAGGGGGTGCAAACAGAAATCAAGGAGACTTCCTCACTGAAGAGTCAACATCCAACTCGATGCTCAATCAGCGCAGTCTGCTGGCCCTTTAGGCCCGAGAAACCGACTGCCCACAGACTGCTACTCGTCCCTGATATTTCCGACAACTCAGCTCTCGAGCTGTTCACGACCGGGGTCTCAGAACGCCGCCAGGCTTGCCCGTTCCAATGAAGGATCACGGGATGGGTTGACGCTTCGGGCTGGTTGATGTCGTTTGACGAGCCGCCCACGGCCCAGACGTTGGTAGGGCTAAGCGCGGCCACGCCGCCAAGCGAGGACCAAGAGCCTTGGCCGTGTAGAGTCCTCGGCATCAACACAGCCAACCACCTGGTGCCGTTCCAGTGTTCGACGAGCGGCTTGCTGTGGGTTGTGCCCTTGCTGCCGACGGTTTGGGACCCGACGGCCCAGGCATTATCCGCGGATAGCGAACTCACGCTGTTCAGACCCTGAGCAGACGCGCCCGTTTGAGCCGCCTTCACGCTGGTCCAGCGGCGCCCATTCCAGTGCTCGATCAGTGCTTTCGTGTGGCCGAATCTTCGCCAGAAATCACCCACCGCCCACACGTCTGATGCCGACGAGCCGGAGACACCAAGCAGAGTGTTCTCTCCGCCTCCAGGGGGCAAGCGCCATTTGATTGGGCTCGGGCTGGGAATCTTCACCCATCGCACCCCGTTCCAGTGTTCGGCCAGCGTCGAGGTCGCGGAGGCACCGACCGTCCACACGTCGGCCGAGGACAACGCAGTTACGCCGGTCAGAAAGGCGTTGCCGTGCGGCTCGGGAATATGAGGGGCTGGCCCGATTGACCAGCGAACGCCGTTCCAATGCTCAATCAAGGTGTACGGATATGTTGTGGACTGGCCGACTGCCCAGATGTCATTTGAGGAAACGGCGGCGACGGATGATAGCGACCCACCGTAGCGCGCAATGCGGGGCCCGTTGATGATTGCCCAGCGCATACCGTTCCAGTGTTCAATCAGCGCCTGGCCCTGGCCGCTCCCTGCCGAGCGCCCGGTAAGACCGACGGCCCATACGTCTGTTGGAGACACCGCTGCAACTCCAGAAAGGATATTGATTGAACCTTTACGGTGTGGGCTGGAGACCAATCGCCAGGTTCCGCATCCCGCGCGCGAGATCGTCTGCGCCCGGGTATGGACCCCAGGAACTGCCAAGACCACGAACAGCACCATGATTCCGAGACTTCTGACGTACAGTTTTGCCATTACCTCACCTCACCCGCTTCTGCAATCTGTTTCTCTCTTACTGGAAACGAAGGCATGGGTCCGAGCCCTCGGAGTGGTGCTGTCGACGGCGTCAAACGCTTTCTCATCAATCGTTTTCGCGTTCGCGGCCGGCAGACACCTTGTGCGCCAATCGTACGGCCTGGTTTGCAAAAAGTCAACAGGTCAGCGCACGAGGCTTCGGGCAGAGGGGAAGCAAGCGTGAGCCGGGGCCGAGCAGGTGGGCGATCTGGGCCGAATCTTCCGCTGAAGCAAGCGGGATACAGGCGCGGGAACCACGGGTATGAGCAACAAGGGACGCGCAAGATGCTGGACGGTCAACCAAGGGGCGCGGAAGAAATTAGATCTCAGCAGCCTAACAAGAAAAGCTGCGAGCGCTACGGCTTGGCCCGGCGAAGCTCCTGCAAAGCCAGCAATCCCTCAGCAAACGTCCCTGCTAACACGCGAAATCGTGCCCACCGCAGAATTCGGCGTAACGTAGCGGGTATCCCATGGCCTGAAGAACGTCCCGCATTCGTCGATTGGAGTCCACAAACGCCTGCAGATCAAAGACGCCAACGTCGACATAGAAGCACAGATCTCGGCGGTGTCCGGCGGCATACTCTCTGGATGATCCACCCGGTTTCCCCTTCCTCCCCGACCGAACTATCCGAAGGAATTGAATCGGGCGGACCCTTCCAGGCAAAGGCGCCGGACTGCGATAGGCCGTCGTCGAAGACGTCGGGGTAGGCGCAGGCCACACGCGGCCGCAGGGTCCCTCGTTGCTACGTGCCGGCTATAGTCGCATGTTGGGGGTCAACGGACACGTTGTATCGACCTCGAATCCATGGCACGAGCTGTGCGCCAGGAAGCCGCGAAGGCCGGATCGCAGAGCAGCTCTTTGATGCGGCTCAGCGCTTGCTCTTCCTCCGTGGCACCCGCATTGGCGACGAACACCGCCACCGTGCTAGAAACCCGACCCGCGGCCAGCAGGTTGTCGAGGATTATCGGGGTTGGGACCACGCCCACGTAGATCTCGCCATCGAAGGCCACAAGCATGTGGTACGGGCGCCATCCTCGGTGTACGGGAGGCAGATACGTCCACACGGTGCGCTCGTTACCCAAGACCTCGCTGTGGAAAGCTTCGCGCTGCAATGTGCCGCGCGCGACACCAGGGCGAGCGGTGCCCCAGGGTTGGGGCGGAGCGCTGGGCAGGCTCAGCACCGAGGCTAGCGGGACGTGGGCTCCCACGAGAACAGTTGAGTTGAGCGGATCAGCTACCATGGCGTCCAAGCGGCACTTGGCCTCATGAAAGTGGGATATGCTCGTCCAAGGCTCGAGGGAATCGTTCGACCCAAACCAGTAGCGGGCGCGAAGCGCGTTTGGCATGCGATAGGTGCGGTACCAGCAATCGGTGGCGCCCAACCTGACCAGCTGCATCTCCGACAAATCATCCGACCACTGAAACCTGCTCCAGCCGCCATAGACGACGACATTTTCCACTACCCCACTCGCTCGCCACAGAAACGTGACAAGCGAGCAGCTCGGATCAGTCTCATCAGGCTCGATCAGCGGCGTGCCGGCCGACGCCACCTCGTCCCAGAACGCATCTAACTCCGGGCTTCCGCGTCCTGCAATCGAGTCAGCGAGGCTCTGCAACCGCGGACCAGACTCGACTGGCCGTACGACCTCCATTTGCCAACCCCCATCACGACACAGATCCGACAGACTCCCTACGCAGTATTGTGGACCGACCTGCGCCTCCGAGCAAGGGTCGGCGTCCGTTTGGCACATGTCAGGATGCCCGCCCACCAGGTCCAGACCCGCTATTTTGCCAGTCAGTAGCATTGCAGCCTTCGGCAGGAGTAGGCTACAGGCGGAGGCACTACCGCCTACGCTAAACACCGCGACGCCACCACATAGCTTGCTGCTACCTGCGTTCAACCACGACCAGGTAGACAAGACCTACATCACCACCACCCGGAGAGCCGACGGAACGGCCCTGATCAAGGCTGCCGACGTCCGCGCCACGGGAACCCTCGAACCTATGAGGCAGTCAGCGTGACCTGTTGGCAGCCGCCTCAGTTGCAATAGTCGAGCAAAAGACGCTCTGATTTGACAGCAGGCATTCGAGAAATTTCAGGGCGCCTCCCCCTGGCTGCCTGAAAGCACTCACCGTCAAACGACTGTGTAGACACGCGGTATGCGCGTTGACAGGTTCGTCAATGCACTGCCGTGCTTTTAGCCGGTCCGAACCCAGCATGATGCGAGCGGCTCCGCGGGCACCAGCCTGGGGGTCACTCAAGGACCTAAGGATCGGCTACCTCGAGGCAGGTAGGAAGACAATTGGCGGCAACCTGGTCCGCTGTGTGGATCAAAAAGTCCGGCGCGGAGGCTACAAATGGGTAGGCGTTTTCTCCAACTCAATGGATACAAACGTGCTCTTGGCACAATACCACGCCCCGACCTAAAACCCTGGCCGGTATTTGGTCACGTGCTCATCCGCGCCGGACCCCATTATAACCACCGTGAGGCTGGTGGAGACAAGTTGCTGCGCCGTTGCCGTCCGATGGTCGCATCCCGACGTTTGAGAGCTGCCAAAAAAGTGGAGTGTCGAACGCGGTCACAGAAGGAACGCGCTCTTTGCTTAGCTTATGTCAACGTGCTCTTCCCGAATCGACAGCCACGTGGTCCGTTCATGAAAGAGCTTTGCTTCGTCGTGCAGCGGTAGAAGATTAGGTTTATCGCCGGAAAAGGGTGTTCGGTGGGAGAAAACGCTCTGACTGCACCGCCAGGAACCTCGAACGGTGTCTGCAGGACAGCGGAGTCTGTCCTTTGGTCCCCCGGCGCACCATTCAGCCGAGGAGCCGCCTCTCGCGGCCCAGATGCGGGCCCAATCGAGACGGGCTGCTCCGGCAAATCCCAGATAGGCATCGCAACGCATCGCGCATGGCATCGACGAAACCCTCCTCTCGACGCGGATCAAACCACTCCTCCCACCAGAGACCGAGTATCTGCACGCGTCCTTGCGCACGGTCGATGCGCGGCTCTATCCGTCCGACCAAGCGATCGCCGAAGAGGATCGACAGCACGTAGTATCCCCAACGGCGCTTGTGCTGGGGCAGATACACCTCCCAGACGTGCTCGAAGCCGAACAGCGGCTGCAGGAATTTCCGATCCCAGACCAACGGATCCAGTGGCGGCAGGAATGAGACCGACGGCACGCGGCTCCGGCGGCGCCAGGAGCAGGTCCACCTCGTCACGGAGGACGAACCTTTTCCCGCGCACGCCCTCGACGTCCACTGGGACCAGCTCGCCGGCGCTCACCAGCTCTTGGCGGAGAGCGGTCAGGCCCGGGTGACCGGGAAACCTAGGGTCGGGTTTGGCCGGACCGGCGCCGATGAGGGCACCGCTGAACAGGCCGAGCAGGCCGTGCGCGCGGTAGCGTGAGAGCAGCTTGTGCCGAAGCTGCTCCATCCGGGGAACCTGCCGTTGGAGGAGATCGGTCGGGAACAGCCGCTCCATGAGGTCGAAGTATCTGCGGTTGCCGTCCCGGCGCGCCAGTCCCAACACGCCAGTTTGTACGTAGGCATCCAGTACAGCGGCGGCAAGGCTGACGGGCGTGCCGAACCAACTTGTCGTGCGGCCGCTCTCGAAGTCGAGGGCGGTGAGGGGTCCCTCTTCGCGGATGCGGTCGAGCACCTGGACGGCGACCTGGGCGTTCTCTACGAGGACCTCTTGGGCTTGGCGGCTCTCCCACGAGACGCGGTACCAGGGAAGCTCGCTGGTTGGTAGAAGCGAGAGCCCCTTGTTCATCGACTCAAACAGCTCGCGACGGCCGTAGAGCAACTCTTCGCACCAGGCCGGGTCGTAGCTCGCGACGCGGGCATGCAACACGAGGTCGTGGTTTCTGCCGGCGACCGACAGCGGGTCGAACTGGACCGAACCCAACCGGCGGAACACCTCGAGAATCGCGTCGGGACCACCTTTTAAGGAACGGGCGGGGGAGACCATGTGATGGGCGACCAGGAAGCGTCGAGCGGTTTCGGCAGTAACCTTCAGGTTGCGATCAGTCATGGAAGTTTTCAGTTGCAGTTGTCAGTTTTCAGTTTTCAGTTTTCAGTTCCAGCGACCGCGATTGTCCGGGCATGGAAGTAGTAGTTTTCAGTTGCCAGTCATCCATGTCGTTACCCACACTACGAAGCACGAAAGTGGGGGACCCCCTCAGTAGTTTTCAGGCGACCGCGAGCGAGCGGGGGATGGAAGACTCGGTTGACAGTAGTCGCAGTGATGGTAGTCGCCGTGGCGGGGTCGAATGTCTATTTTCGAGACCGGCAAAAGGCGGGAAACGCTGGGACTCGTTCAGGAACGTTTTGCTGTGCTGTTGCCGTCGTGGCCGCTCATTGTAGGTGGCGCGAGTCTTTTCTAGTCCCGCCCGCGTGATGCGTGCTCTCGTCAACCTACACGCGGCCGCCCGGCGAGACCCGACGGCCGTGAGCCGGATCTCGACGAAGGACTGGGAGCAGCACGGGATTCGAACCGAGGTGAGCGAATCTGCGGTCGCTTGGTCCGAGCTCCGGTCACTTGAGGCTGCATGCCGAGCGGCCCAGATCGCTCGCGAGGCTGGTTCAGCTTGCATATTGCCACGCGTAGCTCAGGCGGGCTTACATCTTCCAATGGCGTCGGGCGGTGGACCGTCCTGGTCGGAATCCGCAGGAGCTTTCGTCGCCCGTGGTCTCGGCGACGGGACTGAGGGCCAGCAGGTAGAGCGCCTGCACTTCACCTTAAGAGCCGACGTAGGAGACGTCGATCAGGCGGAACACCTGCCCGCCGGGAGCGCTGAAGTACACATGGTTGCTACCGGGGTGCCGGAACTCCGGGATGGCCGCCTCTCGCAGCTTTTGTTGGTATCCGGAGACATCAGTCGTGCGAAACTCGATCCACCCTCCTCGAGACGCTGATGTGTCGTCTACGCTGCCTCCATCCTTCTCTTTCGGAGCAAGATCGGAAAATTCAACGCTGAACCTACTGCCATCAGGGAAGGATACGAGGAGAATCGGGTACGCGAGGCCGAAATCCAGTTCAGCGACGTCGCAACCGAGAACGTCTTTGAAGAGCGAAATGAAGCGCTCCCTCGCCTGGGGCCGGACGAACAGGTGTATTCGTGGCCGAAACTTCGTCGGCATCTGTAAGCGCTGCTATTACGCGCGTCCATCTGGCCGGAGCGACGGGCGGCTCAGGCTGGGAAACGCGAGACCGGAGATCCGGACACGGGCCCGATGGTGCACGACGGCTACTACGGCTGCTATGTGCCGGTCGGGGACGCCAGCTTCGACGTGGCGACCATGGGAATCGAGCACGGTAACTTCCAGGAGGCGTTGAGGTGGTCTCTGGATACTCGCCAACGACAACCTGGCCCGAGGCCATCGTTGAGATTCCAGAGGAATCCTGACCATTGGATGACCGGTCGCAGCGCGGGCGCAAGGCACGGGCCGCGCGCAAGCGAAACAGAGGCCGGGAGGCTTGAGCCTGCCCCAGCCATGTCGCTCCACGTACTGCACCCAGGCTGAGCCTCGGAGTGATCGGGGCGCGATCATCTACCACTTCGCAGCGGCCATCACGGCAGGCTGCGTCGAGCTGCCGCTCGCCGACACTCAAGGCTGGTTGGCCAGTTCCTTCGACGTACACGAGCGCGCTGCGGTGCCCCCCGGCAGACCCCCAGGATCGTCGCGCGTCGCGGCTACCCCTTCACCGCTCCTGCCGTCATCCCCGCGATTATGCGGCGCTGAAAGATCAGCACGAGCACGACCAGCGGCACGGTCACAACGACTGTCGCCGCCATGATGTTGCCCCACGGGACCTCGTAGGCACTCGACTCACCTTGGGTCAGATTGAAGATGGCCAGCGGTACGGTGAAGTGGCTGGGGCTGAACTCGAAGGACACGGCGTACAGGAATTCGTTCCAGGCGGCAATTAGTGCTAGTAGGCCAGTGGTGACCATCCCGGGCGCCGCGAGTGGCAGCATGATCTTGTAAAAGGTCTGGAAGGGGTGGGCGCCGTCAATGTACGCTGCCTCCTCCAGTTCCCGGGGCATGCCCTGAAAGAAGCTGGTCAGCACCCAGACGGTGAACGGCAGCGTAAAGATCAAATACGTGAGAATCAACGCGTACAGCGTGTCGTACAACTGGAAGGTGGTAATCATCTGATAGAGCGCGCCGAGCACGGCAACTTGCGGAAACAGCGACATCGACAAGATGAGGTACAGCATGAACGTGCGGCCCCGAAACTGGAAGCGGGCCAGAGCGTACGCAGCCGTCGCCCCAATCACTAGCGCGATGATGGTCACCGAAACACCAACAATCGCGGAATTTCGCAGCGCGACGAGGAAGTCGCTGCTGGAGAAGACGTTCGCGTAGTTCTGGAGCGTTGGGTTGTCCGGCCAGTAATGAACGGGCGTGAGGTACATCTCACTGTCTGGCGTGATCGAGGTTCGAACTGCCCAGTAGAACGGGAACAGGAGGTACACCACGATCACAGACACAAGGAGCCAAAAAAAGGCTCGATCAAGCCGAACTCTCCGCAATATACTGCCTTTTCCCATCCGGGCGGCTTTCCCCTGCGACTCAGCGCTCACGATCTCTGGACCTTCAGAACAGACACGTAGATTGCAATGACGATGGCGAGAACCACGAAGATTCCGACGCTGATTGCCGCCCCGTATCCGATCCTGCCGAAGCTCACGATGTTCTCCTGATCGTAGATGCCCATTGTCATGGTGTCTGGGCGGCTGCCGAACAAGACAAAGAAGACGTCGAAGACGCGCAGCGCGTCCATCGTGCGGAAGATTAGTGCCACGAGGATCGCGGGACGCAGCAGGGGGAGCGTGATTCTCCAGAACTGCTGCCATCTGTTCGCACCATCCACGCGCGCTGCTTCATAGACGTCGCCGGGAATGAGCTGCATGCCGGCTAGCAGCAACAGCGCCACGAAGGGAGTCGTCTTCCAGATGTCGATCACTGAGACAGACGCAAGAGACGTGCTCGTCAACGTGGTCCAGGAGATGCCCGTCTGAATTACCCCGAGCCGCTCGAGGATATCGTTGAACACGCCGTACGTGTCGTTGAACATCAACTTCCACATCTGGGCGTTGACAACGGTGATGATCGCCCACGGCACCAGCATGGCCGCGCGCAGCGCCCCACGGCCTCGGAAGCTCGAGTTCACCACCAGGGCGATGATCATGCCCAGCACGAACTCGGAGACGACCGTGATGACCGTGAACTTCAATGTCACCCGGACGGAGGTCCACCATTGCGTATCGTCGATGAGGCTCTGGTAGTTCTGTAACCCGATGAAGTGGGTCGTAGCCGCGCCGAAGCTCGCGTCCGTCAGGCTGTCGTAGAAGGTGCGCCCCAACGGGTACAAGGCCACGAAGACGATGGCAAGGATGGTCGGCGTGAGCATCAGCCACGCCAATCGGGCTTGCTTTGCCTGGAGTTCGGTGGCCCGGCCCTTGTGTGCGACAGTCGTCGGCCGCACCGTCTGAGTCACCGACTCTTGACCCACGTCTGGCCTCCTCAACCGATCGGGACGGTTAGCGAAATGCGTAGAAACTGGGTGGGTCGCTCACCTGGTCCAGCCGTCGCACCTGGTCTGCCGTAAGTTCCCAGCCCACTGCGCCGAGGTTGTCGTCCAGCTGGGGCAAGGTGCGTGCCCCGATGGTTACTGCCACTACCCCGCGTCGACGAAGCAACCAGTTGAGCGCGATCTGTGCGTACGTCTTGCCGGTCTCCTCCGCGATGTCGCCCACGGTCTGGAGGATCTGCCAATTCTTATCCGTGGCGCGGCGCTGCCAGGCCTCCTCCCAGCTCTCCTCGGCACTGGCAATCCTGCTCCCTTTTGGTGGTTGCTCACCGCGCCGATACTTGCCCGAGAGGAAGCCACCGCCCAGCGGCCCCCAAGAGAGAATACCCAGTCCGTGCCGGAGACAGGCCGGTACGACTTCGTACTCGATGGAGCGCTCCACCAGCGAGTACTGCGACTGCAGTGACACGAAGCTCTGCAAGCCGCGAGCCTGGCTCAGACCGCCGCTCGCGGCGATCTGCCAGCCAGTGAAGTTGGAGCAGCCGACGTAGCGCACCTTCCCCTGATGGACGAGATCAGTCAGGGCCTCAAGCGTTTCCACGATGGGTGTCTCGGGGTCCCACGCATGGCACTGGTAGACATCAATGTAATCGGTGCCGAGGCGCCGCAGGCTGTCCTCGACTCCCTTTGCGATGTGTTTCCGAGATAGCCCGACCTCGTTCGGACCCTCGCCCATTCTGATGCCGACCTTCGTCGCGAGCACGATCTCATGTCGGATGTCCTTGACGGCACGGCCCGTGATCTCCTCTGAGGCGCCGGCCGAGTACACGTCAGCAGTATCAACGAAGTTCCCGCCGGCCGTGACGAAGCGCTGGAGCATCACACGGGAGGCCTGCTCGTCCGCCTCTCGCCCAAAGGTCATGGTCCCCAGGCAGAGGTTCGAGACGAGCAGGCCGGATTGTCCGAGGTGGCGGTACTCCAGGCCGCCGGCCGTGGCGCCTACCTCACCAACGCCTGAAGCTGTTGCTGCATCCCAGGCAGCACACTCTTCGCGTTGGTGCCGCGCAGGATCTCATTGACGCCCTGGAAAATGATGGTGGACGCCTGATTGTATTTCGTACCTAGGACGGTTGATGGACGCGCTACACCGCCTTCCTGGATCTTGAGCCAGGGCTGCACCTTCTGGATGGCCTTGCTGTTATGGACCGAAACGACCGCCGGCGGGTCACCGGCCGCGAGCGTCCAGTATCTCTCGCCCGGCACGCTGCCCATGTAGCGCACGAACTGGATGGCAGCGCCCGGGTGCCTGGAGTATTTGTTCACGCCCAAGATGCTTCCGCCGAAGGTACTTACGTGCTCGAAGCCGGGCTGCGCCGGCAGCGCTTCGGCGGCGAACTTGCCCTTGGTGGCCGGTGACTGAGCGGAGATTGTGCCAGCATAGAGCCAGTTGCGGAGAAATGCGGCGTTGCCCGACGAGAAAGCGTTCATCGAGTCGTTCTCTTGATAGGCGGTTACACCGGTGGGGGAGATCATCCCGACCCACCTCCGCACCTTGTTCAGCATCGCGGCTGCTCTCTTGTTGTTGACTGTTACCCGCCCAGTCGAGGTGATGAACGTGCCTCCGCCACTCGACTTGAGCCATTCTGTCGCGTCGCAGGTCAAGCCCTCGTAAGCATTGCCCTGGAACACGTACCCGTAGAAGTTCTTATTTCTATGGCGCTCACCGGCCTGAATTTTCCTGGAGTCGGCTGCCAACTCGTCCCAGGTCTTCGGCGGATGGGCGATCTTGTATTTCTTCAGGAGGTCCTTCCGATACCAGAGAAGCGCGTGATTCTCAAACCACGGCATGGCGACGAGCTTGCCCTTGACCATGTTGTTCTTAATCAGGTAGGGATACATGCCTCTGGTTTCCTTAGCCACGGCGGACTTCAGGTTCAGCAGGTACGGCGCGAACGCACCCGGCCAGATGACGTCTAGGTCGAGGACGTCCAGGGCCGAGGAGTGTGAGGTGAGCAGGCGCTGGTAGTTGGCATACTGGTCAGTCGCGCTGGTGGGCATCGGGTTGAACGTGACCTTCACGCGCGTCTGCGCCGAGAACTTGCTCGCCATCGCCTTGGCTGCATTCTCCTCAACACCCACGTTGGGGCCGTAGAAGACGATCGACTGGCCCGCGTACTTCTTTGCCGCCCGCAAAATATCGGCCGGAACGGCTGGGGGAGCCAGTTTTGACGAGGCAGCCCCTCTGCTTCCCTGCGCGAGAACAGGACGGTCCCACGTCGCAATGACCAGTCCCAACACGGCAGCGCCAACGGCACAACGTCCAAGTAGGCTTTTCATTCGATTTTCTCCTTCTTCGATCGAAGTATCACCGAACATTTAGAATGGATTATAGCACCCGGCGCATAAGGGATGACTTCTAGGTGCGGAGCAGGGTGCAACGGCGAATTTTGCAGCACAGGCCATAGACGAACCAATCATCTTCGACCGAAGAACGTACCTTTGCCCTCAGTGGCACACGTAGCCCGCCGACTGGCCCGACAGGTCTGTGCCCGTCGAGCGTGGGCATCCGACATTTCTCTGCAGGAGACTCTGGAGGAGGAGCGAGTGGCAGGAGAACACAGGACCGCGGGAGGCACTCCCACCATTTACACAGTGGCGAGGCAAGCTGGCGTGAGTATCTCGACCGTCTCACTGGCTCTGAACTCGCCCCATCGAGTTCGACCCGAGACACTGGCCCGCGTGCAAACCGCCGTGCGCGACCTCGCCTTCGTTCCCCAAAAACCGCGACCCGCGGCGCGTGCCCGTCGGGGAACCCAGCGCGTCGGGGTAGTCGGGCCATTCACGTCCGTCGGTTCAAGCATGCAGCGACTACGAGGCATTATCGACGCGGCGGGAGATAACTTCGAGATTATCGTCCATGGTCGGGACTCAGCCGTTCTCCATGAGCGCTACGTGGACAGTCTGGCGCTGTCGAGAAAAGTCGACGGCTTGATTCTGGTTGACGTGCCCGTCACCGATCACCTGGCGCAGGAGCTGGTCGAGCAGCACTTTCCAGTCGTCCTGGTGGAATACCCCCGACCAGGCATCTCCAGCGTGACGATTGACGATCGGGAGGGTGGTCGCATGGTGGCCCGCTATCTCGTGGAACGCGGCCACCGGCGGTGTGCATTTCTCGGCCTCGCCTGGCCCCTTGAGCGATACTCCGGATTCCCGACTCCTGATGTTCGTCGCCTCGAGGGTTTCCGCGAGGTTTTGAGTGATGCTGGTGTCGGCCTCCCCGATATCTATGTCAAGCTCGGGTACGATTCACCCACGCGACGCCAATCAGCACACGATCTGCTCGGTCTCGACGCGCCCCCTACTGCGATCTTTGTCAATTCAGACATCGGCGCCGCCGATATCCTTCCCCTTGTCGCCGAACAAGGTCTCCGGGTGCCTGAGGACGTGGCAATCGTTGGCTTTGATGACGCCGATTTCGCCGATTACTTGGGACTGACAACCGTACGGCAACACCTAGACGAGTCCGGGCGCGTGGCGGCCCAACTGCTGCGCGAACGCATTGCCGATCATGCATCGTCTATACCCAAACACGTAGCTCTACCGCTCAACCTAGTGCGCCGCAAGACTGCCTGACTTGCAATGATCCCAGGCCAAAAACGCCTGAACGATGTTCAGTACGAGTCCAGACGTGCGCTCTCCCAGGTGCTCCCTCGGCTGGACTCAAAGCCGTCCCGAGGCCCACCTGGTCGTCGAAGCCTTCAATGCCGTTGCCCGCATCCCGCTCCGTCCCTGCTCTTCATGGCCGGGCTAGTCGACGAGTGTCAGCTATTCCTGGCGCCCGTCGCCGTCGGAGGTGGCATACGGGCACTGCCCGACAACATTCGCCTTCAGCCGGAACTGGTCGGCGAACGCCGCTTCCGCAGTGGTGTCGCCTTCCTCCACTACCGCAGCTCGACGGCCGATGCCTAACCGAAGTCAGCCGCCAGGTCTCGATAGGCAGGCTCAAGCTCGTCCCACCAACTCTCGTGGGTCGCGGCGCCCACGCCCGGCCAGGTAATCGGCAAGATCCTCGACATGGATCTGCTCCCCTACCCCGTACACGTAGAGCAGCTCAAGGGTGGCGGCCGACCACCGGGTCGTCGATATCGGCATCGAGGCGGTCTTTCATGCGCACGACGCGGCATCCATTCAACACCTTTACGACCGGATTTCGCGAATAACTGCGTCATGCGACGGTTGAGAGCATTCGTCAAGCGCCTTAGTTTCGGCCAAATCTCTGGGTAAAAGCCGGAAAAGCATCAAGCATCGATGTCGCTAGCTCTATCGAGCTATGCTTGCGGGTCATTGGTCAGAAGCTGTATACCCATGTCGCACCTACCAGCTATAAGGACGCCAGACAGAAAATGAACGCGGCCTTCGCCCCGGTTGAAGAACCCCCCCACAGCCCCTTCAAAAACATAATTGCAGAGGTTTTGCAGCGACGATCCTATCTACAACTCTCGTAACTACTAACGTTCGTTTAACGTTCGTTCTTGTCAATACCTGTTTTGTGGCGGCTCTGCGCAATAACTAGATGGAGCGGGCAGCGGGAATTGAACCCGCACCTGCTGCTTGGAAGGCAGCTATTCTGCCGTTAAACCATGCCCGCGCGGTGACTCTCTATCTTATGCCGGTGGCCGGCGTTTATGCCAGGGGTTCAGGCGCCCCCACAGCCTTATGTATTCGTCGATGCGTAGTAAGGACGGCCATAGCCCCGGAATGTCCACCCTGAGGGGTGTGCTGGTCCTCAAAATGCCGGGGCGCTCACGCCGGCCAGGCTTACTCAACGGCGTAGTTCTCGTTGAATCTAGTGCGTATTTTGTCATGTAAGGCCCGTTTGTTAGGGGAATCAGTGACGGAAGGCCACGTTGCCAAGGATGCGGGCAGTGGTTCTCGTCTGAGGATTGCGCCGGAGGGACCTCGCATTGCCTGACGGCTGCTTTACCGTCGGGGAACCTGTCCGAACCTCGTATACGTTCCTGAACAGGACTGGGTTGGCGGCATCTGGATGTGAACCGGACGGCCGTAGTCAAAGAACGTGGCGCGCAGAGTCGAGCTGCTGACGACGTGCTTCGCGGAAGCGCCGTCCGCCAGCGCGGTAAACCTGTCGTGGACCCGGACCTGACGAAGAGTGTAGTCATGCATGCCAATGAAGTAATCAGCTTCAGTCCTGGTCCGTACATGGAGTTTGGGCTTTCCAGCCTCCGTATCGTGGGTGGTCTGAACGAGCCGGACGTGCCAGGCCGGACCGCTCTGCAACCGGGCATCTCTCAGCAGACTCAGTGTTTGTCCGGGGAGAGGTTCCAGCAGAATTCTTAGGGGGAAAGTATTCTCGGGTACCACTGGAGGATACGGGTTCTCTCCTGAGAATTCGTTGCCTGTCAGGACTTGCCCATAGGAGGTCGGCCCCATGTTCAGCAGAGAAGTGACAACATCGCTCTGGGCGCAGCTGGGAATGCTCTTTTCGCGTAATCGGGCAACGTTTCCTATGCCGGCGACGATCGCCCACCGGTCTTTCCCCGGCACGCCAATGGCGTGCACGTGCACTCGAAACCGTGGGGGCCGTGGCCCGGGCGTTCCGAGCCATTTTGGGGATCCAAGCTGGTAGACTCCAAACGCCGTCAGATTCGAGTACACGGGCTTCCGATTGCTATGCGCCGTCGCGGCCCATGTTGCGCGGAAGGACGTTCGGGCCGCAGATAGCGAGAAGCTGCGAGATAGCAGCTGCGCTGGAGTCAGCCAGGAGGTAGGCGCAAGCTTCTGAGCGGAGGCGTGACTTAACGACGGGGCGAAGACGACTACCATGGTCGCGGCCAACACAAGGGCGAGGCGTCTGCACAAACGAGCACTCATCAAGGTTCCTCTCGGCGTATCCGCCCCTCAGTCCGGCAATCAGTGGGCCGGGTACTGCAGCAGCCCCACCCGATCACCATAACTGTACATCGCTTCTGCCTCGACCGGCATAGGGCGTCGACCTGATATTCATATGGCCGCGGCTTTCCCAGGGAGTGGGACGCCACGATATGCTTCAGCCCTTGAACGTGAGCGTTGTTGACCTCACCGGCGAACCGCGTCAACTCGAGGTTCCTGCTACGTGGAGCTTCATCCGAGCTTGAACCAAAGAGGGTACGGCTCCGGCACCGAAGGAACGCGAGCGCGATCATATCTCAGTGACTCGGATGCGAGGTTTATCGAATTCACCATGCCATACAATCTGAGATGGAACGGGCCCAGGGCGTGCGCCTGGAGTGGGATGACCTTCCTCTGACGGTTCGTGACGCAATCGAGGAGCGGCTCGGCGGCCGTGTCATCGAAGCTCGCAACCAGCGAGGCGGTTTCTCGCCCGGACTAGGCGCGCGCATTCTCGCCGATACCGGGAGACATGTTTTTCTCAAGGCTCTCAGTCCGGCTCAGAATCCGGAAGCACCCGACATCTATCGGCGGGAGGCATTGATTGCGGCGGCGCTTCCTTCGGCCGCTCCGGTCTCGCGATTGCTCTGGATGTACGACGAAGGGCAAGGGGGTTGGGTAGTCCTGGCGTTTGAGGACGTCGACGGTCATCTGCCCAGCCTTCCATGGCGTCCCCAGGAACTTGAACGGGTGGTTGCGGCCATCGCAGAGATGCATGAGGCGCTCACGCCCTCCCCTCTTGACGTAGCACCTGTTGCAGAGAAGATGATGGAGCGGCTGAATGGTTGGCAGCGTCTTCGCGGAGACGAATCCGGTCTGGATGCGTGGTCGCGACGTCACCTGGACAGATTGGTTCACCTGGAAGCGCACGCAGCTGAAGCCGCCGCGGGCGAGACTCTGCTCCACTTCGATCTCCGCGCGGACAATATTCTTCTTACCGGCGATCGCGTCGTCGTCGTCGATTGGCCTGAGGCATGCGTCGGATCGGGGTGGGTGGATATTGTCGGCATGGCGCCGAGCGTCGAGCTGGAGGGAGGTCCTGATCCCGCTGAGTTCTTTGCCATGTATCCCGGCGCCGACTTTGCCGACCCCAGTAAGGTTGATGCTGTCCTGGCGACGTTCGCCGGGTTCTTCACCTACAACTCGCTCCAGCCGGCGCCTATTGGTTTGCCGACGCTCCGCGCCTTCCAGGCTGCGCAAGGCGAGATTTCGCGCCGGTGGCTAGCCCAGAGACTAGACCTAGACTAAGAGTCAGCGATGCGGAGTTATGCGACTAGTGGTCTAGGTTCATGATGGCGTGATCCGCCGCGTCGCAGCGACGCTTGGTCACGTTGACACAAAACAGCCCCCATTGTCGCCACGTCTGGCGGTAGCCCCCGGCCCCGTAGATCGTGATGTTGTGAATGTAGTAGGTGCCGGACCGATCCGCCTTGAAGCCGAACGCCAGGACTGGGGGCCACGAATGGCTTTGATGGTTTGCGTAGGTCCATCCAATGACGAACGGAAGGCGGTCGAAGCCAGATCACGCGTTCATCATACAGGTCTAGACAGGCCCAGTTTGTTAGACATACAAGATACTTGCTATCGTTGCAATGTAGACTGTAGTAATTTGGATTGGGATACCTTCTTGCCGGAATCCGATACACCTTCCGCTCCGCCCGGCGTCATCAAGATGCTGGCGAACGACGTTCGGTGGAGGATCGTGACGGCACTCGGACGGAGCGATCACCGAGTGCAGGAGCTGGTTCACCTTCTTCACGAGCCTTACAACCTCGTTTCATATCACCTCCGGCAGCTGCGCGCTCATCACCTCGTGGAGGAGCGGCGGAGCTCGGCGGACGGCCGGGACGTTTATTACTCCCTGCAGCTCGAGGACCTTCACACCCGCTATCTGGCTAGTGCGAATGCGCTCCATCCGGGCCTGATCGACCCTGTCGAACCCAATGGCTCGCTTAGCAACCGAGTCGGGGAGCGGCCTCGCATTCTGATTCTTTGCACGCATAACAGCGCACGCAGCCAGATGGCAGAGGCCCTGCTCAAGAAACTCAGCCGCGGCCGCGTGGACGTGTACAGCGCGGGAACTGATCCATCATCAATTCATCCCGATGCCATCGCCGTTATGTCGACCTACGACCTGGACATTACCGGTCAACAGGCGAAGTCAATGGAGCAGTTCACGGGTCAGCAGTTCGACTACGTGATCACTGTGTGCGACCGGGTGCGCGAAGTGTGCCCGCTGTTCCCCAATGACCCGGCGAGCATTCACTGGAGCTTCGCCGATCCCGCCATCATCGAAGATGCCGTAGAGCGTCGCGAGGCGTTCGAGAAAACCGCACGGGAGCTGACGGTGCGTCTTCGTTACCTCCTCGCCCTGATCGAACGGAACGGACGCTGAGTGGCCTCGATCACAGAACCGAAGGCTAGCCCGGCACCGGCCCACGAACCGAACCAGGGGACTCCGGCCCTCGAGCGATACGCGAAGGTCATTGGCGTATATCTCGCAGAGCTCGTCGGCACGTTCACCCTGGTGTTTGCGGGCTGTGGAGCGATCGTCATCGATTCGGTCTCGCACGGACAGATAACCCACGTCGGGGTCGCTATCACGTTCGGGCTCGTGATCGGCGCCATGATTTACGCCATCGGACACATCTCGGGCGCGCATTTCAATCCCGCCGTCACTTTGGCATTTGCCCTCACGCGCCACTTTCCCTTCCGTCGCGTGCCGTTGTACTGGCTCGCGCAGCTCTTCGGAGCAGCCCTCGCTGCACTCGTGCTGCGCGCGATGTTCGGCGACGTCGCGCACGTTGGAGCGACCATTCCAAGCGGTGGGGACGGCCAATCCTTGGTGCTTGAGATCGTGCTGACGTTCTTCCTGATGTTCGTCGTCATGGCCGTGGCTACCGACGACCGGGCAGTGGGTCAGGCGGCAGCTCTAGCAGTCGGGGGAACCGTGCTGCTGGACGCCATGTTTGGTGGACCGATCAGCGGGGCGTCCATGAATCCCGCGCGATCATTCGGACCGGCACTGGCATCGAATATGTGGGCACACTACTGGATTTACGTTGTGGCACCGATCGCGGGCGCCATCGTTGGGGCGTTTACCTACGAACTCGTGCGCGGCGAGCGGCCACGCCCTGGACTAGACGACGAGGTGGACTCATGACGACTCGCATCGCACTCTTTTCAGATATCCACGCCAATCTGCCGGCACTCGAGGCCGTCCTCGCGGACATCGACCGGCGGCATGCTGACGATCCGTTCGACTCGATCTATTGTCTCGGAGACATTGGGGGTTACGCGGCAGAGCCCAACGAAACCCAAGACCTCTTGGAGGCCCGTGGGTATCCGACGGTGGCCGGCAACTATGACGAGAACGTCGGTCTGGACCGCGACGACTGCGGCTGCCAGTACATCAGTGCCTTCGACATCAAAATGAGCGACGTTTCGTTTACGTGGACTCGAGACCACACAACGCGGGAGCACAAGGCGTGGCTACGAGGCCTTCCCCACGAGCTGCGCTTGAAAGCCGAAGGACGCCGCGTGCTCCTGTGCCACGGGTCTCCTCGCAGCATCACCGAATACCTATTCGAAAACCGTTCGGACGGCTACCTCAGACAATACACGAAGGGAGGAAGGTATGACGCCCATGCGGATGTCATCTGCTTTGGGCACACGCATGTCCCCTACCAACGAAGCGTAGACGGCGTCGAGTTCATCAACACGGGGAGCGTGGGACGACCTAAAGACGGGGACCCTCGTGCCGGGTACCGGATCGTGATGCTCTCAGATGGTCACGTGACGAGCGAACAGATCCGCGTGCCGTATGACATCGAAGCGACTTGCCAGAGGATCATCGCGGCGGGGCTGCCCGAATACTTCGCGGAGTACTTGCGAACGGGCGGCGCCGTACCCGTTCCGACTGCCTGAGCACTCATGGCCTACTGACTTCGGTGCGGTCAGCTTCGAACGGATCAGTGAGATGGATCGTTGCAATGATATGGCCGACCGCTAAAAACTGACCGTCAGATCCTGGTTCGAATACCCGGAAACGCGGCCGGAAGCGCCCAGAATATTCAATACGGACGCAGTAACCGGCACACGCGTACCGGTGCTCGCGTACGTCGTCACCGTGTAGTGGTTCGACTGGTTATCTGAATAGAAGACGAAATGCTCCACCCGACCTACCAACGCATCGGTTGGAACAAAGGCAAGAACGAACGTGCCTCTCGGCGCATGGAGTGTGTATGTAACGCTCTTTACGTCGGAACTGCCGTCACTGATCGTCGCGCTGAGGTCGAGGGTCTTGAGATTGGACAGAACAACCACGGGGTCGCTGCGGCACGCCGTTACAGCCGAAGCGGTGGTTGGTAGGACGTACACGGCGCAGAACGGTACCAGGGTTGCCAGAAGGAGGAGCAGTTTTCGGGGCAGGCGGAGGGTTCTCAATGTCACTTTCCATCCTGATGAGTAGGGCGCGCCTTACGGGGCAGCCCAGATTGGCTAGGACCACTATAGCGGGGGATGGTCCATTCCTCAGTTACGAACGACTCGCGTCGGTTACAGTGTTCGCAACCACTTGCTTCGAACGCACTCTATGGATTGAGGGACTGACTCGGGCGGCTAGCGTCGCGTGGGATCACGGCTACGCATGAGAGCTGCTTTCGCTTCTTGTAAGGAAGCGTAGAGCTCCGGTCCGACCTGCTCCGGCTTTCGGCGGTGGGATAGTGACGGCCCCCTCGAACAAGGACGGAGCCGTGGACGCGGTCGGCAATCATTGCGCTTCTGCTGCGTGGTTTTGAAAATCAGGATCTCGGGTCACCCATGACCACAGCGTCGGAGCTTTTACGTCAGAGAGCCACGGCCGGGGTGGGTTCCGACGCGGTCATCATGGCGCGCAAGGCTTCGATCCGACCAGACTCGCGTAAGTTCCCTTTGAGGGTGGCACGGTAGGCGTCAAAGTCACCAGGCTTTCTGCTCGGGTAAAGTTTTGGGAAATGCATGGCCCATAGTGCTGGTCCCCACGGCCTGGACAGAACGCCAGCCATTACCGCTTTCTGCAAGGAGTCGCGGGAATGGACGCCCACAAGGGCACTTACCAGCACCAGGCGATCAATCGCGTCCGGCTCCTGAGCGGCTGCCCAAACCGCGGCAGCACCAGCTTTCGGCGTACCAATGATCGAGGCCTGCCCAGAGCCCACGTTATGGGCCAAGGCGAGGATGTCGCGCCCGACGGCCGGCAATGAGTAGTCGGTGAAGCCGGCAGTTGACTGACCGTGACCTCGAAGGTCCATCGTGACGACTTTGAAACCTGCGGCGACCAAACCTGGCCACAGAAAACGGTATTCGGCTCGTACGTCTCCGATCGACGGCACAGATTACGGTGGGGCCGGATCCGGTTACATCGTAGGCGATTCTGCCTTTCGCATACCGGCAGGAAAAGGGTGGAGGTCAATGAATCCACGCGTAGTCGCGGAAGCGAGGGAAAGATGCGGGATAGCGTGTGCCTAAAAGCATCCCTTACCAGGCTTGCGATCCTACGATTCGCCAGCCGGTAACAAGGCGCGTTACGCTGCCGAGCCTCAGGACGACGGCCGCTCCTAGAGCGCTGACCGCAACCCACGGGTCGGTGTCTCCAAGTATTCCGATGGTCCCCAGGCCGACGAGAACGGCGCCGATCAGGTAGTAGAGCCGCTCGCGCAGTATGAGAGCGAGCGGGAAGAAATGAAGTCCCACAATCAACGCCGTTACCGGAAGGATGAGGAGCGCAGCGCCCATAGCTGCCAGGGTTAAGGATGCCGTTAAGATCGCGGCAAACTCCGCGACGGTGAGGACAAGGTACCACCGTCTCGATTGGGTATGCGGGTGACCGGGACGGACAGACAAACGGCGCGAGGCGTGGAGGAGATGCCAGCTCGAGAAGACCAGGACGAACGAGACTGCGATGGCCACGATCCTCATGGCTGTTCGCCACGCGCCGGGCACGTACGAGGTGCCCGCGAGTGCCCAAATCAACGCGAATACACTAGCGATCCAGGCCCCATTAGCGCGATTCCGGACGCTCTGTCTGACCGGGGCGTCGTGACGCGGCCGTATTCCGTTTCCCGCTTGCTTTCCGCGGCCGGCGACTTTTGTTGCGTTTGCGTGTGTTGCACGGCCTCTTCCTTCAGTGACGCGGGCGGATGGCACTTCATCTCCAACATAACGAGGGAACATGAGCCGTCGGTGAGAGAAGTCTTCAGTTTTCAGTTTTCAGTTTTCAGTTAGTTCGGGCGACCGCAGGCGCTCGGCCGATGGAACAACCGATCTCGACCACGACCCGTCCCCGACCACCGAGGGCCGGGTCACAGTGGTCGTGGCCAGAGTGCCGTGTGCCAGAGTGCCGTGGCGATTCCGACGCCATTTTCGACGTGGCTTCCCATGCCTTGGGACACCACGAACCATGAAAATGGGAGTAGTCACGGCCGTCAGCCGATTCAATGAAGGTCGGCTTAGAGTCAGCGGCGTCGCGGGAGCTTCGATTTTTCGATGTGACTTTTGACGTTAGCACTCACCATTTCCCAGCTGGGAAACGGACGGCCCGGGGCCCGTCCTGTTTTCTTCTTTTGTTACATGGCGCGCCTACTTTATGCCGAGCTTGCAGGTGGGGCTGACCTTGATCTTGCCTGCCTTGATCTTGGTTTCCGCGATCTTGGCGTACTTGACGATGCTGGCCGGGACGTGGTGCATCTGCGCGGTAGCGAAGCCGGTGGCTCCGTTCTTGAGCGAGAAGACGTTGTTTCCACCCTTGAACTTGCCGTGCTGCATCCTCTGGATGGTCTCGTAGACGGCCTGGTCGACCTTCTTGAGCGCACTGGTGATCATGTACTTGCCCAGATAGTTCTGGTTGGCATCTACGCCGATACCCCAGACATGTCCTGCCTGTGCCGCCTGGAGGTAGCCCAGTCCAGCTCCACCGTCGACCTGGAAGAGGATGCCGGCGCCCTTGCTGATCTGCTGCTGGCCGATAGCCTTGGCGTTTTGGGTGTTCTGGAACGTACCGTCGTCGAAGTTGATCAGAACGTGAATCTTCTTGTCAACTGACTTGGCGCCTTCCTGATAGCCACAGTTGTAGGCAGTGACGGCCAGGAAGTTGGCTCCGGCGATCGACCCGATGGTGTTCTTCTTGTAGTTTGGAGCCAGGTGCTTCTTCTCCAGCAGCCCCGCGATAACGCCGACGAGGTAGCCGGACTCCTCGGGCTTGAAGAAGAGATTGGCGACGTTCTTCAGGTTGACATTGTTACCACTCGAGTTGGCGGGTGCACCGTCGACGATGGCAAACTTCTCCTTCGGATACGCTTTGGCGACGTTGTATATCGCCTGCTCCATCAGGAAGCCGACGGCGATGATGAGACTTTTCTTCTGTTTGGCGAAGGCAGTGAGATTCGGCTCGTAGTCAGCGGCCGTGTGCGACTGAAGGACCGAGCCTGAAACACCAAGCTTACTTACGGCCTTCTTGAGCCCTACATCGGCAAGGTGGTTGAACGACTTGTCGTTGAGACCGCCCTTGTCGGTGACCAGACCCACGGTAACGGTCTTCGGACTTGGCTTCTTCTTAGGTGAAGTATCACCGCTGCCCGATCCGCAGCCGGCTAACCCTACAAGAAGCACGGCTGCCACGCCGAGGGCGATGCTTCCGGTTGACAGATGGAGTCCTATTCTTTTCACGACTACCTCCTTAACGAGGAAGAAAACTTGATTCTGAGACATGGAGCTTGGTTAGGACGCTGCTTGCACCTTCTGAAGCAGCAACCGTGCCGTCGCAGGGCCTAAGCCAGGCTACGGGGTGAACGTGAGCCTGGTATGAGACATGCGAAGGGAACATATCTTCCTGACATCTTTCGCGGTGGTCGCACGAGCGTTACTGCGTGGTTGGTAGGTCGCCCAAGGACTTACTGCTTTTGACAGCGATTGCTACGGCCGTAGAGACATCGTGAGCCTCGGGCGCTCACGATTTCTCATAGCGAGGTTAAAACCCATTGCTAACCGGCAAAGACTCTTCTGATCCATCTCACTGTCGTCTCATCAGGCTGGCGTAGGTTAGACCAGAGACTCTTTGCGTCATGCGCAAATGCCGGCGCACAAACACTCGCGGCGAGACGTTGGGTGATGCGCGGCATACGATAGCCGTGATTGGAACGTGCGCCAGGCACTCCTGTGGGGGCAGAGCCTTATCAAGGTTTCTTGAAGCGCATTCCTCAGCGTTTCAGCGCAAACACGCGTCCAAGCACTGAACCGATCGAACGGCGTCAAAGCGTTCGTACACAACAAGGGAACCAGAACTGGAAATGGAACAGAAACACAGAGTCACAACGATCACGATTGTCGGTATGCACTGATACTGGGACTGATGATAGGAGGCGGCGCGGCGTTACGACAACCCCGGCGACCCGAACGGGGACGTGCGGCCGAGCCGCGAGCGGCTGCACGGACATCTTCGTCAGTGGGGCAGAAGATCAAACACATCATCATCATCGTGAAGGAGAATCACAGCTTCGACAATCTGTTTGGGAGACTACACGGGGTCAACGGAGCTACCACCGCTATGGTCGGACAGAAGAAAGTCAAGCTGAGCGTGACCCCCGACAGGCTGACTAGAGATATTTACCACAGCGGCAACAATGGCATGAAGGCGGTCGACGGCGGAAAGATGAACGGTTTTGCGACCCAGAGGGACGCCATCCAGAAGGGGAAAGATGTTGCCGACTCGCAGTACACCCAGAGGCAGATTCCCGATTACTTCAGGTACGCTTCTACCTACGCGATCGCCGATCGCTTCTTCTCGACTATTCTTGGACCCAGCTTTCCCAACCACCTGGTGCTGGTCGCGGGACAATCCGCCAAGCGGTCGACAATCCCGATCGCAAGGGCAAGAGACCGGACGCGTGGGGCTGTGATTCAAACAAGGCAGCTCGGGTCACCACGTACGCCCACGGGAAGCTCGGCAGCATGTACCCATGCTTCGGCATTAGCTCGCTTGCCACAGAAGCAAACGCGGGACACAGGGGGTGGAAGTACTATGACGCTCCGCTCCACCAGCCTTCCTTCGTCTGGTCATCTTTCGACGCGATAAGGAACGTCCGATACTCCTCGCAGTGGAAGACGAACGTCGTTGACACGAAGTACTTTGCAAGGGATATCAAGAAGTCCATCTGCCGGCCATCAGCTGGCTCATACCGAATATGAAGGGCAGCGAGCATCCGATTATGAGCGAGTGCGTGGGGGAGAACTGGACGGTGCAGCAGATCAACACCGTCATGCAGTCCGGCTACTGGAAGCACACGGCCATCATTCTTACCTGGGATGATTACGGTGGATTCTACGATCATGTGGCACCACCGAGAAAGTCGCGCTACGAGTTGGGCCCTCGAGTTCCACTGCTCGTCATCTCGCCGTACGCCAAGCCCCACTACGTCAGCCACCAGACGTACGACTTCAGGTCGGTGATGAAATTCGTCGAGCACACATTTCATCTGCCACACAAAATGAAGTTCGACCGCAGCGTCGCCGGCATCGGCAACATGCTGAACCTCTCGCAGAAGCCTTTAAGCCGTACGCTGCTCCGCACCAGGTCCTGTCCAAGCGCCGCGAAGAAAGCCAGGGCAACTATGCTGCCCGGGCACTGACGGGAGGTGCGAGCCCACGCGCTCACTTCGCGCGCGGTCCTCATCGCTCGTGGCCAGCTCACTTGCCCGATTCACTGACATACTACTGGCACTGCGCTGGCGGATACATCTGAGAGTCAGGCGGCGTGCTGGTCCTCAGCCAGCTCGTCGGTCCCGTGGTTCCTTAGCATGAGTCTACGGTCGCCGCTGGGCTGCGCTTGATCGACTGAATTCAGGATCGAAGGTCGCGCGTTCGCCAGCCCTTCTTTTATCTCGTGCAAATCCTTCCATCCGATCGAGAAGGGACTGCGGCGGAGACTCCACCACAACAGGATGCATACGGCGAGCAACGGGGTCTCGATTGCCGAGACTCCCCTGGTTACCAACGTGAAGCTGGAGGTGCCTATTCCCACCACCCCAGCCCCAGCGAGGGATTTTGCCGTAGCCAGCGTGCCGGCGCCAGGAAGTGGCAGCGGCACAAATCCAACGAGTGAGCTGAAGATCAGGAGAAGGCAGATCCGGCTCGGCGAGACGGTCAGCCCAACTGCCATCAGCAACAGCTTGAGGCGGAGTATCCCGATGGCGGACGAAAGGAGGGTGAGGCTCGCGACGGCCACTGCCTTCTTCGTCCGGCAGGTCGACACGGCCGAAACGCCGGTCATGACCGAATTGGTCGCCGCGACCACTCGCTCCAGGATTGTCGACCTCCGGAATCTGGTGAGCCAACGCACGCCGAACCTGGTAATCCTGCCTCCCGCGAGAAGCAGCGCACACAGAGCCAACGATTGCACGACGAGGCCCGACAAGAGCACTCGCTGCCAGGTGGGAAGAGCCTGCGTCGCAAGCGGATAGAGCAGCAGTGGGAGCAAGGCGGCCCGGTCGAGCACGTCAGCTCCAAGAAATACGCCGGCGGCGGCAAGCCACGGAGTGCCGTTGACGCGGTGGGTTAATAGACACCGAAGGCCCGTTGTCGTGGGCGCCAGTGGGACAAGGTGTCCAAACCCGTAACTGACAACCTGAATGCCGAAGGTCTCCTCAAACCCGATGGGCCGGTACTCCGAGAGCAGTAGAGCCGTCCTAGCCGCGCGAACGGCCTCTATGAGGACGCCGATCAAGAACGCAGCGGCGACGAGGCCAAGGTTGACATGCCGGAGCTGGGTCACCGCGTCTGATGCTCCGAACATCACCTGCAGCACAATCGCACCGGCGACAATGGACGCGATCGGCATGGTGATGGCGGCGGCGCGGCGTGCTGTTGTGCGGCTCATTTTTCTTGCCACTGGTCCGTGAATCATGACCAGCGGCCGGTCCAATCGTTGAAGCTATTGGGGGGCCATAGATCTGTTAGGCAAACAGTCTATGTTGACGCTTTCGCATTATTGGTGCCCTATGACTTCACGGTATACCTGTTCTATGAAAAGACGGTGAACTGGGAGTTTTCAGTTTTCAGTTTTCAGTTTTCAGTCTCAGGCGACCGCGATCGCTCGGGCGCGGAAGACTGGGCTGCGGTAGACGCTCGAGGGCTCCTGTGGTAGAGGTCGAGATTTTACCTCTTTCTCGAGGTGTGGGCCTTCCGAGACGAGCGGTGGCGGCGGGTCGTCTGAGCGATAGCCGCTGTCGGTGAGCTTGGGGTACCGGGCAAGGTACCGACGGCGGAGGAATCGGGACTTGCCGGCACTGGGCCGGAGCGGCGATTCAAGGGCGACCTTACCGCCGACGAGACCGCCCGGGTCGTAACCGTCTGCTGAATGATGGCGGACACGACCAGGCCGGCGACGACAATCAGACCGATATAGCTCGCCAGGACTAGCCAGACCAACCAGAACGCCATGACAAAGAACGTGGTGAATGGCTTTTTGAAGGCGAGCACTATCGAGTTTCGGTAGACCAGGAGGACATTGCGCTGCTCGAGCGCAAACAGCATGGGGTACACGTGGACGTGAGCCATGAACCAGGTGAAGAGGAAGTACGTCCAGATTATGTCTAGTACGACGAATATCGGGCTGCGAAGTGTCGCGTAGAAGAGGATGTTGACGACTATCAGCAACAAGGATACTAGGCTTACGCCAAACATCACCGCGGCGGGGCGCCAGTACTGGCGGAGGCCTGCCATCAGATCCTCGAAGGCGAGCGGATCGTCGAACGCAGCCAACCGGGCACAGCTCTGGAGCCCAGCCGCGAACGGATTCGGCAGGACCCCGAGCAGCAACGCTATGAGGAGGGGGGCATACGCGAGCTTGCCGATCCAGAGCGAGAGAATCATGGCAACGAGCACCAGGGGCAGCGAATAGACGAAGGTCAATCCGTTGAGTACGGTGAGCAGCCCAGGGCGGTTGTAGTAGCGGCGGATCCCCATGAACGCGGCCGTGATGGCGAGCGGCACCTCAGCCCCTCACGCCACTTAGCATCACGCCCTCGATGACCTGGCTTGCCTTTGATGCATGGTATTCGCTCGGTAAAGGTCGCCACCGGCAGTTGCGTCGAGGTCTGGAAGCGAAGAAGTAAAGGATCGTACTCATGGTGATCAAGGTAGCGAATAGACGAAGTTCAATCCGTTGATGACGGTGAGCAGCCCGGGGCGGTTGTAGTAGCGGCGGATCCCCATGAACACGGCGGTGATGGCGAGCGGCACCTCAGCCCTTCACGCCACGTAGCATGACGCCCTCGATGACCTGGCTTGCCTTTAATGCATGGTATTCCTTGGTAAAGGTCGCCACCGGCAGTTGCGTCGAGGCCTGGAGGCGAGGAAGTACCGGGTCGGGGTGATAGGGAGCAAGTGCAGCAAATAGGCGGTGGCCAGCCCGTTGAGTTTGATGAGCATCCGAGAGAGATAGTAGTAGCGGTGGATCGTCACGAACACGGGCGCGATCGCGTCTGACACCTCAGCCCTTCACGCCACTCAGCGTCACGCCTTCGATGATCTGCTTGGAAGCGAAGAAGTACAGGATCAGGATCGGGGTCATGGTGATCAGCGACATAGCCATGAACTCGCCCCAGTTCGTTCCCGCCCCTGAATAGCGCGAGAAGTAGTTGAGGAGGGCGATCTCAATGGTCCAGTTCTTGGGGTCCTGGAGGTAGATCAAAGGGCCGAGCAGGTCGTTCCACTTTCCGATGAAGTTCAGCACGATGACCGCGGCCAGTGCCGGACGAATCTCAGGCACGATGATCTGCCAGAGTATTCTCATTGGGCCGGCGCCGTCAATTTTGGCGGCCTCATCGAGGTCGTAGGGGATTCCCCGAATGAATTGGCGGAGCAGGAAGATCCAGACCGGGGAGCCAAAGAACGCGGGGACGATCTGGGGAAAGAACTGGAAGAAGTTGTCCCAGAAGAGAATGTGGCCGCCGCTTCCCCACCCAAAGATGTTGATGAACTCGGCGTACTGCGGGATGATCAACACGGCGTACGGGATCATCATCGTGCTCAGGATGAAGGCGAAGAGAAACCCACGTCCAGGAAATCTGAACCGAGCGAAGCCGTACGCCACCAACGTGCAGGAGATCACGGTGCCCACAACAACTCCAATGGTGACGATGAAGCTGTTGATGATGAAGACCTGGAATGGGTAGGCGAGAGCAACCCACCCCCTGGTGTAGTTACCAAAGGTGAAACTCTCGGGCCAGAGCACGACATTCGAGAGAATGTTGCTGTCGTTTCGCACCGAGTTGAGCAGCATCCAGTACAGGGGGAACAGCGATATGAAGGAGACGATGAGCACGCCAGTGTAGGCCACCAGCTGAGCGGGCACTTTTGGCCGCCGGCGGGGAGGTCCTACGGACTCCGCATTTGACGGAGCAGCGGCGGTCGAGGGCGTGACGACCGGAGTGACTGTGCCCTGCTGCTCGACTGCCACCGGCGTTACGTGCGCTCCTCTTGATAGAAGACCCAGCGTCGCTGACCAAGAAAGTTCAAGAACGTGAATATTAGGATCACCACAAACAGGCCAAATGCCATCGCCGAGGCGTAGCCAAAGTGTCCGAATTGGAACGCTTCCTCCCAGACATAGACGAGAGTGGTCAGCAACGAGTCACTGGGGCCGCCCGTGCTCGTGTCGCCGCCCGCCGCGACGAGTAGCTTAGCGAACTCCTGGAAGGCACCAATAGATCCGACGACGATATTGAAGAAGATGACGGGGGTGATTAGCGGGATGGTTACGCTCTTGAACTTCTCCCAGGTTCCCGCCCCGTCGATGGAAGCTGCCTCATAGTAGGTCTGGTCGACACCTTGGAGACCGGCCAGGTAGATCAGCATCGGCTGACCGACTCCCCAGGCGGCGAACAGGATCACCATCGGCATGGTCAGATTTGGGTTGTTGAACCAGTCGATGATGTTGGTGCATGAGATCGAGTTAGGGTCGCACTGGAGGCCGACCTTGGTCAAGAGCCAGCCAAGAGCGCCGGTGCCCGGGAAGAAAATCAGCTTGAGGACAATCGTGCTGGCCACGGCCGGCAGTATCGCCGGGAGGTAGAACACCGTCCGGAAGAACGGGAGGCCGCGGATCTTTTGATTCAACATCAGGGCCAACGGAAGGGCCACGATGTTGGTCACGACCACCGAGCCGATCGCATATTCGAGCGTGTTCAGGATCGAATGCCAGAACCTGCCGTCGTGGAACAGCATGGTATCAAAGTTGTTCAGACCGACAAAGTGGGTCCGCGAGTTGAGCTGCCAGAACGGGCCCGCTATGGGATCCCAATTGGTCATGCTTATGAATACGGCGGCGATCAGTGGAAAGAGCGAGAACGCGATGAAGCCGACGACCCAGATGGAGACGAGGCCGTAGCCCCACGCCATCTCCTTACGGCGAGCCGTCTTTGGTCCTGCCGACCGTGCGTTTGCCGTAGCCACCTATATCGCCCCCGCTGTGCTCATGTCATCACAGGCGCCCCGATTGGAGCAGAGGAGGGGCGGGACTTTTGATCCCGCCCCGAGAACTACTTAGTTCTTAGCGAAGATACTTCTTTCCGTCCTTACACGCTTTCGCGGTGGCCTTGGCCACGGATTCCGTACCCTGCCACATGGGGGTCAGGTCGGGCGAGAAGGCGTTGTTTACCCACTCGTCGTGCCTGGGCACGGTTCGCAGCGGCTCTCCGTTGTTGTTACCACGGAGCCACGTGTTGGCGAACGGGGCATACTCGTGCTTGTAGGCCTTGGTCTTCGAGAGGTTGTAGGCACCGGGGATGCCGATGCCGAACTTGGCCTCGAGCGCCGCGGGGGTGCTGGTCGTCAGGTACTTGTCGAACTCGAAGGCGGCCGCCTTGTGCTTGGAGTGGGACGAAACGACCTCGATTGCCGGGTCGACGACGCCACCGTTGTGGCCCTTGGGACCGGCCGGCGGAAGTACGACGCCCCACTTAAACGGAACGGGCTTGTTGCCAGTGTAGGAGCTCGGCTTGACCAGGTAGTTCAGCGCCCACGGCCCGACGAGGGTCATGGCATAGCGCTGGCTGACGAAGCTACCGTTCGGGTCGCCGACCACGGTCTGCTGTGAAGCCGTCGGCGCGCCATGGTACTTGTACGCGAGATTTACCCACCACTGCAGGCCGGCACGGGATCCCTTGTCGGTCAGCCCGCAGCTGCCGTTGGCATGCAGCCAGTTGCCGCCGAACGGGAACATGTATCCGTTCGCTCGATACTCGTCGGTCTGGAGTCCGATGCCGAATCGGAGCTGGGTCTTGCCGGCGTACTTGTAGTTGCCCGACAGTTTGACTGCGGCGTTTCTCAGGTCGTTCAGCGTCCACTTGTTGGTCGGCAGACCAACGTGACGAGCGCGGAACAAGCTCGCGTTGTACAGGAGCATGCTGTTGTTGCCACAGTCGCGAACGAGACCGTAGAGCTTGCCCTTGTAGTAGGCCTGGACAGCGCAGCTGTGCCAGTACACGTTGAGCGGCTTGAAGTGGTCTTTCTTGGCGTAGCTGGTGAGGTTGGCGGCAGCGCCCTCGGTCACGTAGGCGGGGAGCCGCTTGCCGGCGTCGAGCTGGTACACGTCCGGGGCGTTACCCGATCCGATCCTGGTTGCCAGGTCGTTGTCATAGTTGCCCTGGTCCCAGATGGCCTTCACATGCAGGCCGGGGCAGGCCTTTTCGGCAGCCTTGATGGCGGCGGTCTGCTCGATATCCTCGCCCTTGTCGCCCCAGAACATGTAGCTGATCGTTCCCTTGGCGTTACATTTCGAACTGGCGACGGAGTTGCGCGTGACGCCCTGGGCATAGACCGAGCTGAACGTCAGTCCAATGATGGCCAGCGCGCCGGCGATAAAGAGTACTCGTTTCATATGTTGCCTAACTATCCCTTTAATGACGATTGATCGGTGAAAAAGCAAATCGTCCGAACGAATCTTTGTTCTGTGCAGGCCCTCCTTTCGTCTCTACGGGTCGACGGCTTCAGTCTAGGCGGTCGGTCATGACTAGCGGATGAACGGGCTTTCCGGACATTCCGGGTAGTACGCCAGGCTGAATCGTCGGCTTTGCGGCGGTGACGGAAACGCGTCGAGGTTGTATTGGGGGACGATCTCGGCGTGGGTAGCGCACTAACTTCAGCAACCTGACTTGCAATCGCGCCTCCGTTGCTTGCGGCCTCCGTGGCTTGGCTACTCCATTTCCAACGTAGCAGCTACTCGCTGCAACGTACAACTAGCATGGAAGGCGCGTTTGTTTGCAGGACGGGATGCACAGTGGGGGGCGGCGGATTGAGGTTGGTGGGCGGCAGACGGTAGACGGTTGACGGTTGACGGTAGACGGTATGACGGTTGACGGTACGCGGTTGACGCCTCGCCGTTGATCGGTTCGCCGTTGATGGTTCGCGGTTGATCGTTCGCGGTTGACGTTTCGGTTGACGGTTCGTGGCTGGGGTCGGCCGCGTATGAATCGAACTCTATCGTCGGGATTCTTCACAAGTCGGATGGAGATCCCTGGCTGGGTCTGGATGTGTGTCTGAGGTGGGGCCGCTGTGGCCGGCTTCTAGCTACTGCTGACCTAGGGCGGCGAAGATTAGCGGGCCCCCCGCTCCGTAGATTTCCTGGCCTATCTGGCCGCTGATTCGGGTGCCGTCGCGCAGGTCCTCTAGCGGAATCATCCAATCCAAGCGATTGCGCGTAACGAATGAGTACTCGACGGGCGTGGCCGACTCAGCGGTTCGCGGGAGGTTCGGGGGAAGCGCGTACTGCATGGTGGCCAGTGTACCTCGCTCGAACCTGCGAGCGAGGTCGGTGCCCGAAATCAATAAGGCGGGGCGGTGCTTTCCGGCGGAGGTCGCCGCGACGAACGAACGGATACCGAGCCAGGAGTCATACTGCTCGCGCATCGCGATGTAGTCGGCCCAGGGCAGTGGATTGACGCCCATGTACGTGTGGTAGCGTCCGTGGGCACACGTGCCGTACGTACAGTCCCAGAGGCGGACGGAGTGAAAGAAGTTGGCCAACGCGACTCGGGCCGCTTGACGATAGACGGTTTGGTGAGTGGAACGGAACAGGGCGGCTGCGGCCGCAGCCCCGTATGCAGTCATGTGGAGCTCGTATGACAGGAGGAACCCGACGCCGAGGAGTCGCTTGACGGCGGCCTTGGCTTCGCCAACGTACAGGGAGCGATGGGTTAGATCGTGGAGTCCGAGCATCAGAAAGGCATATCCGCCCGCGACATCGCGCTGGGCCGGACCGGAGAGAACGAGGTTCTGATAGTGAATGTCCATCGGGAAGACATACGACGCTTTATGGGCGATCCGCATGGCGGTGTCCGTGGACTTCAGCAGCAACGAGCGGGCGGCGGAGTCGCCGAGCTTGGCGAGCTGCATCAGGGAGATCAGGTTGCCGACGTAGTACCAGCTCTCGTCCTGGGCGGCGGGATTGTGGGGTGTTGCCAGGCTGTTGATGGCGGTTCCATAGATGGGGTCGTAGAAGCTGGGGAGATCGCCATCGAGGCGGCGTATCATCGAGAGCGCGGCCGCCGGAGGATGGGGGTTGCGGCGTACGAACTCACGCAATCCGAGGAGGACGCTGAGCTGAGCGATCAGCTCGGGAGCAGCCCGCTGATCCGAGACGTAGGATCTGAGATAGCGGTGCCGGCCGAGCGAAACCCAGTTCGACGGCTGCGCGAGATCGCCGATCTCCTGCATGGCACTCGCTTTCCAGGCCGGATGCTTTTCGACGGGCACCGTCATGTGCTGGAGTACGGACGCCGTTGCCTGAAGGTATTCGGCCGCCGCCTGGGCGCCGTAGGGAGCGTAGCGGGAAAGAACGAGGTAGCTATCGACGATCGTCGTCGGGCGGTGGAGAGGCAGATTCTGAAGGCTCCCGGCCGGCTCCGTGTAGCCGAACGTGGCGCCGGATATTCCTACGAGCGATTCGAGGCTGGCATTGGGGTAGGCGAAGTTGCCCTGAGTCGGGTCGGACTGGGTGCCGTCAAAGTATGTGCCTAACGCAGTAAAGTTACTGAAATACAGCAGGCTGGCCTTGAAGTCACGGTACCCGAGGAAGATCGAGGACCCGGCGACTGGAGTGGACATTGCGTTCTCGGATAGTGAGGCGTGATAGGGCTTCCGGCCGGCGGCGTGAACCGCCTGAACGTCGGGCTGGATAGGCGCCAGCCCGGGGTCGGACGAGGCGGTGACAGTCACGCGCCAGTGGAGGACGCGGGCCTGGAAGGACACCGCGATCACGAAGCGCGCCCAGGGGGCGCGGCCGCGGAGGACGGCCGACCTCGAACTCCGACTTGTCCGGACGCTTGCGACATGTTTTAGGAGATTCGTGGCGTTCCCACCAGGGATCTCAGAGATGGCCAGGGCGCCCGAAGCGCCCTTGTGGGTGACTATCAGCCGGCCAGCCGACCGGTCGAGACGAACGTTAAATGTTCCGCTTTGTAGGTGTAGCGCTAGGGACGTTGGGCGTGCGCCGCCCGCAGCGACGGCGCCGGGGGTGGTGTTGGCGGGAGCTCCAGCCGCTCCCGTCGCGACAGAGAGTAACCCAAAAGAAACGATTCCGGCCGCGGCGATCATCCTGCCTGCAACACGCATGTGTCCTCGCTTCACTGCTCAGGATTCGGGGCTATCGATCGGCGAGCGCCTTTACTTCCCCAGCCGGCTGGGATCGCGCCCATCGGGATGAGAAAAATGGCCGGGGTTGCGTCCTAAAAATTCGCGCGTCGATTGATTCACGTCGCCGGTGGTTCTCAGCGTACCCCGGGACAGATTGTAGTCCGTCTCGAGCGCTTTCTCGCGTCTCCTGGAGATGAACTCACTGATACGCTCGCGAAGCGGCTTGGATTCCGTCATATTGGAAGTGCCATTTCAGCTCATTCTAGGTGGCTAGCCTTTACAGACTGAGATCTCGCAACATGGGCCCGGCGAGAAGAGGATTATCGGGCTCGGCCGATTTCCTCGACGGCTTGGGGATTCTCCAAGGAGGTGGTGTCGCCCAGGTCATGCCCCAGGTGACGGGCTTTGATTACTCGGCGCATCACTTTAGCGTTTCGGGTTTTGGGCAGATCGGAAACGAACAGCACCTGACCGGGAGTCAGCGCTTTGCCGAGGTGCTCGGCGACCTTCGCTTTGATGCCGTCCCGAACTTCGTCGGTCGCCTCATATTCCTGCCTCAAGACTATGAAAATGGTAACAGTCTCGCCCTTGATCTCGTCCGGCACGCCGATCGCGGCCGCTTCGGCTACAGCAGGGTGCTGGCATGCCGCGGTCTCGACCTCGGCCGGCCCCAGGCGCTTGCCGGCGACCTTCAGAGTGTCATCGGAGCGGCCCAAGATGTACCAGGACTCGGGGAGCTCGGTCTCACGAATTGCCCAGTCGCCGTGTGCCCAGACGCCGGGCCAGCGCGACCAGTAGGTTTGCAGGTAGCGCTCGTCGTCTCGCCAGAACCCATGGGTTATGCCCACCCAGGGCTTGCGAACCACCAGTTCGCCCACTGCGTCCAGGGCCTCGTTGCCGTTCTCATCGAAGACCGCGGCATCCATTCCCGGGACGGGGGTGCTGAAGGCCATCGGCTTCTGGGGTACGATCGTGTTGCAGCCGAGAATGCCGCCAGACGTTTCTGTGCCGCCGGAGTAGTTGATAATCGGCAGCTCGCCTTTCCCTACCTTATTGAAATACCAGAGCCACGGTCCCATATTCCAGGGCTCACCGCTTCCTCCGAGGACGAGAAGGCTGGACAGGTCGTGCTGCTCGACCCACGCGTCACCCTTGGGCATCAGCGCTCGGATGACCGTCGGAGAGATTCCGAGGTGCGTTACTTTATGTCGAGCAACGATCTCCCACATCCTGCCCGGATTGGGGTAGTCGGGAGTGCCTTCATACAGCACAACGGTCCCGCCAAGCAACGTGGTGCCCATGATCGCCCACGGGCCCATCATCCAGCCGATGTCGGTCAACCATAACATCCGGTCGCCTGCCTGTACGTCGAAGCAGTGAGCCATGTCCTGCGCTGCCTTTACGGGGAAGCCGGCGTGCGCGTGTACCGCGCCTTTAGGGCGGCCGGTAGTGCCGGACGTGTAGATGATCATCGTGGGATCGTCGGAAGCCGTGTCCGCTGAATCCAGTGCTGTCGGCTGACCCATGCCCAGCTGGTCGAACCAGACGTCGCGGCCTTGGTTCCACGGAATCTCGCGATCCGTGCGACGGACCACGACTATGTGCTCTACGCTCGGCGACATCTTGGCGGCAGCGTCGGCGGTCTCCTTCATAGGGATAGTCCGGGCACGGCGCGGGAACCCATCGGCGGTAATCAGCACCTTGGCTTGCGAGTCGTTGAGCCGCATCGCCACGGCATCGGCGCCATAGCCGGAGAACGTGGGGATGGCGATAGCGCCGATCTTGCCGCAGGCGAACAGGGCGATGGCGGTTTCGGGGACCATCGGCAGGAACAGCGCGACGCGGTCGCCTTTGGCCACGCCAAGGGCACGCAACCCACCGGCGAGACGGTTGACCTGCTCGTTCAGCTGACGGTAGGTGAGGCGTCGCTCGTCGCCCTCCTCTCCAATCCAGACGATAGCGTCCTGGGTCGCCAGCGGCCCCGAGGCATGCCGGTCGACGCAGCTATCGACGTAGTTCATGCGCCCATTCACGAACCAATGCGGCCATTCAACACCATCCGAGAGATCGAGAACCCGGTCATAGGGTTTACGCCAGACGAGGCCTAGATCGCGGTCGACCGCGGACCAGAACCACTCTGGGTCCTGGACGGAGCGAGCGTAGAATTCCGGATAGGTCGCGATGCCATGGTCCGCCATCATGCTCAGGAGACGGCTCCGGCTCAGATGGCGCTGACCCGGGCGCCATACGACTTCGCTCTGGATTGCCATGGTTGTTGTTCCTCGGGAGGATGGTCGTCACGACAGTATAGGGCGTACCGAGTTGTCAGTTGTCAGTTTTCAGTTGTCAGTTCCAGCGACCGCGACCGCCCGGGCGTGGAAGACCGGATTGCCGTAGTCGCCGTGGGAGATACCAGGGCATTTTCGAACTGACCCAACTTGCGCGTGGCACACGAGGAAGTGATGTTGTGGCCTCGAAGGTAGCTGTTGAGCGGGCATCGAGGAATTCGACTCCATTTTCTTAGCAGCTCTTCGGCTCGGTTCTTGCCCGAGCATTGAGATAATGGGGTCGCTGGCGTCCGCGTTCACTTGACTCATCGTTATCTTGGGGTCAGCCGGACAACCATGGTTATGAAACCAACACTATTTTCAGGTGCGCCAACCAGAAGGATGTTGGCACGACTATTCGCGTACCCATGGATGTTTGCGGCGGGCCTGCTGCCGAAGATCTCCCCGGACTACGGCGCCGCGGGGATGTATGGAGCCGGCGTTACTCCTTTATGACTACTATGACCACGGCATTTGTCTTATCGGGCGGGGGAGCCAGGGCAGCGGCTCAGGTTGGGATTCTGCAGGCCTTCATGGATCGCGAGATCGTGCCGGACATGGTGGTGGGGTCCAGTGCCGGGGCGGTAAACGGTGGCTGGTACGCCCTGCATCCGGACAACCTCGACGACCTGATCAACGTGTGGCTCAGTCTCAAGAGGAGACGCGTGTTTCCCGGCTCGCCGCCACGATCGGCGTACAACTTCGTCAGGCATGGGCACATTCATAGCATGTCGGGGTGGGAGCGGGTGCTGCGGAATAGCTTCGGGTCCGCGCGGATCGAAGACGCACAAGTCCCTCTGACCGTTGTGGCGGTGCGCCTCTCCGACGGAGCCGCGGTGCCATTTTCTTCCGGTCCTCTGACTCCGATTCTCAAGGCGACAACAGCCGTTCCCGGTCTGTTTCCTCCCCAGGTGGTGGATGGTGAGCTGTACGTCGACGGGGCGGTCGTCGAGTTCCTTCCGGTGCCCACAGCGATCCGGCTTGGGGCATCGACGATCTATGCACTGGACTGCAGCGATCTGCCACCGGGCGACGGATCACATGGGATGACCATCGATCGCACGGGACAAATCGGCGCCCGAGGTTACGTGAAAATGGTCACCGAGCTAGCCCGGATCCGTGGATGCCAGGTATATCACTTCAGGCCGTCGCTGGGAGAGCTTTACGACGGAAGGGACTTCAGGCAAACAATGCGATTGATGGATGTTGGGTACGAGCATGCCTGCCATGTGCTCGACGACATTGCCGCACGAGCGACCTCGGCGTGAGAGTTGTCAGTTTCGTCAGTTGTCAGTTTTCAGTTTCGGGCGACCGCGACGGCCCGGACATAGAAGACCGGAATCGTAGTAGTCTCTGATGGTCCCCGAGGGCGATCGCGGCTTTTGAAAGTCATCTTTGAGTTTGGGAATACCTGAGGCATGACGGACACGCCTCTTCACTAGCGCCCGCGCAGTACTCTTCATTGGCAGCCACACCACTCAAATCTAGGGCGAGCGGGCTATGGATGGACAACTTCCAATGGCCGTCGGCTCTTTGGAACGACGCGGCTACGAGAGCTAACGCTCGCGGAAGACTACGCGGCCTCGCGTTAAGTCGTAGGGCGACATCTCCACGGAGACGACGTCTCCTAGGGCCACTCTGATATAGTTCTTGCGCATTCTGCCGGAGAGGTACCCGATGACGCGGTGACCATTCTCAAGCTCTACGAGGAACTGAGTATTGGGAAGGGCCTCTTTCACCACTCCCTGCATGACGATGGCGTCACTCTTGGGCTCTTCGGTGCGAGTCGCGGCTGAGCTTGCGGGACGCTTAGAGGTGCGACGTCTTGGGCTATATCCTCCGCGGCGAGGGGGCATCTAGATCCACCATTCCGGCGACTGCGCTCTGCATCCCGTTCCGGTTATCCTCATCTACTTGTTACGCCAGTATCGTTCCTGCTTGGCTCGAACTTTGCGGGCACGGGCCACGGCTTTCTGCTTTGCCACTCTCTTCAGCTCTGATGGGGACTTGTAGTACTGACGTCGCTTGTATTCGGCGACCGTCGATTGTGACGACCGCTTCCAACGCTTCAGCATGAATTCAAAATCGCTCTGCCTGTCTTCCATACCTTTCCTTCTCTGGAATTAGAGACAGCAAACAACGCTGCCTCGGCCAGTTAAATTAGGCTGCTCCCGGCGCGAGACCGGGCCAGCCCATCATTGTCGCACTATTTCGGGGGCGCCAAACGTCTCGGGGCCTTGTCATGTTCGTACACAGGGAGTAGGGTTGTCAAGGGGGTCGGTGGCGGCAGGACGGTTGGCGGTTGGCAGTAGACGGTTACGGAGACGGTTTACGGTAGACGGTTTACGGTAGACGGTTCACGGTTCACGGTTCACGGTTCACGGTTGAAAGTAGACGGTTGACGGTAGACGGTTCGCGGTGCACCTTTGACGGTTCGCGGTTTTCGGTATCTGGGTGCCCGGTAAGGACTAACGCGGGCGCACCGGCGACTATCGAGACGCGGATACTTCGGTTTCCTTCACTTTGGCTCGCCCGGCTTGGCTTTGGCTTGTAGGGCGGGGACATTGTAGAAGGCGTCCCAGCCGGCGTAGCGGGCGGCATCTTCTAGATCGTCCTCTATGCGCATCAGCTGGTTGTATTTGGCTACGCGCTCGCCCCTGGCCGGGGCGCCAGTCTTGATCTGGCCGGCGTTCACGGCCACGACGAAATCGGAAATCGTCGTGTCGTCGGTCTCACCACTACGATGAGACACGACCGCGGAGAAGCGGGCGGTCTTGGCCATCTCTACCGCGTCGAGCGTCTCGGTCAGAGTTCCTATCTGGTTGAGCTTTACCAGAATCGAGTTGGTGGTACCAGTCTCTATGCCGCGGCGGAGGCGCTCGGTATTGGTGACGAAGATGTCATCCCCCACCAGCTGAACTCGCGAACCCAGGCGGTCGGTCAGCTTCTTCCACCCATCCCAATCGTCTTCGTCGAGACCGTCCTCGATCGAAATGATCGGAAAGGCGTTGACCAGCTCCTCGTAGAACCCAATCAGCTCGTCGGACGTCAGCGTCTTGCCCTCTTTTCTCAGGACGTAGCTGCCGTCCTCGTAGAACTCCGACGCCGCAGCATCGATGGCGACGACAACGTCCTGCCCCGCTTCGTACCCGGCCGCCCCGATCGCCTCGACGATCAGCTCGATGGCCGCGCGGTTGGACGCCAAGGCTGGAGCGTATCCGCCCTCATCGCCCAGGGAGGTGCTGAGGCCACGCTGGGTCAGCGACTTTGCCAGCTGATGATAGATTTCCCCTCCGATCCGAACGGCCTCGGCCTCGGACTCGGCCCCTACCGGCATGATCATGAACTCCTGGATGTCGGTCGACTGCCACTCGGTGTGCTTGCCGCCATTCAGAATGTTCAGCATCGGCACCGGAAGCGTCCTGGCCCCGACGCCGCCGAGGTAGCGATACAGGGGAAGGCCTACGGATTCGGCGGCGGCTCGAGCGATCCCCAGTGACACTCCGAGAATAGCGTTGGCACCGAGTTTTGCTTTGGTGGGCGTTCCGTCGAGCTCGATCAGAAGCTTGTCGAGCGATGGCTGATCCAGGGCGTCGAGGCCGACTACGGCGTCGGACAGCGTCGTATTGACATTCTCAACCGCCTTCAGAACGCCCTTGCCGCCATAGCGCTCGGGATCCTTGTCCCGAAGCTCGACCGCTTCGTGCTCGCCAGTGGAGGCGCCTGACGGCACACCGGCAACACCGGTGGCTCCATCGTCGAGCACGACCTCAACCTCAAGGGTTGGATTGCCGCGGGAGTCAAGGATTTCGCGAGCGTAGACGGATTCGATGATGCTCATGGGCTGCCCTCAGTCGTTGTTAGTTATAGGTTGTACGTTGTAAATTCTAGGATTCAGCTTACGGGCTTTTACTTCTTTTAGGCGTGGGGACAGACTAGCAGCGACTTGCCTTCCATTTGCGGAGGTTGGTCAAGGTCCAGCAGTTTCAGGATGGTGGGAGCCACGTCGGCCAGGACTCCGCCCTCCCGAACCCGGCAGTCTTTCAGCGCGGGATGGTCTCCGGCCACCACTATGAACGGGACGGGGAACTTGATGGTGTGGGAGGTGAACGGGCCCCCCGTGTCGTAGTCGATCATTTGCTCGGCATTGCCGTGATCGGCGGTTATCAGCGTCACGCCGCCCTTCTTCCGGACGGCTTCGACCAACCGCGCGACACTCGCGTTGACCGTTTCCACCGCCTTTACCGTCGCGTCCATGTTTCCGGTGTGACCTACCATATCGGCGTTGGCGAAGTTCACGAGAATGAAGGCGTAGCCATTCCGCTCGATAGCCTCTACCACCTTGGTGGCAATGCCGGCAGCGCTCATCTCAGGCTTCTTGTCGTAAGTGCCGACCTCTCGCGGCGATGGAACGAGGATCCGCTCCTCGCCGTCAAACGGCTTCTCGCGGCCTCCGTTAAAGAAGAAGGTCACGTGTCCGTATTTCTCGGTTTCAGCCGCGTGAAGCTGTTTCAAGCCGTGCTCACTCATCACGCGGGCGAGCGGCATGTCGACATCCACGCCTTTAAATGCAATGCGAACCGGCATGTCTTTTTCGTACTCGGTCATGGTGACGAACTCGAGGTCCGGGATGCGCGGACCACGATCGAAGCCCTCAAAGTCGGGCTGGACGAACGCACGGGTCAACTGGCGGGGCCGGTCGGTGCGGAAGTTGAAGAATATCACAGCGTCACCGGCCTTGACCGTGGCGACGGGCTCACCCTGGCGCTTCACGACCGTCGGGACGATGAACTCGTCGGTCACACCGGCGTCGTAGGCGCACGAAATCGCCTCCTCGGCGGTGGCGGCTTCCGGGCCCTGGCCTTTGGTCAGCGCGTTATACGCGAGCTCGGTACGATCCCAGCGGCGGTCCCGATCCATGGCGTAGTAGCGACCGGAGACGGTGGCGATGGAGCCGATGCCGAGGGATTGGAGCTTCCGGTCGAGATCCTTGGATGCTTGCAGGGCGTCGTGGGGAGGGGTGTCGCGTCCGTCGGTAAAGGCGTGGATGGCCACGGAGGGCAGATCCTGCTGTTTCGCCAGGTCCAGCAGGGCGTAGAGGTGGCTCTGGTGAGCGTGGACGCCGCCATACCCGATCAATCCCATTAGATGTAGGGTTGAGCCATTGGCTCTGGCGTGCCGGCAGGCAGTCAGCAAGGCGTCATTTTCAAAGAACGACCCGTCCGAGACGGCCTGGGATACACGGGTGAAGTCCTGATAGACGACCTTCCCGGCGCCAAGGTTCAGGTGGCCCACCTCGGAGTTGCCCATCTGGCCTTCGGGTAGGCCCACCGACAGTCCAGAAGCTCCCAGCAATCCATGAGGATTCTCAGCGGTCAGGCGGTCGATCACCGAGGTGTCGGCGTTACAGACCGCGTTCCCCTCGCATTTTGGATTGTAGCCATACCCATCCATGACGACGAGCAGGACCGGCCGAATGCCCTGATGCTGGTTCACTGGCGCCCCTCCCAAACTCTTTCAGCCCCACTCCACCGTACCGTCCGGACCGACAGCACGGCGTCGGGTCGGGGCCTGATGTTTTGGCGTCTCAGGCCCGAGGTCTGAAGATCAACCGCAGCACGAGGCAGATTCGGGTGGTGGTCTGCCGGCCCTTCAGGAAGTCGGACTGGAGAGGGGTCGCTCGATTGTATCGGGCTGTGGGGTCATCTGCCGGTCGCGATGGTCGGCGATCGCCTTTCGCATGCTGCGGACGGCCAGAACAGCGCAGTGGCGCTTGACCGGAGGCAGGCCGCCAAGGGCATCCGCCACGTCTTCGGGCGCGATGGCAACCGCTTCGTAGTCTCGGCGACCAACGATCATCTCGGTCACGCGGCTGCCGGAGGCTATTGCAGGGTCGCAGCCGCGCGCGGTAAACGTGGCGGCCTCGATCAACCCATTTCTGATCCGCACCCAGACCGTCATAACGTCGCCACAGACGGGGTTTTCATCGTGACCGACGCCGTTGGCGTCGTCCAGCGGTCCGACGTTTCGCGGCCTCAGAATGTGGTCACGGACCTGAGGAGAGTAGGGGGACTCGGAGCTAATGGCCATCGACGGCTGACTCAGCTGTTCAATCTCGACTCCATCCGTTAGCATTGGGTTCGTCAGGCTGGCCCGGCAATGGCACTACTCGTGCCAACCGTGGCACCATTCTCGAGGACCTTATTCGAGGCCGGCGTGCAAAGGCGGCGGTATGCCGCCACAACGGCGTCAACAACAGCGCGCACTTCCTCGGACGTATTCTCACGTCCCAAGGTCAGGCGCAGCGCACCTGTTGCCAGCTCACGCGACAAGCCCATGGCTCCTAGGACGTGCGAGGGCTCGATGGAGCCGGAAGCGCAGGCCGAGCCGCTCGATGCGAAGACGCCGGCGGCATCGAGGGCCAGCACCATGGACTCCCCGTCTACGCCCGGGAACGAGCAATTGGTGTTGCCGGGTAGTCTCGACGATAGCGAGCCGTTTATCACGATCTCGGGAATCGAGGCTCGCAATCCCGTCAGCAGATCATCGCGCAATCCACAAATCCGCCGCTGGACGGCCGACATATCCGCCGTCGCCAGCTCTAGGGCGGCAGCCATCCCTACGATGCCGGGCACATTCTCGGTGCCGGAACGGCGCCGGCGTTCCTGCCCACCGCCGAGCTGCTGAGCGTGCCACCGGAGGCCGCGCCGCACGAAGAGGACGCCCACACCCTTTGGTCCGTAGAACTTGTGGGCCGACAGGCTCAAGAGGTCGACGCCAAGTTCGGGCACATCTACCGGAATGGCGCCGACAGCCTGGACAGCGTCCGTGTGAAGAGACACGCCCCGGCGCCGGCATATCTCACCGATCTCCGCGATCGGTTGTATCGTGCCCACCTCGTTGTTCGCCAGCATCACCGAAACGAGGGTGGTTTCAGGGGATATGGCCTCGTCGATATCTTCGGGTCGCACCACGCCGTCCGGGCTGGGCTGCACGTAGGTCACCCGGAAGCCGAAGCGATCAACGAGGTCACCGCAGGCTTCGATCACGGCTTCGTGTTCGATAGCGGTCGTGACGATGTGGCGTCCGCGATGCTCATTGGCGAAGGCAACGCCGCGGATCGCCGCGTTGTCGCTCTCGGTACCACCACTGGTGAAGACGATCTCGGTGGGGTCGACGTTCAGGGCGGCGGCGACCGACTCACGGGCAGCGTCAACTGCCATGCGTGCCCTCTGCCCAGGCCGGTGGATACTGGACGGATTGGCGAAGGCCGTTTCGAAATACGGCTCCATTGCCGCCTTCACCCTCGGGTCCAACGGGGTCGACGCAGCGTGGTCCATGTAGATGGTGGTCATTTCGTGTCCAGACCGGCGCCGCGCCATCGACAGGAGGAGCGCCGTACACCGGCAAGCGAGCGCCGGCAGGCGGGTAGGGAGCCTCCGGCCGCGAGATGGGTCGCCACGACAGATACGTACTTTACGTGCTTATAGTATAGGGGCTGACGGTTGGCGCGGCCGCGGTTTGGACGGTATGCTGACACGGCTACCTGCATGGAGTGCGTGGTTACCGTCAAGCGAGCCGTCGAGATTGCAGTGGCATCCTGGGTGTTGGGAGCAACTCTGCCGCTCTCAATCATCACCGTACTCGCCGTGCGTTTAGAATCGCCTGGGGGATCGGTGTACGTTCAGGACCGGATCGGTCTTGCCGGACGGCGGTTCCACATGTTCAAATTCAGGTCGATGGTGGCCGACGCCTCACGAGGGGTCAAACGGCAGCGCGATCCGCGACTGACGAGGATCGGCCACAGCCTCAGGCGGTTCAGCGTCGACGAAATCCCACAGCTGTTCAACGTCATCAGGGGGGATATGGCGCTGGTGGGCCCCCGACCCGAAACTCCGCTGATGTTGGAGCAATATCGACCGGAGGATTTTCAGAGATTCAGGGTACATCCAGGGATTACAGGACTGTGGCAGGTCAGTGGCAGGAGCCAACTCTCACTCGAAGAGAAGATAGAGCTCGATCTCGAGTACATCGCGGGGCGGTCGGCGTGGAGGGATCTCAAAATCATGGCGCGCACTCCGGCAGCGATTCTCGGAGGGCGGGGCGCCTGGTAGGTCCGAGCCGGTGACGTCGGCATTGCTCGTAGGGCAGTCGGGCGGACCGACTGCGGTCATTAACGCCAGCCTGGCCGGGGTCATCGAGGAGGGGCTCGCCCGTCCGGATATTGGCACGGTGCTGGCGATGCGACGGGGGATCGAGGGGATGCTCGAGAGTGATCTGGTCGACCTCAGCGGCATGTCGAGCCGTGAGATCGAAGTCCTGGCGCGAACGCCGGGGTCGGCGCTGGGAGCATGCCGTCGGAAGATCACAGAAGACGAGTCGGTCCGGCTGGTCGAGCAATGCCGACACCTCGGCGTCAAGTATTTTTGCTACATAGGCGGCAACGATTCGGCGGACACGACGCACATGATGGCCTCGGCGGCAAACGGAGCGGGATACGACCTTCAGGCGATCGCCGTGCCCAAAACGATTGACAATGATCTGCCGGAGACCGACCATTGCCCGGGATACGGCAGCATCGCGCGGTACGTTGCCATCGCGGCCCAGGAGAGCACGCTTGACACGCGATCGCTGCCCACGAACTATCCGATAAAGATCATCGAGGTCATGGGACGGGATGCCGGATGGGTAGCGGCCGCCTCGGCACTGGCGAGAACCGATCCGGAGATGGGGCCGCATCTGGTCTACGTGCCCGAACGTGCTTTTGACGCTCAGTCATTTCTGACATCGGTTGTCGATCTGCATCGAGGGCTGGGCTATGCGGTCATCGTCGTGACCGAGACCATCCGTGATGCCGAAGGGCAGCCGATTGCCGCAGATCTTACTTCGACCGACAGCTTCGGTCACCCAATCGTGCGAGGGACGGCGGAGGCGCTGGTTCGCCTGGTCGAGGACGAACTCGGGCTGCCGGCCCGGTTTGACCGGCCGGGAACGCTGCAACGATCCTCAGCGTTGACGGTATCGCAGACCGATCTTGGAGAGGCGCGAGAGGTTGGAAGGGCGGCGGTGCGATTGGCGGTGGAAGGGCGGTCAGATCTCATGGTGACGCTAGAACGCGTGTCACAGGATCCTTACATCTGTCAGACGGGGTCGGTTGGCATTGACCGGGTCGCGAATCGGCAGAAGCTGCTGCCTCGAAACTTTCTTGACGAGCCAGGCACGGGGATCACGGAGGAGTTTCGGGCATATGCGATGCCTTTAGTCGGGCAAAAGCCGTTTCCGGAGGTTAGCTCGATTGGTGGAGGGCGAATGGGGAAGCGGAGATGAACACGGCTGTTAGGGACGTTGAAGGCTATTTGGAGCTGGGACGGATGCTGGACCGGGGGTATACCCTGCCGGATCACTGGTATACGAGGCCTGACGTATTCGAGCTCGAGCTTCGTCGCATCTTTCTTCGCTCCTGGCAGTTTGTGGGACTGACTCATCGGGTCCCGAATCCTCACGACTTCATTACAGCGAGGGCGGGGCAAGCTCCTGTCGTCGTTACTCGCGACGAGGAGGGAGAGCTGCACGCGTTCGTCAACGTGTGCCGCCACCGCGGTTCGAAACTCGTCCACGAGGCGGCGGGCAACCAAAAATCGCTGCAGTGTCGGTACCACGCGTGGACGTACGGACTTGACGGTTCGCTACGCGCGGCTCCAGGTGAACGAGAGAGCGAGGGTTTCGATCGGGATGCGTTTCACCTGCGACCGGTACAAGTGGCGAGCTGGGGCCCTTTCATCTTTGTCAACCCGGACCTCGAGGCTCAATCCTTGCCGACGACGCTCGGAGCATTGCCTGCACTCGTGGAGAACACGGGTGTTGATCTTGATCTCATACAACCGCGGGTATCGCGGCAGTACATGGTTGGCGCCAACTGGAAAGTGGTGGTAGACAACTATCTCGAGTGCTATCACTGCCGGGTGGCGCATCCCAGCTTCTGCGACCTCATCGATCTCGACCACTACACCGTCACCGAGTACGACCTGTTTTCGACGCAGACCGCACCCGTGCGAGCGGCGAGAGCCAGGGCATACGAGGCCGGCAGCGGCGTGACCGACGGTTTCTACGCCTATCTTTGGCCGAACTTCACCATCAACATCTATCCAGGCCCGGGCAACGTCTCACTGAACCTGTTTCTGCCGATCGACGTCAACCACACCCTGGCGCTGTTCGATTACTGCTTCGTCGACTCAGTGAAAGAGCAGGAGATCGCCGACTTCGCCGCATTTGTCGATCAGGTGCAAGTGGAGGACACAGGGCTGTGCGAGTCAGTGCAGTCCGGCCTGCAGTCGAACCTGTTCGGGCAAGGCAAGCTCATGATGCCGCAGGAGACAGCGCTGCGACACTTCCAGAAGCTGGTACACGGGTCACTGGCGCCGGAACGGTAGTTGTACGGCCAGGGCAGAGCCAGCCCGGACGGTAAAACTTCGCTCAGGGTTCGACTTTAAGATAGGGATAGAGTCAACGGCTAACTGAATCGAGGTGGCATGTCGAATGCTGTCTTGCACCCGTCTAAAGCCACAGGGCCACAGATGATTGCTGAGAGGTGATTGGATGGCTTCAACAACGGTAGCTTGCCCCTCATGTGGAACGAAAAACCGGGTGAAAAGCTTTGGTCCGGGCGTTCCCCACTGCGCTAAGTGCCAGGCGGCGCTGCCGTGGGTAGTCAGTGTCAACGACTCTGACTTCGACACGGTGGTTGGGGAGTCGAGCATCCCCGTGCTCGTCGATCTATGGGCACCATGGTGCGGGCCGTGTCGCGTCGTGTCGCCGGCGGTAGAGGCGGCGGGGAAGACGTTCGCCGGACGGCTCAAGGTCGCGAAGCTCAACGTCGACGAGTCGCCACGAACCGCGGGGCGCTTTCAGGTGCAGGGAATACCGACGCTGCTCATGATCGACCACGGCAACGAAGTTGCCCGGCAGGTCGGAGCGGTCACCGGCCCTGCCCTCAACAGTTGGATCGAGCGCTCGCTCAACGCAGCGAAGGCCGCGACCGGTGAGGCGGCCAGCTAGGTGGGTGATCTGTTTCTCTATCTCTAGGGGAACGGCAACTCCTCTCCCAACAATTTTTCTAACGGACTTGAGCGCTCGGGTGTCAAGGGCGCAGATACCTCTTCGAGGGCGTCTTCGCCTGAAGACCGCACTAGCCCTCAAAAACCGAATCGGTAAAACGGGGGTTAGGGTGAAAAACGCTGCACTGCTTTTTGGCTCAAACGTTCGCCCCGGGGAAATTTGGTGCGGAGGGGCGATGAGCGCAGAGCCGCTTCGCACGTGTTGCAGAGCCGCAGGTGAGTAGGCCGTGGCGTTTCGACTCTAGCGCTCGGCGGGGCTGCTGTGCTGAGTGCGCTCTATCAGCCGCGATACGGTGGTACCGACCTGCTCTCCGTACGCGACTACGACGATCAGAGGGCGTACCGCTCGGGTTAGTCCCTTCCGCTCGAGCTCCTCACCTTTGGCAATGAGCTCGTGAACCTTCGCGTAAGCGGGACGCGACTTCTTTTGAGCCATGCGAAGTCCGTACCAGACTCCACCACAGAGGGCGGCGAAGAGGATCGTCGCCAGAAGAAGCTCGAGACTGAGAACGATGGCGGCCAGCCCAGCCAGGATGTTCAGTACGTCCATAGTTACGTCCGCTTCTTTCGGACAACGTCCTCGGTCAACGCTTTGACGGTGGCGCGGATAGCGCTGGCGAACCCAAAGGCCAGGAACGCCGGCTTCACTATCTGGTCGGTCACGAAATGGCCCGTATCGGTAGCGGTTTCGAGAGTGTCTTTGGCGGTCTGGGTCAGACCCTGCACTTCTCCCTTGGCATCCTTCACCAGTGCCACGATGGTCCAGCCGGCATACGCCAGGAATGCGAACGCGACGGCCGAGAACAGCGCCGCCAGTATGAGAATGACGTCGGCAATCCCCTGCAGTACTCCCACAAATCCCTCCACGTCAGCATTTGAGCCGCTCGCTCGCCTATTCTCGCAATAATTGAGCCGTATCCGCCGAAAATGGGCCGCCGAGGCTGCGGCAGGAACGAGTCGTTAGGCTTCTACCGGATATCCGAGGTGGGGGACCGGCCGGCGTTTCGAGGCCGCAACCACCAGCCAACGAGCAGAATGACGGTCACCAGCAGGAACATGGGGACCATCGCCCAGCCTGCCTGCAGTGAGGCCCGGGCTGCCTTGCGACTCGTCGCCCGCTGGGACGAGGCCAGGCTTGAACTCAGATTGGTCGAGGAGGGGCTCACGCCGGGAGGCCGGGCACCAGTGGGGGTCGATGACGGAGGCGAGGGTAGGGCAGCACTGCGATGGGCACGATGACGCCCGAACTCGGGGGGGCGGCGCCTGGCCGGAGGTTTGAGAACGTAGCGGTTCCCGTTGGTCAGCAACACGAAGCGACGGTTCCGCGGGATCTGGGAGGCCAAGGGGACGGCGAACGCGCCGCCACCATTGCTTACGGTGATCATCGGATTGAACGCGACGGACCGCTGCACGAGGAACTCAAGGTTCTGATTTGCCGGACCGTGACCCAGGAGATAACTCCGACCGTGATAGGTAAAGACGAACGCGTGCCAGGTACCGCCAACAACCGTACTCCGCGGGGGCACCGTGCCGATCAGCAGGGCGATGCGATCGGCAAAGCTGGCGCTGGAGACGTAGAGATCCGGTGGATCGTCGGGTGTGACGGAGGCGGCGAACGGAAGCGAGTAGAGAAGGGCGGGCCTGACGCCGGCTGGAAGAACGAACGCGGCAGCGGTGGCATCGTAACGCGCCTGGATGCCGTGGCTCAGCATGGCGCCGGCCAGTGCAGCACGTTCGCGATTGAGAGAACTCAAAAGTCCTGGAAGCGTGGTGGCCGGAGGCAGCGCCAGGTTCAGTATTTCGGGTCCAGGTGGGGCAGGCTCCGCGGCGAGGCCGGGGAAGTGGGGGTAGGGATCGAGCACTGGAGGCGCCTTCAGCCAGAGATAGGACGAAGACTCGCCCTGGTACAAGGTCAGAGGATCGGTAGTGGATCCCGTCCACCCGTAGGGATCGGTGGGCTTGCAATCGTGGAAAACGGTGAAGTGCAGGTGAGGGCCGGAGGAATGCCCCGTGTTGCCACTGATTCCGATCTGCTGGCCGGACTTGACGCGCTCGCCCGCGTGGACCTGAAGCTTGCTGAAGTGGCCATATAGTGTCACGTAGCCGCGGCCATGGTCGATCATCACCATCTGTCCATAGCCCTGAGTAGTCAGGCCAGGATAATTCCAGCCGGCAAAAATAACCTTACCCGCGGCGGCGGCGTAGACGGGCTGGTACACCAAGCCGAAATCGTAGCCGTTATGACCGTCGTAGTAGACGTAGGTGCGGAGGGCGGGCGACCAGTAGGCGGGGAAATCACTGGCAACGGCAAATCGGGACACGGAGTGAGAGGGGGCGTCGACGGTGAGGCCGTTGGCAATCGTGATGGTGCCGTCCTGAGCGAAATCCGGATAGTCGTGATCGAAATACGAGAACAGCCGGACGAACCCATGGTACGGGGCTGATAGGAACGGCTTCCTGATCGGGGTGGGGCGGCTGGTACATCCAATAGGGCTTATCGTGTTCTCGACGTCGAGGATAGTCTCCGCGCCGGGACGGTGCGGATGAGCCAGAGGATGGTGCCGGTGGCGTTTGGTCGAATGTCCCGAGGATTTCTTGGTGGGCGATCCCTTCTGGCTCCGTTTGACCTTCGGCTTAACCGGCTTCGAGGATTTGGTTTTTTTGGGGCGAACAGTGGGGTGGGGCCGCGCTGTGGGTTGGGGGGACTTTGGGGCACCAGACCGAGTCTTTGTGGGGTGAGGATGTGGAGCCGTCGGCCTGGGACGAGGCGTTTTTGTGGGGCGAGGGTGGATCTTGGTCGGCCCGGGACGGGGGGTCTTGGTCGGATAGGGAGGCGTCTTGGTTTGCTTGGGGTGGGGGGGCTTGGTCGGATGGGGATGAGGGGGGTTGGTAGGCACCGGAACGGGACGCGTCGGGGTAGGCGCCGGCTCACGGGTGGGCGTCGGTAATGGTGTCGATACTGGGGTTACGGTCGCGCCTGAGGGAGCGAGGGAAACTCGAGAATCGAGCGGCGGAGCGGCCGCGGAAGCGGCGGCCGTCAGGGACCCGACGGCGCCTCCCCAAACCATCGCGACAGCCAGGACGGCAGTGCGACACATCGTGCGGAAAGTAGACCCAGGCATACTGAGCCATACTCCCAACAAATCGCTTGTCCAGTCAAGCGGGGAGGTTAGCACCAGGTCTCAGAGATTGGGCGAAACTCCTCTGATTCGGCCTTCACTCATATAGACAGCTACCCGTCAGGGAGACTCGACGGCGAGGACTTCCTCCTCCATGTCGAGGGCTGCGGCGGGCTCCGTTTTTCGCCTTAGCAGGCCGGAGGTCCCCGCGATGCCGATCAGGATCAGTGCCATACCCGCGAGCTCGCGCCAGACGACAGGCTCGCCCAGGAGGACCGCTCCGTAGATCAAGGCGGTCAGCGGGAGCAGGTACGTGACGGTCAATGTGCGAGTAGGCCCGGCGTGGGCGATCAGCCAGTAGTAGAGGACGTAGGCGAGGCCCGTGCCGCCCAGACCGAGGGCCAAGATCGAGGCGACGGCTCCCCCGGAGGGCCAGTGGCTGGGCCAGGTGAACACCAATCCAACGGGGAGTAGGAGCAGCGCCGCGAACAGGTTCTGGCCGAGGGCGGGAACGAGAACCGGCTGGCCCTGGAAGGCGCGGCGCGCGAAGTGGCCGGCGACGGCATACGAGGCGGAGGCCACCACCACGGCAATTTCGCCGGCCAGGTCGCCGCTGGTGGAATCGCCGACCAGGAGGCCGACGCCGGCGATCCCTACCAGCAGACCCAGCAGTCCACTTAGTCCCAGATTTTCGCGGGCGCCGCGACCCGGGAGCATGTATCCATAGACGAAGGCGAACAAGGGGGTGGTGGCATTGAAGATCGCGGCCAATCCGCTGGAGATATGCTGCTCTCCCCAGGCGATCAGGATGTAGGGGATCACGGCGTTGAACACCGCAAGGACCAGAAACTTTTTCCACTGCGTGGACCTCCAGTTCTGGCCTAATCCTCCCTGGCTCCGTCGGGAGCCGAGGGCGAGCAAGAAGGCAGCGGCGAGCGCCACGCGGAATCCTGCGATCAGGACGGGGGAGAAGTCGCCCAGACTGATCTTGATCAGGAAGAACGAGGCGCCCCAGATGGCGGCAAGCAGCGCGAGAACGGCGGCGTCGCGGCGCGTTAGAGTCATCAGTAGTCAGGTTTTGTTTCAGTTTTCAGTTTTCAGTTGTCAGTTTTCAGTTTTCAGTTTCGGTCTATGGCGAACGGTGGGTGGTACGACGCTGGGAGGGACTATACCTGTAGAACAAGGTGCACCTGGGTTGGGTTGCAACTGTGGGGTCGCCGTGGCGTACGACACCACTGTTTACCATGAGCGCTTGAGCCATATGGGGTTTGTATGCGGACGATTCCTCGCGATCGAACCCCATACAATTACTTGTGCAATTTTCCTTGAAGTTCACTTGGTGTATCTTGGCGCCGGCTGTTGTGACACTGGCAGCTGCTGGACTACTCGTGGGGCGGCCTGTGGACTCGCTCATGGCCGACCATTCATTTTCGCCAGTGTCCCAAGAGGGCGGCCTGCCGCAGAAGTATCAACGGGAGCACGAGGTCGAGCGTTCGGACTGGGCGATGGGACACGCGGCCCGGCCGACCCAGAAAAATCAACGGGAGCACGTGGTCGAGCGTTCTGACTGGGCGGTGGGACACGAGGCTGGGCCGACCCAGAATAATCAACGGCAGCACGTGGTCGAGCATTCTGCTTTGTATGCCGCGGATGGATTGGTCTCGACGGCCGCCCGGGCGCACCGATCGAAGCGCGCGAAACATAAGCTCAGCCCTAACCATCGATTCGTGGTTGTCCTCGACCCGGGGCATGGCGGATGGGACTCGGGGGCAGCGGCTCGGGGGCTGGAGGAGAAGAACATCACGCTGGCCCTGGCCAAAGCGACGGGGAAGCGGCTGCGTGCAGCCGGCTATCGCGTCTACCTGACCCGAAGCACCGACCGCGCGGTCAACGTCCCACCACATAACTACATTCGGAAAGCTCAGGCCACCCGATCTCTGAGCTCGGACCAGAGGCGAGACGTCAACGAGCTTGAAGCACGGGTCGCATTTTCCAATGCGCACCACGCGAACGTGTACGTCGCCATGCACGTCAACTCTTCCCCCGATCCGGGGGTAGGTGGAATCACGGTTTACTACTGTCCGGCGCATCGGTTTGCCTCGTCGAACCGGAAGCTCGCGTCGTTGATCGACGGCGACATCGGCTTCGAACTACGGCGCTCAGGGTATCGACCCCGAAACTGGGGAGTCGCCACCGACGTGTCGTTAGTCTCACCCCAGGCCTACAACGATTACCCTTACTTCCTGCAAATCGGCCCAGCCGACAAGCGAGATGGCCTTATGGAGAACAAAGCAGTCTCGGCTCTGGGCGAAACCTTGTTTCTGTCGAACTACAGGGAGAACCGGCTGCTACGGTCGAAGAAGATCCTGACGGCGATTGCGGTGGGCTACACGCGGGGCATTGAGAGCTACCTGCACAGCGGGAAGCGCTGAGGCGTTGCCGGCGGTTCTTTTTGACGTCGACGGCACGCTAATCAGGAGCGGAAACAGCCTTCATCACGAGGCGTTCGCCGCGGGACTCAATGAGGTTTACGGATTGACCTATGATCTCCGGTCGCTCGGCCCGGGCGGACGCACAGATCGATGGCTGGCGCGGGAAGCCTTGCGACGGGGTGGGGTGGACGCAACCACCGCGGAGGCTAATCTCGACACGGCCTTTCGGTACATGATCGAATACTACCGCCGACACGTGCAGGACCTCAGTCGGTACGTGCTGCCGGGAGTAAGCGAACTTCTCGAGCGACTTAAAACCGCGGGATTCTGCTTGGGTCTGATCACCGGTAACCTTCAGCCAATTGCCGAATCGAAAATGCAGCGCGCGGGACTGGCGACATTCTTTGAGTTTGGCGGGTTTGGGGCGGACTCGGAAGTCCGCTCCGACGTGGTCGAGACTGCATTTAGGGAGGCGCGGCGGGTGTGCGGGCCGCTGCGGAGCAACGAGGTGGTGGTCGTGGGCGATACGCCGTTTGATGTCGAAGGTGCGCATGTCCACGATCTAAGGTGCATCGGCGTCCTCACGGGTCCGTACACGGAGGCCGAGCTGCAGGAGGCGGGGGCCGACTTGATCGTGGCGGACCTGGCCGACGTCGACCACGTCTTTCGGTGGATCGAACTGGCGACGACCAGAAGGTACACGGTAGACGGTAGACGGTAGACGGTAGACGGTAGACGGTATACGGTACACGGTAGGGGGTAGACGGTAGACGATAGACGGTATACGGTAAGGGGTATTGCGGTAGGCGCTGAATATGCGGTACGCGCAGGCCTCAGGTGATGTGGTGAACCGTAAGGCGACAAAGCGGACGGGCCAACATGATCAGGACAGGCCAACATGATCAGGGCGGACCAACTCGACGGTCAACAGCTAACCCTGTTCACGATTGGCCACTCCACGCGGCCGCTTGACGAATTGGTCCAGCTGTTGAGGGCACACGGGGTCGAGAAGGTCGTCGATATACGAACGGTGCCGCGCTCGCGATTCAATCCACAGTTCAATGTGGAGCGGCTGCAGCAGGGCCTTCCGAGTCACGGCCTCGGATACCGCCACTTTCCTAAGCTCGGGGGATTGCGAAAGCCGCTGGCGGAGTCGGCCAACAAGGGCTGGCGGAACGCCAGCTTCCGAGGTTTCGCGGACTACATGGCAACCGACGAGTTCGCGGCCGGCCTACAGGACCTCATGCAACTGGCGCAGGAGCGACCAACGGCGATCATGTGTGCGGAAGCGGTTCCATGGCGGTGCCACCGCTCATTGGTCTCAGACGCACTGACCATTCGAGGAGTGACGGTGCGGCATATCCTGTCACAAAGAGAAACGAAGGGACACACGCTCACGGAGTTTGCCCACATCGAGGGAGAGAGAATCACTTACCCAAGCCCTGCAGAGAACGAGCAGACAGTGTTGTTGTAGGGCCTGCAGTCGCTCGACTGCAGCAGGACGACCTGCAGCGCCGGGTCTACTGGTCTCCTGCCAAGCGGAGGCGTCGGCTTCCAGGGAGTCGTTGGGCAAGGCCGTGGTGCGCATCGCGATTCGGACTGAGCGTCCCCTGAGATCGCGTCTGACCCGGTTCTACATACCTGCCATGTGGTATCCGGCATCTACGAATAGTGTCTCGCCGGTTACGCCGGTGCCGAGATCGCTCAGGAGGAAGATGGCGGCGTTGCCGAGCTCTTCGGGGGTGATGTCGCGCTTCAGCGCGGCGTGCTCGCGAGCCCGCTCCTGGAAGCCACGGAAACCACTGATACCTCGAGCCGACAGCGTATTCATGGGACCGGCGGAGATGGCATTGACCCGGATGTTGTCGCTTCCTAGGTCGTACGCAAGGTACCGAACGATGTTCTCCAAGGCAGCTTTGGCTACGGCCATGACGTTGTAGCCAGGAAACACGCGCTCACTGGCGATGTAGCTCAGGGTAACAATGCTGCCGCCCGACTTCATAAACGGCACCGCTCGCCGAGTGACCGCGATCAGGGAGTAGGCGCTGACGTCGAGGGCAAACGAAAAGCCCTCGCGGGAGATGTCGATAAAGCGGCCGTTGAGATCTTCCGAGTGGGCATGGGCGACGGAGTGGACAACGAAATCGATGGAGCTCCACGTCGATCCAAGATCACGATACAGGCGGTCGATCTGAGAATCGTCGGTCACGTCAGCCATCAACAGCAGTGGTGGAGTCGGAAGATCGGCGGCGAGCGTCGTCACGTTGCGCTCGAATCTCTCGTTCGCATAGTGCAGAGCGAGCTCAGCGCCCTCATCGGCGAGCCTGCGGGCAATACCCCAGGCGATGCTGTTGCGATTGGCAACACCGAAGACGATTCCCCGTTTCCCGTCAAACAAACCCATATCTTCCCTCCCTGCATAATTGCACAGCCGGGACGCCATGTCGCGGAGACCCGTGATAGCATAAGTCGCGAAGCAGGGCGCATTCTGCTTCGCCATTTTCATGTTTACAAATGGTTGAGCAAAGGTCGACTGGAGGGGAGTCGGGTTGATCGGGGAGCGCACGCGTAGGAATCACGCAGTCGAGCATGCCACGATCACCATACTCTCGGGCCGTATCCCAAACGTAGTGATGCGGGGACGGTCCAATCGCAACGGGTTCTTCGTGACCGGCGATCTTCGGGCGGAGGACATAGAAGCGGCGGCACAGGAGGCGGTTTCGCGGCTGCAGCATGGCGAATCCGAGCTGGCCATTCATCCTTTTTGCGGGACGAACCTGGCGGTCACGGGAACCATGGCAGGCATGGCGGCGGCAATCGCGACCAGGCTCAACCGGCGGGGAGGCACGTACGCGGGCGCGATTCTGGCGGCCTTGCTGGCGGTCATGGTGTCGCAGCCCGTCGGACTGTGGGCACAAAAGTACATCACCACGGAGAGCAATCTCGGCGGACTGAGCATCGCCGGAGTTGGGGAGAAGCGGTTTTTCGGCCGCAAGCTCCATTTCGTGCGAACGACTCAGTAAGCAGCGGCGATCCGATCGCGGCGGCGGTCAAGACGAGGTATGTAGCGGGGGAGACCGCATTATGCGGTGCGCACAGGAGCAACGTGAAAGATTCATCGGGTAGGGAGGTCACCTGATTTCATGGGCACGAAAGAAACGGTACTTATTCTGGTGTTTCTCGGGGCCGCGGCAGCTATTGCCTACGGCACGGGACTCACGATCTGGATCCTGCGGCAGGATGCCGGCACCAAGCGAATGCAGGAGATTCAGCACGCGATTCAGGAGGGCGCGGCCGCGTACCTGAATCGCCAGTACACCGTCATCGCCATCATCGGGGTCATCGTCGCAATCGTGCTGGGCGTATTCGTTGAGGGACTGACCAAGGGCGATCCCGGGCACGCGTTAACGGCAGGTCTGTTTTTGATCGGCGCCGGCTGCTCGGCGGCCGCCGGGTATGTCGGCATGAACGTCGCGGTTCGAGCCAATGTCAGGGTAGCTCAAGCCGCGACTCAGGGCTTGAGCCGGGCCATGCAGCTGGCTTTCCGTGGTGGTGCGGTTACCGGGTTCTTCGTGGTCGGACTGGCTCTCCTCGCCGTTGCGTTCTGCTATGCGATCTGGGGCGGCGGAAAACTGGCGGGACCGGAGCCTCTGGTCGGGCTGGCTTTCGGCGCCAGCCTCATCTCGGTCTTTGCGCGACTCGGAGGCGGTATCTATACCAAAGCGGCGGACGTGGGAGCCGACCTCGTTGGTAAGGTCGAGGCCGGTATTCCCGAGGACGATCCGCGCAATCCGGCGGTTATCGCCGACAATGTCGGCGACAACGTCGGAGACGACGCCGGCATGGCGGCCGACCTCTTCGAGACGTACGTCGTCACCACGGTGGCTGCGATGTTGCTGGGCTTTCTTCTCTTCCGGGGAAGCAGTCAATTGCACGCAATCCTCGTTCCGCTGCTGATCGGGGCCGCGTCCATCGCCGCCTCGATCATCGGGAGCTTTGCGGTTCGCGTCATCAACGGACGGGTGATGTTGGGTCTGTACATGGGCCTGTTCATCACCGGAGTCATCTCCGCGCTGCTATTCATCCCAATCATCGGGAACCTGCTCAATGACTGGCGGTATTACGGAGACGCGATCATCGGGCTCTTGATCACCGTCGCGATCTTCGCCATCACCGAGTACTACACCTCGGCCAGTTTCCGTCCGACCAAGAGCATCGCCGAGGCGTCACCCACGGGTCACGCCACCAACGTCATCGCGGGCATCGCGGCCGGCATGCAGGCGACGGCGCCTCCCGTCATCGTCATAGCCATCGGCATCGTCGTCTCGTACGCCATTGCCCCTGGGGGGAAAGGCATTTACGGTGTCGCGATCGCGGTGGCGGCAATGCTCTCGCTTACCGGATTCATCGTTACACTGGATGCTTTTGGACCGGTCACGGACAACGCGGGCGGCATCGCAGAGATGGCGGACCTGCCCGAGGAGGCACGAAACGTCACGGACCCGCTCGATTCGGTCGGCAACACCACGAAGGCCGTGACGAAGGGCTACGCCATCGGTTCGGCAGGACTGGCCGCCCTGGTGCTGTTCGCTTCGTACACACAGGTCATCAAGGACCACCTGCCGGCCGGACAGAAGCTCCTCACATTTGGGTTAAACGATCCATACGTAATCGCGGGCCTTTTCATTGGCGGCCTGCTGCCCTTCCTCTTCGCCTCACTTGCCATTCAGGCGGTCGGAGAGACGGCAGAAAAAGTGGTGATCGAGGTGCGCCGTCAGTTCCGGGAAATCAAGGGCATCATGGAAGGCACAACGAGGCCTGACTACGCCCGTGCCGTCGACATCGTCACCAAGTCGGCGCAGCAGAAAATGATCATTCCGGGACTCATCCCCGTACTGGCGCCGATCATAGTCGGGTTTGTCCTTGGCTACCGAGCCCTCGGCGGCATGCTGATCGGAACTATCGTCACGGGACTGTTCCTGGCCATCATGATGACCTCCGGTGGCGGCGCCTGGGACAACGCCAAGAAGTCGATCGAGGACGGGGCCTTCGGCGGTAAAGGCAGCGAAGCGCATGCCGCGTCGGTGACAGGTGACACGGTGGGCGATCCGTACAAGGACACGGCGGGTCCGGCCATCAACCCAATGATCAAGATCGTCAACATCGTCGCCTTGCTGATCGCGCCGATCATCGTCGCGCATCACATCTGGGGGTAAACGGCCGGAGGACTCATGGCTTTTCCCGTACAGCGTCCACGCCGTCTGAGAAGATCCCCAGCGTCTCAGACGGCTGGTAGCCGAGACACGTCTTTCTGTAGACCGACTGATCTACCCGCTATTCGTACACGAGGGCTCGACCGCGTCGCCAATCGAATCGATGCCGGGCCAGAGCCGGTGGCCCTTGAGCGAGATAGCGGGCCGGGCGAAGGAAGCGTTTGAGCTCGGGATTCCCGCGATAATGCTCTTTGGGATCCCAGAGACCAAGGATCCGGTGGGAAGCGGCGCGTTCGACCCCCAAGGCATTGTCCAGGAGGCGGCCCGGCGGGTGAAGGACAGCGTGCCCGACCTCGCTGGTCATCGCCGACACCTGCCTGGACGAGTACACCGACCATGGGCACTGCGGGATTCTGCAGGACGGAGAGGTGGACAACGACGCCACGCTCGAGGTGCTGGCCCGGGTGGCGGTATCACAGGCGCGACGCAGGATTCGATCTCGTAGCGCCTTCGGACATGATGGACGGACGCGTTGGGGCCATCCGGGCGGCACTCGACGAGAGCGGCCATACCGGGACGGGAATCCTCGCCTACTCGGCGAAATACGCCTCGGCCTTTTACGGACCATTCAGGGAGGCGGCTGACAGCGCGCCAAAGTTTGGAGACCGGCGCGGATATCAGATGGATTATGCGAACGGGCGGGAGTCGCTCAAGGAGGTGCGCCTCGACGTCGAGGAGGGCGCCGATATCGTCATGGTGAAGCCGGCGTTGGCGTACCTCGACATCGTGCGGCGAGTCCGGGATCAGTTCGACGTGCCGGTGGCGGCATACAACGTCAGCGGCGAGTACTCGATGGTGAAGGCAGCCGTGACGAATGGGTGGATCGACGAGAAGGCGATGGTTACCGAGATATTGACCTCGATCGCGAGGGCGGGCGCGGACATTATCCTCACGTATCACGCGATTGACGTCGCGCGATGGACTGGGTAGTTGTCAGTTTCAGTTGTCAGTTGTCAGTTGTCAGTTCCAGCGACCGCAAAGGCCCGGGCGTGGAGGACGCAGATGGAGTCTGCTCGGGGTTAGTGCTGCCCGATCAGTGCACGTAGACCTGAATCGGTATCGTGCCGATGCGGCAATCGCCTGGCGCCATAAAAGCCGCTACATTTCTCGGTGGACGTGAGTAACGTTTTCAGTTCGCGGCTACCCCCGGGGGCCGGCCGCCTCGGAAAGCCAGGCCCGGTGGGCGTGGCGGGGCCATGGTCGTGGGGAGGTTGCTCAAGCCATGGCATCGCAATGGCCTCCTATGTCCATGCGTCGACACCGAGGCATAAAAATGGCAGCCGGGCCAGGGTCGTAAGCCTATTGAACGAGTCTTTTTGAGTTAGTCGGATTGAACGGGTCTTTTTGAGTTAGTCGGATTCGACGGGCTTCGAATCGCCGGCCCACCTGTCCTTGCCGCCTACGGCCGCAATCACTTGCTGGTCACGAGTGGCGGCAGGGTGTCGAGGCGCCTTCTCTTTCTTCGGCTTCAGCTTCTCTTTCTTCGGCTTGTCGCGTCCGTGTGCCATGGCAGCCTCCTGAGCAGTGTAGATCGCACTGGAGTATAGACTGACGACCGATGATCGACGAGGGACGACTACTCCCAAGGGCGAACTACTTGGAGGGGCGACTACTTCGGAGGCCGACTACTTCGAGGGGAACGACTACTTCGAGGGGCGACTAGACTATCGGAGGCCGACTACTTCGAGGGGCGACTACTTCGGGGGGCGACTACTTCGAGGGGCGACTACTTTGGGGGACGACTACTTCGAAGGGCGACTTCGAAGGGCGACTACTTCGAGGGGCGATCTCCGCTCGGGGGAGGCAGGCCGCGTATAGGATGGGAATTCTCGGCTGCGTAGAGTGTGGTCCGTTTCGCACCGGAGACCGGGTACAGTCGGGCGACAGTCCGAATATCGTAGGGCTGAGGCTGGGTGTACTTGTAGGCCTCCGACGTCGGCACCATAACCGAGCGGATAGGGCCATAGACGTGATGTAGGCCCAGCGCATGTCCAAGCTCGTGAAGCAGCAGGTGGCGAAGCATGGGGAGCCTGTACTGGGACTCGCCATCGGCACCTACCAAGTAACTATCATTGATCTCGATTACGGCTCGGCTCAAACCACAGCCGAAGACGTCCACCGAGGGCAGAGTTAGCCCGGCATGGTCAAACCAAAAGCCCTTGGTGCCGAATGCCGCGTGCTTGATCAGCACCTGAGCGGTACCAGGACTCGAGGCAGGAACAAAGTGCAGTACGGGCCACGCGCGCTCCCAGGAGCGCAGTGCATCAATGGTGGCGTCATAGTATTCGGACTGGTAGGGCGATGGCTGGCCGTGGAGGAAGTAGTAGCGAAGAGTTAGGGAGCCGGAAGCGCTGTTATAGGGCCAGACAGAGGTCTTGGCCAGTGGGTTAGCAAAGCAAATTCCACTGCTGGGGACTTGCTGGAAGCCCATGGCTCCGGCGGCACCAACAGATACAAGTCCCAAGGCGATAGCGGCCATGACGGCGAATCGAACGAGCGGACGCCTAACAGGCTTCCATGGCCGATCGTGGACGGGCGTCGAACGATCGGCAGAGTCAGAGCCCTCGGCAGATGAGGCGAGGAGAGAGCCACAGCGCCGGCAATACCGACCGGTACGGCTCATGCGGCCGCAGGTACGGCACGGACCTCCGGAAGGACCTTCACTCACAGCCGCCTCGAGTCACCCTCGCATACCTCTGCCGTCCGCCAAATCACACAGGCTTCAGAGCAATAGTACAAACTACGGTGGCCCTGTCGCTACTCCCTCTTTCTCCCAGGACAGGGAGCTAGTCCCGGTCTACATTGGAGCTTTACGAGCGACCGCATCATATAACCTGGCTTGACGCCGGCGTGCAGCCCGGTACGGGGCGGGATCTCCTGACGGTGTGTATCGAGCGCCGAGATTCAGGTCTATGTCCTCGAGGTTGAGAACGCCCATGCGTTCAAGGGCCAGAGCCGCCGCGCCGCGGCTCGACGACTCGGTCACAGCTGAAGCCACGACCTCATGCTCCAGAATGCCGGCTATGATCTGTACCCAAACAGGCGATCGCAGAAGGGCGCCTCCGGTCGCGATGATCAGGCGAGGCTCTCCGGCAATGGCGGCGAGAGCATCGTAGACATCTCGTAGCTGATATGCAACGGACTCGAGCGCGGCCTGGTATATGTCGGCAGGCGTCGAATGGAGAGCTATACCCGAGATCGTCAGCGTCGCGCTCCCGTTCCAGTGAGGACTTCTCTCGCCCGAGATATAGGGGAGAACGGTGAGTCCGGCCGCGTCGGGAGTCCGCCGGGCAATCTCAGTCTCGACGGTTTCGAGTGCGGGGAGCCTCAGGCTCTTCTCAAGCCAGTCAACGATGTTCCCGCCTTCGCTGAGAGCACCGCCGCTTATCAAACGGATCGGATCAACCCGATAACACCACAGGGCCTCAGGAAGGCGGGAGGAGACGTTCTCAACGCCGGTATCCTTGCAGGAGCCGGGGAGAACCACGCGAAGAGCGGATGACGTCCCAATGGTCACCACAAAGCGGTCGCTCGAGACGCCACCGGCTCCCACATTGCTGCACGCCCCGTCACCTAACCCGGGAAACCAGGGAACATCCTCGAGCTCGGGCCAGCGGCTTGCGTACTCAGGTTTCAGGCCACGCAGAGCATCGTCACTCAGGTCCGGAAGCATCGAGCCAGTCACGGGCGGGAGGGCGCTCAACACGTACGGGTCCCAGGTGCAGGAGCTTAGATTGAGCAAGCCGGTCCCGGACGCCATTGAGGTGGTGGCTACCACGCGGCCGAACAGCCTGAGATAGAGATACTCGGCGAAAGACACGATATGACGGGCACGGACAAACACATCCGGATACGTTGAGTCGAGCCAGGCGATCTTCGCGGGCCAGTAACTGGCGTGAAGACCTGCGCCCGTCTCCGCTCGAACACGCCTCAGGTCAAGCTTTGCCCGCAGCCCGGCAACGGAGGCAGTTGGTCTAGTGTCGCCCCACAAGAAAACGGGGGTCAAAGGCTCGCCGGCCTCGTCAAGCAGGACGAGACTGTGCCAGAAGCAGGAGAATCCGACAGCCGTGATCTTATAGCGCTGAGTACTTGTCTGATGGACTACCTCGCCCATCGCTCCGAGGACGTGACGGTACAGAACATCGGCGTCCAAGATGGCTCCGCCATCGGCGGTGGTTTGGGGCGAGTAAGGCCGGTGGGCGATCAAGCCCGGAACGGGACACGCCCGGCCATCGAAAGCCGCGACCTTGACCGAGGAGGTCCCCACGTCCAGTCCGATCACGTAGCCATCTTCCATACCGATGCCGCCTTTCATTCCTCGCGTTTACCATGAAGCATGCGGGAACCAGATAACAAACGATACCTAACATGGCAAGACATCGAGGACCTCGTCGGCCGGCTGGTGGAGAAGCTGCCGAACAATTACGACCATATGCTGGTCGTCACCCGTGGGGGAATGATACCGGCCGCGCTCGTCAGCCAGCTACTTAACATGCACGACATTTTGGTAGCCGCGGTGATGTTCTACACAGGGCCGGATAACCCGCTGCCCGAGCCCTTGTTTCTACAGTTTCCCGAGGATCCATTGGTGGCCGGAAAGCGAATCCTGGTGGTCGACGATGTTTGGGACAGCGGGTGCACATCGGTTACGGTCGCGGAGCGGTTGTCGCGAGCCGGAGCTGCGCCAGAGATAGCCGTGCTTCACTACAAGCCTGAACGATCAAACTACCCGTCGCACTCGCCGGATTACTACGTCGAGGAAACTTCCGATTGGATCGTTTACCCCTGGCAGCCGCTGGGCGACTAGCCGGCCTCGAGACGCCAGGGTGACCACTATAATTCCAGACAACGTAACTCACGGAAGGACCCTTCGTGTCATCTCAGTCGCTCTACCGGAAATGGCGATCGCAATCATTTGACGACATCGTCGGACAGGGCCACGTGGTGCGGACCCTCAGGAATGCCATTCGATATGACCGAATAGCCCAGGCGTATCTGTTCACCGGGCCCCGGGGGACGGGCAAGACGACGATGGCTCGGGTTCTGGCGAAGGCAGTCAACTGCCTCGAGCCGGTGGAGGGCATGCCGGATGGAATGTGCCGGATGTGCGTAAGTATCGCGGAAGGTCGCTGTCCGGACATTATCGAGATCGACGGGGCATCCAACACCGGCATCGAGAACATTCGGGAGCTACGCGATCGGGCGTCGTTCACTCCGGTCGAGGCGCGCTTCAAGGTCTACATTATCGACGAAGTGCACAGACTATCGGGTAACGCGTTTGACGGACTGTTGAAGATCCTTGAGGAGCCACCCAGACACGTTCTGTTTGTGTTCGCGAGCACGGAGCCTCACAAGGTGCCCGGCACTATCTTGTCGCGCTGCCAGCGATTCGACTTTCACCGTCATAGCCGTAAGGACACCATAGCGAGGCTCGAGGAGATTGTCTTGGCCGAAGAGATCGCCATCTCCGACGATGCTCTGGCGCTGATTGCACAGCAGAGCAGCGGTAGCTTGAGGGACGCCATCGGACTCCTCGATCAGGTCGCCTCGTATGCCGGCGAGACCATCGAGGCAGAGCACGTCCGGGACAGCGCCGGATTGGGTAGACCGACTACGATCTCGGATCTCACGACATTCCTTCTCGACAACGAGTGCGGGAAGGCGCTCAGGCTGATACACGATGCCGTAGAGCACGGAGTCGATCCGCGCACGCTACTTCGCCAGCTGATCGAGTACTGGCGAGCCCTCCTGCTGCAAGTCAATGGGGCGGGGGCTGAAGTCGACATCGATCCGTCACTCGAAGGCTGTCTGGACAGTCACGGAGCGCGACTGAGCTCGGAGGCTGTGGTTCGGGTGCTTCACGCACTCACGGAGCAGGTCATCGAACCGCGCCTCAGCGTCACGCCGGAACTGCCGCTCGAGCTGGCGGTGGTAGAGGCTGTCCTCGTGCTACACGGGCCGTCGCACGCGGGGTCATCGGCTTCCAGAGAAGATCAGGTTGGCCGTGGGAACGGCGATATGACCGCAGCCAAGCCACGTACAGCCGTCAGGGGGTCCGAAGCGCAGGCGGAACGTTCTCCACCGACGGTCAGCGAACCGCAAACCAGCCGGCGGCAGGACGCACCGAGTGCAGCAAGGCGACAAGCGGTTCCGGCGGAGCCAGCAGCAGGACCGCCGGAGGACAGCTCGACTCATGGATCCGAGGTTTCTGGGGTAACCGAGATGTCGCCTGCGCAAGCAAGGACGGAGAGCCAAAATTTAGCGCAACATCCGGGCGCATTGCCGACGGCCCCGGACCACTCGTCAGGGGAGCAGGATGAGGCGCGTGGCCGGGATGACGACAGCCCTCAAGGCCGGCTGTATCTGGATGCGTGGCCCGAGATCGTGAAGGCAGCCAGGGCTAAGGGACCGAAAGTAGAAGCGCTGCTGCGGGACGCCCGCCCAATCCGCTGGAGCGACGCGGAGCTCGAGCTGGGATTCCCCTACACGTTTCACCGGGATCAGATAGACCAGCCGGAAAACCGCGCGATCGTCGAATCCTGCGTGGCCGAGGTCACCGGGAACAGCGTTCGCGTCCGTTGCGTACACGCCAGCAAAGAAGAGATCAGAGCACTCAACGGCGCCGCCGCAGCCGACGAGGACGACGGCTTTGTCGACGAGGTGGAGCGGCTACTGCGTGGCGTGCACGCGCGCAAGCTCAAGACGTCCCGATCGATTACCTGATATTCAGGCTGCCGGGAGCCAATCAGCCGAAGCTGCCGTGGCGCGTCCGTGCCAAGCCCGCCTGAGAGAGAAATTGGTCGGGGAGACTGGATTCGAACCAGCGACCCCTTGCACCCCATGCAAGTGCGCTACCGGGCTGCGCCACTCCCCGACTTTCTGCAAACGCGCGGGCGACTGCGTGATGATTCTATGCCCGTTTGAGGCATGAAGTCAACCTTCGTTGCGGCTTCGCCTTTAGCCCGAGGCAGTTCCAGGTGAAAGTAGTCGTCTCTCGGCCAGCACCTCTTCGAGATTGGGTGAGCCGATCTCCTGGAGCGAGTACATCACGCGAACCCACGGTATCTTCAGATCGATCACCTTAGCCAGGTCGATAGGCGTCGCAATCACAACGACTTCGGCGCCGGAGGCGTTTACGGTTTCCTCCAGCTCCCTGGTCTGTTCGGCGCCGTAGCCCATAGCCGGTAGGAGCTTACCGATGTGGGGATATTTCTCGTACGTTTGCAGAAGACTGCCGACAGCGTAGGGTCGAGCATCGATTAGCTCAGCGGCACCGGCCTTCTCGGCCGCAACAACACCCGCGCCGATGGTCATGCCGCCGTGGGTGAGAGTGGGCCCGTCTTCGATCACAAGGACGCGCTTGCCTCGGAGGGAGACATCGCACTTGCCGGAGACCACCGTCAGCGGCGACGCTGCCTCCACAACCACCGCGTCGGGATTCAGCCGGCGAGCGTTCTCTCGGACCCGGAGCACGGCCTCACGAGATGCCGAATCGATTTTGTTGATCACCAACACGTCCGACATCCGGAGATTCACCTGACCCGGGAAGTAGCTGAGCTCATCACCCGGGCGCAGGGGGTCCAGTACGGTGATATGCACGTCGGGACGGATGAACGGGGTGTCGTTGTTGCCGCCATCCCACAGGATGATGTCGTGCTGCGCTTCCGCCGCGCGCAGGATCTTCGCGTAGTCCACGCCGGCATAGACCGTTGTTCCCATAGCAATGTGCGGCTCGTACTCCTCACGTTCCTCGATGGTGCAGTCGTGAGCGGCGAGGTCTTCCACCGTCCTGAATTCCTGGACGGACTGGGCGGCTAAGTCGCCGTAAGGCATTGGGTGGCGGATTGCGGCGACCGTCAGCCCGTGGTTCCGAAGGATCCCCGCGACGCGGCGCGTCGTCTGGCTCTTGCCGCTACCGGTGCGGGCAGCGGTGATGGCGACCACCGGCTTGCTCGACCTCAGCATGGTTTCCCGGGGCCCCAGCAGCTTGAAGTCCGCGCCGTGGGCGAGGACTTGGGAGGCCCGGTCCATCACGTAGGCGTGCGACACGTCACTATAGGAAAAGACCACCTCGGCGACCTCGAGCTTGTCGATCAGACACTCCAGCTCAGACTCGGGGTAGATAGGGATGCCGGTGGGATAGGCATCGCCGGCGAGCTCCGGAGGATAGCGGCGGCCCTCGATTCCGGGGATCTGAGTCGCGGTGAAAGCGACGACCTCGTAGCCGCGATTGTCGCGGAAGACCGTATTGAAGTTGTGGAAATCGCGGCCCGCAGCGCCCATAATCAGGACTCGCTTTGGCTCCATGGCCCTGCCCCCTCATTATCCGGCGCTAAATTTGAACGGTTCTCGCGCCGTCCTAGAGTAGCGCTCTATCCGGCCTCAGGCACAGTGGCATACGGGTCATCTGAGGCACGTCGACCGTCTGCCGGCACTCTTGGGTCGTCCCGGACAGAGTCATAACGTGCAGGCCACCAGTTCCAGCGGCCCAGTACGCGCATAGCGGCGGGCACGAGCAAGGCGCGGATCAGCGTAGCGTCTACGAGGACGCCGACGGCCATGGCGAATCCTAGCTGTTTGATGACGACCAGATTGGCGAAGGAAAAAGCGCCGAAAATTACGATCATGATGGCCGCGGCGCTGGTGATAATACGTCCCGTCTTCTCCAGGCCGACGGCGACGCTGTGCGTGTTGTCACCGGTCTTTATGTACTCCTCCCGAACCCGTGACAGGAGAAATACCTCGTAATCGGTGCTCAGGCCGAACAACACGCAGAAGATGAAGATGGGGACAATCGAGTCAAGGTAGTTGGTGGGCGTGAACCCAAACAGCGAACGCAGGTGCCCCTCCTGGAACACGAACACCGTGGCGCCATAGGCGGCGATCACCGAGAGGAAGTTCATAAAAACCGCCTTTATGGGCAAGAGGAGCGATCTGAAGGCGATTGCCAGGATTATAAAGATGACCCCGACCACGAACAGGATGGCGAGGGGTAGCTGGCCGTAGATGAAGTTGTCGAAGTCCAGCTGTCCGGCGGTCTGGCCGCCAATCAGAATCCGAACGTGAGCGGGCGGCGTTTGCTTTCGAAGAAATGTCACAAAGGACTCGGCAGCAGGACTCGAAGGGTCGACGCGGAGGAAGACCGAAATCAACGCTACCCGACTGTGGATACGAGTGGAGGCCCGATTTTGACCGAGCGCGAGGGCACGGCTGCACGGGATGATCTGGCGAGGCGAGTCGACCACCGGCGTGGCGGCGACTCCCGCGACGACGGGTCGACGGCAGATTTTTCCCGCCAGCACTATCAAGCCGGCACGCGTGGCCGGGCTGGAGAACCCAGTGGGAGATTTAAGCACGACGAGAACGGGAGATTGGTTGGCCAGTCCGAGATGGCGTTGAAGTAGCGCGTCACCCTGCCGCGACTCGGAAGACGTGGGGAGTATGGTGGGACCAGGTACGCCCACGTGGAGATTGCGAGCCGGCAGTGCGAGAATCGTCACCGCCGCCAGGACAGCAATGATGAAGAGCCACGGACGTTTCATGACGCCCATCGCGATACCGTGCCACATGTTGCCGGTGTTGAACGACGGCGGAACGATCGAGTAGGCGTTGACTCGCGGTCCAAGAACGCCGAGGAGGGCGGGTAGAAACGTCAATGCCGCGAGTAGGGAGATGGCCACCACCACGCTCCCTCCGATTCCGAGGGAAGTGAGCATCGTCACGCGGAAGATCGTCATTCCGAGGAACCCCGTAGCGACAACCAGAGCCGAGACCGATATGGCACGCCCGGCCGTCGCTACAGTGGTGCCGACGGCGCTCTCGACCGATGCGCCGCCGGCCAGCTCCTCTCGGAAGCGATGGACCATGAACAGCGAATAGTCGATAGCAACGCCCAGGCCCAACATCGACGCGGTGTTCAGCACAAATATCGACATGTTCAGTACGTGACCGAGAAAGAAGATGGCAGCAAGGGCCGAGGTTACGGTCAGCGGCCCCATACTCACCGGCATCAAGGCGCCGATCAGTGTGCCAAAGATCACCAGAAGTATCAACAGAGCAATCGGAAACGTGATCAGCTCCATGTGCTGCAGATCGGCGTCGCTCACACTTTCCATGTCGGAGAAGATAGCCGAAGTGCCCGTGACGTAGCTACTCACGCCGAACGGACGAGGCAAGAGGCGACGCACAACATGGGTCAAGGGGATACCCAAATCCTTGCGAGAGGGAGTGAGCAGCCGCACGAACACCAGTGCGCGGTCCGGTGTGATCTTGGCTCGTTCAGGGGTCACCTGCGAACCAAAGTGAGCTTCTACACGAGAGCGAAAGAGGTTAGCCGCGCTGAGCGAACGCGAAACGGGGACGCCGGGGCGGCTTTGAAACACCGCAGTGAAATCGAGGGCTCGGTATCCGTACGCGCTCTTGAGCGCGGAATACGCGCTCCCAGATTGCGACGCCGGGATACTGTATCCTCCTCCCTGCAAGACGCTTGTGACGCGGGGTGCAAACAGGGCGGCGAGCACGAAGACGGCCAGCCAACCGGCAAGTATGGGCCAGCGCATTCGATACAAGAGCCGGCCAAAGGAGACTGCCAACAGGTGGTTTCTTTACCCTCCACCCTATTGTACGGAGGGGACCCGAAAGCGGATGTGTAGCCCTGCGAAGTCAGAGCGTCAGGGTTCGTCTTCCGGGACCGGCTCCGGAACCGGTGTGTGCTCGACCGCTCCCGAATCAACTACCGTGTGGTCCTCAACCGACTCGACACCGGGCACTTGCGAGGCGACGGTCTCGGCGTTTTCGGCGTCTGCAACGTCAGTCACCGGACCATGCAGGTAGACAACGCTGTCTACAACCCGGACGGTAATCGGGAGCTTTGACGTGCTGGAGTCTTCGCGCAGGACCCGCTCGACCTGTTCCGCGATCCAGGCGTCCCTATCGGGCGGTGAATCGCCTCTGAACGGGCGATCCTCAGGTGAGCTACCGAAGCCGGTCGCGACAACGGCCCCCTCTGTGCCGCCCGGCAGCACCGGAGGATCGGTCGGAGGATAGTAGGGTTCTGCCTCATCCACGGCCTCTTCGGCTACGTTGGTCCACACTCCCTCCCCATCAGAATCGATGTCCTGAATGTAGGACTCATCTGCCGGGTTCTGGGTCGGTGCCTCGGGGTCTCGGTCGACTTCCATGAATTGCCCTCTCCATCCGCCCACCCTCAGCCGTCGGGATAGCGACTCCGTAATCGGAACATGTCGTGGGCTTGGAGCAAGATTCGGGCCGCTTTTCAAACAAACCGTCAATTCTGGAACGGTAGAATACTCGAGGCGGTTCCCAAAGGGGAGTAACTCGCACCTGGAAATGCCATTGAAGACGCGGGGGTAGAGCGAGTGAAGTTGGCCGGGCTACTGAGATTGGGAAGCCTGGCGGCCATAACCCTGCTGGTGGTAGCCGCCTGCTCTCCGGGGGCATCTCCCGCGGGGGTGGCGCCCCTGCAGTCGGGGAATCAGCTCGACATTGGAGTGACGTCGTCCATCGAGTCGTTCAACCCGGTCACGATGATCGACCCCACGTCTACGTCGTTCTCCCATCTCGTGTGGGTCGGCCTCATTGGAATCAATGCTTCGGGCCGGCCGTTTCCGATTCTCGCGAAAGCAATGCCCTCCAAGTCAAACGGGCTAATCACTCCAGATGGACTCAGCATTACCTTCACGCTTAAGCCCGGGCTCAAATGGTCCGACGGACGCCCGATCACGGCTCAAGACGTCAGGTTCGGCTGGCGACTGGCAATGCAGCCGCGAGCTTTGATTTGCCCGTCGGCGTGCGGCGTCATCAGGAACGTGCGGATCAACAGCAGCACCAGCGTCACCTTTTTGCTGTCGAAGCCATTCAGCCCACTCTTCTTCGACATGCCTCCGGTCGTTCCTCGACACGAGATATGGCATGGCAGCTGGAATGCCACGATGACCTATCTGTACGACCCCAACACCACGTTTCTCTCATCGGGATACGCGGTGGACGGGCCATTCAAAGTGGCATCGGCGGAGGCGAACCTCGTCACCTTCGTCCGCAATCGCTACTGGTCAGCGTTGCGGAAGCCAGCGTATAGCAGGATCGTGGTGCACGTTCTCAGCAATGACGCCGCCATGCTCGCGGCCACTCAGGCCGGCACCATCCAGCTCGGCCAAAACTATTCCCCGCTTGCGTGGAATCGTCAAGACTTCACGCCCAAAACGACCGGGGGCCTGCACGTCCTCGTTTCCCCAAGCAACGGAGTAGAGCATCTCGAGCCGAACGAGCAGGGACCGTATTTCAACGACGTGCGGGTCCGTCAGGCATTCAGCCTGGCGATTAACCGCCGGCAGCTCCTCGAGGATGTGTTTCAGATGCCGCCTTCGGTAGCCGGACGGCTCGTGGCCTACAGCCCTGAATCGCCGGGCCGATTGGACGGCATCGCGGTGACGGGGGCATGGGACCCGATTAAGGGCCGGTTTGTCAGTACACCTCAGATGGCCGACGCGCGAAAGTTGCTCGACATGGCCGGCTGGCACGTCGGTCCGGGAGGATACAGATTTAAAGCCGGGTGCCCGCGACCCGGTCAGACGCCGGGCGATACGGTGAGCATCGACCACCGTACATATCCAGTCAAGTGCGTGCTGGACCCGCAGATACTGGAGCCGAACGATTCGATCCGCGTCGCCGAGGGCCTTGACTTGATCAAGGACTGGACTGCTCTCGGCGCATACATCACACCGCACAACCCCGTTTCGCCGAATCCATGGATCGGCCCGATCGGCTGGATGCTGTCAACTATCGCCGAGCATGGTGGTTGCCCATCGTATTGGGTGGATGCCTGCATGTTTTCGCAAAACCCACAGTACGACCCGCAGCTGGACTATTCCCTCGAGTTCACATCCTCGCACATAGCGAGAATCAAGTCTCGCTCACAACGAAGTGACATCAACTACGCGGGAGTGCGCGATCCTCAGATTGACTCGATTTTCAGTCGAGGACCAACGACCTACGATGTCCGGAGCCGGGCAGCGCTATACCGCGCATGGCAAATCGCGACAGTAAAGAATGCATACTGGATCGTTCTGTTCGATCGGCCTCAGATACTGGTCTACCGAGGAAGGATCAAGAACCTCAAGCCATCGACATACGGGTTCGAGTGGAATCCCTGGGCCCTGGCTCCCTGAACAATGGCGAGGCAAAAGGGTTTCATTTCCTGACCGATCGGGCGGCGTTCGACTCCCGCAAGGACGTTTGGCGCTTGCACGTTCGGAGAATGTCGATAGCCCACCTTTCCTATTCGCCGGCGACACCTGTTGTGGGTACAGCAACAGGCCATGATTCAGATGCAAGAACGAGTCGTCCAGACGATCAAGTCAAAGGTTCACACTGCGGACGTAGTCGCCGTCATCGCCGCGATCCTCTCGCTGCTTTCGTTGACGGTTCTGCTGCCTTCCGGGCTTCACTTCCTTCCGTAGCCCACGGAGATATCGCCCGCAAACTGTAGAATCTGCCCAGAATCGCGTGGTGCGATTCATGCAGTATGTGACCTATCTCACCAATTATTGACTTCTGTACGCCCTCTTGGTACAGTAGGTGAGCCACGAGTAGCAGAGTTTACTCGTCAATTTGTATCGGAAGGGTTCGTGACATGTACGAGACTATACCCGTTCCCGAGAGGCGGTCTCTGACCCAGGAGGAAGTTACTCCAGTATGTCTCTCGTGCGGCAACAGGAAGCTTTTCCTGCGAGAGGCTCCCGACGGAGCTTCGACGATCACACCGGATGACGTGGTGTCGATCGGCGGACGGAAGGGCATAAAGTGCGGACGGTGCGGCTGTCGAAACTGCATCGTGCTCGACTACTCCGACTGACGCAGTCGGTAACCAACACCAAGCGGCGCTCCAGGCGCCGCTTTCTTTTTGTCCGCTAACGGCATGTGACGGGCCCTGAGGTTCATAGGGCGGTGGCAGCGCCAGGCGCCGTGGCCGGCTCTGCGGCGATTATGAAAGCGTAATGCAGCTATCAACCCTCCTGGATCTGACCGGCACAGATGTCTTGCCGAGCTCGAACCCAGACGTTCGAGACGTATCGGAGAACTCACGCGAGATCCGGCCTGGGTGGATCTTCGTAGCGGTACGCGGACACACGCTCGACGGAAACATGTACGTAGAAGACGCGATTCAGCGTGGTGCGGTAGCCGTCGTTTCCGAGCGTTCTCTTGACGTTTCGGTGCCAAGTGTCGTGGTTCAGGACGCGCGCGCCGCGCTGGCCGACCTGGCAGCGGCGATCAACCAGTATCCGAGCCGAAGCCTTCGCGTCTACGGTGTGACGGGGACAGACGGCAAGACCACGACGAGCTACCTATTGCGGGCGATCCTGGAGGCAGCCGGGTATCAGACAGGCATGCAAACAACGGTTGAGACATGCACGGGCGGCACATGGAGGCCGGCCCTTGGCCGCATGACGACTCCGAGCGCCCCGCAGGTTCAGCGGGCTCTCGCGAGCATGGCCGTCCAGGGCGACCGGTGTGCCGTGCTCGAGTCGTCGAGCCACGCGCTCGTCCAAGACCGGCTGAGGAATATCGAGTATCGCGGCGCAACAATCACCAACATCGGCAGCGACCACCTTGACTTTCATGGCTCTCGAGAGCGGTATGTAGAGGCCAAGGCGAGCCTACTGTCTATGGTCCAGGAGTTGGAGGGCACACATATCGCGCTCAACGCGGACGACGATGACTCGATGCGCATCGGTCACGGGATATGTCGGCCCTTTTTGCTTTATGGAATCAGGTCCGAGTCCGACGTAATGGCCGGAGATCTTAGGACGGAGTCCGGACGGCTGCGGTTCACCCTCCGATCAGGAGGTGAAGCGGTTGACATCTTGCTTCCTATTGGCGGCGACTACAACGCGTACAACGCCCTGGCCGCGGCCGCACTGGCGATCACGGAAAGCATCTCTCTCGAGATCATTCGAGAAGGACTGCAAGCAGCGCGGATTCCTCCGGGACGACTGCAGCGCGTCGACCGCGGTCAGCCCTTCGACGTGTATGTCGACTACGCTCACACCGAGCAAGCTCTCCGATCGGTTCTCCGATACCTGGCCGCGGTAGCACATAGCCGGGGGGCGCGTCTGCTGGCGGTATTCGGGGCGGCGGGCGACCGTGACCGCTCGAAGCGCAGGAATCTGGCACGAATAGCCGGCGAACACAGCGATTTCTTCGTCATCACCAACGAGGACCCTTTTGGCGAAGACCCGGACGCTATCATAACTGAGATAGCTACCGGCGCGAACCAGACCGAGAGAGGGTCTCGGTGGACGGTCGAGGCAGATCGGCGCCGCGCGTTGAAACTTGCCTTCGATATGGCGCGTTCAGGGGACATCGTCGCGGTTACGGGCAAGGGGCACGAGCGCGCTATCGCTATGGGTCGGGAGTCGCTGGAGTGGAATGACGCTGAGGTTATCGAAGAATTGTTATCGAGCTAGGAGCCAGGGGTGATGCGGATCGCGGAAGAGGGCCAGCCACGTCCGCCTGGCATGCTGCATCTCGAGACCGGTCGATCCTCTACGCCTTCCAGCATGGCTACTGAACCGGCGACCAACGGGCACGTCTTGGGGGCACCGGTGCGAGCGGTCATGATTCACAATCCGACAGCCGGCCAGGTCAAGCGGCGCGAACGGCAATTTCAGAAGGCGCTGGGAGTTCTGCGGGCGGCGGGATGGGACATCGAGGTTCGCACCACTACCGCTGAGGGTCACGCTTCGGAGCTGGCGCACGAGGCCGCTCTGGAGGGCGCAGACATCGTGGTCGCGGCGGGCGGTGACGGAACCATCAACGAAGTAGTGCAAGGTCTGGCCTGTACCGATGCGGCTCTGGGATGCCTCCCCCTCGGAACAGTCAACGTATGGGCGAGAGAGGCCGGGTACTCGTCGAACATTGAGAAAGCGGCACATGAAATGGCCGGGGGGAAACTCGTGCAGCTCGACCTGGGCAGGATCAACGACCGCTTCTTCCTGCTCATGGCAGGTATCGGCCTGGACGGGCTGGTCACCGCAACGCTGGGGGATGGAAAACACCGGAAGCAACAGCTGGGCATTCTGCCGTATGTCACGCGGCTGTTGCGCGTCCTGCCGCGATTCAGAGGAGCTGAGGTTGCCATTGAAATCGACGGCGAGCGCCAGGTTCACCATGCGCTGATGGTACTCGTCGCCAACACGCGCCTGTACGGAGGCGTTGCCCGTCCGACACCCCAAGCCATGGCGGATGACGGGCTTCTGGACGTACGCGTATTCGCCGGACAGCGTCCGATTCATGTGCTCAAGCACGTGATCCCATTCTTTCTGGGAAGCTCGAGCAACGCCCGGAGCGGGATCATCCGGGCTGAAAAGGTCGTGTTGGACGCCGATCCGCCGCTGCCGATACAGATTGACGGTGACCCATTCGGGAGTACCCCAGCAACGATATCCGTCGAACATCATGCTCTTCAGGCAATCGTTCCGCAAGGCTACCAAACATCCGGGACGGATGAGGCAACGGCGTGAGCGAGACGTCGCGCTCGATAACGGTCGTCGGTTTAGGACCGGGCGACGTGCGTCATCTCACTCTCGAAGCCGTAGAGCTTCTCGACTCGATCGACAAGATGTACGTGAGAACGGCGCAGCACCCGACGATGAAAGGTATTCGCGAGAGATTCCCCCGGCTCCAGATCTGTTCCTTCGATCACCTTTATCAGTCTGAGCCCTCGTTTGAGGAAGTCTACGGCCATATCGTGAGGCAGCTCCTGGATAGGGCAAGGGACGAGGATGTGGTGTACGCGGTGCCGGGCAGCCCGTCGATAGACGAAACCACGGTGCGCCTGCTTAGCTCACTCGCCGCATCGATGGGAAACCCTGTCCGTTTAGTCCAAGGATTGAGCTATGTCGAGCCGGTGTTAGCCACCTGCCTGGAGTTGGACTCGACACGGCTGGCGCTCATCGACGCGGCTGAGATCGATCTCCTAGCGAGCGAGAATGCAGTAGGAGAGGTGGCGGGAAAGCCGGGCAGGCTGTCATGGCAAGCTCCGAGCCCTACCGCTCCAATGTTGATCAGCCAGGTCTATTCTTCGCACATCGCGGCCTCGGTAAAACTCTGGCTGAGCCGCTACTGGCCGGAGACGCATGAAGTCTGGTTGATCAAGAGCGCGGGAACCGATCAAGAGGACGTGGCGCGCCTCCGCATCTACGAGCTGGACAGGGTCGAGGTGGACCATCTCACGTCTCTCTTCGTGCCGCCGGTTGCTCAAACTGAAGACGTCAGGACGTTCGCGGGCTTGATGAATGTGACGAGAACACTGCGGGCGCCGGGTGGATGTCCATGGGATCGCGAGCAAACTCACGATTCGTTGAAGACGCATCTGCTGGAAGAGGTTTACGAGGTCGTCGAAACTCTCGACGAGAAGGACTACACGAAGCTGACGGAAGAACTGGGCGACCTGCTGTTCCAGGTAACCATTCATTCGCAGATCGCGGCCGAGCACGACGAGTTCACGATAGAGGACGTGATCTCAGGCATCACGAGCAAGCTGATTCGCCGCCATCCGCATGTGTTTGCAGAGATGGATCTCCCGACGGCGGCATCGGTCCTCGAACGCTGGGAGACCTTCAAGCAGGCGGAGAAGCCGCAGCGCGATTCCGTGTTGTCGAGCATTCCGGTATCCATGCCGGCCCTGCCTTACAGTTATGCGGTGCAAAAGCGCGCGGCGAACCAGGGGTTCGAGTGGCCAGACATCAATGCCTTGCTCGAGAAGGTGTCGGAGGAGCTCGGGGAGCTCAAGGACGAGGTTGTTCTGGATGAATCTCGCGCGCGGATCGTCGAGGAGCTCGGAGATCTGTTGTTCGTTCTCGTCAGTGTCGGTCGCCGGCTAAAGATCGATCCGGAGGAAGCACTGCGCCGGGCGAATCGCAAATTCGTCAGTCGATTTCGATACGTGGAGTCGGTTTGCAAAGAGACGGGGAGAGGCATGAGGGAGCTTGACGCCGGCGAGCTTGATCAGCTCTGGGAAGAAGCAAAGAGACATACGCCGGCCGAATGATTTTCGTTCGATTGGAGCGAGTCCAGCTGAGGCAAAAACCCCAGAATTTGGCTACGGGACTAGTCAAAAGGGTTTGACAAGATCGTCAAAAGTGACTATAGTTAGGAAGCACTTTTCATAGAGTTTTCATCGAAATTTGAAGGGTTTTTACCATGATTATTATCGTCATCGCGCTGGTCATTGTGTTGGCCGCGGTGGCGCTCGTAGCGGTCTGGCTCTATCTCGAGCTGCAGAAATCCCAGCAGGCCACGGTCGCGGCCAAAGTCTCAACGGACGGGGAGCTTGCAGAGGCCAGGGCCAAGGCCAAGGAAGTCATTCTTGAGGCTAAGGACGAGGCATTGCGCCTCAAGACCGCGGCCGAAAGCGACATACGCGAGCGTCGCTCGGACTTGCAGAGGATGGAACGGCGAGTCCAGCAGAAGGAAGAAAACCTTGACCGCAAGGTCGAGAACCTTGAACGGAAAGAACACGATCTCTCCCGCCGTGAGGAAGATGTTGAGCAGCTCCGTTCGAATGCCGAGAGCCTCGTAGCCGAGCGAAGGCTGGAACTCGAGCGGGTGTCGGGCATGACGCGGGATGAAGCCCGTGAATATCTGCTGGGAGCCATTGAGTCCGAGGTTCGTGAGGACGCGAACCAGCTGGTGAGACGCGTCGAAGCTGAAGCCAAAGACACGGCGGACGAGCGAGCGCAGAAGATCATAACGACGGCCATTCAGAGGTGGGCTTCCGACCAGGTGTCGGAGTCGTCGGTATCCCTGGTACCGCTTCCCAGCGAGGAGATGAAGGGCCGCATCATCGGTCGCGAGGGCCGAAACATCCGGGCACTCGAGATGGCGACCGGAGTCGACCTGATCATCGACGACACGCCTGAGGCCGTGCTCCTCAGCGGATTCGATCCGGTGCGACGCGAGGTGGCGAGGATTGCGCTCGGGAAGCTGGTGCTCGACGGCCGAATCCACCCGGCCCGGATCGAAGAGATGGTGGAGAAGGCCAAGGCCGAGGTCGAGACGATGATTCGCGAAGAAGGGGAGCGAGCGGCGTTCGAGGCCAATGTTCCGGGGTTGAACCCGGATCTGATCAAGTCGTTGGGCCGGCTACATTTCCGCTACAGTATGGGGCAAAACGTCCTCAAGCACTCGGTCGAGGTGGCGCATCTTTGCGGAATGATGGCTTCTGAGCTGGGCGCGGACGTCAACGTGGCCCGTCGGGCCGGCTTGCTGCACGATATCGGAAAGGGAGTGTCGCACGAGGTTGAGGGCCCGCACGCGCTGATCGGGGCGGACATCGCCAAGCGACTGGGTCAATCGGCCAAGGTGGTGCACGCGATAGCGGCTCACCACTTCGACGAAGAACCGCAGACCGTGGAGGCATTCCTGGTTCAGGCATCGGACGCGATCTCCGCGACGAGATCCGGGGCTCGCCGCGACACGCTGGAAATGTACGTCAAGCGGCTCGAGGCGCTGGAGAACATCGCCAACTCGTTTGATGGGGTGGAAAAGAGCTACGCCATTCAAGCGGGTCGAGAGGTCCGGATCGTGGTAAAGCCCGATTCAGTCGACGACGTCGCGGCGCATCGTATGGCGCGGGACATTGTCAGCAAGATCGAGGAAATGCTGGAGTATCCGGGCCAGATCAAGGTCATGGTCATTCGCGAGACACGGGTCGTAGATTACGCCAAATAATCCCCGTCGATCTGCGTGATCTCGATCCAGTTTCCGAAGGGGTCCCAGGTGTAGAAGCGCGGCCTCATCGGGATGGCGAGAGCCTCCTCGCAGCGATAGCCCGCGCGCTCGAGGCAGCCTCGCGCTGCCTGGATATCGGGAACCACGAGGCAGAAATGAGCTCCGGAGTGTGGGGCCTGCTCGTCCGCACTCATGGCGTAGACGTGGATCTCACAGTCGCCGAGCCGAAACCACGTGACCTCGATCTTACCCTCGAAAGCCCGAGGCGGCGGTATGTTTCGCAAGCCAAGGACGCCCGCGTAGAAGTCGATGGCGCGTTGATGCGCTTCTGCCCCTGGTGGCCGGGGTACGCTAACGTGCTGAAGGCGTTGTACCTCCATCTTTTCCGTTCTCCTCTTGCTAGGCTGTGCTCCGGCACGACTCACCGGATCAACGTAATGAATCCGCTCCCTCGGTCGAGTATCGGCATCAGAGCGACGCGCCTGTCGGCACTTAGACCCAATCCATTGTCCACAGGACCGGCCAACTCGATCGACTCCCCCAAGTGGTAGTCGATTTGCCTCCTGCCACACTCTACGCGACACTTCGCCGCCGATGGTCATTCCACGGAGGAAAGGTCGTCGGGCCAGGACATTTTGACCGCCTTCGGCGCCCGCTGCCTAGGAACAGTCGTGCGGGTAGGGGCGAGCGAGCTACCATGGAGACAGGCGATCCCGGGTCTCGTGCACGTGACGCCTGTTGCAGATCCGGAAACAACATCGTCTGGAGGCCTACATGGGATTCTGGAGTAAAGCCAAAAGAAGGGTCGCGGGAGGATCGTCAGAGGGTGATACTCCGGCCAAGCCGAGCAATGTCGGTGAGGAGCAGGCCGGCGACTCGCTGTACTCCAGCTCCACCGGGCGGTTTGATCCCATGCTGTACGACCATATGGGTACCGGCATCGACAGCTCAGGCCGCGCGGCGGGCACCCCTCAAGCCGGGACGGATACAGATAATGATCCGGCCCACGTCGGCGACGAGCTCAAAAAAGACGTAGACCAATATGCGGACGACATCCGCAAATGGAACGAGCAGGACGAGCGCGTCTAGATGCGGCTCAATGGTGTGCGGCCGGCACGCTCACAAAGGGAACGGCTCCGGAAAATATACCAATTATGTAAAGCTAGGAGCGCCGGCACTGCTTCTACTCGCCAGCGGGGTGCCGTGTTCGTTGAGACGATTGCATGACGTGGAGCCCGGTGAGACTCAGCAGACCACGGAGCTGGACAAAGCTGCTGCTGGCAATTCTGCTTTGTCAGTCAGCCGGGGGAGCCGGCGCGGCCGCCGCTAGACGCTCGGTCAACTCCTGGTATCGCGACCTGGAGAAGCCCAGCTTTAATCCGCCCGGATGGGTTTTCGGGCCAGTATGGACAGTTCTGTACTCCCTGATGGGTATCGCCCTGTACCTGGCTGTCGAATCCGAGACGGGCGTTCGCGAGCGACGACTGGCAGAGTCAATGTTCGGAGGGCAGCTACTGCTAAACGCGGCCTGGCCCGTCCTTTTCTTCGGCCGCCGATTGCCGCTAGCTGCACTCATCGAGATTATCGCTCTGTGGGGTGCTATTGGCGCGACGATATTGACTTTCTGGCGGCTTTCAAAGGTCGCGGCAATCTTACTTGTCCCATATTTGGTTTGGACAACCTTCGCCGCGATTCTGAACTTCTCCGTCTGGCACAGGAATCGGAAAGGTAACTGACCCGGCGCAAGCAAGCTCCGCAGGGTCTCCGCGCTCAGGGAGTCAGCTGCTGCGCCCTTATTCCAGATCCACCTGTAGAATGCTGCGTGAATCACTACATATCCGTTTGGGAGCAGGGTCCGCGTCGGGGCAATCGCACGTAGTTGGCTCTGCGACTGCTCTTTATTGGAGACATCTTCGCCAAGCCCGGGCGGGCGGCCGTTCGCGCGCTTTTGCCGTCCGTACGACAGGAGCTGATGCCGGACGTCATAATCGCCAACGCCGAGAACATCGCGGGCGGGGCGGGACTGACCGAGGACACGTGCAAAGAGGCGCTCGGCCTTGGCATCGAAGCACTGACCACCGGAAATCACGTGTGGGATCACAAGGAGATCCTGCGATACATTGAGACCGATCCTCCGGTGCTGCGTCCGCTGAATTACCCCGAAGGCACACCAGGAAAGGGCTGGCTGGTCCTTCCCGAACACGATCTTATGGTGGTTTCGCTGATGGGGCGAGTATTCATGCGCGCCCTCGACGATCCATTTCGGGTCATCGACCAGCTGCTGGAGCAGCAGCGTCACCGTTACTGCTTCGTCGATTTCCATGCGGAGGCTACGGCGGAAAAGAAGGCGATGGCTTTTCACCTCGATGGTCGGATAAGCGGGCTGGTCGGCACGCATACTCATGTACCCACGGCCGATGCCCAGATTCTTCCGGAAGGCACTGCATATATCTCCGATTCCGGCATGGTGGGACCAGAGATCTCCGTGATAGGAACAGATCCAAAGTCCACCGTCCGCAGATATTTGACTCACATGCCCAGCGCTCTGCAGACGGCACGAGGACCGGTAGAGTTCAACGCCGTCGTCATGGATCTGGACGAGAGCACGGGGCTGGCCGAATCCATTCAGCACGTGCACAGGGTGTGGTCCGACCAGGCATAAACGTGCCTTCAGTTGTCGTTGATTGTGATTAGGGGTACCGCGGTGCGCTGGTAGAATCGAGCACATCGCCCGGATGGGAGGTTCCGATGCTTGACAAGCGCATGATGAAGCAAGTCCAGGACATGCAGACCAACATGGCCAAGGCCCAGGAGGAGATAGCGGCGACGGTGGTCGAGGGATCGGCGGGCGGCGGTATGGTGACGGCTCGTCTGAATGGCCGGCAAGAACTCGAGGGCATAACGCTATCACCCGACGTCGTGGACCCCGAGGACATAGAGATGCTGCAAGATCTGATCGCCGCCGCGGTAAACGACGCGCAACGAAAGATACAGGAGATCACGCAACAGAAGATGGGCGCCGTCACCGGCGGTCTGAACATACCAGGCCTCACGTAGTCGCCTCGCGACCAGGGAAGACCTGTCCCCCAGATGATTGATGATTCTCCCACGGCTCACCCCATCAATCGAGTGGTCGAGGAGCTCTCCCGCCTGCCCGGCATCGGCCCTAAGACAGCCCAACGCTTAACGTATCACCTGCTGAGAACGCCCTCAGAGCAGGTACTGCAGCTGGCGGCGGCGCTGCGAGACCTCAAGCAGAATGTCAAGTGGTGCTCGGTCTGCTTCAACATCTCCGATCGCGATCCTTGCCACGTATGTGGAAACCTCTCTCGCGATCAGGCGCTGATTTGTGTAGTCGAGGAGCCGCTGGACCTGGTGGCGATTGAGCGCACGGGTCGCTATCGCGGCGTTTACCATGTTTTGCACGGAGTGATATCTCCGATGGACGGCATCGGACCAGACGAGCTGAAGATGCGACAACTGTTGGACCGCGTCTCGAACGGCGGCATCACCGAGGTCATACTGGCCACCAACCCGAACCTGGAGGGGGATGCGACGGCAATGTACGCAACCAGACTCATCGAGCCCACCGGAGTCAAGGTAACCAGGCTGGCGAGAGGGCTGCCGGTTGGCAGCGACCTCGAGTACGCGGACGAGGTGACCCTAGGAAACGCGTTCACCGGCCGCTCCTGAGTTTGACAAAGGCAGCTATCAGACAGTACGCTGGTCCAGGACGGTCTGGCTTATCCAGCGACAAGCCTCGAGCTTGTCGCTTTGCTGTGTCCGCAATTTCGGTAGAAACAAAGCAGTCCGGCGGAGAGTGTGCCGGATGCAGTCCGCAAAAGACAGGGAGAGAAATGTGCCGGTAAAGATGAGACTCCATCGGGTGGGCGCGAAGCACCAGCCGAGCTATCGAATTATCATATCTCCAGCCTTGGCGCCTCGAGACGGAAGCTACCTGGATCAGGTCGGCATCTACAACCCCAGAACGGAGCCCGCCACACTTGAAATCAACAATGAGAAGGCAATAGCCTGGCTTCGCAAGGGCGTGCAGCCTACCGATCGCGTAGCGAAGCTGCTGGCGCAGGTGGACATCAATCCCAGCGAGGTTCGCCGGCCGAGCGGAGCAACAGCGACGGTCACGGAATCGCTCGCGGTCGAGACGGAAGCGGTACAGGAAGAGGCGCCCGCAGAGGAAGAGGCGCCCAAGGCAGCCCGCCGACGCACCGCACGCAAGGCGGCGGAAGAGCCTACGGCCGAGTAGCAGCACGAACGACTGAACGCGGGAAAGGTCGAGATGGACGTGGAATCAACTGACAAGGGTTCGAACAGCATCCAAGCCCTCGTCGAGTACCTGGCGAAATCTGTGGTAGACAACCCGGACGACGTCCAAGTTGACCGGGAGGACGACGAGGGCTACGTTATATACCAGCTGCACGTGTCCTCGGAGGACGTGGGAAAGATCATCGGGCGGCGAGGGCGGGTGGCGAAGGCCATGCGAACCCTGCTAAAAGTGGCGGCCATTAAAAATCACGAACGGTCGATACTCGAGATCGACTGACGTCCGAATGTCCGACACCGATCGAGGTGATTGGATGCTCGTGGGCAGGATTGCCGCTGCGCATGGAGTGAGGGGCGATCTAAAGGTTCAGCCACTCACCGACTTTCCAGAGCGCTTCCAGCGCCTAGGCTCGATCTTTGTGGGTCCCTCGCACGAAGAGCGCTTGATCACGGCGGCGCACCGTCGGGGAGACGCAGTGATTATCAGGTTGCAGGACGTCGAGTCGAGGGAAGAGGCACAAGCGCTTCGGGGAGTCGAGCTATGGGTCCCTCGGGCCGAGGCGACGCCGCTGCCTCCGGGCCAGTTCTACCATGACGACATCATCGGACTACAGGTTCAGACAGCGGACGGAGCGCTTGTCGGAGTCGTTTCAGACATTCTGGTTACCGGGGCCAATGATGTCTATGTCGTCGACGGCGACGAGGGCGAGATACTCATACCGGCTATCGCGGACGTGGTTGTCGGAATAGAGGTGGACCAGGGGCGGATAACCGTCAATCCGATGCCAGGCATGCTGGAGTGAGTCCCGCGCGCATAGACATCGTGACGCTGTTTCCAGGTATGTTCGCCGGATGGCTGGAGAACGGCGGGGTGAGCCGGGCAAAAGAGCGAGGCCTGGTTTCCGTAGAGCTAATCGGTCTACGGGAGTTCGGCATAGGCCGCCACTTGCAGGTCGACGATTACCCCTTCGGAGGCGGAGCAGGCATGGTATTGAAACCCGAGCCGTTGTTCGCGGCCGTGGAGTCCATTCCGCTGGCACGAGAGGGACCCATCGTGCTCATGTCGCCACGCGGTCACAGGTTTAATCACAGGATGGCTGAAGAGCTGGCAGAGCATGAACGACTCACTCTTATCGCCGGCCACTACGAAGGCGTCGACGAGCGAGTATCGGAGCATCTGGTGACACACGAGATCTCTATTGGAGACTACGTACTCAGCGGCGGGGAGCTGGCGGCGATGGTGGTAGCCGACGCGGTATGCCGGCTTCTGCCCGGAGCCATCGACGCACAGTCGACGGCCGAGGAGTCCTTCAATTTCGGCCTCCTCGAATATCCCCAGTTCACGCGCCCGGCGCGATTCAGAGAATGGGACGTACCGGAGGTACTAGTTTCGGGCAATCATGCCAAGATAGCCGAATGGCGACGGGCACAGGCAGAGGACCGCACCCGTAGATACAGGCCGGACATGGTATCGGGGGAAGGATCAGAGCCGGCGAGACACTGAGAATGCGCCTCTTGCGAGGCGAGCTGCGATGCAATCCGTCCCGCCATAAAGACCGGGCCAGGGCGACGATGTGGACAGAGATCCGGCGGCATAGAGAGACCGGCTGTTGGCTGGAATGCGACTAGGTCAGGGACTTTGTCCGTCGACGAGGTTCCAGGCTGCGGCAGCCGCCCCCAGGGTTCCGATTTCACGGCCGAGCTGAGATACCAGGACACGCGGCGACTTGATGAAGTCGTGAAGCAGAACTTCCATCTCTCGAACGGCACGAGGTACAACGTCTGGCCGGTTGTCAATCACTCCGCCTCCGAGAACGATCACGTCAGGGGATACAAAGAGAGCCGCGTTGGCTAACGCCATACCCAGATAGTGGGGCACGAAGTCTTCCCACTCTTCTCGGGGGACTCGGTCGATGGAGCCGTACCGCGATTCGAGAGCACCGCCGGAAATCAGAGCCTCAAGGCAACCCGGATGGTTTTCAGTGCAGACTCGATCCGATCCGGGGTCAAGAATCTGGTGCCCGAACTCGGGGTCAAAGGCGCCATGAAACACGACGCCATCGGCGACGATGCCGCTTCCGACGCCGGTGCCGATGCCGTAAAAGACCAACAGCCTCGCCTGGCTCGCTTTCCCGAACCTCCACTCGGCGAGCGCGGCCGCGTCCGCGTCATTCTCCAGAATCATGGGGAGCTGCCAGGCTTGCTGGAGGTCATCTAGAGGGTAGACATCGACCCAGTTAAGGTTGGCGGCTTTGATGATCTGTCCCGTCTCGAAGTCCATTGGACCGGGCGAGGCGATTCCTACAGCCACCACATTCCCGGTGCGAGCTGCCGCCAACTTCAGTACAAGATCCATATCACGGGCATAGTCTCTGGCGGTCGGGGACGCGATCGCTCCAGAGGATTAGTCCGCGTCGATCGACTTCTGCGACTTTCAGCCAGGTCCCACCGAAATCACAGGCTAGCACGGTTTCCGCCATACGCCCCCCACTCCTGCAGACGACCGTTCCCTTCAGCCACAGGATACTAGCTGCCGCAGCGAACCGAGCTCCCATCGCCGAATCTGCGGCGACGCGCTAATCTAAGAACGTCGCGTACTTAGGATCCCAATTCATGTTCGACAGCGAGCACGTTCACCGACTCATTGCCCTGACCGTCGTCAGCGACGAAGCGGGTCTACTGCTGCTGGTGCGTTCGGCCAGACGGGCGGAGCGATGGGAACTGGCGGGTGGTGCCGTCGAGCCTGGTGAGTCTCCGATGGACGCCGCACGGCGCGAGGTGCTCGAAGAAACTGGAATCAAGCTAGGCGCCCTTGCCCTGGTCGGGCTTTACTACGGGGAGAAGGACCTACTGCTGCGTCTGGCGTTCGCAGCCATGGCCGACGGTGCGAGTACCTGGCCGTTGAACTCCGAAGCCATGCGGCACGGAGAGATTTTAGAAGGCGGCTGGTTTGCCCGCGACTCCCTTCCCACGCCTATGCCGGCGCTGGCGAGGAGGATGATCGAGGATTCCAGGACGGCAGGACCGGCTGTACTCGCCAGAGTCGGAGACGACCGAGAGCTGATCTACTAGAGGAGCTTCGCGCAGCTACCCGATACACGCCTAGTACCCGGGAACTACGGGCGTTTTGACCGCTGGACAGCTGCGCGGTTGCAAGATCAGTGGAGGAAGTGGCTTCTGGTGAGGTTGAATGGCCTGACCTATGCTCGGCGCACTGGCGTCGAGCGAACTCAAACGTCCTAAATGGAATTGGTCCTCGATGTATCGGAGCACCGAGTCAAAGTTGTATGTCGTGTGGTCTATGTAGCCCGGCCGGGCGAATGGTGAAATGATGATCGCGGGGACGCGAGGCCCCAGAACCGTACCTTTGGTGCGCGGCGGCGGAACGTGATCGTAGAACCCGCCGAAATCGTCCCAGGTCAGGACGATCACGGTAGACTTCCAGAACTTGCTGCTCATGATCGCGTTAATCTGCTCGACCGTCCAGTTCTCGCTGCTGCACTCACTCGCCGGTGGGTGATCACTGACGACCAAGTCGGGGACGAGCCAGGTCAGCTGAGCCAGGTGGCCGCTCTGAACGTCCGAAATGAACTGCTCCTCGGGAAGCACGTGGCGTGTCCAGAGCCTGGAGTAGCGAATGTGACGGATAGCGTCCAAGGTGGACCAAATGTATCCTATCTGCCCAATCGGGGCCGCGTAGTAGCGCCAGCTCACACCACGCGCTTGAGCCTCGTCCGCCAGCGTACGAGCGTCGAAGCAAGGCTTGACGTTCTGAACATGCCCACCGACCACCCTCGCTACCCGGGTTCCGGCCGCTCCGTCACAACCCCAGCTACGGGGATTGTATGACGACTCGACAGGGTTGCCGATCACATTGAGCGAGGTTGACGTGACGGTGACCAGATGGTTGGGAAAGCTGGAAGCGAGCACGGTGGAGAAAAAGTGATCGGCGAGCGTGAAGTGAGAGGCGTAGGCCCAGTAGTTTGGTATTTGAGACTTCGTGTAGGCGGTATCAGCGTAGTCGCGTCCAGCTATCACCGCCCGTGGGATGGTGGAGAACAGATTCATTCGCCCGTGGTTCACGGCCATTATCATGTCGTTCCGACTGTGGCCGATGTCGACGGTACTGGGGTAAGGGGTGATGCCTAGTGGAACAGTGCGGTTGCCGATGCGGGCAGTGGAGGTTCCGTCGGCGCCGGGGAACCTGGCGAACATACTGTCGAAGGAGTGGTTTTCCTTGATCAGAAACACCACATGCCGTATCGGCGACCGATTGCCCGCCTCAGAAGCTATGCTGCTCCCGCCAACGACGCCGGCCACACCGCACCCGCACAGCACGACCAACATCACCGCGGCAGCCAAGACCGAGCGGGACAGGCTCATCACCGCCAGGGACCTCGCCCGTAGCTGACGACGGATGTCTATCCCGCGGTGCTCGCTACCTCCGGTCATGATCTTGGTCAGAGTAGGTCAATTGGCACCACGTTCATGAGGAACTAGACATTCAAGTTTAGAGGAGCGGTTACGCATACGGGTGGGATAATCAACAAACGCCAATATTCTTGCTGTGATGATGTCCGTGAATCAAGCCCGTCGGTACCGAACGAATGCGCTCGTCATCCGCCACTTCGACTTTGGCGAGGCAGACAGAATATTGACACTGTTCACACCTCATCTAGGCAAGATCAGCGTTATCGCCAAAGGCGTGAGACGGTTACGTAGCCGAAGCGCGGGACATGTCGAGCTTTTCACCCACTGCAACCTACTGCTCGCACGCGGCCGCAACCTCGACGTCGTGACACAAGCGGAAGGCATTGAGCATTTTACGGGGCTGCGAGCGGATCTTATGCTTTCGAGCTATGCCCACTATGTGTCGGAGCTGCTCGACGCGTTTGCACCCGACCGGATGCCGAACGTTGCCCTGTTCAACCTGCATCTCCTTACTTTGCGCAGGCTGAATGAAGGAGCAGGCGCATTCACGTTGCGGACATTTGAGATGGACTTGATGGATCTGTCAGGATATAGGCCCGAGCTGCACTCCTGTCTAGGATGCGGAGCGGAGATCTTTCCGCAAACCAACCGACTAAGCGTTTCCCTCGGGGGTATTCTCTGTCCCGAGTGCTTCCATGCGGATCCACGGGCACCGGAAGTGTCGATCACCGCCCTCAAGCTCCTGCGCAACCTGCAAACTGATTCTCGCAGAGTACTTGCGTTACAATCAGTGGACGATCGTGTCGCCCGTGAAATCGAGCTGCGGATGCGCGAGTACATCATTTATAGGATGGAGCGCCGCCCCAGAAGCGTCGCAGTGCTCGACACTCTCGAGAAGGAGTACTCGATCGCCGGCTCCTCCTGACTTTTCCGTCTGGGCCGGGGCTATATGCGCACAGAGGCGCATTATCGTGCGTTGCGCAAAGTCCGAACTTTCTAGGAAGTGAGTACAGCCATGGATGTCAGCCTGGATAAGATAGTGGCCCTAGCGAAACGTAGGGGGTTCGTGTTCCCCAGCAGTGAGATTTATGGGGGACTCAACGGCTTTTGGGATTTCGGACCGCTTGGCGTGGAGCTGCGCAACAACCTCAAGGGCGAGTGGTGGAGATCCATGGTCAAGCTGCGCGACGACGTTGTGGGGCTGGATTCGAGTATCATCCTCAATCCTGAGGTCTGGCGAGTATCCGGCCACGTGGAGCGCTTCAACGATCCACTGACCGACTGCCTCGATTGCCGTCGACGATTTAGGGCAGACGATGTCCCTGAGCCGGGAGTTTGTCCCAACTGCGGGGGACGACTGGGCGAGATCAGGGAATTCAACACAATGTTCAGCACCCACGTGGGCGCCGTCGCCGACGAAGACTCGCTGGCCTATCTCAGGCCCGAAACCGCGCAGGGCATATTCATTAACTTCAAGAACGTACTGGACAGTGCGCGCTTGAAACTCCCATTCGGCATTGCGCAGATAGGCAAGTCGTTTCGTAATGAGATAACTACCGGCAACTTTGTGTTCCGAGTGCGTGAGTTAGAGCAGATGGAGATGGAGTTCTTCGTCAAACCAGGCACAGACGACGAATGGTGGCAGTACTGGATCGATCAGAGGCTTCAGTGGTGGCAGGACATCGGGATTCGGCGCGAGAGTCTTACCCTACGCCGGCACGAGCAGAGCGAACTTTCACATTACTCCAAGCAAACCACCGACATTGAGTTCCGTTTTCCGTTCGGGGTCAAGGAGCTGGAGGGTATCGCCGACCGCACCGACTACGATCTGAAAGCCCATTCCGCGGGATCGGGGCAAGACCTCAGCTACTACGACGACGAAACCCAGGAACGTTTCATTCCGTGGGTGGTGGAGCCGGCGGCGGGAGTTGACCGGGGTTTCCTGGCACTTCTCGTGGACGCTTACGCAGAGGAGCAGACCGGGCCGAAGGCTAAAGATGTCAGAACGGTCCTCAAATTCGCGCCGAAAATGGCGCCATATAAGATCGCGGTCTTTCCGTTGGTATCCAACAAGCCCGATCTGGTGCAGCGGGCGCGAAGCATCTACGGAGTGCTGCGGCCTCAGTACATGACCGCATGGGACGATCGAGGCAACGTGGGTAAGCGCTACCGGTCACAAGATGAAATTGGCACTCCCTGGTGCATCACGGTCGACTATCAAACGCTCGAAGACGGCACAGTTACGGTGCGCGACCGCGACACGATGCAGCAGGAGCGGGTCCACGAGAGCGACCTCCCCTCGCTCTTTTGGGAGAGACTGAGCCCCTAGAGCATAGTCTCGAGCCGGGCGGCTTGCCACGGCGGAGTGTTAGGAGACGTCGTGAGGGCCGGGGCTGCAGTCTCGAGCCGCCATGGGGCGCCCACCTGTATTCAATCCTGCTTATGCACTAGGTGCCTGGACGGCGGCCACGGGTCGGGCCACCTGAGACCGCAAGCGAGTGACGAGCTCTACGAGCTGACCACAATCTCGCAACGTTCTCAAAAGTGATGCACCGACGGCCGAGGCAGACGTGCTTGAGGCCGGACCCACCTGCTGCCCTCAAGCCTTGAGAGTCAGCAGCAATTGCCGTCATCGCCATCGTGGTGCAATGTTTCTTCTTCAGATGTCAGGAGTGAAAAATGCCTGCCTCGGCGAAGATTAAATGTGTATGTACGTGGAGATCAACTAGACATTTCCGCCATCAGTGAGGTATAATAACGTAGTTAGGAGTTGTGGAGATACAGGAAATTAGCTCCACGCGGAACCGCAAGTGGCTCGCCATGGCTCTCCTCGGGAGATAAAACCTATAGACACGGTGCAGCCATCTAGCAAATAGTTCCAGACTTCGCTATAATTTGTGTAGGTAGGAAGCGTGGCGATACAGAATAATTCAGTGCATCACCGGCTCACCTACCATTTCATCTGGAGTCCCATGCGTTGGAAGCCCTGCCTTTGCGGCGGAGCTGCTCAACGTTTGGAAGAGTTGTTGCGCGAGAAGGTCGAGCAGCTCGGCCTCCAGCTGAATGACTATCGTGTCATGCCCGATCGGGTATATCTCGCAGTGTCGGCGCCGCCAACAATGGCGCCGCACCGGATTGCGTGCCAGCTCAAGGCACATACATCGCGAGCACTGCGCAGCGAATTCATCGAGATGACGCGGATACCGACGTTGTGGACCCGCTCGTACGCGGTGTTCGGAGGCGATCACATCACCGCCGAAGAAGCTCTAGCCGAGTTTGAGGCGCTACAGCCTCCTCGCCGGCCGCGAGGGCGTCCACGCAAGCAGTGCCAAACGGAGACCGAAGGGTCTTCAAACACTCATTAGAAGATAGGAAACCAAATACATGAAATGTGAAAGATGCCAGATACGAGATGCTCAGGTGCGTCTCGATCAGATGGTCGAGGGGCAGCGTGAGCAGCACTTCTTCTGCACCGAGTGTGCCGAAGAGATCATGCGTGGCGTCGCGCGCATGAGTGGTGGGCCTGCATCAGGTCAGGGACCGAACATCTTTGGAACCGATGGCGGACCGTCCCGAGCGGGGGCCGCACAGACGCAGACTGCTACGCGAGAACCGAAGAGCAAAACACCGGCGCTCGACCATTTCGGGCGTGATCTGACGAAGGAAGCCGCAGAAGGGCGGCTCGACCCGACGGCGGCTCGCGATCGAGAGATTCGAAGGGTGGTGACGGTACTGTGCCGGCGCCAGAAGAACAATCCGGTTCTGATCGGCGAACCCGGTGTGGGCAAAACCGCGATAGTAGAGGGAATCGCCCATCGAATCGCGAACCATGACGTTCCGGCAATGCTGGAAGGCAAGCGCATAATCGCGCTAAACATCGGCGGTATGCTCGCCGGGGCAATGTATCGTGGCCAATTTGAAGAGCGCGTTAAGGCGATCGTCGAGGAGGTCAAGCAAAACCCGGACATCATGCTGTTCATCGACGAGCTCCACACCGTGGTGGGAGCCGGGGCTGCCGACGGAGCCGTCGGAGCCGCGGACATGCTCAAGCCTGCCCTGGCTCGCGGAGAGCTTCGAACGATCGGAGCCACAACCCTGGACGAGTACCGGAAGCACATCGAGAAGGATGCCGCTCTGGAGCGACGCTTCCAGCCTGTGCTGGTCGACGAGCCCTCGGTAGAGGACGCGGTCGCGATGCTCGAGGCGGTGAAGCCACAGTATGAGCAGCATCACGGAGTCAGCATCGGACTCGAGGCGCTTCGATCGGCGGTGACGCTGTCGGATCGCTACGTCAGCGACCGGTTCTTGCCTGACAAGGCGATCGACGTTATCGACGAAGCAGCAGCCAGCTTGCGGATCGACGCGAGCGAGCGCGGCGAGGGCCCGGAACGCCTGTCGGGTCTCGAAAAGCGAATAGAGCTGATCCAATCGGAGAAGGAGGACGCGGCCCTGCGAGAAGACTATCAGCGAGCCGCCGAGCTACGACAGCAGGAGCTGGTAGCTCAGGCCGAGCTGGACCAAGCGCGAGAAGACACCAGCGACAGGCCACCACTGGAAGTGACCGTCGACTCAGTCGCGACGGTTATCGAGATGTGGACCGGAGTCCCCGTCACGGAGATGCTGGAGTCTGAGCGCATGAACCTCGTGAATCTCGAGGACAACCTCAAGAGCCGGGTGATCGGACAGGACGAAGCCGTAGCAGCGGTTGCGAAGGCGATCAGACGGTCCCGGGCCGGTCTCAAGGACGCACGTCGGCCGATCGGATCCTTCCTTTTCCTCGGTCCAACCGGGGTGGGGAAGACCGAGCTGGCGAAAACCCTCTCCGCGAAGATTTTCGGCAGCGAGGAAGCGATGATCAGGCTCGACATGTCGGAGTACATGGAGCCACACACGGTCTCGCGCCTTTTCGGAAGCCCCCCAGGGTATGTGGGATACGATGACGCCGGCCAGCTGACCGAGCAGGTTCGGAGGCGGCCATACAGCGTGATCCTGCTCGACGAGGTCGAGAAGGCTCATCCGCAGGTCTTCAATGCGCTGCTGCAGGTGCTCGACGACGGCCGTCTGACGGATGGCCAGGGTCGTACGGTGGACTTTAAGAACACCGTGGTGATCATGACCAGCAACGTCGGCAGCGCCGAGCTCAAGCGGGGCGCCAGCATCGGCTTCCTCACGGGAAACGCCGCGGAAGACGGAAAGGACACAGAGCACGACGAGATGAGCAAGCGCGTTTTGGAATCGCTCAGACGGTCGTTCCGACCTGAGTTTCTCAACCGCGTAGACCAGATCGTAGTGTTCCGCAGCCTGGCCCGTGAGAACCTACGTCAGATAGTGGACCTGCTCCTCGCGGAGGTGCAGACCAGGCTGGCTGAGCAGGAGATAACGCTCGATATCTCGGATGAGGCTCGCGACTTCCTGCTCGACCACGGCACCGACGAAAACTACGGCGCCCGGCCACTGCGTCGAGCAATCCAGACTCATCTGGAGGACGCTCTGGCCGATCAGATCCTCAACGGCAAGATCAGCCTTGGCGATCATGCGGTGGCGACTGTCGACGCCGATTCCATAGCAATCACACGTAAGGCTGAACTTCAGCCTCAAGCCGCCTAGGTTCCCCCCCAACCTAGGTTTGGTGAGGGCAGGGATGCGTTCCCTGCCCTCTTTCTTTTTATCCTCTTCCCGACACCAGCTCGAGGTGAGGTGGGCACATCGAACCGGAATTCCCTGCGGCACGTGGTAGCATAGGTCGCGACCAGATAATAAACGGTGCGGCGTTTGCTGCGCTTTTTTTAATGAGAGAGTGACATGGCAAGCACACGCCGACGCAAGCTGCGAAAGCTTCGCATGAAAAAGGCGAACCACGGCCGACGTCCCAACGCCGGATAGGTTTATCGGCTTCGCAGCTCACCCACTTCCCGGGGCATACCTGTTGGTCACGCCCGCGGTGTGAGCAGCTTCCGACCGCAATCACTTTTGATACAGAACGGGCGTGTCGTCGACCCGTCCCAACGGGTTGACCGTTTGGCGGACGTCGTGATCGAAGATGGGCGGGTTTTGGATATTGTCAGCCCGGGGACCGCCGTCACGGGTAATGTAGACACGGTTGTCGACGCGTCGGGCTGCTATGTCGCCCCCGGCTTCGTCGATCTTCACACGCACCTCCGCTTTCCAGGTCTGACGGCTAAGGAAACCGTGGCGAGCGGGACAGCAGCTGCCGTGCGAGGCGGCTTTACCACCCTCTGTGCCATGGCCAACTCGCGACCAGCAGTCGACTCGGCGGAGCAGATCGAGCACGTGCGATCGATGGTGGCGGCGGAGGCGAAGTGCCGGGTTGAGATCATCGGGGCAGTCACACGGGGACTGAGCGGCCAAGAGTGCACCAACACTGCGGAGCTCGTGGCGGAGGGAGCAATCGCGCTCTCTGACGACGGCAATCCGGTCGTCTCCGATGAGTGTATGGTACAGGCGCTGGCGGCCAGCGAATTGCTGGCTGTCCCGATCTCGGTTCACGAGGAAATGCATCCGACGACCCACGGCAGCCGCTGGCCGTGCCGCGACGAAGTTGAAATGGTTCGTCGCGATCTGGAGATGCTCCGGCGGTTTGGAGGGCGACTTCACATCGCCCACATCAGCTGCCGGGAGAGCGTCGAGCTTCTGGCGGAAGCACAAGCTCACGGTGTCGCGGCAACAGCGGAAGCTACCCCTCACCATCTCACGCTCACCAATGACCTGTGGTGCGGCGACATGTTTCTCCCGTCCAACCACCCATCCACGAAGGTCAACCCGCCGCTACGCGACCAAGCAGCGGTCACGGCACTTCGGGCCGGCTTGTCGTCCGGAGTCATCACGTCGGTGGCGACCGACCACGCGCCTCACTGCGGTTCGGACAAGGCGGGCGACTATGATGACGCAGCGTTTGGGATGATCGGACTCGAGCTCGCGCTGCCTGTGATTCTCGACATGGTCAACGAGGGCTCGATGACGATGCTCGACGCGGTTGACCGGCTGACATCCGGACCATCAAAGGCGTTCAACCTCAAGGCTGGAACGCTCGTCCGGGGCTCTGCCGCGGATATTTGCATCTTCGATCCGATGGAGCGGTGGCAAGCGTCGCGCGACTCTATCGTCAGCAAAGGTAAGAACAGCCCGATGTTGCATCGGACCTTGACCGGGCGGGTTACAGCGACTATCGTCGGCGGCAAGGTATCCCATTTTGGACGTGATCATGAACTACGAGCGTTTCGAGCTTAGCAACGGACTTCGCGTCATAGCGGCTCCCATGCCCACTATGCGTTCCGCCACGGCTGCCGTCTTTCTCGGCACAGGGTCCCGTTCCGAGAGCGCGGGAGAGGCAGGCGTCGCGCATTTGATAGAGCACATGCTGTTCAAAGGCACCACGCGTCGGCCGACTTCTCAGGCTATATCCGAGACGCTCGAGCGCGTGGGCGGGATAATCAACGCCTCGACTGACAAGGAATCTACCGTTTACTGGACAAAAGTAGCCTCCGAGCATTTGGAGCTAGCGATCGACCTGATGTCGGACATGCTGCAGCACAGCCGGCTCACTCCTAAGGAAATCGATAAGGAGCGAACGGTCATCGTCGAGGAGTTAGGCATGACCATGGACGACCCCCAAGACTGGGTGCATGGGTTGATCGACGAGGTTCTGTGGCCGGGACATCCGTTGGGACGCGACGTCGGCGGGACCAAGGAAAGCGTGCGTGCTCTGACCAGAAAGCAAGTGCGACAGTTTCTGGGACGGCACTACGGCTCGACAAATGCTGTCCTGGTCGTCGCCGGGGGTGTTGAGACGGGCGACGTCCACAGACTAGCGGAGTCGTATTTTGGGAAGTGGATGCCGGTGACGCCAGAGGCTTTCGTGCCGTCGAGTGGGTTTGGCTTGCAACGGAGCAGAGTTGAAATCCGGGGAACAGAGCAGCTGCACATGTGTGTGGCGTTCCCCGGAATCTCGCGATACGACACGGACCGGTACACATTGGATCTACTGACTACGATACTTGGCGGTAGTACAACGTCGCGCTTGTTCCTGGAAGTGCGAGAGCGGCGAGCCCTTGCTTACGACATCCACGTCTACAATACAAAGCTAGCCGACACCGGCTCGATAGTCGTCTACGCAGGCGTCGAGCCAGGCAGGGCCGGCGAGGCAGCCGGCGCGATCTTGCATGAGATCGACCGCATGCGCCGGCGCGTCGTGCCAGCCGAGGAGCTGCGAAAGACGGTCGATTACATCAAAGGCAGGATGTTTCTCGGGCTGGAAGACACTCATGCCGTCGCCAGCTGGCTGGGCTCGCAAGAGCTGATGATGGATCGCATCGATAGTCCCGATGAGGTCATCGCCGCCATCGAGGCTGTCACACCCCGCGACATACGATCTGTTGCCAACCGTTTGCTCGAGAGGGGCGAAGTACGCATTGCCTGTATCGGGCCGGATGCTCCTGATATCGCCGAAGCTCTGGCAGCATAGTCCCGGCACGAGTCCTGCTCAGCAGCGAGCAGGAATTGCCGGGGTCGGCAACCGGCCCACGTTGTGTTTGGCCTCACCGTTCCTAAAGAATAGAGGTAGCAGATCACGATAGGAGAAGTATGTAATGGGATTCGAGCAGTACCACGAACCAGCGAATGAGCTATCAGAAGAGACCCGTACCTTCGCGCGCATGATCGTCTCGCTCACGGAGGAAGCGGAAGCGATCAATTGGTACGAGCAGCGAATCTCCGTGGAGAAAGACGCACAGGCCAGGGCCATCATGGAGAACTCACAATCTGAGGAGTTCAAACACTTTGGGATGGATCTCGAGTTCCTGATTCGAGGGAAACCAAAGTGGCGAGTAGCCTTGGAGCGTATTCTGTTTCACTCGGGTGACATCGTACAGCTCGGCGAGCAGGGGGAGTCGGCAGAGGAAAGCGTCGACTGAAGAGGACCGCCCTACACGCCACTTCTCGAGTTGAGCCACGAGCCGCTATTCTACAGAGGTGAGACCGGATACCAGTACGGCCGCCAAGGAACTAGTGCGCAACCTGGGTGAGACTTCGTTCCGCGGTTTAGAATCATGTATTTGAAGTGGTGAGCAGCGTGGCTCAGACCTACACCCTGGGAGAAGCGCTATCATCGGCCACAAGTGCGGCCGAGAGCGGCGACTTGCGGCGGGCTGAGTTAATCGCGCATGCCGTGATCGATCACTTCCCCAAGTGCCTTGACGCCCACCGCGCTTTAGCCGAGATATATCACCGACAGGCCAGACATGTAGAGGCGCTGGCGGAATACGAGCGGGTCTCTGCAATGGATCCATTGGATTTCAAGGCGTACTCGGCAATCGCCTCAATCTACATGCGGGACGGACAGGCGACCAAAGCAGGGCGCTACCTCGACCTGGCACGAGACCATGCTTCAGGACGGTACGGCAACACCGGATCAGTCGTTCCGTTGAGCCCCGCGCGACTCGCCATTCTCAATGAGCGCAGCCGGCTATATCCGCAGGCGATCGATCAGATTGGCCAGATCATAGGGCCGTCAAGTGACCGGCTTGACCTCTATCTAGTCCTGGCTCGGGCTCTGTTCTTCTCGCGTCTGTGGCAGCCGGCTGAGGACGCAATTGTAGCCATCCTGGCATCGGCGCCGGATTGTCTCCAGGCGAACGTGATCGCCGCATGCCTGGCAGCGCGCAATGGGAATCGCGACGTGGCCCGAACCCACTTGAATCGGGCATTTCGAGTTGACCCTAGCGGCAAGGAAGTTTCGCTGCTGGCCGCAGGCTACCTGGCGGAGGACCTTCTGGAGCGCACCCCGGGGCAAGCGCCACAAGCACGCTCAGCGGAGACTGCGGCTTCACAGGGCGTACCCCCAGCTGCATCGGAAGACGTGCCTGCCATGGATGAGGCTGCGAAGAGCGACTCCCCTGAGGCCGAGCCCGCACCAGTGTCGGAAGCGGGCATCACGTCGGATCAGGTAGCGGGCAGCGGTCATCAAGCTGAACCACCGGTCGTATTGGGAGCCGGCGTTGCAAGGGATGAGCCGGGAACGAGCGAGTCTGCTATGGCCGTCTCTCCACAGTCAACGGTAGCCGACGCCTCTCCCGACCAAGTGGGTGGTTCGAACTCTCAGGCCGTGCCTCCAGACGTATCGGAAGCCGGCCCAGCACCCGATGATGTAAGGAAGCCTGCCACTCCCGAAGCCGAGTTGCCTCGCGAATCGGAACCCGGCCGAGAGGCGGATGCAGTCGAAGGAATCCGGCCAACCGTCGACCACGAGGCCCTGCCCGACTCCACTGGAATTGCCGCGGCGGCGGCGTTGTCGGGTTTGGCGTTCTCTCAAGAAGAGACAGACACTACGAGAGCGGAGCAAGCGCCCGTGCCCCCCGCAGAAACTTCGATCGAACAGGTCGCTGCCTCGACCACATCGCAGCCGGAGCCCGTGATTCCCGAGTTCCCTCAGCAGCAGGCCGGCTACGGCGGGAATGCCGGCGAGAGCGAGCCTGTATCGGCATCCTCCGATATGGGAGGACGGCCGTTGCAAGAAGCGTCCATGCACGAGAGTCAAGGAGTCGGGGAGGATTTGTCGCCGGCGTCGGGAGCGGACTCCAGCGAAGAAGGCGGCGAAGAACACGCGACCGAGGCCCCGGCCGAGAGCATCCCCACATGGGAGGACGCCGGCGATTTTGAAGCTGTCCAGGAACCACATCGCCCAGAGGACTCGCCTTCAGAAACTCTCTATCCTGGCGTCGGAGCACTTTCAGATTCTCAGAGCCTGTCAGATCAAGCAGCAGGACACAGCCCGAACGAGACGGATGATCGCGACCAAGCTGCGGCGTCGCCAGGCGCACATGGGCCCGGCTGGGCCGATGTTGACGAGCTCTCGGAAACCCTGGTGAACGTGGATTACCTCCAACCCGAACCCAGCGTGCCAGAGCCGATCAGCCCGTCAGCCTACGAACCCGATATGGGTGCTGATTCAGGACTGAATGACCAGCTCCCCGAGCAGGAGGCCGAGCCGGTGCCAGAGCTTACGGATTTCGACATCTGGTTTGAAGAAAACGTCCTGAAGGCGACAGCAGCCCAAGAGAGTGCTCGTGAAGCGAGCTTCGAAGACACCGACGTACTTTGGGAGCAGCCGCCGGGTGGACTCGACGTGCATCCCGAACCTCCTTCGGCGGATGAGCTGTCCCGCCCCGAGCACGGCCCAGCCGCCACCGTACCTGTCTATATGGATTCCGGCTCCCGTGATGTTGCCCCGGCCGCATTTGTTTACCAGGAGCTGGAGCCTTCAGAAGACCAACAACCGCAACCCACTCCAGCGCCTGAACCCGTGCTGACCGAGCCCGAGGGGGGCGAGCTCTCACCGCAGTCCACGTTTGAGGTGCGGAAGTCCGACCTAACGATCGGAGAGGACGAGGAGGCCGGTCCGAGGACAGCGTGGCAGGTTGAGAGTGAACCCAAACTGAACGAGCCCGAGGAGGTCGAGCTCCCGCCGGCGTTCGCGTATGAGGTGCGGGAGTCCGACTTAGCGACGGTAGAGGACGAGGAGGATGAGGCGGGGGCCGCACAGCAGGTTGAGGAGGTCGACGCCCCAGAGCTTTCGCACGCCGAGGAATCGCCAGTTACCGAATCAGGCGAGGAGGCGGCTGCCCTCGCCGAACAGGAGCTTGAGTCTGTGCCTGAACCCTGGTCAGTTACCGGGTCTGAGGGCCAGGGAGTCGCCCCCCCTCCGGCATTTGCGTATGAGATTCGGGAGTCGGACTTCCTATCGATAACCATTGACGAGGATCTGCTGGCGCCGGCATCCACCGATGAGCCCAGCCTGCGCAACGCCGGGCCGGAAGACTATGCCGGCGAAACAGAAGCATTCGCGCTGGATGCCGAGATGGAGCCCGGCCCCAGTGTTACTGCACCGTCCTATCAAAACGCCGGCGTTGATGCATATGAGGCCATCGAAACAGAAGCATTCGCGGTGGATGCCCAGACGGAGCCTGGCCCAAGTGCTACGGCACCCTCAGATCAAGACACTGGCGTTGAGGCACGTGAGACTGCCGAACAACAGCCGAGGGACTTCGGCGAGACCTATGACCAGGGTCATGCGGGCAGCGAAGCGGGAGCTGAAGGCGAAGCAGGTGAACCTGGGCGCCCCATGTCGCAAGAGGCGGAGCCGGAAACTGAGATCTCGGCTGACCGGGGAGGAACTGAGGTTGAACCAGTTCAGCGTGAAGAAGAACCGACCGAAGACGAGCCAGAGGAGATTGATCAGATCCAACCGGTAGAGCCGGTTCGCGCGGATTCAGGTTTTTCCCGGCCATGGGCGATGGAGGGCAGTTACGGCTCCGAGACTTTCGAGCCGCCTCGCTCCAAACTCGCGGACATGGCCGAAGTCGTGGTGCGAGAGCCACTGAACAACGGCGCTCGATACGCCCTCGCCCGGGAGTTGGAGAATGCCGGCGAGCATGAACAAGCCGTCGTGCAGTACGGCCTGATCGTGACCTCCCGCGATCCACGTCTCATCGAAGACGTGCTCGCCCGACTCGAGTCGCTGGTCGCCGGTGGGGCGAAAATCCGGGGCCTGCAACGGTTGCTGGGCGACAGCTACATGCAACTGGGGTCTTTCGAACGGGCAATAGAGGCGTATAGCGTGGCGTTCGACGAGCTGCGTTCGCGACAGATTACGGATAAGGGGCGCAAGCTATGACGACGGCCGAAGCGACAGTTCAGGCCGTCATCAACTCACTCTCAGAAGTTGAAGGGCGTCCGTGCCGCGATTCTAGTGCGTCGCGACGGCGCGCCGGTTGGAGACGCGGTCACAGGTGAGGATGAGGAGCTCCTAGGGGCTCTGACCGGGGCCATCTTCGGCACGATAAACAAAGCCATGAAGAGGACGGGGCTTGGCGAGTTATCGGATGTAGTAGTCACGGCGGAGCTAGGATCCATTCAGGCGATGGGCGCGGGCGACTTTGTCGTAGTCGTGCTGGCAGACAGGGCGAGCAACATCGGCATGATCCGTCTCGAGATGCGAACCGCGGCATCCAGACTTTCGATCTCCCGAGAGGCTACTTCTTCTTGAGGCTCGGTTAGCGTGTCTCTGGCGGTCATAACGATCGACATCAACCCGGTTTTGCTCAAAGTCGGTGGATTATCAATTCACTGGTACGGCGTCATGTATGTCGTCGGCATCGGTGTGGCCCTGATGGTGATTTTGCCGTATCTCGAGGCGCGGGGAATCAGTCGCGACCGGGCCCTCGAGATTTTCTTTCCCGTCGTTCTGGCAGGGCTCATCGGTGGCCGCCTTTACTACGTCGTGCAGTCGAACCTCGGTTACTATCTGCAGCACCCGTTGAAGATCATCGCCACTTGGGAAGGCGGCATGGCCTTCTTTGGGGCCATTTTTGGCGTCTTTCTCATGCTTCTCTACCTGTCATGGCGGCGTCATCTTCCTTTCTGGACATTGCTCGACGCCGGAGCTATATTCGCGCCGCTCGGACAGGCATTCGGACGCGTGGGGAACATCATAAACGGCGACATCATCGGCTTCCAATCTAACTGTGCGTGGTGTACAAAGTACGTAAATCCCAATAGCTTTCCAGCAAATCACCACGTCGCCTATCAGCCGGCGGCTGCGTACGAGCTACTGATAAGCCTTTGCATATTCGCTATCGTCTATGCGCTCCGCTTTCGGATGCCACGGTCGGGAATGTTATTCGCTCTCTACCTCATGCTGTACTCGATCAGCCAGTTCCTGATCTTCTTCATGCGGACCGAGCCATTCGTCGCCCTCGGACTCAAGCAGGCCCAGCTCACGGCGGTAGTAACTTTTTGCATTGGGCTTGGATTGATGGCATATCTAAGCCGCAAAGGGCCGCCGCAAGAGCGTCGAGAGCAGTGGCGACGTACCTCATCAACCGGGTGCAACGGTGGTCGAAAACGTCTGACCATATGACGTGAACCCGCCAGCGATCGGGACGCCGCACCGGCGAGGGATAGGGCTCGAGTCCGATACCCGATTCTCTTGGTATCCTGGCATATCCGAGTGGATTTGGCTCCCCTTCGGCCCTCTGGGCAAGACACCGGCCCGGCACTCAGAAGTACATTCCTGACGTGCGATCCGGTGGGGAAGGTGGTTTGGGCCGGCACGCGTAGAAACATGGAAGGGGCGGCAATGGCAAGGGTAGTGCTGGCGTATTCGGGCGGCCTGGACACATCAGTGGCGATTCGTTGGCTCCAGGAGCATTACAGCCTGGAAGTCGTAACACTAACCATCGGCCTGGGAGGAGACGTCGACCTTGACTCCACCCGCCAGCGAGCGCTGGAGGTTGGAGCTGTTGAGGCATATGGTGTAGACGGAGTCGACGAGCTGGCTCGCGATTTCATCATTCCGGCGTTGAAGGCCGACGCGCTCTACGAGGGAGTGTATCCTCTGGCCACGGCTCTGGCTCGCCCACTCATCGCGGAGCATCTGGTGCGTACTGCGCGGGCAACGGGGGCGACACTCATAGCTCACGGGTGTACCGGAAAGGGCAACGATCAGGTTCGTTTCGACGTGGCTACGGCGGCGTTAGCCCCAGACCTCAAGGTCATCGCGCCGATTCGAGAATGGAAGATGTCGCGGGAGGAGGAGATCAATTATGCGGCCCAGCACGGCATTTCGATCCCGGTCACACACGAAAGCCCCTACTCGACTGACGAGAACATCTGGGGACGCAGCGTAGAGGCAGGTCCGTTGGAGGACCCATCAGCCGCCCCGCCGGAAGACGCATACACGTGGACGGCATCACCCGAGAACGCACCGCATGACCCACAGGTCTGGTCATCGAATTCGAAAGGGTGTGCCGGTGGCGCTTGACGGGTCAGGCTGCCCATGGTCGAACTCATAGAGTCGCTCAACGACATTGGTGGTAGACACGGGGTCGGCCGGATCGATATGTTGGAGAACCGACTCGTGGGACTCAAGTCGCGAGAGATTTATGAAGCCCCCGCGGCCGTGATCCTGCACGCGGCTCATCGAGCGATTGAGGATCTCACCCAGCCTAAGGACTCGGCCCGATTCGGAGACATAGTGTCCCAGACATACGCGGATCTTGTCTACAACGGGCTCTGGTACAGCGCGCTCGACGGGATCTTGCTGCGTTTATCGACAGCGAGCAGCAGCATGTCACGGGTGAAGTTCGATTGAAGCTTTACAAGGGGAAGACGCATGATCGGACCGCACCTCGCGAGTATTCGCTCTACGACGAGCATCTCGCAACATACGGACGGGACGACGAGTATAACTACGATGCGGCCGAGGGGTTCATATCTCTGTGGGGTTTGCCGTTGCGCACACAGGCCAGAGTACAGAATCTTACGACGGACGAAGTTGGTATCGAGAGCTAGCTTTTGGTGATCGCGGTAGTATGAAGACCTGGTCGCGAGGACGGGAGGGTGAAGGGGGCTCTCGGCTAGATCCGGCAAATCTCGCGCGGTTTGAGCAATTCAGCTCATCGATAGCCATCGACCTGCGATTTCGCTCGATACGACGTCCGGGCGAGCCAGGCTCATGCGCGTGCACTGGCGGAAGGAGGATTCATCTCCGAGGAGGAAGCCGGCAGCTCGTGATGGACTCAACGGGGTACTGAAGAGATTGAAGCGAATGCAATCAACAGCGGGACGACCTCGAGGACATCCACACGCATGTCGAGTCACGGCTCGAGGGACAATAGGGCGCACAGGCGGACGCCCTGCACACAGGGAGATCTCGCAACGACCAGATCGCGACGGACCTGCGCTTGTACACGAAGGATGCTACGTTTAGCGCCGTCCTCGGACTCCTAAGTCTGATGGAGTGCTTGATCCGGCTAGCAATGGACACCCAGAACGCTATCATGCCGGGTTACACCCATCTCCAACGCGGGCAGCCAGTGCTTATTGCCCACTACCTGCTGGCGTATATCGAGATGCTCAAACGGGATCGCGATCGTTACTGCCGATTCTTTGAAAGAACGGACATCAGCCCACTGGGCTCCGGGGCGATCGCGGGCGCGGGTTTTCCGCTGGACGGAACTTATGTCCGCCGAGCTTGGTTTCGCCGGCCGCCACCGCCAACAGCCTAGACAGTATCTCTGACCGCGATTTCCTCATGGAGTTCTATCGAATATCGGCTCAGCTCATGGTCCACCTGTCACGACTCGCGGAGGACTTCATCCTGTGGAGCACTGCCGAGTTCGATTTCCTGCGAATGCCGGCGGAATTCACCAGCGGCAGCAGCATGATGCCGCAGAAGCGCAATCCGGACACACTCGAGCTCATCCGAGGGAAGAGTGGGCAGGTCATTGGCGACGCGGTGACCGCGTTGAGCACGATGAAGGGACTGCCAATGTCTTACGACCGTGACCTTCAGGAACTGGCCAAGCCGCTGGTCAGGACGGGAGATACAGTGGTGGATTGCCTCGAGATCCTGGCCCCTCTGACGGCTGGTCTGGCCTTTAACACCGATAGGACCGAAGAGGCGGCGGGTAATCTTGCGCTAGCGACAGATCTGGCCGATGAGCTGGTCAGACGTGGGATGAGCTTCAGGGAGGCGCACCGGAGAGTATCAGCTCTAGTCGAGCGGGTCGTGCAAGCCGGACGGACAATTGGCGACCTGTCACCCGACGAGATGGAGTCAATCCTTGCAGTTAAAAGGGGGGACAACGGATCGCGGGTACCAGCCGCCGAGGATGCCTTTGAGCTGTCACCTGATGAGTCGGTTGCCGCCCGCCAAACGGCGGGGAGCACCAACCCAGATATGGTGGGTGCGGCTATCAAGCGGGCACTCGACGAGATCGAGGCCCAGCGGGAGCACTGGAGGTCAGCAGCGGACTCCTTCCGCGCCAAGATGGCTTAGGTTGCGCGGTGCTGCGGGCCGCTGGACTAGCGGTGCCGCGCGCACTCCAGCGCGAGGGTTCTGTGCTTAGCCTTTCCGTGGTACTGGAGACAAGGTCGGACTGCCCGCGACGCCGTCGACCAAGTAGGTGAGCCGGCGCGCTTTCAGCTAGCGCATCTCAGACTCCTTGGTCTCGAGTCGTGAGGCACCCATTATGTCTTGGATCAGCTCTCTAGCCGGCTGCCTCGGGACGGTTGTGACCGTTTGACTCGGTGATATCAGACGCCGTGGTGGAGAGCATCGCTGGCCGTTTGAGTGCTCCATCTCCTCAAGAAGCTGAGCTCGCAGCAAGTTACGGAGGGCTACCGGCGGCTCGAACAACGGCCGTCCTTGCTGGAGCCGGCTAAGATAATCCTCCCAGGGGCCAGGACGATGATATACCGGTTTTTCCATCATGGTGAGGTACACGATGCCGATCGAGGTCCAGATGCTGACATGCCCGGTGCCGACGCGAAGCTCGATGTGCCAGTCCTTGAAGACGCGACACGAGTCAGACTCGGAGTGCCCGAGGCGGCGTACGACGTCACGGGCCTTGTAGTAGATGTCCTGGTTAGGTTCCACGACGCCTCTCGCTGGTCGGCTTACTCGTCTTCCTCCACCACGGCATCTTCTTCGAAGTCCTCGTCGATGGCTTCCGAGTCATATTCTACGGTGCGTCTCTCTGCCACGTAGACGCGCTGCGTCATTGGCCCGGAATCGGGGACATACTGCGGATTGCGGCGAAAAGCGCGGATCTCGTACAGGTCGACTCCATCCTGGCTGCCCAAGTAGAAGCTCGTCGCCACTTCGACATCGAGGCCAAATGCAAGCATCCGGGCGTAATAGTCGGCCAGAGGACCCTCAGCCGGGCCGAGCTCGAGGTCGGGACACACGTACGTGGACACAAGGCCAAGTCCGAACTGGTACTCCGAGAAGTCCTCGTCCTCCATTTCTCCCCGGTTGGCGAAGCACGTGGCCTCCAGCCCGAGCGCGGAGAGACGGAAGTAGTCACCTCCGAGCGCCGCGTCTTCCTCCGGGACCGGATCGCCGCCGCCAAGCACGCCGAAGACTCGCTGGGCAACATCTTCGAAGTCCGCCGACATCTTGAGATACACCAGAATCTCGAACTGCGTAGGCATTTCTCTCGCCTCCCCTCGGTCGTGTCCGCTCCCACCGGCACGGACGCTCCCAGGTCATTCCCCGTTCAACGCTTCTAGTGTCGCACGAATTGGCCACCGACATGCACCAGGGTCATCAGAAGCGCTGTTGGGTGGAGGGAGAGATCGGAGCAGCCCGCACCCTGGCTGGCCGAGAATTGTCCTCTTGGTCGGGGCATTTAGAATTGGCCAGCAGCCGAGGAGGTTCGCATGCCCGGACTGGCGCAGAGTGATTTCGAGAAGATGAAAGAGCAGCTGGATGCCGACTGGACCAAGGCAACGAGCAGGGACGAGGGTCTCAAGGTGATCCTGAGCTATGGGCAGCGTTTCGGGTACAAGAACGTCATGGCCGCTCTTCAAGGGCGACTACCGAAACGGTATACGAGTGGAACAAGCCTGGACACGTGGATCCAGGAGCAGCGGGTGTCAGAGGAGAAGAGCTAGCCGGCCTGCGGTCAGCGACTGACGCCTAGCGCGCGGTGTGAATAGGCATGACGATGTGCGTGTACTGGTTTGAATCAACAGGCTTGATTACGGCTGCCGAAGTCGGCCCGGTCAGCTCCAAGCCGACCTGTTGCGAGGATATAGCGCCTAGCGCGTCTGAGATGTAGCGCGAGTTGAAGGCGACGTGAAGCTGCTCGCCCTCGACCGAGGCATCAAGCTCGGCATGATTCTCGCCAACCTCAGCCGCGGACCCCGTCACGACCATCACCGGGTTTTCACCGTCCGCTGAGGGCGTAAAGTCGAGCAGAATCATGTTCGAGTTATCCCGGCTAAAGAATGAGGCAACACGAGTAGCCTTGAGAAACTCGCCAGTATTCACTTGAACCTGGGTTTGGAACTTCGTCGGAACAAGCTGTTTCACGTTGGGGAAGGCCCCTTCAATCAGTCGGGACACAACATGAAGGTCGTTTGTCTGAAAGACGACCTGACTGCGATTCGGTGTGACCGTGATGGCAACGTCCTCAGGTTCGTCCGGTAAAATCTTGCCGAGCTCAGCAAGCGTCCGAGCCGGAATGATGATGCTGAAGTCCCCGCTCGCGTCTTCCCGTAGCTGCCCCGTGCGGATGGCGAGGCGAAAGCTATCGGCAGCGGCCAAGGTCAAGTCGCGGTCGGAGAAGATACACTGGACTCCGGTGAGAACAGGGCGCGTATCGTCAGCGGCCGCGGCGAACGCGACCTGCTCGATCATCTCCTTCAGCAACGCAGAATCGATATGCGCGGTTGGCTGTTCATCCGCGGACGGGATGCGCGGGAAGTCTTCCGCATCCATACCACGGATATCGGCCTCGAACTTGCCGGCGTCGATGTGGCAGGAGTGATTGCTCTTGACCGACAGAGTCACGGACTCATTGGAAAGAGCATTGATGAATTCCGTCAGTAAACGAGCGGGCAGAGTCACCTTGCCCGGCTTATCGATCGAGGTTGTTTCGACCCACGTGGTTATGGCGATCTCGAGGTTTGTCGCGGCGAGTTTCAGCCGATCTCCCTCGGTCTCAAGGAGGATGTTCGAGGTAATCGGAAGTGGGCTCCTCTGGGCGACTGCCCTGCCGACTATCTGGAGGCCCTTACTTAGATTCTCCTGAACGCACGTTACTTTCACTCTTTCACTCCTAGATCGATACGCTCGACCCCAAATGGCAGGCAGCGGATTGCCTTTCACTTCGGCGGTCGCGTTTTTGGCCGCTCGTTAGTATCTTAGGCCCGCCGCAGACTCGTGACTACCCCGTCAACTGGTAGCCGGCGGTGCTTGTGGTCTTGGGGGCTTCACCGATGACCACCAGTGTTGTCTTGAGATGCTTGCCTGGCACGAGCTTAACAGTGGCCTGACCGTCGCCATTCACGCCAATCGGGCGAACTACCGTGCGATGAGCTCCCATCGTGATCAGCCGCAAGCACCAGTGTATCGGGAGGCGATTTGTCAAGACCGGGACGAAACCGGTTAACCTCCAGTGGGAGTCGCCGACGTGATCGACGAAATGGGCGGACCGAATAGCGAGGTTGCGCACACCCAACGACTGACCGTTGTACTCGTCATCGGTAATGTACTGGAGTCGGAGCAGCACCCGCTTGCCCGGTATTTGGCGAGGTCCACCCGCACGGGGAGCCAGCCGCCGGAGTTGTGCGGAACAGTCCAACTCTGTCCGGTAACTCCATTGCCGAGATTGGCGCCGTTGGGATTGTCGTTCGTGCTGATGTTGGAGGGCTGCGTCTGCCAGGAGTCGCCGCCATCGGTGGAGATCTCGACGTACGCGTAGTCATACGACCGCTCGATCCCATACCAAGCCTTGAACGTCAGAACGGGTCGGCGAGCGTGCGTGAGGTTTATGGATCGTGTCATGGACGTTTGGCAGAAGTCGCACCGGTTGCTCCACCAATAGGGGTGGGGTTGAGAGCCGGTAATCAGACCGATGGTCGGGTTGCCCTGAAACTTTATCGTCCGCGGCGTCTTGCCGGTTTTGATTGATATGTAGTTGGGCAGATAGGGGTGGACAGCCGTCTTGTAGTGAATGGTAGCCGGTCCGACGGATGTGGTGGCAGCCATGTGGACGCCGCTGTTGCGGTACGAGTAGCGCGGACCCAAGCGGTGATCGTTCAGGTAGTTCGCGACGGCCCAATCGCCAAACACCTGCGGGAAGGAGAGGGCGGTTCTGTCCTTGAGCACGTGAGCGGCAAGCTGTAGGCCGGAGTACTTGTTGTCGGCCAGCATTTGATGGATGAACGATTTGCCGAATCGCTCGTACAAGTAGTCCGACCAAAGGAACCCGGCGCCATAATTCGGCGTGTTGTCGCCGTCTGACCATGAATCGAGCTGTACGGGTTGACCCTGGTAGAACGCATCAACCTGGTCGGCAGAGTATCCATTTACCACTTGGGCCAGCATCGAGTCACCCTCGTTGCTCCAGGCTTCATTCTGAGGGTGGACGTGCCAATTGATCATGTGTTGAAACTCGTGAGCCGCGGTACTGGCAAAAGCTGACGTTCCCAACGTGGCGCTCGAGGAGTCTATGAAGAAAATCTCGCGCTGGTTACTGAAGCGATTCACGAGACGGGGATATTCATCCTCGCCGGAGAAGTAGCCGGCGACGCCTGGAATGGGACCGTAATAGAGCGTGATGTGACGGTCGTTGTCGACGCCAGGTGTCCACTCACTGCCGAACACCCTGCGGTCCGTCGGGTAGGTGGATTTCTCGAACTTGTGTGCCGAGCGCCGGCACTGGTTACGGGTGACATGGACTCCCTTGGCGACGTAGATGTACAGATGAGGAGTCTCGCACACGATGACCGCGGCAGAGAGGAAGTAGTGGTCATTCAGGGCATTCAGCACCCAGAAGCGATCCAGCCGCCCGACGTGATAGTTGGGATGGACTTTGTTCACGACGCGAGGTATGGGAGTTCGTCCATTGAGTTTGATAGTTTTGGTTTCAAGCCAGAGGTTGTTGGCCGACACCGGGAGATTCAACGCCGCCACCTCACGCTGCACGGTCGAGAGGCGGTGGGCGCGGACCGGTCGAGGACCAAACTCGCGCTGCTGAGCGCATCCAGAGACGACAAGGAGCAGCAATGTGCCCGCGGAAAGGATAGCCGCTCGCAGCCTCATGCGGTCAATCGCCATTCACTTGCGCATGGGGGTGAGCTTGATCGTACACCGACCGCAGGCGCTCGCGACTGACGTGCGTATAGATCTGTGTAGTAGAGATGTTTGAGTGTCCGAGGAGCTCTTGGACCACGCGAAGATCAGCATTGTTATTCAGCAGATGAGTGGCAAACGAATGACGCAGGGTATGAGGGCTGATCCGCTCGATACCGGCCGCATTCGAGTAGGACTTGAGGATCAGCCAGAAGCCCTGCCGCGTCAGCCTTTCACCATGGTGATTCAGGTACAGTGCCCGCTCTTCCGCTCTACGTGAGAGGTAAGGGCGGCCGTCGTCGAGGTAGCGTACGAGCGCCTCACGGGCGTGGAGTCCGAAGGGTATCTGCCGCTCCTTGCTTCCCTTACCGAGACAGCGGACGGTATCGGTCTGGAGGTCGATGCTGGACAGGTCGAGGGCGGAGAGCTCGCTGACGCGCATCCCCGTAGCCCAGAGCATGCGGAGCATGGAGAGGTCGCGCAGGCCGGCGGGATTGTCCCCTTTGGGCATAGCCAGGAGATCCTCGACCTGCTGCTCGGAGATCGCATGAGGCAGGTACTTGCCCACGGCGGGCGAGTCCAAGTGTGCGGCCAGATCCGCATCGACGACGCCGTCGGCGCGGAGAAAGTTCAGGAAAGAACGCACAGCAGCGACCTTGCGGGCGAGCGTGGTGTCGGCGTAGCGTCTCTCCAAGAGCGAGATTTGGAAGGCGTGGAGAGTGTCCGGGTCAATGCCGGAGTACGACGTGATCCCCCGATCCTGTAAGAAGGCCAGGAATTGGCGCAGGTCATTGCGATAGGCGCCCGCGGTGTTCGACGAGAATCCACGCTCGGCAGCAATATGGTCGAGGAAGTTATCAACCTGCTCCTGCATCGCCTGGCCGGAGTCAAGCCGCGTTTTCGATGCGATGTCCACGACGCCGGTCATCCCATGGCTCCAGGGTAGCGGTCCAGAGCTTCGCGTAGAATATCGATCGCCCTCACCAGGTGCTGTTCTTGGAGCACGTAGGCGATGCGAGCCGAGTCTTTCCCAAGGTTCGGTGTGAAGTAGAACCCCGCGCCAGGAGCAATCATGATTGTCTCTCCGTTGGATTCAAAGTCAGTCAGCAGCCACCTCGCAAAGTCGTCGACATCGACAATCGGCAGCGTCACCATTATGTAAAATGCACCACTGGGCATGCGACCTGAAATGTTCGGGGTGTCGGTCACTCGCGCATATACCGCATCGCGCCGGCCTTGATAGACACCGCGTAACCAGTCCGTGTACGGAGTCGGATCCACCAGCATGGGGACCACGGCAAGCTGCTCCACCGTTGGAGACGACAGGCGAGCTTGAGCGAACCTGCCGGCGGCATCCATCACCTCAGGATTGCGACTGACAAGACAGCCCACACGGGCACCGGTGGCGGAGAAGCGCTTGGACACGCTGTCGACAATGATGACCTTATCAGCGACGCGGGCCGAGTCCGTAAATTGCAGCAGGCCGACGTGCTCGAGCCCGTCGAAGACGAGCTCGCGATAGGTCTCATCGGCGATGATAAACAAGCCATGAGAGACTGCGACATCGAGCAGCATCTCCAGCTCTTGGCGGTCGTAAACGGTCCCGGTGGGATTGTTGGGATTAGCTATGCAAATGGCGCGGGTTCGAGGTGAGATCGCGGCCTCAACAACATCACGCGGAGGAAGATGGAAGCCATCTTCGGGGTCGAGTGCGATCGCCACCGGCCGTATCCCGGCGGCGGAGGCAAATCCAAAATAATTGGCATACGTCGGCTCAAAGAACAGAATCTCATCACCGTCGTCGGCGACGGTCATAAACGCGAACCACAGAGCCTCACTGCCACCAGTAGTGACCAGGATTTGCTCCAAGGGAAGATCGAAGCCGAACGTCGCATAGTATGCACGCCAGGCTTCGAGGGTCTCGGTCATGCCCCGAGAGGGAGCGTACCCCAACGTCTCCGCCTGGAACGACTGAATGGCCTTGAGGACGGGGGCAGGAATTGGAATGTCCGGCTGTCCGATGTTGACGTGATAGATCGTCACGCCCCGGGCGCGTGCCTGCACCGCTAGCGGTGTGAGCTTCCTTACCGGAGATGGCGGTGCTACCTGTCCACGCCTGGAAACACTGGAGGTTTGGCCGATTGCCATGTTCAGATTAGTCGCCGCCCAACTCTTCGTTATGTAGACTTCCGGATTCTAACATGAGAATTCCCACCATCGATTTGGCGTCGGTGATCAACCCATGTCGGACCATGTCGGCGGCGCGGGAGACATCCACCCGCTCTACCTCGATCTCGTCCGCGGGCTCAGTTGCCTGTCCGTCGCCTTTCAGATCAGAGACGAAATACATGTGCATGATTTCTGTCGAGATGCCGGGAGAAGGATAGAGGTCAGTCACCAGTCGGATGATTTGGGGCTCGTATCCAGTCTCCTCGATCATCTCTCGCTTCACCGCCTCTTCGGGAGTCTCCCCATCCTCGACGCTGCCGGCGGGGAGCTCGAGAAGGACTTGCTCCACAGCCTTTCGATACTGCCGCACCAAGAGGAGCTTTCCGTCTTCATCGAGGGGTATCATAGCAACCACGGGAGGGTGTTCGACGATCTCTCGCTCGGCGGTCTTTCCAGAGGCCAGGCGAACGTCATCGCGTCGAACGGTAATCAAGTGCCCCCGATACACGGTCTCAGATCGAACGGTCTCTTCGGGATGGATGCCGGTCATGGAGGACTCCTTCATAAACACTGCGGCGCGGCATAGGCAGACAGCCGGTGGCGGTGGAGTCAGCCAAGGGCAGCCCTGAACCGATGGTATCACCGGACCGTCTGAGCGGCTCGGCCCGAGAGATCGGACGACGCTCGTGCGGCGGTTGAACCGTGCATCAACAGGCGGTTGGGAGTCCTTCGAGTTCAAAGGCTCTGCCGGAGGTTTGGTCGACCAGGGTGAGTATCCGGCCACCAACATGGCCGCGAATTCCAGAGTTGCTGCCGGCATTACTGACAATGGACGTACACGACTTTTCTATTAGTACAACTGTACTAACTAGTGGTATACTATCTCGCATATGGGAGGCGAGGAACCGTGACAAGAATCACTCGAAACAGTCGATAATGGCAACAGCAAAGATCGTCGCGTTGAATGGAGCGGATGCAAAGATGTCGGATCGCGATCGTGCCTTAGATTTGGCGATGTCGCAGATCGAGCGGCAGTTCGGCAAGGGCTCCATCATGCGCCTAGGCGACAACCACGCGATGGAAGTCGAAACTATTCCATCCGGCTCTCTGGCTCTGGACCTGGCGTTAGGGGTGGGTGGTCTGCCCCGCGGACGAGTGACGGAGATCTTCGGGCCCGAATCGTCAGGTAAGACAACGCTCGCCCTCCATGTCATCGCAGAGGCTCAGCGGATGGGTGGAATGGCGGCTTATATTGACGCCGAACATGCGCTCGATCCACTGTATGCCACACGCATCGGGGTCAACATCAATGATGTTCTGATCGCTCAACCCGACACGGGAGAACAAGCGCTCGAAATCGCCGAGATGTTGGTGCGCAGCGGAGCGGTAGACGTCATCGTGGTCGACTCAGTGGCGGCACTGGTGCCGCGGGCGGAGATCGAGGGCGAGATGGGAGACTCGCACGTCGGGCTGCAGGCGAGACTCATGTCGCAGGCCCTGCGAAAGGTTACGGCGGCCATCAGCCGCTCTAAAACGACCGTGATCTTCATCAACCAGCTGCGTGAGAAGATCGGGGTCATGTACGGCAATCCCGAGGTAACCACGGGTGGCCGCGCACTGCGATTCTACTCGTCACTACGTCTAGAAGTCCGGCGCATCGAGACCATCAAGACAGGAACGGACAGCGTTGGCATTCGGGTGCGGTGCAAGGTCGTCAAGAACAAAGTGGCTCCGCCTTTTCGACAATGCGAGTTCGACATGATGCACGACAACGGCATCTCCCGGGAGGGCGGCATCCTCGACGTCGGACTGGAGATGGGCGTGGTGGACAAGAGTGGGTCTTGGTACACGTACGGCGCGAACCGGCTGGGGCAGGGTCGCGAAAACGCGAAGGAGTTCTTGCGGCAGAATCCCGACATCAGCCAGCAGATCGAAAAGGAGATCCGAGATAATGTCGCCGCCTTCTCGGCGGGCCCGGTAGCGGGGGTGACCGGAGAGGTAGCTTCCGAGTAGGACGTCTCGGAGCCCGGAAGTAGCCGGAGAAGACGGCGGCTGGGGCCGGCAATATCACCGGAATCTGCATCGTCGTGAGCTATACTGGCCTGAATTCCGGCGACACGACCGAAGTCTAACTACAGGATCTCTATGCAGCCACCGCCTTCGGGTCCTAGCGAGCCTCCAGTCAATCCAATGATCGGCCGGACGCTCAACGACCGGTACGAGATCCTGGCGGTCATCGGCTCGGGTGGCATGTCAACCGTGTTTCGGGCGCGCGACCAGCGTCTGGGCCGCGACGTGGCGATCAAGATACTTCACGCTCAGTTCGCCGCCGACCATGACTTCGTGGAGCGCTTCCGGCAAGAGGCGGAGTTTGCCGCTGGACTCTCCGCACACCCCAACATCGTTTCGATTTTCGATGTAGGCGAAGACGGCGACATCCGTTACATGGTCATGGAGCTCATCGAGGGCCGGAATCTGAAGGACCTCATCAACGACGAAGCTCCGTTGAGCGTAGAGCGAGCTTTTTCGATCGGCCAGGCGATAGCATCGGCGCTGGCATTCGCTCATCAACGCGGGTTGATTCACCGGGACATCAAGCCGCAGAACATCCTCGTTTCCCCGGACGGCTCGGTTCGTGTCACCGACTTTGGTATTGCTCGCAGCGCAGCTTCGTCGCAGATGACTCGAACAGGAGTCGTGCTGGGAACGGCGCACTACCTCTCTCCGGAACAAGCGCAGGGACAGCCGGCCGGCGCCGCCTCGGACATCTATGCGCTGGGGATCGTTCTCTTCGAGATGCTGACGGGCTCACTGCCCTTCGACGCAGACAACGCGCTGGCGGTGGCCATGAAGCAGGTGCACGAGCTTCCACCCTCGCCAAACAAGCTAAACCCCGACATCCCGCCCGGCGCCGCAGCCGTTGTGCTCCGGGCTCTCAACAAGGACCCGGCCGAACGGTATCGCAACGCCGCCGAGTTCGGCCTCGCTATGCAGCAGCAGGAGCCACCAGGAATCGAGCAGGCGACGGCCGTACAGCCACTGGCGGAAGCCGGTGACGCATCACAGGACACCACGGTAGTGCGCCAGCCGCCTCCCCCGCCGCCACCCCGAAGGCCGACCGCTCTCGCCGACGAAACGCCCCCAAACCCGTGGAGGACCACACTACTCGTGCTGCTCGGCGTCGCCATCGTGGCCGCTCTGGCTACGGGAGGATACCTCGTGTACGGAGCCGCGACCAACAAGCACGCCACGCCCACGCCTACGCGTACCCCCACGGCGACACCGACAAAGACACCCCGTCCCAAGCCGTCACCCTCTCCGACCCCACGTCCGACGACGAAGCCGACCGCGACGCCCAGGCCAACGTCGACTCCGACTTCACCGCCTCCGACTCCGACGCCGAGCCCAACGGCGACATTGAAGCCAACACCAACGCCGAAACCGACAAAGCCGCCCCGGCCAACGTCGACACCGAAGCCGACGCCCACGCCCACCCCCTTCGGGTAGGCGTATTTTCCCCCCCGAGATGGTTCACGATCCCGGCCGGCGGCGCGCGCCTACTTCAGCTCGGCGTCCTGCTCCAGGTCGTCCTTAGTCACGCTCAGCGTGATGCGATCGGCTCCTATGGCCGACACGTATTTGAGATCGACTTCCACGTCATGGTGGAAGACGAAACCTTCCTTGACCAGGAATGCGCGGACACGCTTTGTCTCCCCATCGACCAGAACATCATCGACGTGTCCGATCTTTCCATCCGACGCCCATACCTCGGTGCCGGGACGAATGTCGACATCACCCTCGGGGATCTGCTCTTCGCTTTCCACTATGGGCGTGTAGGCGAGGCCCTCCATTCCCGACGCCGCTCCGACCGGCCCAACGCCCTGAGCGATGAGAGCTCCGCTGCCCCAGGCGGCCGAGCCAGGATCGTACCCTTCGGGCTCAACGAAGTGGGACAGCACGAAATCTTTGAGGTTACCGATCTGGTCCTTCGTCAACTCGAGGTGAATCGCATCATGCTCCGCGCTTGTGACGGCGCCGACGGGCACGATAGCGTCCCGGCCGAGTATGCCACTCTCGCCGAGAACGATCTCTGCTACCTCCTTGGTGGCCGGATCAACGACGACGTGGGTGAGCTTGCCCAGTCGCGTTCCGTTCTTGTCGATAATGTGACAGCCAATGCGAAATTCCATGCGTTACTCCTCGTTCACCTTCGCGGTTCGCGGTTCACCCATTGTAACGAGGACACCAGACGGGGCAGACAAGCCGGTATCGTGGATTAGACCAGATGCATACCGTTTCGATAGCCATGAGAACGCGACAGGCTGCCGGGACGAGACCGGCGGGCTACGGTCGGGGGCAACTGCTTGATTTGCGGACTGATGAGGCCCGAATCCTAGCCCAAGGGACACAGACGTTGTCGGTCTGAGGAGGACACATGGTGGTGATTGATCCGCGCAGGAGGAATGCGGATCACCCAAGGGAAGCCATCGTGCCGGTCAGCGTAGAGCAAGCTCGCCGGTTCGCCCCAGGTTACATCGAGGTACCAACGGAAGAGGAGCTAGTCGAAAAAGTGGGCTCGCCGGTGGAATCGTGTGGAAGTGGCGCAACGCGATCACGCGATCGCGGGTTTGGACCAGGCGCCGGATGACGACTGAGCTGCCCCCGCTACGTTCCGAACGGCTCCTCATACGACCCTTAGAACTGTCCGATATGACCGCCGTGCACAAGGCATTATCCAGGGCATGGAATGAAGCTGACCCTGATTTCGCGAGAGGTAAAGGGAGTCGCGAGCGATGGCTGCGGTGGACCATCCAGAGCTACACGGAGCTTTCCAGTCTCATGCAGCCGCCATACGGGGACAGAGCGGTGTGCCTAGTCGACGGCGGCCGGCTGATAGGTTGTGCCGGGCTAGTCCCGTCATTCGGACCTTTTGGTCAACTCGAAGGGTTTCCGGCGAACGCGGATTCTTCCTACTTCTATCCGGAGATTGGCTTGTTCTGGGCCATCGACCCCGACTTTCAGGGCCGGGGCTACGCGACTGAGGCGGGAAGAGCCTTGGTCGAGGCGGCGTTTCGGTACATGAATTCGGGCCGCGTCGTCGCTACGACTGAGTTCGAGAATGAGGCGTCCATCGCGGTGATGAAAAAGCTGGGCATGACGATCCTGAGAAATGAGGTCCCCTCGCCGCCCTGGTTTCAAGTCGTCGGAGTCCTGGAGAGAGACGCGGGCACCTCGATCAAGAGGGGCGTTGAAAGCACCCCGTAGCAGTGCGTTCGGACGGGTTGTTCCAGCTGCCGTGTAGAATTCGGACAGCGCAAGGAGGCACGGGATGAATTACTTGTTGTTGCTTCAGGAGGTCGGACTTTTCGGATTACGCATCCGGTATTGGGCAGCCATCATCGTCGTGATCGTGATATTGATTGCGATTTTCGTGTGGGCGCGAAGCAGGTAAATGTGGGCGGACGCGCGACACGTTCAGCCAGCTGAATAGCACTGCAGGGCCCCAAGGTACCGCCGCCGCGGAGGCGCGCTCCGACATGGCGGAACTGAAACCGAATTGGGGCGTGGGACTGGCCCGTGGTGCTCGAGCATGACAGTAGGCGATTGTGGTGAAGACAGAGTTCTCGTCGCGCGGTAGGTAGTGGAGCGCGAGGCTGGCGGCAAAGATGGACGCTAATGGAGATTTAGCCTTGTTGACCGCTCGCCGGCCCCGGTGGGATACTTTGGTGGCTCATAGCTGAGAGTCAGTTGAGGGTTCTGCGCCCTGTATCTGGCCTCTGCAAGCAGAAAGTCTGGATCTGTCCCTATAGCTCAGTTGGATAGAGCACTGGCCTCCGGAGCCAGGTGCGTCGGTTCGAGTCCGGCTAGGGACGCCAATCCCTCTCCAGTGCCGGGAAGGGTGATATACGCAGACTCAAAGAAGTTGCCCCATTCAGGGGCGTGACACCGACTCGCAGGCAGGCGGCACTAAGGATTTCCTGGATTCCAGGCTTGTTTGACCGGCCGTGATACCTGCAGAGTCCGCCCGGGAGGCGTAGTACGTGCTAGGAGGCCGCAGCCACTTAGCGCTGAATCCGCCGAATAGACGACTGCTACGCGGTAGTCCTGTCGTACGCCCGCTTAACTAGCGATCGAGCTGTTAGCCTCGTTCGCAGCGTTCGACTCCTTCAGTTTCGCAGCGTTGGCCAGCACGATGCGAGGCGGTTGTGTGCATCTTTTCATCGGTTCCTGCGTTACTACTTGTAGCCGACGTGTCATGATTGAGACGCTGCGGAAAGTGAGGTCAGCTCAGGGCTGATGACGTCTTCTATCGAGGCAATCTCGCCCGTGCCGATGACTGACTCCGAGGATGCCGGCGCGGATGAGGCTGATCTCATTCGCGCGGCGCAGATTGATAGCGCCGCGTTCGACATCCTCTACGGCCGGTACGTAACACGAATATACCGCTACACGGTTCTGAGAGTTAGCAATGAGCAGGACGCTCTCGACCTCACGCAGCAGATCTTCCTGCGTGCTTTGGCTGGGCTCCCTCGATATCGACTCGCCGACATCCCGTTTGGAGCTTGGCTGTTTCGCATAGCCCGTAACGCCGTCACAGATCACCACCGGCGGTATAAAGCCTCAATACCGTGGGAGCTTGTCCCGCTATCGCTCCATCCGGTATCGCCGGACGATCCGGAGGCTGCCGCCCTCCGTCAGGAATCCAACCACGAGGTCCGCGCGCTGCTCGCGTCTCAGGACGATTACCGGCGGGAGCTTCTGGCACTTCGATTCGCCGGTAAGCTGACGGTCCGAGAGATCGCCGCTATCGTCAACAAGCCAGACTCAACTGTGAAGTCAGACCTCCGACGTACTCTCTTTCGCCTCAAAGGACAGCAGCTTGAAGACTGAGAACGACGTACGCCGGGAGTATGCCGACATTGTTGAGGACGGCGACGCAGCCGCGATGCTGCATCTCATCGCGACTCTGGATGACGCCTACATGGCGACCGAACCACCAGCCGATTTCGTGACCGAGACCGGGCAGCTGCTACGGCAGCGCACCGCCGCCAAGGCGCGCCGGCCGTCCGTTGGCCCCTGCGTCCTGGGACGTCACTGGAGGGAGCGGCGGGTCCTGGCCACAGGTGTGATGCTGCTGGCCATCCTAGCAGTGGCCACGACCGTGGCATTCGCGGCGTCGGCGGTAATTCCAAGGATCCACGTTTTGCCACCCGAGAAACAGTCAACTTCCAGGATCATCCAGATAAGCAACAGTTTGCCACCGCTGAAGGACCAGCTCTACCGTCCTCTCGACCCGGCGGTGGCAGCCCACCAGAGCGGCTTGCCGGTCGCGTATCTTCAGCAGGCTCCGCATAGTCTGCGCGGCGGCACCGTCGGCGTTCAGATTTTCCCGCCACACCCGTGGCCTCAGCCGCAGTGGCGCGCCCCGGAGGCGCTGCGGTCCCTCGTTCGCTACCAAGGGGGACACTCCCTCCTGATTGCGCTGTACCAACTCGCACCAGAGGTAGTTAAGAACGATCAGGTGGTCCTGGGCGAACGCACGGTTCACCTTCCCAACGGGAAGGACGGGTGGAGCGACGTCGAACCGGGAATGCTCGACCAGTTCTGGGTTACGACGCTGATGGACGGCTATGTTCTGTCGCTCTACAGCGACCTGCCGCTTCGTACCGTCGAGAAGCTCGCCACTACGGTGACGTTGGCGCCATCATCCGGCAACCCCGGCCATCGCGGGATCCCGAAATACTGGCCGCCACCGCTGGCCGCGCCAACGCAGATTCCCGGTGTCGACATCGCCCTCGTTGGTGCAGCGGGGCACTATGTCTCTCATGGGCATCCTCACATCACCTACTCGCTCACGTACGCAAACCGCGGAAGCGGGCACGAGCGAAAGCTCCGATTCACGTTGGTGCTGCCGAGTGGCCTGGCCTTCGGAGGCAGCCCACCACGGCGAGACCGCACCATTCGTGTCGGCCAGGGGAATGGCGGCGCCATGGGCGATTCTCCGCTGGTCATCACTAACAAGTCCGGGTTCACGCGTAGGGTCCTCGTTCTCGCCCGGTGGACCGAGCACGGGGTCGAAGGAGAGCGCGACTTCCATCTACCATTTGGGAAGCCGTTTCCCTGGCCATTGCGACGCCATACATGAGACAGATTAGTGAGGCAAAGCTGGCCTAGCCCCAGCGTGTCCCTTGATCGCAATCCGGGCGTTGTAGAGTGTAGACACGACGATCGCCATGGAGGTCACGTAATGCTGCCAGGGTGTATCTCGAAGGCTCGGCAAGCAGGGGAGTGATGCCCGTCAGGCGCTGTCTGGTTCTATGCGGGGCGACGGCACTCGCTTTGATGCTCATGCCGGTCCAGAGCCAATCGGCCACGAGGCCGGCCGGGGCAGCTCTCCACGTTGCTGCGTCAAACAGTGAGGCCGTGCTGCGGACGGTGAGTGCCGTCGAGCTTGGCCGCTTCTCTGTTCGCCTCAAGCCACTGCCTGGAACACCCGAGATCACGAGGAGTGATGCCCTACGCACCGTTCGCGAGGTAGCCCCATGGCGAAGGGTGCTGGAGGCGGTGCCGGCCTTGGTATCGACTTCAACGCGTCGGGCGTGGGTGGCCGACTGGGTAGTGTCTCTGAAACAATACCCAGAGCTTCAGTCTGTTCCCGCTTCTCTTGGCCACCCCAAACTCAACGAGCCCAAGAACCGCAAGCCGTTTCTCATCATCTTCGTCAGCGCCCAGACCGGCAAGTACGACGGCGAGGTATTCCAGTTCTGGCGAGGCTATTTCTGGAGATACCCGTGCACCTACATACCATTTAGGCCGACCGCCTACGTGCTGACACCAGGCGGATGGCATCCCGCTCCAACCATTGAGGACAGGAGCACCGGAGAGAAGGATCCAATTCTCGAAACGGGGCAGCTGGTTCGGCTCTCGATAGCAGTACGACCGTCGGTGTGCCAGGATCGATTCTCGCGGGTCAGGTTGTACTTCCGAAAGGCCTACACCAGCGAAAACGGTGCGATGCAGTACCGCAACTGGGTAGGCCCGCACCCCTGGCTCCGCGGCATCCGAGTCAAGGGCTCCTGGAGATTCGTGCGGCAGTTCCGGTTTGAGTTGCATCCGGCCAGCCATCTAGTTCTCGCCGCCTGGAACGTGACAACTGCCTCTGCCGAGATCGGGCCAAGCATGCTGATCCACGTTCGCCTAGGGAGCCAGAAGACGATTCGATCTCACCACGCTGTCGTGAGCAGGGGTGGACTCGTTCCCCCATACGTGGGCCAGATGGCCCGTCGGTTTGCAACCGGGATGGGCGACCCATCGCCGGTCTCTGTGCAGGCAGTGCTTACGACGAAAGGCGCCGCCGAGTCGCTAGACGGAGAGGGAGTAGACGAGCCCCAAACCCCGGTTTGGTTTGTCAAGATGGCTGGAAGCTTCGTCGACAGATTCGCCCGTATCCCAGCAGGCGCGTCGTTCCCAAAGGGGACCTCGGTCGACTTTACGATTGACACAAAGACGCGGGAGTCGTTGGACCTGGGAGTGAGCGACCGCCCTCCTGACCTCTCTCAGCTCGGGACGGTGTACACAATCTCGAAGGGGTAGGTTCGCGACTTGCCTTGAGGGACGGCGAGATAGGCGGTATGTCACGCACAGATCTCTAGAGGGTTCCCCCGCACCTCACACCAGAACCGCAGTGTTAGGGCGCTCTGAGACCCGAAACTGCGACCCTGTAGGCGCAGGTGTCCTAACCGCGTTTTGTCGCGGTATGAGGCCAACGTGTTTAGGGCGCGACGAGGTGATCCTATTTGGCGCCCGCCAGTGTGGAGCGCTGCCCGGCAATCGATCCGGCCGGATCGAAGGTCTGCTTGAGGCGGTGCTGCCTCTCGCGGGCAATCAGCGTGTCGGAGACGATCAACCCGAAGAGAGCGATCGCGAGGCCGATCAGAGCATAGAACTGGATGCTGTAGAACTCGAACAACGTGGTGACGAAGATCGACACGAGCATCGCGAGCCGAAAGTACGTGTAGGCATCCAACCTGGACCGCAACATCACCGCATCTCCAACGAAGATCAGGGCCGCCGATACTACGCTGCCGACCAGCGCGCCCGAGACATGCAAAGGGTAGCCCGAGCTTAGGTGCCGCTGCTGAGCGGGGATGGCCCCAAAGGTCATAAGCAGGGCCGAAACAATGCCGGCAAGCGCCAGGATCGAATATGCGCCGACCAAGGCGTACGGAAACCAGCTGGCTCGGAGGAGCACCTCATAGCGGCGCTGCTGCCGAACTCGCAAACGATGGATTGGTCCCGGTTTGTGAGAGGAAGTTTCGGGAATGGAGTCCAGCAGAGCGATCAACGAAGAGGTCACCTGGCTGTCCGATGGGTCGTTGGACAGATATTCCCTGGTCCGGTGGACCAACCTGACGTCGAAGGAGTGGGCGGCGGCCTCCATGAATTCCTGCAGCCCGAGATGAAGCTGCGTTCGGCCGGAGACGTGCTGGCGCCGAAGCAGAAGATATATGGCGAAATACAGCAGCATGAACACCACGTAGATGATCGCCGCCGCCGGCTTAAAAAAGTAGTTCGTATCGCTCGTGATGAACTTTCCCAGCTCGTCGATGAACAGGCCAAAGCCGGCTCCTCCTACGATCGATGCCCATCGGGCCGCAGTGCCGCCGACATAGGTGAGCAGGAGGACGATAGCCGAGACCATCAGCAGCCCACCCCACAACATGTGGGCAATGTGCAACCCATTGCCGCCAACTTTTGGGAATCCGGTCAGATACAGGTAAAAGCGGGTTAGCAGAAGTGTGACGACCGCCGCCACAAAAAAGGACTCCAGGCTGGCCTGGTTGAATAAGCTGGGGATCAGATACCGTCGAGGAACACCTGTGGTGCTCTGATAGGTGGGCACCTCAGCGTCCCGCATTCGCGGCCTCGATCTCTTTGATAGCGCCGTCGATAGGGTCGCGGCCGGTCAACACCTGAAATTCGAGCTCGTACTTTCGGCTCTCTCCGCCCTCCAGAAAGGGCAGCGTACCCGTGCGTGCGGCATATGCGCGACCCTGGATGGCCGGAGTGTTTGCAGGCTCTATCCCCATGACGTAGTTACCCTGACCCATCATTCTCCAGCTCATAAGGGCACGGAGCTGGCGAGGGTCGAAACGTATAGCCAGCGCCAATCCCTCCCCATGATTCAGGTTGGGATTCTGGAGGAGTGCCGCGGCCCGGCCGCCTGAACATGGAGTGGCATCGTGAATGAAGACCTGCTCTTTGAACCCCGGCTCAGGAGACGTGACCTTGCCCCACTCTTCCATCCCCTTACTTGCCTCGTCGTCTCGCGGTTTCATCGACGAATGGGACACGTATAGCTGGGCGCCATCGTCCACGAGGGGAAAGCCGGCATTGCAGTGGTACAGGATCATATGAGGAGTTCGAGTGAAGCCCTCGTTAGTGACGATGTCCTCCAGCCAGAGAGAGGTTGATCCAAGCTTCGTCCATATTCGTCGACGAAGACTCAGATTCTCCCCAAAGACGCGAGCTTCTCGAGTGGTCCCACGAATCTCGAAGGTACACTCGTCTCCGTCCCAGATTTCGGACCAGCTGACATCCTCGCTCGGAAGCCCGTTGATGCGCCCATGCTGTCCCACGGAACCAAATTCATCGTCAACCGGCGGACCGAAGCTGGTGAGCCCGCACGTGGTGAGGAGACCGCCGAAGAACGTACGGAGCCATCCCATGCCCTCGGGCTCGTAGTAGGACGCAGCCGCGTGGCCGGTGCACGAATGCCAGCAAAGCGACATCCCATCAAACGTGGCATCTGAGATGTCAAGAGCACGGCCGGCCAAAACTGTCACATCCAGGCCACTCCCATTTTGAAGCCTCAGGGCGTCGACCCCAGCGGCACGGCCGTCCGTCAGTTGAAAGGGAGTAATGCCGGCAATCTGCCCAAGGATTCCGGTGTACTCTCTGATCTGGTCCCGCGTCAAGTGTTTGCCGAAAAGCGTTGGCATAAATCAATCCTCCCATTAATGCGCCTCATTAGAGCACGACTCCAGCATGGAGGGCGGTCAAGGCGGCCGGGCGGTTGGGGCTAAGATGCGGAGCGCGAGTTCATCCGTATCTGGCTCAGCCGGTCCCGCACGTTGCGTTGGCAGTTTCCCGTTGGCATGGGCACTGCCGGATTCTTCGAGATCGCCCACCGGCTCACAACGGGAGAAGTTGGAGAGGACGGAATTTTCGAGAGCCACAAGAAACACCTCTAGCCGTCTAGAATGGTTCCAGGTGGCTTCCAAGGTTGGCGGCTGTGAATGCGGCCCGCAGTGTGGCGGCTCTGCCTGGTCTTCAGACCGCCTGATGGGTTGGTCTACCCGTT
>CAWIIC010000008.1:0-209233 GCA_963836045.1 uncultured Pseudomonadota bacterium
TCATCAAGGGCTTGTGCGATTACTGCGCCAACTATTTGATCAACTACGTGGGCTTCTCGGCGGTGACGGATCTGCGCCAGACCGTATTCGACCGCGTGGTGCATCAGGACGCGCATTTCTTTGAAGCCAATTCGACGGCACGGGTGATGTCGTCGATCATGAACGATCTGGAGAAAATTCAGGTCGCGCTATCGCAAATTCTGGCGGACTGGCTGCGGCAAAGCTTCACCGCGCTGGGATTGCTGGCTGGTGCTGTTGCAGATCGATCTGAAGTCTGGCCGGCGGGTGAGTCTGACGAATGCCGCCCTTCGGGCCGGTGCCCACGCTGCGGCTGGGCCGGCGCATTCGCCGAACCACTCGCAACGCCCAGGACAACGCTGCGGAGCTGAATCAGGTGCTGCAGGAAACCTTGAGCGGCCACCAGGTAGTGAAGGCTTTCGGAGCGGAAGAGGTGGAATCGAACCGCTTCCGCGACCGTGCCGAGAAGTCTGCGCAACAGCAACCTGCGCTACGTCGCGCAGCAGGCCATCGCCAGCCCCCGGTGATCGAATTCTTCGGCGCGATCACGATCGTCGGACTGCTGACCTACGCGCGCGGCTGCAAATCAAGGCTCGGATCCAGATGACCACCGGCGAGTTCAGCAGCTTCGTCATTGCGCTGCTGATGCTATACGAGCCCGTCAAGCGCTTGACCGGCATCCACAACATCTTTCAGCAGGCGCTGGGCGCGTCGCAGAAGGTGTTCGAATACTTGGACCGCGATCAGCACGTGGAAGGAGAAGACGGGCGCAGTGAAACTCGCGCGCTTCGAGACGTCTATCCATTTCGACAACGTGAGCTTCCGTTACCCCAGCGTCGGGCCCGACGGCTTCATGCTGGATTCCATTCAACTGGAAGTCACTGCGCGGGCTAGGTGGTGGCGCTGGTGGGATCAGTGGCGCGGGCAAAACGACTCTGGCCAATCTGGTGCCGCGCTTCTACGACGTAACGGGCGGCGCGGTGCTGATCGATGGCTCGTGATATTCGCGATCTGCGGCTGGCTTCGCTGCGCGACAAGATCAGCATCGTGGCGCAGGATACTTTCCTGTTCAACGACACCGTGGCTTGCAAATATCGGTTACGGTTTTCTGCGCCACGCGACGCCGGAACAAATCCACGAAGCCGCGCGCAACGCCATGGCCGAGGAGTTTATACTGCAGCTTTCGCAAGGCTACGACACGATCATCGGCGAGCGCGGACGAAACTGACCGGCGGCCAGCGGCAGCGCTGGCCATCGCCCGGGCCCTGCTGCGGAACCCCCCCATCCTGATCCTCGACGAGGCGACTTCGCATCTCGATACCGAGTCCGAGCGCCTGGTGCAGAAAGCTTTGCAGAACCTTGATGGCCCACCGCACCGTCATTGTGATCGCACATCGGCTCTCCACCGTGCGCCGCGCGGACAAAATTGTGGTGCTGGATCAGGGCCGCATTTCCGAAACCGGCACGCACGACGAACTGATCGCTCATGGCGGCATCTACCAACGCCTGCACGACATGCAGTTTCTGGAAGCCGACGCCTAAAACGTTTTGGGTCCCGCAACGTTGCCTGGGTACCATAGGCGAAGGAAGGGCGAAGAATGAACCTCACCCACTTGGCCGAACCCCACATAGGAAACGACCTGGCGGAACACAATGACCGCATACTGGCCCGGCGCACCGGTCTTGCCGGGGCCATCGCGCGATTTGAAGAATGGATGGCGAATCCGGAATCGCCGGTGCGGCCATCCGCCGCCAACCGGCCAGGCCGGAGAATACGTCGAGTTCCCGGAAGCACTGGCTCCCCAGTTAAAGCAATCGCTGGTCATCGCGCGGATCCGACAGCTGTACTCGCATCAGGCGGCGGCGTTCGAGCATGCGGCAGCCGGCCGAAACGTGGTGGTGGTCACGCCGACCGCCAGCGGCAAAACGCTGTGCTACAACCTGCCGGTGCTGAATCGCCTGATCGCCGATCCCAGCGCGCGCGCGATGTATCTGTTCCCCACCAAGGCGCTGGCCGAAGATCAGCTTGCAGGAATTTCAAGCGCGCGCGTGGACGCCATGGGATCCGAGCTCCGCGCGTTCACCTACGATGGCGACACGCCGCAGGACGCGCGCAGAGCGATTCGCGAGCGGGCAACATGGTGCTGACCAATCCGGACATGCTGCACACCGGGATCCTGCCGCATCACACCAAATGGGCGAAGGCATTCGAGAATCTGCGCTACATCGTGATCGATGAGCTGCATTATTATCGCGGCGTCTACGGCAGCCATCTGGCCAATGTGCTGCGGCGGCTGAAGCGCATCTGCGAGTTTTACGGGTCGTCGCCGCAATTCATCTGTTGCTCGGCGACCATTGCCAATCCGCAAGGAACTGGCCGAGGCCCTCACGGGACTGCCGTTCGAGCTGGTGGATCGGAAAACGGCGCTCCCTCCGGCGAAAAATACGTCGTGTTCTACAATCCGCCGGTGGTGAACCGGGCGCTGGGCATCCGGCGCGGTTATTTGAATGAGACCCGCCGGATCGCGCGGGAGCTGTTGGATCGCGGCCAGCAGACGCTGGTGTTCGCGAACTCGCCGGCTGGCGACGGAAATCCTGCTGACTTACCTGAAAGACGATCGTCGCCGGGCGTTCGCGGCTATCGCGGCGGCTATCTGCCCAAGGAGCGCCGCGAGATCGAGCGCAAGCTGCGCGACGGCGATATCCGCGCCGTGGTCGCCACCAACGCACTGGAGTTGGGCATCGACATCGGATCCTCGACGCGGTGGTGATGGCGGGATATCCGGGCACCATCGCTTCCACGTGGCAGCGCGCGGCCGTGCGGGGCGCCGGCAGACCGCGTCGCTGCGGTGCTGGTGGCGTCCAGCGCGCCGCTCGATCAATACATCGTGGAGCATCCCGACTATTTCTTCGATCGTTCTCCGGAGCATGCCCATATCAATCCGGACAATCTGGAGATCCTGCTCAACCATCTGAAGTGCGCGGCGTTCGAGCTGCCGGTCCGCGACGGCGAGAAATTCGGCTCTCACGATATCGGCGAGCTTGCCAGTTTCTCGCCGACCTCAAGCTGCTGCATCATTCGGGCTCGGCAACGCGTGGCGCGTGGCACAACCCGGGCGACTGGTACTCGCCGATCACCGTGGTGTTTATATTGCCGAACCTATCTATCTGGGCAGCTCCTAAGAAACCCACGTCGATCAGGCCGCCTTGCAGGTAGTAGGCGAAGAGATCGAACATACTCATCGTGGAGATGCTGCCGGTGGCGAGGACGGGGTCGCCAACCGATAAGGGAAGCCGGTTGGGCACCGCGTCGTAGACTCCGGACTCGTAGACCAGCTCGAGGTCCGGAGCAACCGTACGCTTGGCGAGATTGCACGCGATGTTGGGCGGCCCAGTCCCCACGAAACAGACCCGCTCCCCCTCGAGCTGACGGGACGCTGCCACGATCATCATCTCGGCCGTCGTGTACTCACCAGTCATTGGCATATGCCGGGGTCGGGGCGCAGAGATCCCGGTCTCCAGAATCTGGATTTGCGCGACACCACGAGTGTCGTGCCATCGCCCGGCTCAGCCGTACAGCCCGTAGTTCACGCCCGTCGACCAGGCGTCACCGGGCTGGAGATCGCGCCAACGGTCCGCGCCGATCTTTTCCGCGTATTGTGAACGGTCTTCGACGCCATAGACCCACTCCTCGAGCCAGCTCTTCAGTCGGGAGGGGTCCCTGCTGATGGCGTCCCAGCGAACGTAGAAGGCGTTGTCTCGATCGTAATATCCCTGAACTCCTGAAGGATGGCACCCCCTCGGCTCCACGACCACGGCATCGACGATCAGACCGGGGAGCAGAGTTCGATTCGGGTCGCCGCGGATGACGCTCTCGTCCACGATCTCCTCACACACGACTATCACGGTTGACGCGGCGAAGGCAGCCTCCTTCTGACAGCCGAGTATCCCCCATACCTGGCAGTCACCGCGGGCGGTCGCCCGCTGCACGTGAACGATGGTCACGTCTGGCTCGAGGGGCGGGACCGCGTACACTTCTTCGTCGCCAAACGGCGACTTGACCCTAGCGATCCGGGGATTGACTCGCGGCATGTCGCTCCCAGAGTAGCTTCGTAGCGGAAAGAACGGCAGGTGTGACCCCGCGGCTACGTACCGCCCGACCATGCCGAAATGGCTGTACTCCTCGATTTCTATACGGTGGGGCACGCCGTGCTCGATGGCTCGCCGAATGCCATGGAGCGACCCCACGCCCGGATTCCCCATCCAGGAAAAGATCAACCGAGAGACGGTTCCGGCGGCAATCATCTGGTCGGCCACAATGTCTGGAGTCAGTCGACACAGCGTCAGATTCCGTTTACCCTGGCGGATCACCTCATGTCCCGCGGCGAACGAGATGAGATGAGTGAAACCCTCGATAGCCACCACATCGTCGTCATGCACGAGAGTGGCGACAGCGTCGCGAAGCGACGCGAGCTTACTGTTGTGGGTCGGGATAACGCGCTCCAGGCTGTGAGCTCCGCTGAGTCGCGAGTACTCAGACTGGACTATTCTGCACGTTGGCTCCGAGCCCAGACCAAGTTCGCCGGCATTAGCGTCGTAGCCGTCAGCTAGTTTTCGCCGCTTTGATGTGCGCGACTCATAATTCCGACGCCGTCTCCAGCGCCACTCAGAACGATTCTGACTGACTCTCCCACGAGCGCGCCCTTGCTGTCAGCTACCCTTCTTTATGTCAAGCAGCGTGATCGCCCCGTCCTCGAACCGGGTGTTGCCTGGCTTGCCCTCTTTCCACGCCACGTAGCGCCGCCCACCTAGCGATCGTTGAGGCCGGAAGTGTTCATCCCGCAGGGACGGCGGCATGCTTATGTCCCAGCTCGCGCACCGTGTGCCTCTCGCTATCCGGATACCACTTACGTTCGATGAGCCCACCTCCCCGCTCCCCTGGCGGCCGGCAGGAGATACTGAATACGTACTACTCGAAGACTGAAGGCGGTGAATGAACGGCGACACCCAAGACCAACCCATGAAGCTCTATCAACGGGCCTGGAAATCTCCTTCAGACGCCGCCGAGTATGAGTTGGGGCGGCCGGGATATCCTGACGAGGCCATCGAATTCCTGAGCGAGATGCTTGGCGTCGATGCCGGCTCAACGATTGTCGACATCGGCTCCGGCACGGGCAAGCTCACTCGCGCCCTTCTCCGCCTGTGCCCGACGGTGGTCGCGGTCGAGCCGCTGGAGCATATGAGGGCGAAGTTTCAGGAAGCCGTTCCCGGAATAACGGTACTCGACGGTACAGCCGAGGCCCTGCCATTGGAGTCAGAGAGCGCACAGGCGATATTTGCCGGACAGTCCTGGCACTGGTTCGACGGCAACGCGGCACTCAGCGAAGCCGAGCGCGTCCTCAAGCCGGGCGGAGGAGTCGGGCTGTTATGGAACGAATACGACGAATCAGAGCCGTGGATGAGCGAACTCGCCGGCCTCCGCGATGAATCCAGCCTCAGCTCCCCGTCCGGCTCAACCATGGAGTGGCGTCGTGCGTTTGACGGGAGAGCTGGATGGTCCGAGCTGGCACATTCGTCGTTTCTTCACCGTCAGACTCTCACGGCAGAACAGGTCGTCGCTCGGGTTATGTCCTCCAGCGTCATCGCCGCACTGCCGGCGAACCAACGTTCGCACTTCGCCACCAGGGCGATCGACATACTGCAGAGCCACGCGAGCACCCGTGATCGGCGGCAGATCGTGGTGCCGTATCGCGCACAAGTATTCTGGGCGAGATACCGTTCATAATGCCCACGTAGTCCGATGGTCGGGTGGGCTATCTTGTAAAGAGGACAGTCGCCGGGCTGCTGCTAAGGCGCTGTGCCTATGGTGATGTCAGCCGCACGATCGAGCTCAACAGGTCTGCTCGTCGCGTTAGACGTCCAGCACGTAGTGGCCGAATGCGTTGACGGCTGTCGTATCTTCGATGTGCCCGATGCGCTTCTGGCTGCCGTACAGATGAGAATGTCCGTGAATGAGGTACTTCGGCCGAAACCGCTGCACGAGATCGCGATAGCACTCAAACCCGGAGTGACATGGATCGGGGAGGTCATTGCAGCCGCACGCGGGCGCATGTGTCACGACGAGGTCTACCTTTTTCACCCGTCTCATGGTCTTCCAGATGCGCCAGCGCATCTCCCGCTCTGAATACTGGACGCCCCGGTCGTTATAGCGACGGCATCCCTCGAATCCCACAACGGAAATGCCTTCGGACGTCCACAACCTGCCATGGAGGTTAAAGCACCCGGCGTATGCATCACGCGGGTAGTCTTCGTCATGATTGCCCCGCACGTAGAGAACCGGGCACCCCAGCTCTGTGCATAGGAAGTCGAGGTACTCCGGGGGCAAGTCCCCGCATGAGATGAGAAGTTCGATGTCCCGCCAGTGACTACGATCGAAGTGATCGTAGAGTGCCGGATCAACTCGATCCGAAACAGTTAATACTTTCATTTAGATCCGAACGTCAGCGCGATATACTACCACGGGCCGCGCGACGGTCCGCTGTGAAGAGGTTTACTTGTCGCCCAAAAGAAACCGACCACGGACGCTTCGCTCCTATGAGGAGGATGCCAAGCGGCTCAAGGTCATGCACCGGAGGGATCAGGGGCTCCACCCAATCCCCGTCAACCGGATCATCGGCAGCGCGGGAAAGCCGGACCAAATCGGCGTAGACTTCCAGCCCACGATTCCGGGGTGGGCCCAGAAGCGTTTCCAGGGCGTGCTCAACGCGGCGAAGAAGGGGGTCCAGTTCCAGCCCATTTCCGTCTATAAGCTGCACGACTTGTATTACGTCGTTGACGGACATAATCGAGTGGGCGCAGCCAAGGAGCTCGGGCAGCTATGGATAGACGCATACGTGACCGAGATGCTGCCCAAGGCCGAGGGCCATCAGAACCTGCTGTACTACGAGCGCAAGCACTTTGAGGAGCAGACCGGACTCACCCGGATCATTTTGACCGAGCTTTGGCGCTACCCGCGCCTCCTCGAGGTGATCAAGGCCTACGGCGCCTATGTCTCAACTCAGCTCTCCCGGGACGTCGAGCTTCAAGAGTCGGCCAAGCTGTGGTACCGGGACGAGTATCAGCCGATTGCCCGCCGGATACGCGAAACTAATCTGATCAAAGCTCTGCCAGGGCGGACGGTCGGCGACATCTTCTTCGACGTGCTGCAGTATCAGACCGAGCATAGCCGCGAGCGGGGAAGGTCAATGACGCTCGACGAGGCATTCTACTCGTTCGCGCGCGAGCATCCAATGCCGTTGACGACTCGAGTCGTGCGCAAGGGCATAGCCGCAGTCAGGGCCGCCCCCAAAACGGTGGTCAATCGGGCCGAACGGGTGGAGGCTAATCTGGCCGAAGTTGACCTGGCGGCGACTACGGCGGGCCTTGCCGGCGTCGACAGCGACTAGCTATGTCATCTTCCCAGATCTTTCGTTCATCCTGTCCATAGCGTCGTCCGCTACATTTGGGTGATTGCCCGGACGCCACAGCACCTCTGCCCGCAGGTTCCGGGTGCCCGATAACCGAGGCTCAGCGAGATTTATGTCCCGACCGATCAGCAAGCCGGCACGTCAAAGTCGAACGTACCGTCCCGGGCTCGAGAAGCGACCAAACAGGAGACAAAGCCGTCCGGCCCGGCAGCCGAACACGCTGGGACCGATCACTCAGGTAGGCTCCATTCCCGGTGTTGCTCTGGTTCCGCTCCGGTTGTTCCTCGGCATCACCTTCATCTACGGAGCCCTACAGAAACTCTCCGATCCCGGATTCTTCAAGCCGGGATCGCCCACCTACATCGGAGCCCAAATCATTTCGTATGGTCGCGGCTCACCGATCCGGCCCATTCTGATGCACGCCGCAGAGCACGCGACACTGGCCGGCGCCGTCACCATCGCGACCGAAATGACGATCGGCCTCCTGGTGCTTGCCGGTCTTTTCACCCGACTGGCTTCGATAGTGGGTATGCTGCTCAATCTGACCTTCTTCCTGTCGGCCAGCTGGCACACGTACCCGTACTTTATGGGCTCGGACATCGTCTTCGTCATGGCGTGGCTCACTCTCGCTTTGGCCGGTCCGGGGGCCTATGCCCTCGATTTCGCTCTACCTCGCGGTCCTGCGGCCCTTCTTGGACAGACGGGGGCCCGCGCTAAGCAAAGCCTGGGACCGCTGGGCGTGGCTTGTCCTCGGACCTGTTGGGCTCGAAGCTCAAACCGACGGAACTGCCTCTGCTCTGAACGCGTCAGCCGAGACCGAGATCGGCGAGAAAGACGCAGGAGGGGAGCGTGCATCGGAAGCCCGACGGAGAACCTTGACACGACGCGAAGCGGTTGCGGGCTCGCTCGCGGCGCTGGGACTGGTGATTCTTGGCCTGTTGCCACGACCATCGTTGACCGCGCCCCGGGCCGGCGCGAGCCCACCCTCCAGCTCGGGATCTTCCAACGGAGGCCACGGTTCGACCTCGAGCACCTCCTTGCCGGCCGGAGCCAAGAAGGTAGGCACGCTGAGTGAGCTGAAGGCCAGCCAGTCGTTGATGCCAAATGATCCGGCTACAGGAGACCCCGCAGTCATCGTAGATACGGCCGCCGGCGTTGTCGCCTTCGACGCGGTTTGCACCCACGCGGGCTGCACCGTTCAGTACGACCCTCAATACAAGCTTTTGGTGTGCCCGTGCCACGGCGGAGCCTACGACCCGGCCAAGGGGGCAGAAGTCGTCAACGGTCCGCCCCCCTCACCGCTGACGCCGCTTACCGTGAAGGTGGAGAGCAACGGGGATATCTACCTGGTCTAGGATGTTTCGTACGACCGGTCGAATCGGTTGTATACGGGAGTCAGGATGACAGTCGATCTTGGCGAGCTCCAGCGCTTTAGCGACGACGTCGTGGAAGTCGCCGTGAAGCGCGACCTGGCAACGGCCACTGAGTACGGTATGCGCCTAAACCGAATTATCTCGACGTTTGATCGACAGGCCGCAGCTATGACTGAGGCTCAGCGGACCTGCCTGGAATTGGCCCACGAGCATCTGCGCTCTATGATGAACTGCCCGCGGCGTATGCGGCTGGACGATACCTGGCCCAACGACTTCGTCATCGAGGCGAGACGAACCGTGGAGGAGCTACGCCGGGCCGCCGGACTAGAGAGCCGCTAGAACCTCTAACGTCTCTGGAACGATGTCAGCTCGAGGAGCACGGTCATCTATGCTCCAGCAGCGGCATCCGGGGTAAAGCCGTGACGGCTCCGCCCGGTGACTTCTCGTGATACTCTGCACCCCTGGCATGATTCTTGCTTTCACTCGCGAACCATGACTGATTACAGACGCGATGTGTACGAAGAGCCGGCCGATCCCACTGACCGCGTCGTCGTTTCCCGCCGGACCGAGGTTGAAAGGCCTGCAACCCGCGTAGTAACTCAGGCCGCGGAGCCAGCCTACGTGCGCGAGCGCGACCCCCTGACCACTGCGACCGCGGCCAGTCGCCTCATTCAGACCGTCGTGTGGGCGGTCGTCGTGCTCGCCATTTTGATTGTGGGAATCCTGGTCCTCGTCCACTACAAGATCATCTGACGCCACCGGCGCCATACCGAAATGGGCCGACCGGACGGCTCAGCTTGCCGCGAGATTGCTCGGGTCTTCCGACGCTTCAGATGTCGAGCGCGTGAATGCCTCAGCCTCGCGTCGCTCTGTCGTTGCGTCTGGTCCGCGTGGAATATATCTGTCGGCGTGTCCTAGAGCAGTAAACGAGAATGCAACCGGAATCAGGACCGTCAGAATACCGATGACGGCAAAGATCAGCGACACATTCTGCGTCTGGTTGATGGCCAGGCCGCCGAGAATGGCGCCGAGCGGAATCGCTGACCACGCCAGTACTCCGGCCACGCTGATGATCCTGCCCAATAGATGGTTCGGAACGATGGCCTGTCGCAAGCTCATCGTGTTGATGTTGAAGAGGATGCCAAGACCGGAAGACAGCGCAAATAGAGGCAGGGCGACGATCACGAGCTGCGTAAATGCGATGCAGATGATGACGACTCCCTGGAGGGAAAGAGCTCCAAGGGCCACGCGAGAGAATGACCAGCGCTTCCGGAGCCGGCCCGCCAGGAGCGAAAGCACCACGACGCCGGCACCCTCGGCGGCGAAGAGCAACCCGATCTGAGAGTTTCCGGCGTGCAGCTGTACCTTGGCGAAGAACACGAGCTGAGCCCCGACCGTCGCTCCCACAAAGTTGACCAGGGCCATCATAATGCTGATGTTGCGGAGCACCGGATGGTGGATGACGTAGCGGAGGCCCTCGACGACATCCTGGCGGACGCTCTTTCGCTCTCGCTTCTCGGCCTGGTTGAAGCTGCCTCGCACGAGCATGAGCGACCCGGCAGCAAGTAGAAAAGAAAACGCGTCGACGTAGATGATCCCCTGAATTGACGTCACGGCGGCCAGAAGCCCCGCCAGGATGGGCCCGACGATGTTCGAGGCCGAGTAGCTGGCCTGGAGGCGGCCGTTTGCCGTCACCAAGTCGTCCTTGCCCACCAGGCTCGGGATTGCCGCGAACTCGGCCGAGTTGAAAAAGATCCCGAGTGTCGAGCCGATGAACTCCATCGCGTAGATGTAGGCCACGGAGAGATGGCCGAGCAATCCAAGCGTCGGAATAGAGGCCATGACCAGCGCGAGAGCGATGTTGGTCAAGACCATGATGCGTTTTCGATCGAGGCGATCGACCCAGGCACCGATGACGAGTCCGAAGAGGAGGTATGGCAGCATCCCCACGGCCATCGAAATGCCGAGGTTGAGGGCAGATCCAGTGAGCTTGTAGATGAGAAGAGGCAGGGCAAACATGCTGAACGACGTGCCAAGCGTCGAGATCAGCTGGCCGGTGAAATACTTCCAGAAGTCCATGCCCAGCCTGTTTCCAGCCGGCTGAAGCGTGTCGGTTGTCATTGTGGTGCGGTCACCTCGTCGCAGCCAGAGTGTCCGGCCCGTCCTAGACTAGTCTCTGCACCAAAGCAACTCTCACCCCTACAAGGTGAATCAGATCACCATAGTGAGTTTCGCGCCTATTCCGGTAATAATCGTGGCTCCGTCGTTCCGAGCCGGTGGCTGAAACGGAACAGAGGCGTAACGCACATCGTTCTGGGCTACGATGTCCGGAATCACGATGCGATGCGGGAGGCTCAAGCTGAGAAGTTGCTCTTAGCCGTCAGCCGGCCAAGAGTGCATCCATAGCTGCGAGCGCCGCGCCTCGCGCGCCGGCCATATCCAGGGCGGGGACGACATCGAAAGTCGCCACCTCAGCCTGTTCCTCGCGCAGCAGGGTATGTTCTCGCACTTTCCCTAGAAACCATTCGCGAAACTCCGGAGCCGACTCGACCACTCCACCCCCGACAAAATAGGCGTCCGGATCACAGAAGTTGGCGCCGATCGTGAACAGCCGTCCCACCGCCATTGCCTGCTGCTCAAAGATCTTCAGGGCCAGCGCATCTCCGCTCTCGGCAAGCCTCCTCACCAGCTTTGCCGCTTCCGCGAGCGACGGCGCACGGCTCAGCTCATGGCCCGGGTATCTCGTCAACCAGTAAGGGAGCAGGTTCTTCTCAATCCCCGTAAGGGATGCGAAGCTCTCTACGTCACCCGATAGCCCGCAGTTACACAAAGGGATCGGTTGCCCGTCCTCCAGCAATCCCTGCAACGGAATCTGGACATGGCCCAGCTCACCGGCCATGCCCGACGCTCCCCGTATTACTCGCCCCCCTTGGATCACTCCACCTCCTAACCCGGTGCCTACTATGGCCGAGATCGAGGTGTGCCTGTCGGCGTCCGCGCCAAATCGAACATGGTGAGCGTATAGCGTAGCGGCGTTCCCGTCGTTGATGTAGATCACAGGTTTACCCAGACGGGTCTCGAGGGCGCCCCGAAAATCGAACCCCCGCCATTCTTCCTGAGAGAAGTTGGTGGAGCCTTTTGATGACATCACCCCATCCGCTGATGCCGGACCGGGAGATCCCAGTCCGACGGCGCGAACCGATAAGTTCCCGGTCCCCGTAAGCTCGAGCACTCGTTCAAGCAACATGGCCAGAGCGTCCACGGCTGCGTCCGGGCCCCTCTGCACGTAACTGGGGCTTTCGACGAGCTCATCTATCAAAAAGCCTCGCGACGCGTCCATGACCGTGGCGTTGTTGTTCGTGCCCCCGTTGTCGAGGCCGACGACAACCCAGTCCTTCACTTGCTACATCCCCCGCTCTCCGCCATCCGGGACGACGACACCGTCGACCTGCGGCTCGATCGAACATCTAAAAGTGATGGGTGACGACTGTAGGAACAGACTCCCTAGCCGAAGGCCAGCCCAACCCGACACCCACGGGGGCGCGGCAGATCTCCCGATGCCGCGGCCTTAGGCCAGGGTCGCCGGCGTCCGCGATCAATTTCTCCGATTATACGACGGCCTCTCCACTAGCTATTTGACGACGCGCATAAGCGAGCAGCGAGAAGATCCAGGTTTGTCACCCCTGGCCGGCAAGCGCGAGTAGCGGCGAGCCACGACTTGTCCGTGAGACATTCGCTGACGTGCCTTTATCGCCGCCCGTTCTCCGAGTAGGTACTTCGCGTTGGTGCGCGGTGATGCCAGACGTAAAACAGCCGACCTGTGAGTCCCGCGGCCGACGTGAGAACGACCACGGTCAGGCCCAGGAGAGGCTGGCCCACGAGGCTTGCCAGCGCAATGCAGAACAGCCGACCATCTCGACCTCCCAGCAGTTTGGAGCCATAGGTGTCGCGGGTGTCGGAAAGTCCCAGAAGCTGTACGCGATCTTTCGTAGCCATGGGCAGGATGACGGCGGCGGTAGCCGCCGACACGGCAACAACGACTGTAGGGGCGTGCGTTCCTTGCGCTAAAGCCCAGACACCAAGTCCGCCGATGATCGCTGCATCGACCAGTCGATCGAGCAGACTGTCCAGAAACGCTCCGAACGTGGTCTCGCGAAACTGAAGGCGAGCAATCTCTCCATCCACTCCGTCAAGAGTGGAGGTCAGTTGCGTCGCAATTCCTCCGGCAATTCCCTGGCCCGCGCCTAGCAGCAGAGCGGCAACGCATCCAACTCCACTCGTGAGAACCGTCACGAGTGTCGGGGCAGCCTGCGATCGTGAAACAAGCATTGACAACCGAGTGGACACCGGACGATTGAGCAGGCGTGCGATCGGGCCGTCGGTGTCTTTCCGGAGCGACCTCCGAAGCAATCGGACGGCATTGTCGAGGTCGGCCGGCGTGTCGATATCCTGCCACCAGTCTCCCTCGGACAGCGCTACCGCAAGCATTGGTTGAGCAGCCGCGTACCGAGTCAGCACTGAGGCAAGAGACCCATCTCCAGATGTGCTCGTAGACTGAAAACAGTCGAATATACCCGGGGTGACGAGGAATGCGCCGCAGTCAATTGCCGGTTCGTGGATGTCTTTGCTGAAGGCCGTTACCCGTCCACCGGCAATGGAGACCTTCGTGCCGCCGTCCCAGGCGGCGCCGGGTGCGGGGTCAGTCAGCACCGCGGGTTCGACGAAACCGAGAAGTCGGCATAATGCACTCGAGCTCAAGAGATGATCCATCATTTGCAGAAGGAACAGTGCCTCGGCGCCTACGGCCGCCCTTGCCGCCATCAGTGACGCGCCGTTGCCCAGCTCCCAATTCTCCGCCCGTATCATGGTTAACCGATCGTCCGGGATCTTGGCGAGACACGCTTCGATGCGAGCGGCATCCTCTCCCAGAACTACGACCACCCGCTCCATTCCTACTCGAATCAGCGCTCGTACGTTTCGCTCTATCAGCGTCATGCCCCCAAGCCGTACCAACCCCTTCGACGATCCACCGGTGCGGGCACTCAGCCGTGTGGAGCGGCCCGCGGCCAGGAGTACGGCGACACGCACCGCTCCCCGCTGCGTAGTCGTGACGGGACCGTCTAACATCGAGGACTCAGCAGCAAGTTTCACCATGTGTTCGTTGGGGGCTCCCCCTGCAGGAAACACTCACCCTCTCCCGAAGGTCGATCAAGGGAGGGTCTGCCCGAACTCTAGCGCTGTGAAGCGCATGAGGGTATCGGGCGTGCTACCGATTTCGTCGGCCGGGACGTATGAGGCTGACTGAAGGCTATCAGCTGTAGTCAGAAGCGGGCCACGTGGAGGACGGACCAAGATTGAGTTTGTCTCCTTATGTCGCTGCCCCACGACAGCGCTTTGGTGTCTATGTTATCAATCGCTCACTCGATCGCCAACTAAACTGAGTTGGTAGTCATCTAGAGGAAGGCGATCAGTGCTGGCGGATTTTCATAGTCATACGACGTACAGCGACGGCACGCTAACCTTCGAAGGCTTAGTGGAGGCTGCGGAGCGTCGTGGTTACGAAGTACTCGCGATCACAGACCACGCTCGGCCTGGAGGCGACCACCGGGAAGTAGCGGGCACCGTGCGGGACGAGGTGGAGCGCTTGTCCCCAGCTACATCGGTTCGTCTTCTGGCTGGAGTCGAGCTAACCGACTATGATCCGCCTCTGATCGACCGTGTTGCTCACGATGTCCGTGAGGCTGGGGCTCAGGTCGTCGTTGTGCATGGCGAGTGCCTGGTCGCTAATGTCGCTCCGGGAACCAACGCCGCCGCCGTACGATCTCGTCATGTCGACGTGCTGGGTCATCCCGGCACGCTGTCCGCGTCCGATGCCAGTGCTGCCGCAAGACACGGCGTGTACATCGAGCTGTCGGCGAGCCTCAGCGCTTGTTATGCCAACGGTGGGCTCTATCAAGCGGCGCGCAAAGGACAAGCTCCCATCGTGGTCAACTCAGACTCGCATGATGAGGCTGGTTTGCTCTCCCCGCAGAAAGTCGAATACATCATCCTGGGCACCGGTGCGCCGCGCACATTCATGCCCACCATCACCGAGTCGATGGCAGCGACACTTCTTCAGAGGGCTCTCGGCCAGCGATGATACACCCCGTATCTGTCTCGCTCGACGCGTACCACGAAATGGCGCCGTACGAGTAGAAGCCTCAGAAGATCCCTGAGAACAGGACTTGCCGAATATCGGAGGCAGGGTTTTCAAAGCTGCAGTGGCAGTGAGCACGTTACAAACGGGCTCTGGAGACCAGTAACCTGGCTCAGAGCCCGTTGTGCCAGGGAGATTACTCGGTTACTTGCACCTTGATCGACTTTGGCTTGACCTTTTCCTCTTTGGGCAAGGTCACCGTCAAGATGCCGTTCTTGTACGTCGCCTCGGCCTTTTCTCCCTCAACGTCGGCCGGTACAGTGACGACCTCAGAGAACTCTCCTGCCGTCAGCCCACGGCGAATAGTGGTGGCCTTGGGGACGGGCGGAATTTCGTACGCGCCCTTGATCGTCATCTGATGGCCAACGACACGGATCTCGATCTTCTTTGGGTCGATCCCGGGCAGCGCCATCTGCACGACATAGGCATCATCGGTCTCATACAGGTCACTGTTGATGTGGGTGAAGCCGTTTCCAGGCGGCTCGAAGAGCAGCCGCGGGAAGACCACGCTCTCTCGGAACAACTCGTTGATGACATCCGATAGGCGTGTAAGGCTACCCGGATGGCGATATGGAGATAGTGTCTCAGGCATTGTCAGGTCCTCCTTCCTGATTACCGTGTTAACAGCCAGGGTGCTTGGAAGGCCCACGCTCCCTATTAAAAGAGTAGGCCCCCGCTCTCATCCCTACAATCGGGCCGGGACCTGAATTTTCCGTCGACAACGCCCGAATTCTCACGCTGTTCACAATCCACGCGTTCCAAGCTGGACGTCAATCGTCCCGTTCACGATCGGAGAGATGCACCGGTGCCCGGGGGCCACCTTGCCTTCCGGCAATTTTGCAGCTGAAGGTATGACATCGTCCAGCGATACTAGCGAGCTCGCAGCGCGTTCAGAATGACGGAGACGTCGAGCACCTCTTGAAGCAGGGCGCCGATGGTCGGTGGGATGCCTCCAAATGCCGCTATAACCATCAAGATGCCGCTCACACCCAGGCCGACCCAGATGCTCTGATGGGCAATCAACAATGTGTGGCGACCAATCTCAACCGAGTCGGCCACTCGCTCGATATCGTCCGTCGTAATGACGATGTCGGCGGCCTCTGCCGACACCGCCGCCCCGCGCGCCCCCAGGCCGATGCCGATCGTCGCTGTCGCCAGCGCTGGCGCGTCGTTGATTCCGTCACCCACCATCATCACGGCGCCTAGCTCCCTCTCGAGTGCACAGACCGCCTCTACCTTCTGGCCCGGGAGTAAGTCCGCGTGAACTCTTGTGATGCCGGCCTCGCGGCCGATCTGTTCGGCCGTCAGACGGTCGTCTCCCGTCAGCATGACGGTTTCTGCTATGCCCAGGTCCTTTAACCGGCGAAGCAGATCGGGCACTGCGGGGCGGAGCTTGTCGGTGAAGGTGATCAGCCCGGCAGCCTCGCCGTCTACCCCCACGATGGCCGTGGCTTCTCCGTCCGCGCCGGCTGATGCTCGGGCTACTTCAACCCGGTCCTCCGAGATCAGCCCGGCCTGCATCGCAAAGGCGGCTGATCCGACCATGACCTGGTGGCCATGAACGTGACCCACCACCCCCTGTCCGGCCGACTCGACGACGTCGTCCGGAATCGGTAACGGAGCTCCGACCGTCCGGGCCTCGGCTACCAGTGCTCGCGCCATGGGGTGGCTCGACGCTTGCTCCAATCCCGCCGCCATCAGGACTATCTCCTCCCGGTTAACGCCGTCCAGCGGCAGCACGCCTGCTACTACCGGCATCCCAGAAGTCAGTGTGCCTGTCTTGTCGAAGACGGCTGCCTTTACCCGTCCAACGGTCTCGATGGCCGATCCGCTCTTGACGATGATCCCGCGTCTGGCCGCTCGGTTCACGCCGGAAATGATTGCTACTGGGGTCGCGAGGATCAGTGGGCAGGGAGTCGCCACCACCAATACCGCCACCATAGCCGTGGGATCCCTCGTGATCAGGTAGGCAACGCCGCACATGACCAGCGTCACCGGCGTAAAGATAACGGCATACCGGTCGGCCAGCCGCGCCACCGGCGCCTTTTGTTCCTGAGCCGACCGTACGAGCAAAACGATTTGCTCATACTGGCTGTTCTTGCTGGTGCGTATGGCCCGCACTTGCAGCGCGCCATCCTTGCAAATGCTTCCGCTCAATACCTCGTCCCCTGGTCGCTTCGTCACGGGTGTCGGCTCGCCCGTGAGCGCTGATTCGTCGACCGCCGAGGTGCCGGACGAAACCAGTGCGTCGACCGGCACGATTTCTCCAGGTCTGACTACCAGCGTATCGTCGACACTCACACCCTCTACCGGAACGTCGGTTAGCGCGTCGCCTGCTACCACGTGAGCAATTCGCGGAGCCCGCGACAACAATGCCTCCAGCGAGGTAGACGCGTGGCGGACCGCGTACGCTTCGAGAGACTCGCCGCCCGTCTGCATCAGCACGATCACGCAGCCCGCGACGTACTCCTGAGTAATGCCGGCGCCCACGATCGCGAGGCTGGCTACAACGTCGGAGGCAAAGTGTCCGTGAACCATTCCTCGCAATGTTTGCCACACGATTGGGATCGCGCCAATGGTCATCGTCACGATGAGGACGATTCGACCCGCGTCGGGATACGCGGACAGGTACTCGAGTAGAGCCCCTACTACCAGTCCCCCGAGAATGAAGACAGCACGATACCGCATCAGCCGACGCACAGTGGACTTCAGTAGCTTCACCTGGATCTCCCGGCATGTGGACAGTCTGCCCGCGTCAAAAAACGACAGCGCTATGTGCCCGCTAAAGGCAAGTCGCGCCTACCTTACACTCGTGAGCTGCTTGCACGCACCCCGGCAGCTGCAGCCCAAGCTGCCAGTTCTAACCATACGACAGAGGAAGATCACTTTCACTAGGTCCCGGACCTGATACCAGGGCGCTTTCTGGACTATCTTTGCGCCGGACCCGCCATCCGTGGCCGGGGCCGTCTCCCAACGCCATAGACATACCCTCCAGGGCCAGGGAGCTGTCTCCGGTTTTGTCATTCATCGGTCATGTTTCTCGCATGTGGCTGTCATTCCACCTCCGCAGACTGGAGGTGTAAGGAGCGCGAACAAGGCGCCGAGACACTAAACCTTACGGATCAATTCACATAGCACTCATAGGGAAGGATCAGCAATGAAACGCTCTAGAACTCACCGCTATATACCCTCGCTAATGGTGGCAGTTGCGGCTTCAATCCCTATCGCCACCGCCGTCGAAATGATGACGCATATGGCGCCGTCTCCAGCCTCAGCTCCGCTGCCCAGCACATCGAGCACCACGACGGCTCAGACTCAGCCCACAGGCGCCGGCAGCAGCTCTCAGGCGTCGGTAGTTACGGGTGCGCCTACATCGTCTGGTCACTTTGCGATCAAGGGCGGCGCAGGTGACGATGGGGCTGGGGATGGCGGCTACGGTGACGACGGCGCCGGACGCGTCAGAAGGCCTGCCAATCTATTTAAGGGAAAAGCCGCGACGCTGCCAAAGGCGTCCGCTACCCCGGCCGGGCCAACCTCGAAAAAGGCTTCCAATGTATCCGGATCATTCTCGGGTCCAGCGGTCTCTGACCCGTTCGGCACCGTTCAGACGACGGTGACGGTGGCCCAGGGCAAGATCACGAACGTCTCGATAACGGCCCCCAAAGATAACCCCGTCTCCGCTAACATCAACTCGCAGGCAGTTCCATATCTGCGCACGGAAACTCTGACTGCGCAAAGTGCCAGTATCAACAGCATCTCCGGCGCGACGCTGACCAGCCAGGCGTATGTCCAATCGCTTCAGGTCGCCTTGAAGTCGGCCGGGTTGGCCTGAGCAACGGGTGTCTAGCCATGAAGCTCTCTCGAAATCTCCGACACATTCCGTCTCTCATCATGGCGGTCGCAGCCTCCATTCCGATCATGACTGCATTCGAAATGATGACGCATCGAGGGTCAACACCCAACGGCGCCTCGCCTCCACTCGCGCCCCCCCGTGTGGGGGCGCCAAAACCTTCATCAGGTATACCTCCTAGCAACCCGTCGGGAGCCGCTCCTACCGGATCGCCGCCCCGTACCGGAGGTACCACATCCGGCCGAGTCACGACCCCAAGCGGCTCCGCCTCGCCAACGGCTCCGCAATCGCCATCTGCTAGGCGATATAGTGTCAAGATACCCAGGATAGGAAGGACGTCGCGAATTGGTGCGCGAAGGTTGCCAAAACCATCCAGGGGCCAGCTGGCCTCACGAGCCGCCTCGAGGCCGAGGGCCGGTCGCCTGGTGTCCGGAACGTTCACCGGACCGCAGGTATCCGACGCCTTTGGCATGGTTCAGGCATCGGTCACGGTGGTCAAGGGCAACATAGTAGACGTGGCGATCAGTGCCCCAAAAGACAACCCGCTGTCGGCGAACATCAACTCCCAAGCGATTCGGTATCTTCGGACCGAGACGCTCAACGCTCAAGGCGCGAACATAAACGCTATCTCAGGCGCGACGGCAACGACTCAGGCCTATCTGCAATCGCTGCAGGGCGCTCTAGCCCAGATGCCAAAATACACGGCTTCCGCTCAATCCAATGCCCAGACGGGTCCGGGCAGGAGCCGGCGTCCGAACGGTGCCGTCCGGCCTTCGACAGGCCGACCGAGTGGCGCCCCAAGACTTCGCGTAAGGGGTGTGAAGAGCCTTCGGGCTGGAGCGATCCGCCCCGTGAAGCCCGCCACGTCGCGCTCCAAGAGCTCGCGACGGGCCTCTACGCCGGCGACCAGGTCGCGATCCGGCACGCCGCCACTGGCCCCAGGCACATACTCAGGCCCATCCGTTCAAGATCCATATGGCGTCGTACAAACATCTATCACGATCTCGCAGGGCAAGATCACGAACGTCTCTATAACCGCTCCGAAAGACAACGCCGTGTCGGCTAACATCAATTCGCAGGCAATCGGGTACTTGCGCACCGAAACGCTCAACGCTCAAAGCGCGAACATCAGCGCCATATCGGGAGCCACTGCCACCAGTCAGGCCTTTGTTCAGTCGCTCCAAGGCGCCCTCGCTCACGTACCCAAGTACACAGCTGGAGCCAAAGCCGGCGGGCAATCGCAACCAACGGCCCCTCAAACGCCAGGCGGCAACCCCCCAGCCTTACCGGGAGCAGCGGCCTCACCCAAGTCGAGCACCCATTTCGCCATCAAAGGCGGAGCCAACGACGACTCCGGCGGAGACGATGGTGCCCATGGCCACGCAGTGACTCCGGTAACGGTAGGAAGCACTCCGCTCGGTCCAACCGCAACGTCCGGCGGTCATTCCAACAGTACGGCCCGCCACTTCTCGATCACGGGCGGTGGGAGCGACGAAGGCCGCGGTGATGGCGGAAGCTCAACCCAGGTTCAAAAACATGGCAAAGCGAGACAACACACAGGAAAGAAACGCTCTCAACGTGGACCGTCTGCAAAGAAAACTACACCGAGCGATTGATGAATTCGATATACGTGGGTGCGTCGGTCGTCGCACCGAGGTGCGCCTCAAGAGCGACGCTCGGAAGTCGACCATCCGGGGAACGCAAAATTCAGGTGCCGACCCCCTTGTCCCAAATCAATGGCATCCGGAAGACTATCGCTCCCGCGTTAGTGGGACAGCCCGGAACTCATTACGAGCCCCGGGCTGTCACGCCCCGAAAACAGTTTTACCAAATGTCGTCCGCTGCCCCTTGACCCGCTCCCACCCCGGCGATCCTGCCGGCGGCTGTGGAAACCATCCTGCTCCACTATGACCGGTCTTCATTGAAGAATGGTTGCGGTCAAATGACAATATCATGACAATGGTCGCCGGCTTGCCCAACTGGCGTCCTGGGACAATCGCCGTGACCACCAGGCCACGGCGGTCATCGGCTTTGAATCGAGGAGTGAAGTGCGTCCCGGATGTGAGGGTTGAAGACCGTTCGCAAAGAAGCGGAGGAAGACAGGGCCGTCTAAGTCTGCGGACAACTCACTTCGGAGTGTTGTACTGGATCTTCATCGTGGTGACGTCCGACATCGCCAGAACGCGTGTGTTCACATTGCCCGAGATGTCGATCGGGTGGCCCGCCAGGAGATCCGAAAAGTCGCCGAGCTGACCGTTCTTTTCGATTATCTTCGTGTGCTTGTTGGTGGGAACGAAGACAGACGGCTTACGCACCCGGTCGATGACCAGACTCTTGGCGCCAGGGTCTACCGAGCTAATCGTTCCCTCCATCAATTTGGCGCGACTCATGTCGCGGTCAGTCATACTCGTAACCTGGTAGTAGCCCGCTTGGGTGGGATCGGGGACGAGCTTGACCTTGAGGTGGTCGCCGACGATGAGGGCGGACACTGAAGTTTTCCCTCCCTTGACCGAAACTCTCAGACCCGATGGCGCAAAGGCGGTCGGCATGGTGCCGTCGGGGAAGCGCAGCAACATGATGTATTGGCCGCCGGACTTCCGATATTTGACGACGCTGGCGGTAGTTGAGAGGCTGCCGGACACAGCTGGGCACTTTCTACTGCTCAGTATCAATGGCTTCGATGGCTTTTGAGTGAAGTTGAATGCGCTCGACAGGCTGTGAGCCGTCTTGTCGTACGCGGTTAGCCGGGGGAGCTTGAAAACGTCCTCGGCGAAGCGAAGCATAGATCCGAAGTCGAGAGTCCCGTGATCGATGTGTCGCGGCCGCGCATAGGGGGATATGACAATCGTGGGAACTCGAGGGCCGTACGCGATATTGTTTTTAAGCGGCGGCGCGACATGATCATAGAAGCCGCCAAAGTCGTCCCAGGTCAATACGATGGCAGTGGACTTCCAGAATTTGCTGCGCATGATGGCGTTGACCGCGCTGACCGTGAAGTTCTCGCCCGCGCACTCGCCGGCCGGAGGGTGCTCACTGGTCGCTGCGTTTGTCGTCAGCCACGTCAAGCCGGCCAGCTTGCCCGCAGAGACGTCGGAAGCGAATGTGGTATACGGTAGGTCGCTCTGCGCCCAATACTTGCTATACCGGACGTGCTTGATCGAGTCGAACGCCGCCCACACGTAGCCGTACGTCTTAGGAGAGGCCCCGTAATATCGCCAGGAAACACCATGTTTATTCGCCTCATCGGCTATCGTGTTGAGGTTGAAGCAGGGACGGATGTGGCTGATACGTCCATTCGAGCTTATTGCCGTGACGAGCGAGTTACCGGTCGCATCGCACCCCCACGCTCGATTCGTCTGACCGTGTGGATTGTCGACCGTCGTCTTGGACTGCCCGGCGATGGTAACCAGGTGGTTCGGATAGCTGGGCCCCATGATGGTCGAAAAGAAGTGATCGGCCAGCGTATAGGTCTGAGCGTACTTCCAGTACCGAGGGATCTCTGACTTGACATACGCCGAGTCGGCGTAGTCGTGACCGCCCTGTATAGCGCCGCTCAGGCTGTAGAACTGGTTCATGCGTCCGCCGTTTACTGCGGTCGACGCGGACCCGCCCCCATGGGCAATATCGACGGTCAGGTGATCCGGAGTGACTCCCAGCTTCACTTTCTGATTCCCCACGCGGGCATAGGCGGTGCCTGCCGCTCCGGGAAAGCGAGCGAACAAGTTGTCGAAGGAATGGTTCTCCTTGACGATAAACACTACATGTTTGATTGGGCACGATGCCGTGCCCGCGCAGAGCTTGGATGCCAGACTACGTGTGGTTGCCGCGACATTGGAAGAATGAGCCTGATGAGCCGGCGGCATCGAGATACCACTGGCTTCTCCGCCCCCGGATGCGAACATGACTCCGACTACGAGCGCCACCGCCCCTGCCACCAATAGCAGTCTGTTCGCGATCGAGAACCCAGAATGAGCGGATGCTGACATGCCGGCCACCTCCTTTGATGGAGGAGAGGACGCGAGATCACCTGGCTCCCGCTGCTCCGTTTAGGATGAAGCCAGTGTACGCCGCTCCGATTGCTCCCGCCTCTCCACACCTAGACTAGCGGGCCGGGCTCCCAAGCGCTATCGGTCGGAGAACCGATTTTTCTCACCAGCTCACCCGATTCGATCTGAGCGCTTTGAACGTCAGGCTGTTTTGGCCACCTCGGTCTTGTTCAGCTCCCGAGCCTCTTCACCCGACTGAATAGTTCCGGCAGCAATCCGCTGGTTGAAGCTGGCGGTATCGTTGGCTCGCGGGAACGGAACGCCATCCGGTACAGACACCCCGAGGAAGCGACATAGCGGGTCCCATCCCTCTTTGACATCGAATATCAGAAGCCGGTCCGCCGGCACGCTGTTGACTATCTCGTCGTTGTGCCGTCGATAGGCTTCGAGAGTTAGCGCCTTGTCGTCGAACTTTCCGTGAAAGTCGCCCTCCCAGACCACCGCATCCACCATTTGAGCTGTAGGATCTGCAGCAAAGCTGGGAGACTGTTTCAGCTCGACGGCGGCCGGGTAGATGGTATTTTTGACGCTGGTGTACCAGCTCTCAGGGTCACGCGTAGTATGGATGACCTTCAAGTCTGGGTAGGCTTCGAGAGCCTGCTTGTAAAACACGTTCCCCGGCCAGTCCACGCTGGACTCGTATCCAGCGAACAGGTCGTCGATGTCGACCGGCTTCCCTTGATAGGCGTCGAGGAACAGTTGTGCCCGATCCGGCAGTCCAAAGAAGTCGACCATGTGAAGACACGGACCGAATCCTAGCTGCAGCAGCGCCACCTTCAGTGACATGGTTCCTGTTCGCCCGAAACTTGCTCCGATAACTTTCACTGCCTATCTCCCTTGTTCAGTAGGATTTGATGAACGATGGCTGCAATCCCTCTTACTTGTGCGGACGCCTGCGATAGCCTACAAGGCTAGTATCCCGGAGGCATCGCCACTTTAGCTTTGCTTGCTCCACTCGGGCAGGACCTCGTATTGAGCAGTTTGGGGCTCAGCGGTTTCTGCGACAGGTTCAGCATACTGCTTATGCTGGCGACGCTGCGGTCGTACTTCATCTTGGATGGAAGCTGAAACGTCTGCTCGAGGTATTTCATGACCGACCTGAAGTCGTACGTCTGATGGCTGACAAAGTGCGGCTTGGCGTATGGCGAGATCACCAGGAATGGAACCCGAGGACCTAGCTCATACGGTGTTTTCCGCGGCGGCTTCACATGGTCATAGAACCCACCGTAATCATCCCAGGTCAGAATGATGGCGGTGTCCTTCCAGTAGGCGGACTTCATGATCGTGTTGATCTGCTGTACCGTCCAGTTCTCTCCCAGACACTCACTCATGTTGGGGTGCTCGCTGACTTTCATATCCGGTATCAGCCAGGTGATGGCGGCCAGATGCCCACTGTTTATGTCGCTCGCAAAGTACTTCGTGTTAACCACGTTCGTCTTCCACTGCGAGGAGTACCGCACTTTCTTTATGGCGTCAAACGATGACCAGATGAAGGACGGCTTGCCTAGCGGAGCGTCGTAGTACTTCCAGCTCACGTGAGCCGCGTTCGCTTCGGTGGCCAGAGACGTTATGCCAAAGCATGGATACTTGCTGCCGAGCTTCCCGTTGACATACGTCGCCACTCGCGCTGCCTTGTTTGAATCACAACCCCACGCGTCCGGCTTCTTGCCTTTCCGATCGACGTTGTCGACGGCGTTGGCGCTTTGTCCCGAGACCAGCACCAGGTGATTGGGGAAGCTCGCTCCCAAAATAGTCGAGAAGAAGCGATCGGCGATGGAGTAGGTGGAGGCGTACTGGAAGTAGTTCGGAATTTGCTTCTGGGTGTACTGGGAGTCGGCAACGTCTTTGCCGTTCTGGATGGCGTTCTTCTGCTTATAAAAGCCATTCATTTTCCCGCCGTTGACGGCTTCAAGCGCGTTGGTGCCACTGTGGTAGATGTCTGTTTTCAGCCGGTCGGGCGTCACCCCCAGCTTGACCCGCTTCTTTCCGACCATTGCCGTGGTGGCCCCGTTGACCCCGGGCAATCTTCCAAAGATATTATCGAAGCTGTGATTTTCCTTGACGATGATGATCACGTGCTTGATCTTCGAGGAGGTTGCAGCCGCGGCCGGGCCTATACCCAAATGAGATGTAGCGCCGCTATCGGCATTCTGGCTGGCGGGCGCCCCTGTAAGCGTGGGGCGAGCTCCCACCAGAACAACGCCCACCGCAAACATCACACCGACTGCAAACAGCATTCTCACCGGGCCGATTTGTCGCATGGTCACCTATAGATCTCCTGCTGGTTTTGTCGCGCCGGACTCCTCCGTCCGAACCCGCAAGCAGACGAAGCTGCTCTTCCCTAACTCAACCCTACGAGGAAAGAGCTACGATTTCTTTGAGGAAGTCTGAACAAACGATTACCCGAAGAAGATCGGGCGAGCGCAGCCCGAGTAAGCTTCTATCGCGAACACAGATGGGTGATGAAATGAGAACCTAGGGCCGAATGCTCCGACGAATCGGGTTCGCGCCCGATATCCAAACCGACACGAGTGACGTACGGTGAGAACGAGAGTTTGGATCGTCACCGATCCCGGACGCTATGAGGGCTTCTATGTTCAGTGCCCGACAACTCCACTGACCGCACCTCATGCAGGGAAGGATCGATTCACATGCAAAGCGCTCCCGTTAGAACGCTCCTATCCGTCACTTGGCCGTTGGCCGATTGCTAAGTGCTCGTCCTGCGGCAACCGCACGACCTTCGTCTATCGCGACGGCGATATCAGGCTGTTCCTCAGCGGCAGCGAGGCCGCGCGTCTATCCGGTCTTAGAAACATTCGCTGTGGCCGCTGCCTCGACGAGAACGTGACCGTCGTGGATCAACGCTAAGTTTCTATGCCCTCGGCCGAACTCCGGCTTCCCGTGCATCGCATTCGCATTGTTGTTCATAGTCGCTCTCTTCTCGATCTGACGACTGTTAAGCGACTTTTAATCGCTTCGTAATTGACTGGTAACTCTTCCGAGATAGGCTGGGTCTGAGCGGCCGCTCAAGCAGAAAGACTCATCAACCTATGCTAAGGAGAGACACACGTAATGACACGATCGAAAAAGGCAGCCCTGTCGGCGGTGATTCTGGGGGTGGCCATCGTTCCCGCCACGGTCTTTGCCGCCGGCGGCCATCATGGCCACCACGCCAAGCTCCATATGTACCATGGCACTGTTGCCACCGGCACGACGTCTACGTCGCTCGCTGTTTCCAACAAGAGACACGCGAGCATGACGTTCGCGCTCACGATCGAAGACGCGCTATGTGGTAAACCACCAGCGCCAGACTCCTGAGCCGTCCTTCACGCTAGGCGAGCGTGTTCTCGTCAAGGCGCGAGAGCTCAAGAACGGTACGTTCGTGGCACGCCTAGTGAGACTAAAGGCCGCCTAAGATCACTCTGTTGCCTGACGGCAACCGAAGGCGCCGGATCTCTTGAGATCCGGCGCCTCTCATTTGTTGCCGTCGTCTCCGCTGGTACCAAAAGTATGTGACGAATTTGCAGCCGCCAGCAACGCTGCTGCAAACCCACGAAAGACCGCGAACAGAGCCATTCGACGTGCTGATGCCAGCACCTCCATTTCTGGCGCCGTTATTCGTCTCCCGCCGCTTACGTAAAGTGTTCGTCTTTTCGTCACCTATATAGAGAAAACAAACGAACAAACTATCGATAACCCGAGTCCCATCCACGCCGTCCCGGCAAATCGCTACCAGATAAGACCAGCGGTGGACGCCACCGCCTTCGCTGCAGGCGTGTACGCCCGCCAAGCTCGACAGAGCGGCTGTGTTTGGTGAAATCACGAAGGCTACCCCGATCCGTTCGCCGCGAATCTGCCTGTCACCTAGGCGGCGGTCGCCTGCTTGATCTTTGATCGTCGTGACATCAAACTGGGCTGTTCGAACGTGAGTTCGGATCAGCCCCTGATTTCGATCCGCTGGCCTGGAAGGACATCGCCGAAGTCGAAGGCTGATCCATCCTTGTGGATAATGTCAGTTGACTTGCACAACCATGGTTATGGATGGATGCCCGGGCTGATCGACCACCAGTGTCCTCGAGGTCGGGTCCACTGACGAAATGATGCCGGTGGTAAGCTTCTCCCGCCTGAGGTTGAGATCGACGAGCTTACGAAGCTGGTAGTACCCGGCCTGAGTCGCGTCCGGCACCAACGTCAGCTTCATGACGTCTCCCAGAGACACGCTGGACACCGCCGTCTTGCCGCCGGTGAAGAACACCTTCGTCTTGGTCGGAGCAAAGACTGTCGGCACCATGCCATCCGGGAAGCGTACCAGCAGCCGGTACTGATGGTTGGCCCTGTGTGAGGTCACCAGCGTGGCCTTCCGGTTCACCGTCGACGGAGCCGGCGGGCATGAGGCGGGACTTAAGACCAGCGGCTTCAGAGGTCTCTGCTGAAAATTGAAGGCTGAGGCCAGGCTGTGGGCCGACCTGTCGTACTTCGACAACCGCGGCAGCCCGAATATGTCCTCGGCCAACATGAGCATTGACCCGAAGTCATAGGTGGTTTTCGCTATTGAGTGGGCTCTGGCGTAGGGCGAGATAATAATCTTGGGCACGCTGGGACCAGCGTGATGTTGTCGACCACCGGCGGAGCCACATGATCGTAGAACCCGCCAAAGTCATCCAGGTAGTACGATGTCTTTTTATCTCCAGAACTTGCTCTTCATGATGGCGTTGATCGCCTCAACCGTCGGAGTTCTGACCCTGACAGATGCTGAACGGGGGATGGTCGCTCTCGTGCTTGTCGGGATGGTCCGCCGTGAGAGTCGGACAACTTGCGGCTTTCACGTCATGGCGCACCGGGTGAAGGGCACATCCGCCTGCTTCCAGTACTTGCTGTACCGAATGTGCTTGATGGCATCGTACGCCGCCCAGATGTAGCCACTCTTGAAGTGTCCGGAGACGCTGCATCGTACCGCCACGACACCTTGTGCTTGTTGGCCGAATCGGCGAGTAGTCGTCGAGGTTGAAGCACGGATGCACGTAGGCTGATCTTGCCCTTGGCGAGACATCATGGGCGTACCGAGCGATGGCACCGGTCGATGTCTCATCCCAGGCATTCGACGTGTCTGACCGTGTGGGTTGTCGATGGAACGGTTGCGACTGACCGGCTATGGTAGACCAGATGGTTGGGGAGAACTGGGTCCCATGATGGTCGAGAAGAAGTGGTCGGCCAGCGTGAAGGTTTGTGCGTACTTCCAGTAGCAGTGGAATCTCAGACTTTGGGTATATGCCGAGTCAGCCATGTCCAACCACCGAAGCGGCCACATCCTCGCCGATGAAGCACTTAATCATCCTGCCCCATTGACCGCGACTTCCGCCGAGAGGTCCGCTGTGAGCATCGTCAAGGGGAGAATCACAGCTTCGACAATCTGTTCGGCAGGCTCCCCGGAGGCGGATCGGGTGCGGCGCCACCACCGCGAAAGATGGGGAAGAAGCGGTGTTACGATCAATATCACGTGCTTTATGGGGCACTTGGCCTTGCCGATGCACAGCGACGCAGCGCTGGACGCGAGGTGGGTAGTCGACGGCCCAGTTTGGGCGCGAGGATGGAAGGCTGTCTGCCGCGGGAGCTTGAGAAATGTCGGGGAGGAAGGCAAACGCGGCCAACGCTACCATAACGGCGAAAAGTGATACGGTGAGGGTCACCGTAGAACGTAAAGCTCCCGACCGGCTCCGAAAGGACATCGACCATAGCGGGAGCAACGCCCTGATAAGCGGTCAATAAAGGGAAGATAGAACGAGTTCTCGAGAAAAGGGCAAGCGAATAACAGAAGGGTCTGGACGTTGCCGACTCCCAATACACTCAGTTTAGGGACTGCGCACGCGCTGCGCATCGGTTCCAGCGAAGATTCCGAACTACTTCCAGTACGCCTCGACCTACGCCATCGCCGATCGGTTCTTCTCGACAATCTTGGGCGCCAGCTTCCCCAACCATCTGGTACTGGTGTCCGGTCAGAGCGCAAACACCGTTGACAACGTGAATCGAGAGGGTAGGAGGCCGGACGCTTGGGGCTGTGATGCCAACAAAGCGGCGCGAGTCACGACGTTTGCCAAAGGTAGACTCGGACGAACCTATCCCTGCTTTAGCATCAAATCTATTGCTGACGAGGCGAATGCCGCCAACCAGACCTGGAGATACTACGACGCCCCGCTCGGTAAACCCTCCTTCATCTGGTCGTCCTTCGACGCGATTAAGAGGGTCCGCTACTCACCTCAGTGGAAAACAAATGTCGTCGACCCGAGTCACTTTGCCGGCGATGTCCAGAATGGCCGCCTGGCTGCCATCAGCTGGCTGATCCCCAGCCGACGCGACAGCGAGCACCCTAACATGAGCGAGTGCCAGGGCGAGAACTGGACCGTACAGCAGATCAACACCGTGATGGCGTCGTCTTACTGGAAAGACACAGCGATTATCCTCACCTGGGACGACTACGGCGGTTTCTACGACCACGTGGCTCCGCCCCGGATAACTCCGTATGAGCTCGGGCCACGAGTGCCGCTTATGGTGATCTCCCCATACGCCAAGCCTCACTTCGTCAGCCATCAGATCTACGACTTCAGGTCAGTAATGAAATACCTCGAGCAAACCTTTCAGCTTCCACACAAGATGAAATACGATCGCAGTGTTGCCAGCATCGGGGACATGCTGGACCCAGCTCAGCAACCGCTGACGCCCCAGCTCCTGTCCACGAGGCCATGCCCAGCCGCGTCGGCGAAGAAGTAGACTACCACCTCTCCAAAGGACCACATAAGGACGACGGTCAGACGTCTACTTGCGTTTCAGATAGTGGGGAGGACGGGTTGGTCAGCTTACGAGCCGGCGCAGCATCTCCCGCAGCTTGGGCGTCTCCTTCAAAGCGGTCCGCAAGCCCTCAAATGAGTCTTCACCGTCGATCATCATTGGACTGCGTTGGAAGCGACCGTCCAGATTGAAGTAACAGAAGCGGATGCCGTAGGCCCCAGATTCGCCTCCGTACTCCAGCAGCTGGATCGCGGGCTCGGTATGCTGCCCTCTATACGAAGCCTCTTCCACAATCTGGCCGCCGCCCCAATGGAAGTTGAATTCACGGGGGACCTGGCGGCCTTTCTTCGCTTCGGGAGTGGGCATCGAGACCTCCTTTATTGACTTCTGATCCCAAGAATGGGGCGGGGCGCTACAGCCGAAAGGTAAAAGCTTAGGCCGAGTCCACAATGGCGGTTGCTTGCTTTTCCCAGGAGTCATTGTGGATCGCACGTCCCAGGAACGCCTGGCGAATCCACTGAAGGTAGTCAAGCCGGCGAAGCGCTACCCGGTACATCGCGAATGCGCCCTGCTGGATGGCATCCTCAGATAAATAGATCGGCTGCCGGCGAAAGTTGAGCGTGGCCAGTCCGCGATTCAGCCGCATCAGAGATTTCGAAACGGCCACGGCCAGATCTTCACCCTTTAATGCTGCAAACGAGGCCGGCTCCAGGAGCCTGAAAAAATACGTGGCGTGCCCTGCCTCCGACGTGACCTCTTGAGCAACCGCGTTGATTGGAGCTCCATCTCTACTGAGTGGGCAGAAGAACCATGTCTGCGCCTTGGCAGAATCCGGCTGGACACCGTCCTCTCCGTCATCGTCGGCTGCCGACCCTGCATCAGGCGCCGGCGTGGGAGAGGAGGCAACCGTAGTGTCGCCGAATGTCAGCGCCTTGACGCCGAGAGCGGGCCAGCCAGGCGGGCAGTGAGCCTTCAGCCAGTCGTATGACTGCCGGCGATCTCCTGATCCCGCAACAACACCCTCCAGGCGATGCCACAGCTGCTCGCTTATTGCTTCGACAGATTTTTGCTGCGCCGCCCGTCCGTCTGGCATGAGCACCGACAACTGGGCGATGTCGGCGGGGGCCGTTCCCGGCATGAGCTGCGTCAAAGTCTCGGCGGTCTTTCGGCGCAATGCTCCAATCAGGCGCTCGAGATCATCCCGGAACTGCGTCGTCCGCTTGCCCATCTGACCAAAAGTGACCGGCTCATCACCCTCAATAGCGACCGTCACCTGGTACAGGTCTTCGTTCCATCGAACGTTTCCAACGTAGGAAAAGGGCACTCCCCACATCAGGCCGCGCTCCGGCACGATGAGCATCAAATCCTGAAACAGCCGTATCTCTGCCGGAATGGGGGAGCCCCGGCCCATGATTTTTGCCGGATACGTATCCTGCAGGTTGATTCCGGTCAGCAGCAGGTCGTGCTGCAACGCCGCGTTTCGCCGCTTGGTTACGTCGGCAAGAACTTGTCCGTACACACGGCCAAGCATGGAGAAATCGTAGCGGCGTCCGGTGAAGTCCGTCAGCCGTAGTGTATAGTTGTCGTCGAATACGTCGTCAATGTCGATTAATGAGAGGTACTGTGCCTGTCCATCCCCTGAAGAGAAGGAGATGGCATCATCGAGCACATCTACGTCCACAGGGACCGGAGCACCCCCAGGCGGCGAAACCGAAACTCTGGCCTTGTACGTCACGGCATTTCGGCAGCTGTCGTTAGGTCCCATGGACATGCAGCGCTTGTCACCCGCGATGACCTACGACATCTGCCCGTCCTGACGCGGCTAAGCGAACTTATTTCCACATTCCGGACAGAACTTCGTCCCTGCCGGCGCCTCAGCTCCACACCGTTCGCACGTTAGATTGACGATCAATGCCTGCCCGCATTCGGGACAGAACTTTGCGGAGGGCTGCGTTTCAGCGCGGCAGTGCGGGCACAGCGCGACCTGCTTCTGTTCTACATTTACATCGGTTGTCCAATCGACGGCAGCTACCTTGTCGCTCACTTGACTCATGCGTGCGCCGGACTGCATTGCCCCTATCTCTTGATCCAGCTTGGGCGCGCAGAACACACAGAGATTGAACTCGTCATTCCAGCAAATCTCCTTGCAAACCCAGCTGCCACACCGATGGCATTGATTGAACAGGGGAGCGCACTCGGCGATGGCCTCACGTAAGGCCTTGTCCTTCGCCTGGGACTCCGTCATGTCCTGCAGCATCCCGCCGCTGTAACCGACATTGCTCAGCGTCTGGCTGAACATCGAACCGAAGCCGCGCGCTACTTTCGTTCCGATGCCAAGCGGATTTGTTTTGAATCCCGACTTGTAGCCGTTGTGGCAGTGCTCGCAGATAAACTCGAATTGATAGCCCGCGTCAGTCGAGTGATCGGTGTAATTGCTCGTGTAGGGAACCGGGATCGGCATAGCGAAACTCCTTAGCACACCATGTTTTGGCTGAATCGGGCTGGCTCGCTTGGAAGCAGCCGCCACGATCCGGTTTTACGCCAATAGTATCATAGCAATCCGCCGGATCAAAATCAGCGGCCATCACACGCTGGCTGTTGTCCAGATGGGAGATGAGCAATTGGATGGAATTGGGAGCGGACATTCGCCTGGTCCGATCCCTGGCCGGCTTCCAAAGGGGCCTTCCGAAGCCCATCGTGCAAGACAGGGCCCGGAGTGAGCTTCTCTCCACGCTCCTCCAGCCTCGCCACCACTTTTGCTGTATTCTGACCGTAGGGCAGAACACCCGGCCGGCCCTTCTCCGCGTCCAGTCCGTGTGGGTGCATAGCCTCTGACTATTCACCCCTCCCTCTGAACCGCAAGCACCCACCTCAGTTTCTCGGGCCAGGTAAGCATGCGAAAGAGTCCGCACGAGGTAGGATCAGTGCTACCGGCTATCAAGCGATCTTCGTTGACGCGTATCTCTGTTCTCGCCTTCGACAGGCAGAGAAAATTAGAAGATGTCGGGAGAATTCAACGGCGCCTTCTACAACGATGCCAGCCACCGATGCAACCAATGGTTCGCCTGAATGCGAACAGGCTACTCACGTTCAGGGGGTTTGGTGTTCCGGCAGGTAGCCCCATTCCGCGTGCTCGTTATGCCTATCAGGTCTCGGTTCTGGCCCTGATCGTGGCCTTTACGACTTCCTGGTCCCTCGCTTCGGCTCGGACCCACTCCAAAGGCCTCTATGCCATGGGGCATACTGCCTACTCCATCCGGCTTCTCGGCAGCCTCGCAAGGATGACTCCGGCCGCGCTCGATGACAGGGGCGAGGTGGTTGGGTCACTCAGGGTCGTCGGGGGGAGAACTCACGCCTTCGCCTACGTCTCCGGCCGCGTCACGGATCTCGGTACCTTCCAAGGGATGGCGAACACTGAGGCGAGGGATGTCAACGACCGCGGCATGATCGATGGACTGGCCTGGAACGGCTCTCGTGGTGGGCCCTCCGGCACGCGCAGGGCCGCGCTGGTCTGGATCCCGAGATCTCACGGCTATCGACGTCTCCGGCTGCGGACTGGGCCGCTGATGGTGGTCACGTCGCTCGGTCAGATCGACGGTCGCGGTGACGTTGCTGGCGACGAACGGCCCGTTCGTGGGTCGCGGTACATTGGCCCAACACGAGCGGTCGTCTGGCTCGCCCGTGCTACACGCTATACGCAAGCCCGCTATCTGCCGAAGCCTATCGGCTACCGCTGGACCAACGCCTCATTCATCCGGAGGGTGCGGAACCGAACCCTTGTTGTGGGATCCGATCTGACATCGTGGATAACATCCGCTGCCGGAGCCTTCCGCGTCTGCCCGAGTCCCTACGCCGGCGCCACGGTCCACGCGGTCGGCGGCAACGGTCGTCATGTCTTCGCCATCGGATCTTTTGACGGGGGCGCGGCCGGCTATGGTGGGGATGCAGGCAGTTTTCAGTGGGCTGGTCCTTTGAGGATACCCGGGGATGGCTGTCCGAACGTCGGGATCCACGACGAGCTCGCCTCCGGCTGCGCGGTCGGAGCGCGGGCCCTAACAATCCGCTCGGTGGCCGCCGATCGGTCAGGCCACCTCATTGCTGCCGGCAACACCATCCAGCCTGACGAGGCTGTTCTGTGGTCGCCCGGCAACCCCAGCAAGGGTCTCTGCCTGTCGAGCCTTCTCTCAAGCAGCTCCGGTTGGAAGCCCAGCAGCGCGTTGGACATCAACAACCGAGGCCAGATCGTCGGACAGGGGCTCCATGGAGGAAAGGCGGCAGTTTTCCTAGCCACGTTGCGAGGCAAGGCGTCCTAAGCGACGCCGGCGTTCAGGCCTGCTGAGCCCGCACGTCCCAGGCTGGAGCGCGGGGCGCGGGATTAAGCGTCACGCGGTGACGAGGCATCGCAGACTCTCGTTCATCTCGCGCTTGGATTACCTCTGGTCGAGGTCCGGCTCCTTCTGCTACCCCGCGGACCCTACCGTCTCGTGAACCAGAGCTGGGTGTTCGTCTACCGTAGGCGCACCTCGCGGGGACCGAAGGTGCAGCAAGACTATCTCCGGCCGTGCTCGGAATCGGGCATGGTAGCCAACCGTGCCAATTCCTTTCGTGACAAACAAGGTTCCGCCCTGAACCCGGTAAAACCCTCGATCGAAGGATGTGCGCGCCCATTTCCGGAGTAGCGTCGGATTAACCAAAGGTAGGGCGATCTGTCCCCCGTGAGTATGTCCGGAGAGGGCGAGCTCGAACGAGCCGAATGGCATTCGCGTCACCGCGTCCGGTGAGTGCGAGAGCAGGATGTCTACCCTTCGGGAAGCGGTGTCGGTGGCGACACAGTCGAGCATTGCTCTGGGATTCGCCCGTCCTGTCGCTCCGTCGTCAAGCCCGCCGATCCAGAGGCGAGAGCCTCGAACATCAAAGCCTCTTGCCTGATTCTTGAGCACGACAACTCCTCGCCGCTCAAGCTGCGTTCCGAAGTTTCGCCGCATTCCTCTCCCCGAGTCCGTAGTCATGATTGCCGAAAACGGCAACACGTATCGGCGCTTCAAAAGCCGCCACGTCATCGGCGACGTCTTCCACACGCCACTTCTTGAATCCATAGTCTCCGCAAGCAACAAAGATATCGGGCGACGCGGCCTTGACCGCTTCGATGGCGCGCTCGAGGGCAGGCGGACTTCGGTGCTTACCCCAGAAGCGGGTGCGATGGATGTCCGCGACCAGCGCCACCACGATTCCATCCAGGTCTTCATGCAGACGCGGCAGCGTGACGCTTGTCTCTACTATCTCTAAGCTCCGTCGCGCATGCCACGTGGCGTAGAAACCGAGACCTGTTCCCGCCGTCAGCGCGGCGGCAGCCGCCGAAACAGTGAGACGGCGGCTCAATCCGTTTGCAACAAGGAAGCCATATCGGCCGCGTTTCTTACGGCGAAGTCGCTGTAGCAGTTATTCATCAGAACGTGGACGGCGCGAGTTTCCGACGCCAGGTCTTTGATCTTCGGGACCCACTCCTTCAGCTCATCCTCGTTGTAGAGGTACTTGAAGCGTTCGAGCACCCCCACGTTGCTCTTGTCCCAGGTCTCGGCCCGACGTCCGTGAAAGCGCACGACCGCCATGTCGGAAGTGGCTACCGCAACGGGTGGAACCGAGGAGCGTGTTCCCTGCGGCTCGTCGACGCTTGCGTACGTAAGACCTTCATCTCGCAAGAATTTCAGCGTACGCTCCCGGTTCTTGTCATTGAGCCAGCTGCCGTGCCGGAACTCGACCGCCACTTTGTACTCCGGCAGCCGTTCCTGAATGCTGCTGAGGTATGCTTTGCTGTCTCGTCCGGGGAAGAACCAGTTTGGAAACTGAAATAACACTACACCGAGCTTGCCGGCGCTGTGCAGCGGCATCAGACCTTGACGGAACATCGACCAGACGTCGTCCACCGACTCTGGCGGAAGGTCTTTGAGGTACAGATTACGTTTCTCAGTGAGGTCGCTCGGCAGTGTCTCGCGGACTGACTTCGGCAAGCTCGCCATCTGACCCGGATGCTGAGTCAGCAACCGGTATGCCTTCGCGTCGAACGTAAAGCTAGTCGGAGTCCGCTCCGCCCATAGCTCGGCCGTGTGCTCGGATGGGAGACTATAGTATGTGCTGTCCACCTCTACGACGGGAAACCGGCTGGCATACAGCGCGAGACGCTGCTCGGCATTCTTGGCGTCTGACTCGTACCATCCGCTTTCGATCAACGTTTTGTCCGTCCACGAGCACGTGCCCGTCAGTATCTCACCCACGCTCAGAACGGATCCACGAGACCAGTCATGTGCCATTTTAGCCGCCAAATAACTTCCCCCATGCCACCTTCACCCGACAGTCGTCGAAAGTGAGTCAAGCCGCCTTCATTTATTCGGATGAGGTGCTTAGGTATGATTTCGGGCCCCATCACCCGCTTCAGCCCGTTCGCTACAAGCTCACGCATGACCTGCTGTCCGAGTTGGGGGCATTCTCGAACGGATCGGCGGCAGTGGTCGCACCACCCAGGGCCGACGACGACGAGATTCGTCTGGTGCACGATGCGGAGTACGTCGAGGTTATTCGACGTGCCGGCGCCGACCCTGGGATTGTCGTGCCGAGGGCCGGCATCGGCTCAGGAGACAATCCCCCGTTCGACGACATGCACGACGTGACCGCTACTGTGGCCGGAGGATCCATCGAGGCGGCTCGACGGGTCATGTCGGGCAATGCGACGTTCGCGTTCAACGTTGCGGGCGGGCTGCACCATGCCCTCCCGGGCATGGCCTCCGGATTCTGCATATATAACGATCCGGCACTTGCCATAGCCTGGCTGCTCGCGAACGGCGCTGAGCGAGTGGCGTACATCGATACCGACGCCCATCACGGCGATGGCGTGCAGTGGATCTTTTACGAGGATCCGCGCGTCCTGACCGTATCCGTTCACGAGTCGGGACGCTACCTCTTTCCCGGCACCGGAGACGTCACCGAGACGGGGCGAGGCGCCGGCAAGGGGACCTCGATCAACGTCCCCCTCGACCCGGGTGCCTCCGACCCTGACATGCTGCTGACGATGGAGGAAGTGGTTATCCCTCTCACCCGCAAATTCCGACCCGATGTCCTCGTTCTCCAACACGGCTGTGACGCCCACCGCCTCGACCCCCTCACCCACCTGGACTGCTCCCTTAATGTGTTTCGTGAGATAGCCGAACGCGAGCGGGACCTTGCCGCGGAGGTGTGCGGAGGTCGAGCCATCGCGGGAGGCGGTGGAGGGTATGCCTACCGCGAAGTCGTCCCCCTGGCCTGGGCGTCGATGTTTTCGGTCTTCACGAGCACCGACCTCCCGTCCTCGCTACCCGATAACTGGCGCAACCGGGCCGGAGTCAGCGCTACGAGTCTGATGGACGAACCTCCGGCCAACGACCGGCCGATGGAGAGTACCAAGCGTTCGATCAGTCATCTACATCACTATCTTGGGAGTGCGCCATTTTGAGTCGACGTGCTTAGCTCTCTGCGTCCGACCCCCAGTTGAGTCTCACTGTCTCGCTCCCCGAAGATGGGTATCGCGGCGACGTTCCACTGGCCGCGACGACACGGGGGATCCACACCGAGACTATTCATCGCGGTACGGTCGTCGTGGCGGGAGTCGACGGAACGATCGTGGAATGCCTTGGGGACCCTAACCAGGGTACATACATCCGTTCGGCGGCAAAGCCCTTTCAAGGTATGGCTCTCGTTCTGACCGGAGCCGCGTCCGGGCTTGGTCTAGACCGGGAGGATCTGGCAATCGCGTGCTCGTCTCATTCGGGCGCCCCGCAACACGTGAGGGCGGTCTTGAAGCTGCTGGCAAAGGCCGGCCTTGATCCCGACGTGTTGCAGTGCGGCATTCATCCCCCACTCGCCAGGGCGGCGAACGATAAGCTAACCAGCGAAGGGCATGCGCCGACCGTCCTCCACAACAATTGCTCCGGCAAACATGCCGGCATGGCGGCCGTCTGCGTATATATGGGATGGCCGGTCGATACGTATCGCGACCCGGAACACCCGCTCCAGCAGCTTAACCTGGAAACCGTCTCTGCATTCTCCGGCGTGCCCAAATCCGGCATCCAGATCGCCGTCGACGGCTGTGGCGTCCCAACCTTTTACCTTCCTGTCGCCGCCCTCGCCGTGGCCTTTGCTCGCCTAGCCAGTGGTAAGAATGTATCGGACTCGCACTCGTCAGCCGCGCAGACGGTGCGTGACGCGATGCTGAAGCATCCGGATCTGATCGCCGGCGCCGGACGATTTGACACTGAGTTCATGAAGGCTGCCAATGGAACAGTTGTGTGCAAGGGAGGAGCGTTGGGCTGTGAAGGAGTCGGCTTAATCGGTAAGGATACCGGCATGGGGATGAAGATCAGCGACGGCTCAAGTGCCTCGATTCCTCTGGTCACCTACAACATGCTGAACGATCTGGGATACCTCAACGACCGTGTGCCGGGGTCGCTTGACGAATTCAAAAAGACCACCGTCCGCAATCACGCTGGGACCGTTACCGGTTCGATGGACGTGGTCTTCGATAACCGGACAGGGGGCCTGATGGCCCGAAAAATCCGCCTCGGCATTTTGTTTGGGGGCCAATCCGGGGAGCACGAGGTTTCCCTTGCCTCGGCACGGTCTGCGGTCGAGGCCATCGATCCCGAGAAGTATGAGACGGTGCTGGTCGGCATCACCAAAGAGGGAGCCTGGTTGATGGGTCAGGGAACGAGATTCCTGCTCGGCGAGCAGGTAGAGGCCGATGGGCATGAAACGGTCGAGTTGGTCGCAAATGTCGGTCGACACGCATTGGTCCCGGCAGCGAGCGGAGGGAGAGCTTCTGACGGCGTGGGCATAGACGTGGTCCTCCCGCTCCTGCACGGACCTCTAGGCGAGGACGGCACGGTGCAGGGGTTTCTGGAGCTGGCGGGAATACCGTACGTGGGCTCGGGGGTGACCGCTTCGGCTGTGGGCATGGACAAAGCGATGATGAAGGCCGTGTTCGAGCATGCAGGTCTGCCGGTCGGCCCGTATCAGGTATTCACCGTAAGTGAATGGAGATCGTCAGGGGCCGAGCTTGCCTCGGCGATAGAAGAAGGCCTGGGGTTCCCTGTTTTCGTAAAGCCCTGCCACATGGGCTCCAGCGTGGGTATATCAAAGGCATCGACGAAGGACGAGCTGTGGGCCGCCGTATCGGAGGCCGGCCGCCACGACCGGAAGATCATAGTTGAGAAGGCGATACGCGGCCGGGAGATCGAGTGCGGGATCCTCGGCAACGATCAGCCGTTGATTTCGGTATTTGGCGAAGTGTTATCTGAACACGACTTTTACGACTATGAGGCTAAATACACCGACGGACTGGCCAGGCTCGTCATTCCGGCCAAACTTACAGCTGACCAAGTGGCCAAGCTTACCGACGTGGCCCTTCGGGCGTTCAAGGCGATCGATGCCGAGGGAATGGCTCGCGTAGACTTTTTTGTCGAACACGATTCGGGCAATCCCGTGCTCAACGAGATCAATACTATTCCCGGCTTTACCCGAACCAGCATGTTTCCCAAGCTCTGGGAGGCTACCGGAATCGGCTACTCGGAGCTGATCGATCGGCTAGTCCAGCTTGCTCTCGAACGCAGCTCTCAGCGACCGACAGGTACATAAGACGACGGGCTGCATCTCAGCAGCCCGCCCACCGTCTGGCGCCCCTAGAGGGACTCGAACCCCCGACGCAGCACTTAGGACGCGCTCGCTCTGTCCAACTGAGCTATAGGGGCAAGCGACGAATAAGTATAACGGCCCCGCCGCTATGTCCACCCAGCCGGAACCGAATCGCGATCCTTTTTCGAGCGGATACCGCGCGTCGGAGGCTCTTCCCGCTGGATCGTGTGCAGGGGCAGCTTTACCGTGAATACTGAACCCTCACCCGGTTTGCTGCGCACAGTCACAGTGCCACCATGAGCGTCCACGATCCACTGCACGATGGCCAATCCCAGTCCGGAGCCCTCGCCTCGGGCTCGTGCCCAGTCCGCACGGTAGAACCGCTGAAATATGTGCGGCAGACTCTCAGCGTCGATTCCAACTCCCGTGTCGGCTATCTCTAATTGAGCCGCGCCCGCTTTGACCGCCACCTTGACCGTTATCCGCCCTCCCGGGTCGGTGTACTTGACCGCATTGTCGACAAGATTCAGGCTGAGCTGTCGCAGCCGGTCACTGTCACCCTCAACCATTACTGGGTGAGCCAGCAGCTTTACCTCCACCCCCTTGTGCTGAGCTCGGCTATGGATATGGTCCACGGCCCAACGCGCTATGACATCCAGTCTCACGGGATCATGTTCGAGGGTTTCCTGTCCCGCCTCAGCTCGGGCTAGCATCAACAGGTCGGAGACGATTCTTGACATGCGGTCGGTTTCCTCTTGTATGCTGTCAAGCACTGCCGCGTACTCCTCAGGCGTGCGCTCGCGTTTCAGCGCCAGAGACGTCTGCGCCTGTATCACCGATAGCGGGGTCCGCAGCTCATGAGAGACGTCTGCCGTCAGCTGCCTCTGCTCTCGAAAGGCGGTATCGAGACGCTCGATCATATCGTCGAGAGTCTGGGCGAGCCTTCCCAGCTCGTCGTTGCGAGTCAAGCCGATGCGCCGGCGCAGGTCTGTAGCGGTAATTGCCTGCGCGGTTCGGCGTAGGTCTTCCACCGGAGCAAGAGCCCGAGATGCCAGTGCCCAGCCACCTATGAGTGCAATCAGAAGGCTGACCGGCACACCAAGCAAGAGCGCGGTTCGAAGCCGGTACTGCGAGTGCAAAATGCTGTTGAGGGATGCTGACATGGCCACCGCGCCTATGACGTTGTGGGGCTTCGCGCGAGATCTGACCAGATAGGTGCACACTAACAGGCTGCCGTCAGGCTGCTTGCAGCCCTCTTTCTGAGTGAACTCCATCATTTCCAGCTGCTGATCGACGGGCCACCCGCGGTCTGCCCCATATCGGTACGTCACAAGACTGTTTTTGCCGACGTACTCGAAGGAGAGCTGACCCAACATTGGAGTGCTCCGCGACAGGGTCTTAATGCGTGTCGGTGACTCTGCAGCCAGCGTAGTGAGCGTCCTTCTATAGGACTGGGCCAGATTGTTGACGTCAATTGAGACCAGGGTGGCCAGCAGTAGGTAAATGCCGACGGAAAACACGATCAAAACGATCGCCAGAACCGCCCCGTACCACACCGTCAGCTTGACCCTGATGCTGCTGAATCGAGATGGGATTACATCCGGAAGCCGCCTGGCTTTTCCGCTATTCATCCTGTCCACGGAGCCGGTAGCCGGCGCCTCGCACCGTTTCGACCAACCGGACTTCCTGGCCATCGTCCAGCTTCGCTCTCAGACGGCGCATGTACACATCGACGATGTTGGAGAAGCCCTCGTATGAGTCGTCCCACACGTGCTCCATCAGCTCCGCCCGGCTGACCACCTTATTCGGATGATGCATCATGTACTCCAGGATGGCGTACTCCGTTTGCGTCAGGCCGATCTGCTGGTCGCGTCTCTTGACCGTATGCGAGGCGATGTCAAGCACCACGTCCGCAACCGTGAGTCGCGTCGTTTTGACGTCGGATCCACGGCGAACGAGCGCACGCACCCGAGCTATCAGCTCATCGACGTGGAAGGGCTTGACAACGTAATCGTCGGCCCCACTGTTCAGCCCGTTGACGCGGTCTTGCACTCCGTCTCGCGCGGTAAGGATGAGAATTGGCGTCTTGACTCCATGCTCGCGCAGCTCACGGACTACATCCAGCCCGCGACGCTTGGGAAGCATGAGATCCAATACTATGACGTCGTACTCGTTGACGAACGCCATCTCCTCGCCCTGTTCGCCGTCATAGGCGACGTCGACCGCATACCGCTCCTCCTCCAACGTCTGACGGAGCGTGGCATTGATCTTAACATCGTCTTCGACGATTAAAACCCGCATTCTGATGCATTATGACCCAGTGGGCTGAAATCTGGCTTAACAAGGAAACATTTGGGGCGCCGCCGGTTGGACCCGGCAGCGCCCCAACGGTGTCTGAGACCTTACGTTACCGTCGTACTTCTATGGTGTCGCGACGAAACCCACTGTCGGCGGGTTCTTCTTCGATGGGGTGTAGAAGCCGACGAGACGTCCCCCGTTGTTGATCCCGTTAACCACGGTGCTCGACGCGTGAGGCACCGACACGGAGTGGAATACATGCGTGGCAAGAGAATAGGTGTAGCCATGCGCAGTACCCGATTTGTCGTTATAAGTCCCTACCACGGTCCCTCGATTGTTGACGCCGAGCGCCTGTGTGAATATCGATCCAGGGTAGTGGAAGTAGAGAGTGTGGCCGTGCGTGATCACGAACGCACGGTTATTTGTGGCCGACACCACCTGAAAACCGGTCACTACGCCTGAATTGTTGATGTCGGTGGCCTGAGCGTTCCGGATTGGAAGCAACGTGAACGTCCCGTTGGGCGACCATACGAACGGCTGGAAAATATTGGCGGACCCGTACTGGTAATAGCCCGCCGCCTGTCGTTTATCGTTTACTCCCAGGACCTGATTAAAGGTGGTACCGGGAACGTCAACGGTGGTCCAGTGATTTGTCGTGTGGTTATTGAACCATCCGTGCGTTACACCCTTCTTATCGATGTAGAAGCCAACAGTATCGCCGAGATTGTTGATCCCAATCACCTGGGTTTGGGCTGACGAGGGATAGTTCCAGTTCTGGATGTTCCGCGGAAGCCGGAACTTGAAGCCTTTGTTGATGGAGGCCCCGTGATACCCGGCGATCCTGCTTCCATTGTTGATGCCCAGGAGCTGGGTGAAGGTGTCATGGGGGTACTGGAACGATGCGAATGAATAGGCCACCCCGGCCGAGGCTGGTTGCTGAATTTGTGACGCCGACGCCTCGAACGGCACGACCGCGGAACCCAGCGCGAGTAACGACAAAGCTACGAGTGTTGATCTGGCAAATGAACGCTTCATGCGAATCTCCTTAGTTTTTAGCTGCGTGTCCAGTCGGTGCTGAACGCGAGTTGGTACTGACTTTACTCAGGCTCGGTCGATTGCACCCTCCCGTACGGTCTTTTTCGGCCTTACACTATCCACTTTGCCCTGTTTGGGCCTCGGGCGACAGGCACAACGCCCTCACATGACCCTCACATTAGACAATGCCTCGGGCCCAACCGCTAAAGTGTTGGCGCGAGCGGCCCTATACGCTTTCACAGATGTCCCGTCCGGATCTGCCGCAACCACCTCGCACAGAGGCCTGCCGTCAGGCAGCCTCACCTCAGGAGCGATTTCACATAGAGGAACGAGTACGAAGGGGCGATTCAACATCTCCGGATGCGGCACTTTGAGATCCGAGTCGTCGACTGACTCGTACCCATACATGAGAATATCAATGTCAAGCACGCGAGGACCCCAATGGAACGTCGGCCGTCGGCCAACACTTCGTTCAATCGCTTTCACAAAATGCAGCAGATCTCGCGGACGAAGCCGGGTGTCGCCTCGAACTACTAGATTGAGAAAGCGAGGCTGGTCGGTCACCCCCACCGGGTCAGTTTCGTAGACGCTACTGGCCGTGACGTCTCGAATCTCGTTCGCCAGCAGCGCCATTCCCGATACTAGATTCCGCTTTCTATCACCCTGATTACTCCCCATAGCGAGGAAGATGTGCGTCCCAGAATCGCTGCTAGACATCCGTCCGTTTTGTTGATGCTTTCGATACTTGCCCTGGCCGCGCTTGCCGCAGGTCTTTGCGGCTGCGGCTCGAGCTCCCCCGGCGCCGCCGCCAACCGACCGGTTTCCGCGCCCCGGTCAATACAACTACCTCACGATAATGCCATGCACCCCGGTGCGCAAACGGAGTGGTGGTACTTCGTGGGTCACCTGACCGATCGCCAGGGGCACGCCTTCGGATTTGAAACCACGCTGTTCAAGTTCCACAATCTACGCATCCCGGGCTCGGCCCGGCCAATTACGATATATCGATACGACGTCTCCCTGTCCGACATACACGGGCGGCACTTTCTCCCCACGGTGACGTACGTAGAGCCCGGTATCGCTCCCGTGCATCTGTCGTCCACGTCCTTTGCCGAGCACGTGGGGACGACCCGGGTGTGGTCGGCGTCGGGCGTCTATCACCTCGCCTCGCGAACCAAGGGGACACACCTTCTTCTATCGATGACCACGCACCGCGCCCCGCTCCTTGAGGGCGGAAGTGGATTCGTCCCGATGGGATCACATGGATCCTCGTACTACTATTCGCTGACTCACCTACATACCTCTGGCCAGATCTACTATCGAGGGCAATGGATCCCCGTGCACGGCGTCTCCTGGATGGATCATCAGTGGGGCACCTGGCAGTGGTCGCAGATCCACGGCTGGACCTGGGGCGGCTTCCACCTCGACAATGGCGTTGACTTCAGCCTGTCCGACTTTCATACCGCCGGTCGCTCGTTGCATGGAGTAAGCGTCTCGTATCCGTCAGGCATGCAGCGCACTGTCCACAGGGTGCTGATCACCAAGCTCGGCACTTGGAAGAGTCCAAACGACGGTGCGGTGTACAGCAGCGGCTGGAAGGTGACGATCCCCGCCATAAAAGCCAACCTCACAGTCGTGCCTTTGCTAAAGAATCAAGAGGTGTACGATCGACTTGCTCCGCCCGAAAGCTACTGGGAGGGGGCCTGTCGCGTGAGCGGAACCTTCATGGGCAAACCCGTCACGGGACATGCCTACATGGAGCTGGTAGGCGCATCCGGCCACTTCGGGTCGTTCTAGTCATCCCTAAGTCATCGTCACGATCGCGAGCAAGCTCTCGGACCATGCCGGATGACGGCACTACAGCACTCAGCTCCACCAAACCCCAGCTCAAACTTCCAAGCCCTGTGCGGTCGCGGTCGCCTGAACTGACAACTGATAACTGATAACTGACAACTACATCGATATAATACCTGTGGGGAGAGTGCGAGGGGGCGCCGCTTTGTCTACGACTATGGGTCCGCGCGTACGAATGGCGCCGAGCCCTACCGGGTTCCTGCACCTCGGAAACGCCCGTACGTTCCTGTTCGACTACCTGTACGCCAAGTCGCAGGCAGGCACGCTGGTACTCCGCGTCGAAGATACGGACGCGGAGCGGTCGACGACTGAAGCCGAGGAGTATCTCGTAGACGCCCTTCACTGGCTTGGGATCCAGTGGGACGAGGGGCCGGATATCGGCGGTCCATACCCTCCCTACCGTCAGTCGGATCGCACCGGGTACCGCGAGCAGGCGGATCGCCTCCTGACCTCCGGCGTGGCGTACGAGTGTTTCTGCACGGACGAAGAACTCGAGCGTGAGCGTATCGAGCAGCAAGAACGAGGCGAGGCGCCTAGGTACAGCCAACGATGTTACAGGTTGACCGAGCAAGAGCGCGCGGAGTTCCGGGCTGCCGGCCGGCAGGCCTCTGTGCGGTTTCATGTCCCGGCGGACCAGACAATCGCCTGGAACGACGGAGTCTACGAACGAACTGAGTTCAACTCGAGTGACATCGGGGACTTCGTGATACTTCGCCGGGACGGCTCGCCGATTTACAACTTCGCCAACGTGGTGGACGACCACGCCATGAATATTTCCACTATCATTCGCAGCCAATCACACATCTCAAACACTCCCCGACAGATCATGCTGTACGAGGCGCTTGGTTGGCCGTTACCGGACTTCGCGCATGTTCCCGACGTGCTCGATCGGGACAAGGCAAAGCTCTCGAAGCGACGTGGCGCCAAAGGGGTCACCGATTACCGCGATGAGGGGTATCTGCCCGAAGCCGTCGTGAATTACCTGGCCCTTCTCGGGTGGTCGTCACCCACCGACCAGGAGATCCTCTCGTTTGAAGACCTCTTCCAGCAATTCTCCTTCGATCGGGTCCAGCGGAGTAATGCCGCCCTCGACCCCGCCCGCCTCGAGTGGTTCAACTCGCAGTACATGCGGCTGCTACCGAGTGAGGAAATTTCCGAGCGAGCCCTGCCTTTCCTGGTCAGGGCCGGGTTGCTTCCCACAGACGACGTCACGCCAGATCAGCGCACGCTGCTTCGGCGGATCATCCCGCTCGTACAGGAGCGCGTCAGAACGCTTGCCGAGATTCCGGGAATGGTGGATTTCTTCTTCAGAGATACCATCGACGTCGATCCTTCCCTGCTACAGGTGAAGAACCGGTCGCCGGAAGATGTGGCGCAAGCGTTGCAGAAAGCCCAAGAGGCGTTAGAACAACTCGAGCCGTGGACCTCGAACGAGATCCTAGCGGCCGTGACATCGGAGGCCGAGCGACTAGGGTGGAAACGCGGGGATCTGCTGATGGCCGTCCGGGCCGCCGAGACCGGCCGCAAAGTCACACCCCCTCTCACCGAAAGCATGGAAATCTTAGGGCGAGAGCGATCGATCCAACGACTTTCAGCCGCGCGCGAGCTCCTCGATGGGCGCTGACGTGTCGTTCGGCGGCCTAATCGCTCGAGCCCCTACACCTTGGCTATGAGCAGCAGGATAATCACGTCAGCCTGTCTCAGTTGCGGTTAAGGAATAGACGGGGCTATACTGCCAGGAAAGTTAGCAGTCTATAGTGACAATGAATGATCGCCTCGTGCTTTCAAGCGCGTACTTTAACATCACGGGCGGGAGGCGCCAGGACTCGGCCGACACGTTCCGAGTGCTGGCATCGCTTCACACTCACTCCGGCGAGGAAGCAGCCCTCTATGCTGTTTCCGAGGCGTCAGCGCCCGGCCCGATGGGAGCTAGAGCCCGTCGCTTGGTCATCGACGTCATACAGGGTGAGTACACATCCCGATTCGATCAGCCGCCGGCTGCTCGTCTAAAGGCGTCCATCGAAGCAGCTCATCGTGAGTTGCAAAATGAGTTCAAGGGGCACGTTCGGGTAGGTCTGACCGCGCTTGTTGCCGAGGGAAGCAGCCTCTACCTACTCCAGGTACCCCCCGCGCAGGCGTACGTTCTGCACGATGGAAACCTACACTCCGTTAACACGGGTCCGCCCGGCAGCGTTCCATTTGCACACTCGCTTGGCTGCAGCGGCGAACCGGAAATATCTCTCTTCCGCGATCGCGTTGAGGAGTCGGACATCATTGTCCTGTGCAGTAGCTGGTTCGCCCAGGAGCTCGACGGAGATGATCTCAGGTCTTCGTTCACTGCCGAAATCCCAGATCAGATTTCTGAGAGTCTGTTCGCGCATGCCCGGGCCCGTCACGCAAGGGAGGTGACCTGCGTTGCCCTCCAAGCGATTCCCGACGAGGAGCCCTTTCATCAAACCGCTATCCGCCAAACGGCAAAGACAACGACGGCACGCGGACGCCACGAAGCTGAATCTGATGGCGGCGTGCTGGATTATGTGGACGAATCGATCGCCTCGCTTTCCTATGTCTGGCAGCGAGCGCTGGCGGAGCTCAAGCCACCCGCAGCCAGGACACGAGCACCGCGGCGCAAAGCGCAGCCGACGAAAGAACGAGCCCCTGCCGCGCTTGAAGCAGACGCTATCGTCAGTACATCTGCCGTGGAGGCGGCCGAGGTGGACTCACCTGAGGCCGGGGATCCTTTCGACGACTATGGTCGCGATGTCGAGACACCTGCGGTGGATCTTTGGAATACCCAGAATCAGCCCCCTCCCGTCGAGCATGGGACCGAGGAGCTACCCATCGTTGGTGATGTAACGGGTGTTCTGCCCTACACTGACGACAATGGGCGCACCTCGAACGAGCTTGACGAAGGTCTGTACGACGCAGGTCCAGCCCGTGACGAGGAGCAGGACGATCTCGTGGACCAGAATCAGGCGCAGGGCGAGCCGTGGGAGTCAAGCTCGCTCGACCGGAATACTGGTCAGGAGCGCTCTCGAGCGCGCGAGACTGAGCTCGACGAAGTCAACTCTTTCATCCAGAATACGCCAAACCTGGGCAAGGTCGCTCCTCCCGTGCAAGGCTTTCCTGACACAACGGTCGCCCCAGAGCGCATCTACCCACGCAAAAGTGAGTCGGCTTCGAAACGGCCACGTCGATTCACCGATGTGGTGCGTCCTGGCCGGAGACACGACGGACCGTCGGATAGGGCTAGCTTGCTCGAGCCAAACATTCATGGCGTCGACACTTCGGCCCGGCGAAGCTTCAGCCTATCGAGCATCCCTCCGGCGATGTGGCTGTGGAGCGCGATCGGCGTCGGAGTCGTGGCCCTCTTCGCCGTGATCTTCTTCCTGCTCAATTCCAGTGGACCCGCGGCCATCAATTTTCCACAAAAGGCGCGAGCTCACGCCTCCAACGCCCTCCACAGTAGTAACCCGAGATATCAAAGTAGGCAGCTGGGTCTCGCCTATCGAGACATCCGGCGCGCCAAACGGCACAACTTCCCCGCAAAGCAGGTCACCGCGGCCCAGAATTTTGTACAAGCTACAGCAAACAACATTCACCGAATCACAGCAGTCACCCCAACAGTCGTCTCCGACTTCTCGTCTCTCCCTAACTCGCACCCGGAACAGTTGAACGGCGGAGCCGGGTCTCTCTTCGTCCTCGACAGCCATCGAAAGATCATTTACAGCACCAACCAGACTCCCCCTGGCCAGGAAAAAGAGATAGCCAAGCCAGGTGAATTCTTCTCGGGAATTCAATGGAACGATCCCGTCTTGATGACCGCCGACGGCACTACCATGCTGGCGCTTGACGACAAATACGATCTCGCCATCTACTCGGGTCAGCTGCCGGTCACCGCGCTCGTCTTGACCCCCCCGGCCGGCAACGAAAACCCCCGAGCCATGACGGTCTACGGAGGAAATGTGTACATCCTCGACACCCGGAATGGCCAGATCTGGCGATACTATGGAGCCGAGAATGGGTCTACATATTCAGCAACCGGCTATCTCACGAATCCAGCTCGCAAGGAGCTCCGAAACGGCGTCGGCATCGCCATCGACGGCGATGTCTACGTGGGGCTAGCGGGAGGACGCGTCATCAAGTATGCCGGCCAAAAGCAGGTCGGCTTTCAGGTTCATTCCCCGTGGCCTCTACGACACTTGAGCGCAATATACACCCGTCAGGATCTTCACTCGCTCTTTATCGCGGATCCACACGACGGCCGTATCCTTCAAATTGGCAAGAAGGGCGGATACATCAGGACGATGCAGCTGCCTCCGGGAGAGGGTCAATTACGTCAGATCACAGTCAGCTCAGACGGCAAAACCCTCTTCTACATCGGTGGTAAGCACGTTTATCGCTTTACCATTCCCTGAGCTCCGTGAGGCCATCCTTGGAGTCATTGGAATCCTGGTGGCGGCGTTCGGTTTCTACCTGGAGCCGCTGCTTGTTGCCCACAGGCTCAGTCCGTTGCAACGTCGAAGACGGAACAGGTTAGCGGCTCTTATTCCAATCTTTGGAGCAGCGCTGCTCATCCCACAGCCGGCGGGCTCGGGACAGTCGTCGAGTGTGGCCACCAAGGCAGGCCCTGCTCTCTTCGTACCCTGCGTCATAGGCGTCGAAGTTCTTCTGGGCGCCACTTTCGTGGCACTCGGCTTACATTTCCACCAGGGCCCCGAGCTCGTATTGTCCTGCGTGTACACCGGCTTTGCTATTTGAAATCGCGCTGATCGACTTCCACTACCGTCTCGTCCTCAATGTGCTTTCGTATCCGGGAGCGGTAGTAGCTCTCGTCGGGAGCCTTTTCTGGTCCGGGATCGGGCCCGGCAGCGCTTTGCTCGGAGGTCTCATAGCGCTCGTGATCTTCGGGGTGATTGAGCTAGTGGGCCGTGGGGCGATGGGTCGCGGTGATACCAAGCTCGCTGTTCTGGTTGGCCTCATGCGTGGGTATCCGGCTGTGTGGACTGCGCTCATTGGGGGCGTGATCATTGGCGGAATTGCCGCCGCTGCTCTCCTTGTGTCGGGAAGCGGACGCAAACAGAAGTTCGCCTACGGGCCATACCTTGCCGCGGGAGCCGTGCTTTCATTGTTCCTCGCCACGTGACCGTCTCGAATCTCTGCCGCTTCGACCTCGAGACCATCGACGAGAGCGAGTCGGGACATGGCGCCCGCCAAGGTCGCCTTCATCTTCAGCACGGCACGCTTACCACTCCCGCATTCATGCCGGTTGGAACGCTGGCAACCGTAAAGAGCCTGACCATCGACGAGCTGACGGCAATTGGCGCCGAATGCATTCTCGGAAATACCTATCACCTCCATCTCAGACCGGGAGAAGACGTCGTCAAGGAGCTCGACGGCCTCCACGCGTTTATGGGCGGATGGCGCGGCCTCATTCTCACGGACAGTGGCGGTTATCAGGTCTTTAGCCTAGCCCATCTTCGTTCCATTGATGAGACAGGTGTCACGTTTCGCGCCCACACTGACGGGTCAACACATACGTTTACACCTGAGTCGGTGATCCGGATCCAGGAAGAATTGGGCTCAGACATCATGATGATGCTGGACGAGTGTCCGCCGCACACGATGGACTTTCCGTCGGCCGCTGCATCGACACAGCGGAACACCCGGTGGGCGGAGAGAGCGCTTGCGGCAGCTAAACCGGGCTCTAGAGGGGTTGCGTTCGCGATCGCCCAAGGGGCCATGCACGCTGACCTCCGGGCGGAGAGTGCCCGGGCACTATCTACCCTGGACTTTCCTGGATATGCAATCGGTGGCCTGGGAATTGGCGAAGACAAGGCGACTATGAGAGAGATGCTTCTCGCGTCGACGCGCAACCTGCCTGAGGGAAAGCCCCGATATCTCATGGGCATTGGAGCCCCCGAAGATATCCTGGCAGGAGTGGACGCTGGTGTAGACATGTTCGACTGCGTTTTGCAGACTCGCGAAGCCAGAAATGGAGCGCTCCTCACCCGTGACGGGAGGCTGAACGTAAACAACGCTCGGTTCGCGCGCGATCCTGGTCCGATCGATTCTGATTGTGACTGCTCAACCTGCCGAACGTACTCCCGGGCCTACCTTCATCACCTATTTAGAAACAGGGAGCTGTTGGGCTACCGGCTCGCCACTATCCACAATCTCCGCTGGACGCTCCAGCTCATGGAGAACATACGATCGGCCATCCGCCAGAATACGTTCGTCCAATTCAAGTCCGAGTTCGTTTCACGCTACCGTCCGCCGAATTCGCAAGATCGGGCGGATCAGCGCCGGAAATTCATCTCGGCAGTCCAGACGGCGTCAGGCGGACCACCTGAGGCGCCCGCGTCAGATCAATAACTTGGAATCGCCCATGTGTTACGAGGCTGGCTCTCCCTACAGCAGCCAGAGCGAGAGGGCTATCCAGAGCATGGCCGCGGCCATTAGGGCCGCCGACCGGGGATCGACGCGTGCCCTGTCGGAACGATGAGTTCGCTTACCGTATCCATAGAGACGCGTCTCCAGCGCAAGACTTAGCTCCTCGCCACGCTGAAGATTAGCTTGTATCAACGGCAGCAGCAGATCGCCGAGCATGGCAAACAGACCGAGCCGGCGAACGGAGGCGCCCCGGGCGGCCCGAGCGGTAAGATATCGGTCGACCTCGCGACTCATGATCGGCACGAATGTGATCGCGATCGTCAGCATCGTGGTCATGTCCTCGACAGGCACTTTCACGTATCGAAGGAATCCGAGAAGCCTTCGTAACGCACCGGCAATTGCCAGCGGCGGAGTCGTATACGTTACCAGAGTAGTGATGGCAAGTAGCAGGATCAGCTGAGTGGAAAGCCGGCCGGCCATTGCCAGCCCAGCGGCCGAGACATGAATGGCGCCGAAACTCCAACCCTTGCCGGGCGTCGTGAAAGCGATCAGAGCACCGCCGATCAGCACGAAGGCCAGGACGGGCCGCAAATTTGTCCACAGCTGACGGAGCGGGATCCTCGTGGCCAGCGCGGCTATGCTTATCAAGGCAATCAGCGCCGCGAATTGCTTGGCGTCGCTCGCGATCAACACTCCAATGGCAGCGGCGGTGGCCGCAAGAATTTTTAGCCTGGCATCGAGATGCGCCGCAGGCGACTCCGCGCCCTCGTAGCTAAGCAACGGCAGCGCGTCGCTAAGCACGCTTTCGCCTCAGCCACTCGTTGGCTATGGCCGCCTCGAGCGCACCGTCTGGGCCTAGCACGGGAACGTTCCAGCCCTTCTCCCGCAGCTCCAGAGCCAACCGGATGTTTTCGGGCAGCATGACACCCGCTTCTCGGCACAGCCACTGATTGGCGACAAAGTCGCGCAGGTCGCCCACGAGCCCGATCTCTCCGCGGACCAAGAGTGCCATACGCGAAGCCCGCCCTATCAGCTCTAGATCAGAGGTGAACGTGAGTATTGTGGTGTTCCGGCGCTCGCGCAGCCGCTGCAAAAGGTCAGCCATCTCCTGTCTGGCACTCGCATCCAGGCCGGCAAACGGCTCATCGAGAATCAGGACCGATGGGTCTAGGGCCACGATGGCGGCGACCGCCAGGCGTCGCCTCTGTCCGCCACTGAAGCCGAGTGGCGACCGTTCACGTACCTCATCTAGGTCGAAGCCCACGAGGTCGAGAGCGTTCCGCACTCGATCCTCGATCTCGTCTTCGTCCTCCAGGGTTTGGCGAGGACCAAAGGCCAGGTCTTCGAAGACTGTATCTCCCAGGAACTGATCCTCGGCTCGCTGCATGACGAGCCCCAGACGCCGCCGCGCCTGCTGTCCATCTTTACCCCAGATATCATGCCCGTCCAGCAGGATCTCTCCAGATATTGGCCGGCGTAAACCTGCCGCCATTTCAGCAAGAGTAGAGCGGCCAGCGCCGTTTGCTCCTACGACCGCGAGCCACTCACCATCCTCCAGCTCCAGAAAGAGCTCGTCGATCACGACCCGCCGTCCAAATGCGTATCTGATGCCTGCTAGCGTCAGCGGCATAAGAGCTCCACCAAGCCGTCGACGCTGTCCGGCACTTCCGCCAAACGCACCCCCAAGTGCTCGAGATGATAGACGATATCGTACAGCGGCGTCTGCAAGAATATGCCCTCTGAGAGTTTCGCGCTCCTGAGAACCACGGCTGGGCGGTCGCAGATAGCTATGTGCCCCGAGCCGGCGGGAGACACCTCCATACGACACACCCAGTCCGCCTTCAGTACCTCGGCCAGCTGGTGCGTGATCATAATAATACCGATGTTCCGGTCCTTAGTCCACGCCATGACCGAGTCGAGCAATTGACGAGATGTGCCCGTATCAAGGCGGGATGTAACTTCGTCCAGGATGAGATACCGGGGGTAGATAGCCATCGCGCCGGCAACGGCGATCTGTTGCTTTTGGGCCGAAGAAAGGCCGTGAATCGACGACGATCTCAAGTGAGCGAGGCCGACGACTTCCAGCACTTCCTCGACGCGCTGCTCTATCTCGGACACCGGTAAGCCAAGGTTTTCCGGCCCAAACGCCACATCATCTTCGACTATGCCGCAGACCAGCTGATTGTCTGGATTCTGCCATGCATAGCCGGCGAGACTACGAATGAGAGCAGGAGGAGCTGTCCGAGTATCGTAGTCATCGACTTCAACAGTTCCTTGAGTCGGCATGAGAAGACCCATAACTAGCCGCGCAAGTGTTGACTTTCCGGCCCCGTTTGGCCCCACGATGGCGGTGACCTCGCCCGCCCGAAACTCGACATTGACCCCTGACAACGCGGAGTGGCCATCGGGATAAACGAATCCCGCGTCCGTCAATCGAATCATGCCGCGACCTGCAGGCTACGGTCGGAATCGGGCAGCCGCTCCAGAACGAGCTCAGCTGAGGCCTGATAGCCGGCGATATTCTGCATGACCTCGTCGCGTTTCAGCGCGGATAAAGCCTTCGCTATTCCGAGGCAGCTGGCGCCAATCAGAGCGAATATCACCCGCTGCCCGATATTGACCCCCGACACCGCGGAGTGGTCATCCGAATATACGAATCCCGCGTCCGTCAATCGAATCATGCGGCGATCTGCAGGCTACGGTCGCTATCGGGCAGCCGCTCGAGAACGAGCTCAGCTGAGGCCTGATAGCCGGCAATATTCGCTATTCCCAGGCAGCTGGCGGCGATCAGAGCGAATATCACCCTGTGGTCCATACGAATCTCGCGTCCGCTAATCGAATCATGCGGCGACCTGCAGACTGGGGTCGCTATCGGGCAGCCGTTCGAGAACGAGCTCGGCCGAGGCCTGATAGCCGGCGATATTCGCTATTCCCAAGCAGCTGGCGGCGATCAGAGCGAATATCACCATGTGGTCCATACGAATCTCGCGTCCGTTAATCGAATCATGCGGCGACCTGCAGACGGCGGTCGCTGTCGGGCAGCCGTTCGAGAACGAGCTCAGCCGAGGCCTGATAGCCGGCGATGTTGGCTATTCCCAGGCAGCTGGCGGCGATCAGAGCGAATATCACCCAGTGCGCCATGACGTACGACGTCAGGTGGTATCCGAACACCTGGAAGCTGTGTGCCGGAATCTGAGGAGCCTGAGCGCCAAACACTGCCCGCAGGACGTGATTGAGGACATTCGCTATCTCAGCGGTAATTCTAAAGGAGCTTTTCATGCCATTGTGGATGCCGCTCACTATCGTGGAGACAGGTAAGCGAAAGACGGCAATGAAAAGAATCGTTGGAATCACGATATCGAAGACGGTGTAGGTCAGCCCCCCAATGACGGCCGTAACGCCCCGCGGCCAGTGCCAGCGGTACGAGAGAGCAATGATCAGGGCGGCGAAGGCGGTGTCGAGTGCGGTGAGGGCGAGGGTGGGTCCAACCAGGGCCGTCAACAAGATGTAGGCGACGATTCCGGCCATGATAGTTGTCCGTATGCCCTGCCGCTGCGCCAGCAAAACAAACGGAGCAGCTGCCAGCAGCCGCCAAACGGTACGCACAACAGGTATAGGAAGGTAAATACGCCCCAGCAGGAGCACGATAGCAATGTCGGCGAGTAACGCTCCTTCGACGATCTGCCGGTTGCGGGAGCTCTGCCGTCCACCTCCGTCCTCGTCAAGCTGTGCCAGGGGTCGGAGGTCGGCCATGGATGTATTGTACCGGGGTCAGATTGGAGCCAGGTTTTCAGTTGTCAGCAGTCCACGTAGTCACCTACGCCACGCGGGATGAACGTAGACTTTGCAAGTAACCTCCCACACGGGCCGAGGGCCACCACGAAGTATGACAACGGGAACTGGTCATTCCCGAAGCTATGAAAGAGTCATTTTCGAATGAGTCTTCCACGCCCACAAGTCACCACGAAACATGAAAACGGGGGCCATGTCAGGATCGTAAGCCAATTGAGACACCCATTCTCGGACCAGTGATTTCCCAACCAGCTCCCCATGCATTCGATGCACCACGAAGCATGAAAATAGTGGCCGGATTAGGGCCGTAAGCCCATTGAGACAGGCATTCTCGTACTATTCATTTTCGAACCAGCCTCCCATGCCACTCGGGCCGCCCACGAAGCACGAAACCCCGAAGCTCGTGAGGAATTTGATGCTGATTCAAAGTAGAGCCGCGAGGCGAAACTGCTATGAGCAGCGAACCCTCTGCAGAAAGCCGGCAAGCATGCGCTTGACCTCGGTGGCGCTGCCTACCAGGTCCTCATAGTCCGAGTCACCCATGAACCCCAGGTCTTTAGCCAGCAAAAGCTGATACTCGAGCTCGCTGGCCGAGCCAAGAGCAATGGAGAGGTATCGCGAAAGATCGCCTGACGTATTTCGTCCGCATCCCTCAGCAATGTTTGTAGGGACCGAAGCAGCCGATCGACGCATCTGAGAAGTCAGGCCGAACCTTTCGCCTTCGGGAAACGTTGATGTCCCGGCATAAACATGTAGCGCCAGGTCGTGAGCTTTCTGCCAAACTGCGAGTTGGTGAAAGTCCTGCAGGACTGAACCTTTGCATGGAAGGAATCGCTTCTTGCCCGTACGGTCGAGGACCAGGTCAGTGTACACCCACAAGGTCGCGACCAAGACAACCCATGGCGCGTTCTTGCCGCAACAGATCAGTGAACTGACACCAAACTGACAACTGACAGGTGGACGTTACCGCTGAAGCGTGTACCCTCACACTCACCGCCGCTCAGCACAGAATCCATGCTAGTTCTCTTGGCGCAATAGACCATGCGACGGCCAAACTCACAGCTGAGAACTCACGATGGGCGGCTCACCACCGCCTCAAGAACTTTCCTGCCGCAACACATCCGTGAACCGACACCCAAACTGACAACTGAAAACTGACAACTGACAACTCAAAAAAAATTGCTCTGGCAGCGACCTATCTTCCCAAGGCTTCGCAACCTCAGTATTGTCGGTGCAGCGCCGTTTCACGACCGTGTTCGGGATGGGAACGGGTGGAGACCAGCGCGCCGTTGGCCACCAGAGCAAATAAACAGTAACTGATATTCAATTGAGTCGCCGGGCATCCAAAGGGGCGGCGGTCCGGGAACGCGAGAGCGTTCACCGCTAAAGAGAGCACAGAGGTTCGTATCGGAGCGTCAGCGTGCAGGTTTCCGCCGGTTTAGAACCGGGTCTTAAGACCGTCAGTTCTTTTGATGTTCACTGTCGACTGACTACTCCATGAGCAAGGTGGAACCAAAGACGAAGGCCTCGGCCATTAGTACCGCTCAGCTGTAGGGATTACTCCCCCTGCACCTGCGGCCTATCAACCAGGTGGTCTACCTGGGGCCTTACCTCTTACGAGTGAGAGGTCTCATCTTGGAGTGGGTTTCGCACTTAGATGCTTTCAGCGCTTCTCCCTTCCCGACATAGCTACCGAGCTTCTGCTCCTGGCGGAACAACTCGCTCACCAGTGGTCGGTCCATCCCGGTCCTCTCGTACTAGGGACAGATCTCCTCAAACCTCTAACGCCCACGACGGATAGAGACCGAACTGTCTCACGACGTTCTGAACCCAGCTCGCGTGCCATTTTAATGGGCGAACAGCCCAACCCTTGGGACCGACTCCAGCCCCAGGATATGACGAGCCGACATCGAGGTGCCAAACCCTGCCGTCGATGTGAACTCTTGGGCAGGATAAGCCTGTTATCCCCGGGGTAGCTTCTATCCGTTAAGCCACGGCCCTTCCACTCGGAACCGTGGGATCACTAAGCCCGACTTTCGTCCCTGCTCGGAATGTCCTCCTCGCAGTCAAGCTCCCTTATGCCTTTACACTCTACGGCTGATTTCCATCCAGCCTGAGGGAACCATTGGGCGCCTCCGTTACCTTTTGGGAGGCGACCGCCCCAGTCAAACTGCCCACCTGACACTGTCTCCCAGCCTGATTTGAGGCCTGGGGTTAGAGCCACGCACGGACAAGAGTGGTATTTCACTGACGTCTCCACAGCCCCCGCAAGGGCTGCTTCAAAGACTCCCACCTATACTACGCATGACCGCACCCGACTCAATGCCAAGTTGCAGTAAAGCTCCACGGGGTCTATTTGTCCAGTCGCGGGTACCCTGCATCTTCACAGGGAATTCAATTTCGCCGAGTCTCCTGTCGAGACAGTGCCCAAGTCGTTACGCCCTTCGTGCGGGTCGGAACTTACCCGACAAGGAATTTCGCTACCTTAGGACCGTTATAGTTACGGCCGCCGTTTACTGGGGCTTCGTTTCAGAGCTCATCACCCCTCCACTTAACCTTCCAGCACTGGGCAGGCGTCAGCCCCTATACTTCAGCTTTCGCTTTTAGCAGAGACCTGTGTTTTTGGTAAACAGTCGCTTGGGCCTTGTCACTGCGACCCCCCTCGGCTCGACGACGCGTGGCCGCCTCACCTACTAGGGGCACCCCTTCTTCCAAAGGTACGGGGTCAATTTGCCGAGTTCCTTAACAAGAGTTCTCTCGATCACCTTAGTATCCTCTACCTGCCTACCAGTGTCGGTTTGCGGTACGGGCGCACGACCATCAACGTTGAGCGGCTTTTCTAGGCAGTGTGGCGCCGGCGACTCCAGTCTGCTTGCGCAGACCTTGGCTCTGGCCTCACCTTTAGCCCGGGGGACTTTCCACCCGGACCAGGCTTCACCAGGTCACGCACCATGTCCAGTAGGTGCGCTCGACCGTTCCTCCTGCGTCCCCGCATCACTCCGATCGTGCGGTAACGGAATATAAACCGTTTGTCCATCGCCTACGCCTTTCGGCCTCGGCTTAGGCCCGACTAACCCTGAGCGGATGAACCTTCCTCAGGAAACCTTAGGCTTTCGGTGCACCAGATTCTCACTGGTGTTATACGCTACTCATACCCGCATTCTCACTTCCTGCCGCTCCAGCCGTCCTCACGGTCGACCTTCTCAGCTGCAGGAACGCTCCCCTACCGATCAATCGCTCCGAAGAGCAACTAATCCCGCGGTTTCGGCGGTGTGCTTGAGCCCCGCTACATTGTCGGCGCACGACGACTCGACCAGTGAGCTATTACGCACTCTTTCAATGGTGGCTGCTTCTGAGCCAACATCCTGGTTGTCTGTGCCGTCGCACAGCCTTGTCCACTAAGCACACACTTCGGGGCCTTAACCGGCGGTCTGGGCTGTTTCCCTTTTGACAATGAAGCTTAGCCCCCACTGTCTGACTCGCTGCGACCATGCTATGGCATTTGTGGTTTGATTGGGGTTGGTAAGCGGATTGCGCCCCCTAGCCCATCCAGAGCCCTACCTCCATAGCACTACACACAACGGCTAGCCCTAGAGCTATTTCGGGGAGAACCAGCTATCTCCGTGTTCGATTGGCATTTCACCCCTATCCACAGGTCATCCCTGCCATTTGCAACTGACGTGGGTTCGGGCCTCCACCGAGTGTTACCTCGGCTTCACCCTGCCCATGGATAGCTCACACGGTTTCGGGTCCGCTGACCGCGACTATACGCCCTATTCAGACTCGCTTTCGCTACGGCTCCAGACATCCCTGCCCTTAACCTCGCCACGACCAGCAACTCGCGGGTTCATTCTTCGATAGGCACGCCATTAGCCATTGCCCCGAAGGACCATAGGCCTTTGACTGCTTGTAGGCATGCGGTTTCAGGTCTATTTCACTCCCCTCCCGGGGTGCTTTTCACCTTTCCCTCACGGTACTAGTTCACTATCGGTCGCCAGACGTATTTAGCCTTGGGGAGTGGTCTCCCCAGCTTCCCACAGGGTTTCTCGTGTCCCGTGGTACTCAGGTGCCGGCCCAGAGCTCGTACAGATTCGCCTACCGGACTATCACCGTGTATCGTGTCGCTTTCCAGTCGACTTCGGCTTCCATACGAATTTGTAACTCTGCCCGGGTCCATCACAACCCGATCGGCCGGTCCTACAACCCCCATCGAACTCCGGCATGATGACCGTCTGGTTCGATGGGTTTGGGCTTTTCCCCTTCCGCTCGCCGCTACTAAGGGAATATTGTCTTTTCCTCGCGGTACTTAGATGTTTCAGTTCCCGCAGTGCCCTCCACGCATCCTATGTGTTCAGATGCGGGTGCCATGGCATAACCCATGGCGGGTTGCCCCATTCGGAAATCTCCGGATAAGTCTGTTAGCGACACCCCGGAGCTTATCGCAGCTAACCACGTCCTTCTTCGGCATCTGGCGCCTAGGCATCCACCGTATGCCCATACTTCCTTCTTCTTCGGTTCCCCTTGCTCAGAAACTTGCTATTGGCAACCGTCCGCTTCAGCTCACGCCAAAACAGCCGGTTGACTCCGGCGTTGTTTCAATTAGAACCTTCTGTGCTCTCTTCAGTTGTGAACGTTCTCGACAGACGACAAACGCCCGATCCCTCGACCGGGCTTCCTAATCTATCAGGAAGCTGGGCTCACAGTCAACACCGTCGGAGCCACAATCCGAGATTAGTGCCATCTCCCCACGCATCGCTGCGCCATACATTATACGTACATTCTCGAACTGATTTGCAACGGCAGCCCCTACCTCTCCCTCTCCGCGAATGGTCCCCAGCACACAACTGACCCGTCCCGCTCTAAACCGCACGCGCTCCCGCCTCCTGCACTAATCTCCACAAACGCCGCGCTTGGCGGTCGCGTCTGCCCCCCACTGTCGAATCCCCAACACCTCGCATGACCTTTGTGGTCCAAGGCACAGGCGAACAGGTCGCCGGCAGTGACTTGGGTATAAATCCCTGAAGGCGCATGCCTCTCACCATTGGAGCCGTTTCCCCAGCACGTGATCTTTCCACCCGTCTTCAGTCCACAAGCAAACACGCCTCCGACACTAACCTCCCGAAAGGCCGTATTTGGCGGCCTGGTCTCACCTGCAGAGGCATCTCCCCAGCAGTGAACACGCGCCGTATGCCAGGCCACCGCACAGGCAAATGAGTTCATGCCGGAGCTCCCCGCGCTGATCTGACGGAACAGTCCGCCGGGAGGTCGCCGCTGACCCACTGAATTGTTGCCCCAACATCTGATGTGCTCTCGAGAATCAAGACCACAGGCGAAATCAGATCCAACCCCAACCTGACTAAACGGTACGCGAGGAGGTCGGGCCTGTCCGAAAGAGTTGCTACCCCAGCAGTGGATGCGGCGGCTCCGCTGCAAGCCACACACTGTCGGCCCCCCCACGCTAAGTTGAGTGAGTTGGCTGACCGGAACGATGGTGGCCCCGACAGAGCTTGGTCCCCAGCACGCCGGCAATCCCCCAGCCTTGATGCCGCAAGCGAATCCATTGGACCCATCAACCACGTGACTGAACGCCATCGACGGCGATACCGACTCTCCCGTACTGTCGTCCCCCCAGCAGGCGACAGAGGAATTACGCTCTATCCCGCATGCGAACCCGTTGCCCGCTGCGACATCCTTAAAGGCGCCTGGTGGGGAATGAGTCTCGCGCGAGAGCTTGGTGCCCCAGCATTTCAGTTCGCCGCTTCGCTCAACCCCGCACGCAAACCCATTGCCCGCCGAAATCCTAGTGAGTGTGAGCGAAGGAGTCTTCGGCGCCGATCCCCAACACCTGGGACGTCCGTGCGCCTCGAGGCCGCAGGCAAACTGAGCCCCGGCGCTGACCTGACCGAACTTCGTCCGCGGAGCGGCGAGCTGCTTGTTCTCTGAACCGCCCCAGCATGATATAAGGCCGGAGGTGCTCAGTGCGCAGGCGAAATCAAGCCCGCTGCTGACCTGAGTCCAGTCGTGCCCCGCCGGCCACTTCGACAGAGCGCCGTGGATGTCCCCCCAGCACTGTATCCTCTGGGCCACGCGCAGCCCGCAAGCGAAGTCGTCCCCGGCGCTTATCTGGTGAAATCTCCCCGATGGCACCGAAAGCTGTCCTTCGGAGCCGTTTCCCCAGCACTTGATTGCGCCGGTTCGAGAAAGCGCGCAGGCGAAGTCAGTCCCGGCTGTGATGCCGTGATAGAGGCCGCCGGGCGGAGCTGATTGGTGTGCAGTATCGTCACCCCAACACTCGATCGCGCTTGAAAGGTCGATTCCGCACGCGAAGTCCGCTCCGGTACTGAGCACTTTATAAAGGAAGTGCGACCGCTGGACAGCTCGCTTCGAGCCAACTGCGCTCGGCTGAACCCCTGGCTTCGTGGCAAGCACGTGGGCTTCAGGAGCAGCGGAAACGGCGCCAAAGTCCACGAGGATCAGGAGGAGCACCATCACAGAGCACAGCCCCGACCGACGAAGGCCGTCGCCCCCAGCTCTCAACTCAGATCTCGCATGTCTTTGCACCGCCGTTAGCGAGTAGTCTGCCATTAATCGACCCTTAAATCGTACACTCCGATCCCCCAGCCGAAATAACCGTGCCCGTCGGAGGCGTGCACCCTATCGAGATGACGACCCGCCAAATGACCGTGCGCCAGCCTGCAGTGATCGATGAACGCAGCCCGAGGCAGAGCGGCTCGCCCGAACGCTATCCTCCCTCGAGCTTTGGCCGCTCACACACTAATGACGAAAAACCATGAGAGTAGCCGCACGAGAAGAAACCACAGGACTAGGGCCTCGCTCAATGACTTGCTCTCCGGCTCCAGGAACAACGCTACAGACTCTGTGGCTGAGTGCGACCCCCCACTCCAAACGGCACCGGGTACACCGGGCAGATGTACCGCTTATCTACATCCATGAGACGCCGGGACCAAGGAGGTGGACCGAGCACCCGGGGCGAAGTCCGTACCCGATCACACCAGCCCGCGCTCGTGCAAGCAAGGTCGCGACAAGAGACAACTGCCGGATGATCGCTAAGAAGTAAACGTGGTGGAGACGAGGAGACTCGAACTCCTGACCCCCTGCGTGCAAAGCAGGTGCTCTTCCAACTGAGCTACGCCCCCGAGTGAGTTTTCAGTTTTCAGTTTTCAGTTCAGTTCTGCGCGCTTGTCGGATTCTTGGGAGACTCGGAAAACGTTTCACGCCGCGGTGATTAGACTCCCGATACCCTAACTGACAACTGAAAACTGACAACTGACAACTTCCTGCTGGTGGGTCTTGATGGACTCGAACCATCGACCTCTGCCTTATCAGGGCAGCGCTCTCACCAACTGAGCTAAAGACCCGCGAGACCACGTCCAACTTTTAGTGTAGCCGAGGCGCCTGGTGCTATGGATACGGAAAAGCCGCCAGGGGTACTGGCGGCTGATGCCTGACGGTTAACGACGGAAGAGTGAGAGCCACCGAGAATTGAGTCAACTTGTTGTGTACGGATGAGCATATTGCAGCTCATCCGACCGACCTAGGATCCACAGGTCAAAGACCTGGGTATGGGTCCCTAGAAAGGAGGTGATCCAGCCGCACCTTCCGGTACGGCTACCTTGTTACGACTTCACCCCAGTCACCAGGCCCACCTTCGACGGCTGCCTCCTTGCGGTTAGCCCACCGGCTTCAGGTGTTCCTCGCTTCCATGGTGTGACGGGCGGTGTGTACAAGACCCGGGAACGTATTCACCGCCGTATGCTGACCGGCGGTTACTAGCAACTCCGACTTCATGCAGGCGAGTTGCAGCCTACAATCCGAACTGAGACCGCGTTTGATGGGATTCGCTCCAGCTCGCGCTCTCGCTGCCCTTTGTCGCGGCCATTGTAGCGTGTGTGTAGCCCTGGACGTAAGGGCCGTGCTGACTTGACGTCATCCCCACCTTCCTCCGGGTTTCTCCCGGCAGTCAGGCTAGACATCCTAACTAGCCTCAGGGGTTGCGCTCGTTGCGGGACTTAACCCAACATCTCACGACACGAGCTGACGACAGCCATGCAGCACCTGTGACCCGGTCCTTGCGGAGGACCCTGTTTCCAGGGCTTTCCAGGCCATGTCAAGTCCAGGTAAGGTTCTTCGCGTTGCGTCGAATTAAACCACACGCTCCGCTGCTTGTGCGGGTCCCCGTCAATTCCTTTGAGTTTTAGCCTTGCGGCCGTACTCCCCAGGCGGGACACTTACTGCGTATGCGCCGGCACTGGTGGGGTCGATACCACCAACACCTAGTGTCCATCGTTTACGGCGTGGACTACCGGGGTATCTAATCCCGTTCGCTCCCCACGCTTTCGCGCCTCAGCGTCAGTCGTCGGCCAGGAAGTCGCCTTCGCCACTGGTGTTCGGCCCGGTATCTACGGATTTCACCCCTACTCCGGGACTTCCACTTCCCTCTCCGACACTCCAGCACCACAGTCTTCCGCGACCCTCCCCAGTTGAGCCGGGGGCTTTCACACGGAACTTATGGCGCCGCCTACGCGCTCTTTACGCCCAGTAATTCCGGACAACGCTCGCCCCCTACGTATTACCGCGGCTGCTGGCACGTAGTTAGCCGGGGCTTATTCTTGTGGTACCGTCATCATCGTCCCACAAAAAAGGAGTTTACAACCCGAAGGCCGTCATCCTCCACGCGGCGTTACTCGCTCAGGGTTTCCCCCATTGGCAAAATTTCCTAACTGCTGCCTCCCGTAGGAGTCTGGGCCGTGTCTCAGTCCCAGTGTGGCTGACCATCCTCTCAGACCAGCTACCGATCGTCGCCTTGGTAAGCCTTTACCTCACCAACTAGCTAATCGGACGCAGGCCCCTCTCAATGCGACTCCTTACAGAGCCTTTCTTCTCTCGACCACATGCGGTATTAGCACCTGTTTCCAAGTGTTATCCCCCACATCGAGGCGGGTTCCTACGCGTTACTCACCCGTTCGCCACTCAAACTGCATCCGAAGACACAGTCTCCGTTCGACTTGCATGTCTTAGGTACGCCGCCAGCGTTTGTCCTGAGCCAGGATCAAACTCTCCGTATAACCACAATTGAGGTAGTGGCCTACCTTGAAAGTTCTCGTCCTGCCTCGCATCTCTCAACGCGTGACTCTCACTCTTCCATTGTTAACGTTCAGACAACAAACCGACAGCTCACACGCTGCCGATTGCCTATTAATCTAACACACCACGGCGCTCCGGTCAAACGTGAAAGTGGTGCTCTTGACCGCCCTCTCTACGTCTAGAATCTCAGGGTGTCGAGAAGGAAGGGAGAGTCGAGAACGTGTCACGATTCCTTATAGAGGGTGGGCCGTCCCTTAAACGGCACGATCGAAGTCGCCGCCAACAAGAACGCCATCCTTCCCATGATGGCCGCCTCGCTGATCACCGACGGAGACTGCGTTATCAAAAACGTCCCGGCCATCGCCGACGTCTACGTCATGGCCGACTTGCTTCGAAGCGTCGGAGCAACCGTAGAGTTTGCGGATAACCGCACTCTCAAGATCAATACCGAAAACGTGTCCCAATGGGTCCCTGACGAACGTCTGGTCGAGCGGCTCCGTGCTTCGGTCCTGCTGGCAGGACCTCTTCTCGCCAGGTTCGGCCGCTGGAAGATGCACCACCCCGGTGGAGATACCATTGGCACGCGCTCCATACGCAGTCACCTCGAGGCCTTCCACACTTTGGGAGCCGAAGTCCACTCAGCCTCCCAGCAATACGACGTGTCGTGCACAAATCCGCAACCAGGTACTGTGTTTCTCGACGAGGCGTCAGTTACGGCCACGGAGAACTTGATGATGCTGGCGGCCAGGATCCCCGGCAAAACGACAATAAGGAACGCTGCCTGCGAGCCTCATATCGAAAACCTCGCCGAAATGCTGGCCGGCATGGGTGCCGCCATCGAGGGCGCAGGCACGAATGTATTGACCATCACCGGTACCCACGAGCTCGGACCGTCAAGCTGCGAGGTGTGGCCTGATCACACGGAGGCCGGTACGTTTGCGGCTCTCGGTGCCGCATTGCAGGGTGAGGTCTGCATTCACAATGTTCGCCCCGAGCATCACGAGATGGTATTGCTCGTCCTCGAGCGGATGGGCGTGGACTTCGAATTCGAAGGTCACTGCATGAAAATCAGGCCCTCTGCCCTGCGGGCCGTGCCGCAAATCGTTACCGGCCCCTGGCCCAACTTTCCGACCGATCTTGCGTCGATCTTCATCGTGCTGGCTACTCAGGCGGAAGGCATGACCCTGGTACACGACTGGATGTACGAAAGCCGGATGTTCTTTATCGACCGGCTCAAAGACATGGGCGCGCAAATCGTGCTGGCGGACCCACACCGCTGTGTGATCTCCGGGCCCTCGAGATTGGCCGGCCGCGAATTCGTCAGTCCCGACATACGTGCCGGCATCGCCTTGGTGATGGCCGCGCTCCTGGCCGATGGTGAGAGCGAAATAGACAGGATCGAGCTCATCGACCGTGGGTATGAGCGAATAGACGAACGCCTGAGCAACTTGGGAGCACGAATCGAGCGAGTCGAGTGAGGGAGCCGCGGCGGCTAGGTCTCTCCCAGATACGCCTTCCTGACCGTGTCGCTGGCCAGCAGATTTTCCGCCGTGTCGTCCAACACGACCGAGCCCGTCTGCAGGACGTATCCACGAGTGGCTATCTGCAGGGCCATATAAGCGTTTTGCTCGACCATGAAGATGGTCATGCCTTGCTTGTTGATTTCCACCACTGTCTCGAAGACACGCTCGGTAAGAATCGGCGACAGACCCATCGAGGGCTCGTCCATGATCATCAGGCGGGGCCGCGCCATCAACGCGCGGCCGATCGCGAGCATCTGTTGCTCGCCGCCACTCAAGGTTCCCGCAAGCTGGTTCTTGCGTTCGCTCAGACGCGGGAACAACGAGTATACGCGATCGACGTCTTGCTGAACTTCCCGATCCTTTCGGGTCCAGGCCCCCATCTTCAGGTTGTCGAGGACGGTCAACTTGGGGAACACCCGGCGGCCTTCAGGAACGGGTGCAATGCCCAGCTGAATGATCTTTCGAGTTTGCGTCCCGTCGATGCGCTTTCCCTCGAAACGCACCTCCCCGTTCTTCGGGTTCACAATTCCGAGAATCGTCTTCATCGTCGTGGTCTTGCCCGCCCCGTTACTGCCCAGGAGAGCCACGATCTCCCCTTTGCCGACGTTGTAGTCGACGCCCTTCAGAATATGGAGGCTGCCGTAGAACGTGTCGACGTTGCGAAACTCAAGCAGTGGCTGCTTTTCTTCCAAGATATGCCTCGATTACTCTTTCGTCCTTGCGTACCTCATCCGGAGAGCCCTCTGAGATCTTCGTCCCATAGTCGAGGACCGTGATGCGTTGAGACACGCCCATAACAACACTCAGATTGTGCTCGATGAGAAGTATCGTGAAGCCCAGACCGTGAATCTGCCGGATGTGGTCCATGAAATCGTGGGCCTCTGAAGGGTTCATACCCGCTGTGGGCTCGTCGAGCATCAGGAGCTGCGGCCGCGCCACCATAGCTCTGGCCAGCTCCAAAAGTCGCCTGTCGGCATACGCCAGGTCAGATGACCGAAAGTCCAACCGGGCAGCCAACCGGGGGCTCAATTGCCGGAGAACCCGCTTCGCCTCGCTGACTGCCTGTTTCTCTCTTTTGGTGACCCAGGGAGGCTTGATGATGTCCCCAAATACATTGGAGTGCAGTCTCGAGTGAAAACCAACGAGCACATTTTCCAAGACCGTCATATTCGCAAATAGCCGGAGGGTCTGGAACGTTCGCGCGATGCCTCGACGCTGCACTCGATCCGGCTTTAAGCCGGCGATATTCTCTCCCTTGAACATGATTCGCCCGGCGGTAGGAGGATATATTCCGCTGATGAGATTGAAGACCGTCGACTTCCCCGCCCCGTTGGGTCCGATCAAGCTGACGATCTCTCCTTGATTCACGACGAAATCGAGGTTATCCACCGCCGTCAGTCCACCGAAGACTCGGCTCAGCGCCACCGTCTCGAGCAGTGGGACGGCTGATTCAACCGTCATTAAATCTCACCCGTTCGAAGAGTCCATAGCTCCTCGTCCTCTTCCGCGAGCTGGTCGGTATCCGGATGAAGCTCTCTGGCTCGGCGGCGGCTCGGCCAGATCCCTTGGGGCCTGAGTAACATCATCGCCACCAGAATGATTCCGAAGATCATCGGCTTGGCGGTAGAGAAAGGCGCTTGATGCAGCCAGGCGCCGAAAGTGCCGATTGGGTCCGGAGCACCTTGAATTCGACCACCGAGAGCATTGAGCTTGGCTGACAGCGTATCCAGCCAGGTCTGGTCGAGGTAAGCGATTATGATCCCTCCAAGCATCACCCCGGGAACGCTGCCGATCCCCCCGAGAATCACCATGACGAGAATCGTGACGGAGACTTGAAAGCCAAACGAGGTGTAGTCGATGGAACCCAGCTGGCTCGCGTATAAGACTCCTCCAAAGCCGGAAAAAGCAGCGCCGATAGCAAAGGCCGTCAAACGCGTCCCAGTAATGTTGACGCCGGCGTGGGCCGCTGCAACTTCGTCTTCCCGTATGGCTACCCAGCTCCTTCCCAGTCGAGAGTCCCGCATTCGAAGAATGACCACGACACTGATCGCGATGATGATGAAGCCCAGAAAGTACCAAGGACGCGGGTCATTTCCCTGAAAGCTCCAATGTAATCCGAGAAGACTGAAGTTTGGCGGGCCGTCTATCCCGACAATACTGTTCACTCCGTTGGTGAGGTTCGGAACGCCCCCGGTATTGTTCTTCCCCACATAGATTCCATTGTTGGCACCCAGGTTTTCGACGACATTGGGGACAATCTCGCCGAAACCCAGGGTGACGATCGCCAGGTAGTCGCCTCGTAGACGAAGGGTGGGGGCTCCAAATGTCAGTCCGAAGAATGCGGCAATGAAGGCCGCTAACGGAATCAGCGAGAAAGAAGTTCAGGTGGATACCATTGGGCCCGATCGAGAAGAGGAGGTTACTGAAGGTGTGATTCCCAATCGAGAAGTGTGTTGAGGCGAAAAGCGCCGCGGTGTACGAGCCTATGGCGAAGAACGCGGCGTACCCGAGGTCGAGCAAGCCGGCGAACCCAACGACGATGTTGAGGCCGAGTGCCAGCAGGATGTACACCTCGGCTAGGTTTGCGGTGTCGATACGGGCGTTGTTCGTATCCAGAATCGGATAGAGCAGCGCGACGAGGGCAACCGCCAGGATGGCTCCCCGTTTCACCCAGACGTTGTCGCGCCATTCTCCGCGTAAAAATGGTGCCTTGGGAACAGACATAGCCTGTTGTTGCTCTGCCATCAGACCTTCTCCGCCGTGTTGGTGCCGAGTATTCCGGCGGGACGAAAGACGAGGATCAGGACCAGAACGCTGAAGATGACGACCTGGTACCAGAAGGTTCCCTCGCCATTTCCGAGGGTGTCGACGTACTGCGTGATGATCCCAATGAGCAGGCCTCCGAGAACGGCACCTCGGATGTTCCCAATGCCCCCGAGCACGGCCGCGGTGAACGCGAACAGGCCAAGCGAGAAGCCCGTGCTGTACTGGACGCTGTTCACGTCGATACCATAGAGAACCGAGCCGGCGCCTGCCAGCGCTGATCCTACAAAGAACGTCAGCGAAATGATGAAGTTGACATTGATTCCCATCATCGAGGCTGCTTCACGGTCCTGGGCCACGGCCCGCATCGCCTTCCCGATCGTCGTTCGATTGACGAACAGATCTAAGGCGACCATCATCACCAACGCTCCGACTATTACGAGAATAGACACGTTGGAGATCGACGTGTGGATCCCCAGGAACCCGATGTCTATGCTGTAGTTCTGCACCTGCAAGACGGTCGGATAGAAGACGAGCTGGCCGCCCCAGATCTGAGCGATGGTGTTTTCAAGAATCAGTGAGACGCCGATCGCCGTGATCAGCGGGGCAAGCCTGGGGGCATTGCGCAGCGGGCGGTAGGCAACCCGCTCGATTACGACCCCCAAAATCGAGCACACCGCGGCTGCGACGATCATCGCTGCCGCTATGGCGTACACCGATTGAAAAGTGGTTGGGGTGCCGTTCTGATTGATGATCCTGTCGATCACGCCAATCGAGATAAACGCCCCGAAAGTGAACACGTCACCATGGGCAAAGTTGATCAGCTCGATGATTCCGTACACCATCGTGTATCCCAGAGCCACGATAGCGTAGAGGGAGCCCAGGACCAATCCGCTAATGAGGATGTCAAGCGTCAAGAATTCCACCTGCAGGAGAATACGGCTGCGGGCGACAGCCCGAAGCACCCTCGATATTCAAAGACCGCCCCGTCAGGTCGCTGACTTTGGCCATTATAGCCGCCGGATTGAGAAAAGAAAAGAGACGGGAGCCTCGGCCGAGGCTCCCGTCTTGCTTCTATCGGTTTAGCGCCTCAGACGGGGCTGCCCTTGGCGACGAGCTGTGACTTGAACACCCACTGCAGCGATCCCTTGACCACCGAGGTGTGGTAGATGCTCACGATCTTGTTTTTGGTGTCGCCGTTCTTGTCGAACGACGTCTTGCCGGTGGCTCCGGTGAAGTGGATACCATGCACCGCGGCGACGACAGCCGTGCGCTGCTTCGTGATGCCGCCGGACAGCTTGTGCGCCTTGGCGACGTGAATGATGCCCAGGAGGATGGCACTGGCAGCGTCGAACGAGGTGGCGTCGTAAGCCTGGATGCCAGGACTCTTGTAGAAGCCCGGCAGATACTTCTTGTAGAGCTTGCTGAAGAACTTCGCAGATCGAGAGATGTCAGGGCCTACCGATGTGGCGTCGTTGTTTTTGGCTCCGGGGCCCGCTCCGGAGGAGCCGTTGCCGGTCCATGCCGAGTTGACCAGGGCATCTCCGCCCATGAACGGTTTGGTCCATCCGGCCGCCCGCAGGTCGCGAGGCAGAGCGTTCGAGGTCTCACTATCGCAGCCGCAATAGACGACGGAAGGGTTCTTGCCCTCGATGAGGTGAGCTATGGAAGCGGAGCTGGTGCTCTGGTTATTGGTGTCGATCCGGCTCTTGCCGACTTCCTTCATGCCAAGCTTCTTGGCGGTCTTCTCGAAGAAAGAGGCGAGGCCCACGCCATACTGCAAGCCATCGTCAACTAGGTAGAAGCTCTTGGCCTTGAGCTTCGTCTTGGCGAAGGTAGCTCCCGAGGGACCCTGCAGCTTGTCGGTCGTGACCGTCCGGTAGTAGGTGACGTAAGGAATCTGGTGCTTGGCTGTTGCCGGCTCCTGGGAAGCGCGGGACTTGGGATCAGTCAGGGTCGGGTTAGTGTTGGCCGGGCTGATCATAACCATGTGGCCCTTGTTGAGCACGGGCTCAGAAACCAGGGCTGCGCCTGAGTTCAGGGTTCCGACGTATCCCAAAGAGTGGCCCAGTGACAGGCAGTTGTCGGCGTTGGTCTTCTCTTTGGTGGGATCGTAACTTGAGCCGTCGGCCTTTGCATCGTCATAGTTGACCTGCTTGACCGTCACTCCAGCCTTCTTCAACTGGTTTGCGTAGTACTTAATCGCGAGCGTAGTGCCGTTCCGAATGCCCTGCGATAGCCCCTGCAGTGCAGGCACGCCGTAGGGGGTCGAAGTGCAAAGCTGCACTTTAGTAGTCTTCGCCGGCTTCGCGGCGAAAACGTTTCCTGCAAGCACCATCGACGCCAGAAGCGCCGTCGTACTTGCGAGGTAGACAACTCGTTTCATAACTCCTCCTTGGAGTCTTCCTAAGTAGTAAAGATCGGCCCGAATGCGCGCACCCAAAGCCGTCACATACATTCTTAGACGTCATAGATGAAAAATATATGACAACTTCGGCTTTATGTTGGCGAGAAGTGCCGGGTTCAGAAACCTTAACCGGCTTCGGTGTGTTGGGGCGGAAGATGACGATATTCGCTGCGGGGCTAGTCTGAGACGGCGGCCCGCAGCGCGTGGCAGAAGTCGATCACATCATCCATGCAAGGGATCAGGTCCGGAGCAGCGTCCCGACCGCGGACCAGGTCGTCCCGCAGATCGGATACACGTTCGAGGCGGTACGCCACCACGCGTTCGATCACGCCTGCGGAAGCCAGAGCTCCGAAAACGTCATGATAGTGTTCCGGACGGCGCAGCCCAACCGAAACTATTGCCCGAAGCCCAAGCTCAACCGCTCCGTCCGCCGCGCGCTGTACCAGTCTTTCGACCGCGAGGTATGGAGTGGAGCAGGCTTCGGGCCCCTGTTTCCACATGTCGACAGCCCGGCGAGCTGAAGACTCGACGGCGGCCAGCAGCGCCTGGAGCCGCTCTCGATCGGCTACGACCACACCCAGATCTATCGCGGCGAGAGCCCGCTGTTGCACGTCTGCGAAACGTTGGTAGTCGAGGTAGTCCATTAACAGCCGGGTTTCGAAGTCGACGCGCTGCCTCTCATCTCGATTGAACAGGAGCTGCCCCTTTGCGACGACTCTATATTGACTGGGGAGCGGAATCCCGTTGATGATGCTGACGTCGATCCTCTCCGACTCGAGCAGCCGAATGAGTTCGCCCAGAAAGAACAATCGGTACTGCAGAAACTGATCGGACGCCACGGTACTCATTAGAAGAAGTCCTATGTCGACGTCCGTCACCGATCCCAAAGCCCGGTGCTCGACCGACGACGCCGAGGCATAGGCGGCGGCCACGGGAGTGTGCATGAACAGCTGCGTCAGCCTGCCCTGCTGCTCAAACAGATTCATTTAATCTCCGCTGAATGAAGGCTGTGTCAATCAGAATATGTAACCATCTTGCGGGCATTATATGAATTGCTCCTGAAGAGGCAGCGCCTTCACGCGACTCGGCCGCCATGCAAGACCGGCGGCACTGGCTCAAACCGCCGCTCATCGACGGCTATGATAGGTCGGGCCCGGCCGTTTAGGCCGGCCTTGAGAAATCACGGTTCTGGAGTGTAGATGTTCGGTGGGGCCTTCGATGATCGCGTGAGGATGGCACTCCTGTGTGACTACGCGCTTACCAGCGAGGACGGCAAAATAAGCGCTATCGGTATCTTCAGCAACATAAGCTTCGCGTCACTACCTGCCAACTATCCCCGCTTCTATGTCGTCATCGTGGCTTCGCTCGCCTCGGGCGATCACGCTGCCCAGATCCAGATGCTCGGTCCTTCCGGCAACGAGATCCTCCCCGGCGGCCCCCCGATGAACCTCGAGGTTCCGGAGCCGGCCAACGAGACGAACTTGATCATAGGCTTTGATAACCTCACCTTCGAGCACGCCGGCGTTCACCAATTGCAGTTCATGCTCGACGGGGACGTGGCGCTCTCCCTTCCCTTTAGCGTCATGACCTCCGAACAGGAAGGATTCGCGGTCCGAGGAAACGCTTGAACGCCGGCGCAAAGATCCTTCGAAAGAAAGACGTCGGAGCGCCTGACATGATGCGTGACGTTCCTCATGCTGCTCCAGGCATCGACCTCATTGAGATCGACCGGATAGCCGCCACTCTGGATCGCTTCAACCAGCGCTTCCTCGATCGTGTGTTCACGCCTCGGGAGCAGCAGTACTGCCGCGGCCGGGTGGAGCGGCTGGCGGGACGCTTTGCCGCTAAAGAGTCCATCTCAAAAACATTGGGAATCGGCATCAGGCGAATACGATGGCGTGACATCGAGATCCTGCCGAATCCCGAAGGCAAGCCGGAAGTGACCATCTACGGCCGGGCGCGCCAGGTGGCTGAAGACCGCGGCATCACGGCTATCAGCGTCAGCATCACTCATTCCCGCGGGCTGGCCGCGGCGGTCTCCTTTGGGTGGCAGAAAGCAGAATGATCCCACTCGTGACCGCAGATGAAATGCGAGCAGCCGAGAGACGGTTCGCCGAGCGCGGCGGCGATCTCGGCCGGCTTATGGAATTGGCCGGCACTGCGGTGGCAGAACGAGTGACTCCAGGTCGTGGAGTCCTGATTCTGGCTGGTCCGGGCAACAACGGCGGTGACGCCCTCGTCTGCGCCCGGCGGCTGCGTGATGGCGGAAGCAGAGTTGTCGTCGTCCCCTACAAACGGGAAGTTGATGAGGGATTTGCCGTCCTTGGCGGCTCCGACGACAAGAGACTTATTCAAGAGATACGGGCAGAGCTGGGGCAGTGCGACGCAGTGGTTGACGGCCTTCTGGGCACAGGACCGCGGCGCGCGATTGAGGGTATCTTGGCCGAGATCCTGGATACAGTCAACGGGGCTCCGGTCGCACAGCGAATTGCCATCGATATTCCCACAGGCATCGATGCGGACACCGGTCAAGTCGACGGACCGGCGTTTAGGGCCACTCTAACCGTTACGTTGGGCATGGCCAAAAGAGGACTTTGGTGCTTCCCCGGCGCCGAATATGCGGGAAGAGTCGAGATCGTAGACCTCGGATTGTCTGAGTTCGTCGGCAAAGTCACCTCTTTCGTCACCACCGAAGAGGACGTCGCTTCGATGCTGCCGACACGCTCACCCGACAGTAATAAAGGAAAGAATGGCCGGGTTCTGGTCGTGGCTGGTAGCCGGGACTTTAGTGGCGCGCCGGCCCTCGTTGCGTCAGCCGCCTACCGGGCGGGAGCCGGACTTGTCGAGATGGCCGTGGCCTCCCGAGTTCAAGACGTAGTTGCCGGCGCCATCCTGGAGCCCATATTCGCCCACCTCGAGAACTCAATCGATCACCTCACCGAAGATGAAGTACCGCTGATAAGCGCCCAAGTGGAAAAGGCCGAAGCCTTTGTCGTGGGCCCTGGGCTGGGCTCGCATTCCAGCACTGTGAGTTTCGTACGAAAATTCCTCCAACGGCAAGCGGACTCCGCCATCCCTGGAGTACTCGACGCCGACGGGCTTAATGCAATCGCCGCCTGGGACTCGTGGTGGGACCACGTGCCAAGAGAACTGGTCCTCACACCTCATCCCGGTGAAATGGCCAGGCTAATGGACACTGACGTCCCAAAGATTCAGCGAAACCGGTTTGAGGCAGCCCGGAGCATGTCACTGAAGTGGGGGGTCGTTGTGGTCCTGAAGGGAGCCCACACCATAGTCGCCGATCCCTCAGGAACTACCGCCGTCAACACCACTGGGGGGCCAAATCTGGCGACCGCCGGCACGGGAGATGTTCTCAGCGGTACTATCGGTGGCTTGCTGGCCCAGGGAATGAGCCCCCGCGAGGCGGCGATCGCCGGAGTATGGATCCACGGAGCGGCCGGCGACAGCATTCGGGCTTCCCTCGGAGACGCCGGAACTCTTGCCTCGGACCTTACACCACATATTCCGGTCGAGAGGCTCCGTATCACTCAAAGACATTGACAATAGTCACCCGGGGCGACTCTGACAAGAAGGAGCGCGCCCGGTAATCAAAGGGGGAAACGGCTTGAACGTAAGTGACTGGATGCGGAAGGACTTCGCCACGGCAACGGGCTCTACCCTCGTTACTGATTTGGCCCGTATGATGACCGAGGCACACAGCTCACACATCCCGATCGTCGATGAGAACAGGCGTGTCGTGGGAGTCGTAACCGCGTCCGACATGATCGCGAAGCACGCCAGCCCGCACTTGCCCAAATACTTCTCGCTGCTGGGCGTTTCAGTTCCGATAGAGAGCCGCCGAGATGACCGTGAGATCGAGAAGGTCCTGGCAACAACCGCCGCCGACCTCATGTCCACCGACGTGATAGCGATCGATCCGGACGACGATATAGACACAGCTGCCGGCATGATGCTCGACCGACGAGTTAGTTTCTTGCCGGTAATCAAGGACGGGATGATCGTGGGCACGATCGACGAGAACGACATCGTCCGGTTGCTGGTGGTGGAGGAGGAATCGTGATCGAGTCCGACACGGTGCCGTCTGAGCAGCCGGGTGTAGACTCCAATCCTGAGCTCCCTGCCACGCGCGCAGAGATTCATCTGGACCGTCTCCGCTCTAATGTGGCCAATATGCGCGGCTTCATCGGAAGCGACGTAGAGCTTCTTGCCGTGGTCAAGGCGGACGGCTACGGGCACGGCGCCATCATGATCGCCAAAACTATGTTCGCATCGGGCGTGAGCCGCGTGGCCGTGTACACGCTCCCGGAAGCGATCTCTCTGCGACATGCCGGAATTGAGCGGCCCATTCTGGTACTTGGCCCTATCTCTCCAAGCGATGCGCCATCCTGCGTGGCTCTGAACATCACCCCCGCGATAGCATCCCTCGATCTCGCCCGGGCTCTCTCGGCCACCGCTGCGACGGCCGGTAGGATCTTGCCGTATCATGTCGAGATCGACACTGGACTGACGAGATACGGGGTTCTCGCGGCCGAGGTGCTCGACTTCGTCAAGGAGCTGAGATCGCTCCCAAATCTGGACCCCGAAGGCCTCTTCACGCACTACGCCTCTGCCGACGAACCCGCCAAAGACTCTGTGTGGCAGCAGTTCGAGTCGTTCAATCAGTCAAGGAAGATGCTGCAGCAACATGGCTTCACGTTCCGCATGTACCATGTGGCCGCTTCGGCCGCCGCCCTCGAATTCCCGGAGATGCACCTCGACATGGTGAGATGCGGCATCTCGCTGTACGGCTACTACCCGTCCGAATTTGTCCGACGAGCCGTCGACCTCCAACCGATACTGACAATCCGCTCTCTACTTGCTCGCGTACGTTCCGTCCCTGAGGGCACCGGCATAAGCTATGGCTCCGAGTACAGATGCTCCCGTCCGAGCGTGATCGGGCTGGTCCCGTTTGGCTATGCCGACGGCATGCCTAGAAGCGTGTACAAGACGGGCCAGGTTCTTGTTCGTGGACGGAGAGTACCGATAGTAGGCCGGGTCGCGATGGATCAGTTCATGGTCGACCTTACCGACGTGGGCGGCGTCATGGAAGGCGATGAGGTAGTGATAATTGGCCGGTCCGGAGATGAAACGATCAACGCGGATGATGTTGCCGCGTGGGCCGGCACTATTAGCTACGAGGTCTTGACCCGGCTCAGCGTCCGAGTCCCCCGTGTCTACTTCGATAAAGGTCATCCAGTTGCTTTTCGCGTTCCCATGAGCACCCAGGTGTTTCCCGTGACGGGGTGATCCGGCTAGCCCTGGTGCCCAAGAACGTCTCCAGATAGCGTTCAGACGGGTCGGGAAAGTCTCAATCTTATTTGATATACTCAGCCGAGACTGAGGGCCCGGGCACGCGCGAGCGCGACAGCCTTGGGCTTTAGCGCAATTGGATGGGTCGCCTAGTCTGGCCTAGGGCGCGGCACTGGAAATGCCGTAGGCGGGCAACCGTCTCGTGGGTTCGAATCCCACCCCATCCGCCACTTTCACTAAGTGATCGCCTTGCGTGCACTCCCGCGCACAGCTACATCTTCCCATGTGCCTTTAATCTCGTGAATCGATAATGGGTTACATAGACAAGGTACTGCTTGAGGGATAAAGATTATGCGCAGGGTTGGCATTGGGTCCGTCATCATTCTCGTGCTCTTGGGCACGATGTTCGGATCGATCGCTGGAGCGGTCGTGGGCGCTATCGCCGCAAGTACCGGCACTAAGAGCCCCAGCAACACGACCACGGTGATTCAGCCGTTTTCATCCAGTCAGTCTTCAGCAGACGGAGCTGTCGTCCCCGTGACCAACGCCGAGGGAGTCGTGAAGAAGGTAGGCCCGGCGGTGGTCGAGATCTCACATACGCTGCCCGCTCAGAACAATTCGTTTGATCCATTCTCGTCGCCGCAGCCGGCCGGCACAGTGATCGGCTCCGGCTTCATCGTGGACAACAAAGGTGATATCGTCACCAACGCGCACGTCGTCAACGGCTCCAAGAACTTCACCATCACATTGGGAAACGGAACCACGCGGTCCGGCACACTGGTCGGAGCGAACGTCACAAACGATGTCGCCGTCGTGAAGATCGCCGGACCGGTTCCCGCCGTCGCCCAATTCGGCAACAGCTCCACCGTTCAGCTTGGGGCGCCTGTCGTCGCCATCGGCGATGCTCTCGGAACGTTTCGCAACACCGTCACCGCTGGGATCATCAGCGGCGAACATCGCTCAGCTTCAGTGCTGCCACAGACCGACATGCTGCAGACGGATGCTGCCATTAACCACGGCAACAGTGGCGGGCCCTTGATCGACATGACCGGTCACGTGATCGGCATTAACACCGCAATCGATCGATCCGTTCAAGGCGGCTCTAATAACAACCTATTTGGGTCGGGAGATCCAAATGCCACTGTCGCCGAAGGTCTGGGCTTCGCCATTCCAAGTAATGTGGCTGCTCCGCTCGCGGCTCACATCATTAATCACATACCGTTTGCTCATCTGGGCGTGTTCTTCAATCCTGTGCCTCTGACCAAGACATCCAGCCATCCTGCAGGCTTCCTGGTGCAGAAGGTTCAGGCAGGAGGCCCGGCTGCCTCTGCCGGCCTGAAGACCAACGATATAATCACATCGCTCGACGGGGTGAAACTTGGCAACTCGGTTTCGCTCGAGCAGGCTATCGCGCCACATAAGCCCGGAGATACCGTTACCCTCGGTGTCTGGCGGTCAGGGCAGACATTAAAAGTCCAGGCAACCCTGACAGCAGCCAGCAATCAGTGATCGAGCCCGCCTCGTAGTCACTATCTCAACGCCTCCTTATCCCACCCGGACCCGTCTGCAACAGCCCGCCCGCAGGCGGGTCCATCCCTTTTCTTGAGTAGTCAGGCATTCCGGTGGCTAGCAAGAAATAGTTCGGATGGTTGGTCCGTGGCTGGCAAGTGGCTGTCCGTCATTGACTGGTCGTATATTTCACCATCCATTAGAAAACTCTATTGTTCTGACGCAGCCTGTACGATTCGGTGCGTGAGGACCACCGCGTTTCCGTCGCATCCAGAAAGCGTCATGATCTGACCAACCCTTGAGGTGGTTGGCCTCCGCGTCTACTGTCTACCGTCTACCGTCTACTGACTACCGTCTACCGTCCTACCGTCTACCGTCTACCGTCTACCGTCTACCGCGAACCGCCTACGGCCCACCGCCTACCGTCAACCGTCTACTGCCTCCCCCCAACCGCCTACCGACACCTTCCTGTGGCAGCCGTGGCCCCTACTCCGCTACATTGGCATAGCATGAGTGCTCGAGTCATCTCCATCGCAAACCAAAAAGGCGGCGTCGGCAAGACCGCCACGACCACTAACCTCGGAATTTGTCTATATCAGCTTGGTCACCGGGTTCTCGTTGCGGACATGGACCCGCAAGGCAACCTGACGGCTAGTCTCGTCGCGGGGCAGCAGGTCGAGAAGACCGTCGCCGATGCCTTGCTCGACCACAAGGCTCCTCCGCCGATTATCGAAATCTTCTCGGACAAGGCCAACCGTCTGGACTTGCTGCCGACTTCACTTGCACTTGCCAGTGCTGAGGCAGCATTGATGAACAAGTTGGGGCGAGAGTTCCGCTTGCGCGACCAATTGAGCAAGGTGGCCGCATCCTACGATTTCATTTTGATCGACACGCCGCCATCCCTTGGACTACTGACCATCAATGCACTGGTAGCCGCCCAAATGGTCTTGATCCCAACGGAGGCTCGCTATTTCTCGTTGCAAGGACTCCAGATGCTGCAAGAGAGCATCGATGAAATTCTCTACATCAACCCCAATCTCAAGGTGCTGGGCATCTTGCTGAGTAAGTTCGATCGCCGTCTCAGGGAGGAGAAGACCGTAGCTACCTATCTCCGCGACAACTGGGGTGATCTCGTGTTTGAGACAAGTGTGGGAACCAATTCAAAGATACTCGAGGCTGCGTCGGCCGGAATTCCGCTGACGGAGCTTAGCGGAGCACAGCGAGCCGTGGAGGCGTATCGGGATCTGGCCCGCGAGGTGCTGGCTCGTGTCTGACCACAAAGGAGGATTCGACCCTGGCAAACTGAACAATTCGAGACGGTCGACTCCGATCATTCCCGAGATCTTGTCTGAAACCAACGACAGCCGGGCGCATGGCTTTACCGAGATCAGAGTCATCGGCGTGGGCGGCGCCGGGGGAAACACGATCAACCGGATGATCGAGTCAGGCGTTCGGGGCATCGAATTCGTCACTGTGAACAGCGACCTCCAAGCCCTGCAAAATTCGCGCTCCCGCCACAAGATTGCCATCGGCCAGCGGCTTACGCGAGGGCTTGGAACGGGGGGAGATACCCGTCTCGGCTTGAAGGCCGCAGAGGACGACACGGAGTCGATAAAGGAGGCTGTTTCTGGTGCCGACATGGTGTTCGTCACCGCCGGAATGGGGGGTGGCACCGGGACTGGAGCCGCACCCTACGTTGCCCATCTTGCCCGATCATCGCGCGCTCTGACTGTTGGAATAGTCACGCGACCATTTCGGTTCGAGGGCCGCCGGCGCCAGGAAATCGCCGAGGCTGGGATCGCCGAGCTCAAAGATCAGGTGGATGCCTTGATCGTCATTGCCAACGAGCGCTTGCTCCAGATTGCCCCCCCGACCAGCAACCTTCTCGACGCATTCCAAATCGCCGACGACGTGCTGAATCAAGGCATAGCCGGCGTGGCCGACCTCGTGATTACACCAGGCCTCATCAATCTGGACTTCGCCGATATTTCTGCCGTAATGTCTCGTAGCGGAGCTGCCCTGATGGCAATTGGAAACGCATCCGGCGAGGACCGAGCCTTGACCGCGGCTGAGGCGGCCATGCGCAGCCCTCTCCTGGAGGATTCAATTTCTGGTGCCCGTGGCATACTGCTGAATGTTACCGGCGGGCCCGGGACCACCCTGCACGACATCCAGACGGTGGCCGAGACCGTCGGCCAGGCCGTCTCCCAAGATGCGAACATCATTATCGGCGCGAGTATCCACCCTCATCTCGAAGACGAGCTGCGTCTCACCCTGATAGCCACCGGATTCGGATAAGGCCGCTTTGCTGCCGCCGAAGCAGTTCACCTTCAGCTACAGAAGGCCTCCGGCTGCGGCGCGAACGTTCGAGTCGCTGCTGCTGCGATGCGATCATGATCTCCTTCTCCTGGCCCACCACCTCCAACCAAAAGCTCCCCTCGTCGTAAACGGACGCCAGGTACTGGTTCCAGGTGATCTTGCCGTCTGGTTCCTGTTCAACGGCGAGCCATACGACATAGCCCGCGTGTATTCGCCACAGGGCCGGTTTCGCGGCTATTATGTCGATGCTCTAGAACCTGTTCGTTGGAAGGGATCGGATCCCTTTACACTGGAACCTCTCACCGACCTGTTTCTCGACCTGTGGATATCGCCTCACCTCAACCATTCCCTCCTCGACGAGGACGAGCTGGACGCCGCCCGCAGTGGTGGGGTCATATCTGAAACGCAAGCCAGGTTGGCCTCCGAGACGCTGGCGGAGCTGACGCGCAAGCTCTCGGTCGGTGAGTTCCCTCCCCGCATCGTCCTCGAGTTCGATCTCGCGGCCTCTGGCGCGCCGGCTCTGTTTAGTAGCGATGAAGATGCCTGACGCCCAACCTGGCGGCAACCCGGAAGCTGATGGAGCGAATCTTACAGGACGCGAGACGGCGGATGCGAATTCATCACCCTCGCCTCAGTACCGGCTGCCGTACCATCATATGGTCCAATGCGGCTACTACATGCTTCGCGGCTCGCCGCGCAATTTGGGGGACGACTTTCGCTTTCTCATTCCTCACTTGCCCGCTGGGCCCAGAGTGAAAGGCGTCGAGCATCTATCCGTCGGCGGCCCATTGGTTATTGTGGGAAATCATTATCAGCGTCCCGGACTATGGCTGGCGTGGACAGCCATGATCGCCGGCCGCGCAGTCTTCGAGCACACCAAACGGAGCGTCAGGTGGATAGCCATTTCAGAGTGGGACAACTATCGCATGTTCGGGGTCGTAATCCCAAATGCGCTGACCCGGGCCATCTTTGGACGGTTCCAACGCACCTTCGGCTTCATTACCATGGCTCCGGCCAATGTGCCCACTCAGGAGCGAGCCAGGTCGGTGAGGGCAGCACTCGAGGCGGTCGGGACTGGGGCAATAGTGGGCATATTTCCCGAAGGAGATATCGGCCCCACGCCCGCTCTCATTCCGGCACGGCTTGGAACTGGGCTCTTTCTCACTGCCCTAGAAGCCCGAAAGGCCCGGATTATCCCGTTAGGTGTGTCGGAGGAGGGCGGAACACTAAAAATGGTTTTTGGTCCGCCGGTAGACTTGTCTGAGGTTCGGGCGCTGCCGCGGCGACAACAGGACGAGATTGCGCGAACTCTAGCCATGACGGCGGTGGCGCGACTTCTCCCAATCGAGCTTCGCGGCGCTTACGCCGTCTAGACCGAAGTGTAGCCTCGTCGCCAAAGCGACGCCGTCCCTGCCTAACGCCTGGGCCAGGTACGCCTAATCTAGCTCAGTCGCCGGGATTGGGGCCGCAAAGTGCCGCGACGAACTCGCTCCACTTTTCTCCGAGGCCCATGAGTTCCAGCCGAAGACCATCTCCCGTCTTCAGCGCGTGAAGGTCTTCGTTGTCAAGATGATAAGAGGCTAGTGCGTTATCCGGGTCCTCGCAGTACTCCACACGAAAACTCTGATCAGCCTGCAGCCGGTCAATGACTGCCGATACTGGATTTACCGCCATACGTCGCTACCTCCGCGTGTCTACGGCCTCTGACCTCATCCTACGGGCCTACCAATTGATAAATCCAATATCACTTTCTTTGGCCTAGTATTAGCTATCTTTATGAATGTTAAGATGTTTGCTGGATCCCACGCGATGAAGGTTCGCCTGAGACAGCACCGGATGCGAGCTGTCTAACTCGTTGCTGATTACTACCGTAGAGGGAGCGCGCCAACCAATGACCGTCCGCGATGGCAGAATACAGGATCTGTCCAGTGAAATCGACCGATGCGCGGGAGACATATCCGACTTTCTGCGTGACCTAGTCCGCATTCCGAGCTTTGATTCTCAGATAGGTGAGGTGGGCGAGGCTGTCGCCCAGCGTATGCGCGCCCTCGGATTTGACGAGGTACGTTTCGACGATATGGGAAACGTGATCGGCAGAGTCGGAAACGGACCCAGGTCCATCGTCTTCGATAGCCACATCGACACCGTGGGCATCGGCGATCCGACTCAGTGGGATTGGGATCCGTTCGAAGGCAAAGTAGAGGACGGCGTCCTTTTCGCGCGAGGCGCATGTGATGAGAAGGGGTCTACTCCTCCGATGGTCTATGCCCTGGCTGCCCTGAAGCGATTTGGTCTTCTGGAGGGTATGACCCTCTATTACTTCGGAAACATGGAGGAGTGGTGCGACGGCATCGCTCCTCACGCATTTGTCGAGCACGAGGGTATCCGACCCGACTTCGTTGTCATAGGCGAGCCGACTCGCATGTCCATATACCGCGGGCATCGCGGCCGGGTAGAAGTGGCTGCAAGATTTAAAGGAAAGAGCTCGCACGCGGCGATGCCCCACCTGGGAATCAATCCCCTCTTCCCCGCTGCGCGCTTCATTCAAGGCCTTGAGAACCTCTCCGCTACCTTCGCGGACGATCCATTCATTGGCAAAGGGACGGTGTCGCCGACTAGCGTCACCGTCGACACTCCCTCTCTTAACGCCGTACCCGATTCGTGTGAGGTCTACCTTGACCGCCGCGTGACAATCGGAGAAACCCCGGAGCTGGTTCTCGAACAGCTGCGGGCAGTCAGCGGCGCCGATAGCGCTACCATTCGGATTCCAATGTGGGAAGAGCCTAGCTACACTGGTTTCGTGTTTCCGGTGGAGAAAGTATTTCCTGCTTGGGTCCTCCAGGAGTCTCACCCATTCGTCCAATCGGCCGTCGAGGCCTACATGTCCGTCTTCGGAGAAAACCCCAGAATCGGGAAGTGGAACTTCTCCACCAATGGGATCTATTGGGCCGGAAAGGCCGGGATCCCGAGCATCGGCTTCGGCCCAGGCGATGAAGTCCACGCGCACACTACGATTGACCAGGTCGCTCTTGCGGACGTTGTAGAGTCGGCCAAGTTCTATGCGGCGCTACCGCTGGCTCTCCAGCATGATATTCAATGATCAAGAGCCCCGAGTACGGGTAAAGTGGTAGATAGGAGCGTTCACCGCGAGGTCACATAGAGCTTTTACAGCCCTGTCCCACTCGCCACGAACGTCCAACTCGGAGCCCAACTCTCGTCGTCACAGCAGGTTAGCACCATTGGCAGCCGCGCAAACCAGAAGAACGAATGACCGAGAGCACTCGGGCTTCGCTCCTCGCCCGTTCAAACTGGTAGCGTAGCCATATGGAACGAGACGTTGCGGACGCGAACGCCGCCGGTGTTGATGTTAGTCGCGGAGCGGCTCCGACTAATACGGCGGGATACTCCTTCCGTCGCACGCTAACGCAACTACCCTCTCGCTTGACGACAACGCTAAGCCGTCTAGCCATAATCACCGTTCCGTCTGAACCGCACCCGGTTCTCGCTACCGCGCTCGGCATAGGACTGGTTACGATGTTCGTGCCGATACTGATTCACGCCAACGCGATGAACGGCGACTTTTCCCAGAGCGTCGCTCTGGTCTTTCTCGTTCCGGTTCTCTTGGCTTCAACCATCGGAGGCTGGGTACCCGGCGTTATCGTGTCCTTCATTGCGGAGGGCTCGTGGAACTGGTTCTTTACCCGTCCGTTCGGCACCGTCGGCTTTGTTTCGTTCGAGGATTTCGTGGCACAGGCCGTTTTCCTGGCAGTTGCGCTGCTCGTAGGGCAGCTCTCTACCCTCCTTCGTCGCAGAGCAGCCGAAGCCCTCCGGCGCAATGCTGAGCTGGCCACAATGCTCGACGTAACCCACAGCGTGGGCTCTACCCTCGATCTCGTGCCGCTGCTCGGCCTGATTCTGGATCACGTGCGCACTGTGATTGACTACAACTCGGCCGCGATAGCGTTGCGTGAGGAAGACCAAGTGCGCATCGTTGACTACCGAGGTCTGCATCCATTGACTGGGCCGGCCGCGCGCCGTTGGGACATGCCGCAGGCGTCGCTCTACCGCGAGGTGGAGCGACGGCGCGGGCCAATCATCGTCGAAGATGTCTGGTCGCGAGAGAGTGCCGCTGCGGCAATCAGGAATTCACCGCTTTCAGCTGTCCCCGGAGAACAGGAGGCTAGGGCATGGTTAGTAGTTCCGCTTATCCTGAAAGACACCACGATCGGCTTTATCAGCTTTAGCCACGAGCATCCCGGGGTATTACACCCGCGAGCAAGGAACTCTTGCACTGACATTTGCCAATCAGGCCGCGGTGGCTATCGAGAACGCCCGCCTCTACGAGCAGGCTCGGGAGGCGGCCGCGCTCAAGGAGCGTAACCGTTTGGCCCGTGAGCTACATGACTCGGTCACGCAGGCGCTCTACGGAATCACGCTGTATGCGGAGGCGGGCTCTCGTGTTCTGGAAGCAGGGGACAACAGCATGGCAGCACGCCACCTACGCGACGTGCGGGACACTGCCGAGGATGCTCTTCGCGACATGCGATTATTCATCTTCCAGCTTCGCCCCCCGCCTGTCCTGGAACAAAATGGCCTCGGGGCGGCGTTAACCGCCCGCCTCACCGCAGTAGAGCAGCGTATTCCAGGTATGCGGACGGTGATCGACATTGATGCCGACATCGTGCTGCCGCCTGTTACCGCCGACGCGTTTTATCGAGTTGCTCAGGAATCGCTGAACAATGTGTTAAAACATGCGAAAGCCACGACAGTTCAGATGTCACTCAAGACTGAAGATTCCCGCGTGAAAATGCGGATCGTCGACGATGGTTGCGGGTTCGACGTGGAAACGGCCTGGAGGAGCGGGGGCATGGGGCTGCGGGGGATGACCGAGCGCTGCTCGGAGCTCGGAGCACGCTGCACCGTCACTAGCTCGTCTGGAAAGGGCACAACGATTGCGCTGGATATGCCCGCATGAGTAGCCCGGTCCGGGTTCTCGTAGTCGACGATCACGTGGTGGTCCGACGGGGGATCCGAGCCCTGCTCTCAACAGATTCGGGGCTTCGTGTGGTCGGCGAGGCGGCGAACGGAGCCCAGGCAATCCGGGCCGCAGCTGATCTGTCCCCGGACGTGATACTGATGGACTTGGTGATGCCTGAGGTCGACGGAATTGAAGCGGTGAAGCAGATAAAGGCACATGAGCCGTCAGCGCGTATTCTCGTTCTTACCAGCTTCTCCACTGACGACAAGGTGCTCCCAGCGTTGAAGGCGGGAGCACTGGGGTACCTTCTGAAGGACTCAGGACCCGACGAGCTTATTCAGGCAATCTATCAGGTGTACCGCGGTGAATCGTCGCTTCATCCTCAGATCGCTCGTAAGCTCCTTCGTGAGATAGTGGCTGGGGAGAGCAGACCCGAGACTGCGGACCCCCTGACTCCCCGTGAGGTAGAAGTGCTGAAGCTCGTGGCTCAGGGTCAGAGCAACCATGACATTGCTACGGGGCTGAAGGTTAGCGAGGCAACGGTGCGTACGCACGTCAGCAGCATACTCGCGAAACTCCACCTAGCCAGCCGAACGCAAGCTGCCCTTTACGCACTTCGATCCGGGCTGGCTTCCCTCGACCAGAACTAGGATACCTTCCCTTCGCGTTAGGTACGAGTGTGTCGTCGCGATATGGCACTACATTTGTTGTACACACCCTCAGCTTTTGACGTACCGATAGGTGCTCCCTTTACCCCCTTAAATGTCACGCGAATCTAGCTTTTAGCCTGATGCGTCAAGCATCCGCCTCCCGGATACTGAGTACATGGACGCTGCGGTCGCCAGGAGGCAGTGTCGGTCCAGCCGTGGAGTTCTGATGCGTGTGCTCATTGCCGACGACGAACGTCACGCTCGAGAGGGGATGTCCGCGTTTCTGCGAACGTATCCCGGCATTGAGGTCGTGGGCGAAGTGCGCGACGGCCAGAGCGCCATCGAGCTCGCCGAGGCGGTGAAGCCCGACGTACTGCTGCTGGACATCCACATGGCAACCATCGACGGTATCGAAGTAACGCGGGTCATGAAGGCTCGATTGCCCGAAACAAAGGTTATCGTTTTGACGATGGAGAGCGCTTCGCGCGGCGCAGCGCTAGCGGCTGGTGCGGACGAGTTCCTCAGTAAGGGGACGTCTCCAGCCTCCCTCGTCGCCTCGGTCCTGCTCCGCCACGGACGGCAATCTTCGTCACCGGCCGTCCCCCTCGATTTTTCGACCGCCGACCAGCTCACCCCAGACGCAGCTGCAGTCGAGAAGCAAAGTGTTTAAGGTGCTGGCCCGATCAGAAACGCTTCAGGATGAAAACGCGTAGCGCCCTGGATTCCAAACAATCTCGCTCATCCACTCTCTTGCGACCCGGGTTTATGGGCACAAACCCGGGTCGCCTCCCCCTTCGTAAAACGGACCATAGAGCCGCGCCCCGGCGCTTGACAAGTATCAAGCCCAAAAACACGCGGTCCGCGGCTCTCGTGGTGTCACTGTTCTTGGCGATCGCCGGCTTAACACTTTCCCTCTGGCCCGCCGATCTCTTCGCCTCCTCGGTTAGATGTCCGAATTCGACTTGTGGACCCATCAAGCACGTCGTCATCATCATCCGAGAGAATCACAGCTTCGACAACTTATTCGGACGCTTCCCCGGGGCTGACGGCGCAACAGATCGCTAAACAGGGCGCCGGCATGGTCCCCATGACAGTGACGCCGGACTCACTCAAGGTCGACCTGGGTCATGGCAGCCACATGGCCCTCAAAGCGATCGACGGTGGGAAGATGGACCGATTTTTCAGCATTCCCAATGCCGTCCAGAACGGTCGCGATGTCTCTGAGTCCCAATACACACAGCAACAGATACCGGGCTACTGGGCGTATGCCGGCGCCTACGGTTTGGCTGATCACTTCTTCTCTTCAGTCATAGGCGGCAGCTTCCCTAATCATCTGGCCGCAATCGCCGGTCAAAGCTTGAATGTGATCGACAACCCCGGACACCTCGGCGCGCTGAGATCCTGGGGATGCGATGCCGGCCCTGGGGTTTCCGCTCAGATATACAGCCAGAATAAGTATTCACAAGTCTATCCGTGTTTCACCGCAAAGACGCTGGCCGACGAGGCCAATGCTGCCCGCGTTAGCTGGAAATACTACGCACCTCCCCAGGGCTCCTTCGGGTACATCTGGTCGACATTCGACTCCATAAAGCAAATCCGAGAATCGAAGCAGTGGAACACGAATGTAGTGAACACAAGCCAGTTCGATGCCGACGTGAAGTCGAACAAGCTTCCGGCGATCAGTTGGCTGACAACCGACCTGGCTACCAGTGATCACCCCCCTGCCAGCGAGTGCGTCGGACAGAACTGGACCGTCAGCCGGATTGACACGATCATGCGATCAAAGCTCTGGAGCAGTACGGTCATTCTCTTGGTATGGGACGACTTTGGCGGGTTCTACGACCACGTCGCACCCCCATCGGAATCCCTGTATGCATTGGGACCCCGGGTGCCGCTAATCGTTGTTTCACCCTATGCTGTCCCTCACCTGATCTACCACCAGCCCCTGGACTTCAGATCCGTCATCAGATTCGTCGAGCAGACGTACCACCTTCCCCACGAGGCTCAGTTCAGCAGATCGGCCAAAGACGGAATAGCAGGAATGCTCAACCTCCGCCAGAAGCCTGATGCTCCGCTGAATCTGAAACCCATCTCCTGTCCCGCCGGGGCCGGGTCTACCAAACTCAACGTAGGCAGCACCCTCGCCACGCGAAGCCGTCCCAACCATGCAAGATCGCATTAACCCCGCTCCTCAGTTCCGGTCCGGCGTGCGACCAATCGGGTTAGCGCCGGGCACTCTTTTCCCTTGTGTTTGGGCTTGGGGCAAGCCCGGACAATCCTCGCGCGCGACGAGAACGTTGATCTTGGGTCGGTCACGTTACTCGTCGCCGCGGACCTCTTGTCAGCATGTCGCGCCTTAATTTGCCGTTGCAAGTCGCGTGCACTGGAGCCGGGAGCCAATGTGGTCGTTGCTCGAAGTTCTCTGACTTTGAGATGCGGCTGAGCAGATAACCGCTTGTCGGTCGAGAGATTCTGGCCATGCGAGGACGGGACTGTCAGTGCACGTCCAGACGGCGAAAGCCTGCAACAGAGAGCCACAGGGCCGCGAGACCCACACCTATGAGCACCAGCCAGCCAACAGCGTCAACTCCCGACGCGACCTGCTCGTTCCCGACGGACCAGTAGAACAACGACAGATACTTCGCTGGCCGGATCCAAGCCGCGACTGGGGCAAGTGCACTCAGGATGTACGAAACCGCGGCGAGCGTCGCCCCGACGGCCAGGGCGGTCGACTTCCGGCCGGCCAGTGCCCCCACCGCCATCGTAAGTAGTCCGAAATCAATCGCCATGACCGCGACAGCAAGTGAAACCTCGGCAACATTAGTCGCCGGCACGCTTACATCAAACGAGCGCCCCAATACGGTGAATGCAGCCACGGCTACCGCGAGGACCACAGCTAGCGTAGCCATGACGAGGGCCTTCTGGAGAGCGATCTCTCGACGCGAAATGGGCAAAACCGTGAGCAGGCACAGCGTTCCGTCTTCATCCTGGCCCGCAAGTGCATATGCGCCGTAGCCGACCGTTACGAGAAGCAGGATCAACGGGAAGAAGTTTTCGAAGATGTTTGCGTTCAGCCAGCCACTCGGTGATGTGATGCTCCCGGTGGCGCCAAACAAAGCGGCCGCGGCAGAGTTGCCCTTGGTCAAATTATTGAGGCTCGTAGTGTTCTTGAACTCCGGATAAATGGCAACGACGATAAAGGTGTAGAGCCCAAGGCCAACCGCGTAGCCGATCAAACTCCGCCTGCGAGCCCGCAGATCAAGTCGTGCGATTTCGGCTTTCACCGGCGGACCTCGTCAGCGCTCTGATCTCTGTAGAGCTCGAGGAACAGCTCTTCGAGATCCGCCTGCTGAGAGCTGAGCTCAACCGGATGATGTTCCACGGCCACGCGCAGCAATGGTTCGAGCTCGCCCGTCAACCGCAACCGAACGCGGTCACCCTCACACCCGAGGACTTCAACCCCCTGTAAATCATCGAACCATGACCGGTCAGCGGCTCCGACGAACTGGATTTCAACCTGGCGTGGCATCGTTGCACGGAGGTGTGCCACCGAATCCGAGATGACGAGCCGACCTTGTTTGATGATGGCTACGTTGTCGGCGAGACGCTGTACTTCGCCGAGCTCATGTGACGACAGAAAGACCGTTCTTCCATCGGCCACCGTCTCTCGAACGAGCCTCTCAAACTCCGCCTGCATGAGTGGATCGAGGCCGCTGGTCGGTTCGTCAAGTATGAGCAGTTCTGGGCACGACATGAACGCGATCACGATCCCGATCTTTTGGCGATTGCCCTTCGAGAGCTGTTTCACCGGCCGATGGAGTTCAACCGCGAAGCGGTCGACAAGTCGGCGAGCGAGGGCTTTGTCTGCCTGGCCTCGAGCCTTCGCAAACCAATCAATGTGTTGCTGCCCGGTCATACGAGGAAAGAGGGCCAGCTCGCCAGGAAGATAACCGACCTTGCGATGAATCTCCATGCTTTCGACGTGCGAGTCGTGTCCGAGTACAAGCGCATTTCCTCTGGTCGCCCGTTGGAGGTCCAGGAGAAGGCGTATAGTCGTCGACTTCCCAGCTCCATTCGGGCCAAGGTAGCCAAACACCTGCCCCTGCTCCACTCGGAGATCCAGGCCGTCGAGCGCAACCGTTGATCCGTATGTCTTCGTGAGTCCACTCGTCTCGATAATGGGAGTCACGTTTCTTCCGCTTCGTCGCCATCATGCGGGCTCGGCATGAGCTGGGCCGACTTGAAGATGCCATTGGTGTACACGTCCATCACCACCGAGGTCCACTGCCTCATACCGATCCCTGAGAAGGGGTCTACCGCGATCACGCGCTCAATGTGCCGGCGAAGCAGAACCGCGGCGAGGTCGTTCACGAGCAGGAACGCAGCCCGCGTCTGGTCGTCCTCAGCAGCTCGAACAACCCCCGCGTCAGTTAATCGCTGCATGGCAGAATGTGTGCTCTCAAACAGGCGATCGAACAGCGCATCACCTGCCGAGCCATCGTCAAGCAGTAGCCGCTGGACATAGCCGAGTAGGTCTGGCCTCTGCTCGAGGCTGGTCGCAAACAACTCCGCTAACGATGCATTCGCGCGGCCGTCCTCGACACGACCCAGTTCGTCTAGTAAAGACCCAAAGAAGCCAGCAACGTACGCGTCGACAGTGTCTTTCAGCTGGTCCTTCGATCCGAAATGGTGAATGACCAAGGCCGGCGACACCTTGGCCTTGGCTGCGATCTCCCGTATGGTGACCGCGCCCACGCCGCGCTCTCCGAAGAGAGAGATGGCGGCATCTCTCACCCGGTCTGCAGCGGAAACGTCACCGGTTGAACGCATGTTCAGCCCTATGATTGAACATCTGTTTAGATCACGTCAAGAGGTTAAGTGTACCTCGCCTCGCAGCAGCCTGCGAAAGGCCTTGTCTACCTCGATCAGGGAGTCCAACGCTGACCGAATCGGGTCCAGCCCCAGATAGATGAGTTCGGCGCCATCTGTCACGCCGAGAACTATGCGCTTTGGGACTCGTTGCGCTTGGGAGCATCTCCGCGATGTGTTCGCTCCCAGGAGTGGTGCCTGCAAATGCTGATCAAGCTGGTCACGGCCGATCCCGGCGTCGTCTCGAGCTCGTTCAATACGTGGACAGCTAAGGTCCTTCGTGAGATCGCAGCACGCCAGAGCACGGAGCCGCCTCCGGCGCCGCTACCGACCCCTACGGTGGATGCAGAGCGTCGGGTTGCCGAGGTGAGGGCTTGCATTCGCTCTTGACGGGTTGCGGGGCAATGTGGGTGGCCGACGCAGGGGATATCTGGGTTGAGTGGGTCGGACTACGGCGGATCGCTAAGGCAGATTGTAGAGCTCCTTACTGAGCGGTAGAGCCGTGATCTGACCTTCGGAGCCAGATGTTACTGTCGACTCCGTCAGTGTTGGAGATCGGACTTGGGGGCGATCTGCCGCGAGGTGTAGCATAAGCTGCTAGGCCAGTCGATGCCCCGGAATCCCGGGGCGGCGTCTCACGATCCTCCTTTGGCACGTCCGGGTTGAAACCGACCAGTGGCTGAAGGAGGCTACAGTGAACATCAACTTTTCCCGTCGCGTTCCGACGTGTGGTTCATCGAGCGACGGCTGGCACCGGTTGGTTATCGTCCGGCTCGTCGTTTCCCTCGGGCTGTGTGCGCTCATGCTCCCGGCCACGCTCTCTGCCGGCCAGGTTCAGGCTCGGCCTGCGGGTTTAAGCAGAGAGGCGCCAGCGGGTCCAGCGCCAGCCTCTTGGCGCCTGGCCGTTGAATCCGGGGGCCCGTGGGTTCTACAGGCCCGGCTAAAGATCGCCTTCCAGTCTCATCACAGCGGCTCTTTCGGGCGCACCGTTGCGCTTAGTAAGGATGGCCGCACTGCTCTGATAACGGACGGGACGCGTACTGTTAACGCCAAGTCCGAAGCTGGAGCTGTCGAGGTATTTCGGCTCGAAGGCACGACGTGGACGGATCAAGCGGCGCTGAATATGGGCACCGCGGCTCACGGTGGTGAGTATTTCGGCGAGAGCGTCGCGCTCAGCGCGAATGGGAACATGGTTCTCGTTGGTTTTGGTCACGGGCGCAAGATCAAGGGAAAGTGGCACGGTGCAGTCGAGGTGTTTCGTTTCGCCGGAGGCCACTGGGGCAAACCGAGGGAGTTGAACCTGGGACAGAAAGCAAAGAAGAATGACGGGTTTGGATTCTCTGTCGCGCTGAGCGCCTCCGGAGACACCGCCGCGGTAGGTAGCGATTACGACAGCGTCAACGGCAAGGTAGGCGCGGGTTCCGTGTACGTGTTTCATTTCAACGGACGGTGGAGCAACAAGGCGAGGCTCAGCCTGGGCCGCAAGGCGGCAAGGTACGACTATTTCGGAAGGGCTCTCGCGATCAGCGCTGACGGCCGTACCATCCTGGCCGGAGTGCCGCAGTTTAACGTCCCGCGGGGAGGTAAGGCCGAGGTCTTCCATAAAGGTTCGGCTGGATGGAAGCTCGCCACACTCCTTCCTAGCGTCCGCGTCGGTCAATTTGGCAGCTGGGTCGGGTTGAGTGATGACGGCAACACAGCTGTCATTGGAGCCCCAGGAGTGGGGAGCCAGACAAAAGCTCCAGTCGGATCAGCCGAGGTATTCACACACAATGCTGGACACTGGACCCAGCCCGTCGAGCTGCGCGATCCGAACGCGGGTCGCCCCCAGTGGTTCGGGTTCCCGGTCGCACTGAGCGGCGACGGCAAAACAGCCGCGGTTGGCAGCTCGGGTGCACCCCTCACCGACGGCTCGTATGTTGGAGCGGTCGACGTGTATCATCTTGTCAGCGGCAGTTGGGGCGTGTCTGCCGACTTGCCTAACTTGGGGTACGGTGAAGGTCTAGGAGGCATAGCTTTCAATCATGACGGCGGCGTTCTTCTGGCTGGATGGCCGCGCGACGGCTCCAACTTCCTTTGGGGTACCGGAACCGTCTTCACCCACGATTCTGGCGACGCATCATCCCCCGCAGTGAGGAGGTGACTTCGGTCGGTGGCGGATTTTCGGCAGAGTCCCAGGGAGATCTCCACTGCCTGCACCCTTCTGGAAGTCCAGTCCTGGAGTGCGTTTGTTTGAGCTGTCCGCCAGAATCAGATATCCACAGTGCAAACAACTGGGGCGGGGGTCCGGGAGTTGGGTCACACGAGAGCGTCGCAGTGTGTGCTTACTGCCAATCGAGCCGGCTGGTGGTCTGGGCTACGCGCCTCCTCCCACAGAATCAGATCTGCCGAGCCGGTGAAAAACGTAATTCAGGAGAAGACGTCAAGCTCAAACTGCAGCGCAACTGCAGCGCAGGTCCCCAAAACGGGCTTTTCCGCGGCCCCTGTCGGCGTCCCGACCCCCGATTTGTGGCGTAATTACGCGGAAAATTTTGGTGAGCGCCCGGGGACTCGAACCCCGAACCTAGTGATTAAGAGTTCCTCGCTCACATTTCCAGCGATTTCCCTGGACGTCCATTAGTGGCGTCCACACGCCGATTCATCTGACCGCTAGACGACGACGGACGCCGTAGAAATACGCTGGACAACGAAGTTTTGCAGCGCAAATGCGGCGCAGGCCGGCCTATGACGCGCCAACAAATGCGAGCAGTGGTCTAAGGTTCCCGTCGTCCGCAGCCTTCAGTGCTGCGATGTATGCGCTGCGCGTTTCTCCCTCGCGGTCCAGCGACTGGTTACCCCACGCCCATGGAGGAAGACGCAGTAATCGTCGAAGTTGGTCGGTGGCGAGGCGCGCGTGTCGTCCGTTCCCATTGACGAACGCGTGGATCCAGACGAGCCTCCAATGGAACCATGCGCACAATTCGTCGCCGTCATCTTGGGCGTCCCGTCGAGCGCGAGCGTCGAGGCACAGATTTCGGATTTGCTCCGAGATCGTGCTCTTGTCCACACCGATGGACTTGTTTGAGTTCCGATACGCGCCAGCCCACATCCAAACTTGATCAAACATTCTCCGGTGGAGATCTCTCAGCAACACATCCGTTGGGAAGGTTTGAGGCGCCGGCCTGGACAACATCGCCACGGTTGCGTTCTCGATGTTCAGCGACTCAGCTTCGTTGAGCTGAGCTTGCGTTTCGAGAGGGAGTAAAAGTCCCTCCGCTTCATCTGGATCAATCGGTGTTGCACCGGGTGGATATTCAAACCTCACACGTTGTCGTTCCAGAGTGTGCGAGGGTTTCGCATGAGCTCATCTTCGAGTTCTGCGATCCGCACGGTCTGCTCAGCGTCGTCAATTCCCTGAGACTCGAGCGCCATCGAATGCGCGGTGCGCGAAACAATGGAACGCGCAAGCTCCTCGGCCCGTGCTTTGACCATCCCATCGAACGATCCGCTATTGGGAACGACCGCGTAGACAACGTGTGCATCGAGGGCCTGGGCCGCCTTCTCGAGGCGGTCGAGTGTGAGTTGGCCCGTCAGCTCTACGCGTTCGAGTTCGAGAAGGGAAGGTTGCTTGATGCCCATCCGGCGCGCCAGTTGCGTGCGCGACATGCCGATGGCATCGCGGATCCCAGCGATCCACCCTTGGGGCGGTCGCGCTGGTGGCCGCGTCACGAAGGGTTCGATCTCGCGGTCAAGCTGTCGCCGTCGGAGCGCGGCCGATCGCCGGTTTCTCAAGGTGGCCATATTTAGATAGTAGGGTATAACCTACTTTATGTCCAACGAAAAGTAGGGTGCAGCCTACAAATCGAGAGGCAAATAGTAGCCTATGGCCTACTATTACGCTTCGGAGTGGTCTCTGGCACTGATGGACGCGAGTTCATCGAGGTGCTGAAGCGAGTTGCTCAGGTGTTCGCGAGGGAACGGAGGGAACCCGATCCGCTGCCGCATGGCCTCAGACACCGAAGTCCAGTCGTAGCTGAGCGTGACTTTCGTTGCAGATGATCCATCCGGCGTCAGCTCGTAATGCCAGAGCCAGCCGCCAAAGGCCAAACTGCCGTCCTCAGCGTAATAGCCCGGCTTCCACGAGATGCACTCGCGATTGTTGGGCATGGGTTCTCCTTGGTGAGCTTAGCCGCGAGCTAGATGACCACGGCGAACGTGGCATCCGTCGCCATCGGACGCTCGAGTGGTCCCCCAACCTGTTTACGCCTAAATCTGCAGCGCGATTGCAGCGGAGCCTTCCAGCGGCTCGTGCCAAGCCAGTGCGACGTGGGCAACTTTGGTTAAATCATTGGTGAAATTGTGGTGAGCGCCCGGGGACTCGAACCCCGAACCTAGTGATTAAGAGTCGCAATCAGGGGGTACCAGGTTGTCCACCAGTGTCCATCTCCGCCGTAAAATCGCCAGATAACGTCCCCTCCTATCCACCGAGTTCCAGCGTAGTTGTTGTACGCGTTGTTGCAAATGTGTCATGGCAGGATCGAAACGACGGCCCGAAAGTTGTCTTCCACCTCGAGCAGAAGCGACTTGAGGTCGATGCCATATTTGGCAGCGCTGCCAGAAACCGACGGTCGCGTCCTTCTACGTCGAATGTAGATCGCGTGCCGACAATCTTGCGAATCTGCCCTGACTGACCCGGGATTGCGGATCGCAGAAGATAGGGTCGGGGGCCTATAGGCAAACCGAGCGCCTGAAGTTTATGATTAACCCGGCGCGAAACAATAAAGTCCCCTGGTGTGAACCGGGCTGCGTGCCAGAGAGGGATACACAATGTCTCGCACGCTCTACTCAGCGACCCTTGGGTTTGTGCTTGTGCTTTTGGCCTTGAGTGCAGCATGGCCGGGCTCAGCCGTTGCTGCAACTTCCGACCGCGGATCTTTGCCATCGCCCCTCACGACCACGATCAAGGTTCCAAGTCAAAACGTAAATCCCGACACATACGCCGTCAGCGACTCTACGGTGGTCTATGCACTGGCCAGTCCGAGGCACGCAAACATGAACCTGTGTCCGGGATGCAAACCCGTGCCGCCGCCCTTCACCAAGTTTCATGTCACGTTTTATGCCGCTGCCCTGCATATCTCCGACGGGCATCTCGTCGCCTCCAAGCCCCGTGCCATCTTCACGGAGCAACGTAGTTGGAATGTTTCGATTTACTCCGATCTGAATGGATGGGTCGTGTACAGCCGCTATCACTACTACGAAGTGGACGGCGGCCATGACTGGGAACTGATTGCGCACCACATAGCCACGGGGCGAAGCGTCGTCGTGGATAGTCCCGCCATAGAGGGCGTGCCGTTTGGCCCACAGGGCGCGAGGAGCGACGGACATATCGTCGTTTTTACGGCGTATGCCAAGCGACCGGGAGGGGGACAGAACGTCCTGGAGACCTACGACCTTTTAACCGGCAAGCGATCCCAAGTTGCCGAGGGAGACAAATTCAACAACTGGAATTATTTCGCTCCCAGCATCTCCGGCGATCGGATTTGCGTCGAGAAGGTGTTCAACCCGAGTCCCAAGAACCCAAACGCCACTTCCCAGATCGTCCTGATCAATCGCAATACGAGGCGCATTCGCTCCCTTAACCAGAAAGCGACTCGATTGACAGGGGCCATGATTTCTGGAAATGTGGTTGTGTGGGCGCCGGTGTCCCCCAACACGGGAAACTCCACCGGCCTCATGGTTGACAATCTACAAACAGGAAAGCAACGGGAGCTGCATTTCTGGAACGTCGTGACTCCGTTTGTCATCGACGGACGCTACGTGCTGTTTGGCTGGGGGAATCAAACCCAGCTGCGGCTCTATGACGTCGTGACGGGTGCCAATCGTCCACTCGTCCAGCCGACCAAGGGGAAGACTGTCGGACGGGCCAGTGGCTCACAACATACCGCGCTGTACGAGGCCTATGCGGGGAAAGCGGGGAACCAGTTGATCGTGGCGCGCCTTCCATGATGTGGAGCTGAGCTTGGGCTGACGGGAAACTGCGTCCACTTTTCACGTTAGGTAAAACAACAAAGTGGGAAGTCTTCAGGCCAATCTCTGTGTGCGGCGGTTCCGCCAGTCTGTGTCTGCTCCTCCCACGGACAGCGCCATCATCACTGCATCACTCAGCTCTTGAGCTTCGTCAGGCCGTACTACTGTTCTCTGCCCCCACGTGTCCGGAGTGGGAGGTGTAGGCGCCTGTAACGCGTTGAGGATCGAATGGGCAACACGGTTGATGTGCGCTGCGGATTCCTCAATGCCTTTGATCGCCTCATCACCGCCCCGCGCCCAGTGTGCGATGTAACCAAAACTGTACTTCCCGGAGTCAATGCCGAGTTCGTTGCAGACGATGTACGCGACGCTCTCGGCCTCGATCTCTGCATGCTCTCGGCCAACGGGATCGACGACCTGCTTTGCCGGATCGTGCAGCATCGAATGCGCCAGCTCGTGCGCGAGCGTCTTGACTTTATGAGCGGGGGAAAGCAGCCCCGCAATGATGATCAAGCGCTGATCGAAGATGCAGGTGCCGTTTCGCGAGCCCGAGAGGGGCGCGACGCGAACGGTATAACCGAGTCGCTGAGCGACCGTCGTGAGGCAGTCAAACGCCTGGTTGGGATCGTCACCGGCGAAGCGCTCGGCGATTGTGGGCAGCGGCTTGCCCTCGGTCTGCGCGACGTCGAAGACGTACGCGACGCGGAAGTTTCGAACAACGCGTTCGACGGTCTCATCACCATCAGCCTCCGCGGTGCGAACGGTGGAAACAACCGGTGCAAGGATCGCGATGCCACGCTCGCCGCGACGAACGTGCCGGCCGAGCTCCTGCCATTTGCGAAAGCCGGCGACCCGCGTTGCGTCCGGACGCTGCTGAGCAATCAGAACGCAATTGCCCCAGGAGTATGCGTGGAACCTTCGCTGTACGTCGAGAGACGTGGATACATCATGGAGAGCCACGCCGAGTGATACCTACCGCTTGTCTCCGGGTTACTGGTGAGGAGGTTACCCCCGGCGTCTATCTGGCCCGTGAGCCGAAGGTATGCCGTCGATGCATCCGTGAACTTGTCGGGATACATGAAGTCGCCGCCAGTGTTGTACGGCGGGTCCAGATAGACCATCTTGACCCGACCGAAGTAGGACTTGTACAGAAGCTTGAGAACTTCGAGGTTCTCGCCCTCGATAAACACGTTCTCCGTCGCGTTGAATTGGACTGAATCATCCTCGGCAGGGATCAGTGTCGCCCAGGGCGCGACTTGCAGGGTCCGGATCGCATCATGTTTACCGGCCCAAGTCAGGGTGTATTTTTCAACCGGAGTCTGGTCAATATCTCCCAGTGCAGACTGCAGAGCAGCCAGATCGAGAACACCTTCTGTGAACGCCTCCGGGACGAGTTCACGGATTGTTTCGAGGCGATGGTGAAGAACCGTGTCGCTTGATGAGATAAGCTCCTCCAGCAGCTACCGTACGTATCAAGTTTGTATCACGGGGTCATCGCGCCGACGGGCAGGCTTTCGTAAGTCGTAGATGGATCGTGCCTACGCGTCGCGAGTTTGCGCGAATTACCTGTCCCCACCGGGGATGGCATCGCTTGCGAGCACTTGGCGGAAATCAAAACTGCCGGCAGCGATGAGGATATTGCCGATGTCTTCACTGAGCAAGCGCGTCTCAGCATCAACACTGAGGAGTCCTTGTTCGACCAGCGGCCTCACTTTCTTACTCCAGCTTGTCAGGTTGTAGGGCTTTTTCTCTTGGCTGATGAGAAGACGGAGGCAACGTAGCCGGCTCCGGAGCCAGCGGGGCGACCCGGCCACCAACCCCTCAACAACACGGAAGTCCATGCTCACGCTGTGCACTTTCGTTAATGCGTCTTCCAGGTTCTTAAGCCTCCACGCGTCATCGAGTGTCGCAATATCAAAGAGGTATCCGAACGATGGACACAAGGCTGCCTGCTCAGTAGGGCTGAACCCCGCTGATTGAAGATCCCACCACTTCATCACTCGGTCGCAGACCCCACTGTCGACATTTTCGTTGTCCGAGAGAGCGCGCCAAATTTGAACGACGATGTGCTCAATGAGCTTCGGATAGGCGCGCTCTCGGAGTGTGGCAAATAGGCCATCATTGAGTCCTTCTCGGCCGCTCAAGTACAGCGCCAGGGAATGATCCGCGACATGCGCGTCCCCATCAGGCACGTCCGTTAACGCGCTTCCGCGGTCGAGCGCTTCGATGACCGCCGAATATCGTCGGCGCACGAGGGCGACGACGTTCTCGTGCGCGCGCGAGAAATGTAGATAGCTTTCCCAGGCGACAAGGCCGAGCTCGTCCTCACTGAAGACGTCTGTCCAGTGTTCCTCCGCCCACAACGGATCGAGAGCTACAAGAACCGGAAACCAACGGCCAAACACCGACCGGACTGCTTGTGAGGGCTCGACGGCCGGGTCAAGTCTGCGGGCCAACTCTGCAGAGACCTCGTCGGGCAATCCGCGTCCGTCGCGCCCTTGCCATCGCGCAAACTCGAAGACAGCGTCAGTCGCCCTGCCTCTTGTGCAGTTGAGCGCGTAAGTGACCGCTCCCTGACCTCGGCCGTATCGCTCCTCGTCGTCGACCGATGGGTCCGCGTCATCGACCAGTTCCGAAAGCAAGGTCCAGGTCTTCTGCGGTTCCAGGTCTCGGAGGCCGCTTTCTGCGCTTGCAAGGCCTGCCAGCAGCACGTCCGCGACTTGGCGGCGTGCCCCCTTCCAGTCAAGGTCTTCATCCTCCCCGTCGCCGACTGAAACTACCGCCTCCACCGGCTGATCGAGAACCCATCGAGCTAGTTCCATGAGCCCATCCCACCGTACCCGCGCACCTTTGCGGACGGCTTCGGATATGCCGAAGAGAATATTGCGCACGTAAGTTGGATGCAGACCCTGAAGATCGACCGCAGCCTGAGCAAAGTCATCGGGAGACCCCTTGGCCCTTTCACCTAGGAGGCGGCCCAAGCCTTCCGGCGTCGGTTCCCGCCAACCGCGAGACGGGACCCAGCCCCGGACGTATGCGATTAGGGAATGCACGTCCATGGATCGAATCTCTTCACCATCCAGAGGTGAAGTCGGACCGAGGAACTCGACCACATCCGAGTTGGGCTCATACGGTCCGAACTCTCTTTCCAAAGCTTCGAGGAAGTCTCGATCCTGATGACTCAGGCTGTTCCTAATCGGCGTAAGTCGATCCCTCTGCCACAACCCGACTGAAGCAGCGACGTACGCATCAACATGTTCCGACAATTTCAGCTTCGCGTGCCGTTGGGCGATGGCGTTGCGGTCCGGGCCGTTCTTGATGGCGGCGACCAACTGCTCTAGCTGCGCCGGACTCAAGTGGCTAAACCCACTTGCCATCAGCTCCACAAATTCATTGAGTACCGAGTGATTCGCGAGCATGGCTGGATCCATCAGCAACTGAGCAACGACATTCGGCATCAGACCGACCCGAAGAGCAGCGACGTGGAGCGCAAGTCTTTGCATCACGTCCCACTCACCCTCGACGAGGCGACGAATGACGGCCTCTGCTTCCTTGGGCGTGGAATCGATAAGGTTAAGCGCCGCGTGCTGCACAATAGCAACAAGACTTTGGAGTTCCTCGTGCAGGAACCGTTCGCCGGGTCCGAAGCTGCGATACCAGATGGTTGACAAATCCCTAGGCTTGTCCGTTCCGCGACGGCCCTCGGCCGCAAGCCCCAAAGCATGATCGAGAGCGTTTACGAGCAAGTCGAAACCCTGGAGCCCCGAAGATTTCAGTAGCGCCGGCATCAACTTCTTCAGCGACTCGTCGTAACTCCAGTGTTCGAAGCGCGACTTTGGATCCGACGGTGGCTGAAATGAGAATGCACCCACTTCAACAAGCTTGGTCGGTGGGCCTGGATCAAGTCGGATCAGGCTGTCAGCGAGCCTCTGACCATCCGGGACTGTGCTCGCTTCGCCAAGCAGGCACAGAGCCAGATCTACCAACGGGTCATGGAGCAAAAAACTAGCAAATCGTTGTTCCGACCACTCGATTGCCCTGCCGACGATGATGGCTGCCTGCAATGGTGGTGCCGCGGCCGCGACACGAATGAAGTCCGCGAGGACTCGAGAATTCTCAGTGAACTCGGACTCCTGAATCGTGCGCATAACATCTGCCGGAATCAACGGAGCAACGCGAAGCAGGTAACTCGTTTGTGGCCAGTCTGGAAAGCTAACTGAGTCGCCTTCCCGCCGAACTGGGGCAGGTTTCTTGAATTGCCCGAGTGCCTTCAGAGCGGCAAACCAGCCAGGCGCATTGATGTGGGAGTAGAAATATCGAACCTTCACGCCTCGATCCAGCATCTGGAGCAGCCCTTGCGCTTTATCGCGCGGAACCCCTGCCTTCTCGGCTTCAAGGATAAGTGAATCGATTTCCGCCAGTCGCCGCTCCGACGCAGGACGCAACCAGCTAAGGAGCAACTCCTCGAAGCGACTCACCAGTCCGTAAATTTCCGACTCCTCTGCAGGCTCGTGATGTAACAGGCTGGTAAACCGGCGCCTCAGGTCGCTCCACTCCTTGATGCGGTGCTTGAGGCCAGGCAGACTCCGATCGTCTGAGTCGAAATCCGTTCTGAGCAGAAATGCCTTCATTCCGGCGTCTGGCCGAGGCAGACCTTTTGCGTCGGCGAAGAGGGTCTGGCACTTGGCGAGGAATTTCCGAAGCCGCGGAGTTACCGTGGACTTGCCGCCGGGTGTCAGATCAACGTCAGCGCAAACCTTGTCCCATTGCTGGCTAAGCTCGACGACGATCCCCTTCAGATTCGGCGGGATGCGGCCCGCGTCTCGAATCGGCGGAGCCAGTACGTCCAACAACTCCCGTATCTCAAAGGCGACTACAGCAGTCCGGTCCAGACGCCCGCCGTCATCAAGTGCATCTATGGCGGCCTGGTAGAGCCGAAGCGGCAACTCGCCATGCTCCGCCAGAGCGTCCATGACCCGTTGCCGTGTCTGGGACCGGGCGGGGCCGCACGGGCTCACCAGCGACGCGAGCGAGACATCCTCCACGACTATCGAATGTCCGGAATCGGACTGGCCCGACTGGAACGCCTCGAGCTGCTGCGAGGTCCAGATCGGCCCGGAGGCGAGAACTGCTACTGGTTCTGGGAAACCGGTTTTCCTAGTCAGCTCCGACGCACGCTGCTTCGAAAGCTTCAGACCCTTGGCCACTTCGGCGAGGCCTAACAGCACGACTCTGTCTGCATTCATGCTCTAGCGTAGTACATCGTCCGTGCCGGACGATATCCGGTTGCTCGGGCTGCGGAGCATGGTTACTTGACATTGGCCAATGAAGGACGGTCAGCTGTTCGCGGCGCGGATTCGCGATTCGGTCAACTCTCTAATGGCCGCGAGGCGTGGTTCTGACAGATGCGGGCTCCGCTCAACGATGCTAAGAATGCGCATTGCGTCGTGACAGCCCTTGCCGACCGGAGCAGCATTCAGAGAGTCGACTAGTTCGAAGAACCCCGAATCTCCAACAATGCCAAGAAAGAACAACGCTTCACCAGCCTTCACGACTGTTGCGAAATCATCGGGAGAGATCTCCAACGGCGGTTGCTCATCGTCCGCCAAGATAGTGGCAGCGATCTCCGCAATGCTGCTGTCGGCTCCAGCCAAATCGTAACTGTCCCCCTCTGGCTGATCCGGTGGACTAACCGGGTAGCGACCATAATCGTCAGCACCGGCATCAAATCGCAGCGTAATCGCCATGAGCTGTCGCTTGGTCTCTCGGAACCCATCATTTGCTCGGATGTTCCATCCTCGCGACTGACGCATGATGTCGAGCGCTTCAAAGCCGTCACGTCCGAACTGTTCGCAAAATCGTGCCAATTCCCAGCCCCGACCCTGCTCGATAGCCTGTTCAATGAATCCCGCCATTTGATCGGCATTGTCATCATCCAGGCTGTCAGTCCTCGCGCCCTGCCCGATCGAGCAGTAGGTTGCGTGCAAGCCCTTTTCTGTCCCGCACTCGGGACAGCGCGGAGTCCCAGAAGCTTCCGCCATGATTTCTTCGACGTGTTGGCTCACGAACGTCGCCGCTGGCGTTCGTTTTCCTTCTTCCTTCCACCGGTCCGCCCACTTTTTGTAGACGGCACCTTTGACGCCAACTCCGTGTCGCAGAAAGGCGTCCGAATCACCCTGGCCGAGCACCTGAGTGAATGTGTCAACCCAAGCCTGGCCGAATTGCAGCCCCTTAAACATTGAAATGAATCCTACTTCGATTCAGGGAGATGCTGCAGGCCCTCGTGCGTACAGGCCTAGCCTCCCGTGCTCTGCTGGATGGAGTCGCAGACGCTTGACGTGATTGAGTTCACTGTGCTGTAAACCGCTACGTGATACTTCGCCCCGTTGTCCGTCACGTCGGTCTGACATACCGCAGCCCCCTCGTGTTGATCTCCATCAAGGGTGATAACGCTTGCGCCAGCACCCCCGCCACCGCTTGCTATCTGTTCGACCTTTCCTTTGAACGTATCGATGGTGTCCTGACTTCCCGTCATCACAAGCGAAAACGATCCGGACGGACCGCTTATCTTGAGGGTTGCCGTCTTGTCTCCGCAGGCAACCAGCGTCAGTCCAAGAACGCAGGCAAGAACGCAGACGGCAGCTCGTCGCATGGCTTCAGAGCATGCACGATTGCACATCATTCGTGCCCGCCCGTGCACGCTCAACTCGGTTCGGCAACGCCGAGCGCTTGTAGTGCAGGCTCTAGCAGCGACGCCCCGCTCGTGCCATCATTGCCGTTCATGGCCCTTGTCGCATCAGGTTCTGAGGGACTCAGCGCATGAAACTGCGCTTCGCCATCCCCTCGCTTGTCCTCGCCTTTGCCCTGGGTGTTGGGACAGGCGTTTTTGCTTTGTGGTACCTAGTCCTTCGAGGGCCTGATGCCGCCTTTATCGCAGACGCAAATCAAAGCAACCAGGTGACCATCGACATGCAGGGCGTCTATGACGTGACGCTTCTGCCGCTAAACAAAGACGGTGGCCCTCAGTCGAACTGTCAACTGTCGGCGTACCTCTCTGCGAGCAATGGTGTCGACGACATTGAGGTGGGTTCCGCAGGTTCTGGCGGTGGCGTGCCGGCTTTGGCGCGTCACATCTTCTTGCGACCGGGAACCTACACCTTTCACGTGGACAGCACCTGCGACCACTACATGGCGCAGATCGGAGCGGTTCAGCACTGACCCTATCCCTCCAAGGGAGCAAGCTGCCGCCTAGGGCTTGCTAGGCTCTGCGACCCATCGCTGAGCACACCTTGCACATGGTGACTTGACATTGGCAAATCACCCTTCTCAGGGGTAGTCGTGGCTGCTTTGCCGGTCGTTACGCAGACCCGACGCATTGTCCGTCCCGTGTCCGCGGCCGTCGGCTAACGTAAAGGCCCAGTGAGGACTCATCGTGGACCACTTCAGTCGGCCAAATAGCACGCTCGCGTCGGATCCAGACACACAAGCTGCACTTGTAACGGTAGCCGACGCGCTGAAGGAGGCAGCTCTGCGCGGTCATCTCGCCGTACAGAACCAACAGCTTGACCAAAGTCTTCCGCCGTTGGATGGATTCACGCAATCGGTCGAGATTTGCCCATGGGCACCCAGCTCCTATGTCATCGAGGGAGTTGGTGGCGTGAAAGCCGAATCCATGGAGCTGGCAAGTGCACCATCGAGATGACTTACGCTCGTCGAAAACGACGACATGTCGTTCGTGAGCGCGCTTTACTTTCACATGCCAGGTGGTCAGGTCCTCTTCGCCACATCCCGTCAAAACGAATCCCTGAGCCTCTCTATTGGTGTGCTCCACCACGTCGTTAGCTCGATGGCGCACGAACGAGACCGGGAGTATGCCGAGCATCCAGCGCTGGCCATCCTCGACGCGGCCGGAGACGGCTTCGGCATTACGCCGCTGCTTCGATCCGCACGAGCAACCGTCCTGAAACAACGATCGGGGGAGGCTGGCCGAGCGAGACTTGGACCGCTAGTCAGCCAGCACAGTTGCCTCCTGTATATGGTGACTTGACATTGGCAAACGATGCCGCTGCATGCAGTCGCTTAGGCGCAGGTTCGCTTTACTTCCGCTCCATGGCTAGCCCATGCGGCACGTGCTATCCGTCTAGGGACCTCGATCGAGCAGCGAGGAGGCGCAGAGGCCTCCTTTGTAACTCCTGACGAGGGCATTGTCCGTGTTATGTCCCTGGCGCTTCGTTACAGTGTGACCGTGAACGATCTTATCAACGACTTCCTACAGCGAAGCCTGGTTCCGCTTGAGGAAACCATCGCATCGGCTCAGCTCATGACCACAAAACAGCGGGTGCCCGATGATGGAACGTTGAGTATCGCAGACGCCTCCCGGGCGGAACCGGCCACACCAGTTTGCTTCGCTGCTCCCCATGCATTCGGATTTGGCGAGGATGGCAACTTCGCACTGAACTCAGCTTGGGGGGCACATCGTTATCCGCACGACGGTGCGATTGTGGTCGAAATTGGGCGCGCCGGCGGGTTGACGGTCAACGTTTCCGAGACGCAGTTCAGAAAGATGCTGTTGGATGTTGTCGACACGAGCGACGGTTCCGACTGGTACGACGAGCCGGTCTATGTCCGTGTCGATGGCCGCTCGCTCACTCCCGAAGCAGGCGTCGAAGCACTTGAGATCGTTCGGCTCAGTAAGTCTGTTGGCGGACTTTCCCGTCAACCCGGTGGATACGGTTTCATGGGAGCTTCGTGGGTCGGCCCTCATTCAGTCAACAGGGACTATCCCTTCGTATCCACGTCGGGCGGAGCCGTCGAGCACCCGGTTCTTGTCGTTGGAGGCGACGACTTGACGCTGCATGTGTTTGTGCCCAGATCAAGTGCCCCCGAAATGAGTCGGACGGAGCAAGGTTTCGCCGCCGAGGTAAAGGTCGTTGATCAGGTCCCGGCGGTCGACGAGGCAATTCGAAGCTTGGCACCGAGGGCCTTACGGCAGCGTGAAGCTGCGCTCTACGGGCTGTAACCCGGCACAACCGCGGCTTTGGGACTCACAGAAGATCTCGGACCGCTGCCGTAGGTTTGAGGCAGCACTCCCCTGCTAGCTGTAGCACATGGTGACTTGACATTGGCAAATCCGGGGGCCTTCCTTACGTGAAGGCGTTCTTGGCGTTCTTGGGGAACCCATGAGGCCCCAAGGGTTCTCCATACCCCTCCGCTTCCCCCTCCTCTCCCACGAGACGCTCGCAAACAGCTGTCACTATGATCACAACCTGACAGCAGCTGCGCTTGCCGAGCTGAAGCTCAGGGCAACTCGGCAGTCGTAGAGTCCCCCCACATGCCACCGGTTGTGTATCTGTTGTGCGGTCTTCCCGGGACCGGGAAGACAACTCACGCGCGGCAGCTCGAGACTGAGGGAGCCCTGAGGTTGTCGTTAGACGAGGAGGTGCTGTCGCGGGGGCGGGCCGCGCGACAGCCGCAGAACCAAATGCGTCTTGACGAGGCGGAGCTGCGCGCGCTAGAGGCGGCTGTTGCGAAAGAGCAGCGCGCCAGCATGCTGCGGGCCCTTCGCACGGGACGCTCCGTAGTTCTGGACAACGGCTTCTGGTTTCGCAAGGATCGCGACGAGATCAAGAGACTCGCTGAGACGGTGAATGCTCACTGGAAGCTCCTCTACTTCCCAGCCAATGAGGCATCGCAGCGTAGGTGGCTGGACCGGCGAAATGCCGGTGACCTGACGTCGTCCCATTACATCTCGGAGGCTGAACTGGAAGTTTTCAAGACACGCTTCGAGCCGCCAGACGGTGAGGGGGAAGAGCTCGTTAGCCCCGACGGGATGTCAGGCCTTTAGCCGGCCGGAAGACATCGCCGGACTGTGGCGGCGCTTAGCCTTCGTACATGGTGACTTGACATTGGCAAAAGCGAGCGCGCTCAGGTACGAGGTAACGCTAAGAGACCGTCGTGCGACTTCAGCACATGGAAAGTGAACGAAGGCGGAAGCGAACTCACGTTGTCGGCATCATCATGAATGTCGAACGACTCCGCCATGAGATGGCTTTGCGAGCATGGTCGGCGAGCAGGCTCGCGGACCGCTGCGGCATCAGTCGGCCGTCCGTGACGAATGCCCTAAAGGGACGGCCGCTCAAGCCCGCCACTCTCCGAAAAATCATCCGTGCGATTGACTCGACCGACGCGCTGCGGGGAGCCGACAAACTTCTCTCAATTCGTTGTGGGTCAATCTCTTTTCACTCGTTATCAACGTTCCATGCGGTCTTGAAGCGCGGCCTCCTCGACCCTACCTCATACAACTGGCAATGCGTACAGCACCACAGCTGAGTTCACTTCCACCGTCGGTGGAAGTGAACTTTGTAATACATTCACAGGCAGGGAGGACCCGGTCTCCGTCCTGGTCGGAAGGCTGCCAGAGCCTCGGCCTTTATCTCTCCTTCGCGTCGGCTCGCAATGGATCGCGGATCTTCCGATGAGAGCAAGGCTAGTCCCCATCGGACCGGGCTAGTCTCCTTACTCCTCACTGCCCGGCCTCTTCCGCTCACCGGCTGGTTCCCGGATGCCTGAGCCGGCTGTTCTTGAGGGCCCCATAAGAGCCCCTTGAGGTCCCTTGTACCAATCGCCTGCTCCCAGGATGGAACCTCGGGCGACCAGGGCAATCGCCGTAAGAGATCGAAGACCTCGAATATCCTGTTGGGCCTCACATCGCCTGTAAACTGCCGCCCGGCGTTCCCGCATCCTCGGTCTCCGCAGCCGCAAAGAGGAATCTCCACTATAGCAATCGGCTCATCGGGTCCCCATACCGCGACGCCGTTCGTCTCCTCCGGGTGACCCTCCCACGCTTCGAGATAGATCTGACCGCGTCCGTGGAAAGGACTGTCGATCTCAGAGCCATCGTAGTAACCCTCGAGCAGTAGGCTCAGGCCAGCGCGAACACCTGCAAGGGCGACCCAGTATCCTTCCCTGGCGTAGAGCCACTCGACTCGGATTCTCCAGCTGTCCCCGCTGATCGTTCGCTTAATTGAGTCGACGAGATAGACGTTGTCCATGTGGCTACCCTCATTATTGCCCACGCTGTGTGGCGCTGCAGTCGTTCATCCTCTCGTCGGCCTCGACCGGTATGAAATGGCATTGCGAGCATGGTCGGCGACCGAGCTCGCGGACCGCTGAGGCATCAACAGACCGTCAGGGACGAATGCCTGAAAGGACGGCCGCTCAACCCCGCCACGCTGCGAAAGTCATCCGTGCGATTGACTCGACCGACGCGCTGCGGAGAGCCCACAAACTTCTCTAATTCCGTGTACGTCAATCTGTTTTCACTCGTTGTCAACGTTCCAGTGGTTGACGCTTTACAGCACTTGCTTTGTCCGCGGCACCGCTGCTACTGTGCTGTTCAAGACCCTTCGACAATTCGAAGAACACCTGAATCACTGCGCCATGCGGAGTACTCACAAATTGTGTGGCTACGGACCAGAAGGTCGGGGGTTCAAATCCTCCAGGGCGTACCACTTCGCCAATATCGTTGAAATGACCCAGGTTTCTCGCATTTCACCGGATGGCAAGGGAATGTCAATCTACCGGAAACAAATCCGGTAACAGACGCTGTGCAGCAGGCGGTTTTCGGACAAAAGTCGTTGTAACGGTCGAGGCCCGTTAATCGACTCCGGAGCACAACCATGCCAAATCTGCATGTCGTCAACCCGCCACCCCGTACGCCCCTCCAAGACCTGGTCTCGGACTACCTGGCGAGCTGCGTCGCCCGCAATCTCTCGCCAGCCACCATCAATGGCAACTACGCCTTTGCCCTGCGGCAGCTGCTCCTTCCATGGTGTGTCTCGGAAGGCGTGGAGCGTCTCGAAGACCTCAATCAGCGCACGTTGGATCGCTATTCCGCCCACCTCCAGGAGCACGGTGGAAGGCGCGGGAACAGCTCTCGAAGCACTCGGTTCGGAGCTACATCCGGCCGGTTCGGTTCATGCTCAGCTGGGCAGAGCGGCAGGGAGAACCGGTGCAGGCTAAGCCACAAGTGCCCCGCGTTGGGACGAAGTTTCGCGACGTCCTGACGCGCGAGGAAATTCTCCGGATCGAAGGGGTTGCCGAGACAGAACGAGACAAGCTCATCATCCGGCTGTTTGCCGACTGCGGCCTCCGCTGAATGAACTCGCTCGACTGAAACGGAGCGACATCAAGCGTGGGGAGAAGTCACACGGCCGTCCTCATCCGAGGCAAAGGTGATCGTGAACGGCGCGTTCCGATCCCACCCGGGCTCGTCCGGCGATTGCTGCGGTACGCAGATACCGCACGTCGCTCGGATGTGGACGACGATTGCATCTTTGTGGCCAAGCGACGTAGCTCAAGCGGTGACTTGGAGCCGATTCAAGGTTCAGGAATCGCGCAAATCGTTCGCTGGACGGCGCGGGAAGCCGGCATGAAGAAACCGGTGCACCCGCATCTCTTTCGGCATTCATGGATGACAGAGATGCTTCGACGCGGTATGAGCCCCATCCAACTATCGTTTATCGCTGGAGCTTCTCAAGAAGTGATCGCCCAGCACTATGCCCACTTGAATTTGGACGATGCCAACGACGCTATTTTGAAGGCCTGGACTCGGAACCCGGCCAGTCGCGAGACCTAAATGTGCAGTTCGTTCTCTTTGGCACCAGGTGCTCGCCGCTCCAACTCGAGTGACCTGTCAAGGTAGGGGAGCAGTGATCGAGCTAGCCACCGACGCGCAGAGTCAACATCGCGATATATCACACGGTCAATCAACATGGACTCGCCAAAGCCGGTATGCACGGAACACTTGATCTCATCGCCGTCGATGTCGATGGCGATCTCGGCAATCTGCGCCTTCGAGTCGGGGCCGGTGAACTGGATCACGATCGAGCTCTGTGCTGCACTGGAAAGAGGATCGACGACGTAGTCGCAGAGGCGCGGATAGAACCGCACTGATCGGAGCCCCCAACCCTCCCGAGGCCGACTCTGTGATTCGTCGAGTGCAGGCTGGAGCGTCTTTACATCACGGCGCAACTGATCAAAGATCTCATCTTGACGTACGCGCCGTGAACGGAGCGCCTCGACTTCTTGCCGAGCGACTTCGAAGATGGTTTCCACTTTGACGTTCGTTCGCCCCTCCGATGCGGACATCGCAGGGAGAAAGTGTACCCAGCCGCGGCGACTGTGCTCCGACAAGCCACGTCAAGCAGAGACTTGGTGGCACAAGCGACGGTTGGGTTGCTGCCTTTAAGCCGGCGGCCACTCAGCGCTCACGGAACGGTCTACCTCAGGCTACGCGCGGCCCACGTAGCTCGCTGTTCACCGGTTCGTCCCTGTGCGGTGAAGACCTCATGCGCGTACGCGACTGCCGAGTCAAGGTTCATGCCTCCCCCGCGGATTTCTGCCTCATGGAGTAGCTGGGGTTCGCACACGTGTTTGAGCCTGATCCAGTCACGTTCCATTTGTTGCTCATCCAGAAGGCTTGGGAGGGCGCTGTCCGGGTCTGCCCACCAATGTTTCGCCGAGCTCATGAGAGTCCCAGCTTCGTTCAGACGGCCCATGCTGAACGCGAGCTCGCCCAATGCCTCAACCAACAGCCACGCCTTCTCATCCAGCCCGGCGCGAAACGCAATGTCGAGGCCATCGAGCTCCAGTCGACGAGCCCGATGCAGTCGCTGCCTCCGTCGTGCGGAGCCCTGTGGGGATCCTTCGCCGAGAGCTCGATGAATCCGGCCCAGTTGGTGCAGCGCCTCGACGACACCGCGCACATCTCCAAGGGCCGTGAAGCCTCGTCGTGCTTGTTCGGCCAAGGTGCGGGCTTCATCAAGCTTCCCCTGGGCCGACAAGATGAGACTCAGGTTGATGCTTGAGGCGGTGCGTCCTGCCACGTCGGCTCGACGGACCTCGCGCAGCCGGCGAAGCTCTAGAGCAGCAGTGTCAATATTGCCATTTTCGCCGTCGTGCATTGCAATGTTCGACGTGATTCGATACATGGCGTCCCAGGCATGGCGCCGCTCTGCGATTGAGCGAGCGTCCTTTAAGGCTTGCATAGATTCGTCAACACGATGAAGGGAGTGCAACCCATTGCCGAGCGCGGAGAGAATGACCATCCTCTGGCGTTCGAGTGAATCCCCGTCAGGAAGACCATCAAGAGCACGGAGTGCCTCTTGTAGTAACTCCGTCCCCTTTCGGGCATTGCCGACATGCAAGAGCAAATTGCCTTCCATGTGAAGGAGCCTTGGCCGAAGATTGTGGTCGCTGACTGCCGGATGTAATCGCTCCACGAATCTCATTCCTTCTCGTTCACGTCCAGTAACTGACCAGAACTGGATCAAGCAAAGTGCCAGGCGAGCTGCGTCGTCGACTTTTCCCGCCTCGATCAAGAAGTCCAACGCCATACGCACGTCGGCGTAATGCGGCTGCACTCTGTCGGTGCCGAGTGGCGCACCACTTTCGATGCTGTCGCAATACCGACGTAGGAAGTAGTCGGCACGTAGCTCATCGATCACGCGTCGGTCGGACTGACTCAACCGCGCGCGGGCGTCTACTTTCATGACGTCGAAGATTTCGTATAGCCCTGCCGCCCGATCAACACGTATGAGGCTGGTTTTCTCAATGAGCTTATTGAGCGCGTCTCGAGCGTCCTTCGCCGTGAGCTCCCCGAAGACACAGCAACCCTCGACCATGTCTCGGTCAAACGTTGCGTCGAAAATCGAAAGCCGTTGATACAGCAAGCGTTGCGGGATGCTGAGGCAGCTGTAAGTCCAGTTCATGGCGGCTTGCATGCTGGACTGATGAGGTGGAACGCCGGCTGAGCTCTGTCCGAGCGCACCGAGCTCCTTGCCAATGCCCTCAAGAATCTCCACTGCTGGGCGTCCGAGCCGAAAGCGGGTCGCCGCTAACTGCACTGCCAGCGGAATCCCCTCCAGGAACCGGCATATCTCCGCGATCAGTGGAGCTTCGACGTTTGACGGCGGGCTACCACCAAAAGGCGTGGCCTGATCGAGGAAGAGTCGCGCTGCTCCATACCTCCTCAAACTATTGACGTCTCCGGCGAATCCACGCGGTGGCACGTCGAGCCCCTCTAATTCGATGTCGATTTCACCGATGACGTCCAGCTTGAACTGACTCGTGACGAGCAGCTGCAGGTGCGGGCATTCAGTCAAGAGTTCGGCTACCGCGCCATGCAGTCCAATCAGACCTTCGAATCCGTCCAGAACCAATAGCAGGGGACCCGCCTGACGGAGAGCTCGCACAAGTTGACGGATGCTCCGGACCTCGACGCGCAAGGCTGCGCCTACCGCATGCATGAGTTGGGTCCGTTTCGTCAACCCCGTCGTGGTACTCCATCGGACTGTCCTCGTCTGCAGACTGGCGATACGGTTGGCCAGGACAACGGCCAACTCGGTCTTTCCAACACCGCCGATACCGCGCAGGGTCACGATCCGCGTGTCCGGGATCCCGAGGGCCTGCTCGACCAAGGACTCCTCGCGTTGTCTTGGAACGAACGGCACTACGTTCGGCTGGCGTACACGGATATCGGTATCGGCGTACCGACACGCGTAAAACAGCCGCCAAACCTGATCCTCACCGTATCTGGTTAGCGGTATCGCCTTCCGGTAGACGGCGAGCAAATCTCGGAGTAGATCTTCGGAAGGAAGGACCCCGCCCTCTACCTTCGATAGGTAGTTGCTGAAGGCGGTTCGATGTACCGCCCTAGCAGCCTCCGGCTGCGTCAAGCCGCGAATCTCTCGGATCAGCTTCAGCTCGCTGCCCAGTTCAGAACACCGATTTATCGGACGGCTCAATCGCCCTTCTCGATCTGCTCGGTTCCGCCTACCGGTTGCATCTGGTTCTCTCTAACAAAACGACAGTCAGCTACCAGCTAATGGTCAACATTACTACCACGACGCCGCTGCCCTGGACTAGTTAGAACGGGATGTCAGGACGTTGACGGTGGCGGTCCGGAACGGCACCAACGGCGCGGACACATTCTTCAAATACCTGCAAAGGAACGAATACCCATGGCAAACAACATTCAGCATCGTCGCCCTGGACTCCTCGGGAGTCTATTGTCCAACGGCAATCAATCGACAGCACTGTCGACGCTCAAGAACGAACGCGACTTCACCGCCGAAGTCATCCAGGCTGAGCTGTACATCCTCAGTACTGCGCAGACCGGCATCACTATCGCCGTTAACCATGGCAACTACCGCGCGGACGTAGTCCCCGAGGCAGCGGAGTACGTTCGCGGGTACGAGCGCATCACAGCGGCGAAGATCGCCGGCGCTGTCACCCGATTCGGCCAGTAGGTCGGACAGTGACACCGCTCGAAGTCGCGATCGTTCTCTTCGCTGCAGGTCTGCTTGTTTTGATTCTCGGTGTCCTCTGGGCCGACGCTCTTGATGGGGCGTCGGAAGTGGACTGGGAGGCAGAAGAGTACGCAGACCTCGTCAGCAGAAAACACGACGCCGCCAACGAGATTCTTGGCTACACCGCATGGGGGGTCGAGATGATGCACCACGCGGCACTGCAGCCCCCTTCCAACGTGCAAGTAATCAACGGCCACACAACAACGGCGACATCATCGACGCTGAGTTCTCAGTACAAAACGACCGGAGGTCTGCATAGGTTAGATGCAATGGAGCGTGGCGCATCAACGCCGCGCTCCCACTTCTTCACGAATAGCGAGAAACGCAAATGCAAACGTACTTATGGTTGGTGGTCGCAATCGTCGTCGGGGTGGTCCTGATCGGTCCCGCCACGATGCTTCAGATCGCGATGGTGCTCTTACTGATTCCTCTCTTGCTCGTTGTCTTCAGATGGATTCTTCGATAGTGAGCGGGCCAGTGAATCAGGCACAGGAGCCACCCTATACCAGCTTGTTGATAACCGTGAGAGAGGCCAGTGCGGCTCTCAGCATCAGCCGATCGCACTTTTACCAGCTTGTCGGCAAAGGCGAGATAGAGCTGGTGCACATAGGGCGCTTGGCGCGAGTCCGCACAACGGCGCTGGAAGCGTATGTGGCGTCTCTGTCGGCAAACGTCGAAGAGAAGTCCGAGCCGAACGCCGCCTAGCAGTCACCCTCACGACTTGGGCGCCGGCAGATGACCGTAACGAAGCGGTCGATGCCGGCGCCTTCACTTGGCACTCAAAGGATAAACAGCAATGACGTCACTTCTTCACAAGGGGACAAAGGCGCCCGTCAAAACCCGGTCCCAGATCACTACCCGCGACTTCGACACACTCCGGCGTGTCTGCCTGCACGGCGTCGTGAGCGCAGAGCAGATCGCACGCCAATTCTTTCCCAGCACACGGACGTGTTACTACCGGCTGCACAAACTCGTTGCCCTAGGTCTCCTTCGTCGCAACCTCTGGCAATGGCGAGGCGCAGCCGTGTATCGCGTCACGCGAGTCGGTGCTCGACTGGTCAGCGAGACGGTCGGCCCCGCCAACCTGATTGTGTCGGAAATCCCGCACATGCTCGCCGTCGTGGACCTGACTGATCAGCTCTTGGAATCCCATCCCGAGGCGAAACTCACCACAGAACGAGAACTGCGCGGTGAGCGCTTCCGCGCGATTCACGACCGGTCGCGAAATGCCGGTCGCGGACGCATTCCGGATGGGCTACTGACGTTTCCAGATGGAAGCTTGGTAGCCGTCGAGCTCGACCTAACGCCGAAACGCGAGCGGCTGTATGCACAGCATGTTCGAGCGTTCGGATCAGAGCGCTTCTCGGTCTGGTGGTACGTCCCCTCCGAGGAGACAGCTACACGGCTCCGACGAGTCGTCAGCCGCGAGTATGCGGACGACCGCATTCGCGTCTTCGTGTGGCGGCCATGAAATCGCCGGCACTCCGATACGACCCACGTACTGAACGAGTCACGCATGAAGCGAGCATGGTCGCTCTTCTGGTCGCCGGCCTGATCACTCTTTCGAATCCGGGCGTCCTAATTGGCGCGGCAATCTTCTGGGCGTTCACAAGACAGAACCGAATCAGCGTCGTCCTCACATGGGCAATCGCAGCGGCGCTGGCCCTATCGGCGTGGGTTCTCCATTTCCTCATTGTTCCCATGTGGCTGTGGCGGCTGTGGCCCCGGACCGCAGAGTCCTTCGCACAGCTGGGCGTCCAGCCCGTGGAGTCATTGTGGCCCGTCTGCGTTCGATCATCGTCGAGTCGCTCTTCGGGCCGTTGTTGCTCTTGGTCACCATGGTTGCTCTCGGCATTCTCCAGCGGGGCCTGGTTGGCCAGATGCGGAGCGAACGGCGGCGCTTGATGCGACGAGAAAGCGCCGTACGCGGAGGCCGGCATGTTCTGTCGCGCTTTCGAGCCACGATCCTGGGCGCAGACACCATTTCACTTGGCATCGACCGCGAGACCCGGCGGCCATTTGCCTTGTACGAGGACGAGCTGGCGTTACATACCTTGCTGATCGGAGCGAGCGGAAGTGGAAAGACGACTACACTTTCCGTGCTCTGTGACGGCATGCTCCGACTCGCACACGCCGTCGTCATCGTCGACTGCAAGAACGGCGGTCTTCGATCCACCGCCGCAAAGCTTGCCGAGCGCCACGAGAGTGCCCTTTCGATTCGTCGATCCGAACGATGAAGCCTCGCTTGGGTATGACGTATGCACCGGTGACGCTTCTGACATCGCCAACAAGCTGATCGGTGTCTTCACGTACTCCGCCGCCAGTGGCGCCGAAATCTACAAGAACGTCGCCCAGAATGTGCTTCCACTCCTCGTGCGAGCGATGGAGACGGCCGGCGATCCCGTCACCCTGCGGACTCTCGCGGAAGCGTTGGTTGCCGGGACGCATGCGCAACATCGGTCACCGTGCGGGCGAGCCATATGAGCATGACCTCGACATTCTTGCTGAAAGCCGCGGCGTCATCGAGGACGGAATCATCGGATTGCGTGTGCGGCTTGACGCATTGCGGATGGGCAAGTATGGCCGGCTATTCACCGCAGTCGAGACGGGCAAGCCCGGTGCTGGATTGGAAGAAAGCGCTGTCGGCTCCGTCCGTTACCTACGTCGGTATCTCGGCGACCCAGGCGAGCGAAGACTCGCGAGCTGTTCGGACGTGTCATTGCGCAGGACCTGAAGCAGCACGCTGCCCGCCGCGCTCAGCGACTGGCGAAAGGGGAGAAGACGTGACAACGACGCTTCTTGTCCTCGACGAATTCGCGGCACTCCGAGAGTCCGAGCAGATCGTGGATCTGCTCCTTCAAGCGCGTGAGGCACGAATGCCGATCGTCGTATCGACGCAGTACGTGCCCGAGAAAGTGAACATCCAGCAGTCTGTACTCCCGGCTGGTCTTCATCATTGCTCACCGGCTTGAAGCGAAAGACGCCGAGCTGATCGCGGCGCAGATGGGCACGTTTCGCACGTGGGAGGCCACACTGCAGACGGATACACAGTTTGGCGCGACGGGACTTGGATCAGCGCGACTCGTGGACTCGTACCACGTGCACCCGAACGACCTGCGGACGCTGCGGCAAGGCTATGCCGCCGTGCGTTCGGTTGTCAGAAATGAGCCCGCGATTGTGCAGGTCGACCGAGGTTAGCGACTCGGTGAAGCGCTACTCGCACTCGCGTGTGACCCCTTCACTGGACTATTCACTGGACTTCAGTACTGGGGTGAATACCCTTTCGCCTCCGGCCTGCCCCCCCACGTTGCCAATTTCCCTTGCAACCACGCCGTTTTCTGCCCGCCCTCAAGCCTCCTCCTTCGTCGTCGTTTGCCCCGCACCACACACCCACAACATCTATCGATTGCTGTGTGTGCATGGTGCGGTGCCGGGCGGGCAGAAAATGGTGGTTGGTTTGGTGTGGTGTGGTGGGGGGCAGGCAGGACGATGGGGGATATGTTTTCTCTTTATTTGGATTGAACAGGAGAGGAGTGATTGAAGGTGAAGAAAGAAAGTATCTAAAGAAGTACGGAAGGGAAGAAGGCAGAAGTGAAGGTTTGAAGTGCGAGCAGGGAATCGAGAGTGAGTGTTCAGAGGAGTGACTGGTCGAGACAGCAGAGTGCTGATCGACATGGAAATCTTTCTCCACCTCCAATAACTCCTCTGACTTCTTCCAATCGCTCGTACCGGCATACAAGGAGTGACGGACGACTCGGGACTTCGTCCGAATCATCCATCACAAACTTCAATGTTCCGCCGGCACGAGCATTCAATCCTGTCGTGGGGCTTCTCCTCAACACGTCTCCAGTTCATTGGTTGGGCGCCACGCCAGGGGTCTTGAGCCGTTCGTCGCGAACGGTGTGCTCTGACGAGTCGTTCTGCGACCGCGGGATTGACGGGGCGAACAGATGTTCGGTACGGTCTCACCCATGCCAGAGCACGCAGATTCCGACGACCGGACGAGGGCGCACGACGCCCCTGAGAACTCGCTTCAGCTTGCTCCGGTTCCCGAACCCGACGCCGAGATCATCTACCGCTTCGAGCAGGCCGTCCGCCGGTTTTGTCGAAGCCGGACACGATCTGAGGCTGACGCCGATGATGCCGTCCAGGACACGTTCATGAGGTTCTTGCGGCGGTCGGAGAAGCGACTGCGTAGCAATGAGGGCTGGTTGATCACCGCCGCAAGCAGGGCATGTGCGGACATCAACCGTCGCTACCAGCGAGACGAGGAACATCGCTCTTCAGTTACCGCCTGGGATACCTGTTTCACGAGAGACGAGGACGAACGCTTTTCCGATAACGGCGCCCACGACCCACATCGATTGACCGTGGAACACCTGACGATCAATGCGCTGCTCCGACAGCTCGACCATCGCGAGCGGATCGTGGTCACGCATCTCTATCTCCTTGGTGCTGACTCACAACAGCTCGCGCGGTACCTGAACGTGACTCCGAACCACCTCCGACAAATTGCCTTCCGTGCGCGCCGGCATGCGCGCTTGATTCTTGGCGAGCTCGAAGAAGAACCCGCATCCCGCTAGTAACGAAGTCTGGGCAGGTCCCGACTACTCCGTAATCGCCGCGCTAGCGGCATCACCTTGTACGGAGGTCCGGGCCATGGTCAATCGATTTGAGCTATTGGGAAACCTGACGCATACGCCCGAGCTGTTGCACACAGCTGCCGGTTCTCCGTTTTGCTTTGTACGCCTCGCTACCAATCGCTTCTTCAACAATCAACAGCGGACGGACTACCACTTCGTCACGGTCTGGGCGCAGCACGCACAGCGAGTGGCGGAAACCCTCTCGATCGGTGACCGGGTCTTCGTTGACGGCCGGATCGAGTGCTTTCTCGCATCACATGACGACGCCCGACGCGCTCAGACCATTCGTCTCGTCGCATCAAGAGTCTTGTTTCTCCATCGGCATCGGGAGAACTCGGAGCCAATTGACACGAGCGAAACGGAACCAGTTGGGCGTTTTGTCGAGGCCGGTCCCGACGGAGACACGGTCCCGGTCGCTGCTAGCGCAGGGGACTCGCAATGAAAGACAAGTCCTCACTGACCCGCGTGACCCACAAGTTCTTTTGGTGGTGCCGTGAGTGCGGCTGGTGGACCGAGGTTGATTTCTCCGGTCTCTGCAGCGATTGCCGAGGAGAGCCGGATCCTCGCCGTGGCGCGTCCCCCGAAGAGATGCGTCGGCTGGCTCAGTGCGACCGGTGCCTCTGATGAGCGTGATTTTTGCCAGCCCGTACCGCGACACCTTCTCTGCGTGTCGCCTGTTCCTCCTTCCGCCGGGTGACGCGGGCACGCTAGCTCCGCTCTCACTTTTCGGTGCAAGGCAGCCTGTCGGCTCGCTGCGCTCGGCCTTGCACCACTTTCGAGCTCCGCTTCTTCCACGTGCCGTCACACCGGCTCTCAGGAGGAAGTTTTGATATGGCGACATCAACCAAAGGCGATGTCCTTCAGCAGCTACGTGACGGCATCGCGCAGCTCACCGATTCCGAGGCATGGCGTCGCTACCTTGACGTTCAGCGCCGTTTTCATCGCTATTCATGGGGCAACTGCATGCTGATCGCGATGCAGCGGCCGGATGCCACGTTCATCGCGGGATACCGCAGATGGCAAGACTTCGGCAGGCAAGTCCGCAAGGGCGAGCGAGGCATCAAAATTCTTGCTCCCGTCGTCTACCGTCAAAAGACCGACGGAGAAGATGCACGAGAGGTACCTGATTCATCCTCGGACCTGAGGGTTGTGTCCGGGTTTCGTACCGTCTCGGTCTTCGACATCTCACAAACCGACGGGGAAGCTTTGCCGGAGATCGTGTCCCGACTCCTCGGCCACGAGCCTATCCATGCATTTCGGAAGATGCAAACGGTGTCCAGCCAGTTGGGTTATTCGGTCGAGATCACTCCACTTCGCGGGACACGCAATGGGGAATGTGATTTTGACGAACGCAAGATTCGCCTTCGCGACGATCTTGAGCCGGCGCACCTCGTCAAGACTCTTGCTCACGAGATCGGTCACGTCCTCCTGCACCACCCGACTGAACGTCCGGTCGATTTACCGCGGGATACCGCAGAACTCGAAGCCGAAAGCGTTGCGTACGTCATGTGTCACGAGCTGGGCATCGATTCGTCCACGTACAGCTTTGGCTACATCGCACATTGGGCAGGTGGCGGCGAACGCGCGGTCAAAGAGATCGAACAGTCAGCCTCACGCATCAACCGTGCTGCCCGGGTCGTGCTTGACGGACTTCAGTCTCCGATCACCATCGAGAAGAGTCTCCTAGAAGCGATCCCAGGGGTGGGCTCAGTGGAGCGGTTACCAGACGAAATCTCGGGATCAATCTCGATGAAGCGCAACGCCTGGCCGGAGCCGATACACCAGGTGAGTCAGGTGTTCCCTGTGAAATCTCAAGACGCACACAAACCAAATCCGGCGCATCGTGGAGCTGAACTTCGCCAAGGGGTCGAATGAGTTGGCAAGCGCAGCCGCAGCGAAGACAGTTAGAACAAGCTGGCTATCGGTTGCCCCAAATGCAGCCCTTCACGTATAACTTTCGGGACGACATTGAATAGGAAGAAGTTAAAGCCATGCCTCGAACGAAGAAGACGAAGGCAGCGAACGGCGAAGGAACGATCTGCCAGCGCAAAGACGGACGTTGGGTGGGCGCCATTTCGCTTGACGATGGAAGCCGAAAGTACTTCTATGGATGGAAACAGTCAGAAGTGCGGGAAAAGCTGGACAAGGCGCGGGCTGCAAAACGGCTAGGTCAACTTAAATCTGTGAAAGGCCAGGCGGTGGGAGATTATCTTGACGCATGGTTGGACAGTCACTGTCACAGCATCCGGCCTTCAACCGTTGTGAATTATCAGACTGCCATTAAGTGGCTCAAGCGCTACATCGGTCGGCGTCGAACAGACAAGCTGACCGCGGAACAAGTCCAGCAAGCCTACGGGGATTTGCTTGATCAGGGACTGTCGAAGCGCAGTGTGGAGTTATGCCATGTGGTGCTGCGGCAAGCGCTCAGGCGTGCGGTAAGACTGGGACTCGCACAAATCAACGTCACCGATGATGTGGACGCCCCAAGACCAGACAGGCGGGACCCTACATTTCTCACGCTGGAGCAAACGCAGAAGCTGTTCGACTCAACTCGAGAAGATGACCCAAGCCATGCCCTGTACGTAACCCTCGTAACCACTGGTGTGCGCATCGGGGAGGCTTTAGGGCTCCGCTGGGAAGACGTTGACCTTACAGCGCAAGTGCCGACTCTTCGGGTGACCCGCTCCCTCCAGAGACAAACCGGCAAAGGCCTCGTGTTTGTCCAGCCCAAAACGGCTGCCGGTCGACGATCAATCGTCCTCACCCGTCTGGCCGTAGAAGCGCTGGGCCGTCACCGCACGAGCCAGGTGGAACATCGCCTTCAGGTCGGTGCCTTGTGGCAGGACTCGGACCTTATCTTCTGTTCAGCGCTGGGGAAGCCACTCGATCCGATGAATACGTATCACCGCTTTCATAGGGCCCTCCGGAAAGCCGGACTTCCCATCATCCGGCAACACGACACACGTCACACGGCCGCAACGTTGATGCTAGCCGAAGGCATCCACATCAAGATCGTGTCAGAGATGCTCGGCCACTACGACATAAACCTGACGCAGTCGGTCTACCAGCACTTACTCCCGACGATGCAGCGGGACGCCGCAGATCGCCTCGACGCCGCCTTTGAACGGGCGCAGCTGGCCTAATTTTGATCAGTTGTTGTACCAGCTGTTGTATAGCTGCCATGCGTTCGCCGTCGACACCAGAGCTAGCCGAACGTTTCCGGCTCGCTGACTAGGCAAACGAGCTGGTGAGCGCCCGGGGACTCGAACCCCGAACCTAGTGATTAAGAGTCACTTGCTCTGCCAATTGAGCTAGGCGCCCGCGACCAGATTCAGTTTACCCGTTCCCAGATCTCTCGACCAACGCCTGACTCCGCAATCGTCCGCCCGCCGCCAGATCTTCTACTCCTCAAGCTCCACTTTGAGATTCGACAAAGCGATGTCCGAAAGTTCCTCCCAGGAAGCACCGGAATCAGAGTCCTTCTGCCGCAGATAAGATCTGGCGGCACCTGTATTCATGGCGGACCGAGCCACCGCCTTTCCGCTTGAGTCAAAGGCGGTCAAAACTACTTCGCGCAGCCCCCGAGTGATACGTCGCTCTCCCCGGAGCGTGTACTTTCGGCCCTGAACTTCGAACTCTTCTACTTCCGGCACGACCACCCCTTTCCCACGAATAACACGTCAAAACGGGAGCGACAGCCATCCTCCAGAACCGTCTGCGAAAAGACATCCGTCAACGATTGCCTGTCCACCGTCATTCTGTGTACACCTGAGTCTCGCAAGGTACGTACGCGCCATCGTCGCGCAACCTTTACCGTCGACCGGCTCGACGTGGGCGAGCGAGAATATTGGTCCACCAGCTGATCTCTCCCGACAACCATCTACCGCCCGCCGTGAAGCCGCCCACCATCAACCGTCAACCGCAAACCGTCAACCATCCGCATCCCACCACCTACCATTTACCGCCTACCACTTATCACCCACCGCCTACCACCACCGTCAACCACCCACCGCCAACCACCAACCGTCAACCGTCAACCGTCTACCGTCAACCGTCTACCGTCAACCGTCTACCGTCAACCGTCTACCGCGTACCGCTAACCGTCCGCCTCCCACCGTCCCCGCTGTTCATCATCTATTCAGAGTCATCCTGATACACTCTGAGCAGCTAACGGGTGTTGAGCCCGTGGACGTGGTCTTGCTTCTCCCCAGCAGGACTACGCAATGGGAGAGGCAGCTAGGAGCTGCCTCTCCCATTAGCACCTGACAGAACCTGGGCCATCTTTTTGACCGGGCCCGGTCCAACGACGAGCGTGTCGGCCCCCGCTTCCACATAGTCCTCGAGACGGCTCATCGCAAAACTCACGTCTCCGACGATCGCCAGCCTCGTCGTTATGTCGTCTTGTAGCAGTCGTGCTGCTGCGCTGAGGTCTCCCGTGTGAGGATAGGCCTGATACAGACGTCGAATCTCCGGGAGAATCGAGGAGTCGATTCCGGCCTTTTCCAGCAGGAGCTCTCCCTGAGCCGGAATGCTGAGCATCCCGGCTGCCCACCGGCGGGCACGCTCCAATGCGGCTTCCCGGTCATCTCCCAAATAAACCGGCACCCATACCGCGATGCTAACTTCTTCAGGTCTCCTGCCCGCTTCCGCGGCTCCTGACCTGACTATTGCCACCGCCCAGCGAATATAGTCGGGCCCAGCACCCGTGTTCAATAGAACGCCGTCGGCCAGCATCCCCGCCAGGCGGAGCATGCGGGGCCCCATGGCCGCGAGCAGCAGCGGCATCTCCCGCTCCGGCGCCGAGGCATCCAGGTCGGCCCGGATTCGCTGGACTGCCCGTCTCATCACCTCGAGCGGATGCCCGTAGGTAAGTCCGAGCTGTCCCTCAATGACACCCCGGCTGCTCGATCCCAGGCCCAATCGGGCGCGCCCGCCGGATAGCTCGCTGAGCGTCAGGTAGCTTTGGGCTAGAGCATACGGAGATCTGGTGTACGGATTGGCGACTCCGATCGTCATGGTGATTTTCGACGTCCGGCTCGCCGCCGTCGCCGCCAGCTGGAAGGCATCATGACAACCAATATCCTCGGCAATGAATGCCGACCGAATATCAAGAGATTCGGCGAGCGCTATTTCCTTCGGCACGCTCGTGACCGACCGGCAGTTCGAGATTCCGAGCGCCAGTCGATCGATCGTCAACCGATGGCTTTGCCGGGCGAGATCGTCAATCGCCACTAGAGACCGCGTGAATCTCCACCCGCCGCCGCTACTGTCTGGACGCCAGGCCGGCTTCCGAACCGCCCGTACGCTTCTTCTAGAGTCGCAATCATACGCTCCACGAATGTATCGACGTGGAACCGCTCGGCGTTCGTTCGAAGCGCCGCCCCGTCATAGCTGCTGGGATTGAAGCGCTGCAGCACGTCCACCAGTGCATCCGTGGTCTGCGGCGAGAAGAGCGCTCCGGTCTCACCATCGATAACGGTGTCGAGTGCCCCACCGGCCGCAAACGCCACCACCGGACGGCCGCTGGCCTGTGCCTCGACTGGAGCCAACCCGAAGTCCTCCTCGCCTGGCCAGAGCAGCGCCAGACAGTGGGAGAAAAGGTGCCGCGCCTCAGGGTCAGTCACGCGTCCGAGAAACTCGACAGTTGGTCCCGAAAGGGACTCGAGCCGCTCCCGGTCGGGTCCTTCGCCCGCCACTTTGAGTCTGACGCCGATTCTACTGCACGCTTCCACCGCAAGATCGATCCGCTTGTAGGGCTGCAGACGCGACATGACGAGATAGTAGTCGTCCACCTCCGCCTCGTCGCTAAAGTAGCCCGCATCGACCGGCGGCTCGACCACGACCGCCGACCGTCGGTAACTTTTCTCGATGCGTGCGGCCACGGCCGTCGATATCGCGACAAATTGGTCGACGCGCTGAGCCGCCGCGTAGTCCCAAACCCGGAGTCGAGAGACGACGAACGGCAGTATTACTCGCGCGCCCCCCGGTAATCGCTCGCGCGCTATGTAGTCGTGATATCGCCACGCGAAACGCGTTGGCGTGTAGCAATAGCAGACATGGCAGGTACCCGGCCGGGTTATAACACCCTTGGCGAACGTGCTCGCGCTACTTATGACCAGATCGTATTCCGACAGATCAAAGGACTCAAATGCCGGAGGGTACAGCGGTAGCAAAGCCTTTGCAAGCTTGAGGCTCGGCCCAAGCCTCTGAAGGAAGCTCGTACGGACGTCGACCGTCCTCCAATATGGATCGACGCTGTCCGGCCGGTATATTGACGTGAAAATCGGAGCCCCCGGAAACATCCGCGAGAACACCTCCGCGACCCTCTCCGCTCCGCCCTGCTGATTGAGATAGTCATGCACTATCGCCACCCGAAGGGACGAAAGTACGGACGTCGTCGGCACAGCATGGCTGGTCGTGTAAGCCACCAAACCCCCTCTCGAGCGTTCGCTACGGGATCATTACCCTCGCGAATAAGGTGTACCTGACCCTGGCAGCCTCAGCCACCGATATACGACATCTCAACACGCTTCCGGGCTTTGGTATGGCTTGATCTGATCTCAGAGTACCGGTCCACACGCCTGCCCCAGATGTCTGCGATATGCCGGCGAAGCTCGTCATCCGAGCTTCCGTCTCGAACCATCTCCCGCAGGTCATGGCCCGAGGCTCCAAACAGGCAGGTGAAGAGTTCACCTTTGGCGGAAAGACGGGCTCGAACACAGGTACTGCAGAACGGCCGGCTAACCGAGCTGATGATCCCAATCTCCCCGCCGCCGTCTCGGTATCGGTAGCGCGTAGCCACCTCACCCGCCCGGCCGGCATCGAGTGGTTCCACGGGCCACTTCTCTTGAATGCTCGATAGGATACCCGCCGCCGGCACGACATCGTCCAGCCTCCAACCGTTGGTTGTGCCCACGTCCATGTATTCGATGAACCGCAGCACGTACGGCGTGGCGCGAAAGTACTCCGCCATGGGAATGACTTGGTCGTCGTTCACGCCCCGTTTTACGACCATGTTGACCTTGATAGGACCGAGTCCAGCCTGATGCGCGGCTTCGATACCGGACAGGACCCGCGATACGGGAAAACCCGTGTCGTTCATGGCTCGAAACGTGACGTCGTCGAGCGCATCCAGGCTGACGGTTACGCGCCGCAAACCCGCCTCCGCCAGAGCTTTCGCCTTCACGGCGAGAAGGGAGCCGTTTGTCGTGAGCGCAATGTCTCTCAAGCCGGGAAGACGCGATAGCACGGCTACCAGCTCTTCGACGTCCTTCCGCACCAGCGGCTCTCCGCCGGTCAAACGGATCTTTTCGACGCCAAGGTCGACGAAGATTCTCCCGAGCCTGCCTATCTCCTCAAACGTCAGGAGTTCCGCACGCTCCAGGAACTGGAAGTCCCGCCCGAACACCTCTTTGGGCATGCAGTAGACGCAGCGGAAGTTGCACCGATCGGTGACCGAGATACGCAGGTCGCGCAGGGGGCGGCTGAATACGTCAAGGGGTTTGGAGGTCACACTTGAGCGTATCAGCCGCGCACTCCACGCGGTTAACTGTTCTCTGGGCGCGCCGTCGCAATCGACCTTCGCGGCTGTGGGTTCTGAGACTGGCTCGCGCCATTGTCCCCGGGCTGCTGGGGGTTGGGGGCTAGCGCGGTGCCCAGAAGATTGGCTGCCGTAGTCAGGCCTTCAAGCTCCGATGGTACGACGAAGAGCTTGTTGGCGGTTCCTTCGGCGAGCTTTGGCAGATTCTGGATGTAGAGATACTTCAATATGTCGGGTGTCGGCGCGGAGTCATGAAGGGACCCGAAGAGCCGGGTGACTGCTTCGGCCTGCGCCGACTGAACCTTGACCAGAGCCTCTGACTGACCCTCAGCCTCGAGGATTGCCCGCTGCTTCTCGCCCTCTGCTCGCAGTACCGCGGCCTGTTTCTCGCCTTGAGCTTTGAGCACGGCCGCTTGCTGCTGGCCTTCGGCGGTGAGGATTGTCGCCCGCTTTTCACGCTCGGCCTGCATCTGCTTTTCCATGGCATGCTGTACATCTGCCGGCGGCAAAATGTCCCGCAGCTCCACCCGGTTGACGCGGGTACCCCAATTTTCGGTAACCTCGTCCAGCGCGAGCCGCATCTTGGCGTTTATCTCCTCGCGGCTGGTCAACGTCTTGTCCAGGCTCAGTCCGCCGATAACATTTCGCAGCGTCGTGACCGTCAGCTGCTCCATCGCAGCGAGAAGATTCGCCACCGAGTAGACGGCTTTGTGTGGATCGATGATCTGGTAGTAGATCACGGTATCTATCTGGATACCGACATTGTCGGCGGTGATCACGGACTGGCGGTTGAATGTCACGACTTGCTCGCGCATGTCGATCATCGGTAGAACCTTGTCCATGTACGGAATCACCAGAAGTGGACCACTGTCGGCGGTCTTGAGATAGCGGCCGAGACGTTGCACGATTGCCACGCGCGCCTGCGGAACCACCCGAACTGATCGAACGATCGTGATGAAGGCCAGTAAGATCAGGATTAGAGCGATAACTGCGTAAACGATACCCATATTGAATTCCTTCCGAGATGCCTCTGTGTAGCGGCCTGAGGTCGGCCTTCGGATTCCAACGGAAGTCAGATGGTCGAACGGGTCACCGCCGTGCGGCAATACCTCGTATCTGAATCATAGCCGAATTGCGCATTTCCCGCATCTTCTCGGGAGAAACAGCAGCCTCAGCAGCTGGCCGGTCACTCGTCCCACCAACCCTCATCCTCGGCCTCCGGAGCGGAGACAGTGTCTCGAGAGTCCCTCAGGCCGAGAACAAACTGACCGCCACTTCCTGCGTCCTGAATCGAGAGAAGCTCCCACCCATCCCGAAGATTCTCATTGGCGTCTGCCTCAGTCGGCGCCAGCTTCACCAAACGGATCGTCGACAGGTCGTGCGTGTCCCGGCGGAGGGCCGAAACTCTTGGGGATCCGGAAGACGGTGGGGATGCATCGCGGAACGAGCCCGGCTCCTCGGCCATGGACGCATCGTACGGGACCTTCTGATCCCTGAGAATCGCTCGTCCCGGGTGGTGCGCAGGAGAAGGGAACATGAATTCAGGTCCCGATGGTCCCTGATGAACGTCGTCTGCCTCAGCAAAATCTGATACGGGTACCGGGCTCGCTGCCACGGCGGAAGTCCCCAGGGGCAGCGCATCTGCCAACGGCCGCCGACCCGGCGCTCTTCGGAAGACCCTCCGCCAGCGGGCCAAACGATCCCCAACCAGGGACGCCGCGGGAACATCGACAGCCGCTGGAGCAACAGCCGATCGCGACACCTCTACAGACATGGCAGCTCCCAGAAGCACCCAGAACAGCGCCGCGATCTGCTTGACCTCCAGCACCTGGAACGCGATGCTCGACACTCCGATACAAACTAACCCGGCCAGGATCCACAGCTGTTCGGGATCACGCCGGCATGCCGCCCACGCTATCCAGAGGCCCCGTGTCCAGAGCGCGATCCATAGCGCAGCTCCCACCAGTCCCGTCTCCACCAAGACCTTCGCGATCTCACTCTCGGTGACAATTGGTTGGCCCCCGCCGGCACGAATAGCGGCCTCGTCGACGCTTCCCGGTCCAAGCCCCCAGAGGGGCGAAACAGACCACGAGGTGAGCGATCGATTCCACGCGGCCAGGCGGTCGGTATTGCTTTGGTCGGTCTGCCAGTTCGCAATGCTGGCAACGTAGTTTTGAGAATGCACGAGCGGATTGGCCACTACCGTCCACGGCAGAGGGTCTGTAGGGAGGTGCCTCAAAGTTGGTGTTGACGGGCACCCGCGTCAGGCGTGGATTCAGCCACCCGGCTGCGTCGAAGTTGGCGTCTCCTCGGGGCCCGGACTCCGTGACTAGCTCCACCACCACGGTCTCTCCGGCATACCCGAACAGCGGGAGCGCGTACCTGAAGATGTGACGGTCTGCCGGCACATTCTTGGGGTCGAGATACATTCCAAACATCGACACGGTTTGAGCCGCGTCTCTGACGAGAACGCGGAATATCACCCCATCGCCTTTATCAGGAGACCACACCTTGGGATCAAGTGCGATTCCCCATGTCAACACTGAGCTATCCGGGATATACATACGGTACCCGAGAGTCGCCCGTCCACGTGCGGGAGCGGGTTCGCCGAGGACCCAGGCCCTCGTTCCGTCGATGTTCCAAAACGTATCGGCGTGTCCGCCCGACGGCGGCGGCATTCCCGACCGCTCGACCTGATTTCCCGATCGGAGAAACGATGTGGCCATGCGTCCGATGGAGCCGCTGCCCACAACACCCCGTAGCTGCGGGCTTTCTTGAAGAGAAACGGCTCGCGCCAGCGCCCCGCCTTTGATTGACGTCACGGCGGCCGAGCACAGCAGTAAAGCCACCATGGCGGCGACGAATCCAAATCTCAATCGGCTCTTTCCGGAGGCCGCGGCGGCGAGCACCGCCAGGCCGGCAATGGCTCCCAGCCAGGGTCCGCGACTGAACGTTAGCGTAAGCGCCACCGCCGAGATAAACGCGGCTCCCAACATCCACCATCGACGTTGAACCAGATAGAGGCTTACCGCGAAGACGCAGGCCACCGCGAGGTACGCCCCCAGGCCCGTCGGAAAGTCGAATTCGAAGTATGGGCGCAAGATATGCGTGGCCGCCACGAACACCTCTGGACGCCCATACTGGTTGGTCAACGACTGGGAAGGCAGAAGAGCCCGCCGCAAGAGGAATTCGGCAAACGCCCCGCCGGCAGATATCATCGCCACGGCGAGTGTGGTCGCGACGATCACCGCTCGTCGATCGAGTGACGCAATCGATAGCGCCACCAGGGCCAGTGGGACATACGTTATGTCCACCCGTATCCCGTCCAAAGCCCCGCCGTCATACGGTGAAGCGATCGATGCGGCGAGTACCAGTACCACATACCCGGTCGTCAACCGCATAATCCACGAGGAACGAAATGAAGTGAGCATGACTGTGCGCATTCGCCAGAGTGCGGCGCACGTCAGCGCGGCAATGATCGCTTCCTTCCACCCGAGGCCGAGTACTCCGGGCAGCGCACTCTTGATCAAGAGGTGAAACGGCAGGAGCAGGAGGAGAGCAGCCAGCCCGATGGCCAGAGGATCCCGAACCGAAAACGGCGATAAGGATTGCCCCGGCGGCGCATCTTCTTTAACTGCCGGTTGCGTCTTTGGAATCAGGCGCCGAAAGATGGACGAAGGTTGGCTGTCCGGGCCTTTTCGACACCGGAGCAGCGTTAGGTATCGGTAGTATGCCTGAATCCTTGCCTCGGCCAGTCCAACCTGTCCGTCCCGGTAGCCCTGATGCAGTAAGAAACGTCCCAAGAAATGCAGCCACGGGACGACAAGAATTTCGAGGCGAGTAGGTCGTCGGCCACCGTTAGCCTCCAGTTCCACTGCTTCCGCCCCTGAGTACGAGTCAACCCGCTCCAGCACCTCGTCTAGTGTCGAGTGACTCCGGTGACGAATCTCGTTGGAGAGCCGCCCCACAGCCGCCGGCGCCAGGTCAATGCGCTCGTGGACGGCCCCCGCATACTTCGCTTCGAGCCGGTTTAGCAACCTCACCTGACGATCGGGCCACCACCCCCCGGCCTTCATGGTCTGGCCCATCAGCACATTGCGACGGGGACAGCTGTATGCGGCGAACTCCGGAGTTTTCGATAGTACCCGTTGCACCTCGTCGACGAGCTCCGGAGATGCCTGCTCGTCCGCATCAAGGAACAGTATCCAGTCGCACGGTGACAGCAGAGCGGCGGCGTTACGTTGTGCCCCGAACCCGCCCTGCCACACTAGAGGCTCAACGCGAGCGAGGTGGGCCGCGGCCACGTCCGCGGTCGAGTCTGTCGTCCGCGCATCCACCGCAACCACAACCTGGCAATCCTTGACGCTATCCAGCGTGTCTCCAAGAGTTGCCGCGGAATCCCGGGCCAAAATGACCACGGCGAACTCACTCCTGACCACCGGACCATCGGCAGCTGACGTCCCGTTGCCGGCTGGTGATTCGTCCGACTCGCCGCTGTCGTCCCACTCGCCGCTGTCGTCCCACTCGCCGCTGTCGTCCCATCAGCAGCGGACGTCGGGTTGGCAGTTGACGTCCTACTCGTGGCCGACGTCGGATTGGCAGCTGACGTCCCATCGGCGGCCCACGCCCGATTCGCGAGCGCCGTCCCAAGGGCAGCCGACGTCCCACTCGGCGGCAGACGTCCCACTGTCGCTCGGACGTCCGACTGGCGGCCGAAGTCCCACTGGCGGCTGACGTCGGGCCCAGTGGAAGCCGAAGTCCCACTGGCGGCTGACGTCGCCTGCGCGGCTGACGTCCCATTGGCGGCCCACGCTCCATTGGCGCCCGACGTCACACGGGCGGCAGACGTCCCACTGCCGGCAGGCGTCTCACTGGAGGCTGACGCCCCACTGCCCGCTGACGTCCCAGTGCCGGCTGCCGTCCCGGTGCCGGCTGAGGTCGCCTGGGCGGATGACCTCCCATTGCCGGCTGACGTCGCATTGGCGGCTGATGTCCCATTGCTGGCTGACGTCGCCTGGGCCGCCGATGTCGACTGGGCGGCCGACGTCCCACTGGCGGCCGAAGCCCCACTGCCGGCCGAAGTCCCATTGCCGGCCGAAGTCCCGTTGCCGCCTGACGTCCCATTGCGGGCTGACGTCGCCTGGACGGATGACGTCCCATCCGAGTCTTGTGGGGCTACGGATCCAGCTCGCTGACCGGGTTCCGGGATAGGGCTCGACTCCTTTGCGGATCACGCAAGATCAGGGCGTCTTTGGAGGAGCCGAGTCATCGTACACCTATTGGCAGCCCGACACAAGTCTCCTGTATACGTTCGTCCGGGCAATGCCGAGCACTCCTGCAGATAGGGGCAGGAGTCAGGGTGTGGCACGCCGCGACAGCACGTCGTGCAACGATTCGCTCTTGCTCACGCCCTCCCTCTTGTCGTGGAGTGGCGGCCTACCACTACCGTCCCCGCCTCCCGCCACGCACCTCTGAGTACCGACTACCGTGTACCGTGTACCGTGTACCGTGTACCGTGTACCGCCGTCACAACCGTCTACCGTCTACCGTCTACCGTCTACCGTCAACCGTCTACCCGTCCCACCACCGACCCCCCTACTCCCTCCACCTGACAACTTCCAACAACCGGCGTACTGGCATAATGAAGGAGACCAACGGAATCCTCTTTCCGCTCCCGCTATGCTCACACTAGTCCGGGCGCGGATCGCTTCCTTCCGTCGTCAAACACTGGCAAGAGGTTTCGTTCGACCGACTACCCTCTACAGATCGGGAGAAGATCGCTGATATGGCGCTTGAAACACGCGCTCCGGAGACCACGGAGGTAGAGGCTCAGGACGCGCTCAAAATGTACTACTATATGCTCTTGACTCGAGGAGTCGAGGCGCGGATTAGAAAGCTCTACCTCCAGGGCAAGGTCGTGGGTGGCGTCTATGGCGGCTACGGTCAGGAAGCCGTAGGGGTTGCGTCCGCGTACTCGCTGAGCCCGGGAGACACGGTAAGCCCCATTCATCGCGACATGGGAGTGCAGCTGGTTCGCGGCATGTCGGTGCGTCGGGTGATGGCCCACTGGATGGCTCGCGAGTCCGGTCCGACGCGGGGCCGCGACGAGGACATGCATATTGGAGATCTTGCCCTCGGCATCTTCTCACCGATCAGCATGCTGGGCAGCTCCATCCCCGTTGCCGCCGGCGCCGCCTTATCCTTTCGCCAGCGCGGCCAGAACAACGTGGCGATGGCGTACATCGGGGACGGCGCAACCAACACCGGGGATTTTCACGAAGGCCTCAACTTCGCCGCGACCCTGAACCTTCCATTCGTGCTCATTGTCGAGAACAATCAGTACGCGTACTCCACTCCTCTCGAAAAGCAGTTTGCCATCGGCGAAATCGTCGAGCGTGCTCCTGCCTACGGCATCCCGGGCGTCCGCGTGGACGGGAACGATGCCCTTGCGGTACTTGCCGCCTCTCGGAAGGCCGTCGAAACCGCCCGGAACGGTGAGCGGGCCGACGATGATCGAGTGCGTAACGATGCGAATGCGCGGTCACTCGGAACACGACGCCGCTGACTATGTACCCAGAGACATGCTGGCCGAATGGGCCCAGCGCGATCCCATTCACCGTCTGCAGTCATGGCTGACGGGGCATGAGGCCATGGACGAACGAACTGATGCAGAGATTAAGCGCCGTGTCGACCAGGAAATCGACGAAGCCGTCCAATGGGCCGATTCGCAGCCCTTTCCCCAGGGCGATGAGGTCTCCCAGGGCGTCTACGCGAGTCCCGCGCAGACCTGACCCCAGTAACACAGGCCCTGTGCCCGCCGGCCCTCAACTCGCGGCCCGGATTCCCCGAGTACCGTCCGAAGCTAGACGTCAGGACGAACCGGCTGGATGTTCATTGACTTCAAAAGCTCCTCAGCCCGTTGGAATCCCCAGACGACGTTTTGAGGGGTGTGAGCGTCGGCGCTTACCGTGACTGGGATGTGAAGGTCGCGACAGCGCTCGAGAATCCACGGCGACGGGTACGGCGCTCCCAGTCCCTTCAACCAGCCCGCGGTGTTCAGCTCGACTACTACGTCTGAACGCGCCATGACCTCGAGCGTCGACTCCACGCAATCGGTATACCAGGGTTCTTTCTCCGTGAAAAAGGAGGACTCGGCATTCCATCGCTTGATGACGTCGAGGTGGCCTACGATCTTAACTCTTGACAGCCCTGGGAGCATGCAGACGCGGGAGTAGTAATCCTCAACCATCAAGCGGATGTCGCCGCCGTACTCCTCCTGAAGGATTTGCTCGAAGACGGCCCGTGTGCCGTCAAACGATCGTGGCGGCCAGTCCGACCCGAGAAAGTGCACTGAGCCAACAAAATAGTCGAACGGCACAGAAAGGATGTTGTCACGCTGAAAATCCCCGACCTCGTCTCCCGGAATGTAATCCAGCTCGGCCCCCAACCAGACGGCGATGCGGTCTCTATACTTGTGCCGGAGCCGCCGCACTTCCACGGCATAGTCGCCCAGGAGAGAAAGGGGCATGTTCCAGTCCGTCGCGAACGGAAGAGGCGCATGGCTAGAAATGCCCACGTCCGCGAGGCCCGCATCGATGGCGGCTTCGACTACCTCCTCGATGCTGCCTTCCCCATCGCAGTACCTGCTATGGGTATGAAAACTTCCGGTTATCAAATGGACCTCCTGGCCGAAGATCGCGGTATACGCTTCGGTATACTGGCACAAGAATGAAGCCTCTTATTTAGGACCGTCTGATGCACTCGTTCTCGCACCGGCTTGCTTCCGGCCCACCCATTCTGGCCGACGGCGCCATGGGCACTCAGCTCTATGAGCGCCTGGGATTCCGCTACGTCTGCTTTGAGGAGCTCAACGTCACCGACCCGCAAACTGTGCAGCGCGTCCACCGTGACTACCTGGCCGCCGGCTCCGAGCTCATCGAGACCAACACGTTCGCCTGTAACCGATACCTGTTGCAAAATTGGGGACTCGAGCAGGACGCCGAACGATTCGCCCGCGCCGGCGCTCGGATCGCCCGCGAGGCTCAGGAGGCGATGGGTGCGGACGCGTTTATCGCCGGCGCCGTAGGTCCAATCGACCCCCAGTCGCTTGGTGTTTCTACCGCCGAAATGCGCAGCGCGTTTGAGGAGGTGGTCTCGGGCCTGGTCCTGGGCGGTGTGGACCTCTTCCTCCTGGAAACGTTCGGGTCGCTGGAAGAGCTGCTGATTGCCGTAGAGGTGTGCCGCGACGCTAGCGAGAAGCCGGTTATCGCGACCATGACCTTTACCGAGGATGGGCTAACCCCCGCCGGAGAGGCTCCCGAAACAGTCGCGACGGAGCTTCAGCAGGCCGGCGCAAGTGTCGCCGGCGCGAACTGCGGATTCGGCCCGCAACCGACCTTCGAGATCCTTCAACAGATGCGATTCGAGGGCGGCCCCCCGCTGAGCGCCATGCCGAATGCCGGTCTTCCCGCAAGAATTGATGGGCGCCTCGTCTACTCGTCAAGCCCTTCCTATTTCGCCGAGTACGCGGACCGAATGAGTGCGGCCGGCGTACGGGTGATAGGCGGCTGCTGCGGCACTACGCCCGCCCATATACGGGCGATGCGAGAAACGATAGCCCATCCGCACGAAAATGATGGTAGCGTCCTCCCGACGGCTCCCGTGTACGCGGTCGACTACCAGTCAACGGAAGAAGAGCCGCAGCTCGTAGAGAAGCAAGGCGAGTTTGCCCGTGCGCTGCGATCCGGCGCGTTCGTCCTGAGCGTCGAGATGCGGCCATCACGCGGGAGCAACCCGCGAAAGCTTATCCGTTCGGCTCAGATGCTGAAGGACGCCGGCGTCACTGTTCTCGACGTCACCGACAGCGCCATGGCGCGCGTCCGCATGAGCCCGTTCGCGTCCGCGTATCTGATTCAATCTCACATCGGCATCGAGGTCATCGCCCACCTGACCACGCGCGATCGCAATCTCATGGCGTTGCAAGCTGATCTACTCGGAGCGCATGCGCTGGGCCTGCGTCACGTCCTTGCGCTAACTGGAGATCCACCAACCCTGCCGGCCAAGGGCGTCTACGACGTCGACTCGATTGGGTTGATCGCCTTGATCAAGAAGCTCAACGAAGGTCAGGACGGCTCCGGGAAGAGCATCGGCGAGGGGACAGATTTCCTGGTGGGCTGCAGCCTAAACCCGACCGCCGACGACCTCGATCTCGAGCTCGAGCGCTTCGAGCGCAAGCTGGAGGCTGGAGCCGATTTCGTCATGACCCAGGCAGTATACGATGTCGATCGTTACCGCCAGGTGATGAGACGAGTGGGCAGCCCGGACGTTCCCATCATCCTGGAACTTCTGCCCCTTCAGAGTTACAAGAATGCCGAGTTCATCCACAACGAGCTCGCGGGGGTCACCCTTCCTGGAGAAGTCCTCGAGCGCATGCGTGAGGCCGGCAATAACGGAATCGCCGTCGGTATGGACATCGCCCGTGAGACGTTCATGGAGCTCCGCGGCGAGGTAGACGGTGTCTATCTCATCCCGTCGTTCGATCGCTACGAGCAGGCCTCCTCACTGATCTCGGAGCTACGGCGGCACGTTGATGAGGCGGCTCACGCCGGGGCCTAGCGGCCGGCAGGGGATCCAATGCTGGAGGAGACCGTCGCCGGTTTCTGCTGCCCTGTGAGTAGCTTTCGTCATGAGCTTCCAACCCGTAAGATGGCGCCGCTCGTGAGCAGGACTCGCAACGAATACCTGCCGGAGTGACGTCCCGATCGAGCTGTGTACGTATACGTACGCTGGACATGGAGGCGAATCAGGCTACGATTGAGCCGGCGACTCCCGGCGTAGAGGTCAAATCCCGCCACCCCAGACGGAATGGCCATGCGCCAGCGAAATCTCACTGTACCGCCTGCCCGCCTAACGTGGAACCAGGCCACACGGGCCGCCGTGGGGCCCCCTGTATTGGCGCTAAACTCGGACGTCACCGTCGGGTCTGTCGCTGTGGTGGTGAATCCTAACGTTCCAACCGGGACGGTGAGCACCACGACCGTGTTGTCGACGCAGCTGCCTCCCGTCCCGATAGAGCACGACCAGGATGCGGTCTTTGATCCGAGCCAGGTGAGACCGCCGCCATGATTCTGCACTGCCTCATGTGTTCCTACTCGGTATGTGTAGAAGTCCACGGTACAGCCGGGACAAGTCGTGGCCGAGGCAGTTGTGCCGACTAAACTCACGTTGCTTGGACATGGCAGATTGTCGTTGGGCGCCCCAGCCACATTGGCACTCGTGCAATCGCTCGGGCTTTCGCCCGTGAGCGTGATCTCATTGTCCGTGCCGACCACACCGTTTTGGACGTTGCCGACGATGGTGTTGCGCTCGATGACCACTTGGCTGCCATCAGCGGCGCTGGCGCCGACCTTGACGCCCGACAGACCGTTCCACTCGATGGTGTTACCCTGGCCGGATGCAGTGCCACCGATGCTGTCACCGCTGGCGCCGTTGTTTGCGTAGATACCGCTGCCTCCGTTGCCGAGCGCTGCGCCGCTGATACTCAACCCGATCCGGTTACCGATCACGTTGTTGCCGTCGCCGCCTGACCCTCCGTACAGCTCAACTCCGTTGGCGATGTTTCCGCTGATGAAATTGCCCGGCCCGATTGTGTTGCCTGTCGTGCCGCCCCCGTACGTGAGATTGTCGACGAAGATGCCCGAGCCGTCGTTGGGCTGACTGAAGCCCGCAGGCGCGGGTCCGCTTCCGTTGCCCAGCGCCTGCGTCCCAGCCGCGTCCGTCCCGATGAAGTTCCCCTCGATCGTGTTGCCGGACGCGCCATCCCACACGTGGATGCCGTCGCGACCGTTCCCACTGATGACGTTGGCGTCTGTTGACGGCGTCGTGCCGCCGATGGTACCCGTCTGAGCGAAGTCCATGGATATCCCAAACAGGCCATTGGCGGCCGCCTGAGATCCGGCGGGGTTGGTACCGATGTAGCTGCCCTCGACGGTGTCGTTGTAGTCGTCGAGGTAGATGCCGTCGGTGCTGTTGCCGCTGATGACGTTGCGCGTCGCTGTGGCCGTGCCGCCAATGGTCACGCCCGGATTGCTGCTGTTGTAGTTGGCGTAGGTGTCGATGCCGTCCTGATTCCCCGCGGGTGCGCCCGACGGCGTCAGGCCGAGGAAATCGCCGGTCACCGCCAGCCCGTTGCCGTTGTCGACCTCGACTCCGGCTCCCGAATAGTTGGTGATGGATAGGCCCTTGATGGTCTCGTTCTGACCCTCGACACGGATGCCCGAGTGGTAGCTACTAGACCCAAGAGCTGTGCCGTCGATTTGCACCTTGATCACGGCGTTGTCAGCCTGGCCAATGGGATTGGTGTTTGGAGTGGCCCCCGACTGAGAGTACCCGTCAATGGTGAGCCCCGATGCCGTGAGGGGAGCCAGATCGCCGTTAGGCATGATCGTCGTCTGAGCGGTCGGCACCTTGAAGGTGACGGTCTGGTTGGGCAAGAGGTTGGCCTCGCTGATAGCGCAGCGGAGGTTCACCGATGAGATGAAGCTCCCGCTGGCCGTGTCGCAAGGGATGCCGGGCGTGGTGGAGTCGCTATTGGTGGTAACGGTGGTGTCCACCGTTGAGAGCGTTGCGAAGTCCTGCGCGAACTCTGATGTTTCACTTTGGGCTGGTGACGCCCCAGACACCGGCAGAGTCGCCGTTGCGGTGATGGGCTGTTGCGCCACGAGCACGAAACCATTGGCAAAGGCGTTCGAAGTAGCGTCCACTGTCCACGAGCTAGTCCCCGAGGGACACGCAGAGCCGCCACACGTGGTTCCGGTCGCGGTCGTGGTCCCAAGGTAGACCATCGAGCCGCCCCGTCCGTTGTCGTTCGCACCGTTGCTGGCGGTCCAGACCTCCACTGAAGAATTGGTGCTGGCCTGACCGTCGATCTCGGTAACGTGGTTGCTGCCGTTGACCAGTTCGCTCGTGATCTTCGGGCACGGGATGCCATCGTTCACGACAGCGTTTCCACCCGACTCGCACCCGCTGCCCTGACTCCCCAGATCGATCTCTGCGAAGTTGTCGAAGATCTGGTTCATCTGGACGGCTACATGGGAGCTTGGCCAAAAGGCTACACATGTAACAGCCACGATCGGGATCGATCTGGACGCCGTCTCCGTTGTTGTGTGCAACCGAGGTTGCCGGAGCCGGCGCCAGTTCCACCGATGGTCAGATTGATCTGGTCGGCGCCGCCGCGGCAGGGACACCACGTATGCGCCCAGATACCGCCCCGGTATCCATTCCCAAGGCTTCCGTCGCCCGACGCTGTTGTCCCAATCTCGTTGCCTTCGATGGCGCAGCTCTTCTCGCAGCTCGCGAAGTTGATGCCGCCCAGGCTGTTGCCACTGATGAGATTGCCTTCGCCGGCGGCCATGCCGCCTATGACGTCGTCGTGTATCGCTGAGAAGTCGAGGTTGCAGGACTGGAAGCTGCAGTCGCCATTGAACCCATCGTCCATCCGGATGCCGGTGCCGTTGGCTATGGCGGAAGCACCCGTGACGTCAGTGCCCACGTAGTTGCCCTGTATGTTCAGGTTGGCGGCGAAGTTGAAGATCCCGACGTATCCGTTGCCGCTGACGATGTTGCGATCGCTGGCCTGGCTCCCTCCAATCATCCCGTCGGTAACGGTCCCCAGGCACCCAAGAAAGATGCCGGCGTAGGTGTTGCCCAGGGCAGCTGTCCCGGCGGGCATTGGTGCCGATCATGTTTCCCTTGATCGTGAACCCGGTCGAGCATCCTGTGAAGATGCCGGCGCCCAAGGTGCCGCTTATGACGTTGCCCGGTCCGATGACATTGCCGGTTACGCCGGAGGCTCCATAGGGCGTGACGATGCCACTGCCGTCGTTGCCGATGGCCTTGGTTCCACTCGCGTCCGTTCCGATGTAGTTACCCTCGATAGCGTTGGAGCTCCCCTGAAGAAGGATTCCTCCAAACGGACCGCTTCCGTTGCCGCTTATAACGTTGCCCTGGCCTGATCCGGTCCCGCCGATCGTGTTACCGCTTCCATTGATGGTCAGGCCGGCGGTCGGATTGCCGATTGGTTTGGAGCCGGTTGCGTCGACGCCGATCAGGTTTCCCTGCACCATGTCGGAGGTAGAGTCGCCGAGATCGATTCCCATCGTATTTCCGCTGACCACGTTAGGCGCGACCCCGGCTCCGATGGTATTTCCACTCGAGACGGTGGTTTGCGGACAGCCGTAGATGCTGGAGGCATTGTCGAAATCTATGCCGTACTCGTTGCCGCTGTAAGGGACACCGGCCACAGAGGACGATAGGGCCGACTCTCCCGACGCGTCGACGCCGACGTAGTTGCCATCCAGTCGTCTCGTTGCTGACATTGCACAGGCCGAGCCCAACTTCATTACCCGAAATCACATTGATGTCCTGGGGACTAGCGCCGCCCAGAGTGTCGCCGCCCCCATCGGCCAGGACCAAAACCCCGGCGATCGGTAAGGTCAGAGCGCCGGGTGGCGCGGCCCCGCCCAAAATATTTCCCTTCAGCACGTCATCAGTTGGACGCGCGGGACCAGAGTTTGGTTGATCCAGTTCGATCTGAACGCCACCGGCTGCTTGCGAAGACATGCCGTTGGGATCAAAGTTGGCTACTAAGAGGCCGTCCATGGTGAAGCCGGTGGCTTGGACCTGAAGGCCGATGCCGTCAGGCCCGAAGGCTCGACCGTCCAGACCGATCAGAATCTTGGCGTTGTCACCTTGGCCGAAGGTCGCGTTGCTGTTGGCGTGCGCACCCGACTGGCTGTATCCATCGATGGTCACATCCGCCCGGGTCACGTCCGGCAGGGGGGCGATGGGTGAAAGCTGGCAGAAGCCGGTGCTGTCACAGCCTGACGTGACGTCGAACTTGATGGTAATCGGATCACCGGAGGTGTCCGCGTTCGCGGTGAGAAGGGCGCAGCGCAGCGACATCCCGGCGGGATCTCCGCAGGCCACGTCCTGCCGGGTCGTGACAGTAAGGATGGGATCTGATGCGCGGCGAACTATCGGCCTGAGACGTCGGGTCTCCAGTCGCAATGCGGCGATGTACGAGGAACTCGGCGGATGTGTCCGGATTCGATGTGAGTGACGGGCAGGCCAGAAGGACCTGATCGCCTGGGACGGCTGGCGACCGGCATGGAATCGGCCCCGAGTGCCAGTCGACGCCGATTGCCCAAGGATTCTCCCCGGACTGGATGCGATCGACATGCTTTTGTTGGGGCGCTGCCTGGCTAGCCGGCCCCCAAGGCCTCGATCCGCCCGATCAGCTTTGAGCGATGTTCCCTGCGCCGATCGGCCGATTCGAGAGGTCGTGGTCTTGCCCCGTGTGCCGTCTGCTCCCCCGTGCCCGTGGCGCCGCAGAATGCGTCCGGGCTTCAGCCTCGGGGCTGGGCGCCAATCTGCCGTCGAGACCCTCGGAGCGAAGATCGAGGCCTGGTGCGACGCTTCCAACGCTTGAACCGACATGTGCCGTCTCTGGGACGAACGCTGAAGGACGCTGGCTCCCAACCCTGACGACGACCGGCCATTGCGGTGGCCCCTCGCACGTCGATGTGAGGCCCCCGATCCCCGAGGAGGCTGGCCCGTGGTCGAGGCAGTGACGTCGGCGCTGAACTCCGACGTGAGCGTGATACCGAACTGTGTCGCCGTCGCCGTGGCCGTTATGGGCAGCCCGGAGAAGGGTTTCGTGCCGGTCGCGCAGCCGTTCGAGGTCGAGCATGTCCAGTTGCCCGACGAATCGGTCATCGTCGAGCCCAGGAAGGTCTCCCCTTCCCCGTAGTATGTACCGCTGAAGTCGTCGTCAGCCTCTTGAGTGGCCCCAAAGACCTCAACGGTGCATCCCGAGCACGCACTCGTCGAACCGGAGAATATTGTTGAAGCCGTGCCACTGATGGACGAGGCGCTGGCCGACGCGATGATAGGACAGAGCACCTCCAAGTTGCCCACGGTCGGTGGCGAGGACGAAGTGCAGCTGGGTCCGGCCGGGTAGATGTCAATGCCCAGACCGGGGTTCGCCGTCGAGCCGTTGTCGTGGATCGAGTTCTGGCTGATGTCCGCGTAGGCGCCTTCACCCTGCGTATAGCCGATCATGATGCCGGCTCCAGCGTTGTTGGCAATGACGTTGGGCGTGCCGGCCACATTCGACAGCTGTGCGCTGGGAGGCGCCGAACCGATAAAGGCGTTGGATCCGGCGATCGCGCGAACTCCATAGCCTCCGTTGGGAACGGCCGCAGTGCCCGTACCGGCTCCGATGTGATTGCCTTCGATGGCGGTATTCGAGCTCCCCAGAAGCTCGACGCCATCCTTGCCGTTTCCAGAGATGAGGTTGCCGGCAGCTCCACTGCCGCCAATCAGGATCTTGCTGGTGAGTACCCCGTCAATCCCGTATGCGGCGTTGGGAAGCGCGGCCGTCCCGGCGGCGTTGGTCCCGATCTCGTTGCCTTGTACCGTCACCTGAGGCGCGAGAGGCGACCATACCTGAGAACCAGCGATTTCGACGCCATTGTTCCCGATGCCGCTGTTACTGGTTCCGCTGATTACGTTGCCGTCTCCCGCGCCGTCGCCGCCAATAATGTCTCCCGAACCCGCGACGATGCCGTCATTCCCGAACGGACGGGCAGCATTCCCCGATGGATCCGTACCGATGTAGTTGCCCTGAATGATGCTCGAATAGGCAGGAGCCGCGGCGCTCTGCGTGTTCTCGACCACGCCGGATCCACTCTGACAGCAGCTGGTTTGGTTGGAGCCGATGACATTGCGGGCATCCGGATAGCCGCCCCCGATCAGAGGCTCCAACGGTCCCTGGTTACCCGCGGAGGTGGTTACGTCGACCCCATTCGTGTTGCCGGCAGCGGTTCCGTCCGGCGCCTCACCCAGGAAGTTGCCGTCAACGGCGTCGTACTGGGCGGAGTAGCCGAAGAGGGTGACGGCGCTGCCACTGAAGCCCGTGATGGAAACGCCTCGAATGAGATCGTGCGGTCCCGTAACGGTGAGCCCGTCGGCGACGCCGGCGCTTGTGCCGTCGATCTGAATCTTGATTGCGGCGTTGTCGCCCTGCTTCAGCCCCTCCGTGTTCGGATGCGCGCCCGGCTGGCTGTAGCCGTCGACGATGGTCGACAGGGAGGTCAGCCTGGGGAGGGGGTTGCTGAGGCTGATCTTACAGACGTGAGTAGTGGCATCACAGCCGGAGTCGGCGGAGGGAATGTCAAAGGCAATGGTACCGCCCCAGTTGTTCTCCTGCGAGACGACATCGGTGATGGCGCATCGCAGCGTGTACCCCGTCCCGCCGGGACCGTTCGGACAGGACGTAAACGGAGCATTGTCAGCCGTCGTGGTGACCGTAAACACATGCTGAGGAAAGTCGAGTGCGAACTCTGATGTCTCGGCGGGTCCGGGACTGGACGGCGTGGTGGCCGTCGCAGTGACCTGCTCGGTTGAGGGATCAAATGTCGCGCCGTTGGAGAAAGGACCGCTCAAGGTCCAGGCGCCGGAGCCGTTGGCAGTGGTCGATCCCAGATAGAGGGAGCTCCCGCCATGCTGCGCTTCATCCGCTCCGTTGGAGGCGATGAACACCTCTACGATACAGTTGTCGCACGCGGTTCCTGCTATCGTCGACGAGCTCGCCGATGCGATCACCGGACAAGGGGCTGAGCCGTTGGGTCCCGGAGGCGAAGGGGAGCAGTCGACTTGGCCCTTGGGCGCGAGGTCCATGGCCAGGTTGCCGTTATCGTGCACGAGATTCCGGCTGAGAACCACGTGAGTCGCCGTGTCTCCCAGACAGCCGACCAAGATGCCGTTGTCCTGGTTCCCAGTCACGGTGTTGCCGTTCACTGATCCGGTTCCACTGATGAACAACCCGTCGCCTTCTCCAGAAGCGGTTCCGTTGAGACTGGAGCACAGCTGCAGGGACGCGTAGCGACCATTGCTGTTGTTGGTGATGAGATTGCCTGCGATTGTGGTGTTCGTCCCCGAGACGATCAGCCCGTAGTTATTCCCGAGCTTCCCACTGCCGTTTGGGGCAAGGCCCACGACGTTGTCGGACACCGTGGTACCGGTGGCCGGGGTATGCGTGTTCGGATCCGCTTCGACTGTTACCCCGACGGAGTTTCCGCCAATCAGGTCGGCGCCGCAGAGCGGCCCGGACGATCCGGTTCCGCACGAAACTGAGGAGTCCACGCCAATGGTGTCGGAGGAACCGCCGCTGACGTCGACACCTCCGACGGTAGTGTTCGGGCTGGCGTTTGCGGCATTGCCGTCCGGAGTGACGCCGACAAAGCTGCCCTCGAGTACGCTATCAGAGCTCGAGGCGCTAAAGTGCACATTCGTCCCGTCGAAGGCCATACCCTCAATGACGTCGCCCTGTCCAGAAACCGTGAGGCCGGTGGGCACTGGGCACGAGGTGCTGGCGTACGTACAGCCCGTGAGCTCCACCGCGATGTCCGCGTTATCACCCTGACCCGGGGATGTGAGCGTATTCGGCGAGCTTCCCGCTTGGGTGTAGCCGTCGATCGTCGTATTGTTTGCGGTCAGACTATACGCCGGCTGTACTTCGGTGAAGGTGCAGATCTGACCCGGCTGCGTCACGGTCTGCCCTTGTTGGTAGCCGCTACATTCGTACGGTGGGATGTTGAATGAGATGGTGTCGCCGGAGCCATCTGCATTGGCCTGGGCGATGGCGCACCGTAGGGACAGGCTAACTTTGACTTCCCGGCGTCGCCGGACAGCTACCCGAGTCGTACGTGTTTGTCACGGTAAGCGTTGACGGTGGCCCCGAGGCGTGGGCTGCCGGTACCTCGAGGATTGGTGTGCTAAGCCGGGGCGCGAATGCTGCGGATATGCCGGCTACGAGCGCGACCGCGACGGTCAGGCGATTCAACATGCGCATCTGGTCTTCTCCCTTGGATAGTTGGACTCCCGGGCAGGTGAGCCATCGGTGAAGATGGGGTCTCCACACATGATCAGAAGGCTGGGATTCGGCCAGTGGCGTTCCAGCTCCGCTCTCCTACGAAACCACCATACGCGGAGAATGTTCCGATTTTGTTCCCACTCTGTTCCCTGAAGCGTTGGCGCTCCTGTTGCTGCCCCGACAGCCAGCGCGCATGGAGGGCAGAGCCAACCGGGAAGCTGGCAGCCTCAGTCGCCGGATCTCTTCTCTGGAAAGGATCAAAACAGCAACGAGCAAAACTCGCCCGCGGGACGGCAGGAGTGCTACCCGAGCGCTACGTACCGACCGTAGTGGTAGGCCTCCGGGCCGGTAGGCTGGGAATGGTAAAGCTGAACGTCGATCCCTTGCCGAGCTGGCTCCTCACACTGAGGCTGCCGCCATGCGCCTCGACGATTTCTTTGACGATCGGAAGTCCAAGACCCGAATGCCCCTTGTCGCGACTCCGGCCCCGATCGGCACGATAGAAGCGCTCGAAAACCCTGCCCTGGTCCTGCTCCGCGATACCGGCTCCCGTGTCGACGACCGAGATCTCAACCCAGCCCCGACGCTCGGAAGATGTCACGGAAACCGTGCCGTCGAGTGGTGTGTACTCCAGAGCATTGGAGAGCAGATTCATGAGAACTCGTTCCATCAGCTCCTCGTCGGCGTAGGCCAGGGGGAGATCCGCGTCGACTTCATTGGCGATCGTCCTTCCAGGATCCACCGCCGTAACTCGGCGAATCGTGCGTTCGACGACTTCCCGCATCGCCAGCGGCTGCTGGTCAAACTTTTTGAGACCAGACTCTAACCGAGTAAGGTGAAGCAGGTCGTCGACCAGTCGCTGCATTCTGCCGGCCTCGTCCGCGATCACCTCGACCGCCTCCCGTACCTCCGCCCTGTCTCGCGCGGTGCCGTCGAGTATGCTTCCCGCGTAACCCGATATGAGGGTAAGCGGCGTGCGAAGATCGTGAGACACGTTGGCCACGAAATCCTTCAGCAGCTGGTTGGAAGCACGAACCTGCGTGACCATGTAGTTGAAGCTCCGAGCCAGCTCCCCGATTTCTCCCCCCTGAGGGACTTGGACCTTCTGGTCGTAGTTACCGGACGCCATCGCCCGCGCCGCCTGGGTAATGCGCACCAGGGGCCGGGACACCGTGTACGCGAAGTAGAGTCCGATCAGGAGCCACACGACCGCCGCGGTCAGCATGGCATAGACGAAGGCCTGCACCAGCGTCGCGGTCTGCGGGGTAATGTCCGAGACTTTTGTGATCAGGACGACCGCGCCTGCATTTCTGTTTCGTCGAGTGATTGGCTCCTGATACACCAGGTACGTCTTCCCATGACGTTTCACGACTTTAGAGACCACCCGTGACGTATTGACCTTTCCAATGCGCCAATCGGCGCTGGATCGAGCGCACGGTATGGTGTTTGGGTCAACAGGTGTAGGGCCCTCGGCTTGATAGATCACGGAGTCAAAGCCACAGGCTCCAGACCGCGAGTAATAGATGATCTGTTTGCTCAGTAGCTGGCTATCGTGCAGCAGATATTTGTAGAACTGCGCGGGGGCGGCCGCGATCGTGCGATTCACATCAACCGGCAGCTGGGCCGCCTGGCGTTTCACGTCTCGTTGTTCTACCGAAACCGCCTGCTGCTGAAGCAGCTGAAAGAACACGAACATCAGAGCCAGCAGACCGAACAGCGTGATGATGAGATTCGAGATCGCTATACGGCTGCGGAGGCTACCGAACATCCTTGAAGCGGTATCCCACGCCCCACACCGTCTCTATGAACCGGGGATGGCTCGAGTCGTCGTTGAGCTTGGCCCGCAAGCGCCGGACATGGACGTCGATCGTACCGCTGTCGCCGAGAAAGTCGTAGCCCCACACGGTTTGAAGCAGCTGCTCGCGGGAAAAAACGATACCCGGCTTTCGCGCGAGCTGCGTGAGAAGGTCGTACTCCTTGGCCCGCAGCTGAATGGATTCCCCGTTTAACCAGACCTCCCGACGATCCGGCTCGATCCTGAGCTCGCCGAGATCGAGGATCTCCCCGTCGTCGTGAGGCGGTTGCTTACTCGACCGCCGCAGAATAGCCTTGACCCGCGCCACCAGCTCGCGCGGCACGAATGGCTTGGTGAGGTAATCGTCGGCCCCAAGCTCCAGGCCCACGATCTTGTCCTCATCCCCCTCGCGCGCCGTGAGCATGATGATCGGAACGTCGCTCGTCCGCCGCACTTCTCGACACACTTCCCACCCATCGATGTCGGGTAGCATGATGTCTAGAATCACCAGGTCGGGCTTCCGATCCTTGACCTCGATGAGAGCGTCGGCGCCAGTCGTCGCCGTGATCGTTGTGAATCCCTCACGGTCGAGGTACATCTGTATCAGACGCACGATTCCGGGTTCATCGTCCACGACCAGGATTTCGGGTTTACTCAAATTTCCTCTCGAGCGCTGCTGCGGCGCGACGAATCGATTGTTGACCGTTGTGGCCATTGGCTGCTGCTATTCAAGCCGCCATATTCTAGTTGACATTCCCCCGCGGTTCTGACCTAGAATACGAGCTTATGTCCCCGCACTTCAGGCGCAACGCCCCAATTTCAGAGGTGCGATGAAAGTTCATCCACTGTTAACCGTTTGGAAAGTAGAGCGTAAGCTGCGGTTCGTACACTGATCACGGAAGGAGGTCTACCCTCTTCCCATGGATAGGAAACTCAAGATGCCCAACTCTCACCTACGAATGGCCCTCCGCCTGACCGCGGTCGTGCCGCTGCTTCTCCTCTTCACGCTCCAAGGCAACGCGCTCGCGATGCGCCAGCGCGGTCCCGTCTCCAATGTCTACGGCAGGGTCGCCACACTGTATCGCAACCATGCCCAGGACCTCGTGCGATTCGACCTCGTGCAGCTCCCGTCACACGCGACGCTGTCATTTCGCGTCAACTCCTCTACCTCCTTCATCCCTCGCTCAGCCCAGGCCAACGTCGCCGGATTCACCGTCCACGACTATGCCTATGTCTCCTCTGAGGGAAAAGGAAGGCACGTGGTAGCCACCACGGTAAAGTTCGACACCCATCCGTTTCACATATATCCGTCGAAAACGGTCACCGGCGTCGTTGCCCTAACCGGGCCCCATCATCAAGTGCTGCTCAGGCTCCCTGACGGCACGAACTTCAAGTTCTATACAGTCCGTAACACGGTCTACTCGATCAACGGCCAGATCCAGGAAACCACGTTTCGGATCACGAAATCGTTAAAGCTCATCGTGACCGCCGAGCATCGCGCCTCCAGGTGGGTAGCCACGCAAGTCGACGAGCAGAGCTAATGCGTCTGTTTTCGATCTAACCGTCACACGCTCGGCGCTTCCCACCGCCGGACGCACCCCGCGGGCTCGTTGACCGCGGTCGCCGAGGGAGAGATCTCCTGACGTGTAGGACGCTACACTACAAGGGTCAGCCAGCTTTGCGTCCTTCTCAGCACGCAGAACACGGAGGTCTCGGTGCCGGTTCGACGACTCGCAGGTATCCCCGGGTTCTCCATCGATACCGTCGCAGCCGCCGCCGGAACCGATCCGGACGTCCTGCGCATGGAGAATCTCGACACCGACCTCCGGCCACCGGAAGCGGCGCTCGAGGCCACGCGAGCTGCCATCGAACAGGATGACGCTAACAGCTACCTGCCGTTTACCGGCTCGGAAGAGCTGTGTAAAGCCGTCGCCGCCCGGTTAAATCGACAGACCGGAAACGCCTACAGCCCGTCCGCGAACGTCCTGATCACCTGCGGGGGTACGGAGGGTCTGTTCGACGCGCTCCTGTCGATCACCGATCCGGGAGACGAGGTCGTGCTGACGGACCCCACCTACGCCGGCATGATCAACCGTGTTCGACTGGCGGGCGCAATACCCAAGCTGGCGCCCCTCGTGCCGCTTGATCGCGAGTGGCGGCTCGACCTGGAAGGGCTCGAGGCTTCGGTTTCAAACCAGACCCGCGCCGTCTTCATCATGAATCCGTCGATGCCGTCGGGAGCCGTGCTGTCGTCAGACGAGTGGGAAGCCATCAGAGAGATGTGTGTCCGAAAGGACCTCTGGCTCCTGTACAACGCCGCGATGGAGAGCATCCTGTACGACGGACGGACGCCCATTCATCCTGCGGCGCTCGAAGGAATGAAAGAGAGAACCATTACCGTTGGATCGGTGTCGAAGGAATACCGGATGATCGGTTGGAGAATCGGCTGGGTGGTCGGGCCGGAGTCCATCATGGCCGATATAGCCAGGACTCACATCTACAATGTCGTGACGGCGACTGGCCTTACCCAGAGCGCGGCGGTGGCCGCTCTCAACGCTCCGGCTTCCGACATGCAGCGAAGCGTCGAGGAGTGGGAACGGCGGCGCAACGTAGTCGTCGAGCAGCTTGAAGACTATGGCGTCATACCAGCCGCCGGCGGCTGGTCACTTCTCGTGGACGTTTCCCGGCTGGGGTTACTGTCGTCCGAGGCGTCACAACTCCTACTTTCGAAGGGCAAGGTCGCCGCAACCCCCATGAAGGAATGGGGTGAGCGAAATGGAGACCGCTTCGTCCGTCTGGTGTTCAGCAATGAGCCCGTTAGCCGCCTGCATGACCTGCGCGAGCGCTTTGACCAGACGTTCCGTTGAGCCCAAGCTCCTGATAATTTGTGCAGCAGACAGTCCCATTTCAACCCCAGGAACTGGTGGTTTCTAGGGGGCCGGCAGCGATCCTACACGCTATAGTCTTTGTAATCGTGCTGCCGCGCGGTACCCAGGAAGCGGCGAGCGAGCTTGTGCGCTCTCGTAGGTTGGCGCTCAAGTCCCGCGCTCACGACACATCCAGCCCAAGTCAAGGAGGGAAGCGTGGCCAAGATTGCGATCATCTACTACAGCTCCACCGGCAACACGTATCAAGTAGCACGGGCGGTCAATGAAGGGGCCAGGGCGGCCGGCGCCGAGACTCGGCTGCGACGTGTCGAGGAGATCGCGCCGACCCACGCTATCGAAAGCAACCCGGCCTGGAAAGAGCATCACGCCACGAGTCAGTACATCGCGACCGCGGACATTCACGACCTTGACTGGTGTGACGGGTACGCGTTCGGCACGCCGACTCGGTTCGGTAACGTCTCAGCACAGTTGAAGCAATTCATGGATATGGCAGGGCCCCTATGGGCCCAGGGTAAGCTTGCCAACAAGGTCGGCGTCGGCTTCACGGGTGCATCAAACCCCAACGGAGGCCAGGAATCGACGTTACTCGCCCTTTACAATACGCTCTACCACTGGGGTGCCGTCGTCGTGCCGCCGGGCTACACTGACCCTCTGCTCTTCGCCGCTGGAGGAAATCCTTACGGCGTCAGCTACACCGCCCTCCCGGACCGCGGCGTCGACGAGCCAACGCTGGCGGCAGCTCGATATATAGGAAACCGTCTCGCCCTGTACGCCGGCCTGATTGCACCTCACCGACATCACCTCAACCCCACGGATAATGCTCCCGACCTCGTCGAAGAGAGACGCGAGGAGATCGGCGTCGGCGCCTAGCCGGCAAAGATGTCGAAGGGCCGGATGATCCTCGTCGTTGCGGTCAATTTCCTGGCGTGAAGGAGCCTCTAACATGTTGATGCTCGGCAGATCGAGCGACATTCTAAGGCAATGGATCGACGCCGTCAATTCCGGAGACCGGCGATTATGCAGGGCCTCATGGCGACACGACATCGTGTGGACCAATCGCGCCAGCGGGCAGCAATGGGTTGGGCGTGACGAAGTAACCGACTACCTCTGGTCTTGGAGAGAGGGTCTTCCAGATCTCACCATTGAGATTACGGAAGGCTTCCGTCAGGCGTCTCGAGGTCTTGTCGAGACCACCTGGACTGGAACCCTCACGAGGCCGCTTCAGTCCCGCCGAGGAACCATAGCGCCGGCGGGTCAGCGGCTTTCGTGGAGTACGGCCTACGTTATCGGGCTGCTTCAGGACCGCATCGCAACGATTTCCGAGTACTTCGATCCATTGAGCTTACTCCCCTACGCTTCCTCGTTCCCGGCAATCTCTTCTGTGCTCGTTGAACGCTACTCGCCTTACCCGGATAATTCGAGCCGCCTCCCGGCTTGGGATTCTCTCTTTCCCGATCTCGCTGCCATCGAGGTATCTTCCGCGTACCCGCAGCTGGCGCGAATATCGTGGGAGCGTCAGATCGACGCGCCGGAAGAGTCGCGAGCGGGCCGGCAGAATATCGCATCGTCGTTTCCGGAGATCGCGAAGCGCTGGTAACGCGCCCCTCCAGCTCGGCTCCTCAGTCCGTCTTTCGACCGACCGTTGCCACGACGCGGCTGAACCCCAGGTTCCTACCCTCGTCCACCCGGAGCATGCGGGCCTCGTCCTCGCTCGAAGGATACCCGTACTGCTGCGCAACCTCCAGCCAGTGCAGCCAGTGTTCGTGGCCCCGCGGGACGTTGTCGGCCGACGTCACATGCACTAACCCGGTCTTCTCCCAGTGATTGCGCCACCACTCGGGACTGTGAAACGAACAGAACTCCCACTCCCAGAAAGGGACTAGCTCGACCGGGACCCCATGAGCAAACTCATCACGTAGACCCGGCACAGCGATCCCGATTTGTGCGCCCTCACGAGCGAATGATGAGTAATAACCGAGATACAGATCGTCGGTGCCGAAGTAATGGTAGGCATCGAGGCTGATCATCGCATCAAAGTAGCCGGGAGCAAACGGAAGGGCGTGTGCCTCCGCGTAGATCGGAAAGATCCGGTCCTGCAGGCCTGCAGCCCGGATCCTCTCGAGGTTGTCCGCGGGCTTGATCCACAGGTCCGCTGCCCACACCTGGACATCAAACTCACGAGCCAGGAAGATCGAGCTGATCGCTCGGCCGCACCCCAGGTCGAGAATGCGCATTCCCGGCTGAATGTCCATTCTCTCGACCAGCGACTCGGCCAGCCAGAGTACGTTTGGGCCCATGTGATTGGCCAGTACCCATTCGGGATCGTACGCGGACGATCTCGGATATTCGGAAAGCGTCAACGCGTCGCGAAGGTCTGAGATGTGGCCCTACCCTCGGTTCTCGACTCGGGTCAGGAATTCGTCGACGACCTCGACGAACCGCTGAGGTTCCTCCGCATGAGGCATGTGTGAGCTGTGCTCGAAAAGCACCCATTCGGAGTTTGGGATACCGTGCGCGCACCGTGCCCGCGATTTCCGGCGTGGCCTCGTCGTACCGTCCCGAGATGACCAGCGTGGGAACGTCGATCTCACCCAGACGGTCGGTGATGTCCCAATCCTTGATCAGCCCTACCACGTGAAACTCGCTCGGCCCGTTCATCGTGTGATAGACCTCGGGATTGGCGGCTATATTGTCAAATCCCCGAGAAACATAGTCCGGCCAGGGATCCAGGCGGCAAACATGACGACGATAGAAGACGTCGACCGCGGCCTCGTACTCCGGAGAGTCCGTCGTCCCGTTCTGCTCGTGCTCCACCAGGACGGCCTGAACTTCCTCCGGCAAGTCCGCCCGCAATCGGTTTGCCTCCGCTACCCACTGCGGTATACTCGCCGGCGAGTCGGCGACGATCAGTGATGCGAGTCCTGCGGGCTGGGTGAGCGCGTACTCCATCCCGAGCATCCCGCCCCACGACTGTCCAATGACGTGAAACCTCTCCAGGTGCAGCGCGCGCCGGACAACATCCACCTCCTCCTTGTACAGGTCGATTGTCCAAAGAGAGGGATTCGACGGCGTGGCCGACCGTCCGCAGCCGAGCTGGTCGTAGAAGATGACGCGACGGCCCGTCGCGCTGAGCGCAGACATCGACTCCATGTAGTCGTGAGTCCCGCCCGGCCCCCCGTGCAGGGTGAGAATCGGAAGCTTTCCGGGATCCTCTCCCTCCCCGATCACCTGGTACCAGGTGCTGTAGCCCTTAAACGGGATTCGCCCCTCAGTAACCGGTTGGCTGTCCGTTCGAGTCATAGCCTACGATAAACCTCGCCGTCCAAGAGATCCAGCCTCCCAGGATGAGGCAGTTCACAGGCGACCCCACCGTTCATCTCCCCGCCGGAGTTAGCAGTCGGCAGCATCCACCAAGTAGTTGCGCGGAAGGATCGGTCTAGCCCCGCAACGCCTACCGTTTACTGCCTACCGTCCACCGCTACCGTCTACCGTTTACCGTCAACCGTTTACCGTTTACGCAGCACCATCCACCATCCCCCTACTCCGCGATTTTCCCAGCGGAACCTTCGTGGGCCACATTCGTACACCAGTAGTCCCCGTCGATTCCCTTTTTTGGTTCCCACTGTGTCACGGTAACGGTTCCACGTGCGGTTAGCGGGGCCACACCACAGTTGGCCATGGCTCCCTCCCAGGACTCAGCCCCAGGAATCCAGCTCTCCATGCCGCTGAGCGAGCTCCCCTTGGGCACCGCTCCCGCCACTCGGGCCCACTGGAGGCCCGTCGAGTAGACGCCCGTGGCCGCCCCGATGCTCCGAAAGTATGCAACCATCCCCTCGAGATCGGCCATATTGTTCGCGGTATTCGTTTCCCAGCTATTTCCGGTTTCGACGTCGAGCCACCACATATACCTGGAGGGGTCCAGCACGCCTCGCCGTTGGGCATCAAAGTCCGCCATATTCCAGCCGTACTGCCACGCGCACGATTGCGTGTCCATGCCCGTGCACGCTCCGTACGGGTCCACGACGATGACCTGCGACGCCGGGTCGATGTTATTGACCGGCCAGTCGAGAACGCCCAGATTGCCCGGATTCCCCGTGTTCACGTAAAGGGACGCCTTGGGCTGGGCGGATATGCCACTCGCGCCACTCGCCCAGCGTAGCTCCTGACTGAGGCAGGGATTGGTGGTGTTGGCCAGGCCATCGTTGACCCCTACTATGGCGAACGACGAAACCGTCGGAAGCCTGCCCCCACACTGGGGAAAAGATACATCATTTCCCAAAGGGCCGCCGGGCGCGGGCCTGGAGGACGCGGCCAGCGCGGGCAGCGCGCTGAGTAGCAATAGTGCCGTCGCACCACATATCGCTGCTACTGATTTCGTCACGTCGTGCCTCTCAACCCGACCAGCCACATCGGCACCTTCACGTAGCCTATTCTGCCACTCACGCGGCAAATATGACAGTGCCACGCTCGAAACCATCGACCTCCAGCGGAGGGCCCTGACATCACTGGGCAAGCGGGGCGAATCGTGATATCAAACGCCCGCCAGCGAAGGTGTCCTGATTGACGTTAAGCTAAGGAGCGTGCGCGCTAGAGCGCATTGTCCGATGCTAGGATAACGCCCTGGTAACGGGTTGACAAGAGGATCCTCTCAGAATACCTATCAACAGAAGGAGCGTCTGTTACGTGAGCAACAGTATCCACAACCTTCGGACTAATCTCCCAGGACGAAGATTGGCCGCAGCCGTGCTGACGTTGGCTCTCACCGCCTCATTATTTGGCGTCACTGCCCACTGGCAGCCGGTCTACGGTAAGACGGCAGTCTCGGGAGCCGCCGCTCCCACGCACGAAGGCTATGCCCACCGCGCCACGGCGCGTGCGCCATTGTCTCCCGCCTCCGGCCCGGGATCGCCCACTCACGTACTCGCCAACCCCGCGAACCGCTCCGCCAGCGTTTCCTGGTCGTCCCCGACTCCCGTGGCTGGAAGCCGCGTGGTTAGTTACAAGCTGACGCCGTCACCTTCTTGTCCGGCTTGTACCGGGCTGCAGACCTCGTCGACAGCCGTCATCGTCCGCGGCCTGAGCAATAACCGGACATATCGCTTCACCGTCACGGCCGTCGTCGCCGGAGTTCCAGGCCCGGCTTCGCCGTCCTCGAATGCGGTTACGCCCCGGCTGCAACAGCCCACCATCAATCTCGTCGAGCCGAACCGTAATGTGGTCGCCTCCTTCGCCCTGCGTGCGGTGGGCAATGCCGGCCCGCTGTCCACCCTTTCCGGACAGCGAACAAAGCTGAAGCAGCCGGAAGCAATCACCTTCGATGGGTTCGGCCGTCTCTACGTGGCCAGCCCGACATTGAATCGAGTTACCGAATATTCGGTGGGCGCCGGTGGCGCCGCGGCGCCCGTTAAGGTCCTGCAGGGACATGCCACGGAGCTGTCGCAACCGAGCGCCCTGACCGTTTCGGCAAACAATAGGCTGTACGTCGCAAACCAAGCCCGCGACACGATCACGGTCTACCGATATGGGGCCGCCGGCAATGCCGCCCCGATGATGCGCATCAAAGGATCACGGACCAAGCTGCACCTGCCGCAGGGAATTACGGTCGGACCTGACGGACGTCTCTACGTCGCCAACGCTAACAACACGATTACTGAGTACTCGAGGAACGCCTCGGGCAACGCCAGGCCGGCTGCTGTTATCGCCGGCAAGAAAACCTTGCTGAGCTCACCCCACTCGCTGCTGGTGGATGACGCTGGCCGCTTGCTGGTCGCCGATCCAGGCAGCAACGCCGTTACAACGTACGCCCCTCACGCTCACGGCAACGTCTCACCGGTCCGGTCCTTACGAGGTTCCCGCACCGGTTTGTCCGGCAACTTCGGCATCGATTTTGACACCGCCGGCAACCTCTATGCTGCGAATTCCAACGTGGCCACCGTCACCGAATACGCCCCGACGGCAAATGGTAACGCCGCCCCACTGGCCACCATCGCCGGCAGTTTGACCGGGATTAAGCAGCCCAGGTCGATCGCCCTGAGCCCGCCGTTCGCGGTTACCAGCTCTCCTATTCTTCCGACAACGGTGAACGGGCGCTCCTTTAGGGTTACGCTTCGCACCGACCTGGGCACGACCCCGTATTCCTGGAACCTCATCTCCGGCAAGCTCCCGACTGGCCTGCACCTGCTTAGGTCAGGCATCATCTTCGGGAACCCGAGTGAGGTCGGAACGTTTCACTTCACCGTCAAGGTGACTGATTCGTCGTCCCCTCGGCAGACAGCGACTCGGCGAATGACCCTCAGGATTTCCTGATCCTGTAACCGCCCACGCAGCGGTCGGTGCTGTTGCCGTCCCTCCACACCTGACGAGTGCGCGTGGCCTGATCCGTGCCGTGAGAAGCACCATGCCGGGTCTGCATATGTGATTCTTTTCACAGATATTCACGTTGCACTAATTATTATCGGCATGCTAATAATATGGTATTAGCAAACCACTTGTGGTGGCTCGTCCTCGAGTTTCGTCGCAGGTATTGAGGAAGGAAGGGCAAATGGAAGCAGCCGATATCCGCGACGCCAACGCACAAGTCGGTCCTATGGTCAAGCTGTCTCCAGCCAGGAGAAACGCGGTACTTGGAGCCGTGCTACTCGGGCTGTTTCTCGCGGCTCTCGACCAGACCATCGTAGGTACCGCCCTGCCGCGTATCGTCACCGACCTTCACGGCAACAATCTCTACACCTGGGTGGTGACCGCATACCTGCTGTCCAGCACGATTTCGGTTCCAATCTACGGCAAGCTGTCCGATGTCTACGGCCGCAAGATCATGCTGATGATCGGTATATCGATCTTTCTGCTGGGCTCGGCCCTATCCGGTCTGTCGCAAGACATTACGCAGCTCATCATATTTCGGGCAGTCCAGGGGCTGGGTGCCGGAGCGTTGTTCCCGATAGCCCTGGCCGTCATCGGTGACATCTTCACCCCACGAGAGCGCGGCCGCTACCAAGGAGTGTTCGGAGCGGTGTTCGGCTTGAGCTTCATCGTCGGTCCGTTCGTCGGCGGATGGATCACGGACAACATTAGCTGGCACTGGGTGTTTTATGTCAACATTCCGATCGGGCTCGCTGCCCTGGCAGTTATCGCCACCGTTCTGCCGAACTTTCACCCGCCGGTCCGGATCAGCGCTCGTGATCTCGACTACCTCGGCATCGGCGTATTCACCATCAGTATCATTTCGATCCTCCTGGGTCTGACCAATAAGGGCCTGTCAAACAGCGCCGGCCAGCTGGCGAGCTGGACCGACCCTCAGGTAGGCGGGCTGCTCGTGTTCGGCCTGGTCGTTCTCGTCGTCTTTCTATTCATCGAAACCAAGGCCAAGCAGCCGATCATTCCCCTGGATCTCTTCAAAGACCGCACGTATTCGGCCACCAACATCGGCGTGTTCATGGTCTCGTTCGGCATGTTCGCCTCGATCATCTTCCTGCCGAGGTTCTACCAGGCGGTCCGCGGCCTCAGCGCCACCGATTCGGGCTACATGATCTGGCCGCTGCTCCTGGGGCTGATCTCCAGCAGCATCGGATCGGGAATCTTGATAAGCAAGATCGGCAAGTACAAGGTGATTCTCCTGGTTGCGATGGTCGTTCTGATCGTCGGAGCGTTCCTGATGACGCACATTCAGGCAAATACCTCCAACACCGTCATCTGGTTCTGGATGCTGCTCATAGGTCTGGGGATAGGCCCCTCGATGTCGGGGTTCACGGTTGTTGTGCAGAACGTCGCTCCGATGGAAAAGCTAGGCGTGGCGACCAGTACCTTGACCTTTCTCAGACAGATCGGCGGATCGGTTGGTCTCGCCATCGCCGGGACGCTTTTCAGCCAGTACTTCGTGCAAAAATTGCCGGGCGCCCTCGTCAGTAACGGCGTCCCGCCCAGGTTGATCGGTCGCTTTGCAACCCACGCCAACTCAAGCAGCGGTAACCTCACGGGAGTAGGCCTCAGGATTCAGCTGGCCCATGCCCTGCCTGCCTCCCTGCAATCCTTGATCCCACACATCGTCGCGGGCGTCGACGACGCGTTCGCCCTGGCGCTGGGTCAGGTATTCTGGCTCACCTTCTTTTCGTCGGTCGTCGCGCTGCTGGCGGTGATCGCCATTCGAGAGGTCCCGCTGCGGGGTCACCCCTCCGGAGACGTGGAAACCATGCCGGAAGTGATGGAAGACGTAGCCAGGGAGACGGCGGAGGTCGGTGCCGGAGAATGACGGTCCAGACGAGAGACGAAGCGATACAACACATCCTTTCGAGGCTCGACGCCCTCCGTATGTACCGAATGCGAAGTTTCTGCTCCCAGCCGCTGCATCGCGAGATCAGCCTGCCGCAGCTTCACGTGCTGATCACGCTCCAGGAACGGCAGACCATGACGGTATCCGAGCTCGCGAATCTGCTCGGAATCTCTGTGCCTTCGGCCAGCTCCATCGTCGATAGGATGGAGGAGCGCGAGCTCGTAACCAGGACTCGCGATACTGGCGATCGAAGGGTGGTAACGGTCGAGATCTCCCCTCACGGAGCGGAGCTCGCCGAAGAGTTCATGGGTCTCAAGCGCGAACAGGTCATGAGCCTGTTCGCCAGCATGACCGATGAGGAGCTGACTAACGTGGTTCGCGGGATTGAGTCGGTCGCCTCGGCGCTGGCACGACGAGCCGAACCATCGGACCGCGTGCTCGAATCGGTGCCGGCCGAGTAAGAGCACGCTCCCCGACGCATTGAATCCCACTCTCGTGTGACAATCGGGTGAGACGTTCGCTGAATCCCTACTTAACCCGCTTTCGTTTCTTCCCCCCATTGACCGGACCGGCCATTCGTTGATACGTCCGGACGCCAGGACGTCTTCGGCTATACCCCAAGCCCCATCGTCGACGTAGCGCAACTCCGAATCCGGAATACGAAGCCAATGCATTCGAGTAGCAGACGGAGAATGACGGCCCTACGGAGCCTTCACGCGCCTGTGCAACATCGGATGAACGGGTGGATCAAGGCGTTCTTGATACTGCTGGGGCTGATGCTATGCCTCGTCGGCGGCGCCGGCGCCGCGGCCGTGGCGTACTACGACAGCATCAAGCTGCCGTCCCTGGTACGTTTCGGGAGCGTCAAGTTCGAGAACTCCGAGGTCATGGCGTCCAATCGACAGTTACTGTACGAGATGGTCGACCGGTACCGCGGCAGCCGTGTGGTCAAACCGCTGGAGCTAAATTCGAGCAACCGAAAGCAGTGCCCCAACGGCAGTCAGACCGCACATCTACCCGTTTGGTACACCTGCTCCGGGCAGGGCATACCCACGGTCCTGCGTGACGCGACCATCGCCACCGAAGATCCCACCTTCTACTCCAATCCGGGCTTCGACCTTCTCTCCATGGCCCGGGCGCTGGTTCAGGATGTTAACGCCGGCCGCATTCAATCCGGCGCCAGCACCATCACGCAGCAGTACGTCAAGCAGTTTATCCTGCATGACTCGGCGCCAACGCCAAGCAGAAAGATCGACGAGGTTATTCTGGCCTACGATCTGACCAAGCGCTATCCAAAGGACGAGATCCTCTGGAATTACCTGAACACCGTCTACTATGGGCATCTGGCGTACGGCGTGGAAGCCGCCTCGGAGATCTACTTCCACGTCAAGGTTCCACAACTCCGGCTGTGGCAGGCCGCCATGATCGCGGGAATGCCCCAGGCTCCGAGCACCTACGACCCGTACAACAATCCCAGCCCGAGTGGCGCCTGGCTCTCGCGCACCCAGCAGGTACTCGCGTATATGCGCCAGCGAGGCTACATCTCTCACCGGGCCGAAATACATGCGGCCTTCGCCGCCCAGAAGTACACCTTCTGGCAGCAGAAGGCGAACATGCAATACCCGGGGTTCGTGCGCTACGCGATCGGGCAGTTCCAGCAAATGACCGACGCCAACGACAAGGCGAACTTCGACCCCTACCTGGTCCGGCGTCTTCATGGGTTGACGCTCAACGACGGCCTGCGGATCATCACCACCCTCAATCCCACCCTTCAGAATCAAGCCCAGCAGATCGTCACCAATCAGATCTCGCAGCTCGGTGGCTACAACGTGACCGACGGCGCCTTGGTGTCGATCGACGTACGGCCATCGTGCTACGGCTGCATCATGGCCATGGTGGGAAGCGCCGCCGTCGATAAGAAAACCGATCAGATAAACATGGCTGATTCGCCGCGCCAACCGGGGTCGTCATTCAAGGTATACAACTACGTGTCGGCCTTTGAAAAGGGCCTGTCCGACGGTAGTCTCGTCAACGACGAACCGATCAACGTGCCCGACATTTCCTCACCCACCGGGTACTACTCCCCGAGCGACTACGATCTAACGTTCCACGGCACGGTTACAGTGCGTGACGCCCTCGCCAACTCCCTCAACGTTCCGGCCGTAAAGGTCGAGCTGTGGAATGGCGTCAAAACCGTCGCCCATACGGCCCACAAGTTTGGCATCACCGACCTCTGGAGGGACAACCCCAACTGTTGTGGCTACGCCCTCACGCTTGGAGGAATGGAGAGGGGAGTCAGGCTCGTACAGCAGACCGCGGGGTACGGAGCGTTCGCCACCAACGGCATCCGCGTCCACCCCCTCGCCTTTACTCAAATCACCGACCGGGTAAACGGCAAGGTCCTGTGGCAAGCGAGCAAAGATCCATACCTCAAACGAAGAAACCGGGTCGCTCCCGCCGCCGACACCTACATCGTGACCAGCATCCTGCAGGACAACAATGCCAGGACCATGGAGTTCGGCCCCAACTCTCCTCTTCTCCTCGATCACGAGGCCGCGGCCAAGACGGGCACCACCAACTCCTTCACCGACAACTGGACGGTTGGCTACACCCCGCAGATCGTCACCGGCGTGTGGGTCGGCAACCCCGACAGCAGCCCCATGGTCGGAAGTACTGGAATAACTGGGGCCGCGCCGATCTGGCATGACTTCATGGAGCAGGCCTTCCAGACGCTCAACCTTCCGAACGTGCCATTCAACCGGCCGCCGGGAGTCCATTCCGGCACCCAGTGCAAGCTTGCTGACGTGAACTACTTCGCCACCAGCTATATGCGTCCGACCGAGAACGGAACCCCCCTCTACACTTCGGCCCGCGACCCCTACTGCACCGTGCCCTCTGTGAACGGCCTGGACAGTCCGACGTCACCCGGTTTCAACACGCAGCCTCAGCAGTCGCCACCGCAGCAGCCTCAGCAACCACAGCCGCCCCAGCAGCCGGTATCTCCTCCCAGTCAACCGGTTCAACCGCCAATCATACAGCAACAACCGTCTCAGCTGCCTCCCTCCTCGAACGCCCCGCCGCCTGTCCTCCCCGGTGGGACTGGATAGCCGTCGCCAAGCCTCGACGTTTGACACGCCGCTCCTCATCGCTCGCTTGCGGGAATGTTATCGGCACCGAGGCGCACAGACCGAGCAGCGCTTGGACTGGGAAGGCAGTACGGAGAATGTGAGTGAGAAGCCGGCGCCTGTCGCCGGCCTTGAGATCGCGGCACTTAAAAACAGTCAAATGGACCGGAGCTATGCTCCGGTCCATTCAAACGGTTGCTGACCAGTAAGACGTTTCTACAGGGCGTTGTACACGCTGCCGAAGATGCTCGTCAGCTTGGGGCCGATCAAAACGATGACGGCGAGGGCTGCGATCGAGATGAGGGCGACGAGTAGACCGTACTCAATCATGCCCTGGCCCTCTTCATCGCGGTCCACCGCGTTCTTCAGGTACTCAACCATAGAAACGTACAGCCGGGTCGCGTTCTCTGCAATCATCTACACTACCTCCGAAGTTTTTCCTGCGTTTTTTGGTCCCGTGCTCCACACGATTGAAGCTAGGAGTACGGTACCGGCATCGCTCTGTTGTGCATATAGCCCGATACGCCCAAAAAGCAGCAGCCGGGGCAGGACTAACCGGCTATCGACTTCAGTCTTAGCTGCGATTAACTGGAAAATGCGGTCGCAATCCTCCCACCGCGACCACCGTAACCCCTTCTTCCATCCCTCCGCGCTCGCCGCCCGTCGTCCGCTAGAGGAAAAAGAATTCTCGTTCGTCGCCGTGGAGGGAGACTGGGCCGAGTGCTACCACGTCAACCAATGGGTGAGGGGTGGCTCGGCGTCGGCGCGCGAGGTCCTCAGCGTGTTAACGCACTCCAAAAGCGCAATGCGCGTGAAACGAATTTGAAAATGGCGTTGGAATCGTCCTACGATGACTACCCCGATCCATTCTTCCGTGGCCATGCTGGTCGCGGTAGCTGGAACTGACAACTGAAAACTGAAAACTGCTTGGAAACGTAGCGCGACATCAATGAGGCCCCACGATGTGGGTTAGACCCGTAGGGGCGACATTTATGACGCCCGGCGATGTCGGCGGTCGCACAATGCTGGCGAAGCGACATACAGCGTCAAGAAGCCGCTAGCTCTACTTTCGTACTCTGCGGTGGCCTTTAGGCATGGGGCTAACTCGAAAATGGTGTTGGAATCGTCCTACGGCGACTACCCCGACCCATTCTTCCGCGGCCATGCTGGTCGCGGTCGCTGGAACTGACAACTGACAACTGACAACTGACAACTGACAACTTGACACGACGAGCCTCGTGATCGCGAACGAGCCCGCCCGTGCCCGCTCAAGCCAGAGCTCATTTTCCCCAATAACCCTGCTTCCAGCACGCCGCCGCGATGTCCTTCTGGCCCTGCTCGCTCGGAGAGATGTAGTCCACTGTGCTGATGTCGGCTGTCGTAAACTTCGAGTTGAACGTCGCGTTGTTGTCCCACCGGCAGTTGGGGAACGTCTTACAGACCGCCGCCAACGCACTGTTGTAGGCCCGCTCGCGATTCAGGACCATCGTTCGCTGGGCTGCCGTATTACTAGGACTGAGCATGCTCTGACATGCGCCGTGCCCCAGAAATGCCGTTGCCAGCGCCCCCCACGCGTTCTCCGCAGTCGGGTTGTTGTGGAACAGTTGCCACAATCGGTACACGTTGTTCAGGCTGGAAACGAAGACGTGGGCCTTCGCATCATGCGCGAAGAAGTACTTCAGGGCCGATTGAAACTGGCTGCGAAACGATGCGACCGGTGTCATGTTCGCCGTCGTGGTGGTGCAAACGTCGTTGTCGCCCATCAAAACGGTCGCGTACTCCACCTTGTGGGACGCCAGCGTCTTCATCTGGCCCTGCAAGGCGCTCATCATCGCTCCAAACTTGGCCACGTCGTACGCGTGCCCCTTGATCGCCTTGTTCTTCGCCAGGATCCGGGAATACTCGCTGTCCACCGCCGCGATTGAGCCGGTCGACCACGAGTACTGAGGATTGTCTTTGAGCAGCCCCGTCCCGTTTACGTCGAATGCAGTAGTGACAGAGTCGCCGGCGGCTCCCATGGATTTCGGCAGAGCGACAACAGCACCTGAATGTGTGCCTGCACGCGCGGTGCTGACTCCGCCGTCGGCAGCCCGGGCGTCGGCAATGCCCGAGGAAATCACCAAAGGCGTGGCCGAGATAGTGAGGATCGTCACCGACAAAAGTCTCCGAAGCATCATCATCTCCTAGCGGTATACGCGTTAGCGGTTTCGTTGATCTCTACTGACGATAATAGTCGTAACACCCACTCGTATCGCAAAGTTCGAAGGCGTTGGCGGCAATGAACCCAAACCTGGACGAGGAGGTCCCCGGCGAGCACGGGTAGTTGCACTGCGTCCAGTGCAGGAACATGCTTCCGTTCTGGATCCAGTAGTTCCCGGCGTTGGTGATTCCTCCGCAGAGCTCGCTGTTCTCCGTGTACGAGTACCCTTGATTCGCGAAGAATGTGAACTGCCCGTATTCCTTCCCGCAGCCGCCCGCATCTCCGAGCCCAGGCCCGAGCCACGTTCCTATAAGACGGCTGTAGACGCTGACCTGCGCCCTGACGAAGATGGCTTGGGCCACGACGCGATATGCCGGCATCTTGAAGGTCGCCGTCCTCGCCGAGCCCCAAGCCTGACCGTTCAACACCCACTTGGAGAATGTCCAGGTCGCCGGGTGCTTCGCCGTCTCACCGAGAACCACACGGGTACCCACAGGAATTCCATACGAGCAGGAAGCCCCGGAGCACGTCCTGTGGTTGTAACTGATCGTCACCGCGCCCAACACGGTTCCCGAAGCCCGCGAGATCTGAATCTTGAGCGGCTCCCGAGTGGCGGACCCGCGCACCACCCCCACGCTCCCCGGGACGGGTCCCGAAGCATGGGAGATCCGAGTCTTGATCGGCGCTCGAGTGACGGCCCCAGGCACCGAGGCGGCGGCCGCAGCGGGAGCGGAAGTCAGCAAACCGAAAGTAGCGATAACTGCCACACCGAAACCGTGTGTCCGAAGTCCGCCATTCATGCGGTCCCTCCTGTGAGTCCAACAACGACAGCCTACCAAAGCAACCGTTACCGAACCGTTACAAGCTCTTCACGTCACCCGAAAGCCCCCAGGCACGGCGGGCAACACGGAACACCATTTCGAGACTGGCCCAGGAATACCCGCCACCGCGAGACTAGTGCCCCCAGGTCCTTCCATCGCCCGGGCGGTCGCGGTCGCTGGAACTGAAAACTGACAACTACTTAGAAAATCCCCCTTGGCTAGAGGAGATGATGACCTTCGAGCCGAGGCGCTGAAGGGCTTTGACATGCTGCCGGATTCTTGCCTCCTTATGTCGTTCGTCGAAGTAATCGGCTCCGAGTTCGCGATAGACCGTTCCGTGTCGAAGGATGTGGTAAACCGTGATCAGCATGCTGTGGGCCACCGCCACGATGGCCTTCTTCGCTCCCAGTCTGCCGCGTAGATGGTAATACTGGCTTCGATAGTAGTTCTTTTTGGCCCGTACCGCTGCCCAGGCCGCTTGGATTAACGTCGTTCGCAGATCTCCTCCTTTGCCTGTATTTGCCGACATGCGCTTGCCCGCGCTCTCGTTCATGCCGGGACAGACCCTGGCCCATGAAGCCAAGTGGTTGGCGGTGGGGAAACGAGTCATGTCGACTCCGATAGCAGCGATGATCTCTTGGGCTCCCACCGTACCGATCCCGGGTACCGTATTAAGCGCCTCCACCTGCTTCATGAAGGGGGCCATACGCTCCTTCACCACGGCATCAATCAGAGCAATCTCCTCGTTGAGGTTGTCGATGTGCTTGAGTTGTGCCTGGAGGAGAAGCCGCTAATGAGATCCCATCAGTCCATCAACAGACCGCTTGATGTCTTCCGGACTTGCCTTGAGATGCGTCTTGGCGTGTGAGACGATGACGTCGGGATCGGTCTCGCCAGCGATCATTGCCTCAATCATCGCCCGAGCTGACACGCCCATCACATCACTGGCTCCGGTGCCTACAAGTTTGATGTTCGCGCCCTCAAGGACTTTCTGAACCCGGTTAACCTCCCGCTTCCGATCACCGATCAGGGACTTCCGATAGCGAACCAGCTCCCGCAACTCCCGCTGCGGACGGTCGGGAATGAAACTGCCCTCAACAATCCATGCTGAAATAGATCAGCGATCCACTCTGCGTCCTTCACGTCGGTCTTTCGACCAGGAACCGCCTTCATGTGAGACGCATTCACCACGATCGCCTCGATCCCCGTCAACTCCAAAATGTTGAGCACCGGCTTCCAGAACACTCCGGTACTCTCCATCGCTACGTGCCAGCAATTGGCCTCGGTTAACCAGAACACCATCTCCCGCAGCTGCTCGGTGGTCGTGCGAAATGAGCGAACCTGCTTAGCCTCCGGCTCCAGCAGACACGCTACCACCGTATCTTTATGAACGTCCAACCCACAACACCGCTCGTGCACTACATCCATTCGCTCCGTACTCCGAATTTGGAAGTCGGTCGGGAGGCAGCTCTTGCGATGAGAGTCTACTTGACGTGTTCACTCAGTAGTAGTCTGAGGACAACAATTCGTGGTTCCTACGGCTGCCATGGTCAGACTGACAATCGGGCTCGCAGCACCAATGTTTCTACGACCTAATCACCGACCGCTAACCCATTTTCATGCTTTGTGGTGTCGGTAACGACATGGATGACTGAAAACTGACAACTCAAGACAACTGACAACTGACAACTGAATAGCCCGAATGGACCATGGCACCTGTGAACCCCAAGATACATTCCGCATATAAAGACAATGACCGGAGATGTCGAGTGTCCAGGGTGATCGCGGCAAAGCTTCGAAAACTCCGCCACCCCCGTACAGCGCGGGAGCTGGGACAGGGGATGATCGAGTACGCGGTAATCATTGCCCTGATATCGGTGGCGGCACTGGGCGTGATCGTACTGATTGGCCCCCATATCGGAGACGTCTTCAGCCAGGCCCAACAAGCGCTGTGCTCGGCGAGCGGTCAAGCCATCCATCATGACTGGAATGGGTGCGGCGAGCACAGATAGTCCGGCGCATCCTCGTCTTCCTCGCGCTCATCCCCGCAACGCACGGAAGTGCCAATAGGGTAAGTCCAAGCTGACCGGGGCCGGCGGGCGGCCGGAAAAAGTCCCAGGGGTGGGACGCGAAGCCCGAGGCCCAGCGCGTGATTCGCGCGATCAGCCGGATCGAGACCAGGCGGCCGGTCAACGACGGGCGGCGCCTCATCGAGATCGCGGCGGCATCCCGGAACGCTATTTCGAGAATGTCCTCGGAATCCCACAACCGCATGACTACTGCGCCCCCTTCCTCCAAAGCCCGGAAGATCGCGGTCGCCTGAACTGAAAACTGACAACTGAAAACTGAAAACTAACAACGCATCAATGGCCTCTGAGTCGTTACCCTGTGACAAGACGCATAGGATGAGGGTAGTGATGAACATCATTCACAACGGGCTGGGTTTGATAACCTCACATCGGAGAAGCCGCATACGCGGCGACCAAGCACCATCGTCGGCAGGATCAGTCACATGCAGTCACAGGAGCGTGCTCCGGCTCAGCGTTGTGACCGCCATCCTGGCCGTGCTGCTGGCCGTTCCCGTCTCATCCACCTTCGGCGCTGCCCCGCGCCAGACGCCCCCGATATACTCCTCAGCCAACACCGGCAAACGCGTGGTGGCCCTGACCTTTGACGACGGACCATCCACGTATACCCCCCAAGTCCTGTCCATCCTCCGGCAGCAGCACGTGCCCGCGACCTTCTTCGTCATCGGAGAGCAGGTGGCCGGCTTTGCTCAGTACGTTCGAGATGAGCGCGCCCAGGGCGACCTCGTCGGCGATCATACGTGGACTCATCCCGACCTGGTCCAGCTATCCGCCGATCAGGTCCGCGGCCAGCTCTCACAGACCGCGCAGGCGATCCATGCCGCCAGCGGCTACTGGCCCGTGTGGTTCCGGCCGCCGTACGGCAGCGTCGATGGCCAGGTCGTCGACGTCGCCGCCTCGCTGGGACTCCGCACCGTGCTGTGGTCCGTCGACCCGCAGGACTGGGCGCTGCCCGGCACGGCCGCCATCGAGGAGCGCGTCTTGAGCGCTGCCCGTCCCGGAAGCGTGATCCTCATGCACGATGGCGGCGGTGACCGCAGCGAGACGGTAGCCGCGTTGCCCACCATCATCGACACCCTGAAGGCTCGCGGGTATCGCTTCGACACGCTCGACCAGCTGTTCGGCTTCGCCCCGGCGCCGTCCTGCCCACCCCATCCGGCCCGGCTCTTCTCCGCGAGCCACATCACGGCGCATCCCCACCACGCCATATATAAGGCATGGCTCGCACTGATCTGCCAGGGCCGAAATCTTGGTCCGGCGACCACCGACGAGTTCAGCCTCCGCCCCGGCGTGACCGCCCAAGATTTCAGCGTGACTGCCCATCGCATCGAGTGGATCCAGAGCACGGGCCAACCCGGCTGATCGTCCGCTGGGGCGTCGCGGCCAAGGTCTTCTCCAAGAACAAGGTCAACCCCGATTGGGGCCGCCCCCTGACGAAAGCCTGGATGCAGCTCTTCCTCAAGGACCACAATCGTGGCCCCGCCCTGAATCGCCCGTTCTGGATGTACCACCATCTACGCCAAAAATTCCTCCGCGGCACCGCCATTCAGCAACCGAACGGCTCCGTGAAGTGGGTCAAGCTCAAGAAGAACGGCTAAGCTCGTGCCATCGCGCCCAGGTAACCAGGAGCACCGCGAGGCGGCGACGCTCCCTCAACAGCTAATCGCCGCCATGTTCCCCTCTACAGTCAAGCGCGCTCTCGACGAAATGCGTTCAGTCACCTCAGCAAAACGCACCCACTCAGGACGTGTTTGCACGGCCCACCAGCACGCACCTTTTCGCTTGCGCACCTACGGTTCTTTGACAACCTCAACCGCTTGTGCAAGACTACCGATAGCGAGTGGGGCACAGTCCCGGGGCGCCTCACCCGGCGGAGAGGTAGGGCCTCGTTGGCTGCAAGAGCCGGGCCGGTCGACAAGTTGGGGGACAATCGCGGCGCAGGCGTAAGCTGGCGCTCCGGGCGCAGCTACTTGCATTCCTGTGGCACAGTAGCCAGCCAGTCCGCGCCTCGAACCGTGCAGTCGTGTGCGGTTTGTGGCAGTGGCCTTACCGCGGCCGCCCTCGCCTGCCCGCCGGCTCATGCCCCGCAGCTCGGGTCAGTGCCACGAAGCCGGCGAGCCGACTTGGGCACGGCTGTCGACTTATGGGGTGATGGTGTAGCGGGCGAGCTGATCTATTCAGGGAGACGGAGGAGAGCAGGTGTTCAGGACTGGGTGGCGGTCGGTTGTTCGTCGGTCGATGCAGCAGGGCAGACCATTTAGTTTCTTTTTGATAGCTGCCGTACTGGCGACAGGGGCGCAGGCCGCGATGCCGGCCGTTACGGCTCTGGCCGCTACCCCTAACATCTCGTCCGTAACTCCGGGAACAGCGTCTCCGGGCACCACGGTGTCTATCAACGGGTCGGGGTTCGGCGCAACCCAGACTCGTGCTCTGGAGCCAACAAGTCGGGATGCGACTGGGTACGCTTCTCTGATAACGGTCAGAGCTGGGCGTGCCCGGGAACGCCTCCACCTTCGTGATAAAGAGCTGGAGCGACACGCAAATCACCTTCACCCTACCCGTGCCCAGCGGCTCGACCAATCAGTGGCGCATCACGCCGAATACCACTGGCTCGGTCACCGTCGTGACCGGGGCGGGTACCGACGGCAATGGGAACGGCGCTGGAGGGACTGCCTCGAACACCGCGAACGTGCCGTCCCCAACACTGATAATCCGGCCGATTACTATGGCAACAACGGCTCTGGCTGGGGCGCGATCGGTGTGTCCCCTGACACCAACCGGAAATCAGCAGCACTGGCACCAACGTCAGCTTCGACAGCAACAACGGCTACGACTATTATTCCGCCAACGCCCTTGCCACCGCTGGGATTTCGCCAGGCGCTCCGGTCGCCGCCGGCGGCTTCACCTTCACCTGGCCCAACCCAGCTTCCTGCTCTTTCGACAACATCGTCGCGGGCGGCCAGACTGTCCTGATGGCCCCGAAGCAGGGCGTCACCAAGCTCGGCCTCCTCGGTTCCGCAACAAACGGGAATCAGACCGGCCAGAGCGTGAAGGTCACCTACAGCGACGGAAGTACCCAAGGATTGACCGCCGACTTCGGCGATTGGTGCAGCACATCGAGTCCACCGGGAGCCGAAACAGTAATCGCTACTGCCTACCGAAACCAGAACGGCTCTCAAGGAGTCCCCTGTCGCGTCTACCTGGACACCTTGACCGGGCTGAACTCTACGAAAACAGTGGCATCGGACACGCTCCCCTCGAACGGCAATGTCCACGTCTTTGCTCTGGCTATGGATGGCAAGTTCATTCCTCAGCTTGCCTGGACCCAGCCGGCCGCGATCACCTACGGCACAGCGCTGTCCGGGAGTCAGCTCAATGCGACGGCGACGATCGGCGGCACACCTGCCGACACTGTCGCCGTGCCCGGTACATTTGCCTATAGTCCCGCCGCTGGCACCGTACTCGACGCCGGGTCGAGCCAGCCGCTAAGCGCGACCTTCACGCCGAGCGACACCCTCAATTACACTGGCGGCACCGTGTCGACCACCATCACGGTGAACAAGGCCAATCAAAACATCAGCTTCGGCAGCCTCCCCAACACATCGTTCGGAGTCGCCCCGTTTACAGTCAGCGCCACAGCAGACTCGGGTTTGCCTGTCTCCTTTTCCGCCACGGGTAACTGCTCTTCTGATGGTGCCAACGGCGCTACCATAACCGTGACCGGAACCGGGTCGTGCACCGTCACGGCCTCCCAAGCGGGAAACGGCGACTACAACCCGGCCACCCCCCTCCAACAGACCTTCACCATCTCCAACGGCGCCGCGAACATAAGTCTGGACTCGGGCAGCCTGAGCCAGACCTATGACGCCAGCCCCAAACCCGTGACGGCGACGACCGTACCTTCTGGTCTAACCTACTCGGTCACCTACGACGGCTCTTCTATCGCCCCGACAGCCGCCGGCAGTTACTCCGTCACGGCCACCATCACCGATCCAAACTACCAGGGTAGCGCTACCGGCACGTTGGATGTAGCTCCCTACACGCCAGTTCTAACCTGGAACCAGCCTGCCGACATCGTGTATGGTACGCCACTCGGGTCGAGCCAGCTCGACGCCAAGTCTGATTCTCCAGGCAGCTTCGCGTATTCTCCCCCATCCGGCACTATGCTGAACGCGGGGACCAGTCAGACTCTGTCCGGCAACCTTCACGCCTTCTGATACATCTAACTACGTCAGCGGCGGCGCCGTATCCACAACCATAAACGTCACCCAATACTCTCCGAAACTCAGTGGAGTCCGCCGGACAATATCGCCTATGGAACCTCACTGTCCTCGACCCAGCTCGACGCACAGTCGGACGTTGCGGGAACCTTCGCCTACAGTCCTGCAGCCGGCGCTGTGTTCGGCGCGGGCACTGCACAGACGCTGAGCGCGACATTCACCCCAACCGATACCGGGAACATCGTGAGCGGAGGACAGGCCCAAACGACCATCGATGTCAACCAGGCTCGCCCCAACCTCTCCTGGGCTCAGCCGCCCGATATCGCGTCTGGTACAGCTCATCCTCAACACAGCTCGACACCACTGCCGACGTACCGGGCACGTTTGCCTATATCCCGTCGGCGGGAACTGTCTTGAGCCTGGGGGACGGCCAGACCTTGTCCGCAACGTTCACTCCCACCGACACGACTGACTACACGAGTGGCCAGGTCCAGACGACGCTTAACGTGATCCCGGCCACTCCCGGCACCTCCCCCGATTACACTGAGTCCAACCTGCCCGACTGGGCTATCGGGCCCGTTCACGCGCTACGCCGGCAATCCCGATCCTCACTCCACAGGGTCCGGCTTCGAGTCTGCGGACGTCTTCAACCCCGGAGTCCTCGAACGGAACGGCCAGTACCAGATGCTGTACCGCGGCGCAAAATGCCCAGGGCATCTCGACTGTCGGCTATGCCACGAGCACCGACGGCTATCATTTCACCCGCTACGCCGGCAATCCCGTGATCCCGAACAGCTTCTCGAACGAGGGCTGCGGCGTCGAGGATCCACGGCTCTACGAGCTCAACGGAACCTACTACTCGTTCTTCACCGGCGTCCACGGGCCGTGCGGCAACGGGTTCGACATCAACGAGGCGACCTCGACCGACTGGAATCCACTGGACATCAGCTCGGACCCGTCGAGACGAACAACAAGGACGCCGCCGTCGTAACCGACGGGTCCGACACAGCCGGTGCATGATCAACGGCCACTACGTCATGTACTACGGCCAAAATGGTAACGGAACCTTTGTCGCCTACTCCACGGACATGGTCCATTGGACGCGGTACGCCGATCGACCTCCACTTCCCTTCGGCCTGGGCGCCCTACGAGGTGTGCGTCGCGGTCACCAACTACCAGAGGGTCAAGCGGCGGTCCGGTCAACCACAAATCGTGCTCTTCGTCGCCGGCACCCTGATGGCCAACAGCCGTTGGTTCTACGCAATCAGCGAGGAGGAGTTTTCCAGCGCCGACCCGACCCAGGAGTTGGGTCAGTTGAGCGCACCCGTGCTGAGCCCCGCCGAACCGTACGAGCTGAACGCGCCTGGCACCCAGACGCAGAACACGATTTGGATGAACGATATCATGTTCGATGGCGGCAGTGGCGAATGTACTACGGCGCCGGCGACACGTCACGGCTCTGGCCACAGCCCTCTGCGGCCCGCTGCTTCTCCACCCCCACCGGGGACCGAATTCTCGACTGCTTCGAAAGTGGGCAGCGGCTTCCCGACTGGGTGGACAGCGTCGACAACGGCGGCGGGTCCAGCGGCGGCATCACCAACGTCGGCGGATACTGCTGCGGCGTGACGGGCCCCGAAACCAGCATGCGCCAGGAGGCCTCGCACAGCGGAACCAATGCGCTGGTGTACTCGGGCTCAGCTCAAGGCGGCTCGGCGAACCACGCGTACACGAAGGTGTTCGACCTCCTCGGCGCCCATCACCGTCGGCGCGAATACCTCGCTGTCCTACTGGATCTATCCGCAAGGGTACAACGCCACCACCGCGCCGTCCGTGAGTGGGACCAACAGCACCTGCGTCGCCATCGACATGGTCTTCACTGATGGCACGGCGCTGCGCAACTTGGGCGCCGTTGACGAGAACGGAAACCAGCTGCGGCCAGCCCGACAGTGCGGCCATCTGACGCTCGATCCAGTGGAACCTGGTGACCGGCGACATCGGGACGGTAGCTGCCGGCAAACAGATCGTGCGCATCGACGTCGGCTACGACCAGCCCGGCGGCTCCGGCGGCTACGCGGATACATCGATGACATACCGATCACCGATCAGGGCTTTCGCCAACGGCCGACCCCGCAGTCTATCGTCAATCCCCTGATGGGGACCGGCGACTCCTGGCGCCACCGACGGCCAGATCGACACATTCCCCGGGGCCGACACGCCTTTCGGCATGGTGCAGTGGAGCCCCGACACGTCCCCGACCGAGCGGCCGGAGGCGGATACACCTACTCCGACAACCAGATCTCGGGGTTCAGCCTGACGCACCTCAGCGGCCCGGGATGCGCGCGCTACGGCGACGTCCCATTTCTGCCGACAGTGGGCGGCATCGGCGGCAGTCCAGGCTCTACGACTCAGTCATTCAGCCACGTGCAGGCCGAGCAGGCCTCCCCGGCTTCTACCAGGCGCGGGTCGGGGGCAACATCCTGACCCAGCTGACGGCCACGCCGCGCACCGGCTTGGGCTTTTTCACGTTTCCACGGACTACGCAAGCCAACATGATCATCAAAGCCGGCGGCAGCGCCAACGCCGACACCGCCGCCACGGCTCAGATCGTCGGTAATGACCAGGTGGTGGGCTCCGCCACCTCCGGCCATTTCTGCGGCTCGCCGGGCACGTACACCGTGTACTTCGCTGCTCAGTTCGACCGGCCCTTCTCGAGTCACGGCACATGGACCGGGTCCGTCAGTGACTCCGGCTCCGTCAAGCGATCCGAACGGCGGCGCCTACGTCACCTTCGACACCAGCAGCGACCAGACCGTGCAGGTCAAGGTTGGCATCAGCTTCGTCAGCATCCAGAACGCCCAGCTAAACCTCGCCACCGAAAACAGCGGCTGGGACTTCAACCAGGTGCAAACGGCGGCGCACGACGACTGGAACACCATGCTGTCGCAAGTCGCAATATCCGGCGGCACGTTCCCGCAGGAGCAGACCTTCTACACCGCCCTGTACCACGCGCTGCTGCACCCGAACCTCTTCAGCGACGTCAATGGCCAGTACCCCGGCTTCGACTCCCAAGTCCACACCGTTTCCGGGGGGCAGCAGGCCCAATACGCGAACTTCTCTGGCTGGGACATATACCGTTCGAAGATGCCGCTTCTGGCGCTGCTGGCGCCATCGCAAACCGGCGACATGATGCAGTCGCTCGTCAACGACGCTACCCAGGGGGGGTGGTTTGATCGGTGGCCGGCCGCCAATAACTTCACTGGGAATCTTAGCGGCGACTCGGCGGACGCCATCCTGTCCGAGGCGTATGCGTTAGGCGTCCACAACTTCGACGCGCAAACAGCGCTGACTGAGATGGTCAAAGGCGCTACTCAGGTTCCGATCGTCGGGCCAGCTCGGTCAGGGTTGGTACGCGGAACGACCTCAGTTGGCGCCGTACCTGCAGCTCGGATACATGCCCAACTGTCGCCGCACGATCAGACTCACCCGTGGACATCGGCGGCTCCGCGGACACTCGAGTACGCATTAGACGACTTCGGAATAGCTCGGCTCGCCCAAGCGCTCGGCGACACAGCTGACCTATCAGACGTTCATGACCCGCGCCCAGAACTGGGAGAACCTCTTCAACCCCAACAACGGATACATCCAGCCACGTGACGGCAGCGGTGCATTCCCCACCGGCGATCCCACGACTACCGAGATCGAGGGCAGCAACGACCAGGCGGGATTCGCCGAGGGCAATGCCGCGCAGTACACCTGGATGGTTCCGCAGAACATGCATGCGCTGATTGCTGCCATGGGCGGCGACAGCTGCGGCCGTCACCCGGCTGGACCAGTTCTTTACTCAGCTGAACGCCGGTCGGATCTCGCCCCACGAGTGGGCGGGCAACGAGCCCGGCTTCGGGACGCCATGGGCGTACAACTATGCGGGCGCGCCCGTACAAGACTCAGAGTACGGTCCGACAGATCGTCAACACACTGTGGAGCCCGACACCCGGCAGGGGAGCCCGGTAACGACGACCTTGGCTCCCTGAGTTCCTGGTATGTATGGGCGGCCCTTGGTCTGTACCCGGAGACTCCCGGAGCGCCGATGCTCGTCGCTATCGGCAGCCCGCTCTTCCCGCTGCGACTGTGGCGCCTTCCAAGCGGTCACCAGCTCATCGTCGACGGTCCGGCGCCGCCGCCGGCTCCCCTACGTCCAGAGCCTGCCGATCAACGGCAAGCCGACCAGCAGACGTGGCTGTCTACCGGCGATCTGCTCGAGCGGAGTGATACGACGCTCGATTTCACTCTTGGCAGCCAGCCAAACCAGAGTTGGGGCTCAATGCCCCGCGAACGCACCGCCATCGTACTCGGACGGTCAGAGCATCGATCATCTCGTCTCTCGATCGAGAACTCGGTGACCGTTGCTCCTGGCGGGAGCACCACCGTGAATCTCTCTGCTCAGAACGTCACGGACTCGCCCGGTCACTGTAACATCGCAGCCTCCGCCCCGGGCGGAGTATCCGTCGTGCCGGCAAGCGGCGTCGTTCTCAGTGCCGGCCGATGGCCAGGCAAGCGTGGCAGCGTAACCGTCAGTGCCGGGTCGAACACTGCGGAGAACAATTACCATGTTCCTATTGCTCTCTCAGTAGCCGCCCAGTCGCAGCCCGTCCAGCAGCTCTCCGTCATCGTGGCATCGCCAGGAAGCCTCCTGAGCGCGTTCAATAACATCGGCATCTCATCCGACGCCTCCCAGTGGGCTGCCGATATGGATGGCTTCGGCTATAGTTACTCGTCGCAAGGACTCAGCTCAGGCGGGATTGACGCCGGGCACGACGATCGGCGGACTGACGTGGCCGGCCGTTCAGTCCCGCATGATCCCGACAATGTCGCTTGCCGCGGGGCAGACAAATCGTCGTCGGGCGTCCCGGGCGCGACAGCCTCGCCGTCCTCGGCGAACTGCAACCAATGGCCCGAGCACCGGAACCGTCACATCTCACCTACACCGATGGAAGCACCCAGACAGCAGACGATTGGGCCTCTCCGACTGGACGCTGAACGGGGGAACGAGCAGCGCCAGCTACGGCAATCCGATCGTCGCGACCATGCCATATCGCAACTGGACCGGATCAGGTACCGAGACGGCATTCACCCTTCAGCCCAGCGAGAATGCGACGCCACTTACGTCTTTCTCGCAACCGTGCCGCTTAACTCTGCGCAAGACCCTGGCCTCGGTGACCCTGCCAAGCAGCGTGAGCCAGGGCCAGTTCCACGTCTTCGGCTCTGGGCACCCCTCCTCCGGCCGCGATCGCTCGCGTCAGCCCCTCCAGCGCTCAGCCCGGGCAGATCGTGACGATCACCGGGTCGAATTTCGGCTCTAGCCAGAGCCAGTGGCTACGTCCATTTCTGCGACAACGGCCAGAACTGGGGGCAGCCGGGCAATGCATCCACATTCGTCATCGACAGTTGGAGCGATACGAAGATCACCTTCACCCTGCCGGTCCCGAGCGGGACCACGAATCAATGGCGAGTCCTGCCAAACTCGACGGCGAACGTGACTGTCGTGAATTCCAACGGGTCAACCTCCCACACGGTCAATGTGAACATTCCGAACACCGACGACATCTCCGACTACTTCGGAGCGATCACCGTGTCTCCCGACAACAACCGGGGCTGCTCCGGCCTGAACGGCACCTATCTTTCGGCCGGCGCACTATCGGCCGGCACCCCCTCGATCACTCCCGGTAGTGCGGTGACTCACGGTGGCTTCACGTTCACCTGGCCCAATCCCGCGAACTGCTACTACGACAGCGTTGTGGCTGGCGGACAGACGATCCTGATCCCGCCCAAACAGGGCGTGACGCAGCTCGGTCTCCTGGGAACGGGCGCCGGCGGCGGCGTGTCCGGCACGTTGACCGTCAACTATACCGACGGAACGACCTTCAGGACCACTGCTGGTTTCGGGGACTGGTGTAACTCGAATCTTGCCGCCAACAACACACTCGTGGCCAGTATGCCGTACCGCAACGATCAGGGCAATCAACAAAACGTGCCGTGTTACCTCTTCCTCGATACACTAAGCGGCCTCGACCCGTCTAAGACCGTAGCGTCGATAACCTTGCCCAACCCCGGCAACAACAACATGCGCAATCTTCGCCCTCGCAGCGGACGGGAAGCTGACTCCCCAGCTGGCGTGGAGCCCACCCGACGGAATCACCTCGGCACGCCACTGTCGTCGACGCAGCTGGACGCTACGGCGACCGTGGGCGACACTCCACTCGACACCGTGACGGTGCCCGGCACCTTCGCCTACAGTCCGGCCGCGGGCACCGTGCTTGACGCCGGGACAGGCCAGACCCTGAAGGCGACCTTCACTCCCAGCGACACGGCCATGTATGCCGCCGGCGGCACCGTGAGCACCACGATCGACGTCGCTCAGGCCGGCCAGACCATCCGTTTCGACTCCCTGCCTGACAGAACATATGGAGACCCATCGTTCATGGTCACCGCGTCCGGCGGCGATTCGGGAAACCCGGTCACGTTCTCGGCATCCGGCGGCTGCTCATCCACCGGCACGAACGGCAGCACCATTTCCATCACCGGGGCCGGCTCCTGCACCGTGACGGCTTCGCAGGCTGGTAACCTCGACTACAGCGCGGCCGGCGACGTTTCCCAGAGGTTCAACGTGGCCCAGGCAAGCGCCGGTATCACGCTCGACAGCGCCTCCCTCGGTCAGATGTACGACGGCAACCCCAAAACGGTGACCGCTACGACCGATCCCGCGAACTTGAGCTATTCGTTAACCTACAACGGCTCGACCACCAAGCCGGTCGGAGCTGGAAGCTATGCGGTGACCGCGACGATCACGGATCCCAACTACCAGGGCAGCACCACCGGAACGCTCGTGATTAGCCCATACACCGCGGTCCTAGCCGTGGAACCAGCCCGCCGACATCACGTACGGCGCGGCCTTGGGTCCAGACCAGCTTGACGCCACGAGTGACGTGCCTGGGACCTTCGCCTACAGTCCGGACACCGGCACAATCCTCCACGCCGGCACTGCGCAGACGCTCTCTGCCACGTTCACCCCGGCCGACACCACTGACTATGTCGGCGGAACGGTCTCCACCACCATCAACGTCGATCAGGCCACTCCGCTCGTCTCCTGGACTCAACCCGCGGATATCACCTACCCGACCGCGCTGTCCGGCACTCAGCTGGACGCCTCCACCGATGTTGCCGGCACGTTTGCGTACGACCCAGGCGCCGGAACTGTCCTTCACGCCGGGACGGGGCAGACGCTCTCCGTGACCTTCACGCCGGCTGACACGACGGACTACACCACCGCGGCGACGACGACGACCATCAACGTCGACAAATACACGCCCCACCTGTCCTGGTCGCAGCCGGCCGGCATTGGCTACGGCACGACCCTCTCGACCGCTCAGCTAAACGCCCAATCCGATGTGCCGGGCAGGTTCTCCTACACTCCCACGGTCGGAGCCAAGCTACAGGCCGGCAACGGGCAGACTCTCTCGGCGACATTCACCCCCACGGATGCCGACGACTACGTCAGCGGTGGCCAGGTGACGACGACAATCGACGTCCACCAGGCGCCCCTCACCATTACCGCGAGCAGCGCGACCATCGTTCAGGGACAGTCCCCGCCGTCGATCACACCGACCTACAGCGGCTTCGTGCCCGGCGAGTCTCCGACGTCCTTGAGCGCGCTGCCGAGGTGCGGGACGACCGCCGGCAGCGCGAGTCCTGCCGGCACCTACCCCACGACCTGCTCAGGGGCCGTCGACCCCAACTACGACATCTCCTACATCAACGGGACACTGACGATCGAGCTGCCGTTAAATGTCAAGGACGAAACTTGCCCGGCCGGATTGACCGTGACCGGCGCCGTCAGCCACGACCTCACCGTGGACGGAATAGCCTGCCGCGTGGACAACCTAAATGTCGGACACGACGTCCAGCTGAAGAATGGCGGAAGCCTGATCGGCACGATCAAGATCGGCCATGACCTGCAGGCGGCGAACCCGGGGAGCATCGACCTGACTGGAGGATCGGTCGCCCATGACGCCTCTATACAAGGCACGGCGGGAGGTCAGGACATCTTCAGCAATATAACCGTAGGACACGACATGACCATTCAGACCTCGGGTCCCCGAGCTTCGTGGCAGGTGGGTCACAATCAGATCGGACACGACGCTACCATCGAGCAAAACCAGGGACCGATCGATTTCGAGAACAACATCGTAACTCACAACGCCACATTCGCCGGCAACATCGGCGGGGTCACCGTCCTCAACAACACGTATGGAAACCTGAGCTGCTCGGGTGACGTGCCGGCAGCGTCGGGCCAGTGCTCGGGATGACAAGCCGGCACTCCTGTCGTGGAGCCGGGCCCGAATCGCTTTCACCGATCTATGGCGAAAGAAGGGGTGCACGTGCCATGATAGGCGAGCACGAGAGGAATTGAGGATATTCAGATGAGGGTTTTGTTCATCCCGGCTGGCATCGCGCTTGTGGGGCTGGCGCTGCTGCCCGCGGCCGCTCTGGCCCGCAATGATAATTCGAAAATGGCGTCGGAATCCTCCACGGCGACCATCACCGCGACTACTGTAGCCCGGTCCTCCGTGGCCGGGGGGGAGCGCTCGCGGTCGTCAACATCCTGACCTCGCCCCCGCTCCAAAACCATGCGACCAAAGCGAGCCGTTTTCATGCTTCGTGGTGGCCCATCGGGCATGGGAGGCTAGCTCGACAACCCCCAGGGTACAGGTGCTCAAAAAGAGCGGACCGCACGCGATTTCGAAGTACCCGCACAACTACATCAATCTGTATTTCCACGTCAAAGGGCTGAAGTACGGGGCCAAGTACGGACCGGGAGCCAAGCCCAAAGCAGGGCAGGGCCACATCGAGATCTACATGGACTCCATACCCCGAGACGCGTACCACAAGGTCGATGTGCGCCACGCGTTCAACTACCATATCCAGAGCCTGCGGCAGGTAACCATCGAGCCGAACAATCCCTGGATCAACCTGTACCAAGGCAAACACACGCTGCTGATCGTCCTGGCAAAGAACAACGACGTTCTCTACCCCATCCGTCCTGTAAAGTTCTCGTTGAACGTCAAGTAACATCCCCGCCTCCACCGACCTGGAGTACGCCGCTGAGTGGTCGATGCCCCAATCGCAAATGGCATCGCTTTGAGCACTCGGCTTATCGACAGCGGTCACGGGTTATCGCGTCGAGAAGACGATGGCGATGGTCCCGTATCCAGTCGACTCGTTCCACGAACTTAGTCGGTTCAAACCCGCAAACATGCGTGATAATTCATCCCGACTCCCGTCTTAGTTGGTAGACGCTAACACCGTCAGGCCCTGACAGCGTCTCGGTTGACAACGCCCAGCCCCTGGTATATGGTTTTCATGCTCACCCTCGTCAGAGTGGCAAGACTTTGGCTGGAAGCTTCGCAGAAACTACCGCCCCGTGACAGGGAGGTCGGCGTGGGGTCAGGCTCACATCCAAGAACAGCCGAAGCGCCTTGTCGCCGAATGCGGGGTGAAGCAAGGCTAGCGCAGCCGGCGACGCAAAAGTCAGCGCCACGGTTACGGAAGGAGGTGGACGGGACAGAAGCAGAGGAAAGTGAAAGAGAGAGTCAGCGTTCTTGACCTTGCGTCGAGGAAGTGCCGGCAGGATCGTTACATATGACGTCGATGCTTGCCCGCAGTAGTGGGCACTGAACGGCAGAAATTCAAGATCGGGCAGAAAGGAAGGACCTCACGATGAAATTTCCCCTAGGCCCTCGTCGACTGATCGCCACCATCATCGCAGCCGGATTCGTCGCCTCCCTGGCCGCAACGCCCGTTGCGTCCGTGGCCGCGGCATCAGGAAGCACCCAAACGCTCCAGAACCTGACCCGAATCGGCACGAGCCACTTCGTCTCTTCTCCGACAGGATTGAGTGGAGATACTCGAACGCAAGCACTCCCGACCGACACAGGTGACGACCTCGACACGCACGCCGGCAGAGGCCCGAGTGGTCCGCCGACCAAGAATCCCAACCCCGGCCCCAATCGCATAACGAGCTTCAACCCGGGCTTCTCCGGCTTCCAGGGACTGGATCACTTCGACACACGTACGCGAGACGGCGGCAACGCCTACAGCCTCGAGCCGCCGGACCAGGGCCTGTGCGTGGGCAACGGCTACGTGCTCGAGACGATCAACGACGTCATGGTGGCGTTCGACTCGGCGGGTCATCGCCTGACGGCGCCGACCTCCATGAACACGTTCTTCAATCTTCCCTACGCGATCAACCGCACTACGAAAGTGGCTGGAGATTTCCTGAGCGACCCGAAGTGCCTCTACGATGCCGCGACCAATCGCTTCTTCCTGTCTATCCTCCAGCTCGACCCGGCTCCATCCGTTCGGTCGCACACCTTTATCGCCGTCTCGAACTCCGGAGACCCGACCGGATCGTGGACAGCCTACTCGATCGATACCACCGACGACGGCGTGAACGGAACGCCCAGCCACCCGGGATGTCCCTGTTTCGGCGACCAGCCTCTGCTGGGAGCCGACGCGTACGGACTGTACATCAGCACCAACGAGTTCGGCACGGGCTTCAACGGCTCGCAGATATATGCGATGTCCAAATGGGCGCTCGCTGCTGGCGGCTCGCCCACCCTCGTCCACATCGACGCGGGCCTGATTCCGACGCCCGACGTCGGCGGCATCTGGTACTCGGTCCAGCCGGCGACCTCGCCAAGCTCCGCGGGCCACTATTCAGGTCACAGCGGCCGGAGCCTCACGTCGCGCAACAACGGCGGCGGGGACTTCGACACGAGTCACGGCGGTACTGAGTACTTCCTCAGCGCGCTTCAGTTCGGACCGGCGCCTCTGGACAACCGCATCGCCGCCTGGGCCATGACCAACACGCAGTCCCTGAACCGGGCCACCCCAAGTGTCAATCTGCTCGTCACCGTCATGCGGTCCGAAACCTACGGAACGCCGGCTTCAGGCAACTTCGCGGCTACGCAGAAAGTGGGGAGCATCCCGCTCGGCGACTCGCTCGGCAGCCCCGAGAACAGCCTCAACGCCAACGACGACCGGATGAACCAGGTCGTATACGCCGGCGGCTTACTCTACTCGGGATTGAACACGACGATCGGCGACGCCGGACGCACCGGTATCGCGTACTTCGTGGTCTCGCCCGAGGTGAGCCGCAATGGCTCGGCTATCAACGCCTACGTGGCCCGGCAAGGATACGTGGCCGCGGCCCGCAATAACGTGTTGTTCCCCTCGATCGGGGTCAACACCAACGGTAATGCGGTAATGACCTTCACGCTCTCCGGCCCCGACTACTACCCGACCTCTGCCTACGCCGACTTTAATGCGAGATCCGGCGCCGGAGCCATACACATCGCCGGTCTGGGATCTGGGCCTGCCGACGGGTTCACCGGCTACCCAGCCTACGGGGGAAACAGGTGGAGCGCTGGGGCGACTACTCGGCCGCAAGTGGCTGCGCCGACGGGTCGATCTGGTTCGCGTCGGAATACGTCGCCCAGACCTGTACTGACGCGCAGTACATGGCGGACGCCACCTGCGGCGGTACTCGCACCTCGCTTGCCAACTGGTCAACCTTCATCGGTCACGTCAACTTCTAACCGCCTACATGTAACGTCTCTGTCCTGTCGTTAGATGCGGGCGCGCAGAGATCTGAAAGGATGAAGCCGAGCTGAAAATGGCCGGGGCGGACTGCCCCGGCCATTTTCATCTTGTTCACGGGAGCAAGAGCTACCCTTGCCAGACCGCCATCCTCGTGTGTCCGGGAGCCGGCAGCACACTGGGAACGGGCGGCCAGGTCGTCTGTTCGTAGTCGTCGTGGTGGAACTCGAATAGAATCCCGTCCGTGCCGGCAGGAGGTTGCGGAATCAAGCCCACCAGAAGCCCTGGCAATGGCTGTGCGTCGAACGTCGGTACCGCCGAGTAGACATTGTTTTCAGTCCCGTCGCGCGATGGCCCCCACGCAAACTCCACCCCGTTGTAGAACACCGGCTGGCCGGTAGCACTCATCGGACAGGTGAGCACCGAAACCCGGGAATTCAGCGACCCATCCGTCATATACGCGAATTCCATCGGAGGGTTTGTCCAGGTCGCTCCACCCGCGACGATGCAATGTTTGTGCGGTCCCGGGGGATTCAGAAACCACTTGAAATTGATGTGGTTCGTGCCGGTTGGCGCCGGAGCCGTAGCTAGCTGCGGATACTTCTGGGGGTCGCGCCCCAGCAGCGTGACAGTAGGCGGCGCGATGGCCTGAGCATTGACATGTCGATGTGCCGCCCGTGCCGGGTGGGCGAACGGCGAGCTCGGCGGTGTGCCTCCATACCAATACACATCGTTCGCCGGCCCCGACGGCTGAACGGACCCCGCCGCCTTCCCATTCCTGGTCCAATCCGCTTCGGTCAGAGAGGCGGTTCCCTCGAAGAAGATGTCGACCCCGTCGGTGTTGGCCGGCAGACAGCCGTCCGTAACACAAATGCTGTGACCGCACTGGCCCGCGTGCTGAAAGCACACCGCCAGCCCATATCGCGCATTGGAAGCCCCGGTCCACCTGGCTAAGTTCAAATGGTTGTGCGTGTCCCATGTCATCGTGATTCCAGTGGAGCACGGAGCCACCATGGGCCAGGTCCTGGGCGCCACCGTCCGGTGCTGCGTGAACACGAGCACGATCGGCGCGAAGTGCTCGCCGCTCACGCACGCCCCCGCGTCCCAATGGAACGTGATCCCATTCGCGCACCCCTTCGGCCCGCAGGCCGACGCGGTCGAACCCATCGACGCCCCATTACCGTCAAATACGGCATACGACCGAATATGCGTGATCCCCGGCTTCTTTTTCTTGGCCTTGGCACTAACCGGCTGCGACGCCGTCGCCGCCGCAGTCACACAGGCAACGCCCGCCAAAAGAAAGAAAACACGCCAGCCCTTCCCTTTTTCGAACACGACCGGACCCCCCTGGCTGATGAGCTCGTCCGCAGGCCCAAATGGGAGTCGCCCCACGATTCCCGCCTGCTGCAGCTTCCGGTTAAGGCTCGCCGAAAATTGACCGCCGCGCCTATAGGACTTCTTGGTCAGCCCGTCGCGCCGCGATCGGTTTCTCTACCCCACGTTCGGAGGTTACCACTCTTAGCCGCCCCCCTCCAAAAACATCGCAGTCAAGAACAGAGAGTGACCCGCGTTGCGCCTGAAGTGTCGCTACAGGCGAGGCCCGAAAGTCGCCGAGCCATCGAGTAGCACATCACCAGTAAGGTAAGGCCCGTAAACAGTCCGTACGGAGTCAGCAGGTTGAAGAAATTCCAGCCGAAGAGAGCAATCGAATAATCCTGGGAAGCCCCAGCGACCCTCACGAAAACTGCATGGTGACGGGTAATGCGAGGGACCAGTGGGCTACGGTATCGCGCCCAATGCTCCTCGGAAGCCCCAGCGACCCTCACCGAAAAGCATGCGTGCAACCGGTACCCCAAGTGATAAATGGAAGGCACGCTTTGGCGCCCAATGCTCCTCGGAAGCCCCAGCGAACCTCACCGAAAAGCATGCCTGGCGACCGGTACCCCAAGAGATGAATGGAAGGTACGGTTATGGCGCCCAATCCTCCTCGGAAGCCCCAGCGACCCTCACCGAAAAGCATACCTGGCGACCGGTACCCAGAGAGAGATGAATGGGAAGCTACGTGCATGGCGCCCGAAACAAAACTCTCAGCGCATGCAGTGTATCTCGCCTTGCCGAGGACATGGAGCCAGCAACGAACGCGGCGGATCCTACTGACCCGTGCCACCCCCACGCTCCGGGGGGTGAATCCGGAAGGCCAGTCACCGAGGACCACGTCCTCGGTCCGACGCCCAGCTGCCCGCCCAGCTAAGCGGCGATCGCCCGGCCAGATTGCCAGGCGACCAGCCGCAACAATTAGACGAAGAGAAAGTTCTCACTCGCAACCGTCAGTCAAGCCGCAGCTCTAACTGACAACTGACTACTGAAAACTCAAAAATGGACCCGCCCCGGACGCTTCAGCCTTCAGGCCTGCTGCTCACGGGTCGGCAAAGGGTTCGTTTCCGCGGCTGGCGCCCAGCTAAGCGGCGATCGCCCGACCAGATTGCCGGGCGACCAGCCGCAACCATAAACGAAGAGAAAGTTCTCCTCGCAACCGTCAGTCAAGCCGCAGCTCTAACTGAAAACTGAAAACTGACAACTGACAACTCACCCCTGCCATATCGCCACCCTCGTATGCCCCGGCGCCGGCACCAGCGTCGGGTCCGGCGGCCAGTTGGTCTGCTGATAGTCGTCGTGGTGAAACTCGAACAGAACGCCGTCGGTACCGGCCGGTGGCTGCGGCAGTAAACTCGCCGAAAGCCCCGTCATCGGCACCGCGTTGAACGTCGGCACGGCGGAAACGACATCATTCGTCGTCCCATCGGCCGACGGTGCCCACGTGAAATCGACCCCGTTGTAGAACACCGGATTGCCGTTGGCATCCATGGCACAGGTCAGCACCGAGATCCGCGAGTTCAGCGCGCCCCCCGTCATGTACCCGTACTCCATCGGAGGGTTCGTCCAGGCCGTTCCCCCGGCGTAGATGCACTGCTTGTGCGGCCCGGCCGGACTCAAGAACCACTTGAAGTTGATGTCGTGCCCTACTGCCGGGGCGACGGCGGACATCGCCTGCGGGTACCAGCCGCTGGTGCGTCCCAGCATGCTGACCGTCGGCGGCGCAACGTCCTGCGCCCTGACATGGCCCCCCGACAGGACGCGAGCCATGAGCAAACGGCGAGCTTGGTGGCGTGCTCCCGTACCAGAACACGTCATTGGGCGCTCCCGGCGGCACCACCGACCCCGCGGCGGCCCCATTCCGCGTCCAGTCAATCCGCTGGAGGTAGCCGCCCCCCTCGAAGAAAATGTCGACGCCGTCGGTGTTGGCCGGAACGCACCCATCCGTGACACAAATGCTGTGCCCGCACTCGTTCGCCCGTTGAAAGCAGATAGCCAGCCCGTATTTCGGACTCGAAGCCCCGGTCCAGTTCACCGTGTTCAAGTGGTTGTTCTTGTCCCAGGTCATCTGGATCCCGTTAGAGCAAGGCGCCAGCAGCGGCCACGTGTTCGGCGCTACCTGGTGATGGATCGTAAACACGACGACCACCGGCGCGAAATGGTCGGCGCCCACGCAGACCCCGGAGCTCCACTCGTAGCGGATCCCGTTCGCGCAACCCGTCCGGTTGCACGCCGACGCCATGGAGCCAGTAGACGTCCCGTTACTGTCAAACACTGTGTACGATGGCAGGTGAGTGAGCACCGCCTTCTTCGTCTTGGCACTTACCGGCTCCGACGCCGTCGCCGCCAGCATCCCCACCACGCCCATCAAAAGGAAAAAAACCCGCAGATTACGACCCCGTCTCAACATCGCTATGACCCCTCGCTGATTTCACATCCACAGGACGGCGAGCGCCCTGCCCCACGGCTCCTCATAGAGCCGACGCTCTATACCTGTCGTGACTCGACCTCAGCGCGCATAGGACTTCTTGGGTAGCCCCTTCGCGTCTTCCCCGAGACGTGGCCCGGAGGGGTGCCTCATGTCAAGCAAACGCGTCCCAGCCACCGTGAGAAATCGCGGCAAAGCGAAGCGAGAACCTGCTGTCCCGTTGAGTGCCGGTACGCGGGTGTGTATACTCGGGAGCAACAGCTTGACGCTCTAGGGTCAAGCGCGTGGATGCCCGAGACGAATCGCGCTCGGGACACGGCTTGCTTGGCGGGATGGGGGACGGAGTGAGAGTTCGGGCCTGTGTCTGCATCGTTGCCTTTTGCTTGATGCCGCTGGTCGGCCTGGGAACGGCCGGCACCGCGAGCGCATCCTCTCCCTCGCACACCGTCGCCGGCTACGGAATCGACACCTCGTCCACCGTGGGCCTGGCATCCGCGGAAGGCGTTCAGCTCGCCCAGCCCTTCCCGCCCCTGTCGTCTATGGCATCAAAGAACCCCTCGGCCCTGACCCAAATGCAGACCGACAACATGCAGATGATCTCGACCGATCTCGTGCCGGACATCGCCAACTACGCCTGCTGGCACGTATGGACCTTCGTCGGCTCCGGCGGCGGCTACTGTTCCGGCGTTCCGCCCGCCTACTCCAGCTTTGGCGCCGACGCCGCGGGCCTCCAGGGCGCCAACGACACGCTCGATCGCCGCCGTCACCTCTGACCTCAACGCGGTGAACAGCAGCCCCTACGCCGCCCTCGTCTCGTACTTCACGACGCTCGACCGCTGGCCGGAAAGCGACCAGGGGAGTGGCCGGCAGATCCTCCAGGAAGTCAACAGCCTGATCCACTCCATCACTCCAGGCAAGCAGAGCATCTGCTCGTTTCCCTTTCAGTACCTCGTTCCCCTCAAAACGCTTCAGGCCCTACGCCAACTGGCTGGACGCCGATCATGCCGGCGGCCCGCTGCAGAACTTCTCCCCCTCGGGCTGCGACAACGTGGCCGTCTACGGCTACGCGCAAAGAAGCGCCTCGAACCCCCGGATCTTCACCGGAGCCGACTACGACTGGACCATGTCAAAGGTGCTTCAGCCCTGGATCAACGCGTTGATCCAGGTAGGACTCGCTGCCGACCCCGGCTGGAACCAGCAGATAAGCATGTTCGGCGTGGGCCAGGTGTTCGGCCAGAATACAACCGCCCCAGGCAGCTACTTCGTCGTTCCACTCCTGGATTCGGCGACCGCCCAGAGTCTGGGCGTCCCCGTGTACCAGCCGATCGTCGACCAGGAAACCGCCTTCTGCCGCGCCGGCATGTCGATCATGCCGTTTGCCTGGAATTTGACGACGAGTCAGTACCCCTACGTTCAAACGCCCGTCAACAACACGAACATAGATGCCGGCATGCGCGTCGCCGCGGCCGACTGCCAGGCGATCTGGCAGGGCGCGACGACGACCACCGTATCCTCCAGCTCGTCCAATGGCCAGTCGACCTACGGTCAGAGCGTGACGCTGACAGCGTCGGTGACCGCCGCCACCGGAACCCCGACCGGCTCGGTCGCCTTCATGGACGGCCAGGCCCAGATCGGCTCCGCCCCCGTCACGAACGGGCAGGCGACGTTCACGACGTCGCAGCTCGCCGCCGGCACCCACACCATATCGGTCGTGTACACGCCTGATCCCGGCGCGAGCTTCATGGACAGCGCGTCTACCCAGATCGTGCAGTCCGTGAGCCCCGCTCCCCTGACGATCACCGCCGCCGGCCCCACCATCGCCTACGGCGACCCGATACCCGCCATCTCGCCCCAGTACAGCGGGCTTCAGAATGCGCAGTCCGCGCCCGCCTCCCCGCCCACCTGCACCACCAGCGCCGCCCCAGGCGCCGACGCCGGAACCTACGCCACCTCATGCTCGGGCGCGTCCGATCCCAACTACTCGATCTCCTATGTCCCCGGCACCCTGACGATCACACCCCTCGCATCTTCCACGTCGATCTCCTCCAGCTCATCGACCAACACCTCCACCTACGGAGACTCCGTCACCCTGACCGCCACCGTGACCTCCTCCTTCAGTACCCCGTCCGGAACCGTCGCCTTCATGGACGGTTCGACGCAACTGGGATCCAGCCCCGTGTCTTCGGGATCGGCCGCGTTCACCACGTCCGCTCTCGGCGCCGGTACGCACACGCTCTCGGCCGTGTTCACCCCGGCAGGCAACAGCCAGGGCGGAAGCAACTACAATCCGAGCACGTCGAGCAACCTTCAGCAAACGGTCAATCAAGCGCCGCTGACGATCACCGCCGGAAGTGCCGGAATCGACTACGGAGCTCCCATTCCGGCCATCTCACCCGCGTACGCCGGGCTGACCAACGGAGATGCCGCGCCGGCCACTGCTCCCGCCTGCGGCACTACCGCGGTTCAGGGCTCTCCGGCCGGAACCTACCCCACCTCATGCTCGGGAGCCTCGGACCCGAACTACTCGATCACCTACGTCCCCGGCGTCTTGACCATCGGCGCCATCGCCTCGTCCACCAGTCTCGCCTCCAGCTCGGCCAATGACGCGTCCGTCTTCGGCGGATCTGTCACGCTGACGGCTACCGTGACCGCCGCCTCGGGCACGCCGGACGGTTCCGTCGCCTTCATGGACGGAACCACCCAGCTGGGCACGGCGACCCTCTCGGCAGGTGTGGCCGCACTCTCGACCTCGCTGCTCTCCGCGGGCGCCCACTCACTGACCGCGAGCTACATCCCAGCGACAAACGCCCAGTCCGTCGCCAACTACGCCGCCAGCTCCTCGAACACGGTGACCCAAACCGTGTCCCCGGCCCCGCTGGCCATCACCGCTTCGAGCCCGACCGTCCCGTACGGCAGCGTCCCTCCGGCGGTCGCGCCTTCATACGCTGGACTCCAAAACGGCGCCACCGCGCCCGCCACGCCCCCGACCTGCACCACCGCCGCGACTCAAGGCTCCGACGCCGGCTCGTATCCGACGTCCTGCTCCGGCGCCGCCGATCCCAACTACGCCATCTCGTACCTGCCCGGCGCCCTGACCATCACGCCCCTCGCATCCTCCACCTCGATCTCGTCCGTCGCCGCATCCAAGCCATCCCTCTATGGCCGGTCAATCACCCTCTCGGCAACCGTGACGTCCTCGTACGGCACGCCGTCCGGCGCCATAGAGTTCATGGACGGCTCGACCCCGCTGGCCTCCGTGCCCCTCACCGCGAACACCACTGACGATCTCACCGGCCGCGCCGTCAAAACCACGGTACGAGCTTCCGCCAACGACGGTACCCGACCCAACTCCACGATCGGCACAAAAGTACACCAGCCGAGCCGCGCCGAACCAGATCATGAGGAATCACCAGGCCAAGATCAACATGCGATCCAAACACAGCATCGGGTTCCTCCGGCTCCCCGCCCGCTAGGGCAAGCACCATCCGCAACGAGTCCGTGACCAATCACCAGTCAAACGAGGTCGAGGCCAGTCACCAGGGGAAGATCCGCATCCGATCGATGGACACACCGCGTTCCTCCCGCTCCGCGCCCAGGGCAAGCACCATCGCGAACGAGGTCGTAACCAATCACCTTGGAAAGATCCGCATCCGATTAATGGACGCGACGGGTTCCTCCGGCTCTGCGCCCGTTAGGGCAAGCGCCACCGCGAACGAGGTCGTGACCAGTCACCAGGGGAAGATCCGCATCCGACTGATGGACACGCCGGGTTCTTACGGCTCCGCGCCCGTTAGGGCAAGCACCACCGCCAACGAGGTCGTTGGCAGTCGCCAGGCGAAGATCGGCATCCGATTGATGGGCGCACCAGGCCCCTCCGGCGCCGTGTCCCTGACGACATCAGCGCTCGGCGCCGGCAAGCACGTGCTGTCCGCGGTATACGTCCCCGCCGTCAACGCCCAGAACGCCACCAACTATGCCCCGAGCACGTCTCGAGGCCTGAAGCACCGGGTGGATCGCGCTCGACTGACGATCACCCCCCACAAGCTCTCCGTTATGCACGGCCACGTGCTGCCGCCCGTCGTGTGGACCGCGAACTTCGTCAACCACGATACTACGACATCCCTGACGAAACAGCCACGCTGCATCGTGCACGTAAAACTGGACTCCCGTGGAAGAGTAACGAGCCGCCCCGGAAAGTACGGCATCACCTGCTCCAAAGCCGTCGACCCCAACTACCGGATCCGCTACCAAAGCGCCTACCTAACCGTAAAAAAGGCTCGCACGCTAGTCCAGACCCGGCCTACCACCCTCGCGACGACCGTGCCCCTTCTTACTTTGCCGGTCCGCCAGCGGTCGCTGGAACTGAAAACTGATAACTGACAACTGACAACTGTGAAAACTGACAACTACCTGGAAACGTCAGCGCGACATCAATGACGACCCGAAATGTGCGGTTTGGACCCGTAGGGGCGACATTTATGACGCCCGGCGATGCCGGTGGTCGCACAATGCCGTGCAAAGCACGTTCAGGGTCTGAAAACCACCAGATCTAAGCGCGGTACTTCGTGGTGTCGGTAACGACATAGATGACCGATAACTGAAAACTTCCATGCCCGTGCGCTTGCGGTCGCTGGAACTGACAACTGAAAACTGACAACGTGACAACGTTCTCTGCCCGTGCGCTTGCGGTCGCTGGAACTGACAACTGAAAACTGACAACTGACAACTTCTCTGCCCGTGCGCTTGCGGTCGCTGGAACTGACAACTGAAAACTGACAACTGAAAACTGTGGAAAACTGACAACTGACAACTGTGGAAAACTGAAAACTGAAAACTGTTATAGTCAGCAAGGATTCTCCTGCAGACGCGCCAAGATCAGCTCTCAGTCCCGGTCGGCCGCCGACCACGAATACGAAAAATGACGGAGTGTGCGATGAACGCAGCGCAAGGCAGGATTCATCGGCCTAATGGTCGTAGCTGGGTGGCCACGTGCGTCGCCATCATGTTCGCAGGGCTAACGCTCTGGCCGGCCGTCCCCGCCGCGCAAGCGGCGCCTCGGCCCTCATCCACCGCCATCTACGACGGCAAACATAACTGCATCAACAACCAGACGTCCCTACCTTCGATCTCCGGAAAAGGCTTCAAGGTCTACGCCGCCTCAAATCTCTCCTCCGTCGCGCGCACAGTCGCGGGGATCATCACGAGCAGCCACGTGCTGAAGGTGTACGAGAACGGCCTTGAGATTCCCTCGCTTCTTCAGCCGGGCCAGCCCTCTCCGTTCCCGATTTTCCTCGACCCCACGCTGAAAGCCGGCTCCAAGGGCAAGGCAGAGGGCGTTTTCGCTCGCCTGTGTCAGCACCCACCCGAGGCGCCGTCGCCATAGACGCCACTCTCAGGGGAGACACCCTCGCGGCCACCGTGTACCACGAGCTATTCCACGCGGCCCAGTATGCCCGCCTCAAGGCGATCACCCTCCCCGACAACTGGTGGCTGGAGGCGACCGCGACGGCCGCCGAAGCATGGTTTAAAACTACGGATCACTTCTCGTATACCTCGACACTTATCGACCACCCGGCCGTGCCGATGGATCACTTTGGAGGCCGGCACGAGTACGCCGCGTACCAGTTCGTTCAGTGGGTGCTGCAGTCGGCTTCCATGCCCGACGCCTCACAATGGGCATTCCTTCGCGCCTCGATCGACGACCTCGCGGGGCATGGCTCGAAGCCGGACGAGGGCCTCGACCAGGCTTTGCACCAGCTGACTCCCACCATGCCGTGCGATCCCGCCATTTCGCAGCTAGCCTGCTATGTGGCCAGTTTCTGGGGGGATGAGACCAATACGACGGGCCCGGCGCCCAAGTTTTCCAGCATCTTGCCGAAAGTGCTTCGCGACACTATCTCGGCGAGCGAAGAGACTCACACGTTCCCCACGCAAAAACAGTACGCCTCTCTTCTCGTCGGTTTTGCCCCCGCGTCGGGCAAGAACCAGTTAGAGGTAGACGTTCCCGAGGTCCCCGCGGGCGTCGAGGTCTGGCTCAACCTGGGCAAAGGGGAGCTCAAGGTAGTGCGGCCGGGTGAGACGTTTGACGAGACCTTCTGCCGGGGCCAGACCGCGGCCGGCACGTATCCCTTGCCAAAGACGGGAGATGTTCGCATGGCCCTGACGTCTACCAGCGACCATCCTTCCCCCGAGGTGACCGTCAAGTTCACCAGCAGCAAGGCCTGTCAGGCCAAGGGAATCATGATGTTCCAGCAGAGCGTCAACGAGGGCGCCTCGGTGGTCGCGACCTTCACCTCGGCGACCTGCCGTCGGATCACGGTGAAGGGTGGCAAGACGCAGTTCAAAGCCACCTCAAAATCCGACGGATACACGCTCAAGGTCAACATCAACGCATTCACGGGCTATCACGACTACCCGCTCGACTTCAAAGCCACCGATCCCGGTTTCGTGGTATCAGGCCCGGGCGGACCGTTCTCCAACGTGTACTGGCCCGGCGGCACGCCCCCGAACCACGGCGGGTACATCACGTTCGGCAATTCCGGCACCGCGATGGGCCTCGGCTTCATCAATGCGTTTAACCCAAGCTTTTCAGACTCGGTCGCCCTGGCGGGCGTCCTGACCTGCAACTACTCTCAAACGAAATAGAAGTCGGGCGGCCGCTACTGCTTCTTACCTTCCTGGTGGCCGTAAACCACCGCGATCTAAGTGGGGAGGTAGGGGCGACATTCATGACGCCCGCGCACCGCGCTTACCGTTAACCGTTGACTACCCCCCGCCCCGCCAACCCCCCGCACACCGCCAACCCCGCGCACCGCCAACCCCAGCGCACCGCCAACCCCAGCGCACCGCCGGCCCCACGTCTACCGTATACCGTTTACTGCGGACCGCCAACCCCAGCGCACCGCCGACCCCCTGACCGACTACGCAGGCGCAACGCCGCGTACCCTACGGACCGTCAACCACCCGCACTCCTCCACCGACCGCTAACTCACCCGATCTACCACCGTCGTACGCTGACGCCCACGCTTCGACCGTCGCAATGCCGTAACCACGTGCAGGGTCACCAGAGCTCTGGCCTCAATAACCCCGAAGCACGGCGGTCCAGACCGCCTCCATACCGTCCATACCGTCTACCGTTCTCACCGTCTACCGTCTACCGCAGTCCACTCTCAACCCACCCCCGCGCTCCCACCCGGCCTGATTCCTATCGCCGTCCAGTACCGTCTACCGTTTACTGCGGGCCACCAACCCCCGCGCACCACGTACCCCCTTACCGTCTACTGCGGATCCGCCAGTCGGCGGTCCGCACATGAGGGCTTCCCGCCCGGCTCATACACCGTAAACGGCCCCACCTGCGTCGTACCCGTCTTCGTCTTCACGTTGAGGAGGAAGTGATCGACGTCCCAGGTCACGTTCTTCACGACGTATCGATAGGCCGCGGCCTTGTGAGACGGTATAAGTGCCTTATTCGCCTGAACGTTAGCGTGGTTCGCACCCGTCTCGATGATGTAGAACCCCTCGATGCCGGTTCCGCTGACCACCTTCCAGTTAAACGTCACCGTCTGTGGAGTTTTGAACGGCGCGACCCGAGATGGCGATGTACGTCGGCGTCCCAATCACCTGAAACTCAGTCGAAGCCGAGCTGGGAAGGAACGTCCGCGAGCCGGCAAAGCGCGCCCGGAGGACCAGGCCACCGGCAGCCGACGGCAAAGCCAGCGTGCATGAGGCGTACCCGCTCGCACTGGTCGTCGCCTGGCAGCTGGCGCGACCCAGCGAAAACAAAAGCCGCTGACCGCCGAGCGCCTTCGGCGGTTGGCTGGTCAGGTCGGTCAGCGAACCCGTTACTCTGACCTTGTGTCCCGGAAGTCCCGACGTCGGGCTCGTGCTGAGGCTGGTATAGGTGACGTGCTTGCCCACGTGCCACCGCATGAACAGCGTGGTAGACACGAGAGACTTGCCGTCGACGGTTGCCATCGCGGTAACGCTGTCGAGCCCAGGCTGAGCTCCCGTGTACGTGAAGACGCCACTTCCCGCTCCGTTGACGGACAGAAGTCGTGCCTGGCCGTTTGCGCCCACGACCTGGAATTCCACCTGTGTGCCGGCAGGGCTCGAGACCCCGCTGATATGCGCCGTGAACGCCACCGAACCACCGGTGACGCCCTGCGTCCGGCTCTGGGCCAGACTGATGCCCACGCCCTGGCTGGCCGCCGGTGGATAGGGACAGCTTCCGCCGGCCGTCGTCAGTCTGCTGATGGTATTGCTACCCGCGAGGTACAGGCACCCGTCAGGGCCGAGATCGCGGGTATACGTGCCTCCGGTCAGCAGTGGCGTGGGAGTCAGGTGCTTTTGATTCAGATTGAGCGATTCGACGGTGTCGACCCCATTGACAGTGCTGTTGATCGCCAGAACCGGCAGCGTGCCCTTGCTTCCCGGCCGCAGCACGACCGGCGAGGCGCCCCCGCCGACGACGGCATTGTAAAGGAGTTTGATGGTTCCAGGTGTCTTACTGTTGGTGGCGCTAACCTGCCAGAGGTTCGCGCTCGTCCACCAGGCGCCGCCCACGTAGAGCGTCCCGTCGCGATCGAACGTGATGCCTCCGGTCGGACCGCCGATGGCCGCGTAAATGCTGCAGTCGGTCTTGGGGGCCGGCGCCGCACAGCTTACCACCGGCTTGCCCGGACCCGGGTCGTGAACGCGAAGGACATTGTTGCTGTAGTCCGGGCCCCCGTTAAAGGAGGAGGTGGTGAGAATATCCCCGCTGATTGGATCCGCGTAGATGTCGGTCGCGGGCACGTTCTGCGCCACCAGCCGCTTGATGGCGCCGGTCGACGGGTCGAGCTGGTAGATGCAGCCGCATTGGGCGGTCGAGCCCGGCGGCGTAAAGTACTGAAACGCGTACAGATCGCCGTTCTTCCCGAACGTCAGCGAGGCCAGGTAGGCTCCGAGAGGAGCGCGCGTGACCTTGGCAATGCCGTTGGGCGACCCGCCGGCGAGGCTGAATTTGTAGATGTCTCCGGTGATGTAATCGGGGACGTACACGTAGCCGGAGGAGTCCCAGGTCAGATCTCCAATGCCGCCGCATCCGGTAACGTGATTGAGACTGCCGTCAAAAAAGCCCGAGGCGAACGCGTGGAGGGCAAAACCCTTGACCGCCCTGGGCGTCTCGGCCGGACACTGATTGGCGCCGCTACCCGACGTAAAGACGACCTTGGCCGAGCCCGGGACCGGGAGACTGCCGTCGGTGTCATCCGTCGCCGTGAATGTCACGGTTTCGGCCGTCAGGTCGACAACCGTGAAGCTCGCCTCTCCGCGTGAGTCGGTCACTCCCGGAGTCTTGCCTGCCGGCGTAATGATCGCATGGCCCGCCCCCTCGTCGACGGACACCGTCTTGCCCGTCGCGGGCTGGCCCTTCCCGTTGCGGAGGGTGACGGTAAGCGTGGTCGAGGTGGCGCCGTCGGCGGGCACGGTCTCCAGAGTTGCCCCGATGCCGCCGGCCGTGGCTGGAGGCGGCGCGAATAGGATGGCCGGATGTGTCGCCAGCGTGACGCCGTCCGTGGCGTCTCTGACCGTGAATTTCACGTTCTCCACGACCGGGTCGGTTACCGAGAAGGTCACCGATCCGTCGACCGCATTCGACGCACCGCTCGCGCGTGAGACCGTAGCGTGCGTCCCTGTGGCCGCGGTTACCGTGACCGTTTTGCCGCCGACGGGATAGCCGTTCGTGCTCGAGAGACTGACGCGCAGCACGCCCGCTCCCGGAACGCCGGCGGTAGCCGCCGCCGACCCGACGGCAGTCGACGCGGAGGCACTGACGGGCCCAACCTTCGCTCCCGTAAACTGCAGCTGCCACTGGTTTAGATCGGGCGACCCCAGTCCGACGTGGGCGAAGTCGCTCCTCAACGCGTGCGGCGAGTGGAACGCCGCTGCCCGCGCACTCGCGAGCTGGTACAGAGTGGGCGGCTCGACGTGAAGGTTCTTCTGGACGATCTCCTCGAGTTTGGAGGTAAGCGCCGCCATCTCGGGCGCCGCCATGCTCGTGCCGCCGCCGATCTCACCATCGGGACAGCCTCCGGCGTCGGCCTGGCAATGTTCCAGACCGGCTCGGGGATCGGCATTGATGGAAACGTCAGGCACCGACCGCCCGTGAGCCGAGGTGAATCCCTTCTGGTACGTAGGCACCGAGAAGTAGCGGCTGACCCCGAACCCGCCCTGTCCCGTCGGGGGACTCGATGTGGAGGCGCCCCACCATCGCTCGCCGCCGTACGACATGCCCGGACCGAACATCGGCGTCGTCCCCCCGACGGCGATCCCGTGAGGCGAGTCCGCCGGAACCGTGACCGTGTTCGGACTTCCGTCGAGACACGTGCTGCCGCTATCACCCGAGGCGTTGAACACCGAAATCCCCGAGGCCTCCGCCTGGGCCAGCACGGAGTCGATAGCCTTCGCCTCGGACGGCGACGTATCGTCCTCGCACTGCGCCCACGAGTTACTGATGATCGTGTCGTGGCTGCCGATCATCCTGTTGAACATCTCTTCGAACGTGGTGCCGAGCGGCGCCTCGTACACGGCGTAGTCGGCCCACGGATCCATGCTGAGAACCGTGTCGATGTCGAGCAAGACCTCCGACTCACCGGACCCGGGGGTCTTCACACCCCCGTTTATAGGTACGGCGGATAGCTGCCCCGATAAATCGACCGGTGGCAGCTCCAGCAGGTTCATCCAGTTTTGAACGTCCGACACGTGAAAGGAGTCGAACTCCAGCAGGCCGATCTTCTCCGCTATCAGTCGCGGTCCGGCGGCAGCGCGCGGCATCGCCGTGCACTTCTTCACGCAGGTACAGGAGGTCTTCGTGCAGGTGCACTTGACGTGGTTGCACACGCAGTTCGATCCGCGGCACGCGCACGTGTTGTTCTTGCACGGAAAATGACAGGCTTTCCCACAGGGCGGAGTCTTCGGCAGCATGTTCTTGAGCCAGGGCGGAATTTGCGGTTGCACGTTGGTGCCCGTCAGGTCGACACAGGCAAAGAGCGCCGCCAGCACCGCGGCCCCGGCAATCCAGGCCGCCGCGTTCCCGCCGAGCGAGGCGGCGAGCGCCAGCAGCGCGACATATCCCAGCACGAAGCCCGCGAAAATGACGACAAGAGCAACAATGGCCGCCAGGGCGAAGATGCTGACACTGGGAATGATCAGCGACAAGGGATTCGTGCAGAGCGGTGCTACCCCTCCAGCTGACGCACGAGCCGATGGGAATGCAACCCTCTGGGAATGGCGTCGGCGAGGCATGCCGCAGCGTGTTCGGAGAGTCATGCCGCAGCGCGGTCGGCAGGCCCCGCGATCCGCCATTCCCTGAAGCGGCCGGTGAAGCAGCCGCGCTCGGAGTCAGACCGAAGCGTCCGTCCAGCGGGCGAACGTGCGCGACTACCATCTGCCAGTCCGGGTTCGATCGCAGCCGCTGAAGGGCCGCCGAGACGCTCAACCCCTCGAGGGATGGAGCCAGACCGCGCAGGGCCGCGACCGCGGCGGAAAGCTGAGAAGAAGACGCCGCCTCTCTGTTGAAGGCTTCGATCAGGCGCGACGCACGCGGTGTTCTCTGCAGCGCTCGAGTCCACGCCGCTTTGAGACCAACTTTTTGAAGCGAGCTCGTGCGCATGGGACGCGTCGAGCCATCGGGGAGCCCGCCGGCGCCCTCGACAGGTGGCGTTCCGTGAAGCGCTCGAGTCCCCGCCCCTTCGAGACCCGCCTTGTGGGGCGAGTTCGGGCTCAGGGGATGTGGCGTCGCGACGTCGGAGAGCCCGGCGACCCCCTCGACAAAAGGAGCGAGACCGCGTGGCAGAGAAGGGTTCGTCGCGTTGGCGTAGACCGTGCGGCCGCCAACGACATAATCGCGGATCGGCGTGGCAAAGGCCGTCTGCGCGTCGGACCTAGATCCGCGGACCGTGATGGTCAGGCGGTTGGCGGCGCCCTGTACGAGCCGGAATCCCTGTGACTCCAGCCACGCCAGCACCCGATCGTATCCCTTCCGCGATGGTCCGAACCTCGCCGTCAGCTGGGGCTGCGTCAGGTAGCGGCCGTACGCCGGCGAGGCGGGGTTCGTCACCGCCGAAAGATACCCGTCGAAGCCCTGCTGGTTCGACCGGTTGAGCGTGACGGTAAGCGTCATCGGCTGTCGGCCGGTAGCAGTGGAAAGCGCCTTGCCCGCAAGCAAGGTTTTCCTGCCGCCGATAACAGCAGCCGGATTGGCGTTGCCTGAGGCGTTGCTCGAGAACTTGTTCATTGTGTTGTTAGCGTTCGCGACGTTAGGAACCGGTTTCAGATGGGCGATCGCCGGCACCACTCCCCCGGCCAGCCGGACTCGCGCCGTTGGCGAGGCGGCTTTAGCCCTCGCGGCCTGAACCGTCGGAGGAAGCGCGGTAACCAGGAGTCCCGTAATGAGCAAAGCGGTCAGCGGGATCCAGCCAGCGATCGCGTCACACGCCAAAGATGCCTGAACGAGTGGAAAGGGATCCCGTGCATCAATACACCCCGAGGCCCGCCCGGCACGCGCTCGCCGCACGGAAGATTAATTTGCCTCCAGCATACCCATCAAGTGACGAGGAATCAAGAAAAGCGAACACGCGGCAACAACGTCTGGCGAAGCATCCCCAACAGCCGCGTAGTCCATCCGAGGCCAGTCCCCGTTGGACTCCAGAGGGAGGCAAGCGAGCCAAGCGAAACGGCCGTAGTCGCCGGCTGAGTGCTGCCTTTTTTAAGTTCGGGTACATATCCGTGAACCGGAGATGATCCTGGGCGAAGGGCAGCCCCTACCGGACGTTATGTGGATGTGTACGAGCATTTGTGTGAACAAGCACCAAGTAACGCTTTTGTAACGCACTCGCTGATACACTAGCCACATTGGTGTCACAACAGCCATAGCCGTGGAGGGTAAAGTGTCGCCAAAGAAGTTGCTTCATCCCCATTTCAGTAGTCCGCGTGCGCCCCGATGGGATCGTCGACCCCAGCTCGGACGGGCCGGCAGAATAGGCATATCGCTCGTTGTCGCGCTGCAGCTTTTCGGGTCTGCCAGTTCGGCGACCCGAGCTTCGACGAAGCCGGCTGCACCAGTCAAAATCACAGACTGCACCGACGACAACCAGCTCTGGACCGACGTTACCAAGGGTGGCTCCTATGTCTTTGCCTGCTCGGGGACAGATACCGCTCGAGCCGCTCGCTCCGTTGGGTGGGTCCCTGCACTCTGGGCCGTTTCCCGTTAGGGCAACCGTTACCCTCAACGCCAACGGACAGAGCGTGACGATCGAGAGCGAGTCCGGCATGTTCGACGTCGAGTCCGGCTCCCTCACGTTGCAGGGACTGAGGCTCCAGGGAGACAGTACGGTGGAAGGCACAGACCTTTCAGCCATGCCGGTCGACGGAACCGGAGGCGTCTCCTATTACAATCAGGCTCCGCAAGGCCAGCCTGGAAAGGCGGGCGGCCCTGGCACCTCCGCCCATGGCGTGGCACGGGGCGGGTGCATGTACATCGCTGGAGGGGCAACGGTGACGCTGAGCCACGATGTTTTCACGGGCTGCGCGCTCGTTGGCCCAGGCGGCGGCAACGGCGGTCAGGGCCAGCCGGGTGGTGACGGCGCGGGAGGTAAGGACGGGCCGTTCGCCTGGGAGTGTCCCGGGGTGACCACGACGGGAGAACGCCATGCCGGCGGCCCCGGGGCCCCGGGCGGCGGGCGGCGGGGCCGGCGGGGCAGCCGGCGGTGGTGGCTCGGCAGAGGGCGGAGCCATCTACAATGCGGGGACGCTGTCTATCTCTCACAGCACCTTCGAGAGCGGTGCCACCGGTGGCAGTGGTGGCTCCGGTGGCTCGGGCGGCACCGGAGGTCGCGGTGGCGGAGGGGGATGCGGTAGCTCAGGAACCGCCAGCACGGGAAACCCACCCAGTCTACCTGGCCACCCGGGAGGCGCCGGTGCACCGGGCGGCACCGGCGGTGCGACAGGAACCTCCGGTAACGGCGGAAACGCCTATGGCGGAGTCATCTATACCACCGGCCACCTCGCCGTTAGCCACTCCGTCTTCGAGGCCGACGGCGCTCGGGGAGGGCCAGGCGGCCCTGACAGTGGTTGGACCATAGGAGGGCGAGGAGGCAGCGGCGGCAGCGGCGGAGCATCGGGCCTCTACTACTCGGGCGCCCATGCCGTCGGGGCGCGAGGTGGAAATGGAGGGAACGGGGTATCCGGAGCCCATGGCGGAGACGCCTTCGGGGGCGCCATCTACTATAGCGGTCCGGCCCCCCATATTACGGACAGCCTTATGATGTGCAACTCCGCCACTGGAGGCGCAGCGGCATCCTTCGGCGGCGGTGGCCAGGGAGGAGCGGGCGGGTACTCGGGTTCCACGCAAGAGCCGTCGGGAAGCCCTGGCGGCAACGGGGCGCCGGGAACCAGCGGCTCAGGGCATCCAAATTCGGGTATAACCAATACTTCGAGCTGCTGCGGCAGCACGGCCACCGAGGTCATGTCGGGTACAGCCGATGTCGGCACGTCCGTGGGCGATCCCGCGGAAACCGGTAAGTCTGCCCGTCCGTCCGCCGCCACGTGTCGGCTGAAAGTGCAGCTGGAGGTAAGCCCAACTCCCGTGAAATCGGGCATGTCCCTGACGCCCTCTGGCCTGAACCCCGCGGGTTTCTTCACGATACCTATAAAGAGTGCCCCGCTCAGGCAAAACAACGAGCTCACCTGTGTGTCGGGCTGCGAGGACATCAAGATTACCGTGACTGACTCATGCGGGTGCAACCCGGTTCCGGACGCCGACGTGAGACGTGAGCGTCAGCTCGCTCGCGGATAACCCAAACAACGTGACGCCGCTCAACGGCGGAGGCTTCCTCTGCGGAAACCGGCCGACACCAGCTGCGGCGACTACCTCCAGCTCAAAACCGACAAGAATGGCGTCGTCAAGCTGCACTATCTCCCACCGGGCATTGCGCCTGAGGAGCCCGCCACGGTGGCTTCGGCAACCATAACGGTGAAGGCACACAAGTGCTCGAACACCTGTCTGGGAGCAACGGCGCCGCAGGTCAACGAGCCAGTCACCATCGATCCCCACCTCATCTACCAGCGCACCGACACGATGAAGGACCTAAACTACCTCCGAACGCTCTATGCGGGCTACAATGCCGCGCCCTCGCCGGTCAACGAGGCAACCTTTGGTCATCGCATCATGGACTGGTTCTTTCCGGCCGTTGGCTTGGAAGCACAGACGGGCTGGCGAGACTTCTCGGCCGCCGGGATTCGCTTGCTCAAGTATTTCACCAAGAGCCATCGCGACAACATCTACTATTTCGTCTTCGATGGCCTGAACGGATATCAGGCCCGCTCGAACGCACGCAATGGAGACATCTTGGTGCTCAAGCTCTACGAGGTGTCATACTTCCAATACGGAACTACGCAACAGGGCGTGACCGGCCCACCGACGTCCGCGGCTCTCTACTTCAGCCTCAAGATGTACCATAAGGGCACCAATCCTTCATCGGCCGCTTCCTTCGCCGGCATCACCGGCGTGATGGATTTGGGTTACCATCCGACGAGGTGGATCCCGGCGCAATGCCATAGTCCCGCGGGCGTGCATCCAATGATTTGGCACGAAGCCGGTGGGCATACCTTAGCCCGACTCGATCTCGGCCGGCATGCTTGCCGGATGTTTGGCGCCGGGTAAGCATGTGGGTCACTTATGAAATTGACCACTTAGTGTTTCATTCCATAAGTTGAGGGAACAAATCTCAGGCGGCTAATGTCGAGGCGTAGTCTTCGTACTCGGACAGCCAGTCGATGAGCTGTGCCAAGTCAGCTCGCGTAAACTTCCATCTGAACGGTTATGCTGTGGCTTCGTACGTGTCTGGAAGGTTACGATGCCGTCCTGCAGTTCCGACAGTGAGTCATAGTCTGCCGCGGTGAGAACCTTGCGCTGCAAGACGGAGAAGTAGATCTCGATTTGTTTGAGCCAGCTGGTGTGGATAGGAACGTGAACAAGCTTGAGGTTGCGGTGAGTTGTCTCAATGCGCATGGACTGTGTCGAGCCATAGGTACGCTCCGGAGATATTCTCTCCGTTCGGACCATAGTCCCCAATCATTATGTACCATAATTTACAGAATTAAGCACTTAGGGGTCGGGGCCTATACCGTCGGGCGAAGCGCCGTCAGCAGGAGTCCCGCGATGAGCAAAGCGGTCAGCGGGAGTCCAGCCAGCGATCGTGTCACACGCCAAAGATGCCTGAACGAGTGGAAAGAGATCCCGTGCATCAACACACCCCGAGGCCACCCGGCACGCGCTCGCCGCGCGGAAGATTATTTTGCCTCCAGCATACGCATCAAGTGACGAAGAATCAAGTGTGCTGAACGCGCGGCAACAACGTCTGGAGCCGCATTCCCAACACCCCGCCCAGTCCATCCGGGCCAGTCCGGTGGACTTCCAGGACGAGCCAAGCAGCCGAGCGAACCGGCCGTAAGTGACAGCTTGAACGCCGAGGCCTTCACCGGTTACAGCGCCCCCTACCGGTTTACAGCACACCCCTACCGGTTTGCGGCACACCCCTACCCCGTACCGCCCGCGGCGCCCCCCGTCTACCGCTCACTCCCCGCGCACCGGACACCCCTTACCGCCCCACCGCCGTCCGCGCACCACATACCCCCTTACCGTTTACCGTATACAGTTTACTGTGGTACGCCAACCCCACGCGCACCACCAACCCTTACCGTCTACCGTTTACCGTCTACTCACGCCCGCAACCCCCCGCGCACCAGCACATGTGGAGTTTCTCATCCACTTCCCAATACTTCCCAATCTCACCCCAGTACCTTGAAGTAGGAGCACAAACTCCAACAACATAGCATTGCGGTGGGATAAAACATATGATCGGCCTCTCCGGATCCCTTAAACGTGGCATAAAGAACGTCCTGCGCAGCCCCGTGCGCCTCGCCCTCGTCGTCGTCTTGCTCGGCGCGAGCCTGACCTTCACGGCGGCGATGGTCGCCATGAACTCCGGCTCTCAGAACCAGCTGGCGGACGTCCAGAAACAGATAGGCACCGGCATCGAGATCCGGCCCCCCTTCTCCGGGTTCGGCTTCAACGCCGGCACCCTGACCAACAAGCAGATAAAGAAGGCCGAGGCCGTGCCCGGCATCATCGGCGTGACCGAAAGCGTCTCCCAGCGCTATCAGGGAACCGATATCGCCGGAGCGGCCAAGCTGCCGGCGCAGTTCCAGCAGTTTGCTCCGCCCTCGGGCTCCGGCAGCCGCTCCGGCGGGATTCCCGGGCGCCGGGCAGGGCGGTAACCGGGTCCCACGAAAGGCCTTCAACACCGCCAAGAACGGAACAATCCCCCCGACCATCACCGGAGTGACCGGATCGGCCGCCAAAGTGACCCTGACCGGCGGCGGAACCGTGAAGATCACCAAGGGTAAGGACCTATCCCCGTCCGACAGTAAGTCCCAGGTCGCCGTCGCAGGGGCAGCCCTCGCCAAAGCCAACAACTGGAAGATCGGATCGACCTTCAAGCTCAGCGGGTACAAGGTGAAGCTGATCGGCGAGTACACCACCGGTCAGTCCTTCGGCGACAACACGATGATCGTGCCCCTAAAGTTCGCCCAGAAGCTGTTCAAGATCAACGGCATCACCGACCTGACGGTGTACGCCGGAAATGCGTCCCAGGTAGACAGCTATCGCCGCCAAACTCCAGTCGAGCCTCGGAACCAACGTCCAGGTCGTGACCCAGAACCAGTTCTACCAGTCGACCTTCTCAGCATTGAATGCCACCAGCCAGAACATCCAGGCGGGCTGGTCGCCTCGATTATCGCGGCCGCGCTCGTGATCATCTTTGCGGTGTTCATCATCGTACGGGAGCGTACCCGAGAGATCGGCGTTCTTAAAGCTATCGGCGCCTCAAGCCTCAACATCGTCAGCCAATTTACTGCCGAGGTGCTGACGCTAAGCGCCAGCGCCGCCATAGTTGCTGCGGTTTCCTCGCCGTGTTCGGAAATCAGATAGCGAAGGCTTCCAGGTGTCTGACGGCCAACCCATCGACGGGCGGCTTCCCGGGCGGAGGCGGTGCCTTCTCTCAAGGCGGAACATTCCAGGCCTTACGCCGGTCCGAACAGTGCCCGGGCCGACCCACCCACAGTATCAAGCAGCCTGACACTGGAATCCCTTGTAGTTCTTCTTGCTATGGCCATAGGCCTGGCAGTCGTGGCCAGCTGGATCCCGAGCTGGTATGTATCCAGAGTTCAGCCGGCCCGCGTCTTGAGTCAGGCATAAGAAGCGAAATCAGGAGCACAAGAATGGCAGAAGCTCGGTTCAGGACATAACCGATATTCGCCCAGACGGCGCGCCGGCAGTGGTGGCCGAGAACCTGACGCGGTATTTCGGGCAGGGCAATCGCATGGTCAAGGCGGTCGACAGGTCTCGTTCAGCATCAGCCGGGGAAGCTGACCGCGATAACCGGGCCTAGTGGCTCAGGTAAAACGACTCTCCTCTACCTGATGGGATCACTGGAGAAACCGGGCGGGGGGACCTTGCTTGTCGGCGATACAATATCGGTGCCCTGTCTAATCACGCCGCCACCGCGTTTAGGCGTCGAAAGGTGGGGTTTATCTTTCAGGCATTCAACCTGATCCCCAACCTATCGTCGATCGAGAACGTCATGCTGCCCATGGAGTTTGTGAAACAGTCCAAGCGCGAACGGCGCGAACGCGCGGTAAGCTTGCTCGAAATGGTCGGCATCACCGGCCCCCAGCAACACCACTGGCCGGGAAAGTTGTCGGGAGGCGAACAGCAGCGCGTTGCGATAGCTCGTGCCCTGGCCAATCGCCCGCAACTGCTCCTGGCCGACGAGCCCACCGGAAATTTGGACTCGGAGAATGGCAAAAAGGTGGTCGACGAGCTCAAGGAGCTGGCTCATCAGGGAGTCGCCGTCGTGCTCGTCACTCATGACAAGAATATCGCTCGGCGAGCCGACACCCGTATCGTCATGCGTGACGGCAAGCTCGTCCAGATGAATGACTTCCATGCCCGGACGTTCGCGGTCGCTGGAACTGACAACTGACAACTGACAACTGACAACTCAAAACAACTGAAAACTCCTCTGGCTCACCGCCCAATGGCGCTGCTCCTCGTTGCACACGACCATAACATCGTCCGGGCAATCGCGGTCGCTGGAACTGAAAACTGACAACTGAAAACTGAGGACTCAAATGAATAACAAACAGGCGCTGATCGCGCTGGGAACCATCGCCGCCATGCTGGTGATACTGGTCGGCGGCGTGAAGCTCGGCAGCGCGGTCTTCGCCTCGGGCAATCACTCCCCATCTACGAGCAACACCGGTACGTCGTCGACCAACCCGTTCGGCGGCGGTCAGCGTCCCAGGTTCGGCAACGGCCGCCCCGGCTTCGGGTCGTTCCTCAAGAACGCCGCGATCGGTCAGGTCAGCGCCGTGCACGGCAATACGATAACGGTCGCCGGCTTCCGTGGTGGCAGCAATACCACCGTCACCGTCACGAGCAGCACCAAATTCCAAAAGGGTTCGTTCCAGTCGGTCTCCCCGGCAAAGCTGTCCGATATAAAAGGTGGGAACATTCGTCATGGCTCAGGGCACCAAACACGGCTCCAGCCTCACGGCCACCAGCGTGCGCATAAGAACCGGTGGCTTTCCCTTCCGCCCCGGCGGAAACAATCCCTACTCCGGCGGCAACGGCCCCAACTTCGGCAATCCAGGTTCCGGCTTCAACCCCGGCTCCGGCACTCCCCCCTCACAATAGGCTTCATCCCGCATCGCGGCGGCGTGCATCGGTTTGATGCGCGCCGCCCATTCGCTGCTCCCAATATCCCGTCCGATCGATAAGCCAACCCCTGAAGATCCATTGGCCGATATCTCCGTTCAGCTCGACGTTCCCTCGCTGGCCCCGCCCCCCACGCTGAGACCACGCAGCCGTCGCCGCATAGCCATGGCGGCCGTGCTCTGGTCGGTATTTCTGATAAATGCCGTCGTCATCATCGCCCTATAGCTCAGTGGGGGACGAGGATCCTCGGCCGTTCATGGCTGGGGCGATCTCTTCACCAGCGTCGGACGAATCACCGGCCTGCTCGGCGCGTATCTCCTCCTCGTCCAGGTGGTGCTGATCGCGCGGCTGTCCTTCCTCGAGCGCTTGATGGGCTTTGATCGTTTGACCGTCTGGACCCGGCGGAACGGCAAGCTCGCCCTCTACCTCGTCCTGGCGCACGTCGTGTTCATCACCATCGGATACGCCGGACAGAGTCAGATCTCGATTACCGATCAGGCGCTCTCGTTCTGGCAGATCTATCCGGGAATAGTGTCGGCCACCATTGGAACCATCCTGATGATCGTGATCGTCCTGACCTCGCTCGTCATCGTCCGGCGCCGCCTGCGTTACGAGGTCTAGAACCTGACGCCATCTCACGGCCAACCTCGCCAAAGGTCTTGCCTGGATACACTGAATCCCGACCGACAACGACCCCCGTGCTCAACCCGGCTGCGGCAAACGACTGGATAGCCCTCTATCTCGCCACCCTGGCCATTCTCTTGATCTTCCGCCTAGGACAGGCCCGCCTTCGTCACCGCGCGGCACGGGCTGCGTGTCTCTGCCGTCACCCCCGAGAGACCCGGCGTGGTCTCCCTTCACCTCTCTGGCCGGGCCCTGAGCCGGCTGGGCTCCAGACGAGGGCAGTTCTTTCTGTTTCGTTTCCTCGCGCGCGGCCGGTGGTGGGAGTCACATCCGTTTTCGCTGTCGGCGGCGCCGACCGATTCCACCTTTCACATCACGGTCAAGGAGTCCGGGGATTTTACCCGTCATGTATCCGGGATCCCGGTCGGAACGCGCGTCGTGGCCGAGGGGCCATTCGGCGTCTCTACCGAGTCGACCCGGCGTCGCGATCGCGTGCTGATGATTGCCGGCGGCATAGGCATCACGCCGTTGCGCTCGATGCTGGAAAACATGTCCGGTGACCTGGTGCTGATTTATAGGGTCATCAGCGAGTCCGACGTCGTGTTCCGCGAAGAGCTGAAGCAGCTGGCCAAGGACCGGCAAGTCACGATGATCGTGGTCGCCGGCGATCACGCCGACCCCGCGGCCAAGCACCTCCTATCACCCTCCCACCTACAGGAGATGGTGCCCGACCTCGCCGGCAGAGATGTGTATATCAGCGGCCAGCCCGCCATGACCCAGATCGCCAAGGAAGAACGTGCTCGAAGCAGGCACCACTCGCAAACACGTCCATACCGAAACTTCGCGCTGTAATACCATCAAGGACACTACCCGAGAACAAGGAGAGACCGACATGAATCAACGCACGCGCAGATCAATACTCGCCCCTGTGGCGAGTGGCAGCGCCCTTCAAGTCGGAAACGCTTGGGCTCGCACCCGGCCAGCGTCAGCCGGCGGTCAAGGCCTACAAGGGCCCCGTCGAAAAGATGGATGCGGAGCTCGTGTGGGTCGAGCATATCGTCCTCCCGAAGAGGAAAAAGATAGTCGACGTCAAAGCAACCGCCCCGACCTAAAGGCCGCGCTCGGCCCAGATAAACGGCCAAGCGCTGCCGGCGCTGCACACCGAAGTCCTCAACGCCCAGAGCGCCAAAATAGCCACGGTCTCCGGCGCCACGATGACCTCCGGCGCCTACATCACCAGTCTAAAGAAGGCCCTAAAAGCGGCCAAGCTGAAGTAAGTAACCTCGTCCACCGGACTTCTCGGCTGGGCGACTGCGACGCGTTCGCACAGCGACCATCACCGCGACCACCTGCCCCGGTCTTCCGCCCCGGGCGTTTGAGGTCGCGGGAACTGACAACTGATAACTGAAAACTGAAAACTCAGAAACTACTTGGAAACGTAGCTGCGACATCAATGACGCCCCACGATGTCGGCTTGGACCCGTAGGGGCGACATTTATGACGCCCGGCGATGTCGGCGGTCGCATAATGCTGGCGAAGCGCCGTGCACCACCCTGGAAACCACCGAGCTCTACTTTCGTACTTCACGGTTTCGGAAGACATAGATAACTGACAACCCAGGGCCCGGAGCGGAAGCGCTCGCCGGAACTAAAAAACCGACGAGCGACTTCCACGCCCCGTGCGATCGCGGTCGCTGGAACTGACAACTGATGAAACTGACAACTGACAACTAACTGCGAAGCACCACCACCTCCTCCGGTCCCTTCGTCATAACCACATGCAGCCCGTACAACCCATGCGCGTTCGAACGCGTACGGAACACATAGTCATGCCGCCGCGTCACCGCGATCAGCTTCCCGTTCAACCGGTGCTTCCCCTCGTACACGTTGAACCCGGCCACCCCGGCCGCCTTGGGCAGGTGCCATCGGAACGTCAGCGCCGATCCATGCCGCTGGACCGTGAACCGGCTGACCCGCACCGCCGTCGGCGATGAGTTGAAGAAGCACACCGTCACGTCGGACAGGACCGGCGTGACCGTGGAGTCACTCGTAGCTCAGGAACGCCTTCCACTCCAGGTAGCGCAGCCCGTTCAGCTCCGGCGCCAGAACACCCCCACTCGTCGTAAAGAAGGTCCCCGCGGTGCCGTCAGGCCCGACGAACGTGAACGGCCCGGTCGGACTATTGCTGCCCGCCACCTGGAACTCGACCGAGGTATTGGTCGGAGTCGTCGCGTCCCACGACAGCGTGCTCCACCGGCTGGCGGCCCCGGCGGCTGGGTTGTCGTCGTTGACGGGCGAAGTCACCGTACCCGTGGACGAGAAACCCGGTGACATATACGTGGTGAATCCAATGTCGGTGCTCTGCGTAGTCCAGGTGCAGGCGCCCGTGCCCGCGTTGCAGCTCGATCCCGAGATGCGCGCTCCTCCCGCGTACACATCCGTCGAGCTCCTGGTGATCGCCAGGATTCCCGATCCGGTGGTGTTGGCAGCCGTTATCCGCACCACCAGCGCGTACTGCGTTCCCGAGGTCAGGCTCGCCGGGGTGCTGAAAATCGCCGGGTAGGCTGCGTCACCCCCGGACGTGAACCCGGGGATGGTGGTCGACGCCAGGATCGTGGTCGTCGGCAATCCGCCGCTGACCGTCCTGACCTCAACCGTCAGCGGTGGAACCGTCGTCGTCGAGCAGTTAAAGCAGAACAGATGGATATCCGCCTGAGTCAGCATCCCGCTGGTTGCCGGCGTGAACGTCTGCGCCATCCAGGTAGTGGTACCCAGACCCGTGCCTGATGTGCCGAGATTCGTGTTGCTCTGATCGACCGCCTGCGATCGAGCCAGCGTCGCGTCCCCCGGGCTGATCAGAGTGTCGGCGTTGCTCTCGGTGCAGTCGTTGAAGTCCGGCTGCGACGTCGTAATGAAGCAGCCGCCGGTAGGAGCACCTGACAGGGTGAAGTTCTGCGTCGCGGTCGCGCTCGCGGTCGACGGTCACCCCTGCCGAGCCTGTCCCGTAGGTGCCGGCCGACACCGAGACCGTATACGGTCCCGTCGCGAGATTGGCGAGTGTGTAGGAGCCGTCCCCCGCGGTCGTAGTCGACTCCGAGCCGGCCTTCACCGTCGCCCCGCCTATCGGGTTGCTGGACCCGTCGGTAACCGTCCCCTGTATGGTGCCGCTGACCAGTGGAGTACAGCTCGGGTTGAGCTGGAACTTCGCGATCCTGGTCTGCCAGTTGTCGTCGTTGGTTCCATCGCCGTTGAGCACCGTCGCGTTGTTCTTGAAGTACTCGCCCGCGTACCAGAAGCTGCACCCGTCCGGGTCGAGGGTCATCGCCGAATAGTCCCCCAAGCGGAAGTTCATGCGTCCGTTTGAGAAGCTACAGCATTGGTACCCGGTCCCCGACAGGAAGGTTTGCTCGCCATTGCTCAGTGTCCCGGCCGGGTCGCCGGCCAGCCTGCCCGAATAGGCCAGCGCCGTCGGGTTTTGCGCGTTCGTCGTCGTGTACCCCACCGCGTAATCGCCGAGCTTGTCGACCGCGCCGCTGGGCATCAGGCGGTTCAGCTCGGAGTCGGGCTGCACCGTGCCTTCCTGGACCCGGCTCCCCGGAGTGCCGCCGGTGACGTCGATCTGGTACCACTGGATCGCGGACCGGTTGTTCGTGCCCGTAACCGTCTGCGTGTCCCAGAGCGATTCGGTTCCGCTGAGGTCCTGGTACTGGTTCTGCATCATGCTGTGGTCCGTCAACGTGTCGATCAGGTTGCCCGGAGATTTTTCCTGAATGTCCGGGGATCCTAGGGCGTACGTGTTGATCGACACGTGGGTCGGTGCGCTGAACGTGGAGTTGGCCGGCGTGGTGAAGTCCACATGGAACGCCCACGCTTGCAGCGCGTTGGAAAACTCGGAGGTGCTGACGTAGATGTTGGGCCGTCCCGACGGGGGTGAGCCCGCCTGTACCCGCGCGTTGGCCGGCAGCAGCGAGAACGGCTGAAATCCGGAATCGTTGGGTACGAGAAACGTCTGCATGGTTGCGGTGAGCCCAGCTTCCATGTTGGCCTTGTCGAACGCGAATACCTCGGGCCCCTGGTAAGAGCCGTTTGAGTTGGCGAAGAGGTTGGCCGACATGTACAGTGCGTCCGGCCACACCCCGAATTTGGGGTAATCCGGCAGATTCGTCGTGCTGGTCTGCCAGTCGTAGAAGTACCAGCCCCCGCTGACGGGATCCCCGGTCTTCGACACCGCCATGCACTGGTACCAGGTGCCGGTGAAATTGCCGGTGCTGGCGAAATCGGTGATGATCCAGTGATCGGTGAACGAGTCGTAGACGACCACCGGGTCGCCCTCGTTGTTGTTGACGCAGGGAGTGCCGTCCGCGGCCGCCGAGAAGAGGCTGTTCAGGGTGAAGGCGGCGGATTGCGTCCCCGTGCTCTTGTCGTAGATCGCGGCCGACGTGTTGACCGTCTGGATGTAATCCGTGGGCCCGACGTCCCCGTTCGTGTCCGGTGGCCATCCGGCGCCGTTATCGTGGAAGTTCATGCCGTCAAAGCTGGTCTGCGGCAAAGGCGTGGTAACCGGGTTGGACTTGACCGGGGCGCGAGCCACGAAATGTGACGGCTTCACGCTGTGGTTAAAGCGATGGAGCCCGGGCGGCAGCATGTCTTCTTCCGGGATCGGCCTGGCAAACCGCGGCGCGACATGTCGCAGATGCTTCAGGCTGCCGTTAAAGACATGCGGCCGGAGCGTCTCGACCCGAACGCCGTTCGAGTACGAGCGTATGTGTGGCCTGGGCACGGACGCCGCTTTTCCGCTTTCGGAGGCTGCCTGCTTCCCCTGGTCGCCGTCGCCGGAGTCTCCGGCCGAACCGCCCTGGGTCAGCGTGATCTCATGGCTGGGGGCAGCGGTACTCGATAAACCAAAGACGCCCGATTCGCCCCAGCCCCAGCCCGGCAACCACCGCGACCGCGATAACTGTCGTTAAGAGAGCAGCCAGCACACGTGAAGATCCCATTCATTCCTCTTCTCTCGCTCTAAGGCGTGTCTAAATCGTCTGGACCGCGCGATCGAAATGGAATGAACCCGATGGACTGGGCACGTCCATCAAGGGGACGAACATCCGGCTCACCCTGAGACATAAAAGAAGAGGCGCAAACCAGTTTGCGCACTCGCCTAAAAGTGAGTGTATCAGACCAGGCCCTGCAATTTCCTCTTCTCGCATTCACTCATCGAGAATGGCACTGAAGCGTCCCTCGTTCACTGAG
>CAWIIC010000009.1:0-21795 GCA_963836045.1 uncultured Pseudomonadota bacterium
AATTACCCACACGAATCGCCAAGTAGCTCCGACTGACGCGGTGGTCCTGAGATCACATGCAGGGCACGAAACGCTCACCGTACCGAGTCGCGCCGACCACACGATCCTTCAGCACCTCATCGCGAGCAATGCAGGCGATGAGTGATGTTGCCCCGTTTGGTAGACGGTTTTGTTCGGCGACAAAGCAACCAACACCGAAGGCAATGGCACTTTTCAGGGAATTTTTGACGAGGAAGGAGTGCATGAAGGAGATATCAGAAGAATTCGGGGTCTACATCGACTGGGAACGCCTGCTCGGCGAAATCCATCAGGCTGTCCGAGAGCTTGATGGCAGCTTCGCGCTAGGCAAGTCGTTTGACAGCCCCCGTCACAGAGCATTCAACGGAAATCTCATAGCTCGCAACGGCTGGAGACGATCCAGGTCGTCACTGACATGCCGCCCTTCAACGCGGTCATCGGCGTAAACGTCGATCGCCACCGCCGGTGACGATGGGCATTGGACGGTGAAGCAGGGAATGCAGTATTTTTTCGCGGAGTTGAAGGGCGCCGCCGCGCCGGACTGACTGACCTCTGAGGCATTCATGGGCGGATGATAGGTGCACTTGCACGGTGTCACGCAGCGCCATGGATCGCACGCCACCCAGCATGTACGGTCTGCTCGCCGGTACTTGAGATACCTTCGTCTTCGGTTTCCTTCGGGGCCGGGTCGGGACCCGCGCGCTAGACCTGTGTGCTAAGAAGAATGGTGACCGCGACTAGGTGGCGAGACTTCGCCTCTGAACAAGCTCAGCAGGACCTCGACAGCCTGCTCAGTCTGGCACTAGACTTCGCAGGGAGATGCTCGATACGCATGGGGAGTTCTATCCGTTTGCTCATGCAATCGACTTGAACGGCGAGACGCACGCGATCAACGTGTATGAGGGCGACGAGGTCCCACTTAGTTCGGATCTTCACCAGTCGCTCCCGACAATTCTGATCGAACGACGCACTGACATCCGTGCAGCCGTGCTTGCTGCTGACGTTCGCCTACCCGAGCTGGATACGGATGCGATTCGGGTTGATGCGGAGCATAGCGAGGGCATCGCCCTCAGAGCTATGCTCCCCTACACGAGCTTGGGTCCGGACCAGGCAATCGAGTACGGAGAGATGTGGGCGAGGCTGGCCCTAGACAAATTTGGGGTGTGCGGGATTCGTAGACGTTCCAGCTAGTAGGCGGTCCAACCGCCGATGAATCCGAAACCCTGACGTTGCTCGGCTGGTACCACTTCGTTCGTTGGTTCTCTCATCGAGCCAACTGGATGCGAACCGCGATTTGCGGGGAGACCGCAATACCCAGCCGGGTGATGAGCGAGCTATACTCGTGGCGACCAGTCGCAGCGCCCGCTACTCGGTTTGGTGGGAGAGCGGAATGGAGGACCGAATATGATGTCCAAGAGTCCCTCAGTCTCGATACAAGACCAGCTTCGTCCTGGAAAACGGGTCCTGTGGGAGGGGTGGCCGCAAGGGTCGCTGTTGACACAGCGGGATGCTGCGCTCATTCACTTCGGCCTCGTCTGGCTCACCTTGTTGTCGTTCGCTGAGATCTCGGCCTTGACGCACGGTGTAATCCTCGCCGCCCTCTGGGGAGTGCCGTTTTTTGCGTTCGGGGTGTATCTGGCAGGCGGGAGGTTGTTAGTCAAAGCGAGAAGGCGTCAGAGTGGCCGGGTGCTCTTCGGATGGTGGGAGACTTCTATACGTCGCGCCCATTCCGCGAGAGAAATCTTTCTCGAAGCATCGGGAATGTGCAATGGAGGGTGAGCAGGGAAGTAGAAGTTCGAAACCGGGAGGCACTTAAATTTGATAACGATAGGCTGATTTGTAGGATCACGAGGCCCGTAGGCGCTCCATTCGGCGCGAGTGAACAGGGACCGTCCATATTCCCGGGGCTACCGTCCAAATACCGCAGCGCACGGCTGATCGAGCCTACGGAAACATTCGGTATTCCAACCTGGTTCGTTCGCGTGGCTTACCGCTCTGACGCCTTCGACTTCGCACTACATCCGATAACTGCAAACGTATTCATTTCCCGGCAGAATTACAGGGTCATTCGCCTCGCCGCCCATGCTCGAGCTAGAAACCGCGATGGAAGCGTCTACAAGCTGACGCTGTACCAGCGTTTCAGCCGATACGGGGCGCCTTTACGAATCCGCCTACCTAAGAAGTGCAGAACGTTTCCACGGTTGCACATTGACGCCACACCGGCCCCAAGGATTCGATCGTGAAACGCCTTGCCTTCGCTATTTTGACCGCCGTGATCGCGGAATTCATATTGGGCCCCGCCATAGGCAGCTCCTCCCTGAAAGCTCGTGGTCCTGCACGCAGGTCCGCCTCCACTAGTCACCTTCTGCCCGTGCGCTATTTGCGTATGCCAGGAAAAGTGATAGGAGGGGGCACTGCCGAGCCGGCGATATACGGTAGGACGGTCGTCACCGCTGCTGAGCTTGGCGACAGCCAGGACGCAAGCTTCGGCTTGTACCTCGGGGACATTCGGCACTGGAGGCCGAAGCTGCTTTTCGTGCGACGAACTGAGGTCGCTCCACCGAAGCTTTCGAAGCATTGGCTGGTATGGGCCCAGTACGACAGACGTGCGTGGCAAATTTACGCTCGTAATCTGAAGACTGACCGTCGTTATACGGTAGACAGTTCCAAACGTGCGGGGCCGACGGTGCGAGTTCTTGACCCTCCTGTCATTTCCCTTTCGGGAGATACGCTGGCTTGGAGCTATGAAGATTGCACGTCGGCCTGCAACGGGTTGTGGCCACGCCAGGCTTCGGCTCTAGTCGTGCGGCACCTGCCTTCGGGTCCAATACAGACGATTCGCCGCACCCATGGAAGATGCCATGCGGTCCGTTCGCCCTCGATCTGGAGCCACCTTCTCGTCTTCCAATTGGACAGGTACTGTACTGGCGGAGACCGGAGGAGATTCGATAGCGATGTTTATATGACCGACTTGACTACGGGCAAATCCCGACGCGTGACGAGCAATCACGTTTCGTCCGAGCCTGTTACGAACGGCAAGTATGTCGCCTGGACGCAGCCGCCAGATTGGGATAGGATGCGCACCGATAGCTCCATAATGCTGCTCAATCTGAGGACGGGCACTCGGATTATCGCCAGCCTCAGGATGACCGGCAGGAACCACCCTGCCTGTTGGCCACATGACACTCGAATTGAGATTTGCGCGAGCCACCCCGTAATCACCGACCGGTTGGTGGTGTGGAGCATAGGCAGTTATTCTTTCCTCGCGAGAGACTTACGCACGGGAAAAGAATACGGTTTCTCGACGCCCATTCAATCTCACCATTCTCCCTGGCCACCTCTCAGCGGTTCAGGCCAGAGAGTGGCATGGAACGACCTTCAGGTGTCGAGCAACGGCAGTAAACGGTTAACAAATGTTGCCGTTGGGCAAGTGCCCTGAGAGCTACGCCCCGAAGACTGTCTTGGTTCCTTCCAACTCTTCGCCCACGATGACTCGCAGCGACGGCGATGTCCTCGCTGACCGTCTGAGGTTACTAGCGGAGTGGAGCTCCGCCGTTGGGCTCTTCCCGCGAACAATGGTCGCTCTCGATCATAGCCTCCTCTTCCCAGGTGTTCTCCCATCCCTTTTGATCAACAGCCTTTTCGTACTCTGCCTCGACGGTCCTCGCTCGATGCCCTCTCAAGAATCTCTGATGCGGTCCGGAAGTCCCTTTGGGTCAGCCACTATGGCCTTACTTTCAATCCAATCTTCGACCAGCTCAGTAACGGTGCGTTTGAAAGCGACTAAGGCTGATAGACCTGCTGCCAAATGGGCCAGATAGATCTTCGGGGGTAGATAGGTCAGCCTCGACCACAAAACACTCCGCGCCTGCTGAAACCCATTCCTCTATCACGATCGCGAGAAGCGGCCATGCTGGCTCTTCGACCGTGATTTGATTCATCCGATTAAGGGATTCTATCCCTTCGATCCGGATCGATGGTGGCGCGATGACGCTGAACGTACCATGATCGGACGGATGACGTGAAAGGATGGGCTTTGACACGGGGCCGCCACCGTTGAGCGATCCTATGACCCAACTCTGGCCCACGTCTGCGCTGAGTCGGACAAGGGCAAGTCCTTCAGTCATCCTCGGCAAGCTCACGCCCCGACCCGTGTGCTGCCCGCGTTTTCGGCAATCGCCAGAGTTCCCCAGAGTGCACCGGCTCTGCCGCTGCCTGAGCCGCCTGAAAGTCCTCAAATCTTCGATGTTCGACCGTGGGATGCGGCACCAGCACCTCGAATTTGCGTTCAGTCTCCTGGTCCCGAGTAGAGGCGAAGCCAATTCGAAGCCATTCAAGATCAGTGGCCTGCCACCCCGTTGCGCCCGATGTTGAGAGCGCAGCCACCTCGTACCGGCCACGGGCTATTGCGGTTCCAGCCACCCATTCGTCGTAGACACGACCGTCAAACTCGCTCCGGGCGTTGTCTTCCAAAGTAATACCCAGGTACTTTTTGGAAAGCCACTCGTCCACGCCCTTGAGCTTCTTTGGCTGATGCTTCGACCCGAATTGCCTGAAGGTGAAGCCTATTACCACCCAGTTTTCCCTATCAGGACCAGGGTTGATCACGAGCCGGACATCGTCTAGGGTCAGCGTCCAGTCCGGCCAAAGATTAAAGATTTCCGGGCCGCCAACATCTGGATTTCGAACAGCATAGAACTTGGCCATGACCCCCAAATTTTAAGCTTTCTGCTGGCTCCCACCCAGGTTATATACGACCTTCTCTTACCTAAGAGTTTGGCCACGGCAGCCATATGAATTGATCTTCCCGTTTTCGCCACTTTGACCATCTACACGTTGGGATTGATAGTGCGTATCGCATCGGCATTGCAAGCACATGGTATACCACGCTGGCGAACGAATCTTCCTGCTATTTACGAGCGGTCAAACCGTGCAAAGCGGTCAAACACCTGGCAGTATGCGGTAATCTGACGGCTATGTGCTACGGCTCCCAGCCTTGCGGGCACTAGAATGGCCCGTGATTCGTTTATGCCCCCGCCCGCACGTCAGACCGTCACGGAAGTCGTGACTGATGCAGCTACCGGTTGTAGTGGCTTCATGGGAGATCGAGTGCTGTCAGCCTGATATAACTGTTGGGGAGATGTGGGAAGCTTCGCCAGTACTCAGCCGCGACGTGTCATGGGTGAACGATGATCCGTGGCCGAGAGACGACTACGGCATGGCCGTTCCAGTCATTGAGGTGGAAGCGGAGCCGGTGATTGGGGCCGACCCTGACTGGCCACTGGTGCGTGTGAACGGCATCATTATCGGCGCTCAGGACAACCTAAATTCCATCACTCGGGCAGCGTTCTGCGCATTCAATGACTCGCACGGAGGTCCTTACAAACCCGAAGAGTACCCGCCAGAATTGTCGGGCATCGCGGTTGAGTTGTATGGAATCGGCTCTCGGGCGACCAACGGAGGGGCCCTTAACCAGGAAGTTCCAGTCAAGCTTGAGTCTACGGCACGGCCCGGCAGGCACGAGTGGCCCACTTATAACCGGGGGTTCCAACAGTTTTTGGTCGTCCTTGACATCAAGACACCATAGACGCGGGCGTTTGAGGGGTTTAACGTGGATTCCGGGACCCAGCCGTCTAAGGCGCTCGGCCTCGCCGATGGGGCAGAGGCTCGGCTGAGCTTGGTGCTCGGATCGCTAGCCCTTCGCCTGTTTGCCCTACCGCCCCCTGCGCTTCACCAAAGCCGCTACATGTTAAGGCTTAGGGGTCAGGAGAAAAGCAGCGGATCGACCGCCTATCTCGCCCAGACCCAGTATCTGCCCACGCCCGTTCACTGCGACGGGGCTGTTCAATGACCACGGTGACTCGCTCGGTAACAGTCTTTGGAGCCCTTGGACGGTGCTTCCCCTCCAGAAGAGGCCAATCCTTGGCTCTGCCGAGTAGGCACCTACAGCAACCATTTGCCCTTTGGTAGTGGCGCTAACCCCTGTGACGCCCTCAAACTGGTCACCCGGGTGAAGGGTCGGAAGAGCGGGTATGTCAACTATTGACGCCAGTCCGCCTTTGGTCATAGCTACGTGCGATGCCCACGCCCAGACCGCCGTGTCGTTGTCCCCAGTCTCTCCGACGGCGTAGACGTGAGTACCCCAGCCACCGATGCTTCTGAAGGAGGAATAGGCACCCCCGACGGCAGCGAGTGACGGCTGGAATGAATGGGTACCTTTCCTCGCCCACAGACCGAGACAGTTTATGGAATTCTCTTTAAACTGGCAGCCTCCTACGATCACTTGGCCGCCACCGCTAGAAATAACGGAGCCATGAGATGAGCCGAAACCAGGCGTCAAGGGCAGCGGCTCAGCCTGGCGATACTGGCTCGCTCGGTTCGGCTTCCACACTACCGCCCTGAGACCACGCAAGCCGCTCGAACCGGCTCGCCTCAACGTCCCGACGATGTCTCCATTCTCGGCGATCTGTTCTGCCGAGCTTAGGACATAGCCGGGCAGGCCTCCGCGGAGTTGAATCCAAACTTCAGCGGTTCGGGCCGGGTAGACCAGGAAGTACGTGTAATGGTATTGGACATTCCATGCATTAGCGAGAACAACGTCTGTGCCGGTGACACCGAGGGCACCTGAGTAGGCAAACCCCTTGGGCACACCAAGGTCAGTTAGCTGTCCCCTACGAAACATGAAGGCGTGGGTGCCTGGATTCCACATCCTGCCGACGACATCGCCATTGTTGTTCAAACCTGTCGGAACAAGGCTGCGTCGCTCGCCGGCGCTGAGATTCGTGACCGTATACGCGGCGATGTGCTGGCGCATATGAGGAAACACTGAAGGGTTTGCTGCCAGAGTCAGCGGTATTCCGGCCATGAACAGTAAAAGGATGCTGACCACGGAGGAACCGCACTTTCGTCTGCATGTCACAACGGCACCGCCTTCGATGGCTCCTGGTGTTGGCTTCATTCGTAGCTTGGTGACACGCTGTCGCTCAAAAGATAATTGGCTGATGACGTGACAGACACAGTATGAATCCACGGTCGGCAGTAATGCCATGCCGCCCAGCCGGAGAGCAATAGAATGGCACGTGCTCCGTTCGCTCGTATCAGGTGATACGCGCAGGCGCCGGAGGAACAAGTGATGGTGTCGATACGAAGGTTCATAGCGGTCATGGTGATGCTTGGTCTATGCGCTGTGGGGATAGGTGTAGACCACGCCGTAAATGCCATGTGCTTCGACGTACTATCTGGCCAGAATTTCCCTGCTTCGGCACACTACTACGCACCTTCAGCTAACGGGTGTACCCCGCCCCACAGTGGCTGGACAGGGTATGCTCCGTTGAAGCGAAGACACTAGTCTTTGTCACACCGCGATGAGCGTTCCCGATAGAGGAGGAGAAAATAGATCGGCGGGCCGCTCGACCGTTTGTAGCTATTGAGGTTGTGTAGACAATCTCTCGGTCCCGACGTTCGTACACTGACGCCAGAGGACTGTCGTGGGAAAGAGAACCACCAGATTGATGCGGGGGTCGCCGACATACCGTGACAGCGGCTCAAGACGCTACCCCATTCGCGTCGGCCCAATCCTCGGCATCCTATTCACTGTCATAGGCTGTCCTCCTAGATGGGATTACATAGAGGTCACGCCGTACAGCGTCTTCGTGCGATTTGGGTGGTACTTCAACGCCGAGTTCGACAGAGAAGATATCTTGCAAGTGAAGCGATGCCCTGATATGTGGCCGGGTGGCTGGGGACCGCGAGCTTCGATCAGTGAGGGCGGCTGGATGATCAACGGCTCGTTGCAGGGTTTCGTAGAAATCACAGTCGCCCCGCCGCAACCGGGTACTTGGTTATTCAACCAACCGACCGTGTTTCAAGTACTCTGGGTCACCCTTGAAGAGCCGGACCAATTCGTGGCCGACATGGAGGGATAAGGAATCTAGTCCTCCGAATGTACCGGCTCAGCAGCGACTGATTGCCTTTTGAGATGTTGACTCTGATGCACGGAGTAGAGGGTCAGCACGAACGCGCGATTCTGCGTCTTTCGCAGCTTCGGCATTCGCCAACCTGACCTCGATCCACCGCCGCTCGTCGGAAGGCCGGGCAGCATGCTATCGGGCCGCGCCCGGATCTCCCCACGGACGCCTTACGCCTCCTTTTATGGCGGTCCCGCGAAGGGGGCATTGCAATCAAGGCTGGCAGCGAATTTCGGATGAACTTGCTGCCCGACAAAAGGATGTTTGGTCAGGGGAGCGTGGGCGAACCAGCCGACGTTCTGGCCAGTAAAATGGCTGCATACTAACTCACTGAACCTGGTCGCCGTCGTTCTTTGACCTCGCTCTGGCGCGATCGAGACAGTAGTACAGCGAGGCCTAGCCCGACGAGCAGTAGCGGCTTACTGTAGGATGCGATCACAGATGCCTGCAGGGAGTCATCCCCGATCCGAGGCGTTTGCTTGCGTGCTTGCGGCGAAGCTCCACGGCGAAGGACCAAGCCTTGACACCACTTCCACCGCCGCCCAGCTGGTTCGGGCCAAGGGCCAGCACCGATGACCCCGCGGTCGCCGCCTTGCTCGATCAGGTCGCGCCTGCAAGGACGTGGCAAGACATCGGCGGCGAGTTCAACCTCAACGTCCGGCTCGACGCCGCTCCACCGCTCGTCCTGCGTGTGCATCGACCATGGGCGACGCGCGGCCGTGTGGCGGGACTGCGCCGGTTGCGCGAGCGACTCCAGCGCGCAGGGATTCGGGTCGCCCAGCCAGTGCCGATCCTCGGCCGAGACCTCGCCAGGGTCAGTGGCCGCTGGGCGGAACTCGAAGAATTTGTCCCGCACGCGCAGCCAAGCCCAAGCCAGGAGTCGTACCTAGGGCTGTTCGAGGCGCTCGGCCGCCTTCACGCGGGGCTCCGCGCGACCTGGGAGCCGGACCTGCCCCAGCCGCTCGACGACCACCGAACCCACCGCCAGTTGCACTACTGGCTCGGCTTCACGCGTCGCGGTCTAGGCGCTCGGGCCGAGCCCGTGGTGCGCAGCGCCAAGCTCCTCCTCGACGAGCTGGGCAGAGCCCGGCGTGGCGTCGAGCTCCCGCGCGCTCCGATCCACGGCGACTACAGGCTCGGCAACGCGGTCCAACTGTCGGATGGCTCCTGGGTGAATCTCGATCTGGATTTCGTGCGCATCCGGGAGCGGCTCTACGACGTGGCCGCCAGCCTGTACTGGGCATCTGACAGTGGCGCCAACGTGGACCTCCGCGAACTCTGCGACGCCTACGACAATTCCGCTCCCGAACCCGTGACGCCCGACGAGCGCCGGTTGCTTCCGGCGCAGATCACCCTGATTCCCTTGCACTGGGTCGCAACGGCCGGGTTTATTGGGGGCGTGCCCGAGGCGGAGAGAGCGATGGACGCCGCCGAGGCGTGGTGGGCACGACGCGAGGAATTGACGTGGTAGTCCGGCCAGCGGTCGAACGCATTTTGCGCTACGGTCGATTGACTGGACACCTCGGGCTGTGGCGTACGCTGGAGCCAGGACTCCGTAGTGTGTACGGAAGGAAAGCGGTCCCTGTGCGTCATTGCACAAATAAAACTGAGCGAAGGTCCGGTGGGCCAAGCGATTGCCTGAACGAAAATGACACGGGTTGGGGGGTTTTTAATTCGGCGAGACTTGGATATCTGCCTGGCCAGCGTCCAGATCCCGCTCCATATGAGAGTCCACCCCACAGATGACCCGGAATAACTGCGGCTTCAAGATCGGCATCATCGCGGACACTCACATTCCAGACCGCTGTGAGCGGTTGCCGCCGTCAATCGGTGAAGCCTTCTCCAGCGTTGACCTCATTTTGCACGCGGGAGATGTCGGCGATATCTCGGTTCTCGACGACCTACAACGCATCGCGCCGGTGCTGGCTGTTCACGGCAACGACGACTCTCCCGCTTCTCGGTCGCGATTGCCACCGGTTCAAAGGTATTCCCGGCTCGATCACGACATCGTCGTCATTCACGGTGACCACCGTGATCCCCTGGTTGAAGCTGAAGCTCGTCGCGACGACGCCTGGCATCCCAAGCTGGACTACTGGACAGCCAGGGGGAAGGAGCTCCATGCTGCCATTCTCATATTCGGCCACACTCACATACCGATAGCCCAGGTCCACGATGGCGTACTGCTGATTAATCCTGGAGCGATTGGTCCGGGAAGCGTGTCTGTCCGGCAAATCGCCCAAACCGTAGCAATCCTCGAACTGAGCGACTCGGGTAGAAGTATCACGCATTTCGACTTGACGACACCAGAGGCCGTGTGCACCCCGTTTTCGGACTGGCAGATCGGTTTCGTGGCGGCCGTTGGACGCTACCAGGAGCCGATATTCGACGATGACCTACTGAAGCAACTTCGGTTTCTGAGAGAAGTAGTACTCCCGATTGCACCCGAGGCTGTCCGCTCGACGATTCTTTCCCTTTCCCGTGAATGCTGGCGCGGAGAGCGCGACCATGTCACAATGTCTGACGTGGCTGCCCGATTCACTGGAACAGATGACATGCCCCAAGACGTCATCGCCGCTCTAAGGCAGTCCTCCGCCTTTCGCCGTTTCATGGTCTAGAAACAGGGGGTATCCATGAGAGCCGTGAACGTTATCGGTACGTACCACACGTAGAAGAGCCGAACAGGACGGAGCTCTAAAGAGCCAATAGAAAATGGGATCGGATATGTTGTCAGGCGATACCTTCGGGCAATCGTCCGTACAACAGGCGTGTGGGGTAGTATCGGTGCATCCTTCTCATCAAATGTGACGCCTCTGGGCAGCGAGAGATAGCCCTGCCGGGCGCAAAGATCGGCCTAGCATGTTGCCGTCTTTCACCCAGCGTATTTGAGAGGTGGCGCGAGCTAGCTCGGCCGACCAGCTATCAACTGTGGATACATCGGATAACTGGCTATTCGTGTGATAGCCAGAGTCATTTGGGCCAAATCCGTCATAATAAACCCGCTAACCCGGACCTCCGGAATTGCTGCCTCACCACCAAAGTGATCGCCACGTTTCCGGGTTCGACCCGGCTGATTGACCATTGGTCCACGGAGCGTTCACGTGCAAGTAAGACGTCATTCACACTCGCGAATCCTAGTAGTTGCTCTTGCACTCACACTTGCCATTGTCCCCACCCATCTCGCCACCGATGCCCAGGCCATTGCGCGAACGACCCCCAGCCTTTACCTCGATCAGTTCCAGATGGTAAGTCCCAACGTCGGATGGGCGACTGGCACCGCCGGCGTGCTGCGAACAACTGACGGCGGGAGCACCTGGCGTGTCGTGAAGTCAGGCGGTTGCGCCGACGCTCTCGTAGCCTCCGGCCCACAGTGGGCGTGGTTTACGCGTCCCTGCTCCGGGGGGCCGAGGGCGTCCATAACAGTCTGGCGCACCAACAACGGCGGCCGTACCTGGACATCCTCCGCGATCGACTTCGGGTCACGAGCGCCATTTTACAACTACCCCGTGCTCGATTTTTCTGGGGACCGGACAGGCTGGCTTGAATTGATGGCGAGCAGCATTGGGCCCTCATCGATGAACGCCCTATACCGGACCACCGACTCAGGCACCCACTGGACGCAGGTTCAACCGAGTCCCGCGGTTGCCTATCTGCTTGGCTTTCAATCCGGGACCCGCGGCTTCGCGTCTAATTTTGGGTACATGGGCTACGTCGACTTCGGTCAGTTCCTCTACGAGACCAATAGCGGAGGGAAGACGTGGGCCCGCAAGACGGTGAAGGCTCCGACCGGATATGCGAATGCAATTGTTACAGTCAGCACGGCCGGATTCAGCGGAGCCCGTTCCGCCACTATCCCCGTGGATCTGTTCCGCAACACATCAAATCCGCCAAGGTCCGTACACCTGTTCACGACGTACCGAACGACAGATGGTGGGGAAAGTTGGTCGCGCGGTGAGTCTCTCGGCGGTACTGCCGACAACGAATTCGGCTCGTACTTCTTTAATGCCACATACGGCTGGGCGGACGAGTACAGAAACGGCGGCAACGTCCTGATGAGGACAATCGACGGCGGAAAGCACTGGACTGCGATTGGAAGGCAGTACATAGGTGGTTTCTTCAGATTCGTGACGCCGCGCGTCGGATTCGAGCTGGGCTATGACAGCTCCGGCAAGAACCACCCCGGTGTTCTAAGAACAGTCGACAGCGGCAAGACCTGGAAGTTCATCACACCGCGATTGGTCAGCAGCTAGCGACGCCCATCGCGAACATCGACTCCTGTGGTCAGCTATCAAAGACCCGGGCGCACCCTTTCGCGTGTGGCTACCATCCGCTAGAGCGCTTGCGGAGAGAAGGTCGTCGCCTATAGCTGCCGATCCTCGGGAGCGACCACCTGACTGGTGCTCCTCGCCGGTATTGACATCGCGACGTGCACAGTAACCCGATGTCCGCCAGGGTTACACAGTGCTTCACGATGAATGCGGGTTCTTGCTACTTTGTCCGAGAAGTAGTGCCACGAGCGAGAATCCAAGAGCGTTCAGAACAAAGAGGGTCCCACCGACAGTGGGCCGACCCGCCGCCTCATCAGACTCCTGCCTCCGATGTCGGCAATGGAGAATCAGCTGATTTCTGTTCAGCCTAACCCCGATATTTGGCGCCGCATTGGCCCGTCAAGCGAGGACTGGTGCGGCCAAGAGGACTCGAACCTCCACTCCCGTAACGGGAACAGCGTCCTGAGCGCTGCGCGTCTACCTATTCCGCCATGGCCGCCCGTTTGGGCCCATCTCGTAGCCATTTCCGGCTGAGATGGTGGCTTTATTCTAACCACTCCCCCATCAGAGGTCAACGCTGCGCTGTGGGAGAATGATATCGAAAGAGAGGAGGGCCGCCCGCACGATGGATTCCCCGATGTTTGTCCAGTACCTCTTTTTGGATCTCGATGCATCCTGGAGGCGTCTTCCCGCCAAGGAGCGCGAATGCGCTACCACTGAGCTGCGCTCCATCATCGAAAACCAGGAAGGAATCACTACCTACGCCTACACGACTACCGGCCTCAAGGCCGGAACAGACCTCCTCTTATGGCGAACGGGTTACCGGCTGGACGACATTCAAAGCGCCACGAATCTGCTGCTCAAGACCCGCCTCGGAGCCTACTTGTCAGTTCCGTACTCTTACGTGGGTCTGGTTCGGCCATCCACGTATGTTCGCCGTCAGGCGCCTCAGGAGCAGGCTGCGCTCGAAAAGGATCGGGGACGCTATCTGGTCATTTACCCCTTTACCAAAACCTCCGACTGGTACCTCCTCAGTAAGGCCACCCGTCAGGGAATGATGAACGAGCACATAAAGATAGGCCACGACTTCCCGGCGATTCGGCAGGTGTTGGTGCATTCATTTGGCCTCGACGATCAAGAATTTGTCGTTGCCTACGAGATGGAGGACCTGCTGGAGTTCCAGACGCTGGTTATGGACCTTCGCTCGACGGACGGACGGCCCTACACGCTGCACGACACTCCGGTCTTTACGGCCGTACACCGGCCTTTGCCGGAAGCGCTCGAGCTCGTTGCAGGCAGCTGACCGCCTGCCTGTTCTCGTCGCCGTCGACGGCCGGTCAGCTCGGTTGAATCCCCCTGCGTCTCCGCCACGTGCCTGAACCCATCAGGACCGAGAGCCGCCTGCTGCGGGCTCTGAATCTCGAGCCTGTGGACACTACGCCCATCTGGTTCATGCGGCAGGCAGGACGGGCTCTGCCCGAGTACCGTCAGGTGCGTGAGGAACATACGTTCCTCGACATCTGTCGGAACCCCGACCTCTGCGCGCTCGTCACGCTTCAACCGGTAGACAGACTCGGCGTCGACGGCGCCATCATGTTCGCCGACATTATGACGCCCCTGATCGGCATTGGCATCGATATCGACCTTGTCGACGGGGTAGGCCCGGTGGTAAAGTCTCCACTTCGCTCCTCACAAGACCTCGAGCTGTTGCGTCCGATCGATCCTGACGATGTCTCGGATTTGCTGAAAGCGATTGCCATTGTGCGCGCCGAGCTGGATCGGACGGCTCGCGCCTCAATACCCGTCCTGGGCTTTGCCGGCGCTCCCTTTACCCTGGCCTCGTATCTGATAGAAGGACGCTCAAGCCGTGACTTCCTTCGCACCAAGCGGCTGATGTACTCGGAGCCCGAGGTCTGGGCAGAGCTGATGACGAAGCTCGCATCTCTTACGGCTACCTATCTCCGCGCTCAGATCGACAGCGGAGTGGCCGCCGTTCAGCTCTTCGACAGCTGGGCCGGGATCCTCGCCCCTGATGATTACCGCCGGTATGTTCTGCCGTACACCACCCGTGCCCTTGATTTGATCTCCTCAGCAGGAGTGCCTGTCATTTACTTCAGTACCGGGACGGGTGGATTCCTCGAGGTCGTCGCCGAGGCCGGTGGATCTGCGATCGGAGTGGACTGGCGGATTCCTCTCGACGTTGCCTGGGACCGTATCGGGCCCGGGCGGGGTATCCAGGGCAATCTCGATCCATTGACACTGTTTGCCCCTCGAGAGATCGTCGAGCGCGAGGCGGCCGCAGTCCTCCAACGGGCAGCCGGCCGGCCAGGTCACGTCTTTAACTTAGGCCACGGCGTGCATCCTCAGACTCCGGTCGAGGTGCTCCAACGCCTGGTCGAGTTCGTTCACGAGTACCGGTCCACGGGTTCTCTCATTGCCGCTTCCGAATCCGTTGCTGGTGGACCCGCCGGTGAGTAGATCTGCCTTCGGGGTCCTCCTGATGGCCTACGGAACTCCTAGAAACGCGGACGAGATCGAGCCGTACTACACCGATATTCGGCGTGGACGGAAACCGTCCCCGGAGCTGCTGCGGGAGTTGACCGAGCGCTACCGCCTGGTAGGCGGCGGCACGCCGTTGCTGGAGATTTCTCAGGCCCAGGCGGATGGGCTCCAGCGCGTTCTCGGCCCTGACTTTAAGGTGTTCCTGGGCATGAAGCACTGGCATCCCTACATCAGACAGGCTGTCGAAGAAATGCAGGGGGCCGGCATCGCGTCTGCTGTCGGCATCGTCCTGGCACCACACTACTCGCGTGGAAGCGTCGGAGAGTACGCGGAGAGAGTCCGCCGGGCGATGGGCGATCTAGGCTATGACCTTGACATTACGCTGGTCGAGTCCTGGCACCTCAACCCTCACTATCTGCGGGCCGTGGCCGCCCATGTTCGTCAGGCGATGTCGGCATTCGGACAAGCCGCCGATGTGACCTTGGTTTTCACCGCTCATAGCCTTCCTCAAAAAGTCGTGGCCGGCGGAGATCCATATCAGGACCAGATGCTCGAGACCTGCCGCGCGCTAGCTGAGATCCTGGACGTTCCGGCCAGACAATGGACCTTCACGTTCCAGAGTGCCGGCCGCACCCCCGATCCCTGGTTGGGGCCCGACATCCTGGACACCGTCAACCGTCTGGGCGATGAGGGTGTGACAGATATCCTGGTCGTCCCCATTGGCTTTATTGCCGACCACCTCGAGATTTACTACGACATTGACATTGAGGCTGCTCGAGCGGCACAAGAGCGCGGCATTCATTTGGAGCGGATTCAGTCACTCAACGACGATCCGGACCTGATCGCTGCTCTGGCCGAGATCGCTCGCTCAGCCCACTCCACAGCCTGACCTCGAACGCCCGACCGTACTCAGCGGCCCTCACTCTGGCGCCTCTGGTCCAAAAAGTGCCTCGCACGACTTTGAGGAAATCACCACTAGGAGGGTTACATGCCTGCTCAGGGTAAAACTGCCAAAGGTGGAGACATCCCGGCCACGATAATGCGTTCAGACAAGCATGCTCAGGAGATCTGGTCAGAAACCCATGACAGCGCCGTCGACACATATGGGGAGGGCCGCCGGGCGCATATGGTGGCTTTCGCGTCATTGAAGCACCAATATGAAAAGAAGGGTGACAAATGGGTAAAGAAAGATCATCCCGGCCCTTCTGATCCACAGGCGGCTCGAGGTCCGACCACGCCAAAGAAGTCGACTGATCCCGACCGCGCCCCCACCGCCGGCGGGAAGGTGGCCAAGAATGCGTCAGAGGCTCGTGAGAAGGCGAAGGAAGCCCACCGCGAATACGAGCGGGACCGTCGCAGGCGAGCGCGCTCCTCCTAACCTCTCGTCCGCCCACGCTGCTCTCTATTTAAACGGGAGGCTTCTGCCGGTTACTGTTGACGATTTGCCCCGGGCCTGATACACTCCAGTCAGCCACGCTCGTTGTACGTCGAGTGCGGGTTCAACAAACTGGAGGGGCCAGGCACAGTGACCGCTACCGCGCCGCCGGTTGACTTTCCTGTCAACGTCGGATTTTCGTCAGAGCCGACCGACCGGAACCGGGTGTCCGTTTTCTTCCGAATGTTCCTCGCCATACCCGTATCTGTCGTCCTGTACTTTTACGGCATCGCGGTATGGTTCACGTCGCTCATTGCCTGGTTTGCCATCTTGTTAACCGGACGTTACCCACAGGGGTTGTACAGATTTGCCGATGGCTACATGCGGTTGACCGCCGACGCATACGGCTACATGTTCTTGCTCACGGACGAATTTCCCCCGTTCAGCGGACACAGCGAAAAAGCAGCCGGCTACCCCATCCAGTACGGTGCGGTCCGACCCTCGGAAAGTAACCGGTTGACGGTGGCCTTTCGGGCGATTCTGGCAATTCCCATCGTGATCTTCGCCGGTTTGCTTATCTATATAGTCGAGTTCATTGCGCTGGTCGCCTGGTTTGCGATATTGTTTACCGGTCGATTTCCCGACAGCATGCTGAGCATCAGCCAGGGCGTCATCCGCTCAGTGATGAGGGCACATTCGTACGCGTTTCTATTGGTGGATCAGTATCCCCCGTTTAGCCTCGACTAACCCGAACGTACCCTTTACTCAGGACGTCAGACCATGAATAGCAGGACGAAGCTGTAATGAGTTGCGGGTAACGCTGGTGCGCCAACCGACAGGAGGGCCGAAACAGATATATGTGTTGACGCAGAACCATTGACTTGCTAGACTTCACCGTCTTGTACCGTATCGAGCGAGATGCGGGTAACTTTAGGTATCAATCTGGGAGGTAAAACGTATGTTACCGAGTGTTGTTGGAGCGTCAAGCGGCGGCGCATCTGCGATTATTTGGATCATCTATGTAGCCGTAATCGTGCTGGTTATCGCCGGCTTGTGGAAGACGTTTACCAAAGCTGGTGAGCCGGGATGGGCTGCCATAATCCCGATCTACAACTATATCGTGCTTCTCAAGATCATTGGTCGTCCGATATGGTGGATCATTCTTCTTTTGATCCCCTTCGTCAACTTTGTGGTCCTGATCATCATGATGATTGATCTAGCCAAGGCATTCGGCAAGGGTACCGGCTTCGGGATCGGTCTCGTCTTCCTTTCGTTTATATTTATTCCTATCCTCGGCTTTGGGGACGCGCAGTACCAGGGCGCTCCCAACAGCGGGTCACTGGCGGGCAGCACCGTCTGACCTGCTCTAGCCTCAGTTAGCTCGACGCTTCTGCCGGCGCATCCTGGATGCGCCGGCTTTTCTTTGTCTGCTTCCACTCTCACGACGTACTTCCCTGACCGGACAGCCGCCTGTACATCTTCACGTTTCAGCGGATTTTCAGTATCGCGTCAGGTCAAGTTCAGAGCCGATCTCTACTCTGAAGATATGCAGCCTCTCACCATGGGAGCGGGCGTGCATAAGATCCTTCGAACCTGAGACCAATCACCAGAAGCTTCTTGCGTCTGTGGTTCGTCCCGGCCGGTACGAGGGATCGGCATTTTCGAGAGAACGATGCAATTGGCATACAACGTGCCTCCTTGAGGTAACGAGCGTTCTCCCGAGAGTGTTCAAATTTCATACCTCGTAAGGAGGAAGTCGTGAGAAAGCCAAAGCGCAGTTATTTTGTCACCGGTTTTGCACTCGTCATGGCCGCGGCGTTGGTTGTGGCCGTTTCCGGTTGTGGTTCAAGCGGTAGCGGCGCGCCAGCTCCAAAGAAGTCGGGGGGAATGAAGACGCTCCGATGGTATGGGCTGGCCGGCACGCCCACCTGGGTGAACACCTTGGATCCTTCCCAGGTAACCGATTCAATCTCCAACAATGTGCTGAACATGGTCGACGTCAACCTGGTCAAGCTGCTTCCCAGCGGCAACGTCGCTCCCTATATGGCGGCCAGTTGGAAGGAGAGCGCCAATCACAAGGTGTACACTTTCACTCTGCGTTCCCATCTCCATTTCAATAACGGGCATCCATTAACCGCTCAGGACGTGGCATGGTCGATCAAGCGCGCTCTGGCGCCGGCCACCAAGTCTCCTGTGGCGCTCGCCTACCTCGGTCACATTGTGGGCTCGGCGGCCTTCAGCTCCGGAAAGTCTCATTCTCTTTCGGGTGTCAAAGTTGTCAACGCCCGCACGATTCAGATCAGTCTGGATGCTCCGATCGCCTTCTTCCTGAAGACGTTGACGTATCCCACCGCAGACATCCTTGATCCCAAGGTCATGAGTGGTAAGACCCCACAGACCTATCTGACCGACACCTGCTCCGCCAACGTTGCTCCGGGGCCGTTCAAGTTCGTCTGCCGCAACCACAGCAGCTCGGTCACCTCCTTCTATTCGTCCGGGCATACCCCTCAGATGACATTGGTTCCGAATCCCGCTTTTTACGGCACCAAGCCGGCCATTAAGGTGGTCATGCCGGCCATCCCCGACACCCAGACCAACTACAAAGACTTCCAGGCCGGTGGCATCGACGTGACCGCCATCCCCACGACGCAGATCTCCAATAGCCGCCACAAGGCCGGCTTCATGCAGTTCCCGACGTCGGTGGTCGACTACATCACCCCCAACGAGACGGCTGCTCCCTTCAACAACGTGCACTGCCGGCTGGCGCTGGCGTACGCCATCAACCGTGACGCCATCAACACCAGCATTTTGCACGGCTCCCAGAGCTCTACCTACGCGGTGGTCCCCAAAGGCATGATGGGCTACTATGCCGGGGCCAACAACCCTCACTACAACGTCGCCAAGGCCAAAGCAGAGCTGAAGAAGTGCCCCGGTGGGATCAACAACGTCAGCCTGACGTACCAGCACACCTCGGTTGACATCGACAATGAATACAGCGCGATTGCCCACATGTGGAGCGCGGTCGGCGCTAACATCAACGTCAAACCCCTGACCTTCAACTCCTGGCTGAACGTCGTGGGCAAGTCACTCGCCTTGACGAAGACTGCCATCACCGAAAATCTCTGGATCGAGGACTATCCCGATCCGTACGACTACGCTACTCTTCTCCTGCGTGGCGGCCAGAACTACGACATCGGCGGCTTCAACAATCCCCAGTACAACAAAATCGTCGACCAGGCGGCCGTCGAGGCCAATCCAACCAAACGGGCCAAACTCTACATCCAGGCCCAGCACATCGCGCTGAGCCAGGGTGCCTGGATCTCGGTCGGTAACGCCAACGGCTATGCGCTGGTCAATCCCAAAGTACATGGGCTCGTCGGAAGCGAAGCCTTTGGAATCCTGGTTCCAAAGAACAACGACTGGTCAAAGGTGACCATCAGCTAGCCACATTCGCTTAAGCAGAGAGGGGCTCCGGTAATCCGGGGCCCTTCTCTTTTATCCTTAGACGGCTGTCTCTTGCCCCGCGGCACGGCATAATCCCTGCACTGGACAGACACGCATGAGCTGTCACAAACTCCAGTAGAGGCAGAATTACGATCCAACTGATTGGCCGTATCCTTAACGACCGGTACGAGCTGGCGGGGGTCGTCGGCTCGGGCGGAATGGCGGCCGTTTACCGCGCCCGTGACGTGCGTTTAGGGCGTGAGGTGGCCGTCAAAGTCCTTCACCCCCATTTCTCCGTCGATCCGGAGATCGTACAACGCTTCGAGCGAGAAGCCCAGTTCGCCGCCGGCCTCTCGGCTCACCCCAATATCGTCTCTGTCTATGATGTCGGCCAGGACGGGGACTTGCACTACATGATCATGGAGCTCGTCGACGGCTTCAGCCTGAAGGCTGCCATCAAGGAGGAGGCGCCGTTTAACGTCGACCGTGCCTGTCATATCGCGGCCGAGGTTGCCTCCGCTTTGGACTTTGCCCACCGTCACGGCTTCGTCCATCGCGACATCAAACCCCAGAACATTTTGATCTCTCGTGATGGAACCGTGAAGGTCACCGATTTCGGCATCGCCTTCAGTGCCGGCTCGACCCAGGTCACCCGAACCGGAACCATGTTCGGAACCGCCCAGTACATATCGCCGGAGCAGGTTCAAGGCAAGAGGGCGACCAGCGTTTCCGACGTCTACTCCTTGGGCGTCGTCTTGTTCGAAATGCTCACGGGTGAGCTTCCTTTCGAGGCAGACTCGACGATCGCCCTGGCCATGAAGCACATCAAGGAACCGGTGACGGCGCCAAGCTCTTACCGACTGGGCATTCCCGCTGAAGTCGACGCCATCGTCCTTCGTGCTCTCTCGAAGGAACCAGACCGCCGTTTCGCCAATGCGGCTGCCTTTCGTGAGGCGCTTCGCGGTCGAGCTCTGCGTCAACCCAGTCGGGAGCGCAGGTTCGAGGCCAAACCTAGCTCTTCCCACCATTCGGTCATAGCCGGACTCATGCTTGTGGTACTTGTCGGGGCAAGCGGGTTAGGTGCCTTCGCCACGTACCTGAAGCTCTCTCCCCATACCGCTGCTCCGACCGGTCCTTCTCGAACACCAAACAAGGCGCCTTCTGTGCCGTCACACCACAAGCATCATTCCGGCCCTCCCGCCACCCCGGTCTCGAAGCCGACCAGCCCGCCGCCCGTGATTGCTAGAGGCATGAGGCTCACGTATATTTTCGTCAGCCCGGCCTATGTTCAGCCCGGAGGGATGGTGAGCCTGACCTATACGGTCGTTAACGGTTCAGGCGGACCGGTTCCGGTAGAGCTTGGCGCAACCATCATTCACCGCGGGAACAGGCTTGCCTTTACTGACCACACCCATGCTGCGACTGTCACCTCGCGGCCTGGCACCGGTCACTACAGTAGGAGCTTCGAGGTGCCGGCCACTGCACCCTCCGGCCCATACAACCTATTGGTCTCGGCCAGTACTCCCAACCTCGGTCACAACTATGGGCAGCTGCTCATTCCGGGCCTGCTGAAGGTTGGAGGCTCTTCTACGGGGTAAGGTTGTCCCATCTTTCTGCATCCCCTGGCAGAATCAGATCTGTCGTCAGAGAGCTAGGGTCCACGTTCCATCCATGACCTCAGCCACCGGGTCCTCGGACCGCGTCCACGCTCCTAACATGAGTTCAGCCCGAACACGACAGCCACTGTCACTGACTACGCTAATAGACAGAACGTTGCCGAGAAGCGCCCAGCGATAGTGCCCTGTCGAGAGGAGGCCTCGTCAGGCCCGGGGTGCAGCCGCGGAGATCTTGGCCGCCCGGCGGCTGCCCGAAGAGAGTTAAGATGCCGCTATTGGTCGCGGCGTACGGCTGCTTTGCACGTTTTCCCCAGGATGAAGTATCGCCGGTTGACTCGCAGCATCAGGGTGTTCTCACCGTAAGCCAGTACCGTCCCTCCAGCAACAGAAGAAGGAAACCCAAGGACCGAAGGTGGGGATCCCGTCTGCTCGCCCATGAATGATAGGTCTGCAAGTCGTTGCGGACGGACGTACGTGCCCGGAAGGTCCGACACGGTGGGGGGCCTTGTGGCGGCTAGGGCAGCCTGTTGGCCGGGCAGCAAAAGGCAGTCGCAGTGCTCGGCAACGTTGAGACAGTCGGTCGCCGCAGTGTTTGCCATGACGATCAC
>CAWIIC010000010.1:0-318226 GCA_963836045.1 uncultured Pseudomonadota bacterium
AAGCAGCGAACACGTTCCCTAAGATGAGCGTCAGGGCGCCGATAAGAGCACTCAAAGCTACGACGATGACCGGCACCAACGGGATCGAGAGCAGCGGCTTTCGTCCCTCAGCTGCCCGGAAAAGCTGCCCCTCGGCTACGGTGAACGGCGCATAGATCAGGCCCGGCTGCCCACCCCCGATGTTGAGGACGATTTTTCGAATCGGGTGAGACCAGGTCCATTGCGACACCGGCAGGGTCTCCCGATTGTAGGGAATCGCTACCAACAGAAAACTCAATGCCAGAACGAACAATATCCCGTAAGCGGCCGTCATCTTCGACAGCAGAAAGATGCTCAAGATCCAGCCCGCCGTCGCTATAACTCCGTATACAATCGCTGTCCGCCCAAACGTTCCTCGCAGGATACGGGTATTCCACAGGGCGAAGAGGTAGCCACCCAGCACTCCGCCGAGCAGCGTCGCCAGCCAGATCAGATTACCCGAGATAGGTTGCGGCTCGAAGCGTGGACTCGTCTCCGCGTTGCGCGGCGTGCTGCACTCCACACATGTAGAGGCGCTTCCAGAGTTGATGTCTCCGCAGTGTACGCATGCCCAGCCCATGCCAGTATTGTATCCTACCTCCCCGCTACTTACTTTCTCTCCGTGCACGAAACGACATACGTATCGGAGTGCCGAAAAAGCCGAATCGCTCCCGAAGTCGGTTCTCCAGAAACCGACGGTAGGAGAAGTGGATGAGGTCCGGGTCGTTGACGAAGAACACAAACGTCGGTGGCTCAGAGGCTACCTGGGTTACGTACAGAAACTGCACGTGTTTGCCCTGCCTCGAAGGAGGCTGATAATCAGCCATTGCCTTACGGATGACTTCATTGAGTTGTCCCGTGGGAATGCGCTTCCTGCGCTCCCCGGCAACGCTGAGTGCCAGATCGAGAATATGGTCGACCCGCTGGCGGGTAAGTGCAGAAACAAACACAATCGGAGCGTAGTCCACGAACTTCAATCCCTCCTTGAGCCGTCGTTCGAACTGATTGATGGTGGTGCCCGTCCTCTCAATCAGATCCCATTTGTTGACGACTATGACTAGACCCTTCCCCTCCTCCTCCACGAACCCGGCGATGTGAGCGTCCTGGGCGGCCAGCAGCTCTGTGGCATCGACGATGAGGGCCGCCACGTCCGCCCTATCGATAGCCCGGTGAGATCGCAACACGCTGTACTTCTCGATTCCTTGTTCGATCCGTCCCCTGCGCCGGATACCCGCCGTATCGATCAACACCACACTCTGATTGTGATGTCTCATCTCCGTGTCGATCGCATCGCGCGTGGTGCCTGGTGTCTCCGACACGACGACGCGATCTTCCCCAAGTAGGGCGTTAACCAGCGACGACTTTCCGACATTCGGCCGGCCTACGATGGCCAGACGCGTAACCTGTTCGTCCGCGCGCTCTGTCTCGATTGGAGGTAGTAGGGAGTCGATGGCATCCAGAAGCTCGCCTGTGCCCAGCCCGCGCTCGGCCGATATGGCAATCGGCTCCCCCAGCGCCAGCGCGTGAAACTCCAGCGCGTTATCCATTTGCTTCTTGTTGTCCGCTTTGTTCACGGCCAGAACTACCGGCTTTCCGCTCTGCCGTAATCGCGCCGCTACTTCTTCATCCAGCGGCATGACTCCCGATCGGACGTCGACTACCATGACAATGGCATTAGCTTCGTCGATGGCGACCCCGGCTTGAGCTATGGCATTGCGCGTGATGTCTTCCACGTTGCCGCTTGTCAAGCCACCGGTGTCAGCCAGTGCCACTTCCCGGCCGTTCCAGTCGTACTCGCCGTAGATACGGTCTCTCGTCGTCCCCGGAATGTCCTCGACTATCGCATGACGCTGCCCGATGAGGCGGTTGAACAGCCGCGACTTGCCCACATTCGGACGGCCCACCAGCGCCACGAGAGGCTTAGCCATTAGGTGCTGTTTGACGCAGCGCCTGCCCGACAGCCGACAGAGCTATTTCGAGAGATTCGGCCTCCGAACGTGAGCTCGTGTCGACTAGTGCTGCACCGGGAGCGGGCCTGAGAGGAGATACCGGTCGCGACTGATCGTACTCGTCCCTCGCTCGAATATCCCGCAGCGTTGATAGTTCGCTGTCGCCGGCCTTCCGGTCTGTGTTTCGTTGCAGGTGGCGTCGCCGCGCGCGGACCTCAGGGGATGCCGTCACAAACAGCTTGACAGGAGCATGCGGCAGGACTACCGTACCGATGTCGCGGCCCACCATCACGATTTCACGCCCGCCGGCTATCTCGCGCTGCTGTCGAACCATTTCTGCTCGCACGCTGGGGTGCGCGGACACTGCCGAGACGTCCCGGTCTATCGCCGGGGAGTGCAGCGCCTCGTGGCTCAGCGGCTTCCCGTGTTCCGTAACAGCCCATTCCTCGCTGCTCCGCTCGAGATCGAACGACAAATTCGCTGCTATCTGTCCCACCTGTGCTTCATCTTCGGGGTCGACGCCTTGCGCCTGCACTCGGTCGGTCAGCGCCCGGTACATTAATCCCGTGTCGAGGTATGGTGAATCAAGAGCCGCCGCGATGCCCTTGCCTACGGTCGACTTTCCTGCGCCCGCCAGGCCGTCGATGGCGACGTTCAGCCGCACCCTTCTCGCCAGCTCCGCGAGCTGGGTCCTGTCCTCCCGCCCCACGAAACGACTCCACTTCTGCTTTGCTGAGATCTCGGAAGCGCCCTGGGGGCAAATGGCCCAAACATACGTCGCCGATTCGCACCCTTTCAAGGTACAACACTGGATGCCCCGCCCCCGCCGCCAGCAGCCGTATCTCGCGCTTGCGCCCCTCGACCAGCACGACCTGCATCCATGTGTTGGAGCCATCGGTCGATAGTGGCGCTACTCCCTTGGGTACCGACCTCTTGCCGTCGATGACGACTCCATTACGAAAGCGCTCGAGCGAATCTCCGTTGACTCGTCCCTGCACCAACACCTTGTATTCCTTGTCAATACCATAGCTGGGATGCGTAACTCGATTTGCCCAATCGCCGTCGTTGGTGAGAAACAGAAGGCCGGTAGTATCCTTGTCAAGACGTCCCACTGGGTACATCCGCTCAGAAGTCTTCACCACCTCCAGCACGGTTGTCTCGCCGTGGGTCGCAGCCGTCGTGGTCACAACGCCGGCCGGCTTGTTAAAGGCCAGATAACGTGGTGTCTCGAGACGAATGGGCTTGTTGTCGACGGTAATCGTGGCCGACCCCGGGTCGACTGTTTGTCCGATCACCGCGGGCTTCCCGTCCACCGTCACACGTCCCTCCCGGATGAGGTCTTCGGCCTTTCTTCGCGACGCTATTCCGGCCCGCGCCAGCAGCTTCTGCACCCTCTCAGTCACCTGGAACGGGTCCGACAGCGGCCATTGTATATACGCAGATGACTCCTGTCAACCGCTATTTGCCGAATTGCCGCTTTCCAAAGTCTCGTCAATCCTGGGCGCAACGGGTTCCGTCGTGCGTGACGAGCTTCAGCACGTTCCGTCATGAGGAAGACCTCGAAATACTGGCGGTCAAAAACGCGCCGGTCACAACTGTGAACGACGTTTCCAGAGGCTCGCGATTAGTGAGACGCCGGCGGCGCAACCACGTAACCCCCACGGTTGAGGGATATCCACTCGTCCTCCCACTTCGGGATTGGAGCGACCTTCACCCGTGACTGCCGCTGCTCCAGGGATCGAGTCGACCACATGGTTTCCGGCGCTTTTGGCCACACGTAGTCGGCGAAGGCGAAGTTCATGAGCGCTCCGGCGTCGCTAAACCTGCCGTAATCCGTAGAGCCCAGCACCACGGCTATGACTGTGTGCCCATCTCGCTTCGCTGCAGCGCTCACCGCCGCACCTGCTTGATCTGTGGTACCCGTCTTGACTCCGATAGCTCCGGGGTACACACCGAGCAGCAGGTTGGTGTTCGTAAGGTCAAAGCTGACCCCACTGCCGGCACTCGGCATGACGATGTGTTTGGTGGACACAATGCGCGCCAGCAACGTGTGCGTCAGAAGGATTCGGCTCATGTGGGCTACGTCCGCTGCGCAGGAGTACTGGTGCGGGGCGTCGAGGCCATAGGGCGTGACGTAATGGGAGCACTTCAAGTGAAATCGGCGGGCCTGCCTGTTCATCATGATGGCGAATCCCTTATCGCTCCCGCCGATAGTTTCCGCGAACTGCTCCGCTGCATCGTTGGCCGAGGGGATCAGGAGCCCATAGAGCAGGGAGCGCACCGAAACCCGGTCCCCCGCCAGTAGCCACATCGTGGATCCGGTAATCGACGCCGCATGAGGCGAGATTGTGATAACGCGGGTGAGCTTGAGGTGGCTGACCACCAGGATGGCGGTCATCAGCTTGGTGATACTTCCGATGGCGTGATGCAGGTATGCCTGCCGGGAAAAGAGGACTCGCCCGGTGGAACCGTCGACGAGGTCGAGCACCGGTCCGGTGGTGCTCGGCGGCGCGTCGGACTGCAGCATGCCAACGTGTGCCGAGTTCGCCACATGCTGAGAGTTCGGATCGCCAATGGACGGAGCCCAAGCCGCGGTGAGAGACGCTACCAGAACCAATGGCGCTAGTCGACGCAGTACCAGACGCATACGAGAACCGGCTCCGCCGCTACTCATCAATACCCACCAAATCCTTCTACTCGCCATTATGCCGCCTGTTAGTGGACCTTCTTCGCGGAGTCGCTCCAGTATGGCTCCCGAAGCTCACGCTTCAGTATCTTTCCCGTACCCCCTTTCGGCAGCGCCTCTCGAAACTCGACAGACTTTGGTACCTTGAATCGCGCCATCCGCTTCCTGCAAAAATCCTGCACGTCCGCTTCAGTCATGCTGTAGCCGTCCCGTGGCGAAACGATGGCCAACACAGCTTCGCCCCAATCGTCGTCGGGCACGGCAATGACAGCTGCCTCAAGTATGCCCGGATGCTCGAATAAGATCATCTCGATTTCCATGGACGAGATGTTCTCGCCTCCGCTTACGATGATGTCTTTGGTCCTGTCGACTATCAGCACGTATCCTTCGGTATCGACGGTGGCCAGGTCGCCGGTGTGAAACCAACCGTCCCGAATGACTGCATCGGTTGCTGCCGAATCGTTCCAGTAGCCCTCCATCACTACGTTGCTGCGCACCACGATCTCGCCTGTATCCTCTGCGTCCCAGGCCACCTCGCGGCCGTCTCCTTTGACGACCCGGAGATCCACGCCGACGAGCGGGAGCCCCGTCGAGGCTTGACGCTGGATCCGCTTCCCTTCCTCCTCGTCGACTCCCTGCTTGTCGACCGCGATCGTGAGAATGGGGGAAGTCTCGGAAAGACCGTAGCCGCTCCTGACCGTACATCCCAGCAATGCCTCGGCTCTGCGTATCATCTCGACCGGAGTCGGTGCGCCGCCAGTAAGCACGAACTCCAGGCTGCTGAGGTCGTACTCGCTCAGGTCCGAACGGTTGAGGAGCATATTCAGCATCGTTGGCACAGCCAAAAACTGAGTCACACGCTCTGTCTCGATGAGCCCCAGTGCATGACCTGGATCAAACTTTTGCATCATCACGTGCGTCCCACCGGCGAGCGTGAGGTATTGAGGCGTTCCCCAGCCGTTGACGTGATAGAGCGGAATCGTGTGGAGCTGTACCGTTCGGTCGCTGACCGGCATTGTGCCGATGTAGTGCAGGGCATGCAGCGCCAGGTTCCGGTGCGTGAGCATGACGCCCTTAGGGCGTCCAGTAGTGCCGCTCGTATAGAACAGCTCCGCCACCTGATTCTCATCGACTTCTAGCGTGGGCGGTGGTTCCGGTGAGGCTCTGGCCAGAATTTCGTCATAAACGGGCTCGTGACGAGCCTCCGGTCTGCCAGAAAGCCAGACGACCTCGGGCATAAGATCGACCTGCTGCGTGACATCATCGCAGAAGCCGGCTAGGTCCCGGTCGACAAACAGAAATCGGGCGCCCGAGTCGCTGATTACGTGGGCAACATCCTTGGTGTGGAGCCGTATGTTGATCGGCAGAAGGATGCCTCCGGCTTCCAGAACCCCGTAGTATGCTTCCAGCAGCGGGTGCGAATTGTAGGCCAGAAACGCGACTCGATCCCCCGGACACAGGCCCATCGCCAGCAGCGCGTTTGCCAAGCGGTTCGTGCGTTGGCCGAACTCTGCGTACGTAAAACGCTTCTCTCCGTCGACGACTGCAGGTCGCTTTCCGTAGAGCCTAACGGCTCGCTTCTTGAAATCAATAGGTGTTAAAGGAATGAACACAGGCCCCCTCCCGAAAGTCGGCACTAGGCTAACGCCGCTCGATAGCTGGATTGTATGTGAGATCGCGGACGCGTTCAAAGTAACGCCTTACAACCCTAGGGGACTTCCTGCTCCTCTACCCGCTTGTCGCCCTTGGCGGCATTATGAGTCAGCGAATCCTCCTTCTGACTCCATGTCGCTCCCTCAGGGAAACTTCCGTTCCCCAGCGGATCTTCAAGTCGAGATCCGGCATCGGTCGGTTCGAGGTAGGTCTTGGGCTTGCCGCCTCTCTCACCCTTCCAACTTGCTGGCAGTTCACCGTTTGTGGGCGTCTTTCGGATTATCTCGGCCCGGTATGCGTTGACTACATCCCAGGCGTGCAGGACGCCAATAAGCCGGTTCGGCCTCCTGCGATCTACCACGGGCACTCGCCGCTGGTCCTGGAGGCCGAAGCGCTCTACCGCTTCCTCCAGCGTTTCGTCGGCGAAAGCTGTTGGAACGTTCTCGACAATGTCTGCCACGGTGTGTGAACTGTCGTTCAGCATGGCGTCCTCCACATCCTCCGCCCGAACCATCCCTGCGAAGTTTCCGTCGTCGTCAATGACTGGGTAGCCCATTTTGTGTGTTTGCCGCATCAGCGACACGAGATCCTTGACCGACATGTCGGCCGGGACACAGTCGGCTTCCGGCGTCATGGCGTCGGCGACTCGAATCCGCTTCATGACGTTGCGCTCACGCCCCTCGTTGATGTCGATTCCCCTTCGTGAGAGCTTCAAGGTGTAGATGTTCTGCGACGAGATCGCTTTGGAAACAACCGTCGCGATAACAACCGTCAACATCAGCGGGATGATCGTCTTGTAATCCGTGGTCATCTCGAACAGGATCATAATCGAGGTGATTGGAGCCTGCGCTGCCCCGGCAAAAACAGCGGCCATGCCTGCGATGGCGAAACCGTTCATAGCATTCGACGCTAGCGATGGGGCTATGAGGTGTGCAGTCTCCCCAAACGCCGCTCCCAGCATGGATCCTATGAATAGGCTCGGCCCGAACACACCGCCGGAACCTCCCGAACCGATCGTGAGTGATACCGCAATGATCTTGGCCACGAGAAAGAGTAAAAGGAGGCCTAGAGCAATGCGGCCGTAGAGCGCCGCGGTCATGGTGGGATACCCGACGCCTAGTATCGCCGAAGGCAGGGAGTTATACCCGCGCGGAACGACGATGGCTAGGGCGCCGAGCAACAGCCCGCCGCTCACTGGCTTTGCCAGAGACGGAAGCGGCAGCCGTTCGAACAGATCTTCGGTGGCATATAGAGTCCGAGTGAACACGACCCCCAGCACGCCCGCCATGCAGCCCAGGAGACAATACAGAGGTAGCTGAATTGGCGCGTTCCACACTTCCGCCGGAACGGCAAACGAGGCGTTGACGCCGAAGAATGCGCGGCCGATAACGTCAGCGATTACCGCCGCGACAACAACGGTTGAGAAGTTGCGAATCGAAAACTCGTCGAGGATGACCTCTAGAGCGAAAAATGCACCCGCGAACGGGGCGTTGAATGTGGCCGCGATGCCTGCCGCTGCTCCGGCCGCCACGAGCGTTCGTATCCGGTCATCTGACATCTTGAGCCGCTGCCCCACAGTCGACCCAAGTGCGGATCCGATCTGCACGATTGGCCCTTCTCGGCCCACCGACCCGCCCGAACCGATGTTGATCGCGGACGCCAGCGCTTTCGCCACGACGACCTGCGGCCGCATTCTTCCGCCTCTTAGTGAAACGGCCTCCATGACTTCGGGAACGCCGTGCCCTCTAGCCTCGGGTGCGAAGTACCGAATGATCGGCCAGAACAGAAGCGCGCCCAGCGCTGGTATGACCAAGAGGTATAACCGGCCGCCATTCGAGATGTGGCCGCCGATGACCGTGAAGAAGATCCAGGTGAACAGCGCGATCAGCTCGCGAAACCCGACCGCCCCGAATCCTGCGCCCAGGCCGACTACGACCGCCATCAGCAGCATGACCTGGGTCTCCGGCAGTCGCAGCCGCCCGCTGAGCCCTGTGATGGACGTCAAGACGCGCTGCCCTTGAGCTCCGGCTGCGTGCCCGTGCCTGAGCCATGAAACTGGTACCTACCGTCAGACGGCACCGCTGGCTCGCCTTCCGCCATATTGCTAAGCCCGTCGAGCAAGTACAGTAGACCGGCGGTAAACTGCTGAGGTGTCGTGAAGGCTGCCAGCTTCGCGGACATGGCATCGCTTTCGCCTGTCGGGTTTCCTTCAAGTTGCCGGGACCTCCCTGCCTCCAGCGCGCCAAAACCTACCGTGTAGGTGTGGATGGCGGCATATGCCTGCTGGGCTGCCGACTCGTCGAAACCAGCTTCCCTCAGCACCTCAAGCATGACTTCCATGCGCTTCAGGGCCGACGGGGACACGACCGGGTGGGACAGATAAACGTGAAGCGCTGCCGGGTAGGTCGTGAGAAGCCGGCGCAACCGGTCGGCCGCCTCGAGCACCCACGCACGCCAGTTCTGATGGTCATGCCGCGGACGCCATCGACGGCGGAGAAGACGCTCGACGACTTCATCCAGGAGATCGTCGCGGTTGCGTACGTGTCGGTAGAGGGACATCGGCGCCACGCCCATCTCGCGAGCAAGACTTCGAATCGTCATCGACTCGTAGTTTCCGGATGTCACCGCGACGGTGGCTGCCTCGATGACCTGATCGCGAGTGATTGTTCCCCACCGTGCCGGTCCGTGTGTGCCGTTGGTCAACCCCGCCCCTCAAACGCTGACTGTTCCGCTCTTCCATTGTAGGGTCTTACGCGTACGTGTACGCAAGGTTCGGGCCGCGGATAGCCCACTTTCACCAGAGCTTGCACTTTGCGATCCTATCCAGCCTGACGTTGGATCCGATGCTGGCAGCCCAGTTTGAGGGCACGGAGGGCCCTGTGTCCTGCCCTCAGAGGAGTTCGACGACCACTATCGAGGGTCTCATTGGACGGTTCTGACTAAGGTTGATTGGTGTGTGGGAGGCGTAAGACTGGAGTTGTGGGGACCTAGACCTCTAACATGTTGGCATGACCGGAAGAATTGATGAGATCGTCGCCGAGCTTGCCGATCAGCTTGAGATCAAGAATGCCGCCCGGGACAAGGCGCTTCTAGACGCTCGCAGACTGACCAGGCAGGCAGCACTGACTATTCGCGCTCTGCATCGAGGCGACATCACCGAAGCCACCTCTCTGCTCGAGGAGGGCAAGACCATGGTGGAGCGCATTCGCGAGGACCTCGATATGTACCCGGACCTCTATTGGGCCGGCTACGTTCAGGATGCTCAGAAGGAGTACGCAGAAGCCTCGATTGTCGCCTCCCTGATCGCTCGGTTGGATCCTCCCGGACCCACGGAGCTGGGCATCGAAGTAGGGCCGTACCTGAATGGACTTGGCGAGGCCGCTAGCGAGATGCGTAGGTACGTCCTCGACGTAATCCGCCACGGCACGGAGGCGAACCAGAACGAAGGAGAGCGCGTCCTCGGACTGATGGACGATGTCTATACGGCCTTGATAACGGTAGACTTTCCTGACGCCCTTACCGGAGGTCTGCGTCGCACCACGGATCTCGTGCGTAGCGTGCTGGAACGAACGCGGGGAGACCTGACCATCACACTTCGCCAGGCCGAGCTCGAGCGGGCCCTCTCCAGGCAGCACCTCGCGAACGCCGGTTCATGAAGGGCTTCTCTGATATCTGTCCCACCACGAAGAATCGAAGTAGATTGTCAGGGCCGCTGGCGACCACTTAAAGTGATGAAAGTGGAGGCAGCACCACTTGCTCGGGTTGGTTACTCAACACGCTGTTGCGCTTAGCACTCGGCGCGACGGTGCTCGTACCACCGCTGCTTGCTGTCGGTCGCGGCCCACTGTCTTCGCAGCCGTTACTACGTCAACGTGATCGTGGCCCGAAAACAGTCCGAGCTCAACTGTCTGTCAATGAACGAGGCAGCGATTCAGCCGGACCAGGTGCGAACCGCGACCTGCTTCGCAATTGTGTCCCATGCGGCAAGTCATGTTTTCGGGCCAGTCGCATACATAAAAGAAGAAAAGCCCGAGGTAGTTAACCTCGGGCTTCCGACTTACCGGTTGAAAACCGTTGTAGGTCTATTCGCTCCTTAGAGCGGGCGCACGTTCTCGGCGCGCGACTTGTTCGAGCGCTGGTCCCGACCCTTCTCGTACTCCACAGCCTGACCTTCCTGCAGGTTGTCGAACCCGCCATTGGCCACCGAGCTGTGATGGAAGAAGATGTCGTCGCCACCCTCGTCCGGCTTCACGAAGCCGAATCCGCGGTCGCTAACGATACGTGCGATAGTTCCTTGAGACAATTCTCAACACTCCTATAAAACTTTCAGCGGCAGGCGTCCCTGGAAGTTCAAGGAGCTACAAACCTACATCTGATACCCTCAATGCTATCAGAGGCGTCCGGCAGTTGCCACAAACTTGCCGTTCACCTTCGGCTCGTTTGAACGGACGCTAAGCTTCGTTTTACCGGGAGCTCTCAGCCAGTGGATCGTCCTGCGCACTGGACCCCGCGATTCTCTCCTCCAGCTCCGTTGTCCGCCGGTAAGACGCCCACATAGCATCGCTGAGTACTGTCCGGAACCTCCCCCGCTCCAGCTCGTAGAGTGCCGCCGCCGAAGTGCCGCCCGGCGAAGTGACCATGTCGCGCAGCTCCGCTGCGTGCCTTCCGCTCTGCTCCGCGAATTCCGCCGATCCTTTGACGGTGTCCAATACCAGCTCCCGCGCCAGGTGGCGTGGAAAACCCATATGCACGGCGGCGTCGATCATCGCTTCGATGAAGAGAAACACGTACGTTGGTCCGGTGCCGCTGACCGCTGTCGCCTTGGCCACGTCGTCCTCGTCGTTGACCTCCAGCTCGGCTCCAAGCGTCGAGAGGATGGATCTCGTCAGAGCGCGGTGGGTGGGATCTACGTCTGTCGCTGCGTACCACACCGTGACCCCTGCCCCTATCTGCGCTGGAGTGTTCGGCATTGCCCGCACGACAAGCCGGTGTTGGAGACCGCTTTGCAGGGCGCGCACCGGAGCGCCTGCCACTACGCTCAACACGAGACTGTCGGAATCGAGCTTTCCCCGCAGCTCGGGCATGACCCGCGGCAACATCTGAGGCTTGACCGCCAGAACTACCACCTGTGCGTCGGCCGCGTCGGCATTCTCCGAAACCGTGGTTACCCGGTACATTTGGTGCAGCGCTTCGCGCCTCTCGGCTCGAGGATGTGAGCACGTAATGTGCTCCGGGTGGCTCATGCCCTCATGAAGGATCCCGGCCAAAATCGACTCCGCCATTACTCCGGTGCCGATGATTCCGATGCTGGTACTTGCGAGACCGCTGCCATTCATTGCTCCATTAGTGTACAGGCGGCCTGCACTGCCACGCGGGGTTGCCAACGGCCGAAGCGCGACCGGTCGATACCTGCTCGCCCGAACGAGCACACGGCCGCGATTATCGCCGTCGCTGCCCTTGCCACTCGGGTGGGAACCGTGTCGCCAACGAGTGCGTGGGTGAAACGCATATTCCTCACCTACCATGTGTCGACATACAGAGCGAGCGTAACCCACTCGGAGGTGATGGCCGGCCCGCATATGATCTGGGAGGTCGCGCATTCGGCGGAGGCAGGCACGCAAAGGTCTACGGCCAGTTGGAGGCGTATGCCGACACCTGGCCGGTGCCGACGCCACGCGAGCGCCGACACCAGCGCGTCAGCTAGTGAAACCTTTTAGTACGCGATTGTGCCCGAATCGCTCATGAACGCGTTGCCCGCCCCGTCGTCTCCGGCAGTGATGTTTCCGGTGCCGGAGGCGTCGTCAAAGCGACCGCTTCCCCCCGTAATGCTGTAGGTGCCCGTGAATGAATGAGCCGAGGTAAAAATGTCGCCGGCTGCGCAAACAGTGCCCGTGTAGGTGAAGTTCACGTCGTCTCCGTTCGCCGCCGTCAGAGTAGCGGTTCCCGTTGCCGGGGCGCACACTCCGGATCCGCTCGGGTACGCTCCAGAGAATGGAACGGTCAGAACGGCACTCCAAGCGCCGGTGCCCAGATGGCTACTTGTCGCGTGACCAACGAAGGTTGCAGTGAGGCAGGCATCTTCACAGCCGTATGCAAGCGTTCCCGTGCCCGATGCGACGGTTTTGAAAGGACGGTTGTTCGGGTTCCCGAATGCGGTACCCCCACTAAGACCAACGACCGTCAACGCGACAAACAAGAATAGGCCGAATCTTTTCATCGATGTCTCCTTAAAATGTAGTTCCTGAACAGTGATTTGTGGTTGTTTCGTGGCGTGGACTTTGGATCAGCGTTATCGTCGCAGAGTGATGCCGTGATGATCAGCACCCCGGCAGTACCAGACCCCGCGGCGACCTCAGGGGGCCCTGCAACGCGGCGGCCCGCGCTGGGCCGCCTTGGGGCAAACTGATCGTGAGATTTCAGTTCGTGCTCGAGGCGGTAAGATGGCGCGCGTAGCCCCATCTCCTGAGGTGATCGCCGGCACAAGGGAACAGACCGCGCGGGGACCCGAGCTCCACGTCTCTAGGCAGGAGATCATCGAGGGATAGGAGTTCAAGCGTGGAAGCGAACCTGGCGGTTCGCGCACCAGGTCGCTTCTCACGCGGCTCTCGGAGAGTTGGAGCGGCCTGCTCTCGTCGTGCACGGTCACGCCTATCCCCCTTCGAACCAATAGGCGTTAGGCAGCCTATTGAGGTCCAGTCTGAGGCCGCGGCGTGAAAATGCCCATGAACCTGACTGACATTCTGTCGACACTTTGCCGACATTGGTTCTCCAGGAGCGCCTCGAGGTCCGGAGATCTACTGAGACAGCGCCAGTTCAACCGTCGACAACGGTTGAATATCTTCGCCATTCGGGCGAATATCTCCGTCTCTTGGACATGACGACAAAGCTATGGCATGCCTGTAAGAAACAGGCCGGCCACCACGCCAGAAATGACTACTGACTGGTAGCGCCTGTCACTGCGTCGTTTCGCCCTGTCAAGGGGCTTGGCTACATGACATCGCGGGAAGTCCGGGTTGTGCGCGAGTCGGGAAAAGATGCCTCGCGGGGCCGAGGCATGACGTGGGCGACGCAAAGCCGAAGAGCCGGGCCTACTAGACCTGGCTCTTCAGTCCCTATCCCCAGCTTGGTAGAGTGTCGTGTGCTACTCGGCGGCTGCCTCTTTGATTTCCTGACCCTTGCCGTTCATGGCTCGGTAGGCCTTGATGATCCTCTTGTGGTTCTGCCATCGCCACTTTCCGTAGCACATCACGCACATGTCTCGTGCTTTATGGGGTTTGATTTCGTGGCAGACTATGCACTCCCGAACGTGCGGTTTGCGTGGCTCCAGTCCCCTTTGCTCCCTGATGCGCTGCCGGCATTTTGCCTGGGACTCCCGGTATTTCTCCGGGTACTTCTCTCGCCAGCGCTTGGCCGAGCGTGCGTTCTGCTCTAGTTTGCGTTTACGGTGAGCTAGATAGTACTGCCTGTTGTACGCACGCTGCTTCTGGCGGCGCTCTTCAGCGGTTTCGGGCATTCTGTGTTCTCCCCTCGGCGCCCTATGGGCGATCGGCTACATGGTCACATTGGATCGAAACCAACCGATTTTGATCCTGAAAACCACGCGCAAAAATGGCAGGGATTGCCGCGGAACGCTGCGAGCGACTCATGCTCGCGTCGAGACTTAGGGGCGAATACACTAACCATCGACCACTAGTGTATCTCCGACATTCAGATGGGTCCATCGGGCGTTGACCCGATTTTCTGCTTCATAACTGTCTGACGTTTTGGCACGATTCTTGCTAAGCACCATAGGAATTTCGTTCTGCCGCCGCCGATGGTGCCGATGCGCAGTTCTTGAGATACAATCTGGCCATGTATGATTGAGCCCACTACGCAAGGCGTTCGCCGCTTGATCCGGAGCGAACATTCGGCTGACTCGTCCAAATGACTTAAAAACACGGAGATGATTTGCTGGAGCGCTTTCTTCGATGAGCGCCGACTCGTTCCTGCAAGTCATGACAGGAGCCCTGTTCGTCCTCGTTTTTCTGATCGTGGGCGCGGAAGCAATCGCGCGGCCAACGCGTTCTCGCCTGGACGCCGCACTGTTCTTCGGTGACGCTGCCGTAATCATCGGCGTCTCGTGGATATTTCAAATTTTCAACCTCAAGCCGGGTCCGGCGGTCAACGTGGCCATAGAGTCGCTTCTTATGGCCCTCCCCTATCTACTGCTGAGACTCGTCGACGATTTTTCGGGTGTGCCGCGCAGGCTGACGGCTATGGCGGCGGCCGGGCTGGGAATAAGTATTCTCCTGTTGCTGGTATGGGCCAGATCCAAGATTCCCGGAGTAGTGGTGCTGCTGTTGGTGGCTTACTTCGCGGCGGTTTCGGGATACGTGGCGGTGACCGTCATTCGATCAGCTCGGCAGTCAACTGGAGTGACTCGACACCGCATGCGCGCTGTGGGACTCGGAACACTGTTTCTAACCCTCGTGATTCTGTTGGACGGCCTGGACGCGGTGCTTCCCAACCCGGCGCCGTGGTGGTGGCGGGCTGCCATCGACGCGCTCTCGTTGGCCTGCGGCGTCGCGTTCTTCGTTGGGTTCGCGGCCCCGCAGTGGCTACGTCGCGCCTGGCAAGAGCCGGACATACGCCACTTTTTGGGTCGGGCCGTTTCTCTTCCCCACATACCGAACACGGAAGCTGTGCTGATCGAGCTTGAGCGCTGCCTCGCCGACCTGTTCGGCGCGTACCGCACTGTCATCAGGTTCTGGCAGCCAGAGACTGGCACACTCGAACCGGCCGTAGAATCGAGCCCACCCGCGGTTATCGTTGAGCCGCACGCCTTCCTCTGCTTTGAGACGCAACGCCCCGTATTTTCTGAAAACCTGCCTAAAGAGGACCCGGAACATGCCGACTTGTATCGGATCCGAGACGTGAGATCTGTCCTGACGGCGCCGATCAGCGTCCCGAACCACAGGTATGGCGTAATCAGTATCTACGCGGTTCGCGCTCCCATGTTCGCCGAGGACGATCTTTTGCTGGCCCAGCTTCTGGGCCGTCAAATGGGTGTGATCCTGGAGACTCGCGACCTGATTGCTCAAACTGCCAAAGTGATGGCCGAGGAGGAGAGTACTCGACTAAAGAATGACTTCCTGTCCGCGGCCGCCCACGATCTCAAGACCCCGTTGACCGCCCTCATAGTTCAAGCCCAGCTGATGCAGCATCGTGCCGCGAGACAGCCTGGTGCGCCCGCCGACGTTCATGGCCTCAACCGTCTCGTACGAGATGCAGATCGGCTGCAAAGGCTTGTCACTGAGCTGCTCGATGTCGAACGCGCCGAAAAAGGCGGCTTGCTCCAAAAGCTGGAGGACACGGATCTCGGCGCTGTCGCTCGTCAGGTGTGCGACGAGTTCGAATCTTCGCTTCATACCTACGAGTTCGACCTTCAGCCGCGGACTAGCGTCTGCTGCGACACGGTCAGAATTCGTCAGGTGATCAGTAACCTCATCGAAAACGCCATAAAGTACAGCCCCGAGGGTGGTACCATAAGGATCGCTACATGGCTGGAGGATGGGATGGGCCATTTGGCGATAAGGGACGAAGGAGTGGGAATTCCTGACGGAGACCTTGAGCACGTGTTCGATCGCTTCCATCGCGGTGATAATGTGGATGATCGCCGCTTCGCCGGCATGGGCTTGGGCCTCTTTATCTGTAGGGAGATAGCTCGCCAGCACGGCGGACATATTGACGTCAGTTCCGACGGCCCCGGGCACGGAGCCGAATTCCATCTTCGACTGCCCATCTCGCCTGAGCGGAATCTCCGTCAGCATCCACCCCAAGCCCTCGATCCCCGGCTCACCGGGGTTGAACGCTGATGGCAAAGGGCCGACACATCCTCGTAGTCGACGACGACGCCTCAATTCTGGAGGCCATCTCCGAGCTTCTCAGAATGGAAGGCTATAACGTGTGCACTGCCCGAGACGGAAGGGCAGCCCTCGTCGAGGTCGAAGAGAAGGCACCCTTGATGGTACTGCTTGACATGCGCATGCCCGTCCTCGATGGATGGGGATTCGTTCGAGCTCTCGCCGAGCGGGGCCGTCACCTCCCTATTGTCGTTATGACGGCTGCTAAGGATGCGAAGCAATGGGCCACCGAGGTCGGTGCGGTAGCTCACCTGGAGAAGCCGTTCGACATCACCACGCTCCTTAATATTGTGGAGTGTGTCTCGAGTGGTGGAGAGTGAGCCTGTTGGGTCACCACCAGTACTGACCTCTGCGGTCCAGTCCTGGCCGGAATAGGCTATACCTATGCGTCGGAAACCGACCTATGGGCATGTGTGTGCTGAAGTTGCCATCTTGAGAGACAGGAGCCTGTGGTAATGCCCCTCGCCAGCGGCCTATTTACACGACGGCGGAAAGAGGCGCCGCCTCCGTCGGAACAAGAGCCAGAATTGGTCCCCGTCGTTGAGGCCTCAGCTCCTTCGACGCCCGCGATCCTTAAGTGGTCCTACCAAACTGCCCTTCGGGCAGTCGGGCGCCATGCAGATGATTCCGGGCTGAGGGCGGTTTCAATCATGGAGGTGCGAGGTGGGTTCCTCCTGTCTGCTCATTCCGGACCCGAACCGACTCTCGTGATCGGGACGGAGATCACGGCTGAAGACATGGATGCTCTTATTGTCAAAAACTTCACTGCGATGACTCGTCAGGAAGAGTTGTTGTACCGCTCACCCCTCTGTCCCACTGGCTACGAAGATTGGTTTCGAGCGCTGGGCCTCCGCCTGGACGAGGAGCAGGTGCGAGCCGTCGCGCTTTCCGAATTGACGGACGGCTTCGCCGTGACGTTTCTACGGTCGAATAAGGACGGAGACCAGACCTGGGAGTTTGGCGGCTTGAGACTGGGCAAAGAAGAGATACAGAATCTCTTAGATACCGCCTATCTTAGGCGTGGCAAGGTTGACGGCGAGGACAGTTGACCGCACATCGCCGGGAGTCTTCTGCCACCCGCGGTTTGACCAATCGAATCGCCATGGCTTTGCGGGCCTGTAGGGGAAGAGAGCGCCTGTTTCGAGACGCCCTCTTGCCCATTGTCGGCTGACATCGAACCGGCAGATTAGACTGGCGCCGCCTGCGACTGTGCGTTCATCTTCCCGGCTTCTTCCCCGGAGGTGATCGAGCCCGACCGCATGTTCTCGAGGAAGCTCTCGGTGTCGTTCACGTGAGGGAATGGCTCCTCAGGAATGTCAACCCCGAGGAAGTTGCATAGGGGCGCCCAGCCCTGTTTGACCTCAAAGACCAGAAGACGGTCGCTGGGAACGTATTCGCGGACCTCACGGTTGTGATTTTCGAATATTGAGAGCGTCTTCTGCTTGTCGGCAAAAGTTCCCTCGAGGTCACCATCCCATACGACGGCTTTTAGCATCTTCGCTACGGGCTTCTCCGCCATCTCCGGCATCGTCTCGATGGCTTGTGCGGCGCCGTAGATGGTATCGTTTACGCTCTTGTACCACGCCTCTGGATCGCGGACGGTTAGGACTACCGGTGCGTCCGGGAAGGTGTCCATCAGCTGCTTGTAAAACGTGCACCCTGGCCAGTCCACCGTGGACTCGAAGTCCGAGAGCGCTCGTGCCCAGTCAGTCGGTTTGCCGTCATACGCTTCACGAAATGTGTCGGACAGTTCCGGCCAACCCGCCAGAAGGTCGATCATGTGAAGGCAGGGGCCAAAGCCTATCCGCTGCAGCGCTACCTTGAGAGACATTGTCCCCGTCCGGCCAAAGCCGGCGCCGATTACTTTCATCGACTCACCTCTATCAGTTTGGAAAGTTGTTCTGGGATCGCTTCGACCTTCTTCAACGTAAACTCTTTAGGGTCAACCTCCTCGACGGCTTGGTCGGACTCTTCGGTACGCGCCACCCGGCCGGGCCTCAACCTAATTCCTGATACTCGTATATGGAATATTCAAGCATAGCAGTCGATGTAAGATCCAGCAAACCTGTTGCCTTTCCCGCGGTCCTCCCGTTAGGTATCCGGGCGAGCGCTCCCCGAACAGTCCACGTTAGTCACCGGCACGGACAGCTGTTTCCCCCGCCTTGCCCAGTGGTGAGTTCGATGCAGTCGTGACTCCAATCGTGCGGCTCGCCGCCGAGACCGATGCCGTGGCTATCGCCGAGATATACAACGAGGGAATCAGCGAGCGGATCGCGACGTTCGAGACCGAAGAGCGCTCCGGCATTGACATCAAGCGAGCGCTCATCGAAAAGGGTTGGCGGTTTCCCACCGTAATTCTGGAACGAGACTCCCACATTGTCGCCGTCGCCTGGTCCTCCGAGTACCGCCCGCGCGTTTGCTACGCGGGCGTCGTCGAGTTTTCGGTATACACGCGTAGCCAGGCTCGCGGCACCGGAGCGGGAACAGCTGTTATGCAGGAACTTATTCGACAGTGCGAGGCCAGAGGTTACTGGAAGATGTTGTCACGTGTATTTCCCGAAAACATCGCAAGCCTGTCATTATGTCGCAAGTTGGGATTCCGCGAGGTTGGCGTCTATCATCGGCACGGTCGTCTAGAGGGGAAGTGGCGGGACTGCGTCATCGTCGAGAAGTTGCTGGGTGAGGCCGCGCGATCCCGGTTTGATGTACTCCGCTATTAAGGGACTTCCTCTACTGAGACTTCTGCTACGAAGGCAGTCGCTGGGCGTCACCCCAGCGGCGTTAGGCTAACAGGATGAACGTCAACCAAACAGATTGTCCACCGAGAGGTACCGCTCGCCGGTATCGTAAGTGAACGTGAGGACGCGGGCGCCGTCAGGCATCGACGGAACCAGCGATCCCACGGCGGCCAGCGCCGCCCCCGAGGACACACCTCCGAGTATGCCTTCTTCTTGCGCGGATCTACGGGCGTACGTAAAGGCGTCCTCCGCATCGACCTGGATGACGCCGTCGAGCAGCTCGACGCGCATGACACCCGGAATGAAACCAGCTCCGATTCCTTGTATCGGATGTGGGCTATGGGTGCCTCCGGACAGAACGGGCGAAAGCGCGGGCTCCACCGCATATACCTTCAGCTGTGGCCAGATCGGCTTCAGCACTTCTGCGCATGCCGTAATATGGCCACCGGTTCCCACTCCGGTGACGATGTAGTCGAGTCCTTCGTCCTCGAAGTCCCGCCGAATCTCTTGTGCGGTCGTCCGTCGGTGAACATCCACGTTGGCGGGATTGTCGAACTGCATCGGAATCCAGGCTTTCGAGTTGGAGGCCACGACCTCCTCGGCTCTTGCGATAGCTCCCTTCATCCCCAGCTCTCGTGGCGTGAGCTCTAGCTCGGCGCCGTACGCCGTCATGAGCTTGCGGCGCTCTATCGAGAAAGATTCAGGCATGCAGAGGATGAGCCGGTAGCCCTTCACGGCACAGACTAGAGCTAAACCCACACCAGTATTACCCGAGGTCGGTTCTACCACCACTGAATCGGGCCCGAGAATCCCACGCTTCTCGGCGTCCTCGATCATTGCCAGAGCGATCCGATCCTTTATGCTGCCGCCAGGGTTCGCCCGCTCCTGTTTGGACCAGACATTCACTCGAGGGTCGAATAACCGGTTAATCCTAACGTGTGGAGTGTTGCCGATAGTGTCGAGAACGCTTGCTACTTTCACTTGAACCCTTTCAAAGCTACGAAGTCATTTTGCCTTGTGCGCTGGAGTCGCCCGGATTAGCTGATCGTGGAACTCAGCCGGATAGCGATACTAGTCACTCAAATCACGAAGTCCGATGCTTCGAGCAGGTCACCCACATTACGCACTCGAACCTGGCTTGAATGGTAGACGAAGGAGAACGGGGGCACGCTGCTAGTGAGCCAAACGTTGCCCCCGACTACACTGTCGTGCCCAATCACTGTCGTCCCTCCAAGCACTGTGGCATTTGCGTAGATTACTACTCGATCCTCGATCGTCGGGTGCCGTTTCGCGCCGGCGTAGTTTTTGTCGACGCTGATCGCTCCTAAAGTTACGCCCTGATAGAGCTTAACGTGGTCCCCGATGACAGCGGTCTCGCCGATGACGATTCCCGTCCCATGATCGATGCAGAATGACTCGCCGATCTTGGCTCGTGGGTGGATGTCGATCCCGGTTCGGCCGTGAGCCAGCTCGGCGACGAGCCGTGGCAGGACTGGTATATCGCAGCGCGCTAGCTCGTGGGCTATGCGATGCATCGCGATCGCGAGGAAGCCCGGATACGCCGCTATGACCTCGTCCAGGCTTTCGGCCGCTGGGTCTCCCGACGCGATCGACTCGGCGTCTATGCGAAGCTGCGCATAGATGTTAGGGAGCGCCCGGCAGAACTCATGGGCTAGTTCATCGGCATGCTTTGAATCGACGAGTCCCTGGACTAGTGTGACCAGGTCGCCCTGCAGCAAAACGAAGCGCGCTGCGATCTCCCTCGCGGAGGTGCCGTACTCAGAGGAAATCTGCGGGAAGAGCAGGCCCACCACGGCGTCCGTAAACTCGCCAACCTTGGTTTTCAAAGGAAGCGCGGATGTCTGCGCTCTTCGCAGCGCAGCCAGCTCTTCGGCGAACGCCGGCAATTCGGTGTGCGACATCTCCGTCAGCAAGAATCCCCCGAGTTATCCTCTCCGGGAGAAACCCTCCCGCCTTGACCAACCACGGCAAAAACGAAGAACCTGATGTAAGCCATCTGAGCAAAGGGATCGGCAGGCTTACGGGCCGTTACTTCAAAAGTAGCAGTGTTGGTTAGAGGCGATGTCAGACAAGCTGGAAGTGTCGCGTACATACCGTAAACCTGATGAGGCGTCCGCGCAGCCCGTCAAACCCACTGACAAGATCAGGGACCTCAATCACCTTGATTGCATTGGGGGCGGTGTCATCCACCTGCCCCTTGCCGATACCGACTATGTAGAACCTGCCGTGGAACGACCATAAGTCTGATGAGGCACCCATCTTGCCTTTCAGGAGTCGTCATCGTGCGTCGATCAATGCATCCGTGTGTGAAGTCCCAACGTATGTGAATATGAGCGGCCCACGTCTCGAAGTTACTCGCCCTCCAGGAGAAAATCTATGATAGCTGGACATTTGCCCGAGATATTGATAATCGCCGTCGTAGCTCTGCTGTTCTTAGGTCCTAAGCGGTTGCCCGAAGCTGGAAAGGGTATTGGCCAAGCAATCCGAGGATTCCGCACCGAAGTCTCTGGCTTGCACGATGAGCCGGAGTCAGTCGCTCCGGAGCCCTTGGAAAGCAATATTCACCATACCGCCCCCGTTGTGCACGTTGAGTCCATAGACTCAAACTCGCCGGCAGATCCGCCACCCGCCTAACCAGGGTTTATCCACCCTGTCGCGTCGGATGATCGCAGAGCCGGCGACGTCACGCCCGTCAGCTTGAGTGGTAACGGCGAGCCTCGTCAAGGCGGAAGAGCAGCAACGCATCTGAACGGTTCTTCCGCCATGCGGACCGAGCGACCTCATAGAACGGTACTGCGGTTTCGAGTTCGCATGAGTCGCAGACCTCAAGCTTTCCTGGTTCGTGAAAAGCAGGCGGGCGCGTAGCGTCTTGCCCCACTGCTCGACTACCGGACACAGGACCGCAAGCCTTTAGTACCCGCCGCTCCTTCCCTTGGAGACTCTCTCCGCCAACTCCGTGGTCGCGCCGCGGCTCTGTGTTTGAATTGAACGAGAAGACGGGAAGGAAGTTGAGCTATGAACAACGACGTGCGTGACTTCGTGGAGCGCTATAGCGACGAGATGCACGATCTGGAGACGCGCTACGCCGAGGCATCGTGGGAGCTGGAGACCACCAGCTCCGAGGTCGCGAAAAAGAAGGTCGTGGATCTTGAGGTCCGCTACAACGCCATATTTCAGCGTCCGGATGATTGGGAGAAGATCAGAGAGTACTATTCGGATCGGCAGACGATGCCGGATCAGAGTCTCCGCAGGCAAGTGGAGTGTCTGTACTATCGTTTCGCCGGAAACCAGGATTCGCCCGACCGTGTCGCTCGCATGGCCCAGCTGTCGGCCGACATCGGCGCCGATTTCACCAGTTTCAGGGCAACCGTCGCCGGGGAAGAGCTCAGTGATAACGACGTCAATGACTTACTCCGAACCTCGACCGACAGTGCAACCGTTCGAGAGGCATGGGAGGCAGGAAAGCGGATTGGGCCGCTAGTGGCAGACCGGGTGGTCGACCTGGCGGAGCTCCGGAACGAGGGGGCGCGCGAGCTGGGCTACCGCGACTTCTATGCTATGAGCCTGGATCTGCAGGAGATCGATGAGCCGTTTCTTTTCGAGCTGCTCGATAAGCTGGAGAAGTCGACGCGGGAGCCATTCAGGCGTCTGAAGGGCAGGCTCGACGAGCGGCTGTCGGAACGGTTTGGGGTTAGGGCAACAGACTTACGACCCTGGCATTACGCGAATCCCTTCTTCCAGGAGCCGCCACCGCTGACCGGTGTGACGCTGGATCCGCTATTCGCCGGCACTGATGTTGTCGACCTTTCTATCCTGGCATTCGACCGCCTGGGGTTGGATGTCCGCGACATCATCGACCGCAGCGACCTGTACGAACGGCCGGGCAAGAACCAACATGCGTTTTGCATTCATGTGGACGCGCTCACGGACGACGTACGCATTCTTTGCAACGTGCGCTCCGACACCTACTGGGCGAACACCATGCTGCACGAGCTTGGCCACGGGGTATACGACAAGTACCTCTCGCACGATCTTCCGTTCTTGCTGCGTCATCCGGCGCACACGAACTCGACGGAAGGCATCGCCATGCTGATGGGCCGTCTTACTCACAATCGTGATTGGCTGCAGCTAGTCGCCGGAGCGCCGCGCGAGAAAGCCGACGAGCTGGGAACGGCCGCCACAGTGGATCTTCAGTTCCAGATGTTGACCTTTGTTCGCTGGGCACTCGTCATGACCAACTTCGAGAGGGCGCTGTACGAGGACCCTCGGCGCCCCGATCTCAATAGGGTGTGGTGGGACCTCGTCCACCGGTATCAGCTGCTAAAGATACCGGAGGAAAGAAGAAATGGGAGTGGACTTCCCGACTGGGCGGCGAAGATTCATATCGCGCTATACCCGGTCTACTACCACAACTATGTCCTTGGAGAGCTTACCGCCTCTCAAATCCAGCACAGGCTCACAGAGGCGGACGGCAACCATCCGTGGTTCGATGAGTCGGAATCGGGGAGCTTCTTGAGGCGGGAGCTGTTTGATCTGGGAGCGACCTACCCGTGGAACGTCACTATCGAGCGCGTGACGGGCGAGCCGCTCAAGCCGGAGTACTTTGTCGAGCAGTTCGTGCGACCGGCGGCATGACAACAGCCGAGGACACGCTCACAGCCGAGGGAGCGCAGGTCACCTACCAGCACGAAGGCGGCGAAGAGGCGTTTCATTCGCGCCGGCTCCTCTCAGTGCCCACGCGGAGGAACCCCGTTCTCGCCCATCTACTGGACGAGATACATCAAGACGAGCGGCTGCATCAGCTTTGGCGCAGCGCAAACATCAACGCGGTCGACAGATCTGGGATGAGCGACCACGGACCGGTTCACATTCGGATCGTCGCCAACGTCGCGCTCAAGCTCGCTCGGCTGCTGAATGCGGCCGATCTCACCTTCAACGTCGTCAAGAATTACGGACTTGCATACGAGGACGCTGAAGTGGTCATCTTACTGGGCGTGGCGCTGCACGACATCGGGATGTCGATTCATCGTCACGAACACGAGCTGTACAGTCTGGTTCTTGGAGCGCCCATAGCACGCGAGCTATTGGCGCCGCTGTACACCGAGCCCCAATTGACGATGATGGTCAGCGAGACCCTGCACGCCGTCGTCTCTCACCGGTCCGATGAGACCACATATACGCTTGAAGCCGGGGTGGTAAAGGTGGCGGACGCCCTCGACATGACGCAGGGCCGGTCACGGATACCATTCGAGCAGGGAGACGTCAACATTCATTCTCTATCGGCTGCGGCCATAGAGAAGGTTAAGATTGGCCCGGGCAAGTCAAAGCCGATTTGCGTCGAGGTGTTGATGAACAACTCCGCGGGCCTGTTCCAGCTCGACGAGCTGCTCAAGCCGAAAATTCAGAGCTCGAGCCTCGCTCCTCATGTCGAGGTAGAGGCAAGGATCGAAAGCGAAACCGAGAAACGCCTGCTCGAGGTGTACAACCTCTAGCGTTTCGCCCACCTCACATACACGGCATCGCTATTGCCAACGATCTTCGGGTTACGCGAGCAATGTAGCCTCCGATAGATGCGAGGTAAGCCATATCGCGAGATGAACGACGAAGAACCTAGAGCGCCATCCGCCGCTCTGAGCCGCAGGCGCCGCCTGCTGGTGCTCGGGATCTGTTCGATGAGCCTGTTGATAGTGGGCCTCGACGTAACGATCGTGAATGTGGCGCTTCCCGCCATCCATCAGGGCCTCGGCGCTCCGCTGTCCGGCCTCCAATGGATTGTCGATGCCTACACTCTGGTGCTTGCCAGCTTGCTTATGCTCTCAGGATCGATGGCGGACAGGCTCGGTCGGCGCCGGGTCTTCCAGACAGGGCTGGTCATTTTCTCTATCGGATCGCTGCTGTGCGCGCTGGCCCCAAACCTTGCTCTTCTCGTGGTTTTCCGAATTCTTCAGGCCATCGGGGCGTCAATGCTGAATCCCGTCGCGATGTCCATTATTCGGAACGTTTTTACCGATCCACGCGAACGCGCCCAGGCGATCGGAGTATGGGGTGCTGTCGTAGGCGTCAGCATGGCTCTCGGGCCCATTGTCGGTGGGCTGCTCGTAGACTCGGCCGGGTGGCGAGCGATCTTCCTCGTCAACTTGCCGGTTGGGATTGCCGCCGTGGCACTGACCGCGTTGTTTGTGCCCGAATCCCGAGCTCCTCGACCGCGCGCGATCGATCCCGTTGGCCAGCTTCTCGTGATTGGAGCGCTCGCCTCTCTGACGTATTCCATCATTGAAGGCCCTCGTGCAGGCTGGGCATCGCCGGAGATTGTCAGTCTGCTCATAGCGTCCGCTGCGTGCTTCGCAGTCTTGGTTCCCTACGAGCTGCACCGACACCAACCACTCATCGAAGTGCGATTCTTTAAGAGCGCTCCTTTCGCCGGAGCCAGCGCCATCGCTGTCTGCGCGTTCGCTGTTCAGGGAGGTTTCCTCTTCCTGAACACTCTCTATCTCCAAAATGTCCGCGGCCTCTCCCCTTTTGATGCGGGACTCTCTCTCCTACCGATGGCTCTAATGACACTACTCTTAGCCCCGGTCTCCGGAGCGCTGGTTGGCCGTGGCCATGCTCGCGCCGCGATGGTCATCGCCGCGGTCGCGTTGATTGTCGCCTCGCTGATGCTCACCACGCTATCATCAACGACTCCGGTGCCCTATCTCCTCGCCGCATACTTCCTCTTTGGGGTCGGACTTGGAATGATTAACCCGCCCATCACGAACACAGCAGTATCGGGTATGCCGGCCTCACAGGCCGGCGTTGCTGCGGCCGTGGCTTCCACAAGTCGTCAGGTCGGAGCAACAATGGGCGTGGCCGTTCTGGGGAGCGTCGCTGGCGCCGCCCTCGCGGGTCCGCTTGGAAACACATTCGCTGCCGCGACGCACACCGCCTGGTGGATCACAACCGCGCTCGGGACAGTGATTCTCGTTCTGTCGATTGCGACCACGACCAAGTGGGCCGACGACACCGCCCGCGAAACGGCCGATGAGCTGAGTCATCTGGAGCCGGAAGAAAGCAAAGCGAAATCGGCCTGACGTTTATTCGCTGTCGTGAACTTCCACGATCCCATGAACGCCTGGTTGTTCCGTTCCGCAGTGGATGCGGCGCCCAGAATATCGATAGTTTGTTCGCGTTTTCGCCCTATAAGGCTGACGAACAGACGAACACTTTCCACGATCGGCCGGAGACCAATAACGGCGCCACAAATAGGGATACTTGCGCCGGTGAGTCGCAGCGCTATGTTCGCGAGAGTCTCTCAGGTTTGCAGCGTACTATCGGTACGTCTTTAGGTGGCGCATAAATAGTCGGGGGCTCGTCGACCGAGAGTTTAGTTGGGAGTGAGCAGAAACGGACGCTCAGCGCCATGGAAGGTGCCCCAACCTGCGATCTGTCCTCTGGAGTTGATTGCCGTAGCCCAGGTCAGATCCCAGGCCGATCGTTTCGGAATCAGATCGTTAAGTGCCTTCATCTTGCCGGACTTCCACAGGAACGCGTGGAATGCCGTGCGGGTGAAAGAGTATCCCACTATCCAGCCGGACTGATTGGCAGCATATGCGCGACTGTACAGGGAACCGCTGAGAACGCCAAGAGCGGTCGGTTTCGATGATGTCCACCGACCGGATGCGCGATGCAGGCTCCACGACGCTGCCTGTTCGACATTGTGCTTCGTGCTGGCACTGCCGACCACAATGTCCTCGCCCGCCCCGGTGGCGACCACCCCCCGTGCTTGACTGCCTCGGCCACCCAGCCCCGGCAATGTCGAAACGGAGCCTGATGCGGGCCAGAACGCCGCCTGCTTAGCCCCCGTCGGGTCGAATCCGGCGACGTTACCAGCCGCGTCTATCGATGTAGCCTGAGAGGCGTGCGTAGAGGCAATCGGAATCGCCCGCAGCGGCCTCACCTGGGTGCGCCACATTGCTGCGCCCTTGCCCGTCAGCCACCCCGCCACTGTTCCTGAGTCGTTGAGCGCAAGCGCGACGCCCGTTTTATTACGGGTGGTACCAGGAAGTCGGGTCCAAATAGCCCTACCCTTATCAAGCTGAACGGTATATGGCCGTTCCCTGCCTCCTGAGAGTCACCGCGGCAACCATGAGACCGGAAGAGTTGATACCATAACCGAAACTGGCTGCCGTCCCCGGAGGAGTCCCTAGGTCGTGGAGCTTTCCGCCGGAATAGAGAAAGGCGTGGGTCGTGGCAACCGTCTTACCTCTGTGCTTGAACACTGTATAGCCGTAACCCGCGATCTCACCCTTCGTATTGAGGCCGAACGCCTCCGCATCCAGACCCCCTCTGAGAACTCCCAGGTTCTTGATCGAGAAGGTAGGAAACGCCACTGCTGCCTTTGCCGCTGAGGCTTCGCCTACGGGAAGGGCAAGCAGAATTGCCGCGAACAGTGTCGTCGCCGCTCGAAGGATCGATCCATGTCGACGTTCGGGCCGCGCTAATTGGATAGGATTACGCATGACTTCGGCTCCTGGCTCGTCATAAGTACGATCACGATACGAATTTTGTCTATCATACGCGGGGATGCACCAAATCACAAGGGCTAGGCCACGAATTCGTGTCCCTGTCACAATCCCCGAGCCGCTGGGGGGTCAAAGGATTTTGAGAGGAACGTATGGACGGACGTGCTGAGCTCCTTGCGCTATTGCGCAGCCAAGCGCTGCTGCGGGGCGACTTCGTGCTGGCTTCTGGCCGCCGCTCGGAATTCTACGTCGACGCCCGTCGGGTTACGCTCTCTTCCCGTGGCAGCCGCCTGATCGGCGAGCTTATCTTTCAGATGCTGGGACCGGATCTGCCCGACGCGGTGGCCGGCATGACCCTTGGCGCCGACCCAATAGTGACTGCTGTGGCCGTGACAGGGGACCTTCATCTGGCGAACGTGGACGGTCTCCTGGTGAGGAAAGAAGCGAAGACGCACGGCACTGAGAACAGACTCGAAGGGCCGTGGCGAGACGGGATGCGGGTGGTCGTGCTCGAGGACACTTCCACCACGGGAGGCTCCGCGCTGCAAGCTGTAGACGCGATCAGGGCGCAGGGCGGCAAGGTAAACCGAGTCATCACACTTATTGATAGGCAGGAAGAAGCAGAAGACACCCTTAGAGGTGCAGGGCTTAGTTTCGACGCGTTGTTTCGCCTTTCCGAAATCGTGGCGACCCAGGCGGACTCGGACGAAGCAAAGGCGCATGACCTCCGCCCGTCTGGCCAGGCGGATGCGGATTTCGTATCGAGACCTAGCCCAATCCATGCGCCAGCTAAGGGCGGCAATCTTCCTGGTCGCGCCGTCATTTTGCGGGCGGACGGAGCCTCAGCGGGGAATCCCGGACCAGCCGGGGCCGGGTTCGTTCTCACCAACCCGAAAGGCAAGGAGCTGAAGCGTGGCTCGAAGTACTTGGGCGTTGCCACTAACAACGTCGCCGAGTACCGCGCGCTGATAGCCGGGCTGCAGGCGGCCCGAGAGCTCGGAGCGACCCAGGTTACGGTACGCATGGACAGCGAGCTGGTAGTCAAGCAGATGCGGGGTCAATACAAGGTCAGAAATGAAGGACTGCGACCGCTCTACGAAAAGGCCCGTAGAGAGATCGCTACGTTCGTGAAGGTGGCCTTCGAGGCTGTCCCCCGAGAACAGAATAGTATCGCAGATAGCCTCGCCACTGCTGCCGCAGCCCGAATGTCATAGCAAACTTCGGCTCTTGCTTTCCCACGGTGGTGCACCAGCGTTTCGAGTATGTGTCAGACAGTGCGACCGAAGGGCCGCATCACAGCCGCAAAGACGAACGCGACGATCGCCAGCGCGAGGAAAAGAATTCCGTGCTTGACGTGGTGACCCAGCCCCGTGCCTCCAACCCAGTACAGGACCGTGAGAATCAAACAAATAATGCCCGCCAAGATCCCGAGGGCAAACAGTTGCAATCGACCGTTCATATGAAGACTCCAAGGTTAGTGACTACGTGAAATATGACCGACAGGGCTGACCAACGAACTCCCCTGAAAGAATAATAATACGCGAGTTCATACGAAGACCTGTAGGGTGTCAACGGAATGGCCGTCCGGTCTCCACCAATCAAGATGTATCCGGCCGTAGTCCGCCCGGACGTCTTCGCCGGCGTTCCAAGGCTGGCGCCGGAATCTTCACCGATTCGGCCTGCTCGCTAGGGCCGCAGCCATATCTCCGGGGTACGTTTTGGTGGCTACCAGCACGAGGGCTCCGTTGAGAAAAAGCGCTGGAAGAAGCAAACGGAATGTGAGTCGCAGGCCCGCGTGCCCCCCTCCGGCCAGTACGCCTGCCATCACCCCAAACACTAATGGTGCGGCCCCTTCCGCGAGTGTCCGAATTACACCTCGAATTGCTTCAGCCCGACCACGGAGCTTTGGCACGAGGACGTCCATTCGCACCGCATCCAACAAGGGACCGGCGCCCGCCAGAAAGAAACCGGATATCACGATGACGGGCAGCGCATACAGGAGCTTGTGAACGAAGAAAGCGGGAACCAGCGAGACCGCGGCGATGACGTAAGCCACGGTTCTGCGTGATTCTTCTGCAGAGCCATGGGCGAAGTGGAGTCTCGTGCTCCGACAACAACACTGGATGAAGTTAGCGCTGGGGGCGGCCTGGGCACACGTAAATCGCCCACCGAGCGTCATTTAGATGAAACAAGAAAGGGGTGAAGGTTTAACCTTCACCCCTTGACGGAGGGATGCTTTTAGCGTCCGTTGGTGGTCGCTTGGAATGTCCTGGGTCCGAATTCGGGCAGGACCATTTTGCCGATGGCGCTATTGATTAGCTCGGCGAATGCGGCGTAGCCTCCGATCGCGGCAGCTGCCCAGCCTACAAAACCCGCAGCCTGCGTCCACCCGGTGCCGGGACGGCCCAGGGTGAGCTCACCGAGCCACAGACACCAAAACATTGCCGCCATCAGTCCCACGAAGGTGGATAGAGCGAAGTTCGCCCGTAAGGTGGCAAGCCAGAGGCATGTCCCCGTGATCGCCCAAAAGAACCAAAACCAGGTGAAGCCGTTCCCGCTAAGGAAAGGTGCAATCGTGTGACCCATGTTGTTGGCAAAGAACAGGACCCCAAGTCCCGCCCAGAAGGCGCTTAGCGAGCCGAAAAGGGTGGTTGCTACAGTGTCACGGTTCCTATAAGCAAAAACAGCACAGATGAAGGTCACGACGCCCCCAAATAAGAGCATCATCATCGACGTCATCAATGATCCCATCCGGAGCTCCCCGGCGTTGAACGTGCCAAATAGTGCGACCGTAAGTGCTAGTCCGGCCAAGCCCAGCGGGATGGGATTCGCTCCGACAATGTTTTCGGACATCCTACTGAGGTCGCCGCGCTCTTCTCGTGTGTACTGCATCTGAAATCTCTCCTTTCAGTTGAGTTTTGTCCTCTCGAGTGGAACGGAAGTGCGGGCTTCGCCCCACCTCGAGAATGTACATCACGTAGCGATACATCGCATAACTTGTGCCACCCTGATGACCGCTACTTCATCGATCGTCGCCCGAGCGGATCTCGCCGCCTAAACCGCGCGCCAGCTCTAAATGGCGCTCCCTCAGATCCCAGTCGAGGCTGATCGCCACCAAAAAGGCAGCACGCCGCCGACGACCGGATGCACTGGCCGGTCTTTGCGGTCAGCCTGATTCGACGGGAGACGTACGCGCACTGGACCAGGTACAGAGACAGCCGTCACCTCTAGTCCGTGTCTCGTAACGGACTAGTAACCCGGCGGAAGCGACGGTACTGCCGCGTTGGACCCCCTCGGGCAGGACATCGTATTAAGCAGTTTGGGGCTCAGCGGTTTCTGCGACAGGTTCAGCATACTGCTTATGCTGGCGACGCTGCGGTCGTACTTCATCTTGGATGGAAGCTGAAACGTCTGCTCGAGGTATTTCATGACCGACCTGAAGTCGTACGTCTGATGGCTGACAAAGTGCGGCTTGGCGTATGGCGAGATCACCAGGAATGGAACCCGAGGACCCAGCTCATACGGTGTTTTCCGCGGCGGCTTCACATGGTCGTAGAACCCACCGTAATCATCCCAGGTCAGAATGATGGCGGTGTCCTTCCAGTAGGCGGACTTCATGATCGTGTTGATCTGCTGTACCGTCCAGTTCTCTCCCACACATTCACTCATGTTGGGGTGCTCGCTGACTTTCATATCCGGTATCAGCCAGGTGATGGCGGCCAGATGTCCACTGTTTATGTCGCTCGCAAAGTACTTCGTGTTAACCACGTTCGTCTTCCACTGCGAGGAGTACCGCACTTTCTTTATGGCGTCAAACGATGACCAGATGAAGGACGGCTTGCCTAGCGGAGCGTCGTAGTACTTCCAGCTCACGTGAGCCGCGTTCGCTTCGGTGGCCAGAGACGTTATGCCAAAGCATGGATACTTGCTGCCGAGCTTCCCGTTGACATACGTCGCCACTCGCGCTGCCTTGTTTGAATCACAACCCCACGCGTCCGGCTTCTTGCCTTTCCGATCGACGTTGTCGACGGCGTTGGCGCTTTGTCCCGAGACCAGCACCAGGTGATTGGGGAAGCTCGCTCCCAAAATAGTCGAGAAGAAGCGATCGGCGATGGAGTAGGTGGAGGCGTACTGGAAGTAGTTCGGAATTTGCTTCTGGGTGTACTGGGAGTCGGCAACGTCTTTGCCGTTCTGGATGGCGTTCTTCTGCTTATAAAAGCCGTTCATTTTCCCGCCGTTGACGGCTTCAAGCGCGTTGGTGCCACTGTGGTATATGTCTGTTTTCAGCCGGTCGGGCGTCACCCCCAGCTTGACCCGCTTCTTTCCAACCATTGCCGTGGTGGCCCCGTTGACCCCGGGTAATCTCCCGAAGATATTATCGAAGCTGTGATTCTCCTTGACGATGATGATCACGTGCTTGATAGGGGAAGATGTTGCTGCTCGACTCGAGGTGGCCGCCGATTGTGGACCAGCGTCGGCGTTCTGAGCTGTCGGCGTGCTGATCAAAGGGGAATTCCCGTTGAGCAGCAGTACGCCGAGGGCGAGCCCGACTCCACCTGGAATGACGACTGTCGCCGCGTGTAGACGTTTCATGGCCAGCCACCCTGTTTTGTTTTATTTCAAACGGCTCAAATTCCGGCCGGCTCGTCGCCCCTGTTTCGCTGGTCTGTTCTGCCTATAGACAAAACTAGTCAAATAAAGTGACGGCGCGCTTGAATAAGGATGAACAAATGCTTACAACTCGAAGGCACAAATCTAGTGAACGACCCTTGGAATTCACCCTAGGCCACCTACATGAGACAAGCATGAGGAGGAGAGGTATAACCGAGGGATCAAGATCGCAGAAGGCGAACAGCTGTGGCAGCCGCCCGAGGGGCAAAGACCAGCTACGTCGGGGTGCCGAAACCACGGCGCGGTCTCCCTCCCGGTCCTGTTCGGGTAACCTTTTGCCGACCCTTCCAACTACCGGCTGTATGTGACTCGGGTGATGCTCTTGGGATCCTCTGGATCGCCGATCTCCATGTGCTGCACGTGATAGCCCATGACCGTCATGCGCCCCGCATCCCGAAGGAACACTTCTCTTCGTCCGTATCTCCGGAAGACAACATCAGGATATGCATCACGTGTCTCCCACTGCTCTTCCTCTCGGAGAAACTTCCATTCATTGCGAGTCGAGGCGAGCATGTAGTCGATGAAGTTCACATGACTGGTCACGTTCCTGCTGCCACTCCGTAACGATCGTCCGTAAGACCTCTACGTCCAGCCCAGACGTTGGTTTCCGCGTTCATATATCATACTACGATATTTCGTCTGGGTGTCGTGCAACTTGTGTTGCATGACCCTCCGCTCAAGCTCATCGTCTTCTCATCTCCTGGCGATATCCGTGAAGTCAGAGGATGTTCTCAGCACGGAGGCTCCTCTCCTATGCCATCAGGCGGCCAGGGTGGTCCTGGCCGCCGCACTCCGGAGGCTATTGTATGTCCGTACTACCGTCCGCAGATATCGTGTCGAACAACGTCCAAAACGTCCGACCAACGTGCCTCACTTGCGGAAACCGCAGCCATTTTCTGGTCAACATGCAGCACCGGCTCATCCGGATGTCTCCATACGATCTATCACAGGCCCAGGACCTAAGGTCGGTCATCTGTGGGCGATGCGGCGGGCTCGGGTCAGTCGTTTTCGATGACGGCTGTTGAGCCGGCTCGTTCTTCAACTATCCGGCGTTGTGCCCAGACATCTTGATCGAAACCGACAGCCAATATATGTGTCAGGTATCTCTGCCGTCGTTGAATATCGACACCCTCGAGATCCAGGCGTCCCATCGCAACTTGCGGATACGAGGCAGCCAGGAGCCGGCTGCAGTGCCCCACGGCAAAGTCATATGGAATGGACTCCCCGCGGGTGAGTTCTCTGAAACCTTCACGCTCCCTTCAGAGGTCGTGAGTGACGGTGCGGAAGCTACATACGACAACGGAATCTTGACGATTAACATGCCAAAGTCTGAGGCAGCGAAGGTCAAGACCATCCCCGTCAAGAAGGCCCCGGCTACAGTATCGTCCACAAAACAGTGACGCGTGCGGCGCTCATAGTCTTCTCATCTAGTTAGGCTATTTCTGAAAGTGAGGGGGTCAGTGCCAAGATCCCCTCAACCCCCCAGGCGGTCAGGACTGTAAGTGCCTGGCCGCCCACCCGTATAACCCCCCCAGGGAATGTTGGCCCACAGTGACAGTGCTCTTGCAAGTTGGGTTACTGTGCGAAGCCCTGCGGCCCTGAGAGAAGGCCCCATTTTCGGAGTTGGATCAAGTGAGGCAAGCGGGCCATGGGTCAACTCGTCAGACCACGGGAAAGGACCAGCCTAACTTTTGCGGACGACGACCTTCCGTTCGATCGGTCCCACGATCTCATCGTCTTCTCATATCGCCTCGGTATTTCTAGAGTGTCAGACATCGAATATCAGTTACGTTCCCTCTCTCCTCGCACTAGCGGTCGGGCGTACGCCCGACCGCTATCTCGCTCGCTGGTCTGGTCCAAGAGTGGGCTGAGCCGATTCGCGTCGCAAATGATCTGATGAATGCAGTAAGTGATTCCGCGAGCCACCTCAAAACACTTCCTCATCGCTCTCTCACGAAGTCACTCCATAGTGATTGTGTCTCGACTATAAAGGAGGGCAGATGCCCGAGCTTTATGGCCACATCGACATCGCAGCCCCCATCGAACGCGTATGGGTTGTCGTCACCAACTTCACGGCATACCCTCAATGGAATCGGTTGATGAACTGGCTCGGTGGAGAGCTTGTGCCGGGTGCTCCCGTGAAGGTTCGCCTACTCCCACCCGGGAGGCCGAGTTGTACTCTAACTGGTCGGGTCAGAATTGTGGAACCCGAGCGTCGATTTCGGTGGACCGCGCATCTTCTTAGTACGCGGCTGATTGACGTTCAGCAGACCCTTGTTCTCCGCCAAGTCGACGCAACGCATACCCGGGTTGACGAAAGCCTCAGGCTGGCAGGTCTGCTGGCGATCTTGCTCCCCGCGACATGTGACAGGACCCGGCAGGCCTCTGACGATGCGCGCCACGCCCTCAAGGCTCGCGCTGAATCTGGCGCTCTGACCGGATCTCGCGTTTAAAAATGACACGAAAGCGATTGGGATAACCCGCTCCCAGTATTTGAAACCAGAGACCCCGCACCGCCACGGACATGGCCCCTTGATTTCCGCGACGTCCACGGCGCACTTCGGCCTCCATGGCAAAGTGGCAAATTCGGCTCGGGGCTCTCAGGGTGGCGCGACATTTGCACCGATGCCGACAATGGCTCTAAATAAAGAAAACGCCAGGACACTCCGCTGCGCATTCTGATAATTGAGGACGACGCCGAGATTATCGAGTTTCTCGAGCAGGGGCTGACCGACTCCGGGTATCAGATAGTCGCCCGCCAGAATGGCGAGGACGGCTACCTCGATGCCCGCTACAGCCCATACGACTTGGTGATACTTGATCTGATGCTGCCCGACATGGACGGCATTGAGATCGCCCGTCGGCTGCGACGTGAAGGCATCGCCACTCCGATCTTGATGCTTACCGCCCGGGACACTGAGCAGGATAAAGTTTTGGGTCTTGATGTGGGCGCGGATGATTATCTGACGAAACCGTTTGGATTTCAAGAGTGTCTAGCCCGCCTTCGTGCCCTGCTCCGACGCGAGTCCTTGAGCCGGTCAAGCGTGATGCGGATCGCGGATCTCGAGATGGATACGGCAGCGAAGCGGGTGTTCCGAGCGGGTCGGGAGATAATCTTGTCGGCGCGTGAATACGCCCTGCTCGAGTATCTAGTGCATCATGCGGGACAGGTCGTCACACGGGAGCTTCTGGCCGAGAACGTATGGTCGGACTCCGAAATCGAGAGCAACGTGATTGACGTGTACATCGGATACTTGCGCCACAAGATCGACGCGCCTTTCGAAGCTGCACTTATCACCACCGTGCGCGGAATAGGCTATAGCGTCCGGGTTCCCTAGCGACTGGTCATGATCACCGCGGCGCGGCTTCGCCTCACAGCATGGTACCTCGCAATTCTCGGGGTAATCGTTGGCCTTCTGAGCTTCGTGATGTACCGACTCATTCATCAGGTGCAAGAGGCCGATCTTCACTCCAACCTCCACTATCGCACTCACTTCCTCGCCAACCTCTTTGCCAAGGAGTCAACTACGCTTGGCCTCGAGATCATGGCCGTTGATGCACTCCTATTGATACTTGCGGCCTTTGGCTCGTACCTCCTCGCGACGCTTACGCTCAGGCCGATCGAGCGCATGGTCGACAGGCAGCGGCGCTTTGCCGCGGCTGCCTCCCACGAGCTGCGGACTCCGTTGACTGCGCTCCGCGGAAACGTCGAGGTGACCCTCATGCGGAGCCGATCGTCCCACGAGTACGAGGCCGCCCTACGAAAAACCCTGACTACCGCTGAAAGGTTGACCGAGCTCGTTCAGGACCTTACTCTGTTGGCGCGGCCCATCGCCGATGCTGCGGTAATTCACGAGCAGCCTCTTGACCTCAGCGAGGTAGCCCGAGCCGCCGCGAATGACGTACAAGTGCTCGCCGGACGTAAGCGACATCAGCTTCTCGTCGACCTTAGCTGCTCCTTACCCGTTCGTGGCGATTCAGTCAAGCTCAGGCAGGTAATCGTGAATCTGCTGGATAATGCCATTGCGTATACCCCCGCGGGAGGAACTATCTCGCTCACTGGACGGAAGGATCGGAGCCATGCGGTGCTCCAACTACGCGACACCGGGGCCGGAATCTCACCTGGCAATATCCCGCATCTGTTCGAACCCTTCTATCAGGCCAAACTGTCGGGCACTTCGAGAGGCCATATCGGACTGGGACTCGCGCTTGCCGACTGGTCAGTGCGAGCGCACGGTGGACGGTTGGAAGTGAAGAGTGAGATTGGCGTCGGGACGTCTTTTACCCTGTCCATACCCCTTTCACGGCCGCCTGGAGCTGCCTCTTGAAACCCTCGGTCGTACGGCTGCTTCGTCCGGGTACGTGGCGTGCCTGATACGGTAGCTTGTAGGGATTAACGCCACTGATTTCGGTATGCGGATGTTTCTTTCCGGAGGTTGTCGTATTCGGCATGCGTTCCATTTGTGTGGCCCCATTCAACTTCTCAGCTTGCGAAGGAGAAAGGACGACCAGGTGACCGGGGCAATGCGACTGCGAGTCGGAAGATGAATTTCGTTCTCCGAAGTTCAATGCCCAAAGTGGTTGTCGCCTTTGCATTGCTGGCGCTGGGCTGTTCACTCTTGGCTAGTTTCGTGTTGATCCGGCGGGAGAGCAACCCGGATTCGGGAGGTAGACGTCCAGGTCAGGTAGCTGCAAGCCCCAGGATCAGATCGCCACTGAAGCACGTGATCATATTCGTGCGCGAGAATCATAGCTTTGACAACCTGTTTGGACGAATGCACGGGGTCGATGGGGCGACGACGGCCCGCGTTGGGTCGAAGACCGTTCCGTTGAACACTACCCCTGATCCGATGAAACAGGACCTCGGCCATGGAGGCAACTCCGCTGTGGCTGCTGTGAACGGCGGACTCATGAACCAGTTCTACAGATTGGTCAATTCCCGTCAAAACGGTTTGGACGTGGCTGACTCCCAGTATGATCAAAAGCAGATTCCCGACTACTGGGCCTACGCTCGGAAGTATTCCATTGCGGATCACTTCTTCTCTACCATTGAGGCCTCTAGCTTCCCAAATCATTTAGCGCTTATCGCCGGTACCGCCAACGGCACCTACGATAACCCGGTCTTAACTCCAGGGTCATTTCGTTCGTGGGGCTGCGACGCTGCCCCGACGACCAAGGTGGCCGCAGTCGTGCGCGGCCGCAGCACCTTCGTCAAACCTTGCTTTAATGACGAGACAATAGCCGACGAGGCCGACAAAGCCGGAGTGAGCTGGCGCTATTATGCTCCCCCGCCAGGGACGTTCGGCTACATCTGGTCCACGTTCGACCAGATTAAGCACATCCGATACTCGAGCGAGTGGGCGAAAAATGTGTCCAACAGCGATCGGTTTCTATCCGACGTGAATAAGGGGCGCCTTGCTGGCATTACCTGGCTAACGACCGACCTCGCCACCAGCGATCACCCTCCGGCCAGCATCTGCGCCAGCGAAAACTGGGCAGTTCAGCAAATAAACGCTGTCATGGAGTCGAAGGTCTGGAAGAGCACGGCCATAGTGCTGACGTGGGACGATTTTGGCGGCTTTTACGACCACGTAGCGCCGCCGGTCGAGTCGACATATATGCTGGGACCACGCGTGCCGGCTATTGTGATCTCTCCGTATTCCAGGAAATCCTTTATAGACCACACTGAGTATGACTTTCGCTCCATCATGAAGTTCGTGGAGGACAATTTCAATCTTCCGCTGACGATGAGATACGACCGAACCGTCAGCAGCATCTCCGGAATGTTGAATATGAACCGGAACCCCTCCGCTCCCTTGACTCTCAAACAGCAATCCTGTTCGGGCGCTACTACGTCCGCCCCTCAGCCCATCCGCGTCACCGGATACTGAGGTTCCTCACTCCCCGGCCGCCTGTAGTGGCATATTGGTCAGCGTGTGATAGTTCGAACGGGGCCAGGTTGGTTCACGGTCTAGTGCATGCGGATTTGCACATGTAGTGTCCGGCAATCGTGGTTTGCGATACTGACCGCTTCGAACATACACGCCTGTAAACCGGACTCAGTATCCGGGAGGTAACTGTGCCCTCGCCCTGGTGGCGGCTTTCGAGCATGACCGAGTAGACAGCACTTTGGGGGGTTGAGGTTTCTGATGCAGATTAAGCATGTCGCCAATGCTCGACACGGTCCGATCATACGGCATCTTCGCCGGAAGGTGAAATGTCTGCTCGATGTACTTCATGACTGACCGGAAGTCATAGTTCTTGTGGCTGACAAAGTGGGATCTGGTATACGGCGAGATTACGATGAGAGGGACGCGTGGCCCTAGTTCATATAGATTCCTTTTTGGTGGCGGGACGTGGTCGTAAAAGCCCCCGTAGTCATCCCACGTCAGGACGATAGCAGTGTCTTTCCAATACGGTGACTTCATGATGGTGTTCACTTGCTGCACGGTCCAGTTCTCGCCAACGCATTCGCTCATATTCGGGTGCTCGCTATCCACAAAGTGGGGAACCAGCCATGTAATCGCGGCAAGATGTCCTCTTTTGACGTCGCCGGCGAAATTCGTTGGGTCGGTGACATTGGTTTTCCACTGACGTGAATATCGCACTTTCCTGATGGCGTCGAACGACGACCATATGTAGGTGAGTTTCCCGAATGGTGCGGCGTAGTATCTCCAGCTCTTGTGAGCCGCATTCGCTTCATCGGCGAGGGAGCTGATGTTGAAGCAGGGAAACGTACTTCCCAGCTTACCGTTCGAATATGTGGTTACGCGCGCTTGTTTGTTGGAATCACACCCCCATGATTGTGGCTTCGGCGCCAAATGTATGGGATTGTCGACAGCGTGTGCGTTCTGTCCCGAAACCAGCACCAGATGATTGGGGAAACTGGATCCCAAGATCGTTGAGAAAAAGTGGTCGGCAATTGCGTAGGTTGAAGCGTAACGGAAGTAGTTCGGTATCTGGCGCCGAGTGTACTGCGAATCGGCGACGTCTTTTCCGTCCTGGATCGCATCTCGCTGTTTCGAGAAGCTGTTCATCTTTCTGTGGTCGGTGGCAAGCAAAGCCATATCGCCGTTGTGGTAGATGTCCGACTTGAGTCTGTCCGGAGTGATGTTGAGCTTCACGATCTTCCCGCCGACTTCGGCCGTCGTCGTACCATCGACACCAGGCAACCGCCCAAACAGATTGTCGAAGCTGTGGTTCTCTTTTACCAAGATGATCACGTGCTTGATTGGTGAGTTATTCTGCGGGCTGGCAGCTATCTGACCAGGATGGCCGCCACCCGACTGTGGGCCGGTCGGACCCTCAGTCGAAAACGCACCTGCGATCAGAGCACCGCCGATCACCATTATCGTCAATGCAATGGGCGCCAAAACCCACAATCTGAGGGCTGGCCGCCTCACGCTCTGGCTGCCTGGAAGCTGGGCATACTTAGACTAGCTGTTCTGATGTCACGAAAATATGACTTTCTGGTTAACAGACACTTACAAGACCAGGCACGGGGGCACCCCAGTATCGCGTTCTCCCGAGAAGTCCGGTGCGCTCGATTGCACAGCGTGTAAGCTTTTGTTCAGACTTTGTCAAGGAATTTGTAGCTTCTGCTTACTAAGGTTTAGTGGGCCCTGGAGCACTACCATTACTCCTCAAGAGGATGGGCGGAGGTTTACGCATCTTGGGACTGTCAAGTGATCAGGGGAATTGATAAGACCCAAATGTCAACCTTTGATTGCTTCAGTACCCAAGACATGCACAGGTCCACAATCCCCATCTACTGGGCGTGAATCAGTGATTTTGACCGCTTCCACGTCAATCCGGTGTAAAACCGTTTGAAGGCGGTCCAACCAACAGCCTCACGGACTAGAACTATGGTCGTCGGTTTCCTCAACGTGCGCCTACTTATCAGAGTAGCCGCAGCGGCCGTTATGATGGCTGGGCAAGTCCTCGCACTGTGCTCTGCAACGAGTGTCGCCGAGGGTGCCCCTTCTATTCCTCAACCGACCGCCTCCATGCTTAATGCCGTCACGTGCACCGTACCAAAGAACTGTTGGGCCGTGGGTGTCTACAGCAACACGAAGAACCAAGCCCTCCACTGGAATGGGCTCAAGTGGTCTCTGATCCCAACACCAAATCGTCACTCTGCCCAGGGGCAGGGGCTAAATGCGGTAACCTGCGCGAATTCGCAAAACTGTTGGGCCGTGGGAGGAGATGCATCTGGAGACGAGATACTTCACTGGAACGGATCCCACTGGTCCTTCGTGTCAACCCCTAACCTCGACGATGCTAACGGCATTCCCTCGGGTTCGTCCCTCGAGGGTGTGGATTGCGTGTCGGCGTCGAACTGCTGGGCCGTGGGCTGGCAGCGAGACAAAGTGAACGGATATCTAACCAATGTCAGTGACGTCATGCATTGGGACGGGTTCAGCTGGTCTCTGCTATTTGCACCCTCCAGCCTCGATAGCAACCTCTCCGCGGTAGCCTGCATTACTTCTGAGGACTGCTGGGCACTAGGTGGACACTGTTGTGGCGGTCGAGGCTACAACTTAAATCAGACGATTCACTGGGATGGATATGTGTGGTCGGCGGTCCCCGCTGCCGACCCTGCCCACGAGTATCCTTTGTCCAGCCTCGCTTGCGTCTCATGGAAGAGCTGCTGGGCGGTCGGCGGGACCGGAGCCAATGAGGTTCTGCGGTGGAATGGCCGGAAGTGGTCCGCAGCTCGACTTCCACACCTCGGCGGAGGCGACGGCCTCACCGGCTTGGCTTCAGTCTCGTGCGCCGGCTCCAATGACTGCTGGGCCGTCGGCGCCTACAACCAAAACAGTGGCCCGCAGGCCGCTGCAGAAATGCTGCATTGGAATGGTTCAACTTGGACTAGAGCACCTATCCCGCAAAGCAGCGTTTCACCCCTCTCCGGAGTTGATTGCACCTCGAGTTCCAACTGCTGGGCCGTAGGCAACTACAACGGCAACAAGAACCAGGTGCTCCATTGGAATGGCACAAAATGGTCGAGGTAAGCTGACAATCAAAACCGATGCGTGGCCGTGTACCCCGATATCACTGCAAAAGTCTGGAGAAATGAGCTTGCGATCCTACCCTGTCTTCCGTTCAATCGCCGCAGTTGCTACTGTCGTTACGCTTCTTGCGATTTCTAACACGGGGCAGTACTTTGCCACCGCAGCGCTACCTGTCCGGGCTGCCGGTCCGTCCGCCTCGCCACTGGGCTCGAACACTTCGCAGGACCTGTCGCTGCTGCAGGGGACCGGCCTTCCACATGGGAGTGCGGCATGGATGAACAAGGGCGGCTTCTCGAGCTTGACCCATAGTAGAAGCGCGGTGACTACCTGTAGCGGCTCCCCAGCCCGTGGTTGGCTGCACACCAGCGGCGCGTGGATCGAGGATCAAAATAACTGCAGGGTCCGTCTCATCAGCGTGGATTGGTACGGCATGGACACGACCAACTACGTTCCCGCCGGCCTGAACTTCCAGTCGTATAAAACGATTCTTGGCGAGGTCAAACAGCTGGGCTTCAACTCGATCCGTTTTTCGATCTCAGAGCAGATGGTACGGTACAACTCGAAACTGCACGTCAATAATAGGTACATAAAGAAAGATCCGGAGCTGAAGGGCCTGCACCCACTCCAGGTGTTGGACCGGGTCGTGGCGGCGGCCAGCCGTCTCGGTCTCTTTCTTATCCTCGATGACCACTCTGCCGTAGCTGCCAAACCGGCGACCGCTCACATCGAGGCTCTCTGGAACCAGTTCACGGAGAAGGGCTGGATTCATGATTGGCAGACGCTGGCGAAACGCTACAAGAACAATTCTACGGTGATAGGCTTCGATCTCAAAAACGAGCCTCATACCAACGGTCCCGGTCCCTGGAGCCTGAAGACATACCTCAAGCAGGGCGCAACCTGGGGAAAGTATCCTAGCAAGCTCTGGAGATCCGGGACGGACTGGGCGCGAGCCGCGACCGCGGCAGGTAATGCCCTTCTTTCGGTCAATCCTCACGCACTGATTTTTGTCGAAGGAGTGCAGCTGTATCCGAACCCCAGCAAAGCGAGAGGCGTCGAGACCTATTGGTGGGGAGGGATTCTCAAGGGAGTGAAGGTCGAGCCCGTGGTTTTGAACGTGCCACACCAACTCGTGTACTCGCCTCACGAGTGGGGTCCCGGTCGCACTCGACTCAGTCAGTTCAATTCCAAAACGTCGTTTGCCAGCCTTTCGAAGATCTTCTATGCCAATTGGGCCTTCATCCTTAACTCCAAGCGTCCCAGGATACAGGCGCCGATTTGGCTAGGAGAGTTCAATACCTACAACGACGCCAAGAAGTGGGTTGTCAGCAAGGTGCACGGCAGCCAGGGCCAGTGGTTCCAGATCATAGTGAGATACCTAAAGCGAAACCCTGAGATCGGGTGGTCGTATTTTGGAATCAATGGCACGAATGCCGCCGATCAGTACGCCACCACTGGAATCCTCGATCGGAAGTGGCACGGTGTAAAGCTGCCGCTCCTGATGAAAACACTGAAACCCATCATGTCGCAGCCCTAGAAGCGTGAGCTGGCCCCTGCAACGACTAACTTACTTGGATATGTAGGGGCGGCGCGACATGTATGAGGCATGGCGATGTCGGTCGACGCACAACGCCGAGCGACGCTCGACGTATACCTCTTAAGCCTAACTTTTCATACTTCAGTTGGTCTTAGCTTGCGTTAGTAGCTAGGCACCAGCGGTACGTTGCCAGAATTACTATGACTCGGGTGCCCGCTGCCGGTACCTATCCCCGGCCCCGCACTTGTCGGGGGGTTTACGGCTTTGTGCGACATGAGATACTCTACATCGAGCACAGACTGTCGCTTCAGAGTCGCCGCTATCGGCGTGAGCTGCAGCCGGACGTGATGCAGAGCTGACAGCTCCGACGATGAAGGCTTGCGGAAGGCATCGGCCAAAGCAACACCGTCTAGGCGTGGATAGGGAACTGCCAGCAGCCTCAAGCATGTTGGCGCGATGTCTACCAAGCGGGCAGGAAACGTAGATCGGTGGCCACGACGCACGCCAGGTCCGGCAAGGATCAACGGAATCGACTGGGATGCCCACGTGGGCCCGCCGTGGTCGCCAAGCCATCCTTGGGACCCGCCTACGCCCAGAGTCCCCGTGCGCTCGCGATACAGCAGAACGACGTGAGGAGCGTTGCTGCCCGCCATGGTACCCAGGAGGTAGCGGTATGCCGAATCTAGTTGCCGCGGGACTGAGGCGGCTGTTTGAGGGGTAGGAAGATACTCGCGCCGGCCGGCTACCTCGGCAAGGAAGTAGATTGCCGCTACGCCCGCCATCTCAGCGTCATCGAGGAACTCTGCGGTTTTCAACGCCTTCTCCGGGTCCGCGATCCACACGAAACCCGACGAGTGGCAGTCTGCTCCGACCAGTTCAGTACCGGCGTTGGACGCCGCCGTCGCGATCGGGCTCGTGTCTACGAGCTGCTCGAGCGGAATCATGCCGTGGTCGCCCAAGAAGGCAAAGACAGTTTGATGAAAGATTCCAAGATCCTTGTATGTCTGAAAGAGGTGACCAATCGCCCTATCTGCGTTCTCCATGATCGCGGTGACATAGCCCGGATCGTGCGGCCCCCCATTCAAGTGGCCAAATGGATAATCCATTTCCGGTAGATTCAGAACAACGATCCGGGGCCGTTCTTCGCGTATGACCTTGACGGCCAGGTCAATTACCAATTGGTCTTGCATCCCGGGGTGTCCCGCGGCTGGATCTCCGGCAACACCGTAGTTCATCGTTCTGTAATTGTCGGTGCTTAACGCTGGGTCGTCGATGATCTCCGAAGGAAGCTCGTGTCCTGGAATTGAGAGCGGACGGTACCTGTTCGGGCCGTCGTTCCAGAAGTACGTGATATAGTCGGCGTCTGGACCTCCGACGGCATCCGCCGCATAAAACTTCACGCCACTGGACGTGTACACTTTTGCCGTCGGATCCACTTCCTTTAGTAGCCCGGCCATGGTCGGCGCCTTGGCCTGTTCTAGCAATCGGGATAGGCTATCGGGATCGATCGCACTTCTGCCGCCGGGCTGCGAGGAATCGAGACTGTCCGTTAGATTTGCCCACGCCTGATTCTTCTGTGTGGTAGGGTTCTCCCAGTAGAAACCAAGGATGCCACCATCGTTCTTGGGGAACAAGCCCGTGCCGAGGCTCGCATGACAGGCTGGAGTGATCGATTCCATAATCCCGGCCCAGGCATTAGTGTAAAGCGTTCCCCGTCCGATCATCGATTGGAGGTTGGGGAGGTGGCCGTAGCTCAGATAGTCGGAGCGGCAGCCGTCGATGACTATGATTGCCAGATACTTGGCCGCCGGCGGAGGGATGGCTCCCGGGGAGTCCACTGGGGCAGCCAGGTCGCCGGACGGAGAGCACGCCGCCAGCATCGAGGCACCAATTGCGCCAAAGCCAAGCATGCCGCCGTAGCGCAGCAGATCCCGTCGCGTGATCGTCCTGCTACAGGCCGAGTTGCGATCAGGCATCTTCGAAATCACGTTCCTTAGTCATCTCAATTGGGATATCCATGTACTGAGCCTTTATTGCGGGTAGCTGCTGCGCGCCCCGGGCGATCCATGGGCCCTTCCCTACCGGGATCGTTGAAGCGCTATATTCAACAGGTTAGGGAACGTGGACCGACGACAAGATCAAACCAAGACGAAGGGATTGTATCACAGCATGACGTTCGCAGAACCACAATCCGCACAAATGGCGGCGCCTCCCATTATCCGAGAGGAGGTCTAGGATCGTGCAGTCGATTTCACCGATGAGAGTCCTTACAGCCGGTGGTATAGCAGTCCTAGTTGGTCTGGTTCTTGTGCTCGGAGGAGGCTGGTCTCCGACCGGCTGGGCCGCGAGCCCACGCCAGAGTGTCTCAGCGTCCGATCCCATTCAGCACATCGTCATCATCGTGCGGGAGAACCATAGCTTCGACAACCTGTTTGGCCGCTTTCCCCATGCCGATGGAGCCACCACCGCGCATGAGGATTCCAGAGTAGTAAAGCTGACCGTCACTCCTGACCGGCTGCGTCAAGATTTGAGTCATGGCAGCATCACGGCGATTCGAGCCATCCACGCCGGAAAGATGGACCGCTTCTATCACATCAGTAACGCGATCCAGTGTCGAACCAAGACCTGCAAGCCATGCAAACCGTACAAGGTGTGCAAGGGGTACCAGGACGTTTCCGAGTCTCAGTACACGCAGGCGCAGATCCCAAACTACTATGCGTACGCCGGCGACTTCACGCTGGCCGATCACTTCTTCTCGACGGTTATGGGAGACAGCTTTCCGAACCATCTGGTGACGATCGCGGGGCAGAACTTCAACGTCATCGACAACCCGCTACACGCTGGAAAGCTCGTGACATCGTGGGGCTGTGATGCCGGTCCGGGCGTCAAGGTGCACGTCTACAGCGCGGGGAAGACGAAGTACACCTACCCGTGCTTCAAGGGGCAGACGCTGGCCGACGAGGCGAACGCGAAGCACGTCAGCTGGAAGTACTACGCGGCGCCGCAGGGGAGCTATGGGTACATCTGGTCGACGTTTGACGCCATCAAGCATATCCGGGACAATCCAGCGCAGTGGGCACACGTCGTGCCGACTGCCGACTTCGACCAGGACGTTCAGAATGGGACGCTGCCGGCGATCTCCTGGCTGACCACCGACCTGGCGACCAGCGACCATCCCCCGGCCAGCGAGTGCGCCGGCGAGAACTGGACGGTCGAACGCATCAACCAGATCATGAAGTCGCCACTCTGGCAGAACACCGCGATCATTCTGACCTGGGACGATTTCGGCGGGTTCTACGACCACATCGTGCCGCCGTACGAAACCGCGTACACGCTTGGCCCCCGCGTCCCGACGATCGTGATTTCCCCGTACGCCAGGGCGCACACCGTCTACCACAAGCGGTTGGACTTCCGATCGGTAGACCTGTTCGTTGAGAACACGTTCAATCTGCCGCATTTAACGAAGTTCAAGCGCGTGGGCAGTGTCACCAGCCTGGCGCCGATGCTGAACCTGAACCAGCAGCCGCTGGCCCCGGCAGTCCTGCAGACGCATGCCTGTCCGGCCAGAACTGCTGCGAGCCGCAAGAGCCTGCTCTCACCTACACAGTAAGGGTTGACACTAGGCGTGGCTACGGACTGGATTGAGTAGATGCTCGCTCTCGCATGGGAGCCGGAGCACGCGCCTAGATGTCGCCTCTCTCGAAGCCGCCGTGCTTGGCGCCGAAGGCTACATCGTGGCCTTTTGGCGGCATCAGCGTGCACTGTTGCCGCGGGAACGAATTCCTCGTATCAAGGCCCTCTGCCCGGTAGCACCTAGTCGATGCCGGTTGCAACAGGAGCATCGACCACCTCGTCAAATGATCCTGTCCCCCTCGGATGAGAACGGGTCGGCCACCAGAAAGCCCGTCCCTCGAGCGCTGATAGGCTCGGCACTAGCAGAGGTGCCATTCCAAATGCGGCAATGCAGACGCCGACAGCCACTCCAAAGCCCAGCTCGATAAGATTTTGAATTCCGGTCAACATAAGTGAGGCGAAAGTCAGAGCCAGGATAAGCCCGGCTGCCGCGACCGTCGGTCCATCGTCACCAACGGCAATGCCGGCAGCCTCAGCGGAAGAGTAACCGTTTACATACTCTTCCCGAAGTCGAGACGCCAGCAGGATGTTGTAGTCAGTTCCAATCGCCACCACGAAGAGGTACAAGACGATTGGTAGTGAATAGTCGATGCCGGAGAAGTTGAGCGCGTGAAGGAACAGCAAAGTGGCTGCGCCCAACGTTGCCGAGAACGCTAGAAAGACGCACACCAGTAAGTTGACTGGGGCCAGTATAGCTCGAAGCAGCAAGCCGAGAATGATCAGGATGAGAACGGCAGCCACGGGAAACACATGCCGCGTGTCATCGTTGAGCTGCTTGCGGACATCCACCAGAGTCGATGTCTGTCCGCCGACAAACACCGAATCCCCCGGAACCGTCCCGCGTACTGCCGGGCGCACCTGATTATCGACGAGATCAATGGCGGTGACGTCATACGGGTTGTCCTTGAGGATCACATTTACCAGCGCCGCGGTCTGGTCAGTACTGAACTGCGGTTGCGCCACGGCCGCCACGCCGCCTATCGGGCTGACCGCCTTCACCAGGCCGCTCAGAGATTGGGGAGTGAGCCTGCCTCCGCCTGAAACATAAATCTGCGTCGGACCAAGCTGACCTGGCGGGTAGTTGTCGCTTAGCGTGTTGTATGCCACCTGAGACTTCGTGCTGGAGGGAAGTTCGGCTAGTGTGTTGTACGTGGCTTTGTAGCCGAACGAGGCGATTGTGAGACCGATAATGACGACCAGCACCGCAGCGGCAACGACGCCTGCGGCACGGGCCACGAACGCTCCTTCGGTTCCGAATCGGTTGTGTTTCGGCATGGAGCCATGCCCTGATGGCCAAAAGAGCGCCTCGCCTATCACTGTAAATAGCGCCGGGATCAAAGTGAGCGCGGTGATTAGCATAGCTGCGACTGCAACGAGGAGGCCCGGCGCTAGCGTCTGAAGTGATCCAAGCTTGGCCACGAATAAGGCGCCGAACGCGCCCATCACGGTCAAGGCGGACGAGGCCACGACCTTCCCCACGACGCTACAGGCAAATTCCAAGGCGTCCGTGTGCGGTTCCCCAGTCCGCAAGCGTGCCCGGTAACGGAACAGAATGAACACGATGTAGTCGGTTCCGATGCCGAACAAGACAACAACCAGAAGCGGTGCCAGGACTGACCCGACCTGAAACTTGAACAGCTCTGCCAGCCACGCGGTGACCCCGGCAGTAACCTGGTGCACGATGCCTATGACGATGATCGGGAGCACGGCAATAACTACGCTGCGGAAGATAATCCCCAGCAACGCCATGATCGCCACGACCGTTGCAATGGTGATTATGGTCTCGGCATTCCCGTATGCATTCGTTGTGTCAACCTGAATCGAGGCATTCCCCGTCAGGCCGTTGTCGAGACCACTTCCCGCAAGAAATGAAGTAGACTTCGATCGCACGCTGTTGACTGCATCGTTGACTACCTCATCCCCAGGCTGTCCATTGAACGCGACCTGCACCAGCATGGCCTTGCTGTTCGTGGAGAGCGAATTAGGTGTGACTTGCGCCACCTTGAGGCCGGCGATATGGTCGCCCATCAGAGATGTCGCGAGATCCGCCACCATCTTTTGATCGGCAGGGGTGAGCTGTCCGTGGTCGTGTCGGGTGATTACAAGGCTTCCGGTGGCTCCCGATTGCGTCGGGAAGTACTTAGCCCCCACCGCCTGAGCCTGACTTGACTGAAACGTGGATGGCAAGAACGTCTGCTGGTTCGCCGTTGTGTAGGTCTCGAGCGAGGGGGAGAACAGGATGACGGCCACCGCAACGATGAGCCATCCTGCGATTGTCTGCCATGGATGCGCGATCACCCAGCGTGCAATTGCACCAAACATGCTCTTACCTCAAATTCGTCACGGCTTGGGGGGTTGAATTCCTTCATTGCCATGATGGAATAAGACCAGCATAAGATACGTGGGGCCTGTGATGCCGCTCCACTTGGGGGCTGAGACCGGGTTCTCAGCGGCTTGATTGACTCCATAATACTCCTAGGGGTATATTGAAGTCACCTCGGCCCATTATTGGAGGCAAAGTGATCGATCGAGCGGCAGCCCTCTCTCAAGTCCACGGACTTGTCACGGAGGAAGGATACGGACGGATGATGCCGGCCTCCAGTTCGCGAGACGTCCGCCTACAATCCTCATCGCAGCCCGCGTGTCCAACCGCCCGGCTCGGTTGCTTCAGTGAGTAGCGAGTTTCTGTCCGAGAGAGATGCCGCCAACATAGTTGCCAGACTAAGACGGATCGAAGGTCAGGTTCGGGGCCTGCAGAAGATGGTCGAGGAGCATCGAGATTGCGCCGACATCATACAGCAGTTGTCGGCCGCCCGGGCAGCCCTGGATCGTGTCGGGAACGTCATGATCACCTGTGGGCTCCGCGAGTGCCTCTCGGAGGCCAATCTCGACCCGGCCGCAATGGCCAAGGTCAATGCCGGACTCAATGCCCTGGGCACGCTTCGATCGTAAATGAGAGCCAGCTTGCCGTCCGTGGCTCAGACATTCAACTGACCCTTTTTGGAGCTTTAGCGACATGAGTACCGACATTGCTGCTATCAGCTTTAAAGTAAACGTGCCCGACGGCCTAGCTGCAGCCGATCGGCAAGTCCGTGAGCTGCTGGGCGCCGAGGGGTTCGGCGTGCTGACCGAAATCGACGTCCAGGCTACGCTTCGCAGCAAAGTAAGCGTCGATATTCCTGGGTACACGATTCTGGGAGCCTGTAACCCGCACCTGGCCAGTCGAGCGATCGCCGCAAACCCAGAGGTTGGACTGCTGCTGCCGTGTAATGTAGTCCTGCGGGAGACGAACGGCGGAACTCTGGTGGAGTTTGCCGATCCTATTGCCATGCTGGGTCTGATGGACGACCCTGGGCTGCTGGAGATCGCCCAGGAAGCGCGTCGGAGGCTGCGCAGGGTCGCAGAACTTCTGACATCGCTCCATGGACAGAACAGTGGTGGATCCAACGCATGAACGGAGCTTCTGCAGAGCGTCAGCGCGCCTGGGATGAACGATACTCCGCGAGTGAGCTGGTCTGGTCGGCTGGACCTAACAGGTTTCTAAGTGAGGAAGTTGGCGGTCTGCCTCCTGGGCGGGCGCTCGATCTCGGCGCCGGCGAGGGCCGGAACGCCATCTGGCTGGCTGAGCTGGGCTGGGACGTCACCGCAGTTGACTTCTCTAGGGTCGGAATCGAGAAGGGCGCGGAAATAGCCAGAGCGAGGGGAGTCGCCATCAACTGGGTCGTGGAGGACTTGCTCAACTACAATCCCGAGCCGGGCGCATTCGATCTCGTGATTCTGTTGTACATCCATCTCCCGCTAGAAGAATGGATCCAAGTCCTGACCTCCGCCTCTTCTGCAGTTCTTCCGGGAGGCACGCTGCTCGTGATTGGGCACGATTCCGCCAACATTACTAAAGGCGTCGGAGGGCCTCAGGACGCGTCGGTCCTGTACAACGCCTCAGGCGTCGTCTCCGCTCTTAAAGGATTCGACGTCATCCATGCCGGGCAGGTGCTGCGTCCGGTCGCAACCGACGACGGCGAGCGCAACGCCATCGACGTCTTGGTGCGCGCGGTGGCTCGGCCCGTCGGAACGTAGCCGAGGCTGAGGCCGCTTCGGAGCTCAACCTCCGGCGGCGGTCAGCAGCGCCCGGCTATCCCTGTTTGAGTCGGGAACCGGCGCTACTATCGGGCCCGCTGATATCCGACCTCACCGAGACGGCTACTGAATGCGGTTGGCGACGTCATCGTCGCGTCGTGCGTCACATGTAACCGACTAGGCCATGACGTCGAGCGTTTCCCGTCGTCTAATCAACACCGAAATATCAGGTCAGGACCCTATTCCCTTCCGATGCTATACCCCCTACCGTATATGTAGGACCGCAACAAGTCCCTTGAAACTCGTTGGAGGTATAGATGACGACATCGGAATTGCTACGCGAAGAGTCTACTGGTACGTATGGGTCCGCCGTCCTCGATGAGATGCGACCTCTCCACCGCTCCCTTCGGGAAAGTACACCTGCCGTCTACCAGGGGTTCCAGGAGCTCAGCCGCGCGGCGTTCGCCTCCGGGGCTCTCGAAGCTAAGACGAAGGAGTTGATCGCTCTCGCTATTGCTGTGATCGAACGGTGTGACGGCTGTATTGCGTCTCACGCTCAGTCCGCTGCTCGTGCTGGAGCCACCAAGCAGGAGGCTGCAGAGGCCATCGGCGTGACCTTCCTTATGAATGGTGGTCCGGCAACGATATACGGACCACGAGCATACGCCGCCTTCTGTGAGTTCCGCGACGCGATCGACGGGAGGGAGGCGATCCGATGATGCGGCGTGTCGTGAAGAAATGACTCCTCTCGACCTTCGATACCGGGCTTTCGTCGGCGTCGCTGGCGGCGTCACTTCGCCGCCGGGCACTACCCTCGGGTCGGCGGCCCCGTGATGATCAATGCGGCGAATGTTCGGTTCTGCCTGATATCACCTGCTCTTGGTGTTGTGTCGAGTCAGACCTCAGTCAAGTGATGGTGGGGTCCGTGCAAAGCTTCGATATCATCATGGGCTCGACGGGACCCCAGCGATGGCTCGCCTGTCCGCAGCTGGCCGGCCTTAGGTCTGTCCTCGCGGTATGCGCGCATCCCGACGACGAGAGCTTCGGGCTGGGAGCGATCATCGCCGGCCTGACGCAGGACGGAACTGACGTCTCCCTGATCTGTCTCACCCATGGCGAAGCCTCGACCCTCGGCGGAAGCCCCGACTTGGTCGATCGAAGGAAAGACGAGCTGGAGCAAGCCGTTCGTGTTCTCGGGCTGCGATCGACCCGGCTACTCGATTATGGCGACGGTCGATTGACCGCTGTGCCGCTCTCTGATCTCGTCCAAGAGGTCGCTTCCGCCATCGAACTCACGAAGGCCCGGGCCCTTCTCGTGTTCGACCCTGAAGGTGTCAGCGGTCACGACGATCATCGGCGCGCCACCGCCGCTGCACGTTGTGCCGCGGAAGCCGCCGGCATCCCCGTCTTTGCCTGGGTTATCCCCTATCGGGTGGCCAAGCAGCTGAACTTCCAGTTCGGAACGAAGTTCAACGGACGCAGTCCGGACGCCGTCGATGTGGTGCTTCACGTGGACCGCTCGAGACAGCTCGAGGCAATTGCGCGCCACGCGTCGCAGTCCGTGGACAATCCCGTACTGAGACATCGGCTCGATCTGATGCGCGACACGGAATGGCTCATGTATCTCGACCCCCCTGATCACTCGGCCCAGGATGAGGCTGAAGACGTTTAGATGACAGCATCTTCTCTAACTGACAGCGTCTGAAAGAAACGAAATCAAAAGGAGTATCCAGGAACGAAATGACGACAATGGCCGAAGACCTCGCATCGCTGAAGGCTGACAAAGTCGTAGACGCCAGAGGAACGTCCTGCCCCGGTCCGATTCTGGCCGCCAAAAAAGGCATGGCCGATGTTCCAGTTTCCGGAATCATGGAAGTACTAGCGACCGACACCGGGACTCAGAAGGATCTCCCAGCCTGGTCCAAGAAGATGGGCCACGAGTACCTGGGTGTGATCGAGGAAGCGGGCTACTGGCGGCTCTTTGTGAGACGGGCTCGCTAATGACTTCAGGGAAAGTGGCGGGAGACCCGGATAACCGACCCAGCATCCTCGTTTTCTCCACTAACAACATCTCGGATCCGGGCATCGACCTGGCAGGTAGCTCGCACCTGCACTACCCCCCCGAGGCCGTAACCATTAGCGTGCCCTGCAGCAGTGGCATCAAGCCTGGGTGGGTGCTCTATGCCGTTCAACACGGATTCGACGGTATCTTCATAGCTGCCGATGGTGACGAGTGTGCATACCGACCCGACTGCGCCCAGCGAGCCTCCGCAATCGTGTCCGAGGCGCAGCGACTGCTCGACGAGAACGGGTACGAGCCCAGGCGGGTGCGCATGGCGGCCATCTGTTCGGTATGCGCTGAGCCGTTCGCGAACTACATGCGTGAGTTCTCTGAGGCTCTGTCTGGGTTAGGGACGCGTGATCCTGAGAAGTCCGCGACCGTGCCGCCCGGGGTCGCGGACACACTCCTATGCGAGACCGCTGAGGAGAGAAAGGCTTCGGCATGAACTACGACGCTCTGGTTGTGGGGAGCGGAATCGGCGGGATGGAGTCAGCCCTGAAGTTGGGCGACATGGGCTACAAAGTGCTCGTGGTGGAAAAGGAAGCCAGCATCGGGGGGAAGATGATCCTTTTGAGCAAGGTGTTTCCGACCCTCGACTGCGCGAGCTGCATCTCTACGCCCAAGATGGCAGCCACGATTCATCACCCTAACGTCACTGTGCTCACATACTCTGAAATCGCAGGGATTGAGCCTGATGGAATGGGACGCTTTACCGCAAAGATCCACCGCAAGCCCACCTTCGTCGACCCGTCCCTTTGCACCGGATGCCAGTTGTGTGAGCCGGTGTGCAATGTCGCTGTGCCCGATCAGTTCAACGCCGGGTTGGTCTCGCGCCGGGCTGCCTATATCCCTTTCCCGCAAGCGGTTCCCAAGAAAGCTGTCATCGATCGCCTCGGCACGTCTCCGTGTACCGACGGCTGCCCTGCCGGCATCAAAGCCCATGGCTACGTCGCCCTCATCCGCTCCGGCCAGCCCGAGAAAGCATTTAACCTGGTCCTAGAAGCCACACCCCTCGTCGGCTCACTCGGGCGCGCTTGCTATGCCCCATGCGAAAGTGAATGCACCAGGGGCATCCTCGAAGGTACAGTGCCCATTCGCCGGTTGAAGCGTCTTGTGGCCGACACTCACTACTCCGCCGGGACGCCTCTCTCGATTGAGCCCGGAGCCGCGAACGGGAAGCGGGTAGCGATCGTCGGATCCGGGCCGGCTGGTCTGACTGCCGCGTGGCAGCTGCGACTGAAGGGCTACGGAGTGAAGATCTTCGAGGCCGCCAATGAGCTTGGCGGCATGCTCCGATTGGGCATACCCGCCTACCGGCTGCCGAACCATGTAGTGGACGACGATGTGGCAAACGTCACCGCGATCGGCGTGGAGACTGCCACGGGTGTGAAGGTCGAAAACCTCGAAGAGCTCCGCGCCGCCGGCTACGATGCCGTTCTGCTTGCCACCGGCACGCATGCTCCAGCCACGATCGGCGTTCCAGGCGAGCAGCTTATGGGAGTCAACGACTCCTTGGACTTTCTTCGTTCCGCGAAAATCGGTCCAGTGCCCAATGTCAAAGGCAAGCGTGTGGTTGTCGTCGGCGGAGGTAACGTAGCTATCGATGCCGCCCGCACCGCTTTACGTCTTGGAGCCGCCAGCGTTCGGCAGGTCTGTCTCGAATCGCGACCAACGATGCCTGCGTACGACTGGGAAGTCGACGAGGCGCTGTCCGAGGGCGTCGCACTGCACGATTCCTGGGGTGTAAGTCGGTTCATGGGCGGGACGGCCCTTACGAACGTGACGTTGAAGCGTTGCAGCTCCGTTTTTGACGGTGACGGCAGATTCAACCCTCAGTATGACGAGAAAATCGTCGACGATCTGCCGTGCGATGTGGTCATTGTTGCCGTCGGCATGCGGCCCGATACGGCGGCATTTGAACGTCAGCTTTCCCTCAACGCCAACAAGACTGTTGCCGCCGACCCCGATACCCTGCAAACGCGGGTGCCGTTTGTTTTTGCCGCCGGCGACTTAGTCTCCGGCCCGTCCATGATCACCACCGCTGTCGGACACGGGCGTCGGGCAGCATTCATGATCGACCGCTGGCTCCGCGGCCTTCCTCTTGATTCGGCCGAGTTTGAGCCTGTGTTGCCGCCCGTGCAGAAGACCGATGTGTTGGCAAGGCAGCGATTCCACAGTCGACTGAATCCAGTATCCGCCTCGAACGGTCACGCGGGAGCAGCTGCGGGCTTTGCGGAGATCGAGCCTGCCCTGACCATGGAGGAGGCCTTGTACAGTACGGGACGCTGTCTCGACTGCGGTGTCTGCTCCGAGTGCCATGAGTGCGTGGCCGCCTGTCCCGCGAACGCAATCAACTTGGACATGAAGGGACAGGAGGATGAGGTCCATGTCGGCACTGTAATCGTGTCCACTGGGTTCAAGCTGTTCCCTGCGGATTTGAAGCCGGAATACGGGTACGGCAAGTTCAAGAACGTCATCACCGGCATGCAAATGGACCGCCTCCTTGCTCCTACTCGCCCGTACAATACTGTGCTGAGGCCGGGCGACGGAAAGGCCCCCGACCGCATCGCGTACATCATGTGCACCGGATCGCGCGACCAGACTGTGGGCAACCCACTCTGCTCAAAGATCTGCTGCATGTATTCCGTGAAGCAGAACCAGCTCATCATGGGCGCCCTCCCTCTGGCCGATGTCACTGTCTTTTACATTGACATGCGAGCGGTCGGTAAAGGCTACGACGAGTTTTACCGCCAAGCCGCCTCCATGGGAGCCACCTTTATTAAGGGACGCGTGGGAGGCATAGAAGAGAAGGACGACGGCGACCTGACCCTTCACTATGAGGACATTGAGACCGGCGGCGCCGCTCAGGCCGACTACGACCTGGTCGTTCTCGCGGTGGGAGTACAGCCGAACGGTGATGCGGCTCGGCTCTTCGCCGGCGGCGACTTGGCCCTCGATGACTACGACTACGTGGACGAGCCGGAGGAGGACCTCAATCCGGGCCGTACCGCCATGCCGGGTGTGTTCGTCGCGGGAGCTGCCTCGGGAGCCAAGGATATCCCTGACTCTATCCTCCACGCCGGAGCCGCGGTCGCTCAAGCCGCCGCGCATCTCGAGGCCTTGAGAAAAACGGAACGCCGCGACCTGTCAGAACGGGTTGAGAGGCCCAAATACGCCGAGGCGCAGCTATGACCGATAGGAAGATCGGCGTCTACGTGTGCCATTGCGGCGGCAACATCTCTGACTATGTCGATGTCGACGAGGTCATCGCCGCAGTCGAGTCGGAACCTGGTGTGTCCGTGGCACGGACCGCGATGTTTACCTGTTCAGACGCCACGCAACAGGAGATCGTCGACGACATCAAAGAGCAGAAGCTCGACGGCCTGGTCGTGGCGTCGTGCTCTCCGAAGCTGCACCAAACCACGTTTCGAGAGGTCGCCAAACGCGCGGGCCTGAACCCGTATGAGTACACTCAGGTCAACATCCGCGAGCAGTGTTCTTGGGCCCACACCGACGATCGCGAAGGTGCCACGACCAAGGCTATTCGTCTGGTACGTGGCGGCATTGCCCGCACTCGGTTCACCTGCCCGCTTCTTCCCACAGTCGTCGAAACTGTGCCCAAGGTACTCGTCATTGGTGGTGGGATTGCCGGGCTTAGGGCTGCCATAGGACTGGCCGACCTCGGCCTCGCCGTGTATCTCGTCGAAAATTCCGCTGAGCTCGGGGGATGGGTGAAAGGGCTCGGCGAGATGTACCCCCACGGGAAGGATGGGGGACGGTTGATCGCGCAGCTCGTAGCTGAGATCCGGCAACGTCCGGACATCACCGTGTTCACGGAGGCTGCCGTTGTCAGCAAGTCTGGCAGCTTTGGCAATCATCGGGCCAGCATACGCATTGGAAGCGACACCATCCAGGTGGACGTCGGAGCGATCATCGTCGCTACTGGATTTGACAGCTATCAGCCTGAGGCGGGCGAGTTTGGCTATGGCATTGAAGGTGTTCTGACGCTCCCAGACTTCAACCAGTTGGTCAAGGCGACGCCCGGTCCCCTGGTGTACCGCGGAAAGCCCGTCAAAGACATCGCCTACGTCTATTGCGTAGGGAGCCGGGAGGACCCGCACGCCCAAACTCCGAGTGGACGCCCTGCCAACCAGTACTGCTCCCGATACTGCTGCACTGCCGCATCACATTGTGCTCTACAAGTGTCCGCACGCGATGCGACAGTTCACCAATACCACCTGTACCGCGACATCCGCACTTACGGAAAATATGAGCTGATGTTCAGCGCCGCCAGGGAAGCGGGGTCTCTCTTTCTGAAGTTTCCCGACGATGAACCGCCATCGGTGACGCAAGATGGCGGCCGTCTGGCCGTCACCATCCGGGACCTGCTGTCCGGCGGCGATGAGGTCCGGATACCGGTCGATCTTGTGGTGCTCGTCACCGGCATGGAGCCGCGACAGAACGATGAGCTCGTCAGAGCCCTCAAGCTGCCCGTAGGCAAAGATGGCTTCTTCAACGAGATTCACCCCAAGCTCCGCCCGGTAGAAACCATGGTCGATGGCGTGCTGATCTGCGGCGCTTGCCAGAGTCCCAAGAACTCGGCAGAAAGCGCGGCCTCTGGTCTGGCCGCTGTTACGCAGGCGGCCGCGATCCTGAAGAAAGGCTCTGCCGAGCTCGAACCTCTGGTCGCGGTTGTCGACCCCGATCTATGCGCCCTCTGTGAAGAGTGCCGGAAGGCATGTCCGTACTCCGCCATCGGCACGATCAGCCTAAGCGGCAGGGACACGGCAACCGTCGACCCAACTGTGTGCAAGGGCTGCGGCGGATGCGTTCCCGTATGCCCGACCAATGCCATTAATCTACAGGGCTACACCGATGTTCAGGTCAAAGCGATGATCGACGGAATGCTGGAGGCAATGCCATGAACAACGGAAACCGTGACGTGCGCGAGATCGTCCGTGACGAGTTGCTGATGCGAGAGCCGATCCTAAACGCGCTGTCACCGGAGCCTCTAACCGTCCCGCAGCTTGCCGCCGCCATAGACCGACCGGCGCACGAAGTCATGTTTTGGGTGATGGGGCTGCGCCGATACGGGCTGGTGAAGGAGGGCAACGACGTGGACGACGACGGCTACTACCACTATCACGTTGTCGAACGGAGAGCCTCATGACGGCGCTTCTCAATCCGAACCTGGCAGATGAGGTTCGCCGGGTCGGCCCCTTCGACGCCCTTGCCTGCATGAACTGCGGGGTATGCACTGCCGTCTGTCCCATGGGCATAGACATACTGCCGAGGAAGCTCTTTCATCAGGTTCTACTGGGAATGGAGGAGCGGTTGCCGGCTGAAACAGAGGCGGTTTTCTCGTGCTTGCTCTGCAAGAGGTGTGAGGTGAGCTGTCCCGCCGGCGTGCATATCGCCGAGAACATTCGTTCACTGCGTCGCTATATCAATCAAACCGTCTTTGACCTCTAGGGGGAGGAAAGCATGCCACTGCCAACGGGTGATACGATCGGCATTCTTGGCGATAACCTCCGATTGCGTGGCTCGGTCCTGCCGATATCGGCCAGAAGGGCTACCAACTGGGCCCGCTCGCTGAACTTGTCGCAGGGTGGCGAGACGGTCCTGTACACGGGCCAAATGTACCAGCTCACTCCCTATATCCAGTCCTTGGTGCGAACCCAGGAGCGGTTGGCTGAATCACGCTTGGCGCGATTCACCAAGCTCGGGCGAAGCCTGAATCGGGCGGTCAACATATCGGCCCTTATGGCTCGCCCGTCGGCCGAAACCAGGGCGCAATACGATCGAATCTTGATCGACGTCGCTGTGCTGCTTCAGCAGGCCGGCATCGTCTTCGGCTATCTCTATCGCGATGACCTGTACTCTGGTGCCCTGGCCTACGACCTGGGTCTGGACGACGCCGTTGCGCGTCATGCCCTTCGAGTCTATGAGGCCCTCAAACGGAACGGTGTCAAACGCGTCATCACTGTCGATCCGCATACGACGAACATGCTCAGGTCGGTCTATCCCAGGATGATCGAAGGCTACGACATAAAGGTCAGGAGCTATCTGGAAGTGCTGGCAGACCAGGAGATGACGGTAGGAAGACCCCTGGAAGGCTCAGTGGCGCTCCATGACTCATGCATTTACGCGCGTTCCGAGAACGTAATTCAAGAGCCTCGATCTCTGCTGACTGGGACTGGGATCTCTGTCAAAGAACCGGTGAACGCGGGGCGTCTGACGTGGTGTTGCGGCGGCCCTGCCGAGTCGCTGTACCCCGAGAAGGCCTTGGCCAACGCCGAGCGCCGCGTGGCCCAGCTGCGGGAGACAGCTCCGGTCGGGGTGACCATGTGCCCGCTCTGCCTGGTCAATCTCCGCCGCGGCGCCGGCGACTCCATGCTCTTCGAGGACATATCGCATTACTTACGCCAAGCGTACGCAACAAAAACATAGGAGAGTCGAAGTGAACACGTCCAAAAAGACGTTAATTGTCTTCAGTGGCGAGTTGGACCGGGCCCTGGCGGCGTTTATCATCGCCAACGGGGCTGCTGCTATGGGGGACGACGTGACTATGTTCTTCACCTTCTGGGGTCTCAATATCCTCCGCAAGTCCAAGAAAGTGAAGGCGCACAAGAGCGCCTTACAGGGGATGTTCGGGGCGATGATGCCGCGAGGTCCGGAGAAGCTCGGCCTTTCCAAGATGAATTTCGGCGGCATGGGCGCCGTAATGATGAAGAAGGTTATGAAGCAGCGCAATGTGATGTGTCTGGAAGAGTTGATTGCCTCGGCCCGAGAGCAGGGCGTCAAGATGGTGGCATGCACCATGTCAATGGATGTGATGGGCTTCGGTCCCGAAGAGCTTGTCGATGGGATTGAGTTTGCCGGCGTCGGTAGCTATCTCGGAGAAGCGGACGAAGCCAACGTCAACCTGTTCATATAGCCATGCACCTCGGCCTTGAGTAGTGCTGCCCCTTCTGCCGCACCCGTTGTTGAAATCGAGGAATCCATCGTGAGAGACTCGTTCTAGGCAGAAAGTTATCAAAGGAAGTAAGCGCAAAAGTCAATCAAACAGTTGGAGGAAGGTAATGGACAGAGCCGGAGAGAAGCTCGTGATCATGTGACCCATGGCCCGGAGGTCGCGGAGTTGGCCACTATCCCATTTGTCATGGCTTCAGCCGCGGTCGCCTCCGACTCGCGGTTGTCATGGGGTTCCAAGGGACGGAGTACGTCTGATGGAGAAGGGAGTTGCCGAGACCGTCGAGGTCGCCGAATTCACTCCTATGGCTGAACTTATGCGAGATATCCGGGACTTGGGTGGCAGCTTCTGGTATGCGGTCCGTGCATGAAAATCCGACATTGTCTCCAGAATCGCTCGCGAAGGACGCGGAAGGGGTAGCAGCACTCCCGCTCTGTGGCCGAGCTCACTTCGGCAACTAACAGTCTGGTCTATTAAGTCTCGGATACCATATTCAGAGCAGCCCTGCCCGAATCGCGAACATCGTCGACTTTGTCAGTTCGCCACTGACCTGAAGAAAGACACCGTTCCAAACTACTCTTGGATAAGCCCGGACCAGTGCCACGACATGCACGGTGTGGCCGCGCCCACCACTTCGGATCCGTGCGACTACTCCCAAATCCAGAGCACTATCAAGATGGGCGACGAGTTCTTGAAGTCAACAGTTCAGCAAATCATGTCGTCGACGGGCTTGGCGCGAGGGCTCGGTCATCTTATCCAGTGGGATGAGTCGGATTACCCGGGGAGCACCAGCGTTACATGGGTTACCCGGATGCAAGTGGCTGCTGCGACTCGCCTGCCGGACAGGGCGGAGGGCGCGTGCTCAGCCTCGTGATCTCCGGCCCATCCCATGGCCGGGGCCACAATGCTAGCTCATATGCCTCTGGCGGACTCTCAAGGGCCTCGATGAAGCCGTACAATCACTATTCGATGCTGGCAACGATAGAAGATGCCTGGCATCTAGGATGCCTCGCATACACATGCGACACGGCCAACGTTAAACCGATGAACGACCTACTGCAGGCACACTAGGACGTTCGCACACAAGCGACAAAGGCAGCCCTCGGGCTGCCCTCGACACTACCTCTTGGCTCCTTTGTGGGCAGCGATGGCCACGGCCGCTACGTGCTCGAACTCTCCGCCCTACTTGACAGCGGGCCCCTTGAAACTTGGCGACTGAAATCGGGAGATACCGGCCGCCGCGATAGCCAACGAAGCCAGAAAGATCATCGTCACGACAAAGCCTCGCGTTCCGGAGCCGACCCTGCCCGAACTGATTGCGGCGGTGTAAACCAGGCCGGCGAGGGCGATCCCGAGGGCAGTGCCCAGTCCCCGAGTCAGGTTGATGATTCCGCCTGTCATGCCCGAATGCTGTCGTGGCGCGCTCGTCATGATCGCTGCGTTGTTCGCCGGGATGAAGCAGCCAAGTCCGGCTCCGATCGTCGCCAGCCCCGCTACCCGCACCGGGCTCCCGTGCGGTACCCCGGCCAGCATGAAAAATCCGATCGCCACTGCCGCCATTCCGCCTGTTGTGACAACGCGCGTCCCAAATCGGTCTGTGATCCGTCCCCCAAAAGGGGCGACTGCACCAAGGGCTACCGGCAACGCGGCCAGCTCGAGTCCCGCGGCGACTGCCGTGTAGTGACGCTGGGTCTCGAGAAAGAACGGAATGATAAAGAGCGCCGCGAAGAGCAAAAGGTAGGCGAGCAGGCCGCTGCTGATCCCGGCCGAGAACGTCGCGCGGCGGAACAAGTTGAGGTCGACCAACGGAGATTGCACGCGTCGTTCCCACGTGACAAAGGCAACGAAGATGACTATTGCAACAGCCCCGAGCACGACGACCTGCGTCGACGTCCAGCCAACTCGCGCCGCTTCCGACAGCGACAGCAGTAGGGCTCCGGCGGCTGGGACGAAGAGCAGAGTGCCCAACCAGTCGAATGTAGTGCCTGCTTCTAACTCCCGGCTTCGCGGAAGAAAGAACCAGCCAAGCACCATGCCGAGGATGCCGATCGGTACGTTGACAAAGAAGATTAACCGCCATCCGGCCAATCCCACTATGAGTCCTCCAATGACCGGGCCCAGCGCTAGCCCCATGGCCTGCGCCGCCCCTTGAACGCCGAGTCCTCGACCCAGCTTGTCGCGCGGCATCGCATGCACGATGAGTGCGACGCTGTTGGCCTGCAGCATGGCGGCGCCGACGGCCTGGAGCACCCGCGCCGCAATGAGCCAGCCGAGGTCGGGTGCGAATCCGCAGAGAGCCGAGCCGAGCACAAAAATCCCAAATCCATAGACGTAGAGAAGCTTGCGGCCGACCATGTCGGCTGCGCGTCCGAAGGCCGTCACCGTGGACACGAGTACCAGCAAGTAGGACAAGCTAACCCACTCCACTCCCGCGATCGTCACGTGGAAGTCGTGGGCCAAACTTGGAAGCGCCAGGGTGACGATGCTCGCATCAAGCTGCCCCATGAAAGCACCGAGACACACTGTCGCGACGACGTACCAATAGGCATTGGACCGAGACGAGATAGATGAAGGGCGAGCCGGTTCAATCAGGGCTCGACGGAGCGCACTCATGTCTGGATATCCCAATGCAAGACTTCCCGTCAGCCAACCCACACCTATTCAGGAGCCGGGCACTCGCGGGCACCGCGATGGCTGAGGGCAAACGTCTACCCTACATATAGAACTTTCTTATATCCTGGTTCAAGCTCCATAAAAGAAATGAAAGGGAAACGGTTAGGGTACCTCCCAGACTCCGCCCATGCACGAGGCATCAAAGTACGCCTCGTGCACGAGATTGAAGCCGGCTGCGAATTCAGTGTGTCGGCTCCACGAGCGTAGTCTTAGGACTCACCGGCAGGATCATTGGAGCTCGTGGCTTCTGATTGAAGTTGAACGCGCCCGCCAAAGGACCGAGAGTCTTGGAGTTCTCCCTGACATCTGGACGTGAGTCCGGCCTGCCGTCAGTCTTCGGATTGAGCCGAGCGCCGCTCAGGAAATCGTTTTCGATGAACTTCAGGTAGGCATCGAACGAGAGAACCTGATGATCCACGTATGACTTTTTGGCATAAGGACTTATTACCATTGCAGGCACGCGCAATCCATAGCCGTAGGCATCAACCTTCGGCGGCATCACGTTGTCATACAAGCCGCCCCAGTCATCCCAGGCGAGGAAAATAGCGCTGCTGTTCCAGTCCGGGCTCTTCATCACGGTGTTTATCAAGTTTGTGACGTACGATTGGCCGGTGCTTACGAGATTCGCGGGGTGCTCGCTGTCCGCAGGGTCTGGGATAATCCACGAGACGCTTGGCAGGGTCCCTCTCTTCGCCTGAGCCACGAAGTTGGTCAGGTTCTGGACGTTGTTTGCCTGATGTGTTTGATGTACGTCCGTAAAGCCGGGCATGACATTCCAGATGGGCGGAACTCCGATCTTCTTGTTACCGCCGCTTCTCTTAAGCCCGGGCGCCTGAGCACCATGATCGAGATAGTAGCCCCAGCTGACCTTGTACTTCTGGAGAAGATATGTGATGTCTGTCCAGGCAAATGGTGTGGGGTTAGCCAAAGACCGCTGCTTCGGCTTGCCGATGACGGTGTGGCAGCTCATGGGATTCGCGGTGGAGCAGTTAGCGCTCCAACCCGAGACCATGTAGAGATGGCTGGGGAGACTGTACGAGGACACGGGTTCGAACATGTGATCCTGTAGCACGAAGTTCTTCGCGTAGGCCCAGTAGTTCGGGATGTCACTCTGGACGTGATAGCCCATGACGCCGGTGGCATTGCCGTTCGTGCCGTTGACGCAGTTCGGGTTTGCCGGATTTTTGCAAGCTTTCGCTCCCGCCTCGGCAGTCGCTACGAACCCATTCATCTTGCCCCCGTTGATGTCGGACACAGAGGCGGCCGCGATGTGAGGTCCACCTGCATCTTTGTCGTTGTGATTGACGAACGGCTTAATGCATTTCTTGGTTGCCGGGTCTGGACTGCACACGGTCGGTATCCCCTTCTTCATCGGGATGCCGACCGCTCCCGGATAGGTGCCGAAGTAGCTGTCAAAGGATCGATTTTCCTGCATGATGATTATCACGTGCCGGATCTTATGGATCCCCGTAGCAGTGGCGCCGGCCTGAGGGGCCAGCGGGGGGAGCAAGGCAAGTCCCAGCAGCAGCGAGCCGAGAGCGCCCAATACGAGAATTAGCCGTTTCATGTCGTCCTCCTCTTAGTTAGTCAAAATCAATTGGTGAAAGCAGGAAGCACCGCTATGACGGATGACTGACTCTTATCCGTCTTAAACCGATGCTACCGAGACATGCTGTCGTTAGGTGCGCGCGGGCCGGGTTCTCGTGACCCAGGTATTCAGTCTGCGCGTGACGAAGGCCAATATCTGGCTCTCGTGCTTGGCTAGACCAGGATGGTAGGCCGAGGCAGCGTCAAGCCGAACTTTAACCGTAGCAACAAGTCGGCTCACCAGCGTACCCTTGTTGATCGCGGGATTTGTTGCATGGCACACCCCGAGAGGAGACCGACGACCCGCTCGGAACCCTGTCCTGAAGGCGGTCGTTGTAGTTTTGCATGAGGCTGCAAGCGTTTTCAGCACGGCGTGCTTGAGTAATCGGGTCGCCTTGATGCCCCGGGCGCGATTTACAAGAGCCAGCCTGGGATGAGGCATCGTTACGAGCTGGGCTACTCGAGCATAAAGTCGAGCGTATCTGTTCTTGGCCTGAGGCGAGCCGATGCGCCCCACAGCCACAGCGTGATTCAGCCTGGCCTTGACGGGCGCGAGAAGGGCATTCGCCAGTGCATTAGCCGACGTGTACTTGGTTCCGGCTATCTGAAGAAGGGTTTTGCCGGCCTTGATGTCTTTACGCAACATCGCCGGCGAGACGCCCTCAACCGAAGCGACGTGCCCGACCACGGCGTGTCTGGCGCGGGCGTGGCGGGCGCGGGCAAAAGAGGACGCTGCGAGCGCTGTCAGCGGAATAGCGACCAGCATGAGACTGAACACGAGCATAATCAACGACTTCTTCCAGCGATTCATTGAGCTCCTTACAGTAGGTGATTTTCAGCACCGGACGACTCCAGATAGCGAGCCGGCCAGAGATCGAGAACGGCCCTCGTCCATTCTGAGTGACGAAACCTTCCAATGTCTTACCCTTTTCCTACAGGACTGTGAACAACGGAAAAGAAATCATGTGCCTGGCGTTCAGCTGTGAGATCAGGACCCATTCCGGGCGCATGATATAACAAGTTATAACAACAGCGGGAGGGAATCGAAATGGCCTGGCTTTTCAAACGCTCGCAAAATCTCATGCAGGTAGAACCTTCAGAAGCATGGAACCGAAAGCGCGAATTGAAGGCGATCCTCGTCGACGTGCGCGAGCCAAGAGAGTGGAAGTCGGGGCACATTCCCGGGGCGAAACACATTCCACTTCGTCAAATCAACGAGCATCTGCCGAAACTTCTGAAAGAAGAGGAGGTGATCTTCGTGTGTCGAACCGGGAATCGTAGCGCCTCCGCTGCTGCCACACTCGCCGGCGCCGGGCATGCGCGGTCGGTGAACTTGCAAGGTGGGATGGTCGCCTGGAGCAGAGCCGGTCTGCCCACGACCTCGTAGCTCGGGTCACTCGGTCAGGCAAAATGCACGTTGTTTTGTTGGTGCTCTTGGGAATGATCGTCGGATTCTCCCTCGGCCTGACAGGTGGAGGCGGGTCGATTCTCACAGTGCCCCTCCTGGTGTACGCTCTTGGGGAGTCTGTCGCCGCGGCAATCGGAACTTCGCTCGTCGTCGTCGGGGTCAGCGCGTTGATTGGCTCATTGGGACATTGGCGTCAACACCGCGTGGCCGTCAATACCGCTATTGCTTTGGGGCTGTCTGGAACGGTTGGCGCTGTAGCCGGAACCTGGCTCGGGCACTTGATTCAGGGCAGGCAGATACTCTTTCTATTTGCACTCCTCATGCTCGTGGTCGCCGGCTCGATGTATCGTGGCGCCGCAATCATGAAGAGCGAGGAAGCTCACGAGTCGCGGAGGACAACCCGGCCTTTGTGGGTGGTTCTCGCTACCGGAACCGCGGTCGGCGCTCTCACCGGCCTTTTTGGAGTAGGGGGTGGATTCGTAATCGTGCCTGCCCTGGTTATCGTGCTGCGTCTCCCGATGCGCCTCGCCGTCGGAACCTCGCTCCTTGTCATAGCCATTAATTCGGCCGCCGCACTGATATCCCATCTCCAATACGAAGGAATTGACCTGACGACAGCCTCGCTCTTTGCGATCGGCGGGAGCATTGGTGCTCTCCTCGGAACCCGTCTAGCCGCCAGGGTTCAGGAGGATCGGCTGCGTCAGATCTTTGCCGGGGGTCTGGCGGTGGTCGCAATCTACTTGCTGGTGCGCAATCACCCGACGGTACCCGTACTCACGTCACACCTTTCATCGGGTATCCGACTATGACACTAAGTCGGATTGAAGAGCCGGTGGCGCTGTATCGACGGATATATCGCGACCTCAAAACGAGAATTGAAGCCGGCGAATACAAACCCGGCGACCGGCTACCCTCTGAGATGGAGCTGGCCACGTCCTATGGCGTAAGTCGAATTACGTCGCGACAAGCCTTGGATTTGCTGAGCTCTGACGGAATGGTCGCCCGGCGGCAGGGAATGGGTACCTTCGTTTCGTCTGCTCGAGTCGATCAAACTCTCAGCCGTCTGACCGATTTCGTTGAAGATATGTCCGCGGCCGGACTCCAGCCCAAGTCGCAAGTGCTCCGAATCCACGATGAAACGGTACGTGATGATCTGGCCGGCCTTTTGGGCGTGCCTGACAACACGGTCGTAACTCGCCTGGACCGGCTGCGCCTCGCTGACGACATTCCCGTGGCCCTGGATTGGACCTGGCTACCGCCGAGGTTCGGGAGGCTGATCGAGGGAGAGGACTTGGGCGCCCGCACAATCTATGAAGTAATCGAAACCGAGTACGGTATACCGATCCTGTATGGCCAGTACACTATCGAAGCATGCCTCGCCGGCGAGGACCAGGCCCAGCTTCTGGCGATCGTCCCCAACGCTCCGGTGCTCTTGATTAGCCGTACCTCCTACACAATTCATAACCGCACCGTGTACCACCAACGTCGCTTCTACCGAGCCGACAGGGTGAAATATCGGGTGCGTCTGGATCGGACCGATTCGCCGAGTGACCCGATGGAGTCGTCTAGCTCGGTGTTCGATGACGTCAAATAGGCTACCATAGTTTCGAGTCCTAAGTTAGAAGTACAGCGGCGAGGACCGCATACGGAGGTGCAGAGATGAAGCGCATCGTATTGCTGGTGTGCGTGGTGGCGGGCGCGTGGGCAATGGCAACGCCTGACGGCTCCCTTGCCGCCGGGTCGTCATGTCATCACGGGGCCGTCACTAACAGCAAAGGAACCTCAGGGGGCTGCCCATGGAAAGGGCCCCTGGTCCTCAATTCCGACAACGACTACTGGATCCGGTCAAGCGATGGCCATACCGTTCTTGTTGCCCACATCCAGACTCAGTGCCGAATCCAAGCCACTTTTACGTTAAATGGTCAGATGACGGTTTACCCCAAGTCCGTGGGCCTTGTAAGCTACCAGCTAGAAGACACCGTGTCGTTGGTGACCTTCTTCGATACCACTGGCAACAAACTGGGGAGGAAAATACTGGCATTCAAGGTTGTCCCATTCGTTCGCAATGTGAAGGAAACCGGCTCTGTAACCACCAAGCTACCGGCGGCGGGCGGCACTGACGTAATGATGCCGGGTCAATATCACTTTCCGGCGCTGTTCTATTACGGCAACAATCAATTGATTCAGAATGCGCCGGCGGCAACGCTGCGCTGTGGTTCGCAAACGGGCAAGCAGGCCAAGGTTCATCTGCTCAACCGGTATGGGTCGCATACAGATCCCTATACCGCAACTCAGATGCATGACAGTTCCACCGTGGAGTATCCCATCCCGACAAAATATAAATACGGTCCGAAAACGAAGTTCCCTGAGCAAGATCTCTTGTCGGCGGCTCTCCGTATTCTTGCGCTCGAATACCCGCGGTTAGAGAGAGAGAAATTCGATCCCCGGACCGTTACCGAGATGCCGGGAAACAAGCCTGGCGGGACGGTGACACTCGGACTGACTCGCTACGCAATAGGGCAGGCGAACACCAACGAAATGCCCATGACTCGACCGAAGCCGTGTCAGTAGAGTTCCGAGTAGATCGGAAAAGCAGGCAGGTGACCACAGTCAAATCTGATTCAATCCAAAAGAGTTCGTCCGCCTAGGCGCAGGCCGTCAGGGAATCGGGCCCTGGAACACTAGCTCCTCACCATCGATCTCGTCCATCTGCGTCCCGACCTGAGCTAAGCCCAGGCGGGAAACGAGGCGCAGCGAAGCGACGTTCGTAGGAGCGACTGAGGCTCGCAGGCCTTGTACGTTCGGCTGGCTCCCTGCCCACCTGGCGAGACCAGTAGCCGCCTCGGTCGCAAAACCCCGCCTACGGTATCCCTGGCATATCGTGTAGCCTATCTCGACGAATCCTTGAGCATCTGGGGGGCTGTGGAACCCTATGTCGCCAATCATCGTGGGCTGTTCCCGCAAGATGACCAGGTGGATAAGCCACGGTAGCTCTGACGGATCTCTCTGCAGTTGGTCCACGCGCCGCCGAATGATCGGCGAAAGCTCGACGAGTCGAGAGTCGTCTAGTTTGATGCCCAGTAACTGCTCTGCCTCCGACTGCCTGCCGGTCGCCAGGAGATGGTAGGCCGGAAGAGGCAGCGGTCGAAGGTCGAGGCGGGAAGTCTGGATGGTCGCGAGCTCCATACAGACAGTCTAGGTCATGAGCTGGCGCACGTTGAGTTGAGGATCGGACCGAACGCGTCGAGGCTGCTGAGGGCATCGACGGAGAACAACTTGGCAATGGGCAGTCGAACTTGAGCTATTCAAGGTCCTTTGGAACGACGAATTCATCCAGGATTGCCATGCCCCACGAAAGCTCACCCCAGCGGCCGCGGAAGCTCAGTGCAGCTAGACTGCCGGTCGGGTACTTGAGCCGCATCCTCTGCAGCGCCTCGTCATTCGTGTCCCGCGCCAGGCCAACGGCCAGCCCCTCGATCGCCGGACTATGATTGACCACCAGAACTGACCTAAGCTGCTCGGGGAGTCGTCTGAGGCGCTCCAAGAGGGCCTCGGCGTTCGTTCCGTACAGCTCCTTCTCGATTCTGACTTCGGCGCCGTGAGGTAACACTGCTCTCACGCCCTCGAGGGTCTGCATAGCCCGAGTTGCAGACGAAGACAGTACGGCCGCGGGCTCGATGTGCGACTTGCGCAGATACTTCTGCATGCTGGCAGCTGCCTTGATCCCTCGAGGGGCCAGCGGGCGATCATGGTCGGCCAGGCTCGTATCGGTCCAGCTCGACTTCGCGTGCCGCAGAAGGAAAAGCTCGTGAGTCGCCTGCTCATTCATTGCGGCGCCGATTCCAATCCCGTAGTCCGCTTTGTATCATGCGCGATTGTGTTATGTACCGCTGTTGGAATGCAAGAAGATCGTATCCGCATCACTCAGATTCGGCGGACAATCGGGGCGTCAGTAGCCGGGGGGCCTCCCGGATCCGCTTAGCAGCGCAAAGTTGCCGGACGCCAGGACCGTAGTTCCCTTGGAGTACTGCATCTGGTATTGACCACCGAAGGTTATGCCGTTCGATGCCAGCTGCTTGGGCGTCAACCGGTTTGTTAGATAGGACGCGCGGCTTCGCACCGCAACAGTTTGCTTCGTAACGATTGCTGGATGACGTCCTTGCCCGCCGATTCGCTTGACAATCCATGTGAGCCTGTTCGTTTCCGGTGCCCGACTCAAATGCGCGACCCATGCGACCGGCTTGTTCTTAGAAAATGTGGAGACGACGGAGTGAAGCTTCCGGCCCGTAACACTGCCGCCGAACTCGATGGCCCCGGCTGGAATGTAGCCGGCCGGCAGCGGCGTTGGCGTGGGAGACGAAGCCTTCGGAGTCGGCGTTGGCTTGGGGGTCGGACCTGGACCACAGCCGCCCAGAACAGATATCAAGAAGGCTATTGCTCCACACTTGAGCGCTAGCGACCCGCCTCTACTCCCTAGATCGAGGGCAGAGATCCTAAGCAGGTGGGTTGCCGCTGGCAAAGGCGTGCTTCAGCGCCATGACATTGTCGACATACTGCTGCGTTCCATTCAGGTAACCGCGCTGCGCCAGATTCCCCATGCCCTCGTAGTAGGCGGCAGCCGCGCTGCGCTGGTCTCCTCGATAGGTATGCACGAGGTATGCGAGCCAGTACACTCCTACCGTGATGTTGTCGGAGGCGATACCAAGGTCAAATGAGCGCCCGAGATCCCTCGCCACGAGCTTCCCCGTATCGGGCTCGACCTGCATTACTCCAATTGCATCGGTCGGGCTGACGGCGTTTTCGTTGAAGCCGCTCTCTTCGTACGCAAGGCCCAGAGCAAAGTAAGGGTCAATCTTGAATCGGGAGGCAGCTGCCACGATCAATTGGCGCGTGTCCTTGGGATTGTATGGCGCAGGGATTATCAGCTTCTGGCCCGCGAAAATGTTGTTCGGGTTCGAGATGTGGTTCCGTTTGATGATCTCATGAGCGCCGATGCCGAAATGCGAGGCGATGGCGGTGAGCGTGTCGCCGGAGGAAACGACGTACACTCGCTGCAGCTGAATACTCGGTGGGGCTGACGAAGTGCCTGCATTACCGGCCACGCCGATGAGCTGGCCCACTCCCGCTGCCACGCCGGTTACGACACGCCATCCCACAAACAGGAGTACCGCTAAGCAGACAATTGCGATAAGCGCACGCCTTGACGCGTCCCAGACCGAACGCCGTCGATATCTGAGCTTGACCGGCCGCGGACGCCGCCGGCGCGCCACTAATATCCGGGACCGACGGAAATCGTTTTTGGCGAGGTCTTCGCGGGTTTCACCGGCGTCATAGGTGGCTGGCCCTGAACGTCAATTTTCGCCTGCTTGCGCAGAGCCGTCGCCATGGGGGCGAGATACTGGGCCACGCTGCGCTGTTGGTTGACGTCCGACGCAGTCGGACTTTGCATCGCATCCGCAAGCACAATCCCATCCGCTCTCGGATAAGGAGCGCCCAGAAGACGCATTGCCGTGGGCGCCAGGTCGACGAGTCGGGCCGGAAAATGCGACACGTGTCCTTGCTTGATGCCCGGCCCTGCCATGACCAGAGGAATGCCTTGAGACGACCACGAAGCTCCCCCGTGGTCCCCTAGCCACTTCACGGCGCCACCTGCACCGAGCGTGCCGGTTCGCTCTGGATAGAAACATACAACATGAGGAGCATTGTCACCAGCTGCCGTATGCAAAAGATACTTGAATGCGGCTCCCAGTGTGTTGTTCGTTACCTTGGACGTATTCGGTGCCGGCACATAGGTGCGACGCCCACCTACCTCCTTTAGGTAGTAGACGGCAGCAACGTTTGGCGCACCAGAGTTTTCAACCGCGATAGCTGCCTGGGCACTGCTGTTCACGTTGTCCAGCCATCCGAAGGCCCCGGTGTGAGTGTCAAAGGTTACGACGTTGGCGACGCTCTGCATCGCTCCTTTGATGCCTTGAGGGTCGACGAAACGTTCAAGCGGAGTCACGCCATGGTCACCCAGCACCATGAACACCGTGTCCTGGAGAATGCCTGCTCCGTCATATTCGTTGATGAGCTTGCCCACAAGCCGGTCAGCGTTCTTCATAAGGGTTTTGACCGAACCGGGCGATAGTGGACCTCCGTCAATGTGTGCGACCGGCCAGTCCATCTCTGCAAGGTTTAGGATGACAACGCGCGGACGCTCCTTGCGGATGAGGTCGACGGCTAGGTCGCCCACTAGCGCATCCTGATGCCCGAGAGGGAGGCCGTCCGGATGAACGAGCCGTGGATTGTCAATGACCGATGCCGGTAGCTCCCGCCCCGCTATGGACACCGGTCCCCATTTTCCGTTCGTCGACTTGAAGTAGCTGGTGTAGTCGGCGTAAATGCCCCCGACGGCGTCTGCGGCATAGAACTTCTGGCCGCTCGCAGTGTATACCTTGGCCCTAGAATCATGGCGTTTGAGATATTCTGCAATCGTGGGGGCACCGGAATTGGCCAGTATGACGGAAAGGCTGTCTGGATCGCTTCCATCTAACGGAACGGAATTGAAGGTCGAAGTGCTGGCTGGGTCCTCCCACCAGAATCCGAGAATGCCGCCATCCGAGGACGGGAAGCAACCGGAGCCGATGGTGGCGTGCGAAGCCGGGGTTACCGCCTCCAGCTGGCCGACCCATGCCCGGTCAAAATATGTGCCTCTAGCCATCAATCCCTTGATGTTGGGCAGGTCGGTGTAACTCAAGTAGTCCGGTCTGCCCGCGTCGATGATCACCATAGCAAGGTATTTGGGAGACCCTTGCTGCTGGCTTCGATCGTGGTGCCGAGACGCGGGTTTTGGGCCGGCCGCAGCCATGGAACCGCACGCCGTCAAGAACGAGGAAGCGGCGAGTGTGAGTCCCAGGTCGCGGCCTCGAGATAGCAGCGTGCGCCTGGATACCGGCCGTTCGATGACCTCGGCGATGAGATCATCCAGTGGCCGTTCATGTGGAGCCCGCCTCAAATAGCCCCCCTTGAGGACGTGAGTTACCCGCAAAAGTGTAACGTTTGTTGGCAAGAGACGTCAAGAGCATGGTTGGGACTCACGGAAGCGAGGCGGCACGAGAAGGTCGCCACGACCATCTGTCTGCCACCAGTTGGCAACGCTCAGCCATAGGGCCCGTGGGCAGTTGCTCAGGGATAGCGAGGACGCTGTCTCACGTTGTTCTTGACAGAGCGAGAATAGCTCCCTACAATGACGCATGATTCACGTTTCACCTGAATGGTGATTCATGTTTCAGGTGGGATTGCACAATGGCCGCCGTAATGCTTTGATGGCAGGTAACGCATGGGTGTCCCAGTCACAGCTAGAGGCCACGAGACGCGCGCCCGGCTTCTCGCCGCGGCCGAGAAGGTGTTCGGCGAGAAGAGCTACTACCGGGTCTCCATAGCCGACATAACTCGTGAAGCCGGAACCGGCAGCGGAACCTTCTACATCTATTTCCGTTCCAAGGAAGCGGCCTTTCGGGAGCTGGTGCGACAGCGCGGCCACGAGCTGCGAACCGTTACGCGTCTCGCCTCTCAGGGAGCCCCAAACCGTCTCGAGGCCGAGCGTCGCGCGTTCGCGCGGTTCTTCGAATTCATAAACGAGCACGGCAACCTGTACCGTGTCGTACGCCAGTCTGAGTTTGTTGACGAGACGTTGCTGCGTGAGTTTTACGAGGCGATGGCCGACGGCTATACTGCGGCTCTGCGGTCGTCGATGGATGCGGGTGAGATCCGGCGGATGGATCCAGAGGTGCTGGCTTACTGCCTAATGGGAATTGGCGACTTTATCGGCATGCGCTGGGTGGTCTGGCCCGGTGAGAAGCTGCCGCAGAACGTGTTCGAAGAGGTCATGGAACTGATGACCCGGGCGTTGCAAAGCCCGAAACCAGATGCAAAAGGAGGTGGGCCCGCGATAGAGGTGAATATTCCGACATCAGACCGTGATTTAGTTTCTCCCCAATAGCTTTCAGCTTCCGAATACAAGGAGAGTTTCGAACATGCGACGATTTCGACTTTGGCAGGCTGCCGCCACTTCGGTTCTAGTTGCGGGTGTCGTAATGTCACAGGGAGTGGGGGCGGTGTCGGCCTCACAAAAAGCCCGTGCCCAGCTGCACGGGACCATCAAGATCGCTCAGATCACGTCTCCGACTGGAGCGTATGCCCCATACGGAATCATGCAGCAACAGGGGTTTAAGGCAGGCATAGCCTACGCCACTCACGGGACCAACAAGGTGCTCGGCGCCAAGATCCAGATTTCTGTTCATAGCGACGTCAACAGTGGCACGACGCTTCCAGACCCAACGATTGCCACCTCTGAAGCCAAGGCTGCCCTTGCGGGCGGCGCAAACATCATCCAGTGCTGTGCATCCAGCTCTTCTGCTGCCGCAGTCGCTCAATTGATGCCGTCTTACAAGAAGATCGACATGGTGGCTCCCGCGGCGGACGACTCGCTTACCGGCATAAACCGGTACACCTTCCGCACCAGCCGCGAAGATACCCAGGATGCCATGACGGGAGCGAAGTACGCAGTCAGGAAGTTCGGCAAGACGTACATGACGATGGCACAGGACTACAGCTTCGGGCAAAACCAGGAGAAGGTTTGGAACACGCAGCTCAAGCGCGTGGGCGGCAAAGATAAAGGAGACATTCTCTTCCCGCTGACCGCCACGAGCTTTACCAGCTACATAAACCTCGTCAAGTCCACCCATCCCAAGTGGCTCTTTGTTGCCTGCGCCGGCCTTCAGTGTGGCGCCCTCTTCAATCAGCTGAAGTCCTCGGGGCTGTTCAAGGCGGGCATCAAGGTAATGACCGGTCTCCCTAATATCGCCGCCATCCCCGGCTTTGGCGCTGCCGCCCCGAAGATGGGCTTTATCAGCGTCTACTATTACAAGTTCCCGCATACCGCGGCCAACAACTACCTCAAGTCCTACATCCAGAAGCACTACAAGCGACCCGCGGACATCTTTGACCAGGATTCGTTCGCTGCCGCGCAGCAGATCGTGGCCGCGATTCAAAAGGCAAAGTCGCTGAACACCAACAAATTGATCAAAGCGCTCGAGGGCCAAACGGTGCAGGGCCCGAAAGGCAAGTACACCATCCGCAAGAAGGATCATGTGTGCATCCAGCCCATGTACATAACCAGGCTCAAATTGGTGAAGGGCAACCTGGTTCCCGTACTGCTCAAGCAGGTCACGCCCATTCCGCCGGTGGTGAAGATGCACTAAGGCACACGAGCAGAGCATCATTCGCGTGACGATGCGAAAGTTTGAGGCGGTGGGCCGCAAGTCAAATCGAGAATTCAAAGCGGTGACGCGGTGAGCGCGCCCCTTGAATCTGCGGCTTCGCGGCCCGCTCCTCAAACGCCGATCATCGAAACGCGAGACCTGACATTTGGATTTGGCGGCGACTTGGTGACCAACCGGGTGTCGCTGGCCGTTCGTGATCGAGAGTTCTTCTCCATCATCGGCCCCAACGGTGCCGGAAAGACGACGTTCTTCAACCTGTTGACGGGACTCCACCGGCCCTCGGCCGGCGTGATTCTCTATCGAGGGATGGACATCACCCGTACCGGCTCCGCATCCCGGGCCCAGCGAGGGCTGGCACGCTCCTTTCAGGTCAGCAACATCTTCCCGACACTGTCGGCGCACGAAAATGTGCGACTGGCCGCCCAGGCCCGACGGGGGTATCGTTTCCAGCTGCTGCGCCCGTTTACGGTGTATCGTCGGGACATAGAGCGGGCCGACCAGGCGCTCAACCTCGTTGGTCTGTCACATGTGCGGTTCCTGCCCGCTCTCACTCTGTCCCATGGTGACAAGAGAAAGCTGGAGCTGGCGATGGTCATTGCATCTGAGCCGGAGGTTGTGCTGCTCGACGAACCTACTTCCGGGGTCAGCGCCGAGGATGTTCCAGCTATGGTTTCGCTCATTCGTCGTATTCGGGAGGTCGAGGGCAAGACCGTGGTGATGGTCGAGCACAAGATCGGGGTAGTCCTCGAGCTTTCGGACCGCATAGCGGTCTTGCATCAGGGCCGGTTACTCGCCCTCGGCACTCCGGATGAGATTCAGGCAAATAAGATGGTGCAGTCGGCATACCTCGGTCGGGAGGAGATCTAGTGGCCCCGCCTGTTGAGGGCGCCAACGGCCACGGCGAGCCCCTGCTCACGCTTCGCGACGTCCACACCCACATTGCGGGGTCTCACATATTGCAGGGCGTCGAATTTGACGTGACCGGCGGACAAACCACGGTATTGCTGGGCCGCAACGGGGCAGGCAAGAGCACGACCCTGCGGACGATTCTCGGGTTGTGGCCCGCACAGCGGGGCTCCATCGAGCTGAACGGTAAGGAGCTCAGGGGACGGCCCGCACACCTGATCGCGAGGGAGGGCATCGGCTTCGTCCCCGAGGACCGAGAGGTCTTCGCCGCCCTTACGGTAGAAGAAAACTTGCGCCTCGCCCAGCGGCGTTCCGCCGTTGTCCCACAAGGAATCCAGCGAATCTACGACATGTTCCCGGACTTGCTCGTCGCCCGTAAGCGGTCCGCTGGGGCGATGTCGGGCGGGCAGCAGCAAATGCTGGCTATCGGGCGGGCGCTCGTTAATCGCAACCAGATTCTGCTTATCGACGAGCCCACCAAAGGTCTGGCGCCTGTAATCGTGCAGCAGCTGGCCCAGACATTTCGAGCCTTGGAAAAAGAGGGGCAGACGATTCTTCTCGTGGAGCAGAACCTCGAATTTGCCAGAGCCTTGGGCGGACGGTACTTCATTCTGGACGAGGGACGCATCGTGCACCGCGGACACATGAGCGACCTGGCCGGACAAGCTGAGGTCCTGCAGAGGTACGTGGGAGTGTAGTGTCGTGAGTACATTTCTGAGCTTGACCGTCGCCGGGATCTCTCTTGCCGCTCTGTATTTCTTGGTGGCATCCGGTCTCTCGCTGATCTTTGGGTTGATGGGTGTGCTCAACTTCGCCCATGGAGCGTTCTTTCTCTGGGGAGCGTACGTCTGGTACGCGGTATTCAGCCACACCAACAGTTTTTGGTTGTCGCTGCTGGTCGCATTCGGCGCCGGTGCTGTCCTCGGCCTTGTCACGGAGCGGGTCTTCATACGAACGCTGTACCAACGACCGTTGTCACAGATCCTCGTGACCTTGGGACTGGGACTCGTTCTAACCCAGCTAGTTGTCGCTATTTGGGGGGTGACTCCGCTGTACCCGAACCCCATCCCCGGATTGGATGGAACCCTTCAGGTCGGCGATGTGCCAATCACGACATACTGGCTGTTCGGCATTGCCGTGGGTGTGCTGGTCCTCGTGGGTGTGTGGTTGTTGCTCCGCTACACGAGGATGGGTCTGATCGTGCGGGCAGGTGTCGAGAACCCGACCATGGTGCGGGCCCTGGGTATTAACGTTAGTCTGGTGTTCCTCGGAGTGTTCTCATTGGGCGCGGCCCTGGCTGCCCTGGGAGGAGCCGTATACGGCCCGTGGGTCACCACCATCGGTCCGTCGATGGGAGACGATATCTTACTGACTGCCATCACGATCGTTGTCCTCGGAGGCCTGGGCAGTTATCTCGGTTCGGCGATAGGCGCATTGATCATCGGCCTCTCGCAGCAGTACGTTCCTTACTATGGCGGCGAGCTGGCGCTGACGCATCCGGCCCTCAATAGCTGGGTGAGCTCGGCGGATTCGTTGATCGCGCTGGTCTTATTGGTCGCCATACTGCTGATTCGCCCTAGCGGAATTCTCGGCGTCAAGCAACACGGCGGCGGCATCTAGTGGCCGCGACAAGATATCAGTTCAGAGCGGGCTGGCTGATCGGCGGCGCGGTGTTGCTCGCGCTGGTACTGATTCCACTCGTTGCTTCGCCGGTGCTCGGACTGCCCAAGCAGATCTTCATCGTGCTCCCCACTGAAGTCTTCATCTTCGCTGTCTTCGCGCTGACATATGACCTAATCTTTGGCTATACGGGGCTCATCTCGTTTGGGCACGCGCTCTTCGTTGGAGCCGGGGCCTATGCGCTTACCATAGCGATGTCACAGCATGGCGCTCCTCTTTGGCTCGGACTACTGGTGGCAGTTGGAGTAGGTATCTTGCTTTCCACCGTGACAGGAGCGCTCGCACTACGAACCCGAGGCGTGTACTTTGCCATGGTGACCCTGGCGCTTGCTCAGGCGGCGCTTACGCTTGCCAACAGCGACGTCGGTGGATTGACCGGCGGGGCAAACGGTCAGTCCGTCCAAGGGGCGCCGACCTGGTTGGTGGCACCCGGGAACGAGTCGCACCTTTACTACGTCGCCCTGGTCTTCCTCGTGCTCTCGTTCCTGGTGCTACGGCTGTTCGTCAGCTCTCCAGTGGGACGCGTATGGCAAGCGATCCGCGATAACGAGCAGCGCGCGCTGATGATCGGGTACCGTCCCTACGTCTACAAGCTGCTTTCGTATGCCATAGCCGGGACGCTCTGCAGTCTAGCGGGCGCAATGTACGCCATCTACGTTGGCTTCGTCTCCACGGACCTGTTCTCCGCCAGCCTCACGATACAGCTACTCCTGATGGTCATCATAGGAGGCGCCGGAAGTCTGTGGGGAGCCATACTCGGGGCCGCGATACTGCGGTATGTCAACTACTACCTGTCCCAGCTGGCGACCTCGAGTCTGCTGAGCCACTTCCCCAGCTGGCTTCAGCAAACGGTTGGGCAGCCGCTGCTCGTGCTCGGAGTGATCTATCTTCTGCTCATCTATTTCTTCCCCCAAGGTATTGCCGGCATGGCCCAGCGACATTTCAGCTTCGCTCGGTCTACTGTGCCTTCAATAGGGCTCGACGAAGTCGAGGACATTGTGGATGAGCCGGTGGTGGGGGCGCCTGCTCCGCCCGACCCGGTTGATATCTCTGGAGGAGGGTAGTCTCATTCCCACTACTCGGGCCAATGGCATCGACATCTACTACGAGGTCCACGGTGAAGGACCGCGCCTAGCTCTCATCGAGGGCCTGGGGTATCACCGATGGATGTGGTACAAACAAATCCCTGCCTTCTCGCGCCATTTCACCACACTGGTGTATGACAATCGAGGCGTGGGTCGCAGCAGCAAGCCCGCAGGCCCGTACACGCATCAACAGAATGCTGCGGATCTGGAAGCCCTGCTGGACGAGCTCGGATGGGAGTGGACCAACGTGTTAGGCGTTTCGATGGGAGGATTCATAGCGCAGGAGTTCGCCCTGGCCTATCCCGGGCGCCTATCCCGACTGGTTCTGGTAGCCACCGGGTTCGGCGGCACAAAGATGGTTCCGGTGCCTACCGAGGCGGCCAAGGCCATGATGCCCGATCCAACGCTCTCGGCGGAGGAGCGAATCCGAAGGGCGATGCCGGTCGCGTTCGGCGATCGCTCCTGGCCCGACACCCACCGGGATGAGTTCGACCAGATCGTCCGGTGGCGTCTCGAGGAGCCTCAGCCGCCCGATGCCGCGATGGCCCAAATCATGGCCGGCATGACATTTGATGTTGCCGCCAGGGTGAAAGCGATCACGGCTCCCACACTGGTGATGGCGGGCTCCAACGACGGCGTCGTGCCGCCGGAGAACGCAACACTGCTCGGGGCGGAGATACCAAACGCCCGCGTAAAGATCATCCCAGATGCCGGCCACCTGGTCTTCATCGAAAATGCCGACTGCTTCAATGAAACGGTGATCGACTTCCTCCTCGGACGAGATGACCTCGGAACAGCTGAGTCTCGCCCGTGAATGCCGCGATATCCATAGGGATATCTGGATTGGGCGTCTTCACGCCTGCCCCTGTCATCAGCAGCTCGGAGCTCGCTATCGAGACCGGTATTCCCGAGGACGTGCTGAGAGACAAATTCGGCATCGATCACGTGCATCGAGCTGGGCCGGATTGTCACGTAAGCGAGATGGCTGCCGAAGCCGGTCGAGCCGCAATGGCTGACGCTTCGGTCTCGCCGGATGAGGTGGATCTCGTGGTCTACTGTGGAAGCGAGTACAAGGACTACATCGTGTGGTCGGCGGCCTCGCACATCGCAGGACTAGTAGGAGCCCGAAACGCCGAGGCGTTCGAGGTGTATGCCCTGTGCGCCGGCACTCCAATCGCTTTGCGAACTGTCAAGGACATGATGGCGAGCGAGCCTGACATCCGCACAGCGCTCGTGGTCGCGGCCTCAAAAGAGTCGGAGCTGGTGGACCGGACGAACCAGCGAACCCGGTTCATGGTCAACTTCGGAGATGGAGCCGGGGCAGCTATCGTCCGGCAGGGCAACGATTCCAACCGGATTCTGGGGTCCGCCAGCCTGGTCGACAGTTCGCTGAGCACCACCGCGGTCATGCAAATCGGGGGGAGCCGCTCCAAGCCGTTCGCGAGTCACCCGAAGGCAGAAGACCGCTACCTCGATGTACGTGATTTGGAGTTCATGCGTACACGGCTGGACGAAGTCTCCGGCGCTAACTTTCGCCGCGTAGCAGAACAAGCTCTTGGACGGAGCAACCGCACGAGCGTCGATGTTTTGGTGCCGGTGCACGTCAAGCGGTCCATGTACCGGCGACTAGTAGCCGACTTGGGTGCTAAGCGGTCGGTGTACCTCGAAGGATATGGGCACATGCAGGCCGCCGACCAGCTAGTCGGCCTGCTGGAGGCCAGACGCACCGGCCTGCTCCATGACGGAGACATCGCGTTACTGTTGGCCGCGGGCGTGGGGTATACATGGTCGGCCACGGTGATCGAATGGGGCAACGCAAAGGGCGATGAGCACTAGCGCAGGGCAAGCCTCACAGGCTCCTGGGGATGCCCCTTCCCCCTGGGACCTGGACCATCTAGCCCCTCTCTGGCCGGACCGAGTCGCGGTAATCGACCCCGATCGCGAAGTCAAGTATACATACGAAGACCTGCGGACCCGCTCCCGTGCGGTGGCCGGAGCGTTGTGGGAAATGGGAGTGAGACCTGGGGATAGAGTGGCCCTGCTGGCCCAATGCGCCATTCCGGCTATCGATCTGCTCTTCGCCTGTGCCCGTCTGCGGGCGATCCTCGTGCCTCTCAACTGGAGGCTGACCCGGCGTGAGCTGACCGTAGTCACCAATGACATCGATGCGCGAATCGTCGTGGCGGGCTCAGAGTTTCTGGACCAAGCGCGAGAAGCGGCTCCAAGTGCCGCGATCGTTGGCCTCGCCGGCACTCTCACGACGTTTGATGACCTTTTGACGTCGAGGGTCGACGTCCCCGCCACCACCGTGCGAATGTCGGATCCATGGCTGATTCTCTATACCGGAGGCACGACGGGAACCCCTAAAGGCGCAGTCCTTACGCATGGGTCGATTACCTGGAATAGCATCAATACGGCTGTCAGCTGGGGCCTGTCCCAGGAAGACTGCGGCCCGGTATTCACTCCGGCCTTTCACACCGGCTTCTGGAACGTATTCACGCTGCCGCTGCTACTGCTTGGTGGCTGCGTCATCATCCCCGATCGATTCGACCCCCGAGAGGCTCTCGATGTGATCACGCGCCTCCAGCCCAGTCTGCTCTTCATGGTCCCCACCATGTTTCAGCTGGTCTCCGAACAGGCGGGCTTCGACGAGGCCAACCTTTCGTCTCTGAAGTGGGCCATCTCGGGAGGTGCTCCGCTTCCCGCTCCCGTGTACGAACGCTGGAAGTCCAAGGTTCCAGTGTTCAAACAAGGGTATGGCCTGACCGAGGTGGGCCCCAACAACTTTGCGACTCCGGACGACGCGGCCGTTCCGAAGGCGGGAAGCGTAGGCAGGCTGACTATGTTCGCGCATGCCCGCATCGTCGACGACAACGAATACGACGTGGCCGACGGAACACCCGGCGAGCTGCTTCTGGCAGGGCCCCACATGTGCGCCGGATACTGGCGGAATCCGGAGGCTACCGCCCACACGACCCGCGGTGGCTGGTTCCACACGGGGGACGTAGCCCGACGCGATGACGACGGATTTTATTTCATCGTGGACCGAAAGAAAGACATGGTCATCACCGGCGGGGAGAACGTGTATCCGTCCGAGGTCGAAGCCGTGCTTTATACGCATCCCTCGGTGCGTGAAGCGGCCGTAGTCGGTGTCCCCGACTCGACATGGGGTGAGTCGGTGACGGCACTGGTGTCTCTACGTGAGGAAGAGCCCGTGTCCGAGGCCGAGCTGCGGGAGTTCGCTCGAAAGCAGCTGGCCGGATACAAGGTTCCGAAGCGGTTCCTGCTGGTGGCGGACGTGCCTAAAAGTGGGGCAAACAAGATCTCGCGGACCATGTGTCGAGAGATGGCGATTCAACTGCTGACAGGCGCCCAGGTGGATAGTGAACGGTGAGACTACGCCGGTCTTGTCGTTAGGAGTACTTCCGAGGCGGCCGCACGCAGGTCGGCGATGAATTGTTCCAACGCGGCATGACGAGCCTCGTCGTCACGAGACCTGAGAATGGACGACGGGTGGACGGTAACCGCTATGGGGATGTTGTAGCTGCTGCTGAGGATACGACCTCGCGCCTCGGTGATTTTGACGGGCGCGTCGAGGAGCGATCGGGCCGCGGTGGCTCCCAGGGCTACTACCAGCCTAGGCCGAACCGTTAACAGCTCGGCCTGTAGCCACGGCTTGCAGGCCCGGATCTCATACTGAGTGGGAGGCTTGTGTATGCGGCGCTTTCCTCTCGCCTCCCACTTGAAGTGTTTTACGGCGTTCGTGACGTAGGTCGTGTCGCGGTCTATTCCCGCCTCAGACAGGGCTCGGTCGAGCAGCTTTCCAGCCGGCCCCACGAATGGCTTGCCTACGCGGTCCTCAACGTCCCCTGGTTCCTCGCCGACGAGCATGACCAGGGCCGGAACTGCGCCTTCTCCGAAAACCGCTTGTGTTGCGCGTTCCCAAATTCCGCATCCACGGCAGGACTTCGCCGCTGTCGCCAGTTCGGACCAGGTAGGAGACGGCCCATCTGGAAGGTAGTCGGCTGCTGTCATGCCGTTCCGATGCAATCTTTGCGCCACGGCTGGGTGCCGGCCGCAGTCCCTGACCTATCGTCTTTGCTTGTCCAGGGTACCCAACACGTTCCTAGTATATCGAAGCTAGGTCGTGGAGTAGCGGCTCGTACCTCGACGGCGTAAGCATTTCGTAATATTAACAATCCGAAGGTAACGTGTAGGGGTGAAAATAGAGATATGTGTCTGGCCGACACGTTCAAGGAAGTGATGCATCATGACCTCAGTCTCCCCCCCATCTCCCTCCACTCCAGAAGCATCGCGGCCGCCCGCCCTTTGCTTCTGGCGGGAGGTAGCTAGATGAGCGCTACCGACATCGAGAGAGTCGCCCCCCGCCCTCATACGTTCAAAGTAGGTCGGGGTGCGTTCCTCGGACTCGCCGGATTGACGGGGGCCTACCTCCTCGTCGGTGGCAAGCTCCCTAAGATCAGCGGGCCCAACCTTCTGGGTGGAACCAACGTCAACGGCTTCACGATCTATACCATTGCCGGGTTCCCGACCTTTAATCCGCACACCTACCGATTGAAGATCGATGGGTTGGTGGGCGCTCCGCGCGAGTACACCTACAGCGATCTCCTGGCACTGCCTGCCATCGCCGAGACGCGGTACTACCAGTGCGTGACCGGTTGGGTCGTGCCCAAGCCCCGATGGGAGGGCGTGCGTTTGTGGGATCTCGTGGCCGCGGCCAAACCTCGAGCCAACGCAACGGCTTTGCGGTTTTTCTGCATGGATAATGCCTACACCGAGAGCTTGACCTTCCCTCAGGCGCGTGCCCGGGACGTGCTTCTCGCCTATGGACTAAACGGCAAGAAGCTTTCACGCGATCAGGGTTTGCCACTTCGGCTCGTAGTTCCGGGAATGTACGGATACAAGTTCGCGAAGTGGGTGAACCGCATCGAGGTCGTGGATAAGGTCGTTCCGGGCTACTGGGAGCAGAACGGCTACGACGTTGACGCCTATATCGGCCGGAGCAACGGGCTCTAGATGAGTGCCCGAGCCGGCAGCCGGGGATCACCCGCTGCCGAACCGTCCGGAGCACGCGCGCGCCCTACGCCGAAGGTTGGGCCTGCTACTGCCGTTGAAGACGTCCAACCCTGGGTCTTGCGCTTTAATCGGACCGAGCGATTGGTGCACTGGGTGCAGGCGAGTACGTTTCTGACGCTCCTGGCGACCGGTTTGATCATCGGCATCACCAGTCTCGAGGTCATAGTGGGACATCGCGCTTTTCTGCGGGAGGTCCACCTCATCGCTGCCTTCTTCTTCGTCTTCGGCCCTGCGCTTGTCGCGCTCGCTGGAAACGCGCGGTCGATCCGTCAGGACGAGCGCGAGGTTGACAACTGGACTCGTGAAGACATCCAGTGGCTGGCCCGACCCAAAGTCGAACCGGACGCCCTTACGCCCCCGTCCGGTCGCTACAATGCGGGACAGAAGGCTAACGCTATCTTCACCGTTTACTCGGTCGTCGCCTTTGGCGTCACGGGGCTCATTCTCTGGCAAAACCGCCGGTTCCCATTCTCGGTCGTTTCACAGGCCAACACCGTTCACACGTACCTTGCGTACCTGGCTCTGGCCGTGTTTCTCGGCCACCTGTACTTGAGTGTCCTGCATCCGGCCACGCGCCAGGCGTTCCACGGAATCATCTTCGGCACAGTTAGACGCACGTGGGCAGAACGTCACCATCCCAAGTGGGATTACCCCGCCGGCGCGGAAGCGCCTCTGCGGTCCAGTAGCGTAGTGCGCTCGGCGATCGTTCTGGTGCTAGCACTGGAGGGTACCCTGCTTCTCACCCGGTTCGCTCTACAATGGCTCGGTGCCAATGTCACCGATCCGGTGACGAAGCTAATCTACCAATACAGCGGCGTGCCGGGGACTTTGCAGCATACCAGCACGGGCGTGCGGGCCTTTGACTTGGCGGCATTGGTTTGGGGCGGTTTTGCTCTTGCCGCAGCCCTCGTGGCAGCCAACAGTAGCCGTCTTCTCGCCGAGCCGAATCGTTTGCACGCCAAGAGCTAAGGACACGGTGCACGAGCGGATCCTCGTCGTCGATGACGAACCTGCGGTGCTCGACGTGGTCGGACGATATCTCCGCCGCGAAGGCTTCGATACGATCCTGGCGGCCGATGGAGCGGACGCTGTAGAGCAGGCGGCTGACGCCGACCTTGTCATCCTCGACCTGATGCTGCCGTCTGTCGACGGCCTCGAGGTTTGCCGGCGCCTTCGGTCGGCTCGAAATGTCCCCATCATCATGCTGACGGCAAAGGCCGAGGAGACCGATAAGTTAATCGGACTCGGCGTCGGCGCGGACGATTACGTGGTCAAACCCTTTAGTCCTCGAGAGTTGGTCGCTCGGGTTCAGGCCGTGCTTCGGAGAGCGGGATCGCAGTCGCCCAGGGACGACGTTATTCGCATCGGCGACTTGCGGATAAATGCCAAAACCAGGGCAGTGGAGCGAATGGGGGTAACCATAAATCTGACCGCCAGGGAGTTCGACCTTCTAGCCTTCCTGTCCCGGAGCCCGGGGCAGGTATTCACTCGCGAGCAGCTCCTCGATCAAGTCTGGGACTTCCACTTCGGCGGCGACGAGTCCACCGTGACGGTTCATGTTCGCCGTCTTCGGGAGAAAATCGAGCCCGATCCTGTGCGTCCTCAGTACTTGAAGACGGTGTGGGGCGTCGGATACAAGCTAGAGGAATGAACGGGTACTGGCGTTCGGTAGCGGCGGGCGCGGGAACTCTCGTAGTCGCGCTCTTGGTGGCCTATTTCGGAGCCATGAGCGTTCTAGGCGAGCCGACCCATGCCGTCAACCTTATCGTGATGGATGTTGCCATCTCCGGTGGGCTCGCCCTCGTTTGCGGCGTGCTGGGCCTCGGACTCGGAATGCGCCTCTTGCCCAGGCTCTCTCTAAAGGTGGCTGCAGGCTATGCCATAGGAAGCGTAGCAGCCATCGCCGCCGTCGCTTACACTCCCCTCTTGATGTTCAAAGACGCTGGGGACCTTCACCTGCTGGTTTTGCTCCTGGTATGCTTCCTCGTCATATCTGTAGGCCTTGGCGCCATCATCGCACAGGGCGTCACCCGAAATGTCAACATTCTGCGAGACGCCGCACGTAGAATGGCCGACGGCCATTTCGACACACGCGTCAACGTTCCATCCGGGGACGAGCTCGGAGATCTCGCGGCGGCATTTAACCGAATGTCGGCTGAGCTGGGTTTGGCGTTCGAACGTGAGCGCGCCATCGAGTCCGGCCGTCGCGAGCTCGTGGCGGCGATCAGTCACGACCTGCGCACGCCCCTATCGTCGATTCGAATCATGCTGGAGGCGATCGAGGACGGAGTCGTCCAGGACGCCGAGACCGTCACCCAGTACCACCGTGCAATGCAAGATCAAGTCAACCGGCTGAGCCGCCTGATTGACGACCTGTTTGAGCTGTCGCGACTAGACGCTGGAGATCAAAGCCTGAACGTAGAGCAGGTCGAGCTCGGAGAGCTGGTCGGAGAGACGGTGGAGAGTCTCCGTCCGGCCGCTGACAGCCGAAACGTCCGGCTTCAGATGGAAGCGCTTCGTGAAAGACTCTACGTGGCCGTAGACGCCGACAAGCTCCAACGTGTCTTGGCAAACCTCGTGCAGAACGCGATCAGACACACGCCCTCGGGTGGGATTATTGATGTCGCGATCCGTTCCGAAAGCGGAGAATTCGCCGTGGAGGTCTCGGACTCAGGTGAGGGAATCCCGGTGAACGATGTCGAGCATGTGTTCGATCGTTTTTATCGGGGTGAGAAGTCGCGAACACGAAGCGACAGCACGGGCGCCGGCCTGGGTCTGGCTATCGCCAAAGCGATTGTCGAAGCACATAAGGGGCGGATCTGGGTCGAGAGTGAGCCTCAGCATGGGGCGAAGTTTGTGTTTACCTTGCCGGCCCCAAGCTGAATGCCTGCTTCTCAGGAACAGTCTTTACCGTCCCACCTTGCCATCCAGGGTTGTGGGCTGGGTTACTAAACTTCCGCCGTCGGGATGTTAGTCCGAGCTCAGTTTGATACCGGCTAGATCGCTAGCGTCGCCACCGAAGGTCCTATTCCTGTCGCTGAGACTGCCAGGATTGCGAGCAGGCTAACCCAGGCCAAGGCGCTGACCCTACCGAAGCCGGCACGGCGGTGGCGGGTGCAAATCACGCGGAGATCGTGACCGGCAACCCAAAGTAGCCCTAAACCCGCTAATCCGATCAGCGTCACCCAGACCGAAACCTGCGGAGCCACCGGCATCATCCACCGGTGGCCGGCGACGCCATGCTCTTGCAGAGCAAAAGTCAGGAGTCTCGTCAGAGCACCGCCTACGGCCACCATACCGACGATAAAGCGCATCCGTCGCATAGCCGCCTCAGCCGAGCCGGCGTGCCGGAGCCAACCGGTCAAAATTGCCACGACCGTGATGCATACGGAAGCCGTCACCACATACCTCATCATCGTCGGGTAGCCGCGGACGACGCTACCGATCTGAGAGCGCAGAAGGTATCCGACGGTCAACGGTATCGATGCCCACAACCATGCGGCCGGGGCGGCGCCGGCGACGAAGTGCTTGAACCGGATGCGGATCAGACCTGTCCCAATAGAGGCGTAGAGGCGGAATATCGGAACGAGACGCGTGGCAAATACAACAAAGGGATCGTAGCCCCCGAGCCTGTGCCGGCAGCTCTCGAACACGACCTCCGGCTTCATTCCCTTCCGGCACATCATGCGCAGAAGGTGACTCAGCAGTCGATTGCCTCCCGTCCGAGCAGTCGTGTGAATGGTCACAGTAGCAGCTAGATCCACGGCGCCGAAGAGAACAATAGCGCCTATGAGCATTGGTACCGAATGAACCACCTGAGTCCCGGCGATCAGCAGGGCCACCTCTCCCGGCACCAACGTCGGCAGTCCTATCTCTCCTGCAAAGATGACTCCGGCAACGATCAGTAGTCCGTACTGGGCGATCAGGTGAGCCACAGGCCGGTCCTCCAGAAATGCAATGTCTGAACGGGCGCAGGTTTAGACCGCGACAGGACCGCGTTGCCCACGCTCGACACTTTTCCCCCGACATCACGGGTTTCAGCAGACGCGATGACTGGGGTGCGCTCTACGATTGACGAAAACCGCACGCATGGCAATGGCCATTCTGGGCGAAAAAAAACAAACCGCTCCGGCTGCATGCCAAAAGCGGTTTCAAAGACAGTTCCTAACAAATGCGGTCCTTTGCCGTCTCGGATTTGGGCTGTCAGAGGATCTTATGCCCGCAGCGCCAGCGGCAAGGTCCCGTAGTACGCCTGTTCCTGAAGATACTAGCCTTTGCGTCTGGCTGTCCGCAAATGTCCTCTTTAATGGCCCTTCAACAGACTCGCCTAACTGGTTGCGGAGGACATCGCAGGATTTGTGCCGGTTGGCCCCGCTACGCGGCTTTCGTCAGGTCGAGAGCGTGCTCAAGCGCGCGACGCGTAATCACTCGACTAAGATGGATCTTGTATTCAGCAGAGGCGTTGAGCTCGCCCGTCGGGTTGAGCCCCTCAGAAGCCAGCGAGGCAGCCAAGCGGACGTGTTCATGGGTCGGACCGTTCCCCAAAAGCGCGTCCTGCGTTCGAATTGCATGCACCGGAGTCGTGGCGACGTTTGCGAGAACAACCGCGACGTCAGTAACTGTGTTGGACTCGACCAGCAGGTTCACGGCCACTCCGACGATCGCCCAGTCGGCCGACCGCCGCCGAAACTTCTCGTAGTGCTGACGAACCCCGGGACGTGCCGGGAACCGAATCGAGCTGACTATTTCGTCGTCTGCCAGCGACGTCTCAAAAATGTCACGAAAGAAGTCGTCCGAAGGCCATGATCGCTCGCCGCGAGGGCCCCCGGGCGTGGATTGTCGCTCCCAGAGCGCACACGATCGCCGGCATGTCGCCGGCAGGATCGGCATGCGCCACGGCGCCACCGATCGTGCCCCGGTTTCGCACCTGCGCATCGCCGATCAAAGGCGTTGCCTGAGTCAGGAGTGGGAGCGTGGAGCGTACCAGGTCGGAGGTTTCGAGGTCGACATAACGGGTCATGGCGCCAATCTCGATCGAACCGTCAGCCGTCTCTCGTATAAATCGCAGCTCCTCGATCCGGCGCAGGTCCACCAGGAGGGCCGGTGCCGAGAGCCGGAGCTTCATCAAAGGCAGAAGGCTGTGGCCGCCGGCTAAGACCTTGGCATCATCTCCGGACTCAACAAGTGCCGAGATGGCCTCGGAAAGCGTTGCGGGGGCAATATAGTCGAACGCGGCCGGGATCATCTGGCGAGCCTATCCCTTGCCGCTGCCTTCTCGCCCGGCCCGCCGGACATGGTTTTGCCCGCTGCCTCGACCGCCTTGATTATGTTTATGTAGCCGGTGCACCGGCAGAGGTTTCCCTCCAACCCTTGTTTGATGTCATCGATTGTTGGGTTGGGTTTTCGGCGCAGCAGCTCGATGGCCGCGATGATCATCCCCGGCGTGCAGAAGCCGCACTGCAGCGCGTGGTGCTCCCAGAATGCGTCTTGGACCGGATGGAGATCGTCCAGGGTGCCAACAGCCTCAATCGTGCCGATGGCGTGTCCGTCGGCCTGCACTGCCAGAATGGTACAGGACTTCACCGCCTCACCATCGAAGAAAACCGTGCATGCGCCACAGTTGGACGTGTCGCAGCCGATGTGCGTGCCTGTCAGCCGAAGGTGGTCGCGAATGTAGTGCACCAGCAAGAGCCGGGGCTCGACCTCGCTCTGATGTGTCTCTCCATTGACGGTAACCTGAATGCGCATCCACCGATTCTACAGTCGGGCATCGAGTGCTCATCTACAATTGCTGGTGACGGCGACGAACTTCACGTCGGCAATAGCGCTGAAGCAGATCGATGCTTCGGCGTTTGCTCTTGACAGGTAGGGGATCGGGTGTGTCGAGGATCGAGGAGTTGGACGACAATTCGAACAGTAGGACCGCGATGACCGGCTCACCCCGTACGCTCAGACCAAGCACGGTTCTCTTGACGCTCCTGCTGCTGGCGGCTATTGTGTTGATGGTGTTTGGAATCTCAGTTATGGTCGGCCTGGTAACTTGAGCCCGCTGGGATCTGGAGGGTCTGTTTTGACCACGTCGTTCACTGCCGAGCTGAATGCACTGACTCGCGACGACCTCGTCGCGATGTACTACTACATGCAGCTCACCCGCTCGCTTGAGGACCGCGTGCGGAACCTGTATCTGCAGGGTAAGCTCGTTGGCGCCGTGTACCGCAGCATGGGGCAAGAGGGGACCGCGGTGGCCAGCGCTTATGCTCTCGAAGATGGGGACTATATCGCGCCGCTTATTCGTGATTTGGGAGCTTCCGTGGTCAGAGGGGTCCCGCTGGACAAGATCTTTGCCCAATGGTTGGGGCGCGTCACTGGACCGAGCCAGGGCCGAGACGGAAACCTTCACTTTGGATACATGGAGCGAGGAGTTCTTGCTCCAGTCAGCATGCTCGGAGTCACGATACCTGTCTGTGCCGGCGTGGCGCTCGCTGCCCGCCAGCGCCGCGACTACCACGTGGCCGTGGCATACATTGGAGACGGCGGCACCAACACCGGCGACTTTCACGAGGGCCTCAATTTCGCGGCCACCCTTCGTCTGCCGGTGATCATAATCGTGGAGAACAACGGCTTCGCGTATTCCACACCGACGAGCAAGCAGTTCGCGATAACGGACTTGGCAGACCGGGCGCAAGCGTATGGAATTCCCGGTGAAATCGTAGACGGGAACGACGTGGTCGGCGTCTACACGTGCACTCGGCGGGCGGTGCTAAGAGCGCGGTCGGGCCAGGGACCAACGCTTATCGAGGCCAAAACATTCCGCATGCGAGGACATGCGGAACATGACGATGCCTCATACGTGCCCCAACACCTCTTCGAGGAGTGGGCAGAGCGCGATCCTATCGCGCGGCTCGATGCCCGCCTCGAGGAAAGTGGGATGTGGCGCGATGGCGAGAAACAGGCGATTGCCGACCGCATCAACCGTGAGCTGGACGCTGCGGTCAGTGCCGCCGAGGCTGCCGCGCACCCGAATCCCGATACACAGCGGGAGCGTATCTACGCGTCCCAGGTCTAGAGGCTGCCTCCTCTAGCGGCCTGAAGGCGAGACCAGCGGCAGCGGGTCAGTCGAGCTGCCGAGCGGCCAGAATGGGTCGGCGAGCGGCGCTTGTGGCTTTGCCTTCTTTGGCTTCGGAGCGCGCCGGCACCCTCCGGAGGGGTCACATCCGTCTGGCAACGCCAGCTGCCCGATAGGAGCGGTAGTCGGAGCTACGTAGCTGCTTGCCGGATGCAGATGCTGTATGCGAGGAGCGATTTTTCGGAACTGGCCCAGCTTCACATCGACCTGCCGCCTGGATCCTGCCTTCATCGTCTGCTCAGAGTACAGATTGTACAGGTATTGCACGATGACCACGTAGTTTTCGGTCTCCGGATAGGGTGGCACCCCCCCGTAGGTCTGAACCGCTCCAGGTCCGGCATTGTAGGCGGCGAGCGCCAGCTTCCATGTCCGGAACTCCTGATAAAATCCGGCCAGCATCGAGGTTCCCAGGTTGATGTTAGCGGCCGGATCCCACGGACCGTGGAGAATTTGCATCAGACCACGAGCATCGCTTGCCGAGTTCCACGCGAGGGGATCTCCGCTCGATTCCGCCGTGATCACCGCCGCTACCATCGCTGGGGGGATTCCCTGAGCGTGCGCCGCCGGCAGTATCAGGTACGCCCAGCGCTTCACGTTTGGCGGTATATTGCTGCTTCCCGGTAGCATCCCCTCGGCCTGGAGCTGCTGTACCGTGGGCAAACTCACGGACGGTGGGCTTGGCGTCGAGCTGGAGCCGGGCCCGCTGCTCCCGGAGTTTCCCGGCTGACCGCTTCCTTTGTGATGATGGTGATGATTCGCCGAGCTTGTTTTTCCCTTCGTGGTGGGAACTGGGGTGGGATGCGCCCGGGTCGGAGCCGGTGTCGGCCGAGGTGTGGGAGTCGGAGCTACCGGTGTGGAAGTCGGCAAAGGGCGCGTGGCGACCGGCGTCGGAGTGGGAGGAGTCACGGTGGGATCGGGCGCTGGGGTCGGCGTGAATACCTTAACGCCAGGCGTACCGATCGGGCCCGAGGGGGTTGGCGTGTAGAGCCGGCTGATCGAACCGTTTGATGCCGGAGTGGATGTTACGTGCTGAGCTCCCGCTCCGATGCGCACTGCACCTGGGGAGCCGGATGAGGCCGCAACCGGCTGGCAGGCCAGATCGAAGCTGCCTACAGCGAGTAGTAGGATGACCGTCTGGCGAAAGGCTCGCTTCCCATTCATCTCTCTATTGTGAACGGTTTGGGCCGCTTCTTCCTAGTCGGCGTCGACTTGATGGATCGCCGCGGTCAATTCGTCGCCAACTGTGAGAATCCCAAACGTGCGCTGTCCCGAAAACCGAGCCCATGTGGGCGAGCCGGGATTGAACAGTAGCACCCCGCCGGAGATTTCCTGGTAAGCCTGGTGGCTGTGCCCAAAGATCACACAGTCGACGGGCTCGCGAACGGCGCCGTTGCGGGCCGCCGCAACCGCGGTTCGGCCGCCTCGATGCCCATGAGTGACGAGCAGACGCTTGCCTTCTACGTCGATGTACCGTTCCTGAGGCAGTAGAGCTTGCACCTCGTCGTCATCCTGATTCCCCGACACGCCAAGAAGCGGCGCAATCGATTGGAGCGCTCTAAGAGACTCCGGGTCACAAAAATCTCCGGCATGGATGATCCTGTCGACCCCTTCTAATGTCCTCAACACACGAATAGGAAGCGGGTAGCGCGGATGGTGAGTGTCGGCCAGCACCCCAAACCTCACTTGAGCAGTGCGGTAACGGCTAATCCATTGATGAAGGCGTGAACCAGCGCCGACCCGGCAAGAGAGTCAGAATATTCGAAGGCGCCGGCTAGGACGACGCCGAGATAGGCGAGGATCGGAAGAGCCGAGATCTGTCCCGACCCGCCGATCAGGTGTATTCCACCGAACACAGTGCCGCTTATGATGGCGGCACCGATTATGGCGGGGAGCCGATTCCCCCCCAGATCGCGTCGGATTGCCTGGTAGAGAACTCCTCGAAACAAGGTTTCTTCGGTGATGGGCGCGAGGATCGAGACCAAGACTAAGAGTGTCACGTACTGACTAATGGTCAGGTGGCTCTGGTGGGCGGGAAGCAGCTCCCTTGCATTTCCCTTGAGATGGAAGCTGGTCAGCGAAAGCAAAAAGGCCAGGACGACCGTGCCGACGAAATAGGCAACCAGGCCGCCGAGAAAAGCGCTGCCCACTCTGGCCCAGCTCTTCAACCGGAACCCGACGCTCTGCCAGGTGGCACGACGCCCCCGGATCAACACAAAGTACGTCATGGAGAAGACGCCAAGCGTCAGAAACAGATAGGATACCGGACTGACCCAGAAGCCGATGTGGTGCCGCCCCTCGATAGCGACGTCGATGCTGAAAATCACGATCGTTCCGACGAAGTAGATGAGAAAGGCGGACACGATCACGAGCACCGCGTATGCCGAGTTCCAGGTGACTTCTGGACTCGGCCCCTTGGATTCTCCCGCCTCGGGGGGACGCGGCAACACGTCGCCTTGCATCTTTTACTCCAAGGATCCTAGTACGGACTCGGCGGCCCGGACCACCGCGCCTGAGTGGATGAGCGCGGCAGTCAGCTCGATATCGCGGTACATGGGGCGGTCGTCATCCAGATGAGCCACTTGGCTCCGCACCAGCGCATGAGCCGCTTCGACGGCTGGGCCGGCCGTCAGCGGCCGTCTGAAATCCAGGCCCTCGGCCGCGCACAGAAGCTCGATCGCCAGGACGACCTCGGCATTATCGAGCACGTCACGGCACTTCCGAGCCGCCGTTACTCCCATACTTACGTGGTCTTCCTGGTTTGCCGACGTCGGTATCGAATCGACGCTGGCCGGATGGCATAGGACTTTGTTCTCCGAAACCAGGGCGGCTGCAGTGTACTGAGAAACCATGTACCCGGAATCAACGCCCGCGTGCCGTGTGAGGAACGGCGGCAGCTCGCTGAAGGCAGGGTCCAGCATCGCCTCGGTTCGTCGCTCTGAGATGCCGGCGATCTCGGCGATCGCGATGGCGCTCGTATCCATGGCTATGGCCACGGGTTCGCCATGAAAATTGCCGCCCGAAATCACTTCCCCTGTCTCGGCGAACACCAGCGGGTTGTCGGTAGCGGAGTTCATCTCGATCTCCACCACGCCGGCCGCGTATGTCAGAGCATCGCGGCATGCCCCATGAACCTGAGGCATACAACGCAAGGAGTATGGGTCCTGAACCTTGTGGCGGTCGTGGCGGTGAGATGCCATCAGACGGCTGCCGTTCGTGAGCCGCCGCAGATTGGCAGCCGAGCGGATCTGCCCGGGATGCGGGCGAAGGTCCTGAATGCGGTGGTCGAAGGCCTGACTGGTTCCACGAACCGATTCCAAACTCATCGCACCGATAATGTCGGCGCACCGTACCAGGTTGGCGGCATCGTGAGATACCAGAGCACCGATGCCGGTCATCAGCTGGGTCCCATTGATCAGCGCCAGGCCTTCCTTAGGCCCGAGGTCTATAGGTTTAAGACCGGCGGCTCGCATTGCCTGTGCGCCGGGCGTGAGGTTGCCTCCGGTGCCGGCCTCGCCTTCGCCGATTAAAACCAATGCCAGATGTGCGAGCGGAGCAAGATCTCCGCTCGCGCCCACCGAGCCTTTCTCTGGAACGAACGGTATGACGCCTGCGTTCAACATGGCAATCAATGTCTCGACGACAGAGAGGCGAATTCCACTGGCTCCACTGGCCAGCGCATTGATCCGCAGCAAAAGCATGGCCCGGACGACTTCGGCCGGGGCCGGCGGTCCCACACCTACCGCATGGCTCCGCAGTAGGTTGCGCTGCAATTCCCGCACGGCGTCCGGGGGTATCACACGATCGGCAAACTTTCCGAATCCGGTCGTGATGCCATACACGGGGGTCGATGCTTCGACAACATGCGCCACGACCGCCTCCGAGGCCGCTATTGCCGAGCGCGCCTCGCCCGACAGTGCCACCCTCCGATTTTGCCGGGCAACCTCGACAACATCAGCGATGCTAAGGCAGTGGCCGGATACGTCGAGAGGCTCTGAGCCCGTCATCTCCTGCCTTTCATCTATCAATGCTACTTGCTGGCTCGCGATCCGCGCGCCAGCAATTCGAGGCCACCACCGCGCATTGACTTGGCGCGCGATGGCCGCACCTCGGAGCCGGTTGGATATCGATGTTCGGCGTCGAGGGCTGCCGGCTGAAGATTGCGTGACGCGGGCCGTTGGGCGCCTTCGTTAGCATCGAATGGAGCTATGAAGCAAGGTGAGTGATGGCGCGTCGCCCTCTGATCGCGATTCCGGGCCACGTTGAAACCGTGGACTCAGTCCCGTATTGCGGCGTCCGATCAAGCTACTGCGAGAGTATCACCGGTCATGGCGGAATGCCAGTGATTGTTCCGCCTCAGGCCGGGTCACAGGACGTGGAGGGTCTACTCGATTCGGTCGACGGTGTTCTCCTACCCGGCGGCGTAGATATCCATCCAGGTCAGTACGGTGAAGTGCCGAACCAGCGCCTGGGCGCGGTGGACATCCCACTCGATCAATTTGAGCTGCCGTTGATACGGCAGGCGCACGCGCGCGACATGCCGATGCTTGCCCTCTGCCGCGGCCATCAAGCGATGGCGGTCGCTCTCGGTGGAACCCTCTATCAAGATCTCCCGACCCAGCTTCCTGGGCTTGACCACGAGGTCCGCGATCACGGCCGGGCGTACCTCGCTCACGGCATCAGGATTTCGTCGAGGTCTCACCTGGCGGGGGTTCTAGGCGTCGACGAGGTCAGGGTGAACTCGCTTCATCATCAGGGAGTGGACTACGTTCCGGATACCCTGACGGCAGTGGGATGGTCAGAGGACGGTTTAGTGGAGGCACTCGAGGCCCCCGACAGGACGTATTTCCTGTCGGTCCAGTGTCATCCCGAGGAGCTGTGGAGCATCGCCGAGCCTCGATTCTCGCGACTCTTTGCGTCGTTCGTCGAAGCCGCTCGGAGCCGCAGGGCTACTTTACTACTGTGACCTGGATCGATGTCGTGGCAGAAGCCGTCCCTACTCTTACGGTTACTTTGACCGTCAAGTTCCCCAGCGCGGATGAGGCTTCGAACGCTCCCGCAGCCAGGAACGCCGGCGTGCCGTCTGATAGCTGACCCGTAGACATTGCGGTGGAGAAGATAGACTTTCCCCCCTTGAAGACTGTAAGGGCGGCGGTTTGATTGCCTGACGCCGAGCTCTGGTACGTTCCTATGAAGACGGCGAACTCGTTGAGGTGGAGCTTCGACGTCGCCAGTAGCTCTCCATTGTGCTTGTGCAAGAGCACGAAGCTGGTTATCCGGACGGGAGGCGGGGTCTCACCCAGGGAGGCGTAGACCGCGATCACGCCTGCCTGAATCAGCTGAACGAAGCGGTTGGCGTAGGCGTTCGAGTAGCTGTTCGCGGTGTTGAGATCGGTTAAGAGGGCGGCTTCACCAACAACGTTCTTCGTATACCAAATTGCGAATATGACCGCGTACTGGTTATTCTGCTGATCCGTCAGACCCACCTCGAAGAGGTGGCAGTTGTCGGTAAAATTCGTGCAGCTGTAGTCGGTGAACTTGACGCTACCTTTAGTGAGAACGTCTACCGAATCCTGGACAAGGGCCGCGGCGTGCTTGGTCGTGTCGGCATAGGCCCCGAGCCAGTATGCCTGCGCGTCGTTCTTGACGTGTACATTCGTGAGCGCCTCCTGGTGGTAGCCTCCTTGAATCGCGTCTTTCGCGTACGGCTTCGTGGCCGTGTGGAACAGGTCGAAGAAGTTGTTGTTGATGTTGTCGTCCCAAGCCTGAGTTGCGGTGCCTCCGCTCTGCTGTGTGAATGCCGAGGGCAGCTTCATCTTCAAAGACGCCGAGGTAACAGCTGCTCCGACTTTGGGCGGAGCCACTCGGGACGCGGCCGTATGCACTATCCTCGCGGCTACTTCGGAACGTACCGATGCCGGCAGAGCCGCCGGCCGGCTGAGGCGATAACGACCGCCGGCCAAGCGGAGCGGCTGGCCACGGTGTGGAGTCGTCGACAGAACGCCGTGCAAGGACGCGTGGCTGCTACTACGAAAAACAGAGTCTGAGCCCCCGCTCGCCAGGGCGGGCACTGCCGTGGCGCTTAGTACGCCAAGGCAGCAGGTCACGACGGCAGCGAGCTTCACCGCACGTAGACGGGGGATGTTCATTGGAGTTGGCCTTTGAATGGGATTTGGGTCAGAAGCGTGAATACATACGTCATGGCGCGACGGTCTCCCAGATGCCGCGGCCGTGAGTCGCGGCTACCAGCTGGTTGCGGGCCGCGTCGTACTGCAGCTGGTAGACCGGCGAGTTGGGAATGCCGGCGAGCCGCTCCCAGGTCTTGCCCCGATCGCTGCTTGAATAGACACCGTAAAAGCCGCCGGCGTACAGGTGACCGTTCTTGCTGTTGACCACGAGGTCTTTCAAAGGAACGTCGGGCAGGGCTGTCTTCACGCCCGTTCCGCTGATGTTCGCCCAGTGCTTGCCGTCGTCGTATGACACGAATACGTGGCCGGAATGACCCGGGGTGTTCTGGTCGTATCCGGCCAGCGCGGCGTACATCGTCGTGGTCGACCCTGGCGCGAATTTGACGGCTCGGATGGCTCGGTTCGGAAGACCATTTCGGTCAACGCGGGTCCATGTAGGACCGCTGAGGTAGTCGCAGAGCGAAGAGTCGAACAGATTGTTCCAGGGAGTACAGGAAGCGTCCGTTTTCACCTTCGCCAGTGCGTTCTTGGTTACCCAAAGATGTCCGTTTACTGTGCCCGCGGCCAGGAAGTTACTGTTTTGGTCCGAGACAGCGATCGAGATGATCTCGTCGACCGGAGCGGTTTGACCGGCGCCGAGCTTGAGGGTGGTGGGGCAGGTCGTGTTGGGGTCGGCAGGCTGCGCATTGCAGCTGAGGTCGAAACTGATGGGTACCCAGTCACTCTTGTCTGATGGGTCATTCGTGGCATCGCCGTCGTTGTTTCCGTCAGTGCCGCCCCCGGTCTCCGAACGCCAGATGCGATAGGTCGACCAGAATATGTCCGTCGGGTTTTTCGGCGCGAGGACGTATGGCTCGTAGAAGGCTCCGAGGTTAAGGATGTTGAAGTCGTAGCCGAACGGGGCGATGAAGGTTCCCGTCTGGCCGCCGTCGCGGCTGCGATACAGGCTGGTGCCGTAGTTCGTCACGTATACGGTATTACTGTTCTTGGGGTTGACCGCCGTGTAGCCGCCGTCGCCACCAAGCACGTGGCTCCAGGTGGTCGAGCCCTTGTACTTGAACGTCCCGTTATCCTGAGTCCCCGCGTACATCTGCCCGTTGGGTGCGACTGCTACGCCGGTGAACTGCAGCGTTCCCAGGCCCTTGTTGAGGTCGGTCCAGCTCTTGCCGGCATTGGCCGAATGGAAGATGCCGCCGTCGTTACCGGTATAGATCACGTCGTGGTTCCGGGGATCGACAACGATGACGTGGTCGTCCGGATGCAGGGGCCCAGCTGACCCGTTTTCCGAGACATCCGTCCAGGTGACGCCGCCGTCGGCGGAGCGCATCAACGTGGTGTTGCATTGGGTGGCCAATGGGGAAAACCGGCTGCAGGCCCCGCCTGGCGAGAAGAGATAGTCATAGTTGGCCGAGCCGCCTGCGTAGACGACCTTAGAGTTGCTGGGATCGACGGCGACCGGCATGTCGTAGTCGCACTGCCCCCCGCAGGAGTTCGGGGCCTTGCTGCGGAACGACCATGAAGCGCCACCGTTGGTGGTGACGTAAAAACGGAGGGCGCCGGATGGAGGAGCTCCGAATACCGGTGGCGGCGCGTAGTCGTTGTAGGCGGCATACACGGTGGAGGGGCTACTGGGAGCGATCGCCAGAGTGATACGGTCAAAGGACGATGTTGGTAGGTTACGATTGACGCCCGACCACGTTTTGCCGTCATTTTCCGATTTGAATATGCCTGAGCTCTGGAAACCTGCGTAAAGCTCACTCGGATTTTTCGGGTTCATCACCAGGCTCTCTGCTCCCACTGAGGCGCCCTTGGGATTGGATGCCGTCCAGTTCGTTCCTCCGTCCTTTGAAACGAAGAACCCGCATGCTCCCGCGTACGGCCCGCTGGAGCGAACGCATGGATCACCAAACTCGCCTGCCGCAGAATTCGTGTCGGTGACATAGAGGGTAGCTTTGGTGGTACCTGCGCTGCGCGGGTCGACGATGATAGTGCCTACCGCGCGGTTGGCAAAAACACTCTGTCCGAGAAGCTTCCAGGTCTTACCCGCGTTCGTGGAACGTAGAATGCCGACTCCATAATGGCTGTCGCCGGAGTGATTGGGCTCGCCGGTGCCGACGTACACGATATTGGGGTTCCTCGGATCGACGGCGATCGATCCTACCGCGGTGCTGTTTTGAAAGTCGATGAGCGAGGTCCATGTCTTGCCGGCATTCGTGGTCTTCCAGATGCCACCATTCGCCGCGCCGGCATACATCGTCGTACAGACGGAGCTGCCGCAGCTGGACGGCACCACGGCGAACGCGCTGGCCCGTCCGGAAACGGCGGTCGATGCACCGGTCACCGGGTTCCCGTCGCTGGCGTGCGGCGCGTAGAGAGGGCCAAGCTCCTTCCAGCCGCTGCGGGCGGCACGCTTCATGACGTTCGCCTCGCGGATGCCCTGAGCCACCTCCCGACCGGTTACGGCACGGGCAGGATAGGCATCGGCGAATGAATCCATAGCTTCCAGCCGGGCCAGGTCGTCGCCGTCGCCGGTACTGTCGGCGACCGAAATACCCTTTCTGATGAGGGCCGCGCGCGCCAGGTCGTGCCGTATCACCGACGGACTGAGCGACTGGACGTACTGCCTGCTCGTCGTAGGGCCGCTGGTGGCCAGCGATTGGCCGGGGATCATGCCTCCGATCCCCAGGACAACGCCGAGCGCCGCGCCTGCTCCGACGAGTCTCGTGATGGTAGGGCGTAGAGACTGCGACATGATGTTTCCTCGCGATCGTGCTCGTGGATAATGTGCTTTGGGACGGGAATGAGCCAGCCACGCGAACTAGGCAAGGCCGGCTGGGATGGTGGATTCGGCTGGTAGGGAATGGGGGCGGCTAGCCGAATGTGTCCGGCCCGAGAACGCGTGAGCGCCGAGGAAACCAGGGGGCAGTCGGATGGCCTAGAGTTGACAACTTCGCCCGCAGTCTACAACGAAGTCCGGCCGGCTCGCCAATGATATTCCAATAGTCCCCGGTTTCCTACTTTCCGCGGAGACAACGGCATGCTTTATGCAGCCGTTCCCACATCTAACGCTCACGAGGAGGCTGAAGTGCCGAAGGATATTCCCCTCGATCCTGACGGGGATGAGTTCGTCAAGGACCTTCACGCTCATATGTTTGAAGGAGAGAACTACGGGATTCAGTCACGAGATCCCGTCCGAGAGGGCTGGGCCCCAACAGCATACGACATCAAGCCGGTCCATAAGAGACTGGAACAGTTTAGCGATGACGAGCTGAAGCGGGTCCCAATCCTACCTGAGGGCACGCGGCTCGAACAGGGAGCCACCTATATTGACCTGCATGCCGAGGAGCCTAGAGAGTTCAAGGCCATGGGCAGCATGACCGCCGAACCGCACAATTGGTATGTCCCCAAAAAGGACGTCGCGTATCAGACGTGGGACAAGCTGCTCGACGCGGTTACGGCGGAAAGGCCTCGGACTGGCTGAGTCGTGCCGCAACGTCGGTCACAAGTGTACTCGGCAATTTTGTCACCGCCATGGGTCAATAGCGGTCGAGCGACCCGCTTATAGCCGGCCGGCCGCCTCTTGCGCTGCCGCGACTAGTCCGGCCGCATCTGGGCTACGCGCGACAGCCCCCACATCAATGCCCCGTAGCTTGGCCGCGGATGCCGTTCGCTCGCCTATGCAAACGACCCCGATTCCCCGCAAGAGGTCGTGCAAACCGCCGCCGTACACTTCCGAGAGGGCACTAACCGTCGAGGGACTGCTGAACATCAACAGCTGTACGTTGCCTGCCGCGAGGACGTCTATGGCAGCGCGAGCTCCATCCCGATCGGACACAGTTCGGTAGACCGGGACCTGCACCACGGTAAACCCAACGGCGCGGAGCGATTGGGCCAGCGCATCTCCAGCAATGTTGGATTGGGGCAGCAAGAGCGTCGCCGGCGACAGAGCCTCGAGTGCCTCGAGCAAACCCGCTGAGCTGTGGACCTTCGGTATCAGATCGACTTGGACGTCCAGCCGTTCCAGAGCTTTGGCGGTTGCCGCCCCGATGCTTGCTACGCGGGTGCGGCCTTCCTGTAGCGCTCGAAAGAAGCGTTCCCCCCCGACTCTAGCCAGGGCTCTGACTGTGTTGACGCTGGTGAATACTATCCAATCGAAGGTCGCGACGGATTCGACTGCCGCGCGGGCCCCTTCCGAGAGAACGGCCGGCTCAGACCTAATAACAGAGATCGCGGTTGTGGCAGCTCCGAGTCTCTTCAGGGATGCACTTAGCTCCGCCGCCTGTTCCTCTGTCCGCAGAATGAGGACCCGCCGCCCCTGCAGTTCACCGTGAGCATCTCTGGGCGGGCGCACGTTACGGCGGCCTTCGCGCCCACGCGTTACCTGCCGTTAAACCAGTCCCACCACCGACGGTAACCTTGCCACTGCCGCTCGCGGATAATGTCTTTTGCGGCTTCGCGGTTCGACTCGTCAAAGTAAATGCAGGTGTGGGCGTTGGCGGCGCGATACTCGGCTTGGACCCCACAGATGCTGTTCGCCCAGAAGGGGCAGTTTTTGCAGGTCTTGTTTTGCCAGGGAAACCTGGTCTGGTTACCGGCAGCGGTCTCGGTCCTGTAATAGCCTGACTCGTACGCCGCTTTGAGCCGGTAGAGCCAGTCGGTTTCAACGCCGTTGAAGTTCTTGGTTTGCATATCGACGGGCACCTCCAGCACGAGAGGAAAGGCACTATTCGTGCCATCAGCGCCGTCCATGTGGGCAAGACGGGAGCCACTTCAGGGCCGACGACTACCCCGCCGGTGCCTGCTTTGTGACGGTCCGGCTGCGCTGTCGTGGACACTCCTCCTCGATCGCGCGCTCCAACCGGCGCAACGCTTCGGTGGCCTCTTCTTCAGAGATGATCAACGCCGGCAGCAGCCGTATCGTGCTCTGACCGGATCCCAGAATCCATAGCCGCTGCCGCTGGACACAGTTCTTGATGATGGCGTCCCGCAGCTCGGGAGTAGGTCGCTTTGACGCACGGTCCTCGACGAGCTCGATCCCGATCATCAGGCCGCGCCCGCGCACGTCGCCTATACTCTCGTAACGTTCGGCAAGCTCGCGCAACCCCTGCAACAAGATCGTTCCGATGCGATCCGCATTTTCGATCAGGTTTTGCTCTTGTATCGTCTTCAACACAAATAGAGATGTCAGGGCTGCCCGCGGCTCGGCCGAGAACGTTTCCGAGTGGCGGCCGGGCCGGCCAAACAGCGGCGCGCGCCCGATGATGGCGCCCATGGGCGTGCCGCCGCCGAGTGCCTTCGCCGTGCAGATGATATCGGGCTCGACGCCAGAATGCTCGACGGCCCACCACCGACCGGTTCGGCCCAGGCCTGTCTGCACCTCGTCGGCGATGAGTAACGCGCCGTACTCGTCCGCGATCTCGCGAAGTCCTTGCAGGAAGTCGACTGGCGGCACGATAATTCCACCCTCGCCAACTATCGGCTCGACGACGATTCCAGCGATATCGGAGCCCTCGACCTCGATGGCGAATCGCAGCTCCTGCAAGGCAATCGCCGCGCATTCGGCGGCGTCTGCCGCCGGGCTGCGGTACGGATATGCGTAGGTTGTACGAATAACAGGGAGCGCCTGAGGAAAGCCCTCGCGATGAATGCCCTTGCTCGCCGTCAAGGCCAGGGCATATCCGGTTCGACCATGAAAGGCCGGGCGGAATGCGACGAAGCGCTGGCGCTCCGTCTGGTCGATCGCCGCCTTTACCGCAGACTCAACCGCTCGCCCACCGCTAGTGGTGAAAAAGACGTTCTTGGCATACGATCCCGGGGTAATGCCTATCAAGCGCTCTGCCAGAAGAGTCTGTGGGATGCTGTCGAAGTCCTGCCCGGGTAGCTCTGATATGACGTCTCGGATAGACTCCTCGAACTCCCGCAGCTCTCGCGGGCGCCATCCCAACGCGTGGACGGCGACTCCTGAGGTGACGTCGAGATACTCATTGCCCTCCAGATCGTAGATAAACACTCCGTGTCCCCGGGTGTGGTCGACCGCCGGATACGTGTCGCGATCCTGCGTGGACGTCGCGATCACCGAGGAGGCGCGATCTGCCCAATACGAGGAGGAGGCCGGCACATCTCCCAAATGCGGGACCAGACTATGCAGTAGCTCGATGTGTCGATTATCCATGGACGGACTCCTCCAGCAAAAACAAGATAATGGCTTTTTGGACGTGAAGGCGGTTTTCCGCCTGATCGAAGATTACTGAATGCCCGCTGTAGGCTACATCTTCGGTGACCTCATCCCCAATGTGCTGAGGCAGACAGTGCATGAAGATGTACTCCGCGTTGGCGGCTCGCACGAGATTGGCGTTTACCTGGTAGGCTCCCAGCAGCTCCAGCCGGTCCGCCCGTTCTGCCTCCCGACCCATGGACACCCACACATCGGTGTAGACGACATCGGCTTCTCGAACGGCCTCTTCCGGGTCGGTCGTAACCTGCACTTCCGTTGAATGGCGTCGAGCGTTGGCGCGTGCCAACTCTACGTACTCTGAAGCAGGGGCCAGAGCCTCCGGGGCTGCCACCCGCACGTTGACGCCCAGAAGGCTGCAGGCCAGCATCAGCGAATGTGTTACGTTGTTGTTTCCATCACCAACGTACGCAAGAGTCAGACCTTCCAGCCGGCCTTTGTGCTCCTGGATCGTGAACATGTCGGCCATAGTTTGCGTCGGATGCTCCCGGTCGCTGAGGCCGTTGATGATGGGGATCGAAGCGTTCTTCGCTAGCTGCTCGAGCGACGCATGCGAATTGACCCGGGCCATCATGATGTCGGCATAACGTGAGACTACCTCCGCGGTATCTCGCAGAGACTCGCCCCGCGAAAGCTGAGAGGACTCACGATCCAGGTACACCGCATGCCCGCCAAGCTGGGTCATTCCGATCTCGAAGGATAGGCGCGTCCGCGTCGAGGATTTCTCAAAGAACATCACCATGGATCGACCTTGGAGCAAGGTGGCGCGGGGCGCTCGCTTCAGCTCGTCGGCCGTCCCGAAGATGTGCTCAATCTCGGAGCTGGACAGATCGTTCTGGCTGAGAAGATGACGCGGCAAGGCCTAAATCCTCCAGCAAATAACTCGAAAACTCACCACAGGCTACACTATGGCACCATCGTCGACGAACCGCGCGAACCAAGTGGGGAGGTGAACTGTTGAAGGCCGTAATCGCGTTTGGCGGGAATGCGATCGCGCGCTCCGATCAGCGCGGCACCTTTGACGAGCAGCTGGCGAACATCGCGGCAATGAGCACGGCTCTCGGCACGCTGGTGGCCGGTGACGTTCACGTCGTCGTGACGCACGGCAACGGACCGCAGGTAGGCCGGATTGCGTTGCAGCAAGACATTGCCTCGGCATCGGTCCCTGCCATGCCGTTCGACGCCTCCGGCGCAATGTCCGAAGGATTGATCGGCTACATGCTTCAGCAGTCCCTGCACAACGCCTTGTCGGGCATGGGGGTGAATGTCCCCTGCGTCACCCTCGTCACTCAGGTCGTGGTCAGCCCGGACGACCCGGCTTTTCAAAACCCAACAAAACCCGTGGGAGGGTTCTACAGCGAGCTTGAAGCAGAACACCTCCGCGAGGAAAAAGGCTGGACCATGGTCGAGGACGCCGGGCGTGGGTTTCGGCGGGTGGTTCCCTCTCCCCGGCCGCTGGATATCGTGGAGTGGCCGGCGATTTCCGCCTTGATCGAGGCGGGCGCCTTGGTAGTTGCGGCCGGCGGAGGTGGGATACCCGTCATTCACCGCGACGGTGACCCAGACATGCTGGTCGGGGTCGAGGCTGTGATCGACAAAGATCGAGCGTCCGCGCGTCTTGCCGGCTTGATCAACGCCGACACGCTCGTGCTTCTCACCGATGTTGAGAGAGTGGCGGTGGCCTACGGAACTCCTGAGCAACGCTGGCTCGACCGTGTGTCCTTGCCGGACATGAAGCGGTTCTTTGACGAGGGAGAGTTTCCGGCGGGAAGCATGGGACCGAAAGTCGAATCGGCAATCGCCTTTCTAGACAACGGGGGAAATCGGGCAATCATAACGTCGACGGACAACATGGTTCGTGCCGTCACACGAGGCGGAGGCACCGAGATCGTCCGTACGATCGCGCAAAGCCCGGAAAAGCCGAAAGAGCAGAGCGTCGGCATTGGACAGTAGAGAGATACAGCAGATCCTGCCTCACCGGTATCCCTTCCTGCTCGTCGATCGTGTCCTGGAGGTGGAGGACGGAAAACGCGCCGTGGGGATTAAAGCAGTCTCTGGGGGAGACCCTTTCTTTCAGGGCCATTTCCCAGGCTATCCGGTTATGCCCGGTGTCCTGATTGTCGAGGCGCTGGCCCAGGTCGGAGGCGTGGCCATACTGGGGAGCGAGCGCTTTCGTGGCTATCAACCGCTGCTAACGGGGGTCGACGGTTTTCGCTTCAGGCGCCAGGTCGTCCCAGGCGACATCCTCAAGATGGAGGTAACGCTGGGTTCGCTTCGCTCGAATTTCGGCCGTGGTCACGGCATTGCTTCAGTGGACGGTGATCTGGTGACCGAGGGCGATATCCTCTTTGCTATTGTTCCACCTCCGACCACGGATCGGGAGTAGCTCGCAGCCGGACATGAGGGCAGAGCTCGCCGACATCCGGGCAGCGCCCAAGAGGGTCGCGCGGTCGCTTCTCATCTCCGGGATCCGCGGCGTCGTCGCTGTTCTTGGGGGTAGCATTCGCGCCGCCTCCAACGGAATTGGACACGGCGCCGCCCATGAAGACGCACCCTCGGTGGCCTTGATTCGGTTGGACCTTCTGGGAGATATCGTGTTCTCTCTTCCAGCCGCGCGGCTGATAAAGCAGCGATTGCCGGCAGCGAGGGTGACGATGGTAACCCTACCTCAGACGGCGCCGCTGGCTTCCCTCTCGCCCGACGTCGATCGCGTCATCCCGATAGACACGAATGCTGTCAGGTCGGCCAGCGGACTGACCTCTTTCAGCACGTGGGAGTCGCTACGGAGGGCTATCGAGGCGATTCGGCGAGAGCGCTTCGACATGGTCGTAAGTATCTATGGGTTGACGGCCAGCCTGCTCGCGCTGCTCGCTCGTAGCTCTTATCGTTTAGGTTACGCCGATGAAGGGTATCCGAACGCTCTCGACGAGGCGCTTTCCGGCGGCCGGACCGCCGGCGCACGGCGTCACGACTGGGAGTTCACGCAGGAGCTACTGACGCACGCGCTCTCTGACGATGCGGGTTCACTTCAAGCAGCGCCGCGTATCGCGGTCGAGCCGGCCGATCGAAGGTCGGCGGGCCGTTTGCTCGAATCTCGAGGTGTACGTGAGGAGGCGAAGCTGGTAGTCATCCATGCCGGATCCGGGTACGGCGACTTCAAGCGATGGCCGGCACGCTCGTATGCTGCCGTGGCGCGTGAGCTCGCGTCGCTGGGCTGCGACTGTGTGCTCGTGGGCGCCGCCGGCGATGTCGACCTTGCGTCGGAGATAGCACGCGGCGCGGAAGCTGCCTCCCTGGCTGGGATGACCACGGTTGCCGAGCTGTGCGCGGTGCTCGAGCGCGCCGATCTGGTGATCAGTGCAGACAGCGGACCGCTTCACATAGCGACCGCGTTGGGTACGAGGGTTATCGGGCTGTATGGTCCTACCGACCCTGAGGTCAACGGACCGCGGAGCTGGCACGGTCAAGAAGTTGTCGTGCTGCGTCGGGACATCGCCTGCAGCCCGTGCTATTCAGTCCGAGTGCGGGCCGAGTGCCCCCTCGGGGACCCAGTCTGCATGCGCTTGGTGGGGCCGGAAACAGTCATCGACGAGGCGAAGAGAATGCTGGGACTCGACCCTGGCTAACTGGCCGGTCTGTCCGGTCCACTTCATCAAGGAGCCTGCGTTCGAGGTCAGCCGGCCGAAAAGACCAGCTTCTGGTGCCGTAGGAGGATACTCTCCAGAATTCCCAATGCGGCCAGGCTGGTCAGGAGAGAGGAGCCCCCGTAGCTGACCAGAGGCAGGGGGATGCCCGTCACCGGCATGATGCCGATGTTCATACCGACGTTGACAAATGTCTGGACCAAGAACATCGCCAGTATTCCCGTGGCCGCGAGCCGGCCGAATGTGTCCGCGGACATGAATGCTACTCGAGCAATTCGCATGAACAGCAGCCCAAACAGAAGAAACAACACCATGATGCCCAGGAACCCGATCTGTTCCGCGATCACCGAGAAGATGAAGTCCTTATCCTGCACCGTGAGGAAGTTAAGACGGCTCTGCGTGGTTTTGCTGAACCACTCCCCGACCAGGCCACCGGATCCGACGGCGATGCGCGCGTGAATGATGTTGTATCCGCTGCCGAGCGGATCCTTGTTGGGATTGAGAAATGAGGTCAGGCGGTTGACCTGATAAGGCTTCATCATCTTGAAGGCCAAGGGGGCCATGAGGCCGGATACGGCGACCACACTCCCCAGATAGACGGGGGGAGTGGAAGCCATAACCATGACCGCGAACCAGACCGCGCCGAGAACCATGGCCGTGCCGAGATCGGGTTGACGCAGCACCAAAAGTGCCGGCACCCCGACGATTATGAGCGAACCCAGCAGGGTTGTTAGCTCGCCCATACGGTGTTCACGATCAGTAAGGAAGCGGGCCAGCGCGAGAGCCACGATCAGTTTCGCCGGCTCCGAGGGCTGAAGCTGGATAAAGCCCAGGTTGATCCAGCGCTGCGACCCGTAGCTGCTGTGGCCGAGAACCGATACAAACACCAACGAAAGTATCACCAGAACGTACGCCGGGTAGATCAGCGACCTGACCGTCTTGTAATCGATATTGGTGAAGAACCAGAACAGGATGATCCCGAGGGCGAAGTAGAGCGCCTGTTTGTATGGCGTACTGTGCGGCACCGCGGTCGCCCAGTGAGAGATGGCGTAGAGCATCGCGGTGCTGAAGGCCACGAGAATGAACGGAATCGCGATGAGCTGCCAGTCGAAGTTCTTCCAGTGTTTCATAGGCGTCTAATTGAAGAAATCCAGCCGGTGAGGATAGACATTGTTGATCCACTGCGGGTAGGAAATGTGAAAGTAGTCATCCATGATCTTGCCGCCGATCGGGGCGGCGGCAAAGGCGCCTTCGGCGTCTGCCTGCGGAATGACCACTGCCACGGCTATCTTGGGATTGTTGTACGGCGCATACCCCACCCACCAGGCGTCGACTGTGCCACCCGGAGCTTCGGCGGTTCCCGTCTTTCCGGCAGCATTTACGCGTGGGTCAAGCTCTCCCCAGGACGTGCCCGAGTTTTGGGTCACGCCCAGGCGCATCCCCTGCTGAATCAGGGAAACAGCCCAGCCCGGAACGAGGTGACGGTGCGTGACATCCGGAACGAGGGCGTAATTGTGGCCAGGGAGCGGGTGGGGTCCCGTCGGGTAGGTCTGTGCCGCAACGAGCTGCGGCTTGACGAGGTTGCCGCCGTTGGCGACGACGGAGACCATCCTGGCCATTTGTAACGGCGTAACCAGATTGTCGCCCTGTCCGATGCCGGTGTTGTAAGAGTCCCCAATGCTCCAATGTCTTCCTTGAGTGCGCAAAATCTCCTTTGGCGTCGGCACGAGTCCCGGCATTTCACCCGGTAGCCCGATGCCAGTGGGCTTCCCCAAACCGTAGGCGCGCTCCCATTGGCCGAGTCGGTAGGGTCCCAGACCGGGTCGGGGAATCGCCGGACCGCCTCCGGCGGCCTGATAGAAGTAGATGTCGCTCGACTCCTCGATCGCGCTCACTATGTTGACCGGACCCAGTCCGCCCTTCAGCCACCCATGGAAGACTCCGCAGCCTGGACAGGGCGAGAGGATGCCCGTGTCATCCACGATGGTGGACGGGCGTGACGATGTGGTCAACCAAAGCGCCCGACGCCGTGATGATTTTGAAGATGGAACCCGGGGGCATCTGGCCGGAGATAGAAGTATCAAATAGGGGCTGGCTCGGGTTGTGAAAGATCGCGTTTATCTCTTTGAGCCGCTTGGTCCCGCGGGACGCCGTAAAGACGTCTGAGTTGTAGCTGGGAAGGCTGACCATGGCTAGGATCTGTCCGTTCTTCGGGTTCATCGCGACCGCCGCGCCCTTGGTCACACCAAGCTTGGTCATTCCGGTCTGGAGGTCCTGGGCCACCTTCTCCTCGAACGACCGTCCGATGGTCAGTTTGATCCCGTACCCGGGGATGGCGGGACGTATTGTTTTCCATGGGCTGATTTGATCGCCGGCGGCGTTGATCTCGGATGACTGCACACCGTTGATGCCGTGAAGCTGGTGGTCAAACATACTTTCCAGCCCAGTCTGTCCAACCAGGTCCGTCGGCGTGTACCGTTGGTACGTGTACTGCCCGTTCTGGTCCGTGTGCAGCGTTTGCGGATCAATGGACCCTACGTACCCGATCAGGTGCGAGAACGGGTACGGTGATGTCTGCAGGTAGTGGCGGGTAAAGGTTTGTGTTGCCCCTACTCCGGGCAGCAGATTATTCTCTGCCTTCACCGTCCAGTACGTCTGGACATCGATGTTGCGTTTGACGAGCACGGGCTGCGTAACGGGCAAGTATGGACTTCCCGACGCCAGCTTTCTAATCTTCCGGGCCGAGGGATAACCGTGAAGGAGGTTGGACAGGCGGCGCGACTCGGTGTAGCCTCTGCGGCCCGACGGCCAGTAGGCCGGCGTCACCGTCACCGCGTATGTGGCCACATTTCGCACCAAGCGGCGCTCCGTTGCGGTCGTATATGATGCCGCGGGGCGCTTCGACAATGCGGGTCTGCAACCTGTAGTCTTTGCCCTGAGCCCGGTAGGCGTTGACCTGTACGATCTGCATGTACCAGAGCCGCCCGGCAAGGATGAGAAATGCGGCGATCACGGCGGCGCGGAGAAGTGCGTACGCAGTTGCTTTTTTCACCAGCTGGCCCTCGCTACGGGATGAAGGCGCGTATCAAGCAATTGGGCGCCTACGTAAATGATGGGATTGATCACGGCGTTGTACAAAGCGACGCCGATAATCGTGTGAAGAACGGTGTCGTCGAATAGAACGACGTGCCGCGTGCTGGCCACGACAACGATGGCAATGGCGTAGTACAGGACAGTCGCGATCGCCCCGGAAACCAGAGGCAGGAGAATATGGGTTCGAAGCAGTACGTTCTCGCCCAGGCTGACAATCCCGGCGATGGAGACATAGGCGAGTGATGACGTGCCGAAAGGGAGCCCGGAGAACAGGTCGACGAAAACGCCTCCAACAAATCCCCAGAGCATGCCCTCCTCGACGCCCCGAATCAAACCCCAGTCGACCACTGCCAGCAAAACGAAGTCGGGTCGTGCGCCAAATAGGGTGAAGTGCGGCGTGATGCCTTGCTGCAGGATCGTCAGCAAGGGCAGAACAATCAGCGCGGCGATCAACGCAGGGTTAATCCGTCGGACGGTCATCGCTTGTTAAGTCCCTTCGAGATCGCTTTGGGGTACTTTGACGTTACCCCGCTCGCCCACCCCCGGATGACCTGGACTAGTTGAAGGTTGTTGAGATCCGCGGCTGTGCGCATAGTGGCGGTTTGTTCCGTGGCTACATTGCTGATTCGCACCCGGGTAATCTGACCGATGACCAGACCTACGGGATATAGGTCACGCAAGCCCCAGGTCTCGACAAGATCTCTGGCCGCCAGCTTCTGGCCGGTCTGCACGGCGCCCAGTTGAGGCGATCCGCCATAAGGGGTCTGAACCAACCCCTTGGCTCCGGTATTGCTGTCCTCGGCGGGCACGTAACTGCCTCCCGCCGATATCAAGGTGACCTCAGAGTGCTGTGCCCAGACCGTAGTGATGCGGCCGACGAGAAACCCGTACGGGTCCACGACGGGGTTGCCCATCCTGATGCCTTCCGCGCTTCCCACGTTGATCCCTATGGAGTTCCCCAGCCCGGCAATACTCTCATCAACCACCCGGGCCGGTTGTTCGTCGAGGTGCGGGTTGAGATCGGCAAAGTTGAGCATGCGCGACAGCAGGACGTTCTCCCGTCTGGCGTCCCGCTTGTAGACGAGCTGCTTGATCAGGACGGCGTTCTGCTGCTTGAGCGCCTTGATCTGACTCTCGAGGGTCGGCAGATCGTGCAGGGATCCGACAGCGCCACTGACATCATCCGCCACACCGCTCACCACCGACTCGATAGGTGTGAACACGGGAGAAAAGATACTCGCCACGGGCTTGATTTTAGGACCGACGACCAACAGCGCAACGGCCGCGATGAGAAACGCCACGACGAGCCGACGGCTGCTTCGACCTTCGGCTGCTCCTTGTCTCATAAACGGGAACCTGGATCAGGAGCTGCCGGCTAGCCACCAGTTCCTGGCACCCAATCGGGAATGCCTGATCCTCCTCCTCGCCCTCCTCTCTGATTAGTGCGGCATGCGTCCGTTGTAGGGCGTGACGAACACCTTGCGCAGGGTATCCAGGTCTTCGAGGCATCTCCCGGTGCCCCGCACGACGCTGGTGAGCGGATCGTCGGCGATCTTTACGGGCATTTTGGTCTCACGAGCTATGCGAGCGTCGAGACCGGTTAGGAGCGCCCCTCCACCTGCCAGAGTAATGCCTTGATCCATGATGTCTGAGATGATTTCCGGCGGCGTTTGCTCGATAGTCGTCGTCACCGCCTCGACGATTTGTGCGACAGGAGGCTCGATGGCGTCTCTGATCTCCTGGCTGGTGAACTCGACGGTTTTCGGTAGCCCGGTAACAACGTCGCGCCCCCTGAGCGTTATCGTGTGCTCCTCCTCCATGGGAGAGGCTGATGCCGCCTGCAGCTTGGTGTATTCGGCGCTCCGCTCGCCTATAAGCAAGCCATGCTCTCGCCTGGAATACTGGAGGATCATCTCGTCGATCTCGTCTCCGGCGACCCGAATTGACTTGCTCAAAACGATGCCGCCCAGCGAGATTACCGCGACCTCCGTCGTGCCTCCGCCGATGTCGACAATCATGCTGCCGGAGGGCTCGGTAATCGGTAGGTCCGATCCGATGGCAGCTGCCATCGGCTCCTCTATAAGATACGCCTCGCGCGCGCCCGCGTTCACGGCCGCGTCCGAAACCGCGCGGCGTTCTACCTCGGTCACGCCCGAAGGAATCCCTACCACCACTCGCGGGCGGGGTAGCAGGGCGAAGTTCTCGTGGACTTTGTTGATGAAGTAGCGCAGCATGCTTTCGACGATTTCGAAGTCGGCTATGACCCCGTCCTTCAATGGACGAATAGCGACGATGTTGGCCGGAGTGCGGCCCACCATGCGCTTGGCCTCGGCGCCGATCGCCAGAACCTTCTTGCTCCGTTTGTCGATAGCAACGACCGACGGCTCAGATATGACGACACCCTTGCCTCTGACGAAAACGAGTGTGTTCGCGGTGCCGAGATCGATTCCAAGGTCTTTTGAAAACAGCCCGAAAACAGCGCTAAAAGGACTGCGCATTAAGGTCCACTTCTCCCGGCTTCCGTGAGGCGGAAAGTCAGCGGAATTATACCACCCGGTAGGCCGGTTTCTGGTCTTGACGAACGCCCCAGCGGGCTGATAGAGTCAAGTGTAAGAGCAAAGGAGGTGATGTGCAGTGGATAGTAGTAGTCGTAGTAGCGTGAGCGAGACGTCCTGCACGGAGGTGATGGGACAGTAAGTCTCGACAGGCTTTCTGCCTGTCTCCTTTGAAATGTAGGAAGTTTAGCAACGCGGAGAGGCGCCAAAAAGGCGCCTCTCTTTTTAGTTTCAACGTTTAAGTTCGAACTCGTTGTACTTCGAGGGTGTAAGTCCTCGGTCACAGCAGAGCCGTAGTGGGGCGAGATGCCGGACGTGACTGGAACCTGTAGGCGCTCCTTCCTCGATCTGAGCCGGATCCGAGACCGGAGTCTGGGAGAAGTGGGTGGCGCCGTTTGGCACTTCTCTTCGGTATCGTCGACAAACAAGCTTTTGCGGGCCGCGATGTCTCGCGGAGCGCCTCACGGCACGGTGTTTGTGGCCGACGAGCAGACCGACGGCAGGGGCCGGCGTGGTCGAAACTGGCTGGCTTCTCCGGGGTCTGGGCTGTTATCCTCGACCTTGCTCTCCCCTGTGGAGGCCGGTCTGTGCTATGCCCTGGTGGCTCTTGCCGTACGAAATGCAATCGTCGATGCCACATCTCTCTCTGTTGATCTAAAGTGGCCGAACGACGTTTTGGTTGACGGCAAGAAGGTCTGTGGCATTCTCTGCGAGCAGGTTAACACGTCGGCTATTGTCGGAATTGGTATAAACACCAACATGAATGGAGCCGAAATTGCTAGAATCGGCCCAGAAGCCACCTCGCTGTACCTCACGGCGCGGCACACAATCGATCATTCTTTGTTGCTCGAGGCTCTCCTCGACCGCCTTCAGCAGCAGTACGTGGAAGTTCGGAAGTCACCCGAGAACGTTTTCAGAGACTGGCGTGGTTCGCTCGTGACATTAGGGCGAATTGTGGAGGTGCAGGAGCCCGATACCCGATGGACCGGGCGGGCGGTTGACGTTGCGGAAGATGGGGCGCTTCTGGTAAGAAATGACAAGCGCCTAGTCCGTGTGTATGCGGCGGATGTACGTATAAGAGCCGGCTAACGCTGCTGCCGAGAGCCGTGGTCTCCCGAAATGCACAGCCGGCCGATGGTACCTGCTGAGGAGGTAATGAGAAATCGTGACGTACAAGCAACATAAGCTCACTCCAGAGGGCAAGGCCAAGCTGCAGGCCGAGCTGGAGCAGATCAAGGCCGTCGAGCGCCCGGCGCTCGCGGAGAGCCTGAAATCATGGCACGAGGGCGGCGACATCACCGATAACGCCGCGTTCGAGTCTATGAAGGAGCGGCTTGCCGGTCTGGGTGACCGGATCGTGGAGATCGAGATATTGCTGCGTGAGGCCGAGATAATCGACAAGAACGGCGCTCATGCCAATGGCGTCGTCGAGATCGGCTCGTTTGTCACCGTTTCTCACGAAGACGGCCGCAAGAAGACGTACTCGATAGTCGATTCTCTTGAGGCTGCCCCCAACGAGGGCAAAATATCAGATGACTCGCCGATCGGGTCGGCCCTCATTGGCTGTAAGATTGGCGATTCCGTCACGGTTGAGGTTCCAAACCGCACCCTGCATCTCACCATCACCGAAGTGAACTGAAGCGCTTCGGTGACCGCTGAACCTGTCGACTGGCGCGAGCAGCGCCAGCAGAAACTCGCTGACCTAGCGGAGCTTGGGCTCGAATACCATCCGACCCGTTTCGAAGGCGTGCTTCCCGGATCCACGGTCAAAGCCGAGTTCGAACGGCTCGAAGGAGACACCGTCCGTGTGGCCGGCAGGGTGGTCGCCAACAACCGCATGGGGAAGGCGGCCTTTCTACGGCTGCTGGACTCCTCCGGCGGCATTCAGCTCTACATCAAACGTGACGTTGTGGGAGAGGATGTCTGGCAGTATTACCGGCTCCTCGACCTCGGCGACATCGTCGGGGCGACCGGGCGCGTGTTTAAAACCAAAACGGAAGAGATCACTGTGGAGGTCAAACAGCTGGTCCTTCTTCAGAAGTCTTATGCGCCTCCACCCGAGAAATTCCACGGACTGCAGGACGTCGAGACCCGATATCGTCAACGATATCTCGACCTGATTGCCAACGAGGAGAGCCGCGCGATCGCCAGGAAGCGGAGCGCGATGACCTCGGCTATTCGCCGCTTTCTGGATGAGCGTGACTTCATGGAGGTCGAAACGCCCGTGCTGCAGCCGATTTACGGCGGTGGTGCAGCAACTCCGTTCGTCACCCGGTTCGACGCGCTCGACATGGAGGCCTACCTGCGGATCGCCGACGAGCTCTACCTCAAGCGCTTGATAGTGGGCGGCTTTGAGCGCGTCTACGAAATCGCCAAGGACTTCCGGAACGAGGGTTTGTCCCGAAAGCACAATCCTGAGTTCACCATGCTCGAGCTGTATGAGGCATACGTCGACTACGAGGACATCATGCGCCTTCTCGAAGAGATGGTATCGTACGCCGCCCAGAGTGTGAACGGCTCCACTACAGTCGAGTTTGGCGAGAGCGAGATTCAGCTCGCTCCGCCCTGGAAGCGCATGACCTTCCGAGAAGCCATGAAGAAGTCCGCCCAACTTGATCTTGCCGCGGTTACCGGCCGGGACGAGCTGTTTGCGTTCGCCCGCACAAATAAGGTTGTGGTTTCCGAGGACATGACCCGCGGGCGCATACTCGATCAGATTTGGAGCACGTTGGTAGAGCCGGACCTGATTCAACCAACGATCATCACCGACTACCCAATTGACTTTCCCGGGAGTACGCTGGCACGGGCCTCGTCTGAACGCCCCGATGAAGTAGAGCGCTTCGAGGCCTTCATGGCGGGAATCGAGATCGCGAACGCCTTCACCGAGCTGAACGACCCATTCGAGCAGGAAAAGCGCTTTGAATACCTGTCGGAAGTCACGGGCGTCGTGCACGAGAACACCCAGGTCGATCAGGACTTCATTTCCGCTCTGGACCAGGGCATGCCGCCCACCGGAGGGATTGGCGTGGGCCTGGACCGACTCGCCATGATCTTGCTGGGTGCCGAGAATATCAGGGAGACTATTCTGTTCCCGTTCCTCAAGCCTCGGGAAGAGGGCTAGTGCTTAGCCTCGCCTTTATACGCGAGCATGCCGACCAGGTAAAGAAGGCAATAGCCGAGCGCTGCGACCAGGCGCCCATCGACGAGATCCTGCGTCTTGACCAGGAGCGTCGTGGCGTCACCGTCAAGGCCGACGAGCTGAAGCGTGAGCGGAACGAAAGCTCCAGGAGAATCGGTCGCCGCGAGGTCCCAGACGACGAGATCGATGCGGTTAAGGCGCGTGTGGGCCGGATAGGCGAGCAGATCAAGCAGTATGACGCGCGGCTGGCTGAGACCGAGGAAAACCTGAACGCCATGTTGCTGCAGGTGCCGAACATTCCGGACACGAGCGTTCCCAAGGGCTCAACCGAGGCCGACAACGTCGAGGTCAAGGTTTGGGGTGAGAAGCCGAGCTTTGACTTCGAGCCCCAGCTTCACGACGAAATTGGTCAGAGGCTGGGGATCTTCGAGACGCGGGCCGCGGTGAAGATGTCGGGAACGCGGTTCCACACGCTCAGTGGCAAAGGAGCCAGGCTCCACCGAGCCTTGGGAACCTTCATGCTGGACATGCACATCAACAGGCACGGTTTCGAGGAGCAGTACGTCCCGTACCTGGTTAAGCGCGAGGCCATGATCATTTCGGCCCAGCTACCGAAGTTCGAGGATGACGCGTACTACCTCGAGAAAGAGGACATGTTCTTGATCCCGACCGGAGAGGTCCCACTGGTCAACCTACAGGCGGGCGAGGTGCTAGACGCCGGGCGGCTACCGCTGAAGTACACCTCTATGACGCCCTGCTTCCGGCGGGAGGCAGGCGCGGCCGGACGGGATACTCGGGGCATGATACGTGTGCACCAGTACGAAAAAGTTGAGATGGTGATGTTCACCGAGCCCGAAGAGAGCATGGAGGCGCTGCAGCAGCTGCTCGGGTACGCCGAGAGCGTCTTGCAGGCGCTCGGCCTCGCATATCATGTGCTGGAGATGAACACCTCTGATTTAGGCTTCGGCCAGGTGAAGAAGTACGACCCCGAGGTCTGGATGCCGGGCCAGGATCGCTACGTCGAGATCAGTAGCTGCAGCAATATGGGCGATTTCCAGGCGCGGCGCGGAAACATCAGGTATTCGCGGCCGGGAGAGAAGCCGCGCCTCGTGCATACGCTGAATGGGTCAGGACTTGCCATCGGCCGGACCTTGGCCGCGTTGCTGGAGAACGGTCAGCAGCGAGACGGCTCCGTGGTACTTCCACCTGCGCTCGGGCCATATCTCGGCGGCGACCTGACGCTAAAGCCTTCGGCTTAGGAGTCAATCAGGGCTGTACCGGGGTAGAATCTGGAGAACCCGGAGGGATGGCCGAGCGGTTTATGGCAGCTGTCTTGAAAACAGCCGTGTGATGAGCACCGGGGGTTCGAATCCCTCTCCCTCCGCCAGCTCGTTCATGGCGTGATTACGCCATAAATCAGCCATGGCGCGGTGTCGATCGACTGCCGTAGGACGTGCCGACTGATGGTTTGCGCTCCAATTGCGCTCCAAATAGAGCCTGAAATGGCTCGAAAACGAGTACGAATTGATGCAGTATGAGCACGTTTCGGCGCGTTTTGACCACGGTTACAGGGGTATCGGCAAGGGTTACAGGGTTACTTTGGGGGTGTAACCCTGTTTTGGCGTAATCATTGGGCAAACGAGCAAGGGTTACAGGGTTACAGCGGTTACAGCAAATGAGTAACTTTGCGGTAACCATGTGCCGGCGGGTGTGTGGGCTCAATTCCTCCGCGATAACCTGCGCATGGAGGTCCGGCCGATCCTTGCGCAGACGACGCAGAGAACCAGTGCGACTATTGCCCCGCTCGTTGGGGTCAGAAGTAGTTACATTGTCACTACTTAATGGACGATGCGCTGGCCGTTGCAGTGCCCTATCCACGAGGTCGAGAGCGTAGGGTGTGTCACGGCAGACGCGGCGTATAGCGGACAAACGAAGAGCCGAGACCCACCACGATCTCGGCTCCTACGCTCTGCTGTCTGTAGTCTAGCTGGTCTTCTTGCTTCGCTCGCGGCTGAAGGCCACATCGAGCTTGTCCGCTGCGTCGCGCTGCATTGTTCCTGTGACGTGCGAGTAGGTGCCGAGCGTTAGTGCAATGCTGCTGTGTCCGAGCATTTCCTGAACGATGCGCGGGTGAGTGCCCTGCTGCAACTGTAGGGTCGCGGCCGTATGCCTGAGGTCGTGCAGGCGGATCTTCGGCAAGCCGGAGGCCATGAGATCGTCTTTGAACAGCCGAAGTACGCCATCAGACGACATCGGAGCTCCGATCGGCGATGCAAACACGATACCTTGCTCTTGCCACATCGGCCCCACGAGTAGCCGCTGCGCCTTCTGCCTGGTCCGATGCTTCGCCAGTGCATCGACCGCCTCGGCTGTTATCTCAACGCTGCGCCGGCTGGTCCTGCTCTTCAGGTCAGTGAACACTAGGCCGACGCCCTTCTGGCGCTCGAGCCCGCGGCGAATGGTCAGTGTCCGTTTCTCGAGGTCGATGTCGTCCCACTTCAGCGGTAGCGCTTCGTTGATTCTCAGCCCGGTTGTTGCCAGCGTGACCCATAGCGCATGTAGTCTTTGGCCTTCTGTCGCCTCGAATAGGCTCAACACTTGCTCGAGGCTCAGTGTCTTCATTTCCTTGTGTGTCGGCTTCGGCGCTTTCACTCGATCGAGCGGATTGCGGCCTATCAGGTCGACTTGGACTGCGTACTCTAGTGCCGTGTGTAGGACGACGTGCGCTTGTTGGACGCTTCTGAGCGAGAGGCCCGATTTACTCAGGTCGGCCTGCCACTGGACGATATGCGCCGGCCTGAGTGCATCCAGCTTCACATGTCCCATTGACCGCTTAGCGAGCTCTGCGTTGCGCTTGTAGGACTGGATCGTCTTGTAGCGCACGGTATCTCGCCTTGCGGCCAGCCATCCGTCGAGGAAGTCCGCGAGCGTCTGTCGAGGGCTGGCAGACAGGCGGCCGGCTGAGAGGTCAACCTGAGCCTTCTGAGCCAGTTTCAGGGCTTCGTCCCAAGTTGCCGCCGTGCCCATGGTCTTTCGTTTGCCGTCGTGCATCAGAATACGCACCTGATAGCCCACTAGCTTGCCGTCGCGGTTGTATCGCTTGGTGATTCCGCCTTTTTTGTTGCCGCGCCTGCCTGCCATTACTCTCCTACCTCGTTCGAACGATATGCGGTGCGTGGAGCTCTAGGAAGTCCTCATCGCCGGCGGCGACTATTTCAGCCAGCTTGGCCTCAGCCGCTTCCTGTGAATTGTCACTCGGGATAACATCTACCTTCTGGAAGGCTTCATATAGCCCCGCGGCAACCATGGCGGCCTGAAACAGGGGATCGAAGCTTCTGGCGTCGACTTCGCGCGCGATCGCTACTCGTAGGAACTCCTCACGCCAAAATGAACGGCAGTCCCAGGATTCTTTGACGTCGGGGGGGTGGATCTCAAGCGTGTCGGGCTCTGGCTCGGTCCACGCTGCCTCGAAACTCGTGTCCGCCTCCCTAAGCCCTGCGTCGACAAAATCGAAGGCGAAAAACGGAGATTGAAGCATTGCGTCCGCGGCCTCGCGTGCGGTGTATTCGGAATCGGTCGTCCATGCCAGCGGGGTTGTGTGCTTGTGCGTAAGTGTGGCGCCAGTAACGTCCTCAAACTCGATGGTCATTGTGGCGCTTGTCGCACATCGGCGTAGGCCGTTGCAGTCCTCGAGGATCAATCCCGGCATCGTTGTTATCTTCTCCTGCTGCTGCTGCTTCGCTTCCGGTCGTCATTTTCTGCTCCTTGTTGGTTTGATTTGTACCCATGTTCACGCCGCCACCTCCATTCGACTCGACTCTCGCTGCGATGCCTCGTTGCTCAACCGGCGAACGTCTGCCGCCTCAGTGACGAGCATTGTCGCCATTGTGAGCTCGGCCGGCGTTAAGGTGTGAATCTGCGCGTCTGTCCAATCTGTAAAGAATGCCCGGCCCGGTCGTACGATCGTCAATGCTCGCTTCATTCCTAACCTCTCGCTGTGATTATCTACACCCAATAATAGCATAAACATAGCGTAGACATAGCATTATCAGCATAGCAAAAGCTCAGCGTTTATACTTAAACATGCCCACGAGAGACGTTGATTATGTGACCAGCCAAGAAGCCGCTTTCGAGCTCGGAGTGAACCTGACGACGGTGCGCCGATGGCTCAGCCAAGATCAGGCGTCGGTCTTTCCGAACGCCAAGAAGTCGCAAGCGTGGCGAGGCTGGCGGATTCCTCGAGCAGACGTGGAAGCCTTGAAGCGAGTACGGCGGTGAATCAATGACAATGACTCAATCCATAAACGGTGGCAACGGATCCCCGAAAGTGAACGCACTCTGATCTAGGCCCAAAGACAGCTCCCTTCCGTTCTGTCTGGGGTACGATAGGGCGCCGACTAACTGCTGGAGGAAACCACAGTGGAGGATGATGTCACCGTTCGCGGACTGAGTTCTATAAAATGGGGTCCAGAAACCGACCGCAGTACTCACGCACCGCTAACGATTACCGTGGAATCTGCTCTTGGTTCTCAGTTCTTTACCCTGACCGAGACAGCGGGGGGAGAGGTCCTAATCAAGGTCCCCGGCGGAGATCCCAGAGGCCAACTTCCTGGCCTTCCGACTACTCCGCGATCCATCGCTGAGGCAGTTGGTCTCCTGATCCTGGCCATGAGCCAAGCCATCAGCGCTGTTGATCGGTCCCATAAGACCTGACTCGCATACGATAACCATCGACTCATAGAGATGCTGAAGAAGATCGGTGTCTTGTAGTGGTTGCACTGTCATACCTCCGCGTATTATTGATGTGAACGGCAGCGGTTAGTCGGCAAAACTTCCGCATGTCGACGCGGCTCGGGCGTACATGCCTGGGCCGTTTTTATCGTTATGTTTTCTTTCATTTGAAGCGCAACTAGCGCTGCAAGTCGCGGAATAAGTCGCTGATGCTTCCTACGCCCTCGCCGCTTACGCTGACGCCCTCAAACCCGCTGACGATAGGTCTTTGTACAAGCATCGACGGTGCTACGTGTGGCGTAGCTGCTCTGATCTTGGCCAGGGCCATCATCGTTGCGTCTGCACGGTCTGGGCTCTTGACGCCGCGGCGCTTGGCCTCTTCTTTGCGCTCAATGCGGATCTGCTCGCGGTCGGCGTAGCTGAATTTGACGCTGACGAGCTGCGACTCCTGAAGTACGTCATCGAGCAGCCCGACGCGCCCCTCTTCGAATAACGTGCGTGTGTGCCACCACATCTCTGCACGAGCGTTCTTGAATAGCTCGGTGTTGCGAGGCGAGGCGCCATTTCGAACCTCGTGTACTTTGAGCCAGGCGAGCGCGTGGTCACGGCTTAAGCGGTGAAGCTTGTCATAGACGCCGGCGCCCAGGCCATCAGCATCAACTCTGAACGTCACGATGGCATCAGGGAACATACGGTGCAGATCGCGCGCCGTGCTCATACACTGGTCCGCAGTGGCTTCGGTGTCCTGATGCGTGTACGGACGCAGTAAAACCTGCTGTGGCTCATCCTCGAGCCATGCAAAGGCACTTATGACCGTCTCATCGTCGCCAGTACGCGCCACGTCGACGCCTACATCGACTTTGGTCACCTCATCGGCCCTAGGACGCTTCAGAATGGCCTTGGCGCGTGTTATCCATGACATCTGAATCAACGAGTCTGTGCTTTGCTGTGGGAACTCGCCGAGAACACGCGATTGGTAGTATGCGGACTCGTGCCCATGCTTCGCCAGGGTGTCGGCCACCCATGCCGGCGTCGTCAACTCGGGATACGGAAGTCGGCCAGTTACCTTGTGTTCCCACTCGCCGGTGATGATGTCCTCATCGGTGATTCCGAACGCCGTAAAGTTGGGCGTATCGAATGCCGAAATCGTAATCGTGTTAGTGGCCGGCGAGGCGCATTCATCAAAGAAGTTGTTACTCGGGTCTGTCGGGTTGCCGATAGACAGAAAGCGGACGTGCTCGCTCGAGAGGTTGCCGTCGAGGGCTTGCCATATCTTCGGACTGATGCCGCACGCTTCGTCAAAGATGATGAGGACGTGCGGCGCGTGCGTCCCTTGAAAATTCGAGGGGTCGTCCGTAGCGAAGCCGTGGCAAAACCATGTCTTATCGATCTCGAGCCGCGGCTGGCCATCGAATAGCCGGCCTACAACGAGGTCTTTATTGGCCTTGGCCCACGCCAGCCGGATCTCTTTCCACAAAACATCCTGAACCTGCTGGTATGAGGGCGCCGTGGTCAATACCACGCTATTCGCGAAGTTTTGGAGGAACCAAACGCAAGTTCTGGCGGCCGTGAAGCTCTTACCGGCGCCGTGGCAGGACTTGACCGCCGTTCTTTTATTGGCAGCCACGGACTCAACTATTCGCTTCTGAATAGCCCATGGCTTTTCACCAAGCACCTTCTCGACATAGAAGACGGGATCTTGGCGGGATCTTTTGACGACTTCGAGGCGTCTATCCGTGGCCAACAGCCGTGTCCATATCCAATGCCGGCGGTTCGGTGGCAGTTATCGAGTGCTTCTCGTCGGCCTCGATCTGCTTGACGAGCTCCGTCCACGCGATCGCCGAACCCTTCGAGGTAATGTCGGTGCGCTCGACAAACACGCCGCGAGCCGTTGCAATGTTCTTGCTGGCTGAAATAATATTGGACTGAATCGAGCCGACGTTGAGGGAGTTGTCCCGGACCTTGCCGAGGCGTTCCCACGCGGCCTCAATCACCGCTCGTTGCTCGCCGACGAATTCAGCGAGGTATCCAGCCATTTCGGCCTCATTCTGCTTCTGAGCGCGATCTCGTGCCGTTTTGAGCAGTCTACAGATACCCTTGGCGCTTATTCCGAGCTCCTGCGAGATCTTCGTCGTGGTGGCTCCGCGCAGGCTCATCTGCCAAGCCTTCAGGATTGCATCTTCTCGCTGTGCCGGCGTCAATTTAGCGGCCACATTGGCCTCCTAGTCGTTCGATTGGCATGTGCTGGCCCGTGGCGCAGTCCGGGAAAGAACCACACCACGGGTCCACACACCATAGGCGCGAGCCGGCGCGTCGACAGCAGTATAGGGCCGACGTGTACCGCGATTCCACAAGGGTTCTCGTGCCCCCAGGAGACCTGGCGCCTTGAAGAAACGCCGATGTTTTCCACTGTTCGAGAAACCCGCCCGCTGATTGATAGACAAAATTATGCAGCGTTCTCGGCTTTGGCTTCGTCGGGAATGCCCAGAACGCGAATCCGGCCGTTGAGCACGTATTCCTCGATCCTTCGTGGCAGCCATTTGTCTGGGTCGATAGCATCTCCCTGGCTGCATATTACCGACGCGTTCGGCGAGCACGTATCTGACGTTCTTACCGTGAGGCCACGATAGGCCCTTGATCGGGTTGAGGCTGCACAGTTCGAGCAACTGCTGACGTTCACGCCTAAGCCAGTCGATGTCGACGCCCCCGAGCCGCTCGTACTCGTCCAGCCGGTGGTACTGCGCGTGTACAGTTCGCAGGAACGCGTCACGAGTGGCTTCGATCTCGTCAGCCTTGCCAACGACGTCGTCTTGAAGCCGGCGCGCCATTTCGCGGTTCATATTTCGTTTCGCGTGGTCGGCTGCAAGCTCCCTCGCGGTCACGTTGTCCGTTGCGTGCGGGATCATCTGGTTCAGTTGATCGAGTTGCAGGCGCAGGTCAAGCGACTTCGGGCGGAGTGCCGTCAGTTCCTCGGCTGCCTTTCGCGAATCCTCGCCCGATCCTTGGGCGCACTCGCGGATCAGAGCCTCATTTCGCTTTTCGATTTCGGCTATCTGAGCCTCGACTTTCTCGGCCTCGGCTTCGATTTCCATAAGCCTTCGGCGAGCGCCATTGAGGGCCGCGTCGGCTGCGTCTATGGCTGCTTTCAAATCAACTTTGGTGGGCATTAGTTCCCGCCTGCCGCGAACTTTGCGGCTCCATCGTCGACTGCCTGCTTCGTCTGTTCTAACGTCGCCATTTCATGGCCCCCTTTAGACGTTTCCCATGCCGCTTGAGCAGCACCGAGCTCGGACTCGCCAGCTGCAATCTGGGACAATAACCGCTCACGCAGGACTTCGAGTCGGTACGAGATGTTTTCCTGTTCATCCTTGAGCAGCGATTGTGTCTTCGCAATCTGCATCTCGAGTCCCGGGTCTAGATCATCGGCGTCAATTTGCGCCTTCAGGCTTGCAAGCAGCGTGGTAAGACGTTTCGACTCCGCGCTTGCTGTGGCCAGTTGGTCATCGACGGACATGAGCGTTGTGTTCAGTTCGCCCAGCCTAGCATCGGCTCGTTCGAATTCAATCCGTGTTCTGCCTACTGGGTCAATTGACCCAGCAGTAGGGCAGTAGTGAAGGTCTGCTGGAGCGGCCATTATCGGCTCCTCTCGTTAGAAATTGCTGCTTCTCGGTATCGTCGGAGGTATTCGCCGGCGGTTTCGTCCGGTCGCTTGCAGAGATCAGCGTCGACTTGAGGACGTGGCGCTGGCTCCGGACGTTCGCCGAATCGCTGAACCTCGTACTGAGCCGCCAGGTCCGGATTTTCGCTCATCACGCGACGGTAGGCTGCCACGTGCGGCATGCCGCCCTTGACGAGCTCCTGAACCTTCGACGCAAGGCTGGCGTCTGCCATCTGTGCGCGCTTGCTAACCTCGGACATCTGCCGTAGGGGCGTATTGGCTTCGTCCGTTTCCGCCATCCGCACGGTCCGGTAAGCCTCGGCGTACGATACGCCTTTCTCCGTGAGTCGTCGGACCTTCTGCCGGCGATCTGGCTGTAGGGCTCGTATTCGAGACTCGAGGTCTGCGGCTTGTTCGATTAGGGTCTGCGTGTTGGTCATTTATCTATCTCCGTGTGTGATTTGGTCTCATACGTGTTGTAGGAGCGGGTTGTGAGTAAGTACGGCTGGCAAGTTCGGGATCTGACTTAGCGGCATGAGTGGCTATGACGGCCAGCAATCCAATGACTTGATCTAGCTTCGAGTTGGCCACTCCCGTATTACGGGCTGTCGTGGTATTCGCTCGCCCTTCGACGCCGCCAGCAGCCGCTTTACCGGGATGATTCCGATGATGGTGATGCTCAGAGCCGCCATGCGTGATCGCGTAGCTAGGATCGTTGTGCTTGCGCCACTGCTCCCACATTTGGTGCGCTGATCGCCTGATGCGTCTCGTGTAGCGTGATAACGCGGCCGTGTACGGGGCTTGGAGGTGGCTTGATACGGCCACTGACGCCACCAGATACCGCTGCACCTGGCGACGTACTCGATGAACTACTGCTGCCACCGCCTGTAGCCACAGAGCCGATGCCGAACGGGTTGGAGCCGTATCCACCGCTCGTAGAACCGACGTTATACATCGAAAGCGCCTGATTCCACGGCAGGTGATAGCCCGCGATGGTCTTGGCCGCATACATGATCTGGGCACGAATCGACGTGGCTGATTTCGGGTCATCGCCGGCGTTCGAGGAACCAGGCCCGTTGATGCCGCCCATTGCCGCCGTGCCGATGTTGGCGAACAGCGACGACTCATGCCACGCGATATCCAGCAGCACATCGACGGGGACTTTGTTTTGCTTCGATGCCTGAAGGAACGTCTGCCAATAGGCAGCCGCTGGTGAATTAGCGACGTCTGACGGCATGCCACCCTTGACGTGGAGCGCGCCTGAGCCTGATCTTGTGCCATGTATGGCCGCTTGTGCCGCCCGAAACGACTGAGCCTGCGCCCGGGCCAGTGGTGATGCCACCGCCGCCTACGCCGCCACCTATTCCTCGGGCTCTCGTTGAGATAGCCGCTGAACGCCGCTTTTAGATCGCGCGAAGTGGGTGCCACACTAGACTGAGGCGCATTGCCTGCACCTTCGTTGGAGTTTGGCCCCCAGTTAGCGTCGATAGGTCCAGAACCCGAGTTGACCGTCTTTGGCGTCCAAACTTGTAGAAGATATCTACGTGGCCCAGAAGCACCTATACCGTCTGGTCCATTGCTAGGCTGCCACACCAGAACATCGCCAGGCGTAATACCCTTGGTGCCCGGTTGGAATGACTTGCTGGACTGGTCCATCTGATAGGCCCACTGAGCAACAGGAACATCTCCTGCCTTGCGCTCATCTTCTGTAGCCAATGCGTAGCCAGGGCCGTGCATTGCTCAGCAAACTTGTCATGAAGCACGAACTGGTAATGCACAGCGTAATTAATGAAGCTAGTCAGACCTCGCTGCACCAACGCCACTGCCGGGGCTGCTACTGCTGCTATTGCCGCCGCTGCTGAATGGATTAGGGTATATTCGATAGCAGACCTACCGAGAGGATTAAGCCAGCTCGTCGACGTTCTTGATGAGCGCCTGAATCTGAGTGATGAATCCAATCGCCAGCATTGCGTGATCGCGTTCCCGAAGTTGTGGACGACGGACGTACCCCACGAGGTCGCGTCAGATACGATGGTCCCGAATCCCTTGCTGGTAGGGTTCCATATATCGTCGGTGAACTGCGTTCCGAGCCAATCTTGGAGTGATGCAACGGCATTACCGAACGCGTGTACGAGATTCAAGCCCCACGACGCGGCACCGCTGCCGTATCCATGATCTTGTTGGGCAAATCAACGACGATGAGGTTCCAAAGGTCGCCCATCTTGCCGCCGAGGAAGCCTAAGCCCGCCCTCGATCGCGCCACCGAGGTTATGCACGAGGTCCGAGCCCCACTTGCGTAGCGTCACTCGCCGGCTTTCTTGGCGTCATCAACGACATACTGCACCATGTCGTCTAAGCCCTTGCCGACAGAGTCCGATTGGTCTTATTAATCTCCGATGCCTATGGCGCTGAAGGCGCCGCCGAAGCCACCTGAGCCGCCGAGTTGCTTGAAGAACGACCCTATATTTAGTGCCGGTAGCGCCGAATGCACCACCTACGCCGCGATAGGCGTTATATGCAACTGCGCGCGTTGCAGGACGTTACCAGATGCGCCATACATCTCTGCGTGGCTCTGACCGAATATGGCGTCCCCGATGAACCAAACAGCCAATTGCCCGCGGCGTCAAGATCGAGGTTGTTACCGTGGCCGCCGAAAACACCGAGCGGATTGATGGCGGATACAGCAGCGTTGGCATAACCAAGCTGACCGACGCCGGGCAGAAGCATTGCCGGTCCGATATTGCCGAGGAACCCGGTGAACTTGATGAGCGGATTTCGACTGCTTTGAAGTACGCCAAGGCCAATTAGAGCGGCAGCCGAAGCGGCGCCGCTGATGCCAACCCCGAAACTCCCGAGCATTCCGATCGGCGCAGTTTCCGGCTCAGCCCCAGGCGTAGGCGTAGGACTTGGAACGCCAGGAATGCCGCCCTTGCTGTAGACGTTGACGACGCCGGCCTCGACGTTCATCACCGCAGACTCACGACCGAGTACAGAACCGGCAACGCCCTTGCCAATCCCGAGGAGTCCCTTGACGGGCCCTGAGAGCTTGTAGGCTACACCGAGCAAGCCGAGTCCGATACCGAGTTTGGCGAGATTCTCAGGGCCGATGAGTTTCGAGAAGTTTCGGAAGTCGTTCATCAGTGTCTTGACAATAGGCACGCCGGCCTTGAGCGTCGGCAAGAATGCCACGCCGATCGATTCCGACATGTCCTTGAGCTCGATATTGAGCTCGGTGGATTTGAGCATCGAGCGTCCCGAAGTCCTTGGCATATGCTCTGTTCAGGAAGCCAGGATCGTTGAGGTTCGCCGGCGTCGTCTTCAGAAGGCTTTGAACGGAGCCAACCGTCGCACCTGAACCGACAATCTTACGGATGAGGTCGGGTGATAGACCCATGATGTTTGTCAGGACTTGATGCAAGGTATGGTCATCGAGATTCAGCCCGAGTTTGTTAAATCCAGACTGACCGCCGACGGCCTTCAGTACCGTAGAGCTCGGATTATTCAGGTTGCCAATGAGCGTGGCAATGGTCCCCATCGTACGACCGCCACCGGCGCCGGGGTTCTGCTTCTCGATAGTCGCGATAAGGCCGAGGGTCTCTTGCGGAGACATGCCGGCAGAGCCGGCCTGCACTAACAGCCGGCCAGCCGAACCGCTGAGGAACTGCGGGCCCTTGCCCGAGACCGCCTCAGCTTTGGCTATGAGATTGGTAGTCGCGAGAGCACATCTTTCTGCTGACGTATGGAGCGCCTTGAGCGCGCCCGTCAACATTTGAGCGTTCGACGTAAGATCGCCGCCGAGCGCCCGGGCCATCTTCGCGGCTGACGTGACGATGATGTCCGTCGTCTTTGGTCCGAAGCCGGCCACGATCGCGGCGTTAATGCCGCTCCACATAGTCTCGTGGGACTGAAGGAGTCCCTCATTCTTGGTCTCGACAAATTGGCTGTACTGAGCGAAATCTTTCTTGGATATGTCGTGAGCAGCCTGAACCTTGGTGGCCATATCCTGCACCGCGATGGCTTGCTTGGTGCCGTATCCAATCAGCGCCACCGTACCGGCGCCGATGCCGATAAGGGAATTGGATATGACGTTCGCAGACTTCTTCGCTATACTCTCGCTGGCTATGAGAATCCTGACCAAGAGGCTTAGCGATCCCGCCGAGGTAGTGAGAATATACGTCTAGGTTGAGCGTCTTAGTAACGACGTCAGAGCCAGGGATGTCCATTTAAGCTGCCTCCAGCCATGCCGAAGCACGACGTCCGAAATGCTTGACTCAGATCGCGACGTAGATCGTCCTTGGCCTCGTCTGCTCGGTCCGTGGCCTCACCTATGGCCCGCGCAGCCTGGCTGAAGTCGCCGCTGTCCCCTTCGATTGCCGCCCGTGTCAGCTCCGCGGCCTTTATGCGGAGCCCTAGGACTCACGGCGGCCCTTGAATGCGCGTTCTGCCCATCGTGGCGGCTTGAAGGTATCTATCGTATGCTGGCCGGCTTCTGCCGTCTGAATGGAGTACTCGAGGTGGACGAAGCATTGGTCAATGTCGCGGCCCTGCATGAGCTGCATAGCCGAGGTGAGCAGGTTGCAAGATTCCATCGACAGTCGTCGCCGGACTTGCCGTACACCTCAAATGCGCCCTCAGTCGCGAGCTGCTGGTCTGGCGGGAAGTGCTTGGTGAACTTTCGAAAGTTGAGCATGTTATTTCACTTCTCGTCTTTGGTGACGGCGCATTGGCTTTTGCCGCGCGGCAACTAAATTGATGTTTGGTCTAAGTTGTTTCTGGCGCCGCGGCAGGTCGTCCTCAGTGCCGCGGTCTACAGACTTAGGGGCGGGGTGATAGGTTATCCAGGGGTCGTCGAGTATCAGCGACAAATGGGATGTCGCGGTAGTTATGCGGCTGCATTTTCGGCCTCTGTAGCTTCAAAATCGGTTGTTATCTCGATGTTCTCAAGCGGGTACCCGAGGACACGGTACACGGCGACCACTTCACGCGCGACGTCAGGCGCCAGGCCTTCGTGCTTCTGAAGTCGGCGATATCTCGGGTTCGAGAATTTCGGATCATAAGACGGTGATGGTCATTGTGCCGGCCTCACCCGCGGACCACCTATGAGCTTTTCCGCCGTGAAGTATTGCCGGCGCAAGCGATCATTAGACTTCATCACGCTGAGGACCGCATCGTCGTACGGGTACCCGCACGCCATGAGAGGCGCGGCCGCCTTCTCGATCTCCTTTGTCAGAGGATTTCGTGCGTTAAGGACGATGGTTTGAGCGGTCACACTGACACCTCAGCGACGCTGTATTTGCCCTTGACACTGGCTACTTGTCCGGCCGTGCGCATCCTAGACAGCATGGTCTTGATGCTCTGATGAGGCTTTCCTAGCGCCTCTGCGATCTCCTTGGGCGTTATGCCGCCTGGAGGGCCACTTGAGAGCAAGTCAACAATCTCCTGGCGTTCCTGGGATTGGACGTGCTGCTCGAGAGGACCGCCGATAGACCAGCGTCCGGTGCCTTGGTCAAATGCCACGGCTAACGCCTGATCGTCCATAATGTCGCGCCCGGTAACGTGTAGGGCGCCATCGCATCGGCCGCGTGGGCGCTTTATCACGACTAAGGTATCGACAGCGGCCTGGAGACCCGTACTTCCTGAAATCTCATCGAAGGGGTCATCAATCGAGGGGGTCTTGCGGAGGTGGTAGACGACAAAGATCGCCACACTATGCTTGTGGCTCAGCGAGGTGAGCGTCTCGAGCGCTTCGTAGTCCTGGTCGTACAGCGTGGCGCCACTTCGCCCATTTGGCTTCACTTTCTTGAGAGAGTCAATCACAACTGCTCTCGCGTCAGGATGCTCCGTCAGCCACTCATCCAAGAGTTCATATCCGCCTTCATTCAGGCGCGGAAATTCAGTGGCGTAATACAACTGGTCTGAGACAGGCGTCCCGTCGAGCAGTTGGCTAAGGCGCGCGTGTAACCGTCGATCACCATCTTCGAGGGCCAACAGCAATACGGGGCAGGGCTTCTCGACGTGAAACTGCCCAAGAATGTATCCGCCGGCCGTTAGCCCGATCGCAACGTCGAGCACAAACCAGGTCTTTCCGATCTTTGGCTTTGAGCAGAAGAGGATGGTTCCATCGGGAGCGATGCCGGGAATAACGAAATCGACGTCCGGCCATGTTTTCTCGAAGAGCTCGCGGCCGAGCTTGATTAGCTGCTCTTCCTGCTTCGTCGGCTCCACGTCTAACGTGTCGGCGACGCGTAGCTGTTCGACTGTGCCGCCGGCAGTGAAGTAGTCGACAGCATCACCCTTATGAGGCAGAGGTATCGAACTAACAACGTAATGGCATTCGATGCCGAGGGCTCGGAGCTTGGTTGCCACGTAGGCCATGAGAGCACGGCCCTTATCGTCCTTATCGGCCCAGAGGTTGACTCGGTGACCTTTTAGGACTTCGAGTGACGCTCCGAATTCCCGCTGGTCTGCACCACCCGCGGCCGTGACGGCGAGCAGTCCCTCCTTCATGCAGGCCTTCGCCGCCTCTTCGCCTTCTACGTAGTACACGTCGTCATGTGGACGTTTAGCTACCTGGTCCGACCCGAGGAGGGGCATATCTCTGATCTTGGTGCCCTTTGGCAGTGCAAAGGACTTCGAGCCGTCCGCGTGATCGTATCGAGTCTTGGGACCGAATAGCTTACCGTCAGCAAAGCGATACTCGTATACCCGCTCTCGTGAGGCCATGGTAGGTCCACTGGGCCATACGCCATCAGCCTTCATGGCCTCGATTTCAGCGCCGGGCTCGTGATTGCCGGACTGGCAGTGGACGAGTATTTTTCCGTCCTTGAGGGTCACGTCACAAGAGGGATGGCGGTCAGCGTGTCCGGGAACGGGGCAAGAGATCTTAAACGTGTTGGGATTGCGCGTATCTACGCCGTGGTAGTGGCTTCGGATGCGCTCAAAATGGATGGAATCCTCAACCCGGTTAGCATGGCCGTTTGGCGTTGACGGGCTTGGATTCGATAGTGCCGACACTACCTCGCCGGGAAGTTCAGCTAATGGCCCTAAGCCACTTGGACTAAACTGGGTTGAGATGGGCGATGTTGATGCCATCATCCAACTCCTTGGCGCCAGCATGGTTGTGGCTGGCGCTTTTTTTATGCATTAGACAGCAGCCGCGAGTGGTTCATCCGCAGGCTGCCGGCGGTTGCGCTCGATCAGCAAGTCACAACTGCTCCGAGTCACAAAGACTCTGGAACCCAAATGGACCTGCTCTAGCGACGGCATGATCCGATACAAATGAGCTCGGGATATGCCGCCCAGGTATTCTCGAGCAGTATTGATGTCCATAATCGGCGGGACTTCTGCTGCTGCCACTCTAATCGCCTCCTATCCTTGAATGCTGTACGGAGTCCGTACATGTCTCATTCTGACGTGATTCAGGGTTATAATCTAGGTGTAATGAGTGAGAGAACGAGTGAGAATAAGCACGCAGACCCGACGAGTTATCTGGAACTCGCGTCAATCGATGCGGCTGCTAAGCTATTTGTCGATACTCCACCTGACGAGGCGCTGCTGCTCGAGTTCTGCAAGCTTTCGGACGCCAGCCAGGAGCGCGTTTTGGACTTCGCTAGAAAACACGGCTGGATCGAGTTATGTGAGCACAAAAAGGACTCGTGGTGGCTCGATAGACCGTGGTTAGATTGGTACGACTGCCTGGTCTGTCGACAGGGGATCAGCACACAAGTTCGTACATCACTCGATGCCTGGCAAGCGTGCGCTAGACACATAACAGCGGCGCTGCGCCTGGCGGCGCTTGTTCGAGGCCACGGTAAATTCAGGTCAAGCGACTTGAGTGATTTGCACTGGGGAACTCAGGTCGATGCTGTCACCGTCGATCGTGAAACCTTGGACGCACAACTCCAAGCGGTAGTCAGTTTGTGGCTTAGACCATGTGGCCTACCTCAGAACCTAGTGCCGTACACCGTCCCAAGTCAGCCGGGCGTGTACCGAATCCAAGTGGAATCAGGTGGCAGCTTGATCGGCCGGCTCGGGCTACAACTGGCTGCCGCGCTGGCCTCGAGTGACAGTTTGCCTGTGTGCTCGCTGTGTGGCGAATTGTTGACGACACCTCGCAAGGGTACGCAGTGTAGCGACTGTCGCTATCGCAAAAACGCGGAAGCCTCACGACAAAGATACTGGAACCTAAAGGCGGCTAAGCAAGAGCCTCGCAAGCGGAAGACTAAGTATGCTCCAGCCGCCTCGGTTTAACGGTAACCCTGTAACTCTCTCTCTTAGCCGTTATATTCATTGATGTTTAGGGTTACAGGTGGCAAAGTAACCGTGTGTAACCCTGTAACCGTAGAACAGACAGGGTGTACGTCTGCTGTAACCCTGTAACCGCTGTAACCGTCATCATGCCCCCTGCTGGCGCCTCGATCAGTGTTCGGCGCGCCTTCTATCGCCGCGCTCCATTTGCGCTCCATTTGCGAATCTGTCTCACGATGCCTCATTTAGTCTCACAAGCTCCGATGTGTACCTTATATGGACCGCTCACCCGTCAGCCTGAGATGTCGTGAGAAATCGAGAGACCGTGTGGCGTAGAACTTGAAAACAGCCGTGTGATGAGCACCGGGGGTTCGAATCCCTCTCCCTCCGCCAACTCGTTCATGGCGTGATTACGCTAGATAATAGAATACGGTCCGCTCGACTCCGCTCGGGGTACGGCATTGACAGACTGTAATACGCAGAACTTGCGCACAATTGCGATTACGAACGATGCAAAACAGTGGGGTTACCCTGTTCAAAAATGGCGTCCATCGCATCGGCGACCGGTCGTAGATCGTCGGCGTTTGTGTGGGTGTAGGTGTTCATAGTGAGGCCAATCGTGCTGTGCCCTAGGAGGGCCTGAACCCGCTTTGGGGACACGGACTGCTGGTAAAGCAGCGTAGCCGCTGTATGCCGGAGATCGTGGAGCCGGATTGAAGGCAGCCCCAGCGCACTAGCTACCTTGTGGAAACGCCGCAGCGCCTCAGGGGGGTCCTGAAGAGTACCAGCGGCAGTCGGAAAGATCACGCCAGCCGCATTCCAAGATGGGCCCAAATGTTCCCGGTACCTTTCCTGTAACTCAAGATGGCTATCGAGAGTTTTTCGGGCGAATTTAGACAGCGGGAGCGTGCGGCGGCTCTCTTTGCTTTTGGTCTCAACCTCAACTAAACCTCTACCAGTCTGGCGTTGAAGCGCACCGCCATGTGGGTTCGACTCGGGACCCCCAATTGTGATCATCGAGCGTTCCAGGTCAAGGTCCGACCAGCGCAACGCCACCGCCTCTCCGATGCGTACCGCAGTGGTAGCCATGAGGATGAACAAGGCTTGGTCCAAGGTTCCGTCAACCGCTTCAAACAGTTGGCGGCACTGGTCGCGAGTGTACGTCTGCCGCTTTCCTGGCTCAACCTTTGGCTTGATCTTCTTTCCGAGGCAGGGTTGCGCGGAATCAACTCGTCATCCATTGCATCTTGGAGCGCTGCATGGAGCACCGCGTGGGCCCGTTTAACGCTCTGCTGCGAAAGACCGCTGTTAGTTAGCACTTCGAGAAGACGCCTGACGTGAGATTTACGCAGCTCCTCTAAGCTGACGTGGCCGATTTCGGCTTTGATGAGTCTGCAGTTCCGGCGATAGGAACGGATAGTTGCGTACCGCCTCTCTGGGGCCTTGCGCTCAACCCAAGTGTCCAAGTAGTGGGCGACTGTCTGACGGGGGCTGGTGGTCAGCTTCCCGGCGGCGAGGTCATTCCTAGCTTGCTGCAAGAGCTTCTTAGCGCCTCGGAGCGTGCTAGCAGTCCCAACCGTCTTCAGAACGCTCTTGCCTTCGGCGTTTCGAATCCTCATGCGAGCCTGATAGGCTGTGACGTTCCCGTCCTTATCCTTCCGAGGCAGTATATTGCCGGTCCCATACTCACGCCTGTTAACTGAGTCCTCTCCCAATTGCCCGGCCCTTCGTTGCTATGTTCCTATAGAATCATACGTCTAATGCGGTTAAAAAGAAGCGAGTAAACATGACTGTGAATCCGAGCGACGCAGGTCGCGCACTTCGAGCTACTCGTGGCTTTGTTGTCACTGAGTGTCCGGTGTGCGGCAAGCGGGTCGAAGGATATGCTGGTCGGATTTACTGTTCGCAAGCCTGCAACTCAAAGGCGTGGCGACAGCGGCATCCAGGCCGTGCTGCCGAACAGAACCGAAAGTCACAGGAGCGTCGCCGGATACACGACAAAGACTAAGACGTGGGGCCGACAGACCTACCTCTAAATAGGTGTTTTGTTAGTTTGTCGAGCTAACACCTAAGCATTTCTCGCCACGGATTGTGTCGGCATGGCTACGACGCCCTGCGGATTCGACACAACCCGCCGAGCAATACGTCCTGTTCAGTAACTACCCGCGTGGCTGAATCCAAAGACAGTCATCAGCTGAATCGAGGCTAAATCTGTCAGGCGACCTCAAGCGGACAAGCTGTGGCTGAGATTAGACACAATAGCGATTAAGGACTCCTCGACCGCATCTCGATGGCGTGCCCGGCATGGTTATGGAAGTCGCACCGCGGTAAGCCTGGAGATGTCATGAACGCCGTTTTTGCGAACAGACAACTAACAATGGCGCTGACAAACCCGACAGAACTTCGGAGTGAATGGCCAACATTCCAAGCACTCTTGACACGAAGATTTTGGTGAAGGCTGATTTGAGAGCAGAAGCTTACAAGCCCTCACAACGAGGCGGGATAGTTGTTAAGTTTCGCGAAAGCATCTCGTCGCCTGGCCCATTGAGACTTTGCGAGCTGTGACGTAAAACGAGGCAACCCGTCCGAGAGCCTAATCTTCAACATTTGATTCGGTATCTGGGGGTGGGTGAGACGTCGGAACGAGTGAGTCCCACTCTTCTTACGACAAAGCTCCCCATTCTCGGATGCCCACTTGCGACAGCCATGGCGCCCCCCCGAAATATCCACGCATTATGCAACGCCGGGCATGTCTGCCACGGCGGCCTCTGTCTCCAGAAGAGCAAGTGTCCCTCGCTGCCCGAAAATGAGTGGCGCTTCGTGCTTCCTCGTCACACGCTCTCTAGGTGGGCCCTTAGCACCTCTTTGAGCGTCTCAACTATTTTTCCCTCGGCACGACGGGCTGCAACCGCGCTAGCGTCACTCTCGTAGGTCGACGGAGATTGCCACAGGCTGCGGAGCGCGAGGCGTAATGACTTCTGCGTTGGACCTGAGACAAAGACTCTGGCGGAGTTGAGCCAAAATCTCCTAACAAGGGCTGCTCAACGAGATTTCCCTCTTTCGATTTCTTAGACTCATAGGTGGATATGATCCCTCTCCTCCAAAGCAGAGCTGGTGATGCTCTAAGACTCGCCTCTGCACTCATACCGCCGGACCTAGCTCAACGGCTCATCGGCCTCCGTTATCCAGGAGAAGCGGAGATGCTTTGAAGGTTGCTACTGCGAACGAACAGCAACTATCGTACTGACAAAACTGACAGAGCCTTATGCCATTAACTGTCGGCCAGGCAGGACACAGATTCACGAGCTTTCCACTCGGGGTGGTTTCACCGCGCTCCGGCATTGCCTCAACCAGTGTCACCGACCTCGGTATGCCAAAATCGAGTTCTGAGGGAACCAGCATTGTGGCGAGCGCAGCGAACAGTATCGCGACGCTTTGACTTCGAAAATGACGAGATCCGGTGCGCCCAAGAGGACTCGAACGCACACCTCACCCACTTTTGCCGTTGAGACCAGTCGTGGCCCCATTTTTCCGGTAGGAATGGATTGGATTCTCGAACGCCTGTTGGCGGCCTGAACCTGCACCGAATTTCTCGTTCGACAAACGCTGTAAGACCGACGGACTCAGCGGTTAGCGAAGGCACCAGCGCTCCAGAATCCGAGTGTACTTGGACGTTAGCGTTCCGGCATGAGGACGACGCGGCGGTTCTCATCTCCAATTTGAACCACTGTCAACATGACATAATGGACAAGCACCCTTCTGCCTTGTCCTGAGCTCCGCAGGCGGGAACAACAGGAGGTGCTGCATGGCCTTAGACGAGAGCAATGACGAGGCAACCGGACTGACGGCGCGTCGGTCGGTCCCTCACCGAACGGCGAGCAGAAGCTTGAACCGTTTCATGGCGAATCGCGTGTTGAGGTCCCTACGGCTTGTGGGTCCGAGCGGACCTTGCCGGACCGCGTGAATGAAAGCCGATGGGGGTGTGCTTGGATCTGCTCGCGATGCTACCGCCTCTACGAAGAGGGCCGTGCTGACGGATTCAATCAGGATTGCAGGTGCCATTCGCGATGGACGGGAAAGCCTCGATTCAACGATGTAAACAGGAACGTCGAACTGTGTGCATGTTGCGGCCTTCAAGCAATCGAAGCCTTCAGCCGTTGGAGCGTATTCTACTGCCGCGAGTGCCAGCTAATGATCATGGGCATGACCCACTGGGCTGGAAAGCTTGTTCTGCCGATCGGACGCCACACGCTAATGCATACGTGGGTTCCACGATGGCCGTCAGGTCGGCTCTCCGACTACCAGGGTGATAGCAATCAACTCGCGGAAGGAGTGAACCAGGCGCTGCACACGGTGTCGAAGTGGCATCAGCTCGTGTTGCCGGAAGATCGGCAATTCGTGTGCTAATTCGTGTGGTTTCTTCCTGGACATTGACACTTTTAGCGTCCATACTGTTGGCAGTGTGGTAGGCAAGAATCCCTGATCGAGTCGATCGCTGGTGTCCCTCTGGAGGAAGTGCGGTCATCGATTCAGGCGAAACACCAACAACATACCTGGAGGAGTACGCAATGACCATCGTTTCTCGCCGGATGATACCGTTTGCCATCCTTCTCGCAATTGCCGCCTCTCTGGCCGTCTGGATGACGGCCGCAGCGAAACGCGGTTAAGCCACCGCTATTTTCATCCCATTAATCCATGGAGGAAACTAAATGCGCAGACTCAAGGTATCCATCGCAGACCGGTGTCGTGTGCTCGTTTTGTTCTCGAGTCTACTGATCGGAGCCGGAATGGTCTTCGGTGCCTCCGCAGCCCCGGTGGCGGCGTCCGTCCACTCCGTGGCAATTCCGTCCGCAACGACGCTCACCTACACCGGCGGTCAGCAGAACTATATCGTCCCCGGCGGCGTCGATCTGCTCGGCGTGGAGGCCAGCGGGGCGTACGGCGGCGGCGGGAACCCCGGGATGCCCCTGGGCGGGTATCTCAAAGTCCACGGGGGCGAGACGCTGTACGCTGAGGTCGGTCAGAACGGCTCGTATGGCGGCCGCCCGACGTTTGGCGGCGGTGGCGCTGCTGGCGCGTATCCCGGACCAGGGAGCAACAACACGTTTGCCGGGTCCGGCGGCGGGGCGAGCGACGTGCGCTCGTGCTCCGACCTGGCGGCGACCTGTCCGGGCGGAGTGACCTCGATCGCTTCGCGGCTGCTGGTCGGCGGCGGCGGCGGTGGCACCGGAGGCGAGGGCGCCGGACCCGGCTTCTACTGCACCCAACTTCCTCAGAGGGGCCGGGGCTACAACCAGCAGCGTCCGCTCCCGGGCGGGAACGCGTCGCAGGGTCCGGTGCCGGTCAGGACCACAACCGGGCTCGTGATCCCGGGCGAGAACGCCGACTACAACTATGGCGCGATCGCGGACGTGACAGCGGCACGCGGAGGATCAACCACTGCGGGCGCGGGCGGGTCGCTCAGTTCTTGCAATGTCTACAGTGACAACAAGCTGAAGGCGACGTTCTCGCCGACGGTTTCCGGCCCTGCCGCAAGTGGTCCATCGGGCGCGGTGGGTGGGTCGATCACGGGTACGAGCTTCGCCACGCCCGAGGGCCCGAGCCACTACCTGCCCGGAGCCGGCGGCGGCGGCGGTGGCGGCTACGCCGGCGGCGGCGGTGGTTCCGCAGGCTACGTGTGCACCTACCCTTCGGCCTGTTACAACCCGTCCTTGGGGATGGGCGGTGGGGGCGGATCGAGCTTCGCATCGCATGCCATCCGGGCGCCGTTCATCGACTACCCGAACGGGTCGGGGTCGGTTACGTTAGCTCCGATCCTTGAAATCGACAGCCCTATTAACGGTGCCAGGTATTCGCCGGGGCAAGTGGTGAGGGCGCGGTGGTCGTGTGGTGGCGGAGGCACCCTGTTCCAGGGCACGTCGTGCTCGCCGGCGACAGACGCGTCCGGCAGCCCGATCGACACCAAGCCGGGATCGCATACGTTCTCTGTCGCCGTCAACCCCGTCCAAAACGGCCCGAGAATCATGGTCTCGGTGCGCTACACCGTCAAGTCCCCATCGAAGTCGGTGTACGGTGCCGCCGCTGGATTCCGATTCACGCTCACCGGACCCGGCGATGCGATCACCCCGCGTGGCAAGCTCACCGTCACCTTGACCAGGGCCGGCTCAAGCCACAACTACAAGGTCGAGAGCTACAGCTACTTCATCGATCACGGGGTCAAGCACGGCACCGTCTTCTCCCCGAACCTAGTGACCTCGATGGCGGGCACTCACAGCCTGTTGCTCAGCGGGTTGAGCGCAGGAGCCCACAAGCTCAAGCTCGTGATCCTCCTGCAGGCTAGGCGGCACGGTCACAAGCCGACCACAAAGAAGCTCACGCTGACATTGCCGTTCACGCTCGCCTGAGAACGTTGCTGCACGCCGTGGACGAGGAGCGCCACGGCGTGCGCCGCCACGAGAGCCAGCCCTCAGCAGCGGCGTATTGCTCGGTGTTGGGCCCTTTGAACGGCTCACTTTGTGGCCGGTCACGAGCTGGGCTTGTTCCACCCGTCGTTCTGACAGGTGCAACGTGACGGAAGACTCGTTGACCGATTTACATAGAAGGGCCACAGCGAGCACGACGTCGATGACAGCGAAGCGCCGACGTCGCCACGGTAATGGGATGCGATGCTTTCTCGGATCAAACTGACGGGCCGAGAGCGTGCTAGTAGGTCTGCAAGACGGCACGGGAAGTATTCAGAAGTATTAGAAGCATTTAGATGGCCGGCTTGATTTTCTGGCGTTGGGCCAAGAGGAGAGCGAGCGGAAACGGTTTTGGGCTCGCCTCGTTCATCCTAGGCTGGGTAGCCCTCGTCTCGACCTTCGCCTTCGCCCCATGGCAGACGGGGAACGGCTCTCTGTACTCCGTCTCTCGTTGGTCCCCTTCCCACTGCTGATATCGGCTATTCCGATATCGGTTGCCATATCCGTGCTGCTCAGTGGGATGTGGGACATCGACAGAGTTGTCGGCCGGACGCTGACAACTCTGCCCTCAGCCTCGTGCTCGCTGGCATGTACATTGGCGGTGTGATCGGCCCGCCCGCGATGTCGTCGGACGAGATCAAGCACATTCGCTACTCCAGCCAGTGGAGGAAGAACGTCCCCAACACCGACGAGTTCCAATCAGATCTCAAGAAGGGTAAGCTGGCCGGTATCACCTGGCTGACGACGGACCTTGCCACCAGCGATCATCCACCGGCCAGCATCTGTACCGGCGAGAACTGGACGGTTCACCAGATAAATGCCGTCATGAAGTCCAAATTCTGGAAGAGCACTGTCATCGTGCTGACCTGGGACGACTTCGGTGGCTTCTACGATCATGTTGCGCCCCCGGTAGAGTCAAGCTACATGCTTGGTCCGCGCGTACCAGCAATTGTGATCTCACCATACGCAAAGAAGACTTTTGTCGATCATACACAGTACGATTTCAGATCGATCCTGAAATTTCTGGAAGAGAATTTCAATCTCCCGCAGACCATGAGCTACGACCGAAGCGTGAATAGCATCGCGAACATGCTATGTCTGAGGCACAGGGCGGCGGCGCCCACGATGCTCAAACAGCAATCATGCTTAGGGTCCACGACTCCCCGAAGTGGCCCGCACCTCACTCGAGCGACCGGTTACTGAGTTCTAGTCCAGCAAAACCAGGCCCACACAGGAACCGCAAAGTGTCGCGGGCGAACTGACTGGCCGTCCTAGTTGAAGAAATTTGCCATTGCGCCTCGACTTGGGCTAGCTAGCTTGCCTTGTAAGAGAATCGATGTCCGCCGCGAACAGGCCGGCATTAGCTTGAGGGGTTCTGCCATGCCGGCCGATGTGTCGTTGGTTCTGATCGGCCTCGTTATCGGCTTTCTCGTTGGACTCACAGGCGTCGTCGGGGGAGCATTGATGACGCCGGTACTGGTTCTCTACGTGGGCGTTCCGGCTGCTGTTGCTGTCGGCACCGACCTGGTGTATTCCGCCGTCACCCGAAGCGTTGGAGCCGCCGTACACATCCGCCAGGAGACCGTCAATATGGAGGCGGTCAAATGGCTCGCCATGGGAAGCGTTCCAGCAGCATTAGTTATGACCGTCCTTGTAGCGTATGCGCTGAAATCGGCGAAGCATTTCACCGAGGGATTGATCACACAAACGCTCGCGGCCTCCTGATTGTCGTGGCCGTCACCCTCTTGTTCCGTCCGTGGATTAAGCGATGGGTCGGAGACATCTCGATTGGCCACACCCACTTCCTTGCCGTCGCCGTCGGAGCCGTAGTCGGAGCATTGGTTGCGCTGACCTCGGTAGGCGGAGGATCACTGACGATCGTGGCTCTGGTTGTGCTGTTCAACGTAGCTTCGACGAGCGACCTGGCTAGAACTGATGTGGTGCACGCCGCTATCCTGACCATAGCCGCGGGTGCTGCCCACATCTTCGTTTCGACGGTGGACTTCCACGTCACGTTGCTGCTCCTGGTGGGATCCCTGCCTGGCGTGATCGCAGGCAGCAGACTGACTGTCCGCGTCCCCGACACCGTACTTCGCCTCGGCCTCGCGGGAACTCTCGCATTCGTAGGAGCCCGACTCCTCTAGCGGGCTCGACTTGAGGTCCCGGCGCAGGCGCCCACAGTAACTGCAGAGACATGAAGACAGGAAATGGGGGTCCCCGCGTTAACCGGAGAGAAAAGATGAAATGCCACAGAGCATCATGTGCGGAACGAGGTCTCAAGTCCCGATGAAGCCCGAGGTCCCAATCTGGGCTGGGGACCTTGGCTACTGGTTCTGTCGACCTAACGGCTTCCTGATACCGCAGAACTTTGTGCTTCATCCAGATCTCGGCATGGGGGCACAGCCGGAGCCATCAGTCGCGTCGGGCTGTAGCGAGCGGTCCGTTTGTCCGCACCTGCCCCCGCATTTTGACGCTCTCTTCCTCCGTGCCGGCGACCCAGGACTCATGGACCTGGTGCTAGCGTGGATCGACTTTGATATTGAACTGCCAGCTGGAAGCGTTCACGCACGGCGCTACGAGTCATCTGATGCCCCGCTCGCTCTATTGGGGCACCGGTGGGGCACCGGGCGGCGCGTATATAATAGGTCGGTACTTCCGATCTGGGAGGATCAGCGCTGCTACGTTCGGTGGCGCCATGGGGGTTGCCACCGTCAAGGCGCCGACATGAGGGCAGGGTCTCGTGACCGTTTGTATCTTGTTCTGTGGTGGAAATGGTCGCGTTCATGGGCGCGACGTCGTCGCGTAGGGTCAGGGGCGGAAGATGCGTGATTTGGGTGTCGCTAGGCTCCGTCGGGTGCTGAGGGCACAATGTCGGGTGGGGGCGCGCCTGCTGATTGTTGCGATGTTTCTCGTTGGCGTTGTTGGCGTTGTTGGGGTGGTGGGTGTTGCCGCGAGTTCCTCGCCGAGCCCCAGCCTGGTTGGCCTGTGGTCCGTGTCCAGCGTCTGCTCGGGGAGTCCGTGTGGTGACACGGTAGATATCTCGATTGGTGGTCAGCAGGCGGTCGACCCGGACTGCTCGTCAGATATCTACTGCGTTACGGATCCTTCAGGTTTTTACGGCGCGAACGTGTCGCTCACACCAAACGGTGCAGGCTCGTGGACTTGGACCTGCACCGGTTGTACCGGGTCCGAGAATATACAGGTCACGTTCAAGGGCGCTACGTGGACCGGCACCGCGACCGTCCCGGGCCCGGGGGGCGGCACCGTCCCTTACAATGGCGTCTGCACCAATTGCAGCTCGCAGCTCGCCACGTACACGGTATCCGGCACCCTGTGGGTCACGGATTGCAGCGCGGGATGCCGCCGTGCGGGCTCCAGCGGAGGTACCCTCGATGTGTCAGGAAAAGACAGTAACGGCAACAAAGTCCATGTTTCGGCAACCTCGGGCGCGGACGGAAAGTGGTCTGCGAACGTGCCGTCCGGCACCTACACTGTCACTCCCCCTGCCGGATTCGTGCCCCAGTCGAAGACCATGGTGGTGGAGGGCGATACGAAGGGCATCGATTTCGCCACCTGTGGTGTGCTCGGCTCGTCCACAACCAGCAGCCGGCACAACGCAGCCTCCGCCGCTCGACCAGCCGAGGCTAACGGCGAATCCGGGTGCCCAAACGGTATCGATTGGGAGATGCGCAAGCGTGTGGCGGAAGGAGCCGATCTGACACTGGGATCCGAGGGGCTGCCACCGTCGACGTACGTGACCCCAACGTCGTGGTTTGCCACCTTATATCTGACCGTCGACGGAACCCAGGTGACGTCTTGCCCGGCTGGTATCGTCTGGAAATGGCACGTACAGGCCGTGGCGACTGAGGGCGAGGGGAAGCCGACAATCACTCAGCCCAAGGACGGATGCTCCCCCGAGTTCGAAACGACCCGGCTCGGCACGTACCGGGTAACAGCCCAGCGCTATCAGCAGACAGCAAAGGGACTGGTCAAGACCAAGCTGACCGTCACGACAGGCTCGGGAAACGGTCAGCCTCCTGATGTCGTTCTCAACGACCTCCTGATCGTCGGCTTGGGGGACTCGAATGGGTCCGGCGAGGGCGACCTGCCCTTCTACTTCGGACAGTGTGATCGAGGAACCGCTTCCTACCAGTACCAGGCAGCCGAGAACCTCGAGAAACAGCTCAAAGGGCACACCAGTGTCACCTTCGTTGCCGACGCTTGCTCGGGTGCGACGATCCAAAACCTGCTTACGTCTCCCTACGCCGGCGCCCAGCCAGGGTCCCCTCTGGCGCCGCAGATCCTGGCCCTGAAGGCCTTGGTCGCCGTTCATCCCGATCGGCCGCAGCGGCATGTTGATGCCGCCTTCGTCTCGGTCGGCATTAACAACGTCGGGTTCGGGCCGTTCTTGGAGTACTGCACGTACTATCCCTCCGACACGGTCACGGGAGCGGGCTGTGAGGATCAGAAGGTCGAGCCAACCTACGGCAGCGACGGCTCCGTAGTTGGTTTCACACCCGCCTTTCATAACAAGAGCGCGCTCACCCTGCGGCAGTGGGTGGCGGCGCTTACGGCCCACCTCCCCGGGGAATACCAGCGGATCCAAGCGGCGATGGCGAGCCTCGTAGCGCCAAAGGACACATTCATCACCGACTATCCCACCGAGGTATATCGCGATAACCAAGGTGAGATCTGTGGGCGGACAACGTTCTCCTGGTCGGGCGCCACGCCGTTTTTCGCGTCGACCTGGAGCTGGCTGAAAACGGTGGGCTCGGCTCTCAACGCCCAAGTCGATGCCACCAGCAGGCTGGGCTGGCATATCGTACGGGTTAACCCTGGATACTACCTCGGTCATGGCTACTGCGCCAAGGACTCCTGGTTCGTGCCCCTGACCAGAGCATTGGTCCACAATCTCAAGGGCGCGTTCCACGCGACCCGGATAGGCGCTATGGTCACTGCTAAGCTGGCCGAGTACCAGGCCTGTCCGGTTCTAGTGGAGAGAAGGGAGTGCGAGGGAATTCGTCTGCCCGTCATCCCTTGAGCCCAGACCTGTAGCTAGCCCGAGCCGCCTCTGAGAACAGATTGTGATCGAGCAAATTAGCTCCTCAGCTTGTAGTGTTGCGAGTAGTGTTTTGGGTAGTGTTACCGGCACTACTGAGTGAGTACAATTTGTCCGCCTGGCGGCGGAGTGGGGCAAGGGAGAATTGGCCCGCTGGTGCGGGCAGCTGGTCGTTGCCATCAGGGTCGGACCGCTACTTTGGACAACGAGCTCATCGCCGCGTGGTTGAACAGGTCCAAATCTATATCTGGTATCCCTTGCTGACGTTTCCGTTCATCGGGCAATTTGTTAAAAAATGTAGTATAGCATAGTGTGGAGTAGGAAGATCTGTTTATGCACCGGGCGCGCACTGGTGGCATTCGATCTCACGACGCTTCTACAACGCACAGGGGGCGCGCGTCGGGATGGGCCATTCGAGTGCTGGATTCTGATCGTCGAGGATAGTTCTGTGTCACCGTTAATCGCGCAGTATGGGCTGATCGCGGTAGCTGTGATCATCTTCGCCGGGGAAATCGGCTTCCCGACGCTCGTGCCCGGGGAGATAGCACTACTCATTGCCGGCAACCAGGTCATTCATTCAGTCCCCATGCTGTTCGGAGTCATACTCCTCTTTGGGGCAGTGGATCTGATGGCAACGTCGACTATCTACATCGTGTCACGCACGGGCGGAAATCGCCTGTTTTCACGCCTGCTGCGCCTTACGTGCAGGAAGGGCGCAAGGCCCGAAGCGTTGTTAGAGAACTGGCGCGGACGACTCGGAGGCTATGACCCGGTAGTCGTGTTTGTGACGCGCCTCATCCCGGTTTTTCGTCTCTATGCGTCGATCGGCAGCGGCCTTATACGCATTCGATTCCGACACTTTGTCACGGGAGCGGCTCCGGCAGCATTGGTCTGGGCAGCGGTTCCGTTAACCGTGGGGTACCTGTTGCGATCACAGACTGGCGGAATTGTGAGCGAGTACCCGGCGATGATGAAATACGTGGTGCTTGTGTCAGTGGGTGGCACCACGGTTGTCGGCTGCGCAGGTTGGCTGCGCCACGCGGGTGGCCGGGAGGCCGCGCTACGGCGAGTACGTTTCATTCTTGGAGTCGTAGCCATAGGCGGCGCTATCACTCGGATCTTGACCTTTGCTTTTCCGGAGCACGTGCTCGCCGAAAATCGTTTTTCCGTTCCGTTTGCTCCCGAGGTCTTTATCTGGATAACCGTCATCGGCCTGGTGGGTCTTGGGCTCCTCTGGATGGCAGGGGGTGATCTGAGGATCATCTGCACCCGACATCACCGACCTGAGTTCAGCAGGCTTAGCGGTTTCGCGTGGGTAAGCCTCGTGGCACTGCTGGGTGTGGCGACGACCGGCGTGGACCCCTCAATGGCATCTCTAGCGATTAAGGGCGCGTAAGCGCACCGGGAACGCTTCAGCGTGCCCACCCTCACTCACAGCATCTTGCGAGTACGCTGCTGACAAACCGCATAACACCAAGTCGAACAGCTGATCCAACCGGAAATCGAAGGCGTCGGCGACGACAAACCGAGCCTTGGCTGCCAGCACCTTACCTCTGGCGAGCTCCATCATTTCGAACGACGATCGCTGTCGGTGCGCTCGCCCATTGCGCCAAATGGACCGTCGCGGCCCCCATCCCGCAGGCAATCTCGAGCACCCCGGCCCCATTGGTCGCAGCCCATCGACGACAACTCCGATTCTCCGGTCTGCGTCATCCGCCGTTGGATAGGCCGTCTGGTCATACTCCGGGGGCGCCGCCGGTAATACCGGATTCGCTTGGCAATGCGATTGCCGCTACCCATTTCCAGCATTATGATCGAGACCCACGCATCGAAGCCGGCGATATTGAGGCTCGACGGCGTGCGCTACTCTCTGCCGACCAACCAGTTTGGTCGAGCGGCCTTGCGGACAGTTTGCGGACAATGTAGTGTGTCCATGGCTGTCTTACGCCTTCCATCTACGATCACTACCCTGGAAAAACCGCGACCGGGCGCGAAACCCTGCACTTTCATGGACGTTGGTGGACCGTATGTCCTACAACTTGAAAACAGCCGTGTGATGAGCACCGGGGGTTCGAATCCCTCTCCCTCCGCCATCTTGTTTATGGCTAAATTACGCCATAAGTAGGCCCTTGACTGCCAGGACTGAGCGAGAATGAAGCCGCCTGATCGGGTGGCCTGCGCTCCAATTGCGCTCCGATTATGAGCTAAGTCGGTTCGAAATCGCGCCGATCATCAGTGGAGTTGCCGCTCGCACTTGGTATCCGTACGGTGGTATCGTCCGATGCGACGGAATCGGGTTGGTTAATCGCCATCCGAGTACATGTGCGCCCGTAAGCGCTTCTCCAGATCCAGCGGCGGCTCCGGGCGCTATCCACCCGGAACCGCCGAGCGAGGGACACCTAATGGCGAAGGCTGTCCTCACGACGCTGATGCGAAGCTGTGCTGCAGTCCGCGCCTTCACAATCGCGAGATGCCATCAACCTACTGACACAAGAACTCTCATAAACGGCGGGACTCCGGCGCTCGCCAGCTATGGCAAACAGGCACCGCCCAGACTCTTGAACGTAGTCCCGCACGCCGGCAGCGCATGAGATGGCCCGCGGACTGCGTCGACCACCTGGCGAACCGCCTCGACTACCAGGGAGGGCTGGTCGGAGACCATCTCATGACCACTCCGCAGGGCCATAACGTGCACGGTATTCGACGAGGCCGTCGCCAGCTCCGCCTGGTAGTAGGGCCAGGCCGGCTCCATACAGTCCGCGCACGAGAGGAGGTTCACATTCTCTGAGAGGACAACCACGGGGATGTGCCCCAGGGTTCCCGCCATGCCGTTGGGGGTGTAGGCGTGGAGCTGCTGGCGGGCGGCGGCGAGGTCCGGAGTCGCGCTCACATATTGGTTGTTGTCGAGCTCGTTCTCGTTGACCGAGTCGACCAGGACCATCCCGGCTACATCGGCCGGATACGTATAGGCGTACAGGCGGGCAAAGCCACCGCCCCAGGAGAACCCGGCGATCACGTAGGGTCCGGGAACGCCCGCTTTTTGCAGCAGCGCGTGCTCCTCGTGGGTAAAGACCAGGCCGTTAATCGGAACAGAGTGCCGGACGGGCATCGCTCAAGCCGAGGCCGGCCCGGTCGTACGCGCATACCCGCGTCTGCGACGCGAACTGCGGCTGGAGGTACGACCAGTCGCGCGAATCGTCCGGCTCTCCGGCGTCGAGGATCACCGTCGGGCTTCCGTGGCCGATGCAGCGCAGATACAGTCCGTAGCCGCCGATATCGATCTTGTGGCCCGGAGGCGCGGGCTTCGCTCCTGACTTCCAGATGACCTGGGTTTTGCCATTCGAGGCGAACCTGGCGATGCGACAGCGGGATGCATCGGGAACCTTGTCATCCGTCCGGGCCGACATCGAGTGCAGCCGCGGATGGACACTCCGACGCGTAGAGCGCCCCCTGAGGGGAGAGCGCCAATCCCATAACGGTGAAGCCAGATGGAGGCTGCACCTGGGTGAGGATGCTTCCCGAGGCAGAGAGCTTGATAATGTCGCCGCTACCCTGGTCGGCGACATACGGGTGCCCGGCCTTGTCAACCGCCAGATCGACCGCAAACGTGGCGCCTCCGAACAGGGTGAGGTCCCAGGTGGAGAGCAGATGAAAGGTCGACGAGAACTTATAGACCCGGTCATAGCCGTCGTACCCGTTGTCCAGGACGAAGACCGAGCCCTGGCCATCAACCTTGATCGCGAGGGGGTTGCGGAGGGTGCTAGCTTGCCAGACGGCCAGAACCGATCCATCGGGCGCCAGCTTTTGAATGCGCGCGTTGCCGGTGTCGGCCACGTAGATATCTCCGTGCGCATCTACAGCGATTCCCTGTGGCTGGATGAACTGGCCCGGTGCGATGCCGTAGCCTCCCCACTGGGCAAGGACCTTCAGGCTTCGAAGACAGCTTGACGATGCGATTGGCATCAGAGTCGACCACATACACCATGCCGTGGCTATCCACCGCGATGCCGGCTGCTTGATCTGGCCGATCCGGCGCGACGTGCAGCCCGTTCCACCGCGCCAGCACCTTGCCTGTTGCCGAGAACTTCACAAGTGATGTGGTGCCGGTGTAGAAGCCGGCCCCGCTGTCGGCGTAGACGTTCCCATGCGCGTCGACGGCGCTGAAACCGTCGACCTGAACGCCGTGGAGCGTATATATCTTAGCGGTGGCCGCCGAGGCAGGAGCGCCGGAAGCACCCAGCAATATCGCTATCCCGCCGATCGTCAATCCGGCAGCGCCGGCGATTCTCATGGATCTCGCGATCCAGGATTTGAAGTTTCCCATTGTCTCCTCCAATTCTTCTGTGGTTGAGTTGAGATTGTTCCGGAGTGTCGGGGTCAGATGGTGCGAGGGTCATGCCTACCTCCAAAAGGCTGAAGGCCCCAAGATTGCGACGCCGCCCGGCCCACGATGATGTCAGCATCGGCCAGTCAGGCCCAGTTGTCCACGCTCAACCCTCACAGCCACCTACACAACACCCTTCACAAACTAAAGACGCTCGGCCGAGCCAATAGTCCGGCTTCGGCCGTTACCTGTGACCGCGGTGCTATCATCTCTCATATGTCGCCACGCCCAGGCACCCCGTCGCATGGCCGAGGCACCCGGGAACCACAGTCTTGACGGAAACCGAGAGCGCCTTCGCGACGCTCCTGCGTCGGTACCGGCTCGAGGCCGGACTCACCCAGGAGGAGCTCGCCGAGCGCGCCGGATTGAGCGCGAACGGGTTAGGCGCTCTTGAGAGGGGCGATCGTCAGCGACCCCGTCGAGAGACGATTGAGCTTCTCGTCGAAGCATTGTCTCTGCCTCCGGCGGATAGGGCGGCCCTGGCAGCGGCCGCGCGCGGAGGTCTGCGGCTGGCCGGCGGCGCCACCACCAAGCTGCCCGTCGCACTAGATCTGGGCGCTCCGCCCGACAGTCCGCTTATAGGGAGAGCTGAGGATCTGGATCGGTTCCGGTCGATTCTCGGGGCAGTGCATGACTCGCGCGGCCATTTCCTGTTGCTCAGTGGAGAGGCAGGCGCCGGAAAGACGCGACTCCTGCAGGCGATTGCCGTCGAGGCGAACGAGCGTGGATTTGCGGTGGGGGCGGTCGCAGGTCGGAATTCAACTTCTCGAGGCCCGTACGCTATCTTTCGGCGCGCCGTACCCGCCCTGTGCGCTGCCGTGCCGGCCAGTGCTCGCGGTGAGGCAGAGGGCAGGTGGAAGCAAATCAGGGCTCGCCTGTATGACGGAAGGGCCGTCGAGGGCATGATGCCGGACGATGATCTCCTGGAAAATGTCACCGGGCTGATTCTGATGGCAGCGCGTGCGGCTCCCGTCGCCCTGCTCCTGGACGACATCGACGCCGTCGATGAGAAGAGCGTCGATCTTCTGCATCACCTCGGTCGGATGACTCACGGATCTCAGGTACTTATCGCCTGCGCGCTTCGCGACCCGCCAGTTGAGAAGATGCATCCACGGTTGGCGTCCATGGTCCAAGCCTTGCTCCACGACCGCCTTCTGGACCTGGTTACGGTGCGCCGGCTCTCCTACGACGAGACAGCCTCGTTCATCGCAGAAGCCATGGAAGGGGCGGTTTCGGAGGAGTTTGCTAACTTTGCCTATCGACGGACCAAGGGCAACCCCCGGCTGATCGAGGGCGTCATCCGCTCCCTCGGAGGCAGGCTGCAGCTGGAGGGTGAAATCGGGGCGGGGGCGATGGGGCGCGTCTTCCGTGCCCATGACGCGGTCACCGGAACGACGGTGGCAGCAAAGCTCATGCTGGCTCGGGCGGGCATTGACCTGCAGGCACTGCTGCGTTTCCAGCAGGAGGGGGCGGTGCTGCGGTTAATGGATCATCCCAACATCGTGCGGATCCACGGCAGCTTCGTGGAGGAGTACGTGAGCTGCATCATCATGGAGCTGCTCCAGGGACCGTCGCTGGCGAGGGTCCTGGGTGAAGGTCCCCTCGACCTCGAACGGGCTAAGCACATCGGGCTGCAGATCGCCGATGCGCTCGACTATGCCCACGCACAGTCCATCGTGCACCGAGACGTGAAGCCGGACAACATCATGCTGGTCGACGGATGGTCGAGGGCCGACCAAGGGCAGCACGACAGGGCCAGCCATGACGCTGGAAGACTGCTACCAGACGAGGTTGACCAGAGCATGGATGCTTGGGACGAAATCGCGGCGCCCCGACCTGAACAACCGCCTGCCGTAGGCCGTGTGCCCACAGTCAAGGTCACCGACTTTGGGATCGCCCGGATCCTGTCAGTGGACACAATGATGGGCACCATTGCCACGACCGGGATGCGGGTGGGGACGCCCCTGTACATGGCGCCGGAGCAGATCCAGGGGAAAAACATCGACGCGCGTTCGGACCTTTACGGGTACGGAGCCGTGCTGTATCACATGGTCACAGGTCGGCCACCATTTGACGGTACCGACGCCTTGGAGATCGCGGTCAAACAAATGCAGGAGGCGCCTCAGGCGCCGAGCGATGTCAATCCGCGAGTATCGCCCGATTGGGACGGCGTGATCCTGAAAGCCCTGTCGAAGGAGCCGAGGAGGCGATACCAGTCGGCAAAGGAGATGAAGGCCGACATTGAGCGACTGGCGACGCGGCCTGTCGTTCGGCCACGCCGCCGGTCCGCCGCCAAGAGCCGATTGATTGCAGCCGTTGTCGCCACCGCCCTACTCGTCGGCGGAGGAGTCGCGGCGCACTCAGCCACCTCCGGGAGCAGCAACCGCGCAAGTCTCGGCTCCTACCTATCAGGTCTGGCGGCACAGGGCAATCTCAGCGGTACGGTGCTGGTGGCCAAGGGCGGAAAGGTGATCCTCGACCAGGGCTACGGGATGGCGAATCGCGCCGCTCATATACCGAACCAGCCGACCACGGAGTATGGACTGGCCGACGCGACGACGACCTCTTTGCTGACTGCGTTCGTACTCCAGGGAATTCCGGCCGGTCAGTACAGCAGCGCTCCAGTACTTGACTTGTCGCCGGCTAGCATCAAACGCAGTCTGAGCAGCAGGCAGCTATGCCGACCTGTGACGGTAAGCTTCGTGGGCCCGACGACCCTTCTGGGGGGCGCGTGCCCGAAGGTATGGCGGGGGATCACGCTGGCACAGCTTGTTTCGGGCACCTCGGGACTGCCCGAGTACCGATGGGGTCGGCCTGGAAACGGCATCGAGCAGACAGAGCGTGCCTGCTGGTCAATGCCTCTTGGGCCGTCCAGCCCACGACACGTCAATTACACCACATGCGGCAATGCCATCATGGGGGTAGTTGGTCCGGACGTCAACGCAGACTCACCGTGGGGCACATGGCTGCCGACAGGCCTCATCCCCATCCACGGAGCATCCTTGAGCGACGCGTTCGCTTCCAAACCCTACAACGGTGCCCGACTGGGCTGGCAACTGTTTGACGGACTCCACTCGGCGCGTCTGGCCCTAGACTACGATTCATCGGGCAACCACGTTGCCCATGAGTACAATGACTACTTCGCGGCCTACACGTCGGCTCCGAACCTGTACCGCTATGACAACAGGCTGTTTGGCGGCCGGTTCATGCCCGCGCCGCTCACGAAGCTGGAGCTATCCGCGCGCCACATTCCCGCGCCGTCGGATCCAGGCATCAATGCTGTCAAATGGGCCGAGGGCTGGAAGGTCGGATATCTGTTCGGGTCTCTCGTAGAGTACACCGCCGGGAGCCTGTATAGTTACCAGACGGCAAACCTGCGCTTTCCGAAGGCCGGCGTGACGGTGATCGTCATGGCTAACAGCGCTTCCACTGACGCCCTGGACGCAGCCGAGCATGCCGCCGCCTTCATACTGCCGGGCCGGCGGGCCCTGGCAGCAGCCACGCTGCCCACCGCCGCCACTCTTTTCGGCACATACCGCCGTCAAGTACGCACCGCTGACGCGAAAAGCATTGTCCTCAGCTATCTTACCGGCGGCTTTACGGATGGGTTTCCAACGTTGCACCTGCGTCCTCCCACCTTCCCCTCGGAGTTTCAGGCGGCAGTCACCAATGGCCTTCCACATGTCCCACCACATGCGACTGGAATCACCCGCGAGCGTCTGACCCTCACCATCGGCCGGAGCTATCTCAAGCTCGGTAGCGCACAGGACTACTCGGCTACCAACGGAGGTGGTCTGCAGCTCTTTGGTCCGCCTCCAGGGCTGCAAGGGGCTCACTTCTGTACCGGGCAGCAGACAGATCTGACCCCGACCGGCTACTATCACTGGTCGGTCCTGGGCAATCAACTCTTCATCACCAAGGTCAGCGACCCTTTCTGCGCTGACCGCGCACAGCTTCTTCCGGGGATCTGGACCCGGGTACGAGGTTCCTAAGCTGAATTGTTCGATATGGAGACAAACCTTTGACCCAGAGCTGCGCCTCCTGCTCAGGACGCTGAAGCCACCATGCCCAGCGATGGGCCAACAATATATCCCAGCTCGGGGTTGGGGTTCACCATCGCCCTTTGTGTTTGCGCAACTCACACGCGAACTCTGGAACGGCAGCCCCAGAACGAACTTGATACGAGAAATAGGGGTTGGCAGCTATCGAATACGGGTGTATACTTCTTGCTATGGGTTTGGTGAGACCAGCCGTAATCGGATAGTCCGTTCGAGTCAGGGTTGCGAACCGAGGAATCCGCCCCCTTTCAGCGTCGAGCCGGTTGGCGAAGCCGACCCAAATAAGACGGACAGTGTCCGTTGACAGCGGAGGTGAAGGCAGATGAAGACGCCCGCGAAACCCATTGGTCGGAAGTGGAGGCTCTTGGGAGCAACCATTGCCTTGGCGATGGTTCTTTTGCCCGCATCGCTCGCCGGTACGGCGAGAGCTGACTGGAGCCGCATCCCTGCGCGGTCCTTCGGCGAGCTCGACTGCAACGGTCAGAGCCAAGCCCAACACGCGGCCAAGGCCAACATGCTGTGCACAGATATCAGGGGATTCTCCAACCTGGACAACGCCAACACCTGGGGAGGGAGGTTTTACGATAACGGGCTCTACATCGGACACGACGAGCCGGACATGACCTTCCTTTCCAGCTCGCCGGGATCCGGCAACGACGTGACGTGGACGGAGAAGCTCGGACGGGATCCGAGGGCGCTTCCAACTGTCGCCCACCCCGGCCGCGACGTCTCGCACTATTTTGAGCTCACCCCGGCGCCATGGTTCTCGATGGCCATCTGCGACCCGAACTCGTACCCGCAGACGCCGTGCACTCCAAACAGTGACACGAATGCGCCCGCCTGCCTCACCGTCACCTGCCCGCAGAACTCCTACCCGGGCGGCGGCGGTGCGTTTATGGAGATGCAGTTCTATCCACCCGGCTTCGCGCCCTTCACCGATTCGATTAGCTGCGATAACTCGCACTGGTGCGCCGCCCTCAATATCGACAGTCTCGAGTGCACCTATGGGTTCGCCCAGTGCAATCCGAACTGCGAGGAACCCGTCAACTTTGCCTTCATTCAAAGAGACGGCGTTCCGGCGGGACCCCCAAGCCCGCAGCTATCCTCAAGTCTCGCCACGTATACCCCCAACGCTCAAACTCTTCTGATGAACCCAGGGGACAAGATCTCGGTCCACATGTTCGACGCTCCCGCCCCGGCGCCGCCCGGGGAGAAGGCCAAAGCTTTCGAAGTGGTGGTGAAAGACCTAACAACCGGCCAAAGCGGCTATATGCAAGCCTCAGCCGCCAATGGGTTCGCCAATACGTCGATCGTGGACTGCTCCGGCTCGCCCTTTAACTTCGAGCCCGCGTACTCGACGGCCGCCGCTGGGAACGTGATTCCCTGGGCGGCTCTGCAGACGAATATCAGCACCGAGTTCGAGACAGGCCACTTTACGCCTTGCACCTCGGTTAGCCAGCCCGATGTTCTGCCTATTGCGCCAGGTGTGAAGGACAAGTTCTTCAATTCGTGCGCAGGACCCTACGAGGACGCCGCACCGGGAGGTGACGGCGGCACCACAGTGGAGACGAGTGACGCCCTCTGTTACCGACGAGGCGACACCCACGGATTCCTGCAGAGCGATCCCAACATCATGACGGGATGCGAGGACAATCTTTACCAGAACGGAGACCTTGATTTCGATGGCTCTCCGTATTGGAAGGAGTGGCCGACGGCATCGACCAGGACGAGCTCGCTTCCCGCAAGTTTTGTGCAGTCACGTCCGACGAGCGCGGGCCACCAATACGCTCAGTTTCTCTTCCAGACGGATGTTGCTTTGAGCGAATATACGTGTAGCAGCGCTGCTCCCACTGGCTGCGGCGCGCCTCCACCAAGTGCACCGGGCCACTTCTATCCCTACTGGAGTCAGGTCAAGAAAGGTGCAGGCTGTACGCTCGAGTTCGGCAACGTCTCGTCGGGCAACGGCGTTAATGACTTCGGAGGGTACGCACAGTACGGGACCGTGCAATTCAAGGAGCTCGGCTACCCGCTGATCCTCAGCAAAACGTACAACAACAATTGCCCGTCGTCGACCGCTCGATCGCACCGGACCTGATTCTCTTCGATCCGTCGTGAGGTAATAGGTGTCCCGGCCAGCGTCAAGAGCGCTGCCCGGGACGCCAGACCGGCCCTTATTCCAAACAAGGACAAGACGCCTCATAGTCGTGATCACGAGTGGATAGGTGCCCTCGAGGGGGATCGAGTGGTCGGGGCAACGCGCGGTGAAAATCGAGCGTTGCCCATCTTTGAAGCTCCTGCCATGCACCAAGCTCCCGGAGTTCGATGGTCCGAAGCGTTGTTGTCAGATGTGCGAAATATGGCTCTTGCTTTGCCAAAGGCAACGGCGGCTGGACACAGGTCCACACGCTCACGGGTGGACGGGCCGTCCCGGCAGGTCAAAGACTTGATACCTGTAGGACGCTTGCGGCACGTCAGTGAGGCGGGTTCGAGTACGCCCTGGTGGATAGTCGTCCTCCTGAGCGCTGTTGCCGTGTACGTGATCTTCGGGATGGTTGGTTCTTTCGCTAGATCGCGCTCCACAGATGGCACGGACGAAGACCAGTATTGGTTTTTCGGCTTCTACAACAATCCCGACGACGATGAAGTATTCGTCAAGAACCGGTACATCCCACAGCTGACGGTGAACCTCGGCCGGCCCATGGGTAGGGCGCTCATGGGCCTTTCCCTATTGGTGATCGTCGTGCTAGACGTTCTCCTCGTGGTTACCTCACAGTCGTGACTAAGCAAGCGCCACGGTAGGAGAGCTCCTCCGCGGTTCAAGCTTAGACCGACCAACAGAGTGGTGGGTCGCGAAGGAGCCGGAAGCGTCACAATGGAACGTGTCTTTGTGGTGGCTCACTATCGGTGGTGTGATGAGGTGTGAGGGTGCGCGACGACGAGCAGGAGTTTTGGGACCGGGTCCAGGAGTATGACAGGCGATTCTCGCAAGAGGACTTTCACGGCAGAGCCGTGGCTCTCGCTCTCGCCCTGCGACGTGAAGCAGAGGATATGTTCGCTGACCTCGGCGAGTTTGCGGCAATGGCCGGCGACACTGACGACGAACAGGACTACATCAGCTGGCTGCAGAAAGCGGGACTCGACGTCTCTAGCCGCATCGATCTCGTCCTGGGGTCGGCTAGGTCCGACGAAGAGGCCGAGTCGCACCTCACATTCGCGTACGCGATCCTCCGAGAAGTGTGCCGGGATGCCCTCTCCCGTCAGCCTCTGCAGCAGAGCTGACCGGCCCCGCAGTTACAGCACGCCTTCGTGGACTCGCAAAAACCGGCCCAACGCCGTCGCGGGTTGGCCTGGCCGGCGTTCATCCCACCCAGCTGAGCGTGAGACGCCGCCAAGAGACACGTTTGCTCGGCAGGAGTCGTCGACTGAGTCTGGGTAGAGACGGAGATTGGAGGCACAGCGTGGCCAAGAACCGCCGAGCTACCGTTGTCGGCGAGTGCGGCATTCGACCAACAGTTGAGCGCTGAGCCGTCAGGGTTCTGTCGTTGTAACTTTTCATGCCTCGCCAGTAGGCCGCCCCTGCGCTCGAAAAGAGTTTCCGCCAACTTCGGGTAAGGCTGAAAAACGAGGAAACGGTTATTGGCTCAGGCGGTGGCCTCAGGGTGATTTGTAAGGAGGAGGCGGTGGGCCTATTTCGCGCCGGTTCCTCCGATTTCCGGGCCTCGACCGTGTCCGAAGGTTCTTGCCCCGCGCCAAGCCGACAACTCCTGAACGACAAGCTTAAGATAAGTTCATAACGCGCTCTAGCCGGCTACGGTGGTCACCACAAACGAGCGAGCTGCCGAATAATCGTAGTTGTCGCCGGAAGGTCGCCTCGGAAGAGCACCGCGACGAGAGTCTTGCCGGTTCCCACCGTGACTTTGATCGCGCAACTTTGCCAAACCGTTGCCGTCGGTCTTCCCGGTGCACGTCTGTTGATGCGGGCCAGGTCGCACGATAAACGTGATCTGCCGCGATACCACGGGGGCCGTCAGGTCCGAGATCAGAAATGCTGACGTTCTCGCAATCTGACCGCGGTGGAGCTTCGTCGGGCCCGAATACACAACGAATACCGGCTCGAGACTCACCGTCAGCAAGGCGGCCCTATAGCTAATCGTGTAGTTGGACGCCTGAGCGCCCCAGCACGTGATCGGATAGCTCCCGGCCGGACCGTCAACGTTTCCATGGCTGTCTACCGCCACAGTGGTGCCGCAAGATGGTTGACGCTTCAGCGACGCAGCCGAATCATCGTGTACGAAATCAGCAGACCACGTGAGACGCGGGAGCTTGTGCCCATGTCTGACCGTCACGTCTTGGGCGCTGATGACAAGTGGTGCGGGATTAATCTGCAGAAAGCCCGACGCGTACGTGATGTGGTAATTCGGATCGGCCGCACCCCCGCACGTAGTAGTGTACGTTCCTACTGGACTGCCCGCTGCAGCTTTTGTCGTACAGAGCGGTTGTGTCGTAAGCGAGTTCGGCGTGTCATTGGCAGCGAAATTTGCGTGCCAGGTAAGCGTCGGTATCTTGCTCCCATATACAGTGGACTGCCGATCGCCGGTCACCACTAGATGCGCGGGATCCACGACGTAACCGCTGTGTTGATAATCGTACTCAACGTTGAATCCGGCGTCGGCCAGCCCTCTGCAGCTGGAGATGGGATATGGCAGCCCTGTGACGGGACTCGTGGATGTCGCTGTCGTGTCGCATGTTAGCGCCCCTCTCACGTTCCCCCCTTGGCCAGTCGGGCTGTACGAAATCGCAGGATCGGCCGGCGACAGACTCGACACCCTTGGAGCTGTGCCATAGGTGCCGAAAGAATGCACCGTGACCGTCAAGGAAGGCAGCGAATCGGATAGTTGGGCCGAGCCGGCATAATCCCGGCCGCTGATTGTTCTCCCCGGCGCCCCGGCAATCGCCGACCGACCGGGCCCGCTCAAGGCGACCGCAGCCCCGAGCGCGTCAAATGCGCTAGAGGCACGCAAGCTCAACTCCGTCGCTGCACTCCATGCGTCTGCTCCACTGAATACATCTGCCGTGCCCGCGTCTGCGTGGCCACTGACCGAGCGGCCGGGCACGCCGATCACAGCCGTTTGGCCGTTGCCGTCCAGCGCAACCGATGTGCCGAATGAATCTTGGGCTCGTGCCTTACTCTTGAGACTCATCTGAGTTGGCCCCATCCAGCTGCCGCGATTGAGCGTCCACAGCTCGGCGGCCCCGGCTTGCGACTGCTGATTCACAGTCCGGTTCGGAGCCCCCACGAGAGCGCTATGGGCCTCCCGGCTTAGTGCCACGGAGGCGCCAAGTGAGTCGAACGCTACGGCGTTGGCCTCCAGGCTCAACTCGGTAGGCCGGCTCCACCGTCCGCCTCCGAGTGTGAATATCTCGGCGGCGCCGGCTTGTGACCGATTCTTCACGGTCCGTCCTGGAGCCCCAAGGAGCGCAGTATGCCCCTGACCGCCGAGAGCAACAGAGGTACCCAGCAGATCCTGGGTCTGAGCGCGTGCGCCGAGGCCAAGCTCCACCGGTCCCTTCCAGGCGCCTCGAACAAACGTGAACACTTCGCCGGCGCCGGACTCGGACTGGCCGTTGACGGTCAGGTTAGGAGCGCCAACCAGGGCAGTCGCACCGTTACCGCTTATGGCTACCGACGAACCCAGCTCATCCTGAGACTGAGCGGCCGCTCCCAGGTTCAGCTCTACCGGATCCTCCCAGCCGCCCTGATTGAACTTGAAAACCTCGGCGGCGCCGGCAAACAACTGCCCATTGACGGTCTTGCCGGCAGCACCTACGAGAGCGACATGGCCGTCACCACTCAGTGCTACCGAAGTACCAAGACCATCCTGACTCCTCGCAGCTATGCCGAGGCTCAGCTCCGTCGGGCCAATCCACCGACCTGCTTTGACCGTGAATACCTCGGCGGCGCCTGCCTGCGCCTGGCCGTTGACGGTCCTGCCCGGTGCTCCGAGGATCGCGGTGCTGCCATCCTTGCTGATGGCTACGGCAAAGCCGGCGTTGTCACCTTCGGCCGCACCGGACCCCAGATTCAGCTCGGCGCGATCCGTCCATGGGCTCTTTCTTGTCGGACTAGTCACTCGACCTGCCATCGCCCGCTGGACTAGAGGCGCCAGACCGCTCGGGATACCGGAAGACATCTGGCGGTCGGCCACGGGTACAGTATGTCGGGCTGCAGCAAGAACACGAGCAGGCGTGCCAGCATGTCCGGGAATGAAAGCCGAAGAGGGTTGAGCGGAAGCCGTTGCGGCAGCGCCCGTCAGCAGCGCTCCGACTGCGCCCGCAAGGGTGAGGGTTCTAAGGCACTGTCGGAGTGGTTTCAAGGGTGGCTTCACTCTTCAACTCCTCAAGCCGGAACGGCTTATCGGCGCTATTGAGACTGTATGCTCGATGTCCACGTCATCTAGCGTTTGACGCGATATCGCGGGTGGGCGGTCCACTCTCGCTTGGCTACAAAGTCTAGTTATCAAGAAACTCACAGTTCAAGGCCCGACCATGTAGACGAAGCCTGAAGGCGGATGCCGGCGTTGAGCGTTACAGAAGCCGGATGCGACGAACCTGGAACATGCTGTTGGTGTTCGTGTCGAGCGTTCCGGTGACTTTCAATCTGTCTCCCAGTTTGAGGTCTCCAAAAGTACCGTGGCTGCCGTTCCGTCGTGTCACCCTGGTGTCCAGCCCCACCGTAATCGCGACTTCAGCCTGTCCGGAGGCTGTCTTCACCAGGAGCAGCCGCTTTGCGGGATCGATCGAGGCCACGGTCGCCGGCATGGCTGCCTCTGGCTTCAAGCTGCCATCCCAGATCTTACTCAGGATGTAATAGCCGGCCTGCGTCGCGTCGGGAACGAGGCGCACCTTCAGCGCGTCGCCGTCTGATGCGTGCAGGAGCGTCGTGGTTCCACCTCTAAACCGTACTCTAGTGAGCGGCTTCGCGGACACCGTGGCGGAAGTTCCCCCAGCCAGTCGCAGGACCATTCTGTACTCGCCGGCGGCTAGCGTGTGACTCGTGAGGGTAGCTCTAACATTCAGGGAGGGCGACATCGGGGGACAGTGCATGGGCTGCATCAGAGTAGGCGGGAGGGGTTTCTGCCGGAAGTCGAACATTCCAGCGATGCTGGAGGCGTCCCGATCGTCTTTCGTGAGGTGCCCGAGGTGAAACCGGTCCTCGACGAACTTGAGCGTAGAGCCGAAGTCATACACGGTGTGGCTGACGTAGTGGGCGCGAGCGTACGGGGATATGACGATGGTCGGCACTCGCGGACCGAACGAGATGTTGCTTTTCACCGGCGGAGCGACGTGGTCGTAGAAGCCGCCGAAGTCATCCCAAGTGAGGACGATCGCCGTCGACTTCCAGAACTTGCTTTTCATGATGGCGTTGATGACCGATGCGGTCCAGTTCTGTCCCTGACAAATGCTGAATGGAGGGTGATCGCTGCTGACCTGGTTCGGGGTGATCCACGTGATCTGGGAGAGCTTGCCATGCGCCACGTCGGTCGCAAAGTGCGTGTAGGGCTTATCGGCCTGCCGCCATAAGGGCCCGTACCGAATGTGCTTGATGTAGTCGAAGGCATCCCAGATGTAGCCCCACTGCATGTAGGGGGCGGCGTAGTATGACCAGGAGACGTGGTGCTTCGTGGCCAGGTCACCGATGGTGGTCATGTTGAAACACGGTCGTTTGAAGCTGATCTTTCCGCTCGCGCTCTCGACAGGCACCCGTGAAGTGGCTCCGGCGTCACATCCCCACGATTCGACGTGCTGGCCATGCGGATTGTCGACGGTACGGGCGCCGGTGGCGGCTATGGTCACGAGATGGTTGGGGTAGCTAGGCCCCATGATCGTGGAGAAGAAATGGTCGGCGAGAGAGTATGTCTGGGCATACTTCCAGTAGATTGGCACTCCGGACTGGTCGTACGCGGAATCGGCGTAGTCGTGCCCGAAGGATCTCGCGCCGCTAAGCGAGTAGAACTTGTTCATCCTGCCGCCGTTAACGGCGATCCGCGCCTGGTTTCCGCTGTGACCGATATCGACCGGAATGTGATCCGGCGTCACCGATAGGGGGACCTTCTTCGAGCCCACCATGGCGTAGTTGGTACCGTCGGCGCCGGGGAAGCGGGCAAAGAGATTGTCGAAGGAGTGGTTCTCCCTGACGATGAACACGATGTGTTTGATGGGGCATTGTTTTCCGGCGCACGTCGAACTGGTGTTCTTGGCCCTCGCCTGAATCACGTGGGTGACCGCAGGCAGCGCCCGATCTGCCTCGGTTGACCCGGGAGACCAAGATGCGGCTAGTGCCCAGGTTCCGGCAACCGCCAGAACCGTCGATGCGACAAGTAGTCGAGACTGCAAACGACTGGGGACAACCTTCCTCTTCACGCTTCACACTCCACGTTGGGATCGCGAGCGCCGGGACAGGCTGTCTGACCGTGTGAGGACCTGTGCAGACTATCCGACCCCGTGCGCTGATTACCCGCAAGTGTACGTGGTTTGGAGACTCATAATCCAGTTGCCGAGCCCCCTCAAGAGCGACGGTGTCGAGAGGTTTCTAAACGTTTCGGGCGTGACCCAAGACTCGGCAACAGATGGCTGGGTCCATAGCGCTACAGCTCGTTGGCCAGTCGGGAGTAGTACTGTATACGATCCTGAGATCAGGCTGTGGTGTCTGCCCGAGCCAGAAGCGAGGAGTCGACTTCCCGGACCGAAGGCACCCCGCACAGTGCCAGATCGAGCTTCAGCTCGGCAGACAGGAGGTCCAGAACCGCCAGCACGCCGTTGGCTCCGCCCACAGCCAGTCCCCATATATAGGGCCTCCCAATAAGGACGGCTCGCGCGCCAAGGGCGAGCGCCTTGATCACATCAGTCCCGCGGCGGACACCTCCGTCCAGCAGCACCTCGACGTCCGAGCCGGCTGCCGCGACGATGCCGGGCAGGGCATCGAGGGAGGCGATGGCTCCATCCAGCTGCCGGCCTCCGTGGTTGGACACGATGATCGATCGCGCCCCGTGCTCGACGGCCTGGCGGGCGTCGGCCGGATGGAGGATGCCTTTGAGCACGATCGGCAGGTCGGTGATGGATGTCAGCCATTCCACGTCCGTCCATCTCAGCCCGCTTTCGAAGCTGCTGCTGATATAGGCCGCCAGGCTGGAGCCATGCTCCGCGACATCGTGCATGAAGGCGTAGTCACTCCCCGCAAAGTTGGCCCAGGTGACGCCGTCGGGCAGGGCGAATCGATTTCGCAGATCGGCTTCGCGCCGGCCGACCAATGGGGTGTCTACGGTGACCACGAGCGCACTTGCTCCCGCGTGTTCAGCCCGCTGTACGACGTGCCGGGTGATCTCACGATCGCGGAACACGTATATCTGGAACCACCACGTGCCGGCTTGTGGCGCAACCTCTTCGAGCGAGTAGGTCGAAGCCGTGCTGCTCACGAGGATCGTTCCAGCGTCCCTGGCGGCGCGCGCCGTCGCCGTCTCGCCGTCAGTGTGGGCAAGACGGTGAAAGCCAACCGGGGCCAACATGACCGGGAGGTTCAGCGGTTGGCCGAGGACCGTGGTCGAGATTACGGGTTCCAGGACACCCGTCAACACTCTGGGGATGATGCGCCAGCGGGCGAAAGCTTCGCGATTGGCCGCCAGCGTCACTTGGTCGCCGGAGCCTCCGGCAATATAGTCGAACGCCATTTGCGTCAGAAGCGCCTTTGCCGCTACTTCGAACTCGGCTATGTTCAGGGGCCGCAGACTGTTGTCCATCTGTTCTCCGTCTCAGCTGGCGAACGCCGCATCCATACAATAGTCCAAAGCCGGCATGCAGGATTCCCACGTCTGGACGCTCTATTGACCAGCCTTCCACCAAATAGCGTGAAATGGGATAGCTCGAGCCTCCAATGCGGCGAGCCGGGAGGCTGCCGGTAGTGGCATGACCATCCGGCTAGTTGCTCACCGTCCAACGCTATCGTATGCTGGTCGTGACCTAAACGCCGATTCTTGTCGGGAGGAAGCCTATGGACCCTAAAAATGTAGATAGCCTGGATACATTCGACCTCCAGTCGAGCACGACCGACGACGCTGCGTGGGTTGGCGGTTGGTTCGACTATGGCGGTAGCGGCTCGGAGAAGTCTGCTTGCATCTACTTTGCCATGCCGGCCGGCAAACGGCTTGGACGCCACACCGATACGGCCGAAGAAACCCAGTTCATCCTGTCCGGCTCGGGGGATCTACTCCTCGATGCCGGCCGCAAACCCGTCCGCGCGGGAGACGTCGTCGTGTTGACCGAGGGCACATTCCACGATCTGCATAACACTGGCTCGGAGGATCTCCGGGTGGTGGCGGTCTTCGCGGCTCCGAAGGTGCAGACAACATTGGAGCAAAGAAGTCTGGCAGCCGGGTAACCTCAAGGTCACAGGCTCTCCAAACAGCTAAGCCCTACTATCGATTCCCAACTCCCATCCGTCGTCTGACCACGTGTCGACGCGCGTGAACCCAGACCGTTCACATTCAGCTCAATGCCGACGAAGAGAGCAAAGCCACTGTACCCCCGGCCTCGACCCGCAAAGTAGTAGTTGCAGGTGTGGCAAGTGAGTGAATATCAAATGTGATATTGGCGGCACAGCTTCACTGCATCCGCGCAGAGAGCCGTACGTGACACGAACTTGTCCTTGATCACCGTGGATCCGATGTTGTCGCGAGTGACGCGAATAGGCTGCAGCAGAGCCGCGCGCACAGTCCCTTGCTGATCCCAGAGTTTGTACGAGTCGGAGAACTCTTTTGGGATCGGCTTGTGGGTCAAGAGGGAGTTCGCGGCGTCGGCGGCCGCCACGGCTTCTGGGTGCACCGGACGGTAAACGGTCATCGCCTCGAGTCCTCTCAGAACGTTTGAAGCTCCAACCAGGGAGGCGTCCCGGCCCACGATGACGGGATGGCCGCGGTACCGCGATGACTCTAATACCTGGATGACGCCCGCTGCGACATCGTCGTTCACGGCGACTATGCCTTGGATCGACACGTTCTTGTTCGTCCGCAGAATCTGACGCATGAGCTGCTCTCCGGACTTCGTTGTTGGATTCGGCGCGAACCAATATCCGGCCGAACCGTAATAGTGCTTTCGTTGGAGGGGGCTGAGGATTCTGTCGTAGGCGCCGACCCGTTGGTTGTCGTCGCGCGGATCGTTGGTAGAGCCATTTAGGAAGAGCAGGTTGCCATGCTTCTTGACATGGCTGAGGATGTACATGGCCTGCAGCTTCCCTGCACGGAAGGAGTCGTAGCCGGCAAACAGATCGAGCCCGTGCGCGGGAATGGCCGCGTCCAGCGAGATGACCTTTACGTGGCGGGCGTGAGCGTCCTGGATGATCTGCGTCGCTTCGGTTGGCACCACGGGGGCGACAACAAGGACCTTGGCTCCGGCCGCAATGGCAACGTCTGCTTGTTCATTCTGCCTATTCTGGCTTCCGCGAGCACTGAGCACCACGACGTTGGCTTCAGGATTGACCGCCGCCATCCGTTTGGCGAAGGCTGTTGCCATGAGCTGCCACCGCCGGGGAAGCGCGTCGGGAAGGAGAAGTCCGATGGAGCCTGTCGGGCGGGTACTAGCGGCACTTCCAGCTACAGCTGGAGCAGCCAAAGAGGTAGTCAAGGTAAGTACGGTGGCGGCTCCTAGGCACAGCGAGCGAATCCCGAGGCGCCGGAAGCTCGATTTCACCGGAGGCTCAAAAGACGAGCGGCGAAGACGTAGCAAGCGCTCTCGACCGCGTTCAAAGGAGGCTCTGCTGATCCGTCTTCATGTGGTGTCCGCATAACTAAGTCTATGCAATGGAGATTGAGCGGAAATGAAAGCTAGAGTACGTTGCGGGCCGCGGGTATCGGGGCATATCCTTATGATGTAGGGCGAGGAGAGGTCGCATAGAGGCCTAGTGCGGCGGTTTGCTAAACCGCTAAGGGTGGTAACGCCCTTCGAGGGTTCGAATCCCTCCCTCTCCGCCACTTTCCCAGATATTGCGGGCCAAAATGCGGCCGGACGCGGTGCGGGTTCCTCGCCCCCATTCTGATTGAGAAGTAGGGCCCTAGAGCCCTGCCCCTACTCCGCACGACGATCGCAGATGCGATCAGCGCTCGTCATATCTCGTCTACACATTGAGTGTGGAAGGGAAAGAACAAAATGAACAGGTGAGAATATCAGGCGATCCGCGAACAAGTCGAGTGATTGGCCGCGCCGCCTGCCACTATAGAAGGAGTTGAACGGGGTTAAGGCATGGCGTCAGGAGGTGGTTCACGGTCTGCGCCTCGCGCCGTGCCGAGAGATGGTCGCGGCCTCCGGATGTCCGTGTTGGTTGCAGGGCCGTATCAGTTGGCGAATCAGTGCCCCGCGGACTGACCACCGTCAATGTGCAGGACAACTCCCGTGACGAATGAGGCCTGCTCGAGGTAGAGGATGCCCTCGACGACGTCGCTAATCTGGCCAACTCGGCCCAGTGGATGGAGCTGTGCTAGGCCGTTATACGACGCCGGGTCGTAGGCGGGGTTCTCTATAACTCCGAGTGCGACCGCGTTGAATCGCACACCGCGGGACGCGTACTCGATAGCCAGTGAACGCGTCACGGCCGCCAGTCCGCCCTTGGTAAGCGATACAAGAGCAGATGGGTTCTCGCTCTCGGCGTGGTCGACGAGACTCGTCGTGACATTAACTATGTGACCACCGCTGCCCTGAGTGAGCATCTGCCGGATGACGGCTTGGGTGATATGGAAAAACCCGGTCAGGTTCACCGCGGTAATCGACCGGTAGTCCTCAAGTGTGTAGTCGGTGAATGGCTTGCTGATGAAAATTCCTGCGTTGTTGATCAGGCTGTCGATGCGCCCAAAGCGATCGACCGCCTGTTTCACGATCGCCTGGGCGGTCTCGACCTCTGCAATGTCACCCCTTACCGCGAGGAAGTCGGACGCGTCAGAGGGGCTGATCGAGCGCGACGCGCCCACGACCGCATATCCGGCGCCACGGAAGCCTTCTGCAACGCCCGCGCCGATGCCTTGCGAGGCTCCGGTGACGATAACGACTTTCCGCGAGGCGTTAGGCACGTCTACCCCATGTGTCGCCGATAACTCTCTGGACTCGGATGGACGGCTCATTCGACGAGATACACCTCGTAAATCACACCTTCGGGCTGCCGGCCTCCGACACTGATGAATATGCCTTTGTTAAACCAGCCGAGGCTGTCGGCCCCGGTCTCAATTTTGACTGAAGTGCGGAAGATGTATTCACCTGCGTCGACGTCTTCCCCGCGTCCAAGACGCTGGAGGACCACCGGGCTTCCATGGCGCACACCTTGTGATTGGACGTAGAGCAGTTCTCCGCTTTCGGTCTCCAGAGTGTAGCGGACATCGCCGAGCACAGTGCCATCTGGCAGAATGATCTGCCAATCGGCGCTGGCTCCCGGAAGCAGTGTACCGCGCAGCTCAGGGCCGGTGAACGTCCCGCCGGTCAATGGAACGATGCGCCGGTGACCACCAGAGATCGCGCCGACGTCCTGGGGCTCGCCGACAGTCGCTTCCAAGCGGTAGATCAGCTTCAGGCGAGGATCGGGAAGACGACTGTTCACGGCTTCACTCCTAGTTTGGTCTTGGCCGTTTCGAGAGTCGAGCGGCGATGGTCAGTGCCGTCAAGACCCTCTGGGCGAAGGCTCGGCCAAAGAGGAAGCGGCCGAGGCGGCAATGCGATCAGGCCCCAGCGATCAGGGATCGCGCCTCTGCAGGGCCGACGACCAGATCGTGAAGGTCGCCACCCACCTCCAGTCGGCTCGACTGTTTGATTCCGCCGACCTTCATCGGCTCGAAGCCGGCCGTTCGGATCAGCCGCTCGACTTCGTCGCCAGCACGGTCGTCGTCGGTAACGTAGAACAGAACCGCCGGCTCGGGTGAGCGATTGCTCGAGGACTCGAAGAGATCGGCAGACATGGTGCCAAACGCGATGGCCAAGCCGTGCCCCTTTCGGCAACCACCCGGCAACAACCTCGCCAGATGATTGCCCTTCCGGCAGGAGCCGCACCACCTTACCTTGTGCGTCGATGCCGACCGGGTTGCTCGGAACAACAAGGCACTTGTCACCCAGCGCGTCGGCGATCTCGTCGATGACCCCCTTCAGCACGGAAAACCGCAGCGCAAGAATGACAGCATCGGCTCCCTGCAACGCACTTCGGTTGTCGACAGCGACGACCGCGGCTCTGCCGATCGCCGCCGCCAGCGTTCGCGCCGACTGCTTGTCGGCGCTCGAGAGCTGCACGGCCTCACCACCCGAAGCGAGGCGGCGGGCGATGGCTGATCCGATCCCTCCAGTGCCGATGATCGCAGTGGTCATGATCGAAGCCTCCTCAGCGTCACGGAGCTAACAACAATAGCTCGGGAACATCAGCGGCCCCACCGGTATCGCAGCGTCTCTCTGAGAGCAGAGGAACGGCGGGGAGGTATTTACGGATTGGTGGTCCCTCGGCGCCGTAGGCGAAATGTCCACCTGACTCCGACCGAAGCACGGAACTCACTCGGGCTCGTCGGGGGAGGTACTTGAAGGCCACTGATCGGGCGACCAGTCCCCATCTGGGTCCGTGGTTTGCCCCACCTCGATCAGATGTCCGTCGGGATCCCGGATGTAACAACGGATCTCGTACTGGTGCTGCTTCGGCGGCGTCAAGAATTGAGCGCCCCGCCTGCTCCACTCGCCGTACACAGCCTGGATGTCAGTGACCCGGATATTGAGGAAGCTGCTGACCCGGTTGGGATCGCCGGGCGTCTCCAGGGTGACTTCCGGCTTGTCGTCGGTTGGCCCTCCGCCAACGTTGATGATGATCCAACTGTTCGACAGCTGGACATACGTGAGCCCTCCGGGTCCGGAGAACGCATCCCTGCCTCCGAGCACATCGGTGTAGAAGCGGCGAGAGCGCTCGACATCGTCCGACACGATGAAGTGGGCCAGCACGATTCCCTCTGGCGGCTTTGGGAGCTCGTCGGCGGGCGTACTCGATGGCCAGTGATCGGGCACCCAGTCCCCCTGCGGGTCGGTGGTCTGCCCCACTTCGATCAGGTGCCCATCGGGATCACGGATGTAGCAACGGATCTCGTACTGGTGCTGCTTCGGGGGCGTCAGGAACTGAGCACCCCGCGCACTCCATTCGGAGTACACCGTCTCCATGTCGTTGACCCGGATGTTGACGAAGCTGCTCACCCGATTTGGGTCCCCCGGCGTCTCCAGGGTGACCTCCGGCTTGTCGTCGGTCGGGCCTCCGCCGGCATTGATGACGATCCAACTATTGGACAGCGCGATGTTGGTCGGCCCTCCGGGGCTGGAGAAGGCGACTCGGCCCCCAAGGACTTCGGTGTAGAAGCGCCGAGAGCGCTCGACGTCGTCCGACACGATGAAGTGTGTGAGCACGATTTCCTCTTGGGGCGGTGGGACCTCGGCCATCTGCTACCTCCTGTGGTCTTCCACGGTCATGGCCGTGCCATCTGCGCCTGCATGGGCTGCAAAGGCGGCGGCATTTTGGCGATCTCCATTCGAAGGGTTTTGAAAGCCGAATCGAAGATGGTCGAGAAACTCGGGAACGGCTGGATGACGTCGCTCAGCACCTCCAACGGAACGCGGGCGCGTATGGCAAGCGTCGCCTGCTGGAGCCACTCGCCGGCCTCGGCTCCGAGGGCGTAAGCGCCGGTCAGCCGGGCCCCGTCGCTGAGCAGGGTCAAGAATCCGTTCGATTGGGCGTACTGGTGGCTGTACGTCGCGGTCTTGGACATGCCGCCCTCGCGTGGGGCCTCCGCGGCCTGGACTCCGAGGGGCAACTCGATCCCATCCCGCCGGTGCCTCGGTCAGAGCCACGCCGAGCGGGGCCGGCGGTTCGCTGCTCGGCGATCCCCCGGGTGCGCTCTGTCCATCGACGGTGCTCATCCGGCCCCTCCTCTGCTGGACCCTAAAGCATTCTCGCACCCAAGCGAACGCCTTGCACCTGTCTTTCTCGCCCGGCCCGCGAGTAGCTCGTGCGTACATCCTCCTTGCGATGCGTCGCGCTGCGGGCTGCTTACCCTGTGCAAGTAAGCGGGTCGCGTGGTCTCGAAGAGTATCTCGCGTACGCTACTTCAAGAACTCCAGACGCCACTTCTCCGCGGCGGTCAGCTTGATGACCGGCTCCGCCACACACCCCGCAGCTCGTTTGAATAATATTGGTTAGCAGCAAGTCAACACTGCCAGAGCATTGAGCGGTCTGGGCGAAGCGCGTGGCGGCCGGGGCAGCCGACCTGCAACATATGCCGGGCGCCATTCGTGGTACAGGCACGATTGTGGAATCATTCCAACAATGGAGGTCAGCATGAGCGGCATCGACCAGGAGATGGTCTTGGCCCACTTCATCGTTTCGGATGACGTCGAGCGCTCCCGTCGCTTCTACACCGAAGTACTCGGCGGCAGGACCGTCATCTCAGGCGAGGGGAATGACGAGGTTACATACGTAGCGCTAGCCAACAGCTGGATCATCATCAACGTCGGCGGAGGTCCGACCGACGACAAGCCGACCGTCACCCTCGAGACACAGCCCGATCCGGATCGGGTGAACAGCTTCCTCAACATTCGGGTTGCGGACATCCAAGCGGTGTACGAAGAGTGGAGCGAGCGGGGCGCCCAATTCCTGACGCCGCCCAAGAAGCACGCAACCGAGATGCGCTGCTACATCCGTGATCCCGACGGCTACCTGATCGAGGTAGGCCAAACGACGCTGCCACGAGGTTGGCGTCCACCGTCTTGATTCCCACGAAGGTGCGCCGATGTCATCCACAGCGAGCGGAGCAGGCGCCAGTCGACGACGGCAAAGGCGCCGCTGACGATCACTCCCGTGAGCACCGCCTGTTGTCGGTTGGCGTAGCCGGTTTGACGGCTCAAGCACTCAAATCTGCCGGGGGCTTGGCGGGAGGTGGGAGGTTAGTGCTGTCCGATCGTGAGCTTGCACCCCAACCGGCATGACTTGGCAATTCAGATGATGCAGAGCGGACCGGCTTCGCGGCTCGTCGCTCTCTGCTTCGATGCGAACGATCCGCTCGGTCTCGCGCGCTTCTGGGCGGCTGCCCTGCGCTGGGAGCTAGACGAAGAGACCCAGGATGAGATTGGCCTCGCGCCGACCGATGGAACGAGATTCCGGATCGACTTCCCGCAGGTCCCGGAGCGGAAGGCGGCGGAGTGGAACCGGCTCCATCTCGATCTGACGACCACGTCCATCGATGACCAGCAGCAATCGGTCGCGAGATTGGTCGAGCTCGGCGCCCACATCCTCATCGGTCAGCGCCCAGACGAGGGTCATGTCGTGCTCGCCGACCCCGAAGGCAACGAGTTCTGCATCATCGAGCCGGAGAACAAGTTCCTCGCAGGTTGCGGACGTCTCGGAGCGATCAACTGTGGAATGGGGACGCGGGAGGTCGGGTATTTCTGGAGCGCAGCGCTGGGATGGCCGTTGGTCTGGGATCAAAACGAAGAAACCGCTATCCGTGCGCCGGACGGCACCGGACCGCTCATCACCTGGGGCGGTCCCCCACTTGTCCCGAAGACCGGGAAGAACCGCCTGCATCTCGACATCGCCCCGTACGAGCATGTCGATCAGGCGAGCCGAGGTCGACCGCCTGGTCTCCCTTGGGGCGACTCGAATCGACATCGGCCAGGGCGACGTCGACTGGGTGGTGATGGCCGATCCCGATGGCAACGAGTTTTGCGTGTTGAGCCCCCGATAGCGTTCCCAACACGGCGGTCCCCCAGCCTTTTCACCGCGACCGTCTGCGACCTTAAACGTGGAGTAACTCGCTGCCGAGGACGGGCGCCGATGCGGCGCGCAGCGCGCACGAGGCTCAAATCGACGCGGTGCATCTCAGTGGACAGAGTCACAGAGTAGAACTTCCTCGGAACGGCAGCTGCAGCGGCGAGCTGCTGGCGCCTCCCTGACCGTCAATCAGCTACCACGGCACGTCGTGGGGAAGCCTCTCATAAGGAGCACCGCAGGCGATGCAAGCGGAGGTTTCGGGAGCTACCAACATCACCGCCCGTAGACAGATATGTTGTTGGTGCTCGTACTGGTGAATGGCTCCCGCTTCCAGCCACCCCATCGGTCTCTCAGGCGTAGACCCGCAATGCGAGCCATGAGATCCATTTCGCTGGGCCATATGTATCGGGTTAGGACCGGGTAAAGCCGCACCGATCCGTCGGTGATGTGAACGTGGTTTTCGTACATAACTTGCGTCACGGGGTCGACCCGGCACACGTCGAGAGCAACCGCGTCGATCCCGACGTGCTCCGCCTCCACATACTGGTTGTTGTTGGCGAGCCACTTGGGATCCATGATCCCCGCCTCCACCACGAAAATGCCGTTATCGGTGAGATGCGCCGCAACGTTCTCGAAGCACCGCACCTGCTCGTCCTGCGTTCCCAGGTTCGGCAGCGTGTTGTAGACCACGTAGATCAGCCGGTAGGTCCCCTCAACGGCCACATCGGCGAAGTTCCCAAGCATTGCCGCGATGTTCTGCGCCTCACCCTTCGCTCGAAGCTTATCCAGCATGTGCGGCGAGCTATCTATTCCGTCAACGCGGAGACCCCGCCCCGCCAGCGGCACACCGATGCGTCCCGTACCGATGGCTAGCTCGAGCACTGGACCGCCCGCAGCTAATTGCTCCAGCAGCGAAACGCAATCTTCCGTATCGGCTCTCGGCGCGTCCTCGTCGTAGAGGGAGGCAACTCTCTCGTCGAATGCCGCCGCTTTCCAGTCGTCCATACCCATGGTATCCGCGCTGGCCTCGAGAACGTCAGGGGCCGGCCTCTCACACGAAAGTCGGCCGACTCCTCCAACGCCTGAGCTTCAAAAAGTGGATATCTTCAGCCGGCAGCGTGATTCGCCCGCTACCGCCCGTACACAAACCCCACCGAACTGGCTCAAAAGAGCGTCTTCCCGATGTGCCGGCGACCTACCCCCCCACAATCCAGTGCTCGACCTCGACCGGCAGACCATCTCCTCCACATTGATGCTGGTTGCGGCCGGTATCTCTCCCCGGTCAATCTGCCCGTCAATACGCTCGGCCACCGGCCGTCCACGAAGGTAGTCGATCAGAACGGTGGAGTCGAGAACGATCAACTCGAGGTGGCCCTCAGCCTACACGGCGCGGGTCCGTTCGCCGTTGAGACCGAACCGAGCCTGCAGGATCTCGGTCCCACTCGTGGCCTTGTCCCTGGATCGTCGCTCGAGCCGCCTTGATGAGTGAGGCTCGTCGCCGACGGTCCAGCTCTCTGATCAGCGCGTCTCGAGCGAAGGCGCTCCGGCCCCGGTGACCTGCCGAGTCATCTATCTGACGGAGGAGATCATTGTCGATCTCTATGTGCACTCTCATGTGCCGATATTATCACCCAGGAGAGTTTCTGCATGAGTAACAGCGCAAGCTGCGAGCCGTTCGCGGTCTCGGCACGCGCGCCATTTCAGTCTCGTTTGGCTCAGGGAACACCACGCCATCAGGGCGAATCACTTCGAACGGACCACCACGTTGCTGTGCGAGCCCGGCTCGCTCGTCGAAGTGAGTTCGTTTTTGGGGTCAGCCCGTCGTGGAACTATTCGCGAGACCTACGTGGCGAGTCTATCTCCGGCGCGAGATGCAGGACAGACGAGTTCTCTAGTTCTCACGGGGGTCAGGCGGGAGATCGAGTAGGCCAACACTTAGGGTCAGGTCCCGACCAACGGCGCCTTCGGCGTGGACTTCCGAAGTCGAGTCCATATGAATAGGGTGGCTGCAGCTAATAGGGCAACTATGCCGGTGACGATTGCCGCAATCAGGAGGCTGTGCGACTGCGGGGCCGCATGGACTGTGGCGTCCGTGGCAAAGCTGTCGGCGAGGGTAGCTCCCGTTCCCGAGGCGGAGTTGACCTGGTCCAGATAGGACTCGAAGCTGACGAGGGGAGCGTGAGTTGAGACGGGAACGCTTGAAGTGGTGGTTACGTGGTACGTGATGGTGTCGGTAGCGCCTGCGGCGAGGGTCGAGCCCTGTTGCGGGCCAACATAACCTTCGATAGCTGCTCCCCCACCAGTTGTGCCCGTCAGCGGCAGCACCGTGAACTTTCCGTGGGGCCCGGTGGTCGAGTAGGTTACGTGAACCTGGTCCGCCTTGATCCGCTTCGAATGTGACGATGCCGGCCAGATGTAAAAACTGAGCCGAGCAGCCGGAAGAGCATGCGGCGAGCGGTTGTCGACCTTTTCAGTAAAGGTGGTAGTTCCGCCTCCAGCTACGATCGATGTTGGAAACGACGCGTGGATAGTCGGACTTTGCTTGGTCGCCGTTCCCTGGTAGATCACCGACTCGGCGGAACGCCCGCCCTTCGCGTCAATGGCGACGATGGAACACGCGACATTGTCGGAGGAACCGGTGTAGTTTACCGTAACGACGCCTCCGCTGTTGGTGGGTTTGTTCGCGGTACTGAAAGAACCGCAGTGTCCCGAACCCGACTGGACGGACGCGCTGAAATGCACAGGATCTGCAGGCACGCCGTAGGCTTGCGGGTCCTCGACGACGACTCTGATCTCTGACTTGGATTTTCCATCGGCGGGCAGATTGAGAGGGGAGGCGAACGAGAAGATGGATGCCACTGTCGTGGCCCCGGCCGCTGCGGCTTCGCTGGCTTTAGGGTTCTGTGCGAGTGCTTCGCTTAGCGAACACCCCTTCCCCAGCCCGTACTTCGAGTACGCGAGATTGCTGAACTCCGTCTGGGTGTAGTATTTGTCTCCGTTGATCACCTGGTTGTACTCGGTGCTGCCCGGCTTCGACTTGCTCGTCGACCCGAGGGGGAGGCCATACGTGGAGGCGCACATATCGCCGATCTCGTTCCCTGTCTGGTCGTTCCAAGCCGCGTGGTTCGGAGACTCCGGATCGGTAATCGCCTCGGTGAGCTCGTGGCTCAGCGTGTCGATCGAAGTGTCCGCTGCTTCATTGCCGTTCGGAGACTGCCCCGAAGTGCATCCCGCCGTGTCGAGCGGCTCGTTGCCATAAACCGTCTGGGTCGCTCCCGACCCAAAGGCCCGGTGATACCCGCAGAATGCGTTGGCCGATGTCGAGCCATCCCGATCCTTAGTCTCGACGTTGGCGGGAAAGAACACGGGATAGAAATGCGCGAGGTCCGTCTTGAGATGTAGCGTTCGGGTCAGGTGGCGAAGCTCCGCGCGGAGTTGGTCGTCGGTGATGCAGGCGGCGAAGCCTGACGACGGCTTACATCCGTTGCTGGGCAACGAGTCGGTATCGACTATTGGCTTGCCCGCACTGATCTTGTACGTGATGAAAGTCTTCGCGCCATTCGACTTTTGATAATACTCGGTAGCGTTCGAGTAGACATTGGTTTCGTGGCCGCTGGCTCTGGCAATGTCGCGAACATACCGGTTAATCAGTTCCTCGTAATTGCGTGGGAACGCGTACTTCCCTCCTGCCGGCTGCCAGTAAATCGGGGTCACGAACACCCCACCGGCTGCGTTGGTCGACATAACAGGTCCGCCAAAGTACGTGAGCGGCGGGACGCAGCCGGAGCAGATCTTCGGCTCTCCTCGGACCGTCTCGGCTCGGTGCATCGGTTGATGGCTTTCCTGCGCCCGCTGGCTCCATGCTGAAACTACTGGGGCCAGAGCCGACACGCTGATGAGCAAGCTCGCTATTGTGATCGTCGCGGTGAGAACGCAGCAAACAGATAGATGGGTATGTCTGGAATCCACTTCTCCGATCCTTTCCAACAGGCATGCCCTCTTTCGACCATCCGGGGACGGTGGCTATTGCTCGTGCAAGTAGGTATGGAAATCTCGATCAGTCAGTTCGGTCGCTCTTGTATTCACGCTACACGTAATGGGACAGGCTTCGCCTGTTCAATCGGTCAACCGTCCGCCGGCTATTCCCGCTAAATGTTGCGATGTCTCCGACCCGACGACGTTACCGCTGGCGTCGTCATATCGATCGGGCTGGATGACGGGCTGGTATTGACAGGCGGCCTTACAAGTGGGACTATATGGTAAATGTTCGCAGTCGAATAGTTCCGCCGTGGACCTTTGATCTTCAGACAGCAAAGGATGCCTCAAGTTACGGTAGCGGTGGAGACTCCGGTGAGCGGGGGTCAGTCGGCGACCCGGCTGGGGATGGTTGAGATCCGGAAGCGTCGGCCGCGTGCGGCAACGAAAGTGGTATCCAAAGTTGATCTGCGGACACATCCAGGCGGCGGCACGGAACGCCGGAGTCGGCTAACATGACGGCTCCGATATTCGCTGGATACGGCGGTTGCTACGGTAGGGACTGCGGCCCGACGCTTCCGTGGTGGGTTGCCGTGCTGATCGTTGGCGCCGTCATCGTTATGATCGTCCTCATCGTTAGGGCCAAGTCACGGACTCAGACTGGAACGCGGCCCGCGAAGGGCGCGTCGGCGCGGTCTGTTGATGGACCAACCATGAGCGCAGAGCCTGTCGAAGCGAGTATAGAGCCGCCTTCTCTGGAGCGTCCTCCCGAAACTTGACGCCGCCATGGTTCGTCTGGCCCTTGTTACTCCTTGTCGATGCTCACCATCCAATTGATGCCGAACCTATCGGCGAGGAAGCCAAGCTCGCTTCCCCAAGACTGCGGGGCGAGCGGCATCTTCGTGACGCCGCCATCGGCTAGCTGGTTGAAGATTTTGGTCAGCCTATCTTTGTCGGTGCCGCTGATGCACAGAGCGATGTTGTCGCCGACGGTCGGAGGATAGTCAGGGCTACCGTCGCTCCCCATGATGATCGCGCCGTCAGACTCGAGGTGCGAGTGCATGATGCTGTCGCCCGGGCCGGCCGCCCTCGCTGTACCGCTCTCGTCGAAGGCCACCAGGTCGAGCTTGCCGCCCAGAACGCTGTGGTAGAACTCCATCGCCTCGCGCGCCCTGCCCTGAAAGTTGATGTAGGGGTTTACTTGTAGCTTGCTCATGCAGATCTCCTTGTCACAAAGGCTGGTTTCGCTACTCAATAGTAAGACTGACCCCACCCATGCGTTCGCGGTCCGCGCCACCATGGAACTGGCGCCCCAACCGAGTACTTCTTAACCGAAGTCCACGACGCGTCCCGCATCCGTCGTGTACATTTCATCCCGCAACAAGGCGCCCTGTTGGTACATTAACGCCCTGGCTTAGGCGTTGCTGACCTGACTCCTCATTTCTTTCACCATCTCGTCAAACGCCTCCGGATCGTTGAATACCTTCGTCTCGTTCAAATGCGGAAAGGGATGCTGCGGAGGGTCGACGCCAAGGAAGTGACAGAGCGGCTCCCAGCCTTCTTTGACGTCGAAGACCAGCAGGCGGTCGGCGGGAACGAATCCCTTCACCACGCGTATGTGGCGTTCGAATATGTCAATGGCCGCGGTCCGGTCATTGAATTTTCCCTCCAGGCTTCCCTCCCAAACCACGGCTCGAATCATTCGTGTCCGAATGTCATCGTGAGGCCGTGGCTCTTGGGCCGAGGGCCGGGTGTGGATTGTACTGTTCACGCTGTTGTACCAGGACTCAGGGTCCCGCACCGTCAGAATCACCTTGGCCTCCGGAAACGCGTCCATCAGCTCCCGATAGAACCGGCAACCTGGCCAGTCGACCGTAGCCCGATACCCTGCAAGCAGCTCATGCCAGTCGACCGGCTTGCCTTGGGCAGCCTGCAGCCAGATCGCTGCTTTGTCGGGCCTCTCAAACGTCTCGATCATGTGGTAGCACGGATCGAAGCCAAGCTCCTGCAGTGCCCCTTTCAAGGACATCGTTCCGGTACGCCCGAATCCCGCTCCTATGATTCGAACTTCCTCGGTCATCACCTTCCTCCGACTGCTTCTGTGTTGAGGTTCGAAAGTACTGGACCGATGCTGCGTTGGTCTCGCACTCCCTTGCAATGTAGCTCACGGGTGGAGGATGGGCGGCATCCCGTACACGGAATCTGACCGCAGTCCTCCGCGATGCGGAAGCTCGGCCGAATTGATCCGACCAACATATGCGCGCAACAAGCGCTCCCAGTTTCCGGACGAAGTAGTGAGGCGAGGCCCTCGGGACCGCGGGGCTGGATCTCCTGGACCACGCGTTGCTACCTGATTCACGCTTGCCCGATCCGGCCAGTCACTTCGGCGTCAGCAAAAAAGCCCTCGGCTGCCCTTTATACAGTCCCGTTCCGACGATCTGCCCCCGGCTATTGATCGCTGCAGCCTGCTCCAACGTCCAACCCGAGCGCTTCGGAATCAGCCTGTTCAGGTCGTACACCATTCCTCCCACCCACAGCGCCGCCGGTCCCGGAACCTCATTCTTAGCGTAGGACCTGGTGCGAGCGCCTGCCGCGTTTCCAACAGAATAACCGCCCTCCAGCCGTCCCATGTGCCCGATAACCCAGCCTCGGGAATCGACAGCCGTGGCCGTGCTTAGGGAATATCCGGAAAGAAAAGGAAGTACCGTCCTCCTCGGCGAGCGGCCGATGCCTTTTCGTGTGAGATTGAGCGTCCAAACAACCGCTCGATTGTCACCACGGTCCACGCTCCCGTACGTTTGACCGACGATCAAGACAGAGTTGCGAGACCGGACAATACCGAGCCCATCGGCCGGTGTCCACTTCAGGCATCTCACAGGAGGTCCGCTGTGCTGTAGGCAGCTAAGGACGATTGGCTGCTTCTGACCCACCCACACCAGCGCGTGCCTGATCTGGCCAGTGGACCCGAAGTCGGTCCCCACGATGTCGCCCTGTTTGTCGATTCCACCCAATGCCGATGTGTTTCTTAGAGAGACCCAAGACCGATCGACGCGATAGTGTCGTGCCGATATGCTCCACGTCGCGGCATGAGTCCCGCCGACCGCCGGACTCTGACCGACCACGGTACCGCTGTCATTGATTCCGCTCGGCGACCCATACGGATACCGACTTCGGGGCACTGGCAGACGCCTCCAGATGACGCGTCCATAAGTCATGCGCGCCAGGTAAGCGACCTGGTGGCCCTGCCGGTCGGCTTGCTCGACCGTCACCGCAACAGTGCCGCTGTCATTGATTGCAACCCCAAAGCTCTCCTGCGCTCCATTCGGGAGCCCCAGAACCCTGAGCTTTCCGTCTTTCCAGACAAATGCCTCGTCAGGATGGGTATACGGTGCGTAATGCGGTCGATACGTCTGTCCGTACCCAGTCACCTCGCCACGGTCGTTGATGCCGGTCGCGGAGGACGAGGTCCCGTACGGCAGCACGCCGAGGCTCCTGACCGAAAACCGCGGGGGTAGGATGCCGGCGTGACCCGAGGTTACCATCCCGGTGACGCTGGCTCCTAGAAGCGCCGGCACCAGAAAGCAGACACTCATCATGGCCAGAGCCGCACGGCCACGTCCGTGGATTCCCATCAGCATCCTCCTATGTTGCTTGAGCTATAGTTATTCTCAGCACAAGCTCGACAAGTACTGGTACGACGCCCCCACGAGAATGTGGACATTGCTCGAAAACCAGCCATGCCTATTCTTGGGAAGCGCTGATAGCTCTGACCATTCTGGTTCCCGCCCTGGGCTGGTTGAGACCACGACGGAGGTCGCGCCGTTCTCTGACAACCTCCGATGACGGGCATCGAGCTCGCGCCACATGGCTTTCCAGTGCAAAACGCGGCGCGAGGGCGCCCCGACCTTGAAGCATGTGGTGGCATAAATGAATTGCTCACCCGCTACGTGCTATGCTTTCATAACTGAATAGCCAACTCGTATAAGCTCAGGAATTGGCCTGAGAGTTTCTACCAGACGGCCGTAACCGTCATAGGCTACGAGGAGACTGCATCCATCCAGGGTTGAGCCGCCATCAGGCGGATCCGGAGCGCGGGAGTCGTGCATCCTGTTCCGGAGATTGAGGCCCGGTCGATAGGTTTCTTCGTGGAACTGGCGGCCGGGCCTCAGTCTATAGATCGGGGGTGACGGTGCAGGGGGTGGTCGACGATCTCCGCGTCGATGCGAGTCCGAAGTTCGAAGTCCGATTTCACCACCCTCGAATTCCCGACAGAGTCGCCGACCTCCTGACCCTGGGCGTGGTCTGCTGCGAAGAGAGTGTCCTCTTCTCCTTTCTCGACTGCTCTGTGCCCATCCGCCCGGAACAGGTCGCGGTCCTTGCCGACCCGATCACCGCCGCCATCGAAGTGGATGAGGTCGAGGCAGGTGACGGTCAATGGGTCGACGTTACGTATCGCCCAGGGGTCACCGACACCGAAGGTGAGATGGCAGCGCTTGCTCTGGAATTTGCCGGTGCCGTTGGCCTGAGGTGCAGCTCGGGACTGCGCTATCGTTTCGACGCGTGCGTGGCTCCCGAGATCAGAGGACGTGTCGAGCGCCTTCTCGGCAACCCGTTGATCCATCGCTTCGGCTGGTCCGACAGCCCCCTCCTCTGCGAGGCTCCGGAAATCGAAGGCGCAAGTGTCGATCCAGTTCGCAGCATACCGCTGCGCGACCAGGACGATCTAGGGCTCGACCATATCAGCTCGACCGAGGGATTGGCTCTAGATCTCTTAGAGATGCGCGCCGTGCGTGACTTCTTTGAAATTCTGGGTCGCGATCCCACGGATGTGGAGATTCAATCCATAGCCCTGGCCTGGTCGGAACACTGCTCTCACAAGACGTTCAAGGCGACGATTGACTTCGAACACAACGGGCGTGTCGAAACTATCGACGGCCTGCTGAGCGCCTGCATTGTCGATCCCTCCCGGGCGCTGGAGAAGCCCTGGGTACGTTCGTCATTTGTCGACAACGCCGGGATCATCGCGCTCGACGGCGAATTCGACCTAGCCTTCAAGGTCGAGACCCACAACCACCCAACGGCGCTCGAGCCGTTTGGCGGCGCCCATACTGGCGTCGGCGGCGTGATACGTGACGTCCTGGCCGTGTCCGCCGAACCTATAGCCAATACCGATGTGCTGTGCTTCGGTCCCGTTTCGACCGGTCGGCGGAACCTACCGGAAGGGGTGATAGACCCGAAAATCACCCTACGGGAAGTCGTGCGCGGCATTGCCGAGTACGGCAACAACATGGGCATCCCCACCGTAGCCGGTGGCGTCCTCTTCCACCCAGGCTATGAGTCAAACCCATTGGTGTACTGCGGCACTCTCGGCATCGCCCCCAGAGACAGTCATCCAACCAAGCCGCGGCCAGGCGATCTGGTTCTGCTGCTCGGCGGCCGCACCGGACGTGACGGACTCCACGGCGCCACGATGTCGTCTGCCACCCTCGACCGTGCCACCGTCGCGGGCAGTACTGTGCAGATAGGCGCTCCGATGACGGAGAAGCTGATTGCCGGCGTGCTCCCACATCTGCGCGACGAGCGGCTATACGATGCCATAACGGATTGCGGGGCCGGCGGTCTGTGCTCGGCGGTCGGCGAGATGGCTTCGGGGCTCGGGGTCGAAGTCGACCTGACCTTGGTTCCGCTGAAATACCAGGGGCTGACCCCCTGGGAAATTTGGCTTTCCGAGGCTCAGGAGCGCATGATCCTCGCCGTACCCGGCGCTAACCTGCCTCGCCTTCTCGAGCTCTGTCGCTTATACAGCGTTGAGGCGACAGTGCTTGGCCGATTTAGGGATGATGGTACGCTGCTCCTCTCGCATGACGGCCGGCTCGTCGCCCGGATGCCGCTCGGCTTTCTCGAGTCCGGGTATCCGGCGCGAACCCTTCGGGCCACGTGGCGTGAGCCGTCACCGATTGAGCCGGAACGGGCGGGCAAAGACCTGACTGAGAGCGGCTCCGCAGACATGGACCCGGGCGCTCTCATTCTTCGACTCCTCTCCCACCCCAACATATCGACGAGAGAGTCCGTCATTCGCCGCTTCGACCACGAGGTACAGGGCAAGACCGTGGGCAAGCCGCTGGTGGGTATCAACGGGCACGCGGACGCCGCGGTACTGCAGCCCCGGGACGGCTCCCCCAAAGGCGCCGTTTTGTCTCACGGGATCAACCCGCTGTATGGCGCCTGCGACCCATACGATATGGCGATGCTGGCGGTCGACGAAGCCCTGCGCAACCTCGTCGCCGTTGGTGGATCGATCGATCACGCTGCTCTCCTGGATAACTTCTGCTGGGGCGACGTCGATGAGCCGGAACAGCTTGGAGGGCTCGTGCGGGCGGCCCAGGGATGCCGCGACGCCGTGGATCTGTACCAGGTCCCGTTCATCAGCGGCAAGGACAGCCTCCGTAATACCAGTATCGATGAGAACGGGAGCATCTCGATTCCCGGAACACTGCTGATATCGGCGCTTGGCGTCGTAGACGACGTCAGACGGTGCATCACGTCCGATCTCAAGTCCGCCGGAAGTCTTCTCTATATCGTCGGATTGACCGCGGAGGCGCTTGCAGGCTCCCACCTTCATCTGATCCAAGGCCGATCGGGCGGCAAAATGCCCGCGGTTCGCGCGGATACACCCCCGGCCATGCGCAGACTGACCGAGGCAATTCGACAGGGACTGGTGCTGAGCTGCCACGACCTGTCTGAAGGAGGTCTCGCCGTCGCCGCCGCCGAGATGGCTATCGCCGGCGGGCTGGGCTTGAAGATCGATCTGACCTCAATGCCCGCCGAGGGCTTACTCACCGATGAGGGCCTATTGTTCTCCGAGTCGCCCGGCCGTTTCCTGGTCGAGGTGGGGCCGGAGCGCGCCGCTGAATTCGAGTCGCTGCTTCGGCCCGCGGCATGTCGGCTGATCGGGCGCGTCACAACCGCCGGCCGCCTCATCTTCTCCTCCAATGGCGCCGTGCGAATCAGCCTCTCTCTCCCGGAGCTTGGTGCGGCGTGGCGGACGCCTTTTTCACCGGACAGTCCTGACGCCAATTCGTTCAGCTCCCCTGAGCCCCGACACGAAAGTGTCCGAGTCGATCGCGGATCGGTAAAGTCAGTGATCGCGGCTGCTCCGTCACACTCAACGCGCGCTCTGGTTCTGTCCGCACCCGGAACTAACTGTGACGCCGAAACCGTGCGTGCCTTGAGCCTGGTAGGAGCCGTCCCGGAGCTGGTGCATCTGGGCGCTATCTTGAACGGCCGCCGGCGATGGGATGAGTTCGGGCTGATCGTGATCCCGGGAGGCTTTTCCTACGGCGACCACTTGGGAGCGGGATCGATGCTGGCCACCATCCTCCGCCATCGCTGCCTCGAAGACCTGACCGTGTTCGCCGCCTCTGGTCGCCCGATCGTCGGCATATGTAATGGATTTCAGGTGCTCGCCCGTATCGGGTTCCTCGGTCCCGTAGCTCTTGCCCCGAATGTGCAGGCGAAATTCGAGTGTCGCTGGGTTGCGCTCCGCGTCCATCCGTCCCCGTGCCCATTCTTCGATGGTCTGTACGGCATGCTTCTGCCGATCGCCCACGGTGAGGGCCGCGTGGTCATGCCTGATCAGGATCTCCCGGACAGGCTGATTAACGCGCCGCTGCGGTATCTCGACAATCCGAACGGCTCGGCAGGCGACATCGCTGCCTTGACCTCCCCGGCCGGTAACGTGCTCGGCATGATGCCCCATCCCGAGCGCTATATCTCCTCCCTCCAGCATCCCAGCCACGACGCCGGGAAGCCGAGCGGACTGTCGTTCTTCGAGAACGTCGTCCGCTACGCGGGGAGACAGTAGTGGGCGTGCGCTATGCCGACGCCGGGGTCGATCTGGCCGTCGGCGACAACATAGCGGCCCGCCTGAAAAGCCGATTCGGCGGCCTTTTCGGTGGATTCGTCCCCGTGTCCGACCTGAAGTCCTACCGCGAGCCTGTTCTGGTGTCATCGATCGACGGCGTTGGCACGAAGATACGTGTGGCCGCCGCTCTCAACCGCCTGGACGTAATCGGATACGACCTCGTCCATCACTGTGTCAACGATATCGCCGTCCATGGCGCCCGGCCACTATTCTTTCTTGACTATCTGGCATTCCATCGCCTCGACCCGTCAGTTGTGGACACTATCGTCGAGTCCATTGCGTCCGCGTGCGGGCGATTGGGTATGCCGCTTGCCGGCGGAGAAACCGCCGAGATGCCCTCCGTGTACGGCGACGGTCAGTTCGACGTGGCCGGAGCAGTCGTAGGCGTGGTAGAGCAGGAGGCCATCGTCGACGGCACCCTAATTGCCGCGGGCGACGTCGTCATTGGCCTGCCCTCCTCGGGCGTGCACACCAACGGGTTTTCACTCATTCAAACTCTGTTTCCTGTCGAAACCCTGGGTGACCATGAGCCTGCGCTCGGCGGTACGATCGGCGAGGCGATGCTGGCGCCCCACCGCTGTTATCTGGACGACATTCACCGCCTGATCGCAACCGGAGCAGTACATGGCCTGGCGCATATCACGGGCGGCGGCATTGGCGGCAACCTGGCCCGCGTCATTCCGGACGGGCTGGGGGCCGAGATCCACCTTCCCGCGACACCCCCGCTGTTCGCCCTGATCCGGCAGCGTGGCGTGTCGACCGCCGAGATGCGGCGCGTTTTCAATATGGGGTTCGGGCTGATCGCGGTATGCGATCCCGGCATTGTGGCGGCAATTCAACGGGAATACGTGGTCATCGGCGCTATAAGACGCACCAAAAAAGGAGAACGGAGGGTGACGTTTCATGACTGATAAGGCGGTTGTCGGGTGTGGTGAAAAGATCGTTGAAGGGAAGACGAAGGCGTTATACGAGCTGAGCGGCTCGGCATCAATGTGCGGCCTCGCCCCCAAGCACGTTGCCATGATGGTGCACAAGGATGACATTACCGCGGGTGATGGCGCCAGGCGAGACGTGATTGCCGGCAAAGGCACGCTGAGTTGCCGCACCACCTCGGCCGTGTTTCGCTACCTCGAGCGCAACGGGGTTCGCACCCACTACCTCGACACTATCGATGAACGGACGATGGTCGTCAGGCGCGTCGAGATGATACCTATCGAATGGGTCGCCCGCCGGATTGCCACTGGCTCCTACATCAGACGAACCGGTGCCGCGGAAGGTACCCGTTTCGACCCGCTCATTCTCGAGCTGTTCCTGAAAGACGATGCCCGTCATGATCCGCAGATCACTCGGGATGAGGCGACGGCCATGGGCCTATGCTCGCTCGGCGAGGCGGAGGCGGCACTGCAGAGTACCGTCGTCGTCTTCGAGCTGCTTGAAGAGGCATGGGCAGCTCAGGACATTCAGCTGGTCGACCTCAAGGTCGAGTTCGGTCGCACCGCCGATGGCGTCCTGCTGGCCGACGTGGTCGACAACGATTCCTGGAGACTCTGGCCCGGGGGCCGGCGTCATCTGATGCTGGATAAACAGGCGTATCGCGATCTCGCCGAACGAAACGCGGAGGCTCTCGACGGCGTGCGCGGACGGTATGTCGAGGTAGCTCGCCGCACCGAGCTGTTCTCCGCTCTCGAGCGTGCCTCGTGACCGAAGAGGATGCCCCGCCGTCGGTCATTCTCATTCTCGGCTCCCCCGCCGACCGCGCCTGGGCAGGAAGGATCCAAGAGTCCCTGGTCGGGTTCGGCGTCGAACCCGAGGTCAGGATTGCGTCGGCACACAAAACGCCCGACTACCTGCTCCAGCTTCTCCGGACCTGGGAGGCCCGGGCTCGACCGCACGTCTATGTCACGGTGGCCGGCCGCTCCAATGCGCTGTCCGCATTTGTTGACGCGCAGGTCGTTTCGCCTGTGATCGCATGCCCTCCGCCAAGCGAGGCGTTCGGCGGAATGGACATAATCTCCTCTCTGCGGATGCCGCACGGCGTGGCACCGCTCGTCGTGTTGGACCCCGAGAATGCCGCCCTCGCCGCCGTGAAGATCCTCGCTCTGAGCTGTTCGGAGCTTCGTCTGGACGTCGCACGTGCCCAGGAGGCTGAGCGAGAGAGAGTCGTGTCGAGTAACCCGTCGTGAAGATGCGCGACGAGTGCGGCGTAATCGGAGTCTTTGCTCCAGGCGCCTCGGATCTGTCGATCCTCGGACTGCAAGCATTGCAGCATCGTGGGCAGGAGAGCGCGGGTGTGGCGAGCTTCGACGGCTCGTTGCACCTTCACAAGAGCATGGGCCTTGTCGACGCCGTGTTCTCCTCGCTCCCCTGGCTGCCCGGCCGCTGGGCAGTCGGGCACAATCGCTATTCGACCTGCGGGTCGGCGACATCTGTCAATGCCGGCCCCTTTGAGCAGCAAACGCTGCTAGGGCCCATCGCGCTGGGCCACAACGGGAACATCGTCAACGCGCCCGCAATCGCCGCGATGCTTTCTCTCGAATATGGCATCGAACCCGAATCCAGCTCCGACACGGAGCTGTTGGGGTTGCTGCTTCGTGTTGCTCCAGGTACTGACTGGACCGACCGTATCCATTGGATGGCGGCTCGGGCCCGTGGCTCCTACGCGCTCGTGCTTCTGACAGGCAACGGTTTGATCGGGGTGCGCGATCCGCTGGGGAACCGTCCGCTCGCTCTCGGTCGTCTGCCTACCGGTTGGGCTCTCGCCTCTGAATCGTGTGCTCTCTCCCTCATTGGATGCGACGAAATACGTGACATCGAACCTGGCGAGGTGCTTCAGATCGAGGATTCCGGACCGGTGACTCTCGAGCGGCTCGCGGGCCCGCGAACTGCTTTCTGTGCTTTCGAGCAGATCTATATCGCCCGGCCAGACACGCTGTTTGCCGGCCGGTCGGTTCATTCGACCCGCCGTGCGATCGGCGAGCGGCTCGGCTCCGAGTCCCCCGTCGCCGCCGACCTGGTAATCGGAGTACCCGATTCCGGCACCAGCGCCGCACTTGGATATTCGACTGCTACGGGCATCCCCTTTGGGGAGGGGTTGATCAAGAACCGCTATATTGGCCGCACGTTTATCCAACCGGCGCAGTCGGAACGGGAGCGCCTGATTCGCGTGAAGTTCGGCGTCCTGCCGCTCAAGGGAAAGCGTGTAGTTCTCGTCGACGACAGCATTGTTCGAGGTAACACACTGAAGCCCATCGTTGCGCTCTTACGTGAGGCCGGCGCCGTCGAGGTACACGTTCGCGTCGCGGCTCCTCCGATTACGGAGCCGTGCTTCTTGGGGGTCGACATGGCGACTCGCGAAGAGTTGGTCGCGAACCATCTCGACGAGGCCGCAATGGCCAGACACGTCCGGGCCGACTCCTTGGTGCACGTCAGCCTCGATGGGCTGCTCGCGGCGCTGAGAGGCTCGCGTGAGGATACCTGCTTGGCCTGCTTCACCGGCCGCTATCCCCTCGACGTGAGTGATGCCCGAGAAGAGAAAGCGATAGAACACCGCTCCGACGCCTTGGAGGTAGCGGTATGACTCGTGTTCTGGTGGTCGGCAGCGGAGCCCGGGAGCACGCGCTCGCCTGGAAGCTGGCTCAGTCGCCCGGGGTCGAGTCCGTATACGCCGCTCCGGGTAACCCCGGCACGGCGGCCGTCGCCGAAAACATCTCCGTTTGCTCCGAGGACGTGGCCGGAATCGTAGGGGCGGTCGAAGAGCTGGACATCGATCTAACGGTAGTCGGACCGGAGGCGCCGCTGGCTCTCGGAGTAGTCGACGCTCTGGGGGCGGTCAACCGGCGGGCAGTGGGGCCGACCGCGAGGGCCGCGCGGTTGGAGTCCAGCAAGTTCTTTGCACGGTCCGTGATGGACCGGGCGGGAGTTCCTTCTCCTGCTTGGGCATCATTTAATGAGGTTGACGTGGCACTCGATCATCTCCGATCCGCTGATTATCCCGTCGTGGTCAAGGCTGACGGCCTGGCTGCCGGCAAGGGCGTAGTCGTGTGCGATCATCCCGGCGAGGCATTCGACGCCGCCCGGGCACATGATGGTCGATGGAGAGCATGGGCTTGCAGGCCGGCGTGTCGTGATCGAGGAGTGCCTGGCCGGTGACGAAGTGTCGCTGATGGCCCTGGTCGATGGAAGGCGCGCCGTGGTGCTTCCGGTCGCTCAGGATCACAAGCGGGCTCGAGACGGCGACGTCGGTCCGAACACCGGCGGCATGGGAGCGTACGCCCCAGTTCCATTCCTGTCGGAATCGGACGTGCAGAGCCTCGTGTCGCTGACGATTGAGCCGGTTCTGGAGGTCATGGCAAGCCTGGGCTCGCCCTACCGTGGAGTGTTGTTCGCCGGCCTCATGTTGACGGCCGACGGCCCAAAAGTCCTCGAATACAACGCTCGCCTCGGCGACCCCGAGGCTCAGGTCATCCTTCCGCTCGTGGCCGACGACCTGCTCCCCTGGCTTATGGCCACGGCCGGAGGTATGCTGTCGCAGAAGATTCCGGTCATGGATGCCGCGGCTGTCGGCGTTGTCCTCGCCTCCGATGGGTATCCCGGCCCATACGAGACCGGCCGGCCCATCGCGGGTCTTGACAATCTGCCGGACGGTGTCACGGCATTTCACGCGGCTACGGCTAAGGATTCGGAAGGGTGCATAAAGACGGCCGGCGGACGGGTTGTGACGATCGTTGCTACCGGGCGGGATGTACGAGAGGCCGCCACGTCTGCCTACGCCGTCCCCGTGCGCTTCGACGGCATGCAGCGCCGCGGCGACATTGGTTACAGGATTCTGGAAGGGTCCGCCCTGACCCCCAAAAACCATGGTCAGGCTCGGGTGCCCGGCATCCGACCCTCGCCCGACGGTCGTGATGATAGATCGCCGAACGGTTGCATGACAGAGCCCGCGAAGTCCGGAACGAGCTCTCGACGGCCATCCGGATTTCTAAAAGCACCAGCACGCCCACGGGTGGTGGTGCTTGCTTCAGGTGGTGGCTCCAACCTTCAGGCCCTGATCGACGCCCGAGCCTGTGGTGTCTTGGACGTCGACATCGCCCAGGTAGTCAGTCATCGCGCCGGGGCGGCGTCGCTTGACCTAGCCCGGCGTGCCGGCATTCCTGCCGGTTACGTCCCAATCGCGGATCGTCGCGACCCGGAGAGCCGTCGTAGGCACGAAGATGAGCTCCTGCGCCTGGTTACATCGGTGGAACCCGATCTCCTCGTTCTCGCCGGCTGGTTTCTCGTTCTGTCGTCCGAGTTTCTCACGACCATGAGCTGGCCGGTCATCAACGTGCATCCTGCCCTGCTGCCGGCCGATGGCGAGAGGCTGGATGTGCCGGTCTTGCGAGGGGCCCACGCGGTCCGCGATGCGCTCGACATGGGGCTCCCGTTTACCGGCGCCTCGGTCCACCACGTCGTCGCCGAGGTTGACTCCGGCCCGGTCATCCTCCGGCAATCCGTGGAGATTCTTCCCGGCGACGATCGGCACACGTTGCATAACCGCATAAAACAAGTCGAGCACCGCCTGCTGGTCGAAGCCGTAAGACTAATCCTGACGCCGAGTTGTGTAGGAGGTTATGAATGCTTGAGCCGTTGACCCGCACCGTGACACCGTCCCTGCCGTACGCCTATGGGTTCGATGACGTCTCGCTCGTGCCCGGCATGGAAACCGTGGATCCCTCCCTCTGCGATGTGTCCTGGAAGCTGGACCCTTGGCAAGAGTTCGATCTACCCATCATTGCGGCGGCCATGGATGGGGTGGTCGATGCCGGGTTCGCCATTGAATTCCATCGCCAGGGCGGCCTCGCTGTTTTGAACCTCGAGGGACTCCAAGGTCGATACGAGGACGTTTCGCCGGCGTACCAAGAGATAGCCGCGGCCTCACCCCAAGAGGCGGGAGCCGTGCTTGGCCGGCTATACGAGCCTCCGATCCTATCAGAGTTCCTGCGCCGATGCATTCGGAGGGTCAAGGATGCCTCGGCCCGTCTCGCCGTTTCCGTCACTCCCATGAGAGCGAAGGAACTCCTGCCGCTGGCGGTGGAAGAGGGCGCGGATGTGATTGTCCTCCAGTCGACCGTTACGTCGCCGTGTCACCAGCCTCGTATCGGATCGGCTCTCGACATCGCCGAGCTCTGCCGGCAATACTCTAAACCGGTCATCGTCGGCAACACCGTGTCGTACGAGCCTGCCCTCGAGCTGATGAGATCCGGAGCGGCTGGGATCCTGGTCGGCGTCGGCCCGGGCGCGGAGTGTACCAGTCGCGAGGTCCTCGGTATCGGGCTGCCTCAGATCAGCGCGACCCTCGACGTGGCCGCCGCTCGCGACGGCTACTACCGGGAGTCCGGGCGGTACGTCTCGGTGATCACGGATGGCGGAATGCGGGTCAGCGGCGACATGGTCAAGGCTCTGGCCGCCGGCGCCGACGCTATCATGCTGGGCGCTCCGCTGGCACAAGCACGGGAGGCGCCCGGGCTCGGGTTCAATTGGGGCATGGCTAGCTTCCATAACTCCTTACCACGCGGCACGCGGATTAACGTGGGCGTCGAAGCATCTCTCCAGCAAATCCTGTACGGACCGGCGGAGGTCAACAGTGGCGCCCAGAACCTGATGGGAGCAATCCGCACGGCGATGGGCGTGTTGGGAGCCAGAACGATTCGCGACCTGCACCAGGCAAGAATGGTTCACGCTCCCGCCATCAAGACGGAAGGCAAGCTCCACCAGCGCGCCGGCCGGATCTAGTTCCTCGCGACCGGTTCATTTCTGAGCGGCAGCACGCAAGCGTCCTCACACGAGGCGGCACAGAGCATGCCGGGTGAACTCCGGCCATTCGTCAATCCGCGCATTCACGGAGCTGGCGAGCCGATGCTTCTCTGAGCGTCGCAGCAATACTGTTACGAAAATAGCGTCGAACTCTGCATTCACGACCTGTTCAATGCCACCGAGGAGCCATTTTTCGGTCGAGAAGTCTCTTGGGGTGCTCGACCGAGAGGGACACGGGATCATCCTTCGTGGTGCGTCCTACGCGTGGGCGACTACGATGAAACATCGGCAATCACGGTGCTCGCAAAAGCGTGGCGTTCGTAACTCCCCGCTGTCGACTGTCGGGCCGTGCACCGAGGCCTGCACGTTCCACCGTTAACCGTCTACCGCCCACCGTCTGCCGCCCACCGTCTACCGTTTACCGTCTACCGTCAACCGTTTACTGCTACCGTCTACCGTCTACCGTCTACCGCGTACCGCCTACCATCCACTGCCCACCGACACCCTCCCCGGAGCCATCATTTGGTCCCCAAATACACACGCCCCGAAATGGGCCGCATCTGGTCAATCCACCACACCTTCGAGCTCTGGCTCAAAGTGGAAATCGCCGTGACCGAAGCCTGGAACCAAATCGGAGAGGTTCCGGACTGGGCGGTGGCTCCTATTCGACAAGCGACCTTCGACGAGGACGACATCGCCCGCTACGAGGAGGAGACTCAGCATGACGTCATCGCCTTCCTCCAGTCGGTAAACGAGGGCTTGGGCGACGCCGGCAGGTACGTCCACTTCGGTCTAACCAGCAACGACGTAAAAGATACCGCGCTGTCACTCCAGATGATCGAGGCGCTGGACTTGATCATATCCGGAGCCGAGCGTCTCCGCGCGACCATCGGTAGCCTCGCGCTAGAGCATAAAGACACACTGATGATGGGCAGGACTCACGGCATCCACGCCGAGCCCGTCACATTTGGATTTAAGCTCGCCGTGTGGTTTGACGATCTCCGGCGTGCTCTCGAGCGCCTACAACGAGTGCGGGCCGACATAGCCGTCGCCAAGCTTGCGGGAGCCGTGGGCACTCACTCAAACGTTCCACCCCAGGTTGAGGAAATCGCGGCCAGGAATCTTGGCCTGAGACCGGCCGCAGCCGAGACGCAGATAGTGCAGCGCGATCGTCACGCTGAGTTTGTGCTCGAGCTGGCGGTGCTGGGCAGCGTGGTCGACAAGATGGCAACCGAGATCAGAACGCTGCAGCGAACCGAGATTCGCGAGGTCCAGGAGCCCTTTGGCGAGAAGCAGGCAGGCTCCTCCGCGATGCCTCACAAGCGCAACCCCAACCTGAGCGAGCGGATAACCGGACTCGCCCGTCTCCTGCGCGGCTATTCCACTCCCGCCCTCGAAAACATTGTCCTCTGGAACGAGCGAGACATCAGCAACTCTTCCCTCGAGCGGGTCGTTCTTCCCGATGCCTCCATCGTCGCCGACTACATCCTCGCCCTCTTTAATAGAGTGATGAGTGGCCTGACCGTGTTTCCCGATCGCATGCGTCGCAATGTCGAGGCAACGCACGGCCTGGCCTTCTCCCAAAGAATTCTGCGCGCCCTCATCGAATCGGGCCTGCCGCGCGAAGATGCCTATCGCATCGTCCAGGCCGATTCTCTGCGGGCATTTGACGAGGACGTCTCGCTCGAAGATCTCCTCGCGTCCGACCCACAAGTGACGCAATACCTGACCACGGGTCACCTTCGCGAGCTATTCGATTACCGCCATTTCACTCGAAACATCGACGCCACGTTCGCACGGGTCGGACTCGTACGATCCGCGGGTAACGAGTTCCCATCTGAGCCTCAATACCTCTGGCAAGACGGTTCTGTCAGCGCTCCGCGCGTAGATTCAGGGGAGCACATAAACGATGCTGTGCCCTGAATCACGTGCCTCGCCAAAAATCATTGTCCACTTGGTCAGGGACTCGAACTGGTGGCCGGCCTATGCTGTCTCTGGGCATAGGCGGCGGATAATCTCCGGCATCCTAGAGCCGCCTACAGGTCAGGTCGAGCACTCCTGATACTCTTCAGGGGCCGGGACAGCCTGGCTCCAGCACGCACCCGTGACGTCCATCGACGACCGGGCCGTCATCTTGACATCTTCAAAACTTCGGGGGCAAGGCCGATGGCAGCTGTCGAAACGAAATCGATGAACGCCGACAATCCTCGAATAGCGCTTGGTCGCTGGCGAGGGCGGTATGCCCTCGTTGCGGGGATGCTCGTCGTGACCGTCGTGGCGCAAGCCGTGCCCCCGGATGACGCCTGGGAGCGCATGCTTCCCGTGCTGTTCCAGGGGCTCACGCTGCTGTTTATCTTCTGGACCTCGGAGGTTCGACGGCGGACGATGATCGGCGTGGCAGCGTTCGTTCTTGTTGCGCTTATCACCGCCGCCGGCGCGACCAGCACCGCCAATGCCACTCAACGCTGGGCTCCGCAGGGAGTAGGCGCGCTGATGGCGCTGGCCGGTCCCGTCGTCATCATTCGATTTATGCAGAGGCAGGGACGCATAACCGTGCAGTCGCTGTGGGGAGCGCTATCCATATATCTGCTTGCGGGACTATTCTTCGCCTACGCCTACGGGATCGTCGGTGCCGTCTCGGGCCATTATTTCTTCGTGGAGAACCCGCCGCACGAGCAGCTAGGCGTCGACTACATTTACTTTAGCTTTGTGACTCTGACGACGGTCGGCTACGGCGACCTGACCGCCGCTCAGAGTTTCGGTAAGATGCTGGCCGTTTCCGAGGCCCTGATGGGCCAGCTGTACCTCGTGGGAGTGGTGGCCCTCCTCGCGGCCAACATCGGCCACACGTTTACCGGAGGTCTGCGCGGCAGCCTGAGCGAAAGAGAGGAATCGCCGCCGGAAAACGACGGCCGGGACGACGACACATAGCCTTTCACTTTTTTAGGTCATTACGGCCCCGCCGGATACGTCGAGCACCACACCCGTGATCCAGCTCGCTTTGTCTGACGCGAGAAACACCGCGGCGTTGGCGACGTCCCGAGGAGTCCCCAGCCGCCTCAGCGGATGCATCTCGACCAGTGCTTTCTGCTGGTCCTGCGGGATTAGCCGCTGATTCGTCTCGGTGAGAATCGTCTCGGGAGCGACGCAGTTTGCCCGGATGCCGAACGGACCCGCTTGAGCCGCCACGTCTTGCGTCATCAGCTCAATGCCCGCCTTCGCTGCGCTGTACGGAATCGGCGACCGGGGATGCGGTCTGCGACCTGCAGCCGAGGAAATCGTAATGATGCTGCCACTACCTCGCGCTTTCATGCCTGGCAAGAAACTCTTCAGCGTCAGGAAGGTCCCCAATAGATTGACATCGACCGTAGCACGCCAGGTCTCCTCGGGTATGTCCTCGAGCGCCGCCGGGGGGGCGAGGTTGGCACCGGCGTTGGCGACGAGAATATCGACCGCTCCGTAACCGTCCTCTATTCGTCGTCGCATGGCCTCGATCTGGTCGAATTTTGTAATGTCTGCCGTTACCGCCAGTGCTTTCCCGGCGGCCTCGTTGATTGTTTTCTCGACCTGCGCCACGGAATCCTCGTGGCGTCCGTGGACGGCGACAGCGGCGCCAAGGTTCGCCAGCTCCTCGGCAATTGCCCTTCCAATGCCTCTCGAGCTGCCCGTGACCAGCGCAACCTTGCCTTCGAACGTACTCACATTATCCTCCTATAATCTTTTGTTTATCTACTGTCGGAACATCAGAGTCGGACACCTGTCGCCATGACCTCGCCAAAGGCAGCGTGACGCCGCTCGCTCTCAGCTCAGACGACGGGCTTGAAGACCATGGCCCACGCCACCGAGAACAGGAGGAACAGATTAAGCGCCTGGAGAGCAAGCATTCGCCTTCGAAGGGATTCAACACTGACACGAGGATCGCTTCCCGACCCGCGGCGCTTCGTCAAGCCGGTCCCTCGTCTGCCGGATGAACGTCACGCCCAGAAGCATAGAAGCCACCAATCCGCAAATTCCCCAAAGAATCCAAAGGGTGCCAAAGCTCTTATGCCCGTCAACTGCCATGCCGATCCCCGCGAGAAGGGTTACTCCGGCTGCCGGTCCCACAACGGTCCGTCCGAAGAACTCCCCGGCCCGGCTGACGGCGACGATTCCGGCCGTGTCGCGCTCGGCGGCAAGCTTCAGGTCGAGAATGACGAGCGCTGTAAGACCGCCAAGCCAGACAATTACCGCGACAATATGAATGAATAGGAAGAGGTTGTATAGAGTGAACATGCGCGCTACCTCCGATCGAAGCCGTATGAGCAGCCGAGTGATGGCGTATTGGCGTGGTTCTCCTGCGCCGACCGACGCTTAAGACTGTTACTAACTATAATCATTATGATGTGTAATCATATAACACCTGATACCAGCTCGCGACCCTCGAGCCGTGCAAGTGGGTGACGCGGGTGTTGCCGCGCGGATTGGTCGCTAAGTGAGTGATCCGGTTGCCGGGGAGCACTCGCCTGACCGGCTACGGGTTCCTGGGGTCGCCTTCCTTCTTTCGCAGCTCGGATTCCACTCAAGCCGCCGGTGGAGGTCCCGCCTGACGGCCCTGAACCTGGATCCCCGCCAGGCGGTGCTGCTGCGACACGTAGCGGCCGCCGAGGGCGAGTCACAGCAGCGACTGGGCGCGGCCATGCAGATACCGGCGAGTCGAATGGTTGCATTGGTCGACGAGCTGGAGGGCGCCGGTTTGCTCGAGCGACGCCGCAGTACCGCAGACCGTCGATCGTATGGGCTGTTTCTTACGGAAGACGGCAGGCGGATGCTGGACACGGTAATGGAGGTATCCGCCGATCATGAGGCCGAAATCACGCAGGGCCTGACGCCAGTGGAGCGTCAGGAGTTGATTGAACTGTTGAGGCGCGTCGCTATGGAGCAGGATCTGGCCGAGGGGGTCCACCCGGGAGTGACAGGCAAATTGCCCCGAGATTGACTGTCAACGAACAGGAGAGCGGAGACTAAGCTCGCGCGAGATTCTCATCTCCGGCCTCGATAGGTGCACGCGACACATGCAGCGGAGGTCCACACGTCTTTACAGCGCGCCCTGCTTCTGGCGCCGCTGACGGCCCGTCATCTCAAGTCAGGCGAGCTGCCTGTCTCCCGTCCATCGATAGAGATCCCGCAGAACGCCGACCTCGGCAGCGTGATGGAAGGCCTCGCTGAGCAAGATCTCGAGTATCTCACATATGGGCGCTGGGTCTCGCCATGGAATGAGGATCTCGCGATCGAGGTCTTCCGGCCCGATTGAGCGGCAAAAGTCTACCAGGCGGGTGGCTTGCTCAGCATAGAAAGCCATACCGGCCTCAGCCGTCTCGGGCGCCGCATATCGGTCCCAGGGAGTTCCCGCGCTCCAGTCCCAGCCTGAGATCATGTCGAGATAGCCCGCGGTGGTGGACGCGACGTGTGCTACTCGCCAGGCAATCGTGGTGAACGGTGCCGGGCTGACCTCTGGTCCATAATCGATGACCCACGCCCCGCTCCCGTTCGCCCACTCAGTTTTGGTTTCGGAGCGTGGCCGGACTGACCAGCAGTCAGGAACAGGTTCCCAAAACCACTCCTCGTCTTCGATGCCCTTCAGCCGCAGGATCACGCGGCTGTGAGCAGCAGTCAGGCTCCGTACGATCAGCGCGACTTCCTGATCGGTCATCGGCGCAACCTCGCGCTCCGCCATAGAAGGAGTCTACCACTGCCGTGTGGCCTGCCTCTCTTTCTGCTGTCGGCTGAGTGCCGCCACGGACTCCTTGTCCGGCGAGAGTCGCCGGGTTCGACGTATACCGGAAGAACCACATCCGGCTCAATTGTCAAAGGATGTGCATGACCCTCAGCCCGCTTTCTTCCCGTCATGTGATGCAGCCCACGTGGTAGACGAGGCTGTGTCGCTGATATGTTGATATCGAGTAGTCGAGTTCGAGTATTTGAAGTGGGATATGCGATCGCCGTCACTGAATCCCTTGAGCCTCGCCGTGCTGGAGCTGCTCCACGAGAAGCCAATGCATCCCTACGAGATGCGTCGGTACGTCTTGGAGCGTGGACTCGATCAGGTGATCCGGCTCAAAGATGCTTCGCTCTACAGCGCGGTGTCCCGCCTCGCCAGGGCCGGTCTGATCGAAGAGGTTGAGACCAGTCGCGACGGCCGCCGTCCAGAACGAACGGTATACCGAATCACGGATGCCGGACTCGATGAGCTCATGGCCGGCCTCCGCGCGCTCCTCTCCGAACCTACTCCGGAGTTCCCCCACTTCGCCGCCGGCCTCGCCTTCATCGGGGCCGTTCCTCCCGACGAGGCCATAGAGATGCTGGAATGGCGAGCGGTTCGCCTGGAGGCTGCCGTCGCTGCCGATCAGGTCACACTCGCCGGCGTCGAACGCGCCGGCGTCCCCAGACTATTCGTCATCGAGGCAGAGTACATGCATGAGCTGCGCAAGGCGGAGCTCGAAACCGTCCGCAGATTCATTTCTCAGATGCGATCGGGCCAGCTTACCTGGCCCGGCGACACGCTGGCATTGCACGAGTCGAAGAAAGGAGCAGGATCTTGAGCGCAACGGCCGGAATTGAAACCGCCAGCTCACACCACGAGAGTACCGGGCGAATAGCGATCGAAGCGAAGGACTTGACAAAAACCTACGGTAACAAGGTGCAGGCGCTCAAGGGCCTGAGCTTCACGGTGGAGGCCGGCATCGTATTCGGGCTCCTGGGTCCCAATGGCGCTGGCAAGTCCACGGCAGTGAAGATCCTGACCACCCTGTCTCGGCCGACCTCGGGCACGGCATTCGTGGCCGGGATCGATGCCCTCAAGCACCCCAACCGGGTGCGAAAGGCGATCGGCTTCGTTGGACAGAAGTCGGGCGTCGACCGCGAGGCAACGGGGCGCGAGAACCTGACGCTGCAGGGCCAGATCTTCGGCCTGCGCGGGCGCTACTTAAAGAGCGAGTCTCCGCGCTGCTGGATCGATTCAGCCTGGCCGACGGCGCCGACCGCGTGGTCAAGGACTACTCCGGCGGCATGTCGCGCCGCCTCGACATCGCTATTGGCCTCGTTCATAAGCCGCAAGTCCTTTTCCTGGACGAGCCTACCACCGGCCTCGACCCGGAAGTCCGCGTCGACATGTGGTCCGAGATCAGCCGGCTCTCTCACGAAGAAGGCATCACGGTTCTGCTAACCACCCACTACCTGGAGGAGGCTGACCGCCTGGCTCAGCGGCTGGTCATCGTCGATCAAGGACTGATTGTCGCCGAGGGAACTCCAGAGGGACTGAAGAGCGAGCTCGGAGGCGACTCCGTACAGGTCGAGTTGTTCGACGGAGCCCACGTGCCTGCCGCCGTAGACGCGCTCCGAAAGCTGGATACCACCCTTGAGGTCGTATCCGAGAGACGCACCGTGTTCGCTCGGGTTCAGAACGGACCGGCGTCCGTACCCAAGGTCCTGCCCGTACTCGAGTCGTCTGGCATCGGCGTGGCATCGGTAACCATCGCCCGTCCCTCCCTTGATGACGTATATCTGCGATACACGGGCCGATCATTCGACCGAGCCGACACTGAAGGAGGTAACTAGATGACTCTCGTGTCTCACTCGTGGTATATGGCGATTCGTGATCTTCGCAACTTGTTTCGACAGCCGTGGTTCATAGCTTTTTCACTTCTCCAGCCGATCATCTGGCTGCTCCTATTCGGCGAGCTGTTCAAACGCATCACCGAGATTCCGGGATTCGGCGCCTCCAACTACATCGCGTTTCTTACACCGGGCGTCGTCATCATGAACGCACTGTTCGGCGGTGGGTGGAGCGGCATGAGTATCGTCAATGACCTCGACCGCGGCGTGATGGATAGATTCCTCGTATCACCGGTCAGCCGTACGGCCATCATTGTCGGCCGGATGATCCAGGTCGCCGTGGTTACCTTCATTCAGGCCACGATCCTGATCGTCCTGGGCATGATCCTGGGCGCGGGGTACACGAGTCTACTGGGCGTCGTATCCTTGATCCTGCTGGCGATCCTGGTCGCGCTACCCTTCGCGGCTCTTTCCAACGGCTTGGGATTGCTGGTCCGACAGGAGGAATCGGTCATTGGAGCCAATCAGTTCATCCTCCTGCCCCTGACCTTTCTGTCCTCGGTCCTCATCGCTCAGAGCGTGATGCCTCAATGGATTTCGAACGTGTCCAGCTTCAATCCCGCCAACTGGGCGGTCGATGCCGGTCGTTCCGCACTCCAATCCAGCCCTGACTGGGGTCTCGTGTTCAGCCGTTTAGGCTGGCTGCTGCTGCTGACCGCCGTCGCGACATGGGTGGCGACCCGCGCCTTCCGCTCGTATCAGCGATCGATCTGAACCACCACCGGATCGCTCCGGAAGAAGCACTTCAACGGCCTTGAGAGCTCGGTCAATGGAGTCGCGGGCATAGTCAGAAGAACGGCCCGAGCTACTCGGCCACCTCGTACTCCTGGGTAACAAAGCCGCAAACGAACCGTAACAGGCTGTTAACGAATTTCCCCGGATTTGGCATGGCGCCTGCATGGCCAGGGCAGAGCTCGATAGATCGGAACGCTCATAGTAGCCGTCAATCGCCTGCAGATGCATCACGTGCATGCCGGCAGTCGACGCACGTTCCTGTTCTACTCGGTTCCGACGAGGAGGGGAGAGCAACCCGTAGCCGTGGCTACGACAGTGTTGGTCAGCGCTTGCCCCGCCAAATCGCAATCGGCCGGTCAGCACGTTCACCCTCTAGTCTCGATCCACTTGAAGCCAGCTCGATGCAGAGAAAGGATGAAAAGAATGAAGACCATACTCACCGCGACGTGTTTCGCGGCCTGCGCTTTAACCCTAACCGTCCTCGCTGGATGCGGCGGGTCCAACGGCAGCGGGGCGGCGTCCGCTCCCGGAAAGCCCGCCGCTGTACGGGTGAAGGGAGCGGGGTCGACCTTCGACGAGCCCCTGTTCGTAACTGCCTTCTCTCACTATCCCGCGATAAAGTTCAACTACTCGGCCGTCGGCAGTGGCGCCGGACAAACGGAGCTGGAGCAGGGACTGGTGGACTTCGGCGCATTCGACGTTCCCATGCTCCCGTCGGACCTGGCGGCAGCCAAGGGACCGATCGTACAGTTTCCCGTAGCCCTCGGCGGTGCAGGCGTCATCTACAACCTGAAGGGAGTCTCCACACTTCGGCTAACTGGCCCGGTTCTCGCGGCAATTTACATGGGACACATAACGAGCTGGACAGACCCGGCCATCGCCCGCCTGAATCCAGGAACGGCATTGCCTCACCGCAAGATCTCCGTCGTGTACCGGTCCGACAGTAGTGGGACGTCTTACATGTTCACGGACTACCTCAGTCACGTTAGTCCAACGTGGAAATCGAAGGTAGGTGCGGGGAAGAGTCCGGCGTGGCCTGTCGGAACAGGTTCAACCCACAGCAGCGGAGTGTCCGCCGCCGTGAAGAGCACTCCCGGCTCTATCGGCTACGTGGAGACGAGTTACGCCTATGCGAACCACATTACGATGGCGATGTTGAAGAACCGGGCAGGTGCGTTCGTGAGAGTCTCGGCCGCAGGTGTGGCCGCCGACGCGGCGCAGTTCAAGCACGTTTCAGCAAGAAGGTTCAGCATAGTCAATGGGCCAGGCGCGCGGAGTTACCCCATCTCAAGCTACAGTTGGTCCGGAATCTATGCGAAGCAGCGTAACAAGACGCTTGGTCGGTCGCTCGTTCGCATGTTCACGTGGCTGGATACAAGGGGACAGAAATACGGGGTCAAGTTGTACTACGTTCCGCTTCCCGGGTCAATGCAAACCAGAGCAGCCAACACACTGAACTCCGTGAAGTTCTAGGAGCAGATGACAGCCTCGTCATTCACACCGAGCTGCCCCGGCACGCATCGCGGCTTTCGTGACGTGCGAATGCGAATGGAACCCCGGTGCTCGAGAGCCGGGCGCCGGGGTGGCCGTGCTGGGTCACGTTCATCGGTCACCTTCCAGGATCTCTCGGGAGAAGAGGGCGTAAACGGCAGCGCATCGCCGCATCGCCTCCTCACCGATGTACTCGTCTGGGCCGTGCGATACGTCCAGGCTTCCACCACCGTAGGCGAAGGCAGGAATCCCGAGTTGCGCGTACCACCGAGTCTCCAGGACTCCCGGACATAGCTCGAACGTCGGCATAGCCCCTTCAATCTCCGAGACGGATCTCGCGAGCGCCGCGCCCACCGGGTGTTTCGCGTCTGTGGACGAGGAGGGCTGCCTCTGCAACACCTCGACGGTGACGTCGGCCCCGGCTTGCTCGGCCGCGTCGGCGATTGTGGATTGCAGACGGCTCAGCTCTTCCTCGAGGTTCTCCTCGGGATTGAAGCGCCGGTCGACCGAAAACCATGCCGATCCTGGGACGACATTGAAGTTCGCGCCACTCCCCGAAGACCCTCCGACGACGAGCATCGAGCCTCGCGCCGCATCACTTTCGAGGGCAAACTCAGTTCTCTTTTCGAGTAGCCGGTCGGCCATGCCGGCTAAAGGTTCCGCCACCCGTAGCATGTGCTCAAACGCATTAACACCCACATGAGCTTGACCGACGTGCGCCGCCCTCCCGTGGACGTTCACTCGCATCGTGATCGCTCCCCGGTTCGCATGCCAGACCACGCCCCCGGTTGGCTCTGCCGTAACCATTGCCAACGCATGCGGATCTATGGATCCGGCCTGTCTCAGACGTCCCGAGCCCGAACACACTTCCCGTCTCCTCGTCACAAACGAAATGGAAAACGATCCGTCCGTTTTCCAGCATGCCAAGCTCGCGGGCAGCCGCCGCGCCGTAAAGCATGCTGACGATACCGCCCTTCATGTCCGCCGTGCCCCGACCCGTGATCCTACCGTCCGAACGCTCAGGCTCAAACTGCCGGGGATCTTGTGCCGGCACGACGTCGAAGTGTCCGTGAAAGTAGATCGTCGCCCCTCCGTTGCCGGCCGAGCCGCGTACTATGCACGGGTCGGTCCAGCCCGCGGGCAGGCGGTAGCCTGACCAGGTCTGCTGAGAACCCAAGTCGCCGCATTGCATCGCGAAGGACAACGGCGCAGGTCTCCAAGTTACGACCCGGAGGGTTCTCAGTATCGATTGCCACGAGCTCCATCACCAGCCCGGCCATCTCGTCGGCTCGCTCGCTGAGCCAGCTCGTCACTTCCTCGCTGCGCCTCAACTTGACCTCAAACTTCGCCGTCTCTGCATGACGTGACTCTTCACCTGGCCGGCGAAAACTTCTCATCTTCTAATAGCGTAAGGGCCATCCCCTTTCTGGGGAGGATTCGACCAGGGGTCGGGTAAGGCAACAATCTCTGAGAAATCAGGTGCCAAACCGATGCGCGGGATCTGTACAGCCGGGATACCATTGGCCAGACGGCTGAGTCCTCGGCCATGCTGTTCAAAGTTCACCAAGGTCCTGGCATCACTCGCCGGCGTGCCGTTCTGGGCGGCTGGCGGTCGAGGTTAAGCCGGCAACCATTGCATTCACGTCGTCCTCTATTCTGACGCCGGCCCTAAGGCCCCACTTGGGTCATCCTACGCATAGGTACCAAGCATGAAACTTCATTTCGAGGACGGAACGGTCGATCCCGAAACAATTGCCATCGCTCTCGTTGGCGCGACCGTGATCGCAATGGTCCTGATCAACCTACTGGTCGAAGGCACGTCACTCGCCGTGGCGCTGCCCTGGCTGCTTATCTGACTGAAAGCGCCATCCCTTGAGTGGGGTACGTCGTCGGGCGCCTCAACGCCCAGACTCCCCTTCCGGTTTAGGATTAACCGCGATGACCTCCGTTAACGCTATCGTCTGCAGTGGCCTGACCAAGAACTACGGTCGGAAGCGGGCTCTTGACCATCTCGACCTCGAGGTGCGTTCGCGCGAGATCTTCGGATATCTCGGGAGCAACGGAGCCGGAAAGACGACCACGATTCGCTGCCTGCTCGACCTGATCCGTCCCACAGCCGGAAGCGCCACCGTCCTGGGCCTTGACTGCCAAAGGCAGAGCGTCGAGGTGCGGCGACAAATTGGCTATCTGCCGGGAGATCTGCGTCTGTATCCGCAGCTCACCGCCGGCCAGTTGTGCACCTACCTGGGAGACCTTCGAGGCGGCATATCCGTCGAGCGTGTCCGCGACCTCGCCTCACGGATGGAGTGCGATCTTGACCAGCGTTGTGCGGCGATGTCACACGGTCAGCGTCAGAAGGTCGGTGTTATCCAGGCTATGATGCACGACCCCGATGTACTGATCCTCGACGAGCCCACGGCGACCCTCGATCCTTTGATGCAGCGAACGGTGCACGACTTGATTCGCGAAGCGCGCGATCGCGGTGCTGCCATCTTTGTGTCTTCACACGATCTTCCGGAGGTAGCCCGGCTCTGTGACCGTGCCGGTATTTTGCGCCAGGGCAAGCTGGTGACGGTCCAGGATGTCGGCGAGCTGGCCAGGCAGGGACGTCGAGTCGTCTCTATCGAATTCCTCGAGCCGGTTGACCCCGGCGTCTTCGAGCGCCTCTCCGGAGTCTCCCGGGTGAGTGCCAAAAACAACACGCTGACACTCACGGTCAGCGGCGACCTCGATGCCGTCGTCAAAGCCGCGGCTAGCGTACCGCGTCCATGACTTCCGCAGCGCTGAGATCGACCTCGACGAGGTGTTCCGCGACTACTACCAGGGTGAGAAATCCGATGCGACTTGAGGTGATGCGTCGTGAGATCGGCGACCACTGGCGCGGCATTCTCGCCTGGTGCGTCGGCGCCGTCCTGCTGTCGACGCTGTACATACTGTTTTATCCGAGCATTCGTCGGGGCGGCGCCGGCATCCAACATCTGCTCAACACGATGCCAAAGGCATTCCGCATTGCCTTTTTAGGCGGAGTCGATTACCTGTCCCCGGCGGGATACCTTGGAACCGAGCTCTTCAGCCTTCTCCTGCCTGCTCTCATGTTGGTAATGGCGGTCCTCGCGGGAAGTCGCGCCCTGGCCGGCGAGGAGCGCAACGGGACGATCGATCTTCTCCTGGCGACACCCATACGCCGCCTCACGCTCTCGCTTCAGAAAGCACTCGGAGCTCTGCTGCCGGTGTTTGCGGTCGGAGCTGCGATCTGGGCCGCTACCGCCGCGATCGGTCCGTCGCAAGGGCTGAGCGTTAACCTCGGAACGCTTGCCGCTGCCCTGGTGGCAGTCGCGCTCCTGGCAACCGGGTTCGGAATGCTGGCCTTTCTCGTGGCTTCGACGACCGGGTCACCCGGGGCTGGTGGGGAGGTGGCCGGCGCGGCCGCGATCGCCATGTACGTGCTCAACGTCTTTGGGTCGCTGGTGCCGCGCCTGACCGGTTTTGCCAACGCGGTGTCTCCGTTTCACTGGGCGGGCGGCGCCGGCGTCCTTGTACACGGCGTCGCGTGGTCCTCGATGCTTGCTCTCGCGGTTTGCCCGGTCGTGTTACTCATCGGAGCCACACTGCTGTACGAGCGCCGCGACCTAACCACATAAGGCGGCCGGCCCTGTCGCTCCCGATGGCGAACCGCACCCCTAGACAGGACTATCGTCCCCGAGCCACGCCGGGGGTCCGACCCCTGGAACTCAAACCCAAATCGAAAATACTGTCGGATCCCTCCCGCCGCGCTACTCCGACCCGTTCTTCCATCGCCCGTGCGCTCGCGGTCGCTGGAACTGAAAACTGAAAACTGAAAACTGACAACTACTTACGGGTTATACGTGATCGGAATTCTCATCGGCAGCGCCTTGAATGGCTTCGGACGCGGCACCGCACCAAACGCCGGCCACATGGCACTTGCCGTCATGTCGAACTGGCTCATTGGCTGAAGATGCAGAATCGACTCCATCGTCCTGAGTAGGGAGGCATCGTTATAAAATCCGGAATCGACGCGAAGTCCTGCGGTCCGGGTGTAGGGGCTAATCACAAGGCAGTAGGTCCGCTGCGCACTGACGTGGTCTCTCGATCCTTGGGCATCGTCCTGCACCATGAAGATAGCGGTGCTCTGCCAGTACTTGCTGTGGCTGACGGCGTCCACCAGCATGCCGGCTGCCTCATCGTTCAACGCCACGTCGCTGGGCTGGCTGAGGAATCCTGGTGCGGTAGAGGTATGGTCGTCCGGGAGCCACAGAATTTCTAGGTCCGGGAGGTTGTTGTTCCGCACAAAACCCTGAAATTCCCGCTCCCACTCCAGCACCCTATCCACGTCCGAATACCGCAGATCGAACCCCCGGTATCGTGGGTCGGTATGGCCGGCGAGGTTGGGCACCGTGGAATAGGGGACCGTGGGCGCAAAACATAGCACTTTCCCGGCAGGAATCCGCGTTCGCACGTAGGTGTGCGCGATCGGCCCGGCACATGAGTTGGCGTCTTGCTCCGGAATGAGCTGCGTGTCGGGACTAGGTCCGGAAGTGAAGGCGCCATAATCGCGATACGTCACATGGTCCTGAAGGGCTCTGTCCCACAGGTACCCTCCCGGCGAGAGATCCATGCGGCTTTTGCCCTCGAAGTAGCCATGCCTCTCACGATGCCCGTAGGTCTGCGGCCACATCTTCATATCGAAGTCGTTCGCATTGCCCGAAAGCAGCCAGTTACCGGCATCGGCGCTCGTTTGTCCATCTGTATAGAAATTGTCGAACACGCCGAAATCACGGGCCAGGGCATGGAGATTAGGCGTGATCTTGGCCGGATATTTGGTCAAGGCGGGGTCGCCGTCCGCCCCCTTCACGTCGCCCAGCACCTGGTCATAACTTTGATCCTGCTTGACGACAAAGATGACATGCTTGATGGGCTCGAGACTCGCGGGAACCGCAAAGGGTCTGAGGCGGCCGGTGTGATTGTCTTTCTGCACCTGCTCCGTGTATGCCGCGAGGTGGGGCAGGTCGGGAACTACGACAGTCGACAGCGTTCCGTAAATCGTGTTGCTGTAGTGGTTGGGAGGTTCGTTGCCGTTGGGCTTGGTTCCGTAGCCGTCTCCGTTGGTTACGAATAGGCGACCTCCTTTGGCTCCCAGCGTTACCGACGTCGGGTACTCGGCCGTTGGAATTCGACCCATCGCGATGGCGCTCCGTCCGCCATTGGTCAACTTGAAAACGACCACGGCGTTCTCACCTGAGTTCGCGACATAAAGGTATCGCCCATCCGGCCCGACGGCCACTCCCTCGGGTGAGCTGCTGAGCGGCGCACCTGAGAACGGCCGGACGTCGATACGCCCCACAACGCTGTTGTCGCCGGTCGATATAACGGTCACGCGGTCCGCGTTTGAGTCGGCCACGTAAAGTAGGCCCTGCTGGCTCAGAACCATCGCCGTCGGATGGGCTCCAACTGCGATTCGATGTGTTACCGTATCTGTCGTCGTGTCGATAGCCCACACCGACGACGAGCTCCAGTTCGACACATAAACCGTCTTCGAGTCAGGAGTGGCGAGAACGCCATATGGGCGTCCAGGCAAGCTGATCAGCCTCACGACCTTCCGTTTGGAGGTATCGATGACCGCGAGGCCGCCAGGATTCTCCGATGCGACAAACAACAGACGCCCCGCGTAGGCTGAGGCGAGCCCGGCGAGACGGGCGCCGGCAAGCAGGCCACTTGCGACTGGGATGTCTTTCTTGGGCGACAGGGTTCCGTTGGACGCGACGGCAAACCTGTGTATCACCCCTTGCGAGCCTCCCGACGCAAACGCTTGAGTGCCGGATGCGTTGTAGGCCACTCCGACGAACAATCCGGCGGGGTAGGGATAGGGGATCGACTGTTGGACCTGACTGGTCGAGGTGGAGATGACCTGCAGGTATTGCGTTCTCCTACCGTCGTCGGTGATCAGCAGGTCGCGGCCGTTGGGAGACAGCACCGCGTTCAGGGGCAGCTCTTGTAGGTGCGTCTGCCGGCCGGCAGGGGTTATCGTACGGCCATCGACCAGGAGAGTAGCTCCATGGCCGAGAGCACCGGGGCGAACCTGCGCCACAACGCTGGCTGGGGCGGCGGCAACGCTCATGAGCCCAGCGGCCGTTAAGACAAAAGTGAGCCACTGGACATGCTTCATTCCATTAATCCAAGCGTCAGGTTAACTGCCTCGGGTTCCGTTACCGCTCTCACCGCATTTCATCTCCACGTGGTTTCTTCTGAATAAGCCAAACACGCTGGACCGACTCAGGCAAGGGTTGACGATGTACGCCGGCGTGTTGGCGGAGATTGCTCTGGCAGGAATTGCACCACGTTACCTGACTATAATCGCTCTCCTCAGTTACGATGAAGCCGATGCAACCGATGAGCCCAGACGAAGTCTACCCCGACGTCGACCTCGTCCGGCGCCTGTTGCTTGACCAGTTTCCACAGTGGGCGGGTCTTCCTCTTTGGCCTGTCCCCTCCGGCGGAACGGATAACGCGCTTTATCGAGTTGGCGACTGCCTGGTCGTGCGCCTGCCCCGATTGCGGGTGACCAGGGCGGCACTGGAGAAGGAACGCCGTTGGCTGCCCATACTCGCTCCGCTCCTCCCGGTGCCGGTGCCTGTTCCGATCGCGGAAGGAATGCCGGCTGCCGGCTATCCATGGAAGTGGTCGGTTTACCGCTGGCTCGAAGGCGAGGACGCGACAGTCCAGCCTGTTCTGGATCTCAGCCGGTTGGCGACCGACCTTGCACAGTTCGTGGCTGCACTGCAGCGAATCGATCCCACTGGCGGCCCGTCTGCAGGAAGAGACAACTTCTTCCGCGGCATGCCGCTGTCGACGCGGGACGAGCCGACTCGTTCCGCCATCGAGTCCCTAAGCAAGACCATCGATGTCGGCGCGGCAACCGCGGAGTGGGAGTCGGCCCTCCGAACACCGGAATGGCCAGACGCGCCGGTCTGGGTCCACGGTGACCTCGATCGTCGGAACCTGCTAGTCAAACAGGGTCGGCTGGCCGCAGTAATAGACTTCGGCGGACTCGGAGTCGGCGATCCCGCCTGCGACGTGATGCTCGCCTGGAAGGTCCTCTCAGCGGAGACTCGGGCCATCTTCCGAGCCGAGCTCGGCGTGGACGATGCTACCTGGGCGCGAGCCCGCGGCTGGGCGCTTTCTCAGGCACTGATCGAGCTGCAGTATTACACTATGGATACCAACCCCGTGCTCTTCCGTGAGGCTCAGCATTGGATAGCAGAGGTCCTCGGGGACACCGCTTAGACCTAATCAGTAAATCCTGACAAGCTGGTCCACTGCCTCGATGGTCGATACTCAACCCCGAGTAACTAAATAGTGACCCGGCGGCGGCGGTGCTGCTTCGGCCACGGGTTGGCGCATCTCCGGATCTCCCGGTACACGTCCCCGATGAAAGCGCTGTCCGGTAGCTTCCGACTGGCTACGTCCCTCCTACTTCTCACCGATCAGCGGATGTTAGGCCATTCTCAAATGCGTTGAGGATATTCTCGGTGATCCGCTCTATGGCCGGGCTCGGATGCTTCCGGTCGGGAGCATAGGCATACCAGCCCTGTCTGAAATCGTCGAGTCCCCAGCTCCAGTCGATGCTGGAGGCGTCGAATACCCAGGCCCCACTCTTGGACTGATACAAGGTCGAGTTTGCCACTCTGCGCTTGCCCACATTGCTTCGCACGGGCGAGGCACTGAGCACATGGAGATGCGGAGGATGCGGATAGCCCCCAATGATGGCGTCCTCTTCATGCCCGACCATCCCACCAATCGACGAGCCCGGCTTCAAGTGCGTTCCTTTGAATACCCAGCTGGATGTATTCTTTACGACCCAGGGATAGGGGCCGTACCGTCCCTCAAAGTCGCCATACATGGCACCGGTGAGCTCGCTTTCAGGATGGTGCACCCACTTCGATCGCCAGGTAACCGTTGCCATCTCGGGATGTGTCTTGTGGATCGGGTCTCGATGAAAGTCCTTGTAGCAGATTTCGATCGCATCCGGGTCATCGCCTAGGCCTACAATGCGTGACTGCCAGTATCCAGTGTTTGCCGCAAAGTTTGCGTAGTTGACGCCATGGTTGACGGCATTCTGCATGGCATCCCGGATTCCCGCGCTCCAGTATTCGTCATGCCCCGCGGTAATAATGCCCTTGTGCCCGAGCAACGTGCTGGGGTCGTCATTTACATCTAGCTCCGTAAGATAGCTGACGTCGTATCCCCTGCGCTCGAGCCAGCGGACCATGTGGATCTCCCAGGACAGAAACCACCCCGCGCCCATGTTTTCACTTAACGGCCGCAGAAATGAGACCTCGACTGCGCGGTGGGCAAACTGCTTACCAGCGGTGGCATACGCGGTGTCGGTAAAGAGCGACTTCCCTCCGAACCAGTTGTACGCCTCGCTTGTTCCAATCTCGTCGACCAGAACCAGCGCGCTGTGCACAGTAGGAGCCTCCTTCACGATGAAAGGAATGTAAGCTTGCCGCCGGTTGGATGCGGTTAGTTTCACGAGGTAAAAACCGCTGGTCCAGGCTCGCGGCACGGTGACGGAGAATGCTGTTGGCCAGTCGCATACCAGGAGCCCAGTGGAGGGATTTGGTTTCGGTACCCGCCACCGGTGCCCTTTCATCGTTGGTAGCGAGAGCACGAGCCGGCCACCCTTACTGCCGTACCAACCGATGCGGTAGACGTCGGCGCTATACGTCTTACCGGTTGTGCTGACGTGGAAGTCGATCCTCTGCCCCGGTAAGACGCTTTCGCGAGATGGATACCCCTCGATTTCGCCCTTGTAACTGGGCACCTGGATCTCCCAGCTGGTCGTCCCGCTGAGAGCGTTCTCACGCTGAATGGGGTTCTCGCTCGTCAAAGAGACCGCGGCCGGTGTGCCCGCGTGGACCAGGTTTGCCGAGCTTGTGCCCACTGTACCAATGCCTGCAAACAAGCCTGCGGCTACCATGACACAAGTTGATATGCGCGCGGATGCAGAGGCGGCGCCTCGAGGCCGCCACCGCAGAATTGGTTTCGAGCTCGGCTTCGATCGTTTCGTTATCATTTGGCTGTCGAGACTATATGAGCCTCCTGTGACCTCACGAGTAGCCGGTTGGCCCCGACGCTCATATTTGATAGGTAGTGCAGAGGAATCGACGTATCGGTGGGACATCTCTGATCAGACTGCGACGGGTAGAGAGGCGGGCCCTCGTCCCCGGACCCGCTCCATAATTGCACGTTAGGTTTTGTCTAACAACTCGGAAACATACATGGCCGATGTTGTCATACTCGCCATCGGCGTCCGTCCCGAGCTGGATCTGGAGGTCGGCTCCTGCTCAAGTGACGGACACGTTAACAACCCGCACCCCCGCGTCGCTCCGTTGAAGAAGCTCCCACCGGCGGAGACACGATGCGTACAACTGTGGAACCGCATCTCCCAGGGGCCTAAAGAATACCCTAACGTCGCGGCCACCCACAGACCGCCTTCTGGAGGCGAGCGCTCAACTTTTCGAGAGATGCCAATCTTCGCCTCCCGTGTACCCCTTTAGAGCCTTGTCAAATGTGGGACGGCTCGTTACCAGTGATACTGCCGGCCCGAGCGCCAGGCCTTCAAATGTACACTACTGTGAAGGGCAATACTGCGTTATGCATCCAACCCGCGCCCTCGGGCCTTCCACAGACGTGGAGTCGTCCGCCGATTGCAGCAGTCTCAGGGCTTCGATTATTGATCCCCTTCGAGATCCGCGCTGGCCTGATTTCGTCGCCCGGCATCCTGCCGCAACCGTGTTTCACCAGCCCGCGTGGACGTCGGCTTTGGCTGAGACCTTCGGTTATCAGCCACGTTTCCACGTGCTCCAGACCGACACCGATGAGATCGCAGCTGCCTGGCCATCCATGCTCGTACGGAGCCGCCTAACCGGCACCCGCCTCGTGTGCCTGCCGTTCTGTCACCGAGCCGGTCCGCTGGTGAGCTCCGATGCGCACGCGGCCCTGCTTCTCGCCCCACTGATTCATGACGCCCGGTCGTTCGGAGCTGGGTCGATTGAAGTGCGTGACTGGCCGGGCGACGTCCCGATCCTGGACGGCCTGCATACGGTGAACCGCTACTCTACCCACACCCTCGACCTGTCCCCAGGGCCCGACGTTCTCATGCACGGCCTCACCCGAAACATAAGAACCGGCATTCAAAAGGCGGAGGCGAACGGCGTGACCGTCCGCGTCGCGACCGACTCTCGGGACATGGCGATCTTCTACAACATGTATCTCAAACAGCGGAAGCACCAGCGACTGCTGCCCCAGCCCCAAGCCTTCCTTCGTGCCGTGTTCGGTAAGTTGGTCACCCCGGGAGATGGGTTCATGGTGCTCGCCGAGTATCGCGGACAGCCGGTCTGCGGATTTCTCAACCTTGGCCATGGACTCACCATCTATGGCACCCACTCAGCGGCCCTGCCTTCCGCCCGGCAGATCTTCGCGTCGCCCCTCGCGATGTGGAAGAGCATAGAAGAGGCCTGTGCCCGCGGCTACACGACGTTTGATCTTGGTCGATGCGAGAACTCAGCGACCGGGCTACTCAACTTCAAGAAACAATGGGGCTCCGCTCAAAGAGACCTGCTGTACTACTTCCACGGCCACCTGAGTGGAGTGAATACCGGCGAGCCTCGCAGAATGCAGAAATTCTTGCTGGACGCCTACACCCGCTTCGCGCCCGAGTCCGTCCTTTCGGCGCTGAGCAAGCCGATGTACCGCCACCTTGGGTAGCGAACTTGCACCTATCCGTGCTCTGCCCGGTAGAGGTCTCGCAAGAGTGCTACCTCGGCACTATGATGTACGAATTCGTCGAACACGTGCATGACGAGGTCCGCATTCGAGTCGGACGCGTACGGTCCCCAGTCGGGCCCGAGCTCTCGGAACATGACGCTGTCGCCTTGAGAGGCGAGAGCAGCGCGCCACTCCGAATATCCCGCCTCTACCAGGCGGACGCCTCCTGCCGCACTCCCGGCCCACTCTTTCACCGACGATCGGCTGGGCTTACCGGACTCCAGGGATAAGGCGAACCCCTCCAGTACATCTGCCCCGATGTGACAGAGACGCCATGCGATCGTCGTTACGGGTGGCACCTCGGGTTCCGGCGAAGGAGATCGATCCATCGTGTAACCACCGAGTTCGGAGGCCCGAACCGTCCAGGAGCCGGGCACGGGCTCCCACAGATACTCGTCGTCCCGCAGGCCCTCCAAACGCCCGATCAGGCGCGCATGGACGTAGTCGAATGTTTCGAGAAACATGGCCAGCGTGTTGTCGGACATTCTTGTATCTCAGGGTCCAGATTTCCGCTCCAGCCTATCATCGTGGATAGCACCTTCGGGTAACGCAGTTCTGCCACAGGCTGGGCATATCTTTACATAACCTGGCTGCAGACTACATATGTGGTGTACAGCCCTAGGGCGATGATCCCGCATGCCATGGTCAGAACCGCGTACCGCCAGACACCGTGCATCCTGTCGCTCTCGGGGAGCGCCTTTGCCTCCAGGACCAACAACAACACCAGCACAAGCGGCAGGAGCATCGAATTCATAACCTCGACGTCGACGGAGAGGCTGACGAGATTGCCTAGGAAGACGACGAGCCCCCCGCTCGCTATGACTGCCGCCGTGAAGAGTGCGTAAAATCCGGGCGCGGTGGCGGGCGAGTCGTTTACGCTGTGCCGCCAGTTGGCGACCTCGCTCACTCCCCAGGAGGCCGCGACAGACACGACCAGTGCCGCGACGAACGCGGCGCCGACCATCCCGAGGCCAAACACTATGCGGGCCGCGCCGAGTCCGAGAAATGGCGCCATTGCACCTGCAACCGCACCGATGGTGGGCAGGGCCGCCCCTGCATGTGAGCGGCCGATCGTCCATGCCGAGGCCACTACAATTGCGATCATAACTACCTGTGTGACGGCGGAGCCAATGAGCGTGTCCCACCGGCCGAGGGTGATCTGAGCCCGCCCGAGGCGTTTGTCGATGACCGCGCCTTGTTGATAGAAGATCATCCAGGGCATGATCACCGCTCCTACATTGGCCGCCAGCAGCATCCTGAAGCCCGGCTGGCTGACAGGGATGCGCGCCGCTCCGTCGATAACCGAGGAAGGATGGACGTGGAGCACAAACAACGCCGCCACGAACAGGAATTCCAGCAAGCCGACGGCAATCGCGATACGCTCGACCCGGCTGTAGCTCCCACTGAGAACGAGTGCTACGACCGCGGCGGCAGCCATCCCGACGCTGGCCCAGCGAGGGATCCCGAACATCGAGCCGACGCCGGCGATTCCCGCGAACTCGGTGACCAATGCCCCGATACAGGCGACGAACAGCGACGTTACGGAGACGGCTGCCCATCGTGGGCCGCAGTACTCGCGGATGAGCGCGCCGTGGCCCTTGCCGGTGACCACCCCAAGTCGCACCGTTATCTCCTGGATGGCATAGAGAGCTGGGATCAGAAGCAGCAGCGGCAGGACCATTGCAAAACGCCACTCGGCCCCCGACTGGGCAGCCGTCACGACGCTCCCGGCATCAGTGTCTGCCAGCATTACCAGCATCCCTGGCCCCACGACGGCGGCCCACCACAGGCGGCGGGCCGGCCGGCGACGCCAAAGCTCGATGGGCTGCGCGCCTACGGGCTCTAGCTCGGTCGGTAGAAGCGACGTCTCCTCGAGGCGTTCATGATCGCGCTCTGCTAGCACTGCACGACCTCACGGTAGTTGATCTTTCGGGGCGCAGCCGGAAAGAGCCCGGGGCGCTCTCTCGGAGACATTGAGGTCCGGTAAATCACCGGCTGACAGCTCAATCTATCCGTGTATTGCAACTGCCGGCATCAGGCGGACAACCGAGATTACATTCGACTCGGCCTGAGTACGAGTCGGACGGGCCGGCGAACGCGGCAACGATCTTGGTGATCGCTCCCAAGGCGTGTCAGTGAGGAGGCGCTCTGCGGATGTCCGACAAAAGCGAAGCGTGACCACGAGAACGGCGCCAGCAGTGCACCTCGTCGTGTTTGTGGCTCGACTCGAGATACCTCTTCTGTCAACGTCCGGCTGGCGTCGGTGGCTAGGCCGCCGAGCCCCATTCGCATACTCGTCTGTCAGTAGCCACGTCCGGTGGCCTCGAGCAGACTCCGCCACGCGGAATCGCGACGGCACGCACCCGGGTGGCCGGATCGCAACACTGCACCGGCAAGATCTTCCGGCGGGCTGAAGTCGTAGCCGCCCAACCCCTGCAGAGCATCATGAGAGTGGACCAGGAGCTCAATGCAAGCGATAGTAACGAATTCGCTTGCATTGCTCGGTCCACTCGCGTGGAAAGCTGTGCTTCCCTCGGGCACCCAATCGGCCACGTTGGCTAGCCCTGTCGCGATGGGCTGTATTGACTTCAGCAGCTCCGCGTGAGTTGCATCCTTAAACCGTGTGCAGGTTAGACCAATGAAGCTCTGCGAGCCGGAAGCGAGGTAAAGCGTGTACTTAGCAACCGCGCCAACCATATGGGAGATCGTTTGCTCGACGTCCCATTCCAGTGGTCCGGCTCGCACCGACCAGTCGTAATCGACGTACGGAGACAAGGCGGAAACGGCGAGGTCGGCAGACCACAAAAGGTGTCGCCGCCCGACCCGTTCACTCTTCACATCGGCCTACTCGGCTGCAACTTTCTGCAGACTGACCCTTTGTACTACCTTACAAGTGAACGAGGCACCCGCGACAGCCTCGGAGGGGCATGGCATGGAGGACGTGACTGGTCGTCTGACACAGGACGAACTTCGGAACACGACGCCTGCCGTTCAACGTCGAGCTTCAAGTCATACCCTGACCACGCACAAAGGGTAGGTCCGGGGCGTGCGAAGAGCGCACGCCCCGGACCTTCGGCCACTACGTACCCAGACACGATGTTGCCGTCAGTCCGCCCTATCCCTTTCTCGACGAGCTCGGCGGCAGAACCGTGATCTGACCGTCCATGCCCTTGTGCACCAGGCATCCGTAGTGGAAGACGCCCGCCTTGGTGAACTTCACCAGGAAGCTTCCGCCTCCGTTGCTGTTGGGCGAGGAGATGAATCCCGAGTTCAGGTATCCACCGGAGTATGTGCAAGGAGTTGATGGGCCGCATCCATTCTGTGAGCTCGGGAATGCTACGGCCGGGTTGATCGAGTATTGGTAACTGCCGCCCTTGGACTTGGTCCGCAGTACAAACTGTGAGCGCAGATTCGCGATCTGCGCCGGGGTTCCGAACGTCACCGTGTGAAACCCGCCCTCGAACTGCACGGTATCTCCAAGATGGACGGTCAGATTGTCCGGCAGGAATGTAGTCGCCTCCGTAGTCGTGTCAACCAGCCCGTTGCCCCCGTATCCGGCGTAAACGGTGTATGGGTTGCTGGCCGACGGCTTCGGGTTTACTGTGATTGTGCCGATCATATAGGGAAAGTGGACGAGGCAGTAGTACTGGTAGGTCCCCGGAGTTGTGAACTTGATCGTCCAGGAGTTACGGGTGATTCCGTGATATGCCGACGACAGTATGCCAGAATTTGCGTATCCGGATCCGTTATAGGTGGTGCGCGTCGTTGCCTCGACGACCTTGGGATCGAGTGCCAGGGTGGGCGGCCCGTTTTTGTTTGGCTGCTCGCTGAGGAACTGGTTTGCTAGATCATTTAGCATACTGTAGTTGCCGAAAGACACGGTATGAGGCTCGATGGAGTCGGCGTTGACGAAGGTTACCGTGTCACCCGCGAAGATGTTCAGGGTATCTGGCGTGAACTGGATGTTGGTAAAGTCGTCGCCGTTGTGGCCGCCCCCGATGAACACGGTGAAGTTTGTCGACGACGTGGGCTGAGCCGCCAAAAACGCGCCTGAAGCATAGGCGAGACCGGCGGTCGATGATCCCAAGAACATAAGCCCGGCCACGATGAGAAGCTTGATGCGTCCAATCTTGGTGATGGCTGTCATTTCACATATCCTTTTGTCTGAGCTGGTGCGTTCGGTTTGATCTTGGTGGGACAAGACGTTTTGAAACCCGAGATCCCTCTTGGGGTATCGGCGCGACGAGGATCATCCTCGCGTACTGCAGGGCCGCACCGGCACGTTTGTCCTGTCTCGGCCTATTTCAAAGAGGCGTGCATTGTGGTCGTGACATTTGTGAAGTGCATAGTGGTCGGTGCCAGGGGGTAGCTGCGGGGACCCCGCGGGCCTCCTCCAAACACCCGTCGTGGCGGCAACGGCAATCACGGCGGCCAACGATATGATTCTGCGGGAAGCATGATCATGCCTGTATCCTCCATGTCTGGCGCATATGTGAGCCTCCGTAAAACCGGCTCCTACGTTGATCCGGAGTGCGAGTCGCCGGCTAGGTCAGACCACCCGACCGTGGCACTGTGAGCAGTATGCGGCGCAATACGACGGGGGTCCATGAATAAAGCACACGAATTACCCACACGAATTGCGCTGGCAAGAATCCACTGCTCCCGTCGCACTCCGAAAGTCCCCCTCGGCAAGGTGCTCCACTGCGACCTGGGTTATCCTTGCCGCGGCGCCTTGGCGAGTCCATCTGCGCCGTTCATCGGAACCTGCAAAAGGTCGGCGGCCCTAGGACCGTACCCCGCCTCCGCTCACACGAAACTCGGCTGGACCCCTCCGGGCACGTCGCGCGACCGAGAACCAAGGAGCTCGATTCGGTTGAGTCCTCGGTCACGCTTGGTGGACTGTAGGTGAGGTAAGTCGAGGAAATGTTTCGCCTCGAACCTCTACTCGCGCCTTCCGTACGATTTCCTTTGACCCGGGTATCATCGTATGTAGCCGCGAGCAAAGTGAGGTTGGCCGCAATGAGCGAATCGACTCCAAAGCAGGATCTACAGCGCTATCTCCAAATCGCCCGTGAAGTTCTGGTCTGGAAGCTGGACGGACTCTCCGAGTACGATATCAGGCGGCCCATGGTGCAAACCGGCACGAACCTCCTCGGACTGATCAAACACGTCGCTTCGGTGGAGCTCGGGTACTTTGGCGAGACATTCGGCCGCCCCTCCGATGAGAAGTTGCCCTGGTTGGAGGCAGATGCTGAACCGAACGCCGACATGTGGGCCACCGCAGCAGAGTCACGCGACCAGATCGTGGGCCTGTACCAGCGGGCATGGGCTCACTCGGACGCCACCATTGACGCCCTTTCTTTGGACGCCGTGGGACGGGTACCATGGTGGCCTGAAGATAGAAGTGAGGTCACTCTCCACCGGATACTCGTGCACGTGATCGCTGAAACCAATCGTCACGCCGGTCACGCCGACATCGTCCGCGAGCTTATCGACGGCGCCGTCGGGTTGCGCCGCGACAGTCCCAACCTGCCGGACGACGCCGCATCGTGGGAACCCTACCGGAACCGCCTCGAGAGCGTGGCCAGAGAAGCAGCCGCCGGCTCTGAAGGCACGCGATAGGCGTCCCCCTATCTGTGTCAGGCAGCAGAAATCGTACGACCGAACCCGCCCGCAGCGACCAGTCGGTGGCCATCGCCCTGCAGTGCCTCGATCGCCAGTCGGAAAACTAGCCCCCAAGTCCTAGGCGGCGAATAGCTGCTGAACCCACCTCACCTGTCGTTGTTGCCCGCGGACTCGCGAATCGGCGCCCGGTCCGTGGTCAACAAGTGACGAATGCTTGAGAAGCCCTACCCGGTGCGACATTTATGTCCCCGCCACCCTGTTGGTGTAGGCATAATGCCAAGTGAGGGCCCGACGTGCACCGGTTAGGCTCCGCTGAGCCCAACCTTCTCTATAAGGACAAGGATGGCTGGGTATGGAAGACGGCCAGAATCGTCCTTGGGGGAAGAGATCCTGGCCGCCGGAAAGAAGATAGAGAGTTTGCTCACACGGCAAACCTCCACAGCCCACAGTACGTGGCTATCCTCTCACGGCAGTAGCCGAATAGTCGCAGCCACGACCGCTGGATCAACACATCGGCAGGCGCAACCCATCATTCTTTCCTATTGCCCTATCGAGGCGAGCAGACTTGCGAGGCCATTTCCCTCGCAGGTTCTGCGATCGTGAAATGCCGCCTTTACAAGTGTCAGGCACCATGGTATGGTATCCACAGCGGAACGGACCACCGTAACCTGGCGTCCCAAATACAACTGAGAGGAAGAACGCAACGATGAGATGCATGCTGAGAATCCAGATTGACACGGAGGCCGGCAACGCGGCCATAAAGGATGGGAGTCTACCAAAAGTGATCCAACAAGTCATGGAAAAGGCTAAGCCCGAGGCAAGTTACTTCACGACCGAGGATGGGGCCCGAACGTCATATATGTTTTTCGATCTTGCGGATCCAACCGACATTCCCATGATCGCCGAGCCTGCGTTCATGAATCTCAACGCCAAGATAACCTTTGCTCCCGTCATGAACCTCGAAGACCTACAGACGGGTCTGGGAAAACTCGGCTAGGAACCAGCTGCGGCTACCGACTGAAAGGGGGGAGGGGGCGCCACGCTGCGTCCCTCCACCACCGGTTGACGAGGATTGACGTTCGCGACGTCTAACGTTTAGCCTCCGCACTGAACGTTCATTGTCCGCCGCTGACACGTAGTTGCCAGTCGTGACCGACTCGCGTCACCTCCACCCGACTACTTCGAAAATGGCCTTGGAATCCTCCCACGACGACTACGGTCGCGACTACTGTGGCCCGTTCTTCCATCGCCCGTGCGCTCGCGGTCGCTGGAACTGAAAACTGAAAACTGACAACTGAAAACTACCAACTGAAAACTCACAAGTGAAACATTTCCGTAACGCCATGTCAACACCACGACAACATTCACCTCCGTACGGTAAGACTGTGGCCCGGGCCGCAGCACATTTCATACAGCGGAGGAATGAATGCAGCTTCGTCGTAGTTTGATCGTTGTCCCCTTTGTCGTCGCGATCGCTTGCTTTTCCTACTTTCCGGTTTCCGCGGCCGTCGTCTCGCATGGCCGCACCGCGCTGGCCGGGGCCAAACACCATGGGCCGGCTTCTGTCTACACGACCACCCCGATCAAACATCTCGTCGTAATCTTCCAGGAAAACGTGTCGTTTGACCATTACTTTGCCACCTACCCCAGCGCCGCCAATCTGCCGGGCGAAGCTAAGTGGGTCGCGGCGAAGAACACGCCGAACGTTAATGGCTTGACCCCCGCCCTGCTGCAGCACAATCCAAACCTCTATAACCCCGTCCGTCTAAACGCAAAACAAGCGCTTACGTGTGATCAGAACCATGACTACACCGCCGAGCAGAAGGCCGAGGACGGTGGTTTGATGGACAAGTTCGTTCAGAATACGACCGGTTCGGCCTTCTCAAACTACGAATACTGCCCCAAGACGATCGCCATGGGCTACTACGACGGCAACGTCGTCACCGGGCTATGGAACTACGCCCAACATTTCGCTATGAGCGACAACTCCTGGGGCACCAACTTCGGCCCGTCGACTCCCGGAGCCGTCAATCTGGTCTCGGGTGATACCGGCACTGTACTTTGTGGACCCGCATCGGCCGTCATCAACGCCTCACCCTGTACTAGCACACCGCCCACGGACACTGGATCCAAAGGCACACTCTACAGTGATGCCGACCCCTACTATGACGATTGCTCCAACGGAGCCAAGCCGACCCCGGCCAGCGATATCGCCCTGTCGGGCCCCAACATCGGCACAATGCTCAACGATGCCGGAATCACCTGGGGATGGTTCCAGGGCGGCTTCGGCAACTGTCTGAGCAAGAGTCCGGCGACCCACGGACCCGTCCTGGCGCTCAAGCAGCAAGGAGCCACAGTCGCGCAGGATCCAAACGACCAGACCACCGACTACAGCCCGCACCACGAGCCGTTCCAGTACTATGCCTCGACGGCGAATCCGCACCACCTGCCTCCAACCAGCCTTGCCATGGTTGGCAAGCAGGATCAGGCGAATCACCAGTACGACCTGAGCTGGTTCTTCAAGGCCGCGGCGGCGGGGAACATGCCTGCGGTCTCTTTCTTGAAAGCTCCTCGGTATCAGGATGGTCACGCCGGGTACTCTGACCCGCTCGACGAGCAGTATTTCTTGGCCTCGACGATCAACCGGCTCGAAAAGCTGCCGAGTTGGAAGAGCACCGCTGTCGTCATCTCGTACGACGACTCGGACGGCTGGTACGATCATGCCTTCGGCCCCATCCTGAATCAGTCAAATGCTTCGATCGACGTCGGCTGTGGAACGACCCCCACTGGGAGCCAGCCTGGGCGCTGTGGGTACGGTCCCCGCCTGCCACTCCTGGTAATCTCACCGTATGCCAAGTCCAACTTCGTGGACAACACCACCACCGACCAGACCTCTCTGCTCAAGTTCATCGAGGACAACTGGCTTCACGGGGCACGCGTCAGCTCCGAGTCCTTCGACAATTGGGCCGGCACGCTCGACAACATGCTGAACTTCCACGGTCACAACAGTAAGCTAATGCTGAATCCGCTGACCGGCCGGCGGAGTAACTGACAGCCAAGCAGGTAGTCGCGCCCTCATAAAATCCGGAAGGCCCCGGGACATCGTCCCGGGGCCTTCCGTTCGCTGTTTTCTCCATCTACCAGGATTCCTGCCGGCGCCAGATCGGTCAGGCCGCCACGAACAGCCCCACATCGAGGGCATTCCTCTCTTTGGCATCGGATCACACCCCGGCAGCCATGGAATGTGCTCCCTGAGAAGACCCGTGGTAAGGTTAGCGCGCCGAGTGACGGCAGGGTATACCCTAAGAGAATGAAGGACAAGCCGCGGGAATCGAGGTCAATGTACTTGGCTTCGAGGCAACTTCTCACCTCTCACGTGCCGCATTTCCAAACACGGCTGATGAAGCGAAAACATTTCAAGGTTCTCTCCCGGGCTCCCATATTTGTCAGACGGTCATAATCGTCGATGAATCGGACCTCGGCGCCGCAACCGCGCCGCACCTTGCAGGTTCTATGGTTGCTCGTGGCGGTATCGGTGACAGCGGCCGGCGCGATCGCCATTGCGGCCCAGTGGGCCACGCTGAATACCGCATGCCGGCTAAACTCGGAATGCACCTACTATCAGCTTGATGTCGCGTCCGTCAGGGCGCTCGAACACCACGGCATTGCGCTTGGCGGTTTCGCGACGATCTCGCTCGCCGTCTTGGCGGTCACTTGGCTCGTTTGGTATGGCCTGGCGGCATTGATCGTGTTACGCAAGTCGGAGGACCGGGGAGCGATGCTCTGTGCTTTCTTTTTGGTCCTGCTTCCCCTGTTGGATCTCAGCTTTTGGATCCCCACTTCAAGTGACTGGTGGCTGCTGCTGGCCAATATAGTGGCCGCGATCGGTGGACTGCCCTTGCTTCTCTTTTGCTTGCTGTTTCCTAACGGACGATTTGCGCCTCGCTGGACACGATGGCTGGCGATCGCGTTCGTGGCGCTGTGGCTTGTGGGCATTATTCCAGCAGTGTCGAACACCTCTTTCTGGTACTTCGAGGTTTCGTTGCCGTTGCTCATCGTGATCGGAGTCCAGGTATACCGTTATCGATACCTGTCTTCATGGTCGGAGCGCCAGCAAATGAAGTGGGCCTTTTCGGGAATTCTTCTCGCCCTCGCCGGAATAGTTGGGCTCTTTGCGGGATTTCTCTTTCTCCCGCCATCACAGACGCAGAACGGCTCCCTGTATGCCGCGATATTCCTCTCGGGATTGGCCGCCGTCGCCTCGGTCATCCCGATATCGATCGGCATAGCGGTGTTTCGGGGCCACCTGTGGAACATCGACCGGCTTATCAGCTTGGCGCTGCTGTATGCTTGCCTGACCTTGACCCTTGGCGCGATCTACGTCGGCAGCGTTCTTGGCCTACAGGCCCTGGCCGCGTCGATTACCCGGAATGCCTCAAACGTGACCGTCGCCGTGTCGACGCTTCTGGTCGTTGCACTGTTTGCCCCGCTCCGGCGCCGCCTTCAGTACGCGATTGATCAGCGATTCTACCGAAAGAAGTATGATGCCGCCCAGACCTTGCACAGTCTGACCGAGCGTTTACCGGAGGAAGTCGAGCTTGATGCCCTCTGCGAGGATCTGATGTCGACCGTGCACGATACCCTGCGACCGGAGCACGTCTCTCTATGGTTGCGAGACCAAAGCAGGAAGGGCGCCGATCGCTGGCTGGGTTCCCGGTATCCGTAAGTCCGCAGGCTAGGAGCCACTAGCTGATGTGAATCGGGGCGTGCCAAGTGCCCCTATTGACAGAACGGCACAAATGGGCTAAGGTATGTCTTAACCCAAGGTTAAACCAATGGTGAAGGAGACGTGCGCCATTGTCGGCGACCAAAACCGCAGGAACACAAGAACGGATACTCGAGGCAACCTTTCGCCTCCTGCACCAGGATGGCTACGCCCGGCTTAGCACGCGTGATATCGCCGGAGCGGCCGGCGTGAACCACGCCCTCATCCACTACTACTTCCGGACGAAGGACAAGCTCGTCATGGCCGCCCTGGACGAGGCTAATCGGCGGCTTACGGAGCGCTCGAAAAACATGTATAGTTCGCCGGCCACTGGGTTCGCCGCGAAGTGGGCAGAGGCGCGCAAATTCTACGAGGAGGATTTCGCATCGGGATTCGTACGCGTCCAGATGGAGCTGTGGGCGGCCAGCCTGTCAAATCTGGAGCTCAGGGAGGAGTTCCTGCCGCGCTTCATGAAGTGGCGGGAGATCCTGACCTCCGCGGCCACCGATGCGTTGGCCTACTATCAGCTCGACCTGCCCATTTCAGCCCGCGCAATCGCGTGCTGGATCACCGACTTCTGGGCCGGCATGGAGTTCGAGATGCTTCTAGGCATCGGAGAGAGCGAGGGCCACCACCAGGAGGCGTTGGATGCTATGCAATTCGTGCTCGAGCTGCTCGACACGCGCGTGCCAAACGAGAAGCACAACTGCGGACAAATCCGAATGATGCGTCTGGAGCTTGCGCGGCAGCATCCGACGATGTGTATGGGGAAGCGTAGCGCGCCCGTCCACGTGCCCCCCCAACGTGCCGCCCAATTCACAACATCTGGGAGTGGTTATGACGGCCTTCTCCGCCTTTCGTTGACGAGTGCCCCCTCTTTTGTAAGGTTCTAGAAGCAGGCGAGTCCACAGGATAAAAAGGAGCATTTAGAATGACGACTGCGACGATCGAGCAGATCCAAATGCAGGTGCGCGGCACAGTAATAACCCCGGATGACGAGAGTTACGACGAAGCGCGCAGGGTCTACAACGCGATGATCGATCGCCGCCCGGCAGCGGTGGTGCAATGCGCCAATGCGGGTGACGTGATGACGGCGGTTAGATACGCTCGAGAAAATCATCTGGATATCGCGATCCGTGGCGGGGGACACAGCGTTCCGGGTTTCGGCACGGTTGACGGCGGTCTGGTGATCGATCTCTCCGGCATGCGGGGAGTGCGCGTGGATCCCGAGAACAGGACTGCCCGGGTCGAGGGGGGCGCGACGTGGGGAGACCTCAACGCCGCGACCTACGCGTTCGGCCTCGCCACAACCGGCGGAATCATCTCCACCACCGGCGTCGCCGGCCTCACGCTGGGAGGCGGAATCGGATATCTGTGTCGTGGCTGCGGCTTCTCTTCCGACAACCTTATCTCCGCCGACGTCGTGACCGCGGACGGTCGCTTTGTCAAAGCGAGCGAGCAGGAGAACGCCGACCTCTTCTGGGCGCTCCGAGGCGGCGGAGGGAACTTTGGTGTCGTGACCTCGCTGGAGTTCCGCCTCCACCCGGTTAAGGACATTTACGGCGGCCCGATGTTCTTTGAGCTCAAGAATGGTGCTGACATCATCGCGGCGTACCGTGAGTACATTGCAATCGCCGACGAGCGGCTCGGTGCTTTTCCGGCGTTCCAGATCGCACCGCCGCTGCCTTTCATACCCGAGGATCGACACTTCGAGCCCTTCGTTGCTGTAGTGGCCTGCTGGGCCGGCCCTCTCGAAGAAGGTGAGAGAGCGCTGAAGCCCTTCCATGACGTTGCTCCGGTCGTTGCCGAGCACGTCGGCGTGATGCCATATCCCGCTCTAAACTCGGCCTTCGATGCCTTGGTCCCGCCTGGCCTCCAGCACTACTGGAAGGCGAATTTCGTGAACGAGCTGACCGATGGAGCCATCGAAGCTCACATGAGCCACGGGCCAAAGGTGCCGGCGGTCAACTCCACGGTACACATCTACCCCATCAACGGCGCATGTCACCGTGTCTCGCCACAGGCAACCGCGTTCGGCCACCGCGAAGCCAACTTTGCCACGGTGATCGCGGGCATGTGGCCCGAGGCGTCCCAAAACGAGGCCAATATTCGCTGGGTGAAGGACTACTCCGATGCCATCAGCCCGTACTCCGAGCCAGGCGGGTACATCAACTTCATGGCCGGAGATGACCAGAACCGCGTGAAGGCAAATTACGGCGCGAATTACGACCGTCTCGTGACTGTCAAACGCGCGTACGACCCAGACAACGTGTTCCACTTGAACCAGAACATTACACCGTAGCCGGAACCATCAGTGTGCGCCAAGAGAGGGACTGCTTAACGTACGGGCAGTTCCTCTTCGCCCATCTACGACGCTAGACGGCTAGATCACCAAAAGGAGTGTGCGATGGAGCCGCCAACAACGACGACCGTGGCCGCTGTTCAGGCGGCGCCCGCGTTTCTCGATCGCGATGCCACGGTTAAGAAGGCCATTGGGCTGATCGAGGAAGCAGGGCACCACGGTGCCAGGTTGGTCGTTTTCCCAGAGGCGTTTGTTCCTGGATTCCCCGATTGGGCGTGGACGCTTGCCCCCTCCCAGACATCCCTGCACACCGACCTGTACTCTCGCCTTCTGGACAATGCGATTGCAGTTCCGGATGAGGCCACGGCAAAGATTGGAGAAGCTGCTGCGCGCGCCGGCTGCTACGTTGTGCTCGGAGTTAGCGAGATAAATCGCGAGGCAAGCAAAACTAGTCTCTACAATTCGTTGATCTACTTCGACGACACGGGCGGGCTGATGGGCACTCACCGTAAGCTGGTGCCAACCGCGGCAGAGCGCCTCGTTTGGACCGGGGGAGACGGCAGCACGCTTGAAACGTTCGATACCCCATTCGGACGGATCGGCGGGCTCATCTGCTGGGAGAACTATATGCCACTGGCTCGCTATGCTATGTATGCGGCGGGAACCGAGATCTACGTCGCTCCAACCTGGGATCGCGGTGACAACTGGGCGGCCACTATCAAGCACATCGCTGTGGAAGGTGGCGTCTACGTCATCAGCTGTTGCATGGCGCTCCGTATGGCGGACATATCCGACTCGCTCGGACTCAAGGAGCATTACCCGCGCGAAGCATCAGAGTGGATCAACACCGGCAGAAGCGCGATCGTCGATCCGGCGGGCAACACCATCGCTGGTCCATTGGAATGCAAGGAAGGGATCCTCTACGCGGAGGTCGATCTGGACGCCGTGAGGAGATCAAGGTGGATGCTGGATGTGGCCGGGCATTATGCACGGCCCGATGTATTTCAGCTCACGGTCAATCGCCGTCCGCATCCCCTAACGATCGATGCTGACGAGCCCTTGAACCGATCCTCAGACGACAAGGACCAGATAAGTGCTTCCGAGGTTGGCGAGAAACTCGTACGGTCATCTGGCTAGCCGGCGTAGTGCTCTACGATGACATTGACATGCAGTCGCGCGATACGGCAGTTACAATCATGTTACGAAGAACGTGGTCGAGATCAGGACATGCAGGATCAAGTGAAATTTGCTGTCATTGACTGTCGTCCAGTTCATAAAATCCGGCAAAAGCAGGTGAGGAGGGTATCGCTGTGTGGGCACAAATGGTGAAGTTTCGAGTGGCGGAAGAGAACGCGGATCGAATGCAGCGTTTGGACGACCGATGGAACGAGGAAGTGGGACGCGGTACTGACTCCGGTTGGCTTCGATCCATCGTGCTTCAAAACGCCAACGACCCCCAGGAGTTATTCGAGCTGGTCTTCTTTGAAAGCGAAGAGAAGGCCCGTGCCAACGAGAAAACACCTAAACACGTCGCGCTGGTGGAAGAGATGATGGCCGTCGCGTCGAGCGTCGATTTCGTCGACTTGAAGCCGCTAAAGGAGACCAGTCGCTAGTAACGGCTCTACTCTTGAGCTAGCCTTCTCACCTGGCCGCTTCACGGTCAGGCGGACAACGCTTGGCCTACCGGCTCAACCCTTCCGGCTGCGATATGGTCCAGGGCTATGAACGCCGCCAACGCTATGACGCTGGTGATCAGCGGGATGAAGAAAACGCGAGGGATGCCCAGAAAGGAAACTCCAACGCCGCCGACGAGGTTGCCCGCCAGTGTAGCCATGCCGAACGCCGCCCCGAAAGTGCTGCTCGCCAGCCCCGCCCGGCTGGGACTCAACTGTTGCGCGTAGGTCAGACCAAGCCCGAATACAACGCCGACCACCAGGGCATCCATTGCTTGAGCCAGATACACCTGCCACAAGGCAGTGTTGAAGGCGAGTATAAGATACTCGATCGTGGCTACGACCAGACCTAAGGTGAAGAGCCTGCCGATCCGAAATCTCACCGCCAGGAGGGCTGCGGCCGGCACTGTGACCAGCTCCGCGATGGGCGAGACGGCCATGACGGTGCCGTAGATCCCAATGCTGCCGCCGAGGTGCTTGGTAACGTCAATAGGGAGATAGGTGATCTTCAGCGTGGTGCCGGTTAGCACCAATGTGCAGAGTCCGACAAAGATATAGAGCAGGGTATTGCTCTGGTGCCGCCCATTCTCCTTTGACTCGTTTGGCTCCGCGGTCGACACGGGCACGTGCAAACCATGTAATGGAACGAGGCAGAGAAGGCTGAGAAGGGCCGCTGTCAGAAACGCGACGCGAAAGCTGACAAGAGCCGCCAGTTCAGACCCGACGAGTGGTCCCACCACGAAGCCAAACGAAAACGCGGTGCGGACCGTCGCATTGATAAGTGCAGGTTGCGTTTCCCCCTCGCGAACCATGGCATCGTGCAAGGCCGCGAATGCCTGTCCCATGGTGATAGCGCCGGCGCTGAGAAACAACCCTCCCGCCGACAAGGTAAGCCAGGGGTAGGGCGAAAAGGCAAACACCAGCCAGCCGGCGGCGACCCAGACGGCCGCGACCCTCATGGCGGGCAGACGCGATCGCCATCGATCTGACCAACGCCCGACGACCAGACCGAGGATCAACCCCAGCAGCGCCTCGCCGACAAAGAATAGGGCTACTTGGGAGAGAGTAACGTGTAACTGGTCCACGAGATACAGCGTGATGAGCGGAAGTGTAGATGAGACGGCAAGTGACAGGAGCACCATGATCAAGAGGAAGGCGCGGTACTCGCGCTTGTCCCAGACGACAGTGAAGAGAGTGAGTCCCCTTCTCATCCGCGTCCGCCACGCTGCGCCATCACTCACCCTTGTCTCGTCGACGTTTCTGTCTTGCTCGTTTCGGACACTGGTGGCGAATCGGTTCCGGTGCCTGCTACTTCCCTCTGAGAGCTGCCCCCGCTCTCACTATCTCACCGACGTCCCTCCTCGCCCCACAAGTTTGATCTGCGTCGGTTGAGGGGTGTCTCTCTCCAGCAGCACGCATCACTACCGGACTGCGCATACGGTTTGACCGTGCCACAACGGTCCATGTCGCCCCCCTTATGCCTTCAGAAGAGAGCCGGCCGCAGGTTTCGGGGCCCCCACCTTTCGGTCTCAACGACCACTCAGCAGCCAGTGCCGAGCCCGCCCGTAAATCATACCCTCCAGATCGACACGGCTAAGTGGAGCCCTCATCAAGTACCCCTCCGTGTACAACGCCCTAAGCAGCAAGTCTCTCATGCCACCCGCGAGGTCACTCGCTGCCACCATCCATAGTCAGGGCAGCCGATCCCGGTGTTGTATTTCCGTGGCCATCGCGGTCGCTGGAACTGAAAACTGAAAACTGAAAACTGAAAACTCTCTGTGAGGGTAACGTGAGGGCGTTGTCAGTGTTGCCAAAGAGCAAATTGCCTGACACTAGTGACAAGCGTCCCAAACAACATCAAAGGAATGAACATGAAAACGGTATCTCGAACCATATCTCGGCCGGTGATCCGGTGCCGGCGGAGAACGCTCTTGGCAGCCATACTCCTCCCCGCTGCCGCCCTGATGAACGTGGGTCAGTCCGCTGGTGCCACCGGGGCACCGCACGCTAAGGCGTCCGGCGCCTCATACGTCTCGCGGGGAAGAACCGACAGCCCGGCGTCGCACGACGCCGCACCATCCCCCAACAGCTCGCAGCAGTTCACGTACAAGGGAACCGCAACGCAGCACTTTGTGGTCCCGCCTGCCGTAACTCAGATCGTGGCACTGGCCATCGGCGGGCACGGCGGCTCCGGCTTTACCGAGGCCGGTGGTCCCGGTGGAAGCGGGGGAGCGCCTGCGAGCGCCGCCGGCACTATTAGCGTTACGCCCGGCCAGACGCTCTCGATTGAGGTCGGCGGAGCCGGTGGAGATGGAACATTCCTCTCTAGCGGGACCGGCGGCAACGGGCCCTCACTGTTCGGGGCACCTGGTGGAGTCAGCAACACCTTCGGTGGAGCGGGTGGTGGCGGCGGCGCTGCGAGCGCAGTCCTGTTACCCGATGATTCGTTTCTTGTCGCCGCCGCTGGGGGTGGCGGGGGTGGCGGCGGTGGCGGCTTTGTTGGGGAGAGTGGCGGAGCCGGTGGCGCGGGTGGATACCCTCCCGGTGGCTCTGGAGCTTCTGGTACGGGCAGCGACGCCGGTGCCGGCGGTGCCGGGGGCGGTAGGACATTGCAGACCGGAGGTCGCGGTGCCGGGAGTCCGCCGGGCACCGATGGTGGTGGTGGCGGCGGTGGTGGCGGCGGCGTCGATTTAACCGGCGGCGGAGGAGGAAACGGCGGTGGTGCCGGCGGAGCGGGAGCCGGCGGTGGTGGCGGCGGCGGTGCTGGAGATTCATATGTGGGTCAAGGTGCCGCCACCTATAACACCGCGGCCACTACCGGCAACGGCGAGGTCATCTTGTACTGGAACGCTCCACAAACCTCGACCACTCTCACCGGCACCCCTCCTTCGGCAAACGGCTCGGTAACCTTCCAGGCCACTGTGAATTTGCCGGCCGGAGTGACGACTCCTGCTCCTACCGGTCAGGTGGACTTCTATGACGGCTATACCCTGATTGGTACAGCACCCCTGTCCGCCACCCCGCCCTACACGGCCGGCTTTAGCACCAACTCTCTCATTGCCGGTGATCACAGCATCACCGCCTCGTACGTCGGAGACAGCATCTACGAGGGAAGTACTTCGGCCGCCAAGACGGAGACCATCGTCGGGACGACTGCCACTACTCTGGCTCTCAGCTCGAACCCGGCTCTGCAGGGTCAGACCATCACCCTGACCGCCACCGTGTCGGGCTTTCCGGCGGCAGGTCCACCTCCGAGAGGAAGGGTCTCCTTTGGTCCCACCAAATGCGGAACTGTGTTCCAATGCGTAACTGCAACACTGAACGGAAAGAATCCGGATCAGGCCGCCGTAACGGTGCCGGTCGCCAAAGTGACTCCCGGCGCATGGTCGACAAGCGCTAAGTATCTGGGCAGCTCTATCTACAAGACGAGCAAAGGCTCGGCCTCGCTGAACGTACTCGCTCCGAGCGCGCTAACCTTCGCGACGGGGTCCTCTGACCTCCGGAATGGTGGGTCACGCCTACTCGCAGACACTAAAAGCCACCGGAGGCGTGCCTCCATATACCTGGGGAATAGCTGCCGGGACGCTCCCGCCCGGCATTGTGCTGAATAAAGCCACCGGGCTTATATCGGGCACGCCAACCAAGCCCGGCGAATCCGCGATCACCTTCAAGCTACAGGACTCTACCTTTCCAACAAACCAGGTCACAACCAAGGCCCTGTCGATCGCCCTGTCCCCTGGCCCGCTGACCATCGTCACCTCGACACTGTCCAACGCTACGGTTGGATTGCCCTACTCCGAAACGATCGCTGCAGCGGGAGGTACAACCCCATATCACTGGTCGGTATCAGTCGGCGTGCTGCCCCCTGGTTTGTCCCTCAACGCGGCGACCGGGACTGTCTCCGGCACCCCGACAAAGGCATGGACCGGAGCCGTGACCCTCAAGGTAAGCGACAGCACATCGCGCGTAATGAGCGCTTCGGCCTCAGAGGTCCTGGTCGTCAACCCGACCATCCTGCCTGCGGTGTGGGTAGCCAACGGCGACAGCACCATTAGCGCTTACTCACTTCAATCGAACGGCGACGCCGCTCCCCTCAACCGCCTCGTTGGCTCGAACACCGGTCTGCAGGGCACGACGGGAGTTGCGATAGATAGGGCGGGTCGAGCGTACGTGACCAACAGCCAGCTGAACACGGTGACGGTCTACTCCAACCAAGCTACCGGCAATGTGGCGCCTGTGGCGACGATCTCCGGCCCCGATACGGGGCTCTATAATCCCCAGGCGGTGGCCGTAGACGGTACCGGTCGCATCTACGTCGTTAATGGATCCCAGCAGACGGTAACGGAGTACAACGCTGGAGCTACTGGCGATGCCACCCCCTTCGCGACGATCTCCGGTCCCTCTACCGGCCTGTCATCCCCGGATGCTCTCTCCGTAGACGCTCAGGGGCATCTTTGGGTGGCTAACGCCGGCACTAACAGCCTGACCGAATACGCTGCGACGGCCTCCGGCAATGCGGCGCCCATGGCGATAATCTCCGGCGCGTCGACCGGCATCAACGGCCCCCTCGGGATAACGACGACTCCATCGGACGGCATTCTCGTCGCCAACCGGTACGGCGAATCGGTCACCGAGTACCCCGCCGGCTCAAACGGGGACGTGGCTCCCTCGATCACGATTTCTGGCCCCGACACGGGAATGAGCTTTCCCTCAGGGGTGGACGTCGACTCCTACGGCAACATCTATGTCTCTAATTGGTGGACCGATACCCTGACGAAGTTTGCCTCCACGGCCTCTGGCGACGCCCAGCCCCTGGCAACAATCTCCGGAGCGGACACGGGCGTCTACCACCCGGGAAGGCTGGCCGTCGCTCCGCCCCTGTCCATATTGACCACATCGTTGCGTCCCGCTCACATCGGCCATCCCTACGCCACCACTCTCCGCGCTGGCCTGGGCACTTCCCCGTACCGCTGGACTATGGATCGAAGCCGGCTGCCGCGCGGACTGCATCTGCAGGCGGGGAAGGGCACGATCTCCGGCCTCCCCGCTCAGGCGGGAAAGTTCCGGATCGTCATCAAGGTGTCGGACTCCGGACGGCCCTCTATGGCGGCCCGCCAGGCGTTCGTTCTTCGCGTCAAGCGAAGCTAGCCGCCGCTGCACCTGGCTGATACCGCCCCCGAGCCCTACATAGGGCTCGGGGGCCTCGCCTCTTGTTTTTCAGCGCTGGTCCGTCAACGCCACTGAAATCGGTGGACTGATCGACTTGACAGGTTTGGCACCCCCGCGCCTAACATAACAATATGGCGCGAGAGTCTGACCCGACATCCGCCGGGCTCGTTGACTACCGCGCCGCAACCCCCAAGGAGGTGGCGCTGTGAAACAGCATGCGCGCTCGAACGTGGCACCCTGGCTCCGACTCGCGGCTACCGGTAGGATCGTCCGAATTATGGTGGCGGCGGTGCTCCTGGGATCGGTCGCCGGCATGGCAGGCGTCAGCACCCCAATTGCGATCACCGCTGCAGCCAAGCCCGTTCCACCAATCAGTAGCAAGGAATCCGGGATAAAGTTCACCTCCAAAACGGTGGTCATCAGCCGCGCTACAGTGGCTAAATATCTCCTGGGAGTCGCCCCGGACGGCACCTTTAAGTTCAAGAGTTCAACCGGACCACTGACGAAGCTCGCGCCAGGCAAGGTGATGTTGCTTCAGGGAGCGGACGCCCTACTGGTTACGAGCATCACCCATAGCAAGCAGAACCTTCTGGTCCATACCAAGACCGCAGCCATCAGCGACCTGATCTCGTCGGGCCACATAACATTTTCCGGCGCGCCCAACTTCGCTAAAGCGATGCTTCGGCCGATTGCCCAGCCCAAGAGCACGAAAGCCGCGGCCAGATTCGCGCCGCCGACATACCCCTACGTTGGATCCGCCCCCCATGTGCTGAGCCCGAGAAAAGGCGCTCCTCCCTCGTTTTCTGCTCAGGGAAGTACTGGCCTGTACGGCTACTCTCTGACCTTTACACCCTCGTCTCCAACCCGCCTCGACGTCTCGGGCACCCTCTGCTACATTTCTTTTTCGGTCTGCGGCAACGGTCCTTCGAACGGGCTGTCTGCCGAGGTCAACCTGTCCGGCTACGTGGACGCTGGGGACGCATCGGGCGGCATCAGCGTCAATGGCGGCAAGGTGACAAACAGCAGCATCTCGCTGAAGGCCTTGGCAGCCCACGCGCATCTCACCTACACGATCACGCGCGGCGATGGCTCTAATGCCAACGGGTCCCCTCCGGTACTCCGCGTGCCGATAGGCATCGACTACACTATTCCCGGCGAGATCCCGATTTACCTGAAGTTACAGCTCGCGCTGCTGCTAAACCTTGGCGTTTCGTCCAAGAACGCCGTGATCCATGGCGGCGTCAACGTGAGCACCACTGGATCGGACTCTGTCACTCAACAGGGCGCCCAGCTCTCCGATTCGGAGTCCGGAGCCAGCCTCCAGGGCAAGGTGCTCGATCAGAGCAACGGCGGTGTACCCGCGTCCGAATCACTCGCGTCGTCGGGTGTCGTCGTCGGTCTTCAGTTTCCCAAGCTCGGCTTCGGGCTCGGCTACACGTCGGTCAACGGCATCGCCTACGTCGATCTGATAAGCGTCCTCGCCCAGACCACCGGCGCCTCGATCGCCGGAATGTTCTGCTCCAGTTACGACGCGTTTCTCACGGTACAAGCGGGCGTAGAGGCCCAGATCGGTCTCGGCAAATTGGGTCTTAGCCTCGCCAGTCAGCCAAAGACGCTGTACAAGACGGAGCTGAAAACGCACGATCCAGGATGTCCCCAGACCTGATGTAGTGCAGGCGACCGCTATCGCTTCCCGGGCGGCCCGGCGTCGGAATGCAGCCTCTTTTCTAGTGATCGGACCGCCGCGCCTGATTCGAGCATTGGTCGATCGACGTCCCGGAAAGACCTCGGCGAGCAGGCCTGCCCGAATATCTCGGTCCTGCCTCTGTAAAGCAGTGACGGTCGAGGGAGGGTTTATGCCTTAACTACGCGCCTATGCCTTAACCAGGAAGATCTCCTCGAGCGCCCGTCGCATGACACCGCGGTCTGGCTCAACCCCTGTCCAGTACCGAATGTTGATCGCTCCCTGATTGACCAGCATCCCTAATCCGTCCAGTGTTTTGCAGCCTCTCTCGCTCGCGCCTCTGAGGAACCTGGTCTGTGGAGGATTGGGCACGACATCAGCCACGACCATCCCCGGCGACAGGCTATCCAGATCCACGTCGGGCTGATCGTCGACACCGGGGAGCATGCCCACCGGTGTCGCGTTGACCACGATGTCTGTCCCGTCCGGAACCGTGTACGTCTCATCCCACGCCGCGGCCTTTGCTTGCCCCGGGGTTTGGGAGTTGATGAGTTCGACGACCCGGCGACCACGCGCCTGGTCGCGATTTACCACCGTGATCGACGCGGCCCCGGCCAGTGCAGTCTCGACCGCGATGGCGCGCGCGGCGCCACCCGCGCCGAGCACCACGATGTTCCTGCCGGCCGGATCGACGACCGTACACAGCGACGTGAGGAAGCCCTGGCCGTCCGTGTTCTCCCCCACAAACCGGTCCCCCGTCCTGACCACGCAGTTCACCGCACCAATGATCTCGGCCGACTGCCCGATCCCGTCAATATGGCCAATCACTGAAATCTTGTGCGGAAGCGAGCAGTTGAAGCCCACCCAGCCCATCGCCCGCGCCCCCCGCACCGCGTCGCCCAACAGCTCGGAGGGCACCTCGCAGTTGATGTACCGGGCATTCAACCCGTGATGGGCATAGGCCGCCTCCATCATCGCCACGGTTGGGTTATCGCCCGCCGGCGAGGAGAAACAGCCGGTCAACATGCTGACAAAAGTTCCGGTTGGCGTCAAGCTAGCAGCCTTAGGTCAATCTGAGACGCTACCTGTGACTGCGCCGCAAAATTCGGCCTCTTCTTAGACGCGATTCCCCTGAGTCTGTTCAATGACTTACTCGCATGGCAGTGCCATGGATCTCCGTCCGAGTAGCATTCGTCATACCAGCTGCACCAATTTCCACGTGGCTGTGCCGCCTGACTTTGTGCAGAACCAGAGACGGAGGTGCTTGTCGACGTATAGGTCCCCAGCACGACCCGACTTTGGATGGCTGCCCGCTTTCGACGGCTGCAGGTTGAGCTGCGCCGATCCTCCGGAAAACACGCCGCCGCGCCCCTTTTTGCTCGAGCCGTAGACGCCGGGCGCGCTGTTGCTGGACCCACTGAGCCCTGCTCCGCTGGTGCTCGCACCGTTAACTCCAGGGCCTGACGTGCTCTTTCCGTCAACTCCCGGCTGTAGCGACCCCGTACCCTGCACCCCCGGTCCGCCGTAGCTTACGCCCTGAACCCCCACCGCGTCCTGCGAGTAAGCGTATATGGCTTGCCCTGAGGTGCTGGACGCGGACACTCCGATCCCCGAGTTGCTGGAGCCGGACACCCCAGTCCCTGTCGCGCTCTCACCGAACACGCCCGTCCCGCTGCTGGAGAACCCGCTGACGCCATAGCTGGTGCCGGTGCTTTTCCCGAATACCCCGACGGCATCGCTGTGACCGTACACCCCGTTGCCTGAGACGCTCTGTCCTTCTACGCCCCCGTAACTGGACCCGTACCCGAAGACGCCCGCACTGCCTCCAGAGCTGGACCCATAGATTCCGTTACTGCTACCACTGTTGCCGAAGAGCCCTATTCCACTCGACGATAGTGCGAACACGCCGTAACTTGTTCCCGAAACGTTCGCTCCGATGGAATATCCAGTCCCATTGGAAAACGACGTTCCAGATCCGCCCGAGGCAACGTAGTTTGTGTCGGTCGCGGCCAGTGCCGTCTGCGCCGTTAGCGGTCCGGCTACCGCTACCCCGATTACGCCCGAGATCCCCGCCGCTCCCGCTGCCAGCAGTCCAGCCCGCGAAATCTTTCGCCCGTTTTCCGGCGGCTGGCCGGCTCCCTCTTCGTTCAGGCTCTTCGACGCCGGCTCTACGACCTTCGACCTAAGCGCCGCCACCTGCGACGTGAGGTCGTCCAGTTTAGCCTGCAGCTCCCGAATCTCCGCATCTCGATCGCTCATCGTGCAGCCTCCATAACAGTTGTTTTGTTTATTGGCAAAGCAAGGGTATAGCCCTAATGTAGCACTCCCCTGCTGCAGTCGTCAGGCTGCCCACCGGCACGGCAAGCGCCCAGTGCAAGGGGCCCGACCATTCGCCGTTAAGGTCTACCGTCTAACGTCTACCGTTTCGCCGGCGCGACTACCTGACCTCCCTCAATCGGTGGCGCCCAGCCCGGGCGAGGTATCAGGCAGAAGGGGTGACCCGCGGGATCGGCATACACGTGGGACCGATCGCCCGGCAGTCGCCGGGCACCCAAACGGAGCACCAGGGGCTCAGCAGCCTCGACGTCGTCGACCATCACGTCCAGATGCATCTGTTGTGGCCGTTCGGGATTGGGCCATTCCGGTGGCTGGTGATCGGGCGCCAGTTGAAAAGCGATGCCCGACGTTGTGTCGTTCCGTGCGATCACGACCCAGTCCTCACTCCGGTACGTCACCGGAAGGCCAAGGAGTTCGGAGTAGAACGCCGCCAGCGTGCCGGGATCAGGACAGTCGATGACCACGTGATGGAGACGTCCGATCATCCTTCTACTCTCCCCTCGATAGTGTTGCCTGCCTGGGAATCTGGCAATCTACGTAAGCATGACGCCAAAGCGCCCCTCGACGCCATGGGTTCTTAGAGCGAGAGACCTTTCGAGCCAGGTGATCGCGGATCTCGCCGGGATCATGTTTGGTGCGGATTTCGCGGCCGCCCCCAAGACGTTCGACTCAGTTAATCTGTAAAGTTCCCAGCCCGAGGATCGCTACGCCAGCCCGGCCTCTGAGACCGCGCTTGTCGGCCTGGGGTTCGGTAGCGCACCATGCGAAATGACTCGACTAGCCCCAGAACTCCGGCCAGGAGCGGAACGAGTAGTGCTATCTGAAGGGCGATATGAGGGGCATCGGTATTGATGCGTATGACAACGGGTGTCCGCTGGCGAGTTCAAGAGGCTTGCCACGAGGAATAAAGCGGCGTCCAAGCTGCTGACCGCGCACCCATGACCCGTCGACACCATATCCGTCGTAACCAGCCCAACTCGTTGCACGACTGGCCGTTTGGACAGAGACAAACTCGCGACGGGATAGTACGCTACTTCATGCGAATTGCGTGCCGGCTCGCGCTCTGTGCCGGCAGTTACATGTGCGCGGGGGGCTTTGGCTAAAGGTTTGTCCGGCTACGCTGGGTGGATTCCGGGAGTAAACGCTGCGCGGTCATACCAGCGCAGCTGGTTTAGACCCGATATCGTTGCCGGCATTGTTTTGGCCGCTATCCTCGTGCCACAGGGGATGGCATACGCTGAACTTGCGGGGTTGCCACCCGTTACAGGCCTGTACACGACGATCGCCTGCCTCATCGGGTATGCTGCCTTTGGCCCGTCACGCATCCTCGTGCTCGGCCCCGACTCATCGATCTCCCCCATGATCTTCGCGGCCATCATCCCCTTGCTAGCCGGGGGCGGAGCACCAAAAGCCATTGCGCTGGCCGGAATGCTCGCCCTGATGGTCGGCCTGATCGAGATCGGGCTGGGCGTTGCCAAATTGGGTTTTGTCGCCGATCTGCTGTCCAGCGAGGTGCAGGTCGGCTACATGAACGGACTGGCTGCCACCATTATCGTCGGTCAGCTTCCCAAACTCTTTGGATTCTCTACCAACGCCGATACGTTTGGGGCGGAGATTCGAGCGTTCGTCAACGGACTCGATCTGACGATAGCCGCATCACTCATCATGGGTGCTGGAGTGCTGCTAGTCCTGCTGGTTTTGCCGCGCGTTACCCGCAGAGTCCCGGCTGTTCTCGTCGCGATAGCCGGTGCCACAATCGTGTCAGGTGTCCTGGGCCTAAACGCTCATGGGGTGCCGACGGTTGGAAGTCTCCCTCATGGAGTGCCGCTCCCGTCGCTGCCGTGGACGAAGTTATCGGATGTCGGACCACTAGTGGTGGCTGCAGTGGGAATTACGCTGGTTTCCTTGACCGACACCATCGCGACCGCCACCAGCTTCGCTAACCGACGTGGCGACGAAGTGCAGCCCAGTCAAGAAATGATCGGGGTAGGGGTGGCCAACATTGCTGCGGGCTTCATCCAGGGCTTTGCGATATCGACGAGCGGTTCTCGCACGGCGGTTGCGGAGCAAGCTGGCGCAAAGTCTCAGTTAGCGTCTCTCGTAGGCGCCGGTGTCGTTATCACTCTCCTGCTGTTTCTCAACTCCCTATTGGCCGATCTCCCACAGTCTGCGCTGGCTGCTGTCCTGATCGCCGCTGCCCTCTCGTTGGCGGACCTCGGTGTGCTCCGGCGCTATTACCGGGTGAGCAAGAGCGCTTTCGTGCTCTCGCTGGTCGCATCCGCTGGCGTCATTGTGTTTGGTGTCCTTCAGGGCATCGTAATCGCTATTATCCTCGCGGTGCTGTTGTTCTTTCGTCGCAGCTGGCAGCCTCATGGTGCGGTCCTTGGATTCGTCGAATCTCTTGACGGTTGGCACAACATCAAGAGGTATCCAGATGCGGAAGTTACCCCTGGGATAGTCGTCTTCCGTTGGGAAGCCCCTCTGTTCTTCGCTAACGCCGGAGCGTTTGGGCGACAGATTCGTCGCCAGGTTCGCGACTCCCATCCAGTCTGGGTGGTCGTGCAGTGCGAGGCCATCACGGAGATCGATGTTACGGCTGCCGCAATGCTTAAGCAGCTGGACCTCGAGCTGAATTCATCAGGAACCCATATGGCCTTCGCCGAAATGCGCGCCCGGCTGCAGGATGTCGTGCTCCGATACGGGCTGCTCGAGACCATTGACCGAGATAGGTTCTACCCAACCGTCAGCGCGGCAGTGGCCGGGATTCGGCAAGAGCGAGAGCTGCTGACACCCGACCAGGTAGATAAGTGACGAAGGGCGCAGCACTTCGGTACATGCCCAATCCTCGATAGATGGTGCTCGAGCCAAGGATTCGCTGTGTGCCCCAGGTCACAGCAATCCGTTGTACGGCTGATCCACGGTGCGGAACAGCATGTACAACACCGCACCCAACCACGGAATAATCAGGACGAACAGCAGCCACGCCGTTTTGGCCCAGCCGGACATATCGCTCCTACCGAAAATGTCGGCAATGCAGAATGCCCAAAGCATGACGAGAGGAATCCAGATGAAGCAGAAGAGCATCACGTCCCAGAACGTCCACATCGTATTAGAAAATATGGTCGCAACCTCAATCATCATCTGACCCTCCAAGTGTCGGTGACCTTTGTCCGGTCCCTGGTTGTGCACTAGTCCTGTGTACGTACAGACTACAAAAGAATCTCGCCCATGCCCGGTCGCTTAAGCCGGAGTTTAGCTTAGCTAATGACTGGTCAGATGAATGACTCCTACCTGATTCAGTCCGTCAAGAGCGAGCTGCACCGCGAGCGCCGCCAGCAGGAATCCGAATACCTTCTCCGTCACCAGCATGCGGCTCTCGTCGAGGTGCTCGCTCACTCTGTTGGCCCAACGGAACACCGCGACGTCGAGCGCCAGGACCACTACCAGCACGACGATGAAGACCACGAACACATCAATCGTCGCCGCTTCTGCAGAGGCGGTTACGATGGTGACAATGCCGGCCGGATTGAGCAGAAAGGGTATCGCCAGCGGAAAGACCGCCAGCCGCATTGGATCCTGACCCGTGAGCTTCTGATGCTCCTCCGTCTGATCGTCTCGGCTGAGAATCATCGACACGGCGATTATAAGGAGGACGATTCCGCCGGCGATCGACAATGCTCCGGTGGAGAAGTGCAGGAGCCTGGTCAGCAACCCCCCGAAAACGATCAGCACCAGCGCCACCACGGCCGCCGTGGTGAGCATCTTGCGAACGACCAAGCCTTTCGTCTTGGCGTCCATGTCCGCCGTGGCTTGAAGGAAGGGAACCAAAGCGATCTTTGGGCCGATGCCGATGAGCAGCAGCAGAAAAAGATCGACGACCGCGGTGAGATCGATCGACTTGAACTGTATCATTCTGATCCCTGGAGCCTCGGGTTGCACAGCTTCTGCCTGAACCCGGCTTTCACAGTGTACAAAGTTGTTCTGTACCGCAATCAGAGCGTACACGCCGGCAGCCGAGCACAATGTCGGACAGGCTAATCCGTTATGCGGTCTTCGGCGACAGTCCGTTATCCTGGCCAAACGCACGGGTATTCTGAGCGTGGCGAAGTATATGCTTACTTCGACAGCCCTGCTGCCGCTCACACCGCTGAGGTCTGAGTCTGCCAGACGAGCACCTCAAGTGCAGCCCAAACTATCGAATGACTCAAAAGGAGACGCCATGACATCGACGCAAAGCGCATACGAGGCCCAGCTGGAGGCGATCGCCCAGGGAGAGCTGGAAGGCCTCGAATACCTCGCCAGAATGCACGAGGGAAACCTCGAGGCATCTGGACTAGACCCGAAGACCTGGCAGCTTGTTCGAATTGCCGCTTTGGCCACCCTCGACGCTCCGCCCGTCTCCTGGACCGCGCACCTTACGGTTGCCGATGAGATGGGCATGACCGCTGAGGAAATCATCGGAACACTGGTTGCCGTGGCGCCAATCGTCGGCTCCGCGCGGATAATCTCGGCCGCTCAAAAGATAAGCCAGGCACTCGGACTCTAGGTCAGCTCAGCCGTAGTCCATCCCGGTCGGCTGAGCCGTCGGTTTGCCCGTGCCACGTGCGCACTGACGTGGCACGCGCGCCGATCCTTCCCGAAGCATTGATGAAAGGTCTGCTCCATGTGCATCGTTGCCTTGCTTGCCCTGTTCTCCGCCCGGCTGGCTGTCCTTTTCCTCTGGATATTCACCAATCTGGTAACGCGAGCCTTTGCTCCACATTCGGTGCTTCTGCCGCTGCTCGGCTTGATTTTCCTGCCATGGACGACGTTGATGTACGTACTGGCCTGGACGCCACACGGCGTAACCGGAGTCGGCTGGATCTTCGTAGCATTGGGCGTCCTGTTCGATCTGACCTCGTACAGCTCCGGAGGCTACTCGCAGCGACACCGTGTCGGAATGACGAGTTCTTGAGAGCGTTTCCCGCTGTTGTGAGCCGAGCAAATCGTCCCGACGCGCCGGACCGGCGTTGGCAGCAACCGGCTGAGTAGACATCCTGAGCAAATCGGGCCCAAACCAAGTGTTTCCCCACCGACATGGCTCGTACCGGATGCGACTTCTACTCGGATGTTGCGGAAGTATCCACCGAAGGATAAGCGGCCACGGCGAGCGACATAACCGTGGCCGCGCCAAAACCTAACCGGCCATCGTCTCGATCTTGCCCGAGCGTATCGCCCTCATCAGCTCGTCGTAGTCCCTCTCGTTTTGATCGGCGTAGGCCTCGGCGAAGTTCGCCATAGCCGCGTCGAACTTAGCGCTCTTTCCCAAGTAGCTCGCGATGGCGAACCTGTCGCCCGACCGCGCGTGAGCCCGGGCCAGCACCCGGCCACAGAGTGTCGCGTAAAGCATGACGCCGGCGATCCGCATTGTCTCGAGATCGAGGGATCCTTTCATGTCTTGCAGCTGCCGGAAGTAGAAATCGATGCCTTGGTCCCCCCGAATCCAGCCCAGGAAGATATCAGAGGTGGCCTGCATCAAACGCTGGCCGACGACCACGCGCTGACCGCGGTTTTTGTACTTGCTGCGCGGCAGATATCCTTCGAGCGATGACGGGCCCGCCTCCTTGATTTGTATGAAGAGAGGGTCCTGCTCGTCCCGACCTTCCATGAGGACGACGGCGCACCTGGTGCCGACACTGCCGACGCCGACCACCTTCCTCGCAATATCGACAGGCTGATACGTGAGCAGCAGAGTGCGGCGCTCGTGTAGCAAGGTCTTGCTATAGGCGAGAAGCTGCCGGTGGATGCGCTGCTGAAGATCCCCGGTCTCGAGGCGGACCAGTACCGGCGGGTCGTTCTTGAAGCGCCGGTGACCGTTGTGCTGTTCGGTCAGCTTGGAGAAGGCGGCGAGCCGGTCCTTGCCGCGCGTCTTCGAAACCAGCTTCTCGCTACGCTTTCTCATGCCCTTGTCGGTCATCTGGGCAAACAGGTCCTCGACGTCGATATGCGAGTACCAGACGTCGAGATTGCTCATCTCGGCCAGCTCCGCCATCCGCTCCCGATACCCGGTGACCGCCGCTTGAGCAGCCTGATGCCCCTCGGCGGCCGTAAAGCTTGTTGCCCGGCAGCCAATGACAAAGCTCGCGGCTAAGCGCTTGAGATCCCATTCCCAGGGACCAGGCAAGGTTTCGTCAAAATCGTTGATATCGAAGACGAGACGGCGCTCCGGCGATGCGAACATGCCAAAATTCGAGAGGTGGGCATCGCCGCAAAGCTGGACTTCGATACCGGTCGTAGGCGTGTTCTCGAGGTCGGCCGACATGATTGCCGCGGCTCCTCGGTAGAACGTAAAGGGGGAAGCGGACATGCGTCCGTAGCGCAGCGGGACGAGGTCCGGCTGCCGGTCAGAGTCGTCCTCGGCCAGAATGTCGACCGGGCTCCTCCGGTCCGGGGACGGCTTCCACTCCGCGTGTACTTCTCGCGGCACGGTTACTCGCAGCGCGCGACCTCGTGCTAGCCGGGTTTGCCAACGCTTCCTTGGCGAGAAGCTCTCCCTGGAGTATGTTGGCATCGTCGCCGGCAACCTTCCACCGGCCGGTACTGTCAAACTGAATTTCTGTCATTAACATCTCCCGTTGCTATGTTTGGATGGTGTGTCGACCGCAAAAGCCCCGTCTTACGACGCTCTCGGTCAGACGGCATCGTTACTACGTCGGCCCCGCGGCCCTTCATCGACCTCTCCACGACCCCGCGTGACATCACTACCGTTCGGCTAGGAATATAAAGCCTAGTAAGCATAGTAGCGCATCGAGATTCCCCACATACTGGCCAAAACGCCAGTTTTGACCGCTCAGGTGCTATTTGCGAGCTAAGTACGACGCCCAAAGACCGTCGGTCGCATAATGCTAAAGGAGGCACGGCTATCGCCGCGCGCCCAGCACGGCGAGTTCGCCAAATGACGTCGGAATCCTCTACGACGACTACTGTGAGCTCACTCCCCCATCGCCCGGGCGGTTGCGGTCGCCTGAACTGACAACTGAAAACTGACAACTTCCCATGGCCAAATTGATCTATTCTGCAATCACCAGCCTCGACGGCTACGTCGCCGACGCGAGCGGCCGTTTCGACTGGGGAGCGCCGGACGACGAAGTGTTTGCGTTCATCAACGACCTCGAGCGGCCGGTTGGGACCTACCTATACGGGAACCGGATGTACGAGGTAATGGCTGTCTGGGAAACGATAGAGCTCGCCGGCCAACCAGGAGTGACGCGAGACTTCGCCGAGATATGGCGGGCAGCCGACAAGATCGTGTACTCAAAGACCCGGCAGAACGCATCCACTGCGCGGACAACGATCGAGCGAGACTTCGATCCGGAAACGGTGGCCCGGATGAAGGAGAAGTCAGAACGCGACATGACGGTTGGCGGCCCCGACGTAGCATCGCAGGCAATGAAGGCAGGGCTGGTCGACGAGTGCCATTTGTTCCTGACGCCCATCGTCATAGGAGCCGGCAAACACGCCTTTCCCAACAATGTCCAGGCAGAACTCGACCTACTCGATGAACGCCGCTTCACCAACGGCGTGGTCCACCTCCATTACCGGATAAAAGTATGAAATGGGAAACTGTCCGGAGCGACGCCAGAACTCCCTCTACCCGATTGGAATGCACTCGCTCCGGTCGCCGAGCCACAACACAGTCGACGATGGGACGCCAACCCTCGATACGGTGCCCACCCGTCACCAGAGAGCCAGGCCCTAGCCACCGTCAATCCGGTCCACCGCTCTGAGTGTAGAGGACATCCGTAGAACCCGGCCATTGTCGAGAACTACGAGAACTTCCCTAGGCCGTTGCGCTAGGATTACCCTGAGATAGCACCCGGCTCGCATACACGAGCCCACCCTGTTGCCACACCCGCTGCCAATGCCGCGCCACAAACCCTACGTAAAACCGAGATCCAAACTGAAAACTGAAAACTGACAACTGACAACTTCTCATGACTTGGGAAAAAACTCTTCTCCGCATCGTTTTCGCCTGGATAGTAGAGGCCGTCGGGCTCTACATCCTTTCCCACATCACTCCGGGTGTACACATTCGCGGCTTCGCTGCTGCTCTGGCCATCGTGGCTTTCATCGGGATCGTCAACGCGTTGATATGGCCCCTCTTGAGCTATTTCCTATTGCGCTTCATGGTATTCACGCTCGGCCTCCTGACGCTGGTGCTGAACGGCCTGATCTTCTGGGTGGCGAGCCAGGTCCTGTCGGGTTTCTCGATATGGGATTTGGCCCGTACATCGTGCTGGTGATCGGCATGACGGTATTCAGCACGCTCGTGAGCGCCTTGCTCACGCTCGACGACGAGAATCCGTACTACCGCAACGTGGTCTTGCGCCTCGCCCGGCGCAAATCTCACATCAAGATGGACCCGGCAGAGGCACACATCCCCGGCGTGTTCTTCCTGGAGATCGACGGCCTGGCCGCGCCAATCATGATGCGAGCCGTGACCAACGGATACCTGCCTACCCTCAGTCGATGGCTCGAGGATGGAACCCACCGTTTGATGCAGTGGGAGCCCGACCTCTCGTCCCAGACCGCCGCTAGCCAGGCGGGAATCCTTCTCGGGGACAACACCGATATCACCGCCTTCCGCTGGTACGAGCGCGAGAGCGGCCGTATTATGGTTTCCTCAAAGCCGGCGGTGGCCAGCGAAGTTGAGACGCGTGAGTCAACCGGCCACGGTTTGCTCGAAGGTCAGGGGACCAGCAGGAACAACATGTTCTCGGGCGACGCGCCCAGTCTCCATGTTCACGATGAGCAAGGTTCTCGAGAGCCGCCGTGCCGACATCGACAACTACTATGCATTCTTCGCGTACCCCTTTAACGCCGTGCGCCTCCTGGTCCTGTTCTTCGGGGAAGTCTTCCGAGAGATCTGGCAGCGCAGGAAACAGAAGCGGCGCAACGTGCGACCCCGGCTCGACCACAGGGGGAAAGCCTATCCGTTCGTCAGGGCGGCGACCACGATATTGATGAGGGACCTGACGATTTACGCCCTCCTCGAGGACATGTATGCGGGCGTTCCAGTGTCTTACGCCACGTTTGTTGGGTATGACGAAGTGGCGCACCACTCTGGAATCGAGCGCGCGGAAACGATGCATACCCTGGCGCAGCTCGACCGTCAATTCGGAAGTCTCGAGCGGGCATCAAAGATCGCTCCGCGTCCTTACAAATTCGTGGTTCTGTCCGACCACGGACAGACTCAGGGCGCCACGTTCAAGATGCGGCACGGCTATTCGCTGGAAGACCTTGTGCGCAAGCTGGTCGAATCCGGGACCGACGTGCAGCGCCCCACTGAGACGAGTGAGGGGTGGGGCCAGATCAACGCCGCCCTCACTGAAGGAGTTCACGGTGAAGGCAAGTCCTTAACCGCAAAGGCGGTAAAGCGAGGCGTGTCTAAGCGTACGTACGAGGAAGGCGTCGTACTGGGGCCGGAGCATCACGATGTCGACCCGAACAGCGGCGCTCTGGAGAAGCCTGACGGCGACATCCTCGTCATGGGCTCCGGCAACCTCGGCTTGATCTACTTCCGGGCATCTGATCACAGACTCACCCTCGAGGAAATCGACGTCGCGCATCCCCGGTTGATCGAAGGACTGGTGGAGCACGACGGCATAGGATTCGTATTGGTACGGTCCGACGCTCACGGAGCCGTCGCTATCGGCAAGGCCGGCGTACATTTTCTCGACGAAGATCGTGTGGAAGGCGAAGACCCAATCGCCGTGTTTGGTCCTAACGCACCCGCCCACCTGAAACGAACCGACAGCTTTCGCGACGTCGCCGACATCATGGTGAATAGTTTCTACGACCCCGTCTGGGAAGAGGTGTCTGCCTTCGAAGAGCTGGTCAGCTGCCATGGTGGGTTGGGCGGAACTCAGACCGAGCCCTTTGTGCTCTACCCTTCAGAGTGGCCGCCTCCATCAGGCGAAGTTGTTGGCGCTGCGGCACTGCACAAAGTGCTCAAGGATTGGGTCATGCTCGAACAGGTCGGATCAACAGAAGGTGCCGACACGCCCGGGGACGTGAAGCACCAAAATCTTCCGGCACCGGCAACCGGCGAAGTTGGAGCATGATGACCGAAGCTATCAGATTCTGATGAAGAAGCTGACCAAGCGACGAGCTTTAACAGTAAACATTGAACGTCAAAATTCAGCGACTGAGAGGACGTTCGATCCTGCGAATCCTTACTTGAGGCTCCGGGCTCTTTAGACGACCACCTGTAATAGAAGAGCAGGGCGACTCGGTCAGTCCGAGCCGCCCGCGGCAAAGCGCCAAGCTGATCTCCTGGCTTGATCAGCAGTGCCGCAGTTGAAGAACTGCGGCTCCAGCGACTGCCGAGTGTGGTCCTTGCGTCCCCCAGCAACCTGCAATCTTGTCAAGACTGATCCGTCGGGTGCCGCTGGCTGCCGGCAAGTCGGCCGTTGGGAGCCGCTGCTCGATCCCATCCCTCGCAGCCAGTTTGGCTGGGATGAGAAGATAGACTCTTGATTGCCCGTTCTGGAGGGTGCCTTCGGCGGCAATCTCGCCTCGGTCGTTGATATAGTTTCCTGCTAACAGCTTCACTCCCGGCGCCTGAACGAGGGAGTTGAGGTCGTAGGCATGCCCATGCTCCCAGAGCACTCCAGTTTGCAGATGGCTGTGACAGTCGGTCGTCGCACCCACTACGGCGTCCTTGTTGTTAAGCCCGATCGAAAAGCTGCAGGGAGCCCCGTTAACGGGCGGAAGGTCCCTCATCGCGCCTTTCATCCAGAGGAAAGCATTCCAGGCCTTGTCGCCGGGAAGCTCCGACCACCCAGCCACATGGCCCTTAACGTTAACCCCTGAGACGCTCTCTTCAATGTCAGAGTTAACGGCCCCTCCTCCGAGAGTACCCAGGTCGATCATGCGCTTCCCATTCCACAGAAACGGATGGACGACTCTGTCGCCGGGAAGATAGCTGGTCCCACCAACCTGACCCCTGTTGTTGAGCCAACCGATGGTGCTGAAGGAGCCGCCGAGCCCATGGAGGTCCCGCATATGTCCGTTGGTCCATAGGAAGGGATGGATGGTCGGGAGGCCAGTGCTGGAGTTTGGCGTGGAACCCGTGTACGACATCCCTGCGATCTGGCCGGCTCGGTTCATGGCCCAAGGCATGCTGTCAGGTCCGCCCAAGGTACCAATATCGCGTATCTTGCCGTGGTACCAGAGAAATGCGCGGGTCTCGCGTTGAAGATTGATCCCGAATACCACCGACTCCAGGGGGTGCATGTCGACCTTTCCATTCGAGGAGAAGCCGGTTATACGTCCCCTGTCGTCGACGCCATAGGCATAGCTCTCATATCCCCCCGGTAGCGTTCCAATCTTCCTGATCTTCCCGTTCTTCCACGCAACCGCGACGAATGCTGGGTATCCGGTCAGTGGGTCGAGCTTCCCATTCTCCGAGGCACCCGCCGCCAGGCCGTTTGCGTTCACGTTATCGTATCCGGACGAATTGTTGCCGGGCAGAGCGCCGAGCTCGGTCAGCCGGCCCTTGCTCCACTCGAATCCATGCTGGATGTACGGGTCCTGCCCTTCGAGCGGATTGTTGTTAGGGTAGTCCGCGTCTGATATGCCGGTGTCGGCGGTACCCAGCATTACCCCCTTATCGCTGACTAGTGTGCTTGCCGGCCCATTGAACAGGTTTGATGGCCCACCGAAGGTTCCAGGGTCCACGAGAACGTAGGGGTAGGCATTTTTGTCCACCGGATTTGACGCGGCCGGGCTGGGAAAACCGATGACGATTAACGTCGTTAGTGCCGCTAGAATACCTGCCAAAATACGTGCCATGCTCGATTCCTCCATGCTGTTTTCCACGATGAAGCTCGATTACGCTGGAACATCAGATTGCAACCGCCAACAGTCCGTTCCCAGCACCAACAGCGACCTTGGCGACGTGTTTGATACCTCTTCCTCCTCTCGAACCCGCTCGAGTCGCGAACATGCAGCCCGCGGAGATCACTGCTTGCGTTCGTGCCGACAGGCCTGCCGGCTTGTAACTCGCATCATCAGCCCCTACTGCTTGGCCTGTCAAAGGCGGAGCTTGCTCGACCATGTCAATTGTCCGTCCCCCGGCAATAGATCACCACGGACAACTAACTCATCCATCCGTACAAACGCCCGCACAAACCCACGCCATCACGCACTTCTCGTGGTCTGGCGCACCCCTGGACGAGGCGGACACAGAAACACTGTGCTACGATGCGGCATGAACTTTTCCCCCTCACGCCTGGTCTCTAGTGGGTGACCGTGACCTCTGACGGTTCGGGTCGTGAGAACCAGAGTTTTGGAGCCCTTCTCAGACGCTATCGGCTAGCCGCCGGGCTGACTCAGGAGGAGCTTGCTGAACGCGCAAACCTAAGCGTGACCGGCGTGAGCGCCCTCGAACGAGGTGTTCGCAACCGACCTCATCAGATCACGATCGATCTGTTAGTCGGCGCCTTAAGTCTTAGCTCAGACGAGCAGAAGGTGCTAGAGTCGACGGCACGCTGGCATGGCCCGCTGGCCGGTCCTCATCAGGACAACCTGCCGGTCGGCATGTATCTAGGTGCCATACCACCTATGTCCATCGTGGGGCGGGCTGAGGAAGTCGAGCTCTTATGTTCCACCCTTGACTCTATAGAGGAGAAACGAGGTGTCGTGCTCCTCCTTACGGGGGAAGGTGGTGCCGGCAAAACTCGTCTGCTCCAACAGGCCATGCTTGAGGCCCAACAACGCAACTTCATGGTGCTCTCCTCCTGCTGTTACGAATCCTCATTCCAGGCCGGATACTTCGCGTTCCTACGTGTGTTGTCACAACTTCGCGCTGTGACACCCGTAGACCTTCAGCCTCGACTGACGCATGTGGCCGAGAGCCTTGATTCGCTCGCTGAGGTGCCCGTGCAGAGCAAAGGATCGACAGAGACCATGACCGATCATGCGTTACGTTGCGCATTCGGCGAGCTCCTCGATGCAATCAGCGAGTCGTGTCCCCTCGCGCTCCTGATCGACGACCTCCACTGGGCCGACGAAAAGAGTCTGCGTCTGCTTCGGCATCTTGCTCAGGCAACTCGCGGCTCCGCCGTTTTCATTGGCATGTCCGTATGCGATGTTGAGATCGCCCGACAGCACCCCGAAGCAGATCAGGTGCTCCGGGAACTGAGTCACGATAGGTTGCTGGATCGGGTGCCTGTCCGGCGGCTTTCCCTTGACGAAACACGAGACTTCATCATGCTGAAGATGTCTGCTACACACATCTCAGAAGAGTTCGCGAGCTTTGCATTCCGGCGGTCCAAAGGAAATCCGGGCCTTCTGGACAGTTTGGTCCGTTCACTCGGTGGAAGGCTCCAGCTGCAGGAGGAGATCGGGGCTGGCTCTATGGGGCGCGTATTCCGAGCGTACGACGCGAAAACCCAGTCGTTGGTGGCGGCCAAGCTCGTTCTCTCCCGCGCGGGCATCGAGCCCCAAGTGCTATTGCGCTTCCAGCAGGAGGGAGCGGTGCTGGCACGCCTGGATCATCCCAACATCGTTCATGTACACGACAGCTTCGTGGAAGAGAACGTTGCGTGCATCGTGATGGAGCTGATCGATGGCCAACCCCTCTCCTGTCTGGTTGACGGTCGGCCTCTCCCGCTCGATCTCGCGAAGAAGATCGCGCTCCAAATCGCGGACGCCCTATCCTATGCGCACTCGCGTTCCATCGTGCACCGAGACATCAAACCGGACAATGTGGTTCTACAGGCGGAAGGTCGCGTTAAGGTGACCGACTTTGGGATCGCGCGCCTACTGCCAAACGATCCGCTGGCCACGCCTGTTACGACCACTGGGATGCGTCTAGGAACCCCGCTGTACATGGCGCCCGAGCAACTCGAGGGCGGCCGAGTCGACGGACGATCAGACGTTTATGGGCTGGGAGCAACGCTCCACCACATGATCACAGGCAACCCGCCTTTCGACGGACCTGACGTTGTGGCGATCGCATACCAGCATCTTACCGCGGACCCTCCCCGTCCGAGTTCGCTACTGCCTCTTATTCCCGCCGACTGGGACGAGCTCATCCTCAAGGCGTTAGCGAAGCAGAAGGAACGACGATTCTCTTCCGCACGGGAGATGCGCGACGCAATCGAAAAACTCCACGACCAGCCTGTCCGACTCGGGGCCCTGCGATCCAGAGTTCACTCGAAGAGCCTCGCCGGCGTCGCCGTGGCGGGGCTCCTTGCAGCTTCAATTCTCTTCGCCACAGCAGTGATGCTGACTCGTGGAAGTTTACATCCCGCGTCACCCGCCGCAATCCCTCGCGTCGATGTGAGATCAGCCATTTTAGGCACTGCCGATGTAAACGCCACCAGTCAATGGCCATCGTTGTCACGTGGGGTCATGTGGCTGCCTAACAGCAGTGGGAACGCTGTGACGCGTCTGAGTACAGCTAAGCTCACTGTGACCGGTCTGACGCCCCTTTCTCACTCTCTGCAGGGCAGTGTCGGAGATGTGAACGCAGTGGCCGCTAACGGCAACCAGGTCTGGGCCATTCACAACGACGCGAACGAAGTCGTCCGGATAAACAGCGCCTCCGGCGATCCCACCGTGGTCAAGCGTATAGGCGTTGGGACGAGGCTGCGAGACATCGGGCTGATGGGCCGATTTGTTTGGGCCACGTCCGATCGATCTGACGACCTTCTCCGTGTATCCAGTACTGGGACAGTGACCCGCTTCAATGAGAGGTTGCGATATCCAGTTCAGCTGACGACCGCAGGCCGATCCGTCTGGGTTTCCAGTGGTGGGTCGGCTATCGTCCGACGAATTGACGGTCTAACCGGTCGCATACTCCACACCATTCACCTGTCCGGCCGCCCTGGGGCAATAGCCGTTGGTGCCTCTGGAGTGTGGGTGGCGGATGCAAATGGATCTTTCGTCTGGCGGATCAACCCTGCAACATATTCGACGCGTAAAATCCGCTGGCCGCCGGCTTGGGGCAGCGCCTGCTGTCGCGGCATCGCCGTAGACAAGTCATCGGTGTGGGTCGTCGTGCCAAGGGTGCGCAATCTGTTGCGCATCGACCCTGCGATTGGCAGGGTCACCGAATATCTTCCGCTCGCGAAATCAGTCCCGATAGGTCTGACCGCTAGGAGCCTCCGTCCGCGGTCAGTCCTCGTTGGGGCTGGTTCAGTGTGGGTATACGCCGACCCTCAGTTCGTTTATCAAATCAATGCCAAGATGATGGGCGTCGGTTCCGTGTCCAACTAGCCATCGAAAACGTTGGTCGACCACGGCCGGCGACCAGAAGGCCGACATACGTGTGCACAACGAGGTTGACACACCGTTGCCGCGGCTGTATAGTTGTGCCATTAGCGCATCGGGTGTGGTTGCGCCCGAGAGGAGTAGCTGCGCAGCCCAAACGACTCTTACTTTACAATGCCCCGATCCTCGTCGCCATCAGACAGTTGAGATGAGTGAGTGGGCGATGCCTACGGTGCGCTGACCAGAACCGAGCACCAACTGCTTGTTCCTCAGGTCGATTCACTTCCATTGACGACGATGCATCGACGAGCAGAGGTGCGTTGATTACGCAGCCAGCGGGTTCAGGAGGAACGACATGGTAACGGTTCAACGGCCAGAGGCAACCGCGGGTCAAACTCCCGACGAGGACGGCGAGGCTACCAGGGTGCTCACGTTCCTCGTCGCCAGCGTCAGAGAGGCCACGTACATCCTTGGTCGCTCAGGCGCGTACGCTCCGACCGACACCTTCGCCAGGTTCGTTGAGCTGGCCGAGGAAGAAGTCAGCGAGGGAGGCGGTGGGGTTCTGCTGCGACAGGGCGGCGAAGTTATTGCGGCATTCAGTACCGCCCGGAAGGCACTACTGACCGCGGCGGCCGTCCAGCACCGATTCGCTGATGAGATCGAGCCCACCACTCCTTTCGGGGCGGGCATAGGTATCGCCATCGGCGAGGCAGCGCCGGTCGGCAGCGGATTTACTGGACCGGCCTTAAACCTGGCCAAGATGCTCTGTGGATTGGCTAGGCCAAGCGAGATACTCGCCACGGAGGACGCTGTACGCCTAGCCTCCCTAGAGCGCGAGTTCACCCAGATCGGACGGGGGTCGGTCGAATCGCAAGGGCTCGTCGAGGCCGTTCGGGTCGTTCAGCTTACGCCCGTCGGAGCGACGGCAAAAGAGGATGGCCTACGGGCAAGCAGAGCCACGAACGCCGCGCGCTCCGGAGACAACTGGCCGCTTCCTATAGGTCGCCAGGTTGGGTCGCTTCCGTCGCGCCTGATGGTGGGACGTGAGGAAGAACTAGCGGCGATCCAGGGCGCCCTCGAGGCAGCCGCAGACGAACGCGGTGGGATCCTACTCGTCTCGGGGCCACCCGGGATTGGCAAGACCCGTCTGATTCAGGAAGCAACGCTTCTCGCATATAGGGATGGATTCAGGATAGCGGCCGGTAGCTGTGGGCAGGAATCGAGACTCTCGTTCGAAGCCGCGTCCACGGGACTTCCTCTGCAATCGCCCACACCCGAGCCCCAACAACGCCCTGGCCTCCCATTCCTCTCGCTGCTGGAACCGCTCGCGACTGCAGCGGCCATCGCTTCTCCCGAAACGTGGTCCCACATCAGGTCTGGATGCCCAGAATTAGTGCGGCTATTAGGCATTGCCGATGCCAATGGCCTCCCGGTGATCAACTCAGGGCATCCACCCGAGGCCGAGGAGAACCTGGCGGACCAGATCGTGGAGTTTCTCGTGACGCTGTCTCGCGATCGGCCGCTGGCAATGTTCGTCGACGACCTGCAGTGGGCCGACGACAGCAGCCTACGGCTGCTCTCGCAACTAGGTCACAGGATCCACAGCGCTCGAATTCTGGTCATCGCTGCCTTTGCCGACCCTAAGCCGGAACAGCCGGTCGCGACGCTGCAGAACTCAATCAGCGAACTTGCCCACGATCGTCTGGCCCAGCACGTACGCCTTGGTCCCCTTAGCGCCGATGACACTGCCGAGATGGTCTCAGACATCGTGGGCGACATGGAGATGTCCGACGAGTTCCAGGAGTTCGTTTATCTGCGTACTAAGGGTGTCCCAGCCCTGGTCGACGAAGTCATAACATCGCTGGGCGGTCGATATCGCCTTGTGAGAGAGATCGGCGCCGGAGGCATGGGCCGGGTCTTCGAGGCGATAGATGGTCAGACCGGCAGTCCCGTCGCAGCTAAGATCATGTTCGCTGCTAAGGGCGCGGAGGATGAGTCTGCTCGACGTTTCATGCAGGAAGGTGCAATGCTGGCCCAACTGGAGGACCCCAACATCGTGAAGGTGTACGGAACTTTCATGGAACAGGCCGCCAGCTGCATCGTCATGGAGCTACTGGGCGGACACTCCCTGAGGGCGGAACTCAGGGGTCGGGCAAATTTTGCGGGCCGTAAGTCGCCAAACGCGCTGCGAAGCTCTTCTAAACCAACCACATTCCACCTGTCTCACAAGCTCGACCCAGAACGAGATGGCGCTGACCACGCCGGCGAAGCGGAACCATCCACACCGTCTCTGCCATACCCGACGGACCGCGCCAGTCCGGAGTCTGACAACGCCAAGCTACGGCTCCTTCGGGCCAAAAATATATCCCTTCAGGTAGCGTCGGCCCTTCGCATAGCTCACGAGCGAGGCATTGTCCATAGGGACGTGAAGCCAGACAACATCATGCTTGCGGAGACAGACGACGTCGATTGTCCGGGCGTTAAAGTAACGGATTTTGGTATCGCGCGCATTCTACGAAAAGAGCAGACGCTGTTGACCATCACCACAACTGGCATGACACTAGGCACGCCCTCGTACATGTCACCCGAGCAAGTTGAGGGCCGCGAAGTGGATTCTCGGACCGACATCTACGCGCTGGGCGCGGTGCTGTTTGAAATGACCACGGGACGCCCTCCGTTCGAAGGCGATGACGCTCTGAGCATAGCTGTCAAACACGTCCACGAGTCCCCGGTTCCGCCCAGCCATGTCAGTCCTCAGCTACCGCATGAGTGGGACCGCGTGATTCTCAAATCTCTGGCAAAGGATCCGGGACAGAGGTATCAACAGGTCGTTGACATGGCGCACGCGATAGAGGCGTTGCCTGAGACGTCTGTGCGGCCGACGCTCGCGATGTCTATACATCGTAAGGTGCGAACTGCGCCTGCAAAGAGGCTGGGCGCCGTGCTTGCCGTAGCGATCTTAGCAACCCTCGCTGTTGTCATATCCCTGACCTGGCCACGACAGACTGCAGTCGGAGGAGCAGGGGTCCAGACTTCCCTCGGCCACAAAGTGGATCGCTTTCTTACGGGTCTTGCCGCACACAATAACGTCAGTGGAGCTGCGGTTGTCGAGCGAGGCGGCAAGGTCATACTCAGCAAGGGATATGGTTGGGCCGATCGGGCGCATCACATCAAAAATGGGCCCAACGTCAAGTATCCTACGTTCGGGAGCTTAATGGGCATAATGGCCGCCCTGAGGTTGGAACGAGCCCATAAGCTTGACCTGCGCCGTTCCGTCTGCGCGTATCTCGACAGATGCCCCAAAGCCTGGAGTCGTATGACGGTCCAACAAGTTGTTAGCGGTACGTCAGGGCTTCAGTCGGCTAGCCTTGGCAGCTCACAGGGATCGACCGCCCGCTCCGTGGAGTTATGCAAAAATATGTCCGTTGTGCCCGTGGCGGTCGGGACAACGGCATATCGGGACTGCGGTGGTTTGATTCTGGGGGCGATTGTACAGGGTGTCACTGGCCAGCCGTACGCTACGGCGATACGACATCTGGTGCTCGACCCGGCAGGCATGCATCACACCGGTTTGCTCACCGACGCCCTCCAGCCGCCTGCACGTGCAGCTGGATATGACCTCGGGGTGCCTCAAACCTTCTACTTCAACAATTACTTCTGGCTCTACTCTACGGCATCCGATATTCTGCACTACGACCACGCTCTTTTCGAACACCGCCTGCTGTCTCAAGCTCGGACAAGAACATTGTTGACAGGGCGCGATCTGAACCACGACGGGTACTTCCGGCCCCCCTATATCGCAGACCCGCGCAATGCCTACTTCTGGAAGACAGGCAGGATTCTCGGTAGACCGGTCGATTACATCTACGACAACGCCTCAGCCTTTACATACGTCGACATACGGTTTAAAGACGGCACGACGATCGTTATGATCTCCAACGAGCTGAGAGAGGATACGGATCCCGTTGCAGTCGACATTGCCGATGTAATCTACGGACACAAGCCCCAGTTCGCGCTTTCCTCGAGCCCCAATCACATCCCGGACGTGCCGGCCGGTCGGGCAATCCAGGCACGGATAATAATCCCAGGCAATGGCGGCTTGATCCCCGCTTTCTCGGGCCACAGCATCTGGACACCCAACACCGGCGCCGCCGAAAACGTCCACGGAGGCACAGATGCGGGAACGCCTGGAAACAGTGAGGTTGGTCGTGTTAGCGCCAGGACCAACACACTCGCCTCCGTGCACAGCGCTTATCCGGTTGTGGGAGGAAACGGGGGAACCGCTTACGTCGCCGCCTCATCGCAATCGCAGCTCTGGGTGGGCGATTTCTGCTGCAAAGGAGCGTCGAGCCGCTCCCAACTTGTACGCCTTGATCCGTCAACCGGTCGCATTCGCGCTAGCGTTCTTTCTGCGGCAACCCCCATCGATATCAGCATCGGAAAGCGCTTCCTTTGGCAGTCGACCAATTTCCAGAACACCAACGGCCTTGTGCGGATGGATCTGAATACCCGAAAAGTCGTTCACCTTAACCATCCAGACTGGCTTCCAACTGAGCTAGCAGTTGATCCATCCCGAGATGCAGTTTGGGTCTCTGACCGATGGGCAGGCGCGGTTCGCCGCCTCGCCGCTCCGACCGGCCGGCTCGTTGCTACGATTCCCACAGGTCCCGACCCTGAAGGCATAGCCCTGGGCTTCGGCAGCGTTTGGGTGGTAAACGGCAGAGGGGGGTGGATAGCCCGCATCGACCCCAGAACGAACAAGGTCATTGCCCGCATTAATGTGGGCGACGACGAACTCGAAGATACGCAGGGCTGCTGCCACGGCATAGCAGTTGGCTACGGGGCAGTCTGGGTCGCCGTCCATTCCAATCACAAGTTGGTCCGAATTGATCCAGCAACGAACAAGCCCACGGCGCAGCTGAGATTTCCAACTCCGAAGGGCTTAACTAACATAGACGTTCTGGACGTGCTCGTGGGCGATGGCAGTGTCTGGGTCGACGCCGGTCCCAACTTCCTATACCGGGTGGACCCGGGAGTGATGAGGGCGTGGCCGGCGACCCATCTCCAGCCTCAACTCAGGCGGTGAATATCTCTGAGTCCGCCGCCCCCTGCATATTTCGCAAACGCAGAAGGCTTGCGACCAGCCTGGACTTAGGTTGCCAAGGGTTACCCCAAAACCCTTAGTGCTAATCTCCACTTGACTGGCGTCGTCTGAACAATCGACCAAATGGATAGGTGAAACAGTTCGGCCTCGTTGTATGCTACTGAGGACGGGGGCGGCCGGTACCCACCGGCCGTGTGCGTCGAGAAAGAATGAAGGAGCCGAAAGAGCGAATGGCAACACTCACAGCATGGAAGTTTCCCACAGCCGAAGGGGCAGATCAGGCAGTAGGCATCCTGGAGAACTTGCAGAAGGAGCAGCTGATCACCGTTCAGGACGCCGCCACGGTTTCCTGGCCGGCCGGCAAGAAATCGCCGAAAACCAAAGAGCAGCACAGTCTTGCCGGGGCTGGAGCTCTCGGTGGGGCTTTCTGGGGCCTCTTATTTGGCCTGCTTTTCTTTGTCCCGATCTTGGGACTGGCCATCGGCGCCGGCATGGGAGCCCTGGCCGGCTCGATGTCACACTACGGAATCGACGAGGAATTCATCAACAACGTGCGAGCTGAAGTCAAGCCTGGCACCTCGGCACTTTTTGCCATGACTTCGAACGCTGTGGTCGATCGCGTGGCGGATGCGTTCAAGGGCACCAATGCCACACTGATCGAGTCCAATCTCTCCAAGGAGCAGGAAGCAGAGCTCACCAAGGAGTTCGCCAGCTAGATCTGGTCCTCAACGACAGAGTCGTACCAGCGCCCCGGCTACGTTGCCGGGGCGTACTGTTTCGACTCTTCCATACCCCGGCCTCGGCGCAGAACCAGAAGAACAAGTTGCGCCCGAATAAGACCTGTGGGGAGGGAGTCTGATGAATCATCGTCCCGCGCCCTTCAGCCCAGCACGTAATGGCGGGTGGTTGCGGTGAGCGCGATGGGCGGACTCGCCGTGCTTGCTCTCGCTGTGGTAGTTTATTCGGCTGTTGCGCGAGGGCTCGCCCGATGGTCGATCTCGATGCCCATCATATTTGTGGCTCTGGGTCTCCTCATCGGTCCGGCCGTATTCGATCTGATGAACCCAACGATCACTGCCGAATCCATCCGGCTAGTCACTGAGTTCACGCTAGCCGTGGTTCTTTTTGCGGACGCGTCTACGCTGAACGTTCGGGCCTTCGAGCATGACGCAGCATTGCCCTTTCGCCTTCTGGCGATTGGCCTACCCCTTACGATCGTTCTTGGAACTGTCGTCGGACTCGCTCTGTACGGAGGTGAAGGGCTTGCCTTCTGCGCCCTGTTGGCCGCAATCCTTGCCCCAACGGATGCGGCCCTGGGTTTGGCTATCTTCAACAATCCGAACGTGCCGGTCCGCATCAGAAGGGCGCTTAACGTGGAGAGCGGGCTCAACGACGGCATCGCCACCCCCCTCGTAGCGCTGTTCCTGGCATTCACCGTTGCGTCCGAGGGAAATTCTCATCAGGACTGGCTCGCCCACGCCGTGTTCGAGCTCGTGATTGGGGCTGGTGTGGGTCTGGCCGTCGGATTGGGAGGAGCCTGGTTGTTGAAGCAGGCGTTGCGACATGCATGGTCGTCGCCGGAGACGGAGCAGATCGGAGTGCTTGCTCTCGCGTTCCTCACATATTTGGCCGCGGTCGCTCTTCAAGGCAATGGCTTCGTCGCCGCCTTTGTCGGAGGTCTGGCCTTTGGCGCTTCGAGGAATCGCTTCGCCAAGGGGCTCGAATTCACCGACGCGTTCGGCACCTCCCTTACGGTGCTGGTGTGGACCATATTTGGGCTCACCCTGGTCACGGCTCTGGTGAAATCGCCGGTCGGCTGGCTCCCCGTGGTTTATGCCGTTTTGAGCCTGACCGTCGTGCGAATGGTACCAGTTGCCATTGCGATGATTGGAACGCACTTTCGTGCGCCTACGGTTCTGGTAATGGGATGGTTCGGACCGCGGGGGCTCGCGTCGGTGGTGTTCACGCTCCTCGCGCTGACGGAGTTCAAAGCCGGAGGCCGGCCTTACGATACCCTCGTGGCAGCGGCCACATTTACTATTCTTCTCAGCGTGGTGGCTCACGGTTTGTCGGCGGAGCCACTGTCAGAGTGGTACGCCGGCTATCTGAAGCGAGCTCCGGGGTTAGACGAAGAGCGGGTCGACGTGCCCGCGCCACCCACACGATCACGGTCAAGGTTCCGGGCACCGATCAGAGATGCCGCCGGATCACTCGCCGTCGATGGTGCCTCGCCCGAGGATGGGGGACCAAGCTACGGGTAAAACCCCGGGAGAAGCGCCGGGCCCCATCTGCCGCGCTGGCCAATGATCGGCGCGATCGACCACGCCTCGCCCGGCCATAGAGCAGGGCAAGCAGGAGGCAATGCGCCGCCGCCCGGCTCATCCTATCCTTTCGGGCAGGGTACATGCCCAAGTCAACGATTCCGATTGACCGTCTGTACGGGGCAGCCGTCACGCCCCAACGGTACGCTGACCTTGCAGCGCTAATCGGGCTGCGTGGCGCGCTCGCTGCCCAGCGAAGCCCACGTCTAAATTTGCGGCCACTTCAACATTTGACATGGTGTGGCGCAGTTTAGGGCGCTTGCAGCCCGTTAACTGGCCCGTGAAGACCTCCACCGAAGTAACTCCAGCTTGATAACCCGGACTTCATTACAACGATCCAGAGGAGGAGGAAGATCAATGCCCAAGCCATTTAAAGGTGTCGTCAACATCGATGTCCGGGACTCGGTTCCGGACTGGGAACCGTACGAGCAGCCGAAGGCGAAAGAGGGCTCGCCAAATGTCCTGTACATAGTGCTCGACGATGTCGGATTTGGGGCATTGAGCTGCTACGGTGGCCCAATTGAGACTCCTAACATCGACCGCGTCGCGAAGAACGGCGTCAGTTACACGCAGTGGCATACCACCGCGCTGTGCTCGCCGACGCGCTCGTGCCTCCTGACCGGGCGCAACCACACCATGAACGGCATGGCCTGCATTACGGAAGGAGCTACCGGCTTCCCATCCTCCAATGGTCACATACCGTTCGAAAACGCCATGATCCCGGCCGTCTTGGGACAGCAGGGCTACAGCACATTTATGGTCGGAAAGTGGCATCTCGTCGCCGGTGACGAGATGAACCTGGCTTCGGCCAAGGACCACTGGCCGCTTGGCCGGGGATTTGAGCGGTACTATGGATTCCTCGGAGCCGAGACGAACCAGTGGTATCCCGACATCACCTACGACAATCATCCGGCCGAGCAGCCGGCATCTCCGGAGGCAGGGTATCACTTCACCGACGACATCACCGACAAGGCGCTGGGATTCATCCAGGACCTCTGGGCCGTCGCGCCGGAAAAGCCGTTCTTCCTCTACTACTGCCCCGGCGCGGCGCACGCGCCGCATCACGCTCCGAAGGAATGGATCGAGAAGTATCGCGGCAAGTTCGACATGGGCTACGAGGCGATCCGCGAGCAGACACTCGAGCGCCAGAAGAAGATCGGAATCGTTCCGGAAGACACCCAGATTCCGCCCGTCAATCCACTCGGAACGGCCACGACCAGGACCGGGCCCGACGGTAAACCGTTCCCGGAGGTCGACTTCACCCGGCCGTGGGAGAGCCTGTCAGAAGATGAGAAGCGCCTCTTCTGCCGCATGGCCGAAGTGTATGCCGGGTTCCTGTCCCACGCCGATTATCACGTAGGCCGCCTGCTCCAGTACTTGGAGGAGATGGGCCAGCTGGAAAACACTCTCGTCGTGGTCGTCTCGGACAACGGAGCCAGCGGAGAGGGCGGACCGAACGGCTCGGTCAACGAGTGCAAATTCTTTAACGGCATTCCCGACGACCTGCAGGCGAACCTGGCCATGCTCGACGATCTCGGCTCTCCCAAGACCTACAATCACTATCCGACCGGCTGGGCCATGGCCTTCAACACGCCGTTCAAGATGTGGAAGCGGTACGAATTCGAGGGAGGGTGCGCCGATCCTTGCATCGTTTCCTGGCCGAAGGGAATGAAGGCGCGCGGCGAGGTCCGGCATCAGTACCATCACGCTATCGACATCGTGCCCACGGTTCTGGAGGCCACCGGGGTCGAGGCGCCCGAAGTGGTGAATGGCTACACACAGACGCCGATCCAGGGAACGAGCATGGTGTACAGCTTTGACGACGCGAAAGTGCCGACAAAGCACACCACGCAGTTCTACTCGATGTTGGGCTCGCGAGCTATTTATCATGACGGCTGGAAGGCCATAACCACGCATCCGACGATCGCCGGTTGGGGCAACTTCGGCAAGGACACCTGGGAGCTGTACCATACCGACGTCGACCGCGCGGAACTTCAAAATCTCGCCGATGAATTCCCCGAGAAGCTTCAGGAAATGATCGCCCTCTGGTACAGCGAGGCGGGAGCAAACCAGGCATTCCCGTTAGATGACCGGACGCCACTGGAGATCCTTCTGGAGCCTCGACCCCAGCTGTCCAAACCGCGTACGCGATACGTGTATTTCCCGGGTACCTCCGAGGTACCTGAGGCGCAAGCGGTCAGCGTTCGCAATCGTTCTTTCGCGATCGGGGCGGTCGTCGACAACCCCGATGGGAATGCCGAGGGAGTGATTTTCGCTCAAGGTAGCCACTTCGGCGGACAGGCCCTGTACGTCAAAGACAAGCATCTCCACTACGTGAACAATTTCGTGGGCATTGTGGAACAAAAGGTTAGCTCATCGGAGGAGATCCCCACCGGCTCCGCGCTCATCCTTTCGGCCGCGTTCGAAAAGGAAGGCGAGGAGCCCCGCGGAGTCGCCTACGGCACGCTCTCGCTGTACTTCGCCGACAAAAAGGTAGGTGAAACCAAAATCAAAACACAGCCGGGGTACTTCGCTTTGACCGGTGACGGCCTCTGCGTTGGCTGGGACAGCGGCGCCCCAGTGACCGAAGACTACCCGGGTGTCATGCCGTGGAGATTCAAGGGAGGCACGATCAACCGCGTGGCAGTCGATGTCAGCGGCGAAGCGTACGCCGATCTAGAGCGGGAGGCCGTAGCTATGATGGCCCGAGAGTAAACAAGGAAGGTAGAGCTCGCTTTCGCAGTACCTCGGGGGCATTCCACCTCAAGGCGTGGGGATGTCTGGGTCTACCCTGGAAAGCGGATGCACGGCCGGAATATCGATAGTTTGTCCGTTTGTTCGCGCAATTTCGCCTGGCCGTAAACGGGTCTTAGTCAGATCTTGACCGCTCGTTATCGACGAATCTCCGTCTCTTTCGGAGCCATGTTCTCGGCTGAATCAGCCGATCCAGTGGCTATTCTCCAGAGCATCGCCGCGCCCTCGCGACTGAGCTCCGGCGCCAGAGCGGCCGGGGACAGTCCCGGTGATTGAGGTGGCAGCCGGACCATCAAAGCGGCCGGGGTGATCGTGAAATGCAGCGGCGAGTCCAGCATGATGGCTTCGCCGTCAATGCCCGCGGCGACCTTTTTGCCGACATGACCTCGAACTGCGCTGGCGGTCCATTCCCGCCAGCCGCGAAATCGAGGAACCTGCCTCACCGCCTCGAGCGATATTAGCTCAGCCATATCTTGAGGGTTCTTGATCTCGACAGCCACGATGCCCAGCAGTCCGGTGTCCATTCGCGGACGCGACCCCATGCCTGCCAGGCTCGTGAGCCGGTATGGGTTGTTGGAGACAAGGATCATCTGCGCTGAGCTGTGCTCCATGTCATCGGGGCCGCGGTACCTGAGATCGAACGGCTCGGCCTTGGGACCCACCAACTGCAGGCAGCTTCTGCTCCATGGTCTGCAGCTTGGCGTCGCGGTAGGCGTCAGACTGTACGATCTCCGCGTACACACCAAGGGACACGTTGTTGACGAATATGCGCCCGTTGACGAACCCAAGGTCGATGGTCCGGCCAATCGGCGAATTGAAGGCCTCGAGAGCGCCAACAACGTCGTCCCGGTCGAGCCCGAGGTCCAGGGCTAGGTGATTGCGGGTGCCGGCTGGGACGCAAACGTATTCGCAGGCCACGCTCCATCGCGACCTGAGCCACCAGGGCCTGAGAGCCGTCCCCTCCCGCCATACCTATGACGTCGGCCGTAATCGCGGCGTCGGCCGCGAGTTGCCGGAGATCGTCGCCCGGCTGCAGGAGGATCGGTTCGATACCCCGTCTCTTCGCTTCAGGGACGAGGAAGAACTTATCTACCTTTCCGCCTCCTGACTTCGGGTTCATGATCAAGACGGACTTTCGCGGGCGCTTGCCGCCCTGCTTCGGTTCCACGTCGAGACCGTAATAGATTTGGCTGCCGTCGCCTGGCTTCGAATCGCCCAGCGGGACGCAACACCAAATATGATCAGGGCCAGGACCAACGCAGCCAACTCATCGAGCGCGCCCCGTGTTATCAGAGCGGCCCCGGCCGCGATAAGGGCAAGGATCAGGATTGCCGCCCCGAGGTACCGAACGATTCCGGTCCGAGACAGAACGATCCACGTGGCGGCGCCGGCGATGGCGAGAGCGGCCAGCACGACCAGCAGCGTCAACACGTTTTTGAAGACCAGCAGAACAAGCGCGACTACGGCGGCGACAGCCGCCAGTAATGCGATCCAGGCCGCCACTCTAGCCGCTACAGCATCGCTATTCATGGATTAGTCCTCACCGAGAAAGTAGGAACGTTGGCCGGGCGGCGAAAGTAGGCCGGGACCTCATCCCGGACAGTGCCCCGGGCCCAGGATCAATTCCCTGGATAGGCATCGCAATCCGGAGGACCCTCATTTACCCGCTCACCGTCGCCACGGCCGAGCGATCAGGCTGGTCGGTCGTGATCTCCTCGCTCTCGCCTTTCGCTGGCGCCCTCCGGCGCACGACTTCCTTGACCGCTTCCCAGAGAACGAACATAAGTGCCGCCGGCGCCAAGGCCAGCAACCACTGGGTCGCCGTGAGCGGCACAGTGCCCAGCAGATTCGAAAGTGCTCCCCCTCTGGTAAGCAGGACTGCAAGGAAGATCTCTGCTAGGACGACCAAGTTGAGCGTCCGGTTGTCGAACGTGCTCATCCGGATGGTGGAATCCGTCTGGCTCCGAGACTGATACGCCGTAACGACGAGCATGAGCGTGAAGGCCACCAGACCTATGGTCGACCCAATCACCAGGCTACCGTAGTGAGATTTGCTGTAGGCGATCAAGAGTCCAGCCACACCGCCATATAGAGGCCGGCCAACCCTACCGTGATCATCATCGAGGGAGTCATGATCTGGGCGCCACGAGGCCTCGGGCGGCGCAGCATCAACCCGGGAGCTTCCTTATCCATACCTAGGGTCGTCCCGATGGCAGCGGTCACGGCGAAGTTGATCCAGAGGATTTGCGTAGCGGAGAAAGGCTGTCCCCCCGCGATATTCAGAAGACTGGCCAGGAGGAACGTAACCACGTACGCGACGAGAAGGGAGAGCATGAAGCGGACGTACTTCATCAGATCGTCGTAGAGCGCCCGGCCTTCATGAACGGCATTGACGATGGTGGCAAAGTTGTCGTCCGTGAGGATCATGCGGCCGCTGTTCTTGGCCACCTCGGTCCCGGTGCCCATGGCGATACCGATGTCGGCCGATTTGATCGCCGGAGCGTCGTTTACGCCGTCGCCTGTCATTGCCACGACGTTGCCCTGTTTTCTGCAGCGTCTTGACGATCAGCACCTTGTGCTCAGGAGCCACGCGGCCGATCACGCCGATATCTTCAATCCTGCTTGCCTGCTCATCTTCCGATAGCGCGGCGAAGTCCGAGCCGAGAATGGCCTCGCCGGGGATCCCCAGTTTTTCCGCAATGGCGGCGCCGGTAACGACGTCGTCGCCGGTCACCATACGAACGCGGACGTGCGCCGCCTGAGCGGCGGCGACCGCGGCTTTCGACTCGTCGCGCGGGGGGTCGATCATGCCCACCAGGCTCGTCAGCTGCAGGTCGCGGACGTGGTCCAGCAGGTTACCAGAAGGGTCGAATTTGGTCGTGGTCCAGGTCGCGGACCGCGGCGGCCATAACGCGTAGCCCCGTCTTTCCCATTCGCTCGACTGTTCTCATCCGAGCGGCGTTTTAGATCTGCGTCCCACGGGAGCGAGGCGCCATTCGAGAGGGCCGAAGTCGACGCGCGTTCGGTCACGGCCGGCGCCGCGCCTTTCACGTAGCAGCGGACGACCGACTTCCCGGAGGAATCCTTCGCCTCGTGAAACGTCGCCATCAACTTGTAGGTGGGGTCGAATGGGAGGGTGGCGAGCCGTGGCAGCTCTTCCTGCGTTTGGCCGACATCCAGTCCGGCCTTGTGTCCGAGGATCAACAGGGCACCTTCGGTAGGGTCGCCCACGACTTTTCCATCCACGAACTTCGCGTCGTTAGCCATGATATACGGCAGGATGGCGTCTTCGATGGTGTCCGTCTTGCCGGCCGCATGTTTCACCCCCCTTCGAGGCCGTATCCAATGCCGGAAATAGTGTAGCGATCGGTCGGATCGACGACCTCGACCGCCGTCATCTGGTTCATGGTCAGCGTGCCGGTCTTATCGGAGTTGATGGCCGACGTCGCCCCAAGCGTCTCGACCGAGCCGAGATCCTTTACCACCGCATTGTGTTTGGCGAGGCGGGTCGAGCCAGCCGACAGAATCACTTGCAGCACCGTTGGCATTGCCTCGGGAATGGCGGCAATCGCAAGCGCGACGGCCGTGGTAAAGAGGACTGTTCGTGACTGATCACGCGATGCCCCGAGGACAAACATGATCAGCATAGTGAGTCCGGCGGCGCCGGCGATCCACAATGTAAGAACGTCCAGCTGTTTCATCAGCGGCGTCTTCTCGGGCGGCGTAGCGGCCAGCATTCCGGCAATCTTCCCCACTTGAGTATCGGCCCCGGTGGCAGTCACGATCATCACGCCGCTGCCATGGGTGACAGGAGTATTGCTGAATGCCATGTCGGCCTGATCGCCAAGGCCGACATCAGTCCTGAGACAGCGTGGCGGGATCCTTGGAAGCCGGCACGCTTTCACCGGTCAGAGCCGACTCATCGATCTGCAGTGAAGTCGCCGCAATGAGCCGGCCGTCGGCAGGTACGTTGTCCCCGCCGCCAGCAGGACGACATCGCCCACGACCACTTCTTCCGAGGGAATACGTCGACTCGGTTCCGTCCCGCCGTACCCGGGCGGTTTGCTTCATCATCGATTTCAGCGCGTTCATCGCGCTCTCGGCCTTGCCCTCCTGCCGAATCCCCGCTACCGCGTTTAGAACGGTGATCAGAAGCACGACGATCGCCGTGTTGTACTGGGCGATAACGAGGGACAGCACCCCAGCCGCGACCAGGATCAGCTGCATGTAATTCCGGTACTGGTTCAGGAATTGTCGCCAGCCGGGAACAGGCTTTTCAGCCGGTAAGCTCGTTCGGCCCGGCTTTGGCGAGGCGGGCAGCGGCCTCCTTCGCCGATAGTCCGACCTTCGGGTCGACGCCCAGCTTTCCGTCAGGGCCTCTTGTGCCAGGGCATACCAGTTGTGAGGGTCTGACATTGGCCCGGCGGTCGATGTGGTGGTCGCCATTGCGTTCTCCTTCAGCGGCTAGTCAATGGCCGCGATATCTGAGATTGTGTATACGAGGCGTGCATGCCCGGCAAACACGTTACTCAGGAGGACTACCGGCAACGGCGGCCTGAACTGAATCTGGCGTCGGCTCCTCGTTCGCCTTCCCGTTTGCGGCAGCCACTCGTTCCTCGCGTCCTCGCCGTTTGACCGCCTTGGCTTTCAGCTCGGCCTTGAAGGGGTCGGCTGGCGCGCCTGCCGGCGCCTCCGCCTCTAACTCCGCCTTGGCCACCAAAAGCTCTTCGTGCTGCTCCGCCCCGACGGTTGGATACTGCGGGTTGATGCCGATCAGGGTTTGGGCCATGATCGCGGACGCGCAGATGCGCGCGAACCACTTGTGATCGGCCGGGATGACATACCAGGGAGCCCACTCGGTGGATGTGTTCGATAACATCTCCGAGAAGGCTTTCTGATATTCCTCCCAGTACACGCGCTCCTTGGCGTCGTTCGCCGAGAACTTCCAGTTCTTCTCCGGCAAGATCGACCCGCTTAAGGAATCGTTTGCGCTGCTCTTCTTTTGAGAGATTCAAGAACAGCTTTACCACGACGAAACCGTTGTCGACCAGATAATGCTCCCAGTCGTTGATCTCCCGATAGCGGCGAGCCCAGATGCCGCGGCGCTTCGCCTTTTCCGGCAGGCCGCTGTTTATCAAGAAGCCCGCTATGCACGCGGACCACGAGCACCTCCTCGTAGTGCGAGCGATTAAAGATTCCGATCTCACCCCGCTGCGGCAGCCGCTTGGCATATCGCCACAGGAAGTCATGATTTAGCTCTTCGGTCGAGGGCACTTTAAAGCTGTTCACGTGCACGCCCTGCGGATTGACGCCGCTCATCACGTGCCCGATAGTGCCGTCTTTTCCCCCGGCGTCCATCGCCTGCAAGCACATGAGCACGCCATACGTATCCTGCGCCGCCAGACGAGCCTGATACTCGCACAGGATTTCGACACCCGTCTTCAGAAGCTCGATGCCGTCCTTCTTCTTAAGAAAGCCGGCCTTGTAGCCGGGATCGAAATCCTTGGCCAGATGTACTTTCTTACCCGGGGTTACACGAAGGGGTTCGATGAATTCCGCAAGTCGCCGCGATCGCTTGTCCGCCATTCCCGCATTCCTCTCGTCGGCTCTCTATGTGATTGCGCGGTCCAAAGCTTTTCTCAGCGTAGCGCCCGGACCACCGTTCAAGAATCAGGTCAAGGCCGTATTTTCGCTGGAGGATTGTCTGAGCTGCTGCTAATCCCCTCGGGCTGGTTACCGACAGTGTAGCCCTTTCCGCCTGATTCGTCACTGTGCAAACGGGCAGTCGGGACGATTCCGTGTGCCTCTCCGTCCGAACAGGCACAGGGTCAAGTCACGGATATTCCTGTTGAGTGGGCGGCCGTACTCTACGGAGCTTCCTTCTGGAACGCCCCCAAGCTGAGCACGTTTACGCGCATTATCATGAGCCGGCCATCACACGCTGCGGCCAAAGGAAAAGCCGCAGTTGACATAAAACCTGCTTGGGGTGCCATAGAGGGTTGGGTAGATCCGCCGCCTGCTAGTGCGAACGGCTCCCCGCGCTCAGCTTGCGAACGATTCCATGTTCGCGGGTTCAACGAGCAAGGCACGACGACAACGCCGTTCGGGATGGTGGTGCTCAACGGCATGAGCCGCTACGACCTCGCAAGCGAGGCCCTAAAACGGTCGGTGCGATTTGCGTCGGAGGCGCCGGCACTCGTGACGGAATGTCAGGCGGCGATAGAGAAGGCGGTGCAGTATGCGGACGATAACTTTGAAGATCCACCGGAGATCCGGGAGTGGCACTGGACGTAAGCGGCGAGCGGCTCCAGCCCGTGGCCGGCTGACGGCAGAGTTCTCGCCGTCCGGCACCCGTCTACGAGTTGGACCATTAGGACGGTCGGCGCGCTAATGGTGTCCTTCGTGGGCGGCTTCCACGCCGGCTTGATCGAGATGATCGACGGCACGACCATCGTGCTCGGCATAAGGGCGACGTGCGGCCGGCGTTTCGTCCTGCTCGCCGCAGATATCGGATGTTCCGCGCCTCGCCGCGGGGGTCCACTCCATGCGAGTGCACCCATACCAGGAGATGCGAGGAGCGGGGTGACAAAGGGCCAAGGCTCGGTTGGCTGTCGGACTATCTCAGCAGCGGACAGTTCCTCATGTCGACTGTGCTCTATCCGCGGTCATCGCGGTGCGCTCTGCAGATTACAAACTAGGGGCGGGATCCGGCGCCGGCTCGGTTGGTGGTGCAGAGGGTGCAGGCGGCGCAGCCTGAGAGGGCGGTGCGCTCACGCGCTTCCTGAAGACGTAGTAGTTCCAGCCCTGGTAGATAAGGACCACCGGAAGAAAGATGAGCGCGGTGATGGACATCACCTGCAGGGCGTAGTGGCCGGCGGCACTGTTTGAGACCGTAAGGTTGAACGCTTTCGACGTGGTCGAGACCATCACGTTGGGGTACAGATCAACGAAGAGCGCGGCGAGCGCCGAGGCCATAGCGACGACCACCACGGCGAATGCCCTGCCCTCAGTGCCGGCCCTGATGAACCAGACAGCGGCGGCGGCCGCGAGGATCAGGAGGGCCACGAGAATGACGCCCCAAGCATTGTGACCGTAGGCCGCCTGAGTCCAGATTCCCCAGACCGTGGCCAGGACCAGGGCGATCGGCGAGAGCCTTTCGGCTAGCGACCGCGATCGCTCGCGAACCGCGTCCGTGGTCTTATGCGAGAGGAACGCGGCCCCGTCGAGCAGGCACAGAGCTAGTAGGGTGATGCCGGTAAACAATCCGAATGGCGTGAGCAGATTGAAGAAATTCCCGGTGTAGTCACCGTTCTTGTTTATTGGCAGGCCGTGAAGCAAATCCCCGAGCCCCACTCCGATGAGCAGCGGTACAAGCGCGCTGCAGACCGTCAACACCCAGCTCCAGCGGTAACGCCACTCCTTGGTCGGGCTTTTCGTTCGATACTCGAACGAAACTCCACGCCCCATCAGCGCGACGAGAATTAGCACCAGGGCGAGGTAGAGTCCGGAAAACATCGTGGCATACCATGCGGGAAAGGCGGCGAAGATTGCCGCGCCGGCCACAATCAGCCACACCTCGTTACCATCCCAGAACGGCCCGATCGTGTTGATGGCCGCCTGCCGTTCCGGCTCGCTTTGGCCCACGAACGTGTGCAGCATGCCAACGCCAAAATCAAACCCCTCCAGAACAAAGAACCCCGCCCAGAGCACCGCGATCAAAACGAACCAGAGCGTATCGAGTCCCATTCCTGTCTCTCCTAATACACCAATGCCGGCTCTGACGTGGTGTCTTCAGCCTCATCCTGGTGAGAGCTGTCCGGTCCGAGCCCTTGCCGGGCATAGCGGATCATCAGCCTGGCGTCGATCACACCGAGAACGATATAGACCGCGAGGAATGCCGAGGATGCTTATCCAGATCTCGGCCGAGGAGACAAGCGGCGAGACGGCATTCGATGTCTTCATCAGCCCCTGAACGATCCACGGCTGGCGGCCATTCTCGGTCAGCATCCATCCCGCCGTGTTCATGAGAAACGGAGTCACGACTGCCCATATGCCCACCCGCAAAAACAACCGCGAAGTGTCGAGTTTCCGCCGGTAGAGGAGCCATCCTCCCCAGAGAGAAATCAACAACACCAGTGTCGCCAGGTACGCCATCACCCGCATGGACCAGTACTGAATGATTACGATGGGAACGTAGTTGCCGCCTCCGTACTTCGCTTGGTCTTGCTGATTGAGAGTGGTCATTCCCGTGACGCTGCCATCGAAGTGATTGGTCGCCAGGAACGACAGCAGGCCGGGGATGAGAATGATCTCGATTGGGTTGTGGTCGTCATTTCCGCCGCCGATCTGGAAGAGTGAGAACGGGCAGTATGATGAGCAATTGCCCCACTGCGCCTCCGCTGCCGCGATTTTCATTGGCTGATAGCGTGTAACCACCACTCCCAGCTCGCTCCCGATAAAAATAGTAGCCATGATGGTGGGGATGAGAATGACGATCGACAGTTTGGCGGATTTGTGGAACGCCGGAACCTCGATCTGTCGACGGAGGTGCCATGACGACACCGCGAGCATCAACAGACAGCCGGTCACGAGAGAGGCCAGCAGCACGTGCGCGTAAGCTAACAGAAATACGGGGTTCGTGAGCAGCGCCCAGATGTCGTTGAGCTGGGCAACGTGGGTTTTGCTGTTTATGGAGTACCCCACGGGGTGCTGCATCCACGAGTTGGCCGCCATGATGAATGCCGCGGACAGTGCTGTTCCGAGGGCAACCATCCAGATGCAGAACAGGTGCAGGCCCTTGGACAGCTTGCCCCAACCGAAGAGCCACAGACCGATGAACGTCGACTCAAGGAAAAAGGCCAGAAGACCTTCCATCGCCAGAGGGGCGCCGAACACGCCGCCAACGTACCGGGAATACGCCGACCAGTTCATTCCGAACTGGAACTCCTGAACCAGTCCGGTAACAACTCCGATCGCCATGTTAATGAGGAGCAATGTTCCAAAAAACCGAGTCAGCCGGTAGTAGTGCTCATCCCCTGAGCGATGCCACTGGGTCTGCAGCAAGGCAACCAGAAAGGCCGTGCCGATCGTGATAGGCACGAACAGGAAGTGGTAAATGCTGGTCATGGCGAACTGCGATCTTGCCAGGTCGACGTTCATGGCGGGCTCCGAGAAACCAGATTCGTCCTGAGCGGGTGCGGGGACACAGTGTTGGTCCAACCTTATGCCATTGCCGATACCCGCGCCCCGTTCGTTTGTCTAATGAGGGTGCGCCGACAGGGCTAGGACGACTGTCCACTGGTATAGGTGCCGGCCACGACTCGTGACTCGGCTGGGATCTGTCGCGGCTGGTTGTTCCCGACTGAGTCGGATGATGATGCGAGCAGTGCGTTTTCAAGACAAGAATCTATCCCTCGCGCCGCCGAGGATGTCTTTGCCTACTCCACCGATTTCGGCTCACCGTTCCGGCGGACCACCCATCCGCGGGCCCATCCAGTAACGGAGAGTCCCCTCGGAGTCTGGATCCCGCGTGGACGTGAGAGCTCCCCCTTATGGGCCAAGACCTACCGGGTCAAGCGCGACCTGACCGGCTGGCAGCAGCTGCATGCGCTCTCGCCTAGTTGCGTGGTCGTGCTTAGGCGCACTACGTTTCCATGCTGCCATCAAGAGTTGGTCGGGCCGGCAGACTAGGCCGAAGGGCTCATGCAGGCAGCCGGAAAGATGAAAGTACGGAGCGTTCTAACCGGAGGGGGGCTGATACAGACCGAGCATGTTACCGCTTGGATCTTTGAAGATGGCGAACGCGCCGTGCCCGCCCTCAATCTCCGTCCTCGGCCGGATGGTGCTTCCGCCGTGGTCCTCGACTTCACGTAGCGATGCATCAATGTCTGAAGTGTTCAGGTAAATGAGCACTCCCTCCATCACTGACCCCAAGCCCGCACTGCCGGATTCTACGAAGCCTCCTCCCGGTCCGCCTTCAACGCTGAACATAGGGTAGCCCGGCATTGCGTTATCGATGTTCCAACCTAGTGCGTCTCGATAGAAGTCCGCCGTTGCGCTCAGATCGCGCGCTGGAATATCGACGTGAACAATAGGATGAGCAGTCGTCATTGATGCCACCTCCCGAAGTGTGTGCTCCATGGTAGCTGCAGAGCACGGGAAACCAACCCGCTCGAGCATGTGATCTGAGACACCGAGGAAAGCTGCGTGAGTCGCGAAGACATCGATATCATCGTCGTCCGTGCAAGTGAATCGCAGCGCGAAGAAGTTCTCGACATCTTACGCGAAGCGCGACAATGGCTGATCGAGAAAGGAATTACCGGCCAATGGTCGGCGGAGATACCAAACTCCGTGCTGGCGGAACGGATCAGTCTCGGACAGGTGTACATCGCAAGGCCGGCGGGTTCAAACAAGGCCGTGGCAACTTTCAGCTTGCTCGACCACGATGAAGAAGTCTGGGGAGACCAGCCGCCGGTCGCAGTTTACGTTCACAGCCTTGCGGTCCGTCGCGCATGGGCGGGTCGCGGACTCGGATCCCGGGTCCTTGACGAGGTCGGAAAGATCGCTCATCAGTCAGGGCGAAGCCGCGTGCGGTTGGACTGCTGGGTCGACAACGCGGGGTTACGTGCGTACTACGAGCGATTGCACTTCCAACCGTGCGGCACGAAGGTCTGGGAAGATGGCTTCACGGTCCAGCGTTACGAGCGTCCAACAATGACGAGGTTCTAGCATTTCGGGAACCGCACGGCTGCGCGGACGGGGAGTGACTACCTGAGCAAGACGCCCCTGTCTTGGATCCCGGGGCCTTTCGCCGCGCGCCGGACCGAAGCTGCAACTGTTGAATCTCACCCCGTGTCTCTCGCGTCTTCACCCGGACGTTCAGGTCAGGATGGTGGCAGAGTCGACCGACAATAAGTGCGCCCATTTCCAGGCGGAGTGACTCCGGCCCCGATGCACCTGCCCTCTTTTGGCCAAACGGATAGTGTAAACCGGCAACAGGTGGAGTAACCTCGCATAGTGGACGGGCCGACGAATTCCGGCTCTCGCACTGACAGGCGATAGTGAGGAGAGTTCCACATGCAGAGCAACTCCGACCAGCGTGGCGCGCCCGAGCCGGATCCCCTTCAGGTGATGCGGACCAGGCAGTATGCAGTGCTGCTCGTTCTGGTGGCAATCCTTGGCGTGCCTATATCTGCCTTTGCCTACTTCTTTCTCCGATTCATCACCAGAACGCAGACCTGGGCCTTCGTGGACCTGCCTCAAGCCTTGGGACTGAGCCAGCATAGCCAGGCGCCGGCGTGGTGGCCGCTACCAGTGCTCTTTATCGCGGGTGTTCTCGTGTCGCTGACGATCAAATATCTGCCTGGGCGCGGCGGACACTCCCCTGCCGATGGGTTCAAGTCACACCCAGCGCCGACACCAATTGAGCTTCCGGGTGTCCTGATCGCGGCGTTCGTCTCGATTGCCCTGGGATCCGTCGTTGGACCGGAGGCGCCGCTGATTGCCCTCGGCGGTGGTCTGGCAGTTCTGGCCGTGTGGCTGGTGAAACGGGACTCTCCCGCCCAGGCCATGGCGGTAGTGGGCGCCGCGGGTGCCTTTGCCGGGATCGCCTTTCTTCTGGGATCACCCATTCTCGGGGCTTTCCTCTTGATGGAGGCGGCTGGGGCTCGCCGGGGCGAAGCAGACCTTGGTCCTGCTTCCCGGCCTTCTGTGCGCAGGAATTGGATTCCTCACTGCGATCGGGCTCGACAACCTCACGGGGTTCGGTTCGGCATCCCTGACTATTCCGTCTCTCCCGACGTACGTGCACCCGACCGGGACACAGTTCCTGTGGGCCCTGGCCATAGGAGTCGCAGCCGTTCCTCTCGGGATCGGAATCCGCAGACTCGGGCTCGCGATCCGCCCACACGTCGAGCAGCGGCTGCTGCTGCTCAGCCCGGCGATAGCCCTGGTCATCGCTGCCATGGCCATTCTCTATGCGCAGGTAACGGGACACAGCATCAACGACGTGCTGTTCTCAGGCCAGAATGACCTGGGTCCGTTCATAGGAAACGCGGCGGGTTATAGCGTCGGAGCGCTGTTACTCCTGATACTGTGCAAGGGCATCGCGTACGGTGCGTCCTTGGCCACATTCCGCGGTGGTCCTACCTTTCCCGCCATGTTTATTGGCGCCGCCGGCGGCGTCCTGTTGTCGCACGCGTTCTCGCTTGCGCTCGTCCCCGCGGTGGCCATGGGCATAGGTGCCATGACCGTGGTGATGCTGGATTTGCCTCTGACCTCGGTACTCCTGGCAACCGTCCTTCTCGGATCTGACGGTCTGTCGGCGATGCCGTTGGTCATCGTCACCGTCGTCGTCGCGTATGTTGTAGCCAGGTGGGTGACGCCGGTTACGCCGGCGTCAGGCGACGAGGCCGAAGTCGAAGGTCCTGGGCCTGAAGAGCCGGCATGCCAAGCAAGCCACACCTGCGCCGGCTTGATAAGGATGGCGTGACGCAAACAAATTTAGCCATCAGACAGTAGATCCCGCATGTGGACAGACGAAGTTACCTTGGCCACAGTTTCCAGCAGCTACGAGCGATTCACTGAAGACAATTCGTCGCAATGAATGGAGGTACCCGTGACGGATGTTCGAACCGATTGGAGATTATGTGAGAAGTGCCAGTCCCTGTTCATGCCAGAAGGGCTGACGTCCGTTCAGGTCACCGGGGGCGTATGTCCCGCCGACTACATAGGCGGTCCACACCGCTCCGTTACGGGGGTTACCTATGAGGTGACGTCCGTGGCGACAGATCGGGGACCCAGGCCGTCGGTCAGTGGGACCTATGCCGCAAGTGTGGAATGCTGTATTCAATCGCCGACCGCCGGGAACTTCGGCGCATGCCCGGGAGATCTCACGGCTGAGGGGGCGTACCTCGGGCACGAGAGCCGGGAGCCCGAAGAATCGGGCAACACGACGTTCACCCTGCCGTCTGCCGAGTCCGGGGGAGAGGGCGGCCAGGCCGGCTGGCAGCTGTGCGACGCGTGTCAGGTCCTATTCTTTGCCGAGGGTCCCGACGCCGCGATCTGTCCGGGCGCCAAAAATGGCGCCCACAAGTCCTCGTCTGGGGTGGAATATGCCGTGACCTTGGGGCCGCGCCAGTAGCATCGGGGCAGCTTCCGGCCGGCTCCTCCGGACCCGGCGGCAGAGCGCGGGGCGTAGTAGCCAGGCTTGGTAGATCAGAACCACCGGCCGGAAGATCACCTGCAATTTCACCACCTGAAGCGCCGACTGGCCGCCTGATTGCCACCTCCAGTTGATAGCCATCGCCCAAGAAGTACGCCGTCACAATTCTGGAGGCCGTCGAGAGGAGCCCTTGACGGCGACCGGTCAAGCTATCGGATACGTGAAGAGCGTGTACATCGCATAAATCAAGAGAACCGCAGAGACGCCGAGCAACGTGCGCCGCACCAGTTTGAACTTGAATCGCTGGGACAGTGCTATGAGAAATAGGATCGAAGCCAGGAACACCGTTGTTCTTACATATTTGTCGGCAGTGTCCCTCGCGTCTGAGCCCTCTTGAAAGGTATGCGTGGCCAGCGCGTCGAACTTCGCGGAGCTCGCGGCGGCGGGGTTGTGATACTGCGGCATGTAGCTCGGTCCTGGAGGCGCCTTAGGATTGGTGCCGGGATTGGTCTTGAGCCAGGCGTCGAACGCGACGCGGAAGTCGGGTGTGAACCTCTTGACGTAAAACGCTTGTAGCTTCGAATCGCCGGCTACCTTCGCCGCGCCCCAGGCATTGAACGTCGAGGCGTTGTAGAGGAGATACTGCCCCGACAGTCGTAGACTGGCGGCTGGCAAACAGGCGCTGCTTCGAGGCCTCTCCATATAGCAGCGCGTTCCGGCCGTCCCAGCGGGCGGCCTGGTAGCCGCTCCAGGCAGTTGCTATGGTTACCACCGCGAGAAGCAGAGCCTCGAGGATCTCGAGAATTTCAAGCGAACCCTTGTGCTCCTCGCCATCCTCCTCCTTCTCGCTGAGATGGTGGGCGACCTCAATATTCAAGTCTTCGGGCATATTGACCTTCCTACGTAAGTAATCCGTACGCGCCTTGAATCAGCAGCTTCGCGCCTATCAGAAAAATAACCAAGACTCAAGACGAGCTGTCCGTTTCTCTCCAGCCAGCTTGACCAAGTACCGATGATTTCTCTCGCTCTCTCGGGTGGTCGAGTCAGCGCGACGATCAGCGGAGCCGCTGGAGGGCTAAGGGTTATGGCGACAAACACGAGCATGAGGATCGACGCCGAGACAGGGTGCAGGTTACTCGCGGCGATGAACGTCAATGCGAGAAAGAACAGTGTGAGGTTGCGAATCCCAGGGCTCAAGACCACGATACCCAGGAAGAACGCTTTGACAGGATTGACCGAGGCCAGGACCTTCTCCACCCGCTCGGGGGTAGCTTTCTACCCTTTCGCTTGAGGAATGCAACGACGGATCCCGCAACCAAAAGAGCCCCAAGTAGCGACATCGACCTCCAGACTGAGAGTTGAGGGTGTTCATTGTGCCCGAAGTTCTGAATTCCGTTGAATAAAGGACGCCCAGAATAGCCAACGCAACATACACAAAGGCTCCGCCCAGAATGTATGCGACATTGTTGGCAAAGGGCCGCGGCGTGTCGTGGAGTGCGATCGATAGCATTACTGCGACCGGTGTTACCGCGGCAACAAGCGCCAGGGGCAATATCTCGAGCAAGGGCCGTCAGCATCGGGGCGCTCCGGAGAATGACTTGTTCGGGAGTGCCGCGCCAGCCAGATAGTGCGCTTCGTGCCGGCGTTGGTTCGTGCCCCATCTCCCCATCATGAAGTCGGGCAGGCTCTCACGTGCCGGCTGTGGTCGTTTCGCCCGGCACAGGTTGCCTACAGAGCGTAAGCTCATTTCCACGGCTCCGGCGCAAATCCAGTACTCGGTCCCGGCCACCTAGTCACAACGTATACCGGCCGGACTGCCGAGGACCCTGGACAGGTGGCCAGTTTTGCCTATACGCGTGAGGGCGGCTCGGCCCGGGTTCGGATCGAGCCGGGACAAACCCGCATCCCACCACTCCTAACTCATGAACGGAACGGGCCCGTATTCCGGCTCGGGCTGGGACCGATCGTGACCACCGAGAGCCTGGGTTGGGCTACCCTGCTGTTTACTCTTGGGCCAACGATGCTGCCGAGTGATTGAGGAAACGTCCGTTCACAGTAACAGTGATGTACTTGCCGCAGCCTTCACCGCGTCCGTATTCCTTTCCCTCACGCTGTTGGATGCCGGCCAGCTGTGGACGCGTGATGTACACTAAAACAATTTCAGACCTGGTGCCAATAGATAGCCTTAACCGCATCGTGTTTTGAGAGCGAACGCTGGAGAATCGCTATATGAAAATCGTGACTCGCACAGTCTGTCTCTTCTTCATCTTTGTACTCGGTCTCGGACTCTTCGGTCCTGGCACCGGTGCCAAGGCCGCCCGGACCCACGCAGTCGTCGCGTCCTCACCCTTCTGGGCGGTGAGACGCATCGTACAGGACTTCGTCCCACATCCCGGAAAGAGTTACGCCTGCAAGCCGGTTCAAGGAAACTACGCGCTTTGCCCGATGACGTCCGGTCTCAAGAAGCGGGCTAATCAGCTTGCCCGTCTCGGCGCCAACCCCATTTGTCGATGTCAGAACACGGCCCAGTCGATCCAGATCAACTACGCCATCCGGAACGGAGCCAGCGCCACAGTCGCCACGATATGGCAGTACGGCCCCACCTCAAAGGAGCACATCACGTTCGTGACGGTCCGAACGACGGGCACGTCAAGCTGGCAGGTCAATGACACCTACTGTACCGGGCACCCAAACACCAGTATGTATAAACCCCCAAAGGGACCCTGCCACTAATACCCGCGACATCCGTCTCAACTGGGGCATGCATGGGAGGCTACGTGCAAACGCAGGGCCGACACCAATGACGCCCGGCGATGTCGGGGTTGGAAACGTGAGGGCGACCCCCACGACATTCCGGGATGTTGGCCTTGGAAACGCAGGTCTCACACCTATGACGCCCGGCGGTGCTGGGCTTGGAAGCGTACGGGCGACCTCTATTACGTCCGGCGATGTCGGACTTGGAAAGGTAGGGGCAACCTTCGGGACGCCCAGCGATGTCGGGGTTGGAAACGTAGGGGCGACCTTCAGGACGCCCGGCGATGTCGTTGGTCGCACCAGTGCCGAGCGGGGCTCGACGCTCCGTTTGGCACTCGCTTCGTGCCGTCGGTAACGAGGTGAATAACTGACAACGGACGAGCGGCAGTTCGAGTAAAGGAGGAGGCTTTTACCGTCCACCGCGTACCGTCCACCGTCTACTGGGTACCGTCTACCGGCAACCTTTGTTACCGTCGACCCTCCCTACGGCGCACCGTCTACCGTCAACCGTCTAGCGACAACCGTCTACCATCAACCCTCCGTGAATGGAGAATCCCATGCAACCGGCATCCTACCCCGTAAGTTTCACCGTCGACTACCCCGATCGCGACCTTAATCGGTTGACCACGCTCTTCCGCATATTCGTCGCGATACCGATCCTGATCGTGCTGGGAACCGTCTCTGGCCAGACCTCCACCACCACCGCGGGATCCACCTCGGTTCGGTACGTTGCCGCCGCCGGAGGCATCCTGTTCGCCGGCCCCCTGCTGATGATCCTGTTTCGGCGTAAGTACCCTCGCTGGTGGTTCGATTGGAATCTCGAGTTTCAGCGGTTCAGCAGTCGAGTGAGCGTGTATCTGGCACTTATGGACGACCAGTACCCCTCGACCGACGAGCACCAGTCGGTCTATCTCGACTATCGGTATCCGGACGTGGAAACGGACCTGAACCGCTGGCTGCCCTTGGTGAAGTGGCTGCTCGCGATTCCTCACTACATCGTCCTGTTCTTTTTGGATATCGCGGCCATAATCGTGGTGATCGTAACATGGTTTGTCATTCTATTTACAGGACGCTACCCACGGCAGCTCTTCGACTTCGTCGAAGGCGTGTTCCGGTGGAACAATCGCGTACTTGGGTACGCCATTGTGCTGATTACCGACGAATATCCCCCGTTTAGCCTCCAGCCCTAGCTGCCATCGCCTCGACTCTGACCCTTTCCAATCTCAATCTCAAAGAAACAGGCGAGAATAGGAAAGACCCGTTCATATGAGGGGCGTCGCCGGAGACGGCACACATCCCCGACTGAACCTTCAGGAGGACAGAAACACGTCTACTCGTCAACAGAGGCGCCGCAAGCAAAGCGCTGCATCGCCTACAGGAAAACCCAGATCAGCCCGGGCGAGGCGGGCCGCACAGGCCAAAGCCACCCCGTGGTACTTGAAGCCATGGGCTCTCGGCGCCGTGGTCGCTATCGTTGCTATCGTCGTCGTTCTATTCGTCGTGAAGGGAAATAACACACCCGCGTCGAAGACTACCGGCTTTGGCGCGCCGCCCGCGTCGGTGCTGAACGCTCTGACCCACCCCGCCGCAGGCACGTATGCTTCCGTTTCTACGGGTGGGACGACCAGCCCGTGGACACCCTTGCACGGAGCCACCGGTTTGAGCACGTCGCCCCCGCAGCTTCTCTATTACGGGGCCGAGTTCTGCCCATACTGCGCGTTCGAGCGCTGGAGTGCGATCAACGCATTGAGCCGATTTGGCAAGTTCTCTAAGTTATCGCTAATGAAGTCAACCAGTAATGACGTCTACCCCAGCACGAACACGTTCAGTTTTTACAAGAGCAGCTACTCCAGTCCCTACCTCAAGTTCACCCCGGTCGAGGCAGAAGATCGTAACCAGACTCTGCTCCAAACTCCAACCGCGGCCCAACAGACGGTAATCAGCGCCTACAATCCTCAGGGAAGTTTTCCCTGGATGGACCTGGCCAATAAGGCATCGACCGACTCTCCCGGCTCCCTCGCGGGCAACCTCCACGTTAGCCAGGGCGATACTCAGTCCGCGGCCTTGACGTGGCAGCAGATAGCCCAGGACCTCAAAAGTCCGTCGACTCCGCAGGCGCGCGCGATATTCGGGCGGGCCAACTGGATGACCGCCGGAATCTGCAAGGCGACGCACAACAAGCCGCAGGCTGTTTGTACGGCGGCCCCGATACCGACTCTCGAGTCCAAGCTCAAGTTCTGACCTAGGCGCTCAGATTTCTGAGCTGGGCGTCCGGCACCCATTCCTCGCTCAAAATCCTATGCTAACGCCCTGGGCTGACACTTTTGATAAACGCGCACTCTGTCGCTTAGACTAGACGGCGAAGACAGAACCGGAGGCTCGTTCCCACCCCACAAGCAGACGCGACATCTGATCCGCTAGCAGATGTGTTCCTACGCTAGTGTCCCTGCGGTCGCGTTGGCATCGACCTCCACTCGAATTGGCGTGCCCGGCTTCCCTTCGGGACGGGACGGCTGATCGCTTCTGTCGAAATCACAAACAGCGAGAGAGGAAGTACGGATGAGAAGATTACGGACGTTGGTTTCAGTCGGATTTGTCGCCGGGCTCCTGGGGCTAGCCCTGGCTCCAGTAGGGCTCGCAGGCAGCCGCCCTTCACCCCACTCTGGGGAAAGCGCACGCGTCCTCCAACGCGGCTGCCATCCCGGTCCAGATGCCGCCGGCCCAGTACCTGTTTCACACCATCGACAACCCTGCCGACAAAACCTTCAACCAGCTGCTCGGCATCAACGACAATAACGTCATCGCCGGCTACTTCGGCAGCGGCACCCCGCCGACCAGCCATCCCAATAAGGGCTACCTGCTCTACTGGCCCTACACCCACAGCAATTTCAGCGGTGAGAACTTCCCCAATTCGCAGCAGACTCAGGCTATCGGGGTCAACAACGCCGGACACGTCGTCGGCTTTTGGGCCGATGCCGCCGGAAACAACTTCGGCTTCACCGACGTCAAAGGCTCGTTCAAGAAGGTGGTCGATCCCAAGACGCCCAAGGGCGGTACGGCCGTGAACCAGCTCCTGGGCATCAACAACCACGATGTCGCCGCGGGATTCTACGTCGACAAGAACGGGAACGCTCACGCCTACACCTATGACCTCAAACACAAGTCCTTCCACGCCGTCAATCCTCCTCATGCCACCGCCGCCACGGCTGCCGGCGTCAACGACAAAGGCGACGTTACCGGTTTCCTCACCAAGAAGAACGGCGATACCGCGGCCTTCCTCGAGCGGGGCGGCCACTTCAGCGTCTTCGAGTTCCCCGGCTCCACCAACACCACCGCCTTCGGCCTGAACAACTCCGATGTCGTCGTCGGCTCCTACGTCGACAAGAACAACCAGACGCACGGGTTCATCCACGCCGGTGGCCTCTATCAATCGATCGACGACCCCAACGGCGCCGCCGGCACCACCCTGATCAACGGCATCAACAATCACGACTCCATCGTCGGCTTCTCCACCGATGCCCAGGGCAACACCAATGGCTTCGAGGCCAACCCCGCCTGGAGCTACACCTTCCAGACCCTCAATAACTCCGCCGATCTCACCTTCAACCAGCTCCTCGGCATCAACGACAGTGGTGTGATCGCCGGCTACTACGGCAGCGGTACTCCTCCCACCACCCATCCCAACAAGGGATACGTCCTCACCCCACCCTACGGACAGAACCACTACAAGAAGGAAAACTTCCCCCATTCCCAGCAGACCCAGGTCACCGGTATCAACAACCAGAGCGACACCGTCGGCTTCTGGGTCAACGCCCAGGGCGTGAACGTGGGCTTCACCGACATCAAGGGTCACTTCACGTCGGTCGTCGATCCCCAGACCCCCACCCAGACAAGCAGAACGACTCCGGTCAACCAGCTCCTGGGCATCAACAACCATCGGGTCGCCGCCGGCTTCTATGTCGACCTGAACGGGAACGCTCACGGCTACACCTATGACCTCAAACACAACTCCTTCCATGCCGTCACTCCCCCGCACTCCACCAGCGTCACCGCTACCGGCATCAACGACAAGGGTGAGGTGTCCGGGTTCCTGACCGAAGCCAATGGCAACACCGCCGCCTTCCTCCAGCATGACGGCCCCCACTACGCCATCGTCGAATACCCCGGCTCCACCAACACCATGGCCTTCGGCGTCAACAACAGCGGCCAGATGGTAGGAACCTACACCGACGCCCAGGAAAAGATGCACGGCTTCATCTACACCGACGGCACCTTCCAGAGCCTTGACGCTCCCAACGGCATCGGCTCTACCGTGATCAATGGGTTGAACAACAATGGCAACATCGTCGGCTTCTACACCGATGCGGCCGGCAACACCGACGGCTTCGAGGCCGCCATCGCCAAAACCGTCCTCTTCTCCACCGTCCTCAGCGGCAAGAACAACATCCCCGCCACCACCTCAACCGGATCCGGTGTCGGCAATGCCTGGCTGAACCCCGTCGACGATCAATTGACCGTCACCCTCTCCTGGTCAGGGCTCTCCAGCAACGTCACCGCCGCCCACATCCACAACGCCGCGGTCGGTCAGAACGGACCCGTCGCCACCGATGCCAACGGCCAGCCGCTCGCCTTCACGACACCGGCGGCGCCCAATGTCTTCGGCTCGATCGGCGTCGACACCTTCCAGCTCTCCCAGTCGGACGTCCAGCAGCTCGAGCAAGGCAACTACTACATCAACATCCACACCACAAACTTCGTCGACGGCGAGCTGCGCGGACAGCTCATCCGCCAGGGGTAACGAACGGCTCACCAATGAGGTGAGCGACTGATATACGCCTCACAAGCGAGAGGGCAGGCCCAATGGGTCTGCCCTCTCTCGTACGATCTCGCTGTTCAAGCGAAGTCGTCTGTAGTAGTTGTTGGTGTCAGCGACGTCGGGCGACTCGCCGGGACGTATGCGGGGCCACACGGAGACTTCCCATCATCTCGAACCTCCTAGTTGGATTTCCGCATTACCCCAGAGCAGACACTGGAGCTTCCGGCTATCCATGATTGGCCGCGATTGGCCGCTCGTCCTGACGAGAACTAGCCACATGAAGGGGGTCGAATAGAACGAGGAACCTGTACTGTTGTAGTTACGGTTACACGTGGCCGCGGCGCCCAATCAGCGCGACGATGTGAACGCCTGGGCGCACCTGTACTGTCTACCGTCTACCTTTCGCCGTGAACTGCCAACCAACCGAGGTGAAAATGAGCTCGACTACTTCCAGCCGCGAGTGGGGCATGAAAGCGTTCATGAACCGCCAAGAAGAGATAGTGAAGTCCATGCCGGCGAGAGAGATGCCGCGGGTCTACTTCGCCGAAATCTTGGGTACCTGGATGCTCGTCATGGTTGCCGCCGGGGGCGGGACCATCGCGGGATATGTCGGAGGCGTCGCCGGGCCGGCACAGGTGGTTGCGCCGGCTTTGATGGTGGCGGCATCGATCTACGTGCTTGGCCCAATCTCAGGCGCACACTACAACCCGGCGGTTACACTGGCCTTCGCCATCAGGCAGGACTTCCCCTGGAGGCACGTAGTCCCGTTCTGGATCTGTCAGCTCGCCGGCTCCATGCTGGCCGCTGTGGTACTCAAGTCCATGTTCGGCCTCGCCGGTGGCCTAGGAACAACCGTCCCTCATCATGGTGTGCTTACTTCTATGGTCATGGAAATGATACTGACATTCCTCTTGGTGACGATCATTCTCGGCACTGCCAGCGACCGGAAGATCGTCGGAACGAACGCGGCTCTCGCCGTGGGTTTTACGATCGCTCTCGACGGGCTCTTCGCGGCCCCGATAAGCGGCGCGTCGATGAATCCGGCTCGCTCGCTGGGCCCGGCCATCGTGAGCTGGACGTTCGACAGCCAGTGGATCTACGTGGTCGGTCCCTGCGCCGGGGCGGCGATTGCCTGCATAGTTGCCTATATGCTCCGAGGACGCACCACGCTCGATGCAATCCAGGCTGGAAGTGGTCTGATGGCGAATGAAGAGCCGGTCCCGGCAGCCCCAGCTCCGGCCCCGGCTTCAGGCGAATAGTCAGCTCGCGACCAGCGCAGCGTGTTTCCGTAAGCCAATGTACTCTCGGGACCACGACGACACCATGAGCTGAGTGCCTCGAGGCCGGGAGGTTTGCGTGGCAGGTCGGATGAATGGGTGCAAGATTTCGAAAAGCCGTCGTTTCTGTGGGTATCTATAGCTGGAGAACGAGTGGCGGTTTCTTGGTGTCAGGCGTCAGGCCAATGGTGCCGCCGAAAAGCGGCTGTTAGCAAGGAGCCGCGGACAGCGTACTGTCCACGGCTCTTTGGTTCTCTTTCAGGGTATTGTGGATAACTTCTGGACGGCTGGGTGCTTGGCTCTAGGCCGAGGATCTCTCCAATGTCCGGAGGGCGTCGGGACGGTTAGACGGCGACGAACAGACGGTGGCCCCTGTCGTCGATTTTCCCAGCGGCTACCATATGGCGCACAGCGTTCAGGGCCTTGGTACGGCCAAAGCCGACCTGGGCCGCAACGGCTGCGGCTACCTCGGTCCGGCTGACACCTTTTGGAGACGCGGCTATCAGGGTGTCCCAGATGGCGGCCTCTATTCGATCGCGGCTGGTGGCAGGCTTCCGGCGCTCGAGCCTAGTCGAGATGCCCGAATCGACCATGGTGAAGGCGAACCGCGCGGATTGAAGGTCGGCATCGCGGTCCTTTTCGGAGGTGACGGAGAGGACATTTTCAGGCGACCTCTGGATGTGCCACAGGACGTCGAGGTCAGCGGACAGCTCGCCGGCGCCGCGGACGGTGGGGTCGCCAGTCTCGGTTTTGGCCGGATGGGACAAGAGCAGCAGGGCGGCGCCAAGCTCCTGATTTAGGGTGTAGAGCGCTTTCGTGACCTTGGAGGCGGCGGCGTTCGAGTTCTCGTCGGACAGGCCCATCACCTTCGCCAGGGTATCGATAATCACGAGGACGGGGTTGAACGGTTTCAGGAGCCGGGCCAGCTGATCGGCGGCATCGCCGGCAGACAGGCTGAGGTCCTGTGGTGAGTGCCAGTAGATTTCGCCGGTCTGCCGGTCAGACTCCGCTTGGTGAGCGGAGGCGGCCAGGCCTCGCGCGAGGGCGAGGCGGTTGAAGCGGCGGATGGCGCGGGACTGGCCGCCCTCGCCGTCGACGATGACGACGTTGCCCCGTTTGGCGGGCTCGGTATCGCCCAGGAACTTCGTGCCGAAGGCGACGGACATCGCGATGTCCAGGGCCAGCCAGGATTTTCCACTCTCCCACCGTCCGAGCAGGCCGGTACGCTGGCCGGCTGGAAGCAGGCCGGGGATCAGCCACTCACGAGGGAGAATCGAGTCGGAACGGTGCTCCGAGAGGGGGACCAGAGCAGGGGCAGCCGCCGTGTCAGCCGCGTCTTGCAGGTGGGATTCGTACACGAGCGCGATGGGGTAGCCAGCCTCCATGTTGGTCATTGGACGGGGGTTGAGCGAATCCCAGTCGCGGACCAGGACGCTGGTCTGGTAGCGGGAGAGGCCGCGGGCGAAGCAGTCTTCGGCGGCAGCCCGGATGGCGCGGGACCGTTTGGAACGGGAGGTCAGGGGCCAGGGGTGGGGATTCCGCTGAGGAGGGGGCTTTCGGAGGAGGGAGTCAAGGTCGGGGAAGGGGCGGGGTGCCCTGGGCGGATCGCATGGGCTTGGGGAGGGGTGGGGATTCCGCTCGGGAGCGGGCTTTCGGAGGAGGGAGTCAAGGTCGGGGAAGCGGCGGGGTGCTCTGGGCGGATCGCACGAGCTTGGGGCGGGACGGGGCGTTGCCGGCGTATTGGGGGCAGGTGAGCTGGTCGCGGCCGGACTGGGGAGGCCAGAGGGAACGCACCCGCGCGAAGCGGCTCGGATTTTTGGCTGTCTTCGGAGACGGCGGCGGGTTGTGGACGGCTGCGCGTGGGGCGGGTCGATGGCGGATTCGGGGAGGGACGGGGAGTCGGTGGAGTCAGGCATTTTCGACCTCTTCTTCTGAGATTCCTAGGGTGGAGGAGATGCGGGCAAGCGAGTCGGCGTCGAGCTGGCGCAGGTCCATCTCGGCGGTGCAGACGGCTTCGATGGGTACCTGGGCGGCGCCGGCCAGCTGGGCCTGGGTCCAGTGGTTATGCAGGCGGCGGGTCTTGATCCGGGCCTGGAGGCGGAGGTTGCGACCCATGGTCTGGCAGCTTACGTCGGCGACCTTGGTCAGCTCGCCGGTCTGGGGCTGGAGGGACAGGCTGGAGGCCTTGAGGCGACGGAGATCTTCGAGGTACTTCAGGATGGTGGGATCGTCGCCTTTCGCGTAGACCATTTCCAGGCGGACGCGGGCGATTTCGATCTCGAGGTCGAGGCTGTTCTTCTCAAAGGCGATCTCCGGGTCGCGGGTAGCGAGGGGCTTCGGGGGTGGTTTTTTCACGGCACGCTCCTTTGCGAGCGATTGGCTTATCTGGGTGAGATAGCTCCTTTCTTCGCGGTGGTCGGGAAGGCTTTTGGGTAGAGGGCTGGAGCTTTGAAAGGCTCAGGTTCGCAGCCGGCCCATCTTAGTACAGGCGTACTAGCTCGCGCTGGAGAAATTTTCTTGTGGCGAGCCGGTCTCGCCAAATCGATCTGTGTCTGTAGAGGCGCGGGGTCCGGGGGGCTGTGACTTTTTGCAGCGGTGGGGCTTGAGATTTTCAACTGATTCGGGGGCCTGGCCGTCCATACTATCGACATCCTGTCGGAACTTTTCGACAGATCAGCGGTGTTGAGGTCCATGGGATTTGGGGAGTCCGACAAAACCATGCGAGTGATCGTTCGGATGTTGGCTGTCGCCGTGAGCGCCAGGCCGAGTCGCCCCTAGTCCGCCCAAGGGCCGCGCGGACGATATCTTGTCGATGCACCGGAGAGCTTAACCGGCCTTTGCTGGGTTCTCGAGTGCAAACACAGCCCGAGGATCGAAGCCCTTGACCACAAGCCAGACGCCGAGCGAGAACCCAAATACTGCAACAGGAAGTGCGAATTAGCCCCGTTATTGAGGCATGTTGGCCGATAAGCCCGAACATTACGGCAATGTAGCCCACGAGGAGTATGCGTCCTCCAACGGTTCCGATTATGGAAAGTCCTCTGGGCACCAGACGCGACTTGTACAGCAGAAATCCGAGCAACAGGTCACATATGGCTGGCATGAAACTCTGTCCGAGGAGGAAAATGCGGTCATAGAGGGCGACAAGCGCGTGGCTGGTGGCCAATGCGTCCGATCCGACTCCGGCCTTCCGCAGGGTCACGATGGACAAGAGGAACGCCACTCCGACGAAGATGGTGCCGGATTCCAGAATTCGGGCAGCGACGAGACCCAACGCGGAACTTTCGTTTTCCTTCTTAAGCACCGGGAAGAGCACGACGGCTGTGCCAATGCCAGCGAGTGCCACGATGATTTCCAAGAGACCGCCGGCGACGGCAGGAGTGTCCGCACCAGAGCCGAGGATGTAGTTCGCACTCTTTACCGAGTTGTAGAGCCAGACGGAAGGGATTGACACAAACGTGAGCAGATAGAGTAGTCCCGCCGTTAGTGAAACTTTTCTGTGTGACGGGAGCCGTGTGGCGTCGGCTTTGTCGCCGCGCATGCTCTCTTCTCCGGGGTCTGCGCGCAGGGTTACGATGGTTGCGCCTGCCGATCAGACAAGAGAGCATAGCCGAGCCACGCCAGAGCTACCCCAACCGGCACTGCCACTTTCGGCTGAGATGCGTTAGGGAGGAGGGCGGCAACGGGGGCCAATACCACCCCGGCTGCGAGCAGCACGGCCGCTCCGCCCGGAACGTCGCGATGCCGAAGAGCAGGCCGCCGAGGATGTACACAGGCGCAGTCAGCGTCCACAGTGTCGGGAGAAACCCGAGGTCAAACTTACCCGCAGGCCCGTTGAACATTCCCATCCATGCCTGCACTAACGTCGGTGCTGTAGAGGTCACATGCGGCAAGATGAACGCCTCAACGAAACTGAAGCCCATGATGAGCACCAGCCAGAGACTAAACAAGATATAGCCGGCCAGACCAAGCCAACCGGACTTCACTGCTTGTCTGACGTAAAGTCCCGTCAGGCCGAGCACACCGAAGAAGGACATGGCACACGCCAGAACATGGACGGTTTCCCAGCGGGTCGTGGTTACGGATGACGGAATATTCGCTCGATGGAAAAGTCCAACCAGCACGTAACATATCCCGGCCAAGAGAGCCGATAGCCCACCTAACCGGAGGAGGTTCTGGCTCGATATCCACGCGACCGACTTCCCCGACTCGGGTTCATGCGTTTTCGCGACGACGTCTGACGGCGGAACCTGAGATGGTAGTTCGAGGGTTACTCCAGACTCGGTTAGGGCAGAACTAGATGCAGTAGGTCGAATTGGCATTCGGTGATCTCCTCTGGTTAGACTCCCGACGCTTCGGGCGGTGAGACTTCAGGGTGGCAACGCCCCAGATCGAGAGATCACGCCCTTAGGTATTCTGTATGTCCCTTTTGTTTGCGGCAGCGCCACTCGCGATTCCTCGGAAACGTAGCGCACATGGAAGAAGCATTGCCATCACACACCTGATCTGCTCCGATCCCGGACAGCGATGGACGTCTGTGGACTCTCATGTTGAAAGAACTCGTTGGGGCTACCCGCGCATTCCCCGGATTGGCCAGATGTGGTGTCGTTACGCCATTTCTTTTCGTATCCCCGACTCATGTGGACATCCCAAGGTTCTGAATTTTGCTGTACCAATTGCATGCCTCTCGGCAAGAGCAGCCGACCATCGGTTTAGAGGTTCTCGGTGACACGAAATGCAGTATGAAAGCAATCGTGAGAGTGATGGCCATCAGCCCGATGAGAGCCGATGTCTGTACGCCAAGCATCTGAAGTGTTGTCTGGTAGTCCATCCGCCCCTTATGCTGGAGCAACATTCCAGCGAAACCTTTGCACTTGGACCCGGTGACAACGACGGGAATTGCAACGCGTTGCGTCGGAGGTGAAAATTGAACCAATACCTGGTGATCGCCGCCGCCGCTGCTGCGCTACTCGTATTCGTTATCTATCGACAGATGAGTACTCAGTTGATTCAACCGAGGCAACTCATCGTTCCTCCCGCAATCCTTGGGATCTTGGGTTTCTACACGATCCATGGACATCCGCCGAATTCGGCTGCTGCGGGGGTCGCATTCGCTTTGAGTGTCATCGCCGCTCTGGCCTTCGGAGTGGCTCGAGGGATGACAACTAAGATCTGGCTCGAACTCCGTGCTGCAATGCGAACAGGGACAACTACGACTCTCATGCTGTGGATCGCAGCGATTGCGGTGCGTATCGCAATCGGACTCGTCGCCCGCCGGGCGGTGTGCCGTACAACCTGACTACCGGCGAAATACCGCTGTTTCTCGGATTCACGCTCGCCGCCCAGAACGTCGTGATATGGCTGCGCGGATCAACCATAACGGCGTCAGAACGCCGGTTAACCAACGAGTGATCGACCCGGCTCGGGGTAACAGAAGTGAGATCCCGATGAGATCTGATTTCGCGGCGTTATGCCTTAGGTCAATCGTTGATTTTCAGGGGATGTTAGGTGCCTTGGTCCGTAGAGTCCTAACCCGCCTCCGCAAGGAGTTTCAATGGAGGTGGCCAGAACCCATCGCTGCTCTGTGAACCCCCAAGCCGTCGAAGACTTCGAGCTTCGGCACGTGCTGTGTGAATCCAAACTCTCATGCGACCGGCTACAGGCCCGAGAAGCCTGGCGTGCAGCGAGTCCCGGGTTGGTATCTTCCGTTGGGAAAGACCATACTGAGAGTCACAAGGGCGTGATCTCTGGACATGGATGGGGAATTGCCACCCCGCAACGCTTGCCGACCTGTTTGTTGGCAGCTCTATCTCATAAGGAGATGACCGATGGCGATTCCGCTCACTCCGCCTGTTCCTGTCGCGGAAACACCCGCAGCAGATGACGCTAAAACCATGAAGGCCATCGTTCAGCACAGTTATTATGGCGCACCCGACTCTGTCCTAGAGTTAGAGGAATTTGGTCGGCCGCTAGGCGAGGACGACGAAATGTCGATTCGCGTCCATGCTGCATCGGTCAATCCCGCGGATACCCACGCTCCATTGGTGCCCTTCTACGCAAAGGAGAGTCTTTGAGCAATTCCAACGCGCCCACCGGCCGTTGCCCGCAGCTCGTTGTAGATCGGGCTTGAAGATACTTCGCTGCTCAGGTGCCATGACCCCGGCCGCAATTTGATTCCGGACTGCTCCCGTAGCCCAGAAAGAAATTCGTGGGTATCCTAACTGGGCTGCACGGGCTCACCGCCATCTCCGTGATCTGCCTGCTCCTCTTTGTGGAGGAGACCGGGGTGCCAATTCCGCTCTTGTCCGGCGACGTCCTTCTCGTCCTGGCCGGCGTGCTGATCGTCAACGGCAGCATTTCTGCTTGGGAGTTCTTCCGCCTGCGTTCGTCGCCGAGGTGGCGGGTGTCACGGTCGCGTACCTTTGGACGCGAACTATTGGCCAGCGGGGGCTCCAAGCTCTAGCCGACAGGGTACGAGGGCGAAAAGCCCTCGATCGCGCCTCTGCCCGGCTCAGCACTGCGGGTCCGTTGCACATCACCGTGGCGCGTCTCGTGCCGGGACTCCGCATCAACACCTCACTCGTGGCCGGCGCGGCCGGAGTTGCCCCTATTACCTTCCTCCTTGGAGTCGTGCCCGCCATCGTCATATGGTTGGCCGCCTACACACTCCTCGGGGTGGTCGTGGGCGTGCCGGTGCTTGCCTCACTGAACCGTGTGCAACACATCGCGGTCACAGGTGTCGTTCTCATCTTGATCGGCCTCTCAACTCTTATCGGAATTCGATACATTCCTTCCATCGAGCGTCTGGAAAGCCCGTTGATTCGTGTGTCACACACGCTCGCGGTAGCCCTATCGGTCGTGGTCGATCTGGGGATCGCAATTTGCATTGCTTCCGGGATGACCGTTCTGGTTCACGTTTGGCTCGGTCTCGACGGTGTGATCTCGCTCTTTGCGATCGGGGCGGTTGGCATACTGATCTACGTCAGCGCCACACGCAGAGTCATCGGCGGAACTGCCGGCGAGCGTCTGACAGGGACAAGATATGCACAATCGCGCCATTGGTAACAGCCGACCCGAATGAGTTCCGTAGGCGGCGAACCCCAAGGCGTTTACGCCTTGCTCATGTACGCTGCGAAGAGGCCAGGCTCGTCGACGGTGATTCAGAAGTTACCGAGCGGATAGCGAATCAGCCGGTTGAGTCATCCGACGCCGAGGTTTAGACTCGCCCCCTCCTGTCAAGCTGCATCTTGAGGGCTTGTCGATTCCGCATCGAGGGCACGGGCAGGCGACTGCTTGAAAGCGGCACTTCCCGAGGACTTCGCCGACTAGCTACGCACGGGGAAGTGTAGCCAACGCCCGACGGGGTACAACGTCCACCGCGAGACAGCTAGATACCGGTGGACGCTCACAGTCTCCGTAGTCACGACTCGCTGCTTGGGGAATCCAACTCTACACGTTCTGTGGCTGTCTACCGACGTCTACTGATGGCGTAATTTCGCCAATTCTCGACGACCTCTGACACCGGTTCCACCCGTTAATCGTCTCGTTTTGCAGCGCTATTGCAGCGCTCCGCCATGCTTTCTTTCTGTCTGATTCTCCGGCCTGAAGACGACGGCGTCGACGCTCCGCGAGACAGAGTTCCCGGGCGCGACGCACATAGCCTGACCAGTAGCCCGCGGTCCGCCTCAGGGTGCGCGAACTCGACCGCAGCGACGCTCCAGGATAGACCCACCCCGAAGAGTTGCTAGTCTATTTGATCTGAGCCGCGGTGTTGGGGACCGCACTTTCGCGCATCAGCAAGATGACACTACTCACCAACACGAAGATCAGGAAAAGGACGAACCCAAAGATATCGAGAACCAGCCCGAACGTGGCGATGACGCCGCCAAGGCCAAAGGCTTGAAGGAACAACAGGACCCCGACGATGATCGAAACCCACCCAAGCCAACGCGGCAGGACGCCCTTCCTCATCACGAGCAAGCCTGCCGCGAAGGCAAAGAGGCTGCCGAAGACATCCGCGACGCTGTCCAATGCGAACGTCATCAGATACAGCGTGTAGGCGACTCCCTGTTCGTTTCGAGACCCAACGGACCCTAGCTTCGCCCCCAGGAAGGCCGTGATGCCGATGTCGCTGACGGAATGCAGAGCAATGAAGAGCAGTCCGCCGCCGAGTACCATGGAGCCGAGCATTCGGGTCCGGTTGTTTTCCCCACGCAGCAGGTTGTACAGGCTGCACAGGTAGATCACGAACATGGCGGCGTAGACGACGGAGAGGTACGCGATCACTAAGAGCCGCTCGCGGTGCTCGTGGAGTACGTTCGCCATCTTCGCCGGCGAAGCGCTCGTGCTCAGACCTCCTCCGGAAATTCCGACAACAGTCTCTGCCACCAGCGCGACGACGTACACGATACCCGCCGCCCAGGCGTACCGCTCCCACGCTGTCGAGATCCGTTCCTCTACCACGATCCCATCTTACCTGCCGGTGTGGTGCCCAACCAGCCGGTGTTACTTCCGAGGGACGGCTATCGTTGTTTGCCGCCCAGTACTTCAACGGGGTAAGGGCGCATGTGGTGGAGCAAGGAGCGGCTGGCCCGCGAATCGCGCGCGCGTAGTGAAGGGCAGAACGGTTGTTCTACAAAACGAGCGGGTATCCGGTTAGCAGCAGCAGTGAGCGGTAGTCCTTGACGCCTGAGCCGTGGGATGCGTGGGAACTCAGGCGCATCGGCCGGCATGGCGGGCCATTTGGGATGTCGGACACCATAATCGCTATCTGTACATATCGAGTTGGCGGTGGCAAACCTCTCACCGTCCATCGAAACAGATGATTGGTCCTGAACTTGGTGGAGTGCTCGTGTTCAAACCACGAGCCACTGAGGTACACCCACGTCTATGGTTGTCCACGCGCGTCTATCCCGATCATGACTCGCTGCTTGGGAATTCGACACATACAAATCTATGGGTGTCTTAGAACGTCGACTTGTGGCTCAATTCCTCCTTTTATGGCCGAAGTCATTCGTAATTGGACGTCCATAGACATGTGTAGCACTCTGGTTTGGCAGCGCTTTGGCAGCGCGGCTAACCGGTCTCATTAGTTCGACGGTAATAGCCGTGTCTCGAAAGTAAACAAGATTTCGGGTGGAGAGGCGAGAGCGGCGATCGTCCAATTTACGAGCAGGCGTCACACGCCTTCCAGGAAGACACTCATCGAGCAGAAGACACGCTCTGCCTGGGCAGGCGGACCATGCAGCTCGTGGCCGATGCCCGAACCATGATCTGGGGTGCCATGGAGCGCAGCCGGACAGCCTGTCGAGAAAGGCGGCGATGTCATGGTACGGTTGGCTTCGATTGGCCGGGACGGCCCATCCGGAACGTTCCACGAAGGCGCGAACGAACTCGCCCGGTAGTACTTCGTGTGCGACTAATGCGGCTGTAGCTCAGCGTGCTTTCGTCGTCAACCCGAGGTATCTGCAAAGTTAAGCGATGAAATGAAGTTATGCAGCATGCTTCGCGCGACCGCTCGATGTGAGTCATCAAGACCGTACAGCATGCGGTCTTCTACGGACTTGACGGCCCGCGTTGCTTTGGCGAGTTTGCGGCTTCCGCGTGGGGTCAGTCGTGTGGGTAGAACACGACCGACCGGAGGCTCGGCGGGGCGCATGACGAATCCGTCTCGTTCCAGGGACTGGAGCAGGACGTTCATGGACTGTCTTGAGACGAAGGCTCCGCGAGCAAGCTCTGAGTTGGACAGGCCGGGTCGCTGTGCCAGCAACTCGAGGCACGAGTATTGGGTCACCGTCATGTTTAGTGGTTTCAGCACCGCCTCCATTGCTGATCGCAGCGCGCTTGCAGCTTGTTTGAGCAGGTAACCGAGGGATGTCTCCAGGTGAATGCCAGGTTGTTCTTGACTCATGTCAGTATTCTGACATACGATAGAGATGTCAACAAACCTGACATAGGCAAGAAGGAGTTCTACCATGAGCGTCACAGGACCTGATTTCATTTCTCTGCAAGTGCGCGATCTCGAGCAGTCGGCATCGTTCTACGAGCAGTACCTCGGGCTGAAGCGTTCGCCAGCGGGTCCCCCGCACGCCGTCGTCTTTGACACAAAGCCCGTCGCGTTCGCCGTTCGGGACGTGGTTCCAGGCCTTGACCTTGACGCCGTGCCACAACCTGGGATCGGTGCAGCAATCTGGCTGCACGCGACGGACACCCAGGCGATCCACGACTCCCTCGCGGCTGATGGCAAGACGATCGTCTCCGGCCCGATCGACGGTCCGTTTGGCCGAACCTTCACCTTCGCTGACCCAGACGGTTACCAGATCACTCTCCATGACCGTGCCTGAGGCGAACAGTCTGGGCTCCGATTCCGGGCCGTTGAACGAGATCATCGTCGGCCTGGACGGCACGATGCAGGTGCAGGATCAGGATTTCTCGCCAACCGCTCAATGCACGACCGATCAGATCTGCGGCGAAATCTATCCCACAGACTCACTCAGTGATAGTTGTTCCGCCGACGCCGCGCCGTGGGTGGCGATTGGCAACACGGAGTACGGGCCCAACATGGGCGACCCCACCATCCACTGCGATGGCACGGCGACGTTTCCGGCCATCAACCCCGACGTCACCTACGCCCCCGTCACCCAAACAACCTCGGGAACCGGGACGACCGGCGATCCCTACACCGTCGTGACCACCCTGCAGCTGACGACAACGCTCAACCTCGTTGAGACCATAAGCTACGCGGTCGGGTCCGAGACAATCGATCAGTCGTTCGAGCTGGTCAGTACCGGCAGCCCGGTGACGGCGAACATTTTCTTTGGCGCCGACATCTATCTCGCCCTGACGGACGAGGGCTTCTCCTATTATCAGGCAAAGACTGGTGATCCCAGTTCGAACGGGGTCAACTTCCAGGTTGGCGGTCTCAACGCCATCGACACCACCACAATGATGCCGGTGACGGGCTGCACCGCGCCCTCGCCCGATTCGATCGGCCCTGGCAATTTCCACGAGTTCTTTGCTCCTGATGCTGCCGCCAACCACTTCGTGGAAGACTACTTCAACGTCGTCTGGAGTGACATCGACAACGCCATTCGCCGCACTACTCCGACGCATCTGCCCGACACGGCCCTGCAGCCTCCATTCCAAGCATCGAGTCCGTGCCTCGATAACGGCGCAGCAGTAGAGTGGGATGGTGTCGGATCCGGCACGACCATCCGCCAGAACTTCGCCTTCGGGACCACCAGTAGCAGCCCGGCATATGTCCAGGGCTTCTCTGCCAAGCGCCATGGAAGCGCAGTGACGTTCCGCTGGCGCACCGTCCTGCCGAGGATACTTGCCGGCTTCTACCTCTACGCCGGATCTCATCGCCTGGACCGGCGCATCGTGCCGGTTCATGCCCGGCCCGCCTACGTCCAGCGAGTCCATTGGCGGGGAGGCGGCAGATTCACTCTGCACGTCGTCCTACGGAACGGCTCCCAGGTCGTGGTGAGTCCCGCGTAAGCCCGAGTCGAATCGCCAGCCGACGGTAACCAAAGCCGAGGTCGGACCACACCTGTTTGTGAGGCAATTGAGCCCTTTAGAGCAAGCAGAACGACGACCAGATGGCCCGGAGCATCTGCCCGACAAAAGAACGGGACCCGCGACCGCTACGATGTGGATGTCTACTCCCACAGTGCGGAGGTCCCGTGTGCTGAAGTCTACTCCTTCGGAGCCGATCATGACTGGCCGCAATCCGAATGGCCACTACAAGCCCGTCCGCTGCTCGTCGACCTGGGACTCGGCGGTCGCCAAGCCAGCCCATCGCCAACTCTCCAGAGATGCGAGGGCTCGCCTGGGGTGGCTCGATTGGCATGCGAGTCACGGTCGTAACGTGACCAAGACCTACGAGCGATTTGGCATCAGCCGGCCGACGTTCTACTGATGGCTGAGCCGGGGTACGTCCTACGGTCCGGCGGGACTCGAGGACCGTTCCCGCCGACCCCATACGGTGAGGAAACGCACCTGGACACCTGACCAGGTCGAGGTCGTGCGCAAAACTGCGGGAGCAGTACCCACGCTGGAGCAAGGACAAGATGCACGTCGTGCTGAAGCGAGAAGGGATTGTGGTAAGCGCGTCCATGATTGGCCGTATCCTTACCTCCTTGAAGGCGCGAGGGCTGCTTCACGAGCCGCCGCGCGCACGACGGATCAAGAGACGGTCGGCGGCACGCCCCTATGCCACGCGCAAACCCAAAGACTGGATCCCTACCCGGCCTGGCGACTTGGTGCAGATCGACACCAAGGACGTCCGACCAGTGCCGGGGAAAGTGTTCAAGCATCTCTCGCTGGTCGATGTCGTCAGCCGGTGCGCGGCCGCCGAGATCGGCATGAGCGCGACGGCAGCAACCACCAAACGCCATCTCGAACGCATGCTCGCTCGGCTGCCATTTTCGGTCCGTGCCATTCAGATCGACGGTGGCAGCGAGTTCAAAGGCGTATTCGAGGTGTTCTGCCGCGAGATGGAGCTCAAACTGTTCGTCTTAGCCGCCCCGCTCTCCGAAATTGAACGGGTGTGTCGAGCGGATCCAACGGACCTTCGATGAAGAGTTCTACCAATGCACGGATGCCAAGCCACGGGTTCAACCGCTGGCGAGCGCGCTCCGCGAATACGAAGTCATCTACAACACGGTCCGACCACATCAGGCTCTCGGGTACCAGACGCCCCACGAACATCTCAACGAAGCAGGACAGGAGGCAGCATGACATCTGTAACGCATCAACCGAACGAGTACAACTACGCCTCGACGTGTCCGTCCCTTGAGACACTGAGAAATGGGATCTAAATGATCAGGGAGTCAGCATGCGCAGATTGATTGTCTACAACGTCGTTTCGCTCGACGGGTTTCACACCGGACCAAACAACGAGATCTCGGTGATGTTCCCAATGATGGGAAAAATCTTTGACACCTACAATGCCGAATTGCTGAGAGAGGCCGACCTCTTTATCGTGGGCCGCGTTTCCTACGAGATGTTCAGCAGTTTCTGGCCCGAAGTCGCCGAGAACCCTGATTCTGATGAGTGGACCGACTCACAACGAGAGCTTTCAGACGCGGGGAAGTCCGTCCCGATGATGGTCGTTTCGGATACCCTCACGGAAACCAAGCAAGATACCCCGATTATCAGGCGCGTTGACGTGTACCAGAGGATCGCCGAGCTGAAGCGCGAGCCGGGGAAATCCATACTGATAACGGGCAGCCGGACTCTCTGGAACGATCTGCTGGCACACAACCTGGTCGACGAGATCCACTTCCTAATCGGCAATCAGGTGCTGGGCGAGGGCGTGCCAGTCTTCGTGGGTAAGGCGCCTTCATCACTGCGGCTTCTGGGCGTTCAAACCTGGGAGGAATCGGATAACGTCCTCGTACGCTACGAAGTCCTCCACAACCCCGACGCGTAAGACGTACCGCTCGATGTGCGCTTTATCCTCCTTAGTGACCAACTACGGGACAAGGCTCTCAGAGCCGTGGACCTTGCCATTTGAACGCGAACTGAGGTGGCCATTTGCGCGAATAAGGCATTTTCTACGGCCAGTTAGGACCTACCACGCCTTCACTCGACCGCACCTCCGGCCTGAGATATGAAATCTAATGCTCAAGGCACTGGCGTCATTCTTTTCACGCTTGCCGCCGGTCAGTTCCTGATGACCCTTGACACGTCGGTCATGAATGTGTCCATCGCTACGGTTGCCAAGGATCTCGGTACAACGATCATCGGCGTCCAGACGGCGATCACCCTGTACACATTAGTCATGGCCAGCTTCATGGTTCTCGGCGGCAAAATCGGCAGCATTCTCGGATTGAAACGAGCTTTTTCCATCGGCTGTGTTATCTACGGCTGTGGGTCGTTCATCACCGCACTGTAGCCTAACCTTGGCGTGCTCCTCCTCGCTTGGTCACTCCTCGAGGGCATTGGCGCCGTTCTGATAATGCCGGCAATAGTCGGGCTGGTTGCCACTAATTTCGAGCCCTCAGGACGTGTGGTTCCGATGGGCGGCTGGACACATTCCTACGATCGCACTGGCTGAGAGGCGATCTCATTTCCACGCCATAATCGTCTCTTCTATTCACACTCCGTGCGGCTCAAACCCAGCCTCAAGATTGAGCTGCTCGGCAGCACGATATGCCGCCGGCCCGAGGATGCCTGCATACGTTGGAAATGAAAGCGGAATGCGGGCTAGGTCGTCCACCCGCATCCGTGCTGCCATCGCTATGGACACTGCCTGGACGATGTCAACCGCCCGCTCGCCCACAACGTGACAGCCAAGGATCATGCATGTCGGGCGGTCGACGATCAGTTTGCAGAATCCGGTTGTCCGGCCGTCGATGATCGTGCGGGCGGTCGTGTCGAAGCGGACCACCGTCACGACCACATCGTGTGATTCTCGGGCCTTTGCCTCGGTCAGCCCGACCTGGGCGTACTCGGGGTCGGTGAAGCTGCCGATAGGGTTCACTTGGTCAGGGAGCGTCGTCGTGGGGCCGCGCAAGGCGTTGGTGGCTGCCACGAAGCCGTCGTGTATCGCCTGCGGGACCAACATGAAGCGACCAGTAATGTCGCCGGCGGCGAAGACATGTGGTGCGGAGGTCTGAAGATAGGAGTCGACACCAACGTAACCCCGCGAGTCGGTCTCGACACCGGCCTTCGCCAGGCGCAGCCCGGCGGTGTCGGCCACCCAGCCGACCGCTATGACCGCGACCGCAGCCTCCGTGTTGTCGCGTGCGCCGTCCTTGGAGAACACCATCCGTACACCACTCCGTGTCTTCTCGAAGGCCTCAATGGCACCGAAGTTCTCGCGCACGACGATGCCCGACTCGCGGAATGCCGCCGCGACCGCTGCCGACACGTCTTCGTCCTCGGTCGAGAGAATGCGCGGGCGGGCCTCGAAAAGCTGGACGGACGAGCCGAAGCCGTTAAAGATCGAAGCGACCTGCACCCCGGTTGCTCCTGCACCCACCACCAATATCGACGGCGGCACTTCGGCCAGGCCCCAGGCGTCACTGTGGGTGGACGTCAATTCGAATCCGGGGATTGGGAGCCGCCGGCTGGTGCCGCCCGCACAGAGGATGATTCTGTCGGCCTGAATTCGCAGTCCACTCACGGTTTCGATCGTGTGAGGATCGACGAAGCGTGCCATGCCGGTCTTTTCGTAGATCGTCACTCCCGTTGCGGTCGAGGTCCTCGCGGCGAGCAGAATGCGTCGCGTACATTGCGTCGGCGACCTCGCGGACGCGCGCGAGCAGCCGGGCGTAGGCAAGTGCCGGCTCACCAACGGCGATGCCGTACTGATCGAGTTGGCGAGCCTCCCGGATCAGCCGGGCAGCGTGCGCGAGTGTTCGAACCGGCACTGGCCCGTCGTTGGCTGCCATGCCGCCAAATTCGTCGCGGGTGACGAGCGTTGTCTTGGCGCCCAGGCCGGCGGCGCGGTACGCAGCGAAGACACCGGCAGGTCCTGCACCGATGACGATGACATCCGCCATTCCCATTCTCCTCTTTAAGCGCCAGCAAGTTTCGGGATGAGCGAGTCCGACCGGGCAGCGGCAGCCGCACTGGCGGCACGAGAGACCAGCTCATGTGCGCGTGGTGTCGGGCGGACGTCCAGATTCATCGTCGCGAGCGACAGTGCTCGATGCGGGTCCGGATCCCGCTTCCAGTCAGAACTCCGCCGCGTGCTCAGCGAAGGCCTCGGGATGCCGGGCCAACGTCCTGGCCTATTGCTTAGTTTGGCCAATGCCAGTCCAGCAAGAGGGTCTAAGTGCTTGTCTAAGACGTCTTCAAGGCTTCCCATTCCCAAGTCTATTCGACGGTTGCGCAATGTTTCCGTCCGGGGGACGATGTTCGGCGTCCCGACCCCTCGTTCTTGACGTGCTCGATTTCTCCGGGCAGCACGAAGTGGTGCCACGAGCAGCTTAGGGAAGTAGGTCGAAAGGACGTGAACATTGAAAACGAGTGAATCGACAGACGACCTGCCGCTTCGGTCATCCAGCGATACTTTGCCGCACACGAACTCCCACGACATCGAGTCTGCCCTATCATTCTTTGCCGAGGCTGCGCGCGTGGTGGATGAGGACGCTGAGCACCGAGGCAGGTACACATTCGAGACTGGCTACAAGGTACAAGCACCGAGTTCCTCTACACGCGCACGGTTCTGGGTGCGGAACAGACCGCTTCCGATGGTTGGCTGGTTGAAAATCGCCTGGAGGGAAACTTTCCTGGGGATCTAGTGACCTTCGGTACCGGTTTCGGTTGAGGAGCGGGTTTATCGTAGAGCTCGCCATTGCTCAGCCCTTCTGGCGAATGATCGCGGTTCGAAACTGAGCCTATCGAAAGATGAGAGATGCATCTACTCGTGGATATCGGTGTCTACCCGCGTACATCTGAGTAGGGGCTGCCTGTTTGAACTCCTAACGGCACCTTTCCGTTTTGATAGCCACTTTCTGCCGTCTACTCAGGAACACTGTTGTCCGCAGTTGTCTGTGGATGTTCACCACGGTCTCGACTCCCTGCTTGGGAATCCGACACACCGCAGTCCTCGGTCTGTGTTGCCGAAAGATACGACTCCTCAGATTGCGAACGTTCCGGTGCGGGCATCGACAGTGACGGCGCTCCACTCAGTCCGTTCCTCGCAGAGGGGGCCCGGTCCGCGGGACACGTGTTCAGGGAACTAGGTCAGCCTATTCCCGAAGAAAAATCGGGTGGGGACCCGATGGATGCTGCCCGCGATGACCGCTACCACTCTACAAGCAGTCGAAAGGGGGTTCTTCAAGGCATGACCTCACGAGGTAGCTCACGGTCTGCACGGCACGCCACGACCGTCCGCTCGAACGAGCCGGATGGCTCGAGATTCTTCGAGTTGACGCCGACACTCATGGCAACCGCGAATTCCCGCGGCAGGGTCACCTGGGTGAACTCGGCGTTCGAATCACTGCTCGGCTGGTTTCCCGATGAGGTGATCGGCCGGCACATTGTCGATCTGGTCCATTCCGATGACGTGCAGAGAACTGCTCGAAAGGCGGCATCCGAAGCCCAGCTTGGGGTCGAGTTCCGCAACTTCGAGAACCGCACCCTGTGCAAGGACGGGAGTTATCGGTTGATTTCCTGGAGCACCGCCGGAGACGGCGAAACCGCCTATGCTGTCGGCGTTGATGTGACGGACTGCCGCCGGGCAGAAGGGGACGCGAAGCACCTCGCTCAGATCGTGGCTTCGGCTCCGGACGCGATTCTGTCCGAAACCACGGATGGCGTGATCACGAGCTGGAATCTCGGAGCCGAGCAGTTGTATGGCTACCGCGCTGATGAGGTCATTGGCAAAAGTATCGACCTTCTCGTGCCGCCCGAGCGCGATGGGGAACCCAGAACGTTGCTGTCCAGGGTGTTGGCCGGCGAGCAGATCATCGAACTCGAGACGCGTCGGCGCCAACGGGACGGCGGCATCGTCGACATCTCCGATGTCGGTCTTTCCTATATTTGGCGATGGGGGCGGCATCGTCGGGGCCGCCTCCGTCTCCAAGAATATTCGCGACAGAAAGGTGGCCGAGCGCCGGATTGCCGAAAGCGAGTCACGGTGTCTGGAGATCCTGGAGGCTACGAATGAGGGTGTCCTGCGAACGGACGCCAACCTCATTACTGACTATGTCAACCCGCAGATGGCGCAGATGCTGGGTTACCAACCGTCAGAGATGATCGGGCAGCCGCACTGGGAGTTTGTGGCGAATTCTGATCGGGACGAGGCCGCCTCGATGGCCATGCAACTGCGGGAGACCCGCCGCGGAGACCGTTACCAACGCCGGTTCCGGCGCAAAGACGGCACCGTCTGCATCGCGTCGCTGTCAGTCATCCCTCTATTCGGGACCGACGGCTCGTATCGGGGAACCCTGGGAATGGTGACGGACATCACCGAACAGGCTGAGGCTGCTGAGCGCTTGCGAGAGGCACAAGGATTCCTCGCTGCCGTGGTGGCCAACGTGGACGCTGGACTGGTCACGGTGGACGCTGGGGGCCGGATCAGCTACGCCAATCCAGCAGCACAACGGATGCTGGGCTGGCCTGGCGAGGACCCGGCCGGACGATGCCTAGGCGAGGTTGTGCTCTCTCTGACGCCCAGCGATGTCTCGCGCACCGACGATGACCCTGGGTTGGCCTCGCTCATCCAGCTCACGGCAACGGTGCAGAAGGAGTTGTCATTTGGAAGGAGGGATGGATCGGCTTTCCCCGTTTCCCTCACCGCGTCGCCCCTGATGCCAGACGACCCTAGCGGCGGTACCGTAATTCTGTTTCGAGACGTCACTGAGCAGGAGGCTGAGCGCGAGCGAGCCAGACAGCAACTTGAAACGCTGAGCTGGATTGGCCGGCTGCGGGATGCGCTGGACGACGGCCGTCTGGCCGTTTATGCCCAGCCAATCGTTGATGCAATAACCGGCTCATTGGTAAAACAGGAGCTGCTTGTGCGGCTGGTCGATCGGAATGGCGAGGTGGTTTCACCCGCGAAGTTCTTACCTGTCGCGGAAGAGTACGGCATGGTTGACGAGATCGATCGGTGGATGGTGGCGCAGGCGGCACGATTGGCCGCGGACGGCATCCCCGTCACCGTCAATCTGTCCGCACAGTCACTCGGAGATACGGACATGGCCCGGTTCTTCCACGACACGTTAGAGGCTTCTGGCGCCGAGCCAAATCTCCTGACCATTGAAATCACGGAAACCGCGCTGCTGACGCACCGCGAGGCCGGAATAGATCTCGCCTACCGACTCTCGACGCTCGGCTGTGGAATCGCTCTCGATGACTTCGGTACCGGCTACGGAAGTCTCACCTACCTGAAGCGTCTGCCGATAACGGACCTCAAGATCGACCGGGAGTTTGTTCGCGACCTCCAAACAGACGAGGCGAGCCGCCACGTGGTCGAGGCTGTCGTGCACCTCGCCAGCGCCTTCGGGCAGAAGACAATAGCCGAGGGGGTCGAGGATGAGGCGACCGCAGTGCTTCTGCGGGAGCTAAAGGTCGACTACCTCCAGGGCTTCCACACCGGCCGCCCGCAGCCGTTACACAAGAGCGATCCCAAGTAGGGACATCGCCCTGCCCGCGGTGGCCTGTGGACCGCTCAGAATCTGGCGGGTGTCAACCTCATCGATGAAGAACATGGATAGGTCGTGACACGATACGGTTGTGGATGGTGTTCGCCTTTGCTGCATGCTGCGGCCGGATGGGGAGGGGCAGCGGGTCATGGCGACGCGGCCGCCGCGCTCGGCTGGGGATGTTAGCAGGCCCCGGGCCCTCGGTCGGATAAAGGGTTGTATGAAATCATTGGTACAAGTGCTGGTACTTGCTGGTGAAGTAGCCCTGTGGATCGTCGTCGTTCGGTGGCTGCTGGGAAGGGGCGCGGGTCGAGGGAGGGGTGTCGGCGGTCTTCTCGGCGACCTGGTTCCGCAGCACGCCCTCGAAGAACGGCCAGGTATTTCGGACGTTGTGCTTGGCGGCCGTGATTTCCGCCGCTCTAGTCATCCACTCGACGAATCGGTCGGGGTCAAGGCCTGAGGAGTCGAAGACGCCTGTCCTGATCGATTGGGCCATATGGCTCAGCCGGACATCGGAGGCCGGAGTCAGAAGGATGCCTGCGGCTCCGTCCTCTTCGAGTGCTTGCCTGATGAAGTCGTGGTGGGGGGCGATTGTTGTGGGAGGCGAGGAGCAAGAAGACGACGACGACCTGGTCGAGAGCCTCTATGTAGTCGTCGTGGTCTTGGTTACCTTTTGCTCTATTACCTTTCTCGGTTACCTTTTCTTCCTTATAAGGTGGTGTCGCGTGGTCACCCCCCGGTGGTGTCGCCGCTGTACGGTGATCCGGCCTTGCCTTTGGACGTAATGAACGATTGCCACGGGACCGATCAGGGCGATGAGCGCCCCGAGCGCCTGCGGAGCCCACTTTTGGGTCGCAAACGTCACGGTGGCCGCTGGGGCGGCCGCCATTTAGTGCGGGGACTATATCGCGACCGTGCCTAGCATCTCTGTGTCAATTCTCGGACATTTAGCCCGTAAGGGGAACGGTCATCGGACTTATCCTCTATACTCGAGCCAGCAAGTTACCGGAGGAACAACTCTGTGAACTCTTGTGCCCGAACCCTCCCGCGTTTGGGCAGTGTGATACCCGACACCTTCACTCGAATCAAACGTGGTAGCCTACGGCTATATGGTGGAGAAGAGATGCCATCTCCGATCATTGCGACATCGGCGGTGGGCCAGTAGTAAGCGGGATATAAGTCCCAACCAGTAGAGGTGCCAGGTGGCCGAACTCAAGTCTCCCGCAGAGGGAATCGTGCCGGCCCGCTTTATCGTCGCGGACGACGTCGAGCGCTCCCGGCGCTTCTATACCGAGGTACTCGGCGGCGGCCCGACCGACGACAAGCCCGAGGTCACCCTGGAAACGCCACGTGACCCCAACCGGGTCAGCAGCTTCCTCAATATCTGGGTCGCAGACATCCACGCCGTGTATGCCGAATGGAGCGCCTGGGGTGCGCAATTCCTGACGCCGCCGAAGCAGCACCAGCACGAGATTCGTCGCTACATCCGCGATCCCGACGGTTATCTGATCGAGGTGGGGCAAACCACGGACCCAGAGGGGGACTGGTCGCCGTGGCTGCCGTCTCCGTCGGTGTCATGAAGACTGCGATGGGGCGCGTCTCGCCGTGTGCGCGCCTGGCCGCGGCACACCCCCTCGGACGGATGGGCGAGATCGCCGACAGAGCCTTCTACCAAGCACGGGCGGGCTTTCGTGACCAGCGAAATCCTCGATATGGACAGCGTGCCGTCCGGCGGACACCGAGATCCCTACCAGCCATCGCCGTCGAGGCGACGAAGGAGGCATGATCATGCGATCCGATATCAGACCCGGCGGCACCTTCCCCGACTATGCCCTGCCGGATCACACCAACACCGTGCGCAAGCTCAGCGAGCTGCAAGGCGAGGACCCGCTGGTCCTCACACTGGCGCGGGGCAATTACTGTCCGAAGGAGCACCGGCAGCATCTGGAGATCGCTGAGAACTATCCGAAGGTCGCCGTCGCCTACACCCAGATCGTCACGATCACGACCGACGACCACCACTCGACGCAAGAGTTCCGCGCCTCAGTCGGCGCCCAATGGACCTTCATGTCCGATCCCGGCCGGACGATTCAGAAGGACCTCGACATCCAGGAATACACCGACCCCGAGCACGACCCGATGATCCCGCACACGTTGGTGCTCAAACCAGGACTGGTGATTCACAGTATCTACAACGGCTACTGGTTCTGGGGACGTCCGTCGTTTTACGAGCTATGGACTGACCTGCGCGCTGCTTCGAGCGAGATCCGCCCCGACTGGGACCTGAGCAAGCCGGGACTGCGTGAGGCCTGGGATGCAGGCGATTATACGAACTTCCACGGATGGAACAAGCGGACCCCTCAGTCGATGCCGACGTCATATAAGTCATAGCTGATGTGGATCAGCCTGCGCCCGGCGAGGCGGGTCAGTGTCGAAGCTGGCTGGAGACTGCCAGCCGGTGCGAACGAGTAGGTGGTATTAGTGCGAACATCCGTCTGCGAACTGCTCGGGATTCAACACCCGATCGTCCAGGCGCCGATGTCGGCGGTGCCCGAGCTAGCGGCTGCGGTCTCGAATGCCGGCGCGCTGGGCATGTTGACGCTGACCTGGTCCACTCCCGCCGGAGACGTGGTGCGTGAGACGACGGCGCTCACCGATCGTCCGTTTGGCGGCAATCTGATTATCTCCTCCGATCAGCACCGTCGCCTCGACGAGGCCCTTGATGCCGGATTGCGGGTCGTGTCGCTGTTTTGGGGAGATCCCGCCGGCTATGTCGAGCAGGTCCACGACGCCAACGGAGTCGTTCTGCAGACGGTCGGGAGCGCGGAAGAGGCGCGGAGGGCCGTCCGTCAGCGGAGTTGACGTCGTCGTGGCTCAGGGTTGGGAGGCTGGGGGGCACGTGAGGGGTCGAGGTCGCAACACTTCCGTTGGTGCCCGCCGTCGTGGACGCGGTGGCGCCGGTGCCGGTGATCGCGGCCGGCGGGATCGGGGACGCTCGCGGAGTGGCCGCCGTACTGGCGCTAGGCGCTCAAGCGGCGTGGCTGGGTACCCGGTTTCTGCTTGCGCAGGAGATGCCTATCCACAATGAGTATCGCCGCCGTCTGATGGACGCGGACGAAACCGATGCGCAGTGGTACGCCAACCTGTACGAGGTCGGGTGGCCGGATGCGCCCCACCGCGCGCTCCGCAACTCGACGGCCGAGGCCTGGGAGGCCGCGGGCCGGCCCCCACCGGGGCAGCCGACCGGGAGAGGGCGATGTCATCGCGCATTTCGCTTCCGGCGAATCAATCCTCCGGTACGAGCCGGCGGCGCCAATGGTTGGGACCACCGGTGATATCGAAGCGCTCTCATTGTGGGCCGGACAGAGCGTTGCGCTCGCCAGACAGCCACAATCCGCAGCAGAGATTGTGGCGGAGCTCGTCTCCGGCTTGTAACAGAAGCCCGGCATGCCGCCGGCGTTCGATGACTTGTGTTGGGCTTGCCCGGCGTGTCGACTGCCAGCACGCGGATCGCTCGATGAAGGAGTGGGTTTGCGTTCATGGTGCACACCCCCTGGTGACTTTTCATCCATTGAAATGGCAGGACATCGATCTCGGTCATCAACTGCACTAACTACCGACGTATCGACTACGAGCCGGAAGCGCCGCCCACCGATTCGGCGGCGGGGGTCGACGATGTCCTTCTCGGGAAAGTGAACCTGGAGTGGCTGATGGTGAGGTCGATCGTGCAGGCCGACGCCGACCTGCATGACCCGGAGCATGCTGCAAACGAAAGCGAACGGCCAAGCAAAACTGAACTCAAAGAGCTCGCGGAGAGGCTGCTAGTGGATGCCGAGCGGATCGACATCCGGATCTGCTACGGGCCTTGAGGCTAAAGGCCGCGCAGATCGGCTACCTACAAGGGCTTGCGGCCGGCCAGCGCACCGCGGCCGGGAAGCTTGCGGCTCGCTTCACCATCTCACTGTCACCGCGACTCGCTGAGCGCTGACGCTTCGGAGATCCTTGCTCCAAACAGGGCGCGGCAAATACCCCCTGCTGAGCCGCAAAGGGCGATAGTCGGCGGCGATGACGCGACGGCCTTCGGCTACCAGAACCATCTACGGCGAGCGACCTGGCTGTCCGTGCGGACTATCCACGCCAGTGAGGGGCAGGAATTACTCGCCAGAGTCTTCCAGGACAAAGGTAACCATCAGGTGGACCAGGTAGCTCGAGATCCTTCCGTCCTCGACCTCCAGCCGCTGTTCCTTGACCCATGCGGCGGTGATGTTACGCAGTGTCATTCCGGCTCTTGCAATCCCCTGCTGGATGGCATCATCAAAACTGGTAGGCGACGACGCACTGATCTCGACGACTCGAGCAACCGACATCATCAGACTCCTTCCATTTCAGCCCGCGATTTCCTGTGCCGTACTGCCTCAGTCTGGCACAGAGGGGGCAGCAACGCAGCCCTTGTGACTGATCTCTCCGGACTAACGCAGAGGGAAATGGAGCTGGGTTGAACGCAGACATGCCATCTTGGTACCTATAAGTCGGGTAAGGAGGTGGCTTCTCAGCCGCCCCCTCCCCTGAGAACCGTACGTGCGAGTTTCCCCGCATACGGCTCAAGCCTCCACAACCGCACCTTCTATAGGGCGGGGTGACACGACGGAGTTGCGTGCTGGCCGAGAGCGGCGGTTGTCGAAGTAGACGTCCCATCGCGGGTCGAAGGGGTTCGCATCTCCGCGGACGAGTACGTGCCGCCTGATGGGGATCGAACAGGCTCGGAATATCTGAACCGTTCGAAACGCGTCTTGCGTTCGGACAGTGCCGGTGCACACGAAACGCGTTCCCGCCTGGGGAAGGAAGTACTTCCTCAGGACCCAGTGGGATGACTTCCTTGGATGCCGACGCTTTGCCCAGCGGAACAGAGCATGCCAGATGTAGTAGTCGATGGACACGAAGGTATCGGAGCTGACCACATGCCGGTGATAGTTGGCCCAACCCCTCAAGAGGGGGTTAAGCCGGTATATCAGCTGGCCTGCATGTGAAACAGCCGGAACCTCGGATGACAAGTCGGGCTTGTCGCACGACCGAGCACACGCTCGCCTTGGAAGGCTTGATAAGCAGCTTATCTCGATACATCCGGACGTTTTGCCCGAGGAAGTCGAAACCCTGGTCGATATGCGTGATGACCGTCTTATCAGGCGAAAGCTCGAGGCCCCGTTCAGCGAGGAACCGCTCCACAAGAGGGCGGACCTGCTGCTCCAAAACCTCCCGCGAGGCACCGGTGATAATGAAGTCATCGCAATATCTGACCAAATTCACCTTCTGACGAGAGCTGGTTGGGAAGTGCTGCCGGAGCAGCGCTTGCAGCCCGTCCAGGGTGAGATTGGCCAGCGTCGGGGAGATGATACCGCCTTGTGGCGTGCCATCATCCGACGGATACAGAGCTTGTTTGTCCATAAACCCGGCCTTCAGCCACTTCCGAAGAATAGAGCGGTCCGTTGGCACATGCGCCAAGAGCCACTCATGGCTGATCCGGTCGAAGCACGAGCGAATGTCGCCCTCCAGAACCCACTTGGCCGACTTCCTTCGACTGAGAAGGAAGAAGCATCTCTGCATCGCGTCGGCGGTGGATCGTCTCGGTCGAAAGCCGTAGGAGCTTGCGTCTCCCGTCGTCTCGGCCACCGGACTGAGCGCTAGCAGGTAGAGTGCTTGCATGGCGCGGTCCAGCATAGCCGGGATGCTCAAGGGTCTGAGTTTGGGAGAGTGCTTCTTAGGGATATACACTCGCCGGAGCGGCAAGGGCTTGTAACCTCGTTGCCGCAGGCGGCGTATGGCCGCAATTTTCTGGTTGGGCGTGGACCAGATTTCCCCGTCCACACCGGCTGTTCTCTTACCGCGGTTCTCCGTCACTCGCTTGACGGCAAGAGCTTTGCCGCTATACGAGTGGGTCAGCAGGCGTTGCAGGGCTCGCACCTTGTTCCACCTGCCTTGTTGTGTCGCCTTCACGATACGCGCTTGGAGGCGGCGCACAGTTTCCTCGGCCTGTTCCCAGTCGATCTGGTCCCAGGCGTCAGTCGTGCGGGAGGCTGCACCAGAGCCACGAGACTCCGTCATCTGCTTCTCCTCCTGAGCTGCTTAATCAATCTCTCTCGTGACGGGAGACCAGCGGAAGCGCTTACTTATAGGTATCGATAGAACATTGGTCGTGACCGGTGCCGGACCAATGTGTCAAGCACCTACCGAACTAACACACTGTCGAGTTTGGCAGCGCATTGGCAGCGCAGCTCTATCGTTCGCCTTTAGTTCTTGTCAGATTTGGCTGAAACATTGGTGAGGGCGCAGGGATTCGAACCCGGAACCGACGGATTATAAGTTATCGGTCGACCAACATCACTTCCGACCATTGAGAGAATTCATTCCTCCGGGACCAAAGACGCGGACCGTCCCGATGCCGTCGGTCGTGACTCCCGCCTGCACGGCTGTAGTTCCCGATGGCTCGGCGATGCCCAGATATCCGGTGTTACTGTGGTTTTCGAGCTGAACCACCGGGTTTTTGGAACCGTCGATCTCGTAGAAGCCGGTCCCGTCGGTGGCCGCCCCCAGATCCACCACCTGCTTGCCGTCGTTGTTGAAGGCATGAATCTCTCCACCATGGGCCGTGTTATCGAGCCTGAGGTCGGCCTGACCGTTGCTTCCCAGCCAAAGCGAACCGTTGACGTTGAGATCCATGATGGCCCCCGAATGGTCGTAGACGAGCACGGGACCCACCGCCTTGAACCCCTGATTCGTCACCAAGAAGGCAGTGGAGCCATTCGAGGCAAGAATCCTGAAGGGCGTCTTGAACGTTTGTCCACTCTGAGCGCCGGCGGCCAGCGCGACCGAGAGGCCGGAGAAGGCAACCAGGACCACGCACACGGTGCAGACCCGCCAAACCACACCTCCGCCCCAGGGCCGGTGGCGACGCGCCAGCTCCGCGGTCGATTGCGCCAGTTCCCGCTCCAATTCAGCCATTCGCTCTTCCAGTACTGACAGCCTATCGTCCATTACGTGCCTCCGGTCATGAGATGACCTAACTGTAGCACCATACGCGGTTGGCCCCTGGAGCTGGAGGACTGACAACGAAGCCGTTCCGGTGGCTCGGTGCTCTTTGCGACACCTACAACTTGACTTCCACAAGCAGTGTCGGCAACTTTTCTACGTAGCCGGTTTTCTTCAATGCGGTCGTTTGCCGTCCATAATTCGTACTTATAGGTACCTAAGTGCGACTATTGAGGTTGTTCATTTATAGGTAGGCGCACGATGAATGTCGCGCCCTGATTTAATTGACTCTTCACTTCGATAGTGCCGCCGTGGTAGTTGAGAATCTGACGCACTCCCGCCAGTCCAATTCCGGAGCCTGCTATTCCCTGTCTGACACTATCTGCTCGGTAAAAAGGGTCAAAGATCCTCTTCTGATCTGTCTGTGGAATGCCCACTCCTTCATCGGTGACCGTCAGTAGGGCAAGTCCTGTTTGGTCGCCATACCCCCGGCTTACTGTGATTGTGATCGGGCCGCCGTTCGGATTGTATTTAATCGCATTGGATACTAAGTTCTCGACCGCTCGTTCTAGACGAGGGCCATCCCAGTGCCCTATTACGTTGTCCTCCCCGTTCACCAGAATCTCGTGCAGGTCGGACGTCAGCGACAGATCGGCGGCGACCGATCGCGCAATCTCAAGGAGATTGACCTGTGACAACTGAAGTTCGAAGGGGTGTCCCTGGCTCAGGCGGCTGGCGTCAACCATCTCATCGGTTAAACGCACCATTCTGGTCGTTGCCTTTTCGATTTGCCGAAGACCGTTCATAACGACGTCTTGGCGAACTTCCTCTAGTCTTTGAGTCTGGCGAAGCAAAAATTGCGTCTGGCCTCGAATGCTTGTGAGTGGAGTTCGAAGGTCGTGTACCACGGCCGTCAGCATTGCATCCTTCTGTCGGCTAGCTTCCCGTTCGGCCTCGAGTTGCCACACCTTCTCACTCACGTCTCGTATGACCGAGAGCATCATGCGCTCAGGTTCGGTAACAAAGCTATAGCCAACATCCACCCGAAGTTCGGTCCCATCCATCCTCCTAACAGGAACATCTTCGACGGTACCCGCTACCGCTTCTTGAAAGGTCTTGCGGTACTCATTTTCCGCCTGATCCCGCGAGCTAGCGGGGAAAATAATGGCGAAGGAGCGTCCGATAACGTCATCGGGTCCGTACCCATACAGGCGGTAGTATGCGGGGTTTGCGGCAACGACGTTGCCTTCTGAATCTGACAGCGACATGGCGTCCGATGCAGCTTCCCACACAGCGTCAGACCAGGATCTTTCGAGACCGGGGTCCTTCCCTGCTTCAGTGCTGTTTGGGTGAGTTGCCATATCTCGCGTCATCATATCAGCCAAATGTCGTGTAGGAGAACGAGGATGAACTAGCCATGCCCGTAAACAACCGTCGACACGCAAAGATCAGTTTCCAATCTTGGTGTGTGAGACTGACGTACACCTCTCGCAACTCATGTGCACCGGTCATCTCGCCTCTGTACTCGATTAACGAGACCGAGGAGGGCATTATGGCCAAAATTGCGGTCATTAACGACGACCCCGATTTCATTAATTTTGTCTGCATGGTGCTGCAGGACGAAGGATACGAGACGGTGACGGCACACAAGGGAAATCAAACCGTTGACCTGGTGCGTCGAGAGTCGCCCGACGTTATCCTTCTGGATATCGTGATGGAAGCATGGGATTCCGGCTTCAATACCGTCACCATGCTCAGGCTCCGACCCGACACGGCAAGTGTTCCGGTGCTTATCTGCACTGCCCGACCACCACATGACATTGACGCTTCCCTTAAGCGAAGCGATCTTGTCGGCGTAAGCGTACTCTACAAGCCCTTTGATCTTGATCAGCTGAGTGAAGCCATTCGAGGGGCACTTGCAAGCAAGCTGAGAGTCGTCGAGCGGGACGGCTAGCTAAGCCAGCCAGTAGCAGTAACCCGAGCGGCCGAGATGGCCGTGTACATCTCCAGCCTGAGGCTTTTCCCGCAGCCTCAGGCTTTTACTTTCTTTTCATACCCCTCTGCGAGCCTACGCTAGCTATGGCCAGCAGGCATGACCGAGGGTTCGGGAATCGCCAGCACAAGGGCCGACTCTCGATGAGAGGCCTCACTACGCCGGTCCTACCGCTGTGTCGTGGTTACGCTGCAATGGCCGGCGGGAGCTGGACAGCTTTCTCGTATCCATAACCCGCAGGTATACGGACTACCCGTAAAATGATCTCACTCGAGTCCGAATGCATGGCCTCCCATTGGACATGCCCACAGGCAGGTGAATGACTCCCCCCAACGGAGCCGCGAGCTCGAGCAACAATAGAGATGACGCAATCGTCGTCGACAATCTGATGAAGCAGTACGGGTCGCTTAAAGCGGGTTGCCATCTACTACCACGACAAGTTCATGTTCGATATGCAGCTTGTGTCTGGCCGGCGATTTGGATTGGCCAGAAACGCCTGAACAATGTAATCCTGACAGGGTCCCGTTCCGACCACATCGTGGCCGAGCGTGGGGAAGAAGACCACCTGGCTGTGGGTGAGACGACCTGCGAGGGCCGTCTCCGCAGCGGGAGAATTGTTTGGATCGCAGGCTCCTGGGAGGAACAGTGACGGGACCGTGGTGCGGAAGTAGGCATGGTGCACATTTGGATCGAAGGGAACATTCCAGATCCGGCAAGCCGGCAACCCTTCGTCGATAGGCGCGGCGGCGGCAGCCCGCAACGATGCCGGAAATACCAGAGCAGCCGTGGCGGCCTGCGCAGTCGATAAGTCAGATACGTAGGAGCTGCAGGTCATGGAGAGAGCCATTCCCTCGTAGGGCGGTGAAGACTAAGGATTCAGCAGACACTCCCTCATCAACGCCGGATGCTTTTCTAGAGATCGCACGCGCGTGGCGATTCTACGCAGCCCGAATGTATACTGTGTGCGAACAAACGCTGCAGAACGAGACATAAACTCCGCGCCGTGTATAGAAGATACAAGCTTCAATCCGTCGCTCCCGTAGTGGCGTCCTATGCTCTCCTGTTCCTTCATGTGCCTTTTGAGACAAGGAGTACCGCATGAAGAAGCTAGATATGACTTCTAACTCAATTCCACGCTGACGTACGGCGGCACAACAAATTAACTTCGAGAGGAACTCTATGCCCGATTTCACCGTTGAGGAGCTTCTTCGTCGTCTAGATCAACAGGGGGCGCGACTTGAAGAGCTTGAGGCCCGACTCGCAGCTCGCGAGTCATTGGTCAGTCGGCCCCAGGGTACCGGAGTTGTATCGCGCGGCGGTCTCCTAAAGATCGCCGCATTGGGAGCCGTGGGCACGGCCGGCGGTCTCGCATTAGCGAATGGTCCTGAAAATGCTGAGGCCGCGTCCGGAAGGGCTGCGTTCCAATCGAAAACGTCCTCACCGACGGTGAGCGCAAAGAATACTGGATCGGGGACTGCCATTTCGGCGAAGTCGGGAGCAGGCACAACCATCACCGCCAGTCAGACTTCGAAGTCTGCCTCGGCGGCGGCTATCCGGGGGAGTATCGACGCGAGCGCCCCTGGACCCGGAGCGTCTGCCATTGTCGAAAGTATCAGTGCGAGCACGGCGGATAGTTCCGGAGTGACGGGAACGCATGCTGGGAACGGTAAGGGCGTCACGGGGCAATCGAAGACTGGATTTGGCGTTTATGGGTCGTCGGATTCCGGCGTTGGAGTGGGAGTTTATGGCTACTACTCACTCAAAGGCACCGGCGTGGGCGCCGAATCCGAGGAGGGCACAGCGATGTTCGCCACCTCGATCTCCGGGGTCGGTGTCTTAGCATCCGTATTGACCAATACTGCGCTTCAAGGATCATCCCGATCCGGCAACGGGGTGGCGGGCTCATCTGACAGTTCGTCGGGAGTGCAGGGTACGAGTAGCTCGGGATATGGGGTGTACGGATACAGCCCCGGCAACTCTGGGGTCGTGGGAAATACCGCCTCGGGTAATGGGGTGTACGGGCAGACGTCGACCGCGCCCTAGTCCGGCGTGGTGGGCAAAACAGAGGACTCCAGTGGCGATTGGGCTCTGTACGGCTTGGGCAATATAGGTGCGACAGGAACCAAGTCCGCCGTGGTTCCGGCGGCGGACGGCGAGGGCCATGTGACGCTCTACTGTATGGAGAGTCCAGAGTGCTGGTTTGAAGATTTCGGCTCCGCAACTCTTGCCGATGGCAGAGTCGCGGTGATGCTCGACCCGGAGTTCGCGCGTACGATCAATGCCGACGATTACTACGTTTTCCTTCAAAGCGAGGGCGAAACCCGAGGCCTGAACGTTGCGGCGAAGGGTCCGAGGCAATTTGAGGTCCGGGAGGCGGCCGGAGGTGCGAGCAGCGCGACGTTCAGCTATCGAATTGTTGGTCGCAGGCGGGACGTGGTGGCACCACGTCTGAAGCGAGCATCAATGCCGGCCCAGCTTGCGATTAGGGACCAGGTGTGAAGTTATTTGAAGGAGGATGTCGCGTCGCAGCGTTGCGTCGGCTCAAGCCCGGCTCCGCAACTCCGGTCGTGCTGGCCATGGTCTTCGTACGACGTGGCTTTGGCAGACCATGTGCGTAGCGAAGAGGAGAGGCGGCTCCGGAGGGCCCTGTTCCGCTATGCGTGACCCGAACATGAACTGTGCCAGCCGAGTGACCAAACCCAAAGAACGCTGACCGCTCGTCAGCCCGACATAAAACCACTTCGTCGAAAGGCCGGACTGTTGGTAATTAAGAGATCCGACTTGTCATCACGTGCAAGTGGTAGCAACGATACGCCGGGTTCGCGGCGGCTGTCCGCTGCGAGAACTATCGCTGCCGGCTACGCTGCCGCGCCAGGAGTGATAGCCGTCCTTTGCGCGGGCTCCACTGGCCGCGGAGACGCGGACCGCTGGTCGGACGTGGAGTTAGTTGTCGTTTGGGACTGCTTGCCCGACGACTCCGCGCGCCGTCGGGCGGCAGAAGGCCTACATGCGAAGAACCTACGGTTGTTCCCCTGGGATCCGGAGGAACGCCTGTGGTCGGACGATTGGTGGTTTGATGGCGATCCCGGAAGCGGACTATTGGTTGAAATCAGTCACCTTACAGTTGACGGTGTGAGCCAGGAAGTCGACGCGCTTGTCGCGGGGAATGCTGAGCCAATCCGGATCGGCTTCGGCGCCGCCTTGGTCTCGGGTATCGATATGAATGGCGGGGATTATCTAGCTTCGTGGCGTTCTCGGCTTGACCCGTATCCTCGCAATCTGATGATCGCCGTCGTCCGCCGCCATGCTCAGATTGATCACTTTTGGCGCTGGCAGATGTACGTGGACCGAGGGGAGGCGTATGGGCTCCAATCTCACTTCGTCGATGTCGCATGCCGCCTCGTCCAGGTTACCTGTGCTCTCTCTGGAAGATGGTGGCCCGGTCAGAAGTATATGCTCCGGATCGCGTCACGCCTGGAGCTGGCCCCGACCGACTTCGCCGAACGCCTCGCGCAGGTTCCGCTGGAAGCCCCCGAGGACGCGGCCAAGAGCATGGCGGCCATTGTCGAGGAGGTATACGACCTTGTGGAAGCCCACCTTCCGGAAGTTGACGTCCAGCGGCTCCGCTCGATCTTCCACTTCGCTCGAAGCCCTTGGTAAGGCAAACCTGGATGTCGACCAGCGAAGCATTCGTCCTCCCGGAACGAGCACCTCCCGCCAGGATGAACTGCTAGTACACCCGCAAACTGCCCGTAGCCTTAAAGTAGTTGGCAAACGTCGCCATCACGACGAATCGGCCTTGCCGCGCGTTTTTTGCAAACCGGAACTTCACCGTTCCCGAAGAGGTAGTCTTCCGCTATTCGTCCGTGCACCGAAACAGTCGCACCAGCCACTGGATCACCCGCATCAGTCACCCTGTACGTTACCGAGCCGCCCTTCTTGTGATTGATGCTGGATATCGAGGCGCCAAGTGACAAACCTGCGATCGATTGCGTTGTTCTGGCGTAGGTCTTGAAGTCGCCGGTCCGAACGCAGACGAGCACGACGTCAAGCCGCTGCTGCGCTCCACCACTGATGACAACGCGGGCGTCGTTATCCGGCGTGCATCCATGAACGGCGTACGACTCCACCGGTCCAAACCGGTTGTCGGCTTTGTTCGTCCGCACCGTATTACACCCGGCTCGTAGATCGGTTGTACCAGGCCAGCCACAGGCGGCCCGATGGGCCGCCTGAGAGCGCCATGACCGTCGCGCCCGACGAGCTGGGAACCGTCATCGTCTTCGGCGCGCCGTAGCGCCAGAGTAAGAGTTTACTGCAGCTGTACGTGTTGGTGCAGTAGGCGGCGTACACACCGCCATGACTGAGCGTGCTCGCCAAAGCCGGAGACTCGAACGCGCTCTCCTCCATTAGTCTGCCCGACCCTGGAGCCTGTTTCGGCGCCGAGCGGGCAGTGAGGTCGGCAACATAGAGTCCGTCATGGTATGGCGCCGTCGAGAATAGTCGATACCACGCCGCGTAAAAATGGTCGCTGCCGTAAGCATCGTTTGTCTCGTCCACCAGCTCCAGATTGCCGTGCGTGATTGGAATTGACCGGTCAAGAGTCGACGCCGGGATCGTCGGCGCCGTCCCGATCCGATAGTTAACTGACCCACTTCCCCCGGATGCCCACGCCGCCGACAGCGTGCCCATCTTATCGATGGCAGCGCCACCGTACTTGCCGACTGCCCCGGAACAGTCGTGCGAGAGGGACCAGGGCTGCACGGTCCAGCCCGAGACGCCATCGAGATCGCCGATGACGCACCCGGCGGAATACGGATCCTTGGGGTTGAGGGCCCGCTGTCCAGCGAAGATCAGCAGGGGCTTCCCATGGTACGTCAGCAGCGTTGGGTCTCCGATGAGCGTCCGCCAGTGGTGTCCCGCGAACATGTCGGTGACACCAGCGGCAAGCCCACCATTTGGCGCGATCTCGGCATATTTGAAGGTCGCGCTTGAGGGACCGGTCGGGACTTCCCACAAAACCATGTCGCGTCCCTGGCTGGTGTGTAGCAGCGTGGGTTCGCTGGAAGTCTCCGGTGCCGGGCCGAGCGTGGTCCATGTCCCGGGATGAGGGGAGGCCACAGGGCGCGGGGCCGGCGAGATACTCGGACTCGCAAAGCCGAAACCACCCAGCGCCAGACACCCAGCTATGAGCACAGACACAATCCACCGCACGTGACGTCCCCGACCACTTAACTGAGCAACCAAGCCGCACCCCGGATAATATCCATACTGATCCACTTAAGGCTCCTAGGTGGTAAGTTACCGACGGTATACGCTGTTTGTAGACCTGTCTTCCTCCAGACTAGTGCTTCCCTGAGCCGGTCGGTCCAGAAGGGTCCGCTGTCAGCCGGGTCTCTATATGCTCTATAACCCGCATTATGGGTACCAAAACGGATTTAGCTACTTCTCAAAAGACACGCTTTAAGGTGACCCTCCTTAAGGTTGAGTTACAGGCTGCGATCGAGCGGTTGGCATTGACTCATACCCTTCAGCCTTTTAGCCGACAACTCCCGTTCGTGTTATCGCTGCCTTTAGGCGCGAGACAACTGGTGCGGGCTTTTGCAGGATTGCTTGACCCGCGATTATGCTTATTTTTAGAGCATGATGGCCAGTCGGACTGAGATCGCCGAACAGATTAAACGCCGCCGCCTCGAACTGAAATGGACGCGGGCGAAGCTTGCTCGTTTAGCTGATGTCAGCCCGGGAACCGTAAAAGGCCATCGAGGAGGCCTAGGCCCTGCCGAAACCGCGGACGGTAGCCGCGATTTGGACAGCGCTGATTCCCATGCGGCAACCATCTCTGGTACCTATAACGCCTACTCGGGCACTGGTTACCTGCTTTTGGAGTGTGTTAATAGGGCTACTGTCCACCCAGCCGGCGGGTGTGGTGACGTGGGGTTGGGACGGCCTGGCGTCTAGCGCTCGACGGCATTGCTCGAGACAGAGGACTCAAGGCATGGCATCCCTCTCACGTCGTCTCGGATTCTGCACCATCCTGACTGTATCTCTAGCTGGGATTGAGACTCTTGCGCACTCAGGCTTGACGGCCCGAGCCGCTAACTACGGCCCAGTCTTGGTCACCCCCCAGGTGCTTGAAAGAAACGGCGGGCCGGTCCCCAACGCATCAGTTTTCCGTGGTCGCTATCGTAAAGAGACGTGTCATATTGGCAAGCTAGTCACCCGTTCCCAACCGTGGGTTCTGTGCGCTCATCCGGATGTCCTCGACGTAGTCGAGATTGGAGCAAGCCACGAGATGGCAGGGGCGAGAAGCTCCAGTACGAACGCGCGTCGTTGGGTTGGGCGATCTTTGTGGGCATGCAATGAAAGTAGATTGACGTATCGCGGCTTGGCGCTGCCGTCGAAGCATTTTAGTCGGAGCTGTCCTTCTCCACCTCCGTGGGCGCAAGCACATACCGAGCTAGCGTCCGCCCGAGAGCGGCACCCAGGAAGATGACAAGCAGCGCCAACCGGGCATTCAGAAACGCGGCCGGAATGGCAAGCAGATACGCGAGCGCGCTGACCCCCAAGAACCTGTCGATATAGCGGTCGGTCATCCCGTGCATCTTCTCCCGCCGCACGTATTTGGCAGACGCCACGTAGCGCCACAGCGCCCAAAGCGTGGCCGTGGCGAAAATCATGTTCAGGGAGTACAGGACTATCGCGACCGGCTCTTGTGCGTGGGAGCCCAGCAGCGCCGCTGAAGCGGGGATCAACGTGATCCAGAGCAAAGTAATCAGGTTGAACCACACGACTCGCGAGTCGGCAAGGTAGACATGGCGAAAGATGCTGCGATGGTAGTCCCAAAACCTGCCGATCACCAGGAAGCTCAGGACGTATGCCGCAACTTCCGGCGCCATGTCCTGCAGACGGTGAAGCAGCTCAGAACCGGTCACGCTGTGGGGGATGTGCGGGATGATGTCGAGCACGAGCAGAGTGATGGCAATGGCAAAGACCCCGTCGCTAAGGGCGACAATCCGCGCCAGGGTCCCGGGGGGCTCGCTCTCGTCCGCTTCCACTAGAGGCGACCTGACCGTATCGCCCTGGGATTTTGTCACAATTGCTCCCTCAATGTCCGGCCCTGGCTCCTCACGCGTATGATGGCCGTGGCGATCCTGCTCGGCTCTCTTGTTTATGTTTTTTCAGGCGGCGCCTCCGGGGCGTCTGGGCCTGGGGTCGCTCCCGGCTGCTTGGTCGGGATCCGTCCGCTGAAGAACAGGGAGATAACGCCGATCACGGCCAGCACCGAGAGTGCGGCGCGCAGGCCGTCAAGCTGTGAGGCATCATTTTGCTTGATGACCTCGTTGGTGACTCGCGGGCGACATGTGCGCCGCCTTCAACTTGGCCTCGACGTCTTTGTCGGAAATAAACGGCGCGCCCACTGCCAGGTTGGTGCTGAACTGTGTCTTCACGTGCTGAGGTACGTTGTTGTTGTGCTCAATTCCGGCAAGAAAGGAGGCCGTCAGGGCCGCGATCAGGACGGAACCTGCCAACGCCGTTCCGATCGACGCGCCAAGCTGGCATCGCCGTGTTCTGGAGCCCACCCACATCGGGACTCTGCTCGGTGGGCACGGACGAGACGGTGACCGCGCCTAGCTGCGACGCCAGCGAGCCGATGCCGAGACCCACAATGAGGAGGGGGACGAGCACGATCGAGGAGTCGGCTCCGGCCTGCAGGCCGGCAATCAGCACGACGATGCCGGCGATGAGCGCCAGCTCGCCAAAGCGCACCACCCGCCGCGGGGAGATGTGGGGGAAGAAGCGGGGGATGGCGCTCGCGGCCACGATCAGCCCTAGTGAAAGCGGCAGCATATGAATGCCGGTCGTGATCGGCGAAAGGCCCAGGGCGACCGACAAAAACAGCGGCACCGTGAAGAACACTCCGGCCTGAATCAGGAATAGGAACAGGAACGTGATGAGTCCGCCGGTGAGCTGCCGGTGGTGGAGCATCGAGGGAGCGATGAGTGGCTCCTTACCGGTTCGCTCCAGACGCCGCTGCCAGCGCATGAAGAGCCACAGAAGGAAGAGCCCGGCGATGATGAACCAAATCGTCAACGAGAGGCCAAAGAGGGAGGGCGCCCCACTTTTCGGTAGCAGCCATCCCCATTCAGACGACCTGAGAATCCCAAACACGAAGAGCGCGAGGCCCGCGGACGAGATGACGGCGCCGATGTAGTCGAGATGCGGTCGCGTGTTCGTCCGGCGACTCGGCCGCGCGTCGCACCAGCACCAGGATGAGGATGACGATGAGATCCTCGCCCGCGAACACCAGCCGCCAGGAGAAGAACGTGGTCATGAAGCCTCCCAGGACGGGGCCTACCGCGATGGCGATGGCGCCGGCCGCGGCGACCAGTCCGTATGCTTTCGGACGAGCCTCCGGCGGGAAGTTGCTGGCCACGAGGCCGACGATAGCCGGCATGATCAGCACGGCGCCGATGCCTTCGAGAAACGACCAGCCGATGAGCAGCACCGTGAGGTTGGGAGATAGGGCAGTCGTCAACGACCCACAGCCGTAGATGACGCAGCCGATGGCGAACGCCCGCTTTAGACCTATGATGCGGCCGATCTTGCCGCCCAGCACCATGAGGCTGGCCATGACGAGCGTATAGAGGGTAATGGCCCCCTGTATACCGGTGACCGTGGTTCCAATGTCGTTGGCGACGGTGGCAATCGAGACATTCATGACCGACATATCGAGCGCCATGAGGAACTGGCCGGTGGCAAGGGTAAAGAGGATAAGTCCGGTGCCGGCGGCAGCGGCGCTCGCGCCCTTGGTGCCGGTAGCTTTCATAGTCGCCATCAGGCTCTTACCCCGCTTGGGCGGACCGGCGTCAGGACATGCCCAAGTTGCTTGGGAGGCCCAAACCCTGGGTCCGAACCGCTATTTTGGATCTCCGCCGTGCCCGTGCAGGCGCAGCGCCAACGCGACCATCGTCAATTCATGATTGAGTCTCCCGTTCGAATTCTATCTTCGGTAGCCGTCCGGTGGTCACGAAGCCGTGCAGGCAACATTGCGAAACGCTTTTCGGGGGCCAGCTCAGCACCGCTGCCAGAGATGTGGCTTCCGGGTAATTCCATGGGTTGTTTCGGCCAACTCCGCCTAGTCAGGAGTGCCTCCCGCAAATCCTTTCTCACCCACTCCAGAGTGATGGCGCCGCCGCGGAACTACCGTGGGCGTCGCTTCCGCCGCCCCGGGATGCGCGGCCGAAAGAGCCGCATACCAGCGGTGATACGCCGACACCAAGGGCACCGACGTCAGTCCATGCAACACTACGCTCAAACACACCGTCACGACCACCGTTGTAAGCAGCGTTTGTGATTGTGGGATGCTACGTTCGAGTGCCAAGAGCGCGAACACGACAGAAGCGAGTCCACGCGGCCCAAACCACCCGATGAATGCCATCGTTTGGAAGCGAGCGCCGCTTTTCGTGAGCGCGATGGCTACCGGCAGCATGCGGACGACCGTGAGACTGAGCAACGCATACACCACCACGCGCCAGGTGACGTGAGGCAGCGCAGCACCGAGCGCAAGCGCACCAAACCCAATCCACGTCACCGCCGCTAGAAGATTGCCGGCCTCTTCCGTGACATACGCGACGCGCAGTCCGTGTTCGCCAGAGACGCGACCAAAAGTCATGCCGCCGACGAACGCTGCGATAAATCCGCTCCCTCCCAGCCCGCTCGCAGCGGCATAGGCACTGAGTGCCACCGACAGTGTGAACAACTGGCGCCACTCGTCCTTCACCCAACTCCGTTGCTCGGAGAACCGGAGGAGCGCTCCTCCCAGAATTCCCGCGCCGACGCCCGCGGCTATTCCCCAACCGATCTGCGACGCGGCGTTGCTGATGACGGCAGACGGGACGCCACCCTTTAGCGTGGAGAGTGAGATATCAAGGGCAACGAGAAAGAAGGGGACAGCGAGACCGTCGTTGAGGCCGCTTTCAACGTCGAGTGCTTGTCGCACTTTGGCAGGCACAGCGGTGTCATCGACGACCCGCTGGCCGAGTGCCGCGTCGGTGGAGCACAGCATCGTCGACAGTAGAAACGCGCTCGCCAGCCCAATGCCCGGGAACACCAGTAATCCAGCGGCGAGTCCTGCCACCATCGTCAGTGGCAGTCCGATGAGCAGCAATC
>CAWIIC010000011.1:0-433464 GCA_963836045.1 uncultured Pseudomonadota bacterium
CGACGACGAGGGGTGGTGAGCGTGGCGGTGCATGATTTCGCCACGCAACGCCAGTTTCAGCGCGATCCCGAGGCCGTCGATTTCTATCTCGCGATGAACAGCTCGTCGTCGACAGGCTTGCTCCTCAGCTTCGGGAAGGGGAGCTGCGCGTGCTGCTGTTCATCGTTCGTCAGACGGCGGGCTGGGGAAAGGTCAGCGAGATACGATCTCCATCAGTCAGCTCATGGACGGCATTGGAGACCGGGAAGGCGACGGGATGGGAAAGAGAGCGGTGATCCGTTCGTACACGTCTCTGGGAGGCCAAGGGGCTTGTCCACATCAATCCGGAGTCGCTATGCAAGGGAGGAAGCTTCCGCTGACCTTCGAACTACGTACCGATTGGTGAAGGGGGGAAGCCCAAGGCCTCCGGCACAGATCGCCATGCAGACGCGGATGACGCCGCTCGAGGGGGAGCAAGATGCCGAGTCGATCGGGAGCCGGCGACGCCCGGCGCTGACCGTGGTGGAAGGCGGCGGGGTGGGATCCAAAGACTCCACATTCCGTGCCCAGGGGGTATCCCAAAGACGCCAGGTGGTATCCCAAAGACACCAGGGTGGGGTCCTAAGGATACCGGAGGTGGTATCCCAAAGACACCCACAATACTAGAGACAACTCTAGAGAACAACACTAGAGAGACAACGACGACGACTACGGGCTGTCGTCGTCGTCTTCTTCTGCAGGGGTGATTGTCGATAAAGGGGTCAGCGAACTCGTAGCCGAGGCGTATCAGGTCTTCGACGGGGCTCTCCGGCTCCATCGACCTCCAACAGTGGGCCCTGGTCGCACAGAAATCTCGAGACGCTGCCGGAGGAGGGGGTTGGGGAGGAGGGGTTTGCCGCCTATTGCCGGCTGGCGGCGAGGACGGCTGCGAGGTCGTGCACGGTGAAGAGCCCTGGGAGCCGGGTCAAGTACTTCCTGGGGACGCTGGACAGGATGCTGCACGAACGGCCGCCTCTGGATCGGCGAGCCTCGGAGGAGGTGAGGACTACTTCGGCAGTGCCTATGCCTATCTCTATCGTTGATCGGTGGTGGGAGCTACTTGCAGGGGCCTCTGGAGAGACGAGGAACCGTGACGGATTTCGGCGAAGATGGTGTGGTTTTCCTGAAGAATTGAGATCATTTTTGAACCGAGACTTGCGGTGGCGGCTCGTGGGGGCGTCCTAAGGGGCGCCGGCCGCCCCATCGGTAAGACCTATTTTGGTGGCAGGGATGCGGTTGTGGGTTACGTCGATCGACCATATGGGTGCAGGGCGTTACAGGTTAAGTGAACTTACCTACTGTCTTCGGTAGTAGGCGGCTGCGATCCCTTTCCAGGTCTCGGCCCATTTTTGTCTGAACGTCTCGAGTTGGCGAACCCAGCAAAGCTGACGAGTGGTCGGGAGGGGCTAAAGGATCTCGCTGAGCTGCGGGAAAGCTGCTGAGCGCAGCGTCTCTAGTATTGGCGGCCAATGCGATCGACTGGTAGGTTTGATCATGCGTTGGGTTGTGCTGGCGGCAGCGCTCCTTGTTTATCTTTCGCCATCGCTTGCTGTGCCCACCTACAGAGTTCATGCCTCGTCCGCTGACGCCTCATCTAACTCGGTCTATCAGTGGGGTGCGGAGAGTCATTCACAGCCTTGGAAGGTCCACGGGCTCGTGGCCACGGTTAGTCTGGGGGCCTCGGAGAGCCGCTTTGCGGTCGAGGCCGACGGGTCGGTCTGGGCGTGGGGGAGGAATAAATCTGGCCAGCTGGGGCAGGGCAGCTTGAAGAGCTCTCGCTGGCCAAAGCGTATCCCGTACCTGGGCCGAGTCATTCAGGTCGCTGCCGGACCGGACCACCCCCTCGCGCTGCTTCGCGATGGAAGGGTGATGTCGTGGGGGCGACAACAGTACGGGCCAGTTGGGAGACGGGACGTTCCGCGATCGGCTTCGTCCGGTTCGAGTGTTAGGGCTCCGCAATGTTGTGTCGGTGGCTACACCGTCGGATGGATGGATTGCCCCTTTCCATCGCTCGGGTATACGCGACGGTGTTCGTATTCGTAGGTACGCTGAGTCGCTGGGGGGCTACAGCTTAGCCCTGAAACGCGACGGAACCGTATGGATGTGGGGTTCGAACTATTTCCTGATGAATGGCGTTATTTCCAACAATCCAGGAGGCGCGATTAATCGTCCTCGGCGCGTCCAGCGTCTCAAAAACATCGTTTCGATATCGGCAGGGGCCGCACATGCCGTAGCTCTTACGAGATCAGGCAGGGTGATCGTATGGGGCGATAACACGTTCGAGCAGCGGGGCAGCCGCAGGAATACGTCATGACCGCCATTCCGATCACGAGGGTAGTCAAAGTCTTCGCCGCTGGAGATAGCACGTTCGTTATCCGCCGGGGCGGTGCAGTTTGGGCGTGGGGGAGGTTCAGTTTATCACCGGCTGCCGACTGGCAGACTCGAGCGCTGTCCTGAATCGTCGGAATCCGTGCAGCTTGATCCCGGTGCCAGTTACCGGTCTGCAGCACGACGTGGCCTCACTCGGGGTCGGTGTCGGGTTTGACTATGCGCTCATGCATAGCGGGAAGTTACTCGCGTGGGGAGACAACTTTTTTGGCCAGCTGGGTTGGAAAACGCCCAAGCCGCCGCGCTTGGTCCACGTTCCTCTACCGGGGCGGGTGGTAGAGGTAAGAGCTGGCCTGAACGTCGGTTTGGCTAATCGTTCGGCCGCGTCATTAGAGTATTCGTTTGCGGGTGGCTGAGTCTTCCGAACCAAATTGTCAGTCAGGTCCTAAACGAGCACCGCAGAGTTTCTCCTCGACCGCGAAGAAGCTGCGGAGGCTGGCGGTTCATCGCCCCCTGACCGGATTGATTCGGAAGCAGTGAAGAGCGTTACTGGGTCTGTTCGAGGAAGCGTCATGAAAACGTCAGCCAACTCGTGGTCGGGTGCCCGGAGACAGGTCCTAGTGGCGCCAGGATGGTTAGCAATGCTTCGCAAGAGGTCCTGGAAAGGCTGCGGTGGAATACCTCCTTGGAGATGATGTGGCAACTGTTCGTATGTGGACGGTCTTTGCTGAATCGGAAGCTAAGAGAGCCGAGGGTCGCAGCGAGATGGATTCAATTGTTCTCGGTGCCTATCTCTGGGTTATCTGGTTGAATCATTGACCGAGGAAGTGGCTGAACCAGATACGTTAGAAGGTAGAGATAGGGAAGGTAAGAGACAAAGCGGCAACGACGATCGAAATGTAGAGAGGACGCATGCGAGGACTTGAGATCGTAGTCTTTGGGGCCAGGGTCTTGGATTCGGCAAGCTTTGGAAGAAGAGGTTTTCTACCAGTTTCGGACCAGGGTGCCTGAGGCGAAGGTTGACTCTCAGATGGCGAAGGTGGAGGCCGCGTTTCGAGAATCGGGGATGAGCGAGGAGCAGTTCCGGAGGTGGTTGGGCTACGCTGCGGCGGTGACGGCAGAGGCCGCCTGTCCCGACGAGTGGCTGTATTTCGCCGGCGTACTCAGCAACTGAGTGGCGGAGCGGAGGGGGGATGCGCCGCCGGCGGGGAAGGTATCACGTCAGGTTGACCCGGCAGCCGAGGATGACGTCAGCGCAGTACTTTACGAGCAAGTATGCCTATCTCTATAAATGACGGCGCTTGGAGGCATGACGCTGCTTGCGGCGTGCCTTACGTGGTTTGCCCCGGCTAGGCTGCGGGTGTAGGATGGGGCGCATGGAACGAGGAATTCCGAGGCATAGCGTTCTCCTTCGGAGCTATGGCGCTTACGGCGAGCCGTGTCAACGATTCCTGAAGACCACGCATGGGAATTGACGGGGTGCCGTGAAACCAGTGTTCGTGGTGTCACTTGCTGGAATGCTGTTTGTCGGCGTCTTTCTTGTTATGCTTACGTCCCCTTCGGGGCGCCCGGCTTCGATTCCATGTACTAGTGTCCAGCATGTGGGCGGTGCCTGTTCGTCAGGCCCGGTTTCGACGCTCACTGCGGGTCAGCGCCGGCTGCTGATGCGCAAAAGGTTCGTTGAAAGTCACTATGCACAATTTGCGGGCCCCCTTGGAAAGAGGAGGGTTCAAACATACCTGTCAACGGGCGAGCACGGCGGTGGTTCCGGCGAGAAGCACGCCGTTGCGTTCTCTGCAGTCGAGTTCGTCACCCCCGAAACCGGTTGGCTCGCGGGCGGGGGAAGAATCTTTCGGACCGAAGATGGAGGGGTTCACTGGACGGCGCAACGGAGCGGAGCGGGAGGGGTCGTCGCTTTCGACTTCGTGAGCGCGTCGATGGGATGGTCAGTGCTGACGAATGGACTTCTCCGAACCCGCGACGGCGGCGTTCACTGGAAACTGGTGTCGAAAAATCGGCTCGATCAGGTCGACTTTGTCGCAGGACTTACGGGCTGGGCCGTGAAACCAAGCCCCAGAGGAGAGGTCATCGCGGGTGGCACCGTCACTCAGGGATATCTCGTACGGTCGCATGACGGAGGACAACGTGGAACCGGGCCGCAAGCATCCCCGCTCAAACAGTCTGTTTCAATAGCTCTTCCAGCGGCTGGGTGGCAAGCCGTAATCAGGTGTTTCACACGACCGATGGGGGGCGAAACTGGCACCGGTCCCTCCGAGCGACCCTCCTTGAACCTCGCGTCGTCGCTGGGCCGGAGTGGTTGGCGACGATCCGCTGCTCGCGTCAGCATGAGTGGATCGTGTTTTCGGCCCCCGACGGGGGGGCGTCGAGCCAAGAGCCTTTCGTCGCCTACGCAAGGCGCCACGGGCGCTGGGTGCCGGTGTTTGACGACGGATACTTCTCCGTTTTATATCCTCGAGTTGGCAAGCTGCCGTCGGGGCCCCCCGGGAATTACGTTAGCCTGATCAACCAGCGTCCCCTCGGTTCTCCGTTCGCGGTCACCGGCTCCGCGGCTGAGTTCCTCGGCTATTCATATGCCGGAAAACAGGGTATTGGGTACTTGGGAATGAGTCAGGGCGGGAAATTCTCGGCCCGCGGGTTGCTCTCTTCTTTCGCCCCTCGTGCTCCGGTGGCCGCCTCCTTCGTGGACAGCTTGAGAGGCTGGGTGGTTGGAGCTGGGAAGTCTGGGAACGGCGTGATCGTCAGGACTGAAGATGGCGGTCGGTCCTGGACGAGGGTGTTTTCTCCCAGTTAGAGGCTAAGCATTGTATGCTCGCCAAACGGGAAGCGCTGCGCGGAAGGAGATTCCGGAGGGGGAAACGTACCACGCGGATCGATGCGAGTGTTGATTCCTGAGTGACTCGGAGGCGATGGCGCTACTGTGGTACGACTCGCTCAGCACTACGTCGATCCGCGCCTCGTGGCGCTGTACGACATCGAGAACGCCTCGCGCGACGACACCGACTTCTACCTCTGGCTAGCAGACGAGCTGGAGGCGCACAGCGTTGTCGACCTGGGCTGCGGAACGGGGGTCCTGACGCGGGAGCTGGCGGCCACCGGAAAGCAGGTGGTTGGCGTTGATCCAGCACCCGCGATGCTGGCCGTTGCTCGCCAGGGACCCGGCGCCGACCGAGTGAAATGGGTCGACGGTGATGTGCACGGGCTGAGGCTACGCGACGTCGACCTGGTGGTTATGACGGGAAACGTCGCTCAGGTATTTCTGGAGGACGCGGAGTGGCTGTCCACTTTGTCGGCCATTCACGCCGCTCTCCGTCCCGGGGGGCATCTCGCTTTCGAGAGCCGGAATCCGCTCGATCGAGCCTGGGAGCGGTGGAATCCTGACACGACACAAGAGCGGTTCGATTCCCCTAATGGGCCAATGGAGACCTGGCTCGAGGTGGTTGGTGTGAGTAATGGCCGAGTCCAGCTCGAAGGTCACAACGTCTTCCTTTCCACCGGGGAAGTGCTGGTCGTCGAGGACGAACTCCGTTTTCGCGGTTTCGAAGAGATTGCGGGCAGTCTTGCCGAGACCCGGTTCACGACCGAGAACGTGTACGGAGACTGGCAGAAGGGGCCGTTCCTGGAGAGCAGTCGTGCCATGGTCTTCGTGGCTTGCCGGGACTAATGGAGGCCTCAGATCTTGCAAGTCTATGTCGGTGCGGGAGTGGCCGGTGCCGACGTCGTCGATGGGGTTACCCGGCTCTGGTTTGTCCTCGCCTCACAGCAGGGACATGCCCGCCACCTTGCCTTCCGCACACTGGGTCTTGGAGCCCCTCGTAAGGTCTGGCCGGGTGCCGCCTTCAGCTGCCCGCTACCGGGCCATGCCGAGCGAATGGAGTCACCGGGCGCGCCACGGGACGGCGTGCGCCGTCGGCAGTCGCCGGAAATACGAGACACTGCAACCTTTAGTCACGCCTCGCGATCGGCACTACATCTTCAGGTCCCGTCTCGCCGGTGGCGACGGTCCGTGCTCGATCATTCCCTATTCGCCTCTCAATGCGGCGGTCTGGCACGAACCAGAGCGCAGCGACGAAGACGTAGAGGGCTATGGAGATCCAAGGACTCAACCAGGCAGCGGGGATAGCGACCGCGTAGGCCACGGGCGACACCTTCCCTTTGATGTCTCGCCCCACGGCCTCGGCCAGCAGCGAAGACGGCCCCTGTGCCGCCAGGATGACCCGAAGCAAAATGTAATACGCCACCGCGCAGAGCAGCCCCACGAAGCCATAAAAAGCCGCGGGAAGCGGCTCGAGGCCCTGTTCGCCCAGCCACCGTGTAGCGAACGGAATGAGGGAGAGCCACAACAGCAAGTGGAGGTTGGCCCAAAGCGTCACTCCATCCACAGTCTCGACGGCGGCGAATAGATGGTGGTGGTTGTTCCAGTAGATGCCGAGGAACACGAAGCTCAGGACGTAGACGAGAAAGAGCGGAATACGGTGCTGCAGCGCATTCCAATCCGTTCCGGAAGGCGTAGCCAGCCCGAGGACCATGATGGTAATCAGGATCGCGATTACTCCATCGCTGAACGCTTCCAGCCGGGCAGATTTCATACCCCGAGTGTAACGAGCCGGCTGTACTACGGAGTGTCAGGCCCGACAACCCAACCCAAGCGCAACCACACCATCCGCAAGCTGTAGTACTTGCAGAGACATTTGGCCCTGCAGGTACTACTTGGAAGCAGCCTTTGCAGCCGCTAGAACGGCTTGGGAAGTGTTAGCGTCCTTCGAGCACATGCTTGAGCCGGGAGAGGTCTGCAGCCACCGCAGCGGCGTCAGCAGTGAAGGCCTCGTCGCTCATATCCGGAGGTCGGCGCAGCGTAAAGACGACCTCGCAGCTGCTTCCGTCTGCGATCACCCGCATCGGGTTGTAGACGATCTCGCCCGAGGGCAACGTGACGTAGTGATCGAGGACACCGTACTCATTCGGATCAACATAAGCGAATCCGACGCGCCCCATCGAGGTCTCAACGAACCAGCGCTCATCTACCTTCTCGACTGAGCTGCCCAGCCCTGGTGCCCAGTGTGGCAGGTTGGCCGGATTCGAGGCGTATTCATACACTTCGCCTGCGGGCCGGTCGATCCACTCGCTGATGTGCCTGGATTCCCGCGCCATACGGCCACCTACCAGATGCTATTGACGTAGTGATTATACCGACGGGCCGGGATCTGTCGATGACACTGATCGCTTGTTTTATGCCATTGATGGCCTGGACTTCTAGGAAATCGGCTCAACATTTAGGTGGAATATGCGAGCAGGAGGAGCTAGTGGTCAGTCATTTATTTATGTCGTTATTCGGAGAGTCGGAAGGGTGAAAGTGGACGGGAGTGTGGAGCCAGAATCGGGATTAGGCGACCGCCGACATCCTTCGGCGTCATGAATGTCGCCGCTACGTTTGTGCGGCAATTGGTGTTGGGCGACCGCCGACATCGCCCGGCGTCATGAATGTCGCCGCTACGTTTGTGCGGCGGTCGGTGTTGGGCGACCGCGGAGATCGCCCGGCGTCATGAATGTCGCCGCTACGTTTGTGTGTCAGTCGGTTCGTGGCGACCGCCGACATCGCCCCGGCGTCATGAATGTCGCCGCTACGTTTGTGCGGCAGTCGGGTGTTGGGCGACCACCGACATCGCCCGGCGTCATGAATGTCGCCGCTACGTTTGCGGTAGTCGATGTTCGGCGACCACTGACATCGCCGGCGTCATGAATGTCGCCGCTACGTTTGTGCCGCAGTCGGGTGTTTGGCGACCGCCGACATCGCCCGGCGTCATGAATGTCGCCGCTACGGTTGTGCGGCAGTCGATGTTGGACGACCGCCGACATCGCCGGGGCCATGAATGTCGCCGCTACGTTTGTGCGGCAGTCGGTGTTGGGCGGCCTCAAGGATCTTTCGGCGTCATGAATGTCGCCGCTACGTTTGCGGTAGTCGATGTTGGGCGACCGCCGGCGTCGCCGGGCGCCATGAATGTCGCCGCTACGTTTGCGGTAGTCGAGTGTTGGGCGACCGCCGAGCATCGCCCGGCGTCATGAATGTCGCCGCTACGTTTGCGGTAGTCGGGTGTTGGGCGACCACCGACATCGCCCGGCGTCATGAATGTCGCCGCTACGTTTGTGCCCAGTCGGGTGTTGGGCGACCACCGAGATCGCCCGGCGTCATGAATGTCGCCGCTACGTTTGTGCGGCGGTCGGGTGTTGGGCGACCACCGACATCGCCGGCGTCATGAATGTCGCCGCTACGTTTGTGCGGCAGTCGGGTGTTGGGCGACCGCCGACATCGCCCGGCGTCATGAATGTCGCCGCTACGTTTGTGCGGCAGTCGGTGTTGGGCGACCACTGAGATCGCCCGGCGTCATGAATGTCGCCGCCACGTTTGTGTCGCAGTCGGTGTTGGGCGACCGCCGAGATCGCCCGGCGTCATGAATGTCGCCGCTACGTTTGTGCGGCAGTCGGGGTTGGGCGACCTCGAGGTCATTTTGGGCGTGATGAATCTGGCCCCTAGGGCCGCCGACCTGGCCCTACCGGCGACACTGGGTTCTCCCGGACTCGCTGCCACTCCTCCGGATTCCGGCGGATGTACTCCCGTACCTCGAACATCTCTGCCTCATCCTCGATCACGTGTTCGTAAAGACCCCGCTGCCACTGAAAACCGGGCAATCCGTGTGTTCGAATGTGGCGGCCCGTCGTTGCCTTGAACTCCCTGACGATGTCTCCGAGGACATAGGCTCGGCCGGTTACCGCGGCGTGTTCGAGGTCCCATCCTCGAGTGCCAGCCTCATCGCGGGATAGAACGAGGATGCCATGTAGGTGATTCGGCATCACAACGCAGGCGTCGACCGAGACATTGGGGTGACGTTCGTGAATGGCCAGCCATGTGGAGAACACATAGCGCCCCAGACTGTTCCGGATCATCTCAGATCCCTCGACGTGGCCGAAGAGGAGTCTCCGGTCCTGCAAGCACAGGGTGACGAAATAGGTTCCCAGCGCGTAGTCATGGCCCGATATGCGGAGGGATCGTCGCGGGTAAATCGGCGAATCGTTGCGTGTCATGTAGCGAAGCCCTTCTACGTTACATCTCGTTCATCTGCGTCAACAAGGGTTTGGGCAGTCCGGACACTGAAGATCGGTCAACTTGGGTTTGGTGAATGTTGGCCGAAGGCGCGAGTCGGGATGCAGTTGGGCGTCATGAATGTCCGCCCTACGTTTGTGGCGCAGTCGCGTGTCTTGGCGACCGCCGAGATCGTCCGGCGTCATGAATGTCGCCGCTACGTTTGTGCCGCAGTCGGGTGTCTGGGCGACCGCCGAGATCGTCCGGCGTCATGAATGTCGCCGCTACGTTTGTGCCGCAGTCGGGTGTTGGGCGACCGCCGTACATCGCCGGCGTCATGAATGTCGCCGCTACGTTTGTGGCGCAGTCGGTGTTGGGCGACCGCCGAGATCGTCCGGCGTCATGAATGTCGCCGCTACGTTTGTGCGCAGTCGGTGTTGGGCGACCGCCGACATCGCCCGGCGTCATGAATGTCGCCGCTACGTTTGTGCCGCAGTCGGGTGTTGGGCGACCGCCGACATCGCCCGGCGTCATGAATGTCGCCGCTACGTTTGTGCCGCAGTCGGGTGTTGGGCGACCGCCGACATCGCCCGGCGTCATGAATGTCGCCGCTACGTTTGTGCCGCAGTCGGGTGTTGGGCGACCGCCGACATCGCCCGGCGTCATGAATGTCGCCGCTACGTTTGTGCCGCAGTCGGGTGTTGGGCGACCGCCGACATCGCCCGGCGTCATGAATGTCGCCGCTACGTTTGTGCCGCAGTCGGGTGTTGGGCGACCGCCGAGATCGCCCGGCGTCATGAATGTCGCCGCTACGTTTGTGCCGCAGTCGGTGTTGGGCGACCGCCGACATCGCCCGGCGTCATGAATGTCGCCGCTACGTTTGTGCCGCAGTCGGGTGTCTGGGCGACCGCCGAGATCGCCCGGCGTCATGAATGTCGCCGCTACGTTTGTGCCGCAGTCGGGTGTTGGGCGACCGCCGAGATCGCCCGGCGTCATGAATGTCGCCGCTACGTTTGTGCCGCAGTCGGGTGTTGGGCGACCGCCGACATCGCCCGGCGTCATGAATGTCGCCGCTACGTTTGTGCCGCAGTCGGGTGTTGGGCGACCGCCGAGATCGCCCGGCGTCATGAATGTCGCCGCTACGTTTGTGCCGCAGTCGGTGTTGGGCGACCGCCGACATCGCCCGGCGTCATGAATGTCGCCGCTACGTTTGTGCCGCAGTCGGGTGTTGGGCGACCGCCGAGATCGCCCGGCGTCATGAATGTCGCCGCTACGTTTGTGGGCAGTCGATGTTGGGCGACCGCCAAGATCGTCCGGCGTCATGAATGTCGCCGCTACGTTTGTGCCGCAGTCGGGTGTTGTGCGGCCAAGCGACATCGCCCGGCGTCATAAATGTCGCCGCTACATTCCTCAGGGGGAAAGCCCCTTCCCCACCAGATGTGCCGGGGGCCGACGTCGTCGTCCATTTGCGGCGGGACAAACGCACTCATCGCCCCTTCACTCCGAGAATCTCTCCCTACGCCACCTCGTATCGCTCTGTCCTCAGGCCTCGCCTTCCTGCTCCTCAAATCCCATAACCCCCACTCCTTCGAGCTCAACGCCATCCAGCCTCACGTACCCTACGCTTAGGTGATGGATAGAGCGTCGCCGCCGATCGGTTCCGCTATTCGCCGGGTCGAGGACCCCAGGTTCATCACGGGGTCCGGTAGCTACGTGGGAGACCTCAGTCGGGACGGCATGCTCTACGCGGCATTCGTCCGTTCTTACCTGGGACACGCCCACGTGACAAACATCTCCACCGACGCGGCAAAGGACATGCCCGGAGTCGCCGGCGTCTACTCTCCCGGAGACCTGCCGGAGATTCATGCCCCACTGCCGGTCACATTCCCCCAGCCTGGCGCCGCGGTCAAAATGCCTCGCCCACTGGAGTCGGAAACCGTGCGACACGTCGGCGAAGCGGTCGCGGTGGTGTGCGCCCGCACCCGCTACCAGGCCGCGGACGCCGCCGAGGCGGTAGACGTCGACTACAAACCGCTGGACGCCGTGGTCGACCCGGAAACCGCCTTGACCTCCGGAGCCCCGCTCGTCCACCCCGACCTCGGAACCAACGAGGCAGGTTCGACCCAACGTGCCTACGGGGATATCGAGAAAGCATTTGAGCGGGCGCCGGTAATCATCCGCGAGCGCTTCAGCGCCGACCGAGCTGCCGGGGCATCTATCGAGCCCCGGGCAATCCTCGCCGAACCGGGTGAGGGCGGCTCCGCCACCGTCACACTTTGGGACTCGACTCAAGCTCCCTTTGCGATCCGCCGCTTGGTCGCCGAGGCTCTGGAGCTGCCGCCCGACGCCGTTCGCGTTGCGACGCCTGACGTGGGCGGCGCGTTTGGCCCCAAGGGCCGCCTGTATCCCGAGGAGATCATCCTGGCAGCCCTGTGCCTCCGCCTGGCCAAGCCGATCCTATGGGAAGCCACGCGTAGCGAGGACTTCGCGACCACATACCAGGGGCGGGGTCTGGTTGCCGAGGCCGAGCTTGCCGCCACGAGCGACGGCACAATCCTCGGCCTCCGCGTCACTCTGACCCAGGACTGCGGGGCCTATCTTCCCACCGGATTCATCGTCGCCCAGAATACCGCCCAGCATCTCCTGGGGCCCTACCGCATCCCGGCCTGCCGGTTCGATATCAAAGGCGTCTACACCAACAAGGCTCCGCTCACCCCGCTACGAGGTGGCGGCCGGGAGCTCGGCGTGTTCGTGATCGAGCGTCTGATGGATCGCCTGGCACACGAGATCGGCTGCGACCCATTTCTTATCCGGGAGCGAAACGTGCTCTCGCCGGCCGATTTCCCATACGATACCGGATATCCGTCTCGCTCGGGCGATACCATCGTCTACGACAGCGGCGACTACCCGCGTTGCCTGCGCGAAGCCAGGAAGCTGATTGGCTACGACGACGTCCACGCCCGTCAGCCCCCGAGCGTACGCGAGGGATCTACCGGGGCGTCGCGGTTACACTGTTTCTTGAGTCCACTGGAATGGATCGCGAGTCTGCCAGGGCCGAACTGGTCCCCGGCGGCCGTCTGTCCTTGACGGTCGGCTCCCCCTCCAACGGTCAGAGCCACGCGACGACTATGGCCCAGGTCTGCGCCGGTATCCTCGGCGTCGACGTCCGCGACGTGAGTTACCGATCGGGCGACACGGCAGCCATCGATCGCGGCACGGGAACGTTCGGCAGCCGCATGGCAGTGATGGCGGGAAACGCTGCTGCCTCCGCGGCCACTACCCTACGTGAACAGCTCCTAGACTTGGCGGCCGGCGAATTCGAGGCGGACCCTCTGGATCTTCGCCTGATGGATGGGGCGGTGTCGGTGGCCGGCAGTCCCAACCGTCGAATCGAGCTGGCCGATCTCGCCCGAGCTGCCGTCGACCGTGGGCAGGCGCATCTGTTGGTCGCCGAGAGGGAGTTCGCTCCCGACCGCCCCACGGCATTCGCCGGCGGTGCTCACGCCGCGATCGTGGACGTCGACATTGAAACCGGTCTGGTCCGAGTCGAGCAGTACGTGGTGGTCCATGATTGCGGAACGGTGATCAATCCGACAGTGGTGGAAGGTCAGATTCACGGTGGCGTGGTCCACGGGTTGGGCAACGTCCTGGGGGAGCGAGCGGCTTATGACGCCGAGGGACAGCTGCTCAATGGGTCATTCCAGTCATATCCGTTGCCCCAGGCCGGTTCGGTTCCGTCAATTCAGATCGAGCACGCCGAGAGCCCCTCTCCATTCAACCCGCTCGGGATAAAGGGCGCGGGAGAGGGCGGAACGATCGGCGCGCTCGCCACTGTGGTCGCCGCGGTCGAGGACGCGCTCTCTCCTCTCGGCCTGTCCCTGAACGACCTGCCCCTGAATTTTGAGGCGATCGCCGCCGAATGCCGGAACCTAAGAGCCTAACCCGGCTACACTACATCATGCCCCAGTATCAAGAGCCGGATTGGTTCACCCAGCACATCTTCAACCCGTTGGTGGCGCTCCTCACCCGTGCCGGCCTGAGCGTGATGGGCAGCAGGGTCCTCGCCGTTCGCGGCCGGAAGACCGGAGAATGGCGCACCACCCCGGTTAACCTCCTGGAGCTCGACGGCAAGCGCTACCTCGTCGCTCCTCGTGGCATCACGCAGTGGGTGCGCAACTTGCGAGCGTCAGGCGAAGGCGAGCTGCGCCTGGGCCGGCGCACGGAGCGCTTTCGTGCCACTGAGATCCCCGACGCGGACAGGCGCGACATCCTGCGCGCTTACCTGAAACGGTGGAAGTGGGAGACAGGCATGTTCTTCGGCGGTGTGGGCCCGGATTCGCCCGACTCGGAAATCGACCGGATAGCCCCGGAGCACCCCGTCTTCGAAATCCAAAGCTCAGCCTCGTAGCTCCTCCTGCGGCTCGACTCACGCGTCCCGCAGACTCGGTTTCCGGCAGCTCGACCTCTTACAGTGCCCGCGTCCCCGATCCAGGCTCGCGTAGCCCGCAGCCGCCAACATCCCGCGGCCTACGACGCCGGCCTGGCCGACACCAAAAACTCTTTGAAGCTCCTGGCCGGAGGCGACAGCCGCTTATCCCGGTAATGAACGATGTTCCACGTCAGCTGGATCGGGAATCCCTCTACATCCACGACCACGAGCGCCCCTAGGGCCAGCTCGTTGCCCACCGCCCGTTCGGACACCACCGCGAGCCCCAAACCGCTGGCCACGCCCTGCTTGATCGCCCCAATGCTGCCGAGCTGCATGGCGATTCGGAGCGAAATGCCCAGATCCTTGCACAGCGACTCGACCGCTGCCCGCGAGCTGGACCCGCTCTCGCGTACCAAAAACGCTTCCTCACATAGCACGTTCGCCGGCACCCGGCGGCCCTCAACCGCCAACGCGTGCTGCGGCGGTGCGATAACCACCAGGCGGTTCGGCAGAAATCGCTCGACCTCCAACCCCTCAACCTCGGGAATCGTGCTGACCACCGCGAGGTCGACGTCGTTGTTGCGAACGAGCTGAGAGACCAAATGATGGTTCCCAACTCGCAGCCCGACCTCGACCTTTGGATGCTGCTGGTGCCAGGCGCCCAACATGGGAGGCATGACGTAAATTCCCACGGTGGTGTCTGCCGCTATCACCAGGCTGCCGCGCTCGATGCCTCGCATCTCGAGCACCATCTCCGATAGGTGGTCGACCTCGTTGAGCACCTTGATGGCGTGATCGTCGACGATCGACCCCACCTTGGTGAGCTGCTGCCCCCTGCCCACCGGCTCGACCAGTGGAAGGCCAAGGATCTTCTCCAGCTGCTTGATTTGAATGGATACGGCCGGCTGGCTTATCCCCAGCTCCTCTCCCGCCCGCGTGAGGTTGCCATGCCGCGCGACCGCGTGGAATATCCGGAGCTGGTGTAGCGTTAGCGCCGAAAGATCCACACGATCACCTTCGCGCGACGCCAAAGCACGTCCTCGGTTGGTCCTTCTTCAAGCACTTTGACCGAGCACACTACCAGGATCTTTGCGGATCGAGTCATTTACCGGCTATCGCTCACGAGCCTCCGGTGGGGGCCGCTCGCACGATCGCGACTACTACGATCAACGCGCAGGCAATGGCGTAGTAGCCGGTCACCAGCCTGTCCTGCTCCTCGCGCTGGCTGCCGAGACCGTACGCGATGGGAAGCGCCAGCAGAAGGATGGCGCCGTACAGCCAGTGGAGCCCCTGGTGCGGATGCTTGCCGGACGCAAAGACGAGTAAGCCAACGATGGCCTGCACGACTATCAAGCCCTCGCCGATGATCAGTGCCCCCAGATAGTTCCCGCCGGGCCCGCCTGTCGACCGGAAAAACCAGAAAGCCCCAAGCAGAGCGAGCACCCCGAAATAGAGAACGATCGGCAGCAACAGGAACTGATGCACCCGCACGACCACAGTCGTGCCGACAACCAGGTTCGTCATAGTGTCTGAACTCCAATCATGTAGGTAGACGGTTGACGGTAAACGGTAGACGGTAGACGGTAGACGGTAGACGGTTGACGGCAGACGGTAGACGGTAGACGGTAGACGGTAGACGGTAGACGGTAGACGGTAAACGGTAGATCACCCGTCATCGATCTGGTGTGCGGCTCGGGATCGATCGCCTCAACGTTCCCCCTTCCCGGTCGTCGCCGTCTTCAATGGGCGGAAGGACCTGAGCCGAGCACATGGCGCGAATGGCCGCCATGTCGTCGCGGCGTCGCTCGGGGTTCGGCGTTTCGAGTACGAGCGGGATCCCGGCCAGCTCGGCCCGGGAAAGGATCATCGCGAATCCCTCTCGCCCGATGAGGCCGGCTCCAATGTTCTCGTGCCGGTCGGCGTGAGAGCCGAGGGCGCTCTTGGAATCGTTGAGATGCAAGACCGCCACGCGGTCCAGACCGGGCCCGGCGTCGATGTCATCCAGCAGGCGCCGCACCCCGCCGTCGCTCCGGAGGTCGAAGCCGGCAGCAAACGCGTGCGCCGTGTCCAGACATATGCCGACCTCGATAGGGGCGCCCAAGTCCGACACGATAGCGTTGAGCTCGCCGAAGCTGGACCCGATCGAGCCGCCGCCACCGGCGCTGTTCTCCAAGAGGAGCTTTGGGCCCCTGGGACTGTTCTCGAGGACGTGCTGGAGCGCCCCGGCCACCCTCGCGCGCACCGTCTCGAATCCCCGTCCAGTGTGAGATCCGGGGTGCACTACTACTCCGGCAGCCCCGAGCCGGGCGGCAGCCGTCAACGACCAGCTCAAGGAGCGCAGCGAGGCCTCGTAAATTCGGTCGTCATCAGAAGCTAGGTTGATGAGGTAGACGGCATGCAGGAACAATGGGTCGATGCCGTGCTCCAACCGTAAAGCCCGTAGCTGCTCGTACTCCCCGGGGTCCCTGTCCGGCGTCCGCCAGGTCCTCGGACTGGACGCGTGGATCTGCATGTTTCGGTAACCCTGGTGCCGCAAATCGGCGAAGGTTCGCTCGGGCTGGCTTCCCAGGGATACGTGTCCGCCCAACGTATGGTGTGGCGGGCGTGAGGAGAGGTCGGGCCGGACATTCTGGTCGAGCAGCACGGCCGGATCCAGGCCGACGGTCCGCTGGTCCGCTACGTCGTTCGCACGCTCACCCGGAAAGACCCGCATCAACTCGGCACTGGTAATCGCGGCTGCCCCCAAATATTCGACCTACAATAAAACGATCCGGTCGTTCAACCCGAAGGCATCTGGGCATAGTGCAGCCCCACTGTTGCCGGTCAGCCTTGGTGCGCCTGTCGCGTTCTATCTGGCTTCATCATTGTAGAGGTAAGAGGTCGAGATTATCGTGAGCCCGGAGGGTCTGCCGCCAACCGACAGAAATCCGACTGCTGAATACGCCGCGAAGAGTATCCGCAACTTTGGAGGCGACCACCACGCCGGCAATGGCGACCGCGCCCCGATCCGCGACGAGTCAGCCACCGCTCCGTGCCCCCAATGCCAGGAGCCCATGAACGCGATAAGAGGCAGCAAACTCGCGGTATGCCGGAACTGCGGATTCAAAGATTCCTGCTGCTACTGATCTGGCCTGGATGAGCGAGGGATTCTGAAGAGTGCCGAGCACAGAAACCGACAGCCGTCTACGTCTACCGGCAACCGCTTTCTGACAAGCCGTCTACCGACAACCGTTTACCGACAACCGACAAGTGACAACTTCCAAGAGACACTATACGGTACAGGAAGCGACGGACGCCCTGTCGTTCGTCGCTCCGGTTCTCCATGCCGCGGTTCGCCTGAAACGCGAGTACGACGACCTGAGCAGCCGCCTGGCGCCGGCGCCGCGGTCACAGCCGCCGGCGGTGTCTGGAGAGGCTCCGCCGCCGGGCGCCGACGATAAGGAGCGCGCGGACCTCGAAGAGCAGCTGCGGCAGACTCGAGACCTGATAAAGCAGCATCTCGAGCTGATCACGGGCCTCGGCATCCAGATCAAAGACCTGGATACCGGCCTGATCGACTTTCCCACGATGTACCAAGGAGAGGAGGTCCTGCTCTGCTGGCGACTGGGTGAGCCCGCCATCGGCTATTGGCATACCTACCAGGATGGCTTTCTCGGACGCCGCCCGGTATCACTACTCGAGCAGGATTGACCCGATCCCCTATGCCTGCCGGCCGCCGTTGATCTGACCGGCCGGCGGCTCACCGGGCGGACGTCACCTGCCCAACAGCCTTCTTCCAAAGGCATACGTCTGCCCTCCCGAGCCAAGACGCGCAACCGCGCGGTGCGGCCCGAGGGCCGACAACCCAGACGCGAAACCGATGTGCTCGTCACCCTTCCCATGAGCCGGCGAAGAGATACCAACGGTAGGCCAACAACGTAAGGTTCACAGAAGTCGTAGGAGCCCTTCTTGTGCTTCACGTTCGAGATCTGGACGGTCGGGACACCGGCATCCCAATGGAACATGCTCGCGTCACGACTACCGAATCTGATGCTTCCACCGCTGAGACGAAGTAACACCCTGTGCCAGGTCGTAGTCTCAGCCGAAGGTCATCGATCTAGAGCCCGCATCGACTCCCCGGCGGCCTCCACCACTTCGTCTACGTCCTTCTCGGTGTGCGCGAATGAGAGCATCCAGGTTTCGTACTGCGAAGGAGGCAGGTAGACCCCGCGATCGAGCATGGCGTGGAAGAAGGCGGCGTACCGTCCGGCGTCGCTGGTTTGGGCGGACGCCAGATCCTGTACGGGTCCCGGTGTGAAGAAGAGCGACAGCATTGACTGCGCGCGATTGACCGAAACGTCGATACCCGCTTGCCGCGCCGCCTCATAGAGTCCGCGTTCGAGCCGCCCGGCGAGGCCCGCAAGATACGCGTAGTCAGCCCGAGAGGCGAGATCCACGCTGGTTTCTCCCGCCGCCAGCGCGATGGGGTTGCCGGAAAGCGTGCCCGCTTGATACACGGGACCCAGAGGGGAGAGCAGCCGCATGATCTCTTCTCGCCCTCCAAACGCAGCCGCCGGAAGCCCGCCGCCGATAATCTTGCCCAAACACGTGAGATCAGGCGTGATGCCGAACAGAGCCTGCGCGCCATGGAGATCGACCCTGAACCCGGTTATGACCTCGTCAAAAATGAGCAGCGCTCCGCGCGCCGATGCCTCCTCCCTCAGTGCCTGCAGAAACCCGAGAGCTGGAGGAACCGTTCCCATGTTGCCGGCTACCGGTTCGACAATCACCGCGGCGACCTCGGAGCCGTGATCCCGCATGAACCGGTGGAAGATCTCCGCGTCGTTGTACGGGATGCTCCACGTGTTCTGCGTCGCCTCGTGGGACACTCCGGCGCTCGTGGGTTTCCCGTGCGTCAGCGCCCCGCTGCCGGCCTGGACGAGCAGCGCGTCGGCATGGCCGTGGTAACATCCGTCGAACTTGAGGATGCCGTCGCGTCCGGTGAAGGCTCGCGCCAGCCGCAGGGCGCTCATGCCGGCCTCGGTTCCACTGCTGACGAATCGCAGCATCTCGAGCGAGGGCATGAGCTCCCGCAACCGTAACGCGAACCGAACCTCGATCTCCGTTGGAGCGCCGTAGGACGTGCCGCGCTCGGCGGCCGCCTGCACTGCCCTGACGATTTCCGGGTGGGCATGCCCATGCAGAAGGGGCCCCCAGCTCATCACCATGTCGATGTAGTCACGGCCGTCGACATCGCGGAGGGTTGAGCCATGGGCGGAGGCCACAAATCGAGGGTGGCCGCCGACGCCGCCAAACGCGCGCACCGGGCTGCTGACCCCTCCGGGCAGCACCGTCTGCGCCAGCTCGAACAACTCCTCGGACACAGATGTTTGAGTGCCGGTCATCGAACGTCTTCTCCAGGAAGAGCTGCACCCGGCGGATCACTCCGGCGTCCAATCCCAGTGACCTCTTCGGCGCTCTGACGAGACAGCTCCCCCTCCACGTCGACGCCCGGCCATTGCCTGGCCCACCACTCGTGCGCTCCGACCCTTACAAAGGAAGTAGTCTTGACCCAGGACGAGTACTCCCTGGCGGACCTGAGCAGCAGCAGAAGCGCTCGAGGCGATACCTTCCAGTACGGCCGCGAGTCCGGCGTGGCCGGGTAGTACAGCCCATACGTTTCGAGCCGGAACCGCAACTGCCCCGACCGCACGATGCTGACAACATGCCTCAGCACGGAAGTCTAGGGCGACATTTATGACGCCCGGCGATGCCGGCGGTCGCATACTGCCGGCGAAGTGACGTGCAGCGTCTGGAAACCACAAGCTCTACTTTCGTATTCGGTCAAAGGGGTGATGCTGCGCCGTGGTGTCGGTAACGACATCGACGACCGACAACTCTGGGCGCGTTCTTCCATGGCCCGGGCGGTAGCGGTCGCTGGAACTGACAACTGAAAACTGACAACTGACAACTGAAAACTACCCAATCGCGTCCTCGAACTCCTCTGAATAGGCAAACAACGCCGGACTGCCGCCGGTGTGGACAAACACGACTGTCTGATCCCCGGCCACTCTGCCCTCTCTGATGTGCCCGAGTAGACCGGCCATCGCCTTACCGGTGTACACCGGGTCCAATATGATTCCTTCCAACCTCCCCAGCAGCCCAATCGCCTCCCACGTCTGTTCCGTCGGGTACCCGTATCCCGGACCGACATACGTGTCATCCACACGCACATCCTCGGGCTCGACGCCATCCCCGAACCCGAGACGGCCGAGCGTAGCCTCGGTAAGTCCGAGTATCTTCGGGATCTGTTCCTCCCGCGACCGGCTGACGCTGATACCCTGGACACTCCAATGGAGCCCAAGAGCCTGCCTGCCCGCCATTATCCCCGAGTGGGTGCCCCCCGAACCGGTCCCGAGGTAGACGAAATCAACGTCGATTCCGGCTTCCTCGCACTGGCTCGCCAGCTCCGACACCATCTTCGCGTACCCCACGGCTCCCGCCGGAACGCTACCACCCCGAGGGATGATGTACGGCCGGCGGCCTTCCTGGGCCAAATCGTCGCTTAGCTCCTGCATTCGTGAGGCAGCGACCGCCGGATCGGCGCTGCCAACTATCTCGATGTCAGCGCCGAGCAGCTGATCGAGTAAAAGGTTGCCGTTTTCCGGATGGACGCCCCGGTCAAGGACGAGCTTGCACTCGAGCCCGAGCTTCCGGCATGCGGCGGCCGTCATACGAGCGTGATTCGACTGCGTGCCCCCGGTGGTTATGACGACATCCGCTCCCTGGCTCGTCGCGTCGCCCAGCAAGAACTCCAGCTTGCGGGCCTTGTTGCCTCCCATGGCCAGCCCCGTCTGATCGTCGCGCTTCACCCACATCTCGATCCCGAGCCGCCGGCTAAGATTGTCGAGGCGTTCCAGCGGCGTAGGCAGATAGGCGAGGGAGACTCGCGGCAAACCATCAAGCGCTTGGTCGAGAGTCCTGACTGTTGTCGACGGAACCTGCATGTCTCGGCTTCCCTTCACTCTGGATTCAATCACGACCCACTTGGTCTTCCGGTCGCGAGGCGGCGCTCGCGGCTGCGGAACCGACGCTTCTCTTCATTGTGATCTAGCTGGGCCACGACCCGCAGGGTCTCCGGCACGCCTCCACCGGAGCCGTCCAACGCCAAGGGCAGGTAGAATCCATAGGGAACATTCTCGCGATGTAAAGAGGTGAACGTGATCGGGCAGTATGGTATCTGGTTGCTTGCTGTCCTGCAGTTCGCCGTCCTTCTCGTCGTCGTGACGGCAGCCGAGCTACATGTTCGGAAGCAAACCCGGGCTCCTCTGACTGGTGACCGCGCTCCTACGCGGCGCCGAACATGATGGCGCCACCTAGCGCTGCTGGCCAGTAAAGCAGTGAATCATTCGGCGACGGTTGCGAGGTCTTCACTGCGGGGACCTTCGTGCCGAGCCTAGGGACACGCCGGCGTGACCAGTGACCCGGCCCCGTGGGGCGCGCTATGCACGGTGACCTACGGGGAGGATAGGCAGACCTTTCGGGCCAAGGTCGGTACTCGCCTTCTGGACGCGATCCTTGCCCACCAGCCCGACCACCGTCACGTGTGTGGCGGGAACGGATTTTGCACGTCGTGCAGGGTGCGCGTGGAGGAAGGATCGCTCACGCGGCCAAATCACCTCGAACGTGAGAGGCTGGGTGCCCGATGCGGCGAGCTTCGACTGGCATGCCAGTGCCGGCTCGAAGGCGACGTCACGGTGGTCCCGCCAAAAGCGTCTACACTTATCGACTGGTAACAACAATCTACCTGGACGGAGGTTCGCACCATGGCACTTCCCCACGGCATGGAGATCACGTGGCTGGGCCACGCCACGTTTCGCATCAAGAGCTCCCAAGGCAAGGTGATCCTGACCGATCCCTTCATCTCTGGGAATCCGGCAACTCCCGAGCACCTCAAAGACGTGCGGGAAACGAACATCATTCTTCCCAGTCACGGCCACTCCGACAACTTTGCCGATACCGAGCGCATCGCGAAGGAGTCCGGGGCAACCGTCGTCTGCATCTTTGAAGTTTCACAATACCTGGGCCGCCACGGGGTCGAAAACGTCATAGGCATGAACTTCGGGGGCACCGTGGAGGTCGACGGCATAACTATAACCATGGTCCCCGCCTGGCACAGTACCACCATCCAGGAGGAGGACGGCAGCGTGATCGCCGCCGGAATGGCGTGCGGGTTCGTGATTCGCTTTGAGGACGGGTTCACCCTCTATTTCAGCGGCGACACCGGCGTGTTCCTGGACATGCAGCTGATAGGGAAGCTCTACAAGCCTGACCTCGCGATCCTCCCGATCGGCGACCTGTTCACTATGGGGCCACGAGAAGCCGCGGAGGCGATCCGGCTGATCGGGGTGAAGGAGGTCGTACCCATGCATTACGGAACCTTCCCCATGCTGACCGGAACGCCCGACGCGCTACTGCAGGAAACGGGCGATATACAAGGTCTCCAGATACACGCGATTCAACCCGGTGAGACGCTTCGGTAGGTCGCCCGGATGGCCTTTTAGAGGTAGAAGCCCGCGGAGCGAGCGTGCATGATCGCGCTCATCACGTTCGCCGAGCTTGGCTGCACCAACAGCTCGCCATTAATGGAGACGGTTGGAGACTGAGGCGAACCGCCCCCTGCCTCTGAGAGCCGTTCGGTTATCGTCGTGTGGCTGTGACGATATCTCGATCCGTTCGTACGGGACATCGAGGTCGTCAAGCTCGCGATAGATGGCGTCCACGGAGCCGTCGCCGTCGCGGTAGTAGACCACGATGTGGAGGTTTTGCTCGGTCACGGGAAGGCGCGGCGGCTAGGCGTCGCTGCTCCTGATCTCCTCTTCGTCGTCCTCGACGAGGTCTACGAGCTGGTTCTGAATCTCCGAATCTACCGCCATGACCAGCAAGTCCTTGCAATGAAGGCACTGCAGCCACAGCCTCTCTGAAGCCGAGTCTACGTCTCCCTCGGACAGGAGCAGAAACGGGGCAAAGTCCGACCTGCGGCAGTTATCGCAACTCAAGACGGTTTGCATCGGAACCTCACAAAACAGCGGCAAATGCCGCCGAATCTCACAAGCCCATTCTAGACGATTCGACGTCGACCGACCCCAGTTAACGTGGACCACGGTGACGCCTGAAGCGATCGCGGCAGGCGCTGGCCGCACAGTGCTTGGGCCCGCGTTCAGGTTCAAGCGTCGTGAAGCCCATCATGATGAGTGACGGAGGGCACCCCGTCTTCGATCGCACAATTGCTGCCGAGCCGAACCGTAAAATGATGTAGGCGGCGAAGCCGCCGGTGTCTTGCCGGGGGAGATGGAGTCGTGACACTGTTGCTCCGCGAGGCCGATGTGCAGGCCCTGCTGCCGATGACCGAGGCATTACGCCTGGTCAGGGACTCCCTGACCGAGCTCGCCAAAGGAGACGCGGCAAATCAACCGAGGCGTCGAGTGCGACTGGGAAGTGGTTTCCTCAACGTGATGTTCGCATCCATCCCCCCGCGGAATTCGGCGGGTCTTAAAAGCTACACGGCGAGCCGGCACGGCGCCCGATTTATTGCGGCCCTGTGGGACAGTCACGATGGAACGCTGCTGGCGCTCCTCGAAGCTGACTGGCTCGGACGAATCCGCACCGGCGCCGCGTCCGGCGTCGCCACCGACGCTCTCGCGAGACAGGATGCCAGTGTGGCAGCCCTTATCGGGACCGGCCGCCAAGCTGAGACGCAGCTACGAGCCATTGCGGCGGTGCGCCGGCTCGCCGAGGTCCGGGTGTTCAGCCGGCACCAGGAGAACCGAGAGGCGTTCGCCGCCAAAATGCGAGCTGAGCTGGGCCTGAATGTTACTGCCACAGAAACCGCCCGCGACGCCATAGAGCCTGCCGAGATCGTCACGGCGATAACCGGGTCAGCCACCCCGGTCGTCGAAGGAGCATGGCTCCGGGAAGGAGCCCATGTGAACGCGGCCGGTTCAAATTGGGCCGACCGGCGAGAAGTCGACACTCAAGCTGTGACCCGGGCATCGGTAGTGACTGTAGACTCCCTGGAGCAGGCCCGAGACGAGGCCGGTGACATTCTGCATTCCATAGCTGAGGGAGCCCTCGACCTGGGACAACGTGCGGGAGATTGGCTCTATTCTGGCGGGCAGGTTCATGGTAGAGGATCAGACGCGACATCACTCTGTTCAAGTCGATAGGCGTGGCCGTGGAAGACGTGGCAGTGGCACGGTTTGTATACGACCGGGCGATTGCAGAGGGACAGAGGCGAGATGACATCGTTCGTGCCAGTGCCGGGTCGTGACCGATGGCAACGCGATTCGTCATACTGGGCAATGGCCCGGCCGGCACCACGGCGGCGAGAATACCTGTAAAGGCTGGATCCGGCGTGCAATGTCACGGTCTTTGGCGACGAGAGTTACCCGCTTTATAACCGCGTCGCGTTGCCGCCGTTCCTCAAGGGCAAAGTGCAGAAGAAGAACGTGATCATGCGCCAGCCTGAAAACCACGTCGAGAGAGGGTTCAAGCTTGTGTTAACGGAAGGCCGCCAAGGTCTGTGGAGTCGGAATCGCGTCGCTCGTGATCGCCGACGATAGAGCCGAGTACCGGTACGACATCTTGCTGGTCTCGACTGGGGGCCGCACGAGACAGCTCATCATTCCGGGAGCGGACCTGGAATTCGTGTACCTGTTCCAGACCATTAGACGAGACCGATGCGCTGATCGAGCGCATTATGGAGGCCAAGAGCGCTGTTGCCCTCGGGTGGCAGCTTCATTGGGTACGAGCTGGCGGATGCATTTGCCGAGCGGGGTCTGGAGACTACCTGGATAATGCGGGGGCCGCGGTTCCTCTGGCGTGTGCTGGACGAGGTGGGCGGCGAGATCGTGGACTTGCTGGCAACGAGACATGGGTGTCGAGGTGATCCACGATGATTTTGCCGCGGAGTTTCTCTCCGAAAATGGTCGGGTCAAGGGGTGCGCAACGCTGGCCGGCCGAGAGATTTCCGCCGACATGGTCGGCTACGGCATCGGCAACGACGCCAATATCTCCATGCTGGAAGGCTCTGGTGTTGCAAACAAACCACGGCGTAGTCACCGACCGCTATTCTACGGACCAACATGTCGAATGTCTATGCCGCCGGGGACGTGGCGGAGTTCTTCGATATCGTGATCGACCGGCACAACATCATGGGCACGTGGGACAACGCGATGTCGCAAGGGCGTCTCGTGGCAAAGAACATGTTGGGGGCCAAGGAGGTGTACGACGAGGTGCCCACATACGTGACCACGATGTTCGGCTCCCGGTTGTCGGTGCTCGGCATCACCCCCGACGTCATCGGCGGCCTCGAGGGGCTAACCCACTACGACATGGCCACCAGGCACTACCGCAAGCTGTTTTTCTATGAGAATCGACTGGTAGGGGCCGTAATCATCGGCGAGCTGCGCGGACGCCGCAAGTTGGTCGAACTGATCCGGCGCCGAGAGCCGATCGAGGGCGATCGCGAGAAGCATATTCGAGCTCTAACGAGGCCGCTCGCGGTCGCACTCGCAAGGCCGCCTGAGCACTCCCCGTCCGTGACCTGATCGAAGTTGGCGTAGTACTGGCCCACGGCGAAGAAGTCGTACGGGGACTCGAGGACGCGGACTTCGTCGGCTTCCGCACCGAGGCTCCTGGATAGATCCCTGTGACGCTACCGGCGCTGCCACGACGATCTTCGAAGGTTCGTGGGTGCGAACTCCAACAACTGCCGCTCGCACGGTGGCTCCCGTGGCGATGCCGTCATCAACGAGTAACGACTGTTCGGCCCGCTGAGCGATAGCGTGCGCGGTGCCGCGAAATATGTCCACCTGGCGAGCTATCTCCTCGTCGCTGGGTCCGAACCGCGTCTTCGATGAACGAAGGCTCGATCCGCAATTGATCGATCGTGCTCGATCGAGAAGCGGCGGCCCGTCCTCTGCGATGGCTCCGATCGCGAACTCCGGACTGACCGAGGACCCGATCTTCCGAACGACGTATACGTCAAGCTTCGCCTGAAGAGCTGCGGCTGCCGAGGCGGCCACTATTACTCCTCCTCTGGGCAGGCCAAGCACGAGGTCATCAGGACCCATGACATCCCCGAGGATGGCCGCCAGGCGGACCCCGGCATCAGCCCTGTTCCGAAATCTCCGTCCCGGCATTCTCACGGCCAACGGCCGCGGTCGCCTCGCGGCTACGACATGCACGGACATGCGTGATTTCGCAACGCAATTGTCGCTACATCTCAGGAACCTGCCCTGGGGACGGACGGACTGTGTGCCAACATCGAAAAACAACTGGGAATGATCTCTATGTTTTGCGAGGCAATCCCGGCGGTAGGTTCAACAGGGCGCCAAAACCCGCCCTTTCAGGCTGGCGTGCTTATGCGTTCAGGTGCTTCTATGCGTGTCAGCCAGTGCAGGTACTTTTCATTTCGGCCGTGGACGACGTCCATGTAGAGCTGCTGCAAGCGTCCCGCTATCGGTCCGATCTCGCCGTTACCGATCAGCCTCCGGTCCACGCTGGTCACGGGAGCAATCTGGGCGCCGGTCCCGGTGAGGAATATCTCTTCGGCCACGTACAGCTCCGACCGCGCGATGGTTCGCTCAACCGTCTTGATCCCCAGCTCCTCCCTCGCCAAATCCATGATGCAGCGGCGCGTGATTCCTTCGAGGATGTTGTCGGCAACGCTCGGTGTCACCAGGCAGCCGTCCCGAACCAGGAAGAGATTTTCCGCGCTGCCTTCGGAGACGAATCCCCACTCCGTCAGGACGATCGCCTCGTCGAAGCCGTTGACGATCGCCTCGTTCTTAATCAGAGCGGTGTTGGCGTAGTTGCCCGCCACTTTCGCGCGCGGCGGAATGGCGTTATCGCTGGTCCGCCGCCACGAGCTGACGCAGACCGCCAGTCCGCGAGTGATGTCCACGTAGCTTCCGTACGGCTCGGCGAATATGGTCAGGTCGTCGGCGACGCCTTCCATGGACACGCCGATCTGGAGTGACGACTTGTAGGCCAGTGGGCGTATATAGCAATCCTCGCGGAAGCCATTCATCTGCAGCAGATGGGTCGTCTTGTTGCAGAGATCCTCACGGCTGTGGGGCACCACGATGCACATGAGCGCCGTGTTCTGCAGGAAGCGCTTGTAGTGCTCCTCCAGTTTGACCACATAGAGCTTTTCCTGCTCCGGGTTCCAGTATCCCCTGATACCTTCAAAAACCGCGGTGCCATAGCTCAAAGCGTGCGTCATGACGCTTACTCGGGCGTCCTGGAGAGGTACGAATTGACCCTGGAAGTAGGCAAAGGTCCGACTGTCATTCACGTCGGTAGACCTCCTGAAGCGGGGCATTGATTAGGTCGCCTGCCCACGCATTATATGTCGCCGCGACTGCTCACCCGACCGCACCGCCTGGGCAATCTGCACAGTGACAACGCCCACCGCGAGCTCAAAGGCTGTGCATCGAGCGATCGCGTTGAGGGTTCAGAGATCGTAGCCCTGTGAAGCCGCTGGTTCGCCCAACAGCTGGACCGAGGGGTACTGGCGCTCCACGTCGCTTTGCCGGCATTATGCGACCACCGACAATCGCCGGGCGTCATAAATGTCGCCCCTACGCGTCTAAGCCACATCGCCGGGCGTCATTGATGTCACGCTACGCTGTCCTACCGGCAACCACCGCCGCCGTAACCACTCTGAGGCCACGCCCCGAGGAGCAGCCGCCTCGAGCGCCGGTCACACCTGAGAAGAACGGCCGGCCAAGGATCCCGAAGGCTCCCAGCCGGCCGTCAATCCAATCCGACGAAACACTGAGAAGACGACAACGACGACGAAGAAGAAGAAGAAGAAGAAGAAGACCTAATTCACGCCTGAAAGCAAGCCCGACACGTCAACGACGGTTTACCGAAAACAGTTCAAATAGTTCCTGACACCGTCCAAGGTCAACCGCGTACCGTCTACCGTATACCGTACGTACCGTCGTACCGTCTACCGCGTTACCGTCCACCGTCCGTCACGGCGTCGTACTGCCCTGCGGCAGTCCTAGCCCTGACGGTAGCCCTGACGCGCTGGCGGGCTCGAGCGCCTGAATAGCCGCCGGACTCAGCTCCTGCTTGTAGTACCCAGGCGATTTCTGCTGCTGAGCGATCCAGGTATTCAGTGCATTCTGTTGGTTCGTCTGCAGCTGCGTCGCCGACAGCTTGTGCTGTCCACGAGCGATCACCTGCATAACGTGCCAGCCGTACGTCGAGTGAACGATATTTATGGACCCAACCGGAGCGCTAAACGCCACCTTGTCGAACTGAGGAACCATCTGGCCTTTGCCATTCCAACCAAGATCGCCGCCGGTGGTCTTCGTGCTGTCCGTGTTGTACTTCAAGGCGAGCTGCTTCCATGTCGCCTGGTGCGACACCAGCTGCTTCTTGACAGTCTCTGCCTTCGCCTTGGTCTTCAGCAGAATGTTCCTCGTGTGCGCCTCGAGCGAGGATTTCTTCACTTTGTTGGCGAGGATCGTCTGCAGCTGACTTACTTCATAGTTCCCAAGCAACAGGTTCTTGAATGCGGCCACGGTGAACCCGTGGCTCGCGGCCGCCGCCTTGAAGTTGGTCAAGCTCCCCGCTTGCTTGTAGATGAGGTTGTGGAGGAACTTTTTCTTCTGGGCCTGGGTTACATGTAGGCCTGCCGCCGCGCCGCGCTGCTGCACGATGGCAGTGTCCACCAGCTGGCTGTACGTGTTCTGAGCCACAGAACCCTGCGCTGTCTGGATTTGCTGCATCACGGCTTGATACTGGGACAGCTGCGCCTGAGCGGATTTCGACTTCTTGCTTTGAAGGCTGGCAATCGCATTCTGATAGCTCGTCAGCTGGCTGCTCAGCTGCTGCTTCTGGTAACCCAGTACTTTGTTGTACCAACCGCGGGTTATGGTCTGATTGCCGATTGTCGCAACCGGAGCGTTCCGGGCAGCAGCAATGGCCGCCGGTTTGGCTACCTTGTCTTGGTACAGCCCATAGCCGAGGATGGCGACGACCGCCACGGCAAGGGTGATCCCAATGCCCATGGCGATACGCTCTTTGACCTGCTCGCGCTCGTGGTGAGTGAGATGAGATCCCCACCCAAAGATCAGCGGCTTTCCGCTCCGCCTGACGCTATGAGGCACCGCTCGTTGCGGCGCGCGCTTACGATTCTGATGTGGACGGTTGGTGGTCTCCACTGCGACCAGCTCCATTCGTGGTTAGTCTTGACAAAGTGTAGTGCAACGTAATCACGGCGCACAAACACCGTCTAGAGTCAACTATAGCGCTGCCGGATGAGAAAACGATTGTAACTCCTCAGACAGCTGGTGTTTACTCCCCGGACGTCGACTCCGATGCTTCAGCCGGCTCTGGTGCAGGTGGAGCGGGAGCCGCCTCGGCGGCCGGCGCCGGGCGGAGGCGAGACTGGGTCTTGACCCTCGATAGCCTCCTTCGGAGCGCTGGTAGCCACCGCCACCTCCACCACCATCAGAACGCTGGTAACGGCCACCGCCACCACCGCCGCGGTATCCGCCGCCTCCCTCACGGCCACGGAACCCTTCGGGGCGCGAGAACCCGAGCGTCTTCAGCTGTTCCGGGGTGTACGGCAATAATGCCACCGATCGAGCGCGCTTTATGGCCGTACTCAACCGGCGCTGGTGCTTCGCGCACGTACCCGTCGACCGGCGCGGCTCGATGCGCGCCCGGTCAGAGAGGAACCGCCGAAGCCGGTTGACGTCCTTGTAATCAATGTACGAAATCTTGTCGACGCAGAATTGGCAGACCCGCCGCCGGTTGTAGTTCTGGCGGAAGTCACGCCGCGGCCGGCGATCTCCGCCGCTGCCGCCGCTGTAGCCTCCGGATGTAGGTCGTCCCAAGTGATCCTCCGTGGGAAGTGGGTAGATAGTCAGGTAGACGGTCGGTAGTCGGTAGACGGTAGACGGTAGACGGTAGTCGGTAACGGTAACGGGCCGGCTGCGTGAGCAGAGGATTCTAGAAAGGCATCTCGTCGACGCCTTCGTCGTGCTGGGGCACTGCAGCGGCGAATCCGCCGTCACCGCCCTGCGCTCCACGAGGCTCGATGAACTGGATATCATTGGCCACGACTTCGGTGCGGTACCGCTTCTCGCCCGTGTTCTTGTCGTCCCACGAGCGGGTGCGCAACCGTCCCTCGACGTACACCTTCTTACCCTTACTCAGGTACTCGTTGGCTATCTCCGCCAATCTGCTGAACGCTTCCACGTTAAACCACTCGGTCTCTTCCTGGTTGTTGCCGTCCTGAGATTTCCAGGACCGAGTTACCGCAACGCTGAAGCTGGTAACCGCTCCTCCGCTAGGCAAGAAGCGCATTTCCGGGTCGCGTCCCAAGTTGCCGATAATCATTACTTTATTCAGTCCGCCGGCCATAGCCTCTCCTTCTCGTGCCTTTCCTACACATGTGCCTTGGTCTTTGCTGCCTTGGCTTCAGCTCTCTGTGGGGGTTTCTAAGGTAGTTTCGGCCGACCCTTCCTCTTCATCTGCAGGGCCGGCCGGTGTGCTCTCCGCTTCGGCATCGGCGGTCTCGGCCGCCGGCTCCAGCTGTGTAGCGGCGGAAGATGCCTCCTCGTCTTGAGGACCGGGAGCAGGAGGAGTGGCATCAGCGGGGGCCGCGGCAGCCGGCTCATCGGTCGGAGCTGAGGCGGCCGCCTCGGGCTCGGTGACAGTCTCTTGAGGCGCTGCCTCGGCCGGCGCCGTCTCGTCACCTTCACCCTCGGTGGCCGCTGCCGGTTCAGTTGGCGCCGGCGCCTCGGCGACGGCGACCTCACCGTCAGCAGCACCAGCTTCGGCCGGCGCGGCGGCAGCCTCATCCCCCGAGGCCTCCGGTGCGGATGTAGCAGCGCCTTCGGCGCTCGCTTCAGCAGCAGCCCCGCCTTCGGACGTTGCCTCAGCAGGCGCGGCCGGCGTCGGCGTGGCCCGGTGAGAGAAGCCGCTTGGGATCAAGGATCCCGAGAGATTTATGTTTGACTCTTGCTGGCTGATGACGAGAAAACGCAGGATCTCAGGCGTAAGCCGGAGCTGATTCTCGAAGGTCCGCACCTCAGATCCCGGCATGCGAAAGATCGTAGTAAAGTACATCCCGTCTCGCATCTTGTCGATCGGGTACGCCAGCCGCCGGCGGCCCCAACCTTCAGACTTCACGACCTCGCCGCCGACATCGGTCATGCGCCCGGCAACGCGGTCTTGCGCGGCCTTTAGACCTTCCTCGTCGAGGTCAGTCCTCAGGATGTACGTCATTTCGTACAGGTTCATATAGTTCCTTCCTATGGATTAGTCCGCCGATATTGACGCGAGGTCGCGCGACGGACAGGAGGATATGCCACGATGGGCCTTTTAGTATACCAACCGGATGTTATCCGCCTATTCGCTCTACCGACGGCCGAACTCTCGCTCCAGCCGTTCGGTGCTTATGTGAACCGTTGTCGGACGGCCGTGCGGACACGTTCGCGGGTGCTCCGTGCGCTCCAACCGGCTGACCAACTCGCGCATCTCGGTTAACGATAGAACCTGCCCCGCCTTAACCGCGGCCTTGCACGCCACGATCTCCAGCATGCGATGCATCACGTCCGCGGCCGGATCCACCGGCGTGTATGGCGTCCAGAACGTCCGCCACTACCTCGGGCGGCACTGACCGCCGGCCCACGACCGGGACCGCCCGCACCATACACGCCCGGTCCCCAAAAGCTTCCATCTCAAAACCCAGCGTCCTGAGCTCAGACTGGTGCGTCTCGAACGCATCCCACTGATCTAGACGTGAGCTCCAGCTGCAGCGGATCCAGGAGCGGCTGCGCAATTCTCTCTCTCGGCCGGGCCAGCTCATCAAACAAGACCCGCTCGTGGGCGGCATGCTGGTCGATCATGTACAGACCGGCCGGTCCCTCCGCTACGATGAACGTTTGAGCCGACTGTCCGAACACGCGCAAAACGGGGAGGACCTCGCCGAGGCTGGGTCTGGCGCGCTCAGGAGGAGGTACTTCAAAGCTGACTTGCTCCGGTATTCGCGGCCGCGCGTCTTGAGGGCTCGACAGCGCAAACGACCCGTTCGAGCTGCTCTTCCCAGAACCCGTCGAAATCCACCGCGGGAACGGGGACCGCATCCTTGTCGTTCAAACTCTGCACTACGGCCGACCTGACCGCGGCAAACACTTGCCGGTCGTTCCAAAAACGTCACCTCGAGCTTGGTCGGGTGGACGTTTGGGTCGAAGATCGGCCGGATCAAGCCGGATGCAAAGCGCGGCAATGGGGTGCCGCCCGACCATCAATTGCCCAGAGTAAGCGTCCTCGATGGCGAATGAGAGGGCGGCACTCCGGATCGGGCGCCCATTGACAAATATAAGCATGGCGGTTCGATTGCTCCGGTTGAGGTCGGGGGGCGAAATAAGCCGTCGATCGAGATGTCCCCCGATAGGCTTGACATCGAGCATCCGGGCCGCGAGGTCGGCGCCGTAGACCGCCCCCATGCGCGTCACGAATTCGCCCAGTTCCCGGCGAGGCAAACACCGTCCTTCCATCGGAGACGAGCGTTATCGCCACGGCCGGGTGTCCCACCGCATACTGAGCCACGACCTGCTGAACCGCCATGGCCTCGGAACGAGCGCTCCTGAGGTGTTTTCGGCGAGCCGGGACTCCACTGAAAATGTCGAGAACCGACATTCGGGTGCCGCCGGCCGGCGCCGCCGGGCCGGACTCTACCAGCTGGCCGTGATCGAAGGCTATGGCGCTGCAGCGACGCTGCTGCCCCGGGCACCGCTCACGGCCTCTACTCGGGCAACGCTGGCGATGGCGTGCAGCGCCTCACCTCGAAACCCAAGCGTTTGAATTCGCCCGAGCGCGCCGGCCGTGTGAAGCTTGCTCGACGTATGCTCCTGGAAAGCCAGCGCGATCTGGTCGGCGCCGATACCCTCACCATCGTCCACCACCCGAATCAGCTGGGTCCCGCCCTCGGCAATCTCGACCCGTATGCGACCGGCGCCCGCGTCGAGGGCATTTTCCAGCAGCTCCTTGGCCACGGATGCCGGACGTTCGATAACTTCGCCGGCCTTGATCTGCGCGACGAGGTCCGGCTCCATCTCCCGGATACGCTCTCCACTCATGGCGATGCCCCGGCCGCCACGGCGCTGAGGATTGAAATCACTCGGCTCGTGGCCGCCACGTCGTGCGTTCGGATCATGTCGACACCCTGCGTGATCGCATAGGCGACGAGCGCAAGAGAACCCTCGAGGCGATGGGCGGGCTCGAGTCCGTTGAGAACAGTGCCAATGAAGCCTTTCCGAGAAACTGCCAGCACGTTCGGCTGCGGGAAAGCCCCGAAGCTCGCCATACGCCTGCATGAGCTGCAGATCGTGGTCAACGGCTTTCCCAAAGCTCGGTCCCGGATCTATAGCGATACGTTCTCCGCCAATGCCGCCGGCCTCGCACGCAAGGACCGACTCATGCAGGAACTGTCCGATCTCTCCCATAACCGAATGATAGTGAGGATGCGGCAGATGCACACGCGGCGCGCCCTGAATGTGCATGATCACGGCGCCGACGCCCGTTTCGGCCACCGCGTCGTCGCATTGGGGCGGCCCGCAGTCCATTGATGTCATTGATGATGTCGGCTCCGGCGGCGGCTGCGGCCCGCGCCACCTCCGGCTTTCTCGTGTCCACCGAGATAAGCACGTCGGACACCTGCCGAATTCACTCGATCACGCGGAAGTACGCGTCTCATCTCCTCAGCAGCCTCGACCGGCTCGCCCGGACCCGCCTTTTCTCCCCCAATCTCAATGACGTCGGCGCCTTCAGCCTCCATCTCAAGCGCCCGCGCCACCGCTGCTTGTCGAGCTGGAGAAGCGACCCCCGTCAAAGAAGCTGTCAGGCGTGACATTCAGGATTCCGAGGATGTGAGGGGCGGTCAAACGTCACCTGCCGCCGCCCACAGTGAAGGGTTCGCCGGCGACCAGGCGATTCCACCACCTCAGACATAAGCGCTCCTGCCCTGTCGAAGCCGTCACCCGACAACGTCGACGCGAAGTCCGCGAGAGCCGCCCTCGATCCGCGGATCATCGCCGACGAATCGACGGTACTCACGCACACTCCAGACACGCGCGACGTCTTTCATCTCAGAGATGAGCCGGAGGTGGCAGCTGCAGTCCACAGAATGACCTGATGATCCAGCGATCGATCCGGCGCCTCAAACCCGTACAGCTGAAGCTCGGCCGGAGGAGGGGCGACCGCCCGCAGGAGGCGGGGCCTCCTCAGCTCGGTCATCTGAGCATCAGATGCCTTGGAGCTCCTTGATCTGGCGCTCGATATCGGCGACGTCCAGATACTCCTCATTCAGCAGCTTGTACATGCGCTGTAAATGCAGCGTGGCGAGCTGCTGGCCGCGCTCACCGGGGATCTTCGCCGGAGCCACGATCTCGCTTGCCCGGTACTTGCTTGGCATCCCCGTAGTCAGGCGAACCAGGTCGCCCTCTGCTTCCTCTCCTTCCGGAGTACCTGAATGATCCCTCATTCGTCCCACGACCTTGGTCATCTCCGCCAGGCGTTCGGCCTCGGTCAGCTCACCATACTGCTCACCCTGGCGGCTGTCTTCCACTGTCTCGACCGTCTGACGATCTGGCGTGGTAGAGGGAGCCATAGTCGGCTGCGGCTTGCTGCGTCATTGCCAGCAAATTCGCTGGATCCGTCGAATATAATGGTCCCGCGTCGACCAGGTCGTCGCGCCTCGCCGCCGCGAGATTTCGAAGCCAGTCGATCCCGGGTACTTCCTCGGCCATAGGGGGCATCGGCGCCGCCGTATCGGAGCCCATTTCTCCACTCGGCATCAATTGAGCGAACATCGGAGGCACGTACTTCTCGAGATTCAAACTAATAGGCAGCACCAGAACGTACGTGCCATAAACTTCCGGACCGCTGTTCGACGTGAAGTACACCAGGGCATGCCCTGAGGGGTCAGACTCACTTCCGATTTCGAACCGGAGGTTCATAATAAGTCGGTATCCGATTTCTGGAGATTCGTCAACCCAATTATAGGTCTCGCTGTCTTCGAACCTTCGCGACCCGGCACACTCAGTGATACGAATTTTACCGTAGGAGCTTTGAGATGTCCGACACGCCGTCCCAGCCGATCCGGCCGAAGCATCCGCAGAATCTCACGCCGGCGCTGCTGCTTGCTATTCTCGGTGGGTTATTCATCGGCCTATTCGTGCTGCTGAAGCAGCTCCCGACCCACCATCTGAGTAAGTCGGACATTCAGCGGCTCCTGTTCTATCGCTACTTGCGGGAAAAAGGAAAGCTGGAGTCCTAGCTGACTGCGTTCGATCCGCTGCCGGTGGTCCGGCCGCACAACATTTTGGGGGGAGAGAAGGATTGGAGCCAAAAACTCAGCGTACTTTGATTATCGCGAAGCCGGATGCCGTGCAGCGTGGACTCGTCGGCACGATCCTCGAGTGCTTTCGAAGAACGTGGACTCGTGATCCGAGCACTGAAGACCATGGTAGTCACTCCCTCGCTGGCCGAGAGGCACTACGGCGTTCATAAAGGTAAGCCCTTCTACCCCGGTCTTATAGACTTCATAACCTCCGGACCTGTCGTCGTGGGTGTGTTGGAAGGTCCGGACGCCGTTGCGGCAGTTCGCAAGACAATGGGAGCCACGAGGCCCGCCGAGGCCGACCCGGGGTCGATACGAGGTCGCTACGCGATCGATATGTCGCACAATCTCATTCACGGCTCCGACGCTCCCGAAACAGCTGAATTCGAGATCAATCTGTTCTTCGAGCCTCACGAGATTCTCGAATATCGGCGCGACATCGATCGTTGGATCGGCGTCTAGGCGAAGATCTCGCCGGCCTCGCGGCGCTGGCCGCGAGTGGAGCGCTCTTTTATCTCTCGCCGTCCCTCCTGTTTGCGGGAATTGGACTGCTGATATTCGTCGTCGTGGCGTGGCTCCGCCTCGACCTTGGCGTACTCGCCGTTCTTTTCTTCGTCCCGTTTTTCATGCATCCCAAGCACATCACCGCGACCACGAGCTTCGCGCCAAGCGAGCTGCTTCTGATCGCCGTCACGGCCATCGCCGGTGCAATCGTGGTCGGCGGCCTGCTGCACGTGCTACCCACGCCCGTCGACGCCGAAGGTACGATTTTATCCGCTGCAGTCGTTCCCGTGGCCACTCCGGCCGTCCAGACTGGAGCCAGCTTGGGAAGTCGCCTTTCTTGTCCCCCGCGACCCTTTTCCTGTTCGCCGCAATTGTCAGCACGGCATTTGCCGTCGAGCACAAGGAAGCGCTGCGATCCCTCCGAGAAACTGTTATCGAGCCGCTTGGACTTCTTCGTCCTCCTGCTCTTGTTCTCCCGCCTGCGATCAGCCCCCGAAGAGCTCCGGTCGCTGTTGACGATGGGCATTGCGCTGATAGCTACTGGGTTGGGCCCGGCGATACTAGGACTGGCGCAGCTGGCCACTAACAGCTCCTATCTTGTGGCCGTGACGAGCCGGTACAGCGCGATCAGAGCCTGGTATGGCAGCCGCGACAACCTCGGACTCCTCTTCGACCGGGCGGCGCCCATGGCCCTGGCAGTGCTCGCAGCGCCGGCCGGCTTCTGGCGCCTGAGGCCGAAGGCGGGAGCGAGAGGGCCGTCCGGATTCCGGTGGGGTGATCGGCGTTCGTGTCGTGCTGGCCGCCGTCATGATCGTCATGGGCGTCGCCCTCCTCTTCACCTTCTCGTTCGGGAGCCTGGGTCGCCACACTGATCGCGGGGCTCGCGATCGTCACCATCCGCTTCACGTGGGGAAAATGGCTGGCAATCGGCGTCATCGTTCTGGTTGTGTTCGCGGGGCTGGGATCGGGTGAGGTGGGCAGCGCGTTCACCCACGTTCACGGCACAACCGCGACTCGGCGTCTTGATCTGTGGCGCTCGTCCGTCAGAATGATCCAGGCTCATCCGGAATCGTGGGGATCGGTCCGGACAATTTCCTTCACTACTACACCCCCGTTCAGCAGAAGGGAATGACCTGCCGGCCCAGGGCTGGGCTATATGGAACCCGGGATCAAACCTGGAGAGAACCCTGCCTCTCGCACCCGCACAACCTCGTACTCGACTTCTGGCTGAGTACTGGATTCTCGGACTGATCTCGTTTGTCTGGCTCCAGATCATATTCTGGCAAATCGTGTGGATCGACGAGATACTCTAAGGTCACGTGCTCCCGTGCTCCTCGGCGCTGCCGGCAGCAATGCTCGCCTCTCTGATTCATGGCTTGGTTGACAACTCTTACTTCCTTGATAGACCTCAGCATGATCACCTGGTTCCTGTTCGCCGATTGCGAGCCTTCATAGATCGCGACAACTCACAGTCGCCGTGAGAACGTAGTGCGTCGGACCGGCGATCCGTTGCGGCTCTGATGCGAACGCCCAGAGCATCGTTCTCTTCGATACCAGGCAGGCGGCATTCGGGTAGCTAGCGGCCGCCGCGGCTGCTCGGTAATCTGCGTGTTTCCTCCGGAGAGGGCGGCTGCTTTACTGCTGGTAACAGCTGCCGTCTCGATCGTTCTGGCGAAGCCGCGTTTTGCCTACTACCTGCTGCCTCTCACCGTACCGTGGGGGTCCGCGTTCCCCCTGTCCAGTACCAGCCAGGTGACGATATCCGATGTCGTCGTCGCGGCGTTGGTACTTCACGCTCTCCTTTCCTTCGCACGCACCCGGCAGGTGACGCTAAGCGTGACGCCGTGGACTATCTCGGCCATGCTCCTCCTACTGGCGATGGCTCTGTCCGCAACCCAGGCGATGTCACTGACGCTTTCCGCCAAGGAAATCATCAAGTGGGTGGAGCTGATAAGCGTGGCCGTCCTCGCTCCGGCCTACCTACGGCCTGGGCGAGATATCTGGATCGTCGTGGCCACGACAATCGCCGGCGGGTTCACCGAAGCACTGCTCGGCCTTTATCAGTTCGCGTTCCACGTCGGCCCGCAGAACTTCGAGATATATGGCCGGTTCCTTCGTGCCTACGGCACGTTCGGCCAGCCAAATCCACTCGCCGGATATCTCAATATCGTGCTTCCCATCGCCGTCGCCACCGCCTGGGTCACCCGGCGGGCATCAGCTCGCCGCGGCCGCGACGGTCATCGCGCTAGGGTCGCTTGTCACGTTCTCCCGTGCCGGTTGGGCGGCGGCGGCACTCGGCGTAGGGGCTGTTCTCGTCCTCCTCTCTCCGCGATTCCGGCCGTGGCCCGCACTCGCCGCACTCGCCGTGGCCGTCGCAGGGCTTCTAGCCTCGTTCTCGTTGATTCCTACGTCGCCCTTTCTCCGGCTGGCGAGTGCCTTTGGAGTGACGGGAATAAACTTCAACCACTACACCACATCCAACTTCAGTGAGATGGAGCGGGCGGCCCACTGGGTTGCCGGACTGAGAATGTTTCGAGCACCATCCGCTGCTCGGGGTAGGTATCGGAAACTATCCGCTGGCCTATCCCGCCTATCATGTCGGCGCGTTCACCAACGCACTGGGACACGCCCATAACTACTTCATCAACATTGCGGCTGAGGCCGGCATAATTGGGCTTGCGACCTATGCATTGTTCACCTATACGGGCATATGGTACGCTCTGACGATTGCGAGAGAGCACGGGTCATCGAACGTCGCCCGCATGCTCGCCGTCGGCCTCGTCGGAGCCTGGATATCCTCCACGTTTCACAATCTGTTCGACGTGCTTTACGTTCATGCCATTCCAACGCTGTTAGGAGTCCTCATGGGAGCGCTAGCGGTAGCGGGGAGCCGCGGCGGGTGGCCCGAGAGACATCCAGCCGGTCGCCAGGTGGACACCGACCTTGCTCGGGCCAGGCTCTACGCGTGAGCCGGCGGCCGACGGAGACATTCCGGACCTTTGAACATCGACACTCAGCCACGCGACGACCATGAGACCACGATCCTGAATCCGGCTCCACAGAACGAAAGCACCGGTGGCCGACAGCTCATAGCAGACGACGCTCCAGGGACCCTCTCACTCGGGAGGCGGGTCGGCAACTGGAAGACGATCCTCTCCTTCGTGGCCGCCATCGCCATACTGGCGTTTGTCATGAGCCGCGCGGGCATCAACCTGTCGCAGTTCATCACCAAGCTCCACTCCGCGAACTGGGGCTATTTCGCGCTGGCTTTCGTGGTCTACTATCTCACGTTCCCTCTGAGGGCCTTCCGCTGGAGGCTCCTGCTGCAGAATGCCTATCGGGACACCCACGATCAGGCGGTGGCCGATATGCACCTCTCGGGTCTCACTCAGATCGTGTACATCTCGTGGTTTGTCAACTGCGTGGTCCCGGCGAAGCTGGGCGATCTCTACCGGGCATATCTCGCCAAGCTCTGGCAGGAGATCTCGTGGGTGAAAACTGTGGGCACGATCGTCGCGGAGCGTATTGTCGATATTCTCGTTCTGGCCGGCTTGCTTACCGCAGCGGCGCTGGTCGCGTTCCACACCCGGCTGGGCAGCATCAAGATCATTCTCGGCCTGGGCCTTATTCTGGCCGTGGGTGGGATAGTAGTCCTGCTGCTGATGAAGCGCTTCAGTCCGTACATCCGCCGTCACGTGCCCCAAAAGTACGCGGCTCGATACGCTGCCTTCGAAGACGGCACGCTGATGAGTCTGCGCAGACTCCCGTTGTTATTTGCTATTACGGTACCGATATGGCTTCTCGAGGGGATGCGGCTGCTGCTCGTCTTCGCCGCTCTGGGCATCAGCGTGTCCTCAATCACCGGCGTCCCGTATGCGGCGATGTTGTTCTTTGCGCTCGGCACCGCGGTGCTGACCACCATTCCATTGACGCCAGGAGGATTGGGCGTAGTGCAGGGAGGACTCCTCGGAGTGATGGTGCTCCTCGGTCTGTCCCGTACCAACGCCGGTGACGTCGTTCTGATGGATAGCTTGCTGAGTTACTACAGCATCGCGATCCTCGGCTTCTTCGTCTACCTACTGAGCAAGCGCTCCCATTTTCGCCACGTTTGATGGCGCCGCCGCTGACCATCGGCTACGACGCAACGGCCGCCATGAATCAACGTGCCGGCATAGGCAGGTACGCTCGAGAACTTCTTCTGGCCCTGTCGAGACAGACGGTACGAGGACACCTTTCGACTGCCGTTTGCCCACTCGGTCGACCCCCTGCCGGCGCCGGAATTAGGGCCGCGGTTTACCTGGCAGCCGCTCCCGGCCTCCGATCGCGTTCTGAACGCATTCTGGCAGCGTCTCAACCTCCCCGTGCCCATTGAGTGGCGAACCGGACGTCTCGACGTATTTCACTCGCCTGACTTCTCCCTGGCTCCCTCACGTTCTCCGTCGATAGTGACGATCCACGACCTGGCGTTTGAAGTCGTTCCCCAGCTTGCGTACCCAAGTCTCGCAGCATACTTACACACCATCGTGCCGCGCGTGGTGAAGAGGGCGTCGAGCATCATAGTCACGTCGCAAAACACGAAGGGTGACGTCATCGAGCGCTTGGGCGTCGGCGAAGACAGGATCCAAGTGATTCCGGAAGGTGTTTCTCCCGGTTTCACGCCCGTGGCCTCGGCCCGCGACGCCACGGTACGGGAACGGTTGGGCATCACCGGTCGCTTCATTCTTTCGGTGGGCACTCTAGAGCCGCGCAAGAATCTCGTGCGCCTGCTCGAGGCCTTCGCTATGATATCGAGAAACAGGCAGGAGCTCAAGTTGGTGATAGCCGGCAGACTTGGCTGGCTCTATCACGGCATCCTCGAGCGCCGCCACGCTCTCGGCCTAGAAAACTCCGTCCTGCTTCTCCACCACGTCGACGACGATGACCTCCAGGCCCTGTACCGCCTGGCCGATATCACCGTATATCCAACCCTGTATGAGGGATTCGGCCTGCCCGCCCTCGAGGCCATGGCCTCTGGAAGTCCGCTGGCTTGCAGCGGGAATTCGGCAGTGGGCGAGCTGGTGGCCGACGCCGCGGATATCTTCGATCCGTGGGACGTGGAAGACATTGCCGCGACCATCGACTCACTTATCTCCAACGGGGAGCGGCGCCAGACCCTTCGAGAGATGGGACCGAAACGAGCCGCCGACTTCACCTGGGACCGGGCGGCGGACAGTACGAGCCGGCTCTATCACGATGTCGCCGCTACCTGACAGCGGTGACGTCATAGTCGGGGTAAACGGCTTGTTCCTCGACTACCCCTACAGCGGGACGTGGACGTACACCCGAAACCTCATTCCAGCCCTCGCCGAGCAGGCCGGATTCAGATTTGCGGTCTATACCCGTCGCGCCACGGCGCCTGACGCCCTCCCCACCGTCAGCTATCATCGAGCTCCCTCGCCGTTCCCACGCCGGAAACTGCCCTCATCGTGGCTGGAGCGAGCCGACAAAATCTCCTGGGAAGTGATTTCCTGGCCCCTAGCCGGTCGCAGGTCGGACGTGCTGCACTCACTCTACTTCGCGGCTCCCGTCTTCACGACTGCGCCGCTGATTGTCACCGTGCACGATGCAATCTCCTTGCACGCGGAGCACTCGCGCGGACGCGCCGCCCTTCTCTACGCGAACCTCATGCGAGCCGCCACCAAGAAGGCTTCCCGTCTGATTACCGTCTCACAATTTGCTCGAAGAGAGGTCGCCGAGGAGTTCGGTTACCCCATCGAACGGATAGCAGTGACGTACGAAGCGCCTGACCCAAGGCTCTCGCGAGTGGATGACGCGGCGAGGCTCCAGTCGGTAAGGCAGCGTTACGATCTGCCCGAACGGTTTCTGCTCTATCTGGGCGGGACCGAGCGACGGAAGAACATCGAGACCATCGTGCGCGCCTGGTCCTCAGCCGCTCCCAAGGACCACCAGCTGGTGATCGTAGGACGCTATCCTTCCGCTCCGGACGCCCTCTTTCCGGACATTCCTCGACTGGTGTCTTCGATGAAGCTTAAGGACACCATCAAGCTGATTCCATTTATAGAGTCCGAGGACCTCTCAGCGCTCTACACCTTGGCCTCGGCATTTCTCTTCCCTTCGAGATACGAGGGCTTCGGACTTCCTCCGCTCGAGGCTATGGCGTGTGGCACTCCAGTGCTCGCGGCCGATTCGTCAAGCCTGCCAGAGGTTCTGGGAGATGGAGCCAACCTCCTCAACCCTGACGATGAGGCCGGCTGGAGCCAGGCTATGATTCGCGTGGTCGAGGACACGGCTTGGGCACAAGAGCTGTCGGCGCGCGGCTATCGACGGTCCAGCACCTTCAAATGGTCAAGAACCGCTTTGGAAACGGTTCGGCTCTACCAGGAGGTGATCAGGGAGTAGTGCGCGTGCTCATGGTGTCGAAGGCATTGGTAGTCGCCACCTACCGGGCCAAACTGGTTGAGCTGAGCCGGCTCGGCGCCGAAATAACGGCGGTGGTGCCGCCGTCCTGGAAGGAAGAGGGCAGAGCCATCCAGCTAGAGCCGGCGGACGGCATCGAGCCCTTCCATCTGATCGAGACGCCAATTGCTTGGAACGGCCATTTCCACTTGCACTACTATCCCGCTCTCGACCGCATCGTAAAAGGAGTGGCCCCCGACATAGTCCATGTCGACGAAGAGCCGTACAATCTGGCCACGTTCATGGCGTACGGAAGCGCCGCCAAATCTCCCGCCAAAAAGCTCTTTTTCACGTGGCAGAACATCAACCGCCGCTATCCTCTACCGTTCAGCCGAATCGAGCAGTGGGTGTACCGTCGCAGTGACTACGCGCTCGCCGGCAACCGGGAGGCGGAGCAGATCTTACGCGACAAGGGCTACCGCGGACCCGTGCGCGTGATCCCACAGTTCGGCGTCGACATTCAGCGATTTAAACCGACCGTTCGTCAGGAGCGTCCGTTTACGATAGGATTCCTGGGCAGGCTCGTGCCGGAGAAGGGGATCGGGGACCTACTGGAGGCATTCAAACAGCTCGACGTGCCGGCTCGGCTCGTCATCGCCGGCGAGGGCCCGATGGCGGAGTACGTCGACCTAGCCACGTTGGCAGCGCGGCGGGATGGCCGTGTCGAGCGATACCGGCGCATCCCCTCCACCGACGTGCCTGCTCTTCTTGGCCGGCTGGACGCCGTCGTCCTTCCCTCACGCTCGACACCTCGCTGGCGGGAGCAATACGGTCGAATCTTGATCGAGGCTATGGCCTGCGGCCTAGCGGTGGTGGGCTCGGACTCGGGTGAGATCCCGCACGTCATTGGAGACGCGGGTATCATATTTCCCGAAGGGGACAGCCAAAGCCTGGCGGAAGCTTTGACCCGTTTAGCGCGCGATGACAACCTCAGGAGCTCACTCGCTGCCGCCGGTCTGAAGCGTGCAACCACCAGGTTTTCCCAAGAGAGCATCGCTGCCCAAACATTTGAGGTCTATCAGGAGCTGGCTAATGAAAACTGAAAACGGAGGAACTTGGGACTCGCCCGTAACGCGCTCTCCCTGACGTCCGCCCGGCTGGCATCAAAGGGTCTCGCCTTCGTTGTCGGAGTCCTGGTAGCGCGGCACCTGGGCGCCGGCTCCTACGGTGAGTACAACGTGATACTGGCGTTCGTGCTCATCTTTTCCTTCGTTGGAGACTTTGGCCTGGTATCGCTGCTCATCCGAGAAGTAGCGGCGACCCCGGACCATACGCCTCAGCTGCTATCTGACGGCGTATCAGCTCAGATTGCCGTTTCGGCCACAGCAGTATCCACGTTACTGATTGTCGGGTTCTTTCTAGAGCCCAGCAGCCTGATTCGCTACGGGTTGGTGCTCGGCGCCGCGGCCCTTGGCCTGGAAAGTATGGGCCGTCCGTTCACGGCCGTGATCATCGGCAGTGGAAAGATAGCTGTGGCCGCGCTTCTTCTGGCCGTGGTGAGCATGACAAACACGGCCCTACTGCTGGTTACTCTGCTGACCTATGGCAACGTTCTAGCGCTGGTCGCTGCCGGCATTCCCGTAGCCGCCGTCAGTGCCCTTCTGCCCATAGGTGTCGTCATGCGCTCCGGCACACGAGCATGGTTAAGGACGTCGCATCATATCCCTTCGGCTCTGCTGCTGGCAGCAGCTCCGTTCGCTCTGCTTGCCGGTTCGGCCGTGCTCTACGACCGCATAGACGTGCTCATGCTGTCCTGGATGGACAGCAGCCATGCCGTTGGCGTGTTTTCGGCAGCGGACCGGGTGATCGAAGGGTTGCTCGTAATTCCAGCGGGAATTGGCGCGGCCCTATACCCCGTTATGTCGGCCGATGTCGATACAGCCGCACGGAGGTTGCGGTCAACCGCTCGGTGGTCAGTTCCGCTCTGCGCCGCCGTCGCAGCGCTCTGCATATTTCCCGGCGCAGTTATCGTGTCATTCCTGTTCGGCGGACAATATCAGGGTGTAGCGGATACGTTCCGCCTTCTCGCCCCCACGATTCTTCTTGGAGCCCTGACCGTCCCTCTCGGTTATCTGCTTCAAGCGCGCCGGCGCACCGGCACTGCCGTCTTGGCAACGATGGTCGGACTCGTTACTGACCTTGGTCTCGACCTGCTGCTGATTCCCCGCTACTCCACCTGCGGGGCCGCTGTAAGCGCCACGCTGGCCGAAGGAGTGGTCCTGGTAACGCTGTTGATCGCAGTGGCCGCCCAGTCCGAGGGCCCGGACCACAACCATCGCCGTCGCCACTTGTCAGTACGTGCCTTTCATATCGGTGCTCACGCATAAAAGAACTGGCGGAATTCTGCGACCGATACACGGACCCGAATGAAACAGCACGCGCTACTGATATACTCAGCGGACATTCGGACCGGACTCAAGGGGGACGCTTGCTCGCATCTCGTGTCGTCGCGGTAGCCAACCAGAAGGGCGGCGTGGGCAAGACGACCACCGTGATTAACCTCGGTGCGTATCTCGGTGCCCTGGGCCACAAGGTGCTGCTGATCGACTGCGATCCGCAGTCAAACACGACGCGAGGAATCACGACAAACCGAGAGCCCGACGCGACGCTCTACGATGTGCTGATCGAGGAATGGCCCATCTCCGACGCGGTGCTGAGCACGAACACGGTCAATGTCGATCTTCTGGCCGCCACGGCGGACCTGGCGGGCGCCGAGGTAGAGCTTCTCGATGTCCCGACTCGGGAACGAACGCTGGCCCAAGCGATACCATCGCTTGGCGATCGGTACGGCTTCGTGCTGTTGGATTGTCCCCCCTCACTCGGGATGCTGACGATCAATGCGCTGGTTGCCGCCCACGAGGTCATCGTGCCCGTGCAGTGCGAGTACCTGGCGCTCGAGGGCCTGGCACGTCTCCTGGAGACGATATCACGAGTACGTTCGGGCCCGAATCCAGGCCTTCACATATCTGGTCTCCTTATGACCATGCACGACCGGCGCACGTCTCTCTCCGACCAGGTGGCGGAAGAGGTCCGCAGACATTACCCCGATCTGACGTTCCGGACGGTGATTCCGAGGAATGTGCGCCTCGGCGAGGCCCCGAGCTTTGGCCAAACCATTTTGGAGTACGATCCGGTGAGCCGCGGCGCCCAGGCCTACGAGTCTCTAGCTGAAGAGGTGGCAAGTCGTGGCTAAGTCCCGTAAGGCCCTGGGGCGAGGTCTTGATGCGCTCATACCGGCACGAGCCCGCGAGATGATCCGGGAGCTCCCGCTCGGGGACATCATTCCGGATCGTGGCCAGCCCCGGAAACGTTTCGACGAGTCGAAGCTCGCCGAGCTGGCGGACTCCATCAAACTGCATGGAGTTCTGCAGCCTCTGATCGTGGCTGCCCCGGACAGCAACGGGAAATTCCGTCTGATCGTGGGGGAGCGGCGGTGGCAGGCAGCCCGGCTGGCAGGCCTCGACGTGGTGCCGGTCATAGAGCGAGAGAGCAGTCCCAACTCGGCGATGGCGATGGCGCTGGTCGAAAACCTCCAGCGTCAGGACCTCGACGCCCTCGAGGAGGCAGCCGCATTCGACAGGCTCATTCGAGACCATGGATTGACCCAGGGACGGGTTGCCGAGCAGGTGGGAAGAAGTCGTTCGAGCATCGCCAACTCCCTGCGCCTTTTGGGATTGCCCTCCTCGGTGAAAGAGGCACTGATAGAGGGCAGGCTCACCGAGGGTCACGCACGCTCGCTGCTCGCGTTGCCCGACAGCCTCGCCATGGACGCGGCCATGCAGCGAATCCTTCGAGACGGCTTGACGGTCCGGCAGACGGAGAGCCTGGTGGCGAAGATGAGGACGGGAGCAACGCCCCGGCCGGCGCGCATAGAGACGAAGCCGACCGATGTCCAGGCGCTGGAGGACGAGCTGCGGGTCGCATTGGGTACGAAAGTGTCGATACAGCGCGGCCGGAAGTCCAGCCGAATAGTCATCGAATACTACTCCTCGGAAGACCTACAGACGCTGACGGAAAAGCTGCTCGGAGGCCTGTAGGCCGAGAAGCCCGCGCCCGGACGTTTACTCGGGCCGAACCCGCAGGTATCGCTTCTTTCCGACACGGATCAGCAGACATCCGTCCTGCGCGAGATCACTGCTGGTAACCAGGCGGTCCGCGGAATCTACCGACTCTCCATTCAGAGTTACTCCCCCCTGGTCGATGAGGCGCCGCGCCTCGCGCCGGCTGGGAGCGAGCTTGACGTCTTCCAGAAGTTCTACCATCGTGACCCCACGCTCCAATCTCGCGGCGTCCGCGGAGACCGTCGGAGCGGCGTCGTGCGAGCCTCCACCGCTGAACAACGCCCGCGACGCCTCCCGGGCCTTGTCCGCGTGGGCCGTACCGTGCACGATGGAGGTAACCTCATAGGCGAGAAACTCCTTGCCGGCTCGCATTTCGGCGCCCTCGAGCCTGCCTATGCGACGTACTTCATCCATGGGCGTGTAGGTGAACACGCTGAGAAGATTCTCCACGTCCTCGTCCGCTGCATTGATCCAGTATTGGTAGTAATCGAATGGAGACGTCATCTCGGGCGATAGCCAGATTGCTGAGCCTTCGCTCTTGCTCATCTTCGCCCCGCCGGGTAGAGTCATCAAGGGACAGACGAGAGCAAAGGCTTCGGCCCCCTCAGACTTACGAATAAGATCCACGCCGGCAAGAATGTTTGCCCACTGATCGCTCCCGCCGACTTCAAGGACACATCCGCGCTCCCGATGAAGATGCAGGTAATCGTAGCCTTGCAGCAGCTGGTACGACAGCTCGAGAAACGTGAGACCGTGCTCGAGTCGAGTCCGGTACGTGTCGAACGACAGCATTTGGTGGACATTGAACTGGCTGCCGACGTCGCGTAGAAAGTCGACGAGGTTGAGCGAGAGCAGCCAGCTGGAGTTATCGAGGATCATGGCGCCGGCTTCGAAATCGATGAAGGGCTGCATTTGAGGTCGTAGGCGCTCGATATTCGCCGCGATGATTTCCGGAGACAGCAATGGCCGCTCCTTCGAACGGCCACTCGGATCGCCCACCATGGTCGTGCCGCCTCCCAGCAGCGCGATCGGGTGATGCCCGAACCGCTGTAGCCAAGAAAGCATCATAATGGTGATCTGATTGCCTATATGCAGACTCGGAGCTGTGGCATCGTACCCGCAGTAGGCCACAATCGGGTTTGCCAGGGCCTTCCGCAATCCATCCCGATCCGACACGTCCTTGACGAAGCCCCGCTCCGTCAGGACATCCAACACTTCGGAATGACTCACGGTTCGCCCCTCGATGTCCAAGTAGTTATGGGATAGCCTCCCGAGCACACGCGTCCGTGAAACGCCATTTCCACCGGCTCAGTCCTCAAGGGTCAGCCGGTGGCCAAGCAGCGTGGGCAGGACGTGGAATCACAGCGTGCCAACTCTTGCTTGCCTTCGCGTATGTTCTTCCGAGTATACGGTTCGACCGATCCGTGGGTACCATGCAAGTCACCCTTTGCCCAAAGGGATTGGATATGGAGAGAAGCTCGATCAAGGAGGAGTCGCCGCATCTCTGTTTGCGCGAGTACCATCAAAGGGCAACTAGTCTCCCCCGAGGAAAGCACCGGGCATGAAGGACGCGTCCACCGAAACCGAAGGCAGCCGGCTTCCCGGCTGGCTCTTCTTGGTGGCCTTCGGCGGCATCCCCATCATCATACTTTCAGTCGTAGCGGTGCTCTTCGACATCAGCAGCCGCGGGGGGACAGCTCCCTCTCCGTACAGCGCCGTCATTCAAGGACGGATCCCGGCGATTCAGCACCTCAACCGCCGCGTCCACCTCGATTTTTCAGTGCGCAACACCGGGGCGACAATTCCCGAGACAGTTCTCCTTTTTGGAGGTCTGGAGGCATGGAACATAACGGGAGCGCGCGGGAGTGGCCGCGCGAGGCCCTCCTCGATCGATACGCTAGGCAACGGGATCGCGTGGCAGTTTGGCCCGCTCCACAAAAATACAACCCTCCACGTCACAATGGAGGCTCAACCGGCCCGGGTCGGGAACCCGTTGGTCACGCTCAAGGCTTTCGCGGGAGTCGACTCCAGCGGCTCGCCGGACCCGACAGTGGAGATCAGAGGAGACGGCGAGAGCTGGTCCCATATCTCCATCACTCGGTAACGACCCGCGTGTCCCGGCCGATCCGGAAGGATCAGACCTCGAGGGTCGACAGCCGCCTTAGTTGATAGTGTTCATATAAAGGGTATTGACATCAAGCTATCAACTTGATACTATGTAAGTGCAGCGAGGGACTATCAAGTATCTCGCCGATAACACTACTCGAAGGTATGGAGGTAGGCAAGATGGCTTCTAATGTATCGCGTTATAACCGGCCCGCGGCTGTGCCCTTGCGGAGTGTCATGGACCAGCTGTTTTCCGACAGTTTCTTTGCCCCAGCGGCATTTGAGAACGGATGGAAAAACGGCACGGCCCTCCCCGCGAACGTTCTAGAGACCAGCGAAAACTACGTAGTACAGCTGGCGCTTCCCGGCATTGACGGCAGCAACCTGCACGTCGAGACCACCGGACCGGAGCTGCGCATCTCCGGGTCTTATTCGATCCCTCAGCCGGAAGGTTCGACGTACGTGCTTCAGAGCCTTCCCGCCGGCGAGTTCACGCAGACCTTGACCTTGCCGAGTGAGGTACAGGGCGAGGGAGCGGACGCCAACTACCGCGACGGCATCCTTACAATCACCTTACCCAAGGCCGAGCACGCGAAGGTCAAGAAGATCGAGGTCAAAACCTCCGTCTGAGTGAAATCTTCCCTGCTAAAAGGGAAAAGACCTCCAGGACTAGAGTCCTGGAGGTCTTTTTGGTCTCAGATGTTCGAGAACAGTCTCTTGAGGCCTAGGTCTGAGGGAAGGTCGTTCTGAACCGAGCGATGAACTTGAACTGGTGGAACTTATACGGATTGACCACGCTGGGGGTAACAATGTCCGCAACACATCTCCCCCGGCTCACGGCCGCCGGCATCTTCCATCCAAAGGTGTAGGCGTATACGCCGATGATCGCTCGCGTGGGCCGCCGGACCTGAATGTAGTACAGGTTTTTGTCCGTCGTGCTCTTGAGAACATCGAAAATTCGCGCCTTATCCGACTGCCATAGAACGGTTGATAGCTGCTTACCGCTAGGGCAGAGTGGGCCGTTGAGAGTTGACACCACATACACGGCGCGATCGTGCTGCTGCCATGACGAGGCAGAGACTACGTGATGTCGATGCGCTTGGGCTGTCCGCGCCGGGGTACCGAGCCGGACTGGCAGATGCCACGCCTATTCCCATCGAGGAAAATGACGCCAGGAGCAGTGCGAGTGCCAGGACATATCGACGACTCATTGGTTTCGGGGACCTCCACACACAGGTATCAACAAGACTCTATCAGCCTACCGTTAGCTGAAGATTAAATCAAATACATCCATGGGCTTCCTAGCTCGAAGCCACTGCCTCCGAGGCGCCAACCGCGGCGCCTGACAGATATGCAATGATCTGCTCGTTCACTTCGTCGGACTTTTCCCAATGGGCAGCGTGGGCCGCTCCGTCGATGATCTTCAGCGCAGCGTCTGGAATGCCTTCAGCCAGCTGCTCGGAAAACTTCGGAGGAGTGAATATGTCGCGATTACCGACCAAAGCGAGCGTAGGAGCGCTTATCTGAGGCAAACGCTCCAAGTGTGTCGTGACCGATGCACGCTTCCGCTTGACGGGCGAATGTAGTAGACGGCGTCGGATACGGCACGTCGAGCGAAGCCCGCTGCCGCTTCTCCAGATCGTCGTAATGCTCGTCAAAGTAGTCGCGGGTAAAGCTCCACAGGGCCACCTCGCGCTCAAACGTCAGCGGATCAACACTCCGTTTGACGTCCCTGAAGAGCTCGAAAAGGCTCGTCAGGTATCGATCGGCGCGCGGCCAGCTGGCGAGGAGCGCCATCCTGCTCACTCTGTCCGGATAACTGATCGCAACCTCTTGTGCGATTGCTCCGCCCATTGAAACGCCGAAGAAGTGAGCACGATCTACTCTGATATGGTCGAGCACGTTGATCACGTCGTCGGCCAGGAGCTTCATCGTGTACGGGGAGGAGGGCTTGCTGGATCTCCCAACACCACGATTGTCGATCGCAATGCAGCGAAAGTCCTGACTGAGTCGCGGGACCTGGGCCCATAACGAAGTCACGTCATATCCCAGATCAGGGAGCAAGACGAGCGGCTCTCCCTTTCCGTGACTCTCGTAGTACAGCGTGATAGTGCCTATCGGAATGGCAGGCATGCGGTCCTCCGTCCAGCCTTAAATGTCGAAACGCGCTCAGAGCCGGTCCAGTAGGACCGCGGGCGGATGCTTGCGCTCCGGCAAAGGCGCTGACGCGTCGGTGTCGCTTCGTCGTCCGGCGGTTGCAGCTAAGTGAGAATGTGCGCGCCTGAAAACGTGTCCAACTTTTAATGATAGCCGCGATCGCGAAAATCCGCTAGCACGTCGACTGGTCACCTGACCCGAGCCGGCGGTTGACCGCTGCTACAGCTTGCCCGGATCCTCTTTCTTCAGCCGATCGACGATCTTTTTAACGTCCTGAGATCGATCGGAACGGCAGATGAGAAGAGCGTCAGGCGTATCGACCACAATGAGATTTTCAAGGCCAATAGTGACTATTGTCTTTTCCGGGGGGCCCATAGATCAAACTGTCGCGAGTGTCGATCTCGATGTGCCGGCCTCGCACCACATTTCCGACCTCGTCCGATTCCAGCTCATCGCGCAACACATTCCACGCACCGATATCGCTCCATCCGAGCTCGGCCGGCAGAACCGCGAACTCGCTGCCGCCCATCTTCTGGAAGATCCCGTAGTCGATCGCTAGCCTAGGGATATTGGGAAACTCTCGGCGAGTCACTTCAGTCTCATCCGGCGTCCCTAGAGCCTCGGCGATTCTGCCCAGCGGCCCCGCGGCTTCCGGCGCATGCTGTCCGTAGAGATCGAGGATTCTCGTGGTGGTCCACACAATGTATCCCGTGTTCCAGAGATACCTGCCGCTCTCCAGGAATCCGCGGGCCGCCGCCTCATCCGGTTTCTCCACCTGCCTCTTGAACGCGAAGATGTCGAACTCGCCGACCCGGTCGATCCGGTCACCAATCTCGATGTAGCCGAGACCGATGCTGGGGTACGTGGGAGGGACATCGACCTTCACTACCCAGTCCCGTTCCGCCGTAAGCTGTTGCGCTGCCCGCAAAGCATCTAGGAAGACGCCGTCATTTCTGATGACGTGGTCTGCACCCCAGAGGGTGGCCACCGCGGCGCCGGGAAACCGGTGGTTCAGTACGGTGACGGCATAGCCGACGGCCGCGAGCGTGTCCCGCATCTCGGGCTCCCCGATGATGTTGTCGGGAGGCAGAGTCGGGATCTGCTCCAGAACCAAATCCCGGTAGGTCTCACCCGTCGAGACGAACACATTCTCGATTCCGAAGCCTTCAGCCAGCCTGCCGACCATCATCTGGAAGAGAGATTGCGATCCGACCAGCGGCTGAAACTGCTTTGGCCGGTCTACCCGGCTCATTGGCCACAGCCTGGTTCCTGAACCACCGGAGAACAGCAGAAGCTTGAGGGCGCCGTTGGAGCTCATCGGCCCACCACCACGTTCTGCGTTCTCCTCAGCTCTGCTGCTCTTACGTGCCGGACTCCCAAGAGTTCATGTACTTGACCTGTTGGTCGGTGAGCACGTCCAGCGCCACGCCCATGGAGGCGAGCTTGAGCCGCGCCACGTCCTTGTCGATGGTCTCGGGCACCGAATAGACCTCTGCCTTGAGCTTTTCGTGATTCTGCACCAAGTATTCGACGCAGAGGGACTGGTCGGCAAAGCTCATGTCCATCACCGCGGCCGGATGGCCCTCGGCGGCCGAGAGGTTGAGCAGCCGGCCATCAGCCAGGAGATAGATACGCTTGCCGTTAACCACGAACTCCTGTACAAATGGCCGTACTTCGCGGGTTGATTGGGCGAGATCCCGAAGCGCCTCGATGTTGATCTCATCGTTGAAATGGCCCGAGTTGGCGACCACGGCTCCATCCTTCATTGCTTCCAGATCATCACGGTCCACGACGTTGATGTTTCCCGTGACGGTGATGAAGATGTCGCCGATTCTGGCCGCCTCGGCCATCGGCATGACCTCGAACCCATCCATGACCGCCTCGATAGCTCTGGTCGGATTGATCTCGGTAACTATCACGTGAGCCCCAAGACCGGAGCCCCGCGTCGCCAGCCCGCGGCCGCACCAGCCGTATCCGGCAACGACGAGCCGCTTGCCTGCCAGCAGCAGATTGGTCGCTCGAATCAAACCGTCGAGCGTGCTCTGGCCCGTACCATAACGGTTGTCAAAGAGATGCTTCGTATCGGCCTCGTTCACCGCGATTACCGGGTAGCGCAGCATCCCGTCCTTCTCCATACTATGGAGCCGGATCACTCCGGTCGTGGTCTCCTCGGTGCCGCCTATTACCCCAGCAATGAGGTCGGGACGGTCCTTGTGGAGCTTGGACACGAGATCACAGCCATCATCCATCGTGATGTTGGGGTGGTGATCGAGTGCCGCCGAGATGTGGCGATAGTACGTCGTATTGTCCTCGCCCTTTATGGCGAAAGTTGCGATGTCATACTCGTATACGAGGGCCGCAGCCACGTCGTCCTGGGTGCTGAGCGGATTAGAGGCGCAGAGCACCACATCCGCCCCACCGGCTTTGAGGGTGCGTACTAGATTCGCGGTCTCCGTCGTCACGTGCAGGCAGGCGCCGATTCGCCGGCCGGCCAGCGGTTTCTCCGTCTCGAACCGCTCACGAATTGCTCGCAAGACCGGCATGTTCGCGTCTGCCCATTCGATCCGCTGCCTGCCGGCCGCGGCCAGCCCCGGATCCTTCACATCGCCTTTTGTGATTACTTCCTGCACCATGTGCATACTCCTTCCTGATTTGCCGGTAGTGATCTCGAGCCTGATGGACCGGGATGAACGACAACTGACGACCGATTCTCGACAAGTGACAAAACGACGTTGAAAGATGGGGCCTAGTTCTACACCACGGCGCGCTGTGGCATGGAAATGGGCTCAAAGGACGTCAATTCTCTGAGCGCTTCGTACCGCTGGTGGATATGCTCCAACTCGGCGGCATGAATCCCTGAGATGCTGAAATTCTCCACGGTGAAGCTCGCCATGACGGTGCCAAAAGCCAAGGCGCGCTTCAGCTCTCGAGAGTTGATGCTGTCCACCGTGTCCAGATACCCCAGAAAGCCTCCCGCGAAGCTGTCGCCCGCGCCGGTAGTGTCCCGTACGTCTTCGCTGGGAAAGGCGGGCAACGCAAAATAACAGTCTTCCGTAAACATCGCCGACCCGTACTCGCCGCGCTTGATCACGACCGAGTGGGGACCCAGCGCACGGATTCGTCTAGCAGCTTCACCAATGTGATACACGCCCGCGAACTGTCGGGCCTCATCCTCATTGACCAGAACAACGTCGACGCGCCGAATGACTTCCTCGAGAGCATTACGCTTTCGATCGATCCAGAAGTTCATGGTGTCCAGGGCAGTGATCAGCGGCGCGGATGTCTGCTCAAGAACATCCAGCTGCAGCTCTGGGTCGATGTTACCCAAAAACAAGGTGCGCGCACGCCTGTATGAAAGCGGCAGCTCGGGCCGAAATGACTCGAACACGTTGAGCTGGGTGTCGAGCGTATGCGCGACATTCATGTTCTCGTCGTAGCTTCCCACCCACCGAAAAGTGCGGCCTTCACGGCGCTGTAGGCCGTCGAGGTTGCACCCCCTGGCCTCCAGTAAGTTGATGTGATGTTGGGGAAAGTCGTGACCGACGACTCCCACGATGTTCACATCAGAGAACAGTGACGCCGCAATCGAGAAGTACACCGCGGTACCGCCCAGTGCTTCTTCAGCCCGGCCGAACGGCGTCTCGACTGTGTCGAGGGCGATCGAACCGACAACGAGACTACTCATGTGAATTCCCCCGCTCCCGCGACATTACTGCTGTCCGGCAATTTCTTGCGCTCAAGCATCGCCATCCCGCCTATAATACTTTCCGATGATCGGCTCGAGGGCTTTGAGGGTCGAGTCCGGCACGTGCTCGAACCCGGTCAGGAGCCCTGAAGCCAGCGCGCTCTCGCATTCGCAAGGACCAACGCGATCGAGTCGTGAAACCACCTCTGCTATGATTTCGCGAGAAACCTCCACGTTTCGCCGCACCGTCTCCGCGACCATCTCCGACGTGACGGTCTCATGCGTCTCATGCCACACGTCATAGTCAGTCACCATGGCGAGCGTCGTGTAACACAACTCTGCCTCTCGCGCCAGCTTCGATTCAGGCACGGCAGTCATTCCGATGAGACTGAAGCCAAGCTTTCGGTAGGTCTCGGATTCTGCGATCGTCGAGAACATCGGTCCCTCGATAGTCACCAGCGTACCTCCCCAGTGGACCGTCGCATTGGACGTCTTGGCCGCGTCGAACGCCACCGCGGAAAGTGCCGGGCAAAACGGGTTAGCGAAGCTGACATGGGCGACCAATCCGTTTCCAAAGAAGCTGCTGGGCCGGCTCCGGGTGCGATCGAATATCTGATCCGGCACGGCAACGTCCAGAGGAGCCAGATCTTGCTTGAGACTGCCGACGGCGCTCACACTAAGCACGCGCGACACGCCCAACACCTTTAGCGCATAGATATTCGCCCTATATGGAACCTCCGAGGGAAGCAGCGTGTGAGCGTGCCCGTGACGCGCGATGAACGCAACATCTACGCCTCTCAATGTGCCTATCGTTACCGGACTGCTGGTTGGCCCAAAGGGCGTGTTCATCTCCAGGATCTCGATGTCGCTCAATCCCGGCATGTTGTACAGCCCACTGCCGCCGATGACGCCCAGAACCGGCTCAGCCAACCAGAACCCCTCTCATCACCGACGCCAGGCTCTGCAGGTATGGCTCGCAGGCAACACCGTTCTCGGTAACGATGGCAGTGACGAGACGCGAAGGAGTTATGTCGAAAGCAGGGTTTGCCGCCTCCATCCCACTCGGCGCTGTTCTCAGTCCCCGAAATTCGGTCACTTCTTCCGGATCTCGCTGCTCAATCGGTATGTCCTCTCCCGAGGCGGCATCAAGGTCCACGGTCGACGTCGGCGCCGCGACGTAGAAGGGGATGTCGTGAGCGTTTGCCAGCACGGCAAGAGCATACGTTCCGATCTTGTTGGCCACGTCGCCATTGGCCGCCACACGATCTGCTCCAACGATAACCGCGTGAACCTCGCCGGACGCCATCATGTATCCAGCCATGCTGTCCGTGATCAGCGTGCATGGAATACCCAGAGTAAGCAGCTCCCACGCGGTCAAACGAGCGCCCTGGAGAAGCGGCCTGGTTTCGTCCACCAGGACCGACACTTCCGCGTTGCGCTCGAACGCACTCCTGATCACTCCGATTGCCGTCCCGTACCCGGCCGTCGCAAGTGGACCAGCATTGCAGTGCGTCAAGATCTTCGTCCGGCCCGCCAGAAGCTCCGCTCCGGCCCGGCCAATAGCAAGGTCCGCCTCCAGCGATTCGCGATGGATGGCCCGGGCCTCCGCGACTAGCAGCGTCCGCACCTCGTCGAGCGGGGCCGAGGCGTTTCGCCTGTATGTGGACCGCATCCGAGTTAGCGCCCACGAGAGATTGACGGCGGTCGGCCTGGTGCGTATGAGCACGTTGAATGCGTCGGCAAGACCATCTTCGAGGCTCATGTGTTCCCCGACAAAGGCCGCGAGCGCGTAGCCGTATGCCGCGGTAACGCCTATGGCCGGCGCTCCGCGGACCGTCATGTTTCTGATGGCGGCTGCGACGGCCTCGACGGTCTTGCATTCGACAACAGCGTAGGTGCCGGGAAGGAGCCTCTGGTCGATTAGCTCGACGCAGTCCCCACCCCACCGCACCGGCTGCAGCAAGGCGTCCGCCGGTTCAGCTGCTTGTGTTTTCCCCAAAAAAAAGACTTCTCCTACGAGAAGTGGCCTGCCCGTTCGACTACACAGCATACCACAAGGGCGCAGCATGCGCGGTGCTGGATTTTTCGCGCTCGAGGGACGCTAAAACCGGTAGTAAATGAACGGAGCGACACCTTGCCCACTGACAAAGACCTCCGCCACCAGCACGACGCCGGCAAAGGCTAGGGCCTGGCCGGCCGTACCCAGCCGTGCGTATGCCCGCCTCAGGACGAGCCGTGGTTCTTGAGGAATAAACTGAATGCCGATCCCGGTCAAGATTGCCAGCAGAACGCCCGTGGTCACCGTGGTCTGACCTCCGCTAACAGTGAGCTGGTGCAAGATCGCCTCGACATTGCCCATGCCGTCGGCCCGAAAGAAAATCCAGGCGAAGCAAACGAAATTGAAGGTAAGGAACCAGCGTGCCAGCCTGTGCTTGACTTCCATGGTGCCTCGTCGCTCGTCCCACCACCGCTCCGCCGCCAGGCCGGAGCCATGCAGGCCTCCCCATAACACGAAGTTCCACGCAGCCCCGTGCCAGAGCCCACCCAGCAGCATCGTCAGCATGAGGTTTCGATACGTGGCCTTCCTTCCCTTTCGGTTTCCACCGAGAGGGATATAGACGTAGTCGCGCAGCCACCGTGACAGAGTCATGTGCCAGCGGTGCCAGAACTCGGTAAGGGAGACGGCGGCATACGGCCGGTTGAAGTTCGGCGGGAATTGGTATCCCATCAGCAGCGCTAGCCCAATAGCAATGTCGGAGTACGCCGAGAAGTCGCAGTAAATCTGGGTCGCGTACCCGTAAATCGCCGCAATCACGTCGACCCGCGAGTGGAGTCCCGGGTTTGCGAACACGGGATCCACTAGCTGAGTAGCCACCGTATCAGCTATGAGGATCTTCTTGATCAAGCCCCCGCTGATCAAACCGATCGCCCGCGAGAACTCGATCTTCTTCGGGTCGCGCGGTGTGGCGAACTGAGGAACCAGCTCTCTGACCCGAACTATCGGACCCGCGATCAAATGCGGAAAGAAGGACAGAAATACGGCAAAGTCAAGAGTCGCCACTGGGCTGATCTGCCGTCGGTAGACATCCATCACATAGGAGATGGCCTGAAAGGTGAAGAAAGAAATACCTATCGGAAGAGCGACCTGCACCAGCGGAAGCGGCATCGGCAGCCCCATCGAATGGGTCATACTGACAACGTTCGCCACGAAGAAGCCGTAGTACTTGAACCAGCCGAGAATGCCGAGATCACCGGCAATGGCGACGCCGACGATGATCCTTCGGTATGGATCGGCCTGTTCCACTGCCAGCACTTTGGCCCACAGCTGGTTCCAAAGGGTGCATCCGGCAAGTAGGAAAACGAAGTGCCAGTCGGCGCTGGCGTAGAAATAGTAGCTGGCGGCAATGAGAAAGAGCTTCCAGGCTCGCCGGTATGGCATGAGAAGCCAGGAAATTGGCAGGACGACGGCGAAGAATGCTGCGAACTGAACAGTAGGGAAGATCAAAGGGAAGCGCTCAGTCTAAGGTACTGTCGTCCGTCTCAGTGAACCCTGAGCTTTTAGCCGGGGGCTGAGCCAGTCGAGGCGGAATGCTGCCGTCAGTACCGGGTAGACGTAGTGCAAACTCGTTGAACGACGTGGCCCAAATGGCCCAAAGCCCTTACTATACTTATGACGAGGGTTGTCCAAGGGCAGTATAGCAGCGGACCATCGACCTCATCGATAGGTCGTAACCAGCGGAATCACCGGGCGGTCGGAGGCGAGGGGAGTTGTTTATACCGACAGTGCGGCCGAACGCGCGTGAGCGTCGGCGCAACCTGGGAGAGTCGCGGCGTCAACCCGAAGATCGGTCTGAGTCTCGGCCCACTAAAGCGCGTGCGAGGAGATCGGCAGCAGATCGAGCGGAATTCGACTCCCCTACGGCTCCCATCCGACATGTTCTGATCACACTGTCCATCACAGTTCTCATCGTGATGCTCTTGGGAGCTAGGGGCATCGTACATGCCGCGGACGGACTTCCGTACAGCCCATTTCAGACAGCACTCTTATCGGTCGGAAACGGTGCGTTGGCCGTGACGCAGACATTGCATCTCACGTGGCCATGGGATGACCTCGAAGCAGCCGTCGGCAATGGCCAGCAAACCGGTGGATCGTCGCTCTTGACCGCCGCTCCGACCATTCACAAATCAAAATCCGGCTCGAAACGTGCGCGAGGAGTTGGAACTTCGCATCGAGCAGGGATACCTTCGGGGACCGATGTCAATAGCCGCACGCCTGCGCGCCACCACCACGTTGGTCCCGTATGGCCTGCCCTGCCGGCAGTAACGAGAAAACACCCACTTCGCCTTCTCATTACGGGTGACTCCCTACCGGGCTGGCTCGGCCCGCAGATCCTCAACGGCGCCCTTCCAACCGGCAGAGTGACGGGCTGGACCGAGACCCACGACGGAACCGGCCTCTGCCGTCCCGACTTCGTTGATTGGGCTGCCGTCGCCCGCCGGCAGGTGACGAGTTATCACCCGCAAGCAATCGTGATGTTCCTCGGCGGCAACGACTTCCAAAACATGACCTTGTGGAACGGGAAAGTGGTGGTCGCGGGTTCGCCGGCCTGGACGCGGGAGTACCAACGGCGCGCTGCCATCGTCATGCGGATCTGGATCCACGGTGGTGTGAAGCGCGTGTACTGGCTGTCCATGCCTCCCGCCAGCAATCCCCAATGGTCCTACGACTACTACCGAATCAACATCGCGGTGAGAGCGGCGGCACGGCAGGTGCCCGGCGTCCATTTCCTGAATGTGAATGGTCCGATCACGAATCACGGACGGTACGAGGATTACGTGAACGTCGGCGGACAGCCCGTTCTGACGCGCGAGTCTGACGGCCTGCATCTCAACATCGCCGGGTCAAACATCGTAGCCGGAGAGGTACTGCCGGTTATAAAACGGGAGTGGCACCTGACCAGACAGTGGACACCACATCCCCGTAAACGCACCGCCGCACGGCAATGCCGTCCGGGCGCCTCTTGCCGGCATCAGGGACCGTCCCGCTTACCCATCGGGGCGGAGCCCCACACTGGATTTGTGAACCGACAGCTGCCCTAACTACCTCTAGGGCCCGCCAAGTGCATTTGCGATGACATGGGTAAATGCGAGGGGGCCCTGACCTTGTAGGTGCACCCCGTCGGGAGCGAAGTACTCCGGATGACCGGCACTAGCCCTATACCAGTCCGCCAGTCTGGCATTCTTCCAGCGGGCCACACCGGCCCGCACCACGGCGTTGACTTGATCTTGCCAGTAACGCGGCTCGCGCACCGTCAACACGACCACGCGTTTCTCGTGCCTCAACATCGACATCATACCGTTAAAGTCTGCCCCGGTCATGGGCCCGTTCGTTCCCAGTGCCACGACGACCCTCGGCGGCAACGTCCCCTGAGAGAGCTTGTCACGCAGAATGCCGACTCCCGTATCGAACTGCCGGCTCACCTGCGCGTCGACCGCAATGCCCATCTGGGTCAAATAGGGCTGCGCGTCCACCATGACCGAGTCACCGACCGCGAACGTTCCCGTGAAAGCGTTTAGGGGCGGCGACCAGGGGGGACACGCCACGCTCCCCTGCCGGCTACGTTGGACAGAGGCAATCCGCCACTGACGACCGTGAACGAGGTGAAGGTAATCGACGGCCCTACCGGACTGCAGTGAGTAATGTGAGGCCACCGTGGACGTGCTAGGGCTCCAGACCCGAACGCTATATCCATAGCCGTGAGGCCAGCCTGAAAATCCAAGGACCGTCTGAATACAGTGAGTAGCGACCTTGGCCTGCAGCCGAGACGTCAGATAAGATCCGGCACCGAACTGGTTATGTCTAGCAACTGCCCGGTTGAACGCGCCGACGGTTTGACCAATGGGCAACCATTGGTGCTCTTGATAAAGCCACGGAGATTTGGAGCCCGCGGCGACGGCCTTCCAGGCAACCGCCCCCTTGCTTTCTGTCGCGATGCCCCTCTGGAAGACCTGACGCAGACCCGAGGAGATACTCTGGGCAGGGTCGAGTGCCGGGCCCCAGTTGTGTCCCGAATAAAACTGAGACAGCCAGGCCACGGTCAAGGGCGTTCCCCACTGCGGTTGAACCTTATGCCCAGCGAAAACCTTGAGTGCCTGCCTCGGATAGTTCTGGACGGCTATCTTCTTTGTCCTGCGGCTCCAGGTTATACGGCTCGCCGTTTCACTGAAGTTCTGGCCCACGACGCTAGGGCGAGCATTAAACTCACCCGTCGTTGCCGGCCCGAGGTTGACGTGGGCGCACCAGCGGTGTAGCCATGCCAGGTAGATAGGATCGGAGGCGCGATCAAGGTGGCCTTTGAGACCAAACTCGGCCCTAGCCGCACCGGTGTTGCACGACGTGCCGGATGCCTGCGGTGCAAGGACTAGACCCATCCCCGAGATGAGTACCACGACGAGTCCTATACTCGCAGCTAGTGCCAGGGCCAGTAGCGCAAATCGCAGAGGTATTCGATGCATCGATGTCAACCCTCAGTTATCCTGCTACGAATAGCGTCCGAGCCGATCGTATCGCCGTCCGAACTCGACACCGCCCACTTAATAATGAACGAAGGACTTGATGTCGACGTCGTGTCCGTTCAGCCTGTCGCGACCGCCCAGGAAGTCCAGCTCGATCAGAACTACCACCCCTACCGGTACTCCGCCCAGCTCTCGAACGATCTCCACCGAGGTTCCGATGGTACCGCCTGTGGCCAGGACGTCGTCCACCAGCAGAACCCTCTGTCCCGGCTCGATGGCGTCCCGATGCACCTCTAGAACGTTCGAGCCATACTCGAGCTGGTACTCCTTCGAGACCGTTTCGGACGGCAGTTTGCCAAGCTTTCGGATGGGTACAAACCCGGCCCCAAGAACATAGGCCAGGGGGGCCCCAAAAATGAATCCCCGAGATTCCATCGCGGCAATAACGTCGATCTGAGTCGACTTGTAATGTTCCGCCATCAGATCGATTGATGTGCGGAAGATGCCGGCGTCCTTGAGCACGGTCGTTATGTCGTAAAAGAGGACGCCCTCCTGAGGAAAGTCCGGGACTTCACGAACTTTCTGTCTGATTCCCTCGACTACCTCTGTCATGAAGACCTCCTGGACAGAAAGTATTATACTCCGTCGCGAGATTGACTTCGGCAGACACACCAAGGAGGCGTCTCTCATCGACGCCGGTTCCAATGCCCAGCTTGTCCTCGACCTTCCGTCCCCACCCATTGCATCAGCGGATATCGAAGAAGCATTTGTATGGTGGATATGGCAAACGAGACGCTTCGACGGCAAACGAGCCCGGAACGCCGGGGTCGACGTCATTTTTCCCGGCTGGTTCAGCAGCGCCGCGGGTCCCGATTTCCGCGAGGCGATAATCGGCTCCAGCGAAGGGGATATCCGCCGCGGCGACGTCGAAGTCCACGTCACGAACAGCGGCTGGAGGGCGCACGGTCATCATACTGATCCGGGCTATGATGACGTCATCCTTCATGTGGTCCTGAGAATTGGGAAGACCGAACCGGCAGAGACTACATCAGGCGACCCGATCCCGACCCTAGCTCTCGAATCGCTTCTCCTGGCTCCACTCTCCGAGCTGTGGCAAAGCTACCGGCGTCTCGCGCCTCAGCTCGTCGACTGCCCGTTCGGTCCCAAAGAAGCTGAGCGAGCTCCTGACAGTGTGCGAGCGGCTGGGGTAAGCCGGTTCACAGGGAAGGTCGCCCGGGTGAGCGGCGACGTCGAAGCTGTTGGCGCCGAGGAAGCTCTCTACCGTCTATTGGCCGAATGCCTTGGGTACAGCTCAAACCGGCAGAGCTTTAGGAAGATCGCCGAGGCGATCCCGTTTCACTTGCTTGCGAGCCTCTCCCTATTCGACGCCGAACGTCTCCTAATGGCCGCCGCCGGAATCACGTCCGACGACGACCTGCTCTCAGCGTTCGTAGACGGCCCTGTGCTGCAACCCGGAGAGCTCGTCACCTTCCGCATTCGTCCGTCCAACTCACCTTCGAGCCGTCTCAGGGGCCTCGCGCGGTTGGTTTTGAGACACCGGACCGGCCTTGCGCGGGCCATTGCCGGCACGGCGCCTATCGATCTCTGGCAGCTGTTCATCGTCGAGGCCGATACGGTCCTGGTCGGACGAGGCCGGGCCGACGACGCGGCGATCAACGTGGGACTCCCATTTTTGACCGCGTTCCACGGCATCGACGGGTCCGCGGCGCTGCACCTGCTCCACGCCCCGCCCGATAACCGCTGGATAGCGGCGCTTCGATCGAAGCTCAGCGCATCCGGAACAACGTTTCGTCCCTATCGTGCGGTGCACCACCAGGGGCTGCTGGACCTGTCGTTGAGATTCTGCCGGTACAACCGCTGTGACGTGTGTCCGTTGCACGCGTAAAGTCACCGCCCTTTAGCCCCGTACAATAGCAGGAAATGACGGCTAAGCTCTTGATTGGTATCGCCCTTGGCGTGGCCGTAGCCAGCATGGCCTGGGCCATTCTGGCGGGCGGCGGAGACGTAGGTCTGCGCTCTTGGACGGCAGGTCTCGTCCAGGCAGATGCGCGCCGCACCCCTCCCCCCAACCATCCCCCAGCGCTATTGACGCTGCGAGGCATACACATGGTTTCACCTAACAAGGGGTGGGCCGTGTCGCGGAGCGCGGTTCTCCGGACTGCAGACGGAGGAAGAGAGTGGCGAGTCGTTCTCAAGCTCAGGGGCGCTCGCTGGCCCTTCGATTTCAGCCTGACCGCTGACGGCCCTCTACGAGCCTGGGTTCTGAAGCGCGGACCGCATTCCAGCATGATTGTCCTATCGTCCAAAAATGGCGGAGTGACGTGGCGCTCCTCCGCGCCGCTGCCATTCGAGAAGCAAGCCGGCCCTTCGTTGGTCGCGGATATCTCCTTCCCAAACCGAAGACAGGGTTGGCTGTTGAGAATCGGCCGCCCAAGGGCAGGAGTCTTTCCCTACGAGCTCTACCGAACACTCGACGGGGGAATCCACTGGAGCCCGGTCGAGGCCAAAACATCTCTTTCCGATCGCCGGCAGTCTCTTCCAGATTGCGTCGACGCGGTGACCTTTGACACCGCTCGCAGCGGATGGGAGACCGGCGAATGCGACCTTCACACCGGCCGCGCGATCCTTTACCACTCCGTGAACGGTGGGCGTACGTGGACGAAGCTCTATTTGCCACGCCCCCCTGGCTTCTCGATCTTCACGTTTGCAACCTACCCACCAAGATTTCACGGTCGTCAGGGCATCTTGCCCGTGTATGTCTATCGACCCGCGGCGTATATCCTCTATGTAACGAACGATCACGGTAGACACTGGCAGCCCACGACGCCGGTCCATGTGTTCACCTCGAGTCTCGGGCCCAGCATCGCCACCTCTGGCGCCTCTCACATCTGGCTGGCGGCAAACCGCTCGCTTTACGCCTCGTCCGACCGTGGACTGCACTGGAGCAAGATATATAGCGGTCCTGCCTTCGCATCCACCCCGCAGCTCCAGTTCCTCGACCTCCGACACGGGTTTGTTGTGCCGGCGGTCCCGCAACCACAAATCCTGCTGACCAAGAATGGTGGCCATGCCTGGCGCGTCATCCGCACCACCCTCATTCGCCACCATTGAAACGGCGCGTTTGAGAACCGCGCGATGTCTTTTAGGAGTCGAGGTGATAGCGCTCCATCGAGCCCCAATTGGGCCCTACATTCACTTCTACTCCAAGGGGAACCGCTAGATCGAGGGCGTGCATCATACCGTCTCGGACCAGGAGAGCCATTGCTTCCACCTCCTCCTGCGGTACCTCGAATACCAGCTCGTCGTGGACTTGCAGGATCATCCGGCTCTTGACTCCTAACTCGATCATCGCACGAGCCACCCGGATCATCGCAATCTTGATGATGTCCGCAGCGGTACCCTGTACCGGCATGTTGATCGCGGCTCGCTCAGCGGCCTGCCGCACGCCTGGATGGTTGGAGTGGATTTCGGGCAGACTGCGCACGCGGTTGAGCAGCGTGGACACCTGGCCGTATAGTTGAGCCTGGGACCGGATCCCATCCATGAACTCCGTGACGCCGGAGTACGTCTGGCGGTATGCGGTAATGAACGTCGCCGCTTCCTCGCGTGTCAGCCCCGTTTCGTACGCCAGTCGCTGGTCGCCGATGCCGTAGACAATCCCGAAGTTCACCACTTTCGCGATCCGCCGCTGGTCTGAGGTCACATCCTTGGGCTCTATCCCCCACACGGCCGCGGCCGACACGACGTGGATGTCCTGATCATGCAGAAACGCGTCCATGAGCTTCTCGTCGTGAGAAAGATGAGCCAGCACCCGCAGCTCGATCTGTGAATAGTCGGCGGCCAGAATGACCGAGCCCGGTTCGCTGGGAATAAAGGCCTGACGGATCTTGTGGCCGATTTCGCTGCGGATAGGGATATTCTGCAGGTTGGGGTTGCTGGACGACAGACGGCCGGTTGCCGCTACCGCCTGATTGAAGTCGGTGTGCACCTTACCGTCACGAGGACTGAGCAGGGCCGGCAAGGCATCAATATACGTCCCCTTGAGTTTCATGAGCTGCCGAAACTCGAGGACGTCGTCCACGATGGGAAACTCGTCGCGCAGCTTCTCCAAAACCTCATTGTCGGTCGAGTAGCCCGTCTTGGTCTTCCGACGCTTGGGCAGCTTGAGCTCGTTGAACAGGACGTCGCCAAGCTGTGGCGGGGAATTGATGTTGAACGGATGGCCGACCCGCTCGTAAATTCGGGCCTCGATGTCTCCCAGCGTCTGCGTTATCTCGACTGACATCGCGCGCAGAAACTCTATGTCGAGAGCCACGCCGTTCCGTTCCATCTCGGCCAGAACCCCGAGAAGCGGCATCTCGACCTCGTCGAATAACGACTCAAGGTTGCGATGCTGAAGACGTTCGCGCAGCATTGGAGCCAGCTGGAGTGAGACGGCGGCCACCACGCCGGCATACATCCCGAGCTGCTCGACCTCGACCTCCGCGCACGAGATCTGCTTCTTGCCTTTGCCGACCAGACTCTCGAGAGACATGATCTCGATGCCCAGGCGCTGAGCTGCCAGGGAGTCCAACGCAATCATTCGCGAGGACGAGTTCTCCAGGTAGCCCGCCAGCATGGTGTCGCAGTAGAGGCCTCTTACCGTTATCCCGTAGTTGCCGAGTACCAGCACACCGTACTTCAGGTTATGTCCGACTTTGCGCTGCGTCGGGTCCTCAAACAGTGGCCTGAGGGACTCGACGACGGAGTCGAGTGGCAGCTGGTCACCTTCGACATGACCCACCGGAATGTATGAAGCGGTTCGGTGGCCCAGGGAAAACGCGATGCCCACGAGCCGGGCGTCGAAGGCGTTGGGCCCCATCGCCTCGACGTCGAAGGACCATTCTGTGGCCTGGCGCAGTCGCTCCACTAGAGCTGACAGCTGTGAGGACTCTCGTACTATCTCCAGGTCGATCTGAGGGGCCAGTCCCTCAGGCGTTTGCTCCGTCTCACCGGCGGATTTAGCTTTCGTCTCCTCGGTGAACAGGGACATCTGCGCCTGCTCTCGCCCCGTCGATAGCCTGGTCATTGCCGCGACCGTCTCAGTCGGATGAAGCTGCTGAACCCGTGGAATCAGCGACCTGAACTCAAGATCGCGAAACAGGCTTATCAGCTGAGGCATGTCGAAATCACGAATCGCCGATGCCTCGAGGTCGAGCTCAACCGGGGCATTGGTGACGATGCGAGCAAGGTAGCGGCTCTTAAATGACTGCTCGCGAGCATCTCGGAGCAAATTGCCGACGTTTCCCTTGATCTCCTCGAGGTGCTCGTAAATACCGTCGATACTGCCATATTGCTGGAGAAGCTTTGCAGCTGTCTTCTCACCGATTCCACGTATGCCCGGGATGTTATCCGAGCTGTCTCCGATCAACCCCTTCAGGTCTGGGACCTGCACCGGAGACAGCCCGAATCGCTCCATGACACCCCGAACATCGTAGAGCTTGGTGTCATTGAAGAGGCGGCCGTTCGTCAGGACAGTGACGTAATCGTCAACCAGCTGGAGTGTATCGAGATCGCCCGTCACGATGACGGTCGGAACGCCCTCCCGTTCAGCCTGAGCGGCGAGCGTTCCAAGGATGTCGTCGGCCTCAAACCCGGACAGTTCGACTATAGGCATATTGAACGCGGTGGCCACCTCGCGAACACGCTCAAACTGCATCGAGAGGGGCCTCGGAGTCCGAGCTCTCGTTGCCTTGTACTCCGCATACTCCTGATGCCGAAATGTAGGAGAGGGCCGGTCAAAAGCCACGATCGCGTGCGTCGGGCGCAGAGTATCGATGGCCTTGATGACCATCGACGTCCAACCGAACACGGCATTGACCAGCTCCCCGGACGTTGTCGTCAGCTCCGGCAGGGCGTGAAAGGCGCGGTGCACCAGGGCATGGCCGTCGACCAGCATGAGCTTACGAGTGGCCACGTTTTTGGCACTCTCCTCGACCGTCGCCGGCTCAGTCATGAAGACTATGCCTCCTGACGCTTCCTGCTACCACTATCGCTGGTCTCAACGCAGCAGCTCCTGACCCTCTCTGGGGGCCTGCCGGCCCCGTGGCGACTGGTTCGTGGGAGCCAGTAGATAGCCGAGAATAAACCCCAGCGCCAGTCCACCGATATGGGCGCTGATGTCGATCTGTGGTGTGAAGGTGTCGTAGACGATGTTTACCGCAATGAGCACCAGCATGAACACCGAGAGCTGAATAGCCACAGCGCGCGGAACCACGGAGTCCTTCCGGACGCCAAGCGCGATCACGACTCCGGCGATACCAAAGATCGCCCCCGAGGCCCCGGCGGCTATATTGTGCGGATCGCCTCGCTCGACCATAACCAGGTAACTGGCAGCCGACGCGAACAGTCCGCTCGCGAAGTAGATGAACGCGTAGCGGATGTGACCGTAAATCCGTTCTACGATGGTGCCGATGCTGTAAAGGGCGATGGAGTTCGAGCCGATATGTAGAAGTCCAACGTGAACGAACATGGTGGTAAACAGCAGCCACCACTCACCTCTCTCGACCAGCACAGGCTGCATGGCCCCATACTCCAGGAGAACGTTGTCGCTGGTCGAGCCACCCGGCGCCAGTGTCTCCAGTAGAAAGACGAACCAGATGGCTGCCAGCAAGGCGTACGTCACATAGGGCACGTTCCGCCGCATGACGGATGCGAACTGCGCTCGCTGGGTTTCCGCCGTATGTTGGGCGTAGGCCAGATGACCGGCATCGACCTCCGCCCCCTCAGAGGCGGCCTTCAAGGCCCTAGTGACTGCCCGCTCCCCATTGGAGGGCAGGATAGACAGCGGACCGCGCGGAACATATAGCCGTCGCTGCGAAAGATCGGCGACCCACACCTGGGGCTTCAAACCCTCGTGATACCGCCTCGGCGCCAAACGCGTGACGCGCTTCGCCGTGGTTGGATTGATGGCATTGAAATAGAAGATAGCTGTCAGTTTTAATCCGGGGCCGAAGCCGGCCCGCGATTGCACTTGTGAAGCCGCCACCTGCTCGACCAGGGACTCGAACATGCTCTCGATGCCCGACAGCTCGAGGCCGTCACCTCTCGCAAAGGCATACACCGCCGGACGGACCCCGACTCCATCAGCAACCAGGATCTCATCCCAGTCGGGCATGCCGGTGACGACGCTGGGAAGCTGGGCATGAGTCTGCGGGCCCTTGACCACCCGTAGTCCTTCACTCTGAATAAGCTCCAGAGCGGCCAGCTCCAGGAAGCGGCGGCTATGGCTCACCGGCGCCTCCTGACAGCTTGTCCAGGTGTTTTCGCCGCTGTTCGAGCTCGGTCTGCACTCGAACCAGCTTATCCCGCTCTGCATTGACCACCGCATCGGGCGCTTTTGAAACGAAGCCTTCGTTGCTCAGCAGCGTCCTCACTTTGACGAGTTCGCCGTCCAGCCGGTCGATGTCACGCGTTGTGCGCCTGATCTCCTCGTCTACGTCCGTCAGTTGCGACAGCGGGACGCGGATGATAACTCCCGAAGCTGCACTCTCCGCCACGCTGGTCTCAGCGCGGGGCGCGACGGTGACGACCACGACCTGGCTGAGCCCGGCAAGACTGGCGATGGTATCCGCGTTGGCACTGAGGACCGCCTGATGGTCCGTGGAGATCAGCTCGGCGTCAATGCGCGCCCGTGGCTTAACCTTGTGATCGGCGCGAAGGGTCCGCACTGCTCTAACCACGTCGATGATCACGCCCATATCGCGCTCGGCTGCCACGTCGACTCTATCCCCAGGCTGCGGCCACGGCGCGACCATGATCGAGTCGGACAGCGGGGCGGCGAGACCCGATAGGCCCAGGGCTCCGGGGGGGACTGTCAGACGGAGGTTCTGCCAAACCTCTTCCGTTACAAATGGCATGTACGGGTGGAGAAGGCGCATAGTGCGGTCGAGGACCGACCAGAGGACTGCTCGGGCGGTGGCGCGAGCGGTTGGCTCGTCCCCGCGGAGACGCAGTTTGGCGCTCTCGATATACCAGTCGGCGAACTCTCCCCAAAAGAAGTCGTACATCGACCGTAGAGCAACCGTAAGATCGTAGGAATCGAGGTCGCCCGTCACTTCATCGGTTATAGATGCTGTGCGGCTGAGGATCCAACGGTCGACGAGATCAAGCTGTAGCCCGAAGCCTGATGGATCCTGAGGCATTTCATCGTCACCGCCGAGGTTTTGAAGGACGAACCGCGATGCATTCCATATCTTGTTCGCGAAGTTGCGCCCCTCCTCCGCCCTCTCGTAGCCCGATATGCGGATCTCTTGCTGCATGATGCTTCCCGCGGACAGAACGGCAAAGCGGGCGGCATCGGCGCCGTACTGCTCCACGACCTCGAGGGGATCGATACCGGTTCCCAGCGACTTACTCATACGCTGGCCCTTCTCGTTGAGGATGGTCGGGTTAATCAGCACCGTGGGAAAGGGGATATCACCCATGAAGTGAATCCCCATCATGATCATCCGAGCGATCCACAGATACAGGATCTGACTAGACGTGTTCATGAACGACGTCGGGTAAAAGCGCTCCAAATCCGGCGTTCGTTCGGGCCAGCCTAGCGTCGCAAAGGGCCACAGGGCAGAGCTGAACCAGGTGTCGAGAACGTCGGGATCCTGAGCCAGGTCCTTCAACCCACACTCGCTGCATGCGGATGGCATCTCGATTGAGGCGGTAGCGTGACCATTGGGGCAGTAGTAAATCGGGATTCGCTGCCCCCACCAGAGCTGGCGCGAGATGTTCCAGGGACGAATGTTCTCCATCCAATCGAGATAGATGCGCGACCATCGGTCCGGAACGATCTTAACGCGACCGTCCCGCACCGCTTCAATGGCGGGCTTTGCCAGATCCCGCATGCGCATAAACCACTGCTCGGACAAGAGAGGCTCGATGACCGTTCCGGAGCGGTCACACAGCGGCACGTTGTGAGTGTACGGCTCGACCCGAGCCATGAAACCATCGCGCTCCAGATGTTCGACCGCGACCTTTCGCGCCTCGTCGACGCTGAGTCCGGCATAGGGTGGCCCGATCCCATCGGCCATGGTCCCCTGCTCTGTGATAACAACCGGCATCGGCAGGCTGTGGCGCTCCGCCACCTCGAAGTCTGCGTAGTCGTGGGCCGGAGTGATCTTCACGGCTCCCGTCCCGAATTCTCGGTCCACGAATTCGTCGGCTATAACCGGGAGCTCCGCACCGGTGATCGGATGCTTGATGTACTTGCCCACAACGTCTCGATAACGATCGTCTTGCGGGTTGACAGCGACCGCCACGTCCCCCAGCATCGTCTCGGGACGGACGGTAGCCACCACGATGTCGCCTGATCCATCCGTGAAGGGCAGGCGAACGAAATACAGGAGGTCCTCCCGCTGTTCCGGGCGAACCTCGATATCCGAGATGCCGGTGCGGCAGTCGGGGCACCAGTTGATGACACGGGCGCCTCGGTAGATGTACCCCTCGTCGTAGAGGCGGACGAACATCGTCATCACCGCGCGGTAGTAGTCCGGATCCATCGTGAAGCGCTCCCGGGACCAGTCGTAGGCCTCACCCAGGGCGCGGAATTGTTGATCGATCCGGGCGCCGTACGTCTGCTTCCACTCCCAGGCTCGCTTGACGAACTGGTCGCGACCTATTTCGCGACGATTCGTGCCCTCCGACGCCAGCAGCCCTTCGACCTTGGTGTGTACGGCGATGCTGGCATGGTCCGTACCGGGCAGAATCAGCGTGGCGAAGCCGCACATCCGCTTGTACCGTCCAAGCACGTCCTCGATGGAGTACGTCAAAGCATGCCCCAAATGTAGCTCTCCGGTGACATTAGGCGGTGGGATAGTTATGACAAAGGGCGGGCTGCCGGGTCTAAAGTCCGGTGAAAAGTAGCCGGACTGCTCCCACCACTCGTACAACTGGCTCTCAACCGCCGAGGGATCGTAGTTCGGGGCCAGGCTCCGGCTTTCTCTCTCCTCGATCATCTAAGTCCTTTCTGTCTCGAATATCGCTCGACCCAGCCCGCACGTTTCAATAGTTATCCTCGAACCTCAGAGCCAATCGACGACCTGCACGTTTCCTGTCCGGATAAAACAAAAGCCACGTCCGTGCTCAGGACGCGACTTGCGTGGTACCACCTGTATTTGGCCCCACCACCGTAACGTTGGGGACCCTCAGCAGCGAACGGAGCTACCGCGTGACTCGGGAGCGACCTTCGGCATCCCCTCGGTCGGAGCCTTGCACCTCGAGCCCCGTCTCTACCACCATGCCGGGAAGCCTACCTTCACCGTCAACGTCACATGTCTCCCGATTTTACCACTCGAACAGTCGACTTCGGTGTGACGGCCCGTGCGAGACCGCGCGGAACATGACAGACTACTGACGACCGTCCGCTGACTCCGGCACTATGTCCACCCGCACATTCAGCGCCTCACGGATCTCCGCTGGGGTGACTTGGCCTCGGCGCCGGATCAGCACCGAAGGTCCGCAGAGGTCCACGACAGTGGAGGGCAGGCCGGATCCGGTCACCTCCCCGGGATCGATGATCAGGTTGACCTCCGGCCGTTCCGAGGCCTCTCCCCCAAACTGCTCGATCACCTGGGCCACGGTAGTCGCCGGCGGCTGCCCACTGAGGTTGGCGCTGGTGGAAGCGAGAGGTAAGCTGACAGCCTCGAGAACGTCTAAGATTGCGTCGAACCGCGGGACCCGCACGCCGACATTTCCGGTGCCGGCAGTGATGGCATCCGAAATATATGAGTGGCTCTCGAATATGATGGTCACCGCGCCGGGCCACACTCGTTCGATCAATGGCCAGACGAATTCAGGGACGTTGGGAGTCACTAGCGGAAGCTCTGCGGCCGTGCCCAGGAGAACCGGGAGGGGCTTGTTGTCGGGTCGACCCTTTATATCGAAGATCGACTGGATAGCCCGGGGTTGATCGTAGAGAGCGACCAGTCCGAATACCGTATCGGTTGGAACCGCGAGGACTCCGCCGTCTCGCAGTACCCGCACTGATTCGCGAATCGTCTCCGGCGACCGCGCCGGCATGACCCGGGGGGTACTCATGAAGCAGGCTCGAGTGTGATAAATCGATCGACGCCGCTGAGGTCTTGCCTGACCGACAGAGAGGCAGTTGGGTAGAGCTGGGCCGCCATCTGTGTCAGCCGATCGACTTGATCCGGATCGATCTCCATCATGACTACCGGCGTCCAGTTTCGGTCTCTGAGCTGCTGCAGGAGACGTCGGTAGGCAGCCGTACCCTCCTCGTCGGCGAAGAGGGCGCCATGAGGTTCAGACAGCACCTCGTTCGCCAGATGGTCGTGCTGAGACGCCGGCACATAGGGTAGATTTGCCACTATGACGTCGGGGGTGCGATCAAGGCCCTCGATCAAATCAGCCTCAATCAGTCGAATACGATGCCCGAGTTTGTACGCGGCAACGTTCTGAGCAGCGATATCAAGAGCTGAAGTGCTGATGTCGACCGCGATCACCTCAGCGTCCGGAATCGCCCGCGCTAGGGCTATGGCGATGGCCCCAGAGCCAGTGCCGACATCCGCCACTACACAAGAGGGCTGGGCTTGGGCACGAGCGATCGCCATATCTGCCAAACCTTCCGTTTCCGGCCGGGGGATCAAGACCGCCGGAGAAACGGTTAGACGTAAGCCGTACCACTCTTTCCAGCCGGTCACGTATGCCACCGGGATACCACGTAGACGGCGACGAACTCCGTCCTGGAACCGTGCGGCGACCTGGTCGGACAGGCGCTGGTCGTCGTACGCGAAGAGCTGCGACCGCTCGCACCCGAGCAGGTTGGCCAGAATCATGTCCGCATCGAGACCAGGGCTGTCCACATTCCCACTCAGGGCTTCACGTCCGGCTCGTTGCGCATCGGCAACCGTCAAGCTCGCAGTCAGACCAGCACTCATTCCTGGATGCTTAACGCCTGCAGCTTCTCCGCCTGCTCGGCCTCTTCAAGCCGGGCAATCAATAGGTCTAGGTCTCCATCGAGAAGTCCGGGGAGGTTGTGAAAGCTCGCGCCGATCCGGTGATCTGTCACTCGGTCTTGCGGGAAGTTGTACGTCCTGATCTTCTCGCTCCGGTCTCCCGTCTGGACCTGACTGCGCCGCGCCTGCCCCTGTTCGGCCTCGCGCTTCTGCCGTTCCAGGTCGTAAATGCGGGCCCTCAAAACAGTCATCGCGCTCGCGCGATTCTGGATCTGCGAGCGTTCGTTCTGGGAGGTGGCGACGATGCCGGTTGGAATGTGAGTGATCCGAACCGCCGAGTCCGTGGTGTTTACGCTCTGCCCGCCGTGACCAGAAGACCGGAATACGTCAACCCTGAGGTCTTCATCGCGGACATCGACCTCGACTTCCTCGACCTCGGGCAGCACGATAACCGTCACCGTAGAAGTATGGATGCGGCCGCTCGACTCAGTAACCGGCACGCGCTGTACTCGATGTACACCGGACTCGAACTTGAACGTCCGATAGGCGCCACGGCCGCTGATCCGTGCCACTACTTCCTTTAATCCATTTGTGCCGGTCTCGCTCATGCTCAAGATTTCGTATTTGAAGCGGTGTCGCTCGGCCAGACGGATGTAGCTCCGGAAAAGCTCGCGTGCGAACAAGGCGGCTTCGTCTCCGCCGGCCGCTCCTCGGATCTCGAGAATCACGTCTTTGTCGTCGTTAGGATCCTCGGGTATCAGTGCCCGCTGTAGATCACGAAGAATCTGCTCCCGCTGGTCTTGAAGCAGGCCGAGCTCGTCGCGGGCCAGCTCCTGTATGTCGGGGTCGTTACCATCGGCCAGCAGCTCATTCGCTTCCGCGATCGATGCGTCGACGGACTTGAGGTCTCGGAAAAGTGCTACTGCCGCTTCAAGCGAGGCGCGCTCGGTGCCAAGCTCCCGCAGACGGTTCGGGTCCGTCGCCACGTCTGGCTTGGACATTTCACGCCCAAGCTCCTCGTAGCGCTCCTCTAAAGACGACAAACGGTCTTGCATCGAGCGCTGTTAAGAGGCCGGTTCAGCGAGCGCCGTTGTGAACTCCGGCTCCTTGACCGCTACTCCGTCCGCTGCCAGGACCTTTTCGAGTGCCACGATGGCGGTCTCGACCTGATCATTGTCGGGCTCGCGAGTCGTCAGTGCCTGGAGCCAGAGCCCGGGTGTCATGATCCAGCGAACCAGTGCGACGCCGTAGTATCGCGCTCCAATCCGGAGCATCTCATAGCTGGCGGCGGCAATCAACGGTATGAGCACGACCCTGGACGTAAATCGCCACCAGATCGGACCGTTGCCGAGGATGGAGAAAACGAATATCGATATGACCATTACCCACAGCAGGAAGGCGGTACCACACCGTATGTGGCGCAGCGAGAAGCGCTGAACCGACTCGGGCGTCAGCTCGGCGCCGGCTTCGTAGGCATTGATAGTCTTATGCTCTGCCCCGTGGTACTGAAAGACGCGCTTTAGGTTGCCGACCCGGCCCAACAGCATGAGATAGCCGACCAGCAGCAGCAGGCGAACCACGCCTTCCATGATGTTCCTGAAGATCGTGTGGTTGCCCAGGATTGGGCTGGCAGAACCCACCCTGACCACGAACAGTGGAAACAAGAAGAACAGGCCGACAGCGAATAGCAGCGAGATGACCAGCATCCCGCCCACCATGTAACTGGGGATTTCCTCGTCGGTCTCCCCCTGAACCTGCACGTTCGCCGCCCAAAGGAGCATCCTGGTGCCTAGCACCAGCATTTCCCACAACACGACCAACCCTCGAATGAACGGGAGCTTTGCGACGGTGTTGCGGTAAAGGCTTGCAGGCAGCTCCTCGTGATGGAGAACGATGTCGCCGTCCGCCTTGCGCACCGCCACGGCCACTTCGTGCTGGCCGCGCATCATCACACCCTCGACGACCGCCTGACCGCCGTAGTAGAACTGAGGCATTTCGCTTATCCTCGTCCGGCCAGCCGGGCCCGGACGCTTCGATATTACTTTGTTTCGCTCTTGAGCTTAAAGCGTCGGTTGAAGCGCTCGACTTGACCGGCGGCGTCTACCAGTCGACCGGCGGTGCCGGTATAAAAAGGATGACAGTTGGAGCAAACGTCCACACGGATGTTGGCCCGTGTCGACTTGGTGGTGAAGTTATGTCCACAGCTGCAATGCACTGTGGCATCCACGTACTCGGGATGAATTCCAGGTTTCACTTTGACCTCAATCTTAAAAGAAGACGGCTAACCTGCCGTCTGAATTTTCTGCTTTCTGTTGTTAGTGCCGAACTTCGGCCGCAAGCGTGCGCGCCGTTTTGATGATTCCCGGCAGCGCCCGCAGTACCATCAGCGTTAAGATCACCGATCCCGCGGTCGTTCGTTGTTGTGGGAGCGCCTTGGGCTTCTGGAAATGGTCGATCACTTGCGCCACCAACCCGACGACGGCGGCCAGTAGACCGAAGCCAACTGAGAGCACCGAGAGAGACTTTGCTATACCCGACTCGTCGTCGCTGGGTTTGGGAAGCCTAATCTTCTCCACTCAATCTCCTTACGTCGACGAAAGAAGGGCAACCTTTCTCGCCCCCATACTCGTTGAGTTTAACTCTCGTTGGTTCATTCTGTCAATAGTTCGGTATGGTGATTTAGCTATACTCCCACTCGAGGGCGCCCAGTAATTTTTTGAACGCGCCGGCGGCCCTATGGAAATCCTCAGGGCCACTGAACCCACTGCGGCTGCCACTGCTCGTCAAATGCGGTTCTAGCGAAAAGACCCCTTCGTAACCTTCCTGCTGCATGCCAAGGAGCATCTCCGGAAAACGGGCATCTCCTTCACCCGCCGGCACTACCGAGCCCGCTCGGACGTCCTTTACGTGTACCGCTCCCAGCTTTGTCTTCAAGGCCTCATAGGCATCAGGGTACGGGCGCTCTCCCGCCAGTAAAAAATTCGCGGGATCCAGTACGGCGGCGACCCGAGCACTTCCGATGGACTCGAGGAGGTCGGACAGTCGTTCCACGGTGTCACCGTAGAGCCCGAGGTCGTTCTCCAGCAGGAGGAGCACGTCGTGTTCGGCTTCCGCTTTTGCCGAGAGAGCGAAGAGGTTGCCGAGAACCATGTTGCGGTAACCGGCCTTGTCCACATCTCGGTTGGCCGTAGGTGGGTAGTAGGAGAAGATTCGAATGGCCGGAGTCACAAATAGGTGCGCCAGTTCGATAGCCCGATCGAGGCGGGCCAGCTCCTCGTCGATTGGAACGTCGGCTGCTACCTTGCCGATTGGGCTGTCGATGGCGGTCACCGTGATCCCGGCCCGATCAAGTCGTTCCTTGACCATCTCCGCCTCGTTCACCGTCAGATCGAGGACGTTTATCTCGTCGACGGTCCTGAGGTCGAGGTGGTGAATGTCCTCGGAGATCAGGACCTCGATCTGGTCGTCGAGTGCGGGCGCGATCTCGTCGCCAAATGCGGACAGGAAGATCATGCGGTAACCAAGCTGCCGTGTTTAAACGCGCCGCATCGAACACCAGGCTGCCCGATTCTTTGGGTGGTGAGTATCATGGCGGTTCCTCTAACTCAGCCTAGCCGCCCGGCGGCAGCGACACCAAAGCATGCGTCATAGCCAATCGAAAACGGCGTGGCGAACCGTACAATGAGGTACCTCCCTGCGCGGGGGGTTTTGTCTGTAAACAAGGAGCCGGCATGTTCTGGCGAAGACGCAAATCGAGCGCTGAAGTCCCTCTGACCGTCGAGGAAGTGCAGACGATTGAAGAGGGAGCACGGAAGACCCGCGAGGGTGTGTTCGGCCGCGTTTCCGCGCTGTTCCGTCAACCGGTTATCGACGAGGAAACATGGGAGCAGCTTGCCGAGCTGCTCGTGGAATCCGACATGGGGCCAAATCTCGCGTTTCGGTTGGTTGAGAATGCGCGGTCCATCGTCGAAGGCGAGGAGCTGAGAACGCCGGTAGAGGCCGAAACTGCGCTGAGGCAGCAGCTGGTCGAGAGCCTGGGCTCCCAAGAATACGACCTACTGGAGGACATTCCCGAACGTGTGATCGTACACATGGTGGGTGTCAATGGCTCGGGCAAGACAACCACCTCGGCGAAGCTGACCGAATATCTCAAACATCGTGGGAAGAGCTCTCTTCTGGTGGCTGCCGATACGTTCCGCGCAGCGGCCATCGACCAGCTCAAGGCGTGGGGGCAGCGCACCTCTACCGACGTCATCGCGGCACTGCCCAACTCGGATCCTGGGTCGGTCGTCTTTGACGCCGCCAAGTCGGCAAAAGCCAGGGACATCGACGTCACCATCGTCGACACGGCCGGCCGGCTGCATACCAAGTCCAACCTGATGGACGAGCTTCGCAAGATCAAGCGGGTCGCCGTCAAGGCCGACCCGGATGTGGCCCAGATCGCCCTCCTCGTCCTCGACGCGACTACCGGGCAGAACGCCCTCCTTCAGGCTAAGAGCTTCCTTGATGCAGTCGAAGTAGACGGCATCGTTCTGACGAAGCTGGATGGGACCGCGAAAGGTGGTGTAGTGTTTGCGGTCTATGAGGAGCTGAAGGTCCCGATCTGGTATGTGGGGGCCGGAGAGAAGGCGACCGACCTAGCCCCGTTCGACCACCTCGCGTTTGTGAACGCGTTATTCGAGTAATCTGTGGTCAGCGAACTTCAGTACCAACTCGGTAAGAATTTAGAGCTTAGAATCTACAACTTACAACCTAGGACCTAGAACTAACCCATGTTTGACAACCTCACCGACAGATTAACCGGGGTCTTCGCCGGTCTCCGCAACAAGGGAGCCCTGACCGAAAAGGACGTCGACGAGGCGATGCGCGAGGTTCGCATGTCGCTGCTCGAGGCGGACGTAAATTTCAAGGTCGTCAAGGACTTCGTGGCTCGCGTCAAGGAGCGTAGCGTCGGAGCCGACGTCCTTCAGAGCCTGACCCCCGCCCAGCAGGTCATCAAGATCGTTCACGAGGAGCTCGTCACTCTGCTCGGCTCGAGCGCTCCGCTTGACCTAGGAGGAAAGCAGCCGGTCGTCATCATGATGGCCGGCCTCCAGGGTTCCGGTAAGACGACAACAGCGGCAAAGCTGGCGCTGATGCTGAGAAAGCAAAAACAGCGGCCTTTGATGGTTGCGGCGGATATCTATCGACCGGCGGCCGTCGATCAGCTGGTGGCCCTGGGTAAGCAGCTTGACATCCCCACATATGACGAGGGCACCCGGTCGAAGCCCCAGCAAATCGTCTCGAACGCCCTGAAACAGGCGGTACAGACCGGCAAGTCGGTCGTAATCCTTGACACCGCCGGTCGCCTCCACATCGACGAGCAGATGATGGCGGAGCTTCGCGAGATCGAACAGCTCGCCAGTCCAGCCGAAGTTCTGCTGGTGGCGGACGCGATGACCGGACAGGATGCGGTACGCGTCTCCGAGGAGTTCGCCAAGAACGTTCACGTCACGGGTCTCGTGCTCACCAAGGTGGACGGAGATGCGCGCGGGGGCGCCGCACTGTCAATACGCGCTGTGACAGGTGTGCCTATAAAGTTCCTGGGCATCAGCGAGAAGCCTGACGGGCTTGAGGTCTTTCATCCCGATCGCCTGGCCGACCGCATTCTGGGCATGGGCGACGTGCTGTCCCTCATTGAGAAAGCCCAGGAGAACTTCGATGAAGACGAGGCGAAACGGATGCAAAAGAAGTTTCGCACCGCCACGTTCGACCTCGAGGACTTTCTCAATCAGGTTCAGAGCTTGAAGAAGATGGGCCCGCTCACCGGCATCATGGAAATGATCCCGGGTATGCGTGGAGCCCTCAAGGGAATGGGCGGGGTCCCGGACTTCAACGACAAGGAGTTCAAACGGCTCGAGGCCATGATCACATCCATGACCAAAGAGGAGCGGCACAACCCGGCGATGATCAACGGCAGCCGGCGACGGCGAATCGCGCGCGGCAGCGGGACCAACATCCAGGACGTCAACCAGCTGCTGAATCAGTTCAAAGAGATGCAGAAGATGATGAAGTCGATGACCTCGGGCAAGAAACGAGTACCGAAGGCGCTTCGCGGGATGATGCAGTGAGCTTTGCTCTAGTACACTCGTTTCGTGAGGCGATCGGGATCCTTTATGAGGATGCGGCCTCCGCGCCTGCCAATGACACCCTGACGTTGGAATAACGCCAGAGTCTTGTTGATGCTTTCACGCGTAGTCCCCACCATAGTCGCCAGCTCTTCCTGGGTGATGCGCAGGTCGATCAGTCGCCCGCCATCAACATCCCGACCAGCCTGATCCGAAAGCTCGAGCAAGCGTTTCGCCAAGCGCGCAGGAACATCGAGAAAGGTCATGTCCTGAAGCAGCGCGTCCGATGACCGGAGTCGCCGGGCCAGCATTTCGAGACATGCCAGTGCGATTCGCGGCTTGGTCTGGACCAGCGAGTAGAAGCTGTCGCGGCTCAAGGCGCCCATCACTGCCGGCTCAACGGCAGTAACGGTGGCCGTGCGCGGCTCGTTCGTGAAGATCGACAGCTCGCCGAAGATGCTTCCCGGGCCGAAGACGTCAATCGTCAGCTCGTCCCCCGTGATGCTCTGCTGCGAGATCTTGACCCAGCCTTGCTCGATGAAGTAGAGCTTTCCACTCGGATCTTCCTGATAGAAGACGACCTCTCCGCGACGGTAGACGTGCCGGGTCATCGCCCGCCGCAGCTCTTCCAGCTCTTCGTCGCTAAGACGGGAGAACAGGGTAGCCCGCCGCAGGTCGCCCACTGAGGGACTCATGCTAACGGCCGGGCTCGCGCAAACGCTCCGAAAGAGTCTTCAGCAGATTGATGGCCATCTCCGGGCTCTCCTTTATTTGAGCCCGAAACTCCCAGGCAGAAAGCTCTGCGGCGGTCGTCGGCTCGGCCGCCACAACGGTAGCCGAGCGGGGCCGGTCGTCGATGAGCGACATCTCTCCGAACACCTGCCCCGGACCAATCGTGCCGATCTGCGTGTCCTCGCCGCGCAGAACCCGGCACGACCCACTTAGAACTACCCCCATGCCGCCATATCCACCGCTTCCTTCCTCAATGATCACGTGATCCGCCGGATACTCGACAACCTTCATCCGCTTGCCAAGCTTCCGCAAATCCTTGCGATCGAGTCCATGGAACAGAGGCACTGCCGTCAGCGCTTCCTCTAACTGCATCCGACCCTCCCGAAACCTGTCATCCAGTTATTCTACGGTTGGCGCAGCTACTCCTCGGTTGGAAGGTGGAAGTACATGGTTTGGATGCCGAGGCGCCCCGGCCCCGTGAAGCGATTCCAAACGAGGTTGGAGCTGCCGAACAGACCCGACTTCATACCCTGAACCTTCGTCTCCAGCTTGACCGCCTTGTCTTTATGCAGAAAGCCACCGGGCTCCACATCCAGGTACTCGCCATCGTCCAGGGTCACCTCCAGCACATTGCCATAGCCGTGAAGCCATAGCACTCCGGGAGTTGAGCCGCAGACGAACTTGTCTAAGAAGAAACCAGTACCCCCGAAGAGAGCGCTACCCACGCCCTTAACCCGGCTATACGTGTACTCGATATTGGAAGTGGCCGCGAGGTACTGATGCTCTCGAGTTTCGATCTCTTCGCCCGGCTGCATATGAATGGCAAAGACGTGGCCGACCCCATCGCGAGACATTGCCACCTGACCGTTTCCCTTCGCCTCGGTTAGGAGGACCTGCATGCCGGCCACCTTGCGCTTAAACATCCCCTTCATCGCCCGCAGGCCGATTTCGACGCCGGGCGTCTTCCACAGAAGGACGTGATGTTCGAAGAATATCGACTGCTGGTCGTTGAGCACGACGGCCAGCTCGGGCACGAGCTCGCCCCGAATGTGGTACGTGACCCCACCGTACGTTTCGTCCTCGACCCGTGTTTGTAGAAGCTGCGGAATATTCATGCTACTCCCCCTAGAAGTGCCGCCCGAAGGCTGGCTGTTGCCAGGATACCATGTCGAAAGATCATGCTCCTGCCGTCTGACCGACCATCACCCGCCAGTATCCCCAGAGAGCTATGCGGTCACATGAGGCGTTTTAGACTGCCGGAATGTCTTGCGACTGTAAGGCAGTAGCTCAAGCGCTGCAGGAGGCCCCTATTACTGCTCCAGCGCCCACCGCTATTCCCAGCACACGCGTTAACCACTTCAGAGAAGCGACGGTGTTCGGCGAGGCAATGCCGGCCTCCACGTCGACCAGCAGAGATTCCATCCGTCGTATCGCCGCCGGGGTGTCGAGATCCGCCCACAGGTAGCCGCGCAGCTCGTCGAATATCGCTCCGCTGGCTTGCCCATCTTCGGGGAGATCGCTGAGAGCAGCACGCATTCCTTGGGTCAACCCTTCAGCCCAACGCACGCCTGCCTCGTCGAACTCAAACTCCTCCCGGTAGTGATGTGAGAGTAGGTAGAGACGGACGGATTCCCGGGAGTACCGCTGGACCAAGTCTCGAACTAAAACCAGATTTCCCAGGCTTTTGCTCATCTTCTCGCCCTGGTAGCGCACCATCCCAGTGTGCATCCAGTGCTGCACGAATGGAACACCGGCGTGAATTGACTCGGCCTGAGCCGCCTCGCTGGCGTGATGAGGAAATATCAGATCGCGCCCGCCGCCGTGAATGGTGACCGGTACGCCTAAGGTCATGGCCGCGATGGTGCTGCACTCGATATGCCACCCCGGCCTACCCGGACCGAAAGGACTGGGCCAACTCGGCTCACCCGCTTGGTGCCCTTGCCATAGAAGAAAGTCGAGCGGGTCCCGTTTGGCCGGATCGTCGGGGAAGCCGCCATTCTCAGCAGCCAGCTCAAGCATCCGCTGTCGAGTGCAGTGGCATAGAGCGCCATAGTCAGGAAATGAGCGGTTGTCGAAGTACACATTGGCCCCCGATTGGTACGCACGACCCACTCGCACGAGATCCTCAACGGACCGCACGATATCAGGAATGACGTCCGTGGCTCGGACAAAGTTGTTCGGCATGGCCACGTTCAGAGCTGCCATGTCTTCCAGATACTGCTGGGTTTCACGGCGGCCCAGCTCGTCATACTCTACCCCCAGCTCGGCAGCCTTTCGCAGAATGTCGTCATCGATGTCGGTGACGTTCTGGGTATAGGTCACGTCTAGCCCGGCATCCTTCAGAACACGGACGAGAGCGTCGAACTGTACGTACGTAAAGGCGTGCCCCGCGTGAGTGGTGTCGTACGGCGTGACTCCGCACACGTAGAGCGTGACTCGCCCGTCCGGCACGGCAATCGGCTCGACCGCGAGGGTAGCGGTGTTGTACAAGCTGATGTGGCTCATCATCTACATCAGCCTATCAGAGGAAAACCCACGTCAATTCCCTCATGTGGCATGTCAAAGCGCACAGCTTGATGCACATCGCATACGTTGCCAACTGAGTCGCCTGAGGTAGAGAAACGCACGTTTATCCTGGAGTGTGGTGACTGGACCAGACGCGCCGTGAATGAAAACCGCGGAAGTGCGGCGGAGAACCCTGCCTTCAACCGCGTAAGCACCCGCGTTCGTACCTCGCAGACGGACCTCAACGGGGCAATGTATCACGGCGCCTATTTTGACTGTTTCGAGGCCGCCCGAGTCGAGACGTTTCGACGGATCGGTTACACGTACGAACGAACCAAGGCAGAGGGGTTCGTGCCCGTCATCCGCCACGTCGAGTGCGATTATCTGGCGCCGGCCTTTATGGACGACCTCATTGAGATCGTCGTTCGAGTCCCGTCGATGACGGCGGCCAGCCTCCACGTCCACTACGACGTTTTTCGGGATGATATCCTTCTAGCCAGAGGTCAAGCGGTCTTTGTCTTTCTTAACGGCCGAGGCAAACCGCTCCGGGTTCCGAATTCTCTACGTCAGTGCGTCGAGACGCACGCTGACGTTTTCAACTTACGCTGACGGATGACCAGTTCTCGTCCTGGGGCTGAAGCCCTATCGGCGTAGCCACCAGTCCGTTCACACGAGGTGATATAAGGTAGCCTTGCTTCTTCACCCCAAGCGGAATGATCAGGGCATGGCGCAACAAGTAGTCCTCGGCTCGGTTGTAGGCCGCGTACTGATTTAGAACGTTATCCGTGCCCTTGATGCGATTGGCTCTGGAGAGCATCGATCGATAGGTTGTTCTGGCCGCAGGATCAGAGAGCGCCTTTCCCGCGGCTTTCAGCCAGAGCGTTGGATCAGGCAGTAACTCCGACGAGGAGAACACGCGAACCCGCCCCACGCGGCCGATCCGCACTCTTTCACCGGCATCTGTCCACGATTTGTTCAGCCAGGACCCGAGGAGGCTGGTCGATAGCCTGCTCGGCATGGCAACCTCAATGGGACTGATGTTCGTTAGGGCGGCTTGCGAAGAAGCGGGCTCATACTGGTTGGGATCTGAGGACGCCGGATAATCGGGTACCACCGGTGGAACAATCGTCGTCAATGCGTCAATCGAGCTGTTCGACCGAGCCAGCGCCGGCCGGTCCAGCGACTGGTCGAGAGCCACTCGTTCAGACTTGCTTTTTAAGCTACTTGCGTCGACGTAATAGGAGACGCCCGTATCGGTGGAGCTAAAGCCGGGCCGCGTCGAGGCCACCGCGTATTTGGTGGCGGGTACGGCAGTGGCATCCAGTCGATGCTTGCGGTACAGCGTGTACTCTTGCGCGGAGGAGGAGACTCTGACGAGATGGAGAGATCCAACCTGCATCTTCCCACCATAAAAGTGAGGGTTCGCTATAAGATCGTTGATGTCGCCCGCAGGCGGGAGCTCGAAGGGTCCTGTCCCGGCGCCGTGCCGCCACCAGTCTCTCCTCGTGGCGATCACGTGCGTGTCGAGAATCGATGCCGCCGGCAGTGCCAGGCGGTCCAGGAATGAGTAGTCCGGCCGTTTGAGCCGAATGACAAGCTCGTGGGAGTTGCGGACACTGACTCCGGCCAGCGTCGACGCCTTCCCCCTATGCACGGCACGAGCGCCCACAATGTTACCGAGTGCGCTCCACCCCGCTGCGGACTGCTCGGACCGAGAAAGCGCTCGCGTAAAGGATGCCGCGACCGCTGACGCCGTTACCGGCTGTTTGTCGGCAAAACGAGCATCGCTGCGCAGCGTGAACGCGTAGGTTTTTCCACTCTTAGATGGCGTGGGCAGCGCCACGGCGAGATCTGGCACGACGTGCATGTTCTGATCGAATTTGAGCAGTCCACTATAGAGGAGGGTGTCAACCCAGATGCCCTCAGGGCTTTGCGTCTGTGCAGGATCCGGGTTGACCGCCTCCATGACACCGAAAGAAAGGACGCCTGGCCGCGATGAGGATCCGCACCCGGCCGTTGTCAGAATGATTCCTGCGAGAGCGACCAATGCGATCGCACGCCTTAGCCCTTTTGACCTAGTCATTCATCCCTTGCACCCCCGCAGCGCGGTTGGCTCGCCAAGGTGCAGGATGGGACGCGTGTGATGGGAAGCAAGGGTGTCTGGGCGGCTACAATTCACGGCGGCGCGGCCCCGAGCGCCGCGAAATCCTGCAGATTGAGCTGGAGCCGATGGCCGGACTCGAACCGGCGACATGACGCTTACGAAGCGCCTGCTCTACCAACTGAGCTACATCGGCATGTGGCTTTAGCATTGTACCCAATTGATGACCTCGATCCGGAGCACCTGGCTGCATATTAGGATAGTGCGTTAGCGGTTCCTGACGAGCGGGGAGCACGTGACTGACGCGGCAATCTTGCCTGCTTCCGTGAACCCCAGACGTAGACTCGCCGTGCGAATGCCGCGATAAGATGCCGGTCGCTGCCAAAGTTCTGAATGTCGATTACCGAAGCGAGCGTGAGTGTGAAGGAATGTCCCAGAAGGGCACCCTGACCGTGATTTGTGGGCCGATGTTCTCCGGCAAATCGCGCGAGCTGATTCGAACGGTTCACATAGCCCAGATCGCCGGACAGCCCATCCTGCTGTTTAAGGCGGGAATCGACGTTCGGTACAGCCATAGTGACGTGGCTTCGCACGATGGACTCACGATGAGTGCGAGGGCCGTCGACACCGCACGCGAGGTGATTTCGCTGGTCCAGGCCGCCACGCCGCCGCCGATGGTCGTGGCAATCGATGAGGGACAGTTCTTTGACGCGGGACTTCCTTCGGTCTGCCTCTGGCTGGTCGATCAGGGAAAGCGCGTGGTGGTCGCGGGCCTCGATCGGAATTTTCGCGGCGAGCCGTTCGGCTGTATGCCCGAGCTCCTGGCGATTGCCGACGATGTGATCAAGCTCCGAGCAGTCTGCATGCACTGCAAAGATCCCCGGGTGACAGCGACCCTACCGCAAAGGCTGATCGACGGACGGCCTGCGCCCTACGATAGCCCCGAGATCCTGGTCGGCGGTTTGGACAGCTACGAGGCACGGTGCCCCAATTGCCATGAAGTCCCGGGAAAGCCGGATCCGGGGGAGGCCATCCAGGGACTGCTGTCAGAGGCGTAGCCCGTCAGGTTTGGGGCTCGTAACGGCGTGATAGAGAGCTTCAGCTTCGTCCCCGCGACCGGTTCTCGATGGCTGTGTCCGGCCGCACCCGTGGATTGATCCAGGGCTGTGAGTGTGCTACAGTAAGAGTGTGATCGGCAGCGTGTGAGCTGTCGGTTTGTTGTCTGAACGTTAACAATGGAAGAGTGAGAGTCACGCGTTGAGAGATGCGAGGCAGGACGAGAACTTTCAAGGTAGGCCACTACCTCAATTGTGGTTATACGGAGAGTTTGATCCTGGCTCAGGACAAACGCTGGCGGCGTACCTAAGACATGCAAGTCGAACGGAGACTGTGTCTTCGGATGCAGTTTGAGTGGCGAACGGGTGAGTAACGCGTAGGAACCCGCCTCGATGTGGGGGATAACACTTGGAAACAGGTGCTAATACCGCATGTGGTCGAGAGAAGAAAGGCTCCGTAAGGAGTCGCATTGAGAGGGGCCTGCGTCCGATTAGCTAGTTGGTGAGGTAAAGGCTTACCAAGGCGACGATCGGTAGCTGGTCTGAGAGGATGGTCAGCCACACTGGGACTGAGACACGGCCCAGACTCCTACGGGAGGCAGCAGTTAGGAAATTTTGCCAATGGGGGAAACCCTGAGCGAGTAACGCCGCGTGGAGGATGACGGCCTTCGGGTTGTAAACTCCTTTTTTGTGGGACGATGATGACGGTACCACAAGAATAAGCCCCGGCTAACTACGTGCCAGCAGCCGCGGTAATACGTAGGGGGCGAGCGTTGTCCGGAATTACTGGGCGTAAAGAGCGCGTAGGCGGCGCCATAAGTTCCGTGTGAAAGCCCCCGGCTCAACTGGGGAGGGTCGCGGAAGACTGTGGTGCTGGAGTGTCGGAGAGGGAAGTGGAAGTCCCGGAGTAGGGGTGAAATCCGTAGATACCGGGCCGAACACCAGTGGCGAAGGCGACTTCCTGGCCGACGACTGACGCTGAGGCGCGAAAGCGTGGGGAGCGAACGGGATTAGATACCCCGGTAGTCCACGCCGTAAACGATGGACACTAGGTGTTGGTGGTATCGACCCCACCAGTGCCGGCGCATACGCAGTAAGTGTCCCGCCTGGGGAGTACGGCCGCAAGGCTAAAACTCAAAGGAATTGACGGGGACCCGCACAAGCAGCGGAGCGTGTGGTTTAATTCGACGCAACGCGAAGAACCTTACCTGGACTTGACATGGCCTGGAAAGCCCTGGAAACAGGGTCCTCCGCAAGGACCGGGTCACAGGTGCTGCATGGCTGTCGTCAGCTCGTGTCGTGAGATGTTGGGTTAAGTCCCGCAACGAGCGCAACCCCTGAGGCTAGTTAGGATGTCTAGCCTGACTGCCGGGAGAAACCCGGAGGAAGGTGGGGATGACGTCAAGTCAGCACGGCCCTTACGTCCAGGGCTACACACACGCTACAATGGCCGCGACAAAGGGCAGCGAGAGCGCGAGCTGGAGCGAATCCCATCAAACGCGGTCTCAGTTCGGATTGTAGGCTGCAACTCGCCTGCATGAAGTCGGAGTTGCTAGTAACCGCCGGTCAGCATACGGCGGTGAATACGTTCCCGGGTCTTGTACACACCGCCCGTCACACCATGGAAGCGAGGAACACCTGAAGCCGGTGGGCTAACCGCAAGGAGGCAGCCGTCGAAGGTGGGCCTGGTGACTGGGGTGAAGTCGTAACAAGGTAGCCGTACCGGAAGGTGCGGCTGGATCACCTCCTTTCTAGGGACCCATACCCAGGTCTTTGACCTGTGGATCCTAGGTCGGTCGGATGGGCTGCAATATGCTCATCCGTACACAACAAGTTGACTCAATTCTCGGTGGCTCTCACTCTTCCGTCGTTAACCGTCAGGCATCAGCCGCCAGTACCCCTGGCGGCTTTTCCGTATCCATATCACCAGGCGCCTCGGCTACACTAAAAGCTGGACGGGTCTCACGGGTCTTTAGCTCAGTTGGTGAGAGCGCTGCCCTGATAAGGCAGAGGTCGATGGTTCGAGTCCATCAAGACCCACCAGCAGGAAGTTGTCAGTTGTCAGTTTTCAGTTGTCAGTTAGGGTATCGGGAGTATAGTCACCTGAGCACGATACTACTAGTGGGACATCGTGGACGATCCTGAAAAGGCGGACCGAGCTCCACACGAAAGCCTACGGTTCATGCTTCGTGGTGTCGTGCCGAGGTCGCACAATGAAACTGACAACTGAAAACTGACAACTGAAAACTCACGGGGGCGTAGCTCAGTTGGAAGAGCACCTGCTTTGCACGCAGGGGGTCAGGAGTTCGAGTCTCCTCGTCTCCACCACCACTGGTTACCAGTTGTAGTCGTCAGCCGTCAGTAGACATTCGCGAGCTCCCGGGCCATCCCCGGTTGTCCATACACAGCCTGCCGGACAGGCTCTCCCTGAGCCCCTTGGTCGATTTTGTGATCTCGATCGCTTCTGGTATTTTGTCCAGAAGTTCATGTGCTCCACCGAAGCGCACGTTGAGTAGCCGCGGGGGCGTTGTACCGGTACGCGCAGTTCGCAGATCTCAACCTTGCCGTCCAGGTTTCCGCCTTCGACAAGGCTGCGGCGGGTATACCTGTGACGCTTTCGGAAGGACCGGAAAACCGCTGAATGGCGAACCCGACCGGCAACTGACGACTGCAAACCGACGCCCAAAAACTGGAAACCGAAAACTGACAACTGACAACTTTTTCATCACCCATTCATGATGTTTATGTAAAGATAGTCACGCGCCAGGCGGCATTCTGCTGTTCCCTCGCGAAACCTGCTGATATACTTTGGTACCGGAATCCGGCAAGCTATCTGAAGGTAGTAGCCGACTGTGCGCTGCAGAGCCAGCGCTAGGAGTTGTATGGACGACAATCACGATGGCCGGCCTATGGGCTCGGCCTTCTCCCCGGATACCCGGGGTCTACAAGAGGGTGGGAACGACGACCCGGAGAGCGGCGGACAGCAGGAGCTGGAACCCGGCCAGCCTGAGGACATGCAATCCCTCATGGATGCCGAGGAAGCCGGTGGGTTCCGTAGTTTGCGCCGTGGCCAGACCGCCACGGGAGTCGTAGTCAGTATTCGTGAAGACGCCGTTCTGGTGGACGTCGGCCTCAAGTCCGAGGGCGTCATCCCGAGACAAGAGCTCTTCGAGAGTGATGAAGAGGAGCCGGACCTTCACATCGGACAGGAAATCCTCGTTCACGTCATTCAGCCGGACAGCCCGGAGGGGCCAATCCTTTCCCTGCGGCGTGCCCGGCGCGAACGTGCGTGGGCCGACATGGAGCATCTGACGACGAGCGGCGGAACGATCGAAGCGCCGGTCGTCGACCACAATCGTGGTGGGGCTCTCTTAGACGTTCGTGGCCTGCGCGGCTTTGTTCCCCTGTCGCAGCTCACGAGTCTCGCCCCGGCGGCCCAACCGACCGGCGAGGGTGACGATACCCAAGAACGGCTGGCTGCCTTACACGGACAGCGCCTCAAGGTTAAAGTGCTCGAGGCAAATCAATCTCAGAATCGGCTAATTCTGTCCGAGCGAGCCGCGGACCAGGAAGCACGCGCCGAACGCCGTGAGGAGTTACTGCGCGACCTGGAGCCCGGTCAGATCCGTCACGGACGAGTTCGCAACGTTACCAACTTCGGCGCCTTCGTCGATCTTGGCGGAGCCGATGGTCTGGTTCATGTGTCCGAAATCTCCTACGACCGGGTGTACGATCCGCGAACTATTCTCACGCCCGGTCAGGAAGTCGACGTCTTTGTTCTAGAGGTGCGACCCCACGATCAGAAGATCGCGCTCAGCCTGAAGCGAGCGATGACAGATCCGTGGGTCACGCTCTCGACCCGTCACGAGCCCGGCGAAACCGTGCGTGCGACGATCACTCGACTCGCAAAGTTCGGGGCATTTGCTCAGGTGGAGCCCGGCATCGAAGGACTGATCCACGTGACCGAGCTGGCCGAGGCAACGCCTCGCGACCCGAGCCAGGTGGTTCAGGAGGGCCAGACGGTCGACGTGAAGATCATTCACATCGATCCGGGTCGCCGGCGACTTGGCTTGAGCCTGAGACAGGTTCACGCCGCTGCCGCTGAACCTGAGATGACGCCGGAAGACTGGGCGCAGGAGCAGGATCGAGACGCTGCTCCCCAACCCTCGGCATTTGGCGCACTCGCGGCAATAGCCGATACTCTCCCCGACCAGCCCGAGCCGGCTGAGAGCGAGTCGCCTTCCGAGGAGACGCCGGTTGAGAGCATCGGGGAGGCCGAGGCGGAAGAGCAGCAGAACGTTGTTGCCTTGGCCGAGGTCGAAGAAGAGCTGCTGGTCGAAGAAGCTCTGATCGCGGAACAAGTGCTTGAGATCGAGGAAGCCCGAGACGTGGTCGCCGAGGCGGTCGCGGAGGGAGCAATATCGACCGCCGAGGCAGATGCTCTGGATGAGGAGTTAGCTGTCGATGAAGTGGTTGCCCTAGAAGAGGTTGCTGAAGTCGAGGAGGCCATCGCGGTCACCGAGATTCTGGCCGTGGAGGAAGTAGCTCTAGAAGTAGCCCAAGAAGAAGAGCCGGCTGCTGAGTCCGGAACAGCTCTCTCGGAGCCGGCCCAAGCCGAACACGACGTTAGCGAGTCCGCTGAGAGTCATTCCGATGCGGAGAATGAAACAGAGGCGATTGCGGTAAGCGAAGCGTCCCCGCCTGAAGTGGCGCCGCCTTCACCGGAAGCACAGGAAGAAATGCAGGCGGAAGCAGTCTCTGAAGGCCCGGAAAGTGCTTCAATCCTGGCTGAGGAGGAGTCGGCTTCGTCCGGCCAGTCCTTCGACCAGTCCAACAGCATCGAGGAGCCTGAAGCAGAAGGTCACCGACCTGAGCTCGATGCCGACGAATCGCAAACTGCCCTTTCCAACGGTGAAGCGGCAAGCCGGCTAGACAGCACAGCCGTTCTGACGGAGACGCCGGAGACTACTGTTTCCGAACACGAGGGCCTTGAGGCGGGCGACGAACGCCCGGCTGCGGAGTCCTCGAACCACACTGGCGAAGATAAGCCTGCCGAAGCGAGAGATCGAGTTCACGACGCGGTCTGAGAATCTGACCGGACGGGTAGTGCAAAGACCAGTCTTCCGCAGTCATAATAGTGACAATACAGTAGCGACCCTAGGATCATAGATATGGCTACAAACGGGAGTTTTGACCGTTTTACCGAGAGAGCCCGCAAGGTTCTCACGCTGGCGCAGGAAGAGGCCCAGCGATTCAATCACAACTATATAGGCACTGAGCATCTCCTTCTCGGACTCGTCCGCGAGGGTGACGGCGTGGCGGCCAAGGTTCTCTCGAATCTCGGCGTCGAGCTGCAGAAGGTGCGCAGTGCGGTCGAGTTCATTATTGGACGTGGCGAGCGCCAGGTCTCGGGCGAGATCGGCCTGACGCCGCGCGCCAAGAAAGTCATCGAGCTCGCTGTCGACGAGGCCCGCCGGCTCGGACACCACTACATCGGAACGGAGCATCTGCTGCTCGGCCTCATTCGTGAGGGTGAGGGCATTGCGGCCGGCGTCTTGGAGAGCCTGGGCGTCAACCTGGAAAAGGTTCGGACTGAGGTCATCAAGGTTTTGACGCAGACGGGCAGCGCGCCCAGCCGGGAGCACCGCTCCAGCAAGACCCCCACGATCGACCAGCTCGGCATCGATCTGACCTCCCAGGCCCGCGGCAATAAGCTCGATCCCGTTATAGGCCGGGACGCCGAGATCGAACGCGTGATCCAGGTACTGTCTCGTCGTATGAAGAACAACCCCGTGCTCATCGGAGAGCCTGGAGTTGGAAAGACGGCAATCGTCGACGGCCTGGCCCAAAAAATCGTGGGCGGAGAGGTTCCCGAAAACCTCCTCGGCAAGCGTCTGCTGACGCTTGACATCGGCTCTCTAGTAGCCGGGACCAAGTACCGCGGTGAGTTTGAAGAGCGTCTCAAGAAGATCATTGAGGAGATCCGCTCCTCGGGCGACTGCATCCTGTTCATCGACGAGCTGCACACCATCGTGGGCGCCGGCGCGGCCGAGGGTGCCGTCGATGCCGCGAATATCCTGAAACCGGCGCTGTCTCGCGGAGAGATCCAGACGATTGGCGCGACTACGCTCGACGAGTACCGAAAGTACATCGAGCGAGACGCTGCCCTGGAGCGACGCTTCCAGCCGATAACCGTTCGTGAATCGACGGTCGAAGAAGCCATTCTGATCCTCAAGGGCCTGCGCGAGCGCTATGAGGAGCACCACCGTCTCCGCATTACCGACGCGGCGATCAAAGCCGCGGCTGAAATGGCGGAACGCTACATCACCGACCGCTTCATGCCCGACAAGGCCATCGACTTGATCGACGAAGCCTCGTCTCGCGTTCGCATGCAGAAGGCGGTCGCTCCCCAGAACCTCAAAGACGCAATGAAAGACCTGGAGCGCGTCCAGACCGATAAGGACGAAGCCATTCAGGCTCAGCAGTATGAGCGCGCTGCCCAATTACGCGATCAAGAGGGCCAGCTGCGAGAGTCCATTGAAGACCTCGAGCAGGGTTGGCATAGTCAGCAAAATGCCGAGGACCTCGAGGTCGGCGAAGAAGATGTCGCGCAGGTCGTGGCGATGTGGACCGGAATCCCGGTTATGCGCATTGCCCAGGAGGAGTCGGCCCGTCTGCTCGAAATGGAATCGGCGATCCACAAGCGCGTGGTTGGTCAGGACGAAGCGATCTCGACCATCTCCAGCGCGGTTCGCCGGGCGCGCACCGGTCTGAAGGATCCCAAGCGCCCGATTGGAAGCTTCATCTTCCTCGGTCCGACGGGCGTCGGGAAGACTGAGCTCGCCAAGGCCCTGGCCGAGTTCATGTTCGGCAGCGAGGATTCGCTGATCAAGATCGACATGTCCGAGTTCATGGAGCGACACGCTGTGGCGCGTCTAGTCGGAGCCCCTCCCGGCTACGTCGGGTACGAAGAAGGCGGCCAGCTCACCGAGGCGGTGCGGCGAAAGTCGTACTCTGTGGTGCTCTTGGATGAAATCGAAAAGGCGCACCCGGAAGTCTTCAATATCTTGCTGCAAATCCTCGAGGACGGACGGCTGACCGATGCCAAGGGGCGCAGCGTCGACTTCCGCAACACGATCATCATCATGACGTCCAATGTCGGCGCCAATCTCTTGAACAAAGAGGCCCAGCTTGGCTTTAGGGTCAAGCAGCCGGACGACGACACTGCCAAGGAGCTCGAGCGTTCACACGCCGACATGATGAAGAAGGTGCTCGGAGAGCTGAAGTCAACCTTCAAGCCCGAGTTCCTGAACCGCATCGATGCCACGATCGTCTTCCGCTCGCTGACTCAACCCGAAGTCTACGAGATCGCCGACATACTTCTCGCCCGCGTGAAGAACCAGTTGGTCGAACAGCAGATCGATCTCGAGGTCAAGGAGCCCGCGAAGGCGTTCCTGGTAGAGAAGGGATTTGACGTCGCCAACGGAGCCCGGCCGCTGCGCCGGGAGATACAGAGCCTGATCGAGGACGCGCTCGCCGAAGGCATGCTGTCGGGTAAGTTCTATCCCGGGATGAAGATCATCGCCGAGCGCGACGAGGAGGGTATCAAGCTGATTGCGATCAGCCCCGAGCCTCTGGCAGTCGAGCCTCCGGTAGATGAGGAGGTAACCCCGGCGGTTACAGCCGAAACCGAGGGGTAATGCCCCGGCAACAGACGGAATACGTTTGCCGCCAGTGCGGAAGCCAATATCCTCAGTCGTACGGAAAGTGTCCCAGCTGCGGTAGCTGGGACTCATTGGAAGCAGTCATCCTCAGCAGCGGTCCGGGTGCCAGGCCCGGAGCTGCTTCGATTCGCCTGAGGCCCGCGGCGCAAGCCCTCGCTTCAGTCCGTAGCACCCAGACGGAGCGGATTCAGGTCCCTATCGAGGAGTTCAACCGAGTCCTCGGCGGAGGGATCGTTCCCGCCTCCGTCGTCCTGCTCGGTGGGGACCCGGGTGTCGGCAAGTCCACGATCTTGCTGCAGATCAGCCTTCTTGCGGCGCTGGCCGGTGCCAGGATTCTATACGTGTCCGGCGAGGAGTCCCCGGAGCAGATCAAGCTACGGGCAGATAGGCTCGGCCCCGTGCCCGACGGCGTGGCCATTCTGGCAGAGACGGATGTCGACGTCATCGTCGAGGCGGCGCGAGACTCCGGTGCCGGAATCCTCATCGTCGACTCGATCCAGACGGTGTCGACGTCCGATGTCGAGTCGGCGGCTGGGAGCGTGTCCCAGACGCGCGAGTGCACCTCCCGTCTGGTCCGCCTGGCCAAAGAGACCAACGTGGCCATCTTTCTGGTCGGGCACGTGACCAAGGAGGGCGCGATCGCGGGGCCCAAGGTGCTCGAGCACATGGTCGACGTAGTCCTCTATCTGGAAGGAGACCGTTTCCAGGCGTATCGCCTGCTGCGTGGTATCAAGAACCGTTATGGTCCTACCCACGAGATCGGGGTGTTCGATATGCATGAGGCCGGCCTGGTTGAGGTGTTGAACCCGTCCGCACTATTCCTCTCCGACGATCACGATGCCACCAGCGGTGCGGCAATCGCGATCACCGTAGAAGGAACCAGGCCGCTGCTCGTCGAGATCCAGGCCCTGACGACCCCCACGAGTTTTGGGCTTCCGCGCCGGGCGGCAACCGGAATCGATGTCAACCGCCTGCACATGCTTACGGCGGTCCTCGCCAAGCGAGCCCACGTCGATGTATCGGGCCAGGATATTTATGTCAACGCGGTGGGCGGACTCAGGCTGTTGGAGCCTGCCGTCGACCTGGCGACGATCTGCGCCATCTATTCGAGTTACCGCGACATACCCATGCCCCGTGTGGCGGTTGTCGGCGAGGTTGGGCTCGGAGGCGAGGTAAGATCGGTGCAACATGTTCGTCGGCGGCTCCAGGAGGCTCACAAGCTGGGCATCCGGCATGCCGTGGTGCCGGGACGTGATGCTCCCGAAGTCTCCTCCATCGACGGGATGCATATTGACCCCGTCCGCACCGTGGCCGATGCATTGGAAACTCTAAAGGGGCCGTTCGGCGCCTGAACCGTCGGAGGATCCATCTTCCGTGAAAACATGGCTGACGTCTCGGGATGGAAGGGGAAGACTGAAATCCCTGGCGCTCGTCGTCGTAGCCGCGGGCTCCAGCGTGCGCATGGACGGCCGGGACAAGATGTGGGAGGTCCTGCAGGAGAAGCCCCTGCTCCTTCACTCTATTCTGACGTTCGCGGGAGTCGTGTCGAAGACGGTTGTCGTGGTCAAGGAGCAAGACGCGTCCCGCACGCGGGATCTACTGGCAAACGAGCTCCGGAAGAACACCTGGGAGGTCGTCGTAGGCGGCCGGGAGAGGCAAGAGTCCGTGCGCAACGCTCTGGCGCTATGTGAAGGTCTCGAAACCATCGCCGTTCATGATGCGGCGCGACCGTTCGCCACGGCCGCCCTGTTGCGGCGGGTGTGGGAGGAGAGCAGGATCACCGGGGCGGCTATTCCGGCGGTGCCCGTGGCGGATACGATCAAACGGGCCTCCGGCCACCTGGTTCGCGAGACAGTAGACCGCTCTGATTTATGGGCGGCGCAAACCCCGCAGGTGTTCGCCGCGGGTGTCTTGCATAATGCCTACGCGATGGCGGCAGAACGTGAAGAAATCGCCACGGACGACGCCCACCTGGTACAACAGACAGGCGTGACCGTTCGCATCGTTCCCGGCGACCCGGACAACTTCAAAATCACAACGCCCGGAGACCTGTTGCGCGCTCGAATTCTGCTACAGGCTAGGCTTAAAGACCCAGCCTTTTCGTGATGAGGCAAACGTGTGTCTATGTGCCTGATCCCCGTGAGTCCCGAGCAGACTGCTCGTTCACGGCTCTGGTTCCTCGCTGAGAGCGAGAGCGTGTCGTGACGAACCTCCTGGGCCTTCGCGTGGGCTACGGCTATGACGTCCATCGGCTCGTGCCCGGGCGCCCGCTGATCATCGGCGGGGTCGAGCTGCCGTACCCATTTGGACTGGAGGGTCATTCAGATGCGGACGTGCTGCTGCATGCCATCACCGACGCACTTCTGGGTGCCGCCGCGCTCGGCGATATCGGAGCGCACTTCCCCAACGACGACAAACGCTGGCACAATGCTTCGAGCCTCGAGCTGTTGAAACGCACCTGCACCCTGGTCGTCAATGCCGGCTTCACCATAGTCAACATCGACAGCACGGTAGTTGCGGAGGAGCCGAAGCTGCGTCCTCACATCGACGAAATGAGGAAGCGCATAGCGATCTGCCTGGGGCTTGATGGATCGCGCATCGGCATCAAGGCGACCACAGCGGAAGGAACCGGACCAGAGGGCCGCCAGGAGGCGATTACGGCCCGAGCGGTGGTCCTGATCGTACACGGCTTCGGTGGCTGAGTCGCTGTGGATATGGGGGCGCCATTCCGTGCTGGAGGCGCTTCGATCGGGGGCGGCCGAGACCATTTTGATCTCCGATACGGCTCGGGACGTCCCCATTCTCTCTGAGATCGAGAAAGAAGCCGGATCGTCGGGCGTGGTTGTCCGGCGGACGGCCCCAGGCGAGATCGACCGGCGAGCCGACGGACAGGTTGCCCAGGGAGTCGTGGCACAGGTTCGGCTTCCCCGAAGCCATCAGGTCGACGGCTTGCTTCAAGTCGCGGAACAGCACCGGGCCGTTCCCCTTCTCTTGATTCTCGATCAGATACAGGATCCCAGGAATCTGGGGAGCCTGTTACGCAGCGCCGAAGCGGCCGGGGCGCATGGGGCAATCATGACCGGGCGTAGCAGTGCTCCGGTTAGCGGCGTGGTAGCCAAGGCCTCCGCTGGTGCGCTGTATCACCTCCCGCTCGCCGTCGTTTCGAATCTTGCGCAGGTGCTCGCGGTCCTACGGAAGAGAAACATCTGGACCGCGGCCTTGGGACAGAATTCGCGGAACAGCCTGTTTGCGACGGACCTTACGGTCCCGCTCGGCATTGTTGTCGGCAACGAAGGCTCGGGAGTGCGCCGGCTGACTGCCGAGAAGGTAGATATGACCTTGGCGATTCCCATGTTCGGGAAAGTCGAAAGCCTGAATGCCTCGGTCGCCGGAGCGATCGCCCTGTTCGAGGCAGCAAGGCAGCGCCAGGCCGTTTGATAAGCTGGATCGTCAGCCTGCTGGCGCGCTTCCGTAGCTCAATTTGGCAGAGCAACCGCCTTGTAAGCGGTAGGTTTCCGGTTCGAGTCCGGACGGAAGCTCCATCTCGGTATCTGGAAGTCAGTACCCAGATTGTGCCGGTCACGGCTGCATCCCTTTGTTACAATTTGCATGCACGGTGGGGTACCCAAGTGGTTAAAGGGGACTGACTGTAAATCAGTTGCGTCATCGCTTCGGGGGTTCGAATCCCTCCCCCACCACCAGTCGTTCCCTGCCCCAGTAGCTCAGTGGTAGAGCGCATTCTTGGTAAGAATGAGGTCGAGAGTCCGATTCTCTCCTGGGGCTCCAGTTTTAGCCAAAACTTTTGCGCTGCTTGTGTCACTACCACTATCGGTGTTCTCCTGTTAGTTAAGAATCTGGTCCATGATGTCGGCTGGTAGATCCTGCATGTTGGGCGTTACGTGGCTGTACGTGTTCATGGTGATCTCCACTGACTTGTGAACCCATCCACTCCTGGACGAGCTTCGGCTGAACGCCGTTTTCAAGCACGATGGTCGCAACGTATGTCGAAGACCATGGGGACTAATGCGCGGGAGACCGGCTTCGCCGGGATGCTTGCGAAGCTGGTGAGCCACGACCGTTCGCCATATCGGAGGACCATCGATTTCTCATAAGAAGCTGGCGCCTTGGTCGGGGCGGCTCCCTTCGCTGCCGACAGTGGGTCTCGATCCGGAGTCCGCTTCATCCGTGGAGGCAGAGCCAACGTTCGACACGCGCTCTACATGGCAGCCATCTCGGCCTGTCGTGCCGAGGGTCCGGTCAAATCCTTCTATCTTCGTCTGCTGCAGCATGGAAAGCCACAGAAAGTAGCAATCGTGGCCGGCCTGCACAAGCTGCTTCGTATGACCAACGCGGTCGTGCGCAAGCGCCAAATGTGGGACCCAAACTGGAGAAATGTCTCACGAGCCGCTCAGTCCTCGGAGACATCCCCTGCTGTGTGAAAGAGGTGGGGGGTCTGGGGGGAGGTGGCCCCCAGCGTTCGATCAGCGAGGAGGTGTCGACAGAGAGCCGAGAGGATTCAGGCATCATTGGTCTCGAGTCGCCCGAAGGTGTGCTCCAGACAACGGCCATACGGAAGCCTAAAACTTGACACACCAACACGGTTACTACAGGCAAGGCTGCCATTTTCCCTGATCCCGCAGGCTGAACCCCAGCCGGCACTGAGCTGAGTGAAGGCGTCCTGAACGACGGCCGCGCTCGTAGCGCGGGTTGGCCCTCGCAGCAGGACCGGCGACTGCGCTAGCCGTGGTATCGACGATCAATAGCACGCCTGCGATGCTGCCGACGATCCGTGTAATATGCGTTGTTCACTGGTCGTTTCCCTCAAGGTTTCGCTAAGCATCCGTGGGCGGACAGCCACGCGCCCGAGGTCTTGTAGCCCGACGCCGGTCCATGTTTCGTGAGCGCTGTTGACTCGAACGGCCATGCGGTACGAGGCACGCGCGCGTTTGCCTACTCGCCGCGTATCAGGTCGAGACCCGATTGCGGAAGTCACCTCGCAAGAGTACGCTCATGATAGAGGTGGCACACGCGCGAATGCGCTGAGTGAGGCCGGAATTCCTCGCCCGGAACACGCAGTTCGATGGGTCCTCACACGGTCATCCTGCGAGGAGTATCATGAAATCCATCCCGGCAGTCATCTCCGCCTTTATGCTAGTCGGCACCGCATCGGTGTTTTGCCCGTCACCGTTCACAGCAATCGCAAAACCCTCAGCGGACTTACACGGAACATTTGCTCAGGTCGCGACCGGCTACAGCGGCTTCTGCGCTGTCAGAACCAATGGGGCCCTCGTCTGTGCGGGACCCGACGGAATCACGAAACCCGCTTCGGGTACCTTCACCGGGGTCGGAACGGGAGGAGAGGTCACGTGCGCGGTACGGGTCGGCGGTAGCGTGTTCTGTTGGGGCGATCCCGAGGAACAACGCCAGCTTACGCCTCCGCAGGGTACCTTCACCCAGGTCAGCAGCACAGCGGTCTCCACGTGTGGCCTGATGACAAACGGCGCCCTTGCCTGCTGGGGAGAAAACGAGATAGGCGAGGCTTCCCCGCCGTCAGGTACGTTCAGCCAACTTGATGGGATCTGCGCTGTGCGGACCAGCGGCAGCCTGGCCTGTTGGAGTGACTATGGGATTGGCGTGATGTCTCCCCCTTCCGGAAGCTTCACCCAAGTCAGCTCCGACTACGACTACGCTTGCGCGGTACGCACTGCCGGGACGCTGGCTTGCTGGGGCGATAACACATACGGTCGAGCGACCCCTCCGACAGGCACCTTCGTTCACGTGAGCATCAGCCGCGACTACGCGTGCGCTGTCCGGACGAGCGGGTCGTTAGCCTGCTGGGGTCGTAATCACTACGGCGACACAAGACCTCCGTCGGCCAAGTTCACTCAGGTAAGCGCCGGATACAACTTCGCGTGCGGGCTGCGGCCTGATGGCAAGCTAGTCTGCTGGGGAGGCATCACTAACCCTCCTTCGGGCAGCTTCACTCATGTCAGCATCGGCAGCGATGGCCTCGCGTGCGGGCTGCGAAATGGCGGCAGGCTGGCCTGCTGGGGGATCAACTATGGTCTGGCGAAGCCGCCCTCGGGCAGGTTCAGCCAGGTGAGCATTGGCGGCTCAGATTATCTGTGCGCGGTGAGGGTCGGCGGCAAGCTAGCCTGCTGGGGAGGCCACGTACAGCCTCCCTTAGGGAGGTTCAAGCAGGTCAGCGCCAGTTTCTCGTTCGCCTGCGCGGTGCGAACGAACGGCAGCTTGGTCTGCTGGGGGAGCAACTCGTTTGGCCAGGCAACGCCTCCATCGGGTAGTTTCAAACAGGTAGGTGTCGGAGGGTTCGCATCAGGCTGCGGCGTGCGGACCGACGGCACCGTGGCCTGCTGGGGATCGAACACCCTCGGCGAGGCGACACCTCCTGCGGGCAGGTTCACGCGAGTCAGCGGCGGATGGGGGCTCGAGTGCGGGGTGCTCGCCGACGGCCATGTTGCCTGCTGGGGCGACAATCGCGTGCCTTCTCCTTCGGGCAGGTTCAGGCAGATCAGCGCTGGCGGCATCTACGCGTGCGGCGTGAAGACAGCCGGCACTCTAGCTTGCTGGGGACCCTACCAGGCCGGTTTCGAAAGGCGGCGCCCTTCGGGCAGGTTCGCCGAGATCAGCTTAGGAGGCGATTCCGCATGCGCGGTGCGAACTAGCGGAAAACTTGCATGCTGGGGCAACCCTTACTGGCTCAGCGCCATGTAAAACACGAGCTTCCGCATGGTCGCCAATTTCGGGCACCAGGCGGCATGAACGCGGAGGCGCCGGACTTTATCGCTGGAGTTCGACTCGCGCTGACAAAGCGTTGGGAAGGAGGGCGGGCTGCTCTTCTAAAGCGGGCTGCTGATACACACCGAGCACGTTGCCTGCCAGATCGCTGAACGTGAAGAAGACCTCGGCGAATCCTGCGATACAGGGGTGATGATCTTCCCGCCGGCACCTACGACTGCCTCGGCCGCCCGAGCGGCGTTGCCGACCATGACGTATACCAGCAGACTGCCTTCCGACGCAGGCTTTCGTCCGAGCACCCATGTGCCACTGACCTGCTCACTGGGCAAATGCATCTACTCCGAGCGGCGTGCCGGCCGGATACTTCACGTTCTGACCCCAGCATTCTACTCCGCCGTCGGGCCTCACTCCACAGGCGCAGCCGTGTCCGGCGCTGAACTCGGAGAACGTCCCCTTCGGCCAGGGGAAGCCCCAGCAAGTGACGGCTCCTCCTGGCCTTAGCCCGCAGGCGAAGTTGTCCGCCGCAGTCATCTGAGTAAAAGGACCATTATGAAAGCCTGCTTCGTTGCCCCAACAGAGGATGGCGCCTCCCTTCTCGAGTCCGCATCCGTTCCCGCTGATCTCGGTGAATGTTCCGGACGGCACGTGACGTGAGGATATTGGCGGCTCCCCCAACAGGTGATCTTTCCACGAGAACTCAGTCCACACACGTCTGGGACTCCTTTAAGCGCTCCCGCGCTGACCTGGACAAAGCGGCCGGGTATTGTGGAGGGGTACGGGTACAACCAGTCCGAACCGTCCCAGCAACTGATATGGCCACCAACTTTGAGTGCGCATACAAGCGGAAACGCTATATTGGCGCTGATCTGTGTGAATCTTCCCGACGGTACTGCCCAGGCGGGTAGCTTTCCCCGCAGACGATCTGGCCTTTGGCGCTCAGTAGGCACATATAAGCCATGGCGAGGATCCCTTCGTTGCCGCCGGCAACGGCAACCTGGATATAGTGGCCGGGCCACGCTGGGCAGGTCCGAGTTGATAGATAGCCCCAGCAGTCGACGGATCCTGAAATCAGGATGCCGCAGGAAATGCCCGGTCGACCGAAAGCCGCGCCGGCACTAATCGGATTTCAGCGCGGTGGGAGTATCGAAGGTCTACGGGCGGAGGCGTCCCAGCAGGCGACAGAGCCATCCTTCTTCAATCCACATGTTAGCCTCGCTGACGTAGGTGAACTTCCCCGAGGGGTCATGGTCTTGATGTAGGGCGTATTGTCGTCTTTGAAGAACTGAGTCCAGCAAACGACTGACCAGCCGACAGGAGTCCGCACAGGGAGTCATGAGAGGCGCTGATTTGGGTTACTGCCTTTGGGCGCGACGCCATGGAGAACGTGTCCCCAGCACACAACCTTGTGGGAGCGCGTTACTCCGCAGGCGAATGGGCCTCCCCCGTTTCGGGGAGTCCGTTGTACCCTACGCTGACCTGGCTGAATCGGTCCGGCGGTATAGGTTTGGGAGCGGGACCACCATCGTTTCGGGAGTACCCAGCATGTGCCTAGCCCGTTGACCTGTATCCCGCAGCCGAAACCGTTGTAATTCTCGAAGCCACCTCCCGTACTCACCTGAATGAACCTCGCACCGGGCACAGGGTCAAGGGCGAGTAAATCGTACCCCAACACTCAAGGACACCGCCAACTTTGATTCCGCACGCGTAGTTGGCTCCCAGCGCAGTACTGATTTGCGTGAAGTGACCGCTTGGGGCCAGCACCCGACATGCCGCCGACCCAGCAGACGACATCGCCTCCGGTGCGGATCGCCGCAGGCGATGGAAACGGCTGGATGTAGTCCCGCCGCCGGCGCTAACTTGCGATGAAGTGACCGCTAGGAGGATCCGCCGCGCCCCAGTCGTTGTTTCCCCAGCAGACGATGTTGCCCTGCGTTCGTCAGGCCACAATCGAAGGTATAGCCGGAGCTGAGCTGGGTGAACACCGGTGTACATGGATGACGTGATCACCAGCCGGACATGGCCAGGAGCAGCGGAGACCGGGGCAACGCCGAAAGCGACTACAGTAAGCCCTATTACGGCGATCAGGGCGATTGTGGATTTCATGGTACTCCTCGCAAATCCGACCGTTTGACGGCCCATCGAACTGCCTGTTCCGGGCGAGGAGTGCCGGGCCTCACTCAGCGCATTCAGCGCGTGAGCTGCCTCAGCATTATCGTACCCCGAATCTCTCCCAATTGCTATCGGGTCTGGACCTGATGCCCTATTGGCGGATCGCCGCCGATAACTGCAGCATTCATATCTACAGAACTTTCGATTGTCGCGACTCTCATCGGCAAGAAAACCGGTGAGCTTCGGGCCAAAGAGTGAGGAATCCAGGCGGCTGCCGAGCGATTCTATCCAGCATTTTGTAGAGCAGTCGCGACCGACGTCGCTCCATTCTGAGATGTCGAGCCCAGGGAGCTTTCCTCGGGCGAATACAGGTTGAAGCTGAGCAAGCTGGATAAGTGGGAGATCGTGGCGGTAGATGTGTTCTCGACGCTCCATGACTTCCGCCTGCCTGGAAGGTCGCGTTGACTTAACGCGTCGGGAGGATGCTAGTAGCCCCGAAAACACCGGGCCGACGCCTGGACTCCGTCTGGGTTGGGTTCAGATGGAAGACCGTTGCGGCCCCTCCGGGCGGATTCGCCAAAGGCATCATCCCCGGCGAGCTTTCCTGCGTCTCCAAGAGATTGTGTATTGCCGTCGGCAACGACTTCCACAATGGACAGGGAGGCGCGATGCGTTGGGATGGGTCCAAATGGCACGCCATGACGCTTGCGAACCCCGCCAGCGGGACCCTCCTGGGAAGCGTTTCGTGTGCGGCCGCCAACAGCTGCATGGCCGTCGGATCTCGGCCCGCCACCAATCGCACGGTCCCGGTGGCAGAGCACTGGAATGGCCTACGGTGGACTCTCCAAAGCCTCCCACGGACCTCTGCCTGGGGACTCGATGCCATATCGTGCCCCGATACGACGCACTGCATTGCCGTCTCGGGTGACCGTAGACAGTCCGAGTCGGTGATCGAGAGCTGGGACGGCACTTCTTGGTCGCTGCTTCCGCCCGCGCCGACACCTGTCGACAGCACCGCCAGCTATCTGACCACCATTTCTTGTGTATCGCCGACGAGCTGCATGGCTACCGGCTCTGTGGAACCGAGTGGCGGGCTGCTGGCAGAGCGCTGGAATGGATCCGCCTGGATCGTTGTGCCCGCGCCTTAGTCTCTCGGTGCGGGGAGTCGTGCGACGAACGTGCGGAGCTCGGCGGCTGGCGGCTGCACACGCATTCGAATGACGAGTACAGAATAGATTTATCGGGAACCGCACACCAATTCACACTGCCATGGCTCGCTGCAGCAACCGAGTGACGCTACATCGAGGTTATTGCGGCGCTAATCCGCGCAGTGTGTCCGCAAAATGCGTGGCCTGAGGATTAGAAGCCTTCGTTCGCAGTTACGACCGTGGTTGAGGCGGCCGAATACGTCACTGCTCCTGAGGCGCTTCGGGTGACCACATAAGTGCGGTGCAAACCGTGGTGCAAAACTCAGCGTCCACGCACGTCCGGTAACGTCCCTCTATAAGGGTATTCGAGATTGCTGGCGAAAATACGCCAACTACGGACATCAAGGGATCTGCATGGACCCGAGCCTATCGAACTTCAAAGTCGTTGCGCTCGACTCTGATTGAGCATCGGTGTCCAACTGAGTGCTCGCCATGCACGTGCCGAAGCACAGGCGTGCGCTTGTGCATGGGCCACATGGTTTTCAAGGAGCCGGCGTGAGTCCCTTGCAATTGAACTCCATGCACACCCCGTGAGCCCATAGGACGAGACCACCAATCACCCTCGGTATGGAGAGATCAATTGAAGTCGGGGAGGTCGTCGATATTGCTATGGTCGCCGCCCCTCTTGCACGAAGTCCATGGGCTGTCTCACAGCGCCGCGTATACGGCTAGCTAGGCCAACGGCCGAACCCGTCCTTGTCGCAGGTCTGAGCTGTCGCACGAAGGCCAGGGGCGGGGTCTAGCCTACTGCTCGCCCCTCAGGAGCCTATATAACTATCTTCACAGGCGTACTTTTGTACCCGGGCGCGTAGTCGTAGTTGGGACCGGCGGGATCGCCGTCGAACCAGACCCTGGCGAGGTTAGGCGACTTGAAGGCCATGACATGCTCGATGACGCAGCTCCCTTTGCCTCTGGCATTGGTTCTCGGCGTCGCGCACGACTGGATATAGCGTCCCTTGCCGATCTGCATCCGAAGGACTCGTCCGCTAATAGGGTCACCGGTCGTGTTTGTCAGCTTAGCCGAGAGTGATACGTTTTTGCCTCTCTTGATTGACGTCGGGCCGGTGTACGCGATGGTAACGGGAGCCCGAACCACATACTCATATGCGCCGATGTCGCAGAACGACTCCCCCTTGCCCAGTCTGCTCACCCCGCGCTGGTCGATTGTCGGACAGTCGCCGGACGAAACCGGGATTACGTCGATGGCCGGGCTGGTGGGACTTAGCGCCATTGTCTGGGTCGGACCGCCGTTGCTCGCCAAGGGTCCAAGCTGTGGGTCGGAGTTCAGGATGTCGGTGCTAGCTGTAAACCCGCAGCGGCTTCCGTTGTCATCGATCAGATTGTAGCCGCCGTCCGTGAGAGCATTTCCGGAGCAGTCTCCGGCTCGAGTTGCCGGCGATGATGCTGCCCGTCACGGTGAGGCTACCGCCATCGGACGTGAAGATCTCGCCGCCGCCACTTCCGGCGGGGTTGTTGGAGAATGTGCTGTTCGTGACGGCAAGGGCGCCGGCATTGTTAAGGATCGCGCCGCCTGAATAGGCGGAGTTGTCCGAGAAGGTGCTGTTCGTGATCGTGGCGGTGCTCGCGAAAACGTTCTGGATCGCACCGCCCTCCTGCGATGGAGCGGAGTTGTGGGAGAAGGTGCTGTTCCTGACGGTGAGGGTGCCGTTCCAGTTCGCGATTGCGCCGCCGTCAAACCCTACACTGTTGTTGGAGAAGGTGCTGTTGGTGACGGTGAGAGTGCCGCCGACGTTGTCGATGGCACCGCCCTCGTTCCCTGAGAGGTTGTTGGAGAACGTGCCGTAGCTGACCGTGACGGTCCCGTGGTCGATAAAGATTGCGCCGCCCGAGTTGGCATATCCGTACGACAGTGTCAGGCTCTTAAGCGATAGGGACGCCGTCACGTAAAAGAGTTCAGTGCTTTTGTGGCCGCTAATAGTAATCGCACCAGATGAACCACTCGCATCAAGGGTCATCTTCTGCGTGATCTTGATGGGTCTCGAAAGCGTGATGGTTGTCGGGGATGCACAGGAGAGCTTGACGGTGTTGCCTTTTCCTGCGGTCGTTATGGCGCTTCTCAGCCTTACCTCTGTGGTGGGGCAAACCCCGATCCTTCCTTGAGTGTTCACTGACGCCCTGACGTATCCAGGAGCATAGTCGTAGTTGGGACCCGGCTTATCACCATCGAACCAGACTCTGACAGGCGTGGGCGAAGTCCAGGCCTTCACATGGTTTATGACGCAGTGGGCCTCGCCAGTGCGGTCGGTCTTCGGCGTGACGCATGACTGCGCGTAGCGACCCCTGCCGATCTGCATCCGCAGAACGCGTCCGCTAATGGGCCTGCCGTTTACGGCCGTCAGCCTGGCAGCGAGGGACACGCTCTTGCCCGTTCTGATCGATGTTGGGCCTTTGTACGTGAGGATAACGCCTTCGGGGCCTTCGTACTCGTACGCGCCGATGTCGCAGGACTGCTCGCCATTGTCTGGTCTGCTCACTCCGCGCTGGTCGGTTTTCGGACAGACGCCGGAAAGTACGGGGACGGCGTCGATCGCCCGACTCGTCGGAATCAGGGCCATGGTCTGCGTGGGGCCGCCGTTGTTCGCCAGAGGCCTAAGTTGAGGAATTGTATTAAGTATGTCGGTGCTGTTAGTGAACCCGCACTCGTGCCCGTTGTCGTCGATCAGGTTGTAGCCCCCATCAGTGATGGCGTACACGCCCTCACAGTTGCCTCCGGGTTGCCGGTTATGATGCTGGTGGTCACGCTGAGCAGCCACCATTGTCGATGTCACCGATCGCGCCGCCGCTGTTGTCGGCAATGGTGCTGTTAGTAAATGTGAGCGAGCGGGAACGAAGAACGCAATCGCGCCGCCGTAGTGCGCTGAGTTGTTCGATAAGGTGTCATTGCTGAAGGTGAGGGTGCGCCATCCCCGAAGACCGCGCCTCCCGGTGGCCTGCTGAGTTCTTTGTGAAGGTGGAGGCCGTGATGGTGCCGCCGCCAAAGATCGCGCCGCCGTCTTGCTCTACCGAGTTCTTTACGAAGGTGGAGGCCGTGATGGTGCCGCCGCCAAGGATCGCGCCGCCGTCGTGCTGTCCGGAATTGTTGGAGAAGGTGCTATCGCTGACAGTGAGCAGTGGGCTCTGACCAACATCAGAAATCGCGCCCCCTTCCCAGGCGCCGTTGCTGTCGAATGTGCTGCCGGAGACGGTTACGGTGCCCTCGTCGCTATTGATCGCGCCGCCGTCCTGCGCGACCGAGTTCTTTGTGAAGGTGCTATTGGTAACTGTGACTGTGCCATGGTCGTTGTTGATTGCGCCCCCGTCGGAGCCGGAGTTTCCTGTGAAGGCGCTGTTGGTCACCGTAAGGCTGCCAGCGTTGAGGATCGCTCCCCCGAGGCTGAACGTGCTGTTCTTGATCTTGGCTGTGGCGCCGATGTGGATATACAGCGGGCTCGCTGCCTTCGAGACCGTGATGCTGTTTAGGCCGAGAGAGCCCGTGACATCGTATAGGTTTTTGTTGCCGGTGAGGATGATGCCGGCGCGCGATCCACTTGCGTCAAGGGTCACGTTTTTGGTGATGTGTATGGTTGTGGAGAAAGTGATGGTTGTACGAGATGCGCAGGACAGCCTCACGGTGCCGCCGTCGCCCGCGGTGGTTATTGAACTTTGAAGTTTCCCCTCGGTCTTCGGGCAGACACTAGGCGCCGCCTGGACCAGTGGCGTTCTCGCTGCCAACACTCCTGCCGTGGACAGGCCCAGAAGGCCCGCCAGGAGGAATCGAGACCATCGTTGACACGTGGGAACATTGTGTATTTCCATGGGTTTACTCCTCCGGCGCACTTCGATGCGCCATAAAGCGGAGTCAAGGCACGACACCGTGTCGTTGCCGTGGCCCCAATTTCTGACCTGAGGAGTGACTGGGCTGGTGAGTCGGGACTGTCTACACCGGACCTCACTTTCCGTCTCGGCGCCGGCGTCGCTTCCCTGGCAGCATCACGATAGACCTCGTTGCACACAATGTCAATCGGGTCTCGGCCCTACTTCTCCGATGCGAGCGGCGGTCGCCGTCGTGGGTCAACAGCTCGATGTTGTTGTCGGTTCTAGTGGACGTTGCCTTCTCGATGAGCACTCGGGGTCGTTACCATTTGGAGGTTGAGCATCTCGTTGCTCAAGCGACGTCCAAAGCCTTGGCTACCAGCTTGCTCGAAGCCCTTCCCTCGCAAATCTTCGGAATGTAGCAAAACTCAGCTATCCACAGATTTCCTGCTAAGTCCAGGGGGTGTAGGAGCATAGGCGCCTTCCCCGTAATCATTAGGCTTTTGGACGTTCTAGGACCTGCTCGGACGGCCGAACGTAGAACTTCTAAACCGACGGTCGTGGGTTCGAGTCCCGCCACCCCCGCAAGTATTTCAGCCAATTCACGCTTCGTCTGAGGCCGACTCGTCTAGCTGCCCGGCCAATGCGCGGCCAAATTCAGCCAACTTCTGGAATCCCGCGCCAGGACCGGGCCAGTCATCAGGCAAGCCGAACAGATCAATAGGCGCCAGTGCTGCCGGGGTCTTGACGATCCCCAAGGGGTCGTGCGCCGCCAACTGGCGGCCACACCAGATGGGCGCTGGTATCTGACTCAGTGGATGCTTCGGTGCTGGAGCGAACCAAAGAGCGGGCTGCACGAGAGCCACAGTCGCGGGATGCAGGTCGTGCGCGGTCAGAACAGCCGACACCATTGAGCCATCCCGTTTCGGGTCTCGCCAGAAACCGCCTGGTAGCCGTGATGCACCGTATTCCCGATTAGTAGTCACGTCGAAGTAGGCATGTGTTCGTCCATAGAGACCGATTTCGTGATCAAGACCCTCCGCGGGAGCATTCGATAAATCGAGCACGCAGATCACGTAGGGACAGGAGAGCTCCTCCCCATAAGCTTTCTTCTTATCGTGTAGTCGGCGCAGAAAGGGACTCACCGAGTCCACAAACTGAAACCCATGAGGCACCTGCATACCAACCGTGGCTGCCTCAGGACCACGCGTCGGGCCTTCATCAACCGGCCATGCGTAGAAGTTGATCTCCCAACCGGGCCCTGGGCGGGTGTTAAGCCCCGGCTGCTCCTGCACGCCGTTACTCTTCACGGCCTCTCGGACTTGAGGCGCATCGAGTCCAGCCAGAAACGTGGCCATTTCGGACTTCAACTCCCTCAACAGCGCTGAATTGGGGTCTACGGAGACGACATCTGCCTCAAGAAAGAAATCTGGCGAATGGATCTCGTTGACTGCACCTAGGGCTCTTTGGAGTCTCTGTTGCTCGCCGGCATCCAGTTGGCTGACTCCGACAACCGTGAGTTCGACGTACATCTTATCGTCCCCTCGCACTGCCAGGAAATCTGGGGAGCGACGGGTGCCCTCGATTTCAGGATGGATAGTGAGTTTCCACCCCTCAAGTCTCAACGTCTCGTGAATATACAGCTCCCAGTAGGCGGCAGTAACGCTTTCATCGCTTCTACTCTTGAGTCGGGCAATGAGCTCTGCTCGTTCGTCCTCCGGATAGTGGTCGATCCAATCATTCATCAGCTGACGAACGCAATTCCGATGGTCTCCCGCAACGCGGTCCAGGAACTCATACCTACTCTCGCCGTTCTGTCGTGGACTGGCGTCGGCTCGCTCCCGGTCATCAAACAACATCCAGCACCTCGTTGCGGAACAGCGCATCCATTCGGTCAGCCGCGTCGCGCTGCATCATCCGCGTGACGTGCGAGTACGTGTTCATCGTCAGGTCCCAGGAGCCGTGACCAAGCATCGCTTGGACCGCACGCTGATGCGTACGTTCCTGCAGGTGTAGCGTCGCGGCGGTGTGTCGGAGATTATGCAGACGAATCTTCGCTAGGGGCCGGCAACATCGAGATCACCTCTGCTTCAGCATGCCATCCGCCCGCGATGCCGACATCAGAAGTAAATGCTGGGGGCCGTCGAGAATAGCGCGCTCCGGCACGGCATAACCCGGAAGAAGATGGCTGCATCAGCCGAGCCAGCCGAAGAGGCCCAGGCAGAGGAACCGGGCGCGTACTTGCCTCCATGCAGAAGATCATCGCAATCGAGCGGATGCGGCCGAGTCAAGTGGTTATCGTCCTGCCGCTCTGCCGATGCAGTTTAGGCCTTGCTCTCTGTAGACCTCCCTGAGCTGGCTTCCTCACGAGCACTCGACACTCGAACCAAACGCGCCCTTATGAACTGCGTATTCCCCACATCTCGTTACTCCTCTCTAAATGTCCTCGATGGTGTCTTTCCTTTCAAGGCTTTGTTCTGGGCAAAACACCTGGACGTCCTCAGACGTTCACGCGCTCAGCTCGTTACTGTCGAACTGACGCAGAGCCAGGAGCGACTTTGCAGATGGCCGCCTCGAGAAGATACTCGTCGCAGCACAAACTGGCTTGTCCTGTCCCGTCTCGGGCCGGTCAAGATACTCGTCGGTATCGCTTGGGATGACAGAATCTTTCAATTCCTCATCTCGCAAATTCGCCTTGATGGCGTGCATAAGCACCGTGGCAGTCGAGGCGATCGCCAGCCGGCGGACAGGGCAGTTGAAGCAGTCGCTGCTATAGGCCAACGGAGGCAGGTAACTGCAATAGTGGCTGTGGTCAGAGATCGGCACGCCGCGGACAATGTCTGGTGTCGGGACATCGCAAACCGGGAGCATCACGGCCAACATCCTACCACCCCTTCAACTACACCTGCCATCTGTGTTCTGCGTCGGTGCCAGCGTTTACTACACCAGCTACTACACCAATTGAGCATCAAAAGGAGCTGTTTACTTAACACATGTTCTAATTAGATTTGCCGTAATGACGCCAAATGTCGGTCTGTGTCACCGCGAAAAGATTATTGGTAAGAATGAGGTCGATAGTCCGATTCTCTCCTGGGGCTCCAGTGTTTAGCCAAAACTCTTGTAGCCATTGCGCTACGACGACAACTCTGTCTACGTGCCTCACCTAGGAATCTCGTCCATGACCTCCTCAGAAGGTCCCGGTACAGGCCGCACTACACCCGTGCCTACTGTGTTGCCTGCAACCTACTCCGATGTGTTGCTAGCTCTCTGCTCGAGTGGGGCAGCCGAGCACAAATCCAGAGGCGCAGGTTGGGTTCCCTGCGGGGACCCTGGTCCAAGAACCACCGGCGCAGGGACGTGCGCATGCGCACTCGCCTCATCTTGTCTTCTAGTTGACTATAGTCACCGGCGTTCTCTTATAACCCGGAGCATAGTCGTAGTTGGGGCCGGGGGAATCCCCGTCGAACCAGACTCTCGCGGGGTTGGGCGACTTCCATGCCGCCACCTTCTTGATGACGCAGCCCGCTCTGCCAGCTGTGTTGGTTTTGTGCGTGACGCAGGACTGTGTGTAGTGGCCCCGACCAATCTGCATCCGGAGCACGCGCCCGCTGATAGGAACGCCTCTCCTGTCCGTCAACTTGGCCGAGAGTTTCACATTTGCGCCTCTCTCTATCGACCTAGGGCCGGTATATGCGAGGGTCACCGGTGCAAGAAGGACATCATAGCTGCTGCCTGCGTAATCGTAGGCCATGGCATGACCGGGGTCTGACAATCCGACGCACTGCAGGATCGGGTAGCGTCCCGCTGGACTGGTATTTGTGGCGCTCGTCCCGCAGGTCAGCATACCGGTAATGTTAGCGGCCTCGGCTGGAGGCGAGTAGCGGATGCGCGGGTCGTCCGGAAGCAGGCCAGCCAAATTCGGCGTCGATCCATAAGGACCTGAGGCATTGACGGTCACAATTACCGAAAGAGCCATCGGATCGTATACGAAGACCTCTGCCGCCCCCGGGCACACCGTCCCGAACCGTCCGGTCCGGCATTTGTTGCCATCCACGCTCTGTCCCGGAGCGCCAACAAGCGCCACACTTCCATCGTCACTGAGTGCCACGGAAACGCCAAACTGCTCGTTCGTGGCCGGCGGCGTAGGAAGGCTGACTTCGATTGGTGGGCTCCAGACTCCATCCGACAATCTGAGCTCTTGGGCTGCGCCCCTGGAAAAAAGTCCCGGGAGGGATGACCCGCAACAGTCGCCAATGAGTATGGCCTTACCGTCACCGCTGAGAGCTGCCGGCCCAATCGACGGTAGATTAAGCGCAGCGGAGGCCGACCATTGCCCGTTTGCGAATCGCAGGATCTCGGCGTCTGATCCTGTCTCGGGTTCTTGTCCGCCTGTAACCAGCATCGTCTCGCCATCGGCTGTTAGTGCGACCGAATAGCCAAAGTAATGTCCGACGTTGGGTTCGAGTCTGAGCTCCGTGGGATCTCCCCACGTGGCTGCAGTGAAACGGAAGACCTCAGCCGCACCTTCAGAAGCACCGTTTGATGGGTAGCGCCAGGGAGCTCCAATGACGGCAACGTTGCCGTCTCCACTGAGGTCTTCCGAGAGACCGAAGCCATCGCCCGTTCCGGCACGCGCCCCCAGACTCAACTCTGTAGGCTTTCCCCACGTACCACCGTTGAATCGGTATACAAAGGCGGCTCCGGCGCCTGCTTTGCCTCCTACCGATCGATAGGGTGCGCCAATAAGCGCGGTGTTCCCGTCCGAACTGAGAGCCAATGATAGCCCGAACAAATCTCCGTTGACTCCCGCTATTTCGCCACGTGCCTGCGAGCCAAGGCTCAGCTGGGTTGCCTGGCTCCACCCACCATCACGGAACTTGAAGACCTCAGCCGCGCCCTGGCCACGCCCAGAGCTATTCACTTCTCTATAAGGAGCGCCTACAAGGGCCGTATTGCCGTCGGCACTCAAGGCTACCGCCAGGCCAAAGAGGTCTCCGACACTCGTTCCGTACGGTCCATGAGCCGCGCTCCCAAGGTTGAGTTCGGTAGGCTCGCTCCAGCCGCTTCCGTCAAAGCGGTAGACCACCACCGCACCGGCACTCTTCTTGCCATCGACTGTCCGATAGGGAGCACCCACGATCGCCGTTCGGCCATCTGCGCTCAGGGCGACGCGCGAACCAAGGCTGTCGTCGGATGTAGCCTTAGTGCCCAGGTTGAGCTCGGTGCTGTACACAAGATGGCCGGGGTGGATGTCTCCCGCCGAACTGCCAGTAGGCTGCGCCTCGACAGAGTTCGTAAGGGGGTTCGTCAGGAATCTTGAAGTACCGGCATTGCCCATCGAGGGCAATAGAGCGCCTGAAAGAAGAATTGCGCCGATGCGGCCGACTACTTTGATGAAGATGTGAGGTCTGCGGTTGCCGTGCATTGGACCCTCCGGATCCTGAGCTAGTCGTTTACGAGCGAGCGGGGGAGACGGATGCCGGTGTGTTTCCACTGGATTTACCCCACCGTCTCTCGTCGTGCGCGTCCCGCCACAACCCGTTCAGTCAGACGCCGTTTACGACAAGACGAGTCGCTTGGGGTTGAAGCAGGGATTGTCCGGGCTCAACCTCACTTTCCGTCTCGGCGCCGGTGTCGCTTCCCTGGCAGCATCACGATAGGCCTCGCCGCACACTATGTCAATCAGGTCTCCAGCCTATTTCTCTGCTGCGAGCGGCAGTCGCCGTCGTGGATCACAGCTCGATGTTGTTGTCGGTCCTGCCCTCGTGGTTGCACGTGCCGCATGCATCGTCTCAGAAACGGAAAATGCTGGCCGACGATTGCAGGTACCGACTGATAGACTGTCGCAGGCTGAAGAAAGGTGGGGACGATGAAGATCCAGATCGCGGCGGTCGCCCTTGCCATCGCCTTCGCTGGCACGGCCTTCCTACTCTTCCGGCCGTCCACCTCGGCCCAGAGCGTCCACCCACGGACCCTAGTCGGGTATGCCGTGGCACAGCAGAAGCCCTACAGCGGACTACGCATCGTGAAGGAGGCGAAGGGCATGGAAAACGTGATAATTACGCACGTGCAAAAGCACGCCACCTACCAGACTGAGTTCCATGTGCCGCAAGGCTCTGCACTCGGTCCACTTCGCCGCACTGCTGTCGTGTCAATGCACCAGAATCAACGGCAGCACCCGTGGCCCTGGAAGCACACGAAATAGGGAATAACCTGCCCGTCGGCCCACCGCCATCGGATCAGGCCCGGCTCAAATGGCCAAGCGGCCGCAACACATTTTGGCCGCGGAGGTTGGCGAAGTAGAGCTTCTTTCGCAATGCGGCTGGTGGCTTTATGAGCTGCAAAGTCCCCGGTCCTCAAACCCGATCAGGGTTACCAGATAGCTACAAAACAGGCTAGTTTGCCAGTAGCACTCAGAACGGCTCGACACTGGCCGTAAGGGACCACGGCGAACCCGGCGTTTAGCCAGCTCACCAAGCAACATAAAGCGCAGCGAGCCGCTTACGTGACGACAGTAGTCTGGCACGAGTACAACTGAATTCGCGTCCGATGCCAGCATGCTGCCCGATCTTGTCACACTGGCCTTTAACCCGGATCGGCGCTGCTCCCCCGGCCGGAGCTGTCGAGACATAACAACTCCCAACGCCAATTTCCACCCACGCCTACACCATGCAAAACTCTTCCCGTCAAGCGAGTGACCGAGAAGCTCGGTGAGACAGCACCCAACTACGACTAAGTTGTCCCCGTGGCTCCTGAAGAAGTACTTCCTTCCACGCGCGGCAACGAGTTTCATGTCCCCCGTCACTGCCCATAGGCGATACGCCTGTCGAAGGGTTCGGATCTTCTGACTCTGTTCGATCCCCATCAGGTGGCACATCCTCGTCGATGGAGACGAGCCACTTCGACCACAACGCGACATCTATTTCGGCGGCCGTCGCTCTCTGCCGGCATGACCCTTGTAACACCTCGCAAGGTCTTCGGCCCTCATCGCCTCTCCGGGTTGTCCGGACCGGCGGTTGACATCTCCTTACGGCATATGTCTTGCGTTGTCCGACGAATGAGTGATGGTCTCACGTTCCCCTCACCAAACACTCGTAGGCTGATGATGACAGACGAAATGACAAAAGGCCCCATGATGCCGCTGAGCGCGCACAAGTGGGGCACACCAGAAAGGAGATCCTATGTATAGCCGTAAATCACTTTTCGGAGTCAGCGTAGCGGGCGCCGCCGCGTTTGCGATTCTGCCGCTTGCCGGCTGTGGCTCGTCCGGTCAGGGCGGCCCACCTCCGAAATCAAAACCACCCAAGAGCTCGGCTCTTCCGGCAGCCCCGAAGGATCCGTACGCCAAGCAGGATAAGAAGTACAGAGGAACGACGATCAGCTACTTCGGCGGTTCAGTTGGAACCGACCACAACACCGATGTCGCCCTCGGCAAAGCATTCAAAAAGAGCACCGGCATAACCGTCAAGTTCATCGAGAGGAATGGGCAGGACTCCCAGGCGAACATAACCAAGCTACAGAACGTGTTCAACGCCCACTCAACGTCCATCGACGCGACTGGTCTCGACGTCGTCTGGGAGGGCATGTTCGGTAAGTACCTGGCTCCCCTCAAGAGCACAATGGGCTCACTGGTAAAGCTCGAGAGCCCGAACCTGATCAAGAACGACACGATCGGCGGCAAGCTGATCGCCATGCCCTACCAGGGAGACTTCGGCCTGCTGTACTACCGGAAGGACCTGCTTCACAAGTACCACATGAAGGTGCCTACCAAGTGGACGCAGCTCGCGTCAGAGGCGAAGAAGATCCAGAAGGCCCAGCGGAAGAAGAACAAGAGCTTCTATGGCTTCGTGTTCCAGGGCTCGGCATACGAGGGGCTTACCTGTGACGCGCTCGAGTGGATCGCCTCGTATGGCGGCGGAAGCTTCATCACGAACAAAGGCAAAGTGACCGTCGACAACCCCAAAGCGAGAGCAGCCCTCACCGAGGCTCGAAGCTGGGTCAAAAGCGGGATCACCCCTCCCGACCTAGCCTCCACCTACAACGAAACCTTCACCGAAAACTCCTTCCTCGGCGGCAACTCGGCCTTTGCGCGCAACTGGCCCTACATGTGGGCGGATCAGTACACCAAGGGCAAGGCGTTGGTCGGCAAGATCGGCGTGGCTCCGCTTCCGTCCGGTCCTGGCGGCAAATCCTCGGCAACCGTCGGTGGCTGGCAGGTCGGCGTCAATGGCTACACTACCGGTAAAGTACGAGGCGCGTCTCTGGCTTGGGCCAGGTACTACGCCAGCAAACCGGTCGAGGTCTACCGCGCACTATACTCCGGCATCGCGCCCACCATGCCCAGCGTCGGCAAGCTCTCGTCGGTCAAGAAGGCGAACGCCGCCCTGGCGGTCTCGGCAAAAACGACTGACGTGACCCGCCCGGCTTCCGTCCTTGGCACCAATTACGGCACCGGCTCGGGATACATCTACCAAGACGTCAATCTCATCCTGACCGGCTCGACGAGTGTAAGCAGTGGGCTCTCAAAGCTGAAGTCGCAGCTGCAGTCACTTCATCCGTAAGAGGCTAGTCAGAGCTGGAGGAGCGGAGCACCGTGGTCCGCTCCTCCTTCGGCGCGCCCGCTATCTCGCACCTAGCAGCAGCGTGACCCACATTCATTCCTCTCATCTTTCGCCTGAATTGGCGCCTCAACATGGATGACGAGGAGCCGCCCGGAGTCTAGGACGAACGATCGGGCAAGACCCGGAGGCTTCCATACTGGTGAAAATGCCGGTCGACGGATAGCGCCTCGTCGATGGCGAGGGACTTGGCCACGGCGAACGAGGTTGCGTCTGTGTACGAGAAGTCCTTGTCTGCGAACGCCAAGAGAATGTCCCAGGCCGCCGCCTCGTGGTCCTCGTCGACGCGAATCAATCCGATCGTCTGGCTCTCTTTGAGACGGTCGCCCCACTCGATAGCTCGACTCCGATCGAGCCGACTCAAAATCAGCGTGTAGGTTTCGTCGAACACGAAATTGGTCGTGAGGAACGTCATGCCGCTAACAAGATACTCCTCGAAAGCACTCCTCACGGCCTGGTGCGAAGGCTCGTCAGGATCTGCCAGAGCCAGGAAGGCGCTGGAGTCGATGAGGACGGCCCTCACAAAGGCTTGCGGTAGAGGTCCCGCTTAGCCTGCTCGGCGGTCGACCTGTCTCCGCTTCCCTGTCTCTCGGCTCGGACCCACTCGACGAAGGGGTCGGCCACCGTGCTCTCCGGTTGGTAGGAACGATCTATCAGCTCACGCACGACGGCAGCGATACTACCGTGTTTGCCCGCACGCTGTTTGAGCAGCTGGTACTGATCCTCGGTCACGTAGAGCTGAAGCTTTCTTGTTTCCATCACTCCATCATACCATCATGCTGCATCGCTCTCCACCGCCAGGTACCCACACAACATATGTAGGCGGCGGCCCGCTGCCGCAACGGGGCGGCGAAGAAGTAGGCATATTGCTCATAGATCCTCTGGTGGAAGCAGGCCCACGAGCCGGTCCCAAGGACGTCCGCCCGACAGCTGCCTTGCTAATACCTGTGGATCGTGGCGGCTTGAAGCCGCCGCGTCATGCTCCCAGCGGTGTCCCGCCGGGATACACAACACTCATCGACCGCCAGCAAATGAATCCCCGGTCGCGCCGAATGGCGCAGGCAACGTCGACCCCGGCGCTCACTGCGGTGAACGAGCCCGGAGGTGGCTTCGTCGCATCGGCTGCGCTGCCCTGGCTTCCCCAGCAAACAATCGCATGGTCGAGCTTCAGCCCGCAAGCGTAATAAGAGCCGGCGCTAACCTGCGAAAAACGGCTTCCAGCTGGCGGATACACCTTGCCCTCTGACGTGTCGCCCCAGCAGATCACCTTCCCCGTTGTCCGAACGCCACACGCAAAGTCGGCGCCGGCACTAACTCCACTGAATCGTCCCGACGGCACTCCTCGCCTGGCGCTGCCCAGTCCCCAACACGACGCAATGCCCTTCGGCGTCAGGGCGCAAAGATTATCGCCACCCGCGCTGATCTGAGCGAACTGGCCTTTTATCGAGCTGAGGGAGGTCCCGCCGACCTGCCCCCAGCACTGGATCTTGCCTCCGGGCCGCAGTCCACAGGCGAAGTCCCGCCCGACAGTGATGTGCTTGAACCGAACGGATGGGATGGTAGCCGTCACCCGAGCTTGTTCGCGACCCCAGCATTTGACCCGCCCATCGGGCCTGAGTCCGCAAGCAATCGCGTCGCCGAAGTCACCTCCCGTGCTGACCTCGACATAGGGACCCTTAGCGAAGCTGGGCAAGCCATAGCTGTCGAAGCTGCCCCAGCACACGATGGCGCCCGACATCTGCAGGCCGCACGCCGTCGCGCCGCTTTGGGAAGCAGAGCCACCCCCACCACTGATCTGAGCTATCTCGGTCGGAGAGGTGATCGATGTGCCGGTATCGAGGCTCCAGCACGTGATCGTGCCGTCTCTCCGGACGCCGCAGTTGCCGCTGATCTGACTGAACGTGCCAAGAGCCCGTACTGCCTGGTTTCCATGGGTTCCCCAACAAATGGCCCTGCCACTCGTTAGAAGCCCGCAAATCGAGCTACCCTGGACACTGAGCTGAGTGAAGTTACCGGCTGGCGCATTCCCCGGCGGGAAATGGCCCCAGCAAATGATCTTCTTCGACCGGGTGAGTCCGCACGCATACTTCTGGTCGGAGCCGCCGCTGTAGTTGGTTCCCGCGGCGACCTGCGTGAAGATGCCCGGAGGCGCGGGGCCTGGAGCGCCGCCGTATTCGCCCGCCCAACATACCGGCCTGCCGTTGCGCTTCAGTGCGCAGCCGAAGCCGTCATTTACCGCCGTATTATTGTCGCCGGCCGCACTGAGTTGCGTAAATACTCCCGGCGGCGGCTTGGCTTGGTAGTCCCAACCCCAGCACGTAATGCGTCCACCGGCGTTGAGCGCGCACGAGTAACTGGCGCCGAGCGCCGCACTGACCTGGATGAAGTTTCCAGCCGGCGGCTTGGGGATGTTCCCCCAACACGTGAGCGGAGAGCCGGAGGATCCAGTTGCCCGCAGCGCGCAGGCGAAAGCACCGATCTGGCTGCAGCACTGCGACCATCCGCCCGCGCTGACCTGCGCGAAGCGTCCGCCCGGGGGTTCGGACTGCCCGAACGAATTGTTTCCCCAGCAAATGATCGTTCCCACTCTGCTCAGACCGCAGCTGAAATGGCTGCCGACGGTGACACGCGTGAATCTCGGCGCTGTGGCAGCCAGTGCGGGAGCTGTTCTCGCCTGACCGTCCGTCGCGCTAACAGGGATAGGAGCAAGAGCCCCAACAGCCAGCACGGTTGCTGAGATGATCGCGAACAAGGTTTTCATGGGACTCCTCGCAGGACCGACAGTTGTAGAGGCCCAATGCATGGTTCTCAGGGCGAGGAGGGCCGGCCCTCGCTGAGGCAATCAGGCGTGATCACCTCCACGCTGAGCGTACTCTTACGCTGTGGATTCCACAATCGGGTCGTGACCCGATGCCGGAGATTCGCTTGCATGTCCGGACGGCAGCTCAGTCCGGAGCGCACCCCACCGCCGTCGTGAGAACTCCTCGATTTCCACCTATTTAGTGCTGGCTGGAGGCCATGGCCCGGGCGATCGTGGTCGCCTGGACTGACAACTGATAACTGACAACTGACAACTGATAACTCCCCTTCGCGCCCCGAATCCAAAACGCTTAAACTAGATGTGAGGGGGCGAGGCTTCATTCGCCTTAGCCGGCGGCTGCCGCAGAGTTGATAAGCGTCAGCTCGACCCGTCCTGACACCGGAATACTAAGGAGGTCATTCTGACATGGCCAAAGCAAAAGAAAACCGCAATCCCGTTACCCTTGCGTGCAACGACTGCAAGGAGCGGAACTACACCACCAGCAAGAATCGCAAGAACAACCCAGAGCGCATAGAGCTGACCAAGTTCTGCCCTCGCTGCCGGCGCCATACCGGCCACAAAGAGACCCGCTGAGCGCTATTTCGAGTTGGTCGGTGCTCCCCAGCCGTTGGACGCTTACGCCCGGCGACCTGTATAATTCAGACGAACCGTGCCTACCTGGGCCGGTCGTATTCTTTTAGGGCGACATTGACATTGCCTGGAGCCGACGGAGAATGTTCGCGCTGTAGGCCCGTAGCTCAATTGGTAGAGTACTGGTCTCCAAAACCAGGTGTTGTCGGTTCGAGTCCGGCCGGGCCTGCCACCATCTCCGCGTGGGCGTAGTCGGTATATCTATGGCCCCGCCGGGTTAAAACGAGGTTAGATTGGCAAAGCAAGTAACGACAAGACCGGCTTCTCCCGGCAAAGCTGCGTCATCCGGAAGACGTCCGCCGTCGATAATGACGTACATCCAGGAGTCCCGCGCCGAGCTTCGGAAGGTCACCTGGCCGACGTGGGAAGAAACTCGGGCACTGACCATCGCGGTCATCGCCATGACCCTGGCCATCGCTCTATTCCTTGGTGCTGTCGACCAGATCCTCAACAGCATCGTCGGCCCGCTCACCGGCATCAAGTAGGATACACACTCCATGGATGTCGAAAGCGAAGCTACCGAAGCTCAGTGGTATGTCATTCATACCTATTCCGGCTACGAGAATAAAGTAAAGCGCAACCTCGAGCACCGCATGAAGTCGATGTACGGCGAGGGCGGCGAGCGGATTCTCAACGTCATAGTGCCGGAAGAAGAAGAGATGGAAATCAAGAACGGCCAGCGACAAGCCGTAAAACGCAAAGTGTTCCCGGGGTACGTGCTGGTCGAGATGATGATGGAGCCGAAGTCCTGGAACGTGGTGCGCAACACGCCCGGCGTCACCAGTTTTGTCGGTTCCGGGTAACAACCCCACCCCCCTGCGAGAGCAGGAAGTTAAACAGATTCTCAAGCAGATTGAAACTGAAGCACCCCGCATGAAACCGACGTTTACTCGCGGGCAGAACGTCCGTATCAACGACGGACCGTTCGCGGAGTTTATCGGCGTAGTCGATGAGGTGTCGGCCGAGAGGAACAAAGTCAAGGTGCTCGTCAGCTTCTTTGGACGGGAGACACCGGTCGAGCTCGACTTCCTCCAGGTAGAGAAGCTCTAGGAGGAACGAAGAGTGGCACGCAAAGTAAAAGCAATCGTGAAGCTGCAGATCGAGGCCGGCAAGGCGAACCCCGCCCCCCCAGTTGGCCCGGCGCTTGGACAGCACGGCGTCAACATCATGGGGTTCTGTAAGGAGTACAACGAACGCACCTCGTCCCAGGCGGGAACCGTTATCCCGGTAGAAATAACCATCTACGACGACCGGTCGTTTTCGTTCGTCACCAAGACCCCGCCCGCCGGCGAGCTGCTGAAGAAGGCGGCCGGCATCCCCAACGGGTCGGGTACCCCTGGAAGGACGTCTGCCGGTACGGTCTCCCGGCCGCAGATTCGGGAGATAGCCCAAACAAAAATGCCCGACCTCAACGCCAATTCGATTGAGGCCGCCGAGAAGATCATCGAGGGGACCGCTCGCAGCATGGGTCTCCAGGTAGTGGAGCAGTAAGATGCACCGAGGCAAGAAGTACCAAGAGGCGATCTCAAAGATTGACCGAACCCGCTCGTATGAGCCGGACGAGGCCATCGATCTGGTGAAGCAGGTGTCGACCAGCAAGTTTGACGGCAGCGTCGAGCTCCACATGAGACTGGGCGTCGACCCACGCCACGCCGATCAGATGGTGCGCGGGGTGGCCGTGCTGCCGGCGGGAACCGGCAAGAAGCTGAGGGTTCTCGTCTTCGCCCAGGGCGATGCCGCCCGGGAAGCCGAGGAATCCGGAGCCGATTACGTCGGAGGTGAAGATCTCGCTAAGCGCATTCAAGGCGGCTGGCTCGACTTCGACGTCGCTCTCGCGACCCCCGACATGATGGCCACCGTCTCCAAGCTGGGCCGCATCCTCGGCCCCCGCGGTCTGATGCCCAACCCGCGAACCGAAACGGTTACTACCGATGTGAAACACAGCCTCGACGAGATCCGAAAGGGTAAAGTCCAGTTCGCAGTGGACAAGGACGGCAATATTCACGTGCCGATCGGCAAGGTTTCATTTGACCAGAAGCAGCTCCACGACAACCTGGCTACGATGGTCGACGCCGTCACTCGGGCGAAACCGCAAGGAGCCAAGGGGCAGTACGTCAAGTCCGTGGCTCTGGCGCCAACCATGGGTCCATCAGTTGACCTAGACGTGCCCGAAACCCTGACCCTCCAGCCGAGCGCTGCCTAACGCCTGCAGCTTGTCGAATCACGCCGGCATCTTCCGACAGACGGACGTGCCTGGCTACTACAGAACGTGAACCACGGAGATCAATCCAGCTAGAATTACTCGATAACCAAATAGCCTGAGACAGCAGGGCGCGCGAGCGCATAAGAATCCTGCCGAGGCATTGATAGACCGGCGTCCATCTGGCGTCGAGTTGTTCAGTGTTCCCCGGCCGGAGGCCGGGGATTTGCGTTTCCGCTCCACCTCAGGTAGACAGGACGAGCAGTAGGAGCTCGTATCCCAATCCAACGAGAAAGGAGCTCGAATGGCATTCCAACAAAAAGTCGAAATCGCCGAAGAGCTGGCAGCTACCTTGGCCGAGAGCAAAGGAACCGTCGTCGTCGACTATCGCGGCCTAAACGTCGCCGATGTCAGTGCGCTGCGGCGAAAGCTTCGGGAGCAGTCGGTTGAGTTTCGTGTAGCCAAAAACACCCTCTTACGCCGGGCCGCAACCGCCGCCAAGATCGAAGGGTATGAGGAGCTGTTCCTAGGCCCGACGGCGATCGTGACCAGCAAGGAAGATGAGGTTGCCGCCGCCAAGCTGATCTCAGAGGCGGCGCGGGTCCCACGAACTCCCCTAACCATTAAGGGCGGGATCTACAGCCTCAGAGCAATCCCCGCGGATGAAGTGCGCGCCGTCGCCGAGCTGCCCCCGCGTGATGTCCTCCTGGCTCGATCGATAGGTGTCGTACAAGCGCCCGCCGCCGCCGTTCTTGGAGTAGCCCAAGCCATGGCGCGTCAGGTTCTCTATGCGGTTTCAGCCCTACAGACGCAGAAAGGCGGAGAGCCGGAAGCGGCATAACAGCAGCTCTCTTCTCACCCCCGTTTTAAGTGGCAGTGAAGAACAACCCCTAAACCATTCAGATCACACTTGGAAGGAACAACAAACCCATGGCAATGTCACCAGCAGAGCTCGTAGATCAATTCGACACGATGACCCTCTCCCAGATAGCTGAGTTCGTCAAGCTATTTGAGGAGAAGTACAACGTGACCGCCGCCGCTCCCGCCGCCGCGGCTGTTGCCGCTGCGCCTACCGAGGCAGCCGCAGCTCCCGCCGAGGAACAGACCGAGTTCTCGGTGGTCCTCACTGGCGTCGGAGCCAACAAGATCGCCGTGATCAAGGCCGTTCGGGAACTAACTCAGCTCGGCCTCAAAGAGGCCAAGGCCGTAGTCGACGAGGCTCCCAAGCCCGTCCGCGAGGGCGTGAGCCGCGAAGATGCCGACGCCGCCAAGGCCAAGCTAGAAGAAGCCGGAGCTACGGTCGAAGTCAAGTAAGGGCCGAAAACGCATAAGCCGGAACCTCCGTACTCCAATTTGGACAGGGCTCCGGCAAGACAAATAAAGCGAGTTTGGGGGAATGACGAACCACCACCCGTCATTCCCCGAAACATCGCATAATCCCAAAAGCAGCCCCATCACCCCACGCCGGCAAGCCGAGTAGACAGTAACCCCGTGCCGTCGACCCTTCACAGTCAACCGCCAATCTAGCGCCATCTACCGTCACTCGTCTACCGCCTACGGCATACCGCCAACCAACTTCGCGCCGCGTACCGTTTACCGACTACCGCGTACCAACCTCAAGCTCGTACACCTACCGTCCAGCCGTCAACCGTTTACCGAGTACCGCGAGCGAACCTCGTACCACCTACCGTCTACGGCGTACCATCAACCAACCTCGTACCCCTTACCGTCTACCGTCTACCGCGCGCCGCCAACCAACCTCGTACCGCTTACCGTCAACCGTTTACCGAGTACCGTGAACCAACCTCGTACCACGGAGTCCCCCATGCCCTTTCTCTCCAGAAAGCTAATCGTCGGCCAGCTGCCGAGAATCATTGGAATTCTGATCGGACTGGCCGAGCAGCGCTGGCCCTCACGCGGCGGCCGGCAGTTCTTTCGAGGCCTCCGCTATGGCTACGCGCTGGTGGGTATGTTTCTCGCCTTCCAGGCCATAAGAAAGAAGTTCGACCGGTAGAGCAGAACGGGCTCTGCCAGGCTCCTGCCTACCTGCGGCCCATCCCTTTGACGCGTCCGATCATACCCTCGAGACGCGCCACCTCGGGAACATGCAGCAGTCGTCCCATCAAGACGTACACCGCAAGACCGGTGGTGACGGAAAGCCCGACTTCCAGGAGTGCCCGGAAGGTCTGACCGCCGATGCCGAGCAGGCCAATGAGGTGCAACATTGCGTACACTGCCGCGGCCATCACCACCGTCGCCAGGACCATCGCCGTCAGCACTTTTCTGAATTCGCGGTTCATCACGCCTCCCATCGGCCCTCGCAGCGCCCGTCCCAATAAGATCAGCTGGAGCCACGTGGCGATAGCCGTGGCGAGTGCGAGGCCGCCCTGCCCTCTGGATTTCGAAAAGAACCTGATGAGAATCACGCTGAGAACCGCGTCGACGAACGTGGCTCCAACCGCGATGAGAACGGGTGTGCGAGTGTTCTTCATCGCATAAAAGGCACGCGCCATAACCTCGATAGAGCTAAGCGGGACGATAGCCAGCGAGTAGAACAGCAGGGCAAAGGCCGTTGCGTCCGTGGAAGCCGGCGTCCACTTACCGTAGTCGTAGAGCAACGTGATGATCGGCCGTCGTAGCAGGATGAGGCCGACCGTTGCGGGGAGGGCCAGAAAGAATATGGCCCGCAAACTGGTCCGCACGGTGCGCTCCAGTAGCTCGATCTGGGCCGCTGCCGACTGCCTGGACAGGGTGGGGAAAATGGCCGTGCCGACCGAGCTGCCCACCGCGCCGACTGGAAACATGATCAGGGCCCACGAGTACGTGATGGCGTTGAATCCCGCCGACGTCAGCCCCGACGCCAGGAAGGTCGTCACCAGCAGCATGAACTGAAACGCCGACAGCCCTATGAGCCGCGGCCCCAGCAGTCTGAGAATCTCCCGAGCTCCGGGCAGGCGCCAGTTGATGGAAGGCCGAAAGCGCCGGGACTCCGCTGCGACGCCCCAAATCTGTATTTCGAACATCAACAGCGCCCCCACCACGACCGACCAAGCTGCCGCGTACACCCCGAAGTGCGGCGCAAAGATGATCGTCCCCACGATGATGGCCAGGTTGTACAGCAGAGGACCGATGGCCGGATAGACAAAGCGGCCGTAACTGTTCTGCATCGCCGCGAACAAGGCTCCGAGCCCCAGAAGAACCGGCTGCACCAGCATGATCCGGGTAAGGCTGGCTGTTTCAGCTTTCACTGCCGGCGTGAATTTGGGAACCAGAATATCGGTGATCTGCGGGGCGAAAATGAACGCGACAATGGCGACCCCAACCATCATCAGCAGCAGGGAATTCAGCACGGTGTTCGCGATCCGCCATGCCTGGTCCTCGTCATCCCTTTCCAGTAATCCGGCAAAGACCGGGATGAACGCCGATGATAACGCTCCTCCCGCGATGATCGTGAACAGCAGGTCGGGGATGCGAAAGGCGGCGGTATACGCCGAGAAATCGGTGGTCGTGCCGAACAGAGCGGCGAAGATGCTGTTGCGCAGCAGCCCCAGCACTCGCGAGGCGAGCAGCGAGCCGGCGACGAGTGCCGTCGCCGTCACCAGGCTCTGCGGCGCCATGCCTGGTATGCGATTTCTCACGGCCTGTGCGATGTCGTCCTCCCCAACCAACCGCGCTGTCGCCGGAATGGCGACAATATAGGGTACGGCGTATTATGTAACGCTCGTATAGCGCTCCCTGATAGTATCGAGCGCATGATCTGAGTCATTCTGGAGGATCGGTTGAGCCTGACGGTTCGGGAATGGAAAGATCCCGCCACCTGGGATGCCTTCATTGCTTCCCAGCAGTCGTGCCACTTCCAGCAAGGCTGGGCCTGGGGTGAGCTCGCCCGTCCGCTCGGCGGTGACATCCTCAGGTTTGGCTTCGTCGACGGGTCAGATCTCGTCGCCGCCATGTCGGTGGCTGCCAATCCAATAAGGAAGACGGCTCGTCAGCAGTTGTCGGTGTGGCGCGGTCCGGTCGTCGATGCCCCCACTCCCGAGGTCATCGCGGTTATGTCAAACTGTTTGAGCGACGTCGCTCGCGACCTGAACGCCGTATCGAGCCGCATCGAGCCCCACGTCGAAGCCGGCGACCGCCGTTGGACATCCTTGCTTCACGACGCCGATTACTCACCGATATACCCGCCGTCTCAGCCCCGCAGCACCTGGGTTCTCGACCTTCCTCCTGCCGAATCCGACCTCCTCTCCGCCATGAAGCCCAAAACCCGCTACAACATTCGACTTGCGGAGAAGAAGGGGGTTGACGTGACGGCGGGCCGCCCCGATGAGGTCGACGCCTTCTACGAGATGTATCAGGAGACGGCCCTCCGCGATCAGTTCTATATTCATCCGAAAGAGATTTATAGAGACGTGTTCGGGTTCTATTGGGAGCAGAACCAGTTCGAGCTGCTGATCGCCCGGTATGAGGGCGTCCCCATCGCCGCCGTGACGTTGGTCCACCTCGGAAAGTACGTGTGGTACCTCTACGGCGCTTCGACCAACCGGCACCGCGAGGTAATGGCTCCGCATCTGCTCCAATGGAAAGCCATCCAGTGGGCGAAACAGCGCGGAGCGCAGGTCTACGACTTCCGCGGTATCCCCGATGTGCCGGCCCGCGGACAGGAAATGTACGGCGTCTCCCGCTTTAAGCAGGGATTCGGCGGCCGTCAGATCACCTATCTGGAAACGTATTCGCGCGGCCACCAGCAACCGGCGTACGAGCTGTGGAAGCTGTACTGGGGAGGTCGATTCTTCGCCGAATCGGCCCGTCGCCGGGCCAAAGGGCTGCCCCAGAAGGGTTGGGCGTGAGGAGCCATGGGCGCCTTTGACTTTATCCTCGGAAACCGATACCGCCTCTTGAGCCCGCTCGGAGAGGGAGGTATGGCATCGGTGTTCGTGGCAACCGATGAACGCCTTGGACGGCGAGTCGCCGTGAAGCTTCTGGCCGACAACCTGATCGACGACCCCGCCTTTGTCAAACGGTTTCAGCAGGAAGCCGAGTCTGCGGCCAAGCTGGCCCACCCGAACATCGTCTCCGTCTACGACGTCGGAGAAGACATGGGACGCCGCTACATCGTCATGGAGCTGGTGAATGGCCGCAACCTCAAGGACATCATCGTAGAGCGCGGCGCCCTGCCGGTGGAGACCACGATCAACCTGGGCGCCCAGGTCCTGGACGGCCTTGAGTACGCCCATCAGCACTCGCTCGTTCATCGCGACATCAAACCACAAAACATCTTGGTGACCCGAGACGGAACCGCTAAGCTCGCCGACTTCGGCATCGCGAAAGCCGTTGACGTCTCGTCGGCAACGCAAACCGCGGTAGTCCTCGGCTCAGCCCACTACCTTTCCCCCGAGCAGGCTCAAGGCGAGCCGGTGTCGTTCCAGTCCGACATCTACGCGGTTGGCGTCGTCCTCTATGAAATGTGTACGGGCGTGGTGCCGTTCGACGGTGCCAATCTTCTGGCCGTAGCGTCGCGGCACATCAACGACCTACCGGCTCCTCCGTCCTCGGTAAATGATCAGGTGCCGCCGGAGATGGACGCGGTAGTCCTGCGAGCGCTCGAAAAAGAGGCTCGGAATCGCTATGAGACAGCCCTCGACCTCAAACAGGACTTGCTCGAGGTTCCGGCTGAGGCATCCACCATCGTCCACGCCCCCCCGTCGGACATCGACGTGACCCAACACAACATGAGCCCGGCGTCATTGGTAGGACAGGACGGCACGCGGCCGGCAGAACCTGTGACGACGTTCGAGGCAGTCCGGCCGTCGATCGTCCGCTACATCCTGTGGGCTGCCCTACTGGCCATTGGTGCCTTGATGGTCAATCGCAGTCATGGGCTGGTACCGGCTTCGCTGGCCGCCCACTGGCCGCAGAGCGCGGCCGCCTTGATGTCCGCGGTCATCGCCGGACTCGCCATTCTCATGGTGGCGTATGGCTTCATCGAACGCGCCCGTCACCGTTACACGATCGACGAGCACGCGGTCACGATCGAGTCGGGCATAATGTCGCACCACCGCGATGCCATCCCACTGCCGGCTATCGTCAATCTGCAGCTTCATCAGAGCCCGCTGTCCCGATTGCTGAACCTCGGTACGATCGTACTCACCACGGTCCAGGTGCCCGGCCACGGCCCGGCGACGCTCGAGCTCCATGACGTCGCCCACGCATCCAGAGTGTACGACGCGGTGATCCGCAGCGTAGGGGCCGGCGGCCACCGTGTCCGCTTCGAAGCCGGAGATCCTGCATTGGAAGACCTGACGCCCTGATCCGGTAAGCAGCTGTTTCACACGTCGTGCTGTGAACTAAGGAGCGATTGCGAAGCGCCCGCCCTAGCGGGTGCAGTCTACCGTCTACCGTCTACCGTCTACCGCGCACCGCCAACCTCGTACCGTCAACCAACGGCGTACGACTTACCGTCTACCGTCAACCGTCTACCGTCAACCGCGTACCGTCAACCAACCGCATACCACCTACCCCCAGGCGGCACACAACATGCCTTCTGCGAAAGACGCCAGAATAGAGCAGCCTTAGACGAAAGGTCAATATGTCTGCACCCCCATCTCGCCACCTTCGCGCCTGCGACAAATCTCGACCATCAAACGAACGACATGGCGGCTAAACGCGCCGGTCATCGAAAGGTGACCCACCTCGCTTCGGCCGACCTGCCGACCAAGCACGGACGGTTCACGGTCGAGGCGCTGGAAGTCGAAGGAACGCCCCTCGAATTCATAGTGATCGGCAAGGGAGATTACTCGTTCGGCGAGCCCCCCTTGGTCCGGCTGCACTCCGAGTGTCTGACGGGGGACGCCCTTGGCTCGCTCAGATGCGACTGCGGCGAGCAGCTTGCCGCTGCGTTATCGCTGATCTCGGAGGAGGGTCGAGGCCTTGTTCTCTACCTGCGGCAGGAAGGGCGCGGCATCGGGCTCGCCAACAAGATAAAGGCCTACGCCCTTCAAGACAGCGGCATGGATACTGTAGACGCCAACCTCGCCCTCGGCCTACCCGTGGACGGGCGCGAGTACGCCACCGCTGCGGCCATACTCCGCCACCTCGGCATATCAAAGGTGCGGTTGCTGACAAACAACCCGGCCAAGTGCGAGGCGATGGAGGCTCACGGCATCGAGGTCGCGGAGCGCATTGCGCTGATGATTCCGCCAAACCCGTCAAATCTGGGATATCTTCATACCAAGGCGCGGAGGATGGGGCATCTCATTGACTTTCGAGAAACGCTGGAAAAGGATCATCGCTCGGCTTGAGCTTGGGCTCAGGCGTGAGTGACATGTCCGCCACAAGGCCCCGCGTCACCATTCACTTTGCTCAGACGCTCGACGGAAGGATTGCCACCCGTACGGGCTCATCCCAGTGGATCAGTGGTTGGGCGTCGCTGCGACTGGCGCATCAGCTGAGGTCCGAGCATGATGCCGTGATGGTCGGAGTCGGCACGGTATGCTCCGACAATCCCAGGTTGACCGTACGCCACGTCGACGCGTTGTCGCCGGTTCGGGTTGTGCTCGACAGCAGCTTGCGGATTCCGCTGTCTGCCCACGTGCTGACCGATTCGCAGTCGCCCACCATCATCGCGGTCACCGACTCGGCGTCGACTGAAAGGCGTAGCGAGGTCAAACGGCACGGCGTGGAGGTGGTGGTCGTCGGATCGGATCCTGATGGCCGTGTCGATGTCGCCGAGCTGCTCCGCGTGTTGTTGGCCCGCGGAATCACATCTGTCCTCGTCGAAGGTGGCAGCCGTCTACTGACCTCCATGCTGGCTTCGCGGTCGGTTGACCGCGTGGTGGTATGCATCGCACCCAAGATAATCGGGGAGGGCATTAATGCGGTGGGAAGCCTGGCAATCGATGAGCTATCCGAGGCAGTGACCTTTAACCCATGCTCGTTCACTCCCCTCGACCGAGACGTTATCTTCGATGGAAACATTGAGCAGCCTCGATCTTCGGAGCCCTGAGATAGGACTGCGAGAAAGCCGTACCACCTGGTTCTCAGAAGCGAGAACCGTACACATCCGAACAATAAATGAGCTTTGCAGGCATCAACACCGGGCCGGGAAGCAGAGCCACCATGGTCCTGCGTCGCCGGGGGACGGTCGCGGTCGTGGCCCGATCATCCTCGACCCGGCCTGGTCGCGGTCGCCTGAAACCACTTGGAAACGTAGCGCGACATCGATGATGCCCCAGATGTGGCTTGGACCCGTAGGGGCGACATTTATGACGCCCGGCGATGTGGGTGGTCGCACAATGCCGAGCGAAGCGACTCCATGGCCTGGAAACCACCAGCTCAGCTTTCGTACTTCGTGGTGTCGTAACGACATGGACAACTGAAAACTGACAGCTACTTTCTCGACCCGCCCTCGTTCACTCCCCTCGCGGGAGTTATCTTCGATGGACACATTCAGCCGCCGAACCTTCGGAGCCCTGAGATAGCAATGCGAGAAAGCCGTGCCGTCTGGTTCACGGCCCCGGGAACCGCATACATCCGAACCGAACATCTCGAACCGGCTGACCCGCACGAGGTCGTCGTGCGCACCCTGGCCTCCGGCATCAGTCAGGGAACCGAGCTGTTGGTGCTGCGAGGGCAGGCGCCTCCCGACCTCGACCTCGACCTGCCCACGCTGGAGGGCAGCTTCCGCTTTCCCATCAAGTTCGGGTACGCTTCCGTCGGCCGGGTGACTGAGTGTGGATCGGCCGTCAGTAGCCTCCAGCCGGGTGATCTCGTGTTCGTGCACCACCCGCATCAGACCGAGTTCGTGGTCGCCGAGGACCAAGTAGTCGTGCTGCCGCCCGGTACGCCACCCGAGGTCGGCACGCTTCTCGCCAACATGGAAACGGCCGTCAACGTCCTGCTCGACGCTCACCCCAGGCTCGGTGACCGGGTGGTCGTGTTCGGCCAGGGGGTCGTCGGCCTTCTGATTTCCACGCTGCTGCGTCGTGCTGGAGTGGGCGCCATCATAGCGGTCGAGCCCGATGCCGCCCGCGCTCAGCTCAGTCAGGAAATCGGTGTCGACGTGGTCGTCTCGCCGCAGAGCGATGTCCCGGCTCGTGTACTGGAGTGGACGGACGGCTTAGGGGCGGACATAGCCGTCGAGGCCAGCGGCTCCGGCTCCGCCTTAAATCTCGCGATAGACTGCTTGGCCTTCGAGGCCACGCTCGTGGCCGTGTCCTGGTACGGAACCAAGGAGGTGCGCCTGAATCTCGGTGGAGCATTTCACCGGAAACGGCTTCGAATTCTCAGCTCCCAAGTAGGGTCGATAGCTCCAGAAATTGCAAGGCGCTGGAACCGCAAGCGCCGCCTAGATCTGGCCGTCTCCCTACTGTCCGAGCTGAACCTCAACTCACTAATCTCTGACCAGGTTCCATTCGAGCAAGCGCCAGAAGCCTACCAACAGCTGCTGGCCGGAAAGCCCACTATCGCCCAGATGGTCCTGGTGTATGAAGATCGAGATGCTTGAAATAGGTAAGGTTTACCGATCGATGTCCACCGTATGCCGAGTACCACTCACCCTCTACCGCTCACCGTTTACCCCGTACCCTCTTCGCCGGACCATCCACCGTCACCCGCCCACCGCCCACCGCCTACCGTCTACCGTCTACCGTTTACCGTGTACCGTTCACCGTCTACCCTCCACCGCCTGCCGTCCACCCCTCCCCCCCGGACCGCCACATGTTTGAGGTAGGCGTAGTCGCCCAATTCGAGGCCGCCCACAGGCTGCATGGCGACTTTGGTCCTGCCTCCAACACCCATGGCCACACGTACCGTGTAGAGGTGTCGGCGAGAGGGTTGAGGCTTCGAGACGATGCCACGTTGTTCGACATCACAACCCTACAGGCCGCCGTCGACGAGGTGATCGGCCGGCTAAATTACCGAGACCTCGACGAAGTTCCTGGGCTAGCGGACGCCAACACGACGGCCGAGATTGTCGCTCGGTTCGTTGCCGAGACCATCGCACCAAGCCTCCACAACCAGGGGCTCAGTGCGCTCAAGGTCACCATCTGGGAATCCCCAAAAGCCTTCGCCGCGTATGAAACCGAACTCGTCTGAGTCAGGATGCTCCATCGGTTTAGTGCTCGTCCAACAAAGCCCAGGCGCACGCCATGAGCGACCGTCTACCTTGCACCGTCTACCGTACACCGTTTACCGTCTACCGTCTACCGTCTACCGTCTACCGTCCACCGCGTACCGCCCCTCCCATGACTCCCACCCTTAGACTCGCCCTACTCACCGTAGGCGACCCCAACACCCTGACCGGCGGCTACCTCTATCACCGGCGTATGGCGGATTTGGCTCCCGACCACAGCTGTGAAATCAGGTTCATATCAGTCCCTTCCCTCCGATTTCCCCTGGCGGCCATACATATGCGCACGTCCCTTCAGGAGGCGAGTGCCATAGGAGCCCAAGCGCTGGTAATAGATAGCATCGCCGCGGCATTTCTGGGTATGCGACCCCGACTTCCGGCCGGCATCCCGATGATCGGCTCCCTACATCAGCCCCCCGGCGGAATCGATCACAGCGTCACCCGCACGCGCATTCAGGCGCCTCTCGATAGACGAGCCTATCTGTCATGCCGGATTCTCATCGCCGCCAGCGAGTCGCTCGCCTCGGATCTCGCGCTTGCAGGCCTTCCGCCGGATCGTATTCGCGTCGTTCCACCCGGTCGCGACGTGGTGTCTTCCGCGTCACACGGAGCGCCCAAGATCGCACCCGCCAAAATCGACTTACGGCGACAACGCTCGATCGCCATTCTGACTGTCGCGAACTGGATCCGTCGCAAGGGGATCCACTCTGCTGTCGAGGCCGTTGCGGCCCTTCCCGATCACTGTGCGACATTGCATCTCGTCGGTGACGACAACGTCGACCCCTCATACGCGGCGCAGGTCCGAGAGCGGATCCAGGCGCCCGACGTTGCGGGACGCATAGTGGTACACGGCCCCGTGAGCCTCGTCGAGGTCGAGCGCCTGTACGCCAATGCAGACGTGTTCCTCCTACCCAGCCTCGTCGAGCCCTACGGAACCGTCCTGGGGGAAGCCATGGCCTGCGGCCTCCCCGTTGTCGGCTGGAAAACCGGGAACCTGCCATTCCTCGCCGATAATGGTAAGGAAGGCTTGCTGCTGGAGCCCGGCGACATCAAGGGTCTAACCGCAGCCCTGCTCCGACTGAGCCAAGACACCGCCTACCGGCAGGCGCTCGGCAGGGCGGCATCGAGGAGAGCGGCAGGTCGTCCCACCTGGCGCCAGTCAGCCGCCCTCTACTTCAAAGCCATCCGAGAAGCTCTCTAGTAACGAAGTTACGCGCCCACCAAGCCGCTAGAAGTAACGCGCCAACCACCCGGCAACGGCAGCACCCGTACGTAGCTCCGGCGCACTCTCGAGCGAGGGCCTACCGCTTACCCCGTTCCGTTTACCGTTTACCGTCTACCGCTACCGTACCGCCTACCGCCTACCGGCCACCGGTCTACCGCACACCGCCAACCGAAACTGACAACTGACAACTGAAAACTGAAAACTGAAAACTCACTCCGCCTCCGTCCACGACTGCTTCACCCTCCACACGCTCTGCGGATACTGAGTCTGCAAGCGCTTCCATCCCTTAATGCCGCGCAAGTCCGTGGGCTCATGACTGTCCTTGTACCGAGCGATCGCGAAAAAGAACGCCGCCTCGGGAGCTGCCAGGCTCGTCGGAAACCGGTCGAGAACTTCCTGATAGATGCCCGCCGCCCGCTCGTTGTTTTGCAGGCGCAGGTAGGCCATGGCCTGAGATACCAGCAGCTGCGGAACGTACTCGGCCGGCGGCAGGAACCCCACCCACGAGCTAAACTCGAATCCATCCGCGTCCAGGATGCGAATGTCCGGAGTCCATGCCTGTCGATACCGTTCGACGACAGGCTTGCCCGCTTCGCTCTGAGTGTTGATCTGGACCGGAACGAATCGGTCCACGATGGTCTCGACGACCATCGGCTCCACGTACGTAACGGCATCCAGCCGCTTGCAGCCACCTCAGGTGGGGGAGAAAAAGTCCAGGAGCACGAACCTGTCTTCCTCGGCCGACCGCTGCAGTCCGGCGTCGAGGTCATGAATCCAGGGAATAGCGGCCATCTCTATCTCCTTCGGATCTCCCAGATCGGTGCTGACGGTGGGCCCAAGCCATACCGTGTGCATCCCCCTCTTTCATCATGTCAGAATCGCTAGTGGCACAAGCCGTCAGGTCCTTGCCGAGGCATAGCACTCGGAGACGAGCTCGAGGCGTTACGATCGCGTCGCGCGTGAAGATCAAGACCGCGCCACTGCTCCCATGGCTCTTAGTGAGGTGGTCCGTGTGCTGAACGAAGAAGAATTCGATTTGTCAGAGTGGAAACCTGTATCGCTGCCCCAGCCGCAAACCTTGAGCGGCAAAACCGTTCGTTTAGAGCCGGTCGACATAGAGCGCCATGCGCCGGCGCTGTTTCACGCCTCGCACGACGGCCGTGATCCACACCTCTGGGACTACATGTTCTACGGGCCGTTCGCCGGACAAGACGAATTCATCGCCTATCTGACCGCTTGCGCCTCATCGGAGACCGATCTGTTCTTCACCGTGGTGGATCAGCAGACAGGCGCTCCCTCTGGCATCGCCAGCTACCTCCGCATCGTTCCTCGTGACGGAGTGATCGAGATCGGACACATCTGGTTCGCTCCCGTGATTCAACGCCGCCGCCAGGCTACCGAAGCCATCTACCTATTAGCCCGCCACGTGTTCGATGACGTCGGGTATCGTCGCCTGGAGTGGAAGTGCGATGCCCTGAACGCGCGCTCGCGCCGGGCGGCCCAGAGATTCGGGTTCACCTTTGAAGGAGTCTTTCGCCGGCACATGGTCGTGAAAGGAAAGAATCGGGATACGGCCTGGTTCGCCATCATCGACGAGGAGTGGCCGCCTATCCGTGAGTCCTACGAGGTCTGGCTGGACGACGCCAACTTCGACGAGCGGGGACAACAGCTTCGCTCATTAGAGAGCATCCGCGCCGAGATCGAATCTGCGCGAGAAGCCGACTAAACCGCGTCATGTAACCTCAAAGGAAGGCGCGGCTGGCTCAACCGCGACGCCTCAAGAGGTCGAAGACCCGACATCGCGTTTTAAGTCATGAGCGGACGGTCGATGGCCACTCCCTCGGGCGCTCACTGTCGCCGTTTGATGCCTCATCGGGCTCCGGTACGTTCTCACCACTAGAAACCGTCCCATGGAGTTAGCCATTGCTGCGACTGAGTACCTTCTGGGCGGTGCTGGAGCGTGCCGAGTCCGACGGCACGAATCCCATCGCCACCACCGCCTTGCAAAGGTGGGAAGTGGCGTCCAGCCCCCCGAGGCTCTTCCGCGCCAGCGCGAACTTCGTCTACATCGTGTGCCACGGTGACCATACAAGATACCTTCGCCTGACGCATGACGCGAACGGCAGTATGGGATCGGTCGAGAACGAGACGGCACTCCTAAAGTGGCTTGCTGCACGAGGTGTACCGGTGGCGCGGCCAATATCCTCACTGACCGGACGGCTGGTGGAATCCGTTGACACGAACGTAGGAACGTTCCATGCCGTCCTGTTCGAGGCGGCACGCGGACGGCAGAGGAACCTGGAGGACCTCGACGACCACGACCTGAGTCGTTGGGGAGCGGCTCTGGCCAACGTCCACATGGCGGGAGATGGTTTTGCGCCCAAGGGTCACGAGTTCAACACCGAGGACCTGCTGCTCAGTGATGCGATGCACGCAGCGCTGCCCGGCCCAGTGGCGACTGAGGCGCAGTCTGTTCGAGAAGCAATGTTGAGGCTAGCGCCACCCACAGGCGAGGCGGACGCCGTGTGGCTGCACGGCGACTTCGAGCTCGATAACCTCTTCTGGCACAACGATGGCATAACCGCTATAGACTTTGGGGATTTCTTTCGAGGCCCGCGGTTCCTAGACGTAGCTCTGGCGTTGCGCGACCTCCCGCCAGTCGACGGCCGTGAGGCAAAGGGGGTCCAAGCCTTTCTTGACGGTTACAACACGGCGAGCCCTGCCCACCCGGTCGACCCCGAGCTCGTTGCGCTGGGCCGGCGCTTTGCGGGTCTCGTGATTTACGCCGGGCTCGTGCAGGCGCTCGATCTGAACCCGGACGAAAACTACCCCGACTGGCTCAGGGCACTCGAACGGAAGCTGTCCCAACACGTGGAGCGGTACGAGGCATCTTTGCGATGATCATCGCGCCATACCACCTCCGGGCCGGGCCAGTATCTCAGCCAGATTTCGCCGCGAGTAACGAGTCACCCATGACTGCGTTGCCAATGCGGTGCGAAATTGGGACGCAGGTCCAGACGTTAACGAACGCCGGACTCCGGAGGCAGAGCCTATTCGTGAGTCGCGACCCTTCCGCTCGACGTGAGTGGGTCGACGGTAAACTGAACCGGGCAAGCGCAATTGAACGCCTCTATTGAGAGCGTGAAGCTGGGTCGGCAGGAGGACCAGAGCAGTGGGATGGCCGAGCGCATCGAGACCGCCTGGCCGTGACAGAGCTCGAGGTCGAACTTGACGTTCCTCACGCCGGCGTGCCGATTGCGGCCTGGAAACCATGGACCCGGACAGCTCGCGTGTGTGACATTCGCAAAGCCGAAGAGCGAGGGCGTGATAGTAGTCGATTTGGGCAGGTCAGGAGGGGCCGGTGACAGTTGCGGGAGGTGCTCCCGCCCAGGCATGATGAACCCCCGCGAAGGAGTGCCTTCGTATTCGGAGCATGGGTGGGCCGATGCCGAGCGCCGATGAGATCCGAGACGCTCAGCGAGTGACGTGGGCCGGGCTCTCTGGCGGCTGGGAGAAGTGGAGCTCGATCATCATGGAGCAGCTGCGCCCGGTCAGCACAGCGATTATCGAGCGTCTCGACATCGCTGAAGATCATCAGCATCTCGACATTGCCGCGGGGACGGGTGAGCCGGGTCTAAGCATCGCCAGACTCACGCCGAAGGGACGCGTCGTGCTGACCGACCTCGTGGCGGAGATGCTGGACATAGCCGCGCGACGCGCCCGAGCGCAAGGGATCACCAATATCGAGACGAAGGTGTGCAGCGCCGATGATCTGCCCTTCAACGATGCCACATTCGATAGCGTCTCGGTGCGTTTTGGCTACATGTTCTTCCCCGACTTGGCCAAGGCAACGGCAGAGTTCGCGCGCGTGCTCAAGCCGGGCGGACGCCTCTGCTCGTCCGTCTGGGTCAAGCCGGAGGAAAACCCCTGGACGTCGATCGCCATGCGGGCCATCGCGACGGAGACCGTGGTGGCGTCACCAGACCCGGACGGGCCGAATATGTTCCGGTGCGCCGCGCCGGGATATGTCAGTACTCTTTACCACGGCGCGGGACTGGGCGACATCGCTGAGTGGGACGTCGACGTCGAACTCGTGACGCGATCGCCCGTTGAGTATTGGGAGGTGATCAGCCAGCACGTCTCGCCCGCTGTTGCGGCGCTTCGGCAGGTCGACGAACCGGCCCGGGAACGGATTCGGGCAAACGCCATTGCCAAGGTGAGCGCGTTCCAGAAGGACGGCAAGGTTCGGGTTCCGGGCGTGGCGCGGTGCGTCGTGGGAACGAAACAGAAGTAGCCCCCTCGCCTTCCAATGCGGTCCCAGTCTCACTCCGATCTTTCGGGCGCACCCGCCCGCCCTTCTACGGCTGGAACCCCATTACGCGGCTAGCCGTTGAGTGTGAGCCGGCATCCCTGCGCGCCGCAGATTGCTCAAATCCACCGTCCGGAACAATTCGACAGCCACAGATCGCTCGCACCGCACTGATGGTCGGGAAGACCCGCCTCCACCGGTACGCACATGACCGCCGTCGCCTACCGAGCAGCGGGTCAGTCGTTCAAGATAACGAGCTGATACAAACTGGTTGCTGCGAGCCACACGCCGACAACAAGCGAGAGGATGACAATCGCCTGGTCTCGGTGGTTGTCGATCCAGAGCCGGAGGCCGGCAAGCCTCTCAGAGGATGCCTTGGGAGAGAACACCGCATAGAGCTCCATCAAGAGGATGCTGGACGTAGATAGAAGGCAGAAGAGGATCAGGCCCACCCACTGGGCCGGCCACGTTGAGGTTAGAGTCGATGACGGTAGCCGCGCCGGCGGCAACCAATGTCCAGGGTTGGACGAATGCTGCCAGACCGGCGGCCGTGAGCGGGGAGACGGTATCGAGTCGAGCCATCCACGAAGGCGGGTCATGATGCTCGCCGATATGGCGACGCTGGCGGATGGCGACCCCGATCAACACCGCTCCCAGCAGTAACTTCACGATAAGCGCCGCAGTCGTCGGTGGCGACTGCGGTTTCGGCGGCTTCCCACCAAGGAAGAAAATGACGCCGCCAATGACGACAACGAGGCAGGCGACCCAGCCGAGAATAAACCCGAGCCCCTTCAGGATTCCGCGCTCGGCCGATAGGAGAAGGATGAAGGCAACAACTGGCAACGGCTCCAGCGTCACCGCTGTCGCCACCAAGAGCAAGCCGAGCAGCGCCTCGAAGTCCATCAGTCACGTCCACCTTTGCTTCGGCCCACTGCCTTGGCAGCGTTTATGATGGGCAACGTGCTGACGGCAACACGACACGGTCGGCGCCGCTTCGCGTTTGGCCGAGCTACCGGGCGAGCCTGGTAACGCCACCGCGTTATTCCGAGAGCCGGCGAACATCCGACGATCAGCAGCCTCGTAGCTGGCACTAACCGTCAGCCCGCTGTCTATGTCTTGAGGTGTGCGATCACCGTGCCCCAGTTGTCGCTGCTCTTGCCGTACTCGGTCGCGAGCCATACCTGTGTGGAACTCGTCGCGTCGCGGGCAGCTCCGGAATAATCGCCGAAGCGGTTGAACGGAGCACCGCTGATAACGGGAGCATTGCCCCGCTGGACAACGACTACCTTCGACCTTCTGGCCAGGTTGTGGGAGTACACGGCGGCCAGTGCGCCCGGATTTAGCGACGGTGAGAAGTATTGAGCTATCACCCAAACGTTACCGGAGCTGTCCGCGGTGATTCCCGGGTACGCGATGCTCTCACCCTTGACGGCCAGCGTTTTGGCGGCAATCAGCTTGGAGTTCGCTACGTCGAGCGCCAGTATCCGAGCACACGATCGTACCTGGCTATCACCTTTGGGTTTGCACACTACCTGTTGGGCTACATAGGCCGTGTTCCCGACCACCACACCTGAGCGGGGACGATCGTCGTTCAGGTCAAGCTGCAGATTGTGCGGCTCCACGTCCGTTGAGTCAGGCGGCGAAGACATGGCTGGAATCGGTACCGTAACGTACTTCTTGCTGACGAACGTCCCCGACGGAGGCGTCCCCACGTACACGCTCATATACGCGGTGCTGATCGGCGAGCTCGGACTGGTGTAGTGGAGGACGTACAGGTTCGGCGACGAGTCGAGGTTCGTCAGAGGAAAGTCGGCCTGTGAGTAGGAGGCGTTGAACTCATCGTGCGCCGCCTTAGTGTTGCCGCTCATCAATGCTTGCTTATCGACGATGAAGAGATCGGCCCGCGGATTCCCGCTCGGATTCCCACACAGGCCTGGATACAGGAAAACACCGACGCCGATAGCCGTGTTGCTGAGTCCCAGATGCGGTTGATCCGGACAGAAGTTGGGGCTATAGGGGATGAATTCCGTGGTCCACCCCTTGAGCGGGTCGGAGCTCTTCGAAACAGCCACGTCGAGGCCGGATTTGTTGCCCCCGAGATCCTCCGACGCGAAGAAGCGTTTCGTATGCGCGTCGTAAAAATACTGCGGGTCGACCAGGGCTCCCTGCTTCGCGACCCCAAGGAAGACTTGAGGCGAGGTCTTGTCCACGAGTGCGCCGCTGTTACTGTACACGAAAATCGCGCCATTCGTGGCTACGATCACGTTGTTGGGCCCCGCCGCGATCTGTGTGTCGGGTGGGTTCATCCCGCTCAGGCTCTCGTCCGGCCCTTGTTTTGTGCTGATCACGTGAACGCTCGGCGTGGCGGCCGAGGTCGACGAGAAGAGACCGCAGCCCGTCAGCAGTGTACCAAGACCTACACATAAGCCGGCAAACGTAAGGTGGATTCGTGACACTCCGGATGCCCTTTGAGTCCTATTTCTCATGATCGCTGCGCTAAGCGTACGCCCCCTTGAACAGGCTGGAACCATCCGTTTGGACAGTTTTTGTAGGCAACAGCCTCATCAAATAAAGTGCCTGGACATAACTCATTCATCACGATGACGCAAGCAACACAACCGCCATTGACACAGCTCCTCTGCTGCAGTACACAGTCATCACGGAGTGACCGGCGGCAAACGTGAAAAAAACGATGGCACTAACGGTAGGCGCCGGCACAGGACAAACCTCCTTCACCTATGTCGCGTATGACCCTAGCGTCTGTCTAGCGACGCCCAAACCTCAAAGCAACCGGTCTCGCTCCATAAGAGCTGGACCGGTTCGCCGAACTTCTACCTGCTACACATCGCCAAGTGGCTATTTGGCATCCGTATACCTGACATGGACTCGGTCTATTGTCCCGTTGAACTTGAACGGTTTCTTGTCGTAGTAGTCGGGCGACACCGGAGATCCGAGCGAGATGCCGATGTCGAGGCACTCGGTGGCGGTAAACGCTATCGGCGCGCTCACCGGTACGATACCTTGGGCGACGACGTCACCATTTACCTTCATCGCCACGTTCAGAGGACCGCGTGGTGGTTGGCCCGCCGCGACCAAACGTGTTTCGACTTCGATCGTGACGTTGCCTGTCGGGAGCTGTTCGGTGGCGCGGAGCTTCGTTCGCTGGATCTCGTAGAGGTTGTACTCGAAGCACAGGATGCCGTCTTCTACAAAACACGTCAGGCCGCCTGAGAACCCGCCCAACTTGTAAAGCACTCCATTGGCATCGGCAGGGATCACCGCGTCGATGGCGACGATGTTGGGTCTGGTGCCCAGGGCCGGCGCGGAGAATTCAGGTATTCGAACCGTGTCCCCAAAGAATGTCCACTCTGTATATGGTGAAGCTGGACGCAGCTCGGGATGCAGCAGCACGATCCAGAGCCCTCCGCCGATCGGCAGCACATTGTTTTTTGTGGCTTCAATAAGGAAGAGATCCTTCATCTGCGCCACCTTCTCGGGCATCTCCGAAGCGAGGTCGTTGGCCTGGCTCCAGTCCTCGTCGAGGTTGTACAGCTCCCACCTGTCGTTGTCCGGCGTCCAATCACGAATGCCGGGCGGGAGCCCCGTCACCCACGGGACTCGCGGACCAAATGCGGATGCCATCCAACCCTTGTGGTAAATGCCGCGGCATCCCAGAATCTCGAAGTACTGCGTCAGCAACCGGCCCTCTGCCGTGGGGTCGTCAAAGGTGTAGGCCAAGCTCACGCCGTCGATCGAGTCCTGAGAAACGCCGTTTACCTCCGACGGCGGCGTGATCCCGAGAATCTCGTAAATTGTCGGAACGATGTCGTTGACGTGATGGAACTGCGAGCGTGGTGTCGAGTCGGGCTTGATCTTTGAGGGCCACCGGACACCCATGGGATTACGCATGCCGCCCAGATACCCGGCCAGGATCATCGTGCCCTTATACGGCGCACTGCCTGCCCACGCCCAGCCGGCGGAGTAGATAGGATCGGTCTTGGGCCCGCCGAGAGCATCAAGGCCGCCAATTTCCTCGAGCGCCCGCATCTGCTGTTCGAAGGTGGTGGGGATACCGTTGTGCGCCACCAGCTCGCTGATCGTGCCGTTCTGGCCCTGCGCCGACGTCCCGTCGTCACCCCAGATGTAGAAGATCAGCGTGTTGTCGCCGTAGCCGAGCGTGTCGATCTCGTCGACGATGCGTCCGATCTGAAAGTCCACGTGCTCGCCAAAGCCGGCCGTGACTTCCATGAGCCGCCGGTGAAACGGCTTCTCGTTCTCTGGGATGCTGTCCCACGACGGCATCTCCGGATGCCGCGCCGTCAGCTGAGCTTCTGCGGGGATCCAGCCCTTCTCCTTTGCCCGCTTGAAAACGCGCTCCCGGTAAGCGTCCCAGCCGTCGTCGAACTTCCCTTTGTACTTGTCGGCCCACTCCTTGGTGACGTGGTGGGGACCGTGGATCGCGCCGGCCGCCCAGTACATGAAGAACGGCTTGTCCGGCTGCAAGGATGTATGCCTGTGGAGCCAGGCGATCGCGTCATCAGCTAGATCCTCGCTCAGATGGTAGCCCTCCTCCGGAGTCTTGGGCGGTGCCACGTACGTCGTGTTTCGAACGAGAGTTGGCTCGTAGTGGGAGGTCTCCCCCCCAAGAAATCCATAGAAGTATTCGAACCCCAGACTCGTGGGCCAGTTCTCAAACGGACCGGTCGGCCCGGCCTCCGCGGCCGGCGTGTTATGCCATTTCCCCCAGCCACCCGTGGCGTAGCCATAGTCCTTGAGGACGTCTGCTACCAGAGCACTGCTCTTGGGAATCCGCCCTGTATAGCCTTCCCACTCGTTCGCAAACTCGGTGATGATACCGGTGGACACTCTGTGATGATTGCGTCCAGTGAGCAGTGACGCCCGAGTTGGCGAGCACAGGGCCGTGGTGTGAAACCGGTTGTACGCGATCCCGTCGTCGACGATGCGATCCATCGTGGGCGTGTTGATCTCACCGCCAAACGTGGACGGCTGACCGGAGCCCCCGTCGTCGATGAGCACAATGAGAATGTTCGGAGCGTCGTCTGGAAGCCTGCGGGGCTCCACACGCTGCTTGTACTCCGACTCCTGCATGGTTCGGCCGGCAACGCTGGCTGTCGGTGTCGGTGGGAACGGAAGGGACGGCATGGGAATCTCTCCTCGTTGAATGCTCGCTAAAAGAAACAGCTGTCCTCGCTCCCGCCGCACGACTGCCGGCAACCTCGGCCGCTAAAACAATCGAGGACGTGCGGGAGGGCGACTACCGGGCGAACGCTATACGTTCGTGTTAGGCGCGACCTGCGTACGCGACCTCATCCGAAGGGCGAAACAGCAGATAAAGCAGGGCCCCAAGCCACGGAATGATCAAAACAAAAAGCAACCAGAGAGCCTTCGCGGCCCCGCCCAGGTCATGACGCCTGAATATGTCCACGATACAGAAGGCCCAAAGCATGACAGCGGGGATCCATATGAAGAAAAACAGCATGAGGTCCCAAAATGTAATCTGGTTGTTGGCGAAAATGATTGCAGCCTCAAACATACGTCGGACACCTGCGAGCCATGGCTAACCCCTAAAAAGAATATTCGATGCACTGAGTATCGCCTGCCGACCCAGTAGACAGCCCCCTACAACCGGCCAGTTTCTGTCGTAGTCTGCCCCCTGGCTAATCACACAGGAGCGAAAGTCCGCCTTCAAGCTGAGTACTCGGAGACCTGACAGGGGCCCTTGAATACCTGCGCGCTTGTTTGATGCCGTCAACAGCGTCCAAGCTGTTGCGTGGTCTGGTCTTCACCCTGGCCGAAGGACCAGGTGTCTGCAGGCGCCACGCCCCCTTACGCTGCGTGGTAGGTCACCAGCGTATAGGCCCGCGTAGAGCAGCAAGACTGTGGCTATGCCCAACAGGGTGCGACGAACCGCCCTGACCTTGGACCGCTCCAACAGGGCTATAAGGACCGACTGAGTGGGTCTACCTCTAGGTGAGATCGGCCGCCAGGTCCTTATAGGCAGGCTCGAGCTCGCTCCACCGCACTTCGGCGTCGCCGCTCTCCCGCCCGCCGAGGTAGGCGCCGAGATCTTCGACATGGATCTGCACCCCCGCTCCATAGGCGGCGACCAGGTCGAGGGGCATGCCCCGTTCCTCGACAACCAGCATGGTCTGGGCGCCGTCGCCGGTCAGCGTAGCCTCGATATCGGTCGCAGGCACGTTCGGATTGTCCGGGGCCGTGGTCACCAGCAGCTGCCGTGGGGCCTCGCACACTGCCACCCGCCCGTGCCTTCCCACCCGCTGGCAAAAAACCGTGCGCGGTACTCACCCCCGAGGCGGAGGTCGCCCTCTACCTCGCCGAGCCAGCGCGCCAAACGGCGGGGATCCGTGAGTGCCGACCACAGGTCGTCGATATTGGTGTCAAAACGGTCTTCCATGCGCACGACGCCTCTGCCGTCTACCGATCGCAGACTACCGAGGATACGGCCGCCTCCACGTGGTTTGCTGATCACCTGGTACTCCTTCGCTCGCGTGTTGTTCCCGCTACCGGGTGCCCGTGTCAAGGCTACTCCGGCCGTTAGACGCAAAGAGGCGAGCGCCGGCCAGGTCCTCTACCGGCGTAGCCACATCGTCGGCCTCCATAAACACGGCCCCGTCTCGCTCGTCTCACACGACTCTCCGGCCATAACGCACCCTGCACGCACACATGCGGGGATCCCGGCCCATATCCCATTTTGCAGCGTGGGCTGCAAGGTAGCCGTACAGCATTCGGGGCAGCTCGAATGGGATGAGGGATTACCTGTGGCTCCGTGAGCGTCGTCCTTAGGCACTGAGAGGTGCTCAGGCGCGTTATGTCAATTCGCGGCCCGGACGGCCACTCCGCGTAACTGAAACGTAACTTTGCCAAGGATGTTGGACGCGGTCGCTAGCGGCCGCATCTGCGAAGACGTAAACTACTCTTGCAGACTCCCATTAAACGTTGACGTGGGGTCCGCAAAAATTCAACGAAAGGGGAAAACGGATGCTTCATCGCCTGAATAGTCGGATTTGGAGGACAGTCCCGGTTGCCGGTTTGGTGGGGGCGGCGGCCCTCTGCGCCGGAATGCCGTCAGCAAACGTCGCGGCATCCCCGCAGGTGCTGTACGTTTCGCCTGGCGGTACAGGTGCGAACGCGGACACGTCGTGTGCCACGGCAGCGTATTCCGTCATCCAAACGGCAGTCAGTGCCGCGTCCTCTCGGGGAACGGTCGTCGTGTGCGCCGGCACGTACACCTTCGCTAACCAGGGAGGCACTGCCTCCGCTCCATTGGTTCTGGTCGATAAACCACTGACGCTTGAGGGTCAGTCCGCCATTATCGATGCGTCCGGACCCACCCCTTCTGCTGGCTCAATCGTGGGCATCGCCGTAACATCTTCAGCGGTCAGAGTGGAGGGCTTTATCGTAACCGGCGCCGTTGACGAGGGAATCCTCGCGGAGCCTCCGGCAGCTCTTGCCGCTGGTGGCGGCGAGACTCCACCCAGCCCGGTTGCCCCTATCACTCACGTGACCATTTCGGGCAACACGGCCACCGGCAACAACGCCGGATTCGTACCCCCATTTGGCTGCACTCTTGCCTCCGAGTACGCGGGAGACTGCGGAGGAGGTATTCACTTCAACGCCGTCGTCCACTCGAACATAAGCAACAATGTGGTTTCCAACAATGCCGACGGCATCCTTATGACCGACGAGGCCGGCCCCGACGCTCACAATACCGTGGCGGGCAACTACGTCGTATACAACGTCTACGAGTGCGGCATCACCCTCCCTTCCCATAACGGCGCCGCGGCTTCGTTTTCGGCTGGCCCGGGGGGATTGAAGGTCACGAAGCTGAACCCCACACTCGGGGGCGTCTACAACAACACGATTCGCAATAACGTATCCGACTACAACGGCACGGCCGGCTTCCGGCTCAATGTCGCCGGCAGCGGGGGAGGCATCGGCCTCTTCACTCCGAGTCCCGGTACCGCCGTCTATAACAACGTGATCAAGGCCAACTCCCTCACAGGGAACGGCTTGGCCGGCGTCGTGATTCACGCCCACTACATCGGGTTGAATCCGGTTTCCGGAAATCAAATCATCGGCAACAGAATCGGAAAGAACAACGTGGCAGGTGATACGCTCGATTACCCCTGGAGCTCGACGGACATGACGACAACGGGCATTTTGGTTCTGTCGGCGGGCGCCATCAAGCTCAAGATCGCCGGCAATCAAATCAGCGGTAATGCGATCGGGATCTGGCGCAACAGGGCGGTAAAGACGAGCGGCTCCAACACGTACAGCGGTCAGGGCCACTCCTCGTTTTCTCCCGACGTTCCGTTTGGCAGCGCGTACTGCGTCCCGGTGCTCTTTGCACCGCAGAGCTGCCAGCAGGCCACCGCGCCGAACGGTCAGCTCAATGGATTCGTCGTACCAAACGGCTCGTCGACCACGTACTACTTCCGATGGGGTCCCGACAAGACCTCGCTGAGCAACACGACACCGGTACAGAATGCGGGATCAGGGGCCACGCCTGTTGTCGTCTCGGCAAACATCACAGGATTGGCGGCGGCCACGACCTACTATTTCGAGCTCGTGATACAAAACGGCCACGGTACCACCACAGGTGCCGAACAGAGCTTCTCGACGAAGTAAACCAGAAAACCTAACCGAGTCTTCACAGAGGGAGCCCGACGTCGACGCTATCGACGTCGAGCTTCCTTTTGCTTCGTCTCCGTGGCCGCTCCATCACCTCCAACACGCTTCCATACAGAACTACTTGAAAACGCGGGGCGATGTTAACTAGGCCCGACGATGCGGGCTTGGACAGGTAGGGCGACCTTTAAGACACCCGGCGATGTTGGTGCTCCGAGTGATATATCCTCTAACCGTGGCGGCTAGTCGGCGCCGACGACCTTCAAGTGCTGGCTGACGAAGACGTGGTGCGGCCAGCTGACCCCGATGTTGTGGACCTCGTATTCGCCGTTGCTTAGCTTCACAACCCGGTCGACAACGCCCCCTGGGAACTGCGCTAGCGCAGCTTCCGTCGCCTTCTTCGCTGTCGTTCCACCGACGATCGTACCCGACCCCTGCGTGTAGCTCGCCGGGATCTTACCGACCTGCTTTGACGGGTTCGGACCGCCCCGCTGGAAGGGTATCACTCCTGCCGCCGAGGAAGATCTCCGCGGCTGCCACGAGACGACGACCTGCTTGGCCGTGATGGCCCCTCCGTCGGTCGTCCCAAGTACGAGGACTCGTTTGCCTGGGGTAAGGACACTCGCCGAGGCCTTACTCGTCCCCTTCAAGTACATCGTAGAGGACGTCTCCCCGACGGTAACCTTCAGGCCCGTTGGCGTCGAGATTGTGAAGCTCGACGTGGACACGCTGCGGACCCTGCCGAATGATCCCCCTGCGGCCGGCCCGGAACGGGCGTTGCCCGCGACCGGCCCGGCGTTCGCGAAGCCTGTCGCGCCGGCGTTGGGATTCGAGTTGATGCTGGAATAGGCGCCGATCGCGACGCCGATGGCGAGGGCGAGGGCACCCATCGACATGATGAGTTTTCGGGAAAACATTGAGACGGCTCCTTTTGTCGTACATCCGTCGTATTTTTAGAACTGCCCGAGCTTGCTGCTCCTATTTCAAGGGTACGGACTGGACATGAGGCACCTCTGGGAAACGCGTGACAAAGTTGTCACAATTTCAGGCCCGAGATGCGATCATCGGCGCAAAGCCCGGCTATCAGCTCATCGCTGCAGAGTGGTATCCCGAGTCAGCTCGGCGCGCGGGCTGGTGTCAGCCATCGCGCCTTCGTGCTGTCGCTCTCCACCTCGTCACGAACTATAGCGGCGAGCAATTCCACCCCGTCGACGATCCGTGGCCCTGGACGGTTGAAGTAACTGGAGCCATCGACCGCGACGACACCCGCGGTGCCGAACCACGCGGGAGGACCGTTACTGCATGAGGTCTTCCCCGATACGTACTGTTTGCTCGAGCCCGAACCCACACGGCATCAGAATCACGATCTCGGGCGCAGCACGACGAATCTCGCTCGCCTCGACCCAACGAGAAGGTTGACGGGGAACGCCGAGAGCATCGATTGCTCCCGAGCACTCCACCATCTCCGGGACCCAATGACCACCAACCATGAGTGGGTCGGTCCACTCCACGCACACGACCCGGGGCAGGTCCGCCACCGTCGGTAGCCGCCGGACGACATTGAGCCGTGCCTGCAACCGGTCGACGACCTCGTGCCCCTCTGATGCGTGATTCGTGCGGCTGCCTACGGCAAGAATGGTTGCAAGCATGTCTTCGATAGAGTGCGGTTCCAGGGACATGACGGCGACGTCGGACGCGATGGCACGGACTGCCCGTCCGACCTCCCGGTACGAAACCGCGCATACCTCACAGAGCTCTTGCGTGACGATGAGGTCCGGCTGCAGCTCGGACAGCATGGCCTCGTCGAGCCGGTAGATGCTCGACCCTTCGTGAACCGCTTGCTTGATATGGCGGTCGATGTCCGCGCAGGTCTTTCCGTCGTGGCCGTAGACGCTCTCGGTAATCCGTGGCAGGTGACGCGTCGCGGCCGGAAAGTCACACTCGTGGGTAACCCCGACGACTTCATCGCCTGCGCCAATGGCAAAGAGAATCTCCGTCGCGCTCGGCAGCAACGAAACAATCCGCACGCCCACTCTCCAAGAATTCGCCAGGTTACCCAAGTGTAGAAGTCGGAGGACGGCTCCCGGCGCCACTATATGAAAGCATTAGACGCGCCTGACATCGGCTGCAAGTCTGCGCCTGACTTCGGCCGCAAGGCTGGCCCCGACCCGGCTCGCTGAAGTCATACCAACGCAGCGAGCCGCGTCTGACTGCCGTGTACTCCCCCTAAAGAACACACCGTTCCCCAGTGTCGGCATCTGATTGCCCGCGCCAACCCTAGCCGACCTTGATCGTCATCTTGCATAGTCCGTGACTCGCTCGACGACTTCCCTGACTCCAGAATGTGATCGGAAGCCAAGCGCGCCACAAGGGGCTTATGTGACCTAAGTCACATGAACGCGGGTACGTCGCGAACTAACATTGACGTAGCTGTAGATACAGTTTCTAGAAGGAGGTTTGAACTTTCTTGAGAGACCTCCTGAGATCACGGAACGCGCGACTATATCTCACCGGCCAGGTTGTATCACTTTTCGGCGACAGCTCCATGTTTCTCGCCATGGGCATCTGGGTCAAGATGCTAACCGGCAGCAACAGCGCCGCCGGTCTAGTGTTTTTCGCATATGGCCTACCGCAGCTGTTCAGCCCGGTCTTTGGGGTGCTGGTCGATAGGTTTCGGCGGCGGCCGCTTCTGATCTTCACTAACTTCGCGCTGGGTTTCGTCGTACTCCTGCTGCTGTTCGTGCACGGCCGCGACACCGTCTGGATCATCTACCTGGTGATGATCTTGTACGGGTTGTCTTATAACATCATCGGCTCTGCGGGTCCAGCGTTGCTCTCGACCATGCTGCCGGACGAGCTTTTGGGCTATGGAAACGGGGCCCTCTCGACGGTTCAGGAAGGTCTGCGGCTTGTCGGACCAATCGCCGGCGCGGGGCTCTTCGTCGCCGTCGGCGGCGGTTGGATCGCCGTCATCGACTCGGCGACGTTCTTCATTGCGGTCGTGTGCCTGCTCCTGATTAAGGTCGACGAGCCCCGGCTCTTACCGCGGGAAAGCCATTGGTTCGATGAAGCCGCTGCGGGAGCTCGTCACATATTCCGTTCTGCGATCCTTCGACAGGTCACGATCGCGACGACGATCGCCGTCTTCGTCGTGGGCTTCATGGACACCGTGATGTTTGCCATCGTCAGCCAGGGATTGCATAGGCCGACTGCCTTTCTGGGGATCATGCTCGCGATGCAAGGCGTCGGCGGACTGCTTGGCGGCCTTTCCGCCGCTGCGGTCATGCGGCGGGTAGGCGAAGGCATCCTATGCGGAATTGGCCTCGGAATCGTGGCTGTGACATGCGTCGCGCTGGTCAGCTCGAGTCTGCCTCTAGTCCTGGTCGCCTTCTCACTCCTCGGGATGGGGACTCCGTGGATCGTTGTGAGCATCACGACGCTCTACCAGCGGCTGACGCCCCCAAACCTTCACGGGCGGACGTTTGCGGCGCTGAACCTTCTCCTTGGTCTCCCGCAGACCGCGTCGATCGCGGTCGGCGCCGCGCTCATCGCGGTCGTCAACTATCGCTATACGGTCCTTAGTGTTGCGGCCATGGTCGCCATCGGAGCCGTCTATCTCCTGACACGCCCCGAACAGTGGAAGCGCCGCCCTCGGGAGCAGAACGAACGGGACCAGGCCGTCCCCAAAGAAACCAGCTTCGCGGAACCGAACAGATGACCGGGGATCGACTGCGAACGGGTTGAACCGGTGAATTGCGAGCGCTGACAATGCCTGGACAACACCGAATCCGTGGAGATCGAGCGAAGCAAACAGTACGTCTTTGAGCTACGTTGTTTCGCCTGGCCGGTAGGGCCGCCCTAGGTGCGCTTTGCCATCGCAACACGGCTGTCTTGCCCCCTGTACAGGCTCGACGCCCAAGCAAGCAGTGGCCTGGCCGGAGATTTGACAATTCGTAGCGGCGCCTCTATTATTGTCTTATGACATTAGATAAAGATATCAGAACACCCGAGGACGCCTTAATCAATCCTCGGGACGCCTCAATCGACGCATCGGCTGGCCCTGGGTCCTTGACCCCAATTCAGTTCCGACTCGATACGTCCTCTGGCGTGCCGACGTACTTGCAGCTGGTGCATCAGGTGGAGCACGCGCTGCGCCTCGGGTATCTCAAGCCTGACGATCAGCTACCCAAGGTCAGGGACGTGGTCTCATCGCTGGCTATAAATCCGAACACCGTACTCAAGGCATACCGTGAGCTGGAAACGAAGGGTCTTGCCGCGGGACGCCCCGGACAGGGCACGTTCATTCAGGCCACGCTAAATCAGATTGCGCTACCCGACCTCACCACACTTCGCCGGTCGCTGCTCGGCTGGCTGACCGCCGCTGAAACGGCGGGACTGGACGACGACGGGGTCGTAGCACTCTTCACCACTGTGATGCGGGACTCTCGAAAGAGCCGGGACGCCTCCGGCAGCGTAGACGGACCGGGTGACACTTCGAAGGGCGCCGCGTGAACGTCGTTGAGGCGCATGGCCTCGGCAAAAGCTATGGCTCCAGCTGGGCACTGCGTGAGTGCGACCTCATGATTCCTGCCGGACACGTTACCGCGCTGGTCGGCCCGAACGGTGCGGGTAAAACCACTCTTTTGAACCTCGCGGTTGGCCTGACAGTGCCGAGCGTCGGCACTATCACCGTGCTTGGCGGCCTGCCCGCCGGGTCGCTGGCAGCCCTGGACGGTATCGCCTTCGTGGCCCAGAACATCCCCCTGTACAAGAATCTATCCGCCGCCGACATGCTGCACATGACCCGCAACCTGAACCGGCGCTTCGACCAGGGCTACGCCAAAGCTCGACTAGGGGAGCATGGTATCCCGATGAACCGCAGAGTGGGCAAGCTTTCAGGGGGCCAGCAGGCGCAGCTCGCACTAACGCTTGCGCTCGCCAGGCGGCCGCGACTGCTCGTCCTTGATGAGCCGATGGCGATGCTCGACCCACTGGCCAGGCACGAATTCATGGCTATCGTGATGACCGCGATGGCCGAGGACGGCGTCTCGGTGGTGTTGTCCTCCCATGTGCTTGCCGAGCTTGAGCGAGTAGCCGACTACCTCGTTGTCCTATCGGACGGCAGCGTCCAGGTGGCAGGTGAGGTCGACGAACTGCTCGACCGTCACCTCATACTGACGGGACCGGCCGCTGAAGCCGCCAAATGTGCCGAACGCGTGACCGTCGTGCAATCGCGGCAGGGCCAGACCCAGGCTCACCTGCTGGTCAGAACGAATGGAACGAGCGAACCCGTGCCGCATGGCTGGGAGGCGCACCCCGTAAGCCTTGAAGAGCTCGCTTTGGCCTACCTGCGCGAGCCGGGCCACGTGGCGCTACCCGACCTGACGAGCGGTGAGGCGCCCAACACTCGACAGGTGATATCTTGGCCGCACTGATCGCAATGGCGAGGCCGGTGCCACTACACAGAATGACCTGGGTGACCTGGCGACAACATCGGCTAATGCTCGCGGGCGTCGTGGCGATGCTCGGCACAGCCGCCCTGTACCTCCTGGTTACCGGCCGGCATATGCGCGATGCCTATGCATCCGTGGCCGCCTGCCACCCGTCGGGTTCACATATCTGCTCGCAAGTTGCCACCAGTTTCCTGAGCACATACGCCCCGGTCGTGGGGGCCACCGCCGCTCTGTTGAACGCGGCCCCAGCACTGATCGGGGCATTTGCCGGTGCGCCTCTCCTTTCGAGGGAATTCGAGACCGGCACCTTCCGCTATGCCTGGACGCAGGGCTTCGGGCGGACACGGTGGACCGTCGCCAAGATCGTCCCGCTCGCACTCGCGCTCACGCTCGCGGCCGGTGCGTTTAGCCTACTTTTCTCTTGGTACCTCGCGCCCATCCTGGGGGCGGGTGATAACAACGGCCCGCTAGATCCCGTCGCCTTCGACTTGGGTGAAGTTACCTTCGCCCTATGGACGCTGGCGGCGTTTGCGATCGGAGCTCTCGCCGGGGTACTGATACGCCGGGTCATCCCCGCGATGTTCGCCACCATCGCCGCCTGGGCTGGGCTCGTCTTCGTGACCGCGCTGTACTTGCGCCCACATTACATTTCCCCGGTGCTCACTACAAACCCCAAAATCCCTGTCCAGGCATGGGTGCTCGAGCCAGGGATGGTTCAAGGGCGGCAAGCCGGCCACCTTGGCCATGATCAACGACAGTCTCGCTAGGGTCGACGTTCGGGCGGTCACCCCCGACCTGTTCCAACCCGGCCCGGCAACCCCTGCCAACTTCGGAGACCCCGTGGCCTACCTCATCCGCCACGGGTACATGCAATTGACGAGCTACCAGCCGGCCGGCCGGTTCTGGCCATTCCAGTGGATTGAAGGTGGATGGCTGCTCGTCCTGTCGATGCTCCTAGTTGCCACCACTGTGTGGCTCGTTCGACGGCGCGCGGCGTGAAACGGTACCCTGGCGTGCTGCTTCTATGATTTCTCTATAAGGCTCGGGAGCCGGCCGACGCCGTTACGAGACCGCTCGAACATTTCCGGGCCCGCCGAGCCAGAGCTCGCCTATCCCGGTGGATCCGGCTCCGTCGATGCCCATTTCAGGATGCTGGAAACAGTCTGATCAAGCGGCGCCGTGGCTCCGTCGGTCCAGGCCGCCTCATACTGGTCCTCTCCGAGCTCGCGACGGGCATCGGCTCGCACATTCTCGACCAGCGTCTGCAGGCCGGGCGTTCCGAAGCCCAGGTCGTGCCGGTCGCGAAGGGTGGCCGCGGCGCCCAGGATCAGGGTTGCGCGCCGCCAATTCCCGGTTTGGTCTAGGGTGCCGGCCAGGAGCACGAGGCTCTCGGCCACACCCCGCGGATCACCGACCTCGTCTCTGAGGGCGAGGCTTTCCCTAGCTAGGGCCGCGGCTCGCCTGCCATCCCCTAGACCTAGGAGGGCGAAGCCACGATTGTTGAGGCATCGGGCCACGGACCGAATGTCGCCGTGCTTCCGGCTCAGGTCGGCGGCATGCTGGGAAAGCTCGGCGGCTTCGGCGTAGTTCCCCAGCTCGCTCGCGACGACACCCAGGTTGGTCGTGACGGTGTAGATGCCGCGCTCGTCTCCCATTTTCGAGCACAGGGTGAGGGCTTCCTGAAACAGCTCCCGAGCTCCCTCTAACCGCCCTCCTAACATCCTGACGATGCCGGCCTGGTTCAGAGCTGTGGCAAGCTCTCTCTCGTCGGGCAGCAGCCGCTGAAGCTGAAGGCCTTCGGCGCCGTGCTGGTCGGCGGCGTCCAGGTCGCCGGCCAGCCAGTCGAGTCCCACTAGAGCCATGAGGGCCCTGGCCCGGAGGTGTATCGCATCGCCACCTGAAAGAGTTGTGGGGGAGCGGGGCGCAGCGTCTAGGAGCGAGCCGAGAATTCGCCGTCCCTCGCGTACGCGACCCCGCACGTCCCAGTACATCCAGATGGCGGCCGCCAGGCGCAGGCCCTCGGTTGGGCTGTTCTCGATGGTCCACTCGAGGGCTGCGCTGATATTCGCGTATTCGGCGTCGATTGTCCTCACCCAGCGCTCGGACTCCGGCCCGCGAAAGCCCGATCGGAACTGCTCCCCCAGACGAACGAGCTGGGCCAGGTGGCGCTCCCGCAGATCGTTCTCCTGGCCGAGCTCCCGCAGCTTGTCGCCTGCGAACTCTCGAACCGTCTCAAGCATCGAAAAGCGGCGGTGCCCTTCGTGGCCATCCGTCACCTGCAACAGGCTGGCGTCCACCAGCAGGGCCATCGCATCCTCGATCGGCAGTTCCGAAGCGGTCGGGCAGACCTCGCCGGCGCTTTCGAAGGTGCACCCGCCCGCGAAGACCGAGAGACCCGCGAACGCTTCCCGGGTGCGGCCGTCCAGCAGCTCATAGCTCCACTCAAAGGCAGCCTGGAGGGAGTGGTGTCGAGGGTGGGTGTCGACCGGGCCGCGAATCGACGGAGACAGAGGCCGGCCGAGTTGCTGGACCACCATGTCCAGCGGAAACACGTGCACACGTGCCGCCGCCAGCTCGATGGCCAGAGGCAGGCCGTCGAGCACCCGGCAGATATCGGCGATCTGGGAGCTGTTATTTCGCGTGATGGCAAAGGTTGGGTCGGCCGCTCGCGCGCGATCGGCGAACAGTCTGGTCGCGTCGGATTCGGCCACCTGTCCCAGGGCATCGAGGGCCGCCCCGCGGTGCATGCCGGTGGGTGGACGGACCGCCGCACCCGCCCGCACGGGCTCTGCAATGGCAAGTGGCTTGACCGGGAAGACATGTTCGCCCGAGAGGCCCAGCGGCACGCGACTCGTGACCAGGACGCGGAGCCTGGGCGAAACTGTCAACAGCTCCCCGACGATGCCTCCCGAGGCCAAGAGATGCTCGAAGTTGTCGACGACGAGCAGAAGGTCTTTCCCGGATAGATACTCCGCCAGCAGCCTGCTGCTGGGCTCTCCTGGCCTTGGCCGCAGGCCCAACGCGTCGGCCATGACGCGCGGAACAGAGTCCGGATGCGACAGGGCCTGCAGAGGCACGAACGCAATTCCGTCTTCGAGGTCTACCTGCAGGGAACGCGCCACTTCGATGGCGAGACGTGTCTTTCCCACACCGCCCGGGCCGGTAAATGTCAGGAGTCGGATAGTGGGGTCTCGCAGCATCTCACACGCCACGGCGATCTCCCGTCGCCTTCCCACGAAGGAGGTCAGCGGCCGTGGCAGCTCGGATCGACGATGCGGGGCATTCGTGCCGTGAACGGCGCCGACAAGTCGAGCCCGTTCCTGCTCGGAGAGGCCGAGCGCTTGTGCCAGCGCTTCGGCAGTCGCCGGTAGAGGCTGGCGCTCTCCGCGCTCCAACATGCCGACATAGACCGCGCTGTACCCCGCCTCGCCTGCCAGAGCTGATTGGGTTAGCCGCCTGGCACGACGGAAGCTACGCAGCAGATCCCCGAAGGCCGTCTTTGATCCGCGGCCTCCGACGGCGGCGCCGGCTTCGGAGTCATGCATACCAGTCAGGGGTTTTGTGGATTCACTGGCTCAGCACCAGTATAGAAACCAGTAAGGATTGTTTGTCGACCGCCAGCCGTCCGCTCCTCGATGATTTGGTTAACGCGAGCGCCGGACGGGTCGCAAACCTCCCAGGGACCCCCGGCCGCACGCGAAAGAAAAAAGGAGAACAACATGAAGACGCTGTTGAGCCGCATTCCCCTTATCGCCGTTTCTGTCGCCGCGGCGGCTGGTGTGACGCTCTGGGCCTCCGCCGCCACTGCCGCCCGGCCGGACACTCGTTCGTCGATGCTGCCGGCTATGCACGTGATGGTGGTTCCGACTGCCGAACACGACAACTTCAGCACGAGCAGTCCGCAACCGGGGCAGAGTGTGCAGGAAACGTTCGGGATGATGCGCGCTGGAAAGAGCGTGGGCGAGGGCTTCGTGCTACTTACTATAGATACCCCGGCTCCCGGCACCGCCCGGGTTTACGGCTTCGAGAACATCGAGGCGCGTTTCACCAACCAAGGGCGAGTCGAGCTGCAGGGTGTCTCGTGCGTCTCCTGCAACGGAGCCAGTAAGTTCGCCATCGTGGGTGGGACGGGCGAGTTCGTCCACGCACGCGGCTGGGCCACGAGTGTACCGGTAGGCAACCAGGGTAGAGACAAGGTTACCGTCACCTTCCGCTAAACAGGTTGCGTACTGAAGCGGCGTCCGCACATTCCGGTGCGGGCGCCAGCGGACGGAGCTTGGAACAGATTTGTTCCCATTCCCCATGAAACGTCGGCGCTTTCTTACCTGTTCCAAAATGCTTTCACGGAGCCTCTGAATAGGCCGCGCTGCACAACCAGGACGCAGAACTCAGACCCGAAAGAGGAGATAGGACATTGTCAAGTGATCTTTTCACATCTGTGGTATCGACGAGCTGGCGGTCATGGAAGCGATCCCGTCGGGCCCTTTCTACGGCCTGCGCGGTGAGCGTCGTGGCCCTGTCTGCGCTGTCGACCGGCACAGTGGCAGCGAGCTCCGTAGGATCGCAAAGCTCCGCTGCGAGGCTCATATCCACCCCAGCGAACCCGTCCCACGTCGTGCTTCTACGGTCTCGCGTGGTTCGACCCGGCTTCGCGGCGGCTGCGAGATGCGACGATTTATGGATCAGCTCTGCCGGTGGTGCGTGGGCGACCGGGTCGAACTGGTCGACAGGCTCGGCGCCGACGAGTAGCCAGCACGCCTGCATAACGAAATCGCTCAGCGCTCCGGTCGAAGTCAGCGGCTCAGCCACTATCGGCGGTCTGACGCTCGGGGGACCGAGCGGGCATGCCGAGCTTGATTTCAATAGCGGAACGTTCACGATCGGCGGGAGCTCGACGATCGCGGACACCGGACTGATGACCAGCCACGGGTGGGGCGTGAAGATCGTACAGACCGGGACCTTGACCAATGACGGCGTAATCGAGCCGGGTGGCGCGGGAATCGAGTTCGTCGGCAACCTGACGAACGCGGCGGACGGGCTGATCCTGGGTGCTGCCGGTACCAACCTATTCTTCGACGGGCCCGGGACGTTGACCAACGACGGAGAGTTCTCCCTGCCGGCGGGTTTCACCTTCGCCAGTCCCCACGGTGGTGGCACTGGCGCGAAGTTCGTCAACGCCGGCACCATTCAGAACGACACCAGTCCGGGTGTCGGGTTGACTCTGGGCGCGGGCACGACCTTCCAGGAAACGACCGGGACAGTGACGGGCTCCGCCCCGGTTATCGACGGTGGCGAACTTGACCTGGCTGGGACTGGCGCCTCCCGGTTCCAGCTGCTGGGCGCCGCGTCGATCTCGGGTACCGTCGCCGCCGGTCAGACCTTGCTCCTGGCCTCGCACGGCGTTACCACCACCGGCTCGCTCACCAACAGGGGGACAATCACAACCATGCAGGGCAGCTCCTACCTAGTAGTTCCCGCCGGCGACACGCTGACCAACGACGGCTCGATCATGGTGCCGCCGGGCTTGAGCTTTGCCATGGTAGGCAACCTCCTCAACGCCTCAACCGGCCGCATCGACCTCGAGAGCAACGGTGGGTACAACGGCGTCTTCCAGATGAATGGGGCGTTCACGCTGACCAACCGGGGGACCATCATCATCTCGGCTTACAGCAACCTGACTACACAGGGTCCGAATAGCTCGGCCGGCACCATCTACAATGCCGGCGGCACGATTGAGAATGGCGGTACCGTTACCGCGGCCAACGGTGGAACGTTCATCGAGGGCGCCGGGACAACCACAGGTTACCCCGTCTCGATCACGTCAGGCTCGTTAAAGCTGCAGGGGAGCGGCGCATCGCAATTCGTGGTCACCCAGGAGAACACCAGTGGAACGACCACCGGCAACATCGCCGCAGGGCAGGTCGTGCGCGCGCTGGGGATGAATGCCACCGGCAGCTTCACCAACAACGGGACGCTGATCGCCGGTCACGTCTTCCTGCCGGCGGGCGACACGCTCGACAAACAAGGGCACGATCAGCGTCAACCAGGGGCAGCTGCTGCTCCGCGGCAACCTCGACAATACCGCTAGCGGGGTGATCGGCGAACAGGGAAACATCTCGCTGAGAAGCGGTGAACACGACGTTCACCAACGAGGGCACGGTGTATTTGCTGATTAGCGGCAGCAGCATCGCCCTCGGGGCCTGTGACTGCGAGCCGGACAACAACAAGTTCATCAACAGTGGAAAGATATACCTCGGAGTGGTGCCAAATTCTTTGCAATGGGGCGGCGTCAGTCTCTCCGGGAACATCAACGAGGGAAAGTCAGAGACGGTCAACCTGGGCGGCCAATTTGTGCCGGTGCCGGTGGGAGAGCCCCCGGCGCCCCCGGCAAGCCCCGCGACTATGATCTACGACATCACGGGCTCTCCGGGCAAACCACCGTCGTGGACGCTGACCTGCCCGGGAACGGCCGCCGACGGGTGGACGCTTGACTGCAACGGCTACGCGAAGCTTGCCGATCCCAGCAACTCCTCGTTGATCCCGACCCGGATCTCGATTCAGGGCTCGGGTGACAAGGTCACCGGGGGCTGGACGTCGACCTACGGCCAGCCCGTAACCCTGACGGCCGCCATCTCGGCCCAGTCCGGTCCGGCCCCAACCGGCATGGTGACCTTCTTCGCGCACACCCAGCCGGCCGCCGGTGGCAACCCTGCCCTCGTAGATAGTGATGCCCTCGGGACGGCGCCTCTGTCGACCAGCAGCGGGGTCACAACGGCGACGCTAAAGCTGCAGAACCTGCAGCCGGGCATCTATCAGCTCCAGGCGTTATATGTCGGAAACGCGACAGACCTGCCGGCGAGCTCGTACCCCTACATCAACCAGAACGTCAACCAGTCCACTACCACGACAACGCTCGCAGCAGCGCCGGCGTCGTCCGTATTCGGAAGCCCCGTGACCCTCACCGCACAGGTTAAGCCGGCGGTTTCGGGAGCGTTACCGAGCGGGTCGGTGTACTTCGCCGCCGGCAACGTGCCACTCGGCAACGCCCCGGTCACGACGGCCAACGGCAAGACGACAGCGCGGATCACGACCTCAGGCCTGCTGATCGGGGGAACTTCCATCGTCGCGAGCTACGGCGGTGACTACAACTATACCAACTCGGACTCGCTCCCTCAGACCGTGACTATGACCGCGGCCAAGGCGCCGGCATTGCTGAAAGTAACGGGGCCAACCCGCGTTACCGCGGGGTCGACCTACAAGGCGACGAGCAGTACGAACGCCACGGGGGCTGTGAGCTTCTCGCTCGCGGTGAGCCCGACTGCTCCGAAGAAAATGACTATCAGTTCAACGACCGGCAAGGTGAGGTTCAAGGTTCCGGCCAAAGGGCTGAAGAAGTTCTCCTACGCAGTGGTGGCATCAAACGCCGCCGGCAGGGCGGAGAGCACGATGGTAAAGGTAAGGGTGAGCTGAGCCGCCGTTCCATCTTTGACCCAAACAAGTGGCGACGCCGTGCCGGCACGGCGTCGCCACCGGACACCCGGGTCCTGCTTGGTAAAGCCGGCTTACCATGGCAGATTGAGCGCTACCCTTACCTGCGTCCGCTCTTTGAGTGGGCTTTGACTACGTAGGTAACCGTGGAGCTAAGCAGAACGCTCCGGTACTCGTAGCTGATCCTGCCGCCGACCGTAAACCTATGAGTTCCGGGCTTCGTACTTATGCGCGCGCCCGGAGCCGTCGTGCCCGTGCAGTTGTTGCCGCTGATCCCCATGCCGATGGATGGATCGAACCCGCAGCTCCACTTGGCGTCGACGACCTGACCCGGTCTGTAGACGGCGCCGTTTCGAGGCGTGTCGATCTGGATGGTCGGCACGAATTTGATGAAGACCTGGCCGGTGTTTCCTAGTAAGCCGGAGTCAAGGGGATAGACGACTCGACGCGCAAAGAAGCTGGACCCAGCCGCACCGCCCTCCCCGCTTCCAGCGCTATTACAAGGACCAGACTGCGTGACGCAGGCATTGAGGCCGGTCGAGCCGCCTCCACCGCCGAAATAGCCACCACCGCCGCCGCCACCCGCGCCGGCATTGGCGCACCCGTTCGGCGGATGGGCTGCGCAGTCATCGACGTCGATCGGCGCCAGGCCGCCAGCGTTCCCGCCGGACCCGCCGTGATACCCGGAGCCTGAGCTCCCGGCCACACTCTCCGACCTGGTCGCGCCACCGGCGCTACATCCTGCGTACACCCCGCCCTCGCCCGGCTTGGTGGTTCCCATAGCGGCATCGGTGGCGCCATTCACGGTCATAACCGAGCGATCGTTTGCAGTCGCGAAGCCAGGCACCACGATCCCTTTGGAGGTGACGATCGGAAACGGCCCTTCTGGACCGCCCGCGGGAAGAGGCTGGACATTCAAGGCTTGCCCGGCAGTGGTATTGAGCTCGCAGCCGATCGGTGCAAAGCTGTTCCCGCCGCCGCCATAGCCCCCGCCGCCGGCGGCGACCATGAGCCGCGAGGCGATGGATGTGGCTGCCCCCTGGCATCTGCGGGCGCGTGTCGAACAGGTCCGTACGTCGGTCGCTCCGCCTCCGGAGCTGGCGAGGGACCCGCCGCAGGGGCCTCCGTGGTTAAGATCCACGCAATTCTCCGGCGGCGGCGTGCCCGCGGCTCCGCCGCCACCAAATGTGGCGCGGCCGGCGTAGCTGCCGTTCTGCCCCACTTCCGCATACAGCTTGGCACCGGGTGTGACCCTCAAATACCCCTCTATGCCCTGACCTGCCTGTCCTACTCCGCCATTGATCCCGCCCCATGCACCCTGTACACCTACTCCCAGCAGGGTAACGCCGCCCGGGACAACGTAGGTTTGTTCCCGCCCTGTGTAACTCAGTTGGGTGGGCGCCGCGATCTGCGCCTGACCGGTCGGCACTTGTACGGGGCCGGCCGCCAGCGCGCCTGAACCCATATTTGCGATCGCAGTCAGTCCCAAGAGGCTTGTCACCAGGATGGCTCGTATTCGCCAGGACTTTGCAGGCTGGGCGCGGCTCCGGGGTACTGTCAACCTCACGGTCGGGGGAGAGGCAGTGGTGTCGAGTTTCGTCATGATGACCTCCAGTTTTCGTACGTCGATGTCTGCCGCACGCGGCAGGTTTCTAACGTCGCTCTTAGGATGACGAAATTTCCAGCGCTAGTCTACGCAAAATGAACACAATTAGCAATCGTGTTCATAAGAGTCATGTGATACCAGGCAGAAAGCGAGTATTTCACCTCGCTCGCATCAAACGGCATGGCGATGAAAGCGTAGCGAGGTCGCGTAACGGTAACTAAATTGTTACCATTACCAGGAGGCTATCACGAGCATGAAGTACTTCGAAGCAGAATCGGCCATCCTGGTACACCCGGGCTCGGCCCGGGTCACCCCGCCCTCCTTCGAGCAGTGTGCAAACGGCTTGAAGCAGAAAGTGGTGGGAAAGTAACGCATGGGAGTACCGAAGCCCCTTCGCGATCCCCTTGACGCCCTCGGCGACGAGCACCGGCGGCAGATTCTTCGGCTTCTGAGCACAGGCGACCAGCCGGTACGGCAGATCGCCTCCGCACTTCCCATCAGCAGGCCCGCCGTTTCCCGCCACCTTCGCCTTCTGAAGGAGGCCGGCCTGGTCGAGGAAGAGGCCAGGGGAACGAGTCGGATATACCGGCTGCGAGAGCAGGGCCTTGTCGCGGTTCAGCGGTATCTGGAATCGGTCTGGGGAGAAGCCGCCACCCGGTTCCGCATCTTCGCCGAAAACACAAGTCCCGGCGAAGACCAATGATCGAACCCCTCACCCTGTCCTTCGAAGTCGCCTGTCCCGTCGATCACGCGTTTCGGATGTGGACCTCGGGCATAGGCTCGTGGTGGCCGCCCGATCATACGATCACGGGTCGGCTCGATTCCCAGGTCGTCCTTCAGGGCGAAGTTGGCGGCCGCATCTACGAACGTGACCGGGAGGGCAGGGAGTACGACTGGGGCGAGGTCACAATCTGGGATCCTCCCCGCAGACTCGCGTATCTGTGGCATCTCGGCTTTGAGCGCAGCAGCGCAACCACGGTCGAGATCCGCTTCAATCCGCGAGGCGAGGCCACCCTCATCGAGGTCGAGCACACGGGCTGGGAGCGGCTCGGCCAGGCCGCGCCGGAAGCACGCCGGCGAAACCAGTCTGGCTGGAAGACACTCATACCGCATTTCACCAGGGCAGTAGAGAAAGGAGACGGGCAGTGAGCGCAGGAACCAAGGAATCGCCATGGCAGCTCAAGACGCCACCGGGAACATCCGCGTACACGATGTACCGGGATGAGCAAGCCGACCCGCCGGCCCTCGTATGCCAGGTCGGGTCCACGACCTTGAAGTACCGGCTGAGCGCGATCGATGATCTGCACGCTTGGCTGACTGAGCAGGGTGGCTGGGTGGATTTAGGGGCCGCCGATGAGAAGAAGCCTGCCGCCGGTGGCACCGTCGAGGCTTGGGCCAGGTCGCCCGACAACCCGGTCGGAGGGTGGTACGGCCTCCGAAACGGATATCGCGGCCGCTTTGGCATGTATATGCCCCCACTGCTCGAGGAGCTTCGGCTGGCTGAGGTCACCCACGAAGCGCGGAACAACAAAATGCGAGCGATCAAAAAGTGAGGCCGCAACCCAGCGTTCGCGGTTCAGCAGCGAAATGAGATGAATCGTTGGCGGAGCATCCGGAGCCCCGCACTAAGAGGCGCGAATGCGCGCTGAGGTAGTCCGCTGAATATATGAAATCTACAGAGGAGACGGCATGGCGCACGCCACGATAGTTCGGTACGAGGTGAAGCCCGAAAGCGCAGACGAGAACGAGCGGCTGGTCCAGGACGTGTACGCGGAGTTGGCCGAGACGAAGCCCGCGGGCTTCGATTATGCGACGTTCCGGCTGGACGACGGTGTCACCTTCATCCACGTCGCAACCATCGAGGGTGAAAACCCGTTGACTAGCTCCGCTGCCTTCGCGGCATTCCAAGCCGGCATCGGAGCAAGGTGCGCAGTTTCGCCGAATCCTACCGGAGCGACGATCGTGGGTTCGTACGGATTCGGCATCGAGTAGTTGACCACTCGCCACCGGTTTGCTTTCTAGTGCTCTATCGAGGTAGTGGGACGGTTGCTCCCTGCCCTGCCTCCATCGGGGACCGGATCGACGTCATGCTGGTTATGTTAAGTGCGATACTTTCACGGGTCGGGCCCTTGAGACGGCCTGATCCGACGTTTGCTATCCGCCACCCATGGAGGGACGATGGAGATCCGATTCGACCGCTACTCCGATAACGAGACGCTTGAGGCTCAGCTGCGCCTGCTCGCAGAGAGCTATCCCCAGCTGTGCCGGCTTTCGGAGCTGGGGCGCAGTCACGAAGGCCGGCCGGTATGGCTGATGACGGTGACCAACGAGGCAACCGGACCGCATGACGAGAAGCCCGCGCAGTGGATGGATGGTAATATCCACGCCACCGAGGTGACGGCATCCATGGCTTGCCTCTACACCATCAACTACCTCCTCACCAATCACGCTCACGACGAGCGAGTAAAGCGGCTCCTCGACGAAGCGACGTTCTACATAGCCCCACGACTCAATCCTGACGGCGCGGCACAGGCCTTCCTCCACCCGCCGCACCGGGTGCGGAGCGGGACCCGCCCCTACCCGTACGCGGACAAGCGCGACGGGCTTCACGAGGAAGACGTAGACGGTGACGGTCGTATCCTATCGATGCGCGTAGAGGACCCTTCCGGCGACTGGAGGATCTCGTCCGAAGACCCTAGACTGATGGTCAAACGAGCCCCCGACGAGCACGGCAGTACGTACTATCGGCTGCTCCCCGAGGGGTTCGTGCACAACTATGAGCCCGGATTGATTCCAATTGCGCCCAACCTGGAAGGGCTCGACTTCAATCGCAACTTCCCGTTCGAGTGGGCGCCTGAAGCCGACCAGACCGGCGCAGGGCCGTATCCGCTCTCGGAGCCTGAGACGCGGTTCGCGGTGGAGTTCGTCGCCGGCCATCCCAACATCAATGGGGCTATCACCTGTCACACATCAGGTGGAGTCTTGCTTCGTTCATACAGCACCAAGCCGGACGACCAGATGCCGCCGGAAGATCTTTGGGTATTCCAGCGTCTCGGCAAGCGAGGTACCGAGATCACCGACTATCCCAACGTCTCCACCTTTCACGACTTCCGCTACCATCCGAATCACTTGACCTATGGGGCCTTTGACGACTGGTGCTATGACCATCTCGGGATCTTCGCTTGGACCGTCGAGCTGTGGGACCTGCTCGCTCATGCGGGCATAAAGGACCGCAAATTCATCGAATGGTACCGCGACCACCCGGTCGAAGACGACCTGAAGATTCTGCAATGGACCGATGAGAATTGTGGCGGGGAGGCGTTCGTGCCTTGGAGGCCGTTCGATCACCCTCAGCTCGGCAGAGTGGACATCGGTGGCTGGGACGATCTCTTCGTTTGGAGCAACCCGCCGGCTCATCTACTGGAGCCCGAGGTCGCCAAGGTTAACGGATTCGTCCTGGCTCAGGCATCCGCCGCCGCACACCTCGAGATTCGGAGTCTTGAGGCGACCGGCCTCGCCGGCGGCTACACCAAGATCGAGGCCATCCTCGAGAACAGTGGGTACCTGCCGACGTACACGTCGCTACGGGGCCAGGACCGTAAAGCGGTAAAGCCGATAACAGTTGACCTTGAGCTGCCCGAAGAGGCTGCCCTGGTCCAGGGCAAGCAGCAGACGGAGGTCGGCCAGCTCGAAGGACGGAGCAACAAGTTCATCGTGGGAGGTCTCGGCGCTTCGCCGACCGACAACCGGACGCGTCTGGAGTGGGTCGTGAGAGCGCGACCCGGACAGCACATCGGCATAACGGCGCGCTCGGACCGCGCGGGCACGGCGAGGAAGGCCGTGGTAGTAGGGGAACAACAGCTAGCGACAGGGTAACCAATCGGACCCCACTCGTGGCGCACCTGCGCATAGTGCGATGCTTCTCTTGGTGCTATCCTCAGCTCATTGGGTGGTCGCAAGATGAAGCCAACGTTTGCTGTTAACAATTCTTCCAGCTGCCAGCTCCCTGATTCAGCCCTCACGCTGTTTCGTCCACCGGTTCATGAGGAGTCAGATGGCCGTCGGTCGCGAGTAGTGGCTGGAGTGCGCCGGCCAGCACGATAGATAGGCAAAGCACCAGGACGATCACCATGAGCGCATGCAAGACGGTGTACTGACTGCCCAAGAAACCGATAAGGGGAGGACCTCCGAGAAACGCAAGGTACCCGATCGAGGCCACTACGCCGACACGGCCGGCGGCAGCGGACGCCTCATCAGCTGCTGCGCTCATCCCAGTTGGAAATCCCAGAGATGCCCCCAGTCCCCAGAGCAGCACGCCCACAAACGCGAGAACCAGGTCGTTGCCGGAGATAAAAACGAGGAGCCCCACGACCGACACCGCTGCTAGAGCCCGCACGGTGAGTACGCGGCCGTAGCGGTCGAGCAGGGTTGTGCCAAACCAACGAGCCAGCGTCATGCCGGAGAGAAAGAGGGCAAAGGCTAGCGTCCCGAGAACGGCAGGGGCGCCGTAACCATCGATGACCGCCACGCCGATCCAATCGTTCCCTGCCCCTTCCGTAAGCGCGAATGCGAGGACAAAGACACCAATAATGAGCGTCCGTCGCTCCAGCCAGCGCCGCAGCACACTTCCAGGTGGCTTCCGCACGTCTGGCTCTGCCGGCCCCACCTCGTCCGCATCAGGCAGGAAGTGGCGCACCTGGAGGGGAACGACGACCGCAAGTAGCATGGCGACCAGCACCAGGTGTTGAGTTACCGAGACATGAAGGGCCACCATCGCGACCCCGACCCCTGCCCCGACGACCGTCCCGACGCTCCACATGGCATGAAAGCGAGACATGATTGACCGGCCCAGCCGGCGCTCGACGGTTGCTCCCTGGACGTTCTGCGCTGGGTCCCACGCCCCGTTCGCCACACCGAACAAGAAGAGACCGATCACGATAGGTACCACGCCGACGAGGTAACCGATGCCGATGATCGTCAGTGCAAGACTCGCCAGGAGAACTGTGGCGATCACGGTCCACTGCGATGTGAAACGCTGCACCAGGAAGCCGGAAAATGGGAGGGTTACTACCGATCCCGCGGCGATTGCCAGGAGTAACAATCCGAGCGTTGCCGGCGTTAGGTGGAGATGAGCGCGCACCTGCGGAATGCGTGCGGCCCAGCTTGCCGCCGCGAAACCCGAACCAAGGAAGGCGATGTAGGTGCCTCTCGTGGCCGCAGTGGTCGCCGGTGTAATTGTCTTCGTGCTCGTCCTTGATGTTAACCGAACTATCCTTGTGTAGATGCCTACTCGACTCGTCGATCTGAGCCACGTCGTCGAAGACGGAGCGATAACCTACCCCGGCCTTCCAGGTCCTGTGATTTCCCAGCACATGACATTTGAGGAATCGCATGGCCGCTACGCGGCGAACGTAGAGTTTCAGATTGGTCGTATTGACATGGTCGCCAACACGGGGACGTACGTCGACACCCCGGCGCATCGATATCGTGGCGCGTGGGATCTGGCCGGTCTGCCACTGGAATCGGTTGCGGACCTTCCAGGCGTCGTTATCGATGCCAATGAACAGACGGTGAGTGAAACGTACTTCGCGGGACGCGATCTCGTCGGACGCGCGGTGATCGTCCGTACCGGCTGGTCTAAACACTGGGGAACTGACTCATATGGAGCTTCAGGACATCCATACCTGGCCGCGGCGGCAGCTGAGCTTCTTGTCAAAGCGCGCGTCGCCCTCGTTGGCGTCGACAGCGTGAATATCGATGACACAGCAGAAACTGGCCGCGGCGAGCGACCAGTGCATTCGAAGCTTTTGGCGGCCGGCATCCCCGTGCTGGAGCACCTGTGCGGCCTGGAGCAGCTGGACGGTCCATTCCGGCTGTTTGCCGTACCGCCAAAGGTCAAGGGCATGGCCACGTTCCCCGTTCGCGCTTTCGCGATCGTGGAGGTGGACTGAGCGGACGGCTTGCCGCTGCCTCTCCGCTGATCGCGTAGAACGTATGCCAGCCTTGAAGCGTTGTGTGGTACGCCATGCGTTGATTATGCTGGAGCAAGTGTCGCAATGAAACCCGAGCACCACGGGCCGGATGGCAATGACAGGACAAAGGGCCATCGCGTCGGAGTGAGCATTGAGCCAGTACCTCGTTGTTGCCGCCGCCATCGCACTGCTCGTGTTCATCATCTACCGACAGATGAGCACTCAGCCGATTCAGCCGAGGCAACTCATTGTTCCGCCCGCGATCCTTGGTATCTTCGGTCTCTACACGATCGACGGGCATCCACCGAATTCGACCGCCGCGGGTGTCGCACTCGGTGCGAGTGTCATAACCGCTCTGGCATTCGGCGTAGCTCGAGGGCTGACGACCAGGATCTGGTCAGGCCATGGCGTTGCAATGCGAAAAGGGACGACTGCGACCCTCGCGCTGTGGATCGCGGCGATTGCCGTGCGCATCGCGATCGGGCTGGTCGCCCGGCACACCGGTGTACCGTACAAGCTGACTGTCAGCGAAATCCCGCTGTTTCTCGGATTCACCCTTGCGGCCCAAAATGTCGTGATATGGCTGCGCGGATCCACCATAACGATGTCGGAACCCCGGTTAACCAACAACTGATCGCTTTGGCTTGTCCGATAAACCTGCCGCCAACTTCGACGTTTCCCTGTTCGAGGACTCCGCGACCCGACCTTCCACCTGGCTGACGGTCGCCTGGACGAGGTTCGGGACCAGAAGAGCTGACTGATCACCGACCAAGCCGTCGAGTAATGCGCTTTGCTGGCCATTACGGCCCCTCTCCTCAAGCATGACGCTCGGCGCCGCCGCGATGTCCGGTTCTGCGTCCCGACGTGTTGTAGATGGTGACGCCCCTGTCGCGACGGTCGGGAATCACCACGAGAGGACAATGCCAATGTTGAACCCGGTGTCGGCCGAAGATGACGAGGTAGACGATGCCGTCCTCGTCACCAAGGCGCAACGCAGCCCAACTGCGTTGGGCTAATCTACGAGCGCCATGTCGACGCCATCTACTCCTACCTTAGGCATAAATCCGCGACGGACCTTCTCGGGTCCGAGCGTGCGGTCGGACATGTAGTGGGAAGTAAAATCTCTCACGGAGTCCAGTCGGGGATGCTGGCTGATTTCCATGATCAGCCCTCATGGCCTGCGATGCGGCCGCCGATGAAGCCGGGTCACCAATCTGACTAAAAGGGGACGAGCTATGCCTGAGTCGGACGCGGACATTCGAACTCGCTTGATCCACACTGCCGGCCATCTCAACGACACACTGGCCGTGACTCCACCAATCTTCCAGACTAGTACGTACCGAATGGAGTCTCCCGAGAGCGGCGCCGAGCTTGCCGCGACGGTGGCGCCGGCCGAGTTCTACACGCGATATGGCTCGCCCAACACCAAACAGGTCGAGTCCATCATTGCTGATTTGGAAGGAGCCGAAGCGGCATTGGCGCTTGGCTCGGGCGCGGCGGCTGTCGCGACGGCGGTGCTCGCAAACGTAAAGTCGGGGGACCATGTGGTCGCCCAGAGAACCCATTACACAGCCACGCTGTCTCTTCTCACGGACACTCTCCCGCGCTATGGAGTCGAAGTCACCCAGGTGGACCAGGCTGACATTGAAGGGTTCGAGCGCGCAATCCGCCCGAACACGCGTATCGTTTACACCGAGTCGCCGACAAATCCCACCATGGTGCTTACGGACCTCAGTCGGACCGCCGAGCTCGCTGATGCGGCTGGCGCGCTCGCGATTACCGACAACACGTTCGCCACGCCCTACAACCAAAACCCGATTGCGCTTGGATACGATCTCGTTATCCACAGTGCGACGAAGTACCTCAACGGCCACGCCGACGTTACGGCGGGCGTCGTCTCGGGTTCCCGGACCCTGGTGGATCGGGCGTGGGAGTATATGCGCGTCAACGGACCAGTGCTGCACCCATTCGAAGCCTGGCTGCTGAGGCGCGGTCTGCAGACTTTTGCCCTGCGTATGGCAGTGCACAACGAGAATGGACTAGCGGTCGCCCGTTTCCTCGAGGACCATCCAGCCGTGGACCGCGTTCACTATCCGGGCTTGCCGTCCCACCCACAACATGAGCTTGCCCAGAGGCAAATGCACGCAGGATTTGGGGGCATGCTTTCGTTCGAGGTACGAGGAGGCCATCGGGCCGCCGTCGAGGTTCTTCGACGGACCAAGCTCTGTGTCCTTGCTGTCAGCCTCGGCGGCATGGAGACTCTCATCACCCATCCTGCCTCGATGGTCCACGTCCACCAGTCCGGTGAGGAGCGTGACTCAGCCGGGATCGCTCCTGGTTTGTTGCGCCTGTCGGTGGGTATTGAGGCATCGGCGGACCTGATTGCCGACCTTGATCAGGCGCTGAACTGAGCCGCATCCTTACGCTCGACGATCTGCCGATCACTGTCTCGGGAGAAATTGCCGTCAAACATCCAGTGCCTGGTGTCCAACCTTCAACACCCTTACCGCAACACGTACTGCGTCCGACGCTACTTGGTCGGGGCAAGGTTTGCGAGCTTCCACGGAGACCTTCACCGGTTCCACCTGCGCCGTGCAATATGCTCAGGACCCATGACTCCGTGCCGTGCGATCCATCGAAGCATTTGCTCGCCGCGGTCCGTTGGCTGCCAGGGCACACCGCTGATCGTTCGGACATAGCTGGGTCCCTGGAGTCGTATGTGCCCTACGCATGCACCTCGGCTCGCACATGACATTCGATGTGTAGTCGTGCACGTGGGCGAGCATGTGAGGCTCGAGCGAACTGCCGGACTACCGCTCCAGGCCTCTGCCGCCGATGAGAGACTTGAGCCGGAGCTTCAGCTACTCACGCTTCATAGCAACTGCCTGGGTCCGGGGTGACGTCCTTTTGCGGCGGAACGAAGCAGCCTTCGTCAACGACGAGCTGCCGAACGTCAACGCCCTTCACGTCGTCCCACCCGGCGGCAGCGTGTGGTTGACGAACCCTTTTCGTCATGCGCAGCAATACACTTAGCCATCGACACCTCATTTGACCACCAGGCTGGCTCGGTATCGCGACTTCTGTGCGGTGCGCCTGGCGAGCTTGACCCAATCGCTGCTGCTGGAGCTGTTGTACGTGCCACGGCAGTACCAAAGGTGTCCGCTCGCATCGACGAAAAGGTCTCCGGGCTGCCCCGATGCCGGATGGGATGTAGCTCTAGGGGGAAGCTGGATATGGGCGCTGCTGCCGCTGAAGTAGCCTCCCCTAGCTCCAATGCCCATTACCGCGGTAACTCCAAGTCCCTTCACTCCGATGCCGGCGTTGGAGTCGCCCTGCACGCCAATGCCGCTTGCTGCGTGGCCATAGACTCCGAGGGAGGGACTCTCACCCTGTACCCCCGGTCCGGCGCCTCCGCTCCCAACCGCATCACTGAGGCCGAGCCCCCTGCGCCCCCTTGCGTGTTCTCCCCCTGCACTCCCGCGGTACCGCCGCTGTCGCTCGTGCCGGTGATTGGTCCCACGCCGGAGCTGCCTGAGCCTGAGCCAAGGTGGGCCCACTTTGCGGCGGCCTTGGCTGTCGAGCCGGCGGTACAGAGCCAGAGCTTGGCGCTGGAGTCGAGGAACATGTCCCCCTGCTCTCCCGCAGCCGGCGGTGCCTTCTGGGTGGACGGGACGAGCTGCAGCTGAGCGGCGCCACCGGAAAAGACGGCGCCGCGGCCGGTGGACGCGCTCCCCTGGACGCCGATCCCGCTTCCGCTCTCGCCGCTGACCCCCGTCCCGGAACCCGGTAGATGGCGTCCCGACTGGGTCCGCCGGTAGCTCTGGCCAAGAACACCGGTTCCTTGCGCGTAGTTGACGCACAGGCACGCCGGCTGTCCCTGGGCGTGGGCGGAGGCGAAGATTCCCGAGCCCGACTCGCTCGTCGCGTACATCCCGAAACCGCCCGTGCTGGAGCCATAGACACCCGTGCCGCCGGAACTGGTGCCCGACACGCCGAGGCCGCTTCCCGAGCTGTTCCCTCGAACTGCGGTGCCCGTGATGGTGCCGCCGGAGACAGCCCAGCCGTCGTCACTGGCGCCCGCAACTCCGACGGACGACCCGACTCCGATCACTCTCGTTGCCCCCTGCCCGCTGACGCCTATCGTGCCTCCCTTGCCATCGATCCCGACTCCTGAACCGGACGTGCCGGTCACACCGGTAGGGGTCTCGCTCTCTCCCGCCACACCGGTTCCACCTTTTGTCGCGCGGCCCCTTACGCCGATGCCGGCGGCGCTGATACCTTCCACGCCAAGTCCGACAGCGGTGCCGTTGGCGCTCTAGTCTCTCCCTTGACGCCCCAACCGTAGCCGGCCGAGTTGAACCCCTGGACGGCCGCTCCGCTGCCGTTCGCCGTCTCGCCCCAGACGCCGTAGACGCCGCCCGTACCCCGGACGCCAGTGTTTCCGCCGTCGACGTCTATCCCGTGAGATGTGCCCGTGCTCCGAAAGCGGTGCCGGCAGGCCTCTTCGCCCGCTTCGGGCGTGGCGCTGAAACCTCAGGCGCTCGGGGTCGTGCCACCGAGAACAGCGTAGCCCGGCGTCGTAGTTCGAGGGACTCGAGTCCGGGTTGAAGGTGGATCCCGTTTTCGCGGCGGATGCGACTGACCCACCGCCTACGGCCTTAAAGTCCATGCCGTATAGGCTTTTGCCTGGTCGGCGAGAGCGGTCGGCAGAGGCCCCGTCGACTGCCCGACGGCAACTACAAGCGCTGCGGCGGCGGCCGCCTTCGGCAGTCCCGCCCGTGAAATCCGTGTTGTCGCTTGAAGCAGGCCTGCTTGCTCCGGTCGCACGCCCGGCTCGACTTCCGATCTCGACATGTCAAGCTTTCCGCGCTTTTGCGTCCTGGATCTTCTTGCCGCTGCTCCTGCAGCAGGGTCCACAGCTCCTGGGTCCACGGTTCTTGGTTCATCTGCGTCACATCCTTCTTCCCACTTATGCCGCCCACGTCGCTTGACAATTATGTGTCCGCCCGTCCGGGAGGGAGCCGTGCGGACGGCGTCGGGCGGTCTGAACCCGAGACTCACGCTCTTCGTGCGCGCTCCGCTCTGCTGAGGGCCGCCCGGCAGCTTCCCTCGGCCCACGACGGCATCCTCCCATGTGTGGATTAGAGCCGAGCACTTCCCACACTTGAGAGCAGCACCGGCGGGGCGGCTGGAACAGCAGAAGCTGTGTTCATGTCAGTGCCGGCTGGGGCCCAAGGGGGAACAGGGAATCATTACTGCTCCCACTTTCACGCGCTCGCAGCGCCTCGACGGCGCTTGCCGTAAGTCGAAACAAGTTTTCGGGCTCTTTGAGGTTTTTCAATTCTTCGAGCCGAAGGCCTTTGCCTGTTTGTTGGACGGCAGCTGGGTCGCAGCTCCGCCGGAGAAGTTCCGAAAGGCCGCGTTCAGACGATCTCAACAGGATCAGGCCGCTAGACCCAGCTTGCCACGATGTCGTATTGCTCCTCGGCTCGGCATTAGTAGCATTGCTGACTTTAATGGTTGTTGTAGGGTATTGGGATATCCGCCGGGTGGACGTACTGTCAAGCGTCGCCTCGATCCCTGCGGCCCAGGGTGCGCTGCACGCTGAAGCCGGGCCCGGGCGTCAGCCCTTGTGCTCGTGGACAGCAGCGCCCTGATGTCGTTTTCCGCTGATCTTGGCCTGGATGCGGTCCAGTGATGGAGATTGCGGAGGAGTTGATTAGCCCACAATGTTGTTGTTCTTGATGGCTGACCCCTGGACCGGCGAGATGACGGACCAGGCGAGGACCCCCGTCGTATACGAGGTCCCCCGGCTGCGGCATCGCCGAGGGTCTTATTGAGGCCGATCCAGTTTCCCGGTGAGCTGATTGCCACTCATGTCCTCCAGGACCAGGTCCCGATGGCGTGCATCGCGATGCCGGCGAGTACGGTTCCGGCGAGCACGTTCTGGGCGACGGTGACTGTGCATAGTATTGGTCCCGGGCGACGAGTCGGGGAATTCCGACGCCGCGGCCCGTTGTTGGTCGATGAGTTGCGGTCGTGGTTGCTTCTTGAAAACGCCCGAGCCCGGCACATAGGACCCGTCCCGAAGGCGTTCGGGTGTGAAGCCAGGGTGACACCGCGGTTTCCAGGAACCCCGGCGGCGGGGAGTTGTTCCTGATGCCGTTATCCTCGACGATGTTGGCATGAAATTTGCAGAAGTCGTCCGACAGCAGGATGCCACCAGTGAGTTGCTTCTGCACAAGATTCGACTCCACGACGGAGCTGACCACTGCGTTCAGATTGATTCCCTCGACGCAGTCCTGGAAGTCAGAGGCGAGCGCTCCCGTTGCCACGTCGGGCTCTGGGGATCGGGGATGCGCAAGGTTCTTCTCGTTCCCTTGAACGACATTGTTGCTGATAGCGACGCCGGAGGACCGCTGCACGGAGATTACGGCCAGCGGAGCGTCCTCGATCGTAGATCCGCTCAGGACGGTTTTGCCCTTGACCTTGGTAATGGTCACACCGTTCTGAGGAGTAGTGCTTGCTGCCGGAGTACTGGTGCTCGAGGCGCTCGCAGCAGGAGCAGTGAGATGGGCTTGCTGATGGTGATGTCCTCTTGATGGGTCCCGGGCTTCACCTTGATGGTGGCACCGGCCGGGCTTGCGTTCAGGAGCGCTCCGACTTGAATGCTGCGTGGAGCGTCCCCCATCGCCAGGAGGATTGACGCAGGCGTTGGCCGCAAAGGCACGGGCTCCCGCCGGAATCCGGCCCAGGTAATGCCTCCAACCGAAGACGACTCCGCTGATACCTCTCACTGTCGCACGTCTGATGGATGTCATTGGTGCCTCGTCCTTACGCTTTGTGCTCGGTTCGGGTTTGTTATGCAGACTGCATTCCCTGCCGCAGACGCCGCTATCCTCCTACGGCAATCCTCCTTTCCAGTTCAGCGAGCCGCTTCGCTTAGATGGGGCGCCGACTGAGGCCACTGTGGCAATTCCCCATTGCCACGTCGAGAGACCACGCCCTCGTCTCCCATTATGTTCTCTCCTAAAGAGAGGTGCCAAATCGGTCCTCGGTGCGTGCCAGTTTCTCGCAGGCCGCCGCTCAACGGCCTGTGTAGAGCGAGGTGCATGCCAAAAATCACATGCCTGCCAGCTCGGCGCTCGCGCTCCACAGTATCGGCTCTGGTGTCGTCCGTCGGGGGCGGCTTCGTTGGCGCGTTTCAGACTTAGAGAGTCGAGAAGAACTGACCGTGACGCCGTCCCAGTTCAGGCGGGGGTGCCGGGGAGTGCGGTTGGAGCGTTTCGGCGCCCTTTCTGGCGTCTTTTCAGGGCGTGGGGCGCACCAGGCCGGCTGCTGACCGCGGAGTTGCCGCGCCTGGTCCTCGTTGCCGAGGTTCGTTCGCGCCCAGCTCCTGGGTGCAGGCAGGAAGCTGTGAGCGCCTGCTCCCTTGAGGCGTCGCGCCGAGCTCCATAGTGAACATGACATTGGCCAGCTTGGACTGGCTGGACGCGCGCTGACCTGAGTACTTTCGGGCGGCCTGCAGGTCGTCGAGAAAATATCTTGCTGGACCGTGCCTGTTTCGCAGGACGGAACCGTGACCAGCTCGAGCCGGCGTGCCCCGCCTGGAGCCGATCCCAGCAGCAGGTTGGTGAGCAGAAGCAGGGGCCAGGTGGTTTAAGACCCCAGTGTCTGCTCGATGCCGTCGGCGGTCAGGTGTCGATGTGCCCAGAATCCACCGACGTTGTTTATGAGGACATCCAGTCGTGGGTAGGCGGCGAGGACAGCCGAGGGCGAGCCGGCGAACCTCGGCCTGTGAGGTCATGTCAGCCGCGAACGAGTCGACGGCCTCGGCTTCCCGGGGCAGCACGGATTTCGGTCGCGGCTTGCGTTCCCCGCGGGCGGACGTCTCGGCCGGTTATGCCAACTCGCGCGCCCATGGCAGCCAACCCTATGGCCGTGGCCTTTCCGATTCCTCCGGTACCGCCCGTGATCAGGACGACCTTGTCGGCCATTAACTCTGAGTCAGCCATGGGCCGCTTCCGGCTCCGACCGGCGCGGCAGGCGGAGCATAGTTCCCGACGGTAGGGCGCGTCAGCATGATTGTTCGCATTGGCTCAGCGTAATGGTTACAGATAGAAGCTGTTTGGGACCGCTCACTGCCCCGGACCGCCCAATACTTGAGGAGTCGGACGTCATCTTTTCGCCACCCGCCACGATGGTCTGAAGATGAGAATCGCGGACGCCGAGCCCGACTGTCGCGAAGATAAATTGTTTCCAGGGCCCGAATGCGCATCGGTCGCGTCTTCGCGTTGTCGAGCGCCTTGACAAGCTGTATAGCCGTTGGTGCCAGGCTCGACGCCAAGACGAGGGGACAGCATCTCGAGTATCGCCCAGGCTCCTGAGTTCCTTCGCCGCGTAGCCTTGCGAACAAGCGACAGGGGCAGCCATACGATCGCGATCGCGAGGCCCGCGATCGTGATGAACGCCCCGGCAGGCTCCGCACTCTCGCCCGTGAACGACTGGTTGCGTACGAGCGTCGAAGGGGAAAGACGCTTGGCCAGACCCTCCACCGGACCGCATAATCACCCGCATGGTTCCAGGCAAAGGCAGGCCTGGCGATCGGCCCCAACGAGATCCATCCCGGCCTTCGTCGTGCGAACCCTCCAGAAGTACCGAACCGCGGTGCCCTCGGGCGTGGTCGAGAGCTCCCAGGTGCCCGATCCCTCCAGCTGGCCCACCGACGCCAGCTCGAGCAGGGAGGGCTTTACTACGCGGATAGCCTCGGTCTCAAACTCAAAGCCATAGGGCAGAGCGGTCGACCACCTCGATCTCACGACTTGCCCTACACCCGTATCGTCGCCCTCGGAGATTTTGGTAGCGCGCTCTACATACGGCCACCATTTCGGATAGTCCTCCGCCTTTGCTGACGACGTTCCAAACTTCGTCGATCGGTGACCGCACCACCCACAGTGAAAAGAAAGAGAAGCTTCCCCATGCGACATGATGCCATAGCTGACCGCCGCGGGGGCCAACTCAGTGCTCGGGAAAGCCAGCGTTCACCGAGTGCAGGGGCTGCACCCTAAAGCTATGAAAATCAGTGGAAATGCGACTTAGGCCCACGACAGTTTCTGGAGCTTCGGTCCATAAACCCACTTCAATCAAGGCCGGGAGCTCTGCGTGACTGAGCTGATAACCGCTAACTCAAAGGAGGCGGATCGGAGTCGCGATCAGGGCGGCCAGAGTGAAGCCCACCGCCGAATAGAGGGTGAACGGCATCGTGCGATAGCGGGCACGGCTTGCCAGAAGCAGCCAATCGTAGATGATCGCCAGCACTATGGTCGACGCCAGGCCGACGGCTACCCGATCGAAGGCATCGTAGGCGATAAACGTCAAGAGCTAATACGAGACCATTCGCCAGGGTCACCCTCTGCGTCCTTGGAGGTGTAAGACAATCCGGGCGTCGTGCCTCGAACAGTATCAGCGGCCACCGTGGAAAGGCCTAGCCCCACGAAGTAAACGACGTTGCCGAAGAAGTAGTCGTTGATGTACATACTTCCGCAGGCGGCCAACGTGAAGTGCTTCGTGTCGCAAAATTCTATTGAACATGAAGCTGGCAACCTCGTGGGCACCGTTTCCCGTGGAATAGAAGTAGATCCCAAGAACGAAAATGCAGCCAAAGATTGCCGCCACGAAAATCCTGCATCAGTGAAAAGTTACGAGAGGCGGTTCGCAGCACGAGGAACGAGACGATAACGCTGAAGGCAGTGATGACTCCCATCTGCACCACTTCGTGGAGACGAAGGAAGCCGTAGGGTGGGACCACTATTCTCGTCGTCGGGGAAAACCGTTCGATTGTTATGACCACAGTAGTCAGCGAAATCAGAGTGATAAGGCGGTTCATTGTCTTCATTCGTATATTGACTCGGACCTTTCGCGCGGCTGCAAGAGTACGTGACTCAGCTCCACCTGGCCAGATGCCAGCCGGCACCAGAAGCTGAAAAATAGCCCGCACTCCGGATAACCGACGCCTTGCTTCATCTCAGGTGTCGGAGTGGGACGCCGCGGCGGCGACAAGGAGACGCCCTTCGGCGAAGGGGTAGGGCATGGCGCGGGCCATGTCTTCGGCTTCTTCCAGCATCGAAGATGCCTCATTCGGACGGCCCGAAGCTATCAGCGCTAGAGCCGCAACTCGAAGAAGCTCGACACGCGCGACACGATTTTGAGACGTCTGGGCCCGTTGCATACCAATTTCGATGTGTCGCTTGGCCTCCTCAATTCGGTCCGTGAGAATGCAGGCTTCGGCGAGAACGGGGAGGAGCGAGTACAGCTCTAACCCATGCACATCCGTTCGCAGCCGGCCGAGCCGAGCGTGGGCATCGCTCGCCCTATCCTCCTGAAGGTCAATTTCCGCGAGAAGCGCATGTCCGGCTTGGAGAATCTGACGGTCGGCAGTGAGTTCCGCGAGAGCGAGGCATTCCCCGGCACATGCACGCACCGCATCGCCGTCGCCGGCAGCAAGCGCTAAGAGACCGAGCCCGAAAAGCGGATACCCTATCAGAGAAGCCGCGTCGATCCGGCGGGCAATCGAGAGGGAGCGTTCGAATAGATCCTTGGCCCGGATCCACTCTCCGAGCAGATAGTCGACCTGGGCGCAGCGACAAGTCATATTGGCGATCGCTGCTTGATCGCCAACCTGCATCGCAATATCCAGCGCACGAATTCTATAGGCGCGACTTCGCTTAAACTCTCCACCCATTTCCATTAGGAAACCGAGGTCATTCGTAGCATGGACGGTGCTCGTCAGATCATTTGCGGCCTCGGCGAGAGCAACCGCGGATTCCAGAACTGCACGCCCGCCTTCAACGTCGCCGAGTTGATTTAGGGCGCAGCCTCGCCACACCTCGGCTTCTGCCAGCATCGGCTCTTCGCCCAGCGTGCGAGCTATGTCTCCGGCCTGCTGGGCCCTCAGCAGCTGGTCTTCATAGTGGCTCTGCGCCATATGAAGCGGGGCGAGCGTGTTGTTTAATGCCCCCATCGCTCGCGAGGGCGCGCCTCCTGCCAGCCTCTGCCGCAGTTTTTCCAACGAGGCTGAACCGATTTCCGGCGTGCCCTTCAGATAGTGTACGCGCCCAATCTGAGCGGCGGCACGGGCCTCGGCTTCCCTGTCCCCCTCTCGGTGGTGGCCCCGAACCGACTGTTCCAGTACCAACAGGGCGTCGGTATACCGGCCTTCAGTAGTGAGTACGCGGCCGAGTTTCTCGCGCGCGCTCGCCGCTTCGCCTACCTTCCTCAGAAGGTCGAGCCGGTCCGCCAGCTCCCTGAAGTATCCCTCGGCAGTAGCGTTCGCGTGCTGAGCCTCCGCCAAATCGCCCGCTTGATCGAGGTAGTAGATCGCCTTCTCGTCGTCCAGGCTGCGCGCGAAGTGGTACGCGAGGGTCTCCACGTTTGCGCCGGTACGTTCAAGAGCGAGCCCAATCTGACCATGCAGGGAAGCTCTTCGGGCACCGCCGAGGTCCGCCTCGATCACCTCTCTCACGACATCATGGACGAACTGATACCCATGCTCGTCGACTTCTTCGAGCAATCCTGCCCGGCAAGCGGCGTCGAGTCCCGCAAGCGCCGGCTCTGGTCGCGATGAAGCCATGGCTTTGATCAACGTCTGTGGCAGGCGCCGTCCAGCCACCGCACCCCAGGCCAGCACCTCTTTCGCCGCCTCCGGTAGAGACGACACACGTTGGCCTATGCTCTGCGTGAGGTTCCACGGTATGATGTCATCGCCTGCATCCGCGGCAGGTCCGGTCTGGAGCCCGCGCGCCCAGCTCACCAGAAAGAACGGGACGCCGTCGGCACGGCTTACGACTCTCGCCAATACATCCTCGGCCGCAGCGCGTTCTGAATCGGCAAGCCGCTGTCTCAGCAGCGCCAGCGACTCCTCGAAGCTCAACGGACCCAGAGTCAGATGGGTAAGCAGCTGGGCATGCGCGAGATCGGACATGAGGTCACCAAGCAGGTGAGTGCTTGACATCTCGTTATCCCTATACGCTCCAATAATCCGCAGCGGCGCGCCGGAATGCGCGAGCGTGCGGATAATATCCAGGGCGTCGGCGGCGGCCCACTGAAGATCGTCGAGTACCAGTAGAACTCCCCTCGATCCCGCAACATTGAAGAAGAACCGCACGACGGCGTCGTCCATCAGGCGGCGCTCCTGCTCGGGTGGAACGACCCAGGATGGGAGCGGCTCGATGTTCTCTGCCGACAGTTCGGGAAGAAGCCGAATGAGCCATGCACACCCTACGAGGTCCGCACTCAGGCCGCTCTCTCCTCGGGCTCTGACGTGGCCCTGCAGCGCTTGAAGCACGGGAGTGAACGGCCGTTCTCCACCCTGGCGCAAGCATCCTCCGTCGAGCACTCTCATTCCGGAGAAGCGGGCAATCGACGAAGCTCGTCGCAAGACCGCGCTCTTTCCAATTCCAGGCTCGCCGGAGATGAGCAGAACCGGTGGCGAGCGCTCCCGGAGGTGCCGCTCGACCTCGGCGATCTCAGATGCGCGTCCGACGATGTCGTCCGCTCCCGCCCGGGATGCGCGCTCCACCGCCCCACGACACGCCAGCTCAAGTACGGTGGTGTCTCGCGGCCCTAGTTCAAGGACTCGAGCGAGCACGGCTGAGGTCTCGCGCCTGGCTTGTCGGCGGCACCGCTCGAGCATGCTTATGTAGACCGTACTGTAACCCGCTCGCTCCGCGAGCTGCTCCTGTGTCAGACCCGCCCTGAGTCGATGCTCCCTGAGCAATTCGCCGAAGACGACTCCGTCAGGTGCCGCAGGTGAGCTCATCACGATTCACCCTGACTTGTTCGTTAGATCGCCGACGGATTCCCATCAGTACCAGCTCCAGTATCAGTACCGGCTGTGGCTGTTTCTAGTCAAAGCCATGGCATTGTCGGACACTGTTTACATGATCGATGTTAATCCCACTGGATGCACTACCAGCTATTCCACCTTGCGCGAGGTGATCGAGCTCAGTTTCTTTGCCGGTTTCACCCACGCGAAGATTGCCGACCGGCTCGGAATTCCCTCGGGCAGAGCCAGGCGCAGCTGCCGGTTAAAACTGCGGCGGTTGCGCTCAGCCTTGGATTGCACGAGCTCAACGCGATCCGGCGCAACGAGCCTAAATGGCTCCGGGGGCCCCGGCGGACCCAAGATCGGAGCGCCCCGGGGATCCCCAGCATGAAACCCGACAGACAAGATGCGGCCATCCTGTTGCTGCTCGCACAATGGTCTGCCGTATCGGGAGTGTCCGGATCCCTCGGGAGACTTCGCGACAAACGGACGTCGGCACATGACGATCTTCGCCATGAGCTCCGCTGCTCGGTCCTTCCAGACGAGGCGCTAGCCATCTGTGAGTATTTCGAGCTTGCCGGAGTGCTGCACAGCCACGGGCTTCTTAACGAGGAGCTTCTGTTTGAGTACCTTGCGGTGTCGTCGGCGTGGGACACGGTCAAAGACTTTGTGGTCCAGCAACGTCTAGCCCAAGGCGCTCCGAGGTTGTGGGAAAACTTCGAGTCCCTGGCGTGCGCTCACAAACGATTGACGCGAGAGTACTCAACTTGAAGTTCCTACTTCGAAGAAGGCCTCGAACTCGCGCGACCACCGTAGCCCGGCCTTAAACGGGCGGCCGAGTTGCGGTCGTCAGCCTTCTGACTCTCACCGTACGGCCAATCAAGCGAGCCTTTTCATGCTTTGCGGCGGCCCGCGGGCATGGGTGGCCACTTAGATCGTTCTGGGTGGCTCCTGGAGTCAGGAGCTGACACCGTTCCTGACTCCAGCAGACCCGCAGTCGCCGTTCTGGCGGCTGGCTTCAGCACCGGCTATGTCGCGCTGTGCTCGACCGTTATCTCCAGAAAAATGCCCGGGGGCGCGGTCTGGTTCGGCTTGATCGCCCCAACCAGCCGCAGGTTCTGGGTCGTGTTGTAGACCCCGGGAACCGCCTGCACGCCGACGTCGACCGGATAGTTCTTGGGCCCGCTCGGATCGCGCAATGTCAGGTCTGACGGATAACGGTGAAAGACCTCGATCTCGTAGTCGAACCAGAAGTCGGGAAGATGCGTAAGGCCGGCTTTGATGAAGCCCGTACCGTCGTCCTCAAACGAGCACGACCCGTTGAAGATGGCGTTCATGTAAACGCTCGGAGTGCATAGCCTGGGTTTCCCGGGATGTGACTCTGTCGCGACGATCTGCGACGTGAACGCAAGATTTCCGGCGGCATCGCTGGACCCGTTCCAAACCCAAGTGAACCCGTCTAAGGTTCCGAAGTTGGCGTTGCACAGCTTCTGCGCTGCCTTTACGCTCCGATCACAGGAATAGACCAGAACATACCGCCACCGGCCGGCCCACGAGGGGCCCTTGCCGGAATGGCTCGCCGACGCAGGCAAGGGCACGGCGGATCCAGCCGAAACTACAAGGGCGAGAGGGATAGCAAAAAACAAAACGGACAGTCGCTTCATCGTGTTCTCCTTTGTGCATGGTTTCAACTCTACAGTGCAAGTGTCCCTCTCGATCCCGGTTCCGTACAGAAACAGAGCGCCTTGAAGGCCATACCACAGGTGATACTAAATACCCAAACGGCCAAAGTCGTGTGAACAAACGGCGCCGACCCGTGAGCACGTAGCGTCAGCATCGTCAAACAGTAGCACCGGACCGGCGATGTGTCGGTTGATCTTCAGTGATCTGATGGAACGTTGCTCCGGAGGAGGCGCCGGCGGAACGTCCGATCCGAGCATCGCCCTTGAGTTGACTTGACCATGCCCGTCAAATGCGCAATCATCACTCCTCGAGTGAAAACTTTGGAGATCCACTAAAAGAAGTGGCCCGAACAGAGCTCCGTACCCGGTCTCCGGCGGATGTTTGGGCTCGCGGACAGTGAGTCACTTGTTACATTTGGCAGGATGAGTAGTCGGCGTGGAGGTCAGTTATGACGACTCTCAAGGTTGCTGCGGCGCAGGCAGCCTACGTTCTGATGGACCGAGAGGCCACAATCGACCGGGTCGCCGAGCTCACGGCACACGCCGTGAGCGATGGCGCAGAGCTGGTGGTGTTTCCGGAGGTGTTTGTCCCCGGTACGCCAATTTGGATCGACAGCCAGCCCATCTGGGATGGAGATGCAGATTGGTTCAGACTGCTCGCAGAAAATGCCGTTGTCATCCCAAGCCCAGCGTTCAACAGGCTAGGCTCCATTGCTCGTGAGCACGGTGTGTGGCTGGTGATAGGAATTGAGGAGCGCGAACCATACGGTGGAACCGTCTACAACACACTCGTGTACTTCTCGCCCGAGGGTGAGCTCTTGGAGCGGCACCGAAAGCTGGTGCCCACTGGTGCCGAGCGCACTGTGTGGGGCATGGGAGACGGGTCGACGCTTCGACCCATAAGGACACCGTTTGGCTGCGTAGGCGGTCTCATATGTTGGGAAAATTACATGCCGCTCGCTCGGTTCCACATGTATGCGCAAGGCGTGGATTTGTGGCTCGCGCCGACGCTCGCCACTGGCGACCCCTGGATCGCCACCCTGCAACACATCGCGCGTGAGAATCGCATGTTCGTCGTCGGAGTGAACCCTGTCCTGCATTCCGACCACATACCAAAGGGATTTCCCGACCGCGATCGTCTCATGGCCGGTATGGTCGGAAGCGCCGGGTGGATCGAGCCCGGCAATACGGCGATAGTGGATCCAGGAGGAAGCCTCATGGCCGGACCGGTCCGCGAGCGCGAAGAGACACTGATCGTTGAGATTGATATGGGCGAGGTGCACTCAGCTCGCCGTTATTTCGATCCCGTCGGCCACTATTCCCGGCCAGACATATTCAAGCTACAGGTAGATATCGCGGAGCGCCCACAAGTTGTCGAGATTGGTTCCACCGATCCCTCGTCCGACGACAAGAGACCAAGCTGACAGTGAAATGTGGTCCGTGCCATCCGAGACTCCGACCACTACGTCCCATTAACCCGCTCAGGCTTCAGCGGCACCCGTTTCGATTGGCGTGTCGGAGCGGGAACCCCACTCCGCCCATGAGCCGTAGTAAACCGCGGCAGCGGTATAGCCGAGTAGGTACTTGAGCGCGAACCAGGCCTGACTCGCTCGGTTGCCGATTGTGCAATAGGTAACTACTTTCGCGTCCGGTGCGACGCCTTGACTCTCTAGGATTTGCCGGATCTCGTTGGCATCTTTGAAATGGCCGTCAGCTGTTCGAAGCCGGTCAATATGCACGTGGACGGCACCGGGAATGTGCCCCGGCCGGCCCGCGCCTTCTGTGGCGCCCGACGGCCAGAAGCGTTCGCCGGAATACTCCTCCGGTGAGCGCGTATCGAGGATTACCAGACCGGGCTGACGGACGAGCCCTTCTACCTCATCTATCGTCGATGCGACTCCGGGATCGGGCTGAGACAAACGGTATTGGGAGGGCACGATCGGCTGTACCTCCGTAGTCCAACTATTGCCGGCCGCTTCCCACTGGTCTCGTGGACCATCCATTAATAGAGCCTGTTTGTGACCGTGTGATTTCATGAGCCAGTATCCAAGATGTGGTGCATAGCCATAGAACACAACGGTTGATTCTGGGGACACCCCGGATCGAGACAACACCTGCTCGAACTCGGCCGTTGTCATCGGGGTGTAATCGGCATGTCGAAGATCGGTGTACGTGTTCCACAGAACAGCTCCGGGAATGTGCCCGGAGTTGTACGCCACGCCGCTCACGTCGACTTCGATGACGCTGACCGTAGGGTCATCGAGATGGGCCGCGATCCAGTCCGCATTCACGAGCACGTTCGAAGGTCTCTGGTCCATGGTCAAGCCTCCACTTGGGACCACGCTTGGAGTTCTTCTTACTGGGTGGATGTATTTTATCACTGGGGAGTTGTGCCGAACCCATGGTCGACGGTACATGCGCACGGCACACGTCGGGCTCACCTAGACTTTGCCCGAGTAGCGCCTCTAAAGAATCAAAGACCCACTTGCTTCCACTGCATGACCGGGTTATCAACGCCACCTCCTGTCGTGATGAAAGGATTGGGCAGAACCGCTTGAGACCCCGGTATTTCACGCCGAACTTGTTGTGCCTTCCGAGCAGAGTTGTGGTACGTCTCAGCCTTTACTCCTGGCGGCTCGAGGCCGTTAGCATCGATCACGGGGTCGACAAGCCCCCTAGGGGTTCGGGAAGGTTAACTCCCATGATGAACCAGCTAATGTACCTTGATGGTTACGTAACTAGCATGGTACATTGAGCTCATGGAGACTACCCTGAGAGCGCTGGCCGACCCGAGCCGCCGGACGATTCTGGAGACTTTGACCGGCGGTCCCGCAACCGCAGGCGAGCTCGCAGCCCTCCTTTCGATTGCCCGCCCGGGAGCATCGCGACACCTTCGCGTGTTGCGGGAGGCAGGGCTGGTCGACGTGCGCCAGGAGGCCCAGATGCGGGTCTATAGTCTTCGCGCGGAGCCGCTTGCCGAAATCGACCAATGGCTGGGACGCTACCGAGATCTGTGGGAGCAGCGGTTGGATGCTCTGCATACCGAGGTGGCTCGAGGAAAACGACAACAAAGGAGCTAGAGATGACAAGCAACGCAGCTGGGGCTCGCCGCATATTGGGCACGGTCCGATCGGACGGTGGTAAGGGCGTCGTGCGAATTGAGGACCGCTTCGACACCGACATCGACGACCTGTGGTCCGCGCTCACGGATCCCCGCCGGCTCGCAAAGTGGATCGGAGAGGTAAAAGGAGACCTGCGCCTCGGGGGCGAGTTCCGCGCCCACTTCTTTACCAGCGGGTGGGAAGGCACCGGTCGTGTCGAAGCGTGCGACCCGCCGCGCCGGCTACGAGTGACGAGCAAGGATGCCGGCGAGCCATACGAAACGGTCATGGAGGCCACACTAACCGCCGCGGGCAACCAGACGATGCTGGTTATCGAGGAAAGCGGCATGCCTCCGGACAAGCTCTTTGGGTACGGGGCCGGAGTGCAGATCGAGATCGAAAATTTGGCCGCGCACGTCGCAAAGCGCTCGCGTGCCGAACTAGAGGTGGGGCTGGAGACGCGCTGGGCGGAACTGCTCCCTGCGTATCGACAGCTGGCGGCCGAGTCGTTGGCAACGAGCGATTCTAAGATCGCAGCGAACGCCAACCACGAGGAAGGGGATACGGCATGACCGGGACTCGGGCCGAGGAATCCGAGGACAAACTTCTACTGGAGTTCCTCCAGGCGCAGCGCGATGCTGTGCTCGCCATCGTCGAGGGGCTGGACGAGGAGTCATGGCACCGGCCCCTGGTTCCGTCGGGGTGGACGCCGGCCGGACTTGTCGAACATCTCGGAGGCGCGGAGTGGCACTGGTTCCAGGGCGTGGTGGCTGGCGCGAGTCCAGAGCTGCCCGATGATGAGGATGCTACGCCGTACGACCCTACTGCAGCGTTTGTTGCCGTCGAGCCCTCTACGGAAATCGTCGAGTTTTACCGTGACCAGTGCGCACAATCTGATGCAGTGCTGGCGAAGACGCCTCTCTCGGCGGCGCCCCGCGGCATGCACGGCAGATATGAACCCCCGAACGTGCGCTGGGTGGTTCTACACATGATCGAGGAGACGGCGCGACATGCCGGTCATCTCGACATCGCCAGGGAGCTGATTGACGGCCGGACGGGGCTCGGACCGCGCTAAGCCGTTGTTCCGTGCAAAGCGCTCTAGACCCACGGTAATGCCAACCCGTGATGCTGCGCCGTGCGGCTGTTCCTGGGCACGGTGCCTAGCCCGCCACCGTATATCTCGCCTGGCACCCATATGTGCAGCGGCATCCGACCGTTTGGCCCATCTGGCTTCCGTCAATCGCTAGCTTGCGTCCATGAAAAGCGTGTTCCCAACCGGCTGCTCCTCTCCATAGCCTGGAGATTCGAACCGAGTAACCTCACACTGGGACTGCCCGTAATCGCACACGTATGTTCGAGAATCAAACATGGAGGCAAGGTAAAGCACGAGTGCCATGAATAGCTGTGGAACCTGCGGACGACAGATCCGCGACGACTTCGCCTTCTGTCCCTACTGCGCCGCGCCGGTTGCTGCTTCACCCCCGTCTCGCGAGCAGCGTAAGCGAGTGACGGTGCTGTTCTGCGATGTCACCGAGTCAACCGCAATGGGCGAATTGGTTGATCCGGAAGCACTACGCGCTGTCCTTGCCCGCTATTTCGATCGGATGAAGGCGATTATCGAGGCGCATGGGGGTACCGTAGAGAAGTTCATTGGCGATGCGGTGATGGCGGTGTTTGGCGTGCCTCTTCTACATGAGGACGACGCTCTCCGCGCGGTCCGCTCGGCACTGGAGATGCAGGCAGCTCTTCCTGAGTTGGACGTGATGGCGCGCATTGGCATCCAGACTGGCGAAGTGGTCACGGGTACCGATGAGCGGCTGGCTACGGGGGACGCGGTCAACGTGGCAGCTCGCCTCGAGCAGGCAGCGCAGCCAGGCGAGGTGCTGATCGGGCAGGAAACACTCGGCCTGCTCGGCGGAACCGTTCAGATAGAAGCGGTCGAACCGCTGGAGCTCAAGGGAAAGAGTGAGCGCGTCAGTGCTTACCGGCTCATCGCCATCAGAGAGCTCGGAGAGCGGGCGGACCGAGCGCCGATGATCGGGCGCGGCTACGAGCTGGATCGGCTAAAGCTGGGATTCGCGCAAGCCGTCGAGAATAGCTCCTGCCAGCTCTTCACGGTTCTGGGTACTGCGGGCGTCGGCAAGTCCAGGCTGGCACGAGAGTTCCTCGGCGGATTGCACGGTGCTCGCGTGGTGCGTGGCCACTGCCTTTCGTACGGAGAAGGTATCACATACTTACCCGTGACGGAGATCCTCAACCAGCTCGGCGACCTGCCGGCTGACGCTTATGCGGAAGCCACACTGCGGTCATTACTCGGCGAGGCACCGGCGGCGACCTTGCCCGAAGATATTGCGTGGGCCTTCCGAAAGCTCCTGGAGGAACATGCGTGGAAGCAGCCGCTGGTGGTCGTGTTTGACGACATCCAGTGGGGCGAGGCGACCTTCCTTGATCTGATCGAGTCCATAGCCGATCTGTCACGCGGAGCTCCTATCCTGCTGCTGTGCATGGCCCGTCCCGAGCTGCTTGAGAGGCGGCCAAGTTGGAGTGGAGGAAAGTGGAATTCCACGACGGTGTTGTTGGAGCCACTCAATGCTCGGGAGACCGATCAGCTACTGGACGTGCTGGGCGGAGTGGATCGCGGGCTCAGAGATCGTATCCGGTTGGCATCGGAAGGTAATCCGCTCTTTGTAGAAGAGATGCTGGCGTTACTTCGCGATGCAGGCGACGAGGAGATCATCGTTCCACCGACGATTCAGGCGCTGCTGGCGGCGCGGCTCGACCAACTAGCACCCGAGGAGAGACGAATCCTCGAATGTGGCGCGGTGGAAGGCAGGGTATTCCACCGAGGCGCTGTGCGTGTGCTGGCGGAGGAGAACGGCAATCTGCAGGGAACGCTGGCGGGGTTGGTCCGCAAAGAGCTGGTTAGGCCGGACCGTTCGAAGCTTTTTGGCGACGAGGCGTATCGCTTCCGGCATCTCTTGATCCGCGACGCCGCCTATGATGCGCTTCCGAAGGCAGCGCGAGCCACGTTGCACGAGCGTTTTGCTAATTGGCTGGAAGAGCAGGGGGAAGAGCTGGTGGAGCTGGACGAGATCGTAGGCTACCACTTGGAGCAGGCCGTCCGGTACAAACGGGAGCTCGGTCATAGCGACGACAAATTGCAAGCACGAGCTGGAGAGCGACTCGCCGTGGCCGGAAGGCATGCCTTGCGGCGGGGTGATAACCGAGCAGCGAAGGGGTTAATCGCACGTGCCCTTAGTTTGCTCCGTCCCCTCCGTCTGGATGTGTACCTCGAGCTCGATATGGCCGACCTCCAACCAACCGAGGAGCAAGCCTTGTCGGTGGTCGAAGCAGCCGCCGAACGGGCGCACGCCTCCCGTGACCGGTGTGCAGAGGCCGTGGCTCGAGCTGCAGCGGCTCGGCGATCCGTGCTTGTCGGCACCGGGGCGACTGTCGTCGAACAAGAGGCTCTGGCGCGAGAGGCCATACAACTCCTCGACGAGGCAGGGGATCACGAGGGACTGGTGCGCATGTGGCCGATCCTCGGCGGGGCCAGTAGCTACCGGGGCAGGTATGAGGACTATGCGCAAACATGCGAGCAGGCACTTTACCATGCCCGCCAGATCGGTATGCCGGGAATGCTCGAGCTTCACGTTGCGCTCGTCTTCGGCCCCCGACCCGCCGACGATGCCCTACAAACGCTCGACAGCCTGCTCGTGGACGACCCGCATCCCTGGGCGAGGCTCGAGAAAGCAGAGCTTCTGGCGATGCTTGGTCGGTTCGAGGAGGCGTGGTCCGTCGCGCACGAGGCAAGCCGCCAGCTGCTTGAGCGCACCGGCGACGAGGCCGGCGAGGAGCAGCTATGGCGTATCGCTATGCTAGCCGGCGAATACGAGATGGCGGCCCGCTACCTGCGGGTGAACTGCGACCGACTCGAGGCACGAAAGCAGTATGCCCTGTTATCGTCTTACGCCCCCCTGCTCGGACGCTCGCTGTGTAAGCTTGGACGATACGACGAGGCCGAACCATGGGTGCAATTGGGCAGGGACCTCGGCGACGAGAAGGACATATTGACCCAAGTCCTCTGGCGGCAAGCACAAGCGTTGGTAATGTGCGGCCGCGGGGAGTATGAGGAGGCGGAGGCACTAGCTCGCGAGGCCGTGGCGATTGCCGAGCAGACCGATAGCCTCAACACGCAGGGTGACGTGCTCTTCGACTTAGCCACGATACTCGAGGGAGCGGGGCGAGCACAGGAAGCGGAAGCCGTCCTCGAAGAGGCGAGGGAGCGCTACGAGCGAAAGCAGAACCTGGCCATGGTGGCCCGGGTTAGCGATAGGCTAAGATCTGGGTCGGCCGTCGTAGACTAACCGCCCCTCCAATAAAGAGCGCTAGCTACGGTAAGTTCTGGATCGTTGGATGGGGCCATCCGCTAACGTGAGGCATGGCCAACTCCCTCCCGGAATACGAGATCCGCCAACCGAGGCGCGAGGAGTTCGACGAGACGGGCGAGGTGGTCGCTGCGGCGTTCACCGATTCCGGAACTACAGTGGCGGACCTGGTTGTGCAGTTGCGAAAGCTTTGGGTCGCTGGACGGGGGTTCGAATTGGTGGCTGCCTCGAGTCGACGGGGTCGTGGGCCACGTCGGTTTTACAAGAGGGTACCTCGATTCGCTCGACCGGATACGATACGTTCTCGTTCTGAGTCCGCTCGCCGTTCGGCCCGATGTTCAGCGACATGGCATCGGTTCGGCGTTGGTGCGAGCGGGTCTGGATGAAGCCTCTCGATGGGGATTCGAGCTGGTGTTCCTCGAAGGTGCGCCGCGTTTGTATCCGAAGTTGGGATTTGTGGAGGCCGGGCAAGAGGGCTTCGGAAAGCCGTCGGTCCGCATCCCCGACAGGGCATTTCAGGTGTACTTCCTCGCCGATGCGGGCCGGTCGCTATCGGGAGAGCTTGTCTACCCTGAGGTGTTCTGGGAGTGCGACTGCGTGGGCTTGCGGATCAATAGCGGCTAGGAGCGTCGGGCAGACGACGCGCCCTTTACATGGCACCTCGTCCGTCTTGGCGGTGACCCGGGCAAGATGACGCTGGCTTGAACAGAGCTATGCTACGCATCGCGACAGACCGATCGCGATACGTGGCGTGCGGCACTCACTCGGCTAGGACCATCCATTGCTTACCGTCGATCAGTTCCCGGGCGGCGTCGGCGTGACCGGCGTGGCATGCTGTCTCAGTCGTCACGTGCAGCAGAATATCCCGCAGACTCTTGAGCCGAAAGTTTGGGAAAAAGTCGGGCCACCAGGCAGGTGGGGCGTCTAGGGGAGTCTCGGCGATGACGGCGTTGGAACGCTCGATCTCTTGCCGATACAGATCAAGGATGGCCCCGGCTCGGACGTCCTTCGGCACCAGCCAGGCGTCGCCGTCTTTCCCGACCCGCTCGATAACTGGCTGTTCACCAGCCAAAACGGCCCGGAACCAGAACCGCTCGTCGTCAAGGGCGAGGTGGTTGATCAAGCCGGCCAGGGTCCAGCCGGACGGCAGTACCGCCCGGTTCATGTCCGCTTCTGAGAGCCCTTCCATGATCCCGAGCACGTGCCGGCGTTGGGCGTCAAGATAGTCAACCAGCATGCCTTTCTCGTCCACTGCCGCGGGTCGAGCCATACTTGTACCGCTTCTCCTCGTCACTCCTCATGAAACGTGCCGCTTTCCGGTCGGACAGGCCCAGCCGAGTGCCCGGTGGGCGCTTCATCCGCCCATCCACGTTATTGCACCATGCTATCAAAGGGCCCGCCGGGCTACCAACTTAGCCAGGCCCAAACTTGTTGCCGCGCGCCTGTCTCATGCCGATGGCCAGTCGCGAGTGACTCGGAGAGGTGATCTGCGATACCCAAGCATGCGTATGAATATCTAACAGCCCGTATTGCCGCTTTTCGCTACCCTGTCGTACAGTAACCTGTAGGATCACATGTCGTTCGAGATGGACTCGGGTCGACGTACGTGGAAACCGCCGGGACCCGGATAAAAGGAGGTGCAACGACCAGCTGACGTGAAACCCCATGTTGAATCCGTATGAGTAATTGGAGGTGAAGGTGAGCAATCATCGAGTCATGCCGGGTCGAACAAGTCATAGGTAGTAACAAGGAGTGCAACGATGTCCAAAGTAACGCGACGCGGGTTTCTGACTAGAACGTCGGTCGGAGCCGCAGCGGTGGGAGTAATGGGAACGGTGCCCGGTCTGTCGATGGCGGCATCGGACACGCAGGAAGTTGACACATCGGAGGTGTCTCCGGTGACGCTTTCTGAGCCAATGGTCGCCCACGTGCGCGATTTTGCCACTGGCGAAGTGTCGATCATGTCGGGCACGAGAGAGTTCATCGTCCGCGATTCGCAGCTGGTTGCCCGACTGCTGAAGGCGATTCCCTAAGACATCCTCAAAACCAACTACCGAGAAACTGCCGACTAGAGGAAACTTATATCATCTCATAGAGAAGCCCCCGAAATTTCGAAGGATCCGGTAGCCGACAATTGTGACGTTTACGCTTTCACCAGTCCGGATGCGCCTGATACCGTGACCTTCGTGGCGACCTACATTCCAACAGAAACCCCGGCCGGCGGCCCAAACTTTTACGAGTTCGGCGACGATGTGCGCTACAACATCTACATCGACAACGACGCCGACGGCAGCGCAGACCTCACGTACTCATTCCGTTTCCACACTCAGGTTAGAGATCCGAATACATTCCTCTATAACACCGGCCCGATCAGCTCCAACACAGACAAGACGTGGAACCGACCACAGTTCATGAACGTTCATTACGTCAATGAGCAGGGCCACGACAAAACCATCGGGAAGAATCTCACCTGTCCACCCTGTAATATTGGCCCCCGCTCGACTAGTAACTACGCGGCCTTGAGCAGCTCTGCCGTCCACACCCTGGCAAGCGGCGAAAAGGTCTTCGCCGGACAGGTGCGAGACCCCTTTTACGTCGACTTGGGCTCTGTCTTTGATCTCTTGGCTTTGCGGCCGTTTCAGAGTCTCCAGCGCTTTCCCCCGAAAACGGACCAACCAGGAGTAGACGCCAGGGCACAGTCCAACGTGCACGCGATGGCGATCCAGGTGCCGAAAGAGTTCCTCACCCACAACCGCAAAAATCCCACGAACCCGTTGGATTCCAACTCCGTCATTGGTGTTTGGGCGGGAGCCGAACGGCGCAAAGCAACTATACGGGGAGCAGGCGGCAAGATCAGCCACGCCGGCCCGTTTATGCAGGTATCGCGTCTGGCTCAGCCCTTGATCAACGAAGTGATCATCCCCATGGGTGAGAAAGACGCCTGGAACACGTACCAACCCATAAACGACGCTGCCTTCCTTCGCTATTACCAGCACCCCGAAACACAAGCCTTGCTAGTGCTCTTGTACCCGGGAGTATTCCCCCACCTTGCCGCCTACACCAAGGCTCGCGCGGATCTGGTCTACATTCTCCTCAGGGGTATTCCCGCCGGCGTTGTTTCGGCCGACTTCCAAAACTTCACCGGCAACCGTCCCATGGACATGCTCCGGTTGAACATGGCCATTCCTCCGGCAAGCAGTCCAAACGTAAACGGGATTCTCGGAGGCGACTTGGCGGGCTATCCAAACGGGCGACGCCTGTTTGACGACAGTACCACCATCGAGCTGCGGGCAATAGCCGGCGCCACCATTCCGCTGGTGGACCCATCGTACACGCCGGATGGGGCAGCCTCTGCCATTTACGACGTCACGCCTCCGTCTCCGTCGGGAGATCGATACAGCGCCACATTCCCATATACCGGCCTTCCATTAGCGGGCTACGACGTTCCGGCCGCATAGATCGTTCCCTGAAAGGCGATTTGTGGAGTCCCGGCCTGTGCCGGGACTCCTCCAGTTTGCCCATGAGTCTCAAGATCGTAAGATTGTGATCGCACTGAGGAGGCGGAAATGCCGGAGGTCCATGTCGATCGAGTTCACCCGGAGAGTATTGTTCTCGATATTGGCGGCGAGATTGGCGCGCTGATCCTATACACGAAGCCTGAACTTCGTGGACGCGAGATAGAGGTCAGCAGGAAAGGAGAGAAGCGTGTCCATGTTGAAGTGCTGGAACGCATCGTCAACGGGCAGGTGGTGTTCGCAGCCGCGTATCCCGAACTCCCGGAGGGCGAGTATGACATCTGGGGTGATGGACAGACGCCGGTTGATCGCGTATCCATCGTAGGAGGCGAGGTCTCGACACTGGATTGGCGGGAGCACAGTCACTTTGACGGTGCCCACCATCACCACGGTCACTAGGTCTGTAAATATCGGCGAGCCCTAGCTCAGGCCGTCAGGCGATGGTGCTCTGGCGAGCGAGAGGCGGTCCAGTGACGGGGGCGAACGGCCGACACAAGAACGGCGCGAAGGCACACAGCTAGGACACGCGGAGTTCTCGTCGGCCCGACGCCCGTCGCTAGGAGATCTTTGCGACGATCTCCACGAGATTCCCGTCGGGATCGTGCAAGAGGGCGCTGCGGTTGTTATTGCCGGTGTTGTGTGGCGGCTGGACCACTTCCACTCCCGCTTCCCGGAGCCTTTGGTACGCCTCGTCGACGTCGTCCGTCCACACCACCAGAACCATGGCTGGGCTGCCCGGCGCAGGCTCGATGCCATGCACAGCTCGTGCCGCCTCGACGGTGCCGAGCCCGACCTTGAATCCATCGAGTTCAAACTCAATGTGACTGGGAGTGCCCTCTCTCGGCGTCCGAAATGTCTCTCGAAATCCAAGCAGCTCGCAGTAAAAGCGCATGCCCGCTTCGATGTCGCGCGTGTAGAGATTGACCAGTCCTGTCCGAAACATGTTTCAGTCTATCGAGCACTCGACGCCTTGTTTACCGGGGAGCATTTCGCGGTTGCGTCCGGGCCGCCTCAAGCGATGATGACGATATTCGGCGGCGGCTGTATCCAGAACTTCTGCCCTCCGACCTCGGCCGGCGTATGTCCTAACGCTTGCTTCCACTGCATGACCGGGTTATCAACGCCACCTCCCGTCGTGATGAAAGGATTGGGCAGAAACAGCTTGAGACCTCGGTATTTCACCCCAAACTTGTTCTGCCTTCCAAGCAGTGTGTGGTAGGTCTCAGCCTTGACTCCCGGTGGCCCGAGGCCGTCGGCATCGATCACGGGGTCGACATATGTCCATCGCCTTCGCAGCTTCCAGCGCGTTTGAATCATCGACTCCTTAAACTCATGAACGAGAAAGATTTTCCGGTGCGCGAGATGGCGGCTGGAAGCGTACGTGTTGACTTCTCGTTGAGCGTGGTTAAGCCCGTAAGAGGTCACCGAACCGAAGATGTAGCCCGGCTCGGTTTCGCCCGGCCACACGTGAAACTCCGGGTCGATGCCGACTTCTACGTTGTCATATTTCAAGTACCCTTTGGCGATCATGCGATGAACCTCCCTGGCGGGATTCGAGCGTCCAAGCTGATCGTCGAGGATGACCAACCAGTGATTCCGTGCAGCGGGCTCGATGTACCGTTTGACGATATTCTCTCCCGAGTCATCGAGATAGTAAAGGCAGTTTCGAGATTGGCTGCACGGCACTGCCATTCCATAGATCAAGTCGATCGCCACGTGAATCTGACGCCTCGGATCGATGCGGTGGATCGCCGCCTTGAATGGCTGAACTTGTCGGTGCATGTCGGCCGCGTTATTGTTCATGGCTAGCCGGCCGAGAAGCGGAGCATCTGCGGCTCCATAGCCCCTCCCGTAAATAGCGAGAAGGATCGCATTGGTAAACCACGATTGCGGAGGAGGCGGAGGGGTCGGCGTAGCCGAGGGACTCACCGTGGCCGCGGGGATCCGGACCTTGACACGAGGGCGGGCGTCGCTAGCGCACCCGGTCAGAACCGCAATCGTTGCCAGGCCGAGGAGTACTCCGGGTAGCCGGAGTCCGTGTCCCGCGATCTTTAGTTCCAACGATTGCTCTCGGGCTTCGTCGCGAATACTCCTTTGGTTCCACGTGGAGGCCCTTCAAGAATAGCCATGCCGACGGGCCGGTGGAAGCATGAAGATCTAAAGAGCCGGGTGAGGACCGTAAGCCCGGGATTCCCATGGAGGCGATCGAGCGCGGTTCTCGGAGTCACCCCCCCCCCCGATAATCAATACCTCTTCTGCTTCTTGATGACCACTGCGAAGGCGACATCTCCAACGCCTTAGCCACGATCGAGAAGAAATCATCGATGTCGAATGGAATGGGCAGCAGGAACACGTTGGCGCCACCCGGCAGGTCTCGTGTCTGGTCCGACCGGCTGAGGTTGGCGGAGCACATAATCACCGGCGTTTGACATATTTCCGGATCGCTCCGCAGTCGAGCCAGTATTTTCCATCCAGTATCCGGTTCTTCCATTCGAATGTCGAGTACAACGAGGTCCGGCATCTCGGCGCGTATCGTGGGTAGCGCGAGCGGTCCCCGTCTAACGGGAAACGTGGACAGTTCCCATCGCTCTAGAAGAGTCTGAATCAGTGCGATTACCGAGCTGTCATCGTTTACGATAACCGCTCGTTTTGCGTCCAATCGGGGGCACTCTCACCGCGAAAGTCAACGGATGCAAAAAGATCCAGGCTCACTCTGGTGCACGAGTGGTGCCAACGCTACCGACCAGCCCTAGCTCATTACATTCCGTCGGTTCGAGGGACAGGCATGTAACGGCCGCTGCCTCGAAGATCGTGGGGAGGGACAAACTTCTGGGGGTCTGTCGTCAGGCTGTCGTTGATGCCGAGCAGGATGACGAAGAGGTCAATCGGCGGCGTCCAGCCGGTGAGGTTTCCGACACGCCTGAGTACCCGCTGCACCGTATCTCCAGAGACGCCGTTGTTGACCATCTGGACGACCTGCGGACAGCTATCCGACGCGTGCTGGATCGTGGTGGGTCCGTTCCAGCCGTTTATGGGCGCGTCGTTGAGGACCGAGTACGCGTTGGGGTCGTAGCGGTCGACCTGGGCGGTCGGCACGAGCTGCTGCCCGATCAAGACGCCCATGCGTTGCACGAAGTTGCCTCCGACCGTTCCCGTGGAGTTGTACCCTACCGTGATCGAGTCGCCGACGAAGTGGATGCAGACGTTCTCGCCAGCAATGAGCTTTTCAAGAGTGCGTGGAATGAGGCAGCGGCCTTCTTTCTGGGCAACGTCGACCATCTCAAAAAGGCGGACACGTTGTACCGAAACTGGGTCTGCCCGGCGTACTGGACCATGATGTGGTAGTCGTCGGGCGGGATGTGGTCGAAGGAGAAGGCTCCTCCGGCGCCCGTCGAGGTCTGGGCGATGTAGTTGGCCGAGCCGGGACCTGGATCGGCTGCGGGCGGCGACGAGTAGTCCGATGCGCGTAGCAAGGTGACAAGGGCTCCGACGATAGGCTTCCCGCTTCCGTCGACGACGCTGTCGGAAATGTAGGTGCGATTCACGTGCGGATGAGCTCCTTTCTAGTGAAGCAGGATGGCGATGATGGCGCCGGCTAGACAAACGATGATGCTGACCAGGCCGGCAATCGCCGCGTTGCTTGCGTAGACCTGACGGTTATGCTGACCTTCGGCGAGGGTGTCAAGCCGGTCCGAAACATCGCGCCAGGTTTCGGTGACGTACCCCCGCAACTCCGTCACCGCGGTATGCAGCTCGCTCCTCGTGACGTAGTGAGAGCGAAGTGCGCTCGCGTTCGATGATTGAGTCGGAAATGCGGTGGTTGTTCTCGACGACGCGCTGCTCCAGCGCAGCCAGCCTGCCCTGGCTCGAAGGTGTAATCACGTAGCTCCTCCCGTAGGTCCTGCCCAAGTCTCCCCCAATTTCCAGAAAGTAAAGGTACTGACGGTGAACCTGCCACGAATCGCCCGGTCCGATAAGCTTCTCCGTTGTTCGTCGAACCACCCTGACAAAAGTGATTGCGTTTCTTTTGGTGAAGTTCCTATGCTTAGCCCGGAATTGCGAAATGGATCTTCGACGGACCAGAAAATTCTCCAAGCGGAGACGCACATTCTCCCGTTCCAACATTCGCCCTTAACGATCGTTTGCGGCGCCGCCGGCATGGAGACAAACACCACCGGCCGCAAGTCTCCGCCGTATTCCACCCAACAACAGCACCACCTGCCCTGAGCCCGCCCGCGGTACCCGTTCACATCTTGTTTTTCACGCGCGCCCTGCGCCCTACTGCAGCGGAGCAATGCCTCAACATCGATGACCGGAGTATTGCACATATGCACGCCAGTCGGGTTTCATGCACAAGGCGTTCGTCGAGGGGGAGCGTGTGCGCCTCGGCAGAGAACATGTGACGATCCGCACGCAATACGAGCTGCAGGCAGCCTCGGGAGCCGGACGCCTCTTCACCCCCGAGCTCATTTGTCGCATAGAGGGAACGTACGGCCGTCAGCTCTGTCCCGAAGAGGGCGCTCCTTCTCTTTCACGCGCCGAGCTTCGTCGGTCACTCGGATCTAGTTTGCTGGATGATCCTCATTGTTCAATAGGTTCCAGACCCCATCTTTCCGACCTTCATCCCGGAGTCGAGACACCTCGACCCATTCGTGGCCGTCGTGGTCTTATAGACCCGATCCTCTGACGAAGGCGAAAGGGCGCTGAAGCCGCCTCCAGATATCCTTCAAGGTGCAAGCACGCCTCCCTCAGGTGTTTCTCGGGGCGGGCAAGCATGCGGAAGAGTTCCCACGAAGTAGGACCAGTGCCAGCGCCGGCTATCAAGCGAACTCCGTTGACACGTACACTTGTTCTCGCCTTCGACAAGCGTAAAAAACCGTTGCTTGACAAGTTCCGGCCCTCGTGATAAGGTTGTGCATCGCGGCGGCTACAAGCGCGCAATTGCCATACGCGATCATCGACGAACCGTTCCCGAGGAGTGGCCCCCATGGAGTTCATTGCTATGCACCCGCCGCCGCCACAACCTGCCGCGGCAGGGTTCCGAAGCCAAGGAAGGAGAAATTGATCGCCCACGCCCTCCGCTTCGTCGCAGCTGCTACCCGATTCGGTGCCAGTTGCCGTACCCTAACGGCTGCTGCTCTTTAGCCTGTTGGTCGGTCTCAGCTTCGTCAATTCGCCAATCTCCGGTCGCGCGCACGCTCAGCTTCGGGCCGCAGGACGTATGAACGCCACTCCACGGAAGGTCCTGCACAGCCATACGGGGGCGCGCCCGTGGAAGAACGGCTCAACGCGAGCCGTTTCAAGCTCGGACGGACCATGGCCCTACCTCGACGATGGGACTGGCGGGGGATCCTCTGGTCCGATCGACAGCCCGTGTGTGCCAGCCTGCCCCGACATCACCTACCGGCTCGGTGGGCCTGTCCAAACCGGTGGGACCGTCGCCTGGAACATATTCTGGCAGCCCAACGGTACCGGCTGGGGATCGTTTCGGTCCTGGATGGACTCCTTCATGAACGATCTGTCCGGGACTACCTACTACGGAAACCTGACGCAGTACTATCAAACCGACTCATCCGGCGGAAACATCACGCACATCAGAAACAACTCGACACTGGCTGGATCACAGGTCGACACCTCGCCGTATCCCTCTGGAGCGATCTGGGACTCGGACGTGCAGCAAAGGCTCAGTGCGGACATCACAGCCGCTGGTGGCCCCGGAGCACACGCCAACTACCAGTACAATGTCATCCTTGGAACAAACAGTTCGGGTGCCGCGAAGAACATATGCGCGTACGACTCGAGCGGCAACACTCACTGCTTCAACGACTGCTATGGCAGCTCTGGGGAGCCCGTGTCAGGGGTCTACGGCTGGCATTATTGGATGACTGTCGACGGCGTGAAGGTGCGGTATACACTCGTCTCGTACGCTCCCCATGTGTGCTCCAGCAGCGACCAGCGCACTCGACCGCCTGGGTGCCCCAACGACAGCTCCGGTGCCTGCCACGTTGACAGCTCAATCAACGTTCTGGCTCACGAGACTAGCGAACTCACCACCGATCCCATAACACCGACACAATGCTACGCCACGCCCATCGGAGGGGCCTGGTACTTCACGGATGTCAGCGATCGGTGCCAGGAGGTAGCCGACGCCTGCCGAAACCAGTGGTACAACCAGTTCATCGCTCCTAACGGGCAGGCAGCGGACATAGTCCGCAATGGTGATTATTACAACGTGTCGGGAGAATTCAACGCCGCCTTCTACAACGATGCCAGCTACCGATGCAACCCATGGTTCGCTTGAATGCGGACAGGCTAGTCACCCTGAGTCGGTTTTGCGTTCCGGCAGGGAGCCGCATTCCGCCTGCTCGCTATGCCTATTGGGTCTCAGCCCTGGCCCTGATCCTGACCTTTACGACTTCCTGGTCCCTCTCTTCGGCTTGGGCCCAATCTGAAGGCCTCGTTGCCATGGGGCATACTGCGTACTCCATCCGGCTTCTCGGCAGCGTCACAAGCATGCTCGGCCGCCCTCGACGACAGGGGCGAGGTGGTTGGGTCACTCAGGGTCGTTGGGGGGAGAAGACACGCCTTCGCCTATTCATCCGGCCGCGTCACGGACCTCGGTACCTCCCAAGGGATGGCGAACACGGAGGCGAGGGATGTCAACGACCGCGGAATGATCGATGGACTGGCCTGGGACGGCTCTCGTCGTTGGGCGGCCCGGCATGCGGAGGGCCGCGCTGATCTGGATCCCGGGGTCTCACGGCTATCGACGTCTCCGGCTGCGGACAGGGCCGCTGATGGTCGTCACGTCGCTCGGTCAGATCGACGGTCGCGGCGACGTTGTTGGCGACGAACGGCCAGTTCGTGGGTCGCGGTACACTGGCCCCTCACGAGCGGTCGTCTGGCTTGCCCGTGGTACACGCTATACGCAAGCCCGCTATCTGCCGAAGCCTATCGGCTACCGCTGGACCAACGCCTCATTCATCCGGAGGGTGAGGAACCGAACCCTTGTTGTGGGCCGATCTGACAACGTGGATAACATCCGCTGCCGGAGCCTTCCGCGCCTGCCCGAGTCCCTACGCCGGCGCTACGGTCCATGCGGTCGGCGGCAACGGTCGTCATGTCTTCGCCACCGGATTCTTTAGACGGGGGCGCGCTCGGCTATGGTGGTGATGCAGGCAGTTTTCAGTGGGCTGGTCCTTTGAGGATAGCCGGGGATGGCTGTCCGAACGTCGGTATTACGATGGAGCTCGCCTCCGGCTGCGCGGTCGGAGCGCGGGCTCTAGCAATCCGCTCGGTGGCCGCCGATCGGTCAGGCCATCTCATTGCTGCCGGCAACACCATCCAGCCTGACGAGGCTGTTGTGGTCGCTCGGCAACCCAGCAAGGGTCTCTGCCTGTCGAGCCTTCTCTCAAGCAGCTCGGGCTGGAAGCCCAACAGCGCGTTGGCCATCAACAACCGAGGCCAGATCGTCGGACAGGGGCTCCATGGAGGAAGGGCGGCAGTTTACCTGGCCACGTCGCGAAGCAAGGCATCCTAAGGCGATGCCGGCGTTCAGGCCCGCTGAGCCCGCATGCCCCCGGCTGGCGCTGGGCTGCGGGCTTAAGCGTGACGCTGTGATGAAGCATAGCAGACGACGAACCGCCTGCTGGGTAGCCTGTTCGCTGGGCCGTTCACCGAAATAGTTGTCATCGAGATCCGTGTAGGCCTGCGGGTGCTGAAGACCCGTAGATGGGGTCCTCCGAGATTCGGCAGTAGATTCCAGCCTTCATAGGTATGGCAACTATACCACCGCTAATGCGGTGGCTGTATTGCGATACTTCGAACGCGGCTGAACGGCAGACACCGGCGAGGCGTTGGCGGTGGCACGAGCTGATATCTACAGCCCCGCAGGCGCGGAAGCTGGACGGTTTGATTGCTGCTGAAATGCATTTGACAGAATCGCAACTTTGTGGCAGCGGGCAGTTACGAAGGCACACTGAAGGTTCGCTTTCGTAATGCATTGCGAATAGCCAATGGTCAACCGCGTCTGGTGAAAGCGGATCTGCTCTAATTGACACGATGCAGTGCCATCCGCGGGGAGGTGGGTACTGCTCGGACTCTCGAGTACGCAAATGGCTCAAGGGAATCGGACAGAACTGAAATGGCGGCTGTGCTTCTTCGGGCCGTTCCCCGATCCTCAGCCCGAGCGTGTTCCAGTGCGCTGGGACGCCAACACCGTATGCCGCAGTACTAGCTTTCGAAGGCCTCTGACTTGACTACATAGAGGAGGATGACCATGGCTACCCAAGAGCCCGAGGTAAAGGCAGTTCCAGGGAGCTTCAACGAGCGCTGGTGGCTCAATCGCAGGAGGCACCGGCAGCGTCCTGACGGAGTGGTCGGGGGCGACGAACCGCGCGCCCGCGCTGAGTGGTTCCTGAGCAGCCGCTCCGGTATTGAGGGACACACCTGCAGGGTACAATCATACGGCGTCACGGCGCAGACATCAACTGCAAGAAGAATCCGGCACGGTGACCGGCACACCAGGCGGTCCTGAGAGGAATTCCCTCGAGATTCGACCTGGGATTATCCTGTGCCTAAGTAGCCAGCCATCCCCATGGGCCACCACGAAGCATGAAAATGGGGAGCCGGTCAAGGTCGTTAATCTGTGGAACTACGAGTCCGAGAACTAGCTTGACCATCCGCGGCTCAAGGCATCACGAATTGTCGCTCCCCAATCTTTGTCGGGGAAGCACGCGAACTAGAATCTTCACCAGCTGCCGCGGGACCGGCCGCGAAAGGAGGTCGGCCACGATGAAGGTGGTGTACAGCAGATGTTGCGGTTTGGACGTGCACAAGGACAGCCTGACGGCGTGTTTCGCTACTGCAAGTGGGAATCTGGACGCTGCACCTGCAATCCGAGCAAGAGCGGCCAGCCTCGATCGGAGTAAAGGCCGTAGAACCTTGGCCGAGAGCGTTCTTTGGACAGAGTGCATCTGAACCTGCAACTGTCAGATCCTTCACGGTCGGATGAGTACTCTTCCGTAGCAGGAATGTGGTCCGCGTGAGATCGATGCACGATCCCCAAAATGACCAGTGACGATGATCCTTGCACCGCCGCATTCGTAGAAGGCACATTCACACGGAACTTGCCGGACATGGAAGTGATACGGTGAAACACATGGACAGACTCTGCGCTCAGCGCGACTCGAATTTTCAATCGCTTTCTGAACCGCCCCGGGAAAGCTGGAGACTCCACGACACTAGTGGAGGACAACCACGGCGAAGAAGACCCCATATCCCAAGGAGCTCCGGGAGCGGGCGGTCCGGATGGTCCTGGATCACCAGGATGAGTACCCGTCCCGGTGGCAGGCGATCCAGTCGACCGCGACCAAAGTCGATGTCCACTACACCACGCTCAGTGGCTGGGTGAAGCGGCACGAGATCTACAACGGTCAGCGGCCCGGGCTCACCACGGATGAGCGCGAGCAGCTGAAGAAGCTGGAGCTTGAGAACAAAGAATTAAGGCGCGCCAACGAAATACTCAAGAGCGCGTCGGCTTTTTTCGCGGCCGGGTTCGACGGTCGACCACAACAGGTAGTGCGCTACGTCACGGCGAACCGCGAGAGTCATGGGGTCGAGCCGATCTGCAAGGTGTTGCAGGTCGCCCCGCAGACGTACTACTCGGCAGCGAGGCGACCGCCATCGGTACGCGAACTGCATGACGGGCACCTGAAGGAAGCGATTGAGTTCGTCTGGGTGCAGAACCCTGGCGTCTACGGCGCCGCGAAGGCCTGGGCGATGCTGCGCAGCGAAGATATACGGGTAGCTCGCTGCACCGTTGAGCGCTTGATGCGCGACCTGGGATTCCGCGGGGTCGTGCGCGGCAAGACAGTTCGGACAACGATTGGAGACGAAGCGGCAAATCGCCTGAGGACTTGGTGGATCGGTATTTTGTCGCCGCTGCACCGAACCATTTATGGGTTGCAGATCTGACGTACGTCAAGAGCCATTCCGGATGGATCCGCGTCGCTTTCACCGTCGAGGTGTTCTCACGGCGAGTCGTTGGCTGGCAGACCTCGCGGTCATTGCGGACTGACCTAGCGCTGGATGCGCTGGAGATGGCGATCTGGACGCGGCGTGGTGAAAACCTTGATGGCCTGATCCACCACAGCGATCGTGGAGTGCAATATCTTGCTATTCGCTACACCGAACGGCTCGAAGAAGCAGGACTGAATTCTTCGGTTGGATCACGCGGCGACAGCCACGACAACGCACTTGCAGAATCGTTCAACGGTTTGTACAAGGCCGAGCTGATTCGTAAGGACGGTCCGTGGTACGGGCTCGAAGACGTGGAGCACGCCACGATGGATTACGTGCACTGGTTTAACACTGAGCGGATTCACAGCTCCATCGGCATGGTGCCGCCGGCGACCTTTGAGACGGCGCAGTGGCGCAAGAGCGGTGGCAATAACCCACCGCTCGCGCAAACTGGTGGATCAAACCAAACGAAGGCGCTGTAACGCGTTCTGCACCCCGCAAGCCGTCCCGAAGGGCCCACATTCCTTTGACGATCACGAAGGAGGAGCGCGCACTCGAATATCCACCAATTACGTCACACTGATCGGCAGACTCGAAAGAAAGAGTCTCCATCAAACCCGGGGCGGTTCAGGGATGATGCGAAATCCCACCCCTGCAGTGCAACTGACTGACGGTCAACGAAAAGTTCTGGAAGCGCTTGGCAAGTCCCGTACAGCTCCACAACGTGAGGTCATTCGCTCGAAAGCGCTGATTCTGGCATCCCAAAGCCACGCCTACACGGCGATCGCAAATCAGCTTGGTGTCTCACCGACCAGTAACGGCTCGGCGAAAGAACCTTGGCCAGTTAAAGAACCTTGGCCAATTAAAGTTCTCGGGCGGCGACGACTGAAAACGGTGCGTTCCCCTAACTCTCGGGAGGTCCCATCGACGAGCCGCAGTCCGTACTCAAATACTGGGTCCGAGCTATGCGTCCAGCGACTGTCTTCGAAGCGTTCAGCGTGTCCTCTGGCCGGACGTCGCGCGACAAGGATGTTCACCTGAATGTTTCGAGCCAACGTCACCGCTGTCTCCCAGCAATAGAGATCGGCAGGCTCGAAGATCGGCGACCTCGTGGCACGCCTTTGATGTCTTCCCAGCGGCCGATTGTGTTCAAGCGGAAGCTTGTCATAGTCTAGCTCGTGACCCCTGGGCCTTCGGCTCGTGCCTGCAAGAAAACCGTTCTGGGCCAGGCTGGTGCCATTCCGCTAGATGAGCACAGGGCGTGTGTCGACCGTGCTCGTAGTGACGGCGAGTCTATCGTGGCGACCGACACTTCGCCAAGATGCCGGTTACAGGTGTGGGTTTTTCGTGGCCAGGAATGCCGTTTTCCCAAACCCTGGACCTTGAGGTAACAAGACAGCAAAAGGAGTCCTAGAATGTCGATCCAATCCAACAGCATCGTCCGATTCCGCACGGTCACGTTGGCGCTCCTCCTAGCGGCCGTTATCCTGCTTGGCGCGGCCCCATTGACAGCGTCGCCACTGGCGTGCCCCTCAATTCGGGCAGTCCGCCAGGCTCCCCGGTCCTGAGACAGATCCTCAAAGGCTTACCTGCTTCCGATCTTTCAGTGATCGAAAGCGCCGTCGCCAAGCTCCCGTCCGCAAAGCGCCAGCGGATGCTGCCCCGACTGCACAGCCTCAAGCCGGAGCAGCGGGCTGAGCTGGTAGCCGTCCTGAAGGCAGCGCTGGGCTCGCTGCCGAATCAGACCGAAAAATGGGCCCTGATCTTCCCCTTGGTGGGAGTGGGGACAGCCGCCCAGCGGCGGCAGCTGACCAAACTGGGCAGCACGGCTTTGACCCGATACCCGCGAGGGCTCGCCGGCGTACCCCAGGCGGTCTCCACGGGCGATATCGAGTTCCAGCAGTTTCTAGAGCAAGCCTTCTCGACCCTGGTGCCCCATGTGGATACGCTCGTGACAACCGCCGTGGACCGGTTGCCTTCGGTGGCTATTCCCTTCGTGCTGGCACTCGACGATCAGGCGCTCGGCAGCGACCTGGCCCAGCAACCGAACCTGCTCGCCGTGCTGATCTTCTTCTTGCAAGACCCGGTGACGGCCGGCTTCATCCAGGAGGCGAGTGCTCAAGCCGGTCAGGACTGCGGGTATAACGGCTGCAGCTCACTGGATCTAAAATCATCTACGTGAGTGCGCTACCGGTCATGCCCGCCGTGATTCAGCAGGATTTCGTCGACTGGGGGTCCAGGGTGGTGATCCTAGCACCTTAGGAGTGCCGTGACTTCCCGACACCCGAAGCTACTAGTCGCCAAGATTCGTTGTCGAATCTACAACTCGTAATCTGCCGTCGAGCGCATCTCGAATCGCGTCACTCAGCTGTTCGAGGTCAAGGGGCTTGTTAAGGACGCTGACCCGCTGAGGTTCGTTCGCTTAAGTGAGGCGTCAATGTCCTGCGGGGGTCGCGCGGTGCAGATTATGACTGGAACACTTGCCGTATCGGCTCTGAGCTTGAGCATGGTGATGGTATTGAAGCCACTGTCCCAAGCTTCCATCACAATGTCCAAGAGAACGACGTCCGGCGACTCTCTACGCACCAGCTCAACCGTCTCGGCGCCCCCCTTGTGCGAGGTCACGGTCTCGTAGCCCTCGTCCTGGAGTACCGTGCACACAAAATCAATGAAATCAGGATCATCGTTAATGACTGCAACTTTAGCCATATCTGCTCCTCCGTCTCGTCAATCGAGTACAGAGGCGAGATGACCGGTTAACAGGTTTCTACGAGGTGTATGTCAGTATAGGCGTGCCCAACCTGCTCATCGTTACGGGTCGGCAATCTGACAGTCGCCGAAGACCTGAGTAGAATGCTCGCTGTCTCGGAGCCTTCGATCGTTCAGATGGACCTGTTGCCACTGGGCATTGGATTGCCATCTCGCGAGGGTACGAACTGCCGGCCCAGACTTTATGGCTTCACGCACATGTACGTTCCATAGAGCCGGTCCTGAAAGGTACATGACGCGATCTCAAAACCCGATGCTTGAAGGATCGGCTCGAACAACCAGCGGAATGTGCTGTGCTCGGTGCGGATATGCTCCTCGTAGTCGAGCGCGGTATAACCCGCTGATCCATCATGCGCGGCACGCGCACACCACCCGGCGAACACCTCTTCAGCTTCCCCCGGAGCAAAGTCGTAAATCAGATCGCGGATGCGGAGAATTCCGCCTGGACGCAGCATTGAAGCAATTCTGGTCAGCGCAAGTGCCTTCCAAAAGTCAGGCAGTTGATGAAGCGCATGACGAGTGTACAGTGCAGTCGGCACGCGGCCTAGCGCAAGGCCCCGCCTCCTACTTCGACATCAATGACCCCCCGCGATGTGGGCTTGGACCAGTAGGGGCGACATTTATGACGCCCGGCGGTGTCGGCGGTCGCTTAATGCTGGCGAAGCGACGGGCAGCGTCTGGAAACCACAGCGCCGTCGATCGAGAAGAAGTACCGGCTTTCAATCGGTGAGTGGCAACAAATCATCGCCACTTCCAGCCTCGAACAGCACATGGCCATCGCTCGATACCTCAAGTCCGAACATGGCATAGGCCATGGCCACGCCAACGCGCTGGTTGTGTGGACGCTGGCCGGAAACAAGGCCGCTCTTTGATCGAGCGGGCGCATCCAGTGGCGGGCAGAAATGCCTCCCACTTCTTGCAGAACGGCTGCCTACTCGTTACCCGATGCGCCTCGCCCGACTCCCCGAGTGGCCTCAGCTGGTCACGCTCGCATGTCAACCGAGATAAAGTGAGACGTCTGAGGTGGTGGATCCGACAGCGCGTCGGCTTGTTCTTCAAATTGCCGGTCGGCGCCGGTCAGCCGGTCGCGGTGTTGCCTTAGGTGCTCCTCCCACGACGGTACGACGAAGAATTCGACGAAACGGTTCGGAGTTTCGGCATCCCGCACTAAGCCCCAGTCAATGGCTCCAGTCCGAAGACGCGAAAGCCGCACACTTTTCATTGCCTCGAGAAACGGCTTCTCGTTTTCATCCGCAATAGTGTACGTACTGGTGACCACTACCGGCCCGCTTTCCGGATCCGTCCGCAGCACCAGCTGCGGCTCCGGCCAGTAGACGGCCAGATTACGATCCATTCCTTGAACATCAATCAGCGGCCATAGGCGCATGGTGGCGACGCCGGCAGCCATGAGCGCGGCGGCGATGAGAAACGTCCACACGAGGCCAGTCGATTCCGCGACTAAGCCCCAGAGCACGGCGCCAACGGCCTGTGAGCCGAAGAGGACCATCTGGTAGATGCCCAATCCTCGGGCGCGGACCCACGCCGGCAAGAAGAGCTGCAGCGTGGCATTGATCGTAGACAGGACGGCGATCCAGGCCACGCCGGCGGGCACGAGGATGACGAGGATCAGCACCGCGTTGGGAACCAGCACGAGTACGACCAGCACGACCGCATAGACCAACCCCGCGGCAGTCAACAATGCGTTGTTGGACATGCGCGCCCGGATCTTGGGCAGCAGAAGGGCGCCCGAGACAGCTCCCACTCCGATAGCTCCGAGCAGCAGACCATAACCGGCCGGACCCAATGCCAGCCGCTGCGTCGCGACGAGGGGTAACAACGCCCAGAGCACGGTTCCCGGCACGAGAAACAACGCCGCGCGCAGAAGAATCCGGCGAACCACCGGTGCGTAGCGAACATACCTGACGCCGGACCGCAGCGCCGAACCGACTCTCTCCGGAAACTGGGGAAGTGGCCGTTGCGGGAAGTGCTGGAACGCGACGACGATTCCGAAGGCCAGAAATGTCACCGTATTCAACGCGAACACGGCTCCCGCCCCAGATCGTGCGATAAGGAGGCCGGCTATCGCGGGTCCCACGGCCCGCGCAAGATTGATGCTGATTGAGCTCAGTGCTGAGGCGGAGGGCAGCTCGGACCTCGGCACGATGTCGGGAATCAGGGCTTGATATGCCGGGAGCGAGAACGCCGATCCCGCTCCGAGCAGGAATGTAAAGGTGAGCAGCAGCGCGGGCGGCATCTGATTCGCTATAGTCAAGACCGTAAGGACGGCCCCAATGACGGCGAGCGAAACCTGCACCACGATGAGCAGCAAGCGACGATCGAACACGTCGGCGAGAACGCCGCCGACCAACGCAAACATCACGTCGGGTACGGTATCGGCCGTCTGAACCAGCGCGACCAAAATCGAGGCGTGGGGCTGGTGTACCAGGAGCCACTGGGCGCCGACGGTCTGCATCCATGTGCCGATGTTGCTCGACAGGCTCGCGATCCAGAGCGACCGGAACAGCCCGATTCGCAAGGGGGCCCACGTGGAAGAGGTGGAGGTTGACGTATTCATGTCAGGCCGAGCTCGTGCCTCGACAGAACAATACCCCCTTTGTAGAGCGATCTGTCATGTTTCCGCCGGCATGGCGGCCCCTGAGTTGGGCGCTGGCTGCTGCGATTCGGAACGCTTCCCGCTGATTAGCCACGCCGCGATAACCGCGCTCACCAGCGCGAGCAGAGCCGAGACGACCATCCCCACCCGGAATCCGGCAACGAAGGACTCCTTGAGCGCGGTCTCGATTCGAAATGCCTGGACTCGACTGACGCCGGGTGGAATGGAGGCGCCAACGAGCTTGGAACGCTGTGCGTAAACTGCGCTTCTGGCGGCCGGACTGATGGGCAGCGACCGCAGCCGGGTGTCAAGACTGGCATTGAAGGTACTGACGACGAGGAGGCCAAGGGTCGCGATCGCCAGCAATCCGGCTGCCCGCGTAACAGCGTTGTTCACTCCCGAGGCCACGCCCGACTGATGGGTGGGCAGCGCGTTCATAACGGTGGTCGTCAGTGGAGCGATCACCAGAGTCATACCCAGGCTCATGATTACGACGGCTGGGAAAAACGTTGTCCAGTAACTGCCGCCTATGCCTGGAACTGCCATCAACAGGAATCCGATCGCCGTGACGATCGCTCCAACGATAAGGGGGAGTCGAGCGCCGTACCGGTCAACCAGCCCTCCGGACCATCGAGAAAGTGTAAAGACGATGACGGTGAAGGGCAGGAATGCCGCCCCGGCGGCAGTAGGAGTATAGCCGTGAACCTGCTGCAAGGCGAAGGGTAGGTAGTACAGGCTTCCTCCCAGGCCACCGTAGAGAAGCAACGTCAATAGGTTGGCGCCCGTAAAGTCGCGAGAGCGAAAAATGCCCAGCGGCACCATCGGGGATCGGCTGCGGGCTTCCACAACGACGAAAGCCCCCAAAAACCCAACGCCGGCTAGTAGGCTTGCCACAACCAGTGGGTCTCCAAAGCCGCGCACTCCCGCTTCGATCAGTCCATACACAATGCCCCCGAGCCCTGCCGTCACAAGCATGGCACCCGGCCAATCTATCCGTCCGCTCGCCTCCTCGTCCCGGCTCTCCGGCACGTGTCGGTACAGCAGGAAGAGTGTTAGCGCGGCAACGGGCACGTTGATGAAGAACACCCACCGCCACGAGGCGTACTGTGCCAGCCACCCGCCGAGGATCGGACCAATCGCGGTCGTGATGGCGGAGAAACCCGACCACGTGCCTATGGCCCTGCCGCGCCGGGATGGATCGAACGATGCGCTGATGATTGAGAGGCTGCCGGGAATGAGGCAGGCACCGCCGACTCCTTGAACGCACCGGGCCAGAACGAGGAATCCAACGTTTGGCGCGGCCCCGCAGGCGATCGACGCGACTGTGAAGATGACGATACCGGCGGCATATACCCGCCGGCGTCCCAGGCGGTCGCCGAGAGAGCCGCCAACCAGGATGAGCGATGCCAGAAAGAGAGAGTACCCCTCGACGACCCACTGCAGGTCCGCGGCCGTGGCATGCAGGCTGGTCTGTATGCTGGGAAGCGCCACGTTGACGGCGGTGCCGTCGATCGAGGCTATGCTGGAGCCGAGAATCGTCGCGGCCAGAACCCAGGATTCGGCCGAACGCCCAATCCGGGCATCTGCCTTCCCGGTCTGAAGGACACATTCCTCCGAGGCAAGGGGGATAACATCCGCTGCTCCGGTCACGGACCCTCCTCGAGGGTGTCATGAGTCGACCATGACGTCGATCCTTCAGCGACTAGGACCGGCTGCCCTTGACATCAGTATTGCCCAGATCGCAGGCCTTAAGTTGACTTGACGATGCCCACGCCCCTGCTTCGAGGTAAGCCTCCGACCCAGCTGTCGACCGACTCTCGGTCGACGCTCGGCCTGGCGCGCATTACGGGCCAACTGGGTTCGTGTCGTCGGGAGTGGGCCATCACGAGGAAGCTACGGCCTTCTATGAGGAAAGTCTGACTCATCTCTGAAAGCTGGGAGATAGGCGTGCCCTCGCCCATTTGCTCAACAACCTCGGTCAGGAGGCAAGCACGCAAACGACCACCGGCAGGCGGAGGACATGCATCGTGAAAGCCTCCGGCTGAGTCGGGAGCTGGACAGCAAAGTCTTGATAGCCTCTGCGCTGGAAGGGCTAGGCTGTGTTGCCGCGAGCGCGGACAATCCGGCGGCAGACCTGCGAAGGGCGACCCGGTTCCTGGCTGCAGCGGCGGCGTTGCGAGCGTCTCTTACGGCCCCGCTCACCACCCCAGAGCAAATCTCCATCGAGCGGGCACTGGAAGCGGCAAGGCATGCGCTGCCTCCATCTGCCTTCTCCCTAACCTGGACTGAGGGCCAGAGCACGAGCATCGACGAAGTCATAGCCATCGCCCTGGACGAGTGATCACCACCAGCCTGCTGGTCACCTGCCCGTCGGACGTCACGGCGTTACGAATCTGGATCTATGCGAAGCGCTGGACGAATGCGAGCGCAGTATCGGCAACCTCCCGCCAGCCGCCGTCGATCGTGAGTGAATGCCCCCGATCAGGTACCTCGACGATCTCCGTCACACCTTCATTCCGCTTTTCTCTCTTGCATGACGCGTTGGCGATCGCCCACGGCACCGTGTGGTCCTTCTGTCCCGAAACGACCAAAAGTGGTCCGCGGTCCGGATTCTTCGTGTCCACCTTCGCTTCGGTCCAGGGGTTGAGGTTTGCCGCCGCCGCTTGGAATAGAGGAGCGCCGGAGGCTGGTACCGCGTACTTCTCGTAGAGCGACTTTGCCTCCTTCTCGGTCACGGCGTTTGCGAACGCGTACCGGAACTGGTCGTACGTCAGCGGGACGGCTCGACTACGATTGCGAGGATTCCCGAGTACCGGTGAAGCCGACTTGAGGGACGAGATCGGTAGTGGAAGCACCCCCCTGAAGGGCGCGGGATCAATCGCGACGGTTACGGCGGCGCATCCCCGGCCGGCGACGATTTGGGCGATCAACCCGCCGAACGAGTGTCCTATCACTGCCGGATTTTTCGTCAGCTTTCGGATCACGCCTTCAAAGTGGTCCGCCACCTGTTTTATGGTTTTGTGCGCAAAGACCTCTGGGTGCTGCTGCGCCTCCTCGACCGTCTGGGGATCGTCCGGCCAGCCCGGCGTGAGCGGCGCATATCCTGCCTCCTTGAACACCTTGGCCCATCGGTCCCAGCTGCTGGGAAGGAGCCATAGACCGTGAATGAACACCACAGGGGTCTGACCCGACGCGTTCGCTGCTTTGACCTGCTTCTCGTCGAGCTCCGGTATCGCTTCCGTGAAAGCCTCCAAAGTCTTCGTCCGGCTGTACCCTCAGTATGGTAGTTTCACCCAGCGTAAACCTCTCGCTTCTTCGCCCAGATCAACCCCCGCACTCCCACAACGACCCCGAGGCCCCCGACCACCACGACCAGCCATACCGGAGACTCGACATCGAGGGCGCCGACGATAACGAACGCGGCAAAGAGCGAGATGAGTGTGAAGCCAATGTCGTCTACGTAGTGGTTGCGTTCGTGGGCGTCATCCCTGCCCAGGTCTAACAGCGCGTGCCACCCTCGCCACCCCATATACACCGCGAGAGCGACCAGAGCCACAAAGAGAACGCGCTTCGTCGAGTCAAGCGCACTCCAATCCGTGGCCACGACGGCAATCAGAAACAGAATCATCGACCATAGCGACCCGAGGTAGAAGCGAAAAATCGGGGCGACGCCCACTCTTGGCTGGCGAAGCACTAAGACGCCCAGGATGAAGGCTGAGACACCGCTTAAGGCATGGGCCGCGATAAGAATATCGTGCAGCACAAATCCCTCCGGTCAACCGACAGGCAGAGCTACGCTTGCAGAGCTGTTACAAGCCGCCTATTCCGTGCTTCTACGAGATAAGAGAAATCCATAAAGCCAGTAGGCGGAGATTCCGACCATCAACAGGAATGCGGGCAGGAGAGCTGCATCGTCGCTCCGTTCGCCACGGCGACGCTCACGTTTACCCACCCAGAGCCTTACGGCTACATGACCCAGGCTCGGCATGAGCAGCCCGAAGTAACGCCATGTGCGAACGCGGGGACTCGGGTCACCTGACCACGTCACATAGGTTGACAACGCAGAGAGAATCGAAGCGCCAAGTCGCTCGAAGTGCCGGTAGTCTCGCCCTAAGCTCATAACCCACCTTTCGACTGAACCCGTAAAGACTCATTCACTTTCCTTCGATAACGAACCACATAGTCGAAGGGTAGTCAGCCACCGGCTATATTGCTTCATGCTATTTCACACAGCCGGCACGATGCAGCCGAAATTGTCCGATGTCACCGGGAACGACTATGCCAAGGGCTCGTCAACATTGTCTTGCTGTCGGTTGTGGTCATCGAGGCGGCGCTGCTCATCGCGGTCGGAGTAGCGGCGTTCAATCACGACAGCGTCACGGTAGCCACGACCTTCTCGCTCAGCAACGGCGTCTTTGTCCGGGTGTTTCCTTTAGCTCCGGCGCCACTCGTCTTCCTGGGAGTAGGCCTCTCGCTCGTCCACTCTGACATTCTGCCCCGAGCCTTTGGACAGTCCGCTCTGGTACTTGCCGCACTGTTCGAAGTGGCCGGTATTGCCGCGATCTTTGGGACCGTCGGAGTGGTATTGGCTGTTGTCATGTCCATCACCGAAGCGATCTGGATCGCCGCGGCTGCGATAGCACTTGGCCGTCACCCTTCGAGGCCGTAGCCACCGGCCACCTGACCCTGGAAGGCCATACATCCTGTGGCCGCTGCCAGTTCACTCGGCGACCGCCGTCTGGCCCCAGTCAGAAGTGACTCCGTCCCCCGATCACCAATGGCCGTCCAGTCCGTAGCGATCGAGCGCTGCTCGGATCTGGCCGAGCCACTCAGCTCCCAGTTGGCGCCCGTTCGGGAGTTGGTCGTCTCGATCCCATCGCCACGTCGCGATCATCGCCAGCATGAGGATCCGGCACTCTCGAAGGAGGTCTTGATTAGCAGCTGAATAGTGCTCGCCGACTTCTCTCGGGGCATGTGCGATGTCGAACTCGACAGGTCCGCGGCAACACGTCTCGAGGTCCACAAACAACAGCCGTTTTTGCGATCTGAGCAAGTTGCCCGGATGGGGCTCGCCGTGGAGCAGCTGCTCCGGCGCGCCGCGATCGGTGATGGCGCGTTTCAAGCTTCGGAGCGTGTTGATGAGAAGGTCCCGATCCGAGTCGGCAAGCTCCGGTGTCTGTGCGCTGTTGCCCACCAAACGCTGCGCCTCCGCGACTCGATCCGTGAAGTGTGGCGCAGTCACATCGATCTGTCGCATGCCGGCATGCAGCCCCTCGAGCGCCTCCGCATACTCGCGTGGCGCGACGTCTCCTCCCGGCACAGGCTCGTAGTAGGTCCACAGCGTGACTACGAAGTTGTCACGCACGTAGACACGCAGCTCCACCCGAGGCTCGAGCTCGGCCACGGGGCTATCGCTTTCGGCAAGCCGTCGAGCGACCTCGACCTCGAACTCGGCGCCTGGCTGATGGACTACGTGCGCTACCCGAGCAAGAACGTCACACGGCAGCAGGCGCACCGCGAGCCGGTTCGAGTTCTGAAGAACAACCGCGTCATCGACCCTGAGGCCAAGCCCCGTGGCCGTGGACATCCCTGCTGCCACCGCGCTTGGAATTTCTGATGCCTTCATCGGCGCCCGTCCGTCCTTGTTGTCGTGCGAGGTCCCAGTGATACATACCAGAGATTCCCCTCGAGTCAGGCGCGACTCTCCACGTCCAGGGCGTCGCGTAGTCCGTCTCCCAGGAAATTGATAGATAGCACCGTGATCAGAATGAACAGGCCGGGAAAGAACGCCCACCACCAGTTGCCAACTACGAAAAAGCTCTGAGAGTTCGCCAGGGCAAGACCCCAGCTCACCTGCGGCAGCTTGATGCCGACACTCAGGTAATCGATTGCCGCCTCGGCGACGATAAAGTTCGCGACGAGAAGCGTCGCACTGACGATCACCGTGCTCAGCGCGTTGGGCAAGATGTGCCGGAACATCAATCTGAGATCGGAGACACCGCTCGCGCGCGCTGATAGAACAAACTCCTGCGTAGTCAGCGTCAGGTAGTAACTCCTGACCAGGCGAGCCGTGCCGGGCCAGCTGATCAGTCCAAAAATCAGGACGATTACCTGCCAGCTACCACCTCCGAGGTAGAGGCTGAGAACGATGATCAACGGCAGGAACGGCAGCGTCAGAAACACATCCGTGGTGCGCATTATCACGGAGTCGACCCATCCTCCGAAGTATCCTGCCGGAGCGCCGAGAGCAATGCCGAAGATGGTCGTCAGCACGGCCGACAGCAAGCCCACGGCAAGCGACACGCGCGCCCCATACGTAATCCACATCAGCATGGAGTGGCCTTGGGAGTCTGTTCCCATGATGTACCGCCAGTCGGATTCCCACGGAAAGGTCAGACGAGGCGGAACATTGCTGACGTTGTAATTCCAACCCTTGAAGAACGACTCCGGCGAGATAATCGGAGCGAACACCGCCATCAGCACCAGAAGCACGAGCGCGATTGCCCCAAACAGAGCGAACCGGTGATGACGGAACCGCCTCCAGACGAGCTGCCACTGGCCCAGCTGAACTACCGGGACTTCAGCATCTTCGGGAATACCGGCATTTCGATTCGAGTCGGCCTGCTCTTGCAAGGAGGTCGCTAAGACCGTGCCCTCCGTCGGCGGGTCTACCACAGGGCTGCTCCTGGAGCCATCCAACACACCCACCGCAACGCGTGCTGCACGGTCGGTACGGACCTTCGTAGCAGCGGCGTCACGTGTACTTGATCCGTGGATCCACCCACGCGTAGGTCAGATCCGTCAGTAGGTTCGATAACAGGACCGCGAGCGCCCCCATCATCAGAAGAGCCTGAATCGTCGGGTAGTCACTGGATATCACCGACTGATAAAAGAGGTACCCAATGCCTCCCCAGCTGAATATCGTCTCCGTGACGACGGCGCCCCCCACGAGAGCAGGCAGATACAGTCCGATATTCGTGATGATCGGAAGGACGGCGTTGCGAAAAGCGTGCTTGAACACCACCGCGCGCCGTCGCACCCCCTTGGCTCTGGCCGTCCTTATGTACTCTTGATGAAGCACGTCGAGCATCGAGGAGCGCATAAACCGGCTATCGATTGCGATGCCGACAACGCACAAGGTAACCACGGGTAGCACAAGGTGTCGAGCGAGGTCACCCAGAATCAAAGCCGGGTCGCTGACGAGGCTCTGGAACCACTGCGGACTCCAGAATACGGGTAGCGTTACATCTTCGACCCGGCCAGGCGGAAGGACCGTCCAGTGCACCGCAAACACGTATATCAAGATCAAGCCGAGCCAGAATGCCGGAAGGGATAGTCCCACGTAGCTTCCGAATGTAAACGCGGTGTCGAAGAACGAATACTGACGAAGCGCCGAGAAGACGCCGAGCGGTATCGCGATCGCGAGCTGCAGTACGTACGCAGTCGTCATCAGTAGAATTGTCGCCGGCAGCTTGGAGAGGATCTCGCTCGACACGGACTGCCCGAAGTTGGACGTGCCGAGATCGCCGTGCAAGTATAGGCTCAGCTGGTTGAAATACTGCACGACCAGGGGTTGGTTGAGTCCCAGGCGCTGGACGCAAGCCTTTTGCGAAGCCGAAGCGCGCGCTCCGCCCCCCTCGTACGCGGAGCAGGGCCCTCCCGGCGTGATGTGAACTATCACAAAGAACACCACGCTCAGACCGAAGAGAATCAAAACGGCCTGCCCGAGGCGCCGAAGAATGTACGGACCCATTAGGCGACTAGCGTCATGCGCTTAGGCCGGTTAGTGCGGCCGGCGTAGTCCGAGTCCGGCGTAGCCGCTTGAGAGGCTTCCAAAACAGATGCCGACCGGCGCGCTACCATCAGCTCACCTCTGAAAGCGGTTCCGCAACCGCTTTCATTATGCATCAGCGTTGCCCTCGCTACAGCACCCTCCCACTCCGGCCATCGAAGCAGCCGCTCTCAATCCCCACTCCGTATCACGAGCCGCACACCTTGAATTTGAACGTCAAATTCCCGGAGCTCGGCCTCAGAGCACAGGAGTTGACCGCGTCGACCTGCAGCCTGGGACTGAATCACCCAGTTGTGATAGAGTCCAATGAAAGCGCTTACGAAACCGTTTTCATGAGCCACCCGAGCACGTAAATGCGTTTTCCGAAAGCGTTCATCGAGTGTTTTACGCCGGGCAGCAGTGGGGGCCACCCCGGGTCGGTGACTGAGGCTCGGGCAGCGGACCAATGACCGCAGCGCCTTTTGAAGGGGAGCGGATTGACGCGGACCCAGGCAGGTAAGAGATCGGGCGCCATCAGGCTCAGCGACGTCGCGCGAAGGGCAGAGGTGTCGGCGGCCACTACCTCCCGGGTGCTCAGCGGCAAGGAGTTCGTTAGCGAAGCGCTCCGCGAACGCGTGCTGCAGGCCGTGGAGGATCTCAACTACTCTCCGAACGGCCCGGCGCGTTCGATGTCCGGGCACCGGACATTGACACTCGGACTCGTTGTCTCGGATGTCACGAACCATTTCTTCACGGCCGTCGCCCGCGGCGTCGAGGATGCGGGCCAGAAAGCCGGGTACAGCGTCGTCCTGTGCAACACGGACGAGCAGCTCGAAAAGGAACGCTCGTACCTAACCGTGCTCCGCGAAAAGCGGGTCGACGGCATCATCATGGCCATCTCGAGCTCGGAGGTCAGCCATCTACGGCGGCTCGTCGAGGGCGGCACGCTAATGGTTCTGATCGACCGCGCGGCCCGGGGGCTCGAACTTCCGTCAGTGCTGGTCGACAACGAGGGAGGCGTGCGCCGCGCCACAGAGTACCTGCTCGACCTGGGCCACCGGAGGATCGGCGTGGTTTGCGGCTCGTCACAGGTCGCGACCTCGTGCGAGAGGGTGAAGGGCTTTCGCGCCGCCATGTCGGCCGCCGGGGTACCCTTCGATCCTTCGCTCTTGGTAGAGGGCGCCTTCAAGGAGACAGGCGGACACTCCGCGGCGATGCAGCTTTTGAGACGTCCCGACCGGCCCACCGCCATCATGTCGCTCAGCAATGTCATGACCACGGGAGCCCTGCTCGCGCTGCGGCAATGCGGCGCTCGCATCCCGGCCGACATTTCTTTCATAGGGTTCGACGACCTGCCGTACTTCGAGCTGCTCGAATACCCCTTGACCGTGGTGACCCAACCGACGTACGAATTGGGACGGTATGCCTGTGAGCTGCTGTTGCAGAGTATCGAGCATGGGGGCCAGCCGCCTCTTGCCCCTCAAGAAATCAGACTTCCGACGCGGCTGATAGTACGCTCGTCCTGTTCCAGGGTCAATGCCAACCGAGAGGAGACGCCTATGCGGTGATTCCGTCCGAGTTATTGGAAACAGAGAGCAGACTCCAGAAGGAGCGAACAATGAAGTTTCTAGGAAGCCGCGCGATCCTCGTTGCCTTGACCGCACTGGTAGCAATGCCGGTGGTGGCTGCCGCCGCCCCGATCGGTACCGTGAAGAGCGCGGCACCGATCAATAAGTACAAGAAGCACGGAACGGTCATCTATTCCGACTGGCAGTTCCCGGATACGCTCAATCCCATACAGACGAGCATCGGGGTATCCGGCCTGACGATCAACACCATAATGGCCAGCCTGGCGGTTTTCAACGGCAAGGGACAATTAGTACCGGATCTCTTGACGAATATACCCAGCCTGAAGAACCATGAGATCAAGAACCATGGAAAGACGATCACGCTCAAGCTGAAGCCGCACGATTACTGGTCCAGCGGGAAAGAGATCACCAACAAGGACATCCTGTTCGGGTGGCGGACGTATATGGATCCCGCTACCGGCCCGTACTGCAACGGTACGTGCGACCACATCAAGTCGATCACGCTCAAGGGCAAGTATACCGCCGTCCTTCATCTCAAGGATTCATACGCTCCGATCTTATCGCTCGGCCTGCCGCCCGTGTGGCCGCACAACTCGAAGCAGCTGGGGCTATCGCCGCACGCCGCCGCGCTTAACCTCGGCAAGAACCCCAAGTACAACCTCGAGAACTCGAGCTACTGGACCTCCGGGCCGTATCAAGTACAGAGCTACATCAACAACGACCGCATCGTTTTGACGCCGATGAAGTACTACCACGTTCACCCAGGCCCTCACTTGTCGAAGCTCATCTTTGAGTTCTTCTCGGACAAAAACTCGATGATCGCGGCCGCCGCGTCGGGTCAGACAGACCTCACGACCGACTACACCCTGGCCGACGTGCAGGCCCTCCAATCGCACAAGAGCGTGTTCAAAACCGACGTCACGCCCGCGTATCTCATCGAAAACCTGCAAATCAACCAGTATTCAAAGACGTATAAGGGCAAGCCTAACCCACTGCGCAAGACCAAGGTACGCCAGGCTCTGGCATTGTCGGTGGACAAGGTCGGCGCGATACGCAGTGCTCTCGGGCTTACGGCGAAAACGGCCAGGGCCTACGTGGCCTACACGCCGTTTGTTCGAACAAAGCACTTCGTGCAGGAATACGCGGACACCTCGATCAACGGAGCGTGGGATCCGTTCCTTAAGAAATACATCGGCTACAGCGCCCGCTCGGTCGCCGATGCCAAGAAGCTTCTCAAGCAAGCCGGATACGCCAAGGGCTTCCCGCTCGACTTCATCACGACTGACGGCAACCCCGTTCGTGCGGCGGAGTACGCCGTCATCGCCGCGGACTGGCAGAAGATCGGCGTCTCTGCAACCTTGACCACGATGCCCGCGAACAGCCTCTTCGCCGACTGGAACAGCGGCGGCCCTATCGCTCACGAGAAGTTCCAGATTGGAATGTGGTCTATCGGAACATCGCCCGATCCGGACAGCCTGCACATCATGATCGCGAGTCAGTATCTGGATGCGGCAAAGAAGACGCATTCAACCCTCAACCAAGACTGGTCGGGCATGCGCGACAAGCTGATCGACCACAACATGAACAAAGCCTCGACCACCTTCAACTCCAAAACGCGCGCCAAGCTTTACAAGGCAGTCCAGCAAGAACTCGCCAAGAAAGCCGACTGGATCCAGATCTACTACCGTCCCAACGTCGTTACCGTCAACAATCGCTTGAAGGGCCCGACAGGGAATCCACTCTTCGACACCAGCACCTACAACGTGTACAACTGGACCGTGAAGTAGCTCAAACTACGTGCGGGTTCGGAGCCCAAAGCTCCGGGCCCGCACGCGCTCACAAGGAGGGAGTGAAGCGTGTCAACTTCGAGTGCCCTGGAGTGGGCCCGGCTAACCGGGGCCCGCTCTCGCCGCGTGTCAAGCTATGACGTTCGAGGCGGAAACAAGGACCGGATTTCGATCGCATCGGAGGAGACGGTCACCCTGCTTGACGTCGGCGGCGCCGGCTGCGTTACTCACATATGGATGACGGGGGGCACCCTCGAGCCCGACTTCCTCCGAAAGTTGGTGCTCCGGATGTACTGGGACGGAGAAGCCGAGCCGAGCGTCAATGTGCCGCTGGGCGACTTCTTCGGGATGGGACACGGCGAGACGCGGACATTCTGGTCCCTGCCCCTGGTCATGGCACCCAGTAGTGGGCTCGGGTTGAACTCCTACTTCCCCATGCCTTTCTCTCACGGTGCGCGCATCGAGGTGACGAGCGAGAACTTCGTTACGGAGACTCGGCTGTACTACAACATCGATTTTGAGGAGTGGCCCGAAGGCCGGGACGACGTGGGCCGGTTCCACGCTCAGTGGCGGCGGGAGAACCCCACCGAAGGAATCTCCGACGAGGGCATGAGCAGCCATACGCACATGCACGCCGGACGCAATCGCGATGACTCAGGCAACTACGTGATTCTCGAGGCCGAGGGCCACGGTCAGTACGTCGGCTGTAACCTGAACATCCACAACCTGCGGCCGGACCGGGGTGACGGCGAGAACTGGTACGGCGAAGGCGACGAGATGATCCGGATCGACGGCGAGGAGTGGCCCTTCAGCGCGCACGGGACGGGGACCGAGGATTACTTCAACACGGCCTGGGGACCCAACGAACAGTTCTCATCGCCGTTCTTCGGCATCACGCGGCACGGCGGGTACAACTTCTCCGGCAAACACTCGTGGTACCGATTCCACTTAATGGACCCCGTCCGGTTCCAGAAGTCGATCCGGGTCTCGATCGAGCACGGCCATGCCAACCGGCGCAGCGACGACTATTCGAGCACGTCGTACTGGTATCAGACAGAACCTCACGCGTCATTCAACTTGGCTCCCGTCGAGGAAAGATTGCCCCGGACGGACTTCAAGGAGCTGACGCCTCCGCTCCGCTCCGAGATGCTGGCCCTGCTCCGAACCCGCTATTCGGATGCGCAAATAGATTCGGTCTTCGAACAGGACCTCTCAGAACCCGGAGCCCTATAACGACGCAGATACCAAGCCGACATGCGTGGACCTCGAACACTGTCGACGCGCTGTTCCAACCATGGGACCGTGAAGACTCTCCAGGATGCGCGGTCGTGGTCGTCGACCACGGCGAGATCGTCCACCGACGCGGCTACGGTATCGCCAATCTCGAGTACGGGATTCCCATCACCCCGGCGTCGCCATTCCATGTCGCGTCCGTGTCGAAGCAGTTCACGGCCTTCGCCATCGCATTGCTGGCGAGCGCGGGGAAGATAAAGCTGGACGGCGACGTGCGGACGTACGTACCCGAGCTGCCCAACTACGAGAGCACAATCCGGGTCCGCCATTTGATCCATCATACAAGCGGATTGCCCGACCAATGGGACCTATTGGCATACGCGGGGTGGCGCGAGGACGACGTCAAGACTACCCCGGATATCCTGGATCTGATCGTCCGTCAGCGACGGCTAAACTTTCCTTCCGGCACCGAATACCTCTATAGCAATACCGGCTACACGTTACTTGCGGTCATCGTAGAGCGCGTCACCGGCATGTCTCTCCGAGACTTCACGGGCCGCGAGATTTTCGCGCCCTTGGGCATGGATCACTCGTACTTTCGGGACGACCATTCCGAGATCCTCCCAGGCCGTACCTACGCGTACATGCCCCGGCGGGGAGGCGGTTACCGCCTAAGCGTTCCCGTCTACGATACTGTCGGCGCATCCAGCCTGATCACTACCGGGCAGGACCTCGCTCTCTGGGCCGATGCCATGGCGAACCGGACCTTTCGCGGCTCCGCGATTTGGGAGCAGGTATTGACTCCGGGAAGGCTAGACGACGGCAGCCCGCTGGAGTACGCGTTCGGTCTCATGATTCGGAACTACGGCGAGTTCGAGACGATCGAGCACAACGGACTCGACGCCGGTTACCGGGCATTCTTTCTACGCATCCCGAAAAGGGATCTGACGGTCGTGATACTGTCGAATCTCAGCACCCTTGATCCCCGCAGCATGGCTTTTCGAGTCGTCGACTTGTACCTGGAACAGCCGGTCGGTTCCAGGACCACTGGCCAAGGCCTCTCACTCGAGGCAGGAGAGCGCGGCGTGACAGTCGAGGACTGCGAGCTGGAACGCCGAACCGGGCTGTTTCGAGACGCGACTACCAGAACATACCGCAAAGTCATCCGGGATGAAGGCGGCCTCAAGCTCGGGAACCTCCCCGGCGTGGCCCTATCCGCTCAATCGGCGGACCGCTATGCCGGACGGCTGACGACTGTCGAGCTAGAGTTCGTGACCGCGCAGGACGGAAGACGACTGCTCGTGGAACGGGCGCCGGGTCACGCGCGCCAGTTCGTGGAAACTCCACATATGGATCTGACCATCGATCAGCTCCGAGAGTATCAAGGGGCGTTCAGCAGTGACGAATTGGGCACGACGATCGTCGTCGTCCTGGGACGAACCCGCTTGACCATCCGCCGGCGGAAGTTCTCCGACAAACACTTGGCCCCGGTCGCCCCCGACGTTTTCGTGGTCGATCATGCCGTGGACGTCAGTTTCCTGAGAGGGGCGCAAGGAGAAATCACCGGCCTGGTAATCGCCACGGAACGATCTCGCTATATGGGGTTCGCGAAGCAGGCAGTAGCTGGGCCGGACTCTCGTCGGCCGGCCCCGTGCCGGACCAGTCCCGCACGTTCTCCCTGACGTCCGTCTGACCTCTGCGGCACGCACCAGACCGCGCGACGTATCTCGCCATGATATCCGGGCGCATCGCCGGCATTGGCCTCTGAGGTCGAGTGCCCGGCGCTAGCGACGAGGGTCACATCTAGAGGTCCGCTGAAAACGTCCTCTCCGTCACTTCCGAAAAGGACCGCGATGCCGACCTCCAGTGCGCGAGATTCGCCTTCACCATGGTCGATTCGGGAATCTCGACCAGGCTCGAGCGGCGGAAGCCGGCCACCAGTCTCCGAGAAGTTATCCACAATACCCTCGAAACAAGGCTGGAAAGCCGCGGACAGTCCTCTGTCCGCGGCCTTTCGCTTACACCCGTTTTTCGGCGCCGGCATTGACCTCACGCCCGGGACGCAAAAACGTTCACTCGTCCGTCAGCTATAGATACCGACAGAAACGACGGCTTATCGAAATCCACCGCCCATTCGCCCGACAGGTCAGGGACGTCACCCCTCTCAGGTAAGACCTTGCCCGCCTCCGGCCTGAAGCTGCATCCAGGGCGTTGACCGCGATCGCCCCACCATAAGCCACCTGAGTAGAACGTGGTTCCCTAGATCATGAGCGCCCCGTACGGCACACCTCGACGCCTTGCACAAGTGCAAAGGGTTGACATCCAAGTCAACCACGTCGCTGGAAGCGACGGCGTGCTCAGCCGATCGGGTTCCCGACTCCCCCGCTGCAGTACGCGCCCCGCTCCAGGTCCTGGGGTCCCTGCCGGAAGTACTCGATAAACTGCTTGATCCTGGGGTCCGACGCACTCTTCAGAAACAGTTGATTGCCCCACGCCGTAGCCACGATCGGCGAGGGCAGCCCGGGATAAGGGCTGAGCAGCACGTAGCGCTGAGCGCCGTCGTACTCGCTACGAACGAGCGCCTGCAGCTTCAGCACCGACGCTCGCGGGAGCGACGGTCGGTACGTAATCCAGACCGTGCCGTGTTCCAATGAATGCACCGCGTGAACGTTCGGCACCGGATGGTTGTAGATCCCGCAGTTGAGCCACACGGGATTGTGGTTCCCTCCGGCCGGCGGAACCCGATCGTACTTTACCTTCCCCAAAACATGTTTGCGGTTCGGCTCGGCAAACGTCACCACGCCCGCGGGTTTGACCCCGCTGGATGGTGGTGATGCCGGCTTGCCGGCAGACGAGCCTGCGACGTTCGACGCGACCGCGATAGCCACCACTACGGCAACAACCAGTGCACCGCCGGCTGCCCACCACCGAGCCGAGGTGGAATGAACCTGGCTCTTACGTTTCGCCCGCTCCCGCTGTTCCCGGCGGATAGTTGACCGGTTCTTTGACCCTGGCCTTCCCATGTTCAGCGACTACCTTTTATAAAGAGCATCTCGCGGAATGCTTTCGGCCGGACCGGCGGCGTTGCGGAAATCACAACCAATCCTAGCTGTTCCATGACAATTCCGGAAAAGGGATTCAAACCAGTTGTGCCCTCTGCTCCTGCCCTACCTGTTCGGCCGCACGGATCGCTCCCAAGTGGGTAAACAGATCCTTCGCCGCTTCCAAACAGGCGCCTGCCGCGTCCCGGTCGTTGGTAGAACGTAACAGCCCTCCAAGCTCCACCAAACCCTGTGCCTGCTTGAACGGAGCAGGCATCTCCCGAGCTATCTCGATAGACTCCCGTAGTGCCGCCTCGGCTTCCACAGGGCGATTCTCGGACATCAAAATTCTGCCTTCCAGCCGCCGCAGGTCGATGAGCACGGTTCGGAGCCCGTCCGGCTCGGCGGCCGCGATTCCTCGCGAGACCGCCTCTGAGGCTTCCTCCACCCGTCCTAGTGGCAGATACGTCTGTCCCAAACCCGACAGATACGCGGGGTCATCGGCCCGTACTCCCGGCCGCGTCGCCAGTCGCTCGAGTCGTGCCAGTGCTCGGTCGGCGCGGCCTTGCCCCACTTCGTACTCGGCCATCAGCACGCTCGCCATCGTGAGCCGGTCGAGGTTCCCGCTGGCCTCCGACGCCTCGATGATCTTGTCCAGGTCAGATTCCAGAGCGTCGACATTCCCCTGCCATAAATCGAGGCGCGCCTTCAGCGCCCCGACGAACCGGGCAATAGGATCCTCTGGGCTCACACACGCTGCGGCCTCTGCCAGCCGCGTTTCCGCTTCGTCCCAATCCCCGACCCAGGTCAGGTATCGTCCCAGCTCCGCCAGCGACGCCGCTGCATACTGCGGGTCGCCCCGACGTTGAGCCGCCTCCAGGCCGAGGTCGATGCTCGTCTTGGCCGCGGCCAGATCCCCTCTCTCGAAGTACATGTTCGTGAGCACCGACAGCGAGTACCATTGAAGGTCGTCAAACCCACTCGTCTGAACGAACCTCAACGCCGCCTGCGCCCCGGCGAGAGCCTCGGCGCGGCGTCCCAGTCCTTCCAGCATGAGGGCTCGTTGCATCTCCGCCCAGCCCTCGGTACGGATGTCGCCCGATTCGCGCGCCATCTCGCTGGCTCGCTCGGTCGCTAGAAGCGCCTCCTCGCGCCTCCCGGCCGGCCACAGTAGCTGCCCCAGGGTCGCGTACAGCTCGCTTGCCGGCGGTGGCACGGCGCCCGCAGGCGCGTTCACGAGCAGTCGGTCAAGCGCTCCCTGAACGCACGCGATACCTTCGTCCCGGCGCCCCTCTATGAAATACAGTCCTCCAAGCTCAACTGCGACCCTGCCGCGGCCTGCGGCGTCGCTCGATCGTGCGTACAGCGAGTCCGCGGCGTCGAGCGCCCTCCTGGACTCCTCGTAGCGCGCTTGCACGTTGAAGAGTCTGCCTAAACCTTCCAGTGCTTGGGCTCGTGCCTCTTCGTTGTCCACCTCTTGGGCCAGCTCGGCCGCTAAGCCGTAGTGATGCTCGGCTTCGGACATGGCCGAAACGGACCAGGCTTGGTCTCCGGCGATCAGAGACCAGCGGAGGCCCAGCTCGCGGTCTCGACCCTGCAGAAAGTGCCAGGCAATCGCTCCAACCCGAGTGCGCCGCCGCCAGTCGGGCAAGGCTGCGATCGCCTGACCGGCCCTGACGTGGAGTCGCTTCCTCCTGTGCGCCGGCAGGCGTTCGTACAGAGTCTGCTGTGTCAATCCATGGTCGAACGTGTAAGCGTCTCCGCTGGTTTCCCGAACAAGGCCAAAACGAGCCGCGTCCTCTATTGCCCCCTCGAGTGCCTCTTCCTCCCAGTCGGTCATGGCTTCCAGGTCGTCAAAATCGAAGGTCTGGCCCAGCACCGCGGCTTCGCTAATGATGTCTCGGTATTCGGGCGACAGCCGCTCGAGCCGTTGCATGACGACGGCGCGTATCGTGTCCGGTACCCCAAGATTCCTGATCGCCTCAGGCGTAAGCGTATCGACGTCCTGTACCAGAGCGGCAATGATTTGCCGCACGAAGTAAGGGTTGCCTTCAGCTTTCTGATAGACCAGCGGAGCCAGCTCGTCGGACAGCTCGGGCTGCCCGAGAACGTCCGAAATCAGCTCGCGCGTCGCCTGCAGGCCCAGCGGCGCCACTCTGACCAGCTCGGTCAAACCCTCCCTGTTCAGATCTCGAAGCACCGACACGAGAGACTGGTGACCGTCGGTTTCCGCATCTCGGCACGTGCCCACGAGGAGAACCTTGCACCCCCTGGTCTGGCGCGCGATGTGATGCAGGAGCTGCAGGCTTGACGCGTCCGCCCAATGCAGGTCGTCGAGAAAGATGCCGAGTGGCCGCCGCTCCGAAACCGCTTCGATGAATGTCGCCACGGCTCTGAAGATCAGAACCTGGTCGTCGTGAGAAGCGGACGAGGGAATGTTCTCAACACCGCGTGAGTGGGGCAGTAGGGCGCGCAAGTGAGGCCATCGCTGCGGAACCGCGGCGCGAAGGTCTTCAGGACATGTCCGGTATACCGTCTCCAGAGCTTCGAGGAACGGGAAATAGGGCACGGACGACTGAGGTTCGTAGCAACGTCCTGCTGCTGTCTGCATCCCCGTGGCGCGCGCCAACCCATACGCCTCTTGAGCGAGACGGGTCTTCCCGACACCTGCCTCGCCGGTGAGAAGCAGAAGACTTCCCGAGCCCGCGTCGACGGATTTGATCGCGGAGTCGATCACGCCCAGCTCGACGTCCCTGGCAATGATTCGTCCTCCCGGAACGGCTCCCAGGAATGCTCCCGTCGGTATTCCCGGCTCCCGTGGCTGTACGGCCCCCGCTTCGGTCCTCGCCGCCCGCTCGAGTGCAACCCGGCCTTCGTCGCTGAGCTGGAGTGCGTCGCACAGAAGGGCCACCGTAACCCGGTGCGGCCGCTTTCGGATTCCACGCTCGAGGGAGCTCACGGCCTTCGGGCTGAGCTGCGCTCGTTCGGCCAGCTCCTCCTGGGTCAGGCCCGCGTCTGCCCGACTCTGCCTGAGCAGCATGGCGAAGGGACCAGGAAACTCGGCGCCCATTGATAAACCTTCCAAGTCGGCCCTGTAACGGCAAGGAGGCGCTAACCCAATGTTCTTGCGCTGATACTATCACTCTATCCCGGAAGAGTTTCCGGAACAACCGTCAACCGATGGCCTTTCCACCCAGTCAGCAAATTGTCATATGGTTGTGGTACGCTGTACGCTGGAGTCGCAACAGTATTCGAGACGAGAATTCAGTCGGTCAAGCGAGGGCAGACATGGCAGCCAATCGTTTCAGTTTTCGCGTCGTTGCGGCTTCTTTAGCCGTTTTCATACTCGCCGGTTATCTCTGCCTGTCGGTTGGCGGAGTTGGCGCTGGAACCGGCCGGTCGGTCGTCAAGGCAGCCGCGGCGCCCACTCAGACGCTGGTCTTGTCCAAAAACGGTGTCACCGTGGCGAGTTACCCCCTCAACTGCGGTTCTCAGCTGCCGTGCAATGAGATCGAGTACGACTGGAAGGCCGGAAGCTGCCCCTCGGGCTCCAAGGTCCAGAAACCGTTAGTGACGATTGTCTTCACCACCGGAACCGGGCAGTTCAGCGGAGTACCTCCGGCCGTGGCGCCGTGTAAGGTAAACGACATCGAGTTTACTCCGATGCAGACAGTCGGTGCCGCCGGCTCTACCATTTCCAATGCATGGTGGACGAGAAACGGTGTTACCGTAGCTCGTATTCTGCCGCCACAGGTCAGTCTGATTCCACGATCCGTGATCGTTAGTCATCCGCCGCTGACCGGCATTCATACGTTCTTCAACTATGCCAAGCACGAGCGCCTGACCCGCATCAGGCTGCGCCACGGTTCTCGAGTAGTCGCCTCTCTCAAGGTGCCTTCGGGCGCCAATCAGGTCGACTGGTACGGATACCCGTTCGACCAGGCGAGATAGAGGAGGCGGCAGTCGTGCCGGCGGCAGCTCCGACGTAAAGCATACTCTCAGTCAATGGTTCCCGCGCGGCGTTGTCGGCGACGGCAGCGCCGTGCGACACTATCGCGGCGGGGAGTGCCCGACCCGCACTCTCTAGTGGGGTTCAACCATGCAAGACCAGTCCTCGCGACTCCGTCCACTCGATGTCACGGGCATCATCGACTCGGCCATCGCTCTCTACCGGCAGAATTTCGCGCTGTTCGCTGGAGTTGTGGCAGTGCTGGCTGTGCCTCAGGCCATAATCTCGGCCATCGTCACATTTGGGTCCGGTTCGTCGACCTTCTACAACACCACTCAAAGCGGAAGCACCAACTTCCACGTGAATTCGGGCTGGCTTGTGGGCCTGGCCGGCGGCGGCATTCTAGCGTTTATCTTCGGTATCGTCATTACCGGAGCTCTGGCTCGCGTTATTTCGGCCCGGTACCTGGGCGATCGGATTACCGTTGGCGAAGCCTACACCTCCGTGGGCGTCGGCAGATTTGCTTCCTTGGTACTGGCCTCGATCCTTCTCGGTCTCGTCCTGGCCCTTCCACCACTCGTCGCCGGGATCATCATCGTCGTCATGGCGTTCGCGGGCCTACCTGTTGCGGTCACGGTCCTGCTCGGCATCGCTCTCGGACTTGGCGCGCTAATCCTCGATGTCAAGATGTGGGCGCACTTCCTCTTCATCCCTCAGGCAATCGTGATCGAACGGCGCGGTATCACCGATGCGTTCCGAAGAAGCTGGGATCTCGTCAGGGGCTCGTACTGGCGAGTTTTCGGTATCACGTTGCTCGTTTTGTTTATGGTTTCCATCACCCAAGGGATCCTTGGAGCAGTTCTCGGACTCGCACTCGCTTTTACGGTGCCCAGAGCTTCGGTGGTCTTGTCCGCCCTCTTGGGCATCTTGTTCCAGCCGTTCCAATACGGCGCGATGACGTTGCTCTATTACGACTTGCGGGTGCGCAAAGAGGGCTTCGACCTCGAGCACCTGGCCGCGCACCACGCCGGGGACACCTTTACTACCGGGGACACTCAACCGGCGCTGTGAAGCTGCAACGAACCTTTGCCGGCGGCGAATCGCGTCCGGACACCTTCGTGTCAACGGCACGACGGTCACCGTTCTCACACGCCCCCTCACCCCGTTTAAGCACCTCGCTGTGGTTCGCCGGATGTTCGACCGTTGGAACCCCACCCTCAGTCGATTTCGCCCCGCTGGGCCGCCTGCTCCCGTCGCCGGCTTGATGCAGCGTCCTCCCGGAGCGGTTGCCGCAAAACACGCGTTGTACGCCGTCGACCATCTTCACAACGGGACAAGCGTAAGAGCGCCAAGTCACCGCGAGATCCAGCAGCTGCGCCATATACTCGCTGGCCCCGATTTTCATCCCCAGGTGTCTCCCCTCGACCGGCTCCAGCAATGGGTCGCCGCCGAGCTAAATCACTTCCTCAACGGACTCGTGTCACAGCTGCATGGACACCCGGCATCATTTGGCTTCGTCGGACTGGTCGCCCTCGCCTTGGTCGCGGCTCTGACGTTCTTCTTGGGGAGAGACATTCTCAAACGAGTTGGGTCAGAAGCCTCGGCGCCCCTGGACATAGTGAAGGGCTTGACGGCGGCCGAGGCCTTTGCTCTCGCCGACCGCCTGGCGGCCTCGGGTGACAACCTCCAGGGATTGCGTGCCTTGTTCGCCGCCTCACTCCTCCAGCTCGGCGAGCAGGGCTTTCTCGTCCTGCGGCCCGGAGTGACGAACCACGAATACGTCCGCCAGCTCAAAGATGCTGCTCCCTCCGACACGAGCATCGGAGTCCGCCGGATGCCCGCGCCTGCCATCGAGTTGTTTGAACGCCTAACCGGCCTCTTTGAACGGGCGTGGTACGGCCGCCACCTCGTCGACCCGGAAGGATACCGCCAGGCCGCGGCAGTAGCGAGGCAATTGGCGGACTCCATCCGCGAGCGAGCCGCGTAGCCTATGGCCGGGATCTCCGTGCGGTGGAATACGGCCTGGGTGTGGCTCGCAGTCGCCCTGGCTATTGTCGGGCTGGTGACGGCGATAACGGCGAAGCACGGTGCGAGCAGCCAGCCGATGAGCACCGCCAACCCGGGGCCAGACGGAGCCTTGGCTGCGTACCGCTGGCTGGGTGCCATCGGCTACCACTCTGAGAACCTGACCGCGTTAAACCTGTCCCAGCTCCCGCCCGATTCATCCACTGTCTTCTTTCTTCAGGGTCAGCCCGAGCTGGGGACGGGAGCTTCAGACCAACTCGCCGCGTGGCTGCGCCGCGGCGGGATCGTCGTTGCCGCCCCGGGCGCCGGAGTCTCCCGACTGATGGCTCGATTTGGACTCCGACCTCCCTCTCTCCTCCCGCGCCCATCCGCGTCGTGGCGCCCGTCTTGGGCCGCCCGCCGGCGACTCGGATTGATGCGGCCAGCGATGTCACCGTACGAGCCACGCCGGGTGTCCCGGTTTTGGCCACACGGTTCGGCACGGTGCTGCAGAAGATACTGGTGGGCAAAGGCGTCCTGTGGGTGTTGACCGCCCCGCAGGCGCTAGACAACCGAGACATCGCGCGGGCGGACAGTAGCACTCTGCTGGTTGCCCTCGCCGGCCGCCGCGGGCGAACCTTGGCCTTTGCCGAGCTCCCCTTCCATGCTGCGGCCTCGGGACGGACGACGGATTGGCTGACGGGACTTCCATGGGGCATCGCCGCCCTCTTTGCCACCGCTACCTTCCTCGCCTTTCGCCTTACCTCCGGCTGGAGGCTCGGGCCGCCGCTAAAGACCGTCGACGAGTCCTATAGGCCGGCCACGGAGTTTGTCCTCGCGATGGCCGGACTGCTCCGGCAGGGTCGAAAGCGCGAAGAGGCGCTGCGAGTCTTTCAGGATCATCTGCGTCGAAGCCTGTCCACGCGCTACCCTTCGAGGGACAGGACAACCACAAACCTACTTGATACCCCCGCTCCCACGAACGATCGTGAGTTTATTCTGCGCGTACAGGAGATCGTTGCCGCGGAATCCGGAAGTTCGATGGCCGGTACGGCATCGGGACGGTACGATGCCGGTAGAGATGGTCGGGCTCTGGCGAGCTCTGGTCAGGTAGAGGAGGCGAGCAGTGGCCGAGACGGTTGATATCGGATCACCGGCCCAAGGGGTATATGCGCGGCTGAGTGAGCAGGCCGCAAAGGTCCTGGTGGGTCAGGAAGCGGCCTTCGAGCTGCTCTCCATCGCATTGATGACCGAGGGCCACGTTCTTTTAGAAGGCGTGCCGGGAACCGCCAAAACGCTGATGGCAAAGGTCCTTGCCAGACTGGTGAATGTGAGCTTCCGCCGCCTGCAGTTCACCGCCGACATGATGCCCTCAGATATAGTGGGAACCACGGTCTTCGATATGGACACCAGCCGCTTCTTTCTCAAGCGCGGACCAATCTTCACCCAGGTCGTCCTGGCCGACGAGATAAATCGGGCGCCGGCAAAAACCCAGTCGGCCCTCCTCGAGGCCATGGAAGAACGTCAGGTGACGATCGAGGGGGAGCGCCAGGTGCTCGACTACCCCTTCTTTGTGGTCGCCACTCAGAACCCGGTGGAGTACGAAGGAACATATCCTCTACCCGAGGCTCAGCTCGACCGTTTCCTCTTCAAGATCCTCGTGCCCTATCCAGGCCGGGATGCAGAGAAACAGCTGCTTCGGAACTATGAGCAGGGGTTCGACGCTCGCGACCTCGATTCGATCGATCTCGAACCCGTGCTCGACGTCGACGGCCTCCGATCTCTGCAAGAGAGCGCTCGCTCCGTGACCGTGGAGGATTCCATCATCTCCTACATCACGGCTATCGTTGAGTCGACGCGCTCGTCTCCCGATCTCGTCCTGGGAGCCAGTCCGCGCGCCTCGGTTTCGCTTCTACTCTCGTCGCAAACGCTGGCCATGCTCCGCGGCCGAACGTATGTGCTACCTGACGATGTCAAGATGCTCGCCCGGCCCGTCCTCAGACATCGCCTTATCTTGAAGGCCGAGGCTGAGATCGAGGGAGTCAGCGCCGACTCGGTAATCGAGCGCCTCCTCGCCCAGGTCGAAGTCCCCCGATAGTGCGGCTGACCAGCGAGAGGGCGTCCCGGTCCCTCCGGAAGCATCCGGAATGGACCGCTGATGATGATACGTGATACGGCTCGGCCCTTGTTAGGCTGGACCAAACCTGAGACCCCCGAGGGTCTCGCCGTCGTCTCGTCCGAGGCGTACCGCTTTTTGGGAGGCTCTGCTACTCGAATCTACTGCTGCGGACCCGGAACTTCGAGTACCTCCGTCGTGATAGTCCCGACTGTGCGTCTCCCGACTCTCGCTCTCGTCGGCATATGCCCCGTCCCCATAAGCGGCTGCCAAGACCTGACGAGACATTTCGACGATCACAGACCACGGAACTTCGGGTACCCCCGACCGTGATAGTCCTCACCACCCGTCTCCTGGCTCTCGCTCTCGTCGGCATACTTCCGGTCGCCCCGAGCGGCTCCCAAGCCCTGACAACACATTTCGACGGTCGTAGACCACAAAACATCGGGCACCCGCGGCCGTGATAGTCCCGACTACGCGTCTCCTGGCTATCGCTCTCGCCGGTATATTTCCCGTTGCCCTGAGCGGCTCCCAGGACCTGGCGATATATGTGGCGCTGCTATGGGGAGCGGCATGCGTCATGGCGGCGGTCGTCGACGCTCTCCTCACGCCGGGCAAAACGGAGCTCGAATGGACGCGCGCCCACGACCAAAAGCTCTCGCTGGGCGTCGACAACGTCGTCACCCTCAGTCTGGCCAACCGCTCTCACCGCAATGCGGTGATTCGGGTACGTGACGTGACTCCCCGGCTCCTGATCCCCAAGGGCAACGAGGCTACGGGTGCCTGTCCTCCCCGAGGCGCGTGGAGCTTCACCTATCGAGTGCTCCCGATCCACCGCGGAGAGTACCGCCTAGGTCCTGTCGCGGCCCGCCTGCGCGGACCGCTCGGACTGGCATGGCGCCAGCGGACTTGGCCGCTCGGCGAAGCCGTCAAGGTCTACCCCAATCTTCTGGCAGTCCGGTCGTACGAGTCCTTGGCCCGCCGCGGTCTTCTGCAGGAGATAGGACTGAAGACAGTACGCCGTTACGGCGGCGGCACCGAGTTCGAGCAGTTGCGCGACTACACTCCCGACGACGAGTTTCGGCGCATTAACTGGAATGCCACAGCTCGCCGTCATCGCGTGATCTCCGTGGATTACCGCACCGAAAGGAGCCAAAACGTCTTCTTGCTGCTGGACTCCGGGCGCATGATGTCGACGCCCATCCCTCTCAACTCGCCAGTAGCGTCCCGCGGCCGCACGACCACGCCACCGGCCCTGACGCGGTTCGATCATGCCGTAAACGCCGGCCTATTGCTGGCCTTCGTAGCGCAACAGGCGGGAGATCGGGTGGGCCTCCTTTCGTTTAGCGACCGCATCGTTCGCTATCTGCCCCCACGGCCGGGCCGTCGCGGGTTTTTACATGTGACGGAGGCGCTACATGATTTAGAAGCAGACCGAATCGAGCCGGACTTCGGGCTCGGCCTCCGGTACCTGGCTGCCCGTCACGCTCAGCGCTCGCTCGTGATCCTCTTCACCGATCTCATGCAGCCCGAATCGGCGGCTGCACTTATCCCTCCGCTACAATTTCTGGCCCGCCGCCATGTTGTTCTGGCGGTAACACTTCGCGACCCGGACCTCGAGCGCCTGGCGAAGCTAGATCCGAGGGACACGACCAGCATCTACCAGCGCGCCGTTGCGCAGTCCGTCCTGGATGATCGTGCTGGCGTTCTAAGAGAGCTACGCGAAAGAGGAGCGCTAACGCTAGATGTGGCCGCCGACAAGATCTCGGCAGCAGCGGTGAATAAGTACCTAGAGATCAAAGCCCGCCACCTATTGTGAGGAGCACAAATAGAAGAACAGACGAAAGGCAAGCGATCGTCCCACCTCGTCTATCAGACAAAGGTTGACGGGGGGCAGCAACGGCTTTCCGTCCCCACACCCTGCGTACGATTACCGCTTGGCGACACCTCACCCTCCAACCCCTGCCGAAGTACCACCTGTTCGACTTGCTTCTTGCTGCCCTAACGCCACCTGGACAAACCTAGGCGTGAGTAGATATCCTGCTCTAGTTGTCAAAATTAGCTCGGTGTGATTGGAGTGCAAATGATGGGCAAACTAGTTGCCGCTTTCCTCGCGTTTGGTCTGCTTATTCCCTTGCAGGTTCGCCTCTCGCCGGCTCGCGCTTCGACCACGACGATTCCGTACGGCAAGAACCTCATCGTAGATCCGGGAGCGGAGCAGGCTAAAACGGCGGGTCACGGCTACGACGATATCGTTAAAATTCCCGGGTGGACCACGGCACATGGCTTCACCGCGGATGCTTACACGGATAGCGGCGGAGACTTGACACCTACGACCCCAGGTCCTAAGAGTCGAGGGAAGAACTACTTCTACGGCGGCCCGGGTCAAAATAGGTCTACCGCAGTCCAAGCCATCAAGCTCACCGCATTCGTAGCGGATATTGTGAAAGGAAAGGTAACCTACACTCTGTCAGCGTGGCTGGGTGGCATATCGGGACAGGGAGACAACGCGGCTCTATCGGTCACGTTCGTGGACACGAAAGGAAAAGTCTTGTCGTCTCGGACAGTACGAGGACCTAAATCTCCAAGCACGACGGGTCTCTACTCGAAGCACGCATCCGGCGTGGTTCCCGTGACAGCCGCCGACGTCAAATTGCAATTCACTATGACTCGTCTCGCCGGAGGCGATAACGACGGCCTCGCCGACAATCTGTCGTTGGTCCTATCGACTTCGACCACGACGATACCGTACGGCAAAAACATCATCGTTGATCCGGGAGCGGAGCAGGCTAAAACGGCGGGTCACGGCTACGACGATATCGTTAAAATTCCCGGCTGGACCACGGCACACGGCTTCACCGCGGATGCTTACACGGATGGCGCGGAGACTTGACGCCTACGACCCCAGGTCCTAAGAGTCGAGGGAAAAACTACTTCTACGGCGGCCCGGGTCAATGATAGGTCTACCGCAGTCCAAGCCATCAAGCTCACCGCATTCGTAGCGGACATTGTGAAAGGAAAGGTACACTACACTCTGTCAGCGTGGCTGGGTGGCATATCGGGACAGGGAGACAACGCGGCTCTATCGGTCACGTTCGCTGGAGACGAAAGGAAGAGTCTTGTCGTCTCGAACAATACAAGGACCTAAAGCTCCAAGCACGACAGGTCTCTACTCGAAACACGCATCCGGCGTTGTTCCCGTGGCAGCCACAGACGTCAAACTGCAATTGACTATGACTCGTCTCGCCGGAGACAATAACGACGGCCTCGCCGACAATCTGTCGTTGGTCCTTTCGCAGCCGAAGAAGTAGTCATCATCACGTTCTTGAGCGATGTCCGAGCCGGCCGCGCCGGCCGACACTACCGCTCCTGCCCCCGCGGCGCCCTCGATCCCAGGAGATAGGCGTACAACACTGCGCCCGAGCTCAGCCCTACGGAAACCTTCAGCCACGCCGGGGTATTCGAGGCTGAAAAGAACCCCTCGATGGTGCCGGCGATGACGAGAAGTGGCACGCACCCGATGATGAGCAGGACCGCCGTTCGAGCGGAAGACGTGAGCGAGCGGGCTCTCGTTTTAAGGCCAGGGCGGAGCAGGGCATCGCCGAGAAAGAGTCCCGCCCCTCCTGCCATGAAAATGACCGAAAGTTCGATGACTCCATGCGGGACCACGAACGACCAGAACTGACGGCTCAGTCCGTACTGAGCCACCATCGCGGCAATCGCCCCCAGCGATATCCCGTTGGATGCCAGGATGTAAACCGTGCCGAGTCCAAAGACGATGCCGCCGACGAACGCCAGAAACGCCACCTGGATGTTATTCAACATGATGAAGTTCGCCGCCACCGAGTGGTTGGCCGTGTTCGCCCCCATCCAGAGATGGTGGGCCGACATGACCGAGCGAAGGCTCTCAGCTTGGGTGGAACCGAGAAGCAAGTCGGCGTTGCTGCTCTGGTAGATGACGGCGGCGGCGGCTAGCAAGGCAGAAACGGCGGTGATGCCGAACGCCGCGGCCGTATACGCGCCAAGTCGTCGATACGTGGCGGGAAATCCATAGCGCCAGAACTCGAGGATCTGACGCCGGGATCCTGCCGTCGACTGATAGACGATAGGATGCGCCCGCCTGACGAGAGCGTTGAGGTAGATGGTCATGCGGTCTCTCGGAAAGTAGCGAACAGCAAGCGCCAGGTCCGCCGCGGACAGGCGATAGAGCTTCCCCAGCCTCATGATTTCCTCGCCGCTGAGCCGCCCAATTCGTCTGCGTCGCGCCCGCTTCAGCAGGCTCTCCAGCTCGCTCCAGCGCTGCTCTCGGATACTGATAAAGTGGTGTCGTTGCGAGTCCATGTCGTGCCCAGTCTATCCTGACTCAGGTGATGAGGTGTAGATGCAGTTCGACGTAAGGACGCCTGAAGCAGTCGACATTAGCTACGACCTGGCCGGCATCGGGAGCAGGTTCTTGGCGACAGCCGTCGACTTTACGATCATCGTGATCGGGTTCATGCTGATCGTCTTCGCCACTATCGGCATCGGAATTGTCACTTCGGGATTCTCCGGCGCCGCGGCCATCTTCCTGCTGACGTCCACCTTCTTGCTCGTCTGGGGATACTATCTGATTTTCGAGGCCCTCTGGAACGGCCAGACGCCGGGCAAACGCCTGCTTGGCATCCGTGCGATCAAAGCTTCGGGGTTGCCGCTGGGATTCCTCGACTCCGCGATCCGAAACTTGGTGCGAATCGTCGACTGGCTGCCGGCCTTCTACGGCATCGGCCTGTTCGTCATGTTCGTCAGCCCGAGACCAAGGCGCTTGGGAGACTACGCCGCCGGCACTGTGGTTGTTCGCGAGCGCGTGCCCATGAGCCTGCAAGAGCTGTCGATTGAGGCGGCTTCGTCCGCTCTGGCGGCTGAACCTATTCCCGGCGAGGCGTCGTGGCGGCTGTCAGCCCTATCCCTCGACGACGCCGCCTCGATCCGAAGGTCGCTGGTGCAGTTCGGCGCCATCAAGTCCACCGCCGTCCGCGACCGAAGGATAACCGAGCTTGCCGCGAGAGTATCGGCCCGGATTGGAGCTCTCCCTGCCGACAACCCGGAGCAGTTCGTCAATCGCGTGCTGGCACTGTACTCCGGCGAGGCCAAGAGTACCGAACGAGAGCGGGAGCAGGAGCCTGTCGGTGCCGAGATCACGTGGAATCTTCGGTCTCTGACGCGTGATGACGCCCAGATAGTGGACGAGTTTCTCCTTCGTGCCCCCACTCTTCGTCCCGATCCCAGGCGCCGGCTGGGGTCCGAGATCGCGGATAGGATCGCCGGAAAAATAGGGGCTGAGCCGCAGCCGGATCCTGAGGCATTTCTGCACCGGGTCAGCGTGCTCAACCAGCTGGAGGCGGCTCGCAAGGCGTCGTTATGACCAAGCTGCCGGAGGTCAGAACCCGGACCGTGATTCGACCACCTTCGACATGCTGACCAGCTCGTCCTGACTGTAGCCTGCCCGCGAGTAGAACGCCGTCACGCCGGCATTGTCTCCCCGGACCTGGAGATTTATCTTCCGGACGCCGACTCGCGCCATGCGCGCTTCGAGCTCCGCGATCAGTCGGGTGCCGACTCCCTGCCCCTGGATTTCCGGAGCGACCGCCAGGTGGTATATCCAACCTCTCCGGCCGTCGTAAGCTCCCATCACAGCGCCCACGATCGCACTACCGTCGACTGCCACGAGAAAGAGCTGCGGGTCTCTCTTCAGCTTTTCGTCGATCTCGGCCGGCAAGTCCAGCCATGGCCTGGCGATCCCGGCGCTATTCCATAGCGCCACCACCTGGTCGCCGTCATGGCGCCGGAACCCGCGAATCTGCACGCTCATAAACCAATTGTCACACCAATGGCCCAGCGGCCGGCAAACACGGCGCATAACGAACTGTCGGTGAGCCGGTTCCAGCCGACGGTTATTGAGCTTCAGACAGGGCTCACGCCCCTAGTCGCGGTGTGAGTCAGACTTGTTCGGATCAGGGCCCTGGGGGACTCTCTCCGGCTTTCTACCACCCTCGTGATTGCTAGCTAGAACGGTGTTGCCTGCATCCTCGAGCACATCCTTGAGCTCGTTTAGCATACCAGGCTTTTCCTCACGAGCTTCCGGCACCGCCTCGGTGTGCCGCAATACCGCGTGCTCCGCCCGACCGCGACGGTCAGTCTCTCGTTTGTCAGCTTCTGCCATGACGTGGCACCTCCGACGTGTTCACACGCACGATGGTGCACCATTCGTGCCTCGAGTGTCCCGTGCTTTGGGTACGGCTGTCGCCGGCCACGGGGGCAGTCCGGCCATTCGGCCGGGGACCACCCCCTAACGCCCTACGCTAGCTGCCGGTCCTGGCTCGGGCCGTCCGGCCTCCTCTCAGCACTCGCTGTAGCCACAAAAATGACACTTCTTGCAGCCTTCCTCTCGCACATAGGCCGCCACGCCGCACTTGGGACACAGATCGCCAACTGAGGCGGATCTCGTTGGAGCAGCTTGCTCCACCAACAAGGGAACCATTGATTCCTGGAGTGAGTCTTCTGTCGATGACGCCATGTACTCCGTGAGAACCTGTCCGATCGCGTCCGGTAGCGACAGAACTCGGTTGGGGCCGAATCCGTGAGAGCGGCTGCCGGCGATTCCCTTCAGCTGATCTACCAGCTGCTCCACCTTCTCCCGCTGGGTCAACGGTGAGGGGGTACGAAGCACGAGAGAGATCATTCTGCCCATCGATTCGGCCATCGCCAGAATATCGCTGCCCGCCCGGCCGATGTTGACGAAGGCCTCGAGCGGCTCGCCATCCTGGTCGCAGTTCACTGTGATGAATGCTGTTCCCACAGGAGTTTCTACACGGTGAGTTGCTCCCTGTACCACCTTCGGCCGAGGCTTCAATGCAGCCATTCCCGGCAGCATCGTTTGAGCGCTTCTATCCTCTGCCGGAGTAGCTGGCTTCTCGTCCACACCGACATTGAGCACCTGCGCCCCCTTGCATCCGTCCCGGAAGACAGTTATCCCGAGGCAGCCCAGACTGTAGGCCAGCGAGTAGGCGCGCTCGATGTCCTCGCGTGAAGCCTCATTCGGCAGGTTGATCGTCTTCGATACTCCGTTGTCCGTGTGCTTCTGAAATGCTGCCTGCATGCGCACATGCCACTCGTACTCGACCTCGTGCGCGGTAACGAAAACGCGCTGCAGATCCTCGGGAACTCCGTCCACTCCGTGCAGTGTGCCCGTTCGGCTTATCGCATCGATAAGCTCATCGTTGTCGAGATCGCGCTCTCGCAGCGCCTCTTTAACGAACGGATTGACAAACGTAAGCTTGCGATCGTCGACTTTGTGGTAGAACGCCAGGGCAAAGATCGGCTCTACGCCGCTCGAGGCGTCGGCGATGATGCTAATCGTGCCGGTTGGAGCGATAGTCGTGACCGTGGCATTGCGTATGGGAGCCTCGTCTTTGTAGATACTGTGGCCCCAGTTCGGAAACGGTCCGCGGACTGTTGCGAGGTCCTGGGAGGCTTGGTGGCCCGTCTTCTCGATTCTCGCCATCACTTCGTCGGCCAAAGTCAGAGCCTCCTCACTGTCATAAGGAATGCCCAGCTGGAATAGCAGGTCCGCCCAGCCCATGACTCCAAGCCCAATGCGACGGTTGGCATGTACCTCGGCCATGATTTCCGGCAGAGGATAGGGATTGACTTCGATCACGTCGTCAAGGAACCGAACAGCGTTACGCGTTACATGGTCGAGTTCCTTCCAATCGACCGTGTTGTTCGCACGATCCACCAGCCTCGCCAGATTGATCGAGCCGAGGTTGCAGGCGTCGTTGGGAGCGAGGGGCTGCTCTCCGCAGGGATTGGTGGCCTCGATTGTTTCGAGTCCGGGAGCGGGGTTGGCCGGGCTCGCGTTGATCCGATCGATGAAGACGACCCCAGGATCACCCGTGCGCCAGGCGGAATCGACGATCTTCGTCCATACCTCGCGCGCCCTCAGCTTGTCCGTGACCTCGTCGGTATTCGGATCTATGAGGTCGTACTCGCCGTCGAATTCGAGGGCCTGCATAAACGCCTCGGTCACGGCGACGCTGATGTTGAAATTCGTGATACCACCGTCGTTCTTGCAGTCGATAAATTCAAGTACGTCGGGGTGATCGATGCGCAAGATCCCCATATTGGCGCCCCGACGGGTGCCACCCTGCTTTACTGCTTCGGTCGCGGCGTTGAAAACGCGCAAAAACGAGACCGGCCCACTTGCCCTGCCGCCGCTTCGAGCAACCGTGCTGTTCTTTCGCCGCACCCTGGAGAACGAAAAGCCGGTGCCGCCTCCGGATTGATGGATGATGGCGGCATTTTTCAACGTTTCAAAGATGCCGTCGATGGAATCCGGAACCGGGAGAACGAAGCAGGCCGAATACTGCAACCCATTGGACTTGCCGGCGTTCATTAAAGTTGGAGAATTCGGCAAGAACTTACGGTCGATAAGAAGGTCGTAGAACCCCACGGCAACGTCATTGACGACGGTGTCGTCGGCCCACTTTCTCTCCGCGCTCGCCACGGCGCTGGCCACCCGCCAGCACATGTCGTCAGGACCCTCGACGATGTCTCCGTGCACCCGCATGAGATAGCGCTCTTCCAGCACCCTCAGGGCGGCTGCCGACCACTCTCCGCCGCGCTTGGGTCTCTCACCGACCGCTGTAGAATCTGCTGGTTTTACATCCGACATCAGGCCCACGGCGCTCATTACTTTTCCCCCGTCCAAAAGTCTTGAACCACAATATCTTGTGGCACGCAATCAGAATAGCACAACATGTCGATCAAATCGCAAATGAAGCCAAGTCACGAAGCGGACCGGATTTCTCGTGCGGTAACCCGATTATAGAACAGACGTCCGATAGAGAGTTTCGTCAATTATCAGTCTTTACTACGAGAGACCGCTCGCTACGGTAGGGCGCTCTACGCGGATTGTCATGGTCTGCAAGCTACTACGGAGCTTGCGAACAGCTCTGATGGCGGCACGGAACGAGCAGGCTTGAAGAGCTTATCGCTACCGTGGGTAGCAGCTCACAACCACCGCTCGTCAGTTCATCTATCTTGCTTGCGGCAACCTGCGCCGGCGAGTCTGAGCCAGTTTCCGCAACGACAATCATCCAGGTGGAGTGGCGACCCATAGTATTGAATGGACAAAAGAATAGGCCAGTCCCAGTAACCAGAGCGGTTGCAGGTCGAGACTGGTCTGGTCAGCGGTATACGTTGGCGGTTACCGCCAACGGCCTACCGTCTACGTATCCACCGCCTTCGTACACCGTCTACCGTCTACCGTTTACTGTCTACCGTCTACCGTCTACCGTCTACCGTCTACCGTCTACTGTCTACCGTGTACCGTCTACCGTGAACCGCCAACCACCGGAGCCCCCCATGCCATCTCTCCTCGAGTGCGTACCCAACTTCTCCGAGGGTCGAAACCAAGAGACTATCGACGCGATTCGAGCGTCTCTTAGCCAGCCGGGCGTCACGCTGCTTGACCTGCAGTCGGATGCCGATCACAATCGCAGCGTCTTTACATTAATCGGCGGCGCCGACGATTTGATCGAGTCGGTCCTTGCCGGCATAAAGACGGCTTCCGAACGCATCGACCTACGAGAGCATGAGGGAGCCCACCCGCGGCTCGGAGCCACCGACGTCGTTCCCTTTGTCCCTTTAATGAACACCACCATCGAGGAGGCGGCTGCCGTCGCCTACCGGCTCGGAGAGCGCGTGGCGGCCGAGCTGAACATACCGGTCTACTTCTACGAGGACGCCGCAAAATCTCCAGACCGGCGAAATCTGGAGCAGGTTCGACGCAAGGGATTCGAGGAGCTGCGAGACGTCATCGAGGTCGACGACACTCGCGTGCCCGACCTCGGCCCCCGAGCCGTGCATCCCAGTGCCGGAGCCGTTGTGATTGGCGCCCGCCGGCCACTGATCGCGTACAACATATACCTGGCCACCAAGGACGTGTCCGTAGCTCAGAACATCGCTCGTGCGATTCGTCACAGCACCGGAGGGCTACGATACGTCAAAGCGCTGGGCTTCGACATCCCGGAGCGGGGCTGCGTTCAAGTTTCCATGAACTTGACCAACTACAAACGCTCGTCGATAGCCAGGGTATTCCAGATGGTCAAGGACGAAGCCGACTCCTACGGGGTGGCGATTACCGACTCCGAGGTTGTCGGCATGGTGCCGGCCCAGGCTCTATTTGACGTCGCCCGCCACTACCTGCGCATGCACTCCCTGAGTGACGATCAAGTGCTCGAGATGCGCCTCCTAGAGCAGCCTGGAGAATAGTCATCGCACAGTCCAGATCGTTTGACGCCGTTACACTGCAAATCTTTCGCAATCTGTTCAGCTCACTCGCCGACGAGATGGGCATCGCCCTGCAGCGGGCCGCATTTTCGCCCAACATCACTATGCGGCGGGACTTTTCATGCGCCGTGTTCGACGACCGCGGGCAGCTGCTGGCGCAGGCGGCCCACATCCCGGTTCACTTAGGCGCGATGGGCAGAGCCATGGAGGTCGTCTTACAGGCAATCACACTGGAGCCCGGCGACGTCGTCATCCTGAACGACCCATTTGCCGGAGGAACACACCTCCCCGACATAAGCCTAGTATCGGCCGCATACTCGGGCGGTCGTGGCATCGGATATGTGATGAGCCGTGCGCATCACTCGGATGTCGGGGGCATGACTCCCGGATCGATGCCGTTGAGCCAGGACATCTTCCAGGAGGGCCTGATCGTCCCGCCGGTCAAGCTGGTTGAAGGCGGCGAGTGGAATCAGGATGTTTTCAAGCTGCTGATGCGCAACGTACGCACTCCGGACGAACGAAAAGGCGACCTGCTGGCTCAACTGGCCGCTCAATACGCGGGTGAGGCTCGATTTGCCGACATTGCCGTGAGATACGGGAACGACGACGTACGCGCTCAGGCAAGTGCCCTATTGAACTATTCGGAAATGATGGTTCGTGCCTTCATCCGCCGACTCCCCTTCGGCCCTTGTACTGGCGAGGACTGGCTCGACGACGACGGATTCGAGTCGGCCCGCGTGCGCATCGAGGTGAGCATCAAACGGACCGGCGATAGCGACCTGGTAGTCGATTTCAGCGGCAGCTCGCCACAGGTAAGCGGTCCCGTCAACGCGGTTCGGCCCGTTACCGAGTCGGCGCTACTGTACGTGCTCCGGACGCTGCTGCAAGAGGACGTACCCGTCAACGCCGGAATGCTGAGGCCTGTACGTCTGAACACGGTTCCTGGAACGGTAGTCGACGCCCGTCCACCGGCTCCCGTGTCGGCGGGCAATGTGGAGACGTCACAAAGGATCGTCGATACACTCTATCGAGCGCTGGCTCCGATCCTTCCCGACATCGTTCCGGCTGCGAGTCAAGGGACGATGAACAACCTGGCATTCGGCGGGTTTGATCCCGTCCGGAGCAGTCAGTTTACCTACTACGAGACGATGGGAGGAGGCATGGGCGCGCGTCCAGGCGCGGACGGCATGTCCGGAGTCCACGATCACATGAGTAACACCCTGAATACACCGATCGAGGCATTGGAGGGGCAGTATCCGATTCGAGTCCGCCGATATGAGCTTCGACCGGGGTCGGGCGGATCTGGTCAGTTTCGGGGAGGCAATGGGCTGCGCAGAGACATTGAGTTCCTGTGCCCAGCCGTCGTAAGCATCGTGAGTGAGCGGAGGTGCATTCCACCGTACGGACTCCAGGGCGGCGACGCCGCACTTCCAGGCGAGAACGTCCTGACCAGATCGAACCGCGACCAGCCGTTACCTGGGAAGACCGTCCTCGCTGTCGAGCCGGGGGACGTGATTAGCGTCCGGACACCGGGTGGCGGCGGGATTGGACCTTCGCTCTCCAGTGAGGCTCGAGAGTAATGAAACTGGGGTTGAGCCCGTGCAACTAGAGTCGACGCGATCCGATAGCGGTCGGCGGATGGCACAATGTCTCGCTCGGTTCGCCGGGAAGCGTGTCCTGGTGCTCGGAGATATGGTGACCGACGAGTACATCGTCGGCCGGCCCGCTCGGATCTCGCGTGAAGCCCCAGTGCTGGTTCTGCATCACAGCCAGGACTTCGTCCGTCCCGGCGGTGCGGCCAACGTCGCATACAATCTCGCCGCCCTGGGCGCCTCTACCGCGGTTGCCGGTGTGGTCGGGGACGATACGTCCGGAAACCGGCTCCGCCAGGCCCTCGCCGAGCTCGGCATTGACACCCACGGCCTCCTCACTGAGGAGGGCCGACGAACGGCTACCAAGACGCGGGTGGTTGCCGGCGGCACTCAGGAGATTCGGCAGCAGATCGTTCGCATCGACCGCGTCGATGTTTCAGACCTCGCCCGTCCCACTGCCGACCGTCTGATCTCGGTTGTACGGGAGGCGCTCGGGAGGGTCGACGCCGTAGTCATCTCGGATTACGAGAATGGCGTGATAAGCCCCGAGGTGGTGGAAACCTGCCTGCCGGCGGCGAGAACCCGCAACATTCTCGTCGCCGTAGACTCCCATGGCGACCTGTTCCGATTCCGCGGTGCTACGGTGGCAACACCCAACCAGCCTGAGGCAGAGGCTACGCTCAGCCGCCAAATCGAGGACCTCTCGGCGTTGGAGCGAGCGGGCCGCGATCTGCTGGAAGGAATGGACGCCTCTGGAATTCTCCTCACCCGCGGGAGTGAGGGCATGTCTTTATTCGAGCGCAGCTGTGAGCCGGTTCATCTCCCCCCGTCCAATCGTCGGGAAGTCTTTGATCCGACCGGCGCCGGTGACACCACCTGCGCGGTATTCACCCTGGCCCTGCTGAGCGGAGCTTCGATGGCGGAGGCGGCCGTCCTGAGCAACTTGGCCGCCGGAGAGGTGGTCAAGAAGCTCGGAGCCGCCAGTGTGACGATCGACGACCTCGCCCGGCTGTCGGCCGCGGCGGGGCGATAGAGGGCAAGACGTATGTCCCGTTTTCCTGCGTAAGACGTTATAGCTGGCAAACAAAGTGGGAGTGTTCCCGGCATGCTGCGTCCGCGCCTCCTCACGCTTCTAACGATCCTGGCCATAGCTGCCGCCACGACCGCAACACCCGGATCGGCTCAACAGGTTCTACAATCTCGTGCCGGCTCGAGGGAGGAGTCCGGCACCTACGTCATACGAGCCATTCGCGGACTCGATGGGAAAAGCGTTGACCTCGTCGGCATGGATGGCCGCGGCGACATCGTGGGCACTATGCACGGCAGACGTAGCTCGGCCTTTGCAGTGGTCGGGGGCCGTCTCATCAAGCTGGGCGTGCCTCATGGCTACCGGGACGCATTCGCCGTCGACATCAACCAGAGCGGCTTGATCTCGGCTCAGGCGTCAAAGGGCCGGCAGCGCTCCTTCCCGTTCGTCATCATCTTGAAGGGCCGTCATTTTCGCTGGATCCCATTGCCGTCCGCGCCCGGACGGGTCGTCAGCATCAGTGTTGGAGACATCGGTTCAAATGGCGACGTGGTCGGCACAGTCTGGAAGGCGGTTGGTTGGGGAAGGCGAAGGACTCGAGTAGAGCGCGCGGTCGTCTGGGACCGATCGGCGGCGAGAGAGGCTTCCACTGGTCGAGGTTATGGTCCACCTCGCACTCTGCAGCTTAGCCGCGGCTATCACAGTAGCTCAGCGTACGCAGTCTGGACCAGCAGAGGTCGCCTGATCGTGGCCGGCTGGCAGGCAGGCTTTCGCTCCGCGACGTACGGACGGCTCACCCTTTGGAGCCCCGCGCCTGCCGTAAGGTCCAGCACATCCGGAACAGGTCTGCCGGTGGTATCGCACCTTGGAGGATGGGGAAATAATATTTTTGCCGCCGGCCGCTTCGCCGGCGTCGATACCAGCTACGGCTGGAAGGCACGGCTTGTCTTTGGACGGCACAACCAGGCGCGGTTCGCATCGATCGATCCGCTGCGGACGCCGTACTCATGCGTCGAGTCCATCTACGGCGCAAACGCGGTTTCCGCCGGCGCCGGTGGCCGGTTTGTAGGCGTGGGCAGCATTGGATGCCTGAGCAACCAGAGACCTTCATCAGCTCTAATCTGGCGAGGCTCAGAAGTATCTACGCTGCAGAAGTTGCTTCCACGATCGTCTGGATGGCGACTCGAAAGCGCCGACGCGATCAGCAGGCGCGGGCAAATCGCTGGTACAGGTCGATTCCGTAACCGCGACCGCATATTTCTTTTGACTCCGCGGCTAAACCGCCGCACCTCCGGGACAGGAAAGCGCTTCTAAACCTCTCCTCTTAGATAGGCCTGGCGAAGCCTCTCGGGAAACCGCTCGATCGCATACCTCAGAGCGGTTCGCGGCATGGTGGAGTATCGAGACTTCAGGAACGACTCCTCGACATCCTGTGAGATCCGCTTCCCCACCTCCCGTAACATCCACCCTACCGCCTTATGGATGAGATCGTGTTCATCCTGCAGCAGAATATCGGCCACGGCAAAGGCGTCTTCGTGCTGACGCAAATCCTTGATGAAAGGAAAGGTGGCGATCATGCTGATGCGACGCTCCCAGAGGCTGGGTGACGCGGCAAGACGTAGTAATGCGGAGCGATCCTTGTCCTTGAGGTACTCGCCGACGATTTCGGGGGCGGAGGTATCGACGAGGTCCCAATTGTTGACGTGTCGGGTGTTCCCCAAGTAGAAGTCGTAGACGTCCTGTTTCTCGGCAGCGGTGCCCTCGCGAAAGGCCGCGATCAGCAGCAGCAGCCCGATCAGGCGCTCCTCGTGGATGGGAGATGCAACGAGTTGTCTCGCGGCTTCGGTAGGAAGGTCCTTAAACCGCAACGCGATTCGGCGCGCCTGGGGAACGGTGAGTCCTATGAAGACATCGCCGTCTCCGTACTGTCCCGGACCCGTCTTGAAGTATTTGGCCAGGGCTATGGCACGATCGGGACTCCCCACGCGTCTAACTTCACGGTGAAGATCGTCGAGCTGATCCGTGCTCATCGATTAGCCGCGTCCACGACAGCGTCTAGGGCTGAAAGGTGTCGGCCCGGTCCCTGAACAGATGAGCCGAAGTGTAAACCCCGTACAAGACCGATCTCCAAGCGCATTCGTCGACTCCCCCGCTGCCCAGCTTGGTGTCTACCGTCTACAAAAGCCGTCAACCGTGTACCGTCAACCGTCACCGCCCACCACTGTCTACCGAGAACCTCTACCGTCTACCGTCTACCGTCTACCGTCTACCGTCTACTACCGTCTACCGTCTACCGTCTACCGTCCACCGTCTACCGTCCACCGTCCACCGTCAGGTACGCAAATTGCGATAGCGGAGCCTCGAGACGATCCTGCTTGGTCCTGGGGCAAGTCACCTCCCGGGCTAAGGATGGGTCGCCGAGAAGGCAAGCGGTGTGCGATCGGATGCAAGATCGCGCGGCCGGGAGTTTGACATGTTCAGTGAGGGCTTCATGAACCTGAATCTCGACCCGGCAGCGGGTGCTTCCGCTGCAATCAGTACGATACAAAATAATCGCCGAGGGGCCCACAGCGTCCAATTCTACGAGGATGACGGCTACCTAGTAGAGTCGCTCGCGGAATCTATCGTCCAGGCGATCAGTGCCGGTGGATCGTGTGTTATGGTCGCCACCTCGGCACATCGAGATCGACTCAATTTACTCCTCGAAGAAAAGGGTCTTCAAAGCCAGAGCCTCCGCGAGGATGGCCGGTACCTCACTCCCGACGTGCTGGACACGTTGGCGACCATCTCCATCGACGGCTCGCCCGACCGGCCGCTCTTTAACCGGGTCATGGGAGAAATGATCGGCAGAGCGAGATCCTATGCTCCCGACCCTACCGTTCCAGTGACTGTGTTCGGAGAGATGGTAGCGGTGCTGTGGGAGCGGGGGCGCGCTGAGGATGCCGTTCGTCTCGAAGAGCTATGGAACGATCTGATGGCTTCGCATGGCTTCGACTTACGCTGCGCGTATCCGATGGAAGTGTTCGACCGGATAGATCATGCGGATGCTCTCGGGCAAATCTGTGCCTCTCACTCGACGGTGATTCCGGCTGAGAGCTTGTCTTCTCTAACGGCGGATGACCGGCAAAGCGCCATCGCTATCTTGCAGCACAAGGCTGTGGTTCTCGAAGCGGAGATGGCCGTCCGGACCCGCCTCCTGAGAGCAGAGCGGGAGGCTCGCGGACTCGCAGAAGCGGCCCTAAAGGCTCGGGACGAGTTCCTGTCAATAGCATCCCACGAGCTCAAGACCCCGATAACGGTGCTTAGAGGGTCTGCCCAGCTACTCCAGCGCAGACAGACATCCGGCGAAATCCAGGGTCGCGGCCTCACGGAGTCATTAAACCTGATCGAATCGACGGCAGTGCGACTCGGTAGGCTGATAGATGACTTACTGGACGTTTCTCGGATCGAGACAGGTCAGTTGGAGCTTCTGCCGGAATGGCTAGATCTCGCTCGACTAGTCGAACGGTGTGTAAAGCAGGATGGACAACAGTTTGCCGCCACCCACACATTCACATTCGAGCAAGCGGACGAGGCCCGTCCAGTGTGGGCAGACCCATCGCGGATGGAAGAGGTCTTGACAAACCTCCTCAGTAACGCCGTCAAATACTCTCCGGACGGGGGCAGGGTTGACGTGTCTGTAGCCCTGCACAATGGAGGGCACGTGCTGAAGGTAGTCGACGAAGGCATCGGTCTACCGGCAGGAGCGGCCGGGATCATTTTTGAGCCCTTCGGTAGAGCGCGGAACGCGACAGAAAGCGAGCTTCCGGGAATGGGGCTGGGCCTGTACATCTGTCGGAGAATCGTCGAAGGCCACGGCGGTCGCATCTGGGCCCAGAGTCCGGGCGAGGGCAAAGGCACCTCGACGTTCGTGTGGCTGCCGTTTGACGGATCTCTGAAGACTGCCGACGCCTGACGAGTCTCCTAGTGAGGCCGGCCCCCCGATTTGCATCAATGGATGCCGAGTGCGGCGAGGCACTTCCTCCCGATTGAGCATCCCGTCCACTGATCCACTGGGGGTCATTGCTTCGGCATCTGGTCGACCCGCCAGGAGGTGCGGCTGGCTGGCCCCTTTCGGTGACCGCTCTTCGTGCTGTGACCAAATGAACTAGCCTCCCATGCCTTTTGGACACCACGAACCATGGAAAGTACGCCGGGTGGGTCGTAACCCCATTGAGACAGCCATTTCTCGGACCAGTCATTTTCGAATTAGCGGCCCATGCCCAGGGCACCACGAACCATGAAAATAGTCGCCGATCAGGGTCGTAAGCCCTTGGGACAGGAATTCTCGGACCAGTCATTGTCGAATTAGCTGTCATCCGGGCTTCATGTCGAGGTAGTCAGCTTCCGGGAGCGATTGCGGTCAGCCGGAGCGTGTTCGGGAACGCCGCTGGTCTGGTCTCCACGCCAGTTATGTAGAAGCCGAATACGTTCGTCGCGGCCTGGAAATCAGACAGCGAATGCTAATGACTCTACTCAGCCCAGTGATGAAAAGGCCTGTGGCGCTGTCGTGAGGTAAGGAGTGAGCAGGCGAAGGGGCAGCGCACGCGGTGAAACCGTCGCGTGCGCTGCCACAGCTGAGATGAGCTCACCTATCGGCGGCGTGCGGTCTGTCGAGATGACGATTCGGCGAATGGAGAGACGTGTGCCGGAATATGCCTTTCAAGAGGACAAGCGTGCGGGTAAAGAGTGACGTCGACCCGTACGGAACCTCGGTCGCCAGCGGTTTAACTCCGCGAGCGGCATGTGCGCCGCGACGCAACGCCGCTTTCGCCGCCTCGCTCTCCCTTCGCTCGAGGTAGACCTCGGTATGCCCCAACGGATCAAATTCGTACTTCATCTCGCACACTCCTCCTTTTAAGGCAAGTTGATCCTGCGTTTGTAGTGAACTTCATCACGAGAGTCATAGTTTCGTAGTGCCCGAGAGCAGCTACCGCTTGCCGTCCTACCGCTTGCCGTCCTACCGCTTGCCGTCCTACCGCTTACCCTCCTGCCGCCTACCCTCCTACCGCCTACCGTCCTACCGTCCTACCGTCCTACCGCTTACCGTCCTACCGTCTACCGTCTACCGTCTACCGCTTTCCGCTTACCGTCCTACCGTCCTGTCTCGACGGACTCTTGACGTTTTTCGCCGTAATCACCACACGACCTAGGTTTCACTCTAGGGCGATGTGGCCGGAGGCTCCATGCATTTCCGGCAAAGACACCCACATTTCACCCACGTAATCGACGGGCAACCGGCAGAAAAGTCGCAAGTATGCCTATTGCGGGACTATGCGTGGGGGCAGGCAGACGAATTCAGCTGTGAATCGGCTCCCAATATCTTCAGCGCAGCCTCCGGCCAACGACGGATCGATTCAGCCCCATACGCCGGTAGGGTCAAGGGGCAGAACAGCAGGTCAAATCCTCATCAGCCCTCCTACGAAGTCTTCTGAGTTTCGACAGCTATATACGCGACATCGTGTCGCAACGTTTTACCGTCTACCGCTTACCGCTTACGGCTTACCACCTACCGTCCACCGTCTACCGTCTACCGTCTACCGTCTACCGTCTACCGTCTACCGCTTACCGTCTACCGTCCACCGCTCACATGTGATATTCATTGAGCACGACGATAAAGTCTCGTCACAATTCCCACTTGGGAGAGGACATGAAGCGGACGACTATCATCGCAGTAGCAATCATCGCTGTTGGGCTCGCATACTCCGCCGGCCCCTGGTCGAAGCCGGCCGCCTCTGCCCAAAGAGTTGTCTCACCAGCTCGGGCTTCCGGAGAGAGCTACACATTTGCCTGGGGCCACTCCCTGAACGTCAACGCGGACTCGGCCCCGGTTTTCGTCAAGAGCGTCGCCTTTGGCCGTCACGTTGTGCGAAACATGGTCTACGTGCTCACGGGCAACAACACGACGGATTGCGACTTCCACCCACAGAACTTCGTCAAGGTGTCAACGCTCTATGCCTTCGATGCTCAGACCGGGCGCCGGCTATGGACGCGATCGACGAGTGGGCCGAGCCGTTGCACGACGGCGGTTCCCGTGGCGTACCGCAGCTGGATATACAGTCCTGGTCTTGACGGATTCGTGCACAAGTACAATACCGCGACGGGAAAGGAGTTCCGCGGGAAGGGTTGGCCGGTCAGGTACACCTTGAACGCGTTCTATGAGAAGGAATCGGCCGCGCTCCAGGTCTCCGGGCGGTACTTGTACGTCACGACAGGTGGGTTCGCAGGGGACCTTGGTCATTACGAGGGACACACCGTTACGATCAACTTGAATTCCGGCCGGGTCCACATATGGAATAGCCTGTGCAGCAACATCACGAAGCTTCTGAGCCCAAATCCGACGTCCCCCCTCTACTGTCAAGAGAGTGGGTCGGCAATGTGGGGCCGTGGAGAAGCAGTCACCGATCCGGTCAACGGCGATGTGTACGTGTCGACCGGGAATGGGTTGTGGGACGGGAAGACCAATTGGGGTGACAGCTTGCTGAAACTGTCGCCCGATGGCAGCAAGCTACTGGATTCGTTCACGCCCAACAATCAAGCCTTTCTCAACGCCATGGATCAAGACGTCGGAAGCACGGGACCGGCGATCCTGCCGCCGGTCAGAGCCAACGGCAGAACTTATCACCTGATGGTTCAAGGGGGAAAGGGACCGGCCGGCCTGAACATAAAGGGTCCACGCGTTCTGTACCTGATCGACCGCGACGACATGAGTGGCAAGCATGGTCCGGGGAATCTCGGTGGCAGCTTGCAAACCATCGACTCGCCAGGCCAGAAAAAGGTCCTAACCGCGCCCGCCGTATGGACCGATCCAACGGGCCGGATTATGGTGATCTACGCGAACGCTCAGGACATCACCGCGTACAGGGTAGTGACCTCGAGCGCTGCGGCGCCGAGGCTTAAGGTGCAATGGGACGTCCACGCGGCCACGCCGCAGGCCGGGAACTTCACTACACCGGTGATCGCTCGTAACACGCTGTACGTCGCCCATAATGGCGAGGTCGATGCTTACGCTCCGGAGACCGGAAGTCTACTGTGGTCAAGTAAGAGCCTCGCGCCGCTGGGTCAGCTTAGTCCGACGCTTCACTGGGAGTATCCGGCGGTAGCCGGCGGCATGTTGTTCATGACGGATGAGGGCGCTCATGTTTACGCTTACCGGAAGAAGTAAGCCGATTCGCCGAGCATGTAGAGGTGAGCCGATTTCGCCCAGCAAGTAGGACGGGAGTCATCCTAGCCTTACAGTGCACCCTTACCGTAGGTTGGCCTTCCACGGCCGGCCGGTCGCGGGACTGAGCTTGCAGCGCATCCAGATATACAACCTCCAGTTCGGCCGGCCGCAAAGCCATCCGCCCGGCCGTCAGGATCGGAGTGGCGCACGTGGGACTGCGATCGCGAACGTTGGTGGCTCACGGACACCTGCCGGCGATCCAGCCGTAAGCGAAAGCGGGAGTCGAGATTCTTCCGGTCGCGGTCTAGGGGTCTCAAAACGTCCGTTTTCAATGCGGAAAAACCGCGAAAAGCGGAGACCGGCGGATCCCCACCCGCCCTTATGTTTAAAGGCCTGCGGGCAGATCGCAACTTTTCCGCCGCTTTTTCAGCCCTGTCTCGCGGAAAAACGGAATTACTATTGCCCTGCGATACAAAACCAGTAGCGGCTAGCCCAAACCCAAGCTGAAGGTTCCGACTGACAGGACGAGCGGCGAGCGATTCAAAAGCTCCGGAGCCGGAGAGCATCCCCCACCACCCGACTGTCTGACCGACAGCTGAAACTGAAAACTGATAACTGACAACTGACAACTCATATCGGCATCGGCGAGCCCTACGCCGTCAGGATGTTGCCCTTCTCTTCCTCTTCAGGCCTTACGATGCGGAGCTGCGGCCCGGTTTCGCTTTCGAGTCTCTCGGAAATGCTGCGTACAAATACGTCGACTATTTGAGGATCCCATTGAGCGCCGCGACCTTCGCGTAGGATACGGATCGCGGTAGAGCAGCTCATTCCCGAACGATATGGGCGATCACTCGTCATGGCGTCGAAGCTGTCGGCGACGGCGATCACCCGAGCTCCGAAGGGAATCTCGGTGCCCTTTAGCTTGTGTGGGTATCCCGACCCGTCCCAAGCTTCGTGATGGTGGCGGACTATCTCAACGCCACGTCGAAAGCCCGGATGCCGCGCCAGCAGGTCGGCGCCGACTTCGGGATGTGCGGCCATGACCGACCACTCGTCCACATCGAGCTTGCCGGGCTTATGGAGGACCGCATCGGGTACCGAAATCTTGCCAATGTCATGTAGTCTGGCCGATGTGACGATCAAACGTACATCGGGACCGCTTAGACCCAGCTCCGCTAAGATGCCTTCGACGAGTCCGGTGACTCGACGAGAATGACCGCCCGTGTAGGTGTCGCGCAAATCCACCGTATCGGCCATGTTCTCGAGCATCATCTGCGTTCCGTCTTGCATCTCTTTGGACCGTTTGGTGGCGATCTGAATGTAGGCAAGAGGAAGGACCAGCAGAGCCATGGTCCAGGGCTGAACTTCTGAGAGAACGGCCGCCAGAATTCCAATCACGTACTGGGCAGCCTCGGCCGGCCCAGCTTCTCGGACGGTAGAGACGATCACACGCAGAGGGTTCTCACCCGATATGGGGGACAGCGTCGCAGGAGCCGACAGCATGTCCCAGGCCCACATAACCGAAGCGGCCGCTGCAAGCGCTCCCATCGGGCCGATATTGGGCGCAAGTACTCGAATGGCCTCCGATCCCGCAAGAGCCGCGATCATCCATCGTCCCACGTCCGTCGCGATATCGCTGGGATAGTTGCCCTTCTGCCGGCGCACGGTCAGCTCTCCGGTCAGCATGGCGAAACCGGCGGCCGCCGCCGCTATAGCTGGAGGGTAAAGGACCGCAATCAGGTATATGGGCGCGGTCGTCATCTGGACCTTGGTATTCTCCCGAACGTGTATCGGAAAGTGCTCGGCGAGGACGACGGCGACAACCAGGATGAGCAGCACAAAGTCTCGCGCGCTAATGACGAATATGGAACCGGTATGAGCGGCAGTGAGCGCCACCAGCCCGAAAGCCAAGCCGGTGACGAGAAATGCCACCAATGGCTGCGGAACATAGCGACAAAGTCCTTCTGGAAGACGTTCCTTCATCTCTTTTCTCAGGTACATTGGGGTTCCGCCCTTCGGTATCTTCAGGCAACTGGAGTGAGGTGTGCGCTAAAGCGCTCAGATCACGTGCGCCTCGCCGTCCCTTGTCGGTCGTGATCCGCCCGAGCAAGGCCCGCCGTCGCTTAAATGGTCGGCGTTATGTTGCGAACCAGGCGCGCAGTTCCTCTGTGTGCCGTTGGACTTAGGTACACCAGTTTAGAGTGATGGATTGCGATGTCGACCCGTTCTGCGTCGCGGTGGTTCCATCTCGACGAATAGCGTTTGCGGTGACAGAAGCTTTTGAACCGTTCACGCTGACCGTGGTCGTCAGAGAGTAATGAGTGCCATTCTGGTCATCGACGACCTGGAGGTCTTCCAGGTAGCCGGTCGAGTCATATTCGACATGACTCACCCTGATGCCCCTTGGAACATGCAAGACGTAGCTTACACCCCTGACATTCGAGAGGTCGGTCCCGACGCTGTCCCAGAGTTGGACGCTCACGCCGTTTGAGAGCGTAACGGTGGGGTCTGTCCTGCAAGAGGTTATACCAAGCGCGATTCCGCTACCTGCCAGCGCCATGATGAGACCGGCGACGACGGATAGCCCGGCAATCGCGCCTCGGCGCGCACTGTGGCTTGGTCGTTTTGCTGGAGTAGGAGAGAGAGGAGGATATCGAAAAGGGGACACGCTTAGGCTCCTTTCGCGGCGTAATTTTCTTGTTTTTGTGGAGAGAGTGCCGGTACGGGCGGGCCGCCCCACAAGGGCCAGGCCAAATCTCCTAGGACCGTTGTAGCGTGGAGCCGTTCGTTTTTCAGTTGCGAAGTGAGGTTCTATAGTTGCTAATCCGCAACTCTACTCCCCGGTTGCTGGTTACCAGGAGATCCGGCCGCAGCCGTTAGACTAGTGCAAGTAAGGCGAGGCGAGGTTTCAACCAAAACGTGCCCACCAACGATCCCAGGTTTGAGAGGCTAGCCACGCGTACAATCTCAGCAGCCGGCTCGCTGAGGTGGACGCGCTGGGTGATAGCGGCGGTCGCTGGAGCGGCGGTAGTCCATGTAGTCGAGTACCATCTCGGCCTCGGGTTCAAAGGTAACTCGGAGCAACGCCTGGCGGCGATCGAGTACATGCTGTATCACTGCCCCCTCAGAGGACCAGTCGGAGTGATTCTGCTGCTCGCTCTGCTGGCCGTCTGCGGCACCCTCGCTCTGATGCGATCTCAGCTGCGCACCTTGCAGCAGCTTGGGGGAACGCCCCCGTCGGAGAGCGGCTGGCTCACCCGCGTTCGGACCAAGCGCGTGCTCCCGAGCATTTCGCGCCTCACAGGGACCTGGCTCCTACTCGGCGCGGCACAGCTCGGGATCTTTCTTGTGATTGGGCACTTCATGCCTATGGAATACGTCATGCAAATGCATGGCGGTCACATGTTGATGGGAATCGCGCCTCCCATTCCCCCGATACCGCTGTCTTTTGCGCTCGCGCTGCCCGTCGCATACGTCCTTACCATGGTCGAGCGTCGGCTGTCGGCGATCGCGGCGGCAATAGCCCATCGAGTACGAATGCTCTTTGCGAGGGCCCGCTCGAGCCCGCGTCCGCGCTTGCTTGCGAGACGCGTCGGCCTGAACTTCCGCTTCGGCCCGGCTCTCTTCTCGCGCCCACCTCCAGCGGTCGAGCTTCTGCCGTTCGTCTGATGTAGTCGGACTGCAGTCAACGTCCCGATCGTTGTCGCTCGTCAGAGCGTCTCAGGCCTGTACCTGCGTACAGACAAGAGTTCCCAATTCTATTCAGGAGTGTTTTGTGACACGTCAGTTGTTTCGTGCCGTCTTTGCCGTCCTATTGACCGCCTGTGTGGTGGCCGGCGCCACCGGGTCCGCCCTGGCCCACGCGAACCTAGTCAAATGCAACATTAAGAACTACCAGGTCTTTCACACTGCCCACGCCCCACATCACATCGTCGGCAAATTCGCCGAGGAGCTCGATCCAGCCAAGAGCTGGATGGCCGTATTCGAGGGTGTCGCCGACCATGGCCTCATCACCGACAAGACGAAGTCGGTGGTTTCCTTCAAAAATCCCAAGATGATGACGCTCAAGCTTCCGAAGCTTCTCCCCGATAAGTACTACATGATCTGGTACACGCACTCTGCCCAAGACGGGCACTACGCAGCCGGAATCGTGTACTTCTCAGTTAAGAAATGAAGGCTGCGCGCCGCTCGCCTTAGAGCGGCGCCAGTCCAACTCTTTGAAAAGAACCCTAGCCGCGGTCGCCGTTTTCGCGTACGCGTTCCTATCTATCTCAGGCGTCGCGTACGCTCATGCCCTGCTGCTGCGCTCGGACCCCGTTCAAGACGCGGTCCTGGCGCACGAGCCGTCGCACATCCATCTGTGGTTCTCAGAAGATCTCAACACGTCTCTCAGCAAAGCGATCGTGTGGAATGTTCATCGAACGCAGGTGGACCTAAAAGACGATAGGATAACCAACAATCGAGAGCTTACCGTTTCGCTGGCTCCGCACCTAGCTGACGGCACGTACTTAGTTCTATGGACATCCGTGTCATCCCAAGACGGACATGTGTTGAAGGGCGCGTTTCTCTTCAGCATCGGACACAGGGGACCGGCTCCGGCCACCCCGAGCCTTTCCGGTGGAGCGAACGGGCAGGCGTTCCCCCCGGACCTCATTCAGTTCACCGGCTTGGTGTCGCGCACGTTGGAGCTGGCTTCGTCGGCGCTATGGCTGGGGCTGGCGTTGTTTCTGGTTGCGGTGATTCCACCGACCACCGGCGTCCGGTCGGCCCTTGCCCTGAGCCGCCAGACCACAAAGCTGGCGTTGCGGCTTATGCCGGTCGCCCTAGCCGTGCTATTCGTGTCGAGGCTGGCCACGTTGATCATTCAGGCCAACACTCTGGCAAGTGGCGACTGGGCCACCACGTTCAGCGCCGCAACCCTTAAGGGTCTCGTCCTCGAGACCGAGTACGGCCATATATGGATCGCGATGCAAGCCCTGGCCCTGTTTGCTCTGGCTGTAAGCCTGGTGGCGCTAAGGCAGCGGACACGAGGCGAAGCCACGGCGGAGGCCGATGCCAGGGCACTTTCCGAGAGTGACCGTCCAGAGCACGGCCCGAGCAGTAAGCTCCTCCCCCGTCTCGCCTGGAACCCTGTGTCTTTGTCCGGTCTGCAGCTACTTCTCGCGCTAGCGGCGTCGTTTCTCCTGGCGGCATCGGGTCACGCCGCGACGGTGAATCTCTCGAGGACCGGGACCGGCATCTTCACGATTCCCGTCTTTCTTGACTGGCTGCACGTGGTTGCGACCGGACTGTGGGTTGGGGGCATCTTTGCCGTCTCCGCCGCGCTCGTTCCCGCCTTTGTTCGTCTTCGCGGAGAGACGCCCGGCCCGCTCCTCGACACGCTCGACCGGTTTTCTCCGTTCGCGTACGGTTCGGTGGCTGTTCTCGCGCTAACCGGAGGCTTCAACGCGAAGGTGCACGTTCCATCCTGGGACGCGTTCTTCGACTCGGTGTATGGCCGATCGCTGATCATCAAGATGGCCCTCGTGCTCACAATGATCCTTATCAGCGCATTCACCGTCTTTACAGTCCGCCCCAGGCTCCGTCGCCGTTCTGGGGCCAGCCAAAGGGATGAGCAACCTGCACGGGGCTTCCTTCAGGCAGTGCTGCTGCAATGGCTTCGCATCGAGGCACTTCTGGGAATTGGAGTTTTCGCGGCGACTGCGATGCTCAACGCCTACCCGGTGCCTCTGACCTTCGGCGCCTCCACCGGTCCCGTAGCCGTGACCGCGCGGACCCATGGCCTTACCGTCACCCTTAAGCTCAATCCGGGAAAGGCCGGCCTCAACACCTTCACCGTGCTGCTCAAACAAAGAAAGAAGCCGGTCCCGCTGGCCGACGTCCGAGTGCTCGAATCGATGCTCGACATGTCGATGGGCACTCAGTTCGTGCTCCTTCACCAGACGGGCCCAGGCACGTTCAAGGGACCTGGAGACGTGAGCATGGGCGGGCACTGGTCCTACCTCGTGCAAATCAGGCTGCCGAGCAAGCTGAACCTTATCTACCAAGATTTTAGAGTTCTCGTTGGTGGATAGGCGGCGACAGGTCAACGGCGGCCCTACACGTTCTCTAGGCTTGTTAAACGGGAAACCGATCCGTTGCTCGACGGGAAGGAGTTTGATGCGGCCGCAACCGAGTCGGGCACCAGCCCAGTAAGCGCCGAGCGGAGGCCGTGCCAAGTAGTCGCCGTGGACCCGCCGCCAGTCGAACCCATGCCCAGTTACTTGGCTCTTGTTCTATCGTGGCGTTAGCATAAAGGCTCGCGAGCCGCTCTGGTTCTCGCCCGTGCCGACAATCTGCCCGCGGTTATTCATGGCGTAGACGGCTTGAAGGGTCCACCCGCTGTTAGGCGCGATGAGACTGTTGAGCAGGTACGGGTGGGCCTTGATCCATAACGTTGGGCTCGATGTGGCGTCTCCCTGGTTTCCCGCTATCCAACTTTTCTGATTGAGTGCCGCGGCCTCTGCCGATGGCCGAGCCGTCGTTCGCGTCAAGCCGTTGCGGAGCCGAAATGGTGTCGCCCGAGGGAGAAATCTTCACATGCCAGACACATGGTGCGTTGCCCGTCTGCGACGTCGTCGGCGACTTGACCAGGCATTGTCCGACGATCGTCACGGTCCGTTTGGAGCTGGACCCCTTCGCGAGAACCGCAGAGGGACTCTCGAACGTGCCACCGAACACCAGAAGGTTCTCACACTCGGGCAACAGCAGAGGCGAGCCGTGACGCGGCCAGAAGACACCGATGTTGATCGTTCCCGTTCCTTCTCTCCCTGCGACGTCTCCGAAGTTGTCAACGGCGAGCCCAGAGGAGTTGTTGAATTTTGAGGCGTCGGAGTATGCAAGACGTTTTGCGGTGTAAACCCCCTTCGAGCCGCGCAGCCACAGCACGGCTCGGTGCGCGAACGCTCCCGTAACATCGCCACTGGGTGCAATTCCAGTTGCCGCCGAGTCGCATCCAGGTTGGTTGCACAGCGATGAACCCGCGGGTGCCGGCAACGCCTTCCACTTCACGCTTCCCTTTCCAACAACGCCGGTAAATGCCTTCAAAATGTCACACGCACTGCTAAGGCACCCTTGGCCCGCGACCGCGTCGGAATTGTTTACACCATTAATGGCGCTACCGGCCATCCCACTGGGCGGTAGGACGGCGTGTACTTTTCCCTTGGCGAAGTAGAAGCTCTGCGACACGGGACCCGAGATGTTGGCGCCGACAACCACCCCCTGGTTGTTGATGCCATTTGGCAGGTAGGCGTCCGAAAAGAATGGCGGCCCGATGCCGCGGACTGTGAAAGCAGGAGCGGGCGAAGCCGCCGTCTGCGCGCCCGCTGGAGATACCGCCCTCAGCGGGACGACTACGCCAAGAGTCAAAAACGCGATTTGCATCAATCGGGCAGCGTAACCACGTGACACTTTTCTACCTCAGCTGGCTTTTTCTATCTTGACCGTCGCAAGTTCGTGTCATCTGGCAGCGCTCTCGAGTCGTTGGGATGATGCCTTAGTGGCCAAAAATGGTGTCGGCCGAACCTGTCTGGCCGGGGTTGCGGAATGCTCGCTAACTAACGTCGCTCGCGTTGCCGTGACCAACAGTAACAGGTATGGCACTCCGAAAGTTGTAAAACTGCCTGATCGCGGGAAAATTCTATTGACAGAGGGGGGGCCGGTCGCACTCATTAATGCAAATTGTTACCGCAATGTTTCCATAATGAATCTCTGTTAATGTTAGATCACAGACTCAACATCCACCTACGCCCAGAACATCATGGTCAAACTGACTACTTCGAATGCACAAGGAGCCCACGTGACCGTCTTTCGGATAGCTCGCTTCTACATTGCCTTTCTGTTTTTTGTCGGACTTCTTGCGTTTCAAGGGACGGGCGCCGGGTTGGCGTCTCAGGTTGCACAGGCGCGAGTCACGCCTACTTCGGCGCCGGGCGCCGCGGTGGCCCAACCTCCCAAAACCGCCAGGTTTATCCAGATCAGCGCCGGCGCCTTCTTTGGCTGCGGGGTACGAACAAACCACACCCTTCTCTGCTGGGGTAGCAAATCTCACGGCGAAACTCTGGCTCCCTCTGGAACGTTCACACAAGTAAGTGTTGCGAGCACGAACGGATCCGGCGATGCTGCCGGAGACTTTGCCTGCGCGCTCAGCACAGCTCAGGGCGGCAAAGGCGCGGTAGTTTGCTGGGGAAATAAGAAGCACTACGGCAAGGTGCCGGCAGGAACGTTCAGTCAGATCACGGCTGGCGGTCAGTCAACCTGCGCACTTCAGGGGGCTCCTGGCGAGACGGGTAAGATCGTGTGCTGGGGCTCACATTTGAACGTGCCGTCCGGGAAGGTCAGTTCCCTGAGCTCCGGAGAGCCTTGGTGCGCTCTCAGACCGAATGGAGCGCCGGTTTGCTGGTCGGGGTACGTTGGAACTTCAGGGCAAAAAGGCCCGTTCACCCAGATTACCGTGAGCGGTGGTGACGTGCAGTTTACCTGCGGACTGCAGGCTAACGGAAAGTTCACCTGTTGGGGTGGCAACAACAAGGTGTACAACAAGGGCTTAAACCGCCAGACGTCGACCTACAGTCAGATCAGTGCCGGGTTGTACGCTCTATGCGGGGTGCGAACCTCAGATGCCGGAGTCAGCTGCGCATATCTGCACAGTGGTAGTAAGCCGGCCTCGGGGCGCTTCACGCAGGTCAGCACCGGTTGGCGCTCCTACGTATGCGCTCTCAAGATTGGGGGCCAGGCAGTCTGCTGGTAGCTACCTGGCCTGACGCGAGCCCTACGAAAGAGCGAGCGGGGCGGTTTCCACACTGATTGAACGTGACTGTTTCAAGCGTTCGCGGCGAGGTGCCTTTCCACCAATGCGACGTGCTCGGACGCTGAAACAGCCATCTTCGAGCTTCCTGGAACCCCAAAGCGATGTGACCTAACCTCTCAAAGGTCGTGCGAAGCACAGCGTTGCGAGTGCTCGTCGCACTATCGCTCCACCGTAGCGATCCTCGATCAGTGATCCGATACGCTCGGTCAAGCTGTTTTGGAGGCTTGGCGGCAATGTTTGGAATCTGGAGTAGCTGGAGACTAAATTCAGGTACCGCTCGCGAGAGTAGGTCAAATCGCACCGATACCGGAGAATCTCAACCGGTCCAAAGAGACCCGACTCCTCGATCGCCTTAGCACTCCCCGGCCTTTCCAGATCGCCCCCTGGCCGGCGGCCGGCACGGCGCGGGATCTCCAATTGATCGTAAATCGCCCGCACATCAGCCGCAAAGTCGGTCTGAGATGAATCGCTTTGTTCTCCCATTCCCCACAAAGCGATCATGCCGATCGGCCGCAGTAGCTCGACTGCCTTTGAGAATCCGACGACGGGATCGATCCAATGAAATGCCGATGCCGAAGCGACCACATCATAGCTATGAAGTGGGAGTGAAACTTTCTCAAAGTCCCCGACGATGACCTCAAAGTGCCCTGCGAACGTTGAGAGATTCGCTCGGGCTTTCGTCGCGAGACTTGGGCCAAGCTCCACCGCGGTGACGGTGCAGCCGCGCTCCAACAGTGAGCGGGTCGCTTGTCCCGTCCCGCAACCGACTTCGAGCACCTGGGGAGGTGCGCCACCGACCACGGAAATCTCGCTGAGGAGATCGTCATACAGCTCTCCTGGATAGGACGGCCTTCCAGAATCGTAGATATCGGAAATTGCGTCGAAGGTTACCCTCCTACGCAAGCGTTCGTCAGTGTCTATCTCCATCGCCGCACGTTACGCATCGCCCTGCTGACCGACCGCTAGACGGACCAATTCACTTGCTGAATCTTTGCGCCATGGGCACATCCCACATGGCTACACGCCTGCCTGCTGCGGATGCGGAATCACACCAAGTTGCGTCAACAGCGAGTACATGTCTAAACCGCCCCAACGCTCAACGGCTCTTCCGTTCTCAAAGTGCGTCAAATCCACGGCAAGTACGTCAATCTTTCGCCCCGTCGGCGGGATTCCCATCAGCTCGTTTGTTTGCGTTCCAGTGATCCTCGTGCGCGAGGAAGCCTTGTCGCCAGCCACCAGCACTTCCTCGACGGTCACGTGGAGGTCTGGGAAGGCTGCCCTGAATCCGCGCATCCGCTCCTTGAAGGCTTCCCGTCCCCGAACCTCTTCTGGATGCTCGACATATTCCGGCGCGAGAAACTCCTCGACAGCATCGAGGTTGCCGGCGTTGACTACCTCTGCATACAGGCCTGTCAGGACGCTACCAGGGTCACGCAACATGATGAACCTCCTTCTGGCTCTCTTGGCAAATTAGCTGAGCGCATTATAACCAATTTGCTGTAGTCTAAGTCAATGGCCAGATCGAGCGGGAAACGGACATACGATAGCCCGCTACGGGCCGAACGAGCACAGAACACTCGGCGGCGGATCATCGATGCTCTTGCCAGGCTAATTGAGAACCACGATCTTCAAGAGGTTTCGGCTCGCGCGGTCGCACGAGAGGCGGGGATTTCACAGCCGACCGTCTTCCACTACTTCCCAACGAAGGGCGATCTCTTCACTGCGCTAGCAAGTAGACAATTCCGACAGGTGGTCGATGGGCTCGATCCACGGAGTCCTGACGAGCTGGCCGATGCATTCCATTCCGTCTACCGCCGTGCTGAGGCAATCGAGCCGCTGGTGCGATGGACGCTTGCCAACCCGATTGCCTCGTCCACACCGCGACCACATCGCGGTGATCGGATGCTGTTGCTGCAGACCGCACTGCAAGAGGTCCTTCGGGAGCTTTCGGCAGAGGATGCAACGCGCCTCGAGTGCATAGCACTACTGCTCTCTTCGCCTATGGCGTCCCTTTACTGGAAGGACTACCTCGGTCTCAGTGCCGATGACTCCGCCGATGTAGCCGGGTGGGCGCTCAGGCTCATCATCACCGGCCTCAGTCCGAATCGTCGCCCCTGAATCCTTGGGGCCTCCTCGACCGGACCGATTTGCTGGCCATGTCCATACGTGATGCGAATCGGATGAAGTACACTCTCGTCCTAAACTGGCCATGTGAAGCGCGAGGGTTCTAGCACTAATGGGGTTGTGACGAGGTTGCGTAAGACGGGCGCGAGCCGGCCAACATCCGCGAACCGCGCAGCGCTCGCGTCAGTTCGTGCCCACGCAGAGCGCTACCGTGAGCGCGACCGAGCCCGAATCCAGCGGGTGCTCGAGGAAGCTGCTCTCCTCACCACCGTCGACGATCTCTGCTCCGCGATAGCCCGTGCCGGAACGCTGACAATCAATTTCCATCCGGATCGCATCCTGCCCGACGGTCGTTGCGTCGCCCAGGCCCTTTATGACGAGGGCGTGTACCGAAGCCAGTTCGAGTCGAGGATTTCAAACGGCGGACTAACCGCGTTCCCCGGCGGCGACCGCGACCGTTGGGAACAGACCTTGTTCGGCGGAGCCTATCACGCTCCGGGTGTAGAGGCGTGGGAGCGACCCAAATACGGCGGACTGGACCTCTTCAACTTCTCGAACGGCGCCTGCCCGCGCTTTGGGTCCTGTCACCTTCGCCTCACACAGTCTGCGCTCGACCGATCGACGTTCTTCTTCGGAGATAGCGCTAGTCGGCCGGATGACGGCGGCGTCATCGACGCCTTCGAGCCCGTGCTCGCCGGACTCCTTGAAACCCTTGATCGCAATCCTGACGGACTCGGCAGGCCAGATATCACCGTCTCGACTCTCCTGCAGTCGTTGTTTAGACCAAGCTCACCGGACGGGCTATTCGCTCCGGTGGAAAGTCATGAGCTGGACATGTATATCGAAGCTCAGATACACGGCGCCGTTGACCTGGAGACCGACGTCGAGGCGCTCATCATCGACCCGTCGTTTTCCAGGAGCGAGACCGGGGCACTCCTGCTCCGGTCAGCCGATCGCTACGGCTTCGTCAGTCAGTGGAACTCGGGAATGACCCTAGTCCCAACCGATGTCCCGACTGAAAACCCTATCCCTGATGAGCCGCGTCGATGGCGGGCATTCTGTGCCGATGGCCACGCCCGGCGACTGGCCGAGCGAGTCGTGAGTTCATATGCCGGAGATGGAAACACCCTGGACGCCGCTGCGATTGGCCAGGCTGCCGTATCCGTCGTGCAGAATCCTGACGAGTGGGTGGAGTGGGGCGCTCCGGCCGACGCCCTCACGTGCCTGAAAGACCTCTGGCTCATCCTCGTCTTCTACGGTAAGGCTGCATGAGCCGCCCTTGTTTACTGTCAACTGGTTTGCGTATCGCTGCCGCCGGCCGCGGACTCAGCCCAATGTCACCAAGCCGAGCAGTAAACCACGATACCAACGTCAGCCACGTGGCGGCCATCCGAGCGCGTCGAATACCGCGATCGGATCGAGGTAATCTCGCCAGTAGGTGATTTTACGGTCGGTGACCGTGATCACTGAGATGAAGCGATTGGGGCAGGGTGCGCTGCTGGAGATCGCGCGCAATTCGGAGGCGTACTCGAGAACGACTATACCAGCCTCCCGCTCGTGGTACTTAACGAGGTCGAAGCAGCGGTGGAGCATTAGCGCAATCCAATTCGTGTGCACAAATCGTGTTCATTTTGCCTAGACAGGACCATTGTTTCTGGTCATACTTGTTACCAGTTAATCGATACCACACCCCCCACGTCCAAGCAGAGGAGGAATCACACATGGTCATTCTGCGCTGGCGGCTCATGATTGCCACGGCAATAATCGCCGTGGTGGCGGCAACAGCCCCCGTCGACTTTCAACGAGCGCTAGCGGCTTCAGACACCCTGACCGTCGCCTCGACCTCCGATTCAGCCGTGTGTCCTGGGCTCACCAACGGGCCCGAGCCCTCACTCCGCTGCGCCATAACCGACGCCAACGCGAACTCGGATACGAGCGGAGGATCGCTGGTGCCGGTTACCATCACCTTCGACATTCCGGACACTGACTCCAACTGCTCGGACACTACGGGCATCTGCACTATTTCACCTGCGTCAGCTCTACCCGGAGTTACTCGAGGATCTGTCGCCGTCGACGGGTATGGGCAGCCCGGCCCCGCGAGCATCTGCTCAACCCCGCCGTGCTTCGCTACGCCTAACACAAATGCCTTCGGACAGGGAAACAACGCCGCCATCCTGATTGAGGTCGACGGCTCCGGAGCGCCACTGGGGGCCGACGGTTTGCAGCTGACGGGCGACGGAGACACGGTGGAGGGGTTGGCCGTCACCCATTTCGATTCCGACTCTAATGGAAACGGCGGTATCGGCATTGCAATTGCGAGCACAGCTGCCTCGACCGTGGAGGGGGATTACATTGGAATCACACCAGCGGGAAAGGGGGCCGCTAACGCTGTCGGGGTCGCCGTTACCGGACCCTCTACTGTGGGGGGAAGCATGCCCCAGGCTGAGAACGCCATCGACGGAAGCATGGGATATGTCACCCAGCCCGGTTCAACAACCGATCCCGCCGAGGGAGTCGACGTCAAGGGGACGGGCTCGGTGGTCGAGGGCAATCTGATCGGGACCAACCTCGCGGGAACCTCCGCTGTAGCTTTTCCTCTTGCTCTCGGGTCACAAATTCAGCACCTGAATAGTAGGGTCTTGAGCTCACGACTCAGCAGGCGCCGATCCAGCACCGCTCAGCTGGTGACGCAAGTCCCAGCACCGAGCTGGGGAAGCCGGACTGTCCGGCCAATAATTCCGGCTACGCACGCTACGCAGATGGAAACACCCTTCTTGCCTCACACGCCAAGACTGGGAGCAACGGCTCGTGCGGCTCTACGGGCAGGTTTGCTCCGGGACCTCAAACGCGCCCGGTCCCGACAGTCGCGCATGGCTCTTTCTCGGTCCAACCATTCCAAAACGGTCCGGAAGCTCGCGGTAGCCAGGGTCACCATGCCGTCGCAGATCACTCCGAAGGAGAAGGCCGGCCGCCTCAGGAGCGACGCTGCCAGCCTGCCCGTCGGGGCGACGGGGTCAGGAGTGGAGGTACACGACGCCGCCGGCGTGACCATTGGTCCGAACAACGTCATCAGTGGCAACACCGGCAAGGGTGTCTCGATGTGCGACACCGCCGGCAGCTCTGTTCTCGGGAATCTAATCGGCACCGATGTAACCGGTACGAAGGCCATCGGAAACGGTGGCGACGGCATCCTACTGTTCGACAACTGTTTCTCCAATATTCCCGGCGCGTCACAGAACGACACGATCGGTGGGTCGACAGCCGCCGACCGGAACATCGTCAGTGGAAACGGAACGGCGGCGACCAGTGGAACGTTCATACCCGGCATCGAGCTGGAATCGGATCGCAACGTTCTTTCCGGGACCACGATCGAAGGCAACTATGTGGGAACCGACATCACCGGAACCAGCGCCATTCCCAATGGAGGCGGTGTTTACCTGGGCACCGTGAACGCCCCCCTCAGTGGCATCACCGTCGGAGGCATGTCGCCGGGCGACGGAAACGTGATCAGTGGGAACACCAACGGCGCGATCTATCTCAACAACACCTACAGTTACGTCGCGTATGTGGAGAATTCTGTGATCGAGGGCAATCTCATCGGGGTGGACGCGAGTGGTAATCGCGCTCTGGCCAACGGGTCCAACGGTATCCACGCGCTCGACACTAACCAGGTGGCGATCGGCGCTTCCGGCTCCGGCAATGTCATCAGCGGCAACGGTTCTTACGGCGTCTATTCCCAAATCGAAACGGGCCTCCAGGTCCAGGGAAACGACATCGGCGTGGGTTCTGATGGACACACGGCCATCGGCAACAACAACGGCGGCGTCTACATCGCGGGCGCGGACGTATCGGGGAGCAATATCCCCGGCAGCGACAACGCGATCGGGGGGACATCTACGGGTGACGGCAACGTCATTGCCTACAACGGGGAAAGCGGCGTCATTGTGGGTGGTAACAGCACGGACCACACCCAGACCGCCATCGAAGAAAACAGCATCTATGCCAACGAGACCCATGCGGACAGGTTCCAGGTCGGCCCGTTCAACGGCACATTCGGGGTGACGGGCGAGATCGACCTCGACGGATGGTATCCCTCGTACCCGACCATCTGCTCGACGGCCGCCTCGACCACCGCTCCAAACGACAACACACCCTGTCCAATCATCACGGGGGAGACGTCGGACGGAAGCGGCGATGTAGCCACCATCTCCGGCACCGCCTGCTCAGGCTGCCGGGTCGAAGTGTTCACCGCCACGAACGGCTTCTACGACGGCGTGGAGGACGACGCCGCGCAGGGCGGCGGGCAGATCTACCTCGGAGCAGCGACGGCTACCATTCCGTGCCCAGCCTGTGTTTCCGGGTTCAGTAGCTGGAGCATCTCCAGCTCGGACTTCGCGAACGCATTCGTGGTGAAATCCCAGCAGCCGGTGACGGCGACGGCCACACAGCAAGTTCCGGGCTCATCGCCGGCTCAATACGAAACGTCGGAGTTCGCACAGAACTTCGCCCAGCCATCTCCCTCGAGCTTCGTCGTGACCACCACGTCAGACAGCCAGAATGGCTTGCCATGTGACGACCCGTCCACGGGCGGGCTGCTTCCGAACGTGACGCTCCGGTGCGCTCTGGCCGAGACGACCTTCGCAACTGCTCCGACGGTCACCTTCGATATTCCGACCGGCCCTTCCGGCGACCCCGGCTGTCAGGACACGATAATCGGCGCCAGCTCCGTGCCGGTGTGCCGAATCGAGCCGCTCTTTCCGCTACCGAACATCATCACCGACGGAACGACGGTCGACGGCTACTCCCAGCCGGGCTCGCAACCCAACACCAATCCGGTCGGTCAGCCCGACAACGCCATCTTGACCGTGTGGATTGATGGATCGGGATTCCTGCAGCTGCTGAACACGGCGCCGAATGACAACCTTTTAAACGGCGGAGACTTTAACCTCATGCAGACGACCTCGTCCAAGAATCTCTTCAAAGGGCTCGACCTGACCGGTGCGACCGACGACGCAATCTCAGCGTACGAGCAGACCACGGTCCAGGGAGATCTGATCGGCGTGACGCCGACGGGATCGAACGCCGGAGCAAGCGGGTTTGGATTCTGCTCCGCGATCGATCTTGGTAACTCCACATACGGAGGACCGGACCCCGCCGATCGCAACGTCATCGATGGCGGAGCAGGGGACGGCATTGACTCGGCCTCTGGCGGAGACACTATCCAGGGCAACTATATCGGGACCGACCCGACGGGCACGATCGGCTACGGTAACCTCGCCGCCGGGGTGGAGATTGGCTACGGGTACGCTGGCGGAATCATTGGAGGCACCTCTCCAGGCGACCGCAACATTATCTCGGACACCCAGACCGGCACGCCGACGGGTTACGAGCTCAACAACGACGCGGCCGGAATCGTCCTGGATCAAAGCTACAGTGGCCAGAATGTTTCCGGTCTGGAGATCGAGGGAAACTACGTGGGGACAGATGTAACGGGGACGACGGCCATTCCCAACGGCGCGGCCGGCATACACATTCTTCCCGGAGCCACGAGCAACACCATCGGGGGGGCTGCCACCGGCGCGGGCAACCTCATATCCGGCAACGTGGGGCCTGGAATCCAGATCGATGGGGGCGGTACGGGCAACCTCGTCCAGGGAAACTCCATCGGCGTCGATGCCAACGGGGACGCGCTGGGCAACGGATCCGACGGCGTACTGGTCGACTCCGGGACGTCCGGCGATGAGATCGGCGGCCAGTCTGCCGGAGCCGGCAACACCATCGCCGATAACGGGGGTGCCGGCGTCGTCGTCGGCAGCTCGGCCACCGACGCCAACCACATCCCCATCGACCCCAACCTCATTCACGACAATATCGGGGGAGCCATCGTGCTCGATGGTGAGTCCGACTGCACCGCTGGACTCGACACCAGCGGGCGCCCCAACGACTTCACGCCGTGCCCAACCGCGGTGACGCTCACCGGCGGCGATGGAAATGCCACGGTTGAAGGCGACACCTGTCCGGGTTGTCGAGTGGAGGCGTTTCTGTCCGGCGGTGGTGGCGGCACAGAGTTCCTGGGTTCGACAACCGCCGGCAGCTGCGCCTCTCCACCATGCACGGGAAATGCTCAGCACTTTTCCATCACCGGTCTTCACATCACCGACGGTCAATCCGTCGATCTCACGGCCACCCAGCAGGACACGAGCACCGAGCCGGCCACACCACTCGAGACCTCCGAGTACACCCCGCCGGTTTCCTTCAAGCCGACCGCTGCGGTCGTGTCTCGTTTTCGCGTCACGCGGCATGGGTCGCGAATCGTCTGCCGGTGGAGGTTGGTCGAGAGATCAGGAGTGATCGGGTTCGAGCTGTACGCCGGTAGACATCGAGCGAGCCGGCTCATTCCGGTTCATCAGTCCCGAGATTATGCAAAGACCATTCAGTTACGCCCGTCTGTGCGCTGTTCCTTGCACGTCCTGTTACGCTCGGGCAACCAACTTACCATCAGACCGGTTTGACTCCCAAGGCTCCACCACCGGCAGCACTACGTGCGATGGACACTCACGGTCGTGCCGCACGAAATTGGCCGCTACACGCACCTCATCATCGAGTCCTATCGTATGGCCCGTGTTCTGGTTTCGGGCATAGGTCGGGAAATCCGAGGACGCAAGCACGAACCGTATGCGGTGCCCCGCCCTGAAGACGTGAGCGAGCGACAGCAGCTCGAACTCGAATTGGTATACTTCGCCGCCGGTCATGAGATGTTCTTCAGCTAAACCGTCTCGGAACCGGGCGCCGATCTGTCCCCGGACGAGGGTGACGGACGTGCCGTCGCGCGCGACGTCCGCGATCCAGGCGTGCCAGTCGGTGTCAGGGCAATCGGAGCCGCCGTAGAGCACGACTCTCGGCTCGCCGGCTACTCGCAAAGGCTCTTCGACCGGGTCCGAGGTGTACACCAGGACATCACTTCGTGACTCGACGAAGTCACGAACGAGCGGCGGCTCGAGCGGGTTCGTGGGGTCGAGTTTCCCGTAGCGATCCAGATCGGGAACGTCGATTACCGGGTCCATGGGATCGTAGCAAAAGCCGTCGGGCGGCTCCACCTTTGGCAATGACGCTGACAGCGTGCCGTTCCCGTCTTTAGAGTTCGCCGAGCCATCGCTGTGGAGGTACCAGAGCGTATCGACCATGGGCGGAGGCCACGATTCGCAGTCCTCGCCACGTATTGATCCCGGTGAAAAAGACTCTGGCCACCGCGAACTCCTCTGCCGGCTCGACTTCCCTCAACCATCTATCGAACCACCGTCGATGGAGGTCGTTGACGTCGATTACGCTGTCCGAACCGAAATCGACGCCCCCAAATGTGGGTTTCTGCATCGACGACGCGGCTCCCAAGTGATCCCAGTATCCGAACACCATGTACTGACGGCCGGCCGATTGGCTGTGGGCCAGAGCTCCCTCCCAGGCATAGAGCGCGCCGGGCTGAGTACCGTCCAGCGCGCCGGTGATGTGCAGCACGGGTTGGGTCACGGCTCGAAAGTCGTTGGGTTGCAGCCTGCGGGATTGCCACCATTCGTCGAGCCGCGGCCGTCGCAGCCACTCACGCCATACCGGCATCTCGACTCCGAGGACTTCATCGGCCGTCAGAAGGGGGAGATGACAGAGCGCCTCGACCCAGTTTGGCTCGAGGCTTCGGTCTTTCATCACACGATCCCGCAGCCCAAACAGCCAGGGCAGCTGAGGAAGCGTTGGGACTCCGTTGTGAAACGGCACCTGTTGCATCCAGCGAGTCGCGGCGGACGCGCTTACCATGGTCACGAGGTGCGGCGGCTTTTGTGAGGCGGCGCACCACTGAACCCATCCACAGTATGAGCCCCCCATCATGCCGATCCGTCCGTTGGACCAGGGCTGCGACGCGGCCCACTCAATCGTGTCGTATCCGTCCGGCCCCTCTTTGTTAAAGAACGGATAGAAGCTTCCGTCCGAATCTCCGCGCCCGCGAACGTCCTGAACAAAGACGGCGTAGCCTCGATCGGCCAGGTACCAGGCCGGATCCGTATACAGAGGGCTCTGTTTGTCGTAGGGGGTTCGGATTACGACCGTGGGAAAGGAGTCGCCAGACTCGGGTAGGTGGACATCGCCAACGAGCCGGCTGCCGTCCCTCATCGGGACTCGTGAGGCCCCACCGATGACGGATGCGCGTATTGGTCTTTGGACCAGGCATCTACACGCGTACTACGTGACCGCGAGCGTTCGCGCCGCGGAGACCGATTCGACGCGCTCCCACTCCACATCGTCGCGGAGCTGGACGCCTATGCCCGTCGACTGGGGGACCGTCAGCGTACTGTCAGGGTTGAGCTCGAAAGACGGGAAAGCGATGTCATTCTCGTAATACCGGGAGCTGGCAGAGATATCGCCGGGCATCGTGAATCCGGGCAGTGAGGCGAGAGCCACGTTATGTGCGCGTCCCACGTTGGTCTCGAGCATGCCGCCACACCATACGGGTGCCTCGCGATCGCGGCTGAGGTCGTGGATCAGCCGGCTCTGCCGATGTCCTCCGACTCTTCCGGGCTTGATATTGATGATGCGACAGCTTCCAAGCTCAAATGCCTGCCGGGCATCATCAGGGCTATGGATGCTCTCATCGAGACAAATCGGCGTCTTCAGTTGCTGCTGTAGGATGCGGTGATCGACGATGTCATCCGGTCCCAGCGGCTGCTCGATCAGCAGCAAGTCGAGGTCATCCATCGCCTTGAACACGTCTATGTCGTCCAATGAGTAGGCCGAGTTAGCGTCGACCTGTAGGGCGGCGTTCGGAAATGCCTCTCGGACCGCGGCGACGAACTCGATATCCTCGCCCGGCGCGATTTTGAGCTTGATGCGACCATATCCATCGGCCAGGTAGCGTCCCACCGTGTCGACCAGCTCTTGCGGAGACGGCTGAATGCCGACAGAGACGCCGACGGGTACGCGTTCTCTCGTTCCACCGAGTAGGGTGGAAAGCGATATGCGGCGCGAGCGCGCAATGAGGTCCCAGCATGCCATTTCAATGGCCGCCTTTGCCATGTTGTGGCCGCGCACTCTCGCGAACAACCCCCAGACGGCTTCGGGGTCGTGAACTTCCTGCCCCATAAGAGAAGGAATTAAGTAGTCGAGCATGACGTGCCACGCCGTGGTGACCGTCTCGTACGAGTACCAGGGAGCTTCGAACGCGACACATTCCGCGAGCCCGCTTAGGCCCTCGGCCTCGACCTCGACGATTATGCATGGTCTTTCAATAATCGTCCCGAAGCTGGTGGTGAATGGTGATGACAGGCGAAGGCGGACCTGGCGCAGATGAACCTGCTCCACCTTCATCGGAGAGCCCAATCGCTCGGAAACAGGATATGGGCGCCATCATCGAAATCGCCCGCAACGTATCCTCTGGAAAACGCCCACGTGAACGCCTCTCGAACGGCCATCCTCCACAGGAGGGCAGACTTGGCGTCACGCTGTCGGAGAGCCTGGATATCGGGCGGGACCTGAATCGCGAGAGGATGATCGGAAGGAACGTCTCCCAGGCGGAGCTCGGGAAGGTCCGCCAGATCCATCAGAATGGGCACTGCAGGCTGCGCAGCTCGGAGGGTCTTCCGGGAGACTCGTAGATCCCACTCCACTACCAACCGATCAGACGGGAGTCCCTGGTTGAGCGCATCCCGCATTGGTCCGTAATAGTCCGCCCGATAGGTGCTGCTGGTGGTCATCAGTTTATGGAAATTGAAGTATCCATTGCGCGACTCGAGCGGGTCGAACGTCCAAATCATTCGGTCCAGGCCCTGTCCGAGAGCGCATTCTCGCTGGCGCTGCTTAAGCGTCGAGCCTATGCCGTGTCCCTGATGGGACGGCCGGATTCCCAGCATGTGCGAGGCATGGAGAAGGCGGCCGTTACGGCGCGCCAGCAGACCGAACACAAATCCTATTAGCTCTCCATCCGCTCGAGCCCCGAGGACGACTCCACCGTACTGCGCGAGGATGTACAGGAGGTGAGCAGGCACCACCCAGGCGGGATCCGAGCCCCATATCGTGGCTTGCAGATCTTCGAGAGCCTGCATGTCCTCGATGCCGGCAAGCTCCCTTATCTCGATTTGCGCGGGCCTGACTTCGATGGCCGCCGTCTTGACGACCTGGGGTCGCCCCGTCCTAATTTCCATTGCCTGCCTTGCTATCCTATGCCTCTCGCCTGCTTCACTATCCTACTGACTCATTTGCCGGATGTACTTCAGAGGAAATGACAAAAATGGGTCGGAATCTATGTAAGAAACGGTAAACGGTGCACGGTACACGGAGAGTGGTACGAAGCCACAACTCAGCTTTCGCCATCCTCCTGACTCCTACGAGGTAGCTGACGGTGACGACCCGACGAAGTGCGTAAGCGGGCTGAGCCTAGACGTGACCCTCTGGTCTGCTTACCTGCTTTCCACTCGTGTGGCTAAGCGACCGCCCACGTGGACACGGTCTACCACGCCTGATTCGTCCCGAGCAAAATAGCCTTTCATGCCTTTGGCGGGGCCCTCAGTTACCACGTAGCGGTCCGGGGCGCCAGGCAGCATGCCTAACTTGAACGTTTGGGTCTCCTCGGGAACGTCCTCACCGGCCTCGTGAAGCTGGGCGCGGATCTCGGGTTTCATCTCCGGGGTCAGCAGTAGATGGCCGTCGCGGACTTCGACCGTGCAGGTGGCGGCTATGGTCTCGTATGTCCCGGCATAGGGGGCCAGCTCCTCGTCGCCGAGGGTCACCGGCTCCGGGTCTTGCTGCACGATACCCAGATACTCGGCGAGCGTCCACCGGACGATCTCCTCGTTGAACTGATTACCGTTGGGTCCGCAGTTCGTCAGGCTGATGACGGCGAAGCCGCGCTCCGGCACCATGCTGAAAGCGGAGTGCTGACCGTTGGTATCGCCGCCGTGACCAACGAGGCGCACGCCTTCCACGTCGCGCAGCATCCAGCTGATGCCGATGGCGTCGCCGAGGGCGCTGCCCGGCATCTCGACCGTCGGCTGCTGCATGCGCTCCAGCAGCTCCTCCGAGAGGATCCGCGTGCCATCGGGCGCCCGGCCATCGCCGAGATGGAAGCGGGCCCAAGCGATCTGATCAGCTGCGTTGGATGAGATGCCCCCGGCCGGATTGGCGCTCCGCGGAAGTGCCCACGGCCTTGCCACGGTGATTTTGCCCTCCGCTACCTGGTTGTGGCCTACGGCGAAGCGCCTCGTCATGATTTCATTGGGGAAGAAGTAGGTGTGGTCGAGACCCAAGGGCTCGAAGATAAGCTCCTTCATTGCCTTCTCGTAGGTCTGGCCAGTTACCTTCTGGATGACGCGTCCCGCGAGGGAGAGGGATGCATTGTTGTAGGAGACGACTTCGCCAACCGGGCTGACCTGCTCGATGGTGGCCATGCGTTCGACATATTTCGCGAGCGCGTCATCACCAGGACCCATGTCCTCGATAAGATCCCCCTGCCAGCCGGCAGTGTGATTGAATAGCTGGAACACGGTGACGTCTCGGGCGGCCTGCTCATCCTTCAGTTTCAGCTCAGGGACGTACGTCCGAACCGGCGCGTCGAGGTCAACGCGTCCCTGCTCCACCAGCCGCAGCATGGCCGTGGCCGTGAAAGTTTTGCCGGTGGACCCGAACTGGAAAAGGGTACCGGCATCGACCGGGAGGGGATTCTCGATACTGGTGACGCCGTGGAAGGCGTAGTCTTCCCGGCCGTCGACGAGCACGCCGACCGCAACTCCAGGTACCTCGAGTCCTTGAGCGAGCTCCGTTACTTTTTCCTCCAGTGCTGCAGCCGTTCCGGTCGGTACTTCGGTCGTTGCCATCAGGTGCTCCTATCGCGCTCTGGTTCAGTAAGGATCGTTAAATAATAGTGTTATCATTAACAGTGATTGATGCTAGCACGGATGATCCTGCATTGACAGTGCAAGCCGAAGTGGCGGAGCCAACCGGGCGGGCAGCAAAAAAGGAGCGCACCCGGAATCTCCTGATCGAGGCGGCGGCGGACGTGATCGCGGAGCGCGGCTTCCATGAAGCTTCCCTGCAGGAGATCGCTTCCCGTGCCGGACTGAGCACGGGCGCCGTCTACTCCAACTTTCGGAACAAGGAAGCCCTGTTTCTGGCGGTGATCCGACAGGTAGCAGTGCCGTTTGAATTCGGGACGGAGAACGAAACCCCTTCAGAGAGCTTGGGTCATGCGGCGCTCATGGCGGCGCGAGGCGTCGATCTGCCCGAGTCGCGCCGGCTGCTCAAGCTGCAGCTCGAGTTCGCGCTCTTGGCCCTCGGGGATTCGTGTCTGATGAACGAGCTAGCGACGGATCTTCGGGAGGATCGGGACGGACTGGCGCGCCTCCTTACCGCGGCCGGCGAAGCGCCGGTGCCGGAGTTTCGGCCTTCACCGGAACAGCTCGCCGCAGCCATAATCGCTGCGGTGCAGGGATTGCAGCAACACCGTTTCATCGATCGCGAGTCGACTCCGGAGGAATTGGTTCGATGGGCCGTGCAGGCGTTGCTGTATGCGGCCACTGCCGATCAAGGGCAGGGTCGACCTTGACTTTAGCGTGAAATCTTGCGTGTCCGCGGCCTAGCGCAGCCGCCACGAATATCCACAGGCCTGGCATTGATAGTCAACGTGAGCACTGGAGCGCATCGCCAATTCGAAGATCACCGCGAAGGTGAATAGCAGGGGCCAGAAGTAGGCCGGCGCGGTGGCCATGAGCGAGGCAAAACCTACTCGATATGCAGTAAGGCGCCGGCAGTTAGGACAGGCAACCGGCGCCATCACCGTGAATGTCCTCATTTTGTTGCCTCGCACCGTCTCTCAGCCAGTATCGCCTAAGACCCGTGCATCCTGCGGGTCACGGTCATCCGGAGCGACGCTTTGGAAGCTCTTCTGAAAGAGCCTGGGAAAGGTTGTGCATCATGCACGGTGGTAGGGTACCCTCTACTATGGCTTTGCGCGTCGGACAGACTCGGGACATCCTTGGGCCCCGTCTGCGGTGCATGTACTCGGACTCCACTGCCGATGCGCGCACCGTCAACTGCGTGACGTTCATTGCCGAGGCGGATGAGATCTCGGACTGTCGATCCGGCGAGTTGCTGGTGCTGCGAGACGCTCCTTTGCCTGCCGCTTCGGCACGTCGCCTTCTTGAGGCCTGCGATGCGGCGGATGTGGCTGCCGTTCTCATACCTGCCGGGGCACTGTCGGCCGGTACGGGCGAGGCCATTTCTCGGCTCGCTGCCGAATCGCACGTAGCCGTCGGCCTGCTGGCTGTGGACGCCGACGTGCGGTCGCTGGCCAACGAGCTTAGCCGCTCTCTCGGCGCGATCCACGAGGAGCCGGTGCTGCCCGAGCTGCGTATGGCCGAAACCCTCCAGAGCGTCGCGGAGACGCTCGGACGTCTCATCGGCAATTCCGTGACAATCGAAACACCGGCGCATGAGCTTCTGGCTAGCTCGCCCACTGGAAGCGATGTCGACCAGGACCGGGTCGAAACGATTCTCCACCGGAAAGCCGACGCCAAGGTCATGGAGCATCCCGATTTCAGACGTTTCTTCGCCCGGGTCAAAACGAGCGACTGGCCGCAACATTTCGAAGCCCGCCCCGAGCTGGGGTTTTCCGGCCGCGTCGCCATGCGTATCGCCGCCGAGTCGGAGCTGTTTGGGATTATCTGGGCCACCGACACCGCTCGAGCTCTAAGCGAAGGAGATTACGGCACGATCCGGCAGGCCTCGGATGTGGCCGGCGCGATCTTCGTCCGACAGCAGCTCAACATGCGTCGGGAGTCCATGCTGCGGGCGGAGCTGGTCGACGAGGTCGTCGGTGGGAGGATCAGCGATCCGGAGAACATTAGGACAATCGGATTGTCCGTCGGCTGGAACGTAGAACGGCTCCAGCAGGCTCTAGTGGTTTCAATCGACGACTTCGAGGCATTTCGCCTGCGGCACAGCAAGAGGGGCGCCCGGCTCCATCGTACCCAGGAGAAGCTGATCGAGCTGGTCCGACTGGATGTCCTGGCCATAGATCCGGGGGCATTGATAGGGATGCGAAGCTCGAGCGTCATCGTGCTGCTCGACGCTCACGAAGAGTCAACCGCAGGGCGTAAGGCCATCGCCGTCCGGTTGGCAGACTCGATAGTAAAACGTGTGGCCGCGTACCTGCCGGAAATGCATGTCACGGTCGGGATCGGCCGAGACTTTCCATCGTTGGAGCATATGGCCGAGAGTTTTCGACAGGCGGAGCTTGCGGCCGAGCTCGGGCAGTCGATGTGGGGCGGCAACCGCGCAGTCCACTACGACGACCTCGGCATTCACCGCGTGCTGTTCTCGCTCCGAGAGCACGAGGGGATGATCACACCGGCGCTGCAACGCATCATAGAGTACGACGAGGAGCACGGGACCGAGTACGTACGGACGCTGTGGGCATACCTTCGGAACATGGGCCGCCTCCGCCCCGCAGCTCAGGAGCTCAACGTCCACCGCAATACGTTGGAGTACCGGGTGACACGCATTGCCGAGGTCGCCGGCGTTGCGCTGGACGATCCGGACAGCCGGCTGGCATTGGAGCTGGGAATTCGCGTTCTGAGACTTGATGGATCTCAGTGAGTCATTAGAAGTCGGGCATCGGTTCCATCGCTCGGGGTTCGAGGGAAGTGCGGTTGCATGAAGTTCAGTTTGATTGGCGGTAGCCAGGGCCTCTGACGATGCGCCCTGGGGTGGCTCCGGTATGCACCCCTTGGTCCAGCACGCGCTTTCCGTTAACCCAGACGTCTCGAATGCCGGTCGAAAGCTGATGCGAGCTTTCGAATGTGGCGTTGTCGCCGACGGTTTCAGGATCGAAGATGACGACGTCGGCCAGGTATCCTTCGCGTAGCAGTCCGCGGTCCTGAATCGACAGGCGGGCGGCCACAGAGGAGGTCATCTTTCGGACCGCTTCTTCGAGCGACAGCACATGCTGCTCTCGCACGTACCTCCCGAGCACGCGAGGATATGTGCCGTAAGCTCGGGGATGGGTCGGGCCCTTTTCCTCGGCCCACGCTGGGTCGACTCCGCCGGCGTCCGTCGATATCTTCATCCATGGCTGACGCAGCTGGAGGGCAACATTCTCTTCGCTCATCATGAAATACACGGTGCCTATGCGCTGAGACTCTGACAGGAGAAGGTCGATGGCGGCATCGACCCAGTCCTGGCCGCGCATGCGGCCGATCTCGGCAAGAGATTTGCCGCGATATTGCTTGTTCTCGGGCTTGCGGAGACCGACCGGAACAATCCCATCAGGACCGCAGAGAGTTCCCATCGCCTCCCAGCCGCCGGTTGGGTTCATCGCCTCCTCCTTGGCTCGCGCCCGAGCTCTGGGATCGCGCAGGTTATCGAAGAACTTGCCGTCAGCAGAGAAGTCCGGGGGAAAGATGGACGACAGACCGGTCCCGCCGGCCGTGTAGGGGTACATGTCGGAGGTCACATCCTGGCCGCCCGCTCGAGCCTCGTCAACCATCCGAATCGCTTCGGTCACCTTCGGCCAATTCGACTTGCCGGCGATCTTGAGATGATAGATCTCGACCGGTATGTTTGCCCGCCTTCCGATCTCGAGGGTTTCCTCGATTCCCTCTGTCAACTGGTCGCCCTCGGACCGCATGTGGGTAATGTACACACCACCATGTCGCGCCGCGGCCGAGCAAACGCCCACCAGCTCGTCGGTGGCAACGAACGCATCGGGCGGATAGATCAGCGCGTAGGCAACACCGAAGGCGCCATCTTCCATCGCATCGCCTACCACCTGCTGCATTTGCTCGAGCTCGTCCGGCGTTGCCGGTCCTTCGTCCATGCCCTTGACATACGAGCGAATCGTCCCGCCCCCGAGAAACGACCCGATGTTCGGAGAAACACCGTGGTCGATCATGGCATCGAGCCAGTCGGAGAACCGCGTCCACTGCCGCAACGCGAGGTTCCCAGGGTTTGAGCTCATCGAAGGTTTTCAGGAAGTCGAGAGAGTCATCCTCGCTCGTCCGGCCCCCGGCTGGGGCGGGCGTCCACTTCTCGCCCATCACCTCGGTGGTTACGCCCTGGGTGATCTTTGACAGACAGCGACCGTCGATCATCAGTGGCACGATGGAATGACTCTGGATATCGATGAATCCGGGACATACAACCATTCCCCGCGCATCGACGACCCCTTCAGCCTCGCCTTCGTCCAGCGAGCCGGCCGGCGCCACGCGTAGGATGCGATCTCCCGACAACGCCACATCGGCATAGAACCAGGGATTTCCCGTCCCGTCGACGACCCTGCCTCCTCGGATAAGCGTATCGAACGCCTTTGACATGTTCCTCTCCTCCCGTTATCCGGTTGCTCCGGCGGGCGCATACCTTTCGCGGCGCTTAGGCCCGCATCATCCCCGTTGTGATTGTCGGTTCAACACCTCGCCGACGGCGTCGCCCATCAGATTGATGCCGAACACCGTGACGATGATGAAGAGAGCTGGGAAAACGACCTGAGCCCAGGACTCGAACATGTAATTGAACCCATTGGCCAGCATGGTGCCCCAGTCTGCCGCAGGTGGCTGAGTTCCAATTCCCAGGAAGCTGAGTGCCGTCGTCGCGAGAATCGCGCCGGCCAGGTTCAGTGTGGCCAGAGTGACCAGCGGATCGACGATGTTGGGAAACACGTGATGGTTCATGATGTGCAGAGCGCCCGCGCCTTGGGCGCGGGCGGCATCGACGAAATCTCGCTCCTTGGTGCTCAGCGTCGACGCTCGCGCCACGCGGGCATATGCGGGGATGCCGCCTATGCCCAATGCCACGACCACGGAGCCTATGCCGGCTCCCAGAATCGCCACTATTCCAAATACAAGCACAATCCCTGGAAAGGCCAGCAAGACATCGACGAGGCGCATCAGACCGTCGTCGACAAAGCGATGCCCAAAGCCGGCGGCCAGGCCCCACGGCACTCCAATACAAAAGGAGACAATTACCACCAACATGCCCGCAACGAGCGATGTTCTAGCGCCCCACACCAGCCGCGACCACATATCACGCCCCAGATAATCGGCTCCGAGCCAGTGGGCGGCAGTTGGATTTTGATTGAGCGCGTTGTAGTCGATCGCGTCGGGACTGTACCGAGCGATAAGCGGTGCCAGAATTGCCAGGATCACGATTGTGCCGAAGAGGATGAATCCGGCGACGAACTTGGGATTCTTCGAGAGGGTGCGCACGCTCTGAAGGCGTTTGGGAGGAACAACCTCGTCCTCCTCCGCAAGATCGACGGCATCTACCGCGACGAGCGGAGAACCCCAGTGCGATATCGCCTGGGAGGAAAGCGGCGACACCTCGCCTGGCTCCCACGAACCGGTTCTTGTGGCGTCCGGCTCGTTCAAGAGTAATGAATCCGCGGGTCGATAAACCCATACGCCACGTCGACAACCAAGTTCGCCGTGATCAATATCACCGCAAAGAAGAAGGTGGTGCCCTCCACAACCGGGAAATCGTGGTTGCTGACGGCCCGGAGGGCAAGCGATCCTAATGCCAGGCAATCCAAAGACGTTCTCGATTATGACCGCGCCGCTGAGTAGGGTGGCAACGCTGAGGCCATAGACCGTGATCACCGGTAGCATGGCATTGCGCAAAACGTGCTTGACAATGACCATCCAGCCACGTACGCCCTTTGCTTTTGCTGTCCGCACAAAGTCTTGCCCCATCACGTCCAAGATGGTCGAGCGCATGAGACGCGTGAGTGATGCCGCCAGGCCGAGTGCCAGACAGGAAGCGGGAAGGATCTCATACTTGATCCCTCCCGAGCCGGAAACCGGCAGCCATCCCAACTTGACGCCAAATATCAGACCTGCCAGCACGCCCAACACAAACTCTGGGATTGAAAAGCCAAGCACGGCCAGACTGGTAATACCTATACCGATTGGGTTGCGATTGAATATTGCGCTGAGAATCCCGCCGGCTAACCCAAAAAGTGTTGCCAGGATCAGCGCGCTGAAGGCCAGCTCCAGCGTGGTCGGCAAGCGGATAGCGATCTCATGAGCAACGGAGGTCTGGCTCTGTATCGAGTTTCCGAAGTCGAAGTGAACCGCGCCTTTTAGAAAGTTCCAGTACTGGACGAACAGCGGGCGGTCCAGTCCTAGCTCATGGCGGAGCCGCGCCCGGTCGGCCGCCGTTCCCCGTCCGAACAGCATGATGCTGACTGGGTCTCCGGGAACCAAGACGTGAAACGCAAAGAACGTCAGGGTCAACACGGCCCACAGAAGTGGAATGGCAATGAGGATACGGCGAATGATGAACGCGATCACTGGACCAAGCCGCGCACAGCAGGTGAGCCCTGCGCCCCTTTTTGTTTCCGAATGTTACCATCGCGCGTCTTCCTGATAATCAGAAAAACTTCCAAACCACCTGGAGGGAAATTGTGTGGAGTTATAGTGCATACCACGCGACGCTCCACTACAATCATTCAATCGGGAGCTGTATTTGGGCTGCCGTGCTGTTCAACACGAGGGACACTCAACCGATTACTGCCGCTTTCCTGCGGTCAGAAGGAGATGCTACATGACGAAAGACGCTTCCCGTTTCGATCGCTTCGGCCGCGCGTTCATGGCTCTAGGAGCCGTGAGCCTCTTGGCGGTGGCGGGGTCCACCTCCGCGGCCCAGGCGCATTCCGCGGCCAAGTCTAAGTACGGCGGCACGTACACGTTCCGCAACACCGATAGCCCCGATTGTCTTGACCCCCAAAAGACGGCGGCCGCGGCCTCTACTGCTGTAACGGGATATGTAGTGGACTCGCTGCTGTCGATTGACGCCAAAGGGCATTACGTCGCAAACCTGGCCACTGGCTACTCTGTCTCCAAGGGGGGCACTCGGTTGACGTTCCGGCTACGTCATAACGTCCGCTTCTCGAACGGTGATCCCTTCAATGCCAACTCTGTGAAGTACACGTTCAACCGGGCGCTCAACCCCGCTACGAAGTCCCCCGTCACCGCGTCCATGCTGGCGTCGGTTGCCGACACGCAAGTGATCAACAAGTACACGGTCAGGCTCGATCTCAAGGCCGCCAACCGACCACTCTTGACGAACCTGGCGTCGACGTATACCGGAATACTCGACCCGAAGGCGACCTCCAGAGAGGGCGCGAAGAGCTGCAGCGATCCGATCGGCACGGGGCCGTACAAAGTGCAGAGCTCCGGCCCGGCCTTTAGCACAGTGACATTGGTGGTCAACAAGCACCGCAACTTCGCCCCGCCGTGGGTGCACAACAGGGGCAAACCGTACGTTTCGAAGGTGATATTCGAGAGTATTCCTAGCGACGACACCGCCATCAGCGACCTCCTGACCGGGGCCCTGGATTTCACAAACATCCCCGGGCCTCAGCTCTCCCGCGTAAAGGGCAACAAGAAGATCGTACGTCATAACCTCCCCGCGACGAACCTCATCTGGCTGTCGTTCAATACCGCCCACAAGCCTTTTAACAACGTTCAGGTACGGAGGGCGGTCGCCGGCGTTATCAACCGCAAAGGAATCGTGAAGGCCGCCCTTAACGGCCTGGGCAGCCCCGTCTACGGTCCGCTGGCGCCCGCATTCCCGTTCTACGACAAGTCAGCCAAGAGCTCAATGCCGGCCTTCAACATCAAAGCTGCCGCCAAGATTATCAATAAGTACCACGCCCACGGACCGTACACGATACTCGTGCCGTCCGTCGCACCATTCACCACCATCGGCGAGATCATGCAGGCCAATCTCGCTCAGGCCGGCATGAAAGTCAACATCGTCTCCAAGAGCCTCGGCGATTGGATCGCGACGGCCAACGCCGGGAACTTCGACATCAACCTCCTCAACTACTCGTATTCCGACCCTGATGTCCTCTACTTCCTGCTCCACTCGAGCCAGGAGCACGGCGGGCTCAACTGGACTCGGACGCACGACGCCGCACTCGACAAGCTCTTGGTCCTGGGGCGTACCACTCTCAGCTCGAAGAAGGTCGCAAAAATATATGCCCAGATTCAGGTGCGCGTCAACAAGAAGGCTATCTTCGTCGGCATCGCCGACCAGACCGTTCTCTTGGGCGTTAGATCCCGAATAAAGGGCGTGCACTTCGACTCCACCGGCGCATGGGCCATCCAGGACATCTACATTGCGTAGGTGAACCAGATACAAAGCCTCCATCGCGGAGGCTAAGGGCACCCGTTGACATGTTGGCGAGGAGCGCTCGGGGTGGGCGCTCCTCGCCGGCATCCTCCTCTCGCACCAGCTCGACCTGCCACGTGCTTGCCTCCCGGCCCTATCTCGAAGCAACCATGACCGAACCACTGCGACCACAGGAGATGCCATGACAGCAGTTGCCCCGGCGGCCGGCCGAGAGCTTGAGGGATTTCGCGACTTCATCGAGGGAGTGCAAAGCCGCTGGCACGTGCCGGGGGTTTCAGTCGCCGTCGTCAAGGACGGCGAAGTGATCATGAGCGAGGGGTTTGGCTATCGCGACCTCGAACGGCGCCTGCCGGTAACGACGAAAACCATCTTTGCCATCGGCTCGTCGACCAAGGCGTTCACGACAATGTCACTCGCTACGCTGGTTGACGAAGGGAAGCTGGACTGGGACACATCCGTGCGGAACTACCTGCCGTGGTTCGCCATGTACGACCAATTCACCACCGAGCGAATCACGCCGCGAGACCTGGTGACTCACCGATCGGGTCTGCCACGATACGATCACCTCTGGTACAACAACACAACGAGCAAGCGTGCGGACCTCATTCGAAGACTCCGCTACCTGGCGCCGAGCGCGGACTTTCGGACGGTATTTCAGTATCAGAATCTGATGTTTTTGACGGCGGGGTACCTCGCGGGAGAAGTCGCCGGCAGCGATTGGGAAACGGTAGTTCGAGAGCGCATACTCGACCCCTTAGGTATGGGCAGCGCGAACTTTTCCGTGAAGGAATCACAGGCATCGGATGACTTCGCGCTTCCGTATGTCGAAAAGGACGGGAGCGTTCGACAGGTCGATTTTCGAAACATCGACCTCGTGGGGCCGGCGGGCTCGATAAACGCCAACGTCGAAGACATGACGCAATGGCTGCTGCTGCACCTCAACAAGGGCTGGCACGACGACCGTCAAATCGTCTCTGAGCCGCAGGTGGCGGAGATGCATCGCGGCCACATGGTTATGCCGGCGCCGTTTCTGCCTTTGCCGGAAAACGACGGCGGGTCCTACGGGTTGGGGTGGTTCATCGAAACCTACAATGGCGACACGTTGGTTCACCACGGCGGCGCGATTGACGGATTCCTCGGACAGGTTGCCTTCCTCCCGAAGCACAACGCGGGAGTGGTCGTGCAGACCAATCTCGGAGGCAGCCTCGTGCCCTTCATCATCGCCTACAACGCACTCGATCGCCTCAGGGGTCGCGAGCCAAGCGACCTCGAGCCCGCGGTCAGAAAGGTGCACGACGAAGCCGTGGCCGCCCTGGCCAGGGGCAAGGAGCGCAGCGATACGGAGAAGGTTGAAAGCGCCGGCCCGTCTCACGATCTGGACGCATACGTGGGCAGCTTCGACCACCCGGGATTTGGGCGTGTGACCATCGGCCGGAACGATGTTGGCCTTACGTTCGGCTACAACGGCGAGATGTTTCCGCTCATTCATTACCACTACGATGTCTTCCACTACGAGATGAGAGTGGTCGAGGTGCGTATCCCAGTGAGCTTTGGAACCAGTATTGGAGGTGACATCGACCGACTGTGGGTCGCGCTGGAGCCGACAATGCCGGCCGGCGAGTACTCCAGAGCGCCAGACGACATCGGGGTGACCCCCGACTTCCTGAAGCGGTTCGTCGGAGAGTATGAGGTGTTGGGTCGAACTGCCGTGGTTTCACTGGAACATGAAGACGCTCTCGTACTGACGCTTCCCGCACAGCCTCGACACGAGTTGGAACGATACAGGGAGAACCAGTTCAAGATCAAAGGGTTGGATGGTTACCTCGTCGAGTTCAAGACCGATAGCGACGGCACCGTAACTCACGCGATATTTGTCCAGCCAACCGGCGTCTTCGAGGCGGAGAAAAAGAACGAGCCATGACTCGACAGTCGTGCCTATCGGTTGATCAGTCGTCGGGATGCATTCGGTCTAGAAAGGTTTGGAGTCCAACTGGCTCGATGAGTTTGCCGGCCAGCGCCGCGTCGAGGGACTCCAACGTCCACTGTCCATCGGTGGCCAGATCATCTACGATCTCCGTTACGCGTATTGTTAGTAGGCGATTTCCGCCGATCTGGAACACCTGGCCATTCGCCGGGCAGGCGGCTTGCGCCAGCCAGGCGACCACGGGTGAAACGTTCTCCGGACTGTAGAAATCGAAATCGTCGGGATCTTCGGGCGCCTGAACGCTCTCGTAGAATCCGGGAACGGAGAGAGCCAGCCGTGTCCGGGCTGATGGTGAGATCACGTTGGAGCGGACGCCTATCGAGGCGCCCTCGAGCATCGTAACCCACGAAAGTGCGACGATTCCCAGTTTGGCGGAGCTGTACGCGGCTTGTCCAAAGTTGCCCGCCAGTCCGGCAATCGAAGACGTGTGTATAACCGATGATTGGAGGATTATGTCCCTGCTTGCTACGCTCCTTCCAGTAGGTCATCGCATGTTTCGTGGTGGCGGTGTGGCCTTTCAGGTGCACGCGGATGACCGCGTCCCACTCGATCCTCAGTCAGATTGGCGAGAGTGCGGTCCCGCAGGATGCCGGCGTTGTTGACCAGCACGTGGAGATCGCCATACTCGTCCACAGCCTGCTGAATTAACTCTCCTGCCTGGCTCCACTCGCCGACATCATGCCGGCTGGCTATGGCGTCGCCGCCTGCCGCTCGAATTTCGTCTACTACTCGTTGCGCAGGCGCGACGTCTTGTCCCTGACCGTCAACGCTGGATCCGAGGTCGTTGACGACCACCTTGGCTCCCTGAGCCGCGAGGTAAGCAGCATGCGCGCGCCCCAACCCGCTTCCCGCGCCGGTTACAATCGCTACGCGTTCGCGCAACCGCAGCGTGTTCTCGGTCATCGTACCGTCTCAAACATTGCCAGTGGGGGAAGTTCGGCTCGGTCAAGCCACCTGATCTCGACTCTCTCGCCAATCGCGCCTCTGCCCCCGGCTATGCCTGCCAGCATCCGCGGTCCTTCGTCCAGTTGCACGATCGCCACCGAATAGGGGGGTGGCAGATCCGGAAGAACCTCGAAACGCACCGTCGTAAGGGCATAGATTTCTCCGAAGCCCTTCGATTCGACCCATTCCACCTCTCCGTCCTCGCAGTCTAGACAGAACGGGCGCGGGGGAAACTGGTACTGGCCACAGTTGACACATCGCTGAAGCACCAGCCGGTGGTCGCGTGCTGCTTGCCAGAAGGGAACTGTCAGCGGATCACCGTAGGCTATTGGTTCTTTAGTCACGAGCCAACACCGCCGTCGCTGCAGTCGAGAGGAAGCCGCCATTTCCGTGGGCAACTGCGATCTTGCAGTTCGGAACCTGTCGATCGCCCGCCTCGCCTCGGAGCTGGCGGACGGCTTCGACCAGGAGGAGTACGCCGAGAGCACCAGGATGATTGTAGGAAAGGCCGCCACCCGAGGTCATGCTGGGAAGTGACCCGCCGGGGGCGAGACGGCCATCCTCGACGAATGCCCCGCCTTCGCCTTTCCGACAAAAACCGACGTCCTCGAGCTGAAGCAGTACCGTAATCGTAAAGGCATCGTAGGGCTCGAATACGTCCACATCCTGGGGCGTGACCCCAGCCATGCCGAACGCCTCGCGACTGGAGACCTGACCAGGGGTAACGGTAATGTCGCGCATATTGCCAATGTGCCACGTCATGGTGCTCTCCCCAGCTCCAAGGACGCGCACCGGCTTTTTCGCTGCGTTGCGCGCCCGCTCTTGGTTGGTGACGATGACCGCGCCGCCACCGTCAGTTATAAGGCAGCAATCGAGCTTGTGCAGGGGATCCGAGACCATGCGAGAGGTCAGCACGTCGTCGACGGTCAGTGGGTCCCGAGCCCAGGCCTTGGGATTGAGCTGCGCCCACTGGCGCGCGGCGACCGCGATCTCCGCCAGCTGCTCTGACTGCGTTCCGTACTGATACATGTGGCGAGATGCAGCGAGCGCGTACTGCCCAATCGGCGTCGGCAGTCCGTACGGACTCTGGAACTGCTCCATGATCGAGCCGGCCTCGCCCATCCAGTTGACGTTGCGACCACGTTTAGATCTCTGGCGCGAAGCGAATCCAATTAATGCGACATCGCAACGGCCCAAGGACACGGCCAGCATAGCGTGATGAACGAAGGCCACGAAGGCGGCGCCCCCCAAGTCCGATGAATCGGCGTACCGGGGCTGAATTCCTAGATACTCTCCAACCTGAACCGATCCTTCTTCGCCCATGTAATTCACGAAGATACCGTCGACGTCTCTCAGGCTCATACCCGCTTCGGCGAGCGCTTCTCGAGCGGCGAGCGCAAGCATCGACATCTCGGTTTGATCGGGCACTATCCCAAGCGGAGTTTCAGCGACCCCTGCAATGTATACCGGTTTCGGCAGAGATGCGCTCAATGGCTGAGTGGCTCAGAGTGGCCGGAGAGGCGAGGCTCGGATACTACGGGAGAGGACCGAACGTCGCCCTCTCGCTGGGCGACGAGTGCGCTACGGCGTAGCTTTCCCGAGAGGTCGCGAGGCAGCTCGCTGACGAATTCGTATGATTTCGGTACTTTGTAGGAGCTGAGCCGCTGTCTGACATACACGTTCAGCTCCTCTACGGACGGCGGATGGCTTGGATCAACCGGCTGGACAATGGCGTGAACCCGCTTGCCCCAATCACTATCCGCCAGACCGATAACGCCGACGTCCCGGACCGATGAATGGGCCGACAAGGCAGCCTCGACCTCGGCGGGAAAGACGTTTGCGCCACCGGTAACTATGAGATCAACGCGGCGGTCAGCTACGTGCAAGTAGCCTTCGTCATCCAGGCTTCCCAGGTCTCCGACACTCACGAATCCGTCATCCGTCGTCTCGGCCGGGGGCGATCCGATGTAGTAGTAGGTAGGCTTTGATGTTCCTCGCGGCCTCGTGAATATGTCGCCGACAACTCCGGCGGGCAGGTCATGGCGCTGCTCGTCGAGAATCCGGACATCGCAGTTATGGGGCTTGCCGACGGCTCCCGGATGTTGCAGCCATTCATCTCCACGGATCCATACCGTCCCCTCATCTTCGGTCGAGCCAAAGCCCTCCCATACCCTCTCGGGACCAAGGAGATGTAGCCAAGCACGCTTGACCCACTCCGGACAGGCCGCGCCGCTGTGAAATATCGAGTCGATACTGGAGAAGTCGCGCTCCTCGATGTTCGGAAGCCTGATGATGCGAAGCATCATCGTCGGCGACAGGAAACCAAAGTTGATTCGATAGCGCTCGATGGCGTCTACTACCACTGCCGCATCGAATCGCTGAAACACCACCAACGATTGGTCCTCGAAGAGGCCGAAGTGCCCCCAGATAAAGGGAGCATTGTGATACAGCGGTCCAGTAATCATCTGTACCTGCCCGCGACGGAATCCAGTCATCGGGTTGAGTCGCGCCTCGATCTGTCCTGGAGCAAAGGCCAGGGGGCCGGGGGTCACGATGATCTTGGGTTTTCCGGACCCACCTCCTGAACACACTGCCTTTCCGGGATTCGGAGTGCGATCGGGCAGCGGCACGGCAGACAAAGACCACGCCTGCGAGAGTTCCTGCGAAGACATCGTCGTGAAGTCCGCGCACCGTCCCCAATTAGCAATGACCATCGCGGGGTTCGCCAGCGTCAAGATCTCGTTTCGCTCCGCTTCCGGCGCACGGTGGCTGACCGGCAGAACCAGGGCCCCAAGCCGCCAGGCGGCGTGCGCCGCAACGTAGTGCTCCACGCAATTTTCAAGGCCTATCACCACCGTGGAGCGCTGCCCAACCGACTCGGCTTCGAATAGTCGCGCCACCTGATTCGAGCGACGCTCCAGCTCGCCCCAGGTGACCGATTCCGGCGCGCCGGTTCCGTCCGGCACGAACGTGATCGCGACAGTGTCGGGATGAGCCAATGTCAGGTCGGTCATTCTCCGACCAAACGATACGGCATTTCCCGAGGCGGGAGCGAGTGTCATAGCCATGCCTTCGCCCGGTCGCCTTCGCGGAGGAGGGCCTCGGTCATGATTGTTCACCACTCTTTCCCGATGATCGGTACTCTTTTGCTCGCCCCACGCAGATCAGCACGCCATCATTCCAAGATCGACAGGTATGCAGACCCCATTGATGCCCGACGACTCACTCCCGGCCAGGAAGGCAACGAGTGCCGCAACTTCCGTGGTGTCAAGAGCTCGCTTAACAGGTTGCCGGTCCACGAACCCTTCTATGACCTGCTCGCGGGAGACGCCGCGCAACCGGACGTGGTCGTCGAGTTGACCCTCGATCAGAGGCGTCAACATCAGACCTGGAGCTACGGCATTGGCGGTGAGTCCCATGGGTCCACCCTCCACGGCCGCCACTCTTACCAGTCCAAGCACCCCATGTTTCGCCGCGGTGTAGGCGGCTTTGTATGCCTCGGCCAGAAAGCTCGAGACCGATGCCGTCACGATAATGCGGCCGCCGGGTCTCTCGGTCAGGAACGGCCAGGCGGCCTTCATGGCCATAAACGGACCTTTGACCATAACATTCTGGAGGCGGTCCCACTGGTCCTCCGGGAAATCCGGAATCGGCGCCATGAACTGTGTGCCGGCGTTGAGCACCAGTATGTCGACCCGGCCGTGCCTGGATACCGCCTCATCGACCATGACCTGATTGCCCTCGCTGGTCCCCACGTCGGCGTGGAAGCAATCTAGCCCCGTTATGTCGACTCCGAGCACGCTGGCTCCCCGGTCTTCCAGAGCCGCGCAGATCGACTTGCCGAGCCCTCCGGCTGCTCCCGTAACGATCGCTACCCTCTCCTCGAGGCGAGTCATTCGCTCGTCTCGCCGGCGTGCGATGACTTCGGACCCTCCGTCGAGTGGCTTTCCAGCAGTTCGGCGCGCTGAGCCAGCCCGAGGCGAGTCCTTCGAATGTGAATTCGAAGCAGGCTCGCCGCATCTTCGGCGTTCCTTTCGACTATCAAGTCCAGCAGAAGGCGATGCTCGATCACCGACGTCTCGACTGTTGCCGGCACCAGACCGTAAACTCGCCGGTAGCGTTGGGTTGTGTCCCAAAAGTCCTTAATCATCTCCAAGAGTCGGGGCATGTTTGCCCCCACGAACATCGCGAAGTGAAGTGGACGATCGCATTCGACGTAGCCAAGGCGATCGCTACGCGCTGCGCAGACCTCCGTCTCCACGCACCAGCGCCTCGATCCGGTCGATAGCTTCCTGGGTGAGACGGACGACGCTTTCTTCGAGCACCATGGGCTCTATGGCCTCGCGGGCTCGATAGACGTCCACTAACTCGCTGAGGTCTAGTCGCGCCACCCGGGCACCCGCATTCGGAGCCAGGGTCACCAGACCCTCATCTTCCAGCTCCCTCAGCGCCTGTTGGACGGGCACCCGGCTGGCCTGATACCGCGTAGCCAGGCTCTCCTGAGGCAGCCGGTGACCCGGCTCCAGGTGACCGTTGAGGATAGCTTCCCTGAGGTCACGGACGATCGTCTTAGTAACGGGCTCTCTACTGCTCAACTGCATCCCTGAAAGATTGTATTACAATTTCAACCAGGTGGCCTGCGCGGTGCGGGCTAAAGCCTTCAATATCAACATTTTGTATATCAATATTGACAGGACGACCGATCTCTCGCGCCAAGACTTTGTCGGTGGACTGACGATTTATATGGGGGACATCTAGATGACGGGCTGGAACTACGCGGACTCCTACGAATGGATGGAGCGCCTGCGAGGCGGATTCGACCCCGTGATCATCACGTGCGCGGTCGACGGGGGTATCCAGGGAAAGGAGTCCAATTCCGCGATCCCCGAGTCACCATCTGAGATCGCCGAACAGGCTCGGCAGGCGTACGACGCCGGGGCCTCGATGGTACATATTCACGCTCGTGACCCAAAAAACCAATGGGACACAACGTTGGATCCCGAGATTTGCCTTGAAGTCAATGCCTTAGTTCGCGACCGCTGCCCGGATCTCATCATCAACAACACTACCGGCGGGGGGCCGACCACGACAATGGAGGACCGGTTCCGGTGCCTTGAGGCACGTCCCGAGATGGCATCGCTTAACATGGGACCGGACATGAGCCGCTTCCAGATCAAGGAGCGTCGCCGGCCGCTGTCGTCGCCACATGAAACATTGACCTTCGACGTGTGCCTGCCGTTTACCTACGGAATCATCGAGCGGCTGACCGAGAAGATGGCCGAAAACGGCGTGGTCCCCGAGATGGAAATGTATCACGGCGGTCAGTACTGGGTCAGCCGCGAGCTGATTCGTAAAGGCCTGGTGAATCCGCCCTACGTGTTCCAATTCGTCATGGGTTATCAGACATCGCTCTTCCCCACGCCCGAGAATGTGCTCGACCTCATTCGGGAGCTGCCGGCACAATCCATCTATTTCGTTGCCGGCATAGGGATCTACCAGCTGCCGCTAACGACCCTAGGCATACTCCTGGGAGGGCACGTGCGGGTCGGGTTGGAGGACAATGTCTACTACAGTCGCGGCCGCAAGTTCACCGGAAACGGCGAAGCAGTAGAACGGGCTGTGCGCATCGCCAGAGAGTTGAATCGCGAGATAGCGACGCCCAGGCAGGCTCGCGAGATCATAGGGCTGCCGGCGAGTCCTAGCCGATATGACCGGTGAGCAGTCAAACGCGAATCGAGAGTCGGTAATCCCGTGCGCCGAGCACCATGAAGGATGAAAGCGGCTCGCTTTGGCCCCTTGCGAGGAACCGTCAGGAAGTTGACGACCGGGATCCCCGACCATGAAATCTTATGTCATGTGTTACACTACGACTGTTGCCTCGCCCATAGTACGAGGCAAGCCTCTTGGTGATTCCTCTCCTCGCCGCGTGTCGGTGACGTCTTCAAGAACCGGCACTCAATTCCAGTGAGGGGACAACCTGGGACGTAGATCCCACCTGCAGTAAGGAATCATCTTGTCTACATTCGCCCAACTCGGCGTGCGTCAGCGCACGTCCGACGCTCTGCAGCGTCATGCCATCACAACCCCAAATCCCGTCCAGCTCGAGGCTATTCCGCCACTGTTGAGCCGCCTCGACGCGGTCATTGAAGCGCCGACAGGATCTGGTAAAACCCTCGCCTTCCTCGTTCCTCTCGTCGAGCGACTCGCCGGGCACCGAAAAGATGGAGTAAGAGCTCTCATCGTGGCCCCTACCCGCGAGCTTGCCACCCAGATCGGAATGGTGCTGGGAACCGTCGATCCCGCCCTTCGGGTGGCACTCGTCTACGGCGGAGTCGGCTACGGCAAACAGCTCTCCGCCCTCCGCAATTTTCCCGATGTCGTCATCGGCTGCCCGGGACGTATCCTCGACCTCGTTGGCCAGCGCGTGCTGAAGTTCGATCGCGTTGAGTACCTCGTCCTGGACGAGGCCGACGAGATGCTCGATCAAGGCTTCGCACCGGACGTGGAGCGCATTATCGCCCTCGCTCCCACAGAGAACCGCCAGACAGTTCTTGCATCGGCCACCATGCCTGCCTGGGTACAGACGATGATCGCGAAGCATCTGACCGAACCGGTCCGCGTGCGGGTCATCGCCGAAGTGGCTCCTGCCCTCGAGCATGGGCTGCTCGCCGTTCCGCACGGCGCGAAGATCGACACCCTCGACAAGCTGCTTAGGGCCGAGAAGGGTCAGACCATCGTCTTCCATCGGACAAAACACGGCGCCAAAAAGCTGACGAAAGACCTCACCAAGCTCGGACACTTCGCCGGGGAGCTGCACGGCAACCTATCGCAGAATGCCCGGGATAAGGTCATCTCTCAGTTCCGGCGCGGTGACTCCTGGGTTCTCGTCGCAACCAACGTGGCCGCCCGGGGAATCGACGTCGCGAACGTCGGCCTGATCGTCAACTTCGAGCTGCCGGACACTCCTCAGTGGCTGACCCACCGCGTTGGCCGCACCGCTCGAAACGGCGCTGACGGCCGAGCACTGACCTTCCTCAGTGAGGAGGATCGCGGTCAGTGGCAGAAACTGCGCCGTCTCGGCGCACCCGATCTTCCCCACGTAGACAGCGACCGGCTGCTGGCCGACGGCGAGTGGGTCTATCACCGCCCGGCAGCCCGCCCGATCTCCCGTGTCGAGCCACGACGAGCTTCGAATACCCGGGTGACGCATGTGTCGAACAGATCAGGAGAGCGCGGACAGCGCGAGTCGTATCCCAGAAACTCAGAACGACCGAGGCGCGATGGAGGATATCGGGAATCGCCCCGTGACCCTGCCCATAGCCGACCAGCGGGTGGCGCGCCGGCCGGCGGCCACGGCGAAGGGAAGTCGGCCAACCGGCCCTATCAGGGCACTTCGAGAAGCGGGCGCCGAAGACGGTCTACGAGCGACGGACAGCCCCGTCAGTTCGGTCACTAGCCAAGCCCTATCCATTGTCGGCAAGCTTCTGTCGTCATGGTCGGCGATTGCTGTTCGCATAAGCTGTCAAACAGGATCGTTCATGCTGTTGGCTACCGACCACCGTGCAGGAAGCACTCGCTCCGGGTCGTGCCCTGGCTGGGCGTATACGCTGTCCGCGACAGCTCCGCCTTCCGCCGGTCGGCATCGATGAGTGAAGAGCCGATCGTCTTCCGCATCGGTGGGATATCGTACCTTCGAATCCCCGCTCGTAACCCGCGGGCATCGGCAACCTTCTACGAGGCGGTGTTCGGTTGGACGGTGCATGGCGATCGCGATAGCCCCAGCTTCGCTGACGGTACCGGTCACGTCATTGGCCACTTTGTGGACGACCTACCAGTCGCCGGAGACGCGGGCGTCCGTCCATACGTTTTCGTCGAGCGGGTCGACGACACCCTCGAGAAGGTTGCCGCGAGGGGCGGCAAGCTGGTGACGCCGCCGTATCCCGAAGGCGACCTCTTGGTGGCAACCTTCCTCGACCCCTCAGGGAACGTCATCGGGATCTGGCAACAATCCTGACGTATCCGCCTCAAGAAGGGTCTCTGATCACGGTTCCGGCACCCCTTTCTTGAAATCCGTGTAAGTCTCAGTTCCTGCACACACGCGGTCTACCGCCCACCACGTTGTAGATTCAAGGAGCTTGTATTGCCTGATGGACGGGCGTAGACAGCTCGCTAAACTGTCCTCTGTTTCCGCTCAGCCACACCCTTTTGCTAAATCACCGATAGGGTCACAAGCCCGATCAGCGTAGGTTGTATCCGCCCTCACTGCCCTTCGTACACGCGAATCCGCCCTATCTTTACGGCCTCGACGAATGACTCGTAGTCGCGCTCGTTTTGATCCGCGTATGCTGATGCGAAGTCCGCGATGGCACGATCGAAGTTGTCGCGCTTGCCCATGTACGATGCGATGCCCATTCGGTCACCGGCACGGGCATGAGCGCGGGCGAGGGTCGCCCCACACACGCGTGCGTAAAGTGTTGCTCCCTGCACCCGCAGGGTCTCCACTTCGGCCGCGCCCTTCCAGTCATGGAGCTGACGTACGTAGTAGTCACGGGTATGGCCGTCTATGTCTCTGACTCGTTGCCAACCGAGAAAGATGTCACTCGCCGCCTGCATCAGCCGCTGGCCGAGTACTACCCTCTGGCCGTGGTTCGGGTATTGGCTGGCTCCGACGAACCTCTCCAGCACCGACGGCTGCGCCTCCTTCGTCTGAAGCAACAAGGGGTCTTGGTTGTCACGTCCGAGCAGCAGCAGGATCCAGCATCTAGTTCCCACGCTTCCAACTCCTACCACCTTGCGTGCCATGTGCACGTAGCGGTATTCCTCTAAGGGATGGTGGGCACGCGCCAGCGTTCGACGGTACGATTGCAGAAGCTGTCGCATGGAGCGGTGAGTAGCGTCCAGGTCTGTGCTGCCCATGAGCAAGTCCTCCACAGGCACGATCAGCGGTGGGTCACCGACGATTCGTAGCTGGCCATCGATCTCTCCGGTCAGCTTCCCGAAGGCGCGCATGTGGTCTCGCGTCCGCGCCTTGGCCACATCCTGTGCAGCTTCCCTTGCTTCTTGTCTACCTAGACGCTTCGCCTTGACCTCGGCGCGCACCCAATCGAGCAGCTGCTCCGCATTCAGGTAGGCGTACCAGGCGTCGAGAGTCCGCATTGTCGCTGCGAGCCTCATACGTTCGCGATACTCCTGGACTCCCCTCATCACAATCATGCGCCGGTCGGCCGGGGAGAAGGACAGCTCCCGGCCCGCGATTTCGAAGCTCGCCGCCAGACGTTTTACATCCCACTCCCAGGGGCCTGCAAGAGTTTCATCGAAGTCGTTGATATCGAAGAGCATCTGCCGCTCCGGGGACGCGACAGCACCGAAGTTGGCCAGATGGGCGTCCCCGCAGAGCTGCGCCCTCAGACCGGTTCGCGGAGTGCTGGCGAGGTCCGCAGCCATGACTACGGCTGCTCCTCGAAAGTACGCGAATGGCGACACAATCATCCGTCCGTAACGAATCGGCACGAGTTCGGGAACTCTCGTGGCCGCCTGGTCTTCGAGCAACGCGGTTGGGTCGATGCGGCTCGCCGGTGGCTCCCATCTGCCGTGGCTGCGCCGCGGTATCTCCCACCGCACAGCTTTACCCCTGGCCACTCGCTCTTCGGAGCTCAGGTGAGCGAACTTGTGCAGAGGCGTCCCAGACAGATTCTCTCCGCCTCGACCATTGTGCGCCCCGACAGTTGACAAACTACGAGTGTACCCAGCGACGCTCACCGCTGCTCCTCACTATCCTCAACGTTCGGACTCCAGTCACCGATAGAGTTTGCGTGTGAGAACTCGTCCATTTGTATGCCTTCCGGGTCCATCCTGGACATAAACGTGAATTTTCTACATAGCCAGATGTACCACACATTGATCGGGTTAATTGCTGGCAATGAACAAAAATAATAAAAAAAAAAAAAAAAAAAAAAAAAAAAAAAAAAAAAAAAAAAAAAAAAAAAAAAAAAAAAAAAAAAAAAAAAAAAAAAAAAAAAAAAAAAAAAAAAAAAAAAAAAAAAAAAAAAAAAAAAAAAAAAAAAAAAAAAAAAAAAAAAAAAAAAAAAAAAAAAAAAAAAAAAAAAAAAAAAAAAAAAAAAAAAAAAAAAAAAAAAAAAAAAAAAAAAAAAAAAAAAAAAAAAAGGACTGGTTCTGGCAATGAAACACAATACCTCCTAAGGCCTGGATGCTGAGTTGCCGATCTCTCTCAAAAAAAAAAAAATGAGATTAAAGTGATATAAGAAAAATTAGATGAATGGAGATATTAAGTTTGTGATTGTAGCTTTATAAGAAGTTATTGAGAAGAATGAAAAAAAAAAAAAAAAAAAAAAAAAAAAAAAAAAAAAAAAAAAAAAAAAAAAAAAAAAAAAAAAAAAAAAAAAAAAAAAAAAAAAAAAAAAGCTAGTTTTAGAGATAATTTTCGAAAAAAAGAGAAATAAAAAAAAGTGAAAATATAAAAATGGACATATAAAGTAGATGATTAGATATCAAAATGAAAAAAAACGTTTATAATGATATATGTATAAAATAAAATAAAATGTTAAAATTAGTGTGATGAAAAAATAGTAATGAATAAAAGCTTTTAGATAGTAAATATAGTTTCGTTGACCATATAGAGATATAAGTTTAAATATTAAAGAAAAAGATAATGTAAATAGTTAGATAATAAAAAAAAAGAGATTATAATATATTATAAAGATTGAAAAAAAAAAAAAAAAAAAAAAAAAAAAAAAAAAAAAAAAAAAAAAAAAAAAAAAAAAAAAAAAAAAAAAAAAAAAAAAAAAAAAAAAAAAAAAAAAAAAAAAAAAGAAAGAAGATTATAAGTGTCTTAGATGGGGTTAGACGATAGATAGTAGTTGATCAATTTCATTGTAGGATATAGCTTGAGCAGATGTTTATATATCAGATAAAAGTATATTTAGTGGTTGGTGGTATAGTTAACAGAATAAGTGTAGTAGAGATATTGGGTGATAGAGTAGGTATGATATATGGTGGTGAGTGAGTCTAAGAGAGATAAGTAATAGGTAGTGGGAGTATGTTTAGGAGTAGATTGTGTAGTAGATGACTAGATTATAAGGTTAAGAACTGTAAATACTATTAAGAGGATGAATATAAAAGAAAGTATTCTATAGTTTCTTAAATATATATATATTGGTTAAATAAGATGAATATAGTCAGGTGAGTGACATCTGAGATGGCTCATCGACTCGGAGCGAGTGCTGCAACATGGATCGTGATAGAGGATCTCGTGATCACAGAAGATAAGTACAGGTAATATATGATACTTTGGGACAGAGCAACTCGCGCTAGAGGGCCCGTTGGTCCACGCGGTAGATCCCGATAGTCCTCGATCGGCGTCATGGTGGCCTAGAGTGGATGGGCAGGCCACTGAACGCTCATCCTAAGGTTGTTGCTATGCTTAGTCAATAGGGTTGCGACCTGATTTAAACGATAGAAACGGCTTAAGTACTCGCTAGGTGCAGATACCGGAATTCTCACTTTGAACTGACTAGTAGACGCGTAGAGCTGGAGAGATACAAAACAACGCAGACCATCAGAGCCGCCGGCGACGTGATGCTAGTGACACACAGAACGGCTACATCTTCAAAGAAACTCATACCACTATCAGATCGTTGAGTGGCTATCAAAGCTGCGACTAAAGGCTTGCTCGGAGACGGTGACCCTTAGCTCAACGCCACAATAGATTGGGTATAGTACACAAACAGTATAATGCGAGTCGCATTCGCGAGACATATAGAGTGCATTGGTCACACCTGTTCAGCTACGCGCTTATCTCGTTAAGAGAGGCGCTCCAGATGGGTATTCCTAATAACGTGTAACCGGTAAACGAGTCATAGCTCGACCAGACGTCAGGTTCGATCCTTTGCACGCGAGAAGTAGCCGAAAGAGTACACTTCGGACTGTTGAGAGCGCTCGCTACATACCATGAGACGACCGCAAAAATAGGGAAGGGTAAATACATCTCGTCCACACTGAGGAACTATTGTGCGCTTAATATACTGACAAGTTAGCGTATATTTGTAGTCGGTTGAGGGTCTCTGGCGGCGCTTATAGAAATCACCACACAACCACAGCATCTAGGGGTCTTTGGCTACGCAGTATTGCTGGTGGTTGGAGTTCTGGCGTTCTCCCCCTAAAAGAGAGTAGTTCTTCCAGAGCCACTAGGGCTTGGTCTGCTATCTCTGGCTCTTCCTTTGGCATAACTGACATCAATACTTTGAATGGTCAGCGACCGCAAATTCGACTTTACTTGGACGGTCTATGGACGGGACTGGAGGTAAGGTAGCTATGTAATAGCAGGTCATGGAGGACATGACGATAGTTTTCTTAGTGTTCAGCGTAGGAGTAGGCTTTGCCGCGGCTTCGCTCGTGGAATTCGGCGGCCGGCGCGTCAATGCTCGAGCGCTTCTCGGGGTGAGATGGGGGTTGATCGAGATGACGGGATCTCTTGTGGCGGTTCAAATCACTGGGCTCGTCGCTATAGAGGTCAACGGGCTAGGAGTCAGTCAGCTCTTTACGGCAACGGCTGTAGACACCGCTATGTTTGCTATCATCGCTATCCTGGCTCTACGCACCGGCTGGGGGCGGCTGGTTCTTCTCGGTTTCCTAGGCGTCTGTGTTTTCGTAGGCGCCCTTTGCGCCACTCAGGCGGCGCTGCAGTATAACTAACAACAGTCGCTAGACACACTTATTCTAAGTGTGCTGATCTACGTTGCTGTCGCGGCACTCTTTCTCACGGTGACAGGAATAGTGACTCTGGTTTGGTGGGTAAGGCTGGTAATATGAAGGTTGGTGGTTAAGGAGACTAGTGAGAACACTACGCGCGCATTGGTCTTGGGTACGGTAGGTGCGGCGGTTGGGGTTTTCCTCTTCTGGATAGCGCTCTCCTGGATAGGATGGGATACGTCGGAGATACCTTAGTTCGTCATCAGCCTCGCGCTCATAGTGCTGTTTGGCCTGGTCTTCTTTATGGCGAAGCGGTTCTGCGGTGTGCAGCAGTCACATGCGGTAGCGCTTCGGACTGAAGTAGGAGGATCGCTCGCGGTTACTATCGCCTCAGACGGTGGGAGAGTGTCGCCAGTGAGCGACTGGATGACGGCAAAAACGGTAGACAGTGTCGCAGAAGTGACCATTGTGGCCGCGCTGCTAACGGCTTGCGGCCTCGGCATCACCCATGCGCAGCCTCCAGGGTTCTGCTCGAAGTGGTCAGTTCAGCAATCGCCGACTGTGATGGACTCCGCACTCTGTGCAGTCGCGGGCTCATCCCCATAGAATGCTTGGGCAGTGGGCAATCAGCACGGCAGGGCTCTCGTCGAGAGGTGGAACGGTGTTCGTTGGTCACGCGTTCCTGGACCGGATTCGCCCCAAGGGTGTCGCGGTTATGTCAGCCTGTTCGCGGTTAGCTCCACCTCCCCAAACGATGTTTGGGCAGCCGGATCGTTAGACAACGGGACCGTGCTGGCCCACTGGAACGGAAGCACCTGGAAGGTTGCCTAGAGCACGAAGGGCGTCACTGGGCGATACGGCACGGGGATGGCGGTCTTGTCCCCAACCGACATCTGGATAATCGGGAACGGCAGTCTGCATTGGAACGGCACGAAGTTATCGCCATCCATCGGTCCCGGCAGCACCTCGATCAATGCAGTAGCAAGCACCCAAGGGAGAGATATATGGACTTTCGGCGGGTCGCAAAACTCGTCCAGTGACAACCTGTGGGCTTCAAACAGTTCCACCGAGATCGACCACTGGAACGGACTGCAGTGGAGCACGGAAAACAACTCGGCGGACGGCATATTAATAGCCGGGGCCATCATCGGTCCAAACGACGTTTGGGGGGTCGGCGGCACGACGCCCACGATGTTAGCGGACGGTGGAACTCTGGCGGAGCATTGGACCGGGTCGACGTGGGACGTCGCTGAAACACCGAACCTCGGCCCTGATTCGTTCAACGGTGTGGCCGGCACGACATCGCACGACGTGTGGGCCGTGGGTGCAACGGGCTCGGACACTCATACGAGCATGGTTGCTCACTGGAATGGCAGCACCTGGAGCTTGGTCGCCAGTGCTCACCCAGGGCAATCACAGGACCTCTATGCTGCAGTCGCCGTTTCGGGTCAGTCTGACTGGGCGGTGGGCGACTACATCGATGGCAACCAAGAGCGAAGAGCGCTGATCGAACATTATCCCGGCTGCTCGTCGTGACTGCAAACTAACCACTACCGCCTTACAGCGGGCGACGCGTCGAGGTCGAAACCGGCGATCTCCTGGAGGATTCAATCATGACAAGCGCAGCTTCGCTTCCCACAACGACGGCAGACGAAGGCACGGTCGCCCAGCCACAGGCAGAGACCGGACTCAGACAGGCAGCACCCAGCGCAAGCGCGCCGGCTGACATCAAATCGACTCGAAAACGGTTGGTTTATCTGGACAACGTCAAAGTGTTTTTGGTCGCGGGGGTCATCGCTACCCACGCAACCGCGATTTACGGGCCAGGCGGGGGATGGATCTACACAGAGCATTCGCATGCATATGTGGCATCCATTGCGCTCGGGATAGTCGGCCTGCTCGGGTCCTTGTTCTGGCTTGGACTTTTCTTTCTCCTGGCGGGCATGGTTACGCCGGGCTCCCTTCGGCGCCGGGGCCTCAACAACTTCACTCGTGAGCGACTGCTCCGGCTCGGCCTTCCGTTGGTCGTGTACATCGTGATTGTTATGCCTCTAACCAAGCTGATGGTAGCGGAATCTCTCGGACAGGTGCACACGTCGCCGATCACCTGGACAGTGAAGGCGGTCTGGCCGTTAGACGCTGGGGTTCTGTGGTTCGTGGCCGCTCTGCTCGTCTTCTCAAGCACCTACGCACTCTGGCACGCCTTGGGACGGAGGATACCCTCATCGGAGAGCAGTTTCGGCGTTCGGCACCTAGTTGCGGTTGCCGCGTGCATTTGCCTGTTAACGTTCCTAGTCCGCCTCGAATGGCCGATGGCGACACATCAGTTTCTGAGCCTGCATCTCTGGCAGTGGGGACAATTCGTCGTCCTGTTTTGGCTTGGAGCGGAGGCAGCCGACCGAGGCTGGTTGCGCGCTCTACCGAATCGCATCTGGTGGTTGTGCGGCGCTTCCGTGCTGGCAGCCACCGTGGTGGGCATGGTCCTCGTCTTGGGGGTCCTGTATGGACCACTGCGGGGACAGCAGACCCTGTTCTCCGGCGGCTGGCACTGGCAGGCGTTGGTGGCGGCCGCTCTGGAAGGACTTATTGCAGTTGGCGGCTCGTTGTACGTGCTTGACTTGTTTCGAAGAGTCTGCGACCATCCAATGCCTATGGGCCGGAGTCTAATTCGCAGTCAGTACGGCGCTTACGTAATACAGGTGCCGATCATCGTGGCGTTCGCTCTGGCACTCCGGCTGAGCACGATGCCCAGTGACTACAAGTTTCTCATTGTGGCGCCGGTGGCTATCATCGTCTCGTTCTGCCTGGCCGGACTGCTCATCCGTATCCCAGCGGTCGCGCGGATTCTATGATGGCAATTCAGCGGATACTTGGATTTCTTCTGTGTTGTGCGGGCGGCCAATGGCCTGGGGCCGCGCCCCCCGATTCATTGCCGTCTTGCGTGCTGAAAAAGAGAGGAGTGGTCGAAATGGCCACCGTAAAGACGATTGATCCGCTAGGAGCGACTCTCAACGATTTACTGGACTGGACCTCGGCCAACTACGCCGACCGAGAGGTCCTGCTCTACAGGCCTAGTTTGAAAACCGAGACATGGACGTACCGTGATCTTAAGCGGCAAGCCGATCGCGTAGGCGCATACCTCTCCAGCAATGGAGTGGTTAAGGGCGATCGAGTTGTGATCTGGGCGCCCAGCAGCCCTTGGTGGGTGGCAACCTTCTTTGGGATCATGCGGATCGGAGCAGTGGTCGTGCCGCTCGACGTCCGGAGCAGTCCGGACTTTGTAGAGCGAGTTATAGCACAGTCTGAGCCAAGGATCGCAATCGCAGTCCGTGGTCTCGTGACCGCCTGGCAGCATGACGTCCCCATCATCGACATCGAGGACCTCGATCTAATGGCGCCGCAGGCGGGAGAAACGGACATAGATGTGAGGTCGAGCGACCTGGCGGAGATCATTTTCACCTCCGGCACGACCGGCTCTCCGAAGGGTGTCATGCTCTCGCACGGCAATATCAGGTCGACTATCGAGGCCATGAACCGAGTGGTCCCGTCCGGTCCGCACCTTCGGCCCCTCTCGATCCTGCCCCTGAGCCACCTTCTGGAGCAAACCGTTGGGCTCATGCTGGCGATGCGGGGAGGCTCGAGCATAGCGATCGCCACAGCACTACAGCCTGCGGCAGTTCAGCGTGACATGCAGCAATATCGCGTCACGACCATGGTCGTGGTGCCACGAATCCTGAGCTTGTTCATGAATTCGATCGAACAGCAGGTCAGGCGCCGAGAGCGGGAGCGCCAATGGCATTGGTTGATGCGACTGTCCGAGTATCTGCCTCGACGGCTGAGGAGGATCCTCTTCCATGACGTGATACGAAGTTTTGGAGGAGAGCTCGACTTCTTCGTGTCGGGAGGCGCCACGCTAGACCCGGAGCTCGAGCATAAGTGGGAGCTCTTGGGCATCGCCATCCTCCAGGGCTACGGCTCGTCAGAAACATCTCCTGTCATCACGACGACTTCGATTGCCGATCGCAAACCGCGTTCCGTGGGCAGGCCCGTTCCTGGGGTGGGCATTGTGCTCGACGGCGAGGGCGAGATTCTCGTCAAGGGACCGAATGTAATGCAAGGCTACTGGAGAAACCCGGACGCCACCGCAGCCGCATTGGCCGGCGGCTGGTATCACACGGGTGATTTGGGCGAGATGGACGAAGAGGGTCGACTCTATCTGAGGGGTCGCAAGCGCGATCTGATCGTGCTGTCCAATGGTTTGAACGTGTATCCAGAAGATGTCGAAGATGCCCTTCGCGGAGTCCCCGGCGTGCTCGACTGCGTTGTTCTTGGGATTCCATCGTCGTGGGGTCCAGAGGTGCACGCCGTTCTCTTGCTCCGAGGCGGGACCAATGCTGCTCGGGTCATAAAGCTGGCCAATTCGGACCTTGCTTCGCACCAGCACATTCGATCATTCACTGTCTGGCGCGAGCCCGACTTCCCGCGCACCCACACGACAAAGATCAAGCGGGCGGAGGTAATGAATTTCGTTCTGGCGAGCAAACGTGGTGAGGAAGTGAGTGCGCCGGCCCCCACTCTCGAGCCATCGCACAAGCCAAAGCTCGAGCAGGTCGTGGCCGATCTCAGTGCTTCTCATGACGACGAGGTGCCTCCCGACAAGCGACTTGGAGGCATCGGCCCCGTTGTCAGGTCTCGCGTGGCTCTCGAACGGGCAGTCGAGGACAGGCTCGGGAAATATGCCGACGACGACGACGACGAACGACACATTACCACAGTGGCAGAGCTCGAACGCCTGCTCGTTTCGCAGATTCCCGGCGGTCAGCATCCTTACCCACTCTGGCCGTTCTATCCTGGCGTTCAGCGCATACGCCTGATGCTTCAGATGCCCGTACTCGCCGCCGCAAATCTGCTGTACAAGCCCACTACACAGACCCCGCCCTGGACGCCCGACCTGCATCTTCCGGCGATTTTCGTCATGCCGTACCGCCATGCAGCGGAACCTCCCGTTGCACTAGCGATGATGCCGCCTGCCGTTCGGGCGCGAATTGGAATGTCCACACTTTGGCCGGGCGAGGGATGCCCGAGCATGGGGTGGCTCGTGGAGCTAGTCTTCAATTCGTTCCGGTATCCCAGACGCGGGGCTCTCCAAGCGTCACTGTCACACGCATCCGGTCTCCTCGATCACGGCTGGTCCGTCTTCTTCCTCCTTGACGTGGGGAGACTCGCCGATTACAACCACGGAACTCTGCCTTCAATCATTCGAGTTCTGAGCAAGGAATTTGAAGCGCCTGTTGTGCACGTCACCGTCTCTGGCCTTGGGGACCGTCCCTACGGACCGCTCCCACCAGGCACTGTGACAGTGGAATTCAACCTAGATCCCAAAGCTTCAACCGACACGTCTCGGCTAAGCGACTCGGCAGTCGAGTCAAGCCGACTCGAGAGCTTGGCTCCTGCTAGGCAGTCCGCACGCAGGGGCACCCATCCGGATGAGAATCTGACAACCGCTTCAGCGGCAGCAACGAGCACCAGGAGTTGATTCAATCTCGTCCTCTCCCTGACGCCGATGCTAGGGCAGCCCTGCTGGGCCAATCTCTTATGAACGCCGATGGAGTCCATGGACGAATTACGTCACCGAGCACCTTCTGAGCTCCGCCCCGTGGGTGTAGGCCATGCACCGGCGCCAGACGAAGCCAAGCCACCTGCCCACTCTGTCTGCTCGAAGTCAGGATATGGCCAACATGGGAACGGCTACCTTAAGGCTTGGGTGTCCCTCATTCTTGGTCTATCGACAGCGTTGACATACGTCCTCTTCTCAAGCCTCGCCGCGGCGGAATATCCTGGCCTGTACTCCCCCTGGCATAACAACACGCTGAGTCAGTTAGGAAACGTTAACCTCAATCCCAATGGAGCGATCTACTACCAAATTGGCTGCGCGGTAACGGGCCTGCTCCTAATGGGGTTCTTCTGCAGCCTCGGACCATGGCGATCGAGCGGTACTGTGCGGCAGAACAGGATCCTGCTGGTCGTGCAGGTGCTCGGGGTTTTCGCAGGATTTGGCTTGCTCATGAATGCCGTGTTCCCTGAGAGTAACTTGTCACCCCACCATTTCTGGGCAGGCGTAGTATTCAATAGCGCCGGAGTCGCAATGCTTCTGTCGCCATTTGCTTTCTGGCGGCCCGGGCTCCAAAATGTGCCGATCACTATGGTAACGCTCTGCGGCTGCGCGTTGGTGATCGTTATGTTCGCCTTTTCAAAATCCCATTGGGTTGAATGGCTGCCCGTAACAGTCTTTCTTCTTTCCCCGGGTCTGCTGGGACTCCACACCCGATCACATCATCTCGCGGGTGGTCGTAACGCCACCAGAGCCGGTAATCCGTAGTTACATACAGCTTGTGGATCTATTCCAAGCTGTCTCCTTCTCAAAGACGGCGTTCCAGAGAGCTCAGAGCTCCCATCAATCTGCCGCCGGCAACCTAACAGAGCGGCCACGCTGGATCTCAACCAGTCTATCTCGATAAGGCGAAGTCGTCCTGTTGGCGGGTGTACCTGCCGAGCCGCGCATCGCTGTTTGCCCACTGGAGCGCGAACACGGAGCCCCACATCCGACCCTGCCCTAGAGCCGCGCGAGGTGGCATGCATAATCGGCCGCCTTTCGACTTCGTGATAGCAATCACATTGTCCTCGCGTTGGTTAAGAGGGTAAGAATGATACTGGCACGGCGTTGGCGTAACCGCGTCGCCGTTACGAAAGCAGAGATGAGAAAGTGAACACGCCATAGTATGGACATCACCATTCGGGGTCGAACCGACGCCGACGACTCAGCGATTGTGTCGATCCTCAACGCGAACCGTCCCTGGCTCCCGCCGACATCGTTGGACGAGTTTCGGTGGGAGGTCGACCCGGCTAACTCCCCGCCCAATCTCGTTCAGGAGCGCTGGGTGGCGGACAGCAACGGGAGTATTTTGGGCATCTACGACCTCAGCGAGTCGATGTTTGCCGCCCGAGAGCACACTTTTCAAGCGAGTCTTAGCGTGTCAAAGGCAGATCGAAATAAGGGTATCGGAGATCAGCTGTACCACCACATGATGGATCGCGCGATCCTGCATGGTGCGACCCGGATCTACTCCCATATATCGGAGGACAATACCGTCGGCTCGGCCTTCGCGGACAAGCGAGGATTCTCAAAGACGGGCCGATCCACCCGGTTTTCCCGATTGAATATCGCCGAGGCCAACGTCGAGGGCTACCTCAAAGTCCTGCAGCGACTTGAAGCAGACGGTCTTACGTTCAAATCTATGGACGAAATTGGGCTTGACGACGAGCCGGTGCTACGAAAAATCTACGACATGGCACTGGGCGCGGCACGCGACGTACCGAGTACGGAAGAGTTCGGGTCCATTCCATTCGAGGTCTGGATAAAGTGGATTTCATCTCCCAACAGCGCCCTCAAGCAGAGCTGGATTGCCTTCGACGTCGACCGGCCCGTGGGCGTCGCCAGCATCTCTCGTCGGGGCAAAGACTCCAGCTTTAATGACTTCACCGGAGTCGATAGTCAGTATCGAGGTCGCGGCATCGCGCGTGCCCTGAAGTACAAGACCGTCGTGTCGGCACGTGAAGCCGGCATCACTTCCATGTTCACCGCAAATGACTTCGAGAACAAACCTATGCTTGCGATCAATATTCCACTTGGCTACCACGCGGTCCCCGCGGAGCTGGAGCTGGTTAAGGACCTGTGACTGGCAGTACATGACCACCGCCTTCCGGTTTTCCATCGCCCGGGCGGCCACGGTCGCTCAAACTGGCAACTGAAAACTGACGACCGAAAACTTCTCTTCCTGCATTAGAAGGTAGTGTGACGAACGCTTCACCTCTCGGCCGGTATCAGTACCTAGACTTCAATGCGCCTCTGTCAAGCGCACGCGCCAACTCGCTCGCCACGGCGCTGGCTGCTCAAACCCCGGACCGGATCCTCGACATCGGTTGTGGGTGGGGAGAGCTGCTGCTGCGCACGCTTGCCGCATCTCCAAGGGCGAGCGGCCGTGGAATCGACACCGACGAGACGTTGCTGGCACGCGCGACTGCGAACGCTGCGGAGCGTGGGCTGTCCGCCCAAGTCGTGTTCGAACATACGACTGCGTCCGACGTGCACGACCCTGCTCGGGTCGTGATCTGTGTCGGGGCCGACCATGCCTTCGGCAGCCAGACTGATGCGCTACGGGCACTGTTCGAGCTGACCGAACCCGGAGGCAGACTGCTCTTCGGCAGCGGCTACTGGCAGGCGCCGCCTTCAACCGATCAAGCCGCATCACTCGGAATGGCGGCGGATTCGCTCGCAGACCTTGCCGGCTTGGTTGATTGCGCGGTCGCACAGGGCTTCCGCCCTCTTCACACAGAAACTGCGAGCCAGTGTGAGTGGGAGCAGTTTGAGTCAGGCTACCTGGCCGATTGGGAGGAGTGGCTTATGCGGGCAGGCAGCCACCCCGATGCGGAGCGGGTACGGATCAGGGCCGACGAGCATCGCAACGCGTGGCTCCGCGGGTATCATGGTATCCTCGGGTTCGCCTACTTGATACTGGGCCGGCCGACCCAGGATTTTCGCAATTCTCCGTCGAGCCACGGAGGTCTGCCCTAACGGAAGTGGACTACTCTTCGTCATTTCGAAGGCGAGAATCCAGAGGTAAGGTCGCCGTGAAGGTCGAGCCCGCACCCTCCTGACTTTCGACTTCAAGCCAGCCCCCGATCTGCTCGAGTATCTGTTTCACGCCGGCCAGCCCTATGCCGGAACCCTCCACGCCTTCGTCCACGTTTTGTCCCCGATGAAAGGCGTCGAAGATAAAGGGCAGGTCAGCAGCAGGAATCCCGAGTCCGGTATCCGTGATGGACACGCAGGCGCAGTCGGTCCCCTCGCGTCGCTCTGTCCATAAGCGGACGGTGATTTTGCCGCCGTCGGGGCTGTACTTGACGGCGTTGGCAAGTATGTTATACAGAGCACGCTCGATACGAGGCGCATCCCACCAGCCGCGAACCCGGGCGGTCTCGTCAAGCACCTGGATCTCGTGCTGCGTGGCCATGGGACTCACGCGCTCTGCCACTCTTTCAAAGAGCGCCCCAAGCTCGACTTCATGAACGTCATTCGACGGGAGGACACCCATTTCCGTACGACTCGCGTCGAGCAGCTCTTCCAGTCGCCGGACCACTCTATCGGCCGCTTGGTCGATACGGGAGAGTCCGGAGATGACGCGGTCATCGGTAGGCTGCGACCTCTGGACGATGTTCCGCAAAAGCTGGGCTCTTCCCTTGACCTCGGTCAGAGGGTTTTTCAGATCATGTGTGGCTGAGAGAAGGAAGAGTTCCTTCTGGCGGCGCAGCCTTACTTGTTCGGTAACGTCGCGGTCGACGGCGACAGCACCTGACGGCTGGCCGCCTTCCCCGACCACCTGAACGGCGGCAGATTCAAGCTCGACGATCTGGCCGCCCTTGCTCCTGACGCGCCATCGAAAGCCCGACACCGACTCACCCCGGCTGGCCCGGTTCAGCGGTAATCTATCGGGGTCAATAGGAGTTCCGTCCTCACTCTCCGGCTGAGAGTCTCCGGCTCTCCAGGTGTCTCCAACCTTTACCGCCCCGAACACCTTGAAGGCCGCTTGATTCACGAAGACAACCTTGCCATCCGGTCCGGCAAAGATCACAGGATCGCCCATTTGCGAGACTACCGCCTCAAGCTGGGCAAAGGAGCGCTGCGCCTCTCGGTAAAGCCGGGCGTTGTCGAGCTCGGTTGAGGCCAGCGTGGCAAAATCACTAACGAAGTCGACATCTTCGCTGGAAAACGTGCGCCCTGATTCGGCAGCGATCAAGGTCATGGCTCCAAGTGTTTTGCCGCGTGCGCGCAGAGGGATGCACATCGACGAACGGATACCCAGCCCGCTAAGATCTCGAGCCAGCTCGCGGTCCGACACCAAACTCTGAATGAGTTCGGGCGAAATGTCCTCGATGACCTCAGGCTCGCCGGTCCTTATGACCAGGGCCACGCCGTGTTTCGAATCCGGGTCGTACGGAGTCCGCGCCGAAAGCTGCTGAGCAAGTCCAACCATGGCGGGATCAGAATGGGCAACGGTGACACGATGGGCAAAACCGTCGTCGCCCAGCATGTGGATACCGCACCAGTCGGCGAATGTCGGAACGCAGAGCTGCGCTATCTTCTTCAGCCTATTCTCGTAATCGACGACGCCGGCGAGAACCTTGCTGGCTTCGAGAAGAAACTCACGCTTCTGAGCGGCGCGAACCTCGTCCGTGACGTCCTGAAACAGGTTAACCGCGAGACGGGACTTCGTAACTGGGTGAGGAAACCTGGACGCTCGGATGCGAGTCCAACGGAACTGGCCCTCGTCCTTTGATCGATACTTCACCACTGCGACAGCAGACTCATTGTCGTCCTGGAACACTTCGCGCCCAGGCAGGTCAGTCACTTCAAGTCTTGCGCCCGATTCATCGACCATTTCGAATCTGGAGAGGATCGCCCCACTATCTGCCCGCAGAAACTCATCCACCGTGTCATACCCGCACATCTCGGCCGCCAGCCGGTTGGCGAACAGGCAACGACCCTGCTCATCCACGACGGTAATGGCCTCGCTGATGTTGCGAACGACGCCATCCAAAAACGCCAGAGTTTCAGTCTGGAACAACTCGAGATCGGTCATGAGGCAGCTACGAGTCTCAGGATGTCAGTCAGAGGAGGCGTGGGCTCAGTCTCGGAAGGCATCGCCACAGGCGGCCACCCGAGGAGCAGTCACGCACTTCGATTTTCAGGCTGACGGTGGATATGCCGAATACCTCCGTCGTTCCCACACTCTAATTATGCTAGACGCGCCTGCAAGCAAGCAGGATCGAGGACGGCCTGTCGCCTCAGACATCGCGGTGGCTAGAGACAGAGTCTAGCCGTGTCCGTCCGAAGACTGCTTCTTCTGGGCCTCCTCGATGATCTTCCCCGCAACGTGGGCTGGGACCTGCTCGTAGTTAAGGAGCTGCATGTGGAACGATCCTCGGCCCTGGGTGATGGAACGCAGCGCGGTCGCGTAGTGGCCCATTTCCGCCATCGGAACCTGAGCCTTTACTCGTTGCATGCCCGCACCCGCGGGCTCCATACCTAGAATTCTGGCCCGTTTAGAGGTCAGGTCGCCGATGACGTCGCCCATATAGTTGTCGGGCACGTTGACCTCGACCTCCATGATTGGTTCAAGCAGAACAGGCTGAGCTTTGGTCACGGCTTCCTTGAACGCCAGCCCACCGGCGATCTTGAAGGCCATTTCTGAGGAATCCACGTCGTGATACTTGCCGTCATACAGCGTGGCCCGAACATTAATCACCGGGTATCCAGCCAGCACCCCGTGGCTCATGGCCTCGTGAATGCCCTTCTCGACCGCCGGTATGTACTGCTTCGGCACGGCTCCACCCACTATCTTGTTGACGAACTCGAAATCGGCTTCATGGTTGGGCGCCAGCTCGACCCATACATCGCCGAACTGGCCACGGCCACCGCTCTGCTTCTTGTGCTTCCCCTCCGCTTTGGCTGCCGATGTAATGGTTTCGCGGTAGGGAACTCGAGGATCGCCGAGCTCGACGTCGATGCTGTACTTGCGACGCAAACGCTCGACTGCAATCGAAAGGTGAGACTCGCCGACACCGTGGAGTATGCTCTCGCCCGTCTGAGCATCCCGATCAACCTGCAGCGTGGGATCCTCCTCGAGAATCCGGTGCAGCGCCTGACCAAGCTTGTCGAGATCGGCCTTTGTTTTTGGATTGACGGTGGCCCCGTATGCCGCCTCCGGGAAGGGGATCGGATCGAGCCGAACCGGCTTCTCTTTGGCCGTAAGCGTATCACCTGTCAACGTATCGTGGAGCTTGGCCACGGCGCCGATGTCTCCCGCGACAATCTGCGGAACATGCTCCTGGTGCTTGCCTTGGATAACGAGCATGGGACCGAGGTGCTCATCCGACTCACGTGATGGGTTGAAGAGGTGACTGTCCGTTCGCACCGCCCCAGAGAAGACACGGAAGTAGCTTAGCTTGCCGACATAAGGATCGCTGACCGTCTTGAAGACCAGGGCGGCAATCGTCGAATCTCGCGACACCCCGGCCTCGATGGGGTTCGGCATGATGGCAACTATCGCATCCAGAAGAGTGTCGACGCCGATGTTGTGAGTAGCTGAGATGGCGAACACCGGAAAAATGCTTCTGGACAGCGCGGCGGCGTGGAGCGCGGTCTTCAGCTCCGCTGAGGTTACCTCAACGCCCTCTAGGTACTTGCCCAACAACTCATCGTCAGTCTCACACACGGCGTCAATCAGCTGCTCACGGAACACGTCGATGTCGCCCTGCATGTCGCCTGGCACGGCGACCTCCTGCTTCTTGCCGTCCTTCCAGGCGTACGCTTTTTGATCGACCAGGTCGACGACTCCCGAGAAGTCGTGCTCGCGTCCGATCGGCAGCTCGACCGCAACCACGGAGTTACCAAACCTGCTTCGCATCTGTTGAATCGTCTTATGGAAATCGGCGTTCTCTCGATCGAGCTTGTTGATCACAAATATGGCAGGGAGGGACCGCTCGTTCACGTAGTCCCAGGACTGTTCGGTCCCAACCTCTACGCCGTCTACGGCCGAGACAGCGATGACCGCGCCATCGGCAACGCGAACCGCCGCCTTAACCTCGCCCACAAAGTCGGCATAGCCGGGTGCATCGAGAACGTTGATCTTCGTTGCCGGCCCATTCGACAGGCAAGACCGAGGTACTGATAGAAATCTTATGCTGAATTTCGTCCGGATCGGAGTCGGATACCGTGGTTCCGTCGTCGACGCGACCCAGTCGCGTCGTCACACCAGCATCGAACAACATCGCTTCAGCCAACGACGTCTTGCCGGCCCCCTGATGGGACAACAAAACCACGGTTCGCAAGTTCTCGGCGGGATACTCCTTCATCGCGTGTACGCGACCTCCTAAAGTCGAATCGGCGGATCTATCGTATGGCCGGCCGCCGACCAATCCGTCAGGGCGTCCCCGCAAGCGCCGAGAGCGCTCTAATGTCTGGTGATTGGAGTATACACAGTGGAAAGTGCTTGCTCGAAATCGGCGATTATATCCGTGACCGATTCCAGCCCAACCGACACCCGGAGCAAACCATCGCCTATGCCCGCCTCGCGTCGCTCGTCCGGTGACAACGTGCGATGAGAGGACAGAGCGGGGTACAAGACCATGGTTTCCGTATCACCCAGGCTAGTAGCCGGTACCGCGAGCGACAGCGCATCCATGAACGCCTCGACGTTCTCCAGTTGCAAGGACGTCTCGAACGCGACCATGCCACCAGCCAGGCCATCACGAAACTGCTCCCGGATTCTCTGGTACTGAGCGTGTGACTCGAGACCGGGATAGTAGACACGATCGACGCGGTCGTGACTTTCCAGCCACGCCGCCAGTTGGAGTGCATTAGCGCAGTGTCTCTCCATCCTGACCGGAAGCGTCCGGATTCCGCGAAGCACCAGCCACGCCTCGAACGGCCCTAAAATGCCGCCCGTCGTATTCCTCACGTCCCGGACGACCCGGCCTGAGTCCTCGTCAGTCGCCACGATTCCCGCCATGACATCGCCATGCCCACCCAGATACTTGGTGGCGCTGTGAATGGTAAAATCGGCGCCGTGTGTTGCCGGATGGAAAAGATACGGGGAAGGAAAGGTATTGTCCACGACGACGGCGGCTCTCTTCTCGTGCGCCAGTGAGATCAGGCCAAGCGCATCCGGAACAAGGAGCAACGGGTTGGAAACGGGCTCGAAACAAAGCACGCTCGCGCCGGTGGCGTCGAATGCCGCGGCCACCGCTGCGAGATCCATCGCGTCTACAAAATGGACCTGGACCTGGAGCTGAGTAAAGAGGCCGGCGAGCAAACTCCGGCTGACCCCGTACAAATCCCGGGCCGCAAGGACTGCCTGGCCGGGACGTACGCCGGCGGCCAGCAAGGCCCCATGGAAGGCGGCCATGCCGGAGGCAAATGCGACAGCATCTTCGGTCTCTTCCAGGGACGCTACCACCTCCTCCAGCATGCTGACAGTAGGGTTGGAATTGCGCGAGTATGCGTAGCCGTCGCCGAGCGGAGTCAGCGCCTCGTGCACTTTGCGCACGCTGTCGTAGGTGAAGCTGGTCGAGGGGTGAATGGGCGGGGCAGTCGGACGCATTTCGCCGGAACCCTCCCGAATTCCAGCCTGAACCGCCCGCGTCTCAAAGTGTCGTTTCTTGGACACCACGCCTCGCCTTTTATAGAAGGTAGCACGAGGGCGGCAGGGCCCCGAGCTCTCGGGTGTCAGCTGTCAGTTGTCGGTTGCGTAACGCTCACCCGTTGCCACGGCCCGGGAATCGCCTTTGACTTTTGACCCGGCGAGAAGCCTCGACACCAGGACGCTTCTTGCGTTTGCAGGTCTGGCCCGTGTCGTGCTCCAGAGAGAGAGCAGAGGAAGTCAGAGACTTACTCCCAGGCTGTCTGATCACGTTGAGCGCTATTGGACACAGCGCAGGAAGGTTTGGCGGGCGCCTCATGCAAGTAACCCTGTTCGACCGTTGCAGATGTCGTCGGAAGTAGAGGTTCGTCCTTCGCCGATACTTGACGCGCGTGGCCTTTTCGGGGTGAGCTCGCTCCGCGAGATTCCCTGGGAGGACCCATCGGCGGCCTTCCGGGACTGGCTTGTCCAGCATCCCACTGAAATGCCAAAGCCCCTGGCCTCTAGTCGCGAGGCTGAGATCTCGATTCTGCACCACAGGTCTAAGCCTGTCTTCGTCATCAAACAGTGGAAGGTGGGACAGCGGGTCAACGCCAGGCAACAGCACGACCTCCTTCGCTCGGCTCTGGAATCCCGTCTCCCCGTACCGGTACCCGCGGCGTGGGCGTCCCTGCCGCTCTATGACTCGGTCCCGAAGAGGTTCGAGGGTCTGGCAGCCTTGGGCCGGGACGACGGTCTGCAGCTCTTGGTGACTGGTTATGCAGGCGAGCCACTGCCCCACCCAACGTGCCCTCAGATACGCGAGGCAGCGCGCCTGCTCACTGCGATCCATAACACACGACCTCTGCCGGCCCTTTGCCCGTCGAGGTCCGGCCCGAATACCGGGAGCCCACTCCAGCCCACAGTATCTGCCTCGGGGTCGTCGTTCTCCCGGGAGATTGGTTGGCCCGTGCCGGGTCCGTCTTTACGGTCGAGGCCGGACCAAGCCCTCGCTTCGTGGCACTTGGCCGGAATGGATGAGCATCCTGACCTCATGCACGTCCTCCATAGAATCAAGCCGCCGCGACGTGGCCCTCTATCCATAGCTCATGGCGATTTTCATCCCGGGAATCTATTACTTCTCGATGGCCGGATGACGGTGGCGGACTGGTCCGATGCATCGATTGGCGATACCCGGTACGATCTAGCGTGGGCTTCGCTCCTTCTGTGGGTGTACCAGGGTGAGATTGCCTATAGCGAATTTCTGGACGCCTACCGCGACGCGGGCGGGACGACGGCGGATAGCGGGGTCTTTGAGACGATTGCGGCTCTACGCTGGATTCTGCTGGCCCGCACCGCGCCGGTTCCCATCAACCAAGAGTGGTGGGCCTCGGTCCGTTCGTTTCTTCAAGATCGCTTGGGCGCACAAGTCGCCGACTCGATAGCTTATGAACGTACCCAGTCACCGGAAAAACGTGGGCGACATATGGAGGAAATCTAAGACTTCGGCTGCGAAACCAGGCACAGATTGGGAGCCAATACAACATAGATTTGCCTGGTGGCGAAGACCATTGCAACGCCGGTGAGAACAATCAGCGCGTTGGCATCGCGGAAATAGACCAGGAAGTCATGAAGTGAAATCACCAGTGGCCATGCTCAATCGCGCGACGATAGTCGAAACCCTCTTCCTGCCGTAGTAGGTCGAGCGCTGCCTCGACTACCCTGTCGACGGGAATATCGGCAACATAGGATGCTTCGTGCTCGCAGCGGTCAGTAGTTTGATCACGTCCGCATTGCGGACAGCTGAGACGCCAGGAGACCAGCGGACGATGCCGGGTCCGGAACGCCGGTCCGGCCGTAACCAGGTTAATGCACCAGTAGATTCCAACTGTCGCCGATCCGACCGCTTGAGCCAGGTGCAGCGGACCCGAGTCGTTCGACACGACCACGCTACAGCGCGACAGCGTGCCCGCCAAGCCGGAAGGCGACAGACGACCGGCGAGGTTAAGGGCCGGATATTTCATCGCCGAGACAACCCTGCTGGTCAGGACCCGCTCGGAGTCGGTCCCGGTCACGACAACACTCGCGCCCTCGTCAGCCAGCGCATCAGCTACCGCTGCGAACCTCGACGGAGGCCATCGCCGGCTAGGAGATCCGGCGCCCGGGTGGATCGCGACGAGGTTATCTACCTCTGGCACCACTTGAAAGGACTCGTGGAGGTCGCACCCAGTGACCGTCAGATGCGGTTCAAGCTGCTCGCCAATGGCTCCGATCTGCGCCACAACCTCCAGATACCTCAGCGTTTCTGTTTGGAAAAAGATGTACGGAACATTTCGATCGAGTGGAATTGCCTGACCACTTTGCAGACCGACCGTCAGGACGGCGTCCAAGCGGAGAACGAACGGGTTGGAGTACTTCCCCCCACCGTGGATCTGCACGGCGATGTCAAAGTGCTCGTCACGCATCCTCTCAAAGAAGGAATTGAGATACCGCTGGTTCTCTCGGGTAGTTATTGGCTTCGGTGATTCCCCGGCAGGGCGGCACCGCGATGACCCGGTCGACGGGGCCGGGGCGGTTGAGGAAGAACGCTACGTGCCATTCCCTACCGAGCAGCACAATTTCGGCCCCGGGATACGTGGCTCGCATGGCGTCGAGCGCCGGTAACGCGAACATGAGGTCACCCAGCCCGTTAGCTCGCAGAATCGCGATCTTCCGCACTCCGGAAACCCTGCGTCCACGAACGGTCATGCCAATTTCAGAGCCTCGGTCCTGGCTCGAGCAGTCGCGGGCATCCGGTCCTCCTCTCGGCGCATCACCTGGAGCCCTGCAGCCACGACGGCGTCGACGGATATCCCGGACAAGCATCGGTTCGCCAACTGGACAAGCAGGTAACTCGCAGGGCCGGCACGCAACCTCAAATGCGAGCGCACGGTGCGGCCCGGGTGAAGGCGGTCCCCAACGTGAGGGATCGGTTCCGCCAAACACCGTCACTGACGGGGCGCCAAGCGCGTAGGCGATGTGAGCAGGACCGGAATCGTTGGTGAGCAGCAGCGACAAGCGGTCGATTATCGCGCCGAGGGATCCCAGAGATGTTCGGCCAGTGAGGTCAACAGAGCTCCCTGCGAGCCCATCAACGAGTTGTTTAACCGCTCCACTGTCTAAGCCGCCGCTCTCTGTCCCGCCTCCGAGTATGACTACCGTGCCACCGGCTCGCCGGCGAATCTCCTGCGCCGCCTCCACGAATCGATTCACCGGCCACTGCTTGATGGCGTCCCAGGTGGAGGGATGTACGCCGATCCATGGGTATGGGACTCCTTGAAGTAACTCCGCGGCCTCGCGTCGATCTCGCTGCCTCAAAGGGAAATCGGGTGCCTTCCCGACGAACGGGGCGCCCAAGAACGACGTCAAAGCGGTCAGCCGCGCAGACTCGTGCCCGGTCTCGGGGATTGGAAGGGCAGCATCCAGGAGGCCAGGTGTTCCGTCAGTGGGCACAAATCCCGGCGGTTACGGACGCCCCCAAAAGCAGGCTGAAGATGTTCGAGTGCGCTCCGGAGCCGTGCATCTGGACTACCAGGTCGAAATTTTCCCCTTGCATTTCAACGAAGAAGCCGGCTGCTCTCCGTGAATCAAAGAATTGCTCGGCCATACCGGGAAAGCCGGGAAACGAGATGAAGCGATCCAGGTGGTGAGAACGGGCGACTAGATCCTCCACCAAGGGCAAGCCGATCAAGCTGAGCTCGGCGTCCGGCACCGCCCTACGCAGGGCTCGGAACGCAGCAGTGGCACAGATGAAATCTCCAATCCGGGACGCGCGCACCACGGCCACTTTTCGAACCCGGGGAAGGCGGGTCAGCAGGCCCGGATCAAACGGACCGTACGCGGTCATCGCGAGCCGTCGGCGCCGGTGTCCGGGGCAGATAGCGGCGCACCATTTCCGGCAGCAGGTCCAGAGCATGGCCGTCAACGGTGCCCTGTTCGTTCAACACCGTGGAGGGCGCTCCCGAGAACGTCGTTCCGGAGGGCATGATGGCGCAGCCGCCCCACCGGCGCATCATGAGATTCTGCACGAGCACCTCCTCGCCCGAGTGCCACCGCGGGAGTCGGTGCCAGAACGAGAAGCCGCCGACCTGGTTCAGCTTCCGTCGGTCATACAAGACGCAGGATGCGACCCAGGCCACTTTGTAGAGGCGTGTGCCGGTGGTCGGGGTTGCTTGGCTGGCATGAAAGAGGTTCGCGGCGCGGTGGAGGTCGGCCCGCCCCCAAGCCGGCGAGCCCGGCTCGACCACCTCAGGAGTGACTCGCCCGTTCCAGAACTCCACCCTCTGCTGCTCCGGACGAACGTCCTCGAGATACGAAAGCTGTACCGGAAAGGCGCCGACGAAGCCGCATCTCTCGACTCGCAGAACGGCCAGCAGGCGCTCCAACACCCATGGCTCCATTAACACGTCGTCGTCCAGATACAGCACTGCCTCTGCTTCAGCCTGCCGCAGAAGAAAGTCCCGCTGCTCGGTGACTCCGAGAGGACGGTCGGCGATAGTGCCACTCAACCGACCCACCTCGTGTCTCAATCAGTCGCACGAGAGATTGCACCTGCGGGTTACCACCTACGGGTTGTTCACTCTGGTCCGACACGATCAATCGCAAATCGCGTTCTGACTGTCCGGCGACCCCGGCAAGCGTCATGATCAGCGATTCCAGACGGTTGTTAGTCGGAATCAGCACATCGAGGTCATGCATGGCGAAGTTGACCTCTGATCGTCGAGATCTCCAGCCATCCGGTCTGTTTCGAGGTCATTTCAAACCCTTCGAGCGAGAATCATCTGGCCACCGCCAACTGGCGCCGAGAGATCGAGGGCCGACGCTTTCGTCGCAAGCGCCCTCAGGAGTCGGCCGGGTACCCGCCGCCAGAACGCGCTGAATACACGACGATCGTTCACCCAGACCTGCTGTGTCAGATCCAGCGCATCCCACAAGCGGACAAGAGCTCGGGCTCATGTAGTCGGATGACGTCCACGACGTCGAGACCCACCGAGGCCAGACGCCCGGACCACTCCGATGCCGACAGCAGGTTCAGGTGGCTAAGCTGCTGGTTGCGATAGGCGGCATACCTCGCAAGCGGCAGAACCAGCTGCCGGCTGAAGGCAGGTGTGGGGCTCGTCAGCACCAGGCCGCCACCGGGACGCAGCACCCTCGCCACCTCGGACAGCACGTCATCCAGATCCGACACATGCTCTAGAACGGAATTGGTGATGACCGTCGCGACGCTGGCATCGGGGATCGCCATGGTGTCTCCCGACGCGGAGAGTAGGTTCCGATAGATCCCGGTTTCTCCGGCCCGTGCTAGTGCGTCCGCGTCCGGATCGACTCCGATCTCGACCTTCGAGAGTACGTAGGATGTCACCAGCCCGTCACCGCAGCCAAGATCGAGGACCGGACGCGGATAAGGAGCCAGCCGCAAGGCCGCGATCTCAGCCGCCCGCCAGAGTCCCAGCGACGGACCGTATGACCGAAACAGCGACTCCAGCTCCGACGACGGCAGATGCAGCGAAACGCGTTGCCCCATCGTCAGAATGTCCCGGCATAGATCGAGCACGAGCGGCAGATCTCCGGCGGTTGGTCAGAGTCGAGCGCGTCCCGAAATTCCTGGTAAGCATCGCTGTTCCACACTTCGGACACCCCCAACGTGGCGGCGTCACCAAAGTTGGCCCGATCCGGAGTCGACACCATGCAGCAGGGCATCGCCAATCCCTGGTAACTGATGTAGGCACCGGTCCACGGCCAGCTGCAGCGCTCTCGTCCAGGGGTCCCCGGAGCATGTGGACGCGCGCGGGCTCGAGGCAGTCTCAGCTCTATTCCAAGAGCTGACGCAGTCTGGAGCGCCTCGTCGAAATACCGTTCGATTCGGTGGCTATCCTCCGACAGCAAGGTTTGCTGGTCGACGAAGTCCCGCATGGTTCGATAGCGAGCGGGGAGGGTCGTCTCGCCGAAGTCGTGGCAGAGATGCTGCACGAACAGGCTTTCTGCTTCCCATTCATGGGCGAGACGTACCAAATCGGGCAGCTCGTGAAGGTTCTGCCGCATCACCACCATGACGATGCGCAGTCCGGGGCGTTTACTCCTCGCCTCGGCTCGAGCCGACCGGAAGAGGGTCAGATTCCGTAGGACGCGGTCGAAGTGGGCCCGCACCCGAATTCGCTCGTAGGTCTCGGCGGTAGCACCGTCGATGGACACATGAAGACAGTCCAACCCGCTGGCGACGCAGGCCTCGGCCCGGCGCCGATTCAGCAGGGTCATGTTGGTGTTGGTTGATACTTTCACGCCCTTCTGCGCTGCGTAGGCAACCATGTCGAAGAAACGCGGATGCATCATCGGCTCGCCCAGGCCCTGCAGATGAAGCGCGGTCATGGCAGGAAACTGATCGACCAACTTGGTGTAGGTCTCGAACTCCATGAAGGCGAGTGGCCCAAAAGGAGGTCCGTCCTCTCGAAACTGGATCGGACACATTTGACAGCGCAGGTTGCACTGCCCTACTGGCTCCATCTGCACGTATGTCGGTAGGGCGACCGTCATAGGAAGCACACCCGATACTTCAGTGCCCCCCAGACGCGCCAGAAGAGGGCGAACGGCGGAATGAGAACGGAAGTGACGGCCATTTCCAAGAGATGGCGGGGCGCGTGAGAGGTGCCGCGAAGCCTCCTGGCACAGAAGCGACATGTTATCCCCAGCCAGATTCCGAAAGTGCAGGCCGCCATGCCGCGCCGACCCCAGACCAGGGCGGTCAGCGAGCCGACCAGAGCGCCGACAGCCGTCGCGTAGTGTCGGGCAGGCATCGCCAGGTGTTTCCGATAAAGCTCCGGATGCTTCCGGTAGAGCAACGCGTTAAAGCTGGCCTTGCGCTGCTGCCTCAGGCTGACCGCAAACGGGGCCTCACGAACTGGATGAGTGACGACGGCATCCGGCACCTGCTCAAAACGAGCCCCCTGCTCCAGCAAAGTGAAATAGAGGTCGGTATCCTCGCGCCAGGCCTGAGGAAATCGCTCATCGAAGCCGCCTACCTCGGCCAGCACGTCGCGACGATAAAAGCAATTCGCCGTCACGAATCGGGAGCGCTCGAGTTGTGCGGCGTCTCGCTCATAATCGGTTTCCGGCGTGCGCCGCGGCACGATCACTGGCCCCGAAGCTCCGGCCACTCCATCTACAAACGCCGAAAGCCCGGCTCGAAGCCAGCCGCCCGACGGGATACAGTCGTCGTCGGTGAAGGCAATGATTCGGCCGCCAGCCTCACGCCAGCCGAGATTGCGAGCGGCGGCCGGGCCACGGCCCCCGCTGTTGAGATATCGAATCCCACGCAGCGCCGGGTTCGGCAGACAGGACCGGCCGTCTTTACCGTCGTCCACCACGATGATCTCGTAACGGTCCCTGGGCAAATCTTGAGTTGCCAGAGCGGCAAGGCACCGACTGAGTAGCTGCGGGCGGCCACGAGTCGGGATGACAACCGACACCTGACATGTCACGCCGGCTTCTCCAACAGGAAGGACCCAATCGCTAGAGCGTCGAGCGGCGAGGTCCAGAAGCACTCGACCGCATCGCGAGGAGAGCACACAATCGGCTCTCCCCGGGTGTTGAAGGAGGTGTTGACGAGGACAGGAACGCCTGTTCTCGCCGCAAAAGTCCTGATCAGCTCGTATAAACGAGGGTGCTGCGCTTGATTGACGGTTTGAATTCTCGCGGTACCATCCACATGGCGGACTGCCGGGATTTGGTCTGCCTTGTCCATAAGCACCTCATAAATGAAGAGCATGAACGGCGATGTTCTAGCATTCGAAAACCACGCCGCGGCCTCCTCCTCCAACACCACGGGCGCCACGGGACGGAAGTCCTCCCGATCTTTGATATCGTTGAGCCGTGCTTGCATCGAGGCGTCTAGCGGAGACGCCAGGATGGACCGGGCACCGAGGGCTCTCGGACCAAACTCCATCCGACCCTGGAACCAGCCGACGATCTTATCCTGGACCAGAAGGTCTGACACATCTCCCGCGAAATCATCCATCCGACGGTACGGCAGTTTGGCGGCCCGGAGAAAGTCTTCGACCTCAACATCGTCGTAGGCGGGGCCGAGGTACGCGTGTTCCATCCGATAGGAACGGATACCCGAAAGCTGCGCGTCGACCCAAAGTGCGGCTCCCAGCGCCGTTCCCGCGTCCCCAGCGGCCGGCTGCACCCAAACGTCACGAAACGGGGACCGATCGCGAAGTCGAGCGTTCAGCACACAGTTAAGGGCCACGCCGCCGGCGAGGCAGAGGTTGGTAGAGCCGGTGACACCGTGAAGCCACTCCGCGAGCTGCAATACCCTCTCCTCGAGCATGACCTGTAGTGAGCACGCGATATCGCAATGTCTCTGCTCTAACTTTTCCCCGGGTAATCTCTTAGGCCCAAACCTCTCCACCAGACAAGGATTCTGAACGTGATACTGTCCCTGGTCCTTTATCTGCACGAGGTCGCGAAATTCGGCAATGTACGACGGTTGTCCGAATGAGGCAAGAGCCATGACCTTGTACTCGTCAGCAGAGTGAAGGAAGCCAAGGTAGTCCGTCACCTGCTCGTAGAGCAGGCCCAGAGAGTTAGGAAGGTCGACCTGTCCCAGCGGCTCCAGCTGGGCACCGCAGCCGGCACTATAGGTGGTAGTGGCGGTCTCTCCCCGGCCATCGATGGTCATCACAGCGGCATTGGCGAATGGTGATGGGTAAAAGGCACTGGCGGCGTGGGCGACGTGGTGCGGCACGAAGTGCCAGCGCGTGTTACCGGCGCCCGGGAAGCCGCGGAATCGAGACTGGATGGTCAGTGGAGCCCCACCGGCCAGATGGCGGGGAGCATTGACTACAGACGAAAGGAATAGAGGCTGCCATGGGTCCTCCTCTGACGTGGCAACCTCACTGGGCTCAAGCGGCAGGCTGATCGTCCTCCCGCCACTCGGCTCGAGCAGCAGACATGGATCATAGGAATAAGCAATGTGATCGACGTCGACGAGATCGATGCCCGCTTCCCCGAGACAGTAGTCGATGGCACGGAATGGCAGCTCCCACGTAGAGAACGGGACAGGGCGCTTTCCATGCTTGATGCGGGTGAAGCGCTCCTCCTCGGCGGCTGCGACGACACCGCCATCGACCACGACGCAGGCAGCGGAGTCATGGTAAGCTGCGTTTAGGCCAAGAATCTTCACGTATTTGGCTCCTCTCCGGGCGATACAAGCATTTTCCGTTCCCCGGTTCTTCTTCTCCGGGCCAAGCGGGCCTGACGTTCTAGTCAGTCAGCCGTTTTTGGCGCCGGCTTTTGAAAAAGAGGAGCTCTGTAAAATCGGGCGCGCGGGGTTATGAAATCAGGTGACGGACCGATGTCTCGGCACAACCCCGGACGCCAGACTGAAGTCGCCGTGAAGGGCATTACACACCTCAACTACGACCCGCTCAGCGTCCACGCCACGGAACGCGCCGACGACCCCTCGCCAAACGTGGTTCATTGGTGAACCGCGGCCGTCCCATGCTCCTGGCGCGTTTTGCGGTCCTCGTGGCTGTCCTTCTCACGTTTCTCGATGCGTCACCGGCGGCGCCTCCCGGCCCCTTACCGGCGCGCGTGACGTTTCCCTCGAACGAAGGAACGCGCCCGGTGCCTGCAAACTTCTTAGGGCTCAGCCTGGAGACCTCGGAGTTGTGTCAGTTCTTGCGCCTGCGTCAGAAAAACCCCGCAAATCTCACGTTGCTTCGAAACCTCGGTCTTGGCGTCCTGCGAATAGGCGGAACATCGGAGGACTCCACCCGATGGGAGCCAAACGGCCGAGCCTCTTGTTACTTCGATCAGTCGGTCTTCAATAAATCCCTAATACGGCGATTCGCAACCTTCTCCAATGCTTTCCACTGGCGGGTTATATGGGGGCTCAACCTGGGCGCAAACGACCCACCAGCCGCCATGGCCGAGGCTGCCTATGTCGAGAGTGAGTTGGGACCAAATTTGTTGGGGTTCGAGATCGGCAACGAACCCGATCTGTATTCCCAAATACCTCTACGCCATGTTGGATACTCCGTCAGCGATTTCGAAACGGAGTGGAGCAGTTACAGCAGGCTGCTCAGGGCGAACGTCCCCGGGGTCCAGCTCGTCGGCCCGAGTACCGCATATCTCGACTGGTTTCGGAGCTTCGTTCTCAGCAGAACGTCTCTGGGACTGTCGATAGCTACACATCACTTCTACCCAACACAGATCGGCAGCCGGGGAAATCGTGCACCAACGATAACCAATCTTTTGAGCAAGGCAGTCATGGCAAACACAGCCACGCTTCTCAGCAAGACAGTGGCCATCGCTGCGGAACGCGGCCTTCCGGTACGATTTGATGAATCGAACTCGGTGGCGAGCGGCGGCCTGGAAGGCGTATCCGACTCCTTCGCCGCCGCCCTTTGGGCCGCGGACTACCTGCTGACGGCACTCGATCGGGGTGTTGTGGGAGTCGACGTTCACGAAGGCGAAGGAGAGAACCCTTACTCACCCATTCTCTTCTCCACCGCCAGCGCGCAGAGCATGTACTACGCCATGCTGTTCTTCCAGCTCGCCACAGCCGGGTCGCTGCGCACCGTGCCCGTCGACCTCTCGAGCACGGCAAACGTCGCCGCACACGCCACGGAAACGAAGTCCGGACAGCTTCGACTCGCCATCCTAAACAAAGGCCTCCAAGGCAAGGCCACCGTCCAGATCACCCTACCCCAAAGCTATTCCAGCGCGCGTACGCTGAAACTCTCAGCCCCATCAGCCGGCGCGACGTCCAACATCACCCTAGGCGGCTCACGTGTCCTACGCGACGGCACATGGTCTGCACGGACGTCCACAACCCAAAGTATCCGGGGTCGAGACTTCACGGTCACAGTTGGCCCTGCCTCGGCCCAGCTCATAACCTTTTCCTAGCTCGCAGCCGTGCATACCTATTTGGATATGTCTATCGATCTCGCACCAGGCGTCACCCGGTCCAGCGCTCGCCTCTGCCAGGGCCATCTGCCCTCGATTTCCACCATCAAAGACCACCTCAAGAACGTGCGGATCGCTCCGAGGAGACCCAAGACGCCGACGTCGAGCAGGGTCGGCTCGAGAGTCCGATTCTCCAGGAAGGGGACGCAAGCAAGACGAGGGCAAGTTTCCACAGGCGTTGCATCCCCAACTGTGAATCGCTAACGGCACCTTTAGAATGAGACGCCGCCGGGAGGAGAGCATGCCGGTTACATCGATCGTGGGTGCGCAGTGGGGCGATGAGGGGAAGGGCAAAATCGTCGACCTCCTCGCCGGAGATGCCGACATCGTCTCGCGTTTTGGCGGAGGAAGCAACGCCGGGCACACCGTCGTCAATCAGTTTGGGACCTTCAAACTCCACTCGCTGCCGTCGGGAGTCTTCAACCCGGCCACAATCAACATCGTGGGTACGGGAACGGTCGTCGACTTCGACTCGATGTGCGCGGAGCTCGACCAGCTTTCCGGCAGCGGCGTGTCGCCGATCGAGCTCGCGATCTCGAGCCGGGCCCACATCATCATGCCGTACCACGTGGCGCTCGATCAGCTCAAGGACGCCGCTTTGGGCTCCAAGAAAATCGGCACGACCGGACGCGGGATCGGGCCGGCGTATGCGGACAAGGCAGATCGTGTAGGCATTCAGGTGGGAGAACTTCTCGACTGGAATCGCTTCCGCGAGCGTGTGGCCATCGCGTTGGAGCAGAAAAACCGCATTGTCAACGCCCTCTACGACCACCCGGGATTCGACACCACCACAGTCCTCGAGCGGGCCGCCGCCTGGCGCGACCGATTCGCCCCCAATATCAAAGACACGATGCCCATCATTCGCTCGGCACTACGTGAAGACGCGCGGGTTCTGCTGGAGGGCCAGCTCGGAGTCATGCGAGACCTCGACTGGGGCGTTTATCCGTACGTGACCTCATCGACGACGTTTGCCGCCGGAGCGGGCTCCGGCGCCGGCATTCCTCCAGCGAAGATCACCGACATTCTCGCGGTGGTCAAGGCCTACACGTCGGCCGTCGGGGAGGGTCCCCTTCCTACCGAACTGAACGGACCAGATGGCGAATGCTTGCGAGACCGCGGCCAGGAGTACGGAGCTACGACCGGCCGGCCCCGAAGAGTTGGGTGGCTCGATGGCGTGGCCCTGCGATATGGGGCGAACGTCGGAGGGTTCTCGCGTATCGCCGTCACGAAACTGGACGTGCTCGATGGAATCGACCCACTTCGCATCGCCGTGGCGTACCAGACGGACGACGGCATGGTTGCGGACTTCCCGACCGGCACGGCACTCGAATCGGCAGAGCCGGTGTATGAGGACATGGAGGGATGGAGCGAGGACACGTCGACCATCACACGATGGGAAGACCTTCCCTCCGCCGCTCAGCGGTATCTGAGACGTATTAGCGAGCTTGCAGCGGCTCCAATCTCGCTGGTTAGCGTCGGAGCAAGCCGCGAATCCACGATTGAGGTCGTCGTCGGGTCCTGACGCCTCGGCTCGTTATGTCGATATACTTGGGAACATGACTAGCCTGGGACTGTCGGAGGCTCTTCGATTGGGCCTCGACCGGCAGAGATCTGACGGCGCGGCGCTTATACACGTCGTCGAATTGAAATCCGATAATTTGATCGACCGCGAAGCTCGGATGGTGATTACCGGGTCAGACGAGGTAATCGGAAGCTTGAACACGTCTATTGATCGCGCCATGGCCGAGGCCGGCAGGCAGGCACTGCGCGCTAGGAAATCTCGGGTTTACAGCATCTCGCCGACCGAGGACGGCGGGACCATCGTGGGAATCCAGGGTGGAGAGGTCGACGTTTTTGCCGAGGTACTCCCGCCGACCCCAGCTCTCTTGATCGTCGGCGCGGGCCACATAGCTCAACCTCTCTCGGTGGCCTGCGCTCTGATGGATTTCTCGGTCACCGTTATCGACGACAGACCCGAATTCGCGAATGAGTCGCGGTTTCCAGGCGTAGACCGGATCGTGGTTGACGACTTTGCCCTCGCGCTCTCTCGCGTCACGGTTACCGTCGACACCTACGCGGTGCTCGTCACCCGCGGGCACGTCCACGACCGGCATGCTCTAGAGCATATGCTCACAACCCCGGCACGATACATTGGCGTGATCGGCAGCAAGACGCGAATCCGGACGCTCATGAGCAGCCTCCGCGAGGAGGGTTTCGAACCACAGGAACTCGAGCGGATCTATGCTCCCATCGGGCTCGACCTAGCGGCCGAGACACCATCGGAAATCGCCATAGCGATCGCGGCTGAGATAGTCGATGTGCGTCGTGGCGGTAGGTCCAAGCACATGGCCCTGGAGAATCGCCTCCGTGTCTGACCGACCACTCGCCGTCGTTCGCGGGGGTGGAGATCTTGGAACCGCCGTGGCCGCCCGGCTTCATCGGGCCGGCTTTAGAGTCCTCGTGACGGAGAAGCACGCGCCAACGGCAGTCCGGCGGACGGTGGCGTTTTCCGAGGCTGTCTACTCCCACTCCGTCCGGGTGGAAGAGCTGCGCGCGCACCTAGTTGAGGACCATGAAGCCGCCCGAGCGCTGTGGTCTCTGCCTGACGAGATCCCGGTGTTCGTGGATTCCAACCTAACCCTGGCCACGGCTCTCGAGCCGTCGATAGTGGTCGACGCCCTCGTGGCAAAGCGCAACGATGGGGTGTCGCGGGACCTTGCAGCGGGCACGATCGCTCTTGGTCCAGGATTCGAAGCAGGAGTGGACGTCGACGCCGTGGTCGAAACAAATCGAGGCGCAAGTCTCGGCCGGGTCTTCTGGTCTGGAAGCGCCGAGCCCGATACCGGACTGCCGGCCCCGGTTCAGGGGCGCGCGGCGGACCGAGTGCTCAGGGCGCCGGCATCCGGGACCGTAGACGTGATTCGAGACATTCCAGACATCGTTCGTCAGGGCGAGGTGATCGCCATGATAGGTAGCAAACCGGTGGTAGCGCCATTTGACGGACTGGTCAGGGGTATGCTGCATCCTGGCACAAACGTCGACCAAGGCATGAAAGTAGGTGACGTGGACCCACGATTCGACCCGACACTCTGCTATTGCATGTCAGACAAAGCGCTGGCCGTTGCCGGCGGGGCTGTCGAGGCCGCTCTGATACTGCTCCGCCGTCAAGGCGGCAGGCTCATACTCGATAAAGCTGAGATCTCCCGATGAAGACGATCTACGAAGAGCTGCTCGATCGCCTCGATCGAGGCGATACGGTTGCAGTGGCGACGATCGTGCGCACCCGCGGGTCAACGCCGCGAGAAGTGGGCGCCAAGATGATCATCGACGAAGCCGGCCACGCGACAGGAACCATAGGCGGCGGGTGCGGTGAGGCAGACGTCTGGACTCATGCCCAAGATGTACTCGAGACCGGCGTGCCGGAGGTCGTCGAAGTCGACCTCCTGTCAGACAGCGATACGGAAGGAGGTCGAGCCTGCGGTGGCATCATGTACGTTCATATAGAAAGGCTCGTTGGGCGAACGCAGGATGGGTAAGACGTCACAAATGACGCGTCATGCGAAACGAAGCTCTTTCTGTATCTCATATTTTGTCCGCTAGAGGCTCCTCATCACCATTTCCGAGCACGAAACAGCGCTACTCTACCTCGAAGACTCATATCTTACGGAGTTCGAAGCTCGTGTCGTCGCCACATCCGATACCGCCGTCGTGCTCGACCGAACCCTGTTCTATCCTCGTGGCGGGGGACAGATGGCGGATGTCGGCAACCTGCGATCTTTCGACGGAGCATCGCAGGTAGTAGCCACCGAGCGCCGTGAGGGCACCGTATGGCACGTGCTCGACGAGCAACGGTTCTCCATCGGCGACGCGGCTCACGGCTTGGTGGATTGGACCCATCGCTATCAGCAGATGCGCACGCATACCGCCCTTCATATTCTCTGCGGGATCATCTACCACGAGTTTCACGCCACGGTCACAGGCTGCCAGATGTACGAGGACAGAGCGAGAATGGACTTCGCCCTGCCCGATCTGACCCCCGAGCGGATCAGGTCCATCGAGCGGCTCAGCAACGACGCGATCAACCGCGGTCACGCCGTGCGAATCGGCTGGTTACCGCGGTCCGAAGCCAATCGAACTCCCGACCTGATCCGAACGAAGGTCAATCTGCTCCCGCCGGAAATGGACCCGGTGCGCACTATAGAGATCGTCGACCTCGACCTCCAGGCGGACGGCGGCACTCACGTGCGAAATACCTTCGAAGTGGGCGGCATCAAGATTCTGAAAACGAGCAACAAGGGCGCAGAGAACAAAAGGATCGAGATATCGATCCCCGAGCTCCCCGACTAAGGACTCGACGAGGTAAGTAATAGTGTTTAACCCGGTTGACACCGCATTTAACGTCCCGCAGCTCGAGCATGAAGTGCTCGAGTTCTGGCACGAAGCGGAAATCGAGCAGAAGTACCTGAAGCGTAACGAGAACAGCCGCACTCGGTACAGCTTTATCGACGGGCCGATGACGGCCAACGGCCGCATGGGGGTCCACCACGCTTGGGGCCGAACATACAAGGATCTCTACCAGCGGTACCACACCATGCTGGGACAGAAGCAGCGGTACCAGAACGGTTTTGACTGCCAGGGACTCTGGGTCGAGGTCACGGTGGAGCGGGAACTTGGCTTCAAATCCAAGCGCGACATCGAGTCGTACGGCATCGATAGATTCATCAGGAAATGCAAGGAAAGCGTCTTCAAAAATGCCGACGTGATCACTGAGCAGTCCAAGCGGCTCGGCTACTTTATGGACTGGGATCACTCCTATTTCACCCTTTCAGACGAGAACAATTACACAATCTGGCATTTTCTGAAGACGTGCCAGGAGAACGGCTGGCTCTACAAGGGCACTGACGTGATGCCATGGTGTGTGCGTTGCGGAACCGGCCTTTCTGAGCACGAGATCAACACGTCAGAGTACGAGGAGCTGACTCACACCTCCGTGTACGTCAAGTTTCCTTTAATAGGGCGCGAAAACGAGTACCTGCTGGTATGGACAACAACGCCGTGGACGTTGACATCCAACGTCGCCGCCGCCGTCAACCCGGGAAGTGATCCGGAAACAGGCGAGCCGGTGGTCTACGTGGCTGCGCGCCGTGACCACGAGGTGTACTATTTCGCTCGGGAGGCGATGAAGAGCATCGGCGGCGAGTTCGTGATCGAGGCCGAGCTCAGCGGTGCGGACATGCTCGGATGGCGCTATCGGGGGCCATTTGACGAGCTACCCGCCGAGCACGGTATCGAGCATCGCGTGATCCCTTGGGATGAGGTCAGCGCAACTGAGGGTACCGGCATCGTCCACATAGCTCCCGGGGCCGGCAAGGAAGACTTTGCCCTCGGTAAGGCCATGGACCTCCCCGCAGTCGCCCCACTCGACGAAAGCGGGATCTACCTTCCCGGCTTCGATTGGCTGACGGGCAGAAACGTCCTTGACGTAGCACCGGCCATAGTCGAAAACCTGCTAGAGAAGGGCCTGCTCTACCGGGCACACGACTACTCTCACCGGTATCCCAACGTGCTGGCGCTGTCAGACACAACTGGTCTTCCGCCTCGTGGACGAGTGGTTCATCTCCATGGATCAGCTTCGTGATCGAATGATGCGGGCTACCGAAAAAATCAAGTGGATTCCGTCGTGGGGGCTCGAGCGCGAGCTCGACTGGCTGCGGAACATGGACGACTGGATGATCTCCAAGAAGCGCTATTGGGGACTCGCACTGCCTATCTTCGAGTGCGAGTGCGGACATTATGAGGTGCTGGGCAGTAAAGAGGAGCTGTTCGCGCGAGCCGTAAAAGGCCTCGATGACCTAGAAAGCCCTCACCGGCCCTGGCTCGACGACGTTCTGATCAAATGCAGCTCGTGTGGGGCCCTCGTGCCCCGAATCAAAGACGTCGGCAATCCATGGCTCGATGCCGGGATCGTGCCTTTTTCCACGCTCCGCTACACGACTGACCGGGACTACTGGCGGCAGTGGTTCCCGGCAGACTTCATCACCGAGAGCTTTCCAGGTCAGTTCCGCAACTGGTTCTATTCGATGATCGCCCAGGCCGCGGCGCTTGAGGACACCAATGCTTTCAAGATCGCTTTGGGCTACGCCCTGCTACGAGACCTCAACGGCCGCGAGATGCACAAGAGCTGGGGAAATGACATCCCATTCGACGAGGCCGCCGATGGGGTCGGCGCTGACATCATGCGCTGGCTGTTCGCCGGCCACCCCGTTGAAACCAATCTCAACTTCGGATACTCTGTTCTTGACTCGGTAAAGGCCCGACTGCTGATACTGTGGAACACCTACAGCTTCTTCGTTCGCTACTCCAACATCGATCGATTTGATCCCACAGCCCAGCGAGTCCCCGTCGAGAACAGACCGCTCCTCGACCGGTGGATCGTCGCTCGCTTCAATGAGCTTGTGCTCGAGGTCCGGGATGCCCTCGACGCCTACGACGCCGCGTCCGGCACTCAAGCAATCGACGCCTTTATCGACGACCTGTCAACCTGGTACGTCCGCCGCAGCCGCAGGCGCTTCTGGAAATCGGGCCTAGCTGGAGAGGACACGGAAAAACGATCGGCCTACTTCACCCTGTACGAGAGCCTGACCGGGTTGGCGCTGGTAATGGCGCCGTTTCTTCCCTTCATCAGCGAGCACATGTACCAGAATCTTGTGGCGCAAACAGGGTTCGAAGCGCCGGAAAGCGTTCATCTCAACGACTACCCGACGGTAATCCTGGAGCATATCGACCGGTCGCTTCTCGAGGAGATGGCAGATGCCCGAAAACTGGTGAGTCTCGGCCGCTTCGCGCGAGAACAGGCGCAGATAAGGGTGCGCCAGCCGCTTGGAGTAATCTACGTCAGCCTACCCAATGGAAAGCGGCTTGGCCCTGATATCGAGGAGATCCTGCTTGAAGAGCTCAACGTGAAGAAGCTGGAGTACGCGGCGGCCGACGCGGATTTTGTCGACTACCGCGTTCGCCCCAACCTCCCGCTTCTCGGCCGCCGCTACGGCAAAGAAGTTCCTCAGATCAAACAAGCGCTCGCCAAAATCGCGCCGTCGGACGTTGCGGCCGCGGTTCAGGCGGCCGAGTCCGTTACGGTCGCGGGGGAGACCCGCTCCTGGACGCTCGACCCGGAAGAGATCCTGGTCGAGGCAGTGCGTAAAGAAGGGTTCGCGGCCGCAGCCGCCGACGGGTACCTGGTGGCACTGGATACTACGATTACTCCCGAGCTGAGGCAGGAGGGCTTGGCCCGCGAGCTCGTCCGGTCCGTCAACGACCTCCGGAAGCAGGAAAACCTACAGCTCGACGATCGGATCACTCTCTTCGTCATCGAGGCTAGTCTTGGCTTCTCCGAGGCCTTGAACGCGTTCGACGGCTGGATCGCACGAGAAACGCTCGCTGTCGCCATCGATCCGGCGTTTGTCTCAGACTCCGCCGCGAGAGCTTCGCTGAGGGTCGAAGGTGAGTCGATCGAATTTGGCATCGAAAAGGTCGCCGCGGAAACAACCGTCCCGGTTACTCCCTAGCGACCTGAACGTCGGTTCGGGATGAGGGCATCAGGCGTGCTGTCGGCCGCAATCGTGTTGAGCAAGCGACGGCCTGCCCGAGGATAAGAGGGCGAGTCACTTGACTCAGGCAGGCGCAGGCCGGTATATGATCACTTCCGAGGGGGCGTGCTCGTGAACGTACTCTACAGAACGGGCGAACTCGGTCCCGCCGCGCGCCCTTCTCGGCACGTCACCCATCAGCACGACGTCAAAGCCGCCTCCTCGCGCCGCCTGCACGATCCCGGGACCCGCCTGGCGGGTCTTCAGGGTCTCGGTGCGCATCTTTACGCCATAGCGGTCCGCTATCCGGGTGGCCCGGCGGTAGGCCTCCGCCGCCTGCTTTTCGTCCTCGGGCATCGATGCGTTCCCGGGCAACGTCAACGGGACTTCGATCACGTATAGCAAGGTGATTTCCGCGTGCCGGTACTTCGCCATCTGACAACCCAGGGCCACCATCTTGTCCGATAGAGATCCTCCCTGGACGGGAACCAGGATGCGCGCATACGCCTGCGCTTGGCGCACGACGCGAGCCACTTTTTGCTCCGCTCCGCCTGCTTCCGGTAAGTGAAGCATCCACCAAAGAATGGAGGAAATGGCGGCCACGTACGCGCACCCCAGGACAATTCCGATCGGGGAAAGCACGACAGGCGCCGTGGCGACGATCAAGGCCGTAGGCCGGCCGAGCGGCTCCGTAAGAACTGTCGTATGCGATACGCCCCCAACGCTATGAACAGCAGACCCAGGAGGGCAAAGGGCAGGGCGTGGGCCAGAGCGCCCCGGACAATAATGACTGCACCCAGCACCGGCATTATCATGGCCAGAATGAGTCTGACTCTATCGCTCGCGGACACCGTCTATTCTAGCGACAGACCCAACCTCACACTCAGGCTATCCGCCAAGTGTGAGCAGTCGGTGCGGAGTATGACGCAGGTTGGGCAGGATCCGCCATGTCGAAACCGCAGGCCTCCCTTGCAATGGGCCGAGGCGAACGCAACAATCTAGTGTGACCGAATCAACTGCGACCGAACCAACCAGATCCGACGTGCGCCTCGAGCGGAATAGGTTGAAGATGCCCGCCTTCGGCCCCCGGTCAATGCTGGCATCGTCCGCGATTGGTTTTGTTCTGGGGATCACGCTGACAGCTCTTTTCGTGGCGGGAAGTCGCCCAAGCCATCGCACAGTCCCTCCGACGCCAGTCGTGCCCACTGTGGTCCCTGTCTCCGCCGACGACATACGGTCTCGGGTGAGCACTCTCGCACAAGGAGCGCTGGGATTCGCCCCCAACACCGGCCGGTCGCGCATCGAAGGCGTCTACGTGTCGACGGCAAGCACCCCGTTAAGCGAGCTAAGGGGTCTTCCTCAGTTATTTGACACGACGATAGTCTTTCACTTGAACGGTAACCCCTTTGGTCCCAGTCAGCAGGTGAAGTCCGCCAGGGCCGACGCGTTTGCTCTCCTGAAGGCGCTATACGTGCACTCGCTGCCCCTGAATGACGTGCGCCTTGAGGGCATGTTCAAACTGCCGAAGCAGGAGCACGAAGTTATAGCACTCCGGGCAGGAAGCAATGTCGCCATCCAAAACTCACTGGCTCCGTGGAAGAAACTGGTGCGTTCAGATGAGAGGCTGGTGTGGGCGGCTCTCAGACCCCACTTCATCTCATCTGCCTTCCAGAAGTACAAGTATACGAAGGGCTGATACTCAACATAAAGCTCAGAGTGGGGACAACTTCGCCCCTGGAACACACGCGTCCACAGCTTTTTGCCAAGTTATCCACATGTCAGGGGCTATGCTATCGGACCGGAGAGTCGTACAGGAGCGTCCGTATTGCCACAATGTCGTTACGCAGCTGATGGTCCTCCTGCAGGCCCGTAGAAATCTTCTCGCATCCGTGCATGACGGTCGTATGATCTCTACCTCCCAAAAGTCCTCCGATGTGCTCCAGCGACGCGTTGGTCTCTTCGCGCACCAGATACATGGCCACCTGGCGAGGCAGTACGATGGCCTTGTCCCTTCCCTTGCCCTCAAGATCCGCGGTCGGAACACGAAAATACTCAGAGACGACGTCGATGATGCGTGTCGGCGTTAGCTGTAGCCTCCGACCGCCATCCAGACTATCCAGAGCGGCAGTGGCCAGCTCTACGCTGAGATGAGTGTCGTTGAACTGAGCGTAGGCAAGAACGCGGTTAAAGCTGCCTTCAAGCTCTCGTATGTTGCTCGGGGCACGCCGAGCAACAAATTGTATGACGTCAGGAGGAACCGGAACCGGCTGTTGCTCGGCTTTCCTGCGCAGAATCGCTATGCGGGTCTCCAGGTCCGGAGGCTGAATATCGGCGACCAGTCCCCACTCGAACCGAGACAGCAGTCGTTCCTCAAGAGACACGATCATCTTGGGCGGCCTGTCGCAGGTCAGTACGATCTGCTTCCCCGCAGCGTGCAAGGCGTTGAAGGTATGGAAGAACTCCTCCTGGGTTGCCTCTTTACCGGATATGAACTGGACATCGTCTATCAGTAAGACATCCACGCTTCGGTGACGATCCCGGAACTCTTCGGTCGTGCCCTCCCGCACCGCTTTGATTAGGTCGTTCATGAACCGTTCAAAAGTGCTATAGGTTACACGAGCGTTGGGAAAGTAGGACTGAACCCGGCCGCCAATCGCGTTCAGCAAGTGAGTCTTTCCCAATCCCACCCCACCATAGATAAACAGAGGAGTGTACACCTCTCCCGGGCGCTCGGCCACCGCCTCGGCAGCAGCGTGTGCAAATCTGTTGTTGTTCCCCACGACGAAGGTCTCAAAGGTGTATCGCTGGCTAAATGTATCGGTCATGATCAAACCAGGCGTGCCACCGCGAACGGTAGTACGCCTCTGACGCTTTGCTGCCTGGGGCGTGTCGCTTACCCGAAACCGCAGCTCACGCTGCGGCGAGCCCACCTGGCTCATTGCTTTCTTGATGCTGGGGAGAAGCCGGGTTTCGAGCCACTCCTTGACATAGGTAGTGGGACAGCCGATGATAAGCGCCCCGTCTTCCTCGCCTATCACTCGTGTTGGCCGCAGCCAGGTATCGAAGTTGGCCGGGTTCATACTCCTCTCAAGATTCGCCAGAACAAGGCGCCAGACCTCTCTACCTTCCACACGTCCTCCTTACCCGAAACCCCGACATCGGACACTCCCGCACCAGGAGAACCGCTCGGCCGAGTCGTAGCCGCGTCGCTACAATCATCATCGCCCAGAGGCGACCTCTTCAGCCACCGCGATCCCGGCACTCGCGACAATTCACATCAAGGGTTCTGACATCATGCCATTCACTCTAGTGACACGTCACAAGCAGCGACCTCGATCGAGACCCAGCCGGTGCTCTTGGGACCGCCATCGAGATGCTGCTGCCCACGTACACCTCAATCGAGCACCAGGATCGCTTCGTGGTCCTTCCCTCGCTGTCGGTCCCCCGTGTCGAGTCACCCCACAACACCTCCAGGCGGTTAGTGGAGGCATCAGTGGACGCGCTTCAACGACGCGGAGGGATGGTCTCCGTCGGCGGCAATCCGCCCAAGGCTCTGCCGGGGCCGCAAATGGTAGCCCTGTTCGCTAAGGCAGGTATCACCGATATCGCCGACAAACTGGGTGCCACCCAACTTCTCGATCAAAGAACTGCCGTGGTTCCACTTCGATCTGGCCGGTCCGCGAAATTCTTCGCCCTCGCCCAATACTTAGTTGGGGACGTGTTTACCGTTCTCGTCCCCCGCCTTCGTCCTGACGACCTCTTGATGTTTGGAGCGGTACGCGGCTCGACCAGCGGCGTGCCAGGTTTCAAACGCGAGGAGGTACGTCTCCAGCCAACCGAGGTTGTGCAGTACGCGGAGAAGCTCGTCGATCTCACAGAGGCTATCGAACCGCGGCTCGTAATACTGCAAACGGATGTCAACGACCACGAGGTACTTCTCGGAACCAACGCATATGCCGTAGATATGGCAGCCGCGACTCTCCTGGGGATCGACCCGAAAAGCGTCGCGACGGTGCTCGCGGCTGCCAAGCGGGGTTTGGGTCCGGCACTTCCCTCAGAGGTCGAGCTGCTGGCTCTCGACCGGTAACGCTTGCCGGGTTGACCCGCACTAACTCCCGATGCGTGACCGCGCCGTCGACAGGACCTGTGCCAGATCTGACGGCAGGTCGGAAGAGAATTTCATCGGTACCCCTGTCCCCGGGGAGTCGAGCTCGAGCTCATACGCATGCAGAAACTGACGGTCGAGTCCGGCGACAGAGTGGGACGAGTACGTCGGATCCCCTATCACCGGATGACCGATATAGGCCATGTGCACCCGGATCTGATGTGTGCGTCCGGTCTCTAGACCGACGTTGACATAGGTGTAAGGGTCAAGGTACTCAATCACGTCATAGTGGGTCCGGGCATCCCGCGAATGAAGGCTGCCGTGTCCCGCGGCCATCTTTTTCCTCAAAATAGGGTCGCGCCCGACCGGGACGTCGATGAGCGCCTTGCTCGGCTCCAGCCTTCCCCAAACCAAGGCCTGATATCGCCGCTTCATACGACGGGTTGCGATTTGGTGGCTGAGCATTTGTTGGGCGGAGGGAGTAAGAGCCACCACCAGTAGTCCCGAGGTGTCTTTGTCCAGCCGGTGAACCAAGCCCGGCCGTACGTCTCCGTCGATGCCCAGCGAGGGATATCTGTAAAGCAGCCCGTTGACCAGCGTTCCCGAGGCGTGTCCGGCGGCTGGATGCACCACGAGGCCCGGGGGTTTGTCGATCACAACCATCGCGGTATCTTCGTAAACGACATTTAGGGGAATGGGTTCGGGGTGGGCCTCAAGTGATGGCGGAGGCGCCAGCTCCACCTCGACAACGTCTCCCGGATGCACCCTCTCGCTCGACTTAGATGCCCTGCCGACGATGTGCACTTTTCCCGTCTCAATCAGCTGTTGGACGAGGGAGCGGGACACCTCGGGGAAGGCGTCGCTGACCAGACGATCAAGTCTCTTGCCCTCATCGGCATGCGCCGCGACCAGACGGGCCGGAGTCAATGCCTTTCGGCTTGAACCGTCAAAGTCAAGATAAGAATCACGACTCCGGCAACGATGCAGCTGTCGGCCAGATTGAACACTGGCCACCATCGTACGTCAACGAAATCGATGACGTAGCCCAGTCGCACTCGATCCGACAGATTTCCCAGTGCACCGCCCAGGACCAATCCGAGCCCTATTCTCAGCCAGATCGGCCCGCTCGCGAGACGTCGATACGAGGCGATCAAGCCCGTGACAATAACCAGAGCCACAATAACGAACAAAACCGTCTGGTTGGGAAACAGGCCGAACGCCGCGCCCGTGTTGTGGACCAGATCGATCAAGACCTTGCCCCCCAACACCTCGAACGGAGTCCCTCCATGGGCATCGACATATGCACTGATAGAGGCCTTGCTCCATTGATCGATGGCAAAGACAAGGGCCGCCACGATGATAAGCGGCGCGTATTGGCGCATCGCCGACCCGAAATCGATTGCGGTATCGTCGGGCCGCTTCTGGGGTAGGGGGATCTGCACGCTGAGCTCCGTATGCGATTTACGCCAAGCGGGATGGCTCGACGAGACGTTTTGTCAAATGCATTCGGTGGAGCACCTACACGAATTGCGGTGCAACACTGGTCACAGTCGATTATATGAACAGGCCTAGAATCGGTGGGCGGTTGAGGCCCCCCGGCCCGCTTCCTGCCTTATTCACCACCAAGCACGACTCGATGGAGGTGCCCATCCGGATCGCAATATTGGGACCAATCTCATGGCGCACGCCACCGGTTCATTACGGAGCGTGGGAGACCGTCGTCACGAACTTGACCGAGGAGCTGGTGGCCCGAGGGTACGATGTGACCCTTTACGCCACCGAGGACTCGCTGACCGCCGGACGGCTACGCGCGATCGCACCGAGGCCTTGCAGTGAGGACGAGTCCCTCGACCCCAAGGTGTGGGAGTACCTGCACATTTCTCAATGTATCGAGGACGCGGCGGACTTCGACCTGATCCACAACAGTTTCGACTTTATGCCGCTAACCTACTCGCGGCTGATTTCCACGCCGATGGTTACCACTATTCACGGTTTCTCCATCGAACAATACCGATTGGTGTATCGCAAGTACCGCGAAAGCAACTTCGTCTCCATCAGCGACGCCGACCGCGACCCCTACCTTCGATACCTGAAAACCGTCTATAACGGGATCGACCTCCGCGACTTCCGCTTCTATAAGAAACCTGGGAGCTATCTCGCCTTCGTGGGAAGGATTCATTCCGACAAGGGCGTCCACGAAGCCATTGAGGTTGCGCAGCGTTCAGGTCTGCCCCTTAAAATCGCCGGAATCATTCAGGACGAAGAGTACTTTGAGGTCGAGGTGGAACCTCACTTACGCTCCGGTGCCATCGAGTTCATTGGACCGGTGGACGCGAGCGCCCGTGACGTGCTTCTCGGAAATGCGCTGGCTTCGCTCCACCTTACGACCATCCCAGAGCGTTTCGGCCTGGCCATGGCCGAGTCGATGGCGAACGGTACTCCCGTGATCGGCCGCGACCTCGGCTCGGTTAGAGAAGTAGTGGCCGACGGAGAGACGGGATTCGTCGTCAATTCCATCGAAGAGGCTGTCGACTCCGTCGGCAAGGTGCACACCCTGGATCGCGGCGCGGCGAGGCGACGTGTTGAATCCCTCTTTTCAGTCGAGGCAATGGTAGACGGCTACCTCGATGTCTACCGTATGATCTTGGGGGACGATGCGGTGAGGCCGGCTTCGGAACCGGCCAGATCTTTTGGAGGAAGTGATGCGGATCAAAGTTAGTGTGATTGGGGCTGGAGCGGTCGGCGCTTCGACTGCACGGGCGCTCGCGGAGCGTAATTATGCGGACATTTTGTTGGTGGACGTCGTGGAGGGCCTGCCCCAGGGCGTTGCTCTTGGATATCCAGGAGTGTGGCCCAGTTATGGGGTTCGACTCCCGCGTATCCGGCACCAATAGGTACGAGGACATCGAGGACTCGGACATCATTCTCGTCACTGCCGGAATGCCCCGCAAACCGGGAATGAGCCGGGACGACCTCGTTCGGGTAAACATGGAAATCGTGACGACGGTGATGACTCACGTCCGCGAACGAGCGCCGGACACCATCGTACTCATGATGACCAACCCACTGGATGCGATGGCGCACCTGGCTCACCGCGTAACGGGATTTGAGGCAGAGCGGGTCATCGGGCAGGCGGGTGTTCTCGACTCCGCCCGATTCCGCACGTTCATTGCGCAAGAGCTGAGCGTGTCTGTTCGAGATGTCACCGCCCTTGTGCTAGGCGGGCACGGAGACCAGATGGTTCCACTGACTCGATTCACGACTGTAAGCGGTGTTCCGCTTTCCGAGCTGTTGTCGCCCGATCGGATCGGAGCGTTGGTACAACGTACGCGGGACGGCGGTGCTGAAGTGGTCAACCTACTCGGACGAAGCGCGTACTACGCTCCTGCCGCCGCCTTTCTCGATATGACCGACGCAATCGTCTATGATCAGCGACGCCTTATCAGCGCGTCCGTACATCTCGAGGGGCAGTACGGCCATCGAGACATCTACCTGGGCGTGCCTATCATTCTCGGCAAGAGCGGCGTCGAGCGGGTGGTGGAGCTGTCCCTGACCGAGGAGGAAAAGACGGAGCTCGACAGATCTGCCGACTCGGTACGCGAAGTGCTGCAGGTCATGGGCGTTTAGCCGTTCGGAGACGCGCCCGGCAGATGCAGACAATGGAAACAATCAGCTCTCCCTACCCGAGACCCGTTCGCGGCGGCGGACTGTGCTGCCAACTCTATTCGGGAGATGTCAATGATCTGGAAGCCTGTACACTGTTAAAATCTATGGAAATGTCAAACAAGAGTTATCTTCTTGATTCGTGACCAGAGACGCTTCCGGAGACACGAGGGAGCTTGTCCCTTCTACCGTGAGAACTGGATTGCCAGCGAAGATCAGCGGAACCGTAAGAATGAGATCGTCCTCTACGAGATCTATTGTCTTCGCGAGTTCCCTCCGGAAACAGTTGATGAACAGCACCGCTGCATGGCGGCAGAAACTCGATGCTGGCGTGATAACGTCTCGCATCGAAGCGTGATGCGCCGGGAGAAGAAGGAGCGGGAGGAAGTCAGAGAGGCCGCCTCTTAGGGCGATGATCGCTCCGGACGCCGTCCGGCACTATGCTCGAAGAACTACAGTTACAGGTTGAGCCTAGCTCGCCGTCAAGTCGAGCACCTCGTTTTCGATGCCCACCAGAGCCTTACGCAGGCGTATGTATTCGGCATCGTCTACCGTGATGGACCGTCCGCCGGTCGGGTCGGCAAACTCCTCAATCTCCATGACCAACCTGATCAAACGCAGTGATACATTCCAGTACTGCTCCATCTGATCGGGCTCAGGTTCTACGTCATCCAGCAAAGCCTCGATGGCTCTCGCCTCGTCCAGCAGTCTCATTTGTAGTGGCTGGCTTCTGCCTCGACTCACCGTCGACTCGCACACTCTGAGGCCACGCTGAACTCCTCTGTTATCGAGGTTATTGAGTAGCAAGCTGCCGACGGTGTCGGGGACGTGCTGCGTGCTCGTGACTATACTTTATGGCACGAGGCAGCCCTCAGAGAAGGGACTCAGGCCGGTCGGCCAAAGGGAGGACCGCGATGCAGCTTAAAGAGACGTTGGAGAAGCTTGTAGAAGTCGAGGGCATTGAAGCTGCCGTGGTCTCGGGGACGGATGGCTTGATGATTGAAGGCGTCGCGGCCGATGGCTCCGACCTGGACACCTTGGCTGCCGTCGGCACGTATGCAATGCAGGCATCGGCTCGAATGTCGGAGGTCGGCGATCGGGGACCGATCTCTCGAGTAACGATAGAAGGCGAGGGGTCCTGCATTGCCATGCAGCCGCTCCGGGACGTTGGTATCCTGATCGTAACGTGCGGCGAGTCAATCAATCTAGGCTACGTGCGTTTCTTGTTGGAGCGTTACGGACGGCGCCTCGTGGGGGCACTGGGCGCGCTATCGACCGACCTGGAGTAAGGCGCGGGGGCGTGCGTTTTTCGTCTGACATTTAGGTAAAATCTTGGCCTCCATGATAAACTGATCAGTGAGCATCGCCGCCGAGGGCTCTATGCCTAGTGGGCGATGTTTTTTGTCGCAACCATATATCTAGTGAAATAATCGCGTCGCGTCGACCTCGAAAGCAAGGTGGCAGCGACCGGAGATCAGAGAATCATGTCCATATTGAAGCGTTTTACCGGGGACCCGAACACCAGGTATGTACGCCGCGTTCAGCCGGACGTTGACGAGATAAACGAGTTCGAGCCTGAGTTCGAGAAGTTGTCGGATCAGGAGCTCCTGGACAAGACAACCGAGCTCCGTAACCGTCTCGTCAAGGACGAGTCGTTGGACGACCTGCTGGCCGAGGCGTTCGCGGCGGTCCGAGAGGCCAGCAAGCGCACGATCGGCTTACGACACTACGACGTCCAGATGGTGGGCGGCATCGCCCTACATGAGGGCAAGATTGCCGAGATGAGGACCGGCGAAGGCAAAACCCTGGTCGCCACTACGGCCCTCTATCTCAATGCTCTGACGGGCCGGGGTTGTCACCTGGTGACCGTGAACGACTACCTCGCTCGCCGAGACTGTGGTTGGATGGGCCAGGTTTTCCACGCCCTCGGCATGTCCACGGCATCTATCGCCGGGGATATGTCTCTGCTCTATGACCCCGAGTTCTCCAACGATCATGTCACCGATGACCGGTTAACTCACCTGCGTCCGATAACCAGAAAAGAAGCCTACGAGTGCGACATCACGTACGGCACCAATAGTGAGTTCGGCTTCGACTACCTCCGGGACAACCTGGCATTCGACCTCGAAGAGGTCGTGCAAAGACCTCTGCATTTCGCCATCGTCGACGAGGTCGATAACATCCTGATCGACGAGGCGCGGACTCCGCTTATTATCAGCGGGCAGGCCGAGGAATCGTCCGAAATGTATCGTACGTTCGCCCGGCTGGCCCCCCAGCTCCGTGGCGAGTCCGACTACACGGTGGACGAGAAGGCACGCTCGGTCAGCCTGACGGAGATAGGCATCGCCAAGATGGAGCGGCTGCTGGGCGTGACCAACATATACGACGAGCAGAACTTCCAGCTCGTCAATTATCTGGAGCAGGCCGTTCGAGCCCAGGTCCTCTACCACAGAGACAAGGATTACGTGGTCCAGGACGGCGAGATAGTCATCGTCGACGAGTTCACCGGCCGAATGATGCCGGGCCGTCGCTGGAGTGACGGCCTCCACCAGGCAGTCGAGGCGAAGGAACGGGTAAACATCCAGCGCGAGAACGTCACTCACGCTACCATCACCCTTCAGAACTACTTCCGCATGTACGAAAAGCTCGCTGGCATGACGGGAACGGCGGAAACCGAGGCAGAGGAATTCCACAAGATATATGGTCTGGACGTCGTAGCCGTTCCGACCAACAGACCCATGATCCGTGAGGACTACGCCGACCTGATTTACCGCGACCAGGAGAGTAAGTTCAAAGCAGTGGTCGCCGAGGTCAAGGAGCGCCACGAGATGGGGCAGCCGGTACTCGTCGGCACGACCTCCATCGAGATGAACGAAGTTCTTTCAAAGATGCTGAATAGGGCTGGAGTTCCTCACAAAGTACTGAACGCGAAGCAGCACGAACAAGAGGCCTCGATCATCGCCGACGCCGGACAAAAGGGAGCCGTTACGGTCGCCACCAACATGGCTGGACGTGGCGTCGACATCATTTTGGAAGACGGCGTAGTCGATCTCGGAGGGCTCGCCGTCATCGGCACCGAGCGGCACGAGTCCCGCCGCATCGACAATCAGCTCCGGGGTCGGGCCGGACGGCAGGGGGATCCGGGAGAATCACGATTTTTCGTCTCGCTCGAAGACGAGCTGATGACCCGCTTCGTGGGTCCCAAAGTGAAAGGCCTCCTCGAGCGCTTCGGCATGGACGACGATGCCCCTCTGGAGCACAGCCTGGTGTCCCGCACCATCGAGTCCGCACAGACCAAGGTCGAGGGATTCAACTTCGACTACCGAAAGCACCTGGTCGAGTACGACGACGTGATTCGAAAGCAGCGCGAAATCATCTACGAGGAGCGCAACGCCATCCTGCGAGGCGAGGACGTACGCGACCTCGTGTTCAAGCAGATCACCGAAGAGATCGAAGAGATGGTTACCAACTCCTGTTCCGGTAGCCACAGCGACGAGTGGGACACGGACGGTCTCCTAGCTGCCTTTACCCAGATGGTCGAGAAGCCTCCAGCCGATCTCACCGGCGACCTCTTGGCAACGTTCTCGAAAGACGAGCTCCTAGATTACCTCAACGACGTAGCGGAGGACATCTACGAGGAGCGCGAGCAGGCGGTTGGGGAAGAGATCGTCCGCGCCATCGAGCGCAACGTCCTTCTGCAAATCATCAGTCAGGGCTGGATTCATCACGTTGATGCCATGGACGAGCTTCGTGAAGGGGCTCAGCTTGCGGCGTTTAGCCAGCAAGACCCGCTGGTCGTGTACAAACGCAAGGCATTCGAGATGTTCGACGAGTTTCAAGAGCAGGTTCGAAGGAGCCTGACCCACAACATCTATCACATCCTCTTCGGCCCGATTACGATCACCACTGACGAGGTGGAGGGCGAGTCTTTTGAGATCGGTGGTGAGGCTCCCCGCACCAGCTCCCAGAGTCTCACCACGAATGCGACGAATGGGAACCGCAATGGAGTGACCTCCACGAACGGGTCCTCGCCAAATCCTGGAAAGATGGCCGCTGGAGCAAAACGTGGCCCCGCGTCATCCCCAACTCGCACCTTGAACCCAAGTGGGAAGATCGGCCGAAATGAGCCATGCCCGTGTGGCAGCGGAAAAAAGTACAAGCTTTGCCACGGCCGCACCGGCGCCGCGACGCCGAGCGGAAAGGCCTGATCCATGGCAGCGGCGCCCCCCGAGGACCGGTCGAACTCGTCCGAAGAGCCCACGCTCGAAGACATCGTCGCTCAGTTGACCGACGATGCCGCCAAATTCAACCAGCTAAAGGTGCATCTTTGACGTCGAGGGCAAACGCCGGGAGCTAGCACCGCTCCAAGAGAAAATCTCCGAATCCGGCTTCTGGGATGACCCTCGCGCGGCGGCCAAAGTCATGTCGCGGATCAACTCACTCAACGAAGTGGTCAACGAGGCAGACGAGCTTGACCGGCGCATCGGCGACCTGCGTGACCTGATTGAGCTGACCCAGCTGGAGGAAGACGAGTCGCTGATGGGCGACGTCATCTCTGAAGCTCGAAGCGTTGAGCGTGAGATAGAAGCGCTCGACGTACGCGTCTTGCTGTCGGGCGATTTCGCAGAGAATAATGCGATCCTGTCGATTCATGCGGGCGCTGGGGGTACAGAGTCCCAAGACTGGGCGGAGATGCTGATGCGCATGTACATCCGCTGGGCGGAACGTCGCAAGTTCAAGGTCGAAATCATCCAGATGAGCGAGGGAGAGGAAGCGGGAATCAAGAGCGCTGATCTTGAGATTTCCGGGCGATTTGCCTATGGGTTCCTGAGATCAGAGCGAGGAGTTCACCGGCTCGTTCGATTATCACCGTTCGACAGCGCTCATCGACGCCACACCAGCTTCAGCCTGGTCGAAGTGCTCCCCGTCACCGAGGACGACGCCGAGATCGACATCAGGCCGGAGGACCTGCGCGTCGATACGTACCGGTCGACGGGAGCCGGTGGACAGCACGTGAACAAGACTGAGTCAGCCGTGCGGATAACGCACCTACCTACCGGAATCGTCGTGACCTGCCAGAACGAGCGCAGCCAGCTGCAGAATCGAGATGTGGCTATGCGCGTGCTGCGTGGACGGCTGATCGAGCGTCAGATCGAGGAACGGCAGGCCGAGCAGGCCCGCCTAAAGGGCGAGCATGTGGAAGCGGGCTGGGGAAATCAGATTCGCTCGTACGTCCTCCACCCTTACAACATGGTCAAAGACAATCGCTCCGGTGAGGAGACCTCAAACACTCAAGCGGTTTTGAACGGAGAGCTCGACGCCTTCATGGAGGCCTACCTGCGGCTGGCGCCCGAGGTCACACCTCAGGGATAAATAGACCTCGCGTCCGTGGCCGAGGCGACGTTGCTGACGGCCAGGATGTACGCCGCCATGCGCATGTCGACCTCTCGCTCCTTCATCGTCTGGTAGGTGCGCGCAAAGCTCTTCCGCATAATCTGGCCAAGCTTGTCGTCGATCTCCCGTTCGCTCCAAAAGAATTGCTGGAGATCTTGGACCCATTCGAAGTAGGAAACAGTGACGCCGCCGGCGTTGGCGAGGACGTCGGGCACCAGAAACACGCCATTCTCATTGAGAATGTGGTCCGCTTCCGGAGTCGTGGGGCCGTTTGCCGCCTCGATTACTATGCTCGCCTGAACGCGGTCCGCATTCGAAGCGGTGATCTGATTGCTGAGAGCAGCCGGAACGAGAAGATCGACAGGCAGCTCCAGAAGCTCGGTGTTAGTAACGCTCTCGCTTTGCGGAAATCCGATGACCGTCCCGTGCTCCTCGACGTATCTGAGGACGTCACTAATCTTCAGTCCGCTGGGATTGTATATGCCTCCACGCACGTCGCTGAGAGCCACGACCTTCGTACCCTCGTTGGCCATCAAGAGTGCCGCATGGCTTCCCACATTGCCGAATCCCTGGATAGCCACTGAAGTACTCGCGGGGTCTCTCTCGAGCTTTTTGAGGGACTCCATAGCGACGATCATGACGCCGCGTCCCGTCGCCTCGACCCGGCCCTCCGACCCACCGATGCTAAGCGGCTTTCCAGTAACCACGGCCGGAACGGAATATCCAGCATGCATGCTGTACGTATCCATCATCCACGCCATCGTCTGCGCGTTGGTGTTGACGTCAGGCGCTGGAATGTCCTTCTCCGGGCCGATAATCAAAGAAATCTCGGTCGTGAACCGGCGCGTCAAGCTCTCTAGTTCTTTGTCGCTGAGGCGCGTCGGATCCACGACCACGCCACCTTTGGCGCCGCCAAACGGCAGGCCTATAATGGCGCACTTCCATGTCATCCACATGGCGAGGGCCTTTACCTCATCCAGGGTGACGTCCTGGTGATATCGGATTCCGCCCTTTGTCGGGCCTCGGTGCAGATTATGCTGAACCCGATATCCCGTAAACACTTCGATATTTCCGTCGTCCATATGAACGGGGAAGTGCACCTCGAGAACTCGTTGTGGCGTTCGAAGGACCTTGCGAACGTTGGGATCGAGGTTGAGAATGTCGGCGGCACGATCGAATTGGCGCTGCGCGGTCTCAAATTCGTTCGGCCCGTGTTTCGCGCTTAGCGAGGCAGGTGCCAGCACCGGAGGCATCTGAAGCGGTTCTCTGCTGAGTATGTCAGTCATGTAATCCCCTCCGGCAGAGCAAAAGCCGTGCCGCGTTCTGGGAACAATTCAAATCGATCGCGGTTTCGTCGCGTCTTTCCCATTCTTCCACGCCAATATTCAATGGATGTTGGAGACATTGACAACGTACCGAACCCAAGAAGAGGGAGACTTCTTGACTTGGAGCGGAACGACTATGGAGGTGTGCCCCGGAACGTGCGTAAACGCGCCCTGAGCAACGCCTACAGCCTTTCCTTTCGAACTGAGGTATGTCAGGGTGATCGTGCCGCTGAAGGACCCGGTGGAACGATTGAGGAGATTTACCGTGTGGCCTGTCGGGTTAGCCCCATACGCGACCACGGACCAGGTTGAGGGAACCTTATTCAAGTTGGGAAGCGGAGCGCCGGTCTGGTTGTTGGTTGTCGTCGTCGGCACCGAGGCAGGAGTGGTTGCCTGTGCGGCCGGTGTGGGCTGCGTCGGCCGGCGTCGGCTGGACGACCGTGGTCGGGACCGTAACTGGCGTCTGCGCGTGGTGTTGCGCCTGTTGCTGCGCCCGACGAAGCACCCTCAGTGCTCTGGCTTCGGCCGCCTTCTGTATAGCTTTGCTCCTGCGGTTAGCCTCGGACTCGGCTGCCTTGACAATGGCAGTCGCATGCGCCCGCGCTCGGTTAACAGCTGATGGGTCCGGTGGCAGAACTTTTGTCTTGGTGACCGTCTTCGTCGGCGCCGCGTTTACCTGAAAGCCGAGAAAGTAGGCGACCGAGCTGGCGAGCCCAACTACGGCCAGCACCAGGATAGCTGCCCCTACCAAAAGGATGAGCACGTCGCGAGCCCTCCGGGAGGGCGGCCGTTCGACTCGCCGCACGGGTCGACGCTGCATAGTGTATCCTAACCTCCAATGACAACGAGGAGATTATGGCAGAGCATAACCTAAATCTCCAATTCGTTCTATACCCTGATTAACATTTTGCTCCCAAACTGTGTCCCGTTGTGAAGCTCTGACGCTCACCCTGAAGCGTCACGTGAGAACTGGGGATTGAACTACACCGCGGGCTGAAAAATGCTTTGGAGGATTCCGATGACGATGCCGGCCAGGACGACCACCAGCAAGGCGAATCCGATCATGGGCAAGAGTGAGGTATACCACGGGCGCGTCTGAGCGTCAGGGTGCAGCTGTCGCCACTGACGGAAGCTGTTGATCTGAATGAGATAGCAGGCGACGGGAGCGCCAAGGCTGACCGGCAACAGTTGGGCTGCGCTATGACCGAACGTCTTCGGGTTGAACGACCAGATAAGGACAAAAATGGCAGCCATCAAGGCCACGGTGGCCCACGTATAGAAACGAGTGGTGCGACTGTCAATCGCTTCGAGCCGCTCGAGGTTTCGAACGGCCATAATGAGCGCGCCCACACCTAGCACCAGCGAGAGCAGGGTCAATGCGAGTGGTGACCATGGGCGGCTATCTACCGGGTTCGCCGTTTGCGGATCCGATTCACGCAGGGGCAGTTTCACGTTACTCCCGTCTTGCCCGGACTCCAATCTGCGTCTTCGGTGATACCGAAGAGGCGCGTCGCAAGGCGGCCAAGTGTATCACGTACTTCAGACTCACGAGTATCATGTGGGTGTCCGAGATGTCCAGCAGTAGTGAGGCCGGCATGACTCAAATCGCACCCCTGAACGACGATCAGGTCCTCGACCGGATCCGTAACCACCAGCTCATCGAATCGGTAGATCACATGAGTCCCGCGTACCTCGAGGGGATCAAGCGAATCCTGACGGTGTCCGCGGACACGGAGTTGATCAGTGCCCCCGCCTACTACAACCCCGCGCAGGATGCGCCGTCGCTGAATCCTTTTGGATCGGCGTTGGCCATCATTCAGGACGAGCTGGGACATGCCCACATCGCGTATCGATTGATGCGAGACCTTGGGGTTGACATTGACCAATTGATCTACGAACGTGATCCGGTGAAATTCAAATACCCTTACGCGTTCGATGTCCCTCTCGAGACGTGGGTCGAGCTCGTTATGGCTAATGCTTTCTACGACCGAGCGGGGTTCGTGCTCCTCGGCGATATCTTTCAGTCGACTACGTTTGGTCCTTGGAAGCGAGCCCTGGTCAAGGTCGACAAGGAAGAAACGTTCCATCTGCGACATGGAGAAAACTGGATGCGCAAGCTTTCCCGCAACCCTGAAAGCCGTCGGGAGATACAGCGCGCCATCGATTGGATGTTCCTGCTCACCGTCGAGTGGTTCGGACTGCCTGATGATCTCAAGCAGCACGGCGAGCAGCTTGGATTCGGCTTCAAGGACAAGTCGAACGACGAGCTGCGCCAGACCTGGATGAGCACGGCAGTACCTCTCTGCCAATCATTGGAGTACACCGTGCCGGCTCACTACGACGAGGGTCTCGAGAAATTCGTGCTCGACGTCCCATTTCCGTTGCAGTTCGACGCCCAAGAAAAGCACTGGCTGATCGAGCAAGGCAAGGTCAGCTGGGACGCCGTGATGGTTCGTTGGCGCGCTCGCGGACCTATGAACGAGCAGTACGTGGACACTATCCAGCGAGGGCATCGGGAGATGACCGCGCTGATGGGCCGCGCGTAGTGGAGACGGATCGGCTGTGGACCGCCCTGAGGGACGTTGAAGACCCGGAGTTTCTGGTCAGTATCGTGGATATGGGACTGGTAGTCGATATTCGCGAGAGGGCGGGCGAGGTCTCGGTCAAACTAACCTTTACCGCGATGGGATGTCCGGCCACGGATATGATCATCGACGACGTGCGTGCCAGGCTCCTCGACGAGCCGGGAGTCAATCGCGTCGACATCGACGTGGTTTGGGATCCAATCTGGACGGCGGAGAGGCTTTCAACCGACGGAAAACTGGCTCTTTCGGAGATGGGGATAGCGGTGTGACTGCCGGGCCTGGGATCGGCGACACCAAGATGTGGGAGGTTTACGCCCGTAGGCGCTACGAGGAGCCGCTGTATCAGGTGGGTACGGTAGCCGCCGACGACGCCGATTTGGGGACCGTCTACGCTCGCAGTATTTTCAATGAGTTCCCTTGGATCGAGATGGTATTGGTTCCACGCGACACCATCATCCACGTGATCGAGTCGTGAGCTGATGGTCGATACGACACCCCGCCTATCGACGCAAGAACAAGGCGAGAAGTCGCCGCTGTATCGATTGATAAAGCGGCTCGCCGACAACAAGTACTGGCTGGGCCGACGGTATGCGGAGTGGTGCACCGCTGCTCCCACGCTGGAATCCGCCGTCGCCGCCGCCGCCATGGCCCAAGACGAGATTGGCCACGCTCGCAGCCTGTACCCCTTGTTCCGCCAGTTCGTTGGACAGGACGTCGAGCCCGAAGACATCTCGGACTTTCATAGTATGGCCTGCCTCGACACGCCGTTCTCCCACTGGGCAGATTTCGTCGCCGCCAACTTCTTGGTAGACTCTGCCCTGTCCGTTCTCCTACTGTCGGCCACCGAATCCTCGTACGACGATCTGCGGAACCGAGCCCGCAGAATCACCGGTGAAGAGGAGGTACACTGGCTGCACGGCCGTGGCTGGGTCCGACGCCTCGCGGCTGGCCCCGCACAGGTGCACAGTGCATTGGAGACGTCGATCGACCGGGTGCTTCCGGAGGTTCTGATGTGGTTTGGACGTACGGATGATCAAGAGCTTCGCGAGCTACCCGCTAAAGGGGTATTGCAAGCTCTGCCGGATGACTTGCGAGGTGCTTTTCTCTCTAGAATCCATCCCGTCATCACGGATGCCGAGCTGACTTTGCCCTCGGTGCCCAAGCCCTCAAGCCCTTCCACTTTTCCCTGGAACACGTGGGACGATGAGCGGTTCCGGATCAGTACGTAGAAAAGTTGCCTGTCCGTTCTGCGGTTCGCGGGCAACCGACCCGATGGCGCTATTCGGCCAGCAGCTTCTTACCGTTCAGTACTACTGCAATGATTGCCGAACTCCCTTCGCAAAGGTCAAAGACGCGGGGACACTTCAGGACTTCAGGGAAGATGGACAGGCACCAGATGATGGTATGCCAGACTGGAAAGGATTGAAATAGGCAAGCTGCACACCAAACAAGCGTTCCGAGGAGGAGCTACTATGGCAGTCGAAGCACCGGCGCCTTCCACTGAGGCCCAGAGATACATCAGTCTCGAGAAGGAATCAGGTATTGGCTTCGTCACCTTCAACAAACCGAAGGCCAACACCTATGACTACGATTTTGTTCGCCAGCTCAACGACATCGTCAACGAGGTACGGCTGGATAACGACATCAAAGTCGTTGTGATGAGGAGCGAGGTTCCAAAGTTCTTCTCGGCGGGTGCCGAAATTAGCATGTTGAAGGCGGCCACCCCGGATTACAAAGCGTGTTTTTGCCTGGAAGCCCAAGAGACCCTTCGAAAGATAGAGCGGACGCCAAAGATCTTCATTGCGGCCCTGACAGGGCATACGGTAGGCGGTGGACTTGAGATCGCGCTTTCGTGCGACTTGCGGTTCGCCGCCAACGAAGGTCTGCAAATCGGATTGCCTGAGGTCTCGCTCGGCGTCCTTCCCGGCACCGGAGGAACTCAGCGCTTATCACGCCTCATTGGACCTGCGCGCGCACTGGATCTCATGATCACGGGTCGCTTGCTCTCTCCTCAGGAGGCTTATGACATTGGCATCGTAGAGTACCTGTGCCCCCCCGATGAGCTAATGAACACGCTGACGGAATACGCCCGCCGTATCGCCGATGGGCCGTCGCGCGCCGTCGGCTTGATCAAGCTGTCGGTCAAAGAGGGCACCGAGGTCGGCATCGAGTCAGGGCTCTTCATGGAGCGCGAGCTCCAGAACCGGCTGTTCCGCACCGACGACGCTCAGGAGGGCCTTCAGGCCTGGCTCGATAAGCGTCCCCCCCAATTTCACGGTCGGTAGGCCTGAGAGATGGCGGTCGCCGGAACGCTGCAGCACTTGGACATGGTCATCGGTGGAGACCCCGTGGGGAGCGTCTCGGGGGCCGTTACTGAAGTGATGAACCCTGCCGATAACACGCCGTTTGCCACAGTCCCCCGAGCGGGCAAGGATGACGTCGACCGTGCAGTCGACGCGGCCGCTAAGGCCTTTCCGTCCTGGAGCCGCACGGCTCCGTCGCGTAGAACTGCCCTGATGCTCAGGTTCGCCGAGCTGCTTCAGCGAGACTTTCAAGAGCTGGTGCGGAATGAGACGATCAACAGCGGCAAGCCGATTCGCTTTGCGGCGACGCCCGAGCTGAGCCACAGTATCGAGGTCATGACGTTCTATGCCGGAGCCGCCTCAAAGCTGGTGGGCGAGACCGTGCCCACCTCGACCCATACGTTCTCGTACACCTTGCGGGAGCCGGTCGGAGTCTGCGCGCAGATTATCCCGTGGAACTATCCGCTGATGATGGCGATATGGAAGATCGCCCCAGCCATAGCCGCGGGCAACACGATAGTTCTAAAGCCTGCTAGCGCCACGCCGGTCACTGCCTTGATGCTGGGACGCCTGGCTTTGGAAGCCGGCATTCCGGCCGGCGTGATTAATGTGGTTACCGGTCCAGGCGCAGAGATCGGCTCGTATCTCGCAGGTCATCCCGGGGTCGCCAAGGTGGCATTCACGGGCGAGACGGCTACCGGGAAGATCATCATGCAGATTGCCTCCAACACCATGAAGCGGGTAACCCTGGAGCTTGGAGGTAAGTCCGCCAACGTCGTCTTTGAGGATGCGAACCTCGAGGATGCCGTCAACGGGTCTGTGTTCGCGATCTACTACAATGCCGGCCAGTCGTGCGAGGCTCGATCGCGATTGCTGATTCAGTCGTCGATCTACGAACGCTTCGTTGAGGCGTTCGTGAAACAGACTTCAAGGATACGCGTGGGCGACCCTCTCGATGCTGAGACCCAGGTGGGCGCGATCATCTCGCCGTCGCAGCTGGAGTCAATCGAATCGTACATTGACATGGGCCGCCGGGAGGGGGCTGAGGTCGTGATTGGCGGCGAACGGCCGGCAGACGATCGTTTGCACAGCGGCAACTTCCTTTTGCCAACGGCTCTGGCTCATGCGTCGAATGAGATGCGGGTAGCGCAGGAAGAGATCTTCGGACCGGTCGTGGTCATGATCCCCTTCGAAACCGAAGAGGAGGCCGTCAGTCTTGCCAATGACTCAATCTACGGTCTCGCCGGGACGGTGTGGACCCAAAATCTAGGCCGCGCTCATCGGGTCGTGCAGGGTATTCAGACAGGCTTAATCGGCGTCAACACCCCCGCAACGGGAACCCCCGGAATCCCATTTGGCGGGTACAAACAGTCAGGAATCGGCCGCGAGCTGTCTCTGGAGACCTTGAAACTGTACACCGAAGTCAAGGGCGTTCTCATCAATACTTCGAGCCGCCCGGTCAATCCATGGAAGCTCTGACGAGCCGGTAGGCTCAGTGAAGCGCGCGGTTGTCGTCTCCGCCGTTCGTACCCCGATCGGGAAATACGGAGGGGCCCTGCGCAGCGTGCGCCCTGATGACCTGGCTGCTCTCGTCATCCGATCGGCGGTAGCTCACAGTGGGGTGGACCCATCCACGATAGACGACGTGTACTTTGGAGCCGCGAATCAAGCCGGCGAAGACAACAGGAATGTGGCCAGAATGGCCTCGCTTCTAGCAGGCTTGCCGGCCGACGTGCCCGGCGCTACCGTGAATCGACTATGCGGATCGGGACTGCAGGCGATCGTATCGGCGGCGCGGGAGATTCAGGTAGGCGCCGGTTCCACGTATGTGGCAGGCGGCGTGGAGAGTATGACGCGCGCGCCCTACGTCACGCTAAAAGCCGAAGCGGCCTTCCAACGCAATCCGTCGGCTACGTACGACACGACGGTCGGATGGCGGATGGTAAATCCTCGCCTTGCCGAGTGTTACCCGCCACTGCCGCTGGGAGAGACGGCAGAGCGGGTAGCCCAGATGTTCGAGGTGAGTCGGGCCGACCAGGATGCTTTCGCATTGACCAGTCACCTCCGCGCTGTCGCCGCCCAGGACGCCGGACGATTTGATGACGAGCTGGTCCCGGTTCCGATACCTGCCGGCCCCAAAACAGAGCCCGTGAACGTCGTGCTTGATGAGGGTCCACGGCGTGATACCTCACTCGACAGGCTTGCCCGTCTAAAGCCGGCATTCGTCGACGAGGGATCGGTGACGGCGGGGAACTCATCCTCCATCAACGATGGCGCCTCTGCCCTCGTATTGATGAGTGAGGAACGTGCTCGCGATCTCGGCCTGACTCCCATTGCTCGTTTCGTGGCGGCGTCGGCGGCTGGAGTGGATCCTTCGATCATGGGTATCGGCCCCGTCCCGGCAACTCGTAGAGTTTTGAGTCTTTCAGGCTTGGAGATCTCCGATCTCGACCTCGTCGAGCTGAACGAAGCCTTTGCCAGTCAGTCGCTCGCCTGCGTTCGAGAACTGGGATTAGACCCCGAGCTGGTCAATGTGAATGGGGGCGCCATCGCGCTGGGGCATCCGCTGGGAGCCAGCGGGGCTCGCATTGTCACCACCCTCGTTCACGAAATGGCTCGGCGAGAGTCGCGATTTGGACTGGCGACGATGTGTGTCGGGGTTGGGCAAGGCATTAGCGCAGTGTTCGAGCGAGTTGTCGGTTGAGTGCACCGCAGGGGCTTCCTGAGGTCGCGGCCCCGGTAACTGCAGCCACCGTCATCATGGTGCGTCCGAGTGAAGATGCGTTTGAAGTATTCATGGTGCGCCGGCATATCAAGAGCGATTTTGCATCGGACGTTTATGTCTTTCCGGGAGGCAAAGTAGACGACGCCGACGCGGCCGGCGCATCGGCCATCGAGCTAAAACGGAGCCCGAACGCTACTGCCACCGAACCTGCCTGCGGGTGGAGGGCACTGTACCTGGCAGCCGTGAGAGAGCTGTTTGAGGAATCTGGTGTTCTCCTCGCGCCTACCGCCGATCTTACCCTGTTTTCCAACTGGGTCACCCCGCCGACACTGACCAAACGATTCGACACCTACTTCTTCCTGGCAAAGAAACCTCTAGGCCAGGAGGCCCGGCACGCGGATCTTCACGAGCTGACCGACAGCACGTGGATTACTCCGGAGGAGGCTCTCAAACGCCACCGTAACGATCTCTTCCCGTTGGTGTACGCCACTTTACGTCATCTCCAGCAGCTAGCTGGATTTGACAGTATCGACGGGCTCTTCGCGTTTGCCGAGACGAACGACCTGACTCCGGTCCACCCACTCCCCGTGATGAGGAACGGGCATCAGGAATTCGTCATCCCGGGTGACTCAGGATACGACGAAGCGTTGATCGAGTAGACGCCCTTCGAGAACGCAACTCGGTGCTCTCGACGGAGCTTGTCGAGCTGAGCCTCCACCGACAGAGAGGCCAGTCGGCGATGTTCTTCGTCCATTGCTCCGTATATAGAGCCTGTGAGGTCGGCGATGGTAGCCGGACCAGCATCCAGACGCGCCAGTATCTCAGTTTCTCGTTGCCGGCGATGTTCAAGATATGCGTCGATCTTCCTCTTCGGGTCACGCACGAGCGGGCCGTGGCCCGGGGCGATGAGCATGATCTCGCGAGCCGCCAGAGATCGCAGCGAGTTCATGTATCCCGCCATGTCGCCTTCGGGCAGCGCTACCAAGCTCGTTCCTTCTCCCAGTATGGTGTCGCCGGAAAACAAGATCTCGGCGGGGTGAAGCAAAAAGCATACGTGGTCCTCGGCGTGCCCCGGAGTCGGGATCACCTCTATCGATAGGTCTGCAATCTCGACGCTCATGTCATCCGTAAACAACCGAACGCGATCTCCGAGCGCATCGCGGACTCCAGGGGGCGCCTTATGGCTGAGGAACACCTGTACGTCCAGATCAGCCGCTAACTGCTGGGCGCCATCTGCGTGGTCTGGGTGGCTGTGGGTCAAGAGAATCGACTGAACATTGTGCGCCCGACAAAGTTGTCCCAGATCCCGAAGGTATGCGGCCCTGCCAGGACCGGCATCGATAAGCGCCGATCGCCCTCCATCAGAGACGAGATAGACATTAGTCCCATCTAGCGTCTTCGGGCCGGGGTTTGGAGCAGTAACCATGAGCACGTGATCGCTGACCGAGAGCGGCTTCACGACTGAAACGACCTCTGCGTCTTAGCTCAGTGGCTCTTCGCTGGGAGGTGTGTCGATGGCATGGGCTGCCTCGTAGTCCACGACCGACTGCAGCGCGACGCAGGCGACCTCGAGCTGCTCGTTAGTAGGAACGTCCGTCGTCAGAAGCTGCGCATTCCAGGCAGGCGCGAATACTATCTTTGCCCAGGCAGCATCTTTCTGAGCTGCGCCCAATCGGAGAATTTCGTAGGCCAGCGCGACGATTATCGGTCCCGTCAACACTCGCCACATCGCCCCGCCGCGACGACCGAGCCTTCCAGTAAGCCAGCTCAAAAGAATTGCCCAGAAAGCAAAGCTCGTCCCGCACCGGGGGTGGATGCGGCTCTGGCCGGCAGCCGTCTCTGCCTTCAACTCGAGACCCGCCTCCAGAGCGTTGACCGCCATGTGCTCGGCGCCGTGGTATCGCAGGAGAGCGTTCCCCGGCAGCAGATATGACGAAAGGCGAAACGCTACAAATGGCAGGAACATGCGAAAGAGGCCGGGCCTTGCCGATCTTCCAGAGTCACCGTGCCGGAAGAGCTGCGAGATGATCCTCTCGAGGACATTGGCTGCCAGCAAGGGGCCTGCCGTCGCCAGAGCCTGCGTGACGCGGCCGCGACGGCTCGAATTCAGCCGTCGCTCCAAGCGGTTGGATTTCACGGCAAGGACGATCGCTCCCGCCATTGATAGGAGCCCACGCAGGAAGGGCGTGTTACGCGCCCAGCTGAATGGCATGGAGAAACCTTCTACTGCGGTGTCGATAGATCCGTCCTCGGACCGAACCGCTACCGCCATAGCATGCGGACCGACCATAAGCACGCCGCTGGGAAGAGCGCGACCGCCATACATGGGGACCGGCGCTTTTTGGGACATAAGGGAACCTCGGATCGTCGTGGATGGCTCATTATATGTGGCGGCCGGTACGTCCGTTCTCGAGGTATGTCTATAGTTCGGAGTCAGTCATCGGTCGGGCCACGGACCAGGTGCATGCTAGCCGAGCACGGGACTAGAAGGCATATGCGGCCAATGGCTACAATGCAGAGCTTGGAACGGGCGCGTAGCTCAGTTGGTAGAGCATGCGGTTTACATCCGCAGGGTCGCGGGTTCGAGCCCTGCCGCGCCCACCAACCGGTTCGTTTACCGAGCGCGCCCGCTATGTACCGCGCTCGCACGGCAGACCTGCCCTCCGTAACCACTCCCCATACGCCAGCCGAAATCTTGCGACCTGTCCAGCAGATTCGGTGGCACGACTGGAAGCCCGGGCGTCTACTTCCTAAGTTCTCCCGTGCGATCAATCCGTCTTAGGATGCGGATCTTCGCCTGCCGATCTGTCTCAACCGGTAAGGCGTCGCAACCCACAGGATGAGCGCAACGAGGTTGGGAGCAACCTGGCGAAGCACGATCCTGGCATGGATCGTGCGAGACGCGCCCATCCCATAAAAGAGGTGCCCCCATGTCGGCTACGCAAATCGAGAATCTGCCTGACACCGTTCGCGAGATGCTCTTACGCGAGCGTACCGCGGTACTGGCACGGATGGACGCCATCGCCAAAGACGCCCTAGCCCTTGAGTTTGATGGCGATGGCATTCCGGCGTCCAGCTACGGACAGGAGCAGGCCCTCTCCGACTCGCTGGAGGCTCGCCTGGCCACAGTCGAAGCTGCACTCGAGCGCCTCGACGACGGCACGTACGGCATCTGCTCCGAGTGCGAATCCGAAATCCCCCCCCGCCGGCTGCAAGCTCTTCCCTTTGCAGTACTCTGCGTTCAATGCCAGAGCCTCGAGGACAAACGAGCGAGAGCCCGTGCCGTGGCGTAGCTGAACCGCCGCACTCAGACATGGCCTCGGCTCGGTTGGCGCCGCGATGACATCTGCGGCTGTGGGCTTTCAGATATGAGTGGGATGCTGGTAACGTGCACTCCCTTCAGTCGGGTATCATTGAGAGACCTAGGGGCCGGCCTAACCGGCTCCACGTAGACTTCTCCGAGGATCCAAGCCATCGATGTTAACTGCCGGGCTCGAGCTGTTAGTGGGCATAATCGCTCTCGTAGCAGCCGGACTTTTGCTGTTACCCCGACGCGATCGCAAGAGAGTTGAGAACGCTTCGCCAAGGACCAAGCGCGACTGATGTCTTCCTGTCCCTACTGCTCCGAGGAGTATTCCGTCTATCGCATAGTCGGTCTCGACACAGCGGATGCGTCAGGTATTGAGTGGAGTGACGAACGAGTTCCAATGGCCCTGCTGTTTTGTCGAAGCTGCGGCCGGGCAACACTGATGCATCCGGATCACCCGGCCGTTCAGTGCTTGAGGCGTGACGCACCCATCGAAGAGACCGGTCAGAATATCCGGACTCTCAATGTAAGCATCGCCGATATCGGCGATGAGTCCCTCCGTCGTACGTTCGAAGAGGGGAGACCGGAGTAACGTGACCGTCCGTGTCGATTATTCTGGTATCGTCGCGCCTTGAACCTTGTCAGCTTGAGTCCTCAGCAGAGCCGGGTCGGCGTTTTGCTCTCGCTGGCCGCCTGTCTTGTTGTGTTGTCGGCCTGCGCTGGCGCCAGCGCCGCCACCGTCAATGCGCCACCGTGTCAGTACAAACAGATGAAGTGCCCTCGGGTCAAGGGGCTTCCGGGGTTTGTGCCGCGCACTTTTCCCCGCGCGCTTGGATACATCAATACTCCCACTCAGGTTACTCCGCTTGCGAACGGTGATTTCCTCGTAGCCGACGGAGGTTCGTTCAACCGGATGGGTGCAAAGGTGGTTGAATTCAACCCTAAAGGCAAGGTCGTTTGGGCCTACATCAACCCCACCCTGGACTTTACTCACTCCGCTTACCCGACGACCCGCGGCAACATCCTCATCGCTGACACCAACAATAACCGAGTGATTGAGGTGAATCGAGCCGGCAAGATTGTGTTTAACACCGATGATCTTGGCCCGGGCCACGGGTACCTCGGTCGCGGCCGATTTAATGACGGCTCACAGCTGCTCTACCCTAACGACGCCAAGCAGCTGCCCAACGGCCACTACCTCATCTCGTCCCGGATGAACAGCACTGTCTACGAGATTGACCGTCACGGTCATGTCTACTGGAAATGCAGCAAGTTCACCAATCTGCAGGGGAAACCCGATGGTTTGAAGCGCCAGCACAATCCCCAGAGGCTGCCCAATGGCAATACGTTGATATCGGACTCGGACAACGGTCGAGTCATCATCGTCAATCGTAACTGCACCAAGATGGTCTGGGAGTTTGACGAGAAAACCAAGACGGGTGGGCCCGAGGTCCTATGGCCGCGGGATGCGATGCTGATGCGCAATGGGGACATCCTTATTGACGACTCTCTCCACAACAGGGTGATTGAAGTCAACAAGAAGCACGAGATTGTTCGAAAGTATTACGACATTCCCCAGCCATACAGTGCATGGCCTTTGAACAACGGGACCATTGCCGTCGGTAATCCGAACACCCACGGCATCACCTTATGGGGACCGGGAATCCCTCAAGCTGTCCCCTTGTATTCGATACCGCCCAAGCCCGTGAAGCCACCGTTTAAACCACCCAGTCACCTGATTAACGGGGGCTGCGAACCGCGTAGCTCCTCGGGCTCACCCGAAGAATCAGGTCTGCAAGGATGGTCCCAGAACGACTTCGCGACGGAATCACTTGCGCCGACCGTGAGAGCAGACATGGGCATAGATGCGTCTGTCGCGTTAAGCGGGCAGAGTAGCTGTCGAATCACTTGGGAAGAGCCCACCTCGCACGCTCCGTTGACTTGGACTCAGGTGGTGAAGGTCAACCAGTATCGTTGGTACACCCTGAGCGGATACATCATGACCAAGAACGTGCGCTTTTGTCCGGAGTGCAACTTCGGCCGAGGGACCGATCCGGCGAACAGTGCCTATTTTGCCCTGAACTTCATCCGCCCCGGCCCTTGGGCGGGTCCGAAGGCTCCGGACTTTCCTCACGTTATGGGAACCACCGGGTGGCTGCACCAATCGCAGACGTTCTATGTGCCCCAAGGCGTAAAGTATCTTGCTGTAAACCTTGAGCTGGTCGGCAAGGGGACTGTCTACTTCGACAAGATCTCGCTGCGGGAGACAGCCCAGCGGCTGCCGCCCGGCGACGGGTCGGGCAACTACAAGTATCACCTTGTGAAAGTCGTGAAGTAGCCGAGCAGCGTTAGACTTTCCCGCCGCAAAGCGCGATACTGTTTAGAAGTAGCGTGACGGTATGTCATTAGGTAGGAGCATCTGCGGTGCTCCAACTACCTTGAGGCGCGCCATGTGCTCTCCGGTCGATAGGGGCGTAATGAGTCCACAGACATGATGCAGTTCATGCGCGGCAACCGGTCTCGGCGCATTGATACCCTCATTTCGATCTTTCTGATCCTCGGCGTGCTGCTCATCATCCTCGCCAGTCTCGCGCTCCTGGGATCTGTACTCAGCGTTTTACACCGCTTCAAGTCGGTAATTCTGCTGTTCGTCTTGGGCGCTATACTCGCCTACCTTATGTCTTCGCTAGTCAGAGTCATGCAGCGCGCGGTACGCAAACGATGGGCGGCGATACTCAGCGCCTATCTACTGCTCTTCGTCATGCTGGCGGCGTTTGGAGTTTTGCTGCTCAATCCGTTCATCACGCAGGCACGTTCGCTGGTTAACAACTTGCAGCACCCCACTGCTGCCTCTCTGCATCACCTGGTACTCGTCGAGAACAGCAGCCGCACTCTTGAGCAGTCCATTTCTCGACAACGTCAGGCTATCGCCGGCGGAGCCACAGTTAGTCAAACGGCCGCCCGAAAGACCCTTGTTGAAATGAGGGCCCTCCAAAACAGTATCAGCGCCCTGGCTAAAAAAACCCCGAGATCGCGCGAGATAGTCATCCCGCCAAGTTACATTCGGCCTATCCAGAATGCTCTGTCGAATCTTGAATCGGCCTACGCCCCCATAGCCGCCGACCCCCGCGCTGCTTCGAACACCGAGCTACGCACGGCACTTGCCGAAGCTCATGCCGTGCTGAGCGCCGAAGCCAAAATTCATCACAAGATCTCCTCGAGCCCCCTCCTTTTGCTGAGCATGCAGATATGGTTGGATCAGCACGGCATAAAAGCCGACCTCAATACCAAGTTCGGCAAGGCCCTACAGCAGCTGAATAGTCAGCTGGCGTCAATTGTCAACAACGCTCTCGATGTAGCGCTGCAGGCCGGCAATCTTCTGTTGAACACGGTCCTCACGCTGATCATATCGATCTATTTCGTCGCGGACGGGTCAAGGCTCATGGCCTGGCTCGTGAGCCTGGCGCCTCCTGAATCTAGAGGTCAGGCAAAGTTCTTTGTCGACAGGCTCGACAGTATTCTTGGTTCCTATCTGCGCACCCAGGTGATTCTGGCGTTTGTGGCCGCCGTCCTGGCCTCGGCTGGAGCTCTCGTTCTTGGGGTCCCATATGCTATCGTCATCTTCTTCAGCAGCTTCCTCCTGTCCCTGATTCCTGTCATCGGCCCGGTCGTCTTGCCGATACCGCCCTTGATCGTTGCATTGATCTTTACTTCGGTCCCCACTGCCGTCATCTATCTCATCTGGCTGTTGGTCGCCGAGCAGATCGTTACCAATATCATTGGGCCCCGGGTTCAGGGCCAGAGCGTCGGAATTCACCCGTTAGAGGCCATGGCCGCGGCATTGCTCGGCCTCCCTATTGCCGGGTTCCTTGGTGCATTTCTCGCCGTGCCGATCGTGGCATTTCTGCATGTCGTCGTTCAGGAGATCTTGCACGCTCGGAAGTCCTCTTCTCTGCCCGGCCCTCCCTCCCCCGACCAGCCGGAGCCCGCTCCCGCCACTAGTGCGGGAGACGTTTTGGTCTCCGGAAAGCATCCATAACACCCACCGCCCTTGTGCCAGTCGAACATACCGTGGTCCTGTGTTCGCCAACTCTGGTCGGCAAGCAGGCGCTATGATGTTTATAGAGATGAACGATTCGTTCCGGCCAGGGAACGAGCCGCGACCCGCAAAGGGTCGCAGCGCGGCCCCGAGCGTAGCCCGAGTGGTAAAAGTGCTGAACGCGGTGAGTCGAAGCGCGGAGCCCCTCGGCGTCTCTGAGATCGCGCGCCGCACCGAGCTAAGCAAAAGCTCCGCCTTCACAATAGTCACCGCTCTGGTACACGAGTCTCTTCTTGTTGAAAATGGTAACTCGAGGCGCTATCTGCTAGGCCCACACCTTGCCATTCTCGGGCGCAAGGCAGCCGTCTCGATCCGCCTGAATGCAGTTGCGGCCGTGTTGGAGCAGGTGGTTGCGGCAACACAACACACTGGCTTCTTTGGTCGCCAGGAGGCGAAAAATGTACTCGTCATCCATCGCGAGGATGGGCTCGGCGACTTGCGCCTCTCCGCTCCGATCGGCTCCCACGTTCCGCTGTGGGCCGGCGCATTGGGAAAGGCCTGGTTGTCGGCGCAGCCGGAGCTTCAGTGGCGCACGTGTGTTCGCGCACTTCGTGAACAGTTGAGCAGCCGGGACCGCAATCGAGTCAACGAAGAGACGATGGTGTGTGGGGCCAGGGCAGCTCTCCGTACTGGATACGCCTTGGATCGCGGAGAGTACATCAAAGGAGTTTTTGGTGTCGCGGCCTGCGTACGCGAAACTCAGGGTCGCGAACTTCTTTGGATCGTTGGTATGGACGCGGCCGTGGACGATGCCGAGTTGACAAGGATTGGCGAGTCGCTGGTAAATGGGTCTGCTCACTCCCTGCGCACTCCCACAAGTGCCGAAAAGCAAGAGGTCCTGGAGAACCTGGCATGAAAGAGGTATTCACCTTCACCATCAACTCGGAAGATGTTGAGGTGGCGATCGACCACAACCAGACTCTACTGGAGCTGCTTCGCGAGGATCTGGATCTTACCGGCACGAAGCACGGCTGCGAGCTGGGCGAGTGCGGCGCTTGCACCGTTCTGGTCGATGGGGATCCGGTTGTCTCCTGCTTGTTCCTCGCTATTGAAGCAGTCGGCCGGCCGGTGACGACCATAGAAGGCCTGATGGTCGAAAACCGCCCGCATCCGCTCCAGGAGACATTCGCCGAGTATGGCGGCTCTCAGTGTGGCTACTGCACACCGGGAATGATCCTCAGTGCCGTTGCACTGCTCAAACGCAATCCTAGCGCTTCCCGAGATGAGATCAAGGAAGCCCTGTCAGGGAACCTTTGTCGGTGTACGGGATACAAGAAGATCATCGACGCCGTCGAAGCGGCCGGTCGTCGTGCTTTGGAAGTCGACACGCTCCAGAGGACCGGGTAGAGGATGACAATACCCCGAATCAACGCCGGAAGGTGGCGAAAGCGGCGGCCAAGGGGAGGAGGGTGAAGAGGGCTTCTCGGTTATCGGGAAGCGACAGCTCAAGTACGAGCGTTTCGCCAAGACATCGGGGGCCACAAAGTACACGGCGGACCTCAAGCTTCCGCGTATGGTGCATGGCAAGTTGCTCCGATCTCCCTATCCCCACGCTCGCATACTCAGAGTCGATGCTTCACGGGCGATCCAGCTCGACGGAGTCTATGCAGTTCTCACTGGGGAAGATCTGCCGGTGAGATACGGCATCATGCCCTCCACCCAGGACGAGACTGCAATGGCCATCGGCCGCGTCCGCTACATGGGCGAGGCGGTGGCCGCCGTCGCTGCCGGCGACGAGCTAACCGCGGAGAAGGGATGCGACGCTGTCGAGGTGCTGTACGAGCCGATGACATCCGTCATGAGCATCGACGACGCCCTCGATCCTCTCAAGCCCGCGATACACGAGGGGAAGAGCTGCTTAGGCAATGTGCATAAAGAAGTGCATCTGGAGTTCGGATCGATCGAAGAAGGTTTTGCCGCGTCTGACTATATACGCGAGGATGACTTCTTCTTCGAGGGCAACACCCATGCGCCAATGGAGAATCACGCGGTTATCGCCCACTTCGATCCCAGCGGAAAGCTCACCGTTTGGTCCTCGACCCAGACCCCGCACTACCTGCACCGAGAGCTGGCCAAGGTGATGGACATGCCCACGGCCAGTATTCGCGTGATCGCACCTCCATCCGGCGGAGCCTTCGGGGGAAAGAGCGAAATGTTCTCCCACGAGGTCGCCGCGGCTGCATTGTCGCGAAAATGCGGCCGCCCCGTAAAGATCGAGCTAACGCGCGAGGAAGTCTTCTATTGCCACCGCGGACGCCACCCCGTGCGCATGAAGCTGCGAACCGGTGTCAAGAGCGATGGGCAGATCATGGCCATGCATTTCCAATCGTGGCTGGATGGCGGCGCGTTCGGCTCATACGGCATCGCGACTACCTACTACACCGGAGCGCTGAATACTATGCCGTACAAGATCCCACGATATAGGTTCGATGGAGTCCGCGTCTTCACCAATAAGCCCCCATGTGGGCCCAAGCGAGGACACGGAACGGTTCAACCCCGGTTTGCCATTGAGTGCCAGCTCGACAAGATTGCCGAGGCATTGGGCCTGGACCCCGTTACCATGCGGCTAAACAATGCCGTCGACCCGATGTCGACCACCGTGAACGGGCTGCGGATAACGAGCTGCGCCGTTCGCGAGACGCTACGTGCCGCTTCCACTCGAACCGCATTCTCGGAAAGGTTTCGGTGCCTTCCCTTTGGGAAGGGGGTAGGAATCGCTAGCTCGGTGTATATGTCGGGCGCCGGCTTACCAATCTATTGGAATCCGATGCCTCACTCCGGTGCCTTGGTGAAAGTCGACCGCGGCGGCGGGGTAACGGTGTACTGCGGAACCACCGACATCGGCCAGGATTCCGACTCGATGCTGGCATACATAGTGGCGGAGATACTCGGCGTCGAGCCCGGTGATGTAAAAGTGTGTTCCGGAGACACTGATCTCACTCCTGTAGACCTTGGGAGTTACTCGAGCAGAGTGACGTTTATGGCCGGAAACGCCGCGCGTTCGGCAGCGAGCAAACTCCGCGATTTGTTGCTCTCCGTCGCCGAGGAACACCTGGACTGTACCTCCGAACAGTTGGTCATAGGCGCCGGCAGGATATATCATTCGTGCGACACCGACCGGTCCATGGCGCTGATAGATGCCATCCAGGCAGCCGAAGCCAGGTTCGGAACGTTGGCGGCCGCTGGCTCGTACACCCCCCCGAAGCTTGGGGGCGCGTACAAGGGGTCCGGAGTGGGACCCTCGCCCGCCTATAGCTTCACCACGGCGGTCGCCGAGGTCACTGTCGACCTTGAGACCTATGGGCTAACGGTCGACAAGATTACGGTCGCGCACGATTGTGGCCGCGCCATCAATCCGATGATCGTGGAAGGCCAGATTGAAGGTAGCGCCTACATGGGTTTCGGAGAAGTTCTGATGGAGGAGCAGGTCTTTCGCAAAGGCGTGCACAAGAAACCTTCGCTCTTGGAGTACAAGATACCCACGATTCTCGAGACTCCTGATGTGGAGGCGATTATCGTCGAGGGTCCGGACGCCGAGGGCCCGTTCGGTGCCAAGGAAGCCGGAGAGGGACCACTGAGTCCCGTCATTCCGGCAATTGCGAATGCCGTATACGACGCTATTGGGGTCCGTTTTGACTCCACTCCCATAACTGCGGAGAAAATAATGAAAGCTTTGGACCGTCAACGTGGGCAGGCCAGAGTTGAGGCGGCGGGGACCCGTTAACCCAGATGCTGCGCCTAACGCCCTTTAAGTACCTCCGCCCGCGATCTGTGGAAGAGGCGGTGCAGCTGAAACGCGAGCTTGGCCCGCCGGCGGTCTATATGGCCGGGGGCACGGACGTGCTGGTCAACATCAAGCACCGGCTGATCGCTCCCGAATACGTGATAGGGCTCCGAGGTGTCGAGAACATGCCCGGTATCCGTCGCGATCCGGATGGTTGGCTCACCATTGGTGGTAACACAACCGTCTCCTCCATTGAGCACTCGGCTATTGTTCGAGCGGAGCACGCTGCTTTGGCTCATGCCTGCAGCCTGATCTCCACACCACAAGTTCGGCGAACCGGCACGATCGGCGGCAATATCTGTCTCGACGTCCGCTGCAACTACTACAACCAATCGGAGCACTGGCGGAAAGCTATCGGGTACTGTATGAAGAAGGATAGCGAGGTCTGTCGGGTGGCGCCGGGCAGCGACCGCTGCTGGGCCGTATCGTCGGCCGATTCCGTACCCGTTCTTATGACGCTCGGAGCCAAGGTGAAGGTGTGCTCGACATCCGGATGCCAGTGGCACGATATCGAGTTGCTCTACCAGGATGACGGACTGGCCCCGACGATTCTGAAGAGCGACGACCTCATCACGGAGGTACGCATACCTCCAGCCGGCTCGATGAGAACCGTGTACTCCAAGCTCCGAGTTCGTCTTTCTTTCGATTTTCCGCTCGTCGGCGTCGCTACGGGCATCGCTCTATCCGAAGGAGGTGTCGTCGAAGAGGCTCGAATTGTGCTGACCGCCGTTGGCTCGCATCCGATACGGGTAGTGGCGGCGGAAGCGGTGCTTCGCGGTCAGGTTCTGACGCCGGAGCGTATTCATCTCGCCGGTGACTGTGTATACCGAACTGCCAAGCCAATGGACAACACTGAGGGCTCCATTCCCCACCGGAAGCGAATGGCCCGGGTATTCGTCGAGAAGGCGCTGCGGGATCTGGCGGGTCTCGAGTCGAAGACGGCGTAGCCCTTGAATCTCAGGCCTGCAGAAGCTGTCAGGGCATGCGGGCGTAACTAAACCGCATCGTCGCCCGAGTCTACGCCAAGTTCTGTCCGCATCTTGAGTCGCCCATAGCCCCCTGGTTCGCGGAAATCTTTTTTGGCGCTGGGGTTGGGCTGCCGCCGTCGCAGACGGCGAGGCGACGAACTCCAACTTGACACCTCACCACTCAAGTTCGCCCCAAGCTGTCCCTATTTACGAGGTCTCTCTCGAGTCCGGCCACGTCATCGCCAAGCACCAAAGACGGTGCTCTACTTCGACGCCCCGTCCCTATGCTGTGTCGTTCAGAAGGACGCGCGCCTCTGCGATAGCGTCATGACTTCGAACGAGCCATTCACGGGGTCGATTCCCATGTGCCGCGACCGCACGTGGTGGCGAAGAACGCCCTCCCGTCGTTACTGAGAAAAACATCATTCGTAGGGCGCCCAGTCAGTCATTCAGAGTCAAAACCAAAGAGGGCGCCGGAACCTGGTGATCGGCCCGCGAGCTTAACACGGCAGTACCCACGGCGAAGAACTCAATGACGTGGGAGCCCCATCCGTGACTCTTCTCCTGTATCTGCACGCCTACGATACCCTGAGCCTGCAGCTCTTCCGCTTCGGCCTGCATTCTCTCCATCGCCAGCTCACGCGCGTCGTAGAGGCCCTGAGTGTAGTTCGTCATCTCGACGTTCTGACCCATCTGCTTGAACATCCCGCGCAATCCTTGGTGGGCAATGTGGTATACGCAGTTGCCCATAACCATGCCCACCGGCCGGTACCCCGACTGTAGTAACGTCCAGAAGTCCTGTCCGGAAAGATCGCTGGTAAATGGACGTCCATTAGGAGCTCGATGCGAATCGCCCCGGGACTTAACGGCAGTGCCTATGGCAATAAACTCCGCTAGGTTTTCACCCCACTCATATCGACCCACGTCGAGCCGTACACCGACGATGCCGTCTGCACCGAGGGCATCCGCCTCTTCCTCCATGCGCGTCATGGCTAACTCGCGAGCCTGGTACATCGCCTGGGTCAGGACGTCCATCTCCTGGTTCTTGTTCCAATTGGATTGCTGAAAGCCAATGTGATAGATCGAGCTGCCCACGACTAGGCCCATCGGATCAAAACCCGCCTGAATCACCAAAAGGAATTCGTTGACACTTAGATCGCTGGTAAACAGGGCTTTCTGCCCGCGCTTACCCGACATTGTTTCGAGGCGTTCCAGAGCATGCGCTGGGAGACCCGTCGTCTGTCCTGGCGTGTATGTCATGGCTGTGTTCCTATACCTTTCTTGATTCCAGTTCGCTTAGTCGTTGAGTGGCTTGACCGCGTTCACCGCAAAGTGCGACTCTCCCCCAGGTATCTCGGCAACCGCGGTGCCGAGTGCTGAGAATGTGAATATCATGTCTGTTCGTTTCGTGTCATTTCCAGTATCGACCTCATGCTCGCGAGCCTCTTGCTCGATCTTCACCCCTACCACCCCACGTGCGCCCAGCCCCCCGGCCTCCCGGTTGACGTGGGAGCTCGCCAGATGCCTGGCTGTGATCATCCCGTGAGTGAAGTCCTGGAGCTCCTGATTCGACCATCCGCTGGTAAACCAATTGACCGATTGGGTCCTCCATGAGGCCACCTGATACCAGACCGAGGTGCCTCCGACGAGCCCCAACGGCCAGTAGCCGGCCTGATACAGCTTCCAAAAGTCCTGGCCTGAGAGGTTAGTGGCCGCGGGCTCGGGCGGGAGTTTAGCCCCTTCCACCCGTACGGCAGTGCCCACAGCCGTGAACTCAATCAAGTCCTGTGCCCACTCGTACACGCCGGTCTTGAGATGCACTCCGATGACGGCGTGGGCCTTCGCCAGCTTCGCTTCTTGCTGGAGCCTGCTGATGGCGAGTAATCGAGCCGTGTTGTAAGCAGCCGACACCGGCTTCATTTCTCCTGAGACCATTCCCCCGTATACCCCCAGCCACCCAATGCGGTAGAAGGCGCTCCCCATGACCTGCGTGACTGTCCGCAAGCCTTCCTTGCTTGCGAGCACGAACTCCGACACCGACAGGTCGCTGCTGAAGAGGTGGTTGGGATCATCGGCGAGCGACTGCAATCTCTCCTGTGCACGGAGCGGCAGTCCTCCCTGTTCGAGGGCTGCTCGGCTGGCCGCGTCCGCCGCCTCGTGCCGCTGCTGCTGCTCTTTGTCCTCAGCTGGACGGCGATGAAAGAGCGGCATGACTTAGCTCCCCTCCAGCAGCTGCTGAAGCGCGGCTCTTCCTGACTCGGACTGCTCGGCCTCCTGTGACAGGGTCTGGCTGAGCTCGTCGATCCACTGCTCGAGAGGTATGGTCTCATTCTTCAGTACGATTCCGCGAACCACCTTCTGACGAACCGCCGAAAGCCTGCCGTGGTCTTCCTCTATTCGATAGCTGGCTTCACTGAGCTGGACCTCCACGGCACGTACCGACTTCTTGCCCATGATGCCGCCACGATATTGGACGCTCGTCTGCTGCGGAAGTGCCCCGGTAAGCTTCACGGCTAGAGCCGCAAGGAAGGTCTTTGAGTCCTGGGCGTCGGACCTCAAGGAGGCTGCAACTAATTCGAATCCGATTCCCTCGTCTTCCATGTCGCGTGCCGTCCCTCATCCTGATTAGCGCGCCGAAGTGTACCACGGGCAAAGCCTGTGATTGAATGGGCCATGCAATCGCACGGACCGCTAGTACTGTCAACAGAAGTCGAACAAGCTCTACATACAGGGGCCCCTCTTGTCGCCTTGGAATCTTCGGTCATTGCCCAGGGCCTCCCCCGTCCCATCAACTTTGCTGCCGCTCTCCAGATGGAAGCAGCCGTACGGGAAGGAGGCGCCACTCCTGCGACGCTGGCCGTGGTAGATGGGGCAGTCCATGTCGGCCTCGACAGAGATCAGATCGAAAGATTGGCCTTCTCGGAGGGAATCGAGAAGGCCGGGCTCCGCGATCTTGGATGGGCGCTGGCCACCGGGGCCACGATGGCCACCACCGTCGGGTCTTCGTTAGGGATCGCCCGTCGAGTCGGCATCCGCGTCATGGCAACCGGCGGAATAGGAGGAGTCCACCGGGGAGCTCCGGAAACGGGCGATATCTCGAATGACCTTCATGTACTTACCACCGCTCCGTGCGTCACTGTCTGCTCGGGCATGAAGTCTATTCTCGACCTGTCCCGATCTATGGAGTATCTCGAGACTCTCGGCGTACCAGTTGTGGGCTACAAGACGCAAACCTTACCGAACTTTTACGGACTCGATTCCGGTATAGCGGTGCCCGCTGTCAAAGACCCCGCGGCAGTCGCTCGAATGCTGCGGGCACAGGAAGAGCTGCGCCTATCGAACGGCATTGTGGTCGTCAACCCGCCACCCGAGGAATATGCCTTCTCCGCGGACGAGCTGGACAGGCTGGTGATCGACGCTGAACAAGCGGCAGCGGACCAAGAGGTGTCGGGCAAGGCCGTCACTCCCTTCATGCTGGCGCACATCGCCGCGGCCACTGATGGCCGTAGCGTGACCCTCAACGTCGCTCTCCTGCGCTCGAATGCAACGCTCGCCGCAGAGATAGCACAAGCCCTCGTTCCAACTCCCGCATGATTGTCTCGGTTGGTGATCTGCTACTCGACATCATGATCACCGCCACCCGACGATCGGACGGCATGCCGGAAGGCATCTATCTGCGCCCGGGCGGTTCCGCCGCGAACGTCGCCTCCTGGGCAGCTCGAAGCGGTGCCGACGCCACCTGGCTCGGAGTCGTAGGCGATGACACGGCCGGTGACTTCCTGGTGGCCGATCTAGAACGCGCGGGAGTCAAAGCATCCGTTACCAAGCTGCGCGGGTTCGAAACAGGGGTGGTTTTATCTCGGCTCGGGATTCGGGGGGAGCGGCACATGCATAGCGCCCGCCTGGCCGGTTCCCGGCTAGCTACAGAACACGTCTCTGAGGTCGTGCTCCGAGCTGCCTCCGCTGTGCACGTTACCGGATATGCTATGAATTCCACCGATGGATTCCACGCGGCCGAGGCCGCCTTTCGGCTCGCCTCCGAAGCGGGTGCCTTCACATCGGTGGATCCATCCACTCGCGACGTGGTCAGAAACATTGGCCGGGAAAGGTTCTTGCGGTTCCTGGAAGACATGAAGGTCCAGGCGATTTTTGCGAACAGAGCCGAGGCCGAAACCATCGCTGACACGCGGGGCGCCCGAAGATCGGCCGCATGGCTAAGCGAACACGTGCCGCTTGCCATAGTAAAGGACGGAGCTCGGGGTAGTTATCTTGCCTCCTCGTCCCTCCTCCAGTTCACGCCCGCTATTACCACGGACGCCGTAGACACTACTGGAGCCGGAGACGCGTTTGCCGGCGCCTGGCTAGCGACGTACCTGCAATGTTCTGATCTTAAAGTCGCCAGTCTGAAGGGAACTCAAGCTGCGTCGAGAGCTATACGGTCGATTGGGGCTCGGCCCGTTGCATAAGGCTTCTCGAGCTGACCAAGGCGAGTACCGAGAGGAGCAGGGACGATATCACCGCGAGTATGAACCCGGAAGCAGGGCTGCTGCCGGGCAGCAGAGGACTGCCGGCCGGAGTGTTGCACAGTGGGCCGCCGTTAGAGTTGCAGCCACTCGCCACCACGTTGGGAAGGATAGCCGACCCGTACCATATAACCGACCCAATCAGGTAGAGGAAAGCGCCCCCTGCGACGGCGTGAATTGAACGTCTTGTTCCCATGGTCAGAATCGCCAGGGCCACGATCGTTCCCGACATGCCAATCGCCAACAACGACCAGGCTATGACAGCCGGCTGAGGGGCAGCGTAGTCGGCAAGTGATTGCGATCCCGCACTGCTGGTTGCCCACGGCAGAAAGAGTGCAACGACCATCAGTACACCGAGGCCCAGCATGGGTACGAGAAGAGCTAACTGCTGTCGAGTGAGCTTCGGAGTAAAACTCTTTGACCCCTCCGGCTTGTCGCCGGAGGCAGAGCCATTCTGCTCCGACAGTATCTCGTGGTCCACGTGCTCCTCTCCCAGGGTCAAGCCGTTTCCACCGCGATTGCCCCGGCGTATGCCGTGAGACTAGGTTCATCGTCGTGCGGCTTGCGCGCCACCATGAACAGCCGCTCCGTTGCGTCACCAAACGGTGTTCGGCGGTAGTCTCCCCATAGGTGCAGAATGGTAAACCCAGCTTTCTCGAGCAGGTGCTCGAGCTCGAAACGAAATGTGTAGCGCTGCTTCCATTCTACGTGTGCCAGGACGGTGCCTCGGAGCCGGTACGACGTATTGACCACCCTGGTCTGAGCAGCTATGTTCGCTGGGCTCTCATCGTCGATGACCTGATACTCTCTCGCCGAGCGGATCCTCCTTCCACCACTGCATCAGCTGTTTCAGTTGCGGGTTGAACACGTCTATCACGATGATTCCACCCGCCCGTAGGTGAGCATAAATGTTGGATACAAACAGCTCCTGATCTTCCTTGGTCAGGAGATGGCTGAACGAATTCAGGGCGGTGAATGCCATCCCAAATCTCAACGGCAGCGAAAAGAACCTGCCGTCCTCGTACACTGGCATCGCACGGTGTCGGAGCTCGTCCGGTTCTGAGCGCAGGTTGAGCTCGAGCCTGGATAGCATCGGCTTTGAGATGTCGAGCCCAACGACGTCGTACCCCGATCTGGTAAGCGGGATCATGCACCGCCCAGTCCCACACCCCAGCTCAAGCACGGGTCCTCCTACCTCACCGGCCAGTGAGACGTAGAGCTCGATATCGTCCCTCATATCAGCCATTAAGTCGTCGTATAGCTGAGCGGCGATCTCCAAGTGATACGGATGCTGAGGCTTGGAGATCACTATGAGACGGAGCACTGCACACGCGGCATGGCCCCATTTTACGTAAACAAGGCGCCGACGCGGGACAAGAGGGCTCTAGGATAACCTCCGACCCTGACTATAAGGGCTAACCAGTGCTGCCAAAGCCGCCTCGCGACCCCTCGCGAGTCACAGTACCCTCCATGATCTCAAATGATTCGGATCGTACGAACACGGCCTGAGCGATTCGATCGCCCCGCGAGACAACGGCTTCCGATCGGCCAAAATTGTACACCTGGATCTTGATTTCGTCGTCCGGGCCGCAATAATCTCGGTCGATCACCCCAATCCCGTTCGGACAAAGAAGATCGACTTTGGCGGGTGTGCTGCTCCGAAGCGCGACCAACAGGACGAAGCCCTCGGGAACAGCGACGATAACATTGGCCGGAATGCGAGCCACCGTACCCGGTTGGATTCGTACGGTCTCACGTGCGTACAGGTCGAAACCGGCTGCTCCTGGAGTCGCATAGTCGGGCACGGGGAGACTCGGGTCGACTCTGGTAACGATAACTCCGTCCACGTCCCATCGTACGGCGTAATTGCCATTGTGGGTTGCTACAATTTACGGAAATGCATGTGTCTATCCCCGTGCGGCGGGCTCGAGCCGCGGAATCCGCGCGTGCGCTGACATCGGTGCGGACAGGTGTCTGGATAGCGGGCTTCCTGCTGATCTGCTTCGTCTATTTCCTGCCGCGCTGGCACGACTGGAACCAGGATGCCCGCATGGACATGACTCTGTCAGTCGTAAATCACGCGGTTATAAACATTGACGCTTACGCCAGCAACACCTTTGACCGCGACCAGTTCGGCGGCCACTATTACAGTAACAAAGCGCCCGGACAGTCTCTTTTTGGCGTGCCCGTGTACCTCGCATTCAAGGGCGCTCTGGCCGTCTCTCCGGTTCGCGCCCTGGCCAACCATATCGAACGAAATACAGCCTGGAACGTTGCTCTCCAGGACGCTTTTGATCCAACTGCCGTGGGACACTCGCGCCTGGTTGCTCCCAAGCTGGATTTCGCCATGCTGCAGTATCTCGAGGCGGTTTTCACCGCTGCCGTGCCCAGCGTCTTGTTCCTACTCTTTTTCTTCTGGTTCCTCGGCTACTTTTCGACCTCCCTGTTCAATCGGTCTGTTCTCACTCTAGCCCTCGGCCTCGGGACTATCATCTTTCCCTATTCACAAATGTTCTATTCCCATGTGCCCGCTGCCATCCTCGATTTCTTAGGGTTCGCCCTGATCTTCATATTGGGCAGACGGCAGCTTCCGGCCCGGCACGGGACACGATGGCTGGTGGACCACCCTCAGCTCGGCACCGCCCTCGCAGGTTTCGCCCTGGGCTTGTCGGTAGTTTTTGAGTACCCGGCAACACTAATCGTTTTGATGGTCGGGGTGTTCGCGCTGACGCAGCTCCCGTTGCGCCTCATCCCCTTTCTGATCTTGGGAGCTCTTCCGCCCCTAGCTGTCGTCATGAGCTACAACTACGCTGCGTACCATAATCCCCTGACCACCGGGTACGGCTGCAACGATAAGTACTGGCCGGGGGAATGCAAAGGCATAGGAGGCTTCACGCTTCCGCCCGCTGGAAATGCCATCACTGGGCTGTCCGTGGGCGACAAGCGAGGGATCTTGTTCGTGTCTCCGTTCCTGGTTCTTGCATTTCCCGGATATGTCCTGTGGCTACTGAGATCTCGGCGGAGTATCGCACCCGTTATCACCTGCTTCGCGATTCCGATAGTATTCCTGATTGCGATCTCGTGCTATTGGGGATGGGATGGGGGCACCTCGGTCGGCCCGCGCTACCTGATGGAGCTCGTGCCGTTTTTGGCGCTCCCAATAATCTTTGTCCTTGACCGACTGCATGGCCTGTCGACCCGATTGCCCATCTACCTTCTTATCGCCGCCTCTCTGATCAACATCTGGGTGGAAACAATCGGGGGACACGGCTATCCGCCGCATCCCCAACTCAACCCCCTGTTTCTCTACAGCTTCCCGAATCTCTTTGCCGGTCAGCTCCCATTGAATCTGGGCATGTTCCTGGGCCTTACGGGCGGCACTAGCGCGGTACCCCTCGTCCTACTGTTGCTCATGTGGTCGGCAGCCATGCTGCTGCCGTATCTGCCAAGTGCTCGCCGAAGTCTTTCGGCCAGCGAACCGTCTAGCTCCTACTCAGCCTGAACTTCGACGATCATTTCCACCTCAACGCATGCTCCGAGGGGGAGTTCCGCGACTCCGATAGCCGAACGAGCATGCCGGCCATTGTCACCAAATGCCGTCTCGAGTAGCTCAGAGGCGCCGTTTGCCACGGATGGCTGACCGGTAAAGCCCTCGGCACTGTTAACGAAGACCGTAAGACGAATGACCCGCTGAACACGATCCAGGTCCGTTATCACGGACTTGACGGCCGCGATGCTCTGCACTGCGGCAACACGGGCCGCCTCGTACGCTTCGGCCGGGTCTATGGTGTCGCCGACTTTGCCCGTCCAGATCCCCTCTCCCTTCCGCGGCGTCTGGCCGGAAGTGAATACTAGAGATCCGACCTGCACCGCCGGAACGTATGCAGCCAGCGGAGCCGGAACATCGGGGACGACGATGCCGTGCTCAGCAAGATTCCGCTCGCACCTACTCACCAAGCGCCTCCTCGACCGTGGCGAGCTGCATCACTCCGGGCTGCTCGAAGGGCTCGAGCAATCCCAGAGCTCGCTCTAAGCGACTGGCAGGAACATAGATGTAACAGGCGAATCCGAATGGCGGAGGAGCTCCAAAACTGAACCCCGGACCACTGGTCTTGACGGTGGCTGGAACACCATTGTTGTTCAGCAGCTCCGCCCAGCTTCGCGCCATGACATCACTCCATGCCACCGCTGCTCTTACGAATCGCTCATCTGTGGATGGTCGCTGTGACTCGCTCTGAAACATGGGCTCAACCAGTCCGCCGTGACGGGGGCAGCGGGCACCGGCGGGAAAATCCGACGCACATATTGGGCAATACGCCATCGCACCCTCAGGTTAGCAGGGCGCACCAGCCGCACGTGTCCGCCGGACAAACGACTAGACGCCTACCGCCGTCGCTATCCGCTGGTCCCCGGCCTCAGCCATCTCACACTCGAACTCGTAGGCGGCGAGAAGCTCCAGCCAGTGTCGAAGCGTGCTCTCGTACCGACGGCTGCGGTTACCACTCAGCCTCCATGTTCGACAAAATCCGCGCACCCTCTCCAAGCCTGACCTCGTACCGAGCGATCAACTGGTTCATCACGAACTCCTACTAGATCACTTGTTCTAACTTCCTGACCTATTTAACCACATGTCCTCGGCAGCGTCAACTGGCGCCGGTGATGGCCCAATCGGGCCATTGATATGCTCCATTCACGGCTTCACAGTAGCCTCGACACCTACCAGGAGGAGAACCTTGCCCCTTACTCGGAGCGCACGGACGGCGGCCATCAGCATCGTCCGCCATAGAGGAGCAAGCGTCGTGGCCATAGCGACTCTGGGGTTTATGCTCACGGCCTTGAGCATCTTTATTCTGGTTGCCGATGGAATGAATCGCGCGGCTGCCGGCCTGGAATCAAAGGCGAACCTGGTCGCCGACCTGTCCGACACCACCACTGTGTCACAGGCCCAGGGACTAGTCCAAAATATCGAGCTCCGCTGGCCCACGACTCACGTGACGTATACCAGCAAGGGCCAGGCTGCCGCCCAGTTCAGACGCACCTTTGCCGGAAACTCGGCCATGCTCGAGGCAGTGCAAGGCAATCCGCTGCCCGCCAGCCTGAACATCCGAACCTCGGATGCTCGCGTTCTGTCCAGAATCGCCGCCTCGCTCAGAAGAAACAATCAGGTCAAGCATTTGATCTTCAACCCCGATCTGACGCACAAGCTAGTAGAAATCACAACATTCGTTCGGATTGCAGGCTTTGCCCTCGTCGTCGGATTGGCTCTGCTCGCTATCGTGATCGTGGTTAACACTACGCACCTCACGGTTCAGGCCCGCCGCGATGAGATCGAGGTCATGCGACTCGTTGGGGCCGAGCACAAGTTTGTGCGCAATCCGTTCATAGTTGAGGGTGTTCTCCTTGGGTTAGCCGGCGCCGTACTCGCGACCTTGATGGGGATCGTTTTCTACCTGCCGATCATGAAAGAGATCCTCGCGGGTAGCGGCTCTACCGCACTCGCGCTCCTGCCAATCAACACGAACATGAGCTTCCTGGTTCGAGTCACCGCAGTCGTGCTGGCGAGCGGGGCGGCCGTCGGTGCCGCGGGATCCTACATTTCGGTTCGGCGCTTCGCCCGACTATGAGGACGAAACAGTGATCGTTGCCAGAAAGCTGACGAAGCGGTATGGAGACGATGTTTTTGCGTTACGTGATGTGACCTTTGCCATCCCACAGGGAGAGTTCGTGTTCTTGGTTGGCCCTAACGGCGCCGGCAAGACCACGCTGTTCAAACTCATGATTCGGGAGGAAGACGCCACATCTGGCTGCGTTCTCTTTAACAGCGTTGACGTGGCGGCCTTGCGGTCACAGGCTTTGGCCAAGCACCGTCGCCGCCTGGGCGCCGTCTTTCAGGACGCCCGACTGATTTCAAAGAAGACCGTCGCCGAAAACGTCGCTTTCCCCTTAGAGGCCGACGGGGTAGATCGTGCGGTAGCAGCCGAACAAGTCTCAGCCTCCCTCTTCCTCGCCGGGCTCGAGGAATTGGCCGAGCGATTCCCGGACCAGCTCTCGGGTGGGCAGCGACAACAGGTGGCAATTGCCCGCGCGCTGGTAAATCACCCCCAAGTCATCCTCGCCGACGAGCCAACGGGCAATTTGAGCCCTGGCGCGACTGACAGGATCATGCGTCTCTTTTCCCGAATCAACGAGATGGGGATAACAGTCATTATCGCGACTCACAATCGCGAGGTTGTCGATGCGATGAGCAAGCGAGTGCTCGCGCTTGACAAAGGATGCTTAGTCGCCGACACCGCCGAGAGCAGTTACCCTGACTTCCTGAGAGTGCCCGCCGCCTAACTGCCTTCGCGCCTAGAGGCCCCTGGGCTGGTTATAGCGGCCCGGGTGGAGGCAAACTAGAATGATGCACTCGGGAATGTTGACGCAAAGGCCCGCGATGAGCCGCTGCGTCATCGTCCGTACGTCGATGAATGGGGGAAGCTCCGGATGCCTCCATGGCTATTCCTTGCTCTCGTGGTATCGCTGCTTGCGGCGCTCGGCTATCAGATCCTACGTGCTCGACCCCTCAAGCTACTTCCCGTCTACTGGGTGGTCTGCCTGGCCGGTTTTCTGACGGCTGAAGCACTCGCCGATGCGGTGAATCTACCGTCTCCTCACCTGGGCGAAATCCAGTTTCTCCCCGACATTCTGGGTGTTGCCCTTGCGGTCGGCATACTGCGACTCGTGCGCCTCTAACTCGAGTCCGCAGCGGAGCCCAGGTTCTAGAGCCTACCAGGAGACCAAACCCTCCACGAATGCGACAGCGGTGATCCCGGCGACAATGGGAGTCGTGACGACGAGGGCTTGAATCGGAGACGGCAGCGCCCAGGAATCGCCATCGCCACTCCGACTGCGAGAGAGGGGCGACAGCTCGCTTTGCCTCGCATGCACGGCCGGAGATGCGGGCACCACAAATTCACTTAACGCAAACAAGACCGCAAGCATCGTGAATATCCACACCAAGAGGCCGGCCCGAAACGCAGCAGCAAACAGTGTGACATCAACCGTGACAAACAGGAGTCCGGCTAAAGCCCCAATTCCCAGGGCATGGCCGACGGCCCCAATTCGACGATCGCGGTCAAATTGCAGGGGACGAAGTGCCTCGACCGGGGAATGCTCGGTGAAGTCTCGGCCGCAATGCGGACACCACGTGGCGCCCGGACCCACCTCCTCCTTACACCGCGAGCACGTGGTGCTTCTGACGACAAGTCGACTCACGTGAACACCCATTTGCCACTCAGCTAATCCAGAGTATAATTCCGACCAACAATGGACGCTGTGCGGTACGTCACAGCGCGCAGCCCTTCAAAGGGCGGCCGCGCCTCACACTGATCACATCAGACCATCGGAGGCTCTGCTCTGAGAACGCTGCTGGTCGGCTGCAACCGCAGGATCCTGACGGCGCTGGTCCAATAGCCACGCGCACGTGAACACTCGGCAGCTACCGGGCCTCTGCTGATATATTCGGCAGCCGCCTGGCAAAACAGCTGAATCGGTTGCGCGAAACGGGCAAGGACCCTGTAGCAGCTGCCACCCCTTCACCGCCTTGTCAGGGAGAAATGTGAGCGGATCTGCCAGATCGTCAAATTCCGACGTGAGTCGAGTTAGGGCTTCCGCCTCTTCGTCGGAGACCGAGATTTCAGGGAGGTGACAGCAGTCGGTGCACCCGTTGCACCCACTTCGTCCGGGTTGTCCGCCATTGAGCGGGATGCCGTGCCCCCCGAGCGGTCCAGAGAACAGTTCGTTACGTTGCATACCCACATGGTATCAACCTGTACATATCGCGAAATCCCATCGACAAACTTCTTGCATCGCCCGACGAACCTGCCCCACACAGCCGGCGCGGCGTCGGCGCTCACAACCGGCTGTAACATGTGACGTGGCTGTGTTTGAGGGGAAGTAATGATGCGAAAGCTGCGCATCGGATTGATTGGAACCGGGCTCATCGTGCGCGGAGCGCATCTACCGGCCCTGCGAACCTTGGCTGAGTACTACGAGATCGCAGCGGTGTGCAGTGGTCACCGTGAGAACGCGGAAGCGCTCGCGGCCGAGATTGGTGGGTCAATTGTCGTGACCGATAGTCCCGAGGAGATGTTCGCCCGCGATGACGTGGAAGCTGTGGACATTGCTACGCCAATCGCCCTGAATCGCCCACTGTCGGAGGCGGCTGCAGCTGCCGGCAAACACATATTCCTTGAGAAGCCTATAGCTGGAAATGTCAAGGATGGAGTCGCCGTGGAAGCACTGGGCGAGAAATACGGCGTGGTGCTGCTGGTGGCCGAGACGCATCGCTACATGCGGGCGTACTCGATGGCTCGAGAGATTCTCGACACCGGTGAGATTGGCGAACGACGCGTGTTGCACTGGGATGACATGAGCATGATGGGTCCCGAGAACAAGTACAGTCAGACCGGCTGGCGCCAGAAACCGGAGCACGTTGGTGGCTACCTAAGCGACGGAGGGGTGCATGCGGCAGCCTCCGTAACCATCGTTGGCGGGACCGGTGTCGAGCGTGTGCGCCCTTACAGCCAGCTTCAATGCCAGCCTTCTGGGCGACGTCGATACCATGCTGGTCAATATGAGGTTCACCTCAGGCTTCGTCGGAAATCTCAACTTTTCCGTGGGCACGCCTGAGACCCACGAGTCCCCTCTAACCCTCTACTGCTCTGACGGGCGCATGGAGATCGACCGCGAAAAGATCGTCATCGCAAAGGGCGATACCAGCCGGGTGATACACGTGCCGGATCATGATCCGTTTGTCGAGGAGTTCAGGGATTTCTATGAGGCTGTGGTGGGAGGAGATCGGCCGCTCGGAAGTGCCGAGGCGGCCCTTGACGACCTCCGATTTGTGGAAGCCGCCATACTGTCCGCCGAGCGTAATGGTCCGGTATCCCTAGTCGGCACGGGAGAATAGCGTCCGCGCCAGTCCTGACCGAAGGAGGCCGGTTAGCTTCGGGTTTGGGGCACGCGAACCCGAAGAACTGCACAGAGTAGTGGTAAGGATCACGAAAATTAATTTGGAACATCTGTTATAATTCGGCACCAGGTGGACCAGTCCCGGCATGTTCATTTCTGCCTTGAGCGCGGCAGGAATTGATGACGATCGGGCATGCCGCTACGGGTTATCTTTATCTACCAGTGCCGGTGATGTGAGCATGAACCGCGATACCATACATGTGCGTGGTGCCAAAGAGCACAACCTCAAAAACGTCGATATCTCGATCCCCCGAGATTCGCTCGTGGTGTTCACCGGCCTCTCGGGCTCGGGAAAGTCCTCCTTGGCGTTCGATACCATCTTCGCCGAAGGCCAGCGACGTTATGTCGAGTCTTTGTCGGCCTATGCTCGGCAGTTTCTCGGTCAGATGGATAAACCGGACGTGGAATACATCGACGGGCTCTCGCCGGCAATCTCAATAGATCAGAAAAGCGCTTCACACAATCCCCGGTCCACCGTGGGAACCGTCACCGAGATCTATGACTACATGCGGCTGCTGTATGCGCGTATCGGGGTCCCGCACTGCCCAAAATGCGGCAAGGAGATATCGCGCCAGACGATTCAGCAAATCGTTGACGAAGTCATGGATATGCAGCCGGGCTCGAGAATTATGATCCTGGCTCCTGTTGTCCGTGGCCGTAAGGGCGAGTACAAACAGGTGTTCGAAGACGCCCGCCGGTCGGGCTATGTCCGAGCCCGGGTGGACGGCACCGTCTACGACTTATCCGAGGACATTCCTCTGGAGAAGTATGTCAAACATGATATTGATATCGTCGTCGACCGCGTGGTTCTCCCGACCGACGACGCCGACGAGGAATCTCGACACTCAGACAGAACCCGGCTCGCCGACTCTTTGGAGATGGCACTCCACCTCGCCGGCGGCATGGTGAGGGTCCAGGACATGGACCACAGCGGGAAGTACACCGGCCGCCTGTTTTCCGAGTTGTTCGCATGCCCTGACTGCGGCATCTCGTTGGAAGAGATCGAACCAAGAAGCTTCTCGTTCAACAATCCACATGGCGCCTGCCCCGCCTGCACCGGTCTGGGCACCAGGCTCGAGCTCGATCCGGATCTGGTCATACCTAATCGCCATCTGTCCCTTTCCGAGGGTGCAGTCCAACCGTGGTCGAAATCAGGCTCCAGTACCGGATATTACTCACGCATGCTTCAATCGGTGGCTGACTATCTCGGCTTCGATATGTCAACTCCCGTGGAGGAGTTATCAGAAGCACAAATCGAAGCCGTTCTGTATGGCACGGGTGACGACGTGATTCCGCTTCGGGCACGATCCGATTCGAGACGGCAGCATCGAATGACTATCCACTTTGAAGGCGTGATTCCTAACCTGATGCGCAGGTACAAGGAGACGTCCAGCGAGTGGATGCGTGGTGAGATCGAGCAATACATGGCTTCGCGGCCGTGTCCCACGTGCAAAGGTGCCCGGCTAAAGCCGGAGTCGCTCGGCGTTACTGTCGATGGCAAGTCCATCGTCGACATCACTCGCCTGGCCGTAGGTGATGCGGAGGAGTGGTTCGCGTTTATCGTCGAGACCGGATCTGACGCTCGGCTGTCGGAGCGGGACCTGACCATCAGCCGTCAAGTAGTGAAGGAGATCCGGGCGCGTCTCAGGTTTCTGGTTGACGTTGGGCTCGATTACCTGACGCTCGAGCGTGGCGCGGCTACCCTGGCCGGAGGCGAAGCACAGCGAATCCGGCTGGCGACTCAGATTGGATCGGGTCTGATGGGCGTGCTCTATATCCTCGATGAGCCGAGCATCGGCCTCCACCAAAGGGACAACCAGCGGCTTATACGGACCCTGGTAAATTTACGAGATCTGGGTAACACCCTAATCGTCGTGGAGCACGACGAGGAGACTATACGAACTGCCGACTATGTCGTCGACATCGGACCTGGAGCGGGGGAACACGGCGGCGAGATCATCGTAGCAGGCAGTCTTGATGACGTCCTACGCTCTCCGCGCTCGATCACGGGCCAGTTTCTGTCCGGCCATCGTGAGATACACGTGCCCGAGACCCGGAGGAAACGGACCAAGGACCAGGTCGTCGTCCGAGGGGCCAGCGAGAATAACCTCAAGAACCTTGATGTCGCGTTCCCCCTCGGCACCTTCATTTGTGTTACTGGGGTGTCGGGATCCGGCAAGAGTACCCTGGTCAATGAAGTACTCTACAAGGCAGCGGCTCAGCGACTGCAACGTAGGCGCGAGCGAGCCGGGTCTCATACCGCCATAGAGGGACTGGACCTGATCGATAAGGTCATCGACATCGATCAGTCGCCGATCGGCAGGACTCCACGATCGAATCCAGCTACGTACACCGGCGCGTTCACTCCCATCCGGGAAATCTTTTCGAAGGTCCCCGAGGCGCGAATCCGCGGCTACAAACCGGGCCGGTTCTCATTTAACGTCAAGGGTGGCCGCTGTGAAGCCTGCCGTGGTGAGGGCATCGTTCAGATCGAGATGCACTTCCTGCCCGACGTCTACGTGCCTTGCGAAATTTGTAAGGGTAAGCGCTACAACCGTGAGGCTTTGGAGATCCACTTCAAGGGAAAAAACATCAGCGACGTACTCGAGATGACCGTTGACGAGGCCGTTGAGTTCTTCGACAAAATTCCGGCCATTGCGAGTAAGCTGCGGACCCTGTCGGAGGTCGGGCTGGGATACATACGACTGGGACAACCGGCAACGACTCTATCGGGTGGCGAAGCACAGCGCGTAAAGCTGGCGACTGAGCTGAGCCGGAAAGCGACGGGGAATACCCTGTACATACTCGATGAGCCGACGACAGGCCTCCACTTCGCGGATGTAGAGCGCCTCCTTGATGTCCTCAACCGTCTGACGGATGCTGGAAACACCGTCGTTGTTATCGAGCACAATCTTGACGTTGTAAAGTCAGCTGACTGGCTGATAGACCTCGGACCTGAGGGCGGAAATCGGGGTGGCGAGATCGTGGCCGAGGGAACTCCGGAAGAAGTAGCGGAGATCGCATCGTCGTATACCGGTCAGTTCCTCCGCCGCATGTTAGAGGGGAGAAGCCAGCTCGCCATAGCGTGAGAACCGCACAGGCTACGCCCCCCTCCCACCCATTCAGATAACTGCAGACGTTTGACTAACGCCTCGCCACGACATACCGGCTCGTCGTGTCCAGAGACAGCGAGCTGCGCGAGCTCCTCGAGGCGCAGCACACCGACAGCTGGCCGTGGCTCGTGGTGCGCAGCCTGACCGGCAATCAGTAGCCCAGCGCAGCTCCGTCACCACGTGGGTCGGCCGCCCCCCAGAGCAACCCTGAGCCCCTGTCGATCCGTATGGCCTGAGCGTGGCCCATCAAAGAACTCCAGCTATCGACGACCTCTATCAGTCCGTCTCGCTGTTGCAGATCTTCGATAACCGCACGGTCAAATCGATCCTCTATAAGGATCTCCGGTTGTCCCCTTGCGTTCGGCACGTAATTGAATCTCGGGGCTTCAATCGCCGCCTGCAGGTCCATGCCGAACTTGAGGTAATTCAGCAAAACTTGAATCTGGAATTGGGGCTGAGCGTCGCCCCCCATTGATCCAAACACCACCTCCGCTGCTCCCTCGACCCCGGCCATGGCAGGAATCAGCGTGTGCATCGTCCGTTTGTTGGGCTGGAGGGCGTTTCGGTGCAGCGGGTCCAAAGAAAAGAAGGTTCCCCGGTTCTGCATCGCTATTCCGGTCCCCTCTGCCATGACGCCCGACCCGAACCCCTGGTACAAGCTCTGTATCAAGGACACAGCCATCCGGTTCTCGTCGACAGAGCAAAGATATATTGTGTCGCTTTCTACCGCCTCGGGTGGTCGACCCGCTCGACCGCTAAGTCTCTCCCGTGCATATTGCTTTGAGATCAGCCGGTCGACCGGGATATCTGAGAAGTCTGGGTCGGAAACGTAAGATGCTCTGTCCGCGTAAGCCACCTTCATCATCTCGACCAGCGCTTCAACATATCGAGCCGTGTTGTGCCCGAGATTCCAGACCTCGCGATCCTCTGCGATGTTGAAGAGCTCCAGAGCAGTCACTCCCTGTGAGTTTGGCGGCATCTCGTAAATGGTCATGTCGGCAAATGTCGTCGCTACCGGCTCTACCCACTCCGCTCGGTGCGAGGCTAAGTCCTGAGCTGTGAGCAGACCTCCACTCCCTAGGATTCCCGACGCGAGACGGTCTGCCAGGCCGCCTTGATAAAGTGCGTCTCCATCGGTCGCTGCTATCTGTTGTAGACTGGCCGCAAGATCGCGATTGACAAACACGTCTCCCTGCTGCAGTAAGCGCCCCTTAGGCATGAATACAGAGAAGAAGCCAGGGTCAGCCATGATGAGCTGCCGGTTTGCGGCGATTGCCCTGGCTAGCTTGAACGTGACGGGGGAGCCGTGTTCCGCGTAGGTAATCGCCGGCTCCATCACGTCGACGAGGCGTCTCGTTCCGAATCTCCGGATCAAATTCGTCCACCCTGAAACCGCACCCGGGACGGTTATCGTCAGGGGCCCGCGTTGCGGCATGCGGGGGTGCCCCAACTCTTTTACGCGGTCGATGGTAGCGTCAGCCCCGGACCGTCCACTGGCGTTCAAGCCGATCGGCCTCGAATCGCCCGGCAGCCAGACTTGGGCGAAAAGGTCGCCTCCAATCCCGTTGAGGTGCGGAGCGACAACCGCGATTGTGGCGGCCGCACACACGGCGGCGTCGACTGCGTTTCCACCCTCTCGCAGCATCCAAACTCCGGCCTGCGAGGCCAGGTAGTGTGCACTGGACACCATGCCGAACGGAGCCATAGCCGGCTGGAACCGGCTACTCATTCGCCCGACATCCCGTTTGGTACGATGACCGTATCAGGGTAGGCTGAGAAGTGAAGAGAATGCTGAGAAGTTTACTCCCACGGCGCGGGGCGACGGCAATCGTAGCCTTGAGTATGTTGGCGCTCATGGGATTGTTGGCGGCCACGTTTTCACCGCCACGACGGGCGCTTGCACCCCTGCCAACGCCTACTTCCACCCCCGTGGTGACACCTTCAACGACTCCTCGCCACATCGTTTTTTGGCCGACTGCGACTGCTGGCCCCGTCGCTCTCAAGCGATTCGTAAAGCTGCCACGAGTCGACATACATGCGGCTCCCACACCCAGAAGGCTTGGAGCAGTCGTCCTCAGACGGTCGACCGTCCATGGAAAGCGGGTCAAGTCATTCTCGGCGAAGCGCACGCCGCGTACTTCATCGCGTTCACATAAACGGACAAGAACGAGTCTAGCCGGCGGACTTTTCGCCACTCCTTGCTGCACCGGAAACCCACTTTGGATGAAATATCAGCTCGATCAGCCGGCCCGTCTGTCAATTCCGAGGATTGGCGTGGATGCCAACATCGAGCCCGTACCATTGCAGAGTATCAGTGACAAGGAAACGCCGCGTTCCTGGTGGGATGCAGCATGGTTCAGCCGTGGCGTAGAACCTGGTGCGCCTGGCGTTGCCTTTGTGTACGCACACCTCGATTCAACGACCGCCCCGGCTCTCTTCTGGAATCTGCACGAGCTGGTACCCGGCAATCGCATAACAATCTCTTACCACCATCACGCCGCCGTCACGTTTGAAGTGGTCAAGCTCCGTACCTACTGGGACAGCCAGGTACCGTTAAAGTTCATCGGTACGCCGAACCCTGATCACCTAATGGTCTTGATGACGTGTTCCGGCACGTTCTACCCCGGAACAGGGTACGATCATCGTCTCATTGTGTACACGAAGCAGATCGCCCCGAGGACCGCGGCAAAGCTACCACCGCACGGCTGAGAGCGCGGTTCCGATTACGAATCCAGCTGCCGAGCCGATCAATCCGACCCCCACCATCTCCGCCGCGCTGACCCACCACACCTTCTTGCTGTAGCGCGAGCGCGCTGCTCCCGGTGACGATCAATGTGGCGATGGACAAGGCCATGGCGATCGGTGTCGGTGACGGAAGATGCGCGAGAAACGGGATCAGGGGCACGAGGGCCCCAAACATGAAGGAGAGCCCGATTGCAAGACCTGATTGCCAGGTCTTGCTGCCCTCCTCCGGCGGAGCTCCGAGCTCGTCTCTGACCATCACGCGGAGCCATCTGTCGGGATCGCTAGTGACCTGCTTGACGATTTCTTCAAGTAGCGACCCGCGAAACCCTTTGTCTCGATACATACGCGCGACTTCGGCTCTCTCCTCATCCGGCTCCTGGTTAATCTCTTGACGCTCCACCTCGACCTGATAGTGATAGGCCTCTCGCGTGGCGCGTGCCGCGGTGTACCCCCCGAGAAACATGGAAACCCCGCCGGCCAGCATTTCGGCCAGGCCAGCGATGATCACCTGGTGATAGGCGCCGTTGCTTGCCTGCGCTACGGAGAGCGCGAACACCAGCGTGGTCACTATCCCATCATTAAGACCCAGAATGACCGACCCAATAAGGTCGCTGGGGTGCGAATGCTGCTCAGATTCCGCTCTCCGCGCTCGAGAAGCCACGCTCCCTCCCTAACGCATTATCCGATCACCTTTGGAGCCTCGGGATGAGCAGCGACTAGTGAATCGAGACGGCCACTCGCGAAGGCGAAACTGAGTCGACGCGGATGTGCTGAGTCCCATACACCTGCGGGAGCAGCTGGTAGGTTCCCGCGCGCAGGCCACTCAGGTCGACCACAGCGCGAATCTTTCCCGTCTCCCGCGCGAGGGCCGGAGACTGTCCCACAATGGTGACAAGCACGGTTGACGGCGAGACCGTGGCTGACAGACCGGGGGCAAGATGCACATAGTGCACGGCAATGCGTGTCGAAGCCGCGCCCACGACCGGCCCTACCGTGACCGTGACCTTGACGTGGTCGCGCCCGGCGTAAACGCCCTGTGGGACGCGCAGGTTTACCCACTGTGTCCGCCTGCCTGCCCGTGCCCATCGACACTTATTGGACTGGTTCTAAGGTTATTGATCGAATGTAAAGCCTTCGGGGAGCCGTACGCGGTCAACCCGGGCGGAGCGGTCTGGATCGAGACAATGCCGAACCCTGGAGCCGGTTCGCCCTGTATTGTCGGAAGAATCGGGACCAGTTTGAACGACGCGAGCTGCTGCAAGATGGCCGACACCTTCACACTCGACTGGGACGCAGTCACCGGGCTCTTGACTCTGCTACCTTGGCCGTTCTCCAGCACTATCGGATATCGCGCCGTGAACGACCGGCGTTTGGAGCTCAGGTCCACAAACACCGCCGCGGTAGCTACCTGCTCCACAAAGGCTTTCGAGCCTGACACCGTGATGAATGACGGATGAGCGACGAACCCGTTGTGGACAAGTGCATAGCCATAGGGCGGGGCTCCCGCGACATGGAGCTGGACGGGCACGGTGTTCTCCACCGCTCGACTGATGACTACCTTGATGGAGCGAGGAGTAAAGCTCGCGACTGGAATCGTCGGGTCCGCCGCCGAAAGATGGACCGGAAGACGGTGGCTTCCCGCTCCCAAGCCGGACACATTAACACTGGCGGCAAAGGTCGACGGTGTAATCTGCGTCCCGATCGCGCTCGATCGAACGCTGACGTGTACGCCCCCGAGGTGGTTCAAAACAGTCAGGTTTTTGCCTACATGGACTGCCGCTATTGGAATCGGCTGCTGGAGGGTGAACGTCACATCGGGGGCATTGCGGCTGTTGACGTACAGCCATAGGGCAGTGGCGAGCAGGAAGGCGAGCACGAGCCGGAATAGAGACTCAGGACTCAGTACTCCAGCGAAGCGCTGAGCGATTGTCAAGCGAGCGGAGCCGAATGCACGCGATTGAGGCAAAGAAGCCCGTTCGGCGCCGCTTCTCCAGACCTCCTGAAAGCCTGCCCAGCGCATCCCGGCTACTCTCCTACCGGCACAGAGGTTTCAGCAGTCTGTCGATGGTAAAACGCGGTCAAGAACTGAGCGAGCCGCTCCGGAGACACGCCGTTAAGCAGGTGGCCCGATCGTGCGATAGAGATTTTACCCGTCTCCTCGGAGATCGTGATACATGCTGCATCAGTGAGCTCTGTGATCCCCACGGCCGCCCTATGCCTGGTTCCCCAGGTGCTGTTGCCAGAATTGTCGCTAAGCGGGAGCACGCAACCGGCGGCCAGAACTCGATCGCCCCGGATAATGACGGCGCCATCGTGCAATGGAGCGTTGGGGAAGAAAATATTGACGACCAGATCGCTGCTTATGTCCGCATCTACCCGCACACCACTGCGGACGTACTCCTGTAGCCCGGTTATCCCCTCGAGAACGATGAGAGCGCCGTACCGACGTTCGGCAAGCCGCCGCGACGCCTCGACAAGCTCTTCGACCGACGAGGTTTGGAACGTCGGCGCGACAAACGCCTGGAGGGGGTGATTTACTATCGAGCTCGAACGTCCCACCTGCTCCAGCGCCCTCCTCAGCTCAGGCTGAAAGATAATCGGTAGGGCAACTAAGAGGACAAGCGGACTGTTTCGAAGAAGCCAATCCACCATCGTCAAATGAAAGACAGACGTGACAACGGCGAGCACAATGAAGACCACAATGAGGCCGCGGAGTATCTGATCGGCTCGCGTGCCCCGCACGAGCATCAGTAACCCGTAAAAGATAAGTCCTACTATGAGGACATCAACGGCGCTCGATATATCAAACCGTGAGAACGTCGAGAGGATGGTTTGAAGTAAGTGTGGCATACCCACTTGGTGCGCACGGCTTAACCGAGCGGAAGGCACCGGTACAGCGAGCGTCCTTTGACAAATTCTAGCAGAATAGGGCTCTAGTTACCGTCAGATGTGCCGGTTCGGTGAGTCCTTTCAGAGGCATCGGCGTCCGTCGTTGCGACATCCCCCAATTGCTCGAGCCGCCTCAGACGATCCGGCTCGTTCTGCACCAACCATGGATCCTGAGACAGCACGTCGAATGCTCTGGAGAAGTGTGGTTTCGCTTCAGTCGGCTTGCCCAAAGCGAGCAAGCACTCTCCAGTTTCTTCACTGATGTACCCACCTGGCTGTCCAGCTTCTTCAGCTGCGCGCCGGTTGGACTCCTGGAGCTCGAGCGCAGCTTCATAGCGTCCCAGCGAGCGTAGTGCCCTTCCAACTGTCCACGAAGCAATGCGGGCTTCATTTGGCTGATTGCGTCCCCGACGGAAGGCATAACTCTTCTCGAAGTACTCCAGAGCGGTATTGTACTCGCCTAAATCGTGGTATGTCCACCCGACATTGTTGTAGAGTGGCCCAAGCCACTTTTGGGTTCGTGCATCGCTGCTCTTCTCAGCTCTTTCAATCGCGAGGAGGCTCCACTTGAGCTGGCTTCCCGGCTCGTCCGCGATTCCCAACATATGAGCTGCGTCGAGCGCGAGGTACTCTTCGTTTGACGCCTCGGCGAGATCCCAAGCGTCTCTGAACAAGGGAATCGCCGACGAAGCATCACCCGCCGAATTCAGGGCTCGTCCGCGCTCGAGCAAGTACTTGATTCTTGCTCGCTTCATCTCCGGACTGATCAGAGAATTGGCCCGATCGAGAACGGCATGGGCCTCGGCAAAGTTTCCCCTCAGGCCCTCTGTCCTGGCGAGCTGCGTCAACAGCTCCGCCCGGTACGCGTCATCTGTGCCCTGTCCGGAGCGCTCGATCGCATCCTGAAAGATCCGGCCGTATGTTTCAGGTTGGCTAATATCCCAGGAGTCGATGTCGACCGGGTCGATCTCCGACACGATGTCCTCTTCCATATACTTCCATCAAATCAGGTGTGTCCCATTTACGCTACTGTACCAGGCCGTCGTTGGCTCGCCTTCGCTCTTTCCCATCCCTGGCTGAGTCATCCTACGATCACTGACAAGGTTAGCTTGAACTCAGTCAAGAGCTTATAATGGGGCGAAGCCAACCGATACAAGGAGGCTTTAAGTGGAAGCATTCGTAGTGCTGGGGGAATATAGAGCTGGAAGATAAGGCCCCGGTGAGCCGGGGCAGGCCACACCGTGTCGGCCATCGAGCCGGCATCGGGATATAGCTCCAAACATTTACGAGGAGCTTGGGCCAACCAGCCCGAAACTGGCGTACAAGAAGTGCGCGGGGCCGCGTGATTGCGGCCCCTTTTCTATTGTCGTTGCTACGATGAAGTAGGATTCGCCGGCATTGCTCCCCAGGCATCAGTACACCTTTCTGAATGTGCCGGATCGACGCAACCACCCCGTGTTTCGGGACAATTTCTATATTGGGAGAGACCAATGACGGATGCGCCCTCACTCGTTAGCGACCCAAAGTTCCAGGAGTATGCTCATCCCGAGGTCCTCGTTACCACCGAGTGGGTTGGCGAACACCTTGGTGACCCTCAAGTTCGCGTGATCGAGGCCGACGAAGACGTCCTGCTGTACGAAGTCGGACACATACCCGGGGCTATCAAGCTCGACTGGCACACCGACCTCCAGGACTCGCTCCGTCGCGACTTCGTTGATAAGAATGCTTTCGAACAACTAATGAGCCGCAACGGCATCGCCAACGACACGACGGTTGTGCTCTATGGTGACAAGAACAACTGGTACGCGACGTACACGTTCTGGCTGTTCAAGCTGTACGGCCATCGGGACGTTCGTGTCATGGACGGCGGCCGGCTGAAGTGGGAGCAAGAAAACCGCCAGTGGTCGAGGGAGCCGGCCTCCTACAGCCCCACGACATACACCGCAACCGGCCCCGACCTTTCGATTAGGGCGTTTCGCCGGGACGTCGAACGGCAGCTCGACGAGCGTCTCCCCCTCATCGACGTGCGCTCCCCGAAAGAATACAGCGGCGAGCTCCTTCATATGGTGGACTACCCACAAGAAGGCGCCCAGCGCGGGGGACACATTCCCACCGCGAAGAGTATACCTTGGGGAACCGCGGCGAACCCGGAGAACGGCACCTTCCGGCCGGCCGAAGAGCTGCGAGAGATTTACCAGCAGCGAAATGGAATATCGCCGGATCAGCACGTGATCTCCTACTGCCGGATAGGCGAGCGGTCCTCTCATACATGGTTCGTGCTCAAGTATCTATTGGGATACGATGACGTGAAGAATTATGACGGCTCGTGGACCGAGTGGGGCAATCTAGTAGGTGCTCCGATCGAGAAGTAAACATGAGCCTATCTCGGCAAGACTACATAGAGATCATCCTCGATCACCACGATAACCCTCGAAATCAGCGCAAGATAGAGGGCGCACAAATCGAGGCGAGCGGTGGGAATCCAGGTTGCGGCGACGTCGTCGTGGTGTATCTGCGCTTAGGTGAAGACGGCTGTGTCGAAGATGCGGCTTTCCAAGGCGAAGGCTGCACCATCAGCCAGGCAGGCGCTTCCATGCTCACCGAGAACGTCGTCGGAAAAACGCTCGAAGAGGTGCGCGAAATGTCCTACGAGGATGTCATAGAGGACATGGGACGCGAAGTGGTGTCCAGCCGCACCCGATGCGCGACACTTGCCCTATCGACCATGAAGGCAGCGATTGACGATTTCTCAAAGGATCTTCGAGCCGCTCAGATCACCCAAGAAGCCTCGTGAGCCCCGTTGACGCAAGATTTTGAGCTGCCCCGAGCTGGCAAACCTCCCGCTTGCCCCAAGCTCCCCGTCGCAGGCGCACGCCCAATCGAGAACGTAAAGCAAGCCGGAACGCATCGATTACCTCTGAAGCCGTCGTCTCTCGCCCCGCAAGCATCTGCACGCTGGCCGCTCGGTTGGACAGCACTCTGGCCAGGCTGGCGCGCCGGTCGTTGGATAACGGCAGCTCAAAGGCGATTTCAGCTGGATCGACGTCGATATGCACGGCGGAGGAGAACACCACTCCACCCTGACGGCGCACTTGCGATAGCCCCACCACCTTGCGACCGTCAACCACGACCTCAAACGGCGAGACGGTTCCGAAGCAAACAAGACTGAGGTCGTGGTCGGGGGCATCGGCCATATTGCGATCTCTGCACTCTTCGATCGAGACCGGTGTGGCATTCAGGCCTAGCCGCAACAAAGCATCCGCCCACACCTCTCCCAGCCAGCGGTAATCCCGTACGATATCTCCGGTCAACAGCCCATGATCTGCCGGCATCGCAATGTCAAGACCTACGACCCCTGGGCCGGCAAGTATCGCTCCTCCGCCGGTCGGCCGCGGAACGATCCGGGCACCTGAGCCGGAGCTGACCGCTCTAACGCCGACACCGCGTCCTACGAGAAGAGTTGGAGTCTGGGTGGCATGCCACCACACGGTCGGCCTCCGTCTGGAAGCTGAACGAACCAGTATGTCCGTCATTCGCATGTGCTCGACGGAGTCACCCACCTCAATCGGGATGAGTCGCCACAACTCGCTCAACAGCAACCCGGTGGCACTACAGTCAGATGCCTCTCGAAGATTCCAAGGGTCGAAACGTCCCTCGGCATTAATCGTTCGCTGGAGGAATTGAAAGACCCTCAGCAATCTCTCGCAGGTACTCCCACGTGTAGATTCCTGTGGTGTGTCCACTTCTCCACTCGGGCTGAATTGCATACCTGCCGATGATCAATAGGTCGACGAGGTCGACTTCGGCTACATTGCCGCGGATCCTATCCATGTCAAGACCTTCCGATCGGAACTCCCCCTGACACTGTGCGCAAGGGCAGGCCAGTCGCAACGTCGTCCAGTCGATGATGGTATCCGCCGAGTCAACCCAGGTCAACGACAGGAGCCGTCGGTCACGGTCGATCCTTATTCCGGTCGGCTCGCCCGCGTCCACTAAATGGCCGCCTTAGTAAAACGAGCCGGATCGAACAGATCCGAGTACTCGCTGTCAACACCCAACAACATGCCGACTGCTTCCCGACCCGACATAAAGGCCATCGCCAGTCCGTGTCCGCTAAAGCCCGCTGCTATCGCCACCCGCGGATCTCCGTGACTGAGTCCAACCATCGGCCTGGAGTCTGGCGTAAAGCCCATTATGCCGCTCCATCGATACCGGATCCGCGTACTTTCACACGACAGATGGCGCGCCATGCGCTCCAGCTCATCCTGGATTTGCCCGTGCAGAGAGTGTCTCGTGCCCACCTCGTGATTGAAGTCCACGTCTCGCCAGCCGCCGACAACCAGCGTGCCGTCAGGAGTCTGACGCCAGTACTGATACCCATTATTCGCGTAGACGGGGCAGGGCGCGGGAGCGTTGGAAACCGGCCAAGTTGCCAGCACTTGGCCCCGCTTGGGAGCGATCCACTTGCCGAGATCGGGAAACCAGTCGCTGGTGTACGCGTTTGTAGCCACAACCACCTTCTGGCATTCGACGCGTCGGTCATTGGCCGACAGAACGAGCTGCGACCCCGCGGAGGACAGGGTGCGTACGTCCGTCCGCTCGTAGAACCGTACGCCGTGGCCACTGAGATCATCAGCTAAACCGCGTACGAATGCTGCCGGCTGCATCTGAGCATTATCACCAAACCACGCGGCTCCCAGGTAGTTCTGCCGCAGCCAAACTCCGGGCAGATCAGCGCGCGGGACAATATGAACTCGAAGACCCGATGAACGCGCCAGATCGACGCTCCTCAGGGTCTGTGTCCACTCGGTCTCGGAGGCCGCCAGCTGTAGACTGCCCCGCTTCTCATAATCTACCGATAACTCCAGCTCGTCGATAGTTTGCTCGATGAGTGACTGGTTAACACTCGTGTACTTCCAAATTCGACGAGCAGTCGCGACTTCCACCTCGTCGGCCGAAGCGGGGAAGTTTTCCGGTGCGACAGCCATGACGAACCCCGCATTTCTCCCAGTGGCTCCCGCGGCCACGGTGCGCCGCTCCAGAACCACGATCCGCTCGACACCACCTTGCCGCAGCCAGTGTGCGGCGCCAACTCCGGCTATCCCGGCGCCGACCACGACAACATCTGCGTCGATATCCTCTCTCAGGGACGGGTACGCTGAGAGAGATGGATCGACCCATAGCGGGCGAGTAGATTTCACCTAGGTTGCCTCTGAATGCTCCCTGGTTTCTTCACTGCTTTTGGACTATCTCCGGTCATAATCGGAATACTGATTGTGGGCGCGATATGGCTTGTGTTGAGTAGCGCTCGCTAGTCTCTTCGCATGACTGGCGGAAACCATCTCGTCTACGCTACGAGACTCAGCCCTCCCTACCTTTCGAGGTCGGTGATGCGCAATCCCGTCTGCGCCTTGTGAATGCCGTTGAGCAGAGCCATCATCCCTACGAACTGTTCGGGGTAGTACGAGTTGGACAGTCTACCCCCACTGATCGCGCGAATGCCCTCGATCTGTTGTGCCAGACGTATTGCTTCCGCTCGGGACTCACGATCTTCACCGCAAACGATCGTGTCCTCGTTTAACGGACGCCCCGGGTCCGACATCTTCTCGGCGCTCAACGTATGAAAGGCGCTCGTGACTCGCGACTCAGGCAATAGATTTGCGACTTCCTGGGCGACCGAACCTGACGCGGGAATGACGGGCTTAGGCCGACCTCCCTCCCACTCGATCGCCGCGACGACGCTGACCACCAACTTTCCCCGTAGAGGCACGGCGAGGGGTCTCAGCGTGCTCTGAATGCCGGCCAAAGGGACCGCCAGAATCGCGATCGCGCAGCTGGTAGCGACCTCTTCATTCAAGCCACCAGAGACAGTTGGTGCATCCAGTGTCTGATGTATTCGGTCCGCCGCTATTCGGGCGCGGTCAGACGACCGGGAGCCGATTTCTACACTCACGCCGGCCATACACAGCCGTACCGAGAGACCAAATCCCTCCGGTCCGGTGCCGCCGATTATGCCGATCGCGGTCATGCTGCGAAGGCGTCGATCATGGCATGCACGTCGTCCCCCAGGGGATACAGTATCGGGCACGTGCACCCATTGTCTATATATTCCTGAACTTTGGCACGACACTCCTCGACTGTTCCCGAGGCCGTGATCAGCTGCACGACGTCGTCCGGAACCAGTTTCATGGCCCGCCGAATATCTTCCTCCGAAGCCGGCCAGGTCAAAACGGAGTTAATCTCCTCCAACAGGTCGCTGGACACGCCGCTGGCCTTCATGATATGCGGCTGCTGTCCGAGATACTGCGTAACCAGCTCGCGCGCGTTGTCGAGAGCCCGGGCCCTGTCCTGGTCCAAAGAGCACACGACCAGCTGCGGGCGGTCTATGTCGTCAAGGCTTCGGCCGGAGCGCCGCGCTCCCGCTTCGAGATGCCTTAACGCCTTCTTGTTGTACTCAGGCGAAACCAAGTAGTTGAGGACTACTCCGTCGGCGATCTCGCCGGTCAGCTCCATCATCTTATCGCCGGTGGCTCCAATGTAAATGGGAACTTCCTTTGGCTTACGTTCGCCGTGCACGATATCTATCTCGATGTCGTGAACCGATACGAACTCGCCCTCGAACGTCACCTTCTCCATGGCAAGGAGCCGGCGGACCACCTCCACCACTTCTCGCATGGCCTGCAGCGGGTGCTTCCGATCGATTCCAACTTGCTTCGCTAGTGGATCCCACCATGCGCCGATGCCGCAAAGTATCCGGCCAGGCGCCAGGTCATCTAAGGTGGAAAAGGTCGCGGCTATGATTGCCGGGTTCCGGGTCCAGTTGTTGATAACGCCGCTTCCGACTTTGATTCGATCGGTTACCGCGGCAAATGCCGCCATTGGCACGATCGCGTCTCGGACCAGCCGGGACTCCGCCTGCCAAACCGCGTCGAATCCACGCGCGTCAGCGTACTGCGCGTACTCCATGCCGTCCCTGATCGGATGCTTGTCCTGCAGGTAAAGAGCCATCCTCTGTGTCACGTCAGCCTCCCTTCGAACACATGCGGACGCAGTCCGCTAGCGTAGTTTACGGCTTGTACTCACTCGCGGCTCCGCGATCGGACGTGAGTGTCGATGCCACGACATAAGAAGTAGGCGGCAGGCTCCGAAAGTTCGCCGGTCCGAGGAAACTATTCTCGACGGATAAGAGAACGCGTTCCCGCGTAAAAAAGCAGCAGCAGGAAGACTAGTGCGACCAGAAGAACCAACACGATGCCGCTAATGTGGAGCACCAGCCGGCCGATGATGAAGATGGCGAACAGCGCCGCTAGCATCATCTTCAGACCCATCCACCGATCAGCCAAGGTGTACTCCAGAAAGCAATTGACACGTCATAATACATCGAGGCCAGCGTATGACTGGCGACCCCGCCGCCAACCATGGCACGTTTTGCGCCCGTGGTGTCTGCAGGCCAGATGGATTCGAGGAGATCATGCAACCAACCAGTCACTCCCGGCGCGAGCTGACGAAGCGAGTCAAAACCAAGGCCTTGTCCTGCGGCTTCCATGCGGTCGGAGTCTGCCGCGCTTCTGTTCTGAAGCCGGAGCGTGAACGGTATTTGATGTGGGTGGAAGGTGGGCGCCAGGCTGGGATGAAATGGATCACGCGAGAATGGGTCGAGAGAGCCTCGGAGCCGGCGTCACTGCTTCCCGACGCCTCTTCGGTAATATGCGTGGCGCTTTCATACGCCGGCAGCCCCTCAGGTCCCACGCCTGCTACGTCCGGCCGAATCGCACGATACGCTGATGGACCCGACTACCACCAAGTCCTGCAGCAGCGCCTGGCCAACCTTGCGGACGAGCTCGCGAGCCTTGGTGGCTCGGCTCGGCCCTTTGTCGATACCGCCCCAACCATGGACAAAGCCCTGGCAGCTCGAGCCGGCATCGGCTGGCAGGGCCGCAATACCATGCTGATCAGCTCTCACTTGGGGTCCTTCCTGTATCTGGGAGGCTTGATCTCGAATTTGGAGCTGGAGCCGGACCACCCTCAACCTGACGGGTGCGGCTCGTGCCGGCTCTGCTCACGAGCGTGCCCAACCGGGGCGTTGGCGGGGGACTTCACTATCGATTCGCGTTTGTGCATCTCGTACCTGACGATCGAACATCGTGGCTCCATTCCTCGGGACCTACGACGAAAACTCTCCGACTGGGTGTTTGGGTGCGACATCTGCCAGGACGTATGCCCGCCCGTGACAAGCCTCCAGGACCGCATCCATCCCGAACTCAAGGACCGTCGCGTCGAGTATGTTAGATCCCTGGTTGGCTCCGCCGGAAGGCGGCCTAGCGAAGGAGAACGCGAGTGAGGCGATCTGCTCACGATCCTCAAGGCGAGCCGAATCTTCCTTCACAAAAACTCGTTAGCGAGGTAGCGGCGACATGAGGAATGGCCGGCCGTCCTTCGCCATGGGCGACGTTCATGGCCAGCTCGAGAAGCTGGCTTACCACCTTTTGCATGCCGGACTGATAAATCTCGACCTTTCGTGGACGGGAGGCGATGCCCGACTCTGGTTCGTAGGAGACTTCTTCGACCGAGGACCGCACGGATTACGCACGATAGATCTGATCATGAGGTGGCAGGAAGAAGCTCAAAGGGACGGCGGCGAGGTCGGCGGGCTACTCGGGAACCACGAGATCTTGCTCCTGGCCGCCTATGTCTTTGGCTGTGGCCCGGAACCTGACGCCTTGGGCTTCAAGCAGAACTGGGAAGCGAATGGCGGCAATCTCGATGACCTGAGAGACTTGACTGAAACGCATGTCGAATGGATCTCCGACCTACCGTCCGTCGTGCTGGTCGGAGACCGCCTGCTCCAGCACGCTGATTCACGATTCTATTTGAGCTACGGTCGGACCACAGACGAGATCAATCTTTCTATCCGCCGCGTTTTACACTCTCGGGGCGCCGAGGACTGGGCTACATTGATAGAAGCCTTCTGCAGCCGGCACGAATTCGATGATACGTGGCCCGGGGGACGGATGCGGGCCATCGAGACGCTCGAGGCACTCGGCGGCCGACAGATCATACACGGTCACACACCGATCGATAAAGTTCTTAAGAAAAAGGCTCGAGATGTACGCGAGCCGCTGGTCTACGCCGGAGGGCTCGTGGTCAACATCGACGGCGGCATGTATCGCGGCGGCCCTGGGTTCCTCTACCGTCTGGCTGAAAACCGAGCCGGCGTCGTCCGGGATTGAGTCAGGTCCGCCGTCCGACGAAACTCTAGCCAGCCGAGGGCCATAAGCTAAGAGCCTGTACCTGCCGGTACGGTTGAGAGCACGGCTGGCCGTCGGCGACCCACATGGTTTGCTCGTTGAGATCCATGACGACCGACGCCACTGTCGCACTCTGGTCCATGGGAGCAACCTCTTCAACCGGATGCCGGCACATGGAATGAGGGTGATTCTCGTGATCGGCCAAAACGTCCTTCATGTAGTCGGCGTGGATTCCATCCGCGGCTGACCTGAGGTGCGCCTCAATGGTCCTCTGTCGAATCTTCCCCAGCGGGCGCAGGCGTTCGGTCTCGTCGGTTATCGTCACGTCCGGAGCGATGAAGCAGTTAGCGTGTCCCACGACGCCGCCTGAGGGCTCGATCGAGAAAACGTGCTCGGGTCCTCCTGGAGCCGTCTCCAGGTCTATTGCGCGTCCGTCCGAGGCCGCGATGAGAAAGTTGGCCGAGGAGGCCCGATGCGCCGAACGGACCTTGTCGACCGCCTCATCAAAAGTGCCGGAGTTGAGGATCGAGCGCAGCAGGACGTGGTACGGAATGCCGGGTTCTCCTCGATCAATGTCGGAGACGAGGGCATTAGTGGCGACGCCCACTCCGGCGCTGTTCATCCCCATCTTGGCCAGCAAACCCGCCTCGACGACCGTGAGGATATTTGGTCTATCCTGCTGTTCGATGCTGAGAACAACGCAGCAGTCCAGGGCAGCGGGATGCCAGTCCCAGTTCTGTCCCAATAGGGTATGCCCATTGGCCACAGCCTCGGGCAGAGCCGCGAAGGCGCTGCATTCGGCGGCATGCAGCTCGCCGAGTCCGTACATGACCTCGGTTCGTACATTGATCGCCAGGATATCCCGGAACTCGACGCCCGCACCGTCGGCTATTCCCTGCATCTCCTCGATGAGAGAATAGTCGTAGTCCCCGATGAGGTCCGCGTAACGCAGAGCGTAGTCGGTGACCTCGTCCCACCCGAGGTACGCGTAGTGTGTGAACAGTGCGGCATAAGCCTGCAATGTACGCACTATGCGTTCGCCGGCTCCGCGTCCGTACGCCAAACCTAGGTGCTTTGCATCTCCCGATGCCTGGATAGTGGGATACTCGGTGCGGCCACGTTCGAGAACTTGCAGAATTTCCTCCTACTGTTGCCGTCCCCTATTGAGGTATTTGACAGATTGTACGTCGGTGGCCGCTCGACGGTTGAATCCGGAGAGCGAGCTGCGACAAGAGAAGGGGTGAGCGATAGGCGAAACGCGGTATGTCGATCTCGTCTGGCTCCTTGAGATGTCGCATGAGCAATACCTCGAACGCTTTCGTGGAACTGCTGTGCGGCGCGCGAAGCACTGGATGCTGCAAAGAAACGCGGCAGTGGCCCTTGGCAATGTCGGATCTATTGATGCCCTGCCCCACCTGGTTACGGCTATGAAGCAGAACGAGCACCCAATCGTGCGCGGTCACGCCGCCTGGGCGATAGGCCGGCTGGCAGAACGGTTCGCGTCCGAGGATGCCCGTATCTTTCTCGACAAAGCGCTCGAGGACGAGCAAGACGAGTCAGTGCGCGAGGAAATACGCCTTGCTCTCCTCGACCTTGGTTTTGACCGAGGCGGCTCCCAATAGGCTAGCTGCCCGCCCCCGTCTTGGCAACATCAATCGCCAGCTGAATCAGCGTTGCCACTCCATAGCCAGTGGCGCCCAGCGTCGAGTAGCCGTTGCTCTTCTCGACCCATGCCGTTCCTGCAATGTCCAGGTGGGCCCATGGCACCTCGTCGACAAACTCGCGCAACAGCGCCGCCGCCGTAAGTGCTCCGCCGGGACGCCCGCCTGTGTTCTTCATATCGGCGATCGTGCTGTCGATCCGCCGGCGGTACTCCGGATACAGTGGCAGCTGCCACATGCGTTCCAGAGCCCTTTCCGCGGATTCCCGAACGCTTTCAACCCACTCCTTTGGCTCGCCGACGACCACGCAGGCTTCGTTGCCGAGAGCGATCTCTGCTGAGCCCGTCAGTGTGGCCAGATCGACGATGTGCGTCGCGCCAAGATTAACCGCGTACGCCAGCACATCCGACAGTACGAGACGTCCCTCGGCATCTGTGTTCAGCACTTCGATGGTCTTGCCGTTCATCGTGTGGAGCACGTCGCCCGGCTTCATGGATGCCGGACCAATCATGTTTTCGACAGTGCCCACGAGCCCCCGCACGCTTATATTCGCAGGCTTTAAAAGTCCTATCGCACGCATGGCGGCAATAACCGCTGCCGCACCGGCCATGTCGCCCTTCATCCATTCCATGCCGGCCGCGGTTTTGATGGAGAGCCCGCCGGAATCGAAGGTCAGACCCTTACCCACGAACGTAAGCTTCACTGCCGCGTCTTCGTCGCCGTACTGGAGGTCGATGACGTGAGGGGGTTTAGCCGAGCCCCGAGCGACGGCTAAAATGGCTCCCATACCGAGCTCTTCCATCTCCTCTTTGTCGAGGATGCGCGAGCGCAGCCCGACCTCTTCCGCCACCTTCCTGGCTCGATCCGCCAGAGTATCGGGATCGATCTCGTTCGGCGGCAGGTTAACCAGGTCCCGCGCCAAGTTCACGCTCTCGCCGACGATCTTCCCGCTGTCGAGGTCCGTGTTGAGGTCTCCCTCGCCGATGACGAATATCGACCCAAGTGAATAGTCAGGTCGCTCCGCGGTCTTGAGCAGTCCCTCGTCATACGCGCCGCGCATCGCACTTTCCACCGCAATTCTGGCGACGCCCGTCAACCTCATCCCTGGTGGCAGCAGCACGGCGATATCGTGGAAACCATGGCGCGTCAAGTACCGTGTGCCCGCTTCCACCGCCCGTCGGCAGCGAATGTCGGAAAAATCCTTCTCCTTACCCAATCCCACCAGAAGTACGCGTCGCTGACCATTGAGGAGCAGCGTAGAGTACAAGTCTCCTTTGAGCTGTCCCCGAGCCTCGGCGTCCGCGAACTCGGCCGCAACCAGTTCTCGAATCTCATCGGGCACGCTGTCCGGCCCCAGATAGCACACGATGATCACTGAGTCGTTCGGGACACCCGCTACGTTCTCGACAGCATTGATCTGCATACCCACTCCCCCGCAATCGGTCTTATGTTAGATCCTGTTATGTAAAACTAGAGGCCGCCGCCTTCGACGTTAGGCCCAGCTCGGCTGCTGCCGTCTCGAACGCGCGGACTCCTTCCTCGAGGTCTTCCCTTGTGTGTGCCGACGTTACTATCGTCCTTACCCTCGACCTATCTCTAGCAACGGTAGGAAACGCGATCCCAGGAGCAAATACGCCCTCACGGAACAGGATGTTGCTCAGCTCGCCAGCCTTGCGGTCTTCGCCGACGATTATGGGCGTGATCGGACTCTCGCTCTTCCCGATGTCGAATCCCGACTCCGACATGCGCGTCTTGAAATACCTGGTATTCTCCCAAAGTTTGTCGATGAGCCCCGGCTCCGACTCCAGAACGTCGATCGCTGCGATGCATGCAGCGGTCACCGCGGGAGGATGTGAGGTCGAGAAGATGAAGGGCCGCCCACGGCTAATCAACAGCTCCCGCAGAGCCTGCGTCGAAGCTACGTAGCCCCCGAGAACCCCAATTGCCTTCGAAAGGGTGCCGACCTGCACCTGTACCCGCCCGTCTAAGCCGAAATGATTGACAGTGCCACGACCGTTCTTCCCGAAGACGCCGCTCGCGTGAGCGTCGTCGACATACACCATGGCTCCGTAGCGCTCCGCCAGCTCGACGATCTCGGGAAGCTTCGCCACGTCTCCATCCATGCTGAATACGCCGTCCGTCACCACCAGGCGCCTTCGAGCGTTGGCGGACTCTCGAAGGGCATCTTCGAGGGCGTTCATATCGGCGTGAGGAAAAATGCGACGCGAGGCCTTCGACAATCGAATGCCGTCGATGATGCTGGCATGGTTGAGCTCATCGGTTATGATCACATCCCCGTCGCCGGCAAGCACGGGGATGATCCCGCTGTTGCAGGAGAATCCCGACTGAAAGACCAAAGCAGCTTCAGTGTGTTTGAACGTCGCCAGCTTCTGCTCCAGCTCCTCATGAAGCGTCATCGTCCCGGCAATGGACCGTACCGAGCCCGTTCCAACGCCGAACCGCTCCAGCGCATCGGCCGCCGCCGCCTTCATCCTTGGGTGCGTTGTCAGGCCGAGGTAGTTATTGGAGCAGAGGTTGATTACCAGCTTGCCGTCAACGATGCTGCGAGGCACCTGGGGGCTGCTCAAAACATTCAGGCCCATGGCGCTGCCTGAATCCCGCAGCTCGCGCACTTCTTCTTCGGCCCACTCCATGTTCTGCATCGTCATCGTTCCTTCCTACCGAGGGTTTGGATAAAGTACGATCTTTCCCGTGCGGCCGCTGCGGAGCAGTTCGAATGCTCGCTCGAATTCGGTCAGCGGCATCCTATCGGTGACAATCGGGGACATGTCAACCCCTGCCTCCAGCAGGCCACGAGTCTGATGCCAGGTCTCGGGTATCTGCCTGCCGACGATTCCCTTCAGAGTCGCGCCCTTGAAAATCAGACCGTCCGCGACGTCAACCTCGAGAGGGTGCGACGGCAGCCCGAGAAGCGCAATGGTCCCCCCGTGCCTCAACGCCTTCAGCGACTGGCTCAAAGCTGCCTGGCTGCCCGACATTTCCAGCACCACGTCGACGCCTTCTCTACGAGTCTCGTTGAGGAGAATGTCGGGCACGTCCTCTATCGTGGGATTGAGCACGCGCTCCGCCCCCATCTTCAGGCCAAGTTCCGATCTGAACGGCGCTTATCTCGACCCCGATGACCCTGGCCGCGCCGTAGACCTTGGCAATGCGAATCGCGAATAGGCCCAAGGGGCCCAGTCCAAATATCGCCACTGAGGCGCCGACGATCGGCGTCGCGAATACAGTGTGTACCGCGTTGCCCAAGGGCTCCTCGATCGTGGCGATCTCGGGAGGCAGGGATCTGGGAGCTTTCCAAGCGTTGTCTTGCGGTATGCTCACAAACTGCGCGAAGGCTCCCGGCCGGTCGACTCCAATGATCTCCACGTCGCGACACGCATGAAGCTGCCCGTTCTTGCATTCTTCACACCGGCCGCAGGTTACGTGGCTCTCAGCCGCGACAAAGTCGCCAATCGCAACCCTCGTGACGCTGTCTCCTATGCGAACCACGGTTCCGCAGAACTCATGTCCGAACACGATCGGGGTCTTCATTCGGCTGGCCGCCCATTCGTCCCAAGCGTAAATATGGAGGTCGGTCCCGCAGATTGACGCTGCATCAACCCGGACCAAGACATCGGTCGGACCAATGACTGGGACGGGCACCTCGGCGATAGTAGCGCCTGGAGCGGGGTGAGCCTTGATCAGCGCCGACATCGTGGCAGGAACTGCTTCGCGCTCGATCTCGCGCACGTCGGTTACCGCGTTTGACATCTCAGCTCCTCAGACGGCAGGCCCCGTCGCCCCAGTGTAGCTGGCACCGCATGATAGTGGCACTTGTGCACAGATGGATGGGCCGCTTGGTGGGCGGTACACCGCCAAACGTAGTACAAATTGATGTCGAGGCTGATCGGGGTGATTGATCCTCCGCGTGGTCGCGCGCCGGGAAGGCTCTGAACTTTGCACCCCTTCAGAACCGAGTTTTGCGTGTGGAGAGGCGAATTTGAGACTTGCCCGTCGAATGGAACGGCTCGGTACGGAGACTGCCTTCGAGGTGTTCGCCCGAGCGCGCGCGCTCGAGGCCACAGGCCGCGAAATCATCCATCTAGAAATCGGTGAGCCCGACTTTGACACACCGGCAAACGTGGTGGCGAAGGGCGTCAGCGCGCTTCAGGCCGGCTCCACCCACTACTCTCCAGCAGCCGGAATTCCCGAGCTGAGGGCGGCCGTGGCCGAGTACGTGGCCCGGACGCGGAATATTCCAGTTGGCCCGGAGCACGTCGTGGTGACACCCGGGGGCAAGCCGATCATGTTCTTTGTCATGCTGGCGCTCCTCGAAGAGGGGGATTCGGTGGCGTACCCCAACCCGGGATTCCCAATCTATGAGTCGATGGTCGACTTTCTCGGCGCGCGGCGTATACCGGTCGGCTACGAGCTAATCGGGGACGAGTTCGTCTTCAACACAGAGCAGCTGCTGTCTGGAATCGACGAGACTACCCGGCTGATCATCTTGAACTCGCCGAGCAATCCCACCGGCTCCGTCCTGTCCCTCGCCGATCTTCAGCGAATCGCCGACGCCGCCCGACAGGTCGACGCCGTGATCCTCTCGGACGAAATCTACTCCCGTATCCTCTATGAGGGGGCCCATCACAGTATCGCGAGCCTCCCTGACATGCGAGAGCGAACGGTTATCCTAGACGGCTTCTCTAAGACGTACGCCATGACCGGCTGGCGCTTGGGGTACGGCGTGATGCCCGAGAATCTCGCGGAGGCCGTTACTCGACTCATGGTCAACAGCGACTCATGTACGGCGACGTTCACGCAGATCGCCGGTGTCGAGGCTTTGACCGGCGACCAGACATCCCCGGACGAGATGATCGAGGAGTTTCGGCGAAGGCGGGATCTTATCGTACATGGCCTGGCCGCGATCGACGGGCTCAAATGCGCAACGCCGCAGGGAGCGTTCTATGTGTTCCCTGACATCCGCGGAACGGGCCTTTCCTCGCGTCAGGCGGCGGACGTGCTGCTATACGAAGGAGGCGTTGCGGCCCTCGCCGGAACCTCTTTCGGGGCGAACGGGGAAGGCTTCGTTCGCTTTTCCTACGCCAACTCGTACCAGAACATAGAGAAGGCTTTGCACAACATTGAGAACGTCTTGAGCCCGAAGAACACTTCCCCTTTCAGGAACGCGGAACCAGCTCGCACTCAGTAACCGGCAACTCGTCCGTCTTTGCCGGGGGACTGGCCCCCGACCAGCAGTCCACGTGTGCGATCGATGGCGATAATGGTCGTCGCCACCTCTTCGTGGACGTCGTCGGATCGATGAGACAGGGCGGCCGCCTCTACACCCTCCTGCACTCCCATGCCGTCAGCCAGGATATTCGACAGAACCCGCGACAGGACGAGCCCGTCTCCTCTCCCCGTCTGCCCACAAAGCAGAGCCGGCTCTCCCTGGCTCAGAGCGAGGTAATGGGAAGGACTGTAGAGCATCGTGGTGCCGGCGTCCTCCGGCGTGCCGGAGGTGAGGATCATACTCACCGCCGTCCCCCAGTGGTCGACGGCTCCGGCATGCAGCGTTTGTACGTCGGTGGCTGACAGCTGAGCCGAGCTATTGATTTCCTCTCTTTCCACTTCAAAAGACGAAAGCACCTCGGGCGCTCTCTCTACCCAGCTCAAGCCGGCCGACTCCGATTGAATCGCAGCTCTCCAGGGGTGACCGTCATCTCGATCGCGTAAGGTCTCGGAGGCCGCTAACTGCCGTATGTAGTCGTCCCTGGCCTCCCCCTGAGCTGTTGGGGATACGGCGATTGGCTCCCCACTCCTGCCGAGATCGGGAATGTGTGTGGCGTAGCGGAGAGCGTCAAGCGCGATGTCGTAGAGCGAGCGGTGACCGTACCTCTTCAGCAGTGAGTGCCAGACCGCTAGCAAGCTGCCCGTCGAAGCGGACGCGCTCATGGATGGCCAGCGGACAGTCATGCCGGCCGGGGTACGCGACGATATCGATCGAGATGCCTGAGGTTGGAAATCCAGTTAAAAGAGCCCCGACCGCGGCCGAGGCCACGCACGCGTCGGCTGCCGTTCCGCCGTTCTGGAGCAGATGCAGCCCCGACTGGACGCCTAGAGCATGAGCGCCGGCCACCATTCCATTCGGGGCCAGGATCTCCGGATACCGCGTATGACTGGACAAATTCACGTGCTACTCGCCGTCAAGATAGCTGATTGACTCGGATTTCCAGGGTCCTAACCGCCGTGCTGCCTGATATTATGGACTGCGCCGTTTGGCCGGGGGAGAGCCAGCTTTGCCAAAGCCCAAGGTCTATCTCACACGCCTGATTCCAGCCGCCGGCATCGAGGCCATTCGGGAAGGAGCCGAGCTGGACGTCAACGAGTCAGATGAACAGCTATCTGAGTACGAGCTCCAAAATCAGGCCGCGGTCCACGACGGCCTGGTGACGCTACTGACCGACCGGATCGATCGCGACGTCATGGGCGCGGGAGCGCAGCTGAAGGTAGTGGCCAACGTGGCCGTCGGTTATGACAACATCGACGTGCCTGCCGCTACTGAATTGGGTGTGATAGTCACGAACACGCCGGGCGTCTTGACCGAGACCACCGTCGACTTCGCGTGGGCACTGCTGATGGCAACAGCACGCCGCGTAGTTGAGGGCGATTCCTTTCTGCGAGCGGGTAAGTTCAACGGCTGGGGCATTCAGATGCTGATGGGCGGCGACATTTACGGACAGACGCTGGGAATAGTCGGCATGGGGCGCATCGGGCGAGGGATGGCTCGACGGGCCTCGGGCTTCGACATGCGAATTCTCTACTATGACGAGTTCCGCCTCCCCGAAGACCAGGAGCGGGACCTGGGCCTGGAGTACGTCGACCTCAACAGCCTTCTATCTGAGAGCGACTTCGTCAGCCTGCATACACCACTTACTCCCGAAACCAGGCACCTAATTTCATCCGAACGGCTCGCCTTGATGAAGCCCACCGCCTATCTAATCAACACATCGCGCGGGGCATGCGTCAATGAGGAGCATCTGGCTCGCGCCCTGCGCGATGGTCAGATCGCCGGAGCCGCGCTCGATGTGTTTGAGAACGAACCTCAGGTCCATCCCGACCTTCTCAACCTGTCCAACGTGATTCTCACTCCTCACATCGCTTCCGCATCGGTCACCACGCGAACGCGCATGGCCACCATGGCGGCCGAGAATTGCCTCGCGGCGTTGGCCGGAAGGGAACCACCGAACATCGTGAATGCCGAAGTACTGAAATCGGCCTCGCTCAGAGCGACTGTAGCCCACTAGCGGCGAAGAACGCTGCTTAGGTCCTAGCAAGCAATCTGGAAGGTTAAGCAATGCAGCCAAGTAGCAGACGTAGGGTGACCGCGCGGCGCTCTCTGCACGCGCCTACACAACACCGAATGAACGGGTGGATCAAGGCTTTTTTGATCCTTCTCATGCTCCTCCTGTGCATAGTGGGAGGGGTGGGAGCGGCCGCCGTAGCGTACGTCAATAGCGTCAAGCTGCCCTCGCTGGCTGCGTTTGGCAGCGTCAAATTCGAGAACACCCAGCTCATGTCGTCCAATCGACAGTTACTGTACGAGATGGTCGACCGGTACCGCGGCAGCCGTGTCATCAAGCCGCTGGAGCTCAATCAGAACAACCGAAAGCAGTGCCCCAACGGCGGTCAGACCAAACACCTGCCGGTCTGGTATACCTGCTCCGGGCAGGGCATACCCACGGTCCTGCGTGACGCGACCATCGCCACCGAAGATCCCACGTTCTACTCCAATCCGGGTTTCGATGCCTTGTCGATGGCGCGGGCCCTGGTCCAGGACGTAAGCGCCGGCCAGGTTCAATCCGGCGCCAGTACCATCACTCAGCAGTACGTCAAGCAGTTTATCCTGCATGACTCGGCGCCAACGCCAACCCGAAAGATCGACGAGATTATTCTGGCCTACGATCTGACCAAGCGCTATCCAAAAGACGAGATCCTCTGGAATTACCTGAACACCGTCTACTATGGCCACCTGGCGTACGGTGTGCAAGCCGCTTCGGAGATCTACTTTAATGTTGGAGTCTCACATCTCCGGCTCTTTCAGGCCGCGATGCTCGCGGGAATGCCGCAATCGCCCAGCACCTACGACCCGTACAACAATCCCGGCCCCAATGGAGTCTGGTTGTCACGCACGCAGCAAGTACTTGCGTATATGCGCCAGCGCGGCTACATCTCGCACCGAGCCGAGGTGCAGGCGGAAGTGGCGGCACAAAGGTACACGTTCCATCAGCAGCATTCGAGTATGAGATACCCAGGCTTTGTGCGCTACGCCATCGAGCAGTTCCAGCAAATGACCGACGCCAACGACAAGGCGAACTTCGACCCCTATCTGGTCCGGCAGCTTCATGGGTTGACCCTCAACGACGGCCTGCGAATCATCACCACCCTCAATCCCACCCTTCAGGATCAAGCTCAGCAGATCGTCACCAACCAGATCTCGCAGCTCGGCGGCTACAACGTGACCGACGGCGCCTTGGTGTCGATCAACGTACAGCCCTCCTGCTACGGCTGCATCATGGCCATGGTGGGAAGCGCCAACGTCGATAAGAAAACCGACCAGATAAACATGGCTGACTCGCCGCGCCAACCGGGGTCGTCATTCAAGGTATACAACTACGTGTCGGCCTTCGAAAAGGGCCTGTCCGACGGCAGTCTCGTAGACGACGAACCGATCAACGTGCCCGACGTCTCCTCTTCCACCGGTTACTACTCGCCCACAAACTACGATCTAACATTCCACGGCACGGTAACAGTGCGTGAGGCGCTGGCCAACTCCCTCAACGTTCCAGCGGTCAAGGTCGAGCTGTGGAATGGCGTCAAAACCGTCGCTCGAACCGCCCACAAGTTTGGCATTACCGACCTCTGGAGGGACAACCCCACCTGTTGCGGCTACGCCCTCACTCTGGGCGGTATGCAACGCGGCGTGAAGCTCGTTCAGCAGACCGCGGGGTACGGAGGGTTCGCCACCAACGGCATTCGCGTACCGCCCCTCTCCTTTACTCGGATCACTGACCGGGTAAACGGCAAGGTCCTGTGGCAGGCGAGCAAAGACCCGTACCTCACTGTACAAAAGCGCGTGGCTCCTGCCGCCGATGCCTACATGATTACCAGCATCCTCAAAGATGAGACCGCCCGGCAGATGGAGTTCGGTGCGAACTCTCCTCTTCTGCTCGATCACGAAGCCGCCGCCAAGACGGGCACAACCAACTCGTACACCGACAACTGGACGGTCGGCTATACGCCCCAGATCGTCACCGGCGTGTGGGTCGGAAACCCCGACAGCACCCCGATGGTCGGAACTACTGGAATAACTGGAGCCGCGCCGATCTGGCATGACTTCATGGAGCAGGCCTTCCAGACGCTGAACTTACCCAACGTGCCATTCACGCAGCCGTCGACTTTGCTCGCCGGCTCTCAATGTCGCCTCGCCGATGTGAGCTACTTTGCCACGAGTTATCTGGCGGACACCGACAACGGCACGCCGATCTACTCCGGTCCGTCAGCTCCATACTGCACCGTTCCCGCCGTGAACGGCCTGGACAGTCCGACCACGCCCGGGTCCAATACGCAACCCCAGCCCCAGCAGCAGCAGCAACAGCAGTCACAACAACCACAACCTACGCCACAGCCCCAGGCTACTCAGCCGTCAATCATTCCATCGAATACGCAGAACCAACAGCCAACGGTGCAGCAGCCGCAGTCCACAGGTTCCAACAACAACAACAACAGCAACAGCCCTCCCGTCATCCTACCGGGCGGCACGCACTAGTGGTCTGATTGGATTCGGAGCAGAGCCGGGTGTGACGCAGCAGGTACCGCCTCCTTCGTACAACGCGTACCAGACGGCACGTCTGCAGTTTGACCGGGCAGCGCAGCGTCTGAATCTGAACAAGAACGTCGCGGCGGTTCTTCGCGAGTCCAAGAGAGAGCTGACCGTCGAGTTCCCTGTGGAGATGGACGACGGTACCGTCGAGATCTTCACCGGCTACCGCGTGCAGCACAATATTGCCCGCGGACCAGCCAAGGGAGGCATACGGTATAGCGACCGCGTAACGGTGGATGACATTCGCGCCGTCGCTATGTGGATGACGTGGAAGGCCGCGGTAGCCGGGATCCCCTTTGGAGGCGCTGCCGGTGGGGTGAACGTCGATCCCGACCGCCTCTCCATACAGGAGCTGGAACACCTGACTCGACGTTACACCTCTGAGATCTCCATCCTGCTGGGTCCTGATCGCGACATCCCGGGCCCCGACCTCAACACCGGCGCCCGAGAGATGGCCTGGGTGATGGACACGTACAGCATGCAGGTGGGACACTCCGTCCCGGCGGTTGTCACGGGGAAGCCTATATCAGTTGGAGGCTCTGAAGGACGAGGCGAGGCGGGGGGCCGGGGCATCGCTGTGGTGGTCGAGGCGGCGGCAGAGAAAATCGGAATTGATCTTGAAGGAGCTCGCTGCGTCATCCAGGGATTCGGTAACGCCGGCTCGGGTGCGGCCACAGCCCTGAACAGCATGGGGGTAAACATCGTCGCCGTCAGCGACTCGCGAGGGGCCGTTTACAACCCTGACGGGCTCAATCCGCAAGCGCTGCTCTCGTATAAAAGGAGCACGGGAAGCGTCCGAAACTATTCCGGCGGCCGCGCCGTATCGCCGACCGACATCCTTCAGCTACCGACGGATCTGCTGATTCCCGCCTCGATTGACGGGCAGATAACGGCCGAAAATGCCCGACGAATCGACGCCAGGCTCATCGCCGAGGCGTCCAACGGTCCCAGCACGCCCGAGGCGGACGACATTCTGGCAGAACGTGGGATTCTCGTGGTACCCGATATCCTGGCGAACGCGGGCGGAGTAATCGTCTCGTACTTCGAATGGGTACAGGACCTGCAATCGTTCTTCTGGACGGATGAGGAGGTGGAATCCAGACTCGAGGGTATCATCATGGATGCGTTCGACGCAGTCTGGCGCGAGCGAGAGAAGTTGAACAGTGACCTGCGAACCGCAGCGTACTCCCTGGCGATCGACCGCGTCGCGGACGCGACGGACCGCCGGGGGCTATACCCGTAGGCTCAATCAGAACCCGTACGCCAGCCTCTCCGAGAGGGGCTTGGGTAGTCCGGCTGCTTCCATCTTGCTCTGCACGGTTTCGATATCGTATTCGACTCGACGAAAGTCAAAGTCATGCGTATCGGAATCGTACAAAGCAAAGGCGGCGCGTGGGTCGCCGTCTCGTGGCTGCCCAACGCTTCCTGGATTGATGATGCGCCGAATCCCATCCGCCGTAGCTAGTACCTCCGCCTCTTCGGGAATCCGCACCTCTGTCTGGCGGGTCTCAGTATCCTGAGAGAATATCCGCGGAACGTGGGTGTGGCCGTTGAAGCACGAAGTTGTGGTAAACCGGGCGAAGTTCTCGGGGCCTTGAGAGACGCGGTCCAGGTACTCCCAGACCGGGTCGCGAGGGCTGCCATGGACGAGCGTCAGATCGTCGAGCTCCTCGACCTGACCGAGCGATCCGAGGAAGTCCTTGTGCTCCGGAGTGAGCTGCTTCTGGGTCCACAGTGCCGCGAACTTGGCCTGGGGGTTGAACGTATCGACGTCGATCTGGCCGAGGGCGGCTACGTCATGGTTGCCGATTATGCTGGTTACATTCGAGAGGCCGACGACGCGCTCGACGCACTCGTTGGGCGACGGTCCGTATCCGACGAGGTCGCCCAGGAAGAGAACCGCATCCCACTCTCCGGCGGAAGCGAGGACCGTCTCCAATGCTTGGAGGTTGGCGTGAATGTCGCTGATCACGAGGTAGCGCATGGTGGTTTGGTTAACGCGCCCCACACAAATGTCTCCCGACTGGCATGCCAATCAGGAGCGACCAATGGTATCACGGAGGGGAATGCCGGCCCGGTTGGATGGTGTGCAAGACTCGGACGGGGGTGGAAGGGGCCCGGTGGCTCTCGCGGTCTTCAAAATCGTTGCGAGGCGGCTCTCATCGCCGTCTCGGGTGGGTTCGACTCCCATGCACTCCCGTTGCACGTAACTCAGCCTCCAACAGCGTTGCCGCAGCAGTTCTCAGTTTGTAGGCTCTTTCTGCAGACAAGATAAGCTATGAGCACAGCCCGCTCGCACTAGGTGGGTGGTGTCTACACCAGTCTCCTAGGGCCGAGTTGCATGAGGAAGAGCACGCCTCCGGAGTCGCGCATATGGGTACGCCCGCCGTCAATCTGCCGCGTCGATTCAATGTTGCCACCCACTTTGTCGATCGGCATGTAGACGAGGGTCGGCGCGAGAAGATTGCCATCGAGCACGGCGACGAGAAGATATCGTACGCCGATCTACTGCGCAATGTGAACCGAACCGGGAATGGCCTGAAGCGCATCGGGATAGAAATGGAGAACCGAGTGCTCATGGTCGTGCTCGACGGTCCTGAGTTTGCGTACACCTTCTTTGGGGCGATCAAGATCGGCGCCGTTCCTGTTCCGGTGAACACGGCTCTCAAGCCTCCGGACTATGCTTTTATACTCGAGGACACGCGGGCCAGAGCTCTGGTCGTCAGCGCGTCGCTCCTGCCTCAGATAGAACCGATACTGGCGACGGCATCATATCTCAGGCGTGTTATCGTCATCCCGGACAGTCCGGCGAACGGTGAAGAGGCGCAGCTCCCCCACAACGCGGAATCCTTCAGCGATCTCCTTTCATCGGTCTCCGACGAGCTGCTGCCCGCCGACACCCTCAAAGACGATGCCGCCTTCTGGCTGTACACATCGGGCACGACAGGTCTACCGAGTGCCGCGGTACATCTGCATCACGACATGGCCGTGTGCTCGGAGCTATATGCCAGCCGTGTACTGCAGCTCACGGAAGCTGATCGCACATTTTCGGTCGCCAAGCTTTTCTTCGCGTACGGGCTCGGGAACAGCCTCTACTTTCCCCTGGGAGCCGGCGCCACTACGATCCTCTGGCCAGGACGTCCGGATCCTCCTACCATCAGCACTATCGCCCGCACGTACCGACCCTCGGTCTTCTACGGCGTTCCCACATCCTACGCGGCGCTCCTCCACTACGCCGATGAAGGGGGAGATCTCGATCTTTCCTGTGTCCGAATCGCCACCTCGGCCGGTGAGCCACTCCCGGCTACGATCTATCGGCGGTGGCTCGAACGAACTGGAGTAGAAATCCTCGATGGCATCGGCACGACCGAGGTGCTCCACATCTTCATTTCAAACCGTCCGGGACAGGTGCGTCCCGGATCCACTGGGAAGCCGGTTCCGGGGTACGACGTGAAGCTCGTGGACGACGACGACCACCCCGTCGGTCAGGGCGAGATCGGTAACCTCATGGTCTCCGGTGACAGCATCTGCTCGGGCTACTGGAATCAACACGATGTCACACGGGAAGCCATACAAGGAGCTTGGTTCCGGACCAGGGACAAGTATCACGTCGACGAGGACGGATTCTACTGGTATGACGGCCGCAGCAACGACATGCTCAAGGTCGGAGGAATCTGGGTCTCACCGGCAGAGGTAGAGGCTACCGTAGCGGAGCATCCCGATGTTCTGGAATGCGCCGTCGTGGCAATGCGGACGGCAGACGGTCTCGTCCAACCCAAGGCGTACGTCGTCCTGCGTGAACGATCGTCAGGCACGCCTCCGACGGAGTCAGATATTCAGCTCTTCGTCAAGGAACGGCTGGCCGCGTACAAATACCCGCGATCGGTAGAGTTTATAGAAGAGCTGCCTAAGACAGCCACCGGCAAGATTCAGCGGTACAAGCTCCGCGAGCGCGCCAACCCTTTCTGATCTAACGGCACCGGCACGAGACGCCGCGTCGACGCCTCGTGCCGTGAGACACTGTGCAGCAACCCAGACTCGTGGTTATTTCAGAACGTACGTGGCTGTGATGCTGTAGTCGTCGTTGCTCATCACAGTTATCGACGGCTTCGTAGACGTCGAGCTTTTTCCACCGTCGACGGGCCGAACACTCCATTTAGAGAAGGGCCAGCTCGCAGGCGAGGTAGCCGTCTCGCTAAGCGCTATCTTGACACCTGCGTGAACCTTCAGCTTGCAGGTGTTCTGACTACACGAAGAGTGGAACTTCTTGCCCCGGTACGTGTACTTTAGCGTCACGGAGCCCCAGGTGGAGTCGGGGGCAAGATTGATCGTGAAGTGAACCATAGGTGTTGGAGCAACGACGCGCCACACGCTATTGAATGCCTTCACACCCTCGCCATTCGTTTGTCCCGGCTTCGTGTCGGGCTGGAAGAAGTACAGCGGCCAGCCGTCATACGTGACCTGCCTTCCAACGCCGGGACGGGTTACGAAGCTCAGCTTGTCGGTCACGCCCTTGGCTCCTTTAGGGAGAGTCACGCCCGCCGGGAGCAGCAGCGGTGGCCAGAAGGTCAGGCAGCTGCCGGTACAGGCGAATGTGCCCGTGTTCTCCTTGAGCAAGTGATACAGCGTGAAGCCCTTCGGATATGTCTTGTTCTTCAGGCTCGTCGTTTTGATGGCGTTGACCAGAATCTTGCCGAGCTTGGCATTGTGGCTGACTCCTACGAGCGGCTTGTTCGTAGCCGGACTGACCTGCCTGGCCAGGGCCAGACTCCCGGTCGACATCACCAACGCCATGGATACTAGGAAAAGCACAAAACGTTTTCTCATTGAGGGCGACCTTCCTTTCCGGGTTATCCCGCACAGTGTCTCGTGGGTATGTACGCAATAGGGTTACACGCTAGTATCACCCCTAGTTGGGACCTCACTGCTGCTCGATACGACTGCCGCCAGAGCAGAATAGACACTGGCGACTCCCGGCATTGTCCCTCGCCCCATCGGTGGAGACGTTTCGAGGGCGTGTTCGAGGTTAGAGCGGCCGAACCTGGCGTGGAGTAGGCCTTCGCGACTGAGGTCTCCCACGTAGCTGCCCGTGGGTGCACATGCAAGCGACAGGCGTACAGTTACTGCTACGATTGAAAAGCCTACAAAGTATGGAGGTACGACATGAGACGCCTCTTGAAAGCACTGAAGACGCGACCGCTCCCAGTTATGTTGGCACTGGTCGGCGCCATTCTGTTGGCATTACCAGCGAACGTCGCCGGCGCCGCTGCTGCCACCCTCTACGTTTCGCCCTCTGGCAGCTCGAGCCAGCCGGGCCGATCGTGCGCCACGGCTAAGTACTCGACGATCTCGTCGGCGGTCGTCGCAGCGGCGGCCGGCGATACCGTCGTCGTCTGCAAGGGGACGTATTCGGAACAAGTCGTCATCCCGAAGCCGCTCAAACTGCTGGGGAAGCGCGCGAAGATCAACGCCTCCGGTTTGGGGGAGGGCATCGTCGTCATCGCCTCGAACGTGACGGTCTCTGGCTTCACGGTCAACAAGGCACAAGGCCCCGGCATCGCCGTACTCCCGGCCGGTGCGCCGAAGTGCTCTGGCGGCTGCACGGACCCGCTGCATGTCACAGTAAGCAACAACGTCGTCGAATACGATGACCAAGGCTACGTGCCCCCGGCCGGCTGCCCCGCCACAATTTATCCAGGTGACTGCGGCGGCGGTATCCTCTTCGACGCTGTGGCCGATTCAACACTGTCCGGCAATGTGGTCGACCACAATGTGGACGGCATCCTGGTCGTCGACGACTTCGGGCCGGCCCACAACATCCTCATCACGGGCAACGCCGTGAACGACAACGTCAACGAGTGCGGGATCACGCTTCCCTCTCACAACGGCTCGGCCGCGAAGTATAAGCAGCTGCCGAACGGCTCCTACAAGATCACCGGCCTGAACCCGGCCAAGGGCGGCGTCTATGACAACACTGTCGAGTACAACCAGGTCGACGGAAACGGAACCGCAGGGTACAAGAATAACGCCGCCGGTAGCGGAGCAGGCATTCTGCTGGCGAGCGCCGGCCCAGGTACCGCCGTTTATAACGACTTGATCTATCGCAACCAGGCTTCGGGAAACGGCTTGGCGGGAGTCACCCTTCACGCCCACTACACAGGAGGCGAGTACCTCGGCGGCAACAAGATCGAGAACAACATCATCGGGAAGAACAACGTGAGCGGCGACACCCTCGACACGCCGATTAGCGCCGCCGACTTCCAAACAACGGGCATCACCCTCTTCTCGGCGATGCCCATTAAGATCACGGTGGCCAATAACGCCATCTCGAATAATGCTGTAGGGATCTGGGCCACGCCGAACGTGAAGATGAGAGGATCGAACGCCTTCAAATCTGTGTCGCGACACATCTACACTTCGAACACTCCGTACGGGACGGCGTTCAAGGTAGTCGGGATCACCGCCTCGAGTGCCACCCTGATTGGAATTGGAGTGCCCAACGGCTCGTGGACAACAGCTTACTTCCAGTGGGGCACCTCACCGCTGCCTCCCCTGTACACGGCGACGCCTCCCCAGAGCCTTGGGTCCGGCACTGGCATGGTCGTCGCGGCGGCTCATATCTCGGGGCTAAGCCCCAACACGACCTACTACTTCGTGCTGGTCGTAACCAACAAGAACGGAACAACCACAGGGCTCACCCAAAGCTTCAAGACCGCAGCCTCCTAGAGTCCCTGAGTGCGTGGCCGGGTAGTCCCGGGTGGAGGCCCAAAAGGCCGTCTAATCCGGGATAACCCGGCCTGCCGTCTACCGCGAACAAGGTTCCCAGGCAGGTAGGCCAACGAACCGTGGTGCCCCATCGGTCCGACAGCCAATCGGGTCAGGAGAAACGCCCGTACGCGGCCTCGGTCCTGTCGATATTCTGGTGCCGCTGACGCCACGGGGATTGCTCCATCACATCGCGGCGAACGACCGGAAGGTGTTCGTCGGGAGGAGCTCGCTGGTCACGCTGTCGTTCACCCGCCCTTCGCTGCAGTTCGCCGGCCTTTCGCTGCAGTTCGCCGGCCCTTCGCCGCCGTACCGGGCCGTCGCCGGGTACGCCTATCCCAACCGGGCGGCAGGAACGACCAAGGTAATCAAGGCGACCTGGCGCTACCGGATCTCGACATCCCGGAGCCACCGGCACCTGCCTGGAGCCGGGGCTATCGGAGAAGCTTGCACAGGTAGTCGCGATCGGCGAAGACATCGCGAGCGGCTACCAGCCATGATCCTGGACCGTGGGCCATGGCTCGGCGGATGTCGGTCGCTGCGCTACGCGATCAGGATAGTGAGCGGCGTCAAGAGCGCAAGTGCGCTGCGTGTCTGTTCGTCAACGTCTGCATCGGGAGCACCGTCAGCGGGAGAACGGACGTCATACCCAGGGTGATCCCGTAGAGCGCGTACCAGCATGCCTCCTGAAAGGCGCAACACGTTTGTGGCGAGTAAGGCCATGCGAAAGCTCGTCCGGCTTGCATCGGTGAGTTGAGCCAGCCTCACGTGGGCGGTGCCTTGAGTTTCAGAACTCTTGGTAGATACACTCGGGAGCGCCCGCTGTATCAGCGCCGGACATAGCAGCCCCGTAGCCTGGACATCATGAGCGGAGGTTCACCCGGCCATGAATTGGAAGCTGGAAGTCGTCGTCATTCCGGTAAGAGACGTGGATCGCTCAAAGCGCTTCTACAGTGAGAAGCTTGGATTCAAGGTTGACGTGGACACGGTCGTGGGGGAAATGCGAGTGGTTCAGCTCACGCCGACCGGATCGGCCTGCTCCGTGGTCATCGGGCCAAACATTGTGGAGGAGGTGCCACAAACGTCTGTCAGCCTGCAGCTGTGCGTGAGCGACATCGAAGTCGCGCGCTCCCAACTTCTCGAGCGCGGTGTTGAAGTTGGTGAGATCACTCATTTCGCCGGCGGGGGTCCGTACGACTCCTTCGTCTTCTTTCAAGACCCGGATGGCAACAATTGGGCGGTTCAGGAGGTTCCGCAGCCAAGCCCGGCGACTGCCTGAGTGCCGCACTGAAAGAAACTGTGGTTCTTAGCTTTGGGCCTTGCTCGATCAGCTAGTGACCGTCAGCTCTACCCCGTAGCTGCCGAAACTCCACATATTCCCTTCGAGATCACGGGCGGAATATGTCCCGGCGGCATCGTATGCAGTCGGTTGGAAATCGCGCACTATCTGCGCGCCGTAGTTCTTGGCACGGTTGTAGTGAGCCTCGACGTCGTCGACGCGAAGATAGATCACCGAGGCCTCCTCGCCGGCATTGGTCCGCGTCTGACCGGCCGCATGCTGCACGCTGCCCAACATGATTGCGCCGTTGCCGAAGGCCAGCTCGGCGTGGGCCACGCCTCCATCGTCGCCTGGGTACACCACCACGCGTTTGAAGCCGAAGGCATTTTCCAGCCAGTCGATCGCGGCCATTGCGTTCTGGTACCGCAGCGAGGGATAGACGTCAGGAACGACTTTGGTGGTCTGGGTCACGGTCACGGGGAACTCCTAGCGATTTGATTTACCCTCAGCATACGTCTGAGATCAGCCAGCCGTATTGGACGAAAGTTACCTGCGGCGGAAGTTTCAGGCGACCGGCGAAGAGAATCCTCGAGTCGAAATGCCGGCGAGGTATTGGGTGGGAGTGCAGCCGGCAAGGCGAGCAAATTCCCGGTTGAAGTGTCCTTGATCGGCAAAGCCGCAGTCCAGTGCCAGCCCCGCCAGTGGGCGCAACGGAGTCGAAGACAGCAGGCTGACTGCGCGGTTGAAGCGGATCACCCGACCCAACCGCTTGGGAGTCAGGCCGAAGTTTTCCTCGAATCGCGCCGCCAGGTGCTTGCGGCTCCAGCCGGTCCGCTGGGCGATGGTCTCAATCCTCACGCGTCCTCGGGTCCGCACCAGAAGATTTTGGGCGCCGATGAGCTGGCGAGGAATCTCGTGCTCGTCTCGCAGCCGCTTCAGCAAGAAGTCTTCCAGCATGCACAACCGGGCGCTCCAATCCCCGAGAATCGCCAAGTCGGCCGCCAGCCGGTGCCAGGGCGAGGGGAGGGCGTCGTCCGGCGAGATCGTGAGTCCGGCGATCGGGCCCAGCGGCATTCCAAACAAAACCAGCGCCCCAATCAGAGTGAGATTGATCTGGATGCAGCTCGACGGACCCGTCGTCGTGACCTCGGTGAACACATCGGTCAGACCGGCGACGAACGAGCCTATTCGCTTCCCGGCGCAATCTGCGGGCGCGATATCAAAGGGCGACTCGAAGTTGAGGATAAGGGGAACTATCGGCGTGGGAAGCTCGCGCCGCAGCGTTGGAACCCTGGAGTTCTCTGACCAGCCCATGTACGCACCGGCGATGTACGGTCTGAGCGCACGATGGGGTTGGGCCAGCACTGTAATCGACATCGCATCGAACCCCTCGTGTCGAACTGTCCGCAGTCGCGGAGTGGACAGCCGGTCGGGAACGGTCAGCATTGGCGGGAGCGTGCGGCAAACGCCGCGAGTGACGTCCGAATGCATTCCAACGCGTTTGCATTCGCCGTCATCGTGGCACAATCATCGTTCCGGCGTCGTCGTATTGAAACTGGGGGTTGTAAGCAACCTCCCAGAGGTGGCCCTCCGGGTCCGCAAAGTAACCGCTGTAACCTCCCCACGAAGCTCTCACCGGTTGCTTGACAATAGTCGTTCCGGCTGCTCGCAGGTGCGCAAACAGATCGTCAACCCCAGACTCGTCGGGGACGTTGAGCGCCAGCGTCACGCCCAGAGGGGGCTGCGTCGCGAGCTCGCTGCCTACATCTGCGCTGAGCTCTTTGTACTCACAGAGTGAGAAAATCAGACTGCCCACATTGAAGAAGGCGATCGTATCCTCGACGACATTGAAGGGCTCCCACCCAAGGACTTTGCGGTAGAAGGCTAGCTCTCGCGAGAAATCGCGAACTGCGAGAGTGACGAAGGAAATGGACTGCTTCATCGGGTCACTATAAGAGAACTGATCGGAATCGCGAACATTGACGCGATTTCAAGCTACTCGAGGGCCACCCAGTCACGCACGAGGTCGATCGGGCGTGAGTAGAAGCCCTCTGTGTTGTGCAGCTGACGCTGCAGAAAGCGATTGAGCGCCTCGATGTCACAGTTCGCGAGTCCACCCTCCTGCGCAACCACATCTTCACACACGAATGCCATATCAACCATGAATCCGAGGACGCTTCTGCTTGATGTTTTCGCAATGATGGGCCCCGGGTCAAGTTCTCCAAGCGCGTTGGCTGGAAGCCGTTCTCGCTCAAGCGCCTGACGGGCGTGCTCTGCGACGAACGGACCGATGGATTGCATCTGTTTCTTTCGAACGTCGGGAATGAAGATGGAAAACAGCGTTCCCGAGTGAGTCAGAAGCAGGCACTTTCGTCCCCCGATCCAGAGGAGGTTCAGGTACCAATCGTCAGGCGTCGCGGCAAAATCACTCAGGCTGCGTGCGTTGACCCCAAGAAGCTTGAGGACCTTCCCCGTACATCGCAGAACCATGTCTCCATTGTGCAGGGCGCCGGGTGACGGCGGCGTGCGGACTCAAGGATTATAAAGAACGAATCCGCGTTGCTCCCGGCACGGCGACGGAATGTCTGGAGCTGACCCGGTTTCGGGGACGCCTAAGAGCTAGGAGAATGCGTATTCGCGCCGGGGACCGGACTGGCTCCTTCGTGAGATTTCAGTTGATGGGGCGGAAACGGAGTCGTTGCGAGAGTCGGGAGGCCGCTATTGCACCCATCTAGAACCGCGTGACCGGTTGCCCCTCTGCGCAATATGTGCCGAGACGGTCTTCGTCGCGGTCCCGCCGGCGCTTTGGCCTTTGAGATGCGACTCGCCTCCCACTGTCTCTGACCAGCTGCTCTCGTGGGGTTCCCTATGAGGTCCGCAGGCTGGACCCCGTTTCGAGGAGGGTTTTGAGACTGGAAAGAACTGCAGGCCAGCCTTCAGAGATGCCCTTGAGAACGGCGCTACCGGGCTTGAACCCGTCGTGGACGACGGTTAGCCTTGTGACGCCGTGCCCGACGTCTTCTATGTCGAAGGCCACTTTCGAGCGGGGCTCGGCCCTCCAGATTTCAGCAGTGGCACCGTCCATACCAACGGCGGCGGCCCACTCGGGCGTAATGGTGTGCCAGGTGTAGGCCAGGCGGCGGTCGGGATCGGACTCGAGGATTACCTGTTCGGGGTCGCTCACGACAAGCCCGACTTCCTCGTGCGCCATGTCGTAAGTGGAGCCCTTCTTCCAGTCAGAGCGGAAGGTCTTTTCACCCGCCCTTTGGTGCCGCCAGTAGCGCTTTGTGAGGGCGGGATCGGTGAGCCCCTGCCACACGCGTTCCGGCGTGGCTTGAATGTAGGTGGTATAGGTGAAGCTCGTCGCCCAATCGATAGGTCCATCCACTTGCCTTTGCCTCCAATACCCGCTATGAGATGTACTGCTTACTTTCTACCCTGAGAACCCGGCTCCGCTTCATCCAAGTCGGCAGCGCCAATCAACGTAAGGTCAACATCGTGCGTATGACGCGCACGTTCGCGTGGTCGAAACAGGAAAGGATACGGCAGGGTGAAGGCGACGGGGTTGGTGCGTGTGGTCGCTATTGCTCCTTTGATAGACGACTCCATTGAGCTCCTCGACCTCGACCGTCGTCCGGCCGGATCGTCAGTGTCTTGATGTACGATCAGGTACCGGATGCACAGTCAGGGATGACGATCAGGAGGGCGGACGATGAAGCCGTCACTACTGCAGGTGGTGTTGACTCTGATGACGGTCACGGCCGCCGGCATCTTGCCTCTGAAGGGCGTCGGTGCGGTGCGCTCCGCCGGCCCTCAGCCAATCACGATTCCGTGGCAGTTTCCGGGGCCGGCGTCGCTGGGCTCTCCCGTGGCTCCCGCAGCCACAGTGTCCGAATGCCCACACACCCGTTCGATATGCATCTACGAGGCGGGCGGGTTCACCCGCGGCACCAGTACCGGCACCACCATCAGGGCCAACCTCCGCGTCTACGAACCTCTCAAGAACGACTGGATATCCCTGAAATCGTTGCCCGACGCGACAGAAGCTGCCGGAATGACCGCAGCCCCCTGCGTCGGTGCTACAGCCAGGTCCTGCGTCTACACGGTCGGAGGGAACACTCCCTCAGCCGTCCTGGCAACGATCCACGCCTATGACGCCACGACGAACACCTGGGGCAAGCCGTTCCAGCTCGACTTACCGGCCATCGGTGTCGCCGCTGCCGCCGGTCCGTGCTTCACCAATCTCGCCGAAACCTGCCTCTACGCGTTGGGAGGGAATCCACCACCTCAAGGCTCGACCGACCTCGCGCAGATGTTCAACCCCGCGGACGGATCGCACACCGATGCTACGCCCATTCACGTGTACTCCAAGGGACTTCGCCGGTTCATAAACTTCCCGCGTGCCGACGCCGCCGCGACCACTGCCCCATGCCTTTCCGATGTCGCGCGGGCATGCATATATGTCATCGGCGGCGCAGCAGGGGGGTCGCCTCAGAGCAGCGTCCTCATGTACGATCCCTCCCTGGACAACGGGTCGGGTACAAGCATTCCCGGTCCGTGGACGCGAGTGCCAGACCTCCCGACCCCGGTTACTGATAGCGCCGCGGTCACCGCTCCCTGTCGCGACGATTCGGGCACATGCATCTTCGTCATGGGAGGGTTCACATCGCCGAGCCAGGGCGGCGGGGTGACACCACAGTCCGCTGTAGAGCAGTTCGATCCTCGAACGGGGGCCTGGACCGACGAGCCTCATTTGAACGAGAGTCGTTACTCGCTCGGGGGCGCCGCCGCTCCCTGTCCGGAGTCTTCCGCCCAGACTTGCCTCTTTGCCGTCGGAGGCGCCGTCGGGCCCGACTCTACCACTGCTTCCATCGAGGCTCTTCCACCCGGAGCCACTGGGTGGCAGCTATCGACGAATCTCGATCCCAGCCGCGACCTGGCGGGCGTGGTCACGGCGCCGTGCGCAAAGCAGCCGGCGGTAGGGGCCCCGGCGAAGAGCGCGACGCCTTCTTCGGGGCGGTGCATCTATTCCGTCGGAGGGCTTGAGACCCCGCCCGACGGCTCGGCCGGAAGTATGACCGACGCGGTCGACATGTTCAGCCCGGCTTCCGGAGGCTGGAATCCGTCAATCAGTACTCCGAAGCCAGTCGCCGCCGCCGGGGTTGCGGCCGGACCCTGCGTCAAGCTCGTCAGCCAAACATGCATCTACGTCCTGGGCGGATATGGGACGGGTCCGGCGACATCAACCGGGTCGGCCTACCTCTTCGACCCGGCCATCCCGACCTGGATCAAGTTGCCGTCGCTACCGAGTCCACGTGCGCTCCTCGCCGCTACCTCGGCCCCCTGCCGCGGCGCCACGACGCGAACGTGTGTCTACGCGATGGGCGGCGCGAACCTGCCCGGACACGGCAGTAATCCCGAGCTATCCAGCGCGTTCATGTTCGATCCGAAGACCAAGACCTGGTCGTCCGTGGCTCCTACGCCATCCGACGAGGGCGCAAGCGCCGCCTCCGGCCCCTGCCTGGCCAACGTTCGAAACACCTGCATCTATCTGGGTCCAGGCATCGACACAGGCGGCCTCGACATGTACGATCCACGAACTAACATATGGTTGCCTGTGGCCCCGTCGTTAACCGAAACGCCCGCCGTGACCTCAGGTCCGTGCTCGAACGACCCGTCCAGAAGCTGCATCTGGCTGACCGGCGGTTTGGGGGTCGGACAGAACCGGTTGCCGGAGGCCGAGTCCACCGTGCAGGAGTTCGATCCCGCCAACGACGACGGCAACGGCGTTCCGATCATGCTGCCGCCTCTGCGACGGTCGCGGTCGGGTGATGGCGCCGCGTCCGGTCCGTGCGCCGGCGCTCCCGGCAACTGCCTATACACCGTGAACGGCGGTAGCTACAGCGAGTTCGAGGGCGGCTTCGATCCTGGCCAATCATTGGAAATGGCTCGCCCGGTTCGCTTCAACGGGCCGACCTTCAGCACCGCAGCCATCACGAAGAACAAAGGCAAGGGCACCGCCGCCATCGCAGTCGACTTTGACGTTACCGGCCTCGTGAGGCTCACGGGCGTAGGGGTAGAGCCGGTTCTCATGCGGGTTCCGCGGCCTGAAGTCGTGCAGCTGGAGGTCCGCGCCACGGGCCAGAAGGCTTCGATCCTGTCCCGAAAACACCAGGTGACCGTCACAGTGACCATCGACTTCTCGGCCACGGCTGAGCCCGAGCAAACGGTGAACCGGACGATCACGCTCCTACGGTCCAAGTCCCGCTAGAGGCAAACTCCATCCACCCCGGTTGTCTCGGCGTCAATGCAAGACCAAAGCGACAGACCTCGAGAAACAGACGAGCCACCTACCGTCGAGCTGGCCCGCTTGGACAGACTCGGAGATTGGGACGCTTTTCGCGGAAGAATCGGAATTCCTTCTCGAAGACCGCGCACAGCGGCACAGAGGCATCGTGCCGGAGCGCAACTTTGAATCCAGGGCCTTGCATGCCGCGCAACACGTAGCTGTGGGCGTCAAAGTATGCATAGTAGGCATACCCGGGCGAACTGAACCTGAGGGCGTAGTTGGTCGCGTGGTCAAAAGATCGTTTGCCCACGAGCCGGTAACCCGTTCCTGATCCCAGATCGATGAACCCGTCCCGGCGTGCCTGGCCAACAAGGCCCGATGCAATGCCGGGGTCGTCGACGCCGTGAATGAAGTAGCCCCAGAATTCTCCTGCTCCCCCCTGGCCGCCAATCCCCGACGAGAGCTTACGCGACCACCATGCATCTACCCAGCTTCTATATGGGCCGCCATGAATCAGCCGGAAATATTGAACAACCCGGCTGCCGGCAGATAACATTTCGATCCCATGTTCGAGGTACGACCCCTTGATGCTCGTGCTCCAGATCGCGGCAGTGAAGTATCTGCATCTGCCGTAGGGCGGACACTGTGAGCGCTCGTTATATACTCGCTCGGTCGCTTGGTGCGCTTTAGGGGCCATGGCCCGGGCCGCCCGCAGGAGGATGGTTTTCGCAGATACCTGTGACGGCGGGCGCGTCTTAAGAATCGTAGGGGCGAGAGTCAGCGCAAGGATTGATACCAGTCCTGCGATCAGGATGACGCCGAGCTGCCTCCAGCCGAAGAGAGGGAGCGTCCTTCTTTGACCGGCCGGTTTTGCTCTCCCCGCCAGGGCATGGAGCACGGACGAATCGAGCTCGCGTGTCGGAACGCTCGGTTTGAACATGTGGTTAAGGACGATCGTTACTCGCGGGTCAGGACGATACGACGATTCATCGACAGTAATCCGTCTCAATAGAGTGCACTCCTCAGGTCTTGCAAGGTACGCGCAAGCATCTTGTGGACGGCATCAGGATTCTTGCCGACGACCATGGCTATCTCGGGCACGGTCAGGTCACCGGCGAACCGCAGCGTTAGGATCTCGCGTTTGTGGTCGGGAAGTGTGCCGAGAAGACGGCGCATCTGCACGAAATCAGCACGGGCGATGCCCTCTTCTTCGAGATCTCCGGGTGCGGGAATATCCAGCGCATCCAGATGTATCGTCAGCCGTTTTCCGCGCTGGAAGTCCACGCTCAAGTTCCGGGCTATCGCGAAGAGCCACGACGCGAATGTACCTCGACGTTCGGTATATCGAGCGATATTGTCGAAGGCCCGGAGAAACGTCTGCTGGGTGAGGTCCCTGGCGTCATCGTCCGATCCGATTCGAATCTTCAGGTAGCGGTAGATTCGATCCCGGTAGCGGTAATACAGCAGAGCAAAGGCGTCTTCATTCTCGCGGCTTTGAAGCGCCAAGGCAGCGTCTGTGGGATCGGGGTTGTCCCGTAGTTCTTCCACTTGAGTCGCGAGAATCTCCACGGTTCGACGTTCCTCCACGGGCCAGCGCATTGATAATACGTCTCGCGGCCCTGAATCTGGACATTTGCACCGACCTGTCGCAGGAGTTTGGGCCCCTGGCCTAGAAACGTGCGTATGTAACACGACCCGGTAGAACGGCGGTCTATCCAGAATTCCTCGGCGCCCCGCAATCGCCGATCGGACGCAACGGCCTAGCGCTAAAATCGGACTATGCAGACCGAAGATGGGATCATTCGAGACCGGACACCGCACCCGACCGAGGGCATGGTGCGGATCCCTGCGGGCACATTCGTTATGGGCTCTGAGGAGTTCTATCCAGAGGAGCTGCCTCTCCGTACAGTCCAGGTGGAGGACTTCTGGATCGATCCACATCCCGTGACCGTGGCTGAGTTCGGGCGCTTCGTCGAGGCGACCGGCTACGTCACCGTGGCTGAGCGCCCGCTCGACCCAGCCGATTATCCGGGCGCGGATCCGTCCGCGCTGGTGCCCGGCTCGGCCGTATTCCGCGGGACCGATGGACCGGTGCCGCTGGATTCGATGGTGTGGTGGCATTATCTACCCGACGCCTCCTGGCACCAGCCGGAAGGGCCCGGGAACGGGGCCTCCGACCGCGAGCAGCACCCCGTGACGCAGATCGCCTTCGAGGACGCTGAGGCGTACGCTCGTTGGGTTGGTAAGGCACTGCCAACGGAGGCTGAGTGGGAGCGCGCGGCTCGCGGCGGCCTAGACGGAGCGCGATTCGCGTGGGGCAACGAGGAGAACCCCGACGGCCGGTGTATGGCCAACACCTGGCAGGGCCGGTTTCCATGGGAGAACCTGGTGCTTGACGGATACGCCGGCACCTCTCCAGTCGGCTCGTTTCCGCCTAACGGCTACGGCCTGTACGACATGATCGGCAACGTGTGGGAATGGACCTGCGAACCAGTGGCGCCGGCGTCAACCGGGTCGGGCTCTTCGCGGTCCTGTTGCGCGCCCACCGCGGATCAGCTTTCCCCGGGGCCCGACGCGACGCGGATCATCAAGGGTGGCTCGCATCTGTGTGCCCCGAACTACTGCTTCCGGTATCGACCCTCAGCTCGGCAGCCCCACGCTGTGGACACCTCCACCAGCCATCTCGGGATGCGCTGTGTTGTCCGCGGTCCGTCCATCGCTTCCGCCTAAGCCGCCAGTTGGGCGACGGTGCATGGCCCATTTAGGCCAGTTTGCCGAATTGACCCTTCGGGATAGCGTTTTTTCGTCATTGATGCTGTAGAGTTTAACCAACGCAACATTAAGGGGGCAGACATGCTCAGCCGCCGAGAACTGTTACAGCGGGGCGCTACGATTGCCGGAGCCGCGGCGGTGTTGGGACATGTACCCGACTCGCTGATAGCCCCTGAACGAAAGCGCGTGGCCGGGATGAACATCATCGTGTTCATCACTGATCAGGAGCGCGCGATCCAGCATTTCCCGCGAAATTGGGCGCGCACGCACCTGCCGGGTCTGACGCGACTGCAGAGACACGGGCTGACCTTCGAGAACGCGTTCTGTAACGCCTGCATGTGCTCTCCCTCCCGGGCGACGTTGATGACCGGCTACTTCCCCGCCCAGCACGGCGTGAAGTACACGCTCGAGGAGAGCATGCCCGACGACCAGTTCCCGCAGGTGGAGATGCCGCCCGGCTTCAAGAATATGGCAAGCGTGATGTCGGCGGCCCACTACAACGTCGTCTACAAAGGCAAATGGCACTTGAGCAAGCCGGCCGGCTCGCAGTTTGAACCGTCGGACGCCGCTGAGTACGGCTTTAACCGCTGGAATCCCCCCGATGCGGGCGCCAACCAAGACATCGACCAGGACGGCGGCGGGACTACGAATAACGACGGCCGTTTCATGGACCAGCAGGGGAGCGTGCAGTCAGGCCAGGAAGGAGTGCTTCAGTACCTGAACTCGGTCGCCCCGGGACAGCAGCCGTTCTTCCTGGTCGTCTCGCTGGTCAACCCGCATGACGTGCTGCTGTACCCTAAACAATACCTAAACGCCGGGTACGACGAGTCGTGGCTCAAGGGTGATATCGAGCTGCCGGAGACCGTCGACGAGGACCTCTCGACGAAGCCGGTCGTCCAACACGAGTTCCTGAGGCTGATGAACCTGAGCGGTAGGCTGAACACGCACGAGAAGAAGCGAGCCTACATCAACTTTTACGGCAACCTGATGAAGGTGTGCGACGGATACGTCGTCGACGTCCTGAACACTCTGACCTCGCACCACCTGCTCGACAATACGCTGGTGATCCGCACCTCCGATCACGGTGAGATGGGGCTGGCGCACGGTGGGCTCCGCCAGAAGAACTTCAACTTCTATGAGGAGACCCTGCGCGTGCCGCTCATCTACTCCAATCCGCGCCTGTGGAGCAAGCCGGCGACCTCGCAGGTGATGGTCTCACACGTCGACTTTCTGCCGACGCTCGCGAGCCTCGTCAACGCGCCGAGCTCGGCCCGCGCCGACTGGCAAGGCGTCGACTACTCGGATCACATCCTAAAGCGCTTGGCGCCGCCGCCGCAGGACTACGTCGTCTTCACCTATGATGACTTCCAGGCAGGGCAGGCCGGCGGCCTGTACGTGACTCCGCCGCAGCACATCATCAGTCTCCGGGAAAGCCGCTGGAAGATCGCAGAGTATTACGACGCCTACGGTAAGATCCCCAGCCAGTGGGAGATGTATGATCTCAAACACGACCCGCTAGAGCGCGTCAACCTCGCGCACCACGGATACAAGCGAACTCGGGTCCAGCAGAAGCAGTATGTACGTCTGAAGAGAAAGCTCGCCCGGGTGAAAGCCAAGCGCCTGCAGCCGCTGCCCAACACCCCCCAGCCGCAGACGTTGGGAAGCCCGAACAAGATCGCCCCGCCGGAGGCCGGTGACTAGCGAGGATCACAGACTACGTGCCAAGATTGCCCCGCCGTTATCAATAGTCCATTCCACGATTCCGCCGCTGATCTCTGGCTGGTCGGTGCGGGTCTCGACGAGGGCTCCGTCTCGAGGAACGTGCTGACCAGACACCTGCCCGGCTTGCGGTCGTCTGAACTCGCACACCGTGGCCCGCGGAAAACGGTTTCTTGGCGCTAGAGGTTCACCACCTCAAACGTTATGGCATGCCGGCAGCCTACGTCCTTCCCGGACCCTTCCGCTGACTGCCTCAGAAACGTGTCGGGGTCGAAATCACCGGCCAGACCGTCGATGTAGGCTTTGTGCGCTCGAAGGGAGGCAATGCCCTGGTCGAGAAATCCGGTGACGTCTACATAGTGAGTCGGAACCGGTGAGCCGTTGAACAGCACCATCTTCACCCCGTTCCAAGGCTCCAAGCCCTCTTCCAGCAGCTCGCGAAATATCCAACGGTTACCGGCATCGCGGCCGCCATCCAACGCGGCCGTTCCTACTGCTCTATGGTCCGGCGTATTCCATGACGGGCCGCCCCAGCTGTCACGTCGATTCAGGCTAATGATGACTTCGGGCCGAAACCGGCGTACTGCCCGGGCCACATCGCGCCTGAGCGGCAAGCCGTACTCTATGGAGCCGTCCTGATGGTCAAAGAAGATGACATCCCGTACACCAACGACTTCCGCTGAGGAAATCTCCTCCTGAGCACGGAGTGAGCCGCACTCTTCGGGCGACATGTCGTTTATTCCGGCCTCACCGCGCGACGCGAGCGCATACGCCACATACTTCCCCTGTGTCACCCATTTGGCCACGGCGCTGGCCGATCCGTACTCCAGGTCATCAGGGTGGGCGACGACCGCCAGCGCTCGGGACCAATCTTCGGGGAGCGGCAGTAGGGTGGTCATGCGTTCCTCTTCCGTTTCTAAGCTATGAGCGATCCGTGGCGTCGTTACCGACACCCCCACCAGGCTACTCCTATCATCTCGCGAACGTCCGGCCTTTTGAGGGCGAACCGCGGGCGGGCGGCGCAGTGCGACGGCTGCCCGCGGCCATAACCTTGACGACCTATGACTCCTCAGATGTCTCCGGGCGGGATGCCGCGGCCTCTTCAGACGCTTGCGGCTCTTCCCGGGCCAGGATCCCGTAGAGCTGACGGCGAGTATTTGTTAGGAGCGTTTTTGCCTCCGCTATTTGATCCTTCGTACCGGCCTGGCCAACCTGCATTACGGCTACGCCCACCTGGCGCACCAGATCAAACAGCGAGATCCAAGACTCATCAGCCGAGTCGACTACCGTTTGCCACGGGGCGGCGAGCTCTGACTCGTGCTCCGCGACATAGGTTTTCCCCTCGTCGGTGAGCCCAAACTCGCGGCCGGATCCAGCCTCGTTGGCGGCGATCAGACCCTCGTCCTCGAGCTGCTGTAGGGCAGGGTAGACGGATCCCGCGCTCGGCTTCCACAATCCCTCACTCCGCCTCTCGATCTCCTGAATGATCTGATATCCGTTGTACGGTTTCTCTACTAAGAGGGCAAGGATTGCCGCTCGCACGTCTCCACGGCGCATCCGACCCCCACGCCGGGGATCATGTCCGAATGGACCGAATGGGAACCCGTGCCGGCCGCGGCCGAATGGGCCGTGCCCGAATGGAGGTCCATGTCGCTCTCCGTCTCCTTTTCCGGCGGCCATGGCGCGCATCCAATGATGCGCTGCGCCATGATGCCGCCCGGGGGAACCAAACCAACCTTCTGCTGTTGTCGATGATTTCATGTCATCTCCTTGTGTGTTATTGATACTTCAACGATATATCAAGATAGGCACTAAATGCAACTCTGCCGACAGCACCGATTGGATGAGGGTGAAGTGAAGAAACCTTCACCTCTGTCGCGAACATCTTTACTATCCCCCGACACAAAAGTTGCCGCTCTCTTAACCCATCCTCGTTACGTTGATCTTGGAGCGTCGAGGCAGAAGGAATGGCGCGGAACAATGAGGACGACACGGCTACCAGGAAGCAGAGGCTCTGAGTCAGGTCGCGGCAACGTGGGTTGCGGCGGCCACAAACCGGACTCTGCCGGCCGTAAGGCCGGCTGGCCTCAGCCGCTCATGGCGGGACCAACGTGTCTCCTCGTTCCGGCGTCATCGACCCTGGCCGCCTGCCGGCAGACCTCCCCGGGAATCCATCGCCGCGCCGGCATCTCAGAGTTCGGAGCGACGATCGTCGCAGCGAACAGCCCACGCGGTTTAGGAGGCAAACCTCGTCAATCGGCTCCAATGGCTTCGCGCCTCGGGCCTCTTGGTTGAGAGCTAGCGCTCATAGCCAGCACCGAAAACAGGACCGGCTGCGCCCGGCAGGTCAACTTTGCGCTACGGAAGGATGGAAAGATGCAACGGAAAGTGTCGTCGTGCCACACCTGGCACTCAGGCGCGAAAGATGTACGTTCTGTTCGAGACGAGCAGCTTTCCGGCTGGTTCATGTCCACGGAGCCGGGTCAATTCAACCCGCGCCCGCCGTCGAGCTACCATAGTCGACAGCTGGAACCGGCATGGGCACGCCTGACGTTTCTCTTGGGTCGCTCGATAAGCGTTGGAAGAGTCTGGGTTTCACTCCGACCACCTCGCTACCGGAACGCGCTCGCCACGACACCTACGGTCTCAGTCGTGCCTGGCCCAGCATGAACGGCTCGATCTACACGGCGGATGTCTGATGCCGGTCAAGCGGCATCAGACTTGATCTGACGCCCTCGAGAACACTTTCATCTGGGCATCTGAGTCCACTACGGAGTCGCTAAGCCTCCGGAGACCGGAGACCCGGCGGCTTAGGCGCGCCCTCGAACGAATCTACGAGCAACAAAGATCAGAGCACTGCCGGTGGCGGCAACGAATCGGAAGGCAGCAGCCGCAACCACGCCCTCGCGACCCCGATCCCCTTCCCGGGCCCGACCGTCGAAACCTCTCGACCAAGAACGGCACGGCGAACAGGAGAAAACGGAGCTTGTACCGATTGGGCACAAACCGAAAGGCCACGAGGATCAATCGAAATATCGGCCAGATCATAGATGCCTGCCTGTCACGTGATGATGAGTCTTATCCGTGGACGCGAAGAGGGCACGAACCCGCCCTCGCTGTGCGGACATGGGGAATGTCCGCGTCATGAGATGCCTGCGGTGACGCGAGGAGCGTGCACCGAATAGTCGTTAACCAGGAGATACTCGAGCGGTTCATCCTCTTCGATATCAGGAAAACGGCCCAGCGGTTCGTAGAAGCGGTTGTCTGTATAGTCGTCGTTCACCGTCGATACTTCGCCCGCCAGAACTGTGGAGCCCGACGCCCAGAAGGTGTGGTACAGACCGGGAGTGAGCGTTATGCTCTCCCCACGAGCCAGACGAAGAATGCCTCCGGCCTCCACCGTTCGCTCGACGCCGTCCGTTCGTACGGTAACGTTGTCTCCGCCCAGCTGCTCCTCGGGATCGGACGCATAGAGTTTCACGACAAGGTCCCCACCACCGCGATTGATAATGTCCTCCGTTTTGCTCCAGTGAAAGTGCAGCGGCGTCACCTGGTCCACGCCGACGACAAGCGCCTTCTCTGCATATAACTTGCCACGACCCTCCACGAGGTGGGCGGGACTCCCGTTTCGAAGGGTGAATATCACCAGGCCGGTTTGTTCAAACCTACCCTGGCCAAAATCGGTGACATCCCATCCTAGGTGACGATCTACGATCTCGTGAGCTTTGGGCCCCTTCGTCGACCAGTCCTCGAGATTCCAGTAGCCGAACGGCGGCAGCGCAAAGAGATGGTCTGCCAGGAACGATTGGGTGTCGCGGATCAGCTCGTTGATCTCCGAACGCTTCACTTCGGTCTCCTAGGCTCGAATCACGCAAGATGCCAGATCATTGTGGCTCATCGGGCTCCAGCCACCGAGTATAGCGATCGACCTGGTCATCCCGGTGAACAGGTGGAATGAGGCTGGGGTAGCCCAGATACACGAAAGCCACCAAGTGGTCGTCCGGCCGGAACCCCAGGTACTCCTTCACCTTCGGATCGTACGCCGCGTCCCCGGTTCTCCACATGGCCCCCAGGCCCAGAGCCTGGGCCGTGAGGAGCATGTTTTGTACCCCCGCGGCTACTGCCTCGACCTCCTCTATCTCGATCACACGGGGATCGTCCGACGACACGGCAAAGACCGCGATGAGGACGGGCGAGCGAAGCGGCTTGTCTCTTTCCTTCTCTAGCTGCGCTTCGCTGATCTCCACGCCCGCCGCTCTTTGTCGACTGGCATAGGCCTCCGCCATGACCTGCCCCAGATCCTTTCGGGATTCCCCTGTCACGACCACGAACCGCCAGGGGCACGTGCGCCGGTGATTCGGACTCCATGTAGCCGACTCGATCACCCGCTCCACAAGCTCCCGCGGAACCGCATCGGGTTTCGACTTCGTCATGCTCCGTCGTTCTCGGAGCGCGCCGATAAGCGCCTCCGGCCGAGCGTCCGCCATTTCTACTCCCCCCACATCCGTACCACCCAAGTTTAGAGGCGGCCGGAAGAGAGGGTAGCGTCCCGGATGCCGGCGCCGATTGTCATCACATCCCTTTGCACGATGTCGGCACTGCGACGGCATCCGATTCACGCACTGCGGCAGCCGCGCAACCAGCCACCAAAGTCCGAAGTTAACGGGACTCTTGGGCCACAACCCTTAGGTGGTTTCGCTTCAGGTCCAAGCCTGGCATTTTGGACTTGCCGGCTGACATTGGGCAGGCGTGACCGGCCGGCGGTGCCTGAATGGGAGGAAGCTTGAATGACTCGGTTGATTGGCGTGCTACTCGCGACCGCTATGTTGAGCATCGGTCTGTTGCCGGCCGCGGTCACCAGTGTAGGAGCAATCTCATACCCGGGTGCTGAGACCGTCACGGCGGCTCAGCCGGGGAAGCCGTTGGTAGGGCCGGCGGGCACGACCCGATCTGCTCCGAGAACCGAAGGGCAATCACCTCTAAACCTCCTCAGCCTCCAACCAGGTGAAGGGGCCGGGGCGCCATGGTGCTCGCAGCACGGAGGATACAAGCTCGGCGCCAGGTTTCGGGATGTCTACGCTTGCGGGCCGGCGACCGGGCAGGCCGACCAGTTCGACACCGTTGGGTTCCAGTGCGTTGAGCTGAGCGCCCGATTCATGTGGGCGAAGTACAACCTCTTCGTCACCAACGTGCCCGATGGCAAGGAGATGGTTTCTGTAGCGCACTCGGCCTTGGGTATTCCAATCGGAGTACCTGGCCCCGACAGCGTGCCGGCGCCAGGCGACGTGGTCAGCTTGTGGGGAGGTCCGCACGCTCAATCATACGGTCACACGGGCGTGGTCACTGCCGTCAACGTCGACGCCTTGGGGAACGGAACGATAGGCATCATGGAGCAAAACGCTCTCGCCGGCGGGTCCGATCAGATTAACGTTACCGGGTGGAAGGAGTCATACGGGTCGAAACAATTCGACGGGGGCTACTACTACTACGACCACATCACCTGGCTCAAGCTCGTGCCGGACATCATGTCTGGGGCGTTCGCGTACACCGTGCGGAGTCTTGGAGCGACCGCAGCAAGTGCCGGTTCCATCAACGCGACCGGTGAGGTGACCGGACGATCGCCACTCGTCGCCAGTGGCGGCGCGAAGGCGCATCGCGTGTTCATGTACTCCCACGGCAAGATTTCGCTCCTTCGCCCCCCAACTTCAACCCTCGATCCAACCGGCACAGCCAGCCTGAATGACAACGGCGCAATTGCCGTGACCGCGGCGACCGCCCGCGGTCGCACCACCGCCTACGCCATAGGAACCCGTCCGTCGGTGCGCTGGCACCCGCTGCCCACGGCATCCTCATACGCTTCGTCCGCGGCTCTCGGCATCAATAGCCGCGGGGACGTTTCAGGTTGGGTGACCAAGCGCTCTTCACCCAAACGGCAGGAGGGTATCATCTGGGTTCATAAAGCCGGATTGTATCGGGCCCGGATTCTCCCGGCCAATCGATACTTCGCTTCACCGGTGGCATACTCCAGCGATACGGCCGGAGACGTCGTCGGCAGCGAGCGGCTCGGCCCGCGGAAGGCTTTTGGCGTTATCTGGCCCCCGTCCGGTAACGCGATTCGATTGCCCGACCTCACGACTCCGCCCGTCTTCGGCACGGCCGTCGCCATGCAGTCCCACGGCTCGACCTCTAGTCGGGTGCTGTCTGTGGTAGGAGCATCGCGTGACGTCAGCGGAAACCTACAAGCCAGCCAGTGGACCGTCAAAATCGTCGGAAGCCAGATGATCGTCGGCGCTCCGCAACAGCTGGCTCAGCTACCGGACTACCGCTCAAGTCAAGCCGCCGGGATCAATCTGGCGGGATGGGTCGTGGGATCCGCCGTCACCGCCACGGGGGACAACACCGCGTTCTTATGGCGGCCCACCATAGGCGCCTCGGACATCAACACGCTGCTCAAGCACGGGTCACGCTGGAGGATCGTCAGCGCCTCCGCGATCAACGCGAGCGGGATGGTCGTTGCCCAAGGGTATTACAAGAGCTCGACGCAGAGGCGCTCGGTGCTTCTGAGCCCCGTACCGCTGCGCTGAAGAAGGCGGCGAAGCCGATGAGGGGTCAACGGTACGGGTACGCAGTAGACGGTAGACGGTTCACGGTAGACGGTAGGCGACAGCCCAGGAACGCTTTCGTCAACGTAGGTAATCGAGGCCCAGAATCTCCTACCCGACTGTTCAGAACTACTACTTTGAATCTACCGGCTGTACATACCGCTGACACGCCACGGGCACCGCGACAGCTTTCTCCGAACTATCGGCGATAGACTCCGTCTGGATCCAGGTCTTCTCGGATCAACTTCAGCTCATTCTCGGTTGGAGGAGAGGTAACGGCGAGGTCGGGGCCTATGTTGAGGTCCCACGAGCAGTTTTCGCGCACCTGTGAGATCGTGATACCGGGGTGGGCGGCGTCGAGATACATCTCCCCGCCGGCGTCAAAGCGGTATACGCCGAGTCCGGTGACAACCACCGATGGACCGGACCCCGGAACGGCGCGGCTCGGACGAGATACCGAGTGCCCGGGACTGGTGATGAAGTCGACGGACTCGACAAAGGTCCGCTTAGCCTGAGGCATGATTACGAACACTTTGCGCGCGTTCGTCGAGATATCGCAGGCGCCGCCAGACCCCGGAAGCCTTACCC
>CAWIIC010000012.1:0-743523 GCA_963836045.1 uncultured Pseudomonadota bacterium
CGATATGCAAGCTCCCACTCGCAACGCCTTTGATTTCCCCTCGAATGTGCCGCCGGGTGCCCACTGGAGCCTTACCTTTACGCGTGGAGACAAGCTGCGAAACCAGCTGTACTTTCCCGACAAAGAGCGTGGCGCGAGCGGCAAGTCATTCCAGCAATTGGTCGAGGCCAAGTTAGTGGTTGAGCCAGCGATGGGCCATGGTTTGAGTTGGGATACGGAGCCGACCCGGAGGTCCTGCGATATCGGGGACGAGACCTCGGGCAGTATTGAGCAAGTCGACCAACACGATGCCTACCTAGACTGGCTGATGAAGAGCCAAGAACAGTTTCGGAATGCGGTCAAGACAGCGTTGCCGGAACTCTATGGTGCTGAAACTAGCAGTTCGTCCGGTTAGTGATAAATATCCCGCGTCGCATCTACGGTCAAGCAGCGACGGCCGAGGATCGAATTCGGCTGAGCACTAAGACAAGGTCATTCACATCATCGAAGGTGAACAGATCGTCGGGGCCGTGCGGTGCGATGTCCGTGAACGGTGACTCGTAGAGTCGAGCTGCTGTCATGACCCCATGTTCAGTTAAGTAGTTGATGACCATGTCAACGAACTCGATTTGGTTCGCAGACAACGTCTTGCCGGCCAGGAATTCGGCGAATGCTTCTTTGGCAGCGGCGCGATCGAGGCCGACGAGGCCTCGCACAAACAGTCCTAGCCCCTGACTGTCTTCGGCAGCTTTGGTGACGAGAGCAGCGTCACCGAGGCCGTTCTCGGCAAGCATCGCTTCAAGCGACTTGATGTCCATTGCTGTGAGGGGCTTATTCATCCTGAGGCGATGGATTGCTACGTTGTCCTCACTCTCGCGAGAAAAGCTCGTGCCTTTTGCTTGAACTTCTCAAAGTTCTCGAGCGTCACCGTAATGGTCTGTTGTCCGCCAGAAACCGGAACGTAACCGCTGCCGCCTTCCTCGCGGATCCGACCGGCTTCGTCAGAAGCTGCCTTCAGAGCTCGGCGAGGCGATGAGGGTGACCGTTTCCGCAGAGCCAATTGCATCTTCAAAGTTCGTGTAGATCATGGCACGCTTGCGTTTCTCGATGAGCCGGATCAGGTCTCGGAGCTTCACACGCACCTGTTCAAGCATTGGCACCGTAACGTCCTGCCACCATTCGTCTGACTGCAGGTCTTCGATGAGCTCCAGATGTTGTCGGATCATCGGAATGTTTGCTTGCTCGTCGAGCGCTCCGGCAATCTCCTTAACCTGATCGCGGAGTCGGGGAAATGCAGGTTCATTTCTCAGAACGGCCAGTTGCAGGTTGAGGAGAAGAAGATCGAACCGTTTCGCGTCCTCGTCCTCTGGGTCGAGCTCCGAGGGAAGTCCGGCCACTTCGCTCCGCAAGCGTTGTGAGGTCTTCCGGCCCAAGCGATTCCCATGCCTGAGGAGCGCGGTATTGCTCAACGTACTTGCGCTTCGGACGCACGACGAAGTTATCAACGTTCATTGCGGTAACTTCCTCACGCAGACGGTTCGCGGTGTCCGTGCGTACCGGTCCAGCATCCAACTCGTCGGCCTGCCGGTCGATTTCGCCGATCAACTCCAATCGCGTCACGAAGAGCCGTTTGCCAAGTGATTCCTGGATACGACCTTGTGTTGCCGGGAGGTCTTGGCTGAAGAATTCGAGATTGCCGCAGTAGTCGAGGATGTAGAAGTTCGCTTTGTCTTTGCCCGGCCCAAACAGATCGGGGCGCAAACGCGTGCCGCGTCCGACCATTTGCCAGAACTTCGTCTTCGACCGAACCATTTTGAAGAAAACGAGGTTGACCACCTCAGGGATATCGATGCCGGTGTCAAGCATGTCAACCGAAATGGCAATGTGCGGCGCCTTGTCCGGAATCGAGAAGTCGTCGATGAGCGTTTGCGCATATGGCACGGTGTTGTAGATGCCGCGAGCGAACGTCCCCTTCAGGTGCGGATAGTTCTGGTCGAATCGTTCGACGATGAACTGCGCATGCGCCTGATTCTTAGCGAAGATAATCGTCTTACCGATGCGGTCGCCGCCGGCGACTGTTTGGCCTCGCGTCATCAGGTCTTCGAGAACTTTGTCGACAGTATCTTTATTGAAGAGCCAGGCATTGAGCGCTGCCGCCTCGATCTTCTCGGGCCGGCTCCCCTCTTCATCCCATTCAATGGCGTCCCAGTCGTCGTCGGGGGCAGAAGACTCGCAGAAAGCAGCCCGGTCGCTTGTTCCGGCTGGTTTCTTTATCGCACATCTATGCCTTAATGGAATATCTTCGAAACATTCAGGGACGTACTCGTGAGCATCGGCTAAGCTCGCGAAAAGTCACCGCTACTGGTTGACGCATGCGCGTTCGGACCCGAGACAGCCAGAAATCAATGCCTTCGGCGCTGCAGAACGGCTGCAAACGAAGCGATTAACCCGTGGAAACCGGTGTCTACTGGTGACAGAGCTCGACGAGAAATGGCGGAAATACGCCATCACTAGACAACCATAGAACGTGTAGCGTCGGATTCCCAAGCAGGGAGTCGCGACACGGGTAGACGTGTGTGGACAACCATAGACATGGGTGTACATCAGTGGATTGTCGTTTGAAACAAGAGCAGACTCGCCACGTTCAGACCGATAATCGGTTTCGATGAACGGGTGAGCTGCGCTGATGCAGTTCGCATATACAACGGCCGCATCTCTCCGTCATGGTGTGAGCCGCTGCCAAACGGCTGATCTATGGGTGTCTACTCGTGTCTAATGTTGATTCAGTGAGCGGCTACCTTGCGCGCAGTCACGGCCGGATCACCAACACGGTCTTTCCGGGTCGCCGAGGGGCGGGGGGCGGCTCATAGGCCGTTGCTGCGTCGGCGAGTGGCAGCGTCCGGGCGATGACCGGGCGGAGTTCACCCTGCTCGGCAAGGTCGGTGATGTGCCGCAGCTCATCGGATCAGACGCCACCACGAAGAAGATCCCCTGAATTCCGTGGCGCTCTGCCATTGATTGGTCCAGCGGTTGCGCCAAGGTCACGAGACGCCCTTCCGGCCGTACCAGTCCGTACGACTCCACGGGCACCGGTCCAGCGAACGTATTCAAGAGGACGTCGAAGAGTGGTTCACCCGGGGAGAGGGCGGCAGACACCGAGGGCACTACCCCATCGGCACCCAGTGACTTGACCAGGGGCGCATCGTCTTCGATCGCGGTAGCCGTCACTTCTGCCCCCAGCGCCTTCGCAAGCTGCACCGCCAGGGAACCACCCCTCCTGCACCACCCTGGATGAGCACTCGTTCGTCGGGCTGCACGCGGGCACGATCCGAGAGCGCCTGCCACGCGGTAAGGGCCGCGAGCGGCAGTGCGGCCGATTCGACATGGGAGAGACGTGCGGGCCGGAGGGCCACCGCTTCTTGGGGCAACGACACGTACTCGGCCGCTGCACCGTCGTGGTTGAAGTCGATGAGCCCGTACACCTGGGTGCCCGGCGTCATGGAGCTCACGTCGCCACCGACCTCAGCGATCACGCCCGAGAATTCGTGCGATGGGACGATGGGCGTGCGATCGGCCCCGTCCGCTGACTGCCAGGTCTCGTCCCAGGCAAGCTCACCCGGGGTGACCGCCGCTCCATGCACCTCGACGAGCACCTCACCTGCCCCCACCTCTGGCATAGGGGCGTCCTCGTAGTGGAGAACTTCGGGCCCTCCACGCTTGTGTGCTCGTACTGCCTTCATCGTGGTCATGGCGCTCCCCACATTCTGGCTTACAACATCGATATCCGACGAAGGATTCGTTGCGTGAAATCCACCAGCGCGAGAAGCTTCCCGTTGTACGCCGGAATGCGTGTATTCAGCGCAGAAGTGTCGCGTACGCCACTGCCCGCAGATCGACGAACTGGAGTATGGACAATGCGTCGCATATCCACTGTGGCTCGCTCGCGGAAAGCACAAATTGGTGGCAGCGCCCTCCCGAAAAGGAGACTACGCGGAAAGGGTCTCGTAACCAGTGTTCGTACCCTAGCAGTTGTTGGGCTCTTGGTCGCCGCGACACAGGCGAATGCTGCTGCAGCTGATGGTTCCATCAACAAGCAATTGGGTCCCACAGTGCTGCGCAACAGCGGCTTCGAGAAGCTGGCTCCAGCGTCTGCGTCAAGTCCCGAGTACGTCATGCAATGGTGGGGAAGCTCGACAAACAACACAGCCACCGCGTGGATACTGTGTCAGACCGGGTCATGCAGACTAGATGATTGATTCCACGGGGATTGCCGAGGTTGTGGGTTTTTCGAGGACACGTATGCGATCCGTTCCGCGGTAGATAGGACCGTGATCTGGGCTTCCCTGCCCCTCGGAGTCCACGTCAAGCTGATAGGCGGGATGGGACGACGAGTTCGGCAGCGCGTGCCTGCAGGTCAGTTAAGGCCGCCTCGGCGAATGGCGAGAACGGTTCGTCATCGCTCGCCTTCATCCAGAGCTCGAACGCGACGCTGAAAGCGAGCAGGGCAATCTCCGACCCCAGTCGCGCGGTAAGTTCGTCCTTGCCTCGTTCGCGCAGGGCAGCAGTGACCGACTTGGCGATTCGGGCGTGCTTGAGTAGTCCCCGCTCCTGCACTTCGGTGTTCGACGCGACCACCTGCACGCGTTGGGCGGCCTTGGCCCGTTGCTGCGGAGTCATCGAGGCGTCGGCAGCCGCGAGCGCCGCCTGCAAGCACTCGGTGAGCGTGGCATCCAGGGGCGCAGCCTTGATCGCGTCGGCAAACAGCCCGGCCAGCACATCTTCCCCGCCGAACAGGACCTCCCGCTTGTCGGCGAAGTGCCGGAAGAACGTGGCGCGGTTCAAACCGGCGCGATCCGCGATCTGCGCGACGGTCGTCTCCTCGTAGCCATTCTCCACGAACAGGTCCAATGCGGCGGTTTCCAGTCGCTCACGCGCATTCGGTGCCCATCTGCCCACAGTCACATCGTAAGCGACGCGATCGAATCGCATCACTTGAGATCGATGCGACTTAGTCGCATAGTTGTGTTAGAGTTGATGCGACCGGATCGCATTGGCTTTCTGGCCCCGGCACTCTCGCCGCACATCCTTTGCACCGACCCCACAACAGAGGAGACCTTCCATGCGCATCTTTATCACCGGCGCTTCCGGCTGGATCGGCTCGGCCGTCGCCCCCGAACTCATCAGTGCCGGCCACCAGGTCCTCGGGCTAGCCCGCTCGGACGCCTCCGCCAGAGCAATCGCCGATATGGGCGCCGAGGTGCTGCGCGGCGACCTGAACGACACCGAGGTGCTGCGGGCCGGCGCCCTCGACAGCGATGGCGTCATCCACCTCGCCTTCGTCGTGCCCAGCGTGACCGAGGCTGCGACACGGACCGATGCCAAGGCCATCGAGACATTTGTCACCAGCCTCGCCGGCTCCGGCAAGCCCCTGGTGATCTCCGGCGCAACGCTCGTGACACCCGGCCGTGTCGCGACCGAACGCGACGAACTCATCGCCGCCGGGCCTATCGCTGCCCGCATCACCAACATGCAGGCCGCACTCGCTGCCGCAGACAGGGGTGTCCGCTCCTGCCTGGTTATGCTGCCCCGCTCGGTGCACGGCCAGGGAGAGCGTCACGGCTTCATCCCCCAACTCATCGCCGCGGCCCGGGCTAAGGGCGTCTCCGGCTACATCGGCGACGGGGCCAGCCGCTGGCCCGCTGTTCACGTGAAGGACGCCGCGAGCCTCTACCGGCTGGCCGTCGAGCAGGCCCCCGCCGGCGCAGTGCTCAACGCCGTCGGCGACGAAGGCGTGCCCGTCCGCGAGGTCGCCCGGGCCATCGGTCGGCAACTGAACCTGCCTGCCCGGTCCCTGCCCGCCGAAGAATTCGGCGGCATGCTCGTGCCTCTGCTCAGCAGGGACATGCCCGCTTCTAGCACCATCACCCAGGAACTCCTCGGCTGGAGGCCTACCCACCCCGGCCTCATCGAGGACATCGAACAGGGCCACTACTTCAACTTGGCTGACCGTCTCCCCGAACTGAAGCTCGCCTGATTTGGTTGGAAACAGGCGGCTTCTCCGCTGCAGAACCGCTGCAAAACGACGCGATTAACCCAAGGAAACCGGTGTCTACTGTTGTCAGAGATGATGAAAAATGGCGGAATTACGCCACACATAGCCGCCGATAGACAACGATAGATTGAAGGGTGTCGGATTCCCAAGCAGAAAGTCGCGACACGGGTGGACGCGCATGGACAGCAATAGACGATGGTGTACATCGGTGGACGGATGCCAGATGGCTTCTTCGCATGCGTAGACAGCCCAACGCGGTACGTTGAACGGATGATCGGGCCTACCGCAAAAAAACGGACGTAATAACCCATGAAGCCGGGGCGACTAATCGTCGGAGCTGTCGTTGCACGTGCGTAACGAGCTTCCTGCGGCAAAGCGAGTCTCTGTGGCTGGCTGGCCGCAGCCCCTTTAAGAATAGCTTGTATGCGTACATGTACGCATACAGCCGCACGCACCTGTGAAGGCTTACAACTTGAGTAGCGATAACGTGAAGGTTCGGTCAGCTCGCAGAACGAGCCCGTCGTCCGTTACCGTCTTGCCTAAATGCTGCCTACCATCCCGAGGGGATGTAGCCCTTTGGCGTTTGTACCGTCGCGGCCGGACAGGCGTGAGGCAGCAGAATGACTGGCGGCAGAGGCTTCTGGGTCAAGTCGAGCATCGGAGCGAGACTCGTGACCCCGGCGCGATCGAAGTTCGCGAGGTGTGGGAGGTGAAACGTGTCCTCGACGAACATGTCGATGGACCTGAAATCCAGCCGTTTGTGATAGATCTGATGAGGTATAGTGTACGGCGAGATGACGATCGTCGGCACTCGAGGCCCCAGAGAGTACCTCCCCTCGTACGGCGGCGTGAGATGATCGTAAAAACCTCCGAAGTCGTCCCACGTCAGAATAATGACCGTGTGTTTCCACCTCGGTGATTTCATCACCTCGTTGATTCGATCGACGGTCCAATTTTCGCCGGCACACTCACTGGCTGGAGGGTGATCGCTAGTCGCCAGGTCGGTCGTAAGCTATCGTTCCCCGGGAGTCGCCAATTTTCCCAGCAGGTCAGTTACTCTCGCACTTTCGACATCGCGCTCGGCGCTGGGGGACTCGGTACCCTGAGACCGGTCAGCCTTGGTCTGAAGTGCATCCAGCGCTCCAGCTGCACGAAGTTTTACTGCGTCCCCGTTCGCGTTCAGATCACTGTTGAGCTGCTCTAGGACCGCGGCCAGTCCTACTTGCTACATACCTCCTACCGGTGATGTTTCGACTGCGTGTCGGTGAATGTCGGCCTTGCTTTTCGACGAGACTTACTATCACTCAGACATATACTGGCGAAAGGACGCATAGATCGGAGACCCTCATGACTGAAGCGGACGAAACGCGTCGTCAGATAGAGACGCTGCTACGAGAGATGCACCAGCTACGAGCGGAGGTCGGACATTTGCGCGCTCTGGTGGTTTCAACAGGAGCGGTTGATCGAAGAACAATGGGAACCGCCGAGGATGCGGAGCACACGGACCCGAGCATCACACCTGCGAACATCACTCAGACTCCAGTTCAGCCGGAGGGCCGTGCGACCAGTGCTCGATTAACGCGACGGGGGTTGCTGCGGTCGATAGGAGCGGGAGCGGTTGGTGTTATGGGTGCGGCCATGGTGGACTCTCTCCTGGAGGGAACAGTCACCCAGGCAGCCAACGGAAGCCCTCTTACCCTGGGCTCCAATTCCACAAATCTTGCGACCTTGCCGACTGCACTAGGCGTGACGCAGGCAAGTGGACAGTACGTTTACGGATTTGGTGTGGTGGATGGTACTGTCGGCCACTTCGCAGAGTCGGCGACTGATTGCCGGCTATTGTTCGGAAACCTACAAGAACGCGATCCTAGGGGACGCCTCAGCGTCGGGCGCAACTGGCGTGATGGGCGTCTCCCAGACCGGCATTGGGGTGTCGGCCCTTTCCGACGCCACTGAGTTCGCCGCACTTTACGCTGAGAATCGTTCCAGCGGCTGGGGAATCGAGGTTATTGCAGGCGGGGCGGGCATAGTCGGCAGCAGCGTCTCCTCCGAAGCAGTTAGCGGCCAAATCTTCCCCTCCACCAACAATTCTGCAGCCGTGCATGGAACAACAGCGGGCGCAGGTCCGGGCGTACAGGGAACAAGTGCAGGTGGTGCGGGCGTAATCGGAGAGGGCGCGGCCAAGGGAGTATCAGGCCGTGGGGGTGTCTTCAGCGGCAGCGCTGCCCAGGTGAGGCTCATTCCGTCTGGTGCAAAGACGCACCGCAAATCGGGTCAGAGCGGCGACCTCTTCGTCGATGCTTCGCGCAGGCTGTGGTTTTGTTACGGCAGTGCGCGGTGGAGGCGGCTTGCGTGATGTTGGTCAGAATTGGGCGTGGAGTCCACAGGTCGAGCCAGTCTTGTAATCCCGCCTGATAGGCGTGTCTTTTCGGACGAGCTTGCCGCCTCCTCTCGTACTTGGAAACTCTTTCGCCCCATCGGACTTGGCCTCCTAGCGCCTGGGATTGCCAGCACGCCAAAGGAACCGCATCACGAGAAAGCCCTAGAGGACACCCGAACTCTCAGCATCGACCTGCCGCGAGCCCAAACGTTCGCGTGATTGACCACGGTGTGTAGTTTGAATCAGCTGCCAACGGCATAAGCGTATGGAACGGCCGCCAGCTCGTCCGTGCTTCCGGTTGTGAAAAACGCGCAACTGGCGGCATCGCATCCCGGCGGAATGAATTGGGTTGTGTCCAGGTAGATTTCGCCGGACACCCCTTTGCCAACGGCCTGGCTGGGGGTGATGGTCAGGTTGATCGTCCCTGACGCACCGGGAGCCAGAACGAGTGGGTCATAGTCCAAGGAACTTGAAGCGCCCAGATAAAACTGCCACAAGTCTCCGGTGTCACTAGTGATGTCGGTATCGACGGTCTTGGAGCGTACCTGGACGTCAGAAGCCAGATCATCGAACTCGGGCGATTGTCCCTGACACATTGAGGGACAATCCACGTCATCAGCCAGTAGCACCCACCAGCCGTTCGGCACGTTGTTGGCGTCGTATGCGAGGGTCGTAGGTTTCCCCGGAGTGCCCGCCTGCCAAAGGTCAGGTGTTGCGTTCTCGTCTGCCGGGAACACACTATTGGCATTGCCGATCTCGACACTTACGGGCGTGTCGTCGGTTAAGTTTTCGGCGGTTGCCTGGAGCATATTCGTTTCCGGCGGAACAAGAAAGACTTGATCAAGAAAAGGAGATTTGGCGCCGTTGTCGGCCCCACCCAGATCGTACGTGGCGTACGAGTTGAGTCGAGGGTCAAGGTAGTAATACTCGGTGACATTGGTGGTGTTGGTAACGCTGATGCTCGCAGCATGCGGCATCCCCTGGGACAGGTCTGTCGTGACGCTGTCCGGTAGGCCTGACGGCGTCGCATCAACGGGATTGAAACTGATCGAGCCTGTGAACGGCTCGCTCGCCACGGGACTCGAATAGAAATCGAGTTCAAATGTCAACATCCAAACACCGGCGGCGGGATTGACATGATAAAACTGCAAGTCGTTGTCGTACAGCAGCCCAGCGCCATCTGCCGAGGTGTTGGTGATGTCACTCTGGTCGTCAACCGGGGTTCCAGATGGATCGGTTAGGAGACCTGAGATGTCGTCCTGCTGCGATGGATCAGACAGATGAATGTCAAGCGACAGCTCGCGCTGTCCGGCAGGCACCTTGAACTCAAACGTCTGCTCGTTGGCGTTTACTTCGTTGGCGTTTTGGGCGCGCCCGTTTCCGCCGACTATCGTGCCGCTCCACGAGCCACCGTGGGCCGCATCGGTCGGGATTAGCGAGCGCAGCACGACCGGAATTGTCATGTTCACGGCCTTTTTTCCGCTTGCAGTTCCCACCACATTGACTTCGGCAATGCCATCTCCGGCGAGCACCGGCGTGCGCACGTGATACCTAACCTTCATCGTCCTGCCAGGCTGAATCATGGCCGTTGAAGGAGTAACGGAGCCTGCGTTCTTCTTATCAAAAAGTTGGTTAGATATCTGCATCGGACCTGTGTAGCCGGTTGTCCCAGAGTACGTCCAGATGATCTCCTTCCATGCTCCAGCCATAGGAGTGCGGACAATGACTCGCCCAAACCCGTTTCCGATGCCCTGGGGAAAGCTGTAACCGGCGTATGCACCGCTGGGAGAAATCAGAGTTAGCCGCAGCAGCGCTTGAGGATCGGCATTGTTGTCCCATGCTAGTTGCACATCCAATTCGGCGTGTCCGCCGCCAACATGGTGCGTGTATGTCTGGTATGAGCGGGTTAGTCCGTACTGGTCGAAGAATGTTGGGTCGGTGTTGCGAGTAAATGTGGTGTTGATGACGCTTGCCGCAAGACCGACCAACTTTGTGGGTATGAGATGGACCCTTTCCGGGTTCTTGCCTTGATTAGTGACTGAGAAGTTGAACTTGTTCCGCGTACCCGGCTGGCCGGACCCCGCCAAGGCCATATCGCACTGGTTCACGGCAGCCGAGAGACAACCGCCTGAGTTCACGGACAGTGTGTCTCCGACGTGATGGGAGGTTGCGCGCCCCCAACTGGTGGCCATCTGAACAGCCTTGTAGGCGTCGACAAGTCCGGCACCCTGGTAAGAGGACGGCAGACCCAAATTTGTGGCGGAGCTCATGATGATCTCCTTCACCACCGCTGGAGACGGGGTCGCGCCATGGTGCGCCGAGCGGTATTTCTGTATGACGAGTGCAGCGACTCCGGCTACCAGCGGGGCGGACTCACTCGTGCCACCCTCCTCGGCGACACCCGCCGGGTAGCCCGCATCGGTGACACACGATGGATCGCCCTCGTCACAAATGCTCCAATTCAGATCACCGGGGGCAACGACGTCAATTGACTTGGCGCCGGTTTGGGTTGAGCCGCCCGAGCTTAATGACGAGATCTGGTCGTCGACGTACTTGCCGTCACTGAACTGGAAACCTGAGTCACCCAACTGCTTGTAGATCTGGAAGCTGGTGGTGGCGCCGGTGCCAATAACGCCGGGGACGGTGGCGGGGGAGCTGTTGGATCCGTTGACGCCGTTGTCCCCGCTGCTGGCGACAACGGTTATTCCCGAGGCGATGGCGGCGCGGTCTGCTAGGGCTACGGGATCGTCCGTTAGATCCGGGTAGAAGTTTCCACCAAACGTCTGTGAAAGAACGTTGACGCCGGATGACTCGGCGTATTGCATGGCTTGAATGTAGCTGCTGGTCGTGGTGTAGGCATCATCCACTTGCAGAACCACCAAGTTCGCGCCGGGCGCGTCGCCCACCACCCGGATGAAGGGGCATTCACTCTTGGCCTTGTAGGCCGGATCGAGAGAGCTGGTGAATTGACCGATAGGGTATGAGACATTGCCCTGGGCGCCGATCGAACTTGCGTCGAGCATGCCTTCGGTATTTCCACCAGGAAGCAGATAGCCGGCGCCGCTGAAATCCTTGACGTCGGTAAATACACGCGAGCCATTGGCTCGAGTGAAGTCGGGATTATTGACGTCTATACCGTCGGCCATAATGCCGACATTGACGCCCTTCCCCGTGGCGAGAGCCGCCGCTTGACCGGGCTTCTTTGGATTCTGAAATTGAGCATGGATCTGGCTGAGCGCTTCCGGCTCGAGCAGCGGCTTCTTCACAGAGCAGCCATGCGCGCTGCCGTGCCTGTTCCCGAGCGACTCCAGTGCAGCGACCTTCACACGCCTGGCGTCTGGGTCCAGGACGGTCGGCTTCGGGAATGAGAGGCGCAAATTCGGAACCACAACACGGACCATCGGTTGCGCGCGAAGATAGCGAATCTCAGCCCTGGTTATTTTCGCGCTGATCGCGTTGATGATGTGGAACCGCGTGATATGGGCAGCACCGGAGAGCTTCATTTCCTGAGTCAATGACTGCTGCGAGTTGGCGATAGCAATGTCACGCATTTTCAACGCATGTGTGGTTTGCGTTTCCAGATAGGAATACTGGTTCTTGAAAATTACAATGACAGATTGATTGGCCTTCTGCGCTCGGCTGAGCCTCAAAGCCAAGGCTTCACTGTGGGGATTGCTGGAGAGGAGCGGCCCTACCCTAAACCGTAGGCCCAAGCTGGCCGGCACACCCGTTTTGGCAGCCGCGCTCACCAGAGGCGTTGCCAACGCCAGGCTAAAGATAATTACGACGCTTCCTGCTCGGCGCAGCGACGAGGGCTTCATGTACCGCTCCTTTGATTCCACTCTTCGTAGGTCCAACAACCGGCGTCCCTGGGTGCGTGCGGCTAACAACCGATTAGCCACTTCATACTGTGTTCGTTTCGAGGTAGGACCCTGAAACAGAAGTCTCATGCGTCTGGCCACCCCTGGCTGCGGCGCCGGCCTTGGTGTCGACGTTGGTCCTCTGCAGCAACGCCTTTGTCAGCGTAGCCCACTCTTAAACGCGCGTTGCCAGCACAACGGGAACAAACGGCGGCACGACCGAAGGCGTTGCCGGCAGAGGGTATGTACTGTTCCGAGTTGCATTTCCTTGCTCGTTCGGCTTTGTGTGTCAGCCCTCCTTCTCTCCTCTGTTTCGTCCAGTTTGATCCCATATCGATGATGTGTCGAGGCTCAAGCGGCACAGCCATGGGCACAAAGAGCGGCACAACCAACTACAGCCTCACGCTTGGTGGCAGCGTTGAATTTGATTAATGCAAGTTGTCGCGCCTGGCTAGACTGGGGCAGGCTATGTCAAAGCACCAGCTGACACTCTTCGCCGAGCAACTCCGTCGGTATCGACGGGAACGTGGCCTGACGCAGCAGGAACTGGGCGAGCGAGCAGGCTTGAGCGCTCGCGGCATTCGCGCTCTCGAGCAAGGAGAGCGAACGTACCCACATAGGGAAACAATGCAGTTGCTGGGTGAGGCCTTAGGGCTCTCGCCAGATCAGCGAGTGGAGTTCGAGTATGCAGCCCCGCGTGTGACTGCACTGCCGGAGCCACGAGGGCAGGTATCGACCGGCACACGCCAACCGTTTCCAATCGGAGGGTTCGTTGGCGCTCTTCCATCGGGCCCGATTGTAGGCCGAGAAGTGGAGCTCCGAACGCTCGAAACCGTGGCCGAGGATGTCAATGCCAGCGCAGGTCGTCTGGTCGTGTTGCTGGGGGAACCGGGAGTCGGCAAGACACGGCTGGCCCAGGAAGCGACTCTCGTTTTGCGGGAAACCGGTTTCCTGATCGCTGGGGGGCGTTGCTACGAATCCCGACAATCGACGGCCTACCACCCGTTTCTGGAGGCGTTGGAGAACCTGTACCGGATGTGTTCCTTCAGGACCCGCGACGACGTTGGTAGTCAGTGGCCTTACCTGGCTCACTTACTACCCGAGCACGGCCTGCCACTTCCACCGAAAGCGGAAGCGGCGGACGAACGCGACCGGCTCCTACGGGCAGTCGCCGGATTCATAACTACCGCCGCAGCCAACTGTCCCATAGCCATCGTCATCGACGATTTGCACTGGGCCGATGAGGCCAGCCTGGATCTGGTTCAGCACTTGGCTCGAAACACGAGAAGCAGTCGGGTGCTCATCCTTGCCACGTGTCGCGATGCCGATGTCCGGCGGTCCCCTCGGTTGAGCAAAGCCCTGCGCGACCTCTACCGAGAGCAGCTGGTCGACCAGCTGCCCGTTCGGCGCCTGCGGCCGGAGGCGTCGGCGGAGCTGATCCGCCTCACCATGCACAATTCAGACGTCTTCGCAGAATTCGCGGACCTGATCTACGCCAGCGCCGCGGGTAATCCATTTTTCACGGTCGAGATCCTACGAGCTGTGGCGGAGCGCGGCGATCTCCTTGGTCACAACGAACGGTGGGAGTATCGAGACAACCAGATCGTCATACCAGGGAGCGTCCGGGACGCTATCGGCGAGCGAATTGGCCGTCTAAGTAGCCGAGGCACAGACACTTCTCGACGAGGCAAGCGTCCTTGGTCAGACCTTCGCTTTCGACCATATCCTCAATGTCTCCGATCGACCGGAGTCCGATACCGAGGAACTCATCCAGGAGGCGGTAGCCGATGGAATTCTGCTAGAGGGCGCAGACGAAAATTACGCATTTGATCATGCGCTTACACAACAGACCTTATACGCGGGGTTGCCCCCCGTCGTCGCCGGCGCATTCATCTGGCGGCAGGAGAGGCAATCGCTGATGGCACTCAGGCCGAACGCCGAGCCGCAGATCTGGCGCATCACTTCTCCAAGGCTCGGGATAGACCACGCGCATTGAAGTACAGTGTCCAGGCTGGAGATCGCGCCGAGGATTTGTTCGCGCACGGGGAGGCAGAAGCCCATTACCGGGTGGCTCTCGACTTGGCGAAGGATGGCGACGAGGCAACGGAAGCTTGCGTTCTAGAGAAGCTGGGCCGCGTGTTGGCAAATATCGGGCGGTTCGACGACGCACGTAATCTCCTGGAGACGTCGGTAACACGGTATGACCATGCGGGTGAAGAGGACGGCGTTATCCGGGCCGTCGTTCAACTCGGCGCTGTTCACCGCTCGGCTGGTTCGCCTGTAGAGGGAATCGCGATGATTCAGGAACTGACCCGGCGTTTAGAACAGAACAACCGAGCGCCGGCGGCGACTGAGTTGTACATCGTGCTCGAAACCCTATTCTGTGCGGTTGGACGGCACGAAGAGGGTCTGGCAGCCGCTACTCGCGCCGCCGACCTGGCGAGGGCGACACGCGACCAAGGCGCACTGGGACGAGCTGAGGTCGGTCGCGGGACTGAACTCGGCGCTCTTCGACGGATAGGAGAGGCACTTGCCGTTCTGGAAGCCGCCATTCCGCTGGCCGAAGCCGCTGGGGATGTGTATAACCTTTCGCGTGCTCTCGACTATGCCGCGGCTTTCAGGAAGTGCCGAGGGGAATTCAAGGTGGCATTGCTGTTTGCCGAGCGCAATCTCGACGTGCAGCAACGAAGCCAGAACCCGTGGGGAATAGCTATGGCACATGCCACGTGCGGCGGGATTTGCGGGTTCATGGGTGAATGGTCTCGAGCGCGCGGTCATTTCCAGCAAGCTGAAGCCCTCACACGAAACCTCGGTTTTTCGCTCTATTCTCAGTACTGTATGGTGGAAATCGCCGAGTTCCGTCTCGACGAAGGGCGGGTGGACGATGTGCGTGTTCTGGCAGAGGAGGCGCTCGTAGCGACTGGGTCAACCGGAGATGTCGGGTATCGAGAGGCATCATTAACACTCCTTGCCCGGCTCGATCTTCTCGAGGGACGGCCAGAGCAGGCGATCGGCCGCATATGGCCACTTCAGAGCGATCTGGAATTCGCGACCGGAATGGTGACAGGCATACTGCCTACCTTGGCAACGGCACAACTCGATTTGGGCTACCTGGATGCCGCGCAAGCTACCGTCGACGACGCTATCCGGATGGCGATACGAAGCGAGCATAGATTAGTCGAAGCCGAAGCACGGATCGTTCGCGGGAAACTGATGAGCTGCCGCGAACAATGGCTGGCGGCTGAGCGCGATCTGCTGGCAGCCGCGGATATGGCCGCCGCCATGCCATACCCGCATCTCCACGCTCGAGCCCTCTACGAGCGCGGACTCATGCACGGGGCGAAGGGAGAGTCTCGCCCTGCGCGGGAGGATCTAGAGGAAGCACTGGGGATATTCAAGCGTCTCGAGGCTCGGCCGTTTGTGGAGCGAGTATCTTGTGCACTGAACGACCTGCAGACTGAATAAGCCCAGGTTGCTTGTTTGACTCGCTCCCGTTGACTCCGCGCACACGCTCCTTGGTCATCGGGAACAAGCTACCGAGAGGCCAGCTGTCGGAAGCCCCTACACCGTGGAACTCGGATATGGGAGCAATGGTCTGTTCGACTACACAACCGCCGCCGACACGTTCTTCCCCGAGAATCTGACGATCCATGCCGGCGACACTGTCCAGTGGGAGGGAGGCGGCCACACAGTGACGTTCGCTCCCGCTTCTCAGATCGCCACGCTGCGATCGCAGTTCGTGCTGCGGACAAAAGCAAAGAACGGTTACTACAAGTATGCGGTCAATCCCCAGGTCGCGTTCCCAAGCTCGCAGGATGGATGCGGTTCGTCCACACCTGTATGTACACCGGTGGCTTCCTGAACTCCGGCATCATCGGTGGACTCGGCGCCAGCGGTGGTGGAGGGAGCTTCGCGGTGACGTTCCCGAAGGCGGGCGTATACACGTACAGGTGTCTGGTCCACAAGGGCATGGACGGTCTGATCACCGTCCTGCCCGCAGCTTCACCGAAGAGAACCTAACCCAACACGCCTCCAGGTAGAGGGGCGCGACCAACGTTGGTCGCGCCGAGCCCGGCTTGCCTCGTTGGCAGGCCGGGCTTCTTTCTTGTGTCAAGACGCGGTGCCTCATCATGCCGAAGGCAACTCCAACCAATACTCAATCACTGATTTCCCGGCTACTATAAGTCGGTAAGGAGGCTGCGTGTCAGCCGCCCCCTAAGAACCGTTCGTGCGAGTTCCCCGCATACGGCTCAACCTCCCACAACCACGCATTCTGTAAGTTGAGTGCTGGCCGAGAGCGGCGGTTGCCGAAGTAGACGTCCCAGCGCGGGTCAAACGGGTTCGCATCTCCGCGGACCAGTGTGTGGCGCCTGATTGGGATCGAACAGGCTCGGAATATCTGAACCGTCCGAAACGCGTCTCGCGTACGGGCAGTGCGGTGAACACGAAACGCGTTGGACCGTTTAGATGCTGCAATGGTTCGGGTCATTCCACACCACGAGTACTGACGCTTAACTCCTAACGCCGGCGTGGGCACGACGTTCGAGGAGACCGACAAATTAGGCTGCAAAACCGCTGCAAAACGGAGCTATTAACCCACGGAAACCGGTGTCTACTGGTGTCATGGCTCGGCGAGAAATGGCGCAATCACGCCATCAGTAGACGTCGGTAGACAACGATAGACTGGATGGTGTCGGATTCCCAAGCAGAAAGTCGTGGGTTCGAGTCCCATCACCCGCTCCAAGCTCTTTCGTCAATGCCAGCGCCAGAAACACACCATTGACAATGTTGATTGCTTGCGAGTACGACACCTGAAATAAGTAGTTGCGCTGCACTTGGTTGGGTACCCGCCCACAGTAATATTGCGCCACACATGTCGCACGAGCCCCTTCCATCCCCCTCGTCCTTCGGATGCCCTGCACACGCGGGGAAGGCTGCGGGATTGCCCTCGTAGTCCGGGTGACGGGTGGCAATAATCCAAGGCACGGCTGTTCCTTTACGCGATGAAACTGACCCCTTCACCAAAATCATGATCGGCCGGCGTTCGGACAGCGGAGGAAGCTCCGAGTGATTGCGGGTTCCGGGGAGCGTTGGCCAGAGCTTTGAATACTGGTATGATCGTGTGGCGATAATAGGGTACAACTATATTAACTACACAGGATCGTACCAATGGCTTCCACTTCAGATGCGCGCGATAAGACCCTCCGGCTCTACAACGCACTGCGTGACCAGAGCCCAAGTGTGTTGACACCAGAAGCTGTTCGCGCCATCGCGCAACCGCTTGGATTCTCGGATCAGGCAATCAGAGAATCGCTTGCTCGGCTAGCGGATCGCGACTTGCTTATGCGGATGAGCCGTGGCCGCTATGTGTTCACCGACGCGCCAGGCGCCCCGCGTGTCCACCCATTCCTGGTCGCCACGACATCGGTGACGCCGTCCGCGATCAGCCACTGGTCGGCCCTCCAACATTGGCATCTCACCGAGCAGATCCCGCAGCAAGTCTTTATCACCTCGCCACGACGCGGAATGAGGACGCCTCACCAGACTTCTCACCAACGGACGACCGAGCCAGAGGCTGATCACAGTCACCGTTCCGTGATGTCAGAGTCATCACTATTACGCCGGCACACTTCTTTGGCTTTGTTGAGGAATGGATTACTGAACGAGACCGCGTGCCGATCCTTGATGCCGAGCGCGCGGTCCTTGATCTCTTTCAGCACTTCCACATCTTTGGCTCTCTCAGTACCGCCCTCGAAATCTTGGAACAACACCACGAGGATCTCGACCTTGAACGGCTTACCAACCATGCAGTGCAGCTTGGCGTCCAAGCTGTGATCAAGCGGCTCGGTTGGACACTGGAACACGTCGGTGTTGATGATCCACAAATCCAAGTCTTGCGGGACTATCCGGCGACGGAAGAGTCACGTCTCGATCCAGGGCTGCCGGCTCGCGGGCGACACAACCGCGAGTGGCGGGTGATTGAGAATCTTTCCGTATGACACGGTCAACGAGTTCGTCGCCTATCGACGTTCGCCGACAGATTCAACAAGCGACTCGCGCGAGTGGCGTACCTCAGTACGTCATCGAGAAGGACTTCGCGCTGAGCTACGTGCTTGCTGGCATCAGCGCCGTTCCCGAATTGCAAAGGACGCTGATCTTCAAAGGAGGCACATGCCTTCGCAAAATCTACTTTTCCTCGTACCGCTTTTCGGAGGACCTGGACTTTTCCTACATGTCGGACGAGCCGGCAGGCGATGCCATCCCGTCCGTGTTGCCACGCGCAATCGAGACTACGCGGTCGCTCCTCCAAGAAGAAGGACCGTTTGTCATTGACCTCGTTCCGGCGCGCCATCAATCAGACCACCCGGCTGGGCAGCTTCGTATCAAATACGTATTCAGTTTCCGTGGATGCGCACACTCGACTGTGCCGTGAAGCTGGAGATCACGACCGATGAGCCGGTCCTGAAGGCCGGCAATCCAGTTGCCGATCCAGCATGCCCTCAGCGAGTCCATCGAGGGAACCTTCAATAGCTACACAATGGAAGAGATCGTTGCTGAGAAGTTGCGAGCCCTTCTGCAGAAACGCCGGCAGCTCGACGACCGTGGATGGATGTCGAACCGCGCGCGCGATGTCTACGACCTTGCGTTCCTCAAGGACCAGACCGAATGGCCAATCGACTGGAGCCAGGTCGGCGCAATGTTGCCGGCCAAGGCGGCTATCAGGGATGTCTCGTTTTCAGCTGGAGCCGACTTCCTCGACCAGCGAGTCGTGGACTTCTTGCGTCGAGACTGGAGGTCGACTCGAACTTATCATGAAGAATGTTCCCAGCTTCAGGATGCATGCATCGCGAGTGTGCGATGGATCATCAGGAATGTCGTTCATGGAGAGTGATGGGTGACCTGTTGCGCTGCATTTTTTGATGATCTCTGGGCGTCCAGCACAATCCGTCAACTGCCTCGTCCTCGTGCCTAGTCTCACGGTGCGAGATCGCGTGCGAGGTATTGACGAGCGCACCACTGTCCAGGACCCGGTCGACCACTGCGCGAAGAGTAGGTAGCACCCGGCTTTCGGGAAGAACGTGTACGTGAGGCCCAACCCACCCACTTGGGATGGTAAGGATCGGTCGGCCGCATGACGACTGTAGCCTACGTACTGAATCAGAACAAGTATTTGCTTGGTGAGCACACGTCAAGCTAACATGAGCAGTTGCCCTGCACACTCACGGGCGAGCTTAGAAATCATCGCCCGGCTGAACCCGCTTCGGATCGTTGCACCCCGGAACGTGCCGGACGGCGTCGCGTGATGAAGAGTCAACCGGCCTGATCGAACGGACGAAGGGACTCCGTCTATGAACTTTCTGTTAGACACTCATGAGACCAGCCCGTCTGCCCAAAGGAAGTTTGGGCGGGGAGGGTGCCGGTGCGGACCTGGCCATTGCGGGCCACAACATAGGTCCCCGCGACTGGACTACGCCCGTGCGACGACTCCTGATGGATGGAGGGCTTTCCAGCCGAAGGCCGTCTCTGAGTCTCAGGTCCCCTGAGGGCCCCAAGCGTGGCCGTCCTGCTCCGTCGATTCTGAAGCGAAGGACATTCAGATCGGCGTGTGGGTGGACCACCAGGTCGTACTCCAGCCTCCCATCGCGACTGTAGTAAACGGCGTCGATGCCGGGGTAGAGGTTACGCACAGCACCCGGGCGAAGGTGGTGATGCCGGTGTGCCAGCGCGCCGCCTTCTTGCCGACGAAGTAGCTGACCCTGCCCGGCAGCCGATCCAGTCCGACCATTGACGGACGCGGGTTGGCGCCGAGGAATCTCAGTGAGGCGATGCTGTCCTTCCTAGGAGTCGACGGCAGCCGGAGGCCGTTCCTCGCGACGACTGCACGCTTGCCCAGCCCGTGCGACACGGAGAAAACGGCGTCAGGACCGGTCAGAAAGAGGGTAAAGTCTGGACCATGAGCCAGAAACTTGACCTGGCTCGCGGTCTGTCCTCGGTTGGGCTCGAAGGCCAGAGGCAGCCGAGCGATATCGGCGCCAATATGGCTCGGACTCATCCGGGTCGAGCGGCCACCTGAGGGAGAGGCGCCGGCCGACAACTTGAGCCGATCGGCGTTGTGACCTGACCGAACGTGATGACCGTCGCAAAAGGCGACCGCCGTCGCGAGCCGCGTGAATCGAGCGCGAGTGGAGTTGCCCAGTATCATCGTACCTTTCCCTCCGAGTGGTTGAATTGGTCTGGACTGGCAGAACGGCTGCCCTGCTTTCCTACAGTAAAGAGGATACACGACCAACCGTTACTGGACCGTTACACGAGGTTCCCGGGCGAGTACCACGCATGGCCGGTCACACCACCTTGGCTCGCAGTCGCCCACACACGTAGGCCCCCGACGGGACGCCAACGACAACGCCGATTACACATGAGCCTTGAACCCGTCGAATAATCCCCGCTTTGACTTCCATGACGGGCCTCGGTGTAAAGGGTTGAGATGATTCGGTCTCTGGCCACGCCCCGCCTGATTCGGAACCGCTGTCGCTCCTCGTCGAACTCAGCATCCTGCCCGACTGGGTTCGCAGAGCGAAGCGACGCGCTCCTGCAAGGTCGAGGGATGTACGAGGGCTCCTCGCCTCTAACCTTGATCAGGCGACACCCTTAATCAAGGTTATGCGGTATCCTTGATTAAAGAGGATCCATGGCGAAGGTTATCCGCCGTCCTTGGGCGGCATCGTTCGAATCTGGGTTGCCACGTCGAGATCGCCAACCATGCGAATACGAAGCCTACGTCCAGACACCCTTGCGGATCGCTCGATCAGCCTCGATGGCCGGTGACTGCAGACGTGGCCGACGCTGAGGCGGCCATCATCAAACTCAATCACAGTGCGATAGCGCTGGCAGATCTCGAGGCTCTGGCTCGATTGCTGCTTCGTGCGGAATCGGTTGCTTCTTCGAAGATCGAAGGCTTAGAGGTTGGTCCTCAGCGATTGTTGCGTGCCGAAGTTGCGATCGGGATCGGCGAAAGGTCATCGGACGTGACCGCAAACGAAGTCCTCGGAAACATCGACGCCATGGTCTTCGCAGTCGAGCGCGTGCATACCGGGAGTCAGCTCAGCGTCGATGATCTCCTTGAGATACATCGAAGACTCCTGGCGTCCGGCCGTTTAGCAGAGTATGGCGGCACGATTCGCGAGGAGCAAAACTGGATTGGTGGAAGCGACTACAATCCCTGCTCGGCTGCATTTGTTCCGCCGCCACCAAACGTCGTGCCGGAGCTACTCGACGACCTGATCGGGTTCTCGAATCGCGACGACCTCCCGGCGATAGCGCAGGCAGCGCTTGCACATGCACAGTTCGAAACCATTCATCCATTCATCGATGGCAACGGCCGCGTCGGCCGCGCACTGATCCACTTGATCTTGCGGCGCCGCGGATTGACACCCACGGTCCTGCCGCCGATCTCACTCATCTTGGCCACATGGTCCCGCGACTACATCGATGGCCTTACGGCAACCCGGTATCGCGGATCCGCAAGCTCGGCGCAGCGCGAGAAGGTATAAATCGGTGGGTTGGGCTGTTCGCCACTGCAGCACGACGCTCGACCGAAGACGCGGCAGCTTTGAAAGCCGAATCGAGGAGATCCGCAGACCTGGCGCAGTCGCCTGGGACGTGTGCGTGCAAACTCAGCCGTGGACCTCCTGTTAAGCGCCCTGCCAGGCGCGCCGATCATCACGGTGAACAGTGGCGCAACCTTGATAGGAAGGACTCATCAGGCAACCAACGAAGCCATCGCACGGTTGTCGAAGCAAGTGTGCTCCAACAAGTGTCCGTGGGACACCGGAACCGTGCCTTCGAGGCTCCCGATATCATCCACGCATTCACTGACCTCGAGCGCCAGTTAGCCAGTCCGCAAGGGAATACGAGAAGTTCGAGTCCAACGCGACGCGTGCCACGCCGAGCACAGACCTAGACATATCCCATCCTTGTCGCGAATTCATTTGTCGAGAAATCTCGCGAAATGCATGCAAACCGACGACTTTGTTAAAGTTGCGGCTAGCAAGCCGTTTGCAATTGGCAGTTTGCTCAGAAACGTCAAGGCCGGGACCGGTCGAGCACTTCAATCGCCGTGCCTCGGACGCGATCGATGTTCGACTCTGCGAAAATGTCGTAATGGGATGGGATGCACTCGAGCAGTGGGGTGACAACATCGTTCGCATCGCGCCACTCGCTGGCGGAGTGGCCAACGACGTGTGGAGCTTGCGCGTCAACGGGCAGCTAGCCGTTGGGCGCTCGGTGCCAGGAGCGACGCTGACCTCGCATGGGAGACCAAGCTCCTCCAACGCCTTAACCGTGGAGGTCTCACCGTGCCGCTCCGATCCCGACAGCGGACGGCCGGCTATTCGCCGAAGTCTAGTGGTGATGACCTACGTCGAGGGCGGGCCGCCCGAGACGCAGGCCGACTGGCGTCGCGTGGCCGACACGCTCCGCGTGTTGCACGGTTTGACGCAGGGCTGGCCGCAGCGCCCAGGCTGGCGATCGTCCACCGACCTCCTGCACGCTCAGACTGGAACGAAGATCGACCTCGGCACGATGCCGCCTGAGGCCGTGGCTCGATGCCGAGCAGCGTGGGCGCGATTCGCCGGACGTGAGACATGCGTCGTCCATGGCGACCCCAACCAGGATAACGTCCGCATGACCGCGGATCGGGTGGCGCTGATCGACTGGGACGAGTCACATGTCGATGTCCCCGACCTCGACTTGGTGCTGCCCCACAACGCCGCCGGTCTCGAAACGGCGCCTACGAGATCGCCGCGCAAGCATCGGCCGCATGGGAAGCCGCCGTCTGCTGGGACGACGATTACTCAGCCAAGCGACTCGCTGAGGTTCGGGCGCTCTGAGACATCGCGCCCAGCGCGACGGTCAGGCCGATTTGGCCTAGACCGTCTCAGGCCGTCCAAGACACTTAGCGTCAGCGTTCCCGTGTAGTTCCCACTCGGAGAGTCTGACCCGATCCACTTAGCTTCCACTCCGAACCATCACCTTGAGTCGGCTCAGCCGGAGGCGCAACGGATGGCCGTATGGCCAGCCTCGTGCACTCGAATAGGGCACGTCGGCGAAAGGCCCGGACCTGGTTTCTGTCTTCGCCGAGAGCTGTCGTCATAAACTCAGGAAACGGTCGTGCCAATCGATCGGGACAACCCGCCGAGAGGACGCCCCCTCAACAAATGTATCGGCCCGGATACGGAATGCAAAGTGGGGTCATCGCGCCCTAGAGACACGAGCCTTTATCGACTGAGCTTAAACGGATAGGAGAGCGGCATGTCGCGAGTCCGAGTACATAACTTTTCAATTCGCTTGACGGATTCGGTACCGGCGAGGGCCAAACGATGGAGGGCTCCCTTTGGTCATGCAGGCACCCGGCTCCATGAGTGGTTCTTCCCGACACGGACGTTCTGCGCGATGCAAGGGGAGCTGGGCGGGAGCACAGGAATCGATGACTTGTTTGCCCGCGATTGGGCCCCTGGGATCGGCGTGAAGATCATGGGCCGGTTTTTATTCGGCTTTATCGCGGTGCCTGGCCAGATCAGCAATGGAAAGGTTGGTGGGGCGACGACCCTCCCTTCCACACACCAGTTCTAGTGCTTACCCACCACTTACAGGCCGCCCATACAGATGCAAGGCGGAACCACATTTCACTTCGCTGACGCCGCCCCCGATGATGCGGTGATTCAGGCCCGCGAGATGTCTCCGGGACAGGACATTCGAATCGGCGGAGGGGTGACAACCGTCCGGGAGTTCCTGGCCGCCGACCTTATTGATTACCTCCATGTCGTCGTCGTGCCAATCGTCCTGGGGCGGGTGGAGCAACTCTGGGACAGCCAGGAGGCGTTGGAGGACCGCTTTGGAGTCGAGGCGGTCAGCAGCCCCAGCGGCGTCACGCACCTAATATTCAGCAGGCGAGATTCGTCCTCGAGCTGAGCATCGACACGTAGATCGGTCAGACCACTCACTCGAACGAGGGGTACGGTCACAAATGTTCCCATGGCTCGATCGAGAAACCTCGTTCGCGCGTCGGAGCTAGTAGTTGCTAGTGGGCGAACTCAATCTGAAGGCGATAGCTTGGGATGTGGTCCGGTCCCAGAATAGGCTCGCAGGAACGTTTGGGCAGCGGCCTGAGCAAAGCGCTGAATCTCGTTTCGGCTTATCCTGAGTTCGCCGGTGAACATCGCGCGGTTGACCGGGATCCAGAGGAGCATGCCGACAAACTGGCTGGCGGCCAGGTCCGGATCGTCGACCGATAGTTTGCCGTCGTCGGAAAGCCGCTGGAAGCTGGCCGCGAGCGTCTGCAAGACATGTCCGAATCCTTGGTCATACCAGGTCTTTCCAAGATCGGGAAAGCGATAGGCGTCTGCGATCACCAGTCGCCTCAGCCGAAGAAGCTCCGGTCGCATGAGTGTCGTCAGGAAGCCACGCGCGAGTGCCGTGAGGTCCTTCTCTAAATCCCGCGTCGTTTCGAGCGTCTTCGCAACGAGTTTCACAACCTCGTCGACTTGACTGGTAGTGCCCAGAATGATCTCGGTAAAGAGCGCCTGTTTGTCACCAAAGTGCTGGTAGACAGTCCGTTTGGACACTGAAGCTATGGCGGCAATCTCGTCGACGCTCGTACCGATGTAGCCCTTTTCCAAGAACGCCTGAGTGGCCGCCTCGAGAATGGCCGCCCGCTTCCGCGCCGAGCGAGTGATTCGGGTCTGTCTCTACGGCTTCCAACGCGGTCTCCTTTTTGATTCCTGTGAGCTGGCTCACTTCAGAAGCACCCACGGAGCAGTTTCGTGATGGTACTATACGGTGTAGTTACCAAGGACCTGATAACAACCAAGGAGGTTCAGTCGTGATCGAGGAGGTCGTAGCAGGGCCGTCAGCCCCAAATGCAACGGGCGTCACCCGTGATACCAACCAAGGAGGTTCAATCGTGATCGAGCAGGTCGTAGCAGGACCCTCTGTCCCAAATGCAACGGGAGCCGCTCGGACATCAATCGTGACGGTGCGACGTCTTTTATTCGGCGGCGCAGCGGCGGGCCCGCTCTTCGTCGGAGTCGCACTGGCGCAGATCGCTCTACGCCCAGGCTTCGACATCGTGAAGAACGCGGTGAGCCTGCTGACGCTTGGAAGCCCCGGATGGGTCGAAAGCCTGAGCTTCTTCCTGACGGGCGCTCTCAGCATAGGAGGAGCGATCGGAATGCGGCATGCCCTCAAGGGCGGACGCGGCCATCGCTGGGTTCCCATCCTTCTCTCTATCTACGGTGCCGGCCTGATCGGGGGAGGCATCTTCCACCCGGACCCCGCGAGCGGGTTCCCACCCGGGACCCCGGCAAGCGCATCGGCGGTTTCGAGCTGGCACGGGGTTCTTCACATGGTCTGTGGCAGCCTTGCGTTCCTCGCCCTCACACTGGTGTGTTTCGTCCTGAGTCGCCGGTTCAAGGCAGAGCGACACACAGGTTGGACGCTCCTATCCATCGCCGCGGGCGTCGTCTGCCTGCTGGGCGTGCTCTCCGGGGGTGCGCCGGGAGGAACGCTGACCCTGTTCATCGGCGTCGGCGTGGCCATGCTGTGGGTGTCCTTCGTCGAAGCTCAAACCATGTCGTCACTTTCTAAGGGCTCGTATTACACCGAGCCCAGCGAGCGAAAGGGGGTAGCTTAGCCAGCTGATACAGAAGCGCAACATCGTAGGCATCCATCCATACATACATAGGAGATCACCAATGAAACTAGAGGCATACCTGTTCTTCCCCGGCAACGCCGAGGAGGCAATGAACTTCTACAAGGGCATTTTCGGAGGCGAGCTCTCGCTCACCCGTAAGGCAGAGATCGATCCGAGCGCGTCCGAAAGCGACAAAAACCTTCTCGTGAATGGATCGCTCGATACCGGAAGCTTCACCCTTCGCGCAGCGACCGGTCCGACGCGACCAACGACGTGCAAACACGGATCGAGCTGACGCTCGTGGGCGGTGACAGAGCTCTCTTCGAACCATCTTCGACCGGCTCAGCAAGGGCGGATGGTCAAGGCCCCGCTCGGAAGATGTTCTGGGGGGACATCTTTGGGGCCCTCATCGACAGGTTCGGCATCGGCTGGCAGGTCAACATCACCGCCGGCAACGGCTCTTGAACGGGTCGTGACGTTCAAGAGATCAAGCACAGGATTTAAGGAGGACAAGTCGTGACAGTTCAGTCGGCACCGTGGCCCAAACAAGGCCCGGCCTCCTACTTTCCCTCGATAGAGAAGAAGTACGGGCGTTCAATTGGTGCATGGCAACAAATCATCGCCAACTCCGGCCTCGAACAGCACATGGCCGTCGTCGATACCTCAAGTCGGAATATGGAATGGGGCATGGGCACGCCAACGCGCTGGTTGGATGGACGTGGCCGGAAACAAGGCCGCTCTTTAATCGAGCGGGTGCAATTGAGTGGGGCGAAATGCCTCCCACCCTTTGCAGAAACTGGGGTCAGCCCGGCTGTAAAACGTATCGGAAATATTGCCTCACGGTGCGAGATGCGCGACAGGGCGCGGGCTGCAGGATCGATAACGTGCTGAAAGCGCCAATACAGCGCGGTCAAGCCCAATGCGGTGCGGCGACGATTCCCTATGCCCGCGCCATAATTGGAGAGGAATGAGGTAATGCCTGGAGGGTCGAAATGACAATACCGGCGTTGAATCCGAGGGCAAGCCTCATGGTGGTCGAATCGCAGCCCGTAACGCCGCTCCCGTGGGTAGAAGCCCAGACGCGAATTGCGGAAAACCGGATTTACTGGCTCACTACGGTTCGGTCCACAGGCCAGCCACACACGCGCCCTGTACTCGCCGGATGGGTCGGAGCGGTGTTGTACACGACGTCAAGCCAAAGTGCTCGAAAGGCCCGCAACCTGCAGGCAGGGACAAAGCTCGGAGGACCTCGGTTACCCAGAAGTCCTTTTCGATGAAGCCTTGTGGGATTTCCCGCGAACTCGCCGCGTTACCGATGAGCGCGGCAAGTCCGTCAGGTTCGCTTCGCAGCGACAGTGGAGTCACGCTTCTGCGAGCGTCGCCATCAACCGCTGGACGTTGGACTTGAGAGGTATGGACCTTTCCTTTGCAGCCACCTTTGCGACAGCATCAACATCAACTACCCTTTGCCGTGACAGATCACGCACACGGTCCGCCAGCTGTTGCCAAGTCACATTGGCATAGTGGGGATACGAACGCAGGACCTCAAGCAATCCAATGTCTAGGTAATTGAGATCCACCCTGTCAAGATTGGACCGCTGTGAGAACTTCACTCCACTAACTCCCTTCGGCGGTCGCCCTACTGTGACCAGTTCAGGATGGGCTGGCACTTGAGTCGATAAGCCTAGCTCGTTGGCGGCCAGCCAACCAGTTGGTCCAACCCCTCGGTCTCCGGCCCGCGAGCGAGCAACTGTTACTGCATCGGGTCTGCCTGGCCCGAACCTCGTAGGTCGACCCTTCCAGTAAGTGCCACGAGACACTCTCACCAAGTCCTTTCGAGACCTGACTGCCCGCGACAAGGCAATATCCACGGCCGTGCGGGGCACCCCCTTAATATCGGAAGCACTGAGAAAGGTGCCGGGAGGGGACGAGTCGATCTTCTGGGCTACGGTTGCTGATGCATTCATGTCAACTAAGTGTAGCACTTTCCTAACAGGTCGCCAAGCCACACATTCCTCTCGGCATCCGGTACAAGCCCATCACAACGCTGGAATAGCTTTTCGAGGGCCACGCTGACCCGGCGCCTATGCGGCCTGCGATCTCCGTCTGTGTGCTCGGCGACCCGAGTTGGCCCCCGCCGTGTCCCGCGACTTTCGTATTTGCTTCATGAGGGCTCCAACTACGGGGGTCTCTTCCGCCCTATCCCGACCGTGATCGCCTCCGCAGCTAACACTTGATTTAGCGCCTCGCCGAGCTTCTCCAGCGATGCGTTGGCCGATGCCTTTGCCCTCAAGACCAATCCGGCACTTTGATGCCAAGCTCGCCAACTCTTGCGTCGCTTGCACACCGAGCTCGCCAGGTGAGCGTTCGCGGTTCAGGGGAAGCGCGGAATCAACACGCGTCGGTCGGCGGGGGCCATCGGCAAATCTGCCTGTCCTTCGGGGGCTGCCTGCGTCGCGGCAGGATCCTATCAGGATGCGACGGGGGTGATGCAGGGGCTGGTCGAGCGACAGCGGTAGACGGTTTTGTCTTAGCGATGGACCGAGTGGCTGAATGCTCGGGCCGCGTGCGAGGCAGTCGCCAACACGCCTCGGTGCTCCGTTTCAACCTGGCCAGTGTTTAACCTCAGGCACCAACTGCTCGGGCCGGCCAATCGCAGACATAGATTCGCGACAATTGGGCGACGTGCATGGATCGATTGCCGCCACCTTGGAGGTGCATGTGCTCGTAGAGCTGCTGTATTTCGAAGGCTGCCCCCACTACAGAGCGTTTGCAGAACATCTGGATCGCTTAATCGCACGGAATAACCATGACGTGACGGTTCAGCACACTCGAGTCGCAGATTCACAGGAGGCAAACAGGCTGAGGTTCCTGGGCTCCCCCAGCCTGAGAGTCAACGGGAAGGACGTGGAACCCTCGGCCCGCGAGCGAGCGGACTTCGGAATGGGATGTCGCTTGTATCACCACAAGGGCGAAACACGAGGATGGCCACCTGACGACTTGGTTGTGTCTGCGCTCGCCGAGGTGAGCCGACTGCAGTAACGCAGTGATGTAGTAAGCGATGCATTCGACATCGCAATGTCGTGGCCAGAGCAGAATCGCTTCAATCGACTTGTCGCGATTGTTTACCTTCCACTGTCTTGCAAAACGTAGTGAGACCGCGACGACGACCGGTCGAGTCGAGTTGCTGGCGATGCTTGAAGCTGACGTGACGAGGGTCGCGATATTCATGGCCCCAATCGTGCACCGATGCGAGCCATAGCTCGTTGTTCCCGTTAATGTCGGCCAGCCAGAGGTGGGGGTTTGGATGCAAAACGGGCTGTGATCGTAAACGATGACAGCTCCATGCTCGGGCTAATTCAGACGCTCTTAGAACAGCGAGGCCTATCCACGATGCTGGTTAGAAGAGGCCCGCTTGCGGTGCCCACCATACGAGCTGAGAAACCTGATCTCGTCGTACTGGACATTCGGATGGAAGAGCCCGATACCGGCTGGAAAATACTGGCCCAGCTGCGGAGCGATCCCGAAATGGGAAACATTCCAGTGATTGTGTGCTCCGCCAACCTTTCATCCGGAGAGCAGACAAAAGAACGGGAGGCGAAAGTATTTATGCTGCCTATTCCATTCGACCTCGATGACTTGTTTTCGACTGTCGCCGAGGCGGTGGATTTGGTCTCGCCGGGACGTTTATGACAAGGCTCCGTCGACTATCATCGGGTACATTGGAGAACCAAAGGAATCGCTCAAGTCGCACTGAAATGCACCTCGCACTCCAGCGCATGGGTCTGCTTACCAACACAGGCCGGTAACGCGTGCGTCGTTCATTAGATGCGTGGAGAGCTCTTGCTCGTCCGACCCAAGTGTCCGGATTTGGCGTAGATTCGATCATGTCAATATCAATGGAACAGGCCCGGGACATCGCCCTGTCGTTTCCTGAGGCGACCGAGCAGGACCATCACGGGATGGTGTCGTTCCGGGTGCGAGGAAAGATATTCTGCACGGTGCCCGACGCCAACCATCTTCACGTGATGGCTCCCGGAGAGAGCATCTTGGAGGCCGTGGCCTCGAGGCCTGACGGCTGCTCGGAGGTGTGGTGGGGCGGTCGCCTCAGTTGCGTCAAACTCGATCTGGGACTGGCCGATGAGCCTTTGGTGCGCGACCTGCTGGAAATGGCCTGGAGACACAAGGCTCCCAAGGCCCTCTCGTCGGGCATATAAATGGAGATAGGTATACCTGGTCTCACATGTCGGGGCGCGGTCGGCTGCTTCGCCTCCTTGCTAAGGGCTACTCGGAAACGTCGGAGCGGGACCAATGACGTCCGGCGAACTAGGCTATGGACAGGTGGGCGACCTTGAGGAGGCCGGGGATGTCGGTGGTCGATAATGCCGAGTGAACCTTCGTGCAAGGTCTGGAAACCACCAGTCTACTTTCGTACTTCGTGGTGTCGTGGCGACATGGATGACTGACGTCAGGAGGACAACTTGACTGAGCCAAGAGACCGAACGGGAAAGATTTGCTACATCGAGATCCCTGCCGTGGATGTCGATCGCTCGGCGGAGTTCTACCGCAGCGCCTCGGATGGGGGATCCGACAGCGAGGTGACGGCGCTTCAGCTTTCGACGACACCCTCAACGAGGTCAGCGGGACATGGGTCCTCGGCCGCAAGCCTCATTCTGACCCCGGTTTGATTGTCTACGTGATGGTCGCGAATGCCGAGCGGGCGAGCGATGCGGTGGTCGCCGCTGGGGGAGAGATCGTCGAGTCCGTAGATCCGAATTCTTCGGAGGTCTATTTCACGTTTCGAGATCCTGCCGGCAACGTGATGGGCGTCTATGAACAGCCAGGGCTCGAAGAAGCCGAGTCCCAGCACGACGCTTGATGGTGTTGAACCGACGGAGACTGGGACTGCGCGAATCTAAACATCCGGTACGTCTGGGCCCGGGCCGGACGAAGATGGCCTTCACCGAAGGCAGGCGTCTATGGATCTAGGACCGCGACGGAGCGCACCGTCACTCTTTCGAAGGAGTTCCCTGCAAACTGGCTAACGGGCCTAGGTTCTGGCCCGTAACGGGTATGCCGGTCCGGATCTCGATCGACGGAGCCATGGAGACATCGATAACCACTTCTTCAATCCTGTCCACTATCCGGAAGAACTCCGGGGTCCTCCCGCCTCGCGGACACCTGCGACGTCGCGAACGTCTGCTCTCCACACCGATCGACCGACGATACGCCCTACCGTGAACCGTCAACCGGCTACCGTCACAGTAGGAATGAGAGAGGCCACGGGACTCAAGGGGGAGGCTGGACGGATGGGGAGCTATGTACTGGCTTTCGAGGAGGTCGACCGGACGCAGGTCGCGGTCGTTGGCGGCAAAGGCGCGCAGCTGGGGGAGCTTTCGCGTGATCGAAGGTATCCGCGTGCCGCCCGGCTTCTGTGTAACGACGGAGGCCTTCCGGCGGATCATGGCGGAAGCGCCATCGATCGACGACCGGCTTGATCGGCTGTCGCGCCTGAACCCGGATGACCGGGAGGCGATCCACACGCTCAGCGCGGAGATCCGCCGGACCCTCGAAGCGATAAGCATGCCCGACGATGTTGCGGCGGCGATCGTCGACTCGCTCGATCGGCTCGGCGACCGGGCCGCCTACGCGGTCCGATCGAGTGCGACCGCGGAAGACCTTCCGGCGGCCTCTTTCGCCGGCCAGCAGGACACGTACCTGAACATCGTGGGGCAGGCGTCGATCCTCCGGCACATCAACCTGTGCTGGGCCTCGCTCTTCAGCGAGCGGGCCGTGACCTACCGCCTACGGAACGGCTTCGACCACCGCAAGGTCCACATGGCCGTGGTTGTGCAGCAGATGGTCTTCCCCCATGCGGCCGGTATCCTGTTTACCGCCGACCCCCTGACGTCTAACCGGAAGGTCGCCTACGTGGAGGCCGGCTTCGGCCTCGGCGAGTCCCTGGTCTCAGGCCGGGTGAACCCGGACGTCTACCAGGTGCGCGACGACGAGATCGTCGCCAAGGTAGTCGCCCGCAAGCAGCTTGCCATCTATGCCTCGCCTGCCGGCGGGACGAAAGAAGAAGCGATCGACCTGGAGCGGCAGCAGCACCCGGCACTGACCGATGCGCAGGTCGTGCGACTCGCCCAGTTGGGAAGGACAATCGAAGGGCACTTCGGCAGCCCCCAGGACATTGAATGGTGCCTGGTCGACGGTGACTTCATGATCGTCCAGAGCCGGCCGATCACCACGTTGTTCCCCGTCCCGTCGGTCGGCGATGAAGAAAACCACGTCTACGTCTCGGTCGGCCATGGCCAGATGATGACCGACGCCATGAAGCCCCTGGGGCTTTCCCTCTGGCAGATGACCACTCTCCGGCCGATGTACGTGGCCGGTGGAAGGCTGTTCGTCGACGTCGCCCGAGACCTGGCGTCGCCGGCGAGCCGGGCCGCCCTCCTGGAGGTCATGGGAAAATCCGACCCGCTGATCGGGGACGCGCTAGCAGACCATCGTCCGACGTGGCGACTTCATCACCTCGCTCCCCGACGACGGTCCCGGCGAGAGGCCGGTTGGCACCAAGCCTGTGCCGATCGACACCGATCCGACCATCGTCGAAGCGCTCATCGAGCGCAACCAGGCCTCAATCGCCACCCTGAAGCGCGACATCCGGACGAAATCCGGACCGGCTCTGATCGACTTCATCCTGATGGATATCCAGGAGCTGAAGCGGATCCTGTTCGATCCCCGGAGCCATCAGGTGTTCATGTCTGCGATGCAGGCCACCTCGTGGCTCAACGAACACCTGCAGGCGTGGCTGGGCGAGACGAACGCCGCTGACACGCTCGCGCAGTCCGTCCCCAACAACGTGACGTCCGAGATGGGGCTGGCGCTCTTGGACGTCGCCGATGTGATCCGGCCGCATCCGGAGGTGGTCGCCTTTCTGCAACAGGCCGAGGATGACGATTTTCTGGATGACCTAGGCAAGCTTGCGGGCGGACGGGAAGCGGCGCATGCGATCCGGTCCTTTCTCGACAAGTACGGCATGCGCTGCGCCGGAGAGATCGATATCACGAGGCCGCGTTGGAGCGAGCGTCCCATGACACTCCTGCCGCTGATTCTCAGCAATGTCAAGAACTTTGAGCCGGGCGCCGGCGAACGGCGGTTCGAGCAGGGCCTACAGGAGGCGCGGACGAAGGAACAGGACGTGCTGGAACGCGTTCGTGCCTTGCCGGACGGAGCGGAGAAGGCCGATGAGACCAAGAGAAAGATCGACCGAGTCCGGACCTTCATCGGGTACCGGGAGTACCCGAAGTACGGCATGGTCAGCCGCTACTTTGTCTACAAACAGGCGTTGCTGGGAGAGGCCGACCGCCTCGTGCACGCCCAGGTGATTGATGAGAAGGAGGACATCTTTTACCTCTCTTTCGAGGAGCTCGATGACGCCGTGCGCACGAACCAAGTCGACGATCAGCTGATCCAGCGAGCGCAAGGACGCGTTCAGGTCGTATCAGACGCTCACGCCGCCCCGGGTGTTCACATCGGATGGCGAGGTCATCGCCGGGGCGTACCGGCGCGATGACGTGCCTGCCGGCGCGCTGGTCGGCTTACCGGTCTCCGCCGGGATCGTCGAGGGGCGGGCCCGCGTCATCCTGGACATGGCCGAGGCCGATCTCGAAGCCGGTGACATCCTGGTCACCGCCTACACGGACCCCAGTTGGACGCCCCTGTTCGTCGCGATCGCCGCTCTGGTAACGGAGGTGGGCGGTCTGATGACCCATGGCGCGGTCATCGCGCGCGAGTACGGCTTGCCGGCCGTAGTGGGCGTGGAGCAAGCGACGCGGCTCATCAAGAATGGGCAGCGGATACGCGTGCACGGAACGGACGGGTATGTCGAGATACTGCCTTAGCACATTGACTGGTTCTTCTACTTCTCGGAATTCGGGCCACTGGCGCCTCAATTAACGAACAAGCGAATTCGTATCCTAGTCGGATTTGGGATCGATCCAGGCTTAATGTGCTGCTCACGAAACGCGCTGCCCCCAGATCGCTCCAAATTGAGAACCCCGCGTAACCGCGTTTCGGAATTGACGAGTACGATCTGCTGCGCAGCAAGCCCGGGTTCTCACAAAATGGTGACTTCCCCGGTACCGGCTTTGTGGGCTCAGGCGCCCCTACCTACGCGAGGGACTCCGTGGACGGAGGAGCTCAATCACCCGTTCCGTGAGAAGGTGCATTTGGGGAGTATCTTCGGCGATTGGAGCGGTTCTGGTCGCATGAGTCGGCCGCACTTTCTGACGACCGGTTTAGTCCGATGGTCCGGACACCGCGGATGGTGGGACGGCAGATCTCACACTTACGTGCCTACCGCGTAAACGTGCGAAAACAGGTTAGACAAATCTGAAAGGAGCCAACCCATGAGATCGGTTGTAGTCCGCGGCCCGAACGAGGTCGCGGTGGAAACGGTCGAAGACGCAACGATAGAGGCTTCAACTGACGTCTTGCTGCGTGTAACCTCCTGTGCGCTTTGTGGGACTGACTTGCACATCTATGAAGGTCGGATGGGAGATGCCGCCGGGATGGTCATCGGGCACGAGCCTCTCGGGGTCGTCGAGGAGGTAGGCTCCGCCGTCGTCACGGTCAGGAAAGGTGACCGGGTAACCGTGCCAACCCACATTTGCTGCGGGTTCTGCCTCAACTGTGTCCGCGGCTACACTGATGCCTGTCTGATCACGAATCCGGGCACGGCTGGTGCCGCGTACGGCTATCCCGGGATGGGAGGCTATCGAGGGACGGACACGGAGTTGGTGCGAGTCCCTTTCGCCGATGCCAACTGTTTGCGGCTTCCGGGGGAGCCCCGCGATGACTGGGAACACGACTTCGTCCTGCTCTCAGACGCCTTTCCAACCGGGTACCATGCCACCGAGCTGGCCAAGGTCTCACCAGGCGATAGCGTCGCCGTGTTTGGCGCTGGAGCCATTGGCTTGCTGACCGCTTACTGTGCCCTCCAGCTACGTGGAGCATCGGAGGTCTACGTGGTCGATAATATCCCTGCTCGACTCGAGAAGGCAGGGGAGCTCGGCGCGATCCCGATCGATTTCAGTAAGGGTGACCCGGTCGAGCAGGTCCGGGAGCAGCGATCGCGGCGCCGCAATGGAGCCGGTCCGACATTTCGCGGGGAAGATGTCATGGGTGGGGTGGACTGCGGCATCGACGCCATCGGGTTCCAGGCACACGACTGGACGGTTCCCGGCCGTGAAAACCCTGACATTGTGATCCATGCCCTGGCCGAATTGATCAACCCGACCGGCCGCCTGGGGATCGTTGGCGTGTTCCTGCCTCATGACTCCAGACCTAACGGCGATCTGGAGGCACGAGGAGATCTGGCTGTGCCCTGGCCGACTCTCTTCCGCAAGGACATCACCATCGGGATGGGCCGTGACCACGACGAGCGTTACAATGCCTTCTTGCGCGACCTGATTGTTGCCGGACGGCTCAAGCCGAGCACGATAGTGTCCCACCGGCTCCCACTCGCCGATGCACCAGACGCATTTCGCCGGTTTGATCGGCGAGAAGACGGCTACATAAAGGTAGTCTTCGATCCCGCTGTCAACTGAGCCCCAGCGGCGCTAAGTCTCCCGTCCGGCGCGGGCTCGTCTGTCGGAGAGGCAAGGTATAAAAGCTTCCGATGGCGGCGATTGTCCGGATCATCGAGTTCATCCTCGGGGTTGGGCCAACCAACCTTCGTCTTGGCGCCGCCCCATATGGCACCGATTGGTTGTTTTCCGACCTCGCAAAGCAAGTCGTCCCTGAGCCCTGGGAGCGATCGGCAAGGCTGCCTCTCTAGCGGAGGCGACATATGCCGATATTGGAATATAATATGGCATGGCGCGCTCCTCCACGACGTCGGATGTCTTCAACGCAATTGCCGAGGCGCGTCGTCGCGAAATTCTGGACGCACTAATCACGGGCGAAAAAGCGGTCGGGGCGATCGTGAACGACCTCTCGATGTCCCAGCCTCAGGTTTCAAAACACCTACGGGTGCTCAGTGAGGTGGGCCTCGTCAAGTGCCGGACGGAGGGGCGGCGTCGGCTGTACCGTCTGGAACCCGCGCCCCTTCAGCTGTTCTACGACTGGCTGACCAAGTACGAGCGGGCGCTGAATGACCGGCTGGATCGGTTGGATGACTATCTCAAAGACCTACAGCAACAACAACAAGGAGAGCGCAGTGACACGTAATCGATACGGATCGGCAGTCACAGAATTCCCGAACGACCTCGACGTTGTCACCACTCGCGAGTTCGACGCGCCGATCGGGCTCGTGTTCGAAGTATTGACCAGGCCGGAACATGTAAGCAAATGGTTCGCTCCATTTGATTGTGAAATGAAGGAGTGCTCGATCGACCTACAGGTTGGGGGGAAGTACCACCAGGTCTTCGTAGCAGAAGACGGAACCGAGTGTTCGTTTCGTGGAACCTACTTGGAGGTCGAGCCGCCGACCCGGACCGTCGCGACGTGGCTCTTCGAAGGGTGGCCAGATGCGCACGCCGTCGAGTCGGTTGATCTGCAAGAGACCGACGGAGTGACGAAGCTGACGATGAAGCTGTCGTTCCGCGACAAGGCTGGGCGTGACCACATGACCAAGTTCGACGGCCAGGAATCCAGCTTCGACAAATTCGAAGATTACTTGAGGTCACTTCTCGATCGAAAGGGAGCTGCCACCGGGTAGCGGAGGATCGAGCCGGACTTCAACGCCTAATTCGAAAATAGCGCTGGAATCCTCCACGGCGACCATCACTGCGACCACTGTAGCCCGGCCCTCCGTGGCCGGGGCGCGGGTCGCGGTCGTCAACATCGTGACCTCACCCCCATGTCCAAAACCAAGCGGCCAACGTGAGCCGTTTTCATGCTTCGTGGTGCCCCATGGGCATGCGAGGCTAGTTCGCCATCGTGGCCGGCCCATTCGCGATCGCTGGCCCATAGCTAAGGGCTCACAGATTGAAGTGCGCCGAGTTCCCAAGCAGAAAGTCGTGGTTCTCTAGTCCCGACACCCGTTCCAATTTTCTCTCTTGTCGTTAAGCCACCGATAAGCTGGGGACGACACAGGTCAACCGCCTTGCTCGTGGATCTTGAGGCCTGGGACATGCGGAGTGTCCCTCGCTCCCCGAAATCACCCCTCTAGTCTGGCTCGAGAAGCCTGCCGTTCTTCGACAGGTACGGGTCGGTGCATGCGGAAAGGTCGAAACAGCAGGGCCGTCGCTTCCCGCTGTTCATCTTCGAAAGGCTTACTTCCACTCGCCGTTTTCGGGTGTCAGGGTTCTTGGTTGCATTTACCCAACGAACCCATTCCCATCGCGCCATAGGCGTGATGTCGTTCCACACGTCTAGGATCTGCTGAGGGGCAGCTGCCAGAGCTGTCTCAAAATCCGCCGGCACGCTCGGCTCAGGCCAGTCTTTGGTCGGCTCAATTTGAACAGCCGCGGTATCACCCACGCCTAAACCCGAGATTTGCTGGAGCGCAGCATCAACCCTCATCCAGTGGCCCGAATTGCCGTCCGGTTCCAGCACCGTCTGAAACTCATGGCCATTGATCGTTCCCCGCACCGCCACCTGCCCGCGCGACGGCAGTTTCTCGCTCGCCGTCTTGGGTAGCCGCAAAATAGTCGATTCGTCCACTGTGCACAACTTGGACTCGAAACGAATTGTCGGCACATCTGTACGCTGAGTCATAGCCATCCTGTATTTATAAACCCCGAGCATCAACCTTCGATGCGGTAGCCATTATTGGCCTCGATGCCGAGAGCACGCTTGGACCCACTGTGATTGGCCAGTGCCCACTCAGGCTCACATATGTGGCCGATCTTGGTTCCTCGTAGGCCGCAGCCCCCAAAGCCGCTTGCATGCGATTGAGATCTATGGCCACGATATTCGTGAGATCGACATGGCGCTCGGTCAGGCGCTCACCACTCAGGACCGGTCAGTTGTGCGTCAAGATTCGTCGAACCCGCCGTCCACCGTCCACCGTCCACCGTCCACCGTCCACCGTCTACCGTCTACCACACCGGGTAAGGAGGCAGTCTTGCGACCACCCCCTCCCCTCAGAACCGGACAAGCAAGTTTCCCTGCATCCGGCTCAAGCCTCCACATCCGCCCGTGTGACGGGACGGGGTTCTACAGCAGATCGAATCATGCGAGATCGGCGACGCTGTTGGTAGTAGGCGTTCCATGCGGGATCCAACGGATTTGCCGCCCCACGGATCAGCAGGTGTCGTTGAATGGGAAGCGAGGCCATGCGGAAGATCCGCACGGTTCGCAACTCAGACGAGGTAGCGACAGTAACACTGCCGGTAAACACATGATGCCGACCTTCATGAGGAAGGAAATACGTCTGGTGGATCCAGCGGAACGACTGACGTTTGTGGCGTCGTCGAGCCCAACGGAAGAGGTTGCACCAGATGCGATTGTCTATGGAGGCAAAGGTGTGGGAGCTGACCACGTGCCGATGGTAGTATGCCCATCCCCAGAGAACCGGGTTAAGACGTTCCACCAACTGGCCGGCAGTGAGACTCCCACTGGTCCTTATGATTCTTCGGACCTCCCGAAGTACGGAGCGGATGCTTGCCTTGGAAGGCTTGATGAGCAACTTGCCCTTGTACTTACGGACGTTTTGTCCGAGGAAGTCGAACCCCTGCTCGATATGCGTGACGACTGTCTTATCGGCGGAAAGCTCAAGTCCGCGGACTGCGAGGAACTGTTCCACGAGCGGGCGAACCTGGTTCTCCAGCACCTCACGGGAGGTGCCGGTGATAATGAAGTCGTCAGCATAGCGGACCAGGTTCACTTTGTAGGATTGCCGCTGAGGGAACGTATCTCGCAACAGCGTATGCAGACCATCCAAAGCGAGGTTGGCCAGTGTCGGCGAGATGACGCCACCCTGAGGGGTGCCGTCATTCGTCGGCCGCAGGAAGTCGTTTTCCATAAACCCCGCCTTCAGCCATGTCCGAAGAATAGAGCGGTCCATGGTCACCTTGGCCAGGAGCCAGTCATGGCTGATCCAGTCGAAGCAGGAGCGGATGTCGCCCTCCAGGATCCACTGAGGCGACGTTCTCTTACTCAGCAATTTGAAGCATCGCTCGATAGCGTCGGCTGCGGATCGAGTCGGTCGAAAGCCGTAGGAGCATTCGTCCCCCGTGGTCTCGGCGATGGGTTCGAGAGCCAGCAGGTAGAGTGCCTGCATGGCTCTGTCATACATCGTCGTGATACCCAGGGGTCGCAGCTTACCCGTGCTCTTGGGGATATATACTCGTCGCAGCGGCTGAGCTTGATAGCCTCGCTGCCGCAGGGAGTCTATGGCGGTCATCTTCTGGTGTGGCGTCGACCAGGTTACCCCATCGACGCCCGGTGTTCTCTTGCCGTGATTCTCTGTCACCCGCTTGACGGCAAGCGCCTTGCCGCTAAACGAGTGCGTCAGCAGGCGTTGCAAGGCTTTGACCTTGTTCCACCTGCCGTCCTGTATAGCCTTCACGATACGCGCTTGGAGGCGGCGCACAGTACGTCGAACCCGGCGCCAGTCGATCTGGCGCCAGTCCTCAGTTCTGTGGGAGGATGCACGCAAGCCGTGGGACTCGCTCATCTGCTTTTCCTCCATAGCCGCTTGATCAAACTCTCTCGTGACGGGAGACCACGCGGAAGTCAGCTCGCTTTCGCGCCGGGCACATTACCCGTATCCGACCGATTACCGGCCGGCATTGGCTTTCTCCGCGATCTTGTACCCGCACCCCTATCGGCTCGCCTTACGGCTTGCTTTCCCTGGAAGGGAGGGATACGGGCTTACCACGTTCCGCATACATACCTGAATGGGTTAGGCTCTGTCTGTACGCCGGTGACCGTTGTGTCTGCGACAGGACCAAAACGAGGGCCCTGCTCCTGGTCACGTACCTTTTGGTCCAAGCCTTCTGCCTTGACGGCACAGCACCCTCGGCTTGTTAGACGTTACGGCGCTTCCACTGGCAGTTCACATCTGTTAGCCATACCATCAACCCGACCACCCAGCCACCGGTGCTGGCGACTACAGCCTCCGCTCACGGTTCGGCTGCTCACACTGGAGGGCGACCTTGTCCCGGAGGCTTCACACCGCCGGATTACTCCAGCCGCATGCTCCGGTAGGGTCAAGGGGCAGAACCCCAGGTCAAATCCTCATAAACCCTCCTACGAAGTCTTCTGAGTTTCGACAGCTATGTACGCGACATCGTGTCGCAACGTCTACCGTCTACTACCTACCGCCTATTACCCACTACCCCGCCGCATCACCAGGCAACAGGCTAAAAACGCCTCCCTGAAGGGGGACTACGGTTCGGAAATGACGCTGGTCGAACGTAAGTATTCGTGTCGTTCTGTACCGAAATGCCAGGACGATTACCGAGACATCAGCTAGTCCGAGATCGGAGTCGGCGTAGCGATCATGTATCTCAAGCGCCATGGAGTGCTCGACTTCTGTGAGCCCCTCGACCCGAAAGCGGCCGCGTGCGAGATCTTCCATGAAACTCCTACGCGCCCCGACGCCCCCTCGCCTTCGCACCAGATAGTCAACCTCGGCTGACACTGGTGCCGGCAGTACGAGCGCATCCTGGGTGGAGCGAAGAGCTGTGACCACGGCCCCGTGCAGCGGATCCCGCCTGTCTCCCAGCGCGACAAGCGGTGGCGCATCGACGATGATGGTCAGGAACCGAAGTCCTCCAGAAGCTCCTCGTCCAGGACACCGGCAACGGAGGTTCCGTCGCCGTCCCATGCACCCTCTAGGGCGAAGTCGCGGTCCGGGTCGCTCCGAGCCTCGTAGTTCTGTATCGCCTCTCTGATAATCTCTGCCTGGCTGCGCCGTTCGATCGTAGCCAACCGCCGCAGCCTTTCAACATCAGCCTCGTCCAGGTAGACACTCGTCTTCTTCATAACATAGGGTAACACGTAGGGCGTTCGGCTTTGCTCCAACAGGCACTGTTCAGCCGGAACGACTTGCTCAGTCAAATAGAGCGGCCCACCCACTCCAGCGTCCCGGTCTGTGCTCCAACCATCAAGTCCATTTGCGGCCCGACGGCCGCAGACGTGTCTACGATGCCGGGCCGATCGCGGGCTTAGACCTCGGTCCTCCTAACCCGCCCACCCGAGTAGACACGGTCGGCCAATGCCTGTTCTACTCGGGCTCGTGACTTGGCACAACCTGTGCCGGTATCTCGATATGTCCTGGTGTGGTGATGCCTTACCAAACGCCGTTCCTTGGTTTCTCTCATGAGCACGGATAAGCTAGACGTTTACCGTGCTCTCTAGAGTCCCTCACCCCCTCGCATCCGCTCAAGGCTTCCTGTCTGGCGCTGCCTCTAGCCTCCGACGCAGCTCCTCGATGGTCCGCTTTGCCTCCGCGGTCGTTGGGTTGACCTACGTCGTGTATGCCAGTACCGACTCTCCGGTTGCATCCGCTGCGTGCCTTGTGAGTCAGATCACTCCGGTGGTCCTGTTCGGCGCGGCTGATAGGCTGTCCGCTCTCGACTGGAAACGCAACCTTGCCTTCGTCGATGCCGATATCGCTCAGGCCCTATGCGTGCTCCCCTTGCTGGCTGTCCGGGGACACCCAACCCTATGGATCGTGAGCTCGGTCGCATTCTTGAGTGGTGCATGTTGGCGGCTATCGGACTATCACAGAAAGGTCTCGCCTCCACGGGTCGACCATAGCCCCTACCATTCGACCGCCCTTCTCTTCAGTTCCATCCGTGCGGCGATCGGCTCGCTTCGGAGCGGACTTGCCGGGATCGTCGTTGCTGACTCGGCGAGGTACGTGGTCTCCGGCAACGTATGTATCCGGCTCGACATTAGCCCTACAGGAAGATTTTCTTAATCGGCGAACATGCCCAATCACCGCCCCGTCAGGCGGCTGACCCTCTCCACTTCATGACGTTCTTGCGGAGGCTTCTCTCTTGTTAATCGCCCTGGACAGACTCTGGATCAGACTGACGTTCATAGGCTGCACGTTCACGTCCGCGAAGATGTCGTCCGGCGGCTGCACAATCGTCGACCTCGCTTACCGTCACCTTGAGTCGAGGAAGGCGCGTGTCAAGTCAGAAACGAATGTTACCGCAAAAGATCTAATGGCTGATGGTTCACTCAAATCAGAATGTTACTGAAGCGAGTGCCGCTTCCTCCTTTCACGTTGGATTCGTAGTAGCAGCGGCGTGGTGATGGGGGAAGGTCCGTGTGTAGTTCCATAAGATTCCGAGGGTGCAGAGCTCAGCCGAACCCCACCTGTAGTCAAGACTACCGATGAGGTCGAGCCTAATCACAGCTCTCCCCAGCTTCATCAATGAATCCTTTATCACCCGGTGCGAACGCAAAGATCTCTTGAGTCGTGTCGCACGGGCCAATCAAGAAGAGCTTGATTGTCCGCGGTTCCCGGTAGATGTGTCTGCCCGAGCTCTGTCGTGGGACAGCCAGGGGCCACGCGTGTGGAACGTTTCATGCAGTGACGTTGCGTACAGTCCATTAGTGACTAGATCAGATGGAGGTTCCGCATGGTTACCCAGGCAGAGATTCGACTCGTTACGGCTGCATTTCCGAGGGCGGAGGACGCGCAGGCCGCGGTGGCGGACCTGAAGGACGGTGGATTCGACGAATCGGAGATATCGGTCGTCTACACCGATACAGGGCATGCGGCGAAAGCCGGGCTGCTCACCGGCGCCGTGTGGGGCGGAGTACTGGGTGCACTGTTCGGTATGCTGTTTCCTCCCCTCGGATTGATCATCGCGGCAGGCCCGATAGCTGGCGTACTTGCCTCGGGCGCGGTAGTCGGCGCGGCAGGAGCACTGACCGTTGGAGCGCTGGATGCCCTGATCGCGGCACTGGTGCAGATCGGTCTGCCGAAAGAGCTGGCGACGGGAATGGGCGAGCGGATTCACAAGGGTGATACGGTGGTTATCGTCCATTCGACTTCCGAGGAGCGCGCACGCACGGCAGCAGAGGTACTGGCGGCCCACAATCCGCGCCTCGACGTTGCCCCGAACACGCAGGGCGTCGTTTCAGTCGAACACGCGGCGGCGTAAGGAGTACCGCCAGGTCGAACACGCCACGGTGTAAGGAGCCAGGTCGAACACGCGACGGTGTAAGGAGTACCGCCGGCGGAAACGGAGAACGCGCTTTAGCGATCAGCTCCCCACTACTACTCCACCTTCGAAGCGGAGAACTAGCAGCCGTGCTGTGAGCGGTTGACTGGTTAACGCTGCAAGTCGAGCTCCAACGGCGTCGTTGGGGCTCGACCACCCATCTCAAGCTCAGCAAGGATCGAGACGAAGATGTGGGATTCGCCATACTCGGCCTGCCTAGCCGTTCTCCCTCGCTCCGGATCGGCCTTCCATAGCATGGCGACGTAGTGGAGTTACTCCACCGTAGACCGGCCTTCCGTGGCCGGGGCGCTGGACCGCTGACCAAGGTCGTCGCACATCCGACGGCACCCTGGCTCCTTACCCACGTAGCAGTTCGAAGCCAGCGCACTCATCCATGAGATCGTGATTGCCATGGCGGGTCCACTTCGTGCTGATACCGTACGGCACACCACTCATCCACGCGTTCGCGACAAACTGCGAGGCGGGCGTTCGCTGGGCGGCCGGCCAAGTGCCGGTGGACATGTCCGTTAGAGTCGGATGAAGGATGCGTCTCAAGGACGTACCGGATGAGGACTCGGTTGTCGTTTAGAAAGGGCACACCATGAAAGCTTCCCTCGGGGCCTACAGACTCAACTCGTCGTGATGAGAGCCGGGCGGAAAGTTTTGATCTCAGGAGGTACACAATGCGGACAATCTCACCACTAGGGGCCGTCATTCGTGGGGCAATCGCCGGCGGAGTTGGCACAGCAGCCATGGACCTTTTCTTGTTTGCCCGAAGCGGGCAGAAGCTGGCTCCAGCGAATCTGACCCGGTGGGAGTTTGGCGGCCCGAGCGATTGGGAGAGCGTATCGGCGCCAGGCAAGGTCGGCAAACGACTGGTCGAAGGGTTCACCCAGAGGCCGCTTCCCGACCGTTGGGCTCGCCCGATGAACGACATCATGCACTGGGGCTACGGCATCTCTTGGGGAGTCGTATACGGCATCCTCGGAGGCTCCTCAAGGCAATTCCGGCCTTGGACCGGCCCCCTCTTTGGCGCGGCCGTTTTCCTGAGCGACTACATTGTGCTGCCGATCGCCGGACTGTATAAGCCGATCTGGGAGTACGCACCCAAAGATCTCGCGCCCGATCTTGCGGCCCACGTGATCTACGGGTCGGTCTCGGCGGGTGCATTCGCCGGATTATTAGCCCTTGACGGCGACGACTGAGGCGCCTGCTTTAGCCAAGTCCTTTCAACTTTTCAGCACCCTATACCCAACGTTTTGTAAAAAAACTATTTGAGCCGAGACGCGGTCTCCCGCTGGCCGGCTCGTCAAGGCGCTCGTCGGCTCGCCTTCCAGAGCAGCCGGAGCCATGCGACGGTTTGACGCGACATACCCAACAGCTCACCGCTCAAGCAAGCGTCTTAGTTGTCGAAAGGAAGCGCCTCCCGGTTTCTCCGACCGAACCCCGATATCAGGTGGGGACTCAAGGAATTGAACTTGCGTTTTGGGAACCCGGTCGTCGGGACTTCAGAGATGGATGGAGTGTATGACCCGGCGTGGCTCGTCGTGGCCTCATGGGCGGCGCTTGCGCTCGCTGGTCTGTGCGCCTCATGGATTCTCGTCGACATTGCAATACGGGGCCGTCATCAGGACATGCCCATCATGAACGTCGTCTGGCCCGTGACCGCCTTGTATCTCGGTCCGGTTGCGGTCTGGGGATACCTACGGTTCGGTCAACCGAAAAGTCAGGTCTGGCGATCGCAACATCACATGAATCATCCCCCATCGCAACCAATGTGGGCCTCGTACGCGGTCGGAGTGAGTCACTGTGGGGCCGGCTGCACGCTTGCGGACATCTTTGCAGAGTGGTTGATCTTTGCGTTTGGGATCACCATCGCTGGTCTCGCGCTCGTACCCGAGTTCATTGGGGACTACATTTTGGCCGTGTCCTTGGGGATTGTCTTCCAATATTTTGCGATTGCACCGATGCGGCACCTCGGACTGAGGGATGGTTTGGTCCAGGCCGCGAAAGCCGACATCGTGTCATTGACTGCCTTCGAGGTGGGACTCTTTGGCTGGATGGCAATCACTCAATTGCTGTTTTTTCCAGGTCCCCACCTGCACCCAGACTCTCCCGTCTACTGGTTCTTCATGCAGATTGGTATGACTATCGGGTTCGCTACGGCCTGGCCGGCAAACGTTTGGCTGATCAAAAGGGGCATCAAAGAGGCCATGTGAGCGCTGGACACGGCGCCCCCCGTAAGTTCCACGCATGGGCATCCTGGTATCAGAGGTTCAAGTCTGCCTCGATATCCGAAGAATTGCAGAAGAGCGGTTGGCTCTCGAAGCCTCTGAATTTCGAGTTGAGGGCCTCGCTCCGCTACGTTCTGCAGGTGTCTGCCCATCGAGTTTCCCGGGCCACCATGGTATGAAGAACCCGGACTCGTTGTCGGATCCTGTCTAGAGAGAGCCTACTTCACAGGTTCCATACCCAGGATGGCGCGTGAATCATCCTCCAGAATAAAGTCATGGCCGCCCAGCCCAACTCTGCCACCCTGATTCAAAGAGGGCTGCTGCTCGAGTACATCACGCTCGGCTGGAACGTGGTCGGCTCGGTCTTGGTGGTCATCGCGGCAGTAAACGCACGCTCTGTCGCACTCGCTGGGTTCGGGCTCGACTCGGTGATCGAGATTTTCGCCTCGCTCGTGGTCGTATGGCAGTTAAAGGGCATCGACGATCACCGTGAACATATCGCACTTCGGATGATCGGTATAGCGTTCTTCGCGTTGGCCGCCTACATCACGTGTCAGTTTGTAATCACTCTGATCACGCGAACGCATCCCCAGCCGTCAGTCGTCGGCACTATTTGGCTTGCAGCCACGCTGGTCGCGATGCTGCTGCTCTCATACGGGAAGAGAGTCACGGGGAGGCGACTGGACAATAGCGTTCTCGTGACAGAATCCCGAGTCACCCTTATAGACGCGTATCTCGCCACCGCGGTTCTCATCGGACTCGTTCTGAATGCAGCACTCGGTTGGTGGTGGGCCGACCCGCTGGCCGCCGGTGTGATCGTGTACTACGGCATCAGAGAGGCTATCGCCGCGATGCGAGAGGCGGCCGATAAGCCCGAGCTCTCGCAACCCCTCCGGCGATAGCCACGGCAGTATCGGCTCCAGCTGTGTAACACGCACATCGCACGCTAATTCTCGTGTTCCGTGCCTCCCGGGCAAAACTCGTGAGCGACGCGCGGAGAGCTGCGCCGATGCCTCGCCGCGCAGGCCGCACGACCACCTCGATCTAGAGCTCCGCCGAAAAAGCCCAGTGTTGTCAAAGCGCTTCCTAGCCCGTGAACCTCAACCCGTGGACGGCTGCGAAGGTCGATACCAAGAGTTTGGAGCGAAAACCTCTTCTGGTCGCGTCTCAGACAAAGACCACGCCGTATCTTGGTCTACCGCAAATGTATCCTACAGAAGGCAGACGCGGGGTGACGGGATCGAGGGGGCCAGGTCGAGCCATGCCCTCACCGGCGATAGGATAGGGGAAGCTGGCGAATCGGCACTCACTTCCGTGCAGCGATTCGGATAGACATGTCTAGCGTTAACATTGGACGAGGCGGATGGCCCACTGCACGAATAAGAAAGCGCGAACAGATCGACGGTCCCCAAACCGGTGGCTAAGTTCGTGTGAGCCATATCTTGCTGGCTCTACCGATCCTGATTCGAAGAAATACGACGAGAGTGATTAGACCCATGATTCATTTTGGCCGTACATTTGTTGCACTCGGTATCGCCGGATCCCTAACGCTAACGCTTGCGGGCTTTAGCACGTCTCTGGCTGGCGGTGTTGTGCCCGGCAGTGGCAGCCTCACGGTCGAGTTGACCAAGTTTTGTGGTCCCTATTACTGTCCTCCTGGGCACTACCGTGTCGGTGCTGTGACTGTAGCGTACAGGCTCGACGGGTCCACCGCCACGATTGGTCACTGTCGTCGTGGTATCTGTCACTTCAGGTCTCCGTCTATGGTTCGGATCAATCTCGTTCAGAAGCCAGTGAATCCAACCAAGTGGCCGTTCAAGGAATGGAAGCTGACCACGGGAGGTAAGACGACCGTGCATTACGGTGGGAGGTTAAGCTTCATCATGAAGAACAATGAGGCCACCGTCTCGGCCGTGTACAAGCTCAAGGAGAGTCAATCTGCGCCGAACCTTGGGTAACAGGTTTGCCAACCTACCTCTGACGCGCCGTGGATTCCCTCTTTCAATCAGTCCGTAGGCCCAAGTAGAATTCGCCCCGGGGTCGGCGCTCGACACGACGCCGTCCGAATGCATTCGTCTGCGTAAGCCTCGAAAGGCGGCTCACCACACCGACGTCGAACAGCTTCAGCTATACGCCGCGTGAGCGGAGGCTCGCAGCGTCATCCCTCGGACTCTGAATAGCCCCCAGCAGACGTTCTGACTCCTCGACGCGTCGCACATCGTCGACGACCTCGGTCCCTGGTATCTCAAGGAGTTTCTTTGAGCAAAGGGCTGGGAGCCACGAGCTGTTGCGCTGTAAGCGCAGAGTCAAGTCGAGTCAGCACCATTGCGAAAGAGGGTGCTCACGATTCATTGCTTGGTTGGAACCACCGCAGACATAGATGCCCTCACAAACTTGGACCGTTGAGCATAAGCTGCGCTTTTGCTCAGGAGGGACGAGCCGGCGCTTCAATGCGCCCGACTGCTGAGGTTATTGCCCCACCCGACCGTCGATCCGCTCTCTCAGAAGGTCTGCGTGTCCGCAGTGTCGAGCGTACTCCTCAATCATGTGGACCAGCACTTCCCGTAACTGGATGGCCTTGTTATTTGGCTGTGGCCGGGACGTGGCGAGGTCGCTAGTCTCCTCGACGAATCGCTCGGAGAAACTAACCTCTTCCCGCCACGATTGCCAGGCGTTGTCAACGACGTCGGAACGAGCCAGTGCGCCGTTCCAGTCGCCGTCGCGATCGTCGTCGGAGCAGTAGAGCTTTGGAGCATCCTCGCCGGCCATAACCCGCCGGAACCAATGACGCTCCACTTCCGCCATATGCCGGACCAAACCAAGTAATGACATGGTCGAAGGAGGCACAGACCGTAGGGCCATCTGGGCCGCGTCCAGCCCCGCGCACTTCATCTCGAGGGTCAAACGATACGCTCGTAAGTACTCGATCAAGGTCGAACGCTCGTCCACCAGCTCAACCTTCGAATCGCGAGGATCGTCATCTGGGTCTACCCACATATCGGCGTAGACGGTCGACGCCGTCCATCGCTCGGCGATGCCCTCGCCTTCGGAGTCTTTAGAAGTCATCGCGCAATTCTACCTGCGTCTCTCCGCAATCTATGACCTCGGTTGGAAATTGGCATCGGAATCCGCCACGGCGACTACCGTGGCCAGTTCTTCCAAGCCCCGAGCGGTCGCGGTCGCCTGGAACTGAACACTGAAAACTGAAAACTTCTTGGAAACGTGGCGCGACATCAATGACGCCCCACGATGTGGCTTGGACCGGTAGGGGCGACCTTTAGGACGCCCGGCGATGCCGGCGGTCGCATAACGCTGGCAAAGCGAGGTGCAGCGTCTGGAAACCACCAGCTCTACTTTCGTACTTCGTGGTGTCGGTAACGACATGATGACTGACAACTGAAAACTGCGAGCAACTGCCGTTGACGACCACTATCGGGCGGGTGCAAGCTACAGACCCGGTAAGCGGAAGGATCGTTCCTCCGGGGCCCGGCCTATTCGCGACCGAGCTCGCCGGCGAGCTGCCTACCGAGACTATTGCCCACAGTTCTTAAGGTCCTGGAGTTGGTGCCCTCCGGATGACCGAAGCGCTAGCTATCATACCTTTTCGACACCATAGATCGCCGCGAACAGAGCCCCACGACCTGCTGACGCAAAAACCTCCATTTCTGGCGTCGTTATTGGCCTCCCGCCCTTCGCACAAAGTGTTCGTCTTTTCGTCACCTATATAGAGGGAACAGACGAACGAACCATCGATATTGCCCTCCCCGATTGCACCGTCGGCCCTGCAAATCCGTGCTAGCTACGACCACGGTGAGAGCCGTAACCCCCTCCGCCGCAGCAGTATCATGCACCGAAGCTCGACAGAGGCGGTGGCATCCGGCGGATCACGATGGCCACCTCGGTCCATTCGTCGCGAATCTGTCCGGAGCCTCGGTATGTTTTCCGTCCGACTCCGGCTAGCAAACGCCTGATGAGATCCGCTGCCTGGCGGTCAGTAGACGACAAGCCATGCCGCAAGCGCCTCTCGGAGTCGGCCGACGGCTCTCGGCCCTAGGCATGACAGAACCGTGCGACTGTCTCGCGCAGATCCCAAGCGATCAAGGACCGGTTACGCTGGAGCTTCCGGTGCTGCCTGGGCAGGAGCGAGCACCAGAATGTTCGGACTGCTTCTCGGCATTGGTCTCGCTCTCAGACACTCGGTGATTCGTCCCCATGTCTCAAACTATTGTGGTGGGCCGATCGACCCATCTCCGATCTACGGCGATGCCTGAATTACGCGGAGAGAAGGTGAATGTATCATGTCGGACACAGCTCAGTCCGTTGTTGGCTCTGTAACCAGCCTACGGCGCTATCCAGTCAAGTCAATGATGGGAGAGGAGTTGAATGCGGTCGAAGTCACGGGACGCGGATTGGTAGGAGACAGAGCTTACGCACTGGTAGATAGCTCGGACGGGAAGGTGGCTACGGCCAAGAACCCGCGCAAGTGGCCGGAGCTGTTCGACTATCAGCGCTGGCTTTCTAGCGCCTCCGGATGCCGGCGCCGATGTGCCGCCGGTTCGTATCACACTCCCGGACGGCTCGCATGTCACGAGTGAAGCAGGCGATTGCAATGTGATCCTCTCTCGAGCACTGAACCGAGACGTGACGATTCAGGCGGCTATGAGCCAACCCAAGGAATCGTCCCCCTCCACCTCCGAGGCCTACTGGCCGGATATGGAAGAACTCGACCTCCGAGGTACGGTCACCGAATTCGAGCTACCGAAAGGTACATTCTTCGACGGCAGTGTGCTCCACCTCCTGACCACTGCCACCCTGGAGCGGCTTCGGGAGCTTTATCCCAAGGGACGATTTGAGATCCCTCGATTTCGGCCTAACGTGGTCCTGGAGACCGTTCGCGGGTTGGGCGGATTTGCCGAGAACGACTGGATCGGCCGGACACTCTTCATCGGAGAGCAGGTTCGTGTGAGCGTTACAAGGCCATGCTCCAGGTGTGTGATGACGACACTCCCCCAGGGAGATCTGCCGAGGGATCTCGACATTCTTCGAACAGCCGTTAAGCACAACCAGGCGAACATCGGGGTGTATGCGTCCGTAGTTCAGGGAGGCACCGTACGCTGCGGTGATTCCGTTCGAGTGGGCCCGTGCGAAGGTGCGGCCTAGAGACCTCGTTGCAATCGTTGCGGGGCTCGGGGGGTTGACCGAACCGAAGCCATTGCCGCGAGGCACATGCGCCACCGACGGACAGGGCACGCGTCGACGGAGCCGTTCGGCCGGGCACGTCGATGGTGAGATCGTGCGAACCCAGGTTGAACGCGGCAAGCACCGAGGGCGAGCTGCACGCCTCATCAAGCAAGCCAACCACAGACTGCGAGAAATGCTGCACAAGGGCAGAGGCTCGGCTGGGTGGCGACATGCATTCGTCCACTGTCTCTGCAACTGGTTTGGTGTGGACCCGAGGGCACATGAGCGGCTGGATGTCGAGCCGGCCCGGCGGATGCCGCGGCCTGAAGGGCTTTTTGCAATCGGTGGGGACAGGTTGGAGGAAGCAAGGCCTGTCCAAGCATCGACCTCCAGACCGACGCAGTCCGCTGTATCGGTAAGGGAGGCAAGGCGCGGCAGATTCCCTTGTTGCCGCGAGATCCAAGGCCGGTCGGGGGCATTCGGTCTACCGGGCTGCAAATGTTTGGCCCGGACCCGAAGGCAGCATGTGCGGCTCAATGCGAAAGTCGGTCCATCCGAAGCGACCTCCGTGCTGTCCTTACCCTGACACCTTGAGCTGATCCGCCAGACGGTGCACCTCGTCCTCGATGTCGTTGACGGTGGGAAGGCCGAGCGAACGGAGCTCCTTGTGGACGTCTTTGGCGGCGGACGAGTGAAGATCCCCGTCGAAGCGGTCTACCAGCTCGTCCGCGGAGGACGTGTCGTGATATGACCTCTTGGTCCGGGCGGTCGTGCCTTGAATGTCCTTGAGCTTTTTCTTATCGTTCTCGCTCTCATAGTGGTTCGGCGAGGCGTTCAGCACTGGGTCAAACGCCTTTCTGTCGATAAGGTCGAGGATCTTCTGTTTGGCGTCGTTGGACATGATCTTGTCCTCCAGAAAGCGTGATTGATGAGGTGAGGATGGGACACGCGGGTCACGATGGACATCCCAAATACAGAAGGCAATAGATATGCCAGCGTGAATCACTTCTGGATCGGCGAACTCGAAGCTCCATCGCGGCTGCAATCTCATCGAAGCTGCATGTGGGAGCCCAGCGGTCCCGAGTCCGCCGGGATGTGGGTGCACGCCACACAGGCCCTGATCGCCGTGGACCGGCCCTGTGTGTCACGAATGCTAAAGGAGGCTTCATGGAGTAGGTGAAGAGTCTGTGAGCAATGCTGTGCAGAAGATGGAGGTAGGTCCTCCGGAGCCGCCCTGCAGGGGGAGGCTTCAAACCACCGCAAGCTGCGTCGGTAAAGAGCCGGGGTGGTGAGCGTTGCGGAAAAGGCGAGCCGAAGGAGTTCGTCAGGTGAGAGTCAGGAAGGCGAGCGAAAGCGAATCACTGTTCACGCGTCGAGAGCTACTTAACCGATATCAAAACCGGGGCGTGAGGCCGTCCCCGGGAGGAGTCTGGGGGAGACCTGCTTACTGCCCAGGCGGTATCCGGCGTAGAGGTGGCGCGAGCCTGACTTTGGCTTCTGCACGGAACGTGAGAACCTGGACTTCGATGCTAAGGGAGACGTCCAAGCGGAAGAAACCGTGAGGGTTAGAGTACCGATGCGGAGTCCAGGGGCGGACCGCCTCGTAGTAGTGAAGAAGCCTGCGTAATGCGGGTGGAGCGAAGGGGGCGGGTTACCCGGACTTAGTTGCTGGTCAACCGCAAGGCGGGAGGAGCCAATGAGTGAGACGAAGCCATATGAGATATCCAAGCAGTCCGTATGGGAAGCGTATCAGAAGGTGAAGGCCAACCAGGGATCCGCGGGTGTAGACGGCGAGTCCATCGAGGAGTTAGAACGGAACCTGAAAGGGAACCTGTACAAGCTCTGGAATCGGATGAGCTCAGGAAGCTACTTCCCGCCTGCGGTACGAATGGTGGAGATCGCAAAGGCTGATGGGCAAGGGGTTAGAGTTCTCGGGGTGCCCACTGTGGCAGATCGAGTTGCTCAAACGGTGGCGAAGATGTACTTGGAACCGCAGGTGGAACCGATGTTTCACGCGGACTCGTACGGCTACCGACCAGAGCGATCGGCACTTGATGCAGTGGGGGTCTGTCGGGAACGGTGTTGGAAGAATGACTGGGTGATCGATCTAGACATCAAAGCGTTCTTCGACACCCTAGACCATGAGCTCATCATGTGGGCAGTGCGGCGTCACACAGACCAGAAGTGGATTCATCTCTATGTAGAGCGCTGGCTAAAGGCGCCGCTGCAGGAGAAGGATGGCACGTTGGTCGAACGACACCGTGGCAGTCCGCAAGGTTCGGCGATCTCTCCGCTGCTGGCCAACCTGTTCATGCACTATGCGTTCGATACCTGGATGGCGCGGGAGTTCCCGTCCGTCGGGTTCGAGCGGTATTGCGATGACGTGGTTGTGCACTGTAGAAGTGAGCGCCAGGCGCGGCATGTTCTGGGAGAGATCATCAAGCAACTCGCGCACTGCAAGTTGGAGGTAAACGAGGCGAAGACACGAATTGTGTACTGTAAGGATGACAAACGAAGGGGGCCCCATAGTCCCCAACGGTTCGACTTCCTTGGATACACGTTCCGAGCCCGCTCCTGCAAAGGAAAGAGGCGACTCTTCACCTCATTCAATCCAGCAATCAGTGATCGGGCACGCAAGAAGATCGGCCAGGAGATCCGCGACTGGAAGTTGCAGTTGTGGAGTGGGCACTCACTGAACGATATTGCACGCTGCATAAACGTGGTGGTGCAAGGTTGGGTCAACTACTATGGGCGCTACTTCCGGTCCGAGTTGTCCCCGCTGCTGAGACGCATCAACTTCTACTTGGTGCGGTGGGCGCAACGGAAATACAAACGGTTGAGGGACAGTCCGGCGAGGGCATGGCGGTTACTGACTCGGGTCGCGAGACGTGAGCCGGGGCTGTTTGCCCACTGGCGGAGGGGAGCGAGACCGGTGGCTGGGTAATGGGAGCCGGATGAGTTGAGAGGCTCACGTCCGGTTCTACGAGAGCCGAGGGGTGCAAATCCCCTCGGCCACTCTACCCATGGCCGGTGCTATGCGCCTTTACCCCACAAAAACGTCTGATTCCGAGGCCTGCAACGAATCGCTCCTGGATAGAGGAACTCGATGCGGTCCATCGCGGCTGCAACTCATCGAAGCTGCACGTGGGAGCTCAAGTGTCCCGAGACCGCCAGGATGTCGGTGTGTGCGTGCTACACCGGCCCTGATCGCCGTGAAGCCTTCCATGGGCGGTACGATTCGCCTTTTACCCCACGCAAACGCAGAACGGGTATCAACCGTGTTCGGGAAGTTTAGCCGGCGTCAGAACTGGTTACCAGCCGACTGCCGTCTATCAATCAAGGCGCCATCGCTCGACATACATCGTCGATGGAAGCTGTCTGGACAATGCCCTGGACACGGCGTGCCAGCTCGCCGTCTAGGGTTACCAGGGCGTCAGCCTGCAGCTGAGTGAGCGCCACGTACTCCGCATCGAAGGTCGAAGCCCATCCAAGCAGGTCTGCAATCTCCCAGGCTCGTCGCCGCAGTACTGCGTCGCCCAGCAGCCGGATTTGCATTCCGCCGATGGCTGTGAGACGCTCGCGCGCCACGTGGGCCGGCATCTCGCCTCGGTGCACTGCCTCGTGGAGCATCGACAGCGTCTGCGAACGTAGGAGGGTCGGCGCCAGGAGCTTGTGGGCCGCCGGGACCTCGATCTCATCGGCCGCCAAGTGAATGACGGCACTCGCGTCGACGACGAACCGTGTCATTGTCAAGCGTTGATCCTTGTCCAGAGCGTGCGCTCCTCAATAGACCGACTTGCCCGCACGACGGGCACTTCTGGCAGGCTCGGCCCTCCCAATGGTTGGCGACAACGGCAACCGGTCAGACTCTTAACCAAGACTACCTAAGGAGTCTTGCCGCTCGCTGGGCAGGCGGGAGTGACGGCACCCGGCAAGGATTGCGGAGCAGGAAAAGGCCTAGCCATGGGAGCCATCCAACCTAAGCGATGTCGACGAGCTACTTACAGCTCTCGCACCTGCCGAAGAGCTCGATGGAGTGTCGCTCTATCGAGAATCCAGTTTCGTCTTCGATGTTGTCGACGGTCTCGGTCGACAAGCATGCTGTTCGTACCTCGGAAACCTTACCGCACACAACACAGACGATGTGGTGGTGGTGCTCGCCACTGCCGCACACCCGATAGCGGCGCGATCCGTCTGCTAGTTCGATCCGATCGAGGATCCCGTTGCGCTCCAACGCGTCGAGCGTTCGGAACACGGTTGCACGTCCACCCGGTTGAGCACCTTGTAACAAGTCCTGCCATAGATCGTCGGCGCTGAAGTCCCGGCCGCTCGCGGCCGCCCTGGCGAGCCAGTCGGCGATAGCCCGGCGCGGCGCCGTGTTCCGGAGCCCAAGCTCCGCGAAGGTGGTCAGGATTGTGTCTTCCGAGATCGTCACAGTCACCCTCTATGATCCCCCATTCCCGTTCGGTTATGGAGCTTGCAACCGATACTGCATCTCATCATGCTACTCTGGAGGTAAATGATACTCAGTCCCATCTTGAGGAGGAAGGCAGCATGGTCAAGAGTGGTAGTCGAGTTCCATTGATTTCGTTCGCTCTGCTTGTGTCGGTAGTCGTCACAGGAGCGCTCGCGGGTTGTGGGACGTCAAGCAACGCTCAGGGAAACGGTACGGTTGCCGTTGTGGCCGCCGAAAACGAGTATGGCAGCGTTGCAACTCAGATTGGCGGCAAGTACGTCAAAGTGTCCTCGGTTATGAGCAACCCCAACACCGATCCGCACACCTACGAGGCGAGCCCTGGTGTCGCTAGCGAGGTTAGCGGTGCGCGGCTCATTATCCAAAACGGAATTGGATACGACGACTTTATGAGCAAGCTCGAGTCGGCATCGCCGAACTCCAGCCGGCAAGTCATCACTGTACAGCACGTGCTCGGGTTGCCGGACAACACGCCAAATCCACATTTATGGTACAGCCCCACGACGATGCCGAAAGTCGCCTCGAAAATCGCGAAGGCGCTCGACAAGCTCCTGCCGTCGCATGCGGCCTACTTCAACGCTCGCGCCACGAAGTTCGTCGCTTCGCTCAACCCGTGGCTGCGGGCCATTGCTCATTTCAAGGCGACGTACCCGAACGCGCCGGTCGCTACCACAGAGCCGGTAGCCGACTACATGCTACAAGCGGCAGGCGCTAACAACCTTACTCCGTTGTCGTTCCAGCTGGACATCATGAATGGTGTCAATCCTTCGCCGCAGGATGTTTCCAACCAGACGAACTTGCTCAAACAGCATCATGTCAAGGTGCTGGTCTACAACCAGCAGGTGACGGACGCTCTCACTGAGAGCTTCATCACCTCCGCAAAACAGGCGCACATTCCCATCATCGGAGTCTATGAGACGATGCCGGTGCCGGGGTACAACTATCAGACGTGGATGTTGGCCGAGGTGAAAGCCTTGGACAGGGCACTTGCCCACGGCAAATCAACCGCAAAACTCTAGTGAAACAGCAGGCGGGCGATGGTTCGACCGAACTTCTGAGAGTTGAGAATCTCAGCGTCTCGCTCTCAGGTCGGGAAATACTGCGCGACGTCAATCTTCAAGTTCGGGCCGGTGAGTTTACGGGGCTGATTGGCTCCAATGGCGCCGGAAAGACAACCCTTCTGCGCGTGATCCTTGGTTTGATTCCGCCTACGTCGGGGCGAGTGCTCCTCGAGGGCAGTCCCCGTTCCCGGCGGAATCGCCTGATCGGATACGTGCCTCAGACTTTCGCGCTCGACCCCGACATGCCACTGCGGGCGCGGGACCTGGTTGGGCTGGGCATCGACGGGAACCGCCTTGGGCTGCCCGTGCCGTCGATGTCGCGCAGGAAACGGGTCGACGAGATGCTCGAAGCGGTTGACGCTACGAGTTTTGCCAATGCCCGGGTCGGCACTCTATCCGGTGGAGAGCAACAACGGACTCTCATCGCGCACGCCTTGATCAGCCATCCCAGGCTGCTCCTACTGGACGAGCCGCTCGCTAATCTCGATATTCGGAGCGAGCAGGGTATCGTCGATGTCCTGGCGCGCATCGCCCACGAGCAGCAAATCGCGGTCTTGATCTCGACGCATGACATGAATCCACTGCTAGCCGTCATGGACCGCATTGCCTACGTCGTTGGGGGACGCGTAGCTAGCGGAACGACGGATGAAGTGGTTTCCACGGAGGCGCTAAGCCGTCTCTATGGCCATCACGTTGATGTGATTCACGTCCACGACAGAGTGATAGTCGTGGCCGGACGGGAGGACGCGGCTCACCCTCATGTCGGTCCCGAACCGGTGGTGCGCGTGGTATGAGTGGGACGGGTTTTGTCTCGCACATCATCGAGCCGGGGTTCTTCTCCAATGGCCCGGTGCAAACTGCGCTCGTTGTTGGCGGAGTCGTCGCCGTAGTCTCGGGCATCGTCGGAATCTTCACCGTTGTCCGCGGCCAATCGTTTGCTGGTCACGCCCTCTCAGACATTGGCACTGCCGGCGGTTCGGCAGGGTTTCTGATTGGCGTGAGCCCCCTCTACGGGTTCATCGTCATGAACCTGATGGCGGCGGGCGTCATGGAGCTGCTCGGCATTCGCCGTCCCCGGGGAAGGGATGTAGCCACCGGCATCGTCCTCGGAGCAGCGCTCGGACTGGCCGCCCTTTTCCTGTACCTCGGCACAATCTCATCCAGCACCACCGGGGCAACGGTCAGTGTGCTCTTTGGATCGATCTTCACGCTGGAACCTGCCTTGGTTCCCGTCATAGTGGTCCTCGCTGTAGTCGCCGTCGGTGCGGTGTTGCTGCTCTACCGGCCTTTGATTCTGTCGTCCCTCAGTGACGATCTGGCGTCCGCTCGAGGGATCTCGGTGCGGGCCGTCGGACTCAGCTACCTCCTCGCCCTGGCCGTCGCCGTTTCGCTTTCCGCAATCACGATTGGCGCCATTCTCTCCACGGCGCTTCTCATCGGGCCCGCCGCCACCGCGCTGCGGCTCACGAACCGTGCGGGTACGGCGATGCTCCTGGCCGCTATCATCGGCATTGGTGAGACCTGGCTGGGAATTCTGCTGGCATATGACAGCTACTATTGGTTCCCTGCGCATCCCGGGCTACCGGTAAGCTTCTTTGTCGTGAGCATTGTCTTCGTGACATACCTCATCGTGCAGACAGCATCGGGACTCCCTCGAAGGCGGCGCGCTCCGGAGCTGCTGGCGGAGGCGGCCTGATGTTCTCGAGTTTCATGGTCAACGCATGGGAGGCCGGAACACTCGTCGCGATCGTCGCCGGGGTCGTCGGATTCTTCACTGTACTGCGCGGATCGGCGTTCGCCGCCCACGCCATCCCGAACAGCGCATTCGCCGGTGCAGCGGGTGCGAGTCTCATAGGCGTGAATGCGATCGTGGGACTGGCGGCGTTTTCGCTCCTCGGAGCCTTCACCATCACTGGCCTGGGCCGGCGCGCGCGCCATGATGTGGCGACGGCACTGGCAATCGTCATGATGCTCGGCTTGGGCGCGCTGTTCTTGTCCCTGACTACGGAGTACGCACCGGAAATCTATTCGCTGCTGTTTGGTGAAGTGCTTGGCGTCAGCAGCGAGGAGCTCGTGCCCACGGCTGTGATTGGTGCGGTTTGCGTCGCCTTGATCTTTGTGCTGTACCGGCCGCTGATGCTGTCATCGGTCATGCCTGACGTCGCCGAGGCTCAGGGCGTTAGCGGTCGGCGCATGGAGGCGCTGTTTCTGATTGTGGTGGCGATGGCGACGACGATGGCCGTGCCCATTGTCGGCTCGTTGCTGATCTTTAGTCTTTTGATAAGCCCCGCCGCCGCCGCCGGTTCGTTCACCAACAAACCCTACGTTGCGATGGCACTTTCAGTCCTCATAGCACTCGCGACAATCTGGACGGCGATCGCACTTTCATACCTCTCGAACCTTCCGATTGGCTTCTATGTCGGGTCCATCGGCGTGGTCTCGTACGCTGCCGGTCGAGCATGGGCAGCATGGCGTCGCACGAGATCGGGCAGCGCTCCACACGCGACCGTCGACGACGTGACCTACCTCGTCAGATGACGATTCAGGTGGGCTATGGCTTTGGGGGTAGGGAACGGGCGTATGCCGTCCCAATCTCGACCCACCTGGCAAGCTCCGCTTCGGTACCTAGGTGCGCGGCGTCGATCCGTAGCCATCCCGGCATGGGCTGTCCACGCATCACGGCGACACTTGCTTCCCCTGCAGCGACGAGATCCCCGGACTGAGCCGGATCCACACGAACCAGGGCGCCCCCTTGGCCGCTGGCGGAAATCGCCATGTTTCCTCGAGCGAGAAACGCGAGTCCACCAAACATCTTCTTCTCGGTGATGTCGGGTTCGGAAGCAAGCAGCTCCCGGATGCGTTCCGCAAGAGCCTCGTCGTATGCCATACTTCTAACTTTAGGACGTACCGGGTCCTACTGGCCGAAACTGCCCTGAAGCCGGATTCAAAGGGCATTTGGAGGTCAAGTTACGGTGGCCTTCAGGCAGGGTGTTCAGACTCGATAGATCGAAGACATTCGACACGATCACCCGCCTGAAAGGAGTCGGCAAACTGCACGAAAGCTCTCACCTCCTCTTCCTCACGAATCACCCCAGCACCACAACCTGAGCCATTAAGCGTTTCCGCGTTTTTCAGCCTAATCCCTGGTTCGCGGAAACGCTTTTCCAGACACGGGGAAGGCTCGAGGCGGCACAGCCTGCGAGGCGACGCGCTAGGCTTGATAGCAAACCACTCAACCTGCGTGAGCCGGCAGACCCTCCCCCCAGCCGAACTCGCCACAAGCTCGGCACCAAAGTACCTCGGTCCCGTCGGCGGCGACCCAAAATGCCTCTAGGAAGTCACTACGCTGAACCTTCCAGGAGTTCGTTGATCTTGAGATTCTGCAGCAGGTCGTGGAGGACGCAGCCGGCTAAAAGTTCCCTGTGCCACGATGGGACATGAAGCACCCGCCCGTCGATCTCCTCCGCCGGCTCGACGCAATAGCGGAGAGCGTGGCGGCCTACGAGCAATCAATGGCCGTCGTCGGCGTCGGTTCAGTGGGGACGCAGCAGGACCGGCTCGACGAGTACTCCGATCTGGATTTCTTTGTCGTGGTGCAGGAAGGCGTCAAGGAGCGATTCATCGACGACCTCGGCTGGCTGGCCCGCGTCCACCCCATCGCCTTCTCCTTCCAGAACACTATAGACGGATACAAGGTGCTTTTCGAGGACGGAATTTACGCCGAATTCGCGGTTTTCGAGCCTGCCGAGATCGCAAAGATCCCGGCCGCCGATCTCCGTGTCGTCTGGCACTGCGACAGCTTCGATCCCGAGATCCTCAAGTTTCGGAGTCCAGAGCGGAGTACGGCGACGGTGGAGTTCCTCGTGGGCGAGGCTCTGACGAACCTGTACGTCGGCCTCTGCCGGCTCGCGCGCGGCGAACGGCTGTCCGCCTACCGTTTCATTCAGGGCCATGCGCTCGACTGCCTGCTACAGCTGGCCCCGCGGGTACAGAAGCCTGTGCCTTCACCTGAAGACGGCTTTGACCGCACGCGCCGGTTCGAGCTCAGATTTCCCGACCTCGCCCGGAGTCTGCCGGACGCGCTCCAGGGCTATGAGCGATCGGCAGAGTCTGCCCTCGCCATCCTTTCGTTTCTTGAAGGGAACTTCGTCGTCGACCCGTCGATAAAGGCCGCCATCCTCGCGGCGGCGGCAGACTCTGCTTAGGTAAAGCGGGTGTACTTTCTGAGACAATGCCTCCCATGCGTGCGTGCGGGTGACAATGGGGTAAGCCGCTCCTCTGGCGGCTGATGGGGGCTGCGTGCTAGGCCGGGCCGACCACAAGGCGACCTGTTTGAAGACCTTAACCGTTTTGTGAGGAGCGCCTTCCGGCAGACTCGATCTTTGCGTCCAGCATCCGGGAAGGCGGGATCGACTCTGCCCTGACTCCGCGTTCGCTGACCTGTTTCAGGAGCGAGGGCGGCGTTCCGTTCCGCCGTCCGTGGTTGCCACTGTCATGGTGCTGCAGCGGCTGGAGGGACTCTCGGACAGAGAGGCAGTTGAGCGGTATATGTTCGACACTCGCTGGCGCTATGCCTGCGGTGTGGGGCGGTTCGATGGGGCCGGGTGGCCCAGCTTCGTCCATACCGTCCTGGTCGACATGCGGGAGCGGCTGCGGCTATCGGAGCGGCCGAACCGGGTCTTTGAAGTAGCGCGTGATGCCGCGAAGCAAGCGGGGCTGGTTGGGCGAAAGCGAGTGCTTGATCAACGGCCTTGTATGACGCGGTGGCAACTATGGATACGGTCACGCTCATCCGCAACGCCATCCGCGGCCTCTTGCACGTAGCCTGGGCGGACTTGGGGATTGAACTGCGCGCGGTGCTTCGCTCCGGGGATGACTATGCGACCGCGGACAAGCCGCACATCGATTGGGACGACCGTGCAGCGCGGGAAGCGCTGATCGATAGCCGAGCCAGGGATGGGTACCGATGCCTTCACCTGCTCGAAGGTCTGTCGCTTGATGGTCCCGTTGCGCAGGCGGCGGCGTTATTGGCGACGGTGCTGGGTCAGGACCTGGAAGAAGACCAGGACGGTGTATTCCGCATCGCCAGGCGAGTGGCCAAAGACCGCGTGATTTCTACGGTAGATCCCGAGGCTCGGCATGGCCATAAGACCTCAGCCCGAGGGTTCGACGGGTACAAGGGGCACACGGCTGTGGACCCGGACTCAGAGATCATCACGGCGACCGCTGTGACCCCGGGCAACACCGGTGACGATCGTGTAGCCGAGGAGTTGATCGGTGACCTCCTGAGCGATGAGGCTGACATCCGGGAGGAGAAGGATGACCTGGAGGAGCCGGCAACAGAGCCCAATCCTCCAACCGGGGAGAGCGGTTGTCGACACCGCAGACGGAGCAAGCTCGGATCGACCGCGCCTCTACGGCGATAACTCATATGGAACGGGCAGGATGCATGAGCTCTTGGCTAACGCAAAGATCGAGTCGCGATGCAAGACTCGTTTACCGACTGCTCCACATGGTCGCTTCGCCAAAACCTGCTTTGCCATCGATCTCCGTGAGCAAACCATCACCTGTCCGGCGGGCGTCTCAGCCACGATCAGGTCCGCGGCTGGTGGGGGTGGGACTGCCCACTTTGGCAGTTACTGTGCACCATGCCCCCTACGAGGGCAGTGCACCCAATCTCGATCTGGACGCACGGTTAGCGTCGGCCTGCACGAGGCAGCCTTGGCGCAGGCCCGCGAGACCCAAGCCGATCCGGCCTGGATTGCTGATTATCGCGCCACTCGGCCTAAAGTTGAGCGCAAGATCGCTCACCTCATGCGGCGTAAGCACGGTGGTCGGCGGGCACGGGTTCGCGGTAGGCAAAAGGTCGCCGCTGACTTCGCCCTGCTCGCCGGCTCGGTAAATCTGGCGCGACTTGCCACGCTCGGCCTCGGTTGGACACCCGCAGGCTGGGTTAGGACAGAAGCCCACGACTGATCACGCTCGCTTCGGTACCGCCGCAGTGACGGTTCACAAGCCTTTCAAGCGCCACCGACGGCCGAGCCCGTTGGCGTCAGTAAGTTCAAGGCCCACATCTCCTTCGTGAGCTCGGCCTGACTCTCACCGACACGAGAGTCCCCTCACATAACACCAGCCTCCTAGTAGAGACGGCCTGATTGCCGGACGGAACGCCGGGAAACGAAACGGCGATCGCGCCCTGAGTCGCGGTTCCCGGCTGGGTCAGGTTTACTGTTCACTGCGCAAGGGGTGAGACCCGAACTGAACCGGCGCGAGGGATGTACACCTCCAGCTCGTTCACTCGGAATCACGAATGGCGGCCCCCGCTACTAGAGCGGTACATCGTAACGCGGACGTTCGTCGAGCAGGAACGAGACGTCTTGCTCTGGAGCCAGTTCTCTCAGAGCCTCTCCCCTTTGGAGCAGCACCGCTCCGGCGGTGCCTCGCAGCATTGCCTTGTGCCCGTCGATCACGAGCCAGCTCTCTTCGCGAAGCCCGACTACCGCCGCATCGTTCTCTTCCAGGAACTCCTCTAGGCGTAACTGCCTCGTCTCGCCGACCTGCAGCCCCGGCGGCGGGGCGTCGACAAAGTGTGGATTGATCTGGAAGGGAACGAGACCTAAAGAATTCAGACTCGACGGTTCGATTATGGGCATGTCGTTAGTGGTGCGAATCGTTGGACAGGCGACATTGGAACCGGCGCTGGCTCCCCAATACGGCACGCCTTCTCCCACTGCCCGACGTATCGCATCGATAAGGCCCAGTGTATGAAGTGCCTGCGCCAGTCGGAAAGTGTTTCCGCCTCCGACGATGATCGCATCGGTATCAGACACGGCGGCCACGGGATCGGCGAACGTATGAAGGCCTCGAGGCCTGAGGTCGATCTGCGCAAATCTCTCTCGCGCACGAGCCGTGCTCGCTTCATAGTCGTGAATGGCGTATGGCAAGAAAACTGCCAGTTTCGGCTCGCCCAGATGCTCGGCCGTCTCGTCCATCGCTGACGACACATCGCCTCCGGCATGGAGGAAGAGACGGCGGTTCGAAGCTGACCATCGAGAGCGCGTGGAGTCGGACATCTCTTCAAGTATCGTCGAGCTGTGGGCCTTGCCACCTTGATGCGTTTATGACTTCCTACGAAGCGCTGTGGAGCCCTGGCAGCGGTGCCAAAGGTGCCAAACTTAGGTATTGTCGTTTGCAGGTTTAGTTTGTTCCAATAGTTTCCCGAGGAGAGGACATTGAGTGATGACGAACAGCGCGAAGTAAGGGCCGTACCTGAGCACCTGAGTACCGTGACACCACGGCTTGTGGTCAGCGATGGAGTAGCCGCTATTGACTTCTATAAGCGTGCATTCGGGGCGGAAGAGGTTGGGGAGCCGTTTACAGGACCAAACGGCGAGGTGATCCACGCCGAGGTGCGGATTGGAGACTCAATAGTCATGATTTCAGAGGACTCGGATCCTGAAGCACCGGCGAAGTCCCCTCGAGCGCTCGGCGGTTTCGTCACCGCCATAATGGCGCTGTACTGGGAAGATGTAGATAGCGCATGGACCCGAGCCATCGATGCCGGCTCCGAGGTCATCTACCCAATTGCCGATCAGTTCTACGGCGAACGAGGTGGGCGGCTACGCGATCCGTTTGGTCATCAATGGATGATGTCACAGCACATCGAGGACGTCTCCCCTGAAGAGATGAACCGCCGCGCTCAGGCCTTCTTCGCGTGATAGCTGCCAGGCTCAGGACAGCAAGAGCCCTTCTAACCGCGGCAATCTCACAGTGTCGTGAGAGGACCCGTGGAGACCCCCTTCCCTTTCACCCGACAGGCATGTGAGTCGAGTCAGCGCTAACGATGATGACATCGTCACGGGAGGAGTCGGCGCAGATGGCTGCGGACGCAATCGGCCGGCTTGCAATCGCGTAACTCCTCAGGGGGATATCGTGGCGATCCCATTACGAGGCAGATGGATGGGCAATCGGGGAATCCTTCATCGAGGACGGGATATCGTCCGGTTTCACGCTAGCGATCTTTGGATTACTTGTGCTCTAGAGTTCCGGGGCCGGCGGCAACAGCAATGGCAGGCGCATCACTACACGCACCTGTTCTTCCACGACGAGGCGGTCTCGTTCGCGGCGGGGCACCGTCCTTGCGCAGAGTGCCGTCGAGAGAGTTACGAAGCATACCGGAACGCCTGGGCTCGGGGATTGAATGTCGGCCTGCCGTCGGCCAAGGAGATGAATCGCAGGTTGCACCGGGAGCGGCTATGGCCCGGCACCCACCGACGCCGCTTGCACCAAATGTCGTGGACTGACCTACCAGATGGCGTCTTTGTGCTCCTCGAAGATGGACCGGCCGTCATCGCGGGTGATCACCTTTCAACGTGGACTCACGAGGGATACGGCGATTGGAAACCTCGTCCTCGAAACGGGTATGCTCAAGTCCTCACGCCGCCCTCGACGGTAACTGCTTTCAGACAAGGGTACCCAGTTCAAGTCGACGAACTGGCTAATGCGAGGACTTTCCACTCAGGCTTCTGTCGTTCGTAGCGGCACCTCCCGCCCTGGAGCGGAATGCCCGCGGCACGCGATGAGTAAAACCTACCACCGAAACTGCAACCGCAAACTATGGACAAAAGCCCTACTTTCTATGCTGGCTGGTGTCGGTACCGCGGTGGATGACCGGCAAGGACCGACTATGCAATTGGCACTTGTTCTAGCCTGAAGCGGGGCAAAATGACTGGGCAGGAGTTAGGTACGTGAGAATCGCGACCTGGAATGTTAACTCGGTCGTCGCGCGACTGCCCCGCCTCGTGCCCTGGCTGGATTCCACACGGCCCGACGTCCTATGCATCCAGGAAACCAAGATCGCCGACGCGCAGTTTCCGGCCGAAGAGATCCGCGCTCTTGGCTATGATCTAGCCGTGTACGGAACGGGTCGCTGGAACGGCGTGGCTCTACTGTCCCGGATCGGCCTCGACAGCGTAACTCAGGGCTTTGTCGGAGAGCCCGGTTTCCCCGAGCTGGAAGCTCGCGCCGTGGCGGCGACGTGCGGTGGAGTTCGGGTCTGGTCGGTCTACGTGCCAAACGGTCGGGAGATCGGCACGCCCGCCTTCGAATTCAAGATGCGATGGTTGGGGGCGCTACTCGAAGCGGTGCGGCCCGAGGTCCCGGAGCGCGACTTCGCCATCTGCGGCGACTTCAACGTTGCGCCCACCGACGATGATGTCTGGGATCCGGCAGCCTTTATTGGCTCAACCCATGTGACGGCGGAGGAGCGCCTGGCGGTAACTGCGCTCACCGACCTGGGACTCGTCGACGTGCAGCCGCGCGCCTTCAAGGGGCGGCCCTTCACCTACTGGGACTACCGTGCCGGCAACTTTCACAAGGGGCTGGGAATGCGGATCGATCTCGTGCTATTGAGTCAAGCTCTTGCCTCCCGGATCGACGACGCTTACATCGACCGCGACGCGCGCAAAGGCAAGCTTCCTTCTGACCATGCCCCAGTCGTCGTCGACATCAGAGACTGACGCCCGAGGTATCTCAGGTCTTCTTGGCGCGGCTAGGGGCGACTCGCGGCGGCTCGCCGGCGACCTTAGGATACTGTGGCGGCCAGGGCGCTTCGGGCAACCCTGCCTCGGTGTCGCGCCGGTGCATTTCGAGTAGAGGTTCGAGCGACTGGCGTGAATCCGGCATCTGGGCCCATGGATCACCATCGGTTGAGACTCTTGGGGGAACGGACGCAATCGTCAGCGAGTCGGGCCTGACGTCGTCGAGGTCATGCCAATAGAACGGGGTTGAGACCTGGGCGCCAGGGCGGGCTCGAACCGACCAGGCGCTGAAGACGGTTTTATGGGGGGCGTTCTGGTTGAAGTCGATAAAGACCCGCGATCCGCGTTCTTCCTTCCACCATGCCGCCGTGATCAGATCCGGCCGCCGGCGCTCCAGCTCGCGAGCCACGGCAACCGCCGCGTGGCGCACATCGTATGAAGTCCAGTGGGGCTGTAGCGGGACATACACATGCAGGCCGCGATTCCCGGTCGTTTTGGGGAATCCAATCATGCCGCGTTCGTCGAGCAGCGTCCTCAGCTGTCGTGCTGCTTCCTGAACCATCGGGAACGTGACTCCCGGACTGGGATCGAGGTCGATGCGCAGCTCGTCGGCGTGCTCAGGGTCGGATGCCTTATAGGGCCAGACATGGAATCCCAAGCAGCCAAGGTTGACGGCCCAGAGGATGTGGGCTAGATCAGCGGCGACTAGGGCGTCCGAGGTCGTGCCGTTCGGAGTGCTGACCACGGCGGTCTGCAGCCAGTCCGGCCGGGACTCCGGCACGCGTTTTTGGAAGAAGGAGGATCCGCCAGCGCCGTTGGGAAAGCGCTGTAGAAGCACGGGCCGGCCTCCGATGGCGCGCATCAGCGGCTCCTCGACCGCTTGGTAGTAGCGAACAAGGTCGAGCTTTGTTTCGCCTCGCTCAGCGAAGAAAATCTTCCCGGGATTTGTAATGGAAACCTCGTGGCCCGAGGTTTCTATCACCACCGAGTCATCACTCATGTAGCGAACCTCCTGTAGCAACGAGCCGTGGGTGTGTGGGAGCGGTCGGAAGGACTAGAGCTCATGGGGCTTCCGAAATGTACGGGATCGTCTATCAGGGCTGACGTCCGATCCGACCTGTGGGCTTTGAGGGTTCGTCGCCCCACTGGTTGTAAGACATCCTACTGTCCGTTGGCGGCAGGCCGCAATTCGCATGGGCAAGCTCTCGCTGCTTGGGACGAGCAAGGAATGACTCGCGCGGCCCGAGAAGTGTCGTGGTAGGCCGCGACGTAGAAGTGCTCTTCCGGACTGGTACAGCCACCATCTCACGTGAGGGCGCGATATTTGAGATGCTCACACCCGGGGCCCCGACGGCACTGACCTGTTCGAGCCCAATGTCCGAGGCTTCGAGGCAGCCGGCTTCCTCCAGGGCCAAGCGGATTCTCGACGCTTTGGACAGGGCCCGCCACAAAGCCGTCCAGTGACATCGTGATGTTGAAACGCAACTTACTCGTTGGCATCCTCCTCAGGTGGGTTTCTCGCCGCTCGCCGCTTAAGAGCCGTTGAATTCAGCCGCCGCATGCTGCTCGCACCTTGATCTGGGGTCAACCGTGTCTAAGGAGGTCGTCGACCTCTCCGGGGCTGAACAAACCGACGATGTCAGCGCTACCGTCTCACCGTATACGGTCCCGATCTGACCACGGTTTCTCATAGAGGCGCAAAAGCGAGAAGCTTCTAAAGATGAGAGTGCGGCCTCGGGCGGGCGCCAGCAGTCGTAGGATAGGTGCGTATCATGGGGCATCGGCCGCTCTATTGAGCATATGAGGTCTGACTGCGTTCCGGCCCTCCAAAATCCGGCGAGCGCGATTAAGGACGGAGGTAGACAGTGATATCGGTCTCGATTGCGAGCAGTTTCTTTCATGAGGCCGGGCCGATGCCATGCACATTGCAGGTCGGCGCTGTTCGCACCGACCACGAGCATGGTGCCACGTTGGCGGATCCCCGGCGGGCTTGGCTGCTCGATCGTAAAGCGGCTGAGAGCGGATTCTTCCTTGATGCCACCAACGAAATTGAGGCAGCTTGCGGGTTGGTACTGGGCGCACCGGCGATGCCAGTGGTGGCAAGTTGAAAGACTCGGCGTCGGGCTTGACTCTCGATTCCAACGCTGCTCTCCTTGTCGTAGACGTCCAGAAAGGCATGGACCATCCAGCCCGGGGCCGACGCAACAATCCCGATGCCGAGGAGAACATCGTCCGGTTGTTAATGGCGTGGCGCGACTCCGGCAGACCGGTCTTTCACATCCAGCATCTCTCGCTGGAAGCGGGCTCGCTGCTCGCCGCCGGGACCGAAGGCGCCGAGCTGAAACCCGAGGTTCGCCCGATGGAGGGCGAGCCCTTGCTGCAGAAGCATGTCAACAGCGCGTTCATCGGCACGGGGTTGGAGGACAGGCTGCGGGCCGAGGGCATTTCGACGGTTGTCGTCACAGGGCTGACTACCAACCACTGCGTAGAGACGACGACACGCATGGCGGGAAATCTTGGTTTCGACACGTATCTCGTGTCGGATGCCACAGCCACGTTCGATCGTCGTGGGCCGGACGGCGTGCTTCACTCCGCCGAGGAGATCCACGAGATCTCTTTGACCAATCTGCACGAGGAGTTCGCCACGATCGTCACGACGGACGAGGTCCTAGCTGCGGTCGCCCGTCCAGTTTCAGGTCCAGTCTAGTGAGCGTAGGCCCCATGCCTGCCGCACGCGAGCAAGCGTAACGATTGGTAGCAGCATACAGGCGCAACCCAGCCCTCGCCAAGCCGTCAATGGGACATGACGTACTTGGTTTCTTTGCGAGCCGTTCCAGTATGGCTCGTATCTATGTGAACGCCATACCACGCAAAGACGGTGCCCGCTGAGACAACGGGCCCGCGTCGTGCCGAAGCCTTGAGTCAGGGACCCGGTGCCCGGCGACTTTGTTGCGACCGAATCGGTGGGCGAAAGAGCCAGTTGTATCATTGTTTGCGTTTTGCTCGCCTACGGCCCGAGCGCTTTTTCTAAGAGCGCCGGCTCGTGTGTTGGATTCTGCCCTGTTTTAGGAGGTTACGATGAGGACGATTTCATCGCTGAGGGGGCCGGCTGCCGGCATAGGCGCCGCTGTGGCCGGGGCGGTCCTTCTGTTGGGAGCAGGCTGGTCTCCCACCGGGTGGGCCGCGAGCCCTCGGCAGGGCGTCTCGGCCTCCGATCCCATAAAGCACATCGTCATCATCGTGCGGGAGAACCACAGCTTCGACAATATATTCGGCCGCTTTCCGCATGCCGATGGAGCCACAACGGCTCATGAGGGGTCCAAGGTGGTCAAGCTGGGCGTCACCCCTGACCGGCTGCATCAAGATCTGGGTCATAGCAGCATACAGGCGATTCGGGCCATCGATGCCGGGAAGATGGACCGTTTCTATCGCATCAACAGCGCCATTCAGTGTCTGACGAAGACCTGCAAGCCATGCAAACCGTACAAGGTGTGCAAGGGGTACCAGGACGTTTCCGAGTCTCAGTACACGCAGGCGCAGATCCCGAACTACTATGCGTACGCCGGCGACTTCACGCTGGCCGATCACTTCTTCTCGACGGTTATGGGAGACAGCTTTCCGAACCATCTGGTGACGATCGCGGGACAGAACTTCAACGTCATCGACAACCCGCTACACGCTGGAAAGCTCGTGACATCGTGGGGCTGTGATGCTGGTCCGGGCGTCAAGGTGCACGTCTACAGCGCGGGGAAGACGAAGTACACCTACCCGTGCTTCAAGGGGCAGACGCTGGCCGACGAGGCGAACGCGAAGCACGTCAGCTGGAAGTACTACGCGGCGCCGCAGGGGAGCTATGGGTACATCTGGTCGACGTTTGACGCCATCAAGCATATCCGGGACAATCCGGCGCAGTGGGCACACGTCGTGCCGACTGCCGATTTCGACCAGGACGTTCAGAATGGGACGCTGCCGGCGATCTCGTGGCTGACCACCGACCTGGCGACCAGCGACCATCCCCCGGCCAGCGAGTGCGCCGGCGAGAACTGGACGGTCGACCGCATCAACCAGATCATGAAGTCGCCACTCTGGCAGAACACCGCGATCATTCTGACCTGGGACGATTTCGGCGGGTTCTACGACCACATCGTGCCGCCGTACGAAAGCGCGTACACGCTTGGCCCCCGCGTCCCGACGATTGTGATTTCCCCGTACGCCAGGGCGCACACCGTCTACCACAAGCGGTTGGACTTCCGATCGGTAGACCTGTTTGTTGAGAACACGTTCAATCTGCCGCATTTAACGAAGTTCAAGCGCGGGGGCAGTGTCACCAGCCTGGCGCCGATGCTGAACCTGAAACAGCAGCCGCTGGCCCCGGCAGTCCTGCAGACGCATGCCTGTCCGGCCAGAACCGTCCAGACGCCGAAGGGCTACGTACCGTCCGGGTGGTAGCGCGCGAGGCCGGCCCGCGGCGACCTCAGTCAGAGAGCTGGCGGGGCTGGTTGTATCGCACATGGAAGTGGACCAAGTGGCGAGCCGGGTGCTGTACTGTGTCGCCGGGGTCGACGAATCAGCGATCCGGGCGTATCATTCGGGGCGGAAAGCACGGCGCGGGCTATCGTGACTGAGACAAAGGCTCCGTTTGCTTTGACGGAGCAGGCTCCGCGGTCAACCAGCCCGCCAGTCACCGCTATGTGGGGGCGAGAGCGGTACGTTTTCTTAGCTGGGTATGCCTTGTTCGCCCTGTTCTTCGTGTTGTTCGCGGGCGAGGGAGATGTCTGGCAGATAAATTACGTGGCCAACTTCGTAGCCCGTGGGCACATAGACGTCTACCGCTACTTCGCCCAGACGGGGCCTCTCGAGCACATCAACACGGTCATGCCGCCGCTCTATTACGCGATGGAGGGCCTGTACCTCAAAGTACTGACTCTGCTTCATATCAACCCGGTAACGACCTCGCCCAAATGGATGTTCCGGGAGCTCTTCGGACATCTCGACCGTGCACATCTTTGGCCGGGTCTCTTCGTGCTGAAGGTGCCCAACCTTATTGCTCTCGGGATCGGCTTCTACTTGATGCGGAAGCTCGTGATGCGGACGGGCGGTGACTGGCGGGTGGGAGCCGTTCTGTGGCTCGCCTCTCCGTTCCTCGTGTCGACGTCGCTGATGCAGGGACAAAACGACCTGCTGCCGGCAGTGGTTACGCTGGGAGCGCTGGTTCTTTATCGGCGGGAGTCGAGTGTGTGGACCATGCTGCTGCTCGGCGTAGCGGCCGGTTTAAAGAGCTACACGCTGATCCTCATACCCGTCACCGCTCTGTTGCTGTCTCGACGAAGCCTCATCCGTGCGATATGGCTAGGCCTGATCAGTGCGGCTCCGGTCGCTCTGATCTTCGGTCCATTCCTGTCGCACGACATGATCTTTCGGGTTTTTCATGCGCATGACTCCGGGTCGCTGCTTTCGGGGTTCCAGGTTCTCCAGCGGGAGGTTTTCTACTGGCCGGCCGTATACGTCTCGATTCTTATCGTGGCCTGGCTGCTGAGTAAGGACGATGTCGACACGACCCGGCTGGCCACCATGTGGCTATTGACGCTCCTATCCATCTTTGTGTTCAGCTGGTGGCTCCCCCAATGGGGCGTCTGGCTAATGCCGATGGCGGTTTTTCTCGCGACGAGAGACAAGTGGTTTCTCTGGGCATGGCTGGCGGCGAGTGTGGTGGTGATGGCAAACAACTTCTTCATGCTGCCGGGAAACATGGACGGGGCCATGCTGTTCCCGCTGTTCGGGGAACACGCGCATCCGACGTATGGGCACATATACCTCTTCAAGAGAGTGCTGAGCCCCAGTGTCTCAATCATCTTTCAGAATACGCTCTACACCCTCTGCACAGTGGCGTTTGCGGTTTTGATGGTACGCACACTGCAGTGGCTTTTCCGACCGAGCTCGGTCACCAGGAGCACGGAGGAGGAGGCGTGGGTCGGATCCTCCCTGGCTCTCAAGACTGCACTGGTGGCGCCGGCCATCATGATCGCCGTGGTGGCGGTCATGGTGGTGCAGAATGTCGTACCCCCGCCGCATCATCGAAGCGCTCTAGGTGAGACCTTCGTCCGGCGTCAAACGGGAATCGTCAGGGCCGCGTGCGGCACAGGAATCGAGCCCGGGGCCGGCGCTTTCAGTATCCGGGTGCGCCAACGGCCCCCTGGCTGCAGTTCTGAGGTTGCAGGACCAGCGGCGGCAGGGGCGTCTGATTGAAATCAAACATATGCCTGAGGTCTCCGACCGAGCGGTCATACGACATGCGATGCGGTAGCCGAAACTCGTTCTCTATAAACGTGTCAACCGAGCGAAAGTCGTACCGGCGGTGAAGCACAGTCTGGGGCCGGCTGTACGGGGATATGACGATCGCCGGCACTCGGGGCCCGAGCATGTACGGTGCGATCTGCGGTGGGGGAACGTGGTCGTAGAACCCTCCGTAGTCATCCCAGGTCAGCACGATAGCGGTGCTCGACCAGAATTTCGATTGCATGATGGCGTTGATCATGCGGACTGACCAGTTCTCACCCCGGCACATATCGGTTGAGGGATGATCGGACACCGCGTAGGAGGGCGTCAGCCAGGTGATGGCGGCCAGGCGGCCATGGGCGACGTCGGTGGGGAAGCGAACTTCGGGAAGCACGTTCTGTTTCCACTGTGAGGAGTAACGGATATGACGGATGGCATCGAGTGAGGACCAGATATAGCCGATGTCTCCGATCGGGGCGGCGTAATACTTCCAGCTGACGTGGGCGGCGTTGGCTTCGTCGGCCAGCGTTTGGTTGTTGAAGCAGGGGTGTTCCAGCGCGGTGTGGCCGCCGCCGGTGGTGTATAGGACGTAGTCCACGTGGCTGGCGTCACAACCCCACGACCAGGTCTTGGCCGGCAGGTGATTGGGGTCGCCGATGGTGTTGAAGGACTGCCCGGCTATCGTCACCAAGTGATTTGGAAAGCTCGTCGCGAGCATGGTCGAGAAGAAGTGGTCGGCGAGGGCGAAGTGGCGGGCGTACGCCCAATAGTCGGGTATCTCCGCTTTCGTGAATTCGGAGTCGGCGATGTCCTGGCCGTTTTGAATCGCATGCGGCTGGTTGTAGAAGTGGTTCATGCGACCGTCGTTTACGGCCTGCTGGGTGGCATTCCCAACGTGGAAGAGGTCGGTTTTGAAGAACATCGGGGTAGTTCCCATCAGCACGCGACGAGTCCCCTCCAGCGCATATCTCGTCCCATCAGCGCCCGGGAAACGGCCGAAGAGGCTGTCGAAGCTATGATTTTCCTTGATGAGGAAGACCACGTGTTTTATCTTCTGGCAGCCGCCGCTTACGCATGGCGGAGGGCCCGGAGGAGAGCCGGCGCCGGAAGGGGTACAGGCGGCCAGCGTCGTGATCAGGACCATGGCGAGGCCAAGGACGAGCGCCGAAGTCAGAGGGGGCTGCGGGCGAGAGGTGCGTATGGACATGTCGTATTATGCGTGAACCAAGCGTGCGGGGCCGGAATGACAGACGTGTGGACCATCCGGCGGGCCGCGGAAGAGCCGCCTACGGAGGAGAGCCCGGCGCTGCCTGTCGCTGCTCCGCGGTCAGCTCTGACGTGGGTGTTTTGGTCTCGGGGTCGTCGAATGAGGGCCGAGCGCGGTTGGCCGCGTCGACCGGTGGCGAGGATCCTCGGATTGGAATTTAGGAGGAGAACTTGCAGTCAATGTCGATTCTGCCGGGTCCTGTTCGATGTATTAGTAGAGACCCGCTGGGACGCACCAAGGGGCTCGACACATTCAAATCAGGTAGGAGGTACGAGACGATGCGATTCATGCTGCTGGTGAAGGCCAACAAGGACAGCGAGGCGGGTGTTCTTCCGAGCACGGAGATGCTGACCGAGATGGGCAAGTTCAACGAAGAGCTGGTGAAGGCGGGGGTCCTGCTCGCGGCCGACGGGCTTCAGCCGAGCTCGAAGGGCGCACGCGTGAAGTTTTCGGGCAACAACCGAACGGTGATCGACGGGCCGTTCAGCGAGACCAAGGAGCTGATCGCGGGATACTGGGTGATCCAGGTCAAATCCAAGGAAGAGGCGATCGAGTGGGTCAAGCGCGCGCCCAATCCCGGGCCGGGGGAGACGGAGGTCGAGATCCGGCAGGTGTTCGAAGCGGACGACTTTGGGCCCGAGCTGACGGCGGAGCTCAGGGAGCAGGAGGAGCGTATCGGCAGCCAGATGGGCGGCAACACCCGGTGAGGACGAGAGCGTGCCAACGCAGATGATAGATAGAGGTCATCGATCTCACGATGCTCGAGCTTGAAACGGGACCGGATCGCTCAGTCGAAGGAAGGTGGGTTCCGAGTATCAGTGGACGACGCACTCGACAAACGGCGGGGCCGGGAGAGAAACTCCCGGCCCCGCGGCCTGTGACACTGCGAGTGGCGCCGGCGATCGGCGAGGTGCCGGGCCTTAGACGGCGAGGCGAATGGAGCGACGGCGACAATGGCGTGGCAGCATTACGGTGGGTCGAAACGCGGGGCCGGTGATCGCGGGCGAACGGATACGAATCGAGGCGGGCGACGGCGAGCGGCAACGCGAGCCGATGGGAGGTTCCGCCCGGGCTTGGCGTGGCTACAGGGTCAAGCTTTTATGTCGCGGTATGGCATCAGGTGAAGCGAGTAGCACGAGGCGACCTGTCGGGAACAGCGGTCAACGCGCCCGGCAGATGGACGATCGGTGGGCGCGCCGCGCAGCCAGGGTAACGCACGAGGACGAGGCTGCCAGACGATGAGCACGGGAAGGGAGCGGGCCGAACGATCGATCGACACGATGTGGGAGCCGAACAAGGCGGACGCATCGACAGACGGCCGGAGTGACGATGGGTAGTGTTCCGCGAGGTATGGGTGGACAGAATGGCGACCGATGACGAGGCGCGGCGAGCGATCGACGCCGTTTGGAGGATTGAATCGGCCAGGCTGATCGGCGGGCTGGCGCGGATGACGGGCGACGTCGGGTTGGCGGAGGACCTGGCGCAGGACGCGCTGGTGATAGCGCTCGAGCAGTGGCCGGAGTCAGGAGTTCCGAGCAATCCGGGCGCATGGCTTATGGGCACGGCGAAGCACCGGGCAATCGACCTATTTCGACGGAACGAGCGGCTGCGGCACAAGTACGAGGAGCTGGGGCGCGAGCTGGAGACCAGCGGAGGTATGGACGAGCCGGATCCTGACGCAGTTTACGGGACCATCGGCGACGATCTGCTCAGCCTAGTGTTCACCGCCTGCCATCCGGTGCTGTCACAGGAGGCGCGGGTGGCGCTGACGCTGCGGCTGCTTGGAGGGCTGACCACGGAGGAGATCGCGCGGGCGTTCCTCGTTCCCACGTCGACGATCGCCCAGCGAATCGTGAGGGCGAAGCGAACGCTGACGGAGGCCCACGTGCCGTTCGAGATTCCGAGCGGGTCCGAGCTACGGTCCCGGTTAGCCTCGGTGCTCGAGGTGATCTATCTCATCTTCAACGAGGGCTACGCCGCCACGTCGGGCGATGACTGGGTCCGGCCGGCGCTTTGCGACGACGCGCTGAGGCTGGGGCGGATCGTGGCGCAGCTCGTTCCGGACGAATCCGAGGTTCACGGACTGGTGGCGTTGATGGAGATCCAGGCGTCGCGACTGCGGGCGCGGGTCGGTCCGTCGGGAGAGCCTATCCTGCTGCTGGATCAGGACCGCGGCCGGTGGGACCAGCTGTTGATCAGGCGAGGGCTGGCGGCGCTGGATCGGGCCGAGGACACCGGCGCGGCTCTCGGACCATACGCGCTGCAGGCGGAGATCGCCGCCTGCCACGCTAGGGCTCGGACGCAATCGGAGACGGATTGGGAGCGGATCGCGTCGCTCTACGATGCGCTGGCGCAGCTCTCGCCGTCGCCAATAGTCGAGCTGAATCGGGGGATGGCGTTTGCCATGGCGTTCGGGCCGGAAGCCGGGCTCGAGATAGTTGACCCACTGCGGTCGGAGCCCGCGCTAAAGACGTATCATCTCTTGTCGAGCGTGCGGGGTGACCTGCTGGCGAAGCTCGGGAGTTTTGGGGAGGCGCGGGTAGAGTTCGAGCGGGCGGCGTCGCTGACCAGGAACGCGCGGGAGCGAGCTTTGCTGCTGGAGCGGGCGGCGTCTTGTGCGGGGCGTTAGCGTGCAACCAGGTAGGTGCGCACTTCCCTCGAAGCCAAGAATGCGCGGAGACTGGACGTCAAGCGTGCCCCCTGTCAGGCTCTCGGCTGTCGCACCCCGCAGGAATATCGCCATCTATCAAAGGTGGGCGCATGACAGGTGTAACGCATCAACCGAACCAGTACACGAAACTGCTGTGGAGAGGCATTAGGCAATAGCATGGAAGCCTCTGTTTGCCCGGATTGCAGGCCATCGATTTGGACTCAGAATTTCCGAGACGGCATCGTCGAGGTAAGCCTACCGCGAACGTCGAAGGCTTACTGGGACCCGACACTGTTTGTGCACCCAGAACAAGACATAGACACTACGGTACTTTACAGTTACGACGGCCAAGGGTTTTATATCGAGTTCCTTGCCACGCCCGCGGACATGCGAGGCATTCCGTGTGCTCGTGAGGTTGCGGCCCTTCTTCTCGAAAATGGTTGGTCAGTTGATGAGTCCACCATACCGCGACAGCTTGAGGCGGTCGATCCGAACGCGCACGAGTTTCTTCCCAGGGAGCCGGTCCACTCACACTGCCGTGGGACCGCGAAGCATGCAGCGAGCGTCAGATTGGCGTGGAACTGACTGATGTGATCGAATGGATCCGTAGTCGATCTCATTCTGCGACTGTGCCAGATCGCCAGCGCTGGGAATTGCCTGCCTAACGCGGCCAGCGAGAACCTGCGAGGGGGGAGCAGCCCGCGTCCCGGAGGAGGCGGCGAGCCGGGTCTAGGGGTTTATCTTGATGGACCAGCTCGTGGGGTTGGTGGCAATCGGCTGGCTCAGGTCGGGACCACCCTTGATTGGGGCCGAGCTGCCGGACTAGTCCGGAGCCGTGGATTTTGGCGTAGGCGTTCAGGCTGAGCACGTGGCTGCCGGCCGTTTTCGGAAGCAGGGTTACCGTGATCACGGCCGTGTCGTGCGCCGCCAACCGGCCGAACCAGTACGCCTGTCCCTCACCCGAGACGGAGACCGGGGAAGCGGTGATCGGTATTCCCTCCTTCATACTTTTGACCGGCGTATGGATGAAGCGCAGGGGTGGCGAGGGAATCGACCAGGCGTTTAGCCCATGGAACCACAGTACGAGGTCAGGGATCGTCTTTCCCGTGTTCTTCGCCAGGACTTCGATCGTCGCCGAACGTCCGACGACCTCGGTGCGGGAGCCGTGGGCCTGGATCGTGGCCGAGTAGTGGTGCTTGACCGGGGTCTTAGCCAGCGATGCCACGGCAAAGCCGGCGACGACGAGAGCGACTATGATGCCGAGCGCCAGCAGGCTAATCCACAACCAGCTCGGGAACGACCTTCGGGACTGCGCCATGTGGCCAACCTCCTGAGAGGCATGATACAGGAATGGGAACTCGTCGGAAAAGGTCAGGCGGCGGCAACCGGGTGGGGGCAGAGCCGCCAGGCGGCTCGCGAGATGGCGTCCCGCATAGATTAAAGCCGGGTCTGCCCCTCACCTCGCAGAAGCAGACCCGGCAACACGAAAGCGTAGCAAAGAGCGTGCAAGCGGAAGTCCGTACAGGCTCGTGGCTCACGGCCGAGCCAGTCCGATTGTACGACAAGAGGAGGAGAACGTTGGGCCGGTCTTCCACGCAGGCCACATAGCGGCCGTTCGTGGGCGGAGCTGAACCTGGTATATCGTCTTCAGGCTCTCGATTTTGTGGGTCTCGAGGCTCTCCCCGTAGATGCTTTCGCTTTCGTACGCTCGGGCAGTGTAGCTGTCGTACACTATGAGAAATACACGTATGGAGAATTGTCAGGGTTTGTCGCTCGGGAGGCGGGATATCGAGCCGTGGAGGGAGGCGGGGAGGAGTCGGCTGGTGGCGGGGGCAGCTACCGCTGGGGGCTCGCGTGAGCGGCAGGGTTCTTGCACAGGGCTTGGCTACTTCGTTGGGTTCGTTAGTAAGCGCGGGATCTTGGGGCTGGTAGAAGGTGGGCGGAGAAGGATTGAAGAGGGGTGGCCGGTCGGCAGCGGTCAGGGAGAGCACGGCCGGGGGAGTCATCGCCCGGACGAAGCGGTTTGGGGGATTTTGGGGGAGGCGAGCCGCACGGTCTGTAAGGGGGAGCAGGGGCTTGAACGTACGCTGTCAGCGGGGCCGTGCGGTCGAGGAGTGTGGCGTCGGGGTTACGAAACGCTCGGGATGGGTTTGCCGTCAGGACGGGTCTTGGAGGGTAAACGGAATTCGGGGTTGGGCGTGACGTGTCGCGGATCGTTCTACCGGCGTTATGGTTTTGCACGGGGTGCAGCGGAGATTGGGGTTCCACAGACACATCGGTCCGGGAAGCAGGCGCCCTGGGGGCAGGAAGGAGGTGGGCTGAGCCGGCCACGGACCGGCTGCGCGGCAGGGGTTGCGGCCTGGGCCTTGTCAGACTTTGAGGCATGAATGGGGTCCGATTGACGTAGTGAAGTTGCGTCCCGAGGCATGAAGCGGCGTTCCATGACGTGTGAAGCGGCGTCCCATTGAGGCATGAATTCGTTCATCAAAATGGAGGTAAGTTTCTTGCGCGCGTATAGATGGATGGCAGTGATTGTGGCGACCATCGGCTTACTGGTGGGGAGCATGGCGTCGGCCTCGACGGCTTCCCAGGCTTCGGGGTGGGGAGGATCCGGCAAAGGGGGGTTGAAGAACCTCACGTGCGCCAGCGATCACCTGTTGTGTACCGAAGTGGCGAACCAGCAGTTTACATTCGGCAACAAATACGTAGGGCACGACGAGCCGTCGCTGCTCTTCTACTCGCACCAACACGGGTCGGGGTCGCGGATGCAGTACACGTTCAAGCTGCCGGTGGACCCGTCGCCGGACACGAGCGTCGTGGGGAGGTCGTACACGTTCGAGCTGACGCCGGCGATCTGGTTCGGCATGGCGCTGTGCAACGACCAGTCGGCGCCCAATCCGGGCATTCCCTGCAAGCCGGACAGCAACAGCAACATCACATCCAATCCGGCGAAGGCGCCCGGCTCGGCCTACGTGGAGATGCAGTTTTACCCGCCGGGGTATACCCCCTGGCCGTTGGGCATCTCCTGCTCGGCGTCGAGATGGTGCGCGGCCATCAACATCTGGAGCCTGGCCGAGGACGACCTGCACGGGACGCAGCTCAATCAGGCCTGCCAAGCGGCGACGGGGCCCTTCGGGGGATTGGAGTACGGCAACTTCGCGTTCATAACGCTCAACGGCAAGCCCCAGGCGCCGCCCAACCCGATCGACAGCACCGCGGCGAGCTACACGCCCAACGTGAAGAAGGACCTGTTCATGGGATCGGGGGACACGGTACGGCTGCGGATGTTCGACACAAAGCATGGGCTGCGCATTGCGATCAAAGACAACACCACGGGTAAGTCCGGCTCGATGACGGCGAGCGCGGCGAACGGCTTCGCCCAGATCAAGTACGAGCCGACGGGGGTGCAGTGCACGCCGATACCGTACGACTTCCACCCGGAGTATTCGACGTCCGGACCCAAGACCGTGGTGCCGTGGGCGGCGCACACGTACAACGTCGCGATGGACGAGGAGACGGGGCATTTTGATTGGTGCACGCAGGGTCCCGACTCGCCGGGACCGGTGAGCATCGGCGGGACCTGTGACCCATACAGCAGCGAAGGCATGCCGGGCACGACGTGGAAGTGGAGCGACGGCGACGACTACGGCTGCTTCCCAGCGTCGTTCTCGCTATTGGTCAAGGTGCAGGGGTGCATCGGGTCGAACGATCCGGGATTCGACGGGGCGGCGTACCTGCCGGACTGGCCGGATGGAAACACCAACCTGCATCCGACGCCGTTCCTGTTCACCAGCCCGTTAACCGGCTCGGGATACGGCAATCAGTACCAGCGGGTCGCGTTCCAGGCGGACACGCCGGCGATTGAGATAGCTCCCGAGTGTTACCACGCGACGGGACTCAACTGTATGCGAGTACCGCTGACGGATAACGGGCAGCCGGTGGCGTTCTACCCGTTCTTCTGGACGAGCAAGCACACGAGCGCGGGCTGCTGGTGGGGCCTCGGGAACGACGTGCCGGGGATGACGAAGAACGACTTCGGCAAGGCGGCTCAGTACAAGTACCTACAGTCCTACGTCGGGCTCAACCCGGCCAACCCGGGCACGACGCGGCGATACTCCGAAAATTACGGGCAGACGCTGCCGAACAATCCGTGTCCCGCGAAGCGGTAGGCGGGAACTGAACGGGGACCTAACCCGTAGGGACCGATCGTGATAGGCTATGTGCGCCGGGGCAAACCCGGCGCACAGGCCTCGGCTTGAGGGAGCCGGGAGTCGACGAGCGCGGACCGGGATGGCCCTCAGAGTTTAAACAGGAGCGCAGGCGGGCGATGGCGCCACGAGACACATCCGACGAGGGCACGCCGCGGGGGAGATCAAGCGGGGGGCTGAGCAGACGGTCGTTCATCCGGGCCACGTCGGCGGCGGCGTTGGGTGCCGGAGCGGCGGTTTCCGCGTTCGAGGGGACTGCCGAGGGAAAGGGAGCGCCACTTGGCGGAACCGTTCCTTTTTATGGAGCGCACCAGCCCGGGATCGCGACGACGGCGCAGGACACGCTGTGCTTCGCAGCGTTTGACCTGGCGGCGGGCACCGCGTCGGGGGTGCGGGATCTGCTGGTCATGTGGTCGCGCGGGGCGGCGGCGCTGATGGCGGGGAAGGAGGCGGGTCCGGCGTATCCCGACACCTCGGTACCGGTGGACACCGGGGAGGCGGCGGGGCTCGGCGCCTCGGACCTCAGCATTACGTTCGGGCTGGGGCCGTCACTATTCGAGCTTGACGGTGAGGACCGGTTTCGGCTGGCACGGTACAGGCCGGCGGCGCTGCAGCCGCTGCCCGGGTTCTCGCGGGACCGGCTTGACCCGACGAAGTCCGACGGAGACGTGTGTATTCAGGCGTGCTCCAACGACACTCAGGTAGCGTTCCACGCCGTGCACACGCTGATGCACATGGGGGCGGAGCTGGCGTCGCTGCGGTGGATCCAGGTCGGGTTTGGGCGAACGTCGTCGACGGGAGTGGGGCAGGCGACGCCGCGGAACCTCATGGGGTTCAAGGACGGGACGAACAACGTCAGGGCGCAGGACGGGACGGCCATGTCGAAGTATGTCTGGGCGGGAAGCGAGGCTCCGGCGTGGATGCGGGGTGGGACGTACATGGTGTGCAGGCGGATTCAGATCCTGCTGTCGACTTGGGATGGGTCGGCGTTACACGAGCAGCAGCACACGTTCGGGCGGCGCAAATCGACGGGGGCGCCGCTGTCCGGTGTGCACGAGTACGATCCGGTCGATCTGAAGGCGGTAGGGCCGGACGGCCAGCCGGTCATCGCCATGGACGCGCACATCAGGCTGGCGGCACCGGCGAGCAATGGCGGGGAGGCGATGCTGCGCCGGGGGTACTCCTTTGCCACTGAAGCCGATCCACAGACGGGTCTGGTAGACGCCGGACTGTTCTTCATCTGCTTCCAGCGCGACCCCGGGAGGCAGTTCGTCAGGATACAGCGGCAGCTCGACGGGCACGATCACCTGAACAGGTACACGGTGCACACGGGCAGTGCGGTGTTCGCGGTGCCGCCGGGAGCAAAGCGGGGCGGCTACGTCGGGGAGAGGCTCTTCGGGAAGTAGGCAACAGTCATGGGCTTTTGCCGCTTATCGCGGCGATGGTTTACGGCGGCACCGGGATCCGCCCGCTGACTATCGCGGCGTTTGCCACGTATTGCATGGGGTGATGTCTTAGATGGAGGGCACGGCCCACTCAAGGTGCGACAACTGTTTGAAGCCGGCAGGAAAGACGTTTGGGCAGGCCGAGAGGCTACCGAGAGCCGGACCGGGAGTTGGCGCCGGACTGGATGTTATCGCCGTGCGACCAAGCGCCCTCTTCGCTCGCTACCGTTGGAGCTGAGGTTGTCAGGATCCACCTGAGTACGACGAACTTGGGCGTTTTTGTGTTCGGCGGTCGGTGGCGGCGTGGAGGCAGCATCTACATGAGAAACCTGGTGATTGCCAGGGCTCGCCTCTCGAACCCAGCGCCTTCCTTTAGGCTGTAAGGGTAGGAGTTGAGCCGTGGTGGGTCGTTAGGGAAATGGCTCGTCGCCTTGGCGGCCTGGTCGCCGGGAGGCCACGCCACCGCTCATAAAGTTTTCTTACAAAACGGGGGGTATAGGGTGCTGTAAATTTGAAGGAACTTTGGCTCCAATAAGGTGTTCGGAAGGGACATGTCACCGCTTGTGTCGTCGACTACTCAATTGTCTAGTCGCATAGACGGCTGACGAACCAATGACCAAGACTCGATCCGATCGGACGTAATCCGGCACTTTACGTTTCTGTGCGATTAGGCTGGCGTATAGCTGCGGCGAAAAGAGCAAGAAGTGCTCATTTTGCCGAATCTTGAATCCATCAACCTCGCTTTCATGCGGATTCGCCGCAATCAAGTTCTCGGCAACGTTGGGCAAGCGGTTGTCGGGTCCGGACCACAGGTGCTGGTGTGACGTGTGCTGGATAAAAGCTGTCAACGCTTCTCTTTCTGAACGCGAGTAGAACATCCATTCATTTGAAACGACAGGTTCTAACGTTGTCTTGAGTAGTCCCACGACCAGCAGGACAGCCATCGCAAGCCCGCACAGTCGAACCCAGCACTTGTTCGTCCACCTCAGGGAGTGGCGCGGCATACGCTCTTTCTGCGCCCACAGATACCGGCACCGCTCGCTGACCCCGGTACGGAGTGCATATGCCAGCAATGGGGAGGCCACGAGCGCAAAAACCGTGAAGTTTCTCAGCTCGAAATTTGTTCCAAAGTACACGCCTGAAAAGTCGATTGGAATCGAGAATCCGACAAGCACGGCAAAGGCATAGTACAGTGACGTCAGTAGCACATCTCCTACCGAAGCCTTCGCTCTGCTATCGAGGATGAGCCAGCTCATCCGAATCCATCCGAGAAATGAGCCAATGAGCAGGAGCCAACGAAATGTGGATACGCTCGCAAGTACAACGGGATTGATCCACTGAGCTGATGGCGCCGCATAGGGATTGGAGGCAACCTTTAGCGAGGTCAGCATTGTCCCCAGTTGTCTCAACACCGTCTCAGCCAAAATAAAGTCGCGACCCTCGGGTGGAAAAATGATGAACATGACGAACAGGAGAATGGCCCACGAAAGGGCAGTGCTAGCGGCGAAATGCCAAGGGAACGCCTTCGTATAGCTCGAAGGAGGCATGCTTGGTCGCGATCCCTTGCCCTCCGGCGTTCGCGACCGTTTAACCACCAAGAAGAGCAGGCAAGTGGATACTGTGCAGCCAAACGAGAACGTCGCCGCGAAGTAGTCGTGAACGGTCGCGTTTGCTAGTGAGAGCACCAAAAAAACAGCGGTCCATTTCCACCGAGATGCCGTGCCGCAACGTGCTTTATTTCCTGAAGCTTTGACCATACAAAACACGCTGGTTAGGACGAGCAGGATGTTCAGCTTTTCGTGATTCCCACGCAGGACCGAGAACATGAGATCGGGACTTGCCAGCAAAAAAAGAACCGCCGCTGCGGCTGATCTGATTGAGTGGAGCAACGCCCGGTAGGCGACGAGGCCTCCGAAGACGAGGAACCCGATGCCGCAGAATGGAGCGACAATGCCGTTTACGGTCGAGGGTGGCAAGCCTGTGACCACCGCAGCTGCGCAAAGCCAGGCTGAGTACCCGAATCCGTGTGGGTACTGACCAGGGAACATCACAGACCCAGACGAAATGGTGTGCATTGAGGCGGCGGAGAACGTCGCGGAGTCGTTCTCCGTCCAAAGGCCGCCATAGCGGAGAACGAAGTAAGACGCGTATGCCGTGGCTGCAACTACCAACAAGCAGACCATAGCCGTTACGTCAGCCCGTTGCCTTCTGCACATAACATTTCTACGTTGTCGAGCACGATTCACCCATGGGATCGTATTCGGACGCTCATCTCCGGTTGTCTTCCGGTGAGATCCGATACGTTGAGGGAATAGGGCTTTGACGACCACGGCATAGCTGGCAAACGCAAGCATTGCCGTGAATGTCAGGAGCAAAGCGTCGACCTCGAAGTGCGACAAAGTCAGCACGAGAAGTTCAGGCAGACGAATCAAGGCTGCGTCGAGCTGTCAGCAGTGCGACTCTCACGCGCCTAGGAAGTTCCGCGATCACGATGCCAAGTGTTGCGTTCAGCCTCATCCCTCGGACGGAGAAGAGAGTCCTGAAGGACGTGCGTGCCTCGAATACGAGCTCATTGCTCAAGTCGTTCCACGCAAGCAACTGTTGCAGTTGTCGAATTGTTCGGTGCGTGACGGCTACATATTCAGGGAACTGCTCGAGACGCTTGCTTCTTTGAACGCATTTCAGCATCTCGACTTCTTCAAGAAGCATGTTTCGAGTGTTTGACGCTCTCGTGACATTGCCGGAATGTCTGCGATAGTTGGCTACGATGTCTGGCAAGCCGCAGTATGACCATCCATTCATCGCGATCAAGACAGCCATGAACCAGTCTTGGCAATAGATGAAGTTAGCAAAGTTTCCAGCTTGCCTAACTGCCGCGAGCCGGAAGAGCGATGCCGGCGCAGGGAGGAAGCTACCGCCCAATATTGCCGGTAGCGGTTGGTATTCGCCGACAACACCCCTTTTTGGGGGCGGCGTGGCAGTCACGGCCCTTACTCCATATTCATCGACGACTTTCACCTGTCCATAAACAACTCCGACCCGACTTCTTTCGTCGAGCACTGACTGAAGACATTGAAGCGCACGTGGGTACAGCCAATCGTCCGACGCCAGGAACATGACGTAGTCAGACGTGACAACTTCCAGGCCTCGGTTTAACGCCGACGAGACTCCGCCGTTTCTTTGTTTGATGTACGTGATGTTCTTGAGAAATGGAAATATCGCCTTGTCAGTATCGTCTGGAGAACCATCATTTACGACGATAATCTGGTCTGGTCGCCGCGATTGGGCCAATACGCTATCAAGTGTTTGAGCGATGTATTTGTCATGTCGATAGGTGGGCACGATGACGCTGCAACTGCTCCTCGAGGCTCGCACGCCACAGGTCTTACTCATTCCTGTGCAACTCCCTGAAGTCTTCGGGACCTGCGTCTATCCATGGTCAGAGCGGCGATGCCGTAACTGCCCGCCACGGTTGATGCGACGATCCCGACGGGAATGTACACGCCTTGGCGAGCTATGAGTGGGATGAGTCGCAAGACGATTGAGGATGCGACTGCAGTTGCGAGCAACAACTTGTTGCCTCTGGTCCAACTCAAGTCGACGCGGGAGCGAATGATGAAGGCAACGAGCAAAAAGTATGTGACGTAGCCGACGAGGAAGCCCCCTCCGATCCCGGCCAATCCGAAACATCTCATGCCTAACCAACTCGCCAGGAGAATGGATACGCCACCGACGACTTCTATTCCAAGGAAGGTCAGGCTACCGCATCGCGCGAGAATTATGAAGCTCATAGTCCAACTCGAGAGTCGGAAGATATCGGCCATGAGCTGCCAGCGCAACATATCCACGGCCGGGAGGAATTTGACCGAGTACAGGATCGGCACTGCCACCGGAGCGAGCGATAGGGTGATCAATACCATGGGCGTGCCCACTAAGAGCACTATGCGCAGTTCGCCGTTCATGAGGACTCTGAGTTTCGAGGAGTCTGAGCGACATTTGACAACCCGCGGGTAGAAATCCTGAGCCAGTGAAACCAGCAGAAAGCCGATGTATGTGAAGCCTATAGCCGTGCCGGCGCGATAGAAGCCGACGCTGTCCGCCCCAAGACAGCGAAAGACGACCATGGGCATCACAACCTGCACACCTGTTCCAAAAAGGTTACTGGCCGTGTAGGGTACCCCAAATTTCAGCAGCATCTTGACCCAACCAAACGTCTGTGTCCAACAGTCGGCCACGGTGGCATGAAGATGAAGATGCCTAACGAAGAGCCAGGAGACAACGGTGGTTATCAACGTGGAGGCCAAGAAGGCGTACGGGATGCCGGGCACTCCCCAGGTCAAGACCACGAAAGAGGCAAGCAGATTTGCGCCAAGAGCAGCGATGACTGCGCAGAGGGCCATTTCGCGGACCCGATGCAACGCGTTCAGCATTCCCATTTGAATTCCGTTGACAAGCGTGAGGCCGAGCGCGACACTGACGATCATTACGTCTCCCTGTCGGCTTCCGTTGCCGACCAGGTACGTGCTAACTTCTTTGCGAAAGAGCGACAGGAGGCCGACTCCGATCAACTCCCCAGTCGCCACGACTATCCACGCGGCTTTGTAGAGGCTCAAGACGCCGCCGCGCTTATCGGAGTCTTGGACCAGCGATCCAAATTGAATGAGCCCGCTTGAGGCTCCAACTCCGAACGCGATAGCAGCGATTCCGACGAGACTCTGAAGGAGGGCCATTTCTCCAACGCCCGTTGGCCCGACACTTGTTGCCCAGATCTTCGCCGAGACTATGGCACACGCTGTCGTAACTACCGCGCTCAGCATGAACGTTCCGGTAGCTCGTAGCACTAATGCGGGGCCATGCGCTGGTGGTACTGCGCTTCATAGAGGACGTGGGAAGTAGTTACTGAGAGGCCTATCAAATCGTCCCATGGACGGTCGCCTTAAATTTCCGATAATCCCGGATGTAGTCGGCTTCGTCGTAAGGCTTCGACGCGATTACTAGACAGACGGAAGCCGAAGAGAAGTTGTCGATTTCCCGCCAGATCATTGATGGAATGTAAAGGCCATAATATGAGCGGTTGAGGAAGTACTTCTGCCGTTCGCGCCCATTGTCTACCGAGACCGTGAAGCTGCCTGTAGCGGCGATAATTATCTGCTCTAGCCTTCGGTGAGCATGACCGCCCCGACTCTCACCACCAGGCACATCGTAAAGGTAGTAGACGCGCTCGATGTCGAACGGAATATGCTTGCGCTGTTCGACGAACGTCAGATTCCCTCTCGGATCGGTTACTCGAGGAAGAGGAATGATACGCGTGCCGAGGGAAACAGTTGTGCTCGCGGCCGTGATGGAAGTGCATGTGGCTGATGGAGCGTTCGTGATATTTCCCTTCTTTGTGCCCTTTAAGCTTTCCCTAAATAGTCGATAGCGCCGTCTAGCATCTCTTCGAGTCAGCCCGGCGACTCAGCTCCATTTAGGCGCCGAGAGCCACAGATGCGCTGTCTCCTCCATTGACTGTCGAATGCTGGAAAACCGTTTCAAAAGCGCAAAGGAAGTTGCTTCCGGTCCTCTCCCAGGAGAGTTCATGGGCGCGGGCTAACCCTCGAATGACTCTACGTGGTGTCTCGGCACTACCGAGGACATCGCCGATTGCTTCACAGAAGGCCTCAGGCTCCGGCTTGGCAAGCCAACCTGCCCGATTGACCACTTCCATGGCCCATTCACGATTTGTGCATACTACGGGCGTCGCACAAGCCAAGGCTTCAAGAGCGGGTAGGCAGAAGCCTTCGTAGAGGCTTGGGGTGACGAACAAGTTGGCGGATCTGTAGGCCAATGCGAGGTCGCGCTCACTTACATAGTCGGTGATGATCACGTCGTTGCCCATTTGAAGACCGCAGTCTCGCAGTTGCCGGAGCGTTGTCTCCCTCAGGCGAGCGTTGCCCGCTCGTCCAATCTTCAGTAGCTGGATCGCGGGATACCGGTCCTTTAAATGCTTAAGTGTGTTGAATAGCAGTTGAAGGTTTTTCCGCGGACGTTCCGAACCGACGTATATAAGGAGGGGACTGCGAAGAGTGGCCCCGGTTATGTCTTTCATGCGTGCTCGTGCTGTTTCACGGGATGCCAGGCAAGTCAAGAATCGCTCGCTAACCCCCAAGTGGATAGCTCGCACTCGATCCTCCTGGAGTGCGGGGAGGTAGTGAAGTATGCGATTTCTGGAAAACCTCGACGGTGTAATGACGAGGTCCATCCGTTTTAGCGAGCGAAGACTACGGAGAACATGTACTCGTCCGATCAGATCTGTTTCATACCGATCCTGCTCACAGTCCACGATCCCGACATCATAGACCATCGCGATTCGAGGCAACCGCGACGTGTTCCTGAGTTGGCAACCCGTGAGCATGGGCATCATCAGTAGGTTGCACCCCTTAGGAGAGACGACCTTCCCAACGAACCCGCGAATGAATGGAACGTTTGGGCGTTGAATCGGGGCATTGATGAAAGCAACATCATCATGAAGAATTGCCTGCAGTTCACCCAATACCCTTCCAATACCCGACCCCTGGCTATGTCTACGAAGATCCGGTACGGCGACCGCAAGATGCTGACCGTCGCCACGATGGGTGCGCTCGGTGTCGCCGGTCACCATCTTCTGCGCCCGCGCGGGGTCATGATTTCACAGGCTGCCTCGATGACCGCGATCTGCTCGAGAGCGACAAATAGCGGGAGTCTTACAAATAGCCCGAACGTTCAGTGCCACACCTTGTGATCGACCATGTCTGAGCAGAACGATCCTGCGTGCGAACGTGATGCCCACCAGCAAGGCCCAGACCCATCCGTACAATCTCTGGCGAGTAAACAGAAATAGAGGGCCGAAGAGAAGGCTAACTGCCAGAGACAGTGACACACCAAAACCGGGAAGATTGGTTCTAGGTTCCCAAACAATTGGATTCTTGATCCATCGTCTCGCATGGCTCAGGTAGTCTCGGTAAGCCTCTGGGTACACGGTGGGCACGCGGCTCTCGCTGACGTACGTCACTGGGATTCCTGCCGACCTCAGCATCATGGCAAGGTGATAGTCCGTTCCGGTTGGTACGTCAGGACGGAATGCGTTCACCGAATCTAAAGTCGTTCGAGTGATGGCAAAGTTTCGGCCGAGTAATTCCGCGGGTCCCTTAAGTCGGTCATAAACGCTGAGGTTCTTACATGCTTGGTACTGAACGAAGGAGTTCCCGATCTGCTGAGGGCGAGGGCGACAGCCGCCCGTGGTCACTCGAGTGGTCTGCGATAGGAGCGGATCGAAGATAGTAACTAATGGCACGAGCGTCAAAATCACAATCGGCATCTGTGAAGTAGAGCAATTCATGCGAGGCAGACTCGAGGCAGTTTTGTAGAGCGCGCTGCTTTCCTTCGCCCGGGAGCTGCTCAAGCACCTTGATGTTGGGACCAGCGAAACTCTTGGCGATTGCATAGCTGCCGTCAGTACCGCCGGCCGAAATGATGAGCTCACAGTCGGATCGCTCTAGCGATTTAAACGACAGGATGTGGCGATTGAGGTTGGATTCCTCGTTCCACGCGGCCACGATGGCGGTGAACGTGGGGAGCAGGGGTAACGCTCGGGATCTCACCTGACAGCGATCACGTTCGACGCGGACGCCCAGGCCTCTCCTTTCTTCCAGGCATACGCTTGTACGCCAGAGGGTTCGGTTATGCGAATGGATTTCGGCGATTCCGTGTACGTCATTGCAGACCGCGAGACGGAAACCGCCGCCTCTGTATTCGACGTTGAAGGCGGCGGTAGGACCGATCCGTCTTCAAGCAGATTCGAAAGCAATCGGAGAACTTTATCATTCCAACCCACGACAGGGGTAAGGTCTCGAAAATCGGGAATGTAGGAATTGACGTTGGCAGGCAACTGGCTCGTCTTCGACCTGTTGGCGATGGGAGCCCTGAAAGCTCGAATCGATCTTCGCACTTCCGGCCTCAAAGCAAATCCCTCGGCTGTCGCGAATCCTCCGCTTGGGAGCTGACTCATGAGAAGACGGTCGAGGGCGACTTCTGGGATCTTGCTTCCTAGAAGGTGAAAGCCAAGGAGGATGTCTGCGGACCCCGCAAGCCATCGAGGCCACTCCGCTCGCCGACCGTTGGCGTAGACAATCTGCGGCCAGCTGCCGTCGTGATTCATCGTTCGCTTCAGAAACTGCAGCACATTGGCCGCTGCTTCCTGGAACTTGGTATCACCAAAGGCCTGAGCGCCGGCCAGTAGGGCTGGGATGCAGCGAGCATTGTAGTAGGGGAAGAATCTGCCATCACCTGCCATGCACTCCGGCGCAAACTGGTGCACTGCTCCCTCGTTGGCGCCCGAGCCCACTTGGTATGTGAGCAGATCTTCCAGCGCATGCTTGGCATAGGGCAATAGTTTGGCGTCCCCGGACAGTTTGGCTAGCTCGATAAGAGCCACGGTCATCGTGGCGAGCTTGTTCGGGACCCGGCTGCGAACTCCCGGGCGGTCATCGAAGGCATCCGCTGAAGGATCCCACAGCTTGTTGATCAGGTTCGCGACGTTGCGCTTCACGGCCGACGCGGCGAACTCGGGACGGTACAAGTATGGCATCGCATAGATGACGCCTAATGAGGCAGCTGCTTCATGGGGCGTGCCGAGCGTACCCGGATTCATTTCGAAGCACGAACATCGGTAGTTGCCGTCGTGTTCCTGTCCCGCTATTACATCCGCGGCCGCTGACTGCAATGAGTTGAGAGCTCCAGCATTCCCCGTGCGCTCATAGAGTGTCCGGTAGCCGGAACATATACCTTCATACCGCCAGTCGAGCCCTGGCCCTGCAAATACGAAGCAGCTTTGCCACCAGTGCGATACAGGCCCACAGTACCCCGAGAAGGCGTGCATTGTCTTCAACCAAGAGTCGAGGTTCGAGAGAGCCTGAGCGATGCGTCCGTTATTCATTCCTCACCTGAGACGTAGAGATAGTAGAAAGCCAGTTGGAAACCTTGTGCGCAAAACGTCCTCCGCATTTCCTGCCCTAGTCGATCAGCCCAGTCGGCACGGCGCAGGGCAAGACTCAGTCTCATCGACAGTCCCCAAAATGCGGAGCGGAGCGTGTAAGCCGATAGCCGAATCTCGGGCGTGCACAGTGATCGGTTGGGTAATAGGCCGTTCCGGCATGGCGGAACGGGCCCGAATGAAAGGACGTAGGTACGGGCCGTTTCAACGTTGTTTTTGATGCCCGCCTGTTGACTCGTGCCACACAAGGTGTGTTTGATCAAGATCAGACTCGCCGGGCATTTGTGGGACGAGGCAGCTCGGCTATCGAAGGATAGATTTGCACATTCCTCAAGACTCGATTGCGGCAGAGTGAGAGTCAGCTCAGACACCCCGTGACTGGAAGCGTCGCTAAAGATCTCGTCAAGAAAGTAGTACCAAGCCAGTTTGTGACCGGCCGCCACGCGCGGAAACTCGATCTGGGGATCGATTATGCACCTAACAAGCACCTCGTTTGGCCTCGCTTGCACTACGAAATCGGGCTCGTCCCGATGCCTCAAGGGCCTCACAATAGATTCCCTCGAGTCGCTGTCCCACTGATTCCCAGGACGAGAAGCGTTCGACTCGTTTTCTGCCTCGTGACCCCATATCTCCTGCAAGCTTTTGATGAGATAACACGTGAGACATCGCTTCTCTCAACCCTTCCACGTCTCTGGGGGGTACGACAAAACCATCAACGCCTTGCTCAACCGACTCGTCTAGCCCGGGAAGATCAGTGACAATCGCGCATGTGGCGCAAGCCAGAGCTTCAAGGGCGACCAGGCCAAACGACTCCACTCCTGTCGAAGGAAGAACAAGCACGTCGGCGGCACTGTATACGGGCGGCAAGAGCTCCGGACGCAAACCTCCGAGAAACTGGACCCTATGTGCGAGATGAAGCCGCTTGACCTTGGCCTTGAACGCAGGCAGCAGGTTACCTCCTCCGGCAATGAGGAGACGCGACTGAGGCACCCTAATGTGGTCGAAGGCGTGGAGCAACACATCAAGGCCCTTAAATCTATGAGCTGAGTCAAGCGAACCGACGAACAACGCCACTGGACCATCAAGCGGCAACCGCAGTCGGTGTCGCGCTTCATCGCGGGGGAGCGGATGAAAGAGATGGAGGTCGACGCCATTCGCCAGTTCCCTGACTCTGCAGTCGGAGGCAAGCGAAGGCAACTTAGATAAGAGATGACGGCGCCTGACGCCAATGATCCGGCTGGCCGAATTCATCACAACGGGTTGGATGCAGGCGCGGTATGCGTTGAGGCAGTACTTTTTGGGACGTGAATCGTCATCGGGTAGGTTGTGCACCGTTAGGACATACAGAGCTGGAGTCCGAGCCGCTGCAACCGCCGCGATCTCAGCTCCAAAGATAAACGGGTAATGGGCGTGGACGATATCAAACGTGGAGTCCAGTTTCCACATGAGCGTGGGGCATAACGGCGCATTACCGACGCGAAATGGCGTAAACAAGCGGCTGACATGTGCTCGGCTCGAGCAGAGAGCTTTGTCGGAATCACTGTTTGGCTGGCTCGTGAACACCGTCACATCGTGACCGCGGTCCGCAAGGATTCTTGCGTTGTGAAATGCTACTGTTCCTGTGCCCCCTTGATAGGGAGGGAACGTTGCCGTCACCACCGCTATCTTCAAGCGATCACCGCGAGTTTCAAGCTTTGAAAAACGGGCGTGGTCAGCCTGTTTAGGATCCGAACGGACCGCCCGGACGTGACAATCTGGTTGAATGGAAGATTGACCACCATGCGAACAAGAAAGTCCTTTGATGTTCCTTTGCATTCTTCACATTCCGCTTGAGAGCCGAGGTTCCGAACGAACCACATGTGAGCGAGAGCCACAGATTGGATGTAGCGGGGGCCTCTCAATAACGCGTATGCCACTGTCATAGCCTCGCCAAGACAGACGCCTGGAAGCAGCCGAATCAGGGAAGTCCTGTTGAATGACCGCTGAAGAAGAGCGAGCTTGTTGCGTTGCAAGAAATAGAACTTTAGAGGAGTCAGACGTAGATGATAATCGTGAATCATGCAGGCATCAGCGGAACACAGAATTTCATAGCCTCGTGCTCGAGCCCTGAGCGACAGATCCGCATCTTCGAAGTACATGAAGCACCATTCGGCGAATCCCGAAAGGTCTAGCCATGCCTCTCGTCTTGCAAGTATGGCCGCCCCAGAAAGCAGAAATGGTTTCCGGACGCCTGTGATACTAGATGCTTGTTGGCCAAATCCCGTGCACGAAACAATTCCGGAGATGTGCATTTCATTGCCGCATGCGTTCACGCGTCCATCACTCAGAAGCAGCTTGGGTGTGACGAACGAATTTGGATGACGTCGGACAACGTCCAACATTTCGTGTAGGGCTCCGGGAGCGATGATTGTATCAGGGTTGAGCACCAAGGCGTACCGGCCATGGGCTGTCCTCAAGCCTCTGTTGCAGGCAGCGCCATAACCGAGATTGCTTTCCGACCGCAGGACGCGAATTTCGCCGAACTCGCTTTCAACCCATTCGCATGTCTGGTCGGTGGAAGCATTATCCACAATGATGACTTCGAGTGACTCGTCTGTCGTGAACAGGGCCGGTAGGCAGCGCGCCAGGTGTCTGCGGCTGTTGTGAGTGACCAGGACGACGGAAACAGTGGTGTCGTTCAATCACAAACTCTCGTCTCTGCTAGGCGGGACATCTTCCGAGGGCATCATTGGAACACGATCGAGGGCGGCATAGATGTCGTGGCGCATGCGCTGAAGAAAATACTCGAAACTATTGAGAAGGACAGCTGTAATGCCAAGTAGCAGGCCAATCATGAGCATCGTGGAGCACAACACTACGCTTCCCAGCGGGACCTCGTGTCCCCCTCGAATCGTCGACATTACCGATACGCCCACAGTTACGCCAAGACAGACCAAGGCAAAACCTGGAGGACCAAGAAACGCGAGCGGCCGTCGTCGAATCACTAGATGAAGGATCGTGTCCACGACCTGAACGCCATGGAGAAAGGGATTCCGTTTGTTGCCGTCGAGGTAGCGGGGTGTGATGGGTACTTCAAGAAGTCTTAGCTTCAGATTCTTCACTGCGAATTGCATCTCCGACTCCGCACCGAGACCAGCGCTTTCAAAGTGCAGCATCCGTATCGCTCGGGGCGAATAAGCTCGGAACCCTGACTGAGAGTCTGTACTCGCAGTACCGCTTGCCGCGTTTGTAGCCAATGTGAGCGCATGCTGCCCGAACTGTCGCCAGCGTGGAATGCCGGCTCGGCTGCCCAGGAACCTCGATCCGATGACGACGTCGGCACGTTTCTGGATGACTGGGGCAGCTAGGAGGGGTATCTCGGCTGCGTCGTGCTGCGAGTCCGCATCGAGCGTCACCACGACATCGGCTTTGAGCTCTCGGGCTCGGGCGAAGCCGGCGTTGATGGCTGCGCCCTTTCCACAGTTCGCTTCGAGCCGAATCACTTCTGCACCGGATGCGGACCCGAACCATCCCGTCTGATCAGTCGAACCGTCGTCAACTACCAATACGTGGTTCGATCTGTAGCTGGCCGCCACGACCACACTGCCAATAAAGCGCTCTTCATTAAAGGCCGGGATCACCACCACGGTGGACGGCCATATTGATTCTTCTGCCGCCCCTTGCGGACAGGAAGAGTCCATCACGCCTCCTAGAGTAGTCTCCATGCAGCTCTGCCAAGAGCGTCAGCCGGGATCTCATCTCTGCGAAACCGGATCGCGCGAATTGAACTTAGCAGTTACGGCAGGGTCTTGTCAAGTACTAATAACACATGTGCTAAATACAGTACAGTTCGCGAAGCCTAATATTCAGAGACAGTGATTGTCAGAGTTGGATGTTTGGATGCCGTCGTGGTGGATGGTGAGCCGTTAGTGTCACTCGGCTGTCCAGAGCGAAATCGTGGAAGCGAGCCGATTTGCAAAGATTCTCGGTGCTGTCATGGCTCACTGCCAAGCTGACTGGCTGGGCCACGCACCTGTTCATGCTGTGCAGCTGCAGAAGAGGCTGAGCTGGGTCGTGAGGTTCTGCTGCGGGGCAATCTCCTCGAGCTGATGGTAGCGGTTGTGGTGGTTCGGCTCTTTTGCTTGGTCACAAGCTTCTGGCAGAAATCCATCACGCCAATCATCGCGCGTTTGTCCGCAGCCCAACACCTCAGGTATCACCTTCACTATCAACAGAAGCCGTTTCCTGCAAGGGGCTTCCATAAACGCGCCGGTTGTATGTGTAGTCGTCGGGCCGTAGTGTCCTGGCTATATTCCCGTACGTAGTACCACCCTCGAGATCGATCAAAGGTGGAGCCGGAGCCGAGTCCGACGCGAGTGCCGATAGCGCACGGTGCAACGAACGATCGGGGCTTGGTTGTCTTGCCAAACCGACAGCAGTGGATTCCAGAGGTGAGGCATGGATCGCGGGGAGCGCCCGAGCGAAGATTAGGGGGAACCCCACGGCGCAGCCACTACACTCTTGGCCGGCGGCGTCCCGCGTCAGGGGATTTCCAGCGAGACGTCCTCATCTCGCCGGGGACATTCAAGCCGTGGAGGAGAGACTCGTTGTGGACGGCTGGAGTGGGCCCGCCCTACGAGGGTTTGAGGGTAACGGTTCCGGGGCTGCCTTTTCACCGTGTACTTGCCGGAACTGTTTACCGTGTTAAACCTCCCGGACAGGGACGACCCGCTGATGATCGCAAGGGTCGAGCCGGCGGGGGCGGGGTTCCGGACAGCACGGTTAGCGTGCCCGCGAGGCTGAGAGCCGCGCTGCCCGTGATCTGGGAGAACGTCTTCCCGTTCACGTGCAGGACCAGCGTCCCGCTCTTGGCCTGGGTGTACGCCCCGGACGCCATGGCCAACTTTGACTCCGCTCCCATCTGAACGGTCCCCTGGTTGTTGATCCGGTAGCTTCCGCCCGTCTCGTTGTCGAGGGCTTGCAGGTCCATTAGCCTGGCATTCGTCACGTTCAGATCCATCAGGACGGGGTTCGTACCTTCGGTCGAAAGCGTTCCGAGGTTCGTCAGTGTAAAGGCGCCCGCTATCGCAGCCGATCCCAGTCTTCCGTCGAGTACGATCGCGCCCCGATTCGTCATGTTGTTCTGGAGAGCTGCAGAGGCGCCCTCTTGAGCCGTGGCCAGGACGGTGACCGCCTGGCGGCGGAAGATCGTCGCGCCGGAAAGGGTGGAGCTGCTCTCCAGATCGAATCGGCCGGCCCCGCTGCCGGTGACATTCAGATTCCCTCTCAGGACGACCACCGCGTGTCCGTTCACGGCGCCGAGGTCCTGGCTGAAGGTACCGTTGATCACGAGTGAACCGTCGTTCTCCAGATTCCCCAGGGCGTTTGTGAACGTACAGCCCGGGTCGAACAACACCGCAGCCCCGTTCGCTACCGTCACTGACCCTCCGTCGTGTGTCACCGAGCTGCCGAACCCGAACTCGGTGCTCGCACCCTCGAATGTGATGGTTCCGGAATCAGCGATGGCGGCGTTGTATACCGCGCATTTGCCCTGTCCGGTGGTCCTCACGGTCCCGAAATTAGCAACCTTCGTCAGCTCGGCGGCGGTCAGATCGGCGGTCCCCAACGCCGGTCCGCAGTCCAGGAGAATCGTGCCTTGGTTCGTGATGTTCCCCGTCAGGGTCGTCGTCGGATCGGGCAGCGAGGCGGTCGGCTGAATCGCGATCGTCTGGCCCCGGCCCACGACGTCGCCTCCGAGGGTGGACTCTCCCTGCAGGTCGATCTGCCCGCCTGTGCCGCCGTGTTCCTGCAGGGCGCCCGATGCCACCATAACGTCGTGGCCGTCAAGCGTGCCCGTGTCCTGGCTAATGAAGGTGCCGCCGTCCACCACGATCGAGCCGTTATTGGTCACCGCGCCCGCGTTTTCGATGGTCATGCCGCGGTCGATCACGAGTTTGGATCCGGCACGGACTTTTACCTCGTGTCCGGCCCCAGATTCATTGCGTAATCCCACGAGAAATTCCGTCTCCACCGCTCCCGAGCTGAACTCGGTCAGAGCAGCGCCGAAACTCACCGTGCTGCCGTTCGCCACGTCAGATCCAATTTGGCAGCTCCCGTTCCCGCTGGTGGTAAACTGTCCGAGATTTGTGATCCCCCGATATTCGATCGTCGCCGTCGAGCCGGTAGGGCACGACAGATTCAGCCTGCCTCCATTGATGACGTCCGGCCCGAGTGAAATGGTCGTACTGACACCAGGGGCGCCCAGAACGGTGACCTGCTGGCCTGGGTGCGTAGCGCCCTCCAGCACTGTCTGGCCCTTGAGCTGGAATAGCGCGCTGCCGTCCTCCAAGACCTGGAGGCGCCCATCCTGAACGACAACAGGATTACCGACAACCCGGGCGGTGTACTGGGAAAATGTGGAATCAAAGACCTCGATCGTGCCGTTGTTCGTAAGACGACCGGACTGGTTGCGGAAATACCCGTTGGTAAGGGCGAACAGAAGCGTCCCTCTTACCACGATTCCGCCGGCACCTCCGGCCTGGTTCGTCAGGCTCGTCGCAGGGTTATTGAAGGTCGTCCGGGCGCCGACCAGGTTCATCCTGGCCAGATTCTTGATGTTGACCTCGATCAGGCAGATCCCTTCCCTCCGGTGGTGACGACCCCGTTGTTGGTGATCAGGGCCACTCGGGGAGCGCTTGCCGTACTCTGCAGGGTACACGTCAGGCCCTGAGCGCACGTCATATCGATCGTGCCTTGGTTCGTCATGTTTCCGATAACGGTGGTGGTAGGGGTGTCGTCCTTTTGGGAATCGAGAATCACCTCCTGGCCGTGACTGACGTTACCTCTCAGGGTGGACGTCCCGCGGAGGTCCAACTTGCCGGGACCGGAGCCCGCGAGGTTCACGGCCGTGTCGTGGGTGAACACCGGATGGCCGGTGACCGACCCTTGCCCTTGGGTGAAGCTTCCCTCGAATATGTCGAGCTGCCCGTCGTTTTGTATTTTCCCGGCTTTGTTCACGAGGGCGCTGGCCGGCTGTCCCTGAAAAATCGCGTGAGAACCCTCGGGGATCACAACCTCCGAGGAGGTGGTCGCGTTGGTGAGGACGGTGTTGTTGTCGAACCCCGTCGTGACGGCGTCGAGGTTCATCTTTCCCCGGTTCTCGACGGGGAGCTGTCCGATCGAACAGTTTCCGGCCCCCACCGTTGTCACGTCTCCCCGATTAACGAGTTGGCGTCCGAAGACTCGGTAAACACCTGTGCCGTGACTCCAGCAGGGCAGGCGAGCCCGATGGTTCCCTCGTTGGTGACCTCCCCTAGGAGGTTCTCCGAGGCTGGGGCGCCGGGCGTGGACGTTACCGAAATCAGCTGACCCGGGGCCACCGTGCCTGACAGCTTCGAAGCAGTCCGGATTTGAAAGTCGCCCGTCCCGTGGCCCGTTCCCACAATGCCGCCGCCGTTCGGACCGACGAGGGCTACCGCATTCCCGGCGATCTCTCCGCCAGACTGCGTCACTGTCCCCGTCTGAACGGTAATGGACTTGCCGTTGATAACCGTCCCCGACACCTGGAAATCGGTCTTTCCCTTCAGCTCAAGGTCCCCCGACACCCTCAAGGTGCCCCGGGTGGTCAGAGACTTCGCGCCGACGATGTTGCTTGCCGCCCCGAGGTTCATGGTTTTGTTGTTAACGAGATCCCCTGTACCGGACTCTAGGGAGACCGCTTGCTGCGCGTTCCCTCCACCCGTCTCGAGAAGTCCATTATTGACGATCGCCGTTCCGGATGCGAGGTTGGAGCCGGCGTCATTCATGGCGGTGACGGAAATCTCGCCCTGGGCGGCGATCGTGATCTGGCCAGCAACCGTCAGCGAGGTGGGCGCATGTCGGTGCGTGGTGGTGGGAGGCATATATGTTCCCGGACTGATCAGCAGCCGCTGCTCGGCGCCGCCATTGCCCACGACGATCTCCTTGGCTGCCGGCTGGTCGAGTTGCGATCCCGCGGCCACGTTGGTGACCTCAGCGGTGACGGTGGAAGCCTTCGGCGCCGTGATGCAGACGACATCGTTCAGCCGGAACTCCAGACGTCCACATACTCTTGTCCGACCAGCTCCCAGTGCCACCTACCCAGCTGTCGCTGCAGCCCGCGCCGCGGGACGTCATCATCGTGCCCGCGCTCAGTCCGATCAGCGCCGCGGCACACGCCGCCAGAGACACCACGATCCATCGAGCCGCATACCCACCCATTCGGCCTCTCCTTATCCCAGGACCGCTCGGGCGGTGATCTGCGCGTGGCGGCACTTGCGGCCACCTTCTGTGAACGTCAGGGGACCGAGTCCGCCGAAGCCGTCTGCCGAGGCACGGGGCCGCAAAAGAGGTCAGCACTCCCTGTTGTTTCAAGAGTAGCCCTTCTCATGGCCGCTGTCCAGATTTACGAATAGTGGTACAGGGAAACTTACATCGTGTATTGAGCTTGCCCGGTTGGTGGCTGTTGGGGGAGGCCGTCTCTGCAGGCTGAGTTTCAGTCGTGCGGTATGGGGGCGCACAGTGCGGTATGCAGATGGTCCAGGGATCGTCGACCCGATGGCTGGGGGTGGCGGTCCCGCAGGTTACGGCGCGCGCAGGAGCGGGTCTCCGCGGCCGCTCGACGCCGTGTTTTGGCGGCACCTGGCTGCACCGCGCGCTGGGTTGCCGTGTTATTGCCCCACGTCGACGGCGAGTAGACGGTCCGCGGACGCGAAACGCTGTACACTGACCGTACCGATCATTCCACGGTCAGCAGCTTTGAGGTGTGCTAACGAGGCGTGGGCGTCGAGGGCATACTGTCGGGATGACGACGCCGTGAACCTTCACACAGTTTCCGATTCACGTAGGAGGAGGATCATATGATGTCTTATTTGTGCCGACGCATGCTGGTTTTGCTCGTGGCAGGCGCGTCACTCGTTTTGCCGTGGTTTCAGGCAGCGGGAGCCGATGCGAGCGCGGGACCCGCCCGCTACTCGATCGTCGCCATAGGTTTGCCTCCGGGATTCACCATGGCCGGCAGCTACCTCAACGATCGGGGAGAGGTCGCCGGAACCCTGGAGGATTTAGCGGTGAGCGAGGTTACCGCCTTCGTGTTCAAGGGGCACAAGTTAATGCAACTGGGAGCACCCAAAGGCTTTCGACTTTCGATCGGCTTGGGTATCGCGAGGAGCGGCACGCTGCTCGTTCTGGCTTTCACCGACATCGCGGAGGCGCCCGTGCCGTATGTTGCGGTTCCGAAAGGAACGGGCTACAGGTGGAGGAAGCTGCCTTTCAATCCCCTCAATGGCGACTGCCGCCCGCTCATGGGAGCGGACGGCGACATAACCGGAGGGACAGCCACGGTCCCGTGCGCTCTGTGGCCGCGGCGCGCGAACGGCACGTACGGCAGGCTGGTGAAGCTGGCCGCAAGCCCCGGATATGACCAGGAGTCGCTCGGCGCGATCTGGACGTCCAGCCATCGCTTCGTAGCCGGCGGGTCACAGCAGTCGACGGTCGTGAGGCCGTCAATATGGAGCCCCACACCCAGCCTGCAAGGCAACGCCGGCGGCGTGATTACGGGACTGGGCGGCACACCGGCGCACCTGTTCGCGGTTGGGATGGACGCCGCCGGCGCGGTCTACGGACCGGTGGGCTTTGACGCCCACGATGTCGCACATCTGGGCCCCCTTGGGTCTCTCGCGGGACCAAGGACCGGTTCTTGGAAGGATGTGGTGGCTGCGGGAGTGACGACGGACACTTCGGGGAAGATGTTCGCGGTCGGGGACGCCACTCCCGCCACAGGTAAGGCGCAGCCGAAGGCGCTCATCTGGCACGGCACGCTAGCGGCGCTGCTCCAGTCGAGTTTGCCGCCGAAATCGGGGTGGGTCCTGTCGACGGCGAAAGCTATCAATCGCTCGGGACAGATCCTCGGTACCGGCGCCTTCCACGGCAAGCAATCCACTTATCTGATGACACCGCTGAAGTAGAGCGGTGTCGGGCCAGGCCGTCGGGGTGGGGATTCGGCATACGCAGGGCGCCGGCCGACACGAACGAACATAGTGAACGAACCGAGATGGTGGCCACGCAGGAAGTCTGTGAAGTCTGTGCAGCTGAAGTAGAGCAGAACGGGATCATTGAGCCGAGAACCGAGGTAAGCCATGTCTAGATTTGCAAAGACAATACTCATCGCAGCGTTTCTCAGCCTATTCGCCATACAACACCGGGAGGTGGCCTATGGCCACGGAGCAGCCGGTCTTAGGATAAACCCGCGGACGACAACGCCAGACCCGGCTTTTACCAGCGCCTACACTTCGGGGCTCACCTCCACGGGGCAGCGTCTGTGGGTGCAAGTCGTCGCGAGCGGTGGTTCGTCATCGGGGTTCTCGCTCATGGTCAATCTGAAGTCCGGAAAGGATCCGTACGCAGCACCCTTCGAGCTGCATCAGTGGTCGTTCGACCTCAACGGCCGCTCGCTGGCTTACTCGCCGAAGAGCGGCGTGGGAGCGCTGAACGTGGGTAGCCAGATCCAGCCCTTCGGAACCATCTCGCTTCACCTTCAACGCACAGCCACGGTGCAGACGAGCTGCGGACGCGGCCGGGGCACCAGCAAAATGGACACCTTGAGGGTCGCGGGTATCATGGCCTTCGATACTCACACGAGCGCATGGGGAACGATGGGACGGCCAGGGCACTCCTTCTCGTTCGCGACCGGCAGCTCGATCACCTACCAGACCTGCCCGGGCGCTCAGAACGCTCCCAGCCAGTGCCTTTCGGGCCACCTCTGGAGCAGCCCGGGAACCTTCGTCTATCGGAAGGGGAAGCTCGTTGGCGCGCTCCACTTCGACGGTGGGGTCATGCCGGGCGCGGCCGAGCCAGGCTCACCAGCTGGGCATCCCTGGCAGGGGATCGTCGCGGTCAGGCACATAGGACTCCCGCGCCCGACCGGGGCCGGGCGGCTGGACGAGGTCATCGAGGCCGAGCCGTCGCCAACGGTGCTGGGTCGGATGCTGAAGGTGCGGACCACGAACAAGGCGCTGATCAGCGGCGGAGCGGAGATCACGAGCGCAGGTAAGGAACAGAATCTCGGCACACAGACCTGTACGCTCAACGGCAAAACTCATCATCAACAGACGTCGGGATACTTGTCGGGGTCCTGGAGGAACCTGAAGAAGCAACCACTGGTAGGTCACCTGGCCGCCGAGGGCAACATCAGGGTGAAGGACGGCTCCGGAACGATAGTCTACACACTGTCCTTCAGGTAGGCGACATCCGGCGTCCACCAGCATCGGACGCACTCATCCTTCTTGGGTATACTCAGTCGGTTGACGGGCTGGACTTCACTGGCATGATGTTCCCCAGCCCGTCAGCTTTTCTTCGGGTGAAGACAGGTAGACGGCTGGGAAGAGATACGGCGGCGGCCGAGTGTGGGCTCGCAGGTACCAGAAGGAGCCGCAGGTAGGTCGAGGCCACGACAACCTCAACGACCGAGTGGCGGCCCGAGCCGGCAGTTAATCGTGGTGCGGCGAAGCGGGTGCTAAGAGCTGGGTATTGTACCGGGCTAGTGCCTGAGCCTGCCACCTTTTGTCGCTGCCATGCGCCGCATCAGGGCCAGGGGCAGCTTTCCACGGCGAGGGAGGAGGGTGGTGTTGCCGATGGTGTTCGCGCTGAAGATGAGAGGCATCAGCACGATTACCGGCGAATTGTTGTGGGATCCGCCTTCCTCAGGTCCTCCTTCGCCGTTTCCGGGCCGCTCGGCGAGGAAGATCAGACGGCGCAGCAGCCAGGTCGCGACGACGGACGCGACCAGGGAGAACACGACGGACGTCAGGCCTTGGGCTACGGGTTTCATGGGTGCTCCTTGGTGGACGGTTGACGGTAGACGGTTGACGGTAGGCGGTAGACGGTTGGCGGTTGGCGGTTGACGGTAGACGGTTGACAGTAGACGATGTCTTCCCCACGGAGTCCGGGCTGGGACCGCCCTACCGCTCATCACCGGCCTCCGGGCGGTCCCTAACCTTGACAAGCATGACACCGCAGACCGTGACTGTCCATCGGGCCGAGGCCTGATGTCCGGCCTCGGGCGATATGATTTCTCCTTGTCATTTTTGCCACGTGAGCCTTGCACTTCCGAGCACCGACCGTCAGAACGATCGGGCGATGTCTTCCCACCCCTTGTCCGAACTTTGTTCGGAGGGCGGTAGCCGCGAAAGCTCCACGTGGTTCCGACCTGCTCCTAGCGGGTGCCAGCGCTGTGCCCCTTGTGGACGCCACGCGTGGACCAACGGAGGCATGGAGATCACGGCTGCCAGGGAATCGGAACCCTTTAGCGCAAAGCCCTGCAGCAGGAAATCATATCGCGGCTCGTTCTCTCGGCCCGTTCGAACGATGTTTCCGGCTATCTATCTAAGAATCTGACCGCGAGCGGTCGCGGTGACTATGGCTATTTCGACTTCACGACGTTCTAACGATAGGGTCGTGTACGCCGGCTTTGAGAACGAAGGAGCGTCGAAGTGGAGAGGAGAAGCTTGCCCTGCGATCTGATCGACTTCGCGCGGACGGTGGTGACCCAGCGTGTCGGCGGGCTGATCGACCGGGCGGGATATGGGCGAGGATATACCGAGCCAGCTTGACGGGCTGGACTTCAGTTTCCATGATGTTTCCCCTCGACGGGCTGATCGACCGGGCGGGATGCGGGCGAGGGTATACTGAGCCGGTTGACGGGCTGGACTTCACTTGTCATGATGTTTCCCCAGCCCGTCAGCTTTTGTTTTCGAGGGAAGGCGGGAAACGACTCGGAAGAGATACCGACCCAGCTTGGTTTGTTATGCGTTGTTCTCTCCCGAGCCGTCGCCCGCAGACGCCAGACCTCTACACCCTGCGCTTTGTGATTCGGGAGACGCCACCGGCCGCCGCCGCACAAGGAAGCACTTTTTGTCACCTTCACCGGTATCACCCGGCGCACTCCTCCTCCCACCACGAGGGGGAGGAGGAGACGCGGGTTTGGAGATGGGTGAAGCGAACACGATGGTGGAGCGCCCGGCGCATCGCCGTCCTCTACGGCGTTGGGAACTCGGTGAAGAAGCGATTGTCCTCGAGGAGGGGGCACATATCTTTGGGTGTCAAGACTGCGGCGAGTGATATGCCTGCGGTTCGTTTTGGTTTCACCGCACTGTCTCCTTGCGAAATGAGCGCACGGTTGCTGCGGTCTCACGTGGGCGGCTCGCCGCCCGGGGTCGACTCGGGAATCCGGTGCGCGAGGGTGCGCTCAAGAAAGTCCACGAGCGAGGGCCAGTCGCGGAAGTAGCGGGCGTCGCCGCTGGCAACGTGGTGGACCTTTCCACGCCACTCGCGGGGGCCTTCTGCGGCCGGCTCGGCCCAGATGTGCAGGACGAAGTGGCTCGGAGCAACGCGATCGTGTGCCGGCACGTCCCTCTCCTTTCTCTGCTATCGAGGGCAGCGTACTACAGCGATCGTTCCCGTACCGTTTCCGAGTAGGCGAGTGAAGCCAAGGGCCTTCGATGGAGGCGATCTGTGCCGCGGTCGTATCGTTCTTGAGAGATGACGCAATTCAGGTGGAGGGGCAGCGCACGGCCGGCCGTGGGGCCGCAGAACGGCTTCACATCACGCGGGCACTGAAGCGGGGAGGCGCGCGTACAGGTGGTCGATCTGTTCAAGGATCCGGTCGGAGCCGGCGCTCCACGCCGCGGCCTCCGGGGGCGGATCGGGCAGGGGCGGGGGTGACGGCGGCGGCTCACCGGTCAGCTCGGCGAGCCTCTGGCCGATTTCCAGGTTTGGTGCGCGCCGGTAGAGCTCGAGGTACCTTCGAGTGGCGTCCGACGCCACCTGGGCGGTGGGGGCGAGCCGCCAGAGCTCGTACGCGATGGCGGCCGACTGCCCGTCGGAGACGTACTCGCCGGCAAGCTGTTGCAGCAGTTCCTGAGCCTCGGCGGCATCAATCCGGTGGAGCCGGGCACGAAGCCGCACCTGGAGGAGCCGGCATTTAAAGCGAATTTCGCTGTGGCGCGAGGCGGCGGTCAGGTCGAGCGCTTCGGCATTGGCGGCCCCGGCCTCTTCCAGCCGGCCAGCCTGGTCGTACAGGCGAGCAAGCAGGCTGAGCTCCATACTCAGCCAGTGGGACATATTCAGCCGACGCGCGAGGTCGACGGCGCGCACCGCGAACTGCTCCGCCTCGGACAGACGGCCCTGGCGCAGGCGAACCTCAGCGATCGCACCCGCGGCGATGGTGATGTTCTGGGGGTTCTCGATGTCAAGCGAGATCAGCATACCGGCACTCAGGCATTCCATGGCTCGATCGAACGCGGCGGCGTCACCGTAGAGCATGCCCAGCTCGACGAGCGCGACGGCGACGTTGCGGCGGTCGCCAACCTCAGACTGCATTGCGACGGACCGGGCGAGGCATTCCCAGGCTCGCGGGAGGTCGCCCTGGGAATGCAGCAGAAGGCCGAGGTTGCCGAGCGATGCCGCTTCCCTCTGGCGGTCTCCAAGGCGACGAAAGGTCAGGAGGGACTTCTCGAGCCACTCCCCGGCTTCGGATAGCTCGCCTTGTTCCTGCAGCAGATTGGAGAGGTTCGCGGACGCCACGGCTTCGGCGTGGACATCTCCCACGTGCCGGGCCAGAGCGAGCTGGCGCTCCAGGGTCGCGCGGGCGAGCTGGAATTCTCCACGCAGCCGGTACAGGTTCCCGAGGCGACCCAGGGCCTGGGGCAGGCGGACGGGGTCGTCGAGCTGCTCCTCGAGGGCGAGACTGCTCAGATAGTAGCGCAGCGCAAGGTCGTACTGGGTCCGGCGCGCATACACGGTGCCGAGATTGGCGCCGGCTGCGGCGGTTTCGGCGGGATCAGAGGCCGCCTCGGCGAGCGCGAGCTGTTCTTGGGCACACTCTTCCGCCTCGGCATATCGGGCGAGCCAGAGGAGGACATCGCAGATCAGACCCGTCACTCGGGCGAGGGCAGCTCGATTCCGGCCGTCAGGGGGCTCTCGCTCCAGCTCATCGCGCGTGGCTCGAAGCCACTCCAGGCTCTCAGAAAACCGGCCGGAGAGCCGCAGAAGGTCGCCGATCGACATGCGGCACCGAGCGACAACCTCTGAGTCGCCTTCATCCTGCGCGTCTCGAAGGGCTTGGCGATAGACCCGGTTCGCCTCCTCCCACTCCCCCATCAGCTGGAGGGTCTCGCCGAGGCGCACCCGGGCGGCGGCATGGCGGCCGGGGGGAATCAGGTCGAGGGCGCGACGGTACAGGGCAGCGGCCGACTGGTTAGCGTGGAGCCGGCGGGCGGCCCCGGCCGCCTCCAGGTAGGCTTCGCCGGCCTCGGCAGGGCGCCCGGCCAGCTCGAGGTGGCGCGCAAGCTCGACGGCCGAGGGGTCAGCAGGGCCGGTGAGGTGGGCCCGATAGGCGGCGGCCACGTGAGCGTGAAGGTTGGCGCGGCGGGCCGTGGTCAGGTCCCCGTAGGCGACCTCGCGCAGCTTGGCGTGGGCGAACTCATAGCCGCCGGCCGCCTGCTCACGAATGATTCGGAGCCGCCAGAGCTCGTCGACGTTGCGGACGAGATCGTCTTCCGGCTGATGTGAGGCTGAGGCGAGAATCGGGAGGCGAAAGTTGGCGCCGACGGCAGCGGCGACGTCCAAGAGCTGCCGGGGTCCGGGCGACAGGCGGGCGAAGCGGGCGCGCACGGCGCTCTGGAGCGAGTGGGGCAGCAGGCGCGGCGACCCGCCGGCGGGAGTCCAGCCGGCGCGAGCCAGCTCGACCACGAAGAGGGGATTGCCCTCGGTCTCCTGGTAGAGCGCCTCGGCGGCGGCCCGATCGGATGACAACGGAGCGAGGGCCGGGTTTTGGGCGGCGGCGACGCGGAGCGTGCCGGCGCGATCGAGGGGACCCAGCTCGACCTCGGTGACGACGTGGTGCAAGGTCGCGTCCCTAAAGAGGGACATCGCGGTCTGGCCGGCGTCGAGGCGGGCGGTGGCCAGAAGCAGACAGCGCGCCGACGGGTCGAAGCGAAGAAGGTACTCAAGCGTCAGAAGCGTGTCCGCATCGCACCACTGGAGATCGTCGACCAGCACGATCAGGGGTTGGACGGACAGCAGGGCGTGGCAGACGGATTCGAAGAGGATCCGTCTCTGCCACTCCTCGTCGAGCGCGGAGGACCGGTTGAGGTCAGCGCCGGCCTCCAGCGACGCAGGAACGAGCAGGGCCAGCTCGCGCCGATACATCGGGGGCAGTGAGGCGAGGGGGCAGCCGGCCAGGATCTGCGTGATCCCGGAGAAGGCCAGGGTCTCCTCGCCGTCGTGACAGGACGCCCGGCGGACAGCGATGCCCTGCCTCTGGGCCCAGTCCTGCATCTCTTCGGCCAGGCGAGTCTTTCCGATTCCCGGATCGCCCGTGATGACGGCGACGGAGGGGCGGCCCTCGGTAACCGATCGCCACGCCGACTGCAGGACCTGGAGCTCGTTCTCTCTCCCGACGAAGGCGGAGCGAGCGGCGCGCGGCGAGCCGGTGTCCGAGGGGGCGACCCGGTTCTCGGGGGTCAGCAGCGAGCCGTACAGCGCGGCGACCTCCGTGCCGGGAGCGACTCCCAGCTCCTGCTCAAGCGTGGTCGCACAGGCGTGATACACGCGCAGTGCGCCGGCGCGGTCACCGATCACGGTGTGAAGCCGTATCAGGGAGGCGTACGCGTCTTCACGCAGGGGCTCTTCCTGCAACAGCTGTTCGCCGAAGGCGATCGCCTTTCGGTGGTCGCCTTCCTTCTCGGCGTAGGCGATACCCCGCTCGAGCAGGTCGACGAACCGGTGCTGGAGCTCGAATCGGAAGGGAAGTATCCATTCTTCGTAGCAGTCGGGCAGCAGGTCGCCACCGTAGGCGGACACCGCGGCTCGCACTGTTTCGGCGTCACTCGCAGAGCGGGCGAGATCAGAGAATCGATCGACATCCAGACCGTAGGAAGGTTCGGTCAGCCAGGTCAGCGAGGCTCGATCGGACGCGATCCAGGCGAAGAGCTGGGGCGAGGCCTGACGCAGCTCGTGCAGCACCTTGCGGAGATTGTTCCGGCCCTGCTCGTCGGAGGAGTCGGGCCAGAACATGGCGGCGATCCGGCTCCGGGGCTGCGGCCGGCCCGGATGGAGCAGGAGCCAGGAGATCAGCTCCTGCTGGCGGGGCAGGCGGACGGAGAGCAGCGGATCCTCGCCGGACGAGAGGGCGAAGCCGCCGAGAAGACGAACTTCGAGCGCGTTCAGGAGCGCACCTGCTTCCGGGTGGTGGGCCGCCGGCGCATCGGCGGGGCTCGGGTGCGGCATGGGTGGCGGATCATCAGGCCGGGTATCGGGAGCGGTGGCGTCTTGCCGGGATTTCATCGCGGGCTCGCGTGGAGACGTCCGCAGCCAGGCATGACTCTCGTTTCCATGTTTGAAGTGTACCGCCGCGAAGGGGCTGAAATCAGGCATCCGATCGCCGAAAATCAGGTCAGCAACCGACGCAAGTTCGCGCTCGCGGGGCTTAGGCTAAGGTATCAGGGCCGTACTCGAAGAACCTTTCAGGCCCTACAGTCAAGAACAGTCTTTGCCGGAGGGCCGGCAGGGCGCTCCTCGAGCCATCGGCTTCTGAGTCACTGGAAAGCCGGAAAGGCGAGGTGCGACATGCGACGCGTTCTTATTCCACTCGACGGAACACCGTTTGGGGAGGCGGTGCTCGCGGATGCCTGCGATCTTGCGGGGCACAGCGGTGAGCTCTGCCTGCTTCACGTCGTAGCCAGTCCGACCACGAACCGGGGCACCGGGCCATTTGGCGGACGGGACGCTCTCAAGGCGTCCGAGGCGTACCTGGAGAGCGTGGCCGCTCCGCTGAGGGGACGCGGCTTTACCGTCAACAAGCGCACCGCCGTCCGGTCGCCGCTGAGCGCGGCCATCGACGAGGCTGCCGTGGAATGTCAGGCGGAGATGGTGGCCGTGGCCACACACGGCCGGGGGCCGGGGGGACGCATCCTCCATGGCGGGGTCACGTGGAAGGCGCTGGCGAACAGCCACGTCCCGGTTTTTCTCAGGCACATCGGGACCGAAGCGGCGCAGAGCGAATGGCCGCAACCGTTCCGGATCATGGTGCCGCTCGACGGGTCGACATACTCGGAGAAGGCGCTGCCGGTCGCGGAGCGGCTGGCGTTGAAGTGGAACGCGCCGGTCTGGCTGGTTCGCGTGGCCGAGCCGATGCCGCTCAGCGCGGTCGCCGTAGCCGGTTCGGGCGTTGACCAGGAGAAGGAGGTCGAAGAGATAGCAGCGTACCTGAAGTCGGTGGCGGCCGCTCTCGGCGGGGATACTCGCACTGCCTGTCTGAGCGGGGGAATCGTCAACCAGCTAGTTACATTCGTCGGGAAGCACCGCATCAGCCACGTCGTCCTGGCGAGCCACGGGAGGACCGCACTGTCTCGCGTCATTCTCGGCAGCGTGGCCGACGATCTCATCCACGACCTGCGATGCGGGATCGTGGTCATTCCGGCTCTGGCGGCCGGGCGGTTGGAAGAGCACGATGTCACCGCGCCGTCACGGCATCCCGTGGGGGCATCCTGAGGCACGCAGATTGCTGGTCATAGCTCCAGACGGAAGGAACGCGTCATGGCAGCCGATCGAGAGAGTCCGGGAGCAGGCACGGCAACTATGCCGGTCATCGTCACGGAGTCGTTCGTGCTGCACCGGGGGCAGGAAGCGAGCTTTGACGACCACTGCCGGTCGGTACGCGAGGCGGCTCTGCACGATCCCGCGTGTACGAGCTTTCGCGTGCTCCACGACCGGCACCATCCGGATCGCATCGTCATCCTGAGTGAGTGGCAGAGCGCGGAGTCGTTCAACGCCTTTGTGCGGACGGGCGGGTTGCTGTGGCTGGAGAGGGGAATGCATCCGCCGCTGGCGGGGGTGTGGATGTTTCTGCATCCACGGACGGTAGACGGTAAACGGTAAACAGTAAACGGTAGGCGTGGCCGGCGGACGGTGGGTGGTTGACGGAAGTCCGTGGGCGGTAGGCGCGAGACGGTGGGCCGAAGGCGGTACACTGTAGGCGGTCGCTGGACGAAGGATGAATATGGCTCGCGTATGGTTGTTTTTGGTGGCGGCCGCCGGCTTGTTCGGGTCGATTGTGACCTCGGCGTGTTCGGCGGGCCTGTCTGCCACTTCGGCGCCAGCCCCAGGCTGGCGGCCGCATCGCGTTTACCTCCGGACGGTCAGCGCACATAAGCTGCACGGCGTGGGGATCACTCTCTGGAGCACACGGATGACGCCGCGGGTCACGAAGGCGGCCGCGGCGCGGATTGCTCTGAAGCGTGGGGGCGGCTCGGCGGTTCGGGAAGAGGTGCTGGCTCGATTGATCGATGCTCACCAAGCACCGCGGGTCAATAAGGCGTGCTGGGTGGTGGTCACGAACGGCTCGGTGGCTCCGAGCGGTGGGCACACGTCGGCTAGCCGGGCACAGCATGGCGGGTTCGTGGCGTTCATTGGGGCGCATGGCGGGGCGTTCGTGGAGGGGGTGTATTGGTCGCGGTGAGCCTTAGGCGGTATGCGGTTGACGGTTCACGGTAGCGGTAAGCGGTAGACGGTTCACGGTAGACGGTATGCGGGTGATGGTCGGCGGTGGACAGTCATCCACAGGTGAGGCGCCTCTTATTTGTGGGGCCGAGCTCTGGCTATCGTTTGGAGCGAAAGGGCGCAGGACGGAACCGTTGGGTCCAGTTAGATACTGTCGCCGCCCGGTGCACCTCGCAGATGGGGCCACCGTGAGCTAAGGGGGCGTGACGGCTCGGAGGTGGATACCTCGTGGGGGGGTAGCCGAGCCGCCACGGAGGAGAAAACTGATTCAGTGTCGCTCAGTTGTGGGCTTCGCGCATCGGGTCTTCGATTGATTTTTCGTCGGAATAGATAGTAGGCGGTAGGCGGTCGACGTTGGGCGGTAGGCGGTAGGCGGTAGACGGTGGGCGGTAGGCGGTGGTCGGTAGACCGTGGTCGGTGCACGCTGGACAGTGGTCGTAGAGAGACGGTAGTCGGTAGACGGTGAACGGCGAAAGATCGAGGTCGTGCCCGGGTAACTTAGGTAGAGTTGGACCGACGGGTCAATCGGAGAATCTCGTGAATACCTTGTGCCAGTTGTGACCGCCGTCGGAGGTTTCGCGGATGAAGTTTTTGCTGGGAGAGAGGGCAAAGCCTACGCTCGACGTTACGAACTGAATTACCGGATTGGCGCCGAGTCCGGGGTGATTCTTCACCACCTGCCAGTGGCGGCCGGTGTCCGAGGTCATGTACAGCCGGGAATTCATCAGCGCCCAGACGGTGCTGCTGTTAAGAGATGCCAGGACGGGCATGGGACCAGTGAGGGAAGAGCTGGTGCGCACGCGCAGCGGCGTTCCTGGACGCCATGTTGCGCCTCCGTTCGCGGTGGAATAGAGGACGAGGGCGGGCTTTGGGTGCGAGGCTCACGGGGAGTGAGCCGAAGTTTCCGGAGAACGTGGGCGGGTAGGTGAAGACGTACCCATTGCAGTCCAGCGAGCTGCAGATGTGCCAGCCGGGCGGAGCGGGGAACTGTCGCGGGGCCCAGGTTCGACCGCCGTCAGTTGTTCGGTAGAGACTCTCCGCCTGAGCAGCGGGACCGCACTGGCCGGTCGCCCAACCGTCGATATAGCTCCGGAACGTCACATTCGCCTGGAAGTCGCAGTTGGGGATGGCTCCCGGCGTTACGCGATCAGGGAGATTGGACTCGACGGCTTTCCAGTGGGCGCCACCGTCGCCCGTGCGAAAGAGGATGTGGCCGACGTGGCCGGCAGCGGCGCAACAGGTGGCCATCAGCCAGCCGCGGCTGCGAGTAACGAACTGGAAGGACGAGACCACTCCCATTCCACACGCCGTCGATGCAATCGTCTTGAAGAAGAGCTGCCAGCGAGAGCCGCCATCGAAGCTGCGGAAAATAGCGCAGTATTTGCCGGTGTCAGGAGTGGCCAGCCAGACGGAGGAGAGGCCGAGTGTAGTCAAGGTAAGGGGCGCTCGCCCTCCGGGAGCAACGGCAATCGACAGCCTGGTTTGCCAGGTGAGGCCACCATCAGTCGTACGGAGCACACGGTGACCGGAGGTGGCCCAGCCGACGGACGCGGTGACCATGTGCAGCTGCTGGAGCCGGATCGGCGAAGAGGCGGCGGCGATCTGTCCGCTGCTGCTGCATACCAGGCCGAGAACAAGCAGCGGAATGAGTACCAGACCGAACACGCGAGGATGTGATGATTCCATGGTTCGTTTCCAACGCTCCGGGTTTCTGCGTTTCATGGTAGCGGAGGGAACCTCGCACCACAAAACCGACTAGTCGGCTCGTGACCTTACCGCACTCATCCTGGCTCAGCAGAGAATTTGGGGAACGTGGCCGGCCATGTCTTGAGCCGTTGTTGGGGTCATAACGCGACTATCTCGGCGGCGCCTGCCGTCAGGGAAAGGTTGTTGCCATCTGGGAGTCCAGAGATATATAGAGGGCGTTTGCGGAAAGGAAGCGATTCGCCCGCCGGCATCCGCGGATGCCGGCGGGACGGATCTTTCGATTAAGGGTTCAAGACCTGACGCACCTACGGCTTCGGCTCAAGAAGATATCCGGCAGACGGTCCGTTGGGACTCTGTCCATCCGCGATGATCTCGCCTTTTGCGTTGATTCCAGTAGCTGCAGTGAGGGTGACTCCAGAGCCGGACGGGATCATGGCATTCAGGTCCAAGACGGAGTGGTTTGTCCATATCACGGCTCGGGTCAGGACGTATGGTATCGTCGTGCTACTAGATCCGACGATTGCACCCCGTGCGGTTGCGAGGCTCAGGGGCCCGTCAGCGCCAAGGTTCGGAAGGAAATATTGCTGCCCAAAGGAAAGCGAGGGCCCAGTGGAGTCCCAGTAACAGGGAGCACTAGATTTATATCCTTCGACTGCTCCGATCACTCTCACGCGCTCGTGCCCCTTCGAACCCGTTCCGTCGGCCATGTCACTGGTGATCGAGTCGGGACCAGCGGCCGACAGACGGACCGGAACCCCTTTCGGGGTCCAGACGGTGGGTCCAGGTCCATCAAGACACACCTGATTACCGGCAACCCTCCCGTCTCCGTCTATCTGTGAAACGCCGGCGACGCTACTGCATCCCTTACTGAGTCGGAGTTGCCTCATCTTGTACCGCTCGTTCTTCGTGGGGGAAGCAACGACTGCAAAGGTGGGCGGACCTGGGGAGGAATTCGACCAGACCGCAAAGGTGACCTCGTCGTGTGAATTGATGGCGCCTCCACGCGTGCTGTAAGGGGCTTTGAACGCACTCTTTGGATAGAGTCTGCCCCAGAGCTCTTTGCCCGCGACGAGGCGAAGCAGGAAGGTGTCGACAAGATCAGACTGTTGGTTCCCGTCAGGTGTGCGTTTTTGAGCCGATATCACGATTCGGCCGTCATTCGATATGGACTGGGCATCGATCTGCTTGTAGCCTGTCGGTGCAGCAAGTACACGAAGTTTTCTGGTAGCGGCGTTGTAGAAAAAGGCTCGGTCCGCCCTATTGGTCCCTGAGAAAATATAGATGGAGCCGACTACGTCACCCCGCTTGTTGATGTCAGAGACGTAAGAGTCGTAGCTGGAAAACTTAGCCGGAACGTGCAGAGGGACCAGAGTATATTCGCTTGACGGTCCCGCCGAGACTGGAGGTAATCCAAGCCCAGCGACCATGCTTGTACCCACGAGACTCGCCACGGCCGCCACTTTGCTCACGATCATCGACCTCCACGTTATATCCGACAGCGCCAGCATGCTCCTCCGCACGGGAGAAAACAATCGGTTCGCGAGTGTATGCGCGGTGGACGGTAAGCGGTCGTTGCGGTCGACTTGAATCAGTCTTTTTGAGAAGCAAGCTTCACCGTGGCTACCACTGAACCGCCGAACGTGGGCTGGACTGATGTTTTGCTGTCGGGCACTGTACTTGCACTGGGAAAAGCGACTTGTTCCGCGACGTCATTTGACACCGACGAGCATTCCACATCAGGCGGTCCTGATTGCCGCTGGGAGGGAACCCGATGCTTGCTCTTCCTTTTACGAAGGTTTCGCTGGGGGCTGTGGGGATAGGCGTGTTTTTGCTTGTGCCGCTGGCCGGCTGCGCCGCACCCGATTCCGGAGCTCCGCCGCCGACGCCCAAGCCGGTCACCATCCCGCAGAGGAACCCACACACGTCACCGCACAAGCCTCTGGTCGGGGTCCGAAGCAAGGCCGTTATAGGCCGGTATCTGGTGAACATGCAGAAGGTCAGGAGCGGCGCCAGGGACTACGCGAAGGGCTTCACGCTGTACCTGCTGCGCAATGAGAAGGACTCGGTGAAGACCCATCACTTCTTCTGCACGGGGAAATGTCTGAGCTTCTGGCCGCCGCTGCTCCTGCCCTCGGGTATGAAGAAACCTACCTTAGCGCCGGGCATCCAGGGCAAGCTGGGGATCGTCAAGCGAAAGGGCGCCGGGGTGCAGCTCACGTACAACGGCTGGCCGCTTTACTTCTTCGAGCTGGATACGAAGCCGGGGATGACGAAGGGCGAGGGGTTCAAGGGGCAGGGGAGTGTGTGGGAGGTGGTGCTGCCTAAGTAGTTGTCAGTTGTCAGTTGTCAGTTGTCAGTTTGGTTGGCGGTTGACGGTAGACGTAGAGGTTATTGTCTGACCGCTGTCATTTGAAGGCTTTCAGCTTGGTTCGGGGAGTTCTTGAGCGCCCGCCGACGCTACTGGGAATTACTTAGGAAGGCCAGGACGCGTTCCATTAGTAGGGTGGCAGCCTTTTCGTCGTAGTCGGAGACGCTGTTGTCGGCGAACAGGTGGCGGTCGCCGGGGTAGAGGAACAGCTCGGCCTTGTCGCTCGACGCGGCTAGCTCACGGGCGGCCGGGAGGTCCTCCTAGGCCCACTTGTCGTCTTCCATGATGTGAATCTGGAGCGGGAGGTCCTGCGGCCAGGGGCCGCCGAACTCCGAGGGCGGGAGCGCGCCGTGAAACAGGAGGGCTCCTCTGGCCCCAGGCCGTGTTTGCGCCAGCGACTGGGCGGGCATGACACCGAGGGAGAAGCCGGCGTAAACCATGCGTTCGGGTAAGCCGTCGGCGGCGCGGACGCCGCGCTCAATGACGGTGTCGAAGCCGACTTCCTGGGCGTGCGCGACCCCGTCTTCGACGGTGTCGAAGGTTTTGCCGTCGTAGAGATCGGGCGTGTGGACGACGTGGCCGGCGGCGCGTAGCTGGTCGGCGAAGGAGATGACTCCAGGCGTCAGGCCCTGGGCGTGGTGGAAGAGCAGGATTTCAGCCATGGTTCTATTCTATATATCTGTTGACGGTAGACGGTAGACGGTAGACGGTGGACGGTAGACGGTAGACGGTAGACGGTAGACGGTAGACGGTGGACGGTAGACGGTAGACGGTAGACGGTAGACGGGAGACGGTAGACGGTAGACGGTAGACGGTGGACGGTGGACGGTAGACGGTTTGCGGTAGAGAACGACTGTCAGATTAAGTTCGAGGTGGTTTCGGTAGACCTCCGGAAGGCAGGAGATTGCCCGGGCTTTGAGAGGCTTCTCAACACCGCCGTCCTCGGCACCGTGCCTACCCGCGGCGCCCGCGTCGAGGAATAAAGCGGGACGATTCTAGCGGGGTCTACTCGGTGACAGGCAGGAGGATGGAAGGATATCAAGCGTGGTTGGCGATCGGGGGGCGGGGTGGGTTTTGACCGGCAATGTCTGAGGGAAGTAGACGATGATTCGCTCGCCACGAGGGCTGAGTCCTGGGTCGGGCAGGGAAGAACTGTTGGGTACGGGAGAACGGTCAACGATGGCGGGGGCAGGGGAGGTTGGATGCCGCAGGTCCCGACCGGGAAGCTCGGACCCGGCGGTTGATTCGTATTGGAGGGCTGAACTCCTGATGATAGGGGCTGGTTATCTCAACCGTAAGAAGGTGCTGCCCGGCCGATATGGGCAGCACTAGTCTGGAGCCGTGTATCTCGGCTACCTGGCGCCCGTCGAGGTGGACCAGAAGATACCGCCCACCGGCCGCTACCGGCGCGGGCTTTCCACGGCGGGTGAAGCCACATACTTTCACTATGGCCACCGGCCCCGAACGGGTACCGGGGCTTATCAGCGTGATGGCCAGGTTGGGGCGGGCGGGAGGCTGGGATCGCATCACCATATCGACGACGGTCACCACCAAGCCAATGGCGGCCACGGCCCAGAAGAGGCGCCGCAGGCGGGGCGGCTTGCCAATGATCCCGCCGAAGATGCCCCCGAAGAGCGCAAGCGCGGCGAGCCAAGCCGTCAGCCCCGGAGGGCGCTCGCCGACGATATGCCCGGTGAAAAGGAAGGGCAGGTGGTGCAGCACACTCTATTCTGAGTGCCGGGGTTCGAGGAGGGTGACGCGAGGCAACCTGTCGCAATGAGGTCGTGCGGCACAGTTCTCGCCGGCTTTCTCCCGGCCATGGGGAAGAAGCAGCCGGAGGTCGACGTTCCGAAGCTGCCGGCGGGCGTCGAGATGTGGCTCAACCTGGGCAGGGGGGAGCTCAAGGTAGTGCGACCGGGCGAGACTTTCGACGAGACGTTCTGCCGCGGACGGAGCGCAGCGGGCAGGTACCCGCTGCCGAAGATGGGGGATGTTCGCATGGCATTGACGTCGACGACTCACCATCCGCCATGCGAGGTAACCGTCAAGAGGTAGTGCGGCACAGTTCTCGTCCGCTTTGTCGCGGCCACGGGCAAGAGGCAGCCGGAAGTCGACGTTTCGGCCTGCCGGCGGGCGTCGAGATGTGGCTCAACCTGGCAAAAGGAAGCTCAAGGTAGTGCGACCGGGCGAGACTTTGGACGAGACGTTCTGCCGTGGGCAGAGCGCGGCCGGCACGCACCCGCTGCCGAAGACCGGGATGTTCGAATGGGCTTGACGTCGACGACTGACCATCCGCCAAGCGCGGTGACCGTCAAGTTTGCTAGCGTACGGCTTGTCAGGCCCAGGCCATCACCATGTTCCAGCCGAGCGTCAACGACGAGCATTCCCCGGCGGGGATCTTCACATCGGCGACTTGGAGCAGGGTCACGGTGAAGGGGTGCACGACGGGTCCCCACAAAATCTATGAAAGGCAGCAGACGTGCGCGTTGCTCAATTCAGGCATCTCCCCGACCCTAGAGGTCATCGATTCCCGATGTACATGCCACCGTCAAAGTCGGAGCGGCAGGATCATATGGATCGGAGCGATGATGGTTATCGCAGTAAGGAGTGGCTGGTTGAGGAGTAGCGCCCAGGCAGGGTGTCCGCGACTATGTTCTTGGGTTGCCACTGGTCATGAGAGTGGGCTTGACGCGGTCGGCGTGCTAGCCTGTACGACAACGATGACATCTTGACGAATCAGGTCTAAATTCACGAATTGCGGAGAGATGAGCATGCGTCCGATCCGCCGGTACCTCAGCTACGCCAATATCATGGCCACAATTGCCGTTTTCGCCGCGTTTGGAGGCGCCGCTTACGCGAGCGGCTACGTGGGGTCGGACGGCACCATTCACGGCTGCGTGGCCAAGGGCGGGACGATCGTCGTCGTCAAGCCCGGGGGGCACTGCAAGAACGGCGGCGTAAGCCTGACCTGGAGCCAAAAGGGCCCCCGAGGACCGCAAGGTTCGCAGGGAGTTCAGGGACCGCAGGGGGTTCAGGGCCAACCGGGACCGGGTGCGATCTCCTTCAATATCCACGTGTCGACCGGCACGAGCCATGCACTGTACTACATAAACGGTGTGTCCGCTGAGTACAGCTGCGAGACAACTTTCGTAGGAGTCTTTGTTGGGTCTTCGCCCAACACGGTGTATGTTAGCGGTGACCAGGCCGCCGACGGGAGCATGCAATCCATCCAGAAGAGCTCCACGGTGTCGGTCGGACCCCATTGGAAATACGACCGTCAACCTGGACGTCATCGCCATGGAGAATGGTACGTGGGATCGCTTTGATCTCGGCGGCTACGACGATGGCTCCGCTTGCAACATCTGGGGCGTGATCACCCCATCGGAGAATGATCCGAATATTCAGTAGAGCTCGAGCTGCCGTGCATTGAATCGGACTGCTTTGAGGTAGACTCACAGCTCGTTCTTCTGACTTTGGCTCGGGGAACCTGAAGCGCGCGAACAGGCCAGCGCCCTCCAACTTAGACCGCGACTCATTTTCCGCGGGTCTCATGCTGCTGAGATGCGTGGGGACGGTAGGGCGGCGGCACAAGCGACGACGAGTCGGGTTCAATCGGCCGCGGGTAGACTTGGATATGTGGTCGGCGAAGATCGCGGGGCGGGGCGGCAAACGGACGTTCGCGGGAACGGTTTTGCTGCTGCTGGTGGCGGCGGCGCTCGTGGCGGGGCTGGCGCTAACGCACGGCGCTCTGGGCTGGACCGACGTGGCCGGCGTTGCTGCCCCCGGGGACATCACCGCAACGGAGAACAGCGGTGGGGCGATGATACGCCTGACCCTGGGTTACGACCGCAACGGGGACTCGCGCGCCACCGTCACTGCGCGGCGAGGCGACAAGCCCGTGGCCGGCGGACAGGTATCAATAGGTATGGCGCGCCTGGGGCGCGCTCGGGAGCGGACCATCCTCCTGCACGGGTCGGGGCGCGGATCGTGGTCGGCACCGGCTGCCATGCCGTCGACGGGCGCGTGGCAGATCGCGGTTTCAGTACGAGAGGGCTCGCGGGTGACCTTGGGGCGGTTCTTCCTGTACGAGACCGGGCGGCCTCAGGGATCCGGCCTCGCCGCACAACTTGCGCCTTTGCCGGCGCACGGGCATCAGCTCAGCGGAGCCGTCCCGATGGGACGGTTCGTGGCCCGGGTCGCGGCCACTCCGCTTTACGGAGGCGCTTACGCCTTCAGGGCGGTGTTGGAGCCCTCCGCTCACTCGCAGCGCCCGCCCCAGAGCATTACTCTCGACCTGACGATGTACGAGATGGACATGGGCAACAACTCGGCGACGCTGAAACGGGTGGCGTCCGGCGCGTACCAGGGGAAGGTCCAGCTTCCGATGGAGGGACCCTGGAGCGTGAAGATCAGCGCGGGTGACGCCAGCGGGCGTGCCGCGATGATCGTAGGCGCGTCGAGGGCGTCGCAACCTCCGGTGATTTCTCCCGGAGGATTTGGCGGAGCACGACTCGTCACGCACCTGCCGTACCAGGGCTTTGTCACGGAGATGAGGGCGAATCGGCTCGGGCGCCTCAACTCGGGTGCGGCGCAGGCCGGGCGCACGCCCCACGGCGTGGATTTCGTTCCGCACCGTCCCTACGCGTTGGTCAGCGAAATGGGGAGCAACGACGTTCGGATGATCGATCTGAGGACCGGGCAGACCGTCGCCGTGATCGCGGCGGGCCTTGCCCCCGCGCATATCGCTTTCACGCCGGACGGCCGCAAGGCGTTTGTCACAGACTTCCTCTCGGCTGACGTCAGCGTCATCAGCGTGCCGGAGCGGCGTTTGCTGGCTCGGGTGCCGGTCGGTCTCAACCCACATGGGATCGACATCAGTCATGACGGCGGCGCCGTCTACGTGGCCTGCGCTCATGGCGGCGGAGTCTGGGTCATCAACACCCGGACGAACCATGTTGTGGCGACTATACCGACCGGGCTGGAGCCGTACGGCGTCACGGTTGGCCCGCCGGGGTCGAACGTGATCTATGTCAGCGACTACGCGATGAACGCCGTCGACGTCGTCTCCACGACGCGTAAGAGGGTGATCAAGCGGATTCCGGTCGGCAGCGCTCCGGCGCTGATGGTGGCGGCGCCGAACGGAAACCTGTACGTGGCCGACCACGGGTCGGCTGAGGTCACCGTGATCAGCATGGAGACGAATCGGGTTGTCGGCGAGATAGCTGTGGGAAAAGGGCCCCACGGGCTGGACGTCACGCCGGATGGGAAATACGTGTACGTGGCCGACAACAACTCGAACACCATATCCATCATCAGCACGCGGCTCGGACGTACGGTGAGAACTGTACGCGTACCCGGCGAGCCGAACGAAGTGGCTCTTATCCAACGCGACGACGTCAAGCCATGAAGGATGGAGCTATCATCAAGTGTGGGCCCCGCGTGGGCACGCAGCCTCACGTGGATGGATGCGCCCTGGAACGGCGGTGGTAGCCGGTTGGGCGCGCGGACATTGGCCGGACGAGGGTTGAAGGTGCCGACTGCCCGGACTCGACAGACATCACTACTTATCTGGATCGTCGCGCTGGTGCTGGTCGTTTTCGCGGCCGGCTCCGTCCTCTGGGCTCACGCTCAGACGTCGCGAACGCAGGCGCCGCCGACGTGGTTCAACGGAATCTCCTGGCAGCAGGAGTCGAAGGCACAGATCGCACGGAACTTTGCCCTTCCCGACCAGAACCGCAAAGTGGTGTCGCTGAGGCAATTTCGGGGCAAAGTTGCCATCATTAGCTTCACCAGCTCGGTGTGCCGCCAGCAATGTCCGCTGGTGGGCCGCACGCTGACCACGGTCGAGCGAACGCTGGGTCCGCTCGCCAAGAAGACGGTCTTGATAAACATCAGCGTCGATCCCGAGGCGGACACGAAGGCGACGGTGACGCACTTCGTGCGGAAGATGGGCTGGCAGCCGTTTGACTGGTACTACCTCTGGGCCCCCCGGAAGGTGATGCAGCCGATCTGGCACTCGTACTACGTGTACGTGCCGACCCCGCCGCCGATCTACAAACCGGGTTTGAAGCTGGTACACACGGCGGCCGTCGTTCTCGTCGGGCAGAACGGGCAGGTTCGGGGGTATATGGCGTGGCCGTTCCTCGCCCCGAAGGTTGCGAGCGGCGTCCGAGATCTGGTCGAGGGGAAGGTGTGACCGGCGAGGTGTGGGGCCGTGTCGGGGCCATCGTCGCGGTCGCGCTGGTGGCGTGCTCCATTGGGACCAGCGTAGTGCAGGCTTGCGCCCTAGACAACGTTCCTTCGATGTCAATGAACGGGAAACTGGCGGCTCGAAACAACAAGATGCCGGGAAACCTCAGCATCTACGCCGCTTTTTACTTTAAGAGACCGATCAAAGCCGGACACAAGGTCACCATGGCCGAGAACCGGCGCGAGTGCGCTCGCAGCTTGGTTGCCAGCGCGATGCGGCACGCAGCACGATGGCGGTTTGGCGACGGCACAACGGCGTATGGCTGGAACGTACACCACACGTACAGAGCGAAGGGCACGTACCGCATAACGGTTTCGGCGTACTACGCGAAGGGCCACGAGTGGTATCGGTTCGACGAGGTCGACGTGGTCGTCCGGCGCGCGTAGGGGAATCGAGGACAGCCGGAAGCCTGCCGGAGGTATTCAGGGTGGGCTCCGGGCTGGTCGGCAGTCATTCATTTTGTGGCAGGGGGCGCCGGTGGCAGGGAATGAGTGGACCGGCGGGGAGTGGGCTCGAGAGTATCTGGCGCGGGCGGATAGTCTCCCACACCGAGGCGAGGGGGAAGCGGCGCTGCTCGACCTCGTGTCGCCGGACGTCCGGCGCGTGATAGACCTCGGCACCGGCGATGGACGGCTGCTGGCGATGGTGCTGAGGAGGTGTCCGTCAGCGGAGGGCGTTGCCCTCGATTTCTCAGCTACGATGCTGCGGGCGGTGCGAGAACGCTTCGCCGGCGACGATAGGGTGTCCGTCGTGGCGCACGATCTGGACGATCCTCTGCCAGATCTCGGACAGTTCGATATGGTGGTGTCGAGCTTCGCCATTCATCACTGCTCGGACCAGCGGAAGCGCTCCTTATACGAGGAGATCATGGGCATGCTGGTTCCGGGCGGGACATTTGCCAATCTGGAGCACGTGGCGTCACCTACTCCGGCCGTGCATCAGAGATACCTGCGCGCGGTCGGGGTGCCCGCGGACCACGAAGATCCTTCGAATCAGCTGCTCGACGTGGAAACGCAGCTACAGTGGCTGCGGGAGATTGGGTTCACGGACGTGGACTGTTATTGGAAGTGGCTGGAGTTCGCGGTGATCGCGGGGGTGAGGCCGAACGGCGTAGGAAGCTAGACGCGGTGGACTACCTAAAACCGATAGCAGGTTCGCGGTACGCCGACTTTCGGTACGCACGGGGATGCTGATCTCATTAGAATAGCACCAACGGATGGTCACGTTGGGCGTAGAATTGTGCACCCCCAAAGTGGTGCCGAGCCCTGGGACACATGTTCCGGGGCTTGGTTGTTTTCAGTTGTCAGTTGTCAGTTGTCAGTTTTCAGTTTCAGTTGTCGGTCTTCAGTTGACCGTGGGCCGGCAACTAGGTTCTGGGTGGCAGCTGTCGCTTGGCGCCTTGCGTGCTGACGAGGGCGATCACACGGGGCGATCAGGTGTGGGCGGCGAGGAACCTCGAGACGGCGGCGTCGTAGCGGGCCGGGCCTACGTTCCAGGCCTGGGTGTGATCGGCTCCCGACACGCGGACGTAGGTTACGAACGAGCGATGGGCCCGGGCGAAGGCGTCGCTCGACGCGATCGGGACCAGGGTGTCGCCGGTGCAATGAAACAGCAGGGTCGGACGGATGGGGCCACCGGTGGCGGTCAGCTCATCTATGGGCGCCAGGCTCAACATTCCCAGGCGCCAGGCCACGACCTCGCTCGTGGTGGCGGCGAGGGCACCCGGCAGGTTCCGCTGGGCGGCGGCGAGATTGAGGATCGCAGACCAATCCAGGGCGGGTGAGTCGAGAACGACGGCCCGGGTGTAGCGAGCGAGTGACGACCGGTGCAGGAACTCCTCGACGATGTTGCCGCCCATGGAGTATCCGTAGAGCACGAATCCGGTGGCGCCATGAGAGCGGGCGTAGCGGGCCGCCGCCTGCAGGTCCAGCCACTCGGTTCCCCCGAGATGGTACAGATGATCGGGGCTGGCAGGGTCGCCGGCGTCGTTGCGGTAGGAGATGGCGAGAATCGGGAGGCCGAGGTGCGACAGGGCCGGCATGATACGGATGCCCTCTCTTCGGTTGGAGGTATAGCCGTGGACGACGATGGCCCAGATGCCGCGCCGGCCGGGCACAAACCAGGCCGGCATGGAGCCGAGGGGTCCGTGGACGGTGACCGTCCGATAGGGTTCGTGGACGGCGGCGGGAGTGGGGTAGACGAAGACATCCATTCGCGCCTTGAGACCGGGGCGAAGTCCGGGGGCCGGACCGACCAAGAGACGGGTGGCACTGGTGGCGTTCGTCGAGGTCACCCTGCCGACTACTGCATGTCCACCCGGCCAGTAGAGGCCATACACACCCTGGCGGGGTACGATCGCGCTGGACCTCGACAGAGTCACGGCCCCGAGCGGATGGGACAGGACGGTCACGCCGTAGGTGTTGGGGCTATGGGTTACGTCCAGGAGCTGGTCGGAGAAGTACCAGGACGCGGCGAACACGCCCGCCACGATGAGGATGAAGAGGGCGGCGAGCGCAATGACGAGTGCCCGCCCGCGTCGCCTCTTGGACCGGCCGCTCTTCTTCGGTCCCGCGTCACCGCCAGAGGGAGCGGGTGGGAGCCCTTTGGTGTCCGTCATCGGCGAATGCTGGTCGGACGTCATGTTGGCAAAAGCATACCACAGGAGTAGTATCTATCCCTGCCCCCGGACCGATTACTGCTCGGCCAGGACATCGGCGGCGATTCGGCGAACACGGTCGGGGCCGGCGAATGCGTCTATTTCCACTATTTTGCCACCTGCGATGGTGAAGCCCATGACCGAGAAAGGCCGTCCGCGAAGCGTGACGACAACTCCGGCTCGCCCGTTGACCAGTGCGGGGAGCAGTTTGGCGTCCGGCATGGCGGAACCTCGAGCCTGTCCGGCCACCGCGGCCGCTCCGCGTACCTCCCGCGGCGCCGCAGCGCGCCGGCTTCCGAAGTCGGCTCTCAGCACCACATCCGGATCCAGCAGGGCGACGAGGCCGTCGAAATCACCTCCACGGGCGGCCCGGAAGAATGCATCGACAACCTCCCGTTGACGCTTGAGGTCGCTGTCTGGGGCCCGTATGCCGGCGTCCTTCACGCGGCGCCGAGCCCGGCTGGCGAGCTGCCTCACCGCAACGGGAGTGCGGCCAACGACGGGCGCGATCTCTTCGAAAGGCAGCTGGAACGTGTCGTGGAGAACAAATGCCAGGCGCTCGGCAGGGGTCAGCGTATTCAGCACCACGAGGAGAGCGAGTCCGACCGAGTCTGCCAGCACGGCCTCCTCCTCCGGTTGGAGGTCTCCTTCCCGGCTGACGATGGGGTCGGGCAGCCACCCCTCGTCCAGGGACCGCTCGCGTCGAACGGCCCGCGAGCGCAGAATGTTCAAGCACACGCGAGAGACTATCGTCGTCAGCCATCCGCCCAGGTTCTCGACCTCGCCCGCACTCGAGCGGCTGAAGCGCAGCCAGGTGTCCTGAACGGCGTCGTCGGCTTCCGTCAGCGAGCCCAACATCCGGTACGCAACCGCCCGCAGGTGAGAGCGGTGCTCCTCGAAACGATCCGCGAGCCACTCGGTCTCGGCCATCCGTCACATCCTTCGGGCGCCAGGTGTCATACGAGTGACCCCCCAAGCGTGGTCTCCGTGACAGGTGGACACGACGCGGGTCGATCAACAACCACTGCAGGAGCAATCACGATGGAACGAATTGAAAACATACAGGCATCACCCATTCTTGTCACGGGAGGGACCGGCACTCTGGGAAAGCTCGTCGTCCGGCGTCTGCTGGACTCTGGAAGGCAGGTGCGAGTCCTGAGTAGGGCGGGGCACGCCCCAAGCCAGGGTATAGAGCTCGTGACCGGTGACCTCGCCCGGGGCGAGGGAATCGATGCCGCGGTGAGTGGTGTGACGACCATCATCCACTGCGCCGGAAGCAGAAAGGGCGACGAGGAGATGACGCGGCATCTCATACGTGCCGCGACCCAAGCCGGAAAGCCGCATCTGGTGTTTATCTCGGTCGTCGGGGCGGACAGGATGCCGATTTCGGGCCGCCTCGACCGTGCCATGTTTGGCTACTTCGCCTCCAAGCTGGCCGCTGAACGGGCGGTCGCGCTCTCCGGCTTGCCATGGACGACCCTCCGGGCCACTCAGTTCCATGACCTGATCTTCACCACGGTCCGACAGATGGGGAAGCTGCCTGTTGTGCCGGTGCCGGTGGGTCGTTTCCAGCCGGTCGACGCCGGTGAAGTGGCAGACCGGCTCGTGGAGCTTGCCCTCGGAGCTCCGGCGGGCTTGGTGCCGGACGTGGCCGGGCCACGAGTGTACGAGATGCGGGATTTGATGCATAGCTACCTGAGCGCGTATGGCAAGCGCCGGCCCCTGGTATCGGTCCGGCTCCCGGGCAAGGCCGCCCGCGCTTATCGCGCCGGCGCCAACCTTTCTCTCGAGCGAGCCGTGGGCGGTCGAACCTGGGAAGAGTTCCTGGCGGAGCGAGTCGCGTCTCCGGGAGACAGCAGGCCGGCCCAACTCAACGCGATGTAGGGGACCCGGATCCGGATGCATCCCTGGTGCTGTCACCAGCTCCTGCCTCTCCCGGCTCGACGCTCCCGTCAGCTGTTGCGCCGTCCGCGCCGTAAATCGGCAGGCGCACCGTGAATACCGTCTCGCCGGGTGTGGAGCGGAGCGTGATCTCACCATGATGCTGCGTGACGACAATGCGGTACGCGATGTCGAGCCCCAATCCACTGCCCTTCCCAACGTCCTTTGTCGTGAAGAATGGATCGAAAATCCGCGTCTGAGTTTCGGGCGGGATGCCGTGGCCGTTGTCCCCCACCTCGACCACGACGTCCGGTCCCTCGCGGCGGGTGACAAGCCGCAGCCGGCCTTCTCCGTCGGTGGCATCGAGGGCGTTGTCGATGAGATTCGTCCAGACCTGGTTGAGCTCGCTGCCGGAGGCGCGGATGCGCGGCAGATTGTCGCCATAGTCCCGGACGATGGTTATCCCGCCCCGCAGCTTGTGGGCGAGCATGGCGAGGGTGCTCTCGAGGCCCTCGTGCACGTCGACGTCCTGCATCGATCCTTGGTCCATATAGGAGTACGATTTGACCGCGCGGACGAGCTCAGAGACACGCGCGGTGCTTCGCTCGATCTGGTCGACGAGGGCGCCCGCCGTTACCGCGACGGTGATGGTGCGTGCCGCCGCCGCCGCCTGCTCGGGCTCGAGCTGCTCGGTCAATTGCTCGAGCCAGGTGAGGTCTACACCCGCCCCGACGAGCGTCCCGGCCGCATCATACGCGTCTGGGACGCCGTGGTCCTCGAGCCATTCGGCCACGCTGTCGGTGCGGTCGCTTCGCGTCAGCGGGTCCAGGTCCTCTGCCGCGATCGAGCGTTCGGCGAGATTGCGCATAAGACTCTGCAGTCCTCCCGGCAGCACTCGCGCCTCGGCAGCCGGTAGGCCGGCCGCCGTCTCGAACAGTGTGGCGCCGCCTTCGCCGGTCAGGACCCGCCGCAGATCGGAGGCCGCACTGCGTGCGGCCGAGGCGGGGTTGTTCAGCTCGTGGGCGAGGCCTGCCGACAGCTTTCCAAGGGCGATCATCTTCTCCTGCTCGCGCGTCTGCATCATGATGTTCTGGACGCCCTGGTAGATCCCCGCGATGAGATGGCTGGCTATGGGATAGCCGCTGGTAAACATGTGCTCGACGGCGGCACTCGGGATGCGCAGCACCCGACTGGGCCGCATCGCCCTCATGTCGAGCGCGACACGTTCGTCGAAAATGGGCAGCCAGCCCGCCCATACGCCCGGCGTGGAGGATTGCGACATGATCACCTCCCGACCGGAGACGGTCCGGCTCAGGCGCCACTCGCCCGATAGCAGCACCCACAGCGAGTCGGGCTGCTCCTTCTGGGTGAAGGCGTACTCGCCCCGCTCGAGCGGCACCACCGTCGAGTGCGCGGCGAGCCAGTAGAGCTGCTCCTCGGTAAACGGCTCGAAAAGAAAGGTGGAGCGAAGCTCCGCGATGAATTCTTCCATTACACTTTGCTCAAATACTGGTGGACGAACTGCACCGCGATCGACCCCTCACCCACGCCCGAGGCGACCCGCTTGATGGAGTGATAGCGGACGTCGCCGGCCACGAATACTCCCGGCACGTTGGTCTCCAGCAGGAATGGATCCCGTTCGAGCGTCCACCCGGCGATCTGCCCGGCTTGGTCTCGTTGGAGATCGGGACCGGACAGGATGAAGCCCTGCGCGTCGCGCTGGACCACGTCGCCGAGCCACTCGGTGTGCGGCACGGCTCCGATGAATACAAAGAGCGCCTTGGCCGGTACCGTCTCTCGCTCGCCCGTGCCGGCGGCAATCACCAGGCCTTCGAGCTGCGACTCCCCGACTGCCTCCACGACCTGGCTCCGTGACCGCACCACGACGTTGGCATGCTCGGCAATCTCGTCGATCAAGTACCGTGACATGCTGGCCGTGAGTCCGTCTCCCCGCACCACGAGCACCACCTGGCGGGCGTAGCGCGCGAAATACACCGCGGCCTGGCCGGCCGAGTTCGCACCGCCGACGATGTACACGTCGTCGTTCGTGCAGGAGAGTGCCTCGGTTATAGCGGCGCCGTAAAATACGCCCGCGCCCGTGAGCCTCTCCACGCCGGGTACGTCGAGCTTTCGATACTGCACCCCCGTGGCGATGAGGAGGGCGTGGCACGAGAGCAACGTGCCATCCCCGAGCACGACCGAGCGGTACGGATCCTCGATCCGCAGGGCGACCACATCCTGCGGCGAGAGTATCTCGACGCCGAAGCGGCGCGCCTGCGTGACGGCTCGGCGCGCGAGATCGCCGCCGGACAGGCCGGTAGGAAACCCCAGGTAATTCTCGATGCGCGATGACGTACCCGCCTGCCCTCCGGGAGCTTCCCGCTCGACGAGCACGGTGCTGAGTCCTTCGGATGCTCCGTAAACGGCGGCCGCGAGCCCCGCCGGACCTCCGCCGACGATCACCAGATCGTAGAAGGGCCGCTCGGCCCGCGTGCGGCCCCCGATCTTTTCCGCCACCTGCTGAATGCTGGGCTCGACCAGTCCGGACCCATCGTCGAAGAGCACGGCCGGCAATCGACTGTCGTTCAGACCGGCTTTCTGCAGGATGCCGCGAGCCTCTTCACCGTTCAGCTCGATGTCGAGCCATTGGAACGGGACGCCGTTACGTCCCAGGAAGTCCTTGAGCGCGTGAGAATCGGCCGACGCACGATGCCCGATGACGCGAATACCCTGGAAGGGAGGACGGTAGTGCGCCTGCCAGTCGCCGAGTAGGTCGTCGAGGATTGGGTAAAGGTTTTCCTCGGGCGGATCCCATGGCTTCATCGAGTAGTAGTCGATTTTGACCGTGTTTATCGCCCGGATCGCCGCCTCCGTATCGGCATAGGCCGTCAACAGGACGCGCTTGGCGTCGGGGAAGAGTGCCCGCGCCTGGTCCAGAAACTCCACGCCCGACATCTCCGGCATGCGCTGATCGACGAGAAACAGGGCGACGGGCTCCTCTCGGTCCTTGACCTGCCGCAAGGCGTCCAGTGCGGTCGCTCCGGCGTTGGCGCGGAGCACGCGGTAGTCCCGGCCATAGTGACGGCGCAGGTCGCGCTCGACGGCGGCCAGCACGTCCGGATCGTCGTCGACGGTCAGAAGAATGGGTTTGGCGGCCACTATCCCTCCACTCCTACTTCGCCTTCGGGTATTTGGTCTGAAGCCAATCGCCTATTAAGGGAGCGGCACAACCGTCGAAGAGACGCTCCGGGTGCGTCAGACCGGCGTCAGACGAGGCGCGATGCACATCCCTCGTTTCACCAGTATGTATCCTCTCTGCAGTATCGCCGACCCCGGTGCGTCGGCACCTGCCCGTTGGCGTGAAGGACAAGTCACTCCTTCTGTATGGTACTGAGTGAATGTGAGCAACTCCTCCGCTGCACATCGGGCACCCCTTCCCCGGCACAACCTGCCGTCCGAAGTCGCGGGATTCGTCGGCAGGGAGCACGAGATTGCCCAAGTCGAGGCTCTTCTCGGCGCGGCACGGATGCTCACTCTCACCGGTGCCGGAGGCAGCGGGAAGACTCGCCTCGCGCTGCGCGTTGGCGCCCGCCAACTTGCAAACTGGCCGGATGGGGTCTGGCTCGTCGAACTGGCGCCGGTAACCGATCCGAGCGCCGTGCCTCGCGCGGTCGCAGCGGCCCTTGGAGTGCGTGGAACCTCGGGCCGGCCTCTTACAACCACACTGGCCGGCGCCCTGGCCTCTCGGCGCCTCCTCCTCGTCCTCGACAACTGCGAGCACGTGGCTGGCGCGGCCGGGCGTCTGGTTGAGACGCTCCTCGCGGCATGCCCTGACTTACGCGTCATGGCCACAAGCCGAGAACCTCTACGCGTGCCGGGCGAGACCGTCTGGCGCGTGCCCCCATTGAAACTACCGGGGAGTAGGGTTCAAACGTCAGACTCTGTCCGGGACGTTGAGGCAGTCGCGCTATTCGTGCAACGTGCCCGCGCCCGCTCTGCCAGCTTCACACTGACGGACACTAACGCAGCGGCCGTCGCTGCGATCTGCTGCCGCCTGGACGGCCTACCACTGGCAATCGAGCTGGCGGCCGCACAGACCGAAGCGCTTTCTCCGGCACAACTGGCGGCACGACTGGATGGAGCGCTGCACCTGCTCGCGGCCGGCCCGCGGACAACGCCTCGCCAGCAGACCCTGCGCGCTACCCTCGACTGGAGCTACGCGCTCCTGACGCCAGAGGAGCAGATCGTCTTCGGCAGGCTATCCGTCTTTGCCGGAGACTTTACCATCGAGGCGGTCGAAGACATTGGTGCCGGAGGCCTCGTGCAGAGGACCGGCGTCGTGGCGCCGCTGTCCGGCCTCGTTGCCAAGTCGCTGGTGGAATCCCGCACGGCGGGCCAGGGTACGCGCTATAGGCTCCTCGAGCCGGTCCGTCAATATGCAGCAGAGAAGTTGGAGGCGAGCGGCGAGGCGCAGCTCTGTGCCAGCCGTCACGCGCGCTACTACCTCGATATCGGCGAGTCTGCGGAATGGGTATTGATGAGCGCCCAACGAGGTCCGCTGATGGAGGTTCTGGCAGCCGAGTGGGACAATCTCCGAACGGCACTGGATTGGAGCCGCCGATCTCCCTCCCTGGACGATCGGGAGGCTGGACTACGTGCCGCTGGGTCGTTGACGTTTTACTGGACCCTTCGCGGGGAGGTTAGCGAGGGTCTCGAGTGGCTTGACTCAATGCTGGAGCGGGCCGTCGATTGCAATCCGGGTGCCCGGGCACGGGCTTTATATGGAGCGGCAGAGCTGGGGTGGTTGGCGGGGCAGGTTGACACGGCCCGAGCCCGTGCCGAGGAGGCGATCGCGACATTCCGTGAGCTCGGCGACCGGCGGAGGTTGGCGTACGCTCTGCAGTCCCTGCCTGTGAGCGTCGATCACCCGGCGGCGCAACAATCCGTCGCGGAGAGCTTTCAGATTTTCGAGGAGATCGGCGATCAGTGGGGGCGGGCGATGGCCTTTACCGCCGCGAACCTCTTCGAACTGCTCAACACGGGAGACCCGGCCGGACGCGGCCGGGCCCGGCTGGAGGAGTCGCTGGACCTGTGGCGCGCGTTGGGGGATCGATGGGGCATGGCGCAATCACTGAACATACTGGCGGACCTCGAGCGCAACGCCGGCGACGATGCCCGCGCTACCGCCCGTTACGAAGAGGCGCTCGCCGTGCTGCGTGAAACCGACCTGACGGGAACCGTCCCGAGCTTGCTGCATAACCTCGGCCGGCTGGCTCTCCGGAGGAAGGACCTTCGCCAGGCGTTCCGCTACTTTCGAGAGGGCTTGAAACTTTTCCGGGACCAGGGCGACCAGCGCGGACTGGCCGACTGCCTGGACGGCCTCGCCGGTGTGCTCGGCGGAATGCGACAGCCCGAGCGGGCGGCCCGACTGTTCGGCGCCGCAGAGGGGGCTCGTGCGTCAGTGGGCGTCACACTCTGGCCTGGTAACGCCGCCGACTACGAGGTCGACCTCGCCCTGGTTCGAGACGCCTTGGGTGAGCACGAGCTACGGGCGGCCTGGAATTTCGGCCGTACCAGTCCGTTGCATGAGACGGTCGCCGAATTGCTGGCAGGTGAGCACTATGCCGGCCATGCCACCGGCTCCGATCTGTCGCCGCGAGAGGAGGAGGTTGCCTCGCTGGTGGCACAGGGTCTGACGAACAGGCAGATTGGCGGGCAGCTGTTTATCACCGAGGGCACCGCGCGTTTGCACGTCAAGCACATCCTCCAAAAGCTGGGCTTTACCTCTCGTGTTCAGATCGCCGCCTACATGGTTGAGCGCGGTGTGTCAGCCGAGCAACGGCCCGGGTAGTCCCTCTATCCCCGTCCTGCTCTGTTATCCCCCCGGTTGCTCGGAATATATCCCATATGGGAGATGCCGTCCGGGGCAGCTCGCCCGTACGCTGAAGTCAGTTGTTGGGACTTCAGAAACGGCTACGGCTAGCTTTTGAACCGAACGACTGATGACTGACAATCTGGCCAGACCGACAGATACCCAGAAACGAGGAGGATGGAACTATGACAACCGAGACGATTCAACCGCACGTAAAAACATTCGACGATCCGGACGAAAGCTTTCCGGTGGCGGGGGTCGCGCGGGTCGAGACGGTACACCTCGGCGACATTACGTCGAATCGCGCGACCATGCAGCCGGGCTTTCGGTGGACGGAACACGCGAAGCCCGGCGTCGGCACCGACTTGTGTCAGGTCCGGCACACCGGATATGTGGTCTCGGGACGCGCCGGGGTGCGAATGGCAGATGGGACCGAGTGTGAAGTGGCCGCCCACGATGTCTTCGATATCCCGCCGGGCCACGATATGTGGGTGATCGGCGACGAGCCCTATGTCTCAGTCGACTTCAGCCTTTCCGACCAGTCCGCGACGCCCTTGAGGTAGTCCGTTGCAGTTACGACAGGTGAATGTTGGAGGAATGCATGGCTACGACCGCAGCAAACGACACCACTGAGGCGTTCGTGCTTGAGGCGGACGAAGGGGAGGTCATCGAGAACCTGGGCCTTCGAGTGCTCGCCGGGGACACGCGCACGAACGGCTCTCTCCTGGCGGCAGTGGTCACGAATCCCGCGCCGGGCGGGCCACCGCTCCACACCCACGCCGCGATCGACGAGCTCTACCTCGTGCTCAAGGGTCGCTACCGCTTCAGAGTTCTCGACCGGGACTACGAAGGTGGTCCCGGGACGTTTGCCTATGTCCCGCGCGGGACTTCTCATTCCTTTGCCGGCGTCGGAGCAGAGGAGGGGCAGCTGTTGTGCATCACGCTTCCGAGCGCGGAACAGTTCCTCCGAGGTATTTCGGTCCTGCAAGATCAGGGCGTCGATCAACAGAAGATGGTGGAGCACTTCCGGGCGTTTCAAACGGAGATCGACGGTCCACCACTCGTGTAATCAATAGCGCTCACGAGAGAACGGCAAAGACTTTCGTACATCTCGTGCCGCGACAGTACGGCAAACCAGGTCAGAGCGAGGCTGCCGCCCGTCACCGGCGGGCTGGTCGGGCATCACGTTGGGAAGCGCATGCCACAGGGATAGCTTTGCGCTGCTCGCTTTGAGGCCCGTCGGTGTTTAGGCGGTCGTCGACGTAGGTGGAGGGGTATCAGGCGGACCGCATACGCCGAACGAGTACACCGACTGGCTAATTTTCTCAAGGGGTGGTACGCTTACGTCACTGCCGGGGCGTTTCAGGGTCAGGGATCCTGGCCCGGCACGCCTCAGGTGTTGGTAATGTGCACCGGACCTTCGGGACCCGGTACGGCCGGCCGGAGAGCTGAGCATGATCAATTGGTTTGACCCAGTGACCGTTGTGACCAGCGCGCGATGACCGAGGAACGGTTGTGACCCAGGCGATGGGTGAAGGCGCAGCGGCAGAGACACTTGGGGACTTCCTGGATTGGGTCGCCAACCGGTACGCCGCGCGACCAGCACTCCTCTATAAAGCCAGCCTGAAAACGGAGGTGTGGACGTACGAGGATCTGCGCGAGCGGGCAGATCGAATCGCATGCCTACTTAGAGATGCGGGCGTGCGAAAGGGCGATCGCGTTGCCTTGTGGGGGCCAAACAGCCCGTGGTGGGTAGCGTCTTACTTCGGCATTCTGCGCAACGGCTCGATTATCGTTCCCCTCGACGCGCGCAGCAGCAAGGAGTTCGTCGATCGCGTGATAGGGCAGTCGGAGCCGAAGCTGGCTATAATCGGGGCGGCGATTGCCGGGCGGTGGGAGCACGACATTCCCGCGGTCACCTTCGAATCGATCGCGGCGTCTCCGGACGTTGCCAGGCCGGCAACGCTGCCGAGGGTTTCGGGCGACGATCTCGCCGAAATCATTTTCACGTCGGGGACCACCGGGTCACCGAAGGGCGTGATGCTGACGCACAACAACCTGTGCTCCAACGTCCAGTCGGTCAACCAGGTGTTTCCGGCCGGGCCAGACTTCCGGCCGCTCTCGATTCTGCCGCTGAGCCATCTCCTGGAGCAAACGTGCGGCATGCTGCTGGCACTGCGCGGTGGGACGGCGATCGCGTACGCGAGGGCCCTGCAGCCAGCGGCGATACAGCGGGATATGGCCGAGTATCGCGTGTCGACGATGGTGCTGGTCCCGCGCATCCTCAGTCTTTTCATGGACGCGATCGAACGGGGCGTGCATGCACAGGGAAGGGACAGGCAGTGGCGGGCCGCCTGCGCTGTGGCCGAGTATCTACCGATGTGGGCGCGCCGGCTGGTGTTCAGGAATGTGATTCAGAGTTTTGGCGGGCGGCTGCGGTTCCTGGTGACGGGAGGGGCGCCGCTCGAGCCAGAGCTGGAACACAAGTGGGAACTGCTGGGCATTGCCATTCTTCAGGGCTATGGCTCCACAGAGACTTCCCCGATTATCACGGCCTCGTCGCTTGACGACCGACGTCCCCGGTCCGTGGGCAAGGCGCTGCCGGGAACAGAAGTCAAGCTCGGCGCGGATGGCGAGATCGTGGTCAAGGGGCCAAACGTCATGCAGGGCTACTGGAAAAACCAGCAAGCGACTGAGGCAGCGCTCGCGGATGGCTGGTATCACACGGGCGACCTGGGGGAGATCGACGCCGAGGGGCGGCTCTACCTCAAGGGGCGCAAGAAGAACATGATCGTGCTGGAGAACGGCATGAACGTGTTTCCGGAGGACCTCGAGGAGGTGTTGCAGGCGCATCAGTCGGTTATTGAGGCAGTGGTGATGCCAGTGCCATCGCAGTTCGGACCGCAGATTCACGCGGTGCTACTCCTGGCCGGGCACGGTGGAGGACCGACGGATGTGGGCGCAATCATACGCGATACCAACGCTCAGCTCGCCCCGCATCAGCAGATTCGGTCTTTCGAGGTATGGCCTGAGGCTGACTTTCCGCGGACTCATACCGCGAAGGTCAAGCGGCCGGAAGTGGCCAAGTACGTCTTGTCGGAGAAACGGGGTGAGGCCCTATCGCAGCCACAGACTACGCTGAAGGCGGCCAAGAAGCCACGGCTCACTCAGGTGCTCGCCGACGTCCTCGGGGTTCCGGCTGCTGAGCTGACGCCCGAGACGCTGGTGCAGGAGGCGGGCCTCGACGCGGCTGGACAGGTCCAGCTCGGACGAGCGGTCGAGGATCGGCTGGGTATGTTCATCGACGATTCCAAGATCGGACCCCAGACGACCGTGGCGGATATGGAAGCCGATCTATCGGCGGATAACCCAAGCGGAGAACACCTCTATCCGCTCTGGCCATTTTCGAGGCGGATCCGCGGCGTCCGCGGCCGGCTCCAGCAGCCCTTCTTCGCGGCGCAGCACGCGTATCTCATGCAACGGGTCGAGGGGGTAGAGCGAACTGGAGACGCTTCCTCTTCCGGCGATCTTCGTGATGCGATACGACAGCTTGCTGGACGCACCAGTAGCCCTTGGGAGCATGCCTGAGAGGATCCGGCAACGTATCGGGATCTCGACGACGTGGAAAACCGATCATCGACACTCCTGGGTTGGCGCGGCGGTGGGCCTGACTTTCAATTCGTTCCGTTACTCGCCGAGGGGCTCGCTGCACGCCACGCTGGTGCACGCCGCGGGCTTGCTGGATCACAACTGGTCGATCTTATTCATGTTGCGGCCGGAGCCGGGCGCGGATGGGCGACCGGGGTCGATAAGCACGAGTATCGGGCTCCTGGCGGCAGAGTTCCGGGTGCCGGTAGTCCCGGTTGGAGTTACGGGACTGCCGGGAGCAGGTTCGCGCTGGAGAGTGTCCCGGCGGTGTGGGGTCACCGTGCGTTTCGCCGAACCGCTGTTCCAGGAGGCCGGAATGTCCTATCAATCGGTAGAGATGGCGGTGGAACGTGTCGTTCAGGGTACCTACCCATGGGGCCCGATTGGCGTTCACGGCGGTACGCGAGGGGCCATCGCCTCAGTGGACGTAGACGGGCATGCCGTGTTGAGCGACGGAGCAGCTCCTCAGCGCGAGGCGGGGACCCGGGTTCCGGCCGGGGAAGGCCGAGCGGGGCTGCGGGAGAGCATAGATTGACGGCGCTTCCTGATCCCGTGGAGGCAGTTTCGAGCGAGGCAGTGGTGCTAGTAGATCGGACTGAGGTTCCGGCGGCGCCCGCGGCGAAACAGCGCCTCATTTACCTCGACAACTTGAAGATCGTCTTAATCGCAGGTGTGATCGCGTGCCACGCGACTCTGATCTATGGACCAGGCGGGGGATGGCTAACCTACCACGAAGGTCACCCGGGTATCGCGGAAACCCTGATTCTCGGGATTCCGGGACTACTTGGAGGCCTGTTCTGGCTGGGGGTGTTCTTCCTGATCGCAGGTCTGTTCGTTCCGCGCGCTCTGGAGAAGAAGGGAGCGTATAAGTTCTCGAAAGAGCGGATCATCCATCTTGGTATCCCGCTTGTCTTCTATGTCGTGGTAGTCATGCCGCTTCTGAAATACTGGGTGCTGCGAGTTTTGGGACGAACCAATGATTCCCTGTTCCTGGGAGCTTATCACCAGCTACGCCCCCTCGACGCAGGGCCTCTCTGGTTCGTGGGCGCGTTGATGGTGTTTTCGGTAGCCTACGCTCTCTACGACATGGCGTGGCCGGGCCGGCCGAAGGGAAACGGCGTCATCACGACGCGGAGCCTCTTTTTGCTGGCAACGGCGATCGCGGTCTTCTCATTCATCTTCCGTCTGGAGTGGCCAATATACAGTGGCCAATTCCTTGGACTCCATCTCTGGCAATGGCCTCAGTACGTTTTGCTGTTCTGGGCGGGCGCATGGGCGGCTGAGCGAGGTTGGCCCACGCTCACGGATAGCGCGTGGCGACGCTGCGGCTACGCGGTACTCGTGGCCGCGGTGGCAGGTGGCGGCCTGGTACTCGGCGTCTACTACGGGCTTCTTCCGAAGGATGTTGGCTTGTATACGGGCGGCTGGCATTGGGAGGCGATATTCGCCCCGGCGATTGAGGGCGCCCTGGCCGTCTGTGGGTCGATGTGGCTTCTGGGATTCTTCAGGCGCAAGGTCAACTCGATGCTGCCCATGGGGAAGCAGCTCATCAGGAGTTACTATGCGGCGTATGTGATACAGGCGCCGATTGTCATGGGGCTTGCGCTGGCGATGCGATCCGTCAGCGTTTCCACGGAGGTCAAGTTTCTGATCGTCGCCCCTGTCGGCATCGCCGCGTCTTTCACGATTGCCTACTACTTCGTCAAACTTCCTGGAGTTAACAGGATTCTGTGAGTTTGGGGGCGGGGCGCTCCGTCAGGGACGGGTCTGGTTGACGGTGAACGACTGTGGAGCAGCCTGGGGCTTCTTACGGGCGAATGCTTCATTGATACTCGGGCTCACGATGGCAGGAAGCTTTGCTCTCTTCGCGGTGCTAGCCGGAGTGCGCTTCCCCGGTGGGTACGGACCATGGGACGGCAACACGATCAGCCAGCTCGGCAATATCAGGCTCGATCCCCTGGGCGCAAACCTCTATCGAGCAGGCTGCATTTTGAGCGGAGGTCTGGCGATAGGGTTCTTCATCAGCCTCAACACCGGGCCGGCAGCGGGCCCACCCATTGAGAAGCGCATCTGGCTGATGGTTCGCGTATCTGGTGTAGTGGGGGGAGTCGGCTTGCTCATGAACGGGGTCTTCCCGGAGACCCAGTATGCGATGCACCATTTTTGGGCAGGGGTGGTCTTCAATTCATTTGCGGCTTGCGCGATCCTGACCCCTTTCGCGCTATGGTCGCGGGTAGCCTCGCGAACGCTTCTGGCTGCTTTTTGCGTTATCTCGTTGCTGGCGGTGATGGCTATGTTTGCTTTTCCCGGTAGCCATTGGCTGGAGTGGCCGGCCGCGACGATGCTTCTGGCGTATCCATCAGTTATCGCCGTCATGCTGACCCGGCAGGCGCATGATGCCTCCGCGCTTCGGACGTCGACCGACGCCGTGCCGTAGGACGATCGTGGGGGCGGACACGCGATTATGCCCGCCCCCGCAGCTCTAGGAGACGATGGTTACCGGTGTTCTTTTGTATGCGGGGAGGTAGTCGTGTAAGGGGCCGGGACGGTCACCGCTAAACCAGACCCTAGCGGGATTCGGCGATTTAAACGCGCTCACAGCGTGGATTGTGCAGCTCGCGTTTCCCTGGGCATCGGTGGGGCCGGCTTCGCACGCTTGTGCGTGGCTACCGCGTCCGATCTGCATCTGAAGGATGCGTCCACGTATGGGAGCGCCTGTGGTGGAGGTCAGTCTGGCTGACAGAGTCACGTCCTGGGCGTGGGTTATCGACACCGGGCCGGTGTAGGTCAGTCGGGCCGGCGCGAGGGTGACGAGGTAGGAACTGTTCACGTAGTCGTAGACGATTGTGTGTCCGGGATCCGAGAGGCCGGCGCAGGAGAAGATGCTGTATGCGGGCTCCCAGACCTGACCGTGAGCATAGAAGCCGGCGGGGCTGGACGGCGTGGCGTTGGTCCTACAGGTCAAGGTACCCGTCACGCGGCCGGCCCCGGAGGCAGGATTGTATCCAATTCTCGTATCGGTTGGCGAGAGCCCGGAGAGAGCGGGGCTCGTGCCATAGGTGCCGGCGGCATTCAGGGTCACGGCCACTGCCGAGGGCTCATAGCCGAAGACGGCGATCGCTCCGGCACGCTGCTTGCCGTCGACGGACCGGCCCAAGACACCGACGACCGCAAGGGCGCCGTTCCGGCTCAGCGCGAGGGAGCCGCCGAAGAGGTCGGTCTGAGCTGGTTGGGGAAGGCTGATGCCGGAGGGAGGACTCCAGGCAGCAGGGCCGCCATGGAGCTCTTGGGCCCCGCCCGCGCTGGTCCGGCCGTTCAATGTGTGATACCACTCTGAATCGAGAATTGTACTCCCGTCGCCGGAGAACGCAGCGGTCCAGGCGTTGGGGTTGTCGCTCAGGTTGAGGGTTTGCCGCGTGCTCCAGCCGGCGCCATCGAATTGCGCCAGCTGCGCGGTCTCCGTTTGACTGGCGGGGAGCCAGGCGGTGGCGAAGGCCGTTTTGCCGTCGCCCGTCATGGCAACCGAATTGCCAAGGCTCTCGGTCCCGGGGATGGTCAGCTCAACGGGCGCGCCCCACTTTCCGCCGGTGAAGCGAAACGCCTCCTCGGCTCCGGCGCCGAGCCCCTGATTGCCGTCATCATAGCGGCCGGGGGCGCCCACCAGGGCGGTATTGCCGTCGTCGCTGAGGGCGACCGAGGACCCAAAGACATCGCCGCTCCGACCTTGCTGGCCGCCAGTGGCCTTGCTGCCCAGGCTGAGCTGGACCGGCCGGCTCCAATTCCCGGAGCTGAAACGATAGATATAGGCGGCGCCGGCGCGTGGCCGGCCGTTGACGGCGCGGCCGGGCGCACCGATCAGGGCGGTATTCCCGTCGGCGCTGAGGGCAACCGCCTTGCCGAACGAGTCGCCGTCGCGGTTGGGGCCGGCGCCGACCGCAGCCGACCCAAGGCTGAGCTCGGTGGGTGCGCTCCAGCGGCCGTTCGCGAATCGAAACACCTCCACGGCGCCCTGGCCGTCAACCTGACCGTTCACGTGGCGATCGAGGGCGCCGACCAGCGCGACGTTTCCCGTCGCGTTCAGGGCGACGGACCAGCCGAGGAGGTCGCCGTCGTGAGTCCTGTCAGAGCCCCGGGCAGCGGCGCCGAGGTCGAGCTGCGTGGGTGAGCTCCAGGCGCCGCTGGTGAAGCGGAACACCTCGGCGGCACCGGCCTCGTGCTTGCCGTCGACGACTCGGTAGGGGGCGCCGGCGAGCAGAGTGTGGCCGTCCGAGCTCAACGCGGAGGACTCGCCGAGGTTGTCGTCGGCGGAGGCCCGGTTGCCCAGGTCGAGCTGGGTTTGATAGATGAAGTGACCGGTAGCGACAGCGGAAGCGGCGGGCACGATTTGCGCGGAAACTGGCGTGCTCGCGACCGCTACGGGAACGGCTAGCGCGAATGCCGCCAAGATGGCCAGGCGAAGCGGGGCCGCCGTTCCGTGTTCGGAGTTGGCTCGCTTGGGAGTAGTGGGAATGGTTCGACGCTTTCTATTCACGTGGTAGATCTCCTCGTTGGGGATCGATGTGTTTGGGAGGCTGACTACTGAATTGTCTTAATAATGCATCACGAGTGGCGTTCGATCAGTGTCATGTCGTCCCGGCCATTGTTGTAGTGACCGACGGCGGTGCAGGCTGGGGCGGCCAGGGGAGGTGCGGCACCAGTGCCCGTCGAGGTGCACGAGACAGCGGTGAGGTAGCTGCCGTGGGACCCGCCGGGACTGGACGCGGGTTGGACTGACCAGGTTTTCCCGTTCCAGCTCTCGACCAGGGCCAATCTTGGGGCAGTAGAGCCGGCGGCGTAGTCGCCGACGGCAGTACACGCTCCCGACGCCGCGCACGATACGGAGGTCAGCTCACTAGTTTGAGCTGCGCCTGGTTTGGGTGCCGGCTGGATCGACCAGGTCTTGCCGTCCCAGCGCTCTACAAGGGCATTGTCGTTATCGGCGGCGTCATGGTAGTTGCCAACCGCCGTGCACGCCGTCGCGGAAGCGCATGACACGCCGGTGAGAGCACTGCGCTGTGATCCGGGTGGAGTGGGTGAGGGCTGGATGGACCATGCCTTGCCGTTCCAGCGCTCCACAAGTGTTTTGGGCGCGGACATGTCGTTGCCGTAGCCGACAGCGGTGCAGGCCGAGGACGAGGTACACGAAACGTCCAGCAGGATGCTGTACCCGCCATCGTTGGGGGTGGGCAAGATCGTCCAGCTCGTCCCATTCCAGCTCTCGGCCAGCGTGACGCAGTTTTCAGAGCCAGGGCATCCATTGTCACCGTTGGGCGTGGGATACCAGTAGCCCACCGCCATGCAGCCGGTGGCCGAGGTGCAGGAGACGCCGGCGAGCCAGCTGCCCATCGCGTTCTGTGGAACCAGGGGGCTCTGGAGGGTCCAGCGCGTGCCATCCCAACGTTCGCCGGCAGTGCGCCAGTTGTCTTCACCAGGGAACGCGACGGCCATACATGCAGTCGCCGAGGTGCAGGACACATCCCTCAGCGTGAGGTTGGCGGCGGGGGATGGATGAATTGACCATCTCTTTCCATTCCAGTGCTCCGCCAGGCTCTGTCCGTCGTTGACGTTGCTGGAGACGCCCGCAGCCACGCAGTTGTCAGCAGACGCGCAGGAGACGCCGAGCAGGTAGCTGTCAATTATGGTCGAGGGGGTTGGCTGGGTCGTCCACTTCTTCCCATTCCAGCGCTCAGCTTGAGTTAGGTAGTAGTCGGATCCAAACCTGTTACCGACGGCGGTGCACGCTCTTGTCGAGGGACACGACACGCCGATGAGCCGCGAGCCCTGAGGCGTTCGCTGGGCTGTCCATTTCTTGCCGTTCCAGCGCTCGGCCGTGCCGCCCACGGCCGTGCCGCCCACGGCGGTGCACGCCTTCGCGGAGGTGCACGACACGTCAGACAGGAAGCTCCCTCCGGCAGGTTTCGGGGTTGCCTGGATCGCCCACGTCTTCCCGTTCCAGCCTTCGGCCAGCGGCTCGGGGGTCGCTCCATGGTTCGTATAGTACCCGACCGCGATACATGCCTTTCCGGAGAGGCAGGACACGGCGGACAGCACGCTGCTGGAAACGCCGACCCGGTTGGGGGACGGCTGGACCTTCCAGGTGTTTCCGGTCCGGCTCTCCACAAGTGTTTGACATTGGCCTAGGCAGTCGGCGGCCCGGTTGGCGGAGGTGTAGCTGTAGCCGACGGCGACGCAACCTGTGGCTGACGTACATGAGACGCTGGAGAGGAGGCTGAAGGTGGCAGGGTTCGGGGTCGGCTGAATCGACCAGCGCCGACCGTCCCATCGCTCGGCCAGCGTCTTGTCGGGAGCGGAATAGGAGGTGGAATAGTGGCCTACCGCGGTGCAGGAGTTTGCGGCCGTGCAGGACACGCTGGATACGAAGCTGCTATAGGATCCCGCGGGCTTTAGGACCGGCAAGATCGACCATGTTGTCCCGTTCCAGCGCTCGGCCAAGGGCGCGGAGCCGCCGACGCTGCCGACGGCCAGGCAGGCCCTGGCCGAAGTGCACGACACATCTGTAAAAGCCGAGCCGGTGCCGGCCATCTCCGGCATGGAAGGCGTCGGCTGAACCTTCCACGCCTTTCCGTTCCAACGTTCCGCCAGGGATACGGTTGCCCCCGTGCCGAGGGCCTTATCGTAGAAGCCGACGGCGGTGCAGGCGGTCGGGGACGTACAGGACACTGCGTTCAGGCTACCCTGCGGAGCAGTGACGTTGGGACTCGGAACCACGGACCAGTGGGATGGGGCGAGCGCCGGGGTACCAGCAACCGCGGAAGCCGCCGTGGACGCGGCGGGCGCGGCAACGGCTTGGTGTGGCAGTGCGCCGGTGGACATCGCTAGGCCAAGGATGAAGGCGGCTGAAACAAAGGCTTTCAGAAGCTGCGGGCCACCTGACCGACCAAATACTACCGATCGACTCACGTTCATCTCGTCTCCAGTTGGTGCGTCATGTTTACGGCGGTGTCTTACATGGGGTGTACCGGCACCGTTCTTGCCGCTGCGAGAAATGGTGCCAGGGTCTCCGATCGAACCTTACCAGTGATAGGGAGACGCGTCGATCGGGTCGAGAGTTGACTTTTCGCGCGTTGCCGCCTGACTTCGGGGGCTGAGTGCATCGGGCGTCGCCAATGTTGCCGGGAGATGTGATTTGGATGTGTCCCGGCATCCGGTGGTATGCTGGCGGCGATAGGGGGCCGCAATGCGACCGATTCTGTTTGCCGTCGACGACAGCCCGTCCGGGCTGGACGATGTGGAGCGCGATCTCCGAAAGCGGTACGGCGCCGATTACGAGGTGGTGGGCGACCACTCTCCGACTGCCGCGCTCGAACGGCTTGCGGGGCACGAGCAGGTGGCGCTGTTACTCGCGAAACAATGGATGCGAGAGATGACGGGCGTTGAGTTTCTCACGCGGGCCCACCGGCTTCATCCTGGAGCCAAGCGCGTGCTCCTTATCGACGTCGGCGACATCTCAGCGGAGCAGCCGATCTCCCGGGCGCTGACCCTCAACCATCTCGACTTCTATGTCGGCAGGCCATGGGCGACGCCGGAAGAGGAGTTCTATCCCGTGACCGGCGAGGCCCTTTCCCTGTGGGCGAGGGAGCATCTTCCCAGGTACGAGAAGGTCAAGATCATAGACAAGAGACAGTCGGCGCGAGCACGGCGACTGCAAGTCTACCTCGAGGCGAACAATGTTGTCTGCGGGCTTTATGCCGTCGACTCTCCCGAAGGTCGCGAGCTTCTGGCCGCCAACAGTCTGGATGCAGGGCGGCTTCCGGCGTTGATATTGTGGAACGGCCAGTGCCTGGTGGAGCCGAATGAGGAAGAGCTGGCGGGTGCGCTCGGGGCAAAGACGACGCCGGATGAAGGCCGGTACGACGTGGTCATCATCGGCAGCGGGCCGGCGGGGCTGGCGGCGGCCGTGTACGGAGCGTCAGAGGGACTTCGCGTCGTGGTCGTCGAACGCGAATCAGTGGGAGGGCAGGCCGGAACCAGCCCGGCGATTCACAACTACCTGGGCTTTCCGTGGGGAGTTAGCGGGCGAGATCTTACGGAGCGAGCCACTCGTCAGGCGACGAGATTCGGCGCCTCGTTTGTGGTGGCCCAGTCGGCGATTGGTCTGCGGACAGACCGGAGCGACCGGGTGGTTAGCCTCTCAAATGGAAGCGAAGTCTCTAGCCGGGCCCTGATCATAGCTACTGGCGTGTCGTACCGAACGCTGGAGGCACCCGGGATAGACTCTCTACTCGGCGCCGGCATCTTTTACGGTGCCCCGACACTCGGAACGCAGGCCTTTCGAGGAGAGCGGGTCTACCTCGCGGGCGCGGGGAACTCGGCAGGCGAAGCTGCGGTACATCTCAGCACGTATGCGGCGCACGTCACGATGCTGGTACGGGGCACCTCACTAGCAAAGAGCATGTCGGACTATCTTCTACGGGTCATCGAGGCGACGCCGAATATCGACGTCCGGGTCTCGACGGAGGTAGCCGGGGCGCAGGGCACGTACGATCTCGAGTCGCTGGTGCTGCGGGACCGCGAGACGGGAGCCATGGAAACGGTGGCCGCCGGGGCACTCTTCATACTGATTGGCGCCGAGGCTCATACGGAATGGCTGGCAGGCGTGGTGGCTCGCGACCGTCAGGGGTACATCCTCACGGGCCGGGATCTTACGAGCGACGTCTTGAACGCGGAGGACTGGCCACAGGAACGACGTCCATCGCTACTCGAGACCAGCCTCCCCGGAGTGTTCGCGGTCGGGGATGTGCGGCACCGGTCGATCAAGCGGGTGGCTTCCGCAGCCGGCGAAGGGGCAACGGCGATCAAGATCATTCACGAGTATCTGGGTGAGGCCTAGGCGAGTCCGGACGGGCTGGCTTTAGACCCGGCTGGGACTACGAAGCGTCTGGGGGCGAGAACAACTCCAACTGGATGTTGTCCGGATCGCGAAAGACGAGAATCGAACCGAACGGGGTATCGGCGATTGGAGACTGGGTGCAGGGACGGTCGGCAGCTGCAGACCGCACGACGCCGACCTTCTCCAAGTGTTTCTGCCAGTCCTCGAGCTCGGAGCGAGTTGGAACGGCCATGCCGAAGTGATCGAGCCCGGTCCTGCGCTCGGAGAACGCCTCCTTTTGATTGGCGTCGTGTCGGTGCAGCACGATGATGAGGTTCCAGCCCTTGTCGGCCAGGAGCCTTTGCTCACCGCCATCATGGGGACCTTCCATCTGCTGGGTGATCCCAAAGACCTGGGCATACCAGGCGATACTGGCGTCGATGTCGGTGACCGTCAGGGCAACATGATGCAAGGTGGGGCGGGTAACGGCAGCCATGGCCTACTCCTAATGTGATGCCTGCCCCAAACGTAGCACGCCGGTAAGTAGCCGGCTCATTGATATTGGGGAACCCGACATCGGGATGCGTCTGGCCCTATGCCGGCTCTCCGCGCCCGCCCGGCAAATGAAGTCACCGGAGCCCATCGGAGCTCCGGTGACCTTGACACGAGTGCGAGTAGAGTTTAGGTAATATGCCTGTGGATGGGAATGCCGGCGTTGATGTGGTTGCCCGAGAACTTCACCTGGATGGGCCCTGATACCCAGATGCCGAAGTGGTTACCGCCGAGAACCGTATTGTTCTCGATCTGGAGACCCTTCACATGAGAAGCGGAACTCCAAATCAGAATGCCGGTGGTTTGACTGTTGCCCGCGTCGGAATCACCATACAGATTGTTCAGACCGACCCAGTTGCCGTTGATCTTGTTACCGTTGAGGTTCTGATTTGCGGTGTGGCTATGAATCACGGCCCCGCCGAGACCGTTTCCGGAGAGCAGGTTTTTCGAGATCGTGTTGTTATAGGCCCTTGTACCGGGGGTCGGGGCGAATACTCCGACGCCCGCGCCGCCGTTAGCGGTGGAGGAGTTCAAAACGACGCGGTTGTTGTACACGCCATATCCGGGACCTGGTCCACCTACCATGGAGTGCGGATGACTCGCCAGAGTGATACCGCAGTCGAGGATATTGTTCTGGACCGCGTTGTTTCTGATCAGGTCGTTGTAGGTCTTGCCATATTCGTCAGATAGAAGGATTCCGCCGGCATTATTTTCAATTAGGTTCGCGCCGACGGAGGTGTTGAATGCACCGTTCAGGTTTATGCCCTCGCCACAGTCCATTTGTAAGAAGGGCAACGCTCCGGGGCATGTGATGTTCTTGGGATTCGAGGTGTTGAGGTTGGTGTCGTTACCCTTTATGGTGTTTCGATAGATCACGACCCGTGACGCATTGCGCACCAGGATTCCGCTCAGTGGCGCCTTTTCGATGGTGAAGCCACGGATGACCATCGCGGTGTGCACTCCCTGGATGGTTATCCCGGGGTGGATGCCAGAACCAGACGCATTGATGATCGACCTCCCTGGCCCGGCGCCCACGAGCCTCAAGGGCTTCTTGATGACCAGATGCTCTTTATATACTCCTGGTGCCACAGAGATGGTGGCGCCGGACGATGCGACGTTAATCGCGTGCTGTATGGAGGACGAACAACCTTGAGAGCCGCCCGGGTTGACGCACGGCTTGGCCGCCAGCGCAGAGGGCGCGAGCATGCCCGCGGCAGAGACGCCCAGCGTCACGCAAGCGGCAAGGAAGATCGTCCGTGTCCTTCTGACTGAGTTCACTGCTTAATCTCCTTTTCCTAGAGCGAATGACAATCTTTAGACGGGCTGAGCCTTGATAGTTCGGATCGACCACCTCCTTTCCTCGATTTAGGTCGATATCGAGCCGCCGAACAGACGGAGGCATACGATTGCGCCGGTCAGAGGGGGTTTTGCGGTGTTCTATGTCACAGGGAGCGCGCAGACATACGGGTACCCATACACGGGACGGATATAAGCAAATATCATGCCTCGATACATTGTTCGGGCTTCATCTGTGAGGGCCGCGCTCACCTAGGTCGAGCGCCCTATGTTCGGCAGAGAGCAGCCCCTCGAAGGACGCGGTGGCCCGCCGTTCCTGGCTCGAGCGCTGCTAGCAGCGCAAGGCGAGGAGACTTACGCGCTGGGGAGCCGGCGGATGAAGGGGCTCACTTGCCTAGTGGCGTCAGCAGGAAGGCATGGTTTTGGCCGTGCGCCGTTCCCAGGCCGGCGATCTGGCCGCGGGGGTTGATGGCGTCGGCCTCGTTCAGCGTCCAGGGCGTCGTTTTGGGTAGAAGGTGTTGCAGGATCGTTCCCATGCCAACTCCACGCCAGACGACGGCGGCACCGGGACCCTGGCCGTCTCCGACTGCAGTCACTCTTCCGGTGAGGCTGGACGTGATGGTCCGGAACCCGGCGCCGAGGCCAGACACGCCTGGCGGTGAGTACAGATTAATCGTCGGTCTTACAGAGGCAGTGCCGATCTTATCAAACGTCACGTGGCCCGCCCATTGAGGAGTGTAATCGTACCCTCCGCCAGGGCCATAGCCACCGGCGAACACGTGACTGCGCCACCCGCCGAGAGTGGTGACGTCGAGTCCAACGTAGTCGGAATTTGGGTGGAACCGGCCCGTCGTCCGGCGCGACCACAAGGTCAGGTCGTGAGAGCTTCCTTCACCCCCGGCAACGACGATGCGACCGGCGCCACTGTAGATCAGCGTGGCCTCGCTGGTGGAGATGCCGGGGTCGAGAGGAAGGAGGAGGGGCAGGCCGTAGTCCCCGTGCGAGCCGGGGCGCCAGATTACTGCCCTCTCCTGCCAGGGAGGCGCTCCGCGGCGGGGGCGCTTCACGACGCCGACTATGTCGCCGTTGGCGGCGACCTGGCCGACGGAGGTCACGATCCGACCGGAAGGGGCCTGGAGCCGAGACCACCGCCAGTGGGTGCTTTTCCAGCGGACCACAAACGCGGCGGGGCTGTAGGAGTGCTTCCAAGCGACCGCGGTGACGGTCCGGGAGTCGTTGACCGAGACGGCACCGGAGTAGAGGAACCCTGGTGGAATGCCAAGGTCGTGGATGTGGCCGGCAAAGTAGAGGAACGCGTGGGTCCCGGGACTCCAGAGCCTCCCCGCGACATCGCCCCGATCGTCGATGGCGGTGGGGACGATGTGGCGGGACTCGCGAGCATTCAGGTCCACGATGGAATAGCGCAGCACTTCGGAGGCTGTGGACGCGGCCAGCCGAGCGTGGCCGGAGCGCATGGGGGGTCCAGACGCGTGCACGAATGCCGGCAGGGCGAGGAGGGCGAAGCCCGAGCAGACAGCTGTGGCTATCATGGCGAAACGGCGCCGGCGCGACATCAGTCTTCCTCCACGATATTGCGAATAGAATCATCGAGACCTGCTTGTTCTTAGCGTACTCTCTTCACACATACAAAGCTTAGTGCGAGGGTTGCGGTGGAGCTATCATGTCCTGAGCTCCAGCGACCGCGGTGCCAGATGCGATGACTCGTCCACCGGACTATCTGAGGCCCGACGTTGCCGCCGCATTTGAGGAGGCGGCAGTCGCGTCCTCTTACGACCTGCGACCTTCCTACCCGCCAGCGGTGTTTCCGATCCTGTCGCACCTGATTGTGGACCGGCCACGAGCCGCACTGGACATCGGGTGCGGCACTGGGTTCCTCGCCCGTCCGTTGACGCAAATGGTCGATCGTGTCGACGCAGTTGACGCTTCCGCGGCCATGATCGACGAAGGCAAACGTTTGCCGGGAGGTCAGCAGCCGAACCTGAACTGGATGCTGGGGCGTGCGGAGACCGTGCCGCTGTTCAAGCCCTATTCGCTGATCACGGCAGGAGACAGTCTCCATTGGATGGAGTGGGATGCCGTTTTACCGCGGCTGGCCGCGGCCATTTCGCCTCGCGGTTCGCTGGCGCTGCTGACCGTAGAGGCAGAGCCTGCAGGCGATGATGCTGGATTGCGGGAATCCTGTACGGACCTAATCCGGGCATACACTACCTGCGGGCCGTGGCAGCCCGGCTTTGATCTGGTGGAAGAGCTGAAACGTCGAGAACTGTTTCGGGAAGCCGGCCGAACGCTGGCCGAGTCGACGGCGAGGCAGTCGGTTGACGAATTCGTGGAGTCATTTCACGCACGGGCATCCCTGTCGTGGGAGCGCATGCGCCCGGATGACCTGGCATCGTTCGATCAGGCGATGCGCCAGCTCATGACTGAGCGATTTGGCGACACGGTTGAGCTGCGAGTGCGCGCCGAGGTCGTTTGGGGCCGGCCCCTGGGGGGACGTTAGACGCGACCGGGAGCGGTACTTGCCGACTCGAAGCGCGGTCTCTTGGAAGGGCCTCGCGACGTAGCTTACAGGCCGCTGATGTGTCGGGATGGTATGAGCGCAGTCGGCAGCGGGCTACTTATGGCCGTCTGCGATTACGCAGTCCGGGCACCCAGCTCGAACCCCTGCTAAAGGCAAGGATGACCAAGAGGCCCCAGATCAGGGAGGCCACGGCGGCGACGGGCGTGAGGATACCGGCTACGGTAGGGTGGATATAGGAAACAACCCACTCGGAGCCGTCCCAGGTGAGGAGCGCGAGGAAATCCATGCTGTCCTCCTGTGCTTAACTATACCGGTTTAGTAACTGTCAGCGTCGTAAGGCGGGCCAGGTACCGACGCCATCTACACTCACGTGCACCACTTAGACCCGACTTGAAGGGGTCGGGCTCATTGCCGGGGGGACAGAGCAGAATGCCGCTAACCTCCGCCTGTCGGCTCCGGTCTTTGGGTTGAAGTGGCGAGGCGGATTGACGAAGTGGCGGTGGAAACGTACCTACGTTGCCCCGGCGGCGTTGTCCTCGAAGTAGCGCGATACGTAGTCGGGGTCGGCCGGCTCCATCAGGGTTTCACGGAAGGTCTCGTCGGCGTCAGGGTATCCACTCGCTCGGAATATTGCCAGCGCGGACGAGACGTCGTAGGCAGTGCGGCGCTTCTGCACTCCGTCTCCGAGCAGCAGCCAGAAGGCAGCGGCCTCTCCCTCATAGGGCATGCCGACACTCCCCGCGTTGAGCACGCGTTTTCCGGCGGCCGCCAGATCGAACTGGCGATGGGTGTGGCCGCAGACGACCACGTCTTCGGAGACATTCTCCAGCATCGGCGTCAGCCGGTCAGGGGGAGTCATCGAGGTTATGACCTCAGTGTCGCTGCGTGGAGACCCGTGACAGAAGAGCACGGGGCCGAGACCGTCTACGTCGACCGATACGGTGGGCTCGAACGCCGCCAGGAAGTCGCGCTGAGCCTGGGTGCACTGCCCGGCCGCCCAGATGGTGCCGAGACGGGCCTCGTTCTCGACGTCTTCCGGGCCGGCGCCGCTGTCGAAGGCCTCGATCACAGCACGATCGGCATTGCCCATCACGAAGCGGGCGGGCACGTTCAGGGACCGCAGCACGTCGATGGTATCTCCAGGGACAGGACCGGCAGCGCAGTCGCCACCGCAGACGATCAGGTCGACGTCTTCGTTCCGCACCTCGGATAGAACAGCTTCGAGCGCCGGTAGATTGGCGTGGATGTCATATAGGGCAGCTACTCTCATAGTGAATTATCGCGGATGAAGCGACAGGACGCTGTTGCGCAGGACCGCGCGGGGAGGATTCACGTGCTGTGAGGCAGCTTCGCCCCATACGTGGTGCCGTCCAGTTCGTGACGGCTTTATGCTGAGAATGAGCAGCCGAGGGAACGGAGTGGGCTAATTCTCGGCTAATTCGCAGCTCTGGAGGTCTATCTTGTCATCTGTCTCGTCCGGCACCGTAGCGAAGACTTTACAGGACGTGGCGGTCGAGTCCATGGATCGGTTTCACGTGCCGGGTGTGGCAGTGGGAATTCTAAACGGCGGCGAGGAGACCTTCTACGGTTTTGGGGTCACAAATCTGGATAACCCCCTGGAGGTTGACGCCGATACGCTGTTCCAGATAGGCTCCACAACCAAAACGGTGACCGGCCTGGTGGCGATGCGACTCGTGGAGCAGGGAGAACTCACGCTTGACGAGCCGGTGCGAACCTACTTGCCGGACCTGAGCTTCGCTGATGACGCCGTCACGGCAGGCCTGACACTGCGCCACCTGTTGACGCACACGGGCGGATTTGACGGAGATTACTTCTGCGACTTCGGGCGTGGCGACGATGCGCTCGGGAAGGCGGTGGCGTCGATGACGGGGCTGGCTCAGACGGCGCCGCTAGGAGAGGTGTGGTCATACTGCAACTCGGGGTTCTACGTGGTGGGGCGATTGATCGAGGTGACCACGGGAAAGCCTTACGAGACCGCGGCGAGGGAGATGGCGCTGGATCCGATAGGACTCGACCGCTCCTTCTTCTTCCCGGAAGAGGTGATGACCTACCGCTTTGCGGCAGGCCACTCGGGGCTGGACGAAGCTCACGTGGCGCGGCCCTGGCAGCTGCCGCGGGCCGCTAATCCGGCCGGCGGTATCACGTCCTCCGCTCGCGACAATCTCACGTACGCCCGTTTCTGGCTGGCGGGTGGGGTGACTGAAGCCGGGGAACGTCTGCTGTCGGCAGCGAGCGTCGAGCTTATGCAGTCGCGTCAGCTACCCGCCGGTGCGGGTGATTGGATGGGGATCACGTGGTTCAGCCGGGAGCTTTCCGGGGTGAAGATCGTGCGGCATGGCGGCGGGACGAACGGGCAGACCTCGGCGTTCATGTTTGCTCCGGGCAGGAATTTCGCGCTGGCCGTCCTGACGAACTCATCCCGGTCTGAAGTGAATACGGCGGTGACCGACTGGGCGTTAAAGGAGTACCTCGGAGTTGAGCAGCCGAAGCCAACGCCTCTCGAATCCAGTCCGGACGACCTGTCTGAGCTGTCCGGGATTTATGACGATATTGCCAGCTCGGTAGAGCTTACGCTCGTCGACGGGCGGCTCGTGCTGGAGGTGCGTCAGAAAGCGGAAGCTTTCGAGTCGGTCAGCAGCGAACCGCCTCCCACCATTCCTCCGATGACGGTCGCTTTGACTGGTGTGGACCAATTCGTGGTGCTGGACGGGCTGTTCAAGGATGTCCAGGGCGAACTCCTCAGGCGCGACGGACGCATCCGCTGGCTGCGCATCGGGGGGCGGCTGAAGACGCGGTCTATGACAGCACGCGGTAATGAAGTGTCGTCGTCCAGTGAGTGACTGAGCGTGGCGGCGGCCGCAAGCCGGACGATGCTCCTGTAGGAAGCGCGGACCTCCGGGCACTTTCGGCTAGCGAGTTGGCGCGGCTGATGCGCGATCGCAGCATCTCTCCCGTGGAGGTCGTGCAGGCCTTCCTCGATCGAATCGGCACCGTCAATCCCTCGATACATGCGGTGGTGACGCTGAGAGCGGAAGGCGCGATGGGCGACGCCAAGAAGTCCGAACGGGCGATTGCCGAAGGGAGGGCAGGTGCGCTGGAGGGCCTGCCGTTCACGGTTAAAGACACCATCGAAACCAAGGGCGTTCGGACAACGGCTGGATCGCGACTTCGGGCCAGCGTCGTTCCCGATGTGAACGCGCCGGCAGTTACAGCCCTCATCCGGCAAGGCGCCATTCTGCTGGGCAAAACGAATGCGCCTGAGTTCGCACTGACATATTCCACCGACAACGCGCTCTTCGAACGCACCCGTAACCCCTGGAATCCGGAGCTAACTCCGGGAGGATCCAGCGGAGGGGAAGGCGCGATAATCGCTGCCCGTGGATCGCCAATCGGTCTCGGCACGGATCTGGGCGGCTCCATTCGCATCCCGGCGGCATTCTGCCGGATCGCAGGCCTCCGTCCCTCTCGGGTCCGGTTTCCTCAGGGCGGCCAGGTTCCTCCCCTCCCCGGTCCTTTGGGGCAGGTAAGCGTCGTCGGACCAATGGCGAGTTCGGTCGAGGACATTGCACTCATCATGTCGGCCGTCTCTCCCGGCTGGCGGGAGCAAGTGCCGGACCAAAACACTCGAATTGCGTACTACGAGCAGGACGGTGTGGTCCCGGCAGCGGCCTCCCAACGAGAGGCAGTCAAATGGGCTGTAGCGGCTCTGGTGCCTCGCTTCCCTAATGTCGAAGCGGTCACCCCTCCGTGGTTAGGCAGCCTCTACCATCTCTGGGATGAAATCTGGACCGCTTCGGGAGGAACTCGCGGGCTGCTCGAGGACTACATCAGCGATGAAAGCGCACTCAGTCCGGGACTGGCGAGGCTCGTGGCGGCTTCCCCACTCGGTCCTGACCCCGCCAGGCTCGAAGCCGCCTCCGGAGCACTGGAGAAGATCAAACAAGACGCGGCCGAGTTCATGACTCGCTTTCCTGTCGTCGTCTGCCCCGTCGCGGCGGGACCTGCGAGTGAAAGAGCCGGCCGGTGGACGATCGACGGCGTAGCGTTGAAAGGCGCTCAGGGCTTCGGTTACTGCTACGTCTGGAGTTTGGTGGGCTGCCCGGCGCTGACGGTCTCCTGGACCTCGGACAACAATGCGACGGCGGCAGTTCAAGTCATAGCCCGTCCCGACCACGACCAGGAAGTCATCGGCATAGGTCGCATTCTGGAACGCGCCCTCTCTCGTGGCCTGAAGCCCATCCCCATGCCCCAAGCATGATCGATCCTCGCCCCACTGTTTACAGCTTCCAGTCGACACTGCACTATTTACTCGTCCAGTGGCGCCGGATCTCCGATGTATACCGACTCCCCAGGCTCGTCCCGTGAACCTCTAGCCACGACGTGAAGGCAGTCGGCGCAGTGGGTTCCGTCCGTGAGACAAGCAGCTCCGCCATCAGCGCCTCAAGCTCTTCACGCGTGATCAGCTCGTCGCGGAGAGGAATGGACAGCGTCTTTCCAAGGGCTGTTGCAAGAGGCAGAGGAGCCCGAACAATCCCTGCTCGCGCACCCGTCCCATCGCGCAAGAGCTCCACGAACCGCAAGAACTCGAACGTCTCCGGCCCAGCTGCATCGAGTGTCCGGTTGCCGGAGGCGTTTCCCTCGGCGGTTGCCATCCTTGCGACATCCGCAACCAGCACCGGTTGCACGCGATAGCGTCCATCTCCAGGCACCACGAACAGATGGAGGCGGCGGATGAGCCAGGCGATGTTGTTCACCAGGATGTCCTCCTCGCCAAACACCAGCGTCGGCCGGATGATGGAGTGCGGAACCCCGGACTCCGCGATCGCCGCCTCAGCCGCTGCCTTCGCTCTGAAGTAGCCAAATGGAGAGTCGATGCTCGGATTCGACACGCTGAGGTGCACGATGCGTGCGACGCCTGCTTCTTTAGCTGCCGTGGCCAGACCCGCGATATTCTCGACGGCCTGGGTGAACGTGGCCGGCCCCCGCTCGAATCGAATCCAGTAGGTGTTATAGAGAACGCTGATGTCTTCCAGATCCGACACGAGCCGGCGACGATCGCTAAATTGCAGTGGCCGGCAATCGTACCCATGATTGGTGTCGCCCGGGAAACTTCGAACCAGGGCCCTGACGCTCAGGCCCTCGGCCACTAGCCGCTTGGCTATGTACTTGCCCGTGTAGCTGAAGGCGCCGGTAACGGCATGTGTCTCGGGACGTGGGTCCGGCATGCATCATCCTACCCCGACGCTTCTCCAGACGCTGACTATGCGCTAGCGTCCTGCTACATCCATCGGGCGTGCATTACACTGGACCATTGACTCTTAGCGCGAACAGGGTGGCCGCCTGGCCCGAGGTTTGGAGGGTTCGCCGTGGCCAGAATGCGAAACTGTCCCCGCTGTAAGACCTCCATCGGCGAGACGCTGGCAGTCTGCCCCGCATGCGACCTTCCGAACCCGTTCGTCTCGCCACCCGACCTTCCAGAGTCCGATGCGCCATCGTCCTCATCGCCCAGCGCGCCGAAGAAGTCCATACCGCATTTGCCGTCGCTCGCCGCCTTTGGTGGTTGGGCCGGAATCGCGGCCTTTGCCGTGTGGAACCTGGTAGGGGCGGTCGCGCTGGCGTTCGCCATCGGCAACTATTCGACGTTCCATTGTCACGACCAGAACTGTACGAATGGGCTGGTCCTCGCCGAGATATTCACCATCAGCCTGGTTGTCGTGGTCTGGCTGATCGGCTTTGTCGCGACTGGCATGCTGGCTCTGTTGACCGGGGTGAACGCCAGGCGTCGACGGAGGGCCGTTCTGTCGGGTACGGAGGGCTCGGCAACGCCGCCGGCCTCCGAGTTCGCCATCTCAGGCCTTGACGACGAGTCGACACCGAGACGTCTCCGCAAGCTCACGTGGGCGATCCTGGCCTGGACCGCCTTCTGCGCTCTGTGGCTGGGTGGAATTGCCATAGGTCTGATTCCGGCGCTGCTGGTGGTGTCGGGCGACAGTGTGGACTCTGCCGTCGGCGGCTTTCTGGTATTCCTCCTGTGGTCGGTCGTTTTTTTCTTTCTCGGCATTGCGTGGCTGATGACTCAGCCTTCCTCCGATAGGCCCACTCCCCCTCCGCCTCCTCTAAAACCAGGTCAGATCAGATGCGCGCACTGCCACAAGATCGTGAAAGCCGGCGTCGAGAGCTGCACCTACTGCAGACGGAGCCTGAAACCCACCTCCCGGCCTTCCCCGGCCACGGGCCAAGAAGCAGAAGCCTAGTCACCCTACGATCAGGTTGCCGACGTAGCGCTGAAGGCAGCGCGAATTGTCGCTGCTGGTGCTGCTCTGGTCTCCGCCTTGCTCTCGCGGTTAGCCGGTTGTAAAATCGGTCCTCACGCCTCGCTCTATGCCTCTGTTTCCAGATGTTTGAATCCAGACCTAATCTCGAATTCGCCTTCAGAAGGTATACACGATGGTCAGGCCCCTTCACTTGGCACGCGCAATTCTATTCGCGCCGTTGCTCATCGCTGCCATGACTGCACCGGCTCAGGCCATAGCTCAGTCGCGTACCCTTCAGCTCGCTTCTCCGAGCGTGCAATTCTTTCCTCGCCCAGGCATCGCCACCGATTCGGCAGCCTTGAGGAACGCCATCTTCTGGCTCGAGATCAAGCACACCTCCGTCGGACAGCGAGGGCCTGCTCCCACGAGCCTGTTCAAAAGCCCTATAGCTTCCTTTCACCCTCACGTCATTCACACATTCGCGTTGGGAACCGCCCCGACTTCGTTCCAGGTCTCCCAACACTGGGCAGTCGCGGCTTTGACCGATTCCTCGAATCGTCTATCTTTATGGGCGCTCGATCGTCAGAGCACCCACAGCCAAACGTTTCGCCTTCACGCTCCCAGTCCGACCTTCGGACTCGCGATCTCCGCCAATGACGAGGTGGTCTACCCCTCCACCGTGCCATCAGGAAAGAAGTTTCGGAGTGAGCTGCGGGCCGTCAACCTGGTGACAGGGGTCGATCGAGTAGTCCTCTCCCGCACGGGGACGTGCAAAGGAGAGCTGGGCGCTCCGTCGATTTCGGGCTCGATATGGGTCGGAGCCTTCATTACTGGATGCCACGGTCAGTTAAGCCCGCCTAAATCCTGGGATGTCTACAGGTACGATTCGGCGACCCACAGGCTCAAGGTTGTGACGTCCGACCATAGGTCCTTCGAGCCTGTCTCGAACGGGCGCTACATCGCTTGGATAAGCGACGTCAACCCGCCGGCCAGCGGCCCAGTCACCGGCCTCCTGTACCTCCTTGACACTAAAACAGGACGACGCATTCACCTCGGCGGCGCGTCCACGGGCATGGCAAAACAGTGCTTCGGCAAGAAGAACGGCCCTTGGGACGGGTGCGCCTCGCACCTTGGCATAACATCGGCCCTCGTCTACTGGATCACGAGCGCCGGCCGGGCGGTCGCACTCGACCTCGCCCAAGACAAGCTCTACGGCCTTTCAATTCCATCGACTAAAGTGCCGGCTCTCGGACAGTTCGGCCAGGGCAACGGGCACCACATGACGTGGGCGATCTCGAACTACGCCGCCCATCCGGGCCGGGTCCACTCGTGGGTCGGGGTCGCCACGATTCCGTGAGCCGACGTAGAGTTCAGGAGCCCTTAGCTGAGGAGTAAGTCAGCCAGCCGGGTCTGCCCCGGAACGCACCCCAAGATCGAGCGACGGATGGTGTGCACATTCCGTGCACTCCCCGTCAGAATGTCCGACACGACGATCATCGGAACGGATTCGTCCGCCTCCGACAGCTCTCGCTGTTCTGCAGTCCACTTATCGGAATCTCGACTCTCGGCAATCTCGAGGACCAACAGAACCTGGGCCATGATCCGTTACCGGTACTCAGCAACCTCTTCCTGCCGGCGCTCGCGGTTTACGGGAGCAAGGACATGTACTGACCGTCGCGACTAGCGCCGAGGCAGTTGGCGCCGGTCTCCACTTGGGCCGGATCACCGATGTGGCGGTTGGTATTTTCGACGGGGCCGACCATGGCATCCCTGTGGAGGGCAGTTAGGCAGAGGGTTAGCTTGGGCTAGTAACACGATAACTCAGGCCGCGGTTGGAGCCACAAGGCGGAGCCCCCCGCCTTCGCTTGCTTGACCGAACCCCAACTTTGGGGTTAGCACCGCCAAGCGGGGACTATGCCGTTAGGCGAGTTGCACCCAAGTAGCCTTGTTGCCACCCCTCTTGCAGTACCAGAGCCGGTTCGCCTTATCCACAGAGAGGTCGCCCGCCTGGCCACTCACCGGATGCGAATTGGCGTTGCTCGGCCGCAATCGGATGTTGGCGGCTTTCCCGCCAAACGAGCCGCCGCGCCCGTCATTTCCGCTCGCAAAAACGCCGAAGCCGCTAGCGGAGCTGAACGAGCCGCCAGGCCCTGCTCCGGCATGGCTTCCATGTACGCCTGCTCCACCTGTACCCGTGGTAGCGGTCGAACCTGATAGGCCAACGGCAACGGAAGACGGGTCGGTAGCGTTGGCGATTCCTGCCACGCCGCTGGATCCGTGCGCGTTGCCACTCGTCGTGCCGAGGACGCCCGTGGCCGAGTTGGTGGCTTGGGCTTCGGCCTGCACCGCGATCGTCTCGCCGGATGCGTAGAGCCCCGTTCCACCGAAGGAGGTGAAGTAGCCGCCGTACCCCACACCATCGTCATTTCCAATGACCCCAGCGCCGTTGGTAGCCGCTGTCGTATTGCCGTGTACGCCTCCCTTATTCGAGGTCGAGGAGGTGCCGGTGACACCGTGATTTGAGGCCGAAGCGCCGGACGTGCCAACTCCGGACGTGCTAACCCCTTCGACTCCGGTAGCGGAGTTGCTTCGACCGATAACTCCTGCCCCGCTTTGTGCGTTACCGTACACCCCCGACCCAACGTTGGACGTGCCAACCACGCCGTTACCAGCAGCATTCGATCCCTGGACGCCGTTGCCCGCCGCCCCAACAGCCACGCCCAGAACCCCGTTCCCACCGGAGCCGCTGACTGCGTTCGTGTTCAGGCCGATAACCCCGTTCCCCGTGCCCTTATCGGTGTACCCGTGGACGCCGTTCGACAGGCCAGCGTGCCCGGCGCTGGCGCCAGCTCCGGCTACCCCGGCCAATACTGCAGGGTAGCTAAATGATCCGTTGCCGTAAGTGGAGTCATTAGCCAGAAACACAGCCCCGCTCACACCGCCCGAACTGCCGTCATAGTTAAGGGTTGTCGGGGTTTCCGCTTTATTCACCTCGCCGGCGGTCAACGAGTTGCCGGTTGACGCTTTGGCCGAGTTCATTGGTCCTGAGAGCTCGAAGCCGGCAATGGTCGCGGCGACGGCTCCTGCACCTGCCATTTTCAAGAGACCGGCGCGACTGACAGATGGTGGCTGTGCGGCATGTGTCGTTGCCTGCGGCTCATGCCCCAGCTGGGCACGAAGGTTCGCAATCTCCGTTTCCTGGCGGTCGAGCCGTGCGATCAGGCCAGTCACAATATCGTTGATCGAGTGAGTATTCTCTGAGTTGGCGTCGTTGGTCATGCTAGTACGCTCACATGTAGGAATTTGGGCTGTGCGCGCACGAGGTCGGGGCACTGAGGGTTACAGCGAACACTAGCTCTTGCATGAAGTATAGTGGTAACTGTCCGCGCCGGCTCATCTCTCCAGACGCCTACGGTGCGCAAGGCGCCCCATATGCGCCAGATGAAATGCAGAGGCGAGAGTCCTCACGCCCGACGATGCCGGCGGTGGCATGATGTGGCGTTGGTTAACTAGCTTAGCTAGTCGAGTAAGGAGAAGAGACGACAAAGCAGGTAGCCTCAGTAAAAGCAGGAGCGAACACAGGTCCACCTGTTAGCCCGTATGCCGGGTGAAGGTGGGAATGGGATCTTGTGCTCAACGCCTTCCATACGCATTAAGTAACCACTATCGATAGCGGCTATCTCCCGTAGCCTTCCCGCAGTACCTTCCGCCGCAGCTTTCCCGAAGCCGTCCGTGGCAGCGACTCCACCACTGACACGTGCCGAGGTACCTTGTACCCCGCCAACTTCGCCCGACAGTAACCCTGCAACTCCTCCAGCGTCGGCTCGCACCTCTCGCGCGGCACGATCGCAGCATGGACCGCCTGACCCCACTCCTCATCCGCCGCCCCAAACACCCCTGCGTCCTCTACATCGGGATGCGACGTCAACACCGCCTCCACCTCGCTCGGATATACTTTCTCTCCCCCGGAAATAATCAGGTCGTCTTGCCGGTCGAGTACGTACAGGTACCCCTCATCGTCCAGATACCCAGCGTCTCCCGTATACAGCCACCCATCACGCCGGTCTTCCAGCGACCGCCCAACATACGCGTCCGAAACCGAGGGCCCCCTGATGACGATCTCCCCGGCTTCGCCCGCCCCCAACGCCTCTCCGTCCCTGTCGATGCCGATGCGAACCGGAAACAACGGCCGCCCCGCCGACCCCATCTTCCTCCTCACCTCCCGAGGATGCAGCGTCGCTGCCTGCGATGCCGTCTCCGAAAGCCCGTACGTGGGAGCAACCGGAATCCCGGCCTCGACGCAACGTTCCAACAGAGGAACCGGAATAGGCCCTCCACCGAGCAGTATGCACCGCAGCGACTCCGGATACCGCCGGTACTCCCGAGCCTCGAGCATCCGCCGAAGCATCGTGCTGACCACCGACACGATCGTGATTCCCTCCGTGTCCAGCGCCCGATTGACCTCTCCTGCGTCGAACCCCGGCTGAATCACCACCGGCACCCCGTAGATCACGCTCCGCAACAGGATCGACAGCCCGCCCACGTGATAGTGCGGCAGGCACAGCAGCCACCGGTCGGAGTCGTAACTCCCCAGATTGAGCATCGATCCCACGGCGTTCCACCAGTGGTTCCCGTGCGACAGCTCGACGGCCTTGCCCGCCCCGGTCGTACCCGACGTAAACATGATTGTGTGAATGTCCGCCAGCCCGACCTCATCCCGAAGGCCCGCTGCCGGATTTCCCAAGGGCGCGGCCAGCCACCTGATCCACAACCCGTCTCCCAGGTCCTCGTCCCTGACGTTCGGCGGATCCTCACGGCTCTCCAGCAGCAGGCCCGCGGCGCGAGCAGCCCCGTCGTAAATCACGCACGACACGTCGGCCGCTTCAGCCTGTTCTGACAGGTTCGACGCCAGCAGCCGCGTGCTCAACGGCGCCGAAGCGGCGCCGCATCTCGTCACGGCGTGCAAGCACCGCACGAACCCCAGACCCGGAGACATCAACAGCCCCACCCTGCAATGCGCGGTCACCCCCATCGACATCAGCCGTCGAGCAAGCTCGTCGACGCTCTCCGACAGCTCCCCGAAAGTGATCTCCCGCGCCTCCCATGTGACGGCTACGGCGTCGGGGGAAATCGCCGCCCGCCGTCCCAGCCAGTTCGGCATGCCGTCGCTCGTCGCCTCGACGAGGTCCCCGCCCCGGTTCAATGCTCGAGCAGCGAGATCGCGAAAAGCAGCCCGAACAGCATGTGCAGCTGCCCCGTTCCCTTGAGAGCCTTGTTCAAAGCCGGCCCGCCGGTGTTGCTGCTGACCGTGCTAACAAGCCCGAGCGCGATCGGAATGGTAACCAAAGGGAGCCAGAACAGGTACCACGTCGTGCTGTGCATAACCAGCATCACCACTGGAAACAGGTAGCTGCCAACGACCAGCACGGCGTACTCGCGTCTGGCCGCCCGCCGCCCGAACCGCGCCGCCAGTGTCATTTTCCCCGCCTTCCGATCGGTGTCGATGTCCCGCACGTTATTGACCACCAGGATCGCGGTCACGAGAAACGCCACCGGAAGAGAAGCCACGAACGCCGCCGTCGTGACCGTCCCCGTTTGCAGGTAGTACGTCCCGACCACTGCCAGCACGCCGAAGAAGATGAACGTAAACACGTCCCCCAGCCCGTGATACCCCAGCGGATACGGACCTCCTGTATACGCGATGCCTGCCAGAATCGAAGCTATCCCGATGACCAGGATCGGGATTCCGCCCGAGTAGATGAGAAAGACGCCGACAACCGCGGCAACGCCAAACGTCAGCATTGCAGCCACCAGAACCTGGCGGGCGTTCACCATTCCCTGAGAGGTGATGCGTGCCGGGCCGATCCGCTCGACGGTGTCCGCGCCCTTCTTGAAGTCATAATAGTCGTTCGCGAAGTTGGTCCCGATCTGAATCAAAAGCGAAGCCACCAAAGTCAAAACAAAAATGACCGGCTTGAAGTGGCTCGCCCCAATAGCCAGGCCGGTTCCCACCAAAACCGGCACCACAGCAGCCGGCAGCGTAGGCGGCCGGGCCGCGTGCACCCAATCCCCAATTTGCGCCCGCCGAGGCTCCGGCGAAGGGCCAAACACTTCATCCCTCAAGTCAGCAGATCCCCAAATTCCAAGTCGTCGGCCACCTTTCCCGCAAGGTGGCGCGGTTCTCGGTAGAACCTATTTCACGGTAAACGCTTAAACTTCGAAAACTCCGGCTTCCGCTTCTCCAGAAACGCCTGTTTGCCCTCTCGAGCTTCATCGGTCATGTAGTACAGCATGGTGGCGTTTCCGGCAAGCTCCTGGATTCCCGCCAGGCCGTCCGTGTCAGCGTTGAACGCTGACTTCAGAAATCTAATGGCTATCGGACTCTTCTCGAGTATTTCCGAGGCCCATTGGACGGCCTCTGCCTCCAGCCGGTCGAGCGGGACCACGGTGTTAACCAGGCCCATCTCGAGCGCTTCCTGGGCGGTGTACTGGCGACACAGATACCAAATCTCGCGCGCCTTCTTGTGTCCGACCACGCGGGCCATGTATGTAGCGCCCCAACCGGCGTCGAAGCTGCCGACCTTAGGGCCCGTTTGTCCGAAACGGGCGTTGTCAGCGGCGACCGTAAGATCGCAGAGTAGCGCAAGCACGTGTCCTCCGCCTATGGCATAACCGGCGACGACGGCGATTACCGGTTTGGGAAGATACTTGATGACCTTTTGCAGCTCTAGTGCATTCAGCCGTGCGACACCCGCATCATCGACATAGCCGCCCTCTCCGCGGACGCGTTGATCGCCCCCGGAGCAGAATGCCTCGTTGCCCTGTCCTGTAAGGAGGACGACGCCGATGTCGGCGTCCTCCTGGGCTTCTTTAAACGCCTCAATGAGCTCGAATAGCGTCCGCGGACGGAACGCGTTGCGTACTTCAGGACGGTTTATCGTGATCTTCGCGATGCCCCCGGCGGTTTCGTACTTTATATCGGTGAATTCACGCTGGGATTGCCACCCAATCGCCATCCATTACTCCCTTCCGGTTTCCATGTTAGATCCAAGAAATTAGCCACCAGATCGAGGAATCGGTCCGGCTTCTCGAGGTGGACCGTGTGGCCGGCGCCCTCGACGATACCGAGGGCAGCTCCGGTAATGCATTGCTGCATGCGGCGCGCCATCGGCGCATACTTCTCATCCTCGGCACCGGCGATGATGAGAGCCGGCACTTTCAACTTACCTAAACTTCGCCACAGGGAGCGTTGACGTCCCGTCCCGGAACCTCGCAGGCTGTTTGCAGCCCCAACCGCGGTGGTCGATACTCGTTGAGCATGCAGGGTCGCGTGAGTAGTCCGGTCGAGCATCGCATGACCGGCAAACAAGGGTAGCTGCTCCCACCAAGCGACGAATGGTTCCATCCCGTCCTCCTCTATCAGCTGCGCCAGCCGGTCGTCCTCCCGGACTCGTGCCTCCCGCTCCTCACGACTTTCTATACCCGGCGAGGCGCTCTCGCTGACGAGCGCGCCTACTGGGGACCGATCAACCAGGCTGAGGTGAAGCGCCACGCGGCCTCCCATTGAATAGCCAATCACGGCGGTCCGAACGATGCCGAGGTCATCGAGAATAGCCACCACGTCCCGCACGGAGTGAGACATCGAATAGCGTGCGGGATCGGCCGGGGCATCGGAGCGCCCGTGGCCGATCAGGTCCACGGTAATGCAACGGTACCCGAGACTAAGCTGAGAAACAATCGGAGTCCATGACTCGGAGCTTCCGAGGAAGCCGTGGAGAAGGGTAACGGGAGGGCCGACGCCGGCGACCGAGTAGTGGATGCGAGCGCCTTCACGAAATATGTCGCCCATCGATGGCATTGCGGGCGTCAAACTGGAGGGTCGAGTGTACGCCGATCGAGCGCTTCTTTCACGGAGTCCCAGATCTGGCCATGGCGGCGGGCGTTGTCGCGCCGATCGGAACGCACTTCGATGACGGACAGGCCGGGTTCTTCGAAGCTCGTGGCGATCGATCGATCGAACTCGTCCCAAGTGTCCGGGCAGAAATACTGTCCTCCGTACATTGCCACCGCGGGGCGGAAGTCAAGGTTCGTCGGGGTGGCAAAGTAACGCTCGAAGGTTTCAGGGTGGCCGGCTTGTGGGAGAAAGCTGAAGATGCCGCCGCCGTTGTTATTCAAGAGGATGATAGTGGCGTCCAGCCGGTGAAGCTTGGCGGCCAGTAAACCGTTCATGTCGTGGTAAAACGACAGGTCGCCGATGACGAGCACCACCCGGGATTGCAGTGCCGCCGACGCCCCTAGAGCACTTGATATCACGCCATCGATCCCGTTGACACCCCTGTTTCCCATCGTCCGTACGGGTCGTTCCCTGGCGCTGAAGAAGTCGTCGAGATCCCGAATGGGCATACTGTTCCCAACGTACAGCAGCGCATTCGACGGCAGCTTCTCGGCCAGCCGCTCGAAGACCTTAGGCTCCGACAGAGCGCTATCGGCGGCCAGCTCGGCGGCAACGACCAGCCGGGCGCAGGTACTGGTCGCGCGCCACAGGTCAAGCCAGGCTCCAGTCCTCTCACTCGCCGCCGACTTCTCAGCAGGACGTATCGCTTCAGCCGCCTGAGATTCTGGAGAACGAACGACAGTGGCGATATCCATGGCAAATAATGCAGGATCGGCGTCGATCAACGTTCCCGCGGTGCGGAGAGGGTCCTGCCAGCCTCCGCCGGCCGCGACCATCAGCTGGCGGACATGCTCATGCCGTCCAAGATATGCCAAAAGCGGTTTTGAGGTCGGTGTCAGGCCGAACCGAATAACGACGTCGGGCCGAAGGGCCAGTGCAGTGGTGTCGTGTCGCAGGAAGGCATCATAGTTGTCGATGATGGTGCGTAAGTCGTGTGAGCCGGTTCGAAGCTGAGATAGTGGGTCGGCGAGCACCGGATATCCAAGTGCTATAGCCATGTCGATAATGGAATCGGGAAACTCGGGGTCGTCCTGCGGGCCGCACACGATCACGCCACGCTCGAACGAGTTGAACATACCGGCCAGCCGGCGGATATCTTCTGAGGAAAGTCTGGCACGGCGGCTGATCTCCGGCATCGGTTCGAATCGAGGGGCCGGCGTCTCGCTCGGCTCTTGGTCCACGGGGACCAGCGGCTCTCGAAACGGAAAGTTGATATGTACAGGGCCCATCGGCGCACTGAGGCAGGCGGAGGCGGCCCGATGGGCGATCGAACGGGCGTACGTCTCGCCATTGAAGCCGTCGCCCGCGATTGCCATGTCCACGAACCATTTCACATGCGATCCATACAGCTTCACCTGATCGATCGACTGCAGAGCGCCGGTGTCCCGCAGCTCGTGTGGCCGATCCGCGGTCAGGACGAGCAAGGGGGCTTGCGAGTAGCGCGACTCTACCACTGCCGGCATGAAGTTCGCCGCAGCGGTTCCGGACGTACACACTACGGCGACGGGCTCCCTCAGAGCCTTGGCCATTCCCATGGCGAAGAACGCGGCGGAGCGCTCGTCTATGTGCTCCCACGTACGGAGTTGAGGCGCATGGGCGAAGGCCAGGGTAAGGGGCGTAGACCGTGAGCCGGGACAGATGCAAGCGTGCCTGACACCATGAGCGGCGAGCTCAGATACGAATGCCTGGGCATACTGGTAAGCGTCGAGCGCCGGGTCTGTAGCCGCGAAGGATCGGAGACTCATTTAGGACAGTCCAAGCCCGGACATCATGGCGCGCAGCTTGACCTCCGATTCTTGCCACTCCATGGCCGGGTCCGAATGGGAGACGATGCCGCAACCGGCGAACAGAGATGTGCGAGGTCCATCGATCAGGGCCGATCTGATGGCTACCGAGAACTCCCCGTCGCCCTTGCGATTCATCCAGCCAATCGGGCCGGCGTACCATCCTCGGTCGAAGGTCTCCGTTTCGCGGATGATGGTCATCGCCGCCTCTCGGGGAAAACCGCCGACGGCCGGAGTCGGATGTAGTGCCGCCACAGCATCGATGATATCCAGCCCAGCAGTCATCGTGGCAGTGATCGGGGTGCAAAGGTGATGGACATTTCGAAGTGATACGATCTCAGGGCTTTCAGACGTAACCAGCCGTTGAGTGATGGGCTGCAGGGACTGGCGAATCGCTCGGAGCACGATCTCGTGCTCGCTCCGGTCCTTAGCGCTGGCCATGAGCTGAGCAACTCTCATGTGGTCTTCGAGCTCGTCGGAAGCCCGCTCTACGGAGCCGGCCAGACAGGCAACCGCGATACGGTCACCGGATTTGTTCACGAGCCTTTCGGGAGATGCGCCCAGGAAGCACTTTTCTCCTTCTCCGAACGCAAAAACCGTGGCCAGTGGATAGTCGCGAGCCAAGGCAGCCAGAGTCGATCCGGGGTCGCTTGAGATGTCGAATTCCAGATCGGCCCGACGCGCTAGTACCACTTTCTCGGCCCGGCCGTCGAGGATTTGTTTGACGGCGGACGCAACCTGATCCATCCAGACTTCGCGCCGCGGCTCTTCGGTGAGCAGGCGGTTTGTCACCACGGGGCCGGCAGGATCTGTGGAGCGGGCATCCTCAAGAGCAGATGTGATGAGGGGAGAGGCGTGCGAGTCAATACCTATACGCGCGTGATCCGCAAAAAGGTTGTAGGTCAACCAGCTTCCGACAGGTGTGCGCGAGAGCGAGAGCCTCGGGAGGAAGAACTTTCCAGAGGGGAACCCGGACCACACCTCCGATTCCTTCGAGGAGGCGTCGAAGGAATATCCGCCTACCAGGATTGGCCCGACGGCGACAACCCCGTCGGGCGCGTCGACGACTGATTCCACCAGGATATTTCGCCAGGCTTCTTTCGTCTGCTCGTACCGATTCCCGTCGTCTATGGAAATCGTTACGGCCGACCCGATGCCCGCGATTGCTTGTCGATGAGCAGGCTGTTCCCAGAAGAAGCGCGGCCTGCCGGCCGACCGAGCGAACAGTCGTAGCGGATCCACATCGTCGACGCGAGCAGAAACAGAGAGTAGGCGTGCTCGACCGTCGTCGGGGATCTCACGAGAAGCCCTGAGCAGGCGATCCTTTACATCCTCTTCGAGATCGCCGCAGCTGTAGATTACGTTTTGCGAGTTGGAGCCTCCAGGAAGTCATCGCCGGCCTGCCCGTCGATTATCCCATGGAGTCCCAGGGCAAGCAGCCCTTGGCTCAAGCGAGGAGGAAGGAGAGGACTATACTGGCACGCCACTACCCTTCAGACTGAATGAACAGCTCCAGCCCGAACAACCTGGACACGAATACGACACATCCCGACGGGGGGAAGGAAGTCGAGCCGGCGTCCGATGCGCTTGGCCGTTTCGTTCGCCACTGGGACTTGATGCTCGCAGCTCTCGTCACCCTTGGCCTGCCGGCGAGTGTGTGGCTGGGGGCCGCAACCAGCCCATTCAGGTTTGTTCTCGGTCTGTGGATGGTTCTTCTGATTCCCGGCTATCTGTTGGTTACTTTCTTGTTCCCGAGAAGCAGGGCCCTTGACGGGATCGAGCGAATTGCGCTGGGACTCGCTTTGAGCGTCGCGATCATCATTCTCCTGGCCTTGCTCCTGGCCGAGGTTCATATCGCACTGACCGATCGATCTGAATTGACCGCAATCACCGCGGTGGTGATCCTACTGATCGTGGGGGTAGCGTGGAGACGCACACTGCTACCCGAGGATGCTAGATATCAGCCGCACGTCCCAAGAGGGATCGCGCCGACTCTCACCTGCGGTGTGGTAATCCTGGTGGGGCTGGCGACGTGGTGGGTCGTCGGAACCAACCTCTCCGCGGTTCAGTCGCGATTCTATATCTCAGACTCCCACGACATGCTGGCCGGTCGACTCAAGCCCGTTGCGATTAGGTCAATTCGGTCAGTCCGCCTCCACGTGGAGAATCCCACGGGACGGCGGGCAACCTACCGCGTCAGGGAGCACGTGGACGGATTCCGCCCGACGTGGGAGCTGGCCAAGGTGGAGGCGTTCGGCACATGGGTTCGCCGCGAGGAGCTGCCGGCATCCGGTCCGCCGCGCCGGGTCCGGTTGAGATTCACGTTCTTCCGGCACAGTGCCGTGGCGGCCGATCTCTGGATCAGCTACCGGATTATCCGGGATTGAGGGTTCAGACTGTGCCATGTCGGCCGTGGACGTCATTCAGAGGATCGACGTCGGACAGCTCGTGACGTATGATTGGCGAGATAGAAACACGTCGCGATTCGAGCTGGAGGTAATAGATGCTGTTTGGAGTGGCTGATTGTCCATTCGGGTAGAGCACACTCATCTTGATGGGGTGCTTCTCATCGTGCCGACTGTTTATCGCGACAGCCGTGGCTTCTTTCTCGAGTCCTACCACGCACGTGACTTTTTGGAAGCCGGCATTCCTGTTAGGTTCGTGCAGGACAATCACTCGTGTTCCGCTAGAGGGGTTTTACGTGGTATTCACTACCAAGACGAGACGGCGCCGCTGGGCAAGCTGGTCAGATGCACTCGCGGTTCTATCTTCGACGTGGCCGTCGATCTACGGGTTGGATCTCCAACGTTCGGCCGCTGGTCGGGACATCAGCTAACATCGAAAAACATGTGTCAACTCTTCATACCCACGGGTTTCGGTCACGGGTTCGTCACGCTGGAAGACCACTCTGAAGTGCAGTACAAGTGCACCGGGTACTATTCTCCGGCAGCCGAGGGCGCCATCCGTTGGGATGATCCCGACGTAGCAGTTTCCTGGCCCATCGAGCACCCGATCCTATCTGCCAAGGACGAGCAGGCACCCTCGCTACAGGACTATCTGGAGTCGCCGGCCTTCAGGTTTGAGAAGCGGGAAGTTTGAAGCCAGGGTGCAGGCAACGCCAGGGGGGGTCGATGACGAAAATTCTGCCGGCGATGTACGATTAGCCGTGAAGGGATCATTTAGAGACTCACCGATATACATCGCGGGTATTTCCGTTCTGGCGCTGGTGCTGCTGGGTCTTACGGTAGCGCCGCACATTCACCTGCCCAAATCTCAGCCAGCAGCGCCTACGTTTTACACTTTCGCCGCCCCACCCAAGTGTCCGCTCATCGGCGCCTACGCGCAGAGCACAGCGCCGGGGTCCGAGTACTCCAGTCGCGCCGCAGCCAGCCGGGCGGCGGCGAGGTTCAACCGGCTGCTTCCGGCTAGCCAGAAGAAGTGTCGAGCTATCGTCATGACCTTCGACCGATACGAGTCCGAGATACGAATGGCGCCGGTTCCGGGCCAGGGACCTTACGTTCCGCCAGGGTCCAGGAGTCCGGGATTTGGGCGGTAGCCCGCAAATTGTCAGACGAAGATAGCCGCTCACTGCCGGGTGAGCGAGCGATCGCCTGCGCTGAGCTCGAGATCCTGCCCAATCCAGCTACCGGACGTGATTACGTCATCCACTTTTCCTATCCCGAGTTCACGTGTAAGTGTCCACGCACGGGGTATCCGGATTTTGCCACAATCAATCTCTGGATTGTGCCGGACCAGTCGATCGTCGAGCTGAAATCTCTGAAGCTCTATCTCAACAAGTTCCGGGACACCTACGTGTTTCACGAGGCAGTGACGAATCAGGTACTCGACCACATCGTCGCGGCACTACGGCCGAAGTGGGCGCGAATCGCGGCCGATTGGAACCCGCGCGGCAATCTGACCACAGTGATAAGCTGCGAGCACCAACCAGAGAACCGACCCGAGGATTGGCGAGCGAGCACGTTTTAGGGCTGCGGATCGTCGCTGTCGGGTTGGTTCTCGGAGACATCGGTCACCTCGACCTCGTCGATGGTGTACAACTCGATCTCCACGTTCTCCGTCAAGTCACCTAGTCGATCGCGGGCTTCGTGATACTCAGCACTATTCCCTATCGCGGCTTCGGCAAGCGCAAGCTGAGTCTCGGACTCGTAACCACATTGCCATACGATGGCGGGGCTGTCGTCAGGTACGGGATCGGCGACCAAGATATGGCCAACGGGCAGTCCTAGATTGCCTCGCACGGTGTCGATCGAGCGTCTGGCGTCAACTACCGCCGGAACGTTGTCGGCCGTTGCAAAGTAGCGCACCTGCTCAATGATCATCAGCAGCCCACCGTTTCTTATCTCAATCCAGCGTAGTTCATTGAGCGACGCCGAGTCGGTTGAAAACCGCGGGCAGGCAGTTCGCAGAAACGACTCCCCGGACCACATCCATCTGTCGCTCGATCGCGTTCAGAGAGCGGATCAGGTCATTCATCTTGCAAGCGAGCAAGTGCTCCAAGGATCAGGCACTCAGTAGTAGAACGTGCGTTCTCGGCAAACTTGGTGGTCATACTGCCGCTTGGACCCAACCGGCCATGGCCCTGACGGCCTCTTCATGTGCCCGTCGATAGAAGTCCGCGTCTGGAATGAGGTCCGTCGGCGCCACTCCGTCCGGAAGGGCATCCTCCAACGGCCACGCCAACGCATCCGGGCTCACGTTTGCGGCTTGATAGCCTGAGTTCAATCTGAGGAAGCGCCTGCAACGGCCTTCGGCCTCATCAAAGTAGGCGATGTTGTGATTGATCACGCCGGCCGACGTATATCCACGGGCATGACAGTACAAAACGTGGCGAGGGTCCAGTGCGGACATCTTGTACAGAGATTCGCGCAGTGCGGGCACCGATTGAGCGTCGGGGACCAGTGGAAGCGGCATCTCGGCAGCGTCTCCGGCGACCAACAGCCTCAGCTCGGGAATCCAGATTGCCATGTGGTCGGGGCTGTGGCCCGGAGTTTCCAAGAGCCGTAGTGTGAGATCGCCTCCGTAAATACTGGTCTTGCCGGTAACGCCGATGTTTGCCGGCTCAATACGCACGTTCCGGTAGAGATCCGGGTTCTCTGCTTGAGAACGATGTAGATATGTGACTGCCTCAGGGGAGGTCATGCGTTCGGCGGCGAGCTCGTGAGACAGTATGGGCGCGGGAAAGGGCGCTTTGGGGCCGCTGAAAAAGCAATTTCCCCAGACGTGGTCCCAGTCCCCATGCGTATTGACGACGATGAGGCGACCGAGTCGAACGCCAAGGATCTCGACTACTCTGCCTATCGATTCCGGGCTGACCATGGAGTCAATGAGAACGGTCGGTCCGGCAGTCTCAACGGCGAAGACGTCCACAATGCCGCCGCAGCCGAAGGCGCGCACACGCGGGTCGATGTCCGCGAGCTTGATTTCTCGCACGAACTCGTCTGACATGCCGGCAGGCTCGTCCATACCCGTATCCATCCTTTGTCGGCAGCTCAAGATCTTGAGTTGGTGTCAACCTTTGGCAAGGACCGTGCTAGTGATTCATGTGCCTGATCTTGGTAGGTTCCCGGGGATTCGTAACAAGTATCGAACAAGGGGTAAAATGGCAGCGGGAATAGCCACTTTGAAGCGGCCTGCCTTATTGGCACAGGTGCCGGCCCATTCTTCCGATGGCGTCGGTTCCATAGCTTAACAAGGAAGGTCTTTTCATGGAGTTTTCCCCCACCTCATTGCCTAATCATCTCGAGCCGAATCCGCCGATTCCTCGATCGCGCTCGTTGCTCGGGAAGGCCATCACGTTGGTTGCGGTCATGCTGCCACTGTCCGCGACGATATTTGCCGTCGTGCAGCTGTGGCAGAAGCAAGTAGTTCCCGTCGACATCTTCATGCTGGTCGGGCTGTATCTCTTGACCGGATTTGGAATCACGGTGGGATTCCACAGGTTCGCTACCCATCGGAGTTTCAAGAGTAATCCTGCCGTAGAGTTCACCTTGCTGGCTCTTGGTTCGATGGCGGTTGAGGGACAGGTGTTTCAGTGGGTGGCCACGCACTGGAAACATCACCGTTTGGCAGACAAGCCGGGCGATCCGCATAGCCCGCTTGAAGGTCTGTTTCACGCTCACATTGGTTGGATGTTCGAGAATGGCGCACCCGGCCTTCCCGAGCGGGATGCGAAGCACCTGCTGAAAGATCCGATCGCCAGGGTGATACACCGTACCTTCCCGATCTGGGTGGCTCTGGGGTTTGTCATTCCATTCCTTATCGACGGCTGGCGCGGTCTGATCTGGGGCGGTCTGGTACGAGTCTGCCTCACTCATCACATCACTTGGTCGGTGAACTCCATTTGCCACCAATTCGGAAGAAGGACATTTGATACACCCGATCAAAGCCGGAATGAGTGGTTCGTGGGGCTGTTTGGTCTCGGCGAGGGCTGGCACAATAACCATCATGCGTTTCCCGAGTCGGCCTTTCATGGACTGAAGTGGTATGAGATAGATCTGTCCGGATACTTGATCAGGGGACTCGAGAGACTCCATCTTATCAGCGGGGTGCGGCGAATCTCAGACGCACGTCAGGAGCGCAAGCGAGCGGCGTAGGCCATCACGCTACCACGGCAAGCGGACGCTTTCACGTCCTCTGAGCGTGGAAAAGAATCCTAGCGCTTGTTAGCCGCTCCGACATCTGATTGGTCGATCGTTTGCCAGGTCTTTCCCGTCGCGGCGGTGTAGGACTCGATGATTCGCTTGTGGTTCTGCCATCGCCATTTGCCGTAGCAGACCACACACATGTTGCGAGCCTTGTGAGGCTTTACTTCATGGCACACACTGCACTCTCGAATCTTCGGCTTGCGAGGCTCAATGCCCTTCAACGCGCGTACGCGCGCACGCGTACGCTCCTGTGACTCGCGATAGCGATCTGGGTGCTGCTCCCGCCATCTCCGAGCCGAGCGAGCGTTTTGCTCCAGCTTTCTCTCTCTATGGGCCAGGTAGTACTGGCGGTTGTATTCGCGCTGCTTCTGACGACGCTCTTCTTCAGTCATTGCCATGGTCACAATTCTCCGCGTAGGACACTCACTTCGGAACGGCACCAGCCCCCGTTAGGCATTTCTCCTCCATTTTAAGGGATATGTCAAGTTTTGTAGACGACATGCGCAGATGTTATCTGAATGTCGCTATATGCGACAAGTATTGCCACACCGTGATTGGCTCGGCAGAGTTCTGGAGTGCTTGACCACTAAGGGAACAGCGGGTTGAAGCCGGTCAGTTCGGTGGGTTCCACGGGTGCTCACAGCGACGATTGCGCTGCTCATACATTGCGCCTCTCGAAATAGGGTTCACACCTGATGCCTATTTCGCGTCGGCGAGCCTATTGTGAGACGAAAGCACATCGGCAGCGGCAAAAGAAAGGATATCAAAGATGCGACGAGTTCTGGTTCCACTTGACGGTTCGGAATTCGCACAGTCGATCATTCCCGATGCGCGGCGGTATGCGGGATCCGGCGGAACTTTGGTGCTGGTTCGCGACGTTCCGGTTCTGTCTAATGCATTCGTCGGATTCGATAGTCGAGCGGCAGTCTACGCGGAAGAGGCAGGTGTAGAAGTCGCCCAGGAGTATCTCGAGGCTAGAGCCGAGAGTTTGCGGCGCGAGGGTGTCAGTGTCGAACTGGCTACCTATAGCGGCATAGCGGCCAGCGCCATCGACGAGTCGGCCGAGGAATTCCACGTGGACATGATAGCCCTGGCGACACACGCTCGCCATGGGCTGGGCCGAATGATCTGGGGCAGTGTGGGTTGGCAGGCTCTGGTGCACAGTCCAGTGCCGGTCTTGTTCAGGCACGACGGACATCGTGGTCCGCCCACGCTTCCGCGGCTTCTAGTCCCGGTCGACGGGTCAGAGCTTGCCGAGCAGGCCCTTTCGATGACTCGTGAGCTACTGGCAGAGTGGCAAGCAACCTTGTATCTCGTGCAAGTGGTGCGTCATAGTGAGGCATCCACCGAAGAAGTTGACCGAGTTCGTTCATATCTCGATCGAGTTGCCGGGGACATCCGAGGCAACGTTCACACGGCGGTCTTGCGAGGTGATGTGATGGACGCCATCGCAAAAGTGGTGGACGAGTGGTCCATAACCGACATCATCACCACGAGCCACGGCCGGTCCGGACTGTCTCGAGTCATTCTCGGGAGCGTAGCCGATGGGTTGATTCGGCGGCTCAGTGTCCCGGTGCTCGTGGTACCGGCTTTAGCCGCCCGGCTGCGGAAGGAGCGAGAGCTCCAATCCCGGGTACTGCAGTTCAGTCGATAGGCGCCTTTCGCGTTCTATTGCGACTTCGATTCGAGGAGGATCTATTTGTTCGCCGATACGTCAACAGAGGAGTCGCATATGGACAGTGACCATCGCATGGTGCTGGAGCTAGAGCACTTTGACAGCCTGCTGGCATCCGTTCGGGAGGAGGGGTACCGAGTGGTGGGGCCAACAGTACGTGAGGGTGCGATCGTCTACGACGACGTCACTTCCTCCCGAGACTTGCCGATAGGCGTAACAGATGAGCAGGACGGGGGAACATATCGGCTGAAGAAGCGTTCTGACGGGGCCTACTTTGGGTACAACGTCGGCCCCCATTCGTGGAAGAAGTATTTATTTCCTCCGGCGCTCAAGCTATTCAAGGTGAGCGAGAACGGTCATCTCAACATAGAGGAGACGAGGCCTGAGCCGGAGAAGCTGGCGTTTCTGGGAGTCAGGTCATGCGAGCTCCATGGGATCTTCGTGCAGGATCGTGTGTTCATCGGCGGGCCGTACATCGATCCGGTCTACGCGGCGCAGCGAGCGAACACCTTTGTGATTGCCGTGAATTGTGGGGAGGCCGGAGGGACTTGCTTTTGTGTTTCTATGAACACCGGACCCAAGGTAGATCAGGGTTTTGACCTCGCCGTAACGGAGGTAGTCGATTCTCTCCGTCACTATTTCGTGGTAGACATCGGATCCAGCCATGGGGCTGCCGTGATGGAGAGAGTGCCGCACCGAGGCGCACGGGGCGAGGAGTCGAGCGAGGCCGATCGAGCGGTCGAACGAGCAGCAGGGCAAATGGGACGGGAAATGGACAGTAGCGATGTCAAGGAGCTGCTCTTCCGGAATCTCGACCATCCGCGATGGGATGATGTCGCCGCCCGCTGTCTCAGCTGTGGGAACTGTACGATGGCGTGCCCAACCTGTTTCTGCTCGACCATCGAGGACACTACCGACCTCACGGGTGGCGAGGCGGTGCGTACGCGTGAGTGGGATTCCTGCTTCACCATGGACCACTCGTACATCCATGGCGGTAGCGTGCGCAAGACGCCCAAATCCCGCTATCGGCAGTGGATGACACACAAACTGTCTACATGGATCGATCAGTTCGGCACGTCGGGCTGCGTCGGGTGCGGCAGATGCATCACGTGGTGCCCAGTCGGCATAGACATTACCGAAGAAGTCAGAGCGATCCGAGAGACCGAAAACCGGCAATCGACACAAAAGGAGCAGGTGAAGCATGGAAACGCTTGAGCGAGTACTGAGGGAGCATTCGTTTCTCGAGGGTCTGCCGGATCGCCATCTGGCAACGCTGGTAGGGTGCGCATCACAGGTACGATTCACGGAGAACAGCCCGATCTTTCAGATGGGACTTCCGGCCGACAACTTCTTCCTGATTCGGCACGGTAAGGCGGCACTGGGGTTCCAGGTTCCCGAGAGAGGGTCCATCACCGTGCAGACGGTTGAGGACGGGGAAGTGCTGGGGTGGTCCTGGCTGGTCAAACCGTACCGTTGGGCTCTCGATGCTCACGCGGTAGATGAGACCCTCGCGTTGAAGTTCGACGCGGCGTGTCTTCGGGGCAAAATGGAAGTCGATCACGATCTCGGATATGAGCTGTACAAGCGTTTCGCGCCGGTGATCGCTCAGAGGTTGCAAGCGACTCGGGTGCAGGTGCTAGATGTTCACCAAGTCTATGCTTGATCAATCTGTCTCTCAGTTTTCCAGCGCGGCCAACGGGCTCGACGGGCCAGGGGTCCACACCGAGGTGGAGCAGCCGCTCCTCCCGAGACCATGGAGGATCGAGTCGTATCGGAGTGAGACGTACGACACGTTTACGCTGACGATGTCTCCGGTTGACGGCGTTGCGGACTTTAGCTTCAAGCCGGGCCAGTTCAACATGTTGTACGTATACGGAGTCGGTGAGTCGCCGATTTCGATCAGCGGTGATCCCGCCAAACCCGAAAAGTTGACCCATACCGTCCGTGCGGTGGGTACAACCACGCAGGCCATGTCGAAGTTGCGGCGGAATTCCTGCATAGGACTGCGTGGCCCATACGGGTCTTCGTGGCCCGTCGACGAGGCACGCGGTAAGGATGTCGTGATAGTGGCAGGCGGCATCGGTCTTCCGCCACTCACTCCCGCCCTGCTTCACATCCTCAATAACCGGCTGGACTATGGTCGTGTGTCGCTGTGTTACGGAGCGCGAACGCCCCAAGACCTTCTATACACAAGGGAACTCGAGCGCTGGCGGTCGCGTCTCGACCTCAACGTGACGGTCACGGTTGATGCGGCCGCGGACATCTGGCGCGGCAACGTTGGACTGGTGACGACGCTCCTGTCCAAGGCCCACTTCGACCCTTCCAACACGGTTGCGATGATCGTCGGTCCCGAGATAATGATGCGTTTCTGCATTCTCGAGCTCCAGGGCCTTGGCATTTCTTCGGAAGCGATGTACCTGTCCATGGAGAGAAGCATGAAATGCGGCATCGGATTTTGCGGACACTGCCAGTTCGGGCCGACATTTATTTGCAAGGACGGCCCGGTATACCGCCACGATAAAATCGCCCCACTTCTCGAAACCAGGGAGCTATGACTATGGCCGCTACTCGCAAACCAAAGCTCGCGGTGTGGAAGTTTGCCTCGTGCGACGGCTGCCAGCTCAGCATTCTCGACTGTGAAGACGAGCTGCTGGCCGTGGCCGCCGCGGTAGAGATTGCCGACTTTCGGGAGGCGACCAGCAATGTTCTGAGAGGGCCCTACGACCTTTCACTGGTTGAGGGATCGATCACTACCGCCGAAGATGCCGAGCGAATTCGCCGGATCCGAAAAGAGTCCAAGGCGTTGGTGACGATCGGGGCATGCGCGACCTCGGGGGGGATACAGGCACTGCGCAACTTCAAGAACGTGAAGGACTTCATCGCAGTCGTGTACGCGCACCCGCAGTACATAGATACACTCGCGACCTCCACACCAATCTCCGATCACGTGTCCGTCGATTTTGAGCTAAACGGCTGCCCGGTCAACAAGGTCCAGCTGGTCGAAGTGATAAGTGCTCTGCTCAACGGGCGCAAGCCGAACACGCCATCTTATAGCGTGTGCTTCGAGTGCAAGCGACGTGGCACGCCCTGCGTTATGGTGGCGCACGGAACTCCATGCCTGGGCCCAGTAACGCATGCCGGCTGTGGCGCTCTGTGCCCAGCCTACAACCGTGGCTGCTATGGGTGCTACGGTCCGATGGAGTCACCCAACACGAGGTCGCTTGCAGTCCAGTGGGAGCATCTCGGGGCGGGACCGATGGACCTGGTCAAAGCGTTCCGAACGTTTAACGCCGCGGCGGAGCCATTCCGAATTGAGAGCGAAGCACATGAGCACTAAAACCATTCACGTCAAGCAACTAGCTCGGGTCGAGGGGGAGGGAGCGCTGTACGTCAAGGTGAAGGACAACACCGTCACGGGTATTGCCCTGAACATCTACGAGCCGCCCCGGTTTTTTGAGGCCCTACTCGACGGGCGAACGTTCACTGAGCCCCCAGACATTACGGCGCGGATATGCGGGATCTGTCCCGTCGCGTATCAGATGAGCGCCGTTCATGCTCTGGAGAACGCATGCGGAATCTCTGTCGGAGGCCAGCTTCGCGCCCTTCGCCGCCTCCTGTACTGTGGCGAGTGGATAGAGAGCCACGTGCTTCACATCTACATGCTCCACGCTCCTGACTTTCTGGGGTACGACGACGTCATCGGTATCGCCAAGGATCATCCAGAGATCGTGAACAAGGCGTTGCGGCTGAAGAAGGCGGGCAACTCAGTCGTCGCCCAGATTGGCGGGCGTGAGATACATCCCATTAACGTTCGGGTTGGAGGCTTCTATCGTGTACCGACGAAGAAGGAGCTAGAGCCCCTTGCCGAGGAGCTGAAGTGGGCTCGCGAGGCTGCCCTGGACACGGTGCGGCTAGTCGCAACATTTCCCATGCCTCCATACGAGCACGACTACGAGTTCGTCTCACTCCGGCATCCGAACGAGTACCCATTTAACGAAGGACACATCGTATCCAGCAACGGTCTCGACATCACGGCTGATGAATACGAGCATCACTTCAAGGAAGAACACGTCGAGCGGTCCACGGCGCTGCACTCAGTGCTGCGCGGCCATGGGCCGTATCTTGTCGGCCCGCTAGCGCGATACAGTCTGAATTACGACCTCTTGTCGCCGCTCGCGCTGCAGGCGGCCCGCGACGCAAAGCTCGCACCAACAGTTCGCAATCCATTTCAGAGCATCGTTGTACGAGCAGTGGAAACGGTATACGCGGTCGACGAAGCCCTGCGAATCATCCAGGAATACGAGCGGCCCGAGGAGCCGAGTGTCACAGTTGCTCCGCGAGCTACTCGAGGATATGCGGCGACAGAGGCGCCCCGGGGACTGCTCTATCACCGATACGACATTGACATCGAGGGCAATATCGCCAGTGCCAAGATTATCCCACCAACATCCCAGAACCAGCGGATGATTGAGACGGACCTGCTCAATGTCGTCAAAGACAACATCGATATGCCGAAGCCGGAGCTAACTCAGCGGTGCGAGCAGGCGATACGCAACTACGATCCCTGTATCTCGTGCTCGACTCACTTCTTATCTCTGGAGATTGACCGAGAATGAAACCGCCCATCACAGGCCGCGTCAAGCCTTCCGATGCCCTGACCCAAATACTCGTACTTGGAGTCGGAAACCGGTACCGGGGCGATGACGCGGCCGGCTTGCTGGTTGCCGACCGAGTGAGGGAGGCCGGCATTACCGGAGTAACAGTTCGAGAGTGCCCAGCGGATCCCATGTCGATAATCGAGGCGTGGACTGGATTCGACAGAGTGATCGTGGTCGATGCTACGAGCAGCGGGGCGAAGCCGGGGAAGATCATTCACTTCACGTCAGGCAAGAAGCTACCTCAGAAGGTGTTTTCCAAGCAGGTCTCATCTCACGGGGTGGGCTTGGGCGAGGGGATCGAGCTGGGTCGTGCCCTCGATCGCTTGCCGCAGAAGCTGGCTGTATACGGGATCGAGGGGGTGGCATTCGAGGTCGGCGACAAGATGAAGAGCCGGGTGCGCTTTGCCGTGCAGCGGACCGCGGAGTACGTTTTACAAGACGTGGAGAAGATTCGATCGAAAGAAGGCAGGGAAGACCGAAAGAACACTGAATTGGGAAGGTCAGCGTAATGGTGGCAGTGACAGAAACGCCAGCTGAGGCTGCAGTTGCCGCGATAAAGTCTGGTGATCGAGTATTTGTTCATGGGGCTAACGCGTACCCGCAGGCGCTCATTAAGGCCCTCACGGCCCGTGCCTCCGAGCTCAACGACGTCGAGATGGTCAGTCTGCACACCAACGGAGACGCTTCGTACACCAACCCGGAGTACGCCGGTCACTTTCATCACCGGGCACTTTTCGTGGGCCCGAACGTCCGCGAAGCGGTGGAGTCGGGGCGAGCCACGTACGTCCCGATCTTCCTGTCTGACATACCGAAGCTATTTCGTTCCGGTCACATGCCGTTGGACGTTGCGCTTCTGCACGTGTCGCCGCCGGACGAGCACGGGTTCTGTTCGCTGGGGACGTCCGTCGACTGTACGCTGGCGGCGGCGCGAGCGGCCAAGATCAGGATCGCGCAAGTCAATCCAAACATGCCTCGAACTCATGGCGATTCATTCATTCACATTCGAGAGCTGGACTACTGGGTGGACGTTGACGAACCCCTGCCGGAGTTTGAGTCGGGAGCACCGAGCGCAACACAGGTGGCCATCGGCCAGAACATAGCCGATCTCACTCCTGACGGAGCGACTCTTCAGCTTGGCATTGGCGGGATTCCCAATGCGGTTCTCGCCGCCCTCTCAAGCCACAAGAATCTGGGGATTCACAGCGAGGTCGTCTCCGACGGGATAGTGGACCTGGTCGAGTTGGGGGTTATCAACGGGTCGAAAAAGACCCTAAACAACGGCAAGATCGTGGTTTCGTTTTTAAACGGAACCAGGAGACTTTACGATTTTGTCGACGACAACCCGATGGTCGAGATGCGCCAGGTCGACTACACCAACAGCACGCTGGTTATTCTCCGCCTGGACAATATGATAGCCATCAACTCGGCTATAGAGATCGACCTTACAGGACAGGTGTGCGCGGAGTCTATGGGGTCCAAGGTATATAGCGGCGTCGGGGGGCAAATGGACTTCATGCGTGGAGCGTCGCTATCACAAGGCGGAAAGCCGATCATTGCGCTGGCCTCTACAGCCAAACACGATACGATCTCCCGCATCGTGCCGCAGCTTCGACAGGGCGCCGGGGTTACAACCACGCGCGCCCACATGCACTACGTGGTCACAGAGTATGGCCAGATCGACCTACATGGGCTCGATCTCGAGGAGCGCGCAAAAGCCATGATCAGCCTTGCTCACCCCAAGTTCCGGGATGAGCTGGAGCGGTCGGCATGCGAGCTTTGCCTCTTACGCAGCTGCTAGCCGGCCTTGGTCAACCGATTTCTCAGAAAGACAGACGCTCTCGGCTGCACGAACCATCTCACAGTACCTGCTCGATGGAAACTCTCTGGCCCGACCTGATGGACTCCAGGGAACCGAAGACCATGGCAAGAGTCTTGATATTGTCATGGCACTCACCGACCGGGGTGTCGCCGCTTTCGAGTGCATGGAGGAAGTCATCGAGGGAGGCAGCCATCGGCCCGGGAGCTCCGGGATCAAGTTGGGCTGCCAGACGTTTCGTTTCAGGAGGAAAGACGCCCGGTTCTGCCACGATCTCGGCCTCCGCCGGGGACACTCCATCCCAGATAACGGTGCCGTTTCTACCCATTGCCCGCCACTGCGCCTCCCACGTCGTATTCCAGCCATGAGATGCCCAGGTTCCCCGGTAGACGTAACGCAATCCGCCTGTCATCTCGAAAATTGCGAGTGCAGAGGAGTTGGAGGAGTGCCAACTCCAGGGAGGATTGAAACCTTCACAGTAAACGGAGACAGGGTCTGCAGCGGCGAGAAATCGGGCTGCGTCGAACGTGTGGACGGCCATGTCAAGCAGAAGCGCGTTTGCCATGTTTCGGTGATAGGTGGCTTCAGGGTGGCCCATGTAGAAGGCGCTGTCGAGAAGGCCTAGCGTCCCCAAGGTTTCGCCGATGAGGCGTCTCGTCGCGACGATCTTAGGATCGTGGGTGCGCTGCTGGCTGATCATCAGCAGCCTGCCGGTTCGCTCGGCGGCAGACACCATTCTGCGCGCTTGATCCATATCCGAGGCCATGGGTTTTTCGCAGAGGACGGGGAATCCAGCCTCGAGAGCGTGTATCGATACCTCGCAGTGGGCGGACGGGACGGTGACATTCAAGATGAAATCGGGATGAGCCGCGTCTACGACGGTGTCCAGGTCGGTGCCGGTGATCACGTTCTCAAATCCCAGCTCCTTGGCGGTCCGATCGGCAACACCCGGCTCGAGGTCGACCCAACCCGCAAGTTCGACGTTTTCGTTGTCCTTGACGGTTGCTCCCCAAGCGCGGCTCCATCCGCCGGCTCCCACTATCACGACTCTGTGCTTGCTCATACTCTCTCCTCATACCAGCCTCTGGGGCTGTTTCGGCTCGTAAAGGGTGACGCTGTCTTGTCGCCCCGTGGACATGCCCATCGGACTGCGTTGGCCATCACCTGGGTAATGGGCGGTTTGTAATACACGGGGTACGTCTCGTGTCCGGGGCCGAAGTAGAAGATGCGCCCAAGGCCCCGAGCAAAACAGCAGCCGCTGCGAAAAACCTCACCTCCGGAGAACGAGCTGATGAACACCAGCTCCTCAGGCGGGGGAATGTCGAAGTACTCCGCGTACATCTCATGCTGAGGGAGTATTATCGGAGTCGGCACGTTCGCCGCAATTGGATGTCCCGGATGTACAGTCCAGAGGAGCTCGCGGTCGTCCGCTTCTCTCCAACGAAGCGAACAGGTCGAGCCCATCAAGCGGCGGAAGATCTTGGAGTCGTGCGCTGAGTGCAGCACGATGAGGCCCATTCCAGAGACCACTCGACGATACACACGATCGACGACCTCTTCGGTCACATGGCCGTGAGCGATATGGCCCCACCAGGCAAGTACGTCCGTCGTGCTTAGCACCTCATCCGATAGGCCATGGTCCGGTTGATCCAGAGTGGCCGTGCGGACCATAGCAAGATCACCCAGTCGATCCCTCAGGCCGCCGGCTATGGCTTCATGAATCCCGTCGGGGTAGACGGCGCGTACCGTCTCGTTGTTCCGTTCGTGGACGAATTCGTTCCACACGGTAACTCGGATCGCGTCGGCCATCGGCATCCACCTTCCGTCCAGAGATTCATCGCTGCCCTCAGATGTTAGCTAACACGGCAGTGTGGGAAGTAGATGCCGGCGCTGTCCAGGCTGTCAGCGTTCCGCGTCAGAACCTAATTGTCAGTGCTAGAAGCTGGAGGCAAAGTAGTTGGGAGGAGGTCAAGCCTTACGGCTCATGACTGATTGCTCCACCACAATCTCGTGGCCAATCTTCTCAACGGCTTCCACCAGGATGTCGAAGTCCTCCAGCCGGCTCCGATGGTTGGTGATGGCGCAGCGGATGGCATAGCGTCCGCGCAGGAGAGTGCCGGAGGGTGCCGCGACCCCTGACTCCTGAAGGCGGATGAGCAGCTCCTCGTTGAGGGTGTTCAGGTGCTCGTCATCGAGTCCGTCAGTCACAAAACGGAAGCAGACAACGTTCAGCGGAACCGGAGCCAGGAGCTCGAGATCAGCGGACTGCGTCACGAGTTTTGCGAGGTATTTTGCTTGTTCGACATTTTGGCGCACGAGCCGGCCGAGCTTTTTGCTGCCGTGCGTCTTGAACGCCATCCACACCTTTAGCGCCCTGAATCCACGCGATAGCTGCACCCCGTAGTCACTGAACCACAGGGTGCCACCTGCCGCTCCGCGCTCGCCGTGCTTCAAGTAGTCTGGGGTCAGTGCGAACGCGCTGGTATGGGTATGTGCGTCCCGGACCAGGGTGCACCCAACCTCGAAGGGTTGGTAGCCCCATTTATGCAAGTCGAACGCAATGGAGTCGGCTCGATCGATTCCCGAGACTAGTGGCTTGAGCTCGGGCGACAAGGCGGCTAAGGCGCCAAAGGCGCCATCGACATGCACCCACATCCCGTGCTCGGCGCCCAGATCGACCATATCGGCGATGGGGTCGATCGCTCCGGTGTTTGTCGTGCCCGCATTCACGACCAAACATATCGGTCTCACCCCGTTTGCGACGTCGGCGGCAATTGCCGCGCGCAAGCTTGGCATGTCGATGGTGTAGTCGTCACGGACGGGGACGACTCGCAAGGCGCGGCTCCCGAGGCCCAGTACCTCCACGGCTCTCTGCACGGATGAATGCATCTCAGAGGAGCCATAGAGTGCGAATCTGGTTGGTGAAGCCTCCAACCCCTCGGCACGCACGTCGAACCCGGCCTGGGCCGACCGAGCCACCGCGAGGGCCACGAGGTTAGCCATAGATCCACCGCTTACCAGGAGGCCGCTGGCCCCGGGCGGGAACCCGAGCACTTCCTTGCACCAGTCGATCGCTTGAGCTTCCACATAGTTGGCGGCATGCTCTCCGCCGCCGACATTAGGGTTAATTGCCGCCGCCACCATGTCGGCCAGCATGCCGAGAAGTGTTCCGTTGCCCATCACCCATCCCCAAAATCGTGGGTGGTCGTTTCCAAGTGGATACGGGGCTACATGCTCCAAGAACTCTTCGTAGACCGCGTCGGCCGGCTCCCCGTCCAAAGGGAGCGGAGCCTGCAGGGCAGCTCTTACGCTCTCTGGTATCGGCTGCCAGACCGGCCGGTCGCGCAAATGGGCCACTCGATCGAACATGTCGTCCAGCATGCGGTGCCCGAGGGCACGGAGCGCCTCCATGTCCTCGGGGTCGAGCGTTTCTTGAAGAGCCATGTCACTCCAATAGGTTCGGCTGTGATTCAATCCCAGCCCTCCGACAGCAACTTCAATCGAGGAGGCGTCCAGCGAGAGGAGTGTGGGCGCCGTCATGAAGGTTAGCCGATTATAGTGGCCTGGTGATCGGATCTCGCGAAGATAGATCCGAAATAGGGCCGGGCACAATGATGGCCGACCTGTCGAAGATCGTGAGCGGCATCACGCTATGCCTTTCGCCGGATCTCGAGGAAAAGGAGCGGATGGTGCTCCTGGCCGCATGATGGGCTGGGTACCGGGCACCCGGGCCAAACGGCTAGTCGTCGTGACGTTACGCGCTGGATCGGCCCTTCTCCTGAAAGTCGTGAAGGCGTTCCAGTGCCTCAAGCGGGGTGGTGTTCCCGAGATCAAGTGCCAGAATTTCATCTAGAACCCTGATGGCCACTTGTTCCACCTCGCTCTTCGGGGCCAAGTCGGGATCGTTGAACAGGGCCATCTGTCTTCCGTCGAGGTCAGGGCGATTTCCGTTTTTGGAGCGTTCCAGCTGACGGAGAATTCGCTCGGCCCGGACGGTAACGCTGTGCGGGAGTCCCGCCAGCCTGGCGACATGTATGCCATAGGAACGGTCGGACCCGCCCGGAACCACCTGGTGGAGAAAGACTATGGCGCCGTCTTCTTCGGCGACGCTGGTGTGGAAGTTAGCCACCTCCTCGAATTCGTCCTGCAGGATGGTGAGCTCGTGGTAGTGGGTCGCGAAGAGTGTGCGTGCGTGGAGGCGTGAGTGAACATACTCAATTACAGCTCGGGCGATCGCGAGGCCGTCGTAGGTACTCGTTCCGCGCCCGATCTCATCGAGCACGAGCAGGCTTCGTGGCGTGGCATGGTGCAGGATATTGGCGGTCTCCACCATTTCGGTCATGAACGTCGACTGGCCCGCCGAGATATCGTCCTGCGCTCCTACGCGAGAAAAGATCCGGTCGACTATTCCGATATGGGCAGCATCCGCGGGAACAAACGAGCCCATTTGAGCCATGAGAACGATCAATGCGACCATCCGCAGCATTGTCGATTTGCCTCCCATGTTTGGTCCAGTCAGAACGATGATGCGCATTCCCTCGTCGAGACAGCAGTCGTTGGGCACATACGCCTCGGCGGTGGAGGCCGCCTCCACAACAGGGTGTCTCCCCCTTTGGATCTTCAAGGTGGTTCCGGCGTCAAGCCGGGGCCGCACGTATCCATTGAGAGACGCAACGTCGGCGAGGCTCTGGAACACATCTAGCCACGATATTTTTCTGGCGACGTCAAGGATGGCCTCGCTCCTCGTAGAGACGCGCAATAGAGTGTCGGTGTAGAGCTGCTTCTCCATCGCTTCGGCGGCCTCGCCGGCACCGAGTATTCTGCTTTCCAGGTTCTTCACCTCTGGCGTCGAGAACCGCTCGGCGTTGACCAGCGTCTGCTGACGAAGGAACCGGTCGGGCACAAGCGAAACGTCGGCTTTGCGCACCTCGAAGTAGTAGCCGAAAACCTTGTTGTAGCCGATTCGCAACGACTTAATGCCGGTAGCCTCGGCTTCACGACGCTCGAGAGCGGCGATGGCCGCCCGGTCGGTCTTCACGGCCTCTTTGAGCGAGTCGAGCTCAGCGTTGTAACCATGCTTGATGCCTCCACCGGGCTCGGGATCGATAGCTTTCCTGATCAGCTGGGCGACGTCCGACAGCGGATCGAGGTCACCAGCAGCAAGAACGTCCACGTGGCGTTCCGCCCCCAGAAGCTCACGTATGCGGCCGGTCTCTTCCAGGGATAGCGCAAGGCTTACCAGTTCATGCGGGTGAGCTTTTCCCTGACAGACTCGCGTGACGAGTCTCTCTGTATCGCCGATCTTGGACAGTCCGGAGGCTAGCTGACCTCTGACCAGCGGATTGGCTACCAGGCATTCGACAGCGTCCAGCCGCCGGTTTATCTCATCAACGTTCAACAGTGGCTGACCGATGACGGAGCGAAGCAGCCTCCCTCCCATGCCGGTTTTGGTGTGGTCGAGCACACGCAAGAGGTTCCAGCTCCGCCGGTCTCCGGTCGCAGCCTGAAGCAGCTCGAGACTGGAGCGCGTGAACCGGTCGAGAACCATGAACGAACCGGTCGAATAGGTTCGCAGCCGGTTTATCCTGGTCAGTGCGGCCTGGTTGGTCTCCTCCAGGTATGCCAGTATGGCTCCCGCGGCGCTCACCGCTAAGGGAGAATCCTCACAGCCGAAGCCGGATAGCGATCCGACCTGGAGTTGATGAAGGAGTTTCTCCGTAGCCCTCTCCAGTAGGAACCAGCTGCGCTGCCCCTCAGATGGGTGAGCGCGGGCTGGAAGGGCGACGGATAGGCCGCCATGGGACTCGGATAGCAGGATTTCAGCAGGCGAGACACGGAGAATCTCGGCCTCCAGCTCGGTCAAGGCGTCTCCTGAGCGGAATTCGGTCGCGGCAAACTCACCGGTGGTGATATCCACATAAGCAAGGCCAAACTCCCCACTGGATTCAGAGATCGCTGCAAGGTAGTTGTTCTCGGCAGGGGGCAGCATCTCGGGCTCGATGATTGTGCCCGGAGTAAACACCCGCACGATTCTCCGGTCGACTAGTCCCTTCCCGGGCTCGCTCACCTGCTCGCCGACCGCGACTCGGCAGCCGGCGTCGAGAAGGCGCTTGATGTAGCCCTCGACGGAATGATGCGGCACTCCCGCCATTGGGATGCGGCCCTCGCCCTTGGGATAGGCACGTGCCGTCAGCTGAATGCCGAGAATTTTGGAGGCCCGCACGGCATCTGAGTCGAACATCTCGTAGAAGTCGCCCATACGATACAGAAGGATCGCGTCGGGATTCTCGCTCTTGAGCTCGAGGTATTGCTGCCGCGCAGGCGAGAGCACTAAGTCATCGCCGCCGCTGCTTGCTTGACATTTTGCCGGTAGGTCCCGAATGAAGGCCCTGTTCTGAAGCGAATCGCTCGTATAGCCGGAAGAATTCCATACGATCCCTAGTGGAGAGGACCGCGGCGGCATCCGCGGCTTCGAGCGGGTACGGGAAACCGGCGCCCACAATCACCTCGGCTCTAATGATGTCAAGCATGCGGTCTACCAGGTTTGCCTCGAGTACCCACCGAGGGAACTCCACCCTGGCAGGGGCCGTATGTATGCCTGTTTTCAGGTACAGAAAGCACACCTGGTCCTCGAAGCTCATTTTAGTTTTCGGGTCGACATAGTTCGGCAGCACGTCGCTTCGAGCGCACACGAAGGTAGCAGTGCGGTCGAAGAGGCTCATCATCTCGTGGAGTATGTAGGCGTCGTACACAAAGGGTGTGATCGAGCCGGGGTCCTTGCGGGGCCAGAGGCCGTCTACGGACTGGACGAGGTCGCGCGCATAAGACGTGTCGATGTATCCAACCAGTGGAACCCGACTGAGGCTAGAGGCGGACAGAGCGCTAACGACCGGCTGGACGTAGATATCGCGGGACTTGGGGTGCATCTGGGATGCAAACGACACAATCAAGGAGCCGTCGAAGAACACCAATGGCGTTGGGATCGCGCACAGCTCTTGAAGGAACTTCTGGACGATATCCATTTCGAGCCCGAAGCGCCTCTGATTCACCGGCTCGGCGGCAAATAACCGGTCATCCCGCAGGTTAGCGCGATCGTCTCCCATCAGATCTTTGCCTGCTAGGACCTCAACCGATGTGTCCTTTACATATCGCCGCCCGATGATATGAGGGTTAACGAACCACGCGACCTGAACGAGTCCGACCGGAACCGCGAACTCTTTCGAAGGAATCAGCTGACTCCCGTCTACGCCAACCGTCGTCGTATCTCGCAGCACGTCAATGGCCCAGGCCCTAGCTTCCTCGGCACTCGTCCATCGTGTCAGGAACTTGCGGAACAGTCCACGAGCCAGCTCATTCGTCGGCCGAGCCCCCGGGCTGGCGAGTTCGGATAAACGTGAACGGAGGTCGTCGGGATCAATGGAGCTGAGCTTGCTTAGGGCGGCCCGGTAGTGAGAAAGCGCCTCATGCCTTCCGGTCTGCTGCAGTCGCAGGGCATCCTGGCGGGCGGCTAGCGCCGACAAAGTTCGAGCTTTATACAGCATCGAAGGCAACACAAAGCGGCTTCGGCATCTCAGCCATTCCTCCGGCCGGTCCGTCTACGCCGATTCTACGACCGTCCGGTCTCGCTCCTTCCTCAAACGGATGACTGAGTCGGTGTGGTGCTCGAAGCTGTCGTCATGACTGATAACCAGGATCTGCTCGAATCCTCGAACCTTTTCGATCTGTTCGGCGAGGTTGGACCGGCGCAGACCATCCATATTCTGCGTCGGCTCGTCAAAGAATGCCACGCTGATGTCGCTGACTTGCTTTGCCAGAGCCAGCCGGACGGCCAGCGCGGCGCTCATTTGCTCGCCTCCGGACAACTGGACGAAGGGCCGGTCTCTACTGCCGTGTCGCACCACGATTTCGTAATCCCGCTCCCAGCGTAGATCGAGAGCGTGGTCGTCCATGATATCCCCGAAGACCTGACTTGCTGTGTCCGACACGCCTTGTACCAACGATTCAGTGATAGCGGGCCCCGCGAGTTTGAATATTTGTCGGAAGAACTCGAGGTTGGCTGCGGTCTGGTCGAGCCGTTTTCGTTCTCGGCACGCGGAGTCCAGGTGCGTCATCGACTCGCGTAGTTGAGAGATCTTTTCGTCAGCCAGGGCAATCAGCTCCTCCGCTACCTGTATCTCCGTTTGCAATGACGACTTGTGGCCGATCAGGTCGTCCCTGGTGGAGCGGAGAGCGGCATGTGTCTCGGCACTATAAGCCTCGGCGACAGTGTCCGCTTCGGCCGTTGATTGAGTGATCTGTTCTGCAGCCTCCGAAAGTGATCGCGCCAGTTCTCTCTCTTCCTCGACAAGATCCGGCAGGCTGCCGGCTTCAGTTTCGTTCCTGATAAAGGCGTCATGATCGCCCCGGTTGGTCTGAAGAACTTGCTTTAGCCCAGCAGCAGTCGCATCAAGGTCCGCAAACACATCAAGTCTGCTCCGAACATCGTCGACACTCCGCTTTGCAGAATCCGTCTCCTTGCGAGCTTGTGTTAGCTGCTCTTCGATTGCGTTTATTTGGGCAGCCACACTCGCCGCTCGGTCCAGCTCCGAGCGCAGCGGTCTAAGCGGCTCGACCTTCCCTTTCAAATCGGGAATCGACCGCGCCAACAGGACGAGAGGCTCTCTTTGGAGATCGATCTCCGATTCCTGCGACGACAGACTTGCGATCCGTCTCCTAAGGCTCGATGCATGTTCTCGATGTGCCGGCAGCCCGGCCAGCTCCCGCTCGAGCTTCTGTCCCGCAGCTATCCGCCTCGTTACCTCCAAGGTCTGCTTTTGAAGCTCCCCGGCGTGTACCATGGTAGCCCGAAGGTCCAGCTCTTTGCCTTTGAGCTCGTCGAGGCGTGATCGCACCTCGGCTAGCTGCCTCTCGAAAAGCTCCAACTCCTTTTCCGCAATTGTGAGCTCGGAGACCTGTTCGCGAGCGTTCTCAGCCTCCACCAGTGCCGCATGAGTTGCTAGGTGCCGCTCGGAAACGATCACCTGCTCGTCGCGGAGCGCAGTTATGGTCTGGGATAGTGAATCGCTCACCCAACTCTTGTCATCGACGGCGGGACAGCGCACGGGCAGAATCGGGCATCGATTCTTGAACAACTCGCTCCGAGCAAGCTCTTGGAACTGTATCTTGATTTTAATCTGCTGATCGTCCGCGTCTGCTTGCCGCTGCTGAGCTATAAGGTCGGGGAGACATTTGACCATTGCTCGAAGGGACTCAATACCCTTGACGACGTCGCGCCGCGACTCAACGCTCGCGGCCAGCCTCGCCGCGGATGCTTGGAGGTCGATGATCTCCTTAGCGGTGGACTCGAGCTTTGTGCCGGCGTCCAAGGCAATCGTGTACCGGTCGTGCAGGTCTTGTCTGTGAGACTCAAGGGCGGTAAGGTCTGGAACCGTTGCCTGACGGGCCTCAAGCGCTCCGATCAGGCTTTGGATCCGGTCGAACTCGGTCTGTGCTTCGGAGCGCTGGATGCGCAGTGCAGCGAGAGAGGAGTCGAGATCTCGGGCTCGGTCATCTGCCCGTTCGGCATCCGTCAAAAGCGACTCGAGGCGGTCAAGCTCCGCGATGGGGACAAGGAGGGCGTCGGCTTGTTGTTTGGCTGCAAGGGCCAAGGCAAGCTGGTGGCTCAGGGTTTTTGTTTCGAAGGACCTGTTCTCGAGAGCGGCTGTGGCCTCTTGTTCAGTCCGGCACAAACTGTCGCGTTCAGCCAAGGCTGGTTCGAGATCTTCAAAGTCCGACTCGGCTCGCACGTAGGCTTCATGTCCTGGTCTAGAGGCATCGAGCAGGGCGAGGGCCGAGGTGGCTCGTCGCTTGCGCTCGCGAGCCGACTCCAGCTGCAGCTCGAGCATGGCATGCTCCTGGCGTCGCACGCGTAGGGTGTCGGCCAGGGCGCGGGCCTTGTTTTCCAGCCGGTCAAGGCCCTCGAGCTCGTCTTCGGTTGAAGACAGCTCATGCTCCACTTTCTGCAGGCGCTCGCGGGTGCAGGCGATGCGCGTAGTGTAATCGGCGATTCCGTCTTCGTACTGGCCTATTTGCGCGGTCTCGGTTTCGCGTCTACCGATTTCTTCTCGCACCTCTCCGATGCGCTGATTCAAGTATCGTTCTGTATCGCGCAGCTTCTCCGATGCTTTGGCATAGTCCTCGATGCCCAAAAGGCGATCGAAAGTTGGTTTGCGCTGCGCAGGCGGCAACAGGAATATAGCGGTCATTAATCCTTGAGGCACGCCGACCGCATTAAGGAACAAAAACTCAGGATCTGCGCTTCCATCGCCATTGAGGATGTTCTGACGCACCCACTCTTCGACAGCGGTTGTCTTGTCCGCGATTTTGCGTTTTAGCTCAAGGTCGAAGACATAGTGCAAGGCGGCCCGGCCCACCTGGCGGACGATCTCGTATGGCCGGGCGTCCAGCGCGATCAGGCGAATGCGAACCGTTCCCGACTGCATACCCTCACGGACAAACGAAGCTTGCTTGTACGGAAGATAGCCAAACAGCGCGTAGCCGACGGCTTCCACAAGGGTCGTCTTGCCGCTGCCGTTCGGACCGCAGATCGCGTTTGTCCCTGGAGTAAGGTCTATCTCGGCGTCAACGTAGCTCTTGATGTTCTCCAGGCGAATCGAAGAGATGTGCACCTATCGGCAATCCCTAGATTTGGGGTTCGCTGAAAAGACCAAAGCTTTCAGAGGGCCATCAGTCAACTCTCACGACCAGCTCTTCGAGGGGTTTGCGATTTATGCGCTGCAGGATCGCGTTCGGATCGCTCGGCAGTTTCGCCGGTGTCTTCGCGTATCCAAGAGAAATGACGGTCGCCGGGGTGTGACCTTGAGCGAGACCAAGAACGCGACCGACAAGCTCACCGTCCTTGATCCCGTTGGGTGTGGAACCGATACCATCGCTCCAGGCTGCCAGCATTATGTTTTGCGCGACCCTCCCTGCGTCGAAGCCGCCTTTCCCGGAGGTTATGATTGCGAGGGCAATCTGACAGCCCACGATGTTTTCCGGAGCCCACACTCCATCCGCGAGCCTTTTCCGTGTTTCGGGCCCTTGGACAACGTAGAACGTCCACGGCTGCTTGTTGACGGAGCTACCGGTAGAGCGCGCGGCCTGTAGGATTCGATGTAGCGGTTCAGCTTCTATTGGTCTGTCTGAGTACCTGCGTACCGCTCGCAGGCTGACTATCGCGAGGTACGTGTCCACGCACTCCTCCCGCTCGCAGAAATTCAGCCACCGTCTGACTTGAGTGTACCCGCATGCACCCCTCCATGTCGAACGGGCGTGCTAATAAAAGACGCAGAAAAAGGGCGGACCCAATCAAATCGATTGGGTCCGCCCACCCCCGAATACGATGTCAAGCTCTGGAGGTCGCCGGCACCTTCGAGAAGAGATTGAGCATCTCGCGAGTGAAGGCCGGGATGTCATCCGGTTGCCGGCTGGTCACGAGATTGCCATCGACGACAACCTGCTCGTCAACCCACTCGGCTCCCGCATTTCGTAGGTCGTCCTGAATAGTGTAATAGCTCGTCATGCGTCGGCCACGGGCCAACCCTGCGGAGACCAGCTCCCAGGGCGCATGGCAGATGACGGCAAAGGGTTTGTCTGCCGCAGCCATCTGGTTCAGGAAGTGCTTTTGCTCGGGAACCATGCGCATAAAGTCGGCGTTCACGGCGCCCCCGGGAAGCAAGACAGCGTCATACTCGTTGGCGCTGATTTCATCAAGCTGCCGGTCAACGTCGATCTTGTCGGCCTTATCGATATGGTTGAAGCCTTGAATCTGCCCTCCCTTTGGCGAGATCACATCCACCTTGGCACCCGCTTCGCGCAGGGCATTTAGCGGCTCGGTTAGCTCGACTTGCTCGACACCATCCGTGGCGATACAAGCGACGCGAATCGATGAAAGGTCAGCCATTGTGTCTATCTCCTTTGTTGGATCGCTGTATTAGCTCCGCAAAAATCGTGCCCTGCTATGTTCAAGCGCCTGCCCCGACACGAATCTGTGGGGGCGTATCCGTCGACCTCAGGGCCAGCTGGTTTCCCCAACCGGGGTGACTATCGCCTCCTGCAGGGCAGAATCTCCCGGCATGCGTACCGCGCACAGGATCACTTCCGCAACGTTTGCCGGATCCTGGAGTTTGTCGTCCTCGGGCATGGGGATACCCTGACTCTCGAATCGATCGAAGAAGTGGGTGCGCATCCCGCCTGGGATGATCGTGGTCACCTTGATGCCGTGGGGGCGGCCCTCTACGCCGAGGCCGCGGCTAAATCCGACCAGCCCCCATTTCGAGGCGTGGTACGCGGCGGCATTGGCCCATGCTCGTTTCGCCGCGGTCGAGGCCACGTTGACGATATGGCCTCCACCCTGCTCTCTCATGTGGGGAAACACGGTCTTGGCCATGAGGAAGGGACCACGAAGATTGACTCCTATCACCTGATCCCACTGGGCAACGGACATCTCGTCGACTGAAACGGTGTGGTCGATAGCGGCGTTGTTGACCGCAACGTCGACCCGTCCAAATCGTTCGCGTGATCCGTCGGATGCCATCGGCGACCGACGTCGCATCGGAAACGTCGATCTGTAGAGCCATAGACTGGCCGCCGAGGTTGCAGATCTCCTCGCACACTCTTCCAGCGGCTTCGGGATGTATGTCGGCGCAGATCACGGTCGAGCCTTCACGGCCGAATGCTTTGGCCGTCGCCTCGCCCAGGCCGCTACCGGCGCCTGTGACGACGGCCACGAGTTGGTTAAGGGAATTCACGTTGTTGCTTCTCCTGTCTCTAGTTTTCAATGGTAGGTTGAACGTTTCCAGTTCAAAGTTATGAGTTCAAAGTTTGCTCTAGGGCTTGAAGAGGGCGGGGATCCTAGGATTGTCCCGGCTCGCATTCATGGCTTCTTCTTGATCTAGCTCCGAGATCAGGTCTCCAAATAGATCTACAGCGTTGGTGCTGCGGTCCATGACCGAGGTGGGAAGTCCGAGGTGATATGTGCCGCTGGGGAGAACGCCGCACCCGCCGTAGCGGCGGATTAGTAGGAACTGCACAACCACCTCCTCGCCGGCATGCTCACGATCCGCTAGCCGTGGCCACCACGAAAACCCGCCGACAGACATCAGTTTCTCGCGATCGTACAGAACGTTTGCTCCGCCGATCCAGGCGACTTTGTATCTGACCGTATGACCGTCGGGAGTCAAAGTCTCCTCGAGGTGCAAGGGATTGGCCGCGTTATTGACCAGATGCCTATCCCATGGCAGCCACTCCGGAGAAAATGGTTCGGGTTTCACTGACTCACGCCACAGCTCGATATGCTGTTGCTCGGGACGCACGTCGGTGAGGTAATCCAGACCGGAGGCTGGAGAGCCGACGAAACCGCAATCTTCGCGGCGTAGCACGTCGATCATACGGGCCATGACCGGCGGGTCGAGAAGGACGTCGTCGTCTACATAGTGCACGTACGGAGCGCGACTTTGCTCAAGCAAGAACTGACGTTGCTGTGCCATTCCGCGTTTCGGCAGATTTCGCAACAGGATCACTCTATGCCCATGCCATCGCAGTGCGCGGACAAGCGTGTCTATCTCCCGACTGTCGAGGTATTGGTTTTCTCCTTCGGTCTGGTCCGAGACGAAGACGTTAAAATCCTTAAAGGTCTGGCCGAGTAAGCTGGTGAGCACAACTGCAAGGCCCGTTTTCCGTCGGTACGTCGGTATCAGAACGTCAATGGATGCCATGGTCGTATTTTCCCGTCAGCTCTAGTACGGATGTTTCGCCTGTGGTCTGCCTTTCGGCGGCCGCCGGTGACCTGCGCGGCCTGCCCGAAGATGGTATAGAAGCGGTTCTGGGCGGACGATCATGCACGTGCTCGGATGCTGACTTCAATAGCTCTTCGTACAAGCCGGCCGTGCTTGAAGCGGTTTGGGCCCAGGTGAATTGGCCTTCGACTCGTTTGCGAGCAGCAATACCCATACCGCGGAGGCGATCGGCATCGGCAAGAATCAGCCGTATCCGAAAGGCAAGCTCTGATGGGTTTCGAGGTGCGACAAGGTATCCCGTTTCGCCATCCTTGATCGTGAACTTGATGCCTCCGACGGCGGAGCCAATCACGGGTCGTCCGCAGGCCATCGCCTCGAGCGGCGTCAGGCCGAATGGCTCGTACCACGGTGTCGTGACGACGACATCCGCCGCCGAGTAGTAGTTTCGGAGCTCCCATGGCTGCCGACTGCCAAAGAAGATGACGTTCCGTGAGACACCGAGGTTTGCGGCGAGCTCTTGAAGCTCGCCAATCTCCGGGGTGCTTTTGCTGCAAGGGTCCCGGCTCTCGCCGCCTACCACAATCAGGACGGGCAACGGCTGCCGGCTTTCTTTCAGACAACCGAGCGCCCGAACGATGTTACGTGGGTCTTTCCGCGGGAGCATGCGACCGACGTAAGCGACTACCGGACCATCGGTCTCAAGACCAATTCTCCGCCGCGCTTCCGTCCGTTCTACAGGAGAGTAGAGCCGAACATCCACTGCCGACGGAATAATACTCACCCGCTCGGGCGAGGCATCGTAATCATCGACCAGCTCTGTGAGCTCAGCTGGGCATTGGGCAATCAGTCGATCGACGGAGTTGATGACGTCTTTCTCGACGCGGATTCGAACGCGTGGGCTGGTGTCGGCATTTCCTTGGTGACGGCGTTTGGTGCGTCCCAAAGCGTGGAAGATTTGGACGACCGGCGACGCCCACGTTCGGGCCAATTCAGAGGCGACCCATCCCGACATCCAGAAGTTGCCATGAATCATGTCGTACGCGATCCCACGAGTCGCGGCGAAACCGAGAATGCCGTCGCGAAATTCCGCCATGTAGGGCCAGAGATCGTCTTTTGAGATGGACCGTAGGGGACCGGCCGCAATGTTTACGACACGCACGTTCGGAGCATGTTCCACTACTGTGGGAAGGCGCCCACTGTCCTTTCGAGTGAAGATGTCCACGCTCCACCCAAGAGCGGCAAGATGGCGGCACACTTCGTCAACGTACACGTTTTGCCCGCCGGCGTCGACGCTTCCCAATAAAGCAAGCGGGCTGGCATGCTCAGTGACGAAGGCGACACGCCGGCGAGAACTAGGTAGCAACGGCATCGAGCTTCCTCTCGGTTTCCGGCATCACTCGGTCGATGCGCTGCTCGAGGGCCCCCCTGCAGGCTCCAACCCAGTCCTTAGAAAATCGTTCTAGCCCAAATCGACTCTCGGCTACCAGCCGAGCGTTATCACCAATGCGCCGGGCAAGGGCGGGATCGCTGAGCAGCCGCTCCATGGCTTCTATTAACTCCTCAACGTTGCAGGAGACGAACCCGGAGACGCCGTTCTCGATTACCGTGGGCAGCTCAGTGGTAGCCAGCGCTACTACGGGCATGCCAATGGTCATGGCTTCGACGACCGCCAGGGGCAGACTGGTGTAGCGGATGGGGCTGAACAGAAAACGATATTTGGCAACGAGCGCATGTAGGTCACGATACGGAACATCACCATGGCCCCCAAGGAGCTCGGTGCCCATGCCCACACTGTCGAGTGGGACGCGGTCGCGAGCACCAAGGAATATATCAAGTCCCGCTACGCGCGGCCGCTTTGCCATTCCATTGATCACGGTTATTCCACGTGCCAGGCGACCATCATACTTCACGCCGGCGGAGATGGCAACACTGTGCTCGATCACGCGCGTCGGAAGGGACTCGCTGTTCCACATCAAACGGTTGAACTGCGTTACATGTATCAGCAAAGGATCAGTTCCGTCGCGGCGTGCAGCTTTTGCCGCGGGATGAAGCTCTGACACGGGGTCCAGCCGGGGGGTGTTGTGCTCGAGGTAGATTTGCGGGAGCTCCAGCTGGCGAGGCGTTAGTATCTCGAAGCTGTCCTCGAAATAGTTCTTCGGGGTCTGAAAGACCACCAGATCGAGGTCCAAGAGGCGCACACGATCAGCCGGAACCTCAATAACGTTATCCGGCAGGTCAAAGGTAGGGCCGCGGCCTCCGTAGCCCTCGGGCTTGCCGGGCTTGGTGGGTACATACCAGTTGTGGCCGACGCGAGCGAGCGTATTCAAGTAGCTGCCGTGGATATGCCAAATCAGGACATTCAAGCGATCCAAGGGCTTTCCTCCCTGGTCGAAGTTCTCATCAGATCCGAGGGACTTGTCTGATGAGACGGCCGTCGGGTGGGCAGCAGCAATCTCATAGCGGCCCGGCTCACGGTCATGACGTCAACCCGGGTCATGCATCGATGGTCGATCGGACAGACTGCTAAGTGGCAAGGGCTGCAGGGGACCTCGCAATGGATTACCGCTTGTGTGTCGGTTTCGAGGGAGGCCCATCGTGCGGGATCCTCCGGCCCAAAGATCACAAGGCTCTTCGTGCCGACGGCCGCAGCCAGGTGCGCCGGTCCTGAGTCATTTCCGATGAAAAGGTCGGCCTGGGCAATCAGGGCGGCTAGACCGCCAAGGGAGGTGCGACCGACCACGTCAAGTGGCTCGTGCTTCATGGTCGACAGGACGTCGCAGGCGACCAGGGCGTCCTGCGAGCTACCACTGATAACCACGCGAGCCGCCAGTGCGTCAATCAGGTAATCGGCCACAGCCGCGAAGCGCTGGGGGGCCCAGCGCCTGCTGCTGGCCCGCGCTCCCGGGTGCATGACTACAAGTGGGCCACGTCGGGCAGGCAAGCGCAGAAGCTCTCGGCCAGCTTCGCGCTTATCGGCTGCAGTCAACGGGAACTCCAGGCGCGGGGAAGGGTCGGTACAGCCCATCAGCTTGGCCAACCCAAGATTTCGGAATATCTCATGCTCATCGTTGGGATACGGGGCGCCTGTAAAGGAAGAGGAAGGAGGTCTGTCGACGTAGTAGCCCACCGTATGGCGGCCGTTCATGGCCATAACGAATTTGTTACTGCTCTGACCGCTGCCGTGCATCTGAACGACCACGTCGTATGCCTCTCGCCGGCAATCTATGAGGAATCTCTCGGCCCTATTTGGCTGGAACGGGGCCTCTACGATGCCAGGAAAGCCAGGGAACTCCAGAAAGTTGTCGACGAACGAGGAGTATCTGGCGGCGAACGACTGTGCCCAGGGCAGTCCGATCAACGTGATGGTGGCCCGCGGGTATTGGCGCCGGATGGCGCGGAGCGCCGGCACGGCAAGCATCATATCGCCCAAGTGCAGGGCTCTGAAAATAGCTATCCGTTCTGGGGAGATGTAGACCGATGGAATGGCGCTAGTCATGAGTCACTCGAACGCGAATGCCGCTATAGAGCGCGGTTTCTTTGACAGGGAGGACTGAGGGATGAGGGGACATCAGCGATTGCACCGAGGCTGCAACTTCCCTCGGATCGATGTCGAGGCAGGGCTTTCCGATTGGACAGGTGAACCGGTAACAGGGGTGACATGCGGTGGGCCGACGCAGCAGAACGGAGCGCGAGTGTCTGGGAGCCCATTGCATCTCCAAATCGGTGCCGGAGTACAAGACGACAAGCGGTGTGGCCAGGGCGTCAGCAATATGCAGTGGGAGCGAGTTGTTGCAAACCACGACTGCTGCCTGTCGGATGAGCTCGGCGAATTCAGAGATGTCTGTCTCTCCGATCATGCTGGCAGCTGCCGGCGCTGCGGCAAGGGCGTCTTGGATGGAGACGAGGTCACGGTCGGCTCCGGCAATGACGACCTGTATCCCGGCGTCCAGCAAGAGGCTCGCGGCCTCACCGAACTGTCGAGCCGGGTAGCGTCGTGCCTCCGCGGACGCGCCCGGATGAACGACCACGAACGGGTCGTCAGGATCGACGCCAACGCGACGGAGCGCCGTCCTCACGACGGACGCGGCTGACGGGTCTACGGTCAATGCCAACTCTCGGTGGCGGACCGGGAACCCTACGGCCTCCACCAGGCGCAGGTTTCGATCGACTTGATGCATGTGGTACGGGGCATCACGAAGCTCAAGGGACAGGGACGCACCGCCGAATTCGCTTGAGTCGCCGGCGCGGAGAGGAATTCCCGCGAGGTAGCACATATAGCCCGGCACATGGGGGCACTGGCTGAACGAAGAAAATATCAAAGCAGCGTCGAAGCGGCCCTCTCGAAGCCGGTGAACTAGCGCAAACTCGCGTTCTGAGTCGAAATCCATGCGGTTGCCGACATCCTGCCAGATCGCGCGCCATTCGATCACCTCATCGATCCATGGGAGAAGGCGGGATGCCGTCGCCCCCGCAGGACTCGCCAACAGGGTAATATGCGCCCGGGGGTTCGCCTCTTTGATTGCTCGAAGTGCGGGGCCCATCATCACGATGTCTCCGGCGTTATCCATCCTGACCACCAGGATGGAACGCGCCTGAAGCCAGGGGTTCATTGGCCCATCTCACGAACGGGATCGTCGACCGGATACCGGCCGGCAGCCATGTTTGGAGGCCCGATTGGTTTCCAAGGCGCTATTCGAACGGCTGGCTGAGGGCGACCGGCTACATCGATTGGCTCGTACTTCTGTTGATCGTGCGGGCCGTCTGCTCCGAGCATTTGAGTCGCCGCGTCGACCACGTCATCAGGTGATACAAGACGCAGGCACTCATGCTGAAAGGGACACATGCGGCTATAGCAGATTCGACAGGGAACGTCGCGATACAGCTGACGATATGGAACCCGCCAGGGCGCCCACTGATGTGGTGGGTTCGTGAGGGCGAAAAGCTCGAGGACGGGCGTTCCCACAGCGGCAGAGATATGGGCCGGCCCGGTGTTATTGGATACAGTCAGCGCGGCCGATTCGATGAGGGCACACATCTCGTCGAACTGGATCTCTCCCGCGAGGGACACGACCATGCCGGCGCCGGCATTCTCAGCCCCCTTCACGACGATGCCGGCCAGGTCTCGTTCGGCGTCTGTTCCGGTAACGAATACGGCGGCATCGAGATCGCGCGCCAGCAATCGAGCAACCTCGCCAAACATATTTGCTGGGTACGTGCGCGCGGGCATGCTGCAGCCGGGGTGTAGGACTATCACACACGGAAAGCGGGCGGCCCTGGCGGTAAGCATCGCGCGCATTGATCGTCGTGCGCTCTCAGGCACCTGGAGCTCTAGCCGGTCATCGTCAGCATACATTCCCAGCTCGGCGACCAGACTCAGGCTTCGCTCGACTTCGTGAGGGAAATGTCCAGTGTAGTCCGCCGCGTGCTTGTGTCGAGTCGTCAAGAGTGCTCCGGCGCCATCTACTGAAGCAGCCACCCTTAGAGGAATACCGGCCTGGTAGCAGAGATAAGCGGCAGGCAGCGAGCTTTGCCGGTAAGAGGTGAATATGATCGCCCCGTCGAAGCGACGCTGAGCAATCTCTTTGACGATGCGAGACTCGGCCGCACTGTCCTGAGCACGGTGGCCCCAAGGATCCATCCACGGGGCCTCATACTCGATTACCTCATCAAGATCTCCATTGAGCCGTCCGGCCTGGGCTCCAACAGGGCCACAGAGGAGACTGATCTTGGCGTGAGGCAGAGATTGGCGCACCGCACGGAAGGCGGGTGTCGTGACCAGCACATCTCCGAGATTGTCAAGCCTGATCAATAGAATCCGCCCGGCATGCCGCCACTCGGGTACTATCATGCGACCACATCCCTTGTGGGCAGATCGACGCGGTCGAGTCGAATGATGCGATCGATGAGCGCACTTGTACTCAAATCACCGGCGAGCGGCACGATCTCAATGCGGCCGCCGACCTCAGAGACCGCCGCGGCTTCGGGAAGACTTTGGTCCTCGTAATCTCCGCCCTTGACGTGGATCGCGGGACGAAGCGCACGGATGACGTTTGAGGGGTCATCCTCGTCAAAGAGAACGACATGGTCGACGGAATCCAGGGCTTCAACCAGAGCCATGCGGTCGCCCTCGCCATTGATCGGGCGGTTTCTGCCTTTGAGCCGCCGGGCACTTTCATCGCTGTTTACACCAACTACGAGCACATCCCCTAACTGTTTGGCGGCCCGGAGGTAGTTAACGTGGCCGGCATGCAGAATGTCAAAAACACCATTTGTGAACACGACCGTCTTGCCCTGCAGGCGCGACCTTCGCGACAGCGATGCGAGATCATGCAGCTCGGTTGTCTCAGGACGTCCAATGAGACTCGCCGCCTGGAGCAGCTCCTGGTGCCGGACGACAGCAGTCCGTCTCTTGCCGACGGCGATGCGGGCGCACAGAAGACCAGTGCGAGCAGCATCACTGAACGTTGCTCCAGCGGTCATCGAAAGGGCAACGGCCGAGGTGAACGAGTCGCCGGCGCCGACATCATGCGGGCGGTCGACCGGATACGCAGGAATATGCTCCGAAACGCCGGTGCGTTCGAGCAGAAAGACGCCCTGATGTGCGAGGGTAACCGCCACGTGCTTGGTGTCAATCAACGCCATTAGTCGCGTGGCCAGGTTGGCAACCTCGTCGATCGTCGGATCACCGTCGCCGGGCATTCGCCGCTCGACGGCAACAAACGCTTCCAGGTGGTTTGGCGTGATCAAGGTTGCGCCCGCATCGCGAAACCTTCGGAGGTCTTTGGAGTCAATGAACAGCGGTCGCGGATGCGCCCGCCGTAGCTCATGGAGCCGGTCGAGGAGAGGGTCGGAGAGGGTCCCATACCCGTAGTCTGAAATCACGATCAAGTCGGAGCGCTGGTACAGTTCCTCCAACCGTCCGATAAGTGAGAGCTGAGCTTCGGCAGACCATTGATTTGCTGCTCCCTCGTCAAACCTGACGACATACTGGTCATCCGCCAAGATACGGAGCTTGTGAACGGTTACGGCGTGGCGATCGGATACCACTCCGTCGTCGCGGATTCCGCTTTCCAGCAGACATTGACGTAGAGATTCACCCGTGGAGTCGGGGCCAATGATCGAAAGAAGATCGACCTCTGCTCCCAGTGACCTCAGATTTGCGGCGGCATTTGCGGCTCCCCCCGGCGACTGGTCCTGTCCCACCCGCTGTACGACGGGCACGGGCCCTTCGCTGCACAGGCGGCGAGCCCTACCTTCGAGGTAGGTATCGAGCATTGCATCGCCGAGAACGAGGGCTCGTAGCCGACGGAACCTTCTTATCGTCTCCAGTGGGTTACGCATGATTGGCCACGATGAAGCCCAACGGCCGGGTTCTACGTACCCACGACTGTGGACGGTAGTCTAAGGCAGCCGGCGGCCCGTCGGACTCGAGCCAGCGCACGATCCTCAGAGCCTCGACGGTGTTTGGAGCCACGTAGTCAGGAGTCCGGTCATGCCGGCGAGGCTCGGGCTCGGTGCCCAGATCGACGAGCACGGTTCGGCATCCGGCTCTATGACCGGCCTCGATATCGTCGAGGATGTCGCCCACGAACCAGGAGCTCAAAAGATCGAGCTGCAAGTCGTCGGCCGCATTCAGCAGCATCCCAGGTTGAGGCTTGCGACAGCCGCAGGCAACTGCCAGGTTGGGGACGATGCCGTCGGGGTGATGAGGGCAGTAGTAGATGCCGTCGAGCTTAACTCCGGAACTCGAGAGCTCTTCGCGGAGGTAGTGGTGCATCCTCTCGAGATCCGGTTTCTGAAAGAGCCCCCGGGCTAATCCCGACTGATTCGTAACCAAGACGAGGGCAAACCCGGAATCCTGAAGTAGCCGGAGCTCAGGGGCAACACCTGGATAGATTTGCAGCTCGTGCGGGCGGCGTGGATAATGCCGGGGTTCGACGACTGTTCCGTCTCGGTCGAGGAAGATCGCGGGGCGCTGTTTCGCGGAGCCCGTGGTCACGATGTTCTTACCCGCAGCAGCATCTTGTTTTCACTTTGACCCGTGGGACAGGCGCTTTCACAGAGGGTCGACTCCACGACACCGCACAACACGTGAGTGATCATCATATGAAGCTCCTGTACCGTGGCAGGATCGTCGGCGGGCGCATGAATAGTCAGGTCGGCCACGCGCTTCAGCGGGCAGTCATGCGACCCGGTGACCGCTATCACCTGCATGGCTCGCAGCTGCGCGGTACGGGCGGCTTCGACCAAGTTCTGTGACGAGCCACTGGTGCTAAAGAGGAGCAGGAGGTCTCCAGGCTGACCGAGCCCAGATACCTGCCGCGCAAACACCTCTTCGTATCCATAGTCATTGGCGATCGCGGTAAGGACGGCGGTGTCCGCTGTCAGTGAGATAACAGGGTAAGCCGATCTCTCACGCTTAAACCGGCCGACCAGCTCGGCGACAAAGTGCTGAGCTTCAGCCGCGCTGCCACCGTTACCGGCGACCAACACGCGCCGGCCATCGCGAAGCGTTGAGATTAGCATCTCGGCGGCAGCCGTCAGGTCGCTTGAAGACTGTTGCAGGTGGACGAGAGCTAAGTCGTACCGCCGCTGAAGTGCGGCGAGCATCCAGCCCAGATCGTTCGGCGGGGCCGGCGGTTTGGCACGGGCGGTTCGCAGGACGCTCACGGATTTGGCAGCCATCGATCCTCCGGGATAAACCTAAATAGAAGTAGTCAATACACTAAAATCTAGGGTCTAAATAGGGACCTACGCATCGGGCAGATGCCCAAAGATTCGCTGCTGTTCAGCGCCCTCCTTGGGCAATTGCACAATCAGTAGGCGTCGCGCAGCGTTCGCAATATCATCGCCACCCGGATTTGAACGGCATCATCGAATCTTCGAGGGTCGAGGCCGGTCAAAGATGTAATCTTGTCGAGGCGATATGCCAGGGTGTTCCGGTGGATGTTGAGGTGACCCGCGGTGCAGGAGGCGCTGCCATCGCTTTTAAAGAAGGCATCGAGGGTCACCAGTAGCTCAGGTTCGTGATCGAGGGGGCTCAGAAGGTGAGAAGCCAGATCTACCTTCGTCTTCTCGTCGGCGACGCCGACAAATGCGGCGACACCAAGGGCATCCAGGCAATGAACTCGATTGTCTTTCTGGAATCGACGGCCGAGGGAAAGTGCGACGCGCGCGTCCTGATAGGAGCTAGCCAGGCCGCGCAGCCCAGGGTGATACCGTCCGATGCCGATATTGATGGTTGAACCGGTGTCTATGTGGAGGCGTTGCACCAGGGCAGTGCCGGCCCGCTTCAGGGCCGTGAGGTTAGTCCATGAGGCACCCCACTGGTCCATACCTTCCTCCATCTCGGTCCAGGCGAACAGATCCTTAGTACTGCTGGCCTTGAGAACAACGACTTCACCGTTCCCTATGTAGGCGCAAATGGTGTCGCTGGGAAGGTCGAAGAATCCGACAACTCCGGCAATCACAAGGTGAGCACGACGTGTTACGAGCTCGTCAAGGATGTCTTCGCCGATGTCGGGATGAGAAGGCATGATGAAGTCTGAAGCGTCAATCAGGATGACTGCCCGAGGAGGATTGAAATCCATGCCCAGGACTTCTGCCTCTCGCAGAATCGTCGACTCGTTGCGCGCGTCTCCGAGAAGCAGATCATGAATGAACTTGTTTTTCAGGTCGCTGCTGTTAGGAAGTCGGTCTACGACGGCTGTCTGGTTAATGATCAAGTCAACCAGCACGTGGGCGAGGCGGGGCGAGATAACCTCGCCGGTCTCCGAGCCGGATACCACGACTTCGCCTTTAGCAGTGTCGAGGTTTAGAGGGATTCTTAGATAAGAGCTGGCCAGGGGCTCGGTATCGAATACCTCACCGATCTGCTCGTGCCGGTCACTGGCGACCACGACTCCTCGCTCGTCGACCACCGCAGTGTTGGCGCTCAATATCTGAGATGTTCGATCTGCTATGGCTTCAGCCACTCGTTCGAAATCGGTTATGACGGTCGCCACGTTCTCCCTTCCTCTTGTCCTGTGGAGGACGACGGCACTGGACAAGAGGAGAAGCACAATCCATGCCAGCTACTGTGCGTCAACCGGATTTGATGGGATGGCCCGGATATGGGAGAAGCAAATTCCGGGATGAAGACCACGGTTTGACCTCACCGCTCTGGCGTCTTGTCCGAAAATCTTTCGCCACTGGAGGGATTCATTCTGTGGGCCGGAGTGGCTGCTTGACCTTGTGCGACTCAGCCATTTAGTCTTTTACGAAACTGAACAGTGGTGAGCTTCATCTTCATGCGGTTGGGATCGCCTCAGTGCCTGAGTTGTTCAAGTCACCGCGAGTAGTGTGGTGTCTGCTTTTCGCTCTCATTGCCCTCATGCCACCCGTGCGAGGGGCCGGGGTTATTGCTAGCTCGTTCCGCATTGCCGTCACCGCGTCTCCCACGCAAGTCCAGGTGGGGCACTATGTCACGGTACGGGTAAGGGCGAACTCCCCCTGGCCCGCCCATAGTTCCGTCAGCGTGGTACTATCGTCTCCGCACCACTACATAGATACGCCAGCCACCTGGTCTGCAGGCTGCTCGTGTTTCTCAGTGCCGATCCGGTTGATCCCGCGGGTGCATCCGCCGGAAGCTGCACGTATTACCGCCACGGCGACCGTATCAGACAGCACATATAGGGCAGTTGCGACTAGCAAAATCTACGGTCTCTATCCCAATGGAAAACCTGAGCCGATCGCGACGCCTAAGAAACGGCCTGAGCATGCTTTGCATCTCTCCGAATGGGTATATCCGAAACGGCCCGTGGCTGGTCAGTATTCCACAGTTTGGGTCGAAACGCTCCCTGGTGCTACATGCACGGCACGGGTGACATTCGTGGGCGGCAAAGTTCCATCTCAGTTCGATGGGTCGCCAAGCGAGACAGACGGCGTCGGCCAGGCCAATTGGACGTGGTTCAACGATGTCACGTCGTCGACGACCGGGAATGCAGTAGTAACCTGTGACCGGGAGTCGCTCGACGGGCGGGGGGCAACTCAATTTCACGTCCGTCGCTAACTCCAATCAGCGATATCGGTGGAGCGGGTTGAGCCGTCAGAGGCTCAGCGTACCCTCCAGGACGGGAGTCGCGTTGCCGCCGACTTCGATATTGGTCACCCGTGGACCGGCCATGCCCACTCGAATGTGGATAAAGCTCTGCCGGCCCATCTTCGTTCCTTGCTCGCTCAGAATGCGGACCTCCCTGGCAGGCGGCACGACTCCGTGCAAGACCAGGCGCCGTGGGGCCCACTGGCTCCGCCTGTTGCCGGGTCCTCGCTGGTGCCGAGGCCCGCCCCGAACATTCGGGAGTAGACCTTGTCGGGATCTTCCTTGCCGAATGGAGCGAAAACAAAAACCTGGTTAGGGATGTCGTCGTGGCCGATGGCTGACAACGTGGTGAAGTCCATCGCCGCCCGGTCCACGGTCGCGGGATCCTTGAGCGGAACGAACAGTAACGGGACCCCGGTGGAGCCGACACGGACGGGTGCTCCGTTCAGGAGATCGGAGGCTTGCAGTCCGATGGCTCTGGCAACTGCCTGGCGGTCGACAACCTCGTTTCCGAATGTAGCTGTTCGGTGCTGCATCCAGATGAAGGATGGGTGTTTTGGATCGTCTATCCAAGGCGAATTCGTGGGTCCAGCCAAGCCTGGACAACGTCGACGAGGATGTTGGCGAGGACCACGAATACGGCAGCAATCAGCACGGTCCCCATTATCAGGTTGATGTCGTCCTGAGTTATCGCGTTGAAAGCGAGCTCACCCACCCCGGGCCACGCAAAGACCGTTTCGACGACCACCAAGCCGCCCAGGAAATACGCCAGATCGAGCCCGAACTGGGTAACGAGAGGACCCACGGCATTGCGAAGCGCGTGCTTCACGATCACTTTGGGCGGACTGACTCCCTTTGCCCTGGCTGTTTGTATGTAAGGCATTCGCAACACGTCAATCATCGTCGTTCGTAGCAGTCTGCTGTACCATGCGGCTCCTCCGAGTCCGATGGTGAGGGCCGGCAGGATCACTGAGGTAGGTCCGGAGTCCCCGCCGAGGGGAAAGATGGTCCAGTGGAAGGCAAACACGATGAGGAAAAGGTTGCCAAGGACAAATGCCGGAACGGAGAAGCCCACCAGGGCGAAGATGATACCGGCTCGGTCGGGAAATCTTCCCGCGTAGATGGCCGAAACGATGCCGATGGGCAGGCCAATTGCCAGCTCGATGCACACGCCGCATACGGCCAAAACGGCCGTAGCCGGAAGTCTTGACAGAATTGCCGGAAGGACGCCTTCGGAGAGACTATAGGATTGTCCGAGGTTGCCCGTCAAGGCGTTGGCAATATAGTGCACATATTGCAACGGAAGCGGTTGATCCAGACCGTACAAGTGCCGTATGTTCGCCAGCACTGCAGGGGTGGCGTGAGGACCGGCGATGGCCCGGGCTGGGTCCGCCGGAACGGCAAAGGCGACGACGAACGTAATCAACGACACTCCGACGAGTACGAAGAGCCCGAACACGAGACGCCGGATGAGATAGGCCGCCATCAGGGGCGACGAAGTCCCCGGGCGCGTGCAGAGAGGTCGGTGATTCCCGACGGGCGGGGCAAGGCGGCGGGACTAATGCTGCCTACCCGCAAATGCGTTCCCTTCCTGACCTCTCGGATCGAGAGCATCGCGCAGCGCGTCCCCCAGCAGATTGAAGCTCAGGACGGTTAGAAACAGGGCCATGCTGGGAAACAGCATAAGCCACCAAAACTGCAGCACGTTGGGATTCGCGCCGTCCTGAATCATGCGTCCCCAGCTCGGCGCGGGCGGAGGAACTCCCAAGCCCAGGTAGGAGAGAGTGGCCTCGAAAACAACGGTAAGACCAACCCCAAGTGTTGCGTAGACGACGATTGGCGCGGCCAGGTGCGGGAAGATATGCCGAACCAGTATTCTGACTCCTCCGACGCCCGAGGCTCGAGCCGACTCAATCCATTCCCGCTCGCGCAAGGCGACCACCTGGCCATACGTGATGCGGCAGAGTCCAGTCCAGCTCACCATGCCTATCACGATGATGATCACCGTAAGACTGGCGCCTTTAATGGTTACTAACGCCATAGCCAGGAGAAGAGCGGGAAAGGCCAGCATGATATCGGTGAAGCGCATGATGATCTGCTCGACCCAGCCACGCCACCATCCAGCGGCAGCTCCCATTGAAACTCCGAGGGTCACGGCGAGGAGGTTGCCGAGTATGCTGATTGCCAGGGAGAGCCGTGCGCCATAAACCAGGCGGCTGAGAACGTCACGTCCCAGAGCATCGGTTCCGAGGGGGAACTTGTGAGTCGGAGCGAGCGGCGCGCCGATCGAGCTGATTCCGTCGTTAAAGAGCTGGGTTGGATCGTGCGGGGCGAGGAACGGAGCAAAGATCGCGGCACCGACGATCAGCGTTACAAGGAATCCGCCGGCCCAGAACGAAGGATTGTGCCGCAGCCGCCGCCACATGTTTCTTGACGCCGGCTGCGGTTCTTCCTCTTCGAGGTCTGCGGGCGGTAGCCCGATCAACGCTTATAGACGGTACTGATCGTAGTTAAACGGCCACACCGGATGGATAAAGAATCCCTTGACTCTGCTACTGTGGAACTCCCACTCGACATCGTCGTACAGGGGTACCCAGGGAGCTTGCGCCATGACCATCCGTTCCATTCGACGGTATATGGCGTATCGCTTCGACTTGTTCGTCGTGGCTCGCGCCTTGTTTCCCAGACGGTCCACGGCCTTGCTGCAGAAGAATGCCGCATTGCTGCTGCCGGCACAGCTCAAGATGGGATCGAAGAAGTCGGATGGATCAGGGTAATCTTCTCCCCAGGTGAACAGCGTGAACGCGGTCTTCCCAGGGGTGTAGACCAGCCCGTAGGCGGTGTTCGACGGCACGGGATGGAGCGTAACTTTGACGCCTATGTACTTCAGATCCTGCTGAATAGCGGTGGCCACCGTGATGTTGTCAGGTGAGTCACCGTTGAGCAACATCGTGATGCTCAAGTGCTTCTTGGCGCCATATCCCGCTTTCTTCATCAAGGCTTTGGCTCGTTTAAGGCTGTACTTGTAGTACGTGAAATGCTTGCCCGCTCCGGGCATGGTGGGCGGTAGAATTCCATTCATCTGGACGCCACGGCCGTTGAGCAGCCGTAGGATGTGGCCCTTGTCGATGGCCATGTTAAATGCCTGGCGCAGAGCTAGATTCCCCTTAAAGGGCTTCATCTGCGTGTTCATAGCCAGGTAGAACACCGCAATGTCGGGCACGTGATCCAGCTGCTTCGCATACGGCCCTGTGCGCAGGGCGAGATAGTCCTGGCTGGTCACGAAGTCGCCGGGAAGGTCGAGCTGATTTTTCTGGGCGCGCTGGATTTGCAGGTGAGGGTTCACGTGGAACTGGATGACGACGCGGCCCACGTGCGGCAGTCCCTTATGGAAGTAGTTAGGATTCTTTACAAGAACCATCTGCTGATTTTGCTGGAAGCTCTGCAGCCGGTATGGACCGGTTCCGACGGGATTAACCGTGAAGTTCTTGCCTTCTTTCTTCACCCACTCATGAGGAACGACCGAGGCAAACGGCATGGCTAGAACATTCTGGAACGCGATGTCGGGCGAAGTCAGCCGGAACTGTATGGTGTACTTGCCCTTGACGATGATGCCGCTAATGTGTCGCGACTTGCCCTTCCAAAACGAGGAAGTTCCCGCCAATGGAGACCAGAAAGGGCTTTGAAACATCGCAGCACCGGGCGTGTTTCTACTTAACGCCCGCTCGATGGAGTACTTGAAGTCGGCGGCGGTGACAATTCGATTGATCGGCGGAGCGAACCGGACGTTATGACGTAGGTGGAAGGTGTAGATCTTTCCTCCACCTGTAATCTTCGGCAGGGCGAGTGCTATGTCCGGCACCAACTGCGTCCCCTTTACCCCTTGAGCATTGCGGTAGTCGAGCAGGGCGTTGAAGATCGCGTGCTCGCCAGTCCAGGTAAATGGGTCGTATCCCACAGCCGGATCCAAGGTTGGGATGGTCTCGGCGAAAGCTGCCGTAAGCGTCTGTGACTTCGACGCCGGTACCTGAGCGACGCGGGCACGAGCGCCGTGTGGAATGGCAAATGCAGTCAGCAGCAGCGCGAAGGCAATCAGAACGGCGGCAGGAGTGCCAGACAGGCGAGTCAGCCTCATAAAGTCTCCTCATCAGTCACGAACTCATCTCGGGAGAGATGGCCAGTCCCATTATGACCGAGTGACCAATCACGGACCCGTCCGGCACGTATAGGCTGGGTTTTCGATAGATAGGGCTCCAGCTACCGGGCGTCGATCACAACGAACTCTCCCGTGTCGAGCTCAATGGTTGCAGACCGATGGGGGACGTCGATGCTGACCACGCGGCCCGGCCGTCCTTCTACGGCTGTCACCTCTGAGATGGCGGGCATCGACGACGCGGGATGGGCGTCAAGCAGTAGTTCGGAGTCGATGACGCCAGCTGCAGGCTCTAGCAGTTACGGCGATCAACCGGGCGATGGTCTCGACGCCGGCGTAAAGGATCTGACGGGATGTGGCCACGACGACACAGTGTATTTGTTCTCCGTGGACATCGATCAGCACAAGCGTGCCAAGCGGTGTGTCGACGTCCGTTTCGACCGTCATCGTCAATGCCGAGGAGTCGTTGGTGGGTCGGACCAAGGCGATCAGCGCATTCCCCTTATAGAGCCATTGCCTAGAGCCATCGCCAGTGACTCAAGGGTTAGTCGCGGGTCGACATTCTGATCGATGCGCGCCGCGGCCAAGGCGATCGAGCGCAAGACGTTCTCAGCCTGGCTTATCGTCACATTGGCAGCGAAATCCTCAATCTCCGGGCGAGAGCCGCTGTTGAGGATCAAATCGGCTTGCCCACAAACCGTCAGCAGTACGTCGCGCCACCAGGTCAAGAGTATCTCGAGCTGCTCCAGGATCTGCTCGCGCTTTGTATCGGATCGACTCGAGGCGGTGGTAAGGGTTTCGGCCGCGGACAGGCGCTCAACAAGGGACTTGCTGCTCCAGGCGGCAAGGCTCGTTCGAAGCTCTGCGCGGCGGGTGCCGAGGTCGGGGTCGAGGACTGCCGCCTTGGCCCACCCTATGGCGCCATACGAGAGGTTCGCCAAATCTCTCGCAGCCGCGGGCGCCACGCCGGTCTGCTCGAGGTCGGCAACAATTGTCTCGGTATCGACGAGGCCAAGCATGATCGTCCGGCAGCGGGACGCGATGGTCTCGGAGACGGCTTCGACTTCCCTAGCAGTCAGCAGGAGGACGACTTGTGACGAGGGCTCTTCAAGAGTTTTGAGCAGAGCGTCTGAAGCTCCGTCAGTCAAATCAGCCCGAATGATCACGACACGCCACGCGGCCTGGCTCGGGAGGAGGGAGATACTTTCGCGCAAGACACGCACTTGCTCGATCAAGATTCGATCCTTGTCCTCGGCTGGGTCAATACGTGACACATCGGGGTGGCCATCGACCTCGATCAACCGGCACGTCAGACAATGCTGACATGGCCGCTGCCGAGGTGTAGCTGCCTCACAGTTCAACGCCTTGGCGAACTCGGTTGCCAGGGTGCGCTTGCCGATGTGGTCCGGTCCCACGATGAGGTACGAATGTGCGGGCGACTCGATCGACCTCGACAGCGTCTCAACCGCGTGCGCGTGTCCGGTGACCCGCCAGGACCCGTGGTGTATATCGACGCTCAAGGAGTATCTCTCCGTGGATCGCACCGCCTACCTGTCATGTTCACTCCGCTCTCGAGGGAGTGTAAACGCAAAGCAGCTGTGCTCATCGTCCGTGACCCAAATGCGGCCCCCATGGGCCTCGACTATTCGACGGCTAATATACAGACCAAGACCGATCCCTCTTCCCGTCGAATCGGGTCCACTCCGATAGAATCGCTCGAATACACGCTCACGATCGGCTGCAGGGACGCCTGGTCCCTCGTCCCTAACCATGGTTGTGATCACATCCCCGTCATCGTCAAGCTCCACGATGACCGCTGTTCCCTCCGGGCCGTGCTCGATAGCGTTATCGATCAAATTGATCAGGACCTGTCGGAGCCGCTCGGAGTCGGCGGTGATGCGTAGGTCGGTGGGTCCATTCGGGATAATTCTTCGAGCGGGATCCAATGCCATGATGTCCTCTACTACGGTGTCGACCAGATGTCGATAATTCAGGGCCGTAGGCCGAAGCTCAAAGTGGCCAGTTTCGAGTCGAGACATGTCGAGGAGCTCGTTGATCAGCGCCGCCAACTGAGCTGACTGCCGGTCAATTATGTCCAGCCTGTGCCTCGTCTCAGGTGTGGCAGTTTCTTGGAGTGACCGTCGCAGCACCTGAGTGAATCCGCGAATAACGGTTATCGGAGTGCGTAGCTCGTGAGCTACGAGCGAGAGGAAGTCGTCCTTCTCACGGTCAGCATGATAGAGAGCAGTTACGTCGCGGATGACGAGGACCGCTCCCACAGCGCGTCCGGTTGAGTCGAGTAAGGGTCCGCCGCTCTCCATGACATAAATGTCCTTGGATCCGGGACCCGACATGATAACCGGGAAGGACGAGAGACGTTCGCCTTTGAGCGCCCGAGCCACGACCCCACGAGATTCGTCGAGGGGAGTGCCGTCCCAATTTCTCATCTTTACCCGCTTGAATCTGGCCTGGGTTGTTTCGCCGGGTTCTGATGGTCCGAGAAGGCTGGTGTAGACAGGATTGGCGAAGATAGTTCTCCCTTCCGCATCAGTGATGATGACCGCGTCGGCCATGCTGGTGATTACGGCCTCGAACTCGTGAGCGCGCCTTTCAGAACGGACGAGCTCCCGCTCATGTTCGCGCTCTAACATCCGCATTCGGGTAACGTCGTGACTGCTGGCGATAGCGCCCACGATGGTGCCATCGCTCGCGCGAAGGGGCCGAGCGCTGGTTTGAACCCAGACGGTTTTGCCGTCGGCGTAATTCAGGATGATTTCCGCGTTCTCGACCTCTTCGCCGCGCAGCGCCCGGCTGATAGCGAATTCATCCTGACTGACCGGGGAGCCATCCACTCGGGTATGTCTAACCTGCGCTCTCTCGAGCTGGCTATTGCCCATCGCGATGGCTTCGGCGCGATCAACCGCTCCCATGAGTCGTTGCCAGGCCCTATTGAGATAGACGATTTGACCGTTGGCATCGGCAACGGCAACTGCGTCGGGGATGGAGTCGACGATCTGTGCAACGCCGAGCTGGCCCAGGGGGTTGGCCAGGTCATTTCCACGGTGCAGAGTATTGGCCAAGAGACACTCCCAAAACACGCTAGGCCGGTCAACAAGAGTACGTTTCAGGCTAGCTGATTCGTGAAAACAAACATGGGTATTAGGAAGGCTGGATCGGAAATATGCCGGTGTACACTGTCGATCACAAGCGCAGAACGATTTCCTGCTCTCGTTCGGCGTGCAGCCTTAGTCTGACTCGCCTCGGGTCGGTCGTTTCGTGCCACGAGGTCTCGTCGGTTTCGCCGACAACACGTCGGAGGCGAAGACGTCGAGGGCGTTGGCTCGGTTTGAGATCGAACTCCACCTCCAGATTGATCTGGGGGGCAGGCTCATCGTCGAAGACGATCGAGAGACGGCGTTCGGTACGAGAACTCTCATAGTGCATGACAAAGGTGTCGGAGCCGATCGCGCAACGGGCGCGAATATAGGGCCAGCGGCGGGGTTTTTGTGGTCTCACCCGAATGGTGCTGCTAGAGGCATCGATTGTTACTCCTGCGAAGCCGCGGAGTGATTCAAGCAGACCGGTCATGCTCCAGGTCTGGAAGTCCGGGCCGGCGGGGCCGCGGTGATCGAACACCTCGCTGATGCCACCCAACCCTCCAAAGGTCCCGGCGTCGTGGATTTGCCGGGCGAGGTAGTGATCGAAGGCCATGTCAGGGCGACCGTGGCGAAGCTCTCCCACCACAAACAGCTGGGCTAGCCAGTTCCACTCGACTCCACGGTGATAGTTTGCCTTTCCCACGCTGGGAAGAGGACGCCCGCTGCGGGCGAGGGCGGTTACCTGGGGACCAAGTACAGACTCCCACTGAGAGCGGGCGAGCGTGCGCACGCCAGAGATGCCGGCGAGCTCGTGTCGCCCCAGGAGGAGGCTGCGCTGTTCCCAGTCCCAGTCGAGATCAATCCCTAGGATCGTCCAGAAGTAGGAATTCGGCGTAAGAAGGTTAACCGGATCAAGCGAGGGGGTGAGGTGATCGACGAAGTAGTCTCCGTTTCGAAATCGTTCCAAAGATGCCTTGACGGAGTCTGCCGCGTCGTCCATAGCAGATTGCAGCTCGGGCTCGCTTAGACCTATGGCGGGCGCGTATTCTTGGAGACAAACCAGCCACAGCAGCTGAATCTCGATAGGGTACCCGACCCGCGCGGAGAATTCGGTGTCCATCCAGGTCTCCCAGTCATGACCGGCGACGGCAACGCCGCCCGATGGGAGCAGTCCTTGCCAGACGTGGGTGAGGCTTCGTCGGAAGAAATGCGCGACGAGCGGCAGCTTGGGTGTGAGCGCCTCGAGGTCTCCGGTGGCATGTACATATTGGGCCATGCGAAAGAGCGCCCAAAGGGTGCCATCGCTGGATGTGTATCCGGGATTCTCGCCCGGACGTTGGCGGAGGGGAAGACGACCCGTTGTTTCGTCCTGACGCTGCCAGGTCGAGTCGATGATGCTGCGCGCCAGTGAATACTGACTCGTGGCCAGTAAGCCCCCGAGTGCGATGTTCTCGTCGCGCTTCCACGCTTCTTGGAAGTAGGCGTCACCGGCCAGGATGGCGGGGCCGCCGGTCGGAGCCGGCACTCCCTCCTCGGTGTTCTCGCCGATTATCAGGCAGTCTGTTATCCGTGAAACCACGTGAGAATATGCCAGATCCGTCGGAGGGTGACCGCACGAAAACCAGGTGTGGTGCAGCAGCTGGGAGAGCCTCAGGCGCTTCTGTTGCACGTGGTCATCGTAATGGGTCAAAGCAGATCGGGCGATCTCGACGGCTTCGGATTCCGACGATGCAAACCCCAAGGCGAGGCGCGCCTCACCGCGTGTGAACATGGTCAGAGGAGCGTATACCCATTCGGCGGCGAGCTCCCACATTGGAGCGTGCTCGATTACGGGTACGTCTCGCTGGGCCAATCGTCTAAGATATCGGCGCCTGGCAGCATCGAGGCTGTACCACATTGGCCGCCATCGCTTTCCAGGCGGCGCCAATTCGATATCCCCTCGGTCCACGGCGCACGCCGCCCACAAGGTCTCGATCAGAGGCTCGGCCGTCGCTTCGCTTACGTCGTTGCCCTCGGCGTCGGAGCCGAAGGAGATCTCACGACTCAGTACGACGAGATTTTCGACGATGTCCATCGAATAGATACTGTCGGGTTTAACACTTCTGACATAGCGCAGGTCGAATAGCGGGTGCACTTCGAGCGGGGTCGGTCCACTGGCTTCCCAAACGAGGGCGGTCAGGTAGTCGGGAACGAAATAGCTCTCGCTCACTCCGGAGTCATATTGGCGCCGTGCCAGGACTCCGTCGGTTACGAAGCTTTGCTGCACCCGACGGGAAAGCATTCGGCGATCTTCATCGAGACATACGAAGGCCTCGAAGTACTTTCTGCCGTTGAATGAGGCGCCGTACCACTTCGACCGGTGAATGGTCCTGGCACTGGCGCCATTCGCGGCGGGAAGATGAAGCATGAATCCCTGTTTGTTGCCGAGCAGGAAGTTGCGGCCCCGTAGCTGATGCTTGTGGAGTAGGATCGGCTCCAATGCAGCCGGTGATGAGTTGGACGGGGTTAGGCTGAGTGACGGAAAGGACTCGTCTTCTGCCTTCGCGGATGATTGCAACAGGTTCTACCGTGGGCGTATGTACTAGGTTGGTTGGTCTCGCCGGCGAAGTGTTGCACCGCGCGAGACACCCGCAGAGCTGGCGGTCGTGGGCGAGCGTCCTTCACCGGTTCGCACAGAATCGACGAGTTGAACAGGCATCTGTGTCGACCGAGAGCCCGCGCGCACCATTCTCATACTTCTCGCCGGAGAGCGGCTCGGCTTTCCTGCAGAAGTCCAGATGTCATTGGCCACCTACGAAGGAGTACTTCTGGGGTCACACCGCTACCAGATCATCCTCACGAGTCAACAGGGGATCCGAGCGAAGCGCCGCAACCAGGCCGCGTACGAGCAGAGTCTTAGCCTCGGCGCAAAGGCGCAGCATCTTATCGTCACCATAGGCGAGAAGCAAGGACCGAAACTGATCGAGAAGATCAACGGTCTTGTTTAGAACTGAAACCACGTCTCCTTCGCCCATCTGGATGTTCGGGACGATCTCAGAGATTGAGGCTCCCCGGCACCAGGCCAACGCCACGCCCCAGAACCAGCTGCTGGGCCCCTGGGCCAAACGAATCCCTTGCCCATCCTCGATCCCGCTAACGCGACGGTGAGTCGTCTGTGCCTGTGCTCTGACAAACTCCAGGTCGGTCGGCAGAGAGAAGGAATTGTATCGCCGGCGGTCGACGTCCGATGCGAACCAGCTCAATACCTCGGCCAGCTCAGCTGCATTTAGGTGCGAAAGGTCGCCGCGGTGATACATCTCGGACAGCACGATTCCTCCGGCCGCGACCATCTCTCGTAGTCCACGGGCCTTAAGTAAAAGGCCATGGTCGTCGACATATCCCAGCCGCTTCAAGACAGTGTTGACGGCATGGGCAGTTCGTTTCGCGTCGCGGTCTCGCTCGCGCTTTGAATCCTCGATAGTCCGAGTCAAACGGTTTCGGCGGCGTAGGAGGTGGATTCTCGAGGCTGCCTCTTCAAGAAACTCCGGATCCTGAGCGATGTTATGGAGCGGATGCCCTTCGAGCAGCTGACGTAGCGCTATCTCGCGCGCGCTCATGCGCCGGCGCCGTTTGCCGTCGTGACGGCCATGGGGAGGGTGACCGTTCAGCCGGCGAGACTTCTGAGTGACGGTAAGCTGACCTTGGATCGCGAGGTACTCGTCCAGCTCTCCCTCGCGACCGGCAAGCACCGTCAGGGCGGGAAGCTGAGACAGCTCTCGGTCCAAAGCCTCAAGGCTGCGCTCGGCCCGTCGCGCCTCTCCGTACAGCTGAAACTGGCGCAGGCTCGACCGAATCAAGCTAGCCAACCGGTCTTCGGCCCCCTTTTGTCCGAAGAGGGACAGTAGTGTACTGTAGCGAAGGTTGAAGGCACTTTCTATCGGCTCAATAGGCCCCGTGACCGATGCATACGCTCGCTCGAACTCATAGCGGAATGAGGGCAACATCACTACTGCGCCCTGCCGATCGATTCCACGACGGCCCGCCCGTCCCGTGAGCTGGCTGAAATCATTGGGCGTGAGCAGTCCGCCCACCGGCCGTGATAGGTTGCTGATCACAACAGTGCGTGCGGGCATGTTGATGCCCACCGCGAGGGTATCCGTCGCACAGACGACCGAGAGGTAACCGCGCAGAAAGAGGTCTTCCACCAACTCCTTGCAGGGCGGCAGAAGGCCGGCGTGGTGAAATCCGACGCCGCGTCTCAGGAGATCAACTAGATTGGAAAGCTGAGGCAGCTTCCGATCCTCCCGCGGCATCGACGAGAGTGTCCAAGCAATGGCGCTTTCAATAGCGTCGCGCCGTTCGCCGTCACACGGGGGATTGGCTTGAGCGCACAGTCGAGCGTCATCCTCCACCCCCTGCCGGGTGAAGGCGAACCAGATTGCGGGAAGCAGATCGGCGCGGCGGAGCGCTTCGACCACCGCCGGGGGATTCACTTCAGCGAACGGCTTGCGGCCCCGGCGTCTATCTGAAGGAATGGAGTCGACACGGTTTCCGTTCAAGTCGCGAATGAGGCGCAGCGAATTGCCCGAAAATGAGTAGTGTTGCAGCGGTACCGGTCTGTCGTCGTGCCGGACGAGGGCGATTGGCCTGTGAGTCTGGCTGATCCAGTCAGCTATCTCTCCGGCATTAGCGATGGTTGCGGACAGGCAGACGAGCTGGATCTCGGAGAGGCAGGAGATAATCGACTCTTCCCAGATGGTGCCGCGCTCCGGGTCCGCGATATAGTGAACCTCGTCGAACACGACACACTCAACTCCGGCCATCGCAGCGGGGTCTTCGATCAGCATGTTTCGCAAGACTTCAGTAGTCATGACCACAACAGGAGCATCGCGATTCTCCGAGCGATCTCCGGTCAGTAGCCCGACCTTGCCGGGGAAGAAGTGCTCGAGGTCGCGGCGCTTCTGATTTGACAGCGCCTTAATGGGTGTGGTGTAGATCGCCCGCTTTCCGGCACCGATAGTTCGCCACAGGGCATACTCAGCCACCACTGTCTTGCCGGCACTTGTCGGCGCTGCAACCATTACCGACTGACCCTCTCGGAAGTGTTGGATTGCCTCCTGCTGAAAGTCGTCGAGGGGAAAGTCATAGTGACGCAAAAAAGCCGGCTCTATCGCCGGCGACTGTGTATCCGTCGAATGTAAACTCATCAACCTATGATACCATCAAGTAGACATAACATTCAACGGCGGGCGGCGGCTTGGTCAGGACAATAGGTCGGTACAGTTGTGAACGTCTCTCGGGGACGTAGAAGCTGATGAGTGTATCTTCTCGCCGCGGCGACGAGAGCCTTGCAGGTGTCCACCGATGGATCGGGAATCGGTGCACTGTCAGCGAAGACTCCATGGCCGCTGAAGAGCCGCTTGAGATCCGTCTCGCCGGAATGAGCATCGCAGTGACAATGCGGACGCCGGGGGACGACTTCGATCTCGTGCGGGGATTCCTGTTTACCGAGGGAATCGTCGACTCGGTAGGGGATATAGCCTCGATCGGGTACTGCGAACCCGAGTCGTCGGAGGCGGTGGACAATACCGTCAACGTGAACATGCACGATCCGAGAAGGGTTGATCCGCGGCGCTGGCAGCGAAACTTCTATATGTCGTCGAGCTGTGGGGTCTGTGGAAAGGCCACCATCGCCTCGGTTCGCGCGAAGGCACACCATTCACTGTCCGGCATCTCTGTCGGAGTGGAAGTCCTTTATGCGCTGGAGCCGCAGCTGCGCAATGCACAGCGAGTGTTCGAACGCACCGGAGGGTTGCATGCTGCCGGGCTCTTTGACGATCGAGGGGACCTGCTCATCTTGCGCGAGGACGTCGGGAGACATAATGCCGTCGACAAAGTCATCGGTGCGGCGCTCCACCGGCGAGACGTTCGGATGCAGCACTCACTTCTCATGGTCAGTGGCAGGTGTTCGTTTGAAGTCGTGCAGAAGGCTCTCATGGCAGGCATACCGCTTCTGGCGGGGGTGTCAGCGCCTACGAGTCTTGCGGTGGCGCTGGCAAAGGAATCGGGTATGACGCTGGTGGGCTTTCTCCGTGGTACGAGGTGTAATGTCTACTCGGGGGCAGACCGGGTAGCGAAGGGCAGCTAGGACAAAATGCCGGGACCGCAGGGCGCGGTCCGAAAACTGCCGGTACACTAACGAAGTGTGAAGTCGAAGGGGCGGCGGACGGAGAAGCCCCAGTGTGCGCCCGAGGAATGCCCGTGGGTTTCCTGGCTGCGTGTGGGTCGAGGAGATCGAGTTGATCGACGGTGCGAACAAGGTTCTCGTGGTCGATGTCGATGCGGGAATTCAAAGAGCTGCTGGAACAGGTTGCCAGGCTGTCGGGTAACTAGCCGGCGGCAGGGAGTGTTGAGATAGGCGAGATCTTCACGCCCATACCAACGGCTATGAGCCCGGAGGCGACCACGCGGCCAAGGGCTCCCTGCTGACCGTCTGTCATTGCGGTTCTTAACCCATCGATGATTAGATCCATTGCGTAGCACGGCTCACGATACTTTGCTATTGTGATGGCCGCACCGCTATCGAACGTTATCGTGTGGTCTACCAGATCCGGCAGAAATACGTCGCCGCCCAGGACGATTTGAGCCTTGATACAGTCGCGGGGCACCGGGCCGAATCTTTGTTCGAGGCGAGTTATCGTGCCTTCGTCGATCAGGCTCACCTGTCGCTTGCGTTCCGGCCCATCAACAATCCGGCGGAAGTATCGGGGGTCCTGGCGAAGCCCCATGCCTTCGACTGCCTCTACTGAATCGAGTGGGCGCATCGGCGTTGGCTGGGTGTCGTCGGGTCGTGTCCCGACCGGCCCATGCACGTAGACGTGGCTGACGATAGTTTGCATCCGGCAGTCTCCTCGAAAGATTGCTCATATTGTACTTGAAGTATCCGGGCCACTCTGTTCAGGCATGGTTTTTGCCTCAGGATCGCATTCACTAAGGAGGCTGATTGTGGGCGCGAGGACAAAGAAGAAGGAACCCGGCATTGGGATGCTGTTGGTGCGAGCAGTTGCCGGCACATTGATCGCGGGGCATGGAGCGCAGAAGCTGTTTGGTTGGTTCGGCGGCCCTGGGCTGCCCGGTTTTGAGGGCTTTGCCGAGTCAATGGGATTGAAACCGGCAAAGTTGTGGGCGGTGCTGGCAGGTCTGTCGGAGTTTGTGGGAGGAATACTGACGATTCTTGGCTTCTTGAATCCACTTGGCCCGCTCGCCGCCATCGCCGCTATGGTTGTTGCGACGGCGAAGGTTCATTGGGGTAAACCCATTTGGGCGAGCGAAGGCGGGGCGGAGCTGGCACTCACAAATGCCGCCACGGCAGCAGCGGTCGCCATTGAAGGACCCGGGCGTTACTCTCTGGACAGTGCTCTTGGGATTCGCCTGCCACTTTGGATGCGAGCACTCGCGTTTCTTGGCACTGCAGCAGCTCTAGTGGGAGCGATCAAGCCCTTTCCCGCGACCGGGAAGGTAGGGGACATGCAGACATCCACGAACGAGTGAAGGGTTGCTGGGCGGCAGGCTTTGGCCCGCTCAGCCGTCGAGAACTCGAGGATGCTCGCACGGGATTGATCGGGAATGGTACACGAGGTCAAACGGCATTCGCGCCGCCAAGCGCCATGGTTGGGAAGATGTGTCGGTATAGATGGTAATTGATATAGAAGTCTCGCGGGAATCCGGTGCCGGTGTACTGCGGCTCTACCCATGTTCCGTCGATCTGCGTCCTTCTCAAGAAGTCGACTCCGCGGTGCACGGCCGTCTGGCTTCGAAGTCCAGCGGATTGCAGTGCCAGGACCGCCCATGCCGTCTGTGACGGGGTACTCACGCCGACGCCCGCGAATGAGGCATCTTCGTAGGAATGACAGGTCTCGCCCCAGCCTCCATCGCCGTTCTGCCGCCCAATAATCCACACGGCCGCGCGGTCAATCATGGTTTGAACTGCTCCGGTTCGCTCGGGGAATGAGGCCAGTGCCTGAATAGCACTCCATGAGCCATAAATGTGATTGACTCCCCATCGTCCAAACCAGGAGCCGTCAGGGCGCTGATTGCGTTGCAGGTAGTCTATTCCTTCGGCGACCACACGATCACGGAACGAGTAACCGAGCCCGGCGAGAAGCTCCAGCACGTGCGCGGTCACATCTTCAGTAGGGGGATCGAGCATGGCGCCGAAGTCAGCGAAGGGAAGCCTATAGACGAGCTGACGCGTATTGTCCTTATCGAAGGCGCCCCAGGCGCCATTCTTCGATCTCATGCCGAGTACCCACCGCGTGGCGCGGTCGACCGCTGCTTCTAGCTCGGGGTCGCCGGAGGCCTCCAACAGCGCCAGTGCTACGATCGCCGTGTCGTCGATATCAGGGTAGATGTCGTTGGCGAATTCGAATGCCCAACCTCCGCTTGTGACGCTTGGCGCCCGGACTTGCCAGTCTCCTCCACCACTAATCTGCTCTTGCAGGAGCCAGGTAACTGACTTCACGATAGCCGGGTGATCTCTAGCGACTCCGGACCGTCTCAAGGCCAGGACAGAGAGAGCGGTGTCCCAAACTGGAGACATGCACGCCTGGAGGCGCCAGCCACGTTCGTCCTCAATCGCAAATCCGTTCAGCCCCCGCAGGCCCTTGCGCATTACGGGATGGTCAGCGCTCATACCTTCCAGGTTCAAGGCGATGAGAGAGTAGACCCACGGCGGCTGTATTCCACCCCAACTGCCGTCAGCCTCCTGGCGCTCGACGATCCACCGAACAACATTGCGGCGCGAGTGCTTCCGAGCAGGTTGGAAGGGCAGTTTTTCATACAGTTTCAACGCCTTATCGGCCCACCAGAAGATTCCGGATCCGGGCACTTTAGTCAAGTCCGATTCCGTCCCGGGCAGGATGAGCTCGGCGGCACTGTAGCCGCAGGGACGGACTGGGCGCCTAGATATGACGATGAGCAGACCGGCAATCGTGCCCCGAGCCCAGCAGGCAAAGTCATAGAGATTCAGCGGCATGGAGGGCGGAAGATAGACCAGTTCGGGCGGCATGCTGGGGATGCCTTTCCATGGGTATTCCCCGAACAGGGCCAGCCAAATCTTCGTGAACACCCTGGATTCCGCGAGTCCGCCCTGACTGAGAATGAAACTCTGGGCCTTTTGCATAGACGGATCAGAGGGTGACATGCCAAGCAGCTTCAGGGCAAAATAGGCTTCGACGGTCGTGCTCAGATCGCCGGGCCCATCGAAGAAAAGAGCCCAGGATCCATCGTTTCGTTGGTTCACCAGAATGTGCCGGATCGCACCGACCCGTACCGGGTCGGTGTCCTCACCAAGGAATGTAAGCAGCATTACGTGCTCGGCGGTCATCGTGACGTTGGTTTCGAGCTCCGCTGTCCACCATCCGTCGCTGCTCTGTCGATCCAGCAGCCAGGTTACGGCCCGGTCCAGCTCGACATCCTGCCGGATGACCTCTTTATGCATGATTCCGCTGCACCTCGTTTGCTGCCGCCTTCCCACTCAGCACCGCCGATTCCATGGTCGCCGGCCACCCGGTCCGAGTCCAGGCTCCCGCCAGAACGACGCTCTTATACCTTGTGCCGGGACCTGGTCGATTCAAACCTACTGAGGGCACAAAGGTAGCCTCAGGGTCGCGGGTGGCGGCGGACCTCAGAGGCATCAGTCCTCGCAGCTGGGGAAGGACGCTCTTCAGCTCGCCGTCACATAGCGTCACTAGATCTTCATTTTTAAGCCTCGAGCGGGTGTCGGCAGCACTCATGCTGCACGAGAAATATGCTTCGCCGGCCGGGGCAGGTTTCTCAAACACCCACTGCACGGGTGATCCGAGCAATGCAGCGAACCCGAAACCAATGGGTTCGCTTTCATACCAGAGGTGCACGTCCACTATAGCGCCCTCCTGGAACTCGTCGAGTCCGAAGACGCCGAATTCTTTCGGCTGACCGAGGACGGTTTTAAGCGCCCGCGGCGGAAGTGCCAGCACGACCGCGTCATAGGGAGCCGTCTCTCGGCCTTGCGTGAGTAGGAGACGAACGGCGCCGTTACCGGTCGACGTATCCGACATCTTGAGTCCGACGACGGAGGTACGCCTGTGGGTGGTTTGGGCATGACGCGCGGCCGCAGCTTCCGCGATCTGTCCGAGGGGCACCCGAGACCAGCCGAAGCGAGCAGCACCCGCGTCCTGGAGAAAGGCAGTTCTAATCACGAAGAGAGCCGATTGGGCATCTACCTGCGCAAGCTGCGCATTCAATGCCGGAACCAGGAAGGGCTCCCAAAAAGAAGACCGGGACGTCTTGCTCTGTCCATGCCGTTTGAGCCATTGGTCAAACGTCTCACCCGGCAGTGGATGCCGTTTGGCGGCAAGAAGCGCCAAGCCGACTTGTAGCCGCCCGAAAACGCCGAGGCTGCGGTACGCCAGCAATGCGGGAAGCAAATGAAGTGGAGCAGGCAGAGGCCCCGATCGCAGCCGAGTCGGGGCATGGTGGCGAGACAACAGTAGCGCTTCGAAACGGTCTTGGATGTAGAGCACACTCCGGCCGTCGAGTTCCCGTAGCCCCGATTCCTGCACAAAATCAACAAAGGCAGAGCAACACCCGAGGAACACGTGCTGCCCGTTGTCCACCTCGAAACCATCGATTTCAAATGAGGTGGCCTTCCCACCGAGAATTCGCCGCCTCTCGAACAGGTCGACACTGAACCCGAGTCGCTTGAGGTGCATGGCCGCACTCAAACCCGCGAGGCCGCCGCCGACGACTGCTACTTGGCCCGAAGCCACGAACTCAACATCACCTTGATCTTGGTTCTCTTTCGAAGCGACAGCCGCTCGCGCAACGGCATGTAGGGGTCGTCCTCGATTTGCTTGAGAATGGATCGATATATGCCGGCCATAGTCATTACGCAGACCGCGGCTCGCCGCGGAATGTATCGGGTAACTTTGAGCCCGGATTCGAAGTAGTTTTCACCCCGAGCCACTTCAAACCGGATGAGACTATCCCATTCTGGTCCCGGAATGCGCTTTGAAAGATCCTCGTCCTTCAGACCGAAGCGCTTGAGGTCCTCCTGAGGGAGATAGACCCTACCGGCATCGAAGTCCTCGCGGATATCGCGAAGGATGTTGGTCAGTTGTAGAGCAATTCCAAGATGGTCAGCGTGAAGCAAAGCTTGTGGGTCGTTAAAGCCAAATATTCGGGTGCACATTCGTCCAACCGACGACGCGACATGCCGGCAGTAGTACTCGACATCCTCCCATGTCTCGTAGCGGGAATTTTTCAGGTCCATCTCAACGCCTTCGAGCAGCGCCTCGAGCTCCTCCTCCGGGATTTCATAGCGGTGAACGACATCGCTGAGAACATTGACTACAGGGTCTACGCCGTTTCCGTCAAAGCAGTCACGTATCCTGGCATTGGACCTCGCGCGGAACGACTCTGGAACTCGGACAAGCGCGCGGCCGTGTGAGTGATGTGCGCCGTCTACCTCATCGTCGAGCTGACGCGAGAAGCTGTACAAGGCGTAGATGGCGATGCGCTGGTCCGTCGGCAGGGCCACGAATCCCCAGTAGAAGTTCCTTGCCTCCCGCCTGGTTAGCTCTTGACAGTACTGCTCGCTAGGAGAGAGCCGGTGTAGATGCACGATTGGCAGTTTTCGGTCGTGCAGTGTCGGGGTACTTACAGGATTCAACATGCGCTGTCTCCGGGTCTGTGGTGCGATTCTCGCTACGCTCCTGTTACGCCGCACGCGCCGGCAAGCTCTGCGTTGATTTGAGGCTCTCCACGAGTGCCAGCGGAATGAGCCGCGATTTGGTCCAGGTCGAAACTGTTGGACGCAAGACGTCGGTGTGGTAGTCGATGTGCTCGATGGCGTCGAGGACTGCGTTGCCGCCCAATCGGTACAGGGCAAGCTGAGCTCGCAACGGCATCGGTATCATTTGTTCGAGGGAGATTCCGGAGACCAGTAGTGACCGAGCGCGATCGCAGAGGGCTCGGACAGCACCGCGCACTCCACAGCTCTGCACGTCCTGCTGGAGGATGTAACTCCTTCCTCTTTCGCCATCTCGTCGTACGTCTTGGGCGTGGTTAGCAAGTTGGAGGCCAATGCAGACGTCATCTGAAAGGCCAATGGTACTGTTATCGTCCGCTCCGAATACACGGAGCACCATTCTGCCGACGGGCGCAGCAGACAACATGCAGTAATCGCGCAGCTCAGACCACGTTTCATATGAGGAAATCGTTTGATCTTGGATGTTGGCGTCGATGAGGTCCAAAAAAGGTTCCCGAGTCAGATCGCAGGCGCCAACCGTCTGACTCAGAGCAATCAAGACTGGGTGAACCGGCGGCAAGCCGTCGAAACATTGGTTCACCGAGCTCTTCCAGGTTTTTAGGCGCTCGATGCACTTTCCTTGATAGCCGAGGAGGTGCGTCTCATCACCGAAGTCGTCCGTCGTCCGACAGAACGCGTAAATCCTGGTCAAATGACGGCGAACTGGTCGCGGCAAGAGCAAGGAGACTACCGAGAAGTTCTCGTAGTGACGATTGGCCAGGAAGCGGCAGTAAGCATCTGCCGAGAGCAGCTCGGTCAGATCAGTCATCGGCCGATCACCTGAACAGTGACCTGTCGGCTGCGCGGTCCGTCGAGCTCTATGAGGAAGATGCGCTGCCAGGTGCCGAGATCAAGCCTTCCGGCGGTAATCGGAACGCTCTCGCTGGGGGAGAGGATGAGCGCGCGACAATGGGCGTCGCCATTTTTGGGTTCATCTGATCCAACATCATAGCGCCGACTCAGGTCGTTGTGCTCATAGTCGCCGACAGGTGCGAGTCGCTGAAGCAGTGAGCGAAAATCTTCTAGTAGCAGTGGCTCGTTCTCGTTAATGCTGATTGCCGCTGTGGTATGAATCGATGAGATGTGGGCGACACCCTCTCGTACGCCGCATTGGTGTACCACCCTAAGCACGTCATCAGTAATGTCCAGAAACTCATGCGAGCCCGGCGTGGTGTAACTAAGAGTGGCTCGGCGCACGCCCACGGCCGAACTGACGCGTAGAAGGCGGGGACTGCACTGAAGCGATGCAATATCACGAGAACCCGTCACGAACATCGTGGTTCGGAGCACGCGGATGAGCGTATCGGCTAGGTTTCTGGCCGCATCCATGCTTTCCGACGCGGCTCGCAGGAAGGGGCCGGCAAGACCGACGAGATCCGCGCCGAGAGCGACAGCTTTGGCCACGTCCATTCCGGTCCGGATTCCCCCGCTGGCGAATATCAGCGAGTCGGGAGCTATCGCCCTTGCGTCGCGCACCGCGTCCGATGTGGGAAGGCCCCAGTCCGCGAAGGATTCGGCTACGGCAGCGAGGATGTGAGAGCCGTGACGGTGGCGCTCAACCTCGCTCCACGACGTGCCTCCGGCGCCGGCGACATCGACGGCCGACACGCCGGCTTCAAAGAGTCGAACGACGAGGTCCGGAGATATGCCCCAGCCGATCTCCTTGACGACTACGGGAACGTCCAGCTGCCGGGCCAGTCTCTCTATTCTGACCAACAGTCCACGAAAATTCGTGTTGCCCTCGGCCTGCAGTGCCTCCTGGAGAGCATTGAGGTGGAGCACCAAAGCGTCCGCTCGGAGTAGATCGACGACTCTGCGACAATCGTCGGTGCTGACGCCCATATTTAGCTGCACGGCGCCGAGGTTGGCCAACAGCGGAACACTGGGAGCATCGTCACGAACGTCGAAGCTCGGAAGAACCTCCTCGTGCTCCAGCAGAACTCGAGCGGAGCCAAGTCCCAGGGGCAGGCGGAACTCCTCGGCGACGGTGGCGAGGGTGCGATTGATGATTTCTGCCTGGGCTACGCCCCCGGTCATGCATGAAATCAGTATCGGGGCATCCAGATTCCTGCCAAAGAGGCTGGTGCTGGTGGTGACCTCGTCGAGGTCCAGCTCCGGGAGGGCGACATGCGCGAATCGATAGTTCTCGAATCCGCTGGTTATACCCTTGGCGCTAACGTCTTCTTCGATGTTTATTCGTAGGTGGTCAGCCTTTCGACTCACCGTCAACCCAGGACTGACTGCGGATGACGCCGGAGTAGCCACCGTCCCTCCCAGATCAAGAAGATTCTGCCGGATGGCTTCATCCGGTGAAGGGAATAGTCCCTTTCATCCCACTTGTATGGAGCCCTTTGTGCAATTCCAAGGCCGCGGGGAATACATCCCCCTGCGACGATCTAAACCCCGAGGTTGGTCTAATCCTTCGGCACAGGCCTTGCAACGGCTTCGGACTGTGCCATCCCTATAATCAACTATACCTGCGTTCTCCGTGCTGGCTCTTGAAAGGATCGCCTGAGCGAACCGGCTCCAGGCACTGCGAGGCCAAGGCAGGTCGGGTTGTGCTCTCCCAGGGTGACTTCTCACCCAGATAATCTGAAATCGGGGGTTTACCATGCCTATCACGATGAGACAGAACTTCGTCGTGGGGAAGTACATTCTTGAGCAGAAACTGAAGCGTCGCGATAAGTACCCCTTAGTGCTGCAACTCGAGCCTCTGTACCAGTGCAATCTGGCGTGTGCCGGATGCGGGAAGATTCAGCACCCGAACGATATCCTGGCCCGTCGCCTCTCGGTGCAGGAATGCATTGACGCCGTCGAGGAGTGTGGAGCTCCGGTGGTGTCGATCGCGGGAGGGGAGCCCCTAATTCACAAGGAGATTGATCAGGTCGTAGCCGCTCTCATAGAACGCAAACGCTTTGTCTATCTCTGCAGCAACGCAATCCTGATGCGAAAGAAGCTCGACCTGTTCCACCCGTCTCCGTATTTCTCCTGGTCGATCCACATTGACGGTTTACGTGAGCGGCATGACGAGTCCGTCTGCCGTCCTGGTGTCTTTGACAAGGCCGTCGAAGCCATCAAGGAGGCGAAGAGCCGGGGCTTTCGGGTCACGACCAACACCACCTTCTTCGATCAGGACGATTCCATGACCGTGCGGCAGGTGCTGGACTATCTGAACGACGACCTCAAAGTTGACGCGATGCAGATCTCTCCCGGTTATGCGTACGAGCGAGCCCCGGATCAGGAGCATTTTCTGGGTGTGGAGCGGACGCGTAAGATATTCCGCGACGCCTTTAGTCGAGGTATGCGGCAGAAGTGGAGACTCAACCACTCGCCGCTCTTTCTTGACTTTTTGGAGGGTAAGGTCGACTTTACATGTACTGCTTGGGGAATACCGAGCTACTCCGTTCTGGGGTGGCAGCGGCCCTGCTACTTGATGTCGGACGGGTATGCATCCTCCTACCAAGCCCTGTTAGACACAACCGACTGGGACGCGTACGGCCGGGGACGAGACCCTCGGTGCGAGAATTGTATGGCTCACTGCGGATACGAGCCGACGGCGGTCAATGCCACCATGCAATCGCCGACCCAATCTATTCGCGCGACTTTTGACGTTGTTCGCGGAGCAATTCAGTCGACCATCAGCCACAACTAGCCGTTGATGCGCCGATACGGTTGTAGATCACCGAAGAGGGCCAATCCCTGTAGGACCTGGAAGGCATAGCTTGCCGGATGACACGGTTTTTCTGACAGGAGGAACCGGCTTTATTGGCAGCCATGTGTTAGCGGAGCTGCTGAGGGCGGGTTACACGGTCCGTGCTCTGATTAGAAGGCCATTTGGACGGGCTCCGGCTCCGTGCGAGAGGCTGACGTGGGTTGACGGCGACGTGACGAGATCGGGGGAGTTAGTGAGTAGCCTGCGGGGCTGCCGCTTTCTGTGTCATGCGGCCGCTTCATATTCGTTCGCTCCGCGAGATCGAAGAAGCGCCTTTCGGGTCAACGTTGCCGGAACCAAGTCTCTACTCGAGGCGGCGCGCATCGCGGGTGTGGAACGCGTTGTCGTGACGTCGAGTTCAGCGACTGTTGGCCCCCAGCGGAACGGGAAGCCCGCAGATGAGGCTAACGTTGCGGTCGGATCCGATTCGCAGCTCGGATATCATCGGTCGAAAATTCTGCAAGAGCGAGCTGCGCTGGCCGCTCGGATCCCCGTGGTGCTGGTTCTTCCGACCGCCCCGGTTGGCCCGGGCGACTGGAAACCTACTCCGACCGGCAAGATGATCGTCGATTTCATGAAGGGTCGCATGCTGGCTACGTTTCCCGGCGGACTCAACGTTGTCGCCGTAGAGGATGTGGCTCGGGCGCACGTTCTGGCGCTCGAGCGGGGAGAGCCAAAACGGCGCTATCTCATTGGGGGGACCAACCTCGAGCTACAGGAGCTGTGGACGCAGCTCGCCCGCCTGTGCGGTCGCCGACCTCCACGCTTTGAGATGCCGTTTTCCCTGGCGCTTGGCCTTGCATGGGCAGACGAAATACGGTGCCGGATCCAAGCAGCGACCCCGATGATTCCGATCGAGGGAGTCCGCATGGGTGTCGAGAAGATGTTTGTCACCAGCGATCGGGCCTGTCAAGAGCTTGACTTCTGTCCTACGTCCGTTTCGGCTGCCCTTGAGCGTTCGGTGCGTTGGTACCGCGACCATGGATATGCCGACTGACGCTGGCTGACCGGTCCGTGGGCGAGGATTTCTTCCGGCGGGCGTCCCATCTTATGGGAGGATCGAGAGGCACTAGCACGTGAGTGATGACAGGAGTGCCCTGTCCACGACCTCCGGGCTCGAGCTCATCGCGCCCACGTTTCTCGAGCACTGGGCGCTCAAGCGCAAGCTGTCGCGGCAGCACACAACACACTCAGGAGTCGCACTTCGCGAATGGCGGCGAGCTGCAGGGCTAGCCGGTGTTGTTATCTGCGGCCTAGCCGGCTCGCTCGTGACGGACCTGACACCAGGCACAGTTTTTATTCCAGAGGTCGCTCGATTGGAAGACGGGTCAACGGTCGTTTGCGATCCCGCCTTCACGATGGCTTTGGTGACTGCGGCTCGGTCTCTCGGTTATCGCCTCGACACGCGCCCTTTGCTGACTGCGTCCGGCCTCATCACCGGACCGGAGCGGCAGCGCTGGTCGTCGAAGTCCTTCGTGGCAGCGGACATGGAGACCGCGCTCCTGGCCAACACTGGATTGCGAGTGGCCACTGTTCGAGTTATTCTCGACAGCCCGACACATCCTATCTCTCAGGAATGGATCCAACCGGCACGGGCTGCACTGCGTCCCGGGGCGTGGCGGGACCTGGGATGGCTGGCCTGGAACGGCCCGCGTTTCGCCTTGCGGGCCGCCGAAGTACTGCGCCGCGGTCTGCCGGACCTGTCGCTGGCGGCGTCATCTTGACGGCACATCCGCCGGAAATGCGACAGCATCTCGTTGTCAGCCTTCACGACGTCACTCCCGCTTTTGACACGGATATTCGTGAACAGGTAGGCCGCCTGCGCGCCGCTGGGGTATCTCGTCTGGTCCTCAACGTCGTGCCGAACTGGCATGGCACCTTCCGGCTGTCGCAGCACCCCGAGTTCGTAGCATTCCTCAAGCGTGAGGTCGATGCGGGTTCTGAGGTTTGTCTGCACGGGGAACAACATCGAGTGCGAGGTCCGATTGTGGCTGGATCAGCTGTGACTGGTGTCCGCGCGCGACTCTTTGCGCCTGAGGCGTCGGAGTTTTTGTCACTGTCTCTCGAAGAAGCCCGGACGGCGGTCGCCGCTGGACTGGCCGAACTCAAGCGGGCATCCTTGCCGACGCCTTCAAGCTTCTGTGCTCCGGCGTGGCTGCTGCCTGTCGAGTACAAAGACGTCCTTCGTTCGACCGGGCTGTCGACGTACATAGGAATGTACTCAATCGAGCTGCTTGACCGTCGCGAGACTCAATTTACTCCGGGCTTCGGTTATATGGGAGGGTCGGGGCCGCACGAGGTCGGCATTCGAGCGTTGAACTTCCTCATGGCCCCCGCCATCAGGAGGGCAGACGTCGTGTCAGTCTATCTACACCCGGACGTGACCGGGCGGCGAAGGTGGATGCGCGTAATTGAGACTCTAGGCAGCCTCATGCGGTTGGGAACGTATACCGCGCAGACGTACTGCGGCTTATTCGACTCTTTGTGTACGCGCGTAATGCTATGAACGCTGGTTCGAGCGGCCTCAGGAAATGACCGTCCGTGTAGAGGGTGGCAGGGCTGGGGTCCGAAACGAGGATCTGCCGGCGGTCTCGGTAATCATTCCGGCTAGAAACGAAGCAGCGTATATCGCGGCGGCACTCTCATCTGTTCTCTCGCAAGAGTATTTGCTAGAACGCATTGACTGCGTCGTGGCTGACAACGGATCGAGTGATGCGACCGCCGCAATCACTACAGCCTTTGGAGAAGCCCACCCGGCGATGACTCTCCGAGTGGTGTCGGAGCCGGTTCGCGGGGTTGGAAGGGCAAAGAATGCCGGAGCCGGAGCAGCTACCGGGCAGATTTTCATTTTTCTCGATGCCGATTCGCGCATGGCTCCAGATTTAGCGAGACAAGTCGCGTTGTTCTACCTCCGCGGCCATCCGGTGGCTTCAATCAAAGTGACGGCCGATGGTGGGACGCGGTTGGAGAGGGCGTTCTTTGCGCTCATGGAATTCGGAAAGGTCAGATTTGGCGTACGGGCTCAGATGATGTATTGCGAGCGCCGGCTCTTCTTCGCCCTGGGAGGATTTCGACCCGATTTTCAGATTGCGGAAGATCTTGATTTCCTGAAGCGGGCGAGTGAGCATCTCAGGGATACGGGAGCCGGGAGCATGCCGCATCTCAGCACGAGTGAGATATCTACATCGCCACGGCGACTTCGCCGTCACCGCTTCAATCTGGGCATACTCGCCATGTTTGCGCGATGGATTCTGGCATTTTTAGGTCTGGGGCGCGGCCGGGCTTACTGATGGTGCGCCTGGCTCCAGGCAGCATCCATTCCCTCTCTGCAGTTTCGAATAAGCTCCACCAGGTCGCCGGCCCAGAGGGAGTCAGGAACTCCCTGCGAAAAGATCTCTACTTCGTATGCGCCGCGGTAACCCGCCCGCATCGTTGCGCTAATGAGGCGCGGCAAGGGGATCTCGCCCTGTCCCGGGACAAGACGATCTTGGTAGGATTGAGGCATCCTCCAGTCGCTGACCTGAGTGACGAAAATCCGGTCCCCACACGACTCGATCGCGCTTTCGACAGCCGGATTTTGCCATATGTTCCAGAAGTCAAGGCACACGCCGAAATTATGACGATCGACCGCGTGAACTACCAACATCGCCTGCTCGAGTGTCCATATTGCGGACTCCACGTTCATGATGGTGGGGTTCAGGGGCTCGAGCGCAATCTTGGCGCCGAAGTCGGCGGCAAAATCGGCCAGGTCCCCGTACTCTCGCACAGCCGTGTCGAGAACCAGCTGACCGTTCCCATTCGGCGGCCGTCCCGTATTGGTCACGAAGGGCACCGTGTCAGCTATCGAGGCGAGGTCCCGGATCGTCTGGCGGAATCGACTGACTCGTGAGGAGACAACCTCTGGAGTGGGCTGCGATTCGCTCGGAAACAACGTTCTGCACGCAGGTTGAATCGAGCTGACGGCGAGGCCGGACTGTTCCAGTAGCTCCAGCTGCTCTGGCAGTCCCGAGCTGTGCAGCTTTGCCTCGCACACTTCAATGGCGTCCACGCCAAGCTTGGAGTAGTGATCGATATCTTCTTCAAATGACCACGGGTTTGTCGTAAATTCACTGAGGCTGAACAGATAGCGATCGGGAAGCGCATCTACTGGCACGGCTGCTGCACCTACCTTGAGGTTCGTACTCAAAGCTAACAAGTTATTGAACTACGCTTAAACGTGAACACATCCTCAAATGACAGCAACTCGGACCGTCAACGCGTTAAGAAGATCGCCGATCTCCTGACCGTGGAGGGGATCGACGCGCTTCTCTGTGCCACGCCGTCTAATGTATTACTGGTTAGCGGTTACTGGCCGGTGGTGGGCACTTCTATGGCGATTGCTACTCGGTCGGGAGCAGTCGTCGTCATCGCCCCGCAGGACGAGGAGGATCTGGCAAGGGCGGGATGGGCGGATCACGTACGCCTGTATTCGCCCGGGTCAATAAATAGGATTACGGGACCCGTGGAAACGATTGTGGAACCTCTCTCCGCGGCGCTGCAAGATCTTGGGCTCGAGTCCGGACGCGTGGCGATTGACGATGGTCCGCTGTTTGAGGAATCTACGTACTCGGCCGCGTTTCACTGGCGCGCTTCGCTGCTGGATATTGCCGCGCAAGCAGTGCCGCAGGCGGAGCTACAGTCTGGTGTTTCGCAGATCACCGCGCTTCGCTCTGCTTTGACTTCATACGAGGTGAGGAAGGTCGGGGCTGCCTGTCAGACGGCCGGCGAGGCTTACCGTGACTCAGTTGCATCGATCGTTGGGGGTAGCTCGGAGGCGGAGATCGCCGCCGCTTTCGGGAGCGCAATCGCTGTTCTTGGGCACCGAGAACCGGGCGCCAGGCGCGTCGGAGGGTACGTGTGGTGCATGTCGGGTCCCAATTCGGCGAAGGCCGGCGCGGCCTACGCTCGCACTACCGACCGCAAAGTCGGCCGTGACGATCTCGTTCTGATCCATTGCAATTCTTATGTCGACGGGTACTGGACGGACATAACCCGGACGTACCATTTCGGCAGAGCGGGCGAACGCGTTCGGTCGATGTACGAGGCGATATTCAGGGCGAGAGACGATGCACTGGAGGCGATTCGACCCGGTGTTCTGGCCCGAGATGTCGACCGGGCCGCACGAAACGTACTGCGAGAGGCAGGATTCGGCGACTTCTTCACCCACGGCCTAGGGCACAATGTCGGCTTTTCCGCCATAAGCTCTGACTTTCCGCCGCGCATTCATCCAGCTTCGTCGGACAGGCTTGCAGTGGGAGCGACGTTCAACATCGAGCCGGCCATTTACATCAGTGGATTCGGAGGCATTCGGCACTGCGATGTCGTGACTGTAACGGAGGCGGGGCCCGAGGTCCTTACTCCGTTTTACAGCACGCTCGAGGAGCTTTCGCTGGGCAGCTGAGCGCCGTCTTTGTGCATGGGACCAAGACCGGCTGTATTAACGTTTCGAGTGGCGATCGCGGTGCTGTAATTGCTGACTTGCATTCCGAAACGGGATGCCCGCAGAATACCTGTAAATGCTAATTGACGGGGAATGAGCATAAGGCATCGCACCTAACGGCACGTGGGTAATGTGGGTGCACATCGTGCGAATGTCACGCCGGTTCGATCGAACTCGTTGAATGCTGGGGAGGGGGCGACGGACATGGATGCTTTCTACGCGGGGCTAGCTCGCCTTGTCGTTCGTTTTCGCTACCTGATCATTGCCGCGTGGCTGGTGCTTGGCGGGCTTTGTGTCGCGGAGCTTCCCGCGCTTGCCAGTGTCGTGAAGACTCAGCAGAGCGACTTCCTGCCGGCCAGCTCGGCCAGCTTGAAGGCGCAGAGGCTATCGCTGAAATTCGATCTAACGAGTAACACGTTGGCGGCTTTCACGGTGGTTGCGGCCACCAAAGGCGGGCGATTGACGCCGGCGGATCAGGCCGGGATTCTCCGGCTGGAAGAGACGATTCGCCACTTGAAGCACGTCAAATCCGTGCAGGACCTTGGAGTTTCACCGGACGGACAGGCTCGTCAGGCACAGATACTGGCCGCGGTGCCGCAACAGGGTACGGGCGACGCCGGAGTTTTGATACAGCGAATTCGGTCGGAGTTTAGCACTCCATCCGCGTCGGATCTCACGTACCACCTCGCGGGCGCCACCGCGGAGAACTACGACTTGCAGCAGCAGACCGGCAAATCCAACAACATAGCCCAGGGGCTCTCGTATCTAGTGGTCATCGTGCTGCTGCTTTTCGCGTTCCGGTCGGTACTGGCGCCGGTCGTGACGTTGATCACAGCTGGGGCCGCTCTCGCTCTGTCCGGCCCGATCATCGGACAGCTGACCAAAGTTGGCCTTCAGGCCTCCACCGTAACTGAGGGAGTGTTGATTGTCCTCATGCTCGGCGCGGGGACCGACTATTGTGTGTTCCTTCTTTCTCGGATGCGGGAAGAGATGGGCAATGGCATGAGCGCCAAGGAGGCGGTTGAGCAGGGCATCTCCACGGTTGGACAGTCAATCACGTTCTCCGGGCTCACAGTAATTGCCGCCTTGTCGAGCCTTGCCCTGGCTCAATATGGCATCTATCAGAGTCTGGGTCCGCCGCTTGCGGTAGGTATCGCGGTAATGCTTCTGGCAGGACTAACACTGCTACCCGCCCTACTCGCCGTTCTGGGGAGAGCTGTGTTCTGGCCGACGCGACCGCGGGCCTCGAAGGAACACCATGAAGGTCTTTGGGCCAGGACTGCGGAGCGCGCCGTGTCACGGCCCTGGGCAACGCTTCTGATAGGAGTCGTGATCTTTGTCGGACTGTCTCTCGGTGCGCTCGGGGTATCTCAAACAGGTGGGTTCTCCCAGTCCATCCCGACCAACACCGATTCCGGGAAGGGTCAGCTACTGCTACAGGAGCATTTCCCACAGGACAGAACTAATCCTGAGGTCGCAATCTTTCGTTTCCCATTATCCTTGTGGTCTGACCCTACAGCGGCCGCTAAGGTTCAGAGTGAGCTGGCATCGAGCACAGCTTTCCGATCGGTAAGCGGGCCATTCTCCGCCCACGGTTTCACCCCGACCACAGTGGCTTCGCTGTATCGCACGCTGGGGCGACCTCAGGACCTTCCTCCTCAGGAGAAGCCTGGTACCGGCATCCCTGCGGCCACTTATAACGCGTATCGAGGTCTTGCTCAGTTCTTCACCCCTGACGGCAGAGGGTTTCAGGTCTTTACCGTGCCCAAGAAGAACAACGTTAACAGCGAGTCAGCGCTGAACAATGTACCCGCCCTCCGCACCATCGTCGCGCACGCAGCTATGGCCTCCGGCGCCTCGACCTCTGGTGTCTGGGGCTTACTTCCAGTGGCCTACGACATCAGCCAGGTCTCGGGCAATGACCTCAAGCGGGTGATTCCAGTGGTTGCCGTCCTTATAGCAATTCTGCTCGCGATTGTGCTGCGCAGCTTGATTGCTCCACTGTATCTGGTAGCCAGCGTGGTGCTCTCGTACTTTGCCACATTGGGCTTTACCTGCATTGTGTTCGTACGGATTGGAGGGCAGCCAAACCTGAACTTCGTTATCCCGGTGGTGATATTCATCTTCCTCATGGCGCTGGGGTCCGACTACAACATTCTGGTCATGACCCGAATACGGGAAGAGGCGAAGTCTCTGCCGATTGCGCTGGCTGTACGGCGCGCCATTGGGTCAACCGGAACATCGGTGACCACCGCGGGTCTCATTCTTGGGGGCACGTTTGCCGCCTTCGGGGTTGCGGCGCCGTCAGGAAGTATCGGCCAGCAGTCTCGCGAGATCGGCTACGGGATCGCCGCCGGTATTTTGATGGACACGTTCTTGGTCAGAACCCTGCTGGTGCCGTCGATGGTAGTCATCCTGGGACGCTGGAATTGGTGGCCATCCAAGCTGTACAGGACGGAGCCGGCCGAGGCCGTTCCGGGGGCGACTCTCGCCGAAGCCACGCGATGACAGGTCAAGAGTCGCTGGAGGAAAGCTTGTTCTCGAATATGATGCTGCAGCACGTAAGTCCCGCCTCTGCCTTCTCGAGCTCTGAAATGTCGACCAGTTCTACGTTCATCTCCGATGCATCCTTCACCATCGCCGCGGTTCGCGACGCCGAGGTCGGGAGCAGCAGCGTTCGCGCCGGCTCAATCAACAAGGCGTTGGCGGCGAAAGGCTCGTCTCTCACCACCGGTGCAATGTTAAATTGCCCATTGACAGTGTCGACCTGGAACCAGTCGCAATTGGCGAGCAGGGTGTTGTTTCCTATGTAGGTGCAGGCGGTTTTGAGGTGAAGGCAGCCGGTAACTCGCGTGGGATGGACGGAGTATCCAAGCGGTTCGGCGTGGCCGGTTAGCTGCCGAATCCCCTCTTGGTTGGTACGAGTCGAAATGCCGGCGAAGATGGTTCGGTCTACCACCAGGATGTCGCCGCCCTCGAGGCGGCCGTTGCCTGTGATGAACCTGAGCTCGCGATGTGCGCCGAGAATCGATGAGACCGACTCCAACTCGGCCCGTCTCGAGGGCAGAGGCGAACCGATGACCGCCGCGTTGTCGAGAACGACGGCGGTGTCCTCGACGAACGCGGCGTCGGGGAGATCGGGGGTTGAAGGAAGAGCCGTCACCCTAACGCCGAGCGATTTAAGCGTCTCTTCGTACATCGCACGCTGTGCTGCCGCCCGTTCAAAGTCAATCGGCACGCGGTCTCGGTAGGTCAGCTCGCATTCAGAGATCCTCGGACTGACCTTACGTGTGAGCGCTGTGAGCATGTTAATTTCCGGCCGTCAGCTCGCCATACCGGAAGCAGCCGACGACGTGGTCGTTCACCAAGCCTGCAGACTGCATGACGGCGTATACGATGGTAGGTCCTACGAACGAGAATCCCCGTGACTTGAGATCTCTACTGAGGCGGCGAGACTCCTCGGATTCGGACGGGATTTGGTGTTCGTCTACCCACGAGTTAAGGATCGTGTGGCCGCCGACGAAAGACCAAACGTAGAAGTCGAAGCTGCCGAACTCTTCGACGACGCGCAGAAACGCTTGGGCATTTCGAACTGACGACTCCACTTTGGCCCGGTTGCGAATAATGAGAGGGGAGACCAGTGCTGCTTCGGTTTCCGAGGGACCCCAAGCCGCCACAATCCGGGGATCGAAACCTGCAAAAATCTCACGGTATCCTTCACGACGATTCAGGATACTTGACCAGCTGAGGCCGGCCTGAGCGCTATCGAGCAGAAGGTACTCGTAGTGCTTTTGATCGTCGTGTACCGGCACTCCCCATTCCTGGTCGTGATAGTCGGCCATTAACGGGGATGCTAATGCCCATGAGCACCGGACGAGTGGGGCGGGGGCGTCGGAGAGACTTACGTCGCTGTTCATGGTCTAGACTCCGCGTCGAGTTCGGATGTGCCGGGCCTGGCCGGCCCTTCGTGCCGCTCTGTGTCCGCAACGGATTCGCCCTGCTCTTCCGTTTGAAGCAGCAAGCGGACGTCCCGCGACTCTCGTTGAGTTCCGTATACGCTTACCAGCCGCGCCACCAAGGTCACGAGATAGATTTGACCGACCAGCGCTTCCAGTATCGCGAGCGACTGTCCTAACGAGGACCTTGGGACAAGGTTGCCGTATCCGACGGTTGTCAGTGTGACGAAACTGAAAAACTGAAAGTCGTGTAGATCAATCAGCGGTTCCACATAATGATGAACGGTGAAAAATGGTTGGGTGGAGAAAGCCGCGACTGTGATATACACGGCTTCGAAGAAGACGCCCAGGATGACGTAAACGGTGATGGCGCCCAGAATTGTATCGACATCTACTTTAGGATGCCTGAGTATGCGGTAGACGATCGCGGGAGGAGCCAGGGCCAAGAGGAGGAACTGAAGGGCGGCGATGATGCCGACTTCCGTCCTTAAACGATCTCCCCCTCCGGTCGCAGTCGCCGCTATGGCGACGATCATAGACATCGCGAACAGGACGCGGGACGTTACCATCAGCGCATACGGGGCGCGAGACGTCCGCAGCGCGAATAACATCGTGATCCCCAAAAGCGTAAGGCGAAGGACATGGAACTCTTGCGGCAATCCGGGAAGGGCGGAAATCGTGAAACTCACGGCCAGCAGTAGGAGTACCAGGCCATAGCTGTCTGAGGCCTGGAGGACAAGCCGCCACTGCTTGTTCATGGGTATTTCCTGTACCCGCGTCTTCGAATCCGCATCGTTGTTCCTTCAGAGGGCGGGACGGCTCGACTTACTTGCCCCTTCCGTCTATTGTGTTCCGTACCTGAGCGCCAACGCTGCTTAACACGTGCTCCGAGCCGTTCTGCCGGCCTCTGGTGTCACATGAGATGCCGCTGGATCGTTGACTGGTACCTAGCGGCTCTCGGCCTGGCACCAATCGTGATGTTCCCCACATTAACCGGTCTGGAAAGGCAAAAACCCTTGACTACGCCTCGAATTCGCATGTTAGCATCGCGGGTCCCCAGACGCAATCGCCATGAAACCGAGGCAGGAGGTTACGATGACCGCTGACCGAATCGCAGCCGTCCCCCAAGCTAATGATGAGATACGTCGCGTGAATAGCCCACTGATTCGTCCGAAGACCGATGATGACGACCACGCGGTCGTGACTCTTCGCAATCGTATCAGCGACCACCTGCCCGGGATGAATGTCGAGAGCTACCGTCACTTCGAACGCATGGATAGGATGGTGGAGCACGCGTACAGCGAGCGCTTCGTCGCGGAGCTTGGGGGAGACGTCGTGGGTGCGATGTCACTCGAACGAATGTGGTGGACCAAAAGACCCGGTGGTTTTTACTCCTCGATATCGGTAGAGCCGGATCTTTGGGGTCAGGGCATAGGCACAGCGCTGTATGACCTGCTGATGGAACGACTGACGGCACTGGATGCCGTGCGGATATATGCCAACGTTCGGGTCGACCGCCCGAACGCCTGGAAATTCATCGAGTCACGAGGTTTCACCAAGACGGGCCACTCAGATCGGTGGTCCCGACTGCCGATCGCCAATGCCAATCTGGAAGGGTATGTCGGCGTCGAGGATCGGCTACTGGAAGAGGGCATACGGATCCTGACACTGTCGGAGAGAGCCGACGACGAGCCATTTCTCCGGAAGCTCCATGCCATGAACGATGAGGCCATAGCGGATATCCCGTCGTCCGAGGAGTTTACCGGCACGACCCCGTTCGAGATGTTTATGGAGGAGTTAAGGGCTCCCGACATGGCGCTCGACCGGGTGTGGGTCGCCGTCGCAGACGAGGAGGAGCCGGTTGGAGTCGCACTCCTTCCCGTGCGCGATCAAGATGCGTTTAACGGATTTACGGGCACCGCCAGAAGGGTTCGAGGTCGCGGAGTGGCAAGAGCTCTAAAGCTGAAGACCATCGAGTGGAGCCGTGCCAACGGCATAGCGTACATATACACGGCGAACGACATCAATAATGCACGCATGCTGGCTATCAACAACAGCCTGGGATACCAGGTGCTCCCACGTGCCGACGAGGCGGTCAAAGTTCTGAAGTAGGGCCTTTCCTGGCAGGCGTCCATTTTTGAAATCCGAAGGCAAAGGTCAACGTCGTGCAGGCCCGGTTCCGATTCTGCATAATCCGATGCGCGACTGGTACTTCGACCCTTGGCCTGTGCGATGAAAATCTGGGCGTTGCAAGGTACGATGAGGAGCACACCACGCGTTTGCCCGGCACTAGGGCCGCATGGATGTTGAGACGAACAGGAGAGGCAATGCGCTTCAGACACTTTACGGGATTAGGCGAGGGCCTGGACGACGATATCAACCGGTGGCTGCAGTCCGAAAGCCCTGATGTTGAGCTGATGAGCCAGACTCAGCTGCCGGACGGGGCGATAACCGTATGCTTCGTGTACCAAGAAGGCTTTGCCGCACAGGAGCGGCGAATGACCGCGGAGCATGGATTGCGCGATTCGGAGCCTAGCCGGCTGCCGCCAGAGCCGGTCCACGTGGAATCTGAAGGTGTGGGCTAGAGGCGGAGTGTGGTCACGGCTCCCTCAGGAGTGGGGGAGGTCGCGCGCCGGTTCGCACTTCGACAGAGCGACGCCGTCCACTTGGAGGTCTTCCAGCGAGTCCACGATGAAATCGGCCGGACCCAAGTCGAGATGGGTGGTGTACGGCGTCCGTACGCCGACGACCTTCATTCCGGCCCGAGTGCCCGCCAGCATGCCCGCCGGGGAATCCTCGATGACGAGGCAGTGATCCGGAAGGACGCCGAGTAACTCAGAAGCCATCAGATAGATGTCGGGTTCGGGCTTACCGCGTTGTACATCATCTCCGGCTACGACGACGGAGAAGTAATCGCGAATCCCTAGGGATGCCAACGTTGCCGTTATCCATGCTGTGCGGGACGAGGATGCAAGTGCCAAAGGGATGTTTCTTCGTTTGAGATTAGACAGCAGGTCGAGCACGCCCGGAGAGGGATCAAGGGGGCGGTCGAGGTGCACGAGGATACGTTCGTCGTACTCATGCATGTACCTCTCGATCGGTCCCTCGAGGTTGAACCGGGTTGCCAGCCACTGGAAGCTCTCGTCAACCGTAATACCCAAGAGGTGCTCGTTGTCCTCGAGCCCGACCGCGTAACCGTGGGTTGCCAGCATTTCGTTCAACGCGTCGAAGTGTATGGGCTCGCTGTCCAGCAACACGCCGTCCATGTCGAAGATGACCGCGCGCGTGCCGGCAGGAATCTTTGTCAGGTTCCTCATGTGCCGGCAATCTCCCGTCGAATGTCCGGCGGAAGGGCCGCTACGCCCGACGGCCGCATCAGGCCCAACGCCACCAGCTTGTAGGCTCTACTCCGGTTGGACTCCGACCAGCTGCTCTTTGGCTTTCGGGGCGTAAAGCGGTTGACCGTGCGGTCCGAATCGTAGCGGCGCATGAAGCCGTCAACCCAGCCGAAGCACAAGGCCTCTTCGACCGACTCCTCGTAGGTCAACCCAATGTGAGAGGAAGACTTCTTGTACAGCAACACCCACGCCTCACGATCCGTCGATTCGTGCACTTCAAGCCATTTTCGCCACTCCGACCTGGTCTGGACAGGGACGATAGTCCCGACCTTCAGGAGCTCTCGCCCGATGTCATGCGGGCAACTGTTCCACTGTCACCCTTAGCTCCAGCTGATCGAAGACAAAGCAGCAGCCGACATGGGCTACGAGATCCATGGCGTTTAACTCTCGCATGTCCGAATGTCGGAGTGCTCACGAGGGAGCCTGGCCGGCTTGGACAAGTATCTCGACGGCTCGGTCGGTCTCACCCGCCTTGGCGAAGTGGTCCGCGATTGCGGGAGCCAGCTCGGTGGCCCGCTCTGGAAACATGTCGATCAACGCCTCGGCCACCTCTCGGTGGAGCTCTGCTCTCAGCCCTTGCAGCATGCCGTCGTAGGCGACTTCCTGAGTTAGGACGTGCCGGAATCGGTAGCCCGCTTCGCCTACATGCTCTATCATGCCGGTACGCACCGCTGAGTCGAGGGCAGCGCCCATGTCGATGCCGAACAGGTCGACGCGTTGCAGCAAGCCCGCGTCGAACTCCCGTCCCACGACCGCTGCCTCTTGCAACGCCAGACGCTGGCTCTCCGGTATGTTGTCGAGGCGTGCCTGAATCAATCCCTGCACCGTATGGGGAATCTGTATGGTTTCTGGCATGTTCCCGTTAGCGAACAAATCCTCGTCGTCGAGCAGCATCCGAGTCATGGCTTCAATGTACAGAGGATTTCCAGCCGACCTCTCAACGATCAGGTGTTCCAGCGACTGCGGGATCTCTCGGTCGCCGAGCATCTGTCTCATCATCAGCTGACTGTCTCCCGTCGATAGAGGTTTGAGTACTAATCTGGTCAGAGGGCAGTCATAGTCGGAGTCGAGCGGCGCTTCCTCGCCCGTCCGTCTGCTCCAAAGGAGCATGAGGCGAGTATTTGAGACAGTTGCCGCCACGCGTTTTAACACTTCGACGGTCAATGGATCGGCTCGCTGGATATTCTCGATCACAATGATCACGGTCGCACGTGCTTCGAGATGCTTGACTGCGCTTCTGATAGCCGACGCGATCTCATCGGGGGTTCTGGCGCCCTCCGCGGCGGCACTCTCAACGAGATTCTTCAGGGCAAGCTCGGGTGGTTTCCCGGAGGCGCCATCAATGTATCCGCGCGATGCCTCGTCGAGCGTCTCGCTTATGGATACAAATGGATAAAGCTGGCTGGTCGCCATTGGAGGGCACGACCCATAGGCGACTACCCTGTCGGAGCCGGCGACGGTGAATGCCGACAGCAGCCGGGTCTTCCCGACGCCTGCGTCGCCCACAATTTCGACAAGCTGCGTGTCGCCTTGGGCGGCACGGCTCAGACAGTAGTTCAGGCGTTCGAGATCATCCCGCCGGTCGATCAGGGCCATGCCGGACGGCGACTCCTCGCGCCGGGGACCCAGCAGGCGGTATGCCTCGGTTGGCTTGCGCTTGCCCTTTAGCTTAATTTGGCCGGCTGACTCGAAGGTGAAACGTTGTCGCGCGAGCTTCTCGGTCGAGTCGCCGGCGAGTATCTGCCCCGGACTCGCCGCAGCCTGCAAGCGTGATGCCGTGTTGACGGCATCGCCCGTGACGGAATACTGGCGCTCTCCCCCATGCTCCATGGTGCCGCCTACCACCTCACCAGTGCTGATTCCGATCCTCAGCGAGAGAGGCTGATCTATTGAAGTCCGGCCAGATCGCCGGTCATTCATTCGGTCGATGGCGGCCTGCATCTCCAACGCGCAGGCCAGGGCCCTTTCGGGGTCGTCCTCGTGCGCGGTAGGTGCTCCGAAGAGGGCACAGATTGCATCCCCGATGAACTTCTCGACGGTGCCGCCATGACTCACGACCTGTCCAGCGAGCTCGTCGAAGCACTCGGTTAGAAGCGCTCGTACGCTTTCTGCTTGGCTCTCGTAGGTTTCTACCATGGCGGTGTAGCCCACGAGATCGGCAAACAGGACTGTTATAAGGCGCCGCGACTCATGCTGTGCTCGTGTAGGATCGACGGGTTTCGCCGGCTGAAGCAGCTGGGCAGCACACTGACCGCATCGCCGAGCCCTTCGGTTGTTAACGGCTCCGCAGGTCGGGCAGGGGAGATCGAGGGCGACGCCGCAGTAGCCGCAGTATCGCACGGTGTCGGTGTTCTCCGCTCCGCATAAGGCGCATCTCATACCGCTATCAGTCTAGTCAAGGCTATTCTGGTTGGGAGGGGAGAATGCCCACATCGTGGCGTCGAGGTCTCGTCGTAGGTGGTTCTTCAGGTATTGGAGAGGCTATAGCCCGGGAGCTGGCCGAGTCCGGAACCGAGGTGGCCATCGTGGCTCGGCGTGGCGAGCGCATTGAAGCGATCTGCGAAAGCATTAATGCTCGTGCAGGTAGCACCAGGGCGCGCCCATTCCCTGGCGATGTACGTGACACCGCCAGCGCGGGCAACATGATGAACGAGATTGTAGAGTCTATGGGTGACCTCGACATCGTGGTGTACGCGGCTGGGGTTCTCCCGCCGACCAACCTCAACGAGTACTCGACGTGCGCCGACGTAGACGCGATCCTAACCAACTTCGCCGGGGCAGTGGCGTGGCTCAATGCGGCGGCTGAACGCTTCTCCAGGGAAGGACGAGGGACGATTGTCGGAGTATCATCGGTGGCCGGCGAGCGGGGGCGACGTGCCAACCCGGTTTATAACGCGACCAAGGCGGCGCTCACGAGCTATCTGGAGTCGCTGCGGAACCGGCTGGCCCATCGCGGCGTTGTCGTGGTGACGGCCAAACCGGGGTTCGTGAAGACCGCCATGACCGAGTCTCGGACCGTGTTTCCGCCGGCTGTTTCCGCCCGGACAGCGGCAGTTACGATTTTGCACGCGGCAGCATACGGTCGTCGGGTGGTGTATGTGCCATGGTGGTGGCGTCTAATCATCATTGCTCTAAAGATCATCCCCGCGTCGGTGATGGAACGGCTGCCTATATGAGCGATGGCCCTGATATCGGCGCAGAGGCCCTATTCAGCGATGGGCGGGCCACGACCCTAGCGGGATGGGGACTCGTATCGCGGTCACCGGCTTATGTGTACCGTCCTGTCGGAGGCGACGACGTCTTTAGGGCGATCGAGGTTGCGTCGGAGCACGGCAAATCAGTTCTGGCACGCGGATCCGGATACAGCTACGGAGACGTCGCTCTCAATGCCGGCAACCTGGTACTCGAAACATCTCGAATGAACAAGATCCTCGACTGGGATGCTGGTGCAGGGTTAATCAAGGTCGAGCCGGGCGTTTCCATTGGGCAGCTTATAGACTTCGTCGCGCCGTTCGGGTGGTGGCCACCAGTTGTACCCGGCACGATTCATCCGACGGTTGGCGGCTGCGTGGCCTCCAACGTCCATGGCAAGAACAACTGGAATGCCGGGACTATAGGGGACCACATTCAACAGATGGACGTGATGCTGGCCGGTGGAAAGGTGATCTCATGTGGTCCAGGAGTACACTGTGACCTCTTCCGGGCGGTTGTGGGGGGAGCAGGAATGTTAGGCGTGATCCTGAGCGTGACCCTGCGCCTGCGGCAGGTCTCATCTTCCCTGCTGCATGTCGAGGAGTTCGCTGCTCCCGACATGATATCCATGTTCGACATCTTTGAGCGACGCCGGCAGTCGGCTGATTTTCTGGTCGGATGGGTTGACGGGTATGCCTCGGGCGCAGACCTTGGCCGCGGGTTGGTTCAGATCGCAAACTATGTGGAATCGAGCCGGCAGAACTCGGCTGACGGGTCCTGGGGGAAGTACGTCTCGGATCGGGTAGTGGGCCTAGTGCCCCACTCACTTCTGTGGGCGTTCATGAAACCGCTGGCCAACGATATTGGAATGAAACGCATCAACGAGGCCCGTTATCTTTTCGGGTCAATGCGATCGGGCATTGTGCGCTATCTTCCGCAGGCCGGTTTTCAGTTTTTCCATGACTTCGCCCCCAACTGGAATAGAGCATTTCAGCCGATTGGTATCGTGCAGTATCAGATGTTCGTGCCCACATCCACGGCGCGCGATGTCTTTGGCAGGGTCATCGGTGAATCCCAATCAGCCGGCTTGCATCCGTTTCTTGCCGTGCTTAAGCTGCATCGCATGGATGACTTTACGCTTAGTTACGGGGTGGACGGTTACTCGCTGTCATTGGATTTTCGAATGACTCGGGCAAACCGACAGCGACTTGTCGGCATGCTGAATCACCTCACGTCTGAGGTGGTGCTACCGGCCGGAGGGAGGTTCTACTTAGCAAAGGACAGTATGCTCTCCTCGGCCGACGCGACGAAATCGTTTGGGCAGGATGCCGTAGAGGCGTTCCTTTCGGTGAAGAAGGAATGTGACCCCGGCGGTGTGTTTCAGAGCGACCTGTATCGTCGGTTGTTGCAGCCATCCGGCACTCTCGAGTCCCTGCCTCACAACGGGCTGCCTTGAGCGTCTGTCCACATACTCGCGTCAACGTTCCGAGGGACCTTAAGGCGGCCAAACGACAAGCATGGCACGACCGGACGGACGTCTTCATGACAGTGATCTATCGGTCGCCTTTGGGCCTCTAACGTACACTGTCTGTATGGTGGTATCTGTAGCTCCGGCGGTACTTACGGTGCACTACCTTCAGGGACTTCTAGACAGTATCGACGCCCTTTACCCGTGTTCGGCCGAGAACGCACAGCGGGCGACCGATGATTCCGGGAGCGAGGAATGACTCGAGACGCGACCGTGCCTAGTCCCGAGGTCCTGTCGCCACCAAGCAGGACGCTGACATCGCACGGTACTGGAACGACGCCGAGCGGTGAGGAGAGCTTCAAGCTGCCCCCGGTTTTTAAGTGGACGCTCATTGTTGTCTACTGTCTGGCGGCCGCGCTCTGCATGTTCCTGTTTCTTCAGTCCGACGTTCTGTACAGTGCGTTCATCGCCAACCAGGTAGCCCTGGGACACATCGACGTGTATCGTCACTTCTCGGCTGTTCCTGCTCTTCGCCCCCTTGACACCGTGATGCCGGCCCCCTTCTACCTGGTGACCGGTCTTTATCTGAGGGTTTTGCTGCTGCTGCACATCGATCCGGTCACGACGGTTCCAGGCCACGTGTTCATGACGGTATTTGGCGTTCGCAGCGGTCCCTCGTTCATGGCCGGGCTCTTTCTGCTCAAGATCCCGAATGTTGTCGCACTGGTCATCGGATACGTATTCATGCGAAAGCTCGCGGCTCTCGTGCAGGCCAATCAGGCCATAATCGCCATCCTATGGCTGGCTTCGCCGGTCATCGTAGTGACATCGCTCATGCACGCCATGAACGATGGGATCGCCGCTGCGGCGACCGCGGCTGCCCTCTGGGCCCTTGCTCGCAGGTCGCCGGTTACGGGGATGGTTTTGCTGGGACTGGCGGCATGCTTCAAAACGTATGCACTGATTCTCATCCCGATTACCGCCCTACTGCTTTCGCAGAGGAGTCCTCTGGCGGTGATCAAGCTGGGCGTAGCAGGGGTGTCACTGCCGGTGTTGACCGCTCTTCCTTTCCTGGGTCCGGAGTTCTTCCAACGGGTGTTTCACGCCCATGACAGTGGAACACTTACGGCTCCGGACACGTTTGGCCGCATGCCGACGCACCTCTGGCCGCTGGCCTACCTCAGCTTTCTGGTCATTGCCTGGATACTATCCAAGCGCCGGGTCGATGTACTCGATGTCGCTGCCCTCTGGCTATTGACGCTCGGCTCGATCTTTGTACTCAGCTGGTGGGTGCCGCAATGGACGGCCTGGCTTCTTCCCATGGCCGTCGTCCTGGCGGCCAAGGATAGATGGATGTTGTGGTCATGGCTTGCCTTCAATGCGACATGCCTCGCCAACAACTTGGTGAATTTCCCGGGAAACATGGATGGGGGTATGCTGGCGCCGATTTTTGGGCAGGGCCCCGGACATTTGAAGGGACACATCTACACGTATCATCTGTATCTGCTCTCGACGCATCTTTCGTATGCGGCGCGCGACGCTGTATACCTTACGTGCGCGGCGGCAACTTTAGTGCTGCTGATCAGGGCCGGGCAGTGGCTTCTCGCAAGGCCGACCGTAGTGAGCTCCGCTTACCCTCAGTGGCTGGCGTCAAAGAGGGGCGTGTACGCTGCTTTGCTGGTTGCGTTGCTGCTCGTGCCGTATGTCGCCGCCATGTTTGCGCAGCGTATCTTCTGGAGCGCTTAGGCAGGTCGCACTCTCCGTTAAACGTACGACAAGATCTGGGTATTCGCGTCACGGCTGGGCGTGACGCCAACGTTCGGTTCGTCCCCTTGGCCGCCGATCGGTGAACGATCGACTGGGCACAGTGAGATCAGCATATACAGCCGCGCGAAGTATTGTCTGTAGTTCACAAGACGAGCAGAGGCGTATATTCATCGAGCGTCCCGAAACGAGCGTGTAATGAGAGAGCCCCGGCGATCCCGCCGGGGCTCTCGTCAAGTGTTGCGTCTATGCGCTCGTCAGCTCACCGTGTAGCTGTACGGTAGTGCCGCGGCTTCATCGCCTCCGGCTCCGGTGAACCAGAAGCCCGTCGTCGTGGAGAAGTCCGGCGACGCAGAGAACGTGTCGACGAACAGGGTGCCACTGATGGCGGTCCCGCTGGCGGCGTTAGGCGTGATGGTGACGTCGATGGTGCCGCTAGCGCCGGGGGCGAGCACCAATGGCTTGTAGTCGGCCGTTGAGGCACCAACCGCGTTAGCCCAGATATCGCCGGTGGTTGATGTGACGGCAGAGTCGAAGCCGAGTGTAGTAGCCAAGCCGCCAAGGTCCATCGTAGTCGACACGGGGTTGCCGCCGGGCGTCGGGCCGATAACCGCGGGGCTGGCCTGCCACAGTCCAGGAGTGAGCTCGGAGCCAATAACCGTAGCGTCCGCCGCCGGATGGCCGAAGATGTTGACTCCGGGCGTGCCCTGAGTGTCAGGGTCGCCGTAGTTCGGGCCGAAGTCGAAGTTGACCGGCACGCTGGTCAGGGACTGCGAGGTCACAGTGGCGCTGGTGGTCTCCGGCGGAATCAGGGTGACGAACTGATGGCTTCCGGGAACCGCTATCTCCGTCGACCCTAGGTAGAGCTGAGCAGTGCTGGTCGAACGGGCGTCGACAAAGTAGCTCTTGGTCGTGTTCCCGGTGTTGGTGATCTGAACCGGAACTACGACTGCAGTGCCGGCCGGCAGATTCGTGCTGGTGCTGTTCGGCAGCGTTGGCGCGGTGATTTTGACGCTGTTGTAGGCAAGGGTCCCGGTGAAAGGAAGCGAGGTTTGAGCGCCCGAGGTGTTGTAGTTGATCGCGAGCACGAACTTCCAATTTCCGGGCTCTGGGTTGCGCCAGAAGAACTGCATGGTCTTGCCGTATGCGGTCACCGCGCCGTTTTTATCCACCGCGCTTATGGTGGTTTGCGTGTCCACCCCGAATCCTTCTGGATTGACTAGGAAGCCGAGTAGGTTGTAGTTCGCGTCGCTAAGCGCGATGTTCAGAGCTAGGTCGTGCAGACCGGACGGGACGGTGAACTCATACGTGAGAGTCTGGCCCGGACCGCCGCGCCCATTGCCCCCGGTCAAGGTTCCGGAGAAGGCGCCAGGTTGCGAGGTGGTGGCGGCTATCTCGGACCTCAGCAGCACGGGTATGGCGCCGCCGCCGCTGTGATTGCCGCTGACCTGGATGAGGTAGCTGGCGTCGCCCGACTGTGAGGGAATCTGAGCGTGAACGGTGAAGTGGCCCGTTTGCCCCTTCTTTAACGTCATACTCTCGGGAGAAACGGTACCGGCGGATACCAGTTTCGAGCTGGCGACCGTGAACTGAACGGGTCCGGAGTAGGCGGTAGACCCCGACACACGCGTATAGATGTATGCTTTCCACGCGCCTGGCTGCGGATTGCGAACCGTTATCTGACCGTATCCTGCTCCGAAGCCCTGTGGGAAGGAGTATCCGGCGAAGGTTCCGTCCGGAGTAAACAGGCTGAGGTAGGCGATAGCGCTGGTTTGACTGACAACGTTCCAGGCGATGGCAGTGTCAAGGCGCTGGGCGCCTTTCGGTACGTTGAAGGTCTGTGTTTGATACGCGCGAGGCGCGCCCACGACATTCAACAGGGTTGGGTCCTTGGCCGGGTCCAAGTTAACGGTGAAGGTTGACTGAGCGAAGGGCGCCGCGAACTTCTTTAGTCGCGGGGTGACTTTCTGGCCATGGGCACCGTTGTCGGTGATGGTGAACGGAAGGTTGACGTTACTTCCGGGCGCGCCCGCAGCCGCGAGGGTGGTGGGCGACTCGATGAGGGCGTCGCCGTTCTTAGAGGAGTTGCCCCACGACCTCGCCGCTCTGACCGCCTTGAGACTGTTGATCAGCCCAGCGCCTTGATCGGTGCTGGGTACACTCAAGTCGGTGGCGGTGCTGGTGATGATTTGCTTGACGACGTCCGGCGAAGGTGCCGTGCCGTTGTGAGTGTCTTTGTATGCCTGGATGACCAACGCGGCTTCGCCGGCCACCAACGGAGAACTTTCACTCGTCCCGCCGAAGTCCTGAATAGGCGTTGGAAGGCCGTCGTTTGAGAAGCAGTCACGATAGGTGAATTCGTCGGTGCTGCACAGTGCCCAGCCGAGGTCACCGGGTGCCACGACATCAACGGATTTCTGCCCGTTCTGTGCGACGCCGCCGGAGCTGATCGCGGATATGTTGTCGCTCAGGTACTTGCCGTTGCCCAGGTATGCGCCGGCGTTGCCTTCCTCCACGTAGCTCTTAAGCTGCGTTGAGGCGCCCACGCCGATGATGTTGGGGTCGGAGGAGGGCGACCCTGGCCCGGCGACGTGGCCGCTGTCGCCCGAGCTCGCAACGACAGTCACGCCGTCGGCGACGGCTTGGTCGTTGGCCAGGGCTATGGGATCGACGCCGGTATCCGGGAACGGCGAGCCACCGAAGGACTCGTTGATCACGTTGGCGCCGTTCATGACGGCGTACTGAATCGCGGCCACGAACACCGAGTTGAAACTCGAATTGCTGTTGCTGAAGACCTGGAGGGCCATAAGGGACGCGCCCGGAGCCATGCCGAGGACGCGAATGTTGTTGCAGGCCTTGGGGTTTTTGAACGGAGCCGCAACGTAGTTATTGAGGTTGTAGACCTCATTGCCCTGCGCAGCGATGGAGCTCGCGTCGCCGAAGGCCTCAGCACCCCCAGTGACACCACCGACACCTGCTCCCGTGAAATCCTCGTAGTCGGTGAACACGAGTGAGCCGTCGGGCCGCACGAAATCGGGATTGAAGGGGTCAACGCCGTCAGCCAGGAAGGCTACCGTGACGCCTTTGCCGGTGGATATATCCTGGGCGTCTGTCGTCGGATATCCGTACGCCGTCTTCGTGAGCTGCAGGGCCTCAGGGGCGAGAACCGGCGGTTTGGTGGTGGAGCAAGGAGGCAGCGCAGAGTTGCGCTTCACGCGGACATTGACCGGCTCTCTGGGGACGACCGGTTTCTGAATCGTGGCGTCCTTGACCACAGCGCGGACTGCCGGGTTGGCCCGCAGGTGGGCAGCCTCCGCCGCCGAAACGGTGGCGGCGATGGCGTTGATGATGGTGAAAGCTTTCACGTGCGTAGCATGAACCTGGTGCAGCTCCGACAGCACCGGCCGCTGAATGGCGGCAAATGCCGCGCCACGTGTCGCCAGCATACGATGGCTTCGGCCGGTCATATGTTTCAGCTGCTGCCGCATGATCACGATGATGCGGTGATTGGCATGAGCCGTCAGCCGCACGACTTGCGCCTTGGTCAGTACTGGAGACGACCGAGAGGCGACACCGCTAAAGCCAGGCCCAACCACGCCCTTGGCCGCACCGGTAGCCCCGGCGTTCGCTAAAGGTATCGCTATAACGGCAAGTGCGAACAAGACAGTCAGCAGACGACGCAAGGTAGGTAGCTTCACGCGATGTACTCCTTGTGGCGGTGAATTGTACTGCGATGGAAACGGAGCAAAACTGTCCCGCTGCCGCAGTGCAGCCGTCGCAATTCTAATGCTTTTCACATCGAGAGAGGAAGACTAACAAAGGCGGCGGCGGAAAATGGGCGGTGTCGAGCGTCCTCCTTGTTCTGATATTGATGCCGGGCTTCTAACAAGGAATATTCTACATGAGAAGCTGTGCAGACTCGCATTCTACACCCCGATGACCTATCCTTGAGACCGAGCCGAGCGCGAGGCGTTCGTTAGACCCGATCTTGGGACGTGCTCAGTCACACACGTGCAGGCGAACTTTAGGTACCTGTAGCAATAATGCGGGCGCAGACCGGTAGTAGTCTGGACGCCAATGCATGTATGTACATATAATGGCGTATGACGTCATCCAGCATTCCGTCCGGACCAACAGCCGGCAGGCAGGAATATCTCGAACGGCAGCCGACATACTGGCTGAAGCGCTCGTACCAGGCATTGCGCAGACGGGTCGACAACGATCTACGTCCGTTCGGAATCACGTTGTCACAGCGCGATGTGCTGCTCAATCTTTTTCACTCGGGGCCAATGCCGTTGAGGAGGCTGCGAGACCGGCTCGGTCTTGAGCAGAGCTCCGTGTCGAGGCTCGTCGACGGTCTGGTGCGTCGCGGCCTAGTGATGGTGGTCGAGGATACGGCCGACCGCCGGTCGCGTATCGCCGACTTAACTGGAGCGGGTCGGGCCGTCATTTCCGAAACGCCGGGCGCCGCCCAGCTAGCCGGCTCCCTGCTAACCGCCGAGCTTTCCTCGGATGAGGTCAACCAGTTGATCGACCTCCTCCGCCGGTGTACCGTGGTCCTTGAATCCGCCGAGCCGGGCTCTGTCGGTGGTCAACGCCTTGAACTCAGTCCTAGCCGTGCGACGCGGCCCCGCCGAAAAAACTACGCCCCTCAGGAGGATCTCCCATGACTGCCCCACCGACGTATTCCAATCCGTTCGGGACCCGCTCGCAGTTAACGGCCCCGCACGGTCCGTATACCTTCTATTGCCTGCCGGCCCTGGCGACGGCGCTCAGGGTCGACATCGATCGCCTGCCCGTGACGATCAAGATCCTCCTGGAAAATGTTCTGCGGCAAGCCGCAACGAATCCAGAGCTGGAAGGAGTGACTGAAGAGCTGGCGCGATGGCAGCCGGGAGGCTCCCATCACTTCGAGATTCCGTACCTACCGGCTCGTGTTGTTCTCCAGGACTTCACCGGTGTGCCTGCTGTAGTCGATCTCGCGGCGATGCGTTCGGCGGTTGACCGGCTGGGCGGTGATCCGCAGAGGATCAATCCGCTGGTGCCCGCGGATCTCGTGATCGACCATTCCGTCCAGGTTGACGCATTCGGATCAACGTTCGCCTTCAGTAGGAACGTGGAGCTTGAGTACGAGCGTAACCAGGAGCGCTACGCCCTCCTGCGCTGGGCTCAGAGGTCGTTCCATCAGTTCCGCGTGGTTCCCCCGGGGACCGGGATCGTCCATCAGGTCAACCTGGAGTATTTATCGACGGTTGTCGCCACTCGGATGGTACAGACCGAAACGCTGGCATTCCCCGATACGCTGGTCGGCACAGATTCCCACACCACGATGGTTAACGGCCTGGGAGTTCTTGGCTGGGGGGTTGGGGGCATTGAAGCCGAGGCAAATCTGCTGGGGCAACCGCTCTTTCTTTTGAACCCAATGGTGGTCGGTTTTCGCATGATCGGCGATCTACCCGAAGGAGCAACGGCAACTGACCTGGTACTGACGGTCACGGAGATGCTACGCAAGCACGGGGTGGTCGGCAAGTACGTCGAATTCTATGGGGCCGGATTGAGCAATCTTCCGATCGCCGACCGGGCGACGCTGTCCAACATGGCGCCAGAGTACGGTGCTACCAGTGCGTTGTTCCCGGTCGACGAGCAGACTCTTCGCTATCTGAGGCTCACGGGTCGGGACAGCAATGGTGTCGATCTCGTGGAGCGCTACACGAGAGAGCAACGCATGTTTCGGTCTAACGAGGCTCCCGATCCCGAATTCGACGAGGCGCTGGAGCTAGACCTCGCATCCGTCGTGCCGAGTCTCGCCGGTCCCCGGCGTCCCCAAGACCGGGTCACCGTTACCGAGCTGAGCCGGAGTTTTCACGATGCTTACTCTCACCGGCGGCCGAAAGTGACGCCGGATGTCGTCAGAGGCGAGCAGCGCTTTGACTGGGAAGGCGGTACGGAGAATGAGAGTGAGAAGCCGGCGCCTGTCGCCGGCCCTGAGATCGCGGCGCATGGGCGCTTCGAAGTCGAGCTCGACGGAGAACGTACGACGATCGGCGACGCGTCAGTGGTCATCGCCGCCATAACCAGCTGCACTAATACGTCAAATCCCACCGTGATGATCGGGGCCGGTCTGGTGGCGAAGAAGGCCGTGGAGCGCGGCCTGCGCATGAAGCCATATGTAAAGACGAGCATGGCGCCCGGTTCGCGCGCGGTCTCGGACTATCTCGACAACGCGGGATTGACGCCGTACCTGGAGGCGCTTCGTTTTCACACGGTTGGGTATGGCTGTACTACGTGTATCGGTAACAGCGGCCCGCTCCCCGAGGCGGTGGCGGCGACGGTAGAAGAACATGAGCTGATAGTTTGTTCCGTGCTCAGTGGGAATCGGAACTTCGAGGGCCGCATTCATCCGCAGGTTCGGGCAAGTTATCTCGCTTCACCGCCCCTCGTCGTGGCCTACGGGCTGGCCGGCACGGTCGACATTAATCTCAACACGGATCCGATCGGCTCGGACGCGAATGGTGAGGCCGTGTACTTACGCGATATCTGGCCCTCGAGCGACGAGGTCCGGGAAACCGTCGAGATGGCCGTCGGCCCCGAGATCTTCGCTAAGAATTACGCGCACGTCTTTGATGGCGATGAGCTTTGGCAGTCGCTTCCGATCCCAGATAGCGCTCTCTACGACTGGGATCCCGACTCCACGTACGTGAAGGAGCCCCCATACTTCGTGGGCATGGAGAGCGACCCGCCACATATTTCCGATATACGGGACGGGAGGGTCCTCGTTATGGTCGGGGACTCAGTTACGACGGATCACATTTCGCCTGCCGGAGCGATTCCCAAAGACAGTCCGGCCGGTCGCTATCTGATTGAGCACGGCATCACTCCTCGCGATTTCAACAGCTACGGTTCGCGGCGGGGGAACGACGAGGTGATGGTCCGTGGCACCTTCGCCAACATCCGGCTTCGCAACGAGCTCGTGCCTGAGAAGGAAGGATACTGGACCGCTCACCAGCCGAGCGGAGAGATCATGACCATTTATGATGCTTCCCAGGAGTACGCTGAGTCCGGTGTTCCGCTCGTGGTGATTGCCGGGAGAGAGTACGGATCCGGTAGCTCTCGGGATTGGGCGGCTAAAGGTCCTCTGCTTCTCGGCATCAAGGCCGTCATCGCTGAGAGCTATGAGCGTATCCACCGAAGCAATCTAGTGGGGATGGGCATTATTCCGTTGCAGTTCGAGGACGGATCCGGTAGAAAGTCACTGGGTCTCGACGGGAGTGAGAGTTACGGCGTCGATGGTCTCGAGGGCGGAGTTCAACCGCGATCTCGCTTGATGGTGCGAGCTCGGCGTTCGAACGGCGAGACCGTCGAATTCCCGGTCATCGCGAGGATTGATAGCGCCGTCGAGGCCGAGTACTACCGTCATGGGGGCGTACTCCAATACGTTCTCCGCCGGCTCTTGTCCGAGGTACAAGCAAACTAGCCGGGTGCCGTCATGACCAGCCGTCAAGAGCTACTATTGATCGCCGACGAGATGCGCGCCATGTCGGTGCGCGGTATTCACTTTGGCGACAACGTGTACGAGCGCGAGCGCGCTGAGCGACTCCTCGAACTCTCGGCCGAGCTGGCGGCGTTGGCGGCTGACGAGCCACTGGAGGAGGTGACGGCTTTGTTCCGGTCACAGTCGTGGCACCGAGCGTCGCCGGCAATGGCCGCCGAGGCCGCGGTGTTTGACCACGTCGGCGACATACTTCTCATACAACGGCGCGACAACGAGCTGTGGGCCCTACCGGCGGGACTGGTGGAGGCCGGTCAGACGCCGGCAGAAGCCGCTGTAAAGGAGTTGTGGGAGGAAGCGGGTGTCCGCGGGACGGTGAGCCGCTTGCTCGGTATCTTTGATGGACGGCGGTGGGACGCGCCGGCCCGGGTACATATGTTGCGCTTAGTCTTTCTGGTAGAAAGCCCCGAGATATTGCCGGCGCCTGGAGTCGAGGTTATCGAGGCGAGGTTCTTTCGTCCCTCGGCGATACCAAGAGACCTTCATCCCGGACAGGCAGGGCTCATCCCAAAGATCATCGAGCTGGCGCGCGGCACAGATGTCTACTTCGACCCGGCAACGTCGGTGGGTGAGATTATGTCAGAGCACCAACGGCCGCTACGTCGGGCGATAACGACCGGAGCGGGGTTACCAAAGCTCTCCGTCGGAGACCAGGATGTAGAGAATCGGGCCCAATCCCCAGAGGAGGCTGACAACGAACCAGACGACTTTCTTACCGAAACTGTAGTTCGGTCTTGTCAGCAAGTTGATCCACATCAGTATCATGGCGACCGGATGTAGGAAAATTGAGAGTACTACCTCTAACAACAACTTCACTTCGATTCCTTTCTCTCGCGCGGGGATGCGCGATTGTGTCCCCAGTCAAGGCTAACGCTATTTTTACAAGTTCGTAGCAGGACTTCGAGTTGCGCTTGACGGGAGGACTTACGCTGCGAATCCCGGAATTGACCGCACAGCGTACTCTTAGGACAAGGAAGCGCGACGACAAGGCGGCGCCGCCCGCGAGCCGGGCAGTTCAAGGAGCAAGCTGATGACGCAGTCATCGAATTCCGGACCGTCGGACGACAGAAGATTGCCGTCCGGCGGAGGGCCGTCCGGCAAGCCGGGAGGAGGAAGTACTCCGCCTCCGTCCATGTTTCGCATGGACGGGCGGAGGTGGTTGATTCTGCTCGGGGTCGCGGTCCTGTTCAATGTGATTTGGTATTACTTCGTGGCTCAGAACACGATGCAGGGACAGGGCGCGCAGATAGCCCTCAAATATGGTCAGCTGGTTCGGGAGATCAACGCCAACAATATCAAGACGGCCGACATAACCCCCACGTCGATCAGCGGGAAGTTCGTTAAGCCCTATGTCTCCGAGAAGAAACAATATGTTCGCTTCACGACTCCTATACTTGCCGGTTATGCGTATCCGACGCAGCTCCGGCTAGACCGCCACGGTGCGAAGCTTGCCGGCCCGGTCAGCACCGAGTCGCCGGTCTGGTTGACGCTGCTCGGGTATCTCTTCGCTGCCCTTCCCTTCATTCTCTTGATTGGCCTCTTCTTCTTCCTCTCGCGTGCAGCCCGTCAGCAGTCGCAGGGGGTATTCGGATTCGGACAGGGAAGGGGCAAGCTCTACACTGAGGACCGGCCAAGCACGACGTTTGCGGATGTAGCCGGGGTTGACGCGGCGAAGGGGGAGCTGCGTGAGGTGGTCGACTTCCTCAAAGAGCCGGCCAAATACCATTCTCTCGGCGCACGCATACCGAAGGGAGTTCTTCTCGTGGGACCGCCGGGCACTGGAAAGACGCTGCTGGCGCGCGCGGTCGCAGGAGAAGCAAATGTGCCGTTTCTGGCGATCAGTGCCACCGAGTTTGTCGAGCTGTTCGTCGGAGTTGGTGCGAGCCGTGTTCGCGATCTGTTCAATCGGGCACGAGCGGTCGCTCCTGCCATTCTGTTTGTGGACGAGATCGACGCCATCGGCGGCTCGCGCGGAGGCCGTGGTCCAATGGGGGGCGGGGCTAACGACGAGCGGGAGCAAACGCTCAATCAGCTACTGGTGTCGATGGACGGATTCGAACCGAACGAGGCGGTGATAGTTCTCGGCGCCACGAACCGGCCCGACGTGCTGGATCCAGCCCTGTTGAGACCCGGACGCTTCGACCGTCAGGTGGTCGTGGATCCGCCGGACCGAAAGGGGCGCGAGGCCATTCTGAAGATACACACAGCCAAAATTCCTCTGGCTCCTGACGTCGACCTTTCTAGTCTGGCGGCTCAAACCCCGGGGATGAGCGGAGCCGACCTGGCGAATCTGGCCAATGAAGCTGCGCTGGCGGCGGCGAGGCGAGGGGGCACCAAGGTGTCTCAGGTTGACTTCAACCTGGCGCTCGATCGCATCATGCTTGGCCTTGAGGGGTCCCCCTTGATGCTGGAGGATGAGCGTCGTGCGGTTGCGTATCACGAGGGTGGCCATGCGCTGGTAGCCTTCATGCTGCCCAACGTCGATCCGGTCGCCCGCATCACCATAACGCCACGTGGGCGGTCTCTTGGCGTGACGCAGTTCCAGCCGATAGACGAGCGACGCAATTACCGCCGGGACTATCTTGTCAACCGGATGGCGGTGGGCATGGGCGGGCGCGCGGCCGAGGAGATTGTATTCGACGACATTACGTCCGGGGCGCAAAACGATCTTCAGATGGTGACGAACATAGCGCGCACGATGGTCACCCAGTTAGGCATGGCCGACGATATTGGACCGACGTATCTCGGCGGCGCCGGCGACGACGCGCTGGGTGGACGGGCGTACAATCCCTGGGAACCGAAGGAGTACAGCGACGAGACCGCGAGCAGGATCGACATGGCGGTGCAGCGGCTGGTCGAGCAGGCTCATGCTCGCGCCGTTCAAGTGCTGAAGGACAACCGCCAGACGCTCGACGATCTTGCGGCCGCGCTACTTCGGGATGAAACGCTGGATCGCGAGCAGTTCACTGCGATAGTAAACGCTCACCGTCCACCCGGCGAGCCTCCACTACCGGTGCCGATGGGACCGGGCACTCCCACCGGGGAGCAACAGGAGGCGGATGCGCCGATGGGCGTGACGGCGCCAAGGCCCGACTGAGAGTCAGAGTCTGGGGGAGCCCGGCTAAAGGCTCCTGCGCCGTGGCTGTTGGCAGTCTGAGGGGCGCACCGGTATCATAATAGGTCAATAGTCTGACGGAAACCCGACGATATTCAATTTCTTTACGGGAGACTATGTATGCGCCGCCTCCTCATCTCGATCCCACTCCTTGCCTTGGCACCCCTCGTCTTCGCCGGTTTTTCCTATGCCGACGCCACCGACCATGCCGCTCCCAAGGCTTTGACGGCCAAGGTCATGATTGTCAACTCGACTCAGACCTTCTCCTTCAAGCCGGCGACGATCAAGGTAAAGAAGGGAACCACGATTACCTGGACGAACAAGACATCAACCGAGCACTCGGTCACCAGCAACAACGGAAAGTTCAAATCAAAGTTCATCAACGCCGGCAAGAAGGTAGCTATCAAGTTCACCAAGACGGGAACGTTTAAGTATCACTGCATCTTTCACAGCTTTATGAATGGGAAAGTCATCGTTCATACGTGAGGCGGTGTAGTCCTGACGGAGCTGCCGGATGCGCTACTGGTCAAATGGGTGGGGCGGCAGCATCCCTTACCGTATGGGGCGTGCGGGTACGGCCTGCAGTTGCCCCCTCTATTTAGCGATTCAAGGATCCCATCAGCGCCGTCGGGTATCGCTCTCCGGCGGCGGCGCCCTTGGGCGCCACCTGGTCGATTAGGGCCAGGTCGTCCGGCGTAAGCTTGACGTCGAGCGCTCTTACGTTTTCCTCGAGATAGTTCGGCGTGTTTGGTGCCGGGAATAGGCACAATGTCGTCGCCTTGATGGAGCAGCCATGCTAGCGCCAGCTGTGCCGGTGAACAGGCCTTTCGCTCGGCAAGCTTCTGGACCTGGTCGACTAGGTCAAGATTGCGCTTGAAGTTGTCGCCTTGAAAGCGGGGTGACATACGCCGGAAATCATCCTGTCGCAGGTCGTCCGGGCTCTGTATCTGTCCGGTAAGGAATCCGCGGCCGAGCGGACTGTATGCCACGAACCCGATTCCGATCTGTCTCACCGCCGGCAGAATCTCATCTTCGGGGTCCCGGCTCCAAAGTGAATACTCGGTCTGGAGAGCGCTAATCGGGTAGGTAGCATGCGCTCGTCGAATCGTTTCAACGCTTGCTTCAGATAGCCCCAGGTACCGCACCTTTCCCTGCTCGACCAGCCGAGCCATGGCGCCTACCGTCTCCTCGATCGGCGTATTGGGGTCGACTCGATGCTGGTAGTAGAGGTCGATGGTATCGAGACCGAGCCTTCGCAGGCTCTCTTCGCAGGCCTGAAACACATACTCCGGACTGCCGTTGACTCCGAGCCGCTCCCCATTCGGGCCGCGCACGTTGCCGAACTTGGTGGCTATGATGAGCCCTTCCCGTCTCCCTTTGATCGCGCGTCCGACCAGCTCCTCGTTGTGGCCGATGCCGTACATGTCGGCAGTGTCGAGAAAGTCGATGCCGAGGTCCAATGCGCGGTGAATGGTCGCGATCGACTCCTCGTCGTCGGTGTCTCCGTAGAATTCCGACATGCCCATGGCGCCCAGTCCCAGAGCCGTGACTCGCAATCCTTGGCTGCCCAACGCTCTAGTCGGCAAAGACATATACATCCTCCGGTGTGACTAGTATTGCTTCAGTCTTGCACGGGGCAAGCTGGCGTAATCGATAGGCCATCCTTATGGTTTGCTTTGGGCAAAACACTTCTGTGGTTCGAGGTTAACGTTTCTTAATCTCCAAGATGGCGGCATGTGGGATGGCCTTACGGACCTATTGATAAGGCTTCAATGAAGTCACTAGCCATATTTTCCTATGAGTACCAGTACTTCGGGGTGATGTACTCGCCAAAGGGGCGCAGGTAAGCTCGACACTGTGAGCACGAAGGTATCCCCCAAATGGCCTAGTGCTGGTGTGAGCGGCCCAAATACATAGTTCTCATTCTGAAGGGATGGACACCGAGATGAATGCAGCGACCTCCGGAAGCGTATTGACGATCGAAGACGAGCAGGCACTTGGCCGGCGTATTCAGCAGGGCGACGACGTGGCGCTGAACATGCTGGTTGAGGCTAACCTACGATTTGCCATGTACATGGCAAACCGCTACCGGCGGGAGAGCGTGGATATTGACGATCTGATTCAGGAAGCCAACATCGGGTTGATGCTGGCGGCGCGACACTACGATCCGGAGCGTGGTGTGCGGTTCACGAGCTACGCGGGTTGGTGGATAGAGGCGCAGCTGCGCCGGTACCTCAGCCGTCACACGTCGGTGGTGCGAGTGGGAGAGAGCACGCAGCAAGTGGCGCGGAGGCTGCGTCGAATCGAAGAGAAGCTGTTGCAAGAGCACGCGCACGTCACGCTTGAGATGGTGGCCCGTGAGGCGGAGGTCGATCTAGCTACGGCCGAGTTTGCGATGGGTAGCGCATCGGCGGCTCCGCTGTCGCTGGATCGATCGATGGGCGACGTCGAAGGCGAGTTCACGCTGCAAGACATGGTAGCCGACGACACGTCGGAGCAGGCATTCACCCAGGCCGAGGTCGAGACGATACTCGGTCCTCTTCTCGAGTCTCTCGACCCCCGTCAGCGCCAGATCCTTCAGATGCGATACGGGGAGAACAGAACCTGCAACGATATTGGCGAGGAGCTGAGCCTGTCGGGCTCTCGCGTTCAACAGATCGAGGTTCAGGCCATACGGTCTCTCCGTCGACGTCTGATGACGCCTCCGCGACCATTCGCTCAGAGCGCGCGGGGTTCGGCCGCGGCCTAGTCCGTCTCTTCGATAGAGCCCGCGTTCCCCGAGGGCGCGGGCTCTTGCCTTGTCGCGGATCGGGAGGAATGCCCTGGTATACTCGGGGAACATGACGCACGGAACCGCATCACGACATCCGTACTCAACCTGATATATAGGAAGAGGAATGGGGGACGCCTCAATCGGGATCAGATCGATCTTCTCGTCGATTCGCTGATCGCTGGTACCGTTTCCGAGGCGCAGGTCGGCGCCATGCTGATGGCGATTTTCCTTCGAGGGCTCTCCTTCGAAGAAACGGCCGATCTCACCATGGCGATGGTTCGCTCCGGTAGTGTCGTCGACCTGTCGGCGATCGATGGCTTTAAAGCCGACAAGCACTCAACTGGTGGCGTGGGTGACAAGGTCACCTTGGTTCTTGGGCCATTGGTGGCCGCCGCCGGAGTGAAGTTCCCGAAGCTCTCAGGTCGGGGGCTGGCTCACACTGGCGGGACGCTGGACAAGCTGGAAGCGATTCCGGGGATGCGTGTCGATCTCTCCCTTGCTGAGTTCATCCGCCAGGTTGAGGAAATCGGCATCGCCATCACGGGACAGACACAAGAGCTCGTCCCGGCCGACGGGATCCTGTACGCCATGCGCGATCACACGGGCACGGTCGAATCACTACCACTAATCGCCAGCTCGGTGATGAGCAAGAAGATCGCGGCTGGAGCGGACGGGATCGTACTCGATGTCAAGTGCGGCCAGGGTGCGTTCATGAAATCAGTCGAGCAGGCAATGGAACTGAGCCGACAGATGGTCTCTATTGGTACGGCTGCCGGAAAGGAAACGGTGGCGATGGTGACGTCAATGGAAACCCCGTTGGGGTTCGCGGTCGGAAACGCGCTCGAGGTCGCGGAGGCCATAGATACCTTAGGCGGCTCAGGCCCGCGAGACCTGTACGACGAGGTGATGGCGATCGCTTCACGGATTCTACTGATGGCCGGCGTCGCACAGGATACGCAGACCGCCATAACCGCGCTGGAAGCGCAGATTGCTTCCGGCGAGGCACTGAAACTGCTAGAGGCGATGATAGTCGCTCAGGGCGGCAACGCGGAGGTGGTGCGCGATCGAACTCTTCTGCCGCACGCTTCCGAGATCATAGAGGTCCTTAGCCCGGAGTCGGGCTTCGTCCAATCGATAGACGCGCTGGCTATCGGAAGCGTGGCCATGGACCTCGGCGCCGGACGTCAGGTCAAGAGTGAAATGATCTCGCCCTCTGCCGGGGTCATCTTGCGAGAGAAACCCCTTCCTGACGGGCGCCCTGTCGAGCGCGGACAGGTGCTTGCCGAGCTTCACTTGCCGGTCGAAGACGACAAGCTCGCTCGCGTTCCGAACACTGAAGGACTAAAAGAACGAGTTCGACGCGCCTATGCTCTGGGACCGCGGCCGCCCGCGGAGCGACCCGTCGTACTGGGTGTCGTCGACCAAGGAGAGAACGATTGACTGTAAACGCCACTGAGTCCGCCCAAACTTCTAACGAACTGTCAGTTAACGACATCATAACCAGGATGCCGAAGGCGGAGCTACATGTCCACCTCGACGGCTGCCTACGCGTCGAGACCGTGGCTGAGCTCGCGGCGGAGCAGGGCATCGAGCTTCCGGTGCCTGCTGACGGATTGCGCGCTGCCTGCGTAGTGCCCGAGGACTGTCCCAGTCTGGCAGATTACCTCGATCGCTTCGTGATCCCACTGATGGTTCTGCAGCGCCCCGACGCTTTGGAACGGGCCGTGTACGAGCTATGCGAAGATGCTCGCCGGGAGAACGTGCGCTACATCGAGCCGCGATTCGCGCCCTCGCTCCTGAACAAGAAGGGGATGTCGATTGATGAGGCCATCGCGGCTTCGACTCGGGGATGGCGCGCAGGAGCGCGAGACTTTGGTCTTGAGGGCGGCATCATCCTTTGTGCTATGCGTCACCGGCCGCCCGCCCAAAACCTTGAGGTCGCCAGAACCGGCGAGAGGTACCTAGGCCAAGGAGTGATCGGATTCGACATCGCGGGTGACGAGGCGCCCCACCCGATCCTCGAACACCGCGAGGCGTTGCTCTACGCACGCTCGGCAGGTTACGGGATGACCGCTCACGCGGGAGAGGGCGCCGGAGCGGAGAGCGTGCGGGCCGCCGTCGAGATAATCGGCGTGTCGCGCGTTGGTCACGGCACGAGATCGAAAGAAGATCCCGCGCTGCTGCCCGTGCTGCGCGACCGTGGCATCTCCCTCGACATGTGTCCCTATAGCAACGTGCAAACGAAGTCCGTCGACTCGCTCGAGCATCACCCTCTCCGCTTCTATTTTGATTACTCGATCCCCGTAACCGTCAGTACAGACAGCCGTACGTGCTCTGACACCACCGTCTCCCGTGAGTTGCAGCGGGTAAGCCAATCACTTGATTTCAGCGTCAGCGAGATCTGGGACATGACGCGGACCGCCTTGGATGTGGGATTCGCGTCATCCGAGGTGCGATCGCGATTGCTGAACGAATACTCGGAAGAGATGGGACGCTTGTACCCCACGGCGTTGACTTGAGTGGTCCACGTACGGAAGGAGCGCTGGGGGCCAGTTGAGCCTTGACACTGATCACCACGGTCGGGTCAATCGGACTGTAATCGCCGCGTCGACGTAGCCGCTCAGGCGGTTACGTCATTGTGAGTCCTCCTCTTGACTGCGGACAGCAATGCATAGTCGAGGCAAAGCACGAGGAAGGGGCTGCGTTCTGCAGTAACCAGTTGGTGGAGGCATCGCCGGCGCGTATGCTTCGAGCTGGAGGGTTTTGATGAGGGAGGGAGAAGCCGTTTAGCTGATTGATCGAGATCGTTGAATTGCCGCCAGAGGTGGCGCCGAGACAGTGACTTTATATATTTACTGTGGAATTGACAAATTGTAAATAAACTGCTAACAATATTGTATGACGATTGATGAACCTGCTCGTCTCCCTTCCCGATGTCCCTCGTGTGCGGGGGCCCTCGAGATCACCCAACTGCGCTGTCGCGAGTGTTCGACGGAGATACAGGGACACTTTGCACCCTCGCGGCTCATCGGCCTGCCCGAGCCGCACGCCTCACTTCTTGAGATGTTTCTTAGGGTGCGGGGAAATGTCAAGGACATGGAGCGAGAGTTGGGTTTGTCGTACCCAACGGTCCGCGCCAGGCTTGAAGAAGCGTTCTCGGCGGCGGGCTTCAGTCGAGGCGCGCGAACGGGAGACGATCTGCGGACTCAAAGACGCGAGATTATTGGCGAGGTGGAACGCGGTGAGATCCCCGCGTCTGAGGCGGTCGAAAAGCTACGCCGAATCCAACAAGACAGGAGGTAGCAGTGAACAGTGAAGAGCGCGACATGATCTTGCAGATGCTGGCGGAAGGCAAAGTTACACCACAAGAGGCAGCGGATCTGCTGGACGCTCTGGAGCCGGAACGCCTAGCGGCTACTCCGAATCCGGGTGAGTGGATCCGATGGCAGGGCGACAATGCCGAACGTTTTGGAAGCTCGTCAAGCTGGGAAGATCGAGGGCGCGCGCAGCGCCGGAGCTCTTCATTCGCCGGCCGCAGTCTGCTCATTCATGTCACCGACGGAGATGAGACTAAGACGAACGTCAATGTACCGCTAGGCATGGCTCTGACCGCCGGAAAGTTCATCCCTCGCCGCGCTCAAGAGTATTTCGATCGTTACGGCATCGATCTGGCGAGCATCCTGGAGGGCATTGCTCACGGCGACCAGAACGGCGAGCTTGTCAACGTCCGAGATGGAAACACCCAGGTCAAGATCGTCGTGACGTAGGTGGTCGGACGAGCAGGACGGTCACCGCTAGCTAGCCCTGAGCAACTGATTTGATCGGATATGCGATGCGCGTGCAGGGCCCCATTGGCTGCTTCCACCTGACATGCCCCACTGAAATGAACGATAATCCCACATGCACACGAAAACATTCTCCGGACGCTTGAAGCACATCTCACCGACGGCCATCGGCCGACTCGTCGTGTCGTTTTTGGTTGTACTCTCAGCACTTAGCGGCACGCTCACCGCTACTGCGCAGTCCACCACGGTCAGCGCCTGTATAGGGGCTGATTCTGGCACCAACAGCGTTGTTCATTACTATCTGGCGATCGATCGTCGTCAGTTCGCTGCCGCGTATCAGTGTCTAGCGGCTCCGGAGGCCGCCCGCAACCCATTCAACAAATGGAAAAAGACCTTTGCCCACACCTTTGGCGCTCAACTTGTGATGGCCGACGATGAGGTGAAGAACGGCGTGCCCGCTAATCACGTGACGATCGACGTCCACTTAATCGAAAAGGTCAAGGGCAAGAGGACCCTAGTCTCGTACCAGGGCATGTGGCATCTCAATTCCCAGCACCTTCTGATCAATCCAAAGCTTTCGGTGGCCTATCGAGACCCGGTGAAGGCCGCTCCGACCACTTCTCCCAGGAGCATTTTCGCCTTGCGCAAGCTTCGTGTTCTCAGACACAGATCGTACGATCTTACGGGCGATGGAGTGGCGGACGACATCTACTTCACGACGCTTGCCACGTGTCAGGCCGCGTGTCACTCCCAGCAGATCTGGATCTATAGCGGCGGGAAGCTAATTTATCAGCAGGAAGTCGACGACGGCCAGATCGTTCCCTGGCGCAATCACCTCGCCATGCAGATCAGAACGGACACGCCAGGCACTCGAGGCTTCGACACCGGGTCGCCTTCCCAGCGAACCTATGTCACCTGGTTCTGGACTGATTGGGGATTCGTGCTGCACGATCGCAAGGAAGTACCGACCACGCACTGACGTTCAGATGGCCGGACCGCAATGACGGGAAACCCCTCTAGCGTTTGACGGTTACGCTTACCCGCCGCGACGCCGCAAGAAAGTAATGTGGTCCGGAGCTCGTATCTCCCAGAAATCGGACCACTACCATTGCTCCGCCCGGCGGTGGCGCGATTGAGAGCAAGTCACACGAGGTTCGGCCCTGTCCGTCCGTCTTGGCGGTAGTACAGGACTGTTTAACACCACCTCCGACGATCGTGATTCGCAGGGTTCTCTTTGAGATTCCGGCGCCCGCGTTGTCTCGTAGAGCCGCGCTCAGGTGGGCGCTCTTCCCGTGCGTCAATCGTCTCGGACCTAGATAGATGACCCTTGGCTTTGCCTGTGCTACGGTCAAGATTCGCTTGACGTAGTTAATGGTGTAGTTGGGGTCCGCGGCCCCCCGGCAGGAGATTTCGTAGTTTCCCGGTGGGCTGAGGACGCGGCCTGCGCCGTCCAGGTTCACTTTCGCCGTGCATCGAGGCTGAGCCGCCATCGAGGCGGGCCCATCCCCATTCAGGAAGTTGGCGGACCACGTCAGGGCCGGAAGCTTCGAGTGGTAGCTCACCCGCTGACTGTATGGCGTAATAGTGAGATTCGCCGGGGCCACAACAATATGGACTACGCGCGACTTTGAGCGAGCATAGTTGGTCGCGCCATGAGAATTGACGGCAGGTAAGTAGATAGCCCGAAGGCGCCGCGATCCCGCTCCGATGGCGGTCGTTCGCAGCGTAGCCTTTCCGCCCACGATCGCTGCCTGACCCAGGGAGGCCGTTCCGTCCATGAACTGCACCGAGCCGGACGGAGATCCGACGCTCGAGGTGACGCGCGCCGAGAGTTTGACCGTTTGACCGTACTTGGTACGATGGGCGCTTGAGGAGAGCTTCGTTGCCGAGTCGGCCGGCCCGATGCTCAAGGTCCCAGCGATGTAGTGGATGTCGTAGCTGGAGTCGGCTGCTCCTGTACACGAAGTGAGATAGGTTCCGGCTTCGGCGCCGGCTGTGGCGCTAGTCCCACATACCGGAGGACGCTGCAGCGTCGTCTGTCCGAACTTCAGTCCGCCGTAAGCCGCGGTGATCGTCGGGATGGATTCGCCATAGGTAGTGGTCGCGCTACTGGCTGTGATTGTCAGCGGCCATCGTTGCGCTACGGTTCTGAGGGCGGTAACCAGAGCAGGGAGCCGCAAGGTTTTCCAGTCTTGCTTGAGCAGGCCATTGCCTTCGGGCTGATTGAGCCAGTTTCTCCCGTTTACCGGATAATACGACCATCCGACTTCGGGATTCCTCTGCAGGAACTCCAGCATGATCTGGAACCATTGTCCCTGCGTGCCATGCCCCTTGGATGAGATGCATTTGCGTGAAGTGTTGCATGTGTTGAACTCGCCGAGCCATACGGGAGCCCGCAACTGAGACGATTCGTGGAGGATGAATGCCCAGTTCTCCCGGAAGATAGCCCTCATGGTATTGAATGTCGTCTTGTAGCTGAACTCTCCGAGTAGGTTGTTCTTTCTTGGTCCCCACTCGTGAGCCGAATACACGAGGTGGTTGGGGGAAAGGTGTCCGTCGACGGTGAACTGAATGGGATCGGATTGGACGCCTCGCAGAATCCCGCCCCGCGAGTAAACCTCGACCCCGTGAGGTTGCAGCGGATCCGGGTAAAGCTGCACGCCCTCCACAAACATGATCAACTGAGCGTTGGCGCCTAGGATCGCATCACCGGCGGCGGTTGCGGCGGCTGCCCAATCGCTATTGGGGTTCCATCGGGGATCCGGGTGTTGGGCGTCGGGGTACGGTCCCCAGGTTGCTCCCTTGGTCAGGTAGTCGGCCAGTCTATAGGAGTGATGCGCGTAGTCGGTGTGAGGCTCGTTTCTGAGGTCGAACCCGATCACCGTGGTTTGGTTTCGACATCTAACGGATCCACATTGATGCCCCGGACCGTAGCGCTGAGCCAGCGTCACCCAGTCCTGTATCCACTGAGCCTCCGTGTAACCGGAGTCAAGCCAGGGGTATGGATTTCCGGGATCGGTCGTAGGTGTGGCAGAGTCGACATTACCTGGACACGTCGGTTTCTTGGGGCACTGGCGCGCGCCCGAGAAATGATTATCCAGAATGATCATCAGGCCGATGTGCTGCGCTGCTGCCACAATTCTATCGAGGACATCTAGAGGATGCAGTCCGCCCTGGAGAGTTGGATTGAGTGTGAAGTTCACGTCATTGGCAATCGTGATGTTGGCGTTGTCCCTGACCAGCTGGTCGGACAGGGGGATGCGAACCGTGTTGAACCCCATCTCCTTGATCATGCACAGGATCTGCTGATATGACTGGTACTCCAATCCGGCCGGGACGAAATCCACGGTCTGCATGGCATCCCAGGTAACGCCGGCCAGGCGAATGTGGTCACCGAGGCCGTCGACTAGCCAGTTACCTGAGGTAGTCAGGGCACCCGGCGGAGAGGCAGCCGGACAGGTTGACGCCGCCGCTCCTGCCGCGCTTTCAGGATCATAGGAGGCCAACCGGGCTGGTTGTGACCCCGCCACTCGACTCGCGGCCGTGCCGCGTTCATGAGAGGTGGTTCTGGCAGCTGCGGGGGCCGTGGCTGAGCCGAGCACCCACAGAACGAACACGAGAGTTGCGCCAACGGAATATCTTCTGAGCAAGTCGAGTTGTACCTCTGAATTCAGTCGCAACCTGAGTCTCAGGCCCGGGATCACTGTCGCCACTCGGCGGGATCCAGCAAGCTTACAATAACTACTGTACCTTACAGAATAAAGTCAATGGTGGCCTGGTTTGGCTGCTCCCATCCACTTTACGTGTTGACGCCACCCTAGAGGTGAATACGCGAGTCAATGATGCACGAGCCGCCTTGCTGCGCGGCCAATCGGTGAGCATTGGATGATGCTCGCAGATCATTTACTTGTAGGTCATTCATTGGTACGGCGTGGACCTCGTGCCACTGCCAGAAGCCTATTCGGGGCTGCGAGAGACGCGGGGAAGGACGACATGGACAGCGGTGCCCTGTCTGGAGGCCGGGGACTCCAGCCAGATTCTGCCTCCATGAGCCTCGACGATTGTCCGCGACAGATAAAGCCCGAGTCCCAGGCCATCAATGTGTTTTGCAATCGCGTTTCGCCCACGGCCGTATCGCTCAAACACCGACTCAACTTCGTCAGGAGCAATGCCGATGCCGTCGTCGAGAACCGTTACTGCGGCTTCGCCCGAATCCGCTTGGACCTTAACAGTGATAGGCGATCCAGCTGGAGAATACTTAGCGGCGTTGCTCAGGAGATTCGCAAAGACATGGCTCAGAGCGGAGGAGTCCCACTCGCCGGCGACGGTGGACCTACCGGCCAGCTCCAGGCGGATCCGAGACCGCACCTCAGGGCCAAGCTGAGCGACTACGTCAGGTATCAGAAGACACAGGTCCGCGGGTTCTATCTGTAGATTCGTGTCCCCCAACCGGGCCCGCGATGCTTCGGCCAGATTCGTCAGAAGTGAGCTGAGCTCGTTGGTCGCCTCCATTATCGACGTGACACCGGCCTTCACCCGACCGATGTCGGGATTCTCTGTAGCGAGCTGGCGACTCATGATCTGGACTTGTCCACGGACCACGGTCAGCGGTTGCCCGAGCTCGTGGACTGTCGTAGCCACGAACTCTTCCCTCAGCTGCTCGATCCGCTGGGTGAGCGCGCCTAAAGCCATGGCCATAGCACTGTCGAGCGCGTCGTTTAGGAATAGTTCGGCGGCCATAACATCGCTGGTCGGCGCTCCATCCGGCACCGATCGCCGTAGTGCGTGTCCCATCTCCTGCCGGAGAAGCCGAAACTCGACCAGCACATCGGTCGGCGCCAGGCCTTGGCCGGTCCGAGCTAAGGCGTGTGCCTGGGCGGCGTCCTGAATCGGAGCACTCTGCGACGGAGGAGGGGGGTCGGTAGCTCGAGGTAGAGTGGCCATCAAGCGCGAGGTGAGAGCGTCGAGAAGCGTGGGTATATGATCCGCGACCGCACCCTCCCTTCGCCCACGATGAAAAGGCTGATCCGACGCGGCATCCGTCCAGCGAGTGAGAATCTCGTCGCGATTTGCGGCGAGTGCCGCGGCTGCCCACGTGAGATTGCTCTCGCGAGTGTACCGCTCGACTCTGGTATCAGAATCTGAGCTCAGCTGGGCATCTGTCTCGTCCACGGGTTGACCTTTGCTCCGCCTCAGCCGCTTCTTCGCAGAGGCAGGGATAGGGGAGTCGGATACTAATGTTGCTGCTCAAGTTTGGCACGGTCTTTGCCACCCTATCCCGGATACGTCGTAACGATCAGGTCAACGATGCGGCGGAGAGCGTGAGCTTTGGACCCAGTCGACGACGAGGTTTTCGGGGTGACGGTAACCGGCAAGCTGATCAGTTTCCTTATTGAGGTTGGCTTGTAGCAAACTTGACCGAAGATTATCGAGGAGGCGAGATATGGTAGTGAATGACGCTAGATCGGAAACGGGAGAGAAGACGGGAACGCGGGACAAGGACTACGACATCATCTGGTTTGTGGAGCAGTGTCTAAGCAACGTCTTGCGATTGGAAACGTATCGAGCAGACGCCGAACGATCGGGTGACTCCGAGCTGGCCGAGTTCTTCGGTAAAGCGCAGGAGGCGAGCAAGCGTGGCGCTGAGCAGGGTAAATCTCTCCTAGCTAAACGGCTGAGTCGCTAGAGCAGTCCAGGGTTTGCGGGCACGTACAAGGAGAGGATGCGATTCGCATCCTCTCCTCTTTGGAAAGAAGGTTGTCTAGCTTGAGGTGGTAGGCGGACCACGCGGGCTGGAGATCGGTGCTCGGTCCCGACGGGTGACCAATACGTCAGGCGCGTGAGGGTTGCGGCCGCCCCAGACAGAGGCTACGGTGAGCGGAGCCGACGCGGATTCGGCTCCGCCGGACTTCACGCTAAGGGTGGAGGTGACGGCCTTCCGAAGAGCCGCGAGGCGAGTCCCGGTGAATCCGAGGTTTGAGCCCTTTGGGGCCAAAGCGCTCTTGCTTGCCGCCACTTGGAGAGGGAAGCCGCCTGACTGGCCGGCTACTAGACCGGCAATGAACACTGCAACGGCGGAAAGGCTGTGTGCGAGTAGTCCTTTTTTCATGTCCGGGTCCTTGTGCTAAATGTGATTACTGAAGCTTGTAGAAGAGGTTCGATTGGCGGAGATTTTCTGGTCCTTGGTGCTTTCGACTCGTTCGACGCTTCCTACTTCCCCTTAAGTGTGAACCTCTACTGTGACAGCCTCATGGAAATCTGGTGACAGTTGCATGATGACTTGACGGTCATCGAGCATGGAGATGCAGGCGTCCCGGGCAGCGTCACGCCTTCTCTGCCACGTGTGTGCCGTCGGCTAGGACGGAGTCCTCTCGACCTGGGGACGGCGCGGAGGTTCCTTTGTAGAGGCCGAACGGTGCTGTTAAGGATTCAATCCTGGCAGCAGGCGCAGGCGGCTACGCCATTCCTGGCGCTCAGCAGCGCTTCCCTAGCTTCACTGCCAATCCAATACAGAAGGCCGAGGGCAGCAACGCTGTCAGCCCACCACCAACCGAAGACGGCGTTCAATGCCAGACCGACTAGCAGTGCTGCGGCCATGTAGGCGCACGTCACCGAGCACGCCGCGTCAGCGCGGAGAGCGGAGCTTTGTATCTCGCCCGCGATCCGTCGCTTCGACCTTACGAGCAGAGGCATGACGATCAGGGCAGACAGTGCCAGACCTATTCCGACATAGGAGCGCTCGGGACGTAGTCCCAGCGCGAGGGCCAGTCCGGAAGTGGCCAGAATGTAGATGCAGAGCAGCGCCAGGGCCACGCCGGTAATCCAGGCGGCTCGCACCTCCGCCCGTTCCACCCGTTCCGTCGGGACGCGGCGTGTCTCCGCTGTCAACCTCCAAAGGAGAACTGCCGCCGTTACGAGCTCTATCAGGCTGTCCAGACCGAAGGACGTGAGAAGCACGCTGCGGGCCAGTAAGCCCGCTGAAATGGCAATAGCCGCTTCGATCACCATCCATACGACGGTCATAATCTCGACCCGCACCCCGGCGAGTAGTGATGTCTTCCGATCGGGGGAGCCGCTCATATCCAGCGGGATGCTCATGCGTCATTGTAAGTCGTCGGAACGGCCGCTTCGGCGGGTATGGGGTGGCCGGTCCGCTTCCCTGGTAGAGTAGCGAACCGGCCAACCTCGTGCTTTTTACGCTCGGCTGTGCCAGGTCCTGTTGTGGAGACGCGACTGGTTGCGCCCGGACGAGCGTGACTGGCCTCCAGGTATTGCTCTGGCACCCGCAACATGATGGTGTCGCGAACCAAGAGAAACAGTGAACGTTATGGCGTGTACGACAGGGTCATTGGTTGCCGTGAAGAGCAAGTCGTACTGACCCGCGGAGACGGTCCGGGCTGGATTGTCGTAAACGTAGCTGCCTCCGTGGAGTGGGGTAAATCGGAAAGTCCCCTTGATTGCTCTGGCCGTCCCACAGCTGTTCGCCGTCGGGTTGGTGTGGGGAACGACACACAGCGCGCTCAGATGTAAGCTTCGCGCGGACTTGTCGACACCGGCGGCATCCTGCAGTTGAAGTGCAATCGCCCTCCGTCCGAAGGCATGGCCGATCGAGATGGTATGTATCTGGTACGTCACAAGGTAATTCGCCTGGGCTTTGGCCGCGTTGCCGGCCAGATCGGTGGCCGTGCAGGTCAACGACTTCGCTCCGACAGTGGCTGTGTCCGGGGATGTGCAGCTTTGGGTCGCCACACCTGACCCCGTGTCGGAAGCGCCGGCATCTGCCGTGGCGCTCCCGTTGAGGTAGACCGGGTCGGGTGTGACACTTGGAGTCAGCGTGGGCGCCGTGGCGTCTATCTGTACGGCGACGGTTTTCGCCGCCTCCTCGTTCCCAGCGTTGTCGACGGCGAAGTAGGTGATGGCAGTTACTCCTTCACCAGTGATCATGAAGGTTGCGGAGCTTCCGTTCACTGTCGTATCTGCGATCGTCTGAGCTCCAGAGGCACTGTAGTGCAGCTCCTTGACGCCGGATCCGGGGCTGCCACCACTGACATCGGAAGCGTTGAGCCTTACCTTCACACCACTGGAATCATTGGTCCACGGACCTGCTCCCGTAGCCGGCGCAAAGCTATATGTGGCGCCCGTGTCGGCGAGGCTGCCGGAGACTGTTGTGGTGGGCGCCTGCGTGTCTACCGTCCAGGTATAGCTGTCGGAGCCGACGTTTCCCGCCTGGTCGGTGACCTGTACGGTAAACGAGTGGGATCCGTCGGTAAGGCTCGTATAGGAAGGAGCGAGCTCGGCCGTCGGACAGGGCTGCCCGTTGCCGTCGAGTGTGCAGAGGTAGGAGCTGGCTTCATCTCCGCCGTCGGTCGTCGTAAAGGTGAAAGTGGCCGCGGTGCTATTCGTGGCCGGGGCAGGTCTGCTTGCTGCGTCGATAGTGACCTTGGGGTTCTGAGTGTCGATCGTGACCGTCAACGCGGTGCTTGGGTCGCTGGTGCCAGAGCCGTTATCGGCGGTCGCGGTCACCGTATGCGTTCCGTCGGCTAGAGCCATTGATGGAACACAGCTCCACGCCCCAGTGTCGCCGGCAGACCCGCTGCATACAGGGTTGGTTCCTCCGTCGACATAGACGCTCACGGTCACTCCCACGTCGGCAGTACCCTGGAACTTGGGGGTGGAATCGCTCGTGATCCCGTCGCTATTCGACGCACCGGTATCGGTCGCCGGATCGAGGGCGATCGAGGGAGCATTCGGCTTTGGAGTCTTGACGGTGATCGCGGCCGTAGGAGCAGAGATCTCTCCGGCTCCTGACGCATTGAATGCTTCAACGGTGAATGTGTACTGAGTGCCGGCCGTGAGCCCACCGACAGTCGTGCTGGTCGTGTCGCCGGCCACGGATACTCCGGTTGAGCTCGAACAGTCAGGAGTGCACGTGATAACGTATCCGGTGATTGGACTGCCGCCGTTGTTCGGAGCCTGCCAGCCAACTGTTGCCGAGAGGGGCCCCGACTGGGCGGATAGGTTCGCCGGGGCGGCTGGGGCAGATGCGTTACCTCCCGTGTCGTAGGCGCCTATATCGCATGCGCCTCGGTTGTTGGGAGCTGGGTTTCCTGTCCCGCCGGCGTTGCGCGGCTGACCTCGCTCGTCTAGGTTGTTGCCGCCGGGACCAAGACACGTTGCCGAATCGCCGGCCCCGAGGGCGGGGCTTCCCGCGGCAATCGCCATAGTGTCGACTGCTCCGCCATTGTTCGCCAAAGGCCCCAAGTGTGGGTAGAGAGGGTTGGTATAGTTTCCGACCAGGTTATGGTTGGCGGCGTTCGTCCCTGCGTAGTAAAAACCTGAGCAGGCCTCCCCAATGATGTTGTTAGTCCCCTGAATCGGATAGTAGTCCCCGCAGTCCCAACCAATTCCTCCCGGCCCGGTATTGTTTGCGAGGATGGTGTTCGTCAGGGTGAGGGGGAATCTGTCGTCGTGTATCGCCGTGGCTCCATACGCTGTATCGGAATGGTTGGAGACGATGGTGTCGCCGGTGAGAGTCATAGTGCCGCCCTCGAGGTCGATTGTGCTGGCGGCAGCACCTTTGCTCGTGGAGTTTTCGGTGATGGTGCTGTTATCGACCGTAACGCTCGGGCTCGTTCCGCCACTGTATATCGCCGCTGCATCGCTGCCGGAATTGCCTGCGATCGTGCTGGAGCTAACCGCGAGATTGCCATTGTCGTTTTCGATGGCGGCTCCCACGGCCTCGCCTTGGTTATGAGAGATAGTGGCGGCGGTGATGGAGACGGAGCCTCCCTCGTTCTTGATTCCTTGAGCGCCCCCCGTGATCGTGACCCCTCTAACCGTCACGTCTCCAGTTGCCGGCACGGTGATGACTGGGCTGCCGCCGCTGATCACGGTCGACCGGGCGCCCTCCCCCTCGAGCGTTACCTTGTTATCCAGGGTGAATCCGCCCTCGTAGTTGTGGGAGGCGGCGTCGAGATGAATGATGTCGGGGTCGCGAAGGCAGTTGGTCACCACATAGGCGATGGTCTTGTACGGCGAGCCCGGTGTGTTGCCGGCACAGCCCGAGGTTGGATCTTGACCGGAGTCCGCGTTTACGTACCAGGTGGCGAAAGGCGTCACGCTGTTCGAGAGGCCGGCCGGCCCAGTTCCACCCGCACTGATGGCGGAGACCAGGATGGTGTAGCGGGTGTTGTTGGAGAGGCCGTCGAGTGTAGCTGAGAACGTAGATGGACCGAACACCTGAGAGCCGCACGAAGGCGAACAGGTAATCACATACCCGCTGACTGGGCTGCCACCATTGTCTGATGGGGCCGACCAGGCTACTGTAGCCGTTCGCGAACCGACAGTGGCCGATACGCTTTGTGGTGCGCCGGGGGCGACGATAGAGGACCCGCCGGTATCGAAAGCGCCGATGTCACACGTAGTTCGCGAGCCCGCGATGCGTCTGTCGCCCCGTTGGTCCAGATTGCCGACCGGGGATCCTGCGTATGCGCACATCAGCGCATCTCCCGCTCCTATGGCCGGGCTTCCGGCGCTTAGTGCCATGGTCAGAGTCGGGCCGCCGTTGTTTGCTAGACTTCCTAGCCGTGGATCGATGGGATTTGCCGCGGTGCCCACCTGGTCGCCGTTGCCCGAGAACGCTCCAAACCCGCAACCGCTACCATTGCCGATAAGGTTGTGAGTGGTGGAATCGAGCGGGAAGCCGTCGAGCAGCTGCTCGTAATCGACGATGTCTCCGACTGGATTCTGGGCCGCGCAGTCGACACCCGACCCTCCCGGTAGCAGTGTGTTGTCGGCTATGATCGTGCTGTCCACCGCGGTGCCGCCACCGCCGAACGGGTCGAATTCGTCAGAGATGCCGCCCCCACGAAGGGCGGTGTTGCCCGCAACCGTCATATCCATCAGAACTACCCGCTCGAGCTGTCCGACGTAATGGTCGTCAATACCGCCACCGTTGCCGCCGGCATAGTTGTCGGCGACCGTGCTGTTGGTCCAGAACTCGTTAAAGTAGTAGCCATCCGCTCCTTGGGGAGAGTTGTACACCCCTCCGCCGTTGCTAACCGCGGTGTTGTTGTTGATGGTGCTTCCGTTCATCGTAAGCTGCCCACTCACCATGTCGACGCCTCCGCCGCTGCCGCTCGGCTGGGCGCTCGAACACCCACCGTGGCTGTCGGTCGACGCATAGCCGGCGCAGTTGTAGCTGACGGTGCTGTTGACCAGGTTGATGGTGTTATGCAGAGAGGCGATGTCTCCTGACGCGCTGAAGATCCCCCCACCGTCAGCCGTTGCCGAGTTGCCCGTTACCGTGCTGTCGGACAGCGTGAGGTTTGCGAGGTAGTTGATCGAATCCTCCGACTGGTAGATGCCGCCACCGTACGTAGCGCTATTTCCGGTGACCGTGACGTCCTGAAGAGTCAGCCCTCCCTGGCCGCCGTCCTGGTTGATGATCCCGCTTTGCGTGCCCCCGGTCACTGTCAGGCCCGAGAGCGTGACGTGACAGCATTGGACGTTGAAAACCGTTCCCGAGCCCGAGGTCCCGGACCCCGAAATGATGGTGCTTCCAGCGCCCTGCCCCTGGATGGTGATGCCGTAGTCGCTCGAACTAATCGTGACCCCGCCGGGGTAGGTTCCGGCTTGCACGTTAACAGTACCCCCGCTGAGCTCAATGGAGTTCACGGCGTCCTGAATTGTGTTGTAACAGACCGTCGAGGACGTCTGAGAGTAAAAGATGGAAATTCCACAGCCGCCGGCAAGGGCGGACTGACCGCCGCCGCCTACGGCTACTTGAGCAATCCCCATCAGTAAAATTGCTGCCGCGGCAAATCGCCTGATGCCTTTCGTCTTCACACTCGCCTCCGTTTCATTCGTTTTTTAAAACCGACGAGCCTTTTCCATCAGATGGAGGGGAAGTCTAAAAGGCACCGAGTGCGGACTCGCCCAGGGATCGCGGTTCTTAAGGTCAAGTGTGAGGGTACAGGCCAAATAACAACACTGACAGAGCCCTTACAATGCCCTCACAATGGGCACCTAGTCAATAGACGGCCGGTTGACCCGGCTCCCCTAGACCCGGGTTTGGTGGTGGCCATTCTCAATGCGAGAGCCTAGAGCCGCGTAGCTGTCACCCCTGGCCATAATGAGCGCGTGAACAATGTGTCCGTCGAGATCGTTCTGGCCTTCGGCGGGCTGATTGTCCTGCTGGCCGCGAGCGAAGTGATGGTGCGCCAGCTGAGCGCCCTAGGCGAGTCTTTGGCTCTGCCGCCGCACGTTCTTGGATTTCTGGTTGCTGCCGGAGCCGATTCGCCGGAGATAAGCACGGCGATCATCGCTTTGATCACCGGATCGTCGAGCATCGGCTTGGGAGTGGTCGAGGGCTCGAACATATACAATCTTGCTGGTCTGCTAGGGCTCAGCGCTGTCGTCACGGGCTCGATCGTGTTCTCTCGTCGAGAGCTGATACGGGGCGGTATTAGCAACGCGATCCTTACGGTGTTGATCATCGCGCTGGTATTCTTCCCCGGACCGCGACTCTTTCTGGCGGTCGTGGCGGTTCTCGGTTCCGCGGTGTTCTTCTTTACGCTGGCATCGGAACCCCGGGAGCCGAGGAAGACGCACCTCAACATCAGGGCCCTTTTGCTCTCAGTTATGGCCAGCCTAGTTCTCATCGGCGCAAGTGCCCTCCTGGTCTACGCGGTGGAGCAGCTGATTCTGCAGACTCACCTGCCGGTACCCTTGGTCAGCATCCTCCTGTTGCCGGTTGCAACCAGTATTCCCAATACCTGGGCAGCCTTAGGTCTCGCTCGGCAGGGCCTCGGGGATGCGGTGCTGTCGGCGGTGTTCAATAGCAACCTGATTAACCTCAGTCTCGGAATAGCGCTCCCGTCGCTGTTCATCAACCTGCATCCCGAGCATGCGGCGCGCGTCTTTGACGGACCCTATCTGGTTGGGATGACCCTCTTCACTGTGATCATGCTGGAGACGTCCAGAAAGCTGACCCGTCCCGAAGGCCTCGTGATCATCGCCTTGTACCTAATCTTCGTGTGTGTGCGGCTGGCGGTTCTGTGATCGGCTGTCGGGAATGTCCCTCTAGGTGGTTTGACCTTCTAGCACCAGAGTGGCCGCAAGGATGGCCGGCGGAACGAGGTCATCACTTTGCCGGCGGCGTTCGATCCAGCTCGGCTGGAGACCGCGGCTAGCTAACCGAGGGACCGCGGCCCAATGAGACGACCGAGAACGTCACTGAGCAGCCTTAATTTCGCCACTCCATTGACGGTCGACCTTGAGGTTTGAGCTTGGATCGACGGTCGGGGAGGAGATGTCTTCGGCCCCATAGGCCCGGGTCTTCAAGGTGTGCTTTCCGACGACCTTCGCCATGAGCTCGAGAGTCGGATCGCATCGGTCTCCATGGCGTAGCGCCCCAAAGTTCCACGCCTCTCCCTTACCCACCTTGTGGAGCCACACCGGGCGTAGCCCGTTGCCGCAGTCCGAGTACGCTTGCTTCACGACCCAGCTCCCAAGACCCTGGAAAAATAGTGTCAAGTCCGGGATGTCCCGTCCCGTGTTACGTATCTCATAGCGCAACCTCATCCGCTGCCCGGCCGTCTGCGGTGTCGGCATGTTTCCTCCGGCGAGTGTCGCCGACCACTTTCCTGGCACGCCTGTCGCCGTTGGTCCGGGTGTCGCCGTCCTCGACGCTTCGATAGCAGCCTGGGCTGTGGCAGTAGCCGCTCTCTGCCCCTGCGGCACCGTCGTCGGGGCGAACAAACCTCCGCCAACGGCCAGGAGAACGACCACTGCCAGGAAGATCACAATGAGCAAGCCGCCTGCGATACCACCTGCGAACGCCCATCTCGGCATGCTGACTCCTCAATCGTCCTCCCGTATGAGCAAGAATACACCTCTTCTGACAAGCTGCGGCAAGATGAATAAACGAAGAGTCACGAACTGTGCGGTCGGCCGTTGTTATCTGTGAGGCTCTGTTAGCCGGAGTATACCCCCGCCCAGAGGCCGGTCCCAGCTTGCGCCAGGAGGACAGATCGATGACCCACAAGAGCGTCTACTTCAAGGTAGCGATTGCAGTGGTGGCAACCTTGGCCGCTGGAGCTGCATTGGCGGATTTTGGTCCAAGATCATCAGGCAGTCGAGACAGCTTTCATGTTCTTACGGCGATCCAGACTCCGGTAGGTCCGGGCATCGTGCACGAGATGTTCCGAACGTACCGCCCAGACGCGGCCGCGCCCACACCTGTGAGATGGTGAGAGCTCAGTGCTTCGTGAGCCTAAACATTCCTTCGGCCAGTTTCGTTCCGCCGCGCGAGTACCTCATGACATAGGTGCCTGGAGGTGTGACGTGGAGCCAGCCCAGCCATCCCGCCATTACCCTGTTGGCCAGTTCGTTGAATTTCGCGTTCTTGATCGGCTGTGCCTGGTGAAACACCAGCCGCTCTTTGCCTCCCGATGATTGAAGAATCGAGAACGTGATGGAGTGGCTGCCGGCCTTGCTACTGAGGTGTGCCACCCAGGCCATGCTCTCGCCGGGGTGAAATACAGACTTCGGGTTGACGATGTCTATCTGCGAGTTGGAGACCCGGTGAAATTGAGCGCCAAACGCGATCGTCCCCGAGTCATTTCGGCTCAGTACCGAACAGCTTGAGGCCAGTAGACACAATACGAGTAGCCCAGCGCCACGAACGGAGGTTGGAATCTTCAGCACTGAGTGTTCCCTCGAACCTCTGACTTTCTTAATGTTATGGGCCGGGACGTTGTGAAGCAGGGCGTGTCTGCAGCTCCCCGACCCCGGCTGACTACTATTAGTCGGCCACCATTTAGAGAGTAGCCAATCACGCCCAAGGATTGCGTACATGGTTGAGTCGCCGAGTAGCCAAAAGATCGGGGACCTCGACGCGCGGCGCTTGGAGCTTGACCTCGTACGGTCCGTGGCCGGGGAGGTACGATTTGACACCGGCTCACGCGCACTCTACTCCACGGACTCATCGAACTACCGGCAGATGCCGATCGGGGTCGTCGTTCCCCGTACTCTTGCCGACGTAGAGGCGACTGTCGGTGCGTGCCGTGAACATCAAGCGCCTCTGCTGGTGCGCGGCGGTGGCACCAGTCTAGCCGGGCAGACATGCAACACTGCCGTCGTCATCGACACGTCAAAATACCTCAATCGGATACTCGAGGTCGACCCCGATCGTCGGCTGGCGAGAGTCGAGCCGGGAGTGGTGCTCGACGACCTGCGGTCTGCGGCGGAGGTCCACAACCTGACCTTCGGCCCGGATCCGGCGACCCACGACCGGTGCACACTCGGCGGCATGATCGGGAACAACTCCTGTGGCGTTCACTCCGTAATGGCGGGCAAAACAGACGAAAACGTGCTGGGCATTGACGTCCTTACCTATCAAGGCCTGCGTCTCGACGTCGGCGCTACTTCTGACGCTGCCCTTCAGAGTATCGTCGCGACTGGAGGATCTCGGGCGCGCATCTACCAAGCCCTTGTGGACCTACGCGATACGTATGCCGATCATATTCGCGCTGGTTTCCCCCAGATTCCACGCCGCGTCTCCGGGTACAATCTGCCCTACTTGCTCCCGGAGAAAGAGTTCAACCTCGCCGGCGCCCTGGTCGGCTCCGAGAGCACCTGCGTCTTGATCCTCGGGGCCACTTTACAGCTAGTGCACAGTCCGCCTCACCGGAGTTTGGTGGTGCTGGGATATCCTGACATTTACACGGCCGCCGATGCCGTTCCTGAGCTACTCGACTTTGACCCCATCGGGCTGGAGGCCCTCGACGACCGCATGATCGCCAACATGGAGCGGCTCCAGCTCTACCGGGAGGAAATCGCGGCGCTGCCGGAGGCTGGTGCGTGGCTTATGGTGGAGTTCGGTGCGTCGACCCATGGTGAAGCGCAGTCCATAGCCCAGCGCATGATGCAGAGCGTAGGCCGGTCCAGTGCTCGGCCGACAATGAAGCTTTGTCGGTCCGCTCATGAGGCGGCTCGATATTGGAAGGTGCGCGAGTCCGGTCTGGGAGCAACCTCGGTTGTCCCGGGAAGTCCCGAGTTCTGGTCGGGCTGGGAGGACTCGGCTGTCGCTCCCGATCGCATGGGTGAGTATCTGCGTGACCTGCGTTCACTTGTCAACAACTACGGTTATGAGGGGGCTTTTTATGGGCATTTCGGCGACGGCTGTCTACACGCCCGCTTCGACTTTGACCTGACGACGCGAGATGGGATCGCGAAGTACCGCGCCTTCGTGACTGAGGCCGCCGATCTTGTGGTCAGTTACGGAGGCTCGCTTTCAGGCGAGCACGGGGACGGTCAGTCGCGTGGGGAGCTGCTGCCCAAGATGTTCAATCCAGAGCTGATGTCCGCCTTCCGCGCCTTCAAGCGGATTTGGGACCCTGACAACAAGATGAACCCGGGTAAGGTCGTCGATGCCAATGCGCTTGACTCCGATCTGCGGCTAGGATCAGCCTACTCCCCGCCAAGCCTGAAGACGCATTTCGCGTTCGCCGAAGACGGCGGCAGCTTCGCCGCGGCGACGCTGCGGTGCGTTGGCGTTGGCCGTTGCCGGCGGACGAATGAAGGGACGATGTGTCCCAGCTACATGGTGACCAGGGAGGAGAAGGACTCGACGCGCGGCCGGGCTCACCTGCTGTTTGAGATGGTCCGAGGCACCACGCTCAAAGAAGGCTGGCGCTCTGACGCCGTGCGTGAAGCGCTCGATCTGTGCCTCGCCTGTAAGGGCTGCAAATCGGAGTGCCCGGTCAGCGTGGATATGGCAACCTACAAGGCCGAGTTTCTCTCCCACTACTATGCTCGGCGGGTCCGCCCGCGTAGTGCTTATACGATGGGCCTGATCTACTGGTGGTCACGGCTGGCGGCTCTCGCGCCTGAGGCGGTCAACCGGACCGCACATGCTCCGATTCTCTCCAGCGTTCTCAAGCGAGCGGCCGGCGTGGCCCTCGAGCGCGATTTACCCGAATTCGCTTCTCAGACGTTCAGGTCGAGCTTTTGTGCCTCCGCGAGGCGAGCGTCGATCCCTCAAAAGCGGGATCCCGATGGGGACGTCGCCTCCCAACCTATCAAGGTGCTGCTCTGGCCCGACACGTTCAACAATCACTTCCATCCTGAGACCGCTCACGCCGCGGTGGAGGTGCTGGAGGGCGCCGGCTTCTCGGTAACCATTCCGTCCGCTGGTCTCTGCTGTGGCCGCCCCCTGTATGATTACGGGATGCTCGATCTTGCTACTCACCTCCTGCGCAAGGTTGTTGCCTCACTGAGGCACGACATCCGGGCAGGTACTCCCCTCGTAGTCCTCGAGCCGAGCTGCGCCGCAGTGTTCCGCGACGAGCTGGTACGTCTGCTCCCCGACGACGCGGACGCCCTTCGGCTAAGGGCGCAGACGTTCCTTCTCAGCGAGCTGCTCGAACGCTACGCGCCGGACTTTCGCTGGCCGGCTCTCGACCGCCGCGCTCTGGTTCACGGTCACTGCCATCAAACATCACTGATGGGAATGTCGGCCGAGCTGTCATTGCTGGAGAAGGCCGGGGTTGACGTGGTCATGCCCGATGCGGGCTGCTGCGGGATGGCCGGCGCTTTCGGCTTCGAACGCGATCACTACGACGTGTCGGTTAAGTGCGCCGACCGAGTTCTGCTCCCCGAGGTTCGGCGCGCGCCAGACGCCACTCTCATAATCGCCGATGGGTTCAGCTGCCGAGAACAGATCAGACAGCTTGGCGGCCGAAGGACCTGGCACCTGGCAGAGATTCTACAGAGTTCGCTCTCGCTCTCGCCGGGAGCTCAGTAACTCGCGCGCCCCGTAACAGTCGCCTTAATAGGCGACCTCCTTTGAGAGTGATTTGAACTAAGACTTCCTGTTCGGAACGCTAAGCCGCTCTCGATTGAATTTGCTTGAGGCGTGGCAGAACATCTCGTCCGTAGTCGTTGATAAATGCCGTTTGGTCGGGGCCGGCTGAATGGAAGAACAATTGGTTGAAGCCGAGGTCGATAAACTGCTGGGCGAACAAGGTGTGATCGTCGGGGTTGGCTGAAATGCACACCTGCTTCTTGATGGTGTCGGCTCCGACGGCCTGGCCATTTTCTTCGGACATGTGGGGCGAGTAGATCTTCTGATCGAACAGTGCCGGCACGAAAGTTCCCGCCCAGAACGCACGCATCTCTTGAACGGCCGCGTCGGTGTCCTCCGTATAAGCAACATTTAGCTCGATAGCAAGAGTCATCTCTTCGGGATCTTTTCCCGCGGCTCTAGCACCTGCTTGGAATCTCGCGATCATCTCTCGGTAATGGTCCGGGCTCTTGCCCCCAACTGTGATCAACCCGTCTCCATGCTTCCCTGCAAATGCCGCGCTGTCAGGCACCAGGGTAGAGACGAGCAATGGAATCGGCCGGTTGGATCGGGTGTATAGCCGCGCCTTCTTCGTCTCGTAGTACTTGCCCGTAAACGTGACCTCCTCGCCGGTCCACAGGGATCGAATCAACTCGATTGCTTCTGCCAACCGGGCCTGTCTCCCGGCGTAGCCCGGCCACTTCCCGGTAGCTGCGTACTCATTGAGCGCTTCGCCGGTTCCGACCCCCAGAAACGTGCGCCCAGGCGCCAGCTCGTCCAGTGTCGAGATCGCTTGAGCAATGATTGCCGGATGGTACCGGATGATTGGACAGGTGATCCCCGTTCCGAGGGCGATTCGAGTGGTGCGAGCTGCGGCGGCCCCAAGCCACGTCCAGGCAAACGATGCGCTGCCAACTTCGGCCCAAGGGTGGAAGTGGTCGCTGACGTCGATCGACTCGAAGCCGGCGTCTTCGGCGGCTATCGCGTAGTCGAGCAAGTCTGCCGGAGGATATTGTTCTGCTCCTGCTTTCCAGCCAAGCTTCACTGACATAATCGGCCCCCGTTGCATAGTGTTTTGGCCAGACGGGGCAAGATGTATACCCCCTGCGTCCTGGGCGAACCCTTTGTGGCTGCAATGAACGGATCTCCTCGTCACGCTCTCACGTATCGCATCGACGATTGGGTTCGAGTGAGTACTCAAAGTACCGCGGTTCCGCTGACTCGCCCGACAGGTTACCAATGGGGGCTGTGGCAGTTTCTCGCGACATAACCAGCCGGCCCGATTTTGAAGAGCAGAAGGAACGCTTTTGCTGGTGCGGATATCGACCGAAACTCATGTGACCGGCGTGCAGGCGATTATCTCCGTAGCTGATCACGGTATCGGCATACCCGCGGACGACCTGGAGAGGATTTTCACGCAGTACGCCCGTGGAGCGAATGCTAGCGGCCGGATTGATGGGGCCGGAATAGGTCTGGCTGGAGTCAAACACATCGTGGAGCAGCACGATGGATGCGTGGAGGTGAACAGCCGCGAGAACGTGGGGTCGACGTTCATCGTTCGACTCCCGGTTCAACCAGTGAAGAAGGAGACCGGCGGCAGCCGGCGGGCTAGAGCGTAGAGGCTAGTCGCGGCTTCTCAGATCTCAGGACGACGAAGCCACTGTGCCGGCTGACAGGCTCGGCAGCGCCGAACGTGTGGGTCATCATGCTTTGAATGGAAAGGAGCCGGTTGACGACAACCCACAGCGAGCCACCCGGCCTCAGAACGCGATATGATTCGTCGACAAATCGCCGTAGGACCTCCTTGCCATCGTGGGTGGGAGGGTTTGAGACCACAACGTCGAATTTGAGCGACCTGCGGAGGTCCACCGTGATGTCGCCCAATACTACGTAGGCATTTGATATGCCATTACGCTCGAGGTTTCGCTCAGCCAGCCTCGTCGCCCTAATGTCCACATCGACCATCCACACTTCTCCTCTTGGAACCAGCGGCGCGAGGACCGTCCCGATGATCCCGACCCCGGTTCCTAGATCGAGAACAGTGGCATGCGGTTTGAGTTCGGGAATGATCGTCTGGAGTAGGAGGAGTGTTCCCTCGTCGGCCGAGTCGCCGGAGAACACGCCTGGCTGAGTGAGAAACCTAAAGTCACGGCCCGCCAGACTGAGAGCGTATTCACTTCTATCTGCAAGATGCCGTTCTCTGGCCGCGCTTTGCGAAGACTTCTTGGTAATGTTCGGTTTTATCGGTGGCGCAGGTACACCTGAATACCGCTGTTGGTTGTTTGCACTCCGGTGACTGCAAACTGCGTGCTGTTGGTCATGGACGCAATCTGGGAGTTGATGACGTCGGTGATGGGCCCTGTCACCACGCCGGCAGGCAGCGGCAGCGGCCCAATGTGAGCGCTCTTTACGGTGAACGCCACACTCCCGTTCGACGCCTGAGGGGTCACGGATAGTCCGATTGGAACGCTTACCCCGGCGATCTGAGCTTTTGCATCGATGAATGCAATGTCGCCCTTGGAGGTCGTCACCTTAATTCCGGGCACCAGCCCATGGCTGTCCGCGGCGACTGTAGGGCTTGCCTGCTTTGAGAGGAAGGCATCGGAGATGGTCAGGGTGACGTCTGCCGCCCCGGGTGCCGGCGACGCGACGAAAGGCGGCTCGCCTTGATACCACAGCGCGATCCCCATGCCGATGATGCCTCCGAACACGAGGACGAATAGAAGTCGCATGGCCAATTGTCGCGTACATTGACGCGGTGCCGCGTTCAGCCCGCGACGGCTTCCATCATACGGGCGACCGGCTCCGGCCGGATCATAAGGGCTGATATCACCGCGCTAACGCCACACAAGACGGCGCACGTAATCATTGCCCAACGATATCCGATAAGGTAAGCATCGTAGATCGCCGATTGAACCGAGGCGCGTTGAGCCGGAGAAAGGCGAGCCGGGAGTGGGTCGTCGGCCAGTCTGTCGGCATGTTTGATCAGTGCGGCCTTGGCGTGCCCACCGATGCCGGTCCCGCTCAAGTTGGTACGGAGTGCCGATTGGAATCCGACGACCACCACGACTCCAAGAATGGCAATCGCGAGCAGACCGGCGACTCGCGAGACGGCATTGTTGATGCCGGACGCCGCGCCGACCAGCGCTGACGGCACTGCTCCCATGACCGTGGCGGTAAGCGGGGTGATGAACAAACACATGCCGAGGCCGAGGACAATTATGGTGGGAAACAGCTGCAGCCAGTACGACGGGTCCCGTCCCATCAAAGCAAGGAGGAGGAACGCCAGGGCCACCAATGAGGCTCCGGATGCCATCAGTGGGCGCGCCCCGAATCTGCCGATCAATCCGCCTACCCGCGGGGACAGGAAGAGAAGCAGCACGGTTACCGGAAGCAGCGCGGCCCCGGCCTCGAGTGGCGTGTAGTGTTGTACTTGCTGGAGCTTCAGCACCAGAAACAGGAACCCACCGCTGAACGAGAAGTACACACCCAACGTAGCCAGGTTCGCGCCCGTGAAGTTGGATGAGCGGAAAAGCTTCAGCGGCACCATCGGGTTTGAGGACCGAAGCTCGATGAACGGGAAAATCAGCAGACACGCGACGCCGACGAGGAGCGTCCCCAAAACTATCGGACTCGTCCAGCCGGTGGTCGGGCCCTGTATCAAGGCAAACGTGACGCCGCCTAGGCCGACTACCGTCAGGGCGGCTCCAGGCCAGTCCAGATGCCGAGGAGCGTCGTCGTCTCTGGTCTCCGGGACATGCCGGGCGGTCGCGTAGAACGTCATCGCCGCCAGCGGGACGTTGATGAAGAATATTAGGCGCCAGGACACGGCGCCGACCAGATAGCCGCCGAGCAGGGGGCCTAGAGCCGTAGTGACTCCCGACAGGCCCGCCCAAAGCCCAATCGCTCTTCCGCTGTCTTCGGCATCTATGGTCGCCTTTATCATCGCCAGGCTGCCGGGGACCAGTAAGGCGCCACCCAGACCCTGTATAGCCCGAGCGGCGATCAACGCATTCGCGTTCGGCGCCAATCCGCAGGCAATGGATGAAAGCGTGAATATGACGAGGCCAACCAGGAAAGCCCGTTTGCGCCCATACACATCGCCGATTGCTCCGCCGACCAGAAGAAGGGCAGCCAGAGTTAGTGCATAGGCATCGATGATCCACTGCAGTCCGGAGAGAGGAACGGCGAGATCGGTCTGAATGCGCGGCAGCGCGACGTTGACCACGGTACCATCCAGGAAAACCATTCCTGAACCCAAGGCCGTGGCGGCTATGATCCAGCGACCCTGTCCCGTCGCCAGCCGGACTTGCGCGAACGGACTGGTCGACACAGGTTCCTCCTTGCGCGCTTCCGTTTGCGATCACTCTTCCGGTGTACCATAGCGGACGTAATGTCGGCTTCTGTTCACCGACGTCCCGAACCAGGAGCTGTTGCGGCACGCCACCTTTATCTCTGACTCAGTATGACGATTGCCAGGTTAGCTACTGGCCTCTCGCCGTGAACCTACCTGCTGAATAATGGGTGAATACATCAGGAGGGGAAGATGGCAGCGACTGAAGTCAAGGAATACGCCCGGGATAACGCTGAGGACTTCGAGAAGCGCCTGTTGGAGTTTGTCTCGATTCCTAGCATCAGCACTCTGCCGGAGCACACGGCTGACTGCGAACGGGCAGCGCAGTGGTTGGCGGAGTCGATGCGTTCTGCCGGCCTCGAGAACGTGGACGTCATCAGCGGCCCGGGCCGTCCACTTGTTTATGGCGACTGGCTGCACGCGGATGGCGCGCCAGTGGTCCTGGTCTACGGTCATTACGACGTGCAGCCCGTCGATCCGATTGATGAATGGCAGTCGAACCCATTTGAGCCGGTTGTCCGTGAAGGGTTTGTTTACGGACGCGGCGCTGCTGACGACAAGGGGCACGTGGCGATCCTGGTCGATGCCGTCGAATCCTACCTCAAGAGCCGCGGCAGCCTACCGGTTAATCTGCGCTTTTTGATTGAGGGCGAAGAGGAGTCGGGCGGGGAGCACATCAAAGAGTTTCTCAACTCCGGCGACGCACGGCTCCAGGCCGACTTCGCTCATGTCGCCGACACATCCTTTTTCTCGGCCGACGTCCCTTCGGTCGATTCTGGACTGAGAGGAATTGTCTATACCGAAGTCCATGTTAGGGCCGTGGATCATGACCTGCATTCCGGCGAGTTTGGCGGTGTTTCGCCGAACCCGCTCAATAGCCTGGCGCATTTGATCAGCCGGCTTCGTGACGACGCTGGAATCGTTACGATACCGGGCTTCTATCGCGACGTGGCGTCGCCGCCGCGGAACGTCCTCGACGGCTGGGCCACACTCGGGGTTACGCCGGAATCGGTTGCTCGCGAAATCGGCGCCCGCACGATCATCGGCGACCCGGGCTACTCGCCTCTCGAACGGATGTGGTCGCGGCCGACGCTTGACGTTCACGGGATTGCCGGTGGTTTCACTGGTGGCGGGGCCAAGACCGTGATTCCGGCCGTCGCCTCGGCTAAGATCAGCATGCGGCTGGTGCCGGACCAAAAAGCCGACGTCGTCTTCAAGATGTTTGAAGAGGCAGTTCTGGCGTTGACCCCTCCGGATGTCGAAGTGCGGGTCGAGCTTATCCATGGTGACGATCCGGTGGTCGTGCCGGACGACACTCCCGAGATCCAGGCCGCCAAACAGGCGCTGGGGGGTGTGTACGGCAAAGAAGCTGTAACCGTTCGTACCGGCGGTTCGATTCCGGTAGTCGGCCTGTTTCAGGAGAAGCTCGGCTTGCCCTCGGTCCTTCTAGGGTTTGGACTGCCGGGCGCCAATCTTCATGCGCCGAACGAACGGTTTTCAGTGGACCAGTTCCATAAGGGTATTGAAACCACAGTGGACTTCTGGGATGCGGTGAGGCAGAGATAGTCTAACGTCTACGCCCAGGTCCGTACGTAAGCGGCTATTCCCGCCAGGAACAGGAGGAAGAACGGCACGCTCACGATTTTCGGTACGTCCCATCTGCCCGTCAGGATGATCACACCGATCAACGCGCACACCGTCCCGGCGAGGAAGGCCAGACCGAGGAGCGGACGCAGATTCGAAGCCATGTGGGGTGTTATACCACCTCAAAGGCATGCCGCTATGCGAAGTTCGATGGCGGGCATCCGACTTTCTCGCGAGTAGACCATGGATCAGGCTGTCCTTTTCACGCCAAGATCGGCGGCTGTAATTTAGAGTCTGAGCGTCGGTCTTGCCGGCTGGGTGTCGTTTTGTGAGGTGTTTGCGTCTTGTCTGCCTCACTGGGCGGTGCGCCCGCATGCCCTTGCACGTGGTCGTGCCGCGGGAACGGTAGGATGGAGTGAGGGTCCGGGATCAGGTGTGACGTCGAGAGGAGGCTGGTAGCGCGACATGTCGAGCGAATACATCGAGAGCAACGTGAACACGATCACGCAGCGCGTTCAAGAGCAGATGGCATCGGGTTCCACGGCCATGAGCCCGTCCGATGTGGCTAATTGTCGCATCCTCTGTGGAATCGCTCCGGAGGTTGTTCCGGTTCTCTACTTTCTGGGAGATCAGTCGTGGCCCTCGCCTCGTGTTCGCGTTCGGCGCAAGGGCCTTCTGGACGCGCTCGTTCCGGCCGCCACCCGGCCTCCGCGATTTAAGGTGCTGCTGCGCCGCTACGACTTAGGTACGCTGCAGACGGAATGGCGGCTTGAGGCCGCGGGCCCCGTGGAGTTTTTTGATTGGGACGATTCTGGTCGTATCACGGGCAACTACGGGTACCGCTACCCGGTCTACTCCGTCAGACCGGTGTTTGATGAACTCCGGTCTGTTCCCGTCGGGTCGTCCGTGGTCAGTTTCGCATCGCACAATGGGCGATCGCTGGTTCACTCCGGCTTCGCCATAAATTGCCGGCCACTCCGCGAGTCGAAAGGCTACTGCACGGCCATCGACGCCAGGATTGAGGCCCCGGTGTATGTACGGTCCAACTCAACGATAGATTTGATCAAGGATCTGAGAGAGGTTGCGGGGAAGCCGCGCCTCGAAGAGGGGCGGCCGGGCATCTCGCCTACCGACGCGTACTTCGATCTCATGGAGCTGGTGAACCGAGAAGAGTACTTCCGGACGTGGGGGTACAACGAATATGTTTCGCCAGGATGGAATCCTGAGAGCTTGATGATGTCCTTCTATGATCCCGCGGTTCGGGCCGTATGGCTGCCCAATCCGTCTGCTTAACGTCTCACGTACGTGTTGCCCTCGCAACACAGTCGGCCGTGACTATCTTTTAGCCATGCCGTGAGTCGCGAGCGCGAGCACTCGAGCCGATGGATCGGGAGGTCAATTTGGTGGCGGCGGCGGGATTCGAACCTGCGACCAAGGGCTTATGAGTCCCCTGCTCTACCACTGAGCTACGCCGCCCCGATGTGCGCTCTCTCGAGTCTAGCTGTCCCGAAATTGCAGGGTCAATCCGCCAGAACGTCCGCGGCGATGATCATTCGCTGGACCTCGCTGGTACCCTCGTAGATGCGTAGGATTCGGGCATCGCGGTAGAAGCGTTCGATGTCCAGCTCACGCATGTAGCCCATGCCGCCGTGCACCTGGAGGCAGCGGTCCGCGACTCTGTTGGCCATCTCGGCGCAGTAGAGCTTGACGATTGCTGCCTCGTGCGATGCTCGCTGCCCGGAATCTATTTTCCATGCCGCCTGGTAGACCATCATGCGCCCGGCATGGATATCGACCTCAGAATCCGCCAGCATCCACTGGATGGCTTGATTCGCGGCCAGAGGCTTGCCAAACTGCTGTCGCTGCTTAGACCACTGCACGGCGCGATCCAGCATTGCCTGCGCCTGGCCCACGCAGCTCGCGCCCAGGGCCACCCTGGCTGAGTCCAGGGTTTTCATCGCCGTCCGGAATCCATGTCCCTCCTGGCCAATGACGTTCTGGATGGGCACCAGTGCCTCGTCAAAGACGATTTCACTGGTCAACGAGCCATGCAGGCCCATCTTTTCGTCGATCTTCCCGACTCGAACGCCGGGCTGGTCGGTATCGACGACAAAGGCCGTTATCCCTTTGGCTCCGGCGGTCTTGTCCGTGACGGCGAATGTGGTGATGACGTTCGCTATGGGCCCATTCGTGACCCACAGCTTCGTGCCCGAGAGCAGGTAGGTGTCGCCCTGACGCCGTGCCGAGACCTGTATATGGGCGGCGTCCGAACCGGCGTTGGGTTCGGTCAGGCCGAATGCTCCGATCTTCGAGCCGGCGCACATGAGAGGCAGATAGCGGGATTTCAGCTCGTCTGATCCGTCCCGATAGATCGCCATCCCGGACAGGCTGCAGTGACCGCCGATAATGTTCGAGATGGCCGCGTTGGCGGCGCCCAGCTCTTCCATCGCTAGGCAGTAGCCCAACTCGCCCGCGCCCATTCCGCCGAACTCCTCCGGAAAAGGAAGTCCGAAGAAACCCAGCTCCTTCATCTCGTCGAGGACCGAGTCGGGCACGCGCTCGTCTTGTTCGATCTGCATGGCGATCGGCTGCAACCGGTCACGCACGTAATCACGTACGGTACTTCGCAGGAGCTGGAGATCCTCGGGGATGGAGAAGTCCAAGTTTACCGGCGGCCGAGCAAGCCGGTCAGCCGAAGAACGCGTGCCACCACTGCTGCCACGCAGGCGAGGGTGGAACCGGCTTTGCTCGGTGAACAGGGTGGGGCCGCGGCTTGAGATAGTGAACTGAAACGACCACCGGCTGGTCGCCGTATCCCACGTAACCCCACTCACGTGCTTTCTCGATGGCGAAAGCTGTCGTGTTGTAAACCGCGACGGCCTTGGCAATCTGCTTGTTCTGCCGCTTTATCTGCGCCTGCTCGTAACGCATGGCCGCCACCTGGGCCCCGAGCTCACGCGCATGACGGACCTCGTTGACGAAGTTGACGGCATACGCGACCGTCACCAGGGCGATAACCGCCAGCCCGATCTTGTACCAGCCTGGAATGAACTTCACCATACTACGGCGAAGGCTGCTCATCCTGTCGCCGATGAGAACGGGATTCATGGATCCTCTGTTTGCGTGAGGACTCGATCGATATGAGCCATGGCTTCGTCAACCGACGCCACGGAAATTATAGACGTTGTCGTCAAGCCGATTCGCGTCGGGTGCCATGTCCGCCATCCGATGACGGGCTTGCTCCACTTCAATGCAAGCCCTATCTCAGACAGAGTGCCATATTCACCACCGATAGCCACGACCGCTGCACCGGCGCGAACCACCAGCGCATTGCGCAGCTCCCCGAGCCCGGTCGGGATGGCCAGCTGCACCCACTCGTTGGATTCAGATGCATCCCCGCCGGGCAGCAAACCGACCGTCAGCCCGCCAGCTCTAGCCGCTCCTCGCGAAGCCGCCGCCATCACGCCTCCCCGACCACCGGTGATAGTTATGATTCCAGCGGAGGCCAACCGACGTCCCAGTCCCTCGGCAAATTCGTCCTCGTCCTGAGAGCACGAACTGCCTCCAATGATGGAGACTGCCGGCGCCGGCCAGCGGCTACCCATAGTGATTATCGGCAGTCATCGGCATCTGCTCCGACGCCCGGCGAATTAAACTTACCATGGTAGCTAGTTGTTTGGACAGAAATTGGAGACATTTGATGCAATCCTACACATGCTTTGCACGGGGCACAACCGTGATCGCAGCCTGTGTCCTGCTGGCATTGGCCACGCTTACGACCGTTTCCGCCGCACCGCGATCTGCGTCCAGGGCTCGCACTCCTGCGTTTAACATCCAATTGTGCGCGCAGCAAGAAGGCGTTTCCAAAGCGGCCATGAGACAGATTCGCACGGTGGTGAAGAACCGAGTCCACAAGGGTTTCTTTATCGGCAAGGCTTCGGTACGACTGAGCGGATCTACCTGCCTGAACGTCGGGATTCCCAAGCACATATCGTGGGTGCTCCCATTGGCGCGAAGCCTCGCGTCTATGGGTTTGTTCGATCTCGGCTACACCGAAGTCAGCAAGTACTATTCGTCGGGAACGAACGTACGATACGCCAACCAGGCTGTTACCAATGTGAACGCGCACTACCCGGTCTTCCACGTGGTCATTGCTCCTCGCGGCATTCGAAGCTCCTTGCTGTCCGTCAAGCGTTACAAGGGCTTTTACTACGTGGGGATATCGCTGACGCCGCACGGTAAAAGGGTATTCTGTACGTTCAGCCACCGTCATGCCAAGGGGTATGCCGCGGTCGTTCTCGATCAACAGATAATCAGCGATCCACGCCTGCCAGGGCCGATTTGTGGGGGTAGCCTCCGCGTCGGATTCCCGTCCAACGTGACCATCAACAGCAACGTTGGACCGAGAGCTATGGTTGCGGACCTCAAGTACGGGCCGCTCCCGTTCGGTCTTCACTATCAAGTGACCTGATCTGCCCGTCAATGTGGTTTTGCGCGTTGCCACCAGCAATACTGTAGGTAATGGCGGTTCACGTTCTCTACGGCGACGATGTTTACTCCATGGGACGCGATGTCGAAGCTACACGTCTGGAAGGCGGCTTCGATGATATTGACGTCGTGCGCGTCGACGGACGGTACATGGAGCCGCAGGACCTGTTGATGACGGTCGGAACCCCTGGCCTGTTCTCCTCGCGGCGACTGGTGATAGTGCAGGGCTTGGGAGACAGGGCGAAGGGGCGAAAAGCGGTGAAGAAGGGTCCAGAAGGCGCCGAGGTCACGGTTGCCTCTCTCGTCGCATCCGCTCCGGATGGCACGACAATCATAGTTCTGGAGCCGAATTCGAAGGCGGATGCGCCAATCGTCAAGCAGGCCAAGCAGCTGGCCGCGGCGGCGGGCGCCAACATACGGGTAAGGGAGTTCGCGGCCCCTAAACAGCGAGATATGCCGGGTTGGCTGAATTATCAAGCTCGGGGAATTGGGGTGAAGCTGGAGCCCCCCGGAGCTCAACAGCTGGCTCTTCGTGTCGGCGACCAGGTGTCCATCGCCGGAATGGAGCTGCAAAAGCTGGCCGTGGCGGCGGCCCCCGGAAACACCGTCACCAGCACCCTGGTCGACGAGCTCGTTCCGCGGAGTGCAGAGGAGGCTATCTTTCCACTGATTGACGCGGTAGCCGCCGGGAAGCGGGATACGGCCCTCAAGCTCTTGGAGCGCCAGCTGTCCCAAATTGGCGGGAATCCGTCCGATCTGTCGATTCGACTGATCCGTATGCTTGCCCGGCAATTCCGGTTGCTGCTACTCATCCGCCTGCTTCTGAAGGAGGGCCGCAAGCCTGATGAGATCACGGCGGACCTCCGGCTACCGCAGTACTTCTCCGGACAGTACTACAAGCAGGCCCACAAGATGACGGAAGGTCAGCTGACAGCAGGCCTGGAGAGACTCGTGGGAACCGAACAGGCCATCAAGAGCGGTGAGGCCCGAGAGGCGTTTCTGCAGCTGCTGATCGTCGATCTGACTACTGCCCCGGCGCCTGCCGAAACCACCGCGACCTAGAGCAGGAGGTCACGCCTCATCATCAGCCGAAACGCGTCGCCGCAGGTTTAGGCTATGCCGCTGACGCGGGTAGCCAATTGAACCTTAAGCTTGACTATCTTGCTGCCGTAGAAGTCTGATGAGTCGAGATTTGCGACGTGCAGCGTTGTTGCGGTGAATGACACCCTTCTGTGCTGCCTTGTCAAGTGCACGGATGGCCTCTACGATCTGCGGCATAGCCTCCCCGGGTGCGGCTTGAACGGCAGTTCGCGCTCGTTTCACGTACGTCCTTGCGGCCGATTTGACGGCTCGATTCTGTAGCCGCCGCTTCTCAGACTGTCTGATGTGCTTGATGGCCGATTTGGTGTTGGCCAAGGTTTATGTGTCCTCCACTGCATGGGAATGATGGCTTGCCGGAACTCTACGTTCCAGATCATTGGCGCATAACAAATTCGCGCAAGGCTAAGCCGAGGCACTACCTTCGGACGCGCCGCGCAATACCAGTGTACCCCATTGACGCGACGAGAGGTCCCGGCTGCCGCGTCGTCCCACCCTTTCATTAGCGTTAAGTGTTGACAACAATGTCATCTCCGTATACAATGTGGTACAGACGTTCTAGCAGCGAGAGCTGCCAGGGCCAACTCCGGGAGATAGCCAGACATGAGAACCACCGGCGAACGGATGCGCGAGCGAATTGTGCAGGCGATCGACGAGCTAAGCGTGGTGAACAATCGCCCTCCGACGAACCGTGAGCTCGGGCAGTTCTTAGGCGGCAAGTCCACTGGACATATCGACTATCACCTCCGCATTCTGAAGGAACGGGGTGTCATTCATCACGATGCCAAGAAGAGCCGCGGCATCTCCTTGGTTGCCCATCAAGATTCGCCTGCCAATGGAGCCCGAGTGCCCGTCGTGGGCACAATTGCCGCCGGTCAGCCCATTGAAGCCATCAACGATGTTGAGTCCTACGTCACCGTGCCCGGACAGTCGGGCGGCCAGAACGGCCTGTATGCCCTTCGGGTGCGAGGCACGTCAATGATTGATGACCTCATCGACGATGGGGATATCGTCGTGATTCGTCCGCAGGAGACGGCAAGCGACGGAGACACTGTCGTTGCTCTGCTTGAAGGTCCAACGGAGACCGGTGAGGCCACGCTGAAGCGCTTTTATCGGGACAAGAATTGCATTCGTCTGGAGCCACGGAATCCAACGATGAATCCGATCTACGTGGAACCCGAAAGCCTTCGGATTCAGGGCAAAGTGGTCACGGTCATACGCGATCTGGGATAGAAGTTTGACCGTGAGCCGGCAACCTGTAATCCAATAAGTGTGACGACGGTACGAAGTTAGGCTCAGGACAAGATCCTGAGCCTAACTCTTTGCGACAGATTTACCAGGTACTCACGACTCGTCCGCCTGCCCGATCGTGGCCACTGATACCACCTTGTCGTCCTTTTTGAGCCGCATCACGATTACTCCTGATGTTGCCCTGCCCGCCATGCGAACGCTCTTGGCGTCGATTCGGGTCACCATGCCGGAGGCCGACATCAGGATGAGTTCTTCGTCGCCTCCGTCGATGATACGGGCCGCGACAATAGTCCCGGTTTTCGGGGTGATCTTGGCGGTGGTTGTACCGCGGCCGCCGCGCAGCTGCCTTCGGTACCGGCTGAGCAGGGTGCGCTTGCCGTATCCCTTCTCCATGATGATCAGCAGCGACCCGTTGTCTCTGGCCAGATCCATGTGAATGACCTCATCACCGTCGCCCAGACGGATGCCCCGGACTCCTGCGCCAGGGCGGCCGATGGGACGGATCTGCTCCTGCTCGAACTGGATGGCCTGCCCGTTGCGAGTGATGATGACGACATTTTCGTCTCCGCTGGATACCTTTACCCAGGCCAGTTCGTCGCCCTCGTTGAGAGAGATGGCTATGAGGCCGTTGCGCCGGACGTTGGCGAATTGAGATAGGTCAGTCCGCTTGATTGTTCCCATGCGGGTAGCCATTACCATGTAGCCTTCGAGTTGTCCCGCCGGCACCGTCAGTGTAGCCGTGACTTTTTCGTTTTGCTCGACCTGGACCAGATTGATCACCGGGATACCCTTAGCTTGTCGGCCCGTATCGGGCAGCTCGTGCACCTTGAGCTGGAACACGCGACCGCGATTAGTAAAGAACAGGATGTTGTCGTGCGTCTGGGTGACGAACAGCTGTTCCACCTCGTCCTCATCTCTGGTGCCCATGCCGCGAACGCCCTTACCTCCTCGATGCTGAGGCTTGTACGTGTCTATCGGCATGCGCTTGATGTAGCCACGGCGGGTCATCGAAACCACGACTTGTTCGTCGGGGATGAGATCCTCTTCGCTGAAGTCACCGGCCTCCTCTTTCAGGATGCGGGTGCGGCGAGGGTCGCCGTACTTTGACTTGAGATCTTTGAGCTCGGTCTTGATGACGTTGTCGATCTTCTTCGCGTCTGCCAGCAAATCCTCGAGCTCTTTGATGGTTTTGAGGACATCATTGTATTCGTCGATGATCTTCTTGCGCTCGAGAGCAGCCAGGCGTCGCAGCTGCATGTCGAGAATCGCGCGCGCTTGAATTTCGGTTAGTCCGAACCGCGCCTGCAGCTCTTTGCTGGCGTCGTCGCTGGAGTTTGCTCCTCGAATCGTCGCGATAACCGCGTCCAGCTGATCGAGGGCAAGCTTGAGACCTTCGAGAATGTGGGCCCGGGCCCGCGCTTTCTCCAGGTCGAATCGAGTTCGCCGCTCCACTACCTCGCGCCGGTGCTCGAGGTAGTGGCGCAGGATCATCTCCAGGTTGAGCACGCGCGGCTGCTGATCGACCAGCGCCAGCATATTCATCGAGAAGCTGGACTGTAGTGCCGTGTGCTTGAACAACTGGTTCTGCACGGACCGGGGCTGGGCGTCCCGCTTGAGCTCGATAACCACGCGCATCCCCCGGCGATCCGACTCGTCCCTAATGTCGGAGATGCCGGAGATGTTCTTGTCGCGGACGAGCTCGGCAATGCGCTCCTGTAGGTGCGCCTTGTTGACCTGGTAGGGAAGCTCAGTGATAATGATCGCGTAGCGGCCGCCCTTTATCTCCTCGATGCTGGTAACACCTCGGACCACCACCTTTCCACGGCCTGTTCCGTAGGCGTGGTCGATGCCCTCGCGGCCGAGAATTATGCCTCCGGTCGGAAAGTCCGGTCCACGAATGAATTCGCCGAGGTCGACCGCGGTCGAATCCGGATGGTCGATGAGATGAACGACGGCGTCGAGCACCTCGCCGAGGTTATGCGGAGGTATATTGGTCGCCATCCCGACCGCGATACCGGCCTGGCCGTTAACCAGCAGGTTGGGCAGCTTGGCGGGAAGCACCGTAGGCTGGCGTTGGGTGCCGTCGTAGTTGTCTTCCCAATCGATCGTGTCTTTGTCGATATCGGCAAGCAGCTCTTCGGTTATCGCCGCCATCCGCGCTTCCGTGTAGCGCATCGCAGCGGCATTATCGCCGTCAACCGACCCGAAGTTGCCCTGGCCGTCGATCAGGGGATACCGCATATTGAAGTCCTGGGCCAGTCGCACCAGCGTGTCGTACAACGCTTGATCCCCGTGCGGATGATATTTACCCATGACTTCGCCGACGACTGCCGCACATTTGCGGTAACTGACTCGAGACGTTAAACCCATCTCGTTCATCGCGTGCAGCAGACGGCGATGCACCGGTTTCAGCCCATCACGGACGTCGGGTAGTGCGCGAGACACGATGACGCTCATCGCGTAATCGAGATACGACTCGCGCATTTGGTCCTCGATAAAGACCGGGTCTACCCTACTCGCAGAATCCATTCAAAACCTCGAAATTTCCCTAAATCACACTGCTAAATTATACCATGCGACGGCTGAGAAGTCTGTCAATAATACAGATGTCCCAGTTCGTTTGGGCCCGAGATCCGCCGGTGTGGCTTGTGTCTGACCTCATCTGTTTTGATCTCTGAGATGCTGTAACTCTTGACATGCTGGGCAACCTGCGGTGGCTCTCGAGAGGCCGGACAGACGTGTGCGCGCTTAGCTGAATCGCCGGGCACGGCCAGTTCAAACGGTATAGTGGGGCAAGGGCGGTGGAGCCTCAGTTTGACCGTGTGCCCTTATCTGAAACCAACGGTCTTCTGGGGTCCCTGCCCCTTAGGCCTGGCTTTGCTTTTGAGAGGAAGGTTAGTTCTTGTCGGTTAACGGGCATAAGGCGACGGTGACGGTGGCCGTGGATGCGATGGGCGGAGACCATGGCCCCAGCGAGGTGGTAAGCGGCGCACAGCTGGCTGCCTCCCGCGGCGTACGAGTCGTGCTCGTCGGCCGCACTGAGGTCATCGAGCCATTCTTTGAACCTGATAAGCGGTTGCACATCGTCGAGGCGCCTGACGTTATCGGAATGGACGAACCGCCTACGGTCATCAAGAGCCGGCCTGATTCCTCGCTGGCAACTGCCATAAACCTGGTAACGGTGGGTCAGGCCGATGCCGCCGTATCGGCCGGGAACAGCGGGGCGATCATGGCGGGAGCCTTACTTGCCTGGAACCGGCAGCCCGGTGTGCTACGGCCGGCCTACGGCGCCGAGATGCCAACCCGTAATGGCCATACCTTCATCCTCGATATCGGAGCCAATACCGACGTGAAGGCTGAATACTTGCTTCAGTTCGCCATCATGGGAGCGGCCTACATGCAGATCGCACATGGAATGCGGCATCCTCGCGTTGGATTGCTCAGCAATGGCACGGAGGACGGGAAAGGCACCGTCATCACCAAAGAGGCCCACGAGCTGCTCCAGAAGACCGACCTGAACTACGTCGGGAATGTCGAGGCGAATCAGGTCTTCGAAGGAGCGGTGGATATCGTGGTTACCGACGGCTTCACCGGCAATGTCTTGCTGAAGGCCGCCGAGGCTGTCGCCCAGGAGATCTTCAATTTAATCCGTGGTGAGATCGAGCGCGACCGCGTCTCGCAAGCAGGGGCGTTCCTGATGCGGCCTGCGCTCCGGCGTATCAAGCGCCGCATCGACTACGAGGAGTACGGCGGCACTCCGCTGCTGGGAGTCAATGGGGTGATGATCAATGCTCATGGCCGCTCTCGGGCCCGGGCCATAGCCAATGCGATCGTCGTCGCTGACAGGGTGGCGCGAGAGCACCTACTGCAGCGTGTAGGAGAGGAGCTTCACGAGTATCACGCGGACGAGCCTCGTCGCAGTGCTCGCGTTATTCGCCGCTTGCATATTCCAGGCGCGGCGAGAGTGTCAGGGCATACCAAAAGCCGGGACGATGAGGGCTAGGGCATACTGGATTGCCCACTGGTAGTCAGTTGCCGGTGGTCGACACTGCACGGGGACAAGTAGACATGCAAGTCCTGGAGTCGCGCGTAAATCCCACATCCGCGGACTTTCAACGGAACTATCAAGAGAACTGCGGGCTCGTGGACACGCTGAGATCACGCCTCCGCGAGGTCAAGCAAGGTGGCGGCGAGGAGGCGGTCAAGCGTCATCGGGCGCGAGGCAAGCTGACGGCCCGTGAGCGCATCGACGCGCTGGTCGATCCGTCGTCTCCCTTTTTGGAGCTAAGCCCGCTAGCGGCATGGGAGATGTACGACGGCGAAGCACCGGCTGCCGGAATAGTCACAGGGATAGGCCTCATACACGAAACTCCCTGCGTTGTTGTCGCCAACGATGCCACGGTCAAAGGCGGAACCTATTTTCCGATAACAGTCAAGAAGCATTTGCGGGCGCAGGAGATCGCTCGGCAAAACCGGCTGCCCTGCATCTATCTGGTCGACTCGGGCGGAGCCTACCTTCCACTTCAGGCAGAGGTGTTTCCCGACCGGGACGACTTCGGACGCATCTTCTACAACCAGGCGATGATGTCGGCAGAGGCAATACCGCAGATTTCGGCGGTTATGGGCTCGTGTACGGCCGGGGGCGCCTACGTCCCGGCCATGAGCGATGAGTCCGTAATCGTTCGCGGGGAAGGCACGATATTTCTGGGCGGGCCGCCGTTGGTCAAGGCAGCCACGGGAGAAACGGTTACGGCCGAGGAGCTGGGCGGCGCCGACGTCCATACTCGTGTTTCTGGCGTGGCCGACCACTTTGCCGACAACGACGCGCACGCTCTACAGATTGTGCGATCGATCGTGGCGAATCTCAATCTTCCGTACCGCACTTCAATAGGAGCTGGCCGCGACATTGTCGATGTCGAACCGCCGCTATACCAGGCCGAGGAGCTCTACGGCGTCGTCCCGACCGACCTAAGAAAGGCGTATGACGTGCGCGAGGTTATCGCCCGGGTCGTTGACGGAAGCCGCTTCCATGAGTTCAAAGAGCTATACGGGTCGACGTTGGTGACGGGCTTTGCGCGCATCATGGGCCACCAGGTGGCGATACTGGCCAATAACGGGATCCTTTTCTCAGAAAGCGCGCTGAAGGGAGCCCATTTCATCGAGCTGGCTGCTCAGCGCCGAATCCCCCTGGTCTTCCTACAGAACATTACCGGCTTTATGGTGGGAAAGGAGTACGAGAACCGCGGCATTGCCAAGGACGGGGCCAAGATGGTCATGGCAGTGGCCGATGCCCAGGTGCCCAAGTTCACGGTGATCATCGGGGGCTCGTTTGGCGCCGGCAACTACGCGATGTGCGGGCGCGGCTACGACCCACGACAGCTCTATATGTGGCCGAATGCCAGAATCTCGGTCATGGGCGGGCCACAAGCCGCCAGCGTTCTCCTTCAAGTACGCGTCGATAGCCTTCGCCGCCAGAGCATAACGCTTTCACCAGATGACCAAGACCGGTTCAAGGAACCTATCATCGAAACGTATGATCGCGAGGGCTCGCCCTACTTCAGCACCGCCAGGCTGTGGGACGACGGTATCATCGATCCCGTCGACACCCGCACGGCGCTCGGAATTGGTCTCGATGCCGCCGCTTGTGCTCCTGTGCCGGATACGAAGTTCGGCGTCTTCAGAATGTAAGGCAGAGATAACCGAGTGGGCGCTAAAATATCCTTCGACACCATTCAGCTGACCGAACGCGGGCACGTAGCCACGGTTGCGCTCAACCGTCCCGAAGTGCGCAACGCGTTCAATGCGCTCTTGATCGCCGAGCTTACGGTGGCTTTCGAGCGGATAGCGGCTCGCGACGACATACACATGATCGTCCTAGCGGGAAATGGCCGGACGTTCTGCGCCGGGGCTGACGTCAACTGGATGCGTGACAGCCTGGATTACACTGCCGATGACAACGTCGCCGACGCCCTGCGCATGTCCGATATGTTTGCCGCCATCCGAGACGCGCCGCAACCGGTTGTGGGCCGGATACAGGGCGCCGCTTTGGGCGGTGGCATGGGACTGGTGGCCGTCTGTGACGTAGCCGTCGCTTCGGATGACACAGTCTTCGGCTTTACCGAGACCAGGTTGGGCATCGTGCCGGCGGTGATCTCTAGGTTCGTGGTGCCCAAGATCGGTGAGAGCTGGGCCCGGGCCCTCTTCCTCACGGCTGACCGGTTCGACGCTGCCCGAGCCGAGCACATTGGTATGGTTCATCACATAGCCGGTCGGGAGTCTCTGGACGATGCCGTCAACTCCGTCCTGCAATCGCTTCAGTCCGGCGGGCCTCGAGCCCTACGGACGGCAAAAAAGCTCGTCGCCGGCCTTTCTGGCCTATCGCAAGCCGAGCAGCGAGAGTTCACTGCGGAGACCATCGCTCGGGCGCGCGTAGGACGTGAGGGCCAGGAGGGACTTCGTGCGTTCCTGGAGAAGCGTGAGCCGGTCTGGCGTGTGAAACGTGATATTGATGCCTGACAGCCGTAAGATCAATGTTTAAGAAGATTCTCGTCGCCAACCGCGGCGAGATTGCGGTGCGCGTCATGAGCGCCATTCGCGCCGTAGGGGCCATTCCGGTGGCTATCTACTCGGACGCGGATAGGAGCGCGCTGCACGTCCAGATGGCTGATGAGGCATACCGGATCGGTCCGCCGCCCCCCGGCGAGAGCTACCTCAGCATCGACGCCGTGTTGGCTGCTGCCCATGAGTCGGGATCTGACGCCATCCATCCCGGATATGGATTTCTATCTGAGAACGCCGAGTTCGCCGCGGCCGTGAGTCGTGCCGGACACGTCTTTATAGGCCCACCCGCCGAGGTCATACGGTTGATGGGCGACAAGACCGCGGCCAAGCGACTGATGTCCGAGGCGGGCGTCCCGGTTATTCCGGGTTATCTGGGCGAGGATCAAACTGAAGCCCGACTCCTCACGGAGGCCGAACGGGTAGGCTATCCGCTGATGATCAAAGCCGCGGCCGGTGGTGGAGGGCGTGGCATGAGGCGAGTCCTCACACGCGGTGAGATGTCCGCTGCCATCGCCGGAGCCCGGCGTGAGGCGGAGGGCGCGTTTGGAGACGGCCGTCTGTTTCTGGAGAAGCTACTGGTGGCGCCGCGCCACATTGAAGTGCAAATTCTGGCGGATGCTCACGGCAGCGTCGTACATCTGGGGGAGCGAGACTGCTCGATTCAGCGCAGGCATCAAAAAATCGTTGAAGAGGCGCCCTCGACGGCGTTGAACGCGGCGGCCAGGGCCGAGCTCGGATCCGTCGCTATACGCGGAGCTATAGCAGCGGGATACGTCAATGCCGGGACCATGGAGTTCTTGTGGTCAGCGGGCAGCTTCTACTTTCTCGAGATGAATACCCGCATCCAGGTCGAGCACCCAGTGACCGAAGTGGTTACGGGAATCGACCTTGTGAAAACCCAGATCGAGATCGCATCTGGCTGGCCGCTCGGATTCGACCAGCAGTCCGTAACGTTCAGTGGACACGCGGTAGAGTGCCGCCTCTACGCCGAGGACCCTGACCAGAATTTTCTGCCCCAGGCGGGGCGGATAGAAAGGTTCCAGATCCCCGTGTCCGGCTCTGACATTCGCATCGATACTGGAGTGTATTCGGGGGCCGAGGTGCCTCAGTTCTACGATCCTTTGCTGGCGAAGATCATCGCGCACGGATCCGACCGTGCTACCGCAATTCGTCATCTTCAAGCCGCCTTGACTGAGACGCGGGTTTCGGGGATAAAGACCAATCTCGAGTTCCTGCGGAGAATTGTGTCTTCGCGGTCATTCGCCGGGGACAATGTGACCACGGCCTTTTTGGACGATGACTCGTGGGAAGATGCGCAGGGCGCCGGCGGGGACGGGCTGGAGCGCGTAGCAGTCGCCGCCGCCGGGGTAGATCTCTTGGCCATCGGGCCTCGACCAGCGCCTGATCAGAGTGGTCCTAGACGACGTCGCCCTGTCGTCAGGGGGTGGCGCACTGCCGGAGAGTTAGTGCCGCTGGCCTACGAAATTGACGGGAGGCGGTTCCAGGTCCTGGCTTCTCGCCGTTCAAACGGATATTGGGAAGTGTCTGTGAATGGCGTCGACTGTGGCCGCGCCGCGTTCACGGGGAACGAGACGTCACCGAACGGACTGCAGTTACCGGACCTGGTGTTGATGATGGGCCACGAGGTGAGGAGATACCGTGTCGAACCTTCGACGACCGACCATGATGCTTTTAGACTCGAGGCATGGCTCCCGGAGGCTCACGGCAGCCTCGGCAGAGTAGAGCTCAGGGACCTGACCAACGACGAAACCGCGGGACGGGCCGAGAATCGTGAGCCCGGTGGCCGGGCACGCGCTTTCGAGGTGCTGCGGCTGCCTGCGTTCCAGGGTCGAGAGCAAATCGCCGGCGTGTCCGGGCGCCAAGGCGAAGAAGCCTCCGGCTTGGTGGTGGCCCCGATGCCCGGATCAGTGGTCAAAGTCGCCGCCGCGGTCGGCGATAGGGTTCAGGCACATCAATCGCTGCTGGTCATGGAGGCCATGAAGATGGAGCATGTCCTCGAATCTCCGCATACCGGCACGGTTCGTTCGATCCGCTTCGGCGAAGGGGACATGGTCTCCGCTGGGGCGATTGTAGTCGAGGTGGAGCCGGATTGAGCCTGAGTGATACGATACCGCGGTCGGTGCGCATCGTCGAGGTTGGGCCTCGGGACGGCCTGCAGAATGAGGACACAAGGATCCCGACCGCGGCGAAAATCGAATTCATCGATCTGCTCGGGAGCAGTGGCCTGCGCGAGATCGAGGTCACTTCGTTCGTCAGACCGGACGCTATTCCCCAGCTGGCGGATGCCGCGGACGTTCTTGCCGGCATTGGCTTCCGCCCCGACGTGCGCTATCCCGTGTTGATCCCGAACCTCCGGGGTCTGGAGCGATGGCTGGATATCGCTCCGTCGTTAGCTCCCGAAAACCGTGCCATTTCGCTGTTCACCGCGGCTTCGGAAACGTTCAATCTGAAAAATACCAAGGCCGGCATACGGGAAAGCATCACGAACTTTGCCGTGATCATGCGGCGGCTGGAAGATGCCTCCGATCTAACTCCGGGGATGGCTGGTCTGCAGCGTCCGTTCGTTCGAGGCTACATCTCCACTGCGTTTGCATGTCCATACGAGGGCGACATCGATCCGGCGACAGTGGAGTGGCTGGCGACTGAGCTGCTGGAGCTAGGGGTCGACGAGTTGTCCATCGGCGATACCATCGGGGCAGCCACACCCGTCCAGGTCGCAGCTTTGACCGAGCGGCTGCTGTCCTCAATAGGCCCGGCGAGACTTGCCATGCATTTTCACGACACTCGGGGCACCGCGCTGGCCAACGTTCTCGTCGCGCTCGAGCTGGGCATCTCCACCTTTGACTCTTCGGCAGGCGGACTCGGAGGCTGCCCCTATGCCCCGGGCGCCGCCGGAAATCTCCCGACTGAAGATCTTGTGTACATGCTCGATGGAATGGGCGTCGAAACGGGCGTACGCCTAGAGGCGGTAGTTCATGCTTCTCAATTCATGCGCGGCCCTCTCGGCCATGCACTTCCCAGCCGGGCCTTCCAGGCGTTCCAGTCGGCCGGCTTCTAACAGCACCTTGGACGGCGCATTGCATTGGCTACGTAGTGGCGACAGGTAAGAAAGCGGCGGGGACTGTCCGAACGGCCACAGACGAGCGTCGCCGGCTAAAAGCCATCCTTACGCGTCTCGCTCCGGATTATTCCCACCTGGGAACCGCTCTCAGATTCGACTCTCCCATTCAGCTCCTCGTCGCCACGATCTTGTCTGCCCAGACCACCGACGACCGGGTCAACATCGTTACTCCGGTTCTCTTCGAACGCTACCCGGACGCTTCGTCTCTAGCCGACGCGGATCCCGCTGAGATTGAGAGGATAATCTACACAACCGGATTTTTCCGAAACAAGACGAAGCATATCTTAGCGGCGAGTCGGATGATCGTCGAGGACTTCGCCGGCGAGGTTCCGCGCACGATGGCCGAGTTGATTCGATTGCCCGGCGTCTCACGCAAGACGGCGAACGTGGTCCTCTCGCATGCTTTCGGTCTGGCTGAGGGGATCGCCGTGGACACGCACGTATTTCGCGTTGCGCGCCGTCTTGGTCTCAGCGAGGCACCGAGTCCTGAGGGAGTCGAGCGTGATCTCATGCGATTGGCCGATCAACGGGACTGGACCAGGGTCGCCGATACCTTTATCTGGCATGGCCGTATAGTGTGCCGGTCGCGGCAGCCGTTGTGCATTGACTGCAAAGTACTCTACCTGTGTCCATATGGCCTGGCATCCAGTCCGTACGCTCCCAGCAACGCGATGTTATCGCCGGACCAGGATACAGAGCCGTCTTAAAAGTCCGATATCGTATAATACGACATGGAAGAAATGACCTCCACTCGGATAGTTCAATCTATCGAGGCGGCAACTCACGCCTTCGGCACCTGGATCGAAGACCGCTTGAAGGCGTACGGAGTAGATCAAGCCGAAGCCCACATATTGGGGAAGCTGGCTGCTGAGGGCGTTTGCTCGATCAACGATCTCCATCGAGAATTCTGTCATCGGCGGTCCACCCTGACCAATATCGTAGATCGCCTAGAAAAGAAAGGGCTGGTCAACCGCGAGCCGAATCCTGAGTCTCGCCGCTCCATCAACGTGCGGCTCACGCGCTCGGGTTACGCCGTTGCGAGAGATGTCGGTGCGTTGCTGGCCGCAGCCGAGCGGAGCATTCGCTCGCGAACCACTCCGTCGGACGTTGTGGGGTTCAACCGAGTACTGTCGGCCATCAAGGAGGTTGCAGTTGAATGACGCTGAATTCCTCGCGTTATTCGAGGCGTGCACGCTCAGCGAGTTTCATCACCGTGATCATCTCAGAGTGACCTGGCTGCTGATCCGTCGCGACGGTCACGCCGGCGCCAAAGCTTCCATTGAGGCGGGCATCAAGCGATTCGCTCGCAGGCATGGGCGAGCCGACAAGTATCACCAGACGATGACCGAGTTTTGGGTGGACGCTGTCGCCCACCTTATCGCTCAGGGTAAGACCTACGACAGCTTCGACGAGTTCCTAACGCAATGGCCGCAGGTTCTCGACCCCACACTTGCGTTTCGCCACTGGACTCGCGAGGCGATTATGGGTGGCGCGGCTCGGTCCCGCTGGGTCCCTCCCGACGTACTACCATTGCCCTGGACTTCGCGGCATGGGCCCTATCTGTAGAACAGTCGGAGGTGGAGAGAGCGATGGGAAGTGAGATAGCTGGAAGAGCCGGGGTGGGGACGCCGGAAGACGAACAACCGGTCGTTCTACCCGCCGGATTTGAGCGCGCCGGAGGGGTCGCCCCCGACGAGGACGCCGGACGCTGGCTGCGACGGCATTATCCAAGCGGCGTCACGGTGGTGACATCGGGTACCGACGAAGCGTACTCAGGAGTCACCGTAAGCGCCTTTTCCTACGTGTCCCTCGAGCCATTGATGGTGTTCATAGCTCTTGGCAATGAGAGCCAGACGGGTGAGCGAATACGCGCTACCGGCTATTTCGGGGTCAGTCTGCTAACCAACCGGCACCGCTTTGTGGCGGATCGATTCGCCGGTCGCGCGCCTCTAGTCGACCGTCGCTTTGCCGACGTACCGCACGTGATCGCTGTCACGGGCGCCCCGTTACTTTCAGATGCGATCGCCTGGCTAGACTGCCGGGTCGAGGCTCAATACCCGGGCGGCGATCACACGATATACATAGGCCGGGCTGAGGCCGTAGGACATGGGACCGGAGATGAGGGCGACCCGCTCATCTACTACGAGAGCGAGTATCGCCGCCTGCACTAGAGTGGTTGCAGACGTACGAGTGCCTCGACAAGACAATCGCCGCCTCCGAGTGCGGGCAAGAAGGACCAGGCGCGAGAAGCGCCCGGCCCACAGACTTGCGTTCCGGCAAAAAATGACAATCCAAGACGGAAAACTGATTAGTGAAGACTGAAGACTGAAAACTGATAACTGAAAACTGAAAACTGATAACTAGACGATACTCGCCAACTCCGACACGCTATCTGTTGCCGCCATTTTGGTCGCGATGCGCTGGATTGCCACGCTGTATGAAGCCAGGCGTAGTGTCGTGCTCTTCTCGTGTCTTAGCGCGTTGACATCCGCGAATGCCCTGGCCATGACTTTCTGCAGCTTCTCATTGACATCCGCTCGCGTCCACATCTCTCCAGAGACATTCTGCTTCCATTCGAAGTAGCTCACCGTGACCCCGCCTGCATTAGCGAGTATATCGGGGAATACCGTGACTCCGTGTCGATTCAGCTCGATGTCGCCTTCAGTCGTGACTGGCCCGTTGGCCAGCTCCACGATGTACGGAGCTCGCACCCTTGAGGCCACCTCAGCGGTAATCTGATTCTCCAGCGCCGCCGGCACGAGAATGTCGACATCGGCCGCGAGTAGCTGTTCCGTCGAGATTTTCTTGAGGGCGTTGAGATCTGCCAAACGGCCGCCCTTGGTCTTAAACTTCACCAGCTCGTCGACATCTAGGCCGCTTTCCTGAGCCACATTCGCGGTTGAGTCGGAAACCGCGACTACCTTGACGCCCGCGTTCTTGAGGAAGATGGCCATGTTGTACCCGGCGTTACCGAAGCCGGAGATTGCCGCCCTTTTTCCCATAAGCGGAATGTGCTCTTGGTTGAAAGCCTCTTGTAGGACGTAGAAGCCGCCGAGGGCTGTCGCCGTGTCGCGCCCTTCGGACCCGCCCCTGGCCATGCTTTTGCCGGTGACCACGCCGGGGGCATAGTGCCCGATCAAACGGCCGTACTCGTCGGCCAGCCAGTCCATCATCTCCGACGTCGTGTTGACGTCGGGCGCAGGAACGTCGACCATGGGACCGATATCCCGATAAATGCGCTCCGTATAGCAGCGCGTCAGTCGCTCAAGCTCACCCTTCGACAGCGCCTTGGGATCTACCGTGATGCCACCCTTGCCTCCACCCATTGGGATGTTGACGACGGCGGTTTTGATGGCCATCCATGCCGCCAGCGCCTTGACCTCGTCGAGCGTGACTTGTGGGTGATATCGTATGCCTCCCTTGTAGGGGCCGCGAACAGAGCTATGTTGGACCCGGTATCCCGTGAATACTTCCCATTGGCCGCTGTCGCTTTTGATCGGGATGGAGACGATGTGCATGCGCTCCGGAACGCGTATGCGCTTCAGCGCAACCTCATCGACACCGGCGAGTTTCCCGGCTGCATCCACCGTCACGACGAAACGATCGAAGGCGTTCTCCATGATTTCCTCCTGGGCCATTCCTAAATTCGTACTGATGGAATGTGCCACTGATTGCCATGGCCGGCGGCCCTCCGATGGCAAATCTGCCCAGACCGCCACTATGAACTATACGGATAATCTCGACCCCGCGACATCGGACGAACACCTGAAAAAGCACCCGTTTACGGCTGAGGGATTGGTAGGCTAGCTTCCCATCGATTGGCAGCGTGGGCACCAGTAGGTCAACCTTCCCTGCTCGCCCTGAGGACGCACCCGAATAATCGAGAAACAACGAGGACATGACTTCCCGCCACGAGCATGGACCGCTCGCGGTTGCCGGACCTGGTGACTGTCTGTGGCTTCCCGCATCTTTCGGCGCGCAACCTCGTAGAGCCTCTTAAGGTTCATATCCGTGACCTCGTCCGGGCGGCCCCACGGGTTGAGACCGATCTCCCAGAGTGACTCGCATTTGTAGATGTTGCCGATTCCCGCGCATACCCGCTGGTCGAGCAGCAGCTCTCCGATCGAAGGCGCATCCGCTCTGCGCGCATTCTCCAGCACGAGAGCGAGATCGAATGGGTCCGCTAGGATGTCTGGTCCAAGGTGTTCGACTATTCGCCGGCCACGGACCAGCTCGACGATTGGGGCTGAGAACACGACTGCCACGTGGTCGCCGAACTCCAGCACCGCCTTTGCCTGCCAGTCCGGCTTCTTCCAACGTTGGCCCGAACGGTATAAGTGCCAGACGCCGGTCATTCGCATATGAGAATGTACGGCAATTCCCGAGTCGAACCGCATGAACAGATGTTTTCCGTACGCCTCGACCTCAACCAGCGTCCGCCCGACGAGACGTCGAAACTCGTCCGGTTTAGCGCGCGTGCACTGTTGCCCACCGACCCGGTTACGGATCGCCGCGGCGGTCCTCCAAAGTGTGTCTCCTTCGGGCATGTCCTTGTCTCAGCTGTCGAGAGCGTCCGTGCCCGGGCAGATGAATGTTGCGATCGAGCCTGAGACTGTGCCTCGCTGTAATCGAACCGGAGGCACAGCTTTAGGCTGAGCGGAGCGCCGTTCGCTCCGGGTACAGTACGAGACCGCGATGAGTCGGTGTGAACCCGGCGGCCAGAAGGAAGTCCTTGAGCGGCGACTCAAGAACTGGGGCTCCGTCGACCATCCGAATCTCGAGTTTGCCGTTGCGGGCGGCGATCGTACGAAGGTGGTCGAGGTGTTCAGGATCGACATCTCCATCTGTAAGTAAAGACTTACCGCCGCGTTCTACGAAGACTCTGAGGCGCCCCGAATCAAGAATGACGTACGCTCCGGCCACGCGTCCCGCCCGGCCCTGCATGGCGGGCCACCCAAGGGCGAGGCCGTAACCGTTGGCGGGATCTGTCGCAGCCAAGAGCACCACGGATTCGTCCTCCTCGCGGAAAGATCGCAGGCGGTCGACCGCCCCCGGGAGTGCAAACTGCGAGCCGCCGAGCCCCTCGATGAAGTATCCACGTCGTATCTGACCCGACTCCTCCATCGACTTGAGAACCGGATAGATCGCCGCGAACCCGCCTGGCACGCCTTCCGCCAGGGCCGGTTCTCGCGTCACGATCCCGTAACGCTCCAGGAGTGCCGCTGCCTGCGCGTGGAGGCGGACGGTCGGAGCGGCCGCCGGGAGGAGCAGGTCGGAGACCAGGGACCACCGGCCCAGAGATCGCGGTGGCCCGATACGCGTGGGGTGCCCCCGTCGCGCCGTGCGCTTGCTGGAACCGATGTACCTGAGCGGCGCATAGGTGTCGTTCGTTACCTCACCGGCCCACACCAGATCCCAGAGAGCGTCCAGCACGGCTTCGCTATCTTTCCACTCGGCCGCGGCCAGCAGATCCGCAAAGAAGCAGGCGCCGAGATGCAAACGTTCCCGTAAGGTTTGATGGAGGCTACCCGCTATATCTCGGTCCGGCGATTGCCGGCGCCCGCCGGCGGTTCGTTTCGTATCCTCCGGCTGACTGACGAGATTCCGCACGTCCTTGCGCATATAAAGTGAGATGCGGCCATCGTTCGGCCCTAGTGGCCCTTGGCCCACCCACACGACCTCACCCGAGGCGATGAGCTGGTCCAGGAGTTGAGGAGTGTACCCGTTCATGCGGGAGGGCAGTATGTCCCGCTCCAAAACCGATGCGGGAAGGGCCGCCCCCTGGAGCTGCTGGACGATATCCGCCAGCCGGTCCACGCCTCGCGCCTGAACGCCGACTCCCTGCCACGCCGGCAGGAATCGAGCGAGAGTGCTGGCGTCGACCGGTTCGATCTCGCGTCTCAAGGCGGCCAGTGAGCGGCGACGCAGTGTGCGCAGCACATCGGGCGAGCAGTATTCCGGCTCTCGTGCCGACCATCTAAAACTTCCTGCAACCAGGTCCCCACTCGCGGCCAGTCGCTCGAGAGCTTGGCGCACCAGACTAACCGGAACCTGCCACCGGCGCGCCGGCTCATCGGCGAGAAAGGGGCCATGCGTCCGGGCCCACCGAACTAGGAGAGAACCGAGCGGATCGGCCCACGGCTGTACGTATGACTCCGGAAGTCCGGCAGGAAGAGATATGCCTAACGCATCGCGGTACCGACCTGCATCTTCGGAGGGGACTCCCCGATCTTCGCCGGCCACCCGGATGACGGTCAACCTGTGGCTGGACTCGAGTTCTTGGAACCATTTGGCTGAAATGCCACGCGCAGCCGCCTCTTCGTGAGTCAAATCGCCCACGTGGCGGAGGACGTCGAGCGCGGCGTCTACGTCACGAGGTGCACGGGCCGCATCCAGATGCTGCAGCTCCAGCTCGGTGGTCTCGATTGCGTCCGCGTCCAGAAGCTCGCGCAGGTCCTCAGTGCCGAGGAGCTCCGCCAGCAGCTCGCGGTCCAGAGTGAGGGCCTGTGCGCGGCGCTCGGCAAGCGGATAGTCGCCTTCGTACATGTACTGCGCAATATACTCGAACAACAGCGAGGACGCGAAGGCCGACGCGGCCGGCGTCTCGACGTCGACCACTCGAATGTGGCGCGTCTGAATCTGGCGCATCAGCTCGACGAGCGCACCCATGTCGAAGACATCGCTGAGGCACTCCCGATATGTTTCGGCCAGGACCGGGAAATCGGGGTGCTTTGCCGCGACGCGTAGGAGGTCCGCGCTCCGCTGTCGTTGCAGCCACAGCGGGGTACGCGACCCCGGCCGCAAGCGCGGGAGCAGCAAGGCTCGGGCGGCATTCTCCCGAAATCGCGAGGCGAACATGGCCGATCCGTGCAGCTGGGCTGTGACCTCGGCACGCACGTCGTCCGGATCTAGCAGCAACATGTCTAGGTCGGGCTGCGACTCTGAGTCAACTAGCCGCACGGCAAAACCATCATCGCTATAGATCGACTGGATCTCCAGGCCGAGCCGGTCACGGAGACGAGCTTCGACCGCGAGAGCCCATGGCGCATGCACCCGCGCCCCCCACGGAGACAGGACGCAGATGCGCCAATCCCCCAACTGGTCCCGGAAGCGCTCGACTACAATCGTGCGGTCATCAGGGACCGCCCCCGTTTGAGCCGCCTGCTCCTCGAGATACGCCATCAAATTGTCGGCCGCCCGACGATCGCACCGTGAGTTCGTGATCAAGGACTGAACGGCTATGTCTCGGTCCATTCTCAGGAGCTTTCGACTAAGTGCTCCAATGGCGAGGCCATCCTCGACGGGCCTGCCCAGGGCGTCACCATGCCAGAACGCGATCTTTCCCGGCTCTCCCGGCGCCGGCACCACTCGCACTTGCGATTGGGTGATCTCGGCGGTTTTCCATGTGGTGGCGCCGAGTATGAACGTCTCGCCCACCCGTAGCTCGTAGACCATCTCCTCGTCGAGCTCGCCCACGCGCCTTCCGTCATCCAGCAGGTTGACGGTGAACATGCCGCGATCGGGTATGGTGCCGCCGCTGATCACGGCTAGACGCTGAGCGCCGGCTCTGCCGCGGACGGTGGCGTTTATACGATCCCAGACGATGCGGGGGCGAAGCTCCGCGAAATCATCGGCAGGATATCTCCCATCCAGCATATCCAGGGTCCCTTCAAAGGCTCGGGTTCCGAGTCCGTTAAACGGGTAGGCACGCGTCAAAACTTCCCGCATGTGCTCGATGGTCCATTCGTCCAATGAGCACATAGCTACGATCTGTTGGGCGAGCACGTCTATCGGGTTGCGCGGGACATGGGTCGCCTCGATTTCGCCGGCGAGCATCCGCTCGACCAGCGTGGCGGACTCGAGCAAGTCGCCGCGGTGAGTGGGGAGGATCACGCCGCTGGAAGGCTCACCAACCGAGTGTCCTGCTCGGCCGATACGCTGGATCCCACGAGACACGCTGGTGGGCGAGCTGACCTGAATCACCAGATCGACGGCACCCATATCGATACCCAGCTCTAAGCTCGACGTGGCCACGAGCGCAGGAAGCTTCCCTGCCTTGAGAAGGTCTTCGATGACCATCCGCTGCTCGCGTGCGATTGACCCGTGGTGGGCCCGAACCAGCTCTTGTCCCGCCAGCTCATTGAGCTTGCCTGCCAAGCGCTCTGCCATGCGCCGTGAATTGACGAAAATGATGGTCGATCGGTGGCTACGAATCAGCTCCAGTATTCGAGGGTAGATCGCGGGCCATATGCTGCGGCGAGGCATGGGCCGGCCGGCTCCGATGGCCGCTGCGGAGCCCGTCGGCTCCTCATTGCCGCGCTCAAGATCCGTCATATCGTCAACTGGAATCTCGACGGATAGCTCGAGGGTCTTCATTCGGCCGGCGTCTACGATGCTTACCGAACGATCCCGTCCCCCGAGATAGAGCGCGACCTCTTCAAGGGGTCTTTGCGTCGCCGATAGACCGATTCGTTGGGGGTCTACCTTGGCCCGGTAGGACAGTCGCTCTAGACTAATCGCCAGGTGTGCCCCTCGTTTGGTAGCGGCCATGGTGTGGATCTCGTCGACGATCACCCAGCGAATCGAGTCAAGGATCTCACGAGTGGCGCTGGTAAGCATGAGGAAGAGTGATTCCGGCGTTGTGATCAGGATATCCGGCGGGTGCCGCTGCATGCTTCGGCGCTCGTCTGACGGGGTGTCGCCGGTTCTGATCGCTGCCCGGATATTCACAGCGGGGTTTCCCCGGCGTTCAGCTTCGATGGACATACCGGTCAATGGAGCTCGGAGATTACGCTCAACGTCGACGGTCAATGCCTTGAGGGGCGACACATAGAGGACGCGACACCGTTCGCCCTCGGGCGGGGCCTGGGTCGTGGCAAGCCGGTCCAGGCACCAAAAGAACGCCGCCAAGGTCTTCCCGCTTCCGGTTGGCGCGCACAACAGGCTGTGTCGTCCCGCCGATATCTCGGCCCACCCGCGTGTTTGCACGTCCGTTGGCCCGGCGAACGCTCCCTCAAACCAGGCTCGAGCACCGGGCGAGAACTGGTCGAGTGGTGACGTCATTACGATACGGTAGCCACCGCCGCCGTAAGTAGCTCCGCGTCCTGCGCTCCGCCCGCGGCCCCGTGCATCGCGGCCATCGCGAGTGTAAGGCGCGGCAAGTTAAGCCAGGCATCATTGATGATACGTCGAACGCCGTCGATTTGGTCCTCCGATAGTCCCGATTGACGGCAGGCTGTCGCACTGATCTCCATCCGAAACGGCATTGCTTCTGTTGAGCCGATGGTGATCGTGCGCAGATGCGCCACAGAATCCTCTATCGAGGGCGACTCCATGACCGGTCGGACAGCATCCCACACCTGAGCGAAAGCACTCGAAGCGGCTGAAAGGACCGAGAAGTCAAGCTGGCCCGAGGCAATGCCGGTGCCGGTATACACGTCGTCGATGGACGTGTCTTGCTTGGCGTCAAAAATCCGCGCGTCGAGCTCGGCGAACTGCTTACCTGAGGGCGCTTGTCCGGCGCTAACACTGCGCTTGTCATCCGGCCCAATCATGTTCATCTTTGGGACCTGTCCGTTCGTGCCCGCTCGCAACAGCCCGGTTATCAGGAGCAGCTTGGCATCGAGATCGTAAAACACCTGGGCCGCGCTCACCAAGTCCGCGTCCGGCTTGACTCCGGCTGGGAGTCCTGCGCTGTGCGCGACTCCTTCTGCGGCGGCACGCCGGATGTCCGCGGCGGAGCGATCGAAGAAGCATATCGCGGCGTTCGGTTTGAGATTACGCCAGGCGAGCTGCAGGTACCAGGGATACACCGCCAACCGGCGGAACAGCTGCCCAACGGTCGGGCTGTGTAGGGTGCTCCTGATGTCCTCGAAGACGGCCCCCACCTTGCCGTCCGCTTCGTACTCGCGGACTTCGGGCACGCCGGTTTCAGTCACGGAATGAACTCCTCGTACTACACGAAAAAGGCCCATTCCCTCGCCCGGAGTGAGCCTATTCATTATACCCGTGAAGCACCGGCAACGGGCTCAGAGTGTAGTAGAATCTACGTTTCTTCGTCTGTAATCGTCTCCACGAGCTCCACGAGTACACCTCCCGTTGACGCCGGCTTCAAAAAGACAACTTCGCCGTCAACTCCATGCCTCGGCTCGGACTCCGTGAACGCAAAGCCGGCATCGCTCATCTCGGTCATTGACTGTCGGACGTTTGGGACCCTCAATCCGACGTGATGCAGGCACTCACCTCGCTGGTTCAGGAAGCGAGCCACCCCGCTGTCGGCATCCAGAGGTGCTATCAGCTCCATCCGTGTGTCGCCCAGCTGCAGCATCGCTACTTCGACGTTCTGCTGTCGTACGACCTGGCGTGTGACCACCCTGCCTCCTGTCAGCCGGCGCCAACGGGGAATTGCCTCATCCAAATCGCGAACCACGATTGCCGTGTGGTCTACCCGCTCCGGTCCCATCAGCCCATCAGGTCGATGCGTTCGAGCTCCGCGAGGCCGGCCTCGATTGACGATTCCGCTCCACGGTTGGGAGAGATTGAGAGGCCGTCTATGCCATCGGCACATAATCCGGTCGCTGGGTCGTAGATTGCTCCGGACGCGTCATTGCGTCCATAGAACCAGGCTCCGGCCTGGACGGCGAGCCGCCGATATCGCTCCGCCTGGGTGGCGCGATACATCTCGGCCAGTCCCTGTACGGTCGGGGAGATACAGTACGCGCACAAGCCGGCCTTCTCCCCATGCAGCGTGATGGGTGACTGCAGCTTACGGCCTCGGACTCTCGGGCCAATGTCGTAGAAAAGACAGGCGGCCACGCTGGGCTCCAGCAAATTGTTCACGGTTCGCCGGCAGTCCTTCAAAAGCGACTTAACCTCTAGGAGGCGGCTGATCCGGGCAACCGCGTGCAGCTGGTGGTATCCCCACATGTGGACCAGCTCCTCGTCCGGGTGATCGCGAAAGTAGTCCGGCCCCGAAGTCACTATGAAGTGTGCTCGGTCCAGCAGCTCGGAGCGGTACGACTGTCCGTCTTTCGCGAAGATCTCGGACTCTCCCAGTGCCAGGAGGGCGTGGATCTTGCCGTCGTCCGCTTGCGGTTTCGAGCATCGTTCGTACGATTCCAGATAGCGTTTGGATCCGGTGACCCGGTAGGCGCGAGCTAATGCCCACAACGCGCGTCCCGTCCACCAGGCTCCGCCTTTGACCGACGTGGGCCCACTGGCGTTTCGGCGGCCGTTCTCATTGCGCACGAAGTTCGCGAAGTCCCCGTCAGGGTACTGCATGTACTGCACGAAGGTGAGCCACTTGCCGGCGAGGCGCAAGGCTCGGGGGTTGCCCGTTTGTTCGTATACCCCCAGCGCCAGAACAGCGGCACGAGCAGTGTCGTCGACACACGCGACTCCCTCGTACCCGGTCTCCTCTGCTCTGATCGGGATGAAGTAGCCCGGCCGGTCAGGGTCGGGACCGGCGTAGATAAGCACGGGAGAAACTTCTTTGCCCTCAAACGTGAAGGTGAAGGTGAGGGCATCGAGGTATGAGAGTATGCCGAGACCGGCGATCGGTTTAACGTCTTGCACGGCTGTTGCTCGGGCAACCAATGTAGGGACCTCCAAATTGCTTTCGAATGGCTATGGTGGAGAAACGGGCGGGCTGAAGGCGTTGCCGAACTTGGTCGCCATCTCTGAGGACAGGGAGTACGGGGTATCCGAGTCCAGGACCCGGACGCGCGCCAGGTAGTTGATTGTGGTTTGAGAATGAAGTGTTCCGGGGTTTGTGGAGACGGCGGCTAGATAGCCCACTCGGTGTACATATTGGAGAGCCAGCTGGTTGAAGGCGCCGCTCGGGTATGCGAACACCCACACCGCGTGCCCGAGGTGCTGCTCTATCTCGATCTTGCTGCGGTGGATTTCCTGCCAGACCCGCCAGGCCGGCAGAATCGTCAGGTCCATGTGGTCGAGAGTGTGAACGCCGATTTCCATTCCGGCGCGATCCAAGCTGCGAATTTGATTCCACGTCATGTACCGTGGCGCTCCGACGAAACCGGTGACGATGAAGAACGTCGCATGGAAGTGGTAGCGCTTGAGGATCGGAAAGGCGGCGGTGTAGGCGTCGTCATATCCGTCATCGAGGGAGATAACGAACGGCTTTCGTGGGAGCCTCGCGCCATAGCGTATGTGACGGGCCAGCTGCGCAATGCTGATCGCGTGGTATCCGTGATTGCGCAGGTACTTCATCTGTTGATTGAACTCCCATGGTGTCACCGAAAGATGCAGCCCCAGAATGTCGCTGGGGACGGGATTGATTCTGATGTAGTGGTACATCAGAATCGGGCAAAAGGTGACCCTTCCTGCGAGGCGGGAGTACGGCGGCGCCGGATGTCTCTCCATCCCGGGGCGGTATCTGTTCTGCCGGTGGATTGGCGGCCTGCGAGTGACGCGCTTTGCCGGGACTGCAACTCTTGGAGTCTGGCGGGGCTTCGCGGAGTCGCTTGACTTGACGAACGCGAAGACAAAAGCGCCGGCGACGAAAGCAATTGCCGCCAAAATTGCCAGCGCGCCTCTGGCGTCGGCTCCATGATTCCTGCCGGTCATGTCAAAAACCGCCTGACTCCGGGAGTATACCACGGTGTTGACGTAGTTGATCGGATGGCGTTAATTGAGCGTGTCCATGTTATACTCGTCCGAGTCTGGACGCGCTGCAAAGCGGTCCCTTTTTTATGCTGTATCAGTTGTAGGGTGGAGGATCCGTGGGGACGAATGTGCACCCTTCGGTCGAGTTCGCGAATGGTAGGGATGTAAACCCCGAGCTCGACACGGGCACCGTGGTGGTTTCAATTGTGATGCCGTGTCTCAACGAAGAAGAGACTATTGGCGCTTGCGTTGAGAAGGCGCTCGAAGGGATCAAGCGAACCGGCCTGCCGGGCGAGGTCATCGTGTCAGACAACGGGTCCGAGGACCGATCGATTGAAATTGCCGAGACTCTTGGGGCCCGCGTGATCCATGCGCCGAAGCGCGGGTACGGCAACGCCTACCTCGCCGGCTTCGCCGCTGCCCGGGGCGAGTACATCGTCATGGGCGATTCGGACGACACCTATGACTTCCGGGAAGTCGGCTCGCTGATCAAGCCGCTTCAGGAGGATGGAGCCGAATACGTGATGGGCAGCCGGTTTGCCGGTACCATCTTGCCTGGCGCTATGCCCTGGCTTCACCAGTACATAGGGAACCCGGTGTTGACCAAAGTTCTGAACGTCATGTTCGGTCTCAAGGCCTCCGATTGCCATACCGGATACCGGGCATTCACTCGAGAGGCCTACGAAAAGATGCGGCTGCGCACCACCGGCATGGAGTTCGCTTCCGAGATGGTCATCAATGCGGCCAAAGCCAAGCTCAAGGTGGCCGAGGTTCCCATCATCTACTATCCACGGGGCGGTGAGTCCAAACTCCGCTCCTTCCGCGACGGCTGGCGTCATCTGCGTTTCATGCTGATGTACAGTCCGGATCATCTCTTTCTTATTCCGGGAGGCATACTGTTCTTCCTGGGCTTTGTCGGTATGGTGGCGCTGCTTCCCGGCCCGGTAAGTCTCGGCGGCCGCATTTTCGACTTCCACTTCATGTTCCTAGCGTCTCTCCTGATGTTGCTGGGATTTCAAGTGTTGATGACCGGCTTCTACGCGAAGGCGTATGCCTACACGCATCGCTTCGCTCCGGAAGACCGCATGATACAGCTTTTCTATCGATACTTCTCTCTCGAAAAGTGGATTTTGTGCGGGCTGGCCATCTTTGCTATCGGACTTGCCTTCGACGTCTATATCCTCGTGACCTGGATCCAGCATGGCTTTAAAAACCTGTCGGAGGTGCGGCCGGCAATCGCTGCCCTCACGTTCATGGTCATCGGGGGCCAGCTCGTCTTCTCCTCGTTCTTGCTCAGCATCCTGAATATCAAGACCGATGCCACGGGGTAGGCGAAGAAGGAAATCTTCGGCGTAGAGGGCGGCTACGGCGTCGTCTGAACGCGAGCAGCTTTAACCGGCTACTGCGCGGCGCTGTCCACGGGGATCCGTGACGCCGAGAACTCCTCAGGTCCGACTTGGTCGGACACGACGGTTTTCTCCCGGAGGCGTCGCGTCCTGCGCCTATCCAGATTCCTTCCGGTCCATATGCCGAGCTTGGTGAGTCCAAGTACCCCGAAGAAGAGGATGTTGATTGCCAGCAGGCAAGCGACGTCGAATATATGTCCCAGACCGGCTGGTGGCAGGGACACATTCGCACTCTTGGTAAGCAGATAGATGAACGGCGTTGTCAGCCGGTAGAGATCGGTGACGATGGCTGAGCTGGCGTCACCGGTGGCATCCTGTCCATACAACCACATGGTGATGAACCGCGACACCAAGGCAACCTCGATGATTCCAGCGACGATCCACAGACCGAGAGCTGCCCCCCGGAACCGTGTCTCTACTCGGCCCCGAGGCTCCACGAAGGTAGGTGTCTGAAGCGATGCAGTATCGCGCGTCCCCGCTGTTGCCGCCACATCAGATTATGCCTTATCCACGACATAAGGACGGCCGACTACGACCGAACGTGCCGCGTAGCGACAACTGAATACTGGCCATTGAAAACTGACGGCTCAGTTACCATTCGCCGGAAGATAGTTGAGCGGGTTCACGAACTGGCCGTCGATCCTCACCTCAAAATGAAGGTGCGGTCCCGTTGTGTTGCCCGTCATCCCCTCGTACCCGATCACCTGACCGGCAGTGACGAAGTCACCAACCTTTACCGCCAACCCCAAGGAAAGATCCATATGTGCGTAGAGCGTGGCGAGGTGAGGAGTGTGCATGATGATCACGCACAAACCGTACGACAGGCTGGGCTGTCCCGGCACCATCAATGAAGCGAAGATAACCTTTCCGGGCGCAGCGGCTCGTATCGGGGTCTGGAAGGGCGCGGCGATGTCCAGGCCGGTGTGGAAGTGGGCGTAGCTTACCCCGTGATATGTGAGGGGTGGTTCAAATGCGTATAAGCTGGGTCCGAAGAGCTGCGTTATCACGCCATGGATCGGCCAGATCAGCACGTCGGCAGGTCCGCCGACGTTCGGCACGGTTCCGGTCTGCTGTCCGATGAGGAAAGCGACCTCTTCGGCCGCTCGCTGGTCCTGTACTATCATCTGCTTCGCGGTTTGAACCGATGCACCGGCGTCTGCCAGCTGCTTTTGCTCTTGTTGCGCCAGTGCGGCTATACCGGCCTGCTGTCGGGCGATGCTTTGTTGCCGCCGCTGGGTCAGCCGTTGCTCCTTGAGCAGAAGGAGGTCTTCGTGCTGTGTTTCTACAACCACCACTGCGAGCTGGGTCTTCTCCTGGACCTGAAGTCCTTTGAGCTGGGCCATCTTGTCGATGTAGACCTTCGCCACCCGATACACCGCGATGCGCTCGGCGCGAGCCTGCTGCAGGATCGCACGGTCACGATCGCCGATCTGAGTTACGAAACTCTGCTGCTGCAGGAGTGCCGTGAGGTTTTTGGCTTCAAGAACCTGCTCCAGAGGGCTGACCTGGCTCAGCTCGTACATCTGTATGAGTGCCGCCCTCACGTGTCCCAGCTGCCGGTGAATCTCGGCCTTAAGCTGCCTCAGTTGGAGAAGTAGTCCTGCCGACTCCCGGTGGATCCTCACATATTCGGTTCTTGTGGCCGCGAGCTGACCACGCACCGAAGCTATCTTTTGCTGGTCCGTCTGAATGAGTCCCAATAACACCGCTTGCCGCGCCGCCGCCCTGGCTCGCTCCGATGTGAGCTGTCGCTGCTTGGCGCCGAGCTTCGTCTGGGTGAAGTAGAGTTGCTGCTCCAGTCGGCGTTCTTGCAGCTTCTGAGTCCTCAGCTGGTGTTTCCAATAGTGGCGGTGCGCCAGAATCTGCTGTAGCCGCTGCTGATCGGGCGAGAGCGTGTCGGCGCGTCCGGCGGGCTGTTGTAGCAGTGCCGCCATGAGAACTGCGGCGACTATCAAGGAGCGCCAGACGGCACCGATGAGTGCGGTGGGCGTGGGAGTGGGAAAAGCGCAGCGAGCCATGGTCCCCATGGTGCCCTCACCGCGACGCAGACGTCATAGGACAGGCGGGCTATCGACTTCGAGTTTCAGTGAGCCAAGTGGAGCCGCGGGCTCGGCCTTCGGAGAGCCGCTGCGAGCCCTAATCGCCCGTGTTCAGCTGGAGGGAGTTCTCGATCCCACGCTGCCGCCTACGTGGATCATGATTCATCTCGAGAAAACCTAGAGAAGAGGTTGAGCGGGCAAGATCGGAGACACGGCAAACCCCGTGAATCTGGCCGTGAAGCCACCGCCTTCTGGAGATGCGCACATCATCCCGACCTCGACATCGTCAACCGTTGAGAGATACGCTTCTCGTAGCAGGTGGAAATGGGCGCCATCTTCGCTGAAAGCTACTAGGAGCGTTCCCTCTTCCCGCCGGACCCTGAACCAGAGTTCCTCCGGACCCGAGGTAACGTCTTGCACCGACCAGTCGGACTGCTCCCGCGTGACGACCACGCTCGCGTATCTGACGCCTTCGACGTACTCGAGTCCGCATTTCATCCATTGCTTGGGGCTCGAACGGATCATGAGACCTAGCTGGTCATACCGGCTATTGAACTCACCACGAACTCGAGCCAAGGCGGTGAAGTTTCCCGGCACGCTCTCGTAGTAGAAGTGACCGTTGTCGCGTATCGCTCCACTGTTCGTGATGCGCCAGAAGTCCGTCTGCGGATCCGAGCGAACCGTGAGCGTTAGCCCTTCCTCCGACCATTCGCCCGGCTCGTGAAGCCACTGCATATGTCCTCCCCGTAACGCGATCAAAAACTAACTATTCAAGAACCTCATAGCCCCCGGGCTGAGGAGCTGAAGAATCCAAGCGGCTAGCAAAGAATGAGAGCTCATGACGTCACACTTCCTCGATCACCATACTCATAAAACCCGCGGCCCGTTTTCCGTCCCAGGTCGCCTGCCTTCACCATCTCTTCAAGCAGCTCGGGTGGCTTCCATCGTTCGTCACGAGTCTCCTCGTATCTTTGCGCAGTGATCCCATAGAAGACGTCGAGCCCGCTAAAGTCCAGCAGCTCGAAGGGACCCATCGGATGGTTGAGTCCGAGCTTTACCGCCATGTCGATATCTGCAGGGGAGGCGAAGCCTTCGTTCGCCAGCCACAGCGCCTCCCTCTTGATCTCGGCCAGGATACGATTAACGATCAGTCCTGGCACCTCGCGCTCGATCACTATCGGCTGCCGGTCGATAGATCGCGTCAGACCGACGGCAGCCGCTATGGTCTCGTCCGCCGTGTCGGGCCCTCGCATAATCTCGACCAGCTTCATGATGAGCACGGGGTGAAAGAAGTGCATGTTGCACATGCGCTCCGGATACGAGAGGTCTTCTGCGATCCTCGAGATGGGAAATGTCGAGGAATTCGTCGCCAGAATGGTGTCCGGGCCGCAGACCTCGACGAGCTCGCTGAACACGGTTCGTTTGAGCTCAAGATCTTCAGCCACGGCCTCAATGACGAGTCCCACCTCGGCGGCGCTCTCGATGTCGGGTGATACCCGGATTCGTTCCAACACTCCCTCGAGCTCAGATTCTCCGAGAGATCCTTTCTCAACTCGGCGCTCGAGGTGCCGACGGTTGCTATCCAGTGCGGCCGACAGTTGTCGGGGGTCGTCGTCGACCAGTATGACGAAGATCTCATGTAAGGCGCATTGCGCCGCGATCTGAGAGCCCATCGTGCCGGCGCCGACAACTGCCACCGGCCACGATACAAGTTCGGTCATGATCAACTCCCTGCCAATTGTTCCATGTGGCACACGACGGGGGTTCGCCGGAAATCCCTCTGGGCCGGCATGGACACGTAGACTAGATGGAATTCGTCATCCTCCTAACAGAATCAGGAAGCGTGCTCGTGAATATCTTCAGGTCGGATCGGCGGGAAAAGGAGCGTCAGGCGCGGGCGGAAGGCAGGATGCCTCCTGGGCAGTCGCTGACTGAGAAATTTCCAGTGTTGACGTATGAGTCGCAGAGTGAGTGGCCCAAGATCACGCTCGATCAGTGGCAGTTTGACGTGACCGGTCAGGTCGAAAATCAGTTGAGCTTCGACTTCAGGTCCTTGACCGAGGAGTTCGAAGTGGTCGACCTCACCTTCGATATTCACTGCGTCACGCGATGGTCCAAACTCGGCACGACCTGGCGCGGCGTCCGGGTAGGCGATGTGTTGCGCAAGGCGCGCCCGACGTCGACGGCGAAGTACATGATCTCGCACTCCTACACTGGTTACACCGCCAACGTTCCCCTGGAGAATGCCCTGAACGAGAATTCTCTGATCACCTGGCAGTTCGACGGGGCACCCCTGTCGTCGGAGCACGGAGGGCCGGTCCGTGACATTATCGATCCGGAACATCTGTACTTCTGGAAGAGCGCCAAGTTCCTTCGCGGTCTCGAGCTGGTGGTCGACGACGAGCCTGGCTTCTGGGAGCGTCTGGGCTACAACAACCGAGGCAACATCTGGGCCGAGGAGCGTTTCTGGAACGATAGCGGATTTCAAACCCGCCGCGATGTGATTCGAGAATCGAAGCTATAGGTCGACCTTGGAAGATCTCGTTCCAGGGTCTCAACTTGGGGTCGAGTCCCAACGGTTATGGGCTCGGTGGTGGTGGGACAGTAGCGATCTTCCGGATAGGGGTACCCGTAGCGTTATCGGTACCAGAAGTGGTCCCAGGCCTCCCAGAACGTTGCGCCGGTGGCTTCTACCGTACGCGGGCCCGTGAGCTCCACTCCCGTCCGGCCTTTGAAGCTGGCAGCCTGATCGATCGAGGCCAGCTCCACTCGAAACGTGACGGGCGGGTCGGGCCGGTACGGTTCCGGAAAATCTCGCTCCATCATGCACTCATAGACTCGGCGCTCGATCAGGGCCCGTGAATCCGTTGGGCTCAGGTTTCTAGCCGAGTAACGCCCCAGTCCCCACTTCACCGTGGCTCCAGCCACCTTAGAGCCCAGCAGATCCTTGACCTCTTCTATGGTCGCGGCATCACCTGAGACGAACACTCCGGGCGAGTCCCACGACCCCGCAACGGCGGCCAGAATCCCTGACTCACCGACCAACGTGCCGTTGACCGACGCGTTGTACCAGGCCTCACTCGATACAGTGTGCGACAGTACCCCATTGGCGGTGCCGGCTTTGGCATGCGCTGCCACGAAGAGGTTGGCGTCCACGCCATCGTCGAACGGGGCGACATACCTGGCCCAGGGATGACCGAGGACATACTGCGCGGTGGGCTCCAGCCGCTCCGGAATCAAGCTTCGAAACGAGTACGGGCCGCCCGCTCCATGGCAGTCGAGCACGATGATGTCATCGACCCCGGCGCGGTGGCAGCCTCTGATTGCGGCGTTGACTTCCTCGGTAAACAGAACCCGACCCTCTTGATACAGCGGACCGTTGGAATTGACCTGGCCCCAGTTCTCAATACAGGCCACGCCCTCCATGTCACACCAGAGCATGGCTCGCATGAGCTAGCCTACGGAGCTGAGTGTCGCTTCCGTGTGCTCGATACGGTCTTCGAGAGAATCGTTGGTATCTTCCAAGCGTTCGAGCTCCCGCATCTTGTCTTCGATCATCGCTTTGGCAAACGCCGCCGCGATGCCCGATTGCCCTGCTCCTCGCTGGAGGTCGTCTATCTCCCCGCGAATCCGAGCAATGGCTCTCGAGTTGCGCCCGCGAACTTCGCGCCACCGCTCGACTTTCTCGGGCGCTTCGGCCATATACGCTTCATGCTTCGCTTTGGCGACTTCGTCTGCCTCTCGCCACAACGTGTTTGCGCGCGCCCGAAGTCCTCTCAGTGCTTTGTGGGAAGCCTCGCGCTCGTGGCTTTCTACGTTGAACCGGCGAACCAGATCGCGAGTCTCCCGTACGTTGCCGGAGTTGAGGCGCGTTTGCGCCTGGTCGAGAATCGATGTCAGCTCGGTTTCGTTGGTGTTCCATAGCTGATTCAGATGGCGCCATACGTCTTGGCTGGCGGCCTGCCAGGTATCCCAAACTTCCTGTCGGTCGGCTCGCGTCGGCAGCTCGAGGGAGCCGACCTCGTCGCGTAGCCCCATGAGCTCTTGCCGAAGCGCTCGCACGGTCTCGGCGCTGTTTGTCTCCAGCGCGCGCTCCCGTAGCGATGCGACTTGACCCAGGAGCTCTTGCTTTTGCTGACGGTGTTGTTTGAAGTACTCCTCCTGATCCTGGCGCGCGCGCTTGGTCATGTGACGAATCCTTGCGCTAAGGGAGAGTTTCACTTCTATGTCGATGGCCGGAGCGGTGCGCACGCGCTCGCTCTGCGCCTTGATCACCGGCCAGAACGACCGAAAGCTCGGGTCCTTCGGCTCCGGCCAGAAGTCTGCCTCCAGCTGGTCGAGCGCCGACCCTACTTCGGCTGCGACCTCATCAGCCAGTCTCTGCCATTCCTTTGGATCCATGATATGTATGTCACTCCGTACTAAACTCATGACGGTCCGTGGCGCCGCTCCATTCCGAGAGTCGGCCCGCGTCTCCGTCCTGGATTACCTGCCTGGGCGAGACAGGGTGCTCTCTCACTCTACCCATGGAGCGAACGTCGCGGCAAGATTGACCGCCGCTATCTACTTCTTGGCGTATGCGTAGACGTGTCCCGACTCGTCGGTGATGAATACGTCACGTTTGGAGACCAATGGGTACTGCCAATGGATGCTGCCTATCGATCCGCCGGCGCCCGCGCGGCGGCTCGACCACAGAAGCCTGCCCGAGCTGGGGTCGAAAATCTGAAGCGCCCCGCTTCTAGCTACAAACAGAAGATTTTGTGCAACGACCGGACTGCTGTGCGCGCCCGCTACATTCCATGCCGTGACGAGCTTGGGCTTTTTGACGCCCGTGGTTTTGAGGGTGTATCCCTTCAGCCCACAATCGTTTGCGTAAAACACCCACGTCTGGCCCCTCGAATCCGACCATACGGCCGGGGCCGTCAGCACCTCACACCCTCCGGGACTGTGAATGGTCTGCCATGCCCCGCCTAAGTGCCCGGGCCCGTTGGACCCGCTCAGAAGGTCACGGTTCAAGAGGTACAGCACCGTGGGGCCGCTGCCGTTGCCCGATGGCCCCTTTCCCCCCTGCACTAAGAGATGATATGACGTAGCTCCGACCCGTATGGGCGGCAGGATAGCAGGGCCCGTGCTTCCGAGGTCTGAATCTGTATCGTCCAAGTGTTTTTGGTTCGCCGGAGTGAACGCATCCACGAGCCTGGAGACATCGGGATTGAGCTTGAGGACGCTGTCTCCCCAATTCGTCTTGCCGTTCCACGGTCCATTGCCGCTGACGACGTATACGTCTCGATTCAACGGGTCTACAACCGCCTGACCCCTCCCAAACAGACCCGACTGGACCTTGGAGCAGTAGTTGGACGCTCCGGGATCGGGGCTCAGGAGCGCATGGATGTTACTGCATAGGCTGTTCCACACCGTCGAACGGTTTGTCGTCAGATCTATGGCCACGATGTGGCCCTCGTAGTGCCCGGCGTCTCCAATAAACCCACTTGTCGTAGCGTAGAGGTATGGTGGCGAGACGGTGAGGGCGGCTGAAATCTTCTCTTCGGATGGGTTCAGCGTCACCGCTATCGGCCAACCGTCTTGGTTAAACTCAGATCCGTTTACTGCCCGGTACTTGTGAATCTTGCCGTCGAGCCCCGCGCTGTAAACCCATCCGCCCGCAACGACTGGAGAGGATGTTGTGCATCTTCCCGGTCCCCTGGTCGATCGCTTCCATAGGAGGTGGCCGTTGGCGGCGTTGAATGCATAGGTCGTGGCCGCTCTGACCGGGTTGCCCGGATCGCAGTCGCTGCCGTTGTTTCCTGCTAGGACGAACAGCACACTTTTGTGCACATTGCGAGGAAACGACAGGTTCCGAATGATCGCGGGCGATGAGTCTGCATTGGCGCTAAGTTTCCTAGACCAGACCCGCCGGAATGAAACGGTCCCGGGCATTCCGGAGACTCTAGGGGCCGCAGGTCGTCCTGACCCCATTGGAGCCCGGGCTATGCTGATTCCCGCTATCGCAATGCTGACGATGGCCGCGATACCCGCCAAAAGAATCAGTCCTGTTGTAAAACCTCGATTCACTACAACCGTTCCAGTTGCTGCTGCTCCAATGTTGAGCGTACATCCGACAGGACGCTCTCGAACGGCACTCGCTTCGATCTGCCCGTTTTGAAGTCACGAACGGTCGCCTCGCCGGCCTCGATCTCTTCCTCGCCGATGATGACTGCCACCCGCGCTCCCTTGTTGTTGGCGTGCTTCAGCTGTGTCTTTAGGGACCTGTCGTCAAAGGACATATCCGTTCTGAGTCCCGCCTCTTGCAACCTGTGCGTCAGTCGCAGAGCCTGCGTCTCAGCCTCGCTCCCCAGGTGAGCGACAAATACCTCGATGTGGAACTCCTGGAAAGCTCGAGCCACCTCGGGTGAGAGGTTGAGGATTACCCGCTCCAGCCCGGTGGAAAAGCCGACGCCCGGTGCTGCCGGGGCTCCGATCGCGCCCGCTAGGGCATCGTAACGGCCGCCCCCGCCAATCGTGGACTGCGCACTTGCCACCCTGGCCGGGAGGATCTCCCAGACGGTCCGCGTATAGTAGTCGAGCCCCCGCACCAGTCGGGGATCGATGGTTGCTTGGATGCCGAGAGCTTCTAAACCTTGCAGGAAGCGCTCCCAGTGAGTCCGGCATTCAGTGCACAGGTGGTCAATTGTCTTAGGCGCCTTGTTGAGTACCGGCTGGCAGCTTTCGACTTTGCAGTCCAGCACGCGGAGCGGGTTGCGCTCTATCCTCTCCCGGCACTGATGGCACAGCTCATTCTCGTGCGCCTGAAGATAAGAAACCAGCTCGCGAATGTATGCAGGGCGGCAGTTCTGGTCGCCGATACTGTTGACGTGGATGGACATGCCCTCAATCCCAGCCGATCGATAGAACCGGTGTTGCACGTCAAGCATAGACGCGTCCAACAAGGCGTCCTCACTTCCGATCGCTTCACATCCAAATTGGTGATGTTCTCTCGCCCGTCCGCCCTGCGGACGCTCATATCGAAACATCGATCCGATGTAGTACAGCTTGACCGGTTGCGGCAAAACATGCATCCCATGCTGAAAGTAGGCCCGAAACACCGAGGCGGTGCCCTCTGGGCGGAGCGACAGCTCGTCTCCGCCCCGGTCTTCAAATGTGTACATCTCTCGCCGCACGTCCGTGAACTCCCCGGCTGCATGAGCAAAAAGCGAGGTGGATTCGAAGGTAGGAGTCTCAATGCGTTCGTAGCCGCTGCCCTCGGCCGTTTGTCGGGCACAGTCGAGCACGTGATTCCAGATAGGCCAGTCGTCCGGCAGGATGTCTTGGGTGCCGCGCGGTGTTTTGATCAAAAGTCGACGTTCCAATCAGCATGGTAGAGAGTGTCATTAATTGTATGTAGGAAGATCATGAAAACATGGACGTTCCAACCCGGCGTCTTCCGTCTACCGCCTGCTCGGCTCCGATCGCGCCAGCTCATCGAGCAGGCGCGCGCTCTCCATCCCCTGGACCTCGACGGTCTTGATTCGCGCTGTGGCCCCTTTCACTATGGTGACGCGCGACTTGGGAACTCCGAGACGTGAGGACAGGAACTCGACGAGCCTCCGGTTTGCCCGGCCCTCTATCGCCGGCGCCTTGACCCATACGTGTATCTCGTCAGATCCCTCAATAGAGATGCGCTCTACAACGGCCCGCGGGGTAACACGCATTCGGATGAGCGCCATTAAGCTCCCGCGAGTAGCTGCGTCAGGCGAATCACGAGTGGCCTGACTAAGAACTCGAGCAACAGTATTGCGATAAGTGGCGACAGATCCAGGCCGCCGAACGGCGGAATCACATTTCTGATCGGCCTGAGGATCGGGTCCGAGATATCGCTGAGCAGCACCAGGAAACGATTTCCCGTGCCGGCAGGCATGAACCAGCTCAAAAGAGCCTGGATGATCACCGCTCCTACGATGAGAGTGATCAGAATTGACTCGGCATCGACGGCGATTGAGGCGAGATTGGTCACGGCTGCTCCTTCACGAACGGGGACCGAAGATGGCTCGCCCCACCCTCACCAGGGTGGAGCCCTCCTCTACGGCAATTTCAAAGTCGTCGGTCATTCCCATCGATAGGATCTCCCAATCCGTATCTGTATATCGCGCAGCCAGCCGGTTCTGCAAGCGCTTCAATAACCGGAACGCCTCACGCATCTGAGCTGTGTCGTCGGTGAGGGGACCGACGGTCATCAATCCTCGTAGCTCGATGTCGGCAAACGCCTGTATCTCCACTACCGCTCTCTCGACTTCAGAAGGGACGAACCCGTGCTTGGATGGCTCTCCCGAGGTATTGACCTCCAGCAGGGCTTGCACCCGCTTCTCCTGTTCGTGGGCGACTCGAGCGAGCGTCTGGGCTAGTTCGATGGTGTCAACCGACTGAATAGTCGAAAATAAGCGCGTGGCTTGGCGGGCCTTGTTGGACTGCAAGTGTCCGATAAAGTGCCATTCGACCCCAAGGTCCTGGAGGGCGGGAACTTTCTCAGCGGCTTCCTGGACTCGATTCTCACCCATCACTCTGATGCCCGCTTGGGCAGCTTCGCGGATGCGCTCTGCCGGTATCGTCTTGGTGGCGGCCAGGAGCTGTACGGCCTCGAGGTTACGCCCGGAGCGCCTCGCGGCCGCTTCGATCCGCTCGTTTAAGGCTTGAATTCGAGTGGACATGCCGAATTGCGCCCGGATCGTGGCCATCAGTCCGCCAGCTCATTGGAAGTCGCAGCTGGAGTGAAGTCGACGCCGTTGTGGTGGACCCTGATCGCCCAGCCCTCCTGCGCGCCGGGTCCGTCGAGGCCGATGCCGCCGCCAAAACGGCCGGTGCTACCGCGCTCGGCCCGGTGTGAGAAAAAGAGGTCCGATCGGCATGACGTGCAGGTGTCGAGCACCTCAACGTTGCTCGGGCTCAGGCCGGCCGAGACGAGATCCATGAGATTGGCCTTGCGCAGGTCGAGCCGGCCCCCTTCGATAACGCCGGCACGATCCCCGTATGCCTTCTGAAAGGCGACCTCGACGTCGGTTCCCACCGAGTAACAGCACTGGCCAACGCATGGTCCGATGCCTGCCGCTATAGCCGCCGGCCGGGAGCCGAATGCCTCGCACATGGTCGCCACGGCTGTCGAGGCCGCGCGCAGGGCCGTTCCTCGCCACCCGCCATGAACCAGTCCGCAGACGTTGAGTTCGCCGTCCCACAAGAAGACGGGCACGCAATCGGCAAAGGTCATCACGAGGGTCAATCCTGGAACATTAGAAAGCGCGGCGTCGGCCGGAAAGGCGTCCTTCGTAGGATATGAGGAGCGCTCGTGGTTCAACGACTGGCATACCCCGCCAACCGTCGACCCTGAATCGAGTACCGAGCAGACCGCCACGTCGCGTCCGTGTGTCAAACGGCCATAGACCGGCCGCGACTCTTGGGCGCCCAATGCAGCAAGAAACCGCCTGCGATTCTCGTCGACATTCGCCTCTTTGTCGCCGGTTTTAACGCTGAGATTCAGCGATGCGAACGGCTCGGGGCTCACGCCCCCCGACCGCTCGGCGATGCCGTGATGGATTCCCGCGACACTCAGGCCGGCAAATCTGTGGATACGGACCGTCCGGCGCGTGGTCACTAGCTGCTGATGCGTTCGAGCTCGCCGCGCATCTCCTCCAGGTCGGTGAAGGCTTTGTACACGCTGGCGAACCGGATGTACGCGATTTCGTCCAAATGGCGCAGCCCATCCATCGCGTGCTCACCAATGACGGAGCTCGGCACCTCCGCCACTCCAGACTTGGAGATCCGTGACTCAATTTCACGCGCGATGTTTTCCACGGACTGAACCGCCAGCCCTCTCTTTTCGCACGCCTTCCACATGTTGTTGACCAGCTTCTGACGGTCGAACTCCTCGCGCCGGCCGTCTTTCTTGATCACCATCAAGCTGAGCGCCACCCGTTCATAGGTACTGAAACGTTGCCCGCAGTTTGAACATTCCCGACGCCGGCGAATCGTCTCGCCGCCATCAGCGTCACGCGAATCCGTTACCCGCGTATCGCCGAACTCACAGAACGGACACTTCATCCCAAACCACATTCGTATTTACATAACTGCGTCTGATTATACGCTGCCCGAATGTCCCATCCCGGGTCGGAGGGGCCGCCACCGGTTTCCCACAAAACACGACCGCCGGAGCATCTTGTGCCCCGGCGGTCGTGCGTGTGAAGGGAGGAGAAGATAAATGGGGATTGTCGGCAGGAAAAGTTCGGTGTGCTCTGTACCTTTAGTGTAGGCAGGCGGAGTTGCCGGGTCCTTACCGAATTCTTAACTTTTGATAAATTCGACGGTCTCGAGCTGAGCGTCCGCCGCTGCTACAATGGCGAGATGTCGGCCCGGATCTCATTGTTGGCGCCGGTCGCGTGCAACCACTAAACTATGGCGCGCGCACGCGGACGGAGTCGCGCGAATTCTGACGGATGTAAAAGGTTCTTCAGCGGGGGAGTCCCACTGCCCGTCAAGGGCAAGGGAACGCTGAATCAACTACTCGGTCACAGCTCAGATCGTTCCGAGTCGCGGGGACCCCTAACGCTGGTCAAGGAAACAACTGAACGGTGAGCTCATTGCGATCGAACTTGGCACGGCTGGGACGCCTCTACCGCAAGGTGATGCCGGCTGTCGTCGTTCTTTATATCGTGGCCTTCGCGGTCAGTTTTCTGTACTTCGACCTTCGGCTCTCGGTCGAATGGGTGTGCCTGGTCCTGATCGGCGCCGCCATTCTGACCGGACGCGGCTGGACCTTCCTCAAGGACTGGGGTGTCTTCATCATCGCCGTTGTTGCCTGGCAGGTAACCGACGGGCTGGCGACCAAGTTCAACGTCCCGTGGCGCGTCCAGGATATGATCACCGCCGACAAGTGGCTCGCGTACCCTGTCTTGCACGGACAGCTTCCTACCATCTGGCTGCAGAGCCACCTGTTCAGCTACAACCACTACGCGTGGTACGACGTCATGTCGGTGATCGTTTACAGCATGCACTTCCTGCTTCCGCTTGGCGCTGGCTTTGTCCTCTGGCTCGTCAACCGCCAGCTCTACTACAAGTACGCGATAGCGTTCGTGGTAGCGGCAATTCTAGGCTTCGCCACGTACATCGTCTACCCGGCGGTGCCGCCATGGATGGCGGCGGAGTATGCCATGCATTGCACGGGCAATCTCCGTTGCGTCGGGCTGCCGGGAAACCCGCATCCATACCTGCCATGGGTATACGATGTGTGGAACCACACCATGAAGCTATGGGTTCACGCCGGCATCAAGAACAAGGGGAATTTTACCTTCGGCCAGTTCCACCTCGGTTTTGACCCCGTCGGTGCCATGCCGTCTGAGCACGTCATGTATCCGACTCTGGTGTTTCTCTTCTTCCGCAAGCAGTTCGGTAAGTTTGGCTACTTGATGATCCCGTACATCCTGTTGGTGATCTTCTGCATCGTGTACATGGGTCAGCACTATCTGATCGATGCGCTGGTCGGGATGGTCTACGCGGCGGTAGTGTACGTGGGGGTCATGTACGGTCTACCATGGGTGATGGCTAAAATTCGCTGGTCGAGAGTGGGTGCCCCACTCGCATCGACGCCGGGGGGCGGTGTGTTCGTTCCTGAAAACCTCCAGGAACGAGAGACCGCCGAGAAAGTGGGGTAGAGGGCGGAATGGCCATAGTGCAAACGGTTGCGGCGCGCATTCGACGGACCGAGGAGTCCCACAAAGAGCTGGCGCGTTTCTTACTCGTCGGCTGCAGCGGCACTATCGTCAACTATGCCGTCCTGACGCTGACCTATCACTTCTGGCACTGGCCTGTCGTGGTATCTGCTCTACTGTCTAACGAGGCAGCGATGATCTCCAACTTCTTCTGCCATGAGTACTGGACGTTTAATGGCGAGCGGCACGGGTCGGCCAAGCGCCGCTTTGTGCGGTATCAGGTAGTGGCTACCGGCGGTATCATCATCACTACTGCCATCTTGACGGTCCTGGTTCATGTGGGCATCCACTACCTGCTGGCTAACGCGATTGCCATTGTTCTGGCCGTGTCATGGAACTTCTTCATGAGTCACAAATGGGCGTGGCGGCGAGTTCCTGAAGAGGTGCTCGAGAACGTCGCCTAGCACCGACGCTTCCCTGCCCCTACGGCTGATTCCCAAACAACAGCCCACCGTCTGGGGCGGGCATCTTCTCGAGACTGTGCTGGGAAAACCGCCTTCGCAAGAGGCGGTAGGCGAGTCGTGGGAAGTCTGGGAAGGCGACCGGGTAGCTTCCGAACCGTATCGCGGAGCCACGTTGCGGGAGATTGCCGAGCGCTTTCCACAGCAGCTGCTGGGACCCATACCCCTTCGTCAGTCAAAGGGGCGTTTTCCCTTACTGACCAAATTTATAGATGCCCAGGAGCCGCTTTCGGTACAAGTTCATCCGAATGACCGGCAGGCACAGGAGCTCGAAGGGCAGCCAAACGGAAAGACCGAGGCCTGGCACATAATCGGAACGGCCCCCGATGCATGGATTATCCACGGCGTCGAGAACTCGGTCAGCCGCGAAGAGCTGCGTCGCCGCCTCGAGGACGGAACGGCCGACAACGTATTGCACAAGATCCGTGTGAGTCCTGGAGACACTGTTTTCATGCCGGCCGGAACGATTCACGCTATCGGCCCTGGCGTGTTGCTGCACGAGGTACAACAGACCTCCGAGGTTACGTATCGCCTCTACGATTGGAACCGACAATCACACGGCAGCCGGCGCCAGCTTCACCTGGACAAGGGGTTGGCGGTATCCTCGCTCCAGCCGTCCCGAAACGTCGTGGTGACTCCGCTCGAATGGCGCGAGGGTGACGTCGGAGTGAGTCTATTGCTCGCGACGGAGTATTTCACGGTGAAGAAGATGGAGCTCAGCGACGCCATCGAGCTTGATACCCGCGGCAATAGCTTTCACATACTCACGATGCTTGGCGGGGTCGTCGAGGTCTGTCCCCGCAACGACTCCGCTCGGACGGATCTTAAGATCGGCCAGTCGCTCCTGCTTCCGGCTGCGCTGGGATCGTACGACCTTGTGCCCCGCCCCGACGCCTCGATCCTGGTCGAATGGGTCGCGGATGTGCCCGGCGAGGTGGTGACCGACCTCCGCGATCGTGGGTTCGATGGTGCCGCCATCAAGACGTTCTTGGAGCAGTTCGCGTCCGTGTAATGTCGAAAAATGGCGGTTATCCGCCAAACTTGCTACAATGGACATGAGCGCGGACAAACAGGCCTGCGGTAGCTGTCATCTGAAAAGCTACGGCAAAAGTCGAGTCCGCTAGAGCGGCAAGGAGTCGTAATGCGTCATATTTCATCCCGGAGGCGAGCGGAGAACGAGCCGTTCGCTCCCGATGCCCGGCCGGATGCAGCTAGCTTTGTCTACTGCGTCGGCTGTGGAAAGCAGTTGGGCGCTCGTTCAGGCCTACTTCGCGGCCGGGGCGCCTCGATCAATATCTATTGCGAAGACTGTTCCGGACGAGACCAGGATGCCTGGGGAGAGACCGCCCCGGCTACATTCTGCTTCCGTTGTGGAACACAGCATATCCGCTTCATAGAGATGGAGCCCTACCGGACGATTCACTCTATCTGTCCCCGCTGCCGGCCCGAACGAGCGGCACGGTACGAGGCAGGCGACTTCGCTCCGCTGCCTCCCGCGCCGGATCCCGAAGAGGTAGCGGCTGAAGGCGAAACTGCCAAACCTGCGGGTGAGGCGCCTGCTAAGGGCGCTGCCAAGTAGTAGTCGAGCAGTTGCCGGCACGACGCCGGTGGGCAGTGTGCACAGTGAGCGAGCCTGACTTTTTGTCAGGCTCGCCTTGCTTCAGAGCCCAGAAAAGCCCTAAAGGCATGGTAGGATAATCCAGCGTTTAGCACAAGAAACTGGCGTGCCCGGGGGAGCCGGCGTGCGTGGGATGGGAGCCAGAGTTATCTCATGAGTGGGTTCATCGAGTCGCCGCAGTTGTTTTTTACGTCGGAGTCCGTAACTGAGGGACACCCCGACAAGATGTGTGATCAAATCTCCGACGCCGTCCTTGACGCTCTTCTAGAAGAGGATCCTGAGTCCCGAGTTGCTTGCGAGACCGCCACGACGACGGGTATGGTGCTGGTCTTCGGCGAGGTAACGACTGAAGGCTGGGCGGACGTGCCTAAAATCGTGCGCGATACCGTCAACGACATCGGCTACAACCGGGCCAAATTCGGGTTCGATTCCGAGACCTGCAACGTGCTGGTCTCGCTGAAGTCTCAGTCGCCGGACATCGCTCGAGGCGTCGGACAGGCCCTGGAGTACCGAGAGGGTGAGGCGGCAACAGACGAGCTCGAGCACACGGGGGCCGGAGACCAGGGAATGATGTTCGGCTTTGCCTGCGATGAAACGCCGGAGCTCATGCCGCTCCCTATCTCGCTCGCCCACAAGATTTGCCGAAAGCTCGCCGAGGTGCGAAAGCAAGGCGCGCTCGACTTCCTGCGTCCGGACGGCAAAGCGCAGGTAACGGTTGAGTATCGCTACGGAGTGCCGTACCGAATCGAGGCTGTGGTGGTCTCATCTCAGCACGACGAGCACATTCCACACAAGGCCATCGAGGATACGCTCATCAAGGAAGTCGTGCGGGAAGTGCTACCAGAGAATCTTTTGGATAAGAACACCAAGTTCTTTATCAACCCGACTGGTCGCTTCGTCATAGGTGGTCCCATGGGCGACGCTGGCTTGACCGGCCGCAAGATTATCGTCGATACCTACGGCGGCATGGCCCGCCATGGCGGCGGTGCCTTCTCGGGCAAGGATCCCACCAAGGTAGACCGCTCAGCCGCGTACTACGCCCGCTACGCCGCCAAGAATCTTGTGGCCGCGGGGCTCGCCAAGCGGCTCGAGATCCAGTTATCATACGCGATCGGCGTAGCCCACCCGCTTTCTATAGCCGTCGAAACGTTTGGTACCGGCAACGTTGACGACAGCACGATCCTCGAACTGATCAACAAGTATTTTGACTTCAGGCCCGCCGCTATCATTCAGAATCTCGACTTGAAGCGACCCATATACAAACCCACGGCCGCGTACGGTCACTTCGGGCGTCATGACATTGACGCTCCTTGGGAGAACACAAACCTTGCCGAAACACTTGGCAAGGAAGCGGGAGTAGGCCACCCCACACTCAGCGCGGTGAGCTAATCGAGCTCTAGAGTTTTCAACCTAGCCCGCCTGTTACTGCATCTGTTGTTCCCGAGCGACGGGTCACTGGCTCTCCTCGGGCACGCCTCCTGACGCGAGAAGCAAGCTCTCGATGTAACTGAAATGACGCGCCGACAAGTACGAACTCTGACCGTGCATGTCCCGGCTCCGCTCCATCGCTCTCGTCAGCTGTGATATGTCCAGCTCGAATACCCGGTAGTCGGTGGCACCGGCCCGAGCCGCCAGTTGTCCGACCAGCTCGACATGTTCACGATCCATCAGCATGCCGTTAGGGGCGACCGTCCACACTGAAAACGTCCCGGGCTGTCCGCAGAACACAATACCGTGCGGCCGAATCATGAGAGGTCCTCACCGAGTGCCCAGGCGAGGGCCCCGAAAATCACGGCGACAGGAAGCAGAATCCAGATTATGCTGCCGAAGTTCCAGAAGAAATCGCCCGCCACCCATAACATCAAGAGCATCACGGCGAAGGAAAGGAACAATCCGTCCACGTCGTAGTCTACGCCTGTACCGACACCGTCAACGTGGCGCACTCCTTGCGTTCATCCGGCGGCGGCGGAAAGCAGGTAAAGAATCGAGGAGAAGTATGACAAACGAAACGAAGGACGTCGACGCGGTCACATACGACCTCGACCGGCTCTACGAGTACCTGGCTGATTTCGAGCAGACCCCCAAGCTCAGGGAACGCGTGATCGATTTAGTGGATTACGCGGCTTGGGAGCAGCTCGCCACGGGGATTCGTGGGTTGCGGCAGACAATTCGCAATGTAGACGGCCAGGTGCGCGGGCTCCGCTAATTTCGTCTATGTGAATCTGAGTCCGTCTCACGTCGAGGTATACGCCGCGAACTCAGCGCTGTATACACCGCTCCCGGACCAATGACTCTTGCCTGCCCTTATAAACTCGTTCGCATCAAGGCGTTAAGCGCTGCGTACGACGGCTCCATCGAGGGATAGAGCAACCGGTAGAGCTGGTACGTCCCGTCATAAATCGCCTTGGTCGCCTGACTTGGATCAACCGTGGCCGACACTTTGGCGAGCCGGTTCGCGGTCTCGACTGCTGAAGGAAACACCCCTGCTCCGGCGCCCGCCAGAATCGCGGCCCCAAACGACGGTCCGATGTCCGAGAGGGCAGTTGCCACTCTGGTCTGGAGGATGTCGGCTAGGACCTGGAGCCAGAATGGGCTGCGGGCGCCGCCACCGGTTATCCTGATGGCTGGGGTGCCGACTCCTAGACTGTGCAGCAGCTCAGTTGAATCCCGGAGCGCAAAGCTGATGCCCTCCACCACCGAGCGCGCGAGGTGCGGATATTTGTGCCTGAGCGAAAGGCCAAAGAATGCCCCTCGAGCGTCGGGATCGGGGTATGGTGTGCGCTCGCCTGTAAGGTATGGGAGAAATACCAGGCCCTCGCAGCCGGGCGGAGCCGAGGCGGCAGATTCCATCAAGGCGTCGTAGGCATCAATGCCGCCGGCGGTAGCCGCGTCCACCTGCGCCTGAGACAGGACGTCTCTAAACCATCGCAGTGATCCTCCGGCGGACAGGACGACTCCCATCGAGTACCACGTGTCCGGCAAGGCGTGGCAAAAGCTGTGGAGCCTGGCTTGCTTGTCTATGACCGGATGGTTTGATGGAGCCAGCACTGTGCCCGAAGTACCCAGGCTGATCATGGTGTCTCCCGTGTGTACGATGCCGATGCCGAGAGCGGCACAAGCGTTGTCGGCTCCGCCGGCGATGACCGGCGTCCCCGGCGGCAGTCCGGTCAAGTTGGCGACCTCGCTGGTGATTCCTCCGACGGTTGAGGCAGACGGCTGCACGGGTGGGAGCAGATTCGGTGAGATATCCAGGATGTCTAGAATCGCATCTGACCAAGTTCCAGCGACGATATCGAACAGGAGGGTGCCGGAAGCGTCCGACGGCTCGGTTGCAGTTTCACCTGTGAGGCGAAAGTTGATGTAATCCTTCGGTAGGAGGATTTTCCAGGTTTGTTTGTATACGTCAGGCTCGTGATTGCGAACCCAGAGGATCTTCGGCGCCTGGAAGCCGGCAAAGGCACGATTTCCCACAGCTTGCACTAGGTTGTCGAAGCCCACCTTCTCGACGATGTACTGGCACTCGGCGCCGCTTCGCTGATCGTTCCAGAGCATGGCCGCCCGTAGGGCGAGCCCCGAGCGGTCGATGAATGTGGCGCCGTGCATCTGACCCGACAGTGCGACCGCGCTGATGGCGGAAGTTCTCTCCGGCGCCAGCGCCACGATCGCTGCAATGACGTTCGTGACGGCATCCCACCAGGCCGCCGGATCCTGCTCACTCCAGTTGGGGTGAGGAGTGCTGAGTTCCAACGGCGCGGTGTTCTGAGCGACGAGCAAGCCATCGGAATCGATGAGTATACCTTTGACCCCGGACGTTCCCAGGTCGATTCCCATGAGGTAAGGGGGCCGGCTCACCTGTTCTCCGTGCATAGACTCGTTTGCGGCTGGTTGGGTGGCGGCGGCTCGATGATACCCTTCGTTACTTGGGAGTTCTAGCGCCCGCGATCAGCGCGGCGGATGCCTTGTCCATGCCCAGAGTTTCGAAGACGACCCGGTAGGCGGTGAGGGCGTCTTTTTGCGTCTGTGCTTCGTTGAGTGTTTCGTCGTTGAGCTCCGTCGCCAGGTCGTCGATGAATGTCCATTGGATGAGGCTCTGTCTGGCCGCGGTAATCGCGTCTTCGGTGTACGGGTACAGGTCGAAGCCCAGCCGCTCGCCGTTCATACCATATCCGACCTTACGTAGCGAACGGGCGAGTTCGAGGGTTTCCATGAAACGAGTGGCGCCTACGATGTTGTCGTCGTCGGTAATGCCCCAGCCCGAATTGGCGTGCTGGTGGCCGAGAAGGTTCTCCATGGCAAGGACCTCGGCGTACTCCGCCAGGTTCTCTCCGTTCATGATGAGGTGCTGCCAGTCCATATTGACCTTTGTGTTGGAAACGTCGAGCCCCATACGCTCCAACCGACGGATGACGTAGATCGACATGCCCATGTCCCGCATGTAGATCTTCATCTGGGGCTCGCTATTCTTGTGCTCGAGAAAGAGGGTCGTCCCCGTCTCGTTGCAGTGGTTGACCGCGTCGCCAATACCGTCGAGCAGCATGCTCCACTGCTCCGTGTAGTTCGACTGGAAGGGGTAGTTGTAGCCTTCGATCCCGGGCCAGATGATGTAGTGTGAGCCAAGTCGGGCGGCGATGTCGATGCCGCGGCGGTTGGCGGCCTTGGCCTCCTCGCGAATCTTTGGATCGGGGTTGGTCAGGGCTCCCCTCCCGTGTCGGGAGAAGGTGTGCGCTCCGGTACAAACGCAGTACACGTCCATCGGCTGGATGGCTGCGGCAATATCGTCCGCGTTGTCCTCAGTGATCTCACCGGGGTAATGAAACTCGAGGCCGTCGTACAGGTCGTGTAGGCCGTGCGCCACTCGCCGGGCTCGTTCAACCGGTGTTTCTCGCGCGGTCTCCGGGTGATACCCGGCCATGAGGAAACGGGTCCCGAGCGTGCCAAAGGCCCAGATTCCGATGCTGGTCTTAAGTGGTTCTGCCATCTTTGAAGTCCCCCTTCACTGGCGGGAGCTTCGGTTAACCCCGCCGAGAGAATCATACAGTAGCCTGTAGACCGGAGTCAGTCTCGGGGTCACCTACGGTGGCTAAAAAGTGCACAGAAAACGCTGAATCTACTGTTTAGGCATTGACTACCGGGGCTTGTATCGGGTTCAATACAAGCAGCCCGTTTATCGGAAGGGATGCAAAAGTCTGTGCCGATTGATGTGAACCCAACAATTGATCCAGGGGCGCACGATCGCTCGACCGTCGGCAACGTCCCCCCAATCGGAGTGGGGCTGCTGGGATACGCCTTCATGGGGAAAGCGCATTCCCACGCCTTCAAGACCTTGCCGTACATGATGTGGCCGCCTCCGATGCTTCCCCAGCTCATTTCGATTTCGGGTCGCAGCGAGCAAGCCGTGCGCGAGGCCCACGAGCGCTACGGATATCGGCGGTATAGTACCGACTGGCGTGAGGTGGTAGAGGACCCCGAAGTAGGACTTTTCGACAACCTCGGCCCCAACAACCTTCACGAGGAACCCACCGTCGCCGCGGCCCGGCAGGGCAAGCACGTTTTGTGCGAGAAACCTCTGGGGCGAACCGCTGAGGAGAGCAAGCGAATGCTCGACGAAGTCGAGCGCGCCGGAGTCCGGCATATGTGCGGCTTCAATTACCGGTTCATTCCCGCTCTTCAGCTGGCCCGAAGCCTCATTCGCGACGGGCGGCTCGGCGAGATTTACCACTTTCGCGGTTCGTACCAGCAAAGCTCCCGCGTAGATTCGGATTCTCCCATGACCTGGCGGTTCCGGGCGGCAGAAGCCGGCTTCGGTGCCCTCGGTGACCTGGGATCACACACCGTCGATCAGGCCCGATGGTTGATCGGAGAAATCGCGTCCGTCAGTGGCATGACCAAGACATTCATCAACGACCGTCCCGTGGTGGCCGGAAGCGAGCGTCGCGAGCGGGTAACGGTCGACGACGCCGGCCTGTCGCTCCTGGAGTTTGAGAACGGCGCTGTTGGGGTGGTAGAGGTAACTCGCTGCGCGACCGGTCGCAAGAATCACCACGTCATCGAAGTCAACGGCTCGCGGGGCAGCATTCATTTCGACTGTGAGCGGCTCAACGAGCTGCAGTTCTTTTCTAGGGACGACCCGCCCGACGTACAGGGCTTCCACGACGTGCTCGTGACCGAGCGCGACCATCCGTACCTCAAATTTTGGTGGCCGGCCGGTCACATTCTCGGATGGGACACGACGTTCATCCACGAGGTGTACCATTTCCTTAGTGCGATAGCCACATCAGCGCCGGTCGATCCTATCGGAGCGACGTTCCGCGATGGATACCGCAACTCGGTCGTGCTGGATGGCATTAGCGAGTCAGCTCAAAGCGGAAAGAAGGTACACCTTAGGTACGAGGCATAGCCGAAGCCATGGTGGCGAGATCCATCCCGCCACGTCTTGATCGCCGGATTACTTACAGTTGGAGATGCCATGGAGTCTGTCGCGGAAGCAGGGAAGCAAGCGCCGTTTTTGCACATGGACGGCATCAGCAAACACTTCGGAGCCGTGCAAGCGTTGACAGATGTGACCTTCGAGGCGTACCTCGGCGAAGTTGTGGCACTTGTCGGCGATAACGGAGCCGGGAAGTCAACCCTGATCAAAATCATTTCGGGAACGCAGGTCGCGTCATCTGGGAGGATCCTGGTCGAAGGCAAGGAAGTCACTATCCATACCCCTCGAGATGCCAACTCGCTAGGGATTGAAACGGTGTATCAGGACTTGGCGCTCGCTGACAACTTGGATGTCGTGGCCAATCTCTTTCTTGGTCGTGAGACCGTGCCCAGTGAGCTCCCGGGGGTTGCGCTTAGTGAAGCACAGATGGAAAAGCGCAGCGATGACGTCCTGAAGACGCTACATATCAGAATCCCCTCCGTCAGATCGGCGGTTGGGTCACTTTCCGGTGGCCAGCGCCAGTCCATCGCCGTGGGCCGTGCCGTTTTGTGGGGCTCGAAGCTCGTTCTCCTCGATGAACCGACCGCTGCTCTCGGCGTGGCCCAGCAGCGTGAGGTGCTGGACCTGGTCCGGAGGCTCAAGCAAGAAGGGTTGGGAGTGGTGGTGATCAGCCACAACCTCCAGCAGGTGTTCGACGTCGCCGATCGACTGGTGGTCATGCGTCTTGGCCGGATAGCCGCAAATGTGCGCAAGACAGACGTGACGCCTGAAGACATCGTGGGATACATCACCGGCGCCCAGGTGGCCGCCGGCGTCGCGTACGCATAGGAGGAAAAGAGATGGCTACAACCGAGCAACCACAAGTGCCCGCCGAGGAGACGACCCTCGGCGTACCCGAACCGACGGAGGCTCCCGGCGGTAACCCGCTCGTAGCGATGCTGGATCCTCGAGGGTGGCTCAGCGCGGGCGGTGGCCGTACGATACCCCTCCTCATCGCGATGGTCATCATGTGGATCGCATTTGACGTAGCGACCAACGGGGTCTACTTCGGATCGCAGAACATAACAAACATCCTGGTGTACGCCTCGATCTACGGCATTATTGCCATCGGTGTCGTGGTCGTCCTGCTGCTTGGAGAGATAGACCTGTCGTTGGGCTCGCTGGTCGGGCTGTGCGGTTGCACTGCGGCTCTGGTCATGGTGGAGTGGGTACCAAACGCCCCTGGGTTCGAACAAATGCTGGTTGGAGTCGCGGCGTCCGTGATCGTAGGGCTGCTGTGTGGGGCGTTTTCCGGGTTTTGGGTAGCCGTCATGAAGATACCCTCCTTCGTGGTGACGTTGGCGGGCCTGCTCGCCTTCAACGGTATCGCTCTGGTGATAACAAATTCGAACACGGTGGTCATAAGCAGCGACGAATTCAATGCCTTCGGGGCCAGCAGCGTCACTGCCTTCAACCGCGGCTACCTCGGCATGTTGGTCGGCCAGGGAAATCAGGTTTTTCACTTGTCGATAGGGATTCTCGCGGTCCTCATTGGCGGAGCTGGGTACTGTTTGGTTCTTCTGGCCGGGCGCCGTAGCCGGCTCAAAGCCGGTCTTCCCAGCAGGTCGACGGCCTCTCTACTCGCGCAGGCGGTCGCCATTACGGTGGGTGGCGTGGCTGTCGTCGACGTGCTAGACCGATATCAGGGCGTCCCGTTGCCGGTGGCCATACTGATGGTGTTGCTCGTCATCTTTGCCTACGTCCTCAGACGCACCAGATTTGGTCGCCATGTGTACGCTACGGGTGGTAACGCTGAGGCGTCGCGCCGGTCCGGTATCGCGATCGGCCGGATCCGCTGGTCGGCCTTCGTGCTCTCCGGCTTGATGGCAGGAATCGTCGGCGTGATCTTTATGGCCCGCGGCAATTCTGCCTCTGCCGGATCGGTCGATCAGAGTTTTCTCCTCCTGTGTATCGCGTCAGCGGTTATCGGTGGCACGAGCTTGTTCGGTGGCCGTGGCTCTGTCTGGTCGGCTCTCACCGGCGCTCTCATCATTGCGAGCGTTCAGACCGGGATGAACCTGACACTGACCAGCACCAACGCCACGTACTACCAGTACATTGTCGAAGGCGCAATTCTGCTCGGCGCCGTCTGGCTGGATACGTATGCCAAAAACAAGTCTACGGTCGACCGCGCTGCGTAAGATAGTCGCCGGCTGGCCGCCCATCCTGATAAACGGGTGGCGACCAGCGGCCCGGATAAACTACTCGTAACTTGTGTCAATTTTTCATCGTCTGGTCATATTCCTACGTTAGACTGGACTCGCCAAAGGTCCGAACTGCACCGAAACATTACCGCAACTTCTGATCATGTTGGCTATTACGCGAAAGGAGGTGTACACGCCGCTAAATCGCTTGCTGTTTGCGCCGAGCGTCACTGCGGCAGCGACATTAGCGTTGGCGCGCCTGAGCCGATTGCTCGGACGTCCTGCGCAGACACTTTCAAGACTATTTTCCAAACGGGAGATTAAGGTAACGTACATGTCTAAGACGATTCGACTTGGTATCGCAGCCGCCGCCATCGGCGGGATGACCCTGAGCAGCTTTGGCTTCAGTGCCTTCGCCGCGTCCGCTCACAAAGTTTCCTCGGCCGCCCCGAAGGCCACGGTCGCCTTCCTCGGCCCGGAGCAGTTCACCGGACGCTGGGTCAAGGACAAGCAGTACTTCGACGCGAAGCTCCATTCCCTGGACAAGAACATCAAGATCCTCGACTACAACGCGAACGCCAACATCCAGACTCAGCAGCAGAACGCCGACGCGGCCCTTGCCGCCGGCGCGAAGGTTGTTGTCCTGGCGGCCGTCGACCAGAACCAGGACGTTCCGATCGTCAACAAGCTCGAGCAGAATGGTGTGAAGGTTCTTGCCTACGACCGCATGATCCAGTCACCGCTGCTCCGTGCCTACGACTCGTTCAATAACGTCGGTGTCGGTGTAGAGCAGGGCTCTTGGCTGGCTTCGCACGCCAAGTGCGGCAACATCATCGAGATCCGCGGCTCCTCCACGGACCACAATGCTGCACTGTTCTATTCCGGTTTTGCCAAGGCAACCAAGGCCAAGTTCAAGAGCGGCTGCTTCAAGCTCGCCTACTTCGCCTGGACGCCGAACTGGACCCCCGCTACCGCCGGTCAGGAGATGGACGCCGCCCTCGCCAAGGTGCACAACAAGGTCAAGGGTGTCTACTCGATGAACGATGCCATGGCCGCTCAGGTCTATGCTTCCCTGCAGCGCCAGCATAAGGGTGGCACGCCACTAACCGGTCAGGATGCCCAGCCCGACGGGCTCGGTAGAATCCTCGCCCATCAGCAGGGTATGACCGTCTACAAGCCGATCTACGATGAGGCTTATGCGGCCGCTCAGGTTGCTTACAACTGGGTCCGAGGCAAGGGTCTGCCCAGTAACTTCAAGAAGAACTGTGGTGTTGGCTGTGCCCAGGACTCTGGTCGTCACGTGCCCGCCGCTCTGTACCACCCCATCGAGATCACGATCAAGAACGTCGGTCTTCCTGTCAAGGACAAGTACGACACGTGGCATGACGTATGCACCAGCATCGGCAAGCCCGTCAAGCCGTATTGCGGACTTCCTCACTGAGATAACCCCGCAATGGAGAAAGAGGGAGGGCTTTCGCCCTCCCTCTTTCATTTGCGGCCGGCTTCGAATTACGTACACCCTCACCAGCCCGCCGAGCCTTGTCCGCGATCGGCTAGTCCTTTGTCTCAGCGGCCCTACGGTTTAGACGCCCAATCCCCTATTTTTGCTTCCCACTGCTAGTTCCGTTTCATGAGCAAGGCAAACTCGCAGCGGACGCGGTCCGGCCACTGAGCGTCACTGCGGTCTACCTCGCCTTTAGGCTCGTGGTCCAGATGTCTGTGATTCCCGGCGCCTGGCGCTGAGTGTCTGCCCAGATGACGTGATAATACCCCCACCGGTCGACGGCTGAGGAGATATAGTCGCCGAAGAAGCGGCCGGGAAAGAAGCAGGACGTGTTCGGCACGTAGTGGATGAGTGATGCCGGGGCGTGTCCGGAATTCAGCCGGATGTTGGCGCCCACCTTTAGATGACCGGGAACGCCGGTCACGGCGGCTGCATAGACGTCGAAGTCATGGCCGTTGGACCGACGGTCGTAAAACGCGACCTCTAGGTGATTCCTTCCGGCGGCGGCGATGGTCGGCATGAACCTATCGCTGGTGCGGCTGTTGTTGACCCGGACTGGCCGGGACCATCTCCGCCCGTTGCGCGACCCAGCGAGCATGATGTCTGCTGATACGGTGCCGTTCTTGTGACGGGCATGCACCGCGGCCCAGGTGGCGTAGAGGTAACCGCCGCGAAGGCTGACCGCCGCCGGGCTGGAGAGGACGCGAAGAGCCTCAGGGTTGAGCAAGTTGGGCAGTCCGGTAAAGTACCCGCCTGAGGGCGAAACCTTGCTCCGCCACGTAGCACCGTCGTCGGTCGACGTCCGCGAAACAATTCGTTCCGAGAGCGTCCCGCTGCTTTCATTTCGTGGGTATGTGGCCCATAGCACGGTTACATGCCGTTTCGGCCCAACCACCGGCATCGCCCCGAAATTCGCCCAACTCGATTGCTCCAACAGGTGGCCCGGAGAAAAGCGCCGGCCGCCGTCGGTCGACCTGTCGATGAACACTTGAGTGCCATCATTCACGTCACGGTCCCAAGCGACGAAGATATGGTCGGGACGGTGCGCAAACGACTCGACCGCCAGATAGGGCTTGTCGTGGGCGTTAGATCCACCGTCGACGATGCTCGGGTAGCTCCAGTGCCTTCCCCCGTCCGTCGATCGAGAGAGCAGCACGGCCGACGCGCTGTTGCTGCAGTAGGATGGCGCCTCCCCCAGAGCTACGAAGTAGGCGATACCGTGAGAGTCGAAGACAATCGAAGGGTCCGCTTCCGTGGTGAAAGGCTGTCGGATGGGAAAGTTCCCCACCGACCAGCTGTTTCCGCCGTTTCTCGAGTAGAAGAACGTATCCGGATAGCCGAGCGGGTATGTTGCGTCGTAGTTGGTGTTCGAGCCGCCGGCTAGTCTGCGGGGATTCCTGGGGTCGGCCGCTAGGACCGGTTCTGTGCGGTCCTCGGCGACAAGAACGTTGTGGGGCGGAAGACGTGCTCGCGGTGTATGTCCTGACGAATGGGCCGTCCACCCCGCCGAAGCCACTGCGAGAACGATAAGCGAAGCGCGAGTGATGCTCGTCTGCAACATCATGCGAGAAGCCCTTTCTCACTAAGCGCTCTTGGTCATCCTAGCTCGATTCCTTCTTTGGTCGTCGAGGCTCCGGCACGATTCGGCGTATGAGTCCTTTGTAAGGCGCTATGTCAGAGCCAGGCACCATAAGATGATGGTCGTACCGTTCATTGGCTACGCCGCTATGTCGTTTGGATGGAGCCGGATCGATCCGGCTCGCATCTGAACGTACCCCATGTTCATCGGACTCCCACGTCTCCATCGGCCCCAAAACCTCGACGACCAGGGGACCGAGGCTGCTCTCGGAGGGCATCTAGCTCCTCGACGGGTGCTGTAGAACCTCTTCTGTAGTCGTAGCGGAGAAAGGTGAGGCGGTCAACGCGTGGGAGGCCCGCCACCGTTTACCTCGGCTCCCGTGAGTGGTGAAGGTGGCCATCACCGGATTAGCTCTATATTGTGTCGACAGGTCGCCTCAAGCACACCGAGGGAGCTTCGGCAGGGGAACGTTGCCGAACTTGGTCAGCGTGACGAACGACGTCTCGTGAAGGGGGCGGCCACCCTGGACGGTGTCCGTCGTGACCGACACGCGTCGGATGACGAAGGCGTGCTTGTCGACGAGGTACATGCCGCTCACGCTGTTTGGAGACTTGGAATTGCTGGATTTCATAGCGAATCTGACCTTCCAGACACCGGCACCCTGGAATCGGGCTGAGCCCGCTACCCATGATCGGGCAGGTTTCTTTGGTAGGGTGAACTGAAATGAGTCGGGAGTCCACACCGGGATAGTTTCGAGTCCGGCCGTGCTCCCGCACATCCAGTGAGTCGAGCCGGTTTGACGCTCGGCCAGCAGGAGGCCGCGAGTGACGTACTCAATACTCCTCACCTCGGTTTTGGACCCGATGCGTCGCGCCAGCTTCTCGCGTATCTGACTGCGTTGCGATCCGTCGAGCGTGGCGTTACCGGAAAACCATCCTTTCTCCGATTCCGTCTTTATTCCGGAGCTGGTGCGTATCGACGTCTGGACGCCGGACATGCCGGCCCCATGAGCGATCTTTTCCCGACCCATCGCTTCGGCGACGTGTTTCATGAGTGCCGACGCGGACGGAACGGAAGCTGACGGCGATGCTGGAGTTGCGGCTGCAGCGTGGGACGCCAACAGCAACAGGACGAGGCTCACCCCAATGGCAGGGGCGACAGTGTTCAAACGGCCGATCTTCATGCGCTCTCTCAACTAATCTTGATGCATTCCCTCAAGGATATCCCGCGATCACGAGGTCGAGGCGGGCCACTGATGTGAGCATTACTGAACACTTTTGTAGCTATGCGAGACATGAATCGATGGATCATGGGTAATTCATCGTTCTATCTGTGTGGCATCAGTCTGACAGATTGCGAGCATGGGCAAACATCAAGGCTCAAGATATTGAGGCGTGCGGACGGTTCTGAGGGAAGTCTCGACTCTGCTGCTAGACTCAGAAGACAACGTAGTATTCACGTGCTAACTCATATAAATCAGTTTTGGAGTCATAGAAGTGCCGGCTCGACAAAATCTTGTAAGAAAAGAAGAAGGTCGTCGCGACCTGCTTGGAGCAGATGTCGGAAAGCGCATTCGTAAGGCCCGCCTAGAGCACGAAATGAGTCTTGCTCAGCTCGGCGGCGAAGACCTGTCCCGATCATTTTTGAGTCTGGTGGAGTCAGGGCGCAGTCGGATTTCCCTCCGGGCTCTCGCCATCGTCGCCGAGCGTCTCGACATGCCGATGAGTTATTTTCTCGAGGATACGGACGCGGACAAAGCGGCTGAGCTCCTCGTCGATCAGGCTGAGGCTGCTCTCGCGAGACAGAGGCCGGAAGAAGCATTGAAGATCCTCAATGGTACCCGGATCCCAACGCCGTTGTCTGCCCGAGCCGCCTGGATACGGGGCAGAGCGATCAGGGAGACCGGGGACCCACGGGAAGCCATCCCTGTGCTCCGTCAAGGTCTCATAGTCGCGGAGAAACGTGATGACTCGGCGCTCACGTCGGAGATCCTGTTCTCTCTAGGCTCGGCTTTATATGCGTCCGACAACTACGATGAGGCCCTGATGTACTTCAGGCGGGGTGTCGAGACTTCCCAAGCCTCCGTCGAGGATCCCTTGCTGCTCGGCAAGCTCACGCTTGGTATCGGCAACGTTCAGTACGTTAAAGGCGAGGTAGATCAAGCGATCGCGCACTACGAGCGAGCCCGGGAGCTCTTCGGCTCGATCTATGACCTGGACAACGTCGGCAGCGTGGCGTCCGCAATCAGTTTGGCATACTATCGCAGGGGAGATATGTCGGGCGCCCTTCACTTCTCCAAACAAGGCTTGGCGGCTTTTCGTCTCAAACATAACGCTCGTCAAGTTGGTCGAGAACTGATCAACATAGCCGCGCGCTATCGGTCCCTGGGAGATCTCGATCAGGCCTTGGTGAGCGCGGCCGAGGCAGTTAGCAGGGCTCAAGAGGTTGATGCACGTGACCTGGAGGCCATGGCCCGCAGCACCCTTGCTTCGATCTACGTCGAGCGAGACGAGTTCGATGTCGCCGAGACCGAAGCGCTTCACGCCATCGACCTGGCTTCTTCTGACTCCGACCTCGCTCGGATTGACGCGTGGATCGCACTGGCCAAAGTGTACGAGTCTCGCGGCGAAGGTGATCGGGTCGATCGATACTTCCAGAAAGCGTTGGAGTCGCTCAGAGAAAGTGGAAGCAGTGCGCGATTGGCCGATGCCGCGCTGGCCTACAGTCTGTCTTTGAAGACTCGAGGCCAGATGGACACGGCGCTTGAGTACGCTCTTGAATCGGCCAAAGTTATGGCCGCCAAGCCCGTATAAGCTCAACCCAGGCTTCCAGTATTAGGATCGTAAGGTATCGCGCCGGCTGCGCGGTACCGCGGCGCGATCTCACACCTTTGGCCCGGATTACTTGGCGAACCTACTAGAAATCCAATGCGGGCGAAGCGCCGACCACACTCGCTTCTCCAGTGAGCGAGCGGCTTTGTTCCAGGGCGCGAACTTTGATTCCACCGTCAGGTTACTTCCGGCGATCAGCACTGGCTTAGGTCGCCTGCTCTTCGGAAAATCAAACATCCCGCGGAAACTCACGTCGCTCAGGGGCAGGTCATGGGAGTACAGCGCTTTGAGCACCAGAAAGACATCCTCCTGCGCGGATCTAATCCGGAAACTGGATCCAAACGGGTTGGGATTGAGCGTGAAAGTGATTGTGGCATCGTAAAGAACGCTTGAATCGCCGTTGGAAAAAGTGATGGGCGAGACCGCCACTCCCGTGACTCGTTGCTGGCCGCTGGTCGTGTAGCCCAGAGCTGTCCGCGACAGCCGTTCGATGGCCACGCGAACTGCGCCTGCACTAGTGTTGGACGTCGGCGACGCCGTTGGGCCCGGTGTTCGAGAGAGCGTGTCGATCTTCGCCTCACCACTTATGACGAGTGGTGCGAAGGCAAGGGCCATCACCACCCCAATCAAGCCACCCACCACGGCCGCCGCCAGCATCGCGTACACGCTAAAGGGTTCACCGCTGTTTCGCGCTCCGTCGGCAACACTCATGCTGTCGAGTAACCCTTCTTCCCGGCTGCTAAGAAGCAAGCAGCCGACCTTCGACCTCGGCTGTTCTTATTGTCGCAGGCGATGATGCTCGTCACCGACCCCTGAGAGCTGAGCAGTAGTCGTCTGATGTCCACTGTCGACTCCCCGCGACCAGGTAAAGTAAGCAGAGAGCCCTCCGACACCGGCCAGGTGACCTTACTCAGACCATACTTTCAAGGTGGACGCATGTGACTGACGACACGGTTCAGGCTCGTCGCGAACCGAGTCCTGAGCTCGCCGTGAGCCACTTCCGGCTGTCTGACCCGAACGTCTCGCCGACAGGACTAGTAACCTTTGTCAAGGCGCCCGTCGCCCAATCCGCTGACCGAGGCATCTCCGAAATCTGGGCGGTGGGTATCGACGGATCCCGTGAACGAAGGTTCACCTATGGCCGCGGCTTAGAAACATCACCTCGGTGGTCGCCGGACGGCCGGTGGCTCGCCTTCACGTCCGATCGAGAGCAGCCGTCGGTAGCTCAGCTGTACGTCATGCCGGCCGACGGCGGAGAGGCCCGAAAGCTGACTTCGGGAAAGGCGGGAGTGTCATCGCCCTCGTGGTCGCCGACCGGAGAGTTCGTAGCATTTCTCCGTGCCGACGAGGAATCCGATGACGAGGAGCGCGATAAGAAGGAGCGTCGTGACGCGCTGCTCGTCGAGCAGAACCTGAAAATTGTCCGGCTCTATATCATCGGGCCGGACGGGCGCGACGAGCGCCTGATCAGCCCATCTGGCTCCGTCAACGTTTGGGACTATTGCTGGTCGCCTGACGGTTCGCAGCTCGCCGCGGGTACCTCATCCTCACCTCTGATTTCGGACTATCGCTCTGAGAATCGGATGCTCCGGGTAGATCTGGACGGCGGCTCTTCGCAGCTGTTTGTCTACGACTCGTTCATCGGGCAGCCTAGATGGTCTCCAGCCGGCGATGCCATCGCCTTTCTGGGGCACTCGGGGCGCGTTCGTAGCGGAGATGCTTTATTCGTCGCTTCCGTCGCATCCGGGGAGGTGCGACCGCTGCTGCCATCGTACGAGGGGTCGATATCGGCCATGGAGTGGAGCGACGGAGATGGTGGGCGGATCACCTTTGTGGCCCTGGAGAACGTGTTTGGCGCAGTGAACGAGGTCGAGGTATCGTCGGCTGAACTTCGGTCTTGCCTCTCCGTCGATGATAGGATTCACGGAACGTTTGGTACTGAGCTCGATGTGGACCCAAGGTCCGGGGTATTTGTCGTCGTACGCAGCTCCAGCACGGAGTCGGCTGAAGTTTTCAGTGGCGGAAACGGCAAGTGCCTGCGTCGCCTCACCACTGCCAACCGGCCGCTCTGTGATGTCGACTTCCGCCCGGCCGACGTACTGACGTGGACAAGCACCGACGGTCTGGAGATCACCGGTCTGCTGACTGTACCGCATCCCGGTAAGTTCAGTCGACCTTACCCGCTCGTCCTCATAATTCATGGAGGGCCCGCCAGTGCTTTCTCGGACCGTCTGGCCTTTGGCTGGCATGACTGGGCCCAGCTGCTGGCGGCCTCGGGGTATGCTGTGCTGATGCCCAACCCACGAGGCTCAGTTGGCCGGGGCGCCGCCTTCACCGATGCCAACATAGGAGACCTCGGCGGAATGGAATATCAGGATCTGATGACGGGAGTAGATACTGTGATCGACCGCGGTGTCGTGGATGCCGATCGCATGGGCGTCGCCGGATGGAGCCATGGCGGGTATATGACTGCATGGGTAGTTACCCAAACCGAACGCTTCAAGGCAGCGGTCATGGGAGCTGGTCTATCGAACTTAGTCAGCGATCAAGGGAACAGCGACATTCCAGGCTTCAACCTGGACTACTTCTACGACGACTATCATGCGCTGTACGCGGGACTGTCGCGGATGTGGGAGCGATCGCCGCTCAGTCATGTGACTCAGGCTGTCACACCTACCTTGATTCTCCATGGTGAGAAAGATGAGCGAGTAGCCGTATCCCAGGGTGCAGAGTTCTATCGTGCACTAAAATCGTTGGGCGTGGAGACCGAGATGGTGGTCTATCCCCGGGAACCTCATGGCATCAAGGAGCGCGAGCACCAGCTTGACGTACAGCGCCGCCTCGTCCAGTGGTTTGATTCCAGACTGAAAGCTCCCTAACCGTCATCTGTATTGGAAGGGCAATCGCCGGCGCCCCCAATTTTTCTCGTCATTGGGCAAGACGGCCCTAAGGGCGGAGTCGCGACAGACCCTAGGCGGACGGCAGCTCCGGGACGGCATCCGAGTCATCCAGAATTCGCGTCACTTCCTTGACATCCGCCCACACTTCGTCGGTGGACTCGCCGCTTTGCTCTAGGTAGGGGTCGGCCAGCTTCACCAGAAAGGCGTCGCCTTTGACTTCTGCGACAACCCCTGGGATGAGGTTGCCGTCGTGTCTCGCCAGAACCGGGTCCCCGATTCGGATTCCTCGATCTTCTTCCACGATAATACCTCCGTTAAACCAGGCACCCCGGATGCAGGGCATGAATGCTTCAGCCGAAAACCGGGCGCAGTGTCCGGGGTAAGAACGGCTGTCCACACTGCTTCTTACGACGGAACAGGCAGCAAGATGCGGGCCAGTGGCAGGGCGCGATCCTAGGGCTGAAGGTCACTGATCGCAGCTTCGCAACTGGTCGGGTCCGTAGGCGCTGCCATGAAACGAAACATAGGAGGCCGTGGGCTACCCGACTATGTCGACCGAAGTCCCCATCGGCGCCCAGTAGAACAAGAACTTGGCCGGCTTGAACGGAACGTTGACGCATCCGTGGGTGCCGCCGTAGTTCGTTCCGGGAGTTCCGGGACCATTACTTCCAGGTCCATACACAGACCTCCACGGTGCATCATGGATGAAGTAGCCTTCGTTTTGAAACTCCATCGCATAGCTCGTCCAGGAGGGCTCATACCAGTAGGGTGACCCGGGTGGCCACGGCGATATGAACTCGAATGGGTGGAATTTTGCGAATATGGTGAAGTGCCCGGTAGGGGTCGGAAGCGCTGGATTCCCTGTGGTGACCAGCGTGCTCATCACTAACTTGGTACCGTTGTAGGCGTAAAGCGCCTCCCTCGACAGCGACACGACGATATGGCGACCTTTCTCCCAGACGAACGGCAGCTTGGGGTGGAACGGGTCGACGTTGACCCCGCCGAAGGCGAACGTCTCTCTATTGCCGAGGTTGTCGACCGTGGTCACCCGGATCCAGTACCAGCCATGCGGAGCAATCTTGTTGTGGACTCGCCCTCTCCAGGTCCATGAGTGCTGCCCGGATTTCAAGTGGCCGAGCTTCCGGGTGAATAGCGCAGACTTCAGCCCGGAACGCGTCAGTGCTACGCTTACGTTCGCCGGACGGTCGAGCTTGAAGTACCACGTGAGCGACTTCTGCGTGAGGGGGTTGAAGTGGTTGCTTGACATCCCGCTGAGTTTGGCCTGAGGCGCCGTGGCATTGATGTTGACCTTGTATATCCCGAGGGCACTCCAGTTACCTGCCACGTCCCGAGACCACACGTGAAACACCCAGTGTCCGTCGGCCAGATTATGGTACGTGTACGAAGTCGTGTGCGTCATGGCAGGGCGCGCGGAGTGCCGGCTCCGCCCAAGCACGAAGCTATACCCCGCGATGCCTGACTCGGTATCCTCTGAGTGCCACTGGAACGAGGCAGTCCTGCTCCGGTACCAAGCTCCCCACTCGGGGTCGGTCTTCGATGACACTCTGGGCACAGACGGGGATGAGGTGTCAACCTTGAATGAAGCCTTTGACGCGTCGCCGAACGCGCTCCAACCGCTGGCGTTACCCGCCGAATCCACGAGGCGCGCCTGCCAGTGATACTCTCCCCCATTCCGTAGTCCTTGCACCGTTACCTTAAATTGACCGCTAGCCCCGCTCGACACGTAACGTGCCGCGCCCTTGTGGTTCGGCTGACCACTGAAAGGCTTTCCCAGCGGCTGCAGCTCAACCTCAGGCGTGAGCGAGCTGCCCGTTCCGGTTCCGCGGAGCCGCAGCTCGATGCGGGCGTGATTCGTCCAGGCGCCGGCCGGCAAAGTACCCCCAGCCTGCTGCGCCAGCTGGCTCGGCGCGCTCGGCACCGTGGTGCTGCCGGCGGCGGAGACAAACGTCAGGCAGGATAAAGCGAACGCGACGGCGAGAGCTACGGTCCACACTCTGGTCATATCAGTGATGATCTCCGGTTTCAACTACTAGTGGGACTGACAAACGGGGGGCATGCCGAGACAAAACCGCGTGGTTCCTTATTGTAGTAGGGCACAACACGGTCCATGTCGCACCACACCAATGGTGTCTGGTCTCCTCATTCCGATACCCCTCACCGGGCCAAACCAACATAGTCACATCGGGCCCGTCTCCCATCGATGCCAAGCGGAGCCGAAAATTAGACCTGCTATATTGAATCCAACGACGGAATCGGAACTAGTACGATAGTCGCACTCGCTCAGAGAGCCGGAGACAGGTGAGATCCGGCCGGGTGGATATCCGAACCGGTCCGAGAAGTCATCTGTCCCAGGGCAGACGGCCGGCCCCGTTATCGTGGCCTCCGGTGAAAGCCGGATAGAGCGGGCCATCGCTCTCCGACCCACGTGGCCGCAGACATGGCCAAGCATGGTGGTACCACGTGGTGATTGCAGCCCCGTCCTTGCACTGGACGGGGCTTTTTCTGTCTCAAAACTCTCCGAGGAGCTCCTTTAAACATGGTCGAAGCCGAGAATCCGACACGTCAGCATGAAGATACCGACGAAGAGAGAAGCGATTGGTACATTCGCACGGTCCTTGACGCCGAGCTGGCCGACTATACACCGGTGCGCGGATCCATTGCTATTCGGCCGTATGGCTATGCCATCTGGGAGAATATCCAGGCCTACCTGGATCGCGAGCTGAAGCGCACCGGCCACAAAAACGCCTACTTTCCCTTGTTCATTCCCATGTCGTTCATTGCCAAGGAGGCGCAGCACGTCGAAGGATTCGCCCCCGAGCTGGCCGTCGTGACCCATGGCGGTGGCCAGAAGCTTGCCGAAGAGCTCGTGGTGCGTCCCACCTCCGAGACGATCATCTACGACATGTATCGGAAGTGGATTCAGTCCTATCGCGACCTGCCCATGCTGATCAATCAGTGGGTCAACGTCGTGCGCTGGGAGATGAGGACTAGGCCGTTTCTGCGCGGCATGGAGTTCCTTTGGCAGGAGGGACACACGGCTCATTCCACCGACGACGAGGCCGACGCGGAGGCCCGGCTCATCCTCGACCTCTACATACAGTTCATCGAGGGACAGCTGGCGATTCCCGTTCAGTCGGGCAGAAAGTCCGACCGGGAAAAATTCGCTGGGGCGGAGATCACGTACACGATGGAAAGCCTGATGCGAGACGGCAAAGCATTGCAGATGGGCACGTCTCATAACCTTGGCCAGAATTTCGGTAAGGCGTTCGACGTACGGTTTCTCGATCGTGACGGAGAGCAGAAGTACCCGTGGTCGACGAGCTGGGCGGTCAGCACCCGCTTGATCGGCGCACTCGTCCTCGTTCATGGCGACGAGAAGGGTTTGATATTGCCACCGCGAATAGCCCCGATTCAAGTGGTCGTCGTCCCTATCTGGCGCAAGGAACAAGAGCGCGAGCAGGTCGAGAGGGCGGTCATGGAAGTCGAAGACCTGCTCCGAGCGTCTGGTATTCGCGTCGAAGTAGACCGTCGGGACACGGTCACCCCCGGGTTCAAGTTCAACGATTGGGAGTTGAAAGGGGTGCCGCTTCGGCTAGAAATCGGACCGCGAGATGTTGCGTCAAACCAGGTGATGGTCGCACGGCGCGACACCAAAGAGAAGTCGCCGCTTCCGGTCGACGGCCTGGCTAGTGCCCTTGCCGATGCCCTCGAGACCGTTCAGACGTCTCTGTTCGATCGAGCCAAGGCATTTGTGGAGGACAACACGCGTGACGTGTATTCGATGGAGGAACTTGCCCGGGGTCTCGAGAGCGATGCTGGATTCTTCTGGGTAAACTGGTGCGGCAGCGAAGACTGCGAAGATGCCTTCACTACATTGAAGGCCAGTATTCGAGCTATCCCGCTGGTGGAAGAGAAGCGCGCCCCCACGGGTCCTTGCATTAACTGTGGCCGCCCGGGTGCGTCACGCGTCCTTGTGGCAAAGTCGTACTAGCTCGGCGGGGAGACTGACGTCCACATTCAACTGCAAAAGGTGAGAGAGCTATGAATTTCGAGGACGTCGTGCGAAAGCGCCGCATGGTGCGGCACTTCACGGATGAGCCTGTTTCTGTCGAGACCGTCGAGCACATCGTTGAGCTGGCGCAGCGAGCCCCGAGCGCCGGCTTTAGCCAGGGCGTGTCGTTCGTTATGGTGACCGATCCCAAGATGCGCAAGAATGTCGCCGAGCTGGCCGGCGAGGCCGGCTACCAGGGCTTTGATCCCTTTATCTCGGAAGCTCCGGTCCAGATTATCCTCTGCACCAGCGAGAAGGTCTACAAGGAGCGCTACCGGGAGCCGGACAAGCGGGCCGAGGGAGAGGAGGAGCATGAATGGCCTTCCCCCTACTGGCATACTGACGCGGGTTGCGCCCTGATGATCCTGCTGCTGGCGGCGGTAGACCAGGGTCTGGCCGGTGCATTCGTTGGGCTATGGAACCAGCAAGGGATGAGGGAGCTTTTGGATATCCCGGCGCACTTCACCCCGGTCGGCGTCGTCATGGTTGGACATGGCGCTCCTGACGTCAAATCGCCGTCGCTCAAGCGAGGGAGACGCAAGCTGGAAGACGTCCTGCATCGCGAGCGCTGGTAAAGGATGTGTCACCCGACGGCGCCCGATGATGCCGAGCCGAGCGCTGCTACACCTGCGGGTCGATGTAGGCTAGCGCTGTTGCCGTTGGTCGGAAGCCGAGGCGCCGATATACGCGATCGGCTCGCTCGTCCGCCGCACTAAGGAATGCGGCATGTACACCGTGGCCAAACGCTTCCTGAATGGCGAAGGAGGTTAGGGCCGACCCGATCCCTTGCCCTCTGTACGCTTCGATCGTAGTGATACCCGCAACCTCTGTGAGTCCCCTTAAAGGCGCGCTATAGCTGGCGACTCCGACTGCCTTTCCATCCATGCGACCCAGAAAATGCCTGGTCCTGCTGCGTCGCACTCCCTTGACGAATCTCTCGGCTTCCGACTGAGTCGCCGCTGCTGCCGATTCTCCCTCAAACCCCGCCGATCTGGTTGTCAGAAAGTCCTGTGCGTCTCGCAATGGAGACCGCCTGTCGACCGCCGTAATGTTGAGCTCTTCAACCTGGCGGGCCGCTCGAAATGCCTTGGGAGTACAAAGCATGAGGTGCAAGCGAGACTCTTCCTCGAATCCAACCGATGCGATGGCTCGCGCTAACTGAGGCGAGTACTCCTCGATGAACTCAAACCGGGCGCGGCGGTTCCGTGCCGCAAACGCCTTGCGAACCTCCGGAAAAACGCCCTGGAAATCGTCCACGACTCGACCGTCGGGGATCGCATAGTTGAAGAAGATCAAGGCGTCGTTGGGGTGAAGGAACAGCGTGAATGGGCTGCATGGCACCGCGTCGTAGGACTTGATCGCGATCTCCCGCAGGTAGTCCTGCAAGAGAACCACCAAACTATCGCTGGGTTTATTCTGCGCGTCCACGCCTCAGTATGCGGTCTCGGCTGCGCTAAGCTTGGTTGGCTGTCCCGTATTTCACTGATCGTGGTTCGAGATGGATCAAGCGCTCACCGGAATTCTGATCGGTTTAGTTCCAGGGTTCCTGATTGCGGCCGTTATTGTTTGGTGGCAGAGACGTGGCCAGAAGGGAGACAACCCACCTTCTTAGGCTGCCGGTTACATGGGCCCGCCCGAAGCTGGAGCTTGTGCCCGGCCACCGCTTCGCCGTACTCACGAAATAACCCCTATACGGATGGCCTTCCAGGCTCGTCGAGTCATTGAACTTGAGTTACGCGCCGAGGTTGGCCGCTCCGGACGCGTCAGCCGCGATCCGCTCCTCGGCGTATCGAGAAAGTCCGCCCTTGGCCATGATTTCCTGCACGAATTCGGGGAATGAGCCGGAGGTGAATTTTTCCCCCGTTGTGAGATCGACGATCTGACCGCCGTCGGGATCGATCTCGACTTCATCGCCCTCATTGATGCGCTCGAATGCCTCTGCCGATTCAAAAATAGGAAACCCTATGTTGATCGCATTTCGGTAGAAGATTCGGGCGAAGCTGGGAGCCACAACGGCCGCGGTCCCCGTGGCCTTGATCGAGAGCGGCGCGACCTCACGACTCGAGCCACACCCGAAGTTCGATCCGGCCACGATGATGTCTCCAGGCGACATTTTGTTCACGAACTCGGGATCTAGGTCAGCCATGCAGTACTTCGCTAGCTCACGTGGCTCAGTGATATGACAGTACCGGCCCGGGATAATCACATCGGTATTGATGTCGCTGCCGTATTTCCACACCTTACCGCGCAATATGTTCATAGCCCTCTCTCCATAGCTACGCAGCCACCGGCGCGCGATCGATCGCCGCAGGCGCCCGACGACCAACCACTGCCTCCGGCCCGCAGATCTCGCCGGCCACCGCCGACGCTGCCGCCACGGCCGGATTGGCCAGATAGATCTGAGCGCTGCGCGCTCCCATCCTTCCGACGAAATTTCGGTTGGTCGTTGACACGCACACCTCGTTTTCCCCGAGAACACCCATATGACCGCCGATGCACGGCCCACACGTCGATGTCGACACGATGCAGTCGGCTTCCGAGAAGATCTCTATCAGTCCTTCCCGGAGCGCCTGCTTGTATACCTGCTGGCTGCCTGGAACGATGATGCAGCGTATCCCTGCGGCGACTTTTTGGCCCTTGAGCACATCGGCCGCCTGCCGCATATCCTCAATCCACCCATTGGTGCACGTTCCGATGACTACTTGGTCGATCTTGATGTTCTGTGCGGCTGACACGGGGCGCGCGTTTCCGGGCAAGCTCGGGTAGGCGATCTGTGGCTCGATCGCGTCGACATCGATTTCGATCACCTCGTCATACTCGGCGTCTGGGTCGCTGTAATACTCCGTGGATTTCGCCCGGTTCACCCCGGCCAGGAATTCACGCGTGAGGTCGTCGACGTGGAAGATGCCGTTCTTGGCTCCTGCTTCTATCGACATGTTTGCCATCGTGAACCGGCTGGCGAAGGGCATGGTCTTTAACGCCTCGCCGTGAAACTCCATGGCCTTGTACGTGGCACCATCGACGGTGATCTTTCCGATGGTGTGCAGGATGACGTCTTTACCCACCACCCAGGGCCGGACAGCGCCGTTGTACACCAGCTTGATGGACGATGGTACCTTCAGCCAGGTCTCACCGATTGCCCAGGCCACGGCTACGTCGGTCGAGCCCACTCCGGTGGCGAAGGCTCCCAATGCCCCGTAGGTAGTCGTGTGCGAGTCTCCACCGATGATCAGGTCTCCCGGACCAACCAGTCCGTTCTGTGGCAGGACACAATGCTCGATGCCGGCGCGTCCGACCTCGAACCAGACGGCTTCCTGTTCCAGCGCAAACTCGCGAACCCGGTGGACCAGGTTAGCCGTAGTGATGTCTTTGTTCGGGGTAAAGTGGTCGGGGACAAAAACAGCTGTCCGCGGGTCCTTGATGCGCGCCGCGCCCTCGATCTTCTTGAACTCGTCAATGGCCAGCGCTGCCGAAAGCTCGTTAGCCAGATTGACGTCTACTTTGACCATCAAAATTTCTCCGGGTCGGACACTGTCTCGGCCCGCGTGGTCCGCCAGGATCTTCTCGGTGATCGTCATTCCCATAGGTCAAACCTCACGCTCTGATTCTAGACGGGTTTGCTGGACCCTCAGGCTGCTGCTAGCTCGTTCCGCTCGGGTCCCGTCGCGAAACCGCAGTGGCCCCTCTGTGATGGCGATTGACGATCTCCCGAGCCACCGCTTCTGGAAGAATCTTTTCGGCCTGCTTGCACGCCATGAAAAGAGAGTCGACCAGCTCCGGATCGGGATCAATATGCCTCTCTTCGAGCCAGAACAGGACGTTGGACTGCCCCGACATGGGACCCAGCTCTATTGTCTGACTGCGTCCAAAGTAGTCGGCCGGTACACCCGAGTACACCAGATTAGCCAGCCGGACGTCTCCCTTTCTGATGGCTTTGATAATGGCGGCGGCGTGTACCCCGGTCCCCGTTCGAAAAGCGTCTGCTCCCATCGCCGGATATGAGGCCGGTATGTCGGTACCGGTCATGGCACCCGCCAGCTCACAGTACTGGGCGAGCCCCGAGAGATCCGAATCGATCCAGCGATTGAGCTTCAGATTGATGAGCAGCTGGTCCATGGCCGCGTTGCCGACTCGTTCGCCGATGCCCAACGCCGTCGCGTGCACCCGGTCCGCTCCGGCATATACCGCGGCGAGCGTGTTGATGACTCCCAGCCCGCGATCGTTGTGGCCGTGCCAATCGATTTTGACGTCTCGATCGAGGTGTCCTGAGAGCCGGCGAGCCCACATCACCAGGTTTTGCGCACCCTCTGGAGTGGCATGCCCGACCGTGTCGCATAGGCAAATTCGTGAGGCGCCGCACTCTACGGCCACCGTGTACAACCTGGTCAAGGTTTCGGGTTTCGCCCGAGTGGTGTCTTCGGTGACATACATGACGGGAAGTCCGAGGGACACCGCGTAGCTAACCGCGTTCTCAGTGTGCTGGAGCATAAGGTCCAGCGACCAGTCCTCGGCATACTGACGGATGGGGCTTGAACCGATGAAAACGCACGCTTCTATGGGTATGCCGGCGTACTGCGACGCCTCAGCGATGGGATCGATGTCGACGGCCAGCGTACGCGCCGCGCAGTTGGCCGAGATGCCCATTCTCTGGTCGGCGATCTCGCGCGCTAGTCGCCGCACATCCGCCGCGACATGCGGTCCCGCCCCCGGAAGGCCGATGTCTGCGGTGTCGATCCGTAGAGCGTCCATGTGGTGAAGCAGCGCCAGCTTATCTTCGAGTGCCGGCGTCCGCACGGAGGGTGACTGTAGTCCGTCCCGCAGCGTTTCGTCATCCAGCTCGACAAGTCGGGGTAGCGGGAGCGTCGCCGGTCCTGCCGTGTTCCAGTCGTAGATCAGGTCGCTCGCGCCCGGCTCCATCGGCGGCCCCGTTAGACGGCCACCGCGGTTCGGGTTCGGAAGTAGGAAACGTAGCGGAATAGCTCAAAATAGGACCTCGCCACGCTCGGCCAGGTCATGTTCCGGCTGAACCGGTACGCCTTTTCCTCGATCTGCAGCAGCTTTCGCCGGTTGCTCAGAAGGTCGGTGACTACGGAACCAATCGCTTCAAAGTCCCGGAACGGCACGATCACGCCTCTCCCGTCGGCCAGCATCTCCTCCGCGTACACGAACGGTGTTGCCACCACTGCCTTGCCGCAACCCACGGCATAGGCCAGGGTTCCACTGACGATTTGATCCTTGCCCAGGTACGGCATGATATAGACGTCGGTCGCCGCCAGGTACCGAACGAGCTCAGTGTTGCTCAAGAAACGGTTGTTGAACTTGACGTGGTCGGTGAGCCCGAGGCTGCGTGTCAGCTCTATCAGGCTGTTTCGATACGCTTCTCCTTCCCGGCTACGAATGACCGGATGGGTCTCGCCGAGTACCAGGTAGAGCACGTCGGGATGCTTCTCCACCACCTGCGGGAGCCCCTGGATCACGTATTCAATCGCTTTGCTTGGTCCGATGAGACCAAAGGTCGAGAGTAGGCGCCGTCCCGTGAAGCCGAGCAAGGACTTCGTTCTACGGCGGATGGTTTCCTTCCGAGTGAAGACGGGCACCCCATGAGGAATGACGTGTACTCGTTCCCGGGGCACGTCGTAGTGCTCCAGTACCAACGGGATGGCGGAATGCGCCAGCACGACCACCGCCGACGCCTGGTTGATCATTTGTTGCGTAACTTCTCTAAAGTGTCCCTCGGGATTGGGCAGGACCGTATGCAGCGTCAGTACGACGGGGCGATCGCAAGCCGCCATGAAATCCAGGATATGATCGCCGTCCTCTCCCCCATAGATCCCGTACTCGTGCTGAATGTTGACGACCTGTACTTTGCTCTTGCTGAGATCGAGGGCCGCGCGACGGTATGATGACCGATCCTCTGCCTCGATTTCGTACCGGACTCGACCTTGATAGTCGTGCAAATCGTAGTCGTACTTGGCGCCGTAGTCATTGGTAGCGACCACTACGGAAAGTCTCGACGGATCTATCGTGTCATAGGCGTTCACCAAGTCATAGGTGAACGTTCCGATGCCGCATTCCCGCGGGGGATACGTCCCCACGAAAGCGACTCTTGGTGTCGCAGACCCGGCTCCTGGTCCTGCGTCGGCGAACGGCGCATCCAGCATTCTCTTTCCTGACCTCGATCTAACTGTATCACATGTACTTGCACCTAACCGAACTTGTCAAGGAGAGAAAACCCAACATCCGTAAGTAATTGATGACTCAGGTAACTTTTCGTAACCGCCAAAAGTCGGCTTTCGGCACTTTTCCCTTAAATCGCGGGAAAAACGCAACCTTGCCAACTTTCCATTTAGGTAAACGTGACGGCGGTCACAATTCCGTAAAAAGTGCGACAATACGCCAAAAAAACGATGAAACTTGTCACCTGGGAATTACGCTTGACACCCAGTGAGCAGCGTGTTACGGTTGGCTTGCGTTTTGCGTGCTGAGCCTGTGAAACCGGGGGGTTTCTGTACCCGGGTTCAGTGCGACCAATATAGGTGGGTGGAGGTCGCGTGTGAAGGCAAGACTGCTTCTTGTCCTGCTGGCGGGGTGCCTGGCCGTCGGCTCAACGCCGGTTGTGTCCGCATTGGCCGGATCAGTGAGTCAGAAATCGAGTAGCGCGTCTGTCGCCGGTGTTTCCGGCAGTGCGGTCGTGGCCGAGGCGAGAAGGTTCCTCGGTTACCCGTACGCCTACACGGGAGATAGCCCTGCCACTGGATTCAGCTGCATCGGCTTCGTGTCGTATGTGTATCGCCAGCTTGGCGTGCGCATGGGCGGTAGTCTCGGCGCGGCGATGTCGCAATTCCCGGTTATTCCTGAGTCTCAGCTTCTTCCCGGTGACATCATCTTCTTCCAGAACACCTGGTGGCCCGGTGTATCGCATGTCGGCATCTACATTGGACACGGAAAGATCATCCACTCCGAGGACCCACAAAACGGCGTCACCATTAACAAGCTGGTTAATGATCCCAGGTCCGGGAACTACTATCAGGACCACTACCTTCAGGCTGAACGACCGTGGAATGGACCCGCGGCGGGACATCCCGGGCACTACCTGACGGTGATCGTGTCGACGCTGAATGTACGCACCAGCCACTCCTTCTCGGCCGGCGTCGTCACCGTGTTAACACAAGGGCAGCGCGTCCACGTGGAGGGATGGTTCCCCGGGTGGGTCAGGATCAAGACGGCCGGAGGTGCGGTGGGTTGGGTGATTCGATCAGGTGTTGCGCGAAGCACGTCCGGCGGACCCGTCCCCCCCTCGAAACCGACGCCGAAGCACTCCGGTGCCAACTCTCGGGCACGCCGCGCGGCCTGGGCCAACGCAAGAACTATCTACGTGTACGGTCTGCGCGTGCACAACGCTCCCGCCCTTTCGGCTCCGGTGGTCGCTGTACTCTCCAGGGGCAACCGGGTCGGCGTGTTCGTCAAACAGGGCGCGTGGGACAAGGTCCTTCTCGTGAACGGCACGATCGGTTGGGCCATGGCCCGCTATGTCGGACGGAAGGTGGCTGCTAAGAAGTCCGGAGCTCATCATCCCGGTCGCCCTCAAGGACATACTTCTCTCAGGGCCGGAGTGAACTTGCGTAGTTCAGCCAGAATGAACGCCCCGATCGTGGCGGTCAGCAATGGATTGCCCGTGAGAGTGCTTCACTGGGCTCGAGGTTGGGCCGACGTCCAGCTTTCGACTGGGGCCAGTGGGTGGATTTGGCGAGCGTTCCTTGTCCGCGGCGGCGGTTCGACGTCGCCGGTCTCTAAGAGCCGGCATAGCAGCGGGGTACACGTAACAGCTACTGTTCGCCTGCATGCCACGGCCGGATTGAGGGGTCGTGTGATCGGCGTAGTGGCCGCGGGGACCCACGTCACCGTGCTGCGCCGTCTGTCGGGCTGGGACTATGTGCGTACGTCGACCGGAGCCGTGGGGTACGTAGACGCCGCGTATGTAGCTCGCTAGCCTTTCCGCTTCGCGCCCGTATTCGCCGACCTAACTTGTTAGCATGAGTTGCATTGTGCAAGTAGGGGAACCATGCTGCGTTCGGGCCTCATCTATCTGTCGCAACAAGAAAAGATCAAACGCGTTGCTACCGGAAATCCATTAACCCGGCGCTTAGCGACGCGTTTTGTCGCCGGTGAAACGCTCGCTCAAGGTGTCGAAGCCGTGCGCCAGACCAACGCTGAGGGCATGCGCGCCACCCTCGACCAGCTCGGTGAGAATGTCACCACGTACGGGGGAGCGGGACACGCTGCCGATGAATATTCGAGGGCGATCAGGGCAATCGCCGACGAAGAGCTCGACGCGAACATCTCTATAAAACTAACCGCGCTGGGCGTTGATCTCAATCGACAGATAGCCGAGTCTTTGACGCGTCAGGTGGTTTCCGCCGCCGCGGCCGCGGGTTCGTTTGTCCGCATCGATATGGAAGACTCCGCCCACACCCAGTTGACGCTGGATATCGCGAAAGCCGTTTTCACGGAGTTTCCAGTCGTCGGAACCGTGATTCAGTCGTACCTATATCGGAGCTCGGACGATGTGCGTGAGCTTAATCGCCTGGGCATTCGCATAAGGCTGGTGAAGGGGGCATACCTTGAGCCAGCCGCCGTGGCCTATCCGAAGAAGGCCGACGTCGACGAGAACTTCAAGCATTTGTCGGAGCTACTGCTCTCGGACGGCGTGTTTCCTGCCTTCGCCACTCACGACGAGAATATCATCGAGTGGATCAAACAGCGGGCGTTGCAGCTCGGTCGTCACTCCGAGGAATGGGAGTTCCAGATGCTCTATGGAGTCCGTCGCGACCTACAGCGGCAGCTTCGTGACCAAGGCTTTGGCGTTCGCGTGTACATTCCGTACGGCAACGAGTGGTACCCGTATCTGATGAGACGTATGGCCGAGCGACCCGGCAACCTGCTCTTCGTCGTCGGAAATGTTGCTAAGGAAGCACGACGGTGATGTAGAACACCGCCGCCCATACCAAGGCGAATGCCAGGAAGAGGGCGACATCGGGGAGCCTCGCCGTAAGTGCGGCGCGAGCTAGAAGTACGGCCTCGGCTGCGTCCTTGGTCGAGTTTGGCGACACGTACGATTGCGATGGAATTCTCACGGCTAACCTCCCGAGCGAGAACGGATGTTCTATAGAGCACCTGTTCTAATATAGACGGAGATATGGTTGGTGTCAAGGGCGTCTGCGATGGCTATGACACGAGATGTGTCAAGAGCTGAGATGGTCTAAAATGCCCCGAGAATTGGCGAACTTTGGGGCCAAAATGGTACAATAGGACGTTCAGCGGTCGTATATGCAGCGGGTGGGCTTTTGTCTGCATATTCGTGATGAAGGATGGTGCCCAGCGGGTCTGGGAGAGAGGGAAGCTACGCATGGCAATCGAGAGTTACGGCGCCAAAGACATCCAGGTCCTTGAAGGGCTGGAAGGTGTTCGCCGCCGGCCAGGCATGTACATCGGAGGAACCGATGAGAAGGGCCTGCATCAGTTGATTCAAGAAGTCGTCGACAACAGTGTCGACGAGGCCATGGCGGGGGCCTGCACCGAGATCCGTGTAGAGTTGCTCGCTGATGGATGTGTGCGCGTTGATGACAACGGCCGCGGTATTCCCGTCGAGCGCCACAAGGTCGGCAAGTCTACTCTCGAAGTCGTGATGACCCGGCTGCATGCCGGCGGAAAGTTCGACAAGCGTGGGTATAAGGTCTCGGGCGGCTTGCATGGTGTCGGGGTATCAGCCGTTTGCGCTCTCTCCAGCTGGATGAGAGTCGACGTTAAGCGTAACGGTAAGCTGTATAGACAGGAATATTCAGAAGGCAAGCCGACGACCTCGGTTGACGAAGTCGGCGAGTCCGAGGGCACCGGAACCCAGACCACGTGGCGCGCCGACCCGAAGATCTTCGGACAGGAATATATCTATAACTTCGAGCAGCTAGCGCAGCGTCTGCGGGAAATGGCATTTCTTAATCGCGGACTGCAGATCACGCTGGTCGAGGAAAATGGACCTGAGGGGATTCCTCGCGAGCTGACCTTCTATTTCGAAGGTGGCATCAATTCCTTCGTTCGCTTCCTCAACAAAAACAAGCTACCCATAACTCCGAAGCCGATCTACATGACCAAGGAGTTCGAGGAGAAGGGCGAGTTCTCGGAAATCGAGATCTCGATGCAGTACACCGACGAGTTCACCGAGAACGTCCTGTGCTTTGCCAACGCCATCTACAATCCCGATGGCGGCTCACACCTCACCGGCTTTCGTACTGCCCTGACCCGTACCTTGAACGACTACTCACGAAAGGCCGGGCTACTTAAAGAGTCCGATCCAAACCTGACCGGCGAGGATGTTCGCGAGGGCTTGACGGCCGTGATTGCCGTCAAGCTGCAAGAGCCCCAGTTTGAGGCACAGACCAAGGTCAAGCTCTCCAATCCGGAGATTCGCACCCAGACCGAGCTGACTGTCGGTACCCTCCTCAATCAGTATCTCGAGGAGAATCCTTCGGACGCCAGACGAATCATAGAAAAATGCGTTACGGCCGCCCGGGCTCGGGAGGCCGCGCGCAAAGCGCGTGATCTCGTGATACGTAAGTCAGCTCTGGACGGCATGGCTCTTCCCGGTAAGCTGGCCGACTGCCAGGAGCGCGACCCGGAGAAAAGCGAGCTCTACCTGGTGGAGGGAGACTCTGCCGGCGGCACCGCCAAAATGGGCCGGGATCGTCAGTTCCAGGCCATACTTCCCCTTCGTGGCAAGATTCTGAACGTCGAGAAAGCTCGATTGGACAAGATCCTGGGCTACGAGGGTATCAAGTTTATGGTGACCGCCCTCGGAACTAGCATCGGCGACCACTTTGATCTATCGAAGCTCCGGTATCGTCGCGTGATCATCATGACCGACGCCGACGTTGACGGCGCTCACATTCGTACGTTGCTGCTTACGTTCTTCTTCCGCCACATGCGCGAGCTGGTCGACGACGGCTGCCTGTTTATCGCGCAGCCTCCACTGTTCAAGATCTCGGCGGGTCGCGAGCGAGCCTATGCCTACAGCGATGCCGAGCGCGACGCCATCGTCAAGCGTCTCAAGGGCAAGAATGTCCAGATTCAGCGCTACAAGGGTTTGGGTGAGATGAACTCTGACCTCCTGTGGGAAACGACGATGGACCCTGCGAACCGAGTCCTCCTCAAGGTGAACGTGTCTGACGCCGTTAAGGCCAGCGATACGTTCGACGTGCTAATGGGCAAGAATGTGGACCCGCGGAGAAAGTTCATCGAGACTCACGCGAAAGAGGTCAAAAACCTCGATATCTAGACTGTCTTGGTCAAGATAGTTCACGGGGATCGTATTGGACGCCTGGGCCGTCTGGCGATCGGCTGCACTGCCGTCGTGCTCGACGAGTCAGGGCGCGTCCTGCTGACTCAGCGTGCCGACAATAGTCTGTGGTGTCTTCCCGGCGGTCAAATGGAAGCCGGAGAATCTGCCGAAGAGGCCTGTGCTCGTGAGATCTTGGAGGAGACAGGTGTAGAAATCGAGGTCGGCCGTCTGATTGGTATCTACTCCGACCCCAATGTTCTCGTGGAGTATGCGGACGGAAACCGGTACCACGTCGTCGGACTCTCATTCGCCGCCACGATTGTAGCCGGACAGCCCGGAACCAGCGACGAAGTCCTGCAGTCGGGATTCTTTCTTCCCAACGAGATGGACTCCATGGAAGTGATGCAGACAACCCGCGATCGTGTAACTGACGCCCTCGTCGGATCCTCCAAGACGTTCGTCAGATAACTGCCAACCCTAGGCCGTTGCTCCCCGCGATCCCATGATCCGCACCACTGCTTCCCCCTCGATGGCTACCCCCTCCGATGTCTGTGCCCGAGTGATCAGCCGCACGATGCCTCGATGTCGGTTGATCGACGCGATCTCGACGGTGGCCGTTACACGCTCACCGACATAGACCGGCTTCAGAAACTTGAGTAACTGCCCGGCATGTACGCTCCCTGGCCCTGGGAGCTGAGTTCCGAGGATTTGAGTGAAGAGGGTGGCCGCCAGGAGTCCATGCACCGTAGGGCGTCCGAACGAGGTTCGTCGCGCGTACTCTGGGTCGACATGCAGTGGGTTGTTATCGCCGCTCAAAGCCGCGTACGCTCGTACGTCTTCATCCGTGAACACTCGTGTCGCGCTGGCCTTTTGACCGACGGAGAAATATGAGATCACGACCGCTCCGCGCCTAACGCGGTTGCCGCAAGTGCTTGGGCGCCTTGTCTGATCATCCACAATAAGTATGTTGTCTTCGGACGCCTTGGTGCGCGCTACAATACAAGCAACGCGCGATGGCCGTTTTGTTGACGCGAGGGATCCAGGCTGGCGTACAATGGCGGGTAGCCTCAACCGGGGCTTATTTTATTTCTGGGATATGTTGACATGACGACCCAAGGACAGATCCTCGTTACCGAAGAGGAAAAGAAGAAGATTGAAGACGAGCTGCGCGAATTGATCGACGTACGCCGTCCGCTTATTGCTAAAAAGATCGGGCAGGCTGCCGCCGACGGCGACCTATCGGAGAATGGCGCTTACCATGACGCCAAGGAGCAGCAGGGCCGCCTCGAGGGGAGAATTCAGGAGTTGGAGCATCTGGCTCGTAATGCCGTCGTGGTCGAGCCGCGCAACGACAACTCTATTGGAATCGGCAATAGCGTCCGCCTCAAAGATGAACGTGGCAACGAGCGCATATATAAGATCGTGAGTGAGCACGGCGTCAGTGCCTCGAACGGTTTGATCTCAGACAGGGCGCCTTTGGGAGCGGCTCTCGTCGGCCACGCGGCAGGCGACTCGGTTACCTACAAGACGCCTAACGGGGAAGAGCGCACCGTAACGATTCTGGACGTCGATTGACCGACGGGCCCGACTCGGCCTTGATGGACCATGCCCGCGCCGCCGCCCTACGAGCTCATGCTCCCTACTCGAAATTCAGAGTGGGTGCTGCGATCGAAACGGACGGCGGTGAGGTTATCACCGGATGTAATGTCGAGTCCGCCAGCTATGGCCTATCGTGCTGCGCGGAGCGTGTGGCACTGTTTACCTGCGTTGCGGCCGCTCAAGCGCCCGTCAGGCTCGCCGTGACCTGCCTCGACGCGCCGGCCGATGCTCCCGCTTCCAGCAAGACGCCCTGCGGGGCCTGTCGTCAGGTGATACTCGACATCATGGGACCTGATGCCCGCGTTGAGATAGACGGTGTGGGCGAGTTTAGCGTCGACGATCTACTCCCAAATGGCTTCGTGCTCTAGCCGTGAGGGTAACCATTTTCGGCTCAGCGAGGATACAGGAGGGGTCCACCGAGTATCACGATGGAGTCCGCCTTGGAAAGCTATTGGCGTCAAGAGGCCATACCATTCTCTCGGGTGGATACGGCGGGGTAATGGAAGCTGTGAGCCGCGGCGCCCAGGAAGCCGGCGGCCATGTCGTGGGAGTAACGGTTGGTGCCTGGTCAGGCCGCCTAGTACCGAATGCGTACTTGTCTGAGGAGCTTGCCGCGGAAACCCTCTTCGCCCGAATCGAGGCTCTGGTCGAGGCCGACGGTTTGATCGCGCTTCCCGGCGGTGCGGGCACTTTAGGCGAAGTCGCCCTCGCCTGGAACCTCAGTCAGACTGAGCTCATGGTGCGCAAGCCGGTGATTCTCGTCGGATCGGGGTGGGCGTCGATGGTTGAAGCTTTCAGAGCGAATCTGATTGTGGGGGAAGCTGACCTGGCCATGCTCCGGGTGGTCGGGACTGTAGAGGCTGCGGCCGATGCCCTTGAAGTCTCCATTGTGGCCCATCCCGGACCGTTAAGGGGTTGATTGGTAGAGCTGCCGAGGGGGGCCTGCTGAGGCAGCCTTGGCTAGCCGCCACTGGTCGCTGCGTTCCGCACATCAGCCCTGGCCGGCGGAAATGTCACTGAGCGTGCCGGCTGCTGGCCTCCCTCGATGCCCCGGCTGTGCGTAGCCGCTGCACCATCTCTCGACGCTCCTGCTGTACCCACGGACGGTGGTGATGAAGGAGGAGATACATCATCACCGACACGACGAGCCATACGGCTGTTGCAATCGCTAGCGCCGACACCGCCGGGACTCGGGTAGCGAGGGGGATCAACACCAGGGCAAAAGCGAGCATGCCACAAGCGCCGAATATGGCGCCCGAGAGGTCGCTGAGGCTCGCCTCCTTACCTTCCTTCTTCTCCAGCAGTGTCACTGCGGCCGGCAGGATCGACGGGAACGCGAGCAAAACTCCTCCCGCAAGCGGACTGACCATGATAGCCGTCACTGCCGAGATTACAGACACAGAGCCCCCAAAGACGAAGCGCAGTGCCATACTCTTCCATGACGTCTTGCGTAAGTCGCTTAACGTGATCTTCACGACATCGCCGTCTGAAGCAGCGCGTATCCGGCCGCCGCGACCAAGACCCAAACGCTGAGGGTGGCGACCGCGCCAAACAGGGAGCTGGTCCGTTTGACCGTCAGCCACGCAAAGCAAATATATACCAGCATGGCCGCCGCTCCTATGGCCATACCCACCGCTTCCTGTTGCGCCACGTGTGGCCCTTTCGTGAGGAACGCCAGTGTCAAACCGGCGAGGGCAATCGAAGGGGATGCCGAGAAAATTCCGGCTAAGGTGTTAGGTCTTATTGCCTCACTCACCAGGGCGAATAACACGACGAGACTGCCGCCAAATGCGAACTTGACTATAAATATCCACATGGTAGCCCTATTTGTGCAAATGGGGGTGCGTAGCACGACTCGTGCCGTACCGGTAACATATTCGTAACATTCGACCTTCTCACAGATCCTCCTTCAAAACCGCTAGTCTCGAATGACCGCATGGCGGGCATAGTTCCGCTTGAACTTCCGCTTGTTCTGCTTGTGAGGTGAATGTCGTTGCTCGACTCGATCGATAACGTCCTAGAACTTCTGACCAGGCAACAGCACGTGGCCGAGCGGCCGCTCGCCACGGCCATCTTTCTGATGGCTCGTCTCGGTAAACCCCTGCTCCTCGAGGGCGAGGCCGGAGTGGGACAGACTGAAGTGGCCACGAAGGCAAGTAGTCGCCTTCGTTCAGGAGTTGCGACGGCTGGGGACCTGTACAAGTCGCCGGGAGTCGCCGAGTCCATCGACTGGGCCCGCGCACTCAACACTATGGATGAGTCACGGCTGGACGAAGAAGTGGTCGTCGAAACGATCGGTGTCGTGCTCAAGAACCAGGAAGACATCGCGCGTCTACAGGGAAGAGAGCGACGCGATCTGCTGGAGAGAACGAGACGAGCCGGCTAAAGGCCCCGGTAGCGGAGAGAACTGTGGTGTTCGGACGGGTGCTGCGCCGGCTGGGAGTGCCGTCACAACGGGCCAGGTAATTGATTTCCTGAATGCCATACAGTCCGTCGGGGTGCGTAATCGGGACGATGTGAGACGTTGCGGTAGGTGTACGCTCGTTAGTGGCAGCGTGACGCAATTGTCTCGATCTCGCGTTCGACGCTTTCTGGGGTCGCGAGGATGGCGAATACTGCGCCGATCGTATCGGAGCGTTAGGGCTTCTCACCCTGCTCGGTCGGCAGCAAGAGTTCCGCCAAACCGAGACCGCAGGCGGAGACGAGGAAGCGCGCTCTCTTGAACTCTCTTCCCCCTTTCTCGCTGCTGAGAGGCCGAACGGCTATGGCGGTGCGAACCAGCCGGAGGTCAGGCTTGCCCTTGGCCCAGCTGTGCATGACTGGGCGGGCGGCACGCGTATTGGGGACGCGATCGCAACGTTCAACCGGACGGTCTCGCCGCGTCGCGGCACATGGAGCGATCGTGCTGATCATCAGCGATGGCTGGGACCGCGGCGAGCCCGAGAAGCTGCGAGATGAGGTGCAACGGCTTCAGCGCGGCAGCTACCGTCTGACCTGGCTCAACCCGCTGCTTGGAGCACCCCAGTATGAACCCGCGACCCGGGGAATCGCTGCGGCCGCAAAAAAGCCGGCCACCTTCAGGTGACCGGCCCGTGAACCTCTAGCTACGTCTAAGTCTTATTGCGAGGCAGCGCCCTCAAAACGTCGATTGATCTCGTCCCAGTTGACGACGTTCCACCAGGCGTTCAAATATTCGGGACGGCGGTTCTGATACTTGAGGTAGTAGGCGTGCTCCCACACGTCGTTGCCCATGATCGGGTACTGTCCGTCGGTGAGCGGGCTGTCCTGGTTGGCGGTTGAAACGATCTGCAGGCTGCCTCCGCTCGTGCGTACCAGCCAAGCCCAACCGCTGCCAAATCGCTTGACTCCCGCGTCGTTGAATTGCGTCTTGAAGTCTTCGAAACTGCCAAAGCTGCTGGAGATGGCATCCGCAATGGCGCCGGTGGGCTCCCCGCCGCCATTAGGTTTCATGATCCTCCAGAACATCGAGTGGTTCAGGTGCCCGCCGCCGTTGTTCCGAACTGCCGCCCTGATATCCTCCGGCACGTTCGCCAGATCGCGGATGAGGTCGTCTACCGTACGGTCGCCGAGTTCTGGGTGCTTCTCGATTGCAGCATTGAGATTAGTGACGTAAGCCTGATGGTGCTTGTCGTGATGCAGGTGCATCGTCTCTGAGTCAATGTGCGGCTCCAGAGCTTCATAGGCATACGGCAGCGGCGGAACTTCAAAGGCCATTCCCATTCCCTCCTTCAGATAATGTTGGGCAGATTCCCCTGTGATAAGGAGAGGCCTTGTGGCCGTGCCTCTCACATTTCACCCTACACCATCAATGCCTTTTTGCTGAGTTTCGCCGGTTTTCGCCGTGCCTTGCACTGACGGGCGGAATGCCCGGACGACGTTCGTACCGATTCGCCCGGTTTCGCTCTAACTGTTGCCACGCAAGATGGTCACCAAGTGAGCACTAAGGAAACGAAGAAAATCACAAAAGAATTTCGTGTCTGTCTAATTGACCGGGAACCGGCTGCTCGGCGATATTCACCTCGCCGTCCGAGATCCGGACGGCGGCTTCGCGCTCGGCGAGCCCTTTGACAGCCCTCGCCACCTGTGCGACGGCCGCTAGATTTGCAGAATGCGGCTGTGGTCGGGCTGGGTTCAGGAGGGGGCCCGATTCCGTGACTTCTGTCCGGACCAAAGTTACTTCGGACTGATCAGAAACGCGGCGCGGGCCTGCACGGCAAACGCTTCGACTTCCGACAACCGCAAGGCGACATCGCGTTCGAACATTGCTGCCTGCAGATTGGGACCTCGAGCGCCAATGGAAGCTAGAAGCGCGGCGGTAACGGGCTGCACCACGTAATGAATGTGCACCGGTTTCTCTCCGCTGTGCGACCAGAGACACTCGTATACTTGCTCCGGGGAAAGCAAGTCATCCACCACTATGGCCGCCTGCCTCAGCAGCGGCCCCAGTTCTTGCGCTTCGGCTTCATTCAGGTCTGAGACGCGAGTCACGTGACGTTTGGGCTTGACAATGATCGTTCCCGTGCCCAACGGTCCGACGCAGTGCTCGACCAGCCAATGATTGGTTTCATGGATTGTGCCGCCGGGAAGTGGAATCCTACCTGCGGTCAGATCGCAAGCCAGGCAGTCTTCGACATATCCGGGATCCACCCGACATTCTAACCGCGAATCTTGTTCAATCATGTGGAGCCGGAAAGCATCAGCGTAGTTTCTCGGAGCCCGTCAACAAACCGGAAGGAAGCTTCCTCCCGCCCGGAAGCGCCAGCGGATGGACCCGTTTGATCCCTGGAAGCTGTACTCGTTCCCGTCCAGAGACCAGGCGTAGACAACTCCTCCGGCGGCACTGACAAACTCCACGCCGTTCCCCGTGTGGCGCGCCCAGATCTTCCGTCCACTGGAGACACTTAGGGCATATACATTCGAGTCGTTCGATCCCAGGTAGACGGCACGACCTGACACCGCTGGGCTGTAGGTCTGCCTGCAGCTTCCCCTGCCGTATGCTCTGAAGGTCCACAACCTGGCGCCGGTCTTCGCGTCAAGGGCGTAGACATGGCCGTCTGCGGATCCGACAAAGACCCGCCGACCGGCCGCGATTGGCGTAGCGGCCGAGAGATTAGTTCCCACGTGCGACGACCACAGCTTTTTGCCGGTGGAGGCGCTCAAAGCAAAGACAGTGCCCGCGTCAGACCCAACATATACGATCCCATCATGGACCGATGTTGATCCCTCGACGTTCCATCCCTTCGTGGCGAAACGCCATCGTATCGCTCCGGTTTCCGTGTCTATTGCATAGACGAATCCGAATACGTCGGTTAGGAAGGCAACTTTGCCCGCCACGGCGGGAGGGTCTGCTGAAACCATGTGAATCTTCCTGCGCCAGAGCTCCGTCCCGTTCGAGGCCCGCAGTCCGTAGACCGAGTCGTCATACGACGGCACGATGAGGACTTTACCTGCGAGCGCCGGCTGAGTGGCCACCACGTTGCCGGTGTGAAAACGCCAGCGAAGGTGGCCTGTGGCCGCGTTGAGCGCGTAGACCCTGTGGTCGTTCGATCCGACATAGACCGTCCCGTTCGCCACCATCGGCGTGTCGTTGAAGCTCGAGCCCGCCTTGAAGCGCCATAGCCATCTGCCGGTCGAGGCCCGAAGAGCGTAGACGTAGTCGATCCCGCCGACTCCGCTCCCATAGCCATTTGCCCCTGTGATGTAGACCAGGCCTCTGGATACTGCCGCAGCATCAGCCATAGTCCGCGTGACTCGTAAAGCAGAGCGCGGGGGGTAGTGTGGAGGTCGAGAAGCTGCGGCCGGCGCGAGTGTTACCAGGGATAGAACCCCGATTCCCAGGGCTAGCGCCGACGCCAGCACACGGTTGACCGGTCGGCTCATGGGACTCCTCGCGGTTTGCTATCAGAGAAGAATAATGCATCGTCGAGTGTTTGAGCCAGAGCCATCACATGAAGGCCAAGCCCGCAGGGCTGAAACGGCTTGTTTAGAACTCGCTGTCGCACGTCGCTGCCTACGATCAGCACCCGACGGCTCTTGCCGTCACCCGCCCATCCTACCCACACTGTCCTCGAGCCCAGATCCGCGTTCAAACATCTGGCACGGGTCGAGTTGGGTGTAGACTCCCTAAGGAGAACTGCATGCTGACACCAGAAGATCTCGACTATTTTACTAGGCGCTTGAGAGACATGCAGGCTGAGTTCGAGGCTCAGATCGGGCGTCTCGAGCTGTCCATCTCGACCCCGGACGAGCAATACTTGGACGGGGTAGACGACCGGGGTGACGATGCAACGGTCCTGGCGGAACGCGATCGGCAGTTCGAGCAGCTGGACTTTGCCCGAGGCGAGCTGGAGCGGGTCAACGAAGCCCTCCAGCGGATGCGCGATGGAACGTACGGTATTAGCGCTGTCTCAGGACAACCGATTCCTCGCGAGCGTCTCGAGGTCCAACCCACGGCCACGACTCTAGTTGGTGAGTCCTCAAAGCAGCCCAGCTAGAGGGAATACACTTTCGCCTTGGATGATGCGGCAGTCGCCTCTAGGTGTGCGACCGGTCTCAGACGGTGGGATCGTTGCGCTGCTCCGATTGACCGACGTACCCCCGGGTCTGCATCTCCTCCAGGACGTGATCGATCTCTTTAAGTGGCACGAGACTGGGCTCACCGAGAAGCTTCGCCCGATAGTAGATCTCCGACACCCATTCGAGTGTGACCGCTCGGTCGTATGCCTCGTCCAATGAGTCTCCGTAGGTCACCGTCCCGTGGTTCTTCAGAATCGCGGCTGACCTACCCGACAAGGCCCTGACGACGTTGCGGGCCAGCTCCTTGGATCCGAATGTCGCGTACTCGGCCACCCGAATCGGTCCGCCCAGCGTGGCTACCGCGTAATGAACAGCCGGCAGCTCAGACACCGACGCACTGAGGACCGTGGCGAACTGCGAGTGGGTGTGGACGACTGCCGCGGCTCGCGAGTGGCCATACACTGCTAGATGCATCGGTAGCTCCGAAGATGGAGCAAATCCATGAGTGAGGAGCGTCCCATCTAGGTCGACGACGCATATCGCCGTCGAGACCATGTCCTCGTACGCAACGTGGCCGGGCGTAATCGCCACCAGCCTGCCGGTTCTGATGCTGATGTTTCCGGCAGTCCCGATGGTAAGTCCATCGGCTACGAGCCGCCGGCAGTATTGAACTATGTCGCGACGTTCGTCTTCCATCAACATGATTGCTTGGTTCTCCCTGGAAGTTGTGCGTTGTACTCACTTCACTTTCAATCCTTGGGACCCCAAACCGCATCAGTTCGCCGCTGGATATTCCGTGTAATCAGGTACGACGAGCGTCTGCGGAGCGTCATGCCTCTTGTATCAGTGTCTATCTCCGCTCCTTCGCTGTCATGAACCACTACAATCCGAATATGTCAGCCGAAAGTATGCGCTTGAACGAAGGCAGCGTCGTGAACGCGATCCGTCTGCAGGGCCGGTAGTGGTGTTTGCAACCCGTTGCTCCTTCGGTCGAGCCTCACTAGGAGCAGGGTGCGCTTGAGCGGCTCCGGCTCCGACGGTAGAGGAGCGCCCTCGTGACGCAGGTGGACGAGCAGGGTCGTCCGGAGCCTCCCCTCGCGGCCGGTGAGGCCGACACTCTCAACGGCTTCCTGGACTACCAGCGCGCCACGATGGCATGGAAGACCTCGGGCCTGGACGCGGCAGGCTTCAGGGCGACGGTGGCCGCGTCGACCATGACGTTGGGTGGCATGCTCAAGCACCTGGCCCTTGTCGAGGATGGGTGGTTCTCCCAGTCGCTCCATGGACGCGATCCGCAACCCCCGTGGGGTGAGGTGGACTGGGATGCCGACCCCGACTGGGAGTGGCGTACCGCGGCAGAGGATACGCCTGAGCAGATCTTGACACTGTGGCAGAATGCTGTGGCTCGCTCCCGCTCGCTAGTGGCCGAAGCGCTGACCGAAGGCGGCCTCGACCAGCCGGCCCGGCGCACCTTCGAGGACGGTCGTGCACCCAGCCTGCGATGGATCTTAGTCCACATGATCGAGGAGTACGCGCGCCACAACGGCCATGCCGATCTCATCCGCGAGTCGCTTGACGGTCTGACCGGAGAGTAGGCCGAGGCGACCTACTGCCGAGACTGCTGCGACGCATGACTGTGCTGCCTGGAATTTGCCGCCTTGGCAAGACGTCGCCCGCTCCCACGCTCGCGTTGCCGAGCTGTTGCACGGCAATACAGCCCTGACATAACGGAGAGCCGCGACCGTGACGTCAGCCTCAGATCCATGCGGTTCTGACCGCGACCCAATTGAAACGCGGATGTGTTCCCCGGCCTCGTCGGATCAGCCAGGCTGATCCGACGAGTTGGCATGACCGAAGAGCCATGACCTGGTTCGACGCAACGCGCCATGGAGATGATGTTCGGGCTCGGTCGAACACTATCGCGTAAATCGAGGGGTTTAGTTGTAAACCACCGTCGCTTACATATTAAAGTTAACTATCTGTAGTGTGAGTGGTGTCTCCAGGTCAACCTAGGAGTGGCGAGACCCGGTTGATAACTTGCAAAATTAATGGTTAAAGGCCAATCGAGGAGTTCCGGGGAGGGAACTGATGATCCGCTGGGCAAAATGGATTTCACTGGGTCTCGTTATTGTCATCGGCGTCGGGAGCGGCTCTTTGTGGGCGCACCAGGTCATTGCCGAGCGGCTGGCCAACTCGTCCTACAATACCGCCTTCTCCAGCCTGTCTCAGGACATAAAATCCGCCCGTAGCGGTGGATTGTTCCCTTCGGAGCTGCGACCGTACACCAATGGCCTGGCCGCCGTTGAAGCGCGATCGGCTCCGGCCGACGGCACCTTCTGGAGCGCTGCCCGCGAAAGCTTCTATTCGGTCCAGACGAACCGGCTGCGAGCCTTAGATCATCAGCTTCTCTCCCGCGTAAGCGCAGCCACCGCCCAGGCAAGATCGCAAACCGCTTCCCTGCTGTCCAGGTACGCCGCTGTTCTCGGGACCGCCAGGGCCAACGGACTGCGACTACCGACCTATGCGGGCAAGCTAACCACCCTCCGCTCAGATTTTTCTCGAACCCGGACTGTTGGCCAGTACCGTGCCATGGCAGGTCTGATTCAGCCCAGGTAGCAACCGTGTCCCGTCTGGTCAACGAGCGAGTGGCGCAGGTCTCCTCGATTGTGCGTCAGGCCCGGTCATCCAGCCAGCCCATCCAGACTATCCGGGCTGAGATAAATACTTGGGCGGCAACTGCTAGAGATCACCTCAGTATGGTCGCCCTCTTTGCCAAGGACCGCGCTCTGTCCAACTGGCTCGATCGTGTAACGAACCTCGCGCTAACGAGAACTCACGTGAAGATGGCGGCTATTGGGGCGGCGGACGTTGGTCGTGTGGGAAAAGCAATACGAGTTCGCCTCGCTAAAGTCACTCCCCAAAAATGGATTCTCGTCTCGACCGAGAACGAGTCGATGCAGTGGTATCAGGGTTCAACTGAAATCGGTACAGCCTGGTGACCACCGGGAACCCACAGCTGCCCACCGTCCTGGGACATTTCAAGATCTTCGCGAAGTTCAGTCCCTTCACCTTCATTTCGGCCGACCCTCCCGGTTCCCCCGATTGGTATGCGCCGTCACCAGTCAGCTATGCCATGGAGTTTCAAAGCGCCGGTTACTTCATTCACGACGCGCCGTGGCGATCGGTTTACGGACCGGGATCGAATGGCCCCGGGCAGCCCGGCACGAACTACGGTGGCAGCTCATGGTTGCGTTAACGTCCCGTACGACGTTGCGGCTGAGCTGTACGCGTGGGCGCCGATCGGCACTACTGTCGTCGTGGTGTGACCGCCTTTTCAGCTCGGCGCTGAGACTTCACGGAATTTCGCGCTCCAGCCGCTTCTGCAGCGTGATCGGTTTGCCTCGCCCGTCAGTCGGTGAGCACCATCCAGGTTCGGCCGTCGATCAGCTCACGAGCCGCATCAGCGTGCCCTGCGTGACTCGCGGTCTCGACCATCACATGCAGGATGACATCCCGCAGGTTGTCTAGTCGCCAGGTTGGCCACAGCTGATCAGGCCACCAGGCGGGGGGAGCATCGAGCGCCGTTCTGTCGATAATTTCGTTCGCCTGTCCGATCTCGTGCTGGTACAAGTCCAAGACAGCTAGCGATGCGGGACGTGGGGAGGGACCTTCCAGGCGTTTCCCGCCGCGTCGGCCGGCTCGGGCTCGCCAGCCACGATCATGCGAAACCAAAACCGCTCCACATCGAGAGCGAGATGCTGCACGAGTTCGATGCAGCTCCAGCCCGATGGCAGCACAGGTCTGCGCAGATCAGCTTCGGACAGGCCCTCCAGTATGCCAATCACGTGTGTGCGCTGAGCGTTCAAATACGCCAGAAGCATGGCCTTTTCGCTAGTTGAGGTCAGTCGCGACATAGCTGTGCCTCCAGTCCATCAAGATCGGCCTTCATCGTCCCAATCGCAGGACTCCTCAATATAGTCAGACACACGACTGTTTCCGCGATCCGTCGAAGTAAGAGTGTCGTATGGGACCTATCGGGGTGCTGAAGCGCACGGTAGTAAAGCTCTAATATGCTGGGCTCACGGTTGAAATAGAAGGTAGGGACTCGCCAGATAGTACCGGGGGCCGCTCAGAATCCCGGTCGGTACACGACCAATCTCGATGCCAACAAGCTTCCGACCCAAGCACGATGCCAACACGGACGGACGAGTAGATGGCTGCTTTGCTCCCACACCGGAGCATGCACACCACGTGCCCGCAAGGATCAGGCTCCATTGCCTTGCTCTAAAATGTCTACACGCCGTATCTAGCACAGCGTAAAAAATTGAGAGGTTCCACGTGGACGAAGCGTCCGGAAGTAATCTGGTGCCGGTCCTCGGCGCGTGGTTTGTCGCCATGACGACCGGAGATGTAGGGCCGCTCGCCAAGATTCTTCATCCCGACGTCCAGTGGAACGGGTATCGGCCGTGGCAGTCCTGTCATGGCCGGGAGCAGGCGCTCGAATTCCTAAGCAGGAATGCGTCTCAGCCTCGCCGGATCACCTCTCTTCAGGCATACGAATCGGGCGACCAAGTGATAGCCACCGCAGAGGGGCCAGACTTCGAGGACGTGAGCCCCACAGGAGAAACCACGCCGAGACCGTCCGCAACTCTGACGTTGACCGTCCGTGACGGCCTGATCGTCAAGATCCAGGGCGGCTAGATTCAGCCGAGCACCCAAGGCGCCCATCTCGCAGGCCCAGCCCGCTTACGGACCTCAACCGCTTGTCCGTGGGATAGAGATCCATCGAAGCGCAAGCACTGCTCGAGCTGCTGTGTCTGCGCTATCGTCTCGAACGGATCCCAGCGGATGCGTTCATCGTGCCTTCTCTGCTTTCTGCAATAGTCGTGTCTTCCTATGAAGGCGAGCACTGGGCTACGCTGAGCCCTGCGATTAACTCGCACTGTCGGGATGCTGATACAGCAACAGCTTCCGCGCGGTACGAAAGATGCCTCTCTCAATCCAGATGCCTCTTTTTTCCGTCCGTTCAGGACCGAGAGCGAGGAGAAAATCTACGTGGCGGGTGTCAGTAACCCCGTAACAACTGACAACTGACAACTGAAAACTGACAACTGAAAACTCCCGAGAATGATTGAAGCGAAGAATTCAACACCATCTGCCGGGACGTCAGAACGGATTCCATGTAGCTCGTGCCCTCGTCGGCAGCGAGAGCACGTGCGTGCTCGTCCTCGAAGCGACATTGCGCCTTGTCCCCACTCCCCAGGCTCGAAGCCTGCTCGTCCTTGGCTACCCTGACGCCTATCACGCCGGGGACCACGTTCCAGACATCCTGCAGCTGAACCCCATCGGTCTCGAGGGGCTGGACGACCGATTAACCGAATTCGCCGTCGACCAGCACCTCCATCAGGGCGACATCGGACTACTGCCAGACGGTCACGGCTGGCTCCTCGTCGAGTTCGGCGGTGCCAATCAATCGGAGGCGGCCGACCGCGCCCGAGAGGCAAAGGAGCGTCTCAAGAAGGGGGCCAATCCGCCCTCGATGCGTCTATTCGAAGATCCGGCGAGCAGAAGCGCGTCTGGGCGGTCCGCGAGGCCGGCTTGGGGTGCCAGTACCTTCCTTCCTGACGGAACCATGGCGTGGCCCGGCTGGGATGACGCCGCCGTTCCGCCCGACAAACTAGGACCCTATCTCCGCGACTTCCGCGGCCTCCTGGACAAGTACGGCTATGGCTGCTCGTTTTACGGCCACTTCGGCGATGGCTGCATCCACACCAGCATCGATTTCGATCTGGAGACTGCCGACGGAATCAAAGCGTTTCGGTCCTTCGTCGAACAAGCGGCCGACCTGGTGGTGCGATATGGCGGCTCGCTTTCTGGTGAGCACGTCGACGGCCAGGCCCGCGGCGAGCTTTTGGTCAAGATGTTCGGACCAGAGCTAGTGGAGGCATTCCGAGAGTTTAAAACGATTTGGGACCCTTCCTGGAAAATGAATCCCGGCAAGGTCGTCGACGCCTATCGCGTCGACCAGAATCTGCGTCTCGGGACACACTACCGTCCTCCTCCGCTCAAGACGCACTTTTCTTTCAACGATGATGGCGGAAGCTTTGCTCGAGCCACCCTTCGCTGCGTTGGGGTGGGGAAGTGCCGGAGGGTAGAGCACGGGACTATGTGCCCCAGCCTCATGGCGTCGCGCGAGGAGATGTACACCACCCGAGGGCGTGCCCGGTTGCTCTTTGAGATGCTGGAAGGACACCCGCTGACCAATGGATGGCACGACGAAAGCGTGAAGCAGGCGCTCGATCTGTGTCTTTCCTGCAAAGGCTGTAAGGCCGACTGCCCTGTAAACGTCGACATGGCGACCTACAAGGCAGAGTTTCTCTCCCACTATTACGCGGGTAAACTCCGTCCGGCCCACGCTTATGCCTTTGGCCTCATCATGTATGCAAGCCGCCTCGCTGCCCTAGCCCCCGGCTTCGCCAATACGCTCACCCGCGCCCCGTTTCTCGCATCCATGGCGAAGGCGGCCATGGGAGTCGCACCGGAGCGACAAATTCCATCCTTTGCCCCGCAGACCTTCAAGCAGTGGTTCCTCAAGCGTGGCTCCCAAGGATCAGGAAAGAGTCCGGTTATCCTCTGGCCGGACACTTTTAATAACCACTTTCACCCTCAAACCGCCAAAGCCGCGGTCGATGTGCTGGAAGCAGCGGGCTTCCAGGTCACAGTGCCGCGGCCGTTCCTCTGTTGTGGCCGGCCTCTGTACGACTACGGCATGCTCGATTTAGCCAAGCGACATCTGAAGCGCATTCTCCGTACGCTGCGGCCACAAATCGAGTCGGGCATTCCGTTGGTCGTCCTGGAGCCTAGCTGCGCCAGCGTGTTCCGCGACGAGCTTGTCAATCTGTTGCCGCACAACGAGGACGCCAAGCGCCTACGCGCCCAGACCTATCTCTTGAGCGAGTTCCTTGAGAACAAAGCCGGCAGTTACCAGCCGCCGCGTCTCCATGGTCGCGCGATCGTCCAGGGCCACTGCCACCACAAATCAATCATGAGCATGACCGACGAGGAGACTGTGCTGCGAAAGATGGGCCTCGACTTTGAGATTCTCGACTCCGGCTGCTGCGGTATGGCCGGAGCTTTCGGGTTCGAAAAGGGAGACCATTATGAGGTGTCGATGAAATGCGGGGAAAGGGTCCTGCTGCCGGCCGTGCGCCAGGCAGGAAAGGACACGCTGATCATAGCCGATGGCTTCAGCTGCCGCGAGCAAATCGCGCAAACCACGAGTCGTCACGGCCTCCACCTGGCCGAGGTGCTGCAGTTGGCCGGAAGGGAAGGCGGCAGAGCGGGAACAGACTATCCCGAGGCGGGTTATCTGGACGAGGTAGCCATGCCACGAGTTGAACTAATCGCCCTAAAGTCAGAACAATAGGTTTCCACGTGTACCGCCGACTGCCATCACCTCTTCAGGAGATAACAAATGCTCGGTAGATGTTCCACCTGTGGAGCCTATCAACTCAGCGCCGACTCTTCCTTGGATGAATGTCTAGCGTGCGAAGGTCTAATCGAGCCGATCAAAGACATCGGCAAACTCACCGATCGAGAGATGGAGCTGCTAGACGCGTGGCCCGAGCTCTGGCTGTCCGCGAACCAGGACGAATTCGCGGCGGGTGCCTAGCACCGCGGAAACGCGGCAGAACAAAGCAACAAAAACTGCAACTCCTCAGTGTCCCGGCGGAGTTCCTGAGGCCGACATCGAGCTCCCATTCCACGTATAGCTGATGGTCACCGGCACTCCCGACGGGCAGCAGTTAGGGTCGCTCGCCTTGTAATTCGCATACGTCACGTCAATGACCTTCGGCCCCGCCGATTCGACGCTGTTGATCGCCAGCGAGTTGCCGCTCGTGTCCGTGCCCAGGAGCGACTGCCCGTGGAAGAAGAATACCTTGGCGCAGTAGCCGTCGCCCGAGTTGGCGCAGATCGCAGCCCACGCATACAAAGTGCCTCCCGATCCGTCCGGCGTGAACGCAAACTCCGGAATCTGGCTCTTGGCGTTATACCCGTGCGCCAGTATCGTGCTGACGTCATGACTCTCTACCGCCGCGGTGTCCACGGTCGGAACCGGCGTGGCCGTGGGCACCGAGGTAGGTGTCGCGGTCGGCGTGGGAGTTGGTGTTGCCGTGGGAGTCGGCGTGGCATGCGGGCCGAACGCATGTATCATCGTGACTCCAATGATGCTGCCCACGATGACCACCAGCACCGCCAGCCCGGCAATGATCATGTTTCTGGATGCGCCCCCTGGGCCGCCGGTTCGCGGACTCGGCCTCGCCGAATCCGGCTGCTTGGGCGTACCGGTATCCGGCGGCTGTATCCCGCCGCCCGTGCCGGCGGCCGGAGGCACCGTGCCGTCTCCCAGAGTCTCTGCCCCCGATGGGGCGAGCGCCTGCTCAGCCCTCTCTGCGCCAGTTGCAGGCTCGTTGATCGTCAGCGTACTGGAAACGGCTTCTTCATCCATCAGGCCAAGGGCAAAAGCCCACGCTGCCACTGACCACCGGGCCATGTACTCTTGAAAGCCGAATCGTGAGACCAGCATCTGCGCGAGCCGGCCGGACTCGATAGGGAGGGCCCGTCGCTCCGCGGCCGCCATCAGAGAGACTGGGACGTCTGCCTCCAGCGCCGCGGCCAGCACTTCAGTCTGCAGCGCATACTCAGGGAATTGATCCTTGAGCCGCGCCCTGGCCTGCCGCTTGTTTCGCCGAATCAGTTCCGGGTCCGACACCGCCAGGCCTCTCAGTGCCTCGATTGGAAATGTCAGAAACGTCGGGTTGACAGACGACATCAGTTTCTACCGATCCCCGCCAGCCGGTCGGGAGAGATACTTCCGTGCGAACCAAACTGCCGCTTCATGTCACCAGTGTATCCAAGAACCGCTACTCGATGGCCTGTAACACTCAGGGATTTCTATCAATGTCGTCTTAGCGCCGCCATCTGAAGTCCCGGCATCCGTCGCGGGAGCGAGTAATCGCCTCGGCGGCCCATGCGTGCTCCCCCATTTGTCGGTGCGCTCGCGCAATTTCCGTTATGATACTGACACGGCATTCGATGTCCCGTCATCCACTCCTGGAGGCTCATAACCAAGTCTCGCCTATGGTTCAACCGCCTCAAATAAATTCTCAAGCTCGGACATGGGTGACCGCCGCCCGGCGGTCGGTCCTGATGGCCGCGGTGTTACTGGTATCTGCCTGCACGAGCGAGCGCCAGGCTTCGAACCCCCTCGCCACGCACCTGATACAAGCCAGCCGGCGGCCCAGCGCCCCGCTGCGCGACCTCGGTCCGATGCGGCGCGGGACCGTTTCCCTCCTTCTGAGGATCAGGGATACGAAAGCGGCTCGCGTCGCCGGCGATATCACGGCGCTGTACGACCCTCACTCCCCCCTGTATGGAAACTTCATATCGCCCGCTCGATTCCAGCAACGCTATGGCCCAGCTCGAGGGGACGTGAAGACGGTGTCTAGACTCGTAAAGCAGATGGGCATGCAACCTTCCTGGCACTCCGGCAGCCCGTGGCTGATGGTCTCCGCAGATGTTCGACGTGCTGACCGGGTTTTCCGGGCCGCAGTCGACCGCTACCGGCTGCCGGATGGAACGTACTTTGTCGCGGGCCGTCACGATCCCATCGTGCCTCCGGCTATGCGCCGCCTCGTAACGGAGGTCGTGCGTCCGTCGACTGCCCCAGCTACTCCCGCGGCGGTTCCGGGGAACGGATTGAGCCCGACTGGCATCATCAAGGCATACGACATTGCCCCACTCGTCCAGCAGGGCATGGACGGAAAGGGCCAGACCGTGGTGTTCATCGAGGTGGATGGCGTCGATCAATCGGCGCTCGCAGCGTACGCCCAGCGGTTTCACCTCCCGCCATTCCACTACCGGACATTTGGTCCCACTCTTCCCTCGGGAGGGGAGGCGACGATGGACCTGGAGGTTGTGCACGCGATTGCTCCTAGAGCGAAGCTCATCGTCTACGATTTCAATCAAAGCGTCATCAGCGCCGCCGGTATTCATCTCCTGTCCGCGCTAGTCTCTGCCAGCCCCAGGGACATCATCAGCGAGAGCATCGCCCTGTGCGAGCGGTATAGCACTGTCGCCGGTGCCCGCGCATTTGAGTCTGCCTATGCCCTCGCGGATCTAGCCGGAGAAGCCACGTTCGTTGCCACGGGGGACAGCGGGGCCTTCGGCTGCATCAGTCCCGCCGACTCCGCTCCTACCAGATCGGCCCTTGGGGCCATGCTTCCGGCTGCCAGCCCGGGCGTGACCGCCGTCGGCGGAACTCGCCTCAGTGTCCGGTCAGACGGGTCCTGGTACAACGAGACCGTTTGGGAAGATCCGGTCGAAACTGGAGGGACCGGCGGCGGCGCCAGCGGCTACTTCAGCCGGCCCGACTGGCAGCGTGCTCCCGGGCTGCGCGCCCAGGACAGCCGCTATGGTGTCAGCGGGCGTCGCTTGCTACCAGATGTCTCGGCCGACGCCGACCCCGCGAGCGGTATGACCATAGCCTTCCCCGGGTCGAACGGGTCTGCCTCGTGGGGCAAAGGCGGCGGAACCAGCCAGGCGGCTCCTATCTGGGCCGGGATCGCCGCGCTGATCGATCAATATCTCGTTGCGAATCACCACCGCGAGATCGGCTGGATGAATCCAGCCCTTTATGCTATGGCTCGGACTCCTCAGGCCTATCCCCCGTTTCACGATGTAACGGTCGGCTCCAATCTCGCGTTCGCTGCCGCCAGGGGCTACGACATGGCCTCCGGGCTTGGCACCCCGGATGTTTGGAACCTGGCCCGCGATCTGCTGAGCTACCAGTCGAGTCATGGCCGTTGATCGCCGGCGACCGTCCCGAAATTCCCCGAGTCGACTGCCCTGTCTGTGGTCAAGCCGTCCCCATCGGAACCTTTTGTGGCGCGTGTGGCGCTCATATGATTGCCGGCTCGGAAAGCCGGAGTCAGTCGTTCGCGGCCCAGCCCGGCGAGCACGTTTTCCGGCCGGCCGTCGTTTCCACCCTCTTCCCGCACCTGCCGGCCAGGAACGCCCTCCCGTTTCGGATGGCGCTCGTGGTCGGCGCTGTCCTCTTGCTGTTACTCGGTGCCACCGGGTTCACCGGCCCGTCGATCGCCGCCGCGGCGCTCTTTCTCCCTCTGCTCTACCTCGTCTATCTGTACGAGGTCGACGTCTATGGTGACGAGTCGCCTCTCGCGATCGGTACTATCTTTGGGCTCGGCATAGCGGCCGGTCTCGGTTGGGCGTGGCTGACCAGCGGCGCCCTGACCCAAACAGTGGTCCAGGGAACGACGATGGGTCTTACCGGGATCGACATCCTTCGCTTCGGCATAGCTATCCCTCTGGCCGCGCAGGCGGTAATGCTCGCCGTCTCGCTGGCCCTGTTCTGGCGTGGTCAGTACGACGAGGTGCTGGACGGATTCGCGTCGGGCGTGGCGGCGGCACTTGGCTTCACGCTCGCGGTCACGATCTTCAATCTCTGGCCGGAGCTCAGTCAGGGAATGTTCGCGTCGACTCCAACCCTCGATCGAACCTTAGTCGTAGTGGCCCGCGGTCTTTTGGTGCCGTTCATCTCGGCCAGCGCCACCGGGCTCCTCGCCGGTGCTCTCTGGCTGCACCGGAACCGAACACGATCGACGCTTGCCTATGGATGGACGACCTCGCTGACGGTTCTGGTGCCAGTGACCGTTCTCTTGTGGGTGGTCCTCGGCCTCGCGAACCTCTTGATCGTGTCGATCCCTGTTGTCGTCGCCGTCTATGCCGTTGCCGCCGTGGTTCTTCTACTTGCCGTCCGCCTGGCGTTGCACCACATGCTGTTGGCCGAGGCCGTCAACGTGCGCATTGGCCCCGACACCGTCTGCTTCCAGTGCCACTCCGTTGTGCCTCGGATGGCGTTCTGCGATCAGTGCGGCATCGCGACCCGGGCGACTCCCAAGCATGGTGGTGGTCGCCTTTTCCGGACCTTCAGATAGTGAAGCAGGGTCGGACGTGAAAGAGCTGAAGCCAGCCGTATGCCCTCGGTCGACTCACAGCAGATCGTTCGCCGGCCGGCGGGTCGATCGATGAGGCTTCAATGGATGGGCCCCGACGGCTGGGCGAGTGACCGCCAGATTGGGCCTGCGTCACTGACTATCGGACGATCATCGTCGTGCGATATCGTGATCCCTCACTCCCGCGTGTCGCGCCGCCATGCACGCATCGAGACCCACCCCGACGGCACGGTGAGCATCCGGGATCTCGGCAGCCGCAATGGGGTCTTCGTGAATGGCGCCCGCGTCGCCGAAGCCTACCTGAAGCCTGGAGATGAGGTAGCCATTGGCCCCGTCTCGTTCCACGTGTTGACCCATGCCGGCGGCTCGCCCGCACACGAGCGAGGACTGGCGCCAACCCCCGCTGTGCCGGAGTTTCCGGTCGGATCCGCGCCATCTGCGGCACCTCACTCCGTGATTCCAGCAGGTCAAGTTGATGCAGCGGCGGCAGAGCGCGCCTACCGACAGGCAATTGCTGCCGGCCAGACGAGTGCCCACAACCACCTGGGATTGCTTCTGCAGTCGCAGGGCGATCTCACCGGCGCTGAGGGCGAATATCGGAAAGCACTAGATGCCGGGCACGGAGCCGCTGCGTACAATCTCTCCAACCTTCTTTTGCGGCGCGGCGATACGGGCGGCTCTCAGGCGATGCTCCAACGGGGCCGCGCGGCGACTCCTTCCGCTCCGGCCGCGTCGCTTCCGATGCCCCCCCTTGCCGGTTTAGCCGCGCAGCCCAGCCCCCAGGCGTTGCGGTCCACCGCGCCACGAAAGCATCGTGGGTGGATCTGGGGGCTCGCGGCCGGAGGCGTCGGGCTTGGAATGGCACTGCTCTTCGCCGCGGCGCATGCGTTGCAACCGGCGGCCCTCTGCAAGCGAAACTGTCCACCCCCGCCACCGCCCAGCTCCGCCGCTCTGGCCTATCCGACAACGTACCGCAGCCCCAAGTACGGCTTCTCCCTGGCCTACGACAAAGCGTTGAAGCCGTTTCGGGTGACGGATTCGTTGATTGCTTGGGGCTTGCACGGCCCTCAGGGGAGCTTCAATCCGGTAATCTTCGGTACGTCGGCTCACGCTCGGTCGGCCACCGCGATTGTCGGTCAGGCGGCCGCTGCAGACTTTCCCCAGTTTTCGTTTCAATATCAGATTCCCGCCGCGGAGGTGGGCTACACACCGGGAGCCGGCGCCGTGTACACCGGTACGTGGACCCCGCTCCAGGGCCAGAGCTTGCCGGCTCGCGTCGCTATCGTAGCCGCCGTCCGCAAGAACGTCGCCGTCGTGCTCGAGTGCGAGGGTACTCAAGTTTCGGAGTCGGGTGCGTTGCATCCCGATCCCTCGGCGCTGGCTGGCGATGCCTGGTGCGATCAGACCATCAACACGGTCACATGGAAGGGCCAGCGCCCGCTATAAAAGCAACAGGTCCTCATACCATGATCTGTCCCTGCACCCGGCCGAAGTTAATCCGAGTTCCCGCCGACAGCGACAGCGTCGACCCAAGCGGCACCTCGACCGATGCGCCTGTGGATGCGGTGACGTCCCACGTATGTCCGGAAACGTTCTTGAGCCCGTAAACTCCGGGCCGCTTCGGATGCTCTACGACCCGGGCCAATGGCGACGAGAAGTCGTAGTTGCCGATTGATCCGAGGTGGTGCGGGTACAAACGGGTATCCTTGTTGAGAACCACCACCTTGGCGGTCGCGCCACCGTTGAGGCGGATCCGCGGCGGCGCTGCCATGCGGACGGAACATCTCCAGCAGACCGGACCTGAAGCGTCGGGGTGGCGCACATCCGGGTCGAAGAAGTTTTCTGCCCCACAATTCGTGCAGTAGGTCAGCAAATCGCGCAGTCGCACCATCCCCGCCCGCCATTCGCTTTCACGAACTCTTGACCAGGGGTCGCGTAGGCCGGACGTAAACGCACGAGTGAACATCTCTCTCAGGAATGCAGGATAGAGCGGCCACAGCGCGATGGCGTTCTTGTGCCATCCCGGCACTGGCCGGTTCGAGTCGTCGTCCGGATCGAAGATGAAGACTGGATGGACGCCGTAGAGGTCCTGCAGCTTGGTTGCAAAGTCCTCGTCGCAAAACTTGACTTCGTGTTCCAGTGCACCCTCTAAAGGGTGGTTGCGCATGAACATGTAAAAGAGCAAAACGGAGAGCGAGAAAAGGTCGGTCTGACTGCTTGGCGCCGCGTCGTCTCGCACCACTTCGGGCGCCATGAACTTTGGAGTGCCCTTGATGCGCGCCTCGCTGTCGCCGTCGACTCCCACGTTATCGTTGTCACAGATCAGCACGCCCCCCTCGAGGGGATCGAAAAAGACGTTACCGAACGAGATATCGCGATAGCAGAACCCACGCGAGTGAAGCTGCAGGAAGCTGTCGGCCAGCTGGAACCCGGTGGTGGCCAGCGTCTTGAACGAAGACTGTACGCGGAAGCTGATCAGGTCGGCAAGGCTGCTGAACTTCGGATCTCGTAGTGGCATGATATAGCCCAGCCCCGTCGCACCGGGTCTCCTCGCTAGCTCCATCGGCCATAGATACCGGCTGTTTGGCGCACCTGCCCTGACCAGGCTGTCCAGTGCCGAGTACTGGCTGCGGTCAATCCACAGCGGGAAATACCACTTGAGCGCCCACTCCTGCTCGTCCTCGGTTACTTTGTAGACCTCGCCCTGGCCGCCCGCTCCGAGAAACTGCTCCACTGTGTATGTCACTCCTGAATGCTGGCCTTCAATCCTTGCTCCAGGAGCCAGTTGTTGTGCCGGCACTCAATCCACCTCCGTGGCCGCCCGGCTCGCGAACGCCGTAGAGTCCGACGTCTGGGAGTCGGCTGGCCGTCGGAACAAAATCACCGCCGAGATGTCATCGCTGCTTCCTCGATTGGTCGCCTCTTCGAGCCACGCCGGGAGAGTCTCTCGAACCTTCTCGATGCCGGCCCGGGTAAGATTCTGCAGAATGTCGGAGCCTACCCGCCGGAATGACTCATCGTCGCGAAATGAATTGGAGTACCCGTCGGTTGACAGCAAAATCAACGCGAGAGGCGACGCCGATAGATCCTCAACTCCTGTCCGAAAGTTCTTCCACGCCTCCTCTCCACTTAGAGATGTCGTTTCGTTAGCGATTAGCCGGGGGTCTGCAGGCAGCGGCCTCGAGACCTGGCCTGACGGGGTGACTGTTATGGAATCTCCGTCTCCAAGTTGAAGGAAGGCCACGTGGGATTGGCCCGCAACACAGAGCAACAGCGTCGTGCCGTACGCCACGACCGGGTCCGCCGGAAGCCGCTTCGCTCCGGCGCTGCCTGCCCCTTCGATCTCAGTCTTAGTGAGCGGCTGGCGCTCCAGATCCTCTTCGACGATACGGCGCCAAGTACGAACGATCTCCAAGGGCCCCTCCCGCCTCAGCCGTTCCATCGTGTCGGCCCGGCTCTCGCCGGCACCGCCGGCCCGGCAGACGCGCTCGACTGCGTCAAATCCCGCTTGCAGCGCCAGCCGGGATCCCCTGCCGCTCCGGACGCATAGGGCGCTGCCGTGCCCATCGGCGACGGCGACGATTGAGCCCAGCCACGATTCCTTTGACCCGACGGCATCCTGGTTTTCCTTGCCGATCCTGCGATGGGCCGCGCCCAGCACGCTTGCGGTCATGACGTGCCAGCACGATTGACTCGATGCCGGTGTGGTTGGAGATTCGCTTCCCTGAGTCATGGAAGACAGTCCGCGAAGACACCCCATTGATGACGCGTCATCTTCCTCTCCGCGAATCAGCGCAATCGACCGGATGCCCAGTTCACGGCTCGGTACCCGGCATCTCCGTGCTGGCCCATACGGTGGGCGTCCCGGCCTCGGCCACGAGAGCTGGCGGAATGGCTAGCCCGGCCGGCGAGATCTGCTCCGTTTGAGCGGATGGCCGTGACGCGGTATTGACCACGCTCGTGCTGACCCAGCGGATCATGGCTACCAGTGCCTCTGGGTTGTTCGCTTGCACCGGACTCAAATCAGACGTGCTGCCCATGAACCGAGAGAGAACGTCTAGGTTCGCGTCGTCCCCAATTGCGATCGCGACCCGCAGCGCCTTTTGGCCCCACCGCTCCCGTTCGATGGCCTCCATTCCTTCCTCCCACTCGTCCGTAGGATCCCCGTCGGACACAAGAGCTAGAACCGGCTGCAATGCGCTCGGCTCCATCGGAGGCATTTTGAGCTGTTGCGACACCATAGTCAGCGCCGCTCCCAGCGCCGTGGCGCCACTAGATACGACATCGGTCCAAACGAACTGCTCAACTGGAATGGGTGTGGCTATGTGCCAGGTCGGCGCGTCGGAGAATTTTAGGGCACGGACCAGCATCTCCGCATCCGGATTGGCTCGAGCCGTCGCGCGCATGTGAGGGATGGCTTCCCGGATCGCCGAGTTGAGCGCCTGAATCTTTCCGTTCGCCCGCATTGATCCTGAGCAATCCAAGATCCAGATGAAGTGCAGGTGTCTGCGTGAAGGTGGTCCTCCAGGAGTAATCAGTTGATCGGCCACGGTTTGCAACCCTCACTACGGTCTTGACGAGTCTGCGAGTACTTTACCACTCGTCGACACCACCGTCAAACACGCACGTCCAGCGTCTGCGTGCCTCTGTTCGGATGGCTGCTCGCTGGGAAAAATACACGATGTGCCCTACCATACAATGGTGGCGGACACATCCTAGCGTTGTGGTCGCCTTCTCGTCCAGATTCGGCTACCCGAAATCTCAGCTCAGTGGGGAATCAGCCCGTGATAGACCCCTCCTTCCAGACCTTTCCGGTCGAAGATCTGAAGCGACTTGTCCAGGAAAAAGCTGGGGTTACCGCGGACGATCGGCGTCGGACAAAGGCCCTCCTTAAAGACGAGTTCCCCGAGCACCAGCTTCAGATCCATGTGCTCTCGACTGCGCTGGACACGGACGTCCCGGCCACGCTGAGCGCTTCTGCGCAGCGTCACGCCTTGCCAGTTGAGGCCGGACGTCTCACCCAGATGTTGATAGATCGCTACGGTTTGCAGGAGTACGTGGCTCGCTGGGCCGTGGCTGCCTGGGGCTTCGCTATGGGTCTGTGGCCTATGGCAGCCGTGAGCAGCTCCTTGGTCATAGGCGGAGCGGCCCACTGGTCTGCGGCCGCCGAGGTTGCCCAGCCTGCGCCCGTCCTCGATCCGGCTGATTGGGCTCCCTCCGCCGCCGTAACTCTGGGAGCTGAAGCTCCTGCCGAATCCGAGCATCCAGGCGCACCGGCCAGACCCGTCCGAGAAGTCGCGCCGGGGAACGCCGTCACCGATCCGCAGCCAGCCAATGGAGTCGACGCGGCGGGGAGGAAAGCAGGTGGCGGACGGCAGCCGGCAGGCGGCGGAGTCGATCTTGCTCCCGAGCCCGAAGCCCGGACGCCGTCACAGCCTCCGTCGTCGACGATCCCAAACAGAACCGCGAGCCGCCGGCCCTGGCTGGTCATCTTGCCGGTGGGGCTGGTGATCATAGCTCTTATTGCCGCCGGCGCTGTGTATGCTCTGACGTCCGTTGGAAGCGGAGTCCATCCGGTGTGGACGCAGAGTATTGGTATTCCTACCTCCCCGCCCGTCGTCGCCGGCGGCTTGGGAGCTGTTGGCACTGGGTCGACCATTAATGCATTCCACCCGTCAAACGGCACGACGGCGTGGAGTCAAACCGATCCCGATGGCAAGTCGCCGTTCCTCAGCAGCGACGGAAACGCGCTCTACGCCAGCAACGGACAAGAGCTCTACAGTGTGACCGGTAGCGACGGTTCGTCAATATGGCGTGAGTCTTTGCACTCCAACGGCGTTCAGTCGCTGACTCTGGCGCCGCCCGTCGTGGGCTCCGGACTTGTGTTCTCATCAGCCAACAGTTACGCCAGGGTGTATGGGGTATCCAGCTCCGACGGCGTCTACCAAAACTACATTTACAGTCCCAAGCGGACGTCGACCTATTTCCAGCCCGCCGTCGCCAACGGTGCCGTGTACATCCCCGAGCATTATGCCGGCGGCATCTACGTGAGCTCGTGGAAGGCGAGCTCGCCCCAGGCGTTCCACAAAGTGACCAAGGACAGCTGGTTCGTGAAAACCGGGAGCGATTCCCCATTTGTTCTACCCACGATATCGGCCGTGTCGGGAGCCGTGTACCTGATGAACAACGGGACCCATCAGCTCTACAGGTTGAACCCGTCCAACGGCCGCACCGTGTGGCGTGCGAACGTCGGCAATTCTCCCGCTGCGGCGGTAACAGCTTCCGGCTCCACGCTCTTCATTGCCTCGGGCAAAAGCGTCTATGCTCGCCGCTCCGCCGACGGCAGTGGCATCTGGGCGTTCACGGCTAAGGGTTCCGTTTCTGACGCCCCCGTCGTGAGCAACGGGACGGTGTTCGTGGGCTCTGCCGATCGCTCGGTCTACGCTCTCAAAGCGTCGACCGGTAAGGTGCTCTGGAGCTACAAGACTGGCGGTCCTGTGCGTGTGTCTCCCGTGGTATTCGGCCACACGGTCGTTGTGGCCTCCAACGACGGCAAGCTCTACGCCTTCAAAACCTCCGGCTGACTGCCCGGATCGTTTAGGCTCGGTTCTGGCTTTCATGCCCTCGAGCGTCTTCATCGGTGACCGAAACCGCACGTATAACACCGCTGCAAAGAGCCACAAAAACGCCGCGAACGCAGCCCTTCGACGTGCCAACTCGACCAGGCCCATTTTTGGCGCCGTTATTGGCTTCCCGCCGATCGTTAAAAGTGTTCGTCTGTTCGTCAGCTATATAGAGAGAAATAACGAACAAACGATCGAAAATCCCCGCCCGCATCCACTCTCGGCCGGGCAAATCGGAAGTAGGTAAGAGTAATGGTCGCTCAGCCCCGACTCGGGTCCTTCAAGCGTTCGAGCTCGGCAGAAAGTTCCGCCACCTGTCGCTCCAGATCCGCTATGCGCTCCGCATCGGTCTGCGGGGGCTGTTCGTGTCTGACCACCGTGGGCGGTGGTGGAGGCGCACCCTCGCGCAACACAGTTTTCCCGAGCATCAAGGTTGCCGGTTGCGGTTCAAAAGGCATATCCGCTCTGAAGCCTTGGTGGGCGGTCGCGTCTCCAGGAATTTCACTCCCGGCCCCGGGCAAAAAAGTCAATCGAGTCGATCCGATGCGGATGACGTCGTTGGGTAATAACGTCACGACCTTCTGCACGCGCACCACGGCTGGCCCGCGCTCCACGTAGGTGCCGTTGCGGCTGTTCAGATCCTCGACTGCGAACCCATCACCAACCCGGCGCACCTCGGCATGGCGGTGACTGACTTTTCGGTCATTGGCCAGAATGATGTCAGATTCCGGGTCCCGTCCGATCGAGCAGCCGTCGCCGATTGGATGCTCCCGATCTCCGTTACTGTCCGAGTAGTGCAGCAGTGCCACGTGACCTCCTACGCGGGGCTGGACGCTCCTTGCGAGAATCGGAACACGTTCGAGCCCAATACAATAATATCGCCGTCGTCCAAATTTTCCAGGGCGACCGGCTGCCAGTGCATGACGCGCCAGATGAGAGTGCCGTTCGTGCTGCCGAGGTCCTCGATTCGGAAGTGGTCCCGCACCGGCCGGATGACGGCATGCTCCCGGCTGAGTAGCTCGTCGTCCGGCAGCGCTAGACGGTTTGAAAAGTCGCGCCCTATCGTGAGTCTCGGGCCTATCTCAATTTCTTCCACCGGTCGGCCGCCTCCATCGAGCCTCTGCAATATTGGAATCGCCGACTTGACCAGTTTCGCAGGACGTCTGATCTCGAGGATGCGTGACAGCATCACCCCCGCCAGCACGGAGGTCGCCACCGCCATGATGACAATTGCTACGAACACCCGCGGATCTATGAGCTTCACCTGGAGCGCCAGACTGCCTAGCAGGATTTCAACGCTTCCCCTCGCGTTCAGGCCGGAAGCGATCGCGAGCGAGTCTCGACGTGACTCGCCGCCCAGCCGTGCCCCCAGTGTGCCCCCGAGGAGCTTGCCGAGCGAGGCGATCAAAAACACGACGACGACCAGCGGCAGGTCGAAATTGCTGATGAAGTCCAGCCCCAACCCGATCGCCCCGAAGTACAGAGGCGCGAAGAAGGACTGAACGAACCGCTCGACTGGCTCGAAATAATCCTTATTGGTACCCGACAGCATGACGCCTACGATCAACGCCCCGAAGAAAGCGTGCGCGCCCACGCCTTGCATGAACGCCGACAGTAAAAGAGTAGCCGCTAGCGCCAGCCCCACCATCAGTGGAACGGCGCCTCTGTGCCGCCCGACCCAGCTCCCGATCTCGGTGCCTGCTCGCCTGCCGGCCGTCATCGCAATAGCGAACGCACCGAAGACGACGAGTACTGTCTCCCATAAAGATCCACCCATTCCCGCGAATGTGGCGGCAATGGCCGCGAATGCTACCCATCCGAAAACGTCGTTCACCACCGCCGCACTGAGGATGGTCGCCCCGATGTCGGTTCGCACCAAACCCAGGTCCTTGAGGATCGCCGCGATGACCGGAAGCGCCGATATCGAGAGAGCCACACCGACGACCCACGGCAGCGCATCCTTGTGCGTCACCCCTGCCGTCGGCCATAGCTGTGGCACGAGCTTGACGCACGCGAAGCCCATGACAAACGGGACGGTGAGCCCGAAGAAACTAACCGGCACGATCGTCTGGAACCGCCGCCGAATCGCCTCTGGATCGACCTCGAGCCCGACGAGAAACACGAATATCAGGAGGCCTATCTGCAGGAAGTCGGATCGCACGTCCTTCAGGACCGGATCATTGGGGAACAGACCCGAATAGAAATGCGGCGCCAATCGCGCCAGAACCGTCTGCCCCAGTAGCATTCCAGCCACGATCCAGCCCACGATCGCCGGAAGCCGCAGCCATTGAGCAACGTGCCCCAGCAACAGTGACACTACCAGGAGCACGCCCAGCTCGGTGATGATCTGCAGCAGCGGGTCCGGCAGAACCTGAGGCAAACGTACGCTGGCGCCCGCGGCTCCCAGGTCCAGCGTGATGCTCAACTCACTCGTCTCGCCGTGGCCACTGCGCTCCGAAACCTCCATGGCCGGTGGCTGCTTCCCGCCGCGGACCGTCCTTCCATGCGCGTGAGCCACTCCCCGGCGCGGCCTGCCCTTCCATGTCCGTGAGCTGTCTCTCCACTGTGGCCTGCCCTTCCATCCGCCACGTATCACGACATAACCATGCATCCGCTGCTATAATCCCCTGGCTTGTTTCAACCATCCTCGGAGATATGACCATGACTCGCGCCGCGGTGGTATGGTCCGAATCCAACGAGCTCCGGTGCCGGCAGCTCTCGGAGAGCGCGGAAAACATCGTCAGTCGTTCCCCCGACGCCACCGTCTTTCTTACCGACCGCGCGGTCTCGCGCTCCCCGCACGCCGACTTTCGGTATGTCAACGGGGCCTTCGTCGTAGAACACCTTCGAACCGGCGTAATGCCCACCCTGGTCAACGATGCCCCCATCGACGGCGCGACCCAGCTCTCAGATCAGGACGTGGTCCAGATCGGCTCAACTCGCCTCGTGTTTCACGATCTATCCACCCACGACAAACGCTCGGCTCGTGTGCAGTGCAGCTACTGCAACGCCGAGAATGACGAGCACCGCTCCGAATGCTGGCGATGCGGCGAGAACATGGCCAACGCCAGATCGGCGGTGTATCAGACCTCCCGCGTTGAATGTCGCGTCGTGGCTCCGTCCGCCACACCCTCCGACTTATTCCGGGACGATACCTTCGAGCTGAGCGGGTCAAGCAGTGAGTCAGGAAGCGGTTCGGCCGCTGTCGCCGCCGGCGAGGGGCGATCGTACCTCCGTCTATCACCGGGTGCGTCGTCGTGGCCGGTCAATGGACAGCCGGCTTCGGACGGTCGGCAGCTCGCGACCGGCGACACCCTGGCCCACGCTGGAGATGTGGTCCTCGTAATCGTGCGATGATCTCCGGGTAAAGCCTCCGGTCCACCGCTCCCGTCTCACACGAAGCGTCCGCCGTGAAAGCGCCATGTCAGTGACATCAGTCGCATGGGCCCCTGTACCCACAGAAATGTGGTTAGCCAGACCAAACCGTACTGTGCGATGAATAGTCCCAGTGGCACCGATCCCGCCTGTATTCCCGGCAGGCCGGTGGTCGAGATCAGTATGTAAATCAGCGCTCCCTCCACCACGGCAACGCCTATCTGAAAACAGGTCGGCCAGTCCCGGTCCCACCTCAGCTTCTGTAAGAAGATGTAAGCCACGTCCCAGGCGAGCCCAAAGAGAAAGACATAGAAGAGCACGAAGAAGAATGGCGCTCCTTGATCGAACAACCAGAAGATCAATGTCACTATAATGCCCAGAGTCGCCAGGAGCACCGCTCTGGTTTGCCACCGGCCCATTAGGTTCGGTGTCATGGCGCGACTCCTTTGACCCATTTGCGCCACTGACCAAACGAGTAGAACCCGCTCAGCCGTCGCAGCCCGCGAGCACGTTGCTTCAGCATCGACTGCACCGATGTCACGGCACAGTACTGCAGCGCGAGGAATGTGTCGACCCCGGCATGCGGACCTCCCAGCGTGAGAGCCCCGGCCGCGTAGAGCCGTGCCGTTTCGTGACGCACTTCTCCGATCTCAAAGTCGTTCTGGACCTGCAGCCGGCCCTTGGGGTTGTGCGCTAACCCATACATGCCGTACAGGTCGGCCAGGAAGGGGGCCCGCTCCGGACTCCCCACCAGCCCTGTGCAATCGATGACGAAGTCGGCCTCGAGCTCCAGCGTGCCTCCACCGGCCAGCCTGCTGTCGACCACGGTGTTGACCCGTCCGTCAGCCGCCGGCCTGACCTCCTTGACGACGCCGAACTCTGCCCGGTACCATCCCTCGCTGGTGCCCGTGCGGATTATCCTCCGCCAGTCTGGCCTGCTGGCCGTGGTGGTGCCGCCCCAGGCATCCAGCAGCCGCTTCCGCTCCTCGTTCGAGCTCCGCTCTAGCAGGTCTCGGTACTCGCCCCCCCAGCACGCTTTCGGCCAGTTGAACGGCTGGAATTCGAACTGATGGTCGACGACCCGGCGCGACAGACCGAACCGGTGTCCCTTGGTGATTCGGGACCGGTGCAGGTGCACCATGATGATGTCCTTGTTGTATCGGCGTTCCTCGAACAGTCGCTGTATGACCCGCGAAGCCACAATCCCCCGGCCGCGTAGCAGTACCGTCCCTCCGTTTTGACGGAGATACTCATAAACATGGTCGTGCGGCTCGTACGCGGCCACGACTCGCGTCAGATCCCTGCCCTGCGCGAGTGACTGCCCCTGCCGCTCGTACGTTTCCCGGTACTCGGCGAGGTCGGGAAGAAGTTCGATGGCGGGATATCCCACGGCTAGCTGCAGAAAACGCCCACTTACCGCGAAGTGGCGGCGCTGCCGCTCGTCACTCGCCGATACGATCGCGACCAGCCGCCCCTCCTCTGTCTTGCGAATAGCTCTGATGCGCCCTTTATGGTGCATCTCGCTCCAGCCGATCCTTTTGGCTTCGCGCTCCATGCTCTGGAATACATGACCGACCTTGGGCGTGTACGTCGTGGCCAGAACCGGTTCGCCCAGTATGGCGAGCAGCGGCCGCAGAGCGTCGGCCAGACGCCCCTCTTTGAACGCCGCCCACGCCTCTCTCGGCGCATACCCTGGAAATCCCCAGATGTTATCGGGGCACGACTCGGAATTGGAACGGATGCGCTCGTGCCTCGGGATCTGAGAATATCGCGTCAGGCGTTCATACCGGCCAAAAGGCTGTTCCTCGTTCCCCACGATCAGGATGTCCGTAGTTGGAACTCCTGAGTTTCGCAGCAAATCGGCGAATACGAAGCTACCCATCCCTCCGCCCAGAGCCACAAACTCTGCCGTCTTGACCTCGACTCCGGCATTGGCCAGTTCGCGCTCCGAGATGATCGGCCGCGCCAGCATCTCTTCGGTGACGACCCCATGCGGCGCCATTGGTCGTGGAGCTACGACCGGTTGCTGAGGCACGACGGTCCGATCCGGAATGTTGGTGTCCGCCGGCTCGTCCAGATCGATGACCGTCTCCTGCGCTTGCTGCATCTCCAGCCCGATCACCCGAAACGTGGTTGATCCAATGCCGACCTCGTCCCCTGGACTGAGGTCGGTGGCTGTGATGCGCTCGCCGTTGACGAAGGTTCCGTTACGGCTGTTCAGATCGCGAATCGTCGCGCGGTCATCGGTGATATCGACGCGCGCGTGATCGCGAGACACGTTCTGGTCGGTGAGCACCAGGTCGTTCGTCGACGACCTGCCTATCGTGACGCTGCCACCGTCTAGCTCGCGCTCTTCCGGAGGCCCCGCGACCTGGACCCACTGCAGCGCCAGCCGCCCGCGCGGTTTAACCGCCATAATGCCCCTCGCTTTTGTCCGGGTGGCCACTGCGCGTGACCGACCGTCGTGTTCCGGATGATGAAACGTGCTGTGCGCCGTTTTCAGGCGGCTGATCCCAGTTGTTGGTCAATGCCACGCTCCTCCCGTTCGTCAGGTAGGGCGGGGTCCGGTCCGGGTGGCCGGCTCCCCCGAAGGTCCTGCTATCGGAGTCTTGCCGTTATTCTACAGAAAACAGCGGAGTTTTTCAGGTTGCCGGCGCCAACCCGTTTTAGGTAGCACCCATTCGAGGTCATTTACGCGTCCCGACGAAGTGCCGGGCGCATAGAGCCGCCTCGGCACATTGCCTCGCGCCGTCTTTCGGTTTGTTAGCCCCTGCGGAGGACCGCGACGGAAGGCAGATAGCACTGACCGTCCGCACAATCCTGGGTAGAGTAAAGAAACGGCGCTCGACTCTACCGTCTGTACGCAATTTCTCGCGAGGGACAGAGGACCGATGGACACGTATATCCGCAACATCGTTTTTGGGTGCCCTGACCCCAAAACGCTGGCGACCTTTTATGCCGAGCTGCTCGGCCTGCGAATCCTTCGAGACGATTGGTACGTAATCGCGAAGGACGAGGCGAGCTTCCCGCGACTCGCCTTCGGCGACGGCCCGTCGGAGTACCGCGCCCCTCGGTGGCCGGATTCCGAGCGCCCCCAGCAGCTGCATGTTGACATTCCGGTCTTCGATATGGCGGCTGCCGACGAGCGGGCCATGAAGCTGGGCGCCATCCGGCTCCAGGACAAGGGCGCCTACCGGACCTATGCCGACCCCGACGGCCATCCCTTCTGTTTCTATGTCGCCGGCGAAAGGAGTGACCAATCCGAGCGCCCGATACCCGGCAGCATCAGCCGTATAGTCTTCGACTGCTTCAGCCCTCGTAGCCTCGCCTCCTTCTATGAGGCATTGCTGGGCATGCATCGACAGCAAGACTCGCCTGCCTGTGTAACGATCGGCGCAAAAGGGGGCGAGACCACGATGCTTGCCTTTCAACATGCTGAATTCCCGGCTCCACGATGGCCCGACCCCACCTATCCACAGCAGATCCACCTGGACATCCATGTCGAGGATGGCGCTGCTGCCGAGGATCTGGCCCTCCGCCTCGGAGCAATCAGTCTGCCGTCGATGGGCGGCAGCTGCCCAGTGTTCGCCGACCCCGCAGCTCATCCGTTCTGTCTCTGTTCCCCGGGTCAGTGACTTTCTTGGAGCTGTGAGGTCCTCCGGCAACGCCCGGCTAGATATACCGGTACCGGATCCCTGTCCGGTGACATAGCTGCCCACTGTCTTGGGAACTCCGGTTCGGCCACCTCTTCCGGCGCCAATCCGAGCTGGATCATGGTGTTGAGGTAGGTGGACAGCATGCAATGGTTGGACCCGACCCTATTGCGTAGCGTTGAGGCTGGCGCTGCCGAGAGCCACCAACCCTCCTTGTAGTAGCCGTGCCCGGGCTCCCATGAGCTCGGGCGGCGACACATGTCATCGAACCGTAATCTGCCGCTTAACAAATTGTCACATCACCCGTTTAAGCTGAAGGCGTCTGCTCAAAAGTAATGGACCAATATTGCACCGCAACACGGGTATAAAAGGAGACCGGGAATGAAACGGAGTGTCAATGAAGCGGCAGGCATTACCACTGCTACTCGCCGCTTTGACAACGGGCAGCATGATGGCTAGTCAACCAGTCCTTGCTGCATCGTCGAGTAAGAAACTCACCTACAAAGGTCCGGTGGTCAACGATCGGTTTGGCAGTGCGGCAGTCGCCATCGTCGTTCAGCACAAGAAGATTGTCAACGTCAAAGCGACCGCGACATACCACACGCCACACTCACAGCTGATAGACCAATACGCGCTCCCCAAACTGAAGAGCGAAGTACTCAGGGCTCAGAGCGCCAAGATTCAGGCAGTTACCGGTGCAACCATGACCAGCGGCGCCTACGTTGCTTCCCTGAAGAAAGCCGTCAAACGAGCAATCGCCGCGAAGACCTTCAAGTGAGCAGCAATCCCCACTAGTATGGCCGTGAATAGATCGGGACTCAAACGCTCCTCAGGCATGCATTAGCGACCCGAGTAGATGGTAGTTCCTCTGAGACAGCTTCGCCCTTAAGCTCAGCACGCCCCGTAGTCGGCATCAGCCCAGTAGTCCCTGACACCAACCGTGTCTACTGGTTCGCGCATGGGGATGTTTTGGCGGTACGGGTCAAGTTTTTCGACCAGCCTGCTTGAAGTCGAAATCCTAATGTCGTTAATGACTGTTTATGCTTTTGGGCGTTCCGTTCACGGTAGATTTACGCGCTGGAGCGTAGTCTCGGTGTGGAAATACCACCCGGGAGACAGCCCTGAACGAGTCGATACTGGTCGTCGAGGACGACGAAGGCCTCGCCCGCACGATCGCGCGAAACCTTAGAGCGCGCGACTACGAGGTCCGAGCTTGCGGATCCGTTGCCGACGCTATCCTCAACATTGACCAGAAGGTCCCAGACCTCCTGCTGCTCGACATAGATCTGCCCGACGGCTCCGGCTGGGAGGTGGCCCGCGAGCTTCGACCTCGCTCCCGCACCGTCGTTCCGATAATCGTCGTCTCGGCCCTCCATCCCAACGAGCGGCTGGTTCACGAGCTGGGATGTGCGGGCTTTCTTGAAAAGCCGTTCCCTATGGAGGCGCTGATTCGAAAGGTCGAGGCGATATTTCATGCGGGTGAGAGATCAGATGAGGACGCTGTCCGGACCTATGTGGAGGGGTAATGCTTGACCTGCTGTTCGTCGTGTTGACGATCGTCTATTTCGGCGTCAACGTGCTTTGTGCCATAGGATTCGAGCGGTTGATGAGAGGGAAGCGATGATCGAGAACATCATTCTGACAGCTGTTTCGCTGGTCGTCCTCATTTATCTGTTAGTGGCACTGATTCTCCCGGAGATTTTCTGATATGCCTGCTTGGATGACGGGAGACGCTATCTGGCTTTGGGTCCTTTACAGCGTGGTGCTGCTCGCGACGGCCGTGCCTTTTGGCACGTACCTCTATCGGATCTTCACCGGCCAGCGAACGTTCATGCATGCGGTCCTCAGGCCTCTCGAAGTTGGGCTCTACCGTCTTACGCGCACCCAGGAGAACGAGGAGATGTCCTGGTTCCGCTACCTCATCGCGTCCATAGCCTTTAGCTTTTTCGGACTGCTGCTTCTGTACCTCATCGAGAGGACCCAGCAATGGCATGGCAGCCTCTTCAACCCCGAGCACTTCCCGAATGTGCCTCAATTCCTGGCCTGGAATACCGCCGCCAGCTTCACTAGCAACACCAACTGGCAGAACTACGGCGGCGAGTCGACCATGAGCTACCTGACCCAGATGACGGGTCTCGCCTTCCACAACTTCGTGTCCGCGGCGACCGGCATCGTCTGGGCGGTAGCCCTGGTGCGCGGCCTGGCGAGGAGAAGCGGCAAGAGCATCGGTTCTTACTGGACCGACCTAATCCGCTGCATCGTCTACGTTCTTCTGCCCATATGCTTCTTCTATGCTCTCTTCCTGGTCTGGCAGGGTGTGCCGCTTAATTTGAGTGCCTACACCGTGGCTCACACGTTGGAGGGAGCAAAGCAGACGATAGCGCAGGGCCCGGTGGCGACTCAGGAAGCCATCAAGATGCTGGGCACGAACGGTGGCGGGTTCTTCAATGCCAACTCCTCCCACCCATTCGAGAACCCGACCCCCTTGACCAACTTCATCGAGATGATCTCCATCTTCTTGATTGGGTCCGGCCTGGTGTACATGTTCGGCAAGTGGGTCAAGGACGTCAAGCAGGGATGGGCCATCTGGGCAGCGATGTTCGTGCTCTTCTCCGCCGGATACTTCTTCGCCGTCAGCTTCGAGCAGAACGGCAACCATCTCATAGCTTCGAAAGCTCACGTCGCCACGGTGGCTACTTCGACGCAGCCCGGGGGAAACATGGAGGGCAAAGAGGTGCGCTTCGGCGTCCCGATGTCAGCCATGTTCGCTACCATCACTACCGATGCTTCATGCGGCGCCATCATCGCCTGGCATGACTCCTTCACTCCGCTGGGAGGACTCGTGCCCCTCACCAATATGGCAACTGGTGAAGTCATTTTTGGGGGAGTCGGTGCCGGCCTCTACGGCATGCTCATGTACGCCATCCTGGCGGTGTTCATCGCGGGTTTGATGGTCGGCCGCACCCCGGAGTACCTCGGCAAGAAGATCGAGAGTTTCGAGGTCAAGATGGCGAGCATCGCCTTACTGATCTCCCCCGCTAACATCCTGATCCTGGCCGCGATCGCCTCTGTGGGGGTTTGGGGGACCGCTTCGATACTCAATCCCGGTCCTCACGGACTTACTGAGATTCTCTATGCCTACACCTCTCAGAACGCCAACAACGGGTCGGCCTTCGCCGGCCTGACGACCAACACCAACTGGTACAACCTTACCGGCGGCTTGGTCATGCTGATTGGTCGCTTTCTCTTCCTGACGCCGCTTCTCGCGATTGCCGGTTCGATGGCGGGCAAGAAGTCCGTCGCCCCCGGCCTTGGCACATTCCCCACTAACGGCCTCACCTTTAGCGTTTTACTGGTCTCGGTCATCATCATCGTGGCCGCGTTGACCTACCTGCCGGCGTATTCGCTCGGACCGATCCTCGAGCAGCTGCTTCTAAACGCCGGGAAGACCTTCTAGGAGAGCGAACGAACATGGCCACGATGACACCCACGCCTGACCAGGAGCAGCCACTGCAGGTAGAGACCGGGCGGCTGGGAGATCGGCGGCGGCGGAGCCAATCGCTATCGATATTCGATCCCGACATCCTGCGCACGGCCGGCCTAGAGAGTTTCAAGAAGCTCGACCCGCGCATACAGCTGAAGAACCCCGTGATGTTCGTGGTGGAGGTAGGCGCCGCCGTCACCACCGTAGAGTTCATCCGAACCCTTCTAATGCCGTCTTCAGATCGGTTCTTTACGGCAGCCGTCGCCCTATGGCTCTGGTTCACCGTCCTCTTCGCTAACCTGGCCGAAGCCGTCGCCGAGGGCCGTGGCAAGGCTCAGGCCGATACCCTGCGCCGCACGAGAACCGACGCCCGCGCCAAAAAGCTGCTCGCCAACGGTCAGACCCAGATCGTCTCTGCAACCGAGCTTCGCCGTGGAGACATGGTCCTCGTCGAGGCCGGGGACCTGATCCCGGGCGATGGCGAGGTTACCGAAGGCGTGGCTTCGGTGAATGAAGCCGCGATTACCGGAGAGAGCGCTCCGGTCATCAAGGAGCCCGGGACGGATATCCACTCCTCCGTCACCGGGGGCACCACGATAGTCAGCGACTGGCTGAAGATTCGTATTACGGCCAATCCGGGCGAGACGTTCATCGATCGCATGATCTCGCTAGTCGAGGGCGCCAATCGCCAAAAGACGCCCAACGAGATCGCCCTCAATATCCTCCTGGCGTCGCTAACCATCATCTTCCTGCTGGCAGTTTGGAGCCTTCAGCCCTTCGCCATCTACTCAGGGAGCGCCGTAGACGTCACCACGCTGATTGCGCTGTTGATCTGTTTGATACCAACTACCATCGGCGGCCTGCTCTCTGCCATCGGCATCGCGGGCATGGACCGCCTGGTCCAGTTCAACGTTCTCGCTATGAGCGGTCGCGCGGTCGAAGCCGCCGGTGATGTGGACACCCTGCTGCTGGACAAGACCGGTACGATCACGTTCGGCAACCGCATGGCTTTCTCCTTCACTCCTATCGACAATCACAGCGAGAAAGAGCTGACCGAGGCTGCGCTCCGGTCCAGCCTGGCTGACGAAACACCAGAGGGAAAGAGCATAGTCGCGCTTGCCAGGGAAAAGGGTTGCGTGATTGACGAGCATGCCCTGCAGGGCGCGGAGCTCATCCCATTCACCGCCGAGACCAGGGTTAGCGGCATCAGCCTCAACGGTGATCAGATCATGAAAGGAGCGGTGGACGCAATCGTCAACCTCGTTCCCGAGGCGCCGGCACAGCTCACGGAGGTCGCCGACCACATCGCGAGCGAAGGTGGGACTCCGCTGGCCGTCTCCCATAACAATCTTGTGCTGGGGGTCATCTACCTTAAGGACACCGTCAAGCCCGGCATGCAGGAGCGATTCGAAGAGCTGCGCCGGATGGGAATACGCACCGTGATGGTGACTGGAGACAACCGTCTCACCGCCGCCACTATCGCCAAAGAGGCCGGCGTCGACGACTTTGTCGCCGAGAGCAAGCCGGAGGACAAGATTGGGCTCATCCGCGACGAGCAGGCCGACGGCAAGCTCGTGGCCATGACCGGCGACGGCACCAACGACGCTCCTGCTTTGGCGCAGGCGGACGTCGGCGTGGCGATGAACTCGGGCACGCAGGCCGCCAAAGAGGCCGGTAACATGATCGACCTCGACAGCAACCCGACGAAGCTGATCGAGATCGTCGCCATAGGCAAGCAGCTACTGATTACCCGAGGCGCGCTGACGACCTTCAGTATCTCCAACGACGTTGCCAAGTACTTCGCCATCCTCCCGGCGATGTTCAGCCGTCAGTTTCCGCAGCTGAACGCCCTGAACATCATGAAGTTGTCGACGCCCCACTCCGCCGTCCTTTCCGCGGTTATATTCAACGCCCTGATCATCGTGGCCCTGATCCCGCTCGCGCTGAGAGGTGTTAAGTATCGGCCGGTGGGCGCTGCCGCGGTCTTGCGGCGGAACCTCCTGATATACGGTCTGGGCGGAATGATTGTCCCCTTCATCGGCATCAAGGCCTGCGACATACTCCTAACGGTCCTGCACCTAACCCAGTGACCCCGAAAACACTGCCAACTATCACCCTTACCGTCAACCGTTTACTGTCCACCGTGTATTTTGCTAACTACCCGAGAGGAAGGCACGCCATGACTACCTCAACCGCCCCGGCTGAGTCGGCCGGCCCCGTAAACCCCACCCGGTCATCGTGGAGCGGATTGCTGATAACCGCGGTACTCATGACCGTGGTGCTCACGATTCTGCTGGGGATCATCTACCCCCTCGTCACGATGGGAGTGGCTCAGGTCCTGTTCAACAAGCAGGCCAACGGCTCTCTGCTCAAGAACTCTAAGGGCGTCGTAGTAGGCTCGTCTCTCATCGGCCAGAACTTCACCAAACCGCAGTACTTCTGGGGCCGGCTCTCGGCAACGTCACCGACGCCGTACAACGCCGCCAACTCGGGGGGCAGCAACCTCGGACCGACCAACAAGAAGCTTCTTCACGCAACCGAAGTCCAGGCGGCCCTGATCCGTAAGGCCAATGGTCTGCCGCCCAACTACGTGCTTCCGTCCGACGCCGTCTCGAGCTCCGCCAGCGGTTTAGATCCTAACATCAGCCCTGCGTACGCCGCTCTACAGGTTCACCGAGTAGCCAAGGCTCGCGGACTAACCGATGCGGTGGTCCAGGCGCTAGTCGGGAAATACACTGACGGCCGAACGTTAGGAATACTTGGCGAGCCGAGGGTGCGTGTCTTGGAGCTGAACATAGCGCTCGATCGTCTGAGGAAGTGAGAGGAAGAAATGACGTCGATCATACTCGTACCATACGACGGGCGCGTCGAGTCTCAGCGTGTGCTGAGCGCGGCATGTGACCTCGCGTCGACATCCGGCTTTGGCGTCGAGGTGCTGAACGCCCGGCGCATCCCACAATCGCTCCCACTGACAAAGCTTCCTAAGTGGCTGACTGAGGAGGCTGAGGCGGCTCTCGAGGGCGCCAGAGAGATTGGCGCCTCCAAGGGAGTGGCCATGGAGACACATCTATACTTCACATACGACGAGGCTGCGGCCGTCGTCACAGAGGCAAATCGCACGCTCCCCCAGGCGATCTTTCTCCCCCTGAACTGGCCGCACGCGAACTGGTTCCCCCGTCTCCTGCCCGCCCCCTTGCGGTACATCATGCGCAATGCGCCGTGTCCCGTGTACATGGGCTACTTTCCTACCACCATGACCGTCTCACCGAAGGAAGCGGTAGCTGAAGCCGAGCGTGTCCTCGATCAGTCTCGCTGACTCGCTGGCGGGTTCTGAAATTCGACGACAGGAGATCGCTGCAATTCAACGGAGTCACAGTACCGCACGGATACCAACGAGAGATAGTGAGGAAATGCGTACCCTAAAAGTGAAATGAGCAGGGACCCCGAGCGCCCCGACCCGGACGTCTTACTCGCCCGCCTCAAGCAGGAGGAAGAGCCAAAACGGGGGCAGCTCCGCATCTACCTGGGAGCTGCTCCCGGTGTGGGTAAGACGTACGCCATGCTCCAAGAGGCTGTCCGGCGCAAAAGTCGCGGAACGGACGTGGTCGCCGCGTTCGTTGAAACCCACGGACGCCCCCATACTCAGGAGCAAATCGGCGATCTCGAAGTCATTCCGCCCCTGGAGATCTCATATGGAGGAGTGACTCTCCGGGAGATGGACACCGATGCCGTGATTCGGCGACATCCCAAGGTGGCGCTGGTTGACGAGCTGGCCCACACCAACGCTCCAGGGTCCAAACACGAAAAGCGGTATCAAGATGTAGAGCAGATTCTTGACGCCGGGATTACCGTCATCTCGACGCTGAATACGCAGCACGTCGAGAGCCTCAACGACGCCGTCGAGCAGCTGACCGGCATAGCCGTGCGGGAAACCGTACCCGATTGGGTTGTCGACCAAGCCGATCAGGTCGAGCTTGTCGACATGACGCCGGAAGCCCTGATCCGGCGTATGAAGCACGGCAACATCTATCCGCCCGAACAGGCCGAGCGGGCTCTCGAGAACTTTTTTACTCCCGGAAACCTTGCCGGCCTGCGAGACCTAGCCCTCCGCGCCACCGCCCGCGAAGTCGAAGACAAGCTGGCCGCCTACATGCGAGACCAGAAACTCGAGGGCCTTGCCATCGGCGAGCGTATCATGGTCGCCGTGGATCATCGTCCGGTCGGCAAGGCGTTGATACGGCGCGGCTGGCGAATGGCCGCGGCCCTGAAGGGTGAATTGATAGTCGTGTACGTTGAGCCCACCAGCGGCCGGCGCCGGGCTCAAACGACCGAAGACGACCGCCAGCTGAGGGCAAACCTCCAGCTGGCCGACGATCTGGGCGCCACCGTAGTGAGGCTTCGCGGCAATGTCGCCGAGGAGCTGATCGAGTACGCGCGAGCGAATCGCATCGTTAGCATCGTGATCGGTCACCCCCAGCACGGTCGCTGGGAAGAGTTTCTCCACGGCTCCGTGTCTAGCCGCATCCTTCACGACATGCCGGGCATCGATGTCCACGTGGTGGCCAACAGGGCCCAATCAGCACACGGGTAACTGATCAGGAGAAACCCATCAGTTCTCGGTCCGCTGCTGTTACCGGCAACTGGGATCGGATGGGTCTTCGAGTATACTTAGCTCGTGCCCAAGAAAGGGTGACGCGCGTCGGATTCCGGTTCTCCGCGGAGCACTTCTCCAGAGATTTGGGCGCCAATGGCGGAGTCGCGACTTCAGGCCCGCTTTTCATCGGGTCCCTCGCTCCCCCTTCGACCCACTTCGCTTTTCGACTCGGGGCCGACTCGCTCGTTCCATGCCGCCATTTCAACGCGGCCCGCACTTCAGTCTCGGGCCCCCTCCGCGCAGGCAACGGTACGGTTATCAAACCCGACCTCGAAGTGCCGCCCAACATCGCCCCAATGGGTCCGAAACAAACAGCGAGTGCCGTCGCGGTAGCTCGCGGCTAGCGAACCGGGGGGTTCATCTCTTTGGCCGCCAGGCGCTCCCTCCGGCGAAGATTCTCTCGGTATTCCTCGGCAAGCTCTATTTCACCGGAATCCTCATAGGCAGCGATCTGCTCGGCCGGCCAGTCCCGTTTGACCGATGTCCGGAACGGCAGCCCCCTCCGCCTTCGGTAGAAGTAGTAGAACGTCAAACCCACGACAACCCAGATCGGGCCCGCTGTCCGGCCAATTGGGTTAGTTATCAGCACCATGAACAACACCGCGACGAGCGAGAGCAGCCCGAGCACCGCCGCCATGGGCACGTAGAATATCTCCCCCGCCTGTGAACCGGCACATTCCACGGAACGCGAAAGCTCCGGGGCGTATCGGTATCGACGAAGCGCAGGCGCAACAGAGCGACAAACACCAAAAGGTAGTTCACGGCGGCACTGAACGCGTACATCTCAGCCAAAGACTGCAGTACGTTCGGCGTGAAGGCCGCCGCCACCAGCTCTACTACTGCAATCGAGCAGAACACGACCAGAGCCACGATGGGAGTGTGATATCGATGACTGATGCGGGTAAAGAACCGAGGCATCAAGTCATTTGCCGCCATCGCATATACGATCCGTGAAGAGCCGTACACTCCGGAATTCGAGGAAATCAAAAGAAGGCTGGCCCCCAGGAAAGCAATGAGAGGCGCCATATATGGCCCAGCATACGGAAGGTGAACGGCCAGCCACACCATTGGCGCGTTCTCGTGCTGCTGGTGAAGTTCCGAGCAGGCTTGAACCGCAAGGCGGCCACAAAACTCCTTCTGAGTTGAGTTCGGATCGAATGACTGCCAGCGCACGACTCCGAGTGCAAGATTGCTGAGAGCTACCGCATAGGCCAGGATGGTCAAAATGAGAGCCACCGAGGTTCGCGGTATCACGGTAGTGGGGCGCACTGTTTCCTGCGCTGCCTGCGAAATTGACTCAAGTCCGACAAACGAGATGATCGCCAAAGATGTGCCCAAGAGGAGCTTCGAATAGTCGAAATGACTCCAGAACCCTCCCACCTGATCCAGGTACAGATGCGGGGCGAAAGCCAAGAGGAATCCCAGAAAGATCAAGCCGCTTTCTGCGACTATATCTACGGCGCCCGCGACCTCGTTGAGCTTCGATGACTCACGCACGCCTCCAATATTGAGCAGCAGCAGGAGAATGACGAGCCCGATGGCTTCGAGCACAATCCATGGAAGGTGATTTACCTGTCCCGGCAAAAGGCGGTTGAGGTAGCTGACGGAAATGTAGGCGAACAGAGCTATGTCGACCGTGAAGGCTAGCAATACCGACCAGCCTGCGGTGAATCCCCAGATGTCGCCTAGCCCCCGCATGACCCAAACTTGACCGCCTCCTGCCAGCGGGTACATCGAGGAGAGCTCGGTGTAGGCCAGGCCGACTGTTACGTAAATCAGTCCTGCGAACAGGAACGCCACATTCGCTGCTCCGGCCGCTGTTGCGATGACGAGTCCCAGGGCCACATAGATGTCTGCTCCGACGTCGGCGTAGCCCCACGTGTATGAGCCCCACGGACCCACGGCGCGCTTTAGCCCGCCAACGTGGACAGTCGGCTGCTCCTCCACTGCCCCCAAATCCCGACCCCCCCAGTTGATTCAGATTCAAATTACGCTACCCAGTCTATTAATAACTGTTTATCCTTTTTCCCGTGTTGTTTACGGCACGTTTATACGCTCGGGCGTAGTCTCGGTATGGAGATGAGCCCGGGAGCCTGTGCTGCGCGAGTCAACGTTAGCCGTCAGGACGCGAAGGGCCTCGTGCATTCCATTACAAGAAGACGTATGCAAGAAGTCTTATAGTTCAGGGCAGCGAGGCGCGGTCGCGAACTTCGATGGCTGCGCGGCTTGGCGACCTGCAGATCCCCAGACTCTCGTACCCGAGTTTGACGCGGTCGATTGCCGCGCCCGGGGGGTGACCCGGGAGCGACGGTCTACTTCGCCAATCGCGCTGCGTTATGCTGTCAGCCGGGACCAAACAGAGTGACCGATGCCCCGCCGGGCACAGAACATAAACTTCGACGGGAGATCACTGCCTGGGGATCTTTCACCTGGGGTTACGCGGATGTAGGCGCCGATGTGTACGTGGCGCTCGGACTGGTTCTCGCGACTGCCGAGGGACTGGCCAATGTTGCTTTTCTGTTCGCCGGCCTGGTCTACGTCACGGTCGGCTTGGCGTACACCGAGCTCTCCGCCGCCTACCCCCTCGCCGGCGGCGGGCAGTTCTTCGTGCTTCGCGGACTGGGCGACTTCTGGGGGTTCATCGCCGGCTGGGCGGTCCTCCTGGACTTCACCGTAGACATCACCCTCTTCGCCTTCAGCTCTGCCGGTTACGTTAATCACTTCTTTCCACGCCTCAATCAGCATCCCTGGATCATCATCGAGACCGCCGCACTGATCCTGTTTCTATACGCGGTCAACGTCTCTGGGGTGAAGGAGTCGACTCGCCTCAACTCTACGGCCGCGATTATTGACATATTCAGCGAGACCACTCTGATATTTCTTGGTTTCGTCATAGCCTTCTCACCCTCGTTCTGGTGGAGCCAGGTTTGGAGCGGTCCCGGTGGCTTCACTCACTTCAACCTGGGCAATCTCGCGTTGGGAGCCTCGCTCGCGATCATCTCGTTCGTGGGCCTTGAATCTATAGCCCAGGCTGCCCAGGAGACCATTCGGCCCTCTACGGTCATGCCGCGGACTTCGGTGGCGCTCATCCTGACCATCCTCGCGTACGCGATCGCTCTCTCCGTACTCGCACTCGGCGTGGTCCATTGGCAGACCTTCAATCCCAGCCTCTCCTGCCACCCCCCGTACCACCAGCTGCCGAGCGGTTCGATCTGTCAAATCCATCAGAACCACGAAAATGCTCCCGTGCCGTGGCTCGCCGACAACCTCCCGGTCGTCGGTGTCTTCATCGCTCCAATTGTCTCCCTCCTCGGCGCTATGCTCCTGCTGATATCGTCCAACACCGGCGTCTATGGGTCGTCCCGCATCGCGTACTCTATGGCGTCGTACGACCAGCTTCCCGGCATGTTTGCCCGGGTAGGAGAGCGCCGTCGAACTCCGGTCGTAGCGCTTTCTTTCTTCACTGGACTCGCCATGATCCTGTTATTGCTGGCGGGACTATCTGCCTCCACGCTCTCCACCCTTGGCGATATCTATGCGTTTGGAGCGGCCACCAGTTACTCCCTGGTCTTCTTTGCCTGCCTGCGTCTGCGCTTCATCGACCCGTTCACCCCGCGGCCCTTCAAGATGCCGTGGAACTTCACCGTTCAGTTCCACGGCCGGCCGGTCGAAATCTCGGTCGTCAACATTCTGGGCATCATTGGCATACTGGCGATTCTGACAATGGTGATCTTTACCCATCCGATAGGCCGGATCGCCGGCCCGCTCTGGATCATCGGAGGACTTGCAATGTATGCGATCTATCGAAGGCGCCGGAAGCTGCCCTTTCCCAGATCCCTCGCCCGTGACTGGCCCTCTACCCAGCTCGCGGCCCTCCGAGAGTCCGGTGAAGAGGTACTGGCCGAGGAATACGAGGAGACCTTGCGTCAGGCGGCCCGCGCCGCTTCACGCCATGACTCCCAATAACTGACTCCCGAGCCGTCGAGATTTATTTGAGCCATGGCTCCGCTCGCCAACGCCTCCAGTCGCCGAGCGGCTGCCGAGCTTGCCTCAACATGCCTGTTTGGCACAAGCTTCAGTCGCCGCGCCAACGTCTCGATTGTCAGCCCCTGCACCAGAATCGTGAACAGGACGACGCCGAACGTCATCGTCAGAATCAGGTGGCGTCCTGGCAGTGAGCCGGGTAGACTCAGGGCGACAGCCACCGCTACTCCTCCCCGCAGCCCACCCCAAAACAAGATGTGGCCGTGCCTCAATCGGATTCGATGGAGGCTCAACGTGATCGCGTACACAATCACTGCGCGCACCACCAGTACGATAGCGATGGCGACCAGCACCCACGGCAGCTGCGACCAGAGATCGCCGATTTGGACCGAGAGCCCGATGAGGATAAAGAGCACCGCATTTGCCAGGAACGCGAGGTATGTCCAGAAATCGTCCAGGAACTCCCGTGACTGCTGCCGACAAGCCTGCCCGACGTCCGTAGGTCCCGAAGATTAAACCCGCCCCACCACGGCGATAATGCCTGAGGCCCCAATGTAGTCGGCGAGGAGATAACTTCCGTAGGCGAGGGTCGTCGACAGCGTGGTTTCGATGAGATGGTCGTCCAGCAGCCGGGTGGCGCGCGAAAGAGCGTACCCCAGTGCCATTCCGATGGCGCCGCCACCGGCAACCGCAAAGATGAACTGCAGAATAGCCGGGACGACCTGCAATCGGCCCGTCGTCGCCGCGGCCAGCAAAGCCGTGGAAAGCGCCACGGCCGTACCATCATTGAGAACGCTCTCGCCTTCCATGATGGCCGTCAGCTGCGTCGAGCAGCCCAGCCTTCGGAACAACGCGACGACCGAGACGGGATCGGTAGCCGAGATGAAGGCCCCAAAGACGAGCGCCGGCCAAATCGCGAGGGGAGTTATTGCCGCTATCGGCAGGCCAATCAACGCGGCTGAGACCACGACTCCCGGAACGGCCAGTAACACGATCGCGATCGTGGCTCGACGCAAGGCGGAAACGTCGAAGTTCATTGCCGCCTCGAAGAGGAGCGGCGGCAGAAAGATCAACAGGATCGCTGCTGCCCGACGGGCGTAGGTTCTGCAGCACTCCGAAGAGGCTGGCCACGACCCCGACGGTCACCCACGCTACCGAATATGGTATGCGGATCCGTGCCGCGACTGCGGTCGTGACCGAAGCCAGGAGCAGGAGCACCACAACGCCATCTATCGTCACCCCGATTCCGGAGAACAGAGAGCCGGCAACAGCGACAATGACGTCAACGAGGCCCCACCTCAGTGACCCTCACCCCTGCCATCTACTGGGCTGCCAGCGGCCTCTCCTCGACTGACGGAGGCGGGACCATGCGGTAGCCGACGCCCGGTTCCGTTACCAGAAAGTGCGGATGTGAGCGGTCGTCTTCCACTTTGTGCCGCAGCCGGTTGATGAATACCCGCAGATACTGGGTTTCATCGCCGTATTCGGGTCCCCATACCTGGGTCAGAAGGAGTCTGTGGGTCACCACTTTCCCCGAGTTCTGCATCATAAACGCTAAGACGTCAAACTCGCGCGGCGTCAGGTCGAGACTGGCGTCGCCTTTCCACGCCTGACGTGCCTCGGCGTCAAGCACCAACGGTCCCACCCGGATCGGTCCGCTCGCCTTGAGCGAGTCTGCCGGCCTGCGCAGCACCGCCCGGACCCGTGCCAGCAGCTCGTCCATACCAAACGGCTTCGTCAGGTAGTCGTCGGCGCCGAGATCGAGCGCGCGCACCTTGGTCCGCTCTTCGCCGCGCGCCGACAGGACTAGTATCGGCGCCGAGCTTTCGCTCCGGATCGTTCGGCATACGTCCAGCCCGGAAAGGCCCGGCAGCATGAGGTCGAGAATGACGAGATCGCAGCCGCCTTCCTCAAAGCGATGCACTCCCTCTTCACCCGTTCGACCGCGGATACATCATATCCCCGCGCTCTGAGGTTCGTGCTCAAGGTGCGCAGGATAGCCGGGTCGTCGTCGATGACCAGAATTCGAGTCGCGGCGCTCATCGCAGCGTCTCGACCTTTGGACTGTTCGGGCGTCCCCGCCGCAGCTTCGCGGTCCGTCCATCAACGGGAATCTTCAGCGTAAAGGTGCTGCCCTGGCCCGGAGCGCTCTTGACCGACACTCGACCTCCCTGAGCTTCCATCAAACCCTTGACGATAGCAAGTCCGATACCCGTGCCCTTGGTGCCCTTGGACGTGCCCTGGGCACGGTAAAACTTGTCAAATATCCGAGACTGCTCACCCATCGAGATACCGGAGCCCTGGTCAGTTACCTCGATGACGACCACGGTCGCCCCGTCAGAGCCTTGTCTTGGGTGCGCCTCTATACTGATTGCCGTTCCCGGAGCCGAGTACTTCGAAGCATTGTCGAGCAGGTTGGCGAGAACCTGCTCGGTCAGGACAGTATCCAGACGAGCCATCGGAAGGTCGTCGTCGATGTTCGTCTCGACAATGTGACCGCTCATCCCTGGCTCGCACCGGCGAACGACCCTGAGAATTAGCTCCCTAACGTCCTCCCATTCCGGCGCAGGCTTGAGCGCTCCGGATTCAATGCGCGAGAGATCCAATAGGTTGGACACCAGACGGCTGAGCCTGTCGGCCTCCGAATCGATGTCCAGCAGAAAGGATCGCCTGTCCTCCTCCGACCAGTCGATGTCGTCCTGCAGCAAAGAGCTGGATGCTGCCTTGATCCCCGCCAGCGGCGTTCGAAGGTCATGGGAGACCGACGAGAGCAGGGCGCTCTTCAGCTCGTCGCTTTCCCGCGCAAGCTTGGCTTCCTGCTCCGCCTCGAACCGCCGTTCTTGGTCGAGGGCAATCGCCACGCCATTTGCCAGCGTCAGGAGCAGAGGGTCTTGTTCCTCGTCTGATCCATTGCTCGGTCGGTGGAGCAGCTCCAGAACCCCAATGGACGTCGCACCCACCCTGAGTGGAAGAAACTCCGCTCGAATGCCGGCATCGGAGCCTTGCGGACGGCTGGTCCGGCCCCGCTGCCGTCATTGTGCTGCCAGCCAGATATGCGGCCCGACCTGTTGACCCACCCGGCAGCGCTCGAAGCCGCTCTGCTACTCTCCACCCGCAGATCTGCCGGTAGACTTCCCGATTCCGCTACCGTCGCGCCAACCTGTCCCGTCTTCGCTCAGCAGCACGGCGCAGGCCTTCAGGTCGAGTACGTCGATCAAACGATCCGTTAGCGCCGGCAGCACCTCGTCGATGCTGCGCCGTCCGATCAGCGCGCTGCTCAGCTCGTAGAGAGCTTCCGAGGTGCGAGCTCGCTTGATCGCTTCCCGTGTCCTTCTCCTGGCGATTGAGGCTAGACGGCCCGTCAGCAGCGCGTCTGCCATGAAGATCGTCAGCACCAGCAGGTCACGCGGCGTCGCCACGGTTATGTGGTGGACCGGTGGGATGAAGAACCAGTCCCATACCACCACTGCCCCCACCGAAACGATAACCCCGGATCTGCCACCCCCCGCCGCTGACGCGAGCAAAACGGGAATGAGAAAGAGCAGCGGCACGACTTGGGCCGAGAAAGCCCTGTGCTCCATGAACGAACAAAAGTCGCTGGAACCATCGCCGCCACCATGCCCAGTCCCGCGACCGTGGCTACGACGGAGTGGGGAGCGAGCGGATCAAATGCGTCGCGCCATGCCTCCGCGCTAAGCGGGTTCCGCGGCTTTCTGATCCGCTGCGTTCGACGGCTGGCTGAGCCGGATGTCATCATCGGCGATCCTCTTGATTGAGTCTATACGCTATACACGCGTTACTGTCAATAGACGTTGATTCACGCCTCTAGGCTGTCTCCATAGGGAAGAGGCACAAACTTTGCAGGATCCGGCAAGTTGCCTCGAGACCAGACCGGAAGAGGAGATAATCCTTGGCTACTGCCGCCCGTCGCAAAGCCCACGAACGGGGTACAGTTCGGCGAAAACGACGTAGTCGCGTCGTCCGGTATCTCAGGGCTCTCGGTCCCGGGATGATTTCCGGGGCATCGGATAACGATCCGACAACGGTCGCGACCATGGCCGTGATCGGATCGACCACGATGTACCGGTTGTCGTGGCTGACCGTTCTGATCTACCCCATGCTCTCGGCCATCCAGATCATCAGCGCCAGGATTGGCGCGGTCACCAAGCATGGATTGCAAAGCGACGTAGCGCGGCTCTACGGACGCCAGTGGGGCTTAGTACTCCTTCTCTCCATCGTCTCCGTCAATCTGGTGACTCTTGCTGCGGATCTCGAAGGTGGAGCGGCGGCGTTGGGCCTGCTGACGCATGTAAGCTACGTTTGGTTCATCGTTCCATTCGCCCTGGCGGTACTCTGTATGCTGCTCTTTGGCAGCTATCACGTTGTCGAGCGCATCCTGAAATGGGTGTTGCTGGTGTTTGTAGCGTATGTGTTTGCGGCGTTTGCTGCTCATCCCAACTGGGGGCAGGTGCTGCGCAACACGATTCTGCCGTCGATATCCTTCAACAAGATCTACATCCAGTCGGCTCTGGCGCTCCTGGGAACGACGCTGACCGGCTATGCCTATGTATGGGAAACAATCGAGGAGGCGGAAGAGAAGCCGCCGATCAGCCGGCTCGGGCTGGTCCAAGCCGATGCTGGCATCGGAATGTTGCTCGCCGTGGCCGTGTTCTGGTTCATACTGATCGCCACCGGCGCGACTCTCGGCGCTCACCACATGCAGGTGCAAACCGCGCAGCAGGCTGCTGCGGCTCTAGTCCCGGCGGCCGGTCCTGCGGCCGGCTACCTGTTTGCCGCCGGGCTATTGGCCTCAGCCATCCTTGCCGTTCCTGTCATCGCGGCTACCAACGCCTACGTGGTCGGATCCGAGTTTGGGTGGAAAGCCAGCCTGTCGCACAGCCCCTGGCAGGCATCGCCGTTCTATCTGGTGCTGGCCGGTTCGCTGTTGATCGGCGTCGTGCTTTCGTTTATCGGTGTCTCCCCAATTCAGCTGCTATTCGTCGCCAGCATCGTCGGCGGTTTGGGAACGCCGATCAGCATGCTCTTCCTGTTGCTCGTCGGTCAAAATAAAGAGGTAATGGGCGACCGTGTGATTGGAAGGGTCTCTCGTTCGGTGGGTTGGGCCACTATGCTTTTGGTGTCGGGCGTGAGCCTCTACTTCCTCTGGCAGCAGTTCTTCAGTCAGATCTCGTAGTGGTCCGTGACCGAATCTTTTCTTGATGCGGTTCCAGCCGGCGCCGGCCGCAGCGAGCCCGAGGACGAAAATGGTCCCGGCTGCCCACGGCCGCTCCAGTGCGGCTTCTCGGTTGTCTCTCAGATAAACCGGCACCCAGTCCCGGTTCGCCCACATCCGCGTCGCTCTCGGTGAGGAGGATAAATATGCAGAAGTCCATCACTCGGTTAGCCGATCGCATCACTGAGTTTACCGGCCATCCGTGGGCCTGGGTGTCCTCCGTTTTCGTGGTTTTGCTCTGGGGGATTGGGCTGTTCTATTACGGACTGGGCAATAACGGATACATCAGGGTTATCGAAACGCTAAGCAGCATTGTGACCCTGATCATGGTGTTCCTGATCCAGCACAGCACCGAGCGGTCGAACCGGGCCATCCAGCTCAAACTCGACGCTCTGATCGCAGCGCAGGAGAACACCGAGAACAAGATTATCGGCGTCGAGGAGCGGCCGGCCGGAGAGATCAAGAAGCTGCAAGAAGAAGCGAGAGAGCAGCTTCAGGAAGCAGATGACCTGGGTCAAGAGACCTAAGAGGGGCGCGAGACTCCCCGCGTACATCAACCGTTGAAAAGAGCCGCGCCGCCAAGGCGCATGGAATGCTGCTCCCATTGGCGTGACCTAAACGAGGGTGCTACAGTCAGATGGCTGGAGCCCTGGGAAGGATGCCTCGGCGCTGGACACCCGCGCGGTGGTCTGCCTCTACGCTTGGCCTGAGCCGCTCTAACGCCATCGAATGATGCGGACGGCAGCAGCTCTCTGGGTATCCGCCACTATGGACTGGAGACTCATTGGCAATCGGAAACGTCGACCGGGGCACAGCTGAGAACGTCCTCTCGTCGGTGTTTGGGTTCTCATCATTTCTGACCAATCAGCAAGGGATTGTCGACGCGCTGCTCGAGAGTCGGGACGTCCTGGCTCTCATGCCCACGGGCGGTGGCAAGTCCCTCTGCTATCAGCTCCCGGCACTGATGCTCGAAGGCACGGCGATCGTGGTCTCACCGCTGATCGCCCTCATGAAGGATCAAGTTGATGCACTGCTCGAGCTGGGAGTGGAAGCGACTTGTATAAACAGCTCGATGTCGCGGGAAGAGATGAACCACCGGGCCAGACGGCTGAGCCGCGGTGAGCTCAAGCTGGTATACGTCGCTCCGGAGCGCCTTGTCATGCCTGGATTCCTGCGCCTGCTGCAGACGACGCCAATCTCCCTCTTCGCCATCGACGAGGCTCACTGTATTTCCGAATGGGGGCACGATTTCAGGCGGGAGTACCGTAAGCTGAACGGGCTTCGTCCCCTGTTTCCCGACGTGCCGTTCGCCGCTTTCACTGCCACCGCCACGACTCGGGTTCAGTCGGACATCGAGATTCAGCTAGTACTAAGAAACCCCGCACGTTTTCGCGGCAGCTTCAACCGCCCTAATCTTTACTACGAAGTTCGCCCCAAGCTCAACGTCTACCAGGAGCTGCTTCAGTACATCAAGTCCCGCCCCAGAGACTCGGGCATCGTCTACTGCTTCAGCCGCGCCACCACAGAGGATTTGGCCCGCCGGCTTCAGTCCGATGGAGTACGCGCGGAGGCGTATCATGCCGGGCTGGAGAACGATGAGCGTACTCGTCGCCAGGAGGCGTTCGTCAAGGATGAGATTCAGGTTATCGTGGCAACCATTGCCTTCGGCATGGGCATCGACAAGCCTGACGTTCGCTTCGTCGTCCACCACGATCTCCCCAAGACCCTTGAGAACTACTACCAGGAGAGCGGCCGCGCAGGCCGGGACGGTGACCCCGCCGACTGCATCCTTTTCTATGAGCCCGCCGATGCTGCCAGGGCTCGCCATTTCGCCGATCAGCTCTCAACAGACGCTGAACGGAAGATTGCGCACACCCAGCTGCGACGAATGACTGATTGGGCCACGTCAGCGCACTGCCGTAGAGTTGAGCTCCTGTCCTACTTTTCAGAGTCGTCGAAGCCGCAGGCGCCACCGTGCTGTGACGTCTGCGACCGGCCAACTCCACTGCAAGACATGACCGACGCCGCGCACAAGTTCATCGCGGCCGTCCGCCAGACGGGTCAACGATTTGGGCGGACCTATGTGATCGAGGTTCTCCGTGGCTCCCGCAATCAGCGATTGATCTCTTTGGGGCACGAAGACCTGGCATGCTACGGAACCGGACGGCAAACCCCTGCCGACGAGTGGCACTTCCTCTGCGATGAGCTGCTGAGAGAAGGGCTGCTGACCTTGGACTCCGAGTACAACGTCTTGAAGGTTTCCCCGCGCGGCATGGAGGTGCTCCGAGACCACAAACCCGTGTTGCTTCCTGAACGCATCAACTTCAAGAAGCCCGTCGTGGAGCATCCGGACCAGCCGCACCCCGAGTTGTTTGAGCGGCTTCGCGTCCTTCGCCGGCGTCTCGCCCAGGAGCAGAGTGTGCCTGCCTACGTGATCTTCTACGATCGGACCCTGCACGCAATGGCGACATCCCTCCCGGTGACGCGCCAAGAGCTAAGGCGCATTCCGGCAATCGGCGACCGTAAGCTCGCTGCCTACGGCGACCTCTGCCTCGATGTCATCAAACGGTACGTGAATGAAACCGGTGCTAAACGTGAAGTGTCGTCCCGGAACGAGCCGACGCGGATACCCACGTCGAGTGGCACGACGTCGGAAGCCATCGGCTTGTTCAAGTCCGGGCTCAGCGTATCCGACATCGCGGCAGCCTGGGGCATCCCGCCTCGGTCGGTCGAGCTACATCTCGCCAACGCGATCGAATCTGGTGCCAACATCAACCTGGACGCACTTGTACCGTCGGCGAAGCAGGCTGCCATTCGTCGCGCGTTTGAGACGGCGTCTGCGGCCGACGGCTCGGTCCGTCCCGTTCTCGAAAGGCTCGGAGACGGCTACTCCTACGGCGAGGTCCGCCTGGTCCGGGCCGCGATGAACCGGGATCAGGTGAGAGAGTCGGCCTGATGTCAGGCACGGTGCTTTGGGGGCCCGAATACCGGCGGAGTTCGGCCGCCGTTTCCTGGTGCGGCGGCGTCGAACCATGACCGATGCGACCCGGAGCGAGAAAACGACATCGCCGGAAACCGCTGTGGCGGAAGGCGAACGGCTGCCCGAGTGGGCAGCGCGCCTCCCTCTCCCTCTGCCTGAGGGCATCAGCACCAGCATTCCGGTAAGAATGATCGAGCGCTTCATTGCGATATCTGGTGTCGATCTCGCCTTTCGCCTGGCGGCGCAGGCGTTCATTTCGCTGATCCCGTTGATGGTCGTTGCTGCCTCATTCGCGGCCGTCGGCGGCGGCAAGAGCTTTCGCACTACCCTGCTCAACCTCTTGGGCTTGCATGGGGCCCCGCAATCAGTGTTGAACGGGTTGGCGGGAACTGGCCGTCAAGTACGTGACAGCTTGACCGTCGTAGGGGTAGTGGTTCTCATTTACAGCACGATGAGCTTTACCCGCACCCTGAGACGCGTCTTTGAACGATCCTGGAACCTGCCCAGACGTGGTGTGAAGGGTATGGCCGGCGACATACTCTGGCTCGCTAGCCTGATTTTGTTCTTTGTGTTCCTGGCCTGGATGCGTGGGCTCCTGGGAGAGCGGTACATCGTGGGTCTTGTAATGCTGGGGTTCAGCGCCGCCTTTTGGATGTGGTCTGCGTCGGTCATGGTGGGCTGGCGAGTCCCTTTGAAGAGGCTTGTTCCCACAGGCCTGGTCATGGCGGCAGGTCTGATCGCGCTCAGCCTGGTTTCGGTGGTGTACATGCCCCGTTTGATCGTGTCCAAAAACGCTCAGTTCGGACAGGTCGGGGTGGTGTTTGCCATCGTGAGCTGGTTGATCATCTGCGCGTCGGTAATCGTGGCCGGCTCCGCCATCGGGGCCGTCCTTGGTGAGTCGGGGGAAGAAAGAGAAACATCGCCCTGAGCCACCAGTAGAGTGAGAGGCTCCCATGTGGGCGATGGGAAACAGTCGACGATGTCCAGGTCTATGAGACTGTCGTCGTGCGCCTGATTTGATGCTAGCTAAAAGAGTCAACCGCCCTACCCCGAATCGCTGGATTTCTATCCAACCTGGCTCTTTACTGTCCAGCACAAAGCGCCGACGATGGCCGACGTCGACAAGCGGGCTCTGCGCCTGGAGAGAGAGTACGCCACGCGCTCAGGTGTCATGTTCTTGGTACGCCGGTATTTGTCGCCTCTAGCCGGGACGATCTGCTGCAGAGTGACACCAAGGGCGCATCTACCGAACGAGGTGATGGTAATACCTTGACAGCGTGTGCGACACGTGATAAGAAGATATAACACACGGTCGCTGGTGCTTTTGCATCATTGCGAGAGTATAGCTGGCTGCCGGACAACGAGATACGCCACGCCGCCGGGAGCGCAAGTCGATAATGCGTCGGAGAAAGGGAGAGTATTGCATGTGAGCGAGAGAAGTGGGAGCATACACGCTCCAGGCATCCAGCAGACTGCGGACTCCGCATACTAGGCAGCCATTTTTGGATGACGCACATGCTGGTCATGAATGTTTGGCGCGGCCCTTATTCTGGTCCTAATTGCCGCTTGGCGCGGCTCGCTGCACGGAGTTTGGAGCCGAACATCAGAGATTCGCTGCAGGCAGGCAGATGTCGGACCGCACGGCAGATAGATTCGGGCGATTAGTGGTCGCCCGGGTGGTGCCGTGCAGTCTCGGAGTGCTGGATGAGTGATAACGCTTTCCTGTTGGGCTGTGGCATGCCGGTGAGGATTCCGGGATAGTGGATATTCCGACCCCAGAAAGGACGTCCATGAACGAATTAGCCTGCCGCCGACCGCCAATCAGGTGAATAGGAGGAGCCACAAGGATGAATAGGAGGAGTCTTAGAAATGCATGTCGCTAAGCTGATGACTGTCACGGCCATCGTCGCGGTAATGTTGGCGGTGGCGCCAAGTGCCGGCTAGATGACGGCCCTGGCATCCACAACTCAGGTCTACAACATGGTCGACATCGGCACCCTTGGTGGCGCGGTCACGTACGCTACCGCAAGCAATGACAAAGGCGAGATCGTCGGCGTCTCTGCAACTAAGTCGAGATGTTGCGATGGCTTCCTGTATGCCAAGGGCAAGATGAAGGACATCGGAGCCTTTGTACCGTTTGACATCAACAACGCTGGGACGGTGGTCGGCTACTATGTCGACGCCCTAGGAGTAGATCACGGCGTGGAGCTGGCAGCAGGTGCCAAATCGGCGGTTGAGCTCCCAACGCTGGGCGGACCGCAGGAGTATGCGTGGGGAATCAATGATAAGGGTGATGTCTCAGGCGCGTCCCAGGCGCTCACTGTCGCGCCGGACGGCTCTTGTGGACCCACCTGGGGGAAGTGGGCCTGCCATGGTTTCATCTACCATCCGAACGGCAGCAAAGCAATAGAGGCACTGCCCACGCTTTCGGGTGGCATTGGAGGCGCAGACGCTCCTATCACTAACAGCGGCGTTGCCTCTACTGCCATACTCATTGCCGCTGACAGCTAGCTCGCAGCCACTGGTACAGCAGTGTCGCCTCGCCCCCCGTGTGAAAATGCCGCACCGGCATCCTCTGACCCGGAGTCCGCTCGCTCCAACCAAAGCCTCACACCATGATGAGCCCTTCACGCACTCCCGTCGTGACCGCTTCGGTCCTGCTGCTCGCATTGAGCTTGCCCATGATGGAGCCCACATGGAATTTGACCGTGTGCTCAGAGATGCCTAGCCGTCGCGCGATTGTCTTGTTCCCCAGTCCCTCGGCCAGCATCCCTAGGACCTCGATCTCCCGAGGTGTCAGATGTTCGGCCATTTCCGTCCGCTGCCGGGTCATGCCCGGCATACCTGTCAGCGACACGGTCTGCGCCGGGTGCAGCACTACCAGTCCTGACGCGGCCGCTTCAACTGCGGCTTGTATTTCGCCTGACCCTGCGTTGCGGGGTAGGACCGCGCGCGCCCCGAGTCGGAAGGCGTCTCCAATGAATTCGCTGCTTGCGTCATCTGTCAGGGTGACGACCGCATCCGCCCCATGAAGTATCTCCGCGAGTGATTCGACATCCGCGGAGTCGACGTCGGCCAGCACCACGTCCGGTTGGCGGCTTTCTACCAGCTCGAACAGCTCCGGTGCCGTCCCGGCCGACCCAATGCTGGTGAGCGAGCCCGTCGAATCCACGATGGACTCAAGGCCCGCTCGCACCACTGCCGAGGCCGAAAAAACAACGACTGATTTCACGCCGCCCGTTTCGCGCTGGATGGCGGCCATCCGGTCAGCTCCACTTCGATGGTGACGACGCCGCTGCCCCGCAAAAGCTCGATCCGAGCCGAGGGAGCCTGACGCAGCGCGTCTGCTAACTCCTCCGGGCGGCCCGTGGCTTGATTGTTGATGCCGATGATGATGTCTCCAACATAGAGATGTCTCCGTTCGGCCAGGCTACCTGGAAGCACGCCGGTAATGAGGAGTCCGGCTGCCGCCGCCTGCCGCTCCCGAGGGAAAGTCACCGGCTCCAGCGTTACGCCCAGACGCGGGCGCGAGTGCGTGGCGAGGAAATCGGCAACCATGTTGCTCGGAATGGCTAACCCGAGGCCACCGGAAACCATCGTGTTGACCCCGATGACCGCGCCGGCTGCATCCAGCATAGGGCCGCCCGAATATCCCGGAGCCAGCCTGATGTCGGCTTGAATCAATGCGTGACGCCGTCCGGGCGCCGGAAGACCGATGGCATGCACCACGCCGACGGCCAGGGAGGTCGTCATCCCCAGAGGATTACCCAGCGAGAACACCACGTGTCCGGGGCGAACGGTCGCCGAGTTGCCCACCATTGCGGTCGACATGGAGTCAGCCTGGACGCGAATGGCCGCTAGATCATCCTGTGCTCGACGGGCGATCACCTCTCCGGGCAGCGAAACGTCCTCGAACGTGACGATCTCGATCGGACTGCGCATGGCCACGTGGGCGTTGGTCACGATCACATGATGGTCCCAAACTATCCCCGAGCCTCCGGCCTGGTGATTGATCCGCACTTTTACAGTCGATCGTTGTGCTCGCTCTACCGCCGCCTGCAGCGATTCGGACGCGCTTGCGTCGTTCGCGAGCGTCTCCAACATATCTCTAGCCATTGCTGCCTCCCCGATGGGGGCGCTCCCCGACCGTGACTCGTACGTTTGCCTCCGATCCGCCGCGAACGATCCGCAGCGTCACCGGCTTCCCGACCGTTTCTGGATCGAGCACTCCCTGAACCGAGTTTGATTCCGTAACCGGCTTTCCTTCTATGGCGATGAGAATGTCTCCGACCAGCACACCGGCCGTCGCCGCCGGACCCGCCGGCTCCAGCGACACGACGAGAAGGCCCTTCCCATCGGGCAAACCGAGTGCGTGCGCCTGACCTTCAGATAGCGTGACCGATTGCATCTTGACTCCAAGGTACCCGCGCGAGATCCGGCCGGACTTGAGAAGCGTCTCGACTACTCGATTGACCGTCGATGACGGGATGGTGAGAGGCATGCTTCGTGACAACCCCGAGGTGTTGACGCCGACTATGCGGCCGGTCATATCTACAAGTGCGCCACCGGAGAATCCGGGGTAGAACGTGACATCAGGCCTGATCAACTGGTCGATCTTGCCGCCCGACCATGTGCGCCACTGTCCGCCCAGCCCGCTGATTGATCCAAAGCTCACGCTGAGCCCATTCTCTCCCGGTCGCGCAACCGCTACGACAAGATGGCCGACCTTCAGGTCCTTCGACTCGGGACCGGTAGCCGGTTGTGTCTCGTTCGTCTTCACCTTGAGAATGGCCAGGTCAGTGGTGGGGTCTCGCCCCGCCAGGGTGGCCTCGGCCTTGGCTCCGTCTCCGAAGCTGACGCTGATCTTGTCGTCCCGCTCGATCACGTGATCGGCAGTAACTACGACGCCTTTGCGCCACACTATCCCGCTCGCTGCGCTCCGTCGTCGCGCCGAAACCGCGACGATGTGGTTGCCGGCCGTCTCCACTGCCTCGGCGAGTGAATTCGAAAGCGCGACGAGGGAGTTGTCAGCCTTGTTATCTGTAACCATAAAATCCTCCATGCGTGGTCCCGCATACTAATGTGCTCGCAGTTGTTCTGCGTCTAACTCCAGCATGCTGCCCTCGACCTCACCGCGGCATCGGCCGAAAGGGGAGATCACTCCTGGAAAAGTGGCTGGGGCGCTGCTAAGCCGGAAAGGCGACAAAAAATGACCCCACCAGTCGTTCAACTGGTGGGGTCGCGCCCCCAAAGCGGATTGATATGCTGACTTTGTCGAGAGCCAAGTCCGGGCCCGCATCACTATCGAGCGGCTTTCCTAACTCTCGACTATAGTGTGAACCATCGCGGCTCTCGTCACAATAGGGTCATCACCCGATTGACGAATTCACACAACTGGGCGCCTGCAATGAAGAACTCTTGCTCCCGTCGCTCACGCGTCTGCCCGCCGCTCACCGTTGTCGTCTTCATAGTCGATATCGTCGTGGCCGGACATAAACACGCACTCCAATGCCCCAATGATGCGAATCAAATGCTCGATGTTGTTGCACTCGGTCGCACTTTCGGCAATGCTCTGGCACAAGCTGTCGATACGCTCCGTCAATGCCGAAATCTGAGCATCGTCCATTTCACCATCCCTTCCCCTAAAAGGACATCACTCGGCGCAGTTTATCACTATGGACCGACGGATTGCGCCGCTGACAACACCTCGGCAACAGGAGGTAGTCCATCGTCCCGCTGCCAGACATACCGGATTATCCGATCGGGATCTATCACGAACGCGCTTCGCTTGGCCGTATCTCTCAGGTGCGGGGATCCGGCGCCGACTATGTCATACGCGCGTGATAGGTCTCGATTGAAATCGCTCACCATTGGGAACGGTATCTCCAGGAGCCGTGCCCACACCAGGTGACAGTGCGGACTGTCTACGCTGACCGAGGCCACCTCGACGTCGCTGGAGCGGAAGGATTCGTAGGCGTCCCGGAACTGCGTCATCTGATTGGTGCAGCCGCCCGTGAAGTCTAGCGGATAGCTCGTGAGGACTAAAGCTCGCTTTCCAGTCAGAAGCGATTCCAGAGAGACTTCCCCGACGGCGTTCTCGACCGCGGCAGCAAGCGTCCAGTCGGGTGCTCGGTCACCTACACGGAGGGCCATCCTTACTCCTTACCAGTCGGTTCCATTCTATCGACGGGGACTCAAGAGTACGCCGTCGGGCCGGATGTCCTATGTTGACCGTTGCCGCGATTTCAACTCGCCAGTACGATCAGCCGGCATCCGCCTAGTACCCGCACTGTCCAGTCGGCGCTGGCCGCATAGCTCGCCTGACGGGCGAACCGCAAAAGCTTGCCTCCGGCCGTGCCCCTCTTCCCTTCGCGAAACTCCTCCGTGTATGACCAGTCCAGGACCTGATAGCCCGTTTCTGCTAACGCTGTGAGAGCCAGCTCACGATTGAAGTAGTGCAGATGGCCGTACCGCCGCCGTATGGCGGGTAGCGCGTTTGCCCGTATCACCCGATGCACCGTAAGGTCGAGCGGAATATGAAAGACCGTGTATTCGCCTCGCCCGCGTATCTGCCGTAGCCAGCTCAGGTGGTCTTCGATGTGCTCGAGCACGTCGATCGCCAGCAAGATGTCCACCGGCTCGCCTGGATTCGGCGGATCGCCCAGCTCGAAATGGAGCCTATCATTGCGCCGGCCCTGAGCTTGCTCTATGGCGGTCGGAGAGATGTCATACCCGCGGAGTTCGACGTCCGGCCCAAGCAACGGCTGTAGACATGCCAGAACCTCGCCCACTCCACAGCCGACGTCTATGACTGTTCCGGGCCTTAGCCGATTTCTTTGCAGGATGCGGGCGATCGCCCGCGCCTTCCATGGAGACTCATCCGCATGCCAGCCCGGATTGCGATCGGCGTACTGCCCGGACGTATACAGCTTCTCGTATGTCATGTCCTGGAGTCTATCGCGGGCTCGATCCGCCCGCGTCGTGCCCTGAGCGTCGGCCCATCAATAACTCGGCGAGTATACGCGAAACCGTCTCCGTGTCGTGGTACGCCGTGTGCAGTTTTTCCCAAAGTTGAGGTTTTGCCGCCTGCGGAGCGAGTACGTCACTGACGATCACCCTGATCCCCTCCGTTTCGACTGCCTCAATCTCCGCCTCTGTCGGACGGATTGGGATCAATCCGTCCGACCGTAACCCCGACTCGACCTCTTCAGTCAGACGTCCGGAGTTGGCGATCACGATGTCAGGCGGCCGCCCGAGCAATCCCGTGATCACCGAGACATGTGCGGCAAAGTCGAGTCCGTCGGTCTGACCAGGCTGCGTCGTTGTGTTGCAGATAAACACGGAGCGGGACGCCGACTCCATAATCGCCTGTTTCATTCCGCATACCGAAAGTACCCCGCCGATGCTGGTCCAAAGACTTCCGGGACCAATGATCAGGTGTGACCCCTCCGTCACTGCTTGAGTGACCGGTGGCCAAACACCTTCTCGCTGTCCGTCGACTCGAAGCTCGACGACCGGCGACTTCCCCGGCCGGCGTACCTCTAGCTCGCCGTATACCCGGGAACCGTCAGCCAGAGTGGCGCTGAGGTGGATGTCTTCGATGCTGACGGGCAGCACATCGGCCTCTATCCCCAACATGGCCTTCAGGTGCCGGGCCGCCTCGCCGATGTTGCCCGTCTGCTGGATCATCGCTCCAACCAGCAGGTTCCCCACCGCCATCCCGTCCAGGTCTGGATGTCCCGGCGAGCTCAGGCGTCGCTCGAGTGCTTGTCCCCACAATGAATGTGGGCCCGAAAGCGTCGCTAGACAGTGCCGGAGGTCGCCGGGGGCTGGAACGTTTAGGAGTCGCCGGACAACCCCAGTACTTCGACCGGTGTCTGTGGTCGGTACGATGACCGTGAACCGGAAGTCCCGTAGCAGGGGCTTGAGCGCCAGCAAAAGACGGGGAGATCCCGTGCCGCCACCCAGAAAAACGACAGATTTCGTGGTGTCCGAGATAGGCAAACATTCACCGGTGCTATACTCCCACAGGCTAGCAGATGCCGTTCCGCATGGCCGTGAGCTGAGCTAAGCTGCCGCAAGTATGACTCGGGAGGCCACGGGTCCCTTCGGAGGATGACTTGACTACGTGGTTACGAGCCGGGGCCAGAGTAAACGTGTGGCTCGCCGTCCTGGGCATTGGGCTGCTCTTGTTGGGCGCGGGACTTGGTGTTGCCGTCCTCGACGTCGCCCGTCACATACTTCCCGGCACCTTCATAGATGACGTAACCCTGCGATTTCTCGGCAAAATTCCGCAGGGCATCATCGTGTTTGGCGTAGGCATTCTACTGATCGCCGTGGCCCTCTGGCAGCTGAACCGTAGTAGCCTCGGTGTGACCCTCTCCCTCGTGGAGCAGGAGCCGGGTAGCATTCTGGTCAGCCGTCCCAGTGGCCATGGATTGCCCAGCGCGGTGGTGTTCAGCGGCCACATGGGTCTTCTCGTCATTCTGAACGCGTTGCGTGATTCGGCAGGACGGCTCGTCGCGGTCCCCCCGCCGGGAAGCGATTTCCGTACAATCGGCCGTCTCGTGCGAGCGTCGCACCCGGACGCTCGGGTGGTTTCCGCGACCGCCGAAAATGCGCAGCTAGTAGCGCGCCTCAGCACCGGTCAGCTGGTCGTGGGGGCTAGCCGCATCGAGCACGATTTGCATGAGCCGATCTCCGAGGTGTTCTTGTCGTCCGATGGCCACTCCCAGGCTGCCACGGACACGTGGCCGCTCAGCCAGGAGCTGGACAGCGCTGTCTCGACAGCAGGCCTCATCGTCTTTGGTCCCGGTTCCTTCTACACCAGCGTGGTTCCCGCGCTGCTCGCAACCCGCTTGCGCGATCGCATCGCAGCCAGTCATGCTCCCACGGTGTTCGTCTGTAACATCATGACTGAACCGGGCCGTACCGACGGTTGGACGGTGAGCGACTTTATCGAAAACTTTCGCCGGTTCGCCGGTTTTCCCCCTACCTACACCATCGTGAACCGCAGCTACCCTGGATCGAACATCCTCAATCGATATGAGGTAACCAAGTCGTATCCGATTATGGTTACGCCCGAGGAGCATGTCGACTCGTCTAAAGTCGTCCTCGGAGGCAGATTCCCCGGCTCCACAACGCTCAACATCGGCGGTTCCACGGTCATCGAAGCGGACATCATTGAAGTCATCAAAGAAAACCGGCTGACCTTCGATCCTGAGGGCGGCCAGGCCAGCGAGCAAACTGTGACGGTTATTCGACACGACTCGGAGAAGCTGGCTCGCGTGCTGCGCAGCATCATCGCTCAGGGCCGGTCACAACTCGCGGGTTGACCTCCTTCATGGGAACTCCCACGATCTGCGTCTTTGAGGACGAGAAGGCTGATGCCTTCCTGCCCTTGACCTACACTCGGCCTGTCTTCGACCTCCGCTGCGGCATGAGTAGCCTGTACGACAAAATCGCCCAGGCCTACAACGGCTGCCACGTTCGTCACCTGTGCCGCCCCTTCCTCGCTCGGTCGGCGGAGAACGAATGGCGCGCCTCCCTGATCGGGAACTCGCGGGATCTGCTGCAGTCCTATCGGCAGGTCTTGTTCGTCAATGGACGTGTTCTGGCTACCAAGAACCTGGTGGAAGCCGTTCCTCCGGAGGGCGAGGATTGCCTCTTCGTGTCGGGGGAGCATCTCGTCGCCGCCCGTCTATCGGGCCCACGATTGACGATCGGATTGAAATGGCTCGCCGAGCAGGATAGCCAGAGCGTGATGGCGACCATTGCCCGTGAGGTGCCGGTCGATCGCGTCGATGCAGCCTTGGTTTCCTACCCCTGGGATGTTATCCATCAAAACGGGACGCAGATAGCTACTGATTTCGCCGGCGCCGGAAAGCGCGGGCACAACAACTCCGTTCATCCGGCCGCTGCTGTATACAATCCCGACGAGGTCTACGTGGCCCCTAGCGCCGAGGTCATGGCCATGAGCGTTTTGGACGCTCGCGACGGCCCGATCTTTGTCGACGAGGGCGCCTCGATTCAGCCCTTTTCGTACGTCCAGGGTCCGGTGTATATTGGCCCCCACGCTCGTGTGGTTGGCGGGAAAATACGAGAGTTCACCTCCATAGGTCCGTACTGTCGGATTGGCGGCGAAGTCGAGGCTACGATCTTTCACTCGTACACGAACAAGTACCATGACGGGTTTATCGGTCACAGCTACTTCGGCGAGTGGGTAAATGCCGGAGCCATGACCACGACGAGTGATCTCAAGAATACCTACGGGTCGGTGAGAGTGGACGTAGCCGGTAGCCAGTTCGACACCAAACTGACCAAATTGGGAAGCATCGTCGGGGACCACGTCAAGCTCGGAATCGGGGTTCTACTCAACTCGGGGAGCGCAATCGGGACAGGCTGCAACCTATTTGGGGGTGGCATGCTGCCCAAAGTGGTGCCCTGCTTCGTTTGGGGTGGAGATGGCCAGTACCAGGAGTACGACCTCGACCGGATGCTGCAAACCGCGGGGATCGCCATGAGCCGCCGCGATGTCGAAAAGACCGACGAGCAAACCGAGCTGCTGCGCTATGTCTTCGATATCACCGCGCCACTTCGCCGCGCCGGCAGGATCTAGCCCCGCTCCGCTCCCTAATGTATTTGATGCTTTGCCCATGCCTCGAACTGCCCATCCGAGTCCGCGACGTCGCGTTGCGCTTGATTTGCCTCAGGGACGGGTCGCCAGAGGGCAGGCTTCTGTGACGGCACCTAGCGATACATGTCATCGCATCAGCGAGTCGCGGGTCAAGAACATTGCCCTCAGCGCTTGGTGCTCGTGAATTGCGTTGCCTCTAATCGCGAAAACCGCATCGTCGCCCGAGTCTACGCCAAGTTCTGTCCGCATCTTAAGTCACCCATAGCCCCCTGGTTCGCGGAAATCTTTTTTGGCGCTGGGGTTGGGCTGCCGCCGTCGTAGACGGCGAGGCGACGAACCCCAACTTGACACCTCACCACTCAAGTTCGCCCCAGGCTGTCCCTATTCACGAGGTCTGTCTCGAGTCCGGCCACGTCATCGCCAAGCATCAAAGACGGTGCTCTACTTCGACACCCCGTCCCTACGCTGTGTCGTTCAGAAGGACGCGCGCCTCTGCGATAGCGTCATGACTTCGAAACGAACCATTCACGGGGTCGACTCCCATGTGCCGCGACCGTACGTGGTGGCGAACAACGCCCTCCCGTCGTTGCTGAGAAAAACATCATTCACCCTCACGTTGGGCAAGTCGGTCCCCGCCTGTGACCATCGCCCGCCTCGGTACACGCGTACCCCATTGTCGGTACCCGCGAGCAGCCCTGCCCGGGTCAGGAGAAGCGCGTTCACGGAAGTCCTCGAAAGCGGGCGGCCAATGTCCGTCCACGTCGTGCCGCTGGTGTTCGATACCTGGACGTCCCCGGCAACACGGCTCGTGGCATATGCTTGCGGCGCATACACCCCCAGAGCGACAAACACGTGCTCCTTAGCGGTAGTGGGGGAGCCGGCAGGGTCGATCGCAATGTCCTTCACCGACAGCGGAAAAGTTCTGCGCAGACGCGTCCAGGTCGCGCCCAGAGTCGTGCTGCGCCAAAGGTATCCGAATCCCGTTCCGGCATAAATGACCGGATTCTTGGCGCTGGGTATTCGAGCGGCACGCACTGCAGTCAGATAGTCTCCCGCAAGACCTCCGATCGTGCGGGCCACCCAGTGCTTGCCGTCGTCGGCGCTTATGTACAGAGTTCCGTTCTGCTCGGGAAGAATCAGCAGGTTTGGGTCGTCGGAGGCTTGCTCCAATCTCATGTAGAAGGGTGCTGTTGGCTGAGGGCCGGGCAGTGCCACGGGGTTCCACGTTGCGCCCGAGTCATGCGAAACTACAAACTCGGTTTCGCCATATGCTCCATAAATGCCGGCGTAATATGTTGATGGCTTGTTGCGATCGATCAGGACTCCGAACGCGTCGGCGTGATACACCTCACGCACCTTGCTGCCTCCGTAGACGTCAACACCGAGGTCTTGTGCACCGCTGACCTCCCGGTTCGCCGATTCGGCCGAGCCAAAGTAATCGATCCCAGAGGTGAGTCCCGCGCTTTGGTTATAGAAGCGGCGGGTCCGGAAGCTGTACATGCACGGTCCCCCGTCCGTGCCCCCGTAGAGCCCCCAAGCTGAGTTCGGCGCGGGCCCTATCGCCAGGGCGCGCCAGTCGCCGAACTCGGGGAAGCTACCATCGCTGCTTACGATCGTGGCCACACTGGATGAGCCCCACGTGTACTCGAAGGGGCCGTCACTTTGGGCGAAGTATGCGCGCTTCGCGTTGAGCGGGTCGACAACCATCTGGCCAATGCTTGCCTTCGTCGTCACGTCCTGGACGGTTCGGAGCTGCCAGCTTTGCCCTCCGTTCGCGCTGGTGTAGACCCCACTGCGAACGCCGCCGGTGCTGTCGAGGGCGTACGCATACGTTGGGCCTCCTTTGATTGTTCCTATCGCTGGAACGACCACCTGCCCGCCGCCACTCTCCGAGTCGACAGCATACGCCGACCATGTCCGGCCCCCGTTCGTCGATCTGTAAATGGCATGGCCCGTAGATAAAACACGGGAGGCGAGCCTCGCCTTGATGCCGTAGCTCTGTGCGACGCCGGCCAGCATAACTCCGCTGACCGGGTCCACCGCCAGCCGCACCTCGGCCACGCCATATGGTCCGGGACTAATAGGCTTTACCTCGGTCCAGCTGCGGCCGGCGTTGGCCGACCTGAACAGGCCGTTGTTCGCGGCTGCCACCACGACGCGATCGTTCCTCGGATCGACGGCCAGGCCGGTCACGCCGTATCCACGGATGAGGGACTGGCTGGCTGCCAATGGCGCCCACGACCTTCCGCCGTCGGTCGACTTCAGTATTCCTTCGCCGGCCTGTACGCCGCTGTCGTCGACGTCGTCATAGCCGGTTCCCGCATACAGCACGCTTGGCTTGAGCGGGTCGACGGCAAGGGACCCTATTGCCGTCGACGGCCAGCTCGCGCTCGTCTCGTCATGCCACGATCCAGTCCCGGTCTTCCTCCAAATGCCTGCCAGGGTCCCTATAACTTCGACCGACACCCTTCCTCCCAACACTGCGAAAGCGCTCACGCGTCCGGCGAGTGGAGCTGCGTCCCCGACTGGACTCCCATCGACGGTTGGCCCGATTCGGTGCCATCTGGTGGGCAGCGCACCGCCGGCAGATCGAACCGCCGTCGGCTGTGCCAGAACGCTGGTCTCAGGCGTGAGACCGAGGGCGATCGCCGCCGTAGCTATGGCGATGACCCAGAGAGACCGGAGCCTATACGTTTTGTAGACCTTTGCCGTAATCCACCCGAGAGTCACTGCTTCGTCTCCTCCTTGTTTCTGTCGGGCTAAGCCGAGGACTTTGGAAATGTACATACCGGATGTGCCACCCGTCCATGCCGCCTCCAGCACTGTGCTCTCAAGAAACGCGTGATAGCGGCCGCCATCAATCGGCTGCCTCCGACCCCGCGCTCTGGAAAAGGGTGACCAGGGCGGCGAATCGACCGCCATTACCACTATATGTCCAGACTCCTCGAGATGCGTTGAGGCGTGTAGGACGTCATCTCCTTTCACGCGATCGGCACGACCCGATATGTCCGCCAAACTGCCGAGAGCGGCCCGCGCGGCTCAAATGGCTTTGATATCCTCAGATAACCACCCACCCGGGATAGCTAGGCACGGGAGTTCACGTTTCTACTGCTTCGTCGCCATAATGCGAATTGCAGGCGAGTCGCCCTTTGGCTGCCCCCGAAGTGTTGCAACGTCGACTGTTCATCGTCAACCGTCAACTGAGTACCGTCAACCGTCGACCACCCAAAGACGCGAGGTTCAACCGTGACCGTCAAGCTGAAGCAGATCAACGTCGCAGTGCTGTTTGTGAGCGACTTGGAGCGTTCGAAGGCCTTTTACCGAGATACGCTGGGTATTCCCATGAAGTTCGCGGACGAGGCATCCGCCGGGTTCGACTTCGATCCCGTGCTACTCATCCTGCTGACTATGAAGGGCGCGCGGGAGCTGCTTTCGGATGAAGCGGTAGACGATCCGCGACGCACCCGAGCCACATCGCAGCTGGTCTCCTTTGTGGACGATGTTGATGGCATCTACGAAGAGCTCGTGGCCAAAGGCGTCGAGTTCATCAGGACGCCCATCGATCGCGAATGGGGGCTTCGCACCGCCCACTTCAAAGACCCCGACGGCAACGTCTGGGAGATAGCCCAACCCGTGGCCAAGGAGTCAGCTGCTTCCCTTACGTGAGCTGCCCGGGGTGGCTCCTCCTCGGTCTCCTGAATGTCGACGTCGGAGTGAGCTGCGGAGATATAGAAACACTCCAATGCGTCGGGATGTATATGTACACCGGGGCGAGCATGCGCCCCGCTATTCGGGCTGCGCGAGTGGGAACAAGCTGCGAGAATTGATTTGGCCGGCAAGTAGGATTGGCCAGACCGCGCGGTACCCGCGAACCGATCAACGTTTGTGAGGAGAAGAATGAGTACTACTGTACAGGTGAATCCCAACATCTTCCGCGAGTACGACATCAGGGGTATCGTCGGCGACGACCTGACCCCTGAGGTGCTGAGAGTGCTCGGCAAGGCTTATGGGACGCTTCTCCAACGAAAGATAGGTCGTCCCGGCAAGGTGGCTGTCGGCCGCGACGTCAGAGCGAGCTCGAAGGAGTTTGCTGATGCATACATAGCCGGGTTGCAATCGACCGGCTGTGACGTCGTCGACGTCCACGCCGTGCCGACGCCGGTTCTGTATTTCGCCGTCGGCGCGCTCGAAGCGGATGGCGGGACCGTCATCACTGCCTCGCACAATCCTCCCGAATTCAACGGGCTAAAGAACCGCTGGCGATCCGGTGCCTCGAGTATTCCGATTGATACCGATGAGGTCCAGGACATCCGCAAGATCACGCAGTCCGCTGAGTTTGCGGTGGGTAATGGAACCTACACCGAACACGACGTCATCCCCGAATACGTCGACTATATAACGAGCCGCGTGAAGATAGAGCGGCCGCTAAAGGTAGCCCTGGACTCCGGAAACGGAGTGGCCGGCCCGACGGCCGTCACTATTCTGGAGAAACTGGGCTGCGAGATTGTCCCGCTCTACATCGAGCCTGATTCCACGTTCCCGCATCATATTCCCAACCCACTCAAAGAAGAGAATCTTGTCGATCTGATCGCCATCGTCAAGCGAGAAGACTGCGACATTGGTATCGGCCTAGACGGCGACGGCGACCGCTGCGGCGTCGTCGACAACCTGGGTGAGATATTGTGGCCCGACCAGTACCTGATCCCCCTATCGAGAAAAGTCCTGCAAAAGGGCCCCGCCGCAATAGTCTTTGACGTCAAGACGAGTCTCGCTCTTCCTGAGGACATTAGGGCACACGGCGGCATCCCGATCATGTGGAAGACTGGATACCCTAACATCTCGGAGAAGCGAAAGCAGGAGCACTCGCCGCTCGCCGGAGAGTTCAGCGGCCACGTCTTCTTCGATGACCCGCGCATCGACTTCGATGACGGCACCTTCACCATGTGCAGTGTCCTCGAGTATCTGGCGCAGCAGAACCAATCTCTGTCAGAAGTAATGTCCACGGCGCCACACTATTTCGCAACGTCAGAGCAACGCCTCTACTGTCCCGACAGCGAGAAGTTCCGGATCATCGCCAGCGTTCAAAAACACTTCGAGGCACAGTACAAAGTGATCACCCTGGATGGGGCCCGGGTAGACTTCGGCGATGGGTGGGGCCTAGTCCGAGCCTCTAACACCGAGCCCAATCTAACCATGCGTTTCGAAGCCAAATCGGCCCTGCGTCTAGAAGAGATCCGCGACCTCGTCCTGGCCCACCTGGCAACTTATCCCGAGCTGGATGTGACGAAGATCCTGTAGTCCTCCAAGTCCGGTGGCGCCAGTCAAAGCGCTCCCCTCGTTTTCGGTGTGCAGGAAGCCGGTAGGGCTTGCCACTCGTGAAGAACTCTGAACCCCGAAGCGACAAACGCCTCGTCCGGTCTCAAGACCCGACGAGGCGTCATCCACCGATTACCGATTACCGTTCACGTTCGAGGCAACCGCGAACTGACAACTGACAACTGAAAACTGAAAACTGAAAACTCACTGATATCTCAACACCGTCAGCGGCTTCTCTGACGACGCCGGCCATGCCGTGAGGAGAGCTGCTCCGGCGGCCAAGACTGTGCCGAGAGTAAGTAACCCCAGAATCGTTGGCGCTGAAAAGCTTACCGGTATCTGAAACAAAGCGTCGTCGACGAGTAGTGTGGCGGCCATGGCGAGGATAGTTCCGACTGCGGCCCCTACGAAGCCAACCAGCGCGTTCTCCGTCAGCAGCTGCCGCAGTATCAGCCGGCGGCTTGCTCCTATCGACTTCATCACCGCTATCTCCTTCCTACGCTCGAGCATGGCGAGTGACACCGTGTTCGCGATGATCACCGCTCCCGCTGCCAGGAATAGGGCACCGATTATCTCCGGAAACAGGGCGAGCTGATCGATGAGTGAGCTAAACGTGTTGGCGTACGACGCGAGGTTGAGAACTGGTGCTCCCGAGAGCTTCCTGCGGAGTTGCGCGACATCGGACGCGAGGTATCTGGGATCGATCTTGAGGTAAGCGATGCCGTAGCTGCCCGAGCTCTGAGTGAAGGCGCCGACGCGCATGAGGTAGCTGTTGTCGGCGGACGCGTGCGCAAGGGTAAACGACAGCGATTTGTCGCTGGTCACTCCGACTACCTTGAAGTTAGTCGTCTTGTCGTTAACTCTATAGGTCAGAGTCGAGCCGGGGTTGACTCCCAGCACCGTATGGAAAACGGGGCTGACGACGATGTGATTAGTGCCGATGTCGGCTGGTCCGAGATTTCGTCCCTCGAGCATGGCTCCCGGGAGTTTTCCTGTAGCGCGGAGGTTCCGGCCCGCGATGCCCTTGATCGCTCTCGGCGCATCACCCACGCCCTGCTTCTTTTGTGCGACGGCAGTAGCTATCAGGGTTTGCACCGGGCGGCCATTGATGGCGACAACGCGCGCTCCATTGCTCACCGCCGCTAGCTCAGTAGACTTCATTCCCGGCAGCTTGCCCGCGACCGTGGCTACTCGCGTCTGATCCTGCGGTCTTAACCCCGTTAAGACCAGCGCGTTGAACGAGTTGTCGCTCGCTACACCGCCGCTGAGATCGGCCTTGATGTTCTGAGCCGTGATGGCTATGCTGCCGACGGAAACGATGCCGATGCACAGCACGAGAAGGGTCGAAGCGAGGCGCCGCTTCTGGCGGTTCATGTTGCGCAGTGCCAGGCGCAGAGTCAGGCTTCGTAGACTGGGCATCTTGCTGATGAGCCAGACCAGCCACGCGAAGCATTGCGTCAGTACTCCAAGCACGACCATGCTCCCCAACCCTATTCCGATTCCCACCAACACGTCTTTTGACGCTCCGCCGAACCCGATGACGGCGGCCGCCACAACGCCCATCACCACCGAAAGACCGACGGTCATCGCGACCATGACGGAAGCATCGGCACCGCGTCTCGCCAGGCTACGCGCGCCAGTTTCCTCGTCCTCACGAATGACCGCCAGCGGGCGGACTTGCAGCCCCCGGTACAGGGGCAGGAATGAGAAGAGTAGGGTGAACACCACGCCGACGATGAGTCCAATCACAATCGGAGTCGGGTGGACCTGCCAGCCAAGGGAGATGCCTAGGAGGTTTGCCGTAATGTCGTTTACTACCACACTGACGCCCAGGCCCCCCGCGATGCCTACAATGCTTCCGGCTATCCCGAGAATGATTGACTCCAATAGGAACGCCACGATGATTTGTCGGCCCTTCATTCCCAGCGACTTGAGCACCGCGACTTCGTTTCGGCGGCGTCGCACCGATACCAGCATCGTGTTGACGATTCCGATACCGCCCAGCACCACGGCGACCAGTCCCATGATGGTAAGGAATTGTGTGAGCTGCCTGCCGCCCTGCTGGTTTTGTTTCTGCAAATCGGCAGCTGTTTGAACGCCGGGAAGCGCTCCCAGGCGGTGACGGAGTGTCGTCTTGACCTGAGCGGCCTGTCGAGCCGTGCTCGTTTTGATGAACACGGCGTTTGCCGCATCTCCGGACCGTCCGGCCAGTGGCTCGAGTGCCGCATAGGGGACAACTACAGTCTCGTTAGCCGTTGAGACGCCCGTGCTAAACGCCGTGTCCGGAACGATCCCGGTGACCCTGAAGGCTTGCCGGTGCCAACCCACGTTTGGTCCGTAGCTCACGGCGATGCTGTTGCCAACATGAAGGTGAAGGCTTGCCGCCGTGGCCTCGGAGATCAATGCGTCGTGGTTGCTGCGTAGTAGCGTTGAGACTCCCTGTCCCCTGGGGGAATCCGCGTTTATCCGACCGTAGAAGGGGAATTTCGCTGGGTCCACCGCTTGGACGCTCTGGAGCGAGGCTATGGCGGCGTCTCCCCCGACTGCCCTACCCATGCCGTCAACCGCGACTAGTGGTGTGTAGTCCAACAGTTTTCCCTGACGCTTGAGCCGCCCGAAGAGTGCGTATTGTGACGGAGTGAATCCGCCTCCAGAAGCTTGAACGTTGACGTCGCCCTGGTTGAGGTGTTGGGCATTCCCCGTAAGTGAAGCATCGACGTTTGCACCCACGGTCTGAAGCGCCACGATGGCTGCTACACCAACTGCGATAGAGAATACGGCGAACATCGAGCGTACGCCGGCCCGGCGAAAAGACCGGTAAGCATACCTGAAGTAAAGCGAAAGTCGGTTCATCGAAAAAGTCCTCCCGTGATCTGTCTCGTCTGGCTGGATCTGAAGAAAGTCGAGTCGATAAAGCCCTCGACGAGGGGTTCCTACTCTCTGGCGTGTTCCGCGTACCCTGTCTGTCAACTTCCTGCCGCCCACCGGGAAGCGTTTACTGAGTGCCGTGTACGGGGTACCGTGTACGAGTGCCATGTGCTGAGTACGTGTACGGAATACCGTTAACTGTTTACCGTCTACCGTCCACCGACAAACCTCTCGCTGCCTGCACGTGCTCCACCTCGCCGTCCAGCAGATGGATGATCCTGTGGCACTGCGCGGCCACGCGCGGGTCATGCGTGACGATCACGATCGTCACGCCGAGCTGCGCGTTGAGGTCACGTAGCATAGCCATGACAGTTTCTCCGTTGACTGAGTCAAGGTTGCCGGTCGGCTCGTCGGCGAAAATGATTGGTGGCTGATTGGCGAGGGCGCGAGCGATCGCGACTCGCTGCTGCTCACCGCCGGAGAGCTGAGAGGGCCGGTGACCCGCCCTCTCGGCGAGTCCGACCTGATTGAGAAGCTCTTTTGCCCGCCTTGCCGGGTTGAGTTTGGAGCGCGAATTGAGCTGAACCGGTAGCTCGACGTTCTCCTGAGCTGTGAGCGGCGCTATCAGGTTGAAGGTCTGAAATATGAACCCGACGGATCGGTTCCGGACTGTGGCTAGTGCCGCTTCCTTCAGGCTCGTAATGTCCCTGCCGTTGAGAACGACTTCCCCCGCAGTCGGGGTGTCTAGTCCGCTAAGAATTCCGAGCAGTGTGCTCTTGCCGGATCCGGAAGGTCCCATGATCGCGACCATCTCCCCTGCTCCGATGGAAATGTCGATGGATTGCAGTACGCGAACGGTCGCTTCCCCAGCTCCGTACTGTTTGTCGATCCTCCGTGCTGATATGACTGGGTCATTCTGCTGGGCTCCCATCGCCCTTCCGTCGCCTGACTCCATGTCTCTGTCGAGTAACGATGCCACGTCCCTGCCTCCTATGTGTGTAGTGACAGGATCAGCATATGAAGCGCTTGTTTCGTCCTCGATGTAGAAGTGTCGCGATGCTGGCGCAAAAATGTGGCAAAAGTGTGACGGACCGTCAGATACGGAGGATTGGCGTTCATAATGGGCTGCAAGAACGGTAGGAGACATAACATTCGCAGTCATCGGGTGGATCATCAATCGCTGAAGGAGTGTGATGGCCCACGTTCTCGTCGTTGAGGACGAGCCTCAGCTGGCCTCTCTGATAGCTACTCAGCTCTCGGCCACGGGCCATACAGCGTCCGTCGCTGCCGATGGCGTCGACGCTTTGCGCTTCCTGGAGACCGGCACCGCGGATCTCATCATCCTCGACTGGATGCTTCCCGGCCTCGACGGTCTTGAGGTGTGCCGGCGTGTTCGCGCTCGCAGCATCACTCCTATCCTGATGCTTACTGCTCGTGCGGAGGAGGTAGACCGGGTGCTGGGGTTGGAGATAGGCGCCGACGACTACCTGACTAAGCCGTTCAGCATGCGAGAGCTGATGGCACGAGCTCGTTCTCTCTTGCGCCGCGTCGACATGATGTCTGGAGCTGACACCTCCAGGCCGAGTGATCAATCCCCGACCTTGATGGTCGGGGCGCTCACCATCGACGCTCGAGGCCGCACAGCTTCGGTCGACGGTTTGCCACTCGACTTGACCCCGAAGGAGTTTGATCTGCTCCACCTGCTCGCGAGTCAGCCCGGGCGTGCCTATAGCCGGGAGTACTTGCTGCAGTCGCTCTGGGGACATGAGTATGTTGGGTTCGATCGCACGGTGGATTCGCACGTGGTCAGATTGCGCAAAAAGCTTGGGTTGTTCGGAGACCGCATCGCCACGGTCTGGGGCGTTGGGTACAAGCTGCGGGTCGATTGATGGCAGCACTGTCGCTTCAAAACGTGTCGCTCCGCCCCTGCCGCGCCGGATTCGCCCAGAGCCTGGTCGAGTCGTCCGTGATCGCCCTCGCTGTTCTTGTTCTCGCTGTCCCGCTTCGGTTAGCGGGCTGGGGAGGGAGTGGGCTCACAGCGGTTTCGTTCGCAGTCCTCGGCTCGCTACTCTGGTCGGTCTGGCGCCTGGCTGCGGTCAGTAGTCAATCGTGGGCCAAGCGGTTTGCCATTGGCATCATGCGGGCATTCGCTTTCGGCGCAGCCTTGGGTTGCATACTCTTTGCCCTTCTCGACGTCGTCCAACTAAAGAAGCCATTCGGGCAGATTGTCGCCAGTACTATCATCATTTTTCTGGTGGCTCGCCTCGTCATGGTTGTCGTACGTTGGTCTCGGGCAGTTATTCAACGGCGCCTGCGCTGGCAGCTCACCGTGTCGCACTTAGCGGTCATCGTTCTCACATTCGTCAGCATGACGTCGGTTGGGACCTTCGTGGGAATCCTTGCGGCTTACGCGGCGCTGGCGCCTCAGCCCACCAGTATGGCGGAGTCTACTGCTAAGGTCCTTCAGCCTGCAGCTCGTAATGGAGCTATCGATCGATCCGCCGCCAAGACGTTGATCGACGAAATTCTAGATCGGCGTGTGATCGTCACCGGAGAGTTCCCGTTCGCGATTTTTGGGGCGAATCCTGACGGCCCGTCGAGTATCGTCGTCATGAATTCCGCGGGCCGAGTGATAGCAAGCGGCATCAATCGTGATTTGCCAAAATCCTGCCCGCAGCGCCTGACCGCGGACATGGCGCCGAGTCGACTCGCTCGGCTCCGCGCCGGAACCACAACGAGGTCTGTGATCGAGGTGCCTATTGGCTGCCCACTGGCAAGTGCGTCGAATGGGATGGGACGGCGGGGCGAAGCCTTAGCAGCGGCGCCGATCTTCGACACAGCGCGCCGCCGCATTGGATTCGTCGCCGTTGAGGCGACGAGCTACACGATTTCGCTATCGCGAATCTGGCTCAATGCAGTCGCTATTTTTAGCTTTGCCACGGTGCTTCTGGTAGTGGCGGCCTCGATTCCTATCCTGGTCATCTCAGGTTTCTTCGGCTACATACTGGCCCGAGCGTTTACAAAACGCCTTGAGTCGCTCTCCCAGGTGACCAGTGCGATCGGAGCGGGTGACCTCAGCCGGAGAGCTCCTGTCGATAGCCGCAACGAGATCGGCAGGTTGGCCCAGGATGTCAATAACATGGCCGGCCATCTCGAGTCGACGATGCACGAGCTCACCGTGGCGCGGACGGAGGCCGAGTCGGCCCTTGCGGCCAGGCAGCAGCTGGTGGCAGCTATATCGCACGAGCTGCGCACCCCTCTGGCCGTGCTCCAGGCCCAGCTCGAGGCGGTCGAGCTGGCCGAACATTCAGCCGCCGGCGCTCGGGACGTGCCCGGCTCCCTGCCGGACGCACCTTTTGAGCCCGAGACGCTAAATGTTTTGCGAGGACAGACCGCCCAGCTCGCAGCCTTGGTAGATGATCTCTTCGCGCTGGCTCAGGCCGACACTCGCACCCTCACGGTCCGGAAGGATCCGGTTGACGTGTCAGAGATCGTCGAGGGCGTCGTGAGCTCCATGCGGCCACTGGCGAGACGCGAACGCGCCATTACGCTTGTGGCCGAGACGGCCACCGGATTACCTCTGGCCTCCGGCGACACCGACAGATTAGAACAGATACTATCAAACCTGATTCGGAACGCGGTCCGTCACACACCAGACGGTGGCATCATCGCCGTTTCGACAGGAGCGGAGTCCAATCGCGTGCTCATAACAGTCGCCGACACCGGCGAAGGCATCGGCGAGAATCACCTGCCTCACATCTTCGAGCCCTTCTATCGGGCTGACTCCGCCCGCTCACGGGTGACCGGCGGGGCTGGGCTCGGCCTGGCCATCGTTCGCGAGCTCGTCGAGCTGATGGGAGGGTCGATATCCGTCCAAAGCAAAAGGGGCGAGGGGTCGCGATTCAGGGTGAGTCTACTGCCGTATGTGGCTTAGAGGCGCCTGTTTCTCTTTGACCAACTCGTGAGCCATCAGCTCACTGTCACCGCCAGTGTTCGTTCCCGCGTGGTGTCCGACTGGACGAGGAGAGTGAGTCCCCCTCTGGTATTGACTTCCTTATATTCCACTGGTTTTCCATCCAGTTCCGCTGAAGCGACACTGGCCCCATGTGGGAGCGTATGACCGATCGTGAGTCGAAGAAACGGCTGAGCGCAGTGTACTCGTGTGGTGTAGGCTTTCTCCCGGCGTGTGGCTAAGACCTCAATCACATCTCCCCCCACTCTCAGCTGCTTTACGCCGAGCTCCGGCCAGCTCGATGGAATATTGGGCACGACGGAGAGACGGCCGCCGGGCACGTCGGGATTGATTCCGAGGAAGCTGTGGATCACCGGCCATTGAATGCCGTAAGACGACCATGCCTGCATAAACATGGCTCGGGTTAGTAGCGATTGGAAGGGATCATAGGCTGGGCTGGGCGCAATTTCAGGAAGAGCCCCGGGCATCTCCAGGGAAACGAGCTCGGCTATGGCATCCATGTACCTCATGGCCTGTTCCGGTCTCCCGTAGTTGCATTCGGCCATGGCCATGACAGCGTTCGGCAGGGTCCAGACGGCCGGCTCGCCCGTCCCCTCGGGGCCGCCGCCCTTCCCCGTGTGATACAAGCCGTATTTTCCAGTAAACGTCCGCGACTCCATTTTCGACAGGGACTTTTGGCCATGTGGGGTAGATGCGAGGCCGATCTCCATCGGCACCGCGTCGATCCAGTGCTTCTGCTGCAGTTTCTGACCCGGTTTCGAACACCCCGCCACCCCGGATGCAGCATCCACCTGGCTGCACAAGGAGTCGGCATATAGCGACTTTGACGGTATCCACCAGTCTCGCTCAAATGCCGCGGCGAGCTGGCTTGCCTTCTTCTGCGACCATTCAGCCGTCGTGGTGTCCATCTTTGCTGTGGCCAGCTCGTGTAGAGAGCGTAGGGCCAGCCAGGTATATGCGGCGACGTCGAGCTTGGCGGAGCCCATACCGTCCCGCTCGACCATTCCCAGTCCCTCCGGCCAGCCATCGCCATCGGAATCGACTGCCTCCGATGTGATGTGCTGCATTCCCTTCTTTATAAAGACGTACATCTCATCGCGGAGCCCTGCGTCTCCCGTCCATTTCCAGGCCAAGTGGACCGCGATCGCGAACTGGGCCGTTTCGTTGATATCCCCTGGGTCGGTATTTGTCCCGAAGAACACCGAGCCATCGGTAACAACCTCGTGGACGACCTTTCCGGTGTCTCCGTTGATCGCCTCCGAAAGGTCCCGTATGGCGCGAAGATGCGAGATTGCCGTATCCCACTGGCCCGAGGCGATCAGCGCGTACAAGGTGTATGCGCCATCTGTCCCGAAGAACCAGGGATAGTCGGGGAATCCCGCGCCGATCCCCGTCAGCTGAGGTATGGTCCTCACGGGACGCGGATACGCTTTTCCTGACGCCGTGTCTCGAACTTGGACCTCCGTAACCGTACGCCGGAGGTCGGCCATGTTCAGCTTTCCCCACTCGAACGCCGACTCCAATGCCTTGTCAGGAAGCGAAACCTGAGACTGCGCGAGAAGTTTCGTACGGTACGCAATCTTCTGCACCAGAAGGTCGCCCGGATCGATGAGAGTCTGATGAAGGGCCTCAGAGGCCTCGAAGTGCGAGGTGTGTGACCCTGCAATGGCAATCCAGAAGCTGGTCGTATCCCCGCCCTTGATCTGGAGCTCCCAGGTGAGCTCGCCACCGGTGCCCGCGCCATAGCGCGAGAAGACAGCCTGATCCTCCACCGCTACGGGACCCCATATGTCGTCTCCGGTTCTACCTGCCTCGGGAGTTACCGTGCTCTGTACCAGGGCATACCAAGGTTTGCCCGGCTCGTGGAAAGTCAAGATGCCCCCCTGCTCCATATACGACCCGCGGTCGCGTCCGTTAAACCCCGCTGCGTCTTCGGGCCGGCTCGAGCCCCACGGGTATGTCGCCATCAGCTCGCTCCGCACCACCATCCGCAGTACAGCCGAGCGAGCGTCCCGCGTTGAGTTGTCTATCCGCAACCTGACCGCAACAGCAGGAATACCTTCTGGTGCGAACTCCGTCCGCGTTACCCTCAGACCTTTGCACTCAGGAAAGTCCATCTGAACGAAGCCGGAGCCGGTGGTGAATCTGGAGGCCGGCGGGAGCCAGCCTGTGTCCAAACCAAACCAGTAGCCGGTCAGCAGTTTGATGGGGTGCACCCACACTCCGCCCATCTGGCCCTCGATGTGCCATCCCATCGGTGGGAATGAGCCGTCTGCCGTGCCGATGACGTACGCGCGGTCGCCGGCTGCCACGTATCGTCTAGAGGCTAGACTGTCATCCGTGTGCATCGAGAAGTTTTGGGGCAGGGACACTCTCTATTCCATGAAGTCCCGGCAGGTAACTGGCGCTTGGCCGGGAGAGTATTTCGCACGGCAACGAGCGACCCCAGTGCAGTTGGAGCTGCACTGGGGAGGCGACGCGAAAGGAAGCTCAGGGACGTTCAGCCTTTGATGCCGCTCCGCGACAAACCCTCAATGATGTACCGCTGAGCAAAGATGTACACGACTAGAACCGGGAGGATAACCACCAGTGCGCCGGCCATCAGCTCCGGAGTGTATGAGGTGTAGCCGAACGAGAAATTGGATAGCCCCACGGGCAGAGTGTACAAGGCCGGATTTCCGGCCGTTATGACCTGCGGCATCAAGAAGCTGTCCCAGCTGCCTTGAAACTGAAGTACGGCCAGGGTAGCCAGAGCCGGTTTCGAGAGTGGAAGGGCAATTCTCCAGTACATGCCGAAACGCGAGAGGCCGTCCATTCGCCCTGCTTCCTCCAGCTCGATCGGAAGCGACATGAAAAACTGACGCATCATGAAGATGCCGAACGCGGTGACCATGAAGGGGATCGTCAGTCCCTGATAGGTCGCGATCCATGGACCCGTCAAGAAGGCGGGAACCTTGGCCAGTATGACGTACACCGGGATGATTGTCATGGCGACGGGCACCATCAAAGTTCCCAGCACGATGTAGAAGAGCAAGTTTCGGCCGGGGAACCGCATCCTGGCGAAAGCGTACCCTGCGAGAGAGTCGAAGAACAGATTGCCCGCCATGATCACCGAGGCAACTATCAGGCTGTTCCTGAAGTATGTCGGGAAATCCACCGGAAACCCCAGGCTCTTCATCCCGAGAACTACCTGCCACGCTTCAGCTGTGGGATGCACCGGAATTCCAGTTGGCGGATACTGCGCCGACTCCGGTAATGTCTTGAACGAAGTCATCACCGACCACACGAACGGCAGCACAGTTAGCAGCGTATAGGCGATCAGAATTATATAGAACAGAGCGAGTTTGCTGATGGCAAGGGGTGTGGATCTTCTACGGATGCCGATCGAAAGAGCCATTAGTACAGACCCTCTTCTCGAATAAGCCGGCGAACGAGCACCGTAGCGGCCAAGATGATGACGAACATGAGGAACGATACCGCAGCGGCCTGCCCATACTCCAGGCTGTTGAGAGCCGTGTCGTATATATACAGAACCAATGTCAGTGTTGAAGTCCCAGGTCCGCCTGAGCCGGCGGAAACTTCGAACACCTGATCGAACACCTGTATGCAGCCGATCAGGCCGGTGGCGACTATAAGAAACAGAGCAGGGCGGATCAGCGGGATTGTGATCCGCGTAGTTGCCTTCCACACGTTGGCCCCGTCGATAGCGGCCGCCTCATAGAGCTCCCTCGGCACATCCTGTAGCGCGGCCAGGAAGATAATCATGTAGGTTCCGCTGGTCGTCCAGATGTTGAGGCCCATAATCGACTTGAGTATGAGGTTGGGATTGCTGAGAAATCCGATTGGCCCCAGGCCTATTCGTCCGAGGAGATAGTTCACGAGTCCGGTATCGCTGAAGAGCCATATGAAGAGGACAGTGATCGCGATCGATGACGTTACCGACGGAAAGTAGAACACGGTGCGGAAGAATTTCTTGCCCCGGATGTTCTGATTGACGATGAGCGCGAGTGTGAATGCCAGTGCGGTCTGGACCGGCACGACAATGATTGCATACTCGAGCGAGTTGTACGCCGCGGCCCAGAACACGTTGTATGGGCTGAGGCTCAGCGCCGCCCGGTAGTTATTCAGCCCGACCCATTGCGGCGTATCGGTGATATGCCACGATGTGAAGCTTATGCCGAAGTCAAACACCATCGCCAGAAAGAAGAAGACCACGAAGATGGTCATGGGCACCAATAGGAACAAATAGCCCATGATCACGTCTTCTTTCCGATACTGGCGACGCCACTCCCGGAAGGACCGCCGCCGCCGGCCCCGTTTTGCCGGCACCGGTTCCACCCGTCCGACTAGATTGGTTGCGACTGCCTCGTCCGTGATGTCCACGTCACCCCCATCTCGTCCCCGCCTTCAACTCCGCGACGCCGGGCATCGGCTGCCCGGCAAGGCGTCTCTCCATGCAAAATAGAGGTCGCGGTCGTAGGACCGCGACCTCTGACGACTCAACTTGCTACGGATGCAGCCAGTGGTTGATGGCGCCGGTGACGTCGACGACAGCATGCTTTGCCGTCATCGTACCGTTGCCGACATTCTGGATGTCGGTGTTCAGGGTAACGTATGGTCCACCTGGATCGGTGTAGCCGGGCTTGAAGAGATAGGTCTCGGCGTACTTCGACCCCTTGATGAACGGGCCATCACCCTGCGGTGCCTTGAGGCTCTGTCGCGCCGGGAGCACTTTGAAGAGGTTGACCCACTGCTTCTCTCCGGTCTTGCCGGTCAGATAGCTCAGCACCTTCCACGCGGCAGCCTTGTTCTTGGCATGCGGGTTCATAGAGTAGGCGACGGTGTAGGTGTAGTTGCCGTGGACTGGCAGCGGGACGATCTTGAAGTGAACCGACGGATAGGTCGACTGCATGTACGGGATGAGCCAGGGGCCTTCCCACACCATGGCAGCGTCTCCGGGACCGAATTCTCCGCCTGACCAGCCTTGCTGGGTCGTCGGCCATGCGGCACAGTGCTGCTTGACCAGCCCGGCGTAGTCGTTGATGGCCTTGACGCCGGCTTTACTGTTGATTTCAGCCTTGTTCTGAGCCTTGTTCAACACGCGGCCACCCAAGGACTGCAGCAACGGGTTCCATCTGGCCTGGTCTGGGGCGAGTCCAGCGCCATACACAGTTGCATGCCCATGGCTGTGCTCATACTTCGAGATCTTGCACGCGTCCTTGGCGAACGCCGCCCAGGTGGTCGGAGTCTTGCCCATGTGGGCCGCCTTCCAGATGCCGGTGTTGATGAACAGCGCGAGGGTCGAGTAGTCCTTGTCGATGCCGTATACCTTGCCGCCGACGGTGAAGCCGTCGCGCAAGCCCTTGTACATGTCGTTGTAGTTGTAGGCGTGGTCCTTGCGTATGAAGCTGTTGAGCGGATACAGCGCCTTGGCCTCTTGCCACGCCAGGAATTTGTCCGAGTTCACGTAGAAGATGTCAGGACCGCCTCCTGACGAAATGGACGCGAGGATTGTGGTCGGGTATGAGTTACCGTTGTATTCCTGAAGCTTCACGTGATACTTCGGGTTGGCCTTCTCAAACTTGTTGATGACCTTCTGAAGGTCTGCCGGCTCTGCAGGTGTGGACGCCCAACCGGCGACCGTGACGTTGATCTTGGCGCTGCGAACTGCCTTGGCTCCGACACTTCCGCCGGAGAACGCCACGAACGACGCTACGACCGCGAGAACGACGCCAAGATTGACGAGTGCGAACTTGTTCCGCATATTGTCTGATCTCCAGTACTTCTTAGTTCGGTCCTAAGTCTTTGATTACTTCGAGTTGACGGTCTCCCGTGGCGAATGAGCCACGGGTGCGGCTTCATACTCACGCATCCTGGTTTTTCTGCGCTTTTTCTCCTTTCCGGACGGCGTGTTGTTGTTGTTGTTGACAGATTTATCGACAGGCGAATTGTCTGCGCTACATTGTATAGGTGTTTGTGCAGCTATGTCCTGAAATTCGCCGTCCTGCTCGCCTTTCCCGCTGCCTCCCTCGGTCCACGGTCAAGAATGCGGTTGAGCGGCCGGATGTCCCCAGACTCATAAATCGGTGGCTTCAGCATCTCGTGCATTACGATGCTTGCAGCTCCCTGGGCCCAAGCCTCGTCCCCCCACTCTTGAACCTCAATACGGACCTCATCGCCGAGCCGGCTGAAAGTTGCCTGCCCAGCTGCCTCCAGCATCGGCTCTAAGAGCATTTCGCCCATGCGGGTTCCCTCGCCGGTGACAAACACACGCTGAGGATTGAAGATGTTGATCAGATTCCCAATGCCGAGCCCCAGCTCCCGACCACCACGAGCAAATATCTCTCGGAGCCGCCCGTCCCCATCACGCGCTCTCGCCACGACTTCCTCAATCTGGATCAGTGGGACATGCAGTAGAGAGGCCGCTTGCATGCATATCCCTACTTCCGAGGCCACGGTCTCGAGACATCCGATTGCTCCACAAGCGCATCTCAGGTCGCTGTCAATTTTTGTGTGCCCAAACTCACCACTTCCGCCCTGCGCGCCCCGGTATATCTCGTTCCGCAGCACTATCCCGAGACCTATCCCGCGCCCCGTAGTCACCGTCAGGAATTCGCTGATCTCCTGCCCGGCGCCAAACGCGATCTCGGCAGCCGTCAACATGTTCACGTCGTTGTCCACATACACCGACAGGTCAAGGCGCGCCTCAAGACCATGCTTGACGTCGACGTCTGTCCAGCCCAGCGGTTGCGAGTGCCGGCAGACCCCGCTCGTGTAGTCGATGAGACCCGGCATCCCGATACCCAGCCCCAGGACTACGGAGGAATCAATACCGCCCTCGGCGAGCGCAAAGCGCACTTCGGAAGCCACCTCGTCGAGAACCTCCTCGACGCCGAGCAGCGGCAATGTGCCTTCCGTGAGCTGCACGATGTTGCCGGCGAGGTCCGTCACCGCCACCGTCAGGCCTGCCCAGGTGAGCTTGACGCCCACAGCAAAGGCCGCGCGCTCGTTCAGGGCCAGCAGGATGGGCGGCCGCCCGAGTATCGAGGGTCCCACCCGATCCTCCCGCACCAGCCCCGCTGCGATGAACTCATTGACAATTTGCGTGACAGTGGGCGGTGGAAGCTCCGCCGCCTTCGCAATGTCTGTCCGTGAGATGGGACCATGCGCCTGGATCAAGGTAAGCACCCTGCTGTTATTTATGTCGCGAATCAGGCCCTTCGAGCCACGCTGGACGACGTCAGGCATTACTTCCTACACTTAATTAACTATAAACAGTCTAGAGCCGAAACGACGCCCTGTCAACCCCCTACCTTCGCCGCTCCCAACCCGGCGAATGACGAACCTTCTTCTTTTGGCAAATCGCCGGAGCACGTCCCGTACGATGGAATCAACACGTTGAGATGCCGAAGATGCCACGCGTGAACCTATCGACACCTGCTTGAGAACTGACACAATCTGCAGCCGTCTCGGACGATCGCTACCTCAAACGACAAGTGATTGCGGAGCACAATGACAGACCAAGAGACCATCAACCATGTGAACCAAACAACCTTCAATGTCCCCGGCGTCGAGCCACGGGCGCTCTGGTGGCAGAGCGGAACTATCTATCAGGTGTATCCTCGGAGCTTTCAAGACAGCAACGGAGACGGGATTGGCGATCTTCAAGGCGTCACGAGTCGATTGGACTATCTGGGCGACACCCTGGGAGTTGACGCAATCTGGTTGTCTCCGTTCTTTCCGTCACCGATGGCTGACTTCGGCTATGACATATCGAACTACGTGGATGTCGATCCCATCTTCGGCACGCTGGACGACTTCGACCGGCTCGTATCGGAAGCGCACCGGAAAAACATCCGCATCATCGTCGACTACGTGCCGAACCACACATCCGATCAACATCCATGGTTCAAAGAGTCTCGCGAGTCCCGAGACAACCCAAAACGGGACTGGTACATCTGGGCCGACGCCCAGTCCGACGGCTCACCGCCGAATAACTGGCTTAGCGTCTTCGGCGGGTCTGCCTGGCAGTGGGACGATGTTACCGGTCAGTACTACATGCACGCGTTTCTCAAAGAGCAGCCCGACCTGAACTGGCGCAATCCCGATGTCAAGCGGGCCATGTTCGATGTAGTTCGGTTTTGGCTCGATCGTGGCGTGGATGGGATTCGGGTGGACGTAGCTCACGGGATCATGAAGGACCCCGAGCTTAGGGACAATCCACCCAACCCGATGTTCGAAAATGCGTTCGACAATCCGTACAAAAACCTGGGAGCCTATGACTCCCAGCTACACGTATACGATCGAGCTCATCCTGATCTTCACGAGGTGTACCGTGATCTCAGAAGGCTCCTTAACTCGTACGGCCTCGACCGGCCGCGGGTTTCGATCGGAGAGATCCACATCTTTGACTACAAAGAGTGGGCCACCTACTTCGGAGCAGAGCTCGATGAGCTGCACCTCCCCTTCAATTTCGGCCTTCTCGGCGTCAAATGGAACGCCACCGCGGTGAGGACTGTCGTGGACGTCGTCGAGGGCGTCATACGACCGGGGGCGTGGCCCACCTATGTGGTCGGGAATCACGACGAGCATCGTATAGCGACGCGCGTGGGCCCGATGGGGGCGCGCGTTGCTCAAATGCTCCTGCTTTCGCTGCGAGGCACTCCCACCATATATCAGGGTGATGAGATAGGCATGACGGACGTGCCGATTCCGCCGGAGGATGTTCAGGACCCCTGGGAGCGCTACACTCCCGGATTGGGCTTGGGGCGCGACGCCGAACGTACGCCCATGCAGTGGACGACGGCACTCAACGGCGGCTTTTGTGATGACGAGGTCAAGCCCTGGCTCCCCGTAGCCGACAACGTATCCAAGATTAATGTCGCAACCGAACTCGATGATCCGACTTCAATGCTGTCCCTTTCGCGAGCGCTACTGCGGCTACGAGGGGAGACGCGCGCCCTGCAGCTTGGCTCATATCGAGCTGTCTCCGCGGCTCCGGACGGCACGTTTGTCTACCTTCGAGAGCTGGGCCCGCAGCGAGTTCTGGTCGCGCTCAACTTCGTCAACGCCGCAATCGAGGTGGCGCTGCCGGAGCTCGAGCACCCGGATATCTTGCTCTCCACGTATATGGATCGTGAAGGCCCAGTCGAGGGAGGGGAACTCAAGCTGCGACCAAACGAAGGCATAATTGCGGTCTGCCGAGAGGCCGAAGCAGAGCTGTGAGAAAACGTGGTACGCCCGAAGGGACTCGAACCCCCGGCCTTTAGGTCCGCAACCTAACGCTCTATCCAACTGAGCTACGGGCGCACGATCCAACGTGCACTGCCGCACGCATCAGATTTTACACAATGCGACGGTGAGCTCTCTTCCTCATACCGACTGATCGAGGATTCGCCACCGAATCCCGCCGCGGACGGGATTGACTCCGGGAAGGTGAAAAGCCCAAACAAATCGAGCCAGACTGAGCTGGGCCTGACGTCGTGACGCTCTCCGATATAGTCTAGGCTAAACACATCGAGCAAAATGTCAAGCCTCTTGTCGACGAGCCCGGGAACAGGTCGCTGATCCTGGCCGCTTCAGCTTCGCGAGAGTGGGCTCAGGGAGGTCGAGGGTGAACAAGAGTTGAGAATAAATCGGTTACTAGTTTCAGTCGTGATCGTCCTGGCCTTAAACCTCGCTCTGCCGTCTGTTAACGCCCACGGAGTGCGTGCTGCTGTGACAGTGAGCTACTTCGTTAACGGATTGACGATGCCCAAGGTCGCTATCTCCGCGGTGGCTCACGGTATCAATGGCCGCGGCCTCGTGGTCGGGACCAGCGTGTTCAACTCAGGTGTGAAAGCTGAGATCTGGCACCTCAACGCTTCTGGCTCCGAGATGAGCAGAAGCGATGTTCCACCACCAAGGGGCTACGTTGGGGCGGAGCTCAATGCGGTGAACGACAAAGGGGTCGCGGTTGGAACGGTACTCACGAGTCCTGATAACTCGGGCTCCGAACCAGAGTATCCAGCGTTTTACTACGGGAGACGGTGGACGCTTCTGGCGTCTACCGCCAAACGGGGGCTGGCCACCGGAGACGCCGTTGCGATTGCCTCGAATGGCGTGATAGCGCTCTGGGCATCGAATCCCATAACCGACCGGAACCGAGCCGCCACGGCTAGCCCTTCGCCCGATCATCGGTATCGAAACTACCGATTTCTGCCGCTTTCGGCAGGTGCGGTGGGCTCGCGCCCCAACTCAGTCTTTTCGATCGGCGGCAGGACGGTGGTCGGAGGCTACGAGGAGATGCCGGCCTCCGGCGGACAGGTTCTTGATCGGCCTGTCTTTTGGGTCGACGGCAAAGGACCCTATATTATTCACACTGGTCGCTTGGATTCCAATCAACCCAGTTTCGGAATAACCGGGATATATGGCACAGGACCTGCCCACATCTTTGTCGTCGGCTTCTCTTTTGAGAATGACTCTGGGGTCACCGCGACAGAGGGCTTCACGGCTGCCATTGACGTCGCCGGAAAGATGCCGGTGTCCAGCAAGGCCAAGGCTCTGCCGCTTCCCGGTGACGCTACCTTCGCATCTGCCGTTTCAATTGGCGGTGGCCCGGCAGGCGAACGCAAGCTCTTCACCATTGGCGGTGACTTCTCCGACTGGGCCGGCGCGACGAATGCCGCCTTGTGGACCATCTCGGGCACCACCCGCGGCGTGTCCGTCAAATCGATTGTCGATTTAAGTCAGGCTGGGTATTCAGCGGATTCGATGTGCCCGATGTATGAGGTCGAATCCCTGAATGCAACGGGTGACGGAGTCGGATACGAATACTGCAACGGAGAAACCTCCCCCATGGTAGTGACCTGGAGGCGCTAGCAATCGCCGGCGAATTGATCTAGCACGTTGTTCCGGCTACCAGTACCCCGTCTTCAACGCCCAGGCGGTCGCGGTCGCCTGAACTGAAAACTGACAACTGAAAACTTCCAAGAGCTCGTCATATACTCAGGTATCCCTACTGCTCAAGACCACCAACTGCGACCATATATGAATCAAACAAACGACTCCAAGCTGAAGGTCGGCGGCGCGGCCGGCTTGGCTGCGTTGATAAGCGCCATCAAGTTCAAAGGCGCCTTTTTCCTACTGTTCAAGCTGTTCTGGATCACGCGGCTGTTTCACCTGGTCTTGCGAGGTGGCGGTTGGGCGATCATAGGCGTTCTCGGGATCCTCGCGATCATCTTGATTCCGGTCATGCGTCATCTCGAAAACCGCCAGTACATGTGACCCCGCGTCTCCGATAGCAACGGACTGCCCCGACGCGCTTGAACCGCCTGTGATTGCGCCGTTGCCGTCTCGCAACTGGCCGGCAGACGGGCGAAACACCCTTGCCGCATGCCGGTTGTCTGGACATTCCTGACAACTGGCGGCTAGCACCGCCTGTGTATACTGGGGCAAGATTTGAGGGTAGCAGAGACAGCCCCGATTTGCCGACGGGCGGTGCCAAAATCGGGCATACCGACCATGTCCTGTAGTGGCTTCGTCTCTTGCACCCTGGTCTGCAGCGAATCCACAGAAGAACTGAGATCGTCCCCCCAGAGCCGGGTAGCGCGTTCGCCGACCCCCATTAGCTAAAGATGGTTACGCCTACATGGAGTTGGTTACTCACTCGATGGAGTCTGGAACCAAGCATCGTCATCGGTGTTTTGATGCTGACCGCGTGGTACGTGTACGCGTGCGGCTATATGAACCCGTTGGCGGGCAAGCGTCCTCAAAACGGATCACGACCGATTGGAGTCAAGGGATCAAAGTCGCAGTTAACGCTGTTCGTGCTCTCTCAGGTGACCTTGGTTGTCGCGCTGCTGTCACCGATCGACTTTGTGGGAGACGAGTATCTCTTCAGCGTTCACATGGTCCAACATTTGCTACTCGCGACCGTGTGGCCGCCTCTTCTCCTCATGAGCTTTCCCGAGGACGTCGTGCGCCCTTTGGTAGGGTACCGGGGCGTTCGAACCGTGTTCCGCTGGCTCACGCTTCCTGCGGCCGCCTTTCTGATCTTCAACATCGACATAACCGCGTGGCATATACCTGCCTGGTACGACGCCACTCTTCAAAACGAACAGATACACATTCTCGAGCATCTGACGTTTATGGCCGCGGGGATACTGGCTTGGTGGCCCGTACTAAGCCCGGTCCGAGCCCAGCGCCTCAGTTATCCCGGCCAGCTGATGTACCTATTCGCGATGCTCTTTCCGACCATGGGGCTGGGAATTTTCTTCAGTTTTTTCCAGCACGCACTCTATTCTCCGTACGTGGCTGCTCCCAGACTCTGGGGAATGTCAGCGGTCACGGATCAGCAGATCGGCGGGTTGATCATGTGGATGCCGGGGAACATTCCGTACGCCCTCGCGATGGCCATTATTCTCGTTCGTTGGTTCGACCACGGCGACCCTACCGAGGAATGGAGGGCGCTGCCGGCCGCCTCCCCGAGTACTCGGAGTTGAGTACGAACCGAGTGTCGATCGGCCGTCTATGTGGGGCTCGGTTTTGAACCGCCCATCCAGATTGCTGTTCCGCGCGTTCCTACTAGGAAGCGGCTTCGGTGCACTCTCCCTGCTCTGGCCAGTGACGGCATGGGCTTCCGGCAAGAGAAGCAGTACCACCCCCATAGGGTCTGACCCGCCCGCCAGTCCACTTGCGTTTCCGCTACACCCGGCATCCAGGGAAACTCTCGCCATCAGCAACCTGTTTTGGATAATCCTGGCGGAATCGGCCGTTGTGTTCGTCTTTGTGGTCGTCGTGTTGTTCATAAACATCCTCCGCTTCAGCGCCAAGAAGGGGCGGGAGGATGAGGAACCGGCTCAGGTCTATGGAAATCGACGGGTTGAGATCGCCTGGACCCTCATTCCCGCGGCGATCCTCGCGGTCGCAATGCTACTGACGGTGGTCGTCATGAATGCAGTGAATAATCCGGCTGAGGCGGCCGGACCGACCATCCACATGGACGCGATTGGGCACCAGTGGTGGTGGGAATTCAAATATCCGCAGAAAGGCGTAGTTACTGCCAACGAGATTCATATTCCTGCAAACACCAATGTTGAATTTCACATCACTTCGGTAGACGTGATCCATAGCTTCTGGATTCCGCAGCTCAGCCGCCAGATCGACGCCACCCCGAACATCGGTACGGTGTCGTATGTCTATGCGAATAAGCCCGGCGTCTACCCAGGGGCATGCTACGAGTTCTGCGGAAGGGACCATGCCTGGATGCAGTTTCGAGTCGTGGTCGATTCACCGGCAAAGTATGCTGCATGGATTGCCCACATGCAGCGTCCCGCGGCTCAACCAACATCAGTTGCCGCACAAAACGGCGAGGCCCTTTTCTTTGGCTCGACGTGCAGTAACTGCCACACCATCGACGGAACGCCCGCGAATGGGAAAGCCGCGCCGAACCTAACTCACGAAGCCAGCCGGTGGGCGATCGCCGGCGGTGTCCTGCCAATGTCCCGACAGAACCTGGAACGGTGGGTGAGGGACCCCAACTCCTATAAGCCGGGAGCCCTTATGCCGGCCTTCAATTTTGGCAAAAAAGACTTGCACGATCTCTCAGCCTTCCTGGCTGGTCTGAAGTAGCACCGGGAGTTCGACTCGGGTGGAACACGTAGTGGAGTACTGAGAATGGCGACAATCACCCGTGAGGAAGTCTACCCCCAGATTTCGGCTCTGAGGTCGTCCGAGGGACTTCTCGACTGGTTTCACACCACCGACCATAAAAAGATCGGTATCCTGTACCTCGTCTTCTCCGGGTTCTTCTTCCTCGTTGGTGGTCTCGAGGCGATGGTCATGCGTGCCCAGTTGTCGGCCCCGAACAACCATGTCGTCTCGAACGAGGTCTACAACCAGCTGGTTACCATGCATGGGCTCACCATGATTTTCTTCGTGGTGATGCCGCTGCTTATTGGGTTTGCCAACTACTTCGTCCCTCTGCAGATCGGCTACCGTGACATGGCTTTCCCCCGCTTGAATGCCATGAGCGTCTGGCTATTCCTGTTCAGCGGAATCCTGATGTACTTCGCGTTGCTCGAGGGAACGCTGCCTGACGTCGGATGGTTTGCCTATGCGCCATTGACCGAACATCCTTTCGAACTAGGCGCCGGCTCGACATTCTGGGCGATCGGCCTCATCGTGGCGGGGGCCGGATCAATCGCGACCGCGCTGAATCTGATCGTCACCATCGTCGCTCACCGCTGCCCTGGGATGACGCTCCGCAAGATGCCCCTATTCGTCTGGATGGTCCTGGTCAACCAGTTCCTGATTATCTGGGCCATGCCGTTCCTGACCGGCGCCGCGGTCATGCTTCTGTTCGACCGCTTCTTGAATACGGAGTTCTTCCACGGCAGTCCGCACTCGAACCCGATTCTCTACGAGCATCTGTTCTGGTCGTTCGGACATCCCGAAGTGTACATCATGATCTTGCCGGCGTTCGGCATTGCCTCCGAGATCTTCCCGGTGTTCAGCCGCAAGCCGATCTTCGGTTACACGTTCGTTGCCATGTCGGGCGTCGCGATCGGTTTCATCAGCTTCATCGTGTGGGCCCACCACATGTTCACAGTCGGCTTGGGAACCGTCCCCGAGGCCTTTTTTGCGATCACCAGTGCCATCATCGCCATCCCCACCGGCATCAAGATTCTGAACTGGCTGGCCACGATGTGGGGCGGCGCTATTCGGTGGACCACTGCCATGAAGTTTGCTGCCGCATTTATTCCCCTGTTCGTAATAGGTGGCATAAGCGGGGTGATGTTCGCGGTGGTGCCGATTGACTACATGACGCAGGACACTTATTTCGTGGTCGCGCACTTCCATTACGTTCTGTTCGGCGGAAGTATGTTCCTGATTCTTGCCGGAATGTACTACTGGTTCCCCAAGATTACTGGACGTATGCTCTCCGAAAGACTTGGGAGTTGGCATTTCTGGTTGACGTTCATCGGTTTCAATGTGACCTTTTTCCCGATGCATTTCCTCTTCGGGATGCCGCGCCGTGTCTATACCTACTCAGCTAACTCGGGATGGGGGCCAATAAACCTCGTGGCTTCCTTTGGAACCATTATTTTGTTTTTCTCTGTCCTGGTGGGTATCTACAATATCTTCATCAGTCTTAGAAAAGGGAAGATTGCGGGTCCCAATCCATGGAAGGCGTTCACCCTGGAGTGGGCTACACCCTCGCCCCCGCCGGCCTACGACTTTGCTGTCATACCACAAGTAAGGAGTCGCCGTCCTCTCTGGGACGTCGCCCACCCCGAGCAGCCTGATTGGATTCACGAGGACAACGTGACGGTGCCCGCCGCGCTGCCGCCATCCGCGGTCGCGCCGCCTATTCAGGACTCGGGCCCGCGAAGATTTAAGCCTCCGCAGATGCTGATGCTCTTCTTTATCAGCTCGGAGTTCATCTTCTTCGTCACCTTGATGGTGATGTATACGGTGTACTCACAACACTTCAACTCGCATCAGCTGAATGTCGGCTTGACGGCGATCTTCAGCCTCTTCCTCTGGGCTAGTAGCGGAACGATGATCGTCGCCGAGCGCCATCTCAAGCGCGACAACAAGCGAGGCTACTACATCTGGATGCTCATCACCATCCTCTTTGGCGCAGTCTTCATAGCAGGTCAGGCCCACGAGTACATCGGGCTCTATCAGGCTCATACTCAGCTGAGCAGTGGCCTGTTCGGAACGACCTTCTTCACGCTTACCGGGTTCCACGGCTTTCACGTCGTTATTGGCTTGATCGCTCTGATAGTGATCTTGAGTATGTCGAAACACTGGAACTCTAAGCGAGACCTCCCCGTCACCGTGGTGTCATACTATTGGCACTTCGTCGACTGGATTTGGCTGTTGATCTTCTCGCTGGCCTACTTAAGAACATTATTCCCGGTCTGAAATGACGAGATTATATGAAATGTCTGCTATGTCTTTCCCCGGAGCACCTGCATGAACGTCAGCACTGAGCACCCCGTCGAGGAAGGGGCGGAGCATGATCATGGTCCAGCTCCTGCCGGTGCGGGCGAAGGAGTTCACCTTCCACCCACATCTCTGTGGCCCATAACGCTCGCTTTCGGAATAACGATCATGGCCTCGTCTCTGGTTCTGAACCTGTTCATGCTCATCCCCGGCATCCTTCTATTCGTCCTGGCCCTACATGGCTGGGCTGAGGAGTTGTTGCATGGCAGCCATTAGTTTGGGAAGCCGCAAGATGAGCCGCGAGCTGTTCCTCACCGCGATCATCGTCGGATACGGCGCTATCGCCGGCGTTGTCCTGGCGATCCCGCTTGTCGCGTACTTCTTGACGCCACTACTCAAGCCGATGCCGAAAAACTGGCACGACGTCGGGGACGTCTCGAGCTTCGTCATCGGTACCACTGTTCTCGTAAAGTACCAGGAGACTCCAGGATCGCTGGGCTGGTCCGGCTCGACCCGGGCCATGGGGGCCTGGTTGCGACGTACCTCGTCGGCGCCGGCCGGCTCGTCCTTCACCGCCTTCTCGATGTATTGCACCCATCTTGGCTGTCCCGTCCACTGGATACAAACGGCCAATCTGTTTCTCTGTCCGTGCCACGGAAGTGCGTTCGAGGGTAACGGGAGCGTGGCCGCGGGACCTGCCGAGCTGCCGTTAGTCCACTTACCGGTGCGCGTGCGAGGTGGGCGGGTGCAGATTCACGCTGAACCGATCCCGGTCATAAGTTAGGAGCGCGGCTAGTGTCAACCACGCAGGAGAAGCCGGGCGAGTCCGTCCCGATTGAGGCTTCGGCCCCCACGTCGAGTGCTCCCCCGGACCCTCTGGCCAACCTTCCCGGTCCGGCTGGGGCCACCTATCGCTGGCTAGACGACCGCCTGGGGATCAATGCGGTCATCCGGCCGATCCTGGTACACCCGGTTCCGCGGAGCACGAACTGGTTCAATGTGCTGGGAAGCGCCACGCTGACAGCCTTCATCTTCCAGGTAGTCACCGGAATCTTTCTTGCTCTCGTGTACGTGCCCGCCCCCAACGATGCGTATAAGAGCCTGCAGTGGATCGTCAATACGTCATACCTCGGTCACCTGCTCCGCGGAATCCACTACTGGGGCGGATCAGCCATGATTTTGCTGATCTTCGCCCACACCGCCAGAGTATTTCTGACCGGGTCCTACAAGTACCCCCGCGAGCTCAACTGGCTGCTGGGAGTAGGTCTGCTGTTCCTCACTATCCTCATGGGCTTTACGGGCCAGCTGCTGGTGTGGAACCAGGATTCCTACTGGGCCATCGTGGTTGGAGCCGAACAGGCGGCGCGAACACCGTTCATCGGTTCGTTTGTAGCGCAAATCGTAATCGCCGGTCAGGTCGTGAACGCGACGACGCTGACGCATTTCTTTGCTATCCACGTCTTCATCGTGCCGATCACGATGGCTCTTCTCATTTCAGGACACCTGTATCTGGTTATCTATCAGGGAATCTCGGAGTGGCCGGAGCCGTCGAACGTGGTTGACCCCAAGACATACAAGCAGAAATATCACAAGATTCTCGAGGACGGCATTCCCTTCTTCCCGGACGCCATGGCAAAGGACGCGATATTTGCGGCCCTGGTCGGTGTCGTCGTTCTGCTGCTGGCCATCCGATTCGGTGGCGCCCCGCTCGGCCATCCCGCGAATCCAACGAATATCGTAACCAATCCGAGGCCGTTCTGGTTCTTGATCTGGTACTTTGCATTCCTGGCCGAGATCCCACCCGAGATAGAGAACATCCTTATCATCGGTTTCCCCGCGGCCGTCATCTTGTGGATGCTCGTGCTGCCGTTCTATGCGAATAAGGGGGAGCGTGCGCCGACAAAGCGCCCTTGGGCCGTCGGCTCAGTTGTCATTGCAGTGGTAGCTACCGTGGAGCTTATCTATATGGGCTACCAATCTCCCTGGTCTCCGGTCTTCACAGCGTCGGGCCAGTTGAAGAGCGTGCCGCCGAACATAGTGGCCAATCTTCACGGCCCGGCGAAGGCTGGAGCTCAGCTATTCCATGATTCGGCCTGCATTGCATGTCACATGGTCGGAGGAGTGGGTGGCATACGCGGCCCCGCTCTCGACGACGTCTACCGACACTACACCGAGCCCCGTCTCGTAACCCAGATAGCAGTTGGGGGAAACGGAACTGGATACCAGGTCATGCCGGGCTTCGGCGCCTCGCTAACGTCGACACAGATGGATGAGCTAGTTGCTTTCCTGAGGCAGCTTCCCGCTGCCGAGAAGAAGGCGAGCTCTCAGGTGGCCGCTCCCAACCATCTCAAGGCCAGCGCACCGCCGGTGAATACTGCGGCGCCTGGCAAAGACTCGACAACCCAGGTACGCTATGGAAGAGACAGCCACGGTCGCCGATTGCTTTTCCTGTTCGTCAAGCACCAGCTCGTATTGACCATGCCCGCCGAGGTGAAAGCATCAGCATCCGCTCAGAAGTAGCAGAAGTCGGCACGGTCACTGCCGCCCGGCGGATGAACGCCGCGGCGTTGGGACGCCTGCAGAGCTATGTCAATCTGGCCAAGCCGCACGTGACCATGCTATTGCTGGCGGTTACCGTCACCACCATGATCATGGCGGAAAGAGGCTGGCCCCGGCTCGAGCTCGTGCTCCTCACCCTGGCCGGCGGAGCCCTCTCGGCTGCCAGCGCGAACGCCATTAACTGCTATATCGATCGTGACATTGATGGGCTGATGGGCCGCACCGCTCGCCGCGCCGTGCCGGCCGGTCGTGTCGAGCCGCTACATGCCCTGTGGTTTGGTGTGATGGCCGCGGTGATCTCCACCGGAATCTTTGTTCTCTTCGTCAACGTCCTGGCCGCCCTGTTCTCGCTAGCAGGTATCGTCTTTTACGTGTTTATCTATACTCTCTGGCTCAAGCGGACTACTCCTCAGAACATTGTTATTGGAGGCGCAGCCGGCGGTGTACCCGTATTCGTCGGCTGGGCCGCGGTCACCGGTAGGGTCTCGCTGGCCGCAGTCGTGCTATTCGCCATCATTTTCTTTTGGACGCCTCCTCATTTCTGGGCGCTCTCGCTCCTGATTAAGCGAGACTATGAACGGGCCAGGGTGCCGATGCTGCCCAACATTAAGGGGGACTACGAGACCCAGCGGCAGATTCTGTTCTACACGTGGATCCTGATCGCTTCGACCTTGGTGCTGTTCTTTATCGGAGCCGCTGGGTATGTTTATCTCGCCGCCGCCCTTGTACTTGCTGTGCCGATGGTTTACCTGGCTTTGAAGCTACGCCGGAGCCCATCGTCCACTCCTGCCATGGCTCACTCGGCCAACCGCCTGTTCTGGTACTCCAACAGCTACCTCGCGCTTCTGTTTGCAGCCATGGCGGTGGATAGCCTGCTGCGCTAACCTCATGGCCCTGGTCGAAGTTCGCGATCTAGTCCGCCGGCGAGGAGATGTGTTGGCGGTAGATCAGCTATCCCTTACGGTGGAGGCCGGGGAGATATTCGGCCTGTTAGGCCCCAACGGCGCGGGCAAAACATCTACGATCGAGGTGCTCGAAGGCCTCGAGATGCCCGACGCCGGAAGCGTCCGCGTGTTCGGCATCGACGTCCGCTCGGGGACATCCGACATCAAGCAAAGAATTGGCGTTCAGCTTCAATCGACCGGCCTGCCGAGATACCTCACCGTATTCGAAACGATCGACTTATTCGCCTCGTTCTACGGAAGTCGCGCACAGCCGGTGCAACCCCTTCTGGACCGCATGGGGATCGCCCACCTCGCTCGTCGGAAAAATGCCAAACTGTCCGGCGGCGAGCGGCAACGTGTCGCTCTGGCTCTCGCCTTGGTCAACGATCCCGATATCCTGTTCCTCGACGAGCCCAGCACTGGTCTTGATCCACAAGCTCGGCGAGAGCTGTGGACCATCATCCGGCAGTGGCGCCGTGAAGGCAAGACCGTCTTTCTCACCACGCATGACATGCACGAGGCGGAAACGCTTTGTGACGAGATCGCTATCATGGATGCCGGCCGCATAGTGGTTCAGGGAACGCTTCACGAGCTGATAGGCGAGCAAAAGGATGAGCAGGTGGTGTGGGTCCAGGCCAATGGAGTTGCTTTGCCGTCCAATCTCGAGCTGCTCGTCCCATCGGTGGTCCGCGCGGTCTCTGAGCAGGATGGAGCGCTGCTATACACCGACGACGCGCCGGCAACCATACGCCGGTTGCTCGATCTTCAAAAAACTGGATCCGCTAACTTCGAAAATGTGCAGGTTCGCCCGCCGTCTCTCGAAGACGTGTTCTTACGGCATACGGGCCACATGCTAGAGACATGAAATCCTTCGCCAAGCTGCTCGTCGTATCCCTAAAGGAGTTCAGTCGCGATCGAACCACGCTCGGGTTTACCGTGATCGTGCCGCTGCTTCTGGTGGCCTTTTTCGGTTTCGCATATAGCGGCTCGAATAGCCGGATGGTGATTGGCGTGGTTGGCGTGAGCCAGGCAGCCGCGAAGACGACGCTGTCTCCTATCACCCGGACGGCCGAAACCACCACTGAGTTTGGCAGCAGATCTCAGGAGCTGGCGCGACTGCATGACGGTTCCATAGACGCTGTCATCGTAGTTAGGAGAAGCGCCCGCGCGGCGGGCCATTTCGTCTTCTACTACGACGGTTCGAATGGCTCCATAGCCCTGGCGGTGAGAACATTGGGAACCAGGCTCGCGAGAGCCACAGGAGTGGCGGCAGCCAGTCCGACAGCGACAGGTCTTCCCGGCCAGGTCGTCCTCAGTCCTATCTCCGCGGCCGGGGGCAGTCGACTAAACTACGTGATTCCAGGCATCCTGGCTACTGCCATCATGTGGCTTGGGATATTCGCGGCCATTCCTCTCGTCCAGCAGCGAGAGCAGCAAGTGCTCCGCCGGTTCGCTGTGACCCCGCTACCTCGTAGCCGATTGGTCGGTGCTCAGATACTGAGCCGCGTCGGGGTGAGCCTGATGCAGGCAGTGTTTATTCTCGTCGCCGCGAAGGTGCTCTTCGGAGTACCCATTGGGACCCAAACCGGCTCTGTTTTCGCGTCCGTTGTCGTGATTGCAGCACTCGCGCTGTTCGGAGCGCTGTGCTTTGTGGCCATTGGCTACGCCATCGCCGCCCTCAACGCGACGCAGTATGGTGCCCACGCGTGGGCGCAGCTCATCAGCATGCCCATGCTCCTCCTGGCGGGTGTGTTCTTTCCCATTGCGCTGATGCCCGGGTTTCTGCGGCCGGTCATCGCGGTACTGCCGCTGACCTACCTTGCCGATGCAATGCGGCAGACTGCCATGCAAGGGCAGCATTTCGCTCCGCTCGGCGTGGACATTGCTATTCTCGGCGTCTGGATACTCGTACCCATGATGATCGCGGTACGATATTTCAGGTGGACATGATAGTAGTGAGAGATCTGGAAGACAACGGCCGGATCTCCTCATGTGAGTACGTGTCGCCTACCACAAAGCTAGCGGGGATTTGAAAATGCGTTGGCGCACGATTTCTCGTTTGGTCATAGGCGCGGTGATTTTGATCTGCATCGGCCTTGCGGCAATCGCCACGACCATCCCCCGACACAATGCCGTATCCCCGCCCGCGCTGTCCGGCACTCCCATGGGCCTGAAACCAGCGCCCAACTTTTCGTTGACCGATCAGAATGGACACCGCTTCACCTTGTCGTCTTTAAGAGGAAAGATGGTGATCCTGACGTTTTTCTACACCCACTGCCCGGACACATGTCCCTTGACCGCAGAAAAGCTGCGTCAAATCGTGCGGAGAATGGGGCCTGAGGGCAAAGAAGTGACTGTAGTGGCTGTGAGTACTGACCCCACTCACGATACCCAGCGCCTCGCCAGAAAGTTTCTGCACCAGCATGGACTTCCTCGATGGCGCTTTGGCTTGGGAACCTACAATCAGCTCAAAGGGATCTGGAAGTCGTACTACGTCTATGCGGTCGCCCCCTCCCAAGAAGGGAAGCTGGGCCCGACTCATACTGCCGGAATGTACCTCATCGACAAGTCCGGTCGTGAACAGGAATACCTTGCCGATACTACGCCGGCTACACAGATCGCCAATGACATTCATGTGGTTTTGAAAGACAACCGGTGGACATCCGGATTGCCCACCGCCCCCACCCTTGGCGCGATCGCCCCGAACTTCATACTGCCCGCTCTCGGCTCGTCCACCGACAGCCTTCACCGCTTTAGAGGCAAGCCGGTGTTGGTCAATTTCTGGGCTACCTGGTGCGTCCCCTGCCGCTCCGAGATGCCCATGCTCGAAAGAACCTACCGCCGCTATGGCGGGCGGCTGGCTGTCGTTGGCGTGGACGAGCAGGAAGAGGCCGGCGCGGTGAAGGGCTTTGTGCGGTCCTATCACGTCACCTACCCGATCGTGCTGGATCAGAACGGCAACGTGTCGTACCAGTACCAGCTCAATGGAACGCCGACGTCGTTCCTCATAGATCGGAACGGCGTAATCCGGGCGGTGACGATAGGACCGCTTAACAAGCGCAAACTGCGAAAGCAAATTCAGGCAGTACTAAGGGCCTAAAGCAACCCCCAAGGTAGTTCCCGCCCTCTATGGGCCGCTTTGCTGTCCATGGCCCGCGTTTCTGCTAGCAATACACCCTCGGTTGGGCGGTATCAATCACCAAAGCTCGGAGACTGCCCGGCTCCGTAGGGTGGTGGTAAGAACCCGTGCAGTCGAAGGTCGCAACTGAAAACTGAAAACTGAAAACTGACAACTGACAACTACCCCCGCAGGAACCTCCCCAACACGTTCGCAGTTATCTTCTGAATTGCGGGGCTGGGAGTGCTTCGGGCTGGAGGGTAGCTGAACCACGACGCGCGCATATCGTCAAGCCCGTATGACCAGTCGATGGTCCCAGCATTGAACACGAATGCGCCGCTCGCCGCCCGGTAGATAGTCGAGTTGGATGTCCGCCGCTTCCCTGCGCCCGTCTTCACTGGAGAAGCCGAGAGCGTCTGCAGTCCGCTTGGATGTCGATAATGGCGAAGAACAGCATCTTCCTCGTGTCCCACGATGTGGGGGATCGCGCTCCCCTTCTTCAAGCCTGTCCCGGAGAAGACCCAGTTCCTCGGATCTTTTACGACCCACGGGTACGGCGCGTGTGTGCCCTCATAGTTCTCATACATTGCCCCGAGCAGCATGCTCTCGGGTCTGTGGACTTGTGGCGAACGCCACGTAACAGTAGCCAGACGCGGCTGGGTTTTGTGTATGGGATCACGCTTGAAATTCTTGTAGCAGATCAGTATGCCGTCAGGATTGGAACCCAAAGAGCCAAGCCGTACTTGCCAGTAGCCCGTGTTGGCGGCGAAATTAGCCAGGCTGACTCCGTGAGCAACGGCGTTATCCATAGCGTCTCGCATCGAAAGGGACCAGTATTCGTCATGGCCGCTGATGATGATGCCCTTACGATGCAGAAGAATCCCAGGGTTGTCGTTGACATCGAGGTCGTTGATATAGCTTACGTAGTACCCCTTAGCCTCGAGCCATCGAACCATGTGGACTTCCCAGGAAAAGAACCAACCTGCTCCTTGATTCTGCGCGTATGGCCGCTGAAACGAAACCATTACTGCCCGATGGTCGAATTGGCGTTCCGCCGAGTGGTACGTGATGTCGACGTAGAGGGATTTGTTGCCCCACCAGTTATATGCTTCACTCGTTGTCACACTGTCGACAAACACCAGCGGGCTGGACGGCCGGCTCTCTTTGACGACGAATGGGATGTAGGCCTGATGGGTGTTGGATGCGGTGAGCTTCACCACATAGATCCCGCTGATCCAGCCCTTCGGAATGGTAAGCGCGAATGAGGTTGGCCAGTTGCAGACCAGGAGCCCCGTTTTGCGATTGGGCTTCCCGGTCGCGCGTCGTCGGCCGCGCATCGTGGGCTCCGAGACTTCGAGCCGGCCTCCCTTGCCGTGATACCACCCCATCCGGAAGATCTCGGCCGTGAACCACTTCGCTTTCGTACTGACGTGAAATGTTATCGATTGGCCCGGGGCGACACTTTGCGCAGAGGCGTAGCCCTCGATCTCATGGTGCAGGGAAAGGACTTTGATCTTCCATGAGGTTGTTCCGGGCTTGCTGTTCTCGATTTGAACAGGGTTGAGCGGTGTAACGGCCCGCTGAGGGGCCGCCGACGCGCTTCCAAGGCCGGCAATCGACAGGAAGAGAAGCGATATCGCGGGGTAGAGCCAAAGGCTCTTGGCAGCCTGATGTAGGCCCTTCAATGTTTGGGCACAGATGTCGGTGTCGCCTCTCTCTCCACTAGGTCTCGTTAGAGTATGCCCTAGACCAGGGGCTGGAGTGAACTAGAGACCGCGTGCCGCTCTTCCCGCTCCCGCAACCGGCTCAACTCTCAGTGATGAGGTCCATTGTTGCCCAACTCATCACCGGTCGCCCGAGGCACTCAAACCTCGCTGCCGGCGACAACTTCGCTTGGAGCGATCATTTGATTACTCAGCAAAAGCTCGCGGACAGCTCCAACGAGGTAGAGAGACCCAGTGACCAGCAGCACGTCCGATGGGCCCTGCAGACGGCGAGCGGCCTCGAGGGCGCGTTGCGTGTCTCGAACAAACTCAACGGATCCGACATGCGGCTTTAGCGCGTCCACTAGTATCGCCGGATCTCCACCTCTCTCCTCCCACGGCGGCTGTGTGACGACTGCATTGACTGCCAGCGGACCTAACTGGGCCACGATGGCTCCCGCGTCCTTGTCGCCGAGTACGCCTATCAATAGGACTGTCTTTCGCTCTGGATACAGATCCTCCATGGTACGCCGCAGAACGGCCGCCGAGGCGCAGTTTCTCGCGCCGTCCAGAATGATGGTTGGATGTTCGGACACGATCTCAAAGCGCCCCGGAAAGCTAGCTGAAGCAACTCCATTGCCGACGGCGCCCGGCGGCGCCTCGATTCCGCCGATCGCCAAAAGATCGATGGCAGCGATGGCCGTCGCCGCGTTGACTACCTGATGTTCCCCGAGGAGCGAGACGGAGATGTCCGGGTGGTCGCGATGCGGCGTCCGCACCGACATTGTCTCTCCGGACAGATCGTGTCGGGTCATCGACCACCGCACGTCCTCGCCGACGACCCATAGAGGCGCACCGACTTCGTTGGCTCGAGTCCGGATCTCCGCCAGTACCTCCGGCTGGCCCGCGGCCGTGCATGCTCTCGATCCCGCCTTGATAATGGCCGACTTCTCCCGCGCGATGTGGGCCTCGGTAGGGCCTAAGATATTCGTGTGGTCAAGACTCACGTTGGTGAGCACGGCCACGCGGGGAAGAAGGACGTTTGTAGGGCTCAGGCGTCCCCCAACTCCCACTTCGACAACTGCCAGCTCGACCCCGGTCTCGGCGAAATGAAGTGCCGACATCGCCCACAAAAGCTCGAACAGGGATGGGCGGCCGAGGTTGTAATCGGCTGCGGTTCCATCCCTCATTTCGTCGGCAACGGGACGTACCTTGGAGAACGCCTCAAGCCAGGCCCCGACGCCGATCATGTTGCTGCCTACGGCTATCCGCTCGCGGTAGCTCTGAAGGTGAGGAGAACGAAAAAGCCCCGTCCGGTGGCCGGCAGCCGTCAACACCGAACCGATCATCGTGGTGGTGGAGCCTTTTCCGCATGTTCCCGTAACGTGCACCGCGGAGAACTGCTTGTGCGGAGACCCCAGCCTGGTCAGGAGGTACTCGATTCTCTCGAGACCCGCTACCTTCGGTGCGAGGATTGGCAGATGATACAGGGACTCCAGGTAGGAGAAGCTGGCAGCGAGAGAGTCTTCGTCTCTCACTCCTTCGAATTCCTGATACCGGACAGCCTGGCCCCGATCTCGGCCTCGGCTCCCATTTCGGATGGTTCGTAGTATCTACGTCCCGCGAGCTGGTCGGGCAGGTACTGCTGCTCGACATAGTGGTCGTCGTAGTTGTGGCTGTACTTGTAGCCCCGTCCGTATCCCTGCTGTCTGCCCAGGGCTGTGGTAGCGTTGCGCAAATGAAGGGGTACCGGCTGATTGCGAGTTGCCTCGACATCCTCAATAGCGCGTCCGTAGGCCGCGATTGCCGAGTTGCTTTTCGGGGCTGACGCCAGAAACAGTGTTGCCTCAGCCAGCGGCAGGTAGCCCTCCGGCATACCGACGAAATGGGCGGCTTGTTGGGCCGCTACCGCAATGCTCAAAGCCTCGGGTGCGGCCAACCCAATGTCCTCGGCAGCCAGGATTACTAGTCTTCGGGCGACGAACAGCGGGTCCTCTCCTGAATCAAGCATTCGTGCCAGCCAGTAGATGGCGGCGTCCGGGTCAGATCCGCGCACGCTCTTTATAAATGCAGAGATCATGTGATAGTGCATATCCCCGGATTTGTCGTAGAGCAGCGCCGGGCGTTGCAGTGCCTCCTCGATCAGGGGCCGGTCGATTGTCCGGCCGGTCGTTCCCCGCTCTGCTCCTGCCGCAAGCTCGAGCGCGTTCAATGCAATACGTGCATCGCCGTCGGACATACGCAGCAAATGGCTCCGTGCTTCCGGCTCCAGGGTGAGCTGCAGCTCACCGAGACCATGTTCACGATCGGCCAGAGCCCGGTCGATAATGCTCGAGACGCCATCGTTGTCCAGAGCTTTAAGGGCAAATACGCGGGTGCGGGACAGAAGTGCCGCGTTCACCTCGAAGCTCGGGTTCTCAGTAGTGGCGCCTATGAGCGTCACTGTCCCTTGCTCTACGTGGGGAAGGATGGCGTCTTGCTGAGCCTTGTTGAATCTGTGAATCTCGTCGATGAAGAGTATGGTCCGCTGCCCGTTCAGCTGGAAGAGCTTCTTGGCGCTCGCCACTCCGGACCTTAGGTCGGCGACGCCCGCCGTGACCGCGCTCATGGGGATGAACTGCGACTGCGTGGCTCGCGCGATTATTCCTGCGAGGGTGGTCTTGCCGGATCCCGGCGGCCCCCAGAAAATCATAGAGCTGATCTGATCGCTCTCGATCGAGCGACGAAGTAACCGGCCCTGGCCTAGGATGTGCTCCTGCCCAACGAAGTCGCTGAGAGACTGCGGTCGCATTCGCGCCGCAAGGGGCCGCTCGGCCAGCTGCTCCTGCTGTCCCTCGTCCTCGAACAGCGAGAGCGTCACTGGATTAGTCCCGAAGCGGAATCTTTCCTTTGAGGTTCAGGCGCTCGATGTGCTCGTTTACAACCTCGCCCGGAGCTAACCGGATGAACGTATCCAAAACGAACATGGCCAGAACGACGTCACTGAGCTCGCCGACCACCGGAACCCTCCGAATGATGTCCACGGGAGACACGACCACGGCGAGCGCCGTTAGAGCGCCTCCCTTGAGCTTGATCGGTACTCGAGGATCCTGGTACAACACCCACACCAGGCGGGCCACGCTCGGCGCGCGCATTAGCGCCTTGATGCGCTCGACCGGTCCCATCTTCGGGGCAAATGAAGCATGCTTCATTCCCTCTTTCAAAAGCTGATTTACTGCGCTCACGCCGTCCTCCTCCCGCGTCCCCGCAAGGACGTTCTCCGTTGCCTCATTATTGCAGCTTACCTCTTGCTAGAATCCGTCGATTCACCTCTTTCCGTCCTGTGCATGTTTGAGACCAGACGCATCGAACTAAAGCTCGGGACGGCAGATCCGATCCCTAGGAGTACGGGTTCCGAAGATATGGAGAAGGCGAACAACCAAAACGTCGGCGACGTCCTCACGGAGATCGCGGACCTACTTGAGCTGAAGGGCGAGAGCTCGTTTCGGATCCGAGCCTATGAGAACGCCGCGGCAACCATCCGCTCACTTTCGGCCGACATTGCCGATCTCTCCGAGAAGGGCGAACTGCGATCTATTCCCGGTGTTGGAGATGCGCTTGCTCTCAAGATCGACGAGTACCTGAATACCGGAACCATGGAATACGTGGATGAATTGCGGGCTCAATTCCCCGAAGGTGTTCGGAGATTGATGAGAATCCCGGGCGTAGGTCCGAAGATGGCCGCACGCGCCTATGCCGAGCTGGGCGTGCAGACAGTCGCCGAGTTACAGGCAGCCGCGTCGGATGGCCGCCTCGCCGCAATGCCACGCCTTGGTCAGAAGAGCGCCGAGAACGTCTTACGCGCGATCGACCGGGCATCGCAGCAGGAAAATGTTCGTACTCCGATTGGCGATGCTCTGCCCTATCTACGAATGGTTCTGGAGCGGCTGCGAGGGCATGATTTCTTACGCAACGTTGTTCCTGCGGGCAGCCTGCGTCGCTTTCAGGAGACAATCCACGACGTCGATATCATCGCGACCTCCGACGAGCCCGAAAGAGCTTTTGACCTGTTCCTGTCGCTGCCGGGCATCCGGGAAGTAACGGCTCGTGGACCTACCAAGGTCAGCATCATCAACGATCGCGGACTGCAGATCGACTTTCGCATTGTCCCCCATGAGGCATTCGGCTCCTTACTGCAGCACTTCACGGGTAGCAAGCATCACAACGTGCAGCTTCGTGAGTACGCCTTGAAGCGTGGTCAGAGTCTCAGTGAGTACGGGATTACGGCGGTTGACAGTGGCGAGCGCGAAACATTTGTCGACGAGGAGGAGTTTTACGCCGCACTCGATCTCCCGTGGATTCCTCCGGAGATACGACAGGGGTTGGGCGAAATCGAGGCGGCGAAATCCGGGAAGCTCCCTCATCTTGTCCAGGTCGACGACATCAGGGGAGATCTCCACGTCCACACGAATTGGAGTGACGGTAGAGGCTCGATTGACGACATGGTGTCGGCCGCCGCCCGCCGCGGATACAGCTACGTCGCCATCACCGATCACTCTCCCTCGCGGGGCGGTAATCCGGGCGGGTTGACGGTGCAGCGTCTGCAGGAACAGCAGAGGGCACTGCTAGAGGCTCAGGAGCGTCATCCCGAGATCCACATCTTTCGAGGCACCGAAGTGGACATCAAGAATGATGGCTCACTTGACTTCCCTGATGACGTGCTGGCGAGTCTCGACTGGGTGGTGGCGTCGATTCACTCGACGTTTTCGATGCCTATGGAGCAGATGACCGAGCGGATGATCCGGGCTATGGTCAACCCACATGTGGATGCGATCGGCCATCCAACCGGCCGGATTCTGGGGAAGCGCCCTCCATACGAGCTCGATATGGAGCGCGTGTTCGCGGCTGCGCTCTCGAGTGGAACGGCGCTAGAGGTGAACAGTTTCCCGCAGCGCCTGGACCTCAAGGATGCCTACGTGCGCCGGGCTGTCGAGCTTGGCATCACAATCGTCGTCGACACCGACGCTCATTCGGTAGCCGAGCTCGCACAGATCGAGTTCGGCGTTCAGGTAGCCCGCCGAGGCTGGGCCCAGCCGGAAAATGTTCTGAACACTTCCAGCCTGGAAGAGCTACAAGCCTACCTGGCAGGTCGGAAGAAGTCCGGCGAGTAGTCCGCTACTGCGCCGATTCAGGCAGTCCAGCCGCCCACAGGCGAAGTGTATCCCTTTAGCCACCATGCCGTGAGAAACAAGCCGATCGGCGCCGGCGGGCTATCAGTAGCTCCCTAGGAGGCTGGTGTTATGTGAGGGGACTCTCGTGTCGGTGAGAGTCAGGCCGAGCTAAGGAAGGAGATGTGGGCCTTGAACTTACTGACGGCAACGAGCTCGGCCGTCGGTGGCGCTTGAGAGGCCGGTAAACCGTGACGAGGCGGCAGCGAAGCGAGGGTGATCAGTCGTGGGCTTCTGGCCTAACCCAGCCTGCGGGTGTCCAACCGAGGCCGAGCGTGGCAAGTCGCGCCAGATTTACCGAGCCGGCGAGCAGGGCGAAGTCAGCGGCGACCTTTTGCCTGCCGCGAACCCGTGCCCGCCGACCACCGTGCTTACGCCGCATGAGGTGAGCGATCTTGCGCTCAACTTTAGGCCGAGTGGCGCGATAATCGGCAATCCAGGCCGGATCGGCTTGGGTCTCGCGGGCCTGCGCCAAGGCTTCCTCGTGCAGGCCGACGCTAACCGTGCGTCCAGATCGAGATTGGGTGCACTGCCCTCGTAGGGGGCATGGTGCACAGTAACTGCCAAAGTGGGCAGTCCCACCCCCTCCAGCCGCGGACCTGATCGTGGCTGAGACGCCCGCCGGACAGGTGATGGTTTGCTCACGGAGATCGATGGCAAAGCAGGTTTTGGCGAAGCGACCATGTGGGGCAGTCGGTAAACGAGTCTTACATCGCGACTCGATCTTTGCGTCAGCCAAGACCTCATGCATCCTGCCCGTTCCATATGAGTTGTCGCCGTAGAGGCGCGGTCGATCCGAGCTTGCTCCGTCTGCGGTGTCGACAACCGCTTCCCCGGTTGGAGGATTGGGCTCTGTTGCCGGCTCCTCCAGGTCATCCTTCTCCTCCCGGATGTCAGCCTCATCGCTCAGGAGGTCACCGATCAACTCCTCGGCTACGCGATCGTCACCGGTGTTGCCCGGGGTCACAGCGGTCGCCGTGATGATCTCTGAGTCCGGGTCCACAGCCGTGTGCCCCTTGTACCCGTCGAACCCTCGGGCTGAGGTCTTATGGCCATGCCGAGCCTCGGGATCTACCGTAGAAATCACGCGGTCTTTGGCCACTCGCCTGGCGATGCGGAATACACCGTCCTGGTCTTCTTCCAGGTCCTGACCCAGCACCGTCGCCAATAACGCCGCCGCCTGCGCAACGGGACCATCAAGCGACAGACCTTCCAGCAGGTGTAGGCATCGGTACCCATCCCTGGCTCGGCTATCGATCAGCGCTTCCCGCGCTGCACGGTCGTCCCAATCGATGTGCGGCTTGTCCGCGGTCGCATAGTCATCCCCGGAGCGAAGCACCGCGCGCAGTTCAATCCCCAAGTCCGCCCAGGCTACGTGCAAGAGGCCGCGGATGGCGTTGCGGATGAGCGTGACCGTATCCATAGTTGCCACCGCGTCATACAAGGCCGTTGAGTCAAGCACTCGCTTTCGCCCAACCAGCCCCGCTTGCTTGGCGGCATCACGCGCTACTTCAAAGACCCGGTTCGGCTGCTCCGATAGGCGCAGCCGCTCCCTAGTAGCAACTGCGGTTCTACGGACTAGCCAGCAGCCGCCCGAGGTTGGGACTATCTGACCACTACGAGCGAGCGGCGGCATGCGCCCGATTGACCCCTGCCCCGATCAGAAGCCCAGCAGTAAGGCAGAGTCGAGGATACCGCTACTCCCGCTCGCTGCGGCTCTCGAAGAAGCTGCCGGGTGGACAGACGGCCTGGGTTGACGTCGTACGCGCCATTAACAGCTCATACACTCAGTCCGAACGCGAGGCGACGGTAATTCCGAAGTCTACTGAAAACTGAAAACTGATAACTGATAACTGCCGAAGGCTACAACCGCTTCGCCGCCGCCTTCATTGCAGCGATCAGAGCCTTTCTGGAGAGGTCACTTTCCAGCATTTTGATCGCGACTTCAAGACTGCTCTTTCGCTTGAATCGAAACGGCGGGATGCTACCTGACCTTGCGGCATCTAGCGCCTCACCGAGCTTGCTCTTTGGAGATCTTCGGGACCGTACGTATGCCACGCCCGCAGCGGCTGCCAACAGCGATACACCAATCCCCCCAGCAACGATGCTCCAGGGCGAGCTGCTTACTACTGATTGTTTCGGCATTGTGCCTACCTCCAGGGTTTCGTTATCTATAGAAGGTTGCATTGTTGACCCCAGCAAGATAGGGTCCTACGCCATCGTAACTCGCCCGTCTTTCAGTTCGAGCACATGCGGTTCGCAAGGAGTGTTAGCGACGCGTGGGGCTGGACGGCCCAGAGGCTGGCTCTTGCAGCGGGGGCCTTCCATGCCCGGGCAGAGGTGGTCGCCTGAACTGAAAACTGAAAACTGAAAACTGCAACAACTGAAAACTGACAACTGAGGGCCGAGAGATTAATCTCCCGGCCCTGCAAGTTCGTGGAAGCCTTTCAGTCGATCGGAGCTTTGATAGTGGAGTGTGTCATGCTCCGACCTGCCTATATGGCTTCAGGAACCATCTGAATTGCCCCGCACGGACACTCCTCCGCGCACATCCCGCACCCTTTGCAAAAGTCGAGGTTAATCGCGAACCGGTTTCCCGGCCCGAGCTTCACCACGGCATTGTCCGGGCACACCCCGAAGCAGTTGTCGCACTCAAAGCAGTTGCCGCAGGAAAGGCACCGGCGCGCCTCGAACTGAGCCGTGCTCTCGTCGAGGCCACCGATGACCTCTTCGAACGTCGATTGGCGGCGGATCACGTTCAGCTGTGGCTGCATCGTCGGGTCGGCATCGTTGTAGTACCAGGGATTGAGCGTGTCGAAGTCGGCCAGCTCGTGCTTTCCGTTCGGGTTGAGATGGGTGTGATGCAGGTAGGCGTCGATGCATCTGGCGGCTTTCTTTCCGTGGCCGACCGCGATGGTGATGGTCCGCTCGGAAGGCACCATGTCGCCCCCGGCAAAGATGCCGGGGTGGCCGGTCATCATGTTGCGGTCCACGGATACCACGCCATCCTTGGCAATATCGATGTCCGGCACTCGTTCGAGAACCGAGGTATCAACGTCCTGGCCCAGTGCGAGGACCACGGTATCACCCGCGATCGTCTCGAATTCGCCGGTAGGACGGGGCCATCCGGTCTCGTCCAGCTTCATCTTCTCGATCGTGAGCGAATCCTCGCCCATGTCCTTGATGGTACTGAGCCAGTGGATGTCGATGCCCTCGTCGATGGCTTCCTGGACTTCAAAGTCGTGGGCCGGCATCATCTCGCGGGTTCGTCGGTACACGATGACCGGGTTGTCACCAAGACGTTTGGCGGTGCGGGCGGCATCCAGTGCCGTATTGCCACCGCCGTAGACTACGACGCGGCGCCCGAGCTGCGGAGCCTCACCGTCGATTTCCATCTGATGAAGCAGGCCGATCGCGTCGACTATACGACTGGCATCGGGAGCGGGGATGTCGACCTTCTTTGCCAGGTGAGCCCCTATGGCTACGAAGCAGGCGTCGAAGCCCTCGGCTTCCATAGTACCCGGAATGTCTTCGACCTTCGCGTTGAGCTGGATATCGACCCCGAGCTCACGGATGCGCTGCACCTCGGCCTCGAGGATGTCGCGTGGCAGCCGGTACTTCGGGATGCCGAACCGCATCATACCGCCGGCGACTGGACCCGCCTCTTTGATCGTCACCGAATGGCCCATTCGCGCCAGGTGATAGGCCGCCGATAAGCCGCTGGGTCCCGCCCCTATGACGAGAACCTTCTTACCCGTGGCTTTGCTGGTGACTGTGACCTTCCAGCCTTCTTTTATGGCCAGGTCACCGAGGAAACGCTCGACCGAATGAATGTTGACGGCCGAGTCCAGCTTGGCACGGTTGCACTCCGTTTCACACGGGTGATAGCAAGCTCGACCCATAATGGCCGGCAGCGGGTTGTTGACCATGATCTCTTCCCAGGCCTGGCGATAACTGCCGTCCTCGGCATGGTACAGCCATGCCTGAATGTTTTCGCCCGCGGGGCAGGCGTTGTTGCACGGTGGGAGCCGGTCGACGAATTCGGGTCGCTCGGTCCGCCATGATCCGGTATGGTTGGCGAGGCTGGTTCCTACGTCTAGGGTGGTGGCATACTCTCTGGTCATTGGGCATCTCCGGAGGCTGGTGCTAGGTTGTATCTCTTGATGTTCCGGTCGGCCGCTCGCTGCAGTAGCGCCAGTCGCTCGGTGTCCTCATGCCCCGACTTGAACAAATGGGCGAAGCGCTTCTGGGGCTTCAAATACTCGGTCACCGGTACTACCCGGCGGATCGGGGTGGATCGCACTACCTCGCCGTTCTCCGCTTCAAAGAGGGGGAAGAAGCCGGATTCGGTAGCCAGGCGTGCCAGCTTGATCGTCAGCTTGGTCTCGCTGCCCCAGCCGAGTGGACACGGGACCAGCACGTGGATGTAGCGGGCTCCCCGGAACTCCATGGCTCGCGTGACTTTGGCCTCGAGATCGTGCAGGTCGGCGACGGTTGCCGTGGCGACGTACGGGATCTCGTGGGCCATGGCGATTCGTGGAACGTCTTTCCCGGTTCCGAAGACGTTTCCGGGCTGCGGTCCCACGGCCGGTGTGGTGGCCGTTCTGGCAGTTGGAGGTGTCGCGCTAGATCGCTGCACGCCGGTGTTCATATACGCTTCGTTGTCGTAGCAGATGTAGAGGACGTCGTCGTTGCGCTCGAACATGCCCGAGAGACAGCCGAAGCCGATATCCGTGGTGCCGCCGTCGCCTCCCTGAGCCACGACGCGAATGTAGTCCCGTCCCGACCGGCGGAGCGCAGCCGCCACGCCCGACGCCACCGCCGCGGCGTTTCCGAACAGCGAGTGCAGCCAGGGCAGCTGCCAGGACGTCTCGGGATATGGCGTGGTGAACACTTCGAGGCACCCCGTCGCATTGACCGCGACGAGCTGGCCTTCGGTCGCGCGCAGGGCGGCGTCGAGCGCGTATCGCGCCCCCAGAGCTTCCCCGCATCCCTGACAGGCTCGGTGGCCGCAGGTGATGGCGTCTGAACGATCCATCGATGCCTGGACGGTTCGTAACTCCGGGTCGAGGAGGCGATTGCCGACCGTCCACGTGCCCGTTTGGTAGAACTTGATTGGCTGAGCGGTCGCATTGTGTGTGGTCATCTCACAGCACCTTCGCTTCTTGTGATCGGAGGATGTTTTCCGCCGTGGGGCCGGACCGGCGTGTCTCGCTCATGCGAATCAGCTCGCGGCCGATAACGTCCCAATTGAGGTCGACAAACGTGATGTCCTCGAGCTCGTCGTGGATTGCTTGCTCGAAGAGACGCCGCAGGGATGGCGCCGGAATCGCCCGGCCGCCCAGCCCGGCGATCGCTGTGAGCACCGGAACGTGGGTTCCGCGCAAACCCATGCGAACGTTGGAGGCGAGAGCACCGCCGAGTCCGACGGAGAGGTTTTTCTCGACCACCACGACACGTTTGGCATGCTCCAGCGCGGTGTGCACCGCGCTCAGTGGGAATGGGCGGAACGACGTGATGGCGACTGATCCGATCTTGTTGCCTTCATCTCGCAGATCGTCGATTACATCCTTTATCGTTCCGTTGATAGAGCCCATGGCGACGATGATGGTTTCGGCCCCCTCGGTCCGGTAGCTGTGCACCAGACCGCCGGCCGACCGACCGAAGTGCGCTTCGAACTTCGTCGCCAGCTCCGGGATGAGGGAGAGAGCCCTGAGGTGCTTGTGATGCGCCAGGTAGCGCACCTCGGCGAATGCTTCCGGTCCCACCATTGCTCCGATCGATACCGGAGCGTCGGGATCCAGCACCTGAGTCGGCTCGAAGGGTGGGAGAAAGGCGTCCACCTGCTCCTGCGACGGCACGTCGATGCGCTCGAACGCATGGGTGAGGATGAAGCCGTCGACATTTACCATGACCGGACAGCTCAGCTCCTCGGCGAGCGCAAACGCTTGAATGTGGAGGTCGAGGGCCTCCTGGTTGTTCTCCGCGAACAGCATGATCCAACCGGCGTCCTTGACTGCCATAGCGTCGCTGTGGTCATTCCAGATGTTGATGGGAGCGCCGATGGCGCGATTGCCGAGAGTCATGACGATCGGGAGTCCGAGACCCGAGGCGTTGTAGACTGCCTCCATCATGAACAGGAGTCCCTGGCTCGACGTGGCGGTGTATGTACGGGCACCGGCAGCCGATGATCCTATCGCCACGCTGAGAGCGGCGAACTCAGATTCGACATTGATGAATTCGCAGTCGACGAGGTCGCCGGCCTTGATCAACTCGGCGAGCCCTTCGACGATGTGCGTTTGAGGAGTGATTGGGTACGCGCAGATGACCTGGGGCCGGCACAACGCGATCCCCTCGGCCATCCCCCAGGATCCTTCGATCTGCTTCAACATGGTTCTCTGTCCTCCAGTACCGGCGTGCCGGCAATCAACGGTTGGCCGCCGAGAGGGCGGACTCTAGCTCTATCTCAGGCGCGTCGGCGATGCTGTCGAACGCGGCCTGCGCCGCGGCTATGTTCTTTTCGGCGACGGCTCCGGAGAATTTCGACGTGATGGCACTGAAGACCGCCTCCAAGTCAATCACTCCGGTCACGCGAGCGAATGCGCCGAGCAGTGCGGAATTCGGAATGGGCCGTCCGACGTGCTTCAGCGCGATCTCGGTTGCCGGCACGGCGTGGACGTGCCCGGGTGGCAGCCCTGAAACGGAGTTGTCTATTCCCAGCTCCGCGATCGGCCGGCTCGAGTTGATAAGGACATACCCATCCGCGCGTAAGCCCCCAAAAATCTCAGGAGTATGCAGGAGTGTCGGATCCTGGATGATGAGGGCGTCCGGCGTAGCGATTGGATCCCGCAGGCGAATCTCGCGATCGCTGATGCGGCAGAATGCCATGACCGGCGCGCCCATGCGCTCCGACCCGAAGCTCGGAAATGCCTGAGCGTACTGGCCCTTGAGAAATGCCGCGACGGAGAGCATCTCTGCCGCGGTGACGACTCCCTGGCCGCCTCGTCCGTGGATACGTACTTGAAACATGGCTCCTCCCTGGGGCATATGTACCCCAACTGTAAGAGCCGTCCGATCGATTGGTCATCGGTATCGGACCCTATTTTCGTCGCAACCAGGCCTGACTATCGCGGCGAAGTAGAACTACGCGTTTCGACCACATCACTCTTGATGCCTTCGGTCCGCACGACGCGACCATAGACATATCACGTGGTGGAGCCTTCTACGCCCCGGCGGTCGAGGTCGCCTTGAACTGACAACTGACAACTGACAACTTAAACCGGTGGATGACCCGCCGCGTCAATGCGGCAAAGTCATCCACCGAACATGTTCAATTCCAGGCATACAGCTGAAGCTTCTCGTCCGTGGGGTCCAGCCTATGGGCCTTTCCACCGCGAACCAGGTGCTCCAATGCTGGGAGCAACTGGTCTTCGGGAAGCTTGAGGTGCCTGGCAAGCACAAGGGGCGATACATATACGGCATGAACGAGATACGTGGTCAGAAGACGGTTCAGGGCCTGCTCAAACGACAGGCGCTCGGCCGCCTCCGATTCCTTCCGATGCAGGTTTGAAACCAGCCCATGGCCCATTTCCAGGTCGTCGCCGATGAATACTTTTGCCAGCAGGATTCGCGTTTCCAGCTCCTCGACAGCCTTCAAGTAAGCCGCGCGAGACTCCTTCCCCGTTGGGAAGTCCGCCTCTTTCCTCAGCTCGGCGGTAGTGAGAGGTGAGTCAGACCTCTCCAGCGCTTGAGCGAGACGGTAGGCATCTTTAGAAATCACTCCGAAGTCGTAGAGCTCGTCCGCGGTCCGTCTCTCCGCGAACAACCGGAGAATTGCCGGCAGCAAGTCCCAGCTGATCCAGGTGGGGCGCTTGCGCACGATTGAGCTGTAGAATGCTGCTTTCCGCCCGCCCATCTCCCATCGCCATGTATAGACATGGCCGGATGGACTGTCGTGTCCCGAGTCGGTCTCGGCTGTGGGATCGCCCATGTAGCCGTGAAAGAGGTTCGGGATCTCGGACGAGACCGGGTACAGGGTTGCCATTCCAACCTCAGCGACGAACCGGGCCGCCGTGTCGCTGTCCGGTATTCGCGTCTCCGGCGTCTGTCGCCATGCCCTGAGCCTGGCTTCGACGAGTTCGGCCGGCACGCCGGCGGTTTTGGTGGCCGTGGTGGTCATAGCCGGTCGAGCTCCTTTGTTGCCTTCACTTCCAGTATCTACTAAGATAGTGACAAATACTGTCACTAATTGGGAATCATGTCGAAAACAGCCAGACTTCTCGAGCTGATGCTGAAGCTGCAGAATCGAACCCAGTTCACGGTCCAGGAAATGGCCGAAGAGGTGGGTGTATCCAGGCGGACGATGCTGCGAGATCTGCAGGCACTCTCGGAGATGGGTGTACCTCTCGCGGCCACCACCGGCCCCGGAGGTGGCTACCGTTTGATAACCCGTCAGCGTCTACTTCCCCTCTCGCTGACGGCCGACGAGGCGATAAGTATGGTCCTCTCCTACGAGGCGTTCCTCCAATATGCGGCCTCGCCCTTCGCATCGCAGAGCCTCTCGGCCCTGACCAAACTGAGAAATGCCCTGCCGGCCGACGTCAATGCCGAGCTCGATCGCGTGCAGGCCTATGTGGTCTGGCCACAACCCTCGCGGGACTATGAGGCGCCGTTTCTGTCGCAGCTTCTCGACGCAGCGCGCGACGGCGTCCACCTCGACATCGTCTACGAGTCAGCGTCGGGAGTCTCGGAGCGGCGAATCTTTCCCTATGGCCTGTACGCTCATGCCGGCTTTTGGTACTGCGCCTGTTACGACTACAAACGGAACCGTGACCTCACTCTTCGAGCGGATCGGCTGGTAGACCTGACGCGAGTGGAAGGTCTGAAGCCAGTCAGGAAGACCACGGTTCGGGAGTGGCTGCAGAGCGAGCCCGGTCAGGACGACGAGATGGTGACGATTCGCGCTCGCCTCTCCGAGCACGGAGCCAAGAACATCGACGTGAAATCCGTGTTCTTGGGAAGGCCCATCTCGACATTCCGCGGTCGCAGGGTCGAGGTGTCCTTCCCCGCGGGCGAGCTCGATTACCTGGCAGGGAGGATCCTGCCGCTAGGCGTCGATGTCGTAATCGAGTCCCCACCGGAGCTGGTACAGATGATAGCAACCCGCTCCGCGGCCATCGCGCGCGAATACCACGCACTTCCGGTCACTGGGGCCCAGTAAGACCGAGCCTTCAACCAGAAATCAGGTTTGCACCCGATTGATGCCACGCTAGGCGTGGCTTACCCTTACGCTGTGAGCTCACAGAGCGATCCCACAATCCAAGCCACAAGAATTCACCGGCTGCTTCCCGAACAGCTATCACTCGTATATGACATCGACATGCGCGAGGTTGGATCAGAAGTCTTCTACGTGAGCGACGGACGCCTGCTGGTTAGGCAAGAAGCATGGAGCCGGCCTCCACGATCTCAAGACAGCTGGGATAGCAAGATCTGCGGATGGCGGGAAATGCTCGAATCCGGAGGTGCCGCGTGGGGCGCCTTCTATGAAGAACGTATTGCCGGAATGATCGTACTGCGTGCTCAGCTGACTCCTGACACGGCGCAGCTGGCCGCCCTGTATGTCTCCCGCCCATTCAGACGGAGGGGCATAGCGAGGCACCTCGCCGAACTGCTTCTCGCGTTCGCCAGAGCCTCAAATGCCCGCTACGTCTACGTCTCAGCCACGCCATCTCGGTCGGCCGTGGGCTTCTACCAAAGCCTCGGATTCCAGCTTGCGGACGTCCCCGATCCCGAGCTGTTTGAGCTCGAACCGGAAGACATCCACATGACTCTCCGCCTATAGACCTATTACCCATCCCGACAACTACCGGCCTAACCGGTCCAGGGCATCAAACTCATCCTGCGTCAGCTGGATCGATGCAGCTGCCACGTTCTCTTCGAGGTGTTTGACTGTCGACGTTCCTGGTATCGGCAGCATGGTCTTGGAGCGTCGCAGAAGCCAAGCGAGCGCGATCTGGGCCGGCGTCGCCTCATGCGCCGAAGCAATGCGGTCAAGCTCCGCCCCCGAAGCAGCCAGCTCTCCGGTCGCGAGCGGGAACCATGGAATAAACCCGATGCCCTGCTCCTCGCACAGGTTGACCATGTACTCGGATGCTCGGTCGGTCAAGTTGTATCGGTTTTGAACCGACACGATCTCCACGATCGACTGGGCTCGCTTGAGCTGATCGGCATCGACATTGGACAGACCGATGTGCCTTATTTTGCCTTCCGACTGCAACTCCTTCAACGTGCCGACCGACTCCTCATAGGGCACCTTCGGATCCGGCCGGTGCAGCTGGTATATGTCTATTGTGTCGACACGAAGCCGCTTGAGGCTCCCCTCGAGTGCTTCCCGCAGATGCGACGGACTGCAGTCTGGCACCCATTCCCCCGGTCCGGGACGCACCAGGCCGCCCTTGGTCGCTATGACCAGTCCTTCCGGGTAGGGGTAGAGCGCCTCGGCGATCAGCTCCTCCGAAACGTTTGGCCCATACGCATCCGCCGTGTCGATCAAGTTGACATCGAGCTCCACCGCCCGGCGAAGCACCCTAATAGCCTCATCGCGATCCCGAGGCTGGTCCCATATGCCCTCGCCCGTAATCCGCATCGCGCCAAATCCCAGGCGGTGCACCGTAAGGTCGCCGCCGAGAGTCAGCTCACCGCTAGCTTTGGCCGTCATCTGTCTAGTCGTGGTATCCGTCATCGGTTCCTCCTTGAGTTGTGGGGCCTTGTGCTTGGCCTTCTTCGTGTCGTCCTTTGGTTCGTGATGTGTGATCGTCCGGATCTAATGCTCGGTCTCGGTCTCGACCTCGCTCCCATCGCCGGACCACAGTGTATGGAAGGTTCCGGGCCGGTCGATGCGATGGTACGTGTGGGAGCCAAAGTAGTCTCGCAGCCCCTGTATCAGGTTCGCTGGCGAGCGTGCGCTCCGAAGCGCGTCGTAGTAGGCAAGTGAGGACGAGAACGCGGGTGTTGGCACCCCGCTGCCGGCGGCGGTCGCCACGACTTGCCGCCACGCATCCTGGTCGCGAGCCACCCCGTCCCGGAAATATGGGACCAGCAAGAGGTCGTTCAGATGTGGGTCCTGATCGTAGGCCTCCTTGATCCGATCCAGGAATCGAGCGCGAATGATGCAGCCTCCACGCCAGATCGTCGCGAGGGCGCCGAGGTTCAAGCTATAGTGGTACTCCTCGGACGCCGCGGCCATCTCTGCGAACCCCTGGGCGTACGCTACGATCTTCGACGCGTACAAGGCGTCGCGAACCATGCCGACGAAGTCCTTCGGAAGTGGGGGGCCGTCACCCGGCTGCGGCCCCGTGAGAGACCCGGCCGCGGCCACCCGCTCGGCTCGCTTGCCGGAGAGAACTCTGGCGAAGACCGCCTCGGCGATCGCCGTGATCGGTACTCCCAGGTCGAGCGCCGAGTGTACCGCCCAGCGCCCCGTACCTTTCTGTTCGGCCTCGTCGAGAATCACGTCAACCAAGGGCCTCCCTGTCTTTGCGTCCGTCTTGCGCAGAACGGCCGCGGTAATCTCGATCAAGTAGGAATCGAGATCGCCGGACTTCCAGGTGGAGAACGTTTCCGCCAGCGCCGGCGCATCCATGCGCGTTAACCGACGCAGCAAGTCGTATGCCTCCGCGATTAGCTGCATGTCGGCGTACTCGATGCCGTTGTGGACCATCTTGACATAATGACCAGCACCGCCCGGTCCGATGTACGTGCAGCAAGGGGTGCCGTCAACCTGCGCGGCGATAGCGGTGAGAATGTGCTCGACATGGCGGTATCCCTCCAGAGATCCGCCCGGCATGATGCTCGGCCCTTCTAACGCTCCGACCTCGCCCCCTGAAACCCCGGCTCCAATGAAGCGTATGTCTCGAGCTTCGAGTTTCGTAAACCGTCTTTCTGTGTCGGTGAATTGGGAGTTTCCGCCGTCGATAAGGATGTCGCCTTTGTCGAGGTGCGGCAGAAGCTCGTCAATGACCGCGTCAACCGCGGGGCCCGCCGCCACCATGATGAGGATGGCCCTCGGCCGTTCGATGGCGTCGACCAGCTCGCCGACGGCGTATGCCGGGATGAATGCCCCTTCCGATCCGTACTGCTCTATCAGCTGGTCTGTCTTGTCGCGGTGCCGGTTATGCACTGCCACGGGGAACCCATGCCGGGCGATATTCCTCGCCAGATTGCTCCCCATCGTGCCGAGACCCGTCACCCCGATAACTGCCCTTCCACTCATCTCAATCTCCTCCTCGCACGTCTCCGGGACGGCCTAAAGAACCAGACCTAACCGCTGGGCATCTGCGTGTCGCGACCTCGCTGCGAGCCGCCGATGAGGCCTGGGCATGAGACTCGCATCTGAATGCGCCAGCGGATGCAGACTCCTCTGCACCGGCAAGAGACGGGCCGTGATCCGGGGTCGCTTACCCTGGCCCTACTTCTTTATAACCGTCAATCCAGCGAGCAGGTCAGAGTCCAAACCTACTGAGGCGAGCCGGCCCCTGGCAATCAGGAGGAAAGTGGCCGGACAAGCTTCGTGAATCGTTAGCTTTGTCGCTGAGCGACTTGTAAATCAAAGCAGGCACGGAGCGTTCTGCCCGCATGAAAACGACTGGCACTCGCTATGTCGGCGTGGCAAAATAGGTAACTGTCAAACGGCATTCTGCCGGCACTTCAGCGCCCAAGAGGGTGACCCCATGCCTTACTATCCTAACGACCACATCCTCACACGTGTTGGCAGAATTCGACACGGTATCCGACTACCCAGAGGGCCGCTCTACATCATCGCCTTGGCCTGCGCGGCAGCGGCGTCAAATTTCGCGCCCGTTTCATCTGCGGCATCGGCCCAGTACCACGACGAACACTTTAACTCTGTGGCGTGCTTCAATTCATCAACCTGTCACGCCGTCGGCCAGAACTTCTTTTCACCGCCCTATTACGATACCCTCAGTGAGCGGTGGAATGGCCACGCTTGGAGGACGGAGCCGACAGCCGTTCCTTCGTACATCGACAACGCACTCAACGCCGTTTCCTGCTCCAGTCGGAACGTCTGCTACGGGGCCGGATGGTACACGGCGTCATACCAGACGTTGATCGAGCGATGGAACGGAACGGGCTGGAAGAGGGTGAAGACTCCCGAAGTGGGCCAGCTTGAAGGCGTAGCATGCCCGAGCGTCTCATTGTGCTTTGCCGTGGGTCAGGACGTGATCCTCAAACTGGCTGGTGCTCGTTTCGTGAAGGTGCCGGCGCCGAGTCCACCCGCCGGTATCGTTCGGACGCTGGGATCCATATCGTGTACGTCGACGAAGTTCTGCATGTCCGTCGGCACTGACGGTGGGAATGCACCAGTGGTGGAGCGATGGGACGGCAAGCACTGGTCCGTGCTGAAATTCTCGAGCCCCGCGGCCCCCTATGCTACCCAGGTGAACGCAGTGTCCTGTCTGGCCAGCTCCAGTTGTCTCGTTGCCGGCGAATACGGCACGAATTCGGGAGCCGCGCTGTTGATAGAACAGTGGAGCGGTAAGACGTGGCATAGCTTTCACGTGCCGACACCGACCCCGTACGCGAAACTCGATGGCGTAGCGTGCGCCTCGGCGAAGGCATGTTTCGCCACTGCCTACTATTACGTTGGGATCAGCGGGAATACCACGAGCGTCATAGAAGCATGGAACGGCGTGAAGTGGTCTATAGCGCTAAAGGTCAAGAAAAAGGGCTGGTCGGGCTCCATCCTCAATGGCATCACCTGCCCTTCTTCCTCGACCTGCTATGCAGTCGGGGACTCCCAGGTGGGCAACGGACAGCAACAGGCTGTGGCCATGAATACGCTGGTAGAGAAGTGGAACGGGCGGGGCTGGACGATATCGCCGAGCCCGAATGCCTAGTCAGTCGCGCCACTGGAACGTCGACGGTCGCTCGTTAGACTTTCCGCATCACCGTGAGCGGCCAAGTCTCTGCTGGAACTCCTGCAGAGGCCCTGGCAGCTACTCGTCCATGTCCTGCTGCACTTCCTCCAGCGTTCGACCTTTGGTCTCAGGGACCAAAAACAGGGAAAAGAAGAACGTCAGGAGGCCAAAGCCGGCATATATCCAGAACGTCCCCGGTTTGCCGATGAAGGCAATCAAGGACAGGAACGTAATGCTGACTATGAGGTTTGCCGACCAATTGCCCATGACCGAGACTCCCGACCCATTTCCGCGTTCCTTGGTGGGAAACACTTCCTGGCTCAGGAGCCAGAACACCGGCCCCATGCCGATGGCGAAGGAGGCGATGTAGACCAGGAGACAGGCGAGAAGGAGTCCTCCCGCGCTCTTCGGTCCAATGGCAAAGAGGAGCCCGGTGGCCGCCATCGAGGCAGTTATTCCTACCAAGCCGCCTAACAGCAGCCAGCGACGCCCAATGCGGTCGACGAGGAGCACTGCCGCGACCGTGACCACGACATTCAAAACGCCCACGACACTCGTCGCGAGAATAGCGCTGTTGGCCGACGCGATGCCCGCATAGCCGAATATGGTGGGTGCATAGTAAATGATGGTGTTGATTCCGACGAATTGTTGGAGCACCGCTAGTCCGAGACCCACGGCAAGGGCATGGCGCAGGTGCGGTCGAAACAGCTCACGAAGGGATCCACTTTTCTCTTCCTCAATCGTCTTCCGGATACCCTCGATATCCTTCTTGTACGAGTCCGGATTGATTCGCTCCATCACCGCGGTCGCCTCGTCCCAATGTCCCCGGCTGCCAAGCCATCGCGGGGTGTCGGTAAGAGGAAGCATGCCCAGACCGAGTATCACGGCAGGGACCACCGCAACTGCGAACATGGGCCGCCATCCGGCGCCGGCTTGGGAGAATGCAAGGTCACTCCAGTAAGCCACGGCTATGCCAATGGTGACGGCAAGTTGAAAGAGGAAGACCATGCTGCCTCGCTTGTCCGGCGGGGCGAGCTCGCTGGTGTACATGGGAGCGACGACGGAGGCCCCCCCGACACCGATGCCCACCAGGATGCGGAAGGCGACAAACAGCGCGAGATTTGGAGCGAGGGCCGTCAAAATGGCGCCGGCGCCAAATACGGTGGCAAGGCCGATCAGCGTCCAACGGCGTCCTATCCGATCCGCGATCTTTCCCGAAATGGCAGCGCCGATGATCGCCCCGATGAGCACGGCACTGACCGCGAGCTCCTCAGTTGTGGAGGTCAACGAGAACGTCTTGACCAGGAAGAGCTGTGCTCCTGAGATCACTCCGGTGTCGAATCCGAACAGAAGTCCGCCAAGAGCGGCTACGGAGGCGACGACGTAGAGATTGATGTGTGGGCCGCTTTTCGCTTTTGAGCGATCCGATCTCTGCTCGGTTGACGCGGCAGCTGGATGGTGTGTTTGATGAGTAGCCATAAGTGCGTCTCCTTTTGTCCCCGTTTGGGAAGGAATCAATTAGACGGACCGGAGGCTTGGCTCACGTATGCCGGTTCTGCCGCCATAGACACCTGTTATGGGCTGGGGACGTCCAGGCAAAAAGCACAAATCGTGCCGCTGACGCCCGCGGGTCTTCCCCAGCGACCGATGGACGCCCTACTTTCACCCCGCGCGGTGGTCAACCTCCGGACTCACCCCGGGAGGAGAAACCTCGGGACCACCGCTCCAGGTCTTCCATGCCCGGGGGTTCGCGGTCGCCTGAACTGAAAACTGACAACTGATAACTCAAAAACTGATAACTCCGTCACCGCCACCAGGGGATCGAAGCTGCCTCGGCCGCCCGCTTGACCGGTCCTTCGAGCGCCTGTGCCTCACCGCCGAGCTGTTCCAGCCACTCTCCCGCCGCTACCACAGCGACCGCGGCTCTCCCGTCATCGTCATCCTCTCCCCAGTGGGTCAGACACGCAAGCTCGGCCGACCTTACCGCCGACTCGGATACGCCGATCGGCCCCGCGGGATCCACAGCTTCATTGAGCAGAACCCGGGACAGGCGTTGCACTTCATTGAGCAGCCCGTCCATCTGGGACTCAAGCTTCGATACTCCCTCCTCGCACGCACACGCCATGTATCCCAATCCAGCGACGACGTTGATCAGGTCTCCGGCCAGGATGGCATCCGTGCCGGAGGAGACCAACCGGCCCGCCGATTCGGCGTCAAGCGGCTTGGCTCCTCTCTCCGCGAGGTACTGATCAAGTGCCTCGCCCGCGCGGTCCCTGGCCTTCTCCGCTCGTTCTCGGGCAATCTGGGGGCTCGCGCCACCCGGCAGGTGAAGGACTCGCCGAAAGCAGACATCGAGGTAGTCCGCGACCTCGTCGTAAAGGCGCGAGACCTCTACGACTAGCGCTCGCCTCGCCCCCCGTGGCCAGAGGAGCAGGCCCACGACGACGCTGATAGCGGTGCCTATGGCGACATCTTCCACCCTGGCGATGCCCAGTCTCCAGCCAAGCGGTGAGAGGAGATTGAACACGATGATAACAAAGATGGTGAATCCGGCCTGTCCGGCGACGAAGCCCACCGCGTTAGATCCGAAAGCGGCAACGAAAATGGCGATTGGCAGGGCGATCCAGAGGGCGACCGTTGACGTTCCAACCAGCGCTGTGAAGAGGCCCGCGATAGCAAAGCCGACGACGGCGCCAACCAGCGCCTCGACGGTTGTCCTCCCGGTCGACAGGGCGTTCGATCTCAGTACCGAGAGCGTTCCCAGAACCACCCAGAAGCCGTTCTCGAGCTTCAGGGTCCGAGCGATTAGCACGGCCAAAGCCAGCCCGAATCCCGCGCGCAAGCTACCGTGCAAGACGCTCGAGCTCGGGGACAGATGAGTAGATATCGCTTGAGTGAGCCGCAGAAAGGCGCCTCCCGTCCCGTTACGGCGAGGGGAGCCGGCGGGAAAGCCAACCTCTTCGGGCGGCTCCCTGTCTGACAGGATGGTGACGTTCGTGCCCATTGCCAGCGTCAGATACGCCACGGCGCGGAGTGCATCCTCGACCGACAGCGCCTCGAGCACGTCATCGGGAGGTACGCCTTCTCCGAGACGTTGTGAAGCCCATCGGTCGAGTGCGGTCCGGTGAGCCATCCACGCGTGATAGAGCGCCCGTAGATCGGGAAGACCGCGGCCGGCCAGAGCATTTCCGCTGTCTTCCAATGTGCGCACTACCGAATCCGCCAGGAGATCTCCCTCGACAAGGCTGGGGTGGGTGCCGGCCAGGCTCGTGCGGAACGGATTGTTGACGAAGTGAAGTGTCCGGTCGACCTCGGTGAGGAGCTGTACGAACGCGCGATTTCGCCTGGCAGCTCCAGCCGACCGCATGCGAGTTGATCGGTACGCCTCCTTAGCCTCCTGCACTGCCGCACTGGCCTGCCTGCGCTCGCGCTCCGGATGGGGTTGTGACTCGATTCGAAGCGTGCGGATCAGCGCGGCCAGAGCGTACATTGCTTCAGACGCCTTCTCCCTCAGCCGCACGTGCTCGAATCTCGGCCAGAGAAACAGCGCTGCTGGGATAGATACACCAGCTGCCAGCAGCCAGCCGCCCAGCCGTGCCGGGATCGCGCCGGGGGAGGCCGGCAATGAGACACTGAGGACGAATGCGAGCAAGAGAGCGGTCTGGGCGGAAGCGACGTAGCCGCCAAACACGCCTCCGAACTGCACCACAAACGCAACCGCGAACATGACCAGGACCGCTAGCCAGATGTGTAGCGATACCGCCGTTCCCAGCGCGATCATGCCCGAAGCGACCAGAGCCGTAACGACATATGCCCTGGCCCGGGGGAGCCTGGAGCCGCCGAAGTCCGCCATGACGAGCAGTGAGAAGCAGCCGAAGGCGGCAAACGGGGTAAGCTGCTTGTCTCCGATCGCATACATGGCGAAGGCGAGGGTTGCCGGCAGCAAGATTGCGGCGCGCAACGCCGGCCGCATTGCTGCCTGCACGCGATCGTTCGGCACGCGTACCCTTCCCGGCAAACCAGTTAACCAGGCCGTGAACCCGGTTGGGGCCACGGCCTGCATGGTGGGCTTCTTCATGCCACGACCTCCCGTTCCACGTCCTCACCTGACGGGACGGCGGGTACGACTCTCAGTTTCAGCCCCCCATGAGAGCATGAAGCGTATGTGGCTGCATCAACACTCCCTGCACCTACGACGGTTCCGCTCCGACCAGCCGTCACCGGGGTCGCCTGAGCTGAAAGCACTGTAGCTCGGTATTCCAGGGCCAGTCAGTCGTGGATGTCAATCTCCTGACTCCATCCTTGCCGGCATCCCAGCACAGTGGTCTTCCGTGTCCGAGCGGTCGCGGTCGCCCGAACTGAAGACTGAAAACTGATAACTGATAACTTAAGACCATGACCTCAACATACACAGACTCCGCTCGGACACTGCCCTGGGACGACTGCATGAATGCCCGAGACCTCGGCGGGTACCACACGGCTGACGGCCGCACGACGAAATGGCGGGCGATCGTGCGCTCGGATAACCCCGCTCGGCTGACGCCCGCGGCGCAACGAGCAGCTATAGACTACGGCCTCAAGACGGTAATCGATCTGAGGAACGACGACGAGCTCGAGCAATTTCCAAACCCCTTGAGACTCCATACGGATTCTCTTGAATACATCAACGTTCCGCTGGTCGACCCCGCCGCGGCTCCTCCCGCAACGTTTACCACCCTGGCCAACAATTACATTCGGATCGCGGACACCTTCACGGATCAGATGGCGCGAGTCATGTATCTGATCGCCTTCGCACAGCCTGGCGGCGTCATGGTTCACTGCATGGCCGGCAAGGATCGGACCGGGCTGGTGTGTGCCATCATCCTGTCTCTCGCCGGTGTCGATGACGAGACCGTGGCCGAGGATTATGCGTTCTCAGAAGAACGTCTGCGGCCATTCGATGAGGACTGGTTGGAGAACGGACCGGGTGAGAGGCACGAGCGCGAGCTGCAGCTGTCTCGCACGTCCCCGAAGACACACGTGATGCGCGAAGTCCTCGACCATCTCCGTCAGCGATACGGCGGCGCCGAAGGTTACCTGAGAGCGGCGGGAGTTGACGACGAGGGCATCGCGAAGCTGCGGGAAAGGATCCTCGAATAGTTAAGGGGAATGGCTGAAGGACCAATGCTTATCGCCAGCATTAACCGCGGCACCATCTACCCCTCCCCGTTAACCATAAACGGAAGAACTCGCGATCCTTGGGGTTTGAAACTTCAAAGGTTGTCCTGAGTTTTGCTGGGTCCAAGGATTGCTAGAGCCGCAAAACCTAACCCGCAGAACGTAGACCGTGAACCGTAAACAGTTGACCGCCTACTGTGTACCGTCCACCGTATACTTCCTACCGCTCCCCTATCCCAGTGCGATAATCCAGCATGAGGATTGCGGTCATCTCCGACCTCCATGGCAATCTCGCGGCCACACAGGCGGTAGTGGCCGACATCGACGCCCTCGAGTTCAAGGTCGACGTCACGGTCTGTGCTGGGGATGTGATCGGCCATTCGGCGCATCCCAACGAAGTGATCGAGCTTCTGAGGGAAAAGAAGATCGAGACGGTGCGTGGAAACTACGACGAGGTCGTCACGGGCCTGCGGAGCGCGAGTGGCGCAGATTACAGCACCGAGCGTGACGAAGCCATAGACCTCCGAGCGATTGAGTGGACGCGAGAAAACCTGACTCCGGAGAGCAGGAAGTATCTCATGGAGCTCCCCCGAGAGGCGCGGCTTCACGTCAGTGCGAGCGGGCGAACCGCGTTCAAGGGGTCGAAAGGCGACGAGCGGATCACGGAGTACCGGAGAAACTTCATCCTGGGCGCGCTGTTCGGTGGCCTGGCTTCCTCATCCAACCGTCGGCCCCGCATCAACGCCCGGCGGGTCCTGCTGGTGCACGCGAGTCCACGCGACACGGTGGAGTATATGTACCCCGGCACGGCACAATCTGTACTCCGAACCGTCGCCCAGGACGCGCAGGCTGAGGTCATCCTGTTTGGGCACACGCATCAAGGGTATCAGCAGGTGGTGGACGGCGTCGCGTTCATCAACGTTCCCAGTGTCGGCCGTCCTCGTGGGGGAGGGCCGGCGGAGTATGCCGTCGTGGAGATCGCCGGGCCGGAGATCGAGGTAGAGTACCGGACCGTCGAGTACGACATCGAAACCGAAGTGCGCGACATCGGGCGCACCGATCTCCCCAGAGATCTGAGCGAGTATCTTCGCTCGGGAAACACGGCGACCAGCACCTAAGCGAGATGTCCGTTTTCTAGCCCTCCCTCGATGGGAAGCTCTGGATTGGGACGGGGTCCGCGGTCAGATTCGGCTTCCCAGAAATGTAGTGGCGAACCTTGAGGCATTGCGAGGTCGCCTCGACGGCCTTCCTTTAAACCGCAGGAGCGCTTCTGAACCGCGCAATCACCACGTCCCGAAGGAGGCTGACCTCCTCGACCCGGAAAAGCACGAGCAGTGAGCCATAAGCCGCGGTCGCGGCGGCTATCGGAACGATCACGGCAATGAGGTGATTGAGGTGCCCGAAGCTGCTGGACGGTATCAGCTGGTTGATCGCCAGAACGATCGCAGCCATAACCGCCGACGCCACGACTACCTTCACCGTGGTCGTCAGGAGGCTTCTTCCTGGGAATGTCCCGATAGCGCCCAGCAGAAGTATGAGCAGGAGGAGCGCGTGCAGCCCGATCTGAATCGTATTCGCCAGCGCCAGGCCGAGGATCTGGAGCGGCTGGAGCATGATGAAGGCGGCGACGACGTACACGACGACGCCGAAAACGCCTGCGAGCATGGGCGTGATCGTATTGTGGCGAGCATAGAAGGCAAAGATCAGCAGCTGATCGATTCCCACGAACATCAGCTGGGGGGCATATCCCAGCAGGGCAGTCGTCGTGTGAGATGTGTCCAGTGATGTGAATTGGCCGTGCTGAAACAGCAGGGTCACGATCTGCCGCCCGAGAACCAGCACCCCGAATGTCGCCGGAATCATGATGACCAGGCTGAGCCTGAAGCCGATCGCGAGCTTGTCCTTGAACCCCTCGATCCTGCCGGCGGCCGCGTCCGAGGAGATCATCGGCAGCACGGCGAGCCCGAGAGCGGCCACCACGATTCCGACCGGAAACTGAATGACCTGCGTCGCGTACTGCATGGCCGTGAAGTCACCGCTTTGATGCAGGTGTGACTTGAAGTTCGTATCGGCAATCTGACCGGCGATGCTGATGATGATGCCCAGTGCTACCGGCCCATAAAGCACGAGGATCTTGCGTACGACCGGATCGTGAAGATCGATGTGAGGGCGGAGCCGATCGATTCCCGGTCCGTGCGCCCGGATGAGCGATGGAACCTGCACCAAGAACTGGGCGGCGGCCCCGACTGATGCGCCAATCGGCAGAGCCACAATTCCCAACGGAGCGGCCAGGACGATGGTAGCGATGATGATGCCAAGGTGAAAGCACGCCGAGGCGAAAGAGGCGGCAACCCGCCTTCCCAGTGAGTACAGTGCGGCCAGCGAGACCGCCGCCAATCCCCAGAAGAACAGCGTGGGGAGGATGATTCGCACGAGCTGTACCGAAAGATCGAGTGTCGATTGGTGCTTGCTGTGGGCGAATCCAGATGCAATCAGGATCATTAGAGGGCGAGCCGCAACCTCGAGGACAGCGACCAGTAGCAAAAGAACGACGGCCGCTAGGCCAAAGATTGACATAACGACGCGCCAGAACGCCGCCCGGTCTGACTCGCTCAGCCGCGTAAAGGTCGGGATGAGCGCGGCCGACACTGCACCGCCGATCACCAGGTCGTAGAACATCTGCGGCACGGTGTAGGCTGCTACGAAAGCGTCCGTCTTCCCCGTCGACCCGAAGTACCGGGCCATGAGGAACGCGCGGACAAAGCCGAGGACGCTGGTGGCGAGATTGCCCAGCGTGATGATGATGGCGGCCTGGGCAATGCGGCTGCGCTCCATGTCGCGCCAATGTAGCATATGAAGGTGTTGAGGTCGGGGGGTGTATGAGGCTCGTTATTCAGCGAGTTTCCCATGCCGAGGTCGCGGTCGATGGGGCCGTGATTGGGGCCGTCGAGCTCGGCCTGTGCGTTCTCGTCGGAGTCAAGACCGGCGACACGCCGAAGGACGCCGACGCACTGGCCCACAAAGCGTTCCAGCTCCGGATCTTCAATGACGACGCGGGCAAGATGAATCTGTCCGCCGAAGACATTGCTCCCAACTTCCTGGTAGTCTCCCAGTTCACGCTGTATGCCGACACCAGCCGTGGTCGCCGTCCCAGCTTCATCGGCGCCGCAGATCCACAGCTTGGCAAGGACCTGTATGAGCGGTTCGTCAAGACCCTGCGTGACCTGGGCGGCCACGTCGAGACCGGTATATTTGGCGCCCACATGGTGGTGACCATTGTCAACGACGGACCCGTGACCATCATCCTGGACAGCGAGGGGAACAAATGAAATACAAGGCCCAGGCCCCCTGCCGGGTCGACTTCGGCGGCGGCTGGTCCGACGTGCCCGTATTTGCCGAGTCCGACCCTGGGGGAGGAGCGGTTCTCAATGCCGCGATAGCGATCTACGTCAAGGGCTACATTATCCATCCCAGCGATTCCGCTGCCGGAATCCTCGGGCGATTCGCCGGCGAGAAGAGCGTTCTGAGGTACGAGCTTGACGCTCCATCGGGCGCCGGTCTGGGTGCCTCCGCTGCTCAGACGTTGCTGTGGCTGACCCTGGTCAAGACGTCGATAGCCAATGTCAGTGAGCGCCGGGAGCTGGCGGAACGGGCCTGGCAGGTTGAAGGAGCCCTCGGAATCCTCGGAGGGAAGCAGGATGAATACGCCTCGGCTGTCGGCGGCATCAATCTGATGACGTTTGGCGCCAAGACCACAGTTGAAGAGCTGCGGCCGGGGTTCCCTTTCACCGAGGACTTCGAGCGCCGGCTGGTGCTGATATACACCGGCCAGAAGCACTTGTCTTCCGACATCCACGAAGCGGTATGGGGCGGCTATCAGCGCGGAGAGCCGCGCGTTGTCGAGGCGCTGCGCAATCTCCGCCGCATCGCGGTCGACATGCGAGCGGCCCTGATGGCTCATGATCTCGACACGTTTGGCGGTCTTATGAACGAGAACTGGGGAAACCAGAAGTCGCTCCATGAGTCAATAACCAATCCGATGGTGGATCGCCTGGTCTCGGTGGCGGGCCGGTCGGGTGCGATTGGCGTCAAAGCGTGCGGCGCCGGAGGGGGCGGCTGTCTGATCTGCCTGGCCGCCGAAGGCGGTGAGGAGAGGCTCGCCGAAGCAATGACAGCTGCCGGGGGGAGACGCCTCCCGTTCAAGTTTGACTGGTACGGCGTCCACCTAACCAAAGGCTAGACCGCGACTGCTGCAGCCGGCGTTCCATGGCCGGCCCATTAGAAAATCTCGCTGCGGCCGGGAAAGATGGTGTGAATCGAGAGGGTCTTCTCGCTGCTGTACCAGGTAACGAAGACGATCGCCAAGCACCCAAGAAGAAGATCGTGGATGCGACGTAGGGCCAACTCAGCGTGGGAAAAGAGTATTGCTCGAGCACTCAACTACTCCCCCAGGTCACACAGCAGACAGCTAAAACGGAGCCGCATTTCTCGAGGTATGGCTCAGGGATCAGGTTCGATGCGATCGAGCGGTCGTCGACGGGTCACCAGTTGGCGTGTGTTTTGCTCAGCATCAGCGGATAGCCAAGCTCATAAAGTTGCAGGGTTCCGTACTGCGCGTAACCTACGAAATCGTTCACGTCGGTGAATCAGGAGTCTCGGCGGCTCCGGAGCGCCTGGGCCGCCTGCTCTGCTGTCAGGTCGCGCTGAGGGGCACAGAGGAGCTCGTAGCCGACCATAAACTTGCGGACCGTAGCCGATCTGAGCAGGGGCGGATAGAAGTGGGCGTGGAGGTGGAAGCCGGTCTCCCCCGGAAGCGAGAGCTGATGGAAACCCATGGAGTAGGGGAAGGGAGCATCGAAGAGGGCGTCATAGCGGCGGGCGATGGCGCCGAGGGTTTCGGCCAGGTCCTCGCGTTGGGCCGCATTGAGATCAGGCAGTGCCGCGAGGTGTGATCTCGGCATGACAAGAAGCTCGAAGGGCCATACCGCCCAGAAGGGAACGACGGTTATGAAGCCGGCGTTGTGATGAACGACCCGAGTTTCCAGCTGCTCCTCCAGTGCCCCGTACGCGCATAGGATGCATTCGCCGTGGGCCCTCGAATGGGCGCGAAACCGGTCGCGTTCACCGCCGGTCACGTCGGGAATAGAGCTGTTGGACCAGATCTGGCTGTGGGGATGGGGATTGCTGGCTCCCATCATCGGCCCCCGGTTCTCAAAGATCTGGACGTGGTTGATGAAGGGCAGAGCCATGACGTCGAGGTACTGGGATGTCCACGTCTCGATCAGAGCGCGGATCTCGGATCGATCCATTGTTGCCATCGATGCCGCGTGTCGAGGCGATGAGCACAGCACTCGGCACAGCCCAGCCTCTGGCTCCCAGGTCAATGTGGAGCGCGAGCTTGCCCCTCGCACCGCAGAGAGCCCATGCCCTTCAGTCGGATCCGGGTCCGGCAGGAGAGCCGGGAAGTCGTTGTCGAAGACGAAGGGTCCAGAATAGTTTGGGTTGCGCGCGCCGCACTCGCGAACGTTTCCAGGACAGAGCTGACACGTGGGATCGTAGTCGGGAACTTCGGCCGTGGCCGGCTCGACTTGGCCCCGCCATGGACGCTGCCCGCGCTGCGGCGAGACGAGCACCCAGCCTCCGGTGAGAGGGTTGAAGCGGCGGTGGGGAGTGCCGGCGGGAGGAGCGTCCGACACGAGAATATTCGACTCGACCATGCGCGTCAACCTCTAATCCTGCTGAAGCTCGCGACTGAGCATAGGTGGGCTTCACGGAAGAGTAACAAAGAAAGAGAGAACTGTGGCGGCGCTAATGAGCGTAGATGCGGAGACACTGGGGCGGCTAATCACCGCTGGCCACGAGTCTCTTCGGTCCGACTACGCCGCGACCACGCCTCAGACGGATGCTATCGTCGCCGAGGCTGGAGACACAATGGTTGCTTCGGCGGGCGGCAGGTCGGAGGACGGTTCGGCGGCAGCGTCCTGGCGCTCTGCCGGCGGACCAGGTCCACGAGGTCAGGAGGGCCATGGCGCACGCGGCGGGTAGGAGCGGTGTGCGCCGAAGCTGAGTTGTGGCGGCAGGCTAGGGAATGGCAGCCGAGTGAGTTCAATGTCCACGTTCGACGATTGACGGCCTGTGAGAAGTTGGCGGTCGATGCACGATACTGGGCTGTGACCACTGGTGCTGCGACGGGGGCGGATTCCAGCTTCATCTGGGCCACCGGCATAGAGGACACATTCGTGCCTCAGGTGCGGAGGGGCAATCGCGCGCTGGATGAGTACGAGCTCATGGGGCACTACGACCATTGGCGGGAAGATTTGGCACTGGTCAGCCGTCTGGGAGTCGGTGCCTTCCGTTGGGGGATTCCCTGGTACCGCGTGGAGCCCGAGCGAGGCCGGTTCGACTGGAGGTGGATCGACCAGGCCCTGCCCTATCTCGTGCGGGACCTGGGAGTCAATCCGATTGTCGATCTCATGCATTACGGCTGTCCCTCCTGGCTGGAGCGCGGATTCGCGGACGAACTTTATCCTGAGGCGGTGAGCGAATACGCCGCCGCCTTCGCGGAGCGCTACCATTCATTGGTGTCCTGGTACACGCCCCTCAACGAGCCGGCGGTTACGGGTCTCATGTGTGGGAGGCGGGGAGTTTGGCCACCCTATCTCCGTGGTGATCGAGGCTTCGTCAAAGTGCTCGTCCAGGTGGCGCTGGGAATGCAGCGGACGATCGAAGCCATCAAGCAAGTCGACGAGGCGGCGGTGATCGTGCACGTGGAGGCCACGGGCATGGTCTACACCGAGAGAGAAGAGCTGCAGTCTGTGGCCGTCGAAGCTCGCGAGAAAGCATTCCTGTCCCTCGACCTGTTCATGGGACGAGTGACGGCGGAGCACAGCCAGTTTTCCTGGCTCATCGGCCTCGGAGTCTCGCTCCACGACCTGGCCGCCCTCGAGCGTGGCCGGCAGGAATTCGACATTCTCGGCCTGAATTACTACCCTCAATGGGGGACCAAAGAGTTACACCTCGACCGCCGCGGACTCCTCCGGGCCCGCACTGGCGTGCATGACGGCTCCAACTTCCTCGACCTAATCCGTTTGTATTTCGATCGTTATGCCTGTCCGCTGATGATCACTGAGACGAGCGCCCACGGGAGCGATGACGTGAGGTCGGCCTGGCTGGGGAGGTCACTAGCGGCCATCAAACAGGCTCGAAGCCTTGGGATTCCCGTCCGCGGGTACACGTGGTTTCCGCTCTTCACGATGATCGACTGGAAGTACCGAACGGGGAATAGTCCAATGGAGGACTACCTGCTGGAGCTCGGATTGTTTCGCTGGAACCGCGACCACGGCCCTCGATGGATCCCCAGTCCGCTGGTGAGAGAATTCGAGCGCTGCGTCGCGGAGGCCGGTGCCAAGGTTGGCAAGCTGCAAACGCGCCGCCCGACCTCAAGCCAGGGTCCTGCCGCCGTAAAAGCGCATGGCAGCTAGGCTTAAAGACGTCGCCGAGCACGCTAATGTCTCGATCAAGACGGTATCCAACGTCGTCAACGGACACCTTGCCCGAGTGGGCAAGGAGACAGAGAACAGGGTCCGTGCCTCTCTGGCCGCACTGAATTACCGGCCGAACGTGGCTGCCCGCTACCTGCGGCAGGCACACGTCGGAGTGCTTGCCCTGGTGGTGCCGGACCTGGCCAATCCATACTTCGCCGCTCTCTGCACCAGGATCATCGAGTCCGCGGCCGAGTACGGCTACACCGTCCTGATTGACCACACTGCCGGCGACTGGACCCAAGAGTCCCTTGCGCTTCGCGGCCTTCGTCCCCACGTGATCGACGGCGTGATACTCAGTCCTCTTGCCCTGCATGGCGAGGACTTGCAGCCGGACGAGACCGTTGCTCCGGTGGTGCTCCTTGGAGAACGTCTACTCGATGCCCCCTACGATCACGTCGTGATCGACAACGTCGCTGCGGCGCGCGATGCCACTCGTCATTTGCTCAAGTTGGGACGCCGCAGGATCGCGGTGATCGGGATAACGCCCGACGGTCGTGATGAGACGTTCATGATGCGACTGCGCGGCTACGAAGATGCCCTCCTCGAAGAGGGGTTGCCCATAGACCGGGATCTCATCGCTCTGTTGCAGCCGGCCCATCTTCACTATCACCAGGGGGACGGATTTCGGGCCATGACGAACCTACTGTCCAACTCTCAGAGCTTCGACGCGGTCTTCTGCATGAACGACCTCCTGGCGCTCGGCTCAATGAAGGCCCTGGACCTCGCCGGGCGGCGGATCCCGGAGGACGTAGCCGTTGTTGGCTTCGACGACGTCGAGGACGGTATGTTCAGCCGTCCATCTCTGACGACGATCGCGCCCGACAAGCGCAGGATTGCCCAATCAGCCGTGTCACTACTAATTGGCCGCGTTACGGGCGAACGGACCGGGCCCGGCGAGCTCGTCCGGCCCCCCTACCGCCTGCTCGCACGAGCGAGCACTACGGGGCGGGAGCCTCGTGAGATGACGGCTGTCCGTCCCCTGACGAAGGATCGTCAGGAAGGGCCGTGACTCGCACCAGGTCAAACGCCGCCGACGCGCGGTCCACCTGCAGGCCTATACAGGACGGTGATGCCGGCACCGCGAGGGTGCCCAGCACCGTCTGTTCCAAGTGGACGGTAAGCTGAGTTCCGCGCTTCCAGAACCGGAACTGTTGATGGCTTGACGGCTGAAACTCCTTCGGGAGAGCAAGCCTCGTCACCGATGCCGGACCCGTGCAATGCAACGCCCAGCCGCCCTTGTCCCGATTGACAGTGATCAGCGGCCCACCCTCATCGCGGCCGCCGGCGGGAAGGAAACCATACGATCCTCCCGGCTCGAGCGTGGTTTCCATGCGGCTGTTTATGACGGCCTCATAGGAGTGGGAGGGAAGTTGCTTGGCGATGGTGCTCTCGCTTTCCTCGCATCGGCCCCGAAGCTCTCCTCCCTGGATTCGCCAGGAATGTGTTGCCTGTCGTGAAATCCACCCCAGCACCTCCGGGGTAGTGTCAGATCGCTCGAACGAGTGAGCCCATCCTCTGGTCACGGCGAAGCCGGCAAACGCGGCCGCGGCGCCCTGCACCCGGAGCGCGATGACGTTGGGTGGCCTGGCCAGACGCAGCCACCAGGTGCCGGGCATACCCTCCAGCGACATCTGGACGCCGCCCTCGTCGACGTCGAACCGGATGAGGTGATAGGCGCCGACGTCGAATCCCTCCGGGAGTAGGTCTCGCTCCTCCTTCCAGCCCTCCGAGCTCAGCCGGCCGACCAGAAGGCTACGTGTCTGCGGATCAAGACCGCAGGATAGGCAGATACCCGTGTCGTCCTCGAGGTCGACTCCGGCAAACTGCCCGGCGCCGGCTCCGGGCGACGCCTGCAAGCTGAGCTCCGCAAGGAATGTCCGGGTCCCGGCTACCACCCGGGCAATCCCCCGGCCGTTGCCCTGTTGGCGTCGCAGAAGAGTCCCCGACCGGCTCCAATAATCGCCCTCGTAGCTCCAGCGGGCGCCGTCGATGAGGGAGGGGGTAAGGGGAGCGGGCTGAGGCGCATGGGTGGGGCCAATGACGATCAGCCGATCGCCGCACCAATCGAGACGGTCAATTGCCAGGACTCGCTCGTTGGCCTCCGTGTCGGAGTGACCGTTCCATCGATGGTAGACGCAGTACAGCTGGCGGTTGTCCGGCCCACGCACGACCGAGTTGTGCCCGGGACCCAACACTTCGCCGGGAACGGTGCGCACGATGGGCAGCGTTCCCTTGCCGTCCGCAACCTGTGTCCATTCCCGATGATCGGACATGCTCTCGGCGACGGCATAGCCTACGGCGTAGGTCCGGCTCTTCCAGGAACCGCCGCTGAACATGACGTAGTACCGCTGCTTGTGCTTGAGCACGAAGGAGCCCTCGACGGTGTACCAAGGTATGCCACCCTTCTCTTTTCGGGAAGGGTCGTACAGCTGCCAATCGAACTGAGGGAGCGCAACTGGATGAGGATCGCCGGCGAGTGTGTAGGGATCGAGCAGCTGGTCGACGACGATGCCTGTACCGATGCGGTCATGCTCCAGGAAGTCGGTCGCATACGAAAGGTACCTTGTGCCGTCGTCGTCCTCGAAGACATCGGCATCGATGGCAAATGGTTCACGTGTGAGCCGGTGTCCACAATCCGTGAATGGGCCTTCGGGCCGCGACGCCGTCGCCACCCGGATCTCCATGTGCTCCTCGTCGCCGGCACTGTAATACAGATAGAAGGTGCCGTGGTCATGGCGGACGGCCGGGGCCCAGTAGTGAGGCCACAGTCCCTTGAGCGGCGTCATGGCTCCGCCGCACGGCGTCCAGTGGACTAGATCGGTGCTGCTCATGACGCCGAAGGCTCGTTCCCCTGACAGTCCCGTGCAGTAGGCCCAGTACTCACCACAGTACTTGAGCACAAATGGGTCGGGGAACTCCCGGTTATAGACGGGATTCAGATAGGAGGCGGCGTTCGTTGCGCCTTCCGCCTCGACGTCAGGTCGGGCGGTAGCGTAGGGCAGCGCATCGTCTACCATCGTGCTGGGTCGCATGTCCATTGAGGTTCTCGTCTCCCGGCTACCCCTTGATGCCCGTCAGCACCGTGGAAGAGACGAAGTAGCGCTGAAGCACAACGAAGAGGAGAATGGCGGGGATCGCGGCGATGGTCGAGAAAGCCATCAGCGGCCCGTAGTTGCTGACGTACGCCCCCTCCGTCACGATCGCGATGCCGACGGTTATCGTGTACATGTCGCTGCTCTCCTCGACGATGAGGGGCCAGAGGAAGTCGTTGTAGACTCCAACGGCCGTCAGGATCGCGAGCGTTACGAGGGGCGTTCGCATCATGGGCAGGCAGATCAGAAGCCACCTCCGGAATTTGCCCGCTCCATCAATGACGGCGGCATCCTCTATCTCCCGGGGAATGCTCAGATAGAACTGCCGGAGCAGGAAGACCCCAAACGCGCTGGCCGGATAAACCAGGATGAGAGGCCAGTAGGTGTTGAGCAGATGGAAGCTGGCGAACTCCGAGAAGAGCGGGAGGATGAAGGTAATTCCCGGGATAAGAGTGGAGGCAAGGATGATGATGAACAGTGTGTTTCTACCGGGAAACTGGAGCCGCGCCAGACCATAGGCCGCCAGCGAACACACGATCAAGACGAGGATCGTGCCGCATCCGACCACGATAGCCGAGTTGAGAAACCATCGCCCGATGGGGTCCTGGTTGTCGCTGAATATCTGCTGGTAGTTGGCAAATGTCGGCTTGTTTGGAATCAGACCGGCCGTGTTGAGAATGACCTCCGACTGCGACTTCAGTGAAGTTGAGATCATGATCAGCAACGGCCACAACACCCAGGCGCCGATGAGTATCAGAGCGGCGAGGTGAAGGATGCCTCGGACTGTCACGCGTCGTCGGCGTCGGCGGGTACCAGCCGCGACGGCAACGTCCGGTGAGCGTGAGGAGCTGGTTTGGCCGGTGGGGGGTGCGGGAGCCGAACGAGTATCGATGGTCATTCTACAGCTCCGTGGGACGGAAGATTCGGAGTTGTGCCACGGCTAGAACGATGAGGACGACGCCGAGGAGGAAGCTCTCGGCAGCGGCCAGACCCAGGTTCTGATCGGCTCCGAACGCCTCGTTGTACATCGCTAGCGCGACCGGGGTGGTCGACGTTCCCGGCCCTCCATGCGTGAGGATGAACGGCTGTCCGAAAAGACCGAACGACGCGATCATCTGGGTGATGGTGACGAAGGCCAGGACGGGGCGCAGCAGAGGAAGGGTGACGTACCAGACGCGCTGCACGGCGTTGGCCCCATCGATCCGGGCGGCCTCATGGAGTTCTTGGGGTACGCCCAGAATTCCGGCGAGCAGAACGACCATATTAAATCCCGGAGTCCACCAGAGCGTGGCCAGGAAGATCGATATCCAGGCGTAAGGCTGTTCAATCAGCCAGGGCCAGTTCTGGTGGATGTACGTACTGGCAATGCCCTGGTTCTGCAGGATCCAGAGCCAGATCGTCATACTGACCGCCACGGAGAGTATGGCGGGCACGTAGTAGAGGGCACGGAAGAATGTGCGAGCCGGAGCGGAGGCCAACAGCAGGGCAAAGATCAGAGCCACGATCACCAGCATCGGAACGCTGACGATGGCGAAGAAAGCCGTGTTCGCCATGCCGGTCCAGTAGTCCTGTACCGAGGTAAGCGTCGAGTAATTGAACAGCAGGTTGTAGTAGTGGTCCAGACCTGCCCAGCCCTGATTGCCGCTGATGGTCATCCAGTCGTGGAGGCTTACCCAGAACGCGTAGACCATGGGCCACAGGGTGAATGCGCTGAAGAACAGCAGGAACGGAACGACGAAGAGGAAGGAGCCGATATGGTCGCGCAGTCGCGAGAGTCGTGACCTCCGGAATACCGGAGCGGTGGGTACCAGTCCTCCAGGCTGCTGTATTCCCTTGGTGCCGGCCATGGGAGAAGATGCCGCCGCCATCATGCCTCCTCGCGCGAGGGGCCGAGAGGCGCGCCTCAGTCCAGGTGACGCGCTCCTCGACCCTTAACTTCGGTTTACGCTCGCAGAAACGGCCTAGCCACTAGGATGACGAACGTGGTTGGTGATGGCCGCCGCTGCAGCGTTGAGGTCGGCCTTGATCTTCGAGAATGAAGATTGGCCACGAAGAACCGGCCACAGAGCGTCGTCGTAGAGCCAGTGATCGTCGTAGTTGGGATAGCGCACTGAGTAGACGCCGTCGCTGAGCTCGGCCTTGGCTGCCCCCGCTGCCGGGAACTTCTTGGCGAATTTCTTGCCGTTCAGAACCGGCAGATAGACCGGCACGTCCCCAACCTTTGCCATCAGCGTGCTGTGAGCCTCGTAGTACTCGATGAACTTCACCGCCGCTTTGTTCTGGGCTTTGCTGTTTTTGTGATACAGCGAGAAGGCCAGATCTCCGATAAAGACCTTGTAGTGCGGGCCCCACTGAGGAACTGAAGAGATACCGAGGTTCTTCCCCAGCGTCTGGAGCGTGGGATTCGTGTACTGCCAGATGCCGTCGAACATCTGCGCCGCGCCCCCAGTAGCCAGCATCTTCAGGTTCTGGTCGACGGCGTACTTGCTGGGCCCTGTATGGTACTTGTAGATCAGCCTCTGCAGGTACTGCAGCGCTTTGACGGCCGCCTTTGAGTTCACCAGAGAGGTCTGGGTCTTGGGATTAAACGGTTTGCCCCCGAACTGCGCCAGGATACTCGGCCAGACGAACTGCATCGGCCAGTCCGTGGGAATCACCATACCGTACTGAGATGATCCCTTGGTCAGCTTCCGCGCGGCCTTCAGTACTGACGACGCGGGATGCAGCACCGGCTTCTTAAATCCTGCCCTCTTTAGGATGGCCTTGTCGTAATACATCATCAAAGGCACGGCATAGAAGGGGATCTGGTACTCCTTGCCCTTGTACTTGTAGTAGTTCCACAGCCCCTTGGGGAAGTTGCTGGGCTTGAGCACATTGGAGTGTTTGATGTAGGAGTCGAAGGGGGTCTGCTGACCCTGCGTCTCCACGGAGAGATCGGAGGCGCCGTTCCAGAGCCACAGGTTCGGACCCGTGCCGCCGGCAAGCGCCGTGGTCAGCTCCTGACCGAAGTTGTTGAACGGGGCAATTCGAAGGTTGATGCTTATTTTCTTCTGGCTGGCATTGTACTTGTCGACGATCGCCTTCATGCCCGTCTGGTCGGGTCCGCTGAGCCCGGACCAGAACGTGAGCGTCATGGTTGACGACCGTACGGGAGCAGCCGAGGCTCCCGGGGTGACCGCGATGCCGATCAGGGCAAGCGCGGATACGATCCCCACGATGCGGCTCGCCCGCGGGGACGCGCTGTGCGTGAATCTCATGATTCCCAAGCTCCTTGTTTATCGATAATCGCTACGATTCAGTCGATCCGAGCAGCTGATGGGAGTGTTCGATCACCTCCTTCCATCGCATGACAGCCCCGCAGTACACTGGAACAAGGAGGCGGGTTCAACGTTGAACCAATCCTCTTCTCATAACATACAGTTGGAGTATTCGAGGATGCAAGGGGAACGTCTCAGGAAAATTATCCTGTCCTGCCGGCCTGTATGCCAAGCGCGTGACCTTGTGCGTCGAAAGGGACTGTGGGCGATGCCCGACGGCCTCCGCCTCGCACTCCCACTACTAGTAGTGGGCTCGCTCTTTGCGGTGTCTTCAGTAGCGGCGGCGCAGCGCATTTCGGCTCAGTCTCCGAAGCCTTCAGCGATCAAGACGTTCAGGAACCCCGTCTATCCGCATGATTTCCCCGACCCTTCCATTCTGAAGGTCGGAAAGACCTACTATGCCTATGGCACTGAGCCCGCAACCCTCAAGGAGCGTATCCCCACGCTTATCTCCAAGGATCTGGTCCACTGGAAACCCGGGAAGGACGCCATGCCGGCGCCTCCGCCATGGGCCGCGGCCAACTTCTGGGCCCCGTCCGTGTTCAGGGGTGCGAATGGGAAATTCGTCCTGTGGTTCGCGGGGCTGTACAAGGCAGTTGGGCGTCAGTGTCTGGGCGTCGCCGTCAGCTCATCACCCGCCGGCCCCTTCAAAAGCGCCGCCAGGAAGCCTGCTGTCTGTCAGTCCTCGCTCGGAGGCTCTATCGACCCAGACGTGTTCAGGGATAGGACCGGCCAGGTCTACGTTATCTGGAAGAATGACGGCAATTGCTGCGGAATTACAACGTGGCTCTGGTCTCAGAAGGCCAACAAGAACGCAACGGGGTTGGTCGGGCGGCCGGTGAAGCTCGACTCCGACCGCCATACTTGGGAGGGAGGTCTCATAGAGGGCCCGTTTCTCTGGATGCACGGTAAGTCGTATTTCCTCTTCTTTTCCGCTAACAACTACGCCAGCTACGACTACTCAGTCGGCTACGCTCAATGCAAGGGCCCCATGGGGCCGTGCAAGGATGGCCCCAGGAATCCCATCCTGGTCTCAAAGTGCTCCGCCGCCGGACCAGGTGGAGAGACGATCGTCAAGGACGCCAAGGACCAGGATTGGATGGCGTATCACGCCTGGCCTGCTCAGCACGTAGGCGACCAGACATTCGGGCGCCGGCTCTGGCTGGATCGCCTAAACTGGGTCCACGGCCGGCCCGCGGTGCATGGTCCGACGTGCACCAAGCAGGTCGCTCCCGCCCTCTAAGAAAGCTCCAGCCGCGATAGCCTTTCGACTCGATGGAGTAAGCGAGTGATAAGACGCATCCGATCCCCGATCGCGCGCATTGCCCTTCCGGCCGGCATCCTGCTCCTTCTCGCCGCGGTACCTTCAGTGGCCGCTCGACCCATCGCCCATCAGGGCGCGCCGCCCTCGGCGACCAAGCCGTTCAAAAACCCCGTCTTTGCGCAAGACTTCGCTGACCCCTTTATCCTCAAGGTCGGCAAGACCTACTACGGGTACGCCACTCAACCGCCGAGCGCAGTCGTGGACATAAACACCGCCACCTCCACGGACCTCGTTCACTGGAAGCCGGGCAAGGATGCCATGCCCCTGCCTCCGTCGTGGGCCATCGCCGGGAACTACTGGGCCCCATCGGTCTTTCGCCGGCCCGACGGCAAATACGACCTCTGGTTTGCCGCCGCCGACCAGAACGCCGGCGTTCAGTGCGTGGGCTACGCCGTCAGCGCCTCTCCAGCCGGTCCCTTCACCGCCAAAGCGCGCGAGCCCTCCATCTGTCAGGCGAAGCTTGGTGGCAGCATCGATCCCTTCGTTTTCAGAGACAACAACGGCAAGGTCTACGTGCTGTGGAAGAACGATGGCGAGTCGGTGGGAGCGCGCGACTGGCTGTGGTCACAGAGGGCCAACAATGACGCGACTGCGCTGATAGGCAAGCCTGTGAAGCTTGACTACAACCGGCGTGGGTGGGAGGGATCCACGGTCGAGAATCCGGCGCTGTGGAGGCAAGGCCACGCCTACTTTCTATTCTTTTCGGGTGGTGACTGGTCGAGCTATGGCTATTCGGTTGCTTATGCGCAATGCAAAGGGCCACTGGGACCGTGTAGCGATAAAGCCGCCCACCCGATCCTCACCTCGAGGTGCTCGGCGGCCGGACCGGGTGGTGAAACCATCATCAGAGATGCCAAGGGACAGGACTGGATAGCGTATCACGCCTGGCCGGCCAGGCATGTGGGCGACCAGTCCTACGGCCGGCAGCTCTGGATCGACCGCCTTGACTGGCCGCACGGACATCCCGTTGTGCACGGTCCGACCTGCGCGAGGCAGCCGCCGCCGGCAACGTAGGGCAGTGACGTCAGGCGATGGCCGGCCCGTTTAGCAGCACCTGAGCTGGCCGGCAGGATGTTATCGAGACCAACCGGTCGAGTACGCGATTCATGGAACTCTCGTAATATTCCCAGCGACTCAGCCGGTCCGGCAAATGCCGGGCAGGCGATGCCGCTAATCACCCGACGAACGAGATCGACGATCCGTCCGGCTGGATCGTCGAGCCGTTACTCTCGCTGGACTCCCGAGCGAAAAAGGCTCTGCGAAACTCACCAGTCGCCCGTCGCGTAGACCAAGTGAGAACCCCGGCAAAGGAACGCCTTTCATGCGCGCTAAGTCGCTCGCAGCGATCTGGCTGATCGCAGCAGCAGCGTCCGCCATAACGTTTCGCCTCGTCGATGTCTCCTCTCATTCGGCCAGTGACACCCTCATGGGCTTCGTCCCGATCAGTGCCGGAATCTGCTGCCTCGCCGCTCTGGCGACGGCTGGCGTGAAGCGCGCGTCCCGCTGGCGCTAGCTCCAGCCAGAAGGAAGGCAGCTTGCTGGATGGGTGTTCGCGGCATAAACGATCGCTTCTCCTACCGTTGGTGGGCACGGTCAAACCGAGACGCATCGGCTACTGAGGGACCGGCTGGAGTCCCCCTCCGGTTAACGGACACGTGCCACCTCGACTCGGCGGCGAAGGTTCTTTGCGGCCACCCTTCCCAACGTATCCGCCAACCGTGCTACGTCGAGGCTCACGGCCCCGGACTCCACATACCTCCCGTCCATGTGCTGTCCCCGGGACGGCCATCTCGCTTCGGCGACGCGAGCTTCGAGAACAACGCGCCGTCATCCGTCAAATGCCCGGCAACGTTTTGGAAGCAGCGCACCTATGCCTCTTGCGTCGTCAGATTGAACAGAACGCCGAAGACGAGAAAGGCGAGCCCGAAGCATCCTATCACCGGAAAGTCGGCTATGTCGCCGAGGGTGATCGATAGGTCTTCGCCACCAGGTATCTAGGCGACATGACGCCGCCGTATGTAGACTACGCAAGTGGTCAGTGGGCTCAACGACAGCGGAATCGCCGATGCCCTAGTCAATTGAATCTCCTGTTGCTGTCATCTAGCCTTCAGTGTCGACCATACGGCAAATGCGCTGGTTGCGACAGATACCGCAGGGATACAGAAAGGTGGACAAACCGAATGTATGCGACTGAACGGTGGTCGTAGATTCGCGCAGCACCAAGACAAAGCGTTGCACTGGTGCGCTCGTCGCTGCGGTCGTGAAACAGAAGATGACGTGAGGGTCTATTGCCAGGTGGTCTACCAGCCGGTTCAGGAGGGAGGTAGTGAGGCGAGTTCCGGAATGGTCAATCCGTAGTGAGCTGCAACAATGAATCATGGATGAGGACCAGGAATCCAACCGTACCCGCAAGCTCGAAGGCCGCGAGCGTAAGCGACGTCACCAAGCAGGCTCGCGTGCCTTTCTGCACGCCATGACCAACAGTAGGTCTAAGCGGTTTCAGGAGCAAGTCGAGAAGTCCGACAAGCTTCGGGAAGAACAGACGCCCCGTTCTCACTGAAGGCTGCGAAGCCGTAAAGGCGCAATCGCATGACACGGCGATACACCGCGGCGACGGCGCACCCGCGTAGGTGTCCGCCGTGGCAGTTTACACACGATCGCCTTCGCCAACGCTACTAGCTTGGTTGGGAGAAGGCGGGAGCCAGCCGGGCCGCGCACGCTCATTGATGGCGCTCGTCCGACCTTCAGAAAAGCGCTCACGCCACCGCGACACGGTCTTGCGATCAAGACCAAGCCGCCCGTCGCTAGGGGTTATACATTCCACTGGGCTGCCATCAGGACAACGCTGGACCGATCGAAGTCTCGATGTTCGGTCCAACGCTGCCGGCCCCTCAATGTTATGGGTTCAAACCTTTGAACGGAGAGCGGCGAGGATCGTGTGAACTACATGTCCAACCTTGACTCGCAGTCAAAAGTTGACCCACTCTTCGGTACAGCCCGTAACCGAATGTGGCTGTCACTGACACGGTCCCACTGATCGTCCTAGACAAGCGCGGCTCCTGTGCGAATTCAGAGATGTCAAATACAAGGACCGTCGAAGGGGCCGATCTGTACACCCCACTCGTTTAAAAGTGCCGTGTCCCCGGCGCGGCTGCGGGGGGCAGGGTGTGTGTGCGTACTAAGAGGGATGCGCCGTCGGCGATCTCATAGGTACAGGTGGCCGACCAACAGGTGACTGTCCGCGAAGGCCACGATCGTCACCGTGCCAGATGGTCTCGCTGAGCTTGGCGCCGGGTCGGTGCGGAGGATCAGCTTGTCTGTCCTCTAGCGACGCCGGCCGGCCTTCAGGGTGGATGTGGAGCCTGCTTTTACCACCACCCGCCCTGCCTTTTTGCAGACCGCTTTCCCCTACTCCAAATGAGCTGATCAAGAGATCTGTCGTAACGCCCAAGGACTCTTCGCGGCTGTGCCTGACATGTCGGGTACCATGCTTGACATTTGCTCACCCCGCTGGTACAGTTAACCCCAACAAGCAGTTGATAAGGTTATGGACAGTTGTCAATCGGGAGGGTCCGGCGATGAAAGAGATCCAAGGCAAGCGCGACTAGTCTCGAGGCGTGCCTTCGTCGGTAGGGCATCGATCGGGTTGGTGACTTTGCTACGTCGCGGAACACCGGCGCTGATCGCTGAGATACTGACATTGCTTGGCGATCGTTGAGATCTATATATCCGATGCCTAACTCGCAGCGCTTTTGGCGTCCTGGATCACATTCCATGGAGAGCGAAATGTCAGCAAAATGTGAGTTTACTTCATGGTCTTTTTCGCGGGCTCCAGGCAGAGTAGACTCATCAGCCAATTGGCTTGGCTGTTTCGAGCAACCTTGGGGGCAATCTACAGCCGCCGGAGTTAAGCAAAGGAGAACGAAGTTACATGAAGGTACTGCTCGTTGGGAGAAACGCCAAAGGTCCAGCAAAACCATGAATCGTCACACCGAGAATACCTCGCGCAGAGGAGAGGACGCGGCAAAGCTGCGCAGCCTGACATCAGAAGGACAAAGGGTGATGGGGGAAGATCGAAATATCTTCTCGCCGGGGGGCGGCACGCCGGCCACTCATCGCGGGATGCCGAAGAAGTACTCCCGAACCCCAAGCGAAAGGAATGAAGCATGAATTTGCCAGTCGGCGCCGATAGCGTCCCGAGTAGCCGGATTTGGCGGCGCGCCGTTATTGTAGCCGCCGCGTTGCTCGCCGGTAGTTTCTTCGCCTGTGCGTCGAGTACCTCTACCTGGGCCCGGTCTCCGGCCGCCGTGTCCCATACCGTCGGCCCCATTGCCGACATCAGCCTTGTCCTGTCGGGTCAGTACGGCGGAAACAATGCCGAGGTCGAGCAGGCCATTGATCCGACCGGTAAGTACGTGTACGACGCCTGGATGGACTGCAGCGCGACTGGATGCCAGGGCATCGGGTTTGCCAGGTCCATCGATGGGGGCAAGCATTTCGGCCGGCCGATGCTGGTGCCCGGGTCGCCGCACAACCCCGGCGGCGGAGGCAATGGCTGGGATCCGGCCGTTACGGTGGCGGCTAACGGCGCCGTCTACGTTGCCTTCATGGTCGGCACACAGTACGTATGCTGTCATCATCCGGTGGTCGCCGCTTCGTTCGACCACGGCCGCACATTCTCGCAGGTTTCCTCGCTTCTTCCTCCTCCCGGCAATTGGGGCGATCGGGACTTCATCGCGGCCGGCCCGCACGGCGTTCTCTACCTCACCTGGGACTACGGACCGAGCTGGCAGCTGGTCAAAGACGCTTGCCCTCCGGCCGGAAGCTGCTACTTCGCAGCCGGGGACTTCAACGTCGTGATTCAGAAGTCCACCGACGGCGGAAAAACATGGGGACCAATCACCCCCGTCAGCCCCCGCTTCCCGAATGGCGGGGCCGACAGCGGGCCACTTGTCGTGGAGCCCAACGGCCGGGTCGACGTGGTGTACCAGGGGTACCAGGTCAGCACGGATGGTACCGACACGCTGGGCTCGGCCCATAGCTACTTCACCTCATCCACCGATGGCGGGAGGACCTGGTCGGCGCCGCTGCGCATCGGGCCGGCCGCAGCCACGATGTCGAAGACGGATTGGTGGATCAACGGCGACATCTCGATGGACAGGGGCGGGAATCTGTACGCCACCTGGGATACTCAGAGCGGCAGACAGGACACGGGCTGGCTTTCCTACTCGACCAATCGTGGGAAAACCTGGTCGAAGCTCCTTCGCGTCACACCCGATACCGATAACGCACTTCACATCGTCCAGTCCGCAGGTGAGAAGCCAGGCATGGCCTACGTCGGCTGGCTGAGCAACAGCTCACCGCGCGGCTATGCACTGTATCTGCGGGAGTTTTCCATCAAGCGAGGGTGGTTGACGCCTCCCATCCAGGTGTCGCGACAGTTCGGCAGCTCCAGTGTTTGGCCGGGCGATACATTCGGCATAGCTGCCTTCCCCGGCACGGGCGGGCGACGAGTGGCAGTGAGCTGGGGAAGCGCGGTTGGCGGCTCGACAGACTCACAGATATTTGCGACGGTCGTTGGTTTCAAAGGATGAAGGTGAAGTTTCATTCAAAAAAAGGACGAAAAACGAATTGGAGGAGTAGAAAGGTGAGCAGTTTCAAGTCGAGAATCGCTAGATTGATGACTGGCGTCGCGGTTGCGGCGTCGATGATCGGGGGCGTCGCGATCGGCACGTCCGCATGGTCGGCCGCCGCCGCCTCGCCACGTCCCGCCGTCCAAATGGTCGCCCAGGGGCTCAACAACCCTCGCAACATGACCTGGGGTCCGAATGGCGAGATGTTGATCTCCGAATCGGGGACTGGAGGCGGAACGTGCTTCGGTACCAGTACTGCCCAAATGTGTATGGGACTTACCGGCTCAGTAGCCGCGATGAAGAACGGCAAGCTCACTACCGTAGTGAGCGGCCTGCTCTCCATGCAGGCACAGGACCAGGGAATGGCATTCCCCAAGAAGGTCGTTATGGGACTCGGCGGAATCGACTACTACCACGGCACCCTCTACGGAATCATGGATGCCTCGTCCTCGGGAACCATGCCCCCGTCGATGCCTTCCGACATGGCCGTTGCCGACTACAACCAGCTCGGCCGCCTGCTCGTCCTCGAAGGGTCACGGGCCAATGTTTCCCATCGTCGCCGACCCTGGGGATTACGACTGGGCCTGGACGTATCACAACATCAAGCTGGCGCCGACCAACTTCCCCGACTCCAATCCCTACGCCCTGCTGGTTGACCCCGGCGTCACGTACACCATCAATGCTTCGGCCAACACCCTGGACGCGGTTTACCCGAACGGGACCGTGAAGATTCTGGCCTTCGTTCCAAACGCGCCGGTGGGCGATTCCGTGCCGGACTGTGTGGCGCAGAGGGGCGGAGACCTGTACATGGGGCAGCTGACCGCCGGAGGCAACGCGGCCGGCTCCGCCAACGTCTACCGCTATAACATCGCCTCCAAAAAGCTTACCGTGTGGCTGAAAGGCTTCAGCGCCATCACCGGCTGTGGCTTCGGCAAGAACGGCGACTTCTACGTCACCGAGTTCGATACCACCGGCTGGCCTCCCGCGAACGTCAACGCGCCGGCCGGGGCCGTGATCCAGATCGCCCCCAACGGGAAACGGACCGTTCTCGGCAACGGCAAGCTGTTCGCGCCGAACGGCTTCCTCGCCGGACCCGACGGCTCGATCTACGTGGCCAACTGGTCGATCCTGTCCAAAGCCTCTAGTTTCCTGGCTGCCGGCACCACCGCTCCCGGGGGAACGGTCGTCAAGATCACGCCGTAGCCGCGCTCTTACCAAGGTCGAATTACCAAAGGAAGACCAACGATGAGAAGAATGGCGCTGTGCGCTACTCTCGCGTTCCTCACCCTCAGGCCGGCGTCACACATGACGGAGCCGGGCACCTTCGGCTTCCTAGATTCGGACCTTCGCCGGTGGGCGGCGCGGCTGGGCGTGTCGCGCCCCATAGCGAAGTTGATCGCCATGCGTGGTGTCTTTCCAAGCAAGCCTTGCGCGGGCTCCAAATCGTGGATGTGCCTCCCCGGACCGCTACCGCGAGCGACCTGTTCCCACATAGGAGACTGCCGTACACGATACTAAACAGGCCAAAAATCAACTCGGATAACAGAAGAACTGGAGGAGACGATGGGTAACTTCAGATCCTGGATCGCGAGATCCATGAGCATCGCCGGCGTGGCCGGATTGACGATCGGCGGGATAGCGATATTGCTGGGTGCGTCCGGCGCTTCTGCCTCCGGGGCCCCCGCCTCGGCCGCCACCGCTAAGATATATACTCTCCCCGGCGTTCAGGTCGACGGTTTCAGCGCCGTCGACGCGCATGGGAACGTCTACGCCGACAGCGGCGCCGGCTTTTACACCGGCACCACGTCACTGGTAAAGTTCTCGGCCACCGGCAAGGTGCTCGCGCGGTGGGACGGGCTGCACGTCGCCCCGGATCGGCCAGATCAAGCAGCCGGCATCGCGGTGGATAGCCACGGCATGGTGTATGTGGTCGACTCTGATGCCAATCGCATCGTCAAGCTGTCTTCGAAGCTGAAGGTCCTTGCCCAGTGGGGAGGCTACGGCATCGCACCGGGCCAGTTCATCCAGCCACAGGGAATCGCTGTAGATGCGCACGGAGACATCTACGTGGCCGACACCGGCAACGCGCGCATTCAAAAGCTGGCGCCCGATGGATCGGTTCTGGCCGTCTGGCAAGCTAGCACCCTCCGCAACCCCCTCGCAATCAAGGTTGATGGCCAGGGCTCGGTCTTCGTCCTGGACAACGGGTACGACGGCTATGACCGGGTCTATAAGTTCTCGTCAACTTTTCATCTGCTCTCTACCTGGGACCTCACCCTGTTCGGCGGCGCCACGTTTGCGGTCGATCTGGCGGTTGACAAGGCCGGGCACCCGTATGTCGCCGACCAGGGCAATGGCGACATTATCAAGCTCTCTGCCTCGGGAAACATCCTCACCCAGGTGCAGCCTCCATCTGGCTTCACCGTTATGGGATTGGCGCTCTCCCCTCAGGGGGCGCTGTACGCGTCGGAGTGTCCATCCGCGGCTGCGCTCGATGTCCAGCCGACGGATGACAAGGTTCCCGATGCATCCCGCTGTCGCATCGCCAGGTTCGCCTCGAATGGCAAAACCCAGGTCATCTGGAAGTCAGGAGCGAAGCCCGCGCCTCCGGGCCACAAGATCGATATCGGCGGCTACGGACTGTATCTGCGCTGCATCGGCCACGGAAGCCCGACGGTGATCCTCGACGCCGGGGAGCCGGACGATTCGCGCGACTGGTCGTACCTCCAGCCGCAGTTCGCGCCGCAGACGCGGGTGTGCGCGTACGACCGGGCCGGCCTTGGCTTGAGCGATGCCCGTCCGGCACTCGGTTCCGATTAACGGCCTGGTCTTTACCCACGAGGAGCACGCGCTGCTCCAAAAAGCGGGCGTTCCCGGACCCTACGTGATCGCCGGGTTCTCCTGGGGCGGTGGCTTTGCCCGCCTGTACGCCTATACGTATCCGGCCGAGGTAGCCGGGATGGTCCTGGTCGACTCGGTCAACGAGAACGAGCTCGACAACAACAAATATGTGAGCGCGATTCCGGACCTCGCCGCCGCCCGCCAGCAGCTCCACACCTACACCCCCAACGGCATCGCGGGAACCCTGGGGCACATCCCCGTGGTTGTGCTCTCAGAGAATGTGAACCTCCTCTCCTGCGCGGACTGTATGGAGCCGGCTTGGCCCTACTACCAGGCGGAGCTGGCGACGGCGTCGTCGAATACCGTGCACGTTATGGCCCTGCGGAGCGGTCATGAGATGGTCTCCGACCAGCCCTCCCTGGTAGTCGAGGCGGTTCGCCAGGTGGTCGACGCAGTCCGCGCGCCCTCCCATGCGCTGCCGGCGTGCGGGACCACGTTCAAGAGTCTGGGCGGTGTCTGTTTGCCATAGCAAGCGCCGGACCGATGATGCTCCGGAGGGTGCGTGCAGCTGATAGCTGACTGGGCAGCCCGGCGGCAAACTGGCCGAGCGATAGCGTCACCCGAAAGATACGTAAGCCAGGAGGGACCTCGACATGAAATCGAAACTCGGTACGGGTGAGGGAGCGTTGCAGCTCCTGTCTCCACTGCGTCTTGACCATTCGAGACCCAACCTGGGTCCTGCCATAAATGGCTCAAAGGATATCTCGATATGAAGTGATAAGTGATCCCCGTGCTCTGGCCCTGGCCGGGGGCGACCTCTGGGTTGCCAACGCCGGCACAGTCAGTGAGATCGACGCCTCCACGGGAGCCTTGATCCGCGTAATCTCCGGAGCAAGCTACAAATTCACGGACTCCGTTGCCATTGCCGCCCGCGGCTCACGGGTATGGACAGTGAGCTCGTTCGACAACTCGGTGACCGAGATCCGTGCCTCGACAGGTGCCCTCGTCCGGGTGATCTCCGGACCCGCGTACCAGTTTGCGAGGCCCGATGGAGTTGCGTTTGACGGTAAGCACCTCTGGATCCCGAACGATGTTAGCCAGTCGGTGACTGAGTTCCCAGCAATGTGACCAACGGTGGTGACAGCGGCGATGCCTTCGATTTCGTCCTCGGCCGCGGACCGTTCATCCCTGGGTCGAATCTTCGGTCTCGCTCCTGATAGGTCCATCCTCCATCGAAGTCGCGAAAGAGGGCGGCGTGGCCCCCGCAACCAGGCCGCCCAGACGGGCGCACCGACTTGCGAGGCCCATCCAAGGTCAATGATGGGCGATCCAACTAAATCCTTTGTGAAGTCGGTGTGAGGCAATGCTGAATCCTCTGCAGCATCTTTGAAACCACTTTTAGGGTACCCCGGCTCTCGCATCACGCTGGCCAGAAGAATGACTCCAACTCCAGCGCAAACACAAGCAGCAAAACCGCAAGCGGCCGTCTATCCTCCACCTTCCTAACGTTTACCCTTCACCGTTTACGGTCGTGCGATGGCTCCTCGATGGCAGGGGCACGATGGACCGGCCCCTGCCATTCGTTGGTTTCGGGCGGAGAAAAGCCTGGCAGCCTACGCTGCAGCCTGCTCGGTGCTTGAGAGATCGTCGGCCGCGGTCGCCGGCGCCGTCTCCCCTGCAGCATGCGGGGCCGTTGACCTAACGGCCAACAGGGTGATTACGACAGCCACGCCGATGATCGCGGCGCCCGTCAGCAAAGCGTCGGCCCGTCCGAAGTTGACGCCGATGCTCGCGAGCGAAGCGACGCCGAGAGACGAGCCGGTCTGCTGCATTGATTGGAGCAGTCCGGAGGCCGCCCCGGCATCGGCGCGAGGCACACCGGCGAGGATAGTGGCGCTGAGAGGAAGAAAGCACTGTCCGGCGCCCAGCCCGAAGAGCAGCATGGGACCGAACAGCCCGGAGAAATAGCCGTCGGCAGGGTTGGCCAGGGAGATCCAGACGGTCGCCGCTGCGACGGCAAGTAGACCGGCCACCAGCTGAGGCCGGGCTCCGAAGCGGGCGAGTATCCTTGGGCCGACTCGTGAGCCGAGGAATATCAGGCCGGTTAGAGGGAGGAAGCCGATGCCGGCTTCGATCGGGCTGAATCGCAGGTTGTTCTCCATGTACTGACTGATAAAGAAGAACGTACCGATCATGACCGCCGGCAGGAGCATCACGTTCACGTAGGCCGCTGCGCGCGGTCGATGGGCGAGAAGATGCGTCGGCATGAGCGGCTCTGCGCGTCGGCGCTCCAACACGGTGAAGGCGATGAGTAGAACGGCGGCCGCGACGAACGAGGCGACGATGACACGCGGGTTGCCTTGTTGGGCGATGCTGATGAAGCCGTAGATCGTGGCAGCCAGACCGGCGGTCACGAGAACCGCACCGGGCACGTCGAGACGACCACCATTCCGAGCCGGTTCAGGCACGAGACGTGGGGCGAGCACGACAACCGCCAGGCCGATAGGGACGTTGATGAGGAACGCCCAGCGCCAGGAAGCCCAGGACGTCAAGGCGCCGCCCAACACGAGGCCGAGGGACCCTCCCCCCGCACTGACCGCCGTGAAGATGGCGAGGGCACGGTTTCGCGCCGACCCTTCCTCGAACATGACGGAGATCAGGCTGAGCGTGCTTGGCGAGGCCAGTGCGGCTCCGACCCCTTGAATGGCTCGGGCGACAAGCAGCCAGCCCGGCGATGGGGACAAGCCGCAAGCGAGGGAAGCAGCCGTGAACAGCGAGAGCCCGATCACCAGCATGCGGCGGCGCCCGAAAACGTCTCCCGCCCGGCCCCCCAGGAGCAGAAGACCTCCGAACGTCAGCGTGTACGCGTCGATGACCCAGGCCAGATTGGCCGCGCTGAAATGAAGCGAGCGTTGTATCGGACTCAGGGCGATGTTCACAACGGTCACGTCAAGCACCATCATGAGCTGACAGGTGACGATGATTGCGAGAGCGAGCGAAGACTTGGTCGGAGTGCGAAAAATGGTGGACATGGGGGCCTCCTTCGGACTAAACTGAGGTGTCCTCCGCTTTCTGAAGTCTAATACGGAGGAACCCTCCACTTAGTATATGGAGCCACCCTCCGCTTTGTCAAATGACTGAACAACTATCCCAACAACAGATCCACCTGCCCGTTCCCAAGCGCGCCGATGCGCGCCGTAACTTCGAGAAGCTTCTGGCCGCCGGTCGGGACGTCTTTCGAGAGTCCGGTGCCTCGGCTCCGCTCGAGGACGTGGCCGAGCGGGCCGGCGTAGGTATCGGCACGCTCTACCGGCACTTCCCGACGCGGCAGGCGTTACTCGAGGCTGTCTTTCTGGACGAGGTCGAGGCCCTGGCCCGCGCCGCTGACGAGCTGGCCGTTCTGCCCCCGTGGGAGGCTCTGGTCGAGTGGCTGGGCCGATACGTGGCGTTCGCCGCGACGAAGAGGGTGCTGACCGAGGCGCTCCTCGAGGTTTCCGAAACGTCAGAAGTCCTGACTGCGTGCCGCGGGGCCATTGCTGGAGCCGGCTCTGCCCTTCTGGACCGGGCTCAGGCCGCCGGCCTCGTTCGGCCTGATGTAATCCTGATGGACGTACTGAAGATGGTTGGGGGCATCGCCCTCATGCCCACGACCGATCCGATCGAGAAGGAGCGGATGCTGCGCCTAGCGCTCGATGGACTCCGCTACCAACCCACCCGCGCCTGACGACTTCAGCTGTAGGGTTATCCTGTAGCAGTTGCCCAGAGACGCTGTCAGAGTGGTCAGATATTTCGGGGCAGTGTCGTACCGCAACGTCTCAACAACCAGAAACTGCAGGCGGTAGACATGCGAGCTGCGTACTACGAGGCCTTCGGCGGTCCGGAAAACGTGCTCATCGGCGAGCGCCCGGACCCCGTTCCCGACGCTCAGCACATGCTCGTGCGCACGCGGGCCGCAGGTGTGGGGATCTGGGACGTGGGAATCCTGAACTCGACTGTCGGTCGGGCGGTACCGCCGACCATCCCCGGCGGCGACGCACCGCTGCCGCGAATCCCGGGCTTCGAAATTGCGGGGACGGTCGAGGTCGGAGCAGCCGGGTTCGGCGCCGGCGACCGCGTCTTCGGCTCTCTGTGGGGCCTGGGCGGGGGCGGATTCGCTGAGCTCGCCACCCTGAGCGTTGAGCGAGCCGCGCTAATGCCAGACCGCATCGACTTCCCTGAGGCCGCGGGTCTGGTCATCAGCGCCGGCACCGCATACGAGGGCATCGTCGACCGCGCCAAGCTCCAGGCCGGTGAGACTGTGCTCGTGACCGCGGCGTCTGGTGGCGTCGGCAGCGCCGCCGTCCAGATTGCGAGGGGTGCGGGAGCGCGAGTCGTCGCCGTCGCCGGCGCGCGCAGCCACAGCTACGTCCGCGACCTTGGAGCGGAGATGGTTGTTGACTACCACGATCCAGGGTTCATCGAGCAGCTACGCAGTGCGGTCCCGAAGGGGTTCGACGTGCTGTTCGATGGGACCGGAAACGAAGTGCGCGACCAGGTGCTGAAGCTGGTCCGCAAGGGCGGCCGTGCGGTCTTCATCGTCCTCCAAGGGGCGGCGCCTCCGCCCGTCGACGGGGTGGAGATCCAGTCCTTTGCGGCCGTGGTGAACTCCACGCGGCTGCAGGCGGTCGCCGAGCTTGTCGCCGGCGGCCGGCTGCGGATGCCGATTGAGACAGAGTTTCCCCTCGAGCGAGCGCGCGAGGCGATGGAGCACGTCGGCGCGCGGCACACCCAGGGCCGGGTCGTGCTGCGGATTGAGTCGTGAGCTCGCGCTTGGATGCTCTTGGCTGCATCCATCTGATGCGCTCCCGTGTCGCAAACAACGTCACACCGTGAACAGGAGCCAAGCAAGGTGGTCATGCCCGTAGGCCCGAAACCGCCCAAAGTCGTGGTCTTCGTGCAGGAAAACCACACCACCGATTGCTACTTCTCATCTCTGCGCGCCTGGGGCGCGAACGTCGCTGCCGGGTGGACGCCCGCATCGAATCCACCAACCAGTGACCAGCCGCATGACCGCGCCGCCTTCTTCCGCTGGCTCCAAGCGCGACAGGCTGGCCACTCGTACGCACCGCACGTGCAGTACGACACCGACTCGCTGCTTCCCTTATATTCGTACCTGGCCAAAACTGGTGTGTTCTTTGAGAATCACGGCGCGGCACTCGGCACAAACTCGGCTCCCAACCACCAGGTCATCGTCGGCGGTCAGGCGATGACGCTCAAGAATCCGCCCCACATGAGCTCGCCGGCACGGGATGTCCCGAGTCTACCCGCACTCGCCGAGTCCAATCAAAAAACATGGAAAGGCTACACCGGTACTCAGGGCTATCCGCTCAACTTCTACAAAAGCCTGGCGGGCTCGACGAGCATCGTGAGGTCGGATGCGTTCATTGCCGATGCCCAGGACGGTCGGCTCCCAGACCTCAGCATGGTGTGGCATGACTCACCCTACGACGAGCATCCGCCTGCTGACATCGCGCTTGGTCATAACAAAATCTGGGAGTGTGTTGACGCTGCGGTGCGTGGAGGCGAGTGGGGAAACACGGTGTTCCTGTTGACATGGGATGACTGGGGCGGGTTTGATGATCACGTCGTCTTGCCCTGTAGCGAGTACACGCCGGACAACGTGCAGGCTGCGCCCGGTCCGCGCATCGGCTTGCTGATGTTCGGCGGTCCCGTCCGACCCGGCATTGACAGTCGGGTCTGCACGCACGCGGCCATCCCAAAGACGGTCATACAGCTGCTGGGGCTACCCCGACTGGGCGTTCCACGCGTTGACGGCGACGGCGGACTGGCCGACCGTTACGATCCAACGGCGACCGTCGCATCGCCTCCGGCGCTCGGGTCGACGATTGCTCAGCCGGCGCCGCCTATCCCGACGCCCGCACCCAATCCAGTCCCCCCAGCCTCCTACCGCCCTCGTCCGCTCGACCCGATCTATCTGAGCGACGGCACAACCGTTCCTGCGCCAAACGACGCCCCTCTGCCGCATCAGCCGTCGCCGCCCTCTTGACAGAACCGTTACACATGCCTCAAGAGCCCACCAACTCCGATGAGCACGGCCGGCTTCGCCAAATATCTCCCGCGACTCAGTACATCATTGGTCATCGCGGCGCTGCTGGAATCGCTCGAGGCTCTGCCACCTTCGGCTATCATCGAGCTCGTCCGCAGCGTCAATGCTGACGGCGCGAGCGTGGCGCACACCAGCGCGTCGCCTGCACTTGCTCGGCTTGCACACCAACACGGCATCAGCCTGGATGCCTGGGTGCTCAACGATGACGCATCGTTCCATCGCGTGGCCGATGCAGGTGTTAATGGATTGATCACCGACTATCCCGGCAACTTCGAGCTCACGAACCCCTCGGTGACCTAGCCCCCGACTCAACGAAAACCCAGGCGGGGTTCGCTGATCCAAGCCTCCAGGCTGTTGCCGCTACGACGACTGTCAGGAGGAGTGCAAGCGCCAGCAGAACGACGATGTCGCGGCGAAGGGCGAACACCGCACCGACAATTGCACCGATCAACATCGCGGCTACGGACATCAAGCGCCTCCCGACTCCGGAGCCTCTTCCCCCTGCGATGACGTTGTCGGCGGCGACGCCGGTCAGGGTCATCGTAAGGACGTTCGTATTCACATTCGGTATCGCCAGCTTCCGTCCAGTGGCACTCTGCATCCCCATTCCAGTGGCCACAACAGCGATCAACGTGTAGCGATATCCGGTCGCAATCGGTACTCCGCTGAGCGTAGCAAGAACGACCGCGACTGCGAGGAACAGCGCTTGAATTGCGGCCGCGGTTGCCAGGAGATTCCCTCGATGTTGGCCAATCCGCGACCCGATGCGGCCCCCGAGGAGAGCCCCGAGTCCAAAGGATGCCAACGCCACAATTGACGAGCCGACGGAAAAGCGTGGGGCGCCCGCCAAGGCGAATCCAAGGAACAGAACGTTGCCGGTCATGTTGGCGACGAAGATGTGTCCGAGCGACAGATAGCTGAATGCGTCGACCATGCCGGTGACGAGCGTCAAGCCCAGCAGCAGTAGGGGTAGAGGACCGTCCTTACTATTCTTGTCCGGAAGGATCGCCTCACGGACATCAACGAGGATCGCGCTCATGCGTCGCTTCGATTGACGACCGGTAGGTCGTGATGACGCCGGTGATATCGACGTCGGGAACGTGAGCGTCAGCCTGACCGACCATTTCTCGTACCAGGGCTGTCACCGGAACAGTCGCTGGCGAGCGATGGAACAGCTCGAGCGCCAAGGTGAGGTCCTTGAGGAGATCGCGTAAGGCAAACAAGGTGGGTTCGTGGCGGCCTTCGAGGTATCCCGCGCGTCGCATTTCAAGTGATGGTACAAGGCGAGCCAGCACCCAAAAAACGTGATCGGCGCCGAGACCGGCAGCCTCCCCGGCAGTCTGCAGCTCTGCCGCAGACGTCGTCACCGTTCCCAGCATGCTGTTGGCCACGAGTTTGAGGCGCGATCCGCTGCCCAATGGACCAACGTGCCGGACCTCGCCGAACCGCTCCAGTACCGGTCGGACGCGGTCGACATCGCGATCTGCACCCCCCACGAGAATGGCAGCCTCTCCACGCGTCACGAGAGTCGGAGCACCGACAATCGGTGCGTCGATCAGGACGGAGCCCGTCGCCGCAATCTGCGGTTCGATCTCCGTCAGGACGTCCGGTCCCGACGTGCTCATCTCCACGAATGTCTGGCCGTGGGCGCCATTCAGAGCCCCGGTTGGACCATCAAAGGTCGCGCGTACGGCTTCCGCTCCAGTCAGACTCGTGATGACGATGTCGGCATCCCGAACCGCATCAGCGGGAGTGTCGACTACGTGTCCCACCCCAACCTGCTCCGCGCGAGTCTCTCGTTCGATTCCAGAGAATTGGGTCGAAGTCGGTCAGACGCCGGGCCAGCGTCGAACCCATCCGGCCAGTACCAAGAATCGCGATTCGTGTACTCATGGCGTCACCTCCAAGACTCCGGCGTTAAGTACTACTCATTCTCCCAGGAACCGCGCCGGCATCAGCGCGTCTCATGATGGAAGCCTGACACTGGACATTATCTTCCATGCCAGGGCCCTGAACCTGCCCTTCCGTGAGCCGCGTCGAGACACTTCCGTAACGTGATGGCAACACGACCGTAACGAAGGTGGTCGTAGTAATGAATGAGGGACAACCCATCATGCATCAGGAGGAAGGACCGTGCATTCAGTTAACGTCCGCCAAGGAGACGGTAAGAGAGATCCCGAGAGGCGCCGGCTGCGTCCGAGTGCCTTAACTATTCGGACCGGTATGGTGGCGGCCTTTCTGCTCGGGCTGCTCGCGGTCGCGCCGGCCGCCGGTGCTAAGTCGTTCCCTTCGCACCCCTTTGTTCGCGGCAGCGTCGTAATCGCCGAGACCACATACCCGGCGGCCGGCAATCCGGCGATCGTCGTCGGGCAGCCGCTGCCCGAAGGAGGCAATGCAATCGCGGACGGCAAGTACCCGGAGGTATTCAACAACGACACCGTCGACGGCAGCTTCGCGGTCTCGACTCCTATCGACCTACTGGATATCAGCCCCTCCCGTTGGGCCGAGACGCGTCATGGTGATACTGGAAGGGACGACGGAAGCAACGAGCCGCTGCACGTTAAGGTTCCGACCGATCAGGTAACGACGAGCTTCTCGTCGAAGTCCGAGCTGGCGATCAACTTCTCGACAAACGGTCAGGACCTCAGCTTCCTCGGGTATAACGCCGCCCCGAATACGCTCGACGCCTCGAACTCCAATACCCCACTGGCGCCCGATCCGACCAACCCGGACACCGCGGGCCCGTTCAATCGCGTCGCCGCCGATCTTGGCAGCGACGGCAGCTGGTCGTTCACTGACTCCAACGCGTACAGCGGCGACAACGGCCGCGCAGTGCTGCTGAACAACGACCTCGGCGCGTTCTACGCCGCCGGCAACTCCAACAACGGGGACTCGACGACCGAGAACGCGATCACGGACTCGGGCGGTGCCCAGGGTTTCGCGCAGTCGTTCCAGACGCAGGCGGACCAGGCACCGGGCGCCCCCATCACGCGCCTCGGCAACTTCACCTACAGCACCAAGGACAAGTACGGCAAGGACACGAATTTCCGCGGCCTCACGGTCTACGGCGGTGTCGTCTACCTGACCAAAGGCTCCGGCTCGAACGGGACCAACTCGGTGTACTTCATCGACACGACGGGGACAGCCTGCTCGACGCCCAACGGCGTCGGCCTACCAGTGCATGGGGCGCCGCTGCCGACGCTTAGCGGCGCGCCGTACCGGATGTGCGTGCTGAAGGGCTTCAACGACCTGTCAGCGAAGGGTAGCTCGGCCCCGAACATCTTCCCGTTTGGGATCTGGTTCGCGAACGCCGACACGCTGTACGTCGCCGACGAGGGGTCGGGCAGCAACACATACGACCCGACCACCGGCACGTACACGGACGCCGCCATGCAGACGGGGGCCGGGCTCCAGAAGTGGGTATTCAACGGTACGCAGTGGAACCTTGCGTACACGATGCAGAGCGGTCTGAACCTCGGCCTGCCGTACAGGGTACCGGCTTACCCGACCGGGACGAACTCCCTGAATGGCTTGCCGTGGGCGCCGGCGACCGACGGCCTGCGAAACATCTCGGGTCACCTCAACGGCGACGGGACGGCGACGATCTACGCCGCCACCTCGACCGTCAGCGGCTCGGGCGACCAGGGCGCCGACCCGAACGAGGTCGTCGCGATCACTGACAGGCTCGACGCGACCGCGCTCGGGCACCAGCGATTCATGACTATAGCTGATCCGCGCAACCGCGTGGCATACCGCGGCGTCGCCGTCGTGCCGGACAACTACGATGTATACCACCACCAGCACTGATGGTGTGAGTACGCGCCCTCAGATTTAGCAGTTTCATAAACCATAACTCGCGTCGAAATGCCTCCGGCTGCGAAGTCGGCGCCAAGAGTCGAAGATACGTCAAGAGTTTGCACCCAATGGCAGTTCCTTTCAGCTTGCTGAAAGGAACTGCTTTTTATTCGTATGAGTTGTACTGTGTGACTTCTAACCCAAAGGCGGCACGGCGCGCTTTCGACAACATCCCGGTAGGCCCTGTGATGCTGCCGGCAGACCACAGGAGATACTCCCACCGTCAGCTATTCCCACCGTCCCGCGCTGCCCGTATAGCGATCTCAACATCCGCTCAAGATGTGAGCGACGCGCTTGAGAACGTCGCCGGGTCAAATCACCTGACCTAGCTGATGCGCCGATAATAGCGCCCGCATAAATCGACGCCGGCGCCGACGGCGATCAAGAGTGGGCCGAACACAGCGCGGACGGTTCTTACTTTCACGTAACATGCTTGCAATCAGTGAGAAATGTCGTCGTAATAGTCGCGATGAGATGTTGAGTGTGGGCGGCGGAAATGTCGCACCGCGAAATTCTCTGTGGAGGAGTACCAATGAGACGAGCTGCACTGGTAGGAGTAATCTGTGCGTTTTTGGCTGTCGTCGCTCCGTTTGCAAGTACCTCGGCTGCGACAACGAAAGGTCCCACGGCGGCAAAGGGATACACACTTCAGGTGTGGTCCACCGGCGCCAGCCCCATTAGCAACCCTGACGACATTACGACGGACGGACGCCACGTCTACGTGGCATTCCAGAATACGACCGTGACGGACGGGAGCCAGCCCGGCAGTAGTACGGTAATCCAGTACGGCCTCGACGGCACGAAGCTGCAATCGTACCCCGTACTCGGACACGTCGACGGGTTGAGATGGAACTCAGTGACTCATCGGCTGTGGGCAACCGCCAACGAGGACGCCAATGCACTCCTGACCGTCATAAAAGTGGAAAACGGATACGAGCGTGTCTATCCGCTCCCAAGCGTGAACGGAGGCGGGTTCGACGATGCTCGCGTTACGCCATCGGGGCTATCGTGTCTGCTGTCGAGATAAAGACCCGCGACGTGAATCGTAAGCGGTCGGTAAGCGCGCATACCGGCAATGGGCAATCTGCTGCAGAATGTTCAGGGCGGCACTTCTCGGGAGGCTGCGTGAACGCCGTCCTCAGCGGGCCATAGACCGGACGGCGGTATCGGCTCGATGTCATGTGCTTAAGCAGATGGAGCGTAAAGGACAGATCACATCCGGCTCTGAGGGCGACACGTCGTGCCATCATGACGCAGACCCCGATAGCAGCCTGTGTGACGATATCAACCGGCGTCGCGTTCACGCCATTCGGGGCTATCGTGTCATGCTTCGAATCCCGCGACGAATACAGCGGGCGTAAACACACATCCGGCGCGTCAATGTTCAGCTGCGCGGCAAGCCGGTCAGTGACTCGCGGTACTGTGACGGGAACGCCGTCGCTACTGACCGAACGACAGGCAGGCGAGTGACGCTCAACCTGACGGATCCCGACAGCCTGTCGATCGGGGGACCGACACACAGCCTGGAACATCTACGTACTGCGGAGATCGGCGGATTCCGCGCGCCGCTGCGACACGCCATTCACCAACGTGGCGACAAACACCAAGACCGGCGTCCCACCAATGTGGCCACAGGATAGGCGCAAGGGCTTCTCCCTGCATAGCGCTGCGCAAAGCTGTCCCGGGGCGCACGTAGCTCGGGGGACGGCGGCAAGGCCGTGAAACCCGCTTGGCGACGTCGTGCTCGACAGCCAGGCCGACTCAGAACTTGTATTCCTGCGGCTCTGTCTTCTTCCTGTTGCACAGCACTGTAAGAAAGGCACATTTGTCGGCCGGCCGAGTCGCGTTTTGCTGCAGCCTCGTACGGGAGGAGGACCGATGGTGGACGACACGGCTTGGAGCTATCGATCAGCTCACAGGCTGTGTGATCACCGACCACAACAGCCCTGGAACAATCTACGTACTGCGGAAGATCGGCGGATTCCCGAGTGTGTCAGCGACCACAGCGGGAAAAAGGGGGGGGGGGGGGGGGGGGGGGGGGGGGGGGGGGGGGGTTGGAGTATCTGGTTGATCAGCTCGACGGCAAGACAGCCTGGAACAAATCTACGTACGGTAGATCGGGAGCACGACGCGGAGGAGAAAAAAAAAAAAAAAAAAAAAAAAAATGTTGATCACCGAACAAAAAAAAAAAAAAAAAAAAAAAAAAAAAAAAAAAAAATAAGCTGCGGAAGCGGAGGGTTCGCCGCGCGCCGCTGCGTATACCACGCCATTCACCAACGTGGCGACTCAAAACACCAAGACCGGCGTCACCACCAATGTGGCCACAGGATTCAGTGCGCCCAAAGGGCTTCTCTTCCTGCCCTAGATAGCGCTGCGCAAAGCTGTCCGCTCGAGTGCGCATACGTAGCTCGGGCGGACGTTTTGTCGTGTCAAGGCCGTCGCTTTATCGAACCGCACCGGAAGAAAATTACTCGGCGGGTCGCCGGGATGGGGTCCGCTTCCTGCGAGGCGCAACATCGTGCGCTCCGGCGTCGCGTGCACCGGAGGGCACCCTCGCCCGACGATCTGAGAAGAGCTACACCGGTAAGCCGCGCACCCGGCGCGCGACGGCCGCCGACATCAGATTAGCTGAGATGCTGAGCTACTAGGAACCAGTTCACCTGGAGGGCATCGCCGATCAACGCCATGGTTGAAGGCATTGGCAGCATCTGACCGCCTTCTAGCACTCTGACTGTTGCCTCGTTCACATTCGCTTCTAATCCGCATGAGTGTTGTCCTGCGTCCAGCCCAATGCCTCTCGCTTAGCTTGAACTGCCGCCGCGATGTCACGGATCGCCTCGGCATCTTCTGGGGTGCGGTTTGGCTCATCGGCTACGTGCTGCCTGTCCAAGTGGTCGAAAGCTCCATATAGGTGGGATCGAAGGAGGGTGATCTTGGCAAGCAAAATCAGGCTCAGACGGAGCGCCCCTCGGCTACGGCTACGGAGGCCCCCCTGAAAACATGATTTCGGCGACGCTGTGGCGATTGTGGCAAGAACATCAGCAGAGAGGGGTAGAGAGAAATTCCGGTCAGGCTGCGCTCTAAAGCTATGATAAGGTAAAAAAGTAGCTCCGGCAGACGGGCGCCCCTGGCGGCTGGAGAAGGACGGAGGCCTCCAGCTGACAAACTTATGCTAGACGACTCATCCAGAACTCCTGGATGATACATTCGCCGGGGACTTAATCACCGGCTAGCTGCGCATAGTCACAGGCGGGCCGAGCCCTTATATCCCGGTCAATGAAGTCGGATACATCGCCCGGCAGACAGGTTTTGGGACGGCGCCTCGAGCTATCACATCGGGCTCGACCAGCTCCTAGCGCGACTGGATGAACTGACCCCGCGGGTCGCGAGATTCTTGTCATCTGTCAGGGGCAGATCCCTGCCCCGATTCGCGTTCTCGCCTCCGTAACGTGATCTTGCACTCGCCTGATCGCTTTACCAACGCCTAATGCCCGCGAGCGTACCTCTCATGACCTCGATCTTCAATTGCAGCAGCTCGGTCATGAGCCTTGCATGCTCGATTTGGAGCAAGTAGCGTGTCCTTGAGTTTTTCAGCGCATCACACAGCTGCTCTTCGAGAGTCAGTAACTGCGCTTCGAGAGCTACCCTGTGCTGCTCCGGATCGCTCACAGTGGTCCCAAGGGATGCAATAAGAGTGCCGCAGCGAAGCGGGAAGAGCGGTGCGACTAATGTCTTGCTCGGTCCGAAGGCATGGGGACACGGCCAGGAGCATCCCGGTTGTGCCAGTCCTCGTGACAAAGGCATGACTGGAAAGCAGACTCCTCGCTTGCGGTTGTATTCTCAATAGTCTGCATCCGCAACCTGCGTATTAAGGAGGAATTTCCAGTGAATCTGTCCGATGGTACCGTCCTGCTGCTCGTTGGCACCAAGCGGGGCCTCTTCGCCTTCACCTCGCGAGACCGTCGAAACTGGGTGCTTGCTAGAGGCCCGATGCTTCAGGGGAGTCCGGTCTTCAACGGCGTCCTAGACCAGCGGTCTTCGCCACGTATGTACGCAGCCGAAAATCAGGGGTTCTTCGGCTCGTTTGTCAAATACAGCGACGACTTCGGTGAGACGTGGAAGGAGCCGGCCCAGGGCATCCAGTTCCCTGATTCAATGGGACGAAAGCTAGAAAATGTCTGGATCGTCCAGCCGGGACGCGACAACGATACCGATACCGTCTATGCTGGCGTCGACCCCGCCAGCCTGTGGACAAGCCGCGACCGCGGCGAAACATGGGAGTTAAATGAGGCTCTCGAGTCACATCCGAGCCGCGAGAAGTGGCAGCCCGGCTTCGGCGGTATGTGCCTGCACTCCATCGTGCCCGACTGGTCCAACGAGAACCGTATGTGGATCGGGATCTCGGCAGTCGGTTGCCTCCGCACCGAGGACGGCGGCAAGTCCTGGGAGTTCGCCAACAAGGGTACCCGAGCCGACTTCAACCCGCCCGAGGAGCGCTACCCCGAGTTTGGCCAGTGCATCCACCGGGTGATCCAGCATGCCACCAACCCCGACACCCTCTACCAGCAGAACCATTGCGGAGTCTACAAGTCATACAACGCCGGCGACGAGTGGATAGACATTCGCAACGGTCTGCCGGGCGACTTCGGATTCCCCATCGCTATGGACCGCCACAACCCCGAGACCATCTACGTCATCGAGGAAGCGGGTTCGATGGAGGATGGCGAAAAGCAGCAGTACGCGCGCGAGAATTTTCCAGGGCAGTTCACCGTCTACCGGAGCCAGAATGCCGGCGAGTCATGGGAGCACCTCACCAATGGTCTCCCGTCCGGCCCTAACGTCCACATCGGCGTCCTCCGTCACGGTATGTGCTCCGACGGAATGGAAGAGGTCGGGGTCTACGTGGGGACGAACAGCGGACAGCTCTTCGCCAGCCCGGACCGGGGAGACTCCTGGAACATGATCGCCGATTTCCTACCCCCGATCAACTCGGTAAACGCCGCCGTTATTGGTTCAGCCTAACCGGTAGACAGACTTTCGCCATCGCCGCAAGCTGGATCGGCCAGGGACCTCGACTGCGGCCTATCTCCTAAAGCTTGACGGCGGTGGCACGCTGAACACGAAGCCGGAGAACGAAGCGGGACGGCGGTGGCCTCAAGTGTGGGCATGTTGGAGGCCTGCGCTTCCACTGTCACCAAAGAGCTCCGAACGCCCACGGCGACCACCGCGACTACTGCGCCACATCGGATGACCGCCGCGACTACCATGCCCGGCCTTCGATGGCGGGGAGGTCGCGGTCGTTTACCCGCCAACTCGCACCCGGTCCCGCTTACAAGCGACCGAAACACCCCTTTCATCCTTCATGGTGTCGCGCTGCGGGTTGCGGACCGCCACGAAGAGAGCCATCGATGTCCTCCACAACGACGACCGCCGCGACTACTGTCGCCCCGGCCTTCGATGGGCCGGGTGATCGCGGTCGTTTACCCTCCGGCTCCCACTCGGTCGCGCTTACAAGCGACCGAAACGAATCACTTTCACTTTTCCTGGTGTGCCATGCGCATGAGTGATTACGTGGCGCTGCTACAAGCCTTGCAAAGCCGACGTCGAAGCTTCTGACAGCGCCTCAAAGAGATTCAACGCGGGTATGGAGGCTGGATATGAGCGATATCACGTTGAAGAAAATCTAGGACAACTTTAGTATTAATTAAGGCTAGTTAAATCGGTGGCCTGATGTCGGATCAGGCGGTGAAAGTCTGGTTGCTCTCTGGAGGACCCCTTGCGAGCAGAGGCGGCAGGAGGACCCAATCCGAGATGGTGTCGGGGAGGATCTCGCGCCGAACTCGCCGAGACGTTCATTCAGGGCCGCCCTCTGAATCTCTGGAGCGACCGAGAACGGGAACGGCTTACCTACACCTTCGAGAACATCCCGCGAGCAGAGAAGACTACATGATCATCAAAGTAGCAAGCAAACGGGACTGCGAACCTGCGATTCATGTCCAGACGGTGCAAAAGTCGTACAAAGAGTTGCACGTACTGCGCGGCGTGACCTTCGACGTGGCGCGCGGCTCCATCTTCGCCCTCCTCGGCTCGAACGGAGCAGGGAAAACCACGATGGTGAGGATCCTGTCCACGCTGCTGCGGCCAGACGCCGGCACAGCCACGGTTAATGGGTTCGACGTCACGAAACACCCGCTTCGAGTTCGAGAATCCATCAGTTTAACCGGACAATTCGCGGCGGTCGACGAGATCCTCTCGGGCCGGGAGAACCTGGTGCTGATTGCCAGGTTGCGGCATCTGAATGACGCCGGCCAGGTGGCGGACGATCTTCTCGCGCGCTTCAACCTCGGCGATGCAGCATCGCGAAAGGTGGCCACATATTCAGGAGGCATGCGCCGTCGTCTTGATATCGCCATGAGTCTCATCGGGCAGCCGAAGGTAATCTTCCTCGATGAGCCGACTGCCGGGCTCGACCCCGAAGCGCGCATCGACGTGTGGCAGGTCGTTCAGGAGCTCGCCAGGCAGGGGACCACCGTTCTGCTCACGACGCAGTATCTCGAAGAGGCCGAGCAGCTCGCAGATCGGATCGCCATTCTCAATGAGGGTCGCATTATCGCGAACGGCACTCTCGCCGAGCTGAAGCAACTACTCCCGCCGGCGACGGTCGAGTATGTCGAGAAGCAGCCGACCCTGGAGGAAATCTTCCTGGCGCTTGTGGGGAACGGCGGCAAGGACCAGTCAGCTAAGGACCACTCATGAACAAATACTTCTTCGGAGACACGGCAGTCTTGCTCGGCCGCTCCATGCGCCACATCACCCGGAGCCCGGACACCATCATGACGACTGTCATCACACCGATCGCCTTGATGCTGCTGTTCGTCTACGTATTGGGCGGTGCAATCAAGACAGGAGGCGGTAATTACGTCGACTACCTACTGCCTGGAATCATGCTGATCGCGATCGCGTCGGGCATCGCGTACACCGCCGTTCGGTTGTTCACTGACATGAAGAGCGGTATATTCGAGCGGTTCCACTCTATGCCGATAGCACGATCGTCCGTGTTGTGGGCGCACGTTGTGACCTCGCTGGTTGCCAACGGTCTCGCGCTTGTGATCATTCTGCTGGTAGCCCTTCTCATGGGATTCCGCACATCCGCCGGGCCGCCGGCCTGGCTAGCCGTCGCCGGCATTCTGACGCTGTTCACTCTCGCACTCACCTGGATCGCAGTTATCGCCGGCCTGTCGGCCAAGTCTGTGGACGGTGCCAGCGGATTTTCCTACGCACTAGTCTTCTTGCCGTTCATCAGCTCGGCGTTCGTCCCCACCCACACCATGCCCGGCCCGGTGCGCGCCTTCGCCGAGAACCAGCCGGTCACCTCCATCGTCAACACGATCCGGGATCTGTTGGCGCAACGACCGGTCGGCAGCGACATATGGATCGCTCTCGCATGGTGCCTCGGCATCGTCGTTCTCGGCTACGTCCTCGCTATGGCCGTCTACCGTCGCAAGATCACCTAATGCAGCTCAGCCAGACGAAAGCGTCCGCCGAAGCAGGAGAGTCGGAACTAGTTGAAGCGGCAAATGGCTTGCTGCCATCCGCGCTCTTGCATCGTACCCGGCGCCACTCAAGAGTTTCACGAAGCTGTCCGGGATCGGGGCAGGCTTCCCCGACTATCCCTGGCTTTTCGGCGCGGATGGTGCCTACACGACGTACGCTCTGGTCGCGTCCGGTCAGTGGCAGACCGCGATGGACCACCTACAGACAATTCGGAAAGTCAGCCAAGCCGTCAACGGAAGCACGGGTAAGGTAGTTCACGAGGTACTCACCGACGGCTCGGTCTATTACGGCTTCAACAGCGACCAGGGCGATACCAACGAGACAGCGCAGTTCGCCGTCGCCATCGACCTCCTGTGGCCCTGGACGGGCGACCGCGCCTTCTTGGACGGGATGTATCCATTTGTCAAAGCTGGTCTCCATTACATTGCATCGCGTCGTTTGGCCCCGACAGCGACGGATGGCCGGAGGGGTCGGGCATGGCGGAGGTCTCGGGTATGGCTTCAGCCAAGCTCGACGTGGCCGCCTACACGTGGCTTGCTCTGCAGTCGCTGCAGAGGATGGCAGCCGCCGAGAGCGATCACGCCACCGAGGTGTGGGCAGCCTCCAAGGCCGGATGGATGCAAAGCCACTTCAACAGCGCATGGTGGGTGGCCGAAGCTTCGTTGTACGCCGACTCGATGTGCAGTATCATCGACGTCGCCGCTGGTACAGGCCTGTGCATTGGGAAGAGCCAGAAGCTTCAGGAGAAGTACTGGATCGATGCTACGCCCATGGAGGCCGGATTGGCGCCGCCGGCCATGGCGACGAAGGCCTTGAATGTTATGCAGTCGAGGATCTTCACGGGCAAGTACGGACTCTACCAGGCGGGAGTAGACGGCGGCGTGGATGGACAGGGGGATCTACGCATCTGGACGCTGCCGACATCGGTCATGGCGGCTGCCGAGGGTAATTACGGTCGCGTCGACAACGCGTTGACTTATGCCGACGATATCGCTCGACTGCTCAATCTGGAGACGCCCGGATCTCTGCCCGAAATGGCTGACTTTCTTGGTGTTGACCCCAAGTGCCGGACAAAGCCATCTCCGTTGTTCCTGATCCGCCGTCGACCCGGTCACGCCTCTCGGTGAAGAATCTGCGCGTTGGTTCCGGCTCCATGTCAGCCTCCGTCCAGCGGAAGGGGTCAGCCTATACCAATCGGGTCACCGCTCCCAAGGGCTTCTCCCTCACACTCGGACAGGTCATTGCAGCAGGGTCGCACGTCGAATCGGTCGCACTGAATGGTGCCAGCAGCGCCTATTCGATCGTCAACACCAGTCGCGGCAGTGAAATTCATCTCACGACTACGACCGGCACTTCCCGCTCGTTGGCTGTGAGGCTCAAAGGTTAATCTGACCGAGTCATCCATTGATACAGCGAGACATCGTACGTTCGATCTCGCAAGCGGAGAGCCACGAGGTCTGTAATGCATCTGAGGTCTCCTGCAGAGCGACGCACCCGATATCCTCTCTCTAGTAGTCTTGGTGTGTCAAACTGACGTACACCTCGTAAAAACCCTGTGCACCGGTCATCTCACCTCTGTACTCGATTGACGAGACAGAGGAGCAAATATGGCTAAGATTGCAGTCATTAACGATGATCCGGATTTCATTGATTTTGTTTGCACCGTACTCCAGGACGAAGGCTACGAGACGGTGACCGCGCACAAGGGCGGCCAGACGGTCGAGTTGGTACGTCGAGAGTGGCCGGACGTTGTTCTCCTGGACATTGTGATGGAAGCGTGGGATACCGGCTTCAACACTGTCACCATGCTCAGGCTCAGGTCCGATACGGCAAGTATTCCAGTCGTAATCTGCACTGCACGACCGCCACACGACATTGATGCCACACTTGAGCGAACGAAGCTCAGGGAGGTAAGCGTTCTTTATAAGCCCTTTGATCTTGAACAGCTGAGTGACGCGATTCGAGGTGCGCTCGCCCGTAGACTACGAGTTGTAGACTCGGGAACGAATCTAGCCGACTAGTAGTTTCGAGCTCGGTTACCTGGCCTTGGCAGCACTCGTGCATCAGAGTGAGCCTCGATCTTTTGCATCCGTTGACTTTCGCACACGAGACTGGGCAAGTGTTACCAAAGATCTTCCTGCTGCCCATTCCATTCGACATCGATGATCTGTTCTCGATCGTCGCTCAGGCGTTGGATCTGTCGCCAGCGCCGTAGTTTCGCGACCGCGGCAATGTTGGAAGTGTCGGCGCCCTCGAAAGTGAGCCAGGGGGACACCTCACATCACCTTGTACGTGTCGGGGGTTGGGCGATGCGCCCGCTCTCGCCTTTGTCGAGACCGTCGATGATGTCATGGCATGGGTCGACGTGCGCCATAACGTGCCGGGGAGCCCGCTCGCAACCCACCGTTTTTCAGTTGTGCACGAGTTAGGAGGCAACCGCCACTGCGCTGAAGTAGCGCCCTGCGTCGATGTCATCGACAAGATAGGGATGTGTTGGGTTCCAGCCCAGAAGCTGGCGGGTTGCGGCGCTGGAGGCCGCGATGTCCATTCCGAAGAAGTGGCCAAGAAATCCAAAATGGTCCGGTGCCTGCTCTCGAGGGATGGACACGACGGGTAGATTCAGGCCGCGACCAATTGCCTCGGCGATGACGCGCGTCGGCACACCTTCCTCGGCTACCGCATGCAGGACAGACCCGGAGGGTGCGCTTTCGACTGCCCGGCGCACGAGGTTTCCAGCATCGAGTCGGTGCACGGCCGGCCAGCGGTTAGCGCCGGTATCGATATACGCCGACATTCCCTTGTCTTGTGCAATCTTTACGAGCACGGCAACAAACCCATGATCCCCGGGCCCATGCACGGTAGGGGCGAATCGCAGGACTCCGACACGCACGCCTCGGTCGGCGAACGAGAGAGCGGCGAGGGCGTTCGCGACGCGTGGGTGGGAACTCGGATCGGGCATGTCACGTTCCGTTGCGACGCGACCATCCGCGAGTCCGACCACCCCCGAGGCGATGAAGAATGGTCGACCGGTGCCTTCAAGCACAGCACCGATGGCATTAACTGCCGCGAGGTCCGTTTTGGCGGCCTCTTCCATCTGAGAGAAGTCGTGGTTATACCCGAGATGAACCACTCCGTCCGACGCTTCAGCGCCGGCTCGGAGGCTGTCGAGGTCGTCAAGGTCACCGCGGTGGACCTCGGCTCCCGCAGCGAATAGTCTGTCGGCAGCGGCGTCGGAACGAGCGAGCCCTACAACGGTATGGCCGGACTGAAGAAGCTCCGCGACGGCGGCAGACCCGATAAATCCTGAGGCTCCGGTAACAAAAACGCGCATCCTGAATCTCCTTTATATCTGACATGGCTCTGCGGCCAAATGTCAGTGACTGACATCAATATAGCACGTGATGTCAGTCGGTGTCATCACTTATGATGGGGTATGGCACGCTGGAGCTCGGGGAGTGGCGAAAAGCTAGAGCAAGCCGCGATGGCGCTCTACAGTGAGCGCGGTTTCGAAAAGGCCACGGTTGCGGAGATCGCAGAGCGTGCCGGGGTTACCGAGCGCACCTTCTTTCGACATTACGGCGACAAGCGCGAGGTCCTCTTCAAAGGCTCCGGCGCCCTGGAGGAACTCGTCGTCAGCGCGGTGTTGAGCGCCCCGACGTCGTTGCCCCCTCTCCAAGCGGTCGCGCTTGGGCTGGAAGCAGCGGCCGACCTGCTCGAATCTCGCCGCGATTTCGCGCGACAACGCCATGCCATCATCGGAGCGACATCCGAGCTGAGAGAGCGGGAGCTGATCAAGCTAGCGTCATTGTCAGCGGCGCTTGCCGGGGCATTGCGCCAGCGTCGAGTCCGGGAGCCCGACGCCAGCCTGGCAGCTGAAGCGGGAGTTGCCGTATTCCAGATCGCATTCGATCGGTGGGTCAGTGACGATAACCAGAAGCAATTGCGGCAGTTGATCGGCGAATCCCTCCGGCGGCTGAAAGTCGTTACCCAGTAAGCACCGAGCCGGAGTTGTCCTGCATTCCGAGGGGGAAGGCGCCCGAACGACATTGGTGCAGCGGGAATCTACGTCACCTCAACGCCCGATACAACATGTACGTCGTCAAGGTTGCCCGTGCTCGACGTGAAGAGCAGTTCCGGGTGTGGAGGCATGGTGGTGACCGACTTCCTCAGGACGGTCGTACCACCAATGGCTACCGCTACCGAGCGGTCACGTACAGTAACCGATACCGATACGGGCTTGACGCGAAGCGGCGGCGCGGACGTGGATGTGGCGATGTAGCGCGGTTGCCCGCCCTTGCTTCCGTCCGCGATGCCCACGAAGTTCGAGCTGGGCTCGCCAGCGTTCTTATGGGTGTCGAGACAGATGGCGATCCCATCGATGCCCGCGTAACCCAATCCACCGCCGTTTCTGCCGAGGAACGACTTTGTCGTCGGCCGAGCCAGCGTGAGTGTGATGCCGTCACCCCCTGTCCCGCCAAACTGTTGGGCAGTGAAGCTGACGTTGAGATCGCCGGTCGAAACCGGAATCGGCGACCGAATCGACCCGGCCTTGTACGTCCGAAGTGGAGTGAGCTGAGCCTTCGGGCCAGAGACTGTTGCCGATCCCGCAATGCGCCAGCTCTTGCTCAGCTCGAGGACGCCAGTGCCGGTGAAAGCGGCGTGCACCGTCTTTCCGCCCCACTCACGACCCAGCCGGCCGATGCCGGGCCCGTCGCGCCGGGCGAGAACTTCACGCTCTCGGTACGTGACTGACCCGGCCGGAGCGTGGTGCCCGCATGAAGAGTGCTCACCGCGGAGAACCCCGAGGCTATTCGGCGGCTCGGATTTCGAGATAACCACCACCTTCCCGCCTGTGTTCGACACCGTAAACTGGCGAACTGAGCTCGAGCCAACCTCGACTCGCCCAAATGGCACCGACACCGGTGAGATCTCGAGCTGTGCTGCGGCCTTGGCGTACGCGAACCGGTCTCCCTTCCCAGGCGTGCTCGTACCCACTGGAGTGGTCACGGTGACGTCGACAACTCCGACGCCGGGGGGAGAGACGGCAAGGATGCGTGTATCCGACTTCACGGCCACCGAGCTCGCCGGCGTGCCCCCAAAATTGACCGATGAGCTACTGACGAATCCCGACCCCGAGATCTGAACGAGGGTGTTTCCCGACGGCGGCCCGTTCTTGGGGGACAGGCGACTGACCTTGGGCACCGATGCATACGTGTACCGGTCGGCCGCACCACTCAAACTCTTCCCGCCGCGAGTCGTCACGCGCACATCCACGGATCCGGTCCCCGGAGGCGCCGTCACCCGAATCGACGTCGGCGAGATGGCGGCCAGGGACGTGGCCGGCTTGCTTCCAAACTCCACCTTAGAGGAGGCGGTAAACCCAGTGCCGATTATCTCCACCGTATTGCCCCCGCTCGCCGGACCTAAAGCCGCGAAGAGAGCCGTGACCACCGGCCGCGGTGGCGGCTTCTCGTGTACGCACTTCATTGTGAGTAGGAGACCAAGCCGCGGCGGCGGCACGATAAACGGCGCTGTGGTCACGATGTTGCCGTTGGGAGCCGCGGGTGAAGAACACTGCGACCTGGTCGCCTGAACCTTGTAGTAGCCCGCCACGACGTCCCAGTGAAAGATGCCGTCCGCCTTCGTAACCTCGGGATTTACCGACGGTGCAATATCGGGACTCCCCCGTGGCGGCGCTCTGAAAGGTCCCACCGCGGTATCGCTTCGCAATACCGTGACGGCGGCATGCGCTACCGGATTACCATTGGTGTCTTCGATTGTGCCTGAGGGATCGACTTTCGTCTGTCCTCCGCCACCGGAGCCGCCTGGCGGCTTGCACTTGACTCCCTTCTTGCACTTGGGCGGCTTGGGAGTGGGCCACGCCTGCTTGCCGCAGTCGACGTAGTAACTCGCAACGAATCCCAGCACGGCTCCCGCGAGGACGGCGGACGCGGCCAGTAGAACCCTGCCCAGGGTCGCATTCAAGGCCTGCAGTGCCGGGCCGTTCGAGTTGGAGAACAGCCACGCTATGGCCCCGGCTCCGCCTCCTCCGGCGCCTAGCGCGACAACCGCCCAGCCCTGCACTGCCTCGCGTATACCTGCCGGCAGGGCTGAGTTGATGGCGTTGGCACCCTGGTTAAGGCCGGCCCTTCCGGCCGCCTCCATCAGGGTTAGCATGTTCTTCAGGGCATCGGCGAAGTCCTTCTTGATGTAATCGGGAACCTTCTTGGCGCATGCGCTGAATCTCGCGAAATATGCGTCGACCAGTTTGTTCAGTTGATTGAACGAGTTCTTGATACTGCCGTCCCAACCAGGGTTCATTCCGGGGCCCGCGCCTTTTCCGAACCGCACGGCGATCTCCCCCTGCCGGGAGCGTTGCCGGCTTTTCAGGGACATCGCGTTCGTTGGAGCGCTCGCCTGCCCTGACGCTATTCCGTAAGGGATCGCTCTCGGCGACAGGTTCCCAAAGGTAAATCTGTTCTGCCCAGGGAGCGTGGCCTCACCGCCGTTGTTCGTCTCGACGCTCACATTGACCGTTCCCACCCCCGCGGGAACCCTGACGATCGCGCGCGTGTCGGATTCGATGGTCCAGTCGCTGACGGGCACATTCCCAAAGTACATTTCGGAGGCGTCGGTCAGACCGCTTCCGGTAACCGTCACCAGCGATCCCGGCTTCGCGCGGCTGGGCACAACACTGTCGACGGATAGGTACGTATACGAGGCGATCGCTGGGAACGAGACCCTCCCGCTTCGAGTCTGCACCGTCACCGGCACAGTGCCCGACCCCCCGGGGGCCGTGGCGCTGATGTTGGAATCCGATAGAACCTTGAAATCGCGCGCCGGCTGGGATCCAAACAGGACCTGTGTGGCGCCGGTGAAGCCGCTCCCGTTGATGCTGACTGGATTTCCGCCGGATGGCGGGCCCGCGTCGGGGGCGAGGGCGGACGCCGAACAGTCGATGTGATAGGCAATACTGACATCGCCGTGCATCGGCTGTACCGGTGGTATCGTTGCCTGGTAATGTCCCGAGCCTACCGGCGTCTCGGAAAGCGGGATATAGGTAACGCGAGTCTCGTAGGTGTACTCGTCAAGTCCGGAAACGATGACGAAGCCTACTCCGTCCGCGCACGATTTTACGCTCAACGCGGTCGGCGAGCCCCAAAACAACGTGACGATGCTTCCGCTCTGACCGTTCAGACTCACGTTTACGGGAAGTGCCGACTCCGCCCCCAGCATGAGATTCACTCCTGTCGCGCCGTTCGGGCCGCGAACCGCGATCTGAGTCGAGCCCTGGCTCACCGCCGGCCCCCCCTCCTGCTGCGGAGGTGGATAGGCAGTGATCGCGTACGTGCCCGGCCCCGGAATCGTGAGCGAGTAAGCGCCGTTGCCCGCGGACAGCACGCCGGTCGGCGTACAAACCATATTCGACGTGTCGCACGCTTGCACCAGCGCTCCGCTAAACGGCACGTTCCTGCCGCCACTCTGATACTCGACTACGCCACTGATCGCGAGGGACTTATTCGCCGATCCGGTGATTTCTCGAATCCGGCCATTGTTAGTGTCCTGGATGAACAGGTCTCCTTTGGCGTCCTGACCGCCCACCAGGGGGTTGGCCAGCTCGGCCCCGAGGGCAGGGCCGCCGTCACCGGAAAACCCAAACTTGCCATTGCCGGCTATCGGATAGGCCTTCCCTGCCTGCATCGAAACGCCGAAGTGGGTACCCGGGACGATGGCCACCTCCGTCACCCTTTGCGAGAGCTGGTCAGTGAGGAACAGGTCACCGGCCGGATCGACTGCGATTGGAAGCTGGCCATCCTGGACCGAGACGATCTGGTAGATGTGGCCGGCGGTCATGGAGCGCCCAAATTTACGCCCCGTGCCCTCCGGAACCACCAGAGAAGCGACGTAGGGGTTGGAAAGGACGGCGGACACGAAGAGGTCGCCAGCGGCATCAAGGGCCACTCCCCCGGCATTCGACAGAGTCACGGACCGGGCAGAACAGCCGTCGCCGGAGCAGGTGTTCGCCAGCCCTCCAGCCACCGTATAAATGCGGCCGGCTTTCATTGCCACGCCATAGTTGGTGCCCGCCAGCGCAGCGACCTCGCGAACGTCACCGCCTCCTCGCTCGCTGAACAGCAGGTTACCCCGTGGGTCAACGGTAACCGCGGAAGGTATGTCGAGCGCGGCCGAACGCGCCGGCCCTCCGTCACCCGACGGACCCACCTGATTGTTGCCGGCAACGGTGTAAAGGTACCCGGTTCGCATGGAGACGCCAAAGTGGGTTCCCGAAGTGTTTGCCACCTCCTGCACGACGCCACCCGTTCCCGAGCCTCCCAGCTCGGCGATGACAACGTCGTCAGCGCCATCCACCGCGATTCCGACGGCCGCAGACAAAATGGCGTTGGTGGCCGGGACGCCACTAACCGGCGCCTGACCCTCCCACTGCCCGTTGCCGGCGATTGTGTAGATGTCTCCGGCCTTCATCGACTGCCCGAAGTATGTCCCGGACTTTGCGGGAACCTCACGCACAGCCCCGAGTGCGCTATCGAGAATAAAGATATCCCCGGCCGCGTCCGTCGCGGTGGCGTTGTTTCCAAACGTCGATATGGCGGCAGTCAACGCCGGCACGCCATTGGCGGTCGATTCGCCTCCACCCGCCACGGTGGTGATGGTGTTCGGGGCGAGCGCATGTACGACCGGCGTTCCCGTGGAGAGCGATCCTGTGAGGGTCCCCGCTACCAGAACCGCGACGATAAGGGCCGCCCGGGAGCCCCGACCGGTCGAAACAAGACGGCCGAGCTGAAGTGAAAATGCGCGGAAATGTCCAAACATGTCCGGATCCGTTGAAATCATGAGCCCAAATTGCTATGGCTCTAGAGATTTTGACTCCAGCGTAGCCGAAGTCGTGCAAACATGCAAAGAGTTTCTCTACCAAACTGACTCCGACCGAGTGGACCAACGCCCGCGCGATGCTGACGGCACTCCCTCGGGTCGGGGAGGATCCTTCCGGGAAACCAAGCCGGCGCCGGCGGGTAGCGGCTGTTATGGAAACGTCACCTTTACGACGTTCTGGCTGAACGGGTCGGGCAAGTCTGTTTGAGAACGAAGGGAGCCTCGAAGAAGGGTCGAAGCGCCCTCTTTCGTATCAAACCAAAGCCATCATCGGCGCTCACGAAGTTATCCACAATATCCGACAAACACCCCGAAAAAGCCGCGGACGGGCCTTCATCCGCGGTTTCTCGCTCACAGCCGTTTTTCGGCGCCACCACTGGCCCGACGCCTCCCGCAAAAACCGTTCATTCGTCCGTCAGCCATATATAGCGGAGAAAAAGAACAACTTACCGAAATCTCCACATCCCCGGCCCAGACAAAGGCCCCCTTCTCGGTCAAGATCGAACTCGAGCTGAAGGGAGGTCGTGGTGATGCTGACGCCATGGCCGCTGTGTAGGGTGGCTCCATGCCCGGGTAATAGATCGATGACTCCAAGCGAACGCTGCCCGTCATTGCCGCCCGCCAGGCTTGGTTGAACAGCGGCTCCCTGTCGGTGAAAAGTCAGTTACTACGGCGTTACGTAGCCTTTTCAAAGACCCTGACGTTCAGGCAACCGCAACGTCCTGCGAGGCTGCGGTCAGTATCCCCGTTGCGCACTGACGTGGGTTCCACGTTTGACCTCAGTTCCGAACACCGTAATGCCTAGAATTCACAATGAGCACTGAGCGGTCGTGGAAGGTTGTTCTCCTGGGTGGAGCTAGCGGAGTCGGCAAATCGAGCGTGAGCTACCGGCTTGCCCACCACTACGGCATTGGTCTCACCGAGGTAGATGACTTCCAGGTCATCCTGGAGGGCATGACCACGGCTGATCAGTACCCAGTAGTGCACTACTGGAGCACGAATTATGAAGAGGCTCGAAACATGAGCGGTGACCAGCACGTCACGTTCTTTCGGCAGTGCAGCGAAGTAATGGCTAAGGCGCTAACCTTGGTGATCGCAAATCATATTGAGAGCCAAGTGCCTGTTGTGCTCGAAGGTGACTTCATCCTGCCCTCGCTAGCCACGCTTTCAGCATATGGCGAAGTCCCGGCTGCCGACGGGGTACGGGCGGTCTTTCTGTACGAAGAAGACGCAGACCAAATCGCTCACAACTATCTGCTACGCGACGGAGTTCCGCAGCCGGAACGGGCCCGAATAAGCTGGCTGGTCAGTGAATGGCTACGTTGGGAGGCCAATCGCCTGGGCGTGCCGGCCATTCCAGCACGGCCGTGGGAAACGGTCCTTGAGCGGTCCATCGAAGCACTGCACTTAGCGCCTCAATCCGTGTGGGAGGCTGGCAGGTAGCTGAATCCTCATAAAGGCGAAGTTGTCCCGAGGGCTTTACGCCGCCTCCACCAACGGAGCATCCGCCTGCCGGTCGCTCAGGAGATAGTCGAAAGACAGCAGTTTCGGATTGGAGCTCTGAGGATTGACCGCTCCTGCCGACGGTATTCCTGCCTCGGCAGTTAAGGCTCTGACGGTCACCGGTGCCCTATCCGCCTTGCGGGATTTACCACGACAACCCGCGGAAGTCCGGTCGTAGCGGCACTCAGCGCCACAGGCATCAAATCCGTCTGACTGTAGGTGGGACACTAATCGGCTGGATGAGAGCTGAGCGACAAAGTACATAACGGATTCGCCGCCCGCACGGTATCGGAGCCGCCATTTCTTTTCGGTACCTGCTGTTAGGTTGACTAATCCCACCCAACTTCCCAGGTCTCTTCGACGAGGCTGCCGTCGTGTGGGGGGCTGGCGGCGCCAAGGTCTCTAAGCCGTGAGACCCAGCGCGGGAGCGGTCCGCAGCCAGACTCCGAGTTGTTTCCGGCGGAGATCGAGAAGTACTGCTTCGTCATCTTCGTTTTCAAGATGCGACCCGGCGCAGGGCCCCACCCAACATCGCAGGGGAGCAGCTTCCCAGGCGCTGCTTGAGTCACCTGGATCCGGGGCCACAAGAGGTCGTATGGCCCGCAGTCCTGTTTCGTGCATCCGATGTAGTGAATCGCCGAGATGGTCGTGAGCTTCATGATGACGATGTTCTTGACTCGAACGCCGTGAAGAAGACTAGATCCCCCAGAGTTACGAAGCGTGTAGGCATCCTCGTGTCTGGTCATGATGCCGAAGGGCAGACGAGCACTGGTCCCGCCCGGGCAGCCGCGGTGAAGCGTCGGGTCTCGATCGGTGAGCGCTTCAAACCAGCGCGAGCCGTCGCCGGCACTGGCCGAGAACGTCGGCCAGCCGGAGTGCGCGTCGATCAGAACGAGACGTGGCAGGTGCCCGCCATGCGTCACCATGACTGCCCAGATCGGGTCGCCATGGCGTCGGGTCGAAACTGCTTGGCACACGGAACTTTTCCGGAAGGAGACCGAGCACCTCCGTCCACGACGAAAGTTTCGCCCTGGTGCGGCCTGGATGGAAAGGCATGGAGTCCCGGGCTACGGATACCGCAGCCTTGCGGGAGACAACGTGACCTGGATTTAGCGGCAGCGGAATTTCCACACCCAGGCGGGCATGGACGTGGGCCGCAACTCGCAGCAGCATCGACTTCGACAACTTGTAGCCGACAACGCTCAGGAGATGGGCCGAACCCTGCTTCCAGTAGACGCCAATGAAGGGCATCCCACGAGAGGCTCCGTTTTCCAGCAATGCGGGCTGTCCCTGGACACGCACCTTGATTGGTACTGAGAGGCCGCCAACGCCTCCGTTGAGCTCTCCCCTGAAGTTTGACAGGCTGATCTCGACATGCGGAGGGCTGGTTGTGCCGCTCTCCAGGCTGTACGTGAAGTCGGTCAGATCGCCGGAGGTGAGCCGGAATTTCGCCGGGATGAAACTGGCGGTCAACGTGGATCGACCAGACACCACACCATGCACGGTAGTGGTACAGGGAGCAGGGCTGACCGGGGCGTTTGCCGCAGCTGGACCGCGGCTCGAATCCACCAGTGGTGTGGCGGCAAGCAGGAAAGCGAAAATGCAACCGAGCGCTGCCATTATCCCGATTCCGACCAAGACCCAGCGTTTGGCCCCGCGACGAGATCGGACTGACGAAGATCGTATCATCCTATCTCCGCTTCATGCGAGGTTCCTGATTACCAAAACGGTTCGAAGACGTAAAGGTGACACGCACGGCCAGCAGTGCGACCGTTAGCGCGACTCATTGTCCGTCCATCACCTCTCGCGGTACGAATGATAAGCTGCCTATTCAGCCCGGTCGGCGTCATCACGGCTCACGCCCTTGCTTTGGCTCAATACGCCGACGGCCCCCGAGACGTTCTGGTCGTAACGCAAGGAGCTAGCGGCTACGGTCTCGTACGATAGGCAGACCTCATCCAGGCATCTAGAAACAACCCAACGACCTCGGCGGTCGAATAGTGCCGAGTCAGGCTGACGCACCGCTTGGTCAACTCTGAAAACGTCCGACATAGCGATCCACATAACCCTCAGACGTGGATGCGGCCTGGATCTCAGCGGTCTCTCGTGAAGCCAGTGGTCGTGCATGTTTCGGCCGTCAGCCCGCTGGTCATTCGCGGATCGGTCCAATCGGCATCTAGCCCAACGGCCTGGTCCCCGGGTCCGGCCAGATCTTCTTGCTGCTTAAAAGGTACAAACTTGGCAGGCGGAGCGCTCGCCAACCTGTTGGCGTCGGGCAGTTCCCCGGTCAGATAGCTCCAGATCTTGGCGCCAGTCGACGCCTTCAGGGCGTACATGTTCTCGTCTTTCGAACCCACATAAACCAGGCCCTTCGACACTATCGGTGAAGAGTCGACGGAGTCCCCGGTGGTATAGCTCCAGATCTTGGCCCCCGTGGAGGCCTTGAGGGCGTAGACGTTCCAGTCGTCCGAGCCCACGTAGAGCACCCCGTCAACTAGCATCGGTGAGAAGGAGACCGAACCAGCAGTCCTGTAAGCCCAGACTTTGGCTCCAGTCGAGGCTTTCAGCGCGTATACCTTACCGTCGTCCGAGCCGACATACACCCGTCCCCTAGCCACAAAGGGGGAGGAGTCGACTCCGCAAGGGCGGCATCCAGGACTACCTACGGTGGTGTGGGTCCAGATCCGCGTCCCGGTGGAGGCTTTTAGGGCGTATACCTCGCCGTTGCCCGAGCCGACGTATACGCGGCCTCTCACCACTGCGGGTGAGGAGCGAACTCTGTACCCGATGGAATGGCTCCAGATCCTGGCTCCAGTCGAGGCCTTCAGCGCGTACATGGTGCCGTCATCCGCCCCGACATACAGTATCCCCTTAACTACTGCCGGGGAGGACCATATCACGTACCTCCTTCTCGTCGAGTAGCTCCAGATCTTGGCCCCAGTTGACGCCTTCACTGCCAAGATTTTCCCGTCCCAAGACGCGGCGTAGACTACCCCTTTGACTACCACCGGCGAAGACCAGACGACATCGCCAGTCGAATGACTCCATATCTTGGCCCCGGTGGAGGCATTGAACGCATAGATGCTCTAGTCGGCGGAGTCTGCGTACACCACACCATTGGCCACGGCCACCGTCGAGTAGAACGCGCTCCCCTTGGTGTAGCTCCAGATCTTGGCCCCCGTAGAGGCATTGAGAGCAAAGAGGCCAAAGTCTGAGCCCATGTATACCACCCCCCTGACCACAGGGGGTGGGGACTTCAAGGCCTCGCTCCTCAGTGGGGAGTCGCTCAACACATCTGGTTGGGTATTCTGCCGGGCACCGATCGAAGCCAGGGCGAGACTTCCGATGAGGGCAAAAGCAGCGATGGTACTGATGCCCAGGCGTTGAGAGAGTTTAATGTGATCCGCTCGATGTGAGATGATGTCGACGACGAGGAACGAGCAGCAGCCCTGGCTAAGCCACTATCTGCAGATTGACTCGCTCCGCCACTCGATCTTGCGACCGTCTAGAGCCGAGATCCTGGAAGAGCGCTTTGCGCGCTTCATTCTTACTTATAAACCTTGCCTACAAACGCGTAGAGGAATCAGACTACTCTTGTCCCGACATGGTTCGAGCCTGCTGGCTCCGGGTAGATACTGGCTGACGACAAGTGAGTGGTTTCCACCGCTTGCCTCCGGCAAATCCTAGAGTTGCTCTGAGTGAACGGCGCGTGCTCCGACGACGGAGGTGGGGGCAAGCCACAAACTGTCAGAAATCGACGCTGGTTATCACTGGCAACCCGGCGCTTAGATGGCGTGCGCGGCCGCCCGAAACAGGGCCCGCTCCGCTTCTGCCCACGTGCAGACGGTTCAAAATAAGCGAGCTATAGGGTGCGACGTGAAACGTGGCGAGGCGCTAGCCGGGTGGTTAAGAAATCTGAACACGCTCGGCCTCGGTTTTGTCCACATCTCCACCCGATTCCTATCTCAGCCCTTACCATCCGGCGCTAGAGTAGACTTAAGTCCAAATGAACCTTCGATCCAAAGGGGCCGCGCAGCAGTAACAGAGCGCGGACTACTGACGCACCTCGTAAGGCATCCATTCGCTGTGGCCAATAGTGTGATGCAGATCGCGAGGCTCCCAAGAAAGCGGGCAGCTCATACCATGAATCGCATTCCGCGCCTAGCTGTCGTCGCAGCCGTAGCCATGGCGATTCTGTCGGGATGTGCTGTGCCGGGCGCCGGCCCTCAAAAGCTGGGCGGTTCGCCGCCTGGGTCCAGCCATCCTGGGGTAGCTCCCGTCCCAGGTACTGAGCAGGGGGCCATATCCATCACCCTGTCGTCGAGGGGGTGCGCACCCCGGCCTTCGGCCGTCAAAGTGAGCTCTGGGTATCTGACATTCACGGTTACGCCAACTGACAGAGAACAGAACTTGGGAGTTCAGCTGCGCGGCCCTGGCGGTGTGCTGGCCGACCAGGAAAACCTACGGTCCGGCCAATCAGGAAGATTCTGGCTTCAACTCAGTCCAGGCTCTTACACCGTACGTTGCCCTGGAGCCCGGCTCAGCTCTTGGCCGTTTACTGTCAACGGTGGGCACAGTACAACATGGACCTCTAATCCGCTACTGGTCCGGGCTGTCCAGCAGTACCGTTCCTACGTCAGGCGACAGGCGGCCAGCCTGGTATTTGCTACGAACGGTCTCGTGGAGGCGGTTAAACTGGGTAACCTGCGACGGGCACGACTTCTGTACCCGCAAGCACACCAGTACTTCGAACGGCTCGAGGTCGTAGCGAAGACGTGGGCGGACCTCGCCCGCGTCATAAACGGGACCTTCGATGACTTTGGTTTTCCGTATCAGTTCACCGGCTTCCATAAGATCGAGGCAGCACTATGGTGGCATGATTCGCTCACCGGGATGAACGGGGTAGCGAATGAGTTGAAACGGAATGTGGACCACATCGCATTCCTCATCCAGCCGACCACCTACCAGCCTGCGGAGATTGCAGACAACGCGGTCATCTTGCTGACGGATCTAGAGACTCTCGAGATTACTGGGGAGGAGGAACAGTATTCGCTGACGGACCTCATTGACATCAGAGCGAACCTCGACAGCGCTTCTGAGTCGTTCGCAGTGTTGACGCCCGCACTGAAACGAATCAATCCTCAACTGACGAAGACGATTGCCACTCGCTACGGGGCCCTCTATCGCGCCTTGAAACGATTTGAGAGCCACCCCGGGTACGATCGCACAGGCTACAACAAGTACACCAACCTGTACCAGGCTCAGGGTCAGCAGCTAGCCCGAAGTATCGACCCTGTGGCCGAGGCCATGTCTCAAGTCCCTGGGCTGGTGAGCTGAGATGGGCTCCGAGGAGCAGCGCTCGACTCAGTCCGCTGCTGAGGGCAGTGAAAAGCGCCGCAGCGGAGTCTCACGCCGGAGATTTCTGGGCGGCGCCGCAATGTTTGGCGCGGGGGCCGCGGCCGGGGGTCTGACTGTTTCGCTTGGTGCCGGAACCGCGGCCGAGGCAGCCGCCGAAACAGTCCCCTTCAGGGGTAGGCATCAGGCAGGAATCGCGACGCCGGCACAAGCCCAGCTGGCCTTCGCCGCTTTCGACGTCACCGCGACTTCGCGGGCGGATCTCGTCGCGCTGCTCGAAACTTGGACGGCGGCGGCCCAGGCCATGACGCTGGGAAAGCTTGTGCCTGGCGGAAGCACGGCCCCCCAGGTTCCTCCCTCGGACACGGGAGAAGTTGTCGGCGTGACACCCAAGAAGCTCACGATCACAATCGGGTTCGGCCCTTCGCTCTTTGATCATCGGTTCGGTCTCGCAAGCAAGCGTCCCGTGCTCTTGAAACCGCTCCCGGAGTTGCCGAACGACAAGCTCGATGCTTCCTATTCGGGTGGGGACATTTCCGTACAGGCCTGCTCTGATAACCCCCTGGTGTGTTTTCATGCGCTACGAGAGCTTGCCCGGATTGCCCGAGGCCTGGCGTTGCTGCGATGGATGCAGCTGGGCTTTAGCAGAACATCGGCCATAACGAAGGACCAGGCAACGCCCCGAAATCTGCTTGGCTTCAAGGACGGGACGCGGAACATCCGTGCCGAACAAACTGGGCTCATGAATGATTACGTGTGGGTTGGTGAGGAGTCCGATCAGCCGTGGATGCGAAATGGTAGCTACCAGGTGGTCCGCAGGATTCGCATACTAATCGAAACGTGGGACAGGGATTTCCTGGACGATCAGGAGAATACTATCGGTCGCAGCAAAATCTCTGGCGCTCCCTTGACCGGCGCGAAGGAATTCGACGTGCCTGACTTCAAGGCCAGGAGTCAGGGCAGTTTCGTCATCCCCGACGATGCCCACATTCGGCTCGCCAGCCATGAGGAGAATGGCGGCGTTCGCCTCCTGCGCCGCGGCTATTCGTTTACGGAAGGCATCGACCCTCTAACCTCGGAGTTATTTGGCGGGCTCTTCTTCATCGCTTACATGAAGGACCCGAAGCAATTTGTCATACTCCAGCGTCGGTTGGGCGTCGGCGATGCTTTGAATGAGTACATACGTCATATTGGAGGAGCTCTGTTTGCCTGTCCGAGAGGACTTTCCGGCGGGGAGTCCTGGGGTGCAGGCTTGCTCTCCTAGCGACAAGCTGAGCTCTCGCCACTACCCGTCCCATTAAAAAGGGGACCTAACCGCGCCGCGCTTGGATGGCCCAAGACCCGGAAGGTGTTTCCCGCCTCAAATCACGGCGGCGGTCCACGAGGCAGCGCCACGTCTTCCTAGCAAATCAGCCGGAGCCCACTGTCTGGGCCAATAACCGTCCCCACGTTTTTCAGCCTTACCCAAAGTTCGTGGGAATTCTTTTCAAGCGCCCGCGCGGCCTCCCAGCCACGTTCAAAAAGTTACAACGTCAGAACCTTGATATCCCGCCACTCAACTTCGGTGTCCCTGAGGCGAACCCGCAAGCAGCCGTACGCCGGTCCTCCACGACCACGCTGGCCCGAACCCTCCGTCTTCGCTCGGACCCCCGATGACCTTAGCCCGGTCTTTCATGGCTGCGTGGTCGTGGTCGTCAACCTCCTGACTCACCCCGCCCTCGTCCCAACCTAGCGACCGGTGCAGCTTGTTCCTCCGTAGCCGGACTGGTCCAAAGCCCGGTCCCGGATCTATGGAGTACCGGAGCGCGCACCAGGTAACGCCTCTGCGAAGGGCTCAGCGGACGCTTCGTATGAGCGCGCTCCCGCACTAGCTAACGGATCGATGTCCGGAATGAGTCCCCACGTCCCATTGTCCCGCGACTCGTTCGCTAGTCCCGCAATACGCATCCATTGTTCGGTGTTACATGGCGTACATTGCAGCCGGAACCGTCCTTTCCGACCCACCCCTTGGCTGCTGTCGAGGCACTAACGCCTCTTGAGGCTGACCTTTAAGGCATCGGCCGTCCCATGCCGAACCTGTGCGCGACCGTGTGATCTGCATCACAGCTGGACGTCGCATCGGCCGCACGGCGAGGTCCTGCAAGTAGAATTTATGGCGGGATCCGCGGCGACATCAGCGCGCCACGTCGATTGAGAATCGCGTCAATCGGCACGACCTCTCGCGTGCGCCGTCGTTGCCAAACGTCGTCGCCGCCGTCAAGCCCGGCACGAATCGCCCAAGGGCGGACCCAAACGAGTGTGCCGGCAGTCGCAGGTCGGCCAGACCGCCTTCCGCCTACTGTATACCGTCTAGCGTCGACTTCCAAGGATGAGGTACCGCCGATGCACAACATGAAGCTCCTCATCCCCTACGCCGCTCGTTACAAGCTCCGCACGTTTCTTGGAGTGGTCGTCATCGCGCTGGCCACGATATTCAGCCTCCTTCAGCCCTACTACCTGAAGGAAGGCATCAACACCATCACTGCGCACTACAGCGCTCACGGTCCCAACATCCCCAGCCTCGCCTCACTGGGCAAGTACGTTCTCCTATTCATCGCCGCAGCCGCCGGCCAATCGATCTGCGCGTTCTTTCAGCGCAGCAGCATCAACCGGGTCTCGCGCTATATGGAGTACGACCTTCGCCAGGACCTCTTCCTCCATCTGCAGAAGCTCGACCAGCCGTTCTATCAGGAGATGCACACCGGCGACCTGATGGCACGTCTGACCAACGACCTGAATTCGGTCCGCCAGTTTGTCGGAATGGGCGTGATCAGCCTGATCCAAACAGCGATGATGCTGGTCGGCGTCGTCATCGCCATGTTCCTCCTCAGTTGGCAGCTCACGCTTATCTCCCTCGTGTTGATGCCGTTTACAAGCGTCGCGATGGTGCTTGTCGGCCGCCGTATGCAAGCCCGCTATCGCGCCGTTCAGGACCAGTACGGCGCCATTTCGACCTTCGCCCAGGAGAGCTTCTCGGGGATCCGCGTGCTGAAGGCTTACGTGCAGGAGGAGCTGGAGATCGGCTCGTTCTCCAAATCGAATGAGGAGTACGTCGGCCGCAGCATGAAGTACGCCCAGCTGTCTGGGATTCTCTGGCCGCTGATGTTCTTCGTCGTCGGAATCACGGCGCGCCCTCATCCTGTACTTTGGTGGTCAGGAGGTTGTGAGCGGCCAGCTAACCCTGGGGACGCTCGTCCAGTTCAACGCGTATCTCGGGCTGCTGACCTTTCCTATGATTTCGCTGGGCTGGACGATGAACATGTACCAGCAGGGAGCCGCCTCGATGCAGCGCATCGCCGAGGTGTTTGCCCGTCAGCCTCGTATTCGGGACGCCGGTCACACGCTGCCGATCGAAGAGATTCGCGGAACGATCGAGTTTCGCGATGTCTCGGTAAGCCACGGAGACCATGAAGTCCTGTCGGATATCTCATTTACCGTGCCGCAAGGGGAGACCGTAGCACTGGTTGGGCGGACCGGAGCCGGAAAGAGCACCCTCGTCAATCTGATCCCACGCATCCTCGAAGCTGATAAAGGCCAGGTGCTGATCGATGGCACCGACGTCCGCCGGATACCCCTCGCGCTTCTCCGTCGGTCCGTCGGATACGCCTCGCAGGACACGTTCCTCTTCTCGACCACCTTGCGAGAAAACGTTGGATTCGGGGTTCATGACGCCTCTGAAGAGCAGCTCGTTCACGCGGTCGACGTGTCGCGTCTCTCTAAGGACCTGGAGCAGTTCCCCAATGGCCTCGAAACCATCATTGGAGAGCGCGGCGTCAGTTTGTCCGGTGGCCAGAAGCAACGAACCAGCCTGGCACGGGCTGTCGCCCGGGACCCACGAATCCTGATCCTCGACGACGCGATGTCGAGCGTGGATACCCAGACCCAGTCCGAGATCCTGTATCGCGTCAAGCAGGTGATGGCCTCACGTACCAGCCTGATCATCAGCCAGCGCGTCACCACGGTGAAAGACGCCGACGAGATCATCGTTCTTGACGAGGGCCGGGTCGTCGAGCGCGGCGCCCACATGGACCTGGTGCGCCAAAACGGAATGTACGCCCACATGTACCGGCGTGAGCTTCTCCAGCAGGAGCTCGAGGCAGAAGAGGAGAGCGCCTGATGGGTATGCACGCTCCCGTGGCCGGCGGCGACGAGGACGAGATCCTCGGGAAGGCGTATGACGGCCGGATCGTCCGCCGTCTTGTCCCCTACCTCAAGCCCTACCGCCTTATAATCCTCGTGTCGCTGGTCCTCCTGCTTTTCAGCTCGGCGATGGATCTGGCCGGTCCGTACCTGACCAAAGTGGCCATCGACCACAACATAGCTCCCGCAAACGGTAAGCCGACGATGAGCGGGCTTCCCTTGATCCTCGCGCTCTATGTGGCGTCGTTGACGCTGGGCTTCGTACTCAAGTACACCATGAACTACATGTTGCAGTGGGTCGGCCAGCACATCATGTACGACATGCGCACCCAACTTTTTGGTCACCTTCAGCGCCTGAACCTGCAGTTCTTCGACAAGAATCCGGTTGGCCGGTTGATAACGAGGCTAACCGGAGACGTCGATGCGTTGAACGATCTGGTGACTCAGGGAGTCGTCTCGATCCTTGGCGACACCGTGACCGTGATTTTCATTGTCATCGTGATGCTGCTGATCAACTGGAAGCTCGCGCTGTTCGGTCTGGCCATGTTGCCGGTGATCGCAGTCGTCGCCCACTTCTTCCAAAAGGCGATGCGCCGAATATACCGCCAGATACGGGTCAGGCTGTCGCGAGTTAATGGATTTCTGAACGAAAACATAACCGGCATGTCGATCGTGCAGCTGTTCAACCGCGAAGATGCGATGTTCGAGAACTTCGACGTACTTAATAAGTCGTACCTGTCGGCCAATCTCGAGGCGATTTTCGCGTATTCCCTCTTCTCGCCGACGGTCATCTTCCTCAGCGCGATGGGGACTGCATTAATTCTTTGGTTTGGTGGAACGCAGCTGGCGGCTTGGGGTGCCACGTATGGGACCGTGGTCGCCTTGATCCTCTATACGAACCAGGCCTTCCAGCCGATCAGGGACATCGCCGACAAGTACACGATTCTGCAGGCCGCTATGGCCGCCTCGGAACGCATCTTTGGGCTGCTGGACGAAGTTCAGGAGCCCCCGGACGTGCCGAACCCCGTTACTCTCCCCAAAGTCCTTGGGGAGATCGAGTTCAAGAACGTCGTCTTCGGCTACGATCCGTCACATCCCGTGCTGAAAGACGTCTCGTTCAAGATTAACGCCGGCGAGAGCGTGGCCATCGTGGGCGCGACCGGCGCCGGCAAGACTTCAATCATCAGTATCATGTCCCGCTTCTACGACATCCAGGAGGGCCAGATCCTGCTCGACGGCGTCGACATGCGACAGATGCGCAGATCGGATGTCCGCCGCCATATCGGCGCGGTGCTGCAGGACCCCGTCCTGTTCTCCGGGACCATTACCAGCAACATCCGGCTTCACAACACTGAGATTAGCGACGAGCAGGTTCGCCGGGCCGCGGTGTTCGTCAATGCCGATCGCTTCATCGACCAGCTTCCCGACGGCTACGACTCGGAGGTGCGAGAGCGCGGCGCCAACTTCTCGGCCGGCCAGCGGCAGCTGCTTGCCTTCGCCCGGGCGATCGCGTTCGACCCCGAAGTGCTTCTCGTGCTCGACGAAGCCACCAGCAGCGTCGACACTGAGACGGAAACGCTGATCCAAGAGGCTCTGGAGCGGCTGATGAAGGGCCGAACCAGCATCATCATCGCCCACCGTCTGTTCACCATCCGCCACGTCGACCGCATAATCGTGCTCCATAAGGGCAGGGTCGTCGAGCAAGGCAATCACGAGGAGCTTTTGGCGCGGCAGGGTTACTACCACCGCCTCTATGAGCTCCAGTACGAGGAGCAAGAGCTAGCCGAAGTAGGCTAAGGACGAGCGAGGCACTCGCGGTCGTCAGCTCCGTGGCTCACCCGCCTCCTACAGACCGCCCAACGACAGTGCCCCGGTCTTCCATGGCCCGGCAGTGGGGCTCGGCACCCTGCTGACTCGCTGCCCCGCGACCACTGTACCGCTCTCTCCTGGAACCAGGCTCCAAGGCACGCTCAGCCACGTTGGGGGCGCCGGCGGTCGCGGTCGCCTTAACTGAAAACTGAAAACTGATAACTGACACAACTACCCAGTCTCGTCGGGAAAGCGGTCGCGATCGTGCGGACCCACCCAGTCAACACGCGGGCCTTTGGGGACGATCCCCGTCGGGTTGATGTTTCGGTGCGTCATATAGTAGTGGCGCTTGATGTGGTCGAAATTGACGGTCTCGCCAAACCCCGGTCGTGAGTATAAATCCCGCGCATAGTTCCACAGATTGGGGTAGTCGACGAGTCGAAACAAGTTGCATTTGAAATGTCCATAATACACGGCGTCGAAACGAACTAGCGTCGTAAACAGCCTAATGTCGGCCTCCGTCAGTCGGTTGCCCACCAAGAACCTTTGGTTTGCCAGGCGAGTCCTCCAACCAGTCCAGCCGAGCAAATAAGTCGTCGAAGGCGGCCTCATAAGCGTGCTGCGTGGTCGCAAAGCCTGTCCGGTAGACCCCGTTGTTCACGTCCTGATAGACCAGCTCATTGACGGCATCGATATCCGACCGGAGGCTTTCAGGATAAAGGTCGACGAACGAATTCGCGAACGGTCGGAACTGCGTCTCGAAATCAATCGTGATGTCTGGGTAGTTGTTGGTGACTAGATCGGCCTGTCTCGCGATCCCAGATGCACGGGACCGTGTACCGGCCAGTGTAATCCGGATCCGTCCTCAAATACGCCTCCGACAGGTAGGCGAAACCGTTAACCGGATCAGGACCGTACCCCGGGCCCTTACGAAACGCCCAGCCCTTCTCGTCCCGGATCGGGTCGACGACCGACATGGAAATCGTCTCTTCTAATCCGAGCAGACGCCGTACGATGACGGCTCTGTGAGCCCACGGACAGGCCAGCGACACATAGAGGTGGTACCGTCCCGGTTCCGCCTTGAACCCCGACGAGCCATCTGCGGTGATGCGGTCTCGAATGGTGTATTCCTGGCGGACAAACTCGCCGCTGGGCCGGGTCTCGGTGGGGAACTGGGGACGCGTAGTAGGGGCTGTAGCCATGGTCTGATTTCTCCAAGAAGAGTCGTGTATCTGCCTGTTACCCTCATTCTCCACGAAACCAAACGATGATGGCTCGACACGCCTGCAGGGATACCCTGCTATCATGGTGATGAGTATCGACGAGTTGTTTCTCTGCTCGACACGCCTGCAGGGATACCCTGCTATCATGGTGACGAATATCGACTAGGAGTGCTCCCTTTGCTCAAGAAACTATTGGTAGTAGCCGGCCTCGCCATCTTCGCCGTCAGCACAGCCACCGCCTCTGCCTCCGGTGGTTTGCCCCCGTCAGGAAAAATCTGGTTTGGAAAGAACTACAGCAGGAGCAAGAGCGGTGACCTGGTGGTCGTCGGCAAGAAGTCTACTTTTTCCACTAGCGGGAGAATCGCCTGGGTCGCGCATTTCGACCAGCAGGCCGGCACCACGAAGATCAAGATCTTCCTTTACTCGGACAAGAACGGCAAGACCTCGAAGAAGTGGAGTAGCCCGATAACTCTAAAGCACGCCAACTCAAACGAATTCGCAAACAACATCCCGGCCCACGACTTGTACGTATTGGCGAGTTCGAAGTACGGCTCGTATAAGTTAGCGTACCTGCGAGGCTCGCACGTTCTCGCCACAGGCCTGTTCAACCTTACGAAGTAGTCTTATTCGACGCGAGATGGAAAGGACCGTCCATGGGGCGGTCCTTTCCATTCTTGGGCATGGGTTCGCCGACTTCCCTGATGTCCCGCGTGACAGGCGGACCTCAACTTGGAGTCAGGACTGCTTGGCGTCGAGATCCAGCGCCAACGAGTTGATGCAGTACCTCAGCCCGGTGGGCTCAGGGCCATCATCGAAAACGTGACCGAGGTGCGAGCCGCAGTGCCGGCAAAGTACCTCTGTCCTTACCATTCCCAGGGAGGTGTCGGAGCGCAGCTCGACGTTCTCGGTGTTCACCGGCTCGTAGAAGCTGGGCCAGCCACTGCCGGAATCAAACTTCGTATCCGAGCTGAACAGCTGGCTGCCACACGCGGCGCACCTATAGGTTCCGTCTTCCTTGCTGTGTACGTACTTTCCGGTAAACGGCCGTTCCGTCGCGCCCTTCCTGAGCACGGCATACTGATCGGGCGAGAGCCTCGACTCCCAGTCATCGGCGGCATCAGCCATCAGATTTCCTCCTTGGGCGTCACGTCAGTAGCGCTATCATCATTCTGGTCGAACCAGAGCTGGTTGTCTCCTTTGATACTACCGAGCAAGCCGTCGCTGCCGGCGATGTGCTGAAGTGGATCGATCGCCGACCGCCGGCGCCTCGCGTACCTTAAAAAAGTCAGCGCAACTGCTAGCGGTGCAGACACAGACCTGGGGTCGATCACGAACGCTTCGATCATGCGCAAGTAGTTCTGTAGAACGCCTTGATCCGCTCGGCATCTCTATCAAGGCGTCAGGCGGGTGACGTCCCGCGGGAACAGCGTGGTTTCCCTGATATTGTCCGCGCCGGTAAGTCGCGCTACCAGGCGCTCGGCGCCAATCGCGAAGCCGCCTTCGGGAGGCATTCCGTACTTGAAGGCTTCGAGAAAGCCGACAAACGGGTCAGGATTGATCCCGCGTTCGGTCATCACCGTTACGAGCTGCTCATAATCGTTGATGCGGCGCCCTCCCGTCACGAGCTCCGAGCCCCGGAACAAGAGATCGAAGGACTCGCTGAATTCAGGATTCGACGGATCGGGATACGCGTAGAAGGGGCGCTTGGAGGTCGGGTAATGGGTGACGAATAGAAAGTCCGAGCCATGCTCCTCTCTCGCCCACTCGCAGAGCCAGCGCTCGTCCTGCGGAGAAAGGTCAGGCTCGTGGAAGCGATCCTCATGGTGCCGGTCAAGGATCAGCTGTTGGCCCTCCCGAAATGTGATCCGTGGGAAGGAGTGGCCTAGCGGCAGATCGATCTTCAACAGCTCGATGTCCTTGGGATTCCGCTCGGCCACTGCCTCGAACATCGCGACAAGAGCCCGGGAGAGCATATCCATGACGTCGAGCTGGCTGTCGATGAACCCCATTTCCAGGTCGAGACTCGTGTACTCATTGAGGTGTCGGGCGGTATTATGGGTCTCCGCTCGAAAGACGTGCCCGATTTCAAATACTCGCTCGTACACGCCCACCATGATCTGCTTGTAGAGCTGCGGGCTCTGAGCTAGATACGCGAGGCGGTCGAAGTACTCGACCTTGAAGACGTTGGCTCCTCCTTCGGTGGCACTACCTACGATCTTTGGCGTGCTGATCTCGGTGAAGCCCTGGGATGTCAGGAACTCTCGGTAGCCCCCAAGCAGCGTGGAGAACACACGGAAAGTAGCCTGCTTGGTTGGGTGCCGCAGTCCATACGCCGCATGATCGAGAAACACGTCCAGGTTGGGCTTGAGAACTTTCTTATTCAGCTCAAAAGGCCCGACCTCCGTGACCGGAGAGATCACGGAAATAGTAGGTTGCTTTACGTCGACCCCGAGAGGCGAGCGCTCTTCCTCGACTACCATGCCCTCGATCCGCAGCACGGTCTCGTTCTGCAGGCCGCGCAGCTTTTCGAGCTCGGGGCCGGGCTCGAGGATTACCTGGGCCTGTCCCGAACGATCGCGAAGAATCAGGAAGCTGAAGTCGGGGAAGGATCGCAGGGTGTGCATCCACCCTTCGATCGTCACTCTCTCGCCGGCCTTTGCCGGCAGGTCGCAAGTTAGCGTTCGTTTCATGGCTACTCCCTTGGTACGGTATGGTTCCGGGTTTCGTCGCGGACACAAAAATAGGCGCCTCGTTCTGGGACGAGGCGCCTGCCCGTGGTACCACCCGAATTCGCCGCCTGCGGAGCGGCCTCATGGAGTCGATGCTCCGGCCGGTAACGGGGCCAGTCGCGAAGCACCGCGCAGGGGAACGTGCTTCAGAATGCCCGAGAGTGTCACCGGCGGCTAAAGTATCGCGCTTGCACCTGCCGCGATTCGCTACTGCAACGGAACGAGCCGCCCGAATCTCCCGGGGATGTTGCTGGATTGTACGCTAGCCATGAGATGCCGGACAAGCCTCCCATGAATATCCAATAGCTTCCCTCTATAGTGAGAGTGACTGAAGCGTCATCATGCGTGAGGGGAGAAAGCCATGATCGCTCTCCGGTCCGTGCCGCCGATTGCGCTCGCATTCGTCGCTTTGGCGGTCACCGGTTGTTCCATGAGAAGCCACCAAGCGTCTGGCCCGGGACTCGACCTACCGACCCCCGCTGCCGCCCAAAGCTCATCTCCGCATCGCACGATCGTCGCGTTTAGTGCCGCGATTGCGGCCGGACATGATCGCAAGGCGCGGCTTTTCTTCACTCACCACCTGAGAGCTGAGACGGCTACGACATCCGCCAGCGCCATGATGGGCATTTCGAACTCGCCGGGACGCTACCACTACGCGATCGGTAGCCGGTCAGGAAACGCTGCTACCGCCACGTTGACCTTTCATTTCGTCCGCGGAGAAGTCACCAAGAAGCTGCGACTCGTTAAGACCAACGGGCTCTGGCTGATCGACGCGATTTCTCCAGGATAGTTCTCCTCGTGCCATTCGTAGAGCCAAGGGGCTCTAGCTGAGGACGCGATTTCGCCGGGGTAGTTGCCTTCATGCGACTCGTTAAGACGAACGGAGATAGCCGATCGCCGCGACTTCTCTGAGATAGTCCCTCTCATGCTGTTGTTAAGCCAAGCCGCCACTGCCCATCGACGCCATGTCGCCGGCAGTTGCTCTCATGTCACGTTCCAGATTCTGCTCCTCTCTGCTGCGGCTGGTCCTACCATGCCCGGAAGGTCGAGGTCGCCTGAACTGAAAACTGAAAACTGAAAACTGACAACTGAAAACTCCTACGCTTGTTCCGTGACAAATCGACGCTCGAATACCATGGGATACAGACCCGTCCAAAACGCGGCAAAGAGGGCGCCGAATGCTATTTCCTCGACTGGCACGCGGGCAAAGTACCAGTGTGGCATATGTCGCAAGGTAAACCACCCGTGCACTTCAGGGAATACCGCTACCCAGACCAGGAGTGCTCCTGCATAGATGGGCAGAAATGCCAAGCCTCCAAGAGCCTCTGCCCGCAGCAGATCCGGCCGGTTGAGTACCGTCAGGAGAATTGCGACGAGCAACCCCAGGTACAGACCCCACTCCAGATTGGTGTTCAACCCGACGGCCACCACGGCCGAGACGGGAAGCGGCGCCACTATCGGTATGAGGTTTCTCACCGAGAGGTGCGGGCGGCCTATCCGCGTCATCGGCTTGGACGCGTTCAGCTCGGTCAGGCGCTTACCGAACACAGCCGCATAGACGACAGCGCAGATTCCCGCGGCCTCGAAGCTGAACAAGAAGCCCTCGATGCCGACCGGGATGTGACCGAGGGTGTGCGGTTTCCAGTATTGCGGTACGTAAAAGATGTCGCTGAGTGCCAGCGGCAGCCCGACGACGCTCATGAGCAGCATCACCCGGCGCAAGTCTGGCCGGAGCCAGAAGAAGCTCAGCCACACGAGACCTCCAAGGAGCGTAGCAAAGAGATAGGCAGTGTCCATGAAGCGTTCCAATCTACCAGCCGCCCTGCCGGGCGTTAGGATGAATCTGCGTATCAACGCGATGCCGGGACAGCCCGCTCATGAGCCCGACCCGGGCGGCATGGCGTTCGGCGTGCGTCTCCTGCAGCGTATCGGAGACATGGGTCTGCCTCGAACCGACCAAAAGGAGTTGCTGGACGGGTCCGAGTGGACGCCTACCGAGCTCGCCGGGAACTTTCGCGACATTGAGCGCGTCAACCGGTATCTCGGTGGCGTCACGCTAACCGTCCGGGCGGTTTCCCGTGTGGCTGAAAGCTGCAAAACTTCCGGGATGCTGTCGGTGCTCGATGTCGGTACCGGATCAGCGGACATACCTGTTGGCGTGGCACGGTGGGCCCGCAAGGCCCACCGTCCGGTCGCGATTACGGGAGTGGATAGTCAGCAGGCGGTTCTGCAGCTTGCCGGCCAGAGGATCGGCGCGTATCCTGAGATTCGCCTGCAGCCTGCAACAGTTCCTGCCTTGGCTTTTTCAGACGCCTCATTCGATATTGCGATGTGTTCGCTTGTGGCTCATCATCTCGTCCCGTATGAGCTCGAGCGCTTGTTGCGGGAAATGTCGCGCGTCGCGCGTACTGCTGTGATCGTGAACGACCTTCTTCGGAACCGGCTGAGCTATAACGCGGCCCGCCTGCTTGGAGGGCTCTCCACTCATAATCGATTGACCCGGAACGACGGGCCGCTTTCGATCCAAAAGTCCTACACACTGGACGAGCTTCGGGGCATCATGCTGGCGGCCGGCCTGAGGGTCGTCGATGTCGGACAGTATGCGCTCTATCGCGTAGCTATAACCGCGGTTCCAGAGATGCCATGAGCTTCCACCAGGTTGTAGTCGTGGGCGGCGGACCGGCAGGAGCGGCGTCAGCGGGATTGCTGGCTGGTCGGGGCTATGATGTGGCGCTGCTTGACCGCGCGACGTTTCCTCGCGACAAAGCCTGCGCGGAGTACTGCAGTCCCGGCGTCGAGAGCGGCCTCCGGAGAATCGGCGCCTGGGATCTCATCGAGAGCGAGGGCCCGAGGCGGCTCGACGGCATGCAGCTGTACGTTGAGGGAGCTCAAGCGCTTCGTGTTGCCTATGATGTCGGGGGCCATGCCGCTTCTTCCTTCAGCCTGCCGCGATGCCGGTTTGATGAAGCTCTTCTTCGATATGCGGCCCGTTCCGGAGCCAAGGTCCTGGAAGGTAGACGAGTGAGGAATGTAACCGTGGACCGAGACGGGGTCTCCGTGGAGACCACCTCTCGCGCGGGCTCAACCGAGACGTTCTCCAGCCGCGTGGTGGTTGGAGCGGACGGCATGCACTCTCAGGTGGCTCGTGCCCTCGGTGTTCGGTCTCACTCACACTGGCCCCGGCGCCTCGGCCTTATTGCTCACTATGATGGAGTCCCGGGATTTGACGACTGGGGCGAGATGCACGTCGGCAAGGAGATATACTGCGGTCTCAATCCGCTCCCCGACGGCTTGCTGAACGTGGGACTGGTAGTGCCACTGAACTATGGGCACCGTATCGGTGGAGGCGTCGACAAGCTATTCGAGCAATCGATAGCCCGTTTGCCTCGGGTCGCTGCAAGGCTGAGCCGGGGGAGGCGGGTCAAAGCCATCCGTGGCGTGGGTCCCATGAGCAGGAGGGTAAGTCCTGTGAGTGGTCGTGGTTTCCTTCTGGTCGGAGACGCAGCGGGCTTCCTCGACCCGTTCACGGGCGAGGGTATTTACCGATCGATCTGCGGAGCCGAGATCGCGGCCCGAGCCATCGACGAGGCGCTAAAAGCGGCGACAGCTCCTGGGGAGGAACGTCAGGCGAAGCATCCACTCAATGTATCAGGGTATGCCGAAGTGAGAAGGCGCGAGTTCATAGCAAAGGAGCGGCTCACGTGGATCATTCAAGCAGCCCTGTCGGTGCCGCCGGCATTGGCGTGGCTGTGCTCACGGGCATCATCGTCGGGGGAGGCACAGCGAATGCTTGGTAATGTTCTCGGTGATTCGGTCCCGGCTACCGGGCTGCTCCGACCCGACGTAGTGGGTGCCCTCCTTAAACCGTGGTGACGGGAGTGAAGCACGACATGCACATGGAAAACGTGATCGACATCCGGAGCGAGGTCGATCCGATATTCGAGATGGCTGCGGCGATCGAGACATGGCCGGCGATACTGCCTCATTACCGTAGCGTGGAGGTGCTCCGTGAATCTGCGGATGGCCGCCTGGCGAATATGAGTGCGTGGCGGGGCCACATTCCGGTATGGTGGCAGGCGCTGCAGGTGGTGGATGCCGGTGGAAAGGTAGTGAGCTTCCATCATACGGGTGGATTCACTAAGGGAATGGAGGTGGACTGGCGTTTTCAGCCAATGTATGAGGGCCGCAACGCAGTGACTCGTGTCGTCATCTCGCATGACCTGGCTCCCCGCCGCCCTGCCTGGCTCTTTGAGGCGGCCAATCGCTTTGTCGGACGGGTCTTTATCGACTACATAGCCACGAAAACCTTAATGTGCGTCAAGGAGCTTGCGGAGGGTAGTTCTCGTGTCCCGCAATAGAGTGGCCGTAACCGGAATCGGAGCGGTGACGCCCATTGGGGTTGGCGCCGAGAAACTATGGAAGGGTGTAGTGGAGGGCAGGTCGGCGATTCGCAGGATCACCCGCTTTGACGCATCACAGTTCCGATCGCAGATAGCCGCCGAGCTCGACGCCGAGACGCTGAACGGCGCGCGAGAGGCACGCAGCAGGACTCGGCTCGATCGATTCTCCCTCTTTGCTGTCGTGGCTGCCGGTCAAGCTTTAGAGGATGCCGGGCTTAACCGGTCGGACCTCTACGAAACCGAGACTGCTGTCTACCTTGGCAGCGCTCTCGGCGGAATCGCCTTCGGTGAGGAGCAGCACGAGCGCTTCATGGCGAACGGCATCAGAAGCGTGGCTCCTGGACTAGCCCTCACCGTCTTCTCCGGAGCAGGCGCGACAAACGTTTCTATAGAATACGGCCTGCATGGTCCTGCAATCAGCAATGCCAACTCGTGCGCCTCCGGAGCGGTTGCCATCGGAGAAGCTTTTCGGCTGCTCCGAGACGGGGGAGCTGACGTGGTTCTGGCCGGGGGCGCCGAGGCGCCCCTGGCCCCACTATCGTATGGATCGTTCTCCGTCATCAAGGCGATGTCCAGAAGGAACGAAGATCCCGAACGGTCGTGCCGTCCCTTCGACCGGGATCGAGACGGCTTCGTCATGGGCGAGGGGGCGGCCGTTCTCGTGCTCGAAACGTGGGAGCACGCAGTGGCGCGGGGGGCTGCGATTAAGGCGGAGATTCTCGGGTATGCGAGCACGAACGACGCCCACCACATGACGGTTCCGCTGCCCGACGGTCGTGAAGCCGCCCGGGCGATGACCCTGGCCTTACGCGATGCCGGCGTCGACCCTCGGCACATCGACTACATCAACGCTCATGCTACCGGAACTCAGTTGGGGGACGCGGCTGAGGCTGCCGCCATAAGCACCGTGTTCGGCGAGGCAATGCCCCCGGTGAGCGGCACGAAGCCCTTGCACGGGCACGCGCTAGGGGCCAGCCCGGCGATCGAAGCCGCGATCACCGTCATGGCAATCCGCGATGGCTACATTCCGGCTACACAGAATCTTACTTCTGTCGGCCCCGACTGCCTGCTGAATCACGCGCCCCACGGCGGGTATCGGACCGACGTGCGGCTTGCCCTTTCCAATTCATTTGGATTTGGCGGCATAAACGCCGCCCTTGTGGTCGGCCATGCGGAGCGCGAGTTGGGCGCTGTTGCATGACCGACGCCGCGATCGAGGTCGTCGCCGTACCCGGCGTCCGACTATCGACAAGTATGTCGGGGTTCACGACTGCGCCCGCGTGCTCAATCCGGCAGTTCTAGGTCAGGTGCGTGGCGAATGCTCTGATCTGATGAGGGCCGATTGATGCCGATCTGAGGGTACTCTTGGAATTGTCGGGACAGGGCCGCGTTCACGCGTTGATCGAACTCTTTCACCCGGTTCCAGTGCTGCTCACTCTGATTGGCACAGCAGTCTTTGCCCTACTGGCCGCCGGTCCGCGGATCGACGGCCGGACCCTGGCGCTGATACTTGCAATCGTGATGCTCTCCCAGGTGGCCATTGCGGTGTTCAACGACATCTGCGACCAGGATCTCGACGCCGCCAGGACACCCGGGCGCGCCCTTCCCCGAGGAGCCATCCGCCAGTCAACCGCTCTCCTCCTGGTGGTGGTCTCGACCGGCGTCTGCCTGACGCTCAGTGCTCAGCTTGGGTTGGCCTCATTTCTTATGGTCGCCGTGGGCACGGGTCTCGGCTTAGCCTACAGCGTCTGGCTAAAGCGGTCGGCATGGAGCTGGCTGCCGTTTGCGGTGGCATTCCCTCTTCTGCCCGCCTGGATCATTCACGTCCTGGCTCCCGACGGCGCACCTCGTTTGGACGCTCTTCGTCATCGGCGTCCCCGTGGCTGTGTCGATTCATCTGGCCGACTCGATCCCGGACGTGGAGTGGGACCGCCGGTCGGCCTCGAGGGGAGCCGCTGTCCGCCTCGGCGTCAGAAAAGCATTTGCCGTCTGTCGGATCCTGCTAACTGCCGGCGCCACACTTGCACTGGCGATGTCCCCCTTGACGGCCAGGCCGGCGATCGTTGTCATGGGCTCCGTGACCTGCCTGCTGGCTGTCCTGGTGTCGCTCTTCAAGCCGATACACACGCGACTCGGTCGCGCATGTCATCGCCGTCGGAGCGATAGTTCTGGGAGCAGCATGGATCGGCGGACTCAATGTCTAGACCTAAGTCGTCAAAATTGGGTCGATTTCGACTATCCTAGAGCGGGGATGGCTCATACCGGCGCTGCTCCATCTTTAAGGTCTAATCTGCGTTGCCTTGTTGGAATCTGTCAAGGAGTGCCTATATTGAGCCAGTGCTCCGGTGGGATCTCCGATTGAATCTCATCGGGGAGAGCGAATCGTGGGGGTAGAAATCGAGCGGGACGGGGCGAGCGCCGCTCGCAACGGTAACTCGTCGGTGCTCGTCGTGCTTCCGACGTACAACGAGAAAGATAACGTACGGCCAATCACGAAGGCGGTTCTGGCTGCCTTGCCCGAGGCTGACATCTGGATTGTCGACGACAACTCTCCGGACGGCACCGGCAGCATCGCCGACGAGCTGGCAGGCGAGTACTATCGCGTGCGCGCCGTGCACCGATCTGGGAAGGCCGGCCTCGGCACCGCGTACCTTGAGAGCTTCAATCGAGCCTTGAGCGAAGGTTACGAATACGTCGTAACTATGGACGCCGATTTCTCCCACGATCCGACGATCTTGCCGGAGCTACTCACGGACGCTACTCGGTGCGATCTTGTGGTCGGGTCTCGTTACGTGCCTGGTGGCTCGACTCCAGACTGGGTGTGGTACCGGAGAATGCTGAGCCGGGTAGGCAATCTCGTGGCCACGACCACTCTTGGCCTGCCGGTGCATGACGCCACGACCGGCTACCGGGTCTTCGATCGGAACGCACTCCAGGAGATGCGTCTGGACGCGATGGGCCTTCAAGGATACGGGTTCATGGTGGAGACCATTTACCAGTGCCACCGGGCAAGGCTCCGCATTCTCGAGCATCCGATCACGTTCATCGACCGGCGGCAAGGTCACTCAAAGATGTCGCGCGCAATCATCCTAGAAGCACTGCTCTATGTCTTCCGTCGAAGGTTTAGAGACTTGCTCGGGCGAGCACATCCGCAGCCAAGCGTCGATGAAGCCGTGAGCAGCTCGCAGCGCTCGCTCAACTCCTTCACCCAGGAGCGTGAAGAAGCTCGGGTTGACGAGCGGGGCTAGTTTCTGCTGCGTGCCCCTCGTGGCGCGACCTATCCATTGACGTCGAAATCTCGCAACGGCCCTATGAGTGGGTTGGCCCGAACGGAGCCTGGCTCTCTGATTCGACATGGATTGGGAACCCAGAGGCGCTAGCCGGTCTTCGATGAACGGCGGTCGCGGTCGAACTCCCTGACTCTCATCGCGTCCCCTGACACAAAGGGAGCCGTTTTCATGTTTGGTGGCCCATGGCCATAGGAAGCTAGTTCCAGTGAGGTTTCGGGTGCCGGACATCTGATCCGGCACCCGATGGTTTGAGACTTTGAAGAGACAGTTGGGCCTGGGTGTAGCTAGGCCGGTACGCTCGCCTGTTCTCTTAGACGCTGGGCCGCCGAGATCATATGTCTGAGGGAGGGTTCGACCTCCTCCCACCGTCGCGTTTTCAGCCCGCAATCAGGATTAACCCAAAGCTGTTGCACCGATAAAACGCCCGCCGCCGCCGCGAGATTGGCAGCCATTTCGTCATCTGACGGTACGCGCGGCGAGTGGATGTCGTAGACGCCCGGCCCGATTTCGTTGGCGTAGCTGACGCGCTTGAACACGTCGAGCAGCTCGAGATCGGAACGAGAGTTTTCGATGGAAACTACGTCGGCATCCATCGCCTGAATGGAATCGATGATGGAATTGAAGTCGCTGTAGCACATGTGGGTGTGGATCTGAGTTTCAGGTCGAACGCCTGACGCCGCCACGCGGAAGGCCGAGATTGCCCAGTCGAGGTACCGAGCCCAGTCTTCGCGACGCAAAGGAAGTCCTTCACGCAAGGCCGGCTCGTCGATCTGAATGACACGCGCGCCCGCCTGCTCGAGATCGGTGACCTCGTCCCTGAGGGCAAGAGCAATTTGCATGCACGTATCGGAGCGAGGCTGATCGTCGCGCACGAAAGACCAGTTCAGAATGGTAACTGGGCCGGTGAGCATGCCCTTGACCGGCTTTTCCGTGAGCGATTGGGCGTACTCAAACCACCGCACCGTCATCGGCTCCGGTCGGGAGACGTCGCCGAAGATCACGGGAGGCCGTACGTATCTCGACCCATAGGACTGGACCCACCCGTGGCGAGTAAAGGCGAAGCCGTCCATTCGCTCGCCGAAATACTCGACCATGTCGCTGCGCTCGAACTCGCCGTGAACCAGAACGTCGAGGCCCAGCTCCTCCTGGAACGTGATCACGTGCCGGACCTGCTCCTCGATAAAGCGGTCATACTCTTGAGGTGTTATGTCGCCCCTCAATGCCTGGCGCCGAGCCCGCCGAACCTCGGGTGTTTGCGGAAACGATCCGACGGTTGTCGTCGGGAACAACGGCAGGCCCAGCCTTAGCTGTTGCTCTTCGCGTCGTTGGGCGAACGGCACCCCGCGACTCGCGTCTGTATCTGTCACCGCTGCCGTTCGCTGCTTGACCTCGGGCCGGTGAATGGCTTCCGAAGCACCACGACGATGTAGCAGGGCGGCGTTCGCGCTCAGTTCGACGCCGGACGCTGTGCGTCCCTTGTTGACGCAATCCGTCAGCGTCTGGATCTCAACCAGCTTTTGATCGGCGAATGCCATCCACTCGCGCAGCTCATGGTCGAGCTGATCTTCCATCCTGACGTCAATGGGCACGAACATCAGTGAGCTGGCAGGGTCCGATCATTAGACTTCCGGAGTCGACGGGAAGCTGCTCCGTCACGCTCAGAGAAGCGTCAAGGTCATTGATCCAGATGTTGCGACCGTCGACCAGTCCGGCGACAAGCGTTTTGTCTTGGGGGAATCCATGCTGGGCGATCGAGCGAATGTTGCCTTCTCGGCCATGGACGAAGTCCAACCCAAGAGCTTGCACCGGCAAGGCTGCCAGTGTCTGATACGAATCTCCGACCTGATCGAAATACGTCTGAACTGCGAGGTTGAGATCACCCCGGGCGGCAGCCAGTACCTGGTATGCGTGTTCGAGAGCTGCTCGCTCCTCGTCCGTTCGATCGCTGACGAAGGCCGGCTCGTCAAATTGCACCCACTCCGCCCCCAGTTCCCGAAACTTCTCCAGTACCTGCGTGTATACCGGCGAGGAGCTCATCGAGCAGATCTAGTGGATTTAGGTCTCCTTCGCGTGCCTTCCCCAGCAGCAGGAAGGTGACCGGACCGACCAGGACCGGTTTGGTCACGTGGCCGAGCGACTTTGCTTCCAGGAATTCGTCGAATGGCTTGCTGGATGACAGCGAGAACGTCTGTCCCCTCCGGAACTCGGGCACGATGTAGTGGTAGTTGGAGTTGAACCACTTTGTCATTTCCAGCGCCGGCAGGTCTCGCTCCACGGAGCCCCGGGCCATCGCGAAGTAGGTGTCGATATCGACCTTCTCGCCATCCCACGCGTAATTCTGAGGTACGGCGCCCGTCAGTGCAATCGTGTCGAGAACTTGATCGTAATACGAAAAGTCGTTGCTGGGAATCAGCTGGATGCCGGCGTCTGCCTGGGTGCGCCAGGCTTGAGCGCGAAGCTCTGCCGCGGTGCGTTCCAGGTCTTCGCGGCTGGTCTTTCCTGACCAGTACGCCTCGGTCGCCTTTTTGAGCTCCCTGTTGCGCCCGATGCGTGGATAGCCTAGATTTGTGGAAATCGCCAAGTTTTCTCTCCCCGAGGCGTGTGAACCTCTGAATGCGTTCTGCAACTCGCCTGCGCCCGGCAGGGCGAAGGCGCCGCCCTTCGGCAGGAAATGATATACGATATGCCCGCACCAAGGTGTGTCATGGCAGCGGTCTCGCTATTTTAGCCGTTGCCGTTGCTTTTGGATGAAGGAACGGCGAGAATCACTAACTTCGGGACGGCAAAGGCCTGTTGGCGCAGTTCAAATCGTAAACTGACCCGCCGTACGTGGGATCGCCCACATGCGAGGTACAAAAGCTCTTACGATCGAGGAACTCCAGAAATCCACTGGGGAATCCTGACGAGGATCCGTACGAGTGCACGACATATTTAATCTTGAGGGTACCGGCAAGGAGGTCCGTGTAGTTTTCGATGTCGGAAATGTTCCAGAAGTAGTCGTCCAGGTTTTGTCGCTTCGCTACGTAGACGACCTCGGGTCGGTCGTCCAGAACGGTTCCGTTGGGTGGCACGATGCGTTCGACATACCGGATGACGTCTTGCTCCGACGACAAGAGCGCGAGAGTCATATGCAGAGTTCCCTGCCCTCCGTAGTTTCCTCCCCAGTAGACCAGGCCGGTCCACAGCGCAGTGACGGCCAACGCGCCGGCAGCGGCCGCAGGTAGCAGTGCTCTTGGGTTCAGCTTCGGCAAGCTGCCGAGATAGGCTGCCCCGAGAATGCTGGCGAAGGGGACGAATGCTTCCATGTAGTGGTAGTAGACCTGAGGCGTGAGCAGATAAAGGAACGCGCTAAGGTAGGCGACGATCAGCCAGATGTGCCGAGGCCTGGTGAAGAGCCCAAAGAATCCAAGCGGCTGGAGCACTATCAAAAACAGTACGATACCGAAGAATTTCGCGGTGAACGGCTGAGCCGACCGGCCGGTCTGGAACAAAACGGTATCGGATATAAACTTCGGAAGCTCCGGCAAGCAGCGGGATCAGCAGGATACCCACAGCGACGATCGCGGCTCCAACGAGATATGGGGACCGACGTTTTCCGGCGAGGACCAGGCAAGCGGGCCCGATCAAGACTGCCGGGAATTTGAACATAAACGCCAGCGCCAGACTGATCCCGGCGAGTACCGCGAACCGTCTGGAGGGGCTGATCAGCAAGAGGTAGAGGGCCAGCAGCCCAAAGAACCCGACGTAGTCGTCCTGGAAGATGCGTGTCCCGGTGATCAGCATGATGGGACTCGACGCGCATAACAGGCCCGCAACGATAGCCACGGACTGGCGCCGGTAGAGACGAATGGCAATCAAGTAGACCAAACTGCAGGTGGCTGCATCCACTACCACCGAGGGAAGCCGGCCCCAAAGCCACGAGTGCTGGATCAGCGGATTCATTAGAGCAAGAACCAGAATGATCCCCGGGGGGTGAAAAAATGTAAAGTCTCTGTAGGGCGTGAGCCCATGGGCTATGGCTTTGCCTAGCATGAGAACTACGAACTCGTCGTAGTCAAAGGTCGCTCGCGTAACAATGGCAAAGGCGCCGGCTAGTGCCAGCGCCGCCACAAAGATTACAGCGGCTCCAGTGATCTGTTGTTTCGGGCTGGGTAACTCGGATTCCATCAATGCACTGTAACAGAAGGGTGCGGGCTTACAACATCGGGCGTATACGGTCGGTCGTTCCCACCGCAATGTTATTGGGCATCACGGTGGTCTGGGGCTGGACCTTCCTCATTGTGAAGGATGCCGTAGCCTCGTACCCGGTGGCTGACTTTCTTGCTTTGCGCTTCGTCCTGGCGTCAGTACTACTGGCGCCCCTGGCATTCCGCGGACTAACCGGGCGTACGTTGATCGCCGGAGCCATCATCGGAGTCCCACTGGCCTGCGCCTACCTCTTTCAGACGGTCGGGCTCGTCTTCACCAGCGCTGCGAACGCCGGGCTCCTGACCGGTCTGTTCGTGGTCTTCACCCCGCTCTTCGATCGGTTGCTATACAGCACGCCTCTGGCCCGTATCACTATTTTGTCAGCCCTTGTTGGACTCTTGGGGACGGCGCTTCTGACCACTGGCGGCGGCCGGGGCTTTGGGCTCGGCGACGCTCTCGAGGTTCTGACGGCAGTGGCTCTGGGCTTCCACACTGTGTTGCTCGGACGCCGTTCCAAGGGCTACGCTCCCGAGCAGCTGGCATTCGGCCAGATGGCGCTGGCGGGAGTCGTATTCGTCCTGCTGGCCGCCGTAAGTCCGGGATCCGGCTTCCGGCCGCCCTCAACGCAGGTCTGGGTTGCGGTGCTCATAACCGGAGCGGTTGCCAGCGCACTGGCGTTTTGGGTGCAGACCTTCGTACAACAGAGGCTAGATCCCTCTCGCGCCGCTATCATCCTGTTGGCGGAGCCGGCTTTCGCCACCGCTTTCGCCGTATGGCTCGGCGGTGAACGGTTGGATCCGTTGCAGTGGGCGGGGGCCGCACTTATCTTTGTGAGCTTGCTGTCTCACGAGATCTGGATCACCACCAGAAGGCCGGGCGAGGTCGCTGTTCTATGAGGACACATCGAGGCGATCACCCCGCCGGCTAGAGAGGGCGCGATCGGGGCATTCCCACTCTTCGCGGGTACCTATCGGACGTTGGCCCGGTCTTCTTCAACACCACCAGCTTATGGCGCTTGGCCGATCGGGAGCCAGTCGGGCACACGTACGATCGAGACGAAACGGCAATGCAGCTCGTCGAGGGCGCGGGTAGCAGCCGTCACCTCGACCGCGACATCCCCGCTCTTGTAAAAGATGAGAAGGCCGTCCGTGCGCACCAGGGGCGCACAGTACTCGACTAGCGCCGGGAGGCTCGCGACCGCCCGTGCGCAGGCGATATCGTACGAATCGCGGCCGGATGACCTACCAAAGCTCTCGGCACGCTCGCATACGACGTTCACTCGTTCTAAATTGAGGTGCCAAGCGGTCTCTTCTAGAAACCGCGCCTTCTTGCCAATTGCTTCCAGGAGGGTCACTGACCACTGGGGATAGGCGATTGCCAGTGCAAGCCCCGGAAAACCACCGCCGCTTCCGACATCCATCACGCGTTGGGAAACGCTCCCTCTTCCGGGGATCGCCAAATTGATGGTCAGAGAGTCGAGGAAGTGTCTCTGGACAACTCCGGCGGGGTCGTTGACTGCAGTCAGGTTGAAGCGGTTGTTGCTCTCGAGAAGCAGCCGGCAGTAGCGAACATAGTTCTCGATCATGGACGGAGTCAGATCGAGGCCGAGCTGTCGCGTCCAGCCCGGCAGATCGGAGATGGCCTCCCGGCAAGAGGCTTCGTCAAAGGCCATGGTATAAAGTAGCGAATTTCCGGACGGCAGCCGTTCGGAACCGGCCAAACTCAGAGGGAGACAATTTCGACGCAGTGGGACCCTTCACCAGCCTCTTCTCAACGCGCTATCTCACGGATAACCCTTCCGGATACCCCGGTGTGTTCTTCGATATCTTCACGGGTCTGCTGGTTGTCGTCATGGCAGTCTCGATATACGTCTATATCAGGAGAAGGAAGCTGGCCGGAGGAGTGACTCCGAAACGCCATCTGTACCGTAACGTTGCGCAGGCCGGCATGTGGTTCAGCGGAACGGGGCTCTTCCTGGCGGCCATGAGATACATTCAGATGCCGTATCTGGGCATGCGCCTCTTGACCTACGTCTGGTTGATTGCCCTGGTGATCTATGCCGGATATTTGACCAACTACCTGAGCGAGCACTATCCGGTTGCCATGAGCCGCTTCCAAGAGGGTGTCTTGGATAAGAAGTATCGGAGCGCTGCTAAACGAAGGCCCGCCGCGGTTCCGGCTCAGGGAGGAAGATCGCCAATACAGCGGGGCAAGCGGCGTCACTGAAGCCACATCAGCCTCGTGTCCCACTGCCGGCTAGACCTTTGTTAGCCGCCTCGCTGGGTGAAAGGACACTTCCTCTACTCGGCTATGGGTGCCATCCGGCGCGTGACCGCGGTTCCGTGTCGCGCGCTCAGGCCTGCAGGGCTTCCAAGCGGAACATCGACGACAGATGCTCCGGAGTATGCCGAACCAACCAGAATCTCGGCGGTGACTCCGGGCAATTGAGCGTACCCGGTCTTCAATCTAAATCCGAAGTTGCCGTGCCGGTCAGTAGATGTTTTCGCGCTACTGATTTGGTGGTTGCCGGATAGGAACACAACATTGATCCTTCCTTTGGCACCGGACCAGCCTCCGATGTCACCTTTAGGCGTAAGGGCTGCTGAGAGGCCGGGCAACCGATAGGATGTCGAGACGCGTCCGTTGGTGACCACTATCGAGTCCCCAGCATGCAGGCGAAGCGGGCCCTGTGTGCCGTAGAGCTGAGCCGAGAATCCTCCCGATTCGGGGCTGCCGGTCGTGGCTCCCACCCCGATCAGCCCCCGTCCCCGGTCGTAGGCTCTGAAAATAAGAGTCTCGCCGACTCCGGCATGTCCCGTGATCGTACCTGTGTTCTGATGAATAACCATACCTCGAGAAGCCCAGGATCCTTCCACCAGATTCCATGAGCCCGCAGTGTAGAAGACGTCGACGGAAACGCCTGGGGCGGCACGATGGGCTAGTTTGACCTTGTAAATGCCTGCTCTGTCGGCCTTGGTTTGTCCGACGCTCCACGTTCCGGCGACATCGTTCCACGTCCGTACAAAGAGCGATGAATGGCGCGGGGCGTGACCCGAAAAAACCACGCCTCCCGGTTTCACTGATCCGTCAAGTCGGGGAAGCCGCAGCCAGTCAACCGTCTTTCCCGAGGAGAAGCGGAGCACGTTGCCGGCAGCCACCAGGTACGGGAAGTGTTTTCGACCACGAAGGTCGATCTCCACATAACCGTCCGCCAGTGTAACGGCTCTGCCGCCCGCCCGCCAGCGCTTCTTGGCGAAGACTCCGACGTTCCAGACCGATCCGGTCTGAGACCAGCCGTGGACGGTCGAGGTCTGCTCAGTGACCTCGAAGCCGGGTACTCGAGTCCAGCTAAAGAGTGTGTTGCCTGAGGCTTCGGTGAGTCGCGCGATGATGGCGTCGCCGGCGGCGATCCGCCCGGAGAGCCGGACTGAGTAGCGCGCCTGTCCCGCTCGTGTCCGCCCATCAGGCGTCGTCACGGAACTGGTCACGGCCTTACCGGTCATGTCCTCGATCGCCGTGGCGTCAAAGTTGGCGCCCGGAGGAGCGTATCCATTCAGCTCGTTGAGTCCCGGCTTGGCGGAAATCGAGAGGGGAACCGCCTGAACCGCGGTGGACTTCCCGAGGCTGGAGACGTGCACGGTGTCTCCCTGCAAGATCGATACGTCAGTGCCATGTCGGTCGGCGACGTGTACGGCAAAGGCACCGTTCGAGGACGACGCTCGGGCCGTGCCCCACGCGATCGCCCGTCTCTGTCGAGTCACGACCACATGGACAGGCGCACGAGGCTGGCTGAATCCGAGAACGTAGGGGCCGCCCTCCTGGGCAGACACTGATAGCCGCCACGCCCACTGATTGTTCAGGTAGGTGGATGGAAAGAGAGCCACCGTGGCCGGAGGAGCCATTGCCTGGATCAGGGCCTGAACCAGGCCCGATCCTGCGTTGGCCTGATCCTTTTGGCGATCTCCCAGGATCGCCGCGACTCCGGGAAGTCCGGTGAGTTGCTGAGCGCTGACGGTTCCTGTCACCCGCACGGCGCCCTGATTTGCCAGCACTGCATAGGACTGCACTAATCCCTGGCTCTTGAGGACGCCCAGAAGGGCAAGCAGCTGCTGACGTTCGTCTATCAGCTGCTGCTGGAATGTCGCCAGCGAGACTGCAGGCGGCTGATCCGTGCCGGACGGTACTTTCAGGAGAAGCAGGTGCGAGAGAGGAGGGTCCCCGCCGGCGTCTTGGGTACCGTTGGAATAGTGCCCGAGCCGAACGCGGGCCAGTTGGGCAACGGGTTAAGTATCTCGGGAGCTTCGCCCTTCCGCCAAAGGTAGTGGTCGACTTCCCCGTTGAACGCGGTCAGGGGGTCCTTTTGACTGCCTGTCCAACCGTACGGGTCCACTACGTGACAGTTGTGATAGACGGTGAAATGCAGGTGGGGACCGGTCGAGTGCCCGGTCGTCCCACTGATCGCGATCTGCTGCCCGGCCTTCACCTTCTCGCCTGGGTGGACCATAATCTGGCTCAGGTGCCCGTAGAGCGTCATGTATCCGGAGGCATGACGAATGAGGATCATCTGACCATATCCGTAGTACGGGTCGGCGCTCTCCCAGTTGGCGTAGGTTACCGTACCATTTGCTGCTGCCAGCACCGGCTGGTAAGAGATATCGTAGTCGTATCCGTTGTGTCCGTCGTAGTTGATCCATTGACGAAGCTGGGGCGACCAATATGCCGGGAAGACGCCATAGGACGGTGTGCCGGACACGGTGAGTCCCGTGGCCAGGACTATTTTGCCGTCGATGGCGTAGTCCGGCTGGTCGTGATCGAGGTATGACGCGATCTCGGCGTATCCCGCAAATGGGGCGGATAAAAACGGGGCAGCCGGCTTAGAGGGCGATCCGGTGCAGGTGACTGGCTCGCCCGAGCCTGGCGCGTACACGGGAACATGGCCTGACTTACCGGACGACCCCTTATGCTTGGCGCCTGACGAGTTGGTCTTAGGCTGCTTCGAGCCCTTATTCTTGGCCGCCGGTTTTCCCGGATGTTTAGCGGAGCACTCGTGCTTGGACTGCTGTTTGCACGATCCCGAATTCTTACCCTTGCCTTTGCCGGGGTGTCCAGTCGGATGATTTGATTTGGTCGGCGTCGGCGCGGCGCTGGGCTGAGGACGCGGTCTGCTCGTTGGAGTTGGGGTCGGCTTTGCCTTTGGCGTCGGAGTCGCGGTCGGAGTGAGTCTTGGGTGTGGAATCGGGGTTGCCGTTGGAGTCGGCGTCGACGACTTGATGGGTCGAGTCGTCGGAGTTGGGATGGGTGTAGAGGTTGGGCGGGCAGTGGGTGTCGGCAGCGGAGTTGGGGAGGTTGCGGGAGTTGGGAGCGAAGTGGGGGTCGCGACGACGGTCGGCCAGCGGGACACGCCGGTGGGTAAGGGAGTGGACAGGCGAAGATGACTCGGCGTTCCCACGACCGTTGCGGAAGGTGTGGAAACACGGAGATTGGTAGGAGTTCCGAGCACAGTGGCCGAATCGTGGGGAACAGCACCTGAGGCGTTGGCAGCGAGTGCCAGTATGCCGACGAGTACCAGGATCGCTATGAGAATCCACCGGCCGGTACGCGTAACCAACTAGATGCAATCTCCCCTGGATCGAGCTAGTCAAGGCGGATGTGTGAACAGCAGGCGTGCGAACGTCAGCAGTATAGCAGAAGGCGGCGGTTTTCCAGGAGAAGCGCCCGGGTTTTGCCGGCCGGAAAGGCAAACGCTCGTCTCGCTCCCGGATGTCTCAATATATACCCTGCTCTCGGCTTTTTGGTGCTGATTTCGGAGTGTCTCCAGAGGGTTTGTATAAGCCGAAGTCTGTTGATGAAGGCGCGCTGCCTCGAGAGGTCGCTCGGACTCTCATTGCCAAGCCTCATGGTGGACTCCGCACGGGGCGACTCGGCCGGCGTCGAAGACTTCTCACAGCGGCTCAAAAGAGATTCAAGAGGATTTGGACCTTTGGGTGTGAGCGCGTATGAGCGACATCACGTTGTAGAAAATCAATATTGACCTTAGTATTAGTTAAGGTCAATTAAATCAGTAGCTCGGCCTGAGTGAAAGGGTAAGCGCTTCACATAGATGATTCGAGAACAGATCGTGCACTGGATTGGGGCGGCCCTCGAGCTCATGGCACGTGTCGATGCCCGCGCCGCGTTCTCGGCTCCATGCACTCTGGCCGCTTAGGAGACGTAACATGCATCCAGTAATCGGACGATGCCCAGTCTGTCACGACGAGCTTTCAGTCACGAGGCTTCACTGCCCGACATGCGGCACCACTGTGGAAGGTACCTTCAGCTTGGGCAGGCTGCAGCATCTCGACCAGTCGCAAATGCAGTTCGTGGAGGCATTTATTCGATGTCGGGGCAGCATGAAAGATGTCGGAGCGGAGCTCAACATGAGCTATCCGACAGTCAATAGCCGACTGAACGATGTTCTCATGGCAATGGGGTACGGCGATCGGGTGAAGGTGCCTGAAGAAGGCAGCGGCGCCGTATCCGGCGAGCGCCGTCGAGAAATCCTTACTCAGCTTCGAAATGGAACCATTTCAGCCGCCGACGCCGAGCGGCTACTTCGAGGACACTCGGAAGGAGTGACGGTATGACCGCTGAAGTGGAGAATGGGCTCCGGCAGCAGTTCGACATGGGACCGAATTCCGAGCTGTCAGTCAGCAACGTCTCGGGTTCGGTGGCGGTTCACGCCGAGGAAGGTTTCCTCATCACCGTGCAGGCGAGAAAACGCGGGTCCTCGCGTTCTCGTGACATCCCCGATATCGACATCCGGAAAGACGGGAACAAAGTCAGCGTGCAGACCAAAACCGGCCAGTTTGGCCTGATAAACTTCGGACGATCGTCCGCGGTCGACTACGACATATCGGTGCCCAAGGACTGCAGCGTGCGCCTGAACTCGGTCAGCGCCGACGTCAAGATAACTGGGATTCGCGCTGAGGTAGGGGTCCAGACGGTAAGTGGCGACTTGACATTGGAAGATATCGCCGGCGAGTTGACCGCTACCACCATCAGTGGCGATATCCAGGGGAACACCATTACGGGAACGTTGGTTGCGCGCACCACGAGCGGTGATTGTGAGCTGCGACGAACCCGACTGCGACGTTTCAGCATCAACAGTGTCAGCGGCGACTTTAGAGTTGAGACCCCGCTGATAGTCGGCGAGCAGTGCTTTGCCAAGACTGTTAGCGGCGATCTGTCGCTAATCGTTCCGCCTGATACGAAGGCAACCGTTCATCTCAAAAGCGTCAGCGGCTCCGTGGGTTGCGAGCTGCCGGCCGAAATTGTGAAATCAGGTCGCCGTCACTGGCAGGGACGCATTAATGGTGGAGGAGCTCAGCTTGAAATGACTTCTGTTAGCGGCGATTTAAACATTAGCCGCGGCGACGGCAGTGCTCCGAACGTGTCGGAGCCGCCGGAGTACGTTAGGCCTGAACCAACCGCCGCGGAACTCAGGGGGTACGGTGAGTCCGGCGAGCCTGACCAGCAATCGGTACAGGGACAAGATCATGAACATGCGCCCGGGCCGACTGCCGACGAAGCCGAGGTCGGGTCGACGGCCGAGGTCCTGGCCGCTCTGGAGCGGGGAGACATCAGTGTTGACGAGGCGATGACTCGGTTGGACGAGATCCAGATGCGTGATCAGTGAGGCTCGTGCTTCCATCCCTCGAGCTCGGCTCGGTACCGTTCGGCGAGACGCACGTAGTGAGCAGCGCTGCGCTCTATCCACCAGGCCGAGGCCCCCGATATCTGCTTCTTGATCTTCGCGGGGGCCCCGGCGGCCAAGACTCCTGGCGGAATTTTTGTGCCTACGGTGACCACGGCACCCGCAGCTACTAGGGACCCCTCGCCGATCTCGACGTCCTCCAGAACCACGGCGTTCATGCCAACCACTACCCGGTCGTGAACGGTACAGCCCTCCAGAATGGCGCCGTGTCCGACCGTCACGTCATTTCCCACAGTGGTGCCTCGCGTCGTCGAGACGTGTATAACACAGCTATCCTGAATGCTTGTTCGAGCCCCTACCCGTATCGCGTTCTCACCGCTGTCGGCTCGGAGCGTGGCGCCAAACCAGATGCTCGAGCTGTGCTCCACGTACACGTGGCCGACAACTGTAGCGGATGGAGCAACGAACACGGACTCGTCAATCTGTGGGGAGTAGCCCTCGAACTCAAGTATCACGAGTGCCTCCACTAATAGCTGGTGCCAGTATCCGGGCCACCTTTTGTCGGGGTGACCGGACTGGCACTCGCGCAGTATGGGATAGTCATCAAGGCTTGTGAAGAAACTGTTCGACTCCGTTCAAGACAAATTGAGCAGCCAGCGCGGCCAGAATCAACCCCATGACTCGTCCGATCACCGCGATTCCTGTCGTTCGTAGCACCAACATAAGTGGTCCGCTCAGTCGCATAACTAAGTAGCAGCCTGCGAGGGCCACGATAACACCGGCCACTACTGATGCAATCTTGTAGGGACTGGTACCGGCTTGGGACATGAAGAGAACTATTGTCGCAATCGAGCCCGGGCCGCTCATGATCGGGATTGCCAGCGGGAACACGCTGACGTCACTTACCGTCATGCCTTCAGCAGCTTCCTCCGGCGTCTCTCGGGTTCGGGAAGTTCGAGCGAACAACATGTCGATCGCAATCAAGAACAGAAGTGCCCCACCGGCAATGTAGAAGGCGTCAAGGCTGATGCCCAGCGCGGCCAACAGTGGCCTTCCAACTATCGCGAAGGTTGCCATAATTCCGGCGGCCACGATAACTGACCGTTTGGCGAGATACCTACGCTGGGATTCTTCCATGTGACTGGTCAGTCCGATGAATAGCGGGGCTAGTGCGATAGGGTCGACGACGATGAACAGGGTTACGATCGCACTGAAGAAGTACTCCACCAACCCTCCCAAGCGGGACGGATCGACTCCGACCTGTCCACACCAAGAAATTCTGCCACGGACACGGTCTCGCGCCTCTGCTCAGGAGAAGCTTATGGCGCACTACCGCTTATACTCTACTGGAGAGAGCATCGGGGTTTGGCTGCACTGATACCTCGGACGGCAACCATAGTATCAACAGCCTACGGCATCTCTTTGTGCTCAGGTTCGCGAGCTAGTGAGCTGTGCGCCATGCCTGGCTCACGATTCGTACGATTGCCACGGTCTGCAGCTTGACCCAGTGCTAAGCGCCTTGTAGGGAGATTTAGAGCATGAGTTCTCTAATCGCCGACATCTCCACGTTCCCTCCCGGGACAGTCGTCGAAGACGCCGAAGGCCACTGCATTGGCCGAATAAAGGGGCATGAAGGCAACGAATACATCGAAGTCGAGCGGAAGGGTCCACACTGGTTCGTTCCGGTGGAGTTGCTCGAAACGAAAGGTGACCGAGTGCGCATATATCTGACGCCCCAAGAGGTACGGGACATTGACCTGTCACATGCGTCTCGATAGCTTGCCGACACCATATCTCCGCTGGAATGGTCCGCGTCGGAGGAAAGTCTTATGAACGGTCAGCTTCTGCCGTCCAGTGCCAGCGAGCTATCTGAATGGTCTTGGGCCAGCTTCTCCCCTTATTACAGCGAGCTTCAACACCGCACCCTGAGTGATGATACTGTGTCCGATTTTCTAGCGCAGTGGAGCCGCGTATCGGAGCTGGTGGAGGAGCTGCATGAACGCCTCTACGTCGCCAAGACCGTGGACACAGCGGATGCTATAGCCGAGGCTCAGTACACCCGGTACCTTGACGAAATTTATCCCGCTTCACGGGAGGCGGAGCAGGCTTTGAAGCAGAGGCTGCTGAGCAGTGGCTTGCAGCCAGAAGGGTTTGAGATTCCGCTTCTCAAGTTGCGGGCAGAGGCGGATCTCTTTAGGGAAGAGAATCTATCCCTTCTAGCTGAGGAGCAAAAACTCAGCGCCGAATACGACCGCATAGCGGGAGCTCAGACAGTGGAGTGGCGGGGAGAGGAGCTGCCCATACCGAGAGTACGCCTCCTCTACCAAGAGACCGACCGAGATGTCCGCGAAGAAGCATGGCGTCTAGCCATCGGGCGTCAAATGGCCGACCGAGATGCGATCAACGAGCTTTGGCGCCGGTTTCTGGGAGTTCGTCTTCAACTGGCCAGCAACGCCGGCCTTCCCGACTACCGTGAGTATCGATGGCGACAGTTGCTGAGGTTCGATTACCGACCCGAAGACAACAAGGCGTTTCACGAAGCCGTGCACGACATCGTCGTGCCGGCGAGCGAGAGGATTCTTGAGAGACGGCGTACTCGCCTGGGCTTGCAGTCTCTACGTCCGTGGGATCTGGATGTCGATCCGCTGGCGCGCCCACCTCTCCGCCCATTCACTAAGACCACCGATCTTGTCGAGGGGACTGCGCGGATATTCGACCACGTAGATCGGCAGCTAGGCAGCTATTTTCGGATCATGGAAGACGGCTCCCTGTTGGACCTTGAGAGCCGAAAGAACAAGGCCCCGGGCGGCTACTGTACGTCATTCGCAGCGGTGCAGGAGCCGTTTATCTTTATGAATGCGGCGGGAAGCCACAATGACGTTCAGACACTGCTGCACGAGGGCGGCCACGCGTTTCATGTGTTCGAGAGCCGTCACCTGCCTTATGAGCAGCAGCGGAACGTGGGTTCCGAGTTTGCTGAAGTCGCTTCCATGGCGATGGAGCTGCTAGCCTCTCCGTATCTCTCACGTGAGCATGGCGGGTTTTACTCTGCGGAAGACGCCGCGAGAGCCCGCGTGGAATATCTTGAGTCGATCATCTTGCTGTGGGGGAGACTGGCGTATACCGATGCGTTTCAGCATTGGGTCTACGAGAATCCTGACGCGGCCGCGGATCCTGACCGATGCGACCGCGAATGGGCCTCATTGTACGCCCGTTACCTGCCTAGCGTCGATTGGACGGGACTCGAAGCAGAGATGGCCGCGGGCTGGCACCGTATCCTGCACATTCACGTGGTTCCTTTCTACGTAATTGAGTACTCGATGGCCCAGCTCGCCGCGGTTCAGGTGTGGTCGAGAGCTTTGTCCGACCAGGTCGACGCCGTCGCCCGGTATCGTCGCGCACTGTCGCTCGGCGGCACGCGTTCTCTGCCGGCGCTGTACGAGGCTGTCGGAGCGAAATTTGACTTCGGCCCCTCTGCCATGGCACCGGCAGTTGCACTAATAGAAGAAGTCATCGGATCACTGGAGACCGGCGGGGTGGTGTAGGCGGCCGGACTGGTCATACCCGAGACGATGATGGATCTCCGGTTCGCTATTCATTCGCTTGGCCTGACGTCGACCGCGGCTACAACTTGAGACGTTCGAGAACGGAGTCGCCACAAGTAGACCGCGAGAGTGGTAACCAGGCTGATGCCGGCGCCCACGGCAAAAGCCGACGGAGCCCCATATTTTTGCGCCAGGCCCCCGGCTAGCAGACTGCCTATTGGCGTGACTCCCAGGAACATCAGCGAATAGACGCTCATGACACGCCCCTGGAGGTTGGCCGGAGTGAGGCTGAGCACCGTGGAGTTCGAGGTCACCGTGAATACGGTCATGAAGAAACCTATCGGTAGAAGGATGGCCAGAGCGACCGGGTAGGAGTGCGCGAAAGCCAGCGCAAACTCAAGTCCGAGGAAAGTGAACGCGCCTCCGTAAATGAACCGTCGGGCCATAGAGCGCTTCATCCAGAAGGAGAGCACGACCGCCGCGATCAGGGAACCGGCCCCTTGCGCCGCCAGCAACGCTCCGAACCCGGTCGATGATTCGTGCAGCACGAACCTGGCGAACACGGGAAGCAGAGTGTTGAAGTTCATCGCAAAGAGGCTGGTGACGCCAATAAGCAGCAGAATGACCATAACTTGTGTGTGGCTGAAGACGTAGGTGAACCCTTCTAGGAGATCTCTGAGGTACGCTCCAGCCTCACGCACTGCCGCCGGTCCTTTTGTCCTGACCGGCCGGATGAGCAGCAAGCCGACGATGACCGCTATGTAGCTCGCCGCGTTGACATAAAAGGCAAAGGCTGGACCAACGGCCGCATACAGAACACCACCAAGAGCCGGCCCGACGACCCGAGCTCCGTTAAATATCGTCGAGTTGAGGGCCACGGCGTTGAGCAGAGCGTTGCTGGGAACGAGTTCGGGGACAAACGACTGGCGGGTGGGGACGTAAAATGCGTTTACGATCCCGAGGCCTCCAGCAATCGCGAGCACTTGCCAGAACTGGACGATATGAAGGAGGGAGAGGGTTCCGAGCAAGGCTGCCAGCAGCATCGATGCGATTTGGGTCAGCAGAAGTAGGTTGCGTTTGTTGGCCCGGTCGGCCACAGGGCCTGTGAACAGAACGAGAAGGAGCAATGGCAATGCTTGGGCCGCCGCGATCAGGCCGACCTTGAACGCGGAGTGGGTAAGTTGCAGAACGAGCCATTGCTGGGCCACGTTCTGAATCCAGGTTCCGCTCAGCGAAACCATCTGACCGTACCAGAAGAGGCGAAATGGCCGGCTTTGCAGAGCGGGTAGACGGGAGGCGCTGCCTTCAACTGCCCCCAGAATCGTTTGGATGTCCCCGCCTCCTCGCTTTATTCATTTTGAACAGTCGGGAGCGCATCTGTTCAGGGGCAGGTCGCGGACCGGGTGTGGGCGAATGAACGTTCGGGTTGAGAGAGCAGTCACCATTCGGTTTTTGGCTAAAAACCGTGGTAAATTGGACGCAAGCAGAGAATCAGAGCATTGTTTTCAGCTGGGGCTGACCAGTGTGGAGGTGATTCGAACAAATGGCGACCCGGCAGCGACGGTATGATGTCCCCCGATACCCGCCTCGTAGGTACGACGGTGGACGGTACGGGCGCCGTCGCCGAGGTACTCGAAACAGATTCTGGAAGCTGGTGGGGATACTGGCGCTGGCCATTCTCGTCTTTTTCGCCTTCCGATCGTGCGTTTCCGGATCGCCAGCTTCTGCCCCGGGCTGCAAGGTTCATGACTGCCCATCACACGTACACAAATCAGCTCCCGGGCTGGGACCGGCGCCTGCGGAGGTGAGGTTGCCCGCGGGCTCTTCCACGCCGGCGGCGATATTCGGCAATGTCCTGGTATGGGTGGGAGCGGGAAACGGCTACCCTGGATGTGTCGACTACCGTTTATACAGGTCGAATATTCGAACCTTCCGCCCGCACGTCATCTGGAACGGGCCGCCGTGCGCCATTCCACCGGGAGGCGCAACAAACGCAGTGGTCGCGATAACCGACGTGCAGATTTCAAGGCACTGGATCGTCTGGATGGCGGGACAGCAGCCGGCAGTGAGCATGTGGGCGCTGAATCGCTCCACGGGACGCCGGTATTTGGTGGCTCGGCAGTATTTCGTCAGCTCGGATGCGCCCTGTCTGGTCAACGCCTGCATGCCCGACATGTCTTTTTCTCTGGTCGGCAATTCCGTCGTCTGGAGCCACTTTGTTCCAGGACAAATCCCTGACACGGTCGCGTCATCTGTCCGCGTGCGCAGGCTGCCGCAGGGCCGGGTCAGCACGCTATACGCGACGGATACGCAGTGCCTTATGCAGGTATCCCCTCAGCTCAGTAACGGGCGGCTGGTGTGGGTACAGGCGAGGTGGCCTTCCGACGTAGCCCTAGGGCAATCGACGCCACCCCGAACATGTCAGGGTAGCTTGCAGCAGGACATCATGACCATGGATCTCAAGCATCGTCATGTGCAGCAGCTGACCAGCGACCATACTTCTTACGATCCCACCACTAATGGGTCTGTGGTGGCCTGGGAGAGTACGTCCGGAGCTCGGGATCGATTCTGCGTGTGCTCGGCAGTTTTCATGGAGAACATGAAGTCGCGCGTTCAGGCGATGGTCTCTCCGGGCGCGGTCGCGGTTCAGCTCGACGGCTCCCTGCTGACGTGGCTGGCCACCTCGAGATCGACACAGGTGCGGGGACTCGATTTACGGCACCACCAGCATTTCGTAGTGGCGTCGGCCGGATCGATGTCGTCCGGGACATATTTTCGTGCGCTGGGTCGGGGGTCAGGCCGGCGTGTGATATGGGAGAAGGATGTCGGATTCAATAACGGGCCGGTGCCCCCGGCCGACGGCATTCCAAATCCCAGCAGCGGCGCGACCTACATCGAAATCCGTGATGTTCCGCATGCAGTCTGATCTATAGCAGAGGCTCAGGTGTCGAGATTGAACCGAGCGATCTAGTTAGCAGGTCCGGCGGCGGCATGGCGTCGGTCCTCCCGAGTATGTAGCCCCTTACTCCGCAGTCGGCAGGGGGAATGAGAACCGTGAACCGCGCCCTGGAGAGCTGACAACGTGCAGTTTCGTTCCGTGGAGTTCGAGGAGGTGGCGGCAGATAGCCAGTCCAAGTCCGGTACCCTGCCCGCGGTTCCGGCCCTTATCCACTTTGTAGAATCGTTCAAAGACTCGGGCTGCTTCGGTCTGATCCATGCCGATTCCCGTATCTACAACCTCGATGTCCACGCTTCTGCCGTGCCGCCGCGCCCTCATCGTGATCGAACCTTGTTCCGGAGTGAACTTGATCGCATTGTGCACGAGGCTCATGAGCACCTGCTCCAGCGCATTCGAGTCGGCGAGGGCCGAAGGCAGCCGGTGCTGCACGTCAGTCAGCAGTTGGAGATGTTTTTCATCGGCTGCGACCACGAGCCGGTTCCTCACGTCATCTATAACGCGGCCGACATTGGTTGGCCCGATATTGAGGCTCAGCCGCCCGGACTCCAATTTCGAGAGCTCGAGAAGCTCTTCTACAAGCCGATTCATAGAAAGTGTCTCGACCTGGATTCGATGCAGGAAGTGAGTCGCTGGCCTCGGGATCGTTTCTGGCGCCGTTCTGCAGTGTTTCTACCAGCAGGTTTATCGAGGCTATAGGCGTGCGCAGCTCGTGCGAGACGTTGGCCACGAAATCCCGTCGTACCGTCTCTAGATGGCGCAGCTGAGTGACATCCTCGATGGTCGCGACGACGTGGGAGGTGTGGCCCCTGTGGTCGTTCAGCGGGATTATGGTGAAGCGGAGAATGCTCTCGGGCTCGGGCAGAAACGTTTCCTGAATGACTGTACGCCGGTCATGTAGAGCATCGCCGATCGAGAAGGCGACATTCATATCCCGGATTGCGTCGGAGACATGACACGGCACAAGTCCTGTAAATCGGAGCAACGCTCTTCCCGAATCGTTGATGGCGTTAATGGACCTTCGATGATCCAGCAAAAGCACTCCCCTTGCATCCTGAGCCATGTATTGATGGAATATGGAGGCGTAGTCCGGAGTCTCTTCGCCGCGGGTTTCGAATTCAATTATCCGCGCTGCCTGAGCGGCACGCGCCATAACCGCTTCGCGTGGGTCTCTATCAGAGGGTTTCAAGCTACGCGCCACTTAACTGCTCCACCTCGCGCGGCTCCGGATCGAAGACGTATCCGACACCGTGAACGGTGCGTATAAAGTCCGTTTGAGTAGATTGCTCAAGTTTCGCGCGAACGCGGCGCACGTGGACGTCGACTGTGCGCTCTCCTACGAAGTCATGGCCCCAGACTGAGCTGAGCAATCGCGCTCGCGTCAACACGGTACCCGGGTGTCTGATCAGATAGGCGAGAAGATCGAATTCTCTCGGTTGGAGGCTGACGTGCTTTCCATTGATCAGCACCCTCCGGCCCGGAACGTCCACCGTCAGGCCGCTGTGTTCCATAATGTCATCACCGCTCGTACCGCGATCGAGGTCGACCCGCCGCAAGTTTGCTTTTATCCTGGCCAGCAGCTCCCTCAGAGCAAACGGCTTGGTGACGTAGTCGTCAGCTCCGATCTCGAGTCCGAGGACACGATCGATGTCTTCTCCACGCGCAGTAAGCATGATGATCGGCACCGGGGTAAACGTTCGAATATCTCGACAGACATCGAAGCCGTTACCTCCGGGGAGCATCAGGTCGAGTAGGATCAGGTCCGGCTTCTCCTTCCGGGCCGTAATCAGCGCGGTAGGGGCGTCCTCGGCCGTAACCGGCGTATAGTCCTCACGGCGTAGGTTGTAACTCAGAGCGTCGCGGAGGCTGCGGTCGTCTTCGACTATGAGGATCTTTGTCAAGAGTTGATCTCCCGCCCAATACTACCGTACAGGGATCTGTCAACCCAACGGTTCGGAGTAGAGGCGACTTGTGCATCACAACATACGACAAAGGGACCGGGCAAACACCCGGTCCCTTCGAAGAGTCAGAGACTGAATTAGTACTTGACGGTGTTGAGGAGCTGGCTGGCGAGCTTCTGCTCGGCCTTGGGAAGCGGGACATAGAACAGGGGCGGGCCATACTTCTGACCGGTTGTCGTCTCCCATCGGAAGAGGGCAACCAGGGCCTTCCCGTGGCCTTGTTGGTCTGCTTGCTTCCAAATCCCGGCCCAGCTGTAGCTGGAGATGGGGTAGCTTACTTGCCGGGGGCGTTGGTGATGCTGAAGTGTGCCGAGTCGATCTTCTTGTACTGTTGGAGGCCGCCTTTACTCCACCAATGGTGCAAGCGATGAAGTGGCCACCACGGTTTTTGATAGCCGCCGTCTTGATGTGATTCGCCTTGGCGTAGGAGAGCTCAACGTAGCCAATGGCGCCCGGCGTCGACTGTACGGCTGCCGAAACTCCGCTGCTGTGAGAAGCGCCGGTACCAACGTGGCCACGCCGGGCTCTTGCCGGCGCCGACCTTCTTCTTCCACGTGCTGCTGGCTTTACTGAGATAGTCGGTGAACATATAGGAGGTACCGCTGCTGTCAGAGCGATAGACGACCGAGATCTTCTGGTTCGGGAACTTCTCGCCTTTGTTCAGCTTGGTGATCCGTGAGTCGTTCCAGTGAGTGATCTTGCCCAGGTAGATGTCGGCGAGCACTGATCCCGTCAGGTCAACCTTCTTGACCCCGATGTTGTAGATGACTCCGGCTCCGCCAAGCGCCACCGGAATCTGCACGATCTTCTTGTAGCCGGCGTAGTCGGTTTTCAGGATAGGAACGTCGAAAGCGCCAAAGTCGACGAGGTGGCTTTCCAGCTGTGTCTGTCCCGCGCCGCTACCCACTGCTGCATATTGTACGGAGGCCTTCTTGTAGTGTGCGAATGCGGTCGTGAAGAGGGGGGCGTCAAAAGTGGACCCAGCTCCCTTCAACGTCATTCCGGCGTGGGCCCGGCTGGCTAAAGCCGGTGTGATGCTCAAGGCGGCGATAGCAGCCGCCGCGGCGATCGAGGCGATAAGGCGTCTCTTCAAAGTGATGATCTCCTTCGTTGTAATGGCCTTTAGGCATTTCATTCTTTGAGGCACGAGGTTACGAAAATGTTACCGATTAGTTGCGGGACCATTGCAGTCGGTGCACAATGAGCCACACGATCTTTTAGGAGCGCCGATATAACACTACTCGGCAGCGGATCCACCTCTCCGGCACAGGCCGAAGCGATTGACGCTCTCGAGACATTGAGAGCGCGAGATTACTCCCGTCTCGATCGGCTGGGCCACGTCTATCTGGACTACACGGGAGCGGGTCTTTATGCCGAGTCGCAGGTTGACAAACATATGAGCCTGCTAAGCGAGAGCGTGTTTGGCAATCCTCACTCGAGCAATCCGACGTCCGCCCTTGCGACGGAGCTGGTAGAGCGGACACGCACGCGTGTGCTGGAATTCTTTCGGGCGTCAGCGGACGAATACGAGGTGATCTTCACGTTGAACGCGAGCGGGGCTCTAAAGCTCGTGGGTGAGTCCTTTCCCTTCCGTCCCGGCGGTCGGTTCATGCTGACCTACGACAACCACAACTCTGTCAACGGGATCCGTGAGTTTGCCCGGCGCAAGGAGGCTGCCTTCAGTTATGTGCCGATTCGCGATCCCGATCTTGACATCGAGGAAGACGCTCTGGCGAGCGCGATCGAGTCAGCGCGGCCAGGTACGGACAACCTTTTCGCGTATCCTGCCCAGTCCAATTTCTCCGGAGTACAGCACTCGCTCGATTGGATAGCTCGCGCCCACGACTTTGGCTGGGATGTCGTCCTCGACACTGCAGCGTTCGCGCCCACGAATCAGATCGATCTGTCGGCGGTGCACCCGGATTTCGTTACGCTGTCCTTCTACAAAATGTTTGGATATCCTACGGGTGTGGGCTGCCTGATAGCGCGCAAGGAGGCTCTCGAGAAGCTGCATCGTCCGTGGTTCGGCGGCGGAACCTTGGTGATCAGCTCCGTCAAAGCTTCCAAGGATGGAGGGCATGGATTCTACATGGCTCACGGCAAGGAGGCGTTCGAGGACGGCACCATCAACTACCTCAGCATCCCAGCAGTGGATATTGGACTTCAGCACCTGTGCGATATCGGCATGGAGGTAATCCATGCACGAGTCATGGATCTTACCTCACAGCTCCTGAGCAGGCTTGGCGAGCTGCGACATCGAAATGGGCAACACCTGGTGCATATATACGGACCAAAGGACACGCAGCGGAGAGGTGGGACCATCACGATGAATTTCTTCGATCCCGGAGAGCCATTTGGTTCACCCGCGGGAGATCGAGGACGCAGCGGGTCGGCGCAAGATCTCCCTGCGCACCGGGTGCCACTGTAATCCCGGAGCAGGGGAGACGGCCTTCGGTATTTCGGAAGAGCAGATGGCGGCATTCTTCAAGCCGCAGGCGCAAAGCAATTTCGATAGGTTCATGCACGTCGTTAACGATGTAAAGGCAGGAGCCGTGAGGGCCTCGTTAGGCATCGTGTCAAACCAGGCCGATGTCGACGCTTTCCTGGCTTTTGCCGCCGAGTTCCTGGACCGGACGAGCGAGCCGACCCGGTAACGTTTAAGTCCAGCCTTTTCACGGGCGGGAATCAGTTTGTCGTTGCCGTGTTCGTTCGACAGGAAGAGCAATTCCTGCGAACCGCTGGTAGGTACTGACTGGAAGGCGTTGCGTCCCGAACTGCGGCGCTGTGCGTTATTGATTTAGAGCCGGAGCGTAGCACAACAAGGGAGCCAGATTCTCTTGCCGGATCATCATGATCTCTGTCCCGTACCGCTTCCGGTTAATTTAGGTTCCGAATAGGGCCCATGACTGCCACAAATCGTGACGAGGAGGTGAGCCGTGAACAAGCTTCGGACTCCGCTAATCAGTGTCCCAGAGATCAGGCGAAGTCATGTAGGAATCACTTTGCTACTGGTCACCGCCTGTCTTGGTGGTTATGGACTTGCTCTGTCCGGTCTCCGGTCGACGCCTCTACCCTCAGCTCCCAAGGCGACTTTTAGCACTCAACGTGCAGCTGTTCCGGCAGGTATACGCGCTGGTCAGGCACCGGCTGCCCGCAACTATTCGCCGGGAGCAGCACGAAGCAACTCAACGAAAGTGCCGTCGGCGATCATACGAACGGCCAACCTGAGCGTTCGCGTCCCGCCGAAGAAGACCCAGCGGGCCGCGGACCAAGCAACTACGGTCGCGTCACGGCTTGGAGGCTACGTCCTCTCGTCGACGTTCGATCGCCACAGTGCTGATGTCAACCTGGTGGTTCGCGTGCCCGCGCAGAATTTTGACAGCGCTCTCACGTCCCTTCGGCGCCTCGGCATCGTAAAGACGGAAAACATTCGAGGGAAGGATGTCTCGTTGCAGTTCGTCGATCTGACTGCCAGGCTGCAGAATCTCGAGATGCAGCGAGCAGAGCTGCTTCGACTCTTTAGCCGGGCCGCAAATGTTGGGGACACGATCAAAGTGCAGCAGGTTTTGGCAGATGTCCAGTATCAGGTGGAGCAGACCCAGGGCCGGTTGCGATATCTCTCCAAGCGGACTAGTCTCGCGACCATAAACCTTTCTTTGCACGGTGTGCCCGGCACCACGACTGGTCGGCACCCAGGCCGGATCTCAGAGGCACTTGCCCAGGCCCTCACCGCCTCAGAGACCGTGATCGCCGGGTCGATCATCGTCGTCGGGTACCTCTTCCCGTTTGTCGTCCTGCTTCTGGCCGTTTATGCGGCATCCAGGCTGTGGCAACGCCGGTTCGCATCCCGTCATGTACTGCCGTCCCCGGAGGTCTCCGCCGACTAACGTGACCGCGGGGAATGGATTCGTCTGTTCCAATCGGCAACGATGCTTTCAGTCGACATGCAGACCCTAATGCTATCTCCATGGGCATTGCTCCTCTCCGGTAATCTGATGGGAGGGAGAGCAAATTGGAGGGAAGGATGACGCAATCGGAATGCGGATCGGACGATCTGAAGGCCGCGATTATCGGATATGGCATGGCGGGGCAGGTCTTCCACGCACCGTTGGTGCAGAGTACGGCCGGTATGACTGTTGCTGCCATCGTCACGAGCAACCCCGTCCGCCGTGAACAGGCAGCTGCTGACTATCCGAGCGCGGCTCTGTACCAATCGGCAGACGAGCTTTGGGCAGATTCCGACAAATATAATCTTGCCGTGGTTGGAACCCCCAACAAATTCCATGTGCCTCTGGCCGCAAGGGCTCTGCAACATGGCCTGCCGGTTGTTATCGACAAGCCGATGGCCACATCGTCCGAGGAGGGACGCGAGATTCTCGACCTGGCTGAGAAGCGGGCTCTGCCCATAACGTGCTTCCAGAATCGTCGCTGGGACGGCGACTTTCTCACTGTGAGGCGCGTCGTCGAACGGAATATTCTCGGCCCCGTTAGCCGCTTCGAGTCCCGCTTCGAACGATATCGGGCGACGGTTCGTCCGGACGCCTGGCGAGAGAACACGCCCTGGGCCGAGGGAGGCGGACTGCTATGGGATCTCGGCAGCCATTTAATCGATCAGGCCATGGTTCTGTTTGGTACGCCTTCGTCGGTTTATGCGGAAGTCTCCAGCCGCCGTCCGGAAAGTGTGGTCGACGACGACACGTTTGTCGCGCTTACCTTTGCTAATGGGGTGAGTGCTCACCTATGGATGAGTTCGGCATCTCGTCTACCGGGGCCGAGGTTCCGCGTCCACGGACTTAGCGGGACATACGAGAAGTACGGCTTGGACCCTCAGGAGGCCGCGCTGCAGTCGGGAGACCGACCCGACCGAGCCGGGTGGGGTGCCGAATCTGAAGCTGCATGGGGGCGGGCACAGACTGAGATCGACGGCATCACATTTGATGGCCGCATCGAGACTCTTCCTGGTGAGTACCAGGCCTTCTATACGGGGTTTCGCGATACGTTGGTGTGCGGCAAGCCATTGCCCGTAGATCCGCGCGACTCAGTGCGGGTGATGGAAGTGATCGAGGCCGCTCACGAAAGCGCCCGGGAGGATCGGACGGTAGCGCTCTAGCGGCGAGCCGCGGCGATAGGATACTTGCCGCTGACGTTGACTAGCGTCGCTTAGCTGTCTTTTCCGCTTCACGCCAGAGACTCAGGGTCAGTGCGAACACAACGATCACCGGCAACAGCCACCAAATGTTTGCGTTGTTGTGGGCGAGAATCCAGGTGACGACGAGGCCAGCTGCCACGGCCACAGCTATCGTCCAATCATCGCCGACAATAAAGTCATACCAGAACTGGAAGAAGGCCAGAATATACTTCACGCCCTGCCTCCGGCCAGCTGTCTGGCTGCGTCGCGTCGCCACTGCAGCGTTCGTACAAACGCAAACGACACGACCACATAAAAACCTATCAGGGCCAGAATCGCCAGGTCAGATCCGGGCCACGACACTCCGGCGCCTTCTGCCGCCCAGAACGTGCCGAACGAAGTCAACATGATGCCAACCGCGTACTTGAGGGTATTTTCCGGGACTCTGCTCAGTGGTTGATGTACGGCGACTCCCGCCGCGGTAACGAGTATCACCGCGGCCGCGGCCCCAGCGGCGGCCCACCCAAACATTCGGCTCGTTGCGCCCAAAGTGACGACGATGAATGCGACTTCAAGTCCCTCCAGCAGTACACCCTTAAAACACAAAGTGAATGCATACCAGTCGAGTCCGTGCCGCATAACGGTGCCGCTAGCTTCGGCTGCCTTTCGCTCCTCGGCGAAGATGGCATCTTCGTCATGGGTCGCCTTCAGTCCGCTGGCTCGCAAGATAGCCTTACGAAGCCACTGCAGTCCGAAGGTCAGCAGGACGGCGCCCACAACCAATCGCAGGGCATCGATTGGTATCACTGTCAGCGCCGGGCCCAACGCCGCGACGATGGCGGCCTAGGACGACGAGTGCTACTCCTACACCTATGAGGGAGGAGCGCCAGCCACGAGTCACACCCACGGCGAGAACTATGGTGAGCGCCTCCACCATCTCTACCGCTGACGCCAGAAAGGAGGCGCCTGCAACAATTACGATATTCATCTCAAATCTTTCCTATTCCAAGTCACGATCTCTAGGATGGATCAAGTCTTATAATGTAACAACTGATACATGTTAGCACTTGATACATTCTCGGTCCTACGCTTCGCCCGCAATGTGGCAAGCACCAGGCCACGCCCGTACGCCAATCGATGAACAGCGTGATCGCGGACTCTTCCGGCGGCTTTTGTTTGTTCGTGTACCAGGTTCCCTCGCACCCTTCGGCCGCCCGGGTTGGCGTCTGGCGAGAGCTCAAGAGGATGGGAACGCTGTATCTGCAACAGAGCGTGTGCGTCCTACCTGATCGGCCGCAGCTGAGGGTCCAGCTGGAGCGAATCGCCGCGCGCGTATCGGATCTTGGCGGCAGCTATCACCTACTTTCAGTTGGGCCGCTCGGTGGAGACGAAGAAGAAAAACTCGTGTCCGGATTCATAGCACAGAGTAACCAGCAGTACGACGAGATCATCGAGAACTGTGAGGTGAACTTCACGAAGGAGATCGAATTCGAAATCTTCCGAGAGAATTTCATATACGCAGAGGCGGAAGAGATCCGCAACGATCTGGAGAAGATACGACGATGGTTCAATCGTGTGGTGGAGCGGGATTGGTATGAAGCTCCCCGTCGCGCGGAGGCTGCCGACTCGATTGAAAAGTGCGAGCAGCTGCTGGAGCAGTTCGAGGAGCGCGTGTATGCGGCCGAGTCAGCGGTGGACATGCAGGGTCGCATCGAGAAGGGTCCAGAAGGCGACGGAGGGGTGAGCTAAGTGTGGACTGCTACTTAACGATGGCAGCGGTTAGTGTCCGGACGGCGCCGGCCAGCGCAGCGTAGTCAAGTCGGCGTGACGTGAGCTAAGAGTGGAGTGTCCTTAACTTTCACAGAGCTAGTGTCGGGACTCCCGCGCCTGAACCACCTTCTCGCATTTTCTGGTCACGTTCTTGGTCCCGCTGATGCCAACTAACTCCGATGCATATGAGTCGGTCTTGAAGGTGAAAACGGGGGAAGGAGTCGGGAATTCATCCCCAATCCTTCCCGTTGCCTAAAGGCCCCTTCAGTGGCCTGAAGGAGGCTTACTTATTGCACTTCACGTGGCTGAGCTGATGAGCCTCGTACGCGGCAATGTTCTTGGGCGCGTGAACGTAGAACAGCGGACTTGTCTGAACGTGCGCTTGTCCCGGTCCGGCCGCCCAGTGGAAGAATTTGATCGTTGCCTTGCAGACGCCCTTTCCGTCATGCCAATCCGAGCCTTTTGTGTACACACCGGCCCAGCTGAAGCCAGATATCGGGTAGCTCCTGACGCCCTTCTGATACACGACGCTGAAGTGAGTCGTCGTGATTTTGCTGACCTGTGCGGCGTCACTTCGGACGCCGTCGATCGTGGGCTGCAGGGACTTACCTGACTTGTTCTGAATAGCCGCGGGAGTCCTCGTGGTTTTCAATCGCGTAAGCACTCTCGACATATCCGATGGCGCCGGGTGTGCCGTTGATGGGTCCGAGTGCGCCGCGATGTCTGCGGTGGGGGTGGATGACCTGAGGGCCGGTGGAGGCGCGGGGGACGAGCGACGGAGCCGGGCCGGGTGTGACCGGTTCGCTCAGGGCTCACAGTTCTTCGGCTGCGTATCGTAACCGGACTTGATCGGTCGCTAGGTCAGTCGGCTCCAGCAGGAGCTGGCGAATCTCCTTCAGTGTCAATCCCAACGGCTTGGCGCGTTTGATGAACGCAACTCGTCCCAGCGCAGAGCGGTCGTATATACGATAGCCCGCATCGGAGGGTAGCACCGGCGTCAGCAAACCTTCAGCTTCGTAGTATCGGAGCGCTGAGGTGGCGACGCTACTCCGTCGGCTGATGTCCGCAATTCGCATCTGATGTTCGCGCTGGCCTGGGTGCTCCTTCCGGATCAACCTGAGTACCGAGCCGGGGTAATTCTGGTTGGATTGGCGCGCTGCATCGCGATGGTGCTCGTGTGGAATATGTTAGCCGGCGGCGACAACGAGTACGCGGCGGTGCTCGTCGCGCTCAATGCCCTGTTTCAGGTCGCCATGTACGCGCTGCTGGCGTATTTCTACCTGACAGTGGTTCCAAGCTGGCTGGGCGTACACACAGCAACTCTTCACATCTCGTTCTGGCTCGTGGCCCGGACGGTTCTGATCTTCCTCGGCATCCCGTTAGTTGCCGGCTTTATGACGCGGTCGATCCTTGGTCGCGTCAAGGGACGCGTCTGGTACGACCAGAAGTTTGCACCGCGACTCGGTCCTACGGCCCTGGTTGGTCTGCTGTACACCATCGTCATCATGTTCGCCCTCAAGGGAAGCGCAATCGTGAGCCTTCCTGGCGACGTCGTTCGCATTGCACTTCCGTTGCTGTGTTATTTCGGCATCATGTTCGCGATTGCATTCACCGTTTCTTATTTCCTCGGCTTTGCGTATCCACAAACGGCAACACTTTCATTCACGGCAGCCAGCAATGACTTCGAACTCGCGATCGCCGTTGCTGTCGGCGTCTTTGGCATCACGTCGGGTCAGGCGCTTGCCGCCGTGATTGGCCCGCTCGTCGAGGTTCCTGTCCTCATTGGGCTTGTCTACGTCGCGCTGTGGCTTCGTCGTGTTGTGTACCACCAGGAGAAGCCGGCCACGCCACAGATCGAGCACGTCGAGCCATCGATTGCCGTACATTCGCCCACCTGAAAAAGGACAACATCATGATGCCCAGTACAAAGAGTCCGTCTGCCCACCCTTCATTGACCAACGGAACAGCGGTGCGAGTCGTGACGTTTGGGGCCGCACGTCTCGATGAGCTGAGCCGTCAGATTACCGCATGGTTGATGGAGCACCCCAGCATGACCGCTCTGTCATTAAGTCACGCGGCAGAGACTCGGTACGTCACCCGCGATCCGGTAAGTCTGAGTGGACCTGAGCGTGTGGCGTTCTACACCGCGATGCTCCTGGTGACCTAGCAAGAGCGAGTACCGTCAGTGGACGCGGCATGAGTGCGGCGGCCATTCTCCCGCACAGCCGTGGGAAATAGTCGTGTTCCGTACAGTCCGACTCTGCCGGGCTAGCCATCGCGTTTGGAGGGAACGTCGCCGAGTTAGCGCAGTACGATGACCACTACCTCATTCAAAGCGAAACTGGATCACGGTGCGGGGGGCGTGATCCAGTGGAGATGTAAGACAGCAGTCTGGTGGATTCGGTGGGAGTCGCATTAAGTGGTTCTACGAGCGATTCTACGTGGCAGGGTATCACGTGCGGATCAAGGTGTGGTTGCCAAATTGTTAAAGAATGGGTGCGGCGGCTCTCGCCTCGACATCTGCGAGATGTCCGGCACGTCACCAGTGGCTATGAGTTACTCCGGCAATTCGAATCCGTAGCCGACTCCAGTGACGGTTCGGATAGGGTTTGGGATTCCGTGCTTTCTGAGGGTTGTCCGCAGATGTGTTACCTGAACATCGACCGCGCGAGTTCCCAGAAACTCGTGTCCCCACACGCTCTCCAAGAGGCGATGACGACTGAGCACCTTGCCAGGGTGTCTCATAAAAAAGGCGAGAAGATCGAATTGGCGCGTTGTCAACGGAACGGCGCTCCCGTTCACAATCACCCGCCGCCCAAATGTGTCGATCTGAATGCCAGGGCAGGTTAGGCCGGGCATCCTGTGTCCCCGGCATCGCCTCTGTCAAGTTCGAGTCTACGGAGTTTTGTTTTAACTCGTGCCAGCAGCTCCCGCAGCACGAATGGTTTTGTCACATAGTCGTCAGCACCCGCTTCAAGTCCGAGGATGACATCCGCGTCCTCTCCTTTGGCCGTGACCATGATGATCGGCGCTGGGCTGAACCTACGGATCGAGCGGGCAAACCTCGATCCCATCTTTGCCGGGGAGCATCAAATCGAGAAGAATCAGATGAGGGCTATCTCGTCGGGCGATGAGTACAGCATCATTGCCATCGGCAGCCGTGACCGTCGGTGAGTGCTCCCGACCAAGGTTGGCGACGGAGAGCATCACGCAGCGCCCGATCATCCTCGATCACCAAAATTCTGGTAACGTTGTTGGTCCCGCTGATGGCAGAGCTGACTCCGATGCATATGCAGTCGGCTCTGAAGGTGAATACGGAAGGAGTCGGGAATTGATCCCGACTCCTCACCGCTGCCTAAAGGCCTCTTCAGTGGCCTGAAGGAGACTTACTTGTTACACTTCACGTGGCTGAGCTGATGAGCCTCGTACGCGGCAATGTTCTTGGGCGCGTGAACGTAGAACAGCGGACTTGTCTGAACGTGCGCTTGTCCCGGTCGGCTGCCCAGTGGAAGAATTTGATCGTTGCCTTGCAGACGCCCTTTCCGTCATGCCAATCCGAGCCTTTTGTGTACACACCGGCCCAGCTGAAGCCAGATATCGGGTAGCTCTTGACGCCCTTCTGGTACACGACGCTGAAGTGAGTCGTCGTGATTTTGCTGACCTGCGCGGCGTCACTTCGGACCCCGTCGATCGTGGGCTGCAGGAACTTACCTGACTTGTTCTGAATAGCGGCGGGAATCCTGTGGCTTTCAATCGCGAAAGCATTCTCGACGTAACCGATGGCGCCAGGTGTGCCGTTGACCGCGGCATCCACGCCTGTACTGTGGACTCCACCGACACCTACCGGCCACGCAGGGAGTTTGCTGGCTCCGAGGCCCGGCGTCTTCTGCCATGTGGAATTCGTGTGGCTGAGGAAGTCCGTAAAGATGTACGTGGTGCCGGAGCTGTCGGAGCGGTGCACCACGTGATGTTCTGATCGCTCTTACCCTTCAACTTCTTGAGCCCAGGGTTGAGCTTGACGAGATTTTCGTCGGTCCATTTGGTGATCTTGCCGAGATAATTGCGCCGATAAAGTTCCCCTGAGTTTCAGCAACCCTTTATATCCGGGAGGTTATACGTCACAGCCTCACCACCGAGGGTGATAGGGAATTGTGTGATCTTGCCGAAATTGGAGAAGCCATCTCATTTCAGCATGGGCACGTCAAAGGCACCAAAGTCTGTGAGTTTTTCGTGAGCTGCGACTGCCCTGTGCCACTGCCGAGGGACTGATAGTTGATGGGGCAGCTTTGTAACGGGCAGACGAAGATGAGAGAGCGGTGCATCAAAGGACGAGCCCGAGCCGATGATGGTACCGGCTGCCGGGCGGGAAGCTCCGGCGGTGCCGACGCTCAGCGTGGCCAACAGGGCGACCGCTCCTAGCGATGTGACGATCCGAGTAATCAAGCGATAGTCTCCTTCGTGTGTCGTTGTTTTTTGCGGCGTCGATTGCGGCTTATTGTCCTACCTGAATCGTTACCGAATTGTTACCGGGTCGTTTCGTAGGTGTTATGGCTTCTGGACCGGACCGGAGGAGTCTCTCCGCGGGCCAACTGATGAGATCTGCGAAGGGGTTAGGGGGCGGAGTGGGGGTGGTGGGACACCCTGTATGACTGGCGCATGGCTGTTGCAGTGGGAGACTCGTCGTGTCGGGTTGACGAGGTCTCGCCTTCTCCCCGTTGTAAGGGTGCTCGCCTGCGACCCCTGGATCCGCATAAGGGCGCTCGGTAAAAGCCCGTAGCAATTCGGTAACAATTCCGTAACAACCTTCGCTCTAAACTGAGTGGCGACATCCTCGGGCCCTCCTCTGTGTGCGGCGCCGAGGATAGGGCCTTGGTTTCTGGTCAGCAAAGGCTCCGACATCGAAAAGCGAGGCTGCTGTGCGTGACCGCGACGACGCGGCTGCTGACGTACTGCCACCGTTACGACCCGCAAGCTGGAGCCTTGACGTCGGTCAAGGTGAGCGTGAAATCCCGCGCATCGTCGTCGACGATGGTGCCGCGACTGAAGCAGTACGCGTACCTCATGAGCGAGGCGGGGCTCGCAACATCGGCGACATAATTCTGAACATTGTCACCGTGGGTACAGCGGTCGTTGCGCTCGTTGCGCTGTGTGGTGATGTTCGGCGTCCTCGTTAGTTCTTCGTGGACGGCAATTACGAACTTTGGCGTTGGGTTTCTCACCGCTTCCGCTACCGGAGAGGTTCCGTTCAGCCCGAACGCGGCGGTCGCCGGGACGATCTACTCCTCGTTCCTTGCGATTCTCATTGCAAGCCCGGTAGGTCTGCTGATCGCGATCTTTCTCGCGGAAATGGCGCATGGTAAAGTTGGCCTCCCACTGGGCTTCCTGGTGGAATTTCTCGCGGCCATTCCGAGCATCATCTACGGCTTGTGGGCGCTGTTCGTCTTGGTTCCTCTCGTTGCGGAATATGTCATCCCGCCCTTGAGCCAGCACTTTGGCGGATTTTTTCTGTTCTCAGGCGCGTCGAGCACCGGTTATGGACTCTTGACGGCCGCGCTGGTGTTGTCGATTATGATTGTCCCCACGATTGCCGCCATCTCTCGCGACGTCATCAATGCAGTTCCGAGTGCGCAACGTGAGGCAATGCTTGCGCTAGGCGCCACCCGGTGGGAAGTGATCTGGAAAGTCGTAGTTCCCTACGCACGGTCCGGAATTATCGGCGGCATTGTTCTCGGACTCGGTAGGGCAATCGGCGAAACAATGGCGGTGCAGATGGTGATTGGGAACAATGTTATCGGCTCGGGTCCATCAATCCTCAAGACAACCACAACCATCCCCGCTATTCTTGTAAATCAGTTCAACGACTCCACCGGGCTGTACAGAGGCGCGCTGTTGGAGCTTGCGCTCGCGCTGATGATCGTCGCCGTCATTCTGAATTTGGCCGCACGCTTGCTTGTCTGGACCGTTACGAGAAGGTATGGGACATGACGATGAATTCATCGACTCACCGCGACCGAGTTCGCCTCGCGACTGACCGAGTGGGATCGCTCCTCGCCATAGCGGCTGTCATTCTCGCCCTGATTCCGCTGGCGGCTATGATCGCGTTTGTTCTTCAACGCGGCGCCTCGTCCATTAACCTGGATTTCTTCACGCAGGGACCTCCGCAAATGGGTCAGCCCGGCGGTGGCGTTTATCCGATGATTGTGGGATCCCTCTTGGTCGTCAGCATGGCTTCAATCATTGGCATTCCATTCGGCCTCCTAAGCGGCATCTTTCTCCTGCGAAGCGGCAATACTCGCTTCGCTCAAACAACTCGCTTCGTGATCGACGTCATCGCCGGAACGCCGTCGATTCTCGCCGGCGTCATCGTCGCTGCCCTCATCGTGATCCCAACCACCAATGAATCCGCGATGTCCGCTGCTCTTGCTCTCGCAGTCTTGATGTTCCCGACGGTAGCCAGAGCCACGGAGGCCGCACTAAAGCTTGTGCCCGGGGAACTTCGGGAGGCGGCTCTCGCGCTTGGTGCTGCGGAGTGGAAGGTTATCGGTCGCGTTACGATTCCTTCTGCCGCAGGCGGAATCGTGACCGCCGTGATCCTTGGGATCGCGCGCATAGCTGGCGAAACAGCTCCTTTGTACCTCACCATGGGGTACAACCAGTTTCTATCCACGAACGTTCGCCAGGGCCCAATGGGGTCCCTGCCGGTTCAGATCTGGATCGATGCGACGACCGGCTTACCAAGTGATCAGAAGGCCGCTTTTGCTGGGGCGCTCGTCTTGTTTGCCCTCGTTGCGATTCTCAATCTCCTGGCGCGGCTCCTCACATACCGATTCTCGAAACGCATTCGCGCTGCATAGGAGGCGCCGGTGGCTGACGCAGTGAAAGCTGAAGAGGTGTCCGCATGGTATGGTGCGAAGCTTGCCCTTCGAAACGTCTCCTGCACTATGGAGCCATCCAAGGTGACAGCCATTATTGGTCCTTCCGGATGCGGAAAGTCCACCTTCCTTCGATCGATCAACCGACTTCACGAGGTGATTCCTGGCGCTCGAGTAGCTGGAGACATATGGGTCGGCGAGAACAACGTGTACGCGAAGGGGACCAATCCGATGAAGGTTCGGGCTCACATTGGTATGGTGTTTCAACGCCCGAACCCCTTTCCGACGATGTCCATCTACGACAACGTCGCGTCCGGACCGCGGCTGAGTGGCCAGAAAACCAGGCGCAAACACATGGCCGACCTCGTGGAGCAGAGTCTGAGAAAGGCGGCCCTGTGGGATGAGGTAAAAGACCGGCTTAAGGAGTCCCCTACAGGGTTATCGGGAGGTCAGCAACAACGACTGTGTATTGCCCGGGCGCTGGCTATGAAACCGGGCGTCATCTTGCTAGACGAACCGACATCTGCCCTCGATCCCATCGCGTCCTACAAGATAGAACAGCTCCTCACGGAGCTCAAGAACGACTACACGGTGGTCATCGTTACGCACAATATGCAGCAGGCGGCTCGCGTCGCCGATTACACCGTCTTCATGTTGGCGGATAACGATCTCGCTGGGATGCTCGTTGAATATGGGGAAACTGCTGCCATCTTCTCGAATCCCGAGGATTCACGTACCCAGGACTACATCACGGGTCGTTTCGGCTGACATGTCAAGGTCGGGGGTAACCGGAATGAGCAAACGCGTCCTCGATGCACCCAGTGATCTCCAAGCCAAAGCTTAACGGGCGAAGATGGTTCAGGGAGTAGAGACAGAGTAGCTAGCGCGTCCCGGTGCGACTGGGACAACCGACCGCTTGGGCCGCCTACCGTCCTGTTTGCTGAGCAACGAACTTCGTTCGATCCTGCCCCTCTGTCGACACAGGTGAATGACCTTGACTCGCGAAACATATGTGCGTCGGCTTCACGATCTGGACACCAACGTCCAGACAATGGGTCAACTCGTTCTGAGCCGGATTCAAGGATGCATGGCCGGCCTCCAGTCGCGTGATCTCGAGGCGGCCTTTTTCATAATGAACGCCGACAATGAAGTTGACGTATTTCAGCGGAAAATCGAGGAACAAACCTTCTTGCTGCTCGCGACCCAACAGCCGGCAGCTATCGACCTTCGACACGTCACGGCTTCCTCGACCGTGGCCTCAGAACTTGAGCGGATGGGTGATTACTGCGCAGGCATTGCACAGTTAACCGTCGAAATGGTCGATGAGCCCCCGCTGGGACATCTCCCTACCCTCGAACTCATGTCACAGCTCACCCAGTCGTCGCTGGAGGAGGCACTCTGGGCTTATGAGCACCGGGATGTGACGACCGCAAGCAGAGTGTGGGTTCGAGACACGGAGGTCGACGACCTTTATCGTGATGTGTTCCGTACCGTGTTGGAAGATATGGCGGCCGACCGTACCTCCGTACGCCGAGGAACCTACTTGCTCTGGGTTGCACATAACGTCGAGCGCATGGCCGACCGCGTTACAAACATCGCAGAGCGTGTCGCGTTTGTAGCTACTGGTGACGTAACCGAGTTTCGGGCTGCTCTGGCGTCGCTGCCAAGCACATCGCATTGAGTAGCACGAAGAAGTTATTCATCTTCACGGAGTCGTGAGTCTGCCCTTTGTCGCGGCTCGATTCGCATTCTTGAGTGACAGCGTTCCCCCGTTTGGCGGGTGGACAATCGGCCAGGAGCTTCGCGCCGAGGGCGACGGACATCGCGATGTGTCGGCAGCCATCTCGAGCTGGACCAGGGGGACGTCCGAAGCCCGGCAGTCAGCATCAAGCCTCAGTTGCGCAGCAACGCACATTGCGTTACCGAACTGCAACCATCGCAACCATTCAGCAACTGAATTTGTCTCACCGCCCGGTTATGCTAGCGGTAGCCTGCCCCGATAAGGCTAGCCAGACTGGGTCGGGTGTCCACCAGAGACCACGACATGACAGAGGCTCCGCTTTGGAAGATCAAGACTCAAGAGGTCATGCGGAGCCACCCGAGAGTATCGACTCGTCCAGCGGACCAGATCGACCGGGACTCGAAACAAGCCCAGATCCTGTCAGCTCAGCCTTCGTCATGACAGTACAGCTGATGCAGGCGGGCCGTGCTAGTTTGCTGTTGAAACGGAACGGAGAGCCGATACTGACCGTCGCCGCCTCCGTCGGTATTACGCCGTCTTTAGTCCCCTCTATCGAAGTGCCCGTTGGGCGGGGGATCGCGGGCATCGTTGCCGAACGTGGGATGGTTCTGCTGGGGTCGGTTGCGGACCAGACCTTCGTCAGCACTCCGATAGTGACGGAACGGGGAGTCGAGGGCGTGTTGAACTTGACGGACCGATTCGGCGGACGGCCGTTTACAACGCGTGATTTGGGCTCAAGCAAGTCACTGGCGACTCATATTGCACGGCTACTCGAGTACCGTCGTCGAGCGGCTGTTGATGTAGTGTCAGGCTTGCCCAACCGCCGAGCATTTGAGGAGATGCTTGATCGCGAGCTGGCTCGAAGCGAGAGAACCGCCGGCTCCCTCTCAGTGGTATTCCTCGACGTGGATGGGCTCAAGCAGGTGAATGACCGATTCGGCCATGCTGCGGGTGATGCCCTCATCAGGGGTGTCGGACATGCGCTGCAGACTGCGATCCGGCCCTACGACTTTGCGGCCCGCTACGGGGGTGACGAATTTGCCCTCATTCTCGCCGACACGAGTGACAGTGAGAAACGCATTGCCAGCCGAATTTCAGGCGCCTCATCGGCTGCCACGGCACCCGGATCGCCAAGCTACTCCGTCAGCATCGGGCTTGCACGTTTCCCCACCGACGGCAAAACCGCGCAGGTTCTGCTTGCGGTCGCCGACGCCAGAATGTACGAGTATAAGCAGAGGCATCCCAGGGCTTCGCGGCTTCCGCGCTCTGCTTCTGGGTAGTACGATGTCGCAATTTCGTAACAATTCGCTTACCTTTGCATCTCGAGGCCCCACCTCAAACGCCTCCGCAGCCCGTGTAACCCGCGCACTCTACGATTTGAACCAGAGCACCTCGGCGGCCCCTGCTCCTCCTCGCCCACCCCGCGAAAACCGAGGCCGCCGACATAACCGCTCGCGGCGCCGGTGAACTCTCCGCCGATCTCGACGTCCTCTGCTCTCACCACCTCTTCCTCACGAATCACCCGGCCACCACAACCTAAGGAACTAAGCGTTTCCGCGTTTTTCAGCCTAATCCCTGGTTCGCGGAAACGCCTTTCTAGACGCCCTGCGGGCTCCGGGCCGCACATCCGGCGACGCGACGAGCTAGGCTTGATAGCACATCACTCAACCTATGCGAGTGGACAGGCCCCGGCGACGATACTCCAACGGTTCCGCTCACCCTTTGTGGGGAAGAGTAGCCCTATCCAGTTCTTCTGAGCTCGTTCGACCTCAGTTACACCCGATGCTCCGGCCGGCCGGCTCCAAAACTCGAGGATTTTTGGAAAGAAATTGGGCGTAATCTTGCTTGACGAACCTTCCTCGGCTCTCGATCCCATTGCCTCTTGTAAGATCGAGGAGTTGTGCTACAGCTCAAGGGCGACTTCACCTAGTTATAGTGACGCACAATATGGAGCAGGCTGCTCGGATCTCCGACTACACGGCGTTCCTACTAGCCGGGGCGGACTACGTGGGGGAGCTCGTGGAGTTCGGAGAAACAGGAAAGATGTTTTCAAACCAGCGTCGACCCCAGAACCAGGACTACATTGCCGGTAGATTCGGTTAGCCTTTCGGCGGAATGAGATCCGTGCATACGTCATGACCCGGGAACACTATCTCTCGTTGCTCGACAAACTGGACAACGCCGTCCTCGAGCTTGGAGAGCAGATCAGCCGGAGGATAGTCAATGCCGTTAGCGGCCTGGAGAGCCGCGATGTCCTGTTGGCAAAGGACTTGATAGAAGGCGATCGTGATGTGGACCGGTGGCGGCACCATATTGACGAACAGGCGTTTGTGCTTATTGCAACCCAGCAACCAGTGGCGAGCGATTTACGGCTGGTTACAGCGTCCTTCAATGTCGCTGGAGAGTTGGAGCGGATGGGAGATTACTGCGCGGGGATCGCGAAGCTGACCCTTCAGATGGTCGATGAGCCGATGGGGGGACATCTCGAAGACATTCACGAGATGGCGGGCATTACCAGGGGCCTACTGGCCGAGGCGATGGCAGCCTTCAAGGATCGTGACATCGACGCCGCCGGCCGGATCTGGCGACGAGACGAAGAGGTCGACGACTTGTATCGCGACTTTTTCCAGGTCGCCATCTCGGAGATGGCCGATGACCGCACTACCATTCGCCGCGACACATACCTCCTCTGGGTCGCTCACAACATCGAGCGGATGGCCGACCGGGTCACTAACATCGCCGAAAGCGTTGCTTTCATCTGTACCGGGGATTACGCGACATTTCGAGAGGTGGCACGCTCTCAGTTGATGCCGGGCTAACCATCTCCCAGCTGAGACGGTGATAATCACCGAGTGATCAGCTTCCGTAAGTGATCGGGCCAATAACATTGGGTTTCATCCAAAGACTCATCCAATAAGTGCCCGCTACAATCTGATGATTGGTTGGCTCGGAGGCTGAATGACCCTTTTACAGGCTATCGTCCTAAGCATTCTTCAGGGAGTGTCGGAGCTCTTCCCTGTCTCGAGCCTTGGCCACGCCGTAATTCTGCCCAAGCTGCTGCACTGGGGCATCAAAACCACATCGCCATCGTGGCTCGCGTTCCTCGTCGCGCTGCATATTGGAACAGCGACGGCGCTTCTGATCTTTTTCTGGTCAGACTGGCGAAGTGTGATTCTGGCGTTCGTACGCAGCGTACGCGATGGTAACATCTCCGGATCAGACCATGATCAACGCCTGGCGTGGATGGTTGTCCTGGGAACTATCCCGGCAGGACTAGTGGGATTCGCTCTTCAGAAGCCATTAGAAACGCTGTTCGGAAACCCTTCTGTTGCGGCCACGTTTCTCATCGTTAACGGGTGCATCATGTTCATCGGGGAGTGGCTGATGCAACGGCAGATGGCAGCAGTCCAGGCTCCTGTGGTCGCCGTCCCCACTGATGAGGTGATCGAGGATCGTTTGCAGCGCGTAGTGGGAGCCTCGCCGCTTCGAAGTAGCGATTCTGGAATGAAGCTCGTTCTAAATGATCAGGCTGCCGAGCCTGCTCCGGTGCAGGGCTTTGACAAAGGTCGATATCGGGACATCACCCAGCTCAGCTGGCGGGATGCGGCGATAGTTGGGTTTGCGCAGATTGGAGCCTTAATACCCGGAATCTCACGTTCAGGCATCACGATGGTTGCCGGCCTGGCCGCCGGCTTGAGCCACGAGGCCGCGGCGCGTTACGCATTTCTCCTCGCGACGCCTATTATTGCCGCCGCCGGACTACTGGAGCTACCCCAGCTGTTCGCATCGGACAGTAGGCAGATTCTTGGCTATGCGATCCTCGGCATGTTCCTCGCCGGCATTGCCGCCTATATATCCGTCAGGTTTCTCATGCGCTATTTTGAGTTTGGACGTCTATATCCGTTCGCCTGGTATAGCGTCGGGGCCGGAGTCCTCAGCCTAATTCTGCTCAGCGCTAATCTCTAGCTTCCTCTTTGGAGACGAATGCGTCCCACGATACCTTTTTGCGCTGAAGCTTCGCTCGTCTGCCGTTATAAGCATGTGAGGTCGGTGTCTGTTGTCGGTTAAGGCAAAAGAATCGAACGTTGTAGCCGCTCTTGACATCGGTTCCAACACGATCCGGCTGCTGGTGGCGCGGCCAGCCGAGAGGACTCTGGAAACGGTGTTGGACGACAGCCGATTCGTGCGCTTGGGCAAGGGCGTCGACGCGTCGGGCAAGCTCGATCCGGAACGGGAGGCGGCGGCACTCGCTGCCATCGCCGAGCTAGTGAAAGAAGCCAGGGCACTGGGCGTGGAGAATGTCCGCGTTGTGGCCACGAGTGCGGTAAGGGACGCCTCCAATCGTCAAGAGTTTGTCGATAAGGCACGGACAGAGCTGGATCTCAACATCGAGGTTTTGTCCGGAGAGGACGAAGCCCGTCTGACCTATCTGGGGGCCACTCTCGATATGCGGATCGAGGGCAGGGTACTCGTGTCCGATATTGGAGGAGGTAGCGTCGAGCTCATCTCGGCGGAGGGAGGTCAGGTTTTGTGGGATAAATCCCTTCAGCTGGGGAGCGGACGGTTGACTGAGCTATTCGTTCATCACGATCCACCGACTGACGAGGAGAGGCAGCATATTGGAGCACGGTTTCAGGAAGCATTGAGATCGCTTCCGTCCGCGGCACCCGATACCGTCGTGTTCACTGGCGGCACGGCGAGTCACGTGGCCTATCTCTCCGGTTGTAGCACCAGCTCGTGCCGGATCTCTCTATCGGAAGTCAGAAAGGTCGAGGAGAGCGTATACTCTCTTCCGGCAGCCGAGGTGGCTTCGAAGTACGCGATTAAGCCGGAACGAGCGGAAGTTCTCCCCGCGGGGGTAACTTCCCTGCTGACGATCGCCGCCTTTTATCAAACAGATCCGATTCGTACGACTAGAGGCGGCATACGTGAAGGAGTGATCATCGAGGCACTGCAGTCTATTGGCCAATGGCCAGAGCCGACCAGCTAGGGACGCTAGCGTTTCTCGTGAATGAAGGCGTTCTGACTATCGAAGGGGGGATTGTCCGCCGAGGACTGTAGGCGCTTCCAGACGCCATCAGCCTGCAGCTCCCAGGCGTTGACGTTGTCTCGCCAGCCCATCTGAAAGAAGTCGTGGTGGGCGCGCTCTTTTAACGTGTTGTCTTGGAGCGGAAAGAGTACCTCGACACGGCGATCCAGATTGCGGGGCATGAGGTCGGCACTTCCCATGAAGGTTTCCCACTCACCGCCGTTCTTGAAGAGGTACATCCTGCTGTGCTCTAGGAACCGGCCAATAATGCTCCGGACGGTGATCGTTTCGCTGATGCCGGGGATTCCGGGCCGGAGTGAACACGCCCCACGCACTAACAAATCGATGCGTACCCCGGCCTGGGCCGCCTTGTACAGCTCTTTGATCATCTGGTCGTCGGTTAGAGCATTAACCTTGATGGCTATGTGGCCGTCACCGTGCCTCTTATGTCGCTCTATCTCGCGCTGAAACCGCTTGACTACCCCTGCTCTTAGTGCTATAGGCGCGACGAGCAAGGAGTTATAGTTGCGCTGCCCCGAATAGCCTGTTAAGTAGTTGAAGAGCTCCGTAGCGTCTCCCGCTAGATCTTCGCGGGCGGTGAACAAGCCGTAGTCCTCGTACGTCCGGGCAGTCGAGGAGTTATAGTTACCCGTGCCGAGGTGCAGGTAGCGCCGGATGCCATCACCCTCTCGCCGAACGATGAGGGCTACCTTGCCGTGGGTCTTTAAGCCCATGACTCCATATACGACGTGAACTCCCGCTCGTTCGAGCTCACGCGCCCAGTCTATGTTGCTGCGCTCGTCGCCACGAGCCGTTAGCTCGACGAGCACAGCGACTTGTTTACCATGCTGAGCCGCGTCCAATAAGGCGTCGACGACCGGGGCGTGCTCTCCCACGCGGTATAGGGTTTGCTTGATGGCCAGAACGTCGGGGTCGCGAGCCGCGGTTCTCAGGACATCTACGACACAAGAGAATGAGTCGAAAGGGAGATGAAGCAGGGTGTCGCCCTTCTTCATGATCTCAAAGACATCCTCCCCGCTGGTAAAGGACGCAGGAATCCTCGGAACAAAGGGCGGGTCCTTGAGGTCGGGGCGGTCGACGCGAGTTAGCTCCATCAAGTCTGCGAGACCCAGTGGGGGCCGCATAGCGTAGACATCGGTCGGGCCTAGCTTGAGATTGGTCATTAGAAGGGTGCGCACCCGCTCGGGCATACTCGGCTCGATGACCAATTGCACCGCTTCTGCGAATCGTCGCTGCCGCAGACCTTGCTCCACGCTGATTGAGATGTCGTCGGACTCGTACTCTTGGATCTCGAAGTCGGCATCTCGGATTACCCGAAATGGATAGGAAGCTACGACGTCCATCCCAGGGAAGAGGGCGGGCAGGTTTGCGGCTATCAGCTGTTCGAGCCAGACGAAGGTGTGTTGGTCGGGTCTGAGGTCGGCCTTGGCCGGGCTCCTCCCGACAACCTTGATGCCTTCTATCGGTACGAGGCGAGGCAGAACGTCCGGCACCTTGACGCGCGCAAAGTGCTCGTTCTTCTTCTTGTCTTTGAGAATCACGGCAAGGTTGAGACTGAAGTTGGAGATGTGTGGAAAGGGGTGCCCTGGATCTACTGCCAAGGGAGTGAGTACGGGGAAAACCTCGCGCTCGAAATAGTCGTCCAGCACGGCGTGAGATCTGGGCTTCACCTCCTCGCGATCGACAATGCGAATTCCCTCAGCGTTCAATGCAGGCATCAGTTCTTCGAAAAGAACTCTGGACGCGGTCCGGCAGAGGGCAAGTACGCGAATTCGAATATCGTCAAGCTGCTGCTGCGGCGTAAGACCGTCGGCGGCGGAATGAATAAGACCCGACTCGATCTGTTCCTTAAGGCCTGACACGCGGATCGAAAAGAATTCATCGATACTGCTGCCGAAAATCGCTAGGAACTTGATCCGTTCGAGTAAGGGGTGTCGATTGGGAACTACCGCCTGCTCAAGCACTCGATAGTGGAAGTCCAAGAGGCTGAGCTCACGGTTGATATATAGGTCGGGACTCGCCAGGTTTCGTCTCGCAACTGGCCTTTTCGCATCGTCGAGCGCAGCAGACGTCACCATTACCTCACTACGGTGCTTCCATTGATTATGCCCCAGCGGGCATGGCTACACATCAGCCCGGGCAACGAGTCCTCGTCGATCCCCAATAGAGAGCGGGCGCGCGCCGCAGAATCGCCGTACCAAATTTCGCGCGGAGGGAACTCGGATCGTTACGTGTCTGCGGTCTCTTCGTGGGGACTTGGCACTAGTTCTTCCGAGGAACTTCCACCGTCGGGTGACTCGGAGGTTTCGTCGGAGAGCGGTTGTTCCTGGCTTTCGGGCGTCTGTCCCACGGAGACCAGAAGCTCGGAAGCAAATGTGTCGAGAGCAATGCCTCCCCACCGTTCCTGGAAGGAGGCAAATTGCCGACTGCGTTCCACTACGTTGTCGGCAATGAGACCGATCAAGCCGAGGCGCTTTCGGTCTCTGGCCTGAGAGTACAATGCCTGGCGCAGTTTGTTACTCTTTTCAGACGCAGACGCATCAGACTCCATAATCTTGACGGCGGCATGTTCAGTGGCACGGTCCAACTCCCTCAGACGGTCTCGCATGAGGTCGATCAGCACATCGAGGTCGTGAATGTCTCCGATGCTCTCTTGAATTTCCGTAAGTTGATCGAGCGCCCTTTCGGCCTCCGGGAAACAGATTTCGAACATCTCCAGAGCGTAGCGCAGCCGTTTCGCGGCAATGCGCATGTTGTGGAGGTCCTGAATCGCGCTCGGGTCGAGCAGAGCCGCCCGCCATGACAGAAGTTCCGCAAGGCGAGTGGCGATGACCTTCTGAGCATTTTCCCGCAGCGTATCCTTCGGGCGAATGCCCCGTACGCGGACCGCGCGGGCCATCAGATGGTCTCCTGAGCCACAAAGACCGTGAACCGGCGAGGAAAGTCCGAGCGCTCCAAGTCATCGATTGTCGACTCCAGATCGCGCCTCGCATGCTTTCGCTTTTGCCGCATCTCAGCGATCATCTCGTCGAGCACCAGTCTCTGAGCCGGGGTTTTGCTGGTCCGGACTCGAGAGAGTCGTTCAATCATGACATCGAGGTCGCGCACATCGCCGAGTGCATCCGCCAAACGCTTTACGGACTTGAGCATCGGCCGAAATTGTCTCCGTGGAAACACGTCGCTGCATTGCTCAAGAGCCGCGCGTAACCTGCGTGAGGCGACTCTCATATCGTGAATGACATCTTCCGCCGTCGTTCCTTTACCAGGCTTGGAGACCTGATCGCGGAACGACATCATCTCCTCGAAACGGGTCCAGATGATCTTTCCCGCTCCGGTACGAAACGATTCATCGCAGGTCAGGCCTCGAACTTCACGTGCACGAGCCAACCACTCCCCTCCCCTTGGAAAGCTTCTTACCTCTGGTAAGTAAGACGCATTCTACTTTGTGGTCGTATCGCTCTCGCTGGCTTTTCTCGATCTCGGGGTCCGAGTGGACCTGGTAGATTTTTGCGAGGCTGCGGCCCCGTTCTTGATGATGATGCCGGAAGAGTCCTCAGAGCTATTTCCGTTGCCGGCGATAATGTCAGGGTCGGGTCGGGGCGATGCAGATCTGGCTGCCTGCACAGCCGTCGCTGCGTCGGCCGGACTCCTGGGATTTGCTTTCTTGCGAGGACGCTTTTGCTCTGCCTTGGCGACTCGGCCGGCGGCCGCTTCAGCCGTGGCTACCGCGGCGTCCTTTCTCGCGATCTCCTGCTCTATCTCTGCCAGCTGGCCGGCTCGCATCTCGAATTCGGCTTTTGCCCGCGCGATACTCTCATCTACCTCGGCCCGCACGTTGCGAATCTGGCGCTCGCCTTTAGCCACCGCTTTCATGTAGCGGTTCTGCGCCTTGGCAACCTTTCGCTTCGCTTTAGCCAGAGGGTCCTTTTCCGTCTGATTCGCCATATACATCTCCTGATCTTGAGCGGCAAACCTGTAATCGGAGTCGTCGTCAGACGGTATACCTGAACGACAGGCGTTGGTCGCTGTTTCCCGCATCGACCGGTGCTTGAGACACGCACGCCACTCGGCCAGCCCTAGACTGGCATACCAGATTATAAAGGGCGGGTTGTACACCTGTAAAACCCCCGGCTGATCGTCCTCATGAACAGATCGCGCTGCCTTCCCCATACACTGTATGAGTGGCACAAGACGGGCGCTACGGAAGCGAGGGAGTAGGGGTGCAATGGGTTTGACACTCGGGATCGACCTGGGCGGGACCAAGGTACTGGCTGGCGTAATCGACACCAAGACGGGCAAGGTCCTCGGGACCGGGAAGAAGCGCTCGCGCGCGGAACACACTTCGTCGGATATCGTTCGTCGTCTGCTTGAGGCAGCCAAGCTTGCGATTTCGGAGTCCCGAGTGCACAAGGGGGGAATTGATCAGATAGGCATTGGCGTTGCAGGGCAGATCGACCGTGGCGCCGGAGTGGTGGTCAACGCCCCGAACATTGCGAATTTGCGCAACTTTCGGCTGGCCGAATTCGTGAAGAAGGAACTCGGTGCTCCGGTTCGCCTGTATAACGATGTCGAAGCGGGAGCCGCCGGCGAAGCTTGCTTCGGAAGCGGGAAGGGGGAGAAGGACTTTCTCGTGATTTTTGTCGGTACCGGGATCGGTGGCGCCCTATATCGCGGAGGGAGGCCGTACAAGGGCGCTACAGGGACCGCCGGTGAGATCGGACACACGGTGATCGATTTTGGCGGCCGACTTTGCGGCTGCGGTGGCCTGGGTCACCTCGAGGCCTATGCCTCGAGAACGGCGGTCGTCCGGACGATTCTCAGTGCCCTACATACCGGCAGGCCCTCGGTCCTTCAAGAGATAGCGAAGGAGGCCAATCCGGAGGACCCGGGAGGAAGCGGCATCCGTTCCGGAGCGCTCGCCGCCGCTCTATCCGCCGGAGACGACCTAGCTACCGAGATGATAACAACCGGTGCCCGCTATCTTGCCGCCGGCCTGGCCTCGGCCATCAACTTCTACAACCCTTCGTTCATCATTTTGGGCGGTGGCTTGATTGACGCCGTAGACGTGTTTTTTACAGTTGCGGCATCGCATGCGCGGCAAGAGGCGCTGGCTACGCCGCGACGGGAAGTCAGGATCATCAAAGCGACACTGGGTGACAACGCCGGGATAGTGGGAGCTGCCGTTCTAGCAGCCGCGAAGACATAACAGTTGTGTTCAAGAGGTCGCGACCTGTTGAAGGGCCTTTCAATCGCAAACAGTGGATGCCATCCTTGGAACGAGCGAATAGATGAACACGCGAGCGTAGTCGCGAAACGAGCACTTTCTTCAGAGAAAGAAAACTGGACCACGGTGCGGGGGGCCGTGATCCAGCAAATGGAGATGTAATCGATGTCCGGGAACAGTTTCAGTGTTTCGGCGTTTCTTGAAGCTTACGATTTAACTGTACGGGCTGTATGTTGCCGGAATGTTACGGGACCATTGCCGTACGGTTTCTTCTCTCGCTCCGACTGAAGCCGTTGTTCCAGATGCACTCGTTAACGGCCTCATAACAGCTTGGGAATCGGCCGGAAACATCTCAGGTGGTACTAACTGGTGAGATGTTTCGTCTTCCGACCGAATTTAGAGGGTTTGATTTGGGAGTGACTCGCGGCGTTAGCTGCTCACGTGGATGAGACGGGAGCATGGGATGTTGATGGAACGTATATCCAACCCGGCGGCTCCCGCGATCGTGACAATGAAAAGCTCATGGCGTTAGCGCTCATCGCCACCGTGACTACCGTTAGCACTTTGCTCTTCTTCATTAGCTCTATTCGTGCTCTGATGGAGAGGTCGGAAACACTCGCAACGAGACGCTTGGGCGGAAAAATCGTTCACTTCGCTCCCCGGTCGGTCCTACGTCGATCACCGCGTCCTCAAGTCGGACCTGATGGTGTCCTATTGAACTTCAAGAGGTCGTGACGTCGCTGGAGGTATCGGATAGTTTGGGATCGGGGACACGGCACCTCAGACCATAAGAGGAGGGACGGAATGATCGTCGATCTGCACGCGCACAGTACCTTCAGCGATGGAGCACTCACTCCGCGCCAAGCTCTTTGAGGCTGCGCAGCGGCGCGGATATAACCTGCTGGCACTAACTGATCACGGAACCGCTGAGACTTATCGAGAGGTTGCGGGCCGCGTTCGGGACGAGGTTGATCGTTTACGATCGCTGATCTCGATGCAAGTATTGGCTGGAATCGAGCTTACTGATCTCGAGCCGTCCGACATCTCCGACGCTGCTCGGGAGGCACGTAGGGAGGGAGCCCAGATTGTGGTCGTCCACGGCGAGTGCGTGACTATGGACACACGTCCAGGGACCAATGCTGCCGCGGTACGGAGCGAGTGGGTGGATGTTCTGGCCCATCCTGGCCTCATCTCATACGCAGACGCTCAGGCCTGCCTGGAATCCGATGTTTGCTTGGAGCTTTCGGCCCGGAGGGGCCATAGCTACGGAAATGGTTGGGTGTTTCGTACCGCTATGGCAGCGGGCGCTCAACTAGTGGTGAATTCCGACAGCCATGATGAGGCCGGTCTCCTGTTGGCTGCCAAGGTCGAGGCGATAGCCAGAGGCGCTGGAGCAAGCGAAGCTGAAGCGAGGTCGATCGAAAGATCGACGCAAGGGGTGGTCGTCCGCCGCATCAACCAGCGGATGGTGCTGGCCTAGCTAGGTGGTATTTGCAAGGACGTCGTCGATTTCCCGGAGGTCTTCGGGCGCAATCGTCCAGCCTGCCGCGCCGACATTCTCCTCCACCTGCGACGGCCTCTTGGCTCCAGCGATCGACACGGTAACCCCGGGTTGAGCTAACGTCCAGGCGATCGCGAGCTGAGCTAACGTTTTCCCGTACCGCTCGGCAATAGGACGGAGGCGTTCGACTATTCGCAGATTTCTCTGGAAGTTCTCCCCCTGGAAGCGCGAGTCCTGAGAACGCACGTCTCCAGCCGGAAAGCTGTCGTCGATCTTATACTTGCCGGTTAGTAGCCCCTTGGCCATCGGACTATAGACGACCACTCCGATTCCTCGCTCGCGGCAGAAAGGAAGTACTTCCTTCTCGACTTCGCGCATCAGCATATCCAATGGAGGTTGGAGTGAGTCGATGTGGCGTACCTCTAGCGCTTGCTCCATCAGCTGCACGTCAAAGTTAGAGACGCCCACATACCGGATTTTGCCGTCCCGGACGAGGTCGTCCATCGCCTGCATGCTCTCTTGGACATCGGAATTGGGGTCCGGCCAGTGCATCTGATATAGGTCGATGTAGTCTAGTCGCAGCCGGCGAAGGCTTGCGTCGATGGCCTTCTTGATGGTTTGCCGGCTGAGGTCGGAACCCGAGACCTTGGTGGCCACAAACACCTGATCGCGAGCAATGGCTTGAAGAGCCTCTCCCACGACCTCTTCTGAATGGCCGGCCCCGTACACCTCGGCCGTATCGATGAAAGTGCCGCCGAGCTCTACTGACCGACGGATGGCGGCGATCGATTCGCGGTCATCCACGGGACCCCAGCCCGATCCACCGGCGGCCCAGGCACCGAATCCAATCACGGTCACCTGCGGACCGCACTTGCCCAGTTGTCGCGTCTCCATAAATTGCAGTTCCCTCTCCTACTTTCTGTGACGTTCTTTAGTGGCGAAGTCGATCAAAAGTTACGTCTACATCGGTCACGCCAATTGCTTCTAGCACCGTCCTCTCCTTCTCTGTCATTTGTTGTATGTCCGATTCAGTCCTGTGCCGGTAGCCTAGTAGCTGTAGGACTCCGTGAACAGTTAGCCACGCGAGCTCATCCTCCACGCTATGACTCAGCCGTCCTGCTTGCTCACACGCTTTTGGGTAGCTTACTACGACGTCTCCCAACTGCTTCGGGAGTCCGGGGGGAAGGGGCATCGCCTCGCAGCTATCTTCTGGCGGGTCACAGGCAAACGACAGAACGTCCGTGACCTCGTCTTTGTTGCGGTACGTGCGGTTGAGCATCCGCAGGTGCTCGTCATCCGAGACAGTAACCGTGACCTCTCCCTTTTTGATGTCCGCTGCACGAGAAACTGTCTCCCGAACCGCCCGAACCAGCAGGGGCTCGTCGACGTTCGGAACGTTGTCGCCTGCGATCACGATATGGACGATGATCAGTCTCTAAGCTCCGATGCTGTTCCCATCGGCGGGCACTGGCCTCAGCTCCGGGTACTCTATTCTCGGGTGGTAGACGCCATTCAGGACTTCGATAAAGGCGATCCTCGTGCGATCCAGATCCTGCAGCGTCAACTCGCATTCGCTGAGTTGACCCGTCGAGACGCGCTCGTCAATGATGCGATTCACGATGTCTCGGATGGTCTCGGGCGTGCGTAACATACTCGAACGAACGGCCGTCTCACATCCGTCGGCCAACATTAGCAGCCCGCTCTCCTTGGTTTGAGGCTTTGGGCCCGGGTAGGTAAAGATCGATGCATCGGTGGTCGGGTCGTCCTGTAGGGCTCGATGCAGGAAGTAGGCCATGGTCATGGTACCGTGGTGCTCTCGAATGCCCGCCATGATGGGGGCGGGAAGCCGGCCTTGTTTCGCCATGCTCACTCCATGGGTGACGTGAGCGCGGATGATCTCGGCGCTTTCAGCTGGTTTGAGGCCGTCATGCACATTGGCCGCGCCCATCTGGTTTTCTATAAAGCATGCGGGATTTGCGGTCTTACCAATGTCGTGATACAAAGCCATGACGCGAGCCAGCAGCACGTTGGCGTGGATTTCCTGAGCAGCCCGCTCGGTCATTGAACTCAGCATGAGGCTGTGGTTATACGTACCAGGTGCGTCTGCCATGAGGCGGCGTAGAAGCTTCTGGTCGGGGTGTGCGAGCTCAAGCAGATGGAGGGTTGTTGTGGCGCCAAAAGAGCTCGCGAAAAGCACGAATCCTCCGAACGCTAGAGTAGCCGAAATGACTCCGTAGAATGCGGCAGCCGCCGCATAATTCCGGAGTGCGGCAAAGTCGTATCCGCCATTTAGCAGCAGGAAAGCGCCGATCACTGCCCCTGCGCTGATTGCGATAGCCGCTCCGGCCTTGATAAAGTCGTTCAGGCGATTGACCTGCCGAACGGCTAGCGCTCCGGTTACGCCTGTCAACAAGTAGTAGGCCGCGAGCTCAAAGGAGCCGCCTATGACCCAACCAACCAGTAGTGCCAGCACCACTGAGGCACTCACGCCCACTTCAGCGGGCAGAAGTAAGCCGCACAAGGCGGTGGCGGCGGCCACCGGGAACATATATGGAATGAGTACATGGCCAGGGATGATGAACTTTGCCAGTACCGTGGTGACCAAAATCACGGCGTCGAGGAGGAGCATCAGCCGGAAGTTGCCGGTGACCTCGCGATGGAACGACCAGAGATACCACAGCATGAGAAAGATGACTATGGCACTGAAGCCGACAGTCGCTGCTCGCTGCCGCCAGTTGGCCGAGCTGCTCGATAAGCCGACCGCGCTCAGCTCCTCCATAATTCGTGGCGTGAGTACGTCTCCCGAGCGGACAATGACCGATCCGGCGGGGATAGTGACTGAGACGTTCTTCACTCGGTTTCTGGCCTGATTGCGGACCTGGTTGGTGGCGGCAGTATTCACCACTTCGGTCGGAGTCAAGAACGTTCGAAGGTTGTACCACACCATCAGACTGGTGTTACGGTCTGTGCTGGGAGGTAACTGGTTGACCAGATACGTAAGCGTTGGGGATTTATCGGCAGCCGCGAAGGATATAGGCTCGCCCAGAAGTTTAAGTGTCCAGGTCCGCACTGAGCGCCACGCGGCTTGATTGAGCGACGGCAAGCTGGTGGGAGCGATGCCCGCAGCCAGTAGCAATCTGTTGATATCGGCTTGCTTCGTCGTTTTGCTGGCGCCGGAACGAGACGTCTCGAAGACAATACGATTGAGTAGCTGTGCCGCGCGGTTTCGACTGCGTCGAGCCGCCGTGTCATCGCGTTGATAGACCGGCGGGATAGCTGCGGCCGCTTGATTCTTAGCCTGGTTGGTACGTATAGGGCTGATGTAGGTCACAGTGGTAGGCGCGCTGATGGTCGAGGGAGAAGGCTGACCCTCGATCGGCTGAGTTTGAGCCTGGAAGGGTGCACTGATGAGCACAGCTATCCCGGCAATGATGATGGCGAAATGCAGGGCGAGCCATCCGGGGTGAAACGACAGGCGCTTAGCGAAGTTTCCGGTCAACCGCCGGCTCCTGCCTACAACCCTTTACTCAAGGACGAAGAGCTCTCGGTTTGGAGACTCTGGAAACAAGCGCAGGCGCCTCGCGTCATGTCGTAACTCCGATGCTACTGGGGCAGGTTCGCGCGCACTATCGAGCTGACTACGGAGCCATCCGCGCGTCCACGAACCTTGGGCATCACCGCTTTCATTACGGTCCCGAGAGCGGCTTGAGGGTTTGTGGGCATCGTAAGATCGAGCTGCTCAATGGTCTCTGCGATGATTTGTCGGATATCCTCTTCTGAAAGCTGAGCCGGCATGTATCGAGAAAGCACATCCAAAGCGTGAGCCTCCTTCGCCGCTAGCTCCGGCCGTCCACCACGCTCGAACTCCCCGAGCGACTCTCTACGTGTCTTGACTTCGCGGGAAAGCACGCTCATGACATCGTCCTCGCTGAGGGGAGAACGGTTCGCTATCTCTGCATTCTGTATGGCAGCCTTGGCCATCCTGATTGCCGCGACAGTACCAGAATCCTGACGCCTGAGGGCGTCACGGTAATCCGTCTCAAGGCGGTCCCGGACCGAAGTTTGCTGCTTCAAGACATCCTCCGATGGGTGCCTGCCTATTGCCGATTCCACCTGTGCCGCCTATTTTACCTTGCGAGTTCAGCCGCGCTTCGATGAGTGTCCGTCGCGTCAAGCAAATGGAGCGGATGGGGGTTTTTTAGACTTGAAGGTGAATGACTGTGAAGCGGCGCAGGAGCCGGTTGAGGCCGCGGTCGACCGCGCCGAGTGCATCGGTGCAGGACAATGCGCCATCGTTGCCCCGCTGGCCTTCCGCCTTGATGAATCCATGAAGGCGGAAGTGCTGAACCCGGCAGACGAGTCTCTCGAACAGCTCTTGGAGGCCGCCTATGTCTGCCCGGCGCGCGCGATATATCTCTCGAGAGGGCGCAAGTCTCTGTATCCTTAGTCTCAGTTTTCGGGGTTCGGACCCTCGAGAATACGTCGTTTCTCGACGGCGAAATCGTCGTCAGAGATTTTGCCTGCCTCGTGTTTGGCATCCAAATCAGCGAGTTCTTGGTAGATATGACTGTATTCGCCGAATGGGCCACGCCTGGCATCCATGTCCAACCTACGGTTTAGTAGCCGTTCGGTGCGGTCAGCGATATCTTCATCCGGGTCTATCGGTGAGCGGAGCTGTTGTGTTGGATCACTCGGTAACCGCGCGTCAAGCTTTCGCCTGAGTCTTTCTAGCGGATTGCGAATGTGCATCAGTCAAGCCTCCTCGCCAGTGGAACGTGCGCTCAAAATCATCAGTCCAACCGAGGCTGTGTCACAAATTCACGATAACGGGTATTGTAGAGGGGGCGGGCCGAGCGGGTGAATCCAGGCTGCGACCTGGTACGAAGAATTTCTCTGCACCATCCCAACTTGTTCTAAATCAGGTTTCATTCGCAAATCGCGCGACCATCGGATACAACTCTGGGAGGAGCTTTGAATGGCGTGGAATAGAGGGGGGGAGGCCTTGCTTGCCCCCGACGACTACAAGGCATTGATAGCAGAGCTGGTAGGGACATTCCTTTTCGTCTTCGTGGGCGCGGGTTCCATAGTTACCGCGAGCTTCATTCATGCCAGTACGCCACTCGCGCTGCTGATCGCTGCCTTTGGAAATGGTCTAGGTCTCGCTCTGGCTATAACTACCGTGGGTCACGTATCCGGTGGCCATCTCAATCCAGCCGTGACTATTGCGCTGTGGGTCAGTCAGCGAATCGCTTCACTCCTGGCCGTGCTGTACATCGTGGCGCAGCTGGCCGGTGCGGTGCTGGCGGGTCTGGCCCTCAAAGAGATCTTTTCTATAGCCATCTGGGGACCGGTCCATCTCGGCGCCCCGGCGCTAGCCACGCCGTCGGTCAACTTTGGGACAGGGGTGCTGATCGAGGCAATCCTGACCTTCTTTCTCGTCTTTGCCGTCTTTGGGACCGCCGTTGACCCACGCCACCCTCAGATTGGGGGATTCGGGATCGGCCTGGTCGTGCTGGTCGATGTCCTGGTGGGTGGCCCCCTCACCGGGGCCGCGATGAATCCGGCGCGAGCGTTCGGCCCAGAAGTCGCGGCGAATTTCTGGTCCAATGCGCTCGTGTACTGGATCGGCCCGATCCTGGGAGCCATCATCGCGAGCCTCATTTACGGGTATCTCCTCATGCCCCACGAAGAAATAGACATTGCATCTGCACCGGCCGTGCCGGGCGATGAGATCGAGCCGGTGCCGGCGCCGGAAACCAATCCGCATTTGGAAGAAGGGCCGCCTGACGGTGGATCGACGACGGTGGTCATCGAAGAGGAGATCGACGAGCCGCCACAGACGTGACTAACTAAGCCGACATGTGGTACGCGCCCCCTCCTATCCCTGGATCCGGGCTTGTTGCCATCTGGTCATCAGTGCGGGTAGATCGGCGAACACAGCCGTTGGCTGTGACGACTCACCGTTTAGGTCCTCGCGCGAAGTTACTCCAGTAAGAACCAAGATTGATGGAATGCCGCAGCGATTCGCCGCCTCAATGTCAGTATCGAGGCGGTCGCCAAGCATGGCCGTCTCGGCGGGGGTGCATCTGAGGCGCTCCATACCCATTCGGAGCATCAACGGCTCAGGCTTGCCAATGACGATCGGCTTCTTCGTCGTTGTTGTGGTTATCGCTGCCTGCAGCGCCCCTGCTCCCGGAATCTCGCCGTACTCAACCGGCAGGCTACCATCGGAGTTAGTCGCGATGAATCGAGCACCTTGCTCGATGGCCAGGGATGCATCGCGCAAGCGGTCGTAGGTGACCTGCCTATCCAGGCCGGCTACCACCCAGTTGGCCTCATGCGGCGCATCCGTCAGTCGTATTCCTGCTGCAAGCAGCGCCTGAGTGAGTCCCTCCTCCCCGATAACGTATGCGCTGTCTCCTCGCGCTCCCGCGTCTTGTAGGTACAGTGCAGTCGCCACGGAGCTCGTCAGCACGTCTTCTTCGGTGACCCTTATTCCCAGCCGCGCCAACATTTCGACGTTCTTGGTCGGTGTCGCCGTCGAGTTGTTGGTGATCAGCTGAAAGGCGATTTGGCTCTGCCGAAGCCAGTCCACAAATTCGGAAGCTGCGGGCAGGGGCTGTGAACCACGAAACAATACTCCATCCATGTCGCAGAGCAGACCGCGCAGGTTTCTCAGCAGCTGGATGGTGCCACTCACGGGTGCTCGAGTGCGTGGGCGATGTTACACCGAATGGAGGGATTCCGCCTTCGTCCCGCCGGCGAGGTAGCGCTCCTTCGGGATATCGGTGGCGTCGGCAATTCGGTCAAGAATGATATCAGGGCGGGGAGTGACGTCGGGGTGCGCGTATTTACCCTGGCATACGAGTACCGTGGTCACTGCCGGATACGCGGATCTTACGTCGGTCAGTATGTTGGACTTGTCGTCCACAAGCGCGTAGTGGTCGGCGTGATACGTGTCGAAGACCATTTGGAGCTCGTGCTGCTTGTGAACGGTCAGGATGTACTGATTTCTTACTTTTGCGGCGATGCCGCTGCGCTCGATCTTCTGACGTTGGTATACGGGATCTCCATCGCTGACTACGATGGCGAGGCCGAGTTCGTTGAAGTAATCCAGCGCTTCCATAGCGCCGGGGTATAGATATCTTTCGAAATCCACGTCCATTACTGCTTTCCGGAGCTCACCTATGTTCGCTGAAGGATACTGCTCCGCGAATCGATCGATGGTGTCCGGGTAGTCAACATATTGGTCGTCTCTGCGAACGGTCTCGTAGATCTCCCAGAAACGGTCGGTGTGCTCGCGACCGATAATGGCCTGGATTCGAGACGACAGATCGGCTTTGAGGCGATCGTTGTCCAGAAGCGTGTTGTCGACGTCGACTAAGAAATCGAGGCTGCACCATTTCTCATTATTCCCTTTGTAGGACAATGATGTGATTTTAGCGCTCATGGAGGAGAGATAGTGGTCAGCTTAAGCGAATATGTAGAACGGCTCTATCCAGGCTCGGATGAATTTCTCCAGCGCATTCCCGGCGAAGCGGAGGAGGAAGGCGTACCCTTAATTCAGATTCCAGATGAGATCGGACGTTTGCTGCAGATCCTTATCAAGGTTTCCGGTGTCAGGACCGTGCTCGAGCTTGGCACGCTATTCGGATACAGCTCGATCTGGATGGCGCGAGCCCTCCCGGAGATTGGCCGTATCACAACCCTTGAAGCAGAGCCACGGCACGCGTCGGTGGCCCGGCGGAACTTTGAGATCGCGGGTATCGCGGACAAAGTTGATATCAAAGAAGGCCCGGCGCTCGAGACGCTGTCAACCCTGGCCGGAACGAATTTCGACCTGGTGTTCATAGATGCGGACAAGGTGAATTACGTCAACTATCTCGAGTGGGCGCTTCGACTAACTCGTTCCGGAAGCGTGATTGTGGCCGACAACGTGTGGCGGGGTGGAGCAGTTGTATCAGGAAACCCCGACGATTCAGCCCGGGTAATGTCGGAATTCAACGACCGTGTCGCGCGTAATCCCGGGTTGCTCTCCACCGTGATCCCAACGAGGGATGGCGCCGACGCGACTACAGTTGCCTATGTACTGTAGGAATGGCCTGTGCTCGCCTACGAGACCCGCTTGTCAGGTAGCGACAGCGCAGCCTGATGACGGCAGCTGTCTGCGTCGCCTTGCCGTCGCTTGATGAGGAACGACGCCGGCGGCCTGATGAAGGGGCGTGACCGTGTTGGCCGGACTGGGACACGATGAATCTCGGCGGAAGGTTCTTTCACGCCTGGACTGACGATAGGCTTACTTGCCGGCACTGACCGGGGACCGTCGGCAGGGGACGGTCCCTGCGGCACGGCTTCGCCGATTCGCTCGCATGCGACTCTGAAAGATGGTACTAAGTTGGGATCGAATTGAGTACCCGAGGCTTGCTCAAGCCGTTCCATGGCTACCGACCAATCCATTGCCTCCCTATAGGGCCGGTCAGCAGTCATTGCCTCGAAAGCATCGGCAATAGCGACGATTCTTGCCTCCAGTGGAATGCCTGTTCCCTTGAGATGGTCGGGATATCCGTTGCCGTCCCAGGCCTCATGGTGCCAGCGGACGATGCCCAGACCTTCACGGAACTGCTTGTAGTGCTTGAGCATGTCGTACCCGATAACCGGGTGCAGCTCCATCTGTGCTCGTTCTTCAGACGTGAGCTTTCCTGGTTTCATCAGAATGTCGGATGAAATGCCTATCTTCCCGATATCGTGAACCAAGGCGCTCAACTCGATCGTATTGAGCTGGCCATGGGAAAGGCCGATCTCTTCAGCGAGAGCGACACTCAGCTGAGCTACGCGCTTCGAATGGTTGTATGTCAAGGGGTCACGATGGTCGATGCTTTCGGACATAGCCAGCACCGAGTGCCTCGTCTCTTCCTGGATTCTGACCAGGGCTTCGATGCTGAAGTAGGCCATGATGACGGGCAGGGCGACGAATGGAACGAAGGCCAGGTTATACAGGCAGAAGCCGGCAAAGAGGAATCCTAGTCCGATGCTCGTGGCTTCCTGCAGAATTGTCTTGCGCTGATTGACTTCGATACGTTTGCCAGACACCCTCTCCGGCCACAAAGGCAACCATGATTGCAACGATGCCTGTCGCGGTTACATAGTAGGTTGCACCGACGACGAGCATCGTGACAAGCGCAACCGTGCCTCGGCGGCGTTGTGAGCCATGAGCCGGTTTGACCGCCGAAGGCCAGAGGACTGCCGCTCCGCTCCACTGAGAACGAAACGAACGAGGCATTGAAGATCGTTCGTCATGGGAGGACGTCGTAATTTGCGCGATCGCGATAGCCGCAGCGCTCACCATGATTGCGGCGTACCAGGGAAGGACCACGATCGCCGCGATGAAGGGGACACTGCCAACCGTGTTGCCGACTGTGTCTCGCTCGTAGCTCACAAGGGGAATCACCATGCGCTCCGCGATCACGCCCAGTACCAGGAATGTAACTAGTGCGCTAACCGTAAGTGCCACGCCATCGACGGTACAGCCGATGACCAGCCGCACCAGGCAATAACCGGCCACGCCAATCCAGCCACCACAACAATAGACCCAATGATTTCCGGGCAGGAGGCTGCAAGGAGCTAACGCTATACAACAGTTTACGGATTTGCTTCACCCTTGCCCAGTCAGCCGCTTTCACTGTACCCACGGACGAAAAAGCCGTCAATGGGACTGAGTTGCGATTGGGTTACAACTGGGGTTAAGGGAAGTTATCGATCCCTCCAAAAATCGTGTGATGTGATTAGGCGGAAACCGGTGCATCAGGCGCTTTCGGCTATCTGAGGGGTGTCCCGGGCCCGTGTCACACACCAATATTAAGAAACCGGAGCGACCCATCAGATCACTCCGGTTCTTTGTCGGCGGGTGTGTGTTACGACTGCGGCGCATTCGCGCCGCGTCAGTAAGCTTCTGCCCCACCAACTGGCGGGTGCGCCCAGCGCGAGAAGCGCCGCGACGATCGCACCGCCGACCACGAAGAGCCGAAAAGCGTACTTCATGCTCCTTCTCCTTTATATGCGGATTTCTCCGCGGATACTGCCAAATGTGTTCATCCCGCCATTCTTTGTGGGGTGAGTGTGCGACTGTCTGTCCTCGCTCGGCGAGCGAGACGGCCGCCGTCGTCGCATCTCAGTGCAGACGAGCAAGAAGCCGCCGAACTCCGATCAGGATGTCGCCGATACTGTATACGTTTGGTGCTATAGGTGTGCTGATCAGGAAGCGATCTTCGAGGGTCCCAAGATGTGTGCCGGCCGTCGCGACTTGGACGTCATTGATGAAGTGGTGAGCGGACAGGCGACTGACATATGAGGCGCCCCAGGCCTTCGACAGAAGACTAGGCTGGACGGGCATCGCTCCGCCGTTGCTCCAGATCACCGCGAAGTTCAATAATGCACCTGCGGCGAGGATGTAGACGGGCCAGCTCAGCCGGCGGATATTCAGGGCCAAAGCAACCGCGAGAATAGCAAGGGATGCCATGTAGATCTTGCTTCCGTAGGCCAGGTCCCAGTCTCGTTTTGGAGGTCGAGGGATTGAAGACGAATACCTTAAGCCCGAAGCCAAGTAGGAAAAGCCACGCATACCGTAGTGGCGTCGTGGCAAGCGATTTGAACGTCCCGCCGGTCAGCTTGCCGACGATGAGACCAATTACGACTGGAAGCGCGAGCAGCATATTTAGGTCCGAGAACCCCCTCTTTGTCGGGCCCGCGGGAAACTCCGCGTCATGTATCGCTTGACAGCCAACACACGGCTAATGGCTCCGAGGAGCCTCCCACTCGACACCTTAACTATAGTTGAGAGCCGCAAGAAAATTGTAAAGCTGAGATGAGGCAACTATCACAGTAGATGATTGAGTTTATGAGTATCGTGAGGTATCCTGTACAACAGTCTTGTCAGACATAGCGCGCTAAGAGTTGCGATCGTTGCAGGAGGCGTGATTCGAAAGACCCGACAGATGGCTATCCGTGGCCGACCAAAGGGCAGTTCGACTCCTTTAATAGGGCCGGTCCGCGACATGAGCCGGCTAGGCGGTACACTCTTAACCATGATTAGGTGCTCGGGTCGCGCCTTTGATGGGCACTCACGCCAAGCGGTTCGATGATTTCGAATTAGGGTGGAGAACTTGGGAAGCGTAAGTTATCACCAGAGCTACAGGCGGTGCGGGAAAACCAACTGTGGGCGGTGTGCTTCCGGGAAGGGACACGGGCCATATTGGTACGCCAGCTGGCGAGAAGGGAAACGTGTTCGCACGCTGTATATAGGTAGGGTATTGCCGGACACACTCCCAATGCACCGGCTAGGCATAAGGACACTGGGAATGTTGCAGGTTACGTTGCCCAACGGCTCCGCGGTCCGCTGGACTCGTCGGACGCGCCAGCTGCTGACGATATTGCTGTCGGCGACCGGTTCGCGGGTCGACCGGGACAACGTTGCCACTCACCTGTGGCCTGACCGGTCGGCGGAGTCCGCCTATCAAAACTTAAGAGTGACCCTGTCCTCGCTGCGCAAGGCTCTAGGAGGATCAGACCTCGTGCGTATCGAGGAAAATTGGATCAGCCTTGCAGTGGACTCAGAATGTCGAGATGATTTGATGTTTGAGAACACGGGCCGGCCTGCGCTGCTGGCGAACGACTTCGAAGCGATGTCCCGATCGATTGAGCTGTATCAGGGCGATTATCTTCCCGACGACCGCTACTTCGATTGGACGGAGAGCCGCCGCAGGGATCTCTATGCCCTTTATAGGCGTTTAGTACTGCGCAGCTGGCCGCTGGCAGTCCGTGCAGGCCAGATCGAGCGAGCACTGGCCTGGCTCGAATCGCTCATGGTCGCCGATCCTTCCGACGAAAGTACTGGCAGGGTCCTTATGGGGCTGTACCTAGACTGCGGGCGTCGGCTCGATGCTTTGAGGCTCTATACCCGGCTCAAGGAGTCGCTCCGCACTGATCTAGACGTTGATCCCGAACTGGAGACTACCGCGATCTACGAACGGGCTAAATCCCCCAGGTACCGTAACGAGTACTGAAGCCGGGAGAGACTTGCGCCGAGCGGAGATTGCCGACACCGGGTCAGCTTGATTCGATCATCGCGGGACCCATCGTTAATGCGTTTCGGCTCTGCCGAAACCCACCTGGAAGACTAAATATCGTGCCCTGTGATGTCGGTAGCGACATGGATGACCAACGTTCAACGACTGGTTGGGCCATCCTGACCGGGATGGCCCAATAGTACTAATAGGCCATGCAGCGGTCTGTCGGTACGCACCAAAGTGGCATCACTCCGATTAACCTATCGCGGCCGTTCGCCAACTACCGAACGTCGCCACTGAGAGGGACACAATGAAGTTGATCGACGAGAAAGACATCGCCAGGGTTACACTTGCGCCTCGCTGCTTGCGAACTAGAGAAGACGGACAGGCCATGCTCGAGTACGGCATGCTGGTGGCCTTGGTCTCCGTCGTGTCGATCGCTATTCTGGCTCTGATCGGAGCGAATCTGGGACAGGTCTTCCATACTGCCTTTGCGGCAATGTGACCTGTGCCTACCCGGCCGCGTCGGGGATGCCAACAGGACTCAACGGTGGAGTCGAGGGGAGTTCGGTTCGACGACCCGGCAATGCAGCTGCAAGAGCGGCAGCGATGAGCGGCAAGAGGGCCGCTAGGAGTAATGTATCCTGCGGTCCGATATGCTTGCTGACGATGGAGACCGCAACTGTAATCACTCCGGAAAGTCCGAATCCGAGTCCGAGGGTTAGTCCGGCAGCAAGACCAGTATTGGCAGGGAGTAGTTCCTGGGCCTGAACTACGGTCACCGAGTTAGAGGCAAGAACCGCCCCACCGGCCAGCGCCAAAGCGGGCCAGGCGAAGAGCCCCGGCAGCAGACCCACTGCAAGTATGAGGGGCGCGGAGAGTAGCAGCGACCAAACTACGATGGGTTTTCGGCCTATACGATCCGATAAGGCGCCGGAGTATAGGCCGCATGCCGCGCCCACCAGCAGGAAGACCGAGCTTCCGTACGAGCCCCAAGCTGCTGGGAGGTGTTGCGCATGGAAAGAGAGAGGTAGTAGAAAGATCACTGCCGCCATCGCCCCACTCCTGATCGCTATGACGAGCACGAGAATGGTCAGTGGAACCGTGTTAGCCCGCGCGGTCCTCAAGCTCTTGGCCGTACTCTCCATGTGATGCGATTTAACGTCCGGGGCGAAGCGAAAGAGGAGAGCGCTGCAGATGAGGCCTGGGATCATCACCAGAGCGCTCCAGTCGGTCTTGATGCCGATGAGAAGGGCAGCGAGGATTGGGCCAAGGCCGAATCCCAAGTTCCCTCCCATGGAGAAAACCGACATCGACCATCCGCGGGCTCGCCCCGCCACCTTATTCACCATGGCTGCGCCCTGGGGGTGAAATGCGGCCGTGCCGATTCCGCCGATCGCAATCAAGGCGAATATGCCCCAAACTGATTGCGCTAAAACCAGTAAGCTCATGGCGACAGCGATCCATCCTGGGCCGACGACCGCGAACCACCTCTTCCCACTTCGGTCAGACATGATCCCGAACAGTGGTTGAAGCACCGAGGAGCCAGCCAGGTACACCAGGACCATAAGGCCCGCCACGGGCGCCGACAGTCTTCCTGTTAGCACGAAATATGGGGCCAGGGATGTAGCTAGGTTGCCATACATATCATTGGTAAAGTGACCGAAGCTCAGGAGAGAGACCCTCCTCATGTCCGGATTCTCTTGCTGTGCTGAGTGCGGAGACATAGTTCGTCGGTTAGCTGCGGTCAAGCGACGATGCCTCCCTTTCGGACGGTGGACGGTAGACGGTGACGGTGACGGTTGACGGCTGATGGTAGGGAGTAGGCGGTGGACGGTAGACGGTTGACGGCTGACGGTAGAGAGTAGACGGTAGACACGGTTGGCAGTAGACGGATAACAGTAGAGGGTAGGCGGCGAGCTTGAGAGGGTGGAGCAGACAGTTAGCCGCAGCCACATCGATAGATTCTACGGCTCTCTCGCCGCTCTATCGGCACGGTGTTGACTAGTTGTTACTGTTGGTCGTATCTCAATTCGTCGTTCGTGGACCTCTCGATCTTTCTGTGTACAGTAAGAAGAAGAGATCAATCCGTGGGGCGTGATCGGGCGGGTAAGTCGTGCGCGCTCTGAAGTCGTTGCCTGCCAACTAGCCATTGTCATCGAGCTGGCAGAATTATGAATCTGCCGACGAACGTTGCCGCGCCGTGTGGAACTGGGCGCCGATGGAAGTATTGTAGCGTCCTATAAGTCGCCACTCAGCAGGCCGCAGGCTCTTTGCCGACGGCTTTGTCCCCGCCCCGAATGGATAGGTAAAGCATGGACCTGGAGCTTGCCGGCAAGGTAGCCATCGTGACTGGCGCATCCCGCGGGATCGGTCGCTCCATCGCGCTAGAGCTGGGCCGGGAGGGGGTGCAACTGACTCTGGTAGCGCGATCGGAAGCGGGACTCCGTGAGATTGGCCGTGAGCTTCCACCCGGGCCAGCACCACTATTGCTGTCGAGAGACCTGCTGGTCGCAGACGCTCGGCAAGCCGTGGTCGAGTCCACCGTTCAGCATTTTGGGGCGCTGCACATTCTGATCAACAACGTCGGCGCTTCGGTCGGTGGAGACATTGCCGGGACGAACGCCGAGGACCTGCAACACTCATTTCAAGTGAACGTCGAGGTTCCATTTTTGCTAACCAAGGCAGCGTTGCCGCACATGGAGAAGAGCGGCTTCGGGCGAGTAGTCATGCTGGCATCGATATACGGCCGTGAAAGCGGTGGCAAGCTTCCGTACAACTCGGCAAAGGCAGCCGAGACCAGTCTTGCCAAGGGGTTGGCGCGGGAGGTAGCGTCCAAGGGCATCACGGTAAACACCGTAGCTCCCGGCTCTATCCGCTATCCGGGCGGTTCGTGGGATCGTCGGGTCCACGCCGACCCCGGAGGAATGGCGAAGTGGATTGATGCAGAGCTGCCGCTTCGTCGTTTCGGAACCGCCGAAGAGGTTGCCGCGGTCGTGGCATTTTTGTGCTCGCCTCGTGCGTCGCTGGTCAATGGAGCCTCGATCGTCGTTGACGGTGGCCAGGGGAGGAGCAACCTTTAGATGGGGGGAACTCGACTCCGATGGGGAATCAGGTAGCCCGGCGCCGCTCCCTGCCCGCCCACTTGATCAGAGCGCCAATCAAGTACACGATCGAGCAAATGAAAGTCAGCCACAGACCTATCCCGGCACTAACCGTTACAGCACCAACACCGTCATATCTGCCCAGCTCATAGGTGGTGGTCAAGAGAATCAAAAAGCCGGTGGCGAGTAAAACCGGTGGAGTGGCGAACGGCAGTGGCGGGAGGCTGAGCTCTGACTCGAGAACCGGGTAGACGACGAGCACAAGTGTCAGAAGCAGCAGAATGAGCTCGATGATGAAGTACCACCCTGAGTGAGCCAGAGAGTTGACATTTTCATTGCTAACCCATATGTTTAGCGTCAACGCGAAGAACATCACAATCGAAACCAGGAGCATCAGGTAGTCCCCAGGCCCGAGCCGGTTTAGATTTACCGAGCGCCGTCGAACGTCGCGTGTAGGGCGAGCCATGAACGCTAGTTTCCCCCGCGATGGTGTGTTCTTGCACAGTAGGGCGCGTCGCATGATACATCAGGTTCAGACCATCTCGCGCCATGTTCGAAGGCGACCTCTTGCGCCTAAATTGCAGGAAATACCTGACAACGACTCTAGTCTAGGTGCGAAAAGGCTGTGGTAATCTGGCTTGGAAGGGGAGACGAAGTCACGCGTTTCGCCTGCCCTGGACAGCTGATTGACCTGCGCTTCGTTCAGGGCGCCGATCGATTCGTTATTCCCTTGTATCCGGTTTTGCACTCGAGCCGGTCACAGCAAACTGATGGGGTCCTCTGGACATGCTGAAAGAGTACGTGTACGTTCTCATCCTCTTCGTGCTGGCCGCTGGGCTGGCAGGAGTCCTGACCCTCCTGACCTTTTTGCTGGGACCGAAGCGGCCCACGCCGGAGAAGCTGGCACCATACGAATCTGGCATGCGGGATATCGAGCCGCCGGTTAAGCGCTTTCCGATCAAGTTCTACGTGGTCGCGATGCTTTTCCTGCTCTTCGATATAGAGGCGATCTCCTTCTTCCCGTGGGCGGTCATTTTGCGCCGCCTACATTTCTTCGGTTTTCTCGAGATGCTGGTTTTTATAGTTGTTCTGTTGATTGGCTTTGTCTACGTATGGAAGAAGGGAGCGCTGGATTGGCACTAGATGATGCGTCGGAGGGGGCCGGCCTCGGGATCGAGCGCCGCACGCTCCGCGCCACCGGAGACACCGACTACCTGCCCGCTCAGGGCGGTGGAGTTTTTACTACCTCCGTCAACAAGGTTACTGACTGGGCTCGGTCGAACTCATTGTGGCCGGCACAGTTTGGTCTTGCGTGCTGCGCGATCGAGATGATGGCCATGACTGCCAGCCGATGGGACCTGGCGCGCTTCGGAGCGGAAGTATTTCGCGCGTCTCCCCGGCAATCCGATCTCATGATCGTCGCCGGCCGCGTGTCGGTCAAGATGGCTCCAGTCGTGCGTCAGATCTATGACCAGATGCCGGACCCGAAGTGGGTGATTTCGATGGGTGCTTGTGCTTCGACCGGAGGAGTTTTCAACAACTATGCGGTCGTGCAGGGCGTCGACCAGGTTGTGCCTGTGGATGTGTATGTGCCTGGTTGTCCCCCCTCGCCTGACATGCTAATGTACGGCTTCACGATACTCCAGGATAAGATTCGGAAAGGCATTCCTCCAGCGTCTGATCTGATCGTTCACCAGCGGGGTAAGGCTTGACGCCTGAGGATGCCGCGACTGCACTTACCGCGCGTTTCGGTGAGGATAACGTCGAAACCTCCAGTTTCAGGGGCGACTACTGCAGCGTTGTCCTGAAAAGCAGCATCGTAGATGTTCTCATGTTCATGCGAGGAGAACTGAAGTTCGACCATCTGTCGGACATCACTGCTGTCGACCGGCTCGGCCGTCTGCCTCGTTTCGATGTCGTATACCATCTGTTCTCCTATACCACCCACGTCTGGTACCGTCTCAAGGTCAAGGTCAACGAGGATGAGACGGTTCCCACGGCAATTCCCGTGTTTTCGGGCTCGAACTGGGCGGAGCGGGAGATCTATGATCTGTTCGGCATACGTTTTGCAGGCCATCCCGACATGCATCGCCTGTTCTTGCCGGAAGGCTGGGTAGGCCATCCATTGCGTAAGGACTACCCGATGAGCCAAATCACTCTGCCGCGATCCGGCGCCACCAAGATTCCGGATTGAGTCTGGCTCACCCTAACCGCTTTCGATTAGCACGGTATCTGTCCGCAGTGAGGAAGCCATGACCACATCTCAGGTTGACGTAAACGAGGTCGAGCCCGCCGGGACGAACGAAGGGGTCGAGCTGATGACCCTCAATATGGGACCACAACACCCGTCGACCCACGGAGTTCTGCGTCTCCTCCTGACTCTGGACGGAGAGACCGTGGTGGATAACAAGCCCGATATCGGCTATCTCCATACCGGAATCGAAAAGAACGGCGAGAAGCTGAAGTACCAGCAGGTTATCACCTTGACCGATCGGATGGGGTACCTCGACAACATGATGGACGAGCTTGGTTTCGTCCTGGCCGTGGAAAAGCTGCTCGGTATCGAAGTTCCCGACCGGGTCAAGTGGATTCGAGTCCTGATGTGCGAACTGGAGCGAATTTCCAGCCACCTCGTTTGGCTGGGCACCCACGCCTTAGACCTCGGGGCCATGAGTGTCTATTTCTACTGTTTTCGCGAGCGGGAGAAGATTCTCGACATTAAAGAGCTGTGTAGCGGCGTCAGGATGATGACTAGCTACTTTCGCATTGGCGGGCTGGCTCAAGATCTGCCGCCCGAGTTCGAGCCGCGAGTGCGCGACTTTATCAAGATCTTTCCGGGTCGGGTCGGTGAGTACGAAGAGCTCTTGACGAAGAACGAGCTCTACATGGAGCGGACGCAGGGAGTTGGCGTACTCAAGCCTGAAGACGCCATCGCCTGGGGATGCACCGGGCCTACGTTGCGAGGCTCCGGAGTGTTTGCGGATCTGCGCAAGACGAATCCTTACTCAGGCTACGAGAATTTCGAGTTCGACGTGCCGCTGGGTAAGAACGGTGACGTCTACGATCGATACTCCTGTCGTATGAGCGAGATGCGAGAGAGCATCAAGATCGTCGAGCAAGCCCTCAATGGGATGCCGCCGGGGCCATGGCGGATTGACGACCGGAAGATCGTCCCGCCGCCGAAGGACGAGCTCGCCACCAGTATGGAGTCGTTAATACATCACTTCAAGCTGTTCACGGAAGGACTCAAACCCCCGCCGGGTGAGGTGTACCAGGTCATCGAGTCGGCTCGCGGTCAGATGGGCTGGTACGTCGTCAGCGACGGCACGGCCAAACCGTACAGGTTCCACATGCGGGCTCCCTCCTTCTACAATCTGGAAGCGTTGCCCAAGATGACAGAGGGCCAACTCGTTGCCGACGTCGTGGCGATCATCGGGAGTATTGACATCGTTCTAGGCGAAATCGACAGGTGAGCCGCACGCTGTCGGACCAGACTTTGGCTCGTATCCGAGAAGAGGCTACCCGCTTTCCGGACTCGAGATCGGCGCTCCTTCCCGCACTTCATCATGCTCAGAACGAGGTTGGTTTTATCAGTCCCGAGGCTATGGAAGACGTTGCTGGCGTTCTCGACATTCCCTATAGCGATGTCGAGGAGGTGGTGAGCTTTTACACGATGTTCTATGAGGACAAGGTGGGCACGTATGTCCTCGAGGTGTGCAAAACCGTGCCGTGCGCCATCCTGGGCGCCGATCAGATCATCGACCATATGGCCGCTAGGCTCGGAATCGAGCCCGGGCAGACAACCCGGGACGGAATGTTCACGCTCTTGAGAGTGGAGTGTCTGGCTGCTTGTCACCGCGCCCCCGTAATGCAGGTAAACTCACGCTACTACGAGAACCTCACACCTGAATCCGTAGACAGACTCCTCGAGCTGATGCGCAACACAGCCTCGGCGAGATCGCGTGGCCCTCGCGAGGCGCCGCTTCCTCCGATACCTGGGCAGGTGCAGGACGTCTGATGGCTGACGAAGTCAATGTAACTATCGACGGGTCGCCGGTCTCGGTGCCAAAGGGAACTCTTCTTTGGGAAGCGGCGAAGCGGGCCAACGTCGATGTCCCAATATTCTGCTACCACAGCAAGCTCGGTCCTGTCGGCGTCTGCCGAATGTGCATGGTCGAGGTTGAAGGCATGCCGAAGCTAACGACGGCTTGCACCACGGCCGCAGCCGACGGAATGGTGGTCTACACGAAGTCTCCTGAGGTGGAAAAGGCTCAGCGTGGCGTATTGGAATTCCTTCTCATCAACCACCCGCTGGACTGTCCGATCTGCGACCGGGGAGGAGAGTGTCCTCTTCAGGATCAGACGTTTGCCTATGGTCCGGGAGTCAGCCGGTTCATTGAGCCCAAGCGCCACTATGTGAAGCCCGTTCCGCTTGGACCCACGATCGCCTTGGACCGGGAGCGGTGCATCCTATGCTGGCGGTGCGTCCGCTTCACGAGTGAGGTCGCAGAGGACGACCAACTCATCCTGTTTGATCGAGGGTCCGAAACTTATATTGCCACCTACGAGGGGCTTCCGTACGTGTCCAATTACTCAGGCAACGTGATTGAGCTTTGCCCGGTCGGAGCTCTGACAAGCAGCAAACAGCGTTTCACATTCAGGCCGTGGGAGCTTCAGCAACACGCGAGCATCTGTCCTCACTGTCCGATGGGCTGTAACATCCACATCGACGTGCGCGACGCACAGGAGGTCATCCGTTTCCGCTCGCGGACCAACGACGCGGTGGACGACGGCTGGTTGTGCGATCGGGGCAGGTTTGGATATGACTTCATCGGAAGTCCCGACCGGCTGAAAACGCCGCTTATCCGGCGAGAGGGGAAACTGGTACCGACCTCGTGGCCGGCCGCCTACCGTGTTATCGCGGAGAACCTTCAGAGGATTGCCGCCGAGCGCGGCCCGCAATCAATTGCTGGTATAGCTTCGCCGAGGCTCTCGAACGAGGATCTGTATGCGTTTCGTAGGTTTCTAGAGGAGGTCGTGGGCTCCGGGGTCGTCGACTACTGGCCCCGACCAGACTTGCGCCTGTCGCCTGACGCCTACGAGAGCTTTCGCCGGCTGGATTCCCATCTTACCTCCCTCGACTCGGTCGATCATGCATCGGTAATCGTGATCGTTGGGGCCGACCCTTCAGAACGAGAGCCTGTTATGGAGCTGCGAGTTCGGAAAGCCATCAACCGCCTTGGCGCTAAGCTGCTGGACGTAGGTACCCACGATATCGCGCTAACTCCGAAGGCCTCTGCGGTGATCCGGTGGACTCCAACCGAGCTCGCCGGAGTATTGACGTGGCTCACCCGAAGCGGGCAGCTTCCAGATGGTGTTGAGGCCGCGGAGTACGAGGAGGCGCGGTCGCTCCTCTCAGGTGATGGGCGGATCGTCGTTCTGTACGACGACAGCTTTCCAGACATCGCCGTGCCTGAGAAGTCGGAGGCGCTGATCGCTTTGGCAAGATTTGTCGAGTCTCTGGCGCTGACGCATCCGATCGGAGTCATTCCAATGATGGTGACATCGAACGAGATGGCAGCCCGAGACTTTGGTTTGGTGGCGAAGAATGCTGATGGCTCACCGTGGGGGACGCCCGTCGTAGAGAGGCTGATCGGTGGGGAGTTCGCGGCTGCTTTCATCGCCGGAGCCAACCCCGCGGGCAGCGAACCCAGCTTCGCCGATGCCGTCGAGAAACTGGACTTTTGCGTCGTAACCGAACTGCAGATGAGTGAGACGGCGTCCGTGGCGGACGTGGTACTGCCGGCGGCATGCTTTGCCGAAAAGGTGGGTTCGGTGACGAATACGTCGAGGCGAGTGCAGGTCTTTAGTGAGGCGGTACCGGCTCCCGGGATAGCGCGCCCCGATTGGCAAATTCTGGTTGAGCTGTCACAGCGGTGGGAAGCGTCTTTGCCGTACTCCACTCCGGAACAGATCCTGGCAGACATTTCGGCTAACGTTCCGCAATACGCGGGCTCGCACAAGCTGCCTTCAAGATACGTCGATGTTGGCCCCGAAGGCTTTCTCGCTTTGTCGGCGGCAGGAGATGCGGCCGAATGAGTCAGGTTCTTTTATGAGCCCCGTCCTCGAAGTTTTGGTTGAGGGTGTGGTCAAGGCTGCCATCGTCATCGGATTTCTGTTGTCGGCGTTCGCCGGCATGACGCTGGTGGAACGTAAAGTTTTGGGGAAGATCCAGCAGCGATACGGGCCGAATCGCGTGGGACCGTTCGGGCTCATGCAGCCGCTCGCCGACGGATTGAAGCTTCTCATGAAGGAGCAGATCATCCCCACAAAGGTCGAGGTGCCCATCTACATAATCGCGCCTACGATATCGGTCGTGGTCGCGTTGATGGCTTTCGCGGTGATTCCAGTCGCTCCCGCGTTCAACGTCGGCGGGTACCGGATCGGATGGTGGGTATCGAACCCGAATATCGGCATTCTGTATCTACTGTCAGTGACGTCGCTTGGCGTGTACGGCATCGTTCTAGGTGCCTGGAGCTCGGCAAACAAGTACTCCCTGCTGGGGGGGCTGCGTTCCACCGCCCAGATCATCTCGTACGAGCTGGCATTTGGTCTATCCATTGTCGGCGCCATACTTCTGGCCGGGTCGCTGAGCCTTCCGGACATAATCAACGCTCAGCAGCACATCCCCTGGTTTCTCATCATCCAGCCACTGGGCTTCGTCATCTTTGCCATTGGAGGAGTTGCCGAGACTAACAGGGCGCCGTTCGACCTACCGGAGGCCGAACAGGAGCTGATTGCGGGCTATCACACTGAATACTCGGGATTCCGATTCGCGATGTATTTCATGGCCGAGTACATCAACATGGTGACGATCAGCGCTCTGGCTACGGCTTTGTTTCTGGGCGGCTGGCTGCCGTTTGACTTCGGCTGGCTGCCGTCGCAGCTGAGCTTCGTCAACCATTTCCTGGCCTGGGTGCCTGGAGTGCTTTGGTTTCTGGCCAAGGTATCGCTTTTGTTGTTCATATACATCTGGATTCGAGCCACGTTGCCGCGCATCCGCTACGACCGTCTGATGTGGTTCGGTTGGAAGGTTCTGCTGCCGCTGGCGGTGCTCAACGTGATCATTACAGCTCTGTACGTATCATTGAGCTGAGGATAAAGAGGAGAAGGTCTTGGCGCTACTTGAGTTTGCCCAGGGGTTAAAGTTGACCCTGAGCACCATGTTCAAGCGGTCGACGACCGTGCAGTACCCGGAGGAGAGGCGTGAGCTGCCGGAGAGGTTTCGCGGTAGACATGCGCTGCATCGGTACGAGAACAATCTGGAGCGCTGCATCGGATGCTTTCTCTGTGCCGGCGCGTGCCCGGCGGAGTGCATCTATATTGAGGCTGCCGAGAACGATCCTGCCAATCCGACGTCTGCTGGAGAACGATACGCGCGGATATACGAGATAGACGAGCTTCGTTGTATCTTCTGTGGGTTCTGTGAGGAGGCTTGCCCGACGGGCGCGATTACGTTGGAGCCCATCTTCGAGATGTCCGACTACGAGCGCGGCTCTCTCATCTATGACAAGGCCAGACTCCTGGACCCGCTGGTCACTCCCGCGGTGTTGAAGCAGTGATACGGACCAAGAGGGCAGGACTGGCGCGACGACAGCGAGTGCCGCACGGAATGCTGATGGTTTCAGATGTGGGATTTCCGGTTTTGCTGAGATAGCTTCCGGAATGTAGGGCGGTCCGGAGTCAGTTCAGCTCCCGGCGGGGAGCGCAGTTTGATTGGTTCGACGGGAGGAAGTTCTCATTGCCTGTGCTTGAGGTTGTGGTGTTCTGGGTGGCCGCGGTTCTCGCGGTGCTCAGTGGCATAGGCGTGATCGCCTCCCCGACGCCGGTTTACAGCGCCATTGCTCTGATAGTGACGCTCGCCAACCTAGCCGTCCTCTACCTAATCCTCAACGCTCAGTTCATTGCGGCGGCTCAGGTACTGATATATGCCGGCGCGGTGATGGTTCTCTTCCTGTTCGTCATCACGCTGCTTGGCGTTCATGAGTATTCGCTCTTTGCCGAGTCGCAGCCGCTGCAAAGATACGGCGCCATGATTCTGGGCATCATGCTACTAGCCGGCGTGATCTTCTTCGTGTCCCAATCCTCCACTGGGATGACCGGGGCGCACGGGCACTACGGAACGCTGGTCGCGCAGCGAGGAAACGTGCAGGCGTTTGGCCACGAGCTGTTCAACGGATTCCTGTTGCCGTTTGAGATCACTCCATTCCTGCTCGTCGTGGCTATGGTCGGGGCTGTTGCTCTCGGCAAGGAGCGGAGGCCCACATGACGCCGACAGTCTCCTCGTACCTCATCATCAGTGCCATCTTGTTCACTCTGGGGACAGTTGGGGTGCTCATCCGTCGGGACCCCTTGATCATCTTCATGTCGATTGAGATGATGCTGAACTCGGTCAATCTCACCTTGGTGGCGTTCTCACACTATCTGAATTCTGCCGATGGGTTGGTCTTCGTTTTCATGATCATGACCGTGGCGGCCGCCGAAGTAGTGGTGGGCCTCGCTCTGATCGTGTCTATCTTCCGAACGAGACAGGACATCGACGTCGACGACCTCGACTCGATGCACGGCTGACGGGCAGGTGCGCAAATGAGTGATTCGAACGCCGACTGGGTGGTACTGCTGATGCCGCTGGTCGGCTTTGTGCTGCTGGCCTTCGGATCGTTCCTGCCGCGGCGTGCGGTCAGCGTTATCGGTCCCGGCTCAGTTGCGATTGCGTTTGCGGGAGCGCTTGGCAATGTTTGCCTACGTCTCAGGCCTCGTGGGCACCGCCAAAGTTCACGATACTGTCGGCTACACATGGATCGTGTCCGGCACTTTCAGGGTTGATTTCGGCCTCTTCGTCGACCCACTCTCCTGCGTGATGACCTTGATCGTGACGGGAGTAGGATTTTTGATCCTCGTGTATTCGGTCGGGTACATGGCCGAGGACAGCGATTACCGGCGCTTCTTCTGCTACATGAATCTGTTTATCTTCACCATGCTTCTGCTCGTGCTGTCAGACAACTATCTGTTTCTGCTGATCGGTTGGGCTGGGGTCGGGTTGACCTCGTTCCTGCTCATTGGATTCTGGTACGAGCGGCCTTCGGCGGTAACGGCTGCTAGGCAGGCACTAGTAGTCAACGTTATCGGCGACTGGGGAATGATGGTTGCAGCCTTCATTCTGTTTCGCTACTTCCACACACTGCAGTACAACTCGGTCTTTACGCGAGCTCATTCGGTTCTGCCCTTTGACGGGTCTACGGTTCGTTTGATCACGCTCTTCTTGCTGGTGGCGGCGGTGGCCAAGTCAGCTCAGCTGCCACTTCACGTATGGCTGCCGAACGCTATGGAGGGGCCAACGCCGGTTAGTGCCCTGATCCACGCTGCCACCATGGTTACGGCCGGTGTTTACCTGATTGCTCGTAGCTATCCCCTGTTCCACTCGGCGCCGTTTACTCAGAACGTGGTCATCATAGTTGGAACGGCATCGGCCTTCGTCGCCGCGACCATCGCACTGGCGAACAACGACATCAAGCGCGTGCTGGCCTACTCGACGATGAGTCAGATCGCGTACATGTTTGTGGCCGTGGGCTCGGCGTCCTACGTGGCCGGTATTTTCCACCTTACGACCCACGCCTACTTTAAGGCCTGCCTGTTCATGGGGGCAGGTGCAGTCATGCATGCCCTCCACGACAACGTGGACATCCGCAAGATGGGTGGCCTCAGGACCAAAATGCCGTTCACGTTCTGGACCTTCTTCATCGCGGCGCTGGCCATCGCCGGAGTTCCGCTTCTGTCGGCGTTCTTCAGCAAGGACGAAATCATCGGGGCGATCTACGCCCATGCCTCCGGCGCCGGGTGGCTCTGGATCGTATGGATCTTCCTCGTGATAACAAGCGGCTTGACCGCGCTGTACATGTTCCGGCTACTGTTTATCGTATTCTTCGGCGAGTCGCGCGACCCTGAGCTGGCCGATCACGCTCACGACCCACCGATGGTCATGAAGATTCCGATGGGGATACTGGCTGTGCTGTCTATCGTCGGCGGATACCTCTGGGTTCCCGACGGCACCGATTACATCGGCAACTGGCTGTCGCCAACGTTCGACCGGTACCTGCCCCATGCACCGCCCGAGCCGCCGGTTCAATGGGCGTCACTTGCTCATCACGACGGTAGCAGTTGGCCTGGGTATTTATGCGGCGTATCAGGTCTACTACCGACGGCAGCCTGCGCCCCAACGATTCTCGGCAATGGCGCCCTGGCTCTATCGGTTCCTACTCAACCGATGGTACATAGACGATCTATACGATGCAGTGATCGTCCGACCATTTACCCTATTCGCCCTGTTTCTTAGCTCCGTGGTCGAGAAGTACGTCATCAACGGCGTGGTGGACGGAACGGGGACTGCTCTACGCGATTCGAGTGCGGGTTTACGCCGCATTCAGTCCGGCTACGTGCGCAACTACGCGCTCTCGATACTACTCGGAGCCGTCCTTGTCGTCGGCTACTACCTCTTTAAGAAATAACGTGTGAGGACGTCACCACGGTGCTGACTGCCAACAATCTGAGCTTTCCCCTCCTGACGGTGCTGCTCTTCCTCCCTGCCGTCGGCGGTGCGCTCGTGCTCTTGTTTCCTGAGGACGAGGCTTCAACCGGAGGGCCGAAGTGGACAGCGCCAAAGATATTCGCCCTGCTGATCTCCTTGGCAACCTTTGCCCTATCGATCTTCATGCTGGTCAAGTTCCAGATCGCGCCGAAGGCTGCTTCCAGCTCGGTTGGACACTCTGGGTGGACCATTCAGTTTTCGGAGCACAAGACCTGGTTCCCGAGCCTCGGCATTAGCTACTACCTGGGCGTTGACGGGCTAAATGTCTGGCTCGTGCCGTTGGCGACAACCGTAATGTCGATCGCCATCTTTGCTTCCTGTTTGATGATCAACCGGCGCGTAAAGCTGTACATGTCGCTCATGCTGATTGCCGAGACGGGCGTGCTGGGCGTGTTCCTCTCGTTCAATGTCTTTCTCTTCTATATCTTCTGGGAAGTCATGCTGATCCCCGCGTACTTGCTGCTCGGGGTGTGGGGCGAGTCGAAGCGCATCTATGCGACCACGAAGTTCGTCGTCTACACGATCTTCGGAAGCTTCATCATGCTGGTCGCCATTCTGTACCTCTACGCAACGACCCCGGCTCACAACCTGAACGTCCCCTATCTGGTAGCTCATCCATTGAGCGGAGGGCAGCAGGACTGGCTGTTCTTGGCCTTCATGCTGGCGTTCGCCATTAAGGCCCCTCTGTGGCCGTTTCATTCGTGGGCGGCCGACGCCTACACCGAGTCGCCCGTGCCGGTCAGCGTCCTGTTTGCGTCGGTTCTCTCCAAGACCGCCACTTTCAGCATTCTCCGGTTTTGCCTGCCCATCTTTCCAAGGGGCTCGCGTGACTTTGCCGCCTTGATATCGATACTCGCGATCATCGGCTTGCTCTACGCCGGGACGGTCGCTCTAGTTCAGATCGACATCAAGCGAACCCTGGCGTTCGCCAGCATCAGTCATATGAACATCATTCTGCTCGGCATCTTTGCCCTGAATCAACAGGGTATCGACGGATCGATCCTGCAGATGGTCAATCACGCGGTCATCATGGCCGGGCTCTTCTTCATGGTCGCGATGGTATACGCCAGAAGCGGGACACGCCGGCTGGACGAGATGAGTGGTATGGCCAAGGCGTTTCCGGTCATGGCGGCTTTCCTGCTGCTGCTGTTCCTGGCAGCAATGGACTTACCCGGCCTCGGGAGCTTCGCCGGCGAATTCACCATACTGATCGGCGTCTTTCTAGCCAACGCCTGGTTCGCCAGCATAGCCGCATTGGTGACCATTGTTGCTGCATGGTATATGGTTCGTTGGTTCCAAGGGATAGTTCATGGCCCGGTTGGGCCCGCGGTGCCGGAGACGCCGCCTTCCACTCCCGACGACGGGTCGACGGTATACGAGTATCCGGTCAGGAAGCCGAGGATCCGCCGGGACCTCCGTACAATCGAGATGGTGATGCTGGTGCCGCTGGCAGCCGTCATCATCTGGCTTGGCGTTTTGCCGAGACCGGTCACAGATCGCACGGCACCGACGGTCACTCAGCTAACGGCGTTGGTTCACAAGGGGAAATAAGTGACCATTCATCTCACGCCCGCGGACTACGGAGCCATTCTGCCTGAGATGATCGTCATAGGCGGAGCCCTGCTTCTGCTGCTTCTAGACGTGTTTGTGAAAGAGCGCAGGATACTCGTCAACACGACAGCCGCGCTCCTCACGCTGGCCGTGGCGTTCATTGCCTCGGTTCATCTTTGGGTGGTGAATGTCGGTCTGGCTTTTCCGCAGGGACCTGAAGGAATGGTTACCGGCGACAGGTTCGCACAGTTTTTTATCTTCGCTCTCCTGCTCGCATGCGCCCTGGCCATTCTCATCTCTCCGCCGTATGTTCGCACCTCGCAGTTTGATCCCGGCGAGTTCTACGCACTCATCCTGTTCTCGACTGGCGGGATGATGTTGATGGCGGCCGGAACAAATCTTATAACGCTGTTCCTGGCCCTCGAGCTGCTGTCCCTGTCCCTTTATATTCTGTCCGGGTTCGACCGGAGCCGGCCGCGCTCCCAAGAGGCGGGTTTCAAGTATTTTCTTCTCAGCTCCTTCGCGTCGGCTTTCCTGGTGTATGGCATGGCGTTGCTGTATGGTGCTACGGGTTATACCAGCCTGGTCCGTATTGGACGTTGTCTAGGCAATTCGGGAGTGTGCCACGCGGCGCTGGCGAGCCCGTTCGTGTTACTCGCCATTGCCCTGATGGCAGTAGGGTTCTCGTTCAAGCTGTCGATCGTGCCGTTTCATATGTGGACTCCCGATGTATACGAGGGAGCGCCGACGCCGGTCACCGCCTTTATGTCGGTGGCCACGAAGGCAGCCGTGTTCGCCGCGTTTCTGCGAGTGTTCAACATCGCCATGGGTGGGCTTTCGGACAAGTGGTTCGGCATACTGTGGGGACTCGCAATTGTCACCATGGTCGTCGGAAACGTCATAGCCCTGTCGCAAAGCAACATGAAACGCTTGCTGGCCTACTCCGGTATCGCGCACGCAGGCTACATCTTGGTGGCCATGTCCGCCAATAACCAACTCGGCGCGACGGCGGTCGCGTTCTACTTTGTCGTCTATGCATTCATGAACATCGGCGCGTTCATCTTGGTATTGGTTCTCGAGAGCCGGGGCGAGGTCGGCGATGAGATCTCGTCGTATTCGGGCCTCTTTTATCGCAATCCGCTGCTGGCTGCGGCGACGGCAATATTCATGTTCTCGCTCGCGGGATTCCCACCAACAGCGGGCTTCTTTGCCAAGTACTATGCGTTTGCAGCTGCTGTCCTGGCAGGTCACACGGAGCTGGCGGTCATCGGCGTCCTGACCAGCGTCATCTCTATCGTGTACTATCTCCGGGTCGTCGTGGTGATGTTCATGCAGCCGGAGAAAGCCGGGGAGACCAGGCTGAAGCAGCCGTGGACTGCCAGTGTGGCTCTCACGGCGTCGGTGGCGGGAGCATTCCTGGTCGGCATCATACCCTGGTTTTACAATCTCGCCCTCGAGGCCGTTCAAAGCCTGTCACATTTCACGGGCTGAACTAGTGGCGGCTAGACAGCATGGGCCGTTCGTCCAGGGGGCGAAGGTGCTGTGTAGAATCTTCTGGACCGAGCCCGTGCCGTTGATCCGTCAGGACTAGGTCGACTCTTTATCGGGAGTGCTTCATGTCCGAGGACGGAGAGAAGTTTGATGCCATCGTCGTAGGCGCGGGTCCGGCAGGGTCGGCGGCGGCCTACGTGATGGCGAAGGCCGGAATGGAAGTTGTCGTGGTGGAGCGGGGCGATTACCCCGGGGCCAAAAACGTATGGGGTGGAGTCCTCTTCCGTGAAGCCACAGCGGCCGTGTTCCCGGAGTTCTGGGAAGATGCTCCGTTAGAGAGACCGGTTGTCGATCAGCGACTGTGGCTGCTGGGAAAGGACTCTCTAGTTCAAACGGGGTTCAAGACAGAGCAGTGGTCACGGCCCCCGTACAACGCATTCACCGCGTTGCGCGCCAAGCTCGACCAGTACTTTGCCAAGAAGGCGGAGGACGCCGGCGCCTATATAGTCAACGAGACTCAGGTCACCGACGCCATTTTCAAAAATGGCCGGGTAGTTGGAGTGAAGACGGGCCGCGAAGATGGCGACCTCTACGCTGATGTCGTGCTGATGGCCGAGGGCATCAACTGCTTCGCCTCGACGAAAGCCGGCCTGCGTCAGGACTACACGATGGAGAACTCGGCGCTCGCGGTAAAGGAAATCATCCATCTGCCGGAAAGCACCATAAACGACAGGTTCAACGTGCCCTCAGACCAGGGAGTAACCCTGCTCTGCATCGGCGACTTTGGACGCAACACGATGGGCAGCGGGTTCATCTACACAAACAAGGACACGCTGTCGGTAGGTTTCGGCGCCATCGTGGAGCATCTGTCCGAGGCGCACGTCAAGCCCAACGACATTCTCGAGGAGATGAAGGCGCATCCTGCTGTAGCTCAGATGCTGTCGGGTGGAGAGACCAAGGAATACTCGGCTCACCTGATCCCGGAGATGAAGTACGACAACCTTCCCCGCCCCTACGGAGACGGCTACATGTTGCTTGGCGACACGGCAGGCTTTGTCAACTTCATGTTTCAAGAGGGGGCCAACCTGGCCATCATGTCCGGGAAGTTTGCCGGCGAGACGGCAGTTGAGGCGAAGCGTCGTGGGGACTACTCCGCCGAAAGTCTGTCGCTCTATCAACAAAAGCTGGCCCACAGCTTCGTTATGAAAGATCTCAAGAGTCTCAGGAAAATGCCGGGGTTTTTCCGCAGTCATCGCCAATTCTTCGGCGTCTATCCGCAGATGGTGAATCAAATGGCACTGGATCTGCTGACGGTAGACAGCACCCCGAAACTCGACAAGGGGCGTGATTTGATGCGCATCGCCCGTCGGGAGCGCGGACTGACGGGCATGGGGCGCGACGTGATCGACGGCATCCGGTCGCTCTTCTGAACTCTTGAAACAGCCTACGGCGGAGATTCCATCGCAGACGACTGCATCGGCCAGGGCTGGTGTCGAGGCCCGTCTCTCCCACATGAGCGCCTCGGGTTCGAGAGAAGTTTCATACGTGTGTTGGGTTGGGTAGCATTCGGCCGGCAACGCTGGCCCCCAATGGGTCTCTGTCCGGCAAGCGTGGGCCCTTTGCCGGCGGCATGAATGGGGTCTGAGACGTGATATCGTGCGACGACGTGAGGTCGGCCGAGGAGGTGGTGGTCGAATACGTCCATCGGACCCCGCTCGTTTCCTCCATGACATTCTCAGACTGGACCGGCTCTGATTTGTGCTTCAAGGTGGAAAGCCTCCAGAAGACGGGATCGTTCAAGGTCCGAGGCGCGATAAACGCCCTGACTCGACTGCAAACGGACGAGCGCAGTCGGGGAGTGATCACCGTCTCGGCCGGAAACCATGGCATGGCGGTAGCTTACGCCGCCCGCCTCCTGAACAGCAGCGCCACCGTCGTGATGCCCACAACCGCGAGCAAGAACAAGTTAGCGGCCATCGAGGGGTATGGAGCGCGTGCGATTTTGGCCGACGGCACGATGCTGATGGAGACAATGGAGGACATCAGGAAGGAGCAGGGTCAGGTCTTCATACACCCCTTCGACCACCCGGACGTGATTGCCGGACAGGGAACGGTCGGGCTCGAGATCGTGGAGGACTTTCCCGGTGTGGATCTTGTGGTCGTTCCAGTTGGAGGTGGCGGGCTCATCTCTGGAGTGGCAACCGCGGTGAAGCAGTTGAATCCCGAGACGCAGGTAGTCGGCGTTGAGCCCGAGGGCTCGACGGCGGTATCTCAGAGTCTCGCCGCGGGTCGGCCCCTAAGATTGAGCCGGTTTTCGACGGTGGCCGACGGTCTCAACGCGCCGTGGTCAGGCCCGAACACTCTGGCGATCATTCAGAGGCTCGTCGACCGCGTCGTCACGGTCAGCGACGACGAGATCGCCGGGGCCATGATCACGCTCGCCCAGCGAACGAAGTTTCTGGTGGAGCCGGCAGGCGCGGCGGCGGTGGCTGCATTATTGTTGGGGAAAGTGCCGGGCGTTAAAGGCAAGAAGGTGGTTGCCATTCTTTCGGGCGGCAATGTGGACAACGAGGTCGTTGGCCGTCTGTTTTCGCAGTACACGCCTCTGGACGGGGCAGCAAGATCTCCTGCCTAAGACTTCTGCCCGGTTATTCGCCGCGCGAATCGTGTCCACGACCCGGAGGTCTCCAGACGATGCAGCACCGTATCCCATGACAGGTGGGACAGGAGCCTCGACACGCGAGACTCAGCCTCGCAGTATTCAAGCGGTCCGAACGGCGTACCCCGGATCTTCCACCATGAGGCGGGTGAGGCGAGACGCGACAAGGGAAGTGAAACGTCGCCTGTTCTCCGGCACATAGCAGTTCCGGCCACTCGATCGGCTTCAAACTCCGCCAGCCCGTCATACAGCCAGGCGGGACGCGGCTGCAAGTCAGAGGTGTTGTGCGTCAGCCGGTCGAGGATCCACTCGGTGTACACATGAGCAAGGCGGTGCTTGTCGCGCCCGGCTCCCGGGCCCAACCGCAGCACGCCTCTCACTATGTTGGACGTGTTGTCGCCGATTCCCTCCGGCCACAGGTGCTCGGTTCTCAGCAACTCCCGAGCGAATGCCAGGTGGGAGGAGTACATGCGAACCTTCAACCGGCGGGCGCGCACACGGAAGTCTCTGTCGATAGTCCGAGACAGCTTACTCAGGATGCGCGCGGTCGTCTTGGCGTGAGCAGCGTGGGCTCCGGCACGGGGACGAACCACGATCGATGTGGCACCCGTCTGAGAGCTGCGATGAGCCCGGGCAACAGCGAGCCCGCTCAGAGCGACAAGACAGCACAGAATGTATCCGGCGACGACGGCTGGTTTTGACACGCCTCCTGCCCTCACTCTTGAAAAGGTGAGCGCGCCGTCAACAAAGGTTCGCGGGTGTGCCCGTCATCATCTCCTCCTAAGCGGTCCCCCCGGAGTGAGCCGCGTTGGCTCCGGCACGAGGACGAACGACGATAGATGTGACACGAGTCTGAGAGCTGCGATGAGACCAGGCCCTCAACGTCGAACACGACGGTTATGTGGTCTGTTTGAGTGTCTTGCAGTCGTCGCCACACAGCCTGCATCTGCTTGCTCAGCCCATGCCGCAGTGTCCAGGGCGTCGCTTGAATCCCGCGAGTGAGGCTGAGTGTTGAGACGATGCCTGCCGACATTCCCTCAACCGAGGCCTTGGCTACGACCCCAGATAGACGTTGTTGAATCTTCCGTGGACCCGGTTGACCGTAACGAAGACGGTGTAGAGTCCCTTTCGTGTATGGACGTTGTTGCCGTAATGGAAGTCCAGCGGGTGCATCGGTTTCATCATCGTCATGATGGGAACCCACACGTTCATATGCATCTTGATGCAGTACAGACGGATCAGCACATGGGCTCCGTGCACCACTTTACCGCTCCGGTAAACGTGCAACTCGACGTGGTGATTGCACCTGGCCATGCCCATGGAGCGAGTAGCCACCATCTGCATGCTGCCGCCCATGGAACAGCGGGCTTTCTTGCCACCGATCATCTTCTCGCCGCCCATGCCGCTCATGCTCATCTTCTCAGCAGGACCAATCTTCAGCACCACGGTGTAGCTACCGACCGCTTTCATACGGGAGACGACAGAGCTGGGTACAGAAGCCGAGACTGTTGCGGTGGCGAGAATAGCAATAGCGGCGGCAACGGGGACAACGAAGAGGTTCTTTCTCATCTCACTTCTCCTTACCATGTACAGCATGAATCTATCGTACCCCGAACGTGGTGGTGGACGGTAGACGGTGGACGGTAGACGGTAGACGGTAGACGGTAGGCGGTTGACGGTAGGCGGTAGACGGTAGACGGTGGACGGTAGACGGTAGACGGTAGACGGTAGACGGTAGGCGGTGGACGGTAGGCGGTGGACGGGTTGACAGTAGAGGTTTCACGGATGAGGGTGCGCGGTAGACGGGTTGACGGTAGGCGGTTGACAGTAGAGGGTTGACGGTTGAGGGCACGTGGTTAACGGTAGGCGGTTACGGTACACGGGGAGCGGTTGACGGGAGACGGGGAGCGGTTGACGGGAGACGGAGAGCGGTTGACGGGAGACGGAGAGCGGTAGCCCAAGCCCGCTGGGTGAGGAGGCAGCTTTGGGACTCCTTTGACTTTTATGCTTGGAAAGTATTCACGCTACTTGAGCCTGCTCGAGAGGCGCCAGGGCGTGATTATCGAGTTGGTTTTCTTCTCGAGGCCAACATCCAGACGAGAAGGACTATCAGGAGGGTGATCGCGACCGCGATCGGGATGACGACTAACCACGGGAAGGTTTTTTTGGCCGCCGGCTTGGCGACAACCTTGAGTCCCTGGCCTCCTACCGGCACATACAGCAGGGCCGCGGCGGGATAGACGGTTCGCTCGTTGCACGCGGCCGTCGACGGCGTGAGGGTCAAGGTTGTTTGAGAACAAATCACCTGCCAACGACCCCCGTGGAGGGCAACCATTTCGTATGGAGTGTGGGGATACTCGAGGGTGATGAGGAGGGGCTTGGTCGGCGTGGCCGGCCGGTTAGAGGGGACGTACGTCGCCTTGAAGCCGTAGACATTCCCGTCCGGGGTCAAGGGTGATTGCGTGTTCGTTCCGGGAATCCTGACGGGCGTCGACGGCAGTGGGGGAAAGGAACGAAGTGGAGTGATTGTGATGCGCACGCCGGACTGCCCTGTCGGATGGTCGAAAGCGCCTTGGGCAGAGCTAAGGGCGGCCTGTATATCCGGGGTGAATACAAATGGGTTCTGCTCGTTGAACCCCATAGTTTGTGAGGTGCCACTGGGCGGAAGATTGGAATTCGCCAGGAACTTTGGCGGATGGACATAGCGGTAGGGGGCGGTACTCAGACCGTCAGCTTCAGCTGCAGTGCAGTGAAGAACGAAAAGGCCGGCAGCAAGGGCTGCTGCCCACCACCTCACTTGGGGTTGAGGGGTAGCGGGATGAAATGGGGCCGGCCGGTGGCGTAGGCATGGGGCCAGAGTATCACAGCCTTGTCGACGTGCTGCCATTGCCATATGACGCTGGTGGCTCTCAGGTTCTGTCCGGCGTCCGGAGCATTGGGCCCGGCGAAGCGAACACCTGCGCCGTTGATCTCGGACCCGTAGGGAAGATTGACCGCCAGCGCTGCCTTGCGAATCGAAGGAGTAGTGATCGACGGCGGCTCGGGGCAGGACGGTATGGAACAGCACCCAGCCACCAACGAATCCAGCGAGTGCCGGGCCCGACATTGAAGCGCCAAAGCCCTCTTTATGGAATTTCGCGGCAACCCGATGCCGAAGACTCCTGGCGGCCGGGAGCAACGCTTTCTCATTAATTGAAGTGTCCGGCTTATCCGAGGCGAACAAGCCAATGGCGCCTCTTCCCAGGGCGTGGGCGAAGGGCATCATGCAAAACGAGGAGCTGGTCCCAATCATGGCTCCAACGTGGAGCTTCTGGCGGATGGTCTCTTTTCGAAATGCCACAGCATCTTGCAGGTAAGCGGCTACCAGGATGACATCGGGGTGGGCAGCCTTGAGCTCATGGACCATCTTTGGCCAGTCCGCGTTGGTCGCGTAGTAGGAGACGACCTTAACGAGATTCATGCCGAGCTGCCGCGTGCCGGCGATTTGAGCGGCGGCTACCGATGAGCCATAAATATCGACAATATGAATGACGGCGACGCGAAGCTTATGACGCGGAATGTGGAGCCGGGGCGCGATCGTGCTGGCCGCGAAGGCGGCGGCGGCTCTTCCCAGCGTTTGTCCGTTGGTTACGGTTCGGAATACATCGTTGTTGCCCTTTTGGGTCAGCATTGTGGCTACGGAACCGTCCTCCCAGTAGATCAGGCCCGCTTGTTGAGTGGCCTGACTAGCCGGGACGCCCACCAGGCTTTCGGCGGAACCCATGATGATCGAAGCATGCCATGCTTTCAAGGTGCTGACAGCCGCCGGAGCGTCGTCACGCCGGGCGACGTTGATCAGGCGAAGGGTGATATGGCGGCCGCGGACGCCTCCCGCGGCGTTCACCAAGCGAACGGCGGTTAAAAGGCCGTGATACTCGTCGGCGGCAGGCTCTCCACCGGTGCTAAGCGGGTAGATCGCTCCCACCCGGATGTTCGGTAGCTCATTACGAGCCAAAGCGGGATGGACCGCGAAGGCCGACAGGCAGACGACCGCGGCGAGAAGCGCGAGCGAAAGTGCATGGTGGGCAAGCGATCTCAAACGATTTGCACCCACGTGCGTCCTCCATTCTGGGATTCGTAGATGCGGAGCGGAAAGTCATAGCCCGCATAGATCCGGTTGGGCGCCGAGGGATCAGAGGCGATCACAATTGGCTGGCTGCCCGGCACGGGGTTTGTGCCAATGACCTTATGGCCATTCTGCAGGCTGTAGATGTACGGCTTGTTGGTCACGGCATAGCCGTAGAGCCGATCGCCAGGCACCTTTGCCGCGGTGAGGACGGGAGTGGGCGGCTGAGACGAGATCAGCTTCCAGGTGACGCCCTCGTTTTGCGTCCTGTAAATACCGCTACCAGCTGAGAGATATGCCAGCGAAGGGGTCGTTTGACTGGGAGCGAGGGAGAGTGTCTCCGGGATCTTTGAGGAGGAGTTCCAGGTAGCGCCGCCGTTATTGGTGCGCCAGAGGACGAAGTTGGTGGCGAAGATTACCGAGAACGGCTTTCCCGGAAGCAACGCGATGGCATTGTAGGCCGAGGTCGCTAGAGAGGTGTTGATGCGATGCCATGTTGCGCCGGCGTTCGAGCTGGCCCACACGCCGCCGTGGCCGATGGATCCCCTGGGCCCGTCGGGCTCGGCGAAGGCAACCACGGTGTTCGGCAGGAAGGGGTTGGTGGCCAGCACGACGACGTATTTGTCGGGCAGCGTCGTTCGTTGCCAGTGCGAGCCGCCGTCCGTGCTCCTCCAAAGTCCGTTGGGCTTGCCCACGAGGATAGGCCCATTGACCAAGAATGTCGAGCAAGCCAGCATGACGTTTCCAAGCCTGGCGACGCATAACGGCATCAGATTGTTCAGGGGAGCGCCGTACGACTTCCAGTGCTTTCCGCCGGCTCCGGCGTGCCACAGGCCGTCCTGGTCACCGAGAATAAGCGAGCCGTCCGCCATTACCTTCAGGGTGTGCACGTGGGAGTTGGGGCCGGTCGATATAGGAGAGGAGCTGCCGCTCAGCGTTCGGGACCACGCGTAGCTGGCCCCAGCGCTCACCAGGACGATCAGCAGTAACGCCACGATCAATGCGGTTCTTCGTCGCCGGCTCACGGCGCCGGCCGCTTGCTCGCTAATCCACGCAACCTTTCATTTGGGCCTGCAAACGGCTCATTATATCGATCGGCAACCGATCCTCTCGGAGCTCACGGAGGCATCGCCGGGCGTAGGGATCATCTTCTTCGCACCACAACGGTCCCGAACATATTCGGGTGAACCATGCAGTGGTAGCGAAAGACTCCTGGCTTGGCGAACCGGTGGATATAGGTCTGTCCCTGGGAGAGGATCGAGCTTCCTCCGGTCCATCCGGGTGGTGCGTTTGCGTCGGGAGTCACGGTGTGCTTGGAGTCGTCGGTCTGGAGCCACTCGACCGTCTGCCCGACGACGATGTGAACGGTCGCCGGCACGTAGAGCGAGTCGGGGTTTCCATATGGGTTTCCCACGATCTTGACCTTGACCGCATTCCGGGGAAGCTTGGGTGGCTGCGATCCCGCGGCGCCACCGCACGAAGTCAGCGCAAGCAGCGTGAGGGCGGCGCCGGCGACAGCGGACAGCGTGCGCCATCGAAGGGCACGACGCACGCGGGTCGATTGGTGCTTTGGGGCCTGTATCTGCATCCGTACTATTGTCGCAGGATCCGGCGCGGGTTGAGCGTCCTCGCGACAACGGCATGTCCGGCGGGAGGCTTTATCTAGCGCACATGAAGCCGGTAGATGCCGGTTGGAGTGGCGGCAAAGAGGACGTGTTCAGCAGGGGAATAGAGAAGCCCGAGAACGAGCCGCTGCCCTCCCATCGACGGCAGTCCATTGGAGATCGGGTTCCAAGCGCGTCCATCGTCCTTCGAGGCGAAGACGCCGAAGGCTTCAGTTCCGGCAAATAGCCTACCGGTGGGGGTGGCCATCGTAAGGGCGGCCACATGATCACCGGTCGGCGGGAGACCTTTTCGGACCTGGCTCCAGGTGCTTCCATTAGAGCTGACGCGCCAGACGGCGTGTCCCATAGTGCCGGCGAGAACCGAGTGGCTAGTGGCCAGGACGGACATCGCGCCCGCCCTGGTCAGCCCATGGGCGTACGGTACCCACGACCTGCCAGTGTCGTGGCTGACCAAGATCGAGTTGACGCCATTGGCTCCGCCACTGACCACTCCTGCGTAGACCGTCCGGTCGTTCCCGGGCAGCCAGGCAAACGAGTCGACGCCGTTGTTTCCGATGAAACTCACCTGTCGCCATTTCCGCCCGCCATCGCGGCTGAGAAAGACCCCGCCTGCTCCTCCGGCCATCATGCATTCGGTGGATCCGGGGCAAAGCGTCACCGCGTAGACACCGTTGTTTGCTAGTTTCACCGTTCGCCAGCTCTCGCCTCCGTCGTGGCTCACGTCCACGTTGCCGGCGTTGTCGGCCGCCAGAGCGAGGCGGCCGTCGGGAGATAGGGCGACCGACCATATCTCCTCATTCCGGAGTGTCAACCGCCAGGCGCTCGAGGACGTCTTCTGGAAGACCCCGGACTCAGTTCCGGCCAGCATTACTCCATTCGTTTGAGAGAGCGCCAGGGAGTGAACGAACTGTCCGTTCAGACCGGCGGGCTGCCAGGTCGCCCCTGGATGGGATCCCACGCGACTTCTGACCGACCAGGCTCCAGCCAGAATCACCAGCGCCAGGGCCACGGCAATCACGGCCGCCAATCGCCGGCGCTCGGTTCGACGGGTCGAAGGCGCGGGATCAGGAGGTTTCATCAAGAGTTAGTACGGGGCAGGTAACGCGAATGGGCAGAGCGCACCTCGGGGGAATAGCATTCGTGACGGCCGGGCTCAGGCTCTTGGCTCCGCGCATGCAGAGGCAAATGCCAAGCAGCACCGGGTGGCTAATGTGCCAGTATCTTCTCGGCGTTGGGGATGAACTTGAGCCAGTTGGGGTCGTGGCTCGACTGCAGATGCTGGTATACCCAGTAGTAGCGGCTGACGCGGGGCTGCGCGGGAGTCGCCCTAAGGCGCATCCGCGCCTCGTCGGGAAGCCGACCGCCTTTGCGGTGGTTGCAGCTTTTGCAGGCGCTCACCAGGTTATCCCAGCGATGCTGGCCGCCGCGATGTCGCGGGAGCACGTGATCCAGCGTCAGGTCGTGCGTCTTCAATCCGCAGTACTGGCAGGTGTAGTTGTCGCGCATGAAGATCTCTTTGCGCGTCAACTTTGCCACGGGATGAGCTCGCTTGATCAGGTACAGCAGCCGGATCACGGAGGGGCACTGATAGGACTCGGTCGACGTCTTGAGGATGTGACCGTTGAGCTCCACTACCTCGGCCTTGCCGCAAATGACCAAGACGAAGGCCCGGCGAACGTGGCAGACGTTCAGCGGTTCGTAGTTCTGATTGAGGACGAGGACGCGGGCTGACATGCCGCTGGAGACTACCTTATGAAAATAGCCGGTGCCTTTGCGGTAGCGGCATCGGCGTTGGCCCATTCTATCGAAACGGCATACCAGCCACCAACACAGGCATGCTTCGAGCTGCCGGCGTTAAATCTGCAAGGCCCAGAAGCCCTAAATGGAATTCTAGAACTCCACCGAACCTGGGGTCCGAGGGAAGGGAATGACATCGCGAATGTTGGCCATCCCGGTGATGAACTGAATGGTTCGCTCGAGTCCCAGTCCAAATCCGGCGTGCGGAACGGAGCCGAATCGCCGGAGGTCGAGGTACCACCAGTACGCTTCCGGATTGACTCCCGAATCCTTCATGCGCTGCACCAGGACGTCGTGGCGCTCTTCGCGCTGGCTGCCACCGATGATCTCGCCGATTCGGGGCACGAGCACGTCCATCGCCGCCACCGTTTTTTCGTCGTCATTGAGACGCATGTAGAAGGCCTTGATCTCACGGGGATAGTCGGTGACGATGACCGGCCGCTTGAACGTCTTCTCAGTCAGGTAGCGCTCGTGTTCCGATTGAAGGTCGACCCCCCAGGCGACCGGGAACTCGAATGCTTCGCCTGACTGCTCGAGCAGGCGGATGGCTTCCGTGTACGTGATGCGGACGAAGTCGCTGGCCACGATGTGCTCGAGGGTCTCGATAACGGATCCGTCGATCCGGTCGTTGAAGAATTGAATGTCTTCGGGCACGTTCTCCAGGACGGCCATAAAGATCGACTTGATGAACTCCTCGCCGATGTCCTGCAGGCGAGTCAGGTCGCACCATGCCACCTCGGGCTCGACCATCCAGAACTCCGAGAGGTGGCGAGAAGTGTTGGAGTTCTCAGCACGGAATGTGGGCCCAAAGGTGTAGACGTTGCCCAATGCCGTAGCCATGATTTCCGCTTCGAGCTGACCGCTTACGGTCAGGTAGCTGGGCCGCTCGAAGAGATCCTTGGCGTAATCCACGTGCCCATCCGTTCGAGGGAGAGCATCCATTTCCAGCGTCGTCACCTGGAACATCTGGCCGGCTCCCTCGGCATCCAGGGCCGTGACGATCGGCGTATGCACCCACAGGTACCCTCGCGACTGGAAGTAGTCGTGTATTGCGCGGGAGACCTCATTGCGAACCCGGGCGACGGCGCCAAACGTGTTGGTGCGGGGGCGAAGGTGGGCGATCGTGCGAAGGTATTCGAACGAGTGCCGCTTCTTTTGCAGCGGATACTCTTCCGGCGAGTCTCCGATGATATCGATCGACTCCGCGCGGACCTCCACCGCCTGGCCTTCCGCGGGTGACTCCACGACTCTCCCCGACACGCGAATGCTGCTCCCGGTTGCCACATGTGCGACGTCTTCGTAGTTGGGAAGCGACTGCTCGACCACGACCTGCAGGTTTGTCAGGCTCGAGCCATCGTTGACCTCCACGAACGTCAGTCCGGCTTTCGACGTGCGGCGGGTGCGGACCCATCCTTCCACGACCACGGTCTCGTCTACGTGGCCGCCACCCAAAATGTCCTGCGCGCGCACCGGAGGCGACGCGGTCTCTTCGCTCATGCCCTCGCTCTCAGTGGTCTTGCTGCCGGTAATTATCTCACCCTCGACGGCATCACTCGTCGCGGTGTCCGAAGAGCGCAGCGGCGCCGGCCTCGAGCTTGAGGCGAACCGTGGCAGTGCCGGCTTCGATCGACGCGCCGCCCGCGGACAGAAGGCACGCGTCGACTGAGCTGTTCCGGGCGGGCACGTCGATCGTGAGATCGTGCGATCCCAGGTTGAAAGCGGCGAGCACCGAGGGCGAGCTGCCATTGTCGTGATATCTCTCGAAGACGTACGCGCCGTTTGCTTGGTCAACGTGCAGCGAGCGCCGAAGCCCGGTACGGAGGACTTCGCGGCTCCTTCTGATCGCGATCAATCTCTTGTAGAAGTCAAGCGCATCGTGGTCCCAGCGATCCTCATCCCAGATCATGTCTCCGCGAACCTCCGCATCGCCGCCGAACCCGCCTTCGTGCTGACCCCTCTTCTGGATCAGCCCGATCTCGGTTCCGTAGTAGATGGTCGGAGTCGGGGCCAGCGCGAACTGGCAGAGGGCAGCCTGTTTCAGCCGGTGGGTGTCCTGACCCGCGACGAACACGAAGCCGATCCATGTCGTGGTTGTCGAGGAAGCTCACCCGGTGGGGGCCGGTCGACATGAAGCGCTCGTAGGAGGTGAGAAAGCGATCCAGCTCGAGGACGCTCCAGTGCCTGGAGGCGAACGTCGAGCGCAGAGCGCGGGCCAGGGGGAAATCGAGAATCGCGTCGAGCCTCTGGCGGAAACGGCGCAAGGAGTCGGGGCTGTCGGTGGCCTCGCCAACGGTAAACGAGTCGGGGAGAGCGGCCCTCGTTGCGCGGCGGAACGCGGTCCAAAAGTCCATGCTGGTGCCTATGGCGTGGTCGAGGCGGTAGCCACTGACACCGTAGTCCCTCAGCCACTGTACGGCGGACCCGATGATGTACTCGCGAGCGCCGGGGTCGTCGGTATTGAAGGAAGGAAGGAACGGGGTCATATCGAGGAACGATCGGTACTTCTTGGGGTGCTCGTAAAAGGTGAACCACGAGGCCGTTTCCGCCTGTGGATCGGCCTGGGCGGCCAGGAACGCCGGATGACGGGCCGAGCAGTGACTGGGAACGAAGTCCAAGAGGAAGCGCAGGCCAAGCGAGCGTCCAGCGGCCGTCAGCTGCTTCATCGACTCTTTGGTTCCGAGGACCGGGTCGACCGAGTAGTAGTCGAGCCCATCGTAACGGTGGTACGTATTGGCCGGATTGACAGGGGACAGCCACACGCAGTCGACGCCTAGATCTGCCAGGTAGGGCAGCGCGGCACGCACGCCGTTCAGGGTGCCGCCATGAATGTCGTTGGGGCCGGCGGCGGGAAACGATCCGTCGGGGCTATCGTTGCGGAAGCGGTCGAGAAAGACCTGGTAGATGACGGCATCCCGGGCCCACTGGGGCTCGGCTGTACCGGCGGCCTCGACGGTGTAGGCGAAGGTCGTCACGGCGGCCTGTGGAGGGACGCGGTACCAAAAGCCCTGTCCGTCCTGGGCCCAGAGACTGGGACTCGAGTTACCGGCCGCCGACTCGTGCGTCCAACCGGCGATCCGGTAACGCACGAGTGTCCCGGAGGCCTGCCGGGGGATGCTCGCTTTCCAGATCGTGAGGTAACCCGGCAGGACCTGCCACTCGGTGCTCGTTACGGACATATCGATCTTCTCGGACGATTCGTCGGGCAAGGTTCCGTCGGTGGTGAAGAAGATGCAGGCGCGAGCCAGCTCGGTAAACTCGCCGGCGAAGGCGGTCACGACGACAGCGGCGTCGGGAGAAGGCGCCAGCGGATCGATGGTGTTGTCATGCCGAAACTGATGCCGCTTGGCTTGTTCCCGTTTGACGATGAACGAGACGGGGAGGTCGCCGGGGGCGGTAGCCGCGTCCAGATCGAGGACGTCCTCGAGGTGCTCCTCCATGTGATGCTCTCTCCTAACTTCGAAGTTGCGGCCGGTGCGTTAGGGCTCTATACCAGCAGACGTTTCCGTATCAGGCCTGCCGGAAACAACAGCGCGATAAATGTAAACACGAGTATCCAGGCGACGTCGCCGAGCAAGTCGAGCCGAACGTCGCCGAGCACGAGGCTGCGGACCAGGTGGGCGACGTGGTAGAGCGGGGTGAACCAGATAGCTTTCTGGACGGGCTTGGGAAGCTTGTCCGGCGGAAAGAAGATTCCCGAGAACATGTACATAGGTGTAATCACGAGCGTGATGTAGTAAAACATCTGCTCGAAGGCCTTGGCCACGGCGGCAATGCAGAGAGCGGGAGCCGCGAACATCACGCCGGTCAGGGCGAGGACGGGGAAGACCAGGAGCGCCCAGAGAGAGTGGACCAGGCCGAATGCGGTAATGACCAGCAGGAAGATGCCGCCGTAGATCACTGCCCGGGTGGCTTGCCACAGAAGCGTTCCGGCGATGAGATCATCCACGGACATCGGCGAGGTGATCATCGAAGGGTAGACGCGATTCTCGTGCAGGTAGTTGTACGTCCCGAAGAGCGTGTCGAAGCTGACCGAGTTCATCGCCGTCACGCAGACCAGTCCGGGAGCGATGAACTGCAGGAAGCTCATACCCTCGATGGCGCCGACGTAGTGGCCAAGGCCAATGCCGAGCGCCACGAGGCCGGTGATCGGCTCGAAGAAGTTGAGCATGATACTCGTTCGGTAGAAGCGAAGGTATGACAGGCCATGCCGGTACCAGACACGGACGGCCTGAGCCGGCTCCGGCTGCAGTATCGAGATTCCCGGCACGGCCATCATCATGCCTCTATCAGATCGCGGCCGGTCAAACGAAGGAAGACGTCCTCGAGGGTCGACTCACGAGCGAGCGCCTCGCCAGGCGGGATGCCGATCTCGATCATCGAGCGGCGAGCCTCGAGTCCGTCGGTGCTGTAAAGGAACACCGTGTCTCCGACTTTTTCCTGATACTGCAGGCGGCCGGCGAGCGACTCAAGAAGGGGCTGCATGTAGATGCTCGCGGCGGCCAGCTCGATGACATAGCCCCCGGCGTACTCCTCTATGAGGCGGCGTGGAGCGCCGTCCGTCAGGATCTGTCCCTCATGCATGATGACAAGGCGATCGCAGAGGCGTGAGGCCTCCTCCATGTAGTGGGTCGAAATGATCAGGGTAACGCCTTTTGCCTTGAGGTCGGCCAGTTTTTGCCAAATCAGGAGGCGGGCCTGCGGGTCAAGGGCGGTCGTCGGCTCGTCGAGAATCAGCAGCTCGGGATCATTCACCAAGGCCCGGCCAATGGTGAGGCGTCGCTTCATGCCGCCGGAGAGCTCCTTCACCAGGCTAGCGGACTTCTCCTCCAGACTGGTGAACCGGATCAGCTCGTCCGCTTTGTCGTAGGCGGTTGACCGACTCAGTCCGAAGAACATGGCGTAGACCGCCAGGTTCTGCCGGACGGTGAGGTCAGGGTCAAGGTCGTTCTCCTGAGCGACGACGCCGATGCGTGATTTGATCGCCCGCTGGCGGCGCGCGTCCAGCCCGACCACCTGGAGGGTGCCGGAGGTGACCGGGGTGCGGCAGTAGATCATCTTCATGGTCGAGGACTTTCCGGCGCCATTCGGCCCCAGGAATCCGAAGCACTCTTGGGGTAAGACGTCGAAGGAGATGTCCTTCACGGCGGTGAAGTCGCCGTACTCCTTCCGAAGGTCTCGAGCCATCACGACCGGTTCAACCACCAGATCCATCCCTTCCTTTAGCCGCGACCGCGTGGTCCATCGAGCGGCTCATCAGCCCCAGCCGAGGCACGACATTCGGTCCAACGATCCTCTCGAACGGCACGCGGCATTTAAGGCTACGCTCTTCAACTCTCTCGATCCCCGGGCGGGGTTGGCCAACAGGGCGAGCACCTTCAGGCACCCAACTGCAAAGGTCGTGCTCAAGCGCTCACGGGAGAGCAGCCGGATGGGGCTGCAAGGGGCCGAGGCTAACGCGGCCACGGCTAGCCGGGACCTCGCGAAAGCCGAGCCAAGGCGACTTGACCCGCTGGTTGCTCTTGTGCCCCCAATTCGGGTCGTGGCACAGTGTATCGGAGCTTGCCGTGTTCAGTATACGATCCCTTTGGGATGGCTCTCTGTGAACTACCTCACACGACGTGGTAGAGGCCTGCCCTAGCATCCGTTTGAGCTTTCCACTTCATGTAGTCGATGTCTTTGCCGGTCTAGGTCGCAGTCCATTGGATCTGACTAGAACACGCAGAGAACAGGCTCACCAATAGCGACTCTAGTGACCGTCTAGGTCCTTCGCAGCATCGGGCTCCGCTCTCAGCTCACCGGCGGCGGCGTGTATATGAATGCCGGCGAAGTCGAGGATCACTGGAAGGGCGGCGACGAGCGGCAGAGAGAGCAGCATGCCGACGATGCCGAGTAGCTTGGCGCCGAGGAGCAGTGCCATCAGGGCGACCAGCGGAGAGAGCTCGAGGGTGTTCGCATATACCTTGGGCACGATGACGTGGTTCTCGAGCTGCTGGTACAGGACAAACAACACGAGGACGATCAAGGCTTTCACCGGCGAAATGGTCAGCGCGATCAGGACCGGGGGTATGGTGCCTATGGTCTGGCCGAACATCGGGACGAAATCAGCGAGGAAGACGAAGGCCGCGAGGGTCAGGTAGTGGGGGATGCCGAGGGCGAATAGAATTACTCCCGCAAAGGTGGCGGCGAGAAACGAGCTGATTATCTGGCCCCGGACATAGCCGCCGACCTGACGGCGCATCTCGGACAGGACGCGGAGAACGCCGGCCCGCCGATCTTGGGGAAACATACCGACAAAGAAGGTTTTGATGCGCTCCTGGTCAATCAGGAGATACATGGTGACGATGACGATGGTCACCATGGCCACCGCACTGTAGAAGAGGCTCACGGCCAGGCCGACGAGGGTGCCACTCTGCGTGGTGATCAGCTGGGGCAGATTCTTGAGGGAGCTTTTTATGGGGACATGAATGTTGTGCTGGGCAAGCATGTTTTGAATCTCGGTTGCGTACGTTCCGCTCTCGTGTGCCAGGGATCGCGTTTGAGCTACTAAGCCGGGCACGATCAGCGCGACCAGGCCGAGCACAATCGCGACAAGAGACACGAACACGATGGTCAGTGCAAGGCCCCGGGGCATCCCGCGTCTTTCGAGCCAGGCCAAGTAGGGAGCGAGGGCCGCCGCAAGCATGGTCGCCACGGCGAGCCACGTAATGACCTCCCATATGCGAGTCAGCACGAGGACGCCGAAGAGGATTGCCAGCACCTTGATCACGGTAATGGCCCGGATGTCTACCGTAACTCTTTGATGTTGGGGCGGTTCAGGAGGCAGGTCGACGGTGACGCTGTCCTCGATCTGCTTCGCTTGGCGCGCGAGGTCCGCATCTACCGATTGCTTCAAGTGCTATCCACTTCAGATTCCTGTGAACTTGGGAGTACGAGGATTTGAACAGATAGACGGGGCAACTTCTGGGCCGTCCTGAAGACGCTGTGATTGCGGGGCGCGGGAGATGTCCTTCGAGTCGTGGCTTCGCCAGCGGCTCCGCCGCTTCATCCAGTGTTCTCGAAACCGAGGTCTATGGTGGAATAGAGCGTCGATGTCGCCAGCGTTTGGTGCGCCGATGCCGTCGTGGCGATTTCTCGGACCATCGTAAGCAGGAGGTTGCGAATGAACCAGACCCGCTCAGGCAGGGGGGTCAAGACGGATATCGCGCCCAACCTGATCGTCTCGGACGGACCTGAAGCGGTCGAGTTCTATAAAGCAGCCTTTGGGGCCGTCGTGCTGCATCAGGTAAGCGATGGCGGGGTCGCGCAGCTGTCGGTGGATGGGGCCGAGTTCTGGATCGCGGCCGGCGAAAGCGACGAGCTCAAACGGTTTACTCCTTTGAGCCTGGGCGGCCGGTCGGTCAGTATGATTCTGACGGTCGAGGACCCCGATGCGGTCTGGAATCAGGCTGTGGCGGCGGGCGCATCGGAGGATATGGCGCCCTATAGCAGCCATGGCTGGCGCATTGGCAGCGTGATTGATCCCTTTGGCCATCGTTGGGAGATTGCCCGGCCGCTTGGCTCGTGGCCGCCCGGTTAGGCCGCTTAGACGGAGAACCTACGCGCGCCGACTGTCGAGCGGACCCAGCAAAAGCTCAGTGGGCCCGGCCGGGGTCACGGTTTCACCTGGCTGGTGACGTAGGTACCGGTCGTTCAAGAGCGGCACGATCCCATCCGGCGAGATTCGCGCCGGCCTCGTATGTACTTTGAAAGAAGGCGAGCAGCTCTTCCTCAGGCGACTCCGCCTGTCTCACGTCGTCATACGCGAGCACAAACTCGCCCAGGCTGCCGTCAAAACGAGCGGCTTCGGGACGGACCTTCGCCTCCCCATATCCCTCGGGGGCGGGAAACATGTACGAATAGAACGCCGGCCGCCCGAGTGCCACTCCGGCGGCGTTGGGGTTGCCGGGCCAGAAGCCGAATGCGGCATTCTCCTGATCTTCGGCGATCTGGAAGAAGCGAGGTACTCCCTCGAGTTTTGGAGCCGGCCGGCCGGAGAATCGGGTGTAACTGAGGTCGAACGAACCCCAGAAGAACTGGATCGGGCTACTCTTGCCCACGAAGGGTGAGCGGAACCGCTGAAGCACCTTGGCGGTCTGAACCTGGATGCGCCACCAACGGTTGACGAAATCGGGGTCATATGAAGAGTGCACGCGGTCCGTGTCACAGGAGATTGGGTTGGGGACCTCGGTGGGGACGGGGTTGATGGTCACCTCGATGCCGGTGGAGGCGAGGATGTCCAAGAAGTCCCCGTAGAAGTCGGCGACAGTGCGTGGGACAAGCGCCATCGTCTTCGTGGCCCCGCCGTCCGTATGAATGAATAGATTGTGATCGACGAAGTCGAAGTCAATCTGGAAGGCGCGGTCACGATACGGGATGAGACCTGTGGTCATGCCGCGAGCGGTCACCTCGAACGTGACGTTCCACCATTCATTGAGGAACGGGGAAAGCTCCAGCTTGACCTTGCCGACGATCTGGGTCCACATGTGGACGGTGTCCAGCGTGTCTTTCCAATCGTCGTAGGGGAGTGGGGGAGTGGTGGTGGGAGGTTGGTTCATGGGGAGATGGTAGACGGTAGACGGTAGACGGTGGACGGTAAACGGTTGACGGTGATCGGTGGTCGGTGAGCGTTGCCGGTGGTGAGCGGTAGATTGTGATCAGGCGTCAGTAAACAGTATACAGCGGGCAGTTCGGAGTACAGTGTTGGCTGTCGGTTGCTCGGTGAGGTGGTATCCTCGCGCCGACCCTTCAGGTGCACAGTGGTGTTGCCTACAGCGATGCAGGCGAATGGACTCCATGATAGCGCTTGGAGGGGCGAAGTTATGAGCGGCATTTGGGGCACGATTTGACTGTGGCTGCCTCTAGGCGTCCAGGGATTCGTTGAACCGGTGTGGCAGAAGCCGCCGTCGCAAGGTCGATCTAGCGAGGATAGGGGGTCGACTGTTTGGGGGCCGGCTTGGTGTTGGCCTTGACAGCAGAGACCTGATACGGTGGCACCGGATTTGCCGGAAACTGAACCATCACAATTTGCACGGGGTGCAGTCATGGCTAACACTGGGCTTGATGTGTTCGACGAGACGATTCAGAAGACGAATGCGCTTTTGAGGGATATAGAAGAGGACCTGGGCTGGCAAGGACACCGGAGTGCGGCTTATGGAGCTTTGCGGGCGGTGCTTCACACGCTTAGGGACAGGCTGACGGTGGAGGAAGCCGCGAATCTGGCAGCTCAGCTACCGCTTTTGGTAAAGGGGATCTTTTATGACGGCTGGAACCCGGCCAGAGTGCCCAGAAAGATGGATCGAGCGGAATTCCTGGAAGAGATAGGACGGAATGTGCGGTTCTCGAGCGGTCACAGTAGTGCTGAGGTGACGAGCACAGTCTGGATCGTACTGCAGAGGTACGTCAGCGAAGGTGAAGCCGAGGACGTGCTGGCGGCTTTGCCGAGACGCATATCGGAGGTGCTGGAACTGGGTGAAGCCTTGGTGTAGGCGGGAGTTGCCAGTTTTCATCGCCCTGCGGGAGGCAGGTGGATAGATACTGAGTCGCCCTTGAGGATAGGGCTCGTCTCGCTGATAGGATTGGCGGTGAAACGAGAGTCGGGCACGTGGAGACTCTCGATCGCGTAGCCACCCCTTGAACTTTGGCGTGGCGTGAGAACGAGTTCCGCGTCATACCAAGACGCCGTGGGAATCAGGTCTGGAGCCGATTGTTGTTTCGGGTGGACCGGTGTACGGTCAGCATGGGGGAATGTGGCGTTGGAGCAGACGGCGTGAAGTACGGAAGGCGCAGTCGCGGTATGCCAGCAGTGAGTGCAGGCAAAGCCAGAGTGATATGGCATTCGATGCGGCCGTCGGAGTTGGAGGTACGGGAGGCACGGAAGGCTCTTAGCACCAGGCCGTGTCGTCAGAGTTCGGCTTCGGGTGAGGTGTATTCCCGCCGTGTTGGGGCAACGAGGAGGCGATTGTGAGAGCAGCCGCTCTTTCCGCATTCGAGATTCACGAGGGGAATACGTATATCGAAGAGGAATGGACGTAGACGGCGTATGAGTGGCGGGAGTGGGCTGGCGTCTATCGCGGCGGTCCTCCTGGTGGCTGCGGGTTCCGCCGGCTGTGACGTGGCGGGGATTCCGGCCGCCAGCAGCCCCCCAAAGGTCGAACCGCGCTCGGTTCAGGCCCAAGACGCCCGTACGGCGCACGTTCACGTCGTGATGCAACCAGGGAACCTACGAATTCGCGGCGGGGCGCGGCCGCTCCTAGACGCGAGGTTCACGTACTGACCTTCCTCCTGGAGGCCCACCGTGCTCTATGCAGTCAAGGGCAAACGCGGTGAGCTGGAGATCAGTCAACCGAGTTTAGAGTCGGCGAAGAACGGCCGGAACGATTGGGACGTGAAGCTTTCGGACAGAATACCAATCGATCTGAACGTGACGAGCGGACCGGGAAACGCCACGCTCAGTCTCAGCACCCTTAGGCTCAAGACCCTGACTGTCGCCGCCGGACCGGGTAACGTGTCTATCGACGCTGGAAGTCCGTCACTCAAGATCGTCAAGATTACGGCGGGCCCGGGCAACCTTTCAATCAACCTGTCTGTTCCGTGGAAGCACAACGTCTCGGCGATCATTGACGGCGGTGTGGGCAACACGACCGTTTCGGCGCCGGCGCTCATCGGCGTCCGTGTCGCGGTTCATGGCCTAGGACACGTCAACGCACCTGGTTTCACGAGGCAGGGCGACGCCTACATCAACTCGGAGTACGGACGATCGAAGTTTGCTGTCCGCATCGTCCTCAAGTCCGGTATCGGAAACGTTAATTTGAGGACGGAAAGCTAGCGGTCCGGCACAAGAGGCTGTTGCCGCTGACCGGCCGGCTACTCGTATCAGTTGGCCGATATGTGCACCTAGCTGGATCTGTTCGACGGCCTGGCTGCCCCGCTGGTGAATCGAAAATGACTGTTTCTGGCGGTCGCGGTTGTCAACCTCCCGACACTCTCAGCACTCCCCTAGCAAGGACCCGAGGGAGCCGTTTTCATCTTTGGTGGTGGCCCATGGGGGTGCGAAGCTAGGTCACTATCGACCAAGGCCGCCAGCTTGGTTTCCGGAACGTGCCGGCACGGGGGAAGTCTGCCCAGATCGTGCAACGTGTCAGGGGCGCCATAAAACTAGTCGCGAGGCCGAACCTACGGAATTGGAAGCTCGATCAGGTGCGAGCCGCAAGAAATCAGCAACATTGGAGCGGTTTATCGGGTGCTTGCCCGATGCACGCCGGTCCTGTGACCGTGTACTGGTGAGGTGGTGCCCGACGTGACCAGCCGGTGGGAACAGATTTCTCGGACCCACGCAGGTTCATGCGCGGCAGAAAGGATGTTCGTCGAGATGACAGCACGTACAGAGCTACCGAGGAATCTTTCGAGTCATGTCACAGGTTTGGGCCAGAAGTCACGCATCGTTGCGGTCGGAGGGTCCGGCCTTTGTATAGTCGCCATGCTGCTGACTCTGGGGGCGTGGTCAGGACCTATCGGAGCACAGGCAAGAAGTGCGCAGCAAGCAAAGCCCGTGCACGTGGCGGAGCTGAGTCTGGGGACCCAGGCGGCGACCATGAACCAGCTCGGGTCTTCCGTAGCGTTCAGCGCGGATGGCGAGACGGCGTTAGTGGGGGCCTTCAGCCGCAGCTTGAAGGGGGTTCCACACGCCGGGACCGCGGAGGTCTATAGGTTCAGTGGAGGCACATGGAGTAGTCCGACCGAGCTGAACCTCGGGACAGCAGCGGAGGCCAACGACCTCTTCGGCCTATCGGTCGCTCTGAGCGCAGACGGGAATACGGCCCTGGTCGGCGTACCGCGACGGACAGTCAACGGTCAAACCAATGCAGGGGTGGCAGAGGTCTTTAGATTCAGCGCAGGCAGCTGGGGGAGTCCGACGGAGCTCAGTCTAGGGACGGCGGCGGCAGCAGGAGACGCGTTCGGCAGTGACGCGGGCGGGAGTTCGCTGGCACTAAGTGCGAACGGCAACATCGCTCTCATTGGAGTGCCCGACCGCACTGTAAATGGTTACCTGGGCCGGGGTGCGGCCGAGGTGTTCACGTTTGACGGAAATGCATGGAGCGCTCCAACGCAGCTTGACGGGCCAAGCCTTCCGCGGTGTCACAACTTTGGTGGATCCGTAGCTCTCAGCTCGACCGGAAGCACAGCCCTGGTGGGAGCGTATCGGTGCGCGGTCAACGGGCGCGCCGACGCGGGAATGGCGGATGTGTTCACGCTCAACGGGGGCACATGGGGTGCTCCCGTACAGCTCAGTCTGGGGACGCGAGCCGCGAAGGGCGATGAATTTGGCTGGGCGGTGGCATTGCGAGCTGATGGGCGCATGGCTCTCGCCGGCGTTCCGTGGCGCACCGTTCACGGGCAGAAGCTGGCCGGCGTCGCGGAGGTGTTCAGTCTGAGCGGCGGCAAGTGGAGCGCGCCGACGGAACTCAGTCTCGCGAGCAAGGCGCGTTACTACGATTTCTTTGGAGAGTCGGTGGCTTTGAGTGCCGACGGACACACCGCTCTGGTGGGGGCGGTGAATCGCGGTGATGCCAACGGGAAGCATTCAGGTCGCGGAGCCGCGGAGATGTTCACCTTGAGCAACGGCAAGTGGCAGGCGCCGGTAGAGATGAGCCTCGGCCTCGCTGGCGGCCGCGCCGGCCTGGGGGCTTCGGTGAAGCTGAGCGCGAATGGGCAAATGGCACTCGTGGGAGCGCCGCGACGAGTCATCAATCACCGTAGCTATGCCGGGGCCGCGGAGGTGTTCCGCTAAGCGTACAGACCAGTCAGGACGGCCGTCGCCTGGGGCCACGAGGGATGTCCGATGTGGCTGTCCGTGCATAGCAGCTGCTGCCGACTACCTAGGCTGGATCTGCGAACGAGTCCGGGGCGCTGCCGTGATCCTTCGGTCTATGAATACGATCGACGTGGGCGCGGGCTGTCGCGGGTCGATGCATCGGGAGGCTGGCCGGTCAGATCGGCAAAGCCAGGTCGACTCCGGTCGTGCTGCTCAGCCAATATGACGGCGAAGATCAGGCGATCGACCGATAGCGGTTTGAAGGCGATTACGTCATGCTGGGACTAACCGGTTAGCTCCGGGATGGTGATGCTGGAGGGTAGCAGCATGACAACGATCCTTGCGATCATGATTGCATTCAAAATCGGAATCCTGGCACTCTGCGGGGTCTTGCTGTACAGTTTTCTCGGCAGGGAGCTTCGGGCTCCTAAGCCAAACCGCGCGGAATCAGGTTCCGAAGGATCGGGCTTAAATCCGAGAACCTGACCGCGGATGAACTGACGGCCGACGCGGCGATGCCGTCGCTCGGGTCAACCACCTGTCCTGAGCGCGTCGCGAAGTACGAAAGTAGAGTTGGTCGTTTCCAGACGCCGCACGTCGCTTCGTTCCCGCCGACTATAGGGATGAATCCAGTGTCCTCCGTCTGGCAGCATTAGGCGACCGCCGACATCGCCGGGCGTCATGGTAGTTGTCAGTTGTCAGTTTTCAGTTGTCAGTTCCAGCGACCGCTTCCGCCCGGGCCCTCAGTTGACAGTCATCCATGTCGTTACCGACACCACGAAGTACGAAAGTGAGGTTGGTCGTTTCCAGACGCTGCACGTCGCTTCGTTCCCGCCGTCGACTATAGGGATGAATCCAGTGTCCTCCGTCTGGCAGCATTAGGCGACCGCCGACATCGCCGGGCGTCATGGTAGTTGTCAGTTTTCAGTTGTCAGTTCCAGCGACCGCTTCTGCCCGGGCATGGGCGTAGCTTCCGGTTTTCAGTTCTGGCGAGCGCTTCCGCCCGAGCCTCAGTTGACAGTCATCCATGTCGTTACCGACACCACGAAGTACGAAGTAGAGCTGGTGGTTTTCAGACGCTGCACGTCGCTTCGCCAGCATTAGGCGACCGCCGACATCGCCGGGCGTCATGAATGTCGCCCCTACGGGTCCAAGCCCTCATTATGCGACTGCCGACATCGCCGGGCGGCATAAATGTCTGCCCCTTGTATGTTCGAGTATCGCCGCTGATCCTCGAGATTAGCGGTGGTGGGAGGTAGCGGGCCGTAAGCCCACATCCCGGGCGGCGCCGAGCGACGGGACGAATCGGGCGGCACCGGACGGCGCAGGCGCTTAGATCTCGCCTCGGGCTACGGCCTCGCGGATCAGGTCTCTTGCTTGCTGGAAGAAGGGCTTGTTGGGACCGCGAGCCACGAACTCGGCGAGGTTTGGAGCGTCGAGAATACGGTATGATCCGGCGCCAATCTGGAGGGAGCGAGCCGCCGTTGTCGACGAACCCCTCGACAAAAGCTTCCACGAATTCCGCGGGCATAGTCGGCCTCGTGCCGAAGCATGTTGGCGACATCGAAGAGCTGGGTTCCGGAGAAGGCGAACTCCCAGTCGAGGATCGCCTTGACGGTCCAGTTGCCGCTACTCTCCTCGATCAGGATGTTCTTGCCGTTGAAGTCGGCGTGCACCAGGCTGGCTTCAGGGCTCAGCGAATCCAGGATCGGGGCAGACGCTTCGAGCAGTTTCCAGTAGGCGTCGCGATCTCTCGGCGCCGAGAGCCGCTTCGGCGGTTTTATTGAAGAGCCGCTTCGTGCACGTAGGGGAGGATCATATCGGGCGTTGCCAGGTTCTGGCCATCGGGCGTTAGTCCCGGCAAGAAGAAGCCGGGACGGTCGAAGCGTATCCGGCCCATCGCTGCCAGGACGTCTCCGACGGCCCGGCCGATCGGTTGCAGTTCGGCGGCGTCGCTCTCAGCTGTAGCCGCGTCCAGGGTCTGACCACCGACGTATTCCATTACGACAACCGTCCTGCCTTCAGCCGAAGGGTCGTGTCCGGAGTGCAGAACTGCCGGCGCGGGCAACGAGTTATGAATCATGTGGAGAAGGGCGACTTCGGTGCTGCCCATCTGCTCGTCGAGGTAGTAGCGCACGACGTACTTCTCGGCGGAGGACATCGTGACGAGGAACATCGTGTTCCGGAATCCGCCGGAGAGCCGCTCAACCCGCGCGACCTCGTCCCGCAGTCCGGCCGACCGCATGACTTTGTTCAGCCCTGCGACTTTGTTAGCCCAGGAGGTGCGCCCCTCACCCCGTTGCTCGCTCACGGCGTACCTGCGATGACCAGTACATGGCCGGTCCAGCACGAGGCAGCGGAGGACTTGAGTCGTCATCTTAACGCTGTACTTCCCCGTCTGAAGGGCTTGACGGGAGCGGTCTATGCTCCGGCCGGTCGAATGGCGCGACAATCGCGTCCCCTCCATCACGGGCAAGGTGCATCTGAAGGCGATCGATAGGATGCTGGATCGAGTGGCCGCCGTGACCAGCGACGCGCGCTCTCAGGGGCGTCCTGCACGCGCTGGCGCGCATTGCACCTTCCAGAAAGTCAACCATTCGGTCATGGTGACTGGACTTGGTCCTCGACGCGTTCGAGTCCGTGGCGTTCATTTCTGGGCGGGCCTCCCTCTAAAGCCTATCCGCGGAGGTGGGCGATGCTCGACGCCATGGCAGCGGACTGCCAGGACCCCTGCTGAACTCATTCCGGGTTCTGATGGCAGGAAAGCTGCAATGAGAAATAGCACTTTGGCGAAGCACTGCTGCGCAGCGTGTTCTGTTCCTTAGTCCTCGCAGGTCGGCCATCGAGGATCGGACTACGGGAGGCGCAGGGAGTCCGAGCAGAGACGGGGTTTGATGCGATCCCGCCTTTTGATGCGATCCCGCCTATGGAGGACTAGGCTATCGTCAACGGGGATTGATGCGATCCTGGCGGTGGAAGACCAGGCTATCGTCACCGAGGCTTGGTGCGATCCCGCCCGTGGAAGAACAGGCTATCTCGTCACCAGGGGTCTGTCGGCTCGCGCAGGTGAGTGATTGGCTATCAAGCCTAGCGCGTCGCCTCGCTGGATGTGCCGCCGGGAGGCCCCGGGGCGTCTAGAAAAGCGTTTCCGCGAACCAGGGATTAGGCTGAAAAACGCGGAAACGCTTAGTGGCTCAGGTTGTGGTGCTGGGATGATTCGTGAGGAAGAGGTGGTGAGAGCTTTCGTACAGTTTGCCGTATCCTTTAAAGGCGGGTGATCGTGTGGAATGTCTTCGACCTGCCTAGTCTGCAGTTTCTTCCACCACGAGCTGCAGGTGGGTTCACGTCATTCCTGATGGGCTGTTCTTTCGTCACCGGGTCTGACGGCTCGCGCGGGTGAGTGATTGGCTATCAAGCCCAGCGCGTCGCCTCGCTGGATGTGCCGCCGGGAGGCCCCAGGGCGTCTGGAAAAGCGTTTCCGCGAACCAGGGATTAGGCTGAAAAACGCGGAAACGCTTAGTGGCTCAGGTTGTGGTGCTGGGATGATTCGTGAGGAAGAGGTGGTGAGAGCTTTCGTGCAGTTTGCCGGCTCCTTTAAGGCGGGTGATCGTGTCGAATGTCTTCGATCTGCCGAGGCTGCAGGTTTCGTCCACCACGAGCTGCAGGTGGGTTCGCGTCATCCCCGATGGGGAGTTCCTTAGGGCGGCTATGATGGCTGACTCTGCGGGGTCAACCAGGGGGATTTTGTGGCGGCGGGTCAGCCGGGTGCCGGTCTTCCATGACTCGATGGAGAACTCGAACTTCGAGTTTTCCAGGTCCGGATCGCGGTCTTTCTGGCAGCGAGCCTGGCGAATGCCGCCCTTGCCGTTCTGGATATTCCAGAGGACGTCGAGGTCGGCCGAGAGCTCACCGGCGCCGCGAACTGTTACGTCGGCGGCCTCGGTTTTGGCTGGGTGGGCGAGGAGGAGCAAGGCGGCCGAGGTGCTCTGGTTCAAATCGTAGAGGGCGCGGGTTACACGGGCGGCGGAGGCGTTGGAATTCTCGTCGGGCATGCCCATCACCTTCGCCAGGGTGTCCATAACTATGAGGACGGGTTGAATTGGCGAAAGGAGTTTGGAGAGCTTATCAGCGGCGTCGTCCCATGAGAGGTTGAAGTCTTTGAGGGAGTACCAGTGGATGTCCATATGGCGGAGGTGGGAGCGGGACGGGATGCCGCGGCCGATGCGGAGCTGGTTGAAGCGGTTGATGGCGCGAGGACCTCCGCCCTCGCCGTCCAGGATCACGACCGGACCGCGGACGGCGGCTTCGGTGTCGCCGAGGAACTTCGAGCCGAAGACGATCGACATAGCGATATCCAGGGCGAGCCAGGATTTGCCGCTGCCCCAGCGACCGACGAGGGCGGTGCGCTGGCCGGCCGGGAGCACACCGGGGACCAGCCACGAGCGGGGCTGGATCGTATCGGAGCAGTGCTCGGAGAGTCTGAGGTAGGCGTCACCGAGGTCGGTGGGGGGATCGATGGGCGCCGTATTGTACGCCTGGGTTACGGTTTGGGCCATCTCGATCAGGTCCATCGAGGGTGGGTGGCAGGCGTTCCAGTCGCGGATGGTCAGGACGGCGTGCCAGACGGGGTAGCCGCGGGTCAGGCAGTCCAGGGCGGCGTTGTAGACGGCGTCGCGGCGGTTGCGGCTGCCGGGCGAGGGCCAGGGGTGCGCCTCGTAGTTGTCGGGGGTTATGGGCTCGTCGGATGGGCGGTAGGATGGGCCGAACCAGGCGGCGAGCTCCTTCGAGGGTCTGAGGTGGGTGGTGCGCGCTGCGCGGCGAACTCGGTGGGCGGTCATTTTGTCTCCTCGTGGGTTTCGGTGGTTGATGTGGCGATCGGCGTCAACGGTAGTGTTGACGATGTGACTGATGAGGCAGAGCCGGGATCCGCGGGAGCAGCAGGTGGGGAGCCTTCCGCCGCAGTGGCCATGGCGAGGCGGCGGGAATCGGCTGAGCCCGAGACGACGGTCATGAGGTCATCTCTAGCCGCGTCCAGCCCCTCGGCCTTGACCTGTATCCGTAGGGCGTTGGAGAGGGTTTGCTGCCACGCGCGAGCTTCGGTATATCTGCGGGCTCGGAGGGCGGTGATGGTCATGGCGCGAGAGAGTTTGATCTCGTCGACGGCCGTAGATTCGTCGCTGGACGTTTCGTAGTCGACGCGGGCTCGTTTGGTTAGGGCGTCGGCGTAGGGGGTGGGGACGCGTTCCGTGTCCTCCTTAGGTTTGCGAGACTGTGGGCGTGGCTCCTTGGGGGGTGAATCGGGCATGGAGATTCCTCCTTGGTGGGACGCTGGCTGTCATGTGGACTTGTCGACACCTCCTGTTTCTAGTGTTGAGGCGAATTCGAAAAAGTCCAGGCGTTTCTTAGGAGTTTTCAGTTTTCAGTTGTCAGTTTTCAGTTCCAGCGACCGCCATGGGCCGGGCGATAGAAGAAGTTGTCAGTCATCCATATCGTTGCCGACACCGCGAAGTACGAAAGTAGAGCTGGTGGTTCCACACGCTGCACCTCGCTTCGCCACCTTTATGCGACCCCCGACATCGCCGGGCGTCATAAATGTCGCCCCTACGCGCCCAAGCCCACATGGTCGGGCGTGACTCATGGCGCTCATACCTTTCCAAGTGGTTTTCAGTTCCAGCGACCGCCATAGCCGGGCGGTGGAAGGGGGCAGGATTTTCAGCCAAGGTGGAGGGTTCGAGTCCTCTTTTGCGCCTTCCGGACGTATTGTTAGGTGGGAAGCCGAAGAATGAGGCTTACGAAGGTTACAGGTTCTGGGATGCCTAAGATGCCAATGCCACGCATGGCGGTCCAGATAGTCCTTGCGATAGTCGTGGCCATCTCTCTCATCAGTGCGGGGGCGGTGCCTTCCAACCAGGCCAGCTACCGGCTGATTAACCTATCCCGTCTGTTTCCGCCCGGCTCCACGTTCAGCAGTACCAGCCTCTTCATCAACGATCGTGGCGAGGTCGTGGGCAACTTCTCGCCGCCCCAGGACAAGCATGTCGCCGGCCAGGTTGACGTGTTTGTGTATCAGGGCGGAAGGTTGACGATCATGCCTCACATCGAGGGCTCCGCATGGGATTTCGGTCTACGGACTGAATAACGATGGCCTCATCGATATCAACTCGTCCGGCCCCCGGTTCTTCAGCCGCCACTTCGTCGCCCGGAAAGACGGCAACAGGTTCGCGTTCACTGAGCTGAAGGGGATGGACTATACCATCACGATCTGGTCACAATCGATATCGCGGAGCGGCGACGTAGTCGGAGATGCGGCCGTGCCTGGGCGGGACGCTTTCAAGCCGGCGCTTTGGCGACGGACCGGGCGTGGCCGATACACTAACCGCCAAACACTAGACGCGCCTCCCAAGTACTGTAGTTATTCACCCGAGACGATCTGGAACGTGGGCCCCCGCATCATCGTCGGCGGAGCCGAGGAGGAGGAGTCATATACGGCGGACTATACCGCCGGTTCCGGATCTGCAGCCGGCGGTGCGGATCCTTACGGCCTCTGCAGGGGGACCGGGGGCGACGGCGTGCCGCTTGCTCCGTGGGCCTTGATTTGGGCGCCGAAGCCGAGCATCATCAACGCTGGGTCCGGTGGAGCGCGAGTCGCCGCTCTGGCGGGCGATGCGAGTACGGTTTACGCCGCGGTCAACGCCGGGCTCTGTCACTCCGGGATGGATTGTGCTATCGAGCTGCCGACGAGGAGCTTCTTCGCGCCTGTCGTTTTGAGTACACGCGGTACGGCCAGATTGGGGACGGAGCGTCCCTTCGGGCGATTGCGGGGCTATGGGCACCTGCGGGTCGAATCTATGAGTGTTACGCCCGGCGGAAATGTACTGGCAAGCGGATGGCTCATGGAGCCAAATCCGGATGGCTGCAGGAAGCTGTCCCCCACAAAAGCGGGCATCTCGGCGACCTTATGGACGAACGGCCGCCCGACGCTGCTGGATTCGCTCCTGCCTTCCGGCACGGATGCCCACCTCTGCGACGCGCGTGGAGTCAATGCTTGGGGCCAAGTCGTCGGGGTGGGCACAATCGGTGGCGTCTCCGACTCGGTGTACCTTCTTAGCCCGAAGCGCGTTAAGGCCTAGAGAGACAGCTGCTCAAGGTAATCCCACTTCTCCGGAAGGCATCGTCGTTGGGCTGTGTAGGCCACCTGATGGTGCTGACACAACCCGACTTCGTGCTTTGGTTGCGTGCAGTTAGCGTTCTTGCAGGTGCCCGACTAGTCGCAGCAGAGGGGCTGCGACAAGCTCCGGATCTGTTAGCACGCACAGGTGATGGTTCATCAGTTCGATGGTCGGCCAGCCGAGTGCCTTGGCCTCGCGTGCCGGTTGCTCGTACGCCTCACTCAACCGCAGATATGCGCTTGGGGCATAGGGATCGCTCGCCTCGTCTGGATAAACTTCCTCGAACATTGCTAGCGGCAGTCTCGGGCAGGTTGCAGCGAAGCGTTCCCGGACCTCTGGATCTGGCAGCATCTCGGCCAGACCGTCGTCGCCCCACCATTCGGACCACGGTGGCAACCATCCGTCGTTAGCCATGTCCCGAATGTGAGCGGCCACCTCGGAAGGGGTCGTATCAAGCCAGCTCTGGCCCGGACACGGAAGCCCGGCATCGATGAATACGTAGCCCTCAACGTGCCTGCTCATGCTGCCCGCCAGCATAAGAAGCGGACCGGCGCCGCTATGACCAACCAGGATGACGGACCTGTCTCCCGCGCTGTCCGCGATGCGCGTAGCCTGCCGACTGCAGTAGGGCGGCCCAGCGTCAATAGTGTCCGTGAGATCGGGAATCACGACACGTCGATCCTGCTGCACGAGTGCTGGAGCCAGCTTGTCCCAGATGCTGGGACTGACTACGGGACTGTGGACGAGTACCAGACAGTCAGCCATAGGTTTCTTATATCACCCTGGGCCAAGCTGATGAGGCTGTCCTCGGGGCCACATTGACCGCCGATGGCGACCAGACTACACTGGTCATCGACGAACGGGCATCCTCCTGGACCAGCTCGCCACCTAGGGGTGCGGATCCACGTCAAGGATATCGCCGGTCATGAACGCTGCGACGTCCGCGCGGATTCGTCTTGCGGGAGTGGCCGATTGTTTCAGATGGAGCTCATTCATACTAGGCGCCGCAGGACTTCCGACCCGTCATCATCCGATATCCGGCCCATTCTCGCCGGGAGTGCTTGGCGACTATCCTAATGTGGTCACTTTCAGGCGACCGAACGGTCGTACTCGTTGACCTCCGCGGCCCGGAGTGAAAGCAGGAGCTCAATGAAAGGTTGCCTCTCGGCTGGATGCAATGCCAGGCCATCGGCGAGGCGGCGAGCCGTCCCTGGTGATGGCCGCAGCTGCCGGCCGCGCTCGATATCACTAATGCTGCGCACACTGACATCGGCCAGCTCGGCCAGCTCCTCTTGTGACCATCCTCGACGTAAACGATAACGCTTCACAAGTGTCCCGGGTTTCTCGGAAACCTGCATTTTGTCATGGGTCATGGCGGTTTCTGGCCTGGGCATTGAGCTGATGCCATATACGAAATCACTTTGCCCATCACGAGTAATCATCAAGTAGATGCTCATGAGCCCAACATAACGGCAAGTCCGTCCATAGAGTGTCTACAAGGCGTCGTTTCAAGGCTTCTGGGAGCCTGCCGGCCAATATTATGGGTACCAGTCTCGGCGGATTTGGTTCGCTGGACTTGGTGCAGGTACTCACAAGTGCGGGTTATAGGGACCAAAGCCAAGAAGGTTATGTGCCCAAAAACGCGGAGTCAGCCAGGCCTCGGGGTGGTTATGGTGCCGCAGCAGCACAAGTTGGGCAGAGGCCGCGGAGGACCAAGTGGTGCAGGTCAACGTGCACTCCGTACTGACGCTGCAATTTATTCGCCAGCCGGGTGAAAGGAGCGTCGTCCAACTCAACCACTGCTTTGCAGTTACGGCACACAAGGTGATGATGCACATGAGTGACGTACGCCCAACGAGTTAGTTTGTCACCCAATTCCATCCGTACGACCAGGCCGTGGTCTTCCAGGGTTTCCAATGTCCGATACACGGTGGCAGGATCGATCGCGGGATACCGATCCAATATCTCACCGCGCAAGTCTTCGACCGAAGAGTGATGATGCTTCTCAGCAAGGATCTGCAAGACGGCAATCCTGGCGCTGGTGGCTTGCAGTCCGTACTGCCGGAGGACGGCTCGGATGGCATCAGGGGTTGTCTCGATCTCCACAGTCAGCGACTCCCTGGGGCGGCGTCGTTCATATGCGTGCCCATTGCGTAGGCTCCCTGAGGGCATTCGGACAGTAGGTGGTACGGCCAGCCCCTTCTTCCCTATTCTGGCTCCCCCGGTACCGCACCGTTGAGAACTCAGTGAGGCGGTGAGCGGTGAACTGACTCGTTGATTGGTCAGATGGGACTCAGGAAGTGTAAGGGCATTCGGGCAGTAGGTGGCACGGCCAACCCCTCCTTCCCTATTCTGGCTTCCCCGGGTACCCCACCGTTGAGAACTCAGTGAGGCGTTGAGCGGTGAACTGCACTCGTTGATCGCTCAGGTGGGACTCAGGAAGTGTAAACTACTATTCCTGGTGCAGGGTCGAGAGGGTTCGGTGCACGTACCCGTGACCGGCTCGCAGTTTGGCACCCGAGCCGGCTTTGTGGTGTCTTCCGAGACGCCATTGGTCCTTATTGCGAGCGGCGAATGCGTGGGACGAACCCGTGTAGCCGAACAACTATGTCCCCGACCCGGAGGTCGACAAGCGGGTGTCAGTTAGTGGCGGTGATGATGATGATGGGCGGCGTCAAGATCACTGCGCTTCCGCCAGTCTAATGTCGAGATCTTTCCTCCCAAGATCGTAACGTGGTCGACGGGAGTCGGTCCATCACCCCAGATGTCGTACTCTCCCTCCACTAGGTCCGGATAGGCAGCCGCGAACACCGTCTCTCCGTTGACGATGCGTTCCAGCACCTCGACGTGCACTCGCTTCTCGCCCTCTCGACTGATCTCTATCTCTCGACCACGGAGATCAGGGTTTGTGTACAGGATTAGAGCACCAATCTCGCCGCCAATGTCCAAAACAATACTTTCCGGGTGTACTCGATCGACGTGGACCTCCGGCATCTTTCCCTCCTTTTTGAGCGCATCTATTTTGGCTGTAGGATCTTTCCGGCGAAACCAAGCAGAGTCCTGACAATTCACCAGGACTCTGCTTGTGGCATGGGAGGTGGCCCTGGACGACTTTCTAAGCGGGGGGGACGTCGTAGCCGGACAGGGGCAACCCCAGGTAGGGGAAGCTGGTGCTGTAGCGGTCTCCTGGAACTGTCGGAGGGGTAACGTCGTAAATGGCGCTTGCCGCTGCGTCAGCGGTATACGAAGGATCCACGAGTGGAATAGTTGCCCCGGCGATGGCGCGCAGCTCGACCGTCGTGCTGTCATCGAACAGACGACGGCCATTCGGATAGCCGGCCAGGTCGCCGCCGAGAATCCCGTAGACGCTCGGCTTAGCCGCGGGCGGTATAGCCATATTCAGCCGGAGCATGTCCGATGGCTTGTTGGTGGTGAAGTTCTGGAAGTTCGGGATAACACCTGGGGGAATGCCCTTGAGTAGGATGTAGACCAGGTCGGCCCGAGGCTTTGTATAGGCTGCTAGATGGGGGAAGACGCCGGGATAGAGCAGAACCAGCAGTCCTTGCACTTCCGGGTGCTCATATTTAGGGAGAAACGTCACGTCATATAACGGCTTCCGGCTGTTCCAGGCGTCCTTCTGACTCATGGGGATGATCACTTCGTTGATCAGGGGCTGGCCCAGCCTGGAGACCTGCACAAAGGGGCCGGCGTGACTTTTCTTGCCGTTGGGTTCACGAATCGTTGCCTTATGCCGCTGAGCGAACGCCCAGGCGCCGATCACCGAGTTGGCATTCGCCTGATTGGTTGGGGTTGAGCCATCTCTGGTGAGATGAGATTTCGGGACTTGAATGGCCATGGCGTGAATATTGGCGCTCATCCGAGCGTCCACGCCCGGCTGGTCGGTCTTAGGAGGAAATCGCTGGAGGCTCTGGAAGGGTCGCAGGGCCAGAAGGTCAAACACGGAGCCTAGATCGACATAGAAGGGATCTCGGGCCTGTCCCGCGAACACCTTCTCACCCGTGGGCAGCTTGTGAACTGCCGCTTGGCTTAAAGCGGCGTAGTTAGAGGTGGAGCGCGGGCCGATATTACATGGCGGGCAAGTGAGATTCTTGCCTAGAAGGGTTTCATGCCCCTTCTCATCGACCTTATAAACCGACATCACCTGAGGACGGTTCCAGTTCGGATCGGTGTTCGAGCTAATGGGGCCGGTGTTGTACAGGAAGGTATTGGGGTTTCGGATCTTGGTCTGAAAGAGGAAGTAATAGCCGATGTCTAGATTGCCGTCGCCGTCGTTATCTATGTAGATGTTGTACCTAACGTCGTCGCCGAACTCGTAGAAGTTCGGGCCGCCGGCCGGCGCCTCGGTGGGGATGTATGTGGCGACGAACGTAACCGTGTCCGGGGCATCGGGACTGGTAAAGGCGTAAAAGTCACAGTTATCGGCTACCGGATCCTTCGAAATTTCTGGAGCTTCTCTGTGAGATGACATTGGTCTCCTTCATTTGTCGGTAGTTCTCGGCAGAAGTTTGAGGCGACCTAAGGAAGAGCCTTCAGCAGACGCGCGACCAGTTGAGGGTCGCGAACGATAAACTCTCGAGCGCCCGACATGATCGAGACCTCTCCCGTGGCAAAGTCACGGACGTGGGCGACCATGGGCTCGGAGAGCGTCACTGGAGACACTTCCGACGTGTCTACTTCCGCAGTGTCTGATGCTGCTATCGACAGACCGGGCACAGTTCCCAGCACACCTACCGCCGCAGCCCCGACGGACGTTTTAGTCAGAAATCCGCGCCGTGTTACGTTCGACATCCTGTGCTCCTTACTACTCATGACATGTTCGACTAGGCTTGAGTCAATGATCCCTAATCTTCACCTCCATCACAAATTGAAACTCGGGGGCAGATCCTCCCGTCAGTGCCTGGGCCGGCTTTCGGTATCCGGATAGCGCACTGTCCGCACGCATCGACGGGCGAATCCATCTCGACCAAGAAGTGATCCTGTAGGGTTACTGTACGAAACTATGCTGACAAGCACGATCCCGGATGTATCTATGTGTACGAGAGCAAAGGGTATCTGGATCACTGTGCGTGCAGGGATGGGTATATCAATACATACGCTTGGGCGGTAGCTGCTAGCTCTGCGAGTCTCGCGGCCGGCACCACCAGGGTGACACGGACGTGGGCGACAAGCAGGTTCGGGCTGGCCAGTATGCAGAGCAGGGTACCTCCGCAGCGAACACGATCCGCCCCTAGGTGCCTAGCTTACCCCTCCGAGCTTGCGACTGATCGCAGGTGCGAGCTATGGTATGTACAAGCAGAGATAGAATGCGTACATATGTATCTGCTAAGACTCGGCTCTTACAGGTACGTGCATCTAGAGATGCACCGCAGACCGAACCGTGATTTAATTGATGCTGTCGGGCTTTACTGGAGACGTTAGTTTGGTGCTGAATCTACTATCAGTGGAGTAGAAGGCATGCCATCAGCTGCAACAGACCGCGCCCGTCCCGGCCCCTTCTCAAGACTTGCAGCCGTCTGGTCGGAGGCATCCCCTGACCTGAAGCGCCGCCTGATTCTTATCTACTCCATTTTGATCGGCGTCAACGTGGCGGCCTGGAGCGCGTTACTGTTGTCGTCAACCAAGTACGGTCTCCTGCTTGGTCTAGCCCCAATCGCGTATGGGTTCGGGCTCCGACACGCCGTCGATCCTGACCATATCGCGGCCATCGACAATACGACGCGCAAGCTCATGCAAGATGGGCAGCGACCGGTCGGCGTAGGGTTCTTTTTCTCCCTGGGGCACTCCACGGTCGTATTCGCGCTGTCCGTCTTGATCGCCCTCTCAGCGGCATACGTAAAACAGAATCTGCCACACATGCAGTCAGTGGGTGGGGTGATCGGGACGTCAGTCTCTGGCACATTCCTGATCATCATCGCGATCATAAACATCATCGTCTTGACCGATGTGTTTCGTACCTGGCGAAAGGTACGGCGCGGAGGTACCTACGACGAGAAGACGCTCGAGCAATACCTTCAGAATCGAGGCTTGCTGGCTCGGATCTTCCGGCCAATGCTTAAGACAGTCAGCCACAGCTGGAACATGTACCCGATTGGAGTACTTTTTGGCCTCGGGTTCGACACTGCCAGTGAAGTGGGGATACTCGGCATGTCTGCGACGGCCGGCGCCGGTGGGATGCCGGTATGGTTTATTCTCCTATTGCCGCTGCTGTTCGTGGCCGGCATGTCGCTCATCGACACCACGGACGGAGTTGCGATGCTTGGGGCCTACGGATGGGCATACGTAAGACCTGTACGCAAGCTCTACTACAACATGAACATAACCCTCATCTCAGTGGTGATTGCGCTATTCATCGGAGGAATCGAAGTCGCCCAGGTGGTTAGTACCGAGACCGGAGCGGCCGGGCCGATCTTCGACTTCGCCAACAGCATCCAGTTCAACGTGCTCGGGTTTTACATCATCGGCATATTCCTGGTTAGCTGGGTGATCTCATTCGCTTACTACAAGCTGCGCCACATCGACCGGCTCGACGACAATTTGGCGCTCGCTGAGGCCTCCAGTCCGCTCTGGGTAGGAGAATAGGGGCGACAATTGGGACGGGCTACCGGCCGTCACGATTCCCTCGGTGTCGAAGACATCCTTCGCCGTGAAGGGGACCCCGTGAAGCGGCCCGGTTACCCGGCCAAGAGCGATGTGTCTATCGGCTGCGGTTGCTTCGGACAGGGCGCGTTCCGGCGCTAGCTGGACGATGGCGTTGAGAGCCGGGTTCACCGCATGGATACGGTCTAAAAAGGCCGTTACCACCTCCTTCGAGGAAGCCTGTTTGGTACGGATGGCTCGGGCAAGCGAGACGGCTGAGAGCGTCAGCAATGTGTCGATGAAAGGCTCCACAAACGTGTTCAAGCCCGGGGCCGGCGATCAAGGCCTGTGGGCCGCCTTGAGTATAGGTTGAGTACCGGTGGCGCCATCGAGGGGCGGGAGATCACCTTCAATGGGTAGAGACGTAGTCTGATGCGGCGCGCTGGGCTCATGGACAAATGACTCGAGCGGAGCTGTCACTGAAGGCGCGTGTACGGCGGCGCCGAAGAGTTTGTTCAGTCTCACGATGAGATCCTCCACGGTTCGTGTAGTTCGTGCATCGTCCGCGGACTGTCGGCATTGCCCTGTCCGACGGCGCCATATGTGTCGGTGCACCCAGGGCTTACAAGGACGGGACAATCGCGGCAAGCGTGACCATGTATCGGTGGTCTGGACTAATGGCGCTCGTCCGCACCGTCGATGAGGATAAGCAAGGGAGGCTGACGCGCCTCTAGCCGATGACACCGAACATAGCACTTGTTGTCAAACGTCCGGCATGGCCGCGAACCGCAGATCCGACGGCGCGCTATGCGATGGCTATAGTCCTCGCGTCATCCAAGACGCCCCGCTCGGTCGTGTGTTTCAACTGATCGTAGGTTCGCAGGTCCACTCTGCGGCCCGCCATTTCGCTCAGCTCAATCTCCATGCCGATAAGCTCAAAGGTACTGGGTACCGCTCCCGACTTGAACTCGACGAGAACGTCGTAACCGCCGGCCGGCGTGCGAGCCTTCAACGGTTCACCATGAATGGCGGATAGACGGTAGACGCGGTGCCGAGTGCAAAACTTCGCGATGGCCGATCGATCCATAATCTGCTCGAGCCCTTCAGTCATGCGTGACCGTCCTCTCTTTCCTCAACGGCGCTGTCGCGCCCTCATCTGGCTGTACAACAAAGGTCAGAAGCGCCCCAGACCCTCCATCACGACGCCATTGCGCCGTTGGCAAGTCTCCGGCGGCTCGATCCTCATTCCCCCTATAGGGGATGAACGTTCTCCGCTCTCGCTTTACCAGATCGGTCGTCCCGACCCATCTGGTACTCTACCTGCTGACCTTCCGTCAGGCTGTCGAAACCGCTGTTCGCTACCGAGCTGTGGTGGAAAAAGACGTCGTCGGCGCCGTCTTGGGGCTTGATGAAGCCAAACCCCCGGTCGGTGATGATGCGCGCGACAGATCCCTGTGACATGCTGTACTCCTTGTATTCCAGAGGCAGGTGTCCCCGCAAGGCAAGGAGCTACGACCCGTTGAATCTGATGTCCAAGCATAACATGTTTCCACGACATACGACAATACGCTACAAATCAAGACAAGCGAACTTCATTCAGAGCCTTCCGAAGCTCGCCGAAGGCGCGGCGAACAAGCTCTTTGTAGTGCCGTCCGAACTCCAAGGCCTTACGACCGCCGCCAACCTGCTTGGTTCTGCGATCGCACCGGCGAATTCTGAGCCCCAGCAGAACGGGGCGACAACATCGCCGAAGCCATTGCAGCCGCGCGCGGAACCGGCGTCAACTAGAAGGACCGTCTAGATGGCTAAGCCTTGTAAGGCGGATCCCGTCGCTCACGCTGTTGAGCTGCCGCCTCCGTGCGGAACGCGAGGATCTGCATATGCGGCGGCGGTCTCTCGGCGCCACAGAGACCGAAACCAGCCCCGAGGAGATCTGCGCGACTCGGAAGCTGCGACCGTGATCGACTCATCGGAAGCATCCCGCTGGGCTTTCACCGAAGCGCCTCCCTCCTCAGTTAACGTGACGCCTCGCCCCGGAATCACCTCGTGAATGTCGGCGAACCGCAGGCGCAGGTGCCTCGGCCCTGACCCGAGGAGCTCGGCCACCCCGAAGTGTCCCGTGCTCGCCGAGGCGCGTATAACATCTGTGGATTCCGTTCCGCCGACACAGGTTGACCCGAAGCCGGCAATGTCGGTTACCAGGCCGATCTCTTGCCCGCCAGCTTCAAAAACGGGCATTCCGACCTCTATGTCGAACCTGTCGTTGACACCGTATATCTTCATGATCCAATGCCTTTCCCACTACTCGTGGCTGCTCCTGTCTCAGTTTCGGGCACAAGTTTGGGTGGTCCGGCAGTCAAGGCGCCGGCAGGAACGCAGTCGCCCAAACTCAATAGGCTGTCGTCCCAATGCCCATCTGACCGAGTCCTGACATACCGGCTGAACGGACCGTCGTAGATGGCTACCTCGGACCGCTGCCCGTTAACCAGCGTATAGAACGTGTGAGACCCATCCTCTATGGCAGTTATGACCTCCTCGCGCGTCCAGCTCCGAGTCGCATTCCCGAGTCGTGTGATGCCGGTATGTGGGTTCTGCAGCAACTGCTTCGATACACAGGTCAGGAGGACGTCGTCACTGCGGTCAAGAGGTGCCGCGCTGCCTGTGTCGATCGGTGCCGAAGGTCGATGGCGTTCGACCAGTTGGGCCAGGTCGCCCCGACGCACGCGCCACCCCGAGCCTCGGCCGAAGTTTACGCCTGCGAGCCTGCCGTCCCGCAACCAGCGCCTGACCGACTCCTGTCCGATACGAAGGTACGCAGATACCTCACCCACGGTAAGCAGATCATCTTCGTCCGCGCTCATGCCGTTTCGTGGTTATCGTAAAATGTCGTTTTATATATTATGATGTCTTAAGTTATCATATCTATAACTATTTTGCTGTCTGCTTCGCAGCACGCCTTCGGCGCGCCCCCAAGGCCTTCAGCCGGGCAAACCCCTTTGATAGCGGCTGATATCCCACAGACCCTCGATTAGGCGAGCCGCGCCCCAGTTAGGATCGCCCGGTTAACCCACCCATCGGGTCCGCAATCGTCAACTCCGGTCAAACCGCCTGCTCCGCCTCGTCGGCGTCACCGTTGTCGATATCGGAGGGGGGCTGGCCCTTCTTGGTATGCCGGTCTTCGATGAATAGCTGGAGGTCGGCAGCTCGAATGCGCCAGCCGGGTCCCCGACCCAGGTTGATGCCGAGTAGCTTCCCATCGCGAAGCCAGCGGCGTACCGACTCGGGGTCGACCCGAAAGTACTCAGCGACCTCGCTTACCGTGTACAGGCGATTATCCGGTTCGTCCATCTCCCAGTCCCTTTCCATTATTTACCCGCTATTTACCCGCCATTATATCAGGTAACTTGTTAATTCAAGTAGTATAAGGTAGTATGTTGTAGGGACAATATGTAAGGCCGTGTATATCCGATGACTCGCTGGTCGCCCCATCGAGCAAAACCGAGATTTACCGGGCCTCCGCTGGCCCGCCTGCTCACCCCATCTCCTAAAACCAAGCCCTTGGGCCGGACCACGTCGATGCTCAACGCTATACATACAAATAAAGGAATACGAAATGAATTCATTGAAACTGATCGCCGGCATCGTTTGCGCAACCGTGGTGGTCGTGTTTGGGGCCCAAAATACCCAACGGGTTACGTTTCACTTTTTGATGTTCAGCGTGCCCTCGGCTCCCATGGTTCTGGCCCTCTTTCTGGCAGCCCTTCTGGGGGCGCTACTTGCCTGGGCTGTCGTCGTCCCTGGCCGGTTCCGAAACATGCGAGAGCGCCGTGGGCTCAAAGAGAAAGTGGCGGCCGGTGAACAGGCGCTCGCGGAGTCCGTGGCGACGAACCAGCAGTTCGCGATTCCTCCATCGCCTCAGGCCGAGGCGATCCAATCATGAAGCGGCTCGAGCGCGATCTTGGAGCAGATGCCCTGGCAAGGCTCCGTCGCGACGGAGTGGGAGATGTCTGCCCCTATTGCTCTCGTGGACACCTGGAGCCCATGAAAGAGGGCGCGCTTCTGGGAATCAAGCGGCCGGAAAAGAGCGAGCTCTATCCATGCATCATCACCTCATGCAGTTGGTGTGGCCACATTGCGCTCTTCGACTCGTCGTTCCTACGGGGAGAGATCGACCAACCCAGCCTGCCGTCCGACGTGGACCGGAAAGTGCACCTTGTTCGGGGCGCTGACGAGGGCGTCAGGTGAAGCACTGACCAGCCGCGGCTGGAGCACGCGTCCTGTAAGCATGGGCGCTCGCCGGCGACCGAGAACCGGTTCTCAACGGGAGGCATCGATGGTAGCACGTCGAAATCCGGAATCAAGTGAGTGGCGCGCGACCCACGAAGCGGACGCCTTATCGGCCCCGGTAATGCAGTTCGACCTGTCGAAGGAGATCGAGTCCCTGATGGGTGAGCCGCACTTCGCGGGTTGTGGAACCGCAGGCAAAACGCGGGCCTGGGCGGATCTCCCGGCGCATGGAGGGAGCTCGCAGCCGGCTGAGCGTATCTAGGAAGGTACAAAGAACGGGAGAGCCTGTCGCGAGGCCCTCCCGTATCTCACTAGCGACGCTTTCGACGTTGCCTGTGGCTGTCGTTGTCGTCATCATTACGGCTGACCATGTACGCCCATCCGGAGAAGGCCAGCACGGCGATACCGGCGATGATGTCGCTATTCCTCGGCCGTGCATGGCTGCTGTAATTGAGCACGAAGGGCGCAATAATCAGCCAGATTGCAGGGAGTGCCGTGAGTCCGCTGAGTAACTGATTGAGCCGGCCTGATCGGTAATTCCCGAAAACGCGGGTCGCCCCCATGCTTGCGATCACGATCCCGAGAACCAGGTCGTTGGCTCGAGCCTTGGGTACGCTATCGGCAAAGGTAAGAACCCACGGCGCAATGATTAGCCAAAGGCCCGCGACAAGCGTAGCCCAACTGGCCAAGATGAATTGTTCACCCAGTGCCCCAACATCTCGTGCTCTATCGTTCCCCGATCGCGTGCTTGCGAAGACGCGACTGTCTGTCTCCACCACACTGCCGCTATTGGGTTCGCCGTCGACCAGGGCTCCGTTCTTTCTTGTGTCATTCGCCATGTGTCATTCCTCACGTCTTAGGATTTTCTCTCACAGGACTCCAAAAGCAATTTGTATGCCCATAAACAATTTGTGTAGCTTTGGGACAAAATGAGTGCGCCATTCCGGGTTTCATGCTCTACTCGAACGATCCAGATTGCATTGGAAGGCGGGGCCGGCATGATGTACTTACTGTGGGGACCTTGGGGGACAATTAAGGGTGAGCACGTACGTGAAGACCAACCGGCTGGTACTGCGCCGGTTCACTGTGGAGGATGCCGGCGATCTGTTCCGTCTGAACGCCGATCCCGAGGTGATGCGCTGGCTGAACGGCGGTGAGGTGACGCCCATGTCCGTCATCACCGAGAGGATTCTCCCTCACTATCTGCGCGAGTATACGAAGCCGCCGCACGTGGGCCATCTGGTTGCCGAGAGCCGAGAAGCAGGAGAGTTTCTGGGATGGTTCAGCCTGGTGCCTGCCGAAACGGGCCACGCCACACTGGGGTACCGGCTGAAGCGCTCGGCCTGGGGCCGCGGCCTCGCAACCGAAGGGGCCCGTGCCCTCATTAATCTCGGATTCTCCGATCTGGGACTCGAGCGCGTGTCAGCCGATACGTATGAGAAGAACATTGGGTCGCGGCGAGTGATGGAGAAGTGCGGCATGCGGCTCGTCAGGACGTATCACATGACGTCGGATGAGCTGGATGCCTATGCCGTCAGCCACGTGGTCGGCTCCGAGGTGTGGGACGCGGACGATGTGGAATACGCCATTACGCTTGATGAGTGGCAAACGTCGGCAGCTCCAGTGCTGCGGTAGTCCTGTCGGGCGTTGCTATCGCGCGCGAGCGAGCTGCAATTGTTCAGCCAAACGTGAACACAAACGCCTCCACGCCGGGGTCGGGAAATTCGATCTCAAACTGCCGGTCAGTTATCGAGTGAGGTTATCGTAGAGATCAAAGCCCGTCTGCCTCGATCACGGCCTCCGCAAACGCTTGGGGAGCTTCTTGGGGCAGGTTGTGCCCAATGCCGCCCGTGATCACCCGGTGCACGTATTTGCCTATGAACTTCTTGGCATATGACGTGGGTTCGGGGTGCGGTGCTCCGTTGGCATCGCCCTCCAGCGTGATCGTAGGGACGCTGATGGCTGGACTCGCGGCGAGCCGCTCTTCTAGATCCGCATATTTCGGATCGCCTTCGGCCAGGCCGAGCCGCCAACGGTAGTTATGGATCACGATGGCGACATGATCGGGATTGTCGAAGGAGGCTGCAGTACGATCGAATGTAGCGTCGTCGAAGTCCCACTGAGGCGAAGCGGTCTGCCAAATGAGCTTCGCAAAGTCTCTCCGGTACCTCTCGTACCCGGCCCGGCCGCGTTCGGTGGCAAAGTAGTACTGATACCACCATTGGAGCTCGGCCCTCGGCGGTAATGGCGCCTTGCCGGCCTCCTGGCTCCCGATCAGATACCCACTCACCGAGACCAGGGACTTGCATCGTTCCGGCCAGAGTGCCGCGATGATGTCGGCAGTCCGTGCTCCCCAATCGAAGCCGGCGACTGTGGCTCGCTCGATCTGGAGGGCGTCCATCAGCGCGATGGTATCGACAACGACAACCGACTGCTGCCCGTTGCGAAGGGTCTCGGCTGAGAGAAAGCGGGTCGTGCCATAACCGCGCAGGTAGGGGACGATTACCCGGTAGCCTTTGGCTGCCAGCAGAGGCGCAACGTCGGCGTAGCTGTGAATGTCGTAAGGCCAGCCATGGAGAAGCATGACGGCTGGACCATCGGGTGGACCCGCCTCGGCGAACCCTACGTTTAGCTCGCCGGCATCAATCTGTTTGACTGGGCCGAACGAGGTATCGGGCTCTTTTCTGGGTTTGTCGATTTCTGTGGACATGTCGCTCCCTCCTCGATGAGCACATCGTTTTTGGACGGGGGCTTGTGACGAAGGCGGGCACTAAACGCGTGCTTTCCTCCTTCCGTATCAGCGCAAGACTCGGTTTAGTACGAGGTATTCGGTCTATAGTCACCGTATGAGTAATATCGGTTCACCCAACGGGTGGGAGCTTTACATGAGAGGTCGTCCTAACAATTTTTTGTCGGTTCTTAAGAAGTCGCATGTCCGTGGGGTGAGACCGCCCCGGAAGATTGCATGTCAAAGCATTCATCGACTACGTGGCGATCGACATCGTACCGGTCGTCTTCGGACGGGGCAAGCCGTACTTCGGAACGCTAGCCAACGGCCACCTGATGCTTGAGGATCCCGACGCGGTCATTCAAGGCGACGGGGTGCTCCATGTGCGGTATCCGGTGCATCGATGACGCCAGATGTCACCTCTGCATCGGTGCTCTACATGTCGATGTCCCTCGACGGGTACATCGCCGGGTCCGAACGACGCACCGGGCAACCCCGGCGGCGACGACTTCATGCGGCTGCACGAGTGGTACGGGTTCGGATCGGCCGCAGCTCGGACCGGACCGTCCGGAGCCCGGCCGGCGAGCACTTCCTCGACGAAGTCAACGCGACCGGCGCGGTCCTCGCGGGACGGCGGACGGTGGAGCAGGTCGATCACTGGGGCGGTGATCATCACGGCGTCCCGATCTTCGTGCCCAGCCACCGGCCGCCCGGCCCGTCGGTCGCGAACTACCCGTTGGTGACCTACGTGACCGACGGGATCGCCAGCGCGATGGCCCAGGCGAAGGCCGCCGCCGGGGACCGGAACGTGCTGGTGCACGGCGCCTACACGGCGCAACGGCGCTCGAGGCCGGCGTGCTGGACGAGCTGCAGATCCACCAGATCCCGGTGCTGTTCGGCGAGCGGCCGCCGGCTGTTCGACGTGTTGCCGTCGCGCGTCGAGTTGGAGATCATCCGCGTGATCGACACGCCGGAGGCCACCCACATCCGCTACCGCGTCCGTCGCTGAGCCCGTCATGGCGGGCCCGTGGGTGGAGTGGGTCGGGGTAAGCACGTCGTACAGTTAGTGGGAAACGGGAGAGGAACGTCATGAGCGGGTTGTCGCCAGCGGAACAAGAGCGACTGGTCGTAGACAGGATGCTGCAGGAACGGCCGCCGCTTGGCCGGCAGACCTTCGGAGGATGCCGATGACTACTTTGGGAGCGCCTATGCTTATCTCTGTCGTTGACCCTTGCGCCGACCGCTCGTGATGGAGCTACCCGACATCCTACGGAACAACCAGGGCGAATCGCGAGAAGCAGGCGAAGGGTGGTGTCTGTGACCATCAACAAGGCGCGTTATATTGAACCGCCATTCTGAGCGAAATAGGCGTGGTGGTGGCAGGCCGGTACCGATAGCTGCGGGTTAGAGGAACCAGCAAGTACGACCAAAACGCGGATTCGCTTGCGGTTGTCCCCATTCATGGTTTACCTCGTTACTTATACTGAGTCCAGGTCAGGGAGGTGGAGGTTGCACAAGTGCCGTCACTAAGATCAGCCATTATCGCGCTGTTTCTCGCGGGCGTCGCATCGAGCGGCAATCTTGCTGCCGGGGCTTTCGCCAGGAGTGGTTCAGCGAGCGGGCGCTGGACAATATCTCATTGGAGCAAGCCAGCCGGCTACGGTGGCCTCGCTGGTGTCGCGGCGATTTCATCAAACGACGTTTGGTCGGTTGGGAGCCTGGGCCGTTCTGCTTAGTTGAGCATTGGAACGGAAGGCGATAGGAGCAGGCGGCGACTCCGGGCCCACCAGGCCCAGTGAGTCCAGCCCTCAATGGCGCCAGCTCATTGCAGTCGGCGCTGTGCATCCGTCAGAGGCATCTGGGCGGTTGGCGATAGCGGCGACGCCTGCACAATGCGGCCCCTGATCGAACATTGGAATGGACGTCGATGGGCCGTTAAGGGCGGTGGCCTCATGCCGGGAGGCGGCCTTGGGGTCTTAGCTCAATTTCAAATCGTTACGGCTTCCGATATTTGGGCGGTGGGCAAACTCGCCGCCGAGGGGGCGCAATCTGCTGGAGGGATTCCGATCCATCGAAAGGCGCAGTTGACTAGGCCGCTGGATCGCGCATTGGAACGGCCGCCAATGGCAACTGGTGGCCGTGCGCTCCGCAGGCGAGTCCCTCAGTGTCACGTCAGTCGGATGCGTATCATCGAGGAATGTTTGGGCAGTAGGCAACGAGACGACTCGTGCCAATGGCAATAGAACACTCATTGAGCACTGGAACGGTCGAGCTGTGGTCGGCTGTGGCAAGTCCCCATCCCGGTCCACGAGGCTGGGGCTTTCTGATGGGCATCTCTGGCAGCGGTATCCGGCGAAACGTGTGGGCAGTCGGGATGCTGCGCCGTGTCACCGCGAGCGTCAGCACACGCTGATCGAACATTGGAACGGCTCAAGGTGGCGAAAGGTCGCCAGTCCGGATCTATCTGCCACCTGAAATAACTTCAGTTTTGCCCGTGTACATGGTCAGTAAGGATGACGGTTGGGCTGTCGGGGGCACAGGTTACTGCGGCCACCCGATTGGAGAAGAGCGTTACCTGCCCACTGGAATGGAATCAGATGGTCGCTTGTGCAAGTCAGAATGCGAGGGCATACGAGAACCTGATTTATCAGGTGTTGTTGCAGACTGTGAGGCATAAGATTTGGGCTGTGGGCGGATCCGAAAGATACGGCAACGGCGCTGGTCATGGCGTGATCGAGCGTTATCGCCCATAACCAGTTGAAGAGAGGAGGTTTCACTCTTTCAGCAAGCTGGCGTCCGCATACCTGCGGGTTATGAACACCGAACTGAGAAATCTTGCGGGGGACTCATTGTAGCGACGACAACGCGATGCGAACGGAACGAAGAGTCGGTTGGGCCACAGCGATCTAACACTCGTACAATAAGCCAACCGGAAGACTTGGCTGGATTGTCCTTCGCCGTCGCGCGTATCTGACTGGGCGCATTGAATTGAGATTATCAGTGTTCAAGACGCAACTGGTGGTCAGCGGCCTCGCTGTTCGCCCTGGTTGTCGGCTTGACTTGTACCGGCGTCGCTGCCAAGCCATTGCGTTGCAGGCGGCCCCGCATGCGGGAGTGACGCAGCAAGCCTTTTCGGCGCGCATGGTCGAGGACCTCGCGCCCGGCAAAATCTCCTCCTGCCCAGCTCGATGCTCACGGTTTTGGGCGACCATGTTTTCTTTGAGGCCAGCAAAGAGGGAGGAGTTGGGGAGGGAGGATACGGCGGCGGTCCTGTCGTCGCACAGCAGCTGTTCCAAAGCGACGGGACGCGGCTGGGAGCCCGCCAGATCTTTCCGCGCACGCTGGCCGAGTCCAAGTTTCTATACGTCGGTCAGATCGCGACGACCCGAGGGAGGAAGAATCTACTTCACGGGAGGGAAAAGCAACGGAGCGTATGCGTTGTGGGCGCTCAGTCGGACTACCAATCGACTCTCCCAATTACACTCGTTCGCGCCTGAGAACCAGGCCTAGCGCACTAGCTCTCTTGGAACCATCGGTGGAAGGCCATCTTTTACTCCGGTGGGAGACTCTGGACATCTCAAGCCACTCGCGCCACGACTCACCCATATGCAGCGGTCCCAGACTCCTTCTCCGGGTTCCTCAAACTGCGACACAGACTCTACTTCGTCATGCGTCGTCCGAGAAGCCAGCGAGCAGTGCTGTGGGAAACCGACGGAAGCCGTCGCAGCACGCACCAGGTCGTGTCGATGGGGCCAAACGTCAGCAGTATCGAGGGTATGAAGTTCGGTCCTCAACGACCGCGTTTACTACTTCGTCAATCATGACGCTAAGACCTTCACCCTGTGGGTAAGCGACGGAACTGCCGCCGGAACTCAGCCCATTCACACCTTCGAAGTGGGGCAGGGATACGTCGACATGGGACTCACGGCCTCCTTGCACGGAAGGATTGTTTTTCCGGCTTACGAAGGTCGCCACGGCTATGAACTTTGGAGCGCGAACAGGAAGAGCGCATGGATGGTCAAGGATATTTTCCGTGGCCCATCCTCGTCGTACCCTTCTGGCCTTATCTCAACTGGGCGCCGGGTTGTATTTACGGCCAACGATGGACGGGGCGGGGAGTTGTGGTGGACTTGATGGAACAGCAAAAGGCACCAGGATGGTGCACGACTTGTTCCCGGGCCAAAGTCCACTGCAGAACGACATCTCTGTGTATGCCGGGTTCACGGGGTACGCATTCATGACCGTTGATGGGCTAAGACACGGAACAGGGCCGGGGCTGTGGGCAACCGACGGGACGCCCGCCAATACTTTCCTGGTAAAGTCCATTTTGGCAGAGAAACCTTGCCGCAGGATGGAAACCGGCTCTTCTTCGCAGGTTTTGAGCCCACCCACGGCGAGGGGACTCTGGACTGTGACGTCATGAGTCGCAGGAAGGGCCAACCCTGGCTCGGCCTCGGCACGGAAGGCATCGAGTAACGATCCCTGCCTACCCCGCGCCTAGGCTCAAAAGGGGGGCTCTCCGTCCTCGCCTATTGCGCAGGCTTTTGGTAGTCGATACGGCCCGAACTACCGACTGACCGTATGCGCCGCCGTCTTCACACCTGGATTGCCTCGGGTAGCAATCACCCCACGGGCGGCGAGACGTCCAAAATCTGGTCCCGGTGCTATAACTGCGGATTATAGGGACCGAGCAAACATAAATTTGGCGAATTACCGTGCGCCTTGCTCTTCGAAGAACCCACGCTGCTGGCCGGCCTTGTCAGTCCACTGTCCGATGGAAACGCAGCCGTTCACTGTAGGGCAGGCCAGTCCGATCGGCGACCCGCCGACAAAATCTCCCGATTGGGAAGGTCCCGGTTCCGGAGCGTATTGAGCGCTCCACTTCGCACCGGATTCCACCAGCAGTGATGGACGGTCCCAGGATCCAGTCGCCACGCACGAATCGGTGTCCGAACACGCAATGCCGGTAACGGTCGGGGCCTCGGCCTTGTTTCCGCCCGGCTTCGGGATGTTGGACGACTTCCACTTGGCGCCAACCCCAGTCCAGACGACGCTCTTCTGATCTGCCTGCACTCCCGTCGGATAAACCGCGCCCGCCGCCACACAGTCACCCGCCCGTGGGCAGCTTATTGCCGAAGGACCTGATATGGGTTGGTCGTAGCTCGGAGGGTTGTGCCATCCAGTCTCCGAGAAGGAGGTCCATTTGCCATGCGCGTACGTGTCCAGCAACAAAGGGAGACCCGGGGGATGCGCAGTGTCGAATCCAACGGCTACGCAGACGCCGTCCTCACGGCATGAGACATCAGACAGGACAGTCCCGTCATCGTGTCGTAGGTCCGGCGCCGCCCCGATGTCCTTCCAGGAGTTTCCGGTACTGACCGCAACCGTGTCACCAACGGCGATGCAAGAAGCAGGACCCCAGCACGAGATGGCACTGAAACCAATGCCGGGCGCTCCCGGGTAGCAGATCAGGCACTTTTGCATGTCGCCAAACTCATATACCTTCCACCCTCGGGGCTGCTGCTGCAGGACGATCGCGGACGCCTGCTGCTCCGCATCCCACAGGTTGCCCGCGGCGACGCACGATCCTTCCGCCGGGCAGGCCAGCGACTCAATGCCAACCGACGAGGCCGAAGGGAAGACGTTGGGCACGTCGGGGATTTTGATAAGGCTCGGCGTCCATCGCCCTGCGGACAACGTCAATTCGAGCAGCGTATAAGCCCCAGTCTTCTGGTGGTAAAGTGTCCCGATCACCACACACGAAGTACTTGAGGCACACGCGATCTGGACGGGCTTTGTCGTCTGCCACGACAGACCGCCCGGCGAGAGCCATGCCGTGTCTCCCGGTAAGTGGACCGTGGTCGCCTTCCACGATCCTGAGCTGAGCGCCTCAACGACTGCGAAGGGACCAAGCCCTTGCACGATGTCCGTGGCAGCACCAACGGCGAAACATGTTCCCGGTTCCGGGCACGTGATCGCGCCCAGCGCTACTGACGGTCGAATTCCCCCACGGGCCGGAAGTGGTGCTTGTGCGCGTCGTCACGGCTCTTCCGTGCAGGGACCCGATCAGTCCCTGAAAGAACCCGTTGGAATCGCGAAACGTACCTCCCATGACACAATTGCCTGGCGACGGGCAGGCCACTGTGGTGAGGCTGTCCCACGCGTTTTCGCCTGGGAAGGGCATGGGAACGCGCCTGGCCGTCCAAGCACCCGATATACGGACAGCGACATAACCGTTGCCCCCCGCCGCTACGCAGGACGATGCCGTCGGGCAAGCAGCCGCGACGGGATCACCGAGGTAGTACGGCGTTTCATTCTTCGCGAGAGAGTGGCTCCAGGCACCTTGAGCTTGTGTCAGCACCATCAGATGGAAAGGACCGTCGGGGTTGGAGAAGTAGTTCGTGAACGCTCTGCAGGCACCCGATGGTGGACAGGCAATCGTGTTGGCAGCGTCTGCGTGATCTCCCTTTGGTATCGCAACGTGAACGCGGAGTCCAGGATTTTCCGTTGCGCTCGTACAGAAGCGTCTCCGTCCCACCTGGAAGAGCGTCGACCGATCCGGAGATCGCGCAATTTGACCCTGATCCACAGGCCGTGCCGTCGATCTGAAGGTTGTCCCACTTCGCAGACGTCGGCAAGAAAGGAAGCGATGTCGACGACCAGTGTCCCGGCGTGCCGTATACGGCGGCGGGGTGGGCCACGTATTTGGCGTCCGTCCATAGAGCGCCTATGACGCAGGTCGCACAGCAGGCAATTGGCCCCATTTCGGTCAGACCGTGTGCCGATCCGTTTGCCAACGCTGCCGGCGCCCTTGAAAAGGTCCACTTGAGCGCCGAACCCACGCCGATCACCGCGGCCGCGGGGTTGCTGCCCCGCTGAGTGATCGCTCCTACTATGACGCAGGTGGCTTTGGAGGTGCAGTCCACTCCGAGCTGACTCGAGCCCAGGAGGCCCTGGCTTCGCCGCAAGTCCAACGGACCGGACGCCCTCCACGTTCCGTTTCGATCGCTCAGAACCACGACCCTCAGCACATTGGCATTGGGCACGGCCCCGCACCCGGTCTGGCAGGGATTCTCTCGTACTGTCCCGACGGCGACACACGCGCCGGCGGCCATGCAATGCACGCTGGATACGGTTAAGGGCTGAGTATTGGCGGGAACGCGGGGCTCCGGCGCCAGGACGGCCTTCCATCTACCGTGCGCCATGGTGTATATCGCTGCCTGGTTGTTACCACTCCTTGCTCCGAGCACGCTTCCGACCGCGACGCAATATCCGAGCGCAGGGCATGAGACGGAATTGGGAATCGAGAGCGTTCGGGTCGGGAGGACAGGTTAGGCGACGGCGCCAGCACTGCCCGGAAGGATGCAGGCGAGCTCACAAAAGCGCTGGCCTGAGCTGAGGGTAGGCCTCCCCACGCAGTGAGTACCAGCACGGCAAGCGGAGCCATGTACCGGGATGCCCTTCTTGTGCCCCGATGTTTTGTCTTCACGAACGGCTACTCCTCGATCGAAATCCTCATACGGCTACACTTGGGGTTGGCTCCAGCTGGGAACACCTGTCGCGCTGCGAAAGACGGTGCGATGCATGTGTTGCAATAATGCGTTTCAGTGCCCCGAATCACATCTAAAGTATGCGTGGCGAAGTGGGCAATGGTTATGAATGGTTGGATGTACTTACTCGGCAGGCAAGGCGATACAGGTGACCCTCCGAATCGGTGGCGATCGTGGGTCCCTTTAAGGACGCAGATTACACGTACCAGTTCCGAAGTTTGTCTCACGATGTTTTGCCGGTCGGCAGCCGTACGCGGGACCACGACCGCCCGCCGTCGGTGGTCCGTTCCAGAAGGTACGGAAGGACATTCTTTTGATTCGCGGCGACGACGGTATGAGACAGCAGCAGGTAGCCTCGTCCTGACGCAAATATCCTCAGAGCCGCTGGATGAGCGGCGTGAGGCAACTGCAGAGGGTAGGTCCTCCAGCTCCGGCCGGAATCATTGGTCGAAATGAGACGGTCGCCAGAAACGAAGAACCAGGTGTTGGGGCCAACGATCGACTCGACCGTTGGGAGCGTACCTTGTGAAAGGGCAGCGGCCGGCAGGTGAACAGGATCGGTCCAGGTCGAGCGGCCGGATTCCGTCGAGTACATGTAGTAGGAGTCACTTTCAGTCGATCCGCAAACGAATGAGACGCGAACGGGGAGTAGCCATGTTCGATGGATGGGTGCAGCGTTGCCCACTTCCTCGTAGTTGGTGATCTGTCCGTGTCCGGCGCACTGCTCCTGTGGTGCAACAATCCGGCCCCGCCGCCAGGTGCTGCCACCGCTGCTGGTTACGTAGGCGTAGAACTTACCAGTCATCGTCGAACCCAAGAGCCAGCCGTATCGAGGTGGTCGGAACCGGATCGACGAGAGCGACCCTGATGCGGTGAGGCCGCCAAAGCTCTTTCCTCTACCCCAGTCCCCTCGCGCCACCGCGGTCCAATGTGCGCCTCCATCCGTGGTCCGATCAACCTGTACTGCTTCCTGGTCTCCAGTAGCCGCGTTAAGGATGGCCAATATCCAGCCATCTCGAGCATTCGCAAAGTCAAAGCTCTGTCCGGCCGATGTGGCCGCAATGTTCTGGGCGTCGGGCGGGAGAGCGAAGTGCGTCCAAGTGTGGCCGCCATTCACGGTCCGGTACAGAATTGGCTTCACGATGGCGCTCGGGGATGTCTGGTGTAACGCGGAGAGGAAGCCATGCTGTTGATCGACAAACTTCATCCACGGACCTTGCGGATTAAGGTAGATCCCGGGGTCGCGAAACTTGAGTTGACGGAGCCAGGTCTTTCCCCCGTCTGCCGTGTGAAACACGTAGCCCCACCCGGATTTGGGCTTGCCTGCCATGATGGCCCAGCCCACGGTTGGTGTGAGGAAGTCGGTCGATCTAACGGTCAATGGCTGTCCCGCGAGCCCATTCGTGGCAGTTGCGTTTCGTTCTGCGTGCGCCTGGGCGGGGCCAATCGGCGTCGATATCCAGGCGGCCGTTGCGATGCACATGACGAGACTGATGACGGCCTTCGTTCTCACGATCGCCTCCTTTGATCGTCTGATGCTATGAGCATGGGATAGGAAGCTGCGCCAAGATCCTTTGCACGTCAGCCTGACCTTTGTCGTCTCTTGTCGGCTCCATTGAGTGGGCCAACACGGTAGCTTCAGCCAACTATCTGAGCTCCTCTTCTCGGTGCCTTTGAGCCAAGTCTCTGCGTCGTAAGTGCCAGAGTGCGCGCCACTATCCTCCGCCAATGCCGGCCTGAATCAGAGGTGAAGAAAATGTGTGCACTGCCCATCGCCGGCCGGAGGGCAAACCCATCGTGTCTGGTGACGAAGTCGAACTCAGCCGAGGTTGGAAGGTTCGGACTCTTGCTCATCACATACCACTTGATACCGGCGTCGGTGGTTCGATAGAGGACGTCGCCGATGTCCACCCAGGACACCAGGTTGTTCAGGGCATCAAAGCCGAATTGCGGCCCAACATAGTTTGGATGGGGACTGGGGCCGGGGATCGGCGTTGTGGGTTTCCACCTCAAACCCCCGTCGATCGAACGATACAGGACAAATGAGGCGGGGCCGGCGACGGAAACGGGGAGCAGCAGGATTCCATGAATGACATAGACAATGCCCGGCTCGAACCACCCCAGTTTGAATCCCGGCGTCGGGAAGGCCACGGGACGCCAGGTGCGTCCGCCGTCACTAGTCGCGTCGACCTGTGTGTACTGGGGAGTGGCGCCACACATCCCAGTCGCCCACCCGGTCGACGAACTGACGAATGAGAGGTTCCCGGCGGCGCCGTCACAGGGCGATAGGCTCCTGGGTGAGCGACGATTCAGGTAGTTGAACTCGACCCGACTCCACTGGCGGCCTCCGTCAGAGGTGCGAAGGATGCTGTGCGGGGCACTCCCGGCCGCGGCGCCATCGTGGAGAAGCAGCCAGCCGTGGACGGAATCGGCGAAGATCAGCTGGCCCGCGACCGGTGTTCGCTTCTGACCGGCATAGGACTGCCAGCTAAACGTCCATGTGGCCCCGGCATTGGCGGTCTGGTAGGTGCGGACACCCTTAGGAGACGTAGCCACGGCCCAGGCTCTGTTGGTTCCGATAGAGGCGAAGGAGAAATATCCGGGCCATGTGGTCGAAGGTGGCCTCGGAACTGTCAGAACCGTGTGCCAGGTGCGGCCTCCGTCCGTCGTTCGCACTATGGCATGGGCGGTTGTTCCCCAGCCGATGCGGGCCGTCGACATCGCGAGATGGGTCAGCACCTTGGTGTTTGCTTTCGGCGCGCCACGTGCCGCAACGGTTGGAGCGAGCGCCAGCCACGTACCCAATAACAGGGTTCCGACAAGGCCGTATCTCCTGAACTGCCGGAGCATGGTTTCGCCCTAGGTCAATCTCATTGCGACGAAATGAGCATATTCCGTGCCTAAGTGCTCTGGATCATAAATTCGGTGATGTATTTCTCAGTGTGCGACAGCGGCCGTGTACTGATCCTCAGCGGCAAGGCGACGGAGTAATTGGCTGAGATCGGCTCGGGTAAACTTCCACTCGAATGGCAAAGGCTGATCTTTCATACCGCGCCTGGAAGCCCAGGGTGGTCTCGCGGAGCGCATGGAGAGACGGCCAGTCCGCAGGTGTCAAGACCTTGCGCTGGAGGGTGGAGAAATATATATCGCTACCTGGTTCAGCCAACTGGCGTGTATGGGCGAGTGGACGAGTCTGAGGTTCGGCTGCGCGGTTTCCAGCCTACCGATGGCTGCGTCCCCAAGATGGGAACTGCCGTAGTCGACAACCCGGAAGACGGCAGCGGGCCGAGCGATACGGTGGGGCGCCCGTCACTTGTTGAACCAGGCCGTCGAATGCCCTGATGCCGGTGGTTGCCTCCATGCGGCCAAGCAGCTTCGCCCGATGTAATTGAGTACTTATGTGTCACCACCTCAAAGCGCCGGGCGGGGACGCACACCGCGGTGTGCGCTGGCTCGCGAATGGGCTGCGGCCTGCTCGCAACGGGATCCCCAAAGTGAACTGTACTCGTCTCGGGCCGAGCTGGCTGGGCGGACCGAGGAACTTAGGGGCGATCGGGGGCGGAGTCTCGCAGAGCAGCTGGCTGATTTCGGGGAAGACGCGCTCATTTGCCGCTCCCACACCCACACCCGCGATGCAAATAGAAGATCCGACTGAATGGTCCCGGCTCATTTCCGATTGGATGTGGGGGTATCACGTTGACGATCCACTTTTCCGTTCCGGTCTTGCGGTTAAAGTGAGCGAACCTGTTCCCGAATGGTTGATGATGAACCCTGATCACGCCCCAGCGATTTGCCCGGTGGACGCCAAGATTCATGTTCCCGTTCGCAGACGGATACGCGCTCACGACGAGCATCCACCGACCGTAAGGTCGGGCACGCTTCACTACGAACGTGAGCGGCGATGCCGCGTGTGCGGGATGCGGCTCAACGTAGACCACAGGTACATGGCCTTGAGCTTTCGCAGGCACGTTGCTGCACGGTCCCGAATCCACCTTGAGCCGAGCGTCGTGGGCTATTGCATGCTCTCCAAACATGTGCAGAGCAGACACATTGTATGGGCCAGACGCTGCCTTCGTACGAGGCGCAATGTGGTGAAAGCTAACTCGCCCCCGGTCGTTTGCTCGATAGCGTCCCCAATCGGGGCCTTCAGTCGCGCCACGGCCGTTCAGTGGAACCAGCCCAAATTGCCACCAGGTATGCGGCTGTACCCTCGACAACGTGACGAGTATGGACCGGGAGTCTGGCTGGGCCGTGACGCAGTGCGGCGTAATGCTCAGCTTAATGGGCGCTCCCGGAAGCCGCGCCTGCAGCGGCGGCCCGTGAGGTCGGGACGGCCGGTAGTGTCGTCACACCGCTGGCAAGCGTCAGTGCGGCAACCGGGACGATGAGGATTCGGCCAAAACGGAACATTCGCTGTCACCTTTTCTTTCTTCGCGCGATACGACTGTCAGCGCCAGTTTGGAATTTGACCCACCCCGGCTGTGGGATTCTAGTACGAAGGCTGGTCCACCTCCTTCCAGGGAGTTGTTCGCTGGGGATGGGAGGGAGATGAGCCCGGCCCGGTTCTTCTCCCGGAGGTGGTAGCTCTCGCCACGGATGTTGAGGACGTGGCTGTGGTGGAGAAGACGACCCAGGATGACGAGTCATAACACATCACTGTATTTATGTAACTGAGTACTAAGCAGTCTGCCTGACCCTGATCCCCCCGCAGATGCTTTGCTGCCCCGAGCTCGTTTGCGATGCCACTGTCATCCCAGAGAGGAAATTGTTGCGGAAATTAGGCATGACAACCTTCTGCTGGTCCTTATAACTGCGGGTTATGGCAACCAGAACGCTGCGGAGAATGATGACCACGCCTTCAGCAGAGATAAGTAGGGCGGGACCGTGTCGTGTCGCCCGTCACGGCTGTAAACAATCGGGTTAGAGAGGGCAGTTGAGCCAATACTTGTCTAGCCGCGCGGACGCCGCTCACTCATCAGCTGCCGAAGTCGCTCCGAGTGGGCGGGAAGAGCGGCGGGCTTGCACGTCGAAATACGTTCTCGCGCGGTGATGAGCCTCTCCCATCAGTAGGCTGCCGCTCACCCCGGAAGGGTGACTACGGAAGTGGAGGTCTGTGATAGAGCCGGAGTGTGGCCCATGAAATACCTGGTAGATCCTCGTCGCATCTGGCAAGTCGCCGGCGTCATTTTCGTCGCCGGCGGGTTGCTGTTTGCCGCGACGGCGTCCGCTCGGGTGTCGACTGTCACTCGGCCGGGTGTCTCCCACTCGGTTGATATGGTGCTGAACTCCAAAACCACGACTCGTGCCGCCGGGTCACAGAGCCGGACAGGTCAAAATATCGGCTGGCCGCAGCCACGTTTTGATGCGGCCCGGACCGCCTACAATCCCCTGGAAACAAGCCTCAATGCTGGAAATGTGACCCGCCTCCACCCGGTGTGGCGTAACCCTCAGCCATACTTCGACAATTTTGATCTGGTTGCCGCTAACGGCGTCCTGTATCAGGGCGGCACAGATGGAAAATCCTTCGTCGCGATCAATCTCGATAGCGGCAAGGTCCAGTGGCGGTTTGTACCTGGCGATTTCGTTTCGATGTCTCCCGTGGTTGGGCCACGGTTTGTCTATGCGGCTTCCACCGCGCTGTACGCTCTGGATCCGACGACGGGTCAGGTACGATGGCGTTTCATCCCTCCCAATCACCGTACCGTCTCAAGCACTCCTGTCCTTAGTCGCGGCTTGCTGTTTCTTCCAATCTGTCTGATCCAGCATGGACCGAGGGTGGCTCCTCAGCCTTGCAGCCTTTACGCTTTGAGCGCCTCGTCCGGGCGTAAGGTGCGTGTCTACGGTGATTCAGACGGCGCGATACCTGCGATCGGAGATCGAGCCGTGTGCCTGACACATCAGGGAAACGTTCAGGCCATCTCGATTGCCAGCGGGCGCCGGCTCTGGAACTTTGCTCCGCCTGTTGGAGCAAAGGGACAGTATCACCTCGCCGGTAACGATGTCGCGGTCTCGAATGGGGTGGTGTACGTGGCGGGCGCCTGCTCCGATACGGTCTACGCCCTTGACGCCGCTACCGGTCGCGAACTCTGGTGGTTCCGAGCTGGGTTACGGCACGGCCAGTTTACCGATGCGGCTCTGGCGTACGGCGATCTATACGTTGGGCAGATAGGAGACGGCCCGAAGGCGGGGCTGTACAGTCTCAATGGGCGCACCGGCCACGTCAATTGGGTCTTCAGAGATACGTATGGCTTCGAAACCGGGCCGTCGGTGGCAAACGGGGTCGTTTATGCCGCTGACCCAGACAGCGGGCTTTTTGCACTCAGCGCTTCAACCGGCCGGCGTCTGTGGTCAGCTACGGTCAAACATACCGGCAACATCAGTCACGTGGCCAGCGATCCCATCGTTGTCAACGGGATGCTCTATCTCGATAGATCGCCGCGAGGCGTCTTCGCCTATGGTCTGTCGCCAGCTGTCGAAGCATTACAATCTGTATTAGGCCAGATAGATTCGTTACACCGAGGGCCGGAGGCCCAAGGGTGGCGGAGAGGGCCGAAGGATGGGAGCCGAGGGCTAAAGGCCCAAGGCAGAAGAGGATGTTGGCGTGCAGAACCACGACCAGATGGCCCGGAGCGTAGCGGAGGCCCATCTGCCCGACAAAAGAACGGGACCCGACCGCTACGATGTGGATGTCTACTCCCACAGTGCGGAGGTCCCGTGTGCTGCAGTCTACTCCTTCGGAGCCGATCATGACTGGCCGCAATCCGAATGGCCACTACAAGCCCGTCCGCTGCTCGTCGACCTGGGACTTGGCGGTCGCCAAGCCAGCCCATCGCCAACTCTCCAGAGATGCGAGGGCTCGCCTGGGGTGGCTCGATTGGCATGCGAGTCACGGTCGTAACGTGACCAAGACCTGCGAGCGATTTGGCATCAGCCGGCCGACGTTCTACCGTTGGCTGAGCCGGGGTACGTCCTACGGTCCGGCGAGACTCGAGGACCGTTCCCACCGACCTCATACGGTAAGAAAACGCACCTGGACACCTGACCAGGTCGAGGTCGTGCGCGCACTGCGGGAGCAGTACCCACGCTGGAGCAAGGACAAGAGGCACGTCGTGCTGAAGCGAGAAGGGATTGTGGTAAGCGCGTCCATGATTGGCCGTATCCTTACCTCCTTGAAGGCGCGAGGGCTGCTTCACGAGCCGCCGGCCGCACGACGGATCAAGAGACGGTCGGCGGCACGCCCCTATGCCACGCGCAAACCCAAAGACTGGATCCCTACCCGGCCTGGCGACTTGGTGGAGATCGACACCAAGGATGTCCGACCAGTGCCGGGGAAAGTGTTCAAGCATCTGTCGCTGGTCGACGTCGTCAGCCGGTGTGCGGCCGCCGAGATCGGCATGAGCGCGACAGCAGCAACCACTAAACGCCATCTCGAACGCATGCTCGCTCGGCTGCCATTTTCGGTCCGTGCTATCCAGATCGACGGTGGCAGCGAGTTCAAAGGCGTATTCGAGGAGTTCTGCCGCGAGATGGAGCTCAAACTGTTCGTCTTGCCGCCCCGCTCTCCGAAATTGAACGGGTGTGTCGAGCGGATCCAACGGACCTTCGATGAAGAGTTCTACCAATGCACTGATGCCGAGCCACGGGTTCAACCGCTGGCGAGCGCACTCCGCGAATACGAAGTCATCTACAACACGGTCCGACCACATCAGGCTCTCGGGTACCAGACGCCCCACGAACATCTCAACGAAGCAAGACAGGAGGCAGCATGACATCTGTAACGCATCAACCGAACGAGTACACAATCTTGATCCCGACTTCTACGACATGTACAATCCCATCGACGTAGGCGACGAGTACGCATCCGGATCGGGCACACCGAGCCCTAGGCTGATGGGATAACGTGTCTCGGTCCGTACACACAATCCTAGTTACGTGCAAGAGCAGACTAGGTCGGTCGTGTCTATCGGCCAGGAGGAGTATCTCGGCTCGATCTCGTTGCAGGGCATCAGCGCTCGGGAGACCGTGGTCGCGGGGAATAGTCCCGATACTTTGTCTGGCATTGGTTTGCGTCGGATTAGCACAAGCACGTGAGAAAGCTCGTGCAGCCAAGGTCACGTACATGGCTAGCCCGACGCAAGCGTGGGGTTGGGGCTACGACGAAGATGGCGCGCTAGGGCTAATTCACCCGTGCTGTAAAGCGCCGACACTGCTGCCACGCCTCAAGAACATTGTCCAGGTCTCCTCTGGATACGGAACGACCCTAGCTGTCGATCGCGACGGGCGGGTGTGGATGGCGGGTCACAATGCCTATGGCGAAGCAGGCGATGGCATCGTTAGCACAGCGGGCTGCAAGTGCATTCAGAAGTTTCAACGGGTGCCGAGCCTTACCCGTGTAGTCGCCGTCTCGGCGGGTAACGCCGAGGTCGTCGCACTGCGGAACAACGGCACCGTCTGGACCTGGGGGGAGAACGACCTTGGACAGTTGGGTCTGGGGTACCTGAGTAGGACAGGCTGCATCTGTGTCACCACGCCGCACCGAGTTCCGAACCTCCGTAACATCAGGTCGGTTTCCGCCTCTAGCACCATGCTAGCTCTATCCTGGACGGGCAAAGTGTTCAGCTGGGGCCCCGGCGGTAACGGGGTGCTGGGGGTCAACCGGATACCTAGTACGAAATGCCGATGCCTCGACCATCCGGTTGAGGTGTACGGAATCCGCGACGCGGTAGCTGCGTCGGTGGGCAACTTCGGCAGTATTGCCTTGGCACTTTTGAAAGGGGGAAGAGTGATGTCCTGGGGCTCTAGCTACCTCGCGACCAAATCTAAGCTGAACCTGGCGTGCAGTTGCGCTGACCGGCCCGTCCCCGTATATGGTCTCAGGGATGTGAGGAGCATATCTCCCGGCTATGTCTCGCTTGCCGTAACCAACCAGGGGTCGCTTATGGCATGGGGACCCGACTATCTGGGCGCACTCGGAACAGGCAAGTTTGTCAACGATGCGCCATTCCCTGTTAAGATCCTTTCCGGCAAACGCTTCCTCGCCGCCTCAAGCGGAGGAGGGCCGAACGCTGCCGCCTTGACGATTCATCATCGAGTGTTTACATGGGGTGGTTGCGAGGCCGGGGAGATTGGAAACGGTACCAGCTGCGGCGGGGGACGGGGTGACCCAATGCCGGAAGTTGTCTGCGATCATGTTTCGCACTTCACTACCGGGTTTGACCATACAGTCGTTCTGCGACTGCCGGGCTCGACCGCTGGGGGTTGCCGCGCACGCATCACGAACCCACAAGACTGATAACTTTCTGCGTTTCGATTCGTCCACACTATCGTTATGACCTTCAAAAGCCGGTCGCGTACGTGGTGCCTATCGATGAGGAGGAGTACCTCGGTTCGATCTCGCCTGCAGGGCGTCGAAGCCTAGAAGGCGCCCGAGATCGGCTGCTCGTCCTAGGCCACCTGGGTGGAGAGGCGTCGTCGTGCGGCCGAGCAACTGTGCCGGTCGTGCTCGGCTCCTCGTGCGCCTGGATACGATCAGCACGACGTGCTGCCTCGAATGCGGAGGACGCCGATCCTTCGGCAATCGGATGTGTGCGTGGCCGTTTCAGGGTGTCACCCAAAAGGCTGAAATAGCTTGCCCGATACTCGCGTATTTGTTTCGAGATGCCTGGACAAGGCCTGCCTGTCGTGCGAGACCGGAGCGGCCAGCTCCTTGCGTTACGATCAGAAGCTCCCGGGAGCCCGGAGCAAAGGCTGCCATCACCGGACGATACGGGAGCCTCACGGTGATTTCGCTTGCCGGGTTACTCCGAATCAGAGTGATCGAATTCAAGCCCTTGCTGTCTCCGATCATCGCGGCGATCTCGTTGGCTGTCGTTGCTACGGGAGAAAGCGGAAGGGTTCCATCGTCAGGTGAGAGGGTCGTGCTGATTGTGGCAATGACATGTGCGGAGCCGAGGGAAATATCCCACTTGGTTAGCCTCCACCGGCTCAGGGAGCTGGATCTGCTTTGGTTTCGCCAGTAAAGGAGACTTGTTCCGTCCGCGCTCCACTGAAAGCCTCCATCCTCCTCAATGAGGACAGATTTTCCCGGGTCGACGATGTCACCATTCTTTCCGGGGGGATGAACCAAGACGACATTTCGGGGTGATCCGGCACTCGCCAGGCCAACTACCAGTGGCCCCTTCGGATTTGGTCGTCGCTGCGGATAGCCGCCGTGAAGCAACGTAACTTGCCAGGCCAATCTGTCAGATCGTGGAGACCAAGCGAAGGAGCTCAGAAGCGGGCCCTGTGGTCCAACCCTACTCTTCTTCCCCGTCGCCATGTCGAACACGTACAGGTGACCTTGAGGGCCAGGATAGCTGATCGGCATCACGGGCGCGGCGATGAATGCGAGGTAGCGGGTCGTGGCCGAGAATTGCGGTCTCATTCCACGGCCGACGATCCTGCCCTGACCATCTGGGAAGCGACTCAGGTGAAGATTCAAACTCCAGTCGGTATACGCGAGCCATCGCCCGTTGGCGCTCACCGCAATGTTGTCAGAGTATGACTCAAAAGCTCGATGGACGACTGTGATGTTGCCGTTGGGCTGCCGGTAGGCGAGCTTGACACTCCATCGGTTGGAGTTGGCTGGGATTGGGCTAGCCGGAATCGCCAGGAGGATGCGATAGGCCGTTTTTGCCGTAGATTCCCGTCGTGCGGTGGAAATAGCGAGCCGGCCGCCGCCGTGCGCCGTTGGCGCCGTGCCTGGTTGATCTGTTGTTGTCAACGGGAATTACGTTAGCCTGATCAACCAGCGTCCCCTCGGTTCTCCGTTCGCGGCGACCGGCTCAGCCGCGGAGTTCCTCGGGTATTCATATGCGGGAAAACAGGGTATTGCGTACCTGGGAATGAGTCAGAGCGGGAAATTCTCGACCCGGAGGTTGCTGTCTTCTTTCGCCCCTCGGGCTCCGGTAGCCGCCTCCTTCGTCGATAGTTTGAGAGGCTGGGTCGTTGGAGCTGGGAAGTCTGGGAGAGGAGTGATCGTCAGGACTGAAGATGGCGGTCGGTCCTGGACGAAGGTGTTTGCTCGATCCACTCTTAAAAGGTGGTCTCGGGAAGCGGCAGGTACATCCGGATGGTGAACGATGCTAGCCGCCGTTTGCTTGACTCGTCGTAGTCGGTAAAGGTGAGGTCGAACCATCTTGCCTCGGCGGGTGGGACCGGAACAATATCCCATTCGCCCTCAAGAACCGGTCCCGTGGCTGGATCTCCATGGGCTCCGCCTTGGTCTTCGTACTCTGTTCCGAGGTCATCAGTGGCATACCAGCTTGGGAAGGGTACGTTTGGGCTGCGCCCGTCCGGACGCTTCTTGCGCATCTGGACGGAGTTCGCAGGCCCCTGGCTCGTCGCCCACAGCTCGTGCTCGAACCTGACGACCTTGGGCAAGGGGAGCGTCATGTCGTCGAAGCGGACGACACGCAGGAAGTTGAGTAGCATCACGTACCCAGGCCAGACGGAGTCTATTCGGACCGGCCCGCCCGAGAGCGGATCCCAGATTACGTCCGGTTCAGTCACTGGTCCCAACTATGGGAGGTCATGCTCGTAGAGGGCTCGGTGAGAGGACTGCCCCGTAGGGCACGAAAGTGATGATTTCTGCGAGCATCTTGGTCGTCGCCGGTAAGCCTGGTTCAAGGAAGACATGGGTTACCGGGTGCTTCTCAGAGCGAGGCGGCGCCGCCTGATGTCCAGGCCGCATTTGAGGCAGCAGAAACCGAGATACAGCGCGGGGATGGGTCGACAAAACTGACCCCGATGCCCGATGATACGCGACGACCAAGGGTGAACTGAAACATCCACCAGAGCGGTCCGATAAGCGGTCGAACTGATCTGCGTCTCGTAGTCTAAAGCTGAGCGATGACGGTATCCATAACTGGGGATTATCGTTACCAGGCCTCGAGGCGACACGCAGGGAAGTCAGACGTCGGGCGATAATGCGGCACAACAGCAAACCTACGTGGTTTGAGTGCCTGCGCGTCCTGGATCGATGCCATTGGTTCGTCGTCCGGCGTTTTGATCCGGTCTCGTTACGCTGAAACAAGGACTAAATGTTGGCTAGCTGGTTTAGCTTTATAGGCGCTCCGATGGAATCGGCGTTAGTGAATCTCGCACTGTTCGTCGGTAGTGCCGGAATCGCCGTCCTCCTCCTTACGATCATCATCCGATTGATCCTCTCTCCGCTGCAGATCGTGCAACTGCGTAGTGCCCGCGCAATGCAACGTTTGCAGCCTCACATCGCCGAGCTGCGCAATAAGCACGGCAAAGATAAGCAGAAGCTCACCGAAGAAACCATGAAGCTCTATAGAGAGCACAAGGCGAATCCGGCTCTCGGTTCTCTCTCCGTAATCATTCAGCTCCCGATCCTGATCGCGCTTTTCTGGGCGCTGAGCCATCTCGGGACCAAACCGACTACAGCTGTGTTGGACAGCCAGGTGGCCTTCCATTCCTGGCTGGTACACAGCTACCACTACAGTGAAACCGTATATAACCTCTTCCACACGAAGGTTCTGTGGTTGAGCAGTGGGCTCAGCAAGCCTGATCCGCTGTACATCTTGCCGGTTCTAGCCGGCGTAACCCAGTGGATCCAGTCGCGAATGATGGTGCAAGAGTCATCGGATCCGCGTCAACAGGCTATGAATATGATAGTGAACTTCACCCCGCTCATCATCGTGTTCTTTGCAGCCAGGTGCCCTTCGGGACTCTCGCTGTACTGGATAGCATCCACGATGATCGCTATCATGCTGTCCGTCAAGATAATGGGCTGGGGATCGGTGCGGCACCTTCCCGGTTGGCATCTAGGGCGCCCACCTCAATCACCTCCGCCGGACTTGCCACGGCCCGGCCCCCCCTTTCCCCACCGCCTGCGCCTAGCGTTTGGCCGTCGGGCGCAAAGCCACCTGAATATGGTGCCCCGGCCGAGGCTGGCTCACCGGCTGATTCAGAAGTCGATCGCCCCGGCAGAGGACCTCGGCCTCGTTCCAGGCTGGCTGTCGACGTTGACTCTACCCGCGTGTAGACTTAAGGCCCTGCCTGAGAGGGCTGAACTGCGTCGGGCAGATTGTCAGGAGCGAAGACGCGACGCCTGGGGTACCTAATGATGCGAGATTGGCACATTGTGTGGAGCGATTCACTATCGCGAGTAACCCATGACTCCAAGAGCAGAGAGAGCGTGTAAAGCGTCTATTCGGGGTGGGAGATAACCTTCGGGGTCACGAGGAACGAATCTGTCGATCGGGTGGGTAATAGAAGCCTTCGAGCGAACGATGCCAGTATTCACGCTTCCCCGAGGAGCCAAGACCATTGGTGAGCCGTCCCGTTCGATAGCGGGACAAGACTCCGGGAATGTCCAACACGCGAAACGGTGGGGCGCTGGAAAATATATCCTCCACGGGCCTGACTCCGGTGGGACCGTTGACGAGGGATTCAAAGATTACCTCGCGGTCTTCCCACCGATGAAGCGTTATGACGGGTGTGGGACATCCGCGAATCTTGGAGGCTAGGGTGTGCGGCGTGCGTGGAGGGTGGGGGTATTGCCGAGCGGCGTCTGGAGAAGGCGTTCAAGGAGGAGCATCCCGAATTAGCGTCGGGGATCGAGTTCCACTCCGAGTGGTCCGCACTTGTGGCGCAATCTGAGAGCAGGGCTGCGGTGGTCGCGCTCGCCGACACAATCAAGAACATGGCTTAGGGGCGACGGACGCGTGTACCGGTACCCGTAAGTACAGATTATAGGTGCCCTTTCCCGTCGTTTGTCTATGACGCCTGCGTAGACTCATAACTGACACTATAGTTAGCTGTAAGAGCCGCCATTCATGGGTTAGTCATCAGCGCATGTTTATCTTCTGGGTCGGTCAACACAAGGACCTTAATCTCTAATTTGACGGAGGGCGCTTTGAGCGTATTTGTTCGTGCTGCGATCGTGGTGGTTGTGACTTTCTCATCTACATTCGTTGTTTTTGCCACAATCCAACCGGCGGTGCGGGCGCATGGTGCTGTGCCTATGGCAAGGGCATCGATGAGACCGGTGCCTGACGCCATGATGCGGGCGAGCCTCGAGCCCGCTGGAGCGCCCCGGCTAGCCACGGAGCCCTCACCGCAGCTCTCGCGATTGCTATTAAGCCATCGGGTTGCAGATGGTTTTCACGCAGGCACAGGTACCTCCCATCGGATAGTGTCGCAGACGCTGCATACTTCTGCCGGCGGGCCAGACGGCAGTGGCGCCCCCGAAGGAGGTTTGACTTTCCAGAGCCGTTTCACCCTCGCGCCGACGGCATCGCAGTACGACGACATGGGCTCGAGCGTGTCCGTCAATGCCAGCGGGGACGTGGCGCTTGTGGGTGTGCCCGGACGTACTGTCGACAACCAGATATATGCCGGCGCCGTGGAGGTTTACTCGCTAAGGAACGCGGTCTGGAGCCGTACCGCGGAGCTGAGTCTGGCCTCCGGCGCTGAGCCCTACGACAACTTCGGCCAGTCCGTCGCAATATCGGGAGACGGGAACACGGCAGTTGTATCCGCCCCTAATCGGATTGTTGATGGGAATCCTCAAGGCGAGGCGTACATCTTTACACGCACGCAGGGGAAATGGGGATCACCTGCGGAGCTGAGCCCTGGGGTCGCCGGTCACGCGTCTGAAGAGTTTGGCTACAGCGTGGCAATCAGTGGGGATGGAAACACGGTACTTGTAGGCGCACCTGGCGGGGCAGCGGGCTTCATCTTCGAGCGCTCCGGCGGCCAGTGGACAATGGGAGCTCAGCTCAGTCTTAGCAGCGGTACAGGCGTTGGGTTCGGCGACTCAGTGGCCCTGAGTGCGAATGGCAGGACGGCCCTCATCGGCGCGCCAGATGAGAGGGTAAATGGCTACGCGAGCGCGGGTGCTGCCGAGGTGTTTACCCTTGGAGCCAGTGGTTGGAGTAGCGCCACGCAGCTCGACCTCGGCTCAAGCGCGGGACCAGGTTGGACGGGGTTTCAGAGCATACCAAGAGGAGAGCGAATGGGGACTTCGGTTGCCCTCAGCGGCGACGGGTCCGTTGCCCTGGTGGGCGTGCCGCAGCGAACGCTCAACGGCCAACAGCTTGCGGGAACCGCCGAGCTGTTCAGCCTGAGCGCCGGCACATGGACCGGACCGACAGAGCTTAGCCTCGGATCATATGCCGACTCGGGTGACCTGTTTGGAGAATCGGTGGGCTTGAGCGCGGATGGAAGCATGGCTTTCGCGGGCGCCCCGTGGCGCAGCGTGTACGGTCAGAACCAAAGTGGCACAGTAGAGGTGTTTACAGATGGCAGCTGGAGCGACGAGGCAGATCTTGGCACTTCGGCATCGAGCGAGGGCCTAGCAGGGTGTTGAAGAAAAGGCGGTGAAGCGGTACTGGATGAGAAAATGGGGGAGACAGTCGGGGGGAGGGAGCCATGCGGGGCGCAAACGAGCAGCAGACCGTCCTTGTCGTGACGACCACGATCGATGAGATGATCCCGGAGGATCATCCGATACGGCGGATCAAGCCGGTAGTGGACCAGGTGTTACTGCACTTGCGACCCAAGCTGAACGAGATGTACTCGAAGCGGGGGCGACCGAGCGTGGCCCCGGAGCGGCTGCTGAAGGCGAGCGTGCTGATGGCGCTGTATTCAGTGAGGAGCGAGCGAATGTTCTGTGAACAGCTCCGATTCAACTTGCTGTTCAAGTGGTTCCTCGACCTGAACGTAGACGACCTGGGCTTTGACCACAGTACGTTCTCGAAGAACCGGGAGCGGCTGCTGAAGCACCGGGTGGCGGAAGCCTTCTTCCGAGAAGTCTACGAGGCAGCGCGGCTCCAGGGGTATACCTCGGATGAGCACTTCTCGGTGGATGGCACCTTGGTGCAGGCGTGGGCGTCGATGAAGAGTTTCAGGCCGGTAGGGGAGGACAGGGGAGACGGGAACCCGTGGAAAGGGGCAGGTGGTCGCAACCCTGATGTGGACTTCCGAGGCCAGGCACGACGGAACGATACGCACCGGTCTACTACCGACCCGGAGGCGATGCTCGCTCGTAAGGGTAGAGGACAACCATCGGTGCTCGGGTACCACATGCATGCGCTGATGGAGAACCGCAACGGTCTGGTGACGGACGTCGACCTGACGCGAGCGACCGGACGTGCAGAGCTGGACGCTGGTGCGGAACTCTTGCGGCGGCAGCAAAGCAGGGTGGGACGGACGGTTGCCGGAGACAAGGGGTATGACAATCGCGGCTTCATTGGATCGTGCCGCGACATGGGCGTCACCCCACATGTCGCGCAGAACATGAAGACGCCAGGTGGAAGCGCTATAGACGGACGGACAACCCGACACCGCGGCTATCAGTTGAGTCAGCGGAGACGGAAGCGGATCGAGGAAATCTTCGGCTGGGTCAAGACGGTAGGAGGCGGAAGGAAGCTGCGGTACATCGGCGCAGCCCGGAACCGCACCTGGGCCTTCCTAACCGCAGCGGCATACAACCTGGTCAGGATGGCCAAGCTGTCAGCTCAGGCGGGCTGAACGGCCCGAAGGGGCTGAAACGCTCCTAAAAACAACCCGATCCAGAGCTCCAAAGCATCAGATCGAACCCGATGCAAAGCCAACATTGCGCTCTGACAGCGCGCCGAACCCCAATCACGGGGCATGACCTTCGCTTCTTCAACATCCTGCTAGGAGAGTCTGTTTCCGTGAGCAACAGCGGCTCCTCAGTTTGGAGTGGAGGGCCATACGCGGTCGTGAACGGAGCGCCAAACGGCGGAAGCGCGATAGCTTTTACCGTAACGGTTGCTTTGAAGGGCACTATAGGCGGGATAATCCAGAACTCTGAAGCGAGCCCGCAGAGCGGCGTATTCGTGGAGGCGTGCTCGCCCGCCGACTGCAATTTCGGAGTCAGCAAGGCCGATGGTTCGTTTACCCTTCAATGGTTGCCTGCCGGATCGTACTCGATCATGGCCTTGGGGTCTAACGGGCAGCTGAGCGGCCGCCTTGACAACGTCGATCTTGCGGCGGGACAAGCGCTAACGGGGCAGAACCTAACGCTCGTTGCGCCCTCGGCCACCGTCCAGGGCCACGCCTATGCTAACGACTCGTCCCATCCTTTCCCAAATCTGGGCGTGAATATGTGCTCGGGACTCATCGGTTGTTTCTCTGGTGCCAGGTCGGGCAGTGACGGTAGTTATGCGATAAACGGCCTACCGGCGGGATCTTATCAGCTCACAGCCGCGGTGGGTACATCGTCGGGAATAATAACGTACACCAGAGGCCCGATCGAGGTCGAGACTGGGCAGAGCCTTGCTGGGCTCGATCTAACCATACCGGTCGGCACGAGCACCATTAGCGGATACGCGTACGTGGGGAACAACACCCATCCCGCGCCGAACGGCACGGACGTCGAAGCATGCGAGAACGGCAACTGTCGCTGGTCTACCGTCGCGAGCAACGGCTACTATCAATTCGCGCAGCTGCCGTCGGGATCGTACACAATCGATGCTTGGGACATTGTCGATGGCGCCCTGGGCATACTCGGCCCTGTGACCCTAGGCGACGGGCAAGTGCTTGCTAACGAGGACATCGTTCTCAACAAGCCCACTGCTCCCCCTTCGAGCGTAACGGTTTCCGGTGCGGCGATCGAGGGGACAAGCGGTAAAGTGCCCGTTGTCAATTGGGATGCGTCATGGACCGTGAAGAGTTCCTGCGGGAAGCGGCAAAAGGCCGTTTTCACTGTTTCCGGGGTGAGCGCCATCAATGGGTCCACAAAGACCTTCACCCTTCATCAGGCGGCTTCCGTTGTTCACGTGGCACATATTCCTGCTCTCTACCCCGTTCAGGGAACCGGGACGGTTCAGGTGCAGTGTGTCGTGTCTTCGGGGAAATCTAAGAAGATTTGGTTCAATGCTTACCTCGTGCCGACGGGGGTCGTGGTGAATCAGGCGAACCATCCGCTGGCGGGAGCAAAGGTGACCTTGATGTCGGCCACATCTACCGCCGGGCCATTCAGCGCCGTTCCTAGTGGAAGCTCACTCATGGATCCTGCGAACCGAAAGAACCCGACGGTGACCGACAAGACTGGCAGGTTCGCGTGGAATCTTGCTCCGGGATACTACCTGTTTCGTGTGTCGAAGTCGGGCTGTAAGGATCCGAGTAGCACCAACACGTATGTCGACAGCCCTGTCCGAGATGTGCCGCCGGCGGTGCGGGATTTGGTTGTGCGGCTCAAGTGTTGACTCCGAGTGAAGTGTGGAATGGACGAGGTGAAGAAAGGACCACCCCGCGTGTATTTCATTAGCTGAGTGGGCGAGGACTGGGTCCGTTTCGTCGAGCATCTAGCGAACCGGCTACGACTCCTCTGCAATCGAAGGGTCTCCGGTGACCAAGCAGGCGGTCCGGAAAGCGAGGTCGCGGTACCTGGCAACCAGTAGCTCATAGGCGGGAACGTCTCCATTCTGTGTGCGCCTGACAAGGTCGGAATCCTCCAATGCACTGCTCCCTATCCAGCACCTGCTCTATAGACGTACGCCGACTCATTTTGGTTCCAGGGCGCGGGGAAGCATCGAAGCCAGAGCCAGAAGAAGCCCGCGGCGGCCGGGCGGTAGTTGAAGATTGTCGGGATGGGGAGGTCAGGGGCGCGGGGCGGGGTCTATGATAGGGCCGGAGGGTAACCCATGAGATATATGGTAGATCCTCGTCGCAGGTGGCAAGTCGCCGGCGCTATTTTCCTGGCCTGCGGGTGGCTGTGTGTAGGGACGGCGTCCGCTCGCGTGTCGGCTGTCACTCGGCCGCATGTCTTCGACTCGGCTAATGTGCTGCTTAACTCGAGAACGGCGAATCATCCGAGAGGTATACAGAGCGGGATCGGTCAATATGTCGGCTGGTCGCATCCGCGTTTTGACGCGGCTCGGACCGCCTTCAATTCTCTGGAAACAACCCTCAATGTTGGAAATGTCGCACGCCTCGACCTCATGTGGCGTGAAGCTCAGCGATACTTCGACAATTTCGATCTAGTTGCCGCTAACGGCTTCCTGTATCAGGGCGGTACAGATGGCAGGTCCTTCGTCGCGGTCAGTCTCGATAGCGGCAAGGTCCAGTGGCGGTTTGCACCTGGCGACTTCGTTTCGATGTCTCCGGTGGTCGGCCCACGGTTCGTGTACGCAGCTTCCAGCGCTCTGTATGCTCTGGATCCGACGACGGGTCGGATGCGATGGCGTTTCACCCCTCCAAATCACCGTACGGTCTCAGGCACTCCCGTGGTTAGTCGTGGCTTGCTGTTTGTTCCAATTTGTCTCATCCAGCATGGACCTAGGGTGGCTCATCAGCCCTGCAGCCTTTACGCTTTGAGCGCTTCGTCCGGGCGCAAGGTGCGTATCTACAGTGATGCAGACGGTGCGATACCGGCGATCGGAGATCGAGCCCTGTACCTGACACATCAGGGAAACGTTCAGGGCATCTCCATTGCAAGCGGGCGCCGGCTCTGGAACTTTGCTCCGCCGATTGGAGCAAAGGGACAGTATCACCTGGCCGGTAACGATGCCGCGGTGTCGAATGGGGTGGTGTACGTGGCGGGCGCCTACTCCGATACGGTCTACGCCCTTGACGCCGCCACCGGTCGCGAGCTCTGGTGGTTCCGAGCTGGGTTACGACACGGCCAGTTTACCGATGCGGCTCTGGCATATGGCAATGTATACGTCGGGCAGATTGGGGATGGCCCGAAGGCGGGGCTGTACAGTCTCAATGGGCGCACTGGCCACGTCAATTGGGTGTTCAAAGATACGTATGGCTTCGAAACCGGGCCGTCGGTGGCAAACGGGGTTGTTTATGCCGCCGACCCAGACAGCGGGCTTTTTGCCCTCAGCGCTTCAACCGGCCGGCGTCTGTGGTCAGCTACGGTCAAACATACCGGCAACATAAGTCACGTGGCCAGCGATCCCATCGTCGTCAACGGGATGCTCTATCTCGATAGGTCGCCGCGAGGCGTCTTCGCCTACGGTCTGCCCACCGGCTCTTAGGCCGCCGAATTATGGGTGTCCGTCTCGATGCTCGCGCCGCTGACATTGGGCTTGGTGCTGTTGAGAACCTTGGTTAAGACGATGTCGAAGATCTTGGGTACGGGGATGTCGGGGACAGGCAAGTCGAGGGCCCGCAGATACTCGCGTAGCGAGGCCACCGGGTCGTGGATGCCGGCGATGAGGGCTGGGAACACTGGATCAGATTGCCCGACGGGTCAATGGGCTGGGTTTGGCGCGAGGGGGCTATTGACGACTTGTTGGTTAACCGCGAGAACGGTCGCGTCTTCTTAGCCGGTGCCTCGGATCAATGTGGGAGATTCGACCGCCGGTATGATGACTTCTGAGTCTCTGGAGCTGGACGCCTACCCTGCACGTGCTTCCAAAAGGTCTTTGGTGGCGGGAACCATAACAACCAGGCCGAGGGCGGCGCTTAGAATGATGAGGCTTCCGGCGAAGGCGATCACGGCGGGAGGGCCGACGATGCTCGTCACGACGCCCGAGATGAGCGAGCCAATCACAGCAACGAGAGCGCCCACCATCAGGTAGGTGCCGAAGACTCGACCGCGGAATTCGTTCGGAACGTTTCCTTGAATGAGCGTCGAGATGCCGACGCTCACAGGCAAGAATGCCACCGCCATCAAGAAGCTGCCCACGAGAGTCGCAGGAATGATTTGAGTAGGGCCATGGCGATGATGATCGACCCTGCGACAGCACTGCAGGCGACCACTCGCAGTGCGGGCGAGCGTGCTGGAAACCGAGCTAAGGCGATGCCACCCGCGATGCCTCCCAGCCCTTGGCACGCAACCGTCCATCCATAGACTTGAGCGGATCCGCCAAGCGAATGACGAACGAACGGCACGACGGCGACGACAGCGAAACTGCTTCCAAACCAGCCCACGACCATCACCAGGAAAACTCCCGCCAGCCAGCGCTCTCTGAGAACCAGAGTCACGCCTTCCATCCATTCAATCCATACCGACCGAGCTAGCGACCTGCCACTGGGACGCTCCTTGATGACGCGGCCTGCTTCGAGGTCGGATCGAAGGCGCATTACCAGTGCCCCCGAAACCACGTAGCTCACTGAATCGGCAACGACGATTCCGGTCAGACCCGTTTGAATCAACACAAATCCCGCTAAGACAGGACCAATGAGGGCTGCGACGTTGGCTCCTGTTTGGAATGCCGAGTTGGCGATCTGCAGACGATCCTTGCCGACAACGTTAGGTATCGCGGCATTCCCAAAGGGACCCGAGAAATACGAGGCCGTGCCCTCGGCGAAGGCGACGACGTAGACAATCCACAGGTTGTGGTGGCCGTTCACGGCAAGCAACGGAAGGAGGCTGAGCGCCCTGGTGAAATCCGCTCCGGCCATGACCGGCTTGCGCTTCCAGCGATCGGCCAGCACTCCTCCGGTCGCGCTGAACAAGACCATCGGTGTGATTTGGAAGACGAAGGTTAGTCCAGATGCGAGAGGAGAGCCGGTGCTCGCGTAGACATAGTACGGCAAGGCCGTCCGGAGCATGAAGTCTCCGGTGGCTGAGATGAAGGCTGCTCGCCACAGCAGGCCGTAGTTGCGTTCACGAAGCAATGAGATCAAGCTGCCGGTACCCGCGGGCGATTGATAAGCCGAACCTGTTGCGTGGGCAGCACGCTCGTCTATGTCCCCGATGCTATCGCGCCGGAGCGCGGAAAAGTCAAGCTCAAACTACAGTTGGTTCGTGCTGGGCAGTCTCAGTGAGTCTCCGCGCTGCGCTGGATCATCGGAAGCGGCCCCACTGCGCACGTAATCTTAGGCAACCCGATGGCGTGTACTCGCCGTGCGAGAAGCCCTTCTTCCGTGTGCAGCGAGCAGCAATCGACTCGTGGGCCCCACACGTTATGATTAGCTTTCACGGAAGCTGCAGTCGGAGCCAGCTATCGCCTCCGTTCGTCGTGGACTCGAGAATCGATGATGTGGCGTACGAAGTAGCGTTGGGGTTGAACTTGGAAGCCCAGAGTAGCCCGTTACCCCTCCCGAAGAATCGCAGTCCGGCCACAGCAAAGTCACGTGGCACGACGATGGACCGTTTGCTCCAGCTCCTTCCTGAGTTCGAGGTGACGGTCAACGCCCGACCGCCGGCGAAGTACCACTTTCGTGGGGAAGCCAGGTAAGCAACGGCGCTGCGGGTGGCTCCCATCGCGGAGCTCGTGGTACTGATTGGCGGTCTAGTCCAGTGAGGCGTCCCCCAAGACGTCCGGTTTCGGTTCAGCGACTCAATAAAGAAGCCCGGTTTGTGGCAGTGCCGAGTCGCTCCGGCCGCACGCCCGCTCAGGTCGTAGGTGTTCGTTAGCTCCACGGGTAGGAGCCCCCGTTTGCCCCAGAAATGGGCAGGCGACAGCTCGGTTACATTCCACTCGGAGAGCTTGGCCGGGCAGCCGGGCAGTGGTGGGCGAGCCAACTCGCTCTCGCGCCAGGTCCGGCCACCATTCGTGGTCAACCAGTTCGGGGAGCCACTTCCTGCATTGAATGCACCGAAGATCCAGCCGTTCCTGCGGCTCGTGAACTCGATGTTTTCCTTGAAGCCGCCCATACCGATTCCTCCCCAGTGAGGTTGGAGCTGGTAGCCGGCAGATGCGACGTGAGCCCATGTTTTTCCGGCGTTGGTGGTAGCTGCCACGTCGGCACTCTCCCAGCCAGCCGCTTCTTGTCCCGCTACAAGAATCCAGCCGTGAGACCGATCGACGAAGTCGACCTCGAATGTCTTGTTAAGCGTCTGGCTTCGAAGATAGGCCGGTAGAGGGAGTGTGGTCCAGGTTTTGCCGCCATCGTCGGTTCGCAGTAATGTGCGCGAGGAAGCACTGCTACCCCCTATCCATAAAAAGCCATGCTCTCCGTCCACAAAGTCGAGCCCAGTTGCCGCGAGTCCTGTCGATGGATCGAACCCCGGCGACCGGCGCACAACAGCTTGGGCCTGCCAGGTTCGACCGCCGTCGAACGTGTGGAAGACCCGAACGTATCGGCCCGTCTCGGCGGCCATGGTGATCCAACCCAGGCTCGGGTTGAGGAAGTCAACTGACCCCAGCACGAGCTGGCCAGCGGGGGCACTAGGTGACATGGCCGACAGCCGCGCTACGGGAGTGGCGTGAGCACGTGAAAGTGCGACGTATCCCGAGAGTGCTGCGAGTCCCGTAACCGTGGCGACGGCAGCGATGATAGTGGCAAACCGCTTCTGTACCGAATTTCCGTTCTTCACCGAAGCCTCCTTGGTCGAGATCCTGATGTATTTTGGGTCTTGAGAGTCGTCAAAGGTTAGGGGGTTCGGAGGCCGTATGCAAACAGGCCGTGAGGGGACCTATCAAGGAAAAGGATGCCGCCTGAGACGATCGGGTCGCTGGCCACCGTGCTGATGTTGCCGGTAGGCTTTACGCTCGTCGACCACAGGCGATGACCGTTTTCCGCTTGGAGGGCAAATAGCCCGCTCACTGGATCGGCCGCATACACCACCCCGTTGCCCACCGAAGGTCCTGTTTCGAAGCCATGCTTGTCTGTGAAAACCCAGCGGATGTGACCGGTTCTTGCGTCGAGGCAATAGAGGCTGCCATTGAGCTGCCCGACGTAGAGTTTGCCATTTGCCACCGCCGGATCGGTGAACGGATTATGCTCGGAACCGACCCGGAACCACCAGAGTTGGCGACCGGTCGCAGCATCGAGCGCGTACACGGTGTCGCCTCCACCGCCGCCCCCTCCGGTGTACACTATTCCGTTTGATACAGTGATGTCACTTCCTGCGCCGTGGTACTGTCCCCTGGCTCCAATCGGTGGCGTGTAGCTCCACTGCTGCCGCCCGCTGGCGATTCGGATCGCTCGTACCGTCCCTTGCGTTGTCAGATAGAGCACGGCGTTCGAAACCGCGGGGGTCGCGCCATCAGGATCACTGTAGCCACGCAGCCGGCGGCCGGTCAGGGCACTCAGCGCGTACAATAGGCACGATTGCGCGAACTTGCTGCCGCCCTCACCCCGACAACTTGGGATGAGCAGGGTATCTCCCTTCACGACCGGAGTGCCGGATACCACACCGTGATGTGGTGGAAAGAAACTCCAGCGCGGTTTTCCGGTCAGGGGGTCGAGAGCATATAGAGCGCCCGAGGCAACATACACGAGTTGCGGACCGGCGACGGGAGACATGAGCGCGGCATCGCCTGGAACGAATCGCCACCGGATCCGATGGGTTACTACGTCGGTCGCCACGAACGATCTCCCGTCCGTGCCTCCCTGGTAGAGGAAGCCGTTGGCAGCAACCAGGTCGAAATTGTCAAAGTATGGCTGCGGCATGTGCCAGAGCAATCGAAGGCCGCTGACGTCGCGGGGGCTCAGGGTCTTCTCGGCGGAGTTATTGGCGGTTCGGGCCGGGTTGAAACGGGGCTGAGGCCATGCCGCGGTGCGAGTAGGCGCAGCCGAATCGCTGGGGGCTAGCTTGAATGACTTTGGTCCGCTCGTCACTACGGCGGGTGTACGAGTAGCCAAGCCCCCCTCGAATAGAAGTGAATTCCCGAGGCCGAGCTATAACTTGACGCGGTTTGGGGCGAAACAGCCCCCTGCCTACGACACCCACGGGTGTATTTGGGGTGTTGCTTGAAATACCGCCCAAACAGCGATTCGGGTACCTGACAGAGGTTTGCGGGAATTGCCTTGACGAGTGTTGCTTGAAACGGGGAAACCTTGTTTGGGCAGCCCTCGGGCATCCAGACATAAGAGGTCGAGCCGCCCACGTCGACAAAGCACTTGGGCGCAAACCGGGGCTGGACGCAGCCTTGGGGCACCCAGGCATCACCGGCACTCCGCCGCGATGGAGCATCGTGGCCGCCTTGAGGTGCCGGTGAGTAGCTCTTGCCATACGTGGGGCATGTGAGACCCGCTATCCCCTCGACTGCATAGGTGCCGGCATCGACGTAGGCCAGACCCACAGACGCGGTGGCAGCCTGAGGGGACTGCAGCGGAAAGCGGATCCGATAGGATTGCCTCTGCTGGAAATTGATCCGTTGCACTGTGGGAGTCCCGTTGTGCGCGCGCTTCAAGAGGTGCTGCACCCAAACGCCCAGCGACTTGCCCGCCCCTGCGAATTGAGTGAGGGCTGACCACATCTGGAAATACTCGGCCGGCTCGGCATTCGTGGGCCACCCCGTCTGCTTGGTCAGAGATCGCAGCCACGCCATTGGTAGCGAAGTTGATTGCGTGTAGCTGCCGCCGTGTGCGGCTGGCCCGACCGCAGTGCTATTAACTCCGACGAGTCCTGAAGCTGCTCCTTTAACCCCTGCAACATGCATCGCGTCATATGTCAGGAGTGTCCCATTTACGTTGGCAATCCACACGTCTCCAAGCACTTTGGGACAAGGCGCATGTCTGCGGCAGGGAAGGCTCAAGGAATAGACACGGTGCATCGCCGTCCCAGAAGTAGGTTCAAGAGCGGCTGCTGCTCTGCGGAGAACCGTTAGGGCAGAAGCTGATGACGGGGATGCCTGGTAGTGAAGAATGGTCGTGGAGATCAGCACCGCAATAGCTATAGCGACCGCAGCGGCCGCGGACAGCGTTCCGTAGCGCCCAAGATGACTCGGCATCCGGTGGTTGAGGCGGGCGCCGCGAGTGCGCCTCGCCTCTACCGTGGACAGAACTCCATCGTCCAGGATCCTTTCGGGGACTGGGTGCCTGTAGAGGTGCTGAAGTATTGCGCTGAGTCTCTGATCGCTGTCATCGGCCGACGCGGAGTGAAGATGCGATGTGTTCGTCATGTGAGCTCGCCTCTTAGCTGCTCTAGGATCCTAGAGAGTTCCTTGTAGATTGCGTCCGGATTCCTGCCCGTGACCGCGGCGATTTCCGGCACTGTAAGCTGGGCCGCGAAGCGCAGCGCCAACAGGTCTTGCTTTGAATCCGGTAGAGCGAGGACCACGCTCCTGACCCCGGCAGCATCGGCCAGATTGATACCCCTGGCTTCCACGTCTTCCAGGGACTGGAACTCCAGACCCTCGATAGATGTCTCCCTGCGTTGCTTGCGCTGCAGATCGACTGCCGCGTTTCGCGCTATCGAGAAGAGCCAATTCAGAAATGAGCCCTTGCCCGAGCGGAAGCGATCAATGTTCTCGAAGGCCCTCAGAAAAACGTGTTGAGTGAGGTCGACCGCGTCTTCGTCGCTTTGGGTCCTCGTTCGTATGTAGCGATAGACTCCGTCGCGGTAGAGCCGGTACAGTGCGGCAAACGTGTCCGAATCCTGTTCCCTTTCGTCGAAGATGTGGGATTCCGGGTCATCGTCGTCCGGTGATGCAGTCCAGTGCGCGGCCTCTACACCCACGGCTGAGCCTTTCGTTTGAATCGCTCCATATGTAATACGCGCGACTCTGTGCAAACTGGACGTCCGGTCAGGCAAGGTGGCGTGGCTCGCCCCGCAACTCCGGAGAAACGGTTTGGACGGGTGCGGCTAATGGAGACGAATGGTACGCTGGCGCTCGCTTCGGCCTATCCTAGGTTCGGGCCGGCTAGTTTGACAAGTTCTGTCGGGTTCAAGAAGTGCTTCTTCATGGCCAAAGGCATTCCTCTGGGCTGCATGCCAGGGACAACGGCAACCCGAACCAGTGCAGAATGAACAGTATGGCTTGGGACGGTCCGTCTGCTCGTAACCCGCGTCGCTACGTATTCGCGGTGGCCGCTGCGCTGTTGCTGGTTTTCGCGAGTACATCGGGACCGGCACTCGGTCGCGGCGCGCACAAGACCAGTGCACGAACGGTTTTTCGAGTGGCTGGGGCTCTCACCACAGCCAGACAGGATTTGATCGCCAATACCTTTCGACAGAACACGAAGCCCCTGCACACCTTTTTGGGGGCGATAACGGCGGTGACCGTGGACTCGAAAGGTGATGTGTTTTTCGGCGAGATCTATCCGCTCGAGCAAGCGCGCTCTGGCCCCGATTGCGACGTTCGAGAGTTGGTGAAGGCATCGAACTCTATCCGCATCATTGCCGGTCTCGGGATCAGTCCGCGGCCGGCGGGCTCTGATCAAGCTCTGAGAAAGAGGATCGGCGGATGCGCGGCGCTTGCGATCACTCACAATGGCTCTCAGCTCTATGTTGTCGACAATTATCGTGATGAGGTTGATCGAGTCAGCCTCAGGAATGGGGACATTTCCGTCGTCGCCGGAGGCGGACGCTGTGCTTATCCGGATGTGGGCGACGGCCGTGTAGCGACGCAGGCTTGTCTCAGTCAACCTCAGGGTCTTGCGGTAGGTACCCGTGGAGTGGTCTTGATCTCAGATTCCGGAGACAATCGTATTCGTGAGGTGACGGCGAGTGGGCGAATCCGAACAATCGCCGGCACTGGCCGCCAGGGGTACTCCGGTGATGGGGGATTAGCCACTCGAGCGAGACTCAATTACCCCACACAGTTGGCCGTTGACCATTCTGCGGTTATATTCGTCGCGGATACGGGCAACGGCAGAATCAGACTGATCGGGCGCGGAGTTATCGGGACGATTGTCGGCGGAGGGCATTGTCAGATAGCACGATTGCGGTTCTGTCGCCATGCGAGACGCGCTCAGGTCATTTTGCCCACAGGACTGGCGATCGATCGACGCGATGACATATTTGTCTCAAATACGACCCGGGTCTTCGAGATGTCCAGTCGTACGCTATCCCTGAAGTTAGTCGCGGGTTCGGGAAAGACAGCGAGGACCGGCCAGGAGGTCAGGCGGCAGGCGAATCCCCTGCCTGCGGACACGGCTGACATATACACCCTTGGAATCACGACTACCAAGGATGGAAGACTTCTTCTCGGCGACTATTACCAGTGCGCAATCCGAGAGGTCAGCAGAAATCTTCGGTGAAACACGCATCCGGCCCCGAACTGCAGATTACAGCCGGAGGCCGAGACGCCGCCAGGTCCGACCCCCGTTGGTCGTCGCATACAGGTAGTGGTAGATATTGGCCTGGTAGGCGAAGCCGACGTTCGGCGACAGGAACTGCATGTTGTCGACGGTCATGGAGGGCAGACGAGCGATGATGCGCCAGCTCGAACCTTGGTTCGTGGTGATATACAGCCGGTGACTGATTAGCATCCAGATTCTGCCTGCTCCGAGGCTGGCGAGGGTTGGCGACGGAACGACATGCGGAGGGCGTGCCGCGATGGTTTCCGTGCCTTGCCAGTGTTTCCCACCATCTCCAGTTCGATAGAGAAGGACATGCAGCGGCCGGTCGAGAATGCCGAGGACGACGCCGGCCGTTCCGCTAAACACGGACCCCTCCGTCTCGAAATACGGCTGGCAGTGGCAGACTGACGGAAGCCATGCTCGGGGCACTGGTAGTGTGACCGGCCTCCAGGTGTGACCGCCATCATCTGACCGGAAAAGCATGTGACCGCCGAGGCAGCCGACCAGTACTCCGGTCGCCCAGCCCTGCGTCGCGTTCGTGAATAGGATGTGGGGTTCGAAGACGCAGGGGGGTATGGCTTCACGCGACTTGCGATAGCCGAGGTTGAACTCCACTCGCTGCCAGGTAAGGCCACCATCAGGGGTTCGGTACAGTGCATGGTCCGGAACGGTAGAGGGCCCGCCGTTCATGTAGCTGAACAACATGACCCACCCGACTGAATCGTTCTTGAATTGGATTGAGCCTACGGTAGACGTCTCCATCCGCCCAAGCAGCCTCAGGCTCACCTTCTTCCAGGACTGACCACCGTTCTCGGTCGATAGGACAATCAGCGCTGATTGGACGGTCCTGGAGGCTGTCGCATCTGGCGCCCGCATCTCAGGCTGCGTCTTCGCTCGCGTTTCCGCCACCCATAGGTGATTGGGGTCCGTTGCCGTCAGACCAAAGCTGTACCAATATGACCGCGTAGCCTTCGGCAGCGCCTTTACTCGCGTCCAGCGATTTCCGCCGTCGACCGTCTTGATGACGGCGCCGTTGCCGATTCCCCATCCATTCGAGGAAGAAACCATATCCAAGGTCGTTAGGGTGATTGGAGTCCCGCCCGATTGCGGCGGGATTGCGTTTGCTACGGAAGACTGCGACACATGCGGGGGCGAGGTGGCCGCGAATGCGACCAGGCTTAGGCAAGTGGCTAGGGCAAGCGCCGGTGCCGCCGCCACTCCCAGTCGGTGCGTTGATGGGGACTGAAACACGATGATTACCTTTCGGTTCGAGTTACGACCCTCGGCCTATCCTATTAAACGCTCCCGAGTCGAAGATGGGACACTCACAGCTTCGCTTGGTCATAACTGTGCCGTGCCTGCCCAGAAGCGCCTCGCCGACCACTCGGTGCGAGCGGTACCAGTCTGAGGGCTTGGTCTTGGGTCCCCACGACAACGGAATGGAACCCTGTTCCGAGGTCGACGTGCGGCCTACGTCCCGATCTTCGGACCTCGCAGCAATTTCCGCGCGTTTATCGCCGTTATCGAGTCGAGCCCTGGCGAGCCATAGGGAAGGTTTGGACCTGGATTCACCGTGTCGTGACTCGGAACCTGGGTCCAGCTCGAGAAGACGTACTCAACCTCGTTCGCGCCTGTGACCTACTCGACCACGTTGAGTTGACGTCTGCTTTCTCATTCCTACTCATTCATAGCAAGCGGCTTCAGCCAGAGATTAAGACGGGCATGTTTGCTAACCTACTGCTTGGGGAATGGATGCCGCTGCAGCTTCAGCAGGCCATTACCTTGGCTAACGCTCGGCTAGGCGGGGTCGACGTGGTATATTCCCCAGTCGATCTTTTGACTATTGAATTCGTGCGCAAGGCCCAGTCGGAGGGTTACATTGTGCACGCCTCGAACTGCGACTCCGAGACCGATCTGTTACGTGTGCTTACGCCCTTGGGGTAGACCAACTTTCAACCAACCAACTGGGATTGGCCCTGAATGTGAGGGGGAGCATGTTCTCATAATTCCGGGTTATAGAGCCGGGAAGTCCTCTCGAGTCGCCAAATCACCTTCCTGGGTGGCAATCGGCCAGCAGCTACAGAACGGCACTACGGCTTATCGCCGACGGCTACACTCCAAACGAGGGCGATTAGAACGAGGGGAACGAGGCCGAAAAGAAAGGCCGGGCTCACGAGGTTGCCCTTACGCGGCCAATCAAGACGACCAGCGCAAGTGTAACCAGGAAGCCTTGCCGCGTCTGTGGGTGCATACCACCGAACCTGCGCGATGCAAACCCGGGGACGGTTGCCATTGCTATCGTCGTTTGAAGGTTCGAACATCTTGGTCGCGAGTCTCTAGCCTAACGGGGCCGGCGTTGGTGCCTTTCCAGCGCCAGTGTCCCTGCTATGGGTGCCAACCGACGATTTTCCGACATCGAAATCGCCTGCCGACCTACACTCAGCTCCCAAAGATGCGAAGCATGCCGTCCGTTCCATTTGTGATGAGCTGCCCGGTAGGACTGAGCATGACTTGTGGTGCCATTGGTGGATTGTGCTGACCGCCCGCAGCCAGGCGCGCGAGTATCCTCCCTGTTGGCGATACCACGACAACAGTGCCGCCGGTCGTTCCAACGTAAGCCTTCCCGGCAGCATCGACGACCATCGAGGCTCTCTCATCGGGACCCACGGTCGCGCCGACTGGGACTGTCCACTCCGGCTTTCCGTCTGGACTTACGGCGGAGAGAGACCGCTGGCCCAATACGAGGATGGTCCCATCTCCGCGCTCGGCGAGACTCAGCGCTCCGTCGGCCATTGTGAGACGCCACAGGCGTCTGCCCGAAGGTGCGTAGGCGGCCAATAAGGTATTGGCTCCGACGTAGACAACGCCGTGCTTGCCCACCATCGGCTCGGCAGAGAACTGCAGTTGGTGGCGCCAGAGCACTCTGCCCTTAGGACTGAGGGCCTGCAGCTCGCCCCGGGGATCATAGTAAATGGTGCCGTTTGGTGCGATGGCTGGCGAGGAGGGCGGAACCGACAGATGCCGCTTCAGTTTGCCGCCGCGCCCGACGATATCGAGACCGATAAAGGGCATGCTTGCCGGTACCACGGGCCCGATGATAGGCGCGTAGAGCCCGCTGGGGCCCACCGCTAACTGGAGGCCCTTTGTAAATCCAAACGGGTTGATGCGCCACAGCCTCTTTGCGCTGGGAGTTAGCTCGACGGCGCGTGGATCAGAGTGGCCTACGGTGCCGAGCCAGATGACGTTTCCACCTGGACCGAGGACTAACGAGTCCAGGGTAGCCGGCTTGGTCCAAACGACTTTGCCCTGTGGGCTGAGAGCTTCGATGCCGGCGTGTCCTTGGCCGTACACCGTTCCGTTTCCCGCTACCGCGTCGGCGATGAACATCGACGAGCGGAGGAGACGCGGATGACTAGGGCCTACGGCCTTGGAGCGGTTGGTCCGTTGAGCATCGTGGCCGGGCATTGGCCATCCCCGCATCAGTGAAGGGAGATCGATTACACGAGTCTGATGGCTCGGGCGAAGGAAGCGAACCCGCTAAGACGATAAGGTGGGATAAGTGGGGATGGAGGTGTTGCTATGGCGGAGACGATCAGCTTTACCGGGACACCGACGACGGTCGCTGTAACAGGCTTCGGTGGGTGCTCATGAACGACACGTCAAATCCATTGCCGGGCAACCCGTTCTTCGGGGCCGTTCGAGGGTGTGGCAGTTGGTGCGCATGCCAGACCGGCTGAGCCATGACGGTTGGCACGTTTGTGTGGACGACAGTATGAAAGTGGACTTCGCCATATGGGTTCTTCAGGTTGAACTAACGTTTTATCCAGCGGAAGTTACATATCTCTTGCCACCCTCCTAAGCCATCCTTGGTTTACCATCACAGCAACCCGACCCTAATGAGGTGCACCGAAAGATAATCAGTGCGGCGCGATCTTTGGTACAAGCGAACATGGAGGGGTCGGACGCGTAGCGAGATGTCATCCTCAAGATCATCGAGGGTGAAGCGGGGTCAGATCTAGCGAGTGCAACTCCCTGAGGCCCGTCGCTCGGACTCATGGTCTACTTCTAAGCTGGTTAGTTGTCAGTCATCCATGTCGTTACCGACACCACGAAAGTACGAAGGTAGAGCTGGTGGTTTCCAGACGTGGAGCGGCTTCGCTCGGGATTATACGACCGCCCACATCGCCGGGCGTCATAAATGTCGCCCCACTTGTCCAAGCCCAATATTGTCGGCGTTATTAATGCCGCCCCTGAAGTTTCCAAGAAAGCCTCCCATGCCCTGTGGGCACCACGAAGCATGGAAATAGGCGCCAGGTGAGGGGCTCGTAGGCCTATTGAAAAAAACAGGCATTCTCGGACAAGTCATTTTCGAACTAGGCTCTATCGCTCCATCAAGACCTCACCGTGTCAACAGACGCGTTGTGGGGACCGAGTTGGCTGTTTTTATGTGATGGGTTCGCCAGGGGACGCAGCAGGAATTGGGTGGCCGTTTTCATCGGAAGCTCCAGTGCCGTCCGCCGTTTGTCACGTGTGCCAGTATCGTTTCCACCGGCTGCGAGATACCGCCGAAGCGGTTCGAGCACTTCAGGTTGCCGCCGCTATCCACGCTTCGGTGGGTCCGGTCGCGTCCAGGGAGAGGGTTCCATCCCAGCAGGTAAGTACGGACTCCGGGAGCGGCCGCCATCCTCAGTCAGGGCCACTCCGCCGTAATTCGCCGTTGGCGAGGTGGGTAATCCAGCCATGGGCGTGGTCGAACGAACTGCAGGCCGTACACGAATCCCGGCCCCCGAAAGGGTCCACCTTTTCCAGCCCAGGTGGTGGACAGGCGCCAGGATCGGCCCCCGTCCTGCGTTCGGTAGATAAAGGTAGGAGGAAAGGGGCAGCTATTCATTGTGCAGACGAAGTTGGCGGCGGTGGACGCAACCCAGCCATGTTGCGCGTCGGCAAAGGCTGCCACCATGTTGCAGGCCGCGGATCCGTGCCGCACTAGGCTGCGGGACCAAGCCTTGCCGCCATCGTTGGTAGTGTAGACTCTTCCGACGCAGTCCTTACCCGTCCAGTTACGACCGTGCGGACTGACAACAGCCCATCCAAAGGAAGGAGACAGAAACCTCAGTGCAGTTGGCACGAAGCCCCAGTGTACTCGAGTCCACGTCGTTCCTCCATCGCGCGATTGGAACACTCGGCGCGAGCAGCTCACGCATTGGTTGCTTCTGGTCATCCATCCCGCCTGCCATTGGTGAACTGGCGGCTCCGATGCCCTGCTGAAGCGGCAAGGTCCCACTCACGATCTTCCAGGTCTTTCCTGCATCCCGCGTGGCGAACAGGTAGGTCCAGCATCGTTGATGGCAGTAGGCACTCTTGGGTCCCCATGCCCAGCCGTCCTTGGTGTTGACGAAGCTCGAGGCCCTCTCCTACGACGGGCATGCTGTGCTTAATCCATGTTTGGCCGTCATTGGTGGTTTGGAGAAGCCGGCTGGCCTCTGTCCTTGTAAGGGCGCTCACAAATCCGGACCGAACGGGTCGGAAACGAGGGCGGTCCAAAGTATGTGTAGGGAAAGGGGACGTTGGGAGCGGGCGCGGGGGCCGCCGTCGCAGACCCAAGGAGGCATAAGCTCAGCACCGACACCATACCGAAGGATGTCCATGCTCTCGCGATCGTCATGAGCTATTCCTTTCTGACCTCGTAGGATTCGCGTCTTAGACTGCTGTCGGGAGGCGCAGCACATGCCAGGTGGCGCCTCTCGTTGTCGGTGGACTCCAGCAGTGACTGAGGAGCAAAGCCCCTACCGGACACGACAGCATCGGCCCACAGCAATTGCGCTGTCCGATGAAAGAGGCGAAGCCCTCGCGGCTGGAAACCGTATCGGAAGCGGATGGTTGAACCTCGTCCAACTGACGCCGGCGTCGCTAGTGATGACCATCCGCCGTGGGGTCGCAAATCCCCAGAGGGATGACGATGCCAGGTCCACTGCAATCTGGGGCCGAGATGAATGACGCCGGGTACAGCCTGCTCAGCTGTACGGGAGCGGGCACCTTTACGTCAGGCAACCATGCCTTGACAGCAGGGTTGTAGCGCTTAACCAGTAGCATCGCGCGACTGCGGACTCATCCGCCCAGCATAGACGGCCGCCGCGACAGGAATCAGGAGTTGGTTTTGGTGCAGGGAAGCGGCGCCAACCTGTGATGAGAAAACCCGCGAGTATTGGAATTTGGGCTGTGCGCGCTGGCGGTGAAGCGGGGACCACACAACGACGCCACCGCCTTGGATAAGAGAGTGGTCGGCTGTCCGCACCACCCCGCTTTGAAGAGCAGCCTCCGCGGGTGACGGGAAGAGGAGTTGGTCGCTAAGCCGGTAATCGACAGCCCCAGGGATGGGGTAAGGGGCGGAGGAGGCTTGGTGGTCGACGATGTTAGCATCCGCCAGATCTTGCCGCCGTTTGTCGTGTGCCAGAGGTCAACGTTCTGGAAGCGGGCCGGAGCCTCCGTGATCGACCAACATCCATCCATTGAGGCTGCCGTTGAACGTAAGGTGAGCAGCCCTTCGGTGGCTGACTGGGGAAGGGGGTAGGCGGATCCAATGCCGGCCGCCGTCCGAGGTTCGGTACAGTACCTGTTCCTTGTGGAAGCGGCTGGGTTCCCTCAGCCGTATAGAGAAAGCCGTGGGAGCATCGGTGAATTGGAGCCAGGTTCCTAGCAGCCCGAAGCGTGGCCCCAGGCTACCGGTTCCGGAACAGCAATAGCTTCGTCCAGCTGTGGACCTTGTCGCGCGTCCATAGAGAGCCCCCTCCTGCAGGTTGCTGTTCCCGATCGTGACCGACCCCACCCGCGGGGTGAGTTAAAGTCAACCGATCCGAGCACGACAGGCTTGGTGGCACTGGTCTGCAAACCGAGCAGACGGGCGACTCCGGCACGCGCCGCCGGTGAGGCCACGAAGAGGAACCCCTGCTATGATTACCGCGGCCGCGGCCGCCTGCACGATGCGCTGGGAGGGAAGGTGCCATAGCAAAGGTCGTGGCCTTTTTTGTGGCGTCTCCGACCTTAGCTGGGGCGCGAGCGGGGCAGAAATCTCTGGTGTCTTCCGGTAAGAGATATCAGCGCCGAGGTCGTGCAAGGGTGCTGTTCGAAGATCGGTGACATCAACGTGTTCACGCATGCTCCACTCCGGGCCGCATGACTTCGGAATCCTTGGCGGTCAGAACGGGCCCGAGAGGTGGCCCTTAGCGCTCGCGACAGCCGAGACTTTACGGTGCCCTTTGGGCAGTGCAGCACGAGCGGCGTTTCCTGTACGGACAGATATGAGAGAGTGCGTTGCCTCAGATGACTCGCTGATCCGCTTCATTCAGGCGCCGTACCGCGGCAAGCAAGTAGCGGCGGGGTTCCGTTTCCAGAGCCGAAGTTTCAGGCATGGGAAAAGGGTCGACAAGCGGTCGTTCACGGTCCAGCAGAGCGCCGAGGCCGTTCTGGGTGTGACTGGAGCGGAGTCGGTCGCGCGACTCGTTGGTCACGATGCGCAGCAGCCAGGATCGAAACGAAGCGCTTGCGCGGAAGCGACGAATGCTGCGGTACGCGCTCATAAAAGCCTCCTGGGTTGCATCCTCTGCAATCGATGGATCTCCGGTGACCAAGCAGGCGGTCCGGAAAGCGAGGTCGCGGTACCTGGCAACCAGTAGCTCATAAGCGGGAACGTCTCCATTCTGTGTGCGCCTGACAAGGTCGGAATCCTCCAATGCACTGCTCCCTATCCAGCACCTGCTCTATAGACGTACGCCGACTCATTTTGGTTCCAGGGCGCGGGGAAGCATCGAAGCTAGAGCCAGGAGAAGCCTGCGGCGGCCGGGCGGTAGTTGAAGATTGTCGGGATGGGGAGGTCCGGGGCGCGGGGCGGGGTCTATGATAGGGCCGGAGGGTAACCCATGAGATATATGGTAGATCCTCGTCGCAGGTGGCAAGTCGCCGGCGCTATTTTTGTGGCCTGCGGGTGGCTGTTTGCGGGAACGGCGTCCGCTCGGGTGTCGGCTGTGACTCGGCCGCGTGTCTCCCATTCGGCTTATGCGCTGGTTAACTCCAGAACGACGACTCGTGCGGGCCGTGTACAGAGCGGGGTCGGTCAATATGTCGGCTGGTCGCAGCCGCGCTTTGACGCTGGCCGGACCGCCTACAATTCGCTGGAAACGGTCCTCAATGCCGGAAACGTCGCCCATCTCCAGTTGATGTGGCGTAAACCTCAGCCATACTTCGACAATTTCGATCTAGTTGCCGCTCACGGCTACCTGTATCAGGGCGGTACAGATGGCAGATCCTTCGTCGCGGTCGATGTCGACAGCGGCAAGGTCCAGTGGCGGTTTGCACCTGGCGACTTCGTTTCGATGTCTCCGGTGGTCGGCCCACGGTTCGTGTACGCGGCTTCCAGCGCTCTGTATGCTCTGGATCCGACGACGGGTCGGGTGCGATGGCGATTCTTCCCTCCAAATCACCGTACCGTCTCAGGCACCCCTGTCGTTAGTCGCGGCTTGCTGTTTGTTCCAATCTGTCTCATCCAGCATGGACCGAAGGTGATTCATCAGCCCTGCAGCCTCTACGCTTTGAGCGCCTCGTCCGGGCGCAAGGTGCGTATCTACAGTGATCCGGACGGTGCGATACCGGCGATCGGAGATAGAGCCCTGTACCTGACACATCAGGGAAACGTTCAAGCCATCTCGATTGCAAGCGGGCATCGCATCTGGAACTTTGCTCCGCCTATTGGAGCAAAGGGACAGTATCACCTCGCCGGTAACGATGTCGCCGTGTCGAATGGGGTGGTGTACGTGGCGGGCGCCTACTCCGATACGGTCTACGCCCTTGACGCCGCCACCGGTCGCGAACTCTGGTGGTTCCGAGCTGGGTTACGGCACGGCCAGTTTACCGATGCGGCTCTGGCGTACGGCAATCTATACGTTGGGCAGATAGGAGACGGCCCGAAGGCGGGGCTGTACAGTCTCAATGGGCGCACCGGCCACGTCAATTGGGTCTTCAAAGATACGTATGGCTTCGAAACCGGGCCGTCGGTGGCAAACGGGGTCGTTTATGCCGCCGACCCAGACAGCGGGCTTTTTGCCCTCAGCGCTTCAACCGGCCGGCGTCTGTGGTCAGCTACGGTCAAACATACCGGCAACATAAGTCACGTGGCCAGCGATCCCATCGTCGTCAACGGGATGCTCTATCTCGATAGATCGCCGCGGGGCGTCTTCGCCTATGGTCTGTCGCCAGCTGTCGAAGCATTGCAATCTTGATCCCGACTTCTACGACATGTACAATCCCATCGACGTAGGCGACGAGTACGCATCCGGATCGGGCACACCGAGCCCTAGGCTGATGGGATAACGTGTCTCGGTCCGTACACACAATCCTAGTTACGTGCAAGAGCAGACTAGGTCGGTCGTGTCTATCGGCCAGGAGGAGTATCTCGGCTCGATCTCGTTGCAGGGCATCAGCGCTCGGGAGACCGTGGTCGCGGGGAATAGTCCCGATACTTTGTCTGACGATGTTTTGCGGCGGATTGGCACAGGCAGATGAGAAGGCTCGCGCAGCCAAGGGCACGTACATGGCTAGCCTGGTACAAGTGTGGGGTTGGGGCTACGACGAAGATGGCGCGCTAGGGCCAGTTCGCACGTGTTGTAAAGCGCCGACACTGCTGCCACGCCTCAAGTACATTGTTCAGGTCTCCTCTGGATACGGTACGACTCTAGCTGTCGATCGCGACGGGCGGGTGTGGATGGCGGGTCACAATGCTTACGGCGAAGCAGGTGATGGCACAGTTAGCACAACGGGCTGCAAGTGCATTCAGAATTTTCAACGGGTCCCAGGCCTTACCCGTGTGGTCGCCGTCTCGGCGGGTAACTCCGAGGTCGTCGCACTGCGGAACGACGGCACCGTCTGGACCTGGGGGGGAACGACCTTGGACAGTTGGGTCTGGGGTACTTAAGTAGAACAGGGTGCATCTGTGTCGCCACGCCGCACCGAGTTCCGAACCTCCGTAACATCAGGTCGGTCTCCGCCTCTAGCACCATGCTAGCTCTGTCCTGGACGGGCAAAGTGTTCAGCTGGGGCCCCGGCGGTAACGGAGTGCTGGGGGTCAACCGGATACCTAGTACGAAGTGCCGATGCCTCGACCATCCGGTTAAGGTGTACGGAATCCGCGACGCGGTAGCTGCGTCGGTGGGCAACTTCGGCGGTATTGCCTTGGCACTTTTGAAAGGGGGAAGAGTGATGTCCTGGGGCTCTAGCTACCTCGCGACCAAATCTAAGCTGAACCTGGCGTGCAGTTGCGCTGACCGGCCCGTCCCCGTATATGGTCTCAGGGATGTGAAGAGCATATCTCCCGGCTATGTCTCGCTTGCCGTAACCAACCAGGGGTCGCTTATGGCATGGGGACCCGACTATCTGGGCGCACTCGGAACAGGCAAGTTTGTCAACGATGCGCCATTCCCTGTTAAGATCCTTTCCGGCAAACGCTTCCTCGCCGCCTCAAGCGGGGGAGGGCCGAACGCTGCCGCCTTGACGATTCATCATCGAGTGTTTACATGGGGTGGTTGCGAGGCCGGGGAGATTGGAAACGGTACCAGCTGCGGCGGGGGACGGGGTGACCCAATGCCGGAAGTTGTCTGCGATCATGTTTCGCACTTCACTACCGGGTTTGACCATACAGTCGTTCTGCGACTGCCGGGCTCGACCGCTGGGGGTTGCCGCGCACGCATCACGAACCCACAAGACTGATAACTTTCTGCGTTTCGATTCGTCCACACTATCGTTATGACCTTCAAAAGCCGGTCGCGTACGTGGTGCCTATCGATGAGGAGGAGTACCTCGGTTCGATCTCGCCTGCAGGGCGTCGAAGCCTAGAAGGCGCCCGAGATCGGCTGCTCGTCCTAGGCCACCTGGGTGGAGAGGCGTCGTCGTGCGGCCGAGCAACTGTGCCGGTCGTGCTCGGCTCCTCGTGCGCCTGGATACGATCAGCACGACGTGCTGCCTCGAATGCGGAGGACGCCGATCCTTCGGCAATCGGATGTGTGCGTGGCCGTTTCAGGGTGTCACCCAAAAGGCTGAAATAGCTCGCCCGATACTCGCGTATTTGTTTCGAGATGCCTGGACAAGGCCTGCCTGTCGTGCGAGACCGGAGCGGCTAGCTCCTTGCGTTACGATCAGAAGCTCCCGGGAGCCCGGAGCAAAGGCTGCCATCACCGGACGATACGGGAGCCTCACGGTGATTTCGCTTGCCGGGTTACTCCGAATCAGAGTGATCGAATTCAAGCCCTTGCTGTCTCCGATCGTCGCGGCGATCTCGTTGGCTGTCGTTGCTACGGGAGAAAGCGGAAGGGTTCCATCGTCAGGTGAGAGGGTCGTGCTGATTGTGGCAATGACATGTGCGGAGCCGAGGGAAATATCCCACTTGGTTAGCCTCCACCGGCTCAGGGAGCTGGATCTGCTTTGGTTTCGCCAGTAAAGGAGACTCGTTCCGTCCGCGCTCCACTGAAAGCCTCCATCCTCCTCAATGAGGACAGATTTTCCCGGGTCGACGATGTCACCATTCTTTCCGGGGGGATGAACCAAGACGACATTTCGGGGTGATCCGGCACTCGCCAGGCCAACTACCAGTGGCCCCTTCGGATTTGGTCGTCGCTGCGGATAGCCGCCGTGAAGCAACGTAACTTGCCAGGCCAATCTGTCAGATCGTGGAGACCAAGCGAAGGAGCTCAGAAGCGGGCCCTGTGGTCCAACCCTACTCTTCTTCCCCGTCGCCATGTCGAACACGTACAGGTGACCTTGAGGGCCAGGATGGCTGATCGGCATCACGGGCGCGGCGATGAATGCGAGGTAGCGGGTCGTGGCCGAGAATTGCGGTCTCATTCCACGGCCGACGATCCTGCCCTGACCATCTGGGAAGCGACTCAGGTGAAGATTCAAACTCCAGTCGGTATACGCGAGCCATCGCCCGTTGGCGCTCACCGCAATGTTGTCAGAGTATGACTCAAAAGCTCGATGGACGACTGTGATGTTGCCGTTGGGCTGCCGGTAGGCGAGCTTGACACTCCATCGGTTGGAGTTGGCTGGGATTGGGCTAGCCGGAATCGCCAGGAGGATGCGATAGGCCGTTTTTGCCGTAGATTCCCGTCGTGCGGTGGAAATAGCGAGCCGGCCGCCGCCGTGCGCCGTTGGCGCCGTGCCTGGTTGATCTGTTGTTGTCAACGGGGCTCGAGCGACGACTGGAACGGCCACGGTAGCGATGCAGACGTAGAGCAGGAATATCAGTACTGCTCGGGCTGCTCGGGTCGTGGCCATTGTCCCCCTCTGCTCGGCATAGCCTTCGGGTGGGTGACTGGTGCCATCATACCGCCGGCCAGGAAGCCTGTCTATACGTTGCGGACCTGATCTTGCGACTGTGGGCAACGCTGCCGCTCCCAGCCTGACCGACGAGTTGGGATGGATGAGCCGCAAGGGAGCTTGTCTGGCTCGGCGTTAGCGGTCGTAGCGTGGCTAGGAAACTGTCTCATATCAGCGCCAGGCTCGACTGAGTCTTTTGACAAGCTTCGTTTCGAGTCGGAGTATGGGTTCGTGGCTTCGCAGGCTACATGTCGGAAAGTGGCGTATCACACCTCGGTCTGCTGAGGCCACGGATATGGTCAGCCTTCACGGGAGCTGTAGGCGGAACCAGCTAGCGCCTCCGTTCGTCGTGGACTTGAGAATCGATGACGTAGCGTACGGTGCGCTGTTAGGGTTGAACCTAGAAGCCCAGAATAGCCCCTTACGCCCGCCACAGGCACCTGTTTATCAGCGGTTACCCGCCAAGCGCAGAGCCCACTTACCCAGAGACGTTAGGATCGCAGTGTTCAACCGCGGTGGTGGCAGATGCGTGGAATGTGGAGCGGATTACCGGATCCGTATCGATCACATCATCCCTGTCTCACTTGGGGGCAGTAACCATCCAGACAACCTTCAAGTCTTGTGCGATCGCTGCAACCTACAAAAGGGGGCCAAGCTCTGACGCGCCTGTGAGCGGCGCCTGTCCAGAATGCGAGCGCGAGCAAGGGCGACCTGGGGAAGATGCGAGCCGTTCGAGCCGGTCGCCGCCTGACAATGTCAAGCCAGCTTGACGGGGGCCGCGACTACCGGAGCGCATAGGAGGGCAAGAGGCGAGCCCGACGTCGAAGACAGCGAAGCGCCAGCGCCGATCAACGTGGCTTAGGCCTTCGGCTTCCCGTGAGGCGATTTTGAATGTAACCTTTTACCAAAGCGTCAGATTGGCGTAACTACGGGAGGGGTGTCTGAACCTCCGACACTGGGTGCGTATAAGTATAAGTACGGCTTATATACGCCAGGCGTCGCGAGAGGGGCTATCACAGGCTTGCGAAATATCGAAAGCCAAGTTCATCTCTCTCCAGCGGTGTACCGTTCGGCAGGTCGGTTACCATTTCGAGCTCCAATATATCGGACAGCGTCGGGAAGAACGCAGAGAGAGGTTGTAGGAGCCGTTCGCCAGGCAGAGGAGTTTCTCCAGGCTTTGGACTCTGGGAGATCGCAACCGAAAGCAAAGGAGGATCATCTCTTTCTTGGACGACGCGGACCGCGGACTCTTCCGCCAATCATTCCGGTGAAAACCCCCTCCGGTTGATCGCTGGCCTTTGAACAGAGGACAGGCACGTCTTCAATAAGACTTTGTGCAAAAGAGCGATGTCTGCGAACGAGAATGTAGTCCATATCAGATCGAGTTGGTAACAGCTTATGAGCAGACTGGAGTTGCACGAAATACGCGTGGGCACCTGTACGCGAATCATCCGGCTATTCATATGCCGGGAAAGAGGGAATTGGATACCTGGAAGTGAGTCGCGACGGAAAATCCGCGACCCGGGGGGTGCTCTCTTCTTTCGCCCCTCATGCTCCGGTGGCCGCCTCCTTCGTCGTCGATAGTTTGAGAGGCTGCGTCGTTGGGGCTGGAAAGTCCGAGGGAGGCGTGATCCTCAGGACTGAGGATGGCGGTCGGTCCTGAGTGAAGGTGTTTTCTCCCAGTTAGAGGCTAAGAATTGTATGCTCGCCAAACGGGAAGCGGTGAGCGCGAGTAGCAGATTCCGAAGACGGGAACGTACCACCGGTTCGAGGGGAGTGTTTAAGCAGATCGCAGTTCTCGGGGTTCACGGCGGTCATTTTGTGGGTTGTTGGGTCGATGACAATCGGGTGACCGTGCGCGCGTTGTAACTAGATCGTTTCGGCGGGCTCGACGTGAGGGATGGCTGCAGACACAGGTAAGCCGGTCGACTTGGACCTGGTGGCCGGCCCGGCATGCGCCTCGCGAGAGGGTGGCACGGCATGAATCATGAACTCCCTCAGACTCTGATTCTTCCCGCGAACCGCTGAATATCGACCTTGGGGGGCGTCTCTCCGCCGCGCCTTTGTCCCTACAAGGGCTTCCGACAGCTTCCCAAGGAAATGCGCCACGCGAAGAACACGAACTGTGATCTCACTTTGGTGAGGTGCCGGAATACCACGAGCATCCGCCCTGGCCCACCAAACGCAAGATGCCACTCGTACTTATACTTTTCCCCCGTTCAGTTCCTTGGCATCCTGAAAGATCCAGACGTGCCTCCGAGATAGATCGAGAAGGCCGGCAGTCAGCTGCTCCGAGGACTCCCACTCGCCCGTGCCGCCACTGAGATTAGGTGCCTCGCCTGATGGATCCAGCAGCCAGCTTGCTCCGATCTTGTGCCAGATTGGGTAACCTCGTTGCGCAAGCTTCCAAAGCACCATATCACCCCCTGCCATATGGCGATGGCGCCTGCTTGAACATGAGCAAATTCCCCGACAGGCTGGGCTCGAGGCTGACGCCTGATCCATCGGAGCCCTTGCGCACCCAGTTGTGTGTCAGGTTAACGATCGAGCCCCCGCCAACATGAATCAACACGAGATCGATCAGGGCATGGGTCTTGGGGACACCTGAGGGGGCGACCCGAACAGCGACGATCTGAGTACCGGAAAGCGTCAGGCCGTCAAAAGCGACCCCGTGGGTTACGTGAGCGACCATCTGACGCCGCCCTGTGTTAAGGTTCTCGACGTAGATCGATGACGAGGCGGGCTGGTATGTCCCGGAGTGCAACTGAACGTCTGACCAAGCCGCGCGGTTGCCGTCGACTGCCCATCCGTTCGAGACGTTCGTCTCGGCGGGCCCCTGGCTCGATCTAAAACCACATGCTTTCCAGTGACAACGTTGCCGACCCACACCTGGAAGTTGATTGGGCCGAGTCCGGGGAACTTATCCCCAATGATCCACGGCCACTGCATGGACCAGCCCGTTATGTGCGTGTCGCGGGGATAGCTCCCGTGGGCAGGGGCCGTACTCGCAGGGATCCTAGCGTCAACATGCCCATAGCGGTCTCGAAGTTGTTTTTGCTTTTCGCCATGAGCACACGGCCGCCGTCGATGGCCAGCGGCCCCCAACCACTCTTGTCATTGGGCAGATTCCAGGACCTGTGCGGAGGGAAGCCAACCGACGTCGCGAACTTCGCGGGTCCGCTCCCGCACTGGGTCTGCGTGTGGTTGGCCGACAAGCGCCCAACATGAATGGGTGCGATGGCCGTCAGCGACAGCACCGACAGAGAAAAGAGCCTAACTGCGCGCGGTGCCGCGGCGAGGGCAGGTGCCACCAGATCAGTGACCTGCCGCTGTTGTCAAGACACGCCCCTCGCGTAGGCATAGTGTCCCGACCGTCATTTCCATTGATGCGTCTACCGGTGACCGCGAACACTGCCGCACGGGCAGTGGTGGGCAATTTCATTGCGGACTTCTTACCCGCCTCGACGGGTTGATTATGACATAAGGCGGGGAAGTATGAAAGTGGGGGCATTGGGGTACTCTACGGTAAGGTTTTGTTTTGAGGCATCGCAGGTCCGACCCCCGTTGGTTGTCGCATCCAGGTAGGATCCTAGAGAGCTCCTTGTAGATTGCGTCCGGATTCCTGCCTGTGACCGCGGCGATTTTCGGCACTGTGAGCTGCGCCGCGAAACGCGGCGCCAACAGGTCTCGCTTTGACTCCGGTAGAGCGAGGACCGCGCTCCTGACCCCGGCAGCATCGGCGAGATTGATGCCCCTGGCCTCCACGTCTTCTAGTGATTGAAACTCCAGACCCTCGATAGATGTCTCCCTGCGTTGGTTGCGATGCAGATCAACTGCCGCGTTTCGCGCTATCGAGAAGAGCCAATTCAGAAATGAGCCCTTGCCCGAGCGGAAGCGATCGATGTTCTCGAAGGCCCTCAGAAAAACGTGTTGAGTGAGGTCGACCGCGTCTTCGTCGCTTTGGGTCCTCGTTCGTATGTAGCGATAGACTCCGTCGCGGTAGAGCCGGTACAGTGCGGCAAACATGTCCGAATCCTGTTCCCTTTCGTCGAAGATGTGGGATTCCGGGTCATCGTCGTCCGGTGATGCAGTCCAGTGCGCGGCCTCTACACCCACGGCTGAGCCTTTCGTTTGAATCGCTCCATATGTAATACGCGCGACTCTTGTGCAAACTGGACGTCCGGGTCAGGCAAGGTGGCGTGGCTAGCCCCGCAACTCCGGAGAAACGGTTTGGACGGGTGCGGCTAATGGAGACGAATGGTACGCTGGCGCTCGCTTCGGCCTATCCTAGGTTCGGGCCGGCTAGTTTGACAAGTTCAGACGGGTTCAAGAAGGGCTTCTTTATGGCCAATGGAGTTCCCGTGGGCTGCATGCCGGGGCAAAGGCAATCCAAACCAGTGCAGAATGAACAGTATGGCTTGGGACGGTCCGTCTGCTTGTAACTCGAGTCCCTATGTATTCACGGTAGCCGCTGCGCTATTGCTGGTTTTCGCGAGTACATCGGGACCGGCACTCGGTCGCGGCGCGCACAAGACCAGTGCTTTGGCGGTTATTGCGAGTCCGTCAACCGTCGACGCGACCTGGGCCTCCACCAATTACCGAGTCGCTGCGCCTGGCACCGCGCACATCTCATCTGTTTGGCATGGGTGAGAACGGCGTCGATGAGTTCGGCGCGAACAGACCCGTCGGGCGGGACGGGTGCTGGTGCCTCCCGCCGGTCCGGGTTAGGGGCCTGAGGAAGAATCGGTTCAGGTCTCCGCCGGCTACGGCTTTAGCCTGGCTGTGGACCGGGATGGGCGTGTCTGGATGGCGGGTGACAACCGCCATGGGATTGCCGGTGATGGTACCGTCGGCGTGAGCGGCTGCATGTGCATTCGACGGTTCCATCGCGTGCCGGGCCTGAGCCACATCACCGCCGCCTCGGCCGGGAACTTTGAGGCCGCCGCCCTGCGAAGCGACGGCACCATCTGGACCTGGGGCAGCAACGGCTCCGGCAAGCTGGGCTCGGGTACGTGACTCTTCGGGGTGCCAGTGCGTTTCCCGGCCGCATCGCGTGCCCGGCCTGCGCAACATCAGGTCAGTCTCCGTCTCCGGCGTCATGCTGGCACTTTCCTGGACCGGTCGCATCTGGACCTGGGGTGCCGGAGGCGGGGGAACCCTTGGCATCAACCGCATCCCGCACAACAAGTGCGTCTGCGTCGACCATCCGGCGCAAGTTACCGAATCACCAAGGCGGTGGCGGCCGGAGTCGGCAACCACGGGAACACGGCTCTCGCGGTTCTGGCGGACGGGCGGGTTAAGTCCTGGGGCCGCGACACCCTCGCCACCAAGTCTCGGCTCGATCCCTCGTGCGGCATACCCACCGCTTTCTACGGTTGCGTGGACCACCCGGTGAGCGTGTATCACCTGCGAAACCTCAAGGCCATCTCTTCTGGTCTTCGTCGCTGGCGCTGCTCAAAAGCGGCGTCCTGGTGGCCTGGGGCCACGACTACGAGGGCGAGGCGGGAACGGGCACATCGAGGACTACATCCAGTTTCCAGTTCGGATCGCTCCGGGGCTCAGGTTCGTCGCTATCGCGGCCGCAGGCGACTACGGCTCCGCGCTCGCCGTCGGTCACAGGGTCTACAACTGGGGCGACTGCGAGTACGGTGAGATCGGTGACGGCGGAAGCTGCGGCGAGGGCGGGGAGATCCGACGCCGACCTTCATCTGCGACCACGTCCAGCAGTCAGCGCAAGAGTCAGCCACGAGCTTGTCATGCGTTCGAGCCCTCGATCCCGCGGGATCTGCCGGCCGCGTCCCACGAATCCCCAAGACTAGAGCAAGGCATGCGGCTCATTCCAGGTGCTTTCTCGCTCTTACCGGTTCTGGGCGTCGTCTATCCCTCGCGGGACCGCCGGCGGGCTGAGAAGCGCTGAGATCCCAGTGACCTGGCTATCTCAGGCATTCAGGTTCACGGCAGCGTCATATCTCCAGTGAGTGCCATTCCAATGAGCTGCCAGTGCGCGTGGATGAATCTCAGCCCGTTCGCGCTCCGAAGGTACATCTGACCGACGGCCATACATCATTGGGACCCTCGCGGAGACACTTACAAACGCAGAATTCCACTTTCCCGGCGGAGCGAATGGGACCGTGGCAGAATCTTCGGTGAAACACGCATCCGGCCCCGAACTGCAGATTACAGCCGGAGGCTCAGACGCCGCCAGGTCCGACCCCCTTGTTGTCGCATACAGGTAGTGGTAGATATTGGCCTGGTAGGCGAAGCCGACGTTCGGCGACAGGAACTGCATGTTGTCGACGGTCACGAAGGGCAGGCGAGCGATGACGCGCCAGCTCGAACCTTGGTTCGTAGTGGTATACAGCCGGCGATTCATTAGCATCCAGATTCTGCCCGGTCCGAGGCTAGCGAGGGTTGGCGAGGGAACGACATGCGAGAGGGTGTGCCGCGATGGTCTCCGTGCCTTGCCAATGTTTCCCGCCATCTCCAGTTCGATAGAGAAGCACATGCAGCGGCCGGTCGAGAATGCCGAGGACGACGCCGGCCGTTCCGCTAAACACGGACCCCTCCGTCTCGAAATACGGCTGGCAGTGGCAGACTGACGGAAGCCATGCTCGGGGCACCGGTAGTGTCACCGGCCTCCAGGTATGACCGCCATCATCTGTCCGGAAAAGCATGTGACCGCCGAGGCAGCCGACCAGTACTCCGGTCGCCCAGCCCTGCGTCGCGTTCGTGAATAGGACGTGGGGCTCGAAGACGCAATAGGGTATGGCTTCACGCGACTTACGATAGCCGAGGTTGAACTCCACTCGTTGCCAGGTAAGGCCACCATCAGGGGTTCGGTACAGTGCATGGTCCGGAACGGTAGCGGGCCCGCCGTTCATGTAGCTGAACAACATGACCCACCCGACTGAATCGTTCTTGAATTGGATTGAGCCTACGGTAGACGTCTCCATCCGCCCAAGCAGCCTCAGGCTCACCTGCTTCCAGGACTGACCACCGTTCTTGGTCGATAGGACAATCAGCGCTGATCGGACGGTCCTGGAGGCTGGCGCATCTGGCGCCCGCATCTCGGGCTGCGTCTTCGCTCGCGTTTCCGCCACCCATAGGTGATTGGGGTCCGTTGCCGTCAGACCAAAGCTGTACCAATATGACCGCGTAGCCTTCGGCAGCGCCTTTACTCGCGTCCAGTGCTTTCCGCCGTCGACCGTCTTGATGACGGCGCCGTTGCCGATTCCCCACCCATTCGAGGGAGAAACCATATCCAGGGTCGTTAGGGTGATTGGCGACCCGCGCCGATTGCGGCCGGATTGCGTTGGCTGGGGAAGACTGCGACACATGCGGGGGCGACGTGGCCGCGAATGCGACCAGGCTTAGGCAAGTGGCTAGGGCAAGCGCCGAGTGCCGCCGCCACTCCCAGTCGATGGGTTGATGGGGACTGAAACACGATGATTCCTTTCGGTTCGAGTTACGACCCTCGCTCTATCCTATTAAACGCTCCCGAGTCGAAGATGGGACACTCGCAGCTTTGCTTGGTCATAACTGTGCCGTGTCTGCCCAGGAGCGCCTCGCCGACCAATCGGTGCGAGCGGTGCCAGTCTGAGGAGTTGGTCTTAGGGCCCCACGACTACGGAATGGAACCCTAGGCGCAGGTCGACGTGCGGCCTACGTCCCCATCTTCGGACCTCGGAGCAATTTCCCGCGTTTATCGCCGTATCGAGTCGAGCCCTGGCGAGCCATAGGGAAGGTTGGACCTGGATTCACCGTGTCGTGTCTCGGAACCTGGGTAAGCTCGAGCCGCGACCTGGGGCGTCGGATGGGCTCGCTCTACCTCCCGTCAACAGGTGGCAGCGCTCCTGGTTTTGCAGGCCAAGAGTATCTGGTGTTGCTCTCCGTTCTGGGTACTGGTCTCGTCGAGGGCCACGTCGAATCCCGCCCATTGGAAAAATTCTCGATTCTTCTCCGTCGGTAGTGACTCCAAGCCATTGTGCTGCCGTAGAAGTCATGCTCGATCCCCTCCCATCCGTAGCTCCCATCGTGATTAGCAGCCACCCCCGGTGAGGGAGGAGGGAGTTAAGTTTGACTAGCAGGTCCTGGTGCTGTTCCCTCGGGGTATGGAAGATGGCATAGAACGACACCACACCATCGATCCGCCGTTCATCGTGGGTGAGAGCCAACATGTCTCTGACTTCGAATGTTCCTTTTGGAACATTCCTGCGTGCGAGTTCAATCTGCTTCGCCGATAGGTCGATACCGATGATCTCGCGACCGCTGAAATGATGTGCTGATCGATCGGTACTCCAGTCCGCAGCCGAGGTCGAGAACTGTGGCTCTAGCCGGAAGGCGTTCGATCAATTGGTCCAGGAATCGCATGTCAGCTAACTGGTCACGGCTGCTCAGGTACTTCTCGGCGATATCGTCGTACCCTCCCCGGACGACCTCGTCCATCGGGGCGGGCTTACTCATGTATGATTTTCTCGAACAGGATGCAGTCGACTCCGCCGATCTTCAACCAATCGACCTCTTGAAACCCGCAAGCTTTGTATAGCCCTCGCGCGGCCACCTGTCCGATCGATGTGTCCACTGTAAGCCGATGGATGCCCAGGTGGCGGCTGTGGTTCTCGATTTCGGAGAGCAACGATCGACCGAGGCCACGACGTTGGTACGCCGGGTGGACACCAAGGCGTCGGACTCGAGCCGTCGTATCGTCTTCGATCTCGTAACCGCCGTAGGCGACTATCTTCCCATCGACCAAGACAACGAGAAATTGTCCTTTGGTTTTGATGTCGTCGAAATCATCCTCCAGGGTCCCAGCCCAAAGCCCAATTGACGTGTGCAGGCAGAATGGGTCTGCCAGACCATTTCGTGATCCTCTGCCTGGTAATTTCGGAAGGTCACCGATGCCATCGTCAGAGGATATGCGACGAGCTGCTGGTGCCTATAATCCGTCGCGATTCCTTGTTTGACATGGCCTTACCTTTGCTCCTATGGCATCCGAATCCCGCCATCATAACCCAGGAGATAGGAGTTATTCAAAGCAGGGATGGGCAAATCTATGACGAAAGTTACCGCCAGGGCCGGTTGGAGTGAAGTATATCCGGAGAACACTCTGCTAGCTCTCCAGAGGGCGGTCGAGTACGGCGCGGACAGGATCGAATTCGATGTACAGCAATCATCCGATGGAGCACTGATCCTGCACCATTTCTATGTTCTAGGGAGTACGGATAACGGTGAGGGATTGATATTTGAGAGAGATCTGAGTTACCTGAAGTCTCTCGACGCGGGCGGTTGGAAGTCTCCTGAGTTCGCCGGCGAAAGGATGCCGCTGCTCAAGGACGTATTCGCTACATGTGGAAGGGCGATTGAGTACGAGATTGACTTAAAAGGTTTCACGCTCTCGTACCTGGAAGACGTACTCAGCCTCGTTCGTGCCTACGACCTACTCGACCACGTTGAGTTGACGTCTGCTTTCTCATTCCTACTCATTCATAGCAAGCGGCTTCAGCCAGAGATTAAGACGGGCATGTTTGCTAACCTACTGCTTGGGGAATGGATGCCGCTGCAGCTTCAGCAGGCCATTACGTTGGCTAACGCTCGGCTAGGCGAAGTCGA
>CAWIIC010000013.1:0-122167 GCA_963836045.1 uncultured Pseudomonadota bacterium
TGAGGCCCTTCATGACTCGCTGGTTGAGCAGGAGATAGATGAGGAGAGTCGGAAAGACAGCAAGATTGATCGCTGCGAAAGTCGGACCCCAAGCAATCGACCCATACTGGCCGGTGAAGGCCAGCAGACCGGTCTGAATCGTCCGCCGGCTGTCGCTGCTGATGAATGTCAGGGAGAACAAGAGGTCATTCCACAAGAAGAAGAACTGCACCAATGCGACCGTGATCAGGCCATTTGCGACCAGCGGAGCCGCCACCCGGAAGAAGACCTGAAACATGTTCGCGCCCTCGACCGTGGCTGCCTCGATGAGTTCTCGCGGCACATTCTTGTAGAACCCGGCCATCAAGAAGACGGATAATGGCAACCCAAACGCGGTATACGTGATGATCAACGACCACCGCGAGTCGATCAAGCCGAAATGGAAATAGACCGTAAAGAGGGGCAGAAGGACCATTTGCACCGGCACCATGATGCCGGCGAGGAAGAGTAGCGCGATGCCATTCCGTCCCCGCCAGAGCATGACTTCGAGTCCGAACCCCGCGGCGAGGCTGAGGATCAGTATCAAGGCGAGCGACGGGAAAACGGTGAGCATGCTGTTGAGGAAGTAAGTGCCGATGTTGCCGGTCGTCAATGCATCGGTGTAGTTCTGCCAGTGGATGCCGCGCGGAAGCGCCCACATGGGGTAGAGCGTGAACTCGGATTCGCTCTTCAGTGACGAAAGGAACAACCACAGCAGAGGGTAAACTTCCACCACGATCAGAACCAAGACGACTAAGAGCATCGGCAAGCGCCGGAGGCTGCGCCTCGTCAGCGTGCGTCGCGGACGCCGGGTCTCTGCTATCGGTCGAGCGCTTTGTTGCAGCCGTACTGGAACCGAATCAGACAATACAATCCCTCCGACTAGGTGACGTCACGGCGAGACAGGCGAAAGATCAGCAGGGTGACAAAAAGGCTCAGGATGGCAAGCGATGTGGCAATAGTGCTGCCATAGCCATACTCACCGTAAGAGAAGGCGGTGTTGAACATGTACAAGGTCAGCGGCGTGGTTGCCTGGCCCGGCCCTCCGTTTGTTAGCGCCAGCACGCTGTCGAAGACCTTGAGTGTCCCGTTGATGCTGAAAATCAGTGCCGAAAAGAGTATTGGCGCCATGAGGGGCAGCAGAACTGCCCGGACGAGCCGCACTGCCGACGCTCCATCTATACGCGCCGCTTCGATCAACTCGTAGGGAATGTCAACCAGGCCGGCGTAGAGCAAGACGGCGTAAAAGCCCATCGAACGCCAGATGTCCATGGTAATCAGGACCCAGAATGCGGTGCTACCCTGTCCCAACCACGGCTGTACCCAGGCAGGGTGCACCACGTTAGGACCGAGTTCAGGAGCCCGTACTGCGGCGTAATCTCCACCATCTTGGAGAACAGCTGCGCCACCGCGACCGTGGGTAGCACCACTGGAAAGAAGAAGAGGGTACGAATGAATCCGGATCTTCGTCGCAGGTAGAACACATAGACCAGCGCTAGCAGCAGCCCACAGGCGACCTGCCCAATCGTCACCGTGATCGCGTATTTCACTGTGAAAATGAGAGCTGACCAGAACGCCGGATCCTTCCAAAGGATCGAGTAGTTTTGCAGGCCGACGTAGTGGAAGCCGGCGATTGCATTGCCCTCGAATAAGGTTTACGTCAGCGACCAGACGATGGGTATGAGCACGACGAGCGAATAGACCAGCAGAGCTGGTCCAACGAAGACGAGAGTTGCCGGCCGGTTCTGAAGCGCTGTTCTCAGCGCCCTGACGTCAGGGGCTACTCTTGTATCGCGGACTGGCGGCGGGTTGGCGGGCACGACGGGCGTATGCCGCGCCGTGCCCTTCGCAACCGCCACGCCTACTGATCACCCAAAGGTAGTGGCACTCAGGCTCTCCGTCGCAGTACGTAGACCTGGTTTGCACGTCGAAGCACAAGCGTGTATGGCTTCACAGGGCTGCTTGCACGTTTGACATGAAGCTGGAAGGCGACATTTGCCCCGTCACGAGCAGAGCGGCATCTTGCTGCGATACCGTCGTTGCCTTGGCGGAAAACAACGCTTCGAACCAAAGTACCGGCTGCCTAACCGACGCGATCTCATCAATGACAAGCTTGGTTAGCCGGTTCACGTTGTTGTGATGGCGGTAGGTTTTGAAGCCCGTCACTACTCCTTGCAGATCCAATGCCGTGTCGGCATAGTTGTGCGCCATATACGTCATCCACTTGCCGAACGCGGGAGTGTATCGCCGCTTGTTCACTGAGCTCGGCTGTCCGGCGTTCATTGGTGTCTGACGTAGGTTACCCCTTCCTCCATGCACGTTGGGGAACGGGAAGAAGCCGATGTTGTTCTCCCCGATCTTGTTCACGGACGGGTCAGTGAAGTCCCGCAGCTCCCAGCTCCCCATGTAGAACATGGCAGCCTTTCCCTGCAGGAAGAGGTTTACGGCGGGGGTGTAGTCGATGGTGGCGACGCCACGGCCAAAGTAACCCTTCTTGCCTAAGCTGGCTACTGCCGCGGCAGCCTTAACATAGCCTGGGGACGTGAGCCTGACGTGGCCCTTGTGCACGTTCTCCATAGCGGAGGGTCCGTACGTACGGAAGAGGTAATTGCCCACCAGGCGAGTCAAGGGCCATCCCTGGATCCCAGATGCCGAGAACGGCTGGACGCCCTTCGAGTGCAAGTGCGCCGCCACGTGCACCAGCTCAGCCCAAGCTGTCGGAGGCGACACCTTGTGTTTTCTGAAGATGGCTTTGTTGTACCAAAAGCCCTCCATATTCAGCTCAAAGGGAAACGCGACGAGCGGCTTGCCGTAGACCTTCTGTAGGATACTGACGGCCGCCGGAACCAAGGCTCCGGAGGCGCCGAGATGGTGCAGCGTGGCCCCGAGGTTCATCGCCTCGCCGGCATGTCTCAACTGGTTTGTCAAGTCGAGAGCCGGAGTATTGTAGAGAACGGGAAGAGCGTTTTGGCCGGCGAGCAGCTGAATCTTCTGGTTGATCTGTGTTTGGGGAACATAGTCGTTGACAAAGCTCGTGCCGGGGTGCGTCTTCGCATTCTTCTTCGTGATCGCCGCCAGATTCTGCGACCAGCTTGTGTTGGGCTGCGAGACGGTGAGAAACTCCACCTTCACGCCCTTGGCCTCGGGTGTGCGGGCTAGGGCTTGGCCTTCAGCCGTCAGCAGCCCGGCCACTCCGAGTGACGCCGCGCCCGCGGTCTTCAGGAAGGTGCTGCGCGTCAGTTCGCCGCCAAATGGGAGAGAGTCGTCGCGCTTCGTCGTCATAATGACCATTCCTCTTTTCTAATTGCTAGCTCGTCAGGAAGGTCCGTGGATGCATGCCCGCCTGTCGCAAACTGAGGAAAGGAGAGTATCTGTCCGTTCCACGTGGACTGGAGCTACCCTGTCGCGGGGCCCTCTATCGAGCGTCCTCGACATGGCTTCCGCAACTAGCCTTTCCATCGGTACCAAATGCAGTAGCCTCAACCGTTTCGTGCTTCGCGTGTCGTCGATCGGCCCTCCCTTCTGCGGTCCTCGTGTGCCCGCTCGTCGTGTGCCGTTGTTATCGATAACATACGAGACAATGATAAGCCGTTTTCTTTCCGCTTTCGAAATTGTAGATGTCTCGGCAGCTGGGCCGTGTCGAGATTTTTTTTCGATTTGTTTGCAATTTATCGATGCCGTCACGAGCTACCGGACGATTGTGCCTGAACAAGCCCAGGCAGGCCACGTGCACCCGCGCCGGGAGGTCTGCGAACGCGTATCATGGTACCGACAACACACCCAAGGCTTGTCGAAGTCGGGCGGAGGAAACAGATATAGCATCGATCGGAGACGTCGCGGATCGAGCCGGCGTCTCAAAGATGTCGGTCTCCCGGTGTACTGAATGAGAGCCCGCTCGTCGCGGAGGACACGAAATCTCGCGTGCTCCAGGCTATGTACGATCTCAACTACGCGCCCAGCGCCGCGGCACGAAGCTTGAAGCTCGGGAACAGCAGGCTGTTTGGTGTCATCTTTCCGCCGTCCCACAATCCGATCTACAGCCAGTACGCCGAGGGCATCCTCGAGACGGCCCATGCTGCCGGATACAGCGTCGTCCTTTGCAAGCCGGATATGGGAAGCAGAGGAGAAGCGGAAGTGCTGCGCATCCTGCACGAGCAGCGGGTGGCAGGCATCATGATGCAGCACGTGGAGTGGCAGGCTCGAACCCACCTTGCTGCGCTGCGGAGCGCCGGCGTGCACGTCGTGGCGCTTGACCAAGCCGTGCCGGGCTGCGATCGGGTAACCATTGACAATTTTGCCGCCATGGACCGAGCCGTCGAGCATCTGTCGGGCCTTGGCCATAGCCGCATCGGACTGGTCAGCGGTCCAATTCACCTGTCAAGCGAGCGCGAGCGCCTTGGCGGATATCGGCGAGCGATGCGCCGTCGTGGACTCGCCGTGCAACGTCATTTGCAAAGTGTGGCCGGAGGTTTCACCGATGGGGCCGGAATTCAGGCGGGTAACCAAGTGATTCGCGGCGCTCCGACTCCCACCGCGCTCATCGTGTCCAGTAGCGACCTGACACCCGGAGTTCTCTCTGCCATTAGTCAAGCTGGCCTTCGCGTCCCCCAGGATCTCGCGCTCGTCGGCGTGGGCGACCTGAGCTGGACACCCACATTGCTCTCCCCGATCACTTCATTGATCGAGCCGGCGCGTCAAATGGGCGCCGACGCCTGCCGCCTCCTTCTTAGACGACTTGAGTCTGACGACGAACGTGTCCCTCTCCTACTCGAGGCCGACGGCGAACCGGCCCACCTCTCTTACGTCGCGGACCTTTCGGTCCGGCTGTCGTGCGGAGCTCCCCGGAGTTGCGCGACCCGCGATTCCAAGCACCTCACGCTCTCGCCTTTGTTGGGGCTTCCCCCGTCAAGAGCGAGGTTGAGTCCCGATGATCCCGTGAGTGCCGGCTGCTTTCATTCACTCGGTATCCCAAAGGCCTGTCCCATATAGCTGGCCGGCCCGCGCCACGATTGACGGATGCAGAACGCGGACCAACTCCAATACCAACAGCAGCGGTTCTTCCTGGCAACGACCCGGGGGGTTGGCGCTTGAACGACCTGGGGATCCACCTCTGTCGGCCGCCGGGCGAGTGTCCCGCGCTATGCTCCCGCCCACGCCAATCTCCCGCCTCGGCGGGTGTATCGGCTCAAACAGGCGTCAAATTCCGACATCCCAGATCCACCGACGTCAATGAAGTCAATCGGCTGACCTTCATGACACCGACTCCCGCTCGCAGCTCCTCCCCGTCAACCATCATAGGGTCGTCCGCTTCGAGGACGAGATTGAGCCGCGTGGGCCGCCGTGCTAAAGTGGGTCCAAAGGTATGTTAACGGTAACAGTCTGCGATGCTTCCCCGCTAACTGTTGATCCTAGCATGCCGGAGGCTCGGCCCGTGACACGAATATACCCAGACTCCTCTCCCACAGGAGGGCTCGCCCCCGCGGTCTACGATGCGTCCCCACAACGGATGGTGATGCCTGAGGCGAGCGACAGCTGCATACTCGCTCGGTCCTGCGTCGACGAAACACCTCAAGGCCGACGCGCAGCCACCCTAACTCGGCTTCACTCACTGGATCAAGGGACGTGGTCGAGCTCCGAGTGGACCTGCGGCATGACCGAACTGCAGCATCCGGTTGAATACCACCAGCACGACCGTTACCTCATTTCGGTCGTCACCGGTGGAAGTGGGCAGCGTCAGGGTGATGATGGATATGTTCCGACCATGGCCGGTGACGTGTGGATGCTCGAACCGCGCACAGATCACGCATATCCGCGGGTGAATGGCGTCCTTTCACTGATCAACTTGCTGGTGACTCCCAAATACCTCGAAGCTTGCATCTCGCTGATGACAGCGAGTTTCGGAGAGGACGGGCGAGTGCCCAAGTTGAAAGAACTCTTAACAACCGGTGCCACATCTGCTCGTCACCTGCACCTTGCGTCGCTGTCGCTCGCTCAGATCGAGGGAGTGTTCGACGCACTCATCGCAGAGTGTCAAGGTAATGAGCCAAACCAGGCGGTCGCCGCTGGCTTGATTCTTCAGATTCTTGGCTTGTTACAATTCTGCCCTGGCTACTCGACGCTCGAAGGCATCCGTGGTAGAGTGCGCAGCTCTTCTCGGCCATCCAGTACCTCGAGGATCACTACGCCGAGCCCGGGTAACGAGCTGCGAGCTGGCTGGACACTGCGGCTACAGCCCTGCCTACCTCGCGACTAAGTTCCGGCAGGCTCTCGGCATGCCGCCCAGCGCGTACCTCCTTCAGGTACGTCTGCAACGGGCCTGCGCTCTGCTTCGAACCACGAATCGATCGGTCCGGTCGATAGCTTCGGAAGTTGGATTTCACGACAGCCGGTACTTCGCAACCCGCTTCAGCCAGGCAATGGGCATGAGTCCCTCGACATTCCGACTGAAACGTGGCCCCGAGGAGTTGGCTGCAGTCGCCGAAACGACATAGACATCCCAGCAGGAGTCATATCAAGTCAAGGTGCTACGCGTTTAATCCCAAACATTCCGACAAAATGCGGGAGGCGGGGTCGACCGGCAGTCGTGTCCGCGCAGGTTCATGAAGCGCTGATCAAGGAGAAGGAGAGAACTCAGCTTCGAAATGTCATCCTCCCCGGCAGTGGACTACGTATGGACGACGATCTTCCCGGTCATGGACGAGTGAAAGATGCAATGATACTTGTACGTCCCAACCCTCTTGAACGTGATCTTGACGTGTCCTTTCGCCGGCAAGTTCTTGCTTTTGAATTTGCCGTTGTTGCTCGTGACCGTGTGAAGCGTGCCTCCCGGATTGATCCACAGGATCGTGGACCCGGCTTTAACTGACACCTTCTTGGGGGAGAAGAAGAACAGGCCGCTGCTGTTCTCGGTTACCTTTACTGTCACCATCTTGGACTGAGCGGGTGTACTCCCGGATATCTGACCACTAGGTGCGCTCCCTCCCAGCACCACCGAGTAACTGAAGGCGCCAAGTAGGACCGCTATGGGCAAGGCTGCGATGAGACGGCGATATGGCATATCTGACCTCTTGAGTAGAAATGATTCCGGAAGCGCAGTGCATGTGCTTCCGTAATGAAATACGCTCACACGTGACAGTCCTCTCGCAACGACTCTTCACGCAGCTCGCTCCGAGTGATTTTCCGCCAAAACGAAGCGAAGGAGCCCGGGACTCGACATCACCGGGGCTCCTTCGCAGTCGGCTCGTAGACCTGCTAGCTCGACGCGGAATAGCTGCATCGAGCCTGACCGCGCCTCGCCGCGAGGTGCGGATCTAGCATTAGTGGCCAACCTTTATGATCGGCGCGTTGATCACGATCTGCGTCTTCCTGACGGTGAGTTGGCCCTGGCTCCTCTTGGCAAAAATCTCGTTATCGCTGGTGAGCAGGACCGGTTTCGCACCCGGCTTCCAGTTCACGATGAACTCCTGCCAGAGAGGTGAGTAGGCCACGTCCGGGGGCTCGGACCCGAAAACGGCCAGTTGCCCGTTTGCCGCACGTCCAACGACGAAGTACTCGGGAGACGTCGCCTTCGGAATCGAATTGCGAAGCAACGGTGCGAAATTGAGCTGAAACTTGTGCGCCTGCCATTTGTTGGTGACATCCGTATTGATGTACTCGTCGAGGTGACCGTCATAGTAGGCGTTATAAGCCTTTAGAGTCAGCGAATGAGATGGGCCGAACGAGATCGCCGGGCCCGTGCCGGACGCATGACTGGACCCGGTACGAGCCGCATAGCCAACCTGAAATCCGACTGCTGCCAGTATCAACGCTACACCGATCGAAAGCGGAAGTAATCTGCGATGCATTCCAACTCCTAATCTTTTATTCAGCCCGCCCGACGAATCCGGACAAGCCGTCTAAGGCAACTACGGACCAGCGTTACGGAGGCCAGTTCGAGGCGCCGGAGCCGGTTCCTTTGCACGAACGTTGGCGTGCTCTCAACATGTGGACCGACCGGGGCAGGAAGCCCCGCGCGGGTATTCTCGCTCCGGACTCTTCTGCACAAGGAAAGCGCACCCGGAAGTTGTAACTAGCCGGCGAAGGAGATAGTGGAGGATGACCTTTTCAGATGGGGAATGTTCATGGCGACGCCGCCCCTTTTCTGTTGAGTGCTACTCCCCACTCCCATCCACACCATCACCAGGAGATAAACGTGACAGGAATCAGGTACGCATTCGCTTCGGCAGTGGCAGTCGCATTAGTTCTGCCGGCCGCGGGGCTCGCTATGGCCCATAAATCGAATGCCCGCCCAGCCACTGCAAAACCCTTAGTCAAGGTCGGAACCGCGAGATCAACCGTAAGAAGGCCAAGGTCCTCGTGGGTCCCAAGGGACTCACTCTGTACCATCAAACCACGGAGAATACCGGCACGATAACCTGCAAGGCGGCATGTCTAACCGCGTGGCCGCCTCTGCTTCTTTCCTCGAAAATGAAGAAGCCCATCGGTGGAAAAGGAGTGACCGGCAAACTTGGAGTTATCTCGCGGCCGGACATAAGCAAGTCCGCAAAGCAGGTCACGTACGACGGCTGGCCGCTGTATTACTGGATGAACGACTCCAAGCCCGGCCAGGCAACCGGTCAGGGAATATTCCACTTCTTCGCCGTTGCGCCCGCTCCGATGGTGACCTTCAAGATCAACATCACCAACACCGGTACCACCTGGGGAACCGTGACCATCAAAGGTAAGTACCTGAAGAAGCCCTTCACCAAAACCTGTGCCGGCCAGACATGCACGCTTGAGCTACACGCCGGCGTCCAGCTGAGCCTCTCCCAGTCTCCCAACCGACGGGACCACCTGGCCTTTCCAGATGTGGGAGGTGAAATCGGCCGACGGTCACGTGAACACCACCCCGACCACTTCCTCGATCAAGGTCATCTCGAACGACGACTACACCATCAGCGCCGACTACGTAACCAGCGGCGGATACTAACCCGTCGACTCGGGGCGGAGGAGGGGCGGCACGATATGCGAGCCGCCCGTTTCTCACCCCTCCGCTGCTATATAAGAGTGTTTTCCCGTTAGGCTTACCCAAAGTCGGCGGAATTCCTTCTTCAGCTATAACTTAGGACTCATGCCGAAACCCAACCTGCTTCTCCGCTTTTCGATCATCAGCTTCGCCATCTGCGCGTGTATCGCCGTGGCATTCGGGTGGATGCTGCAACAGCAGCTGGTGAACGACGCTCTAGACCAGCAGGCGAAGGACGGCGGAGCGGTGGTAGACGCCCTCCTTTGGAGCTACTTAACGCCAAAGCAGCTAAAGGCTCCCGCCCACGGTGCCAAGTACCGCCAGCTCTTGGAGCAGATATCCGGACTCAAGCAAGCCGAGCAGGATATTGTCAGGATCAAGGTATGGAATCCCCACGGGACTATCATCTTTTCCGATAAGAAGTCGCTGGTCGGCCGGCAATTTCCTGTAGACGAGGGGCTCCACCAGGCACTGACGGGGTCGATCTCCTCCGAGGTCGCCAATCTCAGTGAGCCGGAAAATGTGGCCGAGCGTCAGTTGAAAGGCCCTCTTTTGCAGGCGTATGTGCCCATATGGCAGCGCCCACCCCCACATCGGGGACGGGTCATCGGTGCATACGAGATCTACCACGATATGAGCTTGATCCAGCCGCGCATCGACGCCATACGTCGTTACGTTTTCATTGGTGTGAGCCTCGGGTTCCTGATACTCTACCTCTCGTTGTTCGCGGTCGTTCGGAATGCGTCTCGACAGTTGAGCCGCCAATCCCGAGAGAACGACGCCAAGGCGAAGCGACTCGAGGTGCTGAACGATATGACCCGGTCAATCAGCAGTAACTATGGGCTTAGCACGATTTGCGGCTCGGCTCTCGTCGGCATGAATCATGTCGTTCCGGAGCGCGCGCTGGCCGTCGCCGTTCAATCACCCGATGGTTCGTTATTCACCCGTTCAGAGCGTATTCCTCGACATGACTGAGTCCGGGTGCTCCGCTCTCTTCGCCAGGGTGCGGACGCTCGCCGACAGTCGTGAATCCTGGCTCGTTTGCCGAGATCAGGAATGCGGGGTGGATAGAAGCACCCGGTGTCTTTGTCGCGGATGCGTGGCCTTCGTCAGCATACCGATCGAGCTGCACGATGAAATCATCGGTTTCTTGGGTGTCGGGATCGCGAAGGGTCCCTCCCGCATGTCCCCGCTGGCGACGGACGAGTTCACGGCACTTTCGGAAATCGCACTGCAAATGGCGGCAGCCGTTGCCAACGCACGGTTGCTCAACACCGCTGCGGAGGCCGCGGCGCTGCGAGAGGTCGACAGGCTGAAGGACGAATTTATCAGCGTGGTCTCCCACGAGCTGCGTCGACCACTGGCCTCAATAAAGGGATACGCTGCCACCTTGCTCCTCGACGACACCTGGGATCAACCTACCCGGCGGGACTTCTTGCAAGTTATCGATGAGGAGAGCGACCGGCTCTCGGAGCTCGTGGAGAACCTCCTCGATCTCTCACGACTCGGGTCCGGTATGTTGACCCTGAGCCGCGAGCCCATGCTCTTGCCCAAGCTGGCGGAGTCTGCCTGTGACCTCATCGCCTCGCAGCCTCACCTTGAGGGGCATACATTCACTCTGGACTTTCCGGAGCCGTTCCCAATCGTGGATGGGGATCCCGTCAGGATAAGCCAGGTGCTGCTCAATCTGGTGGAGAACGCCGTCAAATACTCAGATCCGGGGACGGCGGTCAAGGTGTCCGGGCGCGTCCATCTCGACACCGGAGATATCGAGATAGCGGTAAGCGATCGGGGAGTTGGCCTCGACCCCAAGGATCGCGTTCGCATATTCGACCGGTTTTATCGAGTCGATAATACGCTTGCCCGTCGGAGCCAGGGAACCGGCCTGGGTCTCGCCATCTGCAAGGGAGTGGTCGAGGCTCATGGCGGAGCGATCTGGGCGGATAGCGACGGAACTGGAACTTCTATACGCTTTACTCTTCCTCAAACTCGAGACAGCCAATCTTCGTCCTGGCCATCATACGAAACCGACCATGCGCGGCGGGATGGGGCCAAGGAGTCAACCTCGGTGCAACCTTCGTGAGCGGCGTACGGAAGGGATCGTCATCGGTGATGGTGATCGACGACGACGTTCGCATGCTGCGTCTGATACGGCTCAACCTCGAGCGTGTTGGGTACGCCGTTCTCACCGAGTCCAACCCCGCGGTGGGTCTCGATGCGGTGGCACTCGAAGGTCCGGACCTTATCATCCTTGACGTGATGATGCCTGGAATGGATGGCTTCACCTGCCTGGAACGCATCCGTGAATTCTCGATGGCGCCGGTGATCATGCTGACCGCGAAAGGCGAGGAGGCTGATAAGGTACGAGGTCTCGACCTTGGTGCCGACGATTATCTGACCAAGCCTTTTGGCCCCAAAGAGCTGCTTGCCCGCGTTAGGGCCGTGCTTCGTCGGGGAGAAGGTGCGAAGTCCACTGAGGCGGCAACAATCACGTTGGGAGACCTGACGATCCTCCCCGCTCGGCGACGCGTGGAGCGCAGCGGAGAAGCAATTCATTTGACCCCCACCGAGTATCGTCTTCTCTACGAGCTGGCGTCCCATCCCGATCGAGTGCTGCTTCACGAAGAGCTTCTGACTCGTGTGTGGGGGGCGGAGTATCGGGATGAGGTCGACTACCTCTGGACCTACGTGCGATATCTGCGGAACAAGATTGAGTGGGATCCCTCCTCACCCCGCTACATCCACAGCGAGGCCGGAGTCGGATACTTCATGACGGATGGCGCGCTTCCTCCCGACTAGGCTCGCCCAATCGCATGCCTAAAAACGGTCGGTGCTGAGCGCCCATTTGGTCGCCCTGGCCGCTTCATTGAGCGTCTGAGGACGTCGGCATCCGCCTTGCCGGCCTCTGAAAACAGCAAGAGAAGTCCAAGCCGGCCCAATCGGCCATTCTCAGGACGTTCTCAGGCGGGACCGATCGGCTTTTAGCGCATTCTCAGGCCCCGCGCGATACGGTGTCCTTGTACATCACGGGCAAGGCGATGCCCAAACTGGAGGATGCCGTGGAACTGCCCACCGAGAGCCTGGACATATCCGAGCTGTATGAACGAACGTATCCTGCCATCTACCGCTTCGTGCGCGCACGCATGCACGATCCGCACGACGCCGAAGACATCACCTCCCAGACGTTCCTGCAGGCGTTACGTGCCTACGACTCCAATCGTTCGTCGGCAGAGGTGCTGAGCTGGCTGTTTCAGATCGCGCGGAACGTTATGGGAGATCATTGGAGGCGGCACTACCGAAGAGCCGCCACCGTGGCGCTGACCGATGTAATCATCGAGACGACCCCTGACGTCAAGCCTCAGCAGGCCCGTGACGACACTAAGGCCGAAGCCGCTCTCCAAAACACACTGTCAGCGCTTCCAGATCGGTATCGCAGAGTCCTCGAGCTGAGATTCCTGTCTGGGGCTTCGCTCCAGGAGACCGCTGAAGCGCTACAAATCACAGTGGCTAATGCCAAGGTATTGCAGCACCGTGCGCTCCGCCGGGCATCTACAATCGACGTTGACCTCGAACCTGAAAATCGGCGGTACGCTCAAGCGGCATGACGCCCACCCTTGGTCTTTCCTTGAGCCGGTAAAGCCACGGCAAGGACGATGCAAACGTATTCCGAGGGCGATTCCTGCGACGTAAAGACAGGGACCTCAGCGAGCCAGTGCAGCGGGGCACCCGCGGCAGGCGATCTTCGAAGGGTAACATTCCCCTTCCTGGATTGCCGCCACGGGTTGCTATGCGGATGGACACGGAGTCGGTCAACCCCGGCATCGCCGCTACGGCATGTCTTGGAGCGACCAGGTGTCTAGGGGACCCCTGCCTCCACTGGATAGCTTGTACCGCGCCAGGCTTGCAAGTAGGCCTCCGCCGGCGAAGTTGATTGAGCAGCAGTATTGCAGCGCGTCGGCATGGCCATCGCCATTGAAATCGCCCAATAACATTCCTCTGATCGACGGCTCGTTACGGGTCTGGAGCGGTTGCCATGGCGTCCGTCCTCCCCACGAGACCTGCCATTTCCCGTCGTGACTCCGGGCCACGTCTGTCTGTCCCTTGCCATTGAAGTCGGCGAACACCAGATCCCCAAGGTTCGATGAGATCTCATTGTTGAGATGTTGCCACTTGGTGGTCCCACCCCAGGAGACTGACCACTGGTGGTTGGCGAGGCTGAATACATCGGTCTTGCCGTCGCCGTTGAAATCGCCGAACCGAAGCTGGTCGAGCCTCAAGCTCGACGTCTCGAGCGGCTCCCAAGCCGTGGCGCCGTCGCTCGACAGGTACCAACGGTGGTCATTGGTTCGGAAGATGTCCGCCTTTCCATCGCCGTCGAAGTCGGCGATGTGATACCTCGACATTGGAATGTTGGAACCGGCTGGAAGTGCTTCCCATGGAGTCGTTCCGCCATAGGAGACGAGCCATTTGGAACCCTCTTGCGTGAACACGTCCGTCTTGCCGTCGCCGTTGAAGTCCCCGAAACCCAGCCGGTTGAGGCGCAGGCTGGATTGGTTGAGGAACCTCCAGGCGCCTCTCCCGCAGGGTGAGTAGAACCAAGCGGTTCCTACTGCTTGAAAGATGTCGGAGCAGCGGTCCCCGTCGAAATTTCCCACGGCGAGCTCGCGTGAGGTGTTGACGCCGTACCTGTTGCCGTTGATCACCAAGTGTCCGTTGCTCTTCAGTTGATCCTTGCTCACGCCGTCGACTCTCACTGCCGCGTCTTCGTCGCCATGTGCCACGGCGTTGTCTGCGAAGATTGCCCTGTCCGACGGGGTTCCGCGCACTTCAAAGGCGGGCCGCGTCTTCTGACCGAAGCCCAGATGGCCCCCATAGAGCTGAGCGCCACGGATCGTGTTATGGTCTATCTTGATAAACTCCCCCGCGGTCCCTCCGTCATGACCGGCGCCCGTGCCGTGCATATCGAAGTGCTGGTTGTAAAAACCTCCGCACGTTGGGCCGCTCGTGAGGACAAGGTTCAACTCAGCAATGTAGCCAATACCTGGTGTCCCGTCGCCCGCGATGTCATGTCGATCGTAGTTGAAGACGTTGCGATCGATCAGCGCGTAGCCACTCCCTACTGCCCCCGCTGGGACTCCCTCATCGCCGACAACGACGCCATAGCCGTCTCCGGCGCACTGCACGTTGTTGTGGATGAAGTTGTTGGTGATTCGAATCCGTGAAGCCGTGTTCATATGATTTGGCGCATTGATGATGTTCACACCGGCCTGGGGCCAGCCGTAGATCTCGTTGTTGTCGATCAGCACGCCGTCGACACCGCGGATGCGTACGCCGGACGTCTCGCAACACTTTTCGTTCGCATCGTGTTGATCGTACCCGCGTAGCCTCAGACCGGTGATGTGCGTGTTCGCTCCGAGATCGAGCATCGCCAGGGTAACGTTGTCCGGTGGCTGTTCTTCTGCCAGCGGACCGGACATGTAGAGCAGCCCTCCGGGTACGGTCGGTGAGCGGCCGCTCTCCAGGGTGACGCCGTCGGGAATCTTGAGGATGTAGTCCTGGCCAGGTGGTAGATTGGTGGCCTCCTGGGAAAGGTCGATCTGGGCATTGTCGTCGACGTACACGCATGTGTAACCCGCGTTCAGCGCGTCGCTCAGCTCTGCGAACGTGGAGACGTGAGCGCAGCCCGAGGGAGCGGGAGTACTGAAGGTCAGGTCGTCAATGCCCATGTAGGGATAGGTGCTCGTGACGTCAAACGCCACGATGCTTGCCGAGCCTGCGTCGACCTGAAGCAACGTGTGGAATCCCTGTCCTTCCATAACCGTCTGGGTCTGAGATCCGAGCAAGCTGCCTCCCGCGTCATAGGCGTCGAGGGTGATCTGCTCGCTGCCCCCCGGGTTACTTGCGTCAGAGAAATAGCCGGCGTAGACGCTGACGGATTGAGTCGGGTTCCTGAGCGTCCCATGAATGGACGAATCCGGAAACTCACCGTTAGCACAGGATATGCCGGCAACCTGGTCGCCTGACTGGGCTTGACCGCTGGGCGCCGGAGTGACGACGGGGTAGCAGTAGACGTTGCTGCCGATAATGCCCTTCGCAAAGTCCACTCCCTGACTGTCGTATTGGTTACTGATAGCCGTGCCCGGAGTTAGGTCGTCGAAGTTGATGGTGGTCGACGCTGCCAATACCGGAGTAGTGGACCCAGGGGCTGTTCCGGCTAACAGTGTGACCACCATCAATGCGATCGCCACGAAGGTGTGGAGTAAGGTTCGTCCGGTCATGTGATCTGCCTCCTTGAGATATGGCTGCTTACTAGCTTTGTCCGGCCGGGGTCATCGGATTGCCGTCCCGCTTTGGCGCGCCGCAAGAGTGCACCTTCGAAAGCAAGACACGGATCTATAGATGGTGAAAACATCCATTGCGTATAGTGTGGCACCGGCAACCGCCAGTGGCCATGAGGCGAGCCCACGGTTTACCCACGGATTTCTCCCAGTGCAGCGACCCGGTCTTCCACGACCCAGGTCACCGGTCATCTCAAAGCCTCCACCTTCCCCACGACTTCCGCTACCACCCGAATCACTTGACCTATGGGGCCTTTGACGATCGGTGCTATGACCATCTCCGGATCTTCGCTTGGACCGTCGAGCTGTGGGACGTGCTCGCTCAGGCGGGCATAAAGGACCGCAAGTTCATCGACTGGTACCGCAAAAAACAGGAGTAGTTGGCTCCCGCCTTATGGTCGGCGGATCCACGAGCAGGCGATATCGAAAACCTGCCGAACTCATGAGTCACTCAGATCTAGGACGAGTTTAGCGCCACAACTGAATATCGAGGCGAATACGCGTCCCTCAGGTCCCCCTCGACCTTCGCCAGCAGGCCGGGTCGTCTGAAAGCGCGAGGATCGTTGGCAATTGCGACTCCTTGTCAGCCGAATGTAGCCGGGTGTTTGCCTGCCCCTTGTCAGTTTGCTCCTGCGCCCGACTAAAATCCATAAACTCTTGCTGCGAAACCAATACAGGGACGATACAGCCCGACACTTAGAAATGCGTCGACCCCCTCCTGCGCATCGAGACCCCCCAGATTTCCAGTGAAATAGCCGCCTCTGCCAGGAGAGCGTAGTATATGAAATATTCATTCGTCAGGTGAAGCGGGCGGCCCATGATCCAATCCCTCGATCCGTTCATGCTCGGTGCTGTGGCCGAGAATCACCGCGTCTGGTTTCGGCGACTCAGCGAGGCGGCAGGCGCCCCGGTAATCGCGATCGGAGCGGATGAATTGTGTCTCGCTCGGGAGTCCATGATCTTTCCGCGCGCGAACATCGACGCGGATGCGCTGATGGAAGCAATTCGTACTGCTGGCGTCCGAAGTGTGGGATGCTGGTCGCTGGGCGACGATAATACCCTGGCCACGCGGTTAATGGCACGCGGATTCAGATGGGGCTGGCGGCCGCACTGGATGGCGATCGATGTGAGCGACCCGAAAAACTACGGTTCCGCCTTCGCCGTAGAACCCGCCCTGGCTCCCTACGCCAAGACACTGCCCTACGCGCCGGTCGGTCCCGAGCCCCCCGAGGCGACCCGGCTTGGCGTCCGTATGCGCGGAAAAATCGTCGGCTCCGTGATCATGCATCCCTATCGTGGAGTCGCCGGCCTGTATGCGATGGGCGTGGTATCAAAACTTCGCCGCCGCGGGATTGGCACCGCCCTGGTTCGCGCTGCGCTCGGCGCTGCTGGAGCTGCCGGCTGCCACCATGTCGTCCTCAACGCCACCGAGGATGGTGCGCGCTGTTACACGGCATGCGGGTTTCGGTCCCTCGGGCTGGGGGCAGACTTGGTGGTGGTCACTGGAGGCCGCGCCCTCACCCCGCCAGGTCGAGCTCGCTGAGGCGATCGGGTTTGGTGACCTGGCGGCAGTCGACGCGCTGATGCCAAGTGCTGATGAGCTAACTCACCCACTGCCTTGCGGAGAAACGCCACTTACACTTGCACTGCTCACCCAACAGCCAGGTATCGGCATCGCGATTCTCGAGCGTTGCCCTGAACTAGCGGCTTGCCGCTACCCTCCGCACGGCACCACACTCCTGCACCTCGCATCGAGTACGACCGCCCTCGCTTCGTCGAAATTGCTGTGGCCCACGGCATCGATCCGGAGACCAGGGACGCAACCTTCAGCGGTACAGCGCTCGACTGGGCCGAGCACTTTCGCCGGGATAGCCTGATCCTGCGGCTGCGGGACCTCTGACTCGGCCATGCACACGACTAGTAAGGCTCTGGCATTCCTGATCCTTCAGGGCACCGCCATCCTGGTCGGACCCGGCCCGCATCTCCCTGGGGGCCATTCGACTCCACGAACCGCTTCCACGATACCGCCAATTCGGTTGCGGCGCCAGTGTCGACTCATGCCATGCCTCCCCGAGTTGCCATTCTCATGGCCACGCGATGGCCATATCTTTCAACCGCTCATCAGTCCCTGACGACCAAGGAAATGTCGCACGGGACCGCGGCTCACACCGAATGATGTTGAAGCTTGAAGGAGTGACTGTATCGCACTTGCTCCAGGACCGGGGCTGAACAGCTGGTCGAGTTTCTCAGTTGCGGCTCGTCATGCAAACGCCCACGCGACCATTAGGGGAAACTCTTCTTTCCAGAACGGGTCGCCGTGCGATCCCGGCCGCTCGGTCATCACAACGTCCCCACCAGCATCGCGCAGCGCGTCCGCCCAGCGGATCGCGTTCTCGAGAAAGAACGGCTCTAGCGTGCCGGCGACAAGGTACGTGCGCGGAATCGAGCTTGGCAGTACCTCAGGAGGACGGTAACCCCCGCCCGGTGAGGCGCAGAAGATCACACCGTAGACATCCGGATGTCGGAGGCCGAGGGCAAGCGCAAGCTCTCCACTCGCCGAAACACCGAACACTGCGGTGCGGCCGGCTGGCAGCGCGACTCCGAAACGCGTCAGCGTCCAGGCCCGTACGTCCTCGACGAAGAACTTCTCGTGCGCGGCGAACCGTTCTGGGGCAAGGCCCGGCGAGTACTCATGGAGACGCAGCGTTTCATCGCCCGAGCGATTTGCACCCACGATCATCGTGGGCGGTACGTCAGCCGCCTCAAGAACACCGCCCCACTGCGAAATCAGCTGGCCATCACCCGCGAACACGATTGCCTCGGGCGGCTCCGGCGGGACATACACCGTGACCTCACGCCCGCCGTCATAAGCAAACGTTTCGGTGATGAGCTCCCCCGCGATGGACATTGCCATGTCTCCTCTCTACCGTCATACAGATTCCAGAAGGAGGGCTGGTACTCGACCAGGTCCGAAGTCATTGGCCGACTCCGATGGACGGAGTGAGGCCCGAGATATCCCTTCCTCTTATTAACTCAATCATCCCCTGTCTCAGACACAAAACCACGGCCCGACTAAGAAGGTTGACGATGAACCTGAGTTGGACATGTGGGCAGAGCGGTAATGCAAGATTCCCGAGGCCGACGAGTTCGGCGTCTTGGACGTCCAGCGTGGTCGCGGTCAACATCGCTCGCAGTCGTAACCGTACAACGAACGCTGAAACCAGTGAGGCACTGCTTCGGCGGAAGCGTTGTGCAAGACATCGGAAGGTGTCGCGCTCCCCATAGTGCTCCTACCAGTGATCGGCGTCGAGTCCCGACGCGTCGCTTATGCATACCCTTCCCCGGCACTGCAGCAGACGCGCCCGGCCGACGGGCGGCTGCCCTGAGAATCAAACCTCTTATCGGGTCCGACTCGGCCGAAGAAATGGGTGGACGATGCCGACAGCGAGGGTGAGTCCGACAACATCGATCGCCAAACCTGGTGAAGGGCCGTGACCCTGCCTGCCGGGCGTCAGTAGTGAGGCACAGACCGTTGAATACGGATCTCAAGCAGATACTCACTGGTCTCGAGTTCCATCCCCCTGCCGACGTTCCCGCCATCGCAAGCCGGGCTCTCCAAAGAAAATTTCTCAAGCGCGAGCTAGTACGCCTGTACTAAGATGGGCCGGCTGCGAACCTGACCCTTTCAAAGTTCCAGCCGCTTACCCAAAAGCCTTCCCGACCACCGCGAAGAAAGGAGCTATCTCACCAGATAAGCCAATCGCTCGCAAAGGAGCGTGCCGTGAAAAAACCACCCCCGAAGCCCCTCGCTACCCGCGACCCGGAGATCGCCTTTGAGAAGAACAGCCTCGACCTCGAGATCGAAATCGCCCGCGTCCGCCTCGAAATGGTCTACGCGAAAGGCGACGATCCCACCATCCTGAAGTACCTCGAAGATCTCCGTCGCCTCAAGGCCTCCAGCCTGTCCCTCCAGCCCCAGACCGGCGAGCTGACCAAGGTCGCCGACATAAGCTGCCAGACCATGGGTCGCAACCTCCGTCTCCAGGCCCGGATCAAGACCCGCCGCCTGCATAACCACTGGACCCAGGCCCAGCTGGCCGACGCCGCCCAGGTACCCATCGAAGCCGTCTGCACCGCCGAGATGGACCTGCGCCAGCTCGACGCCGACTCGCTTGCCCGCATCTCCTCCACCCTAGGAATCTCAGAAGAAGAGGTCGAAAATGCCTGACTCCACCGACTCCCCGTCCCTCCCCGAATCCGCCATCGACCCGCCCCACGCGCAGCCGTCCACAACCCGCCGCCGTCTCCGAAGGCAGCCAAAAATCCGAGCCGCTTCGCGCAGGTGCGTTCCCTCCGGCCTCCCCAGTCCGGCCGCGACCAGCTCACCTGCCCTCAATACGCCGGCAACGCCCGTCCCGCCCCAAGCTCATGCGATCCGCCCAGAGCACCCAGCCCCTTCCCCGACCTTGACTCCCTCCTCCGAAAGCCCGCTCCCGAGCGGAATCCCCACCCCTCCCCAAGCCCATGCGATCCGCCCAGGGCACCCCGCCCCTTCCCCGACCTTGACTCCCTCCTCCGAAAGCCCCCTCCTCAGCGGAATCCCCACCCCTGGCCCCTGACCTCCCGTTCCAAACGGTCCCGCGCCATCCGGGCTGCCGCCGAAGACTGCTTCGCCCGCGGCCTCTCCCGCTACCAGACCAGCGTCCTGGTCCGCGACTGGGATTCGCTCAACCCCCGTCCAATGACCAACATGGAGGCCGGCTACCCCATCGCGCTCGTGTACGAATCCCACCTGCAAGACGCGGCTGACACGGCGGCTGCCCCTGCTCTGGTCCCCCTCTCGGAGCACCGTTCCGACTCGATTCTCCCTCGTGAGTGGCTGATCCCCGGCCTGCTTCCAGCCGGCCAGCGTACCGGGCTGCTCGGACGGTGGGAGAGCGGAAAATCCTGGCTGGCCCTCGACATCGCGATGTCCGTCGCCTTCGGCACGAAGTTCCTGGGCGATACCGAGCCCGCCAAACGGGGCAACGTCGTCATCGTCGACGGTGAGGGCGGCCAGTCCCGCGCCATCCGCCGCTTCAACCGCCTCGCCCTCGCGCGAGGCCTGGCCGCCTCCGCTCACCAAGCGGAGTCTGACCGGCAGACCGGCGAAATCTACTGGCACTCACCACAGGACCTCAGCCTGTCTGCCGGCGATGCCGCCGATCAGCTGGCCCGGCTCCTGAAACCGTTCAACCCCGTCCTCGTGATTATCGATACCCTCGCGAAGGTGATGGGCCTGTCCGACGAGAACTCGAACGCCGCCGCCTCCAAGGTCACGAAAGCGCTCTACACCCTAAATCAGGAGCTCGGCGCCGCCCTGCTGCTCTTGTCCCATCCGGCCAAAACCGAGACCGGCGACCCCACCGTCCGCGGTGCCGGCGAGCTCTCGGCCGACCTCGACGTCCTGTGGCACATCCAGAGGTCCCCTGAAAATGTCCTCTCCGTCACCTCCGAAAAGGACCGCGATGCCGACCTCCAATCCGCCCGGTTCGCCTTCACCATGGTCGATTCGGGCATCTCGACTAGGCTCGAGCGGCGAAAGCCTGCCACCAGCCGCGATCGAATAGAGGCCGCCATCTGGGACACCCTGATAGCCGCGTCTCCAAAAGGTGTCAGCCGGACCGAGATAGCCGCAGCCGTTGCGGCCCAGGTCGGCTTCGGCCGTACCAACGCCCTGAACACCGTGCGAAATATGGTAGCCGGAGGGAAAATCGACGACAGGGGCCACCGGCTGTTCATCGCAGTCTAGCGGTCCTCTTGTGACACTGATTCGAAAATGGCGTTGGAATCCCCCACGGCGACCATCACCGCCACTACCGTAGCCCGGTCCTCCGTGGCCGGGCGGCCGCGGTCGTCAACATCGTGACCCCACCCCGTGTCCAAAACCAGCGGCCAACGTGAGCTGTTTTCATGCTTCGTGGTCCCCTGGGCATGGGTGGCTAATTCGAAAATGACTGATCCGAGAATGGCTGTCTCAAGAGGCTTACGAATTGACCCGCGCCTATTTTCATGCTTCGTGGTGCCAAAGGGCATGGGGAGCTAATTCGAAAATGACTCGTCCACGAATACTGTCTCAATCGGCCTACAACGCTCACCCGGCGCCTATTTTCATGATTCGTGGTGGCCCGTCGGCATGGGTGGCTAGATATCCTCGTCAGGGATGAGGGGACGTCCCGGATATCGGCAGACCTCGTTCTGGATCAACCACCAGCCGCCGAGAAGTTATCCACAATGCTCCTAAAAGAGCCCTAAAAAGCCGCGGACAGCCCTCTGTCCGCGGCTTTTCCCTAACTCCCGTTTTTCGGCGCTAGCATTGGCCTCCCGCTCGACACGCAAAAACGTTCACTCGTCCGTCAGCTATAGATACCCACAGAAACGACGGCTTACCGAAATCCTACGCCTATTCGCCTGCCCGCGCGCCACGCAACCCCGGCCCGGAGCCACACAGACCAAACCGCGAGCCGTCTATCACGGACCGCACTGCGCCACCGAACACCGCAAACCGTAAACAGTGGATCGCGAAACGGTCCGCGAACCGTGAACCGCGAACCGTAAACCGTGAACCGTGAACCGTGAACCGTAAACCGCGCTACGTCCACCGTCTACGCCGCACCGTGAACCGTAAACCGTGTACCGTATACCGTGTACCCTCCTCCGTATACCGTGTACCCCTCCCCCCTCCACTCGCGGGCCTCCCCTGAGCGTCGCCCCATGAGCACCTCGACCGTCACCACCCTGGTCCTGATCGCGGCGATCGCCGTCTCGGCCCCCATCATCAGTGACTTGACCGGCAAGCTCGGCGTGCCCGAAGTCGTGATCCAGTTGGCATTGGGCATCGTCGTCGGCCCCTACGTGCTCGGCCTTGCCCAGGCCTCCGGCATCGTCACCGCCCTCGCCGACATGGGTCTCGCCTACCTGATGTTTCTCGCCGGATACGAGCTCGACCTCGTCCGCATCCGTGGTCGCCCTCTCAGTTTGGCGGCCATCGGCTGGATCCTCTCGGTGGGCATCGCCCTGGGCGCCGCCCTCGTACTCGTCTACAAAGGCGTCGCTCTGGATGCCGTGGTCGTCGGCCTGGCTCTCACCACCACGGCACTTGGCACGCTGCTGCCCGTCCTCCGCGACGCCGGCGTGTTCGAAACGCCCTTTGGCAAGTATGTCCTGGCCGTCGGCACCGTCGGAGAGTTCGGCCCCGTGGTGGCCGTGGCCCTGTTGCTTACGAGCAAGGAGCCCCTCGCCACCTCGGCCCTCCTGGCCCTCTACTTCATCATCGCCGTGGCCGCGGGAGTTCTGGCCACATTCCCGCATCCCCCTAGAATGGTGTCCTTGCTCCAGCGACACCTGGACTCGAGCGCTCAGCTCCCGGTTCGAGTCTCTATGCTGATGATCCTGACGTTGGTGTTCCTGGCGTATCAGCTCGGCCTGAGCGCGCTCCTGGGCTCATTTGCCGCCGGCGTAGTCGTCAGACTATTCGCCAAGGGCGAGGATTCCGAAGTCGTTCGGCGCAAGCTCGAAGCCATCGGCTTCGGCTTCTTGGTTCCCATTTTCTTCATCGTTAGCGGCATTACTTTCAATGTCGACGCCCTGTTCTCCAGCGCGTCGACCCTTCTGCGCCTACCCCTCTTCCTGCTCCTGTTCCTCGTCGTCCGGGGAACGCCTGCCTTCCTTCTCTACCGCAAGGATCTGTCCGCCGCTAAACGCGTGTCCCTCGCCTTCTTCTCGGCCACCGGACTCCCGATGATCGTCGTGATCACCAGCGTCGGCGTCCGGGAGGCGCACATGCGGCCGGAAAACGCCGCCGCCCTGGTAGGCGCCGGCATGCTCTCCGTGGTAATCTTCCCCGCCCTGGGCCTGCTGAAGCTCCGCTCCACCCAACCTGATAAGGTAGATCTAACCCCCGCGCCCCAGCCCCGAAACCCCTAACACCACCGAATGCAACGCCCGACCAGAAACTGCCCAGAACCATGACGTGCCGGATGCAACACGCGTTTGGAGGCAGAGAAATGTGGCATTGAGATTCAAGAACGAGGGGACAAAGGCAAGGCCGGAGGGCCCCAGGTAAAGCGCCCGGTGATGTCGGTGGCAGCATAATGCCAAGCGAGGCTACCTGCACCTTCCGGGCAGCCGCAGTCAGCGGGAAGAGAATGTCCCCTTTATCTTTGCCGCCCACGCGCTTGAGCTGCGACTGAACTCCGCCAGTCAGTCCCTGGTGTCGGTAACCCCATGGCCGAACTAACACTGCAGACCGCGGTCGGATCTTCCAAGCCCGAGCGGTCGCGGTCGCCTGAAACTGAACAACTGAAAACTGACAACTGAAAACTAAATAGGATGCAATCCGGGGAAGTCCAACCCCGCCGTCTCCTCGAACCCAAACCTCACATTCATCGCCTGCACCGCCTGACCCGAGGCCCCCTTCATCAGGTTGTCGATGGCGCCCAGGACCACGACCCTCTTGCCGTGACCGTCGGCCTCGAAGCCCACGTCGCAGTAGTTGCTGCCGGAAAGTATCTTGGGTTCCGGGTATCGGTAGTTCCCCTGACTGTCCTTGACCAGCCGGATGAACGGCTCCTCTCCGTAATACCGACGGTACACTCGCCACAGGTCACGGTCATCCATCTGTTCTTTGGTGAACACGTGCGACGTGGCCAGCACCCCACGGACCGCTTCGATGCTGGTCGCCGAGAAGTGTATCTCCGGCGTCCCGCTCTCCGTTCGCAGCTCCTGCCGCAGTTCCGCCGTATGCCTGTGCCCCGTGGGTTTGAACGACCGCATCACCCCGCTGCGCTCCGGATGATGCGAGGCGGAGCCCGTATCGGCTCCCGACCCCGACGATCCGGTCTTTACCTCGGTAACGACCGGTCGATCCAGGTCGACCACCTCTGCCTGAAACAGTGGCCAGAGGCTGACAATCGCTGCCGTCGCCAGACATCCGGCGCTCGACACGTATCGTGCCTCCCTGATCTCGTCGCGGTGCAGCTCCGGTATGCCGTATACGAACTCGGTGAGCAGATCGGGCCTGACATGGTCCAGCCCGTACCACTCCATATAGTCATGCGCTTGCCGCAGCCGGAAGTCGGCACTCAAATCAATCACGACCGGCGCGGTCTGGACGAATTCGTCGAAACGCTTCATCGCGACACCATGCGGCAGGCCAAGAAACAGCACGTCGACCGCCTCCAGGTCGGCCGCGCTCGCGAACTTCAGCTCCGTCCGCCCTCGAAGGTTCGGATGCGCCCTGGTCACGCGCTTGCCCGCCTGCCGCTCCGACGTGACCTGTACCACCTCGACCTCGGGATGCCCCAGCAAGAGCCGGAACAGCTCGCCGCCCGTGTAGCCCGACCCCCCTACGATAGATGCCCGAATCACGACCCGCGAGCATCCCGATGTCTGATCAATCGCGGCCCCCCATGGGCACGGGAGGCTACTAATTCGAAAATGCTTTCGCAATCCTCCCACGTCGACTGCCGTCGCGACTACCGTAACCCGTTCTTCCACCGCCCGTGCGCTCGCGGTCGCTGGAACTGAAAACTGAAAACTGAAAACTGACAACTCTCTCACTGTCGTTGCTCGTCGACGGCGATGCGAAACACCTCCACCACCCGATCCAGCTCTTCCCTCGTCATGATCAACGGCGGCAGGAATCTGATCGTGCGGTTGCCCGCCGGCAGCGCCAGCACTCCCTCTCGCTGCATCGCCTTGAGGACCGCGCGTGGCCCGTGTCTTTAGCTCGGCGGCCACCATGAGCCCACGCCCCCGTACCTGCCGAACCAGCGGATGCGCCAGTCCGTCGAGAGCGGCGACGAACCCTGCTCCCGCCTCGGCAACGTGATCGAGCAGATGCTGCTCCCCAACCGTTTGCAGAGTTGCACGCGCCGCCGCACACGCCAGCGGGTTGCCGGCAAACGTGCTCCCATGCGAACCCGTCGGTACCTTGTCCGCTACCTCCTGCCGGACGACCGTCACTCCGATCGGCAGTCCGTTTGCCAGACCCTTGGACACCGCCAGGATGTCGGCGACGACGCCCTCGTGCTCGAACGCGAACAGCTTGCCGGTTCTCCCGATTCCCGTCTGCACCTCGTCCAGAATGAGGAGCGCTCCATGCCTGTCGCACAGCTCCCGAACCGCCCTGAGGTACCCCTCTGAAGGCACTCGTACCCCTGCTTCTCCCTGTATTGGCTCCAGAATCACCGCGGCGGCGCCGGGAACTATCGCCTCGAGTGCGTCGAGATCGTCGTAGGCGACGTGTTCACAGCCGTCAAGCAGCGGCCGGAACGGATCGCGATATTTCGGATCGTGCGTGACGCTGAGCGCGCCGAGCGTCCGTCCGTGATAGGCATGCTCCGCCGCAATTATCCTCTGCCGCCCCGACGCTATCCGCGCGAATTTCATGGACGCCTCAATCGCCTCCGTCCCTGAGTTGGCGAACGCGATCCGGCACAGCTCGGGCGGCAACATCCCCAGAAGTACTCGCTCGAACTCCGCCCGCGCGTCGTTATAGAAGCTCTGGTGACAGCTGATGAGCTGATCGAGCTGGTGGCGTACCGCCGAGTCGACGGCCGGATGCCGGTGCCCCAGAACGTTGACCCCGTAATTGCTCATGGCGTCGAGGTAGCGCCTCCCCTCGCTGTCGTAGAGATGAACCCCATCCCCCCGCACCAGCGTGATATCCCGCTTGTTATAGAGGCGTACTTCCGACTCGGTCTCGATGTCCTGAGGTAACGCCGCGCGAACGTTCATACTCGCCCTTCCCCTCCTCCCGTCGATCCTGCCGCTATCATCGCCGCCTCGCCCCGCCTGAGATGCGTTCCGGCTCCCGCCAGCGCGGTCCGCACCGGCTGCTGCACTCTGGCGTCGCCCAAAATGACTTCCCCGATTCCGCGCCGCAGCGCTGAGCCGCACGACAACACCTTCTTCTTCATCCGTCCCTGGGCAAACTCGAGCAGCTCATCCAGCTCGTCGACCGTCGCCGATCGCACGAGGCTATCCGGATCGGCCGGATCTCGCATGAACCCCACTGTGTTCGAAAAGATCAGCAGCTTCTCGGCCCCCAGCGCGACCGCAACCTCCATCGCCAGCTTGTCTCCGTCCACATTGATCGCCTCGCCCTCACTGCTGACCGCTGGAGGGCACATCACGGGTATGTACCCCGCTCCCGTCAGATACCGTAGCAGTGATACGTCGACGTGCTCGATGCTTCCCGCGAAGTCGCCGCGCAGTACTCGCGGCTTGCCGTCCTCGACGATCCGGATCGCCGGCTTCCGTCTCCCCGTGACGATGCCGCCGTCAAGGCCAGTTAGTCCGACCGCACTCTTGCCCCGAAGCGCCAGGCCCTCGACGATGCGTTTGTTGACCTTCCCACAGTAGACCATCATGAAAAGATCCATCGTCTCGCTATCCGTAAACCGCGAAACCTGGCCGTCCGCTGACGTCACCAGCCGTGGCTCCCGGCCGAGTCGGCGCGTCAGCGCGTCAAGCTCTGCGTTCGCTCCGTGTACCAGGATTACGGGCTCGTCCAGAGCCGCGATGTCGTCCAGGAAGGCATCGAGATCGATCCCCGCACTGCCCCCTACTTTGATTACGTGCACCGGTGCCGGCTACCTCCAGTCTTCAAAAACACGAGTGAGCACTCGAATCGCCCGCAGATACTCTTCCATGACGATGTGCTCGTTCGGGGTGTGATCCAGCGATGAATCCCCGGGGCCATAGGCCGCCGTCGGAACTCCCCACTTCGGCGCGACGACGTTCATGTCCGATGTGCCCGTCTTGAACTTGAACCTGGGCCTGACCTCTTCACTCCGCAGTGACCGCAGCAGCGACGCCACCAGGCTCGTGTCCTTCCGCGCCCGGTATGCTTCGTCGGCGACGCCGAAAGTCACTATCCCGGGAGCCGCCGCGTCCTGAACCACGGATTCGACCTGCTTCGCCGAAAGCTCGGGCGGCAGCCTGAATCCAGCCCGCAGCTCTGCCCACTGGACCAGCCCGTCGCTTCCGGAAGAGAAGTCCAGCAGGACCGCGTTCAGCGTCTCAAAGTTCGCGCTGCCGGGACTGAGCCGGGCACACGCGGTTTGAATCTCGCTCCAGGCGGCCACCGCCGCATCGCATGCCGTGCCGGTCGCGCCCGCGCTGTGCCCCGACTCCTGCTCGAACCGAATGGACGCTCGGAGACTTCCTTTATATCCCAGCACTATTGAATCCGTCCCACCCGGCTCTCCGATCAGCAGCCCCTGCGGAGGCGTCTCCCGAAGCAGGTGGCGGGCGCCGTGTGACGGCCCTTCTTCGCCGACTGCCCCAATTACCCGGATGGTGGAGGGATTGCTCTTGGCTCGGATCGTCGCCACCGCCGCCGTCGCGAGCGGACCCTTGGCATCGACCGCGCCGCGCCCGTACAGACGCCCATCCTCGATCCGTACCGGCACCTGTCCCGGAACCGTGTCGATGTGTCCCAAGAACATCAGCTCCGGAGCGGGCGCCATATGCCCCGCCTTCTTGCCGTGACCGTTGCCGGCCTCGTCCACCCAGCTCTCGATGCCGTGCTTGCTCAGCTCGCTCGTCAGATACTGAACGGCCTGCCCTTCATCTCCCGTCTCGCTCTGGATCTGCACCAGGCCGAGCAGGAAAGTAACCGCATCGTCATCCGTCATGCGGCCGCCGCCTCCTCAGCCTGTTCCAGCACATAGTCCGCATCCGTCATGCGGCCGCCGCCTCCTCTGCCTGTTCCAGCACATAGTCCGCATCCGTCATGCGGCCGCCGCCTCCTCCGCCTGTTCCAGCACATAGTCCACGATCTTTGCCGGTATGTCCACGCCGGTTGTCGTGATGCTGTTCTTGAACTCCATCGTGTAGTTGACTTCGGTGACGGTTAACCCCTCCGGCGTCTCCATGAGGTCGACGGCCACCACTCCCCCGCCAACCGCCGCTGCCGCCGCGCGAGAGACTTCGTCAAGGTCGTCCGTCACGCTGACAACCCTCCGCCCGCCCGTTCCGCGCCGTGTTGGTTATCCAATGATCGGAATAGCGGTAGATGGCCGCGATGGTCTGACCCCCGACGACAAAGCTGCGGATGTCGCGACCCGGCTTTTCGACAAACTGCTGCACGTAGAAGATGGAGTGATGGTACGAGCCCAGAACCTCTTTGTGCTCGAGAATGGCCTCCGCGGCGTAGCGGTCACTGACTACCGACAAGAGCCGGCCCCACGAGCCCACCGCCGGTTTGAGCACCGCCGGATACCCAATGCTCTCTATCGCCTCGATGGCCGACTCGGGCGTAAACGCCACCAGCGTCCGTGGGGTTCGTACCCCGTTTTGCACCAAAGCGCTCGACGTCAGGATCTTGTTTCCGCACGTATCCGCGACCTGGTACGTGTTCACCGTCTGAACGCCCGCGTCGTTGAAGAGCTTGAGCGCGTAGAGCGCTCGCGAATGGTTGATACATCGCTCAAACACCAGATCGTAGTCCGTCGGCAGCGAATCCAGATCGAAGACTATCTCCCGGTCGTCGATCCGCTCGAAAGGCACGCCGCGCCGCTCGAATTCCCCGAACAGCAGCTTCTCCTCGGCTCGCACGCGCGACAGTATCATTGCCAGGCGCACTATATCCGCTCCCGTTCGCCTGGCTCGATTGCGGAGGAAAGCGCCTCCGCCGCGCAAACGAACGGCAAAATCATTGCCCCGCGCACTTCATAGCCTCGCACCCGGATGGCTCCAAGTTTGAGGAAGGCTCTTCCTCGACATGATCGAGCGGCGGGATCAATGCCAGGGCGCACTAAATGCCCTCCCACCCGTACTGCTTGATGAACTCCAGGATGCCGCCGGCCGCCGCGATGTTCTTGACGAACGGCGGGATCGGCGCCGCTTGAAACTGACGGCCGTCGGCGACCGTGATGACCCCCGTGTCGGTGTTTACCGCGATCGAGTCTCCATCCTCCACCGCCCCGGCCGCTTCCGGGCACACCAGTAGCGGTAGGCCGACGTTGATGGCGTTCCGGTAGAAAATACGCGCGAACGATCCCGCCACCACCGCGCTGACACCGCTCGATTGCAGCGCGACCGGCGCATGCTCGCGCGAGGAGCCGCACCCAAAGTTGCGGTCCGCCACGATTACATCGCCCGGTTGCACGCCGTCCGGAAAATCCGGCCTGACTTCGCAGAGACAGTACCGCGCGAGCTGCGATCGGTCGGTGGTGACGTTGTAGCGCCCCGGTATGATCTCATCGGTGTTGACGTTGTCGTGAAGCTTCCAGGCTCTCGCCATTTACATAAACCTCCGAGGATCGCTGATGTGGCCCGTGATGGCCGTTGCCGCCGCGGTGGCCGGGCTGGCGAGGAATAGCTGTGAGTCCGGATGCCCCATCCGGCCCCGGAAGTTGCGGTTCTGCGTCGTGAGCCCTCGCTCCCCCGCCGCCAGCACTCCCTGGTGCCGCCCGATACATGGCCCACACCCAGGGTTGGTAACCTGCGCTCCCGCCTCGACCAGAGCCGCGATCGCCCCGCTCTTCAACGCCTGCAGATACACCTCTGTTGACGCCGGAGTGACTACCAGCCTCGTGTCTGGCGACACCTTCTGCCCGCCCAATATGGACGCCGCTATCTCGAGGTCCTCCAGTCGCCCGTTGGTGCACGTCCCAATGAATACCTGGTCGATGTGCTCCCCCTCTACCCGGCTGACCCCGACAACATTGGAAACCTCCGAAGGACAGGCCACCTGTGGCTCCAGATCTGAAGCGTCGATCTCGATGACCTTTCGATACTTCGGATTTCGCGGGTGCAGATCCGGCACCGGATGCCCCGACCGCGCCTCGGCGTACGCCACGACTTCCTGGTTGGGCTCTATCAGCCCGGCCTTCGCTCCCATTTCGACCGACATGTTGGCCAGCGTCAGGCGGTCCGACAGACCCATGTCCTCGACGAGTGGTCCACCGTACTCCAGAGCGTTGTAGGTTGCCCCGTCGACATCCAGTTCCTTCGCCACCTTGAGAATCACGTCTTTGGCGAAAACACCCGACTCCATCGCGCCCGACATCTCCACCCGTATCGTTTCCGGCACGCGGAACCACGTCTTCCCCGTCGCGTAGATTACCGCCGCGTCAGTCGAACCCATCCCTGTTCCGAATGCGCCCAACGCGCCATACGTGCAGGAATGGGAGTCGGCCCCCACGACAATGGCGCCGGGGGTGATGAAGCCTCTCTCCACCAGCACCTGGTGGCAGATCCCTTCCGTGAATACGTTTTTGATTCCATTCCTGGCGATGAATGCCCGTATCCGCTGGTGCAGCTCGGCCGCCTGAGGCGTCGGCGCCGGGATCATGTGATCGAACACGATAATCACCCGCTCCGTGTCCCAGATAGGCATATCCAGCTTCTCGAATGCCTCAATCGCCAGCGGCGTGGTGTTGTCATGGCTCATGACGTAGTCGACCGGCGCCACGACGATCTCCCCGGCCTCGACCGGCCGCCCCATCTTCCGGCTAAAAATCTCCTCAGTAAGCGTGCCCATAACTAGCGCTCCGCAACATAATTCAGTTCCAAATACAAAATCCCGACCGGCTGCTAAGTGTGATCGCCGTCCAGTGTTTACACGTCCACTGTCAACTGTCTACCGAATACGTCTACCGTGAACTGTCAACCGTCTACCGAATACGTCAACCGTCTACCGAAAACCGTGAACCGTCTACCGTGAACCGTCTACCGTCTACCGAAAACCGTCTACGGAAACCGTGAACCGTCTACCGTGAACCGTGAACCGTGAACCGTGAACCGTGAACCGTGAACCGTCTACCGTCTACCGAAAACCGTGAACCGCTACCGTCTACCGAACACCGCCAACCCCCCGACCGCCACTGTCCCCCTCACGCTGTCACCCACCGCCGCAGAATCTCGTCCAGCTCATGCGGCGGCAACGGCCCGCGATCCGATAGCCGCTTGATCTCCGCCGTGAGGTCCCGCAGCTCCACTTCCCCGAAGTGCAGCCCGAGCGACTGCGCCCGGTGGGCCACCGCGTGCCGTCCTGTCAGCTTGTGGCCAATGTCAATCGTGCGCTCCAGCCCAAAGTCGTCAGGATCGATGACCTCGTACGTCGTCGGGTTGTTCAGCATCGCCTTGGTGTGAATGCCTGCCTTGTGGTTGAAGGCGAACTCACCGGTGATGTAGTTGTTGAACGGCACGTCGACCCCGACCATCTCGGCCACCATTCGGTCGAGATGCGGCAGATCGGAAAGCTTGTACTTCTCCACGAGCGATCGGTCAACCGTGTACAGCCGGGCCAGCAGCCCGCCCAGCGGAGTGATCCCGTTGCGCTCCCCGATGCCCAGCACCGTGGTGTCGACGTGGGTGGCCCCCGACTCCAGTGCCGCGAAGGCGTTGGCCACGGCGCACCCCGAGTCGTTGTGCCCGTGGAACTCGATGTCGCAGTGCACCTGACGCCGAACCTCGGTGACCAGCGCATACACCTGCCGGGGCGTCGCGATGCCGACCGTGTCCGCGATGCCTACGCGGTTGACCCCAAATGCGTCGACGGCTCGGTAGACCTCGAGCAGGTCCTGCTCCTCGCTGCGAAACGAGTCTTCGCTGCTGAACCGAACCACGATCCCCTGACTCTTGACGAAGCTGATGACCTTTTCCGCGGCCGATACGATCTGCGCGATCGATTTGCCGTGACTGAAATCGCGTAGAACCGACGATGTTCCGAACAGAACGTCGATCCCCGCCACTCCCGTATCCGCCGCGACCTTGGCGTCCTCTAGGTCGCACCGAACGTGCGTGATGATCTTCATGCCCAGCGGAAGCTTCGCCAGGATGCGGGCATCTCGCTCCGAACCCGGTGAGGCGCACGGCGACGTAAGCTCGGCGAACTCGATGCCGAAATCGTCGAGCGCCATCGCCAGCTCTACCTTCTGCCCGGTGGAGAAGTTCGACTTGGCGAATTGCTCGCCCTCGCGCAATGTGGAGTCGATGATTGCGTACTGCTCTATCGACATGGTGGACTCCTTCGAACCCGTCTTTCAGTGGTAACTTCGCCGCGACCCTGGATTCGATGAATAACAAAAAACCCACCGTTCCCATTTGGGACGGCGGGCCGGCCGTGGTACCACCCAGATTCGCTCTTGTGCCTGCAAGAACCTCAGCCAGTACTTTGAGAGTCGGCACATTAGACTCGGACCGATTGGCCACGCCTGCTGATGCACACTTAGCGTTTCGATATCAGGACTGGGTGTGGCGACAGGATCGCATCCAACCTAACCTCGAGGTCCATCCGGACGGACCTGCGCGGTGCCAGTACTCTTCGAATACTGCAACGAGACCTAACGGAGGTTGATACCGACCCGGTCTACTAGCGTCAAAACGCGTTCGGCGGGCGACTCGGGGACCTTGTTCAGCGCTTGCTGACGCAACACCGCTTCTCAGCTACGCGGCTCTCTCAGGTTGCTGTTCTGCGCCTACTCTTCCCGTCAACGTCAAACTATTGGCTTTGTTGAAAGTCTACGTGCGAACCCCCTCTTTTGTCAAGTCGATGCACTCGTTCGGTTGATGCGTTACAGATGTCATGCCACTGTATTGGCCCTAAAGGGGAACTTGCCCACCTCAACTTCGCGGCCGTTTTCGCGGGCATCATCTTCTCGAAGGCCGATGGACGAGACTCATCAAGAATGCTACTGAAGGGTTTCTGGTTCACTCAGTTGGAAATGTTACTGAGGGGCGGATGGCCACAACCGACCATGTCGGTCGAAGAGCCGGCTCTTCAGAGACGCCAACTACTCACCGGGCCTACCCCAACGTGACCAGAACCGCGACGTCGGTCTTATCCTTCTGCTTGAGAGCGTATCCGGTGTGAAATCTCATCTGCAACGCTACGCTGATGCAGCCCACGTCTTGTCCTGCTATGCGACCCCGACCCAGCTCGGCACCCGGATAGTCGAACGGCGGCAGCCCGTCGAAATTCGCCTGTAGACCGTTCCCATGCTCGTCAAACACAACCGGGTGCAGATCGACTTTGTGACCCTCCCGGTCGACCATAACGAATCGAACGGGCCGCAAATCCTCCTCCGAATCGATGTGAAACCCGGCCTCTGTTAAAGCGTCAATCGCCGCCGATTCCGCTTCCGCAGAGAAAGAAATGTCGAGGTCATCGTGCGGCCTTGTTTGCCGTCCAACCAAAGCATCGACGCCCCAGCCTCCCCCAATCCAGGTGTCTATCCCAGCAGGCCGCAAGCATTCGAGCACGAGCAGCACTGTCTTGGAGTCCATAGAGGCCATCTCAATACGACCTCCAGTTGTGAGCCACAAGCGTGGAGAAACCACCCACCCCTGCCCTTCCCAACTCCTCGGCTTGCAAGGCCACGGCTGAACCGAAAACCGATAACGAAACTGAAAACTGAAACCGTTCCATGTCCACGCCAATCTCGGCGATGATCTCTTCGGCCACTCGACGGCCGACGCCGGGGATCGTGTCCAACCGACGGATCTGGTCGTCATACGGACGCATGCGCTCCTCAATGCGGGCACTGAGAGCCTCGATCCGCTCTGAGAGGAAGTCGAGATGCTGGAGTTGGGTGAGGAGCATAAAGCGCTGGTCCTCGCTCATCAGACCCTCCAGGGCGATCTGCAACTCCTCGGTCGTAGCTCGTAGATTGGTGCGAGCGACGCCTGCAATCTTGGTCGAGGTCAGTCTCACCCGAGGCCAACTGCTCCAGCATGGCCCGGCCGGCGACGCCCAGAACATCACTGATGACGGACTTCAGCTTGATATTGGCGCCTTCGAGCAGCTTCATGATCCGGTTCGCCTCACGGCTCCGATCATGGATGAGTCCTCGGCGATAGCGAACGACATCACGGAGCTCCCGCCGCTCGACGATCCGGCACGAAACTCCCCTGGAGCAGTCCGTGACGCAGCAGATCGGCAAGCCACTCGGCGTCCTTCACATCCGTCTTGCGACCCTTGACCGCCTTGAAGTGTTTGGCGTTGACCACCAGTAACTCCATCTTCGTGCCCTCAAGGACGTTGTGTACGGGTCGCCAGTAGACACCCGTGCTTTCCATGGCGACCGCCTTACACTTGTTCGCGCACAGCCAGTCGCTCAGGGCCAGAAGATCACGCGTCACGGTTCGAAAGGTTCTAACCTCCGAGCCGCTTGCGGTAACGAAACACGCCGTCAAGCTGTCCTTGTGCACGTCCAAACCGCAACATCTGCTGTACACCACCTTCATCGTGGCCGACCTCCTTTCTTGGCCGGTCCCGCGGCGGCTGGTGAAGATTCTAATTCGCGTGCTTCCCCTATTAAGATTGGGGAGCGACAATTCGTGATGCCTTTAGCCGCGGATGGTCAGGCTACTTATCGGACTCGTAGTTCCATAGATTAACGACCTTGACCGGCTCCCCATTTTCATGCTTCGTGGTGGCCCTTGGGCATGGGTGGCTACTTAGAAAATCCCCCTTGGCTAGAGGAGATGATGACCTTCGAGCCGAGGCGCTGAAGGGCTTTGACATGCTGCCGGATTCTTGCCTCCTTATGTCGTTCGTCGAAGTAGTCGGCTCCGAGTTCGCGATAGACCGTTCCGTGTCGAAGGATGTGGTAAACCGTGATCAGCATGCTGTGGGCCACCGCCACGATGGCCTTCTTCGCTCCCAGTCTGCCGCGTAGATGGTAATACTGGCTTCGATAGTAGTTCTTTTTGGCCCGTACCGCTGCCCAGGCCGCTTGGATTAACGTCGTTCGCAGATCTCCTCCTTTGCCTGTACTTGCCGACATGCGCTTGCCCGCGCTCTCGTTCATGCCGGGACAGACCCTGGCCCATGAAGCCAAGTGGTTGGCGGTGGGGAAACGAGTCATGTCGACTCCGATAGCAGCGATGATCTCTTGGGCTCCCACCGTACCGATCCCGGGTACCGTATTAAGCGCCTCCACCTGCTTCATGAAGGGGGCCATACGCTCCTTCACCACGGCATCAATCAGAGCAATCTCCTCGTTGAGGTTGTCGATGTGCTTGAGTTGTGCCTGGAGGAGAAGCCGCTGATGAGATCCCATCAGTCCATCAACAGACCGCTTGATGTCTTCCGGACTTGCCTTGAGATGCGTCTTGGCGTGTGAGACGATGACGTCGGGATCGGTCTCGCCAGCGATCATTGCCTCAATCATCGCCCGAGCTGACACGCCCATCACATCACTGGCTCCGGTGCCTACAAGTTTGATGTTCGCGCCCTCAAGGACTTTCTGAACCCGGTTAACCTCCCGCGTCCGATCACCGATCAGGGACTTCCGATAGCGAACCAGCTCCCGCAACTCCCGCTGCGGACGGTCGGGAATGAAACTGCCCCTCAACAATCCATGCTGAAATAGATCAGCGATCCACTCTGCGTCCTTCACGTCGGTCTTTCGACCAGGAACCGCCTTCATGTGAGACGCATTCACCACGATCGCCTCGATCCCCGTCAACTCCAAAATGTTGAGCACCGGCTTCCAGAACACTCCGGTACTCTCCATCGCTACGTGCCAGCAATTGGCCTCGGTTAACCAGAACACCATCTCCCGCAGCTGCTCGGTGGTCGTGCGAAATGAGCGAACCTGCTTAGCCTCCGGCTCCAGCAGACACGCTACCACCGTATCTTTATGAACGTCCAACCCACAACACCGCTCGTGCACTACATCCATTCGCTCCGTACTCCGAATTTGGAAGTCGGTCGGGAGGCAGCTCTTGCGATGAGAGTCTACTTGACGTGTTCACTCAGTAGTAGTCTGAGGACAACAATTCGTGGTTCCTACGGCTGCCATGGTCAGACTGACAATCGGGCTCGCAGCACCAATGTTTCTACGACCTAATCACCGACCGCTAACCCATTTTCATGCTTTGTGGTGTCGGTAACGACATGGATGACTGACAACTGAAAACTGACAACTTCACGCGGCTTGCCGCTTCACATACCGCGCTATCGCCCCCGGCACGTCGGCCCCCGTGGCATCGATCAGACCCTTGAACTCGGCCCCCACGTTTATCTCGATGACCTTCGGCCCATCCTCCGTCTCCACGAGGTCGACGCCCACTATCTCGCCCCCGACTGCCTTGGTCGCTCTGTCCGCGATGTCCCGCATTTCAATCGTGGGCTCGCAAGGCGATGTCTCCGCCCCCCGCGCCACATTGGTTATCCAATGCTTAGACGCCCGGTATGAGGCGGCGACGACCTCGCCTCCGACCACGAATACTCTGATGTCACGCCCGGGCTTTCGCACGTACTCCTGTATATAGAAGATCGAGTGATGATACGAGCCCAGTACTTCCTTGTGCTCTAGGATCGCCTCCGCCGCCTCGCGATCGTTGACTTTCGCCAGCAGTCTACCCCACGAGCCCGAGGTCGGCTTCAGTACGACCGGATACCCAATTCGCTCGATCGCCTCCAGCGCCGAGGCCGGGGTGTAGGCGATGCTCGTGCGTAACGTCGGTATGCCCTGGTCGACGAGACGCATCGTCGTCTGAAACTTGTTGTCGCAGATCACCGTGGCCTCGTAGCTGTTGATCGTCCTGATACCTTGAGACGACAGGAAGCGCAACGTGTACTCCGCCCGCGAGTGAACCAGTCCACGATCCAGTACGACGGAGACGTCGGGAAACGACGGCCGGTCAAGGTCGAGGATTAAATCCTTGTCATGAACTCGGACGAGTTCGAGGTCCTCTCGCTCCGCCGCCGCAAATATTAGCTTCTCTTCCAGCCGGACCTGCGAGAGTAGTATTCCTGCGGTTACTCTCCCCAATCTTCCTCGGCTTCTGGAGCGAGGTCGAGCTTGACCGGATCCGTGGACAGCACCTCTAGCTCCGCTCCACAGTCCGAGCACTCGACGATCTCGCCCCGCTCCGGAGCCGAAAGATTAACGTCGGCATCGCATTCCGGACACTTGGCTACTACAGTTTCCGCGGTCATCTCATCTCCTTTCGATCCATGCCGGCCCGGCAATTCCCTCCTGCCGGCCTCGCTATCCAGTGACCTTATGCAGTTATACCGCACCGATCTCACCAGCGGTACGGCACCGACTTGAACTGAGGATTGGGAAAAACACCGCTCGCGGTTAACGAATCGATGCGGTGGATGAGCGCCCTGAACTCGACGCGCTGCAGCAGCTCCCGTACCGGTCCGCCCTCAGGAGTCTCCAACGTCGCCCGCACCCGCTGTAGGTCTGAGACCTCTTGGTGGCCCATCCTCTCCCCTGCGAAATGCCACAGCACCGTACGTAGCTTGGGTTGAGCGTGGAAGGTTAAGCCGTGGTCGATCCCCCACAGGTGTCCTCCCCGAGTCACGATGAGATGATCGGGCTTTCGGTCGGCATTGTTGATTACCCAGTCGAGAAGCACCATACGCCGGAGGGATTCCGCCGAAACCGCCTGTTCTTCAGACTCCTCCAAAAAGAGCTGCAGCGACCCTACCCCGTACTTTCCTCGCGTGATTACCGCCGGGGGTACGAGCTGCCATCCGAACAGCCGGTCGAGCCTGAACGTCGCGACTTCCCTTCGGTGCAGCGAGCCATGCGGAAAGTCCCAAAGCGGATATTCTCCCCTCGACGGCTTGTACACCGCGTAGCTGCACCCGGCCTCGTCGTCCTTGAGTTGGACGAGGTAGCAGGCATTGCTCCCGTAGTAGATGTCTCTGTAGTGGACTTGCTGTGCGCGCTCCAGCAGCTGGCACACATCCTCCCGCTCCGGCGCCCACGATGTGCCGCCCGGCTGAAACTCGGCACCTAACTGCGGAGCTGCGCTCAAGACATGATCGGAGTCGACAGAATCCCTATCTGGTAACACGTGGCGGGTAACAACCTGTGGTGCATAAAGATGGGCTTTGAGGTGCGGAAAGGACCCGTAAGCTGTCAAGTGAGACGTGCCTCATTCTAGCGACCCCGTTACACATTTTTGGCATTGACATGTTATGCTTTGTCGATGGCTAAGGGCTTGTTTTTTGACTTGGGGAGCCACAGCGCCGGTCCGGCCGGTGCGGTTGCCCCGGATGCGCGCATCCTCTCGCTTGCTGGGGCTGAGATATCTGTCCGGGCCGACCAGGTCTTGGCGGTCGTCGACGGCGATTCCGCCGTCACCACCGAGATCCACGGCGCCCTGACTAAAGCGTTCTGCCGGGGCAGTGCGGCCGATGCCATGATCCCGGGGGAAGAGGGAAACTACGTCTCTCGTGTGTTGAGTCAGCTCCCTGCCAAGAGCGACGACGCCTCGGTGGCGCTCGCACTGAGACTCGGTCATGAGGTTGTTGTCGGCTGCACTGGCGGCGCATCCGTCTATATCTTCCGCGATGGAGCCTTGACCAACCTGACGCCGGATGTAGACCCCCAAAACGGTCAGATCGCCACTGGACGGGCTCCTATCTCTCCCAGCGATTGCCTTGTGCTCCTGGGTCACGAAGTATCCACGAAAGTGGAGGAAAAAGAGCTGCGCCAGACCGTCCAGGCCAGCTTCTCGGTCGAAGATGCCGCCGCCTGGCTCGTTACTCTCGCCGCCGGCCGCGGTGGGCATGACGCCAGTGCCATCGTCGCGCAGGTCCAGTCTAGTAAAGCTCCCAAGGTCCATTTTGCCGAGACTGGAGCTCCTCCTCCGAGGCGTCCATCACTGCACGCTGTCAACCCAAAGATGATCAGCCTCGCCGCTGCCGGGATAGCCGCCTTGATAGTTGCCTTTATCGCGGCCTCAACCCTGGCGAGGCCGTCAGGCTCCGCCACATCTCTGCTGCCTGCTACCAATTTTTTGGTATCTCACCCCTCCGGAGCCACCGTCCTGAGCTGGGGGGCCGCCCCCGGAGCGACGGGCTACGTCGTAAAGATAAATGGCTCCACGTACGCCACCAAGGGCATCATCTATACCGTCCCCGGCCTTTCCCCCGGGAAGTCGTACCCATGGCAGGTCAAGACCATATATGGAAACCAGAGCCGGTGGTCTGCCCCGCAGGTACTTACCGTACCTCTCGCCCCGCCCTTGTCCAGTCCTAAAGTGTTGAGCCCCGGCAAGACCGTTTCGGGAGCCCATGCTCATAACGTGTACTTCTGCTGGGCATCCCAAACATCCATCAAGTCCTACGACTTGAAATTGAGTGGCGGCCACCAGAAGTACAACAGAACGCCGCTCCCCTCGTCCACACTGCGGCGAGGTAAACACGGAGGCACGTGCTACAGCCAATCCCTCCCGCCCGCAACCGCGTATTCCTGGCAGCTGGGCGCCAGTACCTCCGGTCACAGAGAGGCTTGGACCGCCTGGCAGCACTTCACGCTGCTGCCCATACCAACTCCCACGCCGGCCGCCACTCAGCAATATCCGGTCTACTCCAGCACTCCCGTTCCCACCACTGCCGTGTCCTACCCCACCGGGTACGGAAGCACCACCAATGGAAGTACGAGCAGCGGCGGCACGACCTACCAACCTCCGACCACGAGTCAGCAAACTCCTTCACAGCCAAGTACGAGCTCTTCAGGAAGCTCCGCTCCTGCACAGCCCGCCCCCACGTCCCCGGTCAGCGCCTGCGCCAATCCGCCTAACTGCTAGCTGGGCTACCCGGGTAAAGCATGGGTAACAGAATGCGCCGGCTTGTAATCGCCGGGTTGATCTTTCTGTCCCTGGCAGGCTTGGTAGTGCGGGGAACGGCCGATGCCGGGCCGTCGGCCAAACATAAGCCTGTCCTGCAGCCGGGAGTCTGTGGGGCCGTCGTCGTGGGCGCCCAGACCGCGCCCACTCCCACGCCCACAAAACCAAAGCCGACCCCGACCAAGAAGCCGACACCCACTCCGACCAAGAAGCCAACCCCGACTCCAACGAAGAAACCCACGCCCACTCCAACCAAGCTCCCCACCGCCACTCCCACAGCTACGGTGCCCGTGACACCCACGATCACTACCACACCGACTGTCACGATCACGCCAACGGTAACCGTAACACCGACCATGACCACCACGCCCACGGTGACGATCACACCAACTATCACGATCACGCCAACTGTCACGATTACGCCGACCGTCACGATGACGCCCGACGGTCACCATGACGCCCACCATCACAGTGACGCCCACAATCACGGTGACTCCTAGTCCCACTGTGACGGTCACTCCGACTGTCACCACGACGCCCACCGTGACCACGACGCCGACTCTGACTTCAACACCGACGACCACGCCCACCGCCACCGTGAGCCCCACGCCTACCTCGACCGGTACCGAACAGCGTCCTGTAAACGTGGCGCACAGCTCAAAACGTCACCAGAAGCCACATCCCCCGCATGCCGATGTGGTCTGCGTGTGGACGAGTTCCAGTGCTACGTCAAAGGCAAGATGGTACTTTGCCCATCACGCCAGCGTGGCGCTTCTTTCCGCCTGGCACCTCAAGCCCCATTCTGGTCTCCGCTACTACCACCTGGTGCTCCAATGGACGCTCTTCAGCGGCTACCAGCGCGACGTGAGCCTGGTTCCCTTCCGGCATAATCGCATCGCCTTTAGATCTGCCAGGGATCCCATCCGGCTTCAGCCCGGCACGTTTCGGCTGAAATTCGCCCCGATGGTCCGGCGTCTACCCAAGGGCTGGTATTCTCTGATTTCGCGAAGCTTCGTGTATGGCCCCCACTGTCCCAAGTCCGGTTGCGCGGGTATGGTGCGCCAGACTCGCTTCCACCTGAAGTAGTCTCTTCGACTCACGGCAGATAGCCCGCGGCTCTGCCTTCTCTGCTACGTGTGAAGCTCGCTTCCCTTTGCCGTCAGACTGACCCGGTCCGTACGGGTTTCATAAGTACGACCCTGTACAACGTGACCTTCTTGGTCACCATCTAATGCTGGTTGACCGCGTGTCTAATCTCACCCGCTCCACCGCCTTTGTGCCAGGTAAGAGTTTATCGAACCATGACGTGAGCCCGTAGTCTCGCGCGTGTCCGTTCGATGACCGCGTCCGTGAACGCTGTGGTCCCATATTCCCCACCAAGATCGGGCGTGCGCACACCCTCGTCCACTACCTCCAACGTTGCCTCGCGTATTGCCTCAGACGCCTGGTGCGCCTCCGCGTCCCCAGGAAAATACGCGAGAACCGACGCTGCCGCAAGAATCATGGCCATGGGATTCGCCACGTCCTTGCCGAAAAGCGCTGGAGCCGTTCCATGGGGTGCCTCGGCCATGACTACCTTTGGCTGTAGCTCCGAGTCAAAGCTCAGGAGCATAGATTCCGCCCCAGCGATCGATCCGAAAAGCTGCATCACCAGATCGCTGAGCAAATCGCCGTCGCGATTCAAGCTCGGGATCACCAGTGCCCGTCCGCCTGCCGTCAGTATCAACGCAAACGTGGCGTCTATCAGCTCAGGACGGTACGGAACGTCGGGGTGGCGCATCGCGGCCGCGTCCATCTCCTCCTTCAACATCCCCTCGTAGACGGGGCTCACCGTAAACTTCGGCCCGCCGAACACCATCGCCTCGTTTCGCTCCGCGAGCAGGAAGGCATATTCCGCGACCGCCCGGCAGTCCTTCCGGTTGATGTGCTCTGTGCGGAACGCTACCTCGTCGTCGCCCGTCGTCTCTCGCCATTCCTTCGCCCCGTACGCGTCGTTGACGGCCATGCGTACCACACTGACCGGGGCATGCAGGCCGCCGATTGGCGATATTCCCGGAATCCGCCGGCCGGTCCTGATAATGACCGTCCCGTCGATCTGCTTGCGTAAGATGGCGTTCGGCGACCCGACGTCGCCCTCGCCGACCGGCGTAATCGTTGCCGCCTTTAAACCAAACCCGATATCTCGCATGGCCGCCGAAGCCTCGTTGATGACGACGTTTTGCGAGTTCCGGCGAGATTCTAAACTGAGATCGTAAGGGAGCAGCTCGATGTCGAAGCCCACGACGTCAGGAGCTATCACCCTGAGGGCCTGCTCGAGAAGCTCCTGGCCGGTCTCGTCCCCCTCGAGCACCACAATAGAACGCGTCATTACGCCGCACATCCTTGTTGATTACTTCGCGCTGCTTGCAGCCAGAGACAGTCTAGCGCAGGACAGAACCTGTAGACGCAGGTTCGGCTGCCTCTTCCTCCAGCTCGTCGGGAGCAGCCGGGAAGACGGTGCTCTCGCCGTGCGCGAAGAAGAACTCCGCTGCCTTAATGAGATCCGCATCTGTCAACGCGGCCAGCTTCAGCCGGACGACCAGATGATGAAACATGCGGTCGATGAGCCTCCCAGTTAGCTCCTCGACGGCCGCACGCTCCCGTGCGTCCATGTGCTGCAGCTTCGGACCGATGCGTGCCGTCTCTACGGCCCGGACGTGGTCGACGTGAGCCCTTAGTGAGGCGATGATGGGAGCTACCAGACGGATGGTGCGGCGTCCCATGTAATCCCGCACTTCCGAGTCGACGACGCTTTCGACCAGTTCGGCGCTCTCGGAGCCGATTGTAAGACCCGGCGATACCGCATCTACATCGTGCAGTTCGACTCCGGGTAGTAGTCCCGCAGATACCTCTACGTTTCGAGGCAGCGAGAGGTCGAAGATGACGATAGGCGTTGCTCTCCTAATCTGCTCGCTTGTCAGGATCGGCTCGCGTGAACGCGTGGCACAACAGACGACATCGAACTCGTCCAGCCGGTTAACTGCTTCATCGAACGGAAGGGCGTCCGCTTGAAAGCGAGATGCCAGTGCCTGCGCCGCCTGAGCGTTTCGGTTGCTGATCGTGAGGCGGCCTGCCGGGTGAAACTCTTGAGCAAGCAGCCGGGCTATCTTTCCCGCTCCGATTATCAGAACTGCTGAGTCGGCGATATCCCTCGACTCTCGTAGAAGAGAGACTGCGGCGCCGGCCACCGACAGGTCAAGCCTGCCCAGATCCGTCTCGCTCCGTAAGCGTCGAGAGCAGTGAACCGCTGCTCGTAGCAAGCCGTCGAGCTCTGGTCCCATGGTCTCAGCGGCTCGCGCCGCCTGCGCCGCTGCCCTGACCTGTCCCGCAATCTCGTATTCACCGACAATCTGTGACTCCAGACCCGCCGCGACCCGAAACAGGTGTTTGACGACCTCCGCCTCTGTGCGAAAGCTGATAGCGGCTCGAGCCTCTGGATTGAGTGACTCAAGCGAGTCGCGCACCACGCTCTTGGCGTCGTCCGGATGCTCGGTGGTTACGTAGACTTCGGTTCGAGCGCAGGTGGAGAGAACTAAGACCTCGTCGATGACCGAGCTCGATATCAAATGACCTAGTAGAGACAGTTCGTGCTCGGGAGACAAAACCATCGACTCCCGCACCGACACGGGGCAAGTCGTGTGGTCAACGCCAACTTGTACTAGGGGCATACGGCTCCGATAAGAGAGTCTCCTTCAGTGTAGTAGACAGCAAGTACGATGCCTCCCGCGATGACGGTTGGGTTCGGTCGCGCTTTGAACCGACCTGCCTATCGAGACCGGGGATCAGCCGCCGAGCTCTGACTGATCTCGCGAAGCGTCGTAACGTACGATGCCTTCATCCGACAGTGCAGCCAGAAGCGCTCGGACCCGTCTCTTGTCCGGCGTTGGCGGTAGATGAGCCAGCATCGTCTCTAAACTGACCGGCTCCTCCGCAACCCTGAGTACGTCCACGATGCGTCCTCGCCAGAACCTGTCGGTCTCCTCAAATCGCTGTAGCGGGCGATCTCGTTGTGAGGTTCGCGGTCTGGCCGGCACGTACAACGCGCCGAAGTCGATCATGGCTTGGTTCCAAAGCCATGCTTGCCCCGCCGGGACTAGGCTCGTGGCGAGGCAGTTCACCGCGGTCTCTGATAGTCGAGTATTCAGGGTCGGATCGATGAACCAGTCGAGAGCGCGACGAACGTTGGTCTCCACGACCGCGACATGCGCTTCGAACGAGAAACAAGCGACCGCCCTCGCCGTGTATGGTCCCACACCGGGCAGCTTCTGCAGGTCGGAGACTTCCCTGGGGAGCTCGCCGGCATGCTCGAGTTGGAGGTAATCCGCCGTCCGTTTGAGGCACAACGCCCTCCGGTTGTACCCCAATCCCTTCCAGGCTCGTAAGACTGCGCCGGTCGATGCTTCGCTCAGTGTGGCCATATCAGGAAACAGCCCGAGGAACTCGGCATATTTCGGTAGAACCCGCGACACTTGAGTCTGCTGCAGCATGACCTCCGAAACCAGAATCCTGTAAGGATCTCGGGTCTGACGCCAGGGAAGATCGCGTCCATTCTCGGCGAACCAACCGAGAACTAGCTGTCGGAATGCGCTCAGCCTCGCCTCATCCCGACACGTCTCCTCGACCTCAAGTTCTCCGGCTATCTTCCGCCTCAAGCTTCAGCCGTTGTTTGCCGGGGACTTCTCTCGGATACACTCGATCATGAGCTCACTTCCGCTGTCCTTGTTTCGCCTCGAGGAGATCGATAGCAGCATCGAATCAGCCCTGGCGACCACGGAATCGCTCCGCGCCAGAATTCAAGGGGATCCGGAGATTGTATCAGCCCAGAGACGCGTTGCTGACCTCGAGAAGCGGCAGGCCGCCGCCGACGGGCGTCAACGCAGCCTTGAAGGTGTCGTAGAGGACGCGTCCGCCACCGTCGAACGTTTGACTAAAACGTTATACGGAGGAGCCATCCACGACAGCCGTGAGATGGCTTCCGTTCAACACGAGATAGAGCACGCGGGTGCGAGACGCACGGGCGCCGAGGACGAGCTCCTGGAAGCGATGGACGCAGCCGAGAAGCTGCAATCCGAGCTGGATGAAGCCCGCCGCCGCGCGTCCTCTCTAACTGAGAGGCGCGCCGGCAGCCTCGGCACTATGAAAGACGATCTAAATCGCCTTTCGGCCGACATTGAGGTCATGCGGAATGAGAGAGCCGGCATGGCAGACGCCATTGATAAATCTCAGTTGGACCGGTATGAGCGGCTGCGCGCTCGCCTGCGTCACGCGGTGTCCCACGTCCAGAACGACATCTGTCAATGGTGCAGGGTGCAGATACCCCACGCCGACGTGCAACATGCGCGCAGCGGCGAACTAGTCACCTGCACGAACTGCTCCCGTATCCTGTATGTCGACGAATCTACTTGACCGACTCGTAGATATGCTTTTTCGCGTGAGCCACCTGGCTCGTCAGCCATGCCTGAAAGGCGACACCCTGTAGCTGCTGGCTCACGGTGAGCGGGTACTTGCCGTTGTGCCGTGAGGTCACGTCCACGATGTGGTATCCGAATTGTGACTTCACGATGTGCGGCGTGTTGACCGGTCCGTAGAAGACCGCGTGATCGAACGGCGGGACAAACGAGCCAGGATAGAGCACGTTGCTCGTGGGCGTGGTCGAGTTCGACAGCATTCCGCCGTGGACCGCGCTGCTCGTGTCCGTCGAGCACTTCTTCGCCACCGCGGCAAACGTCTTCTTGCCCTGTTTAATCTCGGTAAGTAGCTGCGTCGCGAGGGCTTTGGCGCCGGCGGTAGTAAGCGTCTTCGACGTGCACTTGTTCTTCCCAGGAGCGATGAGGATGTGCTTCGCGGTCGCAATTGGGCCGTTCTTCTTGAGCGGCTCGACTTTAGCCGCGATCTTCGGGACCAGGAGACTGACTTCCGACGTGAACTTCACGTCGCCGGCCGTCAGTCCGTACGGCTTGAGTCTCGCCATGAATGCCTGCTGGCCGCCACCCTGGCTGAACTGCGTCTTCACGGCTTTACTAAGCTGGCTGCTCGATACCGAGAGCCCGTGAGCCTTGGCGTACTGAATGATGAACTCGTACTGCAGCAGCTGATTGACGTACTGCTTGGCGAGGACCGAAGTCGGCGTCGCTCCCTGACTTTGGCCCGCGGCGTACTTCAGGAAGGCCTTAAAGCGGGACATAGGTATGCTGCCGCCATCGATGGTGGCTGCGATCGGCCCTCCCGATACGCTGATGGTCGGAGCCGGCGCCGCTGTTGGCTGGGCGCTTGGAGCGGCTGTCGGCGATGCTGAGCTTGACGGCTGCACCTGCTGTAACCCGCAACCGCTGAGCAGAAGAACGAAGGCGGCGGTGGGCAGCAGATATCGAAGTCGACGAATGTTTGTCACGAGGCCTCCAGGGCGAGAATCACGCTATCACTAGGCGAACAGTCCACCCAGCGACCCCGAAGGCCGCTCCGGGCAGCACTGTATTGTACCCGTGTTCCAATTGGAGTCTGATGAGAACACTATTGCCGGCTAAGAGCGCTCTCGCCCCACCGACCGGGAGGCTCAGCGACAATCATTGTCCCTAAGGTGACTCGGCCGATTGCGTTTCGGCCCACACGAGATCGATTGCTGCCTTCGATGTCTCATAGTCGAAGCCGCGCCTGTTGAGGAAGCCCAGTAATTTCTTGAAAAACGTGGCTTCATCTAAGGAGTCTAGAGCCCGCGACCGCCGGCGCGCAGCCCGGACGGCCATCTCCACCTCGTCAGGTAAATCCTGGATACTCCGCTCTATGACGTCCCGCGAAACCCCCCTTTGGTAAAGCTCTTGCCTTAGAGCTCTGGCTCCCCTCGGCGAGAACTGACGCCGGTTCGATATCCAGAAATCCGCGAACTGCTCATCGTCAACTAACCCGGCGTTCTTCAGCCGCTCCAGCACGCGGCCGGCGACGTGCTCGTCGACACGATGTGACGCCAAACTCCGGGCAACTTCCCGCGACGACCGCGGCCTGAACGACAGGAAGTTGAGTGCCCGGCTGTAGGCCTCTTCTTCGGCCGTCGAGTCGAGTAAATCCGACCACTGCTCTGCACGTGAGTCGAAGCCCCGTATATAAACCTGCCTCGAGAAGCTGAGATTGATTTATGCGCACCGCCCATTCGCCGTCCACGTAGACGTCCACTCGATCGCCGTTTCGGCCCGCGGCTACCAGCGACGTGATCGTCCCCCGAATTGAGGCGCGCTCCTCACTTGGCGCTTCCGTTCCGACGTCCGTGCCGAATCCTCTCTTGCTAGCCGTTGGATCGCTTCACGTGGTCGTCGAGTCTCCGCCCTTCGTCCGACGAGAGGTTAGTCGCTCTGCCGACTTCTTGGCATCCTCTTCGGCCAGCGCGCGACGCAGTATCTTTCCCATAGGGGACTTGGGAAGGTCCGAACGAAACTCCACCGCTCGCGGGATTTTGTAGTGCGCGAGACGCGGCTCCAGCCACCGCAGCAGTTCGCTCTTGGTTAGCTCCTCACCATCACGGAGCACTATGAACGCCTTGGCGATCTCACCCCCGTGAGGATGGGGCACTCCCGTCACAGCTGCCTCTGACACCTTAGGATGCTGGTACAGCACCTCTTCAATCTCTCGCGGCGCTATGTTTTCGCCTCCAGTTATGATCAGATCCTTCTTCCGATCGACGATGAAGAAAAACCCTCTTTCATCCATCTGGGCAATGTCCCCGGTGTAGAGCCAGCCGTCACGCAGCACAGCCGCCGTCTCCTCAACATCGTCGAAGTAGCCCGCCATAATCTGCGGCCCGCGAATCAGCATTTCCCCGATGCCCCCCTGAGGGAGCGCATTGCCTTCGTCATCGACGATGATGGCATCCGTGTCGGGGACCGGTAGACCGATGCTTCCGGTCGGCGCGCTCTGATCGTTTGGCTGTGCGTGGGTGAGTGGAGAAGCCTCTGTCAATCCATAGGCTTCATAGAGATGCCCGCCTGTAAGCTCGTCGAATCGCTGCTTGACCTCGACTGGAAGCGGCGCTCCTCCACTTACACAGATTCGGATCGAACGGAGGTCGTACTTCTTGGTCCGGTCGCTGTTGACGATCGACACGAAAAGGGAGGGCACGCAGGGAAGCGCGGTCGGCCGGAACTGCTTGATCGCCTCAAATATGTCGTGCAGCACCGGCCTGGGGATGAGTACTGATCGGGCCGCGAGAACCAGTGCCGCATTCATAACCAGCGTCAGCCCGTATGCGTGAAAGAGGGGCAAGACGGAAAGTATGGTCTCCTTGCTGTCTTGCAGCTCCGGAAACCAGTATCTCATCTGGTATGCGTTTGAGATGAGATTCCGATGGGTGAGCTTCGCTGCCTTTGGTGTTCCGGTTGTGCCCGTTGTGTAAAGGAGCGCGGCGATATCCTCCGGGCTGACCGTCGCTTCGGGCCCCGCATCCGAGGGGCCGGCCAGAGCAGATCGGAACGTTTGGATCTCTGGTCCATACGGGATTGGTTCTTTGGGCTTTGGCACCTCGCGCAGCCGCCGCACCGCCGATAAGCGTCCCTCGACGCTCCCCATGAATCCTCCAAACGCTCGGCCGCGCCGTGTCGCCTCCGGTGCCAGTCGTTCTGACCATTTGTCCATCTCGGCGACGGTACCCGCCGCGAACCGAACCACCCCCGGCATGAAATCGACCACCGTACCCACGAGGATATGTTCGACGCCGGCTCTCCGCCAAGACTCGGCCACCTTCTCGAACAGAACATCCAGCGTGACGATGACCCGAGCATCGGTCTTGGTCATGAACGCTTCGATTTCGCTCTCGGTAAACAGAGGACTGGTGGCCACGACCACGGCTCCCAGCTTGAGCACCGCATAGTAGGTGATGACGAAGTGCGGAACGTTGGCCATTAAAACGACGACGCGATCGCCCCTGCCTACCCCAAGCCCGTGCAAAGTGTGGGCTAGCTGGTTGCTGTGCCGGCGGATAGCGTCCCAGCTGAGCGTTCTTCCCTGAAAGACGATTGCGTCGGCATCTGGGTGCTTGTCGGCCACGTCGTCGAGGAGGCTCCCGATGGTCGTGACCGGATAGTCGATGTGTTTCGGCACGCCGTCCGGATACGAGTCAAGCCAGGGACGATTCAACTCAACAGCAACTGCCATTACGACCCGAACCCCCGCCTCAATTGGCCCATCCTAGCATGGCGGACAACCGTTCTCCCTCTAGCGCAAGTGCTATCCCCGCAGGGCTTTTGGCCCACTAACACCCCCCCCCAATATGGGTGATTGACTAACTTGGCCATCGCAATTCTTCTAAGACTGCGCTACACTACAGCCAAGAGAATTTACCTGCAGCAGGTCATGTGCTAGAGGGCTCTATTCACTGAGATGCACTGGGTTGACATCGTTATAGTACTGACTATCGTCGGCGCCATTTTCTTTGGTATGGCGCGCGGCTTACTCATGCTGGTGGCTACTACGTTGGGCGCTGTGCTTGGGCTCTTCATCGCCAAGCTCAACTACCCCAATGCCAACGACTTCCTCGCCGCGTTCTATCCCCGAACCCCACTCCTCGCCACAATCTCCTACGTAGTGGTATTCGGGCTGGTCTGGCTCCTGGTCGTCCTTATCGCGGCGACCATCCGTGGCGGCCTGCGCTTTACTCCCGCCAGCGCCGTCGATAAGGTCGGCGGAGCCGTGCTCGGTGCCGCGCTGGGCGTGTTGCTCGTCGAGGCGCTACTGGTGGTCGCCGGTCGAGCACATGACCCGTCCCTCCACACCAGCGTTCACGCCTCCCAGCTGGCTCCGGCGTTCAACCACGTGCTGCCGGGGCTGAAAGCCTTGATACCGTCCAGATTTCTGCCTGCTCCGGCAGCCTAGGCGCTGGCGGCCTGAGAGCGACCTGAGCCCGATCCTCCGGACGCGCCTTTTACCGACCCGTCCCGATGAACGTCGCGCACTCCCGGGATGCGCTCCAGCAACGTGAAGGCGCGGGAAAGCTGGTCGATCCCCGCTATCCGCACTGTCACCCGAATGGTAGCCGTGCCGTCGTTGTGCGTGGTTGCGTTCGCCGCGCTCAAGCCAACACGCTCGTCGCTCATGGTCGCCGCGATATCCCGCAGAAGCCCGTCCCGGTCCCATGCCTCGATGACGATCGGAACCGAAAACAACTCCTGAGACATTGGCTGGCCCCATTCCACCGGCACCAGCCGCTCCTTCTCCGATTCGCTCCTGATACGAGGACAGTCTTGCCGGTGCACGGTGACCCCTCGGTTACGGGTGATGTAGCCGATGATCGGATCGCCCAGAGCCGGAGCGCAGCACGTCGCCATCCTCGTCAGCAGGTTCCCGACGCCCATGACCTGAACTCCCGGCCCCGACTCGGTGATCGGCGGCGCTTCGGCTGGAATCATCGGTGCGTCCGGCTGCACGCGCAGCCCGAGTCGGGCAACCACTCCATGAGCGGACTGTGCTCCATACCCGATCTCCGCCAGCAGGTCGTCGAGACTGCGGTAATGCATTTGCTCCGCGACGTGCCCCAGCACGTCGAGGTTGACCTCGCTGAGCGTTCGCTGATCCAGACGCTGCAGCTCGTGATCCAGGAGATCTCGCCCCCGAGCGATATTTTCCTCCCGGTTTTGTTTCTTGAACCACTGCTTGATCTTTTGCCGGGCCGACGCCGTCTTGACGAATGTCATCCAGTCTCGCCCCGGCCCGCGTGCCACCTTCGTTGTCAGGATCTCGACTCGGTCTCCGGTCTGAAGCTCGTGGCTCAGCGGCACCATAATCCCGTTGACTTTGGCGCCCATACATCGGTTTCCTACGTCGGTGTGGATGCGATACGCAAAGTCTACCGGCGTCGAGCCCGCAGGCAGGTCGATGACGTCGCCTTTGGGACTGAAGACGAATACCTCGCCTCCAAACATGTCGACTTTGAGTGTGTCTACAAAATCGGCAGCGTCCTGTCCCAGCTCCTGCTGCCAGCTCGTTAAGGATTTCACCCATTCGGTAAGCGTCTCGGGCAATGCCACCGACTGGCCCTGCTCCTTGTAATACCAATGCGCCGCGAGGCCGAATTCGGCTATCTCGTGCATGTGTCGAGATCGTATCTGGACCTCTATCGTCCGCCCGTTCGCCGGTGCCACCGTCGTGTGCAGCGACTGGTATCCGTTGGGTTTGGGCAGGGCGATGTAGTCCTTGATCCGAGAAGATCCGAGCGGTGGCCAGATCGAGTGCACTAGTCCAAGAACCTGATAGCAGCTGGCCTCTGAATCCACCAAGACCCTGAGGGCAAAGAGGTCGAAAACGCGGCTGATATCCATATTGATCTCGGGACGCAGCAGCTTGCGATAGATGCTGTACAGGTGCTTCGGACGCCCCCTGATTTCGGCCTCGATCCCGTGCTTGATGAGATTGTCCCCAAGCTCCTCGACCATCGAGTCGATAAACTCCTGGCGATTCTCCAGCTGCTCGGCTAGTTGCTGAATCAGCCATCGATACTGATCAGGCTCCAGGTACTTGAACGCAAGATCCTCTAGAGGCCACTTGAGCTGTGCTATTCCTAGCCGGCCCGCGAGCGGCGCATAAATCTCACGAGTGTCGCGTGCGATTCGTCGCTGTTTCTCCGGCCTCAGTACGTCCAGAGTTCTCATGTTGTGTAGCCGATCCGCCAGCTTGACGATGACGACCCGCGGGTCCTCTGCCATCGCCAGAAACATCTTTCGTAGGTTCTCGGCCTGCTCACGCGTGTAGTCCGTCCGGCGCTTTGTGTCGGCCTCGGGTTCCCGTGGTTCGCCTGCCCGCCGCCTGATCTCCGAGAACTTGGTCACGCCGTCGACCAGCCTGGCTATCGTCAGGCCAAACTCGGACTCGATGTCTGAGATCGTCGAGTCTGTGTCCTCTACGACGTCATGAAGTAAACCCGCCGACACGGTCGCGGCGTCGAGTCGCATCGAGGCCAGGTAGTAAGCGGTTGCGATCGGGTGGCTGATGTACGGCTCGCCGGAGAGTCGCCGCTCGTCTCCGTGGGCATCACGGGCAAAATCGTGCGCCCGCGTCACCAGGTCCACCGATTTTTGGTCGTAGAGGTCCTTTACGCTGTCTAGCAGCATTGGAAACGTAGGATCTACGACGCTGGACACTTCCCGCGCGGCTAGCACTGTGTAGCACCGCCAAGTGAATAAACATAGCCCAAAGAACACGCGAGTAGCTCGCGTACCCCTTGTGCCCCGACCTCTGTGTCTTGATTTTATGCAAATTTGACGAATTCTTCAACTGCGATACTGGAAGGTCCGTCCACTCTTCAACCTCCCATAGCCGCCCGAAGCTTTACGTTCCTCTACGCGCAGAGGCCCTTGCGTCTAGTGATCGTCGCCAACGAATGACCTGCTAGCGGCGTCAAACAAGGTGGCGGGATGCTAAGCGGCGTCACTATGACGGTGTCGCCCCAAACCACGATGTGAAAGGAACCTACACCCGCGCGCACGGCGTTTGCCGGAGGCAGGGAGCATGAGCCCGGCCGTCGCACCGAGCTTTCGCTGCATGCTTGGACGCCTCCAGGCCACACTTGGCGTCCGCAGGTCGGCATCCCGGTCTCTTAGACTACCGCTGCCGTTGGTTTGACCCTACTCGATAGCCTCGTCGGCCTGAGATCCTGGCCTGGCGTCCTCTAGAAGGGCCCAACTCCGTCGTAAGTCAGCGTCAACGAACGAAGGAGCTTGACCGTCTGACCAACCAGCTGGTCAAGCCATGACCGCGGAACGGAAGCAGATACCATTGCCAATCGCGACTCGCCACAGGCCGGGTCAGCCTTAGGAGACTCAGCGCAGCCTACGACCAAACGTGCGTCGACGCTATACCGTGATACTGTCTACTGTTTACCGTGTACCGTATTACCGTGTACCGACCGTACCACCTACGCCCTACGCCCCCCCTCATACCCCCGGAAACACGCTCTTCACTTCGTCCAAGCTGACCGACCCACTCGTCTCGGTGCCGGGAGGCGTGTGATCCGGGTCCAACCTGCCGTAAACCAGCCGCAAGAAAGCCTCGGCCGGGATTAGTAGCTCCCCATCCTCCGGGCCATCCTCCCAGGGGGTCAGCTCGACATCATCCCCGACTCTAAGTAAAAACTCTCGGTTCGGGTCTGTCGTTCGGACGTGGAGCCGGAAGCTTCTGCCCTGTGGCTTTCCCGAACGGCTCGCGATGAAGCCGAGCGTATCGATCAGCAGGTCGACGGCGTTCTGCTCGACAGGAGCCGACGGGTCCAGAGCAACGGCGATGTCCCAGAAGTGGACCGCGTGCTCGGAGAGTCTCACTCGCGCGAGGCCGCTCGCGTCGAGGTCCATTCCAAACAGATCGAGGCGCATGTGCGCGCGCTGGTCCTCGCTCAGTCCCTCGAACTGTCTGACCAGCCGTTCGTCGTACGCGATCGAGTCGGCCGACTGCTGCTCCGGAGATCGCTGATTCCAGGCGTCCCAAACCGGCTGCATAGTCTCGCGACCCGGAGGGTCCGTACCCTCGGTGGCCGCTGTTACCCAGCCGCTGAAAAGTTCGGCCTGGCTACCGAGGTGGGACATCACCTCGGCGATGCTCCATTTGTGGTAGGAAGGCTGTCGGAGCTGTTCCGCGTTGAGCGGTTCCACCCGTGAACGCAGGCTGTCGTGCGACTTCCGCACGGCCTGAATCCACTCGTCGGGACCGGCCCCGGTCGTTTTCTTCGCCTCTACGTTTGTGCTCATCTAGTTCCCTTCCTGTTGTTCGTTGGCTGGTGTCGGACCTGATCCGAAAACTTTGGGTAAAAAGGTGGGGCGCATCGCTTCGGCCAGCATTCCAGCGGATCCTAGAAGGGCCAGAGCTGTAACCCACCCTGGCAGTCGGACCCGGAATAGCCTGTCAAGCGAGAATCTTCCGGGTCCCACGAGCCCCGCGACGATCGCGCTGCCCAGGAAACTAAGTGCGAGCTCCGCGCCGCCTTTGCTGGCCCATATTGGCTTGCCGCGGTGCCCCTTGTTCCAGGCTGCGATCATCATGGATCCCATCGCGAGGGGACCGAGCGGATTCAAGAAGCCCAGCGCTGTCAGAATACCCCCGACAAACTCCGCCGATGCGCCAACCGGAGCCCAGAACTTCGCAGGCGTCATTCCTAAGTGGTGCTCGGTGGCCGTCGTCCAGTTCTTCAGCCCCGGACCCTCAAACCAGCCCAGCAGCTTTTGAGCTCCATGGCCGGCAACAAGCAGGCCAGCCACAACACGTCCCACGAACAGCGCAAAATCTTTCATCCTATCCCCTTTCGCTTTCATGTGTATATCACTCTCAGAACCGACCTCAATCGAATACGCGGAGCTAACGTCTGCAGTCGATGACGACTTTACCCTGCACATCGCCCGACGCTAGTCGATCTATTGCCCGCGGGGCTTCCTCCAGCGAGAAGACGTGTGCCACCGGAACCGTGAGCTCTCCTGCACCAACCATGCCCGCCAGATTCTCTAGATCTTCCGAGGTGCTCATCATACCGGCGTTGACGTTCTTGGCCTGGATTCCCTTTTGCGCGAAAGCCTCCGCATCGGCAGCGCTAAGCGTGCTTGCTAAACGAGCGCCCGCTCGTAGGACCCTGGCGTTCGCTTCGAGAGCCGGCCCGTCCCGGCTCACCAGATCTATCAGGCCCTCGATTCCTTCGGCATGTGACCGTCTGACTGCCTGCACCACGTCGTTGGCCTTAAAGTCGATGACCTCAGTCGCGCCCAACGAGCGCAGGTACGCCTCCTGTCCCTGAAGCCCCGTCGCGATCACTTGCGCCCCTCTCCGAGCTGCCATCTGAACCGCGAAGCTACCCACGCCGCCCGCGGCGCCGACAATCAAAATGCTGTCTCCCGGCTTCAGGTGCCACGGCGTTGACGCATTGAAGCGCTGCCAGCCCTGGAGTAGGAAGCGCCGCGGCCTGGGTGAAGTCGAGCGCCGGCGGTTTCCGGGCGATGAGCCCCTCCGCAGGAATCGCCACGTAGTCGGCAAACGTGCCTTCTCCGGCTACCATCTTTCCGAAGAGGCCGAACACTTCATCCCCAACCGAGAACCTCTCGACGCCCGGCCCGACCTGGTCGATGACTCCGGCCGCGTCAACTCCGGGAATCAACGGGAATCTATACTCCATCATCTGCTGAGCCATCCCGGATATAACGAATAAGTCAAAGGGATTGACCCCGGCCGCCAGAACCCTTACCAGAACCTCGCCTTGGCCAAGCGTCGGGATGGGAACGGTCCGTACAGCACCGGCACTTCCGATCTCGTCAATGGCGAAGGCGCGCATGGTGGTCGTCGATCTTTCCGTGGTCATGTTTTCTGCTCCGTTCTAGCTAGCTATGTCCGCTTCAACAACAGTTGTTGCTTAGCCGACTCTTGTGTCTTAATATATGGTTGTAGCGCGGCCCCGACGCAACAAACACATCAACGAACATGTAGTCTAGACGACACAAGAGCGAAACTGTAGCAGAACTGCGCCTGATAGGAGCTAAATCACGACGAACCCAAGCAAGGTAAACCCGAGCGACCCGCGGGTGAAGCGCACGCGACAGCTTCTTAAGCTGGCACTATCCGAGCTACTGGCCGAGAAGTCCTTCCAGGACATCTCAGTTCAGGACATCACGGAGCGAGCGACACTCAATCGTGTAACCTTCTACGCCCATTTCGAAGACAAATACGATCTGATCAGCACATGGATACGCGATGGATTCGTCGAACGCTTGGAAGCGGCTCTTCCGGCTGACTCCTCCCTGACTCCGAACCATCTCCGCCTGGTCTGTCGTGTGGTTCTCGAGACGCTGCAAGAGACGCAGACGCACTGCCGCCCAATCCATCAGCGGTACGGTCCGCTCTTCGAGTCGGCGCTGCAGGAGGCGCTCAACGGCTTCATCCTGGGCTGGCTCCGGAACGCCCCGCTCCAAGATGCTACTTTCCGTATGCAATTCCTGGCTAGCGTCATAAGCTGGTCAATCTTTGGAGCCGGAATCGATTGGAGCCGCTCGCCTGAAGGAATGCCGCTGGATGATGTAGTAAACGGCATCGTGGCAGTTCTACTAAGCGGCGTCTCCGACGTATTCACGAAACAAGACAGCCATGTGAACGATGCCGTCAGAGAGTTGGCCGGCACCGCTGCCGAGCGGCAGTAAACCGCGTGCGCCGATCGGCATCTCCCCATTCATTGCCCACGAGCATACGTACCCACGTATGCCCAGCCACGTCACGAACATGGCTGAGACCCTCGAAAGGCTGGTGACTCCATTCGACCTTTCTCACCCAAGGCATGATGCCAGCCTGATACTCCGGCCACGATCGCGTACGGACAGGCACAGAATCTTGGGTCAACCTGATGAACGTGTATGAAGTATCTGCGTTCCTGAGCTACGTAGGCGACCATGTTGCGGTCCCTACCGCCCGCCGTTCGAACCTGGCGAGCGACGCGAACCGCGAACTGCGAAGACCCCTAACCAGAACTGAGTGAAAAAGGGTCAACCGAGAACCGCCCACTGTGAATGGAGAACCGTCAACCGAGAACCGTCAACCGTGAACCGTCAACCGTCCCTGCTAGAATATGGTCGTCCGACTGATGGTGAAAGTAGTAGGTCCTCAGTAATAGCGAGCCGGGAGGGTGGAAACCGGCGTCGGGCTGAACTCGTTCAAGCTGGCCATCACGGTTGCGGCCGTTACCCGCGTTCTAAGTGGATAGATCTCGTGCGGATACGGGGCTGTAGCTCAGCTGGAAGAGCGCCTGCATGGCATGCAGGAAGTCAGGGGTTCGAGTCCCCTCAGCTCCACCAAACACCTATCTATCAACTCGGGTGGTACCGCGGAATAGCCTTTCGTCCCAGCTTTGGATGGAAGGCTTTTGCATTTCTATCGCTTATCTGAGGTGTGCCCTCGGCGCACCACCGACAGGAGTTTCAATTGGCAGTCGAAGAAGAGGCCCCGCCTAAAACCGGCTACGATCCCCACTCATTTGAGGAAAAGTGGCAGTTGATGTGGGACGAGCAGAGGATCTATGAGGCGAGCGAGGATCGCTCCAAGCCTAAATACTACCTGCTGGACTTCTTCCCGTACCCCTCCGGAAACGGGCTATCCGTTGGGCACTCCAAGAACTACGTCCCCACGGACGCCGCATCCCGCTTCAAACGTATGACTGGATACAACGTCCTCCACCCCATGGGCTGGGATTCGTTTGGACTGCCCGCGGAGAACGAAGCCATCTTGCGTCAGACCCACCCTCAAGAAAACACTGAGCGGAACATTGCGAACTACAAGCGCCAGATGAATCTGCAGGGGCTGTCCTACGACTGGTCGCGGGAAATAAACGCGTCGAGCCCCGAGTATTACCGTTGGACACAGTGGTTCTTTCTGTTGATGTACGAGCGCGGGCTTGCCTACCGCGCGCTCGCCGCGCAATGGTGGTGCCCGCAGTGCCAGACCATTCTGGCCAACGAGCAAGTCGAGAATGGATACTGCTGGCGACATACTGACCAGCTCGTCGAGCGCAAGGAGCTCGAGCAATGGTACTTCCGTATAACGGATTACGCCGAGGAGCTCCTGCGCGAGCTGGACGAGCTGGATTGGCCGGATCCAATCCTGGCGATGCAGCGCAACTGGATCGGCAAGAGCGAGGGAGCTGAGATCGAGTTTCTGGCCGAAGAGGTCGACGGAACGCAGGTCAAGATCCCGGTCTTTACCACGCGCCCGGACACGGTATTCGGCGCCACGTTCCTAGTGCTCTCCCCCGAGCATCCACTCGTCGGCCGGCTGACGACCCCTGAGCATCGGGCCAGAGTAGTCCAGTATCAGCAGATGGCGGCGCGCGAGACCGAGATTAAGCGGCTCGCGACTGACCGGGAAAAGCGCGGAGTGTCGACCGGCGCCCATGCCCTCAACCCCTTTACCGGAGAGCGCATCCCTATCTGGATCGCCGACTATGTGCTCGTAACCTATGGAACCGGCGCTATTATGGCCGTTCCGGCTCACGACGAGCGTGATTTCGAGTTCGCGCGTAAATACGACCTGCCGATCCGCGCCGTCGTTGCTCCAGCCGGACACATCGACGTCGAGCGCGACGGCTATGAGCTCCCGGGGGAAGCCGCCCTGAGTGGCGAAGGCGTGATGATCCAGTCCGGCGAGTTCTCCGGGCTGCCGACTGACGAAGGCCGGCGACGAATCATCCAGGCTTTGGAGTCGCGCTCTATAGGAAAGGGCACGACGGGCTATCGGATGCGCGACTGGCTCGTCTCGCGTCAACGGTACTGGGGCGCTCCGATTCCGATCGTCTATTGCGACCGCTGCGGTGTCGTTCCCGTTCCCGCCGACCAGCTCCCGGTGCTGCTGCCGAAGCTGGATCGGTACGAGCCCGCCGGCGACGGCCGCAGTCCACTGGCCACATCTGACGACTTCGTTCACACCGTGTGTCCGGTATGCGGCGGCCCTGCCACCCGCGAGACCGACACCCTGGACACGTTCGTCGATTCGTCGTGGTACTACCTGCGTTTCGCCAGTCCGCACGACGACGCGGCGCCCTTCGACCGCTCTGCCGTCGACTATTGGGCTCCGATCGATCTGTACGTCGGCGGGGCTGAGCATGCGGTGATGCACCTGCTCTACTTCCGGTTTTTCACCATGGTGCTGAATGATGCGGGACTGGTCGGTTTCCGAGAACCGACGCCACGGCTGCGGAACCAGGGTCAGATGCATGCCCCGGATGGTCAACGCATGTCCAAATCTCGTGGTAACGTCATCACCCCCGACAGCGTCATCGCTGACTATAGCGCCGATGCTCTGCGCGGGTACCTGATGTTCATGGGTCCGTTTGACGCCGACGCCGATTGGGACGAAACCGGAATCAACGGCATATGGCGATGGCTGAATCGGGTGTGGGAGCTGGCCATGGCCTCCGAGCAGTCGGCCCTGCCGCCTGGTCCCCAAGATGATGCGGTGATGCGAGCTCTGCATAAAACGATCAAGAAGGTCACTCAGGATTTCGAGAACTTCCGATTCAATACTGCCGTCAGTGCTCTGATGGAGTTGACCAATCTCCTGCAAAAAGAAAGATCCCGCTTGATCGGCTCGGCTCAATGGCGGGACTCCATTGAGTCGCTACTGCTGATGATGGCTCCCCTGACGCCCTACATTACGGAGGAGCTCTGGCATCGACGCGGAAATGAGGATTCTATTCACCGGCAGGCCTGGCCGCTCTTCGATCCTGAGCTGGCCGCCGAATCCGTTATCAAAATAGTGGTCCAGGTCAATGGCCGCCTACGGGAGACGATCGTGCTGCCCAAGGGCACCTCAGAAGAGAGCGTCGAAGAAGCCGCACGTGACGCCGAGTCCGTCCGGAAATATCTGTCCGGAAAACAAGTGGCCAAAGTGGTCTTTGTTCCTGATCGCCTGATCAACTTTGTGGTTCGATAGCGATGTTGAGGAGAGCTCGAGGGCTCGGTTGGCCTGCCGTATTCGGGACCAAGCGGCCGGCTTAGCAATCTTCCAATAACAGCCTCCGGAGACCTTACACTTGGCCGTGAATCGGCGCTGTGTCCCCTTTTTCGGAGCTGCTCGTTATAGGTGTAGACATGTCTGGCAGCGCGAGGAACAACGCGTGACCGGCGGCAGCTTCTCCGCCGCCGTGGAACTAACTTCGAATCCGGGCAGCGATGACCGGGAGCTGGTAGCGGCTGCTCAGAACCGTACCGCGGAGTTCGCGGCTATCTACCAAAAGTATGCCGATCGAATCTATCTCTATATCCGCAGCCGCGTCTCGACCGACGACGACTCCTTGGACATAACACAGCAAGTGTTTCTCAAGGCAATGCGCGCACTACCCAACTACACTCCGTCAGACATTCCCCTGGCCGCCTGGCTGTTCCGCATCGCGCGAAATGCCGTGATAGATCATCACCGACGGCATCGCTCCGAAGCCAGAATGGACGCTATGCCGCCCATCTTCCTCGACCATGATCCTGGACCTGAGGAGACTGCTCTGCGCTCGGAAAACGCCGCGCGTTTGCGGGCCGCGCTCCTCCACCTCGACGCCGATAAACGCGAGCTGCTCTCCCTGCGCTACGCCGGCGGACTGAGAATTCGAGAGATTGCACAGGCTACCGGAAAGAGCGAGGAGGCAGTGAAGAAGAGGCTGTCTCGTGCTCTGAAGACGCTAAAGGACAAATACGATGAGATGTCTTAGAAATCGACTCCTCAATCAGGAGGTGGAACTCACGAAGTGGGACGGCGAAGACGTTGCCGGTCCGCTCGTAACGCAGCTATCCGATGCGTATACCGCCACCAAGGTTCCGTCCGATCTCTATTCCAGGATCGAGTCGGCCGCTCAAATGGAACGGTTCTCTCCCCCTGAAACCACCAGGCGCCGGGTGCGGCTGGTTCCGAGGATAGCCGCTTCAGGGCTAGTGGCCGTCTGCCTCCTTGTTGCTGCCACCGCGCTGATTGGGCACAATTCGGCTCCGCGACCGGCAAGCAACCCACGGATGGCGCCTATCGTGCCGGGCCCGGTATTTGGCAAATCGCACCAAATCACCACTGGTCCTTCACATGCACCCATTCGTGTTGCCGGCTTACCGTCTAGGTTCGACATAGTGGCAGCGGCATGGAACACGAAGTCTAATGTCATCGCGGTCGGCTATGCAGTGAAACCGGTGCCGGTATCCAAATTGACGGACTACGTCTTCCAGTCTCCGATCCTCGACTGGAATCGTCGTTTCTTGCCGCGTACCGGCTGTCCGCCCCTTCAAGGCCGGCCGTTTTCGGGATATACCGCGTACCTGTGTTTCAGCCTGCCTAGCCGTGTGGTCGTCTCAAAGCCGGTAGACCTTGTGCTTCAGGCGAAAGGCCTGCACGTGCGGGCCCTCACGGCCGCGGCGGCTGTCAAAGGCCTTCTGCCGTCATCGGTCTACAAGAGGAGCGCCGTATCTGCTTACGCCAGAGCGTTGCACGTGGCGACAGCAGCACCCGGCCGGACCCAGTGTGTTGCCGGCGCTCGGGCGTGCCCGCTCTCCTTGATGGTGCGGCTGAAACAGCAGGTCTTCGTCGATACGGCACTTGTTCGTCCCATTGACCGTGCTAACCTGCCCTCGCCCCGTCCGTCGAGCGCTCCGTAATCCTCAGTTGGGGAAAAAGGGGAAAGCCCGCCGCGTGGCGGGCTCTCTCTCGCTGATCTCAGCTTACCTATCTCGCTCGGTCCCACTAAGAACGGCCTGTGCCGCCGCGAGCCTAGCCACGGGGACTCGGAATGGGGAACAGCTCACGTAGTTGAGTCCTATGCTGTTGCAGAACTCGATCGACGAAGGGTCACCGCCATGCTCTCCGCAGATCCCGACTTCGAGGTCGGGCCGCGTGGCGCGTCCATCAGTAACTGCCATCTTCATGAGTTTTCCGACCCCCTGCCTATCGAGTTCCTGGAAAGGGTTCGTCGGCAGGATCTTCATGTCGACGTACCGCAGGAGGAACTTTCCTTCGGCGTCATCCCTCGAGTACCCGTAGGTGGTCTGAGTCAGGTCGTTGGTGCCGAAGCTGAAGAACTCCGCGTCCTTCGCAATCTCACCTGCTGTCAGCGCTGCCCGAGGAATCTCGATCATAGTGCCGATCTTATACTCGACGTCTGTTCGCCCCTTGAGCACGCCGTCAATGGCCTTTTGAATCCGCTCCCGGGAGAATGACATCTCGGCGGTAGTGCCGACCAAAGGCACCATAACCTCCGGCTTGACGTGCACGCCCTCGTCCGTCAGCTCCGCCGCCGCCGATAGCATCGCCCGCACCTGCATGTCGATGATCTCCGGGTACAGGATGCCGAGACGTATGCCTCGGAGACCAAGCATCGGGTTCTGCTCGTGCATTCGCTCGACCGCGGCCAGCAGCTCTTCTTTCTCCGCCAGCTCCGGCCCCGTCTTTCCCTGAACTTTCAGCGTCGTGACGTCAACCAGTAGCTCTTCCAGTGACGGCAGGAACTCGTGCAGCGGCGGATCGATCAGCCTGATGACGACCGGAAGGTCGTGCATGGCCTTCAGCACACCCTTGAAGTCTTGCTTCTGCACCGCCTCCAGCTTGGCCAGCGAATCCAGATACGTCTTCACGGCCTCGGACGCCCTGGACTCGGCGCGAGCCTCGTCGAGTCGCTTGCGCGCCTGCTCGTCGCCCGACCGTGCTGCCGCCTCCAGATCTGCCTCGCGGTGAAGAAGGCGTGTTGCCTCGTCCGCGGAGAGGATCATCTTTTGCACGATCGGCAGCCGCTCCGTCTCAAAGAACATGTGCTCGGTTCGCGTCAGGCCAATGCCTTGGGCTCCGTACTCGCGTGCCCGAATCGCATCATGCGGGTAGTCGGCGTTGGCCCAAACCTGTAATCGGCGGACGGCGTCCGCCCATTCGAGAATCTGGCGCAGCTCGGTCTCCTGACTAAAGTTCGGTGAAACGGTTGCGATTTCGCCGGCGAATACTTCCCCCGTCGACCCGTCAATGGAAATGAAATCGCCTTCACGTATAACAGTGCCGTTGTCGGCCGTCATTGTCCGGGCCACCAGGTCAATCCTGATGGTCTCGGTCCCGGCCACGCATGGTTTCCCCATGCCTCTGGCTACCACTGCTGCATGGCTGGTCGCTCCGCCACGGGCCGTGAGAATGCCTCTTGCCTCGATCATCCCGTGAACGTCGTCCGGCGATGTCTCTGGACGAACGAGAACGACCGCTTCCTTCTTACCAAGTTCTGCTGCCCGATCCGCATCGAAGACCGCCTTGCCGGTCGCTGCCCCTGGCGAGGCATTTAGCCCATTTGCCAGCAGCCGCCCGGCGGCCACTGCTTCGTCCTTGGACTTCTGGTCAAACCGTGGTAGCAATAGCTGCACGACGTGATTGGGCTCGACCCGCTGGATCGCGGTTTCGGTGTCGATCAGGCCCTCGTTGACCATGTCCGTGGCGACTTTAACCGCTGCTGCGGCCGTCCGCTTACCCGCCCGCGTCTGCAGCATGTACAAGGTGCCCCGCTCGATCGTGAACTCGAGGTCCTGCATATCCTTGTAGTGCTTCTCCAGGCGATGCGCGATTTGACGGAACTGCTCGTAAACCTGGGGCATGTCACGCTCCAGGGTAGCGATGGGCTGTGGAGTCCGCGTGCCGGCTACTACGTCCTCGCCCTGCGCATTGAGTAGGTACTCGCCGTAGAGCTTGTCCTCGCCCGTAGCCGGGTTGCGCGTAAACGCCACCCCAGTTCCGCTATCCTCGCCCATGTTTCCAAAGACCATGGATTGAACGTTAACCGCGGTACCGAGATTATCTGGAATCTTGTTGAACGCACGGTATGCCTTGGCCCGATCGCTGTTCCAGGACTGGAACACGGCCGAAATCGCTCCCTTGAGTTGCTCGAATGGCTCGTTAGGGAATGATCCACCCGTCTCGCGGCTTATGATTGCTTTGAACTCCGAGACAACCGCTTGCAGGGCCTCGGGTGTAAGGTCAGCATCCGATTTCGCCCCGGTCCGTTGCTTGGCGGATTCCAGAGCGTGCTCGAAAATCGCCGGATCGATGTTGAGCACGATCTTGCCGTACATTTGAATAAACCGGCGGTATGCGTCGAGCGCGAACCGCGGATTACCGGTGAGCTCCGCCAGGCCGGCCTGCGTCTCATCATTGAGCCCCAGGTTGAGAACGGTATCCATCATCCCCGGCATAGAGAATTTAGCGCCCGATCGTACGGACACCAGCAACGGATTCGATCGATCTCCAAACGTCTTTCCGGTCGCTGACTCAACCTGCTTCAGCCCTGCCCTCACCTGGTCCCACAGCCCGGCAGGGAATTCCTCGTCGAGCCGGTAGTACTCGTTACACGCCTCGGTCGTGATCGTGAAGCCTGGAGGAACCGGCAACCCCGCCTGCGTCATCTCAGCGACACCGGCTCCCTTTCCCCCAAGGAGCTCACGCATCTGCGCATTTCCCTCACTAAACAGGTACACCCACTTGTTGCCGGCCTCTGCTTGGGCGACCTCGTCCTCTTTTCGTATCGTTTGGGTCATCTGACTTTCCTCCTCAAAGGTTCACGTATCACTAATTGTTGGGGGCATCGGCGGGCGTCCGCCATCGGGTGTAGAACTGATACTGAGCTCGATCACGGCTGAGCGTCGGCCAATTCCGCCTGAGGCGCCCAGGCATAGACCTCATGCCAGAATTGTCGCTCACGAAACGGCTCGAAATTCATCAGACTCGACATCTCTTGACCGAGAACTTGAAAATCCGGATCGTGAGTGATCTCTCCGAACCGGGCCGGATCCTCGACTTCGAGTACCATCAAGCCCTGAGTGCCTTGCTGGAATACGTGCATGTTTTTGAGACCGTAGCGACTTCCGAGGTCGCCCAGCTCGTCCCCCCGCGATCTGAGAAGACGCCTGAATGCCTCTTCTAGTCCCGGAGCCACTGTCTGCGTGAGTGCGATCCACATTGTCATGTCTCCCTTCGGAGCTTCACCTTACACCTCATGCTTACCCGCCACAGGCAGTTCGACGGTGACCACCGTGCCTTTACCCGGCTTGCTCCTTATGACGATCTCCCCATGATGAGCCTGGACGATCCAGTGAGCGATGGACAGGCCGAGTCCTGCGCCACCGGCCTCGTGGGTGCGAGCACCATCGGCCCGATAAAACCGATCGAACACGTGCGGCAGTGCGTCCTGCGAGATACCGACGCCGGAATCAGCCACCGTCAGCGAGACGTGACCGTTCTCCCTGCCCACACTCGTCTCGATCGTGCCTCCGGGTTTCGTGTACTTCACTGCATTATCCAACAGTATGAGCAGTAGCTGGCGAAGCCGCAGTTCGTCTCCGATGACCAGCATCGGTGCCTGGGCCTGGACCGACGTGGTGACGCTCTTCTGTTTGGCTATCTGCTCGATGTCCTGATTGACCTGCGTGGCCAGCTCCGATACATCCACCGGGTCCACATCTAGCGTGACCTGAGAGTTGTCCACTCGCGCCAGGGTCAGCAAATCGGAGACCAGCCTGCTCATCCGATCGACTTCCGACATGATGTCGTCGAGCAGCTCCGCGTCTTCCGGCTGCAGGTTGTCGGCAGACGTGGAAACCATTTCCGCGCTGCTTCGAATAAGCGTAAGCGGCGTGCGCAGCTCATGCGACGCGTCCGCAATGAACTTTCTCTGGTGATCGAAAGCCACCCTGATTGGAGACAACGTTCGCCCCGCCAGGAAGAAGCCGGCAATACCCGCAACCACTAGACCGACGAGCCCGCCTCCAATGAGGACCTGTGTCAGGCGTTCCAGCTGTTCGACTTGGTTGTCCACATTTCGAAAGACTTGCACCGCGCCCACGGGCCGTGATCCCCTGTCCGGTCTAAAGGGAATTGTGTAGACCCGGTAGTAATGACCCTCGACATGTACGGTTTGCAGCGACGTTCGGTATCCGAGTGCCTCATTTATCCCCTGACTGAAGATGCCGTTCGGGTGAAAGGAATCTGTGGCGTAAACGCTGACGTGGTTGCAAGCCACAACCGAAACCTGGTCGTAGTAGGCCGACTCCGGTAGGCCCGGCAGGATCGCAGGGATCTGCACGACGCAGGAGCCGGCGGTATAGGCGGAGGCTGGTCCGAACTTAGCCGCATACCGTTTTGCGACCGCCTGTAGTGGGGGGTCTACGTCGGCGTAGAGGTTCTGCTGAAAGAGAATGAATACCGCAACACTGAGCGAGATCAGGATGATCGCGATTATTGCCGAGTACGCGCCGACGAGCCGCCAGCGAGCGCGGGTAAACACGCTACGCTTCCTTCAGCCCGTAGCCCACGCCCCGTACCGTCCTGATGAGAGGCTTCCCGAAGCCCTTGTCGATCTTGTTCCGAAGATAGTGCACGTAGATGTCGACGACGTTGGTCATCGACTCGAAGTCGTACCCCCAAACGTGATCGAGAATCTGGCTGCGTGTCAGTACGCGGCCACTGTTACGCATCATGTACTCGAGTAGCGAGAATTCCTTCGCCGTGAGCTCGATTGACCTCCCGCCCCGCCGTGCTTCATGACGGCCGAGGTCGAGAACCAGATCGCCAACCGTAAGCTCCTGTTCCATCTCCGGCTGGACCTCTCGGCGCGACAGTGCCCGAATCCTCGCCAGAAGCTCGGCGAACGAGAATGGCTTGACTAAGTAGTCGTCCGCTCCCGCATCCAGTCCGCTTACCCTATCCTCGGTCGCCCCCTTGGCTGTCAGCATGAGTATGCGGGAGTCTACCCCTTCTCTCCGTAGCTCCCGGCATACTTCGAGTCCATCCATCTCAGGAAGCATGACGTCGAGCACGATCAAGTCGTACGTGGTGTCCGTCGCCATGGAGTAAGCGGTGGCGCCGTCATACGCCACATCGACCACGTGACGCTCCTGCTCGAGCGCTCGCTTTATGAGCTTTGTCAACCGGCTTTCGTCTTCGACCACTAATATATGCATTGGTTCTCTCGACAAATTGTACGAGCCGAGGACGTTAGGTGCGTCCGAGCTTACTGTGTCGACGCTTGAGAACGCTCTGTTCTTACTCGGTTCGCGAGATCTCGACCTCCTGATACACTTGGCCATCTCATTCGTATGTTCGAGTTCGCCATGTCCCGTCTGTTTCCGCTCAACGTTCGGCAGTCCGTCCAAACTGGATCGGTTGGATGTGTCCGCCTGGCACTCGCTGCCTAGAACAGAACCAGCACATGTCTCTCGTTGTCCCCCGGAAAGTGGCTGAAGACTTGCCGCGCGGCGAATATCCTCGGCCTCAGTTTGTCCGACCCGACTGGCTGTGCCTCAACGGTCGATGGGAGTTTGAAGCCGGGGCTCTGAGTACGGGTGATGACGATGGTCCGCCCGACGGTTCGCTTGCTCGAACCATCGTCGTACCGTTCTGTCCGGAGTCCACCCTCTCCGGCATCGGCGAATCCGGGTTCATGAACGAGGTCTGGTACCGAAAGACAGTGGTTATCCCTGAGTCGTGGGCAGGCAGGTCGGCTCTTCTACACTTTCAGGCAGTCGACCATGAGGCGACCGTGTGGGTAAATGGCCTTGAGCTGGGCAGCCACCGGGGCGGCTTCACCCCCTTTAGCTTTAATCTCGCGGGCGTCGCCGAGCCGGGAGATGAGGTTCAAATCGTCGTGCGCGCTAGAGACGATAGTACCGCGCCCCAAGCGCGCGGAAAGCAGTCTCGCCGGCTAGACAACTTCGGATGTTTTTACACTCGAACCACCGGGATCTGGCAGACCGTCTGGATGGAGCCGGTGCCCACGACCTACCTCTGCCGCCCCAAGATCACGGCTGACGCTGGTAACGGCCTCTTTAGAGTCCAGCTGAAGCTGACTGGACCACGAGCGGGTGCTCGAGTCGGAGTGGCCGTGAGTGATGAGATTGGGGTAGTCGATGCGCGGACCGTCCGCGCCGATCACGGGATGTGCGTTTTCGTCGACCTCTTCGTCCCTGACTCACGCCGCCGCCTCTGGAGCCCGGCTTCTCCGTTCCTCTACGATCTGGATCTCTCCGTTATCGACGCCGAAGGCCAGACCCTTGACAGGGCGACGAGCTACGCTGGCTTGCGTGATGTTGCCGTGGAAGGCGGCCGCTTCCTGCTCAACGGGCGTCCGTGGTTTCAGAAAATGGTGCTGGATCAGGGGTACTGGCCCGACGGCTTGATGACCGCGCCCACCGAGGATGCTTTGCGAGCCGATATTCAGTGTGCCCTGGCCGCGGGCTTTAATGGTGGCCGACTCCACCAAAAGGTCGTCGAGGAACGGTATCTCTACTGGGCTGATCGTCTCGGATATGCTGTTTGGGCTGAGTTTCCCGATTGGGGCTCGCACGAAGGCCCCGAGGTTGGACTGGTCTCGGAATGGCTCGAGGTTGTGGACCGGGACGTTTCTCACCCGTCGATTATCGGCTGGTGCGCGTTGAACGAGTTCCCGGGCCCTGAAATTCCTCGAAGCAGGCACATCGACGACATGACCCGTGCCATGTTTCTCGCTGCGAAGTCGGCGGATCCCACCCGCCCCGTGCTCGACGCGTCGGGCTGGAGTCATCGCGTGGCAGAGAGCGATGTATACGACGTTCACGACTATGAGCAGGATCCAGCCGTGTTCGCGGCCCACTACTCCGCGCTTGAAATGGGATTGGTTTCCCCGGGATCACTCGCTTGGCGGGGACAGCCGCTCCTGGTTAGCGAGTTCGGCGGCATCGGCTGGGCCGCGCCCGAGCCCGGGGAGCCCGGTCCTGGCGACGGAACAGACGAGGAGGGCAAAGGAAGCTGGTGGTATGGCAGGGCGCCTCGCTCTCCTCAGGAGTTCATCGAGAGGTTTTCTGGGCTATGCGCCGCATTGCTGGACAATCCCCACGTGGCCGGGTACTGTTACACCCAGTTAACCGACACGTTTCAAGAGCGGAATGGTCTGTACACTAACGATCGCAAGCCCAAATTCCAGCTCTCCGAGCTTCGCAACATCCAGAGCCGTCCGCCAAGCATAGAGGTGCGGCTCCCCGACGCCCGAAATACACCCCGGTCTCGGTCCAAACGTCAGACCAAATGATCGAGAGCAGTGAGATGCCCCGCAAATCCGGAATCCACCCGACCTTAGTCGTCGCCGACTGCAACTCGCTAGCCGCCGACCTTAAGACGAAAGCGCGAGAAGAGCTTGTCCGCGCCTTCGGCGAGGGAGGGTCGGTCTCGGCTGGTTCTGCCCCCGGACGCGTGCCCCTAGTCGGGGACCATGTCGATTATGTCGGCGGTCGCGTCGCCTGCGTTGCCATAGACCTGAACCTGGCGGTAGCCCTCCGAGCTTCCCCCGATGGGATGTGGCGGGCCGCTAGTAATGGCCGTGTGGTCGAGCGCAAAGACCCAAATCCCTGCGGAGACATCGGAGATCGCATATTTGCCTCAGTCCTGGCTCTGCAGCCCTTTATGTCTCACTTGCCCCCGATTGAGGTCGGGGTCGCCGCGAACCTGCCCGAGTCTGCCGGTTTGAGCTCCTCTGCCGCGATCGTAGTGGCCGTCATGGTCGGTCTGCTCCGTATGGCGGACATGCATATGTCCGCTTTCGATATGGTGAACGTTGCCCTGACCGCCGAACGGGAGATCGTAGGAGTTCCTTGCGGTTCGCTCGATCAGCAGGCCATTGTGCACGCTCCCGCGCACGGCGTTCTTATCCTGGACTTCGCTGACGATTCATTCAGTACTGTTCCGTGGCCTTGGCCGCGAGTCGGTATTGTGGTGGCCGATAGCGGCGATAAACACGATGTCGCGGCTGGGGCGTACGCGGACAGGCGGAGGCAGGCCGAGCTCGTGCTCACGAATCTGGGAGTAACCAGCTGTCAGGAGATAGATACCAAGTGGAGCAGCCTGACAGATCCCGAATTGCGACGTCGGGGCCGCCATATTTCAACCGAGACGGTCAGAACAGATCGCGCGGTCGAATGTCTCAGGGCCGGCGATCTCGATGGCTTGGGCGGCCTGATTTCGATGAGCCACGCTTCTCTGCGCGATGACTTTCAGGTAAGTACTGATCGAATCGATGCGATGGTAGAGGCAGCGACCCGGCTCCCCGGGTGTTACGGCTCCAGAATAGTTGGCGGCGGATTCGGCGGCAGCGCCATTGCGCTCTGCGACGAAGGAGCATCGGATTCCGTGCGCCGGGCTATGGCCGGAGCCGCGGGGCGCACGGGCGTGGATGGCACCTGGACTGTCCACCCATCACCAGGAATTGCCCTGAGCGCCCCCGATGTGATTGTTGGCGCGGCGTCCCACGATTCCCAGACTGCATAACAAAGCCAGGTTATACGCTTTACGGCGATTTCTTCCCACACTCGCCAGTTTCGCTACCGCGACACGAGACTCTCACCGAACCGCGCCCTTTTCGAGAATCGCGTGAACGCCAAGGACTCCGTTCACCACCTGCGTGACCCGAACGTCGACTACGACACTCGCAAGAGCTAGGGCCTCGGCCTTGCTGAGATCAAACTCACGGCGCATCCTGTCGAGCATGGCTTCGACTGCCGCCACCATGGCTTCGTCCAGATCCTCGTGGAACCCGAATGTTATCCAAGCCGTCTCCGTTTCGGCGGTAGGAGTGCGTAACCGCATGTCCTCGTGCAGCCTGAACGTCAGCTGGACCCTATCCATCGGACACTCGATCGCCGTTCCAGACAGCTCGCCATCTCCCTGCGCTGCGTGCCCATCGCCCACCGAGAACAACCCGCCGGTGACCGGTATCGGAAGGTAAAGTGAGGCTCCCGCGACTAGCTCCTTACAGTCGATGTTCCCGCCGGAGGTTCGTGGTGGCGCCGTGGAGTGTGTTCCCTCGAGGTCGGGCGGCATTCCCATGACCCCCATGAAAGGGTGCAGCGCGACGGTGTTGCCAAACTGGTTGCGTCCCGTCATTTCTGTGCTATCCAGCGACCATAGTAGTGGCGTCCAAGGAGTCTCCGTCATACCAAGTCCGCGGTGTAGCACTGATTCTCTCGCCCCCGCCCCGTTCCATCCCCACTCTCCAGGAACGACGTCTTCAATGCGAACTTCCAGCACCATATTCGGCTCGGCCCCGCGGATCGCGATTGGCCCGCACAGGGCGTGCCCGTCGTCGAGTCCCGACACGCGTGGGGCAAACTGGTGTGTCCGGGAGCCAGGGAACGCGTGAGGCGCCAGATTCCAGTCGGCGTCAAGCGTTCTGTAGGCGACGGTGTCGCCGTGGTCGATCGTTAGGATGGGCTCCAAATCTCTCGAAAAGTGCCCGTGCAGTGTGCGTCGCTCCGGCTCTACCATGTGCGTCGTCATTGCGCGCTCTCCCCGTCGCTATTGATATCCGTCCCTGAGGAATCATAGTAGGCGTTGGTCTCCCTGAGGAATTGAACCTGGTCGGCGAAACGGAGTATACTAAATCCGACAGGAAAACTCGGAGATACGGATGATCAAGTTCTCAACTCGTGGTGAGTATGGTATTCGCATGATTGTTGAGATCGCCCGTCATTACGGAAAAGGGCCTGTTGCTCTCAGCGAGGTGGCCCGGACCGAGGATCTCCCGCTTGCCTACCTTGAGCAGCTCGTCGGACGGCTCCGCAAAGCAAATTTGCTCGCCAGCCGCCAGGGAGCCCACGGCGGCTACGAGTTGAGCCGGAGCCCCCAGGAAATCACGATTGGCGATGTGCTGCGAGCCCTGGAGGGTCCGATAGCTCCGATGTTATGTGCGCTCCGAGATTGAGCACTCCTCTGTCGAATGTGAGCGGCAAGGATCATGCACCGTTACGACTGTATGGACCCGCGTCCGCGATGCCGTCGCCGGGGCTCTCGACGGCATCACAGTCGCCGAGCTCGTGCCTCCAAAAACGCATGATGCCTGGTTCAGGTCCTCGGACACCATCGTTGTCAGGCCTGCGCCTGGTTCGACCCACGCTCACGCCTCCTAACGGTTTCCGCGGACCGGCGTAAGCTGGTCGAGAGAGCAGGACCAACAAACTACACACGAAGGTGGAGAACGCCGCTACATGACTAATTTGCTCGAGATCAAGGACCTCCATATCAACATCGAGGATCGCGAGATCGTTCGTGGGATTGACCTAATTGTGAATCCCGGAGAGGTGCACGCCATCATGGGCCCCAACGGTTCCGGCAAGAGCACACTCGCCAGCACATTGATGGGCCATCCTTTCTATGTCGTAACAAAGGGCGATATCCTTTTTGAAGGTCAGGATATCGCCGAGCTTACCGCCGACGAAAGAGCCAAACTGGGGATGTTCCTGGCTTTCCAATACCCTCATGCGGTACCCGGGGTGACCGTCGCAAACTTCCTTCGCACCGCCGTAAATTCAGTTCGAGGCGGCGAAAGTGGCAAAGTCGCCCCTCGCGAGTTCCGCGCTGAGCTCCGTGAGAAGATGAAGCTGCTGAAGATGGAGGACTCTATCGCGGCCCGCTACATCAATGAGGGATTCTCCGGCGGAGAGAAGAAGCGCGCCGAAATCCTGCAGATGGCGATGCTCCGACCCAAACTGGCAATCATGGACGAGACCGACTCCGGCCTCGACATCGATGCCCTCCGCATCGTCGCCGACGGCGTTAATTCGCTGCTGAATGCCGACCTCGGCGTCTTGCTGATTACGCACTACCAGCGTCTCTTGAACTACATCAAACCCGACTACGTGCACGTCATGGCGAACGGACGGATCGTGAAAAACGGCGGTCCGGAGCTTGCGCATGAGTTGGAGAAGTCCGGTTACGCACAATTTACTGACCCCGCACTCGCGGGCGTCTCATAAGGAGAGGACAATGGCAGTAGCATCAACGCCTCAGAGTCTCGGGGATTATCAGTTCGGTTTCCACGACGAAGACACCCATGTCTTCAAGTCCAAGCGGGGATTGAACTCGGAGATCGTCCGCGAGATTTCAGCCATGAAGAACGAGCCCCAGTGGATGACGGACCTTCGCTTGAAGTCGCTCCAGATATTCGAGCGGAAGGCTATGCCGAAGTGGGGCAGCGACCTCAGCGACATCGATTTCGAGGACATCTTCTATTACGTTCGTCCCATGGAAAACCAGGGTCGTACGTGGGAAGAGGTCCCCGAGCAGATCAAGAATACGTTTGATAAGCTGGGTATTCCCGAGGCAGAGCGCAAGTTCCTCGCCGGTGTTGGGGCTCAGTACGACTCTGAAGTCGTCTACCACTCTCTGCGCGAGGATTTGGAGAAGCAGGGCGTGATCTTCCTTGATATGGATGGCGGCTTGCGCGAGCATGAGGATATCGTGCGCGAGTACTTCGGAACGGTGGTTCCTCCCGCGGACAACAAGTTTGCTGCCTTGAACAGTGCCGTCTGGTCTGGTGGCAGCTTCGTGTACGTCCCGGCCGGCGTTCATGTCGAGATTCCGCTGCAGGCCTACTTCCGTATCAATTCGGAGAACATGGGCCAGTTCGAGCGCACCTTGATCATCGCCGAGGAGGGGGCGTACGTTCATTACGTGGAGGGCTGCACCGCCCCGACGTACACCACCAACTCGCTTCATAGTGCCGTGGTGGAGATCATTGTAAAGCGCGGTGCCCGCGTCCGCTACACGACAATTCAGAACTGGTCGAAGAATGTGTACAACCTCGTGACCAAGCGCACCAAGGTCTATGGTGACGGGACCATGGAATGGGTCGACGGCAACCTCGGCAGCAAGGTGACGATGAAATATCCCAGTTGCTATCTCATGGAGCCCGGCGCCAAAGGCGAGATCCTCTCGATCGCGTTCGCCGGCGAGGGGCAGCATCAGGATGCCGGTGGCAAGATCGTGCACGCGGCCCCAAACACAACCGGTACCATCTCTTCAAAGTCGATCTCAAAGGATGCTGGACGGACCAGCTACCGGGGGCTGGTGAAGATCTATCCTGGCATGACCGGTTGCAAAACCCACGTAAACTGCGACGCACTGCTGCTCGATGAAGACTCACGGTCCGACACGTATCCCTACATGGAGATCGAGGAAGACGATGTGGCGGTAACCCACGAAGCCACCGTCTCCAAGATTGGCGAAGAGCAGCTCTTCTATCTGATGAGCCGTGGCATCGGTGAGGTCGAGGCTCGGGCGATGATCGTCCGCGGCTTCATTGAGCCGATCGCCAAGGAGCTGCCGATGGAGTACGCCCTCGAGCTCAACCGGCTGATCGAGATGGAGATGGAAGGTTCGGTCGGATAATTCGGAGCTACGCTTCGCTGGTAACCCCCGTCGGAGAATCTCTCAATAACGGAACCTTAACTGGCAGGTTGCCTACGCACCTGCCGCTCTCGGAGGAGCTATTTGGTAACTGAGCTGAATGTTGGCGCCCTGACTCGGGAGTCGGTCGAGCAGCTGTCCGCCTACAAACAAGAACCGGCCTGGATGCGCGAGCGTCGGCTCGACGCATTTCGACTCTACGAAGATATTCCCATGCCGGTGCGAACGGACGAAGATTGGCGACGCACCGACATTCGCCGTTTGAAGCTCGATGCCGTTGGCGCCTACGCCGGCGCATCGGCTGCCTGCGCTCCTTCGCCTCTGAAGCTGGAAACTGCTGTTGCGGGAGGCGAGCTGTTGCAGGACAACGGCGAGCCCCTTACCTCATCTCTAGCCGCTCATTTGGCCGCGCAGGGCGTGATCTTTACCAGCCTTGACGCGGCCGTGCGAAACCATCCCGATTTAGTCCGGCGCCACTTCATGACCAATGCCGTGCCGGCGGCGACCAATAAGTTCACCGCTCTCAATGGGGCGTTCTGGAGTGGTGGAGTCTTTCTGTACGTCCCCGGGGGCGTCGACGTGGCCCTTCCGCTGCACGCCCTGTATAGCTTTTCCTCGCCGGACGCTGCCCTCTTCCCCCACACAGTAGTGGTGCTCGAGCCTGGAGCTAAGCTGACCTACATCGAGGAATATGCCTCCGCACGGCCTCGGCGACGCTAATGCCGTTTCGTCGGGTGTTGTCGAAGCTGCCCTGGGGCAGGAGGCAAAACTCACTCTGGTCACTCTGCAGGAATATGTAGGAAGGGTGTTTGACCTGAACACCCAGCGCGCCTTGCTCGATCGTGACAGTAGGCTCGACTGGCTCGTGATCGGCTTGGGTAATGGCACAACGAAATCGAACATCGAAGTTGCCATGCAAGGCCCCGGAGCCAGCACACAAATGCTCGGTGTCCTCTGGGGCTCCGAGCACCAGCATACCGACTATCGCACGCTTCAAGACCATCAGGCGCCGAACTGCACCAGCGACCTCTTGTACAAGGCCGCTCTGATCGACGAGGCAACCTCGGTGTTCTCCGGACGAATCCGGGTGGAGAAGGGCGCTCATCGCACGGACTCCTATCAGGCCAACCGAACCGTCATTCTAAGTGACAAGGCATCGGCGTATCCCAGCCCGAACCTGGAGATCGAAGCCAACGACGTGCGCTGCACTCACGGCGCGAGCGTTGGCAAAGTGGATGCCGACCAGCTGTTCTATCTGATGTCTCGCGGCCTGTCTAAAGATATCGCCACGAAGATGATTGTGGAAGGCTTCTTCGAGGAGGTCCTGCAGCGAGAGCCGGCGGCCGCTATTCGCGACAACCTCAGAGAGTTGATCCTGCGAAAAATGGAAGGTAGAACCTAAAAGCGCTATGGCCACTGTGCCGCAAGAGATAGCCAAATCCGGCGCGATCGATCCACAGCGGATCCGGCAGGACTTTCCGATCTTCAGACGCGAGGTCCACGGAAAGAAGCTGGTCTACCTCGACAGCGCTGCCACCTCCCAGAAACCCGATTCAGTTCTCGGGGCCGTCTCTGATTACTACCGGAACTCGAACGCCAACGTCCATCGAGGCGTGTACCTCCTGGCCGAGGAGGCCACCGAGCTCTATGAAGATGCCCGCGCCACCGTTGCCGGCTTCATCGGATCGGCGCGCGTTGAAGAGGTGATCTTCACTCGAAATGCCAGCGAGGCGATCAACCTGGTGTCCTACGCATGGGGCCGAAAAAACGTACAGCCGGGCGACACTATCTTGATCACCCCCATGGAACACCACAGTAACTTCGTGCCCTGGCAGATCCTCGCCGAGGATCGTCGCGCCAACCGTCGCTTTCGCCGAGCTTACTCCCGATGGACAGCTCGACCTCGACAGTGTCGACCGCCTGCTGTCGACGGGTAACGTGAAGATACTGGCGGTGGCCTACGTCTCGAATGTGCTCGGCACCATCAACCCCATTCCCGACATCGCTCGCCGGGCCCACGCGGCTGGGGCGCTTGTTCTCGTCGATGCCGCCCAAGCGGCGCCACACTTGCCGCTCGATGTAACCAGGCGCTCGGCGCCGACTTCGTCGCGTTCACTGGACATAAGATGCTCGCGCCCATGGGCATTGGAGTGCTGTGGGGCCGTCAGGACATCCTGGAGCAAATGCCTCCGTTTCTCGCGGGGGGCGAGATGATCCGCCGCGTGTCAGAGGATGGCACGACGTGGAACGATCTGCCGTGGAAGTTTGAGGCCGGCACGCCGAATGTTGGCGGGGCTATCGGCCTGTCCGAGGCGATCCACTACCTACGCGCCCTAGGCATGAGCAACGTCAGGCTGCACGAGCGTGACGTTGCCTCGTACGCCTTGGAGCGTCTGTCGGCCATGCCGGACGTCACCTGCTATGGTCCTGCCGATCCAAATCTGCGCGGCGGCGTGGTCGCCTTTAACGTCGACGGTATTCACCCCCACGATTTGGCCTCTATCGTCGACAGCCAGGGCGGAGTATGCATTCGCGCCGGTCACCACTGTGCCCAACCTTTGATGAAGCGCATCGGCGTCGGCTCCACCTCCCGTGCGAGTTTCTATATATACAACGATCGCTCCGAGGTGGACGTACTGTGTGATGCGATTGGTTCTGCGCGCACCATCATGGGTCGCGAAACTAGCCCAGCGTAGAATCGAACATGGATGACCTATATCGAGACATCATCCTCGACGCCTACAAGCACCCTCGCAATCGCGGGTCACTCGACTTGCCACAGGCGTCGTTCGAGGACGAGAACCCCCTGTGTGGCGATGTTATAAAGATCGACCTTAACATTCGGGACGGCGTCGTCGAGGATGCGCGATTCAGCGGACACGGCTGCGCCATTAGTCAGGCCTCCGCCGACCTGCTCTTGGAACGGATTAAGGGTCAGCCCTTGGACGTCATTCAGGGCCTAACGCGGGAGGATGTCTTTGAGGAGCTGGGCGTGGAAACGCTGACCGTTTCGCGGGTAAAGTGTGCGATGCTGGCACTCAAGGTGCTCAAAGCCGCCTCCTATGGCATGGAAAGCTCATCCCGCTCTTCATGAGTTGGGTGGTGGCCTGCAGCGCCTCGGACGTCGCCTCCGGCGAAGCGATAGCCGTAGAGCTTGAGGAGAACTACATCGCAATCTACAACGTCGACGGCGAGTTCTTCGCCACCGATGATACCTGCAGTCACGAGGAAGCCTCGCTTGTCGACGGGTTCCTGGAAGGCGACCTGATCGAGTGCCCCTTACACGGTTCGCAGTTCAATGTGAAGACAGGTGAGGTTCTGTCCCCGCCGGCCGTTCTCCCGATCCGAACCTATCCTACGATGCTGGAAGGCGACACGGTGCTGGTCGATCTGACGTGATTTTTTCGATCCTGACACTGACTACATCTTGCTGGAGAGTCTTATGACGACTGAACAGATAACTCCGCCCGAAGACCTCATCCTTGAAGCGCTCAAGGAGGTCAATGATCCCGAGATCGGCATCAACATTGTCGATCTAGGCCTCGTCTACGGAACCGAGATCGACGAAAGTGGGAAGGTACTCGTCACTATGACTTTGACCACCCCCGCATGCCCTCTGAATGAATATATCGATGCGGCGGTGAAAACTGCTCTCGAGGAGGTGCCTGGGGTGACTGCAAGTGAGGTGAATCTTGTCTGGACTCCGCCGTGGGGCCCCGACAAGATGAGCGAGGATGCTCGGCTCGAGCTGGGCTTCTGGTAAAGGCCGCCCGCTACTCGTATGCCACGGCTCTGAGAACGTCGAGTCGGGCTGCTCGACGGGCGGGGTAGGCCGCCGCGAGTATCCCGAATACGATCGCAAACACCAACCAGATGGCGAGCTGCCCGACCGGCAGCGCGAACTCAATGCCCTGACTGGATAATCCGACCGTAATGAGGATCGCCAGGACGAGCCCGAGCACGAGCCCCAGGACTGCTCCGATCATGGACGTGATCACACTCTCCCAGCGTATGATCCATCTCACCTGAGAACGTGTCGTGCCAATCGCCCGCAGCATGCCGATCTCTCGCGTACGTTCATAGATTGAGAGAACGAGCGTATTGATGATGCCGAAGAGCGAGACGACGATGCTCAGGCCGAGTAGAACGTAGACCAGCGCCAGCAGGCTGTTGACGCTCTGGTCCTGCTGCTGCTTGAGCTGTGCCTGCGAGCTGACCGTCGCCAGGGGAAAGCGCTTCAAAACGTGGGTTATCTCTTTCTCGACCGCGCTCTGGTTGGCATGAGGCGCCGCGTTGACTACGACCACCTGGTCGAGCTGGGCGGCGGACTCCAGTCCCGTCCGAATGTCGTGTACGGGATGAGCACCCCGGCGAGAAAGGCGCTTGACTTGAACACGCCGGTTACCACGAAGGTGTCCCGCTTACCCGCTTGCGTGAGCAGCCTCAGCCGTGAACCTATGTGGGCCTTGTGGGAGGAGGCGAAGCCGTCATCTACCAGCGCGCCGTGAGTCCCCAGGTTCCGCAGCGACGTGTCGCTTCCGTGTACCCACTGAAATCGGTAGACCTTGCCGAAAGTTTGCGGCTGGACTGCGTCAACGCTCTGCGTGCCGACTCCTGTTATCAAGGCTGAGCCGCCCCTGGTTGCGGACGTGACGGAGACGCCCGGCAGCCGCGAAATCGCCGCCGTGATAGACAGCGGGATGGTGTTGTCGTTGGAGACCTGATTCTGAATGATGAAGGTGCCGGCCACTTCCCGGCTCACGGCATCGTCGGCGGTCTTCTTCAGCTCCGCGGCAAATATGGTGACGAATGCCACCAACGCCAGTCCGATCATCAGCGCCGCCGCTGTGATGGCCGTTCGCGACGGATTGCGCATCGTGTTGTCACGAGCTAGCCGTCCGGTGATGGCGGTCATGCGTTGTATCGGCCAGCCGATCACGCTGGCCAGCGGCACGATGAGTATCGGACTGAGCATGGCAACGCCGATGAAAAGCAGCCCGGCCCCCAGGCCAATGAATAGCAACCGGTGCCCGGCATCCGAAATGTTGGCAAAGATGCCGATGACCGTGAACACGACGCCGAGACCTGTCACACCACCGGCAATGTACGGCATGTACCTCGACAGTCGTCCCTTGGGCAGTTCTGCCCCTTCCCGCATCGCCGCTATAGGCGGAACGCGAGTGGCGCGAATGGCTGGTACCAGTCCTGAGCCCACCGTTACCAAGGTGCCGACCAAGATTGCCACGATGACTGTCCGTGCTTCCACTACATATCCGCTGTTCGGCAGGTCGGCCCCGAAAGCCATGAAAAGGCTGTTCAATCCTCGGGCAATACCGAACCCAGCGCCTAGACCGACAAGTGAAGCGGCGACCCCAATCAACAACGCTTCGGCGACCACCGCCCTTAGTATTTGCATTCGCGTCGACCCCAGTGTGCGGAGCAGAGCAAACTCTCGTGCCCGTTGGGCCACGGTGATTGAGAAGGTGTTGAAGATGATGAAAGCGCCCACGAAAATGGCTATGCCGCCAAATGCCAGCAGCGCGATCGTCAAAAAGTTCAGCGCAGTCCCGATGGCCGCAGCCTGATTGGCCGCCTGCTGCTCCCCGGTCCGCACATTGAGGTGCGCCAGCTCGGCCCGCGGAAGGTGGGCCTTGATCAGTCGGACAACCTGCGTCTGCGATAGTCCGCCCTTCTTCATGACCGATATCTGGTTGTATCGTCCCACGCTATTGGTGAGCCGCTGCGCCGTGGCCAGATCGACCTGTATGAGGGACGCCCCTCCGATGGAGCCGACATTTCCGAACTTGGTTTTCCCGACTATGACGAATGGCTGCAGCGGCTGGGCCGCTGCCAGCTGCACCGTCTGGCCGACCCTCAGATGACTCCGGTTCATGGTCGACTCATCGAGCACCACTTGATGCGGCCCTGGCCAGTGCCCTGAGACAAGGGTGAGCTGATTGAACTTCTCATTCCCGATCCCGAACAACAGCGAGGGTGCTCCGCCGGCAGAGCCGATCGGGTTGCTGTTCTTATCAAACAAACTGGCCGTCGCCGCGATCTCACCGTCGGCCGCGGCTACTCCCGGTGTGTGCTGAATGGTCGGCAGCAAGCTGGCTGGAATTGTTGGCGCCTGGCTGAATCGCCCCTTGACGATCTTTTTGCCGGTGACCACTGCGTCGATGCGCCGCGTGGCGGTCTGAAAGATCTGCGCAAACGAGGAGTTGATCGTGTCTGTAAGGATATAGGTGCCCGAGATCATCGACACCCCCAGCACGATGGCCACCACCGTGAGGATCGTTCGGAGCTTACGAGACCATAGGCCCCTGAGCTCGGCGAGAATCATCTGATAACCTTCATCACGTCGAGGATCTCATCGACCGTGCTTGATGGTTGGTCCCGCACGATCTTCCCGTCGGCCAGAAACAGGATTCTGTCGGAGACCGCCGCGGCGTCCGGCGCGTGCGTGACCATGATGATGGTGTTCCCCATGTCGTCGACGGCGTGGCGTAGCAGGCTGAGCACGTCTGCCGTGGACGCGGAATCCAGGTTGCCCGTCGGCTCGTCCGCAAAGACCACAGCCGGATTCGTGACAAGGGCCCGAGCAATCGCAACTCGCTGCTGCTGGCCCCCAGAAAGCTCAGAGGGACGGTGGTTCAACCTGTCCTTGATGCGGACGGTTTCCACGATCGTGTTGAAGAGACCGCGGTCGACCTTTTCTCCGCCGATCTTGATCGGCAGCAAGATGTTCTCCTCAGCCGTGAGCATGGGCAGCAGATTAAAGAACTGAAAAACGAAACCGATCTTCTTGCGCCGAAGCAGCGTGAGAGGCTTGTCGCCCATTCGCGTGATGTCGGCGCCATCGATCGACACAGAGCCCGAGGTTGGTCGGTCCAGGCCCGCTAGGATGTGCATCAAGGTCGACTTACCCGAGCCCGACGGACCCATGACGGCGGAGAATGTGCCTCTGCCGAAGTCAACCGACACGTCCTTCAAAGCGTCGACCTGAGCGTCTCCCTCCCCGTAGCGTCGAGACAGGCCCGAAGCAACCACGACCTTCGGAACAGTTGTCGTTGGCGCGCCCGGGGGTACGGGATTTAGGGTGGCCATACGTCATAACCTCCAAATGTGAGGGAGCGCTCTCCGCAGCCAGCGCGGCCTCCGGGGCTCCTGCCATGGAACCCGGCCGGCGGCCGTCTGTCGTTTCCTCAGGTCGAACCCCGATGGCCGTTCAGGTGCTCGTTCGCCCGTTCGATCTATCCTCGCTTTGAGTCTGATAGTCCGGTTCCACCGGTGTCAAGTGAGACCGCTCACATTATGCCGTCAAGACTGAGGGTGCTCGCGCTCTCTGGATAAATCTGGAAGATGAGATCTCTGTTCTTGGCGGGGCTCTCGTTCATTGAACAGGCGCGCGAGCTCTGCAATCCGCATCGAAGCCTCCGTAGTTGAGATATCAGCGTCTGCCTGCTCCGGTGTGCCCAGAAGTTTCGATAGCTTCGTGATTGTCGCAATCTGATTCGGAGTAGCCCGACGTCTGCGACGGCTTTCAACCTGCTCGTCGGTGCCTCCCTCGGGTGCTTTGCGTCGTGAAGAAGCATGTTCGTCCGCCGAGGTTTCGGCTGTCGCACTGTTTGTGACTATATCCACCGCCTGGATGGCAGCTCCGTTAAGTCCTGCCACCGCCGCAGTCCGGTCTCTTGCTGGACCCTGTGCCCGGCCACGTGGCGGATCGATTGCACCCGCGATTCCGCGGTTGCGGCCCTCTGCGAACGCCGAAGCCTGATTCAGATTGTCAGGGGCTCGATCCGTTGAAGATGGCGCTTGATTGGGAAATTGTTCGACTGCGGAAAAACCTGACCCGAACCGCTCCTCAAGGGTCTCTAGATGAACGTTGAGGGCGTCTCGGAGTGCCTTCGCCTTCGCCCGCAGCTCCGCGGCGTCGATCGTCCAGGCTGCGGGTGGCTGAGCCCCTTCGCTCAGGACCGCTTCTCCGATTCCACCAAAAGTCCCCCTGTCCGTTTGCACCTCCGCCGCCACAATAGCTCGACACCCCAGCGTCTCGTCTGGTGCTTGAAGTAGTGTAGTGGCTACGCGAACCAGGCCCGACTGGTGCGCCTGATCTAAGAGTCCCGCGTACGTCACGTATGCGCGGCCCTCCCGGTGAACGATAAACTCCGCTTTCATGCAGGCCCCCACTAGAACACGTGTCCTAATCATACCAGAACCGTCTTGGCGTCCAACCAATGACAGGCGGACAACCTCTCACCGTCCGCTGGCCCCGACGGGCCACTGACGGCCAGGACAACGGCGGGGCAGGGTGACGAGTCGTGGCTCCTGCCGCCCAGCGCGGCTCCGCCATTTCATCCGCCTTTACTCAGGTGCGTTAGCAACTGAAAACTGAAAACTGAAAACTGACAACTGACAACTGACAGCGGCCATGGCTCGATAAATGCTGAAGCGACCACTGAAATGGTCGCTATCAAGCCAAAAATGAAACAATAACAATGACGGAACCGTAAGTATTGTGCAGGGGGGTCTACGTGTGAGCAGCAGTGAGGATGTCCGTGCGGAAACCAGAAAGCTCGTGGCACGTGCGGCCGGGGGCGATCACCGTGCATATGCGGAGCTTGTGGAGTTCTACAAAGACAGCCTCTTTGGTTTGGCCCTTCGGGTATTGCGCCGGCCCGATGACGCGGAGGATGCGGTCCAAGAAGCCTTTATCAAGGCATACGTTCATATCGACAGCTACCGTGACACCTATAGCTTCTACACGTGGATTTCAACCATCCTGACCAACATCTGCTACAGCACCCTGCGCGCCCGCGACTGGCACGTCGCTCCCATGCCCGATCAACTCCTCCAAGCTATCCGCGTGGTCGACCAGAAAGAGGACCCTGAGATGGCCATGCTACTCCGTAGTCGGGATGAGACCCTTCAGCATGCGCTTGAAGCCCTTCCTGAAAAATATCATCGCATCTTGATGTTGCGGTACTGGAGCGACCTCAGCTATCAGGAGGTCGCTGACGCCACCGGGCAGACCCTGGGCGCGGTGAAAACTCAGATCCGCCGGGCGACGATCCTCCTGCGTGAGGCACTGGCCGGAAGGCGCCTCGACCTCGTTCCGGAGGCGCTCTGAGCGCATGAGTCAGCACCGTCGTACCGAGGGCGGTCTGCCCAGTGACTTTTCCGCCAGGCTCGAAGCCCGGCTGCGCGCTGCTGACGTCGAACGCAGCCGTCACGCCACCGTCAGACGCTGGCGGTGGATGGGCATCGTTGGCCTTCCGCTGGTCGGAGCTGCCTGCTGGGCTGCCTTGCCATGGACGTTCGGCACCGGTGCCCGCTCTCTGATCGGATTCGCTACCTACTTCACTTTGATGATGGCGGTTGCCCACCGGGCTGACTCATCTTTCCTCGCGTATCTGGGCATAGGCGTTCTCCCCGTGTTGATTGATGCCCTGCTGTTGATTGGCGTCGTGAGCTGGCTGGTGTGGGCTTCACGCGCCGCTCAGCGCCAGTCATCGCTTCCGGAATACGAATCGTGAGCGGCGCCGCCAAGCGCCGCGTGTTCTTGGTAGCTTGGGTACTGGCCTTGGCTCTGGCCGCTTCTGTGCCGGCGCTGGCCGTCGTCCGGGGTACGGTATGGATAGGGCCCAGGTCGTTCACGTCGAGTGCGCCTTTGCGACATCCGCTGTTGGCGTTTGGGGCCAACGTGTATCTGCCTCGCGGATCCCAGGCTATGGTGATAGATGTACTCGGCCAGGTCCACGTTGGCGGCGTCGTCTCAGACGACATAGCCACTGTGGCGTCGCCGATCTACCTCGAGCCGGGCGCCCGCGTGCACCGCGACATCGTATCTGTCGGCGATTCGGTCTTTCGCGCTCCCCATGTCCAGGTTGACGGCCGAGTGGGGAGCCGCATGGTCCGTTGGTCTGGCTCCGATGCTCCTGCCGCGGGAAACTGGGTCAGTCAGACCTGGCACTACAGCAGAATCAGTTTTGCGGTAGGCCTCGCACTCCTGCTCGTTTGCACCTGCATCGCCTTGACTCTGCCGTGGCAGACGGTTATCGTGGCCAACAACATGTCATCGAGACCTGCTCCGCAGCGCTGTCGCCGGCCTGATGGGAGTGTTTTTGTTTATGTTCTTGGCTGTGCCGCTCGGGCTCAGCCTTTTTGGTTTGCCCTTCGCCCTGCTGCTTGCCGTCGCCGCGGCCGCCGCGTGGCTTGTGGGGCTCACAGGTGCCGCCGTGACTCTCGGGCGGTACCTCGCCAGGCTGCGTAACCATGACGCTGGGCTGCTCTGGACGGTCGTCTCGGGCATGTTCGCCGCCTGTTTCGTTATTGCGATCCCGTGGTTGGGTCCGATTCTCGTAGGTCTTGCGGGGGTGACCGGCGCTGGATCTCTGGCTCTTGCCATGATCGGGCGAGCCCGCCCCGACGCGCTCCCTCACCGGTTGACCTCGACAGCGAAACAATTGCGCCGCCTACGCCGTATATACATAGTGGTGGGCATTCTTACAAATTGAGCCATTGGTAATGGGTTTGGGGAGCGAATAGCGTGCAAGTGTTCAGCAGTGCTGCCGATATTGCGGTTGACGAGCCAGAGATCACAGTCGTGACTCCGGCCGGCGGGATGCATGCGGTCTTTTGTGTACAGACCACCAAAGCTCCACAATTCATTGACATAACCAAGGTGGTTATGGATATGCTTGGCGAGAAGTGGCTTGGCCTCTGGGATTGCCGTGATAACGTCGCAGCACACCACCGCCTCGATCAAGCTCAACGAAAATGAGCCCGAGCTCTTGAAGGACATGGAGGCGTTTCTATGTGGAATTGCGCCCGTCGGATCGGTACTACCGGCACAATGATTTTTCTGTTCGCACCGTCAACATCGAAGAGGACGAGTGTCCCAAACGCTCACTCCCATTGCCAGCATCTGCTCCTGAACGCCAGCGAATCCGTGCCCGTTCTCGATGGAAAGTTAATGCTGGGCCGCTGGCAGCGCCTCTTCCTGGTCGAGCTAGATCGCCCCCGGCCGAGAAACATAGTAGTGTCCTTTATAGGCGCCCGAGGCTAGCGAGAAGTAGCCTATCTCCTCGCGGGGCCGCGACAGTCGAGGTACTCTCGACGTGATCTCCCGCCGTTGAGAGCGGCAGCCGCTCATGTGTCTGGTGCACCACAAGAACGAAGCGGGTCTTCTTCGATATAGGGAGAGTCAAGAGCTGGGTATTCGGCCATGTGCGTCGCAGCGTGCGTCGCGCGCACCAGCTTCGCACCGAGAATGGCCGGCACAGCTTCCCGCGTGGCGCCGTCTACCGCCGACCGATTAGCGTCACCCCATGACCGAACGACGGTGCGCGCTGAACGCTGAGCAACGTCTACCGCAACCGTGACCGTCTAACGTCTACTGTGAACTGTCCGTCTACCGTGAACCCTACCGTACCGTCTACCGTCTACCGTCAACCGTGAACGTAGTACAGAAACATCGGCTTTCCCATAGGATGCCGCACCTTCGGCCGGTACTGCTCGCTGTCGTACAGCTCTCCGACGTCCACGCGTTTCACAGCTTCCCCCACCGTCTCTACCGGAAGTTCGGTGTAGATGCCGTTGCGCAACGCCACCATCATCCCCGAGTCGCCCCGTAGCACCAGCTCCAGTGCCAGATTGCCATAGCTGATCGCTACCATCCTGTCCAGTGGGTCGGGAGCCCCCGAGCGCATGAGGTAGCCTAGCTGCTGGTATACCGTGCCGATGCCCGTGATGCGCTTCAAGTCTTCGCTCAACATCTGCCCTACCCCGCCGAGCTTGCGGTGCCCGTACGCGTCCGCTTCTCCTGTTTCGACCACCGTTCCGCCCGCGATGATCGCTCCCTCGGAAACGGCGACCAGCGCATACTTCGACGGATTACGCTCGCGGTCAACCGCCACCAGCTCGGCCAGTCGCTCTATGTCGACCGGAACTTCCGGTATAGCCGCCCTGTCCGCGTCCGCTAGGTACGCCGACACCAGAGCGGTCTCCCCCGAGTTCCGGCCGAACAGCTCGACTACCCCGATCCGCTCGTGAGATCCGATGGTTGTGCGGAACGCGTCCATGAACTCGACGCTTCGTGAAATGGCTGTGGAGAACCCAATGCAGTAGTCCGTGCCATTGACGTCGTTGTCCATCGTCTTCGGTATCGCGACCACCGGTACTGATTCCCGATGCAGCCGCAGACCATAGCTCAGGGTATCGTCTCCGCCGATGGGAAGGAGCGCGTCGATGCCAACCCGCTCGATGACCTTCAGGACGTGGGGCGTGCAGTCGTATGGTGGCTCCCCCGAAACCTCATTCCTCAAAAAGGGCGGCAACGCGTCCGGCGACACTTTCGAAGGATTGGTTCGCGAGGTGTGGAGGAACGTGCCGCCGGACCGGTCAATTGTCCGCACTCTATCGGGGTTCAACGGCACAACACAGGCGCTATTGTCGGCGCCAAGGTCAAGGTTGTACTCCAGGAGACCGGCCCACCCTCGTCGAATGCCCAGGACCTGATGTCCCTCGTCATTTGCTTTGTCGACGATGGACTTGATACATGGGTTCAACCCCGGAACGTCGCCACCGCCTGTTAGTACGCCGATCAACATCGCTACTCTCTCCTTGCTTCTCGCTACCCTCGTAGGGCTTAATGGCCGTTCCTGAACATCTCTCGCCGGCTTGTCATCGACGGATGTGCCCTGCGGGTCTCACTGCTTCCACCATAAACGGAATGGGAACGGGCCCCCATCGGGTCTAGGTCGTATTTCTGCAGGAAGCTGTGTGTACTTCTTCGCTATAGGTGGTAGTGCCACGCCGACTGCATAATGGTATGCCGAGTGCGAGAGGCCGCGTAAACCCCTCGTGTCGCGAGCCTTCGACGTCTCAAGTCTTTAAGAACTAGAACCGCGCCCCCTGAGCCGATCCTTCTATTGACAGAGTCGCGGAGATATATGCCTCGCAGAGTGTGGTCGGCCAGACGATCCGCAGAGATGCGAAAGTCCTCTCATCTATGCGATAATGGAAAAGAGTAAGGGTAAGGCCAAGTCTAGGCTGATCGGTGCGCATGCTGTTCGGGTTGCAGTTCCGATCTAATGTGAGACATTATTGAGAGCCTGCCGGTCATGTTGCTCTACCATGGTGTCGCCCGTTGAGCGGGTCTGTGAGCGCACGGTCGGCGGCGCGGTGCACCGCTTGACATGGTTCCGGTGCCAGGTATGTTTTGAGTTGATCGCCTCTTTAGAAGTGCTGAATCCCAAAAGTGACCAGGAGAGCGAGCAGGCGCACGCGCACGTCGCGGCGCCTTCAGTAACGCAGATATCCGGCCCTGTGGTACTTCCGCCAATTGGGTATGTGGATGGAGACCGGCCACTCGACTAAGAACGCCGAGTACGCTTCTCTTTAAGCCTGTCCCGATCCCGTCCTCGGCGAGCACCCGGGTTGCCTAACTGATGCGAGGTTGCCTGTAACTGTCCCCGTGCACGGGAAGACTATGTATTGTATTGAGCTTCGAATGTTGATGTACCTTTTGCGAATCTTCCACACTCCTAGTAACAAGCTTGGATAGCACGCCGGCTACGCCCGTCCTGCACGCCGTTTGGCGCACAGGAGAGGACCCGGCTTTGGTGGTGTGGGCCGAGGATGCGGCGAGTGGCTCCCGCTACGCAGTTCCCAGCACGGAAGTGCGAGCCGCTTTACTCCACGGTGAAAACGGTCACGTACACGGGCATGCGTCACGCCTCACGCTTGCCGTGCCCGCGACCGACGAGCAGCCTCTCCCATCAACCCAGAGCGAGTTCAACGGCGATACTCACCTCAAGCCGATAGAGATCACCGGAGTCGCTCTCACCGCCGGAGAGGCGGTCCGCTGTCTTGTCGAATTGGACGAGACCGAGGCTCGCCTGGGCGACGATATTCTTTTCTGGCGAACGGCCGCCCGTATTGCTCTCGAGTTCATGGCTCGCGAGCGCATTATTCCCGTCTTGGGGACGAATGGAGAGCAAGCCGTCGGAAGGTGGGTGCCACTCCTCCAGGGCTCGGACCGCGAACGGTTCTCCGAGTTGGCGGCCGCCATGCCGCTCGCTTGCCGGTCTGTGGTCAACGGTGAGGAACCCGAGCTCTCGGTGAATGACCTGCTATTCGAATTTCTCGCATACGCGGTCGACAACCTGGCTCGCAACTGGCTCGTCGAACGGTATGGTGGAAGCCGGTCGTCTTCGTCGGCCGAGGGCGCCGCCGCCGCTATCCGGAGTTGGGTCTCCTCGCTGACCGCGGAGAACCCGCGGCCCGTTGTCGGTGCCGATCGTATTAGAACGGCCCTCGAACAATGGCTTGAACCGCTCTTCGAGACTCCCGAAGCCTTGGGCTTTCGCACCTGTCTACGGCTCAGGCCCCCCAAGGAAGGCAATGACGAGTGGACTCTGACATTCCTGCTCCAGGCGGCAGATGATTCCTCGGTGCTCGTACCTGCCGGCCAGGTGTGGCGTGAGCGCGGTCGTCAGTGGGAGGACGTCAAGGACCGCTTTCGTCGCCCGCAGGAGAAGCTGCTGTACGATCTTGGCTTGGCCGCCCGCGTATTTCCTCCCATAGCCAAGGGACTGAAAAACCAGCACCCCGAGGTCGTTCGCCTCACGGTTCATGAGGCATACCAGTTCCTGAAGGAAGCAGCTCCTATCCTCGAGGAGAGCGACGTCGTCGTTATGGCCCCAGGATGGTGGAACCGCCGCCGCACTGGATTGGCGTGGAGAATTCGAATACAGCCTGTCGGGGATGCCGCGGATATTCGGGGATTCGACTCGCCGGTGAAATTCAGGTGGCAGGTGGTCCTCGGCGGCCGCCCCCTTTCCCCGGACGGGTTCAACCGTCTTGTCAAGATGAAGGTGCCGCTGATTCGCATGAGGAATGAGTGGATCGAGCTCAATCCGGAAGAGGCCGAGCGAGTCCAGCGTTTCTGGGCCGCTCAGCGCAACAATGGCATCGCCACCCTCCTCCAGGCGTTGGACCTTACTGCCCAGGATCAGGTGATGGGCCTGAACATCGATCGGGTTGAGTTCGAGGGGTGGCTGGAGCAGTTCGCCGGAGGCGACGCCAAGAGTGCCGAGCTCGATCCGCCTTCGCTGCAGGGTGATTTGAGACCCTACCAGCGGCGCGGCGCCGGCTGGATGGAGTTTATGGTTGAGCACGGGTTCGGTGGGATTCTTGCGGACGACATGGGCTTGGGAAAAACCGTTGAGATGATTGCTCTGCTGCTTCACCGGCAGGAATCGAAAACCCTCAAAGGACCAGTATTGTTGCTGTGTCCGATGTCAGTGGCTGGGAACTGGGTGCATGAGATCGAGCGCTTCGGACCGTCGCTCAGAACGATGCTCCATCACGGTGCCGGCCGCCACGGTGGTGAAACCTTCGTGCGTCAAGCCTCCCAGCACGACGTCGTGATCAGCACCTATTCGCTCGTGGCAAGAGACCTAGAACAGTTAAAACGGGTCGCCTGGCACGGTGTCGTGCTGGATGAGGCACAAAACGTCAAGAACCCTGAAACGCAGCAGGCCAGGGCGGTTCGCGATCTGGATGCCGGGTTCAGACTTGCCCTGACCGGTACTCCGGTCGAGAATCGCTTGCAAGAGTTGTGGTCGATCATGGACTTCCTCAACCCTTCGTACCTCGGGACTCAGGTTTCATTTCAGCATCGCTTTGCCGTTCCCATTGAGCGTGGTGGTGACGCCGAGGCCTCGCGTCAGCTGCGCGGCCTCGTAAAGCCATTCATTCTTCGGAGAGTAAAAACCGACCCCACCGTCATCGCCGACCTTCCCGAAAAGATGGAGATGAAGGTCTATTGCTCCCTGGCCCCAAAACAGGCCGAGCTATACGAAAGCACCGTCAACGATATGCTGAGGCACATCGACGCTAGCGATGGTATTCAGCGCCGCGGCCTCGTACTCTCAACGCTGACCAAACTCAAGCAGGTTTGCAACCACCCAGGCCATGTGTTGGGCGAACAGGTGCTCCGGCCTTCTGAGTCAGGCAAGCTGCTACGACTTGAAGAGATGCTGGAGGAGGTCATCGCGGAGGGCGATAGCGCACTCGTGTTTACCCAATTTGCCGAGTTTGGCGGAAAGTTGCAGCGCTACCTGGAGCGGCGCCTCGGGTGCGACGTACTGTACCTCCATGGCGGAACGCCTCGTTATATGCGAGAGCGTCTGGTCGATCGGTTCCAGGATCCGCAGCGGGGACCAATGATTTTTCTGCTCTCACTTCGAGCCGGCGGCCTCGGACTCAACCTGACCAAGGCGAATCACGTGTTCCACTATGATCGATGGTGGAATCCTGCCGTCGAGGAGCAGGCCACGGATCGCGCTTTCCGCATCGGCCAAACTCGCGACGTACAGGTCCATAAGTTCATCACTGTTGGCACATTGGAAGAGCACATCGACGAAATGCTTGAGAGCAAACGCGCCCTTGCCGGACAGATCGTCGGTACCGGCGAAGGATGGTTGACCGAGCTGTCTACGTCCGAACTCCGAGACGTGTTGGCGCTGCGGCGTGAGATGGTCGGAGTTTAGACGTGTCCCAACCCGAGATAGATGTAAGCACCTCGCCGGCCGCTACCGGTGAACCGGATCAGCCAACGAAGCCTCGACGCCGTCGTCCGACTCGGAAGCGGCCGCCCGCCTCAACGATAGAGACTACTCAGAATCAGACTCCTGATGTGGCGGCGCCCCCGTACGAAGATAAAGCCCCGGTGGAGCAGACGTCTGTTCCCGGAAGCCGCGGAAAACGTCGCCGTCGCCGCGGACGGTCTGCTTCGAGCCGTCCCGCCGCCTCTTCATCGCCCGACCATGCTAGCCGGGATCCCGAGAAAGTAGCTGCGGTCGAACGCCGAAAGCCGTCGGGCCGGGTGACCGGATCCTCAAGAACCGGCCGGACTGGCGCCAAGAAGGTGGCCAAAACACCAAGTAAGCGCAAGCCGACTGGTCGCGGCCGGGCGCCGCTGCGCCTGCCCGCACGTACCCGCCCCTCGTCTGAGTTCGGGACGCACTGGTGGGCACGCCGCTGGCTGGCCGCCCTCGAGCGCTTCGGATGGACGGCCCGCTTGGAGCGGGGCCGTGACTACGCCCGACGCGGCAATGTTCTGGACATTGACATAAAGCCAGGCGTGGTAACGGCCGCGGTCCAAGGCTCACGTCCCTGGCCCTACAAGTCAGTGATCGGACTGCAGACGCTCAACGACGAGCAATGGGATAGAGTTATCAAGCGGCTCGGGCGGCAGGCGCTCTATGCCGCCAAGCTGCTGGCCGGCGATATGCCCCAGAACATCGAGGACATCTTCAATGCCGCCGACGTCCCCTTGATCCCCAGGAACGCCGCTGCATTCACGATGGAATGTACCTGTCCGGACCCCGTGAACCCGTGCAAGCACATAGCCGCCGTCCATTACGTTCTCAGCACCGAGTTCGATCGTGATCCGTTCGTATTGTTCGAGCTTCGGGGCCGCAGTCGGCACGACATCGTCAAAGCGCTGCAGGGGCGCCCCGAGGACCAAACTGTCAACGCGCTGCCCCTGGTTCCAACTGGCAATGGGTCAGACGACTACACCTTGGATACCTTCTGGCGCGCCTCAAAGCCACTAAGTGACTTCGAGGTCCACATCGCGCCGGCCCCCGTGCCGGGAGGTCTCGTGAAACGGCTTGGTCCCTTGCCCATACGGGGTCAGACCGACGAGTGGCGCCAGCAGCTCTTTGATGTGTACCGGCTGGTCAGCAGGCGAGCCTACGCTCTCGGCCGGGGCGATGACCCGGGCGACTAGCTCCTACGTATGCCCTGCTTCTCAATTCCGCTCGCGCCGCAATGTGGTGTACACCACAATTGCGACTTGCTAAATGACGGTATAATCACAGCATGAGTTGGGTCGAGTCGGCAGCTCATGCCTTGCTACGGCGGAAACGGAGACCATGGCCCAGCGAGCTATGGTCCGTTTCAGTGCATGCGCCGGCAATCCATGGACGCCGCGATGGCGTGCTTCGCCTGACCGGCATTTCGCCTCCGCGTTGCAAATCTCGTACTGAGCGTGGCTCGTGAGTCCCTTTGGTCGTCGCGGGCTGGTTGTGGTATGCGGATCTCTCGGTATCGCCGCTGTGATCGGCGTCGCTTTGCTTTTGGCTGTAAGCCGGCCAGGAGCTTTTTTTTATGACCTGATGCCGGGCGCCATTCAAGAAGCCATAAAGTACGCGCAAGGAGAATCGAGCCCTACATTCTGGGAAGAAGTCCAGAACCAGCTAAAGGTCAGCGGCCTCGCTATATTCATAGCGACCATTATCTGCGTTCCCCTCGGAGTCATTGCTTCGAGGTTTCGTCTCCTGGCCGTGACCGCCAGCAACGTGATCGGGATTGCGCGTGGAATCCCGAGCATAGCCATCCTCTTTATCGCCATTCCCTGGATCGGAGTTGGATTTACACCGGCTCTCGTAGCGCTCACTATCCTCGCCTGTCCTCCGATATTCATTAACACCACCGTCGGCTTCAGCGGCGTTGATCGACCTGTGGTTGAAGCCGCCGAGGGCATGGGCATGGCCCGGCGTCAGGTGCTCGTGAGAATCGAGACCCCGTTGGCCCTTCCGATTATGCTCGCCGGAATCCGAACGGCTGCGATCGACGTGATTGCCAGCGCCACGATCGCAGCCTACATCGGCTATCCCACCTTAGGGTTGGAAATCGAAAAGGCCCTGGGCGGCGGGTTCGACGCCACCAGTCAGCTGATCGTCGGTGTGTTTGCTGTCGCCGCCATAGCTCTATCTGCTGAGGTGATTCTCAGCGTAGCTCAGCGTGCAGCTACCCCACCAGCGGCGTGACCATCAATCAATTCTCAGACAAGACCGCAAGGAGGACTTGAATCTCAAGACACTCGAAACGACGCCCGATCTTTTAGCCGTAAATCAACAAGGAGTACCGCCGAGAAATGACAGATAAAGTATCGAGACGAACGTTCATTGGGGCAGCCGGCGTCGGAGCCGCCGCCGTGGCAGTCGCCGGGCCGGAAATGTTCATGGTCGAGGCCGCCGGAAAGCCTGCCATCCGCATTGCCAGTAAGGGCTTCACTGAGGTCAATATAGCGGGCTGGCTGTATGCTCTCGCGCTGCAGCACCATGGCATGAAGGTTGATACGTCACACTTCGCGCCGCAAACCGCGGTTCAGGTGAATCAGGCGATGATCCACGGCGACATTGACCTCTACGCTGAATACACCGGCACCGGGCTGTTCGACATCCTGAACTACAAGAAGTTGCCCAGCCACGACCCCCACAAGATCTGGTTGATCGTCAACCAAAAGTTCCGAAAGAAGTGGAATATAGTGTGGCTCGATCCCGCGCCAATGAATGACTCGAATGCCTTCGCCGTTACTCCGAAGACCGCATCCAAATACCATCTTAAGACGCTTTCAGACCTCGCTCGGCAGTCTCATAATCTCAGCATCGCCGTCCTGGCTGAATGTACGACGAGAAATGACTGTCTGCTTGGCCTTCAGCGTGGATACCACGCCAAGTTCAAAAGCGTCTCGGCCCCCGGCGGGCAGGGTGTTCTCTACCAGCAGATTGAGCAGGGCGCCGTCGATGTGATTCAGGTCTTCTCGACTGACGGACAGATCCCCGAGTTCCATCTCAAGGTGATGACCGACAACAAGAGGTTCTTCCCGCCCTACCAGCTCGCCCCGGTGGCCCGCGGTCACATCCTTAAAACGTATCCCAAAATGACGAATTACCTCAATCAGATTCACAACTATCTCACGACGAAAGCGTTTCAGAAAATGAACTACGAAGCCGCGGCGCAGGGCAAGAAGGAAGAAGACATCGCCCGTGCCTTCCTGAAGAAGCATCATCTCATCTGATTCAAACGAAAAGGCCTGGCGGGGCCGGAGCGTCTGCTCCGGCCCCATGACCCACGGCCAGGACAAGCAATTGTCGAACCAACTTACTCATTTCGTGGCTGATTCTGTCGCGCGCGTTTGTTACCTATGGCCTTGATTTCGTACCTCGACGCCACCAAGGTCTATCAAAAAGGCTCCCAAGCTGGAGTTCACGATGTGACCCTGGACATCGAGCAGGGAGACTTCGTTGTCCTGCTTGGGCCATCCGGATGCGGCAAGACCACTCTGCTGAAAACAACCAACCGCTTGATCGAGCTGACGTCGGGTGAGATCGAGGTCGGCGGCCGCAACATCAGAGACATAAAAGTTACCGACCTACGTCGTCACATGGGGTACGTCATTCAACAGGTGGGCCTGTTTCCCCACTTGACCGTGGCTCAGAACATCGCAACCGTGCCCAAATTGCTGAGCTGGAGCTCGAGCCGCATCAAGAGCAGAACCGAAGAGCTGCTCGACTTGGTAGGACTCCCAGCACGGCAGTACGCCAAGCGCTACCCTAAACAGTTGTCCGGCGGACAGCAGCAGCGCGTCGGCCTTGCTCGTGCGATGGCCGCGGATCCCTCCATAATGCTGATGGATGAGCCGTTCGGTGCCATCGATGCCATTACGCGTACCCACCTCCAGGACCAGCTCGTCGCCATTCAGCGCAAAGTGCACAAAACCGTCTTATTCGTTACACACGATGTCGAAGAAGCGTTGAAGCTCGCTGACCGGATCGTAGTGATGCGAGAAGGATACGTCGTACAGTACGATACCCCCTTCAAGATTCTTACTGAGCCGGCCGACGAGTTTGTCCGCGAGCTGCTCGATACCGACGATGTCCTCCGTCAGCTCAGTCTCGTGAAGGTGACGGCGTGTATGCTGCCCTTGAACGGAGGGGCTCCGCCGAGCGAACAGGTTTCAGCCGACAAGAATGTTCGCGATGCCGTGGGTGTTCTGCTCTCCAAGGGCGTGAATGCGGTGAGCGTCGTGAATGGGGATAGAAACCCGATTGGATACCTAACTCTCGATCACATTCGTGCTCGTGGCAGCAATGGGCGCACCGAGCACTCCTTGGCGGTCCACGAATAGACCTTACCCATCACTCGATCTCCTGGCGGGTCCGGCTTGCTCGAGCCCGGCCGGTGCTGGTAACCGTCGCTGCGCTCGTAGGCATCTGGCTGGCGAGGGAACCCTTGCTCTGGGCGCTTGCCCAGATGGCGAACGTCCTAGGGGTTGCTCTCCACCGCTTGGTGGGTCTGCCATTTCTAGATCGCTTCGGTGGCTTTGCCTATATGAATGCTTACTGGGACAATGTTTCGGCGTACACGGGAGAACACGTTCAACTCACCGCTGCTACCCTGTTGATTGGACTCGCGATTGCTTTGCCCGTCGGGGTTCTCTTGAACCGTGTCCGGTGGTTGTACGTGCCCGTGTTCGGCGCCCTGGACACCGTGTACACGATACCGAGTATTGCGCTGTTCTTGGTCTTGCTTCAAGTGCCGGGGTTCGGACTCAGCTTTAACACCGCACTCGTGGTGCTCGTGGCTTACGCACAGTTCATACTGGTGCGCAACGTGGCCGCCGGAATGGACGGGGTCCCTGCCGAGATCAAGGAAGCGGCCCGGGGCATGGGCATGAACCCCGTTCAGGTCTTCTTTCGTGTGGAATTGCCTCTCGCCCTGCCCGTGATTGCCGGTGGCTTCAGGATCGCCGCGGTCGCGACGATTGGCATCGCGAGCGTGGCAGCCTTCATAGGTATCCACGATCTCGGCTTTCTGTTCTACGACGCGGTGTACAACTTCAGCATCAACAGCCAGGGCGAGATTGAGGCGGGCGCCATAGCCGTGGCCGCACTAGCCGTGTTCGTGGATGTCGCGCTTCGATTTCTTGAAGGCTTTATCCCGGCGAACCGAGTCGCCCGGGCAGGAAAACCCAGCCGCCTCATGATGCTGGCCAAGCCGGTTTTTCCATCATGGGGCAAGCACGAGGACGTTCCCGTATTAACGGAAGAGCCATGATCACCCCGCCCCCGCCGGTCGACCACGCCGCTGTGCTAATCGTCGTCCACGCCGAGTAGGCCTCTCAGGTTGCTCTTGGCGTCGTTTTTCGCCAGGCTCTCGGCAAACTGGACCACACCTCTGCAGGCGCGCGCGAAAACGAAGGTGATAGTGAGCACGATCGGGTGCTATTGTTATCCATAGATAATTTGCGTCGAGAGCATCATTGTCGGTACTGATGCCGAGGTCGGATAACAGTTGGTTCCGAGCTCAGGCGCGCATGCCGACCGCTTCATACCCCGATCGTTAGACTGGGCGTACCGTCACCTCATGAACCTCGGCGACCCCAATGGTGCTTAGAAGAATAACGACCGAAGAAAGAGGCTACGCATGCGTAAAGCTTTGTGGTTTGCTGTTGGCACCGGACTGCTGGCGGCAGCCACCCTTTCGCCGTTGCAGATGGCCGCAGCCAAGACGCTTCCTGTTCCTAACGGTTTCATCGCCAACTCCATAACCTGGCTGACTCCGCGTCATGGATGGATCCTCGGGTCTTCCCCATGCAACGGTCACAGTTGTACCGACGTCGTCAGCAGCACCAATGGCGGAGCGACGTGGTCGATGGTCGGGAAGGTTCCAGCACCTGTTGAGCAACTCTCTAACCCGAGTCTCGGCGTAACTGAGATTCGCTTCATGTCCTCTTACGTGGGTTGGGCGTATGGGACGAGCTTGTATCTGACTACCAATGGCGGACGCACCTGGAAGGCGCAGCCCGTTCCTAGCGGTGCGCATCACCTGGTCGCACTCGCCACGACGTCGACGGTCACCTATGCAATCGTCTCCTCGTGTAAGTTCAATACTGGACTCGGGTGCCACAAGCATCTGACCCTCCTCCGCCGAAATGCGGCTGGAGGAGGATGGAAGAAGCTCCCCCTTGCGCTGCCCATGTCCTTCGGCTCAGGTATCGCCCTTCACGGGAACTCCGTCTACGTGTGGGATGAGCTGCTTGAGCTCGGAATGCCTGACCGGCTTTACTCGAGTACCGACGGAACTCATTTCGTCGATCGTAAGTCGCCATGCGACCACTCCCAGGACGTCGCGCTCGCGGACGTAGTGGCGACCTCAGCTCACGACGTGGATCTGTTGTGCGACGGAAATCCAGGCTTCAGCAAGGCCGAAAAAATCGTGTACCGGTCCAACAACATGGCGGGGACCGACACGTTCGCCGGCATGCTGCCACCATTTGGTATTGAGGCACAGCTCGCCGCCTCGGCCTCAGGCAACCTGGCCGTGGCGTCGTTCTCCGATGGTTCGTTTATGGATTACAACGATGGCAAGGGTACCAAGTGGACCCGCGTCATTGCATCAGGCGACGGCGGCGCCGGATGGAATGACATCACGTTCACGACCAACACCACTGCCTGGGTTGTATACGGGCCGGACGAGTATCCAGCGAAGGTCGGAGTGATCTTCGTGACTCATGACGCGGGCCACCACTGGACGCCCGTGAAGCTTTGACGGTCGGGTCCTAGGCCTCGGTGGGTAGTGTGTTTCTCTAACTCTAGGCTTATGGCAACTCCTCTCCCGACAATTTTCTAAGGGGGACTTGAGCGCTCGGGTGTCAAGGGTGGAGGCACCGCTTCGAGGGCGTCTTCGCCTGAAGACCGCACTAGGAGGCTGGTGTTATGTGAGGGGACTCTCGTGTCGGTGAGAGTCAGGCCGAGCTCAGGAAGGAGATGTGGGCCTTGAACTTACTGACGCCAACGGGCTCGGCGGTCGGTGGCGCTTGAGAGGCTGGTGAACCGTGACGGTGGCGGTACCGAAGCGAGCGTGATCAGTCGTGGGCTTCTGGCCTAACCCAGCCTGCGGGTGTCCAACCGAGGCCGAGCGTGGCAAGTCGCGCCAGATTTACCGAGCCGGCGAGCAGGGCGAAGTCAGCGGCGACCTTTTGCCTGCCGCGAACCCGTGCCCGCCGACCACCGTGCTTACGCCGCATGAGGTGAGCGATCTTGCGCTCAACTTTAGGCCGAGTGGCGCGATAATCGGCAATCCAGGCCGGATCGGCTTGGGTCTCGCGGGCCTGCGCCAAGGCTGCCTCGTGCAGGCCGACGCTAACCGTGCGTCCAGATCGAGATTGGGTGCACTGCTCTCGTAGGGGGCATGGTGCACAGTAACTGCCGAAGTGGGCAGTCCCACCCCCTCCAGCCGCGGACCTGATCGTGGCTGAGACGCCCGCCGGACAGGTGATGGTTTGCTCACGGAGATCGATGGCAAAGCAGGTTTTGGCGAAGCGACCATGTGGGGCAGTCGGTAAACGAGTCTTACATCGCGACTCGATCTTTGCGTCAGCCAAGACCTCATGCATCCTGCCCGTTCCATATGAGTTGTCGCCGTAGAGGCGCGGTCGATCCGAGCTTGCTGCGTCTGCGGTGTCGACAACCGCTTCCCCGGTTGGAGGATTGGGCTCTGTTGCCGGCTCCTCCAGGTCATCCTTCTCCTCCCGGATGTCAGCCTCATCGCTCAGGAGGTCACCGATCAACTCCTCGGCTACGCGATCGTCACCGGTGTTGCCCGGGGTCACAGCGGTCGCCGTGATGATCTCTGAGTCCGGGTCCACAGCCGTGTGCCCCTTGTACCCGTCGAACCCACGGGCTGAGGTCTTATGGCCATGCCGAGCCTCGGGATCTACCGTAGAAATCACGCGGTCTTTGGCCACTCGCCTGGCGATGCGGAATACACCGTCCTGGTCTTCTTCCAGGTCCTGACCCAGCACCGTCGCCAATAACGCCGCCGCCTGCGCAACGGGACCATCAAGCGACAGACCTTCCAGCAGGTGTAGGCATCGGTACCCATCCCTGGCTCGGCTATCGATCAGCGCTTCCCGCGCTGCACGGTCGTCCCAATCGATGTGCGGCTTGTCCGCGGTCGCATAGTCATCCCCGGAGCGAAGCACCGCGCGCAGTTCAATCCCCAAGTCCGCCCAGGCTACGTGCAAGAGGCCGCGGATGGCGTTGCGGATGAGCGTGACCGTATCCATAGTTGCCACCGCGTCATACAAGGCCGTTGAGTCAAGCACTCGCTTTCGCCCAACCAGCCCCGCTTGCTTCGCGGCATCACGCGCTACTTCAAAGACCCGGTTCGGCCGCTCCGATAGGCGCAGCCGCTCCCGCATGTCGACCAGGACGGTATGAACGAAGCTGGGCCACCCGGCCCCATCGAACCGCCCCACGCCGCAGGCATAGCGCCAGCGAGCGTCGAACATATACCGCTCAACTGCCTCTCTGTCCGAGAGTCCCTCCAGCCGCTGCAGCACCATGACAGTGGCAACCACGGACGGCGGAACGGAGCGCCTTCCTCGCTCCTGGAACAGGTCAGCGAACGCGGAGTCAGGGAAGAGTCGATCACGTTCCCGATGCAGGAACGCAAAGATCGAGTTTGCCGGAAGGCGCTCCTCACAAAACCGGTTGAGGTCATCAAACAGGTCGCCTTGTTGGTCGGCCCGGCCTAGCACGCAGCCCCCATCAGCCGCCAGAGGAGCGGCTTACCCCATTGTCACCCGCACGCACGCACGGGAGACGACTGAGAAAGACACCACCCCTAGCTCTCAAAAACCGAATCGGCAAAATGGGGGTTAGGGTGAAAAACGCTGCACCGCTTTTTGGCTCAAACGTTCGTCCCGGGGAAATTTGGTACGGAGGGGCAATGAGCGCAGAGCCGCTTCGGAGGTTGCAGTGCCGCGGTGAGTAGGCCGTCGCGTTTCGTCTAGGCCTTCAATTCCCCGATCCCCGAAGCCGAAGGAACGACGGCCAAGTCCGGCGGCCGCAACCGCGGCCCGGTCATCCGTCGCCGGGTCGCCGTAGCCAAAGGACCGCGACGTCCAGCTGCCGCAGCACTGCGCCCTCGGCCCTCCATTAGCGAGTCGCAGACGCCTAACGACCGCGACGACCAACCGCCACGACCCGGCGCGGTCCTCTCCAGGCAACAGGTAGTGCTCCGCAATTAAGTGATAGTTATGGTAAGTTGGAGCATGAGAACTCCAACCGCCGCCTTGCCGATGTCTGACGGTCAGCGTGAAGTACTGCTTTCTATCGCGAAGTCTCAAACTGCCCCTCATCGAGAGGTCCAGCGAGCCAAAGCTCTTGTCCTTGCCGCAGATGGTATGGCCACCTACCGAGTCGCCGCAGAGGTCGGCGTCTCGCCAGCCAGCGTAGCCAAATGGCGAACCCGTTTTGCCGAGGAGGGACTGCGGGATCTCGGCAAGGTCCGCAAGGGCAGAGGCCGAAAACCTACCATCCCGCAGGCAAAGGTGGAGGCAATTGTTCGGGCGACGACGGATACGACGCCACCAGCATCGACCCATTGGAGCACTCGGACGATGGCCCGCGCGCAAGGAGTAAGCGCCACGACGGTCCAGCGTATCTGGTCGTCTCGAAAGCTACAACCGCATCGTGTCGACACGTTCAAGGTCTCGACCGACCCTGAGTTTGAGTCGAAACTCGTCGACGTGGTCGGCCTGTATCTCAACCCACCCGACCAGGCGGTCGTCCTATGCGTAGACGAGAAGAGCCAGATTCAGGCGCTGGACCGGACGCAGCGGTCGCTGCCCATGAAACCAGGGCGTGCGGGAACGATGACTCACGATTACAAACGGCATGGGACAACAACGCTGTTTGCAGCGCTGGATGTGCTGACTGGGGCGGTCATTGGCCAGTGCCTGCCTCGACACCGGCACGAGGAGTTTCTTCGCTTTCTCAAACGCATCGATCGGGAAGTCCCGCAAGAGCTGGCGATCCATATGATCCTCGACAACTACGCGACCCATAAACACCCGCAGGTCCGCGACTGGCTCCAACGGCATCCGCGATTCAGCCTCCACTTCACGCCGACGTCCAGTTCATGGCTCAATCTCCTCGAACGGTGGTTCGCGCAACTGTCTGGAAAGCGGATCCGTCGCGGCGTGTTCCGCTCCGTCCCAGAATTGACCGCAGCAATCGAGGAGTATCTCGCCGTACACAACGCCGACCCAAAACCATTTGTGTGGACGGCCGGCGCAGACAAAATCATCGCTGCCGTGCGCCGAGGCAGGGCCGCGTTAGCCCAAGCTGAATCATCACCTATTTCAGGTGCGGAACACTAGGAGCTTACGAGCTCATTACAGGCCGGAAAGATCGGTCGGCGCCGGTTCTGCCCGGGAAGGCTGGAGCCCTACCTAGAGGGCCAGTCTCGGCCGGGCCGACCCCGGAACAAGGTCGCTGCACACAGTTGCCGCCACACTCGGGAAGGCGAATCTGTCAGAAGCGTCCGGCGAGATCACCCCAAGCCGCCGCCAACTCTCTGTCGCCCTCGACCTGCATCTCCTCTGACGATCGGCGGCCCATGATGAAGAGGTGCAGGTCCGAAGCGCTGCCCCTGACGGTCACATCAGCCGGGCCCTCTTCTGTAGAAGTCTTGGTGCCGCGATCTCCAAACGAAACGAGCCAGCAGCCCGGTCCCGGATCTGCGCGGAGGAGGACGCTCTGGCCGTGGCGGCGTTCCTTGTTCTCTTGGTATGCTGGGTCCTCGCGGAACATCATGAGCATCTCGTCGATGCCGTCGCGGGCCAGAGCTTCGTCGATGGGACCAGCGATGCCGTGCGCTTCCTCCGCGTCCCAACGGTGGATGGCGGTCTCCATAGCGAGCCGCCGGAAGACGAAGGAGCCCGTCTGCGATGCCGGTACGAAGGTCCAGACAGCCTCCTCGGGCCCGAGATCGATCAGGACGGACTCTAGCTCGTCGCCGGTTTGCCGTGGGAATGCCATGAGCCCGTCAGGGCGTGATTCCCTCGGAAATCCGGCCTTCTCCCATCCAGGGTAGCCCGGCAATCGCGCCTCGCGATCGGCCACGATCTCGGCCCAGGCTTCTCTGCTGTGGCCTCTCGGGCGCTCCCGCACCCACTTCAGCCAGAATGTGTACACCCGGCCCATGTGGCCGGTCAATGCGCCGACATCCCAGCCGGGGCATCCCTTGATAGCCGGGTCAAAGCCTAGGGCGGCAGCTTCCAGGATCGCATCGCGATTTCGTCTGAAATGGTCGAGGTAGTAGTTCTTGAGGGTCTGCGGGTCGGCTTGGGCAATCGAGGTCGAATTCAAGACAAACCTCCTCCAACTACCTCCATTTCTGGCTGATTCATTTGTAGCATGCGCACTCCATTCTCATGACCAGCAACCGCGACTACGCGATCTCCGCTGCCCCAGATGGATTCGTGCCGAACTGGAGACGATCCCATGACCGCTGCAGTTCCGGTCACTTTGCTCGTCAGTAAGAAACAGTGAATCCCCCTCAATAGCGACGGCCTGGACATTCCAAGGGCTGGTGGACGACACCACGTCTCGCCCATCTTGGGCGGCACACAAGCCGGTCGTGCACGACATCCTTTAACCGACAATAATCTGATCGATGTGTACGCGCTGCCATGAGGGAGTGGCGCCTGTCGGCGTCGGCGCTGCGAAAATGTCGCCGAGAGAGTCTATGACGGCGCGGAAGGTGGAGGATGAGCACGATCCGCTGGAAATCTCGTTTGCCGGCCCGGCTGTCGAGACGGACGGGATGGCACGATCCCGGTCCTCGCGATGGGTTGGTTGAGGACAACACGAGACCGTCCCGGGCGGTAGCTATGCACAGCGACGTTGATGGGCAGTTGACAGATGTGAAGTATGCTGTCGCATGGACCGATTGGAGAACCAGGAAGACCGCGATCCGGTTGGATGGATGGTGTTGAAAATGGTTCGCTGTGTCCCGTAACCGAGGCAGAGACGGCGTCTGTATTACGTCTGGCGAGCAAGAGGCTCGCCAGAGTGCACTCGGGAATCAATCGTCCAGTAGTCCGATCTAAACCTTTGTGCTGTCAAAGATCAGGCCGCCGTCCGATAGCCCGCCAGGGATCAGGCTCCGTATAGTGGTCCTACCATGGCCAATCGGGGGCGCCTGACTGCCGCCATGCTGATCGTTACGCGATCGCGGGTACGGCCCAACACAGGAGGCGAATATGGGCATGAACGGAACGGAAGTCGTAGTCTCAACGCCACTTCGGACGGCAATCGGCACGTTTGGCGGCACGCTGAAGGACACCCCGGCAGTTGAATTGGGTACCGTAGTGGCATCGGAGATCCTTGCACGAACCGGCCTCGATGGCAACGAGGTAGATAGTGTGATTATCGGCAACGTACTCAGTGCCGGCCAGGGCATGAACCCGGCTCGGCAGGTAGGCATTAAGGCAGGGCTCCCCGTCCAGGTTCCAGCCATGGTGGTCAATCGCCTGTGCGGATCGGGCCTGCAGGCGGTTGTCTCGGCCGCACAGGAAATCGCTGTCGGCGAGGCGGAGCTGTGCCTGGCCGGCGGCATCGAAAGCATGGATCAGGCGCCCTTCCTGCTGCCCAAGGCCCGCTACGGCTATCGCATGGGTATGCCGGGCGGCGAAATGCTCGACAGCATGGTCTCCGATGGTCTGTGGGACGTTTTTAACAACTACCACATGGGCAACACGGCAGAGAACGTGGCGCAGAAGTATGGCATCACTCGCCAGGAGCAGGATGCATTTGCCGTACGCAGCCACGAGCGAGCGACTGCGGCAATCGAGGCCGGCTACTTCCGAGACCAGATCGTACCGGTGGAGGTCAAGCAGCGCAAGGGATCGGTGCAGTTCGTCCAGGACGAGCACGTTCGGCCCGATACGAGCCTTGAAGGACTGGCGCGGCTCAAGCCAGCCTTCAAAGCAGACGGCACGGTAACCGCGGGTAATGCCAGTGGCATCAACGACGGCGCGGGTCTCATGCTGGTGGCCAGCAGATCGAAAGCGGAGGAGCTGGGACTTCCCATCGATGCGCGCCTCCTCTCCTACGCGGTGAGCGGCGTCGATCCGGCCTACATGGGACTGGGACCGATCCCGGCAATCTGCCGCGCTCTGGAGAAAGCACGGTTGTCGCTCGAGGACATCGACGTCTTCGAGGTCAACGAAGCCTTCTCGTCCATTGCGCTGGCGATCGGCGAGAGAGCTCCACATACCGGAAGAGAAGCTGAACCCTATGGGCGGTGCGGTTGCCCTCGGGCATCCGATCGGCGCCAGCGGCGCCATGCTCGCCGTCAAGCTCACTCACGAGCTGCGGCAGCGTCAAGCCCGCTACGGCGTTGCCGCCCTCTGCATCGGCGGCGGTATGGGTATCGCTGCAGTCTTCGAGCGCGTCTAGTGCAATCAACTGATCCCCCATCACCTCCGAGGTGATGGGGGATCGGCTCGTCGATTTCGATCCGGGGACCTTACATGTAGAGCCCACCATTGATATTAAGAACGGCGCCGGTGATGTACTCTCCGTCGACGCAGAGGTAGCGGACAGCTTTCGCGACCTCGTCCGCATTGCCGAAGCGGTGAAGCGGGATGCGGTTAGTCAATTCCGTCCGAATTGCTTCCGGTACGTTTGCCAGCATGTCAGTGTCGATGAAACCCGGCGCAACACAGTTGACCGTGACGTTGTATCGCGCCCACTCGAGCGCCAGCGACTTGGTCATGCCGATCAAGCCTGCTTTGGCCGCCGAGTAGTTGGCCTGCCCGACGTTTCCGCTCAGACCGATGACCGAGCTTATGGTGACGACTCTTCCGCCTCCTTGTTCGATGAGATACGGGGCTGCTGCCTGAATGCAGTAGAAAGTACCATTCAGATCGGTCTCGATCACCTCACGCCACTCTTCCGTGGTCATCTTTCGGACCGTACGGTCACGGGTGATGCCGGCGTTGTTAACCAGCATGTCGATGCGTCCGAAGTGCTCGTAGGTCTGCTTGATCAGGTCGGCAGCTTCGTCCGCTTGGCTGACATTCGCCCGGATTACGACGATCGCACCTGCATCGCTCTCCTCGTATAGCTCTCGTGCCAGCGCGTCTGCCTGCTCTCCACTCTTCGAGTAGTTGAGAACAAGATCGGCGCCGAAGCGGCGAGCTCGCGAGCGATCGCCGCGCCAATGCCGCGCGCCGCGCCGGTGATTACCGCTACCTTTCCGGTAAGCGGAAGCGTCTCGTTCCTGGTTCTGGTCGGTTGTAACAGCACAGCTTCCTCCTTCTGTCGTCAGAACAGCCGTAACGTCCAAGAGGCATCCAAAGATCGGTACCGTCAAGCCTACTCCCCCGCAGCCTCGAACGGTATCGGCCCCGCAGCCGATATTTGCACCGAGACTGGCTGATATTGCGATCAGGACCGGCTGAGCTTTGGTGGGAGCAGATGCTGGTCTGGGCCTGTTCGAATCGCAAAAGCGTGGCAGGCCGTGCATCGCCCGAGCCACCCTCGCTGTGCAATGAGAAGCAATCGAGACGCCTATCGACCGCGAGTCGTGAGCGGAGAGAAAAGTAGGCTGTAGGTACGGAAAAGATCAGGTCGCGGACGGATTACAAGGACGCATTCGTCGGCGCATAGTGCAGATGGAAGGGGGACCACATGCACGTCTCGGAGTTCTCCTGCCTTGCGCTAGAGACGGACTCATTGCCGAGGGAGATCCATCATGAGACGACTTGTAGTTCCGCTCGATGGCACCAGAGAAGCAGCATCCGTCATTCCCCACGCCAGGCTGCTGATGGGGCCGGGGGGAGAGCTCATCCTCATTCGTGACACCGACTCGGTCGTGCCCGACCAGTATGCGGGGATGCGTGTTCGATCGAAACGTGGCCGACGATGCGGATGAGTATTTGAATGGCGTTGCGAGGAGTTTGCGAGACGAGGGCGTGACAGTCCGGGTGCCGGACACTCGCGGTAATCTTGCCGGCGATATCGAGTCAGCCGTGTCGCAGTGGAAGGTGGATATGATGGCCGTCGCCATGCAAGGTCCGGATCCCAGCCAAGACCTCCACTGGGACAGTACTCTGCGAAAGGCGCTCACACAGGCCACCATGCCGATACTCCTCTGCCCTCCGACTGCCGGCCGTCGGCTCGGTGAGATGTCGCATCGCAGACTCCTAATTCCTCTCGACGGCTCGGAAACCGCTGCCGCGGCGCTCCCTTTGGCGGAGGAATTGGCCCAATGGTGGCACGCTTCTCTCTGGCTGACCTACGTCGTCCGTTGGGACGCGAGTCGGTTTCTGAAGAGTTGATAAGATCTGAAATGTATCTCCGGGCTATTGCCGCGGAGTCTGGATTGTGATGCTCGCATCAACATTGTGGTCGGGCGGTCCGCATGGACGATGCTTACTCGCGAGGTCAGTGACCGGATGGTTACGGATGTCGTCATGACGAGTCATGGCCGCACCGCCAGTACGCGCCTCATCGTCGGAAGTGTCGCCGAGAAGCTGATCCGGCACTTACAGTGCCGCATATTTGTCATCACGCCTGCCGCTTCAGCGTCGATGGAACGAGCCCGAATCTCCGGTAGCACGGCATTGTTCTCGTGGTCTAGTCCGAAAAGTGGACAATAAGCCCACACTGCCGGGATATCCCTCCTATGCACGCTAGCCTTTTCTGCGTTTGGCGCACATCCGTTGGGGGCATTTCACCTAGTCAAGCGGCGCGAGTTTACTCGCGAAGCGAACTCTAAGCACCACCGATACGGTGCGGTCTTCATCGCGTAGTCCAAAAGTCGATGGCGAGGCAAAGAGCCGGCGTCGCACTCCCATATGTACTAGCCCTCTCTAAATGTGTTATACATCTAGCGAGGAATTGCACCTTGCCAAGCGAGCGCGATGCGACCAGCAAACAGAGAGGCATCATGACAAGTACACCATATTGTTCCGCGGAGTTGGGAGCTCAGCTGCCGCGGATTGAGGAGCAGCTCCGCACCTTCGTGCGGGTCACCACCACCCCCTATCCCGTCGGACAAACTGCCCAAAGAAGCGGTCTGGACACTTAACAAGGCCACGCTGTACCGCTACGCGCCTGTAGTACCGGCCGAGAAGCGATTTCCGGTGCCACTGCTGCTGGTGTTTGCCTTGATGAACCGGCCCACGATCCTCGACCTTCGTCCGGGAAACAGCTTCGTGGAGTACATGGTAGCGTCAGGGCTTCGACGTGTACCTGCTGGACTGGGGCGTTCCCGGGCTGGAAGACAAAGACCTCAAGTTCGACGATTATGTGCTGGAGTACATGCCCCGCGCCATACGCAAGGTCAAATCACTATCCGGGTCCTCGGAGTTCAGCCTTCTTGGCTGGTGTATTGGTGCCATTCTCACCACCATGTATGCCGCGCTGCGCCCGGATGATGGTCTGAAGAACCTCCTCTTGCTGACCGCGCCGCTCGACTTCGGAGATAAGACGTGCGGGAGCTTCGTCAAGTGGGTCGATGAGCGCTACTTCAACGTCGACAAGATCCTGCAAATGTACGGCAACATGCCGGGCGAGATGCTGGACTACGGTGCCAAGGCACTCAAGCCGGTGGAGAACTACATTGGGAACTATCTACGGCTCTGGGACAACCTCGATGACCCCAAAATTGTGGAAGCGTGGCACTCGATGAACACCTGGGTCACGGACCTGGCCCCCATGCCCGGTGGCGTGTTCCGGCAGCTGATCGTGGATCTGTATCGCAACAATCGGCTGATGGAGGGAACCATGACGCTGCGCGGCGAGCGCGTCGACCTGGGCAAGATTCGAGCAAGCGTCCTTAATCTCGTGGCAGAGCAGGATCACATCGTACCGCCCGGCGAGACTGTCGGCGTGATGGCGAAGATCCGTAGCGAGGACAAAGACCTCTTCAGCATTCCAGGGGGCCACATAGGGGTCATGGCCGGCAGCGCCGCCGTCAAGCGTACCTGGCCCAAGCTTGAAGCGTGGCTCGCGGCGCGCTCGGGTCAACCCACTTTATAGCTGGTCCATCCGGCGTTGGACAGCGAGCAGATCACGCACCGAGACGACGACGCCACCTGAGGAGAGCGAAGGTAGTGATGCCGGAGTTTAAAGAGGGCGACCATGCGGAGTTCTCGAAGACCATAACCGAAGCCGACATAACCTTGTACGTCGCCGTAAGCGGGGACACCAATCCGGTACACATTAACGAGGAGTATGCACGAACGACGCCATTCGGGCACCGGATAGCTCACGGGATGCTAACGGCAGGCCTCATATCGGCCGCCTTGGGCACGAAGCTGCCCGGTCCAGGCGCCATCTACGTCAGTCAGTCCCTGCGCTTTCTAGCGCCGGTGGCCATCGGCGATACGGTCACGGCGTCGGCCACATTGACGAAGTACGATCGTGATCGCGGCAAGATGACGTTGGAAACCGCATGTTTTAACCAATCAAACGTACAGGTGTTGGCGGGAGAAGCCGTCGTTCTCTATCGTCCGGGCTGAGCCTCAATCTCCAGCAATGCAGCTCGGGTTGTCCATGCTCCGCTCTGTGCGACGCCAGCGTCTGGCGGATGCAACCATTCGATCGTCAATCATGTACACTGGCGTTCCCGCCAGGCTTCTGGGTTTCCGGGGATTTCAGTCCGCCTCATCGCCTGACGAGTTCGACTGTAAAGCCAGTGGCATTCTGGTTTGGCCCCGGCCACCCTGTGGCTGATCGAGCACGCGCCCACTGGTCCTGCGATGTCGTGGGGTACCCTATCGCACGAGGTCGACCCAGGCACCGTGGACGGCAACGAAGAGGTCTGTTTCGCCTTCAGCGCTCTGCTGCTTGCCGCTCATCGAATCGCACCGCGCGCTGAGGACTTCCGTCGCCGTATTCCCACCCATACCCAAAGTACGGTTGGAGCAACCGGTGTGTGCGAGCATATAAGTCTTCGTACTGAGTCGATGAGCCGGCAAGTCCGATCATCACCGGGTCTTCCGACCAGTCGACGTGGACTCTGGTGTGTTCGGTCCCTAACGAGACCTGAGCGTGTCGGGCGCTCCGAAACAGGTTCGATAATCCTCTCTCGAACGCTTCCTCACTTATTGTCGCCTCGTCGTGCAGCTGCGCCAGCCGCACCGCGGCGGGGACTAATGATTCCAGCTGTTCGATGGCGGTGCCTTGGGTTGTTGCGCGGTTCTTCTGTCGTGAGGCGGCGTCGCGATCATTTCCGTACTCCTCCCGTCTGTATGAAACAACTCTCTGTATCTACTACCATACACTTTGTCGTGCGCTTGCGACAATCAGGTCTCGAACCGATTTACGGATAGGAAAGTGCTTAATAGGCGAGCCAGTCGGGCTGCCCTATTTTGGCGCGGGCCGCTAACCCCGCGGCTCACGCGACGTGATGCCCGTGGCATAGTGGCTCGCCAAGCTTCTCGAGAGTCCGGACAGGTTGCGGCAGTATGGCTCAGGCTCCCGGCCCGTCATGCTCACGTGCCTCAGGGCCATTCACGCACGGCACTGGCCATAGGATTTTGTCGCGGTCGAGGTGTATGAACACGCCGCGCGAGGATAGGGTCAGCCGCTGACGTTAACCGAGACCGAATAGGCATAAAATCCGAGACGTTCTGACGACTGCGCCACACCGACGGTCTGACCCCAGGCCAGATTGCCGAAGTAATCGGACCAAAAACTGAAGACTGATGACTGAAGACTAAACAATGATGATTGAAACCTGATGACTGAGTACTGATGACTGATTGACTGATGACTGAAAGACTGACGACTGACTCAGGGGAGATACTCGTAGCCGGCGAGAGTCAGGAAGTCGATCCAGTCCTTTTGAAGTGCGACGCGATGGAGCAGCGTCGTGGCCGACTCGTAATTCCCCCGCCGGAATTGTTCTTCCCCGATGGTAGTTCGGATGACTTGTAACTCCTCCGCGATGACCTCTCGTACCAGCTCCTCGGTCACCTTCCTGCTGTCGGCCATGGGCACCCCATGTTGAATCCATTGCCAGAGCTGAGCTCGAGAGATCTCCGCCGTTGCAACGTCCTCCATCAGATGGTTGATCGCGGCCGCTCCCTGCCCACCCAGCCACGACTCAAGGTACTGGATGCCCACATTGACGTTCTGCCGCACTCCCCGCTCGGTAACCTCACCCTCGGGAACACCGAGAAGATCTTCAGCCTTCACATGCACATCCCGTCGCAGACGCTGGATCTGGTTGGCTTGCGGCATCAGCTCGTCAAACACGTCTTTGGCGACGGCACTAATCCCGGATGCGCCACCCACGTCCCGTCATGGCCATCGCCGGCCTCGCGTTCCTTATCCCTGATCACCTGGCGAATCGCCTCGTCGTTGACCGCTGCATTGCTCCTCACCGGGATATATGCGGCCATTCCTCCTATGGCGTGAGCGCCACGGCGATGGCATGTCTTGATGCAGAGCAACGAGTAGGATCTCATCATGTGTGTCGTCATGGTTACCGCGCTGCGGTCAGGCAGGACGAAGTCGGGAAGGGTGCGGAACTTCTTGATCACACTGAAGATGTAGTCCCACCGGCCGCAATTCAACCCGGCTGAGTGCTCCCGAAGCTCCCAGAGAATTTCGTCCATCTGAAACGCCGCGAGGATGGTCTCTACCAGAACGGTCGCCTTGATGGTTCCTCGCTGAATGCCCAGCTCGTCTTGCGCCCGACAGAAGACGTCATTCCAGAGGCGGGCCTCGAGATAGTGCTCGAGTTTCGGCAGATACAGATATGGCCCCGTCCCCCGGTCCAGCAAAGCCCAGGCGTTATGAAAGAGGAAGAGCCCGAAGTCGAACAGGGAGGCGGAGACGGGCCGACCGTCGATTAGAACATGCTTCTCGACCAGGTGCCATCCTCGGGGACGGACGCAGAGGACGGCGGTGCGCTCGTTCAGCCGGTATGCCTTGCCCTCCGGACTGTCGTACTCGATAGTGCGAGCACTGCGTCGCGCACATTGCGCTGTCCTTCTACTACGTTCTCCCAGCTGGGCGAGCACGCGTCCTCGAAGTCAGCCATAAAGACGCTGGCCCCCGAGTTGAGGGCGTTGATCATCATCTTGCGCTCTACCGGCCCCGTGATCTCCACCCGGCGGTCTTGCAGGTCGTCCGGTATCGGGGCGATGGTCCAGTCGCCCTGCCGAACGCCCTCGGTCTCCACCGGGAAGTCCGGCATCTCTCCGCGACGATGGCGTCCTGTACGTCTACGCGCCTGGCCAGCAGCGCTTGGCGTCGCCCCTCAAACTCTCGGGATAGCAGTGCTACGAACTGCAATGCCTGCGGGGTGAAAATCTCTGCCCATTCCTTGCTGATTGGACCCTTGATCTCGACCCCGTCGGGAAGCCGCTGCTCGAGTTGATCTGGCTTATTGTCAATAGTGATGCTCATAATTCACCTCGTGAACGCTGGTCTTCAAAAGTGAGCGGGGGAGGGAGGGAGACCGGCTCGGCCGCCCCGTGGACTAGATCCCTAGCACTGGGGGCGAATGTGCTACGCAGACCGTAGCGCCTCTTCAAATTGCTCCTCCTCGGTCGATCCTTCAAGGGCAGTTGTGGCCGAGTGTCCACCGGCAACTACCTGTGCCACCTGGTCGAAGTATCCCGTGCCCACCTCTTGTTGGTGACGCACTGCCGTGTACCCAACGGCCTCATCAGCAAATTCGCGTTGCTGCAGCTCCGCATAGGCGACCATCCCGCATTCCCGATAGTGACGGGCCAGATCGAACATGCTGTGATTCAGCGTATGGAAGCCCGCCAGGGTCACGAACTGGAAGGTGTATCCCATGGCCCCGAGCTCTCGCTGGAAGACTTCGATGGTCCGGCTATCCAGTTTCTTTGCCCAGTTAAACGAGGGAGAGCAGTTGTACGCCAGGTGTTTGTCTGGGTAGCGCTCGTGGATGGCGTCGGCAAACCGCTGTGCCTCCTCGAGACTGGGCTCGGAGGTCTCGCACCAGATCAAGTCGGCATAAGGAGCGTATGACAGTCCCCGGGCCATTGCGGACTCCAGTCCGCCGCGGGTGCGGAAGAATCCTTCCGGCGTGCGCTCGCCGGTGAGAAATGGCCGGTCGGCCGGATCGGTGTCGCTGGTGATGAGATGAGCGCTGTTGGCATCGGTTCGGGCAACGATCACGGTCGGCACACCACACACGTCGGCCGCTAGCCGTGCCGAGATCAAGTTGCGGATCGCAGTGGCGGTTGGGATCAGCACCTTGCCGCCCATGTGGCCGCACTTCTTCTCGGATGCCAGCTGATCTTCGAAGTGAACGCCTGCGGCCCCCGCGGCAATCATAGACTTCATCAGCTCGAAAACATTGATCGGCCCACCGAAGCCTGCCTCGGCGTCGGCCACGATCGGAGCGAACCAATAGGTATTGCCGTGGCCTTGCACATGGTCGATCTGGTCCGCCCGCTGCAGCGCCTGATTGATAGCCCGCACCACTAGGGAACGCTGTTAACCGGATAGAGACTCTGATCCGGATACATCTGGCCCGCCTGATTGGCGTCCGCCGCTACCTGCCAGCCGCTGACATAGATCGCCTTGAGTCCCGCTTTGACCTGCTGAACGGCCTGGTTCCCCGTGAGGGCGCCGAGAGCCGCCACATACTCGCCCGAGTTCAGCAGCTCCCACAGCCGCTCCGCCCCCATTCGAGCCAGTGTATATTCGATGTGCACCGAGCCCCGCAGCCCCTGCACCTCTTCGTCCGAGTATGGCCGAACCACTCCTTCGAAACGATCCAAACTGGTTGTCATATGTGTCCGCTCCTTTATGTTCATGCCCTTTCTTCCGGAAACGCAAGAGTCGCGCATGGCGTCTTAGTCCGAAGCTACAGCGGGAGGGCTATAATGTCAATCATCAGTTCCTGATAGATTCATAAACTCTACTTATGAATCTCACACTTCACCAGCTTCAGGTCTTCGTTACGGTAGCCGACAAGCAGAGCTTCACGCGCGCTGCCGAGGAACTGCTGCTCTCGCAGCCTGCGATCTCCATGCAGATCAAAGCGCTGGAGCGCGCCGTAGGTATTCCCCTCTTCGACCATATCGGCAAACATACGCAGCTAACCGAGGCAGGGCAGGACCTTTACGCGCGGGCCAGTAGAATCCTCGAGCTGACGGCCGATACAGCGGAAAGTATGCTGACCTTACGCGGAGCTTGGCGGCGGCGCTTGCGGGTGATTGCCACAACGACGGTCGGAATCTATGTCGTCCCCACCCTACTGGGTCAGTTTCACAAGCGACATCCAGAAGTCGAGATCCAGCTGGAAGTGGCCAACTGGGAGCGCACCTGCGAGCGATTGCTCGATCGGGAGGCAGACGTAGGGATCGCTGGCCCGCACCCTCATGGCTTCTTGAGGATGGAGCCATTCCTGGACGATGAGCTGGTCGTTATCGCCGGACCCAGTCACGCCCTCTCCTCTCGCACCAAGATCCCCCTGGAGGAGCTGGCAGGCGAACCCATGCTTGTGCGGGAACTAGGTTCCGGAACACGTGCAGCGGTGGAGGCGCTCTTCGCCGAACGAAGGATTCCGATCCGCAGGGCCATGGAACTAAGTCGCAACGGGGCCATTAAGCAGGTCGTCATGGCGGGTCTTGGCATCGGTGTGGTATCCAAAATGGCCATATCGCTCGAGCTTGCTATGGGGATCCTATGCGTGCTGGATGTTGAAGGCTTTCCCCTCGTGCGTGCCTGGCATTTCATCACCCCGGCGGGCCTAGCACTGCCTCCGGCTGCCGAGACCTTCCGTGCCGAGGTCGCGTCCAGGGCGGCTCTCTGAACCCGTACTCGCTCACTACATGTACGATTCAGCTAGATGGGGGTAGCGATCATGAGTGATGATAAAGGGGCGTCGACGGAGCCGGACCCCGGCCGCATGCCAAAGGATTTTCTGACGTCCTGGCTTCTCCTCTTGATGCGGAGCGGAAGTGCTTACGGCTATCAGCTCATTCAGACTCTCACGCTGATGGGACTAGGTATGGTCGATTCTGCCACCGTGTACCGGACGCTTCGCCAGCTCGAGGAAGAGGAGATGATAACGTCATTCTGGGAACCTGGAGCGACCGGACCCGCACGCCGCGTTTACACGTTGTCCGATGCCGGCGAAGAATACCTGCGTGTATGGGCACGGCAGCTCGAGCGATATCAGTCACTGCTCGACAGCTTCTTCAAGATTTACGAGGGTAAGGCGAAGCCGCCTTTCAACAAGGCGGAGGAGAAGTGATCGCTTCCTGCGAATTAGAACACAGGCGCGTGCCAACACGGAAATAAGGTGAGGATCTTTAAGGGAATAGTCCAGCCGTCACGGCGCTGATCGAGGCACCGAGAGCGGGCGAAGCGTGACGGCGGACATTCCCTGATTTCTCACCTGTATCAGCTTGCTGTCGTGCTCTTCGACCTCGCTCTTGTACTTTTCGCCTCAGGTGTAGTGCGCTTCGCCTCCGCTGTCCCGCTCTTGGCCTCCGCTGTAGCGCGCTTCGCCTCCGCTGTAGCGCGCTTCGCCTCCGCCGTAGTGCGCTTCGCCTCCGCCGTAGTGCGCTTCGCCTCCGCCGTAGTGCGCTTCGCCTCCGAAGTAGCGGTCTTCGCCTCCGCTGTACCGCTCTTCGCCTCCGCTGTAGTGCGCTTCGCCTCCGCTGTAGCGCGCTTCGCCTCCGTTGTAGCGGCCTTCGTCTCTGTTGTAGCGGCCTTCGTCTCTGTTATAGCGGCCTTCGCCTCCGAAGTTCCGCCCTTTGCCTCCTCCGAAGCGCCCCTTGCCTCCGCTGCCGCGCCCTTTGCCTCCGCTGTAGCGGTCTTCGCATCCGCCGCGGTTCCCTTCGCCTCCGCAGTAGCGGTCTTCGCCTCCGCCGTAGCGCCCTTTGCCTCCGCCGTAGCCTTCGTCGCCTCTGTAACTTGCTCCAGTAGGACACTTCTGATGGAGTCCAACTTGGCATCAAGGTCGTCGAGGCGCAGCTCGATGTTCGTTAGCCGTGTTGCCAGGCTGATGACCTCAGTCCTGCTTGGCATATTCAGCTGAGCCAGGATCGGTTCCATGGTGCGGTGCATGATTTGCTGTGCCGGGATAGCCGCACTCACATAGCTGTCGAGCATTGCGCCGGTGGCTTGGGCGTACGCGTCAGAGTCGACTACGTCGATCATCGCCATACTCCAACCCTCCATCATCACGTCACGCATCTTCATCCAGGATTCGAGCGGGTTTACCGCGGTGTCGCCGTTATTCTGAGCCATCGTTTCTTCGTCTCCTTTTTGATGGGAGTTTTATGCCCTCTCTGCCGCATCGTACTCCTTGCCGCATTCCATTGACATCGGCTGTAGAGTCGAAATCCCGATGCTGCGCGCCTGAGGTCGTCTCAGGTGTGTATCGGCGCAATATCGGGTGAAGACCCGATACTCATATTCCGCATCTAGATGTAAACTACACTTAGATGCAGAAAGCATCATGTTGAAGGACAGAATGAAAGAGGCGATGTGATGAACAACGGAAATCGATACGACACAGTGGGCCTTAAGTTTGCCGAGACCTTGGTTGACGTCTCCTTCGATGCACAGGAGAAGACCGCTGAGCTGCGAAAAGCCTATCTGAAGGCATTCCAGGAGGGCCAGAAAACGACTTTCGACCTGACATTTGCCTGGCTTAAGCAGATGCAAGAGCTGCAAATGCTCTCCTTCGACTACCTGCAGGACCTAGGTCGCACTAACTTTGAGACCGTGTCGAAGCTGGGGCAAGTGCAGGATGAAATTCGGCACGATGTCAAGGAAGGTTTCGACCACCAGGTGACCGAGGTCGAGAAAGTAGCCAGGCCAGCGGCAAAGTAATGCCGTGTGGTTGCGGACATGGCGCTGGGACAAGAGCGTCTCGGCGCCACTGCCCGGCGATCCAACGCGGTCCTGTTGTAGAAATGCTGACAAGAAGGTCAGAACAATGGTTGCCACGCAAGAGACGCCTGTCGAGGCTGCCGTCCGCAGTGTTAAGTCTGGCGATCGCGTATTCGTTCACGGCGCGAACGCCTACCCGCAAGCGCTCGTCGACGCTCTAACGGCTCGTGCTCCCGAGCTGCACGACGTCGAGATGGTGAGCCTGCACACCAATGGTGATGCCTCATACACTAACCCCGAATACACTGGCCATTTCCACCACCGAGCACTGTTCGTTGGCCCCAATGTTCGGGAGGCAGTCGCATGCGGCCGCGGCACCTACGTGCCCATTTTCCTCTCGGATATCCCCAAGCTGTTCCGTTCGGGTCATATGCCGCTGGATGTTGTCCTGCTCCATGTCTCGCCGCCGGATGAGCACGGATTTTGCTCGCTCGGGACCTCGGTCGACTGCACTCTGGCGGCGGCACAGGCCGCCAGCCTTCGTATCGCTCAGATCAATCCGAACATGCCACGGACTCTGGGTGACTCGTTCATCCATATTCGGGATCTCGACTATACGGTGGAGGTCGATGAGCCGCTGCCTGAATTCGAGTCCGGGCCGCCAGACGATATTCAGATGGCGATTGGCCGGCTCATAGCCGATCTGACACCGGACGGGGCCACCCTCCAGCTTGGCATCGGGGGGATCCCCAACGCAGTCTTGAGCGCTTTAGCCAGGCACAAAGACTTAGGCATCCACAGCGAGGTCGTCTCCGATGGGATAGTCGACCTTGTCGAGTGCGGAGTGATCAATGGCTCTAAGAAAAAGCTGAACAACGGCAAGATAGTCGTGTCGTTTCTTAACGGGACGAAGCGGCTCTACGACTTCGCCGATAACAACCCTGTAGTCGAGATGCGCCAGGTTGACTACACCAACAACACGCTCAACATACTTCGCCTGGACAACATGATTGCCATCAACTCGGCAATAGAGATCGACCTCACCGGACAGGTCTGCGCCGAGTCGATGGGTTCCAAAATCTACAGTGGCGTCGGCGGCCAGATGGACTTCATGCGCGGCGCGTCGTTATCACAGGGCGGAAAGCCGATCATCGCTCTGGCCGCTACTGCGAAGCATGGCTCGATCTCACGGATTGTCCCCCAGCTCCAAGCAGGCGCCGGAGTAACCACCACCCGAGCCCACATGCACTACGTTGTCACCGAGTATGGGCAGGTGGATCTTCACGGGCTCGACCTGGAGGAGCGGGCCAGGGCCATGATAGGTCTAGCCCATCCTAAGTTTCGCGAAGATCTGGAGCGTTCGGCACGCGAGCTCTCGCTGTTACCCCGATAACCCGACCCCCTGCACTCAACTTCCACTCAGACCCTGTCAAACCCCTCACCGCAAAGAGCGCAAAACTCCACACGGCAACTTCCGTTTCCGAGGCCGTTCTCGCCTCATCGAGAACCCCCTACCTCTGGTCTTGAGCCGCTCGGCATCACAGAGGAAGCCGTGCCCTCCTGCAGTAATCGCTTCACCACATCGGAAAACAGTTCTGAATCCCCTATGGGCGTGCCTGATCGTGGCCACTGGGGTTTCATCAGAAGAACTCGATGATTCGATAAGCGAGACTCATGACGTTCCATGACCACCCTATTGGTGGCCTGAATGTAGTTACCCTGAAGTGTGATGGATGACTCGATCAAGAAGCACCCACGCGACACCATTCACACGGTCACGCTCCATGATGTCCCGAGTTCATGCCGGGATCGGACCGCGCTCGCTGCTGAGCTGCCTCGTTGCCTTCAGCCATGAGTACCGAGGACCCCTACCGGGATCTCATTCCAGGCGGCCGCGTCCACGTTACCACGCACGACGGCCACATCTTTTCGGCGAAATTCGTGGAGGTGCGTAAACGCGAGGGCCGGGAAGACGTGGCTGTCCTGAGGTTTGACACCGGCTGGATCACCTCATACCCTGTCTCCATGGTCAGCCCGGTCGAGAAGCCGGGCGACCCTTCGCGACCGCCTACTTCGTGACTCCAGCCGCCTCGTCGACTTCTAACGTCGCGGTCATCGGTCCGAACCCGGCGGAAGACCGCATCCTCGAGGTGCCGGAATTCTCTGCCGACGGGGTCTTCCGCTCGCTGCGGAGCCTACATGGGGCGGGCGGAAAGCCGCTGAACGTGGCGCGTGTGCTGTCGAGGCTAGGCATCCATCCCCTCCTGGTCCTTCCCCTTGGACCCAATCTGCCAGTGCGCAATAGCGTTAAGAACGCATGCCGCGATCTCGGCATTGATCTGCGAGCCATTCCAATCTCCGGTAATACTCGGACCTGCACGGTGATTGTCGACCCCGAATCGGGGCGTACGTCCGTAATCAACGAGTTAGGACCGGAGCTGACGCAGCGGGAGGTCTCTGCCTACGAGGAGGCTGCCGTAGCCGCCGTGATATCACACTCTTTCGCCATAGGGTCCGGCAGCCTCCCGCGTGGTCTTGGACCTGGATTCTATGGCCATTTAGCCGCAGCGGCGGGTCGAGTCGGTACCAGATTTATTCTCGACTCATCTGCAGGCGCACTGACAAGAGCCTTGGACTCACGGCCCTGGGCGATAAAAGTCAACGCGGATGAGATCCGCGAGGTGTCGGCTCGATCGGATCTCATCGCCTCTGCTGAATGGGTTCGGAAATATGGCGTTGACCACGTCGTCGTAACCCAGGGGTCTGATGGAGCGATCTATCTGGGCTCAGAGGGCGCTTTCAATGTAGCCTCCCCGGTCGTCCGGCGCGTCAACACCGTAGGCGCGGGCGACGCCTTTTCCGCGGGTCTGCTGTACGGGCTCGCCACTCGAGGATCCTGGCTGGCAGCGCTTCCGATGGCCGCCGCCACGTCCGGACTCTGGATTAGCCGGTTCGAGCCGGACATCGGCCCGGGCCAAGACCTCGAGGCACTCGCGTCGCAGATCGAGCTCGAACCTCTTGAGCACCCCTGACCCCGCCGGTCTGCCCGCTGCAGATCGGGCTCGATTCGCTTGACGCGTCAGATATACCTGATCAAGCTTCATATCTCAGCTTCGCCCGTCACAATACAGCTCCTCGCCCCCGACATCGGGCGATTCCCGTTCTTTGGCTGCTTTGTAGTTGTTGGAAGCCACAAGATCCCGCTTCCGTGCTCTTGGCCCTCGGAGCCCTCAACACTGACGCCCGACTGCTGGCACTAGACAAAAGGTGGGGCCGGTCACCGCGTAATATGAGTGTGTACACCAAGAGACATGCGCCGCTGGCGCTAGAGGCCCGGGATGAATCCCAGCGAGTCTGACGAAGATCGATTCATCGCCGAGGAGCGGGCGCGCCACGATGCAGCATGGGGCCTCGCTGCCCGCAAAGTCAAGCTCTGGCCGGCCCTGCTTGCCATCCTTTTTGCAATGGCCCTCTACGTGACCCTACCCGCACATCTGTTCTTCGGACCCGTCTGGCTGCTGCCCGCACTCGAAGGCGCCCTCTTTGTCGCCCTCCTCACCGCCCGCCGTCTTGAGGAGGAAGGGCACGAGTGGCAGCGAGGTATGGCCATCGGACTGATCGCCACCATGAACGCCGCAAACATCGGGTCACTGGCCCTGCTCATCCACGCCCTCCTGAGCAAGACGACCGTGAACGGACATAGCATTACTGCGGCCAATCTCGTCGTATGGTCCGGTCAGATCTGGCTGACGAACGTGATCGTCTTCGCCCTCTGGTATTGGGAGTTGGACCGGGGCGGCCCCGTCGCCCGCTGCCTGACCCACCACCGTCAACCCGACTTCCTCTTCCCCCAGATGGCCAATCCCGATTCCGCTGCTCCCGACTGGACGCCCTCCTTCTTTGACTACGTCTACACGTCGTTCACCAATGCGGCGGCCTTCAGTCCGACAGACACGATGCCCCTTAGCGAGTGGGCCAAGGCACTCTTTATGGTCCAGGCCACCGCATCCCTCGTGACGGCCGTTCTGGTTATAGCCCGGATCGCGAACATACTCCCCTAAGTTGGGACGTAGCCTACTTTCGTACTTCGTCTTGGCGGTAACGACATGCATGACGGACGACTGAAAACTGACGACTCGGCCCTTGACATTTCGCTATCTCGCGTTCTATATTTAGCCGACACTAAAATATGGGTTGTGATCTAGTTGTCCAAAACATCTGCAGCCGAGCAGGACTACCTTAAGGAGATCTACCTGCTCCAGCAAGACTCCGGTCGTGCTACAACGCAGATGCTGGCCGACCGGCTCGGCGTGAAGCCCCCATCGGTAACGGCAATGTTGAAGCGTTTGGCCGACGACGCCGATGGCCCGTTGGTCCGACACACTCCCTACCACGGTGCCGAGCTGACGGATCGGGGCTTGCGACTGGCCCTCGAGATGCTCCGCCATCACCGTCTGATCGAGCTATTCCTCAGCGAACTTCTGGGAGTGCCCTGGGACCAGGTGCATGAGGAGGCGGATCGCCTTGAGCACGTATTCTCCGAGGATCTCGAGGACCGGATCGCCGCTAAACTCGGTAACCCAACCCTCGACCCCCACGGTGACCCCATCCCTTCCCGAGAAGGCGTCATGGTTGCTCGTCAGCTCGTTCGGCTGACGGATCTCCCTGCTGGAGCCTCCGGAGTCGTCGCCCAGATCGACCTGCAAGAGTCGCCCGTGCTGCAGTACTTGGCATCGCTCGGCCTCAACCTTGGCGCTGCGGTATCCGTTAAGGACGTCGCCCCGTTCGGGGGCGTTCGTACCCTGTGCATTGCGTCGGAAGGTCAAACGGCAACACACGCGGTCGGCGAGGATCTGGTCAAGCACGTCCTGCTGACCCCGTCGCTTGAAGAAGAGGGTCGAATCGCTTGAGCTAGAGGATGCGGAAGTAAAAACAGCCGCAGAGCCTCGACCAGCCGGACGGAGGGCAGACGCGCTCGCTACAGATCGATATCCCGCAACCGCACCGTGGTAAGCATGACGGCCAACAGAATGGCAATGTAGACGGCAATCCCGATAATGGAGATCTGGATGCTTGCCGAGGAGCTCGAGACCCTGGCGAACGGACCCCTGGCCACGAGCAGGTTTCCTACTCGACCGGTCAATGCCGTGGTGTACGAGTCGGGAAAGTGTTGGGCGATGGTGCTCCAAGGGTCTCCGAGAGCGATAAATATGGCTCGCACGGCTGCCTGCGCTACTGAGAACCCGATTCCAACCCCCACGCCCGCGGGCGCTGAGCGAAATACCACGCCGGCTGTGTATGCCAGTACCGCGTAAAACGCGCTCGCGTACCAGGTAGCGAAGAACATACTGACCACGACTCCCAACACACTGGTGCCTGCCGGCACGACCGGTGCCACGAGATGGTTCACCGAGGCGACAATGGAGCCCGCCACTGCTCCCACGATGAGGACGAGCACTTGACCGAATCCCACTGTGAGCAACACCATGATCAACCCGGAAAGGGAGAAGGCTATGCGGCTCGGCTCCCTCGTAAGTGCCATCCGAATCGTGCCCCATCCGTATTCGCCCCCGGCCCAACTCCCCGCTAGCACCGGCCAGATAAAAGCCGCAAAACCGGCACTGAGGGTCAGGGCAATGATCAGCGCGTCCGGAGGCCCCATCTCGCCCCGAAACCGCGCCCGCGACGAGATCAAGGAGAAGACGAGCGTTACGATGGCTATGAGAATGAGGACTAGAACGTACGGCATTCGACGGTGTCGCAGCTTGCGCCAGTCGGCTCGCAGCAGGCCTATCACGCTGCCTCTCCCGTAAGCTCGAGGAAGTACCGCTCGAGGCTTTCCTGACGTGGTCGAATAATCGACGGGTAGAGCCCGTGCTCCCCTAGCGCCTTGGTAATCTCCGCGCTCCGATTCACGGGAGCCGAGACCAATAGCATCACCCCCTCGACTATGGCATCGTGCACCCACGGAAGCTTCCTCAACACACCAGCGGCCTCTTCAGCAGGCTCGACCTGAACCTCGATTCGGTCCGCCCCGCTAAGAAGTTCCTGAACTCCCCCCTGCGCCACCACGTGTCCGTGGTTCAGAATGGCGATCCTATCGCACACCTGTTCGATCTCATGTAGCACGTGGCTCGAAACAAACACTGTGTGGCCCCGGTCCCTCAGCTCCTTCACCAGAGTGCGCATCTCGACGATCCCCGCCGGATCGAGTCCGTTCGCCGGCTCGTCGAGGATCAACAGCTCCGGATCCGTCAGAAGTGCCCCGGCGACTCCGATTCGCTGCTTCATACCCATTGAGTACGACGAGAATGACCGGTTCGCGTCTCCCAGCATGTCCACTGTTTCCAGGACGATATCGACCCGATTTCGGGCGACCCCCGTGAGATCAGCCACTACCTGCAGGTTCTCACGCCCGCTCATAAACGGATAGAAGGTCGGGCTCTCGATGAGGGCTCCCGTTTGTCGCAGTATTCCTCCTAGTTGTGTCCTGACGTCGAGTCCCAGGATGTGAGCCTGACCCGAATTCGGACGCGAGAGTCCGAGAAGCATCCGCATCGTCGTGGACTTGCCCGAACCATTAGGACCGAGAAAGCCAAAGACCTCACCCCGCCTCACGACGAGGTTGAGATGGTCGACGGCGACGATGTCGCCGTACTGCTTCGTAAGGTCGACCGTTTCGATGGCAGCGTCATGTATGGCCAAGGGCCGGTCCTCCGGAGTTCAGTGATCGGCGTGGCGGCATTGGGGCACCGTTCATTATCGGCCGCTTCCAGGCGATGAGCTCGGTAGCCTACCTTAGGCGGGTCGACACCTTCCCGGTGGCAAACTTCTCCATCTCGGCGAAAGCCCTTCCGCTCCACCGAACGTGCCGCGAAGCACGCCGACAACCTCCTGCAAAGCGCTTCTCAATATGACACCCTCGACCGAGAACCCAATGGCCTCACCGGTGGCCAAAAGCCGGACAGGTCCGGGCT
>CAWIIC010000014.1:0-106238 GCA_963836045.1 uncultured Pseudomonadota bacterium
GTCCGGCAGGCCCGAGGTCCCATCGACCAGATCCGCAATGGTGACGCCGCGCCACTTCGAAGGGCATGGCCGGATCCCGTAGATCTGGTAGTAGGTGTGGCGGCAGATGCTGTAGCCAGGGTGTGTGATCATGGCCCCGCCATTTGCTGGGTCAATGCCCGAAACGGCCTGCGTGCCCTGAAGTGCGTCTGCGGTCAACAAGGCGGTAGTGGTGGCGTTGGCGAGACCGTACTCGGTCGTTGCGCCGTTGCGGATGTGGGCTGCCCGGTTGGCGTAGCCATAGCCTCTGTCCAGAATGATCTTTCCCTGTTTGCGCCACCAGGACGGTGCCGTTCAGCTGACCCAAGGCGGCCGCCCCGGCGAGGTATGAGCCCAGAGTTACTCCGCCACCGTTTCCCGCCGCGGCCGAATAGCCAAGCATGGAGCCAATGAGAGCAAGGATAAGAAGCAGCACTCCTCCCGCGGCGAGCCACCGCTTCGGAGCGAGCCGATCGGGTCTAGCAGCAGATTTGGTGCCCAGCGTCTCGATGTCCCGCTTCATCTCGCTCATCGATTGGAAGCGGCGACGAGGCTCCTTATTCAGTGCTTTGAGAATCAGCGCATCCCAGTCCGCTGGGAGTCCTTGCGAATAGCGCTCGGCCTGGCCGGCTGCTCCTGCATCTGTTTGACGGCGATTCCAGGGCGTCGCTTCCGTCGAACGGTGGACGGCCGCGTGACCATGTGGTACAGCACCGCGCCGAACCCATAGACGTCCGATCGCGCGTCGATGTTGTTGCCCTCCATCTGCTCGGGGGCCATGTACAGCGGCGTTCCGACCCTCATGCCGGTCGTGGCCACCGTGCCCATCATCGTGTCTACCGACAGAATGCGAGCGATCCCAAAGTCGGTCACCTTGACCCGGTCTTCATCCACGATCATGATGTTGTCCGGCTTCACGTCCCGGTGCACGATCGAGTACGAGTGCGCGAACGAGAGGGCATCGGCCGTCTGCAGGGCAATCGACTTGGCTCGAGTGAGGTCGAGCGGGCCGTCGTCAAGCTCTCTGGCCAGTGACCGTCCCTCCAACAGCTCCATCACAATGCAGCCGACATGCTCTTCGGCAAAGCTGTCGTAGATGCGCACGATATTGGGGTGGTCCAGCGAGCGCAAGATGGCGCCTTCCTGCTGAAACCGCAGGAGATCATCGAAGTCGATGCCGGCCCGTGCCAGAACCAACTTGGCCGCCACGGTCCTGCCGGTCACTTCGGTCGTAAGCCCGGAACACCCGGCCCATTGACCCGGCGCCGATCTCGCCCTCGAGATCCAGGCGGCCACCCAAGGGACCGAATCAGCTCGTCGATCAATCTCGGGCTGCCCTTGGTCCGTCGGTAGACGAAGCTCGCGAACTCTTCAGAGACGTCGCTCTGGCCCAGCAGCTCGCCGACCAGAGAGCCGTCTCATCGCACCGAAAGCCGCCGCAGCGTCATGTTCTCGACCAGCCGGTCTCGGCCGAGGCTCTGTAGGGCGGCGGCCAGCGCAGGATAGTTCTCGGATAGCTCGACATCTGAGAACGCTCCGGCGAGAAGGGTACGGGAGGAGCGAGTGGCGCCGGCCAAGCCATGGAGAACACTCAGGGTGTGCCGGTCGGCCCACTGCAGATCGTCGAGGACCAGCGCCACAGGAGCCGATTGGGAGGCTTGCCTCAGGGCGTTCGCTAGCGCGGACGAGACCTGCCGGTCCGCAGCCACGCCGGCGGTCAGGTCGCGAATTGCCTTCCATCCCTGCTCATTTCCTGGATCTGTGCCTATCGGGATGGTTGAGGTCGATGGTTCAAACGCTTCGAGAAGCGGATGGTACGGCTGTTCGAGGTCGGCCGGTATGCACCTGCCCGTCAAAACGACGAACCCGCGTTCCCGCGCTCTTAGCGTCAGCTCCTGGAGAAGTCGGGTTTTGCCGGAGGCGGGCTCGCCTGCCAGTAAGACGAGGTGGCCGCGCTCTCCGTCCGCCACCGAGTCGAGGATCGCGGTGATGCGAGCTATCTCCTGCTCTCGTCCCACGAGCTCACACTCGGGAAGAGACCCGAGGAAACGTCCGACGGGGACGCCGTCGGGCGAGTCGGTGGACTGCGGGCGCGGCCATTGCCTCGCGGCGGAAGGCACTGCGATGTGCGGCGGTGAGGTCCAGTGCATCGGCCAGCCGGCGAACTGTAAATGGACGGGGGCTGATGTTGACGCCGCGTTCCAGGTCGCTGATGGCGCGGACGCTGAGCCCAGCTTGTTCCGCCAGCTCCTCCTGCGTGAGCCCGGCCTCGGACCTATATCCGCGGAGCAGTGAGCCAAATGTTGACGGGGGCGTCGCGGCCATTGGCACCTTTCCTGGGTCTGGGAGCGCGGTCGGCGATAGTTTGAATTATAGAACAGGTGGTAAGTGTAGACAACATGGCCGGCTCGGTGGTCGAGGTGTTGTGAGGCGCCAATCTCCATGTGAATCAAATCCCGTCGTACTGTAGAAAGCTGATGCGGCTGGTGAAGCCGGGCCAAGATGTGGGCGAACAGGAAGACCTCGCGCCGATAAAGTGCCGAACCGAGCAGGCGATTGACGTGATCGTGCTGAGTTTCGTTAACCCTGGCGCACTTTCGGTGACACGCCTTGTAGCTGTTCCCAGATATGGTGAATGCGGACTTTCATGATTGGCTGTGGCTCGATGTGCGAACTTTTCTTAGGGCGCCTTGAGGACATCCTGAGCATTTTCGAGTTCCAGCAGGAGAAATCGGGGGTTGGCGTGGGGCAGACGCTCGTGGTGCCAAAGCCGCGGAGTGAGAAGCGAACGCTGGTTCCGGCGCTTACGGCTGCTTCTCAGGGAGAGCCGAAGCCAAGGTCGTCCTGTGATGGTCGGAGCTGCCGCTCAGACGTTGGGTGTCAGCCGTCGTCTGGTGAACCAAAATTGGGCGACGGTGGCCTACTCGTAACTTTCGGCCGCCTTCAGGTATTCCGCGCTACCTCGGCCTATAAGATCCGGGTTGAGTCCCCGTTCCAACGCAACCCAGTAACTCAACAGCTGCAGCGTCAAGATGTGCAGGATGGGCGAGAGAACCTCTTGCGTGCTCGGAAGAACGAGCCGCTGCTGCTCTGCTAAGAGCCCTTCGGTGTGCCGGTCAAACTGGCCAACCCGTCGGATTCCTATGACCTCCGCTGCCACCAAAACATCTTTTGTCCGCGACGACGACTCAGAACCCGGAGCAATCAGCCACAGCACATCTTGGCCATTCATAGCCGGGAGGTACCCGTGAAGCGTCTGTTCCAGCTCAAGACCAACGGCCGTGACCTGGCTCGTCTCGATCATCTTGAGGGCCGCCTCGACCGCTGTGACCTGGTTGGAGCCGGGACCCGCGAACCACACTGAGCGAGCCTGGCTAACTTCCCCAACATGTTGCCTCACCTGCGGCTCGAGCCCAAGAACCTGTTGCATCAGGTCAGGCAGGTCCATCAGTCCCTTCAATAGGCCCGCCTCCGAGTGTGTATCGCCGGCAGCGACGGCGAGTCCGCCAAAGAGAGCGATCGCTGCCGTATAACTCACGGTATGCGCCCAGGAGTGCTCCGCTTCGTATCCGGTTGTAAGAACCGCGCGGGCACTTTCAGCGACCGTGCTGTGTGGAAAGCCGGTCACAGCTATAGTGAAGCTTGGAGATCGCTCGAGATACTGGAGCGCTGCGATCGACATGGCCGTCTCGCCCGCGTGCGAGACAACGAGGACCACGTCGTCAACCCTGACCGGCGCTTGGTAGGTTAGGTACTCAAACGCTTGGGCTGCTCGCACATCCGTTGATGGGAGCGCTTGCTGAAGAATGGCCGCTCCGGCTTGGGCCGCGTGGTATGACGTCCCGTTGCCGAGTACCGAGATGCGGCGGGCGTCTCGCAAGTGCCGTATTACTATGGAATCTGCCGCACGCCCGTGCTGGACGGCGTGTGCGACCGCGTCCGGCTGGGCATGTATCTCTTCGTACATGAAGTAGGGATGAGTTGTACGGATCTTCTCGGGCAGTGGCATTGACGCGATCAGGAAGACGAGGCCGGCAGTGCTTCTGCTCGAGCAAGATAGAGCTCCTCGCGGCGACTCTCCAATGACGGGACGATTCTCCGCACGCGCTCGACTCGCTCCTGGCTGACCTCACCTGTCAGCACGACTTCTTCATCACCCGCCTCGACTATGATTTCTCCCATCGGATCGACAATGAGGCTGTGCCCCGTGTGTCCGTTCCCGCACTGGGCCGCCGCCACCAGATAGCTGCCGTTTTCTATGGCCCTGGACGTGATCAGTGTTCGCCAGTGCATGAGCTTCAAGGGACCCATCACCCAGGCTGAAGGCACCAAAAGAACAGTCGCTCCGCGCAGGGCCTGGTTCCGGGCGACCTCAGGAAAACGCAGCTCGTAGCAGACAAACAAGCCGGTCCTTCCCCATGGCGCTTCGATTGGATCGAAGAGGTGGTCGCCGGCCGCTATACTGTCCGACTCTCGATTGGCGAATGCATCGTACAGGTGCGATTTGCGATACGAGGCCACGAGGGTGCCTGACTCATCAATGACCACAGTTGTGTTGTAGGGCCGTCGATCGCTGAGCGAATGTCGTTCTAGAATGCCGGCCACTACCCACGTCTCATACCTCTGAGCCGCTTCCTGCAGGCCCGTCACAAATGGACCGTCCAGAGGCTCCGCCGCGCGGGCGGTGGCATCTGGCCCGTGATCCCCCGGGTCCCACCACATCAGGTACTCCGGGAGTACGATGGCCACCGCGCCTCGCTCGCCCGCCGTGCCAACCTGCCGGCTGGCTCTTGCCAGATTGTTTTGGGAGTCGGGACCAGAGCTAAATTGCCCTACGGCCATCAACATGTGAGGCTCCATAGGGCGCTACTCATGATGGGCACCGCCAAACTAGGCGCCACGGGTTCCTCACGACCGGCGTAAGGGCCGTCTCGCCTCCGCAAGCCTTCATGAGATCATCTTGGCCTACCACTTCCCGATCACGTAAAACACATTTATCGCGAGCACCACGATCATGACCGACGCGATACCTACTGCCCCCGCCTCTGCGCCCGCGATCGCGACCAGAGGTATCGATAGTGCCAAGCTCGGAGCTACAACCATCTCCGGCTTACCTTTATGCGTGGAGGGAGCTCGCAATCCGGCTTGCGCCTCGATATCTCGGGAGACTCGAGCATCGATGTGGTCCTCGATACGATGCAAGAAAGCTTCGATGACCTGATCCTCCATTTCAGGCCCCAGCTCCATCCGTGCGCCGACGGCTGCCTTGAGCTCGCTCCGAACTTCTTGTGTCTGGATGGCATCGAGCGCTGCGTGTCTCTGCGCAGACTTACTCACATCTCACCTCCGCCGGCAGCGGGCTCGGAACGAATCGCGACGGGAATTCACCGAAGTTTCGCAAAGGCATGTGGATGATGCCTGCCGCTCAGCAAGGGTGGCTGCAAGCCGGCGCAAAGCGAAGAATCGACTGGTAGATCGAGCCAGATACATAATTCGAACACGAATCTTCGTCCACGCCATACTATCAACGCTTGGACAATTCCCTAGCTCGCCAGCACTCTTCCCACCCACGCCCGTGCGTCTGCCAGCTCCGCGGCGGAGACTTCGTGTCCAATTGGATACTCTCGATACGTTAAGTCCAAAGGGGTCTTCGCCAGGTAATCTCGCGTCATGCGACCCAGCTCGACGGGAAGGACCGAGTCCTGCGTACCGTGGGCTTGGAAAATCGGATGGCCCGCGGCTTCCTCTGGTTTGAAGTCGAGATTCGAGTGGATCGGAAGGTATCCGCTGAGAATGAGGCCCCCGTAAACCTGCCGGGGTAGCGTGAGAATCGCTGCCGCCGCCATGGCTCCTCCCATGCTGAAGCCCCCGACCAGCATTCTCTGGGGATCCACTTGGTATCTCTCCACCATTTCGTGAAGCAGGTCGCTGACGAGCTGCAGGCTGTTCTCGATGCTGTCTTTGCTCGGACGCCCCGCGAGAGACGCCTCCAGGTCGTACCAGTAATAGGAGGACGGTCCCAACGCAAAGGGCCCACGAGCGCTAACTACGGCGAGGCGGTTATCGAGCTGCGGACCAAGCGACAACAAGTCATCCTCGTTACTGCCCCGCCCGTGAAGCAGGAGCAGCCCCGGGTATGGCGGTGATCCCTGCGAGGCCGGAAGAGTCTTGTGAAACAGACTGGCCATGAATATCAGCTATCCTCCGCTACCACTGTACCCTCAGACACTTACATCAGGCCGTCCAGCCCAGGCGTCCGGCACACCAGTAGCGCCGGCTGCGGACCTTCGTCGCCGGTAAAGCGCCGGTCCGGGCTGCCTCTGTTTAGAAAATTCCCGGAGGAAGACTAGGAAAATGGTGCAAATCGATCAACTCCAACCCCTTGGATGGGATCTCTATCGTGAAGCCCTGGACCTTCGTCGATCCCACCAAGGAGCTGCTTGGGAACTCTGGTAGCAGCCGTTGAAGTTGGGACTAAGCACGCCACAACCGTTGTAGCCCCTACCGCCCTCTCCCTCACTGAAGATCTTCAAAGCCCGTCGATGGTGGAGCTTCTCACGGAGCGCATACGCAGCTCCCAGCTCATTTAACGGATTGGTTGTCCCTCCTCCCGAGAACTGCCTAAAGACTATTGAAAGGCGGTAACTGCAAGAAATCGATTTGTGCACGGCGGCGCTCCAAGGCCCAAAGATGAATTTCTCAGAGCCGTCCGCGAAGCTGCTGCAGACGTACTATGGCTCATCGACTTCTACAGTGCTCGAGAATGGGCACTGAATCACATCTCTGCACAGACGCGGAGTGAGCTACCCTCGATTTGAAAGTCTGATCTAGCGGACCGCCACTTCGGCCTGGTACCCGTAACGCCTAGTTATGGGCACCACTAGACACCACCTCAAGGCCGGGTAGCTCATTGCTTTGTCCTGAGGCCTCGCGTTGTCACGTCTCGTTGCGTGTTTCGTCTTCGTAAGCACGCCTGATCATATTCGCTTCCCTACACCAAATGACGCCCGCATCACCCCATGGAACGATGGCTCCGCAGAGGGTGGCTTTTGCCGCCGACGTCGTGTGGCGGGGATATCATGCAATTGGTCGTGCCGATCTATGGGCCAAACACACGACTGGGAGATCTTCGGGCGCCCCAACGGGGGAAGCCCCTTGTATGTTCAGATGGTCGGAGTAATCCGGCTCCCTCAATCGGGAATACCACTGTCGCCGAGACCACCTTTTTGCTGAGCTTCGACTTCGACCTCTCTCACGGGCAGGGACCATGCGCCGCTCGCGCAGGTGCTGAGTCGCGATTCAGTGGGTTCCGCAGACCGAGATCGGTCCGGGCTTACAGGTGAAGGTATAGCTGATGTCGCCGGGGTCCGTGATCGCGATCTCCGGGTGCGGTCCTTGGATGTTCCCGCTGTCGTCGATCTCGACCTCGACGCCGAGCTCGTAGCTGAAGATGCCGGGAGTCCCGTACGCGTCGGCGTTTGGTGTCGTCGTGGTGATGGTCGTATCATTCACAACGGTCGCCGGTGACGTGAACGTGTCGTGTTCGTAATCACAGGCTGGGTGCCCATTGGTGGGCCTGGCGCAGAAATTCACCTGCGCCTCCGTTCCGGCCGGGCCGAACCCGCTGCCGTGAATCGTGACCTTTTGACCGCCCTTCAGTGGGCCTGTTACTGGCGATATGGAGGTCGTCGTAACTGCGTACGTATACGGTGACTGGAAGCTAACTGCAGATTTGCTGTCGGGGAGGTGCAGGTCCACGTACAATCCGACAAGTGTTTTCTCCTCGAATGCCCCCGAAGCAGGCCCCGACAGGCCGAATTCGGGAGTTGCAGCGGTAATCCTTGTGTCGCTGACCACCGTCGCCCTCAGGGCAGTCAGGTCTGGACACACGATGGCATCCAGGTCGCGCGGCTGATACTTCAGGCACACGTACACGGAGACCGGCGTGCCCGCGGGCCCAAACCCACTGCCGTTTATCACGATGTCCTGCCCTCCTATGGGCGGTCCCTTTTTCGGCGCTACGGAAGCGATGGTCACCCCATACGTGTAAGACGTAGCAGCCGGATCGCTGTGCTGGGGCGACCCGCTGGCGGGCGTGATCACAACCTCCAGCCCGACCTTCTGTTGGTCGGCGATGGTGTGCTGGTCCTCGAAGGGAGTTGGGAGTCCCGTGCTCTGCCCGTCCCAGGGCGGCGCCACCGCCTGGATCTCGCTCTCGCTCACCACCCTTACGGTGGTCGCGCTCCAGGCGTTAGCCGGACAGCCGCTTACCTTCGGGTCATTGCAAAACAGGACGCTCGCGTCGCCGGCCCCCGGCGGCCCGAACCCGGTGCCTTTGATCGTGATCGTCGATCCGCCTGCGGGTGAGCCCGTGTCGGGAGAAACGGAATTGACGGTCACCTTGGTCGTCATGGTGATTGTGGCCGTCGATTTCGCGAGCTCCAGCCAGGTCGGATTGGGGTTTGACAGTCGGACGGAGAAGCTCTCATCGTCGGCCGCCGGCGCGTCTGGGTTGACCAGCAAGGTCAAGGGCACAGTTTCCCTGGTCGCTCCGGCGGGGAAACTGACAGTTCCCGAACTGGTCCGGTAGTCGTGGCCGGCGACTGCCGTCCCATCCTGGGTGGTATAGTCGACGGACGTCGCCTGGGTGGCTGGACGGTTCAGTGTAATGGCGACCTCGGCCTTGCCGTCTTTGACGTAGGGACGTTCCACCGCCAGGTCGTCCACTGAGACCTTCGGGCTCGCGTTGATTGTTCCCGTTCCCACCGGCGTGGCTATATGTACGCTGCTCGAATGTGACAGTTTCACACTGAAATGAAGTGGCGGCCCCGTCTTCTCGCCACCGATGATTTCGACGGGCACCGTCGCCTCGGTCGAGCCCGGCGACAGCGTCACCATGGTGCGCAGCCCAACGTAATCACGCCCTGCCTTGGCTGTCCCGTCTTCCGTGGCGAGGTCCACCGTAACCGGCTTCGAGCTGGGCGGGTTCAGCGTCACGTCGAACTCGGCTTTCGCCGATCCGGTGACCGGCTTGTCGACGGTCACGTCTGACACGGCCAGGCCAATGGGGTCGCTGACGAAGATGTAGGGCCGGTAGCTTTCGCCGCTGGTCGTGTAGTCGCCGGCTGCCGCGCAACTGCCGTCATCACCGCACGAGACGCCGGCCGGGGCGAAGTTACCAAGGTTGCCTGTCGGCGGCGCAAGGTTTGGGATCTGCGTGGCCTGAGGAGTCCATTTGGTTCCCGAGCCCACGTACAGCCCCAGGACACGATTCCCGTTCGGCAGATTGTAACCGCCCTGGGCCGCGCAATAGCCGTTCGTCGAGCAGCCAACCTGAAAGGCGGTCCTGGGCTCGGCCGCCGCTCCCGAAGGAGCGGGAGGGATCGCATAGCTCCAGTGGCTGCCGTCGAGCAGCTCGATAAACCCCCTACCTAGCCCCGCGCCGTCCACATAATGGCCACCCGCCGCGCAGACGTTCTTGGCGGCACAGCTCACCGTGTTGAAGTAGGTATTCGAGTTAGCCTGCCCAGGTGGGAAGACGACCGCCTGGGCCGCGAACGCTCCGCCGGCCTCTTGGGCGGCAATAACGCCATGCGTCGGGCCGCTGGTCCTCGTTTCGTACTTGCCGTCCGTCACGCAATATCCGGCTGCCGGACATGAGAGCCCGGCGGCGCCGGTAGACAGGAAAGTCGTGGTACCGGGAGTGACCTGGAACTGAGATGTCTGCCAGCTTGTCCCGTTGCCGCTGGCCACGAAATCCTTGCCTTCAATGGCGGAGTTCGGCGGCGCGGTCACATAGTTTTCCTGTCCCTCGGCGGTACATGGACCTGTGGGTGGACAGGATTCGGCCAGGGACTCGAGCTCTACCGCGCCGTACGTCGGAGGGGTGCCCGACGGAACCGGCAGATCCCTGATCTGGAGACTGCCGTCAGTTACACTCTCCGCGAATGCCTCCACGGGGATCTTCGCGTTGGGATTGTACTCGCCAAAGATCACACACGTACCCTTGATCTGGCAGGCTACCGAATCGAGATTGACCCGGTATCCATCACTGCCTGGCATAAAGCCATTCGGAGGAACACGTGACTGCTCGCTCCGCCAGACCCCGTTGTCCTCATATGCGATGAGTCCGAAGATGTCCTCGGTGTCCAGGTAGTATCCGATGGCAACGCAGTCGCCGGGATCCGAGCAGGCGACAGAGGAAAGGTTGCCGTCCCATCCAGGAATCGGAAGCGGCACGTCAGTGACCCGCCACATGCCGCCGATCTCGTCCCAGGCAAGAGGTATGGATCCTCGCACGCCTTTGGGGCCGAGGCCGGGGCCGGAGCCCGTTCCGACCGCAGTGCAGCGCCCAGAGCCGGGGCAGGCGACCGAAACGAGAGTGGCGCTGTCGACACCACTTGGTACGGGTAGCTGAGCCTGCGACCAGGCCCCTGTCGCTCCGGCGGCTCGCACGCCATTGACGCCGGTTGCAGTCGGGAGCTCGCTCGAATTTGACGCGGCGTGATTACGCGCAGGCACGATTCCCGTGCCGCGGAGTGCGTCAGCATGCGCTCGAGTCTGCGTAAACACTATCCCATGGGCGGCAACCGTGATTGGCCAAGCCATGACTAGGATTGCCATGATCACCAGAACTCGGCCGGTTGTCCCCATGCACCATCGCGACAACGATGGAATGCCGTGGCCGTCTTTCGGGACGAGGTTCACGGAATCCTCCCAACAGAGGAGTACATCGGGCAGATAGACGGTTACCGAATCATTGTGCCAGAACAGAGCACGATCTTGAAAACAATGTATGCACCTAGTAATGCAATGGTTGCAAAGAGACCGATGATTCTTGCGCGCGACATAGACACAATCACACCTCATCCAAAGCCCGGTCGTGTCGGTAATCTTCCTCATGAACCTGAGGAAGTGTTACCTCTTGCGGATGAGATTGACCGCTAGTTCGGCGCCTCGGTACGTTGAGGCTTAGTGGAGTAAGGGACGTTGCCATTCAGCACCCGTACCTCGCCCCGCTGGGGCAGCGGACACATTGTTGTGTTGGGCCTACCGTGCCTCCGCTGATCTACCTCAGGATACGCGGTGGCGGGGCTAGAGATACTTCGTGAAGAAAGTCGCGAACTCATCCGGACAAAGAGAAAGGCGGCGATCCATCTGATCGCCGCCTTTCCATATTGTTCACAGCCTACCGTTAGACGCCTAACCTTACCGCCTCACGGTCAGCGTCCGGTCAGCTAGCTCTGGTCCTTGGCCGCCTCGATCTCGAGAGACACCTTGACCGTATCTCCAACCAGGAATCCGCCCGCCTCGAGCGCTACGTTCCAGTTGGCTCCAAAGTCATGCCGGTTGAACGACGTCTCCCCTTCGAATGCGGCAATATACGTCCCGAACGGCGTGTTGCCACGTCCATTGTCCTTGGCCTTGATCACGACTTCCCGACTCACTCCACGAATGGTGAGGTCTCCGGTCATTTCGAATCTGCCGTCGCCTTTGTCCTCAATCCGCGTGCTTTTGAACGTGATCTTCGGATACTTCTCAACATCGAGGAAGTCGGCCGACTTTAGATGAGCGTCCCGCTGCTCGGCTCGCGTGTCGATGCTCGTGGCATCGATCTCGACGTCTACATAGGCATCTGCTATGTTCTCGTCGACGGTCTCAATGGTTCCACCGACTGCACCGAATCTGCCCTTGACGTTGGTGACCATCATGTGTTTTACCGAAAACTCCACTAACGAATGAGCCGGATCGATCCGCCACACGGTTTTGGTTCCCGGTTCTGCCTGAACTGCCATAGTAATTCCTCCCGGTATCTCTACCGAAATATTTTCTGATGGGACTTTCGCCCCCCAACTACTGACAGTTTAGCACTAAACAGTTTAGAAGTCAACTATGGGGTGGTCCGACCTACTTACTGGCGCTCTCGAGGGCTCGCCGCAATGACTCGGAATCGTAGTCTCCCGTGTACATCTCCCCATCGATGAAGAACGTAGGCGTGCCTTCAACGCCGCTTTCAATTCCACTCTGGTAGTCAGCCATGATTTTTGGTAGATGGCGGTGACTTTCGATGTCTTCGTCGAACTTCAGGATGTCGAGTCCAATCTCCGCTGCGTAGCGACGCAGCGAGCCGAGATCGAGTGCGTCCTGATGCGTGAAGAGCATGTCGTGCATCTCCCAGAACTTTCCCTGAGCGCCCGCCGCCTCAGCAGCTTCCGCCGCCTGCTGCGCGTGAGGGTGTATCTGCACCAGGGGAAAGTGTCGGAACACGAACCTCATCTCGTTCGCCAGCGCGCTCTGAACGCTCTGAACGGACTCGAACGCTAACCCGCAGTACGGGCACTGGTAATCACCATACTCGACCAGAGTGACTCTGGCGTCAACCGGGCCTCTGCTGTGATCCTGCGGGCCTACGGCTGGTACCAATGTTCCTGTTGCAACCTGCATTATGGCCTCCGTGATATGACGATGAACGAACTTCCTGCAACAACCCTGCCACTGTCACTCGCTCCTCATCGAGTCGCCGGCAGCTACCTCGGGTGCCCTGTCGCCTTCCGGAAGCGAAATCTGATTGAACACGTAATAGATGGCAAGGCCGGCATGAACCACCAGGCAAACGAGGGCGCTGGCGTAGGCGATCGCGATCGTTCCCAGGTAAAAGATCACTCCGAGCCCAAACCTGGGTAGTGTGGCTCTTGCTGCCTTTCCGGTAATGCCGGCCTTCAATAGATCGGGTCTGACCGTCCCGTATCCCCAGAGCAGGACGAATGCGACGGACATCAGAAGCATGGCCGCGCTATACACGGCTGCAGCCAGATGAGAGTTGGCTCCGGAGGTGAGGTAGGTAGCCAGCAGCGCGGTGGGAAAGGGTATGAATGCAACGGTCATCAAGAGAAATATGTTGAGAAACATGACGGGCCGGTTGATCAGCGCGAACCGATCGAAGATCGTATGGTGATTTACCCAGATGATTCCGATGATCAGGAAGCTTGTGGCATACGCCGCAAACGAAGGCCATTGCTCGAGGAGCTTCGGACCGAGCGTAGTATGACTCTGCACGTGCGGCACCGTTATTCCGAATACGAGCACCGTGATCGCAACGGCAAAAACTCCATCGCTGAATGCTTCCAGGCGGCTGGGCGTCAAAGTGATTTCTCCCTAACGACCGATCGCGTTCTCTGCGCCTTCCGTCGACATCCGAGGAAGGTGCTTTCTAGCCGGAAGGGCAGAGGGTTGACTTCTCAGTGCCATGGTGTTGCCCCCATCCGCTCCGCTTGGCATCGCATATCAATCAGCTTACTAAGGGATGGCTACGCGAGCAACCGTAAATTCGTCTAGGCATAACCGACATGCCTCCCTCTGGGGCATTGTCTGAGGTCTGGTTTCGCAGATGGCTTCAGATCGTGGAGGCGGAGTTCGTCGTTGTATAGTCACATGAGGGGAGGCCCGAATTTCTCCTTGCGGGGTTCCCGGCTAATGGCACACATCTCAACGTACCGGGTCGTACTGGCCACCGCGGGGGCGCTGACGGCACTACTGCTCGCTGGGTGCGGAACCAGCTCCTCTCCCCCGCCGACGGTGAACCCGGTCGGCAATTCTCGCCTCACGTATGGACCCGTTGCCTTCGCGACAGGCGCGCGCGGAATGATTTCGGCTTCGACTGCCGCTCACAGTTATATCCTGGCAACGAATGACGGGGGTAGGACCTGGTCTCATTCTCGAGTTCCTGTCCGGATAGCCCAGCTCGCCTATCCGGACCCGCAACACGCATACGCCCTCGTCACATCGAGTGCGTGCCTGCCCGCCACTGGTCCCAACGCCCGGCTGGTCGCGCTCAGGAGTTGTCGGTCGGGTGTTATGAAGAGCGTTGATGGTGGACGTACTTGGACCTGGAAGCTGCAACTTTCCTGGCCCTACGAGCCACTGTTCTTTGGTTTCCGTAAACGTGGTGTGGGTTGGGTGGTTCTCGATCGTGGACAGTGCCTCCACGTGCCGAAGAGCCTGAACAACCGAAAGCAGAAGGTCTGGAACTGCTACCGGGCGGGCTACAAATCGTCGATGGTTACGACCGACGGCGGGGCCACGTGGAAGCGCGTGCTCTCCCGCGTTGGTGGTCTCGATGACCTCGTGTTTACCAGCGCAAACACTGGGTGGGCCATCACTGTTCCCAGCCGGCGGCAGCTGGCGCGGCTGGCAGCCCACCCTCACCCTGGCAATAACGGTTGCGTGTCCTCTTTGCTCTACTCCAACGACGGGGGTCGCGCTTGGATAAGACGGCGCCATATGACGTCCAGATGCCAGGCCACCATCAGCTTCGTCTCGCCGAGCACCGGATACATGCTGCTCACTCGATGTCAGGCGCCAAAATGCCATCAGGTGGTCCTTCTACGTACCACGGACCACGGTCAAATCTGGAGACGAGTGTGGCGGGGCGGTGCGACGTCCAGTACGGATCCGCGAGCCGCCATAACTAGCGTGCTCTTTAAAACAGTCTCTGTCGGTTGGCTGGCGCGCGCTGACGCGGGACGGCCGCTTCAATCCGGGCTGATGACCAGCGATACCGGCGGGCACGGATGGGCCTGGCACTTCAAAGACACGTCCGGCACCTCCCGCCCCAACATGGCGCTGCCCAAGGCGTCGACGGGTTGGGTGGTCATGAGCGTTCCCGGCTGCCATCCGGTCTGTTCGCGCGTGTATCGCACGAAGAATGGCGGCAATACCTGGAGCCTGGTAAACCTTCCCGTACCTTGATAGCCGTGACGCCACTCCGATGTCACCCTTCGCTGAGCTTTGAGGATGTTCCGCGGGTGCGCGTACTATCATCGCCATGATGTCGCGGGAAGATATCATAACTTTCGGACTCAGAACTGACATACACTTGACCAGACGACGATGGTTGAGGAGTTTCACGTGATCAAGGGACACCAGCTAAGCATGGTTAGCCGAGTTTTCTATATCGGGACGTTGGCGGCCATGCTCCTCATAGGAAGTGGCGTCGCGGCTACGGGTGCCGATGCCGGCGGCGGAGGCATGGGACAGAATCCTGGAAAAACTATCTTGCGGCGGGCCCGGGCTGCTGTCCGATCGATGCAAACTGTCCATCAGTCCGGTCAGATCTACACCCTGATAAAGGCGCTGCCCGGGTCCGGCCAACCAGGCGGCTACGTCAAAGACGTAATCGACGGAGATCTGTTTGTCAGTCGTCCGATCCGCAACCAATATCAAGTGAAGGAAACGGCCCAGGCCCAGGGTAATCCCTCCTTCACTCAGGTGCGAACGCAACTTGTGGAGAAAGGAATCTTCGCCCAGCGCCTTGGAAGTACCGAATGGGGCTGTAAGAGGTCTGGCCCGACTGACGTTCCGTGGGGAGCTAGCGCATACAGCCTGTTGATGCTTCCGGGACTTGCGACAAAGGTCCACGATGTCCACTATCTCGGGACCGCGATGGTCATGGGGGTTCCCGCTTTTCACGTGCGGCTTACCTATAGGCCTAAGCCATTTCTCGCCGGTGTGAAGGGTGACATGACGGCTGATCTGTTTATCTCACAATTGCGGTACACGCTTCTCCGCTACATTACGGCCGCCAAGGCTACAGCCGACGGCACGGTGTCGAAGTACGCGGTCGAGTTCAATTTTGACCGATACGGAGAGAAGGTGGCGATAAAGCTTCCGACGACGTGTAATGGTATTCCCGGCTACTAGAAAGCCAAGTAAGCGTCCTACCTGCTGAGCTACGAGGCAATGCCGGCTGCAACTGAAATCTGAAAACCTAAAGATCCAATGCAATCCGATGTGATCGTCGCCGGCGGTGGTCCCGCCGGCGCAACTGTCGCCCGTGAGTGTGCTTCACGGGGCCTGAGTGTCACCCTGCTCGACAAGGCCGAGTTTCCTCGAGACAAGCCATGCGGAGGCGGAGTGACGGTGCGCGCCTTGCGCCTCCTGCCCTTTAGCATCGATCAGGTAATTGAGCGCACGATCTGTGGGGTTCGTTTTACGGTCGGAAAGACGGCGATCGCTCGCTCATCCGAAGATCCGCTGACCTACCTGACGCAGCGGCGCTTTCTTGATCAGTTTCTTCTCGAGAAGGCGCGCACGGCCGGTGTGCGTGTACACGAGCGAACGAGTGTAACCGGCGTGGAGCAGACCGACCGCGGCTTTGTGGTATCCAGCGGAAGCACTCGATTTTCGTCGAAGATCTTGGTGGCGGCCGATGGCGCCAACGGAGTAACTGCCCGGCTCGCAGGGGTGGAGGTTCCTCGATGGCAAGGCATTGCATTCGAAGGCAACGTTACTCCGCCCGGCCGGTTCCCAAGCGAATGGCGGGAAACGATTGGCATAGACTTCACGAATGTTCCTGGGGGTTACGGCTGGCTGTTTCCCAAGGGGGAGCACCTGAACATCGGCGTGGGTGGCTGGCATGGCGTCGGTCCCACTCTCAGAACACGATTGTCCGCTTTAACCAGGTACTACGGCTATGATCCCGGTGACCTCTGGAATCTTCGAGGCCATCCCCTTCCGGTGCGGCGGCCCGGTTCTCCCGTGGTCTCGGGGAACCTGCTGCTGGTCGGCGACGCCGCCGGTTTTCTCGATCCGTTTACCGGCGAGGGCATCTACGCCGCGGTCTGGAGCGGCAAAGCTGCCGCGTCACGCATACTTGAGTTCTTCACAGGCAGGGCCGGCGCTCCGGCCGCCTACCGCCTCGACGTCGAGCGCGAATTGTCAAACGATCTCCGCGTCAGCCGCAAGTTGTACGACTTATTTCACCTTTGTCCTTGGATTTGGACGCAGGGCCTGCGTTCCGGTCGAATCTGGGATCTTGCCTGTCGTCTTCTCAAGGGCGATCAAACGTACTCCGGGGCTAGCGAGGGCTCGGGTCTGATCTCGTCACTTCTCTCCGGAGCACATACGGGCCTGGGCAAAATCACTCGGAAGCTCCCGGAAAATGAAAGGTTGGTCCTGGACAATGCCCTCTTCTTCTCAAGGTGACAAAGCACGCCTGTTCGCGCCGGGTAACAGTCCACGACCGCTGTCCGGCTAAATTGATGCCGGCGGCCGCCGAATAGTCGCTACTTTTCGGATGTACCATAGGGCATCCGTTGCTCTTGATGGAGCAGTGTCGAGGAGTGGGGCGTGGCGCATGAATTGAATCAGTTCGTGTCTGAATACGGACTCCTCGCGCTGACGCTCGTGGCTTTCGTCAAAGCCGTGGGCATCCCTATTCCCATACCGCAGGACGTTGTGGTTCTCGCTGCCGCGACCGGGTCCGCGAGCGGTAGGTTCCCGCTTCCCGAAGCGTTTGGGCTGCTCCTCGTGGCAATCACGGCCGGAGGCTTCGTTCAGTTCTGGATAGCTCGCGGTCCTGGACGGAATCTCCTGTACCGGTTCGGGCCCCATATCGGCTTGACTAAGCCACGTTTGAACGCGGCGTTTGGACGGGTCGAGAATGTCGGTTTTCTCGGTATCGGGGTAGCTGTAGTTACCCCGGGTATCCGTACCGCTGCCATACCGGCATGCGGATTGGCCGCGGTCTCGCTACGGAATTTTGCTCTCGGCCTGGTGACCGGCACGTCCGCCTTCTTGTGTTTTCACTTTTTCATAGGCTACGCGGGCACGAAGCTCGTGATTCGGTTCTGGCACGCTCAGCCGCACTTACTGATCCTGCTGATCCTCTTCTGCGTCGCCGCAGTCGTCGGTCTGACATATTTGCGGCATCGGGTCCGGCATGTCGGCGAGGACGTGCTGGAGTACGAGGAGCTGCACACCACAATCTGTCCGATATGCCTGGCCGTGGCCGCGGCTGATGTCCTCGCTCGACGGCGTGCCGGCCACGTCAGCGGCCCCCCCGCACCCACGTCTCACTCTGATCACGACATAAGCGATTCCTTCAGGCCGCCTCCTCAGCAGGTGACGGTCGAAGCCAAGGCTTCAGAGTTCAAGAGGTCGGGTTGACGGTCAGACGCGTGAGGTCCCTCCGATGAGCCTTCCTTTCGAACCGCCTTTGGAACCCATGCTGGCCCGCTCGGCTGACGCTATTCCAACCGGGCCGGAATGGTGTTATGAGCCTAAGTGGGACGGCTTTCGCGCGCTGATCTTTCGTGAGGACGACGATGTGCGAATTGTCAGCCGAAAGAACACGATCCTTAACCGCTATTTTCCCGAGTTGATCGCCGTGTTCCAGACGGGGTTACCCGAGCGCTGCGTAATTGACGGTGAGATAGTACGAGCCGGTCCTCGCGGATTGGAATTCGACACGCTTCAGCTGCGTCTTCACCCCGCCGCGTCCCGCGTTACGAAGCTGTCACAGGAGATCCCGGCTTCGTATGTTGCTTTTGATATCCTTGCCGTTGGTGACCATAACGTGGCGGTCGAGCCGCTCTTGGAACGTCGCCAGTGCCTCCTTCAATCCGTCGCTCCGATATCCAGCCTCTCAATAACGCCCCAGACCAGGAACGTGGACGAAGCTCAGTCTTGGTTCGAACGATTTGAGGGAGCCGGTCTGGATGGGGTTGTGGCCAAACAGATCGACGGCTCGTATCATCCGGGAAAGCGGTTATGGGTCAAGATTAAGCACCAGCGTACGGTGGACTGCGTAGTTGGCGGATATCGGGTAGCCTCCGACGGCAAAGGCGTGGGCTCTCTGTTGCTCGGTCTGTACGACGACTCGGGAGTCTTGGACTATGTGGGCCATACGTCCTCATTGAACGCTCGTGAGCGGCGCGAGCTGATGGAGAGACTACAGCCGCTTGAAGGTGAGCCGAGCTTTGGCGATGGTCGGACTCCCGGCGGCCCGAGCCGCTGGTCCCAGGGCCGTGACACGAGCTGGGTGTCACTGAAACCGGTACTCGTCTGTGAGGTTGGTTTTGAGAAGTTGGAGGGGAACCGCTTTCGCCACGCCGCCCGCCTTCTGCGCTGGCGCGAAGACAAAGCGCCGGCTGAGTGTACGTACGACCAGCTGGTCGCGCCGGCTAGCTTTGATCTCGCCGATATCGTCGAGCTGGGCCAGAGCAAGTGAGGCGGGCAAGCGGCAGGCCCACGGCCTAGACCTCTGAGGATTGTATATTTGACACACGCTCGCTATGCTGAGTTTATTGCTCAAGCCTTCTTCAGTAAGTTGCGTCGTGCGCCATCCCGTCAATTTGTCTTGCCGGCAATTAGCGACATTGGCGCCGACGATCCAATAGTCAAGCACGTTGACGGCGAGATTATAAATGGTGCGTTCGCGTGTTGACCGCGAGGTACGAGTGGGATGAGAATGCTATGGAGAGTCTTTGAGAGGCCGTGATGCCACGAAAGGATAAGGTCAGCAAATAAGGCGCTGCCCGGCAAACTGGCTACTGACAGTAACCCCCCAGAAGAGCATAGCGATGACAGCGGCCACGCCAATGGGCATAAGAACGGCAAGGAAGCTCGTAGGTACGAAAGTACGCGCGTGTCGCTGTATCCACGGTCGTTCGAGGACGCGATGAAGGGGCTGCTTGGTACGAATCGAAGTAAGGAGGACGGCAATGGTGCCTAGCACTCAGCAGAAGATACAAGACGGGCAGGGCGTCTTGTTTCCTCCCGTTGTCACGAGCAAACAGCCGTCGCACCCCGCTGATGCTGCCTCTGGACTCACGGATTACGCCAGTCAGCCTCACGGCCTGACGACAGCTGTGGCATTATTTGTCGTGGCGCTGGTTCTCTTCCTTATCTCGAAAGTTCCCCTTGCGGAATCGATAGTCGTTGATAAGGTGCCACACGATGACACACTCTCTCTGTCGCAACAAGAAATCGATCGACGTCTTGATGGTGCTGCACGCCGTGACCTGAACATGAGTGGCGACGAGTTCAAGGCCCTCTGGACATCCGGGGCCTTTCAGGGAACAGAGTTAGAGCATGACGCCGCGCATCTCGCCATTTATCTTCCAACAGGTAAGGGCTAGCAACCTCACTGCTTGGCCAAGCGTCAGCCCCATGCGGCCCGCGAGTATCTTCGTGTTTTAAACAGAGCGCTTCAGTGCGCAACTCCGAATGCTCAGTTTCTAACTGAGCCAGGCGGAATAGCCAGGTCCTTAGCCGGACAACCACTAGCGATATTTACAGAACCGCAAAAGGTCCGTCTACGAGGCGATCCTGATCTATTCCTTGAGGCTGTTCAGCAGTTCAAGGTCGATCTCACAATCAGAGGTTTCCGTCCCACAGTTGTGGCTTATGCCTATCAGCTATCCCTCTCGGAAGGTGAAAGACCCTTGGTGGCCTATCATTGGGATCCTAACCCAGAAACGGCGTCGGGCAGAAGCTTCCCGCACGTCCACCTTCGCCCCCATGCAAGCGAACTGTGGCCCAACTTCCACAAGATCCATCTGCCTACCGGCAGCATCGAATTAGAAGATGTCTTATGGCTGGCGTTTGATGAGATGGGTGTCTCATCGCACTTTGACGGATGGCGAGACGTTCTTATCGATTGCTCCCGGAAACTAAATCGTACCCCTCGATGGGAACGAGCACGTTAGTTTGTTGCTACCTCTCGATATTGATGTCTTTGGCTCCATCACTGGCCTCCCGGCTTAGTGAGCCACTATCTCATTCCCACCCGTAAGTGTCAAATATTCAATCCTCAGACCTCTAACTTCCGGGCTTTAGGCGGCAAACTCCGGCATTACGTTCTCCGCGAACTCGCGAACCCTACTCTCACCTTCAGAGGGCCAGTCAACTACGAGATAGAAAAAGCCCGCCTGCCGAAGCAGAGTGGCCCGCTCGCGGATCGCATCCCACGGCTGCGATAAGCTCAACGACCCGGCTCTCCGGATCGACTGTGGATCCCGTCCGGCCTCCTCAGCCAGGCGATCGATCATGGCGGACTTGCGAATCATTTCCTGGACTGGCCCCGAATGGTGCCACACGTCGGCGCGGCGACCTACCAGTGGCAGCATCAGCCTTTCTCCGGAGGCGCCTATCCAGAGTGGAGGACGGGGCTGCTGCACTGGCCGCGGATGGTAGGTCGCGTTGTCCAATCGAAAGTACTTGCCGTGGTGACTGACGTTGTCGCGAGTCATGAGATCTTCGATAACCGTGATGGCTTCGTCGAGCCGCTCGACACGCTCGCGAGTGGCTGGGAAATCAAATCCCAGCTGTCGGTGCTCCTCTTCAAACCAGGCGGCTCCAAGCGCCAGCTCTAGACGGCCGCCCGATATCTGGTCGATTGTTATCGCCTCCGTAGCCAGGAGTGACGGATGCCGGTATGTGATCCCGGTGACGAGAGCCCCGATACGCACTCTGTTCGTCACAGCCGCCAGGGCCGCCATAAGGGTATAGGCTTCAAGGCAAGGTCCCGCGGGGTCGCCATACAGCGGCTTGAAGTGGTCAAATACCCAGACTCCGGTAAAGCCAGCCTCCTCCGCTAGGCGCGTTCGATGAAGGATCTCCGACCAGCTCAGCTGATGCTGAGACACGTCCAAACCAAATTGCACGACGCAGTTCCCCCTCTCCTCCAGACTATTGAAGTCTACCCGCCCTCCTCTACCCGCAACATTTCGTGTCATTCTCGAGGCTCGAGGGGTGACTATTGGTAGCAGAGCCACAACCGTGACGTAGATCACTTTTGCGTAGCGGCGCCATCTCGTCTATATTGATACGTGAACGAAAACAAGGAGGCGGCACAATCGTGAGCACCGGCACATTCGCTATGCGCCTGTATCTTTGCCCGCGTGTGCTTTGCGCGCCCAAAGGTAACGGTGTTCCCAGTGGGATCAGTGCGCCCTCATTTCGGTCCGTGAGGTTGCAAACATAAGAGCCAGTTCATTCCAGAGAATTGGAACCGTGGACCGAAATTTCGGTCCACGGTTTTTTTATTAGTCGAATTTGCGAAAGGAACATGACATGACGGCACTGCAGACCGCCTCGGCACTCGATCTGACGCTCGCCGCCGATGCCCTGGCTCGATGTCCCGACGTCGACCGCGCTCTAGAGGTGACGGGGGTGATCAAACGATTCGGAGGCGCGCAGAAACTCAGCCTCAAACGGAAGCCCAGCAAGCAGGTGCTGGCCCTCGACAACGTCTCTTTCAGTGTCAAGCGAGGCGAGATCTATGGCGTGCTGGGAGCGAATGGGTCCGGTAAGTCGACTCTGATTCGCTTGCTGGCCACCCTGCTGTATCCGGACGCTGGACAGCTCAAGGTGTTCGACCTCGATGTGATGCAGCAGGCTGCGGAAGTCAAACGCTTGATCAACCGTGTCTCAGTCGAGGCTTCACTCTTCAAGAAACTGTCGGCAATGGAGAACCTCACCTACGCGGCTCGCCTCTACAGCGTGGACATCCCCGCGGCCAGGAGGGAGATCTCCTCGATCCTTCAAGCCCTCGGGATCGCCGAGTCCCGAATCAAGCAGCCCGTCGAAAAAATGTCGCGCGGCATGCAGCAAAAAGTTGCGATCGCCAGGGCGCTTCTCACCTCTCCCGTCTTGCTTCTGCTCGACGAGCCCACCACCGGACTTGATCCTCGTTCCAAGAAGGACGTCCAACACTTTGTCCGTCAACTTCGCGACACACACGATGCCACAGTTCTTCTCACTAGCCACGATATGGCGGAAGCGGACGCACTCTGTGACCGCCTCTCCATCATTCATCACGGCAGATTGATCGTGGAAGGAACACCACAACAACTCAAGGAGGCCCACCAATCACGTGAGGGTGGAACGCAACTTCCAACCCTCGAAGACGTGTTTATGGAGGTAACGGGCCGCAGCATCGACGACGAAGAAGAGGAAGCCGATGAAGAGTAGACAAAGTGACAACTGAACAAGTCACAAAAACTGAAAGGAGGACGTTTATGGTTGCAGCCCCGACCCTACCTCTCTGGCGAGAGGTCAAAGCCTCATACGCGCTGGTTGAACGCAATGTCAATCTCTCTAAGCGCTACTGGGGCTGGGAGATCGCGTTCCTGGTGTACACCATCGCCCAATCCATGGCGATCGTCTACATGGCGGAAGCCGTTTCCGGCGTGGCCGGCGTCACCCACCATCCGATCAACGTGAAGCCCCTCGTTCTCTATCTCGCGATTGGGACGCTGGTGTGGTCCTACATGGCCGCGCTCTTCATGGCGATCGCCGAGAGCGTGCAGTGGGAGCGCTGGGAGGGGACAATCGAATACACGCTGATGGCGCCTATAACGCGCTTCACCTACGTTCTTGGCTCGTGCCTGTTCGCGGTGATCTACGGCTTGATTCGAACCTCCTTCGTGGCCCTCGCGCTCGTCCTCGCCTTTCAACTCTCGCCAAACTCCGCCGGGATTCTGCCGGCCCTGTTAATAGTGGCAGTCGGCAGCGTCAGCTTCGTCGGCATCGGCATTATGGCGGCTACACTACCCCTTCTCTTTACCGAGAAGGGCGCTCAGATGACGTACGTAATCGAAGCAGTGCTCCTGCTGATCTCAGGTGTGTACTATTCAGTTTCCGTGCTGCCGAGAGGGATTCAGCTCTTCTCATATCTCTCACCGGCCACGTACATATTGACCGGCACTCGCACGATGCTCCTAGGGCACGTGACGGGCTCCGCGCTCATGCACTCGCTCATCCCGCTGATCATCATCGGCATAGTCACGGTCCCACTTGGCATGTGGCTGTTCGGCTGGGCAGAAAACTTCGCGAAAAGAACTGGAAGGCTAAAGCGATCGGGATAGATCCAGGGAGGGCCCTCATTGGCCTGCCCGGCTCCCGACGTCCGGAGCTTGCTCCTCCAATTAGGAGCGGGCTCCGGCGCCCCTTCCTCCACGTCATCGCTTGCGCATGTTCACGCCGCACTCGGCGGCGAAATCGCTTTCGTTCTACCACTCCGCTATTCCGTACAGCCGCCGTCCCTCGGCCGGGGTGCAAAGAGACATACACACTCCATCGAAATCGTGCCCTTACTGTTGAATTTGCCCCTTCATTCTTGGGCGAGCTCAGAACTAGACTAATGAGAAGCGTGCACACCAGAGGAGTTCTTCAGATGTGGCAGTCGCAGAATCCCGGCTTCAAGCTTCCCGATAGCCTCGCCGACAAGACCCCACCGTCAGCAGCCACCGAGTGGGCGGCGGGACTGGGGTTGTCGGTGTTCCTTGTCGGCATGGTTGGCCTTCTATTGCTTTTTCACTCGATTCATCTGCTCAACGGCTACCTACTCGGCGTGGCCATCGTCGTTCCGGGCGCGGCTGCAGGCCTGCTGGTCCGCTATCTAGTCTCGCCTGACGAGTTGTCCGAGGCCCAAGCGATGGACCGCCCCGTGCTCGCTCCAACAGGGATCAATTGGATTCTGAGGCGTCCGTAGCAGCGCCGGACGTTTGGTGATAGACCGAATACCGGTGACCGTCCATCGGTTCTCCGCCGGGCGGCACGGCGTCGGCCGATGGTGAGTCTGATTCTGGTTATTGGATGATCGGATCTTTGAATCTGGTTCTTGTCACAGGTCCGCCGGGAGCCGGGAAGTCTGCCGTCGCCACTCCGTTGGCCCGTCAGCTCGGATTCACCCTGATGGCCAAGGACGCCATAAAAGAGGCGCTCGACGATGCCGTGCATCCCGGGACGAGAGATCTCGAATGGTCTCGAGTCGCCGGTGCCGCAACATTCCAAGCGATGTGGGCTTTGGCGCCATACTTCTCCGATCTGGTTCTGGAGTGCAACTTTCGCCCACTCGATCCAGGTCAGAGAGAACGGCTGATAGGCCTGGCACCCAACCCCGTAGAGGTATATTGTCGCTGCCCCTTGGAGGTGGCGCGCACCAGATATCTCACCCGCGCCTCTTCACGCCACCCGGTACACGTTGCCACGACCATATCTGAAGAAAAGCTTCGCGAGTTCGACCGCCCCCTTGCTCTTGGACCGGTCCTAGAGGTTGATACTACCCAAGCCGTAGATATCCCGAGTCTATGCGTCCGCGTTGAGAGCTACCTCCGGGCAGTAACCGCAGCATGAGTGTTGGCCTGGACATGCCACGCCAGGCCGGAAAGATCATCCGGTCGGACGGCGCGACGCGGGAGCGAATATCCAGAGGAGTCGCACCGGGGCTCACCCTTGCTTGGCAGCGCCCGCCCACGCGTGATCCGGATCGTCTGTGAAGCGCCATTCCCGAATCGGTCCCGCCATGACGTTCAGATAGTATCCGGTGTATCCCGGAGCAAAGACGGCGGGATGGTAACCGCGAGGAACGAGCACGAGGGTACCATCTTCGATTAGTAGAATCTCGTCGATGTCCCGGCTGGCCGAGTAAATGCGCTGAAAGCCGAACCCGGTCGCGGGGTGGATCCGATGGTAGTAGGTCTCCTCCAGATACGTTTCGGTGGGGTAGTTCTCGGTGTCATGCTTGTGCGGCGGGTAGCTGGACCAGTTCCCCGGCGGGGTGATGCATTCGACCAGAAAGAGATGCTCCGCCGGTCGGTCGGCCTCCAGCACGTGACGAATCAGCCGGGTGGCGTTGCCGTGGCCCCGCGTTTCCTCCACGATGTCGTCGGGCGTGACCAAGTATGCTTCAGCGCCCGTCACTGCCAGCGCACCGGCGCGAGCCACCCAAGCCTCGGTCTCAGCGGTTAGGTTGAACCTGCTGCTGGGCGGAAGGTACACGACAAACGGATTGCCTTCGAAGACCGTGCTGCGTCGTCCGATGTCGCGCCAGATGCCCTCCGAGGAGTCTACGGTGATTCGCCCGGAAAGAACTACAAGGCCGATCTCCTCGTCCTCGGTTGAGTCATCAAAGACCTGCCCGGCAGACAGGTGAAGCACTTTGAAGCTTATATACTTCCACCCCGCTTCCTGCCGCGACAAGGACAACACCACGTCGCTCTCATCTCCGCGAGGTCTGACCCGTAGCGAGCTCCTGATCGCCTCACTCCCCCTCTCATCCACGGCCATACAACCTCGCTAGCTCCCCAAATCGTCCCATGGCTTGTTACTGCTGACTGACGATTCAGTATGTATGACGTACGTGGGATCAAGAATGACCTGTAACGTAGGGTTATGAAACTTGGCGTCGGAATCGTCGGTGTCGGAGCAATGGGCCGCCGGCATGCCGAGAACATTCTCGCACTCGGCCACCGCGCTACTCTCGTAGCGGTCGCCGATACGGATGAGGCAACCGCGCGCTCGGTCGGCGCGGCGTACGACGTTCCGTGGTCCAGGCACCCGGACGACGTGTTCTCTCGTCCTGACATCCAGGCGGTGGTCATAGCCACTGGCGTCAACAGTCATGCGGAGCTGGTCCGTCAGGCTGCTGGTCAAGGGAAGGACATCCTGTGCGAGAAACCGCTTGCCCTTACCCTAGACGACGCCGAGAAGGCAGTGGCGGCCGCTCACCGCGCCGGCGTCCGGTTGCAGATCGCGTTTATGCGTCGCTTCGACCCCGCGTACCATCAGGCATACGAGGCGATACAGCGCGGCGATATCGGAACTCCGCTGGTGCTGACGGCTATAAGTCGCGACGCCGCCCCACCGCCTCGCTCGGACTTTCTCAAGTACAGTGCTGCCGGGGTCTTCATAGACTCCGGTAATCACGATTTCGATCTGGCTCCCTGGCTCATGCAGGATGAAGTAGTCGGAGTATCCGCCTCGGGCGCGGTGGTCGCCAGTCACGATTTGACTGACGTCCAGCCAATCGATGTCGGTCTGGCCACACTTGAGTTTCGGAGCGGCGGACTAGGCAGCCTCCAGATATACCGCAATGCGGTATATGGATACGACGTTCGAACCGAGGTGCTCGGGACGGACGGCGCGGTGATGATCGGCGATACCGCCAGGCAGGGTTACCGGATCATGCACCGTGGGCGCTCGACTCAGCAGCTCACTACACATTGGCTCGATCGTTTTGCCGACGCCTATCGTCTGGAGATGGCCGATTGGGTCGAGCGAACCATAGCTGAACGGCCCCCCGCTGTTCCAGGGGAAGCCGGCGTTCGCGCGGTCCGGCTCGCCCTTGCCGCGGAGCAGGCCCGGCTTTCCGGAAAGGTGGTTCGAGTCTAACTGCGCAGCTGGTCCTATCCCTCGGCCGGCATACGCGCCGCCAGAGCCGAAAAGACGTCGGCATATTCTTGCAGGCGCTCCCGGTTAACCTGCAGCCGTGCTTCGTGGGAAGAGACATATTGCTGATAGAGGTCGCCGATCACCGCTCCCTGCGCGTGCACATTCAGCTGATCATTCTTCTCGTCGTGAATGATGATTCGATAGGTCATTTCCGGTTTGGGATGTGCCAGCTCCTTTCCCTTAATCTCCATGATCCGTGGCTTGTCGTTCGTCGTCATGTCTTCCTCCACCCCCCTAGAAAGTGGGTGCTGGGCGCCGCTTGACACCATCTGCGAGCCCTCGGCTACGCCAGCATCTTTGTCTGTCATCGAACCGTCATGCGCTTCGCATGTTCCTACAACGCGGCCAGTTCATGCTGAAAGTACGGACCAGACCCGACATTCTGCCACGAAGCAGACTGCTTCTTTACTCCCTCTTCCTCAACCGGCCGGAGGATGCATTTTCTCCGGCCGGTTCCCTCTTTTCTGGTCTCCGTTCTCGATATCTGACCGCTTCGGCCTACCTCGATACGTCCGCTTTCGTCAAATCGATGGTGGCTGAGCCCGGCGTCGAGGGCGTCGTGCGGCCCTGACGTGGAGCAATCTGGGTCAATTCGAGCCCTCCCAACGGAGGTCAAATCGAGCAGTTCGCTACAATCTCGCGCGACACGTGTAAGGGACGGACGCATGCATACGATTTCGTGACTGGCTTGACAAATGAAAATCAAGGTTTGCCCCGGATTTACGGGGCAAACAGGGGATGGACCTCGCTTGATTGCCAAAATGTGAACGTCGCCACAAACTCGCGAATTCGGCGGTTTTACGGGGAAAATAGACGGTAGTTTGCACCAGCGAACTATCCTTGACACACTTTTTTCCATCGTGATACGGTTTCATTGCGTTTTGCGTGCTGAAAGCCTCTGGGCGGGGGATATGTAGCCCAAGCTCTTCAGTGCGGCCGATTATTACCTTCGGAGGTCGCATGTGAGGACAAGATTTCTGCTTGTCGTGCTCATGGGCTGCTTAAGCCTATGTGCAATGCCGATCGCGTCCGCCCTCGCCAATCCGCTGCCCCTGGGCGGATCGAGTAGTGCGTCTGTCGCCGCCGTCTCGGGAAGTGCCGTTGTAGCGGAGGCCGAGCGCTATCTCGGCTATCCCTATGCCGAGACGGGAGACAGCCCTTCTACTGGATTCAGCTGCATCGGATTCGCGTGGTTCGTCTACCGTCAGTTGGGGATGACCATTCCGGGAACAGTCAACAGTGCCAGGTTCGCCTACCCCCAGGTGGCCGAGTCGCAGTTGCTGCCCGGAGATCTCGTGTTTTTCCAGGGAACATATGCCGGGCTCTATCCTGCCTCCCACGTAGGCATCTACATTGGGGGCGGCAAGATGATTAGCGCGGAGAACTTCAGCGTCGGCGTGAGGATCTCGTCTCTGCGCAACGATCCTTCCGAGGGAAGCTACTGGCAGGCGCACTACCTGTCGGCCAATCGACCCTGGACGGGGTCTGGTGGTTCGGTCAACGGCGGTGGCCGGCATGCTGGCAAGATAGTGAGCGTGTTGGTGCCCAGCCTCAACGTTCGGAGCGGACCATCGTACGCGTACGGTATTGTTACGGTTCTCACGTCCGGCCAGCGAGTTCGAATAGAGGGCTGGCGTCCCGGATGGGTACGCATCAGGACGATGACCGGGACGCTGGGATGGGTGATCCGTTCTGGTATTTCGGTCCGTCAGGGCGGCGGAGTACAACATCCGGCTCCGTCCAACAACGTACCCCGCAACCACGTGGCCGGTCGCGCGAGGCGTGCGGCCTGGGCTAAAGGTAAAACTATCTACGTGTACGGTCTCCGGGTCCACAGCGCCCCGTCGTTGTCGGCCGCCGTCATCGCGACGCTGTCTCGCGGGAACCGTGTTGGGGTGTTTGCCCGCTATGGCGCCTGGGACAAGGTCCTCTTAACCTCCGGAACTGTCGGATGGGCGATGGCTAGATACGTGGGTAGACACGTTGCTGCATCCGGGAGTCGCTCCGGAGGCACGTCCCGCCATCTCCCAGGGCATACCCTCCTTCGGACCGGAGTGAATCTGCGCAGCCGTCCCAATATGCAGGCGGCAATTGTAGCCGTGAGCAACGGATCCCCCGTCAGGGTGCTCCACTGGGCTTCCGGTTGGGCCGAAGTTCAGTTGTCTACCGGCGCCTCCGGATGGGTGTGGCGCGCATTCCTCGGCGGCTACCACGCTCGACACACGGGTCACGCGCGAACGTCCGGAAACGTCAGCGGACGCCGGACGGGTACCGGGGCACACGTTACCGCCGGCGTACGCGTACACGCACGGCCTGGGCTCCGGGCGCGTGTCGTGGGGGTCATCGCGGCGGGTACGCATGTCACCATTCTGCGATCGCTCTCTGGATGGGACTATGTCCGCTTGCCGAGTGGTGGCGCCGGGTGGGTTTACGCCGCCTACGTCGCCGGCTAGCACCAGTGCTTGATACGGGAGCCGGCAATCGCCGGCTCCCGTAGCTATCCTTCCGCGCTGCCGTGCACTGGCGGCCCCGTGTTTGTACGCGTCGGAGCTGTCTAGTACGCATCCGGGTCCGAAATAGGGTATAGGCCTTATAGCCGGGCGACGCCAGCGCGCTCTACTCTTGGGTGAGTGGTTCCCGCGCAGCGTCGGCGCCGTCCCCGTTTAGGTCCAGAACGCGTCGAGTCGACGGAAGCAGGCAGTCTGCAACACGTATCGCGGGAACGATCCGGTTGACCGGCTCAAGGGATCGCTCCGAAGGAGGCTGATGGTGTGCTTGGCAATTCCGGGAATGATTGTGGGCGTTGTAGATGCCGACCAACAGCTGGCCACGGTCGATGTTGGCGGAGTGCGCCGCACCATCAATACGTTCTTGATAAGTCAGGATGGTGAAGAAGTCGCGCCGGGGGATTGGGTTTTGATCCATGTAGGGTTTGCCATGTCGCGAATCGACGAGGCCGAGGCCGCGGCCACGCTCAGGATCCTCGAATCGGCCGGGGACGCCTACCGTCAGGAGCTTTCGGATATCGCCGGGTCGAGGATCGACTAGCGTGACACTCGGAAAGCCTGGTCCGTCGCCGGCCGGACGGCCATGAAATACGTCGACGAGTTCCGCAATGCCGAGATAGCTCGTCTCCTGTCCACTCGCATTCGCACTCGTCTGCCGGCCGGGCGCACGTACAAAGTGATGGAAGTATGCGGCGGTCACACTCACACGATCTATCGCCACGGAATCTCCGACCTTCTCCCACCTGGGATCGAGCTGATCCACGGGCCTGGATGTCCCGTCTGCGTGATGCCAACCGGCCGTTTAGATATGGCAATGCACCTCGCCCGGTGTCCCGGCGTAATCTTCACGTGCTTCGGTGACATGATGCGAGTGCCGGGCTCGAGCGGGTCGTTGCTCGAGCTGAAGGCGGAGGGCGCCGACGTTCGATTGGTTTATTCGCCTCTCGACGCGCTCCGTATCGCCCGTGAGAACCCCACCCGTCAGGTCGTGTTCTTTGCCATAGGATTTGAGACCACGGCCCCTTCGACCGCCTTGACACTGCGCCGGGCACGCCTCGAGAAACTCGCCAACTTCACCGTGTTCTGCAATCACGTGCTGATTGGGCCTCCGCTCCGAGCCCTCCTCCAATCGCCGTCCACCGATCTTGACGGCTTTATTGGACCCGGTCATGTCTCGACCGTGATCGGCTGCCGGCCCTACGAGTTCATACCCCGTGAGTTCGACAAATCAGTGGTCGTGGCTGGATTCGAGCCCCTTGACGTCCTCCAAGCCATTGCAATGCTCGTGGATCAATTCGCCTCTGGCCGCTCTGCAGTGGAGAACCAGTACAGTCGTGTGGTGCTTTGGGATGGGAACGCCGCGGCGGTTGCCGCGATGACTGAGGTTTTCACCGTGAGACCCACGTTCGAATGGCGCGGTCTTGGATGTATTCCTGGATCGGGTTTGCGGATATCCGACGGGTACGCGGAATTCGATGCCGAGCGGCGCTTTGAGTTGCCGTTTGTTCGCGCCGAGGACCCGATGGAGTCCGAGTGTGGGGACGTGCTGAGCGGGTCCCTCAGGCCCGAGCGCTGTCGCGCCTTCGGGACCGCTTGTACTCCGGAGCACCCTCTCGGCGCGCTCATGGTGTCGTCGGAAGGCGCATGCGCCGCATATTACACCTATGGTCGAGCAAGACTGGAGCCGGCTAGCGCTTGAAGTGGCGCTGCAGCGCTGATTCCCGGCCAATCTGAGCCGCGGGCGGGTTAGTGCCAGAATGAACCAAATCTTCCTATAGAAGGACCACGTATGAATGCAAAGTACCCGCATAAAGGCTCCGGCGGCGGGGGCCATCATGCCTCCGGCCACTCGCACGGCAGTGGCTCGCGCTCGAACGTCGCGGTCATGGAGCGGGTCCTCGACGCCAACGATGCGCTTGCGCAAGCCAATCGCGACGCGTTCGATCACGCCAGAGTGTTCGCCGTTAACCTCATGAGCTCCCCGGGAGCTGGAAAGACGACGCTCTTGGAGCGAACCCTGGAGCGCCTGGGTGCCAGGATCCGCATCGGCGTCATGGAGGGAGATGTCCGGACGACCTTGGATGCCGACAGGCTGCAGCGCTTTCACGTTCCTACCGTCCAGGTAAACACCGATCCGGGGTTCGCCGGCGAATGTCATCTCGACGCCAACATGGTTCGACATGGCTTGAGCGGTTTCCCACTCCACGATGTGCAAGTCCTGATCATTGAGAACGTCGGCAACCTGGTCTGCCCTGCCGAGTTCAAGGTAGGTGAAGACGCCCGCGTTATGGTCTTTTCCGTCACGGAGGGCGAGGACAAGCCGGTGAAGTATCCCCTGATGTTTCGTTCTGTCGAGATGGTCGTGATCAACAAGGTCGACCTTCTTCCGTACCTCGACTTCGACATGGATCTCTTCCTGGCGAACCTCGAAGCGGTCAATCCCGGGGTCTCCAAGATTCTTCTGAGTACGAAAACCGGTGAGGGAGTCGAGGGATGGACCGAGTGGCTGAGCTCTAGGGTTGCCGGCCAACAGCCTGCGGCGGTTTGACCGCACGGATCTGACCGCGGGCTGAGAAAGCGAATTGCTCCCCTCGGCCCTCCCGTCCGATGGGCTGGTACGTCATCGTCGGTCGGTCCTATGGGCAGCCGGTTGCTCGACGAAGAGGACCGTTTGAGGGTTTCGGTGTCCGCTTTTTGACGTCCATAGCGTAGTAGTAGGGTGAGCGCTTCGTCCGCCCCGCCGTTCTCTTAGCGCCGCAGCTCTAACTGACAACTGACAACTGACAACTGACGACTGCCCCTTGGAGGCTATTTGGATCGGGAGACCACCGCCTTCGACTTCACGGCCATCGACCACGCCGACGATGACCAGACCCTGATCGAGGAGTCGAGCCAGGGCAGCAAGGATGCCTTTGGCCTTCTGTACTACCGTTATCGCGATCGCGTCTTCCGCTACTTCACCATCCGGACGGCCGGCCGCGAAGACGCCGATGACATGACGCAGCAGGTCTTCGTTCGTGCCTACGGTTCCCTTGGCCAGTACCGACCACAAAAGGGGTCGTTCGCCTCGTGGCTATTCAGCATCGCGCGAAATCTGGCCATCGACTACTACCGGCGTCAACAGCGGTCTCCCCACATGACCACCATCCCGGACGGCACGGCCTCGACTGACGATGTGGAGTCTCAGGCAATCCGTGGAGCTGACGTGTCCCGTCTGATGGCTTTTATATCAGAGCTGCCGGCGGACAAGCAAGAGCTGCTGGCCCTTCGATTCGCTGCCGACCTCACCATTGTCGATATCGCGAGAGTGACGGGAAAGAAACCCGACGCTACCCGCAAGCAGCTCACTCGAACGGTTCAGCTTTTGGAGGAACGATTCGATGAAACAGCCTGACGCCAACTATCCGGATGTGCTGTCTCCCGACAGCACCGAGTCTCGTCGTCGGGTTGTGGAGGGTCTGATTCTGATCTATGGGAGCGCCCGCGCCTCCTCCTCGCTCGATGCTGGTGTATTCGATTCCATCAACGGCATGGAGGCTTCCCGAAAGCCCCGGCAGCACCGGCGTCATCAGAAGTTGCTTAAAGGAGCATTCCTTTCGGCGGCCATATCGGCCGTGGTCATCCTCCTTATCGTTATGATTGGATCCCATGGAGCCAGACATTTGCCCCCAAATACCTCCGGCCACGTGGCGGCGGCCGCTCACGAAACTCTCAATCGTGCGGCCGGGGCCCTGCCCCGAGACGGACGGGTTGCCCGGCTGACCTACGCCCAGTCATTTGGTTTACCCGGGCGAAGCTCACATCCGATTCGCCAGCGGGTGTACATCTGGGAGGCGGCCGTGCCGGGCGGCTACGCCGTTGCCGGAAGCCAGACCCCCGGAGCCGCCGCTAACGTCGCCGAAATTCGGTTGAAGGGGCGGCTACACAGGCTGACGCACCCGGCCCCAATCCTCGGAGTTCTCGATGGGCCCGGAGACGCGCGTATGCTGCGGGCGGCACTGCTCCGATCGCCGGCCAGCGTGACGGCTGGTAGACCGGAGGAGGTAGGGGGTCGCCGGGTCATCGTCTTCCGGCTGGGGCTGCCCGTTTTCGGGAAACACCGGCCAGGGGCAAAGGACTCCGTCTGGTTTGCCTACGAAGTGAGATCGTCGGTGCTCGCGGCGGCCGGCGGTAACGGCTGGAGTGCGCGACTGGTTGGTCGTGCGGATCTTCCGTTTTTCTCGGCGCCACGTCTGATACGGCAGTTGCTGAGGCCCGATATCTCCGGCATGGCGCCGGCCTACTAATCGACGTCTACTATCACATCACGAGAGGAGACTACATGAAGTTCACGGTGCTGAATCGGTTCACCCTGTTTCCGGCGGCCGCAGGTATGGCCATGGCCGTTCTTTCTGGTTGTGGCGCGTCCGCGTCACCAGCGCCGGCCCACCATGTAGCCCGGTCCCGTCCTGTAACAGCGCGCGGCCCGGCTCACCGGGCGAATTCGTGCGCCGGCACCGTGACATTCTCCCGGCCCGACTCGACCGGCTCGCTCGTCTTCCACCGTCTTGCTTCCGCCCCATGCGCCAAGGCCATGGCGATACTTCCGACAGGCGTACCCATCGGATGGCTCGCGCGTCTGAATGCAAGAGCCAACCGGATGGAGCGGATCAAGCTAACCATCACACGTATCTCCGGTCCCGGCCGCCATCCACAAGTCGTGTACGTGTCACGTGCATTGGCGACCAGGGAACGTACTGCCTTCGGCTCGCTCAGCAGACGGCAGCTGAACACGCTGCACATCACTCCTGCCGTTTACTCGGCTATCTATACCGGGCGCGGTACTGAGCTGGCTCACTCGACCTTTCAGATGGGAGACCCGGCCCCCGGTATGGCCCACGGGTATTGACATCGTCGACGGTAAGTTTGGAGGATTCGCGGATCTCCGTAACGAGACGTGGCCTGGGAAGAAGGCCCTTCAGTATGAGAAATGTCGAAGACCGAGCCAAGGCCAAAACTGCTGACTAGCCGAAAGGTCGAGGACGAAATCGTCAGGCCGACACCGTTGAAGGTCGCGGAAGACGGGCCGAGTTCAGCGATGGCACTTAGAGTGCCAAAATAGATTAGGTGTTCTATGTCTGTTAATCCATCACAATCACCACTTATGTTTTTCGGCGTCGATCAAGCGGAACGCCTGACCGGCCTGTCGCAGCATCAACTTCGTTACTTCGACATCTCAGGATTCTTCCCGCCTGGCTTCATGGCAGATGATCCAGGACGGGCATACAGTCGTGTTTACTCGTTCCGAGATGTTGTTGGCCTTCGAGCGGTAGCGCAGATGCGTAATGCTGGAGTGTCGCTCCAGGAGTTGCGTAAATTTGGGGAATGGCTCCACGATAACTATCAAGACCCATGGGCAACGCTTCCATTCTTTGTGGTCGGCAAGCACGTACAGTTTGAAGACCCTGCTACAAAAAACGTGATATTCAGCAAACCACCGGGACAGATTGTGATGCGCTTCAACATGGGAGACATCGCCCACGATGTAGACCACGTAATAGAGATGCTGCGGAAACGAGCCCCTGAGCAAATCGGACATGTTACGCAATCTCGGCATGTGATGCACAATTCTCCGGTGCTCGCTGGAACGAGGATTCCGACTGCCGCCATATGGGATTTCAACCAGGCCGGGTATTCGGTTGAGGCAATCATCGAACAGTATCCCTCCCTCACGTGTAAAGATGTCGAGGCAGCGATCAAGTATGAGCAAGATGCTCGTGCAAATCGAAAACGTGCGAGCTAGGATTCTCTTTTCGTCCACCCGGTGCTTCCGCCGTTCCTCCTAGACGAGGGGGTGCCCCGGCAAATCGTTGAGATGCTTCAACGACACGGGTATACCGTGCTCATCTTGCAGGACTTCACTTTAGCCGGGTCTGCGGACCCTGTTGTGGCTATTGCGGGCGATAATTTAGGTGCCATTTTGCTCGTGTGTGATAGTCATTTCCGAGGCGTTTCAGAAATCGCTCAGTCGTCCATCAGCAACAAACGGCTTAAGAAACTTCACAGAATTTGGATGCGAGGAAACCAAGCACGAATGTGTGCTCGGCTCGAAGACCTGCTGCCTACGATTGAAACCGAATTCTCCGTTTATCAGACCCGCTCCGTCAAACGGATGTTCTTGACGATCGGAGATAGTTGGTGGCGTTCTAATCGATGAATTCGTATGCTCGGGACGTACACTAACCATGACAGCCAAAGAGCTACGCCAGACCAAAGACAAACCGAAGCGGCGCAAGCTAGCGGGAAAAATCAGCCTTCATCCCCTTACCGTCGAGGAAGTGACGAAGGCGCTGCTGGAAATGCCTCCACCAAAAGAGAAGTCTAAGAGAAACGATCTCCAGGGCTGACCACATTGTCGTACATCAGGCGCTTACCAGCAGCCTTGCGAACCGCCATCACGGTCCTCTCACCGTCGCTCATATCGCGCGTGTTGTAGCGAAAGTCGAACTCTGCCAGGTAGCGCGGCAGATGCCGGCTGGGCACCTGATGGTGTGTCCCGTCGATGGACCGCTTAAGCTGCGAGAAATAGTCCTCCGCCGTGTTCACATGAGCGCGTCCACGCACGTACTCTTTCCGGCTGTGATTGACGGAGTGGTGTCCACCTTCTAAAGTCCGCCCGACCTTGCGGTAGGCTACCAGCTCGTCCGTCGTGAGCGTCGCGCTTAGGATGGACGTTCTCGGAAGGTGATCGTACAGACTATCGCGGGTGACGTGCTCCATCGCCTGAGAACGAGCGATCCGCCATGCTCAACGAGCTTACAACAGCTGTTGGTTTGAACCAATCCATCGAGCCGCTTCTGCTCCGCCCCGATGTTCCTGAGGTTGGCCTTCCCTGCGGCAGTGAGCTAATCGAGGAGCAGAACGTCGCCCACGATACCCAATTGCGAGAAGTTGCTGGCCATCATGATTGGATACCACACACTCAATGCATCCATCCCGCTCGATACCGTGAGCAGAGCCCGGTTCACTGCTTCCGCGAGTTGGTTGGTATCACCCGCGTAGCCTGAGAGCCGCCCCGGCGGCCATCAAGGAACCCAGGTATGCATGAGCGTGTGGCTCTCAATCGGCAAAACGAGGTGTCCAGCCCAGTGGGTCATACTCACAATCATGTGTTGGCATTCACGGCAGTAGAACATGCTATGTCGAATTGTGTGCCCGCTGTGGCCTCGAAGCAATCGAGGCGTTCAGCCTTAGAAGTCAGTCACGAAATATGGTGTCTGCATGTGTCAGTGGGGTCGCTACCCATCGACATTACGCGTCCACCGAGGCACTTCGTTGACTACAATTTGCTAGCACCATCCTCTCGGAGGACTACCATCGTGGGCAAAATTGCGGTAGTCGACGATGATTCGGACTTTGTCGATCTCCTCGCCATAGTGCTCGGCGACGCCGGACACATCGTAGTCACCTGCACTGACAGCGATAACTGTTACCCGTTCCTGCGTCAGGAACTACCCGACCTTGTCATCATCGACATGCAGACTGACAAGCCCTGGAACGGCATTCAGGTGCTGACCGCCCTTCGAATGGGTGTCGATACCCGTCATATTCCGGTGATCATTTGCACCGGACTAACGCCACAGGACCTCGAGGACTACGAAGACCGCTTGCAGCTGTTCCACGCTCAGGTTCTCTACAAGCCGTTTGGCATCGACAAGCTTAACCGGCTGGTCGGGGAGTCACTCGTTCGGGCTTGATCCGTTTGCACCAGTTCTACCCCGGTCTCAGGATCTGATCTCCGTGGGCCGCTTTTTTCGCTTGCCCGTGTCCTGCCTTCAGTACCCACTCAGTTGATGCGCCCTGCGGCCGCCACCACTCTCCGCCCGGCGCTTGATGCCTTTGAGCATACGTCTCTCCATCACGAAGTGAGGGAGCTCGAGGAGCAGGAGATCGAACAGAGAAGACCGCAGTCCAGCCGTCCGGGTCCGCACGATAACGCGTGATGCACGAGGTCCCTTCGGCTCAACGACGAAAGCTCCCCACCCATTGAGCACGATTGCGTAGCCAGGTTCGAATCGCGCAACGGTACAACCGGTGGCGGGGTGAAGCTTGACGACTTCTCCCATCTGCCGGTCCTGCCACTCGGGATGCAGCCGGTCGGCGTTCGTGATGCGACATCCGGCGAGATTCTCCAGCCATTCGTAGCTATAGAACCCGCCGCGATCCTGACCGATCTGAGCGACCCACGGCCACACGTCTTCGACCGGCGCCTTAACCGTGATCGCGCGAGTCGATTCCTTCCACGGGTTCAGGACCAGCTCGTCTCCCGGAAGTCCCTTTCGTTTCTCGACGTCCGTGGCCCCCCATCTCTGCATCCATGGACGGAAGAAGAGTGCGTATGCCGCCAGCACAGTGTCGCCGAGAATCGTGAGAATGCGCAGGTCTCTCTCTCGGGTGTTGCGAGGAGCGTGGATGAGGCGGCCGCGGGCTGTTTCGATGGCGGCGCCGGCAAGGAAGAGATCGAAGACGAGCGATGGGCCAACCGTGACGCCGAAAGCTCTGATCGCGGTCAAAGCCTTCAGCGCTACCGCGATGCCTCGAGTTCGCTCTGCCAGCTGAGCCGCGGTAACGACTCCGCTACTCTCGCGGTTGTCCAAGTCCTGAACGATCATGAACACTCTCCTTTGGCCGTACACCCGAATCTAGTGCCCAGGTGCCGATCTCGCCATCGGGTCCCCGCCTGATATTTGGCCGGCTTCAGGTTGGCCCCACTGGTTTCTCAGCCCACGGAAGCCCAGAAATCAGGTCAGGAACCGAGCGACAATCACACCCGAGTCTGTCACGATGACAGCGTGTAGGGACCTCGGTCCCATCCTCCTTGTCGGCGGTCTGAGCGATAATCGCAATTCCAGTCAGGACCCCCGCGCGACCGGGGCCCGGTCTCCGCTCAGACCGCCCTTCCTATTCCGGAAGCAGCTCAGTCATCTAGAATCGGTCAGACCGGCCCACCCGCCAGTACTGAGTGCCCGCTCAGCCAACCCGAGGATAGTGCTTGCCGTGGATGACGGCGAAAGAATAGACCTTGAGGGCTGGAGAGAATACGATCCGAGCCTCTCCAGCCGTCCCTGCCCCGCATGCGGAGAGCTGAAGCTGCGGCGCAGACGGCTCCCCGCGTGGGTCCGCGTGCTTCGATTGCTCCCCGGTCTTCATCCCCGGGCATACCAATGTGACGCCTGCGGAAAGCGCCACGTTTTCTGGAGACATCGGACGCTCTGATCCCGCCTGGCTTCTCTACCAGCAATACCTTGACGCTCCTTTCGACTAGAGTGCACCGAGCGCCATGCTCCGGGTTGCTACCGCTCTTAGCGTCCGACTTTCGCTATCGTCTGATGAGGAATAGCCGGGATGGCAGTCGGGATCGGGCCATCTGCATTTGATTTGATGCTCGCGATCACCGCGTGGCGGCATCTTTCAGCGCGCCTTCGAGCCAATCCACGAGGCACTGTGCCTCGGTCAATCGCCGTTTGACCTGTAAAACTGCAGCCCCAGTCTCCAGCCACTCCGGTCTTCCAGCATCGAAGGAAGCCACGAGGTTGCGGAAACGCATGAGGTGGCCGCGCTGATGGTCCGGCGGAAAGGGGGCCGGCACTCTTACGTACTGATCGCCGGTGACTGTCCACCCGGTGCGCTTTAGCTCGGTCAGGATATCTTCGAGCTCATGACCGGCTAGGTCGCTCGCTACCTCTCGCCGGAAGGCCTCCATCTGTCCGGGACGCGCCTTCCACCATCCTCCTTTGACGACCAATCCATCAAAGGTAAGCTCCAGCACGTAGCCCACCTCGCGGGCGACCTCTATGACGGCCACCTGGCGCTTCCAGAAGATCGACGGTCGGTGCAGGTTATATACCTTCGCCGGTCCAAAATCCGCCGCGAGCTCAGCGCAAAGTGCCACCATTGGCCCTCGCACATGGAGCTCTTGATCGGCCCGGCGTGCTTCAAGCTGAGCCGCCGAAGGGTCCGCCTCGGCATCGAGCAGGAGCCCAAATGCCTCCGGGGAAAAACCGGCAAATAAAGACGTCTCTTCCGGAGACGTCATGACTTTTGGGATGCGCCTGCACCAGGCTGAGTGGCATCTACGTTGAGGTCTGCCAGCTGTCGTCGCCGCTGTAGATATTGCATGACGTGATCGCGATTGAGGAGTCCGACCAGGCGTGCATCTGTCAGAACCGGTAGCTGATGATACCGATTGTCCGCCAGCAGTCCAATCGCATGTTGCAAATCGTCGGTCGGGGCCACGCTGCGCAGTCTCTCCACTGGAGTCATGATTCGGTCGACCGGGGTCCCTGACCATTCGTCCTGATTCAAATGGCGGAGGTCGGACAGGGTGACGAGGCCCTGGAGATTGCCCGCCGCGTCCTCGACGGGGACCGCTCGCTGGTTGCCGTCAAGAAGATGGTCGAATACCAAGGCCTGCACCGGCGTCGACGGTGATATACCCGGTGGGGCCTTGTCCATCACGTCTTTCACGTCGACTTCTCGTAGAACGTGATCCATGACCGCCTGTTGCGAAGAGGCTGTGGCCGAGCTGTTGAGATACCAGCCGATGAACGCCAGCCAGAGGCCGCTGCCGATTTGCCGGAATACCAGGGCCTCGACCAACCCGGCGGCGATGAAGATGTAGGCGAATATTCGGCTGATCACGGTGGCCACGCGCGTCGCGCGTCGCAGGCTGTGGGTGATCGCCCACACGATCGAGCGGAAGATCCGTCCGCCGTCGAGCGGAAAGGCCGGGATGAGGTTGAATATGGCGAGGATCAGGTTGATCGAAGCCAGGTAACCCAGCACGGCGCTGACTTGCGAACTTCCTTGACCCGTGGCTGCGTGCAGCAGAAAGAACACCACGGACAGTAGCAGGCTCGTCAGCGGACCGGCGGCGGTTACGAGAAACTCGACCCGTGGTGACTCCGGCTCCCTCGTCAGATTCGAGACGCCACCGAAGATGAAGAGAGTAATCGTATTGACGGGCAGACCAAGTGAGCGTGCCGTGAACGAGTGTCCGAGCTCGTGAAGGAGCACGCTGACGAACAGCAGTAGCGTCGAAATCGCTCCGATGAGATACGCGGCAAGATGTCCCCACCCCGAGAACGTGGTGTCGTAGTACGATCCAAGGGACCAGGTAAAGAACGCGAACGCCACCAGCCACGTCAGGTCGACGTAGACCTCTATACCACCTATGGTGGCGATTTTGAACCTGCTGGTCATTCTCTCAGCCCTTCACAGCGGCGTCTTAGCCACATAGATGTATGAGCGACGCTGCCCGATTGGCATTCTGACGCTGTCGTGCTGTCCACCTTGCTCGAGTTCTTACCTCAGCTCTCCCCGTCGTCGTTACACACACCGCCATTCTTGACAGATAGTATCGAAATCGTTGCCCTTGGGACCACCATAGCCATATCCGGCGAGTCTGACACCGGATAAATCACTGGTCTTCCTCGACGGTCGAATCGTTGGAACTGGAGAGATTGCCGGTTCTTACCCCGGCAAATCGACATGGTCGCACAGCCCTGCACCTCGAGTCATGGAGTGCGGCGCCGCAGGGTTGCGGCCCCTAGAGCCAAGGCAAGGACCATAGAGCCGGCGACGATGGTCAGATCGACGATCAGAGGACCCCCGACCGTGGTCGAGGCCGTCACCCGCTGCAGTGCGTCCACGGCGTATGTAAGGGGCAGTACCTTGGCGATCCCCTGCAGGACCTCCGCCATTTGGTCACGCGGAACAAACAGGCCGCACAGCAGTATCTGCGGCATGATGATAGCCGGCATGAACTGGACCGCCTGGAACTCGGTGGTAGCAAACGCGCTGACAAAAATCCCTAGCGCCATGCCTAAGAGCGCGTCCAATAGAGCGATCAGCAGAAGCAGAATAACCGAACCAGTCACCGTCAGTCCCAGCCACGTAAGTGCAAGCAGCGCCGCCAGAGCTACCTGCACTACTGCCGCCAGGCCGAACGCGATGGCGTATCCGAGTAGCAAATCGAGTTTGTTCATCGGCATCGTCATCAATCGCTCGAGTGTTGTGGTAGTGCGTTCCCGAAGTACCGTGACGGACGTGATCAGAAACATCATGACAAATGGGAAGATGCCGAGGAGGTCTGGGGCGATTTGATTGAACAACGCCGCGGAGTTGAACACGTAACGAAGCAGCACCAATAGAAGCGAAGGGACGACGATCAGCAACGCGACCGTGCGCGGGTCGTGTCGGAGCTGGCTGAGGATCCGGCGGGTCGTTGCCGCAATCAGTGCCGGGCTCACACCGTCACGCTTTCCTTGTCCTCGATGAGGTGAAGAAAGGCTTTCTCTAGGTCTTGCTCGCCGGTTTGCTGCCTGAGTGCGTCCGGAGTACCAGTCGCCAGGAACTTGCCCTCGCGCATGAGCAGCAGCTCCTGGCACCTGGCTGCTTCGTCCATGACATGACTCGAAATGAGAAGTGTGGCGCCATCCCTCGCCAGATCGTAGAACAAGTCCCAAAGATTGCTTCTCAGCACGGGATCAAGGCTAGCCGTTGGCTCGTCCAGTACCAGAAGCTCCGGAGACCCGAGCAGCGCCACGGCGAGACTTGCTCGTGAGAGCTCGCCCGTCGACAGCTGGGCGGACACCTGATTAGCGTGCGACGCGAGGCCGGCGGCAATGATCACCCTCCCAACATCGCTTGCGGGGCCCCGACCACCGCGGCGAAATAGCGGAGATTCTCGGCGACTGTCAGGTCGGCGTATATGGCCGCGGTCTGCGTCGCGTAGCCGATCCGCCGGCGAAGCATGGAGCTTCCGGCCGGCAAACCAAGAACCGTCACCGTTCCCCCGGCCACGATCTGCACGCCGACGACTGACCGCAGGAGCGTCGACTTTCCGCACCCGCTCGGTCCCAAGAGCCCGGTAATCGAGCCTCGGCGTGCGATGAACGAGACGTCGTGAATGACTTCCCGGCGGCGTCGTACGACCCGCAAGTTCTCCACCAAAACCGCTGGCGCGTCATCCATACGGTTACTTATATAGGAAGGCCGGCCGCAAAACGTGAGAATGCCAAAGGCATCACCCCCCACCCAGTGGGAGTCGAGTTAGGTAGGATGACTTCGATGGCCGGCATGCCGCATCGGATCGCGATCGTGAACACACCCCGTTCGCGGTTGCGGAACATGCTCGGGGCGGCAGCTCATCTCCGCATGCCCGCGGCTTACTCACTCGGTATCGATGGTCTCATGCTTCGCTCGCTGGCCCTATCCTGCTGAGAATAGGCCCGCTCCAACCGCAGATAGGCCGCGTGCGACCATAAAAGCGGTGAGGCGATTGGCCCCCAGCGCTCCTTCCACGGTTCATACATCGAAGTCTCGTTGAGGTCAGAGGGGATCTGCTCTGGGAGGTCTCCGTCGGGCGATGACTGCGCTTCGATCCACTGCAAGACTTCGCCGGCGGCGGCCCAATCGCCGCGCGCCAGCATGACCTCGCCGAGGTAGGCCGTCAGCAGAACCCACAGACCGCCGCCGTAATATGAGTCGGTTGAGTATCGATGAACCCCGCCGTTGGGAGCTTCGAGACTCTCGCGAATGCGGTCAAGAGTACGCGTCATCACCTCTTCTTCCGCGTCAAAAACGTTGAAGGGCACGGCTGCCCACAGGGTACTGGCGTCCGGCGCGTTTACCCCGATCGATTTGTTGAGCCAGCCGTCGGGCGCACCTTTCACCACGAGGTAGGACCGTATCTCATCGGCCACGACCTGCCAGCCGGGTTCACCGAAGCAGCGAGACGCCGCCGCAAGGCCTCCATGAATCGCGCACAAGGTGGAGATGTGAATGTCATCGGGAAACTCTTCCCAGCAGTCGTAATTCGGGGAACGCCACAAATGCGTCAAGTATCTTACCAGCAGAGCTGCGGCTTCTCTCCAGCCGTCCGGGATGGGTCCCCCGCATCGGTCGATGTGGTCGGCTATTCCCCACAGGAATGTTCCAAATCCATCCAGCTGAAAGTTGGGCCAGTCATCCGCGCTGACTGATCCGTCGGCGCGATATCTGGTGTGAAGATAGACCCGAGGGACGGCTCCCACCGGACCCGAAGTCGCCTCGCCCACGATGCGTTTGTTCTCGAGCGTGACAGAGCATCCCCACTCGTAAAATCTTCGCGCCGCGTCTCGATCCCCCCACAGGTCGAGGGCCTGCGCAATGAATGTTCCGTCTCGAAACCAGCAATATCGATAGACCGGGAAGGTGGGCGACGCTATAAACGCCCCGCTCTCGGTCTGACCCTCTCTGAGGACGGCCAGACTGCGCTGGACCAGGCTGGTGCGCTTTTCGGTCAGCACTTCGTCAATCATGAATCACCACAATCAGTGTCCAGATACGAACCGACGGCACAGTGAACCGAAGCTTTCCGCCCGACGTTGTGAACTGCAGAGGAACCGCGTCTGCCCCGCCGTCCGGGTTGGCGGCGTACACGGCACTGACCCGGGCTGGGCTCGGCATATCTACGGGGACGTTCCGGCGGGTTGCCGGCTGTCTCTTCACCATGTTCCATTCATCCGTCGGAGCGGAGTTGATCAAGCTCAGGGTATCAAACTCGCGGCCGGATCGGTGGATAGCCCACAATCCGCCCGATTCGATGATATCCTCTGTCCGGTACTCCAAGGACCGATCAAATAGATACGCCGTGTATCGCACGATGAAGTCCCAGTGCTGGACTAGACGCTGCTGAAACTTGGAGCCAGGCCGGACAAACTTCGGGTAGTACGGATCGGCAAGCATTCCCGTTCCTTCGCCCAACAGCAAATGGAAGCCGCCGCTGGCGTGAATGCTCGCCGCCGTGAGAAGCGTGGCAGTCTCGGCTGCGTCGGGCCCGGACGCGTCGCTTATTCCCCAGCCGTTCTCCCAGTGGCCGTACGACTCGGCCGCTGCATTCCCCGCCGCACAGCTCATATAGGCAGCGAGAATCACCTGCCGCTTTGGGGCCAGCTCGCGGGCGTTTTTGATCAGAGCATGAAGGTCCAGCAGCTGGGTGAACGGCGGCCATACCTCGATATATGTGCATAGCTGGGGCTCGGGCGCAACATCCTGGATCGGCCAGTTGGTTACGCAGTTGAAGATGATGCCGGTTCCTCCAACCGCTACGACTGCTTTCTGGGCCGCGCCCACTATGCCGGCCAGAGCCGGCCCCATTTCCACGAGATTACCATGGTAGTCGTACGCCTCGGTCGGAAAACCGTACTGGTCCGCGTGAATCCCGTTGAAGCCGACCTCACGAATCGCCTGCCCGTACTGTCCAAGGATGTGCTGTCTCCATGGACCCGGCCTCACGTCCTGCAGGTAAAAGAGGCCGGCGAGGCTAATCGGAGTCCCTCCGGGAGAGTCATAAAGCAGCTCGTCCTTGTGCTTCAGCGCGTACTCGGGCTCGGCGCCGTAGACCGACCCGTAGGCCATTCCCGCCATACCTTTTGACTTGATGGCAGCCAGCGCACCTCTCACCGACAGCATCGACAGACTCACTCCGAGGACATCCGTAAACGTATCCTTGGGCGGCAGGTACTGGTAGTGCCGGTACATCCAGTCGTAGAACTGCACGACGTTGATGTGCCTTCGCAGCATCTCCGCGGCCCGCGACCCGTAATGCTGTCCCGGCGAGAAGTTGCTCAAGAATCCATAGCGCGGGGCGTCGACCCACGAGTGCTGCACGTCGATGGCGGTTACCCCATGGTCGACGGCCGTCTTCCCATGAAGCAGCGTGATCTGTACGCCATATCCGGTGCCGGCGACGGGCGGGAGAGGAAACTCGACGACGTGCTCCGATTCTGTCACGTGCTTGCTTACAATCGACTCCACTTTGTCTAGGCGGAGAAGCCGAACCTCAATTGAAGTTCGCGCAACCGCTGCCTTCGAAACCCGGACGTGGATGGCGGCTTTCGCGCCCGGATGAAAGTACGCTCTAGCCGGATAGTAATCGAGCAGGCGCATGGCGGAGAGGCTGGGTGCCTCGACTTCTATCATCGAAGAAAGACGGCTCGCCGCCGGCGCCGCGCCGGCAGCGGCGGACACCGCCAGAAAGTCTTTGCGGCTAAGATCTCTCGACTCCAGTGTTTCCATGGGATCCTTCGAGCCAGTCATTTGCGTACGATTACCAACGACCACAGATCTACCAACGGAACCGTGAACTGGAGCTGGCCGTGCACTTTGGTGTACGGGATCTCCTGCGGGTCGGGATGTTGGGGATCAGCCACGAAAACAGTCCCGACGGAATCGGGCCATGGCATCGAGACCGGCACATCTCGTTTCGCCGATGCCGATTTGAGCTTGTCCCACGGCGACATTGGGTCGACGTTGAGCAGGCTCAGCGTCTCGAACTCCGGGCCGGTGCGATGAATGGTCCACACCCCGTCTGCCTGGGCCCCGCTCGAGTATGTCAGGGACCGGTCCCAGAGGTAGCGGCCGTAACGGACCACGAAATCCCAATGTTCTCGCAGCCGCTCCTGAAAATCGGCGACCCGGCCGCACGAATTTCGGGTAATAGGCGTGCACCAGGATGCCTGTCCCTTCGCCCAAAAGCAGGTGGAATCCGCCGGCGGCGTGGATGGTCGCGGAGGTAAGCAGCGTGGCCGCCTCGGCCGCATCCGGGTCTTCGGTCGCGCAGCTCATGTACGCCGCCAGTATCACCTGCCGCTCCGGTGCCAGGCACCTTGCGCTGCTTATCAACCCGGCGAGATGACCCATTGTCGTGTAGGGCGGCCACACCTCGATGTAGGTAGCCAGTTGTCGCTCGCCGGCCGCGTCCTGAAGGGGCCAGTTTGTGACGAAGTTGAAGATGATCCCGTCGGCGCCGGCATCCTTCACCCTGGCCTGAGCATCTCCGATCAAGCCGGCCAGCGCGGGGCCCAGCTCGATTCGAGATCCGGCATGGTCATATGCGACGCTGCCCGACGTCTCTGTTCCGTACTGGTCCGCGTGGATGCCGTCGAATGCGAGCCTTCTGACGACGTTCTCATACTCGCCAAGGATTCGGTCTCGCCATGGGCCGGGCCTGACGTCCTGAAGGTAGAAGATGCCCCCTAGGCTGATGGGCGTACCCGTCTGGTCGTATAGCAGCTCTTCGGGCCGGTCGAGCGCGTACTCGGCCTCAGCTCCGTATACCGAGCCGTAGGCTATAGCCGCCATGCCACGCGAGTGAGCTGCGGCGATGGCGGACTCTACGGAAGCGAGCGAGATCGAGCGGCCGAGGATATCGGTGTAATCCGCGCTCGGGGGCAACAGCTGGTAATGCCGGTACATCCAGTCATAGAACTGCACGGCGGTCACATGCCTGCGCAGTAACTCGTTCGCTCGCTCCTCGTAGTCCTCGCCGGCGCCGAATTCGCTGAGGAACGCGTAGCGGGGGGCATCGAACCAGGACTCATGGAAGTCGACGGCCGTGTAGTCGGTATCCAGGGTCTTGCCGCTCTCGTATGTCGACGAGGGCCGCGTGCAGGCCGTAGCTGTCTCCGGACCTGGCCGCCACCGGAATTTCGACGATGTGCTTCCGGCTCTCCACATCGATCTTCTTGGCGGCCACCGTTCCATCGAGATCGACAAGGCGCAGCTCGACGCCGGTACGACCGATCGCGGCCGCAGACACGTCGATAGATACGGTAACCGGCTCTCCCGGAGGAAAAAAGGCCTTAGTGGGCAAGAAAGCTAAGAAGCTTGCCGGCTCGCTCACGCCTTGACCGCTCCGGCAGAAATTCCTTTCACGAAATGCCGCTGGAGCAGCAGGAAGATGATGACCATGGGGACTGTAGCGATGATCGAAGCGGCAAACAACACGCTGTAGTCGGTGAGGTTCGCCCCTTGGTAGTACTGGATCGCGACCGGCAGAGTGAATAGGTTCGGGTCGTTGAGGAACGTCAGAGCGTACGTGAACTCGGTCCAGTTTCCCAAGAACGTCAGAATTGTCACCGTGGCAAGCGCGGGTCTGGCGAGCGGGAGCATGATGCTCCAGAACATCCGGAATATCCCGGCTCCGTCCATGTCGGCCGCATCTTGAAGATCGCTCGGAATGTCCTCAAAGAACCCTCGAAGGAGGAAGACGTTCAGCGCCATGTTGGCGGCGTATATGATGATCAGGCCCTGCAGGCTGTTGATGAGGTGTAGGTGCTCGGCCAGCACGAACTGCGGGAGGATCAGGACCATTGCCGGAAGCATGAACGTCAGGAGGATGAAGTAGAAGAAGATCGTCTTGCCTGGGAAGGAATATCGAGCGAACGCAAAGCCCAGCATCGCCGAGAGGAATACGCAGAGGAGAGTGCTGGCGACCGAAACCACCACGCTGTTGAACAGCGCCTGAGCGAAGCTGATGATTCCGTTGCCGTTCCACGCGTATACGAAGTTCTCAAAGGTCGGGTGCGTCGGAATCAGGATGGGTGGTATCGCAAGGGCATAGGTCTTGGGGCTGAAGGCTATCGACACCATGAAGATAAACGGGACCATCAGGACGACGGCCCCTAGCACGAGGGCTGCGTACGTAAGCGTCGTTTTGCCGATCCGCCCGACCCGCACTATGGGAGGGACCGGTCGACGCGAAATGCTAGCCATTACTTTCCCTCCAACTGCCACAGCCGGACATCATATCCGCCACGCCTACGATGATGGCGCACAAGGGCTCTCGAGCTCCCGGGCGATTTTGCACTGAGAATCAATACTCATACCCCCGACGCAGGAGCCGCAGCTGAATAAGGGCTATGACGAGCATGAACACGGTGAACAGGTAGGAGATGGCTGCCCCATAGCCAAAGTCCGCGCCGGAGAACGCCGTTCTATACATGTAGGTCAAGACGCTCTCGGTACTTTCGAGTGGGCCGCCCGCCGTGCCGGGTCCGCCCGTGGTAGTCATGACGTAAATCTGCACGAAGGAGTTGAAAGCTCCGATGGAGAGCACGACCACGAGAAACCCGATGGCCGGTCTGAGCAGGGGTATGGTGATTCGCCAGATCCGTTGAAACGCGTTGGCGCCGTCTACCCGCGCTGCCTCATACACCTCTTGAGGTATCCCCTGGAGGGCAGCAAGAAATATTATCATCGTCCACCCGACGCCCTTCCATATATCGAGGACGGCGATCGAAGGCAGCGCCCAGTTCACGTCTCCCAACCAGTAGATTGGTCCGGGGATCACATGGATCACGTTATAGAGGAAGTAGTCGAGCGGGCCAACCTGACCGTTGTACAGGTAGAGGAAGACCATCGAAACGACGACCCATCCGGTGATGACGGGTAGGTAATACAGCACTCGGAAGACCGCCCGAAAACGCAGCTTCTGATCGAGAAGCAATGCGGCGGCGAGCCCGAATACGATCTGCCCTGGAACGGATATCAGGGCATACAGGCAGATGTTTCGCATCGCCGTCCAGAATATTGGATCGGACAATGCACGCTCGTAGTTGTTGAATCCAATGAACCGGCTCGACCCGATCATGTTCCAATGGAAAAAGCTCATGACCAGTGCGTCGCCAAGCGGGTACACCGTCCACGTGAGGAACACGGCGCTGGCCGGCAGGATGAAGAGGTAGATCGGAATTACGCGTCTCAAGCGCAGCCGCCGGCTGGCGGGGATTTGAGTGGCTTTAGTCGTGACTATTCGGTTCACACTCTCAGCATGCTGCACGCTCATCACTTCTCCCTAAAGCCGTTCAGACCCTAATCCGATGTTCGTCTTGTATTGCCGTGAGCGGAGAACCCGCAGCTCTGCATTTCGCTGAACCGGATTGGGTGTCTTGTTTTTTCAGCACCGTCTGTGGGGCGACACTCTCTGATACCGGCATCGCACACGTTCGGGGCTGTCATGACGGAAACTGCCGCAACCTTTGTTCGCGACACAGTAGTGCTAGGAAACCCCACGGGCATGATTGAGGGCGAAGCTCGTGAGAGCCTCGCCCTCTGGCATGCTACTTCACGTATCCGTCGATGAGCTTGGCGGCAGTGGTGAGATTCGATTTCACCGAACCCTCGCCGCGCAGCGAGGCACCAACGGCGTTCGAGATCGCATTGTCGACCTCGGCTTCGTTGGGGCTCACGGTTCGAGGCTTCGCAGTCTGCAGCTGCTTGCTGAAGACCTTGTAGTAGCTAGGCTGGCACTTGCAGCCTGCTAGAGACTTCAACACCGACATCTCGCCGATGTTTCCCATAAGCCTCTGAGAGTTTCTCGAGAGCATCCAGCGAACGAAGGCCTCTGCGGCGGGCTTGTTCTTGGAGAACTTGCTCACCACAATGTCCTCACCACCTGTGACGGAGCGGCTGCCGCCGGCTCCGGCAGGCATAAGCGAGAACTTGTACTTCAGCTTCGGATAGGAGCCCTGGAGGATTGGCGGCATCCAGGGTCCGTCGATGATGAATCCGCAGAGGTTTTTGCCGAGACAGTCGGTGGTGCCGATGCCGCTGCCGAGGATAGTCGGGGTCATCTCGCCCTTCTTGTAGAGATTGACCAGCATCTGGATGGAGGCCACCGACTTCTTGTCATTCAGGTAGCCGGTTGACTTGGTGAAGCCGGCGTTGGTGATCGCCCCTCCGAAGGACCATATCCACGGATTGACGTTCCAGCTACCGGTACCACCCTCCGCATAGCAGAAGCGCCCATGCCCGAGCTTCTTGATCTTGGCACAGTCGGACAGGAACTGAGAGACGGTCTTGGGCGGGCCGGAGACCTTGATCTTCTTTAGGAGGGAGTTGTTCGAGATCAGCACTCTCGTGTTGGTATCGAGCGACATGCCGTAGTAGTGACCCTTGTAGTAGTTGGTCTTCAGCGTGCCCTGAAAGACGGTCTTGGCGTAGCTCTTGAACCAGGAAGTCTTGTCGAGGGGAACCAATACCTTCAGCTTGGCAAGCTGCGGAACCCAGATGATGTCCGAGCGCAGCACATCAGGGCCACTGCCCAGAGGCATCTGGGCAAAGACCTTTTGCTCGAGGCCGTTGTACGGATAGTTCAGAGCGTGGACCTTGACGCCTGGGTATGCTTTCTCAAAGGCGGGGATGATCTTCTTGGTTAAGACCGCGTTCTGATTGGTCGGCAGTCCCGTCGGGGTATACGCGTTCCAAAATGAGATGGTGCCGTGGATGGAGGCATTTGCGCTGGTCGCGCCAACTGGGGCAGACACCCACGCGCTCGAAACAAGCCCAACAAGTACGAGGCTTGCGATGACGGACGTAAATCGATTCACTCTAGTCTCCTTAAGTCAACGGTTACGGCATTAACCAACGTAGTAAATCGGAGCCAAATCGATACTGAATGTCACCTCCTTCTGTCTTGGGTCGGTCGTGTCATTCGTCGTTTTCACCTTTGGCCGCCCTGGCCAGTGCGGCCGGGGACAGAATCGATGCCTGGCTTGGGTCGGTCTTGCCACTAGTCGTTTTCACCTTTGGCTGCTCTGGCCGGAGCGCCTCGGGATTGATTGATATCTGGCCCTGCCGTGGTAAGGGGCGCAGCAAGCGTTCTCCTTTGGTTTCGGAGCTGCGATCCAGAAGGTAGGCCAGGGGCTCAGGCGCTCGTGATTCATATATCGGCGGACGAAGCATCTCCTGGACGACGATGCTGGCCGCTCCCTGGGCCCACGCCTCATCCCCCAGCGTTTCAAACACAAACCTGGGGTCCCGCCCGAGCATGGCAAAGGAGGCTTCCCCAATAGCCTTCTTCATCGGATCGAGCAGAACATTCCCGATGCGCACCCCTTCGCCGGTCACGATCACGAGCTCCGGGTTGAATAGGTTTAGGACGTTACCGACGCCCTGACCCAACATGGTGCCGGCCTTCGCTAAGACCTCACCAACCGCTGGGTCACCATCGGCACAGAGCTCGTTGACTTCGTCCATGGAAATGCTCGGCACTCCTCTGATCGCCGCGACTTGCTCGCGGATACCGTCCTCGGAGGCAGTGGCCTCGAGGCAGCCGACCGCCCCGCACTCACATTTCAGGTTGCCGCCCAGCTTCATGTGGCCGAACTCGCCGGCACCGCCGAAGGCGCCGCGATAGATCTCTCCGCCGATCACGATTCCGAGACCGATACCTTCGCCAAGAGTGACTACGAGGAAGTTCGCCACTCCCCGGCCGGCGCCGAAGGCGATTTGGGCCGCGGTCAGTAGGTTGACGTCGTTGTCCAGATACACCGGCACGCCGCAATGGTCTTCCAGCATTCGACGAACTTCGACGCGCTCCCAGGCAAGGAACGGCGAAAAGCGGCATACTCCTTGAGAGTGATCGATCAACCCGGGCATACCGATGCCGATGCCCAGCAGCCGGTCGCGGTCCTGTCCGCTGTCGTCGAACGCCTGCGCGACCTTGGCCGCGACTACTGCGAGGGTTTCCTCGGGAGTTGTGCAGGCGAACTGGTGTTCCACGTGGTAGAGGACATTTCCGGCCAGGTCCATCACGGCGACGGTCAAGGCGTTGCGCCGAAGTTTCACCCCGGCGGTAAGGGCCACGCGATCGTTCAACGCCAGGAGAATTGGTGGACGGCCGACTCCCGATAGTCCCTGGGTGGTTTCGCGGTCCTCAGTAACCTCTCGGATCAGGTCGGCGCGGAGAAAGTCATTGACGATTCTCGTAACGGTAGGCGGTGGCAGCTCGGCGACTCGGGCGATATCCGCTCGTGAGAGAGGGCCGGTCGACTGAATGATCTGAAAGACCCGGCTGTTGTTGATGTCTCTCAGCAGAGCCTTCGTGCCGCGCCTGATTGGTCCGCCCAATTGATTCCTTCACATACTTAACTATTTACGACTTACTCTACACCAGCCACGCGTCCGTGTCCAGCGGGACAACATGAGCGCCCGGATAGGTGACGATACTGCCTTTGCGAGCCGTGACTCCGTCACCAAGAAATAATATATTAAGTGAAGGAAAGAATGGGGACTGGATGATTCGCCACCAACCCTTCGGCATTGAGGATCCCTATAACACTCAGCCGTGGGAGCGCTCTCCCCGGCAGCCACACGAGGGTGACGCAGTTACGGTTTACGCCGCCTGTGAACCTAACGCCCTCCTCACCTCGGTCGACGTCGAGGTCGAGACCAACCTGGGGCAGAACGACTGCGTCTCTGCCGTGCCTGCCCCATTAGCCGGCGTCGACAATCGTTGGAAGGCTGAAATAGGGGCTTTTCGAAGGAGCGAAGTGGTTCGATATCGCTTCGTAACCGGCAGCTCCGACCGTTCCAGGTTGGCGACGGAATGGTTTAGCTTTCAAACACTCGGCTGGCGGTCTCTAAATCGCGTCTCTTCCTGGCGAGCCACGGACTCGCAGGTGCTGCTGACTCTGACCGATCGGAGCCGGACAATCACGACAGCATCATTCGAGGTGATTGCGGAGAGTGCTGTCCGGATCCGTTTCTGGACTTCCGCCGACGTTCATGTCGAGCCGACTCCGGCCGCTGCCCCCTGTCTCGTTACGGAAGTTGGCGATGCTCTGACAGTTACTGCCGGCGATGTACGTGTTCACATCGGCTTGGTCACGGGGGGCGTACGGATCGAATCGGTCCTTCCATCCGGAAAGCGCCTCTCGCTTTCGTCTGGGAGTCGGTCCCTACTGGAGTGGCTGGGTGCCGAAGGTGGCGCTCATTCTGTCGGCGTGCACTTCGAGCTGTTTCCAGAGGAAGCGGTATACGGCACGGGCGAGCGTTTTGATAGCTTCGACCGTCGTGGTTTACGGTCCGATAACCGAGTCTACGAACAGTACAAGAATCAGGGCTCTCGAACCTATATTCCCGTGCCGGTGGTCTTGTCGTCGCGCGGGTACGCTTTATTCGTTGACACCATGCGCCAGCTCTACAGTGATGCCGGGGCATCCGATCCGAACACTCTGAGAATAGAGGCCGATGTTGGCCGCGGGCCATCCCCGGGGATCGATCTCTACGCCTTTCTTGCCGCCTCGCCGCTCCAGGCACTCGAGGCTTATATTCGACACGCCGGCAAGCCGGCCCTCCCGCCGGACTGGGCGTTTGGACTGTGGATGAGCTCCAATGACTGGAACAGCCAGCAGCGCATATTGCGCGAGGTCCTTCGGGGAGACGAGGAAGGCATTCATGGTGACGTGGTCGTGATCGAAGCATGGAGCGACGAGGAAACGTTCTACATCTGGAACGACGCTCAACACGACATTATTCCCCCAGATCGGCCTCCCTGCCTGTCTGACTTCACCTTCCTACGCGAAGGACGCTGGCCTGATCCTCAACACATGATTGAGTCACTGCACGCGACGGGCACGAAGGTCGTCCTTTGGCAGATCCCTCTGATGAAGCCGAGCGAGACGCTCGACGGTCAACAGTCCACTGATGTCCGGACTGTCACCGAGCGAAATTGGTGCGTAAAGGATTCGGACGATAACGCGTACCGGAATCCCAGCTCATGGTTCACCGGGGCCATTGTCCCCGACTTCACCAATCCGGAGGCCGTAGAATGGTGGCTCTCCCGGCGCCGCTATCTGATGGAGGAGCTGGACATCGACGGATTCAAAACCGATGGCGGCGAACATCTATGGGGTGCCGGCCTGCGATTTGATGACGGCCGAAGGGGTGATGAGGTAATCAACGCCTTCCCAGTGCTCTATGCGGCGGCGTACCATAAGCTGCTTCGCGAACTGCGGACGCGACGGCATGACCTTCAGCCGGGCAGGGTATGCCGGCAGCCAACTGTACCCGGCTCATTGGGCTGGTGACGAAAACTCCACCTGGGACGCCTTCCGTCACTCCATCACGGCCGGGCTCTCGGCCGGCGCCTCCGGCATCCCGTTTTGGGGTTGGGACATTGCCGGCTTCAGCGAAGAGATACCTTCCAGTGAGTTATACCGACGTGCCTGGATGATGTCTGCCTTCTGCCCGATCATGCAGTATCACAGTGAGTTCAATGCCAACCGCGCTCCCTCTCGGGACCGCACCCCCTGGAACATCGCCGAGCGAACTGAGGATCCCGGCTTGCTTGCGGTTTGTCGGTATTATCTGGCGATTCGCAAGTGGCTGATGCCGTACGTATTGAGCGAAGCCAGGCACAGTGCGGCCACGGGGCGACCGCTCATGTGCGCTCTCTCCCTCGAATACCACGACGACCTGCAAACGCGGCTGTACCCATATGAATACCTGTTTGGTCGCGATCTTCTGGTTGCGCCGACCGTAGTTGAGGGTTGCACCGAACAAAGGGTGTATCTGCCGCGGGGCGAATGGCGGCATCTGGAAAACGGGTCACGGCAGGACGGCCCTATCGAGCTGACCCTGAATGTCCCTCTGGACTACATACCCGTGTACGTTCGAAACGACGCGGGTCCTCCTCTCGATGTTCCCTTGCACGGGATGCGCGTGGGCGGCAATTTGTTCGATGAGGACCGCCAGCATGCCAACCGTTGAATGGCTTGATCCTAGTACGCTAGGCTTTGCCAGCCACTTGGCGGAGCGAATCCATGGTCGAAGCTGACACATATGCCTAAGCCGTCCCTCGAATTCAATCTGCCGGATTCGGTCTGGACACCTTCCACAGTCCTCGATGGTGTATGGGAGCGCAAGCTCGCTGAGGACGCGACGACAGGCGAATACACCGGGCTCATCCGATACGAGCCCGCCGTCGACACCTCGTCTCTTGGCATCCGAGCCCATCCGTACTGGGAAGAGGTCTACATTCTCGAGGGAGATCTGACCGATCTTGGTCTCGGTAAGACGTTTACGGCTGGTATGTACGCTTGCCGCCCTCCGTATATGCCTCATGGTCCCTGGCGTACGGATTCGGGCGTCCTTATGCTGGAGTTCCGCTACCCGGGGAAGTAGCGATGCGGCGCCGGTGCGATACTTAGGCTAACCGCATGTGGCAAGGGGGACTGCCCCATTGACCCTACTCCCTCTAACCTGCGATCATGAGGTGATCGTGCTAGGCGGGGAGCTAGCGGTGCCCTGAACCCGCAATCCGCTATAGCGGGGCGTAATTCCGCACTTGAGGCCTGGCCCATCCAATACTGCTCGTTCTGCTTAACGTTGACTCGTCGGGTTCTGCGCGGCGGAGCCCCGTGAACCCCGTCAGATCTGGAAGGAAGCAGCGGTAAGCGGCAAGCCCCGGGTGACGCAGAGTAGCCTGACGTGAGTTGGCAGTTCGAGTAAGGTGAGTGGGCTCTTGTCGAGAGTGCGGTGCACGGTCGCTTTTTCCTTACGTCTTCCATCGATACGAGTTAAGGCGAGCCAGTAGCTGCACTGAAGACGTGACCGTGAGGTCGCGTCCACTTCTTCGCTAGGCTCTCCGTGATTCTTCCGCCGTCCTGGCCAGCAGACGCTTGGGCGCTCCGGTGAAGATCGAAATGCCGATACCGAGAAAAAGGATCCACACCGCGAGCTGGAGCGGAGTCGGCGCCGCTGCGTATCCCAACAGCCCATGAAGAACATCGCCCAAGCCACTGTCCTCAGATAGCCACTGTCCGGTGTTCCATAGCGCCTGACCGGCTCCCGGCAGCACCCCAAGCGACTGCAAGTTCTCTACTGCGTTTGCCAGTAGTCCCGCGGCCACTACCAACAGCGCCACTCCAAGCACGTTAAACAAACGTTTCAGATTGATTTTCAAGCCGGCTCGGTACATGGCCACACTGGCCCCTAATCCGGCGGTAAGGCCCAGAAGCGCGCCGGCCAGCAGCTGAGGGCCCGAAGTACTGAATGCTATCGCCAGCGTGAATATCGCCGTCTCGATCGCCTCCCGTCCCACTGTGAAGAATGCGACCCCGGCCAGGGCAAAGCCAGAACCGCCCACCAGAGCCGCGTTCAGCTCTCCCTTAACCGAAGAGCTGAGAGTTCTGCTGTGACGTTTCATCCAGAACGTCATATAGGTCAGAATCACAACCGCCACAATGAATGTCACGGTCTCAAACCATGTTTGGGCCGTGGATCCGACGAATGTATCCTTGACGAGCGCGTACAGAATCGCGGCAACGAGCGCCGACCCCGCCAATGCAGCGGCCACCCCGGCGAACACCCATTTGAACAAATCTCGCCGGCCGGCCGACGCCAGATAGGTCAGTATGATCGCCACGATCATACTGCCTTCGATTGACTCCCGCAGGAATATCAGAAAGCTGCCGATCAAGCGGCTTCTCCTGGTCGGTTCCCCTTCTCGTCGCTCGACGATTTGACCCAGATCTTGTCCGCCAGGTCATGCTCGAGCTCGTGCTCTGAACCGCGGCTGCTGTATCGCGTGGCTGACCCGCTCTCCCTCGAGAGAATTTTGATCTCGTATCCCGGCACGATCTGCTTGTTCATCAGCCGGTCGAGCAGTGCTGACTCGTCCTCGACCACCTCTGATATCGAGACCACTTCAACTGAGGCTCCCGCTTCGGCCTGGCTGAGTCGGAACGCGCTCTGGCCCCGGAGGTATTCGATGCCCGATGGGGCGTTTCCGGGAATCGGATTACCGTGCGGACACGTTGTCGGACGGCCCAGCAACGTGGAAATTCGCTCTTCCACCTCCGGAGATATCCAATGCTCCAGAGCGTGCGCCTGCTCGTGGGCCGAGATGAAGTCCATCCCCAGCACATCGAACATAAGCCGCTCCGCCAGGCGGTGGCGGCGCAGTAGATCTTCAGTTTGCCGCTCACCCTCCGGTGTCAGCCGAACTCCTTCTGCCCGATCCTGAATGACCAGCCCGTCTGCGGCAAGCTTCTGTAGGGTCTGGGTTGCCGTCGGCCGGCTGACCTTGAACTTCTCCGCCAGGTCGACAGGACGCACGCGTCCCTCTTCCATGACGACGTTGTAGATCATCTCCAGATAAGACTCTTCAACGGGGCTCGACAATCCGCATCCACCTTTTGTTAGGGCGTGTCTAACTCAACCTAGCAGGACCGAGACATCTCTGACAAGTTCGGTCAGATTAACGTTGGCCCAGCATCCCGCCGCTTCTCCCGTGCCGTACGGCGGTAATCTCCGCCAGAATAGCCAGAGCCGTCTCCTCGGCCGATCGCCCACCGAGGTCGAGTCCGACCGGTCCGTGGATTTTTCCAATTTGATCCGCGGTGTAACCCTTTTCTCGCAAGCGCTCCCGTCGCATCTCCTGAGTTCTTCGAGAACCGATTGCTCCCACGTACTGCACGTGGCTCGGGAGTACGCAGTCCAACGTGGGCTCGTCGAACTTCGGGTCGTGGCTCAGGAGGACTATGTAGGTCGCCTCGTCGAGCCGTAAGCCAGGCAAAACGTCTTGTGGCCAGCCCTTGAGAACCACATCGGCCGCCGGAAATCGCTCCTCTGTGGCGAACGCGGCTCGAGCGTCGGTTACGATGACCCTGTAACCGAGCTCCTTTGCCAGTCGACAGAGCGATTGCGCCGTCTGGACGGCGCCGACGATGATGATCGCCGGCACCACCGGATACGCATCGAAGAAGACTTCGTACGCTTTTCCGTCTCGTTCATACCGCCTGCAGTCCGACTGACCGAGACCCAGAAGCTCGCGAGCGTCGCGCGAGACTTCCTCCACTATGTCAGGCACTCCGAGATCGCCCTCGATCTGACCATCCGTACGCACGATTGCCTTACGTCCAATCATGTCCGGCCCGGCCACGACCGTTGCCATCACAACCGGCCGCTCCGCCTCGATATGGGCGTACAGGCGCTCAAACAGATCCATTTTGACTCCCGACCGAGTCTATCAACGCACAATCCTATGACTCGTTAGCATGCTTGAGGCCAAACGCGGAACCGCTCCGGCATCCTTTCCAAGCCTTACGCAGATAGATTCCGAGCGCCGCCTCGGCCCGCCGGACGGGGCGTTGAAAGAATCGTTCAGGGGTAGCCGCCGCCTATTCGCGCCCGACCGAGGCGAACGTCGCGCGAGGATCGCGGTCGACGCCATAGCTGCCGATAACACCGCAGTAGACCTTCAAAGCAGCGCGAACAGAGCCCTCCGACGTGCTATCGTTCTAACCTCCATTTCTGGCGCCGTTGTTGGCCTCCCGGCGATCGCGGAAAGTGTTCGTCTGTTCGTCAGCTATATAGGAGGAATAAAAGAACAAACTATCGATACTCTGCTCCCGCCTCCATCTCATTTTTGGGGTGATGCGATGCCGCCCCTGCCCAACGGATCAATCAGTCTATTTGAAAGCCCCAGGATGCAGGATCTTCGCGACGTGCTCGAGCCCGATGATCTCGCGCGGGCCGGCCCGGCTAACCAGGTCGTCGTCGAATGCATAGATTCGATTGTGCTTCACTGCGTCAATTAAGCTCCAGCCATTGCGTGCCTTAACCTGACCGGCGGTTGTCCCGTAGTTGGAATCACCCAACAAGATATATTGAGGATTCTGTTTGATCAGAGCTTCTGTGCTCATCTGGGGGTAGGGATCAGCCTTCGGACACGGTTGGACATTGTGAGCAACGTTCACCGCTTTTGCCTGCGAGAGCATCTGATCGATGAAGCTGCCGGCGCAGGCCGTGTACGGAGAGCCGGAGCTGTCGTCGATCTCGTAAAAGACCCGTGGTCTCGAGTGGACGGGTGCCAGCCGCTTCTTCAACGTCCGAAACCGTCCAGTGATCGCCCGCAAGACGACGGTTGCCTGATTGACCTGGCCGGTTATGCGTCCTACGAGCTTAATGTCGTGCTCGATTCCGGCAAACGTGTGCGGATCCAGGACCACGACTTTTAGCCCCAGGCTTCGCATTTTTTGAATGGCTGACTCGTCGCTGTTCAGGCTCAACACGAGATCCGGCCTCTTCTTGACTACTAGCTCCACATCGAATGGGTGCGCCGGATCGTATCCGCCCTCAATATGCGCCAGCTTCTTTGCCCGACTCGGATAGTCGGCTCCCCACGGTGAGGGCCATTGTTTTGGATAGCTGAATCTTTTGGCACAGCAGAAAGCTCCTTCGTCGGCCTTGCCGCCATCGGCGACGATCCGTCGCTCGAGGTTGAGGGCAAAGAGTGTCTCGGTATCCCGCGGGTCGAGGCTGATCAGCCGGCCGGGGCGTTTGGCAATCGTAACCACCGCTCCAGTGTCGTCTCGAATCGTGACCGGAAAGAGGGGCTTCTGATGTCTACTTGATCCGTATGGGATGCCGTGAGCCGACACTCCGTACGCCGTCCCGAGCAGACCAAGTGTCATGAGTATTGCCGCCACAACGCGCATGTAGGGTCGCATGGTTGTTATTCTCCTGTGTCTGCCATAGTGGACGAAAATAGAAGCGATAAGAAAAACCCCTGCTCCGTCGGAGCAGGGGCTATGTTGGCGGCGAGTTCATATGCCACTCCCTTTCCTTCGAAGGTGACGACGGCTGCCGCGGAGGAGGTTTTCTGACTCGGATTTGACGCCTTCCGGCGACATCTCCATACAGTAGCGAGGACTGTGCCGGCCTCTCACCGGCTTACCCTTGGTCTCCGCGATATTCGGTTGTGTTTTATCCTATACCCACGCCTTCATAGTCTGCTGTCCCGGGAAGGAAGGTAGACACCGAAGCAGGGATCAAACCTTGCCATGGTGCTCTTCTTCTGCCACGGTGCGCCTCTTGGCGTGCGAAATTTCACCGTATTGGAGGAGAAGCCGCTGTTCCAGCATCTGCACAAATCGAACTTTCATGGCGCGCCTTTCCAGCACGTTGCCGTTCCCGATCCGGTGTCCACTCTCATGCCTCAGCTCCACCGCCGCCACTATGCCCTTTTCTGGGGGGCAATGATCGGCGGATTTGCGGGACTAATCGGTTTGACCGACCTGACGATCCAGTCTCATAGCCGGACGGTTGAAGAGGTGTTTATCGTCGTTGGAAGTCTGTTGGTGCCGGTCCTCTTCGTGTACTATATGGACTTGCGAAGCCTTTTCGTTGAGCCCCGATTTCGCACTCTCTTCGGCGCATTCACGCTGGGAGCTATCATCGCCGTGCCTCTGGCCGGGATATTAGAGTACTTCTTGCCCGCGGGTACCGGCTCTATCGGGCCCGCGTTCCTTACCGGATTTATCGAGGAAGGCTGCAAAGCCACGGCGCTATTCTGGCTGCTGCTTCGCCGTCATCGGTATCTGCGCTTTGAGATGGACGGTATCATCCTCGGCGCCGCCGCGGGTATGGGATTCGCCGCCTTTGAGGACATGCTGTACGGCGCGTCATCATTCCAGAATGGCGTGCATGACGTTGTGCTCACTGTTTGGCTCCGGCAGCTGCTGGGTCCATTCGGCCATGGGACATGGACCGCCATCGTCGCCGGAGCCATATGGGCGGCCAAGGGATCCGGCCGGCCGAGAATCACCTGGGGCGTGGTCGGCGCGTTTCTCGTGGCCGTAACTCTTCACGCTCTGTGGGACTGGGCTCCCCTACCCGGCCTCTGGGATCTTCTTTGGCTGCTGGGAGTTGGATTCGCCGGCCTGCTGATCCTGCGCTCCATGATTCATCAGGCCATAACCCAGGAAAAGAGCACAGTCGCGGGAGCCTCCCTGCGAATCGGTCAGCCCGAGCCAACGGGCCCACCAGGAGGCTAGCCCCGCCACTAATCCCTTTCGTTCACCGTCTATCCATACCGCTCAGGCGGCCCATCTCCGAGAAGGCGATTACCACACCTTCAGAATCGACCGTCAAGGAGGAGCAATGTTTGGGTATCGGTCGGGAAAGGTCGTGTCATTCCTGTGCATGCTGCCGCAACTCTGACCCCTGTGCCAGAGTCTGCTCGACGCGCTCGGCGTGCCCCGTTGCATCAAGGCTCCGGAATAGCGACAGAGCCTCCCTCAACCGGGCACTCGCAGCCAATATTTCCCCTGCCTGCGCTCGCACGCCACCGGCGGTCTCCAGGAGCATCGCTTCCTCCCACCGGCAGTGCATGCGCCTTGCTAGCTCGAGAGCCTCGTCAAGAATTTCTGACGACTCCCTCAGCTGACCTTGTCTTGCCGCGACGATTGCCAGAGCGCGACGCGCGTGAATTCGCCGGGGGCCGTCGCCTAGGTCGCTTGCGTCCGCAGACTCTACTGCCCGGGGCGGCTAAGGATTGCCCTCGTGTTCCATTGCCGAGCTCCGCGTGGGCTAGGGCGAGCATGCAGAGCACCCAAGCTCCATCGGCACGGTCCCAGCCCAACCGATTCAGCAGGTGCTCCGCGCGCGCCACCGCCCGCTCCGGCTTCCCTTGGAGCACCTCCAGCCAGGCAAGTCCGGCCTGAGCCCAAAGCAGCATCGGATAGAGCCCCAGCCTTTCGTGAATATCGCCTCCGGCCTCCAGGGAGCGAATCGCCTCGTCCCAGTCCCCCAGTTGGAGATACAGCCAACCGGCGCATGCTGCGACGCCTGCCGTCAACCAACTCGGCTCCGCGGATCGCACCATTCCCTCGGCGCGCTCCAGCTCGGCGCGGGCCTCCTCCGCGCGGCCCAGAAGGAACAGGACCGAGCTTGCAAAGGTGATGTAGAGAGCGGTCTCACCCGGATTCCCCAGTCGTTCGGCGATCGCGATTGCCTGCACTTTTAGCCTAAGAGCCTGCTCAAAATCGCCTGATGCCTCATGACTCCGCGCGAGCCCCTGCAGCATGATGCCGAGAACGACGGGATCGCCTGCTTGCTCAGCGATGGGCAGAGCGGCTTCCAGGACTCGCCGGCTGTCCTCAGGCCGGCCCAACAGCCCCAGCAGTTGGCCCCGGCGCATCTCGGCGTCGGACAGGACCCGCGCAGCCCCCGCCTCGTCGCCCAGGGCTCGGGCCAGAGCTCCGGCGTGCTCGGCCGCGCTTAAACTCTCTTCGTTCCTTGCCGCCAGCCACAGGAGATGCGCGCGCACTCCAAACAGCTCAGCCATAGCAAGTGTTGGAACCGTGGGGTCCACGGTTTGCAGAAGGCGGTCGATTCGATCGAGTCCCGCCGCGGCGTTTCCCGCTCTGTGGTATACGCGTCCGATCTGCACCACTATGCGTGCCTCACCCTGTTGTTCTTGCAGCGTACCGTACGAGCGCGCGGCAGCCTCGAGGTGCTCCAGCGCAACCTCAAACTGCCCTTGTATCCTGAGCGTCCTACCCAGCTTCTCGTGCAGCTCGGCCTGGCGCACCTCCATTTGCAGCTTTTGGGCCAGCTCCAGGGCCGTTTGGAAATGCTGCTCGGCCTCGGCATGCGCAAATACCGCGTCTGCTAGCTCCCCCGCTCGCATGCTGTACGTCAGCGCGCGCTCGGGATCGTCGCCCTCCAAGAAGTGATGGGCGAGCTCTGCCTCCCGCCCGCTTGTCGCTGCTCTGCCAGCCGTTCCAACGTCTCCACCCGCCGCTAGGTGTAGCTTGCGCCTCCGCCGGGCCGATAGCTCGCCATAGAGCGTCCCCTGGGTTAGGGCATGGTCAGTTAAACCATCCCGCCCTGCCTCCTGCACTAGACCAGACGCCAGCGCCTGTTCGAGCGCCTCTTCCACCTCAGCTTCACCACGCTCTCCGATCCCCTCCAGCTCCTCGAAACTGAACGTCTGGCCAAGGACGCTTGCCTCGTGCAGGATCGCTTGCGTCAGCCCATTTAGCCGAGACAACCGCTCGCCAATGGCGTCCCGCACGCTCGCGGGCACCACAATTTGGTCGATCAGTCGGGAATCTTGACCGCCGTCGCCAGGGCGTATGTCTCCACGTTCCAACAACCCCCTAAGCACCTCGTGAATAAAGAAGGGATTGCCCTCAGTGCTGCGATGCACGAGTGCGGCCAGTTCTGATGAGACTCTTCCGCTGCTGGCCTTGAACGAGATTAAAGTGCGCGTCTCGTCCTCCGCGAGACGCGGTACGTTGATGCGCTCCAGCAGCTGTTCCCGCTGCAAGTGGTTAAGGAGCCTGGTCAACGGGTGCGGACGGCGGACCTCTACGTCCCGAAAGGTGCCGACAATAAGCACCCGGCTACCTCGAGTGTGCCGTGCCAGCTGCTGGAGGAGATCGAGGCTTGCCGCATCGGCCCAATGAAGGTCGTCCAACATGACCGCTAAGGGCTGCTGGGCGGCCACGGCGCACAGAAAGCCGGCTACGGAGTGGAAGAGTCTGTCCTGTTCCTCCGCGCCACCGGAGAATGCATTAATAGACACGTCATGATGGGGCAGCAGCCGGCCCAGATATGGCCATTTATCGGGGACCTCCCCACGAATGGCAGGCGGGCACGCGTCATAGATGGTCGCCAGCGCTTCAAGGACTGGGTAGAAGCCAACGACTTGGCGATTCTCGTAGCAGCGGCCGCACGCCACCAGGAAACCATAATGGCCTGCATCGAGTGCAATCTCCTGCGCGAGCCGCGTCTTCCCGATCCCCGCCTCTCCAACAAGGAACACCACGCGGCCCTCGCCAGCCTGAACAGCTTGAAAGCTCGCACGGGAAACGCGAGATGGCCTTCCCTCCCGACGATTGGACTGGCCGGGACCGCCCCTAGAAAACCTCCCACAGGTGGTTTCGCGCGCACCGGAGGCAATATGTCGACCTCCAAGTTATTGGAGATCGCTTCTCCTGCTACTGTTCCCGACAAGAAGTGACGGCCGTCGTCAGTCGAACCTGCGCTCGGGATTGCTGGCCCAACTTGGGTTCGACCGGCTCGCGCTGCCTCTGCAAATTCGACGGTGGCGGTCTGGTCCAGACCAAGCGCGTGGGCAAGGAGGACGACGGTCTGTCGGTGAGGGCGGCGCCGCACACCGCGCTCCAGAGTGCTTATGGCATGAGAACTCAGGCCAGCACGCTCTGCAAGATCCTCCTGGGTCAAGCCGGCCGCCAGCCGGTGCGACCTCGAGAAGGTCGGACAGTGACGACGCCCCAGCCTTTGTCATGCTTGCTTCCCGCTCATGTGGCCGGCCCACTGCCGAAATTCTAACGATAGGTTCGAAATTGTGCCAGTCATTGTCTGAGTGATCCGCACAGTTGTCTCTGTTCAGACGACCGCTAGCAGGTCATCCTGGCTGAGTAAGGGCCGGAAAGATCTAAAGCAAGACTTGGTTCCAAAAGCCGCCGGACGCCTTCGGCCGAGGGTCGAGTAGATCCGGAAAGCGGGGTAGCCGGCGTCGCAACCCAATCAGGAGCTCAACGATGAAGTTGGAGACAGCCTTAACTGCACCCACAGCGCAACCCCGAGACGGATTGCCGCTTACATTTCACCCTTTGTCGCAATCCGCCCCCGTCAAGAGTACGCGCTTTCGTGAATCGTGGCGCCTGGCAGCACATCATTGCGTCTGTTGGGCGCGAGCGCTGGCTTTTCTCGGAGTAATGACTGCCGGTGTCGCGCTGAGTCCGGTGGCCACAGCTGGTGCAGCTCGAGCGGCCTATCAGGTGATTCCGCTTGGGCCCATGGGACCGCGGACCGACTCGTTCTCCGTTGGCATCAATGCTCATGGTGACGTGGTCGGGCAGGTGGGCACATCCTCGCAGGTTCCCTTTCTCTACCGTAACGGCCGGTTCATCCGCCTGACGCCTCCCAGCGGTATCGGCGGAGCAGATGCCACTGGGATCAACAACGCTGACACCATCTCTGTTCAGGCATACGGGTCAAACGGAGATCCTCGGGCATTCGCCGTCAGGCCGAGCCCAGGCGGCTTCTCATGGATTCCGCTCCCGACCGGCTCGCTCCGCTTCGACTTCCTGAGGGTTGCCGGTGTGGCGAGCAATGGAGACATCGACGGAGAACTCACGTCTGTACCACTCTATAGCCCCGTGCGACAGCGATCAGTACTCTGGCGCGCCAAGGCCGACGGCAGATACGCGGCTGCCGAATTGCTGCCGGTGAGTCGGGGTTTCGTGGCGACGATCGCGGGCGGCATCTGGCGCCATAACGGTACTTCGTATGTTTCAGGGGCACAAGGTAACGGCGGCCTCGTTCAGGACGCCAGTGTCTGGAGTCCGCGTCCTACACTCACCCATGTAGCGAATGGAATGCTGTTTGCCTCGACGGTAGGCGGCGACGGGCAACATGTGTACGCCGCCGGAGCCATACTGTCCAGCACCTTCGGGGCCTGGGTCAGCACCGTATCCTTCGGCCGTACAGGAGAGGCAAGCCTGAAATCACTGGAGACGTTGCCTTCCAGTGCTGATCGTGACGGGTCCGTGGCAGAAGGGGTGTCGGTCGACTCACACGGACGTCCAACGGTTGTAGGCGATGTTTTCTCAGGCGCCGGCATCGGCATGCGCGCCGCTTTATGGGTAGGAATCAACACTCCTGACCTACTTCAGTCCCTAGTCGGTAGTACGCCCTGGATCATCAGCGAAGCATCGGGAATCAACGCCGGGGGCGAGATCGCAGGTGCCGGCACATTGCACGGGACGCTTCACGCGCTTCTTCTGAGACCGGCCGCGCCCGGAACGATTTTCCGTAGATGGAGGCCGCCAGAGCCGGCGCGCGACCGCCTTTTCAACAAACAGGAGCAATGATGAAGAGATTTCGAGTCGCCTGCTCTCGACCAAAGGCGGTAACACAACAAGTCAAACGCAGGGGACAGTGGCTGCTATGCGTGGCTCACGGCCAGCCCAGGCTCACTCTCTGTCTGGTAGCTCTACTCGGCTTTCTCGCCGCGGGCGCATTACAGGCACACGCTGCTCAGAACGGCTATGCCTACCGGCTCATTCTAACCCCGACTCTGGGCGGATCAAGCTCCGCAGCACTCGGTCTTAACGATCGGGGCGAGGTGGTCGGCGGGGCAGCCCGGAAGGGCGACCTTACAGTGGACGCTTTCTCTTGGCGTGCCGGCCGGATGCGAGACCTCGGCAGCGTTGGGATGCAGCCGGAATCCTACGCGACCTCGGTGAATGACTCAGGTGTCGTCACGGGCATTGGGCAGGACTCAGGTGGAAATTCGTCGATCGGCGGAGTCTGGCGACGTGGGCACGGGTGGAAACTCCTCTCTCGGAGAACATGTAATTCCGTAGCCAACTTTATCAACGCTTATGGGTCTGTTGGAGGCAGCATATGTCACCACGACAAAACGTGGTCTGACCAGACTCGCGCAGCCGTGTGGAAATGGTCGGCTGTGCTGACCGGTCAGCGTCCTGCGCTCCTCGATGCAAGAGATTGGTACAGCGTCGTCAACCAGATTTCTGGCGCGGGCGACGCCGTTGGCCTACAGATAGACGGCCGCTCAGTTGCTCACGCCCTGTATTGGATGCCGGATGGTCGCTCACTGGCTCTGGGAAGGTTAGTCGGCCCTAACTCGGTCGCCTGGGGACTAACCGATACCCCATCCCGTGCCGGGCGTTCCATACTCGCGGTCGGCGGAGCCGACACTATTGACGGCAACGAGAACGCGTGCTATTGGCGATTTGAGATGTCCTCAGATTTGCGCCGGGCGATTCAGGCGCCGGGCAGGTGTGAGGGCATCGGATCCTTGCCTGGGTTTCCCACCAGCGAGCTGTTGGCCGTTTCGTGCTATGCAGCGGTTGGTGATGTGTCAGCAGGCAACGATGCCCGGGCCGTGATCTGGACAGCTGGCGCCGGCCTCCAAGATCTCAACGGGTTGGTGGCGCCCACTCCGGTCGTGCTGGCACAGGCAGACGCTATCAATGCGGCTGGCGAGATCGTTGGATTGGCGGTTCTACCAAATGGCGATACGCGTGCGTTCGTTCTAGAGCCGATCCGGTTTGAAGCACCGACGGCAGGCTCGTAAGCCAGCTGGAGATTGTGGAGTGGCTGAGTGAGCCCTGACTGGCACCGATGGACCGGGTCAGAGTTAGAGCTGCCGTGCGGAGAAAAGAGAATCTCCAGAAATATTGGTGGGCGATACTGGACTCGAACCAGTGACCTCACGGATGTGAATCGCGCGCCTCCAGCCTACCGCCCTCGAGGGAGGGTCCCTCGAGGGCCGCGTAGTGCGAATTGTCAGGACTCTGGAACCGTGAACCGCCTACACCGACACGATGTGAAAATTCATTTTTTGACCGTGAGGGTGTAGCCGGTCTTCGTGTATCTGATGGCCAAGGAAGCTCCACTCGAGAACGGGCCGGTACCGGTGACCGCCTTGAACGTGCCGGAGCGAGCCTTTGAGATCAGCGGCACAAGCACGCTCCCATTCCGGCCGCTGAACGTCTTGGGGGCTCCCACGACCAGCCGGCCCGATAGGCTGCTACTGCCCGTCGCCGTCATCTTTCCGTACCTGGTTGTGCTCTGTACGCCCTCACTCCACGTGCCCGTCGAAACTTGAGTGTAACTGCCGCCGACGTTCAGGGTGCCGCCAGGGGAGATTCCGATCGTGCCCGCGTTTCTAAGGGAGCTGCTTGTAGTGAGAGGGGCGTTCGCCGGGATCGACAGCAGCGACTTGGCGGCTACCGATGCCAGATTTCGGAGGGCATTGGCCCCGTTGGAGTCCAAGAACGAGCCCGCCCCCGCCAGAATGATGGTTGAGGCGTCGTTGGTGATGCCATTGGCTGTCAGGGCTGGGTCCTGATCGCGGAAGATGCCCGAGAGAAGGAACCGGCCGCCGGTGAGAGTGCCTCTGGTGCCGGAGTAGTTGGTTAGCGCGCCGTTGAGAGTGAGGGCATCGCCCGTTGCGACCACTACACTCCCATTGTTGGTCAGGTTGCCATTTAACACGGCCCCGGGGCTTACCGGGACCAGGCTGGCGATGGTCCCCCGATTGGTGAGCGTACCCCCGCCGCCGATGTTCAAGGAGTCTGACGGACTGCCTCCGCAGACGCTCGTACGAAACGTTATGGTACCCGCATTGGTGAAACTCCTCGCAGTTGAGGCTCCTCCGATCTGGCCGAGGCCGCAGTTGTTGACCGGTTGGACGATGACGTTCTGACGTGAGGCGATATTGCCCTGGATAGAACCTTGGCCCGCTTGCAACTGTACGGTGCTTGCGCCATTCCCGGTGAGTTTGAGGAACGCTGGACTGGCCCAGTTGATCAGAGCTACGGCCGGCTGAGGCGGATTCGGCCCCGACGGAGAAGTCGTGCCGCGTCCTTGGTCGAAAGTGTCGCCGGAGCCGAGTTGTATGTAGCCGGCTTTGGCCTTCCCGCTGTTGACGATCGACCCGCCCGTGTCGTTGACCACGGTAGTACCGTTGAATTCAGGAACGTCGAGAATAGCGCCGTCGGACAGATTGATCCTCCCGCGGTTTTTGAGGGTGAGGGCATTGCTCTGGCTATTGCCGTTGTTGTAGCTGGTGGTGGTGCCTACGTCGATCGTGCCCTTGTTTGTGATGTTTCCGGCCAGGAACACCTCCGTATTCGCCGGGTTGCCGTGGCCAAGCTGAGTCTCGATGGTGCCGGTGTTGGTTAGCGTACCTGAGAGTACCGAGTGACACCGTCCCTCCTGTGCCGCCGCAGGGGCTGATCTGAGTCAGGGTAATGTCACCGGCGTTGACGAAGCTGGCAGCAGAGCTCGCGTTGGTGGTCTGAACGAATCCGCAGAGATCCTGGGCAGCGATAGTCAGGTTCTGCCCGCGGGCGATGTTGCCTCTGAGACTGACGTCGCCCTCGGCGCGAATCGAGCTGCGGCCTACGCCCGTGTAATCGAGCGGCGCGTTGCTGATGAGAACCGACGCATTCGTCGGGTGCGGGCCAGAGGGGAGTACGGTGCCGGCCCCTTGGTCGAAGCTGTTACCTGGCGAGAAACCGTTCACGCGCAGCACACCCGCCTTGGCGTCTCCGCTGCTCACGATCGAGCCGCCTTTAGCGTTGATGAACGTCGTGTTACCCATGAAGTTTTGGCCGGAGTCGCCGAAGAACGTGCCGTCGGCCAACTGTATCCGCCCCGCGTTGTCAAAAGTTAGAGGCGTGGTGTTGCCGTCGTTGTAGAAGGTGTTGTGATCGATATGTATCGTGCCGCCCGCATTGATGATGTTGCCGTTGACGAAGATGGTATTGGTCGGTTCTCCCGCCCCCAGCGCTGTAGTAAGTGTGCCGGCTAGGTCTAAGGTGCCGACTGACAGGCGGGACGTCTGGTTTAGCACCGCCCCGGAGCAGTCTACCTTTGAGCTTTGCTCGCTAAAGCTGAGAGATCCGTGTGAACCGACGACGGCGTCGCCAGAGACGATCAGGAATCCGTCCTGACCGCCGGGACCGGTGCAATGGCCTGCCGGAGGAGGTGGGAACAGGTCTGGACTGCCTTCGACCACCACTGTTTGGCGGCCACTCGATGCTCCAAGTGTGAGCGACGTGGCCCCGGCGGCGACGTCGCCCTGGCCAGGACAGTCAGTTGGACCGCAGCGCCCCAGCACCGTGATGGTATAGGTTCCGGCGGCGGTGATGCAGGCGCTCTTGGTGGGCTGATTGCTGCCCAGATTGATGAACTCGGGTGCGCCGTGGGTCCAATTGGCAGGGTTGAACCAGTCGCCGGATACCGGCTTTCGCCACGAGGTGTCGCAGCTCGCGGTTCCCGGAACATGCCGCAAGGTCTTCGTGGGGGCCAGTCCAGCCGTGACGCCCTGAAGGGACGCTCTATGCGCCGTCACGGTAGGCACGGTCCGCCCAGAAGCCCTCGCATCAATTGCGGCCGCATGTGCGACAGTAGTCTGAGCAAGAGGAAGCGCCGCCAACCCAACACTCTGGGCCGCGACGACGATGACCGGTAGTAGCGAGCGCTTGATCGCGAATCTAAGTTTCACCTTTCTTCTCCTTCTGCTGTTGTTCGTGTTGTGGATGTATCGGACTCGATGGTTTCGAAACTCCCGTGCTTGCCTTCTCGGTCACACCTCCCCGGATCGGCCCGACCGTCTGCCTGGGCGAGGTTTGCCGTCGAGGGAACGAATGCGTATCGATCGGGGCGGGCTCATGACTGGACCCGTCACCGCTTCTTGGGGCATAGCCAGGGTCGTGCGGAAAGAGCGGAAGTCGCGCTTTCTCTGTTCCAACAAGTGCGTCATCGCTTTGTGATCCAGAACCAGTTTCGCTGGCCATCGCCGGACATCTGACGGAAGTCGCACCCAGCCTCGAGACACCAACGCTGGAGAAGAGCGCCGTGTGCTGGCGCGAGCGACGCCACCTCGAGAACCTCTCCCGAGGGAGCTCACCGAGCCTGCGGGAGATGAGGTCCCTGAGAGTGGACCACTCCGCATCACCCGCGTCCAGCATGCTTTGGGGTAGAAGGCTGTTTTTGGGCCGCCGGTCCTCCATCAATCGCACCTCGTATCACGGCTTCCTCGTACACGGAAGCGCCGTAAGCAATGGTACGTTGGCGTTGTTCCCAAAATGTTGTCGGAGCTGTTGCTCGCGGGGACAGAGACGGCCGGCTCTCTGCGGATGGTCCCGGCAACCGACCACAGTTTCTCTGAGCGAACCGGGCGGCGTTATCGGGCGGTCAAGCCTCCAGTTGACCGGTCGATGAGAGCGCCGAACTGCTCAGCCATGCGTCGGGCGCCCAACGCCTGCAAGAGCGCTGCCGCCTCCTCGATGGACTCGCGCTCGTTGTATGGCTCGCCCTTTAGTCGATGGAGAATCGCTTTCGCCCGCAGGGTGGTCACCTCTTTGCCGCGGAACTTCATTTCCCGGCTCCGGATAAGTGCCTCGCCTATTGACGTGCTCGCTCCCTCCCATTCGCCTTGGAGGGCGAGCACCTCTCCATGGGCACAAAGCGCTACTTGGAGGTAGTTATTGATTTGAAGCGAGCGCGAGCGGCTGACCGCGTACGTAGTCAATTCCTCCGGGGGTACGGGCGGCGTCCTAGGGGGATTCACTCTTCGCAGCCACGCGTAAACGGGGGCGAGCGTGCATAGGACGAGCAGCACATCCACATCGCCGAGTGTTTGCTCCGTCATCTGCAGCTGATCCAGGTGTAGGAAGGGCTCAAGCTGCTGGCGCGCCCGTTCCCAATGGCCCAGCCACACTTCCATCTCAGCAGTGCGCAGGGCGATGGCGCGAAGTGCCTGCGAATCGGCAGTATCTCGAGCGACACCGGAAGCAAGTCGGAGGAGGCTGTCGGCTTCTTGAAAGTCGCCCTCAATTGTCGACAACTGGCCGAGATAGCTATACGCGTAGGCAGCGTGCCAAGGAGACTGAAGTGACTCGAATGCACCTCGGGCCTCCTCTAGAACAGACCGAGCGGTCGCCCATTCATTAACGAAAAAGTGAGAGCGCCCCAACTCGGCTGTGTCGGCCGCGATCAGCACCGGGTCGCCGACGCGCCGAGCAGTCTCCAAGGCTCGTTCGGCGAAGTGGCGTTGCCTTCTGAAATCGCCCATGAGCATCGCGCCCCACGCCACGTTGTTCAACGTGCGCGCCAGCAAGGGCAAGTCCCCTTCGGCCTCCAGGGTCGGCATCGCTTCAACGGCCACTGACTCGGCCTCGCTCAAACGGCCCAGGAGGGCCAGAGCTGCTGCTCGCCTGGTGTTGCCCTGCTCGCGAAGAAGGTCGTCCCCGATCTCGCGGGCGAGTGCGGAGGCCTCCTGGCTGGCCTCCAGTTGCCGGCCGAAATCTCCCGTCGCCAGCCAAAGGGCGGAGAGCGCCAAATAAGCTCTCGCTAAAGCGCCTGACGGCCCGGCGGCGGCAAGGGGCGTAAGCAGGGGTAGCAGCCGTTCGATGCCCTCCGCTCCGCGGCCTCGGCGCGCAAGGATCATTGCTAGGTCTGCAGTCGCCTCGACCTCGGCTTCGAGGTCGCCGTCGACACGATATATCTCAATGGCTCCCTCCAGCTGCTGCAGTGCATCGTCCGTCTCCGCCAATAGATCGAGGACGCGAGCCAGTTTGACCAGTACTCGCGCACACTGACGCGCCCTTTCGATATCGTCAAGACGAGAGAGCGAGGCCTTGTAGTTCGCAGCTGCTAGTTCATTGGCATATATAGCCGCGGCACGATCTCCAGCCTCCTCGAGATAAACACAGGCACGCTCGTTATCGCCACCCATAACGTAGTGGTGAGCGAGGATCTCGACGTCTCTGCGATGGTCTCGTTCGAGAGCGCGAGCCAGGGCTAAATGCATTCGCGCCCGCCGTATCGAGGACAGTCGTTGGTAAATGGCTTCACGGAAGAGAGGGTGACGGAAGGTATAGGCCACGTCGCCGCGAGTGTCCCGCCGCTCCTCGATGAAACGCGTCTCGAGAGCACGGTCGAGAACGTCGAAGACGACATCCTCGGAAAAATCATCCGCCTGGATCTCCCGCATCGCCGCAGCCAGCGTGGAAGACGACCACTCCGCCCCAGCGGTTGCCGCGAGTCCCAGCACCTGGCGGGCATGGGCACCCATCGAGTCCGTACGAGCCGCAACGAACTGGCGCACGCGCTCCGGAACGCTCCAGGCCCCTTTGCCCGATCCGCCGTCCCCTGTTGGAAGAGTTGTTTGGCTTACGGGGACGGAGTTCAGATCCTGATCCGCAAGACCGGCGACGAGCTCACCGGCAAAAAGAGGGTTACCCAGCGAGAGGTTATACACACGCTCGAGGAGATCCGGACCCGCTTCCCGATCGAGCATCAATCGTACTAACTGATCGCACTCCATCCGCGCGAGCCGGAACAGATCGACGCGCTGATGCACGCCACTTCTCACCACGCCAGCCATCCAACGCGCGAAGGCACCGTCGCCCTCGGCCGCCTCTTCCCGATACGTGCCCACGACCAGCCAGTTCCGTGAGACGGCCTCTCGGGCGAGACGGTGAACCACGCCCAGAGTGGCGAGATCCGCCTCGTGAATATCGTCCAACACAAGGAGCAGAGGCCTGGGCCGCCGGCCGCCGTTGGTCAGCTCATCGAGGAGCTGAACGAGGCCGGTATACAGCTGGCGCCGCTCCTGATCCTCGCTCAGCGGCACGCGCCGGTTTATTGGCAGTGCCGAGACGATGGGCAGCAGGGAGCAGAGCTCCGGATAATGCTCGGCGATCATCGCCCGCTCTGACGCAGCGCGGCTTGCAAAGTAGACCCGCAGCGCTTCGACGACCGGCCCGTAGGCAACCTTCCCCTCGGGTTCGTAGCTTGCTCCCCACAGGACCAGTGCTCCATCGTTTGCGGCCTTCCGGGCTACTTCTATGAGTAAGCGGGTTTTGCCTACGCCGGCTTCACCCGCGACAAGAATGAGCCGGCGGCTAACGCTCTCGTTTGACCAGCTTCCGGTCGGCCGCTTTCGCGCAATTGGGGATGCCAACAAGCCAGCCTGGTGCCACAACGCCTGTAGGAGGAGCGCCAGCGGCCGCTCACGACCGATGAATGGCGGTCCAGACAGCTGGGCCGGATGGGCGAAGGGGAGCAAGGGGACAGACCCCGGTAGGGCGGTGCCTGGCGAGCCATCGAGGATTTCTCGGTGCACGGCCTCAGTTTCGTCGTCAGGCTCGATGCCGAGGTCGCGCCGGAGGACATCTGCACAGAACTCGTACTGCCGTAAGGCGAGGTGCCGGCGGCCAGCGGCCACGTGAAACCGCATGATTCTGCGGTGGGTTTCCTCATCAGAAGGATCTTCGGTCAGTACTCGCTGGAGGAGCTCGATCGCGGCAGCAACATCACCCGCCTGCTCCCTCAGTGTGGACAGATGTAGCAAAGCACGTTGAGCAAGCTGTGCCAACACCCGGCGCCTCGAACTGGCCCACTCCTCATAGATGTCCTCGGGCAAGAGTGGTCCAGCATACAGCGTGAGTGCGGCTTCAACTTCAGATGGATCAGTCGCGGAAAGCGCGCCCTCCATCTTGTGCTGGAAAGTATCGGCGTCGATCCAAATATGCTCGAGGCTTAACTTGAGCACGCCCTCGGCAAAGCCTAGAAATCTCCAGTTGCGGTTGGCGTCCTTCTCATCACCGAGAGCCCGCCGCGCCAGGTGGAGCGCCTTGCGAAGGCTGGCATAGCCCGCCTCAGGGCCGAGATCGGGCCACAGTAGCTCCTGCACCTGCTCACGCTGCAGGCGGCGCTCTTGATGAACAGCCAAGACCTTGAGGAGTTGCTTGGCCTTCGGCCGAACCCAAGCCGAATCCGGAATCGGAACTCCTTCCCGTTCGACACGGAAGCCACCCATGAGGTGCAGGCGTACTTTGACATCTTGCGAGATCGTGGCCTTCATGCCCTCACTCTCCTCTGAGAACTGACGGCGAAGAACTCATGACCGGCCCAGCTGCCGGGTTACCTTTGACCTGCACCAGTCGACAGGGGCGTTCACCTCTCGACTCCAACCGACCCGGTGCTCATCTGAGTGTTTCGGACCCATGATTTTTCGTTCCGAGTATGTCAGCTATTGCGTTTCGATGCAAGGTATCGTGCTCACTCATCAAGAATGTCACTGAAGGGTTTTTGGTTCAATGTCTCGAAAATGTAGTCGATCATGCAGCGCCCATAAGCGTGACTTCATACCCCAAATGTTCGAGGTGACGTACTGCAGCTTTGATTGTCTGATCGCTGGCCGGTCGTCGAAGTAGTTGGGCCAAGATCCTTCTTGGTTCGTCCATCGCATTGCAGGTATTAGGAGATTGGCCGAATTCTATGTTCAGAAGCCTGGTATACCTGACTATGGGCCAGAGTGAAAACCAGATCCGTTTAGAGGCCGAGTATGCTCTCGCCAGCCTTGAAGACCTCGACGTTCGCCGCATGTTCAGCGGCTGGGGCTTCTACTATCGCGATCTGCTCTTCGCCGCCGCGTGGGATGGACGCTTCTGCTTCCGTCATCGCCGCGACGATTACTGGGTCTATGAGCCAGTTGACAGGATGTTGATCCAGCGCGAAGAAGAATTTGTCGCCACTGCAAGGAGCGTTATTTCTGACCTCGCGTCGGAACCGGCTGCCATGAACAGAGGGCCGCGTCGTTAGGCAGTCTGCTCGGTACGTATGCCCCGCAGTTATGAACAGGGGGACGAGCTTCGGCCGACGATTGCCGAGCCGCGTAGTTGTTGACTAAACCTATGGTGGGCGATACTGGACTCGAACCAGTGACCTCAGGGATGTAAATCATACGCCGTCACTTTCACGATTATCCACGACTGTCCACTGACGTTAGTATTTCAGCCGAAAACGGCTCGCCGTGCCAACGGTAGACACCACTGGACATAGGTGCACGCCCACAAGTTGCTACATTTCCACGACCGCGAGCCAGCAGGTGAATCGGTCTACGGGACGCGGCCAAAGAGATTCCAGTGTCCAGCACAAGTGGGCCCTCAGCTGGAGGTTTCGCGCGGCGAAGGATGCGCATATCCAGGCGACACGTCGACCGCGATACCAGCGTGTGGCTCACTTCGGGGAGTACGCCAGCATCAGCCGCAGGAAGGACCAGTTATCGTACACCCGATGGTCCTGCGTAATGTGACGGCGCCGCAACCGGGGCGATTCAAGCGATGTCTGAGGTCGGCGTTCGCATTCGCGGTGGGGTACGACACCCCTCTCAGGGCCTGGCTCACAGAGCTGTGGTCGGATTTCGGTTGCGGCTGGGCCGCCCAGCTGGTCTTGTTTTTCGCTGCCCTTGGGGTCAGCGGCGAACACTGGTGACTCGCCTTCTGCCTGCTAGGCGCAGCAGGAGGGAGTTAGGAAGTCTTCCTGGCGATCCACGCCTTGAAGGCGCTACCCATGACGGTGGGTGTCCCGGTATAGTCTCGGATCAGTAGCGGACCACCCTCGCCATCGGGTCCGGTGGGGCATTGCCATCCGCCTCCGGCGTTCCACGTCCATTCCAGCACGCCGATCAGGTTGCCCTTGGTCGCCTCGCCGTCGACTAGCGAGAGCACGTGTGTGGTGAAGGGCGCAGTTCCGGAATCGCAGTTCTGCTCTCCCAGCTCGCCCAGAATCACCGGCATTTTAGCCGCGATGGGTTCGAGCTGGCTGGTGAACTGCCCGTCTACGCTACTGCCCTGCACAAAATCGTACACGTGCGCCGACGCGATGAGCTGATGCTGCGGATCAGTGGGCAGGTAGCTGAGGAGCTGCGTGAGGTCGGCGTTGTAGTCGAGTCCGCCCAGCACGATGGGCTGCGTTGCCCCCGTCGAACGGATCGCGTTGACCAGCGTCTGGAGTCCCGCCGCGGCGTACCGGGGCGCGCCAGGATACGCGGAATTGAGCGTGCAGCCGTGCAACCAGCAATTCCACTGGCCGGCAGGGTTGGGTTGCGGGTCATTCCACGATGCCATGCCGACCTCGCCCACCGGGTCGAAGAGTATTCCATGGTCATTCTTGAAGGTCGACGCGACACTGGTCCAGAACGCGGGCATGTGACTGGCATCCGGCAGGTAGTCGATACCCGTGGAACGGACACTCCCGGGAGCGTAGAGCTGTACCTCCGGCATCACGTACAGACCGTTTTGCCGCAGCAGGGTGACGTAGGTCTGTACGGCCACCCGATAGCCGGCGGCGTTTCCGCCGAGGGGTAGCCCATTGATGCCGAGCCAGCAGTCCTCATTCAACGGAAGCCGGACGACATTGATCTTCCAGGCCAGCATGGCCTTGATCGAGGCCTGATCTGTCGGCCCGTCGGCCACACCGGTCGTGTCCCACGTACAGCGGCTGTCGAATGCCCCGCGGTTGACTCCCCGGAGCTGAACGGGCTGGCCCGCGCCATTTTGCAGGAACCGACCTCGGACCCAGATCGTGGGCGCTCCGCCAAGCCCCGCGTCGATTCGCCGGACGCGGTGGTCGAGCAGATCGGCAACCAGCACGGCACCGTCGGGCGTCACGCTGACGTCGAAGGGGACATTGAGGTTCGCTGCCGCCGCCGTCCCGCCATCGCCACAGAGGCCGGCCGAGGTCGGGCAGGGCGTGTCTGCGGTGCCGGCCAGGGTGTGAATGACGCCGCCGGTCACGAACCGTATCAGGTGACTATAGGAGTCCGCGATGACGATGGCGCCGTTTGGCGCAACCGCCACACTGCTGGGCGAGTTGAGATTCGCGCTGGTGGCCGGAATGCCGTCGCCCCAGCTCCCGGCGACGCCGTTTCCGGCGATGGTGGTGATCGTGCCGGTCGGCGAAACCTCCCGCACGCGATTGTCGTTGGAATCGGCAGTCAGAACGCTGCCGTCAGCCATGACCGCGATTCCGGTGGGCTTGTTCAGCTGGGCCGCGGTGGCGGAACCGCCATCTCCGCACGGCAACACTGGATTTGAGCAGGCCACGCCCGTGCCGGCCAGGCGAGTGATCACGCCGGCGGCGGACACCTTGCGAATCGTATTGCCTCCGGCGATCAAAAAGCCGCCATCTGAGGTCGGAACCACCCGATATGGGGCGTTCAGCTGTGCCGACACCGCCCTTCCGCCGTCTCCGCAGGCACCGGCCGGTGCAGCGCAGGCTGCGCCTGACCCGGCCACGGTCGTGATGATTCCGGTGCTGGATACTTTGCGGATGCGGTTGTTCCCGCGATCGGCAATCAAGAAGCCACCGTCCGGCGTTGGGCTGACGCCGGTGGGTTGGTTGAGGTGGGCACCCGTCGCTGGGCCACCGTCGCCCCCAAATCCGCCCGGTCCGGGCAAACCGGCGACCGTCGTGATGGTGCCGTCAGGGGCGATCTGCCGAATCACATTATTGCCCTCGTCGGCGATGAGAATGGCTCCATTGGAAGCCTCAGCCACGCCGGTCGGAAACGACAGCGCCGCGGCCGTGGCAGAGCCGCCATTGCCGGCGTACCCACTCTGTCCGGTCCCGGCTATGGATGTGATGGTTCCGTTGGATGCGGCTTCTACCGGCCCCGCCGCGGCGAGATTAACCACCGGCATGGCGACGACCGTCAGAGTCAGGATAGCGGCCCGCAGACTTGTGCGAATTCTCATCGTCAGATTCCTTTCGTCTCGCGCCTTTCAACTTCTGTTAGGTGGTGCCGACCGCGCATACATCGCCATCCCCCACCCTACCCAGCCGCTCCGGCGCCCGGCGCAGCGCCAGGTTGAACCGCAGGGCTGTCATCGTGGAAGGTTTTGTTACGTGAGTTGGAGCGAGCAAATGGTACCAGACGCGAGCCGCCTCACTCCTCACTCTCACCGTTTCGTGGGACTCAGTTCTCAGATACAGGGGCCTCAGTCATCGACTCATCCCACCCAGGTGGCCATCCTGGTATGTCCGGGGGCAGTCAGCACGGTGGGATCCGGCGCCCAGATGCAGACTAGCTATCGGGCTCGCAGTACCAATGGCACACGACTGATCACCGATCGCCACCCCATTTTCATGCCTCGTGGTGGCGGCAACGACATGGGGGACTAGCTAGCAGCAGACAACACCGTTTTTCGCCGGCTGAGGAAGGACGATCCTTCTCAACCTCATCCGATGTACCGTGACCGCATGCGATAGTGGCGGCGGCAGATAGACGGCACACCCTCCATTTTTGGCGTAACTGTTGACTAAAGCAATGGTGGGCGATACTGGACTCGAACCAGTGACCTCACGGATGTGAACCGTGCGCTCTAACCAGCTGAGCTAATCGCCCGTGGCAAGCGGATTCTATCCTATCCGAGTTGCCCTCAGCCAGCGAGGTTCATCCTTCCCGCGTCGACTCCAACATCTCGGCAATGATCTGCTTCACGATCGCCGCATTGGCCTTTCCTCTGCTGGCCTTCATGACCTGCCCCACCAGCGGCCCCTCGGTCTTGCGCTCCTTCTCTCTATAGTCCTTGACCAGCTCCGGATGCGAGTCTAGAACGCTCTGGACGATCTCGCGCAGCTCTCCTTCGTCCGCTATCTGGGTGAGCCCCCGCTCGGAAACGATCGTGTCTGCCGCCTTTCCCGTCGCAAACATCTCCTCGAAGACCGTCTTGGCAATAGCGGTTGTGATTGCGCCTGAATTGAGGAGCTTGAACAATCCCGCGAGCAGCTCGGGGGTGATGTTGGACTCGGTTATTCCGGTTTCGGACTCCCTCAGCAATCGAAGGTATTCGCCCGTCAGCCAGTTGGCGGCGATTTTGGGTTCCGTGTCCGGGCTGGCGAGCACCGTTTCATCCATCAACGAGGCGAGTGCCGGCTCCATGGTTAACACTGCGGCTTCCTTGTCCGAAAGATGGTAGTCCCGGACAAAGCGCTGACGCTTCGACGTAGCCAGCTCCGGCATCGCATCGCGAATGTCCCGAACCAGCTCCCGGCTAAGCATCAGAGGTGGTAAGTCGGGCTCGGGAAAGTACCGGTAGTCCTCCGCGTACTCCTTGCTGCGCTGAGGGACCGTCACCTCTTCATACTCATCCCAGCCACGCGTCTCCTGAATCAACGTCCCACCGGACTCGAGCACCTGGATCTGCCGTCGTATCTCGTACTCCAACGACCGCTGTACCGCCCGAAAGCTGTTGAGGTTCTTGATCTCGACCTTAGTTCCCAGCTGTCCGCCGGGCAGCCGGACCGAGACGTTTATGTCCGCCCTCATGGCGCCTTCCTGCAGGTCGCCGCTACAGACGCCGAGGTAGATCAGGATCTCTCGCAGCTCCGCGAAGTATTGCCTGGCAGCTTCCGGCGACCGAATTTCAGGGTGCGACACTATCTCCAGTAAGGGCACTCCTGATCGGTTGTAATCGACCAGACTGACGTCTCGTTCGCCGACGCGAGCATGAATAGTCTTCCCGGTGTCTTCCTCGAGATGGGCCCGAATGATGCCAACACGCTGCCGCTCGCCTGCGACATCAAACTCGATGTGGCCTTCGGTGCTCAGCGGCGTATCGTACTGCGAAATCTGATACCCCTTGGGGATATCCGGGTAAGGGTAGTTCTTCCGGTCAAACTTCGTGACCTCTGCGATCTCACAATTCAACGCGAGGCCGACCATGATGGCCTTCTCTACCGCCGATTTGTTAATGACCGGCAACGATCCGGGCAAGCCCAGATCGACCGGGCACACATGCGAGTTGGGACTTGCACCTGAGTACCTGGCGTCGCAGGAACAAAACATCTTGCTCGCCGTCAGCAGCTGGGCGTGTATCTCCAAGCCGATTACAGGTTCGTAGGTCGTGACTGCATCCCGCATGATCGGCGCGTCTGAGGTCCGTTCCACTATGCCGCCTCGGCAAGCGGAGGATGCAGACTCGAGCTGCCGGCCGCCTTCTCATATGCGTCTGCCGTCCGCAGAATTGTCGCCTCATCTAGCTTTCGGCCCAGTATCTGGAGGCCGACAGGAAGGCCGTCGGAAAGACCACACGGTACCGAGATTCCACAGATCCCTGCCATGTTTGCCGGCAGCGTGAATACGTCCGCCAAATACATGGCGATTGGATCGTTGAGCTTCTCACCCAGTTTGAACGCGGTCGTCGGAGATGTCGGCCCGACGATCACGTCGACTTTTTCAAACGCCCGGTCGAAGTCGTTCATGACGAGGTGTCGAACCTTCTGAGCCTTCACGTAATATGCGTCGTAGTAACCTTTGGACAGCGCATACGCGCCCAAGAGGATGCGCCGCTTAACCTCGCGCCCAAAGCCCGCCTCTCGGCTGCGATCGAACATCTCCCAGATATCGTCCGCCGGCTCACGCAATCCAAACCGAACCCCGTCGTACCGGGCCAGATTGGACATTGCCTCGCTCGGGGCCACGATGTAGTACGAAGACAGCGCGTACTCCGTCGCGGGAAGCGAGATTTCCTGGACTCTTGCGCCCAGGCTCTTCAGAACTTTGACGGACTCTTCGACTCTGGTCCTGACTCCTCTGTCCATTTCATCCGGAAAGTACTCCGCCGGCACCCCGATCCTCAAGCCACGAATGTCGCCGGTCAGCTCAGACGGATAATCAGGCACTGGCGCATCGAGCGACGTGGAGTCCCGAGGATCATGTCCCGCAATGGCCTTGAGGACGACCGCCGCATCGGCCACGTTACGGGCGAAGGGACCTATCTGATCGAGAGACGATGCAAAGGCAATCAATCCATATCGGGACACGCGTCCGTACGTCGGCTTTATGCCCACGGTTCCGGTAAGCGCGGCCGGCTGCCTTATGGATCCACCCGTGTCGGTGCCCAAAGCGAAGTACGCGAGACCAGCTGAAACGGCCGCCGCCGAGCCGCCGCTCGAACCGCCGGGCACTCGGCTCGTGTCCCATGGATTACGCGTCGGATAGAAAGCGCTGTGCTCCGTTGAGCTTCCCATGGCGAACTCGTCCATGTTGGTCTTGCCGAGCATCACGGCTCCCTGCGCCTGCAATCTGTCCACCACTGGTCCCTGAAACGCCGGAACGTAGTTTTCGAGTATGCGCGACCCGCACGTGGTCCGGACCCCCTCGACTGAAATGATGTCCTTAAGGGCCATCGGAATGCCGGTCAAGGGGTCACTCGATCCCTCAGCAAGCCGCCGGTCCGCGGCAGCGGCCTGCTCGAGCGCGAGGTCATCAGCAGTCATCAGATATGAGCCAAATGATGGATCTAGTCTGGTGATCCGGTCCAGACTCGCGCTGGTTAACTCCACCGAGCTGATCTCGCGACGAGCCAGCAGATCGGCGGCTTCACGCAAACTCAGGTATGGGAGCGTGTCGTAGTCCATGTCAGGGAATCACCCTTGGGGCCAAGCCATGTGACGGCCGTGAGTCTTGAATTGGGACCGGAGGTAGTAGGGCTGCTACTCCCCGAATATCGCCGGAACCACGAAGAATTGTTCGTGGGATTCGGGCGCGTTGGCGAGCACCGCGTCGACGGGCAGCGACGGTTTGACTTCGTCAGGACGCCAGACCGTGTGCCTGTTTGACTCGGTTACGCCGTCAGGGACGCCAGCGGTATCGGCTGCCTGGATTCTGGCAACGTGATGCAGGATTCCCGACATATCTCGGGCCAGCTCGCCTGCCTCGTCCGCGGATAAGCCAATTCGAGTGATCTCTGCCAGCCGCTCCACAATCTCCCGTGAGATGGCCATCTATCTCTCCCGTCCTTCTGTGCCGGATTCTATCACCCGCCACGCCGCATCCCCAGCGTTTGTGTGGCCTTCCCGCGATTGCTCGCTTGGAACCTCTCACCACCTCTTCCTCACGAATCACCCCCACACCACAACGTGAGCCACTAAGCGTTTCCGCGTTTTTCAGCCTAATCCCTGGTTCGCGGAAACGCCTTTCTAGACGCTGCGGGGGCTCGCAGCGGCACATCCAGCGAGGCGACGACCTAAGCTTGATACTCAGTCACTCAACCTGCGCGAGCCCGCGGACCTCGCCCCCAGCTGAACTCACCCGGCCAAGTCCCGTGCAAACGTCCCCCGGCTCCAGCTCAACATACACACCCACACCGCGGGCCTCAGCTCGATCGAGAGTGTGCACAATACTTTGTGGCTCAGCCCAAAAGTTCCAACACAAGAAACAGCTGTGAACAAAGATAAACTAACACCAGGAGGACGCCATGAATCGCCGTCGAGCCCGACGCATTGCCGTACCGTTGATAGCTGTTTCGATCGCAATCGCCATGTTGATTCCTGCCGCCACCGCCTTCGCTTACCGGCCCGCCGCTCACGGCGTTCTGAAGGCGTGCCGGGTCGCTACCAAATCTGAGGCTTCCGCGGCACTTGGTGGAAAGATCACCAAAGTTAGCGGTAGCCAGGTAGCTCAATTTTCCAGCTGTTCGTTTCAAACTCACAACTTTCAGCAAATGCTGACGTTCCAGATCGCCACGTCAAAGAGCCTTACCCAGTTCTTCCGGCGAGCAACCTCAGCGGCGTCGGCGTTCTCCAAGGCAAAGAAGGGCTTTCCATCTAAGATCCACATTGTCCAGGGAATCGGTCAGCAAGCGTTCTGGGGCAAGGCATATGGCCTGCCGGAACTATGGGTGCTCAAAGGTGATGTGGTCTTTAGCATTGCCAGCATGAAGTCCTCCGTCACCAAAATGGAGGCCATGGCGAAAAGCGTCGAGCACGGACTCTGAGCTGCGCCTGCGGGACTTAATCGACTTTGCATATGAGTGGCCGCTCGAGTGGGCTTAGCGCACAACTACTGCGTGGCGCTTTCTAGCGGTATCTCGCCGTTATGCTGGACTCCTAGCTCCCGACCGCTGCTCTAATCAGGTTCTCTGCTCGAGCGATGTTCGGGACTAGGTCCCCGGGTATCCCGTATCTTTGCTGCAGAAAATCGCTGCTATTGAAACTCACCCAAACGTCACCCGCCTCGTCCTGCCAGATGAGAGCTTTCAGCGGCAAATCTAGTGCGGCAAGCGGAGCTGCCACCATAACCGGTGTCCCTGCTCTGGGATTCCCGAAGACGAGGACATGCGCCGGTTGCATCTGCAGTCCGGCTTCTCGAGCAGCCTCACCGTGATCGAAGTGAGCGAATACCGTCAAGTCGTGTTGCTCGAACGCTTCCTTCAGCTTGGCCAGCGTCTCGTCAACCGTGAATCGGCTTGCCACGGTCAAAACTCCCTCGGCTTGTGGTCCGGTTGTGGTCATCGCACGATGCCCTCCGTTCGCGTCGGCTTCCCTATTGGTCACTGCGCCTTCTCGCCGCTTCGAAACTGACTATTTCAATCGCCTCAGTGCGGCGGCGCGGTAACTACCTTCATGCTTCATAGTGCCCGATGGGCATGCGTGGCCAGTCTGAAAGTAGCAGCGAAATCCCTGTTTGGTGGCTAGTGTGAAAGGCCATTTCGCTTCCCGGGCGATCGTGGTCGCCTGAAACTGAAAACTACTTAGAAAGTCCCCCACTTTCATGCTTCGTGGTGTCGGTAACGACATGGATGACTGAAAACTGAAAACTCCTCCTCCGTTCTCTATTCCAGCTCAGCTTCCGCATAGGACAGGGCGGCTCCGAGAAACCTGAACGTCCATTCCTCCGCCAGCTTTCGGCTATCACAAAAGACAATCGGCACATTCGGGTATCGCACCTGCAATGCGGCCACCAGCTCCGCCACGAAGCTCGGACTCACGTGCTCCAGTTTGAAGATGCTGCTGTACCTGTCTTCGACGGCAACGGCGGCCCGTGGCAGGAGGGCGAGCTCAGCCATGGCGAAGCCGAGTTTGCCGCTGACGATCGAGCCGCTCAGGTCAGCTAGAGATTTGCGTTCGACCACCCCAACTAACCTTTCGTGAAGCTCGACTCCATAGTCGCCGGCCGGCAGAGCTCTCCTTTCGGGCGTTGCCTGCTGGCCGCTAAATTTCCAGGCATACGTCTCCCGGGTGTCCACTAGGATCGAGAGGCTGTCCTGTCCCGATGCGCGTCGCTTGGGTAGGCGAACTCCGGGTCGTGACGCTGCCGCCGTCTTCTGTGACTGCCAGAAGATTCCCTCGCGCCCACCTCGGAGATGGGTAAATACGATTTGCGACCGAAAGTCCCTGGTGCGGTCGAGGACCAGGTCGACCGCGACTCCGCGGCGGCCGCAGAACCTAACCGGCGTCTCCTCGACAATCTCTGCCTCATCCGGCCATACTTCCAGCCGGTGACAATACACACGAGAAGTACGAGGCCAGCTCTCGCGCGTCTTGAGAATCAGCTCGCCGTCGGGGAGGGGTAACCGGATCAGGAACGGTAGCTTTGTGTCCGACTCCGGGTTGCGGGCCACGGTGAAGAGGCGCGACCTCTGTGGGTTCACGGCTCGATCTCTGTCCTCTCTGAGTGCAGACTCACGGGTAGACACAGGCTGCATCCGGAGCGGATTTGGTAGGTTTCGCCGCGGATCTCACGTTTCATTGCGGCGCCGCCTAGGCCGCTCCCCACCCGCGCAGGTGTTTCACCGATTGGCGATACTCCCACTCGATGGCGTCTTTGAGGGCATGAGCCAGTCGCCCGCCGAGCGTCAGACCCGCCACCTCGGCGACGCCCCGCCGCGCGCCCACTCCGACGACAAACCCTTTGCTCCTGAACTCAAACGGGTCGAGCGGCCGTCCTTCAACTGTGGCTTTCAGGTTAGCGGCGACGGTATCGCCCTCGTCCAGAGCAATCTGTGCCAGCGGCGGAAGCGCCAGGCCCGTTTCTTTGTCAACGACCGAGGCCACATCGCCGGCCACAAAGATGTCCGTATGGTCCAGCGCTCTCAGATACATATCGACTTTCACTCGCTCGTTGTACCCTACCTGAAGCCCGGAGCCGCGGATTATTGGATTCGCCTTCACTCCCCCGGCCCAGACGAACGTGCCACCACGCACCACTTCGCCATCCTTGAGCCGGAATCCCTGTGGCGTGGCCTCCACGATCATGGAATTCGTGCATACCTTGACGCCGAGCTGGCGTAGGATGTCGCCCGCCTTCGCGATCAGGTCCTGTGACGACCCGGCGAGGATCGTGTGCCCCGCTTCGATTAGCTGCACGTTGGCCAGCTCCGGCGGGGCTCCATACTGTTCCGCCAGTCGAGGCAGTTCTTCGGCAAACGCTCCGGCGAGCTCAACGCCCGTAGCGCCGCCGCCACCTATGACTACCGTCATCAGCCGCTTCTGCTCGGCAGCGTCGGCAGTAGATGCTGCCTCCTTGACAGCGCTGGTCACCGCCTCCCATATCTTAGTGGCGTCTTGTGCAGACCACATGTACAAGACGCGCTCCGATAGACCCGGTATGTTGAAGTCGTTCGGCCTGCTTCCGAGGGCAAGAACCAGCAAATCGTAGCGGATCGGCCCGTCTTCGGTCAGCAACGACCCATTCACCAGATCGATTCCGTCGATGTTGGTCTGGTCGAATATCACGTCCGAGGCCAGAACGGAGTCGAGCGGAATCTCGACATCATTCTCCTCTCGTCGACCCGAAGCGACCCTGGGCAGCTCGGTAAGTACCTGGTGATAGTCGTTTTTGTCCACCAGCGTCAGCGTTACCTCGGTTTGCCGATGCACCCATCCGCCCAGTCGCTGGGCGATGTGCAGGCCGGCGTATCCGGCGCCGGCGATGACGATAGATGTACTGTTGTTGTTCATCGCATCCCCCTGCTAGTCGCGCCGTCTCCTGGCGCTGAGCCACTGAGCTCATAAAGGTTCACTCCAACATACTGTTCCGGACATGCCTCTCGTCCGGTTGCACTGCCATCATCCGAGGCCCGCGACGAACTCCATGCTGTGCGCCGGATAGGATGAAAGGGCGATGGAAGAAGGCTACATGGGGGCGGGACGAGCCGCCTGCTCTTGAGGTTGGTCTCCCCTTCGCACTAATACCTTGGAGATTCAATGGAATTTCGACAAGTTGGCAGATCAGGGCTTCGGGTATCCGTCGTCGGACTGGGTACCAACAATTTTGGCAGGCGCCTCGATCTTGATGGGGCTCGTCGGGTCGTGGATGCCGCCATTGACGCCGGCATCACCTTCTTTGACACCGCCGACGTCTACGGCGGAGGCGACAGCGAACGGTTCCTGGGAGCCGCCGTAAAGGGTAGGCGGGATCGGATCGTGATCGGCACGAAGTTTCGCTCTCCCATGGGTGAAGGTGAATACGATCGAGGTGGGTCACGTCTTTATCTTCGTCGGGCGGTCGAGGCCAGCCTCCGGCGTCTGGATACGGACTACATAGACCTGTATCAGATGCACTCACCGGACCCCAATACTCCCGTCCGGGAGACGCTTTCAGTTTTGAGCGACCTCATTCATGAAGGGAAGGTTCGGTACGCTGGATCGTCCAACTTCGCGGGATGGCAAATCGCCGACGCCGACTGGACGGCACGGTCGGCCGGTTTCGAGCCTTTCATTTCCGCGCAGAACCACTACAGCCTCCTGGAGCGCGAGGTCGAGCGTGAAGTCATACCGGCGTGCGCCCATTTTGGGATTGGCATGATCCCGTTTTTTCCCCTGGCCTCAGGAATGCTGACCGGCAAACATCGTCGTGGCGTGCCCAGTCCCCAAGATACGCGCCTGGCATCCAGTCCCGCCGCTTCGAGCATTTTGACCGACGCCAACTACGACGTGGTCGAACGCCTTGAGGACTTCGCCAAGCAGAGGGACGTCACGCTACTCCAGGTCGCGATCGGCGCTCTCGCCGCTCAACCGCAAGTCGCTTCGGTGATCGCCGGCGCCATGAGCGCGGAACAGGTTCGGGCGAACGCCGCGGCTGCAGATTGGAGGCCAACTCCCGATGACCTCAGGTCCATTGACGCCATAACCGGGGGCGGCAGACGCACCGAAGACTGAGTCGCACCTTGAAGGCATCGATCCCTCGCCACCTCGGCATCTAGGTCCCGAGACCAAGGTCGACCAACGATGTCGAAAGTCCGGTAGCGAGCGCACGCTATACGGCGATCACTTGCATCCTGATTCCATGATCTCGATGACTTCTGCCTCGGGATCTACTCGCACCCGGACGCCCTCGGGTACTGTCCACATCGGGTCCGTATGGCCGAAGTCCATGCCACTAACTATCGGCATCTCGCTCAGACCTTGCTCCTCGCGCACCACTCGCACGATCGCCTCGTCGTACCGAGCGTGGTGCTCGACCGGGAGGTCACTTCCTCCGGGCCGGCCCACCAGCAGCCCTCTCACCGTCTTGAGCTCGCCCATCTCCGCCACGCTTCGAAGGAATCGAGCGACGATCTCCGGAGACGGCGCCTCTTCCGATGTCTCGATGGCCAGGATGGATCCGTTCAGGCGCGGCCACCAATCGGTCCCTCTCAGCCAGTCGAGCACCTCGACACAACCGGCGACGATCGGGCCCTCGACGGCCTTGTCTCCCTGCAGCCACCGCCGCCCGCTCGATGGGGTCAGCCGTCGGCGACGGTCCTGGTTGTCGGGGTCAGCCCAATCCAGATGCTCCACCGTCCAGCCACTCCGATTCTCGGGCCAGAGTCCCGGCGGATCTGGCGAGAAGATGGTTCGCCTAACCCCTTCTTCCATGTACGGCATAATGCCGCCGTTCTCAGCAAATCCCGACATGATCGAGGGGCCATAGAAGCTGACGATTCCGGCCCTCATACATGCCATGTGAATGATCGTGGTGTCAGAGTAGCCCACGAACACTTTGGGGTTGTCCCTGATGACATCGAGGTCGAGATAGGGGAGTATCCGGATCGCGTCGTCCCCACCGATCGTAGATACGATACCGTTAATCGATGGATCGGAGAATGCCGACATGAGGTCTTCGGCCCGTGCCTCAGGATGACGCGAGATATACTCCGGGCCGGCCAGAGTATGCGTCATCTCCACGACGTGCAGACCGAAGATCTCCTCCAGCTGCCGTTTGCCGGCCATGTACCTGGCAGGTATCTGCCCCGGCCCACCCCAGGACAGCGTGACCGTTGCGACCCGATCCCCGGCTCGTAAATGCTCAGGCTTGCGCAAGCTCCCTCCAAACAACTGACTGCTTACAATCCGCCGCTCGTCTAGTTAAAACTGACCCTAACACAAAGGAAGGCCACCCATGCAGCTCGGGATCTCCGAGGCAGAGTTTCAATCTCGCCGCCAGCGGTTACTCGACGTGGTGTCGAGTCGCCATGAGGCGGGAGTAGTCCTGTTCGACCATGACTACGTCGTTTACTTTACCGGCTTCTTCTACCTCTCCACCGAGCGGCCGGTCGCCTTTGTCATGAATGTTGAAGGCGACATGGCGCTGTTCGTGCCTCAGTTCGAGGTCGATCACGTCAAGATGAAGACGCACTTTGAACGCGTCGAGTCCTATGTCGAGTACCCCTTTCAGACCCATCCGATGGAGGTTTTGGCTAAGGTGCTCAAGGACATGGGCATCTCGCAGGCGGTTGCGGCCGACAGCGATGGCTACCCCGGAATTCTCGGTTACCGTGGCCCCAGCTTATCCGAAGTGACTGGAGCTGCCGTTGGACTGGTCGACGACGCGATCGAGGGAATGATCGCGCTCAAGAGTGAAGCGGAGGTCGCGCTGATTCGAGAGAGCTGCAAGTGGTGCAATCTCGCCCACAAGCTCCTCCAACGGTACAGTCTTCCCGGGGTCACCGAGACCGAGGCCAGCCTTCAGGCCGGCTCCGAGGCGACGCTTTCGATGTTCGACACTATCGGACCACTCTACCGTGGCCAGCTAGGATCCTCCGACGGACCAAGCGCCGGATACCGCGGCCAGATCGGGCCTTACAGCGCCCTGGCGCATGCGGTCGCCGGCAACATTGCCTTTCGCGAAGGCGATGTTCTTGTGTCGGAGACGTCTGCTCCGGTGTGGGGATACAACTCCGAGCTGGAACGTACGATGATCATCGGGCACGCGACGGATAAACAGAGGCGGTTTTTCGACCATATGGCCCAGGCGCAACAGGTCGCATTCAGCGCGATCCGCCCAGGACGTACGTGTGCCGATGTCGATCGCGACGTGCTGGAGTACTACGAGAACAACGATTTAACCGCCTATTGGGGCCAGCACACCGGGCACGCCATCGGATTGCGCAATCACGAAGCCCCGTTCCTCGACATCGGAGACCAGACGGAGATCAAACCCGGAATGGTGTTTACCGTCGAGCCGGGAGTGTACGTGCCTGGATTCGCCGGCTTCCGTCACTCCGACACCGTGTTGGTCACGGAGGATGGAATCGACGTGTTGACCTACTATCCTCGCGATCTAGAGAGTCTGACGATCGCAGTGTGAGGGTTGGCGGTGGTCGGTAGACGGTAGGCGGTATAGGACGGTAGACAGTAGACGGTAGACAGTAGACGGTAGACAGTAGACGGTAGACAGTAGACGGTAGACAGTAGCACGGTAGACGGTAGACGGTTAGCGGTAGACGGTAGACGGTGAGTCGGTAGGTGGTGAACGGTTCGCGGTCGACGGTGGTCAGTGGACGGTAGACCGTGAACGGTAGACGGTTGGCGGTAGACGGCTGGCCGTAGATGGTGAACCCTGGTCGGTAAAGGGTTGGCGGCGGACGGTGGTTGGTAGACAGTTGACCGTGAAACGTCTACCGTGGACCGTGAACCGTCTACCGCTAACCGACTACCGTGAACCGTGAACCGTCTACCGTTGACCGTGAACCGTTGACCGTGAACCGTGAACCGTGAACCGTGAACCGTCTACCGACGACCGTCTACCGTGAACCGTGAACCGTCTACCGTGAACCGTCTACCGTGAACCATTGGTCCCGCAACGGAAATAGGTACCGGTCGGTCATGAAGTTCAGCATCCGGCGGGCCTGCGGAAACGCCGCCGATATGTCGCGGAGCGGAGTCGCCGATCCTCCCGCGCGCTCGGCTTCTGCCGACGCCTGCCGGTACGAAGCACTGCCGATAGACTCCAGAAAGTCTAGTCCGGAGCTGTCGTCGCGGTCACCTTTGTTGGTCTCGTCCTTTCCGCCGGCCACCACACCGCGCAGGCGCTTCCGCTGCATCGGTCGGAAGAGACGGGAGCCCGTGTAGTCCGGAAACACGCCCGTCAGGAAAAGCGAGAGATCTCCAAGACGGCGGAACAGGGCTCCCCGCTCAGATTCCGGTACGACGTCCAGCAGCTCGATCAACCGCATGAGATCGAGCTCGCTATATCGCCGGCGTCGCCATCCACGAACAGTGTGAACCCAGAAACTTCCGCTTGCCACCCTGGTGTACGATGCCAGGAGCTCCGCCAAAAACAGCCTGTGGCTAGAGGGTGCCGAGAACTGCCTGAGGCTCGCTACTTCAAACAGAGGCACTCTTTGCGACGGGCCCACCCACTCGTGAACGAACGCGGCGTTCTGCAGGTCCTGATGAGCTCGGGCGATCAGCACGGTGAAGATCAGGAAGGGTGAGGCTTTCAGCATCGCTTCCTGATATCCGGCCGCCCCGAATGCCGGTATGTCGCCGGCCACTGCTGCTTCGCCCGTCGACTCTTGACGAGGAGGAAAGAGAGCCTTATAGACGTCGTCGCTCTCCAGAATGACCTGGAGCTGCTCCGGGCTCTCTTGCAGGAGCGCCTGCAATCCCTCAACTCCCCCCGCCCGCGAGGCAGCCGCCAGGAAGGCGAGGTCTGTATCGTTGAGATGCTCTAGGTAAGCGCTGGTGTCCATGTTAGTGCCCGGATGCCTAGATTATGCCACCGTTTTATTCGATAGGAATGGGACGATTGACCTATGCAAGTTGCTCGCCACGAATCGACGCGTCGAGGACTTCGACGAGGTGAGCGGTGGGCAGGGACTTCCCGGCCTTCATGAGACTCGCCTCGATCTGCAGCAGGCAGCCGGGATTTCCCGCGACGAGAACGTCGGCCGCGGCGTCGATCGCGTGTCGCGCTTTTCTCGCGCCCAGCTCGGCGGCGGCATCGGGTTCGAGGAGATTGTACGTTCCCGCCGAGCCGCAACACATCGTTCTCTCGGCAGGCATCTCGACGAGCTCCAGATCAGGAATCTCCTGGAGGAGTGCCCGTGGCTGGCCGGCGACGGACTGGCCGTGTAGCAGGTGACAGGCATCGTGGTAGACCGCCCGAACGTTCAGAGGATGCCGCTGCGCCGTCGGGCCAACCTCTACCAGCGCCTCGGAAACGTCGCGCACGCGCGCTGAGAATTCCCTGGCTCTGTCCGCATACTCGGGATCGTCCCTCAGCCAGTAGCCGTACTCCTTCATCGCGGCGCCGCAACCCGAAACATTGGCGACGATGACATCGACTTCGGATCCTCCGAGCGCGTCCATCAGGTCGTCGAGCGAATTCAAGGGCCTCCGATTCACGGCCACCATGCATCGACAGGGCCCCGCAGCAACTCTGTGCCTCCGGGGCCCACACGGAATATCCATCGGCCGACAGCACGCGGATGGTGGCGGCGTTTACATGAGGAAAGAACGCCCTTTGAATGCAGCCGGTCATCAACGCCGCCTTGCGCTTCTCGGTGCCCTTTGCCTCCGTATGTTCTCGGATTCGCTGTTGGGTAGCGGGCACGGGGGGTAGTAATGCTTCCATGGACTGCAGCCGCTTGGGCATCAGCCGAAGAACTCCGGAGCGCCGGACGCGATCGCGGATTCCTCGCTGTTGGTACAGCCGAAACAGCGGTAGCATCCTGCGCAGTCTGTTGGGATACGGGAACAGCGAGTAGATCATTCGGCGAAACGTTCGGTCCCACCAGCCCCTCTCGTAGATGCGCTCCACCTGCTGCCGCGTTTCCTCGATCAGGGTTCCGTACTTGACGCCCGATGGGCATGCCGTCACGCACGCCAGACATCCAAGACAGCGATCCCAGTGCCCCACCATGGACTTCGAGATCGGCTCGCCCTCGTGGGCCTCCGCCATCAGGTAAATACGCCCTCGAGGCGAGTCCATCTCTTCGTTAAAGAGGACGTAGGTGGGACAGCTCGGCAGGCAGAACCCGCAGTGGACGCAATCGCTGATCAACTCCGGCTCGGGTGGGTGATGACCGTCAAACGAGGAAGGAACGCGAATGGGCTGCATCAGGCTAGAGTCCTCCTATAAAACGGCCCGGGTTCATCACGTTTTGAGGGTCGAACTGGGCTTTGACCCTCTGCATGAGTGGCCATGCGTCCGGCTTCGGACCCCACACGTCGATCTCGCGCTTGACGTCTAGCGGCGCCTGGACGACGACGGCGGCGCCTCGCAGCTTAGACGCCACGGCCGTAATGCCGTGCGATTATCGCAATTGCGGCGGCGTTGTCGTCGATCGATAGTCCAAGACGCAAAACCCCGGACCCGGCACGGCCTCGAACGTTGAATACCACTCCATACCTTCTCTCCAAGGCTTCAACCGCCTCCAGCACCTGGGTCAGGGCCGAGATGGGAAAAGTTATCTGCATGCCTATCTCGCCGTCTGGCCATTGCTCTCCGTTTCCCGCCCAGAACTCCGCCGCCTCGGCGCCGGTGGCGAGGCCCCTTCGCGTGCCTCGGGTCTGCTGGCGGCTCGCTGTCTCTGTCTGGGCCGTCACCGGCGCTTCGTCCCCTTCAAACAGGACGGCTATCGCGATCCGTTCCGGGGTTCGGGCGAGGTCGATCGCGGACGGCGTGAGAGCCGAGTTCAGCAGGGATTGAACGGCTTCTCCGGCCGACTCGGGTGTACCCGGCTCGATCAACAGGGTTGCCGAGCATGAAGGCAACGGATGCAGCCGGAACGTCGCCTCTGTTATGAAGCCCAACGTGCCCAACGAGCCGGTGAACAACTTGCCCAGGTCGTATCCGGCGACGTTCTTGACGACCTTACCGCCTGCTTTGGCCATCGATCCTCCTGGGAGCACGAAGCTGATGCCGAGCAAGAGGTCTCGGACGGTCCCGTATTTGAGCCTCCGAGGGCCTGAGGCGTTCGTGGAGATGATGCCGCCGATGGTGGCGCTGGTCTCCGGCGGATCGAGCGCGAGCATCTGGCCCGTGCCGGCCAGCAGCTCTTGCAGCTCCTTCAACTCGAGACCCGCCTCGACCTTTACGACGAGATCTCCCGGGGCATGCTCGAGCACCCTGTTCAGGTGGGTCGACTCGAGAATGAGGTCCAGCTGGTTGGGGGGATTACCCAAAACCATCTTCGAACCAGAGCCGCGAGGCGCAACCGCCCATCCTTCCCGTTGGGCAAGCGAGAGTATCTCAACCACTTCCTCTATGTTGCCGGGGCTGGCGACGACATCGGGAGTCACGCCGTCGACGATGTCCCTTGAGTCGCCCGCTCGAGCGTAATCGGCGCCGGCGATCGCGCTAAGATGCTGGAGCGAGGTTGACACCGGCGAGAGCGTTCGGTCAGTCACCTACGGCCTACTCGCTCGGTCTGCTTGAATCACTTTCAAAGGGGTGGGCCGCTTCGCCGTCATCAGACGCGCTCGGCCAGCCCCGCGACTTCGGCCGGGTGTGGGGTATACCGCCCGGGAGCCTCCCCGCAGAGGCGCGGTGTCGGGAACACCTTCCCGGGATTGCACAGCGAGGCGGGATCAAACGCGCAACGAAGAAACTGCATGGTGTCGAGATCGGTCGCCGTAAACATCTTCGGCATGTACTGCTTCTTGTCCATGCCGACGCCGTGCTCCCCGGTCAGCGAGCCTCCGGCGTCCAGACAGAGCATCAAGATCTCCGCGGACAGTTCCTCGGCCCGCTCCAGCTCGCCCGGAACCCGAGAATCGAACAGCACCAGCGGATGGAGATTTCCGTCGCCCGCGTGAAACACATTGGCCACTCGCAGCCGGTGGCTGCGCGCGAGACTCGTTATGGCGCCGAGAACTCGCGCCAACGATGTTCGTGGAATGACCCCATCCTGGATGAGAAAGTCGGGACTGATCCGGCCGACAGCGGCGAAGGCGGACTTCCGGCCCTTCCAGATCAGGGCGCGTTCCGCATCCCCGGCCGCCACGTGGATCTCCGTACACCCACTCACTCCGCAGATCGCCTGAACTCGCTCAAACTGATGTTCGACTTCGGCGGTGGGCCCGTCGAGCTCGACGATCAACACGGCGCCTGCTCCTTCCGGATATCCCGGCTTGACCGCGGCCTCGGCGGCTTCGATCGCGACGGCGTCCATCATCTCGACCGCCGCGGGTATGATCCCGGCCGCGATGATGCCCGACACCGCCGCTCCCGCCGTGTCCGGTCCGTTAAAGCCGGCCAGCAGGGTTCGCACTGTCTCCGGCTTGCGCACGATGCGGAGGGTGATCTTGGTCGCGATGCCGAGGGTGCCCTCCGATCCCACGAGGGCACCGAGCAGGTCGTAGCCCGGCATCTCGAGGGCTTTGCCGCCAAAATGAACGAGGTCTCCTGTTGGGAGCACGACCTCCGCGCCCGTGATGTGGTTGGCCGTGAAGCCGTATTTGAGGCAATGAGCACCTCCGGCGTTTTCCGCCAGGTTTCCTCCGATCGAGCATATCTGCTGGCTCGAGGGGTCCGGCGCGTAGTAGTAGCCCGATGACGCAACCGCTTCCGAGACCGCCAGATTGAAGACGGCGGGCTCGACCACGACACGCTGGTTGGGGATATCGACTTCGAGGATTCGGTTCATCCGGGTCAACACGATCAGAATGCCCGCCTCGACGGGCAGGGCTCCGGCCGAGAGTCCCGTGCCCGCTCCGCGGGCCACGAACGGAATGCCCCGCTCCGCGCACAGGGCCACGATGCCCTGAACCTCTTCAGCGGTTCTAGGCAGGACCGCCAGGTCGGGCACGGACTTGTGGGATGTAAGCCCATCGCACTCATACGTCCGTAGCTCGGCCCTGTCGGAAATAACATTGTCGTCGCCCGCGATGCGACTCAGCGAGGCAATGACGGAGTCCCTATCGCAAAGCACGATTCCAGCAGCCTTTCATGGTCAGGTTGTCGAGTCTACGGTCCTCGCTCGTGCTTGATGATACTGCCGCGAACCGACCCGTCAGTCATCGGTTTCAGTCTGGACGATTTGCGGACGGAGGTGATCGTTAGAGCGGCGGCTCGTTTGCTCGAAGAGTCGGCTCAAGACGCTTGCTGCTGAACTCCCACGATTCATAATGGGTTTCGAACGGTCATTGCGCCGGAGCGTGAAGTCTTGCGGCCAGCGCAGTACGCTCGAACCTTGGAGGCTGACATGACGGCTCCAGTTTATGCCCCGTATGGCGGCTGCTACGGAAGAGACTGCGGCCCCACACTTCCGTGGTGGGCTGCCGTGCTGATCGTCGGTGGGCTTATCATGATGATCATTCTCATCGTTAGATATAAGTCACGAGTTCAGGGCGGAGCCGGCAGCGCGACACGAGCATCCGAGCTCCCAGTTGGCGGAACCTCGGTACCTGCGGAGTCAACCCAAAAGACCAGAGACCGGCTACCTGAGAAGCATGTGGGCGACACCTCAGTGAGACGTGGCCTTCATGCCCTGAGGGCAGGTGCCGCTAGCGGCCGTTGAGAGCGACAAAGGAATAGCCGGCAATACAGAAATGCCCCCGCTCATTTGAGCGGGGGCAGATTCAGCATCAGTAACGTTGGTTTAGACGGCGGCGGCGAGCTCTGGAGTGCCGGCCTTCTTGAAGACCAAGTGACCGCCTTCGTTGTCTACCAGGACCGTGTCGCCTTCCTGGAAGCGTCCTTGCAGGACCTCCATGGCCAGCGGATCCAGTATTCGTTTCTGGATCGTCCGCTTGAGGGGGCGCGCGCCGTACACGACGTCGTAGCCTTCGTTGGCTATCAGGTCTTTGGCAGAATCCGTCAACTCGATATGGAGCTTGCGGTCGCCGAGGCGCCGCTCCAAGTTCTCCAGCATGATGTCGACTATGCTCTGGATCTGGTCGCGGGAGAGGGATCGGAAGATGATGATCTCGTCGATGCGATTGAGGAACTCGGGCCGGAACTCCGTCTGGAGCACGTCCATCACCCGCTTCTGCATCTCGTCGTAGAGCCTCTCTCCTGCCAGGTCCTGGATGATGTGCGACCCGAGATTGCTGGTCATGATGATGACCGTGTTCTTGAAGTCCACAGTCCGGCCGTGGCTGTCGGTGAGCCGGCCGTCGTCCAGGATCTGAAGCAGCACGTTAAAGACGTCGGAGTGGGCTTTTTCGATTTCGTCGAGCAGGAGCACCGAGTATGGCCGCCGGCGCACCGCTTCGGTGAGCTGTCCACCCTCCTCGTATCCGACGTAGCCAGGTGGGGCCCCGATCAGTCGGGCCACAGTGTGCTTCTCCATGTACTCCGACATGTCGATTCTGATCATTGCCTGCTCGTCGTCGAACAGGAACTCTGCCAGCGCGCGCGCCAGCTCCGTCTTGCCGACCCCGGTGGGGCCGAGGAATATGAAGCTCCCGAGGGGACGGTTCGGGTCTTGAAGGCCTGCGCGCGCCCGGCGCACGGCGTTCGCCACCGCGACAATAGCCTCCTCCTGTCCGACCACGCGAGCGTGGAGCCGCTCTTCCATCCGGATCAGTTTCTGGATTTCGCCCTCGACCAGCCGGCTGACGGGTATGCCCGTCCACTTGCCGACGACTTCGGCGACCTCCTCCTCTCCTACCTCCTCTTTCAGGAAGCTGCTGTCGGTCTGGAGCTCCGCCATCGCCGTCTCGGCCTCCTCCAGCTCCTGAGTCAGCTGGGTCATTCGACCGTATCGCAGCTCGGCGGCTCTGGCGAGATCGGTCTGGCGCTCGGCCTGCTCGATCTCGAGCTTGGTTTCCTCGATCTGCTCCTTGATGTCCCGGATGCGAGTCAGCGCCTCTTTCTCCGTGCGCCAGTGGGCCTTCATCTCGTCCGACTCAGACCGCAGATTGGCGATCTGTTCCTCGATTCCAGCCAGCCGCTCCTTGGCGGCTTCGGCCGTCTCCTTCTTGAGTGCCTCGCGCTCTATCTCGAGCTGCATGATGCGCCGGTCGATCTCGTCGATCTCGGTAGGCATGGAATCGATCTCCATGCGTAGGCGGGAAGCCGCCTCGTCGATGAGGTCGATCGCCTTATCGGGCAAGAACCGGTCGGTGATGTAGCGTTCCGACATCACCGCGGCGGCCACGATCGCCGAGTCCGTGATGCGCACGCCGTGGTGGACTTCGTACCGCTCTTTGAGGCCGCGCAGAATCGTGATGGTGTCCTGAACCGAGGGCTCAGGGACCATGATCGGCTGGAACCGGCGTTCGAGGGCCGCATCCTTCTCGATATGTTTCCGGTATTCATCGAGCGTCGTCGCGCCGATTGCTCGCAGCTCGCCACGAGCCAGCATCGGCTTGAGCAGATTGCCGGCATCCATCGCTCCCTCGGCCGCTCCGGCTCCGACTATCGTGTGAAGCTCGTCGATGAACAGGATAATATGGCCCTCGGCGCTCTGTACTTCCTTCAAGACGGCTTTGAGCCGCTCTTCGAATTCGCCCCGGTACTTCGCCCCGGCGACGAGAGCGCCCATGTCGAGCTGAACCACCTGACGGTCCTTCAGACCTTCCGGCACGTCCTCGTTGACGATTCGCTGGGCCAGTCCCTCGACGATGGCCGTCTTGCCGACGCCGGGCTCTCCGATCAGGACCGGATTGTTCTTGGTGCGTCTCGAGAGCACCTGTATGGTCCGGCGGATCTCCTCGTCGCGTCCGATAACCGGGTCCAACTTGCCTTTGCGAGCGAGGTCGGTCAGGTCGCGGCCGAAACGCTCGAGCGCCTCGTAGGTGCCTTCCGGATTTTGGCTGGTGACTCTCTGACCACCGCGAATTTCAGTGAGCGCCTGGAGGATGCGATCGCCGGTGACGCCAAACTGGCGCAGCAGCGGTCCGACTCCCCGCTTGTTCTTGTCGTCAGCGAGGGCGAGGACCAGGTGCTCGACCGAGACGTACTCGTCGCGCATCCTCTGCGCGGCGTCCATCGCGGCCTGAAGGATATCGGCGAGGTCGGCGGAGAAGGTCGGCTGAAACGAGCTGCCGTGCATGCTCGGCAGATTCTGTATCTCGCGCTCCACCGCATGCCTGAGGGAGGGGATGTCGACCCCGAGCCGCTGCAGGATGGAAGTGGCGACCCCACCCTCCTGATCCAAGAGGGCCTGCATGAGATGGGCCTGCTGGACTTCGCTGTTGTGGTGCCTCTGCGCTATGGCCTGGGCGTTGACGAGAGCTTCTTGGGTTCGTTCGGTGTACTTGTTTACATTCATCTCTCTTAGTCCCTTTCATTCAGCTAAGGGGGCACGATCGTGGCCGCGTGGGGGCGACCGGTTAACGAAGCTCGTTTGCCAGAGTGCCAGGCCGGCATGACCCTGCTAGGCTCCCTGCATCCTGATGATGATTTCCTTCAGGCGGGCAATCTCGTTTTCGTATTGCTCTCGTACCTCTGCGATCTCGTGCTCGAACTGGTCGTGCAGCTCCTGGAATTGGTCCCGCATGTTCAGGATCACTTCCACCCCTGCCAGATTCACGCCAAGCTCGTCGATCAAGCGCCGAATTTGTTGCAATTTGTCGATGTCATCCGGGGAGAAGTAGCGGATGTCGCCCTTCCCCCGGTACGGCTCGATCAGACCGAGCCGCTCGTAGTGTCGAATCGTTTGCTGGTGAACGCTCACCAGCTCGGCGGCGACACTGATGGTATAGTGACGGCGTTCTTGCTTCATGTCACCATCAAGCTTGCGCGCGCCGTGGATTGTTTGCCGGTCGTCGCCGTGGGAAGTGTCATCGGTTTCCTCGTCGATAACGGCGTCGTCATACGTAAGCACTGCTCTTCCTTCTTAAGCACCGGTTTGTGCCAGCTCCTGAAATAGCGACCGCTGCCGGTCGTCCAGGTCGGTGGGAAGCTTGGCCTGAGTCTTTACAAACAGATCACCGCGGCCGCCTCCCCTCAGGTGGGGCATTCCTTGCCCCGTCAGCTTGAATGTCCGTCCGTTCTGGCTTCCCGGTGGAATCTTCATCGTCACGCCACCGTCAAGCGTCGGGACCTGGGCTTCTCCACCCAGTACCAGCGTTGTCAGCGGCACCGATGTTTCGGTGTGAAGGTCATTTCCCTCTCGCCTGAACCGAGGATCCGGCAGGATGTGCGTCACCAGGTATAGGTCGCCTGGGTCTCCCGAGCTGCCGAGGTTTCCTTTTCCTCGCAGTCGAATCCGGGATCCTTCGTTAACACCGGCGGGAATCTTCACGTCAAGCCGCTCAGTTTTCCCGTCGGGCCTCGTCAAAGTGAAGGTACGTTCGCTCCCCTGGAAGGCTTCTCGCAGCGTAACGTCCACTGCCTGCTCCAGGTCCGTGCCTGGAATACGAGCCCCGGCCGTCGTCGTGCTTCCTTCTCGCCTCCCGCGTCCGAAGATCGACCCGATGTCGAAGTCGAAGCCGCCTCCCTGTCCCGCGCGACCGGCGGTGGCGCCTCCAAACAAAGACTCGAAGAAATCGCTGAACTCGCCCATGTCGCTGGTAGTGTAGGTGCGAGTGCCACCCTGAGGCCGGCCGCCCGCGCCACCCTGGGTCCTGAATCGCTGCTGCCAGTCGGGACCGAGCGTGTCGTAGGTCTTGCGCTTCTCCGCGTCGCTAAGAACGGCATACGCCTCGTTGATGTCCTTGAACGTCTTTTCGGCGTCTTTGTTGTTCGGATTGACGTCCGGATGATACTTGCGGGCCAGCTTTCGGTACGCCTGCTTGATGTCCTTCTCGCTGGCTTTCTTATCGACTCCGAGAGTCTTGTAGTAGTCCTTATATTCCATGCAGGGCTTCAGCCTTTATTGATGTAGGGCCGCCCGGCGGCACCCTATTGGCCCGCGCCGGGCTGCTGAACGGCGACGACCACTTTTGCTGGTCGAAGCACCTGATCCTGGTATCGATAACCTCGTTGGGCTTCGTTAACCACGGTGTGGTCTTCTACGTTGGGATCGACGACCGTGCTAATCGCCTCCGCCTCTTCTGGGTTGAACTTTTTGCCGACCAGCTCCATCGGGGCGACGCCTTCGCTGCGAAGCATCTGATCGAGCTGGTACTCGGTCAAGCGAACGCCCTGAATGACGCTCTCGTTGTTGTTCGAACCGGCGTTCTCGCCGTAACTGAGCGCTCGCTCCAGGTTGTCCTTTACTCCAAGCAGCTTGAGCAGAATCTCTTTTTTGTTGTTTCGCGCGAGGTCGGCGTAGGTCCGTTCGATCCTCTTCTTGTAGTTTTCCATCTCCGCGTGGACGCGAAGATACTTGTCATAATTTTCGCTCGCCTCTCGGCGGGCTTCTTCCAGCTCGCCGGCCAGCGCGGCGGAGTCCGTTTCACCGTCCCGCTGAGCGGTTGGCCGGCTCGCTTCCGTTGCTCCGGCCTCCGTGTCCGTTTCTGTGGCGGCCTGATCTGTGGTTTCTGGTTTCTGTGTCATAACTGGTCTCCCGTAGAAGTTGCAGCGTCCATTCCGAGTCCCGAGCGTTGTTCGCTCGGGACTCATTACGAACGGAAACTTACTTTCCTTCTTCGGTGGAATGGAATTCCGCTTCGACTACGTCGTCGGCATTGTCGGCCTGAGCCGTGTCCGAGGAAGCGCCGTCAGGCCCCGGGGCACCGGTTTCCTGAGCCCCCGCCTGCTGATACACTGCCTGCGCGGCCCGGTTGAAGGTCTCTTCGAGATCTCTCTGCGCCGACTCTATCCTCGACACGTCGCTCTCTTTGAGCGCATCGCGGAGGGTCTGCAGCTTGGTCTCGATCTCAAGCTTCTCGGCCGAAGGGACCTTGTCCCCCGACTCGCTCATAAAGCGCTCAACCGAGTAGGCGAACTGCTCGCCCTTGTTGCGTATCTCGGCCTCTTCGCGTGCCCGGCGGTCCTGATCGGCGAACTGCTCCGCCTCCTTGACCATGCGCTCGACGTCGTTTGAGTTCAGGTTTGTCGATGCGGTGATCGTCACCTTCTGCTCGCGCCCGGTGCCGAGATCCTTGGCCGTCACGTTCAGGATGCCATTGGCATCGATATCGAACGAAACCTCGACCTGTGGGATGCCGCGGGGAGCGGGCATGATGCCCTCGAGCCGGAATCGGCCCAACGTCTTGTTGTCGCGCGCCATCTCTCGCTCGCCTTGGAGCACGTGCACGTCGACCGCGGTCTGATTGTCCTCGGCGGTGCTGAAGATCTCACTCTTGTGAGTGGGGATCGTCGTATTCCGCGGGATGAGCTTGGTAGATACGCCACCAAGCGTCTCGATGCTGAGGGAGAGGGGCGTAACGTCCAGAAGGACAACGTCCTTTACCTCGCCGGCCAGGACGCCTGCTTGGATGGCAGCGCCAATAGCAACGACCTCGTCCGGATTAACGCCCTGATGCGGATCCTTTCCCGTGAGCTTCTTGACGAGCTCCTGGATGACGGGCATTCGCGTCGATCCTCCCACGAGGACGACTTCGTTGATCTCGCTCTCGCTGAGCTTCGAGTCGGCTAGTGCCTGACGGAAGGGAGCGATTGTCCGCTGCGTCAGATCGTCCGTCAGCTCCTCGAACTTGGCCCGTGTCAGCGTCGTGATCAGGTGTTTCGGTCCGGTCGCGTCGGCCGTGATGAACGGCAGGTTGATCTCGGTCTGAACCACCTGGGACAGCTCCTTCTTCGCGCCTTCCGCGGCGTCGAGGAGGCGCTGCAGAGCCTGCCGGTCCTTGCGCAGGTCGATGCCGTTCTCCTTCTGGAACTCGCTGGCCACGTAATCGACGACTCGCTGATCGTAGTCGTCGCCACCCAATTGAGTATCCCCGGCTGTCGCCTTGACTTCGAAGACACCATCTCCAACTTCGAGCACGGAGACGTCAAAGGTTCCACCTCCGAGGTCCCAGACCAGGATGGTTTCCATTGACTTCTTGTCGAGGCCATAGGCCAGGGCCGCCGCCGTCGGCTCGTTGATGATACGCCGGACGTTGAGTCCCGCGATCTTGCCGGCGTCTTGTGTGGCTTTGCGCTGAGAGTCGTTAAAGTATGCCGGGACGGTAATCACCGCCTCGGTGACGGTCTCGCCGAGGTACTTTTCGGCGTCATTCTTCAGCTTGCCCAGGATCATCGCCGAAATTTCCTGGGGTGTATAGTCCTTGCCGTCAATAGTGATTTTGTGGTCTGTGCCCATCTGACGCTTGATCGACGCGATCGTGCGCTCCGGGTTGACCACAGACTGTCGCTTTGCCAGCTGACCAACGAGTCTCTGGCCATCCTTGGTGAAGCCGACAACCGAGGGAGTTAAGCGGCTCCCTTCCGTATTGGTGATTACGACCGGCTCTCCACCCTCCATAACGGCGACGACGGAGTTGGTGGTCCCCAAGTCGATACCGACAACCTTCGGCATAACTCTTTCTCCTATTTCAAAGTTCTGTCCGCGGTCTAACCCAGGCGGACAGTGCGTTCACCATCATTATAAGTGTTGAGTATCCGACTGTCAAGGTTTACTTGAGTGGCTATATATCAGCTTTTAAGCCGGTTCGTCAACGTGAGGCGAGCTCGGACCGGTGCGCTCGGGCGAGGGCTTCGAGCGTCGGGAACTCGAAGTCGAGGTAGGGCATGTTGTCCGGAATGGGAGTTGCGCCGGAGCTGCCAATGCCGGATCGCCGATTGATCCAGGCGGTACGGAGACCGGCATGGTTCGCAGGCACGTGATCGTGGAAGAGGCTTTGGGCGGTGTGGAGAATGGTCTCTTTGGGGAACCCACGGTCGGCGAGCCGGTCGATCAGGTAGTCGAAGTTGCGGGGGCTCGGCTTGTAGGAGCCGATGTCTTCGGCCGTGAACACGTAATCGAAGTCGATGCCGAGGGTGGATTCGCTACCTTTAAAACTATGACGATCCACGTTGGAAAGGATGACCAGCGTGTAGTGGGTCTTCAGGTAGGCAAGCGCTCCCGGGGAGTCGGGGAAGGGCGGCCAGGCGGGAACCGAGGCGCGGAACGCGCGAGCCTGGGCGCCGTCGGGAGGGACTCCCCAGTCTTTCGCGAGGCGGCTGTGTACCTCGGCGAGGATGTCCGGGTAGAGGAACTGCGGCGTGGCCGCCTCCTGCGCGGCTTCGTGGCGCCCGAATGCCTGGAGAATGTCGTCGTCGGCGCCTGGTTTGAGGTTCGCCCGCTCCAGGAGCGGCTGCAAAGCGGCTAGGATTCCCGCTTCCCAATCGATAAGGGTGCCGTAACAGTCGAAACTCAGTACTTGGAAATCGGTTAGTTTCACCTTTCTGCTGCCTCCTTACATTGGCTAGCCACTAACAGTAGGGCCGCTCCTGCGTGAACTAATAGTCGGTCCTCAAAAGGTAATCGCCTTCGTCAGCGCACCGCCCAGTTTGATACGCCCAGCCGCCGTCGTCGCTCCATCCATGCTGTTCGTCAACGGCAGTGATGTTGCGCGATTGACAACGCTCATGAACTACGGATTGCGATCCGTGTTCGCTCGCCGATCTTACGACCAGCACGACCGGTTCGCGACACTGTGGCGTATGTGAACAGTATTGTCCTGACCAGCCCGAGCACTGACGGACCCTTTCGTCAAACTGCGCTTCACCGGGATCCGGTGAGCTCAATATGATGCATATCACCTTAAATAATCTTTAGTGGGCCTTTATGATGAAGCAGGTGCTGCGAAGAGCGGCGTCTCGAAGACCTGCCGCTTGTCATAGGAGGATAGACAATCATGCGCCAGCTTCTCGCTCATCGGGATGCACGACTGTTCCTTGGCGGCGACATCGTGTCGATGTTTGGCGACACCTCGCTCTGGCTGGCTGCCGCGATCTGGGTCAAGAGCCTAACCGGCAGCAATAGCGCCGCCGGCCTCGTCTTCTTTGCGTTTGGCCTGCCCCAGCTCGCCGCCCCGCTTTTCGGCATGGTCGTCGACCGGGTCAAGCGCAAGCCGCTCTTGATAGCGGTCAACCTGGTGATGGGCGTGGCGGTCCTTCTCTTGCTGCTGGTTCACGGGCGGGGGGACGTGTGGATCATCTATCTGGTGATGATCTTGTACGGCGCTTCATACGGGCTGCTCGGGCCTGCCCAGAGCGCCCTGCTCACGGTTCTTCTTCCGCGAGGACCTCTTGCCGGCCGGAAACTCTTTACTCCAGACCTTTCGTCAGGGCATGCGCCTCATCAGCCCAATCGTTGGGGCAGGTATTTTTGCCTGGCGCGGTGGAGCCTTAGTCGCGATGATCGACGCGGCGACGTTTGGAATAGCGGCCGTCAGCCTGCTGCTGGTTCGGGTTCAAGAGGTCAAGCCGAAGCCGCGTGAGCTCCACTGGGCCCGGGAGGCGGTAGGCGGGATCCAACATGTTCTCGGTATTCCTGTTTTGCGGCAGGTTGTCATCGCGACGATGCTCACGGTGCTGGTGGTCGGTTTCAGCGAGACGCTTACCTTTGCCGTGGTCACGCAGGGACTGCACCGGCCGCCGGCGTTTATTGGGGTGTTGCTGAGTTTTCAGGGGATCGGAGGGATTGCCGGCGGGCTCACGGCCGCCGCAATCATGCGGCGAACCGGAGAGGGCCTTCTGTGTGGGATTGGGCTCGCCTGCTTTGCCGTCGGCGTACCCTTGTGGGCGGTTCCAAATCTCCCAGTCGTCATTGTCGGGATTCTGCTTCTCGGAGTCAGCCTACCGTGGGTCATCGTCGCCATCATGACGCTCATTCAGCGCATGACTCCGAACGAGCTGCAGGGTCGAGCGGCTTCGGCTCTCGATCTGATGATCGGGGTGCCGCAAACGCTGTCGATCGCGGTAGGCGCTGCCTTGGCCGCAGTCGTGAGCTACCAGCTGCTTCTCGTGGGTATGGGCGCGGTTATAGGAGTGGCGTGTCTGTATCTGCTGACTCGTAAGGACCAGTGGGAACGCGTTCCGAAACCAGAGCGCGCGGTCGCGGTAGCAGGCTAACAACGTGTGCGGATTTTCTTGGTGGGCCGGCCCGTCGTTCATGGTCGGCTCAGCGGCACGCGATTGGCAGTCGGGCTCGCGGTTGGGCCCGCAGCCCGTCCCTATTGAGCGCGTGCCTACGCAGCTCTTTCCGCGGACGGCTCTATCAGCAGGTTTTGCTCGTCACCTTTGGTGAAGAGCGCCTGAATACGCTCGTGCAGGACTCTCTGGTACAACTCCCTGCCGATTTCGCGGTACGGCTCCCCGTAATCCTCGTGGTAGGCGCGGTTGCACGCTTCCCATGCTTCAGACTGCAGGACATGAGCGGCAGCGGTGTGAAACCGCCAGTCTACGGATGATAATCGGATTCCATGCACCTGGGGTGGTATGCGGTTTGGCATCCTAGTGCCCTTTCACAGTGGTAACGCGACCGATCGCGAATGAATCTGTCGGTATGTACCCGCGTACGCCCGGGAGGTACAGCACCCATTTGGGGCAGCCCAAAAGGGTGAGTGTAATTCGGGTTCGCGCCGGACCGGAATGCGAGTGGGCAGATCGTGGGACACCGGCCTCGGCGGTCCCCAGTCGACCGCCCAGGGGATAACATGACATGCGAGGCCGTCGGTAGCATTTCGGTCCGGCAGATCGAGTGCGTAGGTGTATGTGCGCTGCCGGCCTATGATCGCAGAGTGTGTCTAACTCGACGGATTCACAACGTCTTTCAGCGTTGTTAGCCAAAAAAACGGAGGAAGGAACAGATATGACCACTTCGGAACCATCGGTAAACGATCTCAGCCCAATGCTCAAGCCAGGCGTTGAAAAGGAGCCCATGCTTCTGCTCGACACGACGGGAAGCATGAGCTATCCGGTCGCGGATGGAAGCAAGTTCGAGCGACGTCAGGTTATCGGCGAAGCGATCGGCCGCATCGTCGAGGTCCTGGGAGCGGAGGACTCGCAAGCGGCGAAGGAGCAGGCGGCAGGAGAGGATGCCGGCGGGCTCATGACGGTCACGTTCGCCGGAGGCAGCGCGACCTGCATCGACGACCTGAGCGTGGACAACTGGCGTCAGAAGTTCGACGCGATCCAGTGGGGGGGCGGCACTCTGATCATGCCCGGCTGGG
>CAWIIC010000015.1:0-20185 GCA_963836045.1 uncultured Pseudomonadota bacterium
GGAGTGAGACCAATATATCCGCCAGTGTTATTATCAAACCTGGAGAGTCTATGGGAACGTTACCAATAACCGCGACCGTGAGCTCGGACCCCATCCAATCCGTCGAGTGCTTCGACTGCGTCGTTCCGCTGCCAAGCCCGCTCAAGGTGGGTACTGCCTGGGTCACCGAGCGCACCTATGCCGTCGTCCGCCTCAGAACCCGCGATGGGGTCGAGGGAGCCGCCTACGCGTACGGCCGTAGCCTTCCGGTAGCGGCGATCATCCGCGAGTCGCTGGCTGATCTTCTTCTCGGTGCTGACTCGACGACGCCTGAACGGGTACGGAGCATGCTGCTCGGCGCCTACTGGCCGTATGCGGCCCAGGGCCTCGTGCCGGTCGCCATCAGCGCGGTCGACCTGGCCCTTTGGGACGCGCAGGGAAAACGGCTCGATGCGTCTCTCGCCGACCTGCTCGGCAAGCGTACCGACAGCGCTCTGGTATGCGCCGTAGCCGGCTATACCAAGGCCAACGGAGATACGCTCCAAAGCCTGCAGGACGAGCTGCAGTCCCTGGTAGACAAGGGCCTTCGCTCCTTCAAACTGACTGTTGGAGCCGGAGCGCCCGAATGGGATGCTCGGCGACTGGCGCTTGCACGCGAAATTGTCGGCCCCAGCTGCCCGCTCGCTGTCGACGCATTCCGCTCTTTTCGCAACCTCGACGACGCGCTCCGCCGGCTCCGTCTGCTCCAGCCATACGACCTCGCATTCGTCGAAGATCCGTTTCACGACAGCTTGACGCATCTTCTAGGAGATCTCAGGAGCAAGTCTGGCATGCTGGTCACCGTTGGCGAAAATCTGAGCGATCACCGCTATTACCGACCACTGATCGAATCGGGAGCCGTGGATCTACTGCGATGCGACGCAACCGTAGTAGGCGGTGTTCGGGAGTTCATGGCGGTTTGTGACCTCGCCTCGGCATGGGGCATGGAGATCGCGCCACACGTTCACCCTGGCGTGCACATTCATTTCGCGGCCTCGATACCAAACCTGTACTCAGGCGGCCTCGAATACATGGACCCGGATTCGGGGCTCGACCCGTTCCATGAACTTCTACACTCGACTCTGGAGATTCGAGACGGAGTCGCGTTTCTTCCGGCGGGCCCCGGCCTCGGCCTAGACTTTGACTGGCAGGCGGTGAAGCGCTATGCGCGCGCCTAAGGGGGAATCATGCGAGTAGTTATCCTCGGCGGAACCAGGTTTATAGGCCGTCGACTCACCGAAATGCTGCTCGATGCCGGAGTTGACGTCACTCTCTTTAATCGTGGATCAACCGGGAGTGAAGTCCCTGGCACTGCCTCCATACACGGGGATCGGGCCTCAGAAGAAGACATGGCCAAGCTGGCAGAGACCCGCCCCGATGCGGTGGTGGATCTCTCCTCTTATGCGTCGGAATGGACGCGGATAGCCGTCGAGTCGCTCGCCGGCTCCACGGGCCATTTCGTGTACGTCAGCAGCGGCGCTGTCTATGAGCCCAGCGCCGAGCTTCCCTGGCCGGAGTCAACACCAGTCGGACCGGACACCTTCTGGGGGACGTACGCCATCGAGAAGTTGAAGTCGGAACGCATCCTCCGGGCTGCCCACGAGACCGGCAGACTGCCGGTAACCATTTTCCGCTACCCGTTCGTGCTCGGACCGCGCAACTATGCCGACCGCGAGTCGTTTGTTTTCTCCCGCATCGAAAGCGGCAGGCCGATCCTGCTGCCGGGAGGAGGCAAGGCCATCAACCAACACGTGTATGTCGACGACGCCGGGGGCGCTATTCTGGCGGCCCTCTTTGCTCGCGATTCGGCCTCCGGCCACACGTACAACTGCGCATTTGCCCGCGGAATTACAAATCTCGGGTTCGTACAGCTGTGCGCCGCCGTTATAGGGCGCGACGCAAACGTCGTCCCCGTTGACGAGGAGGCTCTTGGCCTACCAACTGATGCCATCGATCTGACCAACCTGGTGTTCCCGTTTCCAAATCGCCATTATATGCTGCAGGTCGATCGTCTGAAGACCGACCTTGATTTCGAGTCTAGGGTGGGTACCCGTCGAATGATCGAGGAGTTCGCGGCATGGTGGCTATCGGTCGAGGACCACCGGCCAAAACACTATGAGCGCGAGGCCGGGGCACTGGAAACGCTGGGACTGGCAGCGCCAGCGTAGGAGGTCGAGGTCGGTAGGCAGCTAACTCTGAACGGAGGTTGGGCGTGCGGTTATTCGGAGCTGAGATGACACGAGGTGAGCTCCTCAGACACGTCGGCGGGATTCAACAGCTAGGCGGCGTCCAGCTGATGTCGATGGAGGAAGGCCACGCCAGGGGATCGCGCTTGCTGGAGTTCCGCACCGGTACCGGGTTTCGCTTCTCGGTGATGGTCGATCGCGGGATGGATCCGGGACCCTGCGAGTTTCAAGGCGCCTCAATGGCCTGGATTCCGGCCCGTCGATTTCCGGCGCCATGGTACTTCGACGGGACGGACGTCAACTGGGTCCGAGTGGCTCTGGGGGGACTCTGCAACACCTGCGGGCTCGTGCACATAGGCAATCCCCAGGACATCGACACCGAGTACTACGGATGGACGGCCAGGGAGACCGATCGATACGGGGTGCACGACCGCGTCGCCATGACGCCCGCCGAGCGTTTCTCGTACGGCGAGCGGTGGGAAGACGATCGCTGCTTCTTGTGGGCGGAAGGGACGGTGCGTGAAGAGATCGTCTACGGGGAAAACCTAGTGCTCAAGCGCCGGTACGAGGCTGAGCTGGGACAATCACGCTTCACCATCGACGACGTCGTGACCAACGAGGGATACTATCCGAGTCCTCATCAGTTGCTGTACCACTTCAACATCGGGTACCCGGTTGTCGACGACGGGGCAGAGCTCCTGGCCTCCGTTTCTGGTCCGGTCCCGGGTTCCATGTTTGAGCGAGGGTGCCGCCGCCCAGACGGAAAAGTACCGGAGCTTTGTGGACCCGACTCCCAACTTTCGCGCCGAGGGCTATGAGATCCCTGTCGCCCCGGATGAAGCCGGGATAGCCTCCGTCGCCATAGTTAACCGAGGTTTCTCGGGATCGGCGGACGGGATTGGCGCCTACCTCAAGTACGACACGCGTACCTTACCCGTGTACATAGAGTGGCGGATGATGGGCGAGGGTCTCTATGCGGTCGGTATGGAGCCGGCTAGCAATCCGTTCTCCACGGTGCCCGAGCTGATCGCCCAGGGATATCCGATCATGCTGCAGCCGGGCGAGTCGCGACGCTACCATCTCGAGTTCGGAGTGCTTGCGGGCAAGGAGAGTATCGACGATTTTGCCGCATCGCTACCTGAGTCCGCCGGCGCACAGTCTGAGCCCGCGCCGGCGTGAGTGAAGTCATTCAACGGGGAGGAAAGATGAGTAGGTGGTCAAGGCTGGATTTTCGAGGGGAGGTCAGGGCGTGCTCGAGAAGTTTCAACTGACGGATCGTGTTGCGGTGGTGGTGGGCGCCGGTTCGGGCATCGCTCGGGCGTGTGCCATTGCATTTGCCGAGGTCGGTGCTGACGTCGCTGTTCTGGACGTGGACCGCGAAGGTGGCGACAAGACGGTTTCTGATATTCAAGAACTCGGCCGAAAGTCCGCTTTCATGCCCTGTGACTGTTCAAATCCTGCGTCAATCGCTTCGGCATTCGCCGAGGCCGACGAGCATTTTGGGCGTATCGATGTCGCTCTGTCGGGGCCTGCGGGTAACGTTCGCTCTCATCCGGAGGATATGTCGTACGAGGATTGGCGGCGCTGTCTCGACATCGGTGTTACGAGTACCTTTTTATGCGCCCAGGAAGCCGGAAGGCGCATGATCGCCCAGGGCGACGGCGGATCGATCATACACCTCAGCTCGATCGCCGGGGGCGGGGCGATGGGCCGCGGCAGCCTGGGTTATAGCTCGAGCAAAGGAGCCATTAACATGCTGACGAAGGAGCTGGCGATTGAATGGGCCCGGTACGGGATACGGGTGAACGCTATCCAACCGTCCCAAATCCGCACCCCCGGTCTCCAAAAGTTTATCGACGATGAGGGCTATTTCTCGAAGCAGGTGACCTCCGATTTCATGCACGGGATTCCACTGGGACGACTCGGCGAGCCTGAGGAGGTAGCCGCTGCAGCGGTGTTCCTGGCGTCGAACGCCGCTTCCCTGGTAACGGGAGTGCTGCTGCCGGTGGACGGCGGCAATCTGGCCATGAACGCCGGAGCAACATTGGAGTGGTAAGCATGCGATATCGTGGAGGCTCTGAATGACCACGGCACTCGAGACAGTCACCCTATCTCAAGCGTTTCAACAGGGAATGAGCGAAGAGATGGAGCGAGATAACACCATCTTTGTCATCGGTACCGACTTGTACGAGCGAGGCGGCCATTTCGCTCAGGTGAAGGGTCTCGGACCAAAATTTGGCGTGGATCGAGTCAGAGACGCTCCCATCTCGGAGGCTGCTATGGTCGCCGCAGGCGTGGGCGCGGCCCTTAACGGCATGAGGCCCGTGATCGACCTCAACTTCATCGACTTCGTCTTCGGAGCGATGGATGAGGTCGTAAATCAAGCCGCGAAGGCGCGGTACATGTGGGGTGCATCCGTCCCTCTCGTCGTCCGGGCCACGTGCGGAGTCGCCTTTGGCGGTGCTCAGCACAACAACAGTATCGAGGCGTGGTTTGCCCATATGCCTGGGCTGATAGTTGCGTATCCGTCGAATCCGGCCGACACCAAAGGCCAGCTCAAATCGGCATTGCGCGGAGAGGACCCTGTGATTTTCCTGATGCACAAGAAGTTGTCGGCGATGAAGGGTGAGGTCGGCGGCCCCGAAGAGCTGGTTCCCCTCGGTAAGGCGAAAGTGGTGCGCGAGGGTCGCGACGTGACGATCGCAGGCTACGGCATCATGATCGGCAAGGCGCTACAAGCGGCAGCCAACCTCGCTGCTCTCGGAATAGAGGCGGAAGTGATCGATCTTCGGACGGTCGCGCCGCTGGATATCGAAGCCGTGGCGGCGTCGGTTCGGAGGACTAACCGGCTCGTGACAGTTTGTGAAGCACCGGTGGAGGGCAGCATCGCTTCGGAGTTAGCAGCCACCATACAGGAGGCCTACTTCGATTTCCTCGACGCCCCGATCACTCGCGTGGGCGGCGTTTCAGCGCCTATTCCACACAGTCCGCCACTGATCGAAGCCTTGATTCCGCAGGTGGGCGACATCGAGCAGGCCGTCAGGCGCGTCACCTCCATCGTAGGCTTACCGCCAACCCAACCAGTCTTTCCCGGCAAACCGCGCTCCTGCCCCCAATGCTTCTTCTATCCGCAGGAGCTGGTTGTACTTTGCGAGGCGCTCGGACTGAGCCACGGAGCCTACCTTGATCTGGCCCGCTGCCGTTGCTACCGCCAGATCCGCTATCGAAGAGTCCTCGGTCTCGCCCGACCGCGCGGAGACGACCGCCCGGAGCCCCGCGTCCTGAGCCATATCGATCACCTGACGCGTCTCCGTTAGAGTGCCGATTTGGTTCATCTTGACCAGCACCGCGTTCGCCACCCGGTTGTCGATCGCACGCCGCAGCCGGTCCGGATTCGTCGTTAGCAGATCGTCACCAATCAGCTGAACGGTCCCCCCCAGCTTGTCGGTCATTGTTCGCCACCCGTCCCAGTCATCCTCGGCTAGCCCGTCTTCTATCGAAACCAGCGGATACTCCTGCACCCACTCCATCAGCAGAGCCACCAACTCCTCGCTCGTGCGAGTTCGGTGCTCCGTTTCTAGGTTGTAGCAGCGCGAGGCAGGATCGAAAAAGTGTGTGGCCGCCACGTCGAGTGCGATCGCCACCTGATCTCCAGGCCGATAGCCGGAACGCTCGATCCCGGCCACGGCGACGTCCATGGCTTGATGGTTGCCGTTAAGCGCTGGGCCAAACCCCCCCTCATCGGCCTTGAGTGTCGAGTAGCCGCGTTCGGCGAGCACCGTTCCCACTCCCCGGTAGACGGCCGTGGCCATCTCTAGGGCTTCTGCGAACGACGATGCTCCTACCGGGACTATCAAGAAGTCTTGAAAGTCCAGGTTTCCCCGAGCGTGGAGCCCGCCACTGATCATGTTGACCATAGGCATGGGAAGCAGATACGGACCATCGGGACGGAGGTACTGCCAGAGTGGCAGGCGCGAGGCGGTCGCGGCGGCGCGGGCAACACCGAGAGAGACCCCTAGAACGGCGTTCGCGCCCATGTTCGATTTGTCGGCGCGGCCGTCGATTTCCAATAGCCGTCGGTCGACGGCCTCCTGATCCCGGGCGTCCATACCCACGATCTCAGGCGCTATCCGGCTATTGACGTTATCGACCGGTCGAAGGACGCCGCGACCACCGAATCGTTTCTCGTCACCATCCCTCAGCTCCACAGCCTCGTGACTGCCGGTTGACGCGCCCGACGGCACCAAAGCGGTTCCACACGCTCCACTTCGGGTCGTCACCTCGACTTCGACGGTGGGCTCTCCCCGCGAGTCGAACACTTGACGCGCATGCACGCGCTCGATTGCATATTGCATATGAGATCAGTTCAGTACGCTGAGACTCAGGTGCCGCCATGCGGTGTCGAGCACGCGATTCAATCGTGGAGTCGCCACCATGAGAACATCGCGGCCAAGCGCACGAACCTCCGCCCTTACTACGTCCTTTGTGATGTACTCGATCTTTGACTTACCATCGATCCGAGCCAGGAGCAAACAGGCCAGCTCTCTAACCGTGTGGGCTTCGATATCCGTAGCGAGCGATGGTTCCAGAACATCAACGTACGAGTCCCAAAACACCTGAGCCGCCCCCAGATACTCTGAAGCCCGATCTGGAAATCGAAAGGCTTTGAGCACGAAGTGCGTAAGACAAAACGCCGAATCGAAGGCGGGGTCCCCAAGGTGGGCGACCTCAAAGTCCAGGAGGAGGAGACTGTCAGGATAGACAAAGACATTCTTAGGACTGAAGTCGCCATGTACCAAGGCTAGCTGAGTAGCTAGCAGGCGGTCCGTCTCTTCGTAGATCGCTGGGGCCAGGTCGGGATGTGCTCTGGCTACCGTCCAGTGGTATGGATCGACCCGGCCCTGAATGAACGTGGTTTGGTCGGCAAACAGTGCGGCCGTTCGCGGGTCCTCCGCGGTGAGGTTGTGGATCGACGCCAGCAGCTTACCCGCGCGCTCTGCAGCGCCAACCTCGACCGTGCCCTCCATCAGCGCCTGCTTCCAGAGCACTCCTCCCTCCGGCGCATGCGTCATCACCAGAACGTAATTTTCCTCGTCGCAATACAGCACCGTCGGCACGCTCCCAGGCGGCAGCAGCTGCCCCAGTAGCACCATGCAGTCGCGTTCGATTAGCGTTCGCCGGCGATCGTACTCCCAGTCCTCCGCGACTCGCAGCTTGGGCAGTGACTGTTTTAAAACAAAGGCTCCAGAAGGTACGTCGACGCGCAGCACGAGGTTCGAAATGCCCCAACCCAGCTCGGAAATATCCGGTTCGCTTCGGGGCTCGACGAGCTGATGCTGTACGAGGTACGCGCGAACATTCTCGAGGCTGAGTTCGATCAATTCGCGCCGACGCTCCGCCTGGGATTTACGGCCAGTCGGCCGGCCCTCGGGTGGCGGCCGGAAAGATAGTCGACCATGCCATCTATGGCCATGGTCCGCGTTCGCCGTTCTGAGGCCACCGAGTACCAGCCAAGATGCGGAGAAAGGATCACGTTTGGCGCCGTTAGAATCGGGGCGTCGTCCTTCGGCGGCTCCTGCTCCAGCACATCCAGACCGGCTCCTCCGATGTGACCATCGACCAGTGCCTCCGCCAGCGCTCCCTCGTCGATCAGCGGTCCTCTCGAAACATTGACGACGATCGCACCCTCTCTCATCGAGGAGAGCTCGCGTCTGCCGATCAGGCCGCGTGTTTCGTCTGTCAGCGGCATGTGGAGGGTCAGAACGTCGGACCGCGACAGAAGATCGTCGAGTGACCCGACGCGCTCGACCCTGTCCGGCAGATCGGTGACGTACGGATCGTAGATCAAAACTCTTCCCATTAAAGGAACCAGGCGATCCGCGGTTGCGCGTCCAATCCTGCCGGCCCCGACAACACCCGCCGTCTGCTCGTACAATGGCTCGATCGAGCCCAGCTGCTTCCAGCCTGACCAATCACGGCGGCATAGGTCATTCGCGGCTACGATTTTGCGGTTTAGAGCCAGGATCAACGCCACAGCATGGGTAGCCACTTCGTCCGTGGCGTAATCGGGGGTGTGGAAGACGGCGATGCCGCGCTCTTCGGCCGCCTCCAGATCGATGGCATCGAGCCCAATGCCGGCTCGCGCTATTATCCGAACATTTGGCCCGAGTCGCTCGATGAGCTCCCCCGGGAAAGGGTTCGTCGTGATGATGACTCCATCGGTCGACTGAGTCTCCAGGGCAACCTCGTCCGCCGTGGAAAGGGACGCGACCCGCACGTCGGCCGGGATGCCGGATAGATGCTCGCGTTCGATGTCAGGCACCGTCCAGGTTCCTTTCGCCAGGACGAACTGCAGTCTGGTCATATCGCACTCCCTTCCACTTGTAGGCGCCGCATCGTCAAGCATGCGCCGCGGCGCGCGATGTAAGGCCCGCGCCATTCATGACGACTAGACCCATCCTGCAACGTTTCTCGCTAACCCCACTGTGTAACCCACGGCGAGGGGTAAGAGCCAGCGGCTCCGCTTTCGTTCGGAGTCGGGCCGGGCTTGTCACAAGCCCCACGGAAACTCAGACAGGATTTCCGGGCCGCTATCCGTAACCAGGACCATCTTCTCAGCTCTGGCTCCGGTCGGAATCGAGTCGCCTCCATACACGCCAGGCTCCACCGCGAAAATCATGCCCGCCTCGATTGGAGACGTATCGTACGGGACGAGCCTAGGTCTTTCGTTGAGGCTCGCCCCGATCTGATGCCCAGAGTAATGCGCCACGGGAAAGCCGTGTTGCTCGAGCGTCCGGGCCACAGCGGTAGAAGCATCGCAAGCTTGCTTTCCTGGACGAAGTGCTTCTATAGCTGCCTCACAAGCGTCGCGTGCGGCGCGGAAGAAGCGCAGCTGTTCGGCCCTTGGATCCTTGCCGAATACAACGGTATTCGTACAGTCCGCCCAGTACCCGTCAACCCTGGGGCTGATGTCGAGCAGCCCCGCGTCGCCCGCTTCTATCTCGCGACCCACGGGTCCACCGGGCGCAACCGTTGCAATTCGCGGACCGGTAACCAGCTCGGCCACATTGGGAACGAGCCGTCCGGCGCACCTCTCCATCGCCGCTGCCAGCGAATCCCACACGTCGAGATCCGACATGCCCGAGCTCCGGGCTTGACGGAGCAGCTCGAGCTGTGCGGCGTCGGCCACCGCGACCGCCCTGCGCACCAGATCGACCTCCCGCGCCGTCTTGACCCTGCGAGCGTTGTCGAGGGCTGCGGCGGCTTCCGCTATCTGCGCGTTCTGAAACTCGTCCTGCAGCACGCGATAGGCGGTCAATGGGAGGCTGTGTCCTTCTACTCCAACGGTTGCCCTCGCTGCGGAAAGGCCCGCCGTATGCAGGGTGGCGGACAGCGTGTCGCGAAACGATTGTGCCGCGTCCACGGCCTCGAAGTGGCCGAAGCCCGAAAACACCTGGACATGCTGCAATCGGTTGGCACGCGTTGCAGTGCCCGAAAGCAGATCCGAAACTACAAGCCAGGCGGCCTCTTCGATAGCGTTCACGACGACGCACCCGTTGGGCAGCCAGCCTGTGAGCTCAGCGGCAGCGCCGAAGGCCGGCGGGACCTCCCAGCCACTGAGGTACGTGACGTTGGGAAGGGTCGTGAGTAGCGCGAAGTCCATCCCACTGCTCCTCAGGGCAGAGCAAGTCTTCGAAAGCTCTTCCGAAACCCCATGCGAGCTCATAGAAAACTCTCACCTGCCCGTCCCCTGAGCAATCTCGAGAGATAAATGACTAGCTCCGCTGCGCGCCACGCGGCATGTGGCCTCGTTGCGGAAATTCCGGGAACCGAGGACCCTAGACGTCTCCGACCTTTATCTCCCGTCATCGTGCCGACGATGCCACCGGCATGTTGAGCGCCGTGACCCGGTCCGCCGCTGTACCCACATCAGGCCACGGCGACTGTTCGGCGAATTCCACGGCCTCGGCTACGGTGGTCCGAACAGATTGGACTAACTCATCCAGCTCCGCGTCCGTCAGCATTCCGGCATCCTGGAGAGCGCCGGTGAGACGCACGATCGGATCCTTGGTCCGGCGCCACTCCTCAACCTCTTGACTTGTTCGGTACGTCTCGTTATCGCCCGTGTTGTGGCCCTTGTACCTGTATGTCAACGCCTCTATAAATGTCGGACCGTCTCCTGCAACAGCCCGCTCCCGCGCCTCTCTCGTAGCCCGGTAAACGGCCGTGACATCCTGCCCGTCGACCTGGATGGCCGGCAGCCCAAACCCTGCTGCTCGTCCCGCGATCGTCTCCGACGCGGTTGCCCTCGCCACATGGGTTTCAACCGCATAGAGGTTGTTTTCGCAGATCACTATCAAGGGCAGCCTCCAGATCGAAGCCAGATTGATCATCTCCCAAACTCGGCCGGTATTGGCCCCGCCGTCGCCGAAGAATCCCAAAGCAACCTGGTCGAGCTCCCGCATCTTCGACGCCAGTGAGGCGCCCATGGCAATGCCTAAACCCCCGCCGACGATGCCGTTGGAACCAAAGAGGCCGATGGAAAAGTCCGCCAGGTGCATGTGCCCGGCCCGGCCGCCCAAGATGCCCGTCTCTTTTCCGTAGAGCTCAGCCATAACGGAGCGAGGAGCCAATCCCTTCGCCAGGCTGTGGTGATGACTCCGATGACTGCTGGTCACGACGTCCGTCGGAGACAAGGCGCGAATCGACCCGACGGCCACTGCCTCCTGGCCGGCGGCGGAGTGCATACCGCCCGGGATTTTGCCGCCCAGCGCGAGCTTGTCGCTGGCTTCCTCGAACTCCCGAATCAGCACCATGGTGCCTAGCCACTCCAACAAAACGTCGGCACTCACCCCGGTGATGTCGATCCCTTCCATCTCGGCGTCGGCCGCTCTGTCGATCAGAACCGCCTCCGACCGGTACGTCGCGCGATCTGGAATCGTGATGGCTGGCGCAGCAACATCCTCCGCCACCGAGGAAGACGTCACCTTCTTTGGCGCCTTCGCCTTCTTTTGTCCGTCGTCCTTGGCCCCGTCGAGGATCGCGACTATCGGCTCGCCCACCGGCACCTCGGCACCCTCGGCAAAAAGATGCTCTCCCATCGATCCTGAGAAGTCACTGTTCAGCTCCATCGTGGCCTTATCGGTTTCGATTTCCGCCACGGCCTCACCCGCTTCCACGCGCTCCCCCGGGTTCTTCAGCCACTTCACCAGAGTGCCATGGGTCATCGCCATCCCCAGCGCTGGCATGGCGACTTCATTCTTTGCCATCTTCACCTCCTCGACAGTCGGAAACTCGATATGAAAACGGCCAGGAGCAGCACGATACCGTACGAAATCGAGATGTCTGCTTCGCTCAAGCCAAACAGCGGGAGAACAGCTGTAACGAGTGTGAGTATCAGGGCGCCTGCGACCGTCCCGATGTAGTGGCCCTGCCCACCGAGGATCGACGCTCCTCCGACGGCTACCGCGACGGCGGACGTGAAAAGGTATGGGTCGCCCATGCTCAGATACGCCGTTCCGGTATAGCCCATCAATAACACGCCGGCGAGTACAGCGCCGAGAGCTGATATGACATAGGGAATTACCAGTCTCCGCCTCACTGGCGTACCCGCCAGGTAGGCAGCCGTTCTGTTAGTCCCGATCGCGTAAAGCTGGCGGCCGAACGTGGTAAAGGTCAGCAGGATCGTTCCAACAACTATGACGACCAACCAGACGAGAAGGTCATTGGAAAGACCAAATGTGGATCCCGTGACGAAAGCGATCAGCTGCGGAGGAGGCGCGGAGGCGAAGCCGCCGTTGGTGTAGACCAACAGAAGCCCCTGCAGGCACCCGTTCATGCCCAGCGTCATGATGATCGGCGGGACCCCGGCATAAGCGATCCCGATACCATTGATCAGCCCGACCACGACCGCCAGTGCCACCACCAAGAGAATCGCCAGCGGGAGTCGTGATGCATGACCATTACACACGATGGCGGTGAGCACGGCAGAGCCGGTGAGCACCCATGGTACCGATAGGTCTATGCCGCCAGTCAGGATGCACAGCGTCTGACCGAGGCCGGCAATTCCAACGAACGAGGCCAGCACCGCGATGTTTCGAAGGTTTGCGGAGGAGGCAAAGTCGGGCGAGTGTATTGTTCCCACCGCCACCAGCGCCAGCACAATCAGATAGCTGACCAGAATGGCGCTGTTGCGCCTCGCGAAGTCTCCAAAGCGCGAGTCGGCGACGGTCGATCTCACATTTATCATCGTGCCCGCGCCAGTCTTACCTGAAGGATGACCGAACTGATTGTCACGGCTGCGATGAGAAGGAAGCCCTCAAAGAAAGTGCTCCAGAACGACTGGAGGTTAAGCGCAAAGATCACGTCAGGGATCATCAGGAGCGCTATGGCGCCGACGATTGTCCGCGCCCCAGATCCCACACCGCCGAATATGCTGGCTCCCCCGATGACGACCGCGGCGACCGATGTCAGGATGAATTGGTCGCCACTCGTGGGATTACCCGTCGCAACCGAATACGTCCAGTAGATCCCGGCCAGAGCGGCGAACGCACCGGATAAGGTGTAGACCTGGACCCGCCTGCGTATCAAGCGTACTCCCGTCAGCCGCGACCGGCCCTCATCACTTCCGATGGCCCGCAGGTCCTGGACGAAGCGCGTATCTCTCAGCCAGAACCAGAGCACAAGAAGAGCCGCCAGGCCCCACACGGACTTCGGGATGCCCAGGAAGGCGCCGGCAGGATCGGTTATCAATTGCGTCGGAGGCACGCCACCTTCGATGGGAAGGACTTTTAATGCCACTCCGTCCCAGATCGACCACGTCGCAAGAGTCACGATAAATGGTTGCAGGCGCGTCGTGGCGATGATGATTCCGTTCAGGCTTCCGAGGGCGGCGCCGAGCGCAACAATAACCGCAAGCTCTATGATCAACCCACCGCCTGTGTACTGTCCATGCGTGGCAAGGATGCAGTTGGTCAGACTGATGACCCCGCCCACCGAAAGATCGATACCTCGCGTAAAGATCACCAACGTCTGGCCCATGGCCACGAGGGCAAGCGGCAGGACTGCCGTGGCCCGAATGTCGACACGGCCGGCCCCAGTGAGTAGCGCAGGCTCCAGAATAAGCAGCATCACTCCCATCACCAGGACGTACAGATAAGGCATAAGCGCCACGATGTCGACCCGGGGCCGAAAGGCCAGGAACTCAGTTGCCCGATTCGTCATAGTCGTGGACGTCGCAATCATTGGAAGTGTTCCGCTGTCAACGGTACCCTCGAGCTCCTGCTCGTCTGACGTTGCCTGCTTCATTTCGTCCATCAGCCGGTCCTGGGGGTGCCGCCGCCGATTGCGGCCGAGATGATGTTTTCCTCCGTGATCTGAGACCCCTCCAGTTGCGCGTGAATGAGGCCGTCATGAAGAACGAGAACCCGATCCGACATGTGCGCGAGCTCCGATGCATCGGTGGAATAGAAGAGTATGCCAACGCCCTTCTCACACTGCTCTCGCATGAGCCGGTATATTTCAGTCTTAGTGCCCACATCGACACCCCGAGTCGCGTCGTATAGGAGAAGCAGCGACGGATTGCGGGCGAGAACCCTAGCCAGCAACACTTTCTGCTGGTTCCCGCCCGATAGCGCCGATACCTCTTGGCGAGGGCTGCGGAGTTTGATCTGCAGTGACTCAATCGAGCGATTGATAAGACTCTGCTCCTGCCCACGCATCAAAAATCCAAAGCGCGACACACTCCCTAGATTTCCAAGCGAAATGTTGTCGCGCACCCCCAGCGGCAGGCACAGTCCTTCCGTCGCACGATCTTCGGGTACAAGTCCGACACCTGCCCTGACCGCATCTCCCGGACTGCGCATTCGCAGGCGCTCGCCGTTGATTTTGATCGTTCCTCCTGCTCGTCGCGCACCAAATAGAGCCAAGAAGAGATCGGATTGGCCCTGGCCTTCCAGTCCGCCGATCCCAACGATCTCACCCCTCCGTATCCGAATGTCAATACCTCGCAACCGCGGAGGCGCCTTCAAACCCTCGACCTCACACACGACCTCCCCCGCTTGGCCGGCAGAGTCAGTCGAAGGCGGATAGAATCGCTCGACTTTGCGCCCCAGCATGAGCTCAACCAGCTGGGCTTCAGGCATATCCGAGACGTGACCTCTGCCAACATCCAGTCCCCCCGAAACACGGTAACCTCGTCGCACAACTCCTGAATTTCCGCCAATCGGTGAGATATGAACACCACTATACCACCCTGGGCGGCGAACTCCCGAACCGTCTCAAATAGCCAGTGGACCCACTCGGGTGGGAGAGCTGAGGTCGGTTCGTCCAGGATCAGGACCCGGGGTTTGCGAATCAGGGTCTTCACGACCTCGACCAGTTGTCTCTCCGCGAGCCTCAGGTCGCGGACATGCGCACTTGGATCGATGTCTGGAAACCCATATCGGTCCAGCACCTCCCGTCCTGCGCGGCGCAAGCGACGTACTGACACTCGACCGGCGATTACCCGGGGCTCATGACCGTAAAAGATGTTTGCCGCCACGCTGAGATCGGGAATCAAGCTGAGCTCCTGAAAAACCGTGCCGATGCCGCCTTTTCGAGCCGCATTCGGCGTGTGAAAGCGCAGCTCCTTTCCGTCGAGCCTGACATCGCCGGAGTCGGGGGCCAGAGCCCCAGAAAGAATTTTTACGAGCGTGCTCTTGCCGGCTCCGTTTTCGCCTACCAGGCCGTGGACGTGCCTGGGCGTGCAGGCCAAATTTGCTCCCCGCAAAGCCTGCACGGCTCCGTACGATTTGACGATTCCCGACAGAGACAGGCCTGAGGTCGGCATCGCTGGGGAGGCATCGGATACGGGAGCCGCGCGACGCTCGTCAGGCTGCTCGATCACTATCGGCCCGACCTCCCAAGGTCCAAATAGTCGTGAACCACGCGACCCCCCACGAGCGTGAACTCCGCCAGCCACCAGTACCCAACCAACGGCTCGACCACGGGCAGTCGAAAGAGCGGCGCTTGCGCATTCGGCCGAATCTCAACGGAGCAGGGGCCGCTCCAGCATTCAGAAACCTCAATCTCTTCGAGCCGGCGCGTCGTTAGCTGGCGAATTGCTGCGGTACCGTCGATGTTAGGTATGACCTTGTAGTTGATGTTCTCTACGAAATCAAAGTATCGCAACATGTCGCTATGTGATGCCCGGTGTGCTTTGTACGGCATGGTAACCGTGAGAACGTCAATGCCGTTGCGCTCCACTGTACCCACGAACAGGTCGCCTCGGACCTCGAGACTTACCCGAGCGAGCTTCTTCGGTTGACCATGCACTTCCCGGCCGTGGGCCAAGCCTCCATCCGTGTCCAGAAAGAGCCACGCTGAGAACCCGCCATTGACCCGGCCGCTACCCGTTTCGAGACCCGCTCCCACCATGACATTGCATTCGTTCGCACGCCCAAGGTATTGAACATCGCCCATCCGGGACAAATGGATCATCACGGTGTCGGCCTGACGCTCCAGTGGTGTGGGAAGTATGCGGTCTATAGCGTCAGGGTCCGTTCGGTAGCAAACCGTAAAGATTTCCGTGTCGCGAAACCGGATGGGAAAAGGAGGTACGAGCGGTGCGTCCCACGGGAAAGAATATGCGTCCATGGCCGACGCCCCGATCGCGGCCGGCCCCGCGACTCGTCCATCGCCGTCGACCGAGTCAAGAGTCGCGGACGCTGTGCGCGGTTTTGACCGAGTCGATTCCCTGCTGCTTCTGCGATCGGTCACCGTTGACCAGCCAGACTGAGCTGTTCCGCGGAGTCACTCCGCTCGCTGCGGACGCAGGCAGGCCCAGATGACTCGTGTATGATCAGGCGAGTTTCCACGACCTCGACTCGTTTGGGAGTGTCGGGAGCAGCTAATCTCGATATCACCAGTCTGCCGGCGAGGCGCCCGATATCACCCACCTGGCGTCCGATTACGGTCATACGCGGTGCCTTGACGAACGCCAATTCGTTCTCGTCGTACCCAATGACCGAAACGTCGTCAGGGACTTTGAGCCCTAGCTCATCTATTCGCTCCAGGACGCCGGCCACGAGCCCCATCGGCCCGAGCGCCATGATTGCGCTGGCCCCGACCTCGAGCATCTGGTTGGCGGCAGCGCGGCCCGCGGCGCGATCAAAGTCGTCGGTTTGATGTATAAGCTCGGCTCGCACCTCTAGATGCCGTCGAGTACAGGCGGCCGTATACGCGGCTACCGCCTCCCTGCCGGGCCGCGTATTCCCACTCATTGCGACCAAACCAATCGATCGATGCCCAAGCCCCCACAAATGCTCGACCGCTCCGGTCACACCCCCTCGCTGATCTGTTAAAACAGCATCGCAAGAGGCTTTCTCGACCTCTCGATCCAGAAGGATCACGGGGCGCTTGAGGGACTTGATAAACGAACCGAGCCCGGTAGGCCGATCGTTTGCCAGCGAGGCGACAATAGCGTCGACGCCACGCGATTGAAGCGACTCCAACCCACAAAGGTCTCCATCCTCTTCCCACTCTGAGATAGCCATCAACATGCTTATCCCCTTGACCCTCAGCTCTTTGGCGAGCTCTTGCGCGATCTCCGCGAAGACCTCGTGAAGCCCTGGAACCAGCAGACCGACGAGCGCGCTTCGACTAGTTCTGAGGGTCCTCGCCGCCAAGTTGACCTGGTACCCAAGCTTGTCAATGGCCTCTAGCACCCGCCCCCGGGTATCCGAAGCGACGTCGGGCGACCCATTGAGCACGCGAGAAACTGTCGTCTTTGACACCCCGGCTTCGCGGGCAATGTCGTGAATTGTGGAGCCATGATCAGTCAATGCGAGTCATCCGTTGCTCAAAGGTTCTCGGCGGCAGCAGGATGGCGAAGAGCCAGCGAAACTACAGATCGTGTTCGGTTCGTGCAAAACGAGCCGGTGCGTGCTGGGTTATAAAACGAGCACGAATCAAGAGCTCTTCACTGTCGAGGAGCCGAAGGAAGGGAGCACCCCCGAGCTGCTCGGGGTCGCCCCTTCCTGCTAGTTACACAACCTACAGTTCAACTCGCTGAAACTGTGTTGCGAGGGTCTGCATGTTGGTAACTTTGGACTCTTATCAGCCTGCAGCTTGCTTGGCGGTAATTGGGTACCGCGGATACGAGTATGGCAGAGCAAGTCCTGGAGGCAGCTTCGGGAAAGCGTTCTTACCAAGCGTTATCTGTTCCACGGTCAGGCCCTTGGGCTTGCCGAGATGAACCTTGCTCAAGTCAGTGACGAAGAGATAGAGCGGAATCGGATACACGTGGTTCGGGCCCGGGCTTGTACTGCTTCCCCTTCCCTTGGAGAATCTTCAGGGCCATCTCCATGGACGTTTGGATAACTTCAGGCGAGCCGCTCAATATGGCGCATTCGTGTCCCGTTTTCTTCGCGCAGGCCACTAGCTCTCCGTTGTAGGCAAAACATGTAGCGGGTACCGGTCGCTTTCCTGCGTCCTTGAAGGCATTGAAAACCGGCTTGCAATACCCTTCTGTCATCACACCCTTGACGTTTGGGTGCCCCGGGATGAGAGCCGAGATTCCTGATTGCTCGGGACCCTCCGCAAACATGCCGTTGAAGTTACCCACATCCTTGATCTTGGGCCCGGTCTTCTTCAAGCCGGTCAGGAATCCCTGCAGGATGGTGTTGGACTCCGGGTTGCCCCCAAGCCCATTGTCCGCGAAGACGCTTCCTTTGCCGTGAAGGATCTGTCCCATCCATTTTCCAACCTGGACCATTCCGGCTTGGAAGTTCTGGTTGACGTTGTAGGCGCAGGGCGCATTAACCGGGCCAGAGACCGTCACCACCAGAATGCCGGCACGGCAAGCTTGCTCAACAACCCCGTCCTCGGCCGTGCTGGAAGATGCAATGAGAAGGATGACTGATGGCTTGGTCGCGATGATGTTACTCAAATCAGCGTTCTGGTCCGCGATGGTTGGACCTGAGTTGACGATCTTGACGGTGACCTTGCCTTTGAACGGCTTGTACTTCGCGGTCAGTTGTGCCAGACGCTCAACTTGCGGTCTCCAGTTATTCCCGAGGAAATTGTTACTGACGACAAAGGTGTACTTCTTGGCATGAGCGGGACTCGCGCTTGAGGTTGCGACCGGAATAGTGACGGCCATCGTCAAAACCATCAGCACGGCCAGGCCTGCACGCACGGGGAACGACCTTCGGGGGAAAACCCGCATCTCAGCTACCTCCTTCGGCATCGACGTGATTAAACTTGAAACCTGGGAACGTTCCCAGGTTTCAGCACCATGAGTTTACATCGGGATGCTGGTCCTGTCAATATCTATTTTTTCGCTATTCTGATGAGCTGCGAAATCGCCGGCGCAGACGCTCACGTCGGCATCGTGAACGCAGTTGTTCAGAGGATGAAATCGGAACATCCGCCAGATGCTCGGCAAAGACCCACGAGCTGGAGCCTGTTATCGGACCCGAGCCCGCGCCCGATCGTCATATTCTCTCGCCACCCAACTCTCGCGTCGATCGGCTGAATGCCGGGCAGCGCTTCGAAGATCGACGAGGAGCGATGGCTGTTTCTGTCCGGGCGAGAGGCGCCCCGAGACAGAAATGAGTGCCCAGCCAAACGACAGATGCCGGTTATCCAGACGATCGAGATCCAAGAATCGGGAGATGCGAAGTGCTCGGGATCACGGTTAGCCGCCGCGATATGCAGAATAACCGTGTCGCCCTCTCCAATGGTCTTACCCCGAAGATGCCATCTCTCACCGGCTAAACGAGGCGAGAATTGGATCGGCGCCTCCAGCCTCAAGAAATTCCTCGATCGCGGCCGGGAGCAGGTCGGGCCGACGGATCAATAGGTCGCGAAGATCGTCATCGTCTAGGAGCATCCGCAATCCATTGGCAATCAGGCTCGCCGTCGTTTCGTGCCCGGCCACCAGCGAGAACACTGAAAGACCGATGAGCTCCTGCCGCGAGAGCTGCCGGAAGCTTCGTCGCCGGCAAGCTTGTAACTAGGTCGTTGGCGGGCATCGAGTGCGCTCGGCAACCAGACTACCGAAAAAGTCCTCCAGCTCGACGTAACTGGCCATAGCCCGAGGCGCGATCTCCACCAAGGTCGGGCCGATGTGACCCGTAAATGCCACCATGGCGTCCGACCAGGTCGCGAAGCTGCTCTCGTCCCCTTTCGGAATACCGAGTATCTCGCATATGACGGTCGCCGGCAGAGGAAATGCAAAGTCGGAACGAGGTCGGATTCTCTCGCGTTCCCATGCCATCAATGAGATCGTCGGTGATTTCGGTAATTCGCTCAGTGAGCGCCTTGGCCAGCTTTGGGGTGAAAGTTGTTCGGAATAAGCCGCGCAACCGGGTGTGCTTCGGCGGATCGGTATACCCAAGCCAATTAGAGACATGGTCGCCGAAGGGGCGCGCAGAGACGTTGCATGTCCGGCGGGAAGGGCAGACATACTCGCCGACACACGATCGTACAAGAATCTACGATCGAGAAACGCCTCAAACACGTCCGCATATCGAGTGACTATCCACGCATCGAGCGTCGGACTGAAATGGACGGGATCGTTGTCCCGCAGCCATGACAACAGCCCGTACGGGTCGGCCAGACGGCCTTCGCAAAAGAGACGGTAGTCATCCGATGAGACCAGATCATCTACGCTTCCGAATCGCGGCGCAGTGCCTCCGGCACCGTATGGGAACGACAGCTGACTCCTTTCGGCGGTCTCTTCCAACGTTTTCATCGCTTCGGTCGTCACGGTTCGCACCTCCAAAGGGTCCCAATATATGGCAGAAGCGCTTAGGGGCTCACTCTCCGGAGCGGACCCCAAATAGCCATTCAAGCCTTCCCGGCGGACGCGGTATTCGCTGTGTCCACAGTACCACAAGCCGTAATCCACAAGGGGATGAAATAGAGTGCCATCACCCGTCCCCGTCCCCGCACGACCCTGAGTCGCCGCCCATCCACGCCAAAAGAAATTTCCCCCA
>CAWIIC010000016.1:0-321356 GCA_963836045.1 uncultured Pseudomonadota bacterium
AGAGCAGGCACCCGCAACTACGTGGCCGTGATATCTTCGGTGAATTGCAGCGCCTCCGTGTCGAAGTACATCGCTGACCGGTTCAACTCCCAGGTTCTCCAGGGCGTATCCTCACGTGGATGGCGTCATGGCAATCACGCATAAATCCGGCTGTGGCGAGCATCACGCCGGCCCGGAAGGCGAGCTGCTGCAGCGCGTGCTCGCGGGATTCGCCCTTCATCCCAACATAGCGGCGTACGTGTTGGTCGGACTTGGGCCACAAAAGCAACCAGATTCCGGGACTGGTCGCGAGCCGGGGTCTGGGTTCCCCGCGGATCCTTATCATTCAGGACAAGGCGGACTGCTGGAGACGGTGGAGGCAGGAGCCCGTTCAGTTGCCGGCCTCTTGCCTCAAGCGGAAGCATGCAGACGAGAGCCCGTTTCGGCCTCAGATCTGACCGTTGCCTTGCAGTGCGGTGGCAGCGACGCGTGGTCAGGAGTGACCGCCAATCCTGCCCTCGGATATGCCGCGGATCTCCTCGTGGAACAGGGTGGGACGGTAGTTCTCGGAGAGACCCCAGAGGTGTATGGCGCCGAGCATTTGCTGACCCGGCGGGCGGTATCGGAGGCAGTTGGCAGGAAGCTGCTCGACCGCATCGAATGGTGGGAGGGATACACGGCTGCCAACGGCGCTGTCTTGGACAACAATCCGGCTCCCGGCAACAAGGTTGGGGGCCTGACGACGATTTATGAGAAGTCGTTGGGAGCGATAGCCAAGTCTGGGACAACTCCAATGGTCGACGTGGTCGGCTACGCCGAACAGGTCAGGGCCAGGGGATTCGTTCATATGGACACACCCGGCTACGATCCGGTCTCGGTCACCGGTCAGGTTGCGGGCGGGTGCAATCTCGTAGCCTTCACGACGGGGCGAGGCTCGGTATTCGGCTGCCGGCCCGCACCGACCCTGAAGATCGCGACCACGAGCGGCCTCGCCGGACGAATGCCGGGTGACATTGACATTGATGCCGGTCCGATCCTGGACGGGAAACCGGTCCAGGAGGTCGGACGCGAAATCTTCGATATGATGCTCGACGTCGCCTCCGGGACGCCGACGAAGAGCGAACGGCACGGGATCGGAGAAGAAGAGTTTAACCCGTGGATCATTGGAGCGATTTTGTAGAGCAGTCGGACCTAGAGCGAACCGAAGACAACCGGGAGGTAGTTTGCGTGCGGCTAAAAGACAAGACATGCATCATTACCGGGGCGGGCGGCGGGATGGGTCGGGTTGCGGTCGGTATGTTCTGCGCCGAGGGCGCGAACGTTGTTGCCGCCGACCTGGACGAGACGGCTGGGCAGGAAGCGGTGAGGTTGGCCACTCGAGGCGGGGCCGGGAAGAGCAATATTTGTCAAAGCCGATGTGTCGGCCGAGGGCGACTGCCGGCGCCTGACCGACGAGGCGTTGCGCACCTTCGACCGGCTCGATGTTCTGTACAACAACGCTGGAGTAATGCCCGAGGCTGATCACTCGGTCGTCGACACACCGGTCGAGGTGTGGGAGAGGGTTCAACGGATAAATGTAGGAAGCTATTTTCTGTGCTCGAAGTATGCGGTACCCGCCATGATCAGCTCCGGCGGAGGTTCCGTGATCAACATCGCTTCGTTCGTGGCGCTCATGGGTTGCACGGTACCGCAAGATGCATACACGGCATCCAAAGGAGCCATCATATCGCTCACCAGGTCGATGGCCGTCCAGTTTGGAGCCAAGGGAGTGCGCACCAACGCGATCTGCCCGGGTCCAATCGAGACCCCGCTGATGACTGAATGGCTGGTGGCCGAGCCGGCAGCATTACAGCTCCGCTTGAACCGGATACCGCTCGGCCGGCTGGGAAAGCCCGAAGAGGTAGTCCATCTAGCGGTCTACTTGGCGAGCGACGAGTCTACGTGGACGAACGGAGCCAGTATAGTTGTCGACGGCGGCATCAGCGTCAATTACTTCTAGCCACAATTGGGGTGCTCGAGAAAGGCCTCCGGCGTGAAAATTGGACTCTCTCGGATGACGCGCTAGTCAGAAACTAATTCGAAAATGAGTCGTCCGAGAATAGTCTCTCATCAATACGGCCCGCGACCCTTGGCCCAGAGGCGCCCATTTCATGCTTCGTGGTGGCCCGTCGGCATGGGTGGCTAGTTCGAAAATGGCGTTTGGAATTCTCCACGGCGACCATCGTGCGGTAGCCCGGCGCTCCGTGGCCGGGGGGATGACGGCCGTCGTCAATATTCTGACTTCCCGCCTCAAAACCAAGCGACCAACGGAGCCACTTTCATGCTCCGTGTGGCCGCAGGCCATAGCAATCTAGTTCGAAAATGACCGATCCGAAATGACTGTCTCCATAGGCTTACGACCCCGATCGGGCTCCTATTTTCATGCTTCGTGGTGGCCCTTAGGCATGGGTGGCTACTTGGAAACGTAGCGCGACATCAATGACGCCCCGGGATGTGGGCTTGGACCGGTAGGGGCGACATTTATGACGCCCGGCGATGTCGGTGGTCGCATAATGCTGGCGAAGCGAGGTGCAGCGTCTGGAAACCACCAGCCCTACTTTCGTACTTCGTGGTGCCGGTAACGACATGGATGACTGATTAGGCGCGCTCGAAGAATCGCTCGCGCTCCCAGCAGGTGACTGCTTCGTCGAACTTTCGCTGCTCGGTCCTGAAGAAGTGCGCGTAGTGTTCGACGACATCCTCGCCAAACGCCTCGCGAGCAATCGTGCTCTTCTCGAATTCGACTGTCGCCTCTCGCAGAGATTTCGGGATCCTGGGAAGGCTGGCGGCGGCGTAGATGTCGCCGTCGAAGACTGGCGGCGGCTCGACCCTGTGTTCAATGCCATGGAGGCCCGAGGCGATGACCGCCGCGTACACGATATATGGGTTCGCATCCGCGCCTGGTATCCGGCACTCAATTCGCAGGGACGCTCCTTCACCGACAACGCGGAATCCTGCCGTACGGTTGTCTACACTCCAGGCAATCCCGGTTGGCGCAAAGGAGCCTTCTTGAAACCGTTTATAGGAGTTAATGGAGGCGCATAGCAGGCAGTCATCTCGCGTGCCGCGCTTATCAAGCCTCCGAGAAACCAGCGAAACGTGTCGCTCGCTGCGGACCGATCCGAGATCCTGACTGCCTGGAAAGCAGCTCTCTCCAGTCGTTGCGTCTGAGAGGCTGACATGCACGTGCATGCTGGATCCGGCTAAATTCTCGTCCCATTTCGCCATGAAGGTTACGGCTTTGCCCCGGGAGAATGCGATGTCCTTTGCCGCCTGTTTGTAGATGACGTTGGCGTCCGATTGTTGGAGAGGATCCGAGTAACGAAGATTGATCTCCTGCTGGCCCGGACCCCACTCGCCTTTACTGAATTCGACCGGAACTCCACTGGCCTCCAGTGATTCGCGAATGCTGCCGATGACATCCTCCTCTTTTGTCGACTGGAAGATGTGATAATCCTCGACGTACCGCCCCGTGGTTTTGAGGTCGTGGTATCGCTTCTCGGCAGCTGACTCGTAGCTCTCATTGAACAGGTAGAACTCCAGCTCGGACCCGGAGTTAACTGAGAACCCCATTTCTCGAGCCCGGTCGAGCTGCTTTCGAAGCATGTGACGGGGAGCGACAGAGACGGCTTCGTTGTTTGGGTCACCGTAGACGTCGCACAGTACCAGGGCGGTGCGGGGAAGCCAGGCCGCGCGTCGTAAACTCTTCAGATCGCACACGAGATGTACATCGCCGTATCCCGTGTCCCAGCTGGCGAAAGAATACCCGGGTACCGGATCCATCTCCATGTCCGAGGCCAGGAGATAATCGCAGACGTGAAGCCCCTTGTCCGCTACCGAGTCCAGGAAGAACCTTCCGGTTATTCTCTTTCCCAGCAGGCGCCCGTACATATCGGGAAAAACTGCCAGCACAGATGTTAGCTCGCCGCGCTCGGTCTCGTCCCGGACTTCGTCCAGTGTGAGCATCCCTCGCTGCGGGAGGTCGCCTGATGACCCGCCACTCACCTACTCACCCCCCTTGCAAGGCACTGCTCCCGAACCCGCTTGCGCAAAACACCCAAGTCTACCCTCGGACCAGACTTCCGCGGTAGAAAGCGAGAACGCCCCCATGGATCCTCGAGGTATGCTGCCGAATCCAGGCGGTTGGTGATCGAGAGGGTGAAGCCCCTGTTGGTTACGGCCGTCGCGCGGATGGTGCCGGGCTGGAGGACGCGCGGCGCTGAGGCCCGATCGCGGATTTAGTGATCAGCCGGCATCAGCCGAACAGTAAGCGCAGTAAAACGATTTGGCTTGGACCCTTCAAGCCAGGTCTCTGATAGCCCTGGCTTGATACAGCAGTCCAAGGGTACTCGCACGATGGAACCCGTACTCAACGGTTTGCGGGCAAATCGCCACTCACCTCAGTCCATTGGGTGCTGGACGCGTGGCGACAGCTCAGCTTTGTGGGTGGCCGCGATTAAGCCCTGCGAACCTCGATGTTGAAATCGGGCGTACCGAGTGTCTGCATAAGCGTCAGCCAGAGCGGGATGTACATCTCCAGGCCTCGGGCCGCACGAATGCCGCCCACGTCAATGATGCTGCCGTCAGGCCACCCGAACCCGCGCAGAATGTCGCGTACAGTCTTTTTCGCTTCGTCGTCATCGCCGGCCACGAAGATGCTGTGCTCGCCCGGCACGAGCGACGGCTCGGTCATGATGCGGGCATTGACTGTGTTCAGGCTTTTGACCACCTTCGTCGATGGATAGGTCCTTTGTATCTGTTCAGCCACGCTATCGGTGTTGCAAACGGACAGCGTGGGCGGGAAACCATGCGAGAAGTCGAGCGGGTTGCAAACATCGATCAACACCTTGCCGGCCAGGTTCTGCGGGCCAGCCTCGGCCAGCACGATCAGAGAAGCGGACCCGCCCGTGGCGTTGACGACCAGCTCTGCACCCTGAGCGGCTGCCGAATATGCTTGCAAGCCGATATCAGTGTTCTCCTCCCGCCAGGCAGCATACGGCGGATTGCCCATCTGGTCGGTCTCAGTCCGAGCCATCGTCTGGACAGGGTCTCGGGTCCCGATCACCACATCGTGGCCGTTGCGAGCGAGACCCCGAGCAATCGTTCGTCCGACGACTCCGGTTCCAAGAACGGCAATTTTCATGCAGGTCGATTCTAGCAAGCCCGACGGCGAAAAAGCGCTGCGACTGTGGTCCAGGTTTCACCGTAACGTCATAGCCTTGGCTGTCGGCATGGCTTGCTCATGTCCCTGATGCCGAGTTGATCTGATCGAGATCGAACCCCAGGCGCCGATTAACGACAAGTCTGCACACCAGGTACCCATCGAAGCCGCACCGCCGAGATGGACCTGCGCCAGCTAGAGCCATAAAGCACCGCGAACAGAGCCGTCCGACCCACTAAAGCCGGCAGCGCCATTTCTGGCGCCGTTATTGGCCTCCCGCCGATCGCAGAAAATGTCCGTCTTTTCGTCACCTATATAGAGAAAATAAACGAACAAACTATCGATGTTCCCCCACCCCGCATCCCCACCGCCGGGCCGGCGCGGGAGCCCACTACATGTGCACGAGCAAGGCATGCTGGCGGGCGAGGTCCCGAGCCACGATGCCGGCGTGCATCGCCTCCTCCAGCCGTTCCGCCTGCCGCAGCAGCTCCTGGAACGCGTCGCGACGCAGACTGTACAGCTCAACCGGGCCGACCGCGCGTACCGTCGCCGTCCGCGGGACGTCCCGCAGCAGCGCGATCTCCCCAAAGTAGTCTCCCGCGGATCTCCTGATTACCCGCGTCGCCCCGTTACCACCTCCATCCGCCAGCACCTCCACCGTCCCATGCCGGATGATGTAGAACCGGTCCCCCTCGTCCCCCACCCGGATGATCGTGTGGGCCGCGGGGACCTGCTCCACCTCGAAGCGGGCCGCAAGCTCGTCGAGGAGGGAGAACGGCACGGCGGTGAGGATCGGCACCTGACGCAGGAAGAGGCGAACGCCCAGCACGCGCTGCAAGCGGAGCAGTAAGGGCAGGGACACGGCCAGGAGTAGAAGGCCGGCAGCCGCGATGAGCACGTCGGCCGCCCGCGCGCCGAACGCGTTGATCAGTGGGCCGATGACGAGCGAGCCGCTCACCATTGCGAACATGAGCCCCGACTCCAGGGCGCCAAAGACGCTGCCGAGCGAGCCGGCCGGCGTCGCCGCCTGAATGACGGTGGTCGCGATGACCCTGGTAAACACGTCGCCCACCCCGATGACAAACAGACAGAAGAAGGGCAGAACGAAGCTGGGACTCACGCCGAAGAGCGCTAGAGCGAGAGAGCTGGCCGCAGCGCCGGCTATGAATAGCGTGGTCACGCCCAGCCGCCTGACCGCCGCACCGACTGCGAACCCACTCAACACACCGCCAACCGCGTAGACGGTCATCAGATAGCCAAGCCCCCCGTCGCCGTAATGGAAGACCCGTTCCACCATCACTGTTGAGATGGCCCACCACGCACCGTTCGCCAGGCTAAGGCCGGCGACGGCCAGCCCAACGCCCAGGAGCGCTCCTTCCTCTTCCTTATAGAGAAAGCGAAAGCCGGCCAGGACGTCGGACATCCAGTTGGATCCTGCCGTTAGCTCAGGTCTCTTCTGGTCTGGGAGGGAGACCAGAGCAAGGGCCAGCGTCGCGCCCAGCAGCCCGATCCCTCCTGCCAGGAAGGCCACCTGCACGCTGCTGACGGCGAGGATGAGCCCCGCGATCGCTGGTCCTACTCCGATCGCCAGCATGTCGACCTGGCTGAGCAAGGCATTCGCCTGGACCAGATCCCGCTCCTCCACCATCTCTGGCAGGGAGGCCAGCAAGGCCGGACGAAACAGACTCGAGAGCAGGCTGGCAACGAACACTAGGACAAAGGCCAGCGGAAGGAGCGAGCGAGACTGGACGGCAACCAGCCCGAAGAGACACAGTGCCCGACCGCCCGTTGCCCCAACCATGAGCCGCTGGCGATTCACCCGATCGGCAATCACGCCGGACACCGGGACCAGCACGGCGTACGGCAAGAGGCGCGTGAAGGTGAGCAGCGCGACAATGGTGGCCGAATGCGTCAGACGGTAGGCGAGTACCAACAGGGCCACCACGTAAAGCCAGTCGATGATCGCCGAAAGGCTCCCTGCGGCAAAGACCAGCGACAGCCTGCGATTGCCTCGCAGCACCGCGTAAGGGCCGAGGACGCGATGGAGCCCGGAGAGGGGCTGCGCGTGGCCGCTATCCGGCTGAGGTGCCTGCTCTTTCGCCCGCGTCGCCGCCCTCCTTCCTGTGTCCTTCGTGCCTAGGCCCCGCACTCGCCACTTTGCAGAACGGACTTCGCCCGCTAAGCTCGCCCGCTAAGCTTCGCCCCCTATTAAGAAGAAGCTGGCAGAGCCGATCGTGCGGTCCCTTCCTGGATTCACTCGTACCGCTGCGGCTGTATCGCCGCGCTGCTCCTATTCTCGCGAAGATCCTCCCGGTAATGGTGTCTTTTCTGACCTAGCTCTGGGGAGCTGGGACTACATGCTTGCCCTATAAAGTGTTTCTAACCTGATCAAAGACGCGGTTACAAGCAGTCATAGAACTCTGCACACAGAAGACGCCATAGCTGCGAAAGGTTTGCCTCACGCCGTTTCCCGTCAGGGTGAAGTTTTTGACGACGTAGGTGCCGGGCCGGTCGGCGACCATTCCTATCACGAGGTTGACATATTGAGTCGGCTTTTGGGGCGGCAATCGATAGCCCTTGATAGGCATGTCTTTCCACCCGGTTCGATCGCCCCCAGGCGGCCAGTTCGTAGCGGCGAAGAAGTTGCCACCCCTCGTCTCTACGACTTCGTGTGTAAGTCGAACATGATCCGGGACTTGAAATCTGACTGTGGACAAGGTCACAGGATGATCGGTCTCGTTGATGATCGTGAGGAAGTAGTCGAAGGTTTGACCAACGCGCACGTGGGGCTGCATGATGCCGTCCACGTTCGGTGCGTGCATGAGAGGCTCGGGCCCGGAAAAGAAGATTGAACGGATCGCTAGAGCTGCCGCGGCGATAACCGCTAGCGCTGCAAGCACGGTGAGCCCCAGCGTGATCAAGCGCTTGTTCCGCAAAGCTCAACCCTTGGATAGCTATCGAATCACAGCCTACCACGATCTCGCTCCGTCTTACGCATCGTTCCGAGATTCCGCCTTCCTAATCCACCTGGGACACCGTCACGCGCCCACCGCCCAATCTCGCAATGCGCTCGTCTACCCGGCTCCCCTAGCCAACGCGGCAGTACCTCCGCCAAGATGCGTTTGCTCCTGCAACATCCCGTCCAGCATGCGCAGAGCCCGGCTTATGAGCTGCCTCTCGTGACAGCCCACAGTCGTGGCTCACTTTTAGGGTACGCCTGTGTGCCCCCGCCTTCGTACCGAGGAGTCGTCGCTCTGACTAGCCCTTCACGTAACCTAGCGACTCCGCGACCTTGCCCTCTGCCACGCGCATCACATCCACGCCGCGGACGTGTCCCGGCTGTCCTTGCGCATCCGTCCAACGATAGAGCCATCGGACGACCGCCCGATCGTCCCACGCAACCATTTCCTCGATCTCGAAAGTCGCCGCCGGCGAGGAGGAAAAAAACGTCTCCCAGGCAGCGCGCACAGCGGCGGCTCCCTCATACCGCAGACCGTCTGGAGGAGGATAAGGCAGCTCAGCGATGCAGTTATCAGTCATCGCGGCCATGACGGCGTCGGCATCTCGCCTATTGAAAGCGTCATGGAACGTCCGAACTGCAGCGAGTGTTGCTTCTGAACGCAACTCGGGACCACTGTGATCCTGCATATCTCCCTACCTCCTTGGATCATACCCGACATTTGCGTCCACGTCGCCGGCAGCTACCTGTGGTCATGAACTAGGAGATGGTCGCTGCCGCACCTTCTCAGATAATTCCGCTGGGCAAGGCGGTGGCATTTATGGGCATGGCGGCGCCATCACTGCCGCGCCCAGCATAATCGCCGGCAACTCGGGCGGAAACTGCGGTTCTTCTCTCGGGGTCTCTGCTGCCCTCGACAGGCACAGTTGGTGCTTCACGATTCCTGACGAATGACCTCACGAAGTCCGTCCGGGCGCAGCGGGCTGGAAGCTCAACGCGAGACATTCACCATGGCGACCTTGTCTACAGCACGGAGCCAAGAAGGTCTGGCCGTCCTGATGTCGCGCGGGCGGAGAACCAGTTCGGCATCACGGCCAAACGTCGAGGCCTGTCCCACGGCATGCTGGCTTCACGAGAGCTAGGTCAGTGGCACTGGCAGTAACCTGACGCTATGCACGATCCGGTGAATCCTGAAATGGTAGCGGTTGCCGCGACTTGTGACCAGTTCTCGATTGAGCTGCCTCCCCGCACCGCACACGTTGAAGCCGGCTACGCGCCGGGTAGAGCGCCAGGCCAGGTAGGTCCATCCCCGAGCGAACCGCTTAGTCAGTCGAGCAAAGGCGACCGAGGTCGCGCTGTCCTGAAGCTCGAACGCGCCGATGTCACAGGACGATTCTGTGGCATCCGGTCGGACCATACCGCGCTGATCCGTTGACGGGCATAGACTCGCCGACGTCGGGATCACGTCGACGGCGGGGCTGGAGGAGGGCAGCGCCTCGGTTCGAGTCTTTCCGCCATTGTTGGCGAGCGCTTGGAGCTGCGGGTCGGTGTTAACGAGGTCGTTGTTGGCGGCGCTGAATCCGCAGGCTGTACCGTCACTGTCCGTCAGGTTGTAGCCCAGGTCGGTCGCGGTTTGGCTGCAGGAGCCCCGAGGGTTGTTAACGATGATGTCGCCGCCAAGGCTCATGTTCCCACTTGCTGCGGCGATCTGTTCTTGACCGAGGTTGGAATCAAAGGTGCTGTTGGTGACGGTTGCAGGGGCATCCGATTGAATCCCACCGGCAATGCGAGAAGTGTTTCCATTGAAGGTGCTGTTGGTGATGGTCAACGAGCCCGTGTTCTCGAAGATTGCACCCGCACTTTCGCCGGCCGCGTTGTTGGCGAAGGTACTGCCCGAGACGCTGAAGGTCCCGGACGTATCGTAGATGGCGGCGCCTGCCTTCGATGCGAAATTTCCGTCAAAGGAGCTGTCCACCACCATGAGCGCGGTTCCGGCGGAGTCGATGGCCCCACCGTATTGAACGCCTCCACCATTGTCAAAGGTCAGCCCGTTCACGACGAAGGTTTGGCCGCTGTTCACAATGAACAACTCAGCCGTACCACTCCCGTCGAACGTGATCGGCTGCGGCGAGGCGGAGGCGTCGAGCGTCACGCTCTGACTGATCGTGATGGTAGTGGAAAACGGGACGGTCGTTGCGGTGAGGCAAGAGAGCGTAACCGTCCCCCCGCTCCCCGCCGACGTTATTTCGCTCTGAAGGTCGCTCTCGCTGGCCGGACACACACCGGCCGCCAGCGCTCGCCCAGGATGAGCCGTGACCATAGTAGTGAGGGTCAAAGACAACGCGAGCGCTATGGTGACGATCGGCTTGACATTCGGCCAGCGGCGATTCCGGCCGGTGGCGCCGATGCACGTCTGGAGTTGGGGGTCTGCCGAGATCATTGTCATTCTCCTTGAGCAGTGGTTCTCACTGCTCCAATCGAGCGCTGAGAAGCTTATTCATCTTACAGAGCGTCAGCAATCGCAAACGCTTCGCGGCTCGAGTCTTCCTTCCCGGAGTGCTCACGGCGGGACCTTGGCGGCTCGAGTCGCCTGAAACAGCTTTCACCGTTGTTGGAGATGGCCCAGCTCGCGGTGATTGCGTCAGTTCGGCACCTCGGTGGAAGACAATGGGGTGACCAAAGCGCGGCGCTCGGCTGAATTCTGGGCAATGCGCACCACGATCGAGTGGAGCTACAACCTCCTCGACCCTCAGGAGCAGGCTGTCTTCCGCTGTCTCTCCGTCTTCGCTGGCGGGGGCGACGCCGAGCCCCGGGTTTTCGATAATGGAGCGCCACCAGCACTCGAGGGGAGGTCACGGCCATGGGTCAAGTCATTGTCAACGCGGCTGTGTCGCTCGACGGGTTCATCGCGGACACGGCCGGCCACGTGGGTCCGCTGTTCGATTACTACGAGAACGGCGAGGTCGAGGCAATCCTCGGTGACCCTGACAGGGACTTCAAGGTCACCGCGATAACGGCCGGGTATCTCGAGCGACCTCTGCCCCCTTATCTATCGCACGTTGAGATGAGCGGTTCAAATCTGTCAAGCGTCAGACTGGCACGGGGATGCGACGTGATGACCAGCCAGGTCCATCTTGTGGTCGGTCACTCAAATGGCGCCGGTAGCTGATCGACTCTATAGACTCGAGGGGTGAGGTCACCGCAGACGCTGAGTGAAGCTGATCGGCGCATTGTCGCCGCATGGGCGGCCGATTGTGCAGAGCGGGTGGTGGGATTGTTCGAGGGTGTGGCTCCAGCGCGACGGGCGCCCGCGCGCGCTCATTGCCCGCACGCGTGCGTTTGCGCGAGGAGAGCTGAACGCCGCCGAGGAGATTCGTCGTCGCTTCGTCGGTGGTGTGCCTGCCGGCCAGGTGGCAGCTCCCGCCGCTGTCGCGGCCGCACGTGCCGCCGGTCAAGCCGTGGCGACATGCCACATGGGCGCGCACGCACTCGGTGCCGCCGCATATGCCGCTAGAGCCGCCGCCTTGGCGGCTCCGGATCAGCCGGACGTCGTCCACGACGAGATCCGCTGGCAGCTCAGCCATATGACACCAGAGGTCCGCGCTGCACTCAGCGCTCTGCCACCAGTCGGCGAGAACTCGTCAGGCCCTCTTGGGCCCGGGCTTCTCGCGTCTGGCCAGCTCGGCACGATCGTCCGTGAGCTCCAAATCGGCCTTGCCGAGCTTCCTGACTCCAGGCTTCATTGAACCGGTCACCCTCGTCATCACCCGGATGATCGTTTGGGCCGCGGGACCTGCTCCACGTCGAACCGGGGCCGCAAGCTCGTCGACCAGGGGGAAACAGTCCGAGTTGGGCAAAGTGGGTATTTGGCCAGTTGATGGTGTACTGTCACGAAATTTCTGGCCGGCGACTGCTGACGGAGGCTCTCCTCTATAATCGATCCATAGTCCGCTTGGGGAAGGGCGTTGTCGATTAGAGCGGGACAGAAGGTTGAGTGGATCCCGTCGCACGCGGTTCCGCGCCTCCTTGCCACTGGCCCTTGCGGCTGCCCGAGGTGGTCCGCGGCACGCACGTGTTCGGGCACGGATTCAGCCAACCCGATGCTGTCGCGTCGCATGGCTTGCCTCACAAAGCCGCCTCGTCCCCGCCCCGGTTGAAGTCGAGGGTCCTGAATGGTGAATCGGCACAGGCGCAGAAACGGTAGAGCACTTCTCGCACTCGTCGTGGTATTCGCTACGACGGCGTGGCTGTGCGTTGGCCCGGCAAGCGCGGCTACACCCTATGACTGGCCGCAGTTCGATGATGGTGACTGGAGCGGGACCCATTCGGGCTTCAACGCTCAGGAGACCGCGATCGGCAGCGGCAATGTGTCCAGTCTTGCGGTCCTGTTCCGGGCGGCGCTTCCCAGCGTGGCCGACGGGGCTCCTGCCTACCTGTCAGATGTCACGACGGGCTCAGGGGTCAAGGATCTCCTGTTCCTTACCACCAAGGACGGGCACATTCTTGCCCTCGACGCTGGCACCGGCGCAGCTGTATGGAGTCACCAGTACGGCCCCGGAACGTGCAAGGTAAACAACGGGAGTATCGCCTGCTTCACCACCTCGTCTCCCGCAGTCGACCCAAATCGCCAGTACGTCTACAGTTACGGCCTAGACGGCAGCGTCCACAAGTATGCCGTCGGCGACGGTGCGGAAGTGACGACTGGTGGTTGGCCGGAGACCGTGACACTCAAGGCCTTTGACGAGAAGGAGTCCCCGGCACTGAGCATAGCGAGTACGCCCGGGGGTGACTATCTGTACGTCGCCAACGGCGGCTACCCCGGCGACAACGGAGACTACCAGGGTCACGTGACTACTATCAACCTTGCCACCGGAGCGCAGAAGGTGTTCAATACCCTGTGCAGCGACCAGACCGTTCACTTTGTGGAGACACCGGGTACTCCGGACTGCAGCCAAGTCCAGTCGGCAGTGTGGGCGCGGCCGGGAGTGATATACGACCCTCATACCAACGGCGGCAACGGATCGATCTTCTTCGCGACGGGAAACGGCACCTTCGATGGGAATACGGCTGCCCACGACTGGGGCGACTCGGTACTCGAGCTACATCCCGACGGTACGGGCTCGGGCGGCAACCCGATCGACAGCTATACGCCAACGAACTTCGAACAGCTGCAGAACACCGATGCGGATCTAGGGAGCACGGCACCTGCGATACTGCCGGCCAGTGCCATCCCCTCCGCAAGCCAGTACAAGGACGTTGCCGTTCAAGGCGGCAAGGACGGAGACCTTCGGCTGCTGAACCTGGACAATCTGAGTGGTCAGGGAGGGCCCGGGCACGTCGGCGGAGAGATTCAGATCGTATCCGTTGGCGGCCAGGTTCTGGCGCAGCCCGCGGTCTGGGTTAATCCCGCGGACGGAAGCATCTGGGTCTTCGTCGTGGGTTCCTCTACCATCACCGGATTCGACCTCACCGTCGATTCGAACGGCATACCTCACCTGCAATCCCAGTGGTCGCAGCCCGACGGTGCTCAGAGCTCACCCCTTGTGGCGAATGGCGTTCTCTATGATGCCCACAACAGCGTGATCGAGGCCCGCGATCCGGTGACCGGGTCGCAATTGTGGCACGACACGACCATCGGTGGGATCCACTGGGAGTCGCCTATTGTGGCAAACGGCAAACTGTACATCTCTGATGAATCGGGTAACCTGACGGCCTACTCGCTCGGCGCCACGTACGTGCGGGTGTCGCACTTCTCTGCTCGCCGAACGAAGGGCGGCATCACATTTCGGTGGACCGCGGCGAAGGCTTCCGGCCTCGCCGGCTTCTACCTGACCACCAGCCACCACAGGTTGAACCATCGGCTCATAGCCCGGCACATGAGAAGTATGTATTCATACACGACAGGACCAATCCGGGCAAGCCGATTCCAGCTGTACACCGTGACCCTCGATGGGCATTCCCAGCAGGTCGCATCCACCACTCCACGCCCCTGAGCAACCCAGGCGCGCTAAGTGCAGCTAATACCTACTATGCATTGACCTGGTCAACCCACTCCACAATCGGGGCGCTGACCCTCACCTGTCTCGGGAAGGCGACTGGAACACTAGTTCAAGAGGTCTGCCTTGTAGACGCTATAATGATGACCAGCATCGAAAGAGTTGTGGAGGACCCATGGCCGTCATGGTTCGGGCGCGGGTGGCTCACCGGTCGCTCATAACAGTCGCTGCCTGCTTCGTATTTATCGCGGCGATGGTTGGCGCGGGAGTCGTGACTCCGGCCGGCTCAGCGTCCGCGTCCACCAGTCGCCACCGCTCGAGCCTGGTAGATTCCCGCGTCCATTTCCTACGGCCGCCGATCTTCCACCACGGCAGGCGGGATGGCTGTCCCACGACCGGCTGCCCGCCCTTGAACGCCTACCTGACCTATGGTGGAGGCGCGGTTATGCACACCCTGACCGTCTACACCATCTTCTGGCTTGCCCCCGGTTACCACTTTGAGGCGCCATACGGTGGCCCCGGCAGCACTGTGGCGGACTTCCGTTACGAGGACCTGATCCAGCGCTTTTTCCACGATGTCGGCAGCACCCCCTATTACAACATCCTGACCCAGTACTCCGATCAGACCGGCCAGGTGCAGGACAACGTGACATTTGGCGGGTCGTTTGTCGACATCGGCAAGCTCAACCAGTTCAACCCCTCGGACCTCGGAACCGCATCCCAACCCCTGATGGACTCTGACATCCAGGACGTCATCAAGCAGGCCGCGAAGGACAGTTCATGGCCCCTGGGCAGCCCCAACGTCGAGTACTTCGTGTTCACACCGGCTACGGCCCAAAGCTGCTACTCGTTTAGCAGCTGCGACGGGGAGATCTCCTCCGGCCCCGGTGCGTACTGCGCCTACCACTCGAGCTTTGCCTCCGGTTCCGGCACAACCCTCTACGCCAACATGTTCGACGCCGGCTACTCGACCGCGTGCGGAGGACCCAACTGGGAGTACATGGGCAAGCCCGTCGGTCCTTTCGACGGATACGGACCGAACGGGGATGCGGTTGCCGATTATGAGATCAGCCCAACGTCTCACGAGATGGCAGAAACGGTCACCGACCCCAGCGGATCGAACGGATGGTACGACCTAAAGAACAGCAATGAGATCGGCGACACCTGCGCCTACAATTTCGGGACGCTGAATCCCGACAAGGGCAACGTTGTTCTCCAATCGCACTCCTACCTGATCCAGCGCGAGTGGAGCAACGACGGCAAGGCATGCGTAAGCGGCTTCAGCTGGCCGGCGACGCTGCCCGTGAATTCGACTGCCGACACAGTGCCGGCCCACGGCCCCACTCCACTCTGCCCCAGTGTCCCTGGGGGCGACGCGAACAATCTCAATTATTCGCTCCGCTGCGCCATCGGCAACGCCAACAATGATGCCGTGGCCGAGACGACCGACCACGTTATCACGTTTAACACGTGCGGTTCATCCTGTGTCATCAAGCTCACCTCCGCTTTGCCCCCGATAAAGGCGCGTGGACTCGCGATTGCCGGCGGAGGTACCACAACACTTTCCGGTCGACACGCCGTCCGGGGCGGTCTGTATGTCGACGCATCATACACGACCATCGGCGGCCTGACCGTCGAGAGCTTCACCCGGGATGCTATCGACGTAGGCCTCAACTCCAGATCGGTCAGAATTGGCGGATCGCTTGGCAACGTGCTGAAAAACAACGGCGGCTATGGCCTGTCTGTCGGAAGCAGCAGCTCGGACGGATCGAAAGCAATCTTCACCTCCAACCAAATTTACGGGGATGCCGCCGGCGGGATACACCTGACGGGCCTCCCACCTGCCCAATGTGGGTCCGGACTAAAACCCGGAGCGCCGAACGATTATCTGGCCTGCCCTTTGATCGCAAAGGCGTCTCGCACCAACGTGAGCGGCACCTCATCTTGCGACCACGACTGCACGGTGCAGCTGTTCTTGGTTCCCAAGCGACCCGACCGAAGCAGGCATGGCCAGGCCCAGGCATACATGGGGCAGGCGACGGTCGCCGGCGGAGCCTGGTCGGTAAGGCCCCTGGTGGCTCTGGCAAAGGGACAAAGGGTCACGGCCACGGTGACTGACCCGGACGTTGGCGAGACCTCTGAGTTTTCTGCGAACAAGGCTGTTCGCTAAGCCCCGCCGGTAGGACGCAGAGTGCGTGTCCTCTTGAAGAACCTGCGAGAGGAGTGTCACCGTCGAGATCTTCCGTTCCTCGACAAAACTTCACTACCGCAACCGCCCGGATTCTCGGGTCTGCCTGCCACGACCAGGAATGACGGTTCGTAATACTGGGGACCAAAACCCCTGGTCAAACCCAACCCATCAACCTAGAGTGAATTCTTAGACGGGTCTTGGCCCCAGCCTGGTGGCTGGCCGGGGACGACCCCACGGTTTCTGCGCCTCGCCAAGTACCGGAGGGACACTCGAGACGGCTGATACGAACCCATAAGTCGGCTGGAATCAGCTCGACAGGTCAGGCAATTATTTTTGCCACGGCAGCCGCGGCAAGCCATCAAATGAGTTTTCCCGAAATTCCGACGAATTTGGCTGATTTATGGCTCTGCCGCCTTTCATGAAAAGGTGCCACCTCGCCACTCCCCTTACTGTGTGGTCACGTGGTCAAGCTCGTCCTTCTGCTCCTATTCTGGTAGGAAGCGGTCCCAACTATCGACCGATGGCGACAGCTTGAGCTCGCCGCCTCCGCACGAGTGCTCATCCCACGGCGTCGCATTCTTCTTTAAGCAGTCTTCGGGGCCCCGGACCGAGATGGGGCGATGCCTGCACGGCAAGTTGTGGGAGGAGTACCCGGTGCACATGACTCAACCTGCTGACAACTCCCAAATCTGAACCAATCCCCAGATCGAGGCTGGCGCCTTCCGGCGATCTGCCTCGGGCAGCTCGCGAGAGGCCCTCCGGTACACGTCGACATCAATTTTCGCCCGGGCCGCCCAAATTGCGCTCCAACAGAGCTGTGGCCCCTTCACGGTGCATTTCTCACTCGACCTTATATAGACGTTCAAGAAGCCTGTGATCGCCATCTGGTGTTGTAGCTTTGAATGTCCAGCGACCGTTCCTCAAGAGCTATCGCCAGCTCGTCGGTGAGCGCCCGGCAGAACGCAGCCGGACTTGCGTACGACCTCTCGCGGTTCACATTGTCGGAGAACAAACTCCCGGTCCGAAACGCTCCCCAACCGAGACAGCAGTCACGAACTGCCACTCCAGCTAACGGCAGGAAAAACACCTAAACTGGTGAGTCACTGATTGCCCACCCACTGCGCTGCTGCCAAATAGCTGGGAATCGTCAGTGCCCGTCGAACATACCAAAGGAGTCGCGTTCATGCCGACTATCGACGAGCTGTGGAACGTCGTAAAGGAACAGCAGAAGGAAATCCAAGCCCACCGCGAGGAAATCCAGGCCCTGAGGAAGAAGCGTCATCGCGCCCCAGTTTCACGCCGAGGACTCGCCCTGGTCGCGACCGTCATCGCTGCCGTGGCCCTGAGCGGAGCCGCGTTTGCGGCTGGACCGGTCAGCGCCAATCTGGTCCATGGCTGCTACAGCCCCAACACCAGAGCTCTAACGCTTGCAAGGGTATCGGGGTGTCCAAAGGGCACCGTCGCGATCGCTTGGAATCAGTTCACCGCCATCACGGCGAGTAAACCCCTCACGGTCACGCCGGGTGTCAGGGGAAGTGCTCCCAACGTGACTCTCACCGGAACGGTGCCCACAGCTCGGAGCTTCACCGGCTCGTTGACTGGAGACGTGCGTGGCACCCAGGGCACGACCAAGGTGGGAGCGATACAGGGAGTGCCGGTATCCAGGACCACGCCGAGCAACAGCCAGCTACTCGGTTTCAACGGCACCACCTGGACGCCGACCTCCGTCTATGATCCGCGGCAGGTCGCCCTGCTCAAGTGGTATTCCGAGCCGGCTGGTTGGGTACCCGCAAGCGTGACCGTGGGGACCGGCCCCTGGGGTGTGGCTTTCGACGGGAGCCACATCTGGGTCGCGAATGAAAGCACCGGAAACGTGAGCGAGATCGACGTTGCCGGCCACACCGTCATCAACACGGTTACGGTGGGTGGCAATCCAATCGGGGTTGCCTTCGACGGCAGCCACATCTGGGTCTCGAACGTCAACGACACGGTCAGCGAGATAAGCGACACGCCCACTCCCACCGTCATCAACACCGTGACGGTGGGGAGCGATCCTGGCGCCGTGGCCTTCGATGGCAGCCACATCTGGGTCTCGAACGACGCCGCCAACACCGTCAGCGAGATTGACGTGGCCACTCACAGCGTCATCAACACCGTGACCGTGGGACCCCTGGGTGGACGTCGGGGCATGGCCTTCGACGGCAGCCACGTCTGGGTGGCGAACGACGGTGGCAATACCGTGAGCGAGATCGCTGACACGGCCAACCCCAGCGTCATCAACACCGTGACCGTGGGCAGAAATCCGCAAGGTGTGGCCTTCGACGGCAGCCACATCTGGGTGGCGAACGGCGCCAGCACCGTCAGCGAGATCGACGTGGCCACCCGCCGCGTCATCAATACCGTGACCGTGGGGCCCAACCCCGGTGCCGTAGCCTTCGACGGCAGCCACATCTGGGCGGCGAGCGACGACAACACCGTGAGCGAGATCGAAGTAGCCACTCACAGCGTCATCAACACCGTGAACGTGGGATCAACTCCCTTCGGCATTGCCTTCGACGGCAGCCACATCTGGGTTACGAACTTCGGCGGTACCACCGTGAGCATTCTCTAGCCCCACCTCCAACGGAGCCCCAGCAAATGCACCGCGACCCGCCCCGGCCAAGCGCCGGAGCAGGTGCCGTGCAAAGCCCACTGAACACGCCGTCGTCAACCGTACAAATACGCCGCAATGCTCAGGAATCCGCGCCGGGGTCGTTTTCCACGTACTCCTGTTGCCGGTGCTCAGAGGTGGGGGTGTCGCCCTTACGGCCTGTGCCATTCGACATATCACAGGCGTCCGTACACAAGTCCTGCCTACTCACGCTCTGTGTCGATCTCATCCTGATGCACGGAAATGTCTATCCCTTCCCTCTGGGCCTGACCGCCACGCGCTCGCCGGCGTGCTGAGCGGCTCACCAGGAGGCGTCCTCCAATAGTGGCGAACCCGTATCGTCTATGTTGGCTCCGGCGACGCACTGCTACGCCCTGAACGCTTCTAGGCTAAAGACTGCGACTATCTACTTCCATACGGCGATCGTTTTGCCGGACGGCTTCCGCACCGCGATTACGTTCTGGCCCGCCTTTGCCTGATAGACACGCACGTCTGTTAGCCGGCGATCATCCACGGCGAGCGGCGGACTGATGAAGTTCCACGACTGTAAGCGTTGCCCTGACAGTGAAAAACGTGTCAGGTTACCTTGCACGCAGCCGACGCACAATACCTCGCTAACTACCCACAGGTCGCCCCTCAGTCCTACCGTGATCTCATCCGGCGAGACCCCGCTCCAGCGCCGAGCCAGTAGTTGGCCACGCTTGTTGAATACGGCAATAGAGCCACCTACCGGCGTGTTGTCGGCGGCGAATCCAACATACACGCGGCCGCGCTGGACGGCGATCGAATCGGGATGCTGATGTCTTCCAAGGCCACGCGTGGACCATGCGGACCATCGGCGTCCATTTGGTGTGAGTGTTTGGATCCGCTGGCCACTGTAGTCAGCGACGAACAGCTTGCCACCTGAGGCAACAGCCAAGCCGCCAATAGTCCGGAACTGTCCGCGCCCCCTACCTTTCCCGCCGGCATGCCACAGCAGGTGCCCACCTCGCCCGATTTTGATTATTCGGCCGCTCTGGCTTGAGGCGGCATACACGTTTCCATAGCCGTCTACTGCTAAATTGTCGGCAGGCAGGGGCATGGGGAGACAGCGCTGTATCCGGCCGGACGGCGACAGAACCAGCACCTGATGGCTGCCGCCGTTGGCCACAAAGACCTTGCCTCGGCCATGCACGACCACATCTTGGGGCCGTGCAAAGCGACGCTGGACTGAGGCATGGGAGCATGTCGACCGTAATCGCTCCCGCCCTGAGGCTGAAATGACGTTGTGCAATGACGATGCGCCAACCGGAACCACGCCGGCGCTCGATAGAACGGTGCTCAGACCCACCGCAAGGAGAATTCCCAGTCGCACCTGACGAGACCGTTTCACTGACTCCGACAGTGAGGCGAGCCGTAGTTGAAGTGTCATTGCCAGATGCTACCGCGAAACCGAGGCCAAACGGCATGTTTTGAAAGTCTTCAATGTCCCTTACACGGCATGTCCGGCGCTGGAAACCAGGGCGCCCAGCCCGTGCGGCTCGAATCCAAAGACAGTCTCGGCCACCGGAAACACGAACTCACATCGAGTTACATGGCGACCAGTGACTTCGTGCACGAGCTTCGCATACGCCTCTCCCTGGATACGGTATGTCTCCATTCGGGCTTCAATCTCGGCATCGTCCCGGACATTGTCGGTCTTATAGTCGACCACGACTAGATCTGCGCCGTCTTCATAAAGGAGGTCGATGAAACCCTCCACCAGCACGTCGTCAACCACCGATCCGTCATAGACCACGCCATTGAGAGATGCTCCCACCGGGACCTCGCGCCACCACCTGCCGGCCGCCACTGCTCGGCGAACGGGCTCGCTGTGCCAGAGCCACCTCGACAGCTCGATCACGTGGGACTCACGATAGGTGATTCCCTCGATAGCGGCCTGGGCTCTTGCCAGAGCCGCCAGGTCCGAGATGTCGGTCAATGAGCAGTCCTTCATGACGCTGTGGACTGCGCGGCCCAAAGCCGTACCGCCGCGACCTTGCCGGCCCGACATTACATCACCAGTGTCAGGCTCCGCGTCCTCGTTGACCTCCTGGTGCGCCAGCGCCGACGGAGTAAGGATCCGCTCCTCAGCTCCGGCGGTCAACGCAGCACCGCGCCGTGCTGTCCACTCATCCTCACTTCTCGTGTAGCCGGCAACCGCCTCCGGCTCGGCACGCCGCCTCGGGGCCCATGGACCAGCTTCCCGCGTCTCGGCGAACGTGAGCTTCCGCTCTTCGGCGGGCTCGGGTCCGAACACTTCCAGGATGACGTCCTCCCACTTCTGCGCGTCGGCTCCCCGCACTCCCCGGTTGACGCTGACGATCAAATGATCGCGCGCCCGTGTGGACGCGACGTACAACAAACGCTTTCGCTCGGCCTCGGCGAAGTCCTTCTCGGTATCCTTCCCCTGCTCGTAATTCGCGGTTTTGAAGTCGATATCGCCATAATCGGCCTTGACTCTCACATCGATCTCCCCTGACAGTCGATCGACCAGCACGTCGCTGACCACGAACCGCGGATCACTCCCCAAACCCGTGAGGATGACTATCGGAAACTCCAGTCCCTTCGCTCCGTGAACGGTCAGGACCCGCACGGTGTCCTCGTCGGTTTCGGTGGACGCTCCGGTATCTACCGGCGATACGTCCTGCGACATCGTGTCGAGCAGATCGATGGTCTCGCGCAGTCCGGTACTGCCCGCGGTCTCGAGTTGGCGCACGGTGCCCGACACCCAGCGCAGCCGCCTGAGAACCTCCCGATACCGTGGCTCGCCGAATGCGGCCAGCGCCATCGCCCTGCTCCCAATGAGATCGTCGACCAGGCTGGGAACCGACACGTCGTGCCGGCTATTGTTGCGGCGAGCCAGGTCACGCATGGCCTCCAAGACCCGAGCCACCCCGCCATCGCGCGGATTCATGTAATTGAGCCGGCCCTCATTAGTCACCCAGCGGTACAATTCCAGATCGCTGCACCCGTACGCCGGCGACCGCAACGCCGCGACTAAGGCCACCTGATCCGAGGGATCGTCGATCGCCCGCATGATCGAAAGCAGGTCGCGGACCTCCTGCGTGCGAAGGATGAGCGCTCCACTCTCGAGGCGGTACGGGACGTCAAAGTCATCAAAGGCCTGTTCCAGGCGCCTCACGTTTGTCCGGCTGGGGATCAGGACGCAGATGTCCTCCGCCCTGGCTGATCTGACCTGCCCGGTCTCAGGATCGCGAACAGTCCACCGATCGATCAGCACAAACTTGGCCGCCTGGGCAACCTGCGTGGCCTCGGCGGTCCAGACGGCGTCGGCGTTTCCATTCAGCTCGCTCCCTACCCAGCTCACGCACGGCCCGTTCCCCTCGACTCCGATGTCGAGCTCAACATATGCCGGCTGAATGCTGGGGTCCCCCTTTATCTCCCGCCGGCCGAAACAGTTCACGACGTCGACGATCTCGGGGCGGCACCGGAAGTTGGTGCTGAGGCGTAGTATCTCGCCTCCGCTGTCGACAACGGCGCGTCCGACCGCCTCGTAAATCGCGATGTCCGCCCTCCGAAACCGGTAGATAGACTGCTTCGGGTCCCCCACGACCATGAGCCGCCCGGGAATTAGCGGCGCGTTACGCCACGATGTGACCTCCGGGCTCCATCCTTTGGTGGCCGACAGCATCATGACGATCTCGGCCTGCAGCGGGTCGGTGTCTTGGAACTCGTCGACGATGATGTGGGACCATCGGGACCGGCAAACGCCCCTGACATCGTCATTCATCAAGAGGTCGCGAGACCAGGCCAGTAGATCCTGAAAGGTTGCCCTGCCGGCGAGGCGGCGTTGGTCTGCGCCGGAAAGCACCCAGTCCACCACATGCGGCAGGAGCGTCCGCAGGCTCTCCGAGCGCTCGAGCGCGAGAAACTCCTTTGCCTCTTTTGCTACCTCGTGCAGCGTTTCCTTTATATTGCGGCCAACGGCGAGATCTCCCCCCAGCTTCTTGAAGCTGCCTTGATCCCCATGGACCTGAGGCATCTGGGCCGCCAGCAGTAGGGCCCCCATGCAGTCAGTATCCGTTTTCGCGCCGAGCGCCCGATCGCGCAGAAGGCGGGCGGCCGTCAGCGCCCTCGTGAAACCGTGATCCGGTAGACAGTCCGGCTCACCCAGGTCCTCGATGAGTTGCCCCCACCGGGCAACCGCGGAGCGTAGGCCGATGGGCCGTGGAGCCGCCTCCCACTGCATGCCTCTCGTGAGGAGGTCGCCTTCACGACTGAACTTGATCATCAAGTTCTGCAGATGAGCTGGAGTCAGCCCCAGCGCGAAGGCCCGCTCGAGTGCCGTCGCCAGCGGTGACTCGAGGTCCTGGCCCGCCTGCTCGAACCAGTCGCGGAACCTCTCGTTGAGATCCAGCGTTTCCATGGTGCCGTCGACCACCTCGAGTCGAGGCGGACAGTTCGCGTCGAAGGGGTAGCTGCGCAGCAGCTCCGACGCGAACGCGTGAATGGTCGAGATCGCCGCGGCGTCCAGGTTGTCGGCGGCGGCGCGCAGCCTCTCACGCTGCTCCTCCGTCCTATCGTGATCCTCGGCGGCCCTCTCCAGGGCCTCTCGTATCCGGCTGCGCAGCTCTCCTGCCGCCGCCTCGGTGAACGTAATGGCTACTAGCGAGGCGGCGGTCGCCTTCCCTGCGGCCACTAGCTCCACTATGCGTTCGACGATCATCCTGGTCTTGCCCGTTCCGGCGCCGGCCTCGACGAAAAACGTACGGTCCAGGTCGGTGCGGATGCGCTCTCGAGCTAAGCGGTCCGGCAGCGGGATGGCCGTGATCGTCATTCCTCCACCACTGGAACTTCGAGCTGTAGGTCGTAGAAAGCTCGTGCGCCCGGCGCGTCTCGCTTGCGATCCTGGACCGCGTCGCGTCCCGACGGGCAAATGCGATCGAAAGCGCAGTAGACGCAGTTTTCCCAGGACGATCGTCCCGGCCGGTACGTCTCAGCCTGTGGGATCTGAGGGAAGCAGCCGGCGGTGATGCCGGAAACAACGCCCCCGAGAACATCGACCAGCCGTTCGTCCACTTCCTCGTCGATCGCCCGGCCTGCCGTCTTGAACTCGCCCTTCGTGGACGCGTACCAGTACCTGGCCGTTACCGATTCGGCGTCCATCGGCTCTCTGACGGCCCGGCCGTAGAGGGCAAGCTGCAAGGCTGTGCCCGCCACGACTGGGTCGTCCTCTAGCTTCGTTTCCGTGAGATCCGCTCGTCCGGTCTTGTAGTCCGTCACCCGGACAGTGCCTATAAGCGAACGGTCGATGCGATCGATCTTGCCGCGAAAGAGAAGAGGCTCCGAGGCGCCATAATTTACCGACACCGCGGGCCACGCCGGCCCCGAGCCCTCCATATCTCCGAAGGCTTGCTCGACGGCCACAGGGCTCCATCCCCCGGCAATGCGGTCCTCTCCGTCGCGGCGCAATAGGATCTCCAAATCCGCCAGGATGGCGGAGCGCGTAGCCTTCCACACGAGTGGGTGGCCCGTGATGTCTTTCTCTTCGTATCGGTCCAGCTCCTCCGCCGCGATGGCTGCCAGCCGTTCATAATCGTCGGGCCCATACACAGCGTGCTGACGACGGTCCGGGGCAACCTGGTCAAGCTGCTGCCCAGGGGGGCCATCGTTCCCCGCATCAGGACCGAACGCTCGTCCATCCTCACTCAGTTCCTTCGCGATCAGTTCCTTGTAGAACCGCTCGAGAATCGTATGGATGACCGATCCCTTATCGAGGGCATTGATCGTCCAACGCTGCGCATCCTCCGGGCGGTCGGTGCTCCGCACGCCGAGCACGCGATCCAGATAGTAGCGAAATGGGCAGGTGGCCCACGCCTGGAGTCTGGTGGCGCTCAGGGACTTGTCCATTTGAATGTTCAGCCCGTCGCCGTTAGCTCCGTCCAGGCTCGTGTCTGCCAGGTTTCCGTCGGCCGCCGTAAGCTGAGCCGAAGCCCTCGCGGCTCCAATAACCAGGAACCGTTGGAGTGGAAGGTCGGACCGGGCCGCGAGAGGGTGGGAGGCGAGCTGTCGGTCAGCTTCGCGCCACTCAAGCACAGCTCTCAAACGGTACTCGGCCAGGTCGACCGGCTCAGGACCATGCCGAACTCCGCCCAGAGGCGACGGGATCGAGGTGAACCACGGACCATGCAGATGTGTGCGCAGCTGCTGCGACGTCATGGCACGTCCCTCGAGCCGGGTGGCCGCCTGAACCAGCCACCGCGAGGGATATACAGGCCGCCCGGCGTCATCCCAGATGGGAAACGAGAGGCTGGCATTTCCGGCCGCCGACACCGTGATAAATAGCGCCATAGCCTGCCCTTCGATGTCGGTACGTCGATCGTCGAGTGGATCGCTCTCGCCGGCAAAAGGCACAAATGGATTTGTAGGCGGACTCTTTGGGAACGCCGACTCAGTCATGCCAAGGGCGTGTACGCGCGATAGCTTCAAGCCCGCCGCGCTCTGGATCTTGCCCGTCAAGATGCCCCGGCCGAATTTCCCCACCGGCTGCCGCCGAGCATCGAAGAGACCCTCCAGCGTCTCGATCAAGACAGATAGCGTACAAGGGAGAGGTCGCGCGCGGCGCTCTGGCTCTTCCGCAGACGCAGCTCCTGCAGCCGCCTCCCCGCCTGACGCCACCCCGGCTGATGGCAGTGATCTGAGTATCTCGATGACGAGCTGCCCGGCTTCTGCTTCCGGTCCTGTCCATGACGTTCTAAGAACGTGCTCCTGAAACAGATCAATCGCCCACCGGCTGAATGCCGCCCAGGTCGCCTCTGCCGGCGGCTCGGTTTCGTCCGCCAGCCTGACCACGTACGCGGCTATGCTAATGGCGTCGCCGGCGACTCGCTCGCGATAGGAGCGTACTTCGGGATCGATGTCTGAGTCTGGGTCGTCAAGCATGCCTTCGGGATCGATTTCCTTAGCCAGGCGCTCGAGGCCTTGCGTCCAGCTGTCGACGCCCCGAACCACACCAGCTTCGCGGCTAAGTCTCTCCCACGTGGCCGGCTGCGGCACGCCTTTCTGTATCCACGGGAATCCGTTGAGCCAGGCGAGCACCGACACACGAGAGAAGTCGGAATCGCGCAGACGCAGGAGGTCGAGCAATCCTCGTGCGGCCCAGCTGTCGGATAGCGGACGCCCACCAAGCACAGTAAACGGCACGGCAGCTGAGCCGAGAACATCCGCGAGCAGGCCCCCGTACATTCGATCGTCGTTGTGCAGAACCGCGATCTCGTACAGCGGCACGCCACTCGCGTGCTCCGCCAGGACACACCTGACGGCAGCCCGAACCTCCTCTCCAGCCGAGGGGGCAGCAGTAATGTGCAGCTCCGAGAAGGAGGCCGCGCACGCAGCCACAGGCGCCCCAGCCGATTTGGTCGGCCCAAATGACGGGGCGCCCATGCTCGCTGTAGACCGGCCTTTCATGGCCGGTGGCGCACCACAATCTCCGCCCATCCCGCGGTTCAATGAGGTCTCCAGGCTCTCCGTCCCGGCGATCGCCTCCGCGGGCGCCAAATCTCCGGCCCCCGCATCGATAGTCGGTAGCGAAACGACCGTCCGAGTGCGCGCTGCGATAGCCCGGATCAGCGAGACCTCACGTGCGGTCATTCCAAGGGGCAGGTGTACGATAACCGCGCCGGTATCGCGCAGGTCGACTCCAATCTCTACGGCTTCGAGGGCCGCATCGACCCGGTCCCGATCGTCATACAGGCCAAGTGACTCGAGCATCTCCTCGTACCTGGTCAGCATTCTGGCAAACGCTGCCGGCACGGCTCCCCGATCAGTCAGAGCCTCCGTCAACTCCGCCCCGTCCACGTCCGCTGCAGAACGCTCCCTGAACTCTCGGATGGCGCCGTCGAGCGCCTCGACCGTCGATGCGTGCGGCGTGTCGGTTCGAACAGAACCGGCAGCTGGGTCGGCAAGTAACCGGCGCAGCAACGCCTGCTTTGCAACTGCAGTCAACGGAGACAGGCCGCGCCGGGCCAGCAGAGGCGATGCCAGCGACTCCGACAGCTCGGACAGCACAGCGAATCGAGTGTTGATGCTCCCCGATCGTGCCAGTGCACGACGGTTTCCGAGCGCACAGGCCCGGGAGCTGCAGATCACTGTCAGTGGAGCAAGTTCGTCGCCAGACTTCATGGCACGCACCTGCCCCGGCAGCCAATCCTGAGCACCACTAGGTGCAACCCGATGGACGTCAAGCATGCGCTCACCCCCTCCGTCCTGCTGGCTCAGCCTACTCCATGGCAATAAGATCTGCAGTGTACAAACTGCTGACTCCCAACCACACGGATGGTATAAGAAGACACTTTTCTCTCTGTTTGCGAGGAGAGATCGTATCGATTAGCCAGTCGTTCCCCTAGACCCGGCCGTTTCTAAAGTTCGTTGGATGGTGGCTCCTGGAACGGAGCTGCTAAGGCCTGAGGCTCAAGCCCTCATGATCACGATCGTCTCAAGTGCGCGTGGCCGCTGTGAACTCCGGTGGCTGACTCGGAGTTCGGTGAAATGATTTCGAAGCGGCCAGTTGGGAAGTGGGCAAACAGGCTTGGCGCACCTCAGAGCTGAGGAGCAAGCTCCTTCAGACGACCAATCACATCTTCGAACGTCGGTGGGGTCTCATAGAAGAGCAACCGACACTGCGCATCGTAGTCGGACCGGATTGATTCCATGACATCATCGGCGATGAAAATGCCTTCGCTGGTAGAGAGGCTGAGCCCGTTTGGCGGATGATAACGGTCGGCGAACTCTGCTCTGCTCACGGTATCGTAATCGGTGCAGATACCGTGGTATTCGTCTGACGCCAGCATTTCGATTACGGAATCCTGACTCGCAAGAACATATAGGTCCGCGTAGTGGCGACAATGTCGGCCAAGAGGTGTACCTTCCGACATCAGCTCATGAACCTCACTGTGAATCGTAAACAACTTCTCCACAAACGTCCGTCGGAAGTGAAGCAGAGTCATGCTGAAGGCAGTTAGGTCGGTAATCTCGTCGCCTAACGCCTCACCCAACATGGCTCCGACGAAGGATTGAATGGCCCGAACCTCAGTAGGATAATTCCCGCTACGAGTTCCGACTTCCACACGGACGGTAGCTGAGATGGCTGGCATCTCAGGAAATCTTGTTTCATAGCCGAAGATGGCGTCGCGGGAGCGACCACGCTTCGAGAATCCGCCGGCCCCGGGTAGATACCTCAACCCCGGGGTGCGCGTCGATTTGATCCCTTAGGCCTTTGAGCTTGCGGTCGATCGCAGACGATCCAAGGTGATCGCCAAATGATTGAGGATCAACATACAGGTCTAGATCCTCGGAAAACCTGCTGAGGAGGTTCCAACCTTTTGAGAGGCTGGTGCCGCCCTTGAAAATAATGTGCTCGTTCAAGGTCGTCACGGATATGCGCAGCGCCTCAGTGACGTAGTAGTCCTTCTCCACAAACTGTGGGGTACGGTCGATGCGATCCGCTACTGCCTGAATAATGTCTCGACTGTCAGGATGCTCGCACAACCTCAACGGGCGTACCAACTTGGAGCTGCGGACAGCGCCCGCAAGATTCCGAAGTCGAAACGCGACAGGGGATTAAGGCTTCGGTGCAACTTCCTCAGAAGCAGGTCTGGAGCACCAACCTCCTCACCGAGACTTCCCAGCATGGCTCGCACCCGCGGCGGCTCGCCGTCGGCGGCTAGAGCCAGCTTTCTATACGTGTCTCCCTCCCTAACTAGCTCTTCGAGGTGCTGCACCGTCTCGGCTGGAGACAAATCACTCGCAGCGCCTCGGTCGCGAAGGAATTCCATGATTGCACCCTCGCGAACGCTGAGTGATCGCCGCCTTCCGGATCGACGTGTGTGAACGATCGCTCTCACCAAACCAGTGGGAGCATTATTGGCAGTCGTCGCATACTCAAGCGTCGCCGGGGTCTGCGTCGTAAAGCCGAGATAGGCCGCGGCAGTCAGACCTGAAGGAACCAAAGGATCCCTCGCCACTTTGGCAATCAATGCCTCAGAAGTAGGGCGACTGGGCCCCACCACAGTTGGACGCGGCTTGTAATAGACGCCGCGCCGAAGCTTGCTCAAAACTCCGTCGCGATGAAGTCGCGATAAGCTGGCAGCTACAGCTCCAGGCGGCAGATCCTTGAAGTCGCTGAATCTCCATAGTCTGTCTGCCGACGAATCAACTCTTCGCCGGACGCGATCGGCGACGCTCGTTGCTCGGCGGTCTTTTGAGGATGCCTTCATGCCCAACGATACCCTCCGCAGGGCAGTTTTGTCATGTTATTAAGCATAAAAACTAGACAGAAGGCGTCCGGAATGGCAGCTGTATCAGTGCCTTAACGGATTGACGGACCGCGAATCCAGACAGGCACTCAAGGCGAAACTCGAACAGGCGAAGAAAGATCGAAACGACCATGGCCCACGATAAATCTAAGGGCACTTCTCCGACGGTCTGCCACGGAGCCGAGCGAAGATCACTTCGTCACCTTCGTGCCCTCCAAGAGCATGCACCGGCTATCAGAGCGAGCCAGGAAACCAAGCGCGATCACCATCACTGTACAGCGATGTCAACCGTGAGATTGGATGTGATGTCGACCGATCACCACGAGCTCATGGCTTCCCGACCCGCGTCCATGTCCCCGGCACAGCTGAGCCCGGGTGCTGCAGAGGGGGTCGCTGACCTTAGTAATGAAGAGTCGGTTGCCGAGCACAGACCAGTGGTAGTACCCCGTGGGCGTCAGGTCCGTCAGCTGACGCTCGAGGGTCAGCCGGCGATGAGAGGCGCGCCGGCGGGGACCGCCAAAGATCTGCAGACCGCCGCCATCTGTGGCTGAGTACCCCTGCGAGGTCCCCAGCCTCAGGGAGCCGCGAGTAATGGTGAGCGTCAGGTGCTCGCGGGTGAGCCCCATTGCGCTTGGCAGCGGTTCGCTGAGGCCTCGAAAGTTTCTCTGCAAAAGGGAACGTGGAGTGGGCGGAGACAGCATTAGGCGCGGGAAGCCTACCCTCGAATCCGGCCCAAGATAGACGAGAACGATGCTCTTGGTATCGAAGCGCGCACGCGACGGCGGTACGTGCCGAGGAGCGAAGACGCAGTCGGCGGTCCGGTCGCAGCCAGTCGCGCCTGGTGCCCCAGGCAGCACGAAGGCGGCGGCATGCTCGGCCGTATTCAGGGCATCGGTCGAGGCCTGTTCGACATGACGATCACTGTAACACCGGCCTTCGGGAATCGCAGGTTCGCCGTCTGATAGCTGTAGAGGTTCCCAACGGTGTATTCGACGCGGGACCCAAGCAGAAATCCCAATCTTCCAGCCATCCGCCCACTGGACGTCGTCTATACCTGGATCAGGCGGCGCCGCGATACCGCGTGGGGAAAGCTCACGTCGGGTCAGGGACGCCGGCATAAAGCGCCCGCCAAAGAGCAGGTTATCGTAGCGGTAGATATCCGGCGCCGAGGAGTAGGCGGCGAAGTAGTCGTTATACTCGTGGACTGACGTGGTGACCCGACGAGTCGTAGTCCAGCGCCAGCCGGGGCGACCGCATGCCATCGAACAATTGCCAGGCCAGTCGGCTGCCATTATATGGGTCCGAGTTGCAGGCCTTGATCAGGGATGATCCGGGGCGAGGAATCACGCCTGTTGGCAGCCAAGACCCATATGGAGCCGGCCAACCGCCGAAGGTATCCGGGCTCCGACTATGGCCATCAGGACGTTACCGCAGGACGTGTACCTAACGCTGACTCGGACGGGAGGGCGCAAGCGGTGACGACCAGCAGGCGCGTTCGGTCTGGTCGATACCGTTCCCAGGACGACCCCAGCGATACTCGGGCAGCCCCAAGGTGCCCGACACGAGTTGGGCCGGCGTTATTCTTCGCCACTGCTTGGGGCATGCGCCTCCAAGCAGGGTGGTCGGGCCTACCAGCCCCACGGTGACTTTTTGGCATAAAGGATGGCTGCCCAGACCGCCGTCGGCGTACCCAAGTGCAGTCCCCTGCAGAACGTCCGCTGTAAGCAAGGACGTAGTCGTCGCATCGGCCAGACCGTACTCGGTGCTTGGCTCGTTGGCGATACTGGCGGCTCGATTTGCCATTCCGTAGCCCCGATCCAGGATCACCTTCCCATCCTTGGCCACGAGCACAGTACCGCTCAAATTCCCCTCTGCTGCGAGACCCGACAGATAGGAGCTTAAGCTCGCACCGCTTGCGCTTCCCGACCTGGCTGTCATCGCCGTCAGGCCGCCGGCCATGACAACCACCGCCGCCGCGATCGCGGCTCCTATAAACCGCCTTCGTTTCACGCTACGCCGCGGCTTGGCAAGCGCGGCTGTATTCAGTCGCTCGATGCTCGCCTTCATCTCCTTCGACGACTGGAACCGTCGTCGTGGATCCTTCGCCAGAGCCTTCAGTATCAGGGCATCCCACTCCGGCGGCAGGCCCCGGCGAATTGTGCTCGGCGGCGCCGGCTCCGCCTTCATTTGCTGCACCGCTATCGCGAGCGCGTCGTCCCCCTCGAATGGGGGCCTTCCTGTGACCGTGTGGTATAGCACCGCCCCAAAACCATAAACATCCGATCGCGCATCGACGCGCTTTCCCTCGATCTGTTCGGGGGCCATGTAGAGCGGCGTTCCTACCCGCATGCCGGTGGTCGCTATGGTCCCCATCTTCGTGTCGACGGAAAGAATCCGCGCGACACCGAAATCAGTAACCTTGACCCGGTCACCGTCCAGAATCATGATGTTGTCCGGCTTCACGTCCCGGTGAACGATCGACTGGGCGTGCGCGTAGGACAAGGCCTCCGACGTCTGGAGGGCAATCGACTTCGCCCGGTCGAGATCCATCGGCCCCGCGTCCAGTTCCCTGGCTAGCGATCCGCCCTCCAGCAGCTCCATCACGATGCAGGCGACATGCTCGTCGGCGAAACTGTCGAAAATGCGGACGATATTGGGATGGTCCAGCGAGCGCAGAATGGCGCCTTCTTGCTGGAAGCGCAAGAGCTCGTCCAAGCCGATGCCGGCCCGGGCCAGCATCAGCTTTGCCGCCACAGTCCTGCCGGTTACGGCGTCGTGGGCGCGAAAGACTCGGCCCATGGCGCCCGCGCCGATTTCCTCTTCCAGGCGCAGCCGGCCACCGAGCGAGCGCACCAGCCCGTCCAGCAGTCGGGGATTGCCCTTGGTCCGTCGGTGCGCAAAGCCAATGAACTCCTCTGAAACCGATCCCTGCATCGACTCGGAGATATACGAAGCCGTTTCGTCGTAAGAAAGCCGGGGCACCGTCACCAGGTCTAGCAGGCGGTCGTGGCTCAGTCGCTCCAGCAGGCTTGCCAGCTCCCGGTTTGTCTCGATCTCCTCGTCACAGAAGGAAGCTCCGATGAGAACCCGCGAGCCGAGCGTGCTGCGAGCCAGGTAATCCAGAAGCCGGAGCCCGGCTGGGTCCATCCAGTGCAGGTCGTCTAGCAACACGGCCAGGGGCGCCGTCGCTGAGGCGCGGAGGAGCAGCTCGGTCACCCGTTCGCTGATCGATGCCTCGGTGGCCGCATCCGCGAGATCTTGCCTACGGATCAGATCGGAGACCGCCGCCGCCTGCCTCTCGTCCTCTGATCCTCGCCCGGCTCCCTGCGCCTCACCAAGCTGCGCCAGAGGTGACAGAAAGGGAGAGAAGGGCATCGGCCCGGCGTCTTCATCGCAGATACCTGTCACCACGAGGAATCCTCGGTGTCGCGCTTCTACCATCAGCTCTTGAAGAAGACGGGTCTTACCGGAACCCATTTCGCCTGCCAGCATCAGCACATGCCCGTGTTTCCTCTCAACCGAGGCCAGCACGGAACGCATGCGGTCCATTTCCGACGACCGTCCGACCAGAGCTCCCTGCGGCAGCGATCCGAGAAAACCGCCGGAGGGAAGCTCGGTCGGAGATCGCTCCCCCGTCGCATCCAGCCCCTTGGCGGCGTCCGACAGTGCGACTCTGTCCGGAGGCCCCAGGTTGAGCGCCTCAGCTAGCAGGTCGACGGTCGCCGGCCACGGTCGCTGCCGCGCCCCCCGCTCGAGAGAGCTGACGCCGTTGGCGCTGACGCCGGCCCGTTCGGCCAGCTCCTCCTGTGTGAGGCCGGCGGCCAGGCGGTATCGTCTCAAGAGATCCCCGAAGGAGGACTGGGTTTGCATGCTTGTCACGTCCTCCAGTCTCCCCGGACCCTCATTAAAGAGGCCGGGATAACCGCCGTAGACATTGACGGATGGTACCACGGCGCGCGGCTCTTCTTCGAATGGCCGCGCCGACTGCTGGTTGAGCTGTTGTGTGACCTGCTGTGTGAGTTGTGCGTGGACTTTCTTCCAGCTGTCCAGGATAATTGCACCGTGGCCGGCAAACAAGCCATTCCTTGAGCACGCAAGAACTGGAGGAAGAACATGAAGCAACGAAGTATGAGCAGTCTCGAGAACCTGATCCGCCGCTGCACCATCGCCCTGTGCGCAGCTCGCACTGACTACGGCCGGTGTTGCGCTGAACTCATCCGTCGGACCCGGTGCCATTGCGGCATCTCCAGCGGCGCTGACGGGCGTGCACGTCTTCGGCTGGGGATTCAATCAGCCTGACGCCATCGTATCCGACGGCACCCACGTCTGGGTGGCCAACTACGCTGGGGACTCGGTTACGGAACTCGACGCATCGAACGGCGGACGGATCAGAACGATCGCAGGCCCGCGGTATGCGTTCGCGAGCCCGGTGTCGATCGCCTCGAGCACCGGCCACGTGTGGGTGGCCAACAGAGGCGGCAACTCGATCACGGAGCTCAGCGCCTTCACCGGCGCCCTCGTCAGGGTGATCTCTGGCATCCACGGCCCTGCGGCCATCACCACGAATGGCACCGACGTCTGGGTCGCCGCCCACTACCGGTGCGGTCACGCTGGCTGCGTCGACCACAGCCAGGTGACGGAGCTCAGCGCTTCGACTGGCCATGTCGTCAGACTGCTTTCAGGCCCCAGCTATGGGTTTGCGGACCCCGACGCGATCTCCGCAGATGGCACGCACGTATGGGTCGCCAACTCCAGCGCTAACTCAGTCACCGAGGTCCGCGCTTCGACCGGAACCCTTACTCGGACACTCTCAGACTCAAGCTACCGGTTCAACGAGCCCGACGCCATCGCGGTCGACGGCGCGCACGTTTGGGTGGCGAGCCCCGATCAACTCGCCGAGATCAACGCTGCAACCGGCCGCCTAGTCAAAGTGATCAATCTTACTGGGAATCTGGTCTTTCCACCCGGACCAGTCACGGATTCGGTTGCCTCAGACGGCGTGCACGTATGGGTGGTACATAGGTTCGGCCCTAACGGCGCCCTTGGCGGCGACAGCGGGGTTACTGAGCTGACCGCCTCAACGGGGAAGGTCGTTAGAGACGGATTGAGCCCGAGCTATGCCTTCGAGAGCGCCGACGCAGTTGCTTCGGACGGGGTCCATGTCTGGGTGGGGAACGAGCTGGGTGTCGGTGATGGAAGGTGTCGGACGTGCGGCCAGGCCACCGAGGTAGCAGAGGTCAGCGCGACGACCGGCGCCTTCGTTCGGGCGATCTCGGGGGCGAGCTATCGCTTTGCAGAACCCCGAGCCATTGCCCTGGGCGATTCCCGTGTCTGGGTCGCGAACGGCACCGGCAACTCTGTCACCGAGCTCAGCTCTACGACCGGCCGACTAGAGAGGGTGATCTCGGGCGGCTATGGGTTCGTGGGTCCCGGCGCGGTCGCCACCGGCGGCGCCCATGTCTGGGTGGCGAGCGGCAACAACTGTATCACCGAGCTGAACGCGACGAGTGGGGCCTTGGTTCGGATGATCTCGGTTCCCACGCCGGGCTGCAACTCTTATTGTCCATCACTACGGGGCTGTGTCGAGGCCATTGCCGTGGACGGAACTCATGTCTGGGCGGGACTTTACCCTTCTAAGCCTCCCTATTCGCGTGCCGTGGCCGAGATCAGCGCATCGACCGGACAGGTCGTCAAGGTGATCTCGGGCGCGCGCTACAAGTTTGCGAGTCTCCGCGCCATCGCGACCGACGGCACGCACGTATGGATCGCGAATGACGATGGTAATTCTGTCACCGAGTTGAACGCCCAGACGGGAAGCCTCATCAGGGTCATCTCAGACCCGTCGGACAGGTTCAACCATCCTGCTGCGATCGCCTTGAGCAGCGGTCATGTGTGGGTAGTCAGCAACGGCGATGGGAGTTCGAGCGGCGGCGTCACGGAGCTCGATGCTTCGACCGGAAAGCTCGTCAGCGTAATCTCACCCCCGTCGCTGCGCGGCGGCGCCGACGCCATCGCCTCCGATCCCGCTCACATTTGGGTGGCAAACATCCAAGGCTCGGTGACTGAGCTTAGCGCTCGGACCGGCAAGGTGATCGCGGTGTTGTCAGGCTCCGAGTACCAGTTCAATGGCCCCTCGGCGATAGCCACCGACGGCCGCCGCGTGTGGGTGGCGAACGGCCGCGGACAGTCGGTAACCGAGTTCCCGGCATGACGGAAAGAACCGCCAACTCGCATTCTCCCCGCCGGTCTGCACACTCGGACCGCGGCCGGCACGCAAGCCGATCCTAACCACAGAAGAGCTGGAGGAAGAGCATGAAACAACGAAGTATGAGCCATCTCGAGAACCTGATCCGCCGCTGCACCATCGCCCTGTGCGCCGCCGCACTGATGACGGCCGGCGGTGCACTGAACGCATCCGCGGCATCGAGACAACAGTCACCCACCGGAGTGAAGGTATTCGGCTGGGGTTTCAGCCACCCCAGCGCGGTTGCCTCGGATGGCAGCCATGTCTGGGTAGCTAACACGGATTCCGTGACAGAGCTAAACGCCGCCAGCGGGCACCTGGTCCGGGTTATCTCGGGCCTGGCCTATCCCTACGCCCGCCACTTCTTCAATCCCGTCATCGCCATCGCTGCCCGCGGTGCCCATGTCTGGGTTCTCAACGGGGGCGCCTGCATGACCATCTGCTCGAAAGGTACGAACAGCTCGATAACCGAGCTCGATGCGGCGACGGGCAACCTGGTGCGGGTGATCTCGGGTCCCAAGTACCGGCTCAACTACTCGGCGGCAATCTCGGTGGCAGGCGGTGAGCTCTGGGTGGCCAACGGCCTAGGCACAAAAGGAGGCTCCGTCACCGAGGTCAGCGCTTCGACCGGTGATCTCGTTAGAGTGATCTCCGGCCCAGCGTTCCAATTCAGCGGCCCCGATGCCATCAGTTCAGACGGCGTTCATGTATGGGTAGCCGATGGGTCCGGCGCCTCTATCACCGAGCTTGAGGGTTCGACAGGCAAGTTGGTGCGGGTTATTTCACGTGCCGCGCTGGCGTTCCCCGTGGCTGTCGCCTCAGATGGCGCACACGTATGGCTGGCGACCGCTGTGTCCCCGGACGGGTGGGCGCTGATGGAGTTGAATGCTTCGACGGGCAATCCTATCAGAACGATCTCGGACTCGGGGTTCGAGTCCAACAATGTTCCGGGTGGCCTCTCCCTGCAGCGTGGCCGCCTATGGGTGGCGAACGAGGCCAGCGGTTCGGTCCTAGAGGTCGACGCGACGACCGGCGCCTCTGATCAGGACGATCTCCGGTCCCCGTTATGGGTTCAAGGAACCCGCCGGCATATCGGCGAATGGCGCCCACGTCTGGGTCGTCAACTATGACGGGAACTCGGTCACGGAGCTCAGCTCTCGCACTGGCGCCCTGGCGGCGACGATCACCGGGTCGAGCTACAGATTCAACGGGCCGGACGCCCTGGCCCTGGATGGCGGGCACATGTGGGTGGCAAGCGGTGGCTCTGTTGCCATGTTGAGCGCCAAGACGGGCCGGCTCCAACGCGCGATCTCGGACCCGACGCCCACGGCGATGGCGGCAGACAGCGCCCACGTCTGGGTGGCCAACACTGGCCTGGACGCCGTCACCGAGCTCAACGCGGTGAACGGCAATGTGGTCAGGGAGATCTCAGCAAAACAAATTGGTCTGAGCCTCACCACGTTTCGCAATTTAATCGCCGCGCGGCGGCACGCACGTCTGGGTCGCCAATAGCTTCCCAGCCTTCCGGGGCCGGTCACCGAGCTCAACGCCGCGGACTGCCCAGGTGGTATCTGGGGAGAATCGTCATCGGGTTGCGGGCTCGACGTCGGGGCCATCGCCTCGGGTGCCACGGAACGTCTGGGTGGCGTGTGACGGCTCGTCTGGGAAGGGGTCGGTTGCGGAGCTAGGCGCTCGGACGGGAGGGTCGTCAGGGTTATCTCCGGCGCGTCGTTTCGATTCGCGGCTCCTGATGCGATTGCCCTCAACGGAGGCCACGTCTGGGTGGTCGAGCAACCCGCTAGTTGATGGCACGTCCAACGGTGGCGTCACGGAGCTCGATGCTTCGACCGGAAAGCTCGTCAGGGTAATCTCAGCCCCGTCGCTGCGCAGCGGCGCCGACGCCATCGCCTCGGACGCCACTCACATTTGGGTGGCAAACATCCAAGGCTCGGTGACTGAGCTTAGCGCTCGGACCGGCAAGGTGATCGCGGTGCTGTCGGGCTCCGAATACCAGTTCAGCGGCCCCTCGGCCATAGCTACGGACGGCCACCACGTGTGGGTGGCGAACAGCCTCGGACAGTCGGTTACCGAGTTTCCGGCGTAGCGTTCCGATCCTCGAGCCCTGGAACATCCGTCAACAGTCGCGTCAAACAAGATAACTCGTCAACTCCGTGGAGGACCAACATGAAGAGTCGAACCAGGATGCTTGCTATTGCCCTCACTCTGTCGGTTGGCGCGCTGTCCGCTGCCTCGGCCTGGGCTGCGCGGCCCGATGGTCTGAGTCATCCAGCTCATCGGCTATCGCTTCCGCTTCCGCGGCCGGCGGGCTTCCCGCTCGCGGCTCGAGCGTATGCCAACCCGCCGACGACTGCCCAATGTAGGACGCAGCAACATGTGGTCTGCTACTCGCCGCTCCAACTGCAGACCGCCTACGACATGGAGCCGCTCTTCAACGCTGCCCTCAACGGACGGGGGACGACCATCGCGATTGTAGATGCATTCGGCTCGCCCACTATCGCTCATGATCTGGCCCATTTTGATGCCGACTTCAGTCTGCCTCCGCCTCCTTCATTCAGAGTCATCACTCCGGCCGGCAAGATTCCCGCTTACGACCCCAATGCAGGCAGTATGCAGGGATGGGCGTTCGAGACGTCGATGGACGTGGAGTACGCACACGCCATGGCGCCCGGAGCCAACATCCTGTTGGTCGAGACGCCTGTCGACGAAACCCTCGGCACGGCCGGCTTTCCCGAGATCGTCCATGCCGAGAACTATGTCATCAACCACAAGCTGGCCAATGTCATCAGCCAGAGCTTCGGCGCCGCTGAGCAAACGTTTCCGAGCAAGCAGTCGATCCTGGATCTTCGAAGCGCCAACAAGAACGCGGCGGCGCACAACGTCACGGTCCTGGCCGCCCCAGGCGACCTCGGACCTACCGACTGGAGCGATCTCAACGGAGACTACTTCCTCCACCCGGTCACCGAGTGGCCGGTCGGTGATCCGCTGGTCACTGCCGTCGGCGGCACAACACTCCACCTCGATTCCGCAGGAAGCCGAACCGCGATGGATACGGCATGGAATGACTACCCCAACGGCCGGGGTATCGCCGCGGGGAGCGGTGGCCTTTCGTCTGTTTTCGCCCGACCCGCGTATCAGAATTCGGTACGCCGCGTAACCGGCAACCATCGCGGCGTCCCAGATATCTCCCTCAGCGCTGATTTTAATGCTGGCGCCCTCGTTTACACCAGCTTCGCGGGCAGCTGGGCCGCCGGCTACCACATCAATGGCGGCACAAGCCTATCCACACCGCTCTTCGCGGGCATCGTGGCCGTGGCCGATCAGGCCAACGGCTCGCCACTGGGCTTGCTCAATCCCAGGCTTTACAAGCTCGGCTCGGGCTCGCCGGGTCTGCCGGACATCACCAAGGGCAACACGACGGTCACGTTCAACCAGAACGGCCGGCAATACACGGTAAAGGGGTATGCCGCCGTCAAGGGATACGACCTCGCGACCGGTTTGGGAACCGTCGATGCCGCCAAGTTGGTCGCCGCACTAACTGGTAACCACGTCGAAGGAGTCCGGAGGGCGTCCGGACGAGACCAGCAATGAGCCGATTGAGGCAGAAGTCCTACATCCCAGAATAGGGGCTTACGAAGTAGTTCGTTCAGCGCAAAGCGGGAGCAAGAATGCGTTATAACCCTGAAAGAGTCGGCGCGGACCGTGTCAAGGCATCAGGTCAGGACCCGATTGCGGAAATCCAATCGTAAGAGTACGCTCCGGATAGAGGCAGCTCACGCGCTGAATGCGCTGAGTGAGGCCCGGCATTCCTCGCCCGGAACAGTGCGATGGGCCGTCGACCCGTCATTATGCGAGGAGTACCATGAAATCCATCGGCGTAGCTGTTTCGACATCAGTCGTGCTCGCTGCCGCAACCTTCGCAACTGGGCCCGTTTCCGCAACCGCGATTGAGCACGGTTCTACTACTACCCACGCCAACACTGCACTGCGGTTCAGAGGGGTTAGTGCCGGTTTTGGCTACGCCTGCGGCCTGACGAAAACACAAAAGGTTATCTGCTGGGGAGATAGCCGCGGGGGTGCAGTCGATTCTCCAAGCGGTCGTTACATCCAGGTCAGCACGGGAGGAACGGGGTACTGGGCTGACGGCAACAATTTCACGTGCGGGATAAAGAGCGGTGGAGCAGTGGTCTGCTGGGACGGAGATGTCACAACGCCATCCGGCAGGTTCGCCCAGGTCAGCGCAGCCCTGGGGGCCTTCTATGCGTGTGGAATCAAGCTCAGCGGCACTATCGTGTGCTGGGGAGGCGGCAGTCCCGGAGCCGGGGTTAGCCCCTCGACGCCGGTGGCAGGGACGTTCACTCAGGTCACCACGGGCTCGGATCAAGGCGAAGAGATCGGATATGGCTGTGCGTTGAGGCGCAACGGTAGGCCGGTGTGCTGGGGCGGGGGTCCCGAGGTCACCGGACAACCGGTGGGCCCTGCCCCTGCGGGTCAGTTCACGCAGATCGCCGTGAACAACGGAGGGAGTTTGTTTGCCTGCGGCCTGAAGCGCGACGCGGCGGTCGTGTGCTGGGGAGCTGTTCCACCAGGCAAGGTTCCGTCGGGTCCGTTCATCCAGATCAGTGGCACCTGCGGTCTGAGGGCAGGGGGACAAGTTGTGTGCTGGTACGGCGCGAATGGTGTCGTCAAGACATTCCGTCCAACAGGCAGACCCACGCAGTTCAGCGTTGCGGGAGATTCGGCCTGTGGCGTGCAAGTTGGTGGCGCGGCCGTCTGCTGGAATTTGAACAGCGGTCAAATGTTCGCCTCGACCCCATCACTCACGTACGTCACCGCTGCTGGGCAGGGAGGGCCAGGCGTATTCGATGCCGTTGGCGTCTGCGGGTTGCGGAAGAATAACTCGATCGTGTGCTGGGGCGGAGACGATTCTGGCGGCGGCACCCCAAAACCTCCTGCAGGATCGTTCACTCAGATCAGCCTTTACAGCACCGACGGCCTTGCCGGCTGCGGCGTGAAGCTTGGGGGGAAGGTTGTCTGCTGGGGGCAACGAGACGGAGGTGAACCAGGTGAGTTGAACCCGCCTGCGGGCACCTTCACCCAGGTGAGCGTGGGACTCGTCTATTCCTGCGGTCTCAGGGTCGGAGGAAATATCGCCTGCTGGGGCGGCTGGGTGAAAACTACTCCGCCGTCCGGTCACTTTACCCAAGTCAGCAACGGGGCCGACTTTGCCTGCGGCCTGAGAACGGACGGACGCCTGGCTTGCTGGGGTCCCGACACGCATGGTGACACAAAGCCGCCTTCCGGTCGTTTCACGCAAGTTAGTGCGGGAGAGAACTACGCCTGCGCGGTGCGAACCGGAGGGGCCATCGCCTGCTGGGGTGACGACAGCTCCGGCATGACGACGCCACCCTCCGGTCGGTTCACGCAGATCAGCGCCGGCGCTGGGGTCGCGTGCGGCCTAACAGCCGGTGGCACTGTCGCCTGCTGGGGCCAAGAGAACTCCAGGTGGCCCTGGCCCCCTTCTGGTCGCTTTGTTCAGATCAGCGCGGCCGGGAACTATGCCTGTGGAATCAGGACCCAAGGCGGCTTCCGATGTTGGGGAGAGCTAAATCTGCTGTATCCGGACGGAACCCTGTTTCCCTCAAAACCGGACGGACCTGGATAACAGCAATACGTTGCTGTTGAAGATCTGACGTAAATCCGCGAGGTACTGGCTGATCCTCATTCGAGTACCCAGGCTCCGCCCAAATCTCTAGAGTTGTTCGGCAGCTCGAATCTCCTTATTGGGGGCAAGGATAGCTGGGCTTCAGAGAGAAATGAATACCGGCGCCGGCCGGAATGTAGGTTCCTCCCCAGCCTTACGGCCGCGCGGGAACGCTCATGTGCAGAACCTGTCCCCAACATCTAACGCCACCCGTGCTCAGGAGACCGCACGCGTAACCGTTGCCTTTGCTTCCCGGCTGCGACTGAGGAAACTTGTTGGCGGTTATCTCCGCGAACGTGTCCGACGGCGGTCGCGCCTGACCAGAAGAGTTGTTTCCCCAGCAACCCACCTTGCCTCCGACCCTGATCGCGCAAGCGAAATTGTTGCCCGCGCTCACGGCGGTGAAGGAACCTGCCGGCACGTGCGCCTGCCCCTGACTCTTGTCACCCCAACACACTACCGAGCCGCGGACCTTCAGGCCGCACGCGAATCGATAACCCGCGCTTACCTGTGTGAACGCGCCGGACGGCGGGTGCGCCTGCCCCGATGAGTTGTTCCCCCAGCAGACCACCTTACCGCCCTTCTTGACGCCGCATCCATAGTTGTCTCCGGCGCTGATCTGTGTGAATATGCCCGATGGAGGCCTAGTCTGTCCGGCGGAGTTGCTGCCCCAGCAGACAATCGTGCCCCGGCTCCTCAAACCGCACGCAAAACGGCGTCCGGCAGTCACTTGGGCGAAGGCTCCGGCTGGCGGCTTCGCCTGGCCGTTCCCATTGCTTCCCCAGCATATGATCTGGCGGCTCGAGCCGAGCCCGCAAACAAAGGCGTATCCCGCGCTGACCTGAGTGAGCTTCACTGATGGCACCATGGCAAGGGCGTCGTTGGTGTACCCCCAACAGACCGAAGCTCCACCTCTCAGCCCGCAAGCAAACTCGTAGCCCGCGCTGACCGCCATAAACGGTTCTGTCGGCACGATGGTTTGACCCTCGAGGTTGTTGCCCCAGCAGCGCACCGTCCCGTCAGTCGTGAGACCGCAAGCGAAATACGTCCATGAGCTCGTGCTCATCTGAGAGTACGATCCTGGTGGCACTTTCGACAGGATTCCCCAGCAGATTCCCATACCGCCCGACATCACGCCGCATGCGCTTCCGTCACCGGCGCTCACCTGCGTGAACGACCCCGAGGGAGCTTGTTCTACACCACTGGAGCTCGATCCCCAACATGTAACCGACCCTCCGGTGGCTATGGCGCACGCATTGTACTCACCCACGCTCACTTGCGTGTAAGTACCGGTAGTGGGTGAGTTCTGGCCCGCGATAGCCGTCTCCCCAGCAGACGATCGAGCCGCCGTTGCTCAACGCGCAGGCAGAAAATGAGGAACCTACACTGATCTGTGTGAATGTGCCGCTCGGGACGGATGTCACCACGGCGCCGCGCCCCCAGCAGACAATCGAGCCCGAATTGTTCAACGCGCACGCATACCCGTTGCCGGCACTGACCTGCGTGTAGTTTCCCGCCGGAACCTTCTTGACGTTGGCGAAGTCACTTCCCCAGCACACCACCGAACCGTCTGTCCGAACCCCACACGTGAAAAAGACGCCCGAGCTGATCTGCTTGTAAGTCCCGGGCGGAACATTCGTTTGGCCATATTCGGCATCACCCCAGCACAGCACTGAGCCGTCAGCCTTGAGCCCGCACGTCGTCTCAGCGCCCGCGCTGAGGCTGACGAAGCCGGTACCCGCTGCAACATCCGAATCGTAGCTTGTCAGACCGCTCCTCCCAATAGAAACCCCCATGTTGTGGTGCAGGCCGCCTGCCACGGCCGCCGTCGGAACGGCGCCGGCCAGCAGAACACCCGCGATAACTGCGGCTGCAGAAAGGCCACGAAGCATCTTATTCATGACTGACTCCTCGACTCGGTAAAGGAAAACTGCGCCTGACCCAGGCTGAACCTATCGTTCGACCCACTCCTGGGGGATTGGACCAACCGAGGCTTGCACAGGTCGATGGAAAGTGGCATCGGGTGAAGACCCTATTTATTCGGCAAAAGTGGACCATCGTTGCCGGTATCGGCATTTCGTTCGGACCCTCCAAAGGCAGGCAATGGGGAAGATACTGCGTCGCGCGTTGGCCGAAGAGGATGCCAAGACAAGAGCAACTAGAGGAAGATGACTGCAGTATCAAGGTGCTGACCGGGTAGCGTTGCCGGCCTGGCGGATGGTATGCATGAGCCCTTGCACGGTCACCTTAGGAGGAGGATTCATCACATGAAGGCATTTTGGGCAGCCGTCGGAGTCTTGGCCGTGATCATCCTCGCACAGTTCGTTTTTTTCACCCTGCAAGCAGGAGGTATCGGGCACGCTCCGATCATATCCTTCATCATCGTCATCGGCTTTGGGGCATTCTGGATGCTCGTGATCTACGCCATAATTGAGGCCGTAAAAGGTAGGGCGTGATCAGTGTCGTCGGTCGAATGCTCTGGGGTCAGCTGTGGACCTAGAGGTTGCTAGTCTAAACGATACGACGATCACCCGGAATGCACTGCGCCTCGGGTAAGGCAGATCACGCGCTGCGACATGCGCTGAGTGAGACCAATCAGTGGCAGCTGCGGTCTGAGGCAGGGAGAAGTGGTGTGCTGGTACCTCCCCAAAGGTGTCGTCAAGCCATTCCGTCCACTAGTCAGGCCGATGCTGTTCAGCGTTGCGGGAGATGACGGCGCAGGCTTTGATGCCACCCGAACCCGGCTGGAATCAACTCGGCAAACCAACCAGTTTTCCTGCCACGGAAGCCGCTTCAAGCCATCGAGCAGACTTCCCTGTAACTGGCACAAATTTGAGTGATTTAGCGCCCTGCCGCTATTTATGAAAACCTACCACCTCGCCACCCCCCTCACTGTGTGGTGAGGTGGTCAAATCAGTCCTTCTGCTCCTCCGGATCCTCTGTCATCAGAGCCCAAACATGCTAAGCCGTTTATGACAGCCCGTCGATCCATCCAACCTCACTATGGTCACTACTGGTTCGTAACTGAATTAACTGGACAATAGGTACCATCCCCGTGTACGCTCCAGTATGTGGACCAAAGCATCGCCTCTCGCTCTCTCCGATGCCGACCGAGCGACCCTCGTCACCTGGGTTCGTGCTCACAACTCGCCGCAGAGCCTTGTGCTCCGTTCAAAGATCATCCTGGCCGCCGCCGACGGACTGGCAAACCACCGGATCGCATCCGATCTCGGCACAACCCGGTCGACCGTCTTGCTCTGGCGCAAGCGCTTCTCTTCGGGAGGACCAAGCGCTCTCACTGAGATCGCACCGGGTCGTGGCCGCAAGCGTTCAATCAGCCCGGATGACGTGGCCGCTGTGGTAGACGCAACTCTGCAGACCAAGCCCGCCGACGCGACCCACTGGAGTACCCGCAGCATGGCGAAGGAGGCGGGTGTCAGTCACCAAACTGTCCATCGCATCTGGGATGCTCACAACCTTCATCCGCATCGGGTGCGAACCTTTAAGCTGTCTACCGACCGGCAGTTTCTCGAGAAGCTCACTGATGTAGTCGGTCTGTATCTCAACCCGCCGGATAAGGCAGTCGTCCTGTGTGTGGACGAGAAATCGCAGATTCAGGCACTCGACCGTACCCAGCCGACGCTCCCGATGGTCCGCGGTCGGTGCCAGACGATGACCCATGACTACAAACGAAATGGGACCACGACCCTGTTCGCCGCTCTGAATGTTGCCGAGGGTACGGTGTTCGGTAACTGCGCACCGCGCCATCGCCATCAAGAGTTTTTGAGCTTCCTTCGCCGGCTGGATCGGGAGTTACCTAGTTCCGTCGATCTCCACCTCGTGCTCGACAATTACGGCACCCACACCCACCCGAAGGTCAGAGAGTGGCTGGCAACTCACCCTCGCTTCTACTTCCACTTCACGCCCACCTCCTGCTCCTGGCTGAACCTCGTCGAGTGCTGGTTCAGCACGCTCACCCGCAAACGACTGAAGCGGGGGGCCTTCGGCAGCGTCCCGGAACTCATCGATGCTATCTCCGCCTTCATCCAGATGCACAACTCCGACCCCACGCCCTTCGTCTGGACCGCCTCTGTCCAGTCCATCCTTCGGAAGGTCGAACATTGTCAAGCTATTTCAGGAACGAACCACTAGATGCATGGACAGCAGCTGCCAACTGCCTCGATAGAATGGTGCTATCGGTCAGAATCCGATAGGTGAATGCCGGAGGTGCCGCTTTACCTCCCGTAAGTTGTCAGTCCCATCCGGACATTCCCCGTTGTAGGCAGTGGAAGGGATCCCGTCACGTATCCGCTCTTCGCTACGTAGGGTATGATGTATGGCGATGAGGAAAACCACTGTCTACCTTCCCGACGACCTCCGTTCGGACATCAAGCGCGCTGCTAAAGTTAGCGGGCGGAGCGAGGCAGATTTGATCCGAGAAGGCATTCGCAGAGTCGTTGACGACACAGTGGCACCGCGGCCTACTTTGCCCCTCTTCGATAGCGGAGACCCTCATCTAGCGGATCGGGTTGATGAGTTGCTCATTGGCTTCGGCGAGGATTGATCCTTCTCGACACGAGCGGGTTGCTAGCCGCGCTCGATCGAAGCTCCTCTTCGGGAGCCGCTGCCCGAGCGCTCGTGGAAGCGGAAGACCGCCGCATCCTGTCACCATTTGTCGCAGCTGAGCTTGACTACCTCATTTGCACTCGATTCGGTCCACATGCCGAGCGCGCGTTCTTGTCCCAGCTGGCTTTAGGCGTGTACCAGTTGGCGACGTTCTCTGGCCCTGACCTCAGGGAGGCGCTGGAGATTATTGAGTCTCACGCCAACATTAATCCTGGACTTGCGGACGCGTCGCTTGTGGTCCTCTCAAGACGCCTAAATTGCTTAAATCTGCTAACTCTGGACGAACGTCACTTTCGTGTTCTTAACGGAGCCGGTAAGAGGCCCTTCCGTATCCTCCCCGCCGACCGTGCCTGAGGACCTCCCTCAATGGGAAAGGACTGGATACAGTTCACAATGCAACAAATCAGTTCGCGACCCTACCTTCCTACGCCGCGACCCTCCTACGTCGGAAAGTCTGAGCGAGGCAGTTAGCACTGCGGAACACCTGGTGAGAAGAGCTCGTGAATGGTCGCCGTTCGCCAACCTGTCGGCCTGGTTGTATCCGATCAGCCCATCGTTTTGGCGCCGTCGAGAGCTTCTCTGATTATGTCGGCGTGACCGGAATGTTGAGCCGTTTCAGCGAGTATGTGGAGCAGGGTCGTGCGCACCGACCATCTCGTTCCTGGCTTGAACCAGGGCGCGGGTGGAAGCTCGTGGTCATCGTCGAACGATGGAACGGTTCTGACGATTTCGTCCGTCCGCTGAGCAACTCTTTCGTACTCGTCCAGCGCCCCTTGTAGTGTCTCAGTCTCGACCAGGCGGAAGGTCAATTTGTACTCTTCGGCGCTGCCCTGATCGATCTCGGAAAATGACGCAGCGCCCGATTCGATAAAGTTCGCCCACCGCGCCTCGACAAGGGCGACGTGTTTGATGATTCCCCCGAGGGTCAGCTCGCTGACGGTCGTCCGCTCCCGGGCTTGATCGTCGTTAAGATCGCGAACCGTGTAGCGTAGAAAACCGCGTTGCGCGGCTAAGGAACTGAGGAAGTCACTCCTCTCCCGGCTCAGTGACTCGTCACTCATCGAACTCTCCCATCTCATCCTCCTCCTATATAAGGTATAGCGGCTTCCCACTAAGCTCATACGGTAGGGGACCCTCCTAATGTAGCCCTGTCCGGGCATGAGCCTCTATGAAGTCGCTCACACCCCCGGTCATAGCCAACCTGGCTAGAAGAGGGACGGAAGGCCATCCAGGAGCTGGTGGGCAGAGGCGACTCCGAGTTTCAGGTGGCGAGCGAAGCCGGCGTTCTGAACGGAGAATGTGCAGGCGGCGGCCGGGTGAGCCGGTATCGTGGTCTGGTTCTCAAAATGGCGCTCGAAGCCTTGCCTTCATTAGCCTTCCTGTACACGACGAACCACCCTGACCCGACCGCTATTTTCATGCTTGGTGGTGCCCATAGCCATGCGAGGCTAACTCGAAACTGCCGTTGAATCCTCCACGTAGACCATCACCGCGACTAGTGTGCTGAGTCTTCCAAGCCCGTGCGCTCGCGGTCGCTGGAACTGAAAACTGACAACTGAAAACTGACAACTCTCTGTGATCACCTTCACGCCGGCTGTGTCGGCCAGACGACGTACGAAAGAGCAGCTCTCGACATACGCTCTCATCAGGACCGAAACAGAATCACTCAGATTTCAGAAGGGCAACGGTGAAGTAGTGAGCGAATTCTATATGCACCCACAGGACCGAGCGAAAGCCTACAACGCAAACACTGAAATCAAGATGAAGACATTGGTTCACCGGCAATCCTTGCGCGCCGCTGGCGAAGAGGCGAGAGCCGCCCGAAGAGCGGCGCGGGTCGACTCAAGGCGAGACCGCCGAGCCAGCAGCTGGCTACACAGCGCAGGCTCCTGGGCGAGGAAGCTTTTGCCCATGTCACAGACCTGACATAGCATTCACTTCTACTCCTCAAGGCTGGGCGGGACCTCTTCAAAAGGTCCCGCCCTCCTTCTGCGAGCTGGCAAATGAATGGAGTCGGCCTCACCTACGCTTTCCCCAGAAGTGCGAACAACCTCAAGGCCCCTGCACGATCACGCTCTGGCTCCCGCTTGTGGCGTCGCTCGTGCGGTCGCCGGCGTAGAGCCCCGCCACTTGCCATGTGCCGGCAGTGAGCGGGCCTCCTGTCGGAGTCGTCAGCGTGTCGCTGAAGCTGCCGTTCGTGTCGGTCTGTGCGATGTCGACCACGGGCGCGGAACCGTCCGGCGGCGAATAGGTGATTCGGACAATGCGGTTGGCCAGCGGAGTCGGTCCCCCGGCGGGCGTGACGACGGTGCTGTCGAGTGTGCCCTGGCAGGAAATGTTGTTCGATCCCGATGAGGAGCACTGGAAGGACTGGAACTTCGTCGCCACTTTGACCGGGTTGACTGTCAGGTCGTAGGTCACTGTGCGGGTAGAGCCCGCGGACACTGGGTCGCTCGGGGCCGCCGTGATGGTGATCGGGTAGGTTCCCGCGGGTGTGGACGGTGATGTTCGAATGGTCAGTTTGGAGGACTTTCCGGCCAGCAGAGAGGCCGGCTTGAGGGAGGCAGTGGTCCCCAACGGCAGGCCGCGAATACCGAGCTTCATTCTCAGTAACCTGCCCGAATACTGGCTGGTTTGCACCATAGCCGAGACGGATTGGCCCTGGAGTACCGACCCTCCGGAAGGGCCGACCGCGAGCGAGACGACGTTCTGGACCGGCGTGACCGGCGGCTGAACCTTGTTGAATGAGCAGCCCTCGAGACAACTGGATCGCAGCGCGGCGAACAGGACCTCGGCCGCTTGACCGCGGGTCACGGCCCTGCGCGAAGCGTAGGTGTGGAACGCCTGCTTGAGGTAGCCCATCGCCACGCCCTTCTTGATCTTGAGGGTCTTGACGAGACCCGTGACCAGGGCGGCCTCAGTGACCGGCAAGTTCTGTCCGCGGGACGACCCGAAGGTCAGGGTCAGCACCCGAGACGGCGCGAGATGCACCATGCCGCCCAGGGCGCCGGCGAGCTCGATCCTCGTGATCGCCGCTGAGGGCCTGAACGCGTCGTCGGCATTCGCGCTCATGTATCCCAGGTAGGTCAGGACGTCGATCGCTTGGCTCGCCGGGTCACCCGGGCGCACATCGACGAAGCGTTCGCGGCTGACGGCCTGCCCGTTGACCGTGCCGAGGTAATTGATCGCCAGGTATCGTTTGTAGGTGGCAAGCTTCCCAATCAAGCTGGGCGATCCCGGAGCGTTGGGATCCTGGTACATGAAGGTGCCGAAGGCCCGATCGAGGTAGACGTTCGCCTCGGGCTGTTGGGGCATCGGGTTGTGACACTTCGGGCAGCTCGGGCTGGCGGAAGTCGTGTTGTCGAAGTCATTGAGATCCACCGCCGCCGTGGTTTCCTGCGTGGTCGTGTTGGCCGTGGAGTCAGAGTACTTCGTGTCTTGAGAGTAATCCTCCGATGTCTGCTCCCCCGATGACAGCGTCATAGTCCCCTTCTCCGAGAGCCCGCCGTAGCTCTCAGTGAGGGTGAAGCCGCCGCCGACGTCGGTGGTATTCACGTCTGAGTATCCGCTCTTGGAGGTCAGGACCGTTCCGCTCCCCTGGGTTGTCTTGTTTGTGTTGTCCCAGGATTGGGAGAAGTCCAGCGGATTCTTCTCGTTGTACGGGTAGCTGGCTCCATAGCTCCCCACGTTGGGGGAGATTGGGATGCCGCGAGAGGTCTGGACATCCGCGCCCTGCCCTGCCCCGTAGAACGGGTCTAGCGCCAGCAAGTTGGCCGCTTCCTGCGACGTAAGCTCCACGCAGGAGTCCTCCGGAGTTTGGGGCGGCATGTCGTTGCATGAGGTCGGGTGGTACACCACGTTGCCGTTGTAGGTGATCTCCACCCCGCCGAACTGGATGAGGCACGGATCGACCCCGGCGCTCCATTGACCGATACGGCAGTCCTCGAGCTGCAGTACCGAGACGTGGGCCAGCGTAGGTACCGCCGCCTTTGTGATCCACAACGATTGACCCGCGCTGACCTCGTAGACCCGGTACTGGGTATGAAGATTGAGCAGGAACTCGTCCTCCCAGAAGGGCTCGCCGGTGTACTGCGCTAGCCTCGACGGATGGATCAGGTCCCCTGTGGAGCAGTCCCAGCTCTGTCCGGTCTGCGCCGGCGGGGCGCAGGTCGAGCCGTCTCCCGGAACGAGGCTGTTGTCGGGGTTGTTGAAGGCCCAGGTGGTCTTGATCGCTGTAGTGTCGGTGGACTCGTCGGATGACGAGACTGTGCTGCCGAATCCCGCCACCGTGCTGTTGTCCCACTTATATGAATCGCTGAAATTCACGCCCAGGATGCCGGCGGTTATCGAATCCTCGAATTTGGCGCTGTTGGTCTGGGTGTCCTTGTAGTTGTCGCTGGTCGTGCTGTCGTTACTGAGCTTGTAATCCGTGCCGAAGCCGAGGTTGGTCGTGTATGACGCCTTGCTGAGGTCCCCGGTTGGGTGGTAGAGGATGGTGTATGGCTCGACCGTCATCTGGGCGTAGGCGACCGGTGCCCAAATCACGTTGAACCCCTTGGAAAATCCATTGGAGCTGCGGTACAAGGGAGTCCCGCCGTGACTGTCGGTCTCGGACACATACCACTGAAAACGATACGTCGCGACGTGGTCCGAATTCGTCTGGCTCGAGTTCGGATCTGGAGCCTGGATTGTAAGGCCACCGTGCGCGGTGCCGTCCCCGCCGGGTGACGTCAGACTGTCCGACACGTAGGTGCTCGGCACGTCCTCCCAGTAGCCGGTGTTGCCGTCCCAGTTGGTGCACGTGCCGTACTTCTGACTGACGCCGCTCTCGACGTCACAGACCTGCAAGCTGGCGCCGTACCCCCCGGTGTCGCCCAAATTGCGGTACTGCCCGTTGGACCCCCAGGTGCCGCTCTGGTTCTCCGGAAACGAGCCGGACTGGTCATTGAAGTACGTGGCTATGTGAAATGTTTGGTTCGGCAGGGCAAAGGGGAGCGTGTCCGGAGGCTGGAACAGCTCCTCGTGCAGAGAGCTCGACTCGCTTTGCCACGCCTGGTCGTTGCTGCCCTGACTGTAGAAGTGCGGGTAGGGCCCCCAGACGTCCAGCTCCCCAATGGAATATGTGAAAGCGGCGGTACTTGCAACCGTTGAGGCGGGACGAATGAGGCACAGGTACTTCACGCAGAGAGTCCCTGCCGGAATGTTGGCATAAACCGGCACGGTGCTGCCGTCGGGCACGCCGTTAGGAGCGTAGGCTGTAATGGTCGTACTGTTCTTGACCTTGAACGACGCCGACACGTTTCCGAAGAGGACCTGGTTGACTGCACCCAGTCCGCACCCAGTGATGGTGATGGGTGTGTTGGCTGGACCGTAGTCGGGACTGATGCCGCTGATTACAGCCTTTGTGCACGCATCCCCAACGAGAGCGGCCTTCACGGCCTGTGGGCTGGTGGCCACTCCCACGACGGAGATGACCACGACTAGTACCGCCAAAATGTGTCGACGACTGCCTGTGGACGACCGGCTGCTCATGGGATGCCTCCTTTGATAACCAACTGCAGCACACTCAGAACTCAGCTCTCAGCAATTGAGGTCAACCACCTCTGGCCAGCCCCCATGCAAGACGCTGGGCTCAGTGGCAGACCTACGACCTTTGTTCGCCACGTACCGAACACCATCCTGTCCCCAAGTGTTCCTCTTCCGTTTCCGGGATGGTCTCACCGATGCCCCAGCCTCGATCGTGGCGAGCCGTACTCTCAGGGGACGGTGACCGGCGAACACTGATCGCTACACCGGCGGCGAATGCTTGAGCACCTACTCCCAAGAGAAGAATGGCCACCGCGACCGTTGCTATGTGCGGTGGCTTTCGCGTCTCGCTTCGTCGCAAATCGGACGACTTAAAAGACAATCCTACACCCATCCAGGCAACTTGTCAATAGTCAAACTCAGTCACAGAAACGGGTGTCACGACAGCGCGATCGTTGACCATCTCCAGCCGCTCGCTTGCTTTGAAAAGCGCGGCGACAGCAAAGCTTCTAGTTCGAAAATGAGTGGTCCGAGAATGGCTGTCTCAATGGACGTACGACCCGACCCGGCGCCCATTTTTATGGTTCGTGGTGCCCCAAAAGGCATGGGAGGCTAGTTCGAAAATGACCGGTCCGAAAATGACTGTCTCAATAGGCTTAAGACCCTCATCCGGCTCCTATTTTCATGGTTCGTGGTGGCCCAAAGGCATGCGTGGCTAACGATCCCGACCTCCCGGATATCGGCAGACCTCGTCCTGGATCAACCACCAGCCGCCGAGAAGTTATCCACAATGCTCCTAAAAGAGCCCTAAAAAGCCGCGGACAGTCCTCTGTCCATGGCCTTTCGCTAACTCCCGTTTTTCGGCGCCAGCATTGGCCCCGCGCCCGACACGCAAAAACGTTCACTCGTCCGTCAGCTATAGATACCGACAGAAACGACGGCTTACCGAAATCCTACGCCTATTCGCCCGCCCGCGCGCCACGCAACCCCGGCCCGGAGCCACACAGACCCAGTCCGCATCCAACCGGGTACCCCAACCACTAAATCGACAATGAGTGGTCCGCGAATGGTTGTTTCAAGGGGCTTAAGACCCTGGCCCGGCCCCTATTTTTCATGTTTCGTGGCGCCCCGAAGGCATGGGAGGCTAACTCGAAAATGGCATCGCAATCCTCCCCGGCGACCACCACCGCGACTACTATGGTCTTCCATGCCCGGGCGGTAGCGGTCGCTGGAACTGAAAACTGAAAACTGACAACTGACAACTACTTTGTTTCGGTTTGGGCCTCCAACGCCGCACGGTTCGTGACCATCACGCGTCCGCGAGAAGTCTCTACAACGCCCTCAAGCCGCCATCGCCCAAGGATCTCTGAGACAGTCTGGCGGGTGCTTCCGACCATACTTGCCAGCTGCTCTTGCTGGATGGCTATAGGAACGCGACACCCCGGAGGTTGGTCAAGACTAAGCAAGGTTTTCGCAAGGCGGCCCCCCACGTCGAGAAATCGCGTTGTCCTGATTCTGTCGTCCGCTGCCCTCAGCCGTCGGCTCAGCGCCCGTATCAAGTTGAGCATGGTTTCAGGATGGCTGTAGAGGTGGGCAAACAGGTCCTGCCTCGAAATCGTCAATAAGTCTGCTGCTCGCGACACGATTGCCGTAGCCGAGCGCGGCTCGTCGTCTAGAAGGGCCATCTCTCCCAAGAAGCCGCCAGGCCCAACTTGTCCGAGCGTGATCTGATCTCCCTCGGCAGACCCGAGCACGAGGTCCACCGTTCCGGAACAAACCACGTAGGCTTTGTCTCCGGCATCGCCCTCTAAGAAGAGAATCTGACCTTTTCGAGCCCTCCTCCGCCCTACGAGGCGAGAAAGCTCGTCCAGGTCGGACGCGGGGAGTCCCTCAAACAGAGGAAGGGCCGCAAGAGTCGAGGCCGCGTCTTCCCTTTCCGCTTTGCCACCTTCTTTGATACATGAGAATGTAGGCTGATCGTCAGATAACGCTACCGCATTGCCGGTCACCGAACCCGTGGGCCGCCCATGGCTGGAGCAGTTGTTTCGCAGCCGTGGTCCGGTGTTTCATTGCCCGGCCGGTCGTGGTCGCCTGAAACTGAAAACTGAAAACTGACACCTGACAACTAAAAACTACCCGAGATTCATCTGAATGAGCTTCCATCCCTTTTGCGTGGCAACGGATAGCATCGTAACGTAGTAATCCGGCGCGGGCCAGTTGCAGCCCTGACTGGTATCGTACGCGCTGCAGTCAAAGTACGAAGCGGCTGCGATGGTGTACCGGCCCGCCGGTTGTTGGTAATCGCAGAGCTGGTCCTTGTCAGCCGCCCGTGTTGACCGATCTGCAGCTTACCCCCTGAGCGCTGTGCTGGAAGTCGGACGCCGTGCTGCCCACGACAACCCACGGATTTGGAGGATGGTCCGGATCGAGAAACGTCCAGGTTGTGATTCCGGTCGTGGTGGTGAACCGTCGGTTTCCCACGATACTGAGATACGCGATCCGTCCGTTTCGGAACATCGCTATCACGGGAGCGTTGAGACCTTCACTGTAGTCCCGCAGCTGACACGTGCTGCCATCGCCCAGGTGGCACGAAATTGGCTGGAAGGCGTGGGCCAGCTTGGCCGCGGTGTCGGCCTCCTGCGTGGTCATGCCCAGATGAAGTGGACCGACCTCGAACCCAGGCACGATCACATGCTGTCCCGGGCATGGGGTCTTGCTCGTCAGAACCTTGAAATTAACGGAGCTCGGCGCCGTCTTCGCCGTGGTCGTCAGCGCCAGTCGGATGTCCTCCGTTGCGGGTAGCGGCAGAGAGCCTTCGGCATATCCGTTCCGGCAGAACAGCTCGTCGAAGCTGTCGCCCGGGTGGAGGTGCGAGAACGAGCCCTTACCAAGGTTGATCCACAACTCGAGCCCTGCCGGAAGCTTGTGGATCTTGAGCTCAACCTGCTCGATGTTGCCGGCGGGCACCAGATCCGGAAGTCTGGCTGCCAAAGGCTGAGCGGTGGGCGTCGTCAGGGTATGCTGCGGCTGCGTGATCGAGACCTTCTTCAGCTTGGCCCGCGGCCCAAAGGCCGGGTTCTGGTTCGTATGATCCGCCCAGAAGGACGCCACCTCGTCCGCCAGAGATTCTTTGGTCTCCTTGAGTGCGGCGTCGACACCGGCCGTAGCTCCAAGCTCGCGTACCTTCAGAATCGATTCCTTTAGAAACGCCCAGTTCGCCGCCGTCGGCATGCCGTCTGTGTTCAAAAGCCATTGCACGAACACGTAGGCCGCGTATTGATGACGCCCGGCGCTGGCACTGAGGAAGTCCATGGGAACCTCCGGATGGTCCGTCACGTCCTGCACGCCCTCGTCCGGTGACAATCCCATCCAGTACTCCGCTGCCGTCGCGGTGGCCTCGAACCACCAGTTTGAGCCGGTCGTAAGCTCTCGTAGCAAGGCGAACTGGGCCGCGTGAAACAGCTCGTGCACGACGACCGCGTCCATGTATGCGGGGTCAGAGGCGGTGGTACCATCCACGATCAGCGAGCCCCAGGTGGGGTGACCACACTGTGGCGCGAAGAGGCCATCGAAACTACCGTCTCCGCTCAGCTTTCCCTCTGAGATGAGGATTGGAAATGGCCCGGGCTGTCCCGGCTGCAGAAGGGAGGTGAGGCCCAGCCCCTTCTCATATGTCTGAAAGACCTTGAGGCTGCGGATCGCGTTGGCGACGTCCACGGCGTCGGCCTCCTGGGCCTTGGCGCTTCGTACCACGAACTGATCTCCGGGCTTGGACGGAGCTGCGGTCCCGCTCGAAGCGCCACCGATGCAAGATTCATCCCGAACGATGTGGGCCATCGGGTGAGGGGAGTCGGCCGAGGCGATTCCGCCAGAGCTCGCACCGCCGATCAATAAGCCGGTGAAAATCAAGACGCGAAGGAAAGTATGCCTGGGGACAGGCGGTAGGAGTCGCCCAACGACAGAGGCGCTCTTGCAAACTATTGACATTCGTCCACTCCTCCCGGTGCTACGAGTCGCTCTGAGAACCTTCACCTTCTGGTTCTTACTGCCAGTCTTACGCACCGATTGGGCGTCAGACCATGAGATGTCACAGAGTTAACCCACGGAATACCTTCGTTACCGTGGTTCGGTTGACATTGTTAGCATCGGATAAGGAATTCGAGCTATGTCGAGCTGTACCACCTGATGCCTACTACCAGCTTCCCTCCCTTCGCCGATCTCCTCAAACGCCATAGATTGGCCGCCGGACTCAGCCAGGAGGAGCTGGCCGAGCGCGCGGGCATGAGCCCACGGACGATCAGCGACCTGGAACGGGGCGTCAGTCGCGCACCACACCGCCAGACAGTCGACCTGCTCGCCGATGCCCTGAATTTGGAGGTCGAGCATCGGGCGGTTCTGGCGGACTCGATCAGGCGCCGCCGCCGGCCGCGCCCGACTGAGACCATGACGGCGGAGCAGTTTATGGGCGCACTGCCCGGCGCTTTGGCACCGCTCGTTGGTCGGGAGCGAGATGAAGCTCAGTTAATGCATCTGATCTGCCGGCCCGACACCAGGCTCCTCACTCTGACCGGGCCGGGCGGCGTTGGGAAGACGCGTCTCGCTCAACGGGTCGGCGACACGATGAAGGAGGATTTCCCCGACGGCGTCGTCGGCATCGGTCTCGCCGCAACTCAGGATCCGGCTTTGGTTCCCGCGGTCGTCGCTCAGGCCGCTCGCGCTGCCCGATCAGTCAAGTCGCTCGATCGTAGAGCGGCTCGCCGGCCACCTCCGCGATAAGCGGCTGCTTCTTGTCCTGGACAACTTTGAGCACCTGATGGACGCGTCCACCTTTGTGGCCGACCTTCTCCGCACGGTGCCAACCATCAAGGTCTTGACGACGAGCCGGTCTCCGCTCCGCGTAAGAGGCGAGCAGGAGTATCCGGTGAGACCTCTGGGCCTGCCGGACCACGACCTACTCGAAGGCGATGATCCCGCGCGCTATCCTGCCGTCGCCCTCTTCGTCCAACGAGCGCGGGCGGCGAAGCCGGATTTCGACGTCGGTCGTGAACAGTGGGGGGTTCTCGTCGAAGTATGCCGCCGCCTCGACGGGCTCCCGCTTGCGCTCGAGCTCGCCGCCGCCCGCGTGAAGGTCCTGTCCCTGGAGGCCATGTGCGAGCGGCTCGGTTCGGAAGGGCGTGGGTTGAACCTCCTTACTCAGGGACCCCGAGACCTTCCGGAACGGCAGCAGTCGATGCGCTCGGTCATCGCCTGGAGCTATGACATGCTCCCTGAAAACCTCAAGTCGCTCTTCTGCCGCCTATCGGTTTTTGTCGGCGGATTCACCCTGGATGCGGCCGAGTCGGTGTGTGGGCATGATGACCGCGTCGAAATCGAGAACATTCCCAGCTGCCGCGGGCGACCACCTCGGCGATTCCGTCGTGGGCGACACTACGACGAACGCGCAAAACCAGCACCGCCCAGGCCCATTCGGCCGGGCCAGCAGGTGAGTTGCCCAACGGCGAAAACGCCGGCACGGTGACCAAACTCGAGCACGCTGGCGCGCTGACCGACGACGAGAACGCCGGGACCGTGACCAACGACGAGCCCTCTGGCGGACTGCGCAACAGCGGGCACTCCGGCGAGCCGACCAACGGCGCGTACGCCTGCACCATGACCGATGCCGAGGTCGCCGGCACCCTGACCAACAACGACCAGACCTCGTTGGTTGACGCCTTGGGCTCGCTCGTCGACGCCAGCCTCGTGATAAGCTCCGACACCGTTCACCGTGAGCCGCGTTTTTCCTGCTGGAGACGTTGCGTGAATTCGGCCGGGAGCAGCTCGCAGCCTCCGGTAACTCCTGGCCGGCCGGCGCGAGCCACGCCGCCTACTACCGTGCGCTGGCGGAGAGGGCCGAATCGGAGCTGATGGGCCGGGACGAGGCTTCCTGCCGGGAGTGCCTGGAGCGGGAGCACGGAAACGTCAGCGCAGCGGCCGCCTGGGCTCTGCAACACGATGACGCCGAGACCGCCCTCGCCATCGGTGGCTGCCTCGAGATGTTCTGGTTTCGAAACGGACACGTGCGCGAGGGCCTGGACCTCCTGAAGGCCGCTCTTTCTCGCCTCGAACCGGTCAGCGGCGAAGAGCTGCACACCGGCCGTAGTTTCGGAGGCCCTGACGATCGACGCCGTGGGAGCGAGTCTCAGCACCTCTCCTTCAAAATCGACGGCGCCGAAGCTTTGGGCCATACACGCACACACCCGATGATCCCCAAGGTCCGCGCGCGAGCCCTCGAAGCGGTGGGCTTCCTCGAGTGGATTACTGGCGACGCTGGCGAGGCCCGCCGGCATCTCGCCGAGGCCTTGGAGCTCCACCGCGACCTGGGACACGACCGCCGCATGGCCTGGACGCTGATCAGACTGTCGAATCTCGACGATCCACCCCGAGCCCGCCGCGCGAGATTGGTGGAAGCTATCGAGATCGCTCGACGCGTGGGGGATCATGCCGCCCTCGCCCGTGGGCTCACCAATCTAGGCGGTCTTGAGCTGGAGCAAGGCCGCTATGCTCCGGCGGGCGGTCACCTACGCGAAGCCGAGGCTGTTCTGTCCGGATCGGGAGCCGCCAATGAGCTGGCCAGCGTGCGCAACATGGTTGCCTGGACCGCCATTGGTCAGGGCGACCTGGCTCCGGCCGCTGCCATCTTGAAGCACACGCTGAGCGACTTCCGATCCCTCGGCGATAGGCGGGGATTGGGATCATCGCTCCACGCGCTTGGGTGGACCCGCTTAGAATCCGGTGACCCACAGGGCGCTACAGATTTCATGCGGCAAGCTCTGTCCGAGTGGTACGACGTCGGACTGGCCAGCCTGATCCCGTACAGTCTCCACGGACTGGCCTGCGCGGCTGCCGCTCAGGGCGACGCCGAGCGCGCGGCAGTACTGTTCGGCGCCGCCCAAACGCTGGCCCGCGCTTCGGGTACGATGCTGTGGCGCTATGAGACGACGCGCGGAAAGACGCTTGCCGCCCGTGCCCGTGCCCAGCTCGGCGATCACGAGTGGAGAGCCGCCTGGAAACAGGGAGCGGGTCTCAGCCAGGACCAGGCGGTCAGTCGGGCCTGAGCCAAAAGGCGTCTCGAGCGGTCCGTTTGCCCGATGACGCTCGACCTGCGTCCGCCGGCAGTCCCCGGTATGACAACAGATCATGGCGCCGGACAAGAGATACAAGGGAATACGGCCAACTTTGGCTGGTCCGGACCGTCTCACCAATTAGTGCATGGACACCCGCAGGGCGAACTCACAGTATTGGGCCAAAAAGGGCTATAGCGTTTGAGGGGGGTCTGGCCAGTCCGCGTCATGGTACGGTAAACCGCATGGCGATGAAGAAAACCACCATCTACCTGCCCGACGAACTCAAGGCAAGACTACAGCGTGCGGCGGTCGAGTCCCACCGGAGTGAGGCGGATATCATCCGGGAAGGCGTTCGCCTCGCAATCGAGCAGCATGAATCTCCTCGGCCGCGGTCAGGCATCTTTAGCAGTGGTATACCGCATTTCTCGGAGCGAGTCGACGAGTTCTGAAGGGACTCGGCACTAGGTGATACTGCTCGGCACCGGGCGTTTGTCGCGAACCATGATCGGGACGACTGCTGCCACCGTTGGTGTACGCAACCTCGCGGAGTCTGATAACTCGGGCCTTCTGTCGCCTTTCGTGCTCGCTGAGCGCGACCATCTGATAATCTGGACGTTAGTCAGGTCGCGGAGCAAACCGCTCCGTGTAGCCAAGGGAGCGCACGAGCTCGCTGCCTCGGGATAGAAGCCGGTTGAGGCTCAAGCGCTAAGCTGGGCCTCGCCGACGCTTCGATCGTGATCCTATCGTGTCGGTTCGTTGTGCAATGACCTGCCGACGCTCGACCAGCGCCATTTTACGAACCATTGTCGGCGCTGGTAGACACCCGTTCCGTCTTCTTACCAGGACGAAGATCGCGCTTGACCATCGATTCATCAAGCCATACCGCAGCGGATCGGCGATCCTGCTGTATGCTTTACTTATGAGCAGTGAAGTAAAGGATTCAAACGCAAAACCGCGCCGCGGGCGAATATCTTCCAAGAACCAGGTGACCCTTCCAGTAGCGGCCCTGGAGAGAGCACACCTTGGTGCGGGGTCTCGGGTCGTCATTGAGGCCGAAGGGCCGGGCCGGATCGTAGTTAGGGCGGTAGACGATGACTTCGACCGGTTCGTGGGCTGCCTTGCGGGCGTGTGGGGCCCCGGTGCACTGGATGATCTACGTAACGAATGGCGCTGACCGTGGTCGACGCCAGCATAGTCATCGCCGTACTGGAGTCGACAGATACACATCATGCGACGGCTGCCGAGGCACTGCGAGTCGCCCGATCTGCTAACGGAGCGCGCTTGGTTCTCCCGGCGACGGCATACGCCGAGGTGCTGGTCTACCCGGAAAGAGCCGGAGCTGAAGTTGCGGCGACGGTCCGAGCGTTCTGCTCTCAGGAGTTTGTAATCGAACCCATAAGCACGTCGATTGCAGAGACTGCTGCCCGCCTTCGAGCGCGACACTCATCGCTTCGCCTACCCGACGCACTTGTGATCGCTACCGCCGAATGTCTCAACGCCGACGTGCTGCTAACGGCGGACGCTCGCTGGAAATCGTACGTCTCTGGAGTCACGGTCATCACCTCGTGATGTTGGGTCGCAATTGTTCGTTCCAAACGAATGCCTGAGCTGGTAGCGCTTCCGCGGACTCGGCGCGCTCCCGTACCCGGCCAGCGTAGGCTTCGACGGAGCAGCCCTGACGTCCCCGAAGTGCCGTGATGTGGCTGCGGAACGCCCACGTAAAGGGAGGGTGGGAACTGGCGCCTCTGGTGGTCGATGAACCTCCGCCGCCTCTATCTGACCGTGGGTCCCCAGCCGCGAAACCTATCGTCGCCCCCACCGGCCCGAATCTGGCCTACCCCACGTCCACACCGGAATAGCGTCCCCGCGTCCGTCAGCCTACCCCAACGGACGGCCGGACGTTTTTTCAGCACCCAGGCGGTCTGCGGGCACTCACGAGGGTTAAGGCCGAGCAGGCTCTGGGACACGGCCCTAAACATTCTGCAATGGCAGCTTACAGTGCCACCATCCCAAGCTCACGAAAGCGGCAGGTTCGACAGTAACACTCCGTCACGGTCGTAGCGGCTTCGCACTTCCTTAAGTCGCTCGTACACGTCCGGCGGGAACTTGTCGCTTGACGGAGCCGTTCTCTCGGCGAAGTTGGGAGTGCTCCGGCCAGCGCTGTACGGCGAAACCTTAGACAGCAAGCCGTCGATGGCATGTTCCACTGCCACACCCATCTCGGGTGACATGACCATGCCGACCGCGAACATCGCAAATTCTGCATCGGCCAAAGTGCACGCGCACGGTTCCGCCGATGGCCGGGCTAGAGCGCCTCCGAGATGTCGGATCTCCACAGACAGCAGCGGAGTACCGCTACTCGGTCCCGCGGCAGCGTCCAACGCCCTGACCGCATCAGCTCCGAATGTCCGCATCAACACCCCGTCACCCGCGGCCGGCACCGGCTCAGGTGGGTCCATATGCAGCTCGCTTAGCCGGCTCGGCGGCATAACGCCAACGGTGTCGATTTCCGGCCCAAGGGCTCGAAGCGGCTTAATCAGCCCTGCTCCAGCGTCTTCGCTGCCGGCATACGCCAGCTCGATCATGACGAATGAGCGGCCCCGCAGGAACTCGGGCAATTGAGGCAGCGGCGGAAGGTGAAGGATGCGGCCCAAAGAAGTCACCTCGTCCGGAACTTCTCTGATCCAGTCGCTCCACGCGGTTAGTATCTCCTCGCACCGTTCGACCGGCCAGAAGAGATCGCCGGCATACACCTCGCGGACAGGATGAAGGCTAAACTCGATCGCCGTGACGACCCCGAAGGTGCCGCCACCCCCGCGCAGCGCCCAGAACAGATCCGCATCGTGTTCGGCATCGACCCGCTTGAGCTCCGCATCTGCCGTGACCAGCTCGACCGCCTGCACGCTCCCCGACGCGGTACCGTATTGCCGGGCGAGAAAGCCAATACCTCCTCCCAATGTGTAACCCACAACCCCGACATCACCGGAGGAGCCTGCCAGCGCTGCCAGCCCGTGCTCCGCTGCCGGCACCGTGACGTCCGTCCAGATCGCGCCCGCCTCGGCCCGCGCTACCCGCGTCACTGGATCGATCGTAACCGCACGCATTCTTTCGGTCTTTACCAGGATTGCATTCGCAAGCGGTCCCAGCCCCGCCGCGCCATGTCCCGTTCCCTGAGCTGCAACCGACAATCCGTGCGCCCGCGCAAAACCCACGATCTCGACGACGTCAGCCGACGATTCCGGGAAAGCGACAAGCGCAGGCTGCTGATCCACCGCGAGATTCCAGGCCGCACGAGCAGCATCCCAGCCCTCGTCACCACTGGTAACCACGTCTCCTTTAATACGCTCGCGCAAGGTAACGACGTCATCCATAACGATGGGGGTCGTCTGAGTCATCTTTGCTCCTCCAATACACTTGATAAGCAACACGGGACCCCAGCCTGGCAACGGCCGGGTCAAATCGAATCATCCGACGAAACAAAATACCAACCCCTGTCAACTTGTCAAATCCCACAGTCATCAGGTCGCACCTTCAAAGGGATGCCCAGCTCTCCGGTTGCCGCACACACCGAAGGGGGTCAGACGGTGGCCGTCGCCCATCGTCGCAGTGACCGGCCACGAGATGACTAAACGGAGCAATCTCCATGAATGACAGCCGCCGCGATGTCCCCACGGTAGGTTTAATGGTAGGTTTAGACGTAGGTTTAGTGATTCAGCACGAGATCACACCCGAAAGAACCAGCGAACCGGAGGAAACGTTTTGGCCACATGGATGGTGGACCCGACAGTCATCGAACGGGAGGCGACTCGGCGTAGCGTCAGTGAGAAAGCCCGGTATCTACAAGACACCTTAGGACAACAGGTCGTCGCCTACGTCTGCGGCCTAAGAGACCCAAAGATGGTTGGTCAATGGGCACGCCAACAGGCCCAGCCACGCCCGCCGGCCGACTTACGTCTCCGTCAAGCCTACGAGGCTGTGCGCCTCATAGTCGAGACGTACGACACCGACACGGCGAAGTCGTGGCTATTCGGTAGCAATACTCGATTGGACGATGAAGCACCAGCCTACATGCTGCGCCACGCTAAGTCATTTGACCAAATGCGCTTGATTGTTCCGACTGCGCGGGGTTTTGTAGCCGGCGGCTTCTGATTGGACCGTGTCGTCTGGCACGTTGGCTGGGTCGGCGCTCCACTTGACTTCATTCCCCATAAATACTGCAGCTGGCGAAACCGCTTCGACGACGTCCACCGTCGGTACCGGACGGTATATGTCGCGTTTGAAGATCTCACGTGCGTCCGCGAGGTCCTGGCCGATCTGCGTCCGAATACCAGGGCGCTGGCGGAGTTTCAAGAGTTGTTCGGTAGCTCGAATCTCCTGATTGCCGGCGAGGTTAGCTGGGGCTTCCGAGAGAAACGAGTGCTGGCGCCGGCCAGAATCCGGATTCTCGAAGGCAAGATCGTTGACATCGACGACATTGATGTCCGCCGTAGATTGGAGGTGCAGCACGCAGCGCTGCTTCACCGGCATGGGATGGAACATCTGAACACCAGCGAAGTGCGCAGCGAGACGCGTGCTGTTACGCAGACCATCTCCGCCGCTTTGTTCGACGAAGGCGCCGCCGGTATCAGATTTCGGTCCAAGCTCGATGACTTGCCATGTGTAGTGCTGTTCGAAGGGAGAGCCGTTCTAAACGGAGCCGGAGACCCAGAGCCCTTGACCAGTCCAATCCCGGCCCTCTTGCAGGTTTGCGACGAATTCAACCTCGTGCTGCGGCAGAAGAAGTGATGCAAGAGCCGGCGAACAGACGACCAGAGAAGAATCCGCAACTGACGAAATCCTAAGCGGCAGCAAGTGCAGTATGACGAACTGCTGCTCAGATCGGCTGCTACGAAGCCGGCATGGATCACCGATGATCGTAGAAACCGCGCATGCTGCGCAGTACAGTCTCAGCTCGCTTCTGCGGTGGCGAGTCCCGATGCCGCGGGGCGACACCAGGGTCGCAGTAGCAGTAGGAGCCGGCGCCAGTCACGTGCCGTTGTCGACTTGTCTGCTGGTGGGGCTCGCATGGACGCTTGACCCTAGTTTCTATGGTCTAACAAACAGCGTCCGTTGCCCGCCTGCCGGTATAATAGTTCTGTGACAGAGATATTATCCGAGACTAGGACGGCAACCGATCTGATGGAGGCGATGTCCTCCCTCCGTCGCGCTCTTCGCCGTCGAGTCGGCAAGGTCGGACGGGTAAGCGACCTCACGGACGCACAGAGGGAGCTGGTGCGGCTCGTCCGGCGTAATCCTGGGGTCCGAATCGGTAGCGCCGCGTCCGAGCTGCGGCTGGCGCCTAACACTGTAAGCACCCTTGTGCGCTCGCTGATAGAAACCGGATGGCTGGAGCGGAAAACCGACCCGGAAGATTCGAGGTCGGGTCAGCTCTATCTGTCAAACACGGCAGAGGTATCGGTAGCCGAATGGCGTGACCGAAGGTTGGCAGTTCTCGATGATGCAATGTCAAAGTTGCCCGCCCGAGATCGCCACCGTGTTGAGGCTGCCCTCCCGGCCATATTCCAGCTCGTCGATCGACTCGAGGACGGCGTATGACCGTCGCGGTATCCGGCGCCATTGCCTCCGAACCCGGGCCGGGATTTGTTCCCGCCATCCGGGTCGAGAATTTGACGGTCCAGTACGGCGACATCCGCGCGGTCGACGATATCTCTTTTGAGATCCTGCCCGGCGAGGTCTTCGGCCTTCTCGGCCCCAACGGAGCGGGAAAGACGACCACGATACGAGTACTGACCACGCTGCTGCCTCCCGCCGGGGGACGCGCCTACATCTTCGGATTGGACGTTGCTCGTAACAGCATGGACGTTCGCAAGATGATCGGTTACGTCCCGCAGCAGCTCGGTATCGACGGATCGCTGACGGGCTGGGAGAACGTCTGGCTGTTCGCCCGCCTGTTTGATGTGCCTAGGAAGGAGCGACGCGACCGCATCGAAGACGCCTTGCAGACCGCCGGACTGACGGACGCCTCCAACCGGCTGGCCAGCACGTACTCCGGCGGCATGGTTCGACGGCTGGAGCTTGCTCAAGCCCTGGTAAACCGGCCCCGGCTGCTTATCCTCGACGAGCCCACTATCGGCCTTGATCCGATCGCTCGATCCGGGATCTGGGAAAAGGTGGAGGCTCTCCGCGCAGAGCTGGGGATGACGGTCCTGGTGACGACCCACTACATGGATGAAGCCGACGCTCTATGCGAGCGACTGGCCATCATGCATCATGGGTCGATCAGAGCAGAGGGAACGCCGGACGAGCTGAAGGACTCGGTCGGCCCAGAAGCCACACTCGACGACGTTTTCCGCTACTACGCGGGCGGCGATCTGAACGACTCGGGTAGCGAGTCGCTACGCCAGGTAAGAAGTGCTCGCCGAACGGCGAGACGTCTGGGGTAGATGAGCTTGGCAAGCGTAACCGCCGGAACAACTGGAGCCGCCGGTCGTCTCGTCCGCATCGGCTCCGCATCGCGTATCCTGCCGAATCGAATCACGACCTTCTGCCTGGTGGAGCTGCGGCGCATACGCCATGACAGGTCTGAGTTGTACACCCGGGCCATTCAACCCGCCCTGTGGATGCTGCTCTACGGTGAAACCTTCAACCGCATTCATGCCATTCCCACCGGAGACGTGTCGTACCTCGCCTTTCTGGCGCCCGGCATCATGGCGCAGTCGGCCCTGTTCATAGCAATCTTCTACGGTATCCAGATCATTTGGGAACGCGATGCCGGGATGCTTACCAAGCTGCTGGCGACCCCGAGTCCGCGCTCGGCAATAATTACTGGAAAGGCTTTCGCGGCCGGCATCCGCGGGTTGAGCCAGGCGATCGTGGTTCTAGCGCTCTCCGCTGTCCTCCGGGTCGGCTTGAACTGGAATCCGCTTAACCTCATAGCGGCAGGATGTGTCGTGATCATCGCGGCTGCATTCTTTGCGTGCTTCTCTATGGTGCTCGCCGGCCTCGTGGTAAAGCGGGACCGGCTGATGGGCATCGGCCAGGCCATCACCATGCCGCTGTTCTTCGCGTCCACCGCTCTCTACCCCGCCGAGGCCATGCCGCCCTGGATTCGCTGGCTTACCTACATCAATCCGCTGACGTACGAAGTCGAGGCGCTCCGCGGCCTGCTGATAAACACGCCGACCAACCTGGCCCTCGACGTTGGCGTCCTGCTCGTTTCCCTGGTCGCCGGAGTAATCGCTGCCGCATCCCTGTTAAACAGGCTCGCCCGAGCCTAACGCCGGCCGGCAAAGCCCGAGCGGTGCCATCTGGCAGACAAGCGTCAAATCATGACGGAAGTGATCGCAGAATGAGAACCAAGGAAGGCGATGGTTCTCTATGTGCGCGGCGGCCCGCCCTCGTCTAGGCGTGACACCTCGTCCTCGTCCCTGGGGGACAGAAATGTGCTGACTCGAGTCTGTGACCCAGGGGGCCGACGCCGACTGGGCTCATGTGGTCATCTACGTGCGAGTCGAAAAGTAGAGAACTAAAGCGGGGCCGGCCATCTTCTCGACATCGGGCCCGGCCTACGTACCCAGTAACTTGGATTTGGCCTTTTTGAACTCATCGTCGTCCAGCATGCCCGACTGCCTCATGGCCACCAAGCGGTCGAGCTGGTCGACGACGTTGTCCGAGGACGGTGGCCGCGAAAACGGATGCTCCTGTCCACAGAAAGGGCAGAATTCGGCTTCCTCGGGAATGGTCTCGCCACAGTAGACACACTGGCGACGACCATCGGCCTGCCCCTGAGGAACTGCTCCAGTCATGGTGGAAGTTCACCTTCACGCGACTATGTGCCGGCCGGCTATCAAGGGTGTAGGGTTTTGTCTTGACGTTCCCCTGACGAGTTCCTAAACTGGATTTATTCTACTTTAGACCTTTCTTACATTGGACCTAGGAGGAGGTAGCAATGGCCTCAATAGTACCGGAGGGAAGCCTACACCCCGACGCCCGGGAGGAAGCTGGGGCCGCCAGCACTGTGAGCAGAACGGTGACTGCCCTTCTGATATGCGCTGGAGCGGCTCTCCTGGTATCAGTGGTTCTACGGAGTATAGCGGGCGGACTCATTGCCGAGGCTGCCGCCATTGTGTGCTTTGCGCTCCACCCAACCGTTGAGGAATCTCTCGAGCGCAAGAGGTTCAGTTTCTCGTCGAAACTGTACGCCCCCTGGATAGCCGCGCTGTCCGGCCTCACACACCCGCATCGCTCAGCTGCCGGCCTGATCCGGCGTCCCTACAGCAGCGCATCGCCCTGGTATGTGGTCGTGGCGAGTGCAGCTGTTCTCTTTACCCTCCTTGATGTGCTCATTGGCTTCGTGCTCGGTTTCACGTTACGGATTGTCGGCATCGACATTTCCCGTGGCGGAGCCGTCACGATCCTGGTCTTTCTGGCGATCAACTGCGTGATCGCCTTTCGAATTGGTAGCTGGATGGGGGCAGCGTTGCCCGAGCGTCCATATCGGCTGGCGTTCGCCGCCGTAGTCTGTGCTCAAATCATGGGACAAACGATCAATGCCGTGATCGGAGCGGAGGAGGTGGCAGTTGCCATTGCCGCTGTCATCTTCGGCAGCATCGTGTGGGCAATACCGGCTTTCATGGGCGTCTGGTACGGCGAACGACACCGCTCGACCGAGCCCGAAGCTTCGTCAAGACCTGTTGCCACGAGTGCCGCCGCTGCCGTGGCGCCCGGTCAAACGGCCAGTGTAGCGCCGACGGATACCTCGGGGAGCACGACGACCGGTATCGTGGCCGGTGCTGCGGGTCAGCAGGCCGATACCCTGGCCGTGCACACGTCCTCCGCCACGACTGGGACAACTGCCGGGACCGACCGTGAGCAGGTGGATAGGGCAGCCGACAAGCCCTCAGCTATGACGACTTCGACAACTGCCGCCGGCGGCGGTCAGCTACCCGGTAACGTCGCAACGGACACGTCTTCTGCGATTGTAGATTCGCCCCCCCCGTTGTCTTCCTCGCTCGACAGTAACAACGGGTTGGATGAGCTTGCGCGAGCGAGGACGGAGGAGTCTCGAGAAGCCGCGAGGAAGTGTCACAAATGCGGCGAGGAGGTGCTGTCGGGCGCTCGATTTTGCCTTCGCTGTGGCTCGCCCGTGACGTCCTGACTCTTCACACCCACGTGGGCGGCCCTTCGCACCGCACTCACCCGAATCACGATCCCACACCATAACCCGGTGTGCTGCGCCAATGCAGCCCCGTGTCGCCCCTAATGTAGATCGCTGCCTCCAAGGCTCGGGGGTTATCTGCGAATCGAAGCCACTGTACACCCGAACCGTGTTCTCCGTGCAGACCTCAACCTTCCCTCTCACTGACTCCAAGGGCGTCAAGTCGCCGCATACGTTTCGCGGCACCTGCCCGGCGAGCGTGCATACAAGTCGCATGACCTTATGCCCTCTGTCCGCTGTCGGTTCAAACATCAACGGACAGCCTCCGTCAATCACCGTGATCTCATGGTCCCGGCCATACTCGGTCGCCTCTCGAGACACGCTGCCGCCCCCGACCGATCGGTGCATCCAGACACGCGTTATCCCGAGATCCGCGCACTCGCGCATGGTGCTCATCGCGGTTTCAGGCTTCGTCCCGATGACGACCGCCTCGACTCCTCCCGGAATCGATCTCAGGTCGTGGTAGCAGGCATCCCCCTCGACCTCGTCTGCATTCGGATTGACGGCAAAGACCTGGTATCCACGCTCGCGTAACCGCTGATACACGACATTACCGCCGTGCCCCTTCGGCGTCCTTGAGGCACCGGTCACTGCCACACGTTTGCAGCCTAGAAACTCAGACGCTGCATCTTTAATCTTTTGCACGATGCTCTCCTTTCTTCAGAAAACCGCTGATCCGACGTGTGGGATTCTCCTGATTCGATCCCCTCTCTCGCCACCTTGAACACCCGGCTCCGACTCAGCCAAGAACGCCGCATCGTCTACACCCGTACCAAACCCACACGAGCTGGACAATCGGTTCCTGATCCGATCTTTGCCGTCTCGGAGTCCGAAATGTCAGAGAGAAACACCCAAGGAGGACCCGTCTCCGGACGCACGTGGATCAATGACGACGGTCACAAGAATTTCCCAGGGGGAGAGGTCTTCCCCGGTCCGATCGAGGAGTCGGTCGAGGACGAGATCGGATTCACCTACCCAGGCTTCCACTCTGCCAAAGAGGTTTCGGGCGTGCGCTTGAGACTCGAGCGCGGGATCGTGATCGAACTGCAGACGAAACGATCTGGGCTGAGCCGGATCGACCGTGTAGCGCGCGATGCTCCGCGGCGCCGCTGCATCCGCTCAGTGTTGCGGTTCTCCATAATCGAGCATGGGTGTGTTTAGTTGACCAACGATAGTGCACTCGACCCGGTCTTCTTCACCTCACCGGCTGAGTTTGAGGACTGGTTGGAGCAGCATGGGGCTGAGGCGAGAGAGCTTCTTGTCGGCTTCCGGAAGAGGGCATCCGGCCTGCCGAGCCTCACCTGGCCCGAATCAGTCGACGCGGCGCTCTGCTTTGGGTGGATCGACGGCGTGCGGCGTGGTCTGGATCAGCAAAGCTACACCATTCGCTTCACGCCTCGACGGCCAAACAGTGTCTGGAGCCGGATGAACACGACGCGAGCTCAGGAGCTTATCGAGCAGGGACGGATGCGTACGGCCGGCCTCCGTGCGTTTGAGTCCCGAGATGAGGCTAAGACGGCGATCTATTCGTACGAGCGCGCAAACGCTGAGCTGCCTCTGGTTATGGAGCAGCGGTTTCGCGAGAACGCGACTGCCTGGTCGTTCTTCGATGCGCAGCCCCCATCATACCGGCGGCCGGCGACTTGGTGGGTCGTGAGCGCGAAACGAGAGGACACGAGACGTAGGCGCCTGAAGGCGTTGATCGAGCAGTCGGCGGCCGGCAGGCGGATGGATATGCTGACGCGCCAGAAGCCTGGTTAGAGCAAGTCCTCTCCTTGCGTCCTCTCTTCCCCCGTTGCAGCCCTTAGCACTGCACCCGCATCAGATCCTTTCTAACCTTCCAGCACCCTATACCCAACATAACGGAAGAAGTTATTCCAGCACCCGTGCGCCCTCCCGACGACGAACCCTTGAAGGCGACGAGCGAGTCTTGACAACACGCCGCTCAACCCTGGCTAGATCGGGCCCGCAAGCCAAAGTCGGTCTGCTACACGCCAACTGGCGGTTCGCCGAAAGCCCCAGCAGAAGCAGTGCGCTGGACGTCAGGACCCGAGCAGGAGACAGCGCCCGCCAAGTGCAGGCCGGTGTAGAGTGCATCGTGAAACCCTTTCCTCGGTGGTTGCCTCCCGCGCTCCTGCTACTCGCTGCTCTGTTGGCGATTTGGACCTGTTTCCTGTATTTCTTCAAGCCCAAATACGACCCCACGCTGTCGGGGCACGGCAACATCGAGGTGGCGACCGCGGTCTGCTACTAGCCGCGATTTTGGCGTCTGTCGTCACAGGCTGGCGGACGCCGCGCATCCCCAGGCTGGCACCGGCGGCTTCGGCTGTGAGGCTGCTTGGGCTGGCGATTGTCTGGACAGTGACCTGGCCATGCAGCGCAAGCTGGGTTTTGCTCGATCTCTTCGAGGCCCTCTTGCCGCCACAGGATGGGGGCTGGCAAACGAGCGTCATCGCCTGACACTAGTCGCGGGCACCGCGGGCGCAACGCTCCTCGTAAGCGACACCTGGCTCAACACACTCCTTATAAGTGGAGGGCCAGGCCTGGCGTCGACGATTCTGTTCGGATTCGCGGCGGAGATCCCAGCGGCCGCGCTGTGCATCTACGCGGTGCACGTCTCCCGAAACTCTCGAACCGCCACCAAGCGCCAGCGACTAGTGGAGTCGTAGGCACCGCTTCACCGCAGGACAAAGTTTGAGAGCTCCCCCTGGCGTCCGGGAATAACCGTCGCACAACCGGCCCGGAAAGCCAGGGACAAGAGCCCTGAAGGGGGGTGCGGCTCCAGCGTAGAAATGTCATCTCCTATTAACCGATTATTCAGACTCCGTCAAAACTTTCGCAGCATTTGACATCTACGCTGAGGTAGAGACCCGACGAGAGGCAGCACCCTCGCTCATGCCGCGTTGCGAGGAGAGCTTACTCCACGAAAGGGATACAGCTATGAGCGTGAAGTGGCTGAGTGGAAGCAGGCTGCTACTGGCATCGATCGCCGCGGTTTTCGGCATCGGCGGGATGCTTGTCGGTCTTGCGCCGCTATTCACGCCCTCGTCCTCGAACCAGACGGCCGATGTCGGGCCCACCTCACAGGGGGCGCCTTCCGCTACGGCCTCCGGCGGCTCCTCGAAGATCAAGCATGTGATCATCATCGTTAAGGAGAATCACAGCTTCGACAATCTCTTCGGGAGGCTACCCGGAGTCGACGGCACTACGACCGCTATGATCGGAAACAAAAGAGTCAAGCTTTCAGTGACCCCGGACCAGCTGAAAACCGACATCTACCACAGTGGCGACAACGGTATCGTGGCTGTCAACGGTGGCAAGATGAACGGTTTCTACAAAGAAAAAGCGGCCATCCAAAACGGCAAAGATGTGGCCGATTCTCAGTACACCCAGAAGCAGATTCCGAACTACTTCAAGTACGCGTCAACCTACTCGATCGCCGATCACTTCTTCTCGACTATCCTCGGCGCCAGCTTCCCCAATCACCTTGTTCTCGTCTCGGGACAAAGCGCAAACGCCGTCGATAACGTCGACCGCATGGGGAAGAGACCGGACGCCTGGGGGTGCGACTCCAACAAAGCGGCACGAGTGACGACTTACACGAACGGGAAGCTCGGCAGCACGTACCCGTGCTTCGGCATCACCTCAATCGCGGACGAAGCCAACGCCGCCCATGTGAGTTGGAAGTACTACGACTCTCCGATCGGGCAACCGTCCTTCATCTGGTCATCCTTCGACGCTTTAAAGAAGGTTCGCTACTCCTCTCAATGGAAAACGAATGTCGTTGCGCCAACGCACTTCGCCGGCGACCTCAAGAGCGGACATCTCGCTGCCATTACCTGGCTGATCCCAAATATGACCGTCAGCGAGCACCCCAACATGAGCGAGTGCGTCGGCGAAAACTGGACGGTGCAGCAGATCAACAGCATAATGAGCTCCCGCTACTGGAAGAACACCGCCATCTTCCTGACCTGGGATGATTACGGCGGCTTCTACGACCATGTCGCGCCGCCTCGAAAGACACCGTACGAGCTGGGACCGCGCGTCCCGTTCCTGGTCATTTCGCCCTACGCGAAGGCGCACTTCGTGAGCCACCAGACGTTCGACTTCAGGTCGGTGATGAAGTACCTCGAGCAGACATTCCACCTACCCGCCAAGATGAAGTACGATCGCAGCGTTGCCAGTGTCGCAAGCATGCTGAACACGAGCCAGAAACCCGCGCCCGCCAAACTGCTGACGCCCACATCATGCTCGAGCAAGGCCGCAAACACTACGGCAACCCTCCCGCCCGGATACTAGAGAGGATTTGAAACCCTCTCAGCCTTCCCCGTCCGAGACACTCATAAGTACGTCATAGCGAGTCGAGAGCTGAATTCGGGTGACGTAGATTCCCTGGACGTCGCGAGTCAAATGAATTGGTCTCGCCACTACCGTGGCCGGGCCTTCCGGTTGGCCTAGTCGCTTTCCTCGTCGATCTCTTTCTGATGCACCGAAATGTCCATCCCCTCCCTCTGCCCTGACCGCCACGCGCTTGCCCACTTGCTGAGCGCATCATACGCGCTCGCCGACCGCGCGCTGGCATAACTCAAACTGTTTCCCGGGGGCACGCCGATCTGGGCCCCCGACTCGTAAGCGTCCTGGTCGGCCCCCAGGAAGACAAACTCCCACCCATCCTTCTCGCGTTTGCTGGCAATGAGGTCGAAGATGGCTTCCCGCTTCCAGTCTTTCGAGCTGTTCTCCTGTCCGTCGGTAAGTATGATGAACATTACCTTCCCCTTTGGACGCTGCTCCTCGACGGCTCTAACACTTGCGCCAACGGCGTCGTACAGTGCCGTGTTACCGTCTGGTCGGTAGTTGTCCTCCGTGGGTGCGGGATTGTCGCGATATCGACGTTGACGTATCTCAATTCAAACTTCGTGTCGAACAACGTCAACGACATCCTGGTCCGCTGCCCGAGCTTGTCCCCCTGGCGCCACTGCTTCTCCCGGAACTGGTTGAACCCTCCAATCGTGTCTCCCAGAACCGAGTACATCGACCCGGACTTGTCGAGAACGAAATTGATCAGAACTTGGTTCTCTGCTGTCTTTCCATTGCTTGTCATGTCAGATCCTCCTGACCATCTGTTCCTTTCTGTTCCTCATGCACGGGCCTCACCTTCCGAGGCCTCTCCTCCTGCTTTCTGCGTCACGGTGCCGTCTCAACATAACCCCTAAATGGGCGCGCAGTGACCCCGTACCACCTTGTCGGCTTTGCGCTGCCGGAGCGTGGAAGCGCTACCCGTCCAAACAGCCCGTCACCTGTCCCGAACGGATTGCTGTGGGGTGACTGAGGGCAAGCCAGAAACGCTGAGGCTCGTCCGCTTACGGATGCCCCGAACGCGGCGCGGCCATAGCCGACGCCGTACACAGACACCTCTGGTCGGGGCCCCTGAGTCCTCGTTCTCAGCCCGTCCGAGCCCAACCTCGACGAGCGCGCGCTGCCCACCGTTCAGACACGTCGACGCACGTGCAGCAGGTACTCCTTGCGGTTGAGCGGATTGTGATCTAAACGCGGTCGCGTAGGGATCGTTCCGCGAACCGCCCGGTAGCCGCCGAACTCGCATTCGACCATTCCCTCGCCGTGCGTCAAACCCGGCAGATTCTGATGCAGTTGGTGTACCTGGGAAGCCGGTATCTCGCCTTCCACCACCCAGGACGTACCGCGCATCGTCACCTCACATACCTTCGCTTCCAGCCTCGAAAGCGTCGCGACCATCGGTCCGTACGCGTCACCCGGCATCTCGAGCCGGAACCGGTGCATCGGCTCGAACACGGACGTACCGGCCCGCTTCAGCGCGTCCATGACAACCAACGGAGTCAGATTGCGAAAGTCGCCCGCAGTGCTCACCGGACTCGAGTACCCGGAATGAGTCATCGTGACCGTGCAATCGGTAACCCACCACCCGTAGAGTCCCTCCCGAAATGTTTCGCGCACCGTGTCCTCGACTGCCTTGTGAAATGAGAGGGGTATGGAGCCCAGCTCGACCTCCAGCCGGAATTCCACGCCTGATCCCGCGGCTGCGGGGTCGACTCGCAGGCCGACTGTGGCGGCGAATGGATTCGGCGCTTTCCCGATGATCTCGGACGCAGCGCCACTGCCGGCTGGCCGCTCGATGCAGATCGTCGTCGACTCACGGAATTCGACGTCAATGCGAAAGTCACTCGCGAGAGTCTCCTGGATGACCTCTTTCTGCACTTCACCATAGAGCGATAGCGACAGTTCCTGCCGCGCTCCGTCCTGTCGAAGATTGATGAACGGGTCCTGCTCGGCCAGCTGCGTGAGCGCAACATGCAGCGCTCCACTGTCATCTCGGTTACGGGGCACGACCACCGTCTCGAGGGTGGGAGGTGCAAATTGACGTTCTCGTCCCCCTGGACCCGTCGCCAACCTCATGGAATCCCGGAAATACCTCCCGGATTCGCGCTGCTCGATGTCGGCTTCGGCGCTCGCCGGCGCGATCCTAACTGTGTCGCCGATCTGGACGTCGCTGAGACCCCAGATCTTCCCGATCTGTCCCCCGACTACTGCCTGCACCGGATTGGCGGAGCCGCGCTCGAACACGCTGATTGCGGTCACCTTACACTCCTTACCGCATCCGATCTGGACTCGATCGCGAGTGCACATCCTACCTGAGAACATACGGACGTAGGCGATCTTCTCCGAGGATAGTCCCCGTTCGACCTTAAAGACGGTACCGGATACCGGACCCGCGATATCCCCCTCCGCCGTCGGCAGAAGTTCGGTAATGCCCGCGACCAGCGCCTCCACTCCCGCTCCGGTGATTGCCGATCCGAAGAACACGGGATAGACCAGCGCTTTCCTGCTCTGCGCTGCCAACGCAGAGCGAAGCCCGGCTGTACGAAAGGTTCCCGTTGTCCTCTAAGAAAGAAGTGAGTACTTCGTCGTCGTGGTCCGCGAGCAATTCGGCCAGAGCCTCGCCAAAATCCGTATCCCCGCAGTCGTACGGAGTGAATTCGGCGCTTCGCTCACCGAGGCACCCCACTGAGCCCATCGAGATGATGGCCGGCGTTAGTTTCTCGGACAGCGCCTGCAGCGTGTGCCCGTATTGTGCGCCGGCACGGTCGATCTTGTTGACGAAGATGACCGTTGGAATGCGCAGCCGCTGCAGCGTCCGCATCAGCACCCGAGTCTGTGCCTGCACGCCCTCTACGGCAGACACCACGAGCACGGCGCCGTCGAGCACGCACAACACCCGCTCCACCTCGGCAATGAAATCAGGGTGACCCGGCGTGTCGATCAGATTGACGGTAATGTCGTCGACGTCGAACGACACGACCGCCGACTTGATGGTGAGGCCGCGCTGCCGTTCGAGTTCGAGCGTGTCGGTTTGAGTAGTTCCGGCGTCTACACTGCCGACTTTGTCGATGACACCGGCCGAATAGAGGAGCCGCTCGGTGAGGCTAGTCTTTCCGGCATCCACATGGGCGAGGATACCTATACACAAAGAGTTCATACGATCGAGATATTCCTTTTATGTCAGGAGTAATCAGCGTCAATGATCGTATGACTCGCCCCATGGATCGATCTCCTTCGTAACTAGTCGAGCCCCATTGTAGAGCCGTTCTCTCACGGAAAACTGTAATTCCCATCACGTGGAGCCGCTTGGAGGCGTGCGGCAAATCCTTCATTGGGGAATGGCACTTTAACCGATTGGTGCCTCCCACGCTCCTGGCCGTCGTCCACCTCCGCCACGGTTCCCATGCTCACCACCCTTTCGCGGCCACCGTGGACGGTGTCCGTCGTGGCGGACACGCGTCGGATGACGAAGGCGTGCTTGTCGACGAGATGCATGCCGCTCACGCTCAGGCCAGGCACCAATTCCTGGCCGGTCCTATGCCACCTCTTCGCGCCCGGCTACGTTCTCGTCCCTGCGTGGCCGGGCTTTCACGGATAGGGGACTGTATTTGTTCATCACGTATCACCGGGGGTTTCATAGCGAGGTTGCGGCCGCCCACCGCCCAGCTTTCGTGTCCTCTCGCTTCTTACGGCCAGGTTACTTTCTGCCCATCTCCGTAGAGGGCATTCCATGCACTTGACCGGTAGTAGCCCCCTCCGAATCGGAGCCTCGCCGACCGCCGACCCGGACGTCAATACCGCCGGGCCCGGAACTCCGAAGACCCGACTCCGATTCCGAGTAGCTTGACATCGACTTACCATGAGTTGCAGGAATTGAGTGGTGCAATTTGACTCCAGTCAGTGGCTCGGCGAGTCAGTGCGCCGCTAGCTTCACAGCTTCTTCAAGTGGGAGCCCTGAGATGCAGACAAAACGAGGTTACCATCCGCGTAAAAGACCTTCTGCGCGCTGCCACATGTACGCTTACTAACTATCCTCTAAATGTGCTATACATCTATCGTGGAATTGCACATAGTAAGGTCGGTACGATTCGACCAGAAAGCAGAGAGACACCATGACAAGCACACCACATGGTTCCGTCCAATTGAGCTCTGAGTTTCCGGGGATTGAACAGCAGCTTCGCACCTTCGTGCGGGTCACCACCACCCCCTACCCCGTCGGACAAACTCCCAAAGAAGCGGTTTGGACACTCAACAAGGCCACGCTGTACCGCTACGTACCTGTCGTACCGGCAGAGAAGCGATTTCCGGTGCCGCTGCTTGCTGGTATTTGCCTTGATGAACCGGCCCACGATCCTCGACCTTCGTCCGGGAAACAGCTTCGTGGAGTACATGGTGCGGCAGGGCTTCGACGTGTACCTGCTGGACTGGGGCGTTCCCGGACTGGAAGACAAGGACCTCAAGTTCGACGATTATGTGCTGGAGTACATGCCCCGCGCCATACGAAAGGTTAAATCGTTATCCGGGTCGGCTCGGAGTTTAGCCTCCTTGGTTGGTGTATCGGAGCCATTCTCACTACGATGTATGCCGCGCTGCGACCAGATGATGGTCTGAAGAACCTCCTGTTGCTGACCGCGCCACTAGACTTCAGCGATAAGACGTGCGGGAGCTTCGCCAAGTGGGTCGATGAGCGCTACTTCGACGTCGACAAGATCCTCCAGATGTACGGCAACATGCCCGGCGAGATGCTGGACTACGGTGCCAAGGCGCTCAAGCCGGTCGAGAACTACATCGGCAACTATCTACGGCTGTGGGACAACCTCGATGATCCCAAGATCGTGGAAGCGTGGCACTCGATGAACACCTGGGTCACGGACCTGGCCCCCATGCCCGGCGGCGTGTTCCGGCAGTTGATCGTGGACCTGTATCGCAACAATCGACTGATGGAGGGAACCATGACGCTGCGCGGCGAGCGCGTCGACCTGGGCAAGATTCGAGCAAGCGTTCTTAATCTCGTGGCAGAGCAGGATCACATCGTACCGCCCGGCGAGACTGTCGGCGTGATGGCGAAGATCCGTAGCGAGGACAAAGACCTCTTCAGCATTCCGGGGGGCCACATAGGGGTCATGGCGGGCAGCGCCGCCGTCAAGCGTACCTGGCCCAAGCTAGAAGCGTGGCTGGCAGCGCGCTCGGGTCCCACCGTTGTAACTGGTCCATCCACTGATGGACGTCGAGCGGGAGTCGTTCGAACGCCCGGGTAGTATGACTGGCGTTCGAACTTCACTCCTGGCAGCTGTTGAGAGAAGACAGCACGTGGTCGGTTATGCGCAGGCGCACCACGAAGGATGAAAATGGCTCCTCGCTGCGCAGAGGTCGTGATTGCAGAGCTGAGCGCTATTTTCGTCGCAGCAGACGACAACCCGAGCCATACGCTACAAGATTCGGAGTTCAGCTGGGACGATAGAGAACGACCGCTTCTCCCGTCAATACCTGTAAGTTGGATTGGTTGAAACACGCGGTCTCCAATGTCATCTTGCCCCGATCACGATCGTACTCCGTCAATGTGGCCGACGCGGTCACCGTATCGCCGATGGCCACAGGCGCTAGAAAGCGCAATGACTGACTGACATAGATGGCGCCTGGACCGGGCAGCTTCGTGCCCAAAACGGTTGATATGAGACCTGCCGTCAGCAGCCCATGAGCTATCCGCTGTCCGAACGGCGTCGTCCGTGCATACTCCTCGTCAATGTGTACCGGATTGGTGTCTCCGCTCACGGCGACGAACATGGATATATCGGCTTCGGTTATGGTTTTCGAGAATTCTGCGTGGTCGCCTTCTATAAACTCCTGCATTACTACCTTCGCTTCCCTAGATTGCGCGTCGTCTCAGTGCGTGATCCAGGCTCCGTGACATCCGTCCGCATCATATGGTTTACCTCGATCCAGGCGGTGGGCGGCTTCTGTGACCGGCCTCCCCTGCACGTTCGGCAGATCGAGCTGGACCCGCTCATTGGAACATCCCCTGCACACACCTTAAGCCAGGGCATCGGGCTAGCCGAGTCGCGCGCAAACGTCAGCGCGGCCACCTAGTCTTCGGTCTATATTCGCACCTGACCGCGTTACCTCTTAGCTGACCCACGGACTGGTGCCGTTGTCGTCCGATGTTCATCAACCGCCCCACTCATGCTGCATTACGAACTGGTCCGCTCTCGCAACATAAGTGTAGTTTACATCTAGATGCCGCATCGGAATAGCGCTGCCGTTCCGGCATCCTATCCGGATCTCAAGTCATCCCGCCCCACCGGACAAGCCAAGACTGTAATGCCGGTCGCAAGAGGCTGGGGCTGACAGAGATCCCAACCAGGATCTTCTAGAACGTCGTGAGGCTTTCCCTATCGAACGAGGTCGACCCAAGCACCGTGGATAGCCAGGACGATGTCTGTTTCGCTTTCAGGGTTTCCTGCGCCCCGCTCGTCGAATCGCACCGCTCGCTCAAGACTTCCGTCGCAGTATTCCCAGCCGTACCCAAAGTACGGTAGCAGCAATCGGTGTATGCGGGCATGCAGATCTTCGTGCCGAGTCGGCGAGCCTGGCGGTCCTATCTTCACGGGGTCTTCCGACCAGTCGACGTGGACCCTGGTGTACTCGGTCGCTAACGAGTCCCGAGCTTCTCGAGCGCTCCGAAACAGGTTCGATAGGCCTCTCTCGAATTCTGCGTCACTCAAGTCGCCCTGGTCGTGCAGCTTCGCCAGCTGCATCGCGGCAGGTACTAATGCCTCCAGCTGATCAATAACGGCACTTTGAGTTACCGCGCGCTCCTCTTCTTGAGTCGGCGTCGCAATCATTTCGCCACTCCTCTCGTCCGTGTGGAACACCTCTCATACCTAGTACCCTACACCTTGTCGCGTGCTTGGACAATCGGGTCTCGACCCGATGTACGAGAGCAAGTGCTTCATGGAGGAAGCAGTTGAGCTCCTCTGCTTTGGCGCCGTCATGCTAACCGTGCCGGCTCAAGCAGCCATGTAGCCGCGCGATCGCTGGCGCAGCTTGCCGATTACGTCCGGCACTGGTACACGACTGTGAACCCGTAGCCCCTCACTACATGTACGATTCATCTAGATGGGAGTATCAATCATGAGTGATGATACGGGTGTATCGCCGGACCCGGAACTCGGCCGCATGCCAAAGGATTTTCTGACGTCCTGGCTTCTGCTTCTGATGCGAAACGGAAGCGCTTACGGCTATCAGCTCATTCAGACCCTCACCTTGATGGGACTGGGTATGGTTGACTCTGCCACTGTCTATCGAACGCTTCGCCAGCTCGAGGAAGACGAGATGATAACGTCATTCTGGGAGTCCGGAGCGACCGGACCGGCACGCCGCATTTACACATTGTCCGATGCCGGTGAGGAGTACCTACGTGTATGGGCGCGCCAGCTCGAGCGTTATCAATCACTCCTAGATCGATTCTTCAAGATCTACCAGGGCGAGTCACGCCCACCGTCGCAGGCAGAGGAAGAGAGCTAAACGCCCGCTCCCATCAGCCGGCTGTCGTGCTCTTCGCTTTCGTACCCCGCTCTAAGCCACTTTGGATGGCGTCCAGCTTGGCATCAAGGTCGTCGAGGCGCAGCTCGATATTCGTCAGCCGCTTTGCCAGGCTGATGACTTCAGTCCTACTTGGCATGTTCAGCTGAGCTAGGATGGGATCCATAGCCCGTTCCATTGCTTGCTGCGCGGGGATGGACGCAGTCAGATAGCTATCGAGCATCGCCCCGGTAGCCTGAGCATAAGCGTCAGAGTCGACGACGTCGATCATCGCCTTACTCCAGCCCTCCAACATCATGTCACGTAGCTTCATCCACGATTCGATCGGGTTCGTCGGGATCTCGCCGTCGTTTCCAGCCATAGTGCAAGTGGTCTCCTTTCTGAACACCTTCTAGTGCTTCGCCTGCCCGCATCGTACTCCTTGTCGCATTCCATGTACATCGGGCCTAGGTTCGAGATTCGCCTCCGCAGCCTGAGGCCGTCTTTAAGTTTGCATCCGCCCAATATCGGGTGAAGACCCGATACACGGATTTCGCATCTAAGTGTAAACTACACTTAGATGCAAAGCGCATCCTATTCGAGAACAGCATGAAAGGGGCGATGTGATGAACAACGGAAGACGATACGACACCGCGGGCCTTAAGTTCACAGAGACCTTGGTTGACGTCTCCCACGATGCTCAAGAGAAGACCGCCGAACTACGAAAAGCGTATCTCAAGGCATTCCAGGAGAGCCAGAAAACCAGTTTCGACCTGACATTGGCCTGGCTGAAGCAGATGCATGAGCTGCAAACCCTCTCTTTTGACTATCTGCACGAAATGGCTCGCGCCAGCTACGAGACAGTTTCGAAGTTCGGCCAAGTGCAGGATGAAATTCGGCATGATGTCAAGGAGAGCTTCGACCACCAGGTGACCGAGGCAGAAAAAGTAGCGAAGGCGACTGCCAAGTAGCGGCAAACTTCGGAGCTCAGCAAAACAGGCGGCGGTGGGACACCTAGTCCCACCGCCGTCGACTTTATTCACTCCTGACGACTCGAGATATGACCCACTGCTCGGGCGCCCGCGGCACCTCAAACCTACGTTCAACGCCCGCGCTGAGGTGTTCCGGCCCAACCTGGGGGTACTAACGCCCTCCGAGCAAAATGCGAATGTCGGGGACTCTCTGGCATCTGGTGAACAACCATCGCCTGGACTACCAGAGTGTCCCACCGTCTGATTGAGTGTGCGGCCGGGAATAGTTGCGGGTAACGCTCCGGCTTAGCATGACCGGTCGGAAAGATTCGTGTTCTAGCCTGGACGAACTCCATTTCCTACGTGTCCGCTCCGCCTTGCTGGACGGATCGATCGTCTGCACTCCCATCGAATCTGAGCACAGACGCCACTCCAGGCTTGCTCCCAACATATGGCTCATCACCGGCTGTCTGCTGAGCGCGAGGCTCGTAACAATGGCGCGGCCAAGGCGGCGAAGGCGAGAAGGCACAGCACTCCACCTACCAACAGTGCGAGTCGCGGCCCTCCCGCGTTGGCCAGCGCGGACGCGAAGATCGCCCCGAGAGGAGCGGAACCTGTGAAAACCATGGTGTATACGCTGAGTACCCGGCCCCTGAGAGCGTTATCGACCCTAGCCTGGATCGCCGTGTTGGCGCCGGCGAAGACAACCCCGTTTCCCCATCCCGCGCCCACCAGCATCAGGATCACGACCATCATGCTGTGTCCCAGACCGGCGCCGATGTCGAACACGCCTACCGCGAGCGCAGCCGCGGGGAGGAGAGTGCCCGCCTGAGCCTGTCGCGACCATCGAACGACGGTTGCTCCACCGAGCACAGCACCCAAGCCGAGAGCCGCCCACATCCACCCTAATCCCGAGGCGTTGGTGTGAAGCGTATCTCGCGCCAGGATCGGCATCAGCACCTGAAAGTTGAAACCAAATGTTCCGATAGCCGCAATCAATAGGAGGATCAGCCCGATAGACCTGCTCGCCTTGATGAACTGCAATCCTTCCATAAGCTGGGCAAGTGGGTGCCGGACAGCGTTAACCGCGCGCGGCGGCAGATCGCGCATGAGCAGCAATGCGCAGATGACCGCCAGGAAGCTGAAAGCGTTGTAGTAGAATACCGGCGCAACGCCGAAGGCCTCCACCGCCAGGCCTCCCACAGCCGGCCCCAGCACTCTGGCTAGATTCACGCTGACCGAATTCAGGCCGATGGCCGCCGGCAGATCGTCCATCCCGACGAGGTCGACCACGAACGACTGCCGCGTCGGTCCTTCCACCGCAATTGCCAGCCCCGAAATGCTCATGATGACCACGATCTCCCACACCTGAAGACTGTGGGTGGCTGTCAGCGTGGCTAGTGCCAGCGCGAGAACCAAAGCCGTCGATTGTGTCGTGAGCAGAAGACGGCGCTTGACGACCCTGTCGGCGAGAACGCCCGACGGCAGGCCAAACACCAGGCTCGGTCCCAGTTGCAACACCGTGATCAAGCCCAGCAGCGCCTTTGAGTGCGTTAGTCCATAGACCAGGTACCCGAGAGCGACCGCCTGCATGAACGTTCCCATGAGGGAGACGATCTGCCCGGCCCAGTAAAGGGCAAAGTTGCGGTGTCGTAGAGCCGAAGGCACCAACATGCGCACGTCTAAAGACTAGCCCAGCACCGCCTTGACGCATCACTACCTGGGTTCGGAATGGTCCTTGCCTGACCTCCGTGGCTCGATCGCCTCCGGTCCTCGCGGCCCGGAACAAGTAACGCCCAGTTCCGTCAGCACCCGAGCTGAACCTTGGTTGAGATCCTGCTTTGCGAAAAACAACGACGTAACCTGATATCCCTGATGGCCCGATTTCCCTAGCTGGGGTTCCCGACTCCGTGTAGCATTGTTTCATGGAGATCAAGAGGCTGGCTAGGGGAGACGAGCGCGCCGTAGAGCAGGCTGCTTCCTGCTTTGACCATCAGTTGATCCCCGAGGCGACGACTCGATTTCTCAACTCTGACGACCACCATCTTTTGGTCGCCTATGATTCGGGAGTCGCCGTTGGCTTGGTCACCGGGGTCGAGCTCACACATCCTGACAAGGGAACGGAGATGTTTCTCTATGAGCTCGGCGTCTCTCCGGGTTTCCGTGGTAGGGGATTTGGTAGAGCCCTCGTCACGGCTCTGGCTAACCTCGCTCGAGAGCGAGGCTGCTATGGCATGTGGGTGCTAACAGAAGACGACAACGATGCCGCGCTCGCGACATATACAAGGGCCGGCGCCTCTCGTGAGTCCACAACCAATGCGGTCCTATCTTGGACCTTCGGAGTTCGCTAACAGACGCAATGATGCCCAAACGCGCGGCTAAGCCCGTCCATCAGGCACGTGCGAAAATCTGCCACGAAGGGAATCGGTAGCGGGTTCGCGAACATCCAGCCAGTACGTCAGCATCGGCCCTCTTCCCTTCAGCTCGACTGTTCCTCGCGGCTCGCACCGATTGCCGTTTTTAAGGCGCAGGTAGGTGTCCTCGCTGACTTGGATCCTGCCGGCCGCCCCGTGGGACTCCATCCTGCTGGCCACATTGACGGTGTCGCCGTACACATCGTATGCGAACTTGTGTTTACCGATGACCGCGGCTAGCACCGGCCCACTGTGCAACCCCACCCGCATGTCAAGGTTCAGTGCCCGCTCTTCACTCACCCGATGGACGACAGCCAGCATATCCCGCGCCATCGTGGCGGCAGCATCAGCGTGGTCCTGCCGGCTCGACGGAACGCCAGAGACGGCCATATAGCTGTCTCCGATAGTGCGGATTTTTTCGAGACCGTGGCGCTTGGCCTGAGACATGCCGTCCGACGAAGTCTATCGCCATCGGTAAGAGATTCATGGTCGTCCTTGACGTCAGAGCTGGATAGAGCCGCGTTAAGAATATCCTAACGAAACCAGGGACGAAAGCTCAACGAGGCTAGCTCGCTCGCCGATTGATATCTGACGGATCGGGGGGACCTGGCAGTCGCGCTATCTCGGTCGTCGCCACTCCCCGTCGGTTACCTGGAGGCTGGGACTCGCACCCGCACCTTTGTCTCGCCTGGCCGCGACTCAAAGTCGATTTCTCCGCCATGACGGTCCACAATAATGCGCCGCGAGATGTCCAGACCAAGACCGGTCCCCCTGCCGACGTCCTTTGTCGTGAAGAACGGCTCGAATGCCCTCGCCTCAACCTCCGGCGTCATGCCGTGACCCGTGTCGACGATTTCCACGATTACGCTGTCCCGGTCTCGGCGTGTGCTCACTCGTAGGGTCCCACGCTCGCCCATGGCGTCTATTGCGTTGTCGATGAGGTTCGTCCACACCTGGTTCAGCTCGCCACCGTACGCCTCGACTGTAGGCACGTCGGCCGCGAAGTTTCGCTCAACGTCGATGTCGCGGAGCTTATGTCCGCAGCATCACCAGCGTATTCTCTAGCCCCTCATGAAGGTCCACCCGCTGCACCGCGGCACGATCCATCTGCGAGTATGATTTCACCGCTGCGACCAGCTGCGAAATACGGCTCGTCGTGTCCTGCATTTCCGCCATGAGCGCCGTCGCGCTCATGGTGCTGGCCACCCATTCCAGGGCCGGACCGACTGACTCCCGTCCGACGATTGTCTCTACCCGCTCGCACCACGCTCGCTCGAGACCCTCTCCTGCTAGCGTGGCGGCGACGTCCCACGCCGCTACGACGTCTCGCTCCTCTAACCATTCGCCAATCGATTCCTCTCGGTCCGAGGTCGCCAGAGCCCCGCCCGTGTCTCGCGTCGCTGCAGTGGCCGCCTCGCGGCGCAGCGCGTCTAATTTCATGAACTGTTCCGCCGTGATCGTATGCTCGGCCAGCCTCACCAGCGATTCCAGCATGGTAGTGCAAGTGCGCCGTAGCGAGTCCACCGCTCGCAGCGTAGCTGCCGCGGGATTATTTATTTCGTGGGCAAGTCCTGCGGCCAGAGTACCAAGAGCCACCAGCGATTCCCGCTGCCGCGCCATCGCCTCGATACCGCGGACCGTCTGGTAGATGCCCAGTATCAGATGCCTGCCAAAAGGGAACCACTCGCCTAGTAACCTGCCGAGACTCTCTGAAGGAACGCGGTAGCAACGCACCGGCGTCGCCGCCCGCCCAGTCCCCCGATAGGCCGCGCTGTCGCTCGCTCCGCTCCACGCCCGCAGTCCTCCTGCCCACTGGCCCGGCACGTCCATCGTCGCGAGAACCGTAGTCTCGATGGCGCTCTGTCGTAACAACTCGAGGCGGCCTTCGAGGAGAATCCAGAGGTAGTCCGCGGGCTGGCCTTCTTCGAATATCACGTCTCCAGCTTCGAACCGGACCTCAGTGCCCGCCTCCGCCAACTGCTCAAGCTGCGCGTCCGTCAGTCCCTCCGTGAGGAATGTCTCCCGGAGTTCGTCCCGCGGCGTCATATTGTCTCCAGGTAAAGGTGCACGAGCTGAACCGTTGTCGCTCCCTCGCCTACTGCCGACGCCACTCGCTTCATCGAGGCCAATCGAACGTCTCCTGCGGCGAAAATGCCAGGCCGGCTGGTCTCGAGCAGGAACGGCGGGCGTTGCAGCGTCCAGCGATGGACTTCGTCGTTGATTAGCGCGACATCGGGCCCGGTGAGGATGAAACCTCTGTCATCCCGCGCCACTGTATCGCCAAGCCATTCCGTTCGCGGTGCCGCTCCAATGAACGCGAACAGCCAGCTTGTAGCTACCGTTTCCTCGGTTCTCGTGATGCGATCGGTGAGCGTGAGCGATTCCAGATGCTCAACGCCATCCCCACGGACTATCTCGGTGTGTGTTCGCACCTCGATATTAGCCGCCGCGTTGATGCGCGATACCAGGTAGTTCGACATCGACCTCTCGAGACTGTCTCCGCGAACCAGGATCACCACCTTTCGGGCGAAGCTCGCGAGATGCAGGGCCGCCTGGCCTGCTGAATTCGCCGCGCCGACTATGTAGACATCCTCTCCGGCAGTGTTAGCCGCTTCACTGGTCGACGCTCCGTAGAAGACCCCGCGTCCCATTAATTCCGCCAGCCCCGGCGCCTCGAGTCGTCGGTAGGATACGCCCGTAGCAATGACCACGGCTCGGGTCTCGATCTCCGTTCCGTCTTCCAAACACAGGGCGTATACTGGTCCGCGAGCCTCGAGGGCGCTCACTTCGCGTGCCAGCACCATCTCGGACCCGAGCCGCCGCGCCTGCGTGACCGCTCGGTGCGACAGGTCAGCACCGCTGAGCCCCTTGGGAAAGCCAAGGTAGTTCTCGATTCGGGAGCTCTGACCCGCCTGCCCGCCTGGCGAATCCCGCTCGACCAGAACCGTTCGCAATCCCTCGGAAGCACCATATACCGCAGCTGCCAGCCCCGCCGGTCCCGCCCCGACGATCACCAGATCGTAAAGAGCCGATTCCGTTCGGGTCTGGAGACCGAGCGCTTCAGCCAACTCTAACGCCGTGGGCCGACGCAAAATCGCTCCGTCCGTCAAAAACACTAACGGCAGCTCGTCGGTGTCGGCGCCCACTCGGATGTACAATCTCCGGGCTTCGGCGTCGCGGTCCAGCTCCAGCCACTGATAGGGCACGTAGTTGCGCGCGAGGAATGTCTTGGTCTCGTAGCTCCGGTCCGACCAGCGGTTGCCGACGACCCGAACCCCGGCGAACCGCCACCCATGGGTCTGCTCCCAGTCGGCAAGTAGGTCGTCGAGAACCGGGTACAGGCGCTCCTCCGGTGGGGTCCATGGCTTCATGAGGTAGTGGTCGAGGCCGATGTCGTTGATCGCCTTGATCGCCACCTCCGTATCTGCATAAGCGGTAAGTAGGACCAGCTTCGCGTCGGGAGCCGGCTGCTGCGAGCGTTGGAGTAGTTCGAGGCCCGTCATCTCGGGCATCCGGTGATCAGAAACGATGAGTGCCACCGGTTGATCGCGTTGAGCGACTTCCTCCAGGACGCTCAGCGCCTCAGCTCCCGAGGTCGAGCGTACGAGCCGGTACTTCTCCGCATACCGGCTCCGCAGGTCCCGGGTGATCGCGTTGGAGACCGCCGGATCGTCGTCGACCGTCAGGATAACTGCTTTGGCCACCTGGCCTCCCAAGCCGCTTGCGCGCCTGTCGGAACGCGCTTCAGGGTTCGAGTTAGTCTACGATGACCAATCGAAAGCATGATTCAGGAACAGTACAGGCGTCCGTTGCTCGCCCTCGAACGGGGCGAGCGCCACCAACTCGCGCAATCAGACGCGAGTTCATGCAACAAGCCGGGATCACTCGGTTATATAGACGTACGGAGTCGAAGCTATTGCCTCTCCGTCAATGTGATCGGACTTGCTCCGACATTGAACGTTTGGAAACGAAGCTTGTCGAGAGTCAATCCGCCCGATGTACCCTGAGCGCGAGGTCAACTGCCCCGTCCACGACTCAAGACCTTGCCGTCCGACAACGCTCGATCAAAGACTGCTGCATTAGATTGCGCTCGGGCTCGCGCAACCTCTTCCTCGTGCTCCCTCAGGTTCTCGGCTGGCAGGTGAATGCCTAGTCGATCTCGCAGACCCTCTGCTGCGCCCCACAATCGGGCCGCCGCCAGCCCGTCCCCGCTCTGTGACGCGATTATGGCTAGCCCTTCAAAGCAGAACTGGCAGCGAGCCGCATCGCCGAGTTCCGCCCCAATAGTGAGTGACTGCCGGTACAACTCTGCTGCGCTGACCGTGTCGCCTCGGCTCAATGCTAGCTGACCGAGGTTCTGAAGACATATGGCCGCTCCGCGTTTGTTACCCAGATCCCGATAGATGTCCGCGCTTTCCCGGACGCACTTCTCGGCCTCCGCCGTATTTCCCTGCCGATCGGCCTCTTCAGCCAGATTGAGCAATCCCGTTGCGATACCCTGACGGTCCCCAGCTTTTCGCAGCATTGTCAGGCTCTCCGTAAGTAGCCGCCAGGCCTCGTCGCCATTGCCTTCCTGTGTTGCGAGACTCCCAAGGTTGCCCAGCACCTTGGCTGCGGCAATTTCGTCGCCCAGCTCCCGGTCGAGCGCCAAACTTTCTCGATAGAACTGCTTGGCGACATCGAACTCGCCTCGATACCACCCCACGTTTCCCAGGTTGTTCAAACACATTGAAATCCGTCTCTTCTCTCCCAGCTCGCGCCATATTTCAAGCGACTCTTCGTAATAGGCGACTGCGCGACCATACTCTGCGCGAAAGTAGGCAATTGAGCCCAGTCCTTGAAGAATCCTGCCTCTCACTGATGCGTCGCTTATCAGCCCACCCAGTGCCGCTTCGAGAAAATGCCTTCCTTCGCTGAAGTAGCTCCTCACTTGCCAGAAGGGAAGTAGGGCTACGGCGAGGCGGGCGGCCGCCTCGTTGTCTCGCCGCAAGCTCCAGTCGAGGGCAGAGCGTAGGTTATCGTGCTCCCTCTCAATGCGCGTCAGCCACAGAGCCTGCTCCGGACCGTTCAGATAGTCCTTGGCCGCGCATGCGAAGTCGAGGAAATGATCAAAGTGAATCCGCTCTATGGCCTCCGACTCCCCTGTCGCCGTCAATTCCTGGAACGCATACTCTCGTATAGTCTCCAGCATGGCGAAACGTGGCTCGCCATCGTCACTTTCGGCTTGCCGGACCAGACTCTTGTCAACCAAGGACCCGATGACCTCCAAGACATCGAGGCCTCCTGCCTGACTGCAGATCGCTTCCATTGCATCTAGTGTGCACCCACCCGAAAAGACCGCGAGCCGCCGGAAAAGCAGCTGCTCGGACGGTTCGAGCAGCTCATAGCTCCACTCGATCGCCCCCCTCAGCGTCTGCTGCCGTGCCGGAGTGTCGCGGGCGCCACCTGTCAAAAGACTCAGACGGCTCGACAGACGATCGTGGATGGCCTTGACGGGCAGGACTCTTACCCGTGCTGCAGCCAGTTCGATCGCCAGCGGAAGTCCGTCTAGTCTCGTGCATATCTCGGCGATCAGCATCGCGTTATCGTCGGTTAACCCGAACTCTCGTTTGACCGCCTGGGCCCGTTGTACGAATAGTGTGACTGAGGGGTAGTCCTCCACCGCCGGTCGCGAGCGGAGCCGCGCCAGATCGGGAACCTCTAGCGGCGACACCCCAAATTCCCGCTCTCCGTACAATCGGAGGGCACTGCGGCTCGTCACGATGCCCTTGAGTTCGGGGCACGTGCTGAGCAGCTCAGAGACTTCCTGCGCGGCCCCGATGACTTGCTCGAAGTTGTCCAGTACTAGTAGAAGCTTCTTATCCTTCAAGTAGCTTCGTACGGTTTGGCCGAGGTCCTCTCCGCGAGACTCCGATAGAGAGAGTGCGTCCGCGATCACGCCGGTAACCAGGCCGGCATCTCGAACGGCTGCCAAAGGCACGAAGTAGACTCCGTCCGGAAACTCGTCCAAGAGCTCGGCGGCGGCCTGCACGGCAAGTCTAGTCTTGCCCGTCCCTCCGGGTCCGGTCAGAGTGATCAGCCTTGCAATATCTTGCCGCAAAATGCCACAAAGCTCCGCCACTTCTCGTTCCCTACCGATGAGAGGCGTCGCCTGTAACGGCAGGTTGGTTGGGTGTGCGTCGAGCGTCTTCAGTCGCGGAAAGTCGACTGGAAGATCCGGAGCGACGAGCTGAAAAATGTGCTCCGCTCTCACCAGGTCCCGCAAGCGGTGTTCTCCGAGATCGACAAGTCTCGTGTTGGAAGGCAGGTGATCCCGCACCAGCTCCTGAACGGCACCTGACAGCAAGGTTTGCCCGCCGTGCCCCGCCGACAATAGCCTCGCAACTCGGTTGAGCGTTTGCCCGAAATAATCCCCGTCCCTCTCCTGGGCCACACCGGTGTGAAGAGCGCTTCGAATACGTATCCTGTCGACCTCCGACCACTCTTCGGCCGCGAGGGCGCGATGAGCCGCTAGTATCGCTCGGACCGCTCCCTCCGGGTTGTCAAATGCGGCGCAGCACGCGTCGCCGACCATTTTGAAGACGACACCGCCGTGCTCCCCAATACACGCGCGTAGAACGGCATCGTGCTGTTGAACGGCAGATGCCATCGCGGCAGGGTGCTCTTCCCACGACCTAGTGCTCCCCTCGATGTCCGTGAAGAGAAAAGTGACGGTTCCGGATGGCAGCAGGGTCATGTATTGAAGGTACAACCTGCTGCTGTCACTGGTCCAGAGATTTCTGGCCGTCCTGCGGGGAAAGAAGCTGGCCTCGTCAAAGCCCGGGTCTGGCATGGTGGCCTGACCGGAGCCACTTGCGTGGCGCCGTGTTGCCGACCCTGAGCTTGCAGTTAGGCGTCGTGACTAAATCGACACGGCCCGGGATGTTTTGGGAAGTGTCGGCTACACATGTTAGGAGTCTGCGCCATCGATCTTAGTCCGGCCCCGCCCGCTTTCGGCGATACTTTCACCACAGCGACACTGTCACCGGTCAGAGGTGGTGAGGCGGTCCGATCAGAGGCGTCCGGATTGGTCCCGCGAGACCAATGTAGACGACGAGTTGGTAGCCACCTGGGTTTGCCGTCGGGATCGGAAAGGTCTTCCAGTTATTTGCCAGCCACACGTTTCCGGACGGGTCAACCTGAACCCCGGTATTTCGAACCAGACCGTTGAAGCCATAGCCCGAAGGTGGTGTGATCGCTTCGCCGGTGCGGACGCCCCGAGGACAACGTGCCGTGTGGACGCCGCAGAACTCCGACAATCGCTTGCCGCCAAAGTTCGCCACCCACACGTCGTCATTCCCATCGACGGCGACTCCCCACGGAATCGTCAACCCGCCTCCAGTAAAGGCCTTTCCTTGCGCAGCTCCATCAGCCCGAATGAGGGTAACGGATCCCCCCTTTCCGGTCGTGGAAAGGCCGCCGTCCGGGCACGGCACGTCCACCACTCCTGAGTTCGCAATCCACATGTTACCGCGGCTATCAGACGCGATGCCCATAGGCTTGTTCAGGCCTCCGCCTGCAACCGGCGATCCCGCCGTCGGGGAACCATCGTTGTTCAAAACAGCGACTTTGTTGTTTCCGTTGCCTGTGATGAACGCTTGTCCCTTGCCATTCAAGGCAATGTCGAATGGCTTTTCGATGCCAAGGCTCCCGAGGCTTTTCTCCGCCATGGGATTGCCGCTCGCGTAGCGAGTTATGGTGTTGTTGCCGCAATTCGCGATCCAGATGTTCCCCTTCTTGTCGGCCACGGTCCCCTGGGGCCAGCTGACTCCCCCCTGGGTGAACCCGCCCGTCGATTGCTTCGAGGCGCTGGGAGAAAGGGGCTTTCCGGAAAGTGAGAACTCGGACACACTGTTGTGCGGCGGCTGGTGACGGCAGTTAACGGAAGCGAACCCGAAGTTACCCACCCAGATGTGACCCCTCGGATCGAGGGTTATCCCAAACCCGGCGCCGTTCAGTCCCCCTCCAGAGTACGGGGAGCCCTTGGCAAAGCGGCCGGCGGGCGTGAACTTCAACAACAGCTGGCTGCCGCAAACCGGCGCCAGCGGATTTCTGCTGTAGACATAGTTGTTGGTTACCCACAGGTTTCCTCGCGCGTCGACTGCGATGTTACCCGGGCCTGAAACGGTCTTGCCGTCTCCGTCGAACCTCAGAGCCAAGGTCCATGCATCGGGACGCTTGGACCGCCTTAGAGCGGGCCGGTATGGTGCCGCCCCGGAACGAGCTAACGCGAAGAGTCTGTCTACGTTGTGCCAGGGATTTCTAGCTATCTCAGCGACTGCAGCCAGGGTACCACGAGGCGCGGTGCCTCCTGGTGCGGTGGCTAAGCGGAACAAACGTCGGCAGTGGCCCAGGGCCCGCACGCAGGGCACAAGCATATTCGAGAGCGTGTTGAACGTACGCAAGGTCGATGTCTGGCTGCCATTCGGCCGCGTGCGAAGTACCTCAGCGAGGCTACCGGTTCGGATGTCAACTAGGTCGGTCGCCATCGTGGCCGCGTTCTGCAGACCGGGACTTTTTCCCGAGATCTTGCGACCAGCGATGAACTGGGCCAGCGCGAACCCGGTGGCCACGGTCGTTCTCTCGTTTACGACCACAGCTCGATCGACCGACGGACCCGGTATCACCGAGGCCAAACGTACCGAGCCGGCCCGAGCGGCGACGACATACAGAACCGAGTTGGGGCGCTGCAACACGGCATACGAGATCTTGAAAGATCCGTTTTCTCGACTTACCGCTCGGCCCAGGGGAATCGGAGTTCCACGATCGGCGGACGTCTGATAAAGGGTTACAGGAACCCCGGCAAGGGGTTTCTCACCGCTCAGTAGGTGGCCGCTCAGATGAATTCGCGGGGCGTGGGCGCTAGCCAGTGCTTGCGAACCGACCAGGGCGCCTACCGCAAAGAGAAGGGCGAAAACCGCTCTGCGGCGCTCCGGCCTTACGCATGACCGATGGTAACAAATGCCGTAGACCATCCCACCCCAGGGTGCCGCCTCGCCTATCGCGCCCCCGCTCGGGAGTTCGATTGAACGCTGCACCTTTCGGCTCCAGCCTAACGTCACCCCGATTGCAAGGTGTCCGGTTGACGCCGGTCAACCGGACACCCGATCTGACTTATTTCAGTCAGTTATGTTTACGCGTCAGCTGGTAGATCATATGGCGATCAGCGACTCAAGGCAGTCGGAATGCCCAGAGATAGTTATGGCCGGCGTAGACTCGTCCGTCGTCGACCGTGGGCGACGCGGATCCGCCTACGGATCCACTCCAGAGGAGTGTCCCGTTGGCCGCGTTTATCGCGTACACCTTCCCGTCATTCGATCCCGTATAGACCACGTGGTTCGCGATAACAGGATCGGAATGTATCGGACTTGTTGTGGCGTAACTCCATATCTTCGTTCCCGTGGCTGGCATTCAGCTCGTAAAGATTGCTGTCTGCTGAGCCCACGTAGACCGCGTTTCCGGCAACCGCCGGGGAAGAGTCGACGGCGCCGCCGGTGGTGTAACTCCATTTCACGTGTCCGTTCTGCGCCTTCAATGCATACGCTTTGTGATTCTCCGACCCTATGTACACGGTCGCACCCGAGACTGACGGCGAGGACTGAATGGGGCTTCCGGTGGCGAAGCTCCAGGCCTTCTGCCCGGTTGCCGCTTTGATAGCGTACACTTTGCCGTCGTTGGAGCCGACGTAGACGTACCCGTTCGCGACTGCCGGCGAAGATGTGATGGCTCCCCCAGTATTGAAGCTCCACCTCTTGTGTCCGTTGCCCGTGCTCAAGGCATAGAGCTTGTGGTCCGACGACCCCACGTACACCACTCCGCCTGTGACTGCCGGCGAGGATTTCACCGCGCCGCCCGTGGCGAAGCTCCACTTCTCATGGCCTGTTGCGGTTTTCACCGCGTAAACCTTGCCGTCATTCGAACCCTCGAATAACACTCCCGTTGAGACTGCTGGAGACGAGGTCACGGTTCCGCCGGTGGTGAAGCTCCACATCTTGGCCCCCGTTGCCGAGTTTACGGCGTATATGTTTCTATCCGAAGCGCCAGCGTATGCAACACCCTTCACCAATGTCGTCGCGGTGTCGATTCCGACCGGACCGAGACCTAGGTTGGGATACGTCCATGCAGGCGTCAGGCTGTTCGCATTTCCAATACCGATCTTCGTCTCACTGGGGTTGTTCCCGGTATGAGTCGCTCCGTATCGAAACTGCGGCCAATCCGGCGGCGCCACAACCTTGAACGTCGTCATATGAGTCACCTCGACATTGCCCGCGTTGTCCGTACTGTAGTACTTAATCGTGTGAGGACTGGGACCTGGTCGAGCTGAGCGTGAAGAAACCCGAGTACAATTTCCAAGCTCCACCGTCCAGGGAATAGTAGGAATGGTGTACTCCTGACACTGCGTCCGACGCGTTGAGCGAGACTATCAGGGGATACGTGTAGGGCGACGCCACGGGGGCGTGCCCGTTGAGGAGCAACGACGTGGTTGGAGCCACACGGTCGAGGACAATCTTTGCGCAGGTGTTGGTGAAGCTGGGCGGACTGCATGACGCCGAATTTCCCGCGTTGTCGACGGGATCGGCGGCGACCAAGTGCGTTCCATCGGCATAGGCGCTGGCGTCCCACGCGAACGAGCCCGATGCCCCGTTTGAGGATCCCAGGAAGTGCCACATTCCTGAGTTGGACCCATCTGTTGCCGAGTTAACCCAGAAGTTAATTGCGCGCACGCATGAGCCAGTAGTGCCGCAGCCCGGATCAGCTGCACTTGCATTGATCTGAACCGAGTTTGAGCTGGTAGGTGAGCCCGGGCTAAAAGTGATGCTGTTGATGTAAGGGGCGACGGTGTCGTAGCAGACCGGGCCGAGTACTTGGTCGCCACTACCTATGCCAATGTTGGTCCACGCTCGCACATTGACATAGTGGCAACCTTGCACTCCCAAATCTCCAAGCCGCAGGTAGCCCGTGGTTGCATTCGGAAACTCGGGGCCGCTGCGGTAAGAATCTGCGGCTCCCGGAGCGGTCTCGTAGTAAGGATCTCCCGGATCGGCGTCCCAGGCCTGACTGAACCCACCAACGCCGGAGGCGCTGGGGTCGGCCCCTTGCTTGGGATCGCTTACAGTCCAGTCGACTTCGGCATTGTAATCGTACCAATGACCCGCCGCCGCGCCGGAGAAGCTCACGATAGGACCGTGAAAATCCCATGTCTCATACTTGAGAATCTCGCGCGCCAGTTGCAGCGCGTTCAGTGATCCCCACCCGGTTGCCAGGTCATAACCGGTCTGCGCTGCATACGTCCCCGTACCCTTGCCGTTGTCGTTGTTGCCCGTCGTGATGTCGTAGAACGGACGGTGCGGAGCATAATCGTTCAAGACTCCCTGGTGCCAGATGTAGTAGTTCGGCAAGCCGATGGGCTCACAAGCACTGACTCCCCCGGATCCGCAGATATTGCCTTGGTAGATCCCGTACGCGTTGACCTGTGCGAATAGGCCTGCCAGCTGCGGTGCTACTTCGCTCGTCCCGCAGACGCCGCCCCACTTGCCGCCGTTGTATATCGCCTCGCCGGTGCCACAGCTGGCGTTCATGGAGATGTCGGGTTGGCTGCGCAGCTTGAGTGTGGTTCCAAGGATGTTTATCCAGCATCCGTTGTTGAAGGAGCCCTGTGTCTGATAGCTGGGCGCGATAAAGTGGCTGCTGCATCCGCCGCCCCCGGAATTCCAGGCCGTCTCATAGTTGTAGGAGCCGTCGTTGTAGAGGTGTAGCTCCGTACCTCCAGCCGAGACCACATCGGGGTCAGACCCTGGATACTGAACCCAGCTGCTGTTCGACTTCGTGTCCTCATAGGCGCCGTTGTCACCCGAAGCGACGGTTGGGCTGATGCCTAGGCCCAGCATGTTGTTGAGTACATTGTGACCTGTGTCCATATCGCTGCCGCTCCAGCCATCCTCGGGCCCACCCCAGCTCATGCTCATCACGCCGACGTGGTTGTCGTTGATAATGGCGTTCCATAGTGCGAAGAATGTCGAGGATGCCAGTCCGGGGTTTCCATTATTAACGCCGTCTGCCGGCGCCTCGTAGATGTACACCTTGGAAGTGTCCTGGTAGTTGCCGAAGCTGTTTGACATTGCTACTGAGTACTCCGTGTCAAGAGTGGTCTCGAAACCTCCACCCCCATTGGAGTTGGCACAGTTGTTATTGCTGCTCGGACCTCCGTTGACGTTTATGGGCTGGATGTTCCAAGCCATTCCATAGTTCTTGTAGAAAGTGGTGACGTCGTTGGTGGAATACGGGCACGCCGTGGCGATGGCGATGGCCGTGTCTCTGGGACCAGTGTTCGTGGTCGTGTTAAATACGTGGAACGGGTTACAGCAGTGTCCCTGGGCGTACAGGGCACCAACACTGTAAGCGTTAGTGCTGTAGAGATTGTTCGGATCGATGAAACCGCTTGTAAAGTATGGCTGGATACCGCTTCGGTCGCCTCCAGACCGTCGCCCACTGCTCTGCACCTGCGGCTTCGGGCGCATGCGGGCGTTCCCGTTGCCGAACGATGCAGCTCGATTCGTCCGCGGCACGGAGGTGCCGTAGCGATGAGGGCCGAGCATTGTGGCGTTCGAGCGGCCGACGATGGCGTCGTTCAACCCAACCACGTTCTGAATAGAGGTGGTAAGAGCCGCCGGGATGGTTGGATTCTGTGCATTTGAATAGAAGTCCAATCCGGCCGCTCGATATCGATTGATGCTTACCCGAAATGCTCGCTCAACCGTAGCAGCCGGTGCCGCCGCTGCGACTAGAAGGCGGTTGGCATAGCGCCTGGTGATGGCGAAGCCTTGGGCTCGCAGCCACGCCACCGCGGCTTGCTCGGTCGCACTAGTCGGCGCAAACCGCGAGTTCCACTGGGCTGATGTGAGGTAGTGATGAAAGTTGGGGCTCTTTGGGTCCTGTAAGCTCTGCAGAAACGAGTTTTCTGCTGCCGGGTGGGGCGGTTGTAGAGACAGTTCGATATCCACTACTTGGGTGCCCGGATAGCGGCTCAGTAGCTTGGCTTTCCCTTGGACTACCAGCTTCGCTACATTGTTGTGGATGATCTCCGGATGTAATGCCGGCCGCGGTTTGGGCGAGGCCCCGGCTGTCTGTCCACCGATCGTCATCAATGCCAGTGGCACGACGAGAAGAAGTGATTTCCAGCCCGATGTCAATCTACTCGATGTCATGAGTTCCTCCTAGATGCGTACTGCGTTGCTTTCGGGTGCCTGTAAACTGTCAGCATTCTTAGCCACTGTCAAGCCTTTGACCGCTTTATGTGACGGCATCTGAGCCCCACTCGGTCAAGCCAGGCTTCACGCTGTCTGGGATACGATGGCTATGTTGCGATCCATTGAATGCTCCTTTCGGCATAATTCAATCGCACGTCTCGTAACCACGCGAGTACGGATGCACTCCTTTTCATTCGCTCCGAACCGCCCTGGCTGCGTTCCGCGGATCATGTGCCGAGTGTGACCGATTCCACCGTTAAGCAACAGGCACAATTGGTACGATTCCTGGCACGATCGATCGGAACTTCCGGAAGTGCACCGGCGCCTGGGAGTCACGTGGCCGGGAGGATCGGCCATCAGACGCAGCAGGCAGTCTGAGAAGCGAAGGCTACAGAGCCAAATCCATGCGGCAACTCAACTAATGTCGCCCTTCCCGACTAGCGACATCCTCAGGTCCAAGCAGTCGGTCAGCTCGGGCGGCTGTCTCGACCACCACTTTGAAATTGACCAGATCGTTCTCATAAACTCGACGCCGAACTGTGGCCTCGTCGTTGCCGATCTTTCGATGCCTGCTAAACAGGCGGGATTCCGCGTCTCTCATCTCGACAGTGAGATACCACACCTCATCCAGAGCGGCTCGGACTCTCATCCACTCAGGCGTGTCGAGCAGCAGGTAGTTACCTTCGGTGATAACCAGCCGTGCATCGTCGGGAATCAGAATCGCGTCTTCAATTGGCTCCTCGAGAGCTATGCGATCGAACGCCGGGCTACGAACAGGTTTTCCACTCCGCAGCCGAAGCTGCTCGAGTTTGGCGGCATATGCGGCGACGTCGAAGGTCTCTGGCGCGCCTTTGATGGGCCTGATACCCCGTGCATCTAAAGCAGCATTGCGAAAGTGGAAGCCGTCGAGCGGAACCACAACCGCATAGTCAGGGCCCTCCCAACGATTCAAGACAGCCGTCAGACACTCGGCGAGCCGCGACTTCCCGGCCGCGGGCGGTCCCGCTATCCCTAGCAATGCGCGCTCGGATCTCGCTCGCGACTCGACTGACTGCTGTAGAGCCCGTGCATCCGACGCCAGACTAGGTATGCTCACACGCGTTGCTTCCGTCGTTTGTGCCAGGGGATCACGACAAGCGAGCCGGTCTCTCGAATTGCCCTACACACCTGGACTATGCCTGTCAAAATGGTCACACTGGCCCGGCAATTCTGGCCTCAGCTCATCCGATCTCAGCCGCCGCTCTTTGCAGCTCGGGGAGATCGGATGTAACGACGACCACCTTCGTCATTCCCTGCCAGACTGCGCAATTCTGCACAGCTTTTGCGACGGCACAAGTCAGGTCTCTGCTAGCTGCGGCTCCTCCTTCCAGATGAAGGGCCTTAACCTCGAACCGTCTGAGCTTGCGGTGCGCTTTGGCGTCCACCCGTCCCACAAGCTCGTCCTTGTGGAGAATCGGCAGGCTGAAGTAGCCGAACTTCCGCAGTTTGCCGGGCGTGTATACCTCGATGCGATAGTGAAAGCCAAAGAGATCCATCGCTCGCTGCCGGTCCCACACGACGGGATCAAACGGCGAGAGCAGAGTCGTTTCCTGCGGTCGGAGCCTTCCTTTCGTGGCTGCAACCGCAAGTTCGGCATTGTCCGGATGCACATACGCCGGCTGGTTCCACTCAGGTACCTCAACTCGCAGTAACTCGCCGGCTTCAACACACTCTTCCAACAAAGCTCGCATGCCCGTCTTCTTCAGGCGGAAGTAGTCCGGAACCCACTCTGACCGGGCGACTCCCAACGCTCGAATGGCTCTCTTGGCAAGCGAACGTCGGGCCTGCGGTCCCGGGAGCGGCTCAAACTCGCGTCCGCGCAGGACCGTTTCTGGCAGCGCATATACCCGTTGGAAGCCGTCGCGCCGCGCGATCATAAGCTGCCCTGTTGTGAACAGGCACTCCAAAGCCAGTTTCTCCGGCTTCCAGTCCCACCAGCCTGCGCTTCTCCTCGTGGCTCGCTTGAAATCGGCAGACTTCACTTCGCCTTTCTCGCGTACCAGATCCAGCACCTGAGCGACAACGCCTGAATTCTCTGTCAGCCACTCACGGTGTCGAGGGTGACCCGTCGCCATGGCGTGTTGGTACAGAGGGTAGTCTTCGATGGGCAAAAAACAACCGGCGTGAGACCAGTATTCGAACAGCTCGCCCTCTGCAAGTAGCTGATCCAACCACGATGGATCGTAATTTCCCAACCGACTCCATAGAACCAGGTAGGGGCTACGCGCGACGACGTTGATAGTGTCGATCTGGAGGGCACCCATCCGGCGGATTGCCGCCAGCACGTCGGTCTTTCTTGCAGCCTTCCGATGAGGACGCATAACACCCTGTGCAGCGACGAGCATGCGACGTGCTGCCCGTTCGTGCATGCGTAATGAGCTGGTCACATATCCAGAATGACATGCGCATTGAGCGCAGAAGGGCAATGCGTATCACTGACCCTTACCAGGGTCGGGGCTCCGCCAGCTTACCGTTCCGACGGCGCGGCTTAAGCTCTCGTTCGAACCATGTCGGGATTGGACAGACCAAAATTCGCTTGGGCCGGCAACCGGCCCGGTCGGGTCAACGACCGCTCAAAGGATCGCCATGCGCATGGGAGACGGAGAAGCCGGAGCCGCGGGGGTTTGCTACGGACGGCTTCTTCATCTCCCTCTCCCTCTTTCTTCTATCACGTACGCACGTCTACACGACTTCGCGCACTTTATCCATAACTACGTCTTTGATGATCTCAAACCTACCGGGCTCGCCCCTGACCAGAGCTTCTGCGAACTTGATTGCTTGGTCTGTGGAGATTTTGCCGGGAAGGGGTGGCTCGTTAGGATCAACCACTGCCTCGATTACTACCGGCCCGGGCGTATTGAATGCCTCTTGCATTACCGCTTCCGCGTTTGCAGCTTTGTCGAGGCAGAAGCCTGTCGCTCCGCATGCTCTGGCATATTCGGCGAAATCTATGGGCTGTAGCTCTACCCCATACTGTGGGTTGCCCTCCATGGCTAGTTGCTCCCATTTGATTTCTCCGAGCAAATTGTTCTTTATAATCAGCACCTTTACGGGGAAACGGTATTTCACCATAGTTGCTATTTCGCCCATGAGCATGGTGAACCCGCCGTCCCCGCATATTGCCACGATTTGTCTGTCCGGGAATGCTGCTGCGGCGCCAACTGCATAAGGAAGCCCATTGGCCATGGTCGCTAGAAGTCCTGAGGCCGAGAACTTCATTGCCCCCCGTATCTGCACGTATCGGGCAGCCCATGTTGTGACGGTCCCGCAGTCACTCGCTACAACGGCATCGTCCGTCAAGTACTTGTTGAGGTGATAGACCGCGACCTGCGGTTTCATCGGCATGGAATCGACAGTCCCTTGTTCCTCCATCAATTCGTTCCAATGCTTCATGCGCTTCTGAGTTGTTTCCAGGAAGCTGCGATCCTCCTTGTATTCAATCAACGGCAGAAGAGCCTGTAGTATCGTCTTGCAGTCTCCTACGAGTCCGACCTCCACCGGATGGCGATGACCGATGCGCTTTGGGTCGATGTCGATTTGAATGGTGTTAGCCTCTCCGGGCTTCGGCAGGAACTCCATATACGGAAAGTTGCTACCGGCGATGATGAACGTGTCGCACTCGGCCAGCGCGTCCTGCGACGGTGCCGTCCCCAGCAGTCCCAGGCCCCCCGTGGTGTAGGGGCTGTCGTCCGGAACCACCGCCTTCCCCAGCAGAGCTTTGGCTATAGGCGCGCCTGCGGCCTCAGCCAGTTGGAGTATCTCGTTACGGGCGTTGAGGCACCCACGTCCCGCCAGAATCGCCACCTTCGTCCCCGCGTTAATGAGGTCTGCGGCCTTGTGCAGGTCGGTTGAAGTGGCGGCCGTGTGCCTTCCGGCGTATAGGTCACCGCTGTGATCGGGGACATTTGCCTTGGATCGCTCCTCGTGACTGAGATCCTGAATATCTTTGGGTATCGTGATGCATGCGACACCCCGTTGCTCGAGTGCTGCCTTGACGGCGAAGTCGAGCACGTTGATCATGTGCTCGGGTGCCATGACTCGCTCACTGTACACAGCTACGTCGCTGAACACTTTTTCCAGATCGACATCTTGCTGGTATTCCGTTCCAATCAAGTCATGGAATGTGTGTCCTGTTATCGCCAGAACTGGCTGGCCGTCGAATTTGGCATCGTAAAGTCCGTTCATCAGGTGTATGCCACCCGGCCCCGACGTCGCGAGACAAACTCCTAGCCGGCCGGTGTACTTGGCATACCCGCAAGCCGCAAAGGCTGCGGCCTCCTCGTGGCGCACTTGAATGAAGCGGATCTGTTCCTGGTGCGTTCGAAGCGCCTCGAAGATGCCATTCACTCCATCGCCCGGGAATCCGAACACCGTGTCGACATCCCAATCAATGAGTCGTTCTACAAGCAAATCCGCAGTGGTCTTGGACACGTTAGCTCCTTTTGTTCGGTTGGTTCTCTAGTTTCTTGGGGCATCCCGAAGCCCCCGATGCAACTCTCATACGGCGTATCGTTCCGCGTCGCTCCGCTTGAATTCGAGCCCCATGCCGGGTCGACTTCGATTGGGATACAAACACCCCTGCACGGGTCGGGCCACGCCATCAAAAAACATGGCCTCTATCCGCACGTGATCATGAAAGTACTCCATCGCGTGCAAGTTCTGAGTTGCACAGCACGCCGCGATGTGAAGGGATGGGGCGCAGTGTGCCGACAAGTTAAGACTCCTCGCCTCGGTCAGGGCTCCAACTCGCAAAAATCCGCTGATGCCGGCGCATCTGGAAGCATCGGCTTGCAGAACGTCCACCGCGTCCGCCTCTAACATCCTGCGGAAATACCACAAGTCGAATCCGTACTCCCCTGCAGCGATGTTCATCCCGCCGGGCGCCCGGTTCCGCATCAACCTCAGCCCGTCCAGGTCGTCGGACGACACCGGCTCCTCGAACCAAACCACCCCGTACTCGGCGAAAGCCTCGCTCTGGGCGAGTGCCTGCTTTCGCTCGTATGCTCCGTTCGCGTCGACGTACAGCTCCGCATCTGGTCCAATAGCCTCCCTTGCGGCGCGAACGCGCTCGATGTCGTGGCTCGGATGAGTGCCGATCTTCATCTTGACCCGAGGGATGCCCTGGCTGACCCAACCTGCAAGTTGCTCCTGCAGCTGCTGAATTGAGTAACTGGTAAACCCGCCGCTGCCATAAATGGGAACGCAATCGTGCGCAGCGCCCAATAGCGTGACCAAAGGGACGTCCAGAAGGCGCGATTTGAGATCCCATAGCGCGACGTCAACCGCTGAGATAGCCATCGAACACATCCCGGGACGGCCGAGGTTTCGCACGGCTCGGACCATTGCGCCCCAGCACCCAGGAATGTCTATGGCGTTCAGACCTGCTACTGCCGGTCCTAACGTCTCCCGAATCAACCGGACCGCAGCCGTCCCCGTGTACGTGTAGCCAATCCCTACCACTCCGCCGGCGTGTAGCTCGACCAGAATCATGGTTGTCGAATTCCAGGCGTACGTGCCGTCAGACTCGGGGTAGTCCGTAGGAACCGTATACGCCGAGACGTCGATCTTCTCCACCGGGATAGATACGTCTGCTCTTGGCCGTTGACCCGTCATGTGCCCTTTCCTACGCTAGTGAGAAATGAACCGAGGCGCCCTCCGCTTGTCACGAATGACCTGCGATATCTCGTACGACTTATCTCCACGGTTTCCTTGGATTGAGCACGAAACTCGGCAGGCCGCGGGTGCGCACACCCGGCGGTTCCAAGTCCTTACGTGCCACTGGCATGTTCTCGTTCGGCCTGATGTGCCCGTTCTTCCGACAAAGGAGATTGTCTCGCTCCACGATGAGGTACTCAGCGATTCGGGCTGCCATCGCTTGGATCGTCAGACCTGGGTTTGCGGAGCCCTGTGTCGGAAATGTACTGCCGTCGCAGCAGAACAGATTCGGAATGTCGTGCGTCCGTCCGAACTGGTCGACGACCGACTCACGAGGATCACTCCCCATCCTTGCCCCACCAATCAAATGAGCGTAGCGAGGCTCTTCGATCACCTCTTCTGCTCCAGCTGCCCGCATGACTTCCATCGTCTTGTTCTTGCCGTACTCGATCAGCTTTCGGTCATTTTCCTTCAGACTGAAAGTCACTTTGGCAACTCGGAGTCCATGCCGGTCCTTCTCTTCCGCTAGCTCGACGCGGTTATCGGCCCACGGCAGGATTTCCCCCAAGAGTCCAAATGCGGCCCAATGGTTGTAGTCCATCATGATCCGTCGCATTCCCCACCCCCACGCCCCTTTAGCCACCATCATTTGCTTTGCGAACGCTATGGGCAGTGGGCCGACCGTTTGAATCGCGAATCCTCGAGCAAATCCTCGGGCCGGATCCGTCTCGTAGAAAGCCTCGGTCAGTGCATGCGCCGGCGGTGCCTTGTACATTCGCACCGGATTTGGGAAGCGGCCAAGTATCACATTGCCGGCCTGCGCCATTAGGTATCTGCCTACAGTACCGCTCGAGTTCGCGAGTCCATTCTCGTGGCCGGTGCAAGCTGAATTTAGTAGGAGCCTTGGCGTCTCGATGGCGTAGCCGCATACCAGCACGACGCTCGCTCGTTGCTCTTGCTCGTTGCCCGAGGCATCAAAGTAGGTCACACCGCTTACCAACCCATCGGCTCCGAGGTTGATCCGTGCAACCATACAGTTGTCCCGAATTTCAGCTCCGTGCCGGAGTGCGTCAGGGACATGCGTGTATAGAGTGCTGGCCTTCGCGGCCACCTTGCATCCTTGAATGCAAAAGCCGCGATAGATGCAGTGTGGTCGATTGCCAAAACTCCCGGAATTGATGGCGACCGGCCCGCCGGCGCAGACCCGTATGCCGAGCTGCGTGCAGCCTTTTATGAGCGCGTCGCCGACACCCCCGACCGGATGCGGTCCATATGGGTAGCCGTGAGGGTCGCCCCACGGGTAATGGGCCGGACCAGCGACAGGCATCTCGCGCTCGAGCATTTCGTAGTAAGGCTTGAGATCCCAGTACGACAAAGGCCAATCCGCTCCGACCCCATCCTCCGAGTACACTCGAAAATCGGACGGGTGGAAACGTGGGGTAAACGCGGCCCAGTGAACCGATCCGCCACCCACCCCTCGGCCGCTGTTGTTGGCCCCTAAGGCGAGTGGATTTTCCCCTCCTGTTACCCGCTTTTCCGTCCAGTAGAGCTTGCTCGATCCCGCCTCGTCACTGACCCAATCGCGCTCGGTATCCCAGAACGGTCCCGCCTCGATGCCCACAACCCGGAATCCGGCCCGCGCCAGACGCTGCAACAGCACTCCACCCGCCGCCCCAACCCCAACAATACAGAAGTCGACTTCTTCGTTTGGCTGGTATCTCTTCATGGGGAAGTCGATGCGCTCCAGCGGCCCCAGCCTGTGATCGACTGGACTCAATGGGTACCTTCCTGGCCACCGGGCGCCGAACGTGGATGCCTGCCTCCGAGCTGCTGATAGTGATCTGAGGTCGAGTCTGACGGAGCTCTCCACTCGTATCGCTGCTCCTCCACCTCCCAGGGCTCTGGCATTCCGTACTCTAGGCGAAAATATCCACGCGGATAGGCAGGACCGCCAAAACCTATCTCATCCCAGGCGTACGGATGCGCGTAGTAGCCCTCCACGGCATCAGCTACCAGCATCAGCCAGAATCGGTCGGCCGGCAGATGTTGCCAGACATCTTCGCCTCCCTTCGGCTCGTCGCGATGAATGGCCCATAAGACCTCGTCTTTCTCTATGCCCTGAAGCTCAGCGAACGGTTTCGAGTACATCTGCTTAGCTCCTGCATCGATGGCGCGCAGTCCAAGATGGTAAGCTTCTCGATCTGGGGGCATATCTTCGTAGCGGTACCCGTCCGTCGTACCTAGCCACAGGCGCTCGTCCACATAATTGACAACCGGAATCATGTGGGTCTCATCTCGGTCGTCCTGGGGAATCAAACGCTGGAAGACCGCCGTGGCGATCACCAGCTCGTCAGACGAAAAGAAGCGGATGGGAGGCACGTTTTCAACCCGGTTGAGGACGCAGGTCCTCGTGGCCTCATCCCAATACTCTTGCTGGCTCAAGGTGCTGAAGCCGGGATAGTACCCAGGCTGTAGATCGACTTCGCTAGGATAATGGACCGCCCCTGCGGGCGCTACCAAGTCTTTCCTCACCGGTCTGCCCTGCGTAGCTGACTGGCAAGAAGTCCAAGGAATCCGCTGGCAGCGAACAACAGGGGCGCAAAGACTGGAGGACCGTAGATGACGTTGTACAGGGGCTTGTGAATGCCTCCGCACCGTCGAATCACTCCTCGGACGTGGAAGAACGCTCCTATGGAACCGTCGAGCACCGCGAGTACCGACACTACCGGCAACACACGTCGAGCAACAAGCCTGCTCCACACCGCCCCCGTTCCCACGACTAACATGCTGAACGATAGAAGAATTGGACTCCACTGGAGTTTTTCCTGCCTGAAGTCGTCCTTGTAATGCGAGTACAACGCCTCGAATCCGCTGAACAACGCGGAGAGAGCGGCGACGGCCGCCACTTGCCGCTGGAAGCGTCCCTCGCGCACATGCTGCTCCCAGTTGATTCCCTCCCTGCTGATACTGAGAGGTAGCCGTGTGATCCAAGAAGGCCACGGTGGCTGCCACCCTCCCCCGGACTCACGCCGTAAGAACGAAGCTACGAGTCCTAGATATCCGCTGAGTCCAAATAGCAGCGGTGCCAGGACAGGAGGTCCCATCACCACGTTCACCACTGGGATTCGCCATCCACCCGGCTTCCGAGCCACTCCACGAACGTGAAAGTAGAATCCCACCACGCCGTCGACCAGGGTCAAGAGCGAGACGACCGGCAAAATAACGCGAGCCGCCCAACGACTGAAAAAGGCCCAGACGCCGGCTATTGTCAGCGTCAGACTTAAAAGCACGGGGGTATACATGACCTGCTGGCCGTATCCGCTCCGATAGTGCTCATATGTGACTTCTAATCCGCTGAGCAGGCTCGAAATAGCGGAGATCAGTGCGAGACTCTGCTGGAAACGGCCTTCCCGGATATCCTGCTCGACGGTAATCCGATCACTTCTTATCGATCTCGACAAAAGACTCTTCGGCGCCATCCTTGGTCTTCCTCGGTGAGAGATTGGGCTGGTGCGCTGCTGGGACCCCTCCGGTCATACGAGCGTTGCTTCTCTCCAGCCACTGGTGCCCGGCGGCCGTCACAAAATGCTGACTGGACCCCGTTCCGCCCGCTCTGGGGACGGTTGCAGTCGTGAGCGGAAAGGCGTTGTCTGCCCACTACCCATTGCATGGGCAAGGCGGCTGATGTTACCGCTGCTGTGACCGAGAAGCAATGTCCGTGCCACTTCTCGCCGACTGACCTAGCCATCCTCATATTCGTCTTGTCGACTCCCGAGCGACACCATAGTCCGTCTCCGATCGCGGGTCGTCGCAGCCGTCAATCGCAGCAGTTTCCGGTCTGCTCCCCGTCGGTCGTCATCCGCGCGAAGACGTCGTTTGCCTGAGTATCGGGGGTTCGCAGAGGACGAATCGAGAGGCTTCCTGTCGGGATTGGGTCGGGCGTTGAGCGGTGGGCTTATTAGGTAGGGCTCGTCGCCTTCATACGCTGGCCACCAGGAGCTACCGCGCCTGCTCAAAAAGCTTTTTACAAAACCGCGGGTAAGGGTGCTGGAAATTTGTAAAAGGAATGGCTCTACGACCAGTGACTTCTTGGCTGTGCGAGGAAGAGGGTGGTCGGGGACAAAACACTGTGGACTGGGGCAATGCGGTGACCTTATGCTCCCGGCCGCGCCTCAGCAACTCTTCGGATTCTTCTGAAACTCGCCTGCCGGCATCCCCGACTGGCAAAATTCCTTGAGGGGTCGTCGTATACCCTGTACCTCGTCATCACGGCTCGAATCTTGACCCGCGCTCCGCGTCTCGCGACCAACTCCTATCCGATTGGAGAACGCCATGACTACTGGGGCACGTCAAGCGGATAGCCGGTGGCGCTCGGCTCTTTTGACTCTTCGCCCCGCTGAGCGCGTCGTGCTAGCATCAGCGCTGGGCCTCGTCGCATTAGCCGGGCTTCTGACGGCTCTGCAGTTGGGCGAGGTCCTCGTGTTTGCAGTCTCGGGTGTAGCCCTTGCATTGCTGGCGGCCACGGTCGGCGACGCCACGGAACAATTGGGCTATCGGCTTGGACCCGGGGCGACTGGCGTCCTGCAATCGGCTCTGGGGAATCTTCCGGAGCTGTTCGTCGGCATCTTTGCTCTTCGGCAGGGTTTGATTACAGTTGTTCAGGCAACCATCGTGGGCTCGATCCTCGGCAACTGCCTTCTGGTCTTAGGCCTCGCCTTCTTGGTGGGCGGACTACGCAATGGGCCCCAAAGCTTTGCCGCTGAGCCTCCCCGCATGATCGCCACCCTCGCTCTTTTGGCCGTTGGCGCAATTGCCGTCCCAACCCTGGCGTTTGATCTTCATACACCTGCCGGTAGTCACGCCGAGGCTCTGAGTATCGGGTGCGCGATCGTCCTCCTTTCCTTGTTTGTATTGAGCATCCCCGCCTCTCTCACGGGCGGTTCTCCGGCTCCCGTACCTGAGCCCGCTGGGGAGGGAGCCTCTCCGTGGCCTATGTGGCTGGCAGTAGCGGTTCTGTCCGCGGCCTCTGTGGGAGCGCTCTTCGTTTCGGATTGGTTCGTCACGGCGCTCGTTCCGGCCATCGCAACCCTTCACATCTCTCAGGCCTTTACCGGGCTGGTTATCGTCGCCATCGCCGGCAATGCGGTCGAAAACTTCGTAGGCGTTCAACTCGCTGCTCGTAATCGGCCGGACTATGCGATAAGTGTGATACTCAACAGCGCGCTCCAGGTGGCCTTGGGTCTTACACCATTGCTGGTGCTGCTAAGTCTCGTGATTGGTGGTACGCATCTGACCCTTGTCATGCCTCCCCTGCTGGTGGCGGCCCTTGGCATGGCTGCGGTCATCGACACAGTGGTGGTCTTCGATGGTGAGTCGACCTGGGTCGAAGGTGCGGCCTTGATTGGTCTCTACATCATGATCGCTACCTCGTTTTGGTGGGGATAGCAGGACATCGACGTAGGTCAGGATGCCCAGCTGATCCTGCTGCTCCGGTTGAGAGATGATCTGAGCACATATATATTGGGAAACGAATTTGTCTCGGAGGAACGTCGATGAGCACAGCCTCAACTCAGCCACCCTCGTACCTCACTATCCTCGTCCCCGATCAGGGGCAGGGCTCTGTGAGGGGCACCCAGGTCGAAAACAGGTCCGAGGAAGACCGGGAGGAGACGTTGTTCTCGCTCATCCCGGTCGCAGTCAGTCAGGTTCCCTTGGACAAAGTAAAGGCCGAGATGGGTGAGGTCGAGCAGCAGATCGATCAGCTACTTTCTGGGCTTAAGTCTACGGCTGCCGGCTATCAGCTCGCCCAGATTCAAGTGTCCGTGGGGATCTCGGGCCAGGGAAGCATCGGCATCGTGACCGCAGGTATGCAAGCCAGCATTACCCTGGTCTACTCGACACCTGAGAACCGAAACGCGCGAGCTGGCGCGGACGGCTCCCCTGCCCAGGACTCGTCAACGCCTCTTTGAGTCCTTGAAACGTTGAACGCTTCTACTTCCGAGTCGGGGCACCGATAGATCTCCTTGCGGTGCGTCATCGCAATTGCTCTCAGGGCCCATCAACGTTTTTGGAACGCGGTACGGATATTGCGCTATTGCCGCTTCCTAAGCCACGCCGAAAGGTCAGCGTGTCGCTCTATCGATTTGGAAAAAGGAGGGTAGCGATGTACGTAGCGTTCTTAGGAGTTGGTGGGATATTGGGCCTGATTCTGCTCGTTCTGGTGATCGTGGCCCTGATCTACTTCATCCTGGGCCGCCGCTAGAAACAAATAGCTCTAGGCGACCGCTCCGGGTACGTGGTCGTCGGAGTTTACGACTTCGGCGCGCACACCAGATTCGTCAATCTCGAATATCGTGACTCCGGTTGACGGGAACGGCATCTCGTATGTCTCGGCAAGTGGTACACCTGTGTAGTGACTTATCAGCGTGCGAACCGGGTTCATATGAGTGGCGAGCGCAATTGTCGCGGCTGGATATCGGGCACGAATTTTCTCGATGCCACCAAGAACCCGCTCCAACACCTCAGCAAGCGTCTCACCACCTGGCGGTCGCCAGCCCCAGAAATCCGACTGACGCTCCTCCCAGACATTCGGACACATGGCCAGAACCCGATCGATGGTTAACCCCTCGAACCGGCCCGCGCTCCGCTCCCGAAAGGCAGCGTCGGGTATAGGCTCCAGTCCATGGGGGAGGGCGACTTCGGCCGCGGTCTGTCTCGTCCGGCGGCTGTCCGAGCAATAAACCCCGGTAATCGGCTCGCGTGCCAGCCGCTCTCCTGCGGCTTGTGCCTGAGCCATCCCAGTTTCGTTCAGGCTGCAGTCGTCCCAGCCATGCCAGATGTCGTGAACGTTGCAAGCGGTTTGTCCATGGCGGACGAGGATCAGTCTCATATGTTCAACCCATTGTCCCGCACAAGATGACTGCAACCGAGACAGAAGGCGGGGTTCCGATTCGAACTCACGTGTGGCTCTTGATCCGGTAGAGCATTTCGCCGGCTTTTCGAACGACAAAAACGCCTCCTTCTGGCTGCTCCGGATCGATGGAGGCCGGATCGACGTAGCCCAGGTTAAGACCTGCACAGTCCTGCCGAGAAATTCTGCTTGCGAGTTTTACCTCCACTCGTGGCCGCTCGACGCCACTCACATACGTGCCCGCGCCCTTCACGTGGGTGCTGTGGGCCAGCACCCCCAGCGGCACCTCGGAGAATCGAGACCACTGACTGAGAAAGTAGGGCAGAACGTGATACCCGATACTGCATATGTACTTTCCGTGCACCCTGCTGACCGTGTCGAGGTGGGGTGCATAGATGACAATCTCGGCTCCGTCGGCCAGTGCCGGTTCGAGTTTGTACATGGCCTTGCCCGCGGTCCAGAGTTCGTCGTACATGGGAGGCGCCCAAGAGAGTACCCGCTGCAGTGGGTGGTCGAGCCAGATGATGTGGCTTGTCATTGAGAGATCCGCTGCTGCCGACCATGCATCGCCGATTTCGCCAATGAACAAACCCACCAGGCCTCCCTTCTCCACGACGAGGGCCGCCAGTGTGACCGGCGTTTGCAGCAAACCGGCCGCCTCGTCAAGAAGCGCGCGCACGGGAGTGTTCTTTATCCCGATTGTGTCGATGATACCCTTTAGCGCTCCTAACCAATGGCTGGTATTGATAATCTCTGGTCCGCTTATACCTGGAAAAAGGTACTTGGACCCTCCCGAGAATCCTGCCACCTCGTGGGGAAATGTGGGTCCGATGATGAGAACCCGATCCGCTTCCACGGCAGCTCGATTGATCCGGACCGGGACGTCTCCCTCTAGCGTGGGATGCCATGCTTCGCCCGCGATGGCGCGGACACGCTCGCTCGAGATAGACCCTAGAGACGTCAGGACTGAATCGTCCTGCCACTCGTGATTGTGAATCTTGACATGGCGATAATCGTCCTCTCGTTGTGCGACCGTCAATCCTACTAACCTGTTGAGCTCTGGTTCAGACAGAGGCGGGTGGGTGCCAAGTGCCACCATAAACTCCACATGCGAAGCGCTGGACAGAGCATCCACGAGAGCAGGGAACAGGACCGCGAGCGGAATGGTCCTGGTATGGTCCGGAATCAGCACCAGCACTCTCTCCCCGGCGACCAGTGCTTCCAACCCTGACGCCAGAGTCTGCCGAATATGACGCTCGTCTAGAAGCTGCCCGTGTGACGCCGTCAAGCTGATCATCAGATGCCCCCGTAGGCCGAAAATCCTCCATCCACCGGGACGACCACACCCGTAACAAAGCGGGACGCGCTCGACGCCAGCCACACCACGGTTGGGGCCAGATCGTCAGGATCGCCGAACCTGCCCATTGGCGTATGGGCGACGATGGCTCGTGCCCGTTCGGTGGGTGATCCATCGGCTGCCACCAGGAGGTCGCGGTTTTGGTCCGCGAGAAAGAATCCCGGCGCCACCGCGTTGACCCGAAGGCGCGAGCCATAATTCTGGGCGGCGTCTACGGCGAGCCACTTCGTGATGTTCTCCATGGCCGCCTTCGCCGCCCCGTACGCGCCCACCCGAGACAACGACTGGGTGGCCGCCATGGAGGAGATGTTGACAATGCTCCCGAATCCCGACGTCGCAAGCGATCGTCCCAGTACCTGGATTGGGAGTACAGTTCCCATGAGATTGAGATCGACCACCTTTCGGAATGCCTCGATGTCGAGATCGAAGAAGTTGCCGCCGGGAGGTACCGTCGCTCTCCCGATGTTTCCCCCTGCGGCATTGACTAGAATGTCGGCCCGGCCCCAGTTCTCCAACACCTGGGCTCGCACGGCTTCCAGACTCCTCTGATCGAGGACGTCACCGCTAACTCCAATGGCGTCAGCACCCGCAGATCTCAGTAATGCAGCCGTCCGCTCGACACCTGCCTCGCCGCGAGCGACCACAGCTACCACAGCGCCATTCATAGCCAGACTTTTGGCGATGGAGCTCCCGAGAGTGCCGCTCCCGCCCGTGACGATTGCGACCCGGCCGGTCAGATCGAACTGGCTCGAATTCTCCTTCATTGCTTAAGCAGCTTCACCCACACGTTGCTCACGCGGCGGTAGGATACCGTCGCACTTAAACGCATTGGCCCCGCTCGTTTGACCACTCCAGCTGCACGGTGTATGTGCCCACGGTCTTGGTGCGCCAGGCGCATATGTCTCCTATCTCTCCGTGAGTGTCGTCATACCAACCTTCTCCGGGGACCGGGTCAGTTATGGCTTCGCACAGCTCATGAGAGACCGTCGAGGTGAGGGCATCGAACGTCTGCAAAGTTCCCGTACATCCGGCGCACGCCGGATACGGCATCACCGCGTAGTAGGTTCCACTTCCGGTGTTGTTGTGATACCCGCAGAACTCTTGACACGACGTGCTTCCGCCTTGCGACACGGTGATCCCGGAAGGAAGGAAAACGAAGTAGAGGGTATCGGCACCCGGTTTCGGGAACGACGCGTTTCCCATTATCTGATTCTCAAGCATCTGCTGAATCCTGCTGTCGTCGACACTCGTTGCCGGATTTGGAGTGAGGACATTTGTTGTTCCTATTCGCTTTCCATGACCGATTTGGTAGCTCGCCACGCTGTACTCCCCGAGCTGATCTAAGAGGGCGCTTGAAACAATCGCGTCGAAGAAGTCGTTAAGCCGGGTCACGAGCTGCGCGTCTGAACCCGTTTCCCACGCCGCACCCCAGAACACCGTGAACACCTCTACGGCCGCGAGGAGTGGCCCACCGCGATAGGTGAGATGTGCCGGCGTGGCCGCTGGCGGCGCCGAAACATCAGCTTCATACATCGGGACGATTCGAGTTGCCTCGCTCACTTGCTGAACCGCGCCTTGAGATGCCACTAGCTTCTCCTCCTTCCGTTTCTTGATGATGTAGGCACCGAGCTCCTACTCTCTAGGCTATCGCCACTCAAAAGGCTATCGCGGCGTAACGTCGGCATCGTGAGCGCCGGTTAGTCGGCCGATCGCCGTATTTGTTCATGGCGGCATCTTTGCGGGAGAACGTGGTTCCTTGCATCGCTTGCAAGGAGGCCGCAACCCGCTGGGGCACGGGACTTGCCCTTGCCGAATCCATGAACACAGAAGTATCGCGAAAGCATGCTGTAAGACTTGCCAAGGCATTCATCGGCGGTGGCATCGCTGGATTCGCCGGCACCATTCCCATGACCGCGTTCATGTTGCTGGCTCATAGACTGATGCCAAAATCATTGCAGTACGCGCTGCCGCCGGAAAAGATTGTCGATCGAATAGCCAAACGCGTTGGCCTCCGGCGCCACATGGATGAGCCGAAGCTCCTATCCGCTACGCTTGTCTCTCATCTTGGGTACGGAGCCTCAATGGGATCCGTGTTTGGAGAGGTCTTGGCCGTCGCTCCTTTCAGATTGAATCGCCCCCGCATGTCTTTGTACTCGGCGATTTCAGGTATCGCATTCGGTCTGCTCGTGTGGGCGGCAGGGTACCTTGGCTGGTTACCCGCGGTCGGCCTTCTTCAGTCAGCTACGAAAGCGCCGAGACAGCGCAGCGTCTTGATGGTCTCAGCGCACGTCGTCTGGGGTGCTACTACCGGATTCGCCGTTTGGCTTCTGCAGCGCGTGGCCGGAGATACGCCTGAGAGGTAGTGGACCGAGGCGGACGTCAGACGGTGGCTCGAGAGTCCAAGTCGCGGTCTGCCGGCCCCGTGCCTTGGTTACTAAGCTGGTCTATGCGGCGGCAGCGGCTGTCTTGACGGCACTAACCAACTTGGTAAGAGAATCTTTGGCGTCGCCAAAGAGCATTGTAGTCTTGGGATCTAGATAGAGCGGGTTGTCAATGCCCGCGAACCCGGGACGCATGCTGCGTTTCAGCACGATAATGTGTTCGGCCTGGTCGACGTTGAGAATTGGCATCCCGTAGATCGGGCTACTCTTGTCGGTCCGCGCCGCTGGGTTAGTCACGTCGTTCGCCCCCACCACCAGCGCCACATCCGTGTGCGCGAATTCACCGTTGATCTGATCCATGTCAAACAGCTCTGAATAAGGAACGTCTGCCTCTGCCAGCAGCACGTTCATGTGCCCCGGCATTCGGCCTGCCACCGGATGGATGGCGTACTTCACGCTCACTCCCATTTGCTCAAGCAGCATTCCCAGCTCGTGGCACTGATGCTGCGCCTGCGCCACCGCCAGTCCATACCCCGGGACCACGATTACCTGATTGGCATACTCCATGAGCACCGCTGCATCTCCGACCGAGATCTCCTTGACCGTTCCAGTCTGGGCTACCGCAGCGCCTCCCTCTGGCGCCGCCCCGAACGCTCCGAAAAGAACGTTGCTTATCGGGCGATTCATGGCTTTCGCCATCAGAAGGGTGAGCAGAGTGCCGGACGCACCCACGAGCGCGCCGGCAACTATCAGCAGCTCGTTGTTGCTAACGAAACCGGTTAGGGCCACGGCGACGCCCGTCAGGGCGTTCATCAGCGAGATCACCACCGGCATGTCAGCGCCGCCAATCGGTATGACCAGGTATAGTCCTAACGCCAGCGCCAGTACGATCAAAGCTGCGAACGGGATGTAGCTGGCAGTGACGAATGTCGCGACGATGCCGAGCACGACCACGCCGACAACCACCAAAACCACGCCCTCGCGTTGGAATGGGGTTCGAATCGCGTTTCCTGAGATCAACTCCTGCAGCTTGGCGAACGCGACGATGCTGCCTGAGAATGATACCGCGCCGATGGCCGACGCTAGCATGATGGTTAGTCCCTGGCCGGCTGGGGGTAGGTGAAGCCCGTTGGTCAAGCGGATCAGCTCGAGCGCCGAGACCGTCGCGGCCGCGCCGCCTCCCATGCCGTTGAATATCGCCACCATTTGCGGCATGGCCGTCATGTGAACCCGTTGCGCGCTGACAATGCCGATGGTTCCGCCTATCAACATCCCTACCACGATAATCGCGAGGTTGATGGCCTGGACATGCTGGGCGTGATAGAAGTCTAGAACCCGTGGAGTATCGCCCTTCGCGATCCATGGACTCACAAGAGTAGCGATGACTGCCAGCGTCATGCCCGCGGCTGCTATCCGGTTGCCGTTACGGGCGCTGACGGGTGAGCTCAGCTGTCGCAATCCAATAATGAACGCGATGGCGGCTATGAGATAGGCGATTCCGACGGCATTGCTCATGATCGTTGACCTCGAGGCTTAAACATCTGCAGCATGCGGTCGGTCACCACAAATCCACCGAAGACATTGAGACTGCCGAGAATAACCGCCAGAAAGGCGAGCACGTATGTTACCGGGTCATTCGCCTGGTACGCCACGGTTATGGCGCCGACCAGCACCACACCATGAATGGCGTTCGTGCCGGACATTAGTGGCGTGTGGAGCATGGACGGCACGCGCCCAATCACTTCGAATCCGACGATGATCGCCAGCACGAAGACATAGGCTCCAAGTACGAAGGAACTGTTCATCCTAGCTTCTGCTCCCCTTTAGTTAGATGGACTCGCCGCCGCCAGATCGGGCGTGGCCACTTCTGTCTTGCTGGGCTGCGGTGCCGCGGTGACGCAAGCGCCGCGAATGATCTCGTCCTCAAAGTCGAGATTGACCCCACCCTCCTTGACCATCAGCCGCACCAAGTTCGAGATGTTGCGTGAATACATCTGGCTCGCCTGAGTGGCGGACTGCGCCGGAATGTTAATGGGACCCAATATGGTCACTCCGTGTACCAGCACCGTTTCGCCGGCCTTCGAAAGCTCGCAGTTGCCACCTTGTTCCGCCGCTAGATCGACGATGACAGATCCCGGCTTCATCTCCTTGACCATGTCCTCAGTGATCAAAACAGGAGCTGCCTTCCCTGGGATTAGCGCCGTAGTGATAACGGCGTCTACTGCCGCAACACGAGGCCGGATGGCGTCTTGTTCCCGCTCCAGAAAATCCTTACCGACTTCCTTGGCATAGCCCCCCTCGGTCCCCTCCACCACCAGCTCCTCCGGCATTTCTACGAACGCGGCGCCAACGGATTGAACCTGCTCTCGCACTTCCGGCCGCGTGTCGAATCCCTCGGTGATTGCTCCAAGTCGCTTGGCCGTGGCCAGCGCTTGCAGACCTGCCACTCCGGCTCCGAGCACGAGGACGCGCGAAGGCGGCTGCGTCCCGGCCGCGGTGATCAGCATCGGGAACATTCGCTTCGATGCGCCCGCCGCGAGCAAAGCGGCCCTGTAGCCTGCGATGGTGCTCATCGACGACAGGGCGTCCATTGACTGAGCACGCGTGACTCGCGGAACTGCCTCCATCGCGAAGGCTGTTATTCCTTGCTCCTCTAGAAAGCTGATTAAATCAACGCTTCTGGCCGGATCGAGGAAGCCGATGAGCACTGTTCCCTTTCGCAATGCCCTGAGGTCCGAGATGTCACTCGGAGGCCGCACCGATACCACGATCTCCGACTGACGGTATAGATCTGAGAGACTATCGACTATTTCAGCTCCGGCTTCGCGATATGCCGCGTCTGAATAAAATGCCTGTGCGCCGGCCTCCTTCTGCACCAGCACACGCACACCCGACTCACGCAGTTTGCTTACGTCCTCGGGGATGAGCGCCACTCGAGTTTCTCCCTCGACGCTCTCCTTTGGAACACCGATGACAATGCCCGGCTCGCCGTTGGCTGCTGTTTCCGTCGTGGTAGATTCCACTTGTTACTCCTATCGCTCTACTGTAGAAAGCATCTCGACGTCGGTACATCAGGCCCGAGACTGATAATCTGCCTCGAAAGGTATGAGACCGCGCCTGTATCTACCCTAATATGCGCCAACGTCGACAGAGGAACAGGGGCGAGGGATGGTCGGCGGCGACTGTTCGAAATCGAAGCCCGGTTGTCCTAGGCCAGTGAGCCACGGCGCTTCTGGGAACCATTCAGATCCCGCTACTCTTCACCACGATCAGCTTACAGTGCTTGTATTGCCTTTGGAGATCGGTATCAGACCGTAGTGCTCTGCGATACGAAGCTACCTTAGGGTAATCCGCCACCATACTCCGGTCGGACGAGACCTGGCTGTTGATGTCAGAGCGAATACTGCTCGTCCCAATCTCCGCAGCCTGAGTCGCCCAACCGTTTGAGGTGAACAGCGGCGGTCCTCCGTTGTCGGGCCCGTTGTACCAAGCGGAGCAGCCGGGACTCGGGGTGACCGCATAGAGCACAGCTGGTCGGGCAGAGGCGCCACAACCTGCAAGCGTGAACAAACCCAGCGTCAGCCCCGCGATCCAGAGCCATGCAATTTTTCGCCCTTTCATTCTCACGACCTATAGTACCCGGCCTTGGGTCAGATTACGGACTCCTCGGCACGTTTAGTGCAAAAGGGGGTTCTATCAAACTACGGCTTGGACGAGGATGCTTTCGAAGACCCAAGTGAGAGTGTTGTGGAGTCAGATTTCCGGAGATGACATGGGAACGGTTGCCAAGCGTGATGGTGTTGTCCCACAACACGAGGCCCTGAGAACGCCTTGACTGTCCTTGAGCCGAACCACCAGCCGGCTGTTAACTGAGTGCGCGACCGAGAAATCCGGGGCTTAGCGGCCAGGTTATTCGGATTCCAGGAGTTTCTCCCCGGGCAGCGCGAGATTCTGTCATCCATCCTATCCGGACGCGACGTTCTGGGCATCCTCCCGACAGGAGGTGGCAAGTCTCTCGTCTATCAACTGGCCTCACAAGTACTTCCGGCGCTTACGGTTGTTGTCTCGCCTCTGATCGCGTTGATGCGCGATCAGCTGGAGTCGGCGCAACAAGTGGGGATTCGTGCTTTGGTCATTAACAGCACACTATCGGAACATGACCGCGAGGGTGTACTGAACGAGGTCGCGTCGGGCGACGTCAGGCTCTTGTACGTCACTCCTGAGGGAGCTGAAGATCAGGCTTTGATTCGATCGATTCGGCGCCGCGGCTGCTCTCTCTTCGTGGTAGATGAGGCCCACTGTGTTTCGGATTGGGGACATGACTTCCGGCCCTCTTACCTTGGCCTGTCGGCCGTTGCCGACAAACTTGGTTGTCCGACGAGGCTGGCACTTACCGCCACCGCGACCCCATGGGTTCGAACCGAAATCATCGAGCGGCTCGGCTTGAGGAATCCCGATGTCGTTTCGCGCGGTCTGGACAGACCAAACCTGTTCTTCGAAGTTCTGCGTACCGGTCACGACCAGGACAACCTTCCAGTACTACGTGACGTCCTCCAAGGCACTTCCGGTTGCAACGGATCCGTTTTCTCGGAGGAGCTGGAGGAAGTTATGCAGGGCAGCGGTATCATTTACACCCGCACGACCGCTTGCGCCGAGGAAACCGCCGAAAATCTGCAGAAGTGGGGAATCAGCGCCGCCTACTACCATGGCAAGCAGCGCAAGACAGAACGGTCTCGCGTCCAGGACGAATTCATGTCAGGCGAGGTGAGAGTCGTGGCAGCCACGAGTGCATTTGGCATGGGCGTTGACAAGGCCGACGTTCGCTTCGTAATACATCGAAACGTCCCCGGCAGTGTCGAGGAGTATTTCCAGGAAGCCGGGCGCGCTGGGCGGGACGGCAAGCTTGCTCGGTGTGTGTTGATCTATAGCACCGCCGATCTGTCAAAGGCAGGCTTCTTGTCGTCTTCAGGTGCCGTATCCATCGTAGACGCTCAAGCTGTATACTCGGTGCTGTCTGTGGATCGCTCGGTGCCGTTGTCGGAAATTGCCGCGGCCACCGGCTTCGGACGCCGCAAGATGTCACGCATTGTGAATGAAATGGCAGAGATTGGAGTTATCGGCCAGTCTCGCACCGGGGTGCGCCTGAAGACGCAATTCGACGTCGCTTCCGTTCTGGCCGGGTTCGAACACAAGCATCATCAGTACCAGTTGAGCCGCCTGGAAATGATGCGAGGTTATGCTGAGCGCTCGTTGTGCCGGAGAGAGTACATCCTGAACTATTTCGGAGAAACGTTCGATGCTCAGTCCTGTCTTTGCGACAATCATTGTCGGGGCCGGGTGCCCCGAAATGGGCTATCGATATCAGGAGCGCTCTCAGAGTTCGCGGTGGGCCAACCCGTCAACCACTCCGTACTTGGAAACGGCATCGTGGAACATGTGGAAGAGGACTCGATAACAGTCCTGTTCGATGAAAGCGGCTACAAGAGACTCGACGCGGACTTCGTTCGCGACGAGCACGTCCTTCGCCCGCTGTAACCGACTTCGCTGCCTATCTGTGGCGCGAGGGTCAGTTACTTTCATCATTCTCTGAAAATTGATTTGCGTCTGAATTGACTTTTGGCCGTCCGCAGGCCTAGGCTGATGCGGACTTCCTGTAAGGCTTGAAGAAAGTCTGGAAATGACGGCGCGATGCGATACCGCGTATTCCTCGAAAAATTGAGCCAGGAGAGCTAGATGTCTATACGCTCGGCGACCCACTCCATCGTATTCAGGCTGATCGCGGTATCTGCCGCTCTCGTCCTGGTCCTGGGAATGCCATGGTTCACCTCCGTGAAACCGGCATTCGCCGGCACCCAGGATGTGCAGGTTACCATCCATTACTTCCGTTGGGACAACACCTATACCAACTGGGACAATTGGATTTGGGATGCCCCAAATGGAACCGGGAATGCTTATGAGTTCCAGGGCACCGATTCGTTTGGTGTGAAAGGGACGTGGACTGTCCCATGTACTCCTGTAACTGGCACCACCGACTGCACTCAGCTCGGGTTCATCGTCCGAACGAGTGACTGGAGCAACCGCGAACCACCGGGAAATCGTTTGCTGAACGTCGTCAACGGAAAGGCTGAGGTCTGGATTATCTCCGGTGACCCCAACAACTATCTCACGCTCGCCGATGCTCTCAAGGCCAAGCAGCCTCGAATACTAGCCGCGTTTCTTGATGGTCCCAAGAAAGTAACCGTCGGTCTCAGCGGGCAGTACCCGCTAGATGGGGCAAGTAGCGGGTTCAAACTAAAGGACATGACCACCAACAAAGTGATCAAGGCCACGAGCACGCAGGATGGCAGCAACTTCCCGGGCCTCCGCGTTGTCGTCACCGGAGACTTCCAAACCGCTCTCGGCAACAAGACGAACTGGGATAATGCCAGCAAGATGACGCAGATGAAGCAGGTAGCGCCCGACCTGTACACGTTCACCGCTAACAACTTCCCCGGCGGTAGTTGGAACTACAAGGTCGTGATCGGCGCCGATTGGAATAATGCCTACCCGGGCAGTAACGTCGCTTTGGTTACTCTGTCGCGAGGTCCAGTGACGTTCTGGTACGTCCCTTCGACGCACGACGTCTTCGACTCAATCGACAACTCCGACCCCACACTCCCCAACAGCGCCGGTTGGAAGACCAACGACGTCCAGGTTACCCTTAAATCGGCTCCGAGCGTCACTCACACCCTAATGATTCTCAACACAACTCTCAAGGGTGCTCTAGTCACCCCGCGCCGCGTCCTCGACGCGAAGCAGTACTACTATGGCGGCAGCGACCTCGGCTCGGTCTGGTCAAAAAAGGCGACGACGTTCCGCCTCTGGGCGCCGGTGGCTTCTAAGGTCACACTCTCGCTCTTCAAGTCGGACTCCGGTCCATCGACTGCCACGGTGAAGATGAACCCTTCCCGGGGCGGCACCTGGTACGGGAAAGTCCGCGGTGACGTCGACCACTGGTTCTACCTATACAACGTCACGAACGAAGGAGTCACGAGCGCTGCGTTGGATCCATATGCTCGCAACACCGCTCCGAACGGCACGCGGGCTGAGATCGTGGACTTGAGCACGACGAATCCAACCGGGTGGAGTAAAGACAGGCACGTTGGTGTGCCGAACCCTGTTGACGCTTCCATATACGAGGCGAACGTCCGCGACTTTTCTATCGATCCCAATTCAGGGAACAAATATCCCGGAAAGTATCTGGCATTCACCCAGCGGGGAACAACCGTTCCCGGCACCAGCGTGAAAACCGGTTTGGACAGCGTCGTTCAGCTTGGTGTCAAAGATGTCGAGATCATGCCGAGCTTTGAGTATGCGAGCGTGGACGAAACTAATCCCACTCAACAGAACTGGGGCTACGATCCTCGCGCCTACAATACGCCGGCCGGTCAGTATGCGACCGATGCTCACGGCACCGCCCGCATCACCCAGTACAAGCAAATGGTGCAGGCCATCCACAAGGCTGGTTTGGGCTACATCATGGATGTCGTGTACAACCACACCACTGATACTTCAATCTTCAACAACATCGTCCCCGGCTACTACTACCGCACAGATGACTTCGGTAACTACAACAACGGGTCAGGAATCGGAAACGAGGTCGCTACTGATCGCCCGCAGGTGTTCAAATTTGCCGAGGATTCGATGAAATACTGGATTACTCAGTACCACGTCGACGGGTTCCGCATGGACCAAATGTATCTGTTCGGTAAGACTCAGCTCACGCAGCTCACGAAAGACTTGCGCAAGCTCGTTCCCGGGCTTGTCATCACTGGCGAACCATGGGGAAGCGCCGCGTCAGGTCTGACGGCCGACCAACAAGTCACAGAAGGCAATCAGGCAGGAGTGGGAGTCGCCGTGTGGAACGACCACTTCCGCAACGCCGTCTGCTGTGACCCGTTCAACGAAAGCTACCAAGGGTTTGCTACCGGTGGGACCACCGAGGCTCCGGCCGTGAAGAATGGTGTCGTTGGAAGCATCAAATATAGTGACACGATTGGGGACTTCGCGGCTGCTCCGAGCGAAACCATGAACTACGTCACGAGCCACGACAATTGGACCCTTTGGGACAGGATCCACACTACCTCCAATAGCTCTGCTCCTCTCGCCACTCAGATCTCAATGGACGAGTTGGCGCAAGGCATCATATTCACTTCCCAAGGTGTTCCCATGATGCTTTCCGGCGAGGAGATGTTGCGATCCAAAAACAACGACGGAAACAGCTACAAGTCGGGCGATGCCGTCAACCAGATCGATTGGGCGCTGAAACAGGCCAACCCGTCGGTGTTCGGCTACTACGCGGGCCTGAACCACCTCCGGGATGATCATCCCGCGTTTCGCATGACTACCGCAGCTCAAATAAAATCCCATCTGACCTTCCTCTCCAGTCCCGCGAATACTATCGCGTTCGAGCTGACCGGCCATGCCAACGGCGATGCCTGGAATAACATTACAGTGATCTACAACCCGAATTCGTCAGCAGCCGACGTAACGCTGCCCGATGGATCTTGGAATGTAGTGGCCTCGACCAACGTCGTGGGGGAGACTACCTTGAGCACAGCGTCGACGACCGCAGCAGTGCCGGCCTACACTATGGAAGTCTTGTCCCAGTAATCCCGTAATCTAACAAGCCGTCTGAAAGTGGGGAGGAAGATTTGCTTCCTCCCCACTTTTGTGCCTTGTCCACCGGCCAAATTCGTCAACAGTCGACCTAACAATGCCCGCCTCGTGCTTTGTTAGCCATGCCGGCGACGCCGTCCGAGGTGGACAGCACTGGTTGCCCTAGACTTGAGAGATCAACATCGAGATCTGATATGGTTCCGAGTGTATCTCGCCCGAAACGTGCCATCGCCGCTGCCGATGTCCTTCATGGACACTCACAGGAGATCGCTCGAGCTTGCACCCAGGCTCTGGCCGGGGAGGTAATCGTCGCTGGGGTGGCGGGCGACTTGTCTTTCAAACCTCTGATCAGAAGCACTTTAAGTGATCTTCGCTCTCTCGTCCTCGACCAGAACCCGGACGGGTGGTCTCTCGTTTTTAGCGCCGGGGATTCAGTGCTCGAGGTCGAGGATCGTTGCCTGACTATGCGTCTTCAGGCCTACCGTCGTTGGAAAGCATCGTCGCAGCGGCGCCGCGATCGTGGCTATAGACATGAAGACCATACGGAGTAGGCCGTCGAGTCTCCCTATTCCCGTCTTTGACGATGCTCATTTTCCCAGGCGCGAACCCCCAGGATATGCATGAGAGCGGATGCGTTCTCCAATGCATAGCCGTGCACGTCGTTGTTGAAGTACACCCATGAGTCGATGCCGGCGCGCCTCCACGAGTCGATTTGCTCCGCCCAAGCCTCGAGCTGCTCTATCGTGTAGTTGCCGTGATCGGTGCCCTCATGAAGACGCAGGTAGCTCCATTCTGTGGTGATGTCGAGGTGACGAGGGCGTCGCGGGCTATCCGCGATGCACAACGCGACGTTGTACTCCGCAAGCATAGCTAGCACATCCTTAGTGAACCAGCTCTCGTGTCTGAACTCGACCGTGTGGTCGTAGTTCATAGGCAATGCTTCGAGGAAACCGTGCAGGCGCGCGTCATCTCTGGAAAAGTCGGGAGGCAGTTGCCAGAGGATGGGGCCAGTACGGTCACCTAAAGGCTTTGCTCTCTCAAAGAAGAGGTCTAGGTGTGGCTTGGGATCGAGCAGACGCCTGGTATGTGTGATGTAGCGGCTGCCTTTGACTGCAAAGTGAAATCCCGACGGCGTCCTGTCATGCCAGGATTGGAAGACCTTTGCTGTTGGAAGCCGATAGAACGTGAAGTTGATCTCGACCGTATCAAACCTCTGATCGTAGAAGTCGAGCCACTTTGCTTGGGGAAGACCGTTTGGGTAGAACACCGCGCGCCAGTGCTTGTAGATCCAGCCCGACGTTCCAATTCGAACTCGTCCTATAGTCTTCATGGCGTACCTCAGTGGACCAATTGCCTTGACTGTTGCATACTTTGCATAGAGTAAGAACGAGGACGGATATGACCTACGTAACTGTGGACCAGCATCCGTGAGCGCCCCGCCTCATCGTCAGCCGGCATCCGCCGCCTTCAAAGAAGAGGCCTACCAGGACCAGGCAGACTTTCGATACGCAATCAGACGTTTCCTGCGGTTCTCAGAAATCCAAGCTCGAGACAGAGGTATCACCCCGCAACAACACCTGCTGCTGCTAACGGTTCGCGGCCATCCATCCTATCCCGGCGTCAGCATCGGTGAAATCGCCGAGCGTATGCAAGTTCGACACCATAGCGCGTCTCTATTGGTCGAACGCAGCGTAAAGAGAGGCCTTCTGGTCAGGGAGGTGGACTCATCCGACCGCCGTCGTGCCCTGGTAACCCTTACCGACGACGGCCAGGGGCTTTTAGACCACATAACGCGAGCCAATCGGAGAGAGCTGGGGAGTCTCGAGGACTCGCTGTTCCGGCGTTCACTCATCGATGCCCTGCGGAACCAAGCCTCCGAGGCGTGAAGGATCGATGCCTCGCTGCTATATCATTACCGCAATGGTTGTCTCGTTCCTCGCTCTTACGCTGACTGGGTGTGGCGCCACAACTTCGGCTCCGCCATCTCCCACACCGACTCTTCTTGCTGTGCATGCGGCCCGCTACCAACAGTTTCACTCGACTCTAACGGGGGGCGGGGCGCTACGGGGAAGCATCTATCCCGACTTACCTCAGGTGCAGAACATTCCCTACAATTTCAACACCGTCGCCCTGACCTTGTTTTCTTCGTCAGGACACCGTCTCCAGCCGGCTCACCTTCACTTAACTGCCACCATGATCGACATGAAGATGACGCCAGTACGGGCGGTTGCGAGGCTTCGTAAGGGGACCCTGGTCGCGCAGATGGTTATTCCTATGTTCGGCACGTATCGATTAGCCGTTCACGGCAGGTCTGGTGGCCGTCGCATTTCCAGTCACGTCTTGGTTCCCGTCAACATCTTCTGATGCTTGTAGAAAGACTACAGGGGCCGGAACGCAAGACTGACGATTGGAGTTAGCAACTCGAGGAGTTTGGCCGCTTCCGGCCTCGGTCAGCGGACTCTTTGCATAGAACCTTGACTAGTAGCCTGTGACTCTGGTGAGGTGAGGCCCACCGCTCGAAGTCGTCGGCCCATTGGAGCACGTCCGTTGCTGTAACAACAGTGGTTGCGTTGGTTTCTGACCAAGGTTCAGCATGTTCCCGATGCTGCTCACGGTCCTGTCATAGTTCATGGTTTGGGGAAGATGGAAGTTGTCTTCCAGGAACTTGAGAATGGATCGGAAGTCATACTGGGTGTGGTCGACGAATGATGTCTTGGCGTACGGCGAGATCACAATCGTGGGTACCCGCGGTCCTAGAAGGTACTGAGACTCGACTGGAGGTGCGACGTGATCGTAGAAGCCGCCGAAGTCGTCCCAGGTGAGAACGATCGCAGTACTCTTCCAGAATTTGGACTTCATGATCGCGTCGATCTGTTGGGCCGTCCAGTTCTGGCCAGTGCAGATGCTGGCTGGAGGATGATCGCTGGTTGGCAGGTCAGTCGTCAGCCATGTGATGCCGGCTAGCCGCCCCTTTTTCAGATCACTCTGAAACTGGTCGGAGTTGGGGACGTTCTTCGCCCACTCACCCGAGTACCGAATGTGCTTGATTTCGTCAAACGTCGACCAAATGTAGCCGAAGCTGCCCGGTGGCGGGGCGTAATAGCGCCAGCTGACTCCACCTTCGTTCGCTTCGTCAGCTATCGTCTGATTGTTGAAACACGGCTTAACGAAGGCGTTCTTGCCGTTCACGACTGCCGCCACCTTCGTCGAAGGAGCCGCATCGCAGCCCCATGAGCGAAAGGCCTTGGGATCCATGACGGGATTGTCATACGTGTTGTTGGCCGTGCCCATGATCAGGGCCAGATGATTCGGGAAGCTTGACGCCATGATGGTTGAAAAGAAGTGGTCGGCGATAGCGTACTTCTGCGCGTATGCCCAGTAGTCCGGAACCTGTTGCTGGGTGTACTGCGAGTCGGCGACGTCAAGCCCATTCTGACTGGCGTTGACGAGCCTGTAGAACCTGTTCATCTGGCCGCCGTTCACCGCGTTCACCGCCGAAGGCCCGCCATGGCCCAGGTCCTCCTTCATAGGATCGGGCGTGTCATTCAAAGGAACGTTTTTCGTCTCCACCTTTGCCGTAGTAGAGCCGTCGACTCCAGGCATCCGCCCAAACAAGTTGTCAAAGCTATGGTTTTCACGCACGATGATAATGACGTGCTTGATCGGCGAGTTGCTGCTCGGGCTCGCCGCTATCTGGCCCGATCGTCCACCGACCGGCGCTGGCACCCCGGAAGGCTTCGGGGAGAATACGCCTGAGAGCATAAGAGCGCCGACCAGCAACATGAGAATGGGAATGAAAGCTATCGGCACTAAGCGAAAGACCGTGCGGTTCATGCAGCGCTCCCTTGATACCCTTCCAGACTATGCGCTCCTACTGTCCACTTTATGACCTTTGGATGAATAAAAGCTTACAAAAGAGAAGTGAACCCCACGGTCGGCATTTATTAGGCGATTTTTGCTGCTTACCCTCTGTCCAAAGGACGTCATTTGCAGACCCATACACATTCTCTGGACCGGTTCGTCGAACGCACCTGGATCCAAATCCTTCAATGGCTAGCCGGCTCCACAACTCCTGCAAACCCTCGTGGAATCCTACGGTTATGGCCGATATGGGAGAGGATGGCCCGCCAACTCTGGCCAACGGTCGACGTCCCGGGTTCCCCGTACGGCATATTCTCAGTGCACTTTATGCGCCACTCCGGTCCCGAATTCATCCTCCGAGATGGAACTCAGATACGAGAGGGAGATCGAGTTGCCGAGATTCACTTCAACAATCAGAATCTTATCTCCGCCGCTGGCCAGGGAAAATTCTTGGTCCTTCCACTGTTTCGACAGGAGTTGCACGCGCTGGCCGTGTGGATGACTCAGGCAGATTTCGCGTCAGATGTGTGTGCCGTCTTCGGAAACACCCTTCTCTGGCGTGGGGCCGCTCGTCTCGGCTTTACGGTTCGCAGCCAGCCGGTGACCACTCGACAACGCCTCGACTGGCTGTTCCTTGTCGGACTTATGGCCCTCTATTCAAGCGAGGGGATGGGCCGGCTCGATCTCGGTAGGACCACAACTCCCTACTCTCAAGAATGTTGGATATCCCGTACCGAAACCCTTCGGCGTTACCTACATCCGGTGGCCTGAGGCTAGACGCTTGCCGACTGCCGGCGCTCGACAAAGAACTTCAGAAATTCGCGACCCTCGCGCAAACGCCGCCCAGCTGCGTGCCTGTCTCGAGCCATTTCTCCGACCATCCGCATGATGGGCGCGGGACGCATGTAGAAGCGGCGGTAGAACTCCTCTATCCCCTCGAAAATCTCCTGCTTGGCCAGGTCCGGGTACTCGATACTCGCCTCCTGGATACCGTGCTCGTCGACTAAGGAGTCCTGGTTTAGCCATCCGTTTTGCAGCGCCCGCGAGTACAGCTCGGTGCCCGGGTACGGCGCTGCCAGAGAAACTTGAATCGTGTCCACGTCGAGCTCCCGAGCATAGTCCATGGTCTCGCGCATTGTCTGACGAGTTTCGCCGGGCAGACCGAGTATGAACGTCCCGTGGATCTTGATGCCCAGACGTTTGCAGTTCTTCACAAATTCCCGAGCGCGGTCGACACGGATCCCTTTGCGTATGTTGTTCAGAATCTGCTGGTTTCCAGACTCGAACCCGACGAGCAGCAGACGCAACCCGTTTTCCCTCATCACTTTCAGAGTGTCGTACGGAACGTTCGCCTTGGCATTGCACGACCATGTGATGCCGAGCGTTCCGAGCTTTCTGGCGATCTCCTCAGCTCGCGGCCGGTTGTCCGTGAAGGTGTCGTCGTCGAAAAAGAACTCCTTCACGTTTGGAAAGAGACTTTGGGCCTGTTTCATCTCCTCAAACACATGCTCGGGACTGCGCACCCGATACGTGTGCCCCCCGATCGTCTGCGGCCAGAGGCAGAATATGCACCGTGAAAAGCATCCACGTCCCGTATACAGGGAAACATAGGGATGCTGGAGGTACCCGATGTAGTACTTATCGATGTCGAGGTCTCGTTTATAGACTGTTGACACGAAGGGAAGATCGTCCATGTTTGAGATGAGCGGCCGTTCGGGTTGTTGCACGATCTTATCCCGCTGGCGATCCCGATACGTGATTCCGGGCGTTTCGGAAAGCGGCGACCCCGCCGCGATGTCTCTCAGGGTGAAGTCGAACTCCCGTCCCGTAACGAAGTCGAGTTCTCTGCACCCGGTCAATGTCTGTTCAGGGAGAACCGCGACGTGAGCTCCGACGAACCCGACGATGGCATCCGGCTTTCGAGCCTTGAGCTCCTTTACGAAGCGAAAATCGTTGGCAAGACTCGGTGTGCTGGTATGAATAATGATAAGATCGTAGTTTAGCGCAAGTTCTAGCGCCGTTTCGGGTCCCATTTCAGACGGGGGCGCGTCGACCAGTTTGCTCTCCGGGATTAGAGCTGCTGGTTGGGCAAGCCACGTAGGATACCAGAATGACTTTATTTCCCGACGTGCCTGGTAACGAGAACCGGCCCCACCATCAAACCCTTCGAAGGATGGCGGGTTGAGAAAGAGCGTTTTCAAAGGCTCTACCTCCTCGATTGCGACCACCCGCCGCGGCGGGCCTACTAGGCAGGCGGTTGGTCTTGACCGTCCATCTCAGTATAGAAGCGGCAATGGAGCGTCGGGCTGGTGAAGGCAAAAAGCGTGCCGACGGTCTTTCTCTTGGGAAAGGACTACCATCTGGGAGACCTCCTTTGGCTCATCCCGGTTTTGTCTGAGTACCGCGCTCAGAGGCGTCCACCCAGGCTGATCGTGGGCTTGCCAGATCGGGACGTCAGCCGGATTCTTGAGAGCGCTCCACCGGTGGACCGGGTAATGTACGGCCCCCCCGACCATATCCTAGGAGCGCTGCGCGTGGAATTTGGGAAAGACATCGTGGCCGAGGACTTGCGTATGGTACCTGTGGGTATACGCATCATTCGACAGTGGCGCCGGCGACTGCCCTGGCTCTACTACTGGGACCTGTGGGTCAAGGCACGAGGACAGTGGCTGGCAACTCTTCTCGATCTTGGCCCTATGAAGGAATTCAGACCGGAGTTACGTTTACACGGGGCGGACCGCGTTATGGGTTCTCCCGCTCCGCCCTACGTGCTTCTTGCACCGCATATAGGGTCCTATTCATTCCCTGTGGTCGGGCATCTGTGGCAGGCGCTTAAGGGATGGCCCACTGCATCGTGGCACAAGCTTGCTCGATGTCTGCAGTCTCAGGGCTATGGCGTCGTTACTATTGGGGCTCGTGGGCAATCGACTATACCCGGCACAGAATCGATGATGGGTTTGCCGATTGGACAAGTGGCTGCCTTAGTAGAAGGCGCCGCCGCTTTGGTAACTGGAGAAAGCGGCTTGTGGTTCGTAGCGGCCGCATTCGCTACGCCGTTTGTAATCGTACCGTGGTGGCTGCCCTCGTTCGTTGACTGGCCGGCGCCGATGAATGTCCCCTATCGCTTGGTGCGTAGGGCGGATGCCAGCCCCGCACGAGTCCTTCAGTACGTTCAAGAATTGGTACATGATGGGCTTTGACCCCCGGTCCAAAATTTCGTCGATGCTCAAAGCTCTGAAGACCGGAATTCTCAGAGTTCGCATTTCAGTTGTACTAACGACCCTGTTCGCCCTTGCGTTGTTGGCTCTCGTGTCCTACCTTGCGACCGCGCGCAACAGTGGCTCCGACTTGTGGAAGATACTGCAAGGAACCTGGCTGCTTGTGCTGGCTTTAACGTTCCCATATCTCGCTGCTAGAGCTCTTGTATGGCAGGAGTTGCTTAGGCAGCTTGGAATCAAAGTGCCGTGGCGCCAGATGGCAGTATCGTTTGCCGGAGGAGAGATAACGAAAACGCTCCCAGCCGGCGTATATGTTCAGAACTACCTTCTGGCCAGATTGGTCCACTTCGGATCGTTCTCGGTTGTTAGATCCTCCATGGCAACCACAGCAATGCTCGGTCTCGAGGCGACAATCGCCCTCCCCGTCGCTCTGATCTTTGGCGTTCCCCACCAGCCTTGGATCTTCTGGACGCTGATCGCAGTCGTAGTTATCTGGATTGTTGTTTTGATCTTCGCTTGGCTCCTGGTTCACCCCGTGGCCAGACGATATGAGGACAAACTACCGTCGCCCCTCCGCAAGGCTCGAGAGTTCGTGGAGGAGTTCTTGGACGCGGGACGCGAATTGATCACGTGGAAGACGCTTCGAGCACTGGTGCCCACAGTTCTCTACATGTGCATCTATGCCGTTGAGTTGTACGCGATTCTGCTCGCGGCCGGAATACACAACATCTCCTTTGCTGATACGCTCGGCATTTACGCGCTTACCGTCCTCGCCGTTATCCTGGTCCCGATCCCGACTGAAATTGGCCTGACCGAGGTCACTGGACTGGGAGCGCTCACGGCTTACGGCGTTCCGCGCTCTACTGCCGCCATTGTCATGCTCTCGCTAAGAATTCTCGCGACCGGAATGACGATATTGGTAGCTGCGGCGGTAATCTTCTTTCTCCGTGGCGAGCTTGCCGCCGGGGCTTTAACAGTGGGCTCGGACCAGGTGGACTCCGCCGGCGAGAAGCCCGCGGCCAGCCAGGCCCACAGCTGACACGGGTCAGGGTACTGGTGGCTGTCCGCGGCTACTGAGCCTTCCGCGAATGTATCCGCTGATGGCGTCCATCGCCTCATCTGCACGATCCAGCTGCCCGACGTGCTCCACGAAGCCGTGAAATACCCCACTATAGGTCGTGTACGCGACTTCTACGCCTGCATCTTGCAACCGCCGAGCATACTGCTCCCCGCCGTCCCTAAGAGGATCGAGCTCGGCTGTAAGTACGAGAGCCGGAGGCAGACCCGCCAGATCGTCTATCAATAATGGCGATGCCAGCGGGTCGTTAGCATCTGTTGGGTTCCGTAGGTAGTAGTCCCGAAACCACTCCAGCTCTTTTCTCGACAGGAGGGGGCCATTGGAGAAGGCGAGCATCGAACCGGTGGTCTCGTCAAAGGAGACTACGGGATATATGAGAACTTGACAGGTGAAGAAAGGCCCGCCTTTCTCACGAGCTAGGTAGCAGACAACCGCGGCCAGATTGCCTCCCGCACTGTCTCCACAGACCGCCAAATGCCCTGGCTTCAAACGCAAGCGCTCTGAGTTTTCCGATATCCACTTCGCTGCCGCGAAGCAATCCTCTACTCCTTGCGGAAACCTATGCTCCGGAGCCAGTCGATACCCGACCGAAAGGACCGTACAGCCCGTGCCGTTACAGAGTCTACGGCAGAATGCATCGTATGATTCGATGCTACCAAGCACCCATCCTCCGCCGTGGAAGAAGATGACTGCTGGTGAGGCATGGTCTGAGTCCCGGTAGGCTCGAACGGTAATAGTTCCGCCGGGCACATCTATGTCAAAGCTCTCCACCTCGGCGACAGATTCGAGCTCCTGAGGTACAGCTGGGAGCAGCCGTGCCTCGGCTGGGCTCATGTCGGCGAATGATGGCAAGCCCGCGGCCGCGATTTGTTGGAGGATAATCTGCATCTGCGGATCTATGTCCACCCCTTGTCCCCTAACGCACATCTGATTGGCAAAGCTCAATACAGGCTACATCGAGGGATCAGGCAACTCTATCTTCACTACAACAAATCGTGGGTTTGGATCTTTGCCTGCCGGAAGGAAGCTCCGCGAAAGAACGACTACCGAGTCCTAGTCGGTAACTTGCCCTCCATTTACATGGAGCACTTGTCCCGAGATGTACGACGAGTCTGCGTTGGATGCTAGAAAGACGTAGCTTGGAGCGAGCTCATTTGGCTGCCCGGGACGCCCCATCGGGGTATCCTTACCGAACGTCTCGACCTTATTCTTTGGGAACGTTGCTGGGATAAGCGGAGTCCAAATCGGACCGGGGGCTACCGCATTGACCCGAACCCCCTTTGAGATGATCGAGTTCGACAGTGCTCGCGTGAATGAGACGATCGCCCCCTTGGTCGCGGAGTAATCGAGTAGCATGGCGTTTCCCTGGAACGCCGTTACGGATGCGGTGTTGATGATGCTGCCCCCGGGCGGTAGGTGCTTGAGAGCCGCCTTCGTCAGGAAAAACTGACCGAAGATATTCGTTCGGAAAGTGTTTTCCAACTGATCCTCGCTGATGTCCTCTACGCTCTCCTGCGGGTGCTGCTCCGCCGCGTTGTTGACAAGAATGTCCACTCGCCCAAGCTTGTTCACCGTCTGCTCCACTGCCTGTACGCAAAATGATTCATCGCGCACATCGCCCGCGATGGCAACGCAACGCCGTCCATAGCCTTCTACCAGCTTTGTTGTCTCGGCCGCATCTTCATGTTCGTCGAGGTAGACGATAGCCACGTCTGCGCCTTCGTTGGCGTACGCCAAAGCGACTGCCCTTCCTATACCACTGTCTCCGCCGCTGATTAAAGCTACCTTGCCTCCGAGGCGATTGACGCCTGGATATTGGGGTTCAACCTCTGGCCGTGGGGACATTTCGTACTCACGCCCTGGCTGTTGATTCTGGTGTTGGGCAGGCATTGTCCGTTCTTGAGCCATGCTCTCTCCTCCGCCTTTTTGCGACTGAAATTGCAGGGAGTGTGCCACAGGTTGCAGATTCGCCATTGATGCAAGGTGTCGGATAGCGGTGGCTTCATAGACGCACGATGCCTTGGGTCCGGGCCAGCCTAAAGTGGCTACGTCTCCCTGTGGACCAACGTAGCACTGGCCTGTGCCGTTGGTTTAACCAGTAGTTCGTCAATATTGACGTGAGGAGGGCGGCTAGCGGCGAACACTATGCACTCCGCGACGTCCTCTCCGGTTAGCGGCTGGAGCCCTTCGTACACGGATTTGGCGCGCTCATCGTCCCCGCCGAAACGCACCGTGCTGAATTCTGTTTCGACCATGCCGGGATCGACGGTGGTAACCCGGATGTTACTTCCGACCAGCTCGAGCCGCAGCGCTCGGGTTATGGCTTTGACGGCGAACTTCGTCGCGCAGTATACGCTTCCATTAGCGTAAACCTCGTGACCGGCGATCGATCCCAGATTGATGATGTGTCCATTTCCTTGCTTTCTCATAAGGGGTATCGTGGCTCGAGTGACCCAGAGGAGCCCCATTACGTTGGTCTCCATCATCTCTCTCCACTCGGTCTCATCCCCTGCCTCCACCGGACGCAGTCCCCGTGCGAGTCCCGCATTGTTGACGAGAACATCGATCCTGCCAAAGTGGCTGTGGACTGCGCTGACGGTCGACTGCGCTTGCTCGACATCGCGGACGTCCATTTGTCGGGCGAATACCTCCACCCCGTACGCTTCCGTCAAGGAAGCTTTGAGCTCGGCGATCCGGTCTGCCCGCCGCGCAGCGATTGCCACTTTTGCCCCTTCTTGCGCGAAGGCCTCGGCACAAGCCAGCCCGATTCCGCTGCTCGCCCCCGTTACAAAGACAACTGAACCGTCAAGACGACCCATTTTCACTCTCCCAACACTTTTCGAATTCGTCCGGACAGGTCGATCGCCCTCAACCAGTCCTTCTGCCGTCAGGCACGTCCGGAAAGCCAGCCATTTCCGAGGCCCCGCCCCAATCGTAGACAACACGCTGTGCAGCCCAGAATATGTAGACTTCGCTGCGAGGGTTCGCGAACCTGAACAGCCCGGAGACTTCTTTGCCGGATTCGACTCACTGCCAAGAAGACTCACGCTGCTTCCGAGTACAAGGAGGCCGGATCTACCCATACCCTAGGCCGCACCAACTCACATTTTGAAAAGCAGAGGTAGTCGGTTGACACAGAGTCCGACCTCCAGCCACACTTCTCCCCGACGCTCTTGGAATTCACGCGTTACCTGTTTCGTTATCCATGACGGCGTTCTCGAGCAAGTCACGACGACGGTCGATGAGGTTCAGGGGCTCATCGCCCAAGGTCGGGACTTAGTCTGGCTCGACCTCGTTGATCCGACCGACGGTGACCGGGTGGTCCTGGAGGAGGACCTGGGACTATCTCGTCTGGCTATCGAGGACGCGACGGTTCATCGAGAGCGTCCTAAGATCGAAGCATACGACGGCTACTGGTTTTTGTATATTCTCGCCACTACGTTATCTGATGGCGACTTGGTGCTGCACGATCTGGGTGTCTTTGCCGGCGAGCACTTCGTTATAACCATTCGTCGTTCGCCCGCTTATTCTTTGGACGATATATATAGCCGCCTGCGGGACCACCCTGATCGTTGTCGACAGGGCGCCGGTTTCCTGCTGTACACGATCTTGGATTCCGTCGTCGATGGTTACATTCCCGTCGCCCAGTCGTTTCTAGATCACGTGGAGTCTCTGGAAGATGTGCTTTTTCAGTCAAAGGTGGACCAGCCGATTCCAAAATACGTGCTTCCCGAGATTTTCAGGCAAAAGAAGCAGGCTCAACAGTTTCGACGGGCCGTCATTCCGATGCGCGACGTCTTGAACCGGATTATTCGCGACGACATCGATCTTTTTCCCGAACCGGAAATGCTGTACTTCCGCGATGTTTACGACCACACGATACGAGTTATGGACGAGCTCGATTCTGCACGAGACTTGGTCAACAGTGCCTTAGAGATTCAGCTGGCGGTAACCTCGAATCGACAAAACGAAGTTGCCAAGCAACTAACCATAATTGCCACCATATTCTTGCCCCTCAGCTTTCTGACCGGCTTCTTTGGGCAGAACTTCAGTTGGCTCGTACTGAACATAACAGGGCCAGCAGCATTCGCCGTCCTCGGTCTCGGGTCCGAACTTGTCGCGATGCTGATCTTGGTGCTGTTTTTTCGACGCCGCGGCTGGTTCTGAACGGGCGGCGCTACGACATTGACGCCGGGTATGCTCCCAGCACGTGTACCGTTGTTGCCAGCCGGTTAAGCTCGTCGATGGCTTCCCTAACGGGACTTCGATTCGCGTATCCGTCGATGTCTACGATCACTGTGCATTGCGCATAATGTCCCGATGACGGGCGCATTTCCAGCTTGCTCAGATTCAGGTGCCGGCGTGAGATCGCGCCCAGAGCCCGCACGAGGGATCCGGGCCTATCTGGTAGTTCCATCACAACCGACGTCTTGCCCTGCCCAAGAATTGGGGTGTCCAGTCGAATGCTCCCCAACTTGGCACCGGGCTCAACGGTGAGAGAATCGCGGCGCCACTGTCCAGCGGCCAAAACGAAGTACCGAACTCCTGAGGATCGATGCACGTGCTCGGCTATAATACACACATCACGTGTTGTCATGACCCTGTAAGACTCGGCCAAGCTTCGGCATCTATCCCCATCAACCGAAAGAAAAGCCAGCGCAGCCTCTCCGTTGTCCAGCATGTCAAAGAGTTCATCCTCCGAGGAGCAGACGATGGGGTCGGCCAGCGGAGCGTACTCACGCAGCGCACTGAGGCCATTGGTGCTGGAGTCGCCGACGAGTGCCACTCGTCCTCGGAGGTCACCACCCGGCGGCGCTAGGCTCTCTATGTCCACTTCCGTCACGCCGTATCCTCCTGACGAGCCAGTTCGAACGGTAGGTGCTCGGGATGATGTTCCGTCTGAGGCCGCTTCTTTACTAAAGGACGGGCCAATAGCGCTAGCTGTAGCGCCAACCGCTCGGTAGGGTTGTCCAGCGACACGCCGGCTAGATCTTGAATCCGGTTGAGGCGGTAGAGAAGGCCATTGCGATGGAGGTGCAATGCTTCTGCTGACCTGGTAACGTTTCCCTGAAGCTCAAGATATGTCTGGATTGTTTCCGTCAGCTGCCCCTCGTGACCGGCGTCGTATTCTTCTAGCCGGCCGATAGTCTCCTCACAGAACGAGAGCAGCTCCGGCTCGTTTCGAAGGTGAAATAGAAGCCGATACACACCGAGGTCGCTGTAGTCGGTTGTCGTTCCCGCCCCAAAAACCACGCTGCCGATTCGCGCCGCGTGCTCCGCCTGGGCAAACGATTCCTGCAGCCGGGACATGCTGGTCGCGGGTCGTCCAATCCCCGCCGATATCGACGGCCCCGCAAGACGTAGCTGAACGTGGGTACGAAGTGTCTCGACGCGCTGCAGCATGGTCGAACGCTCGTAGTCCTTGCCGGCAGGAGTGAGAACGACGAGAGCATCGCTGTGCTCCCACACCATCGCTGCCGATCCCCACGCCGATTCGAGCCATCCCTCGACGCCCTGGCGAAATCTGTGCTTGATTCGTTGGATACCCGCTTCGTCGGACGCCTGCGCGACCGCAAACTCCCGAAAGTGATCGAGGTCGAGAACGAACACGACGTGATGGCCACGCAAATCGTACCCGAGAAATTTCGCTCGCCGTCGAGTTGCCGATACCGATGTGAGCCGCCCGCTGAGCAGGTCTTCCAAAAAACTGTTTCGGACTCGTTGCTCGCCGTCCAGCATTGCCCGCTGCCGCACGAACTCTACAGCGAAAGCCGCGGCGGCCTCGCCTACCAGCCGTCTTACATAGTCATCCGAGTCAGGAACCGAGGCCGGCATGCGCGTCCAGACATAACCGGCGGTCTCTCCAGGAAGGAGGATTGGCGCGATGACGTAAATCCCAGTCGAATCGCGAACCTCCGTCATGGGCGGGTCGAAGGATCGCGCGGACCCGTGATGCTCTCCGAGTTCCTTCCTGAACTCGAACGCTATTCCATGTTTGAGACCAACCGGGAGTTGGCACTCAGTGTGATCAAGCGACTGGCCGAGGCCGTCGCGACAATGCAACGGTTCCAGCTCGTCATCCGCCACTACGGCGTCGCATCCGGCCAACCGCGCCAGGGTAGAGGTCAAGCCACGCAGACCGTGTCCGGCTATGACCTGCTCCATGAGTTGTCGGTATCCGTCGCTCGAATGTCGACTTGATTCGATCATGTCGTCAATCACCCACCTGAATACGTGTTTCAACAGCACAGCCAGACCAGCACCCGCGGGTGCCTCTTCCGCTATTGAACCTCTTACCTCAACAATAGGTCGGCGGAGGACACAAAGCAGTAGAGTAAGTATACAGCAGCGGCACGCTATGACTGGCTATAAGTGACAGTTGTAGTGCGCAAAATAGCGCCAACCAGCGGGCTCAGGTCACCTGCCCTGCCGTCGTTGATCCAGCGGCTTCGTTGGCCGCATCAAGCGATTCTGCGAGAGCTGTTGCCCTTTCTTCTCGCTGCCTCAGCCAGCACCGCCAGCATCGCGGTTTCCTCTGGATGAATGCCACCAGGAGGGTCTTCATCGTGCCCCGCTGTCCAGATACTCTCCAGCCAGCCGTCCACATATGCTTGGATGACGTCCGGATGGACATAGCTTGCACGGCAGATAGCTCTGGTGTTGCCTAAGTGATTGGCGGCAGCGTCGATCGCCTGGTTGATACGCCGCTTGGCGTCGGTCGCCGAACTTGGCTGTCCTAGGCAAGCAAGTGCCTCCGCCGCTATGACGCTCGCCGCCCAGGTGCGAAAATCCTTGGCAGTGAAAGCTTGACCTGTAATCTCCTTGAGATACTCGTTCACGTCCGACGAATCTACCACCCGCAGCTCACCTTCATTGGACAAATAATGAAAAACCTCCTGACCAGGCAGATCCTCGAGTCGCCGAACGATGTTCGCGACACGACGATCCTTTACCGCCAGTGATAAGAACTTGCCCCCCTTCGCTCTGAACTGGAGCCGCAGCGTTTGTCCCCGCACGTCCACATGCTCTGCTCTGAGGGTCGTAAGTCCGAATGAGTTGTTCACTCGCGCATACTCTGGATTGCCGATTCTGATCGCCGTCTCGTCAAGCAGTCGAACAATCGTGGCCAGCACTCTCTCACGAGGGTACCCGTGGAGTCCGAGATCGCGGTCTACTCGGTCCCGGACAGTCGGAAGAGATCGGCCGAAATCTGACATCCGGTGGTACTTGGTCTCGTCTCTCATCTGCCGCCACAGAGGATGGTAAATGTACTGCTTCCTGCCTTTGACGTCCCGACCCGTCGCCTGAATGTGCCCGCTGGCGATCGGGGATATCCATACGTCGGTCCATGCCGGTGGTATCGCCAGTGAGCGTACGCGGTCTAGGACCCTATCGTCGGTAACTGGTCGCCCGTTGGGATCGAGATACCGGAAGCCTCGTCCCGATTTGATGCGTCGAATACCGGGAGCTGCGTCCGAGATATAGCGAAGGCCTACCTCTGCCGCTATCTCAGCGCGACTAACGCTCGAACCGTCTTCCTCAGCTTCGTCGCCAGGTTCGCGCTCGACGGCTTCGCCAATTCGTGGGCCGTGTACTTGGGTTGCGCGCATACATTCCAGGTGAGTCGGGAGATTTGCTCGAAGGGCAATTCCTATGCCACCAACCTTGCGGTTGCATGCGCGCTGTCTGAGTCGCGGCTGCGTCAGGCGGCTCACCTCAAGTCGGTTTCGCGCTTCGGTCGCCCCCCGCTAACCGCCCGCAACCGAATGGATAATATGCACGACCGTTCCAGCCGCGGCTGGGGTATCCAGCCCCTGCAAGTATTTGATGTTTTCGCTGCCGACGAACACGTTAACAAATGGCCGCATCTCGCCCGTTTCGTAGCACAAACGAAATGTCAGTCCTGGACATAGTTCTTCTAGGCTGCGAACAATGTCACGCACGGTTCCTGGAGGGACGGTCACGGATCGGCGGCCGCTCACCTGCTCTCGCAGCTGATGCGGCAGAACCACCGTGATGCTGTCGGTTGCCGGCGCGTCCGCGGAAGTTCTGTCTGCTTTCATCCAATCACTTGACGGCGCTGCTCTGTTTGCACGCACTATTATCTACCGCGCTCGCGGGACAGGGTCAATACGGTGCTCGCCATGCTTTTGGCGAGCCGTCGGTGCGCTGTTGGGCAGAGGCGATCGCGACGCCTAAGCTCGGCCTACGGGTCTGGAGATACGAGAGAGGCTTTGAGATCCCTGAGCGCAACATTGAGGCACCATAGAGCGCCGCGAAGCTGAGCTGCCGCGTCGGCCAACGAGACTGAGTTGCCCATGCAGGCATTCACTCTTCCCTTCGCGCAAGCTGTCGCTTCGTGAACCAGGCACAGCGCAACCTCTTTTGGGTCGCTGCAGTACATCTCTAGATCGGCCGATGGACAGAGTGTCTGAGCGTCGGCAAACGAATTGAGGACGTGTATGTACCTGCGAATATCTTGCGCGAGCCTCATGCCGACGTCCATTGAGGTTATGGCATCAGTGGCCCGGTTCTCAAGACGGGCCAGTCTTGACTCAAGGTCTTCAACCGCGGATTGTGTGCCTGCGTGGTGAGGCGTCGTGTTCTGCACCTCGGGAGTGCTGACAGCGCTCATTCTCTGTTCTCCTCGTGTTCGTGTCCCGGTTGCAGGCCACGCTAGCGCCGATGGCCACCGTCTCGTAGAGGACAATAGTGCTAGCCCGTTGGGACTGAAGATTGGACTTGCATCATTCATCCTACGTTCATTAATATTGAATGAATGTGGTATGCGGCAGCCTCATTCGGAGCTTTGGCGGTCTGGGTTTTCGGTCTTGCCCAGGCCGCCGTTTTCCTCCTCGCCAACCAAGCCAATCTTCGATATCCCTTCGTGTTGCGGCCCGGTGCCTACCATAGCTCCGGGTCGCCCCCTTATTACATAAGGCTGGCTCAGGCGGCTGGTGTAGCCATATAGACGTCGTATGTGATCTCGCAGCCGCCCTCTCCGAGCCGCAGCGTAGCACTGACGGGGCAGTAGCGATTCACTGCACGCTCCACGGCTGCATCGATCTGTGTTTCGTCGGCTGAAGCTCCCACCACGAAGTCAAACCTCAAATGAATCTTCGTGAACGCCTTGGGCCACGCTTCCTGTCGATTTCCCGTTGCCGTTACCTCCAGACCGTGGACTGGTTGCCGCATCTTTCGCGTCAGTGATATCGTGCTGATTCCACTGCACGTGGCTACTGCGGCAAGCAGCAGATCTGTCGGAGATGCGCCCCGGTCGCTGCCGTGAGGCTGCGGCTCATCGACGGTTATGGCGTGGCTGCCGGGCAGCTCGCCTTCGAAGGCGACTCCAGCATGAGCCCAGTGTACGACGATTTCATTCATTCTTGACCTCGAGTGAGTTCTCCAATGCCTTGGTGCTCGGCAAGTGCTGAACGCTGGTCATTCAATAGTCATTAAAGCATCAGCGGTTCTTAATGAAACCTCTCCAGACTGGGCCCATACCCCAGACATCTGGAGATGGTAAATGGCAGATATCTCGGCCGGCATTAAGTCCCGTTCCATTCCGAGCTCTTGGTCCTTTGAATTGCAACGGGCCCGACGAGCCGGCCTGGCCGCGGCGCTCTGGCTTTTGTTCCTGACCAACTCGGTGATCATTGTCGCCATCTGGCTGGCAGACGGCGGCGTCGCGGCCGTCCATAGCTGGGGTGAGCTGTTCAACAGCACAGGACGGATTACCGGCCTCCTCAGTGCGTATCTCCTACTTGTCCAGATCATCCTCTTGGCTCGCCTGCCCTGGCTTGAAAGGCTGGTGGGGTTCGACCGGCTGACCATATGGCATCGCCGTAATGGAAAGCTCACCCTCTACCTGGTACTGGCCCATGTGGTGTTCATCACTGTGGGGTATGCCATGGTCAGCCACGTCTCGATTCGTATGCAGGCCTTGACGTTCCTCCAGGTCTACCCGGGCATGGTTTCCGCCTCCGTCGGCACGGTATTGATGATCGCCGTCGTGCTCACGTCGATAGTTATAGTGCGGCGCCGCATGCGCTACGAGCTGTGGTACTTAGTTCACTTCACTGCCTACCTGGCCATCGGCCTGTCCTGGATCCACCAGATCCCAACCGGAAACGATCTTGCCGTCAACATGGCCGCGGCGAACTACTGGATAGGTCTATACCTAGCCACTCTTGCCATTCTCGTTCTCTTTAGAGTCGGTCAACCCCTTCTGAGAACAATCTGGCATCGGTTGCGTGTATCCGCTGTAACTGTAGAGAGCACTGGAGTCGTCTCTCTCCGCCTGTCCGGGCATCACCTGAACCGGATGCACGCCAGGTCCGGCCAGTTCTTCCTCTTCCGCTTCCTGGCAGCCGGGCGGTGGTGGGAATCTCATCCGTTTTCACTTTCCGCGGCGCCGACCGACGACGCCTTGCGTATAACCGTAAAACATGCCGGCGACTTCACTAGTGAGATGGGCGAGATCCCCGTGGGTACCCGGGTCATCGCCGAAGGTCCATTCGGAGTGTTCACCGAAGCGAGTCGTCACGGCCTCCGCGTCCTCATGATCGCGGGCGGCATAGGCATCACCCCCATTCGGGCCATGCTTGAAGACATGTCGGGAGATCTGGTCTTGATTTATCGAGTGGTCCGCGATGAAGACGTGATTTTCCGGGAAGAGCTACAGCATCTGGCCGGTAGTCGGAACGTACGGGTCCACATTGTGGCGGGTAACCACACCGATCCGGGTGCCGAAAGGCTTCTATCCGCGGATCACTTGAAGGAGCTGGTCCCCGATATCGCGTCGAGAGACGTGTACATATGCGGACCCCCTGTGATGTCGGACCTCGTCGAGCGAAATGTGTTGCAGACCGGTGTCCGGCGCAAGTTCATCCACGCTGAACGATTCGCCCTCTAAATGGGTAGCAAAACAAAGGAGAAAGAGTAATGCACCGTCTACCGCGCCGATCGATGTTTGCCGTGATGATGGCTACAGCCGCTCTACCTGTTGGTGGAGCGTGGGCATCTTCGCCGGCAAACGTAGCCCACGCCACTAAGACCTACAAGGGTCCCGTGGTCAACATGCAGTGGGGTCCCGTCCAGGTGACTATTGTAGTCAAGGGGAAAAAGAAAATAGTCAACGTCAAAGCCACGGCACCGACCCACCGGGCGCAGTCAGCTCAAATCAATAATCTCGCGCTCCCCCTGCTACGTGCTGAGGTACTGCAGGCTCAAAATGCAAAGATCGCGTCTGTGTCAGGTGCGACCCTGACCTACCGAGCCTACGTGACATCTCTCAAGGGCGCCCTTAAGGCCGCTAAGATCAAGTAGCTTCATGCCACAAGTCACACCTCCAGCCAGTCGAAGTCTTCACCGTGTCGAGGACATCATGGGCATGCCCATCGAAATCGATGTGCGTGATCTCGAGGTCACCGACATCGACGCGGCTTTCGACTGGCTGCGGGTGGTCGATGCCAGGTTCAGCACGTACAAGAATGACAGCGAGATCATGCGCCTCAATCGAGGTGAGATTGACCTGCTCTCCGCGCATCCCGATGTTCGCGAGGTCTTGGAACGATGCGCTGACCTTCGTGAAGCGACGGTAGGATACTTTGATATCGGCTCGATGTACCCTGACAGTCCAGGCTGGGTCGATCCCTCGGGCTTAGTAAAAGGTTGGTCCGTCGACCGAGCCGGGGCGATTCTAGAGAGGCACGGTGCGCGCAACTATTACATTAATGCTGGAGGTGACATAAGAGTAAAGGGTTCGCCTGAACCCGTCGCCTCTAGTTCTGAATCCAGCGTTCCATTCCAAAGTCCGTGGCGGATTGGCATCCGTCATCCGTTCATCCACGACAAGATCGCTGCAGTTGTGGAGGGCCATGATCTTGCCATCGCCACCTCTGGGGAGTACGAGCGTGGCCGGCACATCGTGAACCCGCATAGCGGTGAGCCGCCGGAAGGGGTTCTGTCGGTAACAATCGTGGGCCCGGATCTCGGCACGGCTGATGCGTTCGCCACAGCTGCCTTTGCCATGGGTGAAGCAGGGCCGTACTGGACGGCCACATTGGACGGATACCACGCGATGACGATCCTTGCTGATGAGACCGTCCTTTACACGCCTGACTTTCCATCAGCCCCCATGGAATAGGGCCGCGGTCAGTGCGCGAGCACCATCGCCGTACTATCGAACACCTTGTCCGGAACCATGGAAGCAGACCCGAGAATCTGGCGCTGATCGTCGGCGGATCCGTCGCCAAAGGCCTTGAGCTCGAGTCCTCCGACGTCGACGTGATGTTGATCGTCACCGAGGACGAGTACCGTCGTCGTCGCGAGCGTGAACAACTCCAGTTTCTGGAGCGGGAGTCTTGCGACTACGATGGTGGCTACGTCGATTTCAAGACTTATAACCTCGCCTTTCTACGAGACGTTGCCGCGAGAGGCAGTGAGACGGCGCGATGGGCATTCGACCGTGCCATCCTCGCATGGACTCGTGACGCCCAAGTTGACGCCCTACTGCGTGGCATCCCGGTGTACCCGATCGCTGAAAAGCGGGAGCGTATTGGCGCCTTCTACTCCCAGCTATTCATCTCACGTTGGTACCTCCAAGAAGCCGAAAAGCGCTCGGATCCGTACTTGCTTAGATGGGCGTCAGACAATCTCGTGCTGTTCAGTGGTCGGCTGATTCTTGCTCACAATGAGATGCTGTTCCCGTACCATAAGTGGTTTATGCATGAGCTGAGAAGGGCCGTGAAGAAACCGGACTCCTTTCTCCCGTGCGCCGAGGCCGTCTTAAAGTGCCCGTGTCTTTCCTGTGGCGAAGCCTTGTATACGTCGGTCAACACATTTGAGAACTGGGGATTCACTCCCAGATTCTGCGTCGACCAGTTCCTCGAGAATACCGAACTCGCCTGGCAGACCGGTCGCCTTCCGCCTGAGTATTGGTGACCAAGATAACGCGATCACGGCATGCGTTCCGCTGGATCGGGTCGGTTACGGAGCTGCCGCCAGGCCGACGTTTGTCATCTTCATCCTCTGGGTCCAACCCACGTACCAGGGTGTGGTTTTCGGTCTTAGGCCCGTGCCAAATCTTCCGTAGGCCTGGGGACGGTTTGCCTTGAGGTTACAAGCGCCGGCACGACGATCACCGGGCAGTGAAGGTGATGGATAAGGGTGTCGGCCACACTCCCTATGAACACTCGCGACAATCCTGTTCGCCCGTGACTCGCCATCACGACGTCCGTGATTCCCCACGCGTCCGCAGCCTGGACTATACGATTAGCGGTCTTGCCGTCAAGTACCTCGTAGCGGACATCTACCTTCAAAGTGGACGCGACCCCAGCGAGGTACTTCAGGGCGTCATCCGTCAATTTCGGGGTGTGTGCATAATCGCCCCGCCCCAGTCCCATATTGGGAGTGGTATTGCTGACAGCAGAATCAGGGATCACAGTGATGAGATTGAGGCCCGCGTTATTCTCCAACGCGAGCGCTTCGGCTAGCGGCAGCGCAGTCTCGGCGAGAACCGATTTATCTAGAGGGACGAGGATTCGTCGCTCGACGCCCTCACCCGATTGATGCCCTGGATCTTGCATTGAATGTCTTAGTAGGACGGGTACACGGGCGTGCGAAACTATGTCCCACGCCACGCTGCCATACACGAGACGGTCGCGTCCGCTTCTGGCGTGCGTCGCCACGACGATGATGTCGACCTTAAATTCGGTCGCTGCCTGTTCGACGGCCAGTGCGGCGTCCCGCATTACCAGGGTCTCTGTCTCGACCTTCACGTTGTTTCTCGCCAGCACCGCGGCTTCGTGGGCGAGGTACTCGTCCGACACTTCGACCGAGTACCGAATGCTGTACTCTCCATACGTACTGTCATACATACGCCAGTTCGCAGCTCGTACGAGTACTATTTTCCCGCCCTCGCCCGCTAGTCGCAGGGCATCGGGGAGAACTGATTCGGCGAACAGCGTTCCATCGAGGGGGACAAGGACTTTTCGCATGAGTAGCTCCTTCGAGGCATCCCGGCAACGAGCTGCTGAGATCGAAACCTACCGGTTCAACATGAGTGTAAAGATGTCGACGCGCGCCGACTATCGGGCGCAGACCTGAATTTCGCCCCTGCGTCCGCCTACCCGCACCGGTAGGTCGTCGACTCCCATGGCATCGGATTGCTCTCTCGCCTATCTACAGCCGCGCCGTCCTGTACCGCGCCCACATCCGTCGAGCGAGGCGCTCGCCGTCCGCTTCGATGCCGTATCGCCGCCAGTATCCACAGATATTCTCTAGGTCGCGGACGAGGAGATCGAGTGCGCTGGAGTTCGTACGAGCGTCGACGGCCTGCGGAAAGTCTATCACCGTCAGCTTCCCCTGCCAGTACAGTACGTTATATGGAGATAGGTCTCCATGAATCCAGTCGTTTCGCAGAAATACTTCTATTGTTTCGAGTAGGCCGGTGTAAAGCCGGTCGACCTCATCTGGCTTCAGCCGGACCTCCTGTAGCTTTGGCGCGGGCATCTGCTCGTCGCCGATAAGCTCCATTAGCAGCACGCTGTCTCCGAGCGCCAGCGGTTTCGGCACTGCTGCTCCGGCCGACGACATGAGCTTGAGCATCTCCCACTCATGATGAATCCATGTGCCGGCTGCCACCTGTCGCCCCCAGGCGGTTTTCTTCTTAAGCGCTCGAGCATTTCGCTTGTTTAGAATGACCGCGCCCTGCCGGTACACCGCCTGATTCCTAAATGATGTGTGCTCTCGCGACCGAAATACTTTAGCTGCGCCTAAGGGGATGCCAAATTTGGGATGAGGTCGACAACTGTAGACCGTGCCCTCCTTGCCACTCTTCAGCTCGCCGAGGACCTCCACTACTGTCCCATTGTCGAGAAACCCCTTGAGCGGGTCCGGATCTTCAAATTCGTAGTCGTAGTCGAGGAACTCGTCCTCGTCATAAAGCAAGTTTTTACGCAACGCTGATTACTCCACGCTTCCGATCGGCATAAACAGTCCAGAAATTGCCTGAAGTATCTCGATACCTCAGTGACGTGCAGTGCTTGCCGGGCAGCGTCGGGCAAAGACCTTGCGTCTCGGCAAGACGACGAAGGGATAGAGATCCCACCCGTCGTTGTCACCTGGGCTGTCCTCCCTCGGGGTTACGTTGGATGCCTTGGGAGGGGGCCGTCTTGGGAGGCTAGGAGCCTGCGACTCGAAGGACTAGTACCCTCGAGAGGAATCCACGCGCCCGAGGAGGACAGCTATAACCACACTTTTGATGAATTTCATGGTCTGCCTCCGGTTCGCGTTATGATGCACAACTACCGATAGGCTATCACGTCCACTTGGCTTGAGTCGAACAAATCGGCTCTCATGTGAAGAGATTCACAGGCATTCGGCCATCTCCGGCGTCCGAACCTTCCGCGCGGGCTGCCAACCGAGCATGCGTAGTCGCAACCCCCTGCCCCTTGACGTTTGGCGCCATGCGTCGCTACTATAAAGCAACCGACACGCCCACAGCGCAGGAAGAGTAGCCGGTGACGTTGCCCGTAGAGAGCTGGCGAGGGTGAGAAGCCAGTGGCGATTTTCCGGCGAATGGGCCCGCTAGGGGCATATGTAGTCTGATTCGCACAGATGTTGAGGGAAGCCTTTGGCTTCTAAATTTGGGGTGGCACCACGAGCCTCTCGTCCCCTCGGACGAGGGGTTTTGATTTTGTAGGCAAGAGAACGGCCTTCAAACTTCTTTATAGACTGATAACTCGCGGCGGAGGGTCTATTCGCTGAGATGATCCAGGAAGCTATAGCAAAGGTTGCCGAGGGCAAGTCGCTTTCGTCCGAGGAGGCTACTGCCGTCATGACCGAGCTCATGGATGGCCAGGCCACGCCCGCGCAGTTCGGGTCATTCGTCACCGCGCTACGTCTGAAGGGTGAGACGGTCGATGAGATCATCGCGTTCGCGGAGGTGATGCGATCGAAGGCCCAACCCCTCGGCCTCAACGCCACAGTCGTAGATACCTGCGGAACCGGCGGCGACGGGCGCGGCACATTCAACGTGTCGACGGCCGCTGCGATTGTCGTGGCCGGTTCCGGGCAGCTTGTGGCCAAGCACGGCAACCGGGCGGCGAGCTCCAAGTGCGGAAGCGCCGATGTTCTGTCCGAGCTTGGAGTGAAGGTCGACCTAAGCGCCGATCAAGTCTCAAGATGTGTGGACGAGGTCGGCATAGCCTTCATGTTTGCCCCCGTATTTCATCCGTCCATGAAGTTCGCCACTGCCCCCCGGCGAGAGATCGCGATTCGTACCGTCTTCAACATCCTCGGTCCATTGACGAATCCGGCACATCCCAAGTTTCAAGTGCTTGGAGTTTCCGACCCGCGCCTTTTGGAAAACATGGCGACGGCTCTGTCTCGTCTCGGCGCCACCCACGCACTGGTTGTCCACGGACGCGACGGCTTGGACGAATTGAGTATCTCCGGCGGTACGGAAGTGTGTGAGCTCCGCGATGGGTGGACAACCCGGTACGAGATTGTCCCCGACGATGTAGGTCTATCTGCTGCCCCTATTGAGGCCGTACTCGGCGGAGACGCTGCCGAGAACGCGAAAATACTTCTCTCAGTGCTCGAGGGGGAAGTCAGTCCCAGGCGCGACATTGTATTGTTCAACGCGGGGGCTGCCCTCTATGCGGCGAATAGGGCAAAAGATGTTCGAGAGGGTATAGGCATGGCGGCCCAATCTATCGATTCTGGCGCCGCTAGATCCGTGCTTACCCGTCTGGTAGAAGTCACGAACTCGTTTAACGACGCCGGGCAAGGCGACACCGCGGAATCAGACATGTATCCGCCTCGCTTTCTGTGGGACGTGGATTGACCGTGTATCTTGACCAAATTGTCCGGCAGAAGCGAAGCACTCGAACAGAAATCGGCCACGACCTCGAGCGGAAAGTGTCCCTTGCCCCAGAGCCTCGTTCATTGCTGGCCGGAATGGGTAGCTACCGCGCCATCGTGATCGCCGAATGCAAGAAGGCATCGCCCTCACGCGGGCTCCTGGTCGACAACTACAATCCCGTCGCCCTCGCTCAGGCATATGAATCCGCCGGCGCCTCCGCGATTTCTGTTCTCACCGATCGGGAGTTCTTTCAGGGTTCCATAGGTGACCTCGAAGGAGTCCGAGCGGCCGTCGAGGTTCCGGTTCTACGGAAGGACTTCACCCTCTACGATGCCGATGTGCTCGTCGCCCGTGCGGCCGGGGCAGATGTCATCTTGCTGATCACTCGAATCTTGACCGACGAAGAGCTTCGTGGCCTTGGGACACGCGCTCACGATCTCGGAATGGAAGCGATCGTTGAGGTGCATGATGAAGAGGACGTTTCCCGCGCCCTGGAATCTGGGGCTCAGATCATAGGGGTAAACAATCGAGACTTGTCCAGTTTCAAGACGGACATCACCGTGACCGAGAGGCTGCTTCGGTTGATCCCTCAGGACATTCCGGTTGTCAGTGAGAGCGGAATACGTACGCCGGAACAAGTCCACTGGCTGCAGCAGGCCGGAGCACGGGGTGTGCTGATAGGAGAGGCTCTGGTAACCGAGGACGACCCTGCAATGCTTCTGCGTCGCCTGGTCGATGCGGGTTGCCCTGACTGCTGGGCATTCGGGGCTGGCAAGGACACGGACGAGCGAGCTGCATCGCTATGCTAGTCATTCATTCTGAGAATGAGAGGTATGGGTAGCCTGATGACACAGACTTGGACGCCCTTGCCCAATCACTTCGGACCTCATGGGGGGCAGTTCGTCCCGGAGACCATAATGCCGTGCCTCGAAGAGTTGGAGACCGCTTACCGCGCGTCCATGGTTGACGCGGCGTTCCAGGCGCGTTTGGCCTTGCTGCAACAAACGTACGTGGGTCGGCCGACCCCGCTATTTCGAGCGCACAACCTCGGTGAGTCAATCGGTGCACGCGTCTACTTGAAGCGCGAAGATTTGGCCCATACCGGAGCGCACAAAATCAATAACGCCCTCGGTCAAGGCTTGCTCGCACAAAGAATGGGCAAGAAGCGGATCATCGCGGAGACCGGGGCCGGTCAACATGGAGTTGCCACCGCCACCGTCTGCGCCATGCTTGACCTCGAATGCGTCGTGTACATGGGCGAGGAAGACATCCATCGGCAGTCCCTCAATGTGTTCCGTATGAAACTCCTGGGCGCCGAAGTCCACCACGTCACGTCCGGCACCGCTACGCTCAAAGACGCGGTGAACGAGACATTCAGGGATTGGGTAACCAATGTGGAATCCACGCACTACATCTTGGGCTCATGCGTCGGTCCGCATCCGTATCCCACGATCGTTCGTGATTTTCAGGCGGTGATTGGCCGCGAGACCCGCCGGCAGATTCTGGAGATCGAGGATCGGTTGCCGGACATGGTTGTCGCATGTGTTGGCGGCGGAAGCAACGCCATTGGAATCTTCCACCCTTTCATTCCCGACTCCTCGGTCCGGCTCGTGGGGGTCGAGGCGGGGGGCCAAGGTATCTCCACCGGGCGCCATGCTGCTACTCTCGTGGCCGGGTCGCCCGGTGTTTTCCATGGCGCCAGCAGCTACGTGCTGCAAGATGATCAGGGACAGATAGTCGGCACAGAGAGTATCAGTGCCGGGCTCGATTATCCTGGCGTCGGCCCTGAGCACAGCTTCCTGAAGGATTCCGGGCGTGCACGATACATTTCGGCAGATGATCGCGAGGCACTTGAAGCCTTTCGTCACCTGTGCGCTTCCGAGGGAATCATACCGGCTCTCGAGTCGTCCCACGCGATTGCCGTTCTTCCTGAGCTGGCAGAGCAGCTTAGGACTCAAGGCATCGACGAGCCGTTGATCGTGGCGAATCTTTCGGGTCGCGGCGACAAGGACATCGATACCGTGTCCCGCGTTCTGGACGTGCATCTTGAGTGAAAGCTTGCGCAGAACTTCGCCGCCTGACAGTGTGATTGCACTGAATCGCATCGATCGTCGATTCGATGCCCTTCTCGGCCGCACGGCGTTAATCCTCTATGTGACTGCAGGACATCCCACCATCGGTGAGAGTGCCACCATAGCGCCGCTGGTGGCCCAGGTTGCGGACATCATTGAAATTGGGATCCCCTTCTCTGATCCCGTCGCCGATGGTCCAATCGTTCAACGATCCAGCCAGATTGCACTACGCCAAGGCACGAAGGTCGAAGATGCTCTTCGGATCGCTTCTGAGGTTCGTGCCGTTGGCGAAACCCCGGTAGTCTTCTTGACCTACTACAACCCCATCCGCCACTATGGGATCGATCGATTTGCCGCCGACGCCGCCGATGCCGGCGTCGACGGAGTTATCGCGGCAGACGTGCCGCCCGAAGAATCGCGGCCCCTCCGGGAAGCGATTAATGACCGGGCCATCCATCTCATCCCTCTTCTTGCCCCGACCAGCACCGATGCACGGCTGGAGAGCGCATGTTCCCAAGCAGGCGGGTTCGTGTATTGCGTGAGCCGCACGGGTGTTACCGGAATACAAGAGGCGGTCGCTTCGGATCTCCCCGCCTTCCTCCAACGTGTTCGACGTCACACCAGGCTACCGAGAGCGGTGGGCTTCGGGATCTCGAGCCCGGAACACGCCGCGCTCGTCTCGGACATGGCCGAGGGAGTGATCGTAGGCAGCGCCTTGGTCGATCTTATCGACAAGACGCCCTCCGATGAGATGGGCTCCTCGATCCGCGAGTTCGCCGGTGGCTTCCGCCGGGCTGTGGGTCATGACGTCTAGAAAGGAAGCTCGAGTTCGATGAACAAGAAGCGTGTGGTGACGGGCGTTCGCCCCACGGGCGCTCTCCACCTGGGCCACTATGTGGGCGTGCTGCAGAGTTGGCTTCAGCTTCAAACGCGGTTTGATTGTTTCTTCCTGCTGGCAGACGTGCAAGCTCTCACGACTAATTTCGAGCGTCCTGATCGAATAGCTGCCGACGTTCATGAGGTGGTGCTCGATTGGCTCGCGGTAGGTCTCGAGCCGGAAAAGGCCACCTTCTACCTTCAGAGTCTGCTTCCCGAAAGTGCCGAGCTCACCGTCTTCCTCGGCATGCTGGTGCCGCTCTCCCATGTTCGTCGCAACCCCACTATAAAGAGTGAAGCGGAGCAGCGCGGTTGGGAAAACGACAACCTTACCTATGGCTTCTTGGGCTATCCTATCTCCCAGGCGGCTGACATCATGATTGTGAAAGGGGATCTTGTCCCAGTAGGTGAGGACCAGCTGCCTCATGTCGAGCAGACCCGCGAGATTGTTCGCAGGTTCAATCGAACTTATGCGCGAATCTTCCCCGAACCGCAGGCATTGCTCGGCGAGATTCCTCGGCTTCCGGGAACCGATGGGCGTCGGCAGATGGGAACGTCCCTGGGGAACGCCATATTTCTCAAAGACGACCCCGACACGGTAACGCGCAAGGTTATGAGCATGTACACTGATCCGCGTCGCATTCACTCGACTGACCCCGGAACGGTGGAGGGAAATCCTGTCTTCACCTACCACGATGCGTTCAATCGAAATACTGATCAAGTAAACGACCTCAAGGATCGGTACCGGATTGGCAAAGTAGGGGACATAGAGGTCAAGGAGATCCTGGCGTCGGTTTTGATTGAGGTGTTGAACCCCATCCGCGAGCGCCGCGAACGGCTGCAGCAAGATACCGGCTTCGTCGACGATGTTATACGGACCGGCACAGAACGTGCTCGCAAGACATCGCTGGAAACCATGTCGGCTGTCCGTGAAGTCATGGGAATCGCCTATCCGGGAATTGTGAAAGATGATGGAACATCTCGGACTCGGCACGAAAACTGAGCAGTAAAGACCGACGACTGACAACTCGAGGAGGAGTTACATGGCCCAGAGTTGGCCCTCACCGCCTGCTATGAGCATCGATCCGGCAAAATCCTATGACGCCACTCTCCACACCGACAAGGGCGACATAGTGGTCAACTTGTTTGCGTCGGAAACACCTATGACCGTCAACAACTTCGTCTTTCTTGCTCGTCAAGGCTTTTACAATGGCGTAATCTTCCATCGGACCATGAACGGCTTCATGATACAGACCGGAGACCCGGAAGGTACTGGACGGGGAGGCCCCGGCTACAAGTTTGCCGACGAGCCTGTAAGTCGATCGTATTCTGCTGGAACGGTGGCCATGGCGAACTCGGGGCCGAACACCAACGGCAGTCAGTTCTTCATCGTGCACGACCGCGACGTAGGACTTCCCCCCAGCTACACGATATTCGGTCAAGTTGTCAGTGGCATGCCGGTAGTTGATGCGATAGCGAAGGCGCCGGTCAAGATGGGTGCCGGTGGTGAGCGTTCCACCCCCGTCACGCCGGTAAAGATTGAGTCGGTTGAGGTTGCCGAGCAGACCTAAGCACGCCGAACAGTAAGCTTTTCGAGAGTAAGGCAGCGAGATCATGCCTCGTTCAGGTAGCTGGTGGTCAGCGCGAATTCTTTCGTCCTGCCACGTCTTTCAGGGCTGACTGCGCTCGCTACTTCGAGTGTTGTAAGCACGAAGTCAGCGGTACTATAGGGCTATGTCGTCTGTCCGCCGTTCTCAACAATATGGGCATCGTACGGTTCGTGTGTGGGAACCGAAGAATGGAAAAAACGCAGGAAAAACGGAGGTTTATCGGATGCTCATCGAGAACGCGACCCAGTTTTATGTGACGGCTATTCAGTACGTGAAGAGCATGCTCGACCGCGACGAAGAGGGCCAGGGCATGATCGAGTATGGTCTGCTCGTTGCTCTCATCTCGATTGCCGCTCTCGCCGTGATCGTGTTGATCGGCCCCAAGCTGACCACGATCTTCGGTAACGTCTACAACGCTCTGTAAGGACCAAGAATCTTCCGCAAGGGCCGGAGCTTTTGCTCCGGCCCTTTGCGTGCGGTCATCCTAAGACCCAAGCATAAGATCTATGCCCTCCGCTGCGGCCCACCCACTCACGGCGGCTGCCATCGCACCCTGTGAGACCCCGGCCCCATCACCTGCGACAAAGACGCCCGGCAGGTCCGTCTGGCCATTCTCGTCTATGCGGTAATTCCACACCGTCTCCATTGCCGGCGAATAAAGGAGGGTCGAGGCGCTCGCCGCCCCCGGCGCCAGGGAATCAACTCGGCGAATGAACTCCTCGAATCCAGTCCAATAACCTTCTGGCAGGCGAGACCTCACGTCGCCGGTAGGGATGTCGAGCGTGGGCACGACACGAGGGCTGCCATTTACCGCAGATATGCCCGCAGCCCTCAGACTGGATAACGCAGCGGTGGAGAACTGACGATCGAGGATCTTCTGACCCATGTCGTCGTTGGGTTGCCACAGAACCGCGAAGCTCGTGTTCTCAGTGCGCGCCACGCCTGCTATACGAGGCGCCGGTCGGCATGAGATGCGCGCGTGCGCCCCGTGCCGGGTCTCGCAGACCCTCCCGCCGACGGCAAACGCGTATGTCCGAAAAGGCCCTGAGGCATGGTCCATGGAGAGGCGAGGGTCCGGAGTCAGATCGGTAAGCGGGGCCAGCACCTCCGTCCGGGTCTCGACTCGGACGCCAGCCGACAGCGTTTGTTGGAGCTCGGCCCCCGCCTCCATAAGTACCGCCGCCATCCACTCCGCTCCCGCCCGCCCAGGTGCGAGAAGGATCATTCGGCTGTCGATGCACAGGGCATCGTGTCCGACTGTCGCCCGGGTCCTCCATCCGCTGTGCGTCGCTTGTATGCTGGCGGCTGTCGATCGCGTATATACCTGTGTTCTTGGCTTCAGGCTTTTCTCCAGAGCTTCCACTGCTCTGATCCGTTCGGGTTCTGACAAGTGACGGGCGGGATAGTTCACATGCCACACGAGTCCCACATCCTCGGCTCGGGCTACCGATGCCGCGAGAGCTGCGGGAGGATCCGCTTGGATCTGTGTCGTCGCGCCCCATGAGGTGAGCAGTGAATCGACCGACTTGGTTATTGGACCTGCCCGTGATGTCGGCACTGTGCTTGGACGGCCGCTCAAGGTCGTAAGATCAAACGACATCCGCCCGCCAATAAAGAATCCCGCGCCGCCGACGCCGCTCAACCACTCGTCGGATGCCCCGCCTCTACCCGTGCGAAGTCGAGTTGAGACGTCTTGACCTCGATCGAGCAATGCGATCCTTATGTTCGGTCGGAGCTCCAGCAGCCGGTGGGCCGCGAAAAGCCCGGCCGGCCCAGCTCCAACTATGGTGATGTCGAAGTCGAGTCGCTGGTTTTGCATCTCACTTATTCTGCCTTGCTCCATGCGATCTTAAGTGCCGGTTAATCTTGGCCTCCACTCAGCTTTTCCGAACTTGGAAATCAGGTCCCGGGCTGATTTCGGCAAAATCCGGCCTGAGCTACCCTGGAGGTGACTCCTGTCGATCTTCCCATTCCACTTGGAGAATGCCGGCGTCCCGAATGCAGCTGTGACTCAGACTTCGCCATCGTCAAGCGTACGGCTCAAAGACATTCGTATTCGGAGTATCCGCGCGGACGATTGGCACCGTCTTCAGTGCTTTCATAACCGCCTTTCAATAAAGACGGCCGAGCTACGTTTTCATGGTGCCAAGCTTGAGCTGAGCGAGCCTCTCGCCCATCGATTTACCCAGCTTGACGGCCATGACGACGTTGCACTCGTCGCCACGACCGGTACCCGCGGTCGCATTGTGGGCGTGGCGAGGTACAGCCGGGTTGCTCCCGACACCGCCGAGGTGGCGTTCGTCGTGGAGGACGAGTATCAGGGGCATCACATCGGGACTCGCCTGATGAATCGGCTACGCGCAACCGCCCTTGAAAACGGGATAACGAAGTTTGTAGCCGAGCTGATACCCGGAAACGTACGAATGATTCGCCTGCTTGAGCAATGCGGAACCACTGAGATGCGCTATTCCGGCGGCGACTGCGAAGTGTTTGTGGATTTCGCTACGTCGTTATGAGACCAACAAGGTGCTCATCCTCCGTGCCCGGCGATAAAGCACTCTAAGCACTGGCTGACGGTCTCGTAGTCAGATTTGCCCCTGGAAATCGGGCGGTGAACCGATTGGGTTATCCCGATAACACGCCTACACTCAATACATCCGGTGCGGAAACTCGCTGAGGAGCGTTATGGTCCATGGCAGTTGGCGAACGTCTGAGCGTGCATTCCCGCAAGGGAGAAGGGACTTTGCCATGCAGATCATTCCCACCAGACAGATAACCGTCCTCGTCGTGGACGATCATGCCAGCATACGGCAGGTGGTGAGCGAAGTCTTGTCGGCACAAGAAGGATTGCAGGTGATAGGCGAGGCCGCGGACGGACTGGAAGCCGTCGATATGGTCGCGCGTCTGCACCCAACCGTGGTGGTGATGGATATAGCGATGCCGCGACTCAACGGCCTGGATGCTGCCCGCCAGATCATGCAGGATTTTCCTGAGACGCGCGTGTTGATCCTGACGATGCACGAGAACAGGCAATATGTCAGAGAGATCGCGAAGCTCCACGTCGCCGGCTGCGTGCTCAAACGAGAGGTCGGCCGGGAGCTGGTTGCTGCGGTCGAAGCCGCGGCGCGGGGAGAGTCGTTCTATTCAGACACTGTCGCCGAGCTGATCGGAAACATCCGATACTGAACGACAGCGTGATGCTACCGCTGGTCCTTCCGACCAGTTGCTGGTCGAGCGGTTTCGTCTGAGCTGTCCATCCGCTGCGGCACCGTTCCGTCTGGAATGGGTCCCGCGGGTACCCCCGTGTGCCGTGCTGCCTTTATCGCCCCGAATGCGACGAACTCAGCGCCAACCAGCAGTATGACTGCAAGAAAGTATATCCATGCCGTCAGGACGAGTATGGCGGCGAGCAGGGCCCCGTACCGACTGAAGCGCGCTATCGCCACATATAGCGGAAATATCAGGGAGAGCGCCTCGAATAGAACGGCAGCTATAGCCGCTCCCTTCCAGACGTGTGGCAGCTTAAAGCGTGGGTCGGTGTTTGGAAACACGCTGTAGATGGCAAAGAACAGGGCAAACGCGGCGATAAGTCCAATGCCTACGCCGAGTAACAGCTGAGCTATCCCGGGAAAGGGCGCGTTCGTCACTACCTTGTTCAGTAAAGCGATCGCCGTCGAGGATAGGGCAATAACGATCAGCAGGACTGTGAAAACAAGAATCATACCGACGTCGATGAGCTTCTCCTGGAGAAACGGCCGCCCGCGAACCTGAAAGATAGGCTGGAAGACGGTGGAGATGCTTCCGCCTATGTTTGAGCCTCCCCACAGGACCCCGAGAAAGCCCACAATCCCAAGCAACCCGCTGTGCTGTTGGGCCGCGTTCACGGCGGCCGCGATATCCTTACGGCTGAGCACTCCGGCCAGAGACGTGCTCAGGTGCGCCACAACCGCTTCTCGGTTGGCCGGGCTCTGCAATAGCAGAGCGCTGATCGCCACGACGGCGACCAGGACGGCGATTATCGACGTCAAGATCGACCAGGCCAAGCCGGAGGCCAGGAACCCAACGTTGTCCTTGGCCAGCTTCTGAACGAAAGCCTTTAAGTCTGGGTGGCGGTCGGCTATCGCCTTTGCCCGGTCGATTACATGCTGTTGAACGCGCAGCACAGCTTTCGTACTCCCCGGCATTGAGCCCTTGGAGATTGTTTCCGACGACAGAGGCAGCAGGCCATAGTACTAGTTCCGCCGCCTCTGCGGCGCCCTTCCGACCAGACTATGGCGCGGCACCATGAGAAACCGCTGGAGGGTGCAGCTCTACCGCCGCCTTGGCAATCTCGGGGCCCGGCAAATCGACAAGTCCGCCTAAGCTCAGCCCTCCAGGGGGAGCCGCCGCAAGGATCGCACGTCTCCGTCGTACTCGCTATCCGTCACGCTTGCGCTCTTTACCGCATTGTGTTCTCGGGGCGTCAGGCGCTCGTCAATAGGGCCACGAGCCAGGGCCGGGATTATGATAATCGGGCATCTCACGAGTCCGACCAGCTCGTCAGCCACGCAGCCCAGGATTACGCGCGAGAGTCCCGTCCGTCCGTGACTCGCCATCACGACATGGCTCGGTTGCTCCGACTCAACTGACTGTACGAGACTGTCGACGACGTGACCGAACGCCGTTCGCGTTTCAACCTTGCACGAGAGGGTATGGCTGAGATTAGTGAGATAGGTACTTGCTTCCTCATACAATCGCTCGCGATGTTGCGATGCGGCAGCTTGGGCCGATCTGGACGCTGGTGGCACAACCTGGACGAGAATCAGCGGAGACTCCCACTGAACGGCTAGCTCCGACGCCAGCGGTAGGGCCTTCTCGGCGTATTCTGACCCATCAAGCGGAACGAGGATCCTCGAAACCTCGTGCGCGCGGATTCTGCTGCCGTTGGTTGCTGCTTCGGGATGTCGAAGAATAACCGGAACGTTGCTGTTCGCCACAGCCTTCCACGCCACGCCGCCGTGGAGGAGGCGTCCTACCGGCCCCCTAGCATGAGTGGCGCATGCTATGAGGTCGACGTCGTAGACGCGGGCGGCGTCATCAATCGCAGCACTCGGATCGGCCGAGAGGTAGGTGACCTTCTCGATATTTTGGCCTTGCTCTCTGAGCGGAGCCGCCACGTGCTCCAGGTACTTCTCAGACCCCTGGACTGGGGTGTGTCCCGAATAGCTGCCGGTGCCGTGGTCAAACGCCTGGCTGCGAATGACGTGCAGAAGGATGACCTTCCCGCGCATCCCAGCGAGCGCCAGAGCGTCAGGGATTATTTGCTCGCCTTCAGGTGTGCCGTCGAGCGGAACAAGGATTCGATACACCGAATGCCTCCTACAGTGAGCTCCGGCTAGTCGGAAGATGCGCTGATTGAACGGCTGTGTCTGCGCCATCGTGGCTAAGCCGGGTGGAGAAACTCCCCACGGCTAAACAGTACTCCTCCGCCGTTCGATGTGATATCGGGTCCTAGCCTGATATCTCGTGCGGGGTTTGCTTATGACTGTCCGGGAGCCTCAGCGCTGGTCTCCTCTGGACCGCTCTACGAGGTCGTCCGCACGTTAGAAGGACGAAGATACGAACCGAGGTCGCGTCATCCGCGTGACTTCCACAATTTCAGCCTGTTTGAGAGCACAATTCAACTCGTCGACCGATGGCACCGGCTGCGCCAAGCGGCTACGCTCCAGACGTAAAGACATTTCGCAGAGGTTGCTGCTCCATGGACGGCGTTCAACGCCGGACATGACGGCTCTGCTGGAGAGGAAATCGTGAGGATCTTAATTCCACTTGACGGTAGCGCGCTTGCGCGAACCGTTGTTCCCGAGGCCACACAACTTGCCGGAAAGAATGGACAGCTGGTGCTGATACGCGATGCGATCGGGCCCTTACCCGGCGGCACCGAAGGTGCCAGCCCCGAGGTTCACGCGGTCGAGCTCTCCGAGGCATACCTGCACGATATCGCCGCACCAATGCGAGATTCAGGCTTGGATGTACGCGTGGAGGCGTTCTTTATGGCCGACCCGGCGGACGCCATCGATGAGGCCGCCCGGCTTTTTGATGTCGATCTCATTGCATGCGCCACGGAAGCGCGGGCAGGGTTGCAGAGACTGGTTCATCCGAGTGTCGCCTGGAGGGCATTGAGCCGCAGTCCGGTGCCGGTGCTTCTTCACCGTGGCTCAGCTCAGGCTCCAACGAACGTAAGCCGGCAGCCGCTTCGGCTGCTCGTCCCGCTTGATGGCTCTGATCGATCCGAGCTCGCCGTCCCGGTCGCTACGCAAATCGCGCAGGAGTGCGGAGGCTCGATTGTTTTGGTCCGTGTGGTGCCGTCCCATGACGCGCATCTGCCCGATCATCGGTCCGGTGAAACCGCGGAAACCCCTCTATCTACACAGCAAGCCGAAGCTCAGGCGTATTTGAGCACTGTGGCCGCTGCAACAGCCGTCGAGTGCGAGAGCCTGGTTCTGACGGGAAGTGTAGGAGAACAGCTGATCGGCGCCGTCACCTCCCATGACATCACGCATGTGGTCATGTCTAGCCACGGACGTACCGGATGGGCCAGGGTTATCCTCGGCAGCGTTGCGGATGACCTGGTTCATGCCGTCGAGACATCTGTGGTAGTCGTCCCTGCCACTGCCGGGCAGCGCGGGATATCTCGTGGAACGGCTGCCTCGGCAGCGAACGATCGGCTTGCTGGGGTTCGATGAGTACCAAGTCAGTTTCTTTCATGTCGATGAGGATGAGCCTACTGACTCTACGAGTTCGCAAGACGAATGCAAAAGGGAAGTGACCCCATGAGACGAATATTGGTTCCACTCGACGGCAGCGCACATAGCGCCGCAATCCTCGACGATGCCGTTCGATTCGCCGGTCAAGGCGGAACGTTGATATTGATGAGCGCTGTGAACCGGCCCTACGGGCGTGGTGCGGGGATGTATGGAGTTCAAGCAGACACTGAGTCCGTCCACGAGTATCTCGATGGCGTGGCCGAGGGTTTGCGCACCCGAGATGTGTCGGTCTCCACTGTCGCCCGCTCATCCTTTCATGTGGCGACGGTGATCGAGGATGTCGCCGCGATGAACGACGTCGACATGATTGCCTGTGCTACCCACAGCCACGCGGGAATCGGCCGCCTGCTTTGGGGCAGCATGGCGTGGCGTGTTCTGTCCCAGAGCGCTGTCCCGGTGCTTTTGCGTCACCCCTCGAGCAACGGTCAGACAAGTGCACCCGAGCCTAGCCACAGGCGGGTGTTGGTCCCGCTCGATGGTTCGTCCCTCGCCGAGGGGGTTCTGCCGCTGGCCGCCCAGCTCGCGGCCGAGTGGGCCGCCCCACTCGATCTGGTTCGCGTCACACCCGATCTCTCAACCCTCGATAACGACGACCCCGCCAAGGAGTATGTGGATGGGCTCGCCGCCCGGATGAAGGTCCCTGCCCAAGCCCATGTCATCGCCGGCGCACCGATCGAGGAGCTGACCGGGTTCGTTCACGGGGCCGGTGTCACCGATATCGTAATGGCTAGCCATGGGCGGAGTGCCCTGGCTCGAATGTTCCTCGGAAGCGTGGCATACGAAATCATCCGCCGTCTGCCGATTCCGGTGGTCGTCGTCCCCGCGCTCGCCTCCGCCAAGCTGCCGGGACAGGAACAATCTTTTGCCAGTCGGGGGGAGCCTGTCTCCGCAGCGAAGAGTTGAGGGCGTCCCAGGGGTCAAGGATATGAAGAATGCACCAACCGGGCGGCCCGTCTTGGGCGAGTGGAAAGCGCGTCTCATGCTCCTCATACGTTTTGGGGCAATTTATACACTCTTGACCTGATGTGTGCGCTCGGTAGCTGCCACTACAGTCATGGTGAACGGGATCGGCGTCGGTCGATTCCGCAGCCACTTACTTAGCCGCTCTGCTACCTGGACGCCGGCCCTCTGGCGGGGCCGGCGTTCTTGTCTCATCCATTTGAGACTCAAATATCAGGTCTAGACCTGATGGAGTATTGTCAGGCTGCGCCGTAAGCTTGGACCATAACATCAAGAACGCTCCTATTTCGCGAACAGCAAGACCCCCATTACGCCGTTGAAAGGACGCCTTCGATGAACGCCGCTGCGCATTATTTTCACTGGGGTTTCATCCTCATATCGGTTGCCAACCTGACGGTCATCCTTTTGATGATCCTGGTCTTCGTCCTGGCAATCCTCCTGCCGTTTCCCGGCGGAAGGAGGAACGAGCGATGACTAGCTTAACCGGATCTCTGCAACGCAAGCTTTCGGAAGATCTTCCCTACGAGGAATTGCTTCCCGACGAGCAGCCGGCATATGTTCACAGCTATGTGTACCTCTTCGGTGTCGGCACGCTGGCGAGCTTCATCATCCTCATGGTCACCGGGATCGTTCTTGCGGCCTTTGGACCCCAATGGTGGCACTCGTCAAGCCTCGGCCACTTCGTAAACAGTCTTCACTTCTGGTCCGTGCAGGCGTTCTTTTTCTTCATGGTGGTGCACCTCTGGACAGCATTCTTCCAGGGCGCCTGGCGCGATGGGCGTGGATTGACCTGGGTATCCGGCGTCGTCACCTTTCTGGTGTCGATAGTCACCGCGTTTACCGGCTACATTTCACAGCAGAACTTCGCCGCTCAGTGGATCGCGGTTCAAGGCAAGGATGCCATGAACTCCGTAGGAGTCGGCGCGTTCTTCAACGTCCTCAACTTTGGCCAGATGTATGGGTTCCACACGGCCATTCTGCCCTGGTTGGTCGGCCTCCTTATCGGCGGCCATCTCCTTCTGGTCCGCGTTCACGGAGTCGTCAAGCCGTACAATATCGACAACTCACGCAGCTCGAAGTCGTCAGCGAAGGTGGCGTGATGTCTAACTCCAAGAAGGCCTATTACAGCGGGGTACCGTATGCTCCGTATGATCTCGTCCGCGAATTCATAGTTGCTCTGATCGTCGTATCAGTGCTGGTTGTCATTCTGGCGTTCGCCTTGTCCTCTCCCGACGAGCCTCCCCTGACTTTGAAGAGCGTTGCGCAGCAGACTCCTCAGATATACGCCGCCACATCGATCTCAATGCTGGATGGGACTGGGGATATCGCGACCTATGGGCCTCCGTACAACAATGGGACTGGGTCGGTACAGTACATAGGTCCCGTCTCCGTTCAAAAGCTGATTGGCGTGCATATCCCCATCAATTCGGCCCAGGTCTACGTCCTGGGTCCCTTGACCAGGGCCGCCGCCACTGACCCCGCTCTGAAGTCTGCCTTGACCGCCTTCAACAGTGCCGGCTCGCAAAGACAGGCGGTCTGGGAGAGCGCCTACGAGACGGCCGTCCAGTCTCCAAATGTGAAACAGGTTGGCTCGACTCTGATCCTCCCCAGCTGCGCGGGCTGTGGCCCGGTCGCTCCGATGATGGCCGCCATGCTTCGGCTTGGTCAGAGTGGAGCCATGGATGGTTTGTTACTGACCAACAATCGGTTCTATCAAACTGACTACACGCGCCCGTTGCTCTTCATGCAGAACGACGCCGTTGCGAACCACGCCGCGAAGTTCAACCTTCTCGGGTCCACGTGGGGCGTGATGAATGAGACCGGCAACTATCCCGGACAAGCATGGCTCTGGCTGTACACGATGTTCTACCAGATACCTCCGTATGCCGGCGTCCTGACTCTTCCGATCATTGGGTCAAAGATTGACTGGACCGCGAACGCCGACGCCATGGCCGTCCTTTCCGTCACTATTCTGACGCTGATTCTCATGTTTCTCCCCTGGATTCCCGGCCTAAACCGTCTCCCCAAGTTCCTGCGAGTGTATCGCCTGATCTGGAAGGACTATTATCGCGACCAGCACCCGCGACCGGTACAGTCTCAGGCGCCATCGACGGTGCGTACTGGGGGCAAGGCATGAGCTGGCAGGCGCTTAGGGGACACGTCCTCGTCCTAGCCGCGACCGTCGCGGGAATCATCGGCTTCGGCCTCATCTATGATGCGTTCAAATATCAAAACATGGCCTATGTCACGACGGGTGTTCCGTTACTCCTGGTCGGGCTCTGGTGGGCCGGGCGCGAGCTCGGCCGCAGCAATCTCGCCAGTAAGGCCCGCCGGGTCCGCGCCGCGAGCGGTGAATCACTCCCCAAAGACTAGTAGGACTTCATCCCGGCTGTTCGGGGCCGAATCTGCTGGTCCCGCCGCCGGTCAACCGACCCGGAAAGGCCCTCTCCCGTCAATGACGCACCTGATGCACGGTCGCGGTGACGATGATATCGAGCTCAGCTTGAGCACCATGCGTCTGATCACCATCGTCACCCCGGCTATTTTTCTCTGTTGTGTCGGCGCCTTCAGTCTCCTGGTCTTGCGTCCTTTGATTCCGAATGCCGTGCTGCGAATCGTGCTGATCTTCGTGATTCTACTGGCCGGCATAATACCCTTTTCCGTATGGGTCTTTCGCTTCCTCGAGCGTCAACAGAGAAATCTCGTACGCGCCGCCACGCTACTTGATAGCGTTTCCGATTACGCTATCGTCATGCTCGACCCGGCCGGACGGGTCCTCACCTGGAGTGCTGCGGCCGAACGTATAAATGGACACTCTGCCCGAGAGATGGTCGGCCAGTCGTACAGTCGCTTCTACACTCCGGAAGCAATTGCCGCAGGAGAGCCGCGACATCATCTCGAGCAAGCCGAGTCTCGAGGACGCGTCGAGAGCGAGGGCTGGCGACTCAAGGATGATGGGAGTCGCTTCTGGGCCAACGTCGTGATGACCGCTGTTCGGGATGGCGATGGTAAGTTGACCGGATTCTCCAAGGTGACTCGGGACATGACCGAGAGAAAGCAATGGCAGGAGAGAATCGAGGAGCTCAATGCAGAGCTTCAGCTGAGAGTCACCGAGCTGGGCTGGGCTAACGAACAGATCGCTAGGCGCCACCGAGAGCTGGAGGCAGTCAACGGTGCTATAGCTGCTATCTCGAGCGCTCTCGAGCCCTCGGAAGTGCTGCAGCGCATCGTCAACGCGGCTCGAGAGCTCGTGTCGGCACAATATGCCGCCCTCGGAGTCACGGCAGATGACGGCAAAATAACAGAATTCATCACCTCGGGAATCTCTGTAAGCGACCGTGAGGCAATTGGCCGTCCGCCCAGCGGTCACGGCGTACTCGGATTACTCATTCGCGAGCGGCGCCCGATCCGAATCCCGGACCTGTCATCTCACTCCGATGCCTGTGGATTCCCTCCCAACCATCCGGACATGCGCAGCTTTCTCGGCGTCCCCATCCTCTTTCAGGGAGTAGCCGTCGGCAACCTCTATCTGACCAACAAGTGCTCGGCAGAGGAGTTTACCGAGGATGACGAGAATCTGCTGGTCCTCCTTGCTAATCACGCCGCTGTAGCCATCACGAACTCCCGGCTGTACGCTGCATCGCAAGCCTCCGCGGACCAGCTGCAACGCTGGAATGAAGAGCTCGAGGTGAAGGTCGCCAATCGGACGCGGCAAGTCGAGCAGTACACCAAGGACATGACGCTGCGGGTCCTGGCGGCTCAGGAAGAGGAGAGACGCCGCATTGCGAGAGAGCTGCACGACGAGACCGCCCAATCGCTCTCGACACTGTTGATCAATCTCGATCTTTTGGAGCTTCAGCTGCCTCAGAACGATCTCCAGCTGCAGACCGGATTCGATCGCTTGAGAAATCTGGCCAAGCGCACTCTCGACGAAACCCGTGCTCTGTCTCATGACCTGAGACCCACGATCCTCGATGACGTCGGGCTGGTCGCTGCCATACATTGGTATGCCGACGAGTTCACGAAAACGTTTGGAGTGCCGGTTGCGGTTGATGCCGAGACTCCTGCAGAGGAGCGGCTGCCGCCTCAGATGGAAGTCGCCTTGTTTCGCATAGCGCAGGAGGCACTGACCAACATTGGAAAGTACGCCGCTGCCGACAACGTGGTCGTTCGCCTGGCATTCCCCAACTCCTCCGCAGAGCTGGTGGTGCGTGACGATGGGACCGGATTTGACCTCGATGATGTTCCGGGCCCGACGAGAGAAGGAGGTCTGGGCCTCTACGGAATGCGTGAACGCGCCGAGCTGCTCGGAGGTTCGCTTACGATTGATACAGCCGCGGGTCGTGGTACGACAATCACCGTTATTGCCCCAATCGAACACGCCGCAGACGTACGAATTGATGAGCCGGTCGACAAGACCGGTATGAGGTAGACACCATGCTGATGGAAACGAAAGTATTGTTGGCCGACGATCATGCCATTCTTCGTGAGGGGCTTCGAATGGTGCTCGACGCGCAGCCGCAGATCGCAGTGGTTGGTGAAGCCGAGGATGGGCGGCAGGCCGTTGAGATGGCCGAGCACCTACATCCTGACGTAGTCGTGATGGACATAGCCATGCCTAATCTGAACGGTCTTGAGGCGACGCGCCAGATCAAGCGTCGATTCCCCGAGATTAGGGTGGTGATCTTGACTATGCATGAAAATCACCAGTATCTGATGCAGATCGTCAAGGCGGGTGCGACGGGTGCTGTCCTAAAGAGATCGGCGGGCACCGAGCTGCTCACTGCTATACGAGCCGCCTCCCACGGGGAGAGCTACTTCTCTCCATCGATCGCCAAGATGATGCTCGAGGACTATCGTGTGCGGCTGGACCGCGATCACGTCGACGACCCGGAAGTGCTGACCGAGCGAGAGCGCGAGGTGCTCCAGCTGGTCGCGGAAGGGAAGAGCAACCAGGAAATAGCCGACGCTCTGGTCGTCTCGATCAAGACTGTGCAGACACACCGCGCCCACATTATGGAAAAGCTCGACATGCATGACCGTACGGAGCTGGTGAAGTATGCGATCCGCACCGGCATGGTGACCTCGGACTGATTGCCGGGCGAGGATAACCGCGTATACGCTAAGGAGTTGGGTACTCCGCGACCAACCATCGGGCCGAGATGGCGGAATCGGTAGACGCGCCGGTCTCAAAAACCGGTTGCCGCAAGGCAGTGCGGGTTCGAGTCCCGCTCTCGGCACCAGACTATATCTGGCTGATACGCCTACCGGTCTATGTGAAGGTCATCGTAGCCAACCGCCGCGTGACTCTTGTAAATAAGCCGGACGTCGACCCTAACCGTGTGACCGCGGGCGGCGTTCGGCACTCGGAAGCCCGCCTGCGCCTTTCCCGAGGCGCCCGTGACGCCTCCGGAGAAGGATAGAAGCGTGCGCTTCCCAAGGACGACGCCGCCCGCGAGCCGCGCGCCGCGCACTGGAGATCGAGCCTTGAGAAGTTTTACGTAGACGATCTCGTGGCGGCCCGGCTTCGGGTGGAGGTTCTCGAACCACTCGATGACGGCGGGACTGAAATCGCCGGCGTCGACCGACGGTGCGGATGTAGCGTGTGCGACATGGGGAGATGCCATGAATATGGCCACAACCACGAGCATCGAGAGAATCGGGCCTAGGCAATGATGCCTGGGCATGGCCAGTCGACGTTTGAGACAAAGCGGCGTTCTGTTACCCATCGAAAGCACGGGCTGAGCGTCGTTCATGGCGCTTCTCGTTCCACGGAAGACGGCCCTCGACCAATCACCAGGTGAAACACCATCGCTAGTCCCCATCATGATCCACATCATTGATGGACGAGAACGCGGCGGCAGCCAGCGTCTCCGTCGCCTTGACGTTACGGTACCAAATGAGGCCACCAGAATCGGATTGGGAACCGGCATAGGCAAGCATCTGGTTTACCGTCATGCTGGCCGCTCCGCCGAACGCCGGGCTCGTGTTCAGACTTCCGCCGATCTTCGTCAGGTTGATGACTGCGCTTCCGACCGAGGTCGTGATTCCGCCGTTGTAGGCGGCGATTTTGTCGCCTCCGAGTGAAGGGTTGCTGAAGTAGACGTTCAGTGCGGTCGTTAGCATCTGGCCTTTGAGTATCCCGTTCTCGTAACCAATCGCTTGGGAGACGAAGGCCTCATTCAATACGGCCCAAGTGTACGCCGCAACCTGGCGGCACGTCGCCCACGCCGACAGATCCTGGAACGGAGCATAGGTCCGCAGCCATGCGGTGGCGGGACAGACGCCCGTCTTGGCTTGATTGCTAATGATCTGCAGCCCATCGGCGTCCTCCCAGAAGTCCATGTAGAGACCTCCGATGAGGCTCGACCCGCAGGCCTGAACGGAGGCGCTTGCGCTCTGACCCGTCTGAACGATTGTCGCCGTGTTCGGATAGGCCGTGCAGCCGGAAGCCGGCACGCTCAATGTGCGCGTATATGTGAATGTCTCGGACGCGTAGGGCGTGGAGTCGACAGCCGTCACTGTGCCTAGAGTGCCTTGCACCGAGTCGGTCACCGTGACGTTCTGCTTGGTCCGCGTCGTGGGATTGCCGAAAGCATAGGACGCTGCGCTGGCCTTGGAGGCGTCCGCGGTGGACGCGGCCGCTGCGTTCCATGATGCCATCGCGCTGTCCGTGCCGCTGCCCGGGTTCGACGCGAAGGTGCAGCTGTACGGCACCGTCGCCGATCCTCCGGCCGGGATCGGTACGTTCGTCGCGCCGGTCGCTGAGCACGATCCGCTGTGATCGATGGCGTCGGTCACATTCGCCGTGATGCTCTCCCAGTTGTTCGGGTTGGAGATGGTGACGTTACCGCTTACCGTCCAACCGCTGTCGGCGAAGCCGGTCTGCGTCGCGGTCACGGTGTAGCCGACCGGCGCCGTACCGCCGCCGGCTTGATTGATGCTGGATACGTTGGAGCTTTTGGCGATGCCCCAAGCGTAGGTCCGGGCGAATGAAGTGGCCGCCGTCGGCGAGACCGACAGATCGGAGCCACCGCACACCTGGACCGACTGGCTCGCCTGCTGTCCCGTTTCCACGAGGCTGGCGGTGTTGGCGTAGGACTGGCAGGTTGCAATCGGGGCCGCGATCGTCCGCGTGTAGGCGAAGGTCTGGTCAGCGTATGGCGCCGCGTCCGTTGCCGTGACAGCGCCCAGTGCACCGGCATAGCTGTCCGACACCGTGACGGTCTTGTTCACGTTCGTGGTCGGTGACTCAAAGGCATAAGCAGCCGTGCCGGAGGCGGAGCCATCCGGCGTGTCGTATTCGCCGGCATTCCAGGTTGCGGTGGCCGTGTTCGTGCCGCTGGACGGGCTGGGTGCCGATGGGTAGGAGCACGTGTAGCTCAGCGTGGCCGAGCCCCCGGGGGAAACCGAGATACTGCTCCCTCCGGACACGCTGCAGCTTCCGTTGTCGTCAATGGCGTCGGTCACGCCGATGCCGTCGACCTCGAAGCTGTTTGGATTGGCGACCGTAATGGTGCCCGTCAGCTCCCAGCCACTGTCCGTGAAGCCGGTTTGCGTGGCTTCGACGCCGTAGTGGAAAGCCGCGTTTCCGCCCGACGCCGTGTTGATCCGGGAGTTGTCGACCGACTTCGAGATCGACCACGAATAGGTTCGCGTGAAGCTGGCCGAGGCCGTCTTGGTGACGCTCAGGTCCTGACCTCGTGAGGGCGAGAACGCGACCGGCGGCGAGTACTGCGAAGTCTCGTACGGGCTCGGAGGCGTTGTGCCCGTGTTCTCCTGAGTGGCCGTGAGAGTAACGGACTGGCCGGCGCCGATGTCGAGGTCGGTTATCGAGAACGCCTGCGCATTCCCGGCACATGGCGGCGAGGCGCACGTGCCGGCGATGGCCGAACCAAGGAATTGCGTTCCGCCCTGATCTCCGGCGATGAACACCTCCACCAAGCAGCCGGGACACGTGTCTCCGCTGACGGTCGCGTTCCGGGAAGGACCGGACAGCGTGATGCCGGTCGGGCACGGGGTGTAGTCGTTGGGCCTTCCGCTGGTGTCGAGGCCGGAGGCGCAGCTGGTTTGACCCGTGAGAACGATGGCCGGACCGGTATTGTCATGGATGAGGTTGGGATCGATCGCCACTGTGTTGGCGTCGGTCGCCGAGCTGCCGACAGTGACGCCATTGCCACCGTTGTCCTCGATGGTGTTCGACGCTCCGGCTGCCTGCCCGCCGACTTCATCGCCCGTGGTGCCCGAGTCGACCAGGATGCCATCGCCGCCGTTGCCGAGCGCGTTTCCATTCGCGTCGAGGCCAATGGTGTTGCCCTGGATCTCATTGCCGGCTCCGCCGCCGTCGATCTGGATGCCGGGACCGCCGTTTCCCGAGATCAGGTTGCCCTCGCCGACATCTCTGCCACCCATGGTGATGTCACCGGAGCCCGACTCGAGGTGAATGCCGGCATCGCCGTTGGGGATGGCCGCCGTTCCGGCAGCGTCGGTGCCGATGTAGTTGCCTTCGATCGGGAGGTCGCTTGTCGGGCTGCCCGAATCGATGAGGATGCCTGCGGCGTCGTTGGTGGTGCTGCCCCAAGTCGCTCCGGTCTGAGTGCCGGCGATGATGTTGCGGTCGCTTGCAGAGCTTCCGCCGATGAGGCCGCCGGGGACGGCGCCCCCGATTTCGATGCCCGCGCCCAGATTGGGATCGGCGGTTGTCCCTCCCGGGTCAGTGCCGATATAGTTGCCCTGAATGGTGTCGCCCCCCAATGTGGAGAAGATACCGTCGCCGCTCGCGTCGCTGGGATCGGACGTTGCAGCTCCGGCTCCGTCGATGACGTTGCGGTCGGACGGTTCCCCACCGCCGTACGTCGAAGAGAAGAAGTCCATGGCGGCGGCGCCGAAGTAGGTCGACGGAACGCTGGAGCCCGTGGGCGCGACGCCAATCAGGTCTCCCTGGACGGTGGTGTTGATGTAGCCGGAAATGGCGTCCCAGACGCTGTTGGTGAGGGCCATTCCTTTGAAGGTATCGCCCGACGAAGTCGTCTCGAGCAGGTTGAAGTACCCGCCGTTCAGCCCGGCACCTGTGGAAGTGGCCTGGCCCAACTTCAGGTACGCCGAACCGTCGATCCAGATGGTCAGGACCGCGTTGTCGGGCTGCCCGACCGGGTTTGTGTTGGGCTGCGAGCCCGGCTGGGACGTGCCATCCACGGTGACGCCGTCGGTGCTGATGTTTGGCAGCGGGAAGAGCGGCTCGATCTTGCAAACCGGGACGCTGTTCCCGCCGATCGTCATATCACTGCATCCCGGGTCGGCCGACGGACGACCGCCGGTGGGGATATCGAACGTGACCGTGGGGGCTGCGGCAAAGTCGGTCTCGGCCAGCGCGCAGCGGAGGGTGATCGCGGCTATGAACTGCCCGTCCACCGGGTCGTCACAGGGCAGGCCCTCGGGGCTGTCCGATGTCCTCGTAACGATGAAGTCCGATCGTGATGTCTGGGCGTAGTCCTGTGCCAGCTCCGACGTTTCATACTGGGCCGGTGACGAGCCCGGGACCTGCTGAGTGGCGGTGGCAGTCACCGGCTGATCCACTGGAACGACGAATCCGCCTCCGAAGTCCGAGCTGGAAATGCTCCAGGCGCTGAACCCCTGCGCGCACGAAGCGCAGGGCTGGTCAGCGGCGACAGCGCCGAGGTAGATCTGGCTCCCACCCTGCTGGGAGTCATAGAAGCCGTTCGTGGCGGTGAAGACCTCGACGCGGCAGCCGGTGCATGCGGTGCCGGATATCGAGGCGACGTCGCCTCCGCTCGAGGTCTCCCCGGTGATGATTGGACAGGGGGTGAAGTCGTTCGGCGCCGTTGTCGAGGGCGACGTGGAGCATACCGGCGAAGATGGAAACCACCCCGACAGTTGAATCTCCGACTCGTCGCCGGATAACACGTTCTGACCCAATTGCAGGACGAAGTTCTGGGTCATGTTGCCGTAGATGCTGTTCTGTTCGATGGCGGCCTGAGTGTGGTCGGAGCTGCCGCTGCCGATAACAACGCCGTTGCCGCCGTTGTAGGCGATGATGTTGCCGTCCCCGGGACCCGTGCCGCCGATAGTGTTGTCGCTGCCGGGATGGTCGGCGTTGTTGAAGTTCACGCCCGAGATGGCAATGCCGTCGCGACTGTTCCCGGTATCCGTGTGGCGATCGAGTCCAACTCCTATGTCATTCGCCTGCATGACCATGCCGGTTCCGATCTGGGAGCTAATCCCCTCATTTCCGTTCCCGCCGATCACGTTGCCGGAGCCCGGCACTCCGATCCTGATGTTTTTTGTCTCAAGAGCGTAGATGCCGTCGCGGCCGTTGCCCAGGGAGGCATTTCCGGTAGCGTCGACGCCGATGAGGTTGCCCTCGATCGAGCTGTCCCGTACCAGTAAGGGATTGTTGTTCACCAGGACGATCGAGTTGACGTTGTTGGCCATGTAGATGCCGCCGTTGGTGTTGCCGCTGATGACATTGCCTTCTCCTGGTGCCGTCCCGCCAATGGTGATCCCGCTTATATCGGCGCCGTCTTGCGCGAGAAAAACTCCGCCGCCGTTTGGAATCGCCTTCGTGCCGTACGCGTCGGTGCCTACGTAGTTGCCTTCTATCGCCGTGCCCACCAGGGCATTGCTGTACGACTGCAGGGAGATGGCGGGTATGAAAAAGCCGCTGCCCGCGGCCGTGCCATTGCCGCTGACGATGTTGCGCTCGGAGGCCGAGGGTCCGCCGAGGGTGTTGTTCTCGGACACCCCTGGAACATTAGAGAAACAGTTGTCCGAAAGCTGGATCCCGGACCCTCCGTTGGCAACCGCGCTGGAGCCGGTTAGGTCCGTTCCAATCAGGTTGCCCATAACGAAGCTATTCGACGTATCGCATATCGACACGCCGTTGTCGTTGTTGCCGCTGATGATGTTTTCGGGTCCGATCGCGACCCCGGAGGCATCATGAACCTCGATACCGGATCCCTTCGCGCCGGCCAGCAGGCTTAGCGCTGACATGCGCCGGATGTGCGTCCCACTCTCACGCCCCTTCCACACCGGCAGGGTGGGAAGATCGGCTGGCAAGATCTTCGGAGCTTTCCCCTTCGCTCGTCGCACGCTCCGGGCGATCTTGAGCTTGAGCCGTTTCTCCAGACGTGAGAAGCGCGGGAGACCAGCCGACTCGACAGCCGTTCGGGCCCGGGTCGACGAACCGAAATGAGGCGGAAGTACGACTTTGGAGACCGCGTCCACAGAAGATGCGGGCTCTAGGACATGAATAACGCGTCTGCCAGGAACGGAGGGCTGAGCATTTGACGACCGTGCCTGAGTGGGTGGTCCAGAGGGCCCGCTGACTGGGACGTTTTGGGACAGCGACGGGATTCGCGTGCGTGGCGTTGACAGCCTAAAGGGGTCAGCTCCGGACGGTACCGCATGGTGGGCTGTCTGTCGAGTGAGGGCGGGCGAAGTTCCGGGCTGCGCGCTGGATGGTGATGGCGGGTCGGCAGCGGCGGTGCCCGCTGGATTGGTACCGATCAAGTTTCCCTCGACGACGGCCCCGGTGCCGGTAACATCTATACCTTCGGCCGCGTCAGGCGAGCCTGAGGGTGCAGTGTATCCCTGGTCCCCGTTGATCACGTTCATCGTCGTCGACGTCGATCCCCCAACGGTAGCGGGACCGTTGACGGCAACTCCCACGGCGTCGGCAGCGCCCGATCCACTCGGCGTCAGACCCACGAAGTTTCCCTCCACCGTCGAGCCGGTGGCCCCGCTCATGGAGATGCCGATGCCGCCCCTTCCATTGGAGTCCGAGTCCCAGTGCGTCACCGACAGACCCTCAACCACGTCCTCACCACCGGTCAGCTGCAGCCCGTCGCTACCAACCGGCGAGCTCGATCCGTCGAGTTGGATCAGAATCACGGCGTTGTCACCTTGACCAAAGCTGTTTGTGTTCGCCGTAGCCGGCCCATTGGGTCCCGGCTGTCCGTAGCCGTCAATGGTCACATTTTGACGAGTCAGCGCCGGCAGTGATGAGGCAGGCGATATCACGCAGACTCCCGTCGTGGGCGAGCAATTGCCGTCTGAGCTGGGAATATCGAAGTTGATTGTGACCGGGACTGGCGAGCCACCGCTGGTATTCGAGTCGGTGTTGGCATCGGTGATGGCGCACCGAAGGCTCGGCTCCGAGCCACTGGTGATGCCGGGGCAGGCCGGGGCATCCGCCGTCGACGTGACGGTCAGTATGTCGGAGGCGGCCAGGACCGTTGAGGAGCTTATGGGGGAAATGCCGCCGACAAGCCCGAGGAGCACAGTAGTGAGCGCGGCGATTCGAAGCTTCACGATTGGGTCTCCTTTGTCAACACTCGACCCTCGGCTTCAGGGCCGACCAGGTTGTGGATATCACATACTGGAAAGTCGTGGGCGCTCGTGTAAACAAACTATCTATACAAAAACCTATACTCACAGCATGACGAGACGCCCAGGGGGCACGACTTGACCTTGGCGCCAGCGTGAGTTGGCGCGCAACCTTTGTCTCAGAATCATGAGGACGACTCATGTACACAAATGAGAGCGCCGGCTGCGCTGCTGCATACAGCGTCGAGCACATGGCGACACATCACGCGCCGTATATATCTCCCTTTCCGCCACGCGCCGGAACTGAAGGCATACACGACTGCAGACCGGGGCGGGGCTCCTCCTCTTCTACATAGCGCCGACAGAAAACTTGTTGACGGTTCCTTCGTCGATCCAACCGGTTGAACTCGGGGCTCGACTTCCCGGATCCCATCTCTTCGGCACCGCACTCGCATTGAGAGGATTCCGTGCTAAGCCTGAATGAAGTGGTTCTCGGGGATATCGGCGGTCGAGTACAGATTCCGGCATATGACCGTCATCGCCTGAGCCCATCCATCGTCCATATCGGAGTGGGCTCCTTTCACCGCGCCCACCAGGCGGTATACCTGGATGACTTGGCCGGTGCTGGAGGTGCCTGGGGCGAGCGGGGCGTTGGAGTGCTTCCCCAAGATCGCGCCATGGCTGCTGCTCTCAATCCACAGGACGGTCTCTATACCGTGTTGATGCGCGACGGCTCCGGAGACCGGGCTCGAGTCATCGGCTCCTTACTGGACTACCTACTCGCGGTGGAGCAGCCCGAGGCGGTACTCGACGCGCTCTCAGATGCTTCTACCCGCTTGGTGACGATGACCATAACCGAGGGCGGCTACAATGTCGCCGAGTCTACCGGCAGGTTTGACGCGTCGAACTCAGCCGTTGTTGCCGACCTGCAGCATCCGGGGCGTCCCTCCACGGTATTCGGCTTTCTGGCCGAGGCTCTTGATCGCCGGCGTCGCGCCGGACTCCGTCCATTCACCGTTCTCTCATGCGACAACGTGCAGAGCAATGGGCACATCACCCAGACGGCGCTCGTATCCTTTGCGCGTTTGCGCGACGACGTTTTGGCTAACTGGATCGAGCGGCATGGCGCGTTCCCCAATAGCATGGTCGATCGCATTACCCCTCAAACAACGGATGCCGACCGGGAGCTCTTGGCGGATGAGTTTGGCATCGCCGACCGCTGGCCGGTGGTCAGCGAGCCGTTTAGCCAGTGGGTCATCGAGGACGTGTTCAGCGACGGCCGGCCCGCGTTTCAAGACGTAGGTGTCCAGATGGTGGACGACGTCCTCCCCTACGAGAACATGAAGCTCCGGCTGCTAAATGCCAGCCATTCTTCCATGGCCCACCTGGGATATCTTGCCGGTTATCGTACGGTCGATGCAGTCATGGCAGACACGCAGTTCCGGACCTTCATCGAGCGGCAGATGCGCGAGGAGGTGGCCCCAAGTTTGCAGCCCGTCCCGGGCATCGACCTGGTCGCCTATCAGCGCACGCTGGTCGAGCGCTTCCGCAACCCAAAGATTCGTGATCAGGTCGCCAGAATCTGCCTGGACGGGTCGGCTAAAGTGCCGAAGTTCCTCCTGCCAGTGTTACATGATGCCCTCGCCGCTGGCCGTCCACACCGATGGCTGACTCTGGGACTCGCCGGTTGGCTCCGCTACCTCACCGGCGTAGACGACCTCGGTGAGGCGTTCCCCATACAGGACGCTCGATCTCGTGAGCTGCAAACGCTGGCGTTGTCCACGGGTGATGATCCGCGCACTCTTCTCAGCCTTCGCGACCTGTTCGGGGACCTTGAGGACCATGAGGAGTTTGTCGCGGCTCTACGCGTCGTCATGCGTGAGCTATACGAGAACGGCGCGCGGGCCACGCTGTCTCGGTCGCTCGAGAATGCCCTATCCTAACGCAGCCGTCTTGGATCCCTTGCCCGTTCTCCGCCCCTCAGTAGTCAGGCCTTACACGGCCCGCCTCGGCGCCCTTGCGGTCCCATGTGTTCACGAATCGCTACGCTAATCCGTGATGTGGAGCGTCGCGCGAACCTCTCGCGCCATTTCCACGTCCTCACGAGCAGCAATCACCAGCACAGATACCCGGCTATCGTCAGTACTTATCGGGCGGTCGCCGGCCGCCTGATTCCGGCTCGTGTCGACTTCAACGCCTAAAAAGCTAAGTCCCGTGCAGGCGAGATTGCGTACTCGTTCTGAGTTCTCGCCGACGCCGCCGGTGAATACCAGGGCATCTAGCCCTTCCATCGCCGCGGCCATCGCGGCTATTCCGCCGCGCAATCGGTGCACATAGACCGCCAGCGCCAGCTGTGCCTGCTTGTCGCCGGCATCCTCGCGCGCCTCTATCTCTCGCATGTCCCCACTGCCTGCCAACCCGAGCATCCCTGACCTGTACTCGAGCGTAGCCGCGAGCTCCTGGGGCGGCGTCCCTACGTGATCTTCTAGCCACAGCAGCAGCCCTGGATCGACGCTGCCCGAACGCGTCGCCATGACCAGTCCCTCTAGCGGTGTAAAGCCCATGGTGGTGTCCACCGACCTCCCTCCATGGACCGCGGCCAGCGAGGCCCCGGCGCCGAGATGGCATGTAACCACACGAAAGCCGTCCAGGCTCCGGCCCATCATTTCGCCCGCTCGCCTCGAGGCATAGGCGTGTGAAAGGCCATGGAACCCGTAACGTTTTAGCGTCCATCTTCGACGCCATTCAGGCGGCAGGGCGTACGTTGTTGCCGCCTCAGGCATGCGGGAATGGAAGGCCGTGTCGAAACACGCGACCGCCGGCACGTTCGGCAACTCCTGGCTGACCGCATCTAGGGCGGCTAGCGATTTTGGCTGATGCAGGGGAGCCAGATCGATCAGAGATCGCAAACGGTCGATGACGTCCGCGTCAATGCGCACCGATGTCGTGAATTCCGTTCCGCCATGAACGATACGGTGGCCAACCGCCTCAACCGGTTCGAGGTTTGTGATTGCCGCGGCCATTGCCGCAGCATCGGTCTCGCCGCCCGGTGCTGGAAGATCCTCCGAACCGACAATGTCGTCCCGCTCATCGAGAACTCGTAGCTTGAGGCTGCTCGAGCCCGCGTTGACTAAGAGGATTCGGCTTGGCGTTTTTAGTACGGCCACGTCCAGTCGCGGATCGCCGGGGCATCCTCTCCCTGCTGACGGGTATACGCGCGAGCCGTGATCCTCTGGTCTTCCATTGCTTGCCTAACGTGCCCGGCTCGGGAGATGAGGCCGGGAACCCGGTCGATCACATCCATGACTAGATGGAATCGGTCTAAGTCGTTGAGCATGACCATGTCGAAGGGCGTTGTCGTTGTTCCCTCTTCCTTGAATCCCCGAACGTGGAAATTGACGTGGTTGGTGCGACGGTAGGCGAGCCTGTGAATCAGCCAGGGATACCCGTGATAGGCAAAGACGACAGGCCGGCTGGTCGTGAACAGCGAGTCGAATTCGGCGTCTGTCATCCCGTGAGGGTGCTCGGTCGCCGGCTGGAGCCGCATGAGGTCGACGACGTTGACCACCCGCACTTTGAGGTCGGGCAAGTGCTGTCGTATCAAATCAACCGCCGCGAGCGTCTCTAGCGTAGGCACGTCACCGCAGCAGCCCATCACTACGTCGGGTTCGGCGCCTTGATCGTTACTCGCCCACTCCCATATCCCCGCACCTCTGGTGCAGTGAATCACTGCCTCGTCCATTGACAGCCAGTTGAGCTCGGGCTGCTTTCCGGCCACGATCACATTGACGTAGTGTCGGCTGCGAAGACAGTGGTCCGCGACCGACAGCAGGCAGTTGGCATCTGGCGGGAGATAGACCCTCACGATCTCGGCCTTCTTGTTGACGACGTGATCGATGAATCCGGGGTCCTGGTGTGAGAAGCCGTTGTGGTCCTGGCGCCACACGTGCGACGAGAGTAAGTAGTTCAACGAAGCTATCGGTCTCCGCCACGGAATGGTTCGGGTGACTTTCAACCACTTGGCGTGCTGGTTGAGCATGGCGTCCACGATATGGATAAAGGCTTCGTAGCAGTCAAAAAGACCGTGGCGGCCTGTGAGTAGATACGCTTCCAGCCATCCCTGACAGAGATGTTCGGAAAGGACTTCCATGACTCGGCCGTCTGGTGAGATATGGTCGTCAGTTGGAAGAGTCTGGGCGTCAAAGGCCCTATCTGTTACCTCGAACACCGCCGAAAGCCGGTTCGACGATGTCTCGTCAGGCCCGAATACTCGAAATGTGTTCGGATTCCGGGAGATGATGTCGCGCAAGAACTCTCCCAGTACCTTCGTTGCCTCTGAGAAGGAGGTCCCAGGCTTGGCTGTGGCAACTCCGTAATCTCGGAAGTCGGGCAGCGCCAGGTCACGGAGCAGCAGTCCGCCATTGGCATGAGGATTAGCACTCATTCGTCGGTAGCTCTTAGGAGGAAGTGCCGCCAGCTCCTCCCGGAGCGTCCCGTGGCTGTCGAACAGTTCTTCCGGCCGGTAGCTTCGCATCCACTCGTCGAGAAGCTTCAAGTGCTCGGGGTTGGTGCGCACTTCGGCAAAGGGGACCTGATGCGATCGCCATGTCCCCTCGACCGGAAGTCCGTCCACAAATTTTGGGCCCGTCCACCCTTTCGGGGATCGCAGGACGATCATTGGCCATCTCGGCCTGGTAGGGTTCCTGCGCTTTCGGGCGTTCTCCTGAATGTCTTGAATTTCCTGAACGATTTGGTCCATTGTCGCGGCCATCTGTTGGTGCATGGCCTCCGGCTCATCCCCGTCCACCTCAAATACGTGGTAGCCATACCCCTCCATCAGATCCTCAAGCTCGGACTTCGGAATGCGGGCTAAGACGGTCGGGTTGGCGATCTTGTATCCATTGAGGTGAAGAACCGGAAGCACGGCTCCGTCTCGAATCGGGTTGAGGAACTTATTGGAATGCCAGCTGGTCGCCAGCGGCCCTGTCTCCGCTTCCCCGTCGCCGACAACACAGCAAACGAGTAGATCCGGATTGTCGAATGCCGCCCCGAATGCATGGGCCAGGGAGTAGCCTAGCTCGCCGCCCTCATGGATTGATCCCGGGGTCTCCGGGGCGACGTGACTCGGTATGCCGCCTGGGAAGGAGAACTGCCGGAAGAGGCGCTGCATGCCGACCTCGTCCCGGGTAATGTTTGTGTAAATCTCCGAGTACGTGCCCTCGAGATAGGTGTTGGCGACCACGCCCGGTCCACCGTGCCCTGGACCGGTCACAAAGATCGCGTTCAGATCCCAGTTCCTGATAACTCGGTTCATGTGCGCGTAGATGAAGTTGAGACCCGGGGTGGTTCCCCAGTGACCGAGAAGCCGCGGTTTGATGTGCTCGGGCTTCAGCGTCTCTCGAAGCAGCGGGTTATCGAGCAGGTAGATCTGCCCGACCGAGAGGTAGTTGGCCGCACGCCAGTAGGCGTTGATTAACTGGAGCTCATCTGCCGGCAGCGGACCGGAAGGCGCGGTCTCGGAGAGCTGTGTTTCCGCGCTCGCCTGGCTCATGTTCATTCTCCCCAAGTGATACTACTTTACCGGCTCGAAAATTCCCGCGTCTAGATCACACATCCCCGCGTGCATCTCAATGCTCTCGCCAACGGAAATGACCGACACAAAACTGACGACTGACAACTGACAACTGAAAACTTACAACTGACTGTGCCTAACTCTGTGGATAAACATGTGAATTGTCGCGGAGTGGGCCAGTGGAAAGTGTGGAATAAGTCTGCAGTCCGTCGCTAGCAAAGAGCAAAATCGGTGACGGAACGCGACTTTCTGAACTTGCCATAAGGCGAGGTGATATGCACATGAGCGTTACGAGGGGTTGCGACTTTTCGGGAACCTGATAAAGTCAAAACTGAGCAAAGCGCATGGCGAGCCGCCCGGGCTACGTTTCGGGGGCCGGGCGGCCCGTCGCCAATACAACTAAATAGTCCTCCTTTCCGTCCTCCCCCTGGTCGTTGATTCTCACGGCCGGGGGGTCCCCTTTTGACGCCCTGTGGGGAAGTCTGGAGGATAGAGTCAGCAGTTGAGTGCAGCGTCGTCAATGAAACCCAATGGGTCGAGGACATGCCCCTCGCCTCGCCTCAACCTCTAGACGGGGACAGAGCGAGCCGGGAGCGGTTTTGTAAGGGGCCCCACCGTTCCGGGGCTCCGCTCAGGACAGCACGGCGCCTATGCGGCCTCGATCGATTCGACGCAACCTTCGAGCTTCATCCACATCCTGGCGACGCCTATTCTGGCGTCGGCCATGCCGTAGTACAGGTCGAAGGTCTCGGCGTCGATCTGGTCGATCCCCGTTGGAAACACGACGTTGTTGACGACGCCGTGTACTTCCTGATCAGTGTCCGGGATCATTATTGGACTGGTCGACCGCCACACGATTCGTGTCAGGTCGTTCCGATCCACGATAAAGGCTCCGGCCGAGTAGCATAGACGCCGCGGACCATCTGGCTCCGACAGATTCTCGATTCCATGATGCACCAGGAGCCATCCGCACGGCGTCAACACTGGCGGCGGTCCGCCCCCTATCTTGACGTTCTCCCAAGGGAACTCGGGCTTGATGACGAGCTGGTGCTGCCTGAGGTGCAAAAGCGCCTCAGGATTGTCGATTGCTTCGCTCAAAGGCACGTAGGAAACCCATATGCTGGCGGGAAGATCTTGGAGCTGCGCGGACACCAGGCCGTCCTGGTCGACGCCTGTCATCGGCCTGTGGGCACACGCCAGCGATGGAGTTCCGTCCGGTGCTATGACCGGCTCCGGAAAGAAGAACGCGTCTTTGTTGTCGAAGTCATCGAAATTGATGCCATCCTGAACGCCAAAGTCGACGGTCCCCAATCGCTCCCAGGTGAAGAGATCTTCGGATGTGGCAAGGGCTATTCGGGGGCCCGTAGGGCCAAATCCCGTGTATGCCATCACATATTTGTCTATGGCGGGGACAAACGTAACTCGCGGGTCTTCACATCCGCCGTTTGTCTCTCCATTGCGCTCGTATTCCGTCGAGGGCTCGAGCACGAAGTCGAGCCGCTCCAGGTCGACCGGCTTTCCTGAGTCGTCGAACACGACGCGTGCCATGCGGATGCGGGAGTAGTTTCCCTCCGCTACCACCCTGGCAAATAGATATAGCTGGCCGTCACGCCCGCGGGCTGATGCCGGGTTCAGCACCCCCCATGCTTCGGTCGGTTCTCCTGACTCGGGCTGCATGATCACGCCGAGCCGCTCGACAACTGCAAGGGGGTTCATTTGTGCCAATTCATTACCACAATACATACCTTTAGAAAACTCCCCACGAGGCGAATCATAGCGTGCTTGGAGCACGAATACAAGGGGGAAATCTGCGCAAGATACTTGCCAACGCCACCAGAATCCTATCCCGCCCGACCCTTGACCTACAAACCCGCGGTCGCTCCGGCTCTCAGCCCCCAGAACCTGCTCTGCTAGCATCGTCGAGAAGGGAACCGTGATGCCGCATCGAAGTATATTCCTTGGCTTGATCGTGGCCGTCGGCGCTGTTATGTCCGTTGCGGCGCTCTTCGGAGCTCATCCCGAAGCACTGTCGGCCGACGCGGCCTCCGCGCTCACCTTGCGTCCCTTCGTCAGCCCCGGCCCCACTCAGACTCCTCCCTCCGCCACCCGTCTACTTGCTCTGTCTGTCGCGAGATCTCGCTCCCTGGGAAGCGTTCAGGAAATCGGAGCAATCATAAGCTCCAATGATGGCGTGCTCGATACACGACACTTCTCCGCCAACTTTTCCTGGTTCAAGCGTGTGTACAAGGACAGCGAGCTGTTTCGAACTCCCATCGCCTTGTTTGCTGGCATCGGAAAGGTGAAGCAGGTACGCCGTCTCGTCGCCGGCTCATTGGTGTCCGCATTTGCCGGAGGAAAGTGGTTCTGCCGGAAAGGGAGTATCGCCGCCAACGCAGCGTACTGGGACGTCCCTACGTACAAATTGACGAATCCCACGATGTCCGGGAGTACTGTGGTCAACGGGCAGCCAATGTGGATCCTCAAAGGCCGTTTCATCGCCTACCGCAAAGGTTCGAGGTCAGACCTGATGGTCAAGCTGCTGATCGACAAGAGGAGAGACTTGATTAGGTTCGCGGATGAGTCGGGGACCGTCCATCTTCTCGGCCGCCCCGCCCATATTGACGGAAGGCTCGAGTACACACAGTACGGAGCGCCGGTCTTGGTAAAGTCTCCATCGGTCTGTCGTGGCTGACCGTTGTCTCTTATTACGGCCCGACTCTTGCACTACGTCTTGTTGATTTTCAAGACGTATGAGGCAGCATGTCGCAGAACATTCAAGAGCCGTTCTATGTCCGCTATAAGTGGGTCCTTCCCGCTATTCTTGCCGTAGTGGTAATTGGCATTGTCCTGGGATTCGTGTTGGTGTCCCAGGCCAAGCAGGCGGCCAAACCCACTCCGACGCCCACCAGCACACCGACACCGGCCCCGACTTCGACGCCGACTTCAACGCCGACGGCGGCGCCCTCCCCAACCAAGCGCTCCACCTCGACTCCGACCCCTACCAGCACCCCAACGTCTACTCCGACTCCTACCCCCAGTCCGACTCCAGCCCCGACCGTCAGCGGCCACGTCCTGGGCTTCGTGCACCGGACTCCAACTCGCATTCAATACATTCAACATCAGGCGACGATAGGTAACTCCCAGTACCAGCTGTACCTCAATCCATACACTGCCGTGAAGAATACGCTGCAGTCGTACGGGTTCACCAACAACCAGTTTCAGATAGTGTCTCCAACTTCGCCAAGTCCCACGCCAACCCCCTATGCCAACGGTCAGGGAAAGCCTACTATCGAGGTCCAGGTGCAATATCACGGCAAGACCTATAAGGTCTTGGTAAGCCAGCTCGCCAAACATGGCGCGGGAGGCGTCTGGCTGATCACGTACATTTCGCCTGCCTAGACCGCTCGTCCTCTCTTGTCTTTCCGCCCCCGGCCGCACCTACGGTGTCTGATACAGTAGGCTTACCGGAGGTGCCCGATGCGGTTTGGTATCGTCGTCGCGAACGTCGGGACGTACGCTGACGCAAAGGCGGTGATGGACCTCGCCGCTGCGGCGGCCGGGAGCGGATGGGAGGCCCTCCTTATGTGGGACCATCTGGGGTTCGTCTGGGACGGACCTTCGGCTGACCCCTGGCTCCTCCTAGCCGCAGTGGCCGCCTCGACTGACTCGCTCCTGCTCGGCACTGCTGTGACCCCTGTCGCCAGGTACCGGCCCCAAGCTCTCGCTCAAACCGTTTCGACTCTCCATACCCTCAACCGCGGCAATGTGATCCTAGGCGTTGGCCTCGGTGGAGTCGCGGGTGAGTTCGCCGCGTTTGGCGAGGACAGTAGCCCGGCCCGCCGGGCCGCAGTGCTTGATGAGGGTCTCGAAGTCATCTCATCGTTATGGACCGGAAAGGAGCTGACGTATCGCGGTCAGCACTTTCAGGTCGATGGCGTGACATTCGCGCCACTCCCCAGCCCTGCCGTTCCCATCTGGGTAGGTGGAAACAGCGCGGCATCCCTACGTCGTGCCTCCCGCTGGAACGGCTGGGTCGCCGATTCAACCGACGCACTGGAGATGACGATGAGTGCCGCCGAGTTCGGCCGTCTTCTTTCCGTCATCCGCGCGCAGCGTCCAGCTGAAGGTGGATTCGAGGCTGTCGTGATGGGGTACTCCACACCGGAGGATGCGTCCCTTCATCGTTCCTATGAGGAGCAGGGAGCAACGTGGTGGCTTGAAGCCATCCACGATATCCGGGGTACGAAGGAAGAGATGCTGGAACGAGTCCTGGCCGGTCCAGCCGTTACTGCCCCGCCCTGACCTCCACGGCGCCGTTTCGGAGGCGGACATCATAGTAAGGCTCGGGCATAGTGGCTGGGCCGTGCATCACTGAGCCGTCTCGCAGCCGGTACTGCGATCCGTGACAGGGACAGATGATGGAATCGCCGTCGACCTTCCCGCCGGCTAACGAGCACCCGGCGTGTACACATGTGTCCGCCAGAGCGTGGACCTCACCAGCATGCTTCACCAGCATGACCGCCGTTCCTCCGGCGTCCACCTGCTTTGGGGTATCTTCCTGCAGCTCATCTTCCGCTCCGACCGCAACCCAATCGGCGGAAGCGTGATCGAAGGCCGTATGGTTAACGCCATATCCAATGTCGTAGACTTCGTCGCCGCCCAGGTATGCCCCGGCGGACAGCACTGTCACGCCGATGTTGGAGAAGAACAGCCCCGTCTTCCGATGCCCCGAAAGTCGGAACGCGAGCGAGATGCCGTATAAGGCCGTCGTTCCTCCCATGAGCAAACCATGAAGCAGACCGACCCGCCGCTCCTTCCCATAGGTGTCGCTCCAATCGGTCCAGCCCGTCGCTGCTGCCCCAACAGCCGCTGCCAGCCCCGTCGCCACCACGATGTCCGACGCCCTTTCGAGCTCCCGACTGCCGGAAGCCGAAGACGCTCCGTCGAGAACGAGACTGGTCACCCACGCCCCCACCGGGACGTCGGTCAGTACTGGGTGTAATGGGTGTCCCAGCCACGTGCCGTTTAACGCGTCACGGATACCCTTTCCTTGTGCTCCCATTCCTGAGAAGAGTGACCCGATGAACGCTTGTAGGGGTTCGCCGAGGTCGTCAAGCCATCGCTGTTGTTGAATGAACCGTTCCAGCGCAGGGTACATTTCAATCGCTCCTCGAGTTGAGTGGTCTCATGATTTCTATAGAAAATGACTGCACGAATGCCAGGGGCCGCGCCGTTCTACCCCGTCACCCTATTATTCAGGACTCCTCTCTGCACGATTGCGGCCACCGTCGTTGATAGAGTGACATGAGGGTGGCTGAGCCCGGTACTACGGAGTTTGCAGAGGCAGGAGGCTGGAAATGTCAATCGGTTCGAAGCGCGACCTCGAGGGCATGCGGCGGGTGGGACGCGTCGTGGCGATAGTGCTTCGGGAGATGAAGCGGGCGGTCCGGCCCGGTATGACGACCGCTGAGCTCGACGCCCTGGGTTTTGAGATGCTGAGCCGCCACGGCGCCCGCTCGGCTCCGCGTCTCGTATATGGTTTTCCCGGGACCTGCTGCATCAGCGTCAACGACGAGGCGGTTCATGGCGTGCCCAACGCCCGCGTGCTCGAAGCTGGAGATGTCGTCAAAATTGACGTGACCGCAGAGTTGGAGGGATACATTGCTGATTCTGCCGCCACTGTCGTCCTATCGCCTGCTGCGGCCTCCTCCCGGGCCTTAGCGAAATGCGCCGAATCGGCCTTCTTCAAGGGGATGTCCGCGGTGCGCGCCGGTAACCCCATAAGGGCCTTTGGACGGGTCGTCGAGCGCGAGGTACAGCGTTCGGGATTCAGCGTACTTCGAGAGCTGGGCGGCCATGGCGTCGGGAAGACAATCCACGAGGCGCCTCACAACGTGGCTAACTTCGACGACCCCCGGAACCGCGCCGTCTTCGTGGCGGATACCGTCGTAGCGATTGAGCCCATCGTCTCGGCTACGCCCTGTCGGGTTGTCGAAAGCCCGGATGGATGGACTCTTCGCACGCAAGACGGAAGTCTTGCCGCTCACTTTGAGCACACGGTCCTGGTGACCCGGGGTGCTCCCGTCCTTCTGACCGCGGCCTAGCCCGCCAAGGCGTTTGGGCGCGTCGGCGCCATCCCAACGTCGCCAGCCAGACGTCGAGGTGCCGGTTGCGTCCTGATACGCTGGGTGGTATTCGATCGTCGAGAGGAAGAGAAATATATGACGCCACCCAACGTGGCCACCGAGACAGCACGATCTAGGCATCATCGAATCGGGGTGATCGCAGGAGACGGCATCGGCCCGGAAGTCGTGCGAGAGGGGCTCAAGGTTCTCGAGACTGTCGCCCCCCTTGACGGGTTTACCTATGAGCTGGTCAGCTATCCCTGGAGCTGTGCCTATTTTGTGGAGACCGGGCAAGTGATGCCGGAGTCGATGTTGGACGAGTACCGGCAGCTCGACGCGATACTGTTCGGTGCCGTGGGTGATCCCCGGGTGAAGGGCGGAACTGTGGAGCGCTCGATCATCTTCACGCTTCGCTTTGGCCTCGACCTGTTCGTGAATCTACGGCCCGTTGTTCTGCTCGACTCCCGGCTCTGTCCCCTCAAGGAGAAGACGCCGTCGGATGTAGACATGGTGGTCGTCCGTGAAAACACCGAAGACGCGTACACCGCCATCGGGGGGCAGCTACGGCGGGGATCGGCCAACGAGGTATCCATTGCCGAGATGATCTTCACCCGAATGGGCGTGGAACGCGTGATCCGGTACGCGTTCGAGCTTGCTCGAGCCGGCGGCCGCCGCAAGAACCTGACGGTTGTCGACAAGTCCAATGCTATCTCCGCCATGGATATCTGGCGGAGGGTACTGGCCGAGGTCGGAGAGGAGTACCCTGATGTCATCACGAATAGCATCTATGTGGATGCCGCCTGCCTGTACATGGTCGAGCGTCCGGAGATGTTCGACGTCATTGTGACCAGCAACCTCTTCGGTGACATCCTGACCGATCTGGGCGCTGCGATACAGGGCGGGATGGGCGCAGCGGCGTCGGGCAATATCAATCCCGGGCATACGTCGATGTTTGAGCCCATACATGGCTCGGCTCCCGACATAGCGGGTAAGGAGATAGCGAGCCCCGTGGCCACCATCCTCGCCGTCGCCATGCTTCTGGACCACCTGGGCGAGCAAGCCGCCGCCAACCGGGTCAATCGAGCTGTCCGCGATGCCGTCGTGTCCGGCCGTATACCACGTCTTGATGCCGGAAGCGGGCTCTCTACCGGCACCCAGGGTGACATCGTCGCCTCGTCATTGACCTGACTGGAATCAGGGTCTAACGCCGTCGTGAAATAATCTCAGTGCGCGGCTCATTGAGGCGTCGCGCGCTGGAAGAAAATCTTCGGGGATAATCATGACGAATACCGAGACCAGAGTATACATCCTTGATGGCGCCCGAACTCCATTCGGAGCATTTGGTGGCGCCTTCAAAGACACGTCCGCCACCGACCTGGGCGTGATTGCCTCCGGCGCTGCCATGGAGCGCTCGCAGGTCGAGCCGGGTGAGATCGATAACGTTGTTTTCGGCAATGTCATGCAGACAAGCAGCGATGCCATCTACCTGGCTCGGCACGTTGGTCTGCGATCCGGCCTTCCCGAGAATGTGCCCGCTCTGACGGTAAACCGGTTGTGTGGATCCGGCACGCAGGCGATCATCAGCGCGGCCCAGTCGATCCGGCTCGGCGAGTCTCGTATGGCCCTGACAGGAGGTACGGAGAACATGAGCCAGGCGCCCTTCTTGGTTCGAGGCGCCCGCTGGGGTCTACGCCTTGGCAGCACCGACTTCCACGACTACCTGTGGGAGTCTTTGACCGACTCTTTCTGTGGGTTTGACATGGCCCACACCGCGGAGAATCTCGCGGATCGCTATGGCATCACTCGCGAAGCTACCGACGAGTACGCGGTCCGCAGTCAGAGGCGAGCCGCACAGGCCGCCGAAAACTGCTTTACCAGCGCCGAAACTGTTCCCGTGACCGTTGAAGGACGCAAGGGGTCCGTCGAGGTTTCGCAAGATGAGCATCCTCGCCCCGACACTACGCCCGAGGCGCTTGCCAGACTCAAACCCTACTTTAAGACCGATGGTGTGGTTACCGCCGGTAATGCCAGCGGAATCGTAGACGGCGCGGCAGCGGTGGTAGTGGCAGCCGAAGACGCCCTGAATGGACGGAAACCCCTGGGCAGGATCGTCTCCTGGGCTGTGGTCGGCGTCGAACCGTCGGTTATGGGCATTGGTCCCGCTCGCGCTATTCCCGTGGCTCTTGAGCGGGCGGGCGTTGCCCTCGAAGACGTTGATCTGATCGAGATCAACGAAGCATTCTCGGCCCAGTACCTGGCATGTGAAAAGGAGCTGGACCTCGACCGCGAGCGTGTGAACGTGAACGGCGGCGCCATCGCCATTGGCCATCCGCTCGGCGCTTCGGGCGCCAGACTTCCCTTGACCCTTCTCAAGGAGCTGGGCCGTCGTGGCGGAGGGGTCGGCGTCGCCTCGGCCTGCATCGGGGGCGGTCAGGGCATAGCCTTGGTGGTCGAATCCGCTTAGAGCTCTCAACCCGTCTCTCTCGTCACAAAGTGAGCGACTCCGCTTGCCCGCAGACGGAGTCGCTCGAGAGGAGAGAGTTTGTCGGTTCCGGTGGTTCCAGCTACAGCTTGCCTATACTGTACACCCATACGATTGCCGTGACAAGACCCCAATCGTAATGCCGGGAAGAATCAGTCCTCGAGCAGAACTGTTCCGTCTGATATCCGTCCGGCCACCTCGTACTGCGGCTTGGGATCGCCTGGCTCGGTCCAGAAATACGCGGCGATATACCCACACTGCAGGCACTTGCACGCGACATGACGGTGCAGCAGATCGCGTTCGAAGAACATCTGACCACCGCACCGAGTGCAGGGATATCCGCTTCGCCGTCTCATCTACCTGGACTCCCCTTCTCCCTTAATGTGCTGAGGTACACCGCGACTTCCGTGGCCCCCGGGCTTGCGTTGGCCGGCAGCTTACTTGCTCTCTCTCGGGTGGTGGTGGAAAACCACGTCCTTCGAGCTGTTCTCGATCGCCAGAGCGTATTCAAAACGCTGCTCCGTCACTTTTCCCTTACGCTTCGGTTGTGCCAGCGCCGGTCCCCAGTTATACCCCTTAAGATACTGATTGAACCAGGCGCGGGTTATGGCGTGTCCGTACAGCGGCTTCACGCCGTCCTTTGAGAAAACCGCTGCCGCCCACGACCACATAATTTTCACGGTGGCCCTCTTGGCTTTCTCGTCCCACTGTATCCGGTGGGCCGTCTTGGCAAAGTTCTGGGCGAGAATCCCTCGTGAGAGTTGATACACCTTGCTCGTCGCCGGGCCTAGATTGGTGCCGAGACACAGGAGAGCGCTCCACTTTCGAAAGATAGGGCTCGACTTCTTGGCCTGTATGCCCGCCCGATGGAATTGTTTGGCCGCCGTCGGGACGCAGTCCGGCATCGGAGATAGCCTGAAAAGCTGATCGAGGGTCGCAAACCTGTATCCTCGAGACTTCAGTGTCCGTATGATATACGGAAGAGCCGCCACGGTCTCGCTTCTGTCGCCACCCCCGTCGTGCATGAGCACGATGCTTCCGGGTTGCGTGTAGTACAGCACTCTATCCTCGATGGCCGCGACTCCCGGCAGTGACCAGTCGGCCGGATCCACGGACCACGTGACCGTGTGCAGCCCCACCGAAGCTGCCAGACCGACGATCCGGCTGTCGACGTCGCCGTAAGGGGGCCGGAACCAATGCGGCGTGTAGTGTGCTGCCGCCCGGACGGCGCCTTGGGTCTGGGTGAGCTCCGCCGTCACGTACGGCGAGCTGAGATCCTGTAGATCGGCGTGCGTATACGTGTGGTTGCCCACGATGTTGCCGTCAGCCACCTCGTCGTGAACGTAGTTCGGGTATTGCCGCACGTGTATGCCGACCACGAAAAACGTCGCGGGCACGTGATACTGATGGAGGATGGAAAGTACCTGGGGAGTGTACGGGCTGGGCCCATCGTCGAAGGTAAGTGCGACGATATGGGAGTTGACATTTGCTGACGTAATGATCCCGGAAGGCAGTTGAGCCCTCCGAGCCTGAACCGCCTGAATTTGCATCGCCACGACGGCCATAGCCACCGTGACCGCTACTACGATTGACGTGAGTCGCCCCGACATTCATTCCCCTTTAATGGAACAGATCCACCAAAGGCTAACAACTCAGATGCCGGTTGACAAGGCCCTAATATGTTGGTGGGTATCGTGGTTGAATCAGTTGAACGTGAGTCTGGACCAGATGTTCGGTGTGTTCGTGCGCCTAGTGGAACCGACCCACCACGTTGCTTCGAGCGGGCAATGGCTCCCGGCCAACTTACTGTCCAGAGTTCCGCCTTCAATGGCAGGGCGAACTGGCCGCAACACGGTCTGGCTCGCCTCTTGCTAACTTCGGCGGCTCTCGACTTGAAATAGTTTTCATTTGTTCACGGCTTAGTAATGATGAAAAGAGACAATTGAAACGGACCTCGCTCCGGACTTCCTTCGAACATTCGGCAAATCCTACGAGTCGAGAACCCGAGGAACGTTTGAACCTTGAAGATCAATGGACAATGAGACTCTGAATGAACCTACGAGCTGCTGCGATGATCGCCTCGGTCATTGCTGCCCTTTCAATATCAGTTCCGGGCGCAACCGGGGTTGCCGCAGGCAATCGACAGATGAGGAACATCGCCGGAGCGAAGATAGCGGCCCCACCTCACGATCCATGGGCAAAAGTTGACAGAAAGTATCGCGGTCAGAGCATTACATTCTACGGCGACGACCCTGGAATCGGACATGAACTCGATCTGCTCGCCGCCCGACGGTTCAAAGCCGATACGGGAATAACCGTCAACGTCAAGACCAAAGGCGGCAGCAACGCGTACGCGAACTATCAGGCGTTGCTTCAGTCAAAATCCGACGCCATGGATGTGTTGATGATGGACGTCGTTTGGCCTGGGCAGTTCCAGCCTTACCTCGTTGATCTTAGGAAGGTGGCCGCCCCGAACACCAAGCTCGACTATAAGGCTCTCGTTGCCAACGACACGGTCAAGGGAAGGCTGGTCGCGATTCCCTTTACTGCCGACTTTGGCCTGCTGTACTATCGGAAAGACCTGCTCAGGAAGTACAAGTACACCCATCCACCCACCACGTGGACTGAGCTCGGCAAAATGGCTGCCAAGATCCAGAAGGGCGAGCGTAAGCACAACAGCAAGTTCTACGGATTTGCGTACCAGGGCAACGCCTACGAGGGCTTGACCTGCGATGCCCTCGAGTGGATTGCCTCATTCGGCGGTGGAACGATCGTCGCCAAGGGAAAAGCCAACGTGACCAACCGTAAGGCGGTCGCCGCCATGAACCAGATGAAGAGGTGGGTGGGCAAGATCACCCCGCCGTCAGTGACAACGTTCGACGAGAACGCGACTCGTTCTCTCTTTGACACTGGCAACGCCGCATTCGTCCGTCAGTGGACAAGTATGTATCCGCAGAGCCGTGCTAGCTCCGCGGTGAAAGGAAAGTTCGCGGTTGCCGCCCTACCTCATGCCTCGGGAAAGTCGTCGGCCACCGTGGACGGATGGGAGCTCGGCGTCTCCAAAAGCTCCAAGCACAAGGCTGCCGCCGAGGCGTTTGTACGCTACTACACCTCGCAGCCCTTGGAAATGTGGCGGGCGGTCCAGGGTGGATTCGTTCCCGCGATGCCTTCCTTAAACTCGATTAAGGCGGTTCAGAAGGTCGAGCCCTACCTGAGAGTGAGCACCGTTCGAGTTGTGCGACCGGCCAGTCCCCTGGGGCAGAATTACTATCAGGGCTCAACCTACATAGCCACTGCCGCCCACAGTATTCTGACCGGTGGCAACACGAAGGCGAATCTCACTCAGCTTCAGGGACAGCTCGAGTCGTTGCTCAAGCACTAAACGGTCAGGACGTTCTAGTCGTTTCGTGCGGCGGCCACCGCGTGGCCCGCTAGTCGATCCAGGACGCCCGTGTTGCTTGCTTTTGACTCGGCTATCTCTTCGGCTATTCGATTCAGGTCGGCGCCAGCACGTCGGTACTCCGCCGGTCCGCATCCCACATGCTTCCGAAAGACTCGATAGAACTGCGGGTAACTGCCGAAGCCGGCGTCAAGTGCGGCCTGAGTCACGCTCATTCGGCGCCCCTCTCCATACAGGCGGAAGAAGCGCTCCAGTCGTTGGCGGTTCCAGTAGCTCACCAAGGAGACGCCCATTTGACGGTGAAACACGTGGCTCAACCGCGACGCGCTCAGCCCCGCGTGGTGCGCCAGCTCGATGATTCCGCGCAGCTCGGCTTGGTCCCGAATAAGGAACGCCGCCCGCTCGACGGCAGGATGAACGTCATGACCTCCGATAACCAGTGGCGCTCGGGAAAACTCGTGCCAGGCGAGCAGAATACTGTACGCCAGCCCGGCGTTGTAACGCGGAGCGTCGTATCCGCTGCTATCGACGTCCTCCAGAAGTCGCGAGATTCGCTCTGCCGGTTCCACCTCAAGGTGTCTGCAGAACACTTGCCCTGGTTCCCGCTGGCGCAGGACCGCTGCCTCGTCCGAGACGCACACCCGCTCGACCAGCGTGTGCCTGAAGTAGACCACCCACATCTCGAAATCGCGCGACCTGTCGACCAGCACGTGGTTCTGTTCAGGAAAGAGCCAGATCTGGCTGTCGGCGCGAAGATCTCGCCGCTGGCCGCCGATGAGATACGTCCCGCTCCCCCTCAGGACGAGATTCATCTCGAGCTCTTCGTGGCGGTGCGGTACGCGCCGATTGTCGAACGGATCGGACCGGTACACCCATCCCTCGTGGGCGGGAGCTATAGGCATAACTTCTTTCAAAGGGGCCCCACAAACAACAGGAAATGAAAACAACAGGGGTAGATTCCGAAAGGAATGTTCTTTTCGATGGTGCCACAATGATAACGGATCACCTCCAAAGGCAAGATATAGATCCCACACACGATGCAATGACTAGCTTGCCAGTTCAGCCCATATGTTCCCGCGGGAGCCATGGCGAGAGGACACGGTCTCTTCGTTCATGGACGTTTGGAGCGGCTCTCGGTTTTCACAAAGATGTCACGTTGGCGATATATAGTTCACGTAGAGGACCGCAACGCCGGGAGGGACGCACGTTCGCGTCGCTGCCGCCGAGGCGTTCACGAACCTCGAGATTACGCCGAGACAGGGAGAATCGCACCAATCTTCCACTGAAGGCGGCTCGACGAGGGGAGAGCGCGAACCTTGCACTCCATCTCCGGCCGCTCGAACGTTCGCCGGCAAATTTCGAACGTCTCCACGGAAAGGGGGTGAAGCCGCAAGATACCATCGCGGCGATCGGAAACCTCTCCTGCTAGGAGGTGCATCTGGTGGGCCGCTTCGTCGGCGACGATTTGTCGCCGCATCGTGTCACGGAATATCTGTTGATGGAGAAAACACGTATGAATCGCAGGATTGCTGCCATAGCAGCATCGATTGCTCTGATCATTTCGTTTGTCGTGCCCAGCACTGTTTCGATCGCCGCCGCACAGCACGCGCGGACGGCCGCCGCAATGCCGACGGCCCCGAAGGATCCGTATGCCAAGCAGGACAGGAAGTGGAAAGGAACGACAATCACCTACTTTGGCGGCTCGGTCGGAACTGACCACGACACCGATGTCGCCCTCGGCAAAGCATTCAAAAAGAGCACCGGCATTACGGTCAAGTTCGTTGAGCGCAATGGCTCGGACTCACAGGCCAACATAACCAAGCTCCAGAACATGTTCAACGCCCATTCGACGTCTCTCGACGCGACGGGTCTCGACGTTGTCTGGACAGGTATCTTTGGCAAGTACCTGGCTCCATTGAAAAGCTTCATGGGGCCGCTGGTAAAGCTTGAGGCGCCTAACCTGATCAAGAACGACACGATCGGCGGCAAGCTGATCGCTATGCCCTACCAGGGAGACTTCGGTCTGCTGTACTACCGAAAGGACCTGCTCCACAAGTACCACCTGAAAGTGCCTACCAAGTGGACGCAGCTCGCATCGGAGGCAAAGAAGATCCAGAACGGGGAGCGAAAGAAGAACAAGAGCTTCTACGGCTTCGTGTTCCAGGGCTCGGCTTACGAGGGGCTCACCTGTGACTCCCTCGAGTGGATCGCCTCCTATGGCGGCGGCAACTTCATCAATAACAAAGGCAAAGTGACCGTCGACAACCCCAAAGCGAGAGCAGCCCTCACCGAGGCTCGAAGCTGGGTCAAAAATGGGATCACCCCGCCGGACATAGCCGCCACTTACAACGAAACCTTCACCGAAAACTCCTTCCTGGGCGGCAACTCGGCCTTTGCCCGCAACTGGCCCTACATGTGGGCGGATCAGTACACGAAGGGCAAGGCGTTGGTCGGCAAGATCGGCGTGGCTCCGCTTCCGGCCGGCTCGGCCAAGTCCTCGGCGGCGGTCGGTGGCTGGCAGGTTGGCGTGAACAAATACACCACCGGTAAGGTGAAAGGCGCTTCGCTGGCTTGGGCCAGGTACTACGCGAGTGTACCGGTCGAGGTCTACCGCGCCGTCCATTCCGGCATCGCGCCGACCATGCCCAGTGTTGCTAAGCTTCCCAAAGTCAAAAAGGCGAACGCGGCTCTCGGCGTGGCGGCCAAGACGACTGTCGTGGCACGTCCGGCCGCGGTGCTCGGCACCAATTACGGTACCGGCTCGGGATACATCTACCAAGACATCAATCTCATCCTGACCGGCTCGACGAGTGTAAGTAGTGGCCTGTCCAGGCTGAAGTCGCAGCTGCAGTCACTTCATCCGTAACAACCCATGACAGTCTGGAGGAGCGATGCCGCGGCATCGCTCCTCCTTTCTGCCGTCGTGCCCGATGCGCCCGCCGTTGCAACCATGCTGCCTTGGAACGGAAGATGTGTCGTCGAGTTTATGCCGGCTGAGCAGGCTCAGGAGGCACAGACTGAGATTGGACAGCGTGCGGATCGCTCGGTATAGAATCGGCCACTAACTTGTCGCTCCACTTGGGGAGGAAGCGGTATGTCGGTCCTACAGGCTGAAGAAGAAGCGATCGTTTCGCCTGCGGGAACTCAGCGTGCCCCGAGTCGTCGCAACAGGACGGCTCTCCAGTCCAAGCAGACCCGGCTGGCATGGCTGCTGATGTCTCCTACGATCGCCGTAGTGGTGCTCGTAGCGGCGTATCCACTCATCCGGACCTTCATCAACAGCTTCACTGATGCCGCCTTTGGCGCCCCAACCAGTTTCATTGGCTGGACAAACTACTACAACCTCCTGCACGACGTCACGTTTTGGCAATCCGTCCTCGAAACCTTCAAGTTCACCATCATCACGGTCTCCTTTGAGTTTGTCCTGGGCATGGGAATCGCCTTGGTGGTGAATTCCCGGTTCAAGGGCCGCGGAGCTTTGAGGGCGGCGATGCTGGTGCCCTGGGCCGTCGTCACGGTGGTCAACGCGCAGATGTGGTTGCTGATGTTCAACGCCAGCTACGGTGTCTTCAACGACATCCTCTTGAGGCTGCACTGGCCCGGAGCTCCCATTTCCTTCCTTACCGATCCCAATGTCGCTCTGTTCTCCATCTCCTCGGTAGATATATGGAAGACCACGCCATTTGTCGCCCTTCTTCTCCTCGCAGGCCTGCAGATCATTCCCAACGACGTCTACGAGGCGGCGACGGTGGATGGGGCCAGTGCCTGGCAGCAATTCTGGCGTATAACCCTCCCACTGCTCAGGCCCGCTATCCTGGTGACGCTGATCTTCCGCACCATGGATGCCCTGCGCGTCTTCGACGTTTTCTACGTGTTCTTCGGGGACGCTCCATGCATTCCCGGCAACTGCCTCAAATCAATGGCTGTGTACGAGCAATCTATCGGAGTCAATGGCGCTTCGACCAGCATACCCTTCTCGAATTACGGCGGCATCGGTTACGGCGCGGCCTTGAGCGTCGCCATATTCGTCATCCTGGCGGTCGTAATCGCGATCTACATCAAGGCGATACCACTGGAGCGCTGAATGGCTACGCAAACTGCAACGGCGACGGTACGACCAAAGGAAGCGGCCGGAGGGGTCACCCGGCGGAAGCTGCCTGTAAGCCGCATACTCTTCTGGCTTCTGATCGTGGTCATCGTCGTATGGCTGCTTTTCCCCTTCTATTGGGCCTTTCGCACGTCCATCACACCCGACTCCAGCATGTATACGACCCCCGTGCAGTGGTTTCCTAAGAATCCCACGCTAACTCACTACAAGGACGTCTTCAGTAACAATCAGTTCCTCCAAGCACTCCTAAACTCGGCTATCGTTGGCGTTTCCGTGACAGTGCTCGCCCTGGTCATCGGCGCCAGCGCTGCCTACGTATTGGCGCGATTCAACTTTCGAGGGCGGGGGTTCATGATGTATCTGGTCCTCTCCATGACCATGTTCCCTCAGATCGCTATATTGGGTGCTCTGTACCAGGTCGTCTACCAATTTGGTCTGTACGACACGCTTTGGGCCTTGATCATCACGTACATGCTGCTGACGCTGCCGTTTACAGTGTGGGTTCTCAGCGCCTTCTTCCGGCAGCTTCCGCGAGAGCTGGAGGAGGCCGCGTACGTGGATGGTGCCGGTCCGCTGCAGACGTTCGTGCGGATTATGCTACCGCTGGCGACGCCGGGAATGGTCACGACCGGACTCCTGGCCCTAATCGCTGCCTGGAACGAGTTTCTCTACGCGGTTTCATTCGAGCTGTCGCCAAACCACTTCACCGTGCCGTTGGCCATTTACAACTTCGCGACTACCAGCACCTTTGCTTCGCCTTGGGGGGACATTATGGCGGCGACCGTTGTGGTCACCATTCCTCTGGTCTTGCTCGTCTTGGTCTTCCAGCGGCGCATCATCGCCGGTATGACCGCGGGCGCGGTCAAAGGATAACCCGACTCCAGTCTGGAAGGGGTTTCAGGCCGGCCTTATCTCGTCATTCGGCGCGTCAACTCGGCGTTGGAAGCCGGCGCAGCGAATCACGGGGATATGCGGATACCGTGCATAGCTCGGATCGGTACGCGACAGGCCGCAAAGCCAGAACGTAGAGGCGGCGCCCCGAACGACCTCGGCATGTTCGCACCGAGCACACAATCCTGGATCGACATCGCGACTGGCTACCATCCTGCTTCGAAGCGGCCCCCACCGAAGACTGAAAACTGACGACTGACAGCTCCTACGGCAGATTCACCTGTCCCGTCCGCAGCCGCCAGGTAAGGTACCGCTCCGTTGCGCGCTTAAGCCAGTGCGCCAGTGGCCCCGGCACTCTGACTGCCGTATTTTTCAAGAGATGATGCCCCCGGGACGCGAGCAGGAGACCGGTGGTCCCTCCGTCGAGGATCCGCACGTCGAGAAGGTAGGGAAGCGTTCGGTGCGCCCGCTGTCCGCTTCCCAGTGATGCCGCGATGTTTTGGCCGGCGTGCTTGCCCATGTGTATGGCGAGGTACCCCGTGTGCGGTGGCTGGCGGCCGGTTAAAGGCGGTATGGCGCGGTTGAAGAGAGCCGCTACTCCGGCCGCGTAAATGTCCTCGAACTCGGTGTGCCGGTACTCGTCGTTGATGGACACCATCCCGTGCTCGTCGGTAAGCCCCGCACTCTTCCAGATGTCGACGGCGCCGGTGAACGGCGGCATGAGGAACGCGGCTTTGGCGGATAGCGATTCGCCTGTTGCGAGGGTGACTGAATCGCGGCGCACGGCTTCGACCTCGACTCCTGTGCGCGCCACGATCTCACGCTCACCGAACATCGCCGTCAGCTTCTCCATGGCCGCCGTTTGCCCGAATCCAAAATGCCCAAGGTACGGTTCGTCTGTGACGAAGGTTATTGGAGCCCGGTCTCGTATGCCCTGATCCCTGAGCGCCGAGTCGATGGCGAGAGCCAGCTCGTAGACGCCGCTGTAGTACGTTGCGCCCTGTGCGGCGCCGATGACAATCGGGCCCGGATCCGAAAACAACGCGCGCAGAACCCGCCGCGCGCTCTCGGCAGAATCCAAACCCACAATGAAGTTGTTGGTGTTGAACTCGCCCGCCAGGCCTGGAATAGCGGTGGTGTCAGCGCGGCCGCCCGTCGCGATGAGCAGCCGGTCGTAGGACAGTTCCTGGTCGTCGGTGGCGATACTTTTACCCTCGGCGTTCACCTGTCGGACGTGTGATCTGATGAAGTGGATACCTCTGGTGCTGAGTGTCGGCTCCAATGCGAACGAGCTGTGGACGAGCGGCCTGCCTAGAGCTGCCCAGATCAGGGACGGCGCGAACACGAACTGACCGTCGGGATCGATGACTGTGATTCGATCCTCGCGATCGAGTTCCCGCCGGAGCGTGAAAGCCGCCCCGAGCCCGGCAAAGCTTCCCCCCGCGATAACGACATGGCGACCCTCAGTCTGTCTCACAATCTGCTCTCCTGCTCATCTGCTTAAGCGGCGGCGGGTGGCTATCCGGATCCGGCATGTATTTGAATCGAACCGGATGCCAAGAACGCAACCCCCACCCCACGATACGACCTCCCCATCGGCGGCGACAGTCTACCCGACCAAACCGACGGCGCGAACACGTCCCGCCTGAGCTACAACCAGATTCGTACTACCGGGCCTCTGTCGCGACGCGAATTCCAAGTCCGACAAGTGCCACGCCGGTAAGTCCGTCAAACAAGCGGCGAACCGTGTCGCGTCTCAGGAATGCACCGAGTTTCGCGACGACAATCGCGTAGAAGGTCAGCCAGGCGAAAGTCATGATACAGAACGTGACACCCAAAGCGAGCAACGGGACGAAGGTGTGTCTGCCGGCAGTGATGAACTGAGGTAGCAGGCTGAGGAAGAAAATCGCCATCTTGGGATTGCTCAGGTTGCTCAAAAGTCCCTGCCTGTACGCGGCCGATTCCTTCAGCGATGGGCGGCTGGGAACGTGCTGATCTGTGGAAGTTGGTCGCCGCCGACTGGCCGCGAACAGAGAGTGTGCCCCCAGATAGATGAGGTACGCCGCGCCCACGACCTTGATGGTAAAGTACGCGGGCGCAAATGCCTGTAGAACCGCGGCAACCCCGAGGCTGGTCGCGAGCGCCCAGAATATCTGTGCCGTGGCGACTCCTCCGCTCGTGAAGACCCCACACCTGCGGCCGCCGAGCAGCGTGTTCCGTATGGTCAAAGCCGTGTCCGGTCCCGGAGCGGCGATCACCAGCACGGCCAACGAGACGAAAGCTGCGTAGTGTGTTAGCGAACCCATCTCTCCCACAATGTAGAGCTTTCGGCCTGGACGGCTGCGTAAGGAATCGATGGTGATTCGCGGCGTCTGCAGAACGCAAGCCCCACCCCACGATGCGAACTCCCGTTCGAATTTTGCTAATCCTGCCGCTGCCGTCGAAGATAGCTGCAGTCTGTACCGTTGACTGTTTACTGTTGCCCGTTTACCGTCGACCGTTTACCGTCGACCCGTCTCTCCCATCTAGCTCAAACGGCGACCACGGTTCCACCTTCCACTCCAGATACCGATGAGACCTGCTGGTGTCCAACTCCGGCATGTGCTCGTCGACTAGTTTGACCGTGTCTCGAACCGCACCCTCCATCACGTGGATCGCCTCTGCGGGTTCAGAGGTAATCATCGCTTCGAGACGTTCGTGCAGATGATCCGGCTTGATGTGCAGACCCTCGATGAATGTCTGCATGCGCTTGAATTGGAATGTCGAGTAGTACACACGATTGAGGCCCGCGAGAACTCCCAGGATGTTTTGACCCGCGCGCAACAGGTTTTCATGTATCCAGAGCAGTCCATCTCGATGTAAATACCGGTTGGGCATTGCCCACATCGGCGAAAACGACAGATAGTGATTGACCATGACCTCGGCCAGGGATGGTGGGTAGCGCTTGAGAAGGTCCTTCCATTCCCGCACGAGACCCTCTCCTGACAGAGCCACCGCGTGCTGCATCCCCGACAACGCTTTCTGAGCGGCACCTTCTACGTTCAGATCTTCGAGAACGCTCGCCATCTCACGCTCCCAACCCGTAATTGTGAGATGAGCGACCTGACAATCGACCCCGTGGGACATGTAGGTCTCTAAGGCCGCATCTTTCGTCGGGGTTGAAAGGTAGGAGACTTCCGACTCCGCGTTGACTCGTGACGCTCGCTGAAGCTCCTCGAGACTGGGCAGCTCTTCGTAATACACGGCCATGTCCAGGTCGGACATGAAGTCGCTGATGCCTTCAGCCGCGGACCCCATAACAATACTGGACTTAGCCAATGGGTTTTCGAGGTAGCTGCGAACGTTACGCCGGGCGAGCCGAATGAGGAGCCGGCTCGCGTCGGATGGATTGCTCATGCTGTATCACCGCTCTCTGTGATGTATCCACCGTAACAGGCGTCATCGAAGGTGAAAGTGCGGGCGCGCACAATTGAAATCCAAGCCTCCTCGGTCACGATCCTCAGGTCGCTTTCCACTCCGATTTCGTGAGGGCGTCTCGACATCGCCAAGCTCCGCGTCCTTGATGGCGTGTGGCCGCGATCCCGTGGGCTTGGACCGCTCGCCGCGCCGAACTGGGCAGTCAGCGGCCGATGGGGACTCCCGATCTCCGAACACCCGGACTTAGCTGCCGGAAGAGAGGTCGAGGGCCAGCCTTACCAGTGTTTCGAGCGTCATGTCACTGCCTCTGATCCATTGCTGATCCCAATCGCTCGGCGGCACGCGTCCGCGGGCCCGCTCTAATTCCACTTGCCAGTAGGTCCGGTTGTCCGAAAGGCCGGGCAATCTCATGCTGGTCCGCAGCGTATCCGTCGCTCCCCACACAACAGCCGATTGAAGCTCCTGTCCTGACAACGACAGGCATAGGGCTACGAGCTCGCAGCTGAAAAGCTGATCCTCGGCATCGTCCAGCTCCTGAAACGAAGCTAGAGCCTCATAGAGATATCCGAGGGCCTCCACGGGCGATGTGAAGGCGATGATGCCGCCCAGGCTCAGAGCGGAAACTCCACGGGGCCATGCGCCACCTTCCGCCGTGGCGATCCGATACGACTCCCGTGCCAGCGTCTCTGCATCCGATTGCCTTCCCTCCTTTTGTCGAACCCAGCCAAGATTCCCCAGGCCGAGGATCAGTAGGTCGCGCAACCCAGACTGTCTCGCCGCCTCGATACTCTGCTCGATATACGGTACTGCCTCATCACACCGGCCCTGAGCCAGTAGACCCACGGCGAGATCGCTGGCCGCTCGGGCGCTCATGCCCACGTCATGCATGCGAAGGGCTATGTCCAGAACCTCGCGCGCATACCGCGTCATTCCGTCGGCATCGTCGCGCAGCTCCGCAAGTCCCGACAAGCCCCGGAGCGTGTGCGCGAGCTCAACCGTCTCATTAGACGATCGAGCGAGATTTGCTGCTCGGAACAGCAAAGCCTCGGCTTCCTCGAATTGCCCTGCCTGCATCGAGAGTACCGCCGCACCCCGAAGCGCGCGGATGTCGCCTGGCTCGTCCCTGCCATCCGGTGCGATAACCATTGCTAGCGTCTGGCGGCCCTGACTTCGAAAGCCGCGATCGTACCATAGAGGCCAAACAAGACCAGCCATGCGGCTGGCGGCAGCTCGGTTTGCGTGGCTGGTGAACCAGCCAATCGCCATCGTTAGGTTGTCATGCTCGGCCTCCAAACGGTTCACAGCCGCGGATCGCCGGCTGCCGTTGAGATCCGGGTAGAGGTCTTGCGCCATCTGCAGGAAGTATTCGGCATGACTCCGTTCAGCGCGCCGGCGCTCGTCAGCCGTCAGCTTGGACGTGGCAACCTCCCGAATCGTCTCCAACATCGAGTAACGCGACTCGCCTTCACAACCCTCCTCCTCCCGTACCAGGCTTCCGTCCAGCAGCTCCTCCAGGCTCGTGACAGTATCCGCGGTACCACAGCCGGATACGGCCTCGAGACCTTCGAACGTGAATCCGCGGCGGAACACGGCGGCACGTTGCAATGTTGCCTGAGCTTCTTCACTCAGCAGCCCGTAGCTCCACTCAATCGTTTTCCTGAGCGACCGGTGCCGCTCGGGAAAGGTGGCAGCCGTGGAGTGCCCTACTCCGGACGTAATCCCGTCGAGCTCGAGCCGCGCCAGCAGCTGACGCGGCCTGAACATCTTGAGATTCCCGGCGGCCAGCTCGATCGCCAGCGGTATGCCCTCGAGCCGCCGGCAGATTGCTACCACCAAGTCTGCGTTGTCCGGCGTCACCGCAAACCCGGTATTTGCCTCGGCGGATCGCGCGGCGAATAAACGTACCGCCTCGCTGTCGAGAGCGGCCGCCGAGCGTGGATCCGCGCCTTTTTGGGGCAGATTCATCGGCGGTACATAATAGACGTGCTCGCCGGCAGACCGGAGCGGGACACGGCTCGTCAGCAGAGCTGTGAGGTTCGGACACGCGCCCAGCAGCTCGAGTATGTCCTGAGCGGCGTCGACGACATGCTCGAAATTATCGACGACCAGCAGCGCTCGCTTATCGTCGAGCCAGGTCGCTATGGTGTCCAAGTCGCCGGCCCCTTCCGGCGCGTCCATCGAAGCTCGGATGACCGGCACAACCTGTTCTGGTCGCGTCACTGAGCCAAGCTCCGCCACAAACACCCCATCCGGGAACTCCGAGGACAACGCGCGTCCCACCTCCATGGCCAGTCTCGTCTTACCGGTCCCACCCGGACCTGTCAGCGTGACGAGCCGCACCGAGTGACTGCTCACGAGATTCTTGATCTCCGCCAGCTCCTTCTGTCTGGGGATGAACGAACTGACGTCGGCCGGAAGCCGGTGCGGAGCGTCATCGACGAATGCGGGCGCGGCCGGGCCGCCGGACGTTCGAGCCATTCGGAACCGCTGACGGGATTCGGCGTCCAGCTCCAGCGCCTCAGCAAGGACCTCCATCGAAGCTTCACTCGGGCGCCTATCGCCCGCCTCGAGCTTTTTGATGTAATCGCCGCTGTAGCCGGCGTGCTCGCCCAGGCCCTCTTGCGTGAGGCCGGCTCTCCGCCGGTGCAGTCTCAGCAGCGTCCCAAAAGAGGCGTCGGTTGTGTCACTCAACATCAATCACCGGTCGGTGCGTCCACTGCCAGGAAGTGTGCTCGAACCCCGCGTTTCGCGTCATCGGTCCGGTGCGCCTCTCGAGAGGTCCACCCGTTTTGCCTGGAGAAGGCAGCAGCAGGTAAAGGTACAAAAGATTGTCCCTCTCAGTACCTGTACCGTCGGCGGGTTCCCGGATAACATTGGTATCAGATTGCGGGTGAGCGACGTGCGATCCCATTTGATGGCGCGGGAGCTGGCCTCCTCCCGGCCGCGACAATCGATCATCTTCGGCAAGGAAGGCAGAGTTATGTTTGACACAGCACCGATGTCGCGAAGCACCACCAACACCATCAAGAGCGAAACTCAGGGAGGCGGCGAGCCCATGCGTTTAGACCATTATGCAGTCGAGCAGGTCGAAGCGGACAGCCCTAAGGACACGCGCCAAGAGAAGCCTAAAGGCGGGGACAGCCTATCAGAACGATGCCGCCGGATCCGTTTCAGGAAGCCGGCCCGCTTCGTCATGCTAGCCCTGGTTGGAGCCGGCGTCTTCGCGGCGGCATGCCCGTCGTTGCAGCCGCCGACTCGTGCACTGGCTTCAGACCGGCACCCCTACTCAGCGTCGTCGCCGGCTGTCGCGTGGGGCTCGCCGGTCTACGTCGATTCCCCAGCGAACGCGCCGCTTTCGATCTCGTGCCCGACCGCGTATTTCTGTGCCGCCGCTAGATGCCGGCGGCAATGCGTTCACCTTTGATGGACACCATTGGAAGAAGTACAAAGACGTAGACAGCAGCAGTGGCGGACTTGAGTCGGTCTCGTGCGGCAGCCCGAAGAGCTGCTGGGCGGCGGACGGCCAGGGATTCTTTCTGCACTTCGACGGACGCCGGTGGTCGGCGCCGGCCATTGAAGATCCCCCGCCCGCGGGCGGATACAGTAACGTGGCGGTCACCCTATCCTGTCCGACGGCATCCTTCTGTCTGGCCGTCGATATAAATGGCGCCGCGCTAGTGTGGCAGCACGGAAAGTGGAGCCGCCGTTTTCCGCAGGGCGTGGACACATTCGAGAGGGTCACGTGTACAACCTCGTTGTTCTGCATGGCCGGAGAGCATTCTGGGAGGGCCCTGAGCTGGTACCGCGGCCAGTGGTCGAAGGCGCGTACCATATCGGCGGGTAACGGTATCTCGGCGCTGTCTTGTTACCAGACCACATTTTGCGTGGCTGGAACAGAGTCTGGAGCCGTATCGGAGTGGCACGGCCGTGCCTGGTCATACCCCCAAACGGTGGCGACGAACGGCGTATCTATAGCGGGAGTTGCCTGCTTCAGTCCGGCCAATTGCCTTTCGGTCGATGGGTATGGAGAGACGTTCACATGGACTGGCTCGCGTTGGACAAAGTCCGCAAGGCTCGCACCCGGCAGTCAGTCCTATGTTTCACCCACGTCGCTGATCTGCTCCGGGCGGACGTTTTGCGCGGCTCCCGCACCGGCGGGACAGCAGCTTGACGCCGACGTTTACTTCCTGGCGCCCGTACCTGCAGTGGCAACTGCCTCCCTCAAGACCGCTACGCTGCACCGCACATACCGACAGCAGATCGTGGCAAGGTTTGGTACGTCACCGTATGCGTGGCACGTCGCACGCGGGCGTCTACCTCACGGCCTCAAGCTGACAAGGTCTGGCGTGATCCAGGGGAAAGCAACGAAGGCAGGCGCGTTCACCGTAACGCTTGCGGCTTCCGACCCAATGGGTCAGGCGGGCCGGCGCGAGTTCAGGCTCCTGGTCCGTAAGTGAGCACATGAAGAGTTCGAACGGCCGGGGACACGGACGCCGTCCTTAGGCGACCGTCAGTCTTCTGCCGGTTCGCAGAATGATTTCCAGCGCGTACGGCCCATGCAGGCTCTTGTGTATGCGATAGCGGTAGCGAGAGCTCACGTGCCAGGCGATCAACCTGCGGTTGAGACGGCGATCGCGAGCGAGGACGATGAAGCCGGCCGGCCTCATCGTTCTCGAGAGGGTCCATGAGAACGTGGTCCATCCATGCGCCCGTCGCACCATCAGGCGGGCAACGGGGGCAAAGGTCGGCAGCGGCTCCGTCGGGAGAGTCTCGGTCGTATCCTCCGTTCCGGCCCGCGCGCTCTCACCTCCAATAGCGTAAATGCAGGTGCTCGCCGTCGACTGGACGCAGGGGCCGCTTGCCGCTCCGAGGTCGGAGCGCGCCCGGTTCATGGAGGCGATCAGGGTCCAGCTGTTGGTGCCGGGGTCATACATTTCGGCCGAGGACTCGGGTGCAAGCCGATGCTGGTGGTCAGACCTCCCATGGCATACAGACACATATGGGATGGGTTGGTCTCGCAGGGGCCACTGGTCGCGCCGAAGGCAAGCCGGGCGTCGTTCATGGAGGCCACGAGACTCCAGGTGTTGGACGAGCTGGAGGGATCGTACATCTCGACCGAGGTGACACCGTCGATGGGCGAGGTGTCGGTCTGGCCGCCAAGGGCGTAGATACAGGTCTTGGAGGTATCGGTTTCACAGGGACCGCTGGTGGCCGCGAGATTGTTACGGTGAGAGTTCATCGATCCAATCGGCGACCATGCGTTGGTTGAGGCGTCATAGACCTCTACCGCCGCCGTGTTGGACCCACCGTTGGGATCGCCTCCCAAAACATAGAGACAGTCTCGGCTGTTGTTCGGTGTTGGACAGGGGCCGCCGGTGGCCGCCAGGTTGTCCAGGGGAGTGGACAGTGAGGCGAGGCCGGACGAGGTCCAGGCATTGGCGGAGGGATCGTACATCTCCATCGAGGCCAGGGTGCTGGAGGCGTCGTCTCCTCCGACGGCATAGATGCAGGTCCTGGAGGTGTCGGTCTCACAGGGAGCCGCGGCCGTTCCCAAGAAGGTGCGGGACGTAGTCATCGAGGGAATGGAAGCCCAGGTATCGGTGGTGGGATCGAAGTATTCGGCGGTGTTGGTGATTCCGTTGTCCTTGCCACCGATGGCATAGAGGCAGGTTCGGGCCGAGTTCGGGCGCCGGACATGGTCCGCTCGCGCTTCCGAAGTCCTGCCGGGCCTGGGTCATGAGCTCGGTGTAGCTCCAGCCCGTAACGGCCTGGCCGTACATCTCGGTCGCGCTCTCCGTTCCGGCCTGAGCGAACTCTCACCTCCAATGGCGTAAATGCAGGTGCTCGCCGTCGACTGGACGCAGGGGCCGCTTGCCGCTCCGAGGTCGGAGCGCGCCCGGTTCATGGAGGCGATCAGGGTCCAGCTGTTGGTGCCGGGGTCATACATTTCGGCCGAGGACTCGGGTGCGAAGCCGATGCTGGTGGTCAGACCTCCCATGGCATACAGACACATGTGGGAAGGGTTGGTCTCGCAGGGGCCACTGGTCGCGCCGAAGGCAAGCCGGGCGTCGTTCATGGAGGCCACGAGACTCCAGGTGTTGGACGAGCTGGAGGGATCGTACATCTCGACCGAGGTGACACCGTCGATGGGCGAGGTGTCGGTCTGGCCGCCAAGGGCGTAGATACAGGTCTTGGAGGTATCGGTTTCACAGGGACCGCTGGTGGCCGCGAGATTGTTACGGTGAGAGTTCATCGATCCAATCGGCGACCATGCGTTGGTTGAGGCGTCATAGACCTCTACCGCCGCCGTGTTGAACCCACCGTTGGGATCGCCTCCCAAAACATAGAGACAGTCTCGGCTGTTGTTCGGTGTTGGACAGGGGCCGCCGGTGGCCGCCAGGTTGTCCAGGGGAGTGGACAGTGAGGCGAGGCCGGACGAGGTCCAGGCGTTGGCGGAGGGATCGTACATCTCCATCGATGCCAGGGTGCCGGAGGGGTCGTCTCCTCCGACGGCATAGATGCAGGTCCTGGAGGTGTCGGTCTCACAGGGAGCCGCGGCCGTTCCCAAGAAGGCGCGGGAGGTAGACATCGAGGGAATGGAAGCCCAGGTATCGGTGGTGGGATCGAAGTATTCGGCGGTGTTGGTGAATCCGTTGTCCAGCCCACCGATGGCATAGAGGCAGGTTCGCGCCGAGTTCGGGCGCCGGACATGGTCCGCTCGCGCTGCCGAAGTCCTGCCGGGCCTGAGTCATAAACGACACTGTGTACCAGGCGTTGGCAGCGGCCGCCGATGCCCCCTTCGTACCGGCGCCAAGAGTCAGCACCGAGAGGCAAAACACCGAGCATGCGATCTGGAGAAATCTCGTCTTCACGGGAATACAACTCCTCCGGCTGTTCGTGCCTCGGCGGCCCAGAGAAAGCGATCCAGTAACCGTCGGACGTCTCGATTATAGTTCTTGACGTTCGGCAGGCAGGCGTATGTTTAGCATCTCACCGAAAACCGACCCCTAGGTGACTTGGACGGTCAAGTCTTTGTCTTCCATCTCCCAGGCGTGATCCATCGTGTGGTACGCCGTATGCCGAATCAGGAACCGCAGAGGCCAGGTTCGGGCCATCTTACCTTCTGAATGGAACGTTCGAATCGCCGTGCAATAGGCGTCGCGAAAGGCTTTCAGTCCTTCGGCATCAGTGATCCTGTCACCCTGTTTAGTGCCGACGCCGAGCTTATTCGCCCACTCCTGCTCAGTGGCGAGGACATGAAGGACGATTCGGTCCCGGTCGCGGCCGCCGCCTCGGGGGCCTTTCTGCATCTCGGCCGAGACCCGTGAGCGGACGTCGTCGAAGAACGTCCAGCAGGCCCGCATCAGAGTCAGTTCACGTTCTAACTCTTGGCGTGACATGTCCTGCCTATCGATGCTGGAGAACGCGAAAGAGATGCCCCAGAAGTCGGTTGAGCCCGTGCCCGGATATTCCTCTACCACGTCTACGGAACTGATGGCGGCAAATTCCGCGTCCATATCGGCCAGCTTCGCCACCCGGGCATAGCGTGGCATGTAGGCCTGTAACTTTTCGGTGGCTGCCTCTGCAGTCTTCGCTCCCCGCTCTAGACCGGGCCAATCCGGCGCAACCGCGACCAACTTCTTGCCTTTCGGTCCGATTTCCAGTGTCACTCGAAGTTGGTTAGGCATTCTGCGCCCCCGTACGAGAATTCCTGAGTGCGTGATCTTGAATTGATTTGATCCTTTGATGACGCGGTGTTTTTAGAACACTGGCCTTAAACCAGAATCTGCCCACGGCAACGAGTAGCCCGATTGCAACAAATGGCAGTCCAAACAGGGCGAAAAAGAACGTCCCCCCGCGAATGACAGTGGCCTCCCAGAAGATCACGCCTCCCAGCCAGACAAGGCTAAAAGGAATTAAGAAAATATCGTCCCTAGTCAGCAAGGATCCCTGTGGCCGTCCGAGCCAGAGCACCCGCTCGCCGGGACGCAATTGGCTGTCGATCGACACGCTTGGCTGTTCGCGGATTACTGAGGATGTATTCACATGCTCATATTGCCACGGGTAATCGCATGTCCTGCCGAAGCGCCGTGATCCGCGCTCGAGCCACAATACCTATCACCGCATATTTTGGCCACAGACGACCGGCGTCGAAACAGGCATTCGCCCAAAAGCAGGATAGCTGGCAGTCGCTCCTGCTCCCGACATAACCAGAGTCGCGGGAGGTTGTTGGTGCCATGCCGGCAGGGTATCGAAACTTTCCCACCGCCCCAAGCGGGGGGACCCTGCTGCGTTCGCCACTTGTTTGTATCGCGCCAAGATTATAATTCCGTTTTTCCGCGAGACAGGGCTGAAAAAGCGGCGGAAAACCTCCGATCTGCTTTCAGGTCTTCAAACATAAGGGCAAACGGGGGGTCGCATGTGTCCGCTTTTCCGGGATTTTCCGCACTGAAAGCGGACGTTTTTGAAGGCGTTGGACGAGACTCGCCGTCTGTCATCCGACGCATCATCAAAGATCGGGTCTCCACCCGATGTCCTCGTCTAGGCGAGGGAGCCAGACTGATGTGCGTCCGGGGATGCTGACTGTGAGGAGCGCCTCGGCCGCCTGCGATCGGCGCCCTTACACAGGGCAAGCCGGTGGAAGTCGGCGAGATCTTCATCGAGACGTCCAATTCCTTGCCCCTACCGCTACTGTCGAGCCGCAAATGAACACGTCACCCAAAATCCACCCTTCAATCCGTTGCGCAGTACAGCTCTACTGGCTCCCGATAGGCGCAGGCGGGCACTTTGTCCGATGGAACGGCCGCGTCTACGAGGCGATCGTCGCCAGGCTGCAGGGCCGCGTCCCGATGGACCTCTACCACTCCGCTCTTGAAATAAGCGTCGCCGAAGGGCGCTACGTTATCGAGCAGGCGCCTATCCCAGACCGTAATGGAGCCGAACGGGGAGTAGTCGCCGAAGGCCCTGTCGGTTCCCGTTGGGCCGGAAGCCTCCGGATATTCCGGTATGAAGTTCGTAGGTGGCTCGGAGGCTCGATACCAGACCTCGCTGAATCGGTAGACAGCCCGAAATGCTTGACTTGCGAAGAGACCATGGCCCGAGGCATTCTCGATCTCGTTCCTGACGTCCCAAACCTGGTATGGGGACGCGACGAGCTGCATACAGGGGAGATGTGGAACTCCAACTCGATCATCTCCTGGCTGCTCGTCCGAGGTGGCCTAGACGTCGACTCGGTTGCGCCCCCCGCCGGCGGACGGGCCCCAGGATGGCACGCCGGAGTCATCGTCGCGGAGGCAACTGCCAGTCGTCGCTGCCCGCCCCTCTCAGCTAACTCTCGGACAGCCGACCGAAGCTCTGACGTTATCACGTAAGGCTCCCGCGTCTATTGAAAAGCTCCTTTAGCCGGAAGCTCTTCGACTTTTGGTAGTGCTCAAAAGGGGCAATTCCGCGGCGACCTCGCTCCAACGGCGAAATGCAATGCAGCTCAATTCTGAGCGCTGACGGCAATAGGTAAAATCAATGAAATCAGGATGTAGGACGGTCGCGCTCGATAGTGTCAATGCCAAATCAGCCGTCCCCAGGAGAATCGTCGGCCGTCGCGTCTCCAGTGGAGAATATCGCGACCTCGTATCCTGACAGCAGCCGTCGTGACGCCAGCGCCACGTCGCTCTACCGCCCCTGGGACCCTGCCTTCATCGCCGATCCCTACCCCGCGTATGCGCGCTTGCGGCAGGAGGGACGGATCCACTGGTTTGAGCCCACACGCCAGTGGTTGGTTCCGGGGTACGACGATGTGAGCGCGCTTCTGCGCGACAAGCGCCTCGGTCGAACCTTTCTTCACCGTTTCACCTATGAGGAATTTGGTCGCGAGCCTCCGGCGCCAGAGCACGAGCCCTTCCATGTGCTCAACAGCAATGGGCTGCTCGATCTCGAGGCACCCGACCATAGCCGCATCCGCCGGCTCGTGTCCAAGGCCTTCACGCCCCGCACAGTCGAGGAGCTCATCCCGGCTGTTGAACGGATTGCCCGCGAGCTGGTGGACGACCTGATCGAAGCCGGCGGGGGAGACTTGCTGCCCGTTGTAGCCGAGCCGCTTCCAGTGGCTGTTATTGCCGAGATGCTGGGGGTGCCCGAGTGTGACCGTGGCCTGCTTAGGCCCTGGTCGGCAGCCATCACCAAGATGTTCGAGCTCAACCCCGATAACGAGACGGCCGCCGGTGCGGTGCGCGCCAGCCTCGAATTCTCAGAGTACCTCAAGGAGCTGATCGCGGAGCGCCGCCGGACGCCCGGCGATGACCTCATCAGCCATCTCATCGCCGCCCATGACGGAGGCGACCGTCTCACCGAGCAGGAGATGATTTCAACGTGCGTCCTCCTCCTGAATGCCGGCCACGAAGCAACGGTGAACGCAACTCTCACCGGGTGGTGGACGCTGTTCCGCCACGCAGACCAGCTCGAGCTGTTCCGCCGTGATCCAGACTTGATGCCCACCGCTATCGAGGAGCTGCTGCGCTTCGACACGCCGGCTCCGATGTTCGAGCGCTGGGTGCTCGACGACATCGAGATTGGCGGAAGGACGATACCGAGGGGCAACGAGATCGCTCTGCTGTTCGGGTCGGCCAACCGCGACCCCGCCAAGTTCGCCGATCCCGACCGGTTGGACCTTGGTCGCCAGGACAATAAGCACCTGAGCTTCGGCCTTGGCATTCATTTCTGTTTGGGCGCACCACTTGCCCGAGTAGAGCTTGCCGCATCATTCGGCGAGATTCTCAGGCGGGCCCCGAACATGAGGTTGCTGCGGGAGCCAAGATGGAAGTCAGGCTACGTTATTCGGGGGCTGCAGGAATTGCTCGTCGAGGTCTGAGATTTCTAGCGAGCCAAACAGTTACGGTCGTGCAGCTCGCCGGATTCCGTCCCTAAGACGGTGGCTAACGGGCCCGGAGACAAATCCCAGATCGTGAGAGCCAGGAGGCCAGCAACAGCCGGGTACACGAGGACCGCGAAGAACCGCAAGTGGCTGTGATCTAGGTTGCTGCCATACTCCAGATAGGGTAATCGAGGCCATCACACATTGGCCGAAGCCCTGGTCTTGGCGCGACCGAACGATCAGAGGGTGCGGGCCTTAAACGACCAGGTGCACGGGGCAATACCGTCCGTCCAGAATCCCCACCGGTCGACCGCGGTCGAGGTGATTATCTTCGTAGTGTTGGCCCTTAGGTGTTGAGGATGCTTGGTGCCGGGAGCGATGGAGTCCCCGATAACCACGTTGCGTGGAGGTCGCGTATCTGTCTGGACAGAAAAGAGAGTTCCGGAACCTGTCGCACACGCGTACTTCAAGTGAACCTGGAAGCGAGTGGGTGCCACAAACGAGTTCTGTACGTTCTTCCACTTTTCTGACGCAAGGATCACGTTGAACGTGTTGCCCCGGCCGTGAAGGGATATCAGCGTTCCGGGGTGAGGCGACCTAAGCGGAGCAGTGGTCGGAGCCGGCTTCGGTCGGGAGGGGGCCGGTCGAGGAGCTGCAACGTGTGGCAGCTTGGTCTTCAAAGCGAAAGCGGAGGCATGCTCGGCGATGTTCAATGCGTTTGTCGATGCCGTGTTGCTCATGACGATCACCGTCAGGCCGGACTGCCTGAAGCGCAGGTTCACGGTCTTGTAGTCGTACATGTTCCCGTAGGTGTAGTCAATGTGCGAGCCGAAGAGGGTTCCGGTCTTCCACCCGTCAGCCCACTGGACGTTGTGGATGCCGGGATCGGGTGGCGCGGGAATGCCTCTTGGATTGAGTAACGCGTGGGTCTGAGGAGGTAGCATGTACGTGCCGCTGAAGACTAGATTGTCGTACCGGTACAGTTTACGCGCGGTCGATTGCAGCACGTAGTAGGCATCGTAATCATGCCCGACTACATGGTCCGACGAGTCATAGTCGACAGCCAGCCGGTGAGAGTGCATGTTGTCCTGCAGTTGCTGGGCCAGCTGACGCTTCGGCATGATTACGTTCTCCAGATTGTAGTTTCCAAATGTGTTTTTGCCGTTCGGAATGAAACCCGTTGGAAGGCTAAATAGTCCCATCACGAGCGTGGCGCAGGACGTGTACTGCACTCGCTTTGGGTCCGTTTGGAGGGGCAAGGACCCGCAGGCCGCCTCCGTCTTCGCCAGAGTAGCTCCAGGATGCTGCCAGCGATAGTTGGGCAGGAGGGACGTCCCTCGGATGAGCCGGCCAAGGGAGACTGAGCTGATACCTTGCGGAACGCCGCCGTTAGCGAGCTCGGTGGCCTGGGTGCTCGTGAGCTTCTTACCCCATTTGGCCGGGCATCCACGCGGAAAGAGCCGCAGGTATGGACACATCGGATAGTAAGGGTCAGGGATACCATTCTGCCACTTTGTATCGTTGGGTGAGTTGGAGCTCAGCCGCTGCAAGCAGAGAAATGGAAGTGGCATCGGCAAGCGCATATTGAGTGTTTGGGGTGTTGACAGCGTGGGTATTGTGGTTCGCCATGCCGTAGCCTTGATCCAGAAGTACTTTTCCGGGGGCGGCGACAAGCACGGTTCCGCTGAGCTTGCCACCCGCAGCCTGATTTGCCAGGTATGAGCTCAAGGTGGCGGCCTTCGCCTGTCCGGTCATGTTGGTGTAGACAAAGGCGGATCCGATCAACGCCACGATAAGGATAATTGCCGAAACCGGCCACAGCGCACGCGTCCGGGCTACCCTAGCCGGCGCCCTGACGATGTCGGTGCCAAGCGAGTCGATGCCTCGCTTCATGTCTTCCATTGATTGGAAGCGCCGGCGGGGCTCCTTTGCAAGAGACTTCAGAATCAGGGCGTCCCAGTCGGCGGGAATGCCTGGCTGCACGGAGCTGGGAGGAGCGGGCTGCTCCTTGATCTGCTTGACGGCGATCTCAAGGGCATCGTTGCCGTCAAACGGTGGACGTCCGCTGACCATGTGGTAGAGTGTGGCTCCGAGGGCGTAGACGTCGGATCTGGCATCGACTTTCTTGCCTTCGATCTGTTCCGGAGCCATATACAGAGGGGTTCCCGCGCGCATGCCAGTGGTTGCGACGGTCCCAATCAGGGTATCTACGGAGAGGATTCTTGCGATGCCGAAATCGGTCACCTTGACCACGTCATCATCGAGGATCATGACGTTATCGGGCTTCACATCCCGGTGGACGACCGACTGGGAGTGCGCGAACGCGAGAGCCCCGGCCGTTTGTGTGCCAATAGATTTGGCTCGGGGGAGGCCGACAGGGCCGTCTGCAAGTACTGTGGCCAGGGAGCGGCCCTCGAGCAGCTCCATCACGATGCAGCCCACATGCTCCTCGACGAAGCTGTCGTAGATGCGGACAATGTTGGGGTGATCGAGGGAGCGGAGGATCGCACCTTCTTGCTGGAAGCGCAAGAGAGCGTCGAGGTCGATGCCGGCTCGAGCGAGGACGAGCTTGGCGGCAACGGTGCGAGCGGTTACTCGGTCGTAAGCACGGAACACGCGTCCGGTCGACCCGGCTCCGATTTCTCCTTCGAGATCCAGACGTCCCCCCAATGAACGAATCAGCTCGTCGATGAATCGCGGGCTTCCCTTGGTTCGCCGGTAGACGAAGCCAGCGAATTCCTCTGACACATCGCTCTGCCCCATGAGGGCAGCGACGAGCTCGCCGGTCTCCTCGAGTGAGAGGCGGCGCACGGTGAGGTAGTCAGCTAGCCGATCTCTGCCGAGACTCTGCAGCGTAGTGGCGAGCGCTCGATTGTTCTTAGCAAGCTCAACATCCGTGAATGCCGCTGCCAGCAGCGTGCGCGTGGCCCGGGTGGCGCGAGCCACGCCATGCAACACACTTAGAGTCTCCCGGTCGGCCCACTGGAGGTCGTCTAAGAGCAGTGCTACGGGAGAGGAATTCGAGGCGTGCACGAGCGCGTTTGCCACCGCGGCGGCCACCTGACGGTCTGTACCGTTTGCTGCAGCCAGCCGGCCGATCGCCTTCCACCCGTTTTGTACTTCCGAATCCAGCGCAACTGGCGAACTCGAGACGAGAGGCTCGAAGGCCTCGAGAAGTGGGTGATACGGGCTGTTTAGATCAGCCGGCAGGCAGCTGCCCGTCAGAACGACGAACCCGAGCTCCCTCGCCTGCAGTGTGAGCTCCTGGAGCAGCCTGGTTTTTCCAGACGCAGGCTCTCCGGCCAACAAAGCAAGGTGGCCGGCACCGCCGGCTACAGCATGGAGGATCGAGGCAATGCGAGCCATCTCCTGTTCGCGGCCAATCAGCGTGCACTCGGGGAGGGATCCGAGAAAGCGCCCTTGGGGGAGGGGATCCAGTGAGGCCGAGGGCGCCAGCGCAGCGCGCTGGAATTCAGAACGCTCATCGCTGTCGAGAACAAGAGCATCAGCCAGGCGCCGGACGGTGAAAGGGCGGGGGGCGGTGTTGACCCCGCGTTCCAGGTCACTGATGGCTCGGACGCTGAGCTCGGCCCGCTCGGCGAGCTCTTCCTGAGTCAGCGCAGCCTCCGTCCTATAACGGCGGAGAAGTGAGCCGAATGTGGATGGTGTCGTGGTTGCCACTGGTTGTTCGTCACCAACTTTCGCGGGGCGTCGGGCCGGGCTGGTTAGTTTGGATTATATGACACTTGGTTAATATACGCAACAGACCAACGCGGGACAGTCAAAGAGGCTCGAACTCTGCAGGGTATAGCCCGCTTCACAGGTAGTCCCTACACCGGGATCGTTCGGGCACCATAAAAAATGGCGTCAGAATGAGAGGGACAATGGACGCCGAAATCCCAGGAGTCTCGGAGTTGGGGCCTCGGAGCATTAGTCGATCGAACTGAGGGGCTAAGCGCCGCACGAGGTCCACGATGGTTTCCACAACCTGATCGACCGGAGGAGTAGTGTCGATCTCCAGTGATGCCGCTCGCCGCAGTAGGGGCTCGACGGTCTGCAGCTGCTCCAGAATGCGAGCAAGCTCGTTCGGATCCTTGCCGTAGTGGTTAGATGTTCGGGTAGACAGACGCTCGATCAGCACCTTTGCTGGCGCGCTGAGAAGCACGACGTGGTCGAACTGCGCGTGGAACTTCCCCTGGTTTGAAGCTGTTCCGCTCACGAACAGCACCTCTGCGTCTTCCGTTTCCAACAGGCGTTGGATGCGGTCCTCACGCCACACCCAGTCTTGATATCGAAACACTAAGTGTGCATCCGCGGGCGTGGCCAATGGATCCGAGTCTCCATCAATCGGCACCCATTCGGACCATTCGTCCGAGTCCAGATCGATCGCTTTGTACCCACGAGCTGCAAGCTCGGTGATCACCGTCGACTTGCCGGTTCCGGACATCCCGGTAAGCAGCACCCTCTTCATAGATCAGGCTACTCGATCTCTCGGCCGGGATAAGTTCGCCGGAACCGTGCCTTTGGCGGCGGTCATGATGGAACTGCATTTGCCAGCATCGGATGACCAGAGTAACCTTTTGTAGGTATCGTGGGAATCGTCACGGCAGGAGGGCTTCGGCGCGGCTGCACTATGGACAATAGGTCGTCAACTTCGTTCAGCGCCCTTCTGAGAAAGTACCGGCGTTTGGCCGGGTTGAGCCAGGAGGAGCTGGCGGAGCGTGCCGACTTGAGCCGCCGCACTATCAGCGATCTCGAGCGAGGAGTAAAGTCGACGCCCCAGCCGTCGACGCTCGAGCTTATTGTCGAGGCGCTGGAGTTGTCAGGCCCGGACCGTCAGTCACTGCTGGGATCGGTGCCGCGACGAACACGCCGGACGCAAGACATAGATCAAGGTTTCACAACCGCCGAATTACCGGCAGACCTCACGCCCCTCTTGGGTCGCGAGCACGACGAAGCCGGGGCCGTCCACCTCCTGCAAAGGCGTGGCCTTCGTCTCCTGACGCTGGTCGGCCCGGGGGGCGTGGGCAAGACTCGATTGGCCGTAAGGATCGCCGAGACGGCGGGCGGCTCGTATGAGGACGGGGTAAGACTCGTCTCTTTGACTGCCGTAGCGGCCGCGGATCAGGTGCCCTTGCTGCTTGCTCGAACACTGGGAGTATTGGACCCCTCCTCCCGTCCATTAATGCAACGGCTGACGGACTACCTGAGTAAAAGCGAAGTCATGCTCGTGCTGGACAACTTCGAACATGTCCTGCCGGCCGCGGAATTCGTGAACCAACTCCTCTTGACGTGTCCCCGATTGACGGTTCTAGCGACCAGCCGGGCACCGCTACGCCTGCGGGCGGAGCACCTCTTTGACGTATCGCCCCTGCCGCTTCCAAAGGATACGCAACGTCTCACGGTCGACGAGGCTCTCTCCTATCCGGCGGTTGCGCTGTTCGTGCAGAGCGCCCAAGCGGGGTCGCCGCAGTTTTCTCTCACGGCTCCCCTGATCCCAACCGTCGTTGAGATCTGTCGGTGTTGCGACGGGCTCCCCCTCGCCATCGAGCTTGCCGCGGCGCGAGTCCGATACCTTCCTCCGGACGATATTCTGGACCGACTTCGTTCCGGCGATTACGCATCGTTTACACACGCCGTCGATGTGCCACAGCGCCAGCAGACCATTCTCTCCACCATTGGCTGGAGCTACGACCTGCTCGACGATGCCGAGCGGCAGCTTTTCCAGAGCTTATCGGTCTTTCGTAGGGGAGGCTCGCCCGAAGCTATTCAGGATGTCTTCGGGGATGGCCATACCGATCTGACTCCCCTGCTCGACTCTCTGCATTCCAAAAGCCTAGTGTTCCAGCGACAATCGGCTGGAGGTGGGCGCCGAATCGAAATGCTCGAGACGGTGCGCGAGTTTGCGCTCCGGGCAGCGGGAGAAGCAGGGAGACTCGACGGCTTGAGGCGGCGGCACGCGGGTTACTATTGCACCCTTGGACAGACGATCAACAAGGCAGTCCGTGAGCGCGGACCATCAACGGCACTAGCAATGGCTGAGGCCGACTACGACAACATGGTGGAGGCTTTAGATTGGCTCACCCGGCAAGATTTGCTGGCAGAAGCTCTTCCATTGGCCTGGGCGTTGGCCGAGCTCTGGATATTTTGGGGTCAGATTGACGAGGGCCGGGCCTGCCTCGACGACCTGATCGACAAAGCCCAAAAGTCAGGGGTAACTGTGCCCGGTGGTGCTTACACATCGGCCGCTCGTTTCGCCTGGATCCAGAATGACTTCGACCGGGCCACTCGCCTGCACCAAGCAGCCCTGGAAGAGAATCGGCGATCCGGCAGTCCGAGGGACGAGGCCATGGCGCTCAACAATCTGGGGACAGTCGCGCATCTCCAAACCGATTACGGACGCGCCACCCGCTATTACGAGCAAGCGGTGGAGCGCGCTCGCGACAGTGGTTCACTCTCAGCCCTGGCCATTCCGCTGGGTAACCTTGGAGTCGTCGCCATGCAGCAATGTGACTATCTTCGAGCGGCGACGCTACTGGACGAAGCCGTGGAGCTTTACCGGGAGATGGGAGATCAGCAGAGGCTGGCGATCACCCTCGGAAATCGCGGCGATCTGGCCTACAGACAGGGAAAGTGCCAGGAAGCCGTCGACCTGCACCGGGAGGCGCTGGAAATGAAGCGCGAGATGGGTGACGGGCTGTCGGTGGCGACGACACTAGGCGATCTAGCTCTCGCGCACATAGAGTTGGATGATGACGCGAAAGCGGAGGAACTGTTGCGAGAAGCCCTGGCAATCTTCTCCCGGGCCGGACAGAAGGATGGCGTGGCCGAGGCCGCGCAGGCGATGGGCCGCATTTCTCAGAAACGCGGCCAGCTCCGGCGGGCCGCGCGCCTCTTTGCCGGATCGGAGGCGCTGCGTGCCAGCTGGGCATAAAGGTCCACCCGGCGGACCGCGATCGCTACGAACGGGCCATCTCCGAGCTCAAGGCGGCGCTGCCCGCAACGGAGCTGCAGAACGCGTGGGATCAGGGGCAGCGCCTCACCCTCGAGGAGCTTGTGAAGGAAGCGGGCGCCGGTCCTGCCGCCTAAATAGGTATTTGATTTAACCACCGCAGGGACCCCTCACACGGAGAACGTGAACCGAGGGGCATCGTTTGGGTCGGTGACAGCCTGATCGTCTGTGTATACTTGAGGCAGTTTTCGGCCGTGGAGCACTTTATGGCAAGCCGGCTAAAGGTTCCCCTGGCTTCACTTACCGTCGCGATGTTTGTCTTCACGACTGCAGTGTATGCGGCCGGTGCACAGCCTCCAGTCGGTCGGTCGCCGTCTGTCGTTCGTCTTAGCGCCTTCGGTCGCTACGTCCGGATTCAGCTACAACAGATGACCACGCCGTCGAGCCCGCTCTACGATAGCTACCTGGCGGGCCGCCTCGGCAAACGGCGTCTCGCCCAGCTCAGCGTCGTTACGACGGTCAACCCGGCACTGCAGCGGGCCGCTCAGCAGATCGTAACCGATCAAGTGAAGGCGCTTGGTTCCTTCCATATAACCGATGGTTCGCTTGTTTCGATAGATCTGCGACCTGCATGCTACGGCTGTATTCTGTCGATGGTGGGTACGGCCAACGTCGACAAGGCGTCGACATTCATCAATATGGCCATCGTGCCTCGCGAGCCCGGCACTTCGTTCATGCCATTCACCTATCTTGCCGGCTTCGAGAGAAAATTGTCACTCGGCACTACCGTGAGAGACGTCCATCTCAGAGTGCGGGACCCCTCCTCACCAAACGGTTACTATACCCCCGAGAACTACGACCTCAAGTATCACGGTCGCCAGAGCCTGAGACAATCACTTGGAAACGCCTACAATATACCCGCCGTCAAGGTTGAGATCTACACCACCCGAAGAGCGGTCGCCAAGACTGCGGTCAAACTGGGCATCTCGGATCTGTGGAAGGACAATCCTAGCTGCTGCAGCTATGCTCTGACACTCGGAGGTTTGGAGCGTGGCGTGCCTCTCCTTCAGGAAACCGCCGCGTATGGAGCTTTCGCGACGAATGGCATCCGGGTCATGCCCATTTCCTTCAAGGAGATCCGTGACCGTACCACCGGTCAGGTGCTGTGGAGGGCCTCAAGCGATTCATTTCTAGCGGGCAAGCGGAGGCGCGTTGCGCCAGCGGTCGATGCCTATATGGTCAACAGCGCCCTGTCCGACAACAGCGCCCGTAAACACGAATTCGGCGTGGACTCGCCTCTGAAGCTCACTCGACCAGCCGCGGCTAAGACCGGCACGACCAACTCGTTTACCGACAACTGGACCGAGGGATATACTCCGCAATTGGTGGCGGGCGTTTGGGTGGGCAACGTGAATTCATCTCCCATGGTCGGTTCGACCGGTATCACAGGCGCCGCACCGATCTGGCACGATTTCATGCAAACGGCCTTTCAGGTCCTCAAAGTGCCGGCTCTGCACTTCGCTCGTCCAAGCGGGCTTACTATCGGGAGACGGTGCCGGCTCGCCAATAGAGCCGGCCAAAAGTACGGGAGGTTTTCGTACGGATACGGCATGCATCCGGTAGGTACCACGCCGTTCTGTACTGTTCCCAATGTGCCAGGCGTAGACGCGCCTGCACACTGAGGAGATTTGCCGGCCGTACCATCCAATCTCGGCAATGGGGTGGCATCGGAAGGCTAAGCTTGATTTCGCTGCGCTCTCAAGACCAATCTGTAGTCGAGGGCTTCTTGAAGCCCTCATGCAGGGTGCCGCTCAATCTTTTCCGGTAGCGGCGGCACTACCCGGCTGATCCGCTCGACCTGCTAAACCTTGGCTTAGGTCACAGTTCGAGCTAGTTTGCCGAACTGAATATGATGCATATCACCTTAAATAATGTGTAGTGCGCATTTATGATTGAAGCAGGTGATGCGAAGGCGGCGCTTCGGAGGCTGCAGCTCATGGCGGGAGGAAGTGTGATGCGAGTACCTCCATTTCTAGGGCCACTATTGGCCTCCCGCCGATCGTGATAAGTGTTCGTCTTTCCTCAGCTACATAGCGGGAACAAACGAACAAGCTGTCGATATCACCCATGCAGCCTCCACTCTCGGCGCGGCAAATGCGCACCTGTTAGGAAGCCGGTGAGATCCTGAACCCACCTCCGCCGCGGGCCCCTCGAACCTCTTCCGCTATCGCACTCATGTGACCACAAGCGGAAACACCCTCCCGGCCGCTCCCCCGCGCACTGCTTTATGGCGCAATCGAGACTTCATGCTGCTGTGGAGCGGCCAGGCGGTTTCGTCGACCGGTGGCATGATGACCGTTCTCGCCCTGCCTCTGTTGGTGCTGGCATTGACGCACTCACCGGCTCAGGCGGGTCTGGTCGCGACGGCGTATGCCGTCCCGTATCTCGTGTTCGCTCTGCCCGCCGGAGCGTTGGCGGATCGGTGGAACCGCAAGAAGGTCATGATCCTGTGCGATCTGGGCCGGGCAATAGTATTCGCCGCCATCCCCATAACAATGGCGCTCGGGCATCTGTCGCTCGCCCTGATTTACGTAGTGGCAGCCGCTGGCGGCACCCTCTTCGTGTTCTTCAACGTCTGCGAAGCCGCGGCACTACCGAGAGTCGTTCCACGCGAGCAGCTCCACGCTGCGACGGCACAGAACCAGATTATTGAACCCATCTCCTCCCTGCTTGGACCGCCTATCGCCGGATTGCTGTTTCAAATCGGCCGCGGGATCCCATTCCTGGTCGATTCCGTCTCGTACGGCCTGTCCGTAATCTCGCTGGCGTTCATTCGCACCCGATTTCAGGGAGAGCGCCCAGTTTCACGAATCGCCCTGATCGCGGATATACGGCAAGGCCTCGCCTGGCTGCTCGGCCACAAGCTGATTCGATTTCTGGCATTTCTCACCGGCGGAAACAACCTGGTGTTCTCAGGTGGATTCCTGGCTGCTATCGTCCTGGCACAACAACTCCACGCGTCGGCGTTTGCTATAGGGGCGATTTTCTCCCTCGGTGCAGTCGGAGGCTTCCTTGGAGCGCTTGTCTCAGTACGTGTTCAAAGGCGTCTGACGTTCGGTCAGGCGATGGTCGCCGTCTCATGGGCTGCTGCGGCGGTATTCCCACTCATGGCCGTTGCCCCTAACGTGATTGCGCTGGGCGTCGTGATGGGCGGGCTATTCTTCCTGAATCCCATATACAACGTCGTTCAGTTCACGTATAGGGCGGCAATAATACCCGATGAGCTCCAGGGCCGGGTTAACAGCGTCTTCCGCCTGGTGGCCTTTGGAGGGCAGCCGGTCGGGACAGCTCTGGCAGGATTGCTGCTGCAGAGAGTCGGACCGCATTCGACAGTGTTGATACTGGCTGCAGTGCTCGTCGTTCTAGCCGTACTGACGACCCTGAACAAAGTGGTACGTCAGGCGCCGCGACTAGACATGAAATGAGGCCGGGAGCCGGCTTTCAGCATGCCTTTCCCCAGAGCGTTAGCGGGTTGAGCCCAGGGCGCGCACATAGATGGCCGCGGGATCGCCCGGCTGCCATCCCGGCAGCGGGTCGATCGCGTCGACCTGCACACAGCCGTTCCCAACCGGGCATGTGGTCGGCGTTGTACCTCAGTATCAAGGTCGGTTGAGGCGCCTCGCACCGGCAGATGCCCGCGGGCGGCTCGGGTGCTGAAAAAGTGTCCGCGTGTCCGTTGGGGTAGGCTGACGGACGCGGGGACGGTTTTCCACCGGAGACGTGGTGCGAGCCGGATGCCGGCCGAAAGGGACGACGAGGGTTCAGGGACCTGGCGACCTGTCCTCAAGATAGAGGCGGCGGTCGATTTCGACCAGATCGGAGGTACGCGGCCAGAACCGACCGTACTTAGCGCGGAAGATATCGTCTCCTTGTTCGCCAGGCGAGGGGGAGACATCCTGTCCCCTTTTTCACCAACGGGAGTATTAGTAAGTGAGCCGGGCAGAGCTTTGAGCCGGTTGCTGGACGCCTGAGCGAGTGTTGACTATCCGAGAAGTGCCTTCCGAGAAGCGATTCGATGACGAGGTCGAGACTGAAGCACCCGACGATACGCTCGCCGTGCTCGCAGCCGGCGATCCTTCCGCGTTCGAGACCCTATACTTCCGCTATCGAGATCGCGTCTACGTCTACCTTCTGCGGCGCCTGGGAAATGTCGACGACGCCGCGGACGTCACACAGCAGGTATTCCTCAAAGCGCTCAGCAGCCGCTCCCACTACCGTCCCGAGAAGGGATCATTCGCTGCCTGGCTGTTCGCCATCGCGCACAACTCCGCGAATTCTGCCCTCAAACGAAAGAAGCCCTCGATCGCGTGGGATATTTTGCCCGAAGGCTCGATCCCAAGCGTCGATCAGGAGGCGGATCCAAGCCGGATCTCGGAGGAGGAGCTCGACTGGTTGCGGACCTGCCTCGCTCGCCTGAATCCGAGAACTCAGGAGATGATTGCGCTGCGCTTTGAGGCTGGGCTCAAGGTATCCGACATCGCCCACGCGGTAGGAATGAGGGACGAAGCAGCCAAGAAGGCACTGCAGCGAGGACTCAAGAAGCTAAAGGAATTCTACGATGAACACCCATTCTGACGAGTTCCAGGACATTCTCGGAGCTGAGGGGAGCGATGACGTTCGACCAGTTCTCGACCGGCTTGCTCTGATGGCAGCCGCGGCATCGCTAGTCAAAGCGCCTCCAGCGGTCGACCACGCAGTCCTAGCTGCCATTCGAGACGCAAGGTTAGGTCGTGGCTCTGCCGGGTTGAGCCTGCCGCGAGGCAGCGAGGCTACCCCGGCGTACCCACGGGCGCGGCTGCGTCCAGTCCCCGGGAACGAACGCGCGGGCAGGCGCAGGCTCGGTAGCCACGCTGGAGCCGTCATAGCGGCGGGCTTCGCCGTTGCCGCCGTGGCCCTTGCCGTAGGGCTGTTCGGGCTTCACCCCGCCCAAGCTCCCGCGGTGTCGGCCCGAGCGGTGCTCGCACGCGCGCTGAGGGCTAACCTCGGACCCACCCAGGCTGCAAGTCTCCACTACCGGATTGTTCTAACCGACCGTCAGCACCCGAGGAGCCACCAGACGGGCGCCGCGGACATATGGATTCGGGGAGCACACGCTGGGATTCCCGAAACCGTTCGAGAGAACATGTCGATTTTGCCTAGGAATAGGTCCGGTGAGTGCATCCTTCTTCAATACGCCCTCGTGGGCAACTGGGCGTATTCGACGCCGTACTGGAACTGTGCGGGCGGCCCGATGATCCCGTTCAGTGCCATGATGGAGCCGTTTGACGGGCAGTTCCCCAGCACCGCCACGGTCCTTCCCGCCAACCTGTTCTACGGCGTGGCCGCTGCCCGGCTTCTTCGGGGGGGAGCTCCCGGCAATGTCTCGCTGGGTCACCGCAGCCTTCAGGGTCACCGCGTCGACGTGATCGGTGTTCGAAAGTGGCCAGGACAGCCCCGGCTAAGCGCTGTCCTGTATTACGACGCCCGAACCTCCGTGCTTCGGGGCTTCGATGCGTTGATCAAGACTACCTGGGGCGCCGTCCAGCAATACAAGCTTCGACTGGTGCGCGGCAGGATAGGGCCCGCTTCCGGCGTGCCTACGGCAAGATTCAGTCTGCCCCCCAACGTGTACTACAGAGGCAGCAGCAGGCAGAGGAAGACGTGGCCGATCGCCCTGGACGTGCAGGTCTCGCGCCAGAAGCTACAGCGGGTTTGCCCGGGCATTAGGCGCCTCGACCTACTCCTGAACCGGGGGACCGGTCCCCTCCGGGCCTGCAGAACGGCGATCCCCACCATGTCCGCCCCTCGCTTGGCCTCGCTCCTTATGGGGTCGCGGCCGTACGCCTTACTCCACACAGCTGTTCGCTCGCACGTTTTCACGAGAGCTTTGGCAGACCAGAGCCTGAGAGCGGAGCGTACCTCACTCGCGAGGTGGGTAACATGGGGCTCCTCTCTACGCTGGCCCCCGCATGGCCCCCGCAGCTGGAACCCTCTCTTTTAGTACCTCGGCTAGGTCCCGCCGGGGACTCGAACTAACCGCTTCCAAGATCGGCTTCTGATGCTGCACTCGGAGGATCTCAGGATCACGCTGGACTCCCATGGTTCCCTCCACGGCGACAGCTCGAATCCGGCGGCTGGGAGCTCGACAGCGAGTCAAGGCGTTCGGAAGGCACCACATCCCAGAGCATTCGCCCGCGTTTTGGAGCTGTACCAAGACCTTGCATCAGGGGGCACAGGCGGGAAATGTAGTCGCGCGGCTGATGCACCTTTCCATTGGTGCCATTCAAGAAATCCTTGCCGGACAGCACCGCTTCCAGTCGGAATCTTTGGAGGCTGGTCGGCATCGCGTCCCACGACCGCGGAGTCGGCGATACTGCAAAGAGGGCCAGTTGTCACGAAAGGAGAGATACCATGGCCTCCGAGCGCCTCACTTTGATGGCGGTACACGCCCATCCGGACGACGAGATCTTCGGCACGGGCGGTGTCTTTGCCGCCGCAGCGGATGAGGGGATGCGCACCGTGCTCGTGGTCGCAACCGGCGGCGAGGAAGGGGAGATCCGCGACCCGGACCGTGACACCCCGGAACACAAGGCTCGGCTTGCCGAGATCCGGGCCGAGGAGCTTGCCCGCAGCGCTGGAATCCTCGGCATCGAGGAGGTGTACTCCCTGGGCTACCGCGACTCCGGCATGCTCGGCACCCCGGCCAATGACCACTCCGACAGCTTCCTGCAGTCTGACCGCGAGGAGGCCGTCGAGCGCGTCGTCCGGCTGATCCGTGAGGTACGCCCAGACGTGCTTGTTACTTATGACGAGCGCGGCGGCTATGGTCACCCCGACCACGTCACCGCCCACGAAGTCACGACGCTTGCCGTGGAGGCAGCGGCTGATCCAGGTCGCTTTCCTGACCTTGGTCTTGCCGCATGGTCGGTTCCCAAGTTCTACAACTCGGCTAACCCCCGATCGGTCTGGCAATACATCGCCGAGCAGATGCACGAACGTGGTATTCCTCTTGGACCGGAAGAGTCAGACTACGACTACGAATCGTACCTGACTCCGGACGATCTCATAACCACCCGCGTTGACGTCTCACCCTATGTTCGCCGTAAACGCGCTGCCTTGATGGAGCACAAAACCCAGGTCAGCGAGGACGACGGACTCAACAGCATGCCCCCGGACCTGTTCGACACGCTGCTGCGTACGGAATCGTTTATCCGCGTGCGCTCGGCGGTTGAGGTTCCCGAGCCCGAATCAGACCTCTTCGCCGGACTGCGTGACCGCTCACCTATGTCGGTCAAAGACACGGCTACCGACTTCAAGGCTACTTAAAGCGAATGGACATGCTCGTCGAACGCATCCGCAGTCACGGCGGTCCAGCCACCTGTCAAACTGGCCGGTAAAGGTCGAGGAGTCTTCACACCCGCGATGTGGTCATGCGGTGCCAACGTCGAAAGCTGGTGGTGCCATCCAGGGTACTGATCTTGCTCCGACGAACCTGCCTGGCCGTGCATAGTCTACGGAACTGGAAAAGACGCCTGGGGTCGTCGCCCGACCTCACGCTTGCACCCGCACTTGATGGCCGGAGACAGGAACACATGACCGAGCTGCCGGAGGCGGTCCGAACCCTCTTCGATGGGCCCAACTACGCTCACATCGCCACGGTACTTCCGGACGGTGCGCCGCACAGTGTCCCAGTCTGGATCGGACTGCAGGGCAACCGGATCGCATTCCTGACCGACCCTACCTCCCGAGAGGCACGCAATCTCGACGGTGACCCGCGTGTGGCTATCTCTATTACCCATCATGAGCAACCTTTTACGATGGCACAGGTCCGAGGTCGTGTCGTTGAACGAGTGGAAGGTGAGGCCGCGTGGGTCATAATCGACGCGATTGCGCAGAAATACATTGGCCAGCCCTACCCGTTACGGACAGGTCGTGTCGTCTTCCTTATCGAACCGGAGCACGCCCAGGCGTTACGGTTTGGATGAGGGGCACTGAACAATGGGGAGCGCTAGGAAGCACGCGGACAGGCGCCAGCTAAAGGACCCGCAAGCCGCTGAGGAAGCGAAACGCCGGAGCCGCTAAACCGAGCCGCGGGAGCGACTCTATGGCGCTGCCACCCAGCAGATGCTGGATGCCGCGTACCTCAAGCCTAACGACCGCGTACTGGACATCGCCGCCGGTGCCGGGGACCAGACCGGAGTGCTCTAGGCCTGAGACTACAGCTTTACCGCAGGAGGCGGGTTATCTGTACTATAGTTATCTAGTTATCTAGATAAAGAAATGATCCGGGAGTCATCGGTGATCGAATTCCATCTCGACAGCCGGTCGGGAGTCGCGTCCTACCAGCAGATCGTCCAGCAGGTCCGTCACGCGCTGCGGCTCGGCCTCCTCGACGTGGGCGACCAGCTACCTACGGTAAAGGAGGTGGTCGCGACCCTCGCGATTAACCCGAACACTGTGCTTAAGGCCTATAAGGAGCTGGAGCACCTCGGTTTGGCGGCAGCGCGGCCAGGCATCGGCACATTCGTCACGAAGACTTTGTCGGATGACTCGCTCGCGGCCCATGGACCACTCCGTCAGAGCCTGCAACGTTGGCTCGGCCAGGCTCGGCGCGCCGGGCTCGACGAGGAGAGCATCGAAGCGCTCTTTCGCGACGTCGTTCGGTCCTCCTCGGCAGAAGGCATAGCGTGACCGTCCTCATCGAGGCGTACGGCCTCGGCAAGCGCTACGGACGAAAGTGGGCGCTTTCCGAATGCACACTCGCCATTCCGGCCGGCAAGGTCGTCGGGCTCGTCGGGCCCAACGGCGCCGGCAAGACGACCCTGCTCCAACTCGCCGTCGGCCTTCTGCGACCGAGCGCCGGCTCGATCTTGGTTCTCGGCGGTCGCCCCGGCACTACCCCCGACCAACTTGCACGCATCGGGTTCGTAGCCCAGGATACCCCGACGTACCCGGGACTCTCCGTTGCCGACCACCTGCGATTTGGCGAGTGGATGAACCCGAGCTGGGACGATAAGCGCGCAAGGGCACGGATCCAGCGACTCGGGCTCGACCTCCGACAGCACGCGGGCAATCTCTCGGGTGGCCAGCGCGCGCAGCTCGCCCTCACCTTGGCCGTGGCGAAGCGACCGGAGCTGCTCGTGCTCGACGAGCCAGTCGCGAGCCTCGATCCCCTCGCCCGGCGTGAGTTTCTCCAGGGCCTAATGGAGATCGTCGTCGAGCACGGGGCCAGCGTCGTCGTCTCGTCCCACCTCGTCGCCGACCTCGAACGGGTCTGTGACTATTTGGTGGTGTTAGCCGACTCACGGGTTCAGGTCGCGGGCGACATCGACGAGCTGCTCACAACCCACTACCGGCTGACAGGCCCACGACACGATCACGATGCGCTGCCGAGCGAGCAGCAGGTCATCGGGGAGAGCCACACCGATCGTCAGACCACGCTTATCGTACGGACGGAAGAGCCGATCCTCGATCCCTCCTGGTCCGTCGAGCAGCTCGACCTCGAAGACCTAGTCCTCGCCTACATGACGCAAGCCGCCCAATCAAACACTCGCCCGAGGCTGGAGGTTCGCCCATGATCCGCCTGACGCTGCGCCAGTTCCGCGCCGAAGCAGTCATCAGCTTCGGTCTGCTCGCGGCGCTCGGCGTTGTGCTCGTCATCACCGGGCCGCACCTGGCGCAGGTGAACGAGGCATTCCAACGCGCCTGCAGAGCCGAGGGAGACTGCTCCACGACTCCTAATCCGGTGTTTGGTGTCGACGTGCTGCTTCAGGGTGTCCTGCCGCTCGTCGTTATATTCGTGCCTGCGCTCATTGGGGTCTTCTTTGGCGCACCCCTGATAGCCCGTGAGCTCGAAACGGGCACGTTCCGCCTCGCGTGGACGCAGAGCGTCACCCTCCGGCGCTGGCTCGTCGTGAAGCTCGCGCTGGTCGGCCTGGCCGGCATGGTGATTGGCGGGCTGGTCACCTGGATAATCGATCGGTGGGCGAGCCCGCTCGACGCGGCGACCAAGAACTTCCAGCCCAACTCTTACTATGGCAACAGCTTCGACCCCGTGAACTTCGGCTTCCACGGCATCGCGCCGGTCGGGTACGCGGCGTTCGCCTTCGCCCTCGGAATGATGACGGGCGTGCTGCTACGCCGGACGGTCCCGGCGATGGGCGCGACGCTGGCGGGATTCGTCGTAGCGCGACTGGCGGTCGAGCAGTGGGTTCGCCCGAATCTCGCCTCTCCTCTCCACGAGTCCGTCTCGCTCTTGCACACCGGCTTTGGCAGCCTGAGCCTCGGGGAGCAGGCCGGCACTTTCTCGCTCACACATCCCTCGGTGGTCATCCCGAACGCCTGGGTGTTTTCGACGGCGGTGGTCGACAAGTCCGGCCACGCGCTCACGGGCCAGGCATTTCTGCGAACCTGTCCCGCGTACAAGCGGTTTACCAGCGCGTCGGTTCAACCAACACAGATCGAATCGGCGCATGCTGCGTGTATTAGCAGGCTGGTCTCCGCGACCTTCCACACGGTCGTCACCTACCAGCCGGGTAGCCGCTTCTGGCCGTTTCAGTGGACCGAGATGGGGATCTTCCTCGCAGCCGCGCTGGCGCTGTGCGGACTTACCTACTGGTGGCTGCGACGCCAGTATGCCTGACCTGCTCAGCCTGCTTGCTTCAAGCTGGTGCCATCGTGTTTTTGCCTTCCTAATCCTGCGGTACGACCAGGGCAGCGATTTCATCCCTCGCTGTCAGGCGGGCCAGCAACCTTTATCTGGCCGCCGCGGGTTGTCCACCTAACGGCATCGGCGCGTCGACGTGGGTCACAGACTCGCTAGCGATGTAGATAGCGCCCGGTCGAGAGTCACTTCATGCCATCACGTGCCGCTCGAACGGCTTGCTGTAAGTGGCCGAGCCGTGCGCTCTCGCAAATCGCAGTCGATTCTCAGTCGATTCTTAGGAAGTGGCCTGCCCATGCGTCCACGGACCGGCCCAGCGGATTGCATGACTGGCCGGCTTCGCCGTGAGTCTGATCTGTAAAACCATCTCCGGGATTCGCTGCGGCGCCTTGATGTTGCAGGGGCTTGTGGGTCAAAGGATTTAAGCAGTACGACAGCCTATTGACACACCGCGTCCTCTTGACTAGAATTCGTCAACTCAGGTGATGGAGCGTCAAGGTAGTGAAATCGACCGGCAGCCGGTTCACCAGGCTCCATCTTCTGAGCAATCAGAATCTGCAGCGCAATCGGCTAAGGAGGGCTTGGGCGGATGTTTATGAGCGATCCATCGTCGTCAGAAGCAGGGGTACGAGACGAATTCCTCGGGCTGTCCCGTGATGAGTTTAGACGCGGCAATCAGAACAATGTCGGCGGGTTTGCGCTCCATCGATCCTTGATGCTTATCACCATGGTTTCAGGACTGCTCATTTCGTGTGCATTCCTGTCCACCGGCAGCGCGGCTGCCGGCGGACAGCCGCAACCGCCAGGCATCCAGGAGACGCCGCCGCGGACCTTAAACCTCAGCTCGTATTCGGCTGATGCGACTCAGGTCACGTATACGCTGTCGTTCGTCGCCACCAGCGGCCTGACGCGAGACTACTCGACAATCACTGTTGCGGGCTCGAACGGTACCGCTTTTCAAAGCTCGCGGTTTTGCGACCTCTATACCATTGCTGACGACACAACGAACACGGCTGGATGCGAGTCCGTCTCCGTCTCTGGCTCCGGGACTGGAAAGACGTCGACCACAGGACCAACGCTACACATCATAACCGGCGTGAGCGTTGCGGCCGGCGACGTGGTCACGGTGAAGGCGGAAGGTGTTCGCAATCCGGCCGGGGCCGGGAAATACGATCTGAAGCTTTCGACCTCGTCTGATCCCACTGCCGTACTTGTTCCGTTCACTTTGGTCAATGAACAGAAAGTCACGCTTCCGGTCTGGGCCGCCCTCCCGTCTTCACCCGACGCCACTCGCACCGCAGACATCAGCTTCAGGAGCACGGGCGGCCTTACAGCTTCTTCCTCGACCATCATCGTCAACGACATCGCTGGATTGCCGGCCGGCTGTGCCGCTTACGATCTTATCGACGACACTACCCGGCAATTCAATGGCTGTCAGAGTGCGACCCTCGCCTCGAGGGGAGGAGAGCAGCTCACTATCCAGCCACGCTTTCAGGTGAATCCGGGCGACGAGGTGACGATCATAATCAGCGGAGTAAAGCACGCTCCCGGGCCATCCACCTCCCTGAAGACGTCTTCCGATCCGGTGGCCGTGGCACTCGGGGCCAGCCGCCTTTTGGTGACGGCCAAGCCCAGTCTCTCGCTCACGTCCAACGAGGCAGCGGCACGAGGGGTCGTGTACAGCGTCAGCTTCGGCGTAACGACGTCGGCCGCCACAAATGGGGGAACGATTAGCCTTTCAGCGCCACCCGGCACCATTTTCCCATCAGCGGGATGTGGAACCGGCTATCTGGTGACGGACGATAACACCGAGACGACGGGAGGTTGCGTCAACTTTTCGTCCAAGGCGCACAACACGTCCTCGAATGTCAATCTTCTCCTTCCTGTTTCGGTCAAGAGCGGCGATGTCGTGACCGTGTCCGTCGTAGCTCTGAACGTTGCGAACGCCGGCTCGTACACGTTCAGGCTGTCAACTACGCTGGGAGTCAATGCCTCCTTCCCTCTCCAGATCAAGCCGGCAGACGCCGTCCACCCGGTTGCGATGAACGCCACCTCGCACTCCGAGAGCGCCACCGAGGTCAGCTACGTCCTGACGTTCGTCCCCCAAGCGGCGCTGGGGCAGGGGGATGGCTGGATCCAGGTAGAGCTGCCGCCGGCCATGAAGCCACCCAGCACAAGCTGCAACTCCGGATTTCTGGTCGCGGACGTTCCGGATGGCATTTATAACGCCTGTCCAGAGGTCAAAGCGGTGGCGGGCAGCCGGCGCCCCGGCGTGATAGACGAGATCATTGCGCCTTTCTCAATCGAGGGCGGACAACTCATCACCCTGCGCATGGATGGCGTCGGCAACCCGAAGTCCCCAGGCATCTTCAACATCTCGCTGGCAACGTCGTCGGACCCAAAGCCGGTGAAAGTTCCGGTAAAGGTGACCTTTCCGACCGCCGTCCAGTAGAGAGGTCCGACGTTAGTCTCTTCTCGTGCGGCTCGGTGCCGCTCGCGTTGGCCTGCCCTCAACTTCCGACTTTCTCTAGTCTGGCCGGCTCCCATCTCGCCGGCCGGACTGCCGGATCCTTCGCGAGGGCCGCCGGTGGATAGGTAGAGACGTCGACTGTTCTCGCCTACTTTTCTTGGCCTCTTTAAGGAAGTTGGATGCTCTGCCGTCAGGGCCGTATCGAACCAACGACATCCCGGCGCCTGACCCGGCTTCTTACGCTGGCGCTACTGCTCCTCCCCAAACTGGTTGAGTCCTCCGATGGTGCCGCCCTAAGGGAGGAGCGTTGTACTGGAGGATTATGGTTTGGTCGTAACCTCCAGTCAGATAACTCCCTCCGGCCCAACACAATCTTGTCGAGACACAGGCAAGGAGAGTCACGTTCTCGCCTCCTGAGGGCAGTCCCTCGGGAGTCGAGTAGATGCTCCAGCTCGTGCCGGTGTACTGCTCAAAGAGACTTCGCGTCGCCGTACCGTCGCTGTAGACGAGAGTCGCCCAGCACAGTCTCGCGGATGGACAGCTGACCTGGATCAGCTGATTGTTGTAGGTGATGTTTTGATTGGCCGAAGGAGTAATCGTCCAGCTAATCCCGTCGTAGGACTCGCTCAGGGTTTGATAGTTCGCTGCCGCCGTATTGTAGTAACCGACCGCCAGGCATGACTTGCGGCTGGTGCAGAAAATAGAGCTGAGGACGTTGTCGGTATTCGTGGTTTGATTGGGAGGTGAAGCTGCGCTCCAAACGGTGCCGTCGAACATTACAACCGCCGTCTGGTGCACACCGTTTAGCGTCTGCCACCCTGCTGTCCAGCAGTGAGTGCTGTTGGCGCAGCTAAGCGACAGCAGCTCGTTTGGAGCCGTGTTGCTGTTCGATAGCGTGTTCGGCCAGGCCACGACAGTCCAGCTCGCTCCATCATATGCTTCGATGAGCGCCTGTGGTGGACCGGAGCTGGCGGTGCCGTGGCCCACGGCATAGCACTGGCTCGCCGACAGACACTGCACGCCCAACAGCATGCTGCCCTTCGTAAGGTTGGGAGTACTCACGATACTCCACGAAGTACCGTCCCAGTGCAGAGCCAGGGTCTGGTTGGTGCCGTTCACGTAATGGCCCGTCGCCCAGCAGTTGTCAACCGCAGTACATGTCACTCCGTTGAGCTGATTGTCTAGACTAGCGCCTCCGGTCGTGGCTTGATTTGGCGACGGAGTTATGATCCAACTTCTACCGTTGTAGTTCTCAATCAGGGTTTGGTTAACAGTTCCATTGTTGTAATACCCGACCATCCAACAGTCGGTCCGCGATAGGCAGGTATGCCCGCCGGCCAAGACATAATTGTTCTGGGTGGACGAGGTATCTGGCGAGCTCACAACGTGCCAGTTCGGACTGGGCGGATCAGGGGCTAAAACGCCGCTCGCATACGCCGGTGTACTTGACAGGAATGCTGCCGAGGAAACGACAAGCGTGAGGCACGTGATGATCGAGATGCGTGAGGCTGGCATAACTTTCCCTTTGCAAAGGTTGCTCTTTAAGCAACAGCGCGTGAACCTCGCCGGAGTGCCGGCACATCGCCAACGATCGATCAGCAGTCTACAAGTGGCGGCTTGGCGTTTCTCCGCACCAATCATAGAGTTTTTATACATAGCATGTCCGGGATCAAAGATGCCACACCCTAGTCATAGTGAGGGCCAAACCCGAGTGTAGAGTCCCTCCTTCGACATCTCTCACACAAGCGCCTGAGTTGAGTGCCCGCATCGCGCATGATCGTCCTTCTAGCTTGCAGGAGACCATCCAGGGCAGGCGACCGGAGCATGACATAAACCGAGATCCACCTAACACGATCAGACGAGCAGTATCTAGCGGATCCGGCTGGGTGTCCTTCCTCCCGTCGCCGTTATCGTCCCGTCCCATCCACCGAGGTGGCTTTTGGCCGCTGCCAGCCAGCGGCTGCGGCACAGACTCCTCTCACGCTTCAGCTGCTCCTACTGGGAGCGCAGCGTACGCGACGTCGCAGCGTCTACCATCACATGAAAACCGAAAACCGAAAACCGAAAACCGAAAACCGAAAACCGAAAACCGAAAACCGAAAACCGAAAACCGAAAACCGAAAACCGAAAACCGAAAACCGGAAAACTGCCGCTGCCCGCGCTATCATCGGCCAGACATGCCCGATCCGCAGAAAGCTCAAACCCCCGCTCCTCGTGCCTCGGATGAGGACCGTGAGCGAGTGGCGACCATCCTTCGCGACGGCTACTCGCACGGACGCCTCGATCTGGACGAGCTGCAACAGCGGCTCGACGCCGCCTACGCGGCCAAGACGCTCCCGGAGTTAGCGCATCTTACGGCGGACCTGCCGTCCGCCTCAGCTCCGGCCGCCGTCGAACCTGCACCCGCGGCGGATGACGCGGCTAGTCGGGTGCGAGCCCGACGGATGCGCGACCGGGTGCTGACCTATGTCGTACTGATGGTGTTCCTGGTCGTGGTGTGGGCTCTGACGGGGGCCGGCTCATTCTGGCCGATCTGGCCAATCATCGTCGGCGCCTTCATCCTCGCTCTCGACCTCCTTGGCGTCGAGCGTCGACGGGGTTCGGCGGCTGCCGGGAGCCGTCGCTCGGAGCGACAGGCAAGGCGCAACCGCCGTCGAGGACGCTAGGTACCTCCAGGCAGTCTGGACGCCCGTCCAGGTTTATGGCCCAATCTCGCGACGAGCGTGGCCGAGGCCGAGGGATTTCCGGTCATTTCCTGCCAAATATCAGTTCTCGAACCGATGCCGCGGGCGTGGCCTGCGTCCATACCATCAAGCGCGACGTGGCTCAGCGTTTGGGGTTTTTCGCTCCGGACGAGCCCTCGCGCATCGCAGGATGGAGGCAGAATACCCGATGTCCGCCCTCGACCTTGCCCGCTGGCAATTCGCGATCACCACGCTCTACCACTTCATTTTCGTGCCGGTCACCCTCGGCCTCTCCTGGGTCGTGGCGGTGTTTCACACCAAGTATGTCCAGACCCGCAGTCCTCGATGGAGGTCGCTGACCCGCCTGTGGGGCAAGCTGTTCCTCGTCAATGTGGCCATGGGCGTCGTCACCGGTATCGTCCAGGAGTTCCAGTTTGGAATGAACTGGTCGTCCTACTCGCGATACGTCGGGGACATCTTTGGCGCCCCGCTGGCAATGGAGGCCCTGATCGCCTTCTTCCTGGAATCGACGTTCCTCGGCGTCTGGATATTCGGCTGGGACCGTCTGTCGCCCAAGCTTCATCTGGCCACCATCTACCTGACGGCATTGGGAACCATGCTTTCGGCGGCATTCATCCTGGCCGCCAACTCCTGGATGCAGCATCCCGTCGGCTACCGGATCAATCCCAAGACTCACGATGCCGAGCTGACCAGCATCTGGGCGGTTCTCACCAACTCCACCTTCTTGATCACGTTTGTCCATACCATGATCGCCGCCGCCCTTTTGGCGGGAGTTCTTCTCGTCGCCGTTAGCTGCTGGCACTACGCCCGCGGCGACACGGGCGACATATTTGCCCTCCCCCTCAGGCTCGGGCTGGTGATTGCATTCGTGGCCGCTATCGGCGCCGGATTCAGCGGCCACGTTCAGGCTCAGATCATGACGCAACAGCAGCCGATGAAGATGGCCGCCGCCGAGAACCTCTGTCGCACCTCGGCGCCCGCCTCGTTCTCCCTATTCGCCGTCGGCCCGTGCGATACCTCGGGATTTGACGTCACCGCTCCTCACTTTCTGTCGGTTCTCGCCACCAACACCTGGAACGGCCAGGTAAAAGGCTTCACAGATCTTCAGAAGGCATATCGGGCCAAATATGGCCCCGGCGACTACAAGCCAATGATCGGCGTGACGTACTGGACGTTCCGCCTGATGGTCGGAATCGCGTTCCTCCTCGCTTTGATCGCCTTTATCGGCTTGGTGCTCTGGAGGCGCGGCTCTCTCGAGACCAGCCGGTGGTATCACCGGCTCGCCCTCTACGCCCTGATCTTGCCCTTCGCCGGCAACTTCTTTGGCTGGATCTTCACGGAGGTCGGCCGCCAGCCATGGGTAGTGTTTGGCCTCCTGCTGACACGCAATGCCGTCTCCCCCTCTGTTCCCGCCTGGACCGTCGCCCTTTCTCTGGCGGCCTTCACCCTCCTCTATGGCATCCTGGCCGTTATCACCGCCGTCCTCATGGCCGCGGTAGTCCGGACCGACTCCCAAGACCCCGGAGACTCAGACGCACTGGACCTAGAGTCGGCCGAGCTCTCCCTGGCAACCGTCTACTAAGGCACACCTACCAATGAATGGACTGATCGCCAAGTTCCCCCAACACAACCTCAGCAGTCTCTCCAAACATCCAGACCTCGACCCTGGCGTCTGACGCCGTCCAACTGACAACTGAAAACTGACAACTGAAAACTCACAGTGAGGCAGCTCCATGACTCCAGCCTGGGAAGGACTCAACACCGTCTGGTTCGCGCTCATTGCCATCCTCTGGATCGGCTACTTCTTTCTCGAAGGGTTCGACTTCGGCGTTGGCACCCTCCTGCCGTTCATTTCCCGCAGCGATGACGATCGCCGCGTTGTGATTCGGTCGATCGGACCCTTTTGGGACGGTAATGAGGTGTGGCTACTCACAGCGGGCGGTGCGACGTTTGCCGCGTTTCCCCAGTGGTACGCTACCCTCTTCAGCGGCTTCTACCTGCCGCTGCTGCTGATCCTTCTCGCCCTGATCGTCCGGGGAGTCGCCTTTGAGTTCCGTCATCAGAGACGCTCTGAGCAGTGGAAGAAGTGGTGGGATGTTTGCATATTCGTCGGCAGCGCTCTCCCGGCCTTGCTCTGGGGTGTGGCGTTCGCCGACATGCTCAAAGGTGTCCCAATCAACGCCCAGCACGAATACACGGGTAACTTCTTCAATCTGCTGCAGCCGTACGCATTGCTCGGCGGACTCATGACCCTGCTGCTGTTCACCATGCATGGCAGCATTTTCCTGTCGATCCGAACCAAAGGCGACATCGCCGAGAGAGCCCGAGCCATCGCCTGGCGGCTCTCATGGCCCGTTGCGGCCGTCGTTCTCGCATTTCTCGCCTGGACATATGTCAACGCGACCGCGGTTCACGACACGGGCGTGGTCCCATCCTTCGTGCCCTTCGCGGCACTGGCTGCCATAGTCTCTGCCGGAATCCTTGTACGCGCCCGCCAGATGGGCTCGGCGTTTGCCCTGACCGGCCTGACCATCGCCCTCACCTTCCTCACGATCTTCCTCAATCTCTATCCACACGTGCTGGTGTCGAGTACCAACCGGGCGTTCAGCCTGAACGTGCTCAATGCCGCTTCCTCCAACTACACGCTGACCGTCATGACCGTGGTTGCCCTCGTCTTCACCCCGATCGTCCTGCTATATCAGGGGTGGACTTACTGGGTGTTCCGCCAGAGAGTCGGCAGTGACGACTTCGCTCTCCCGGCCGTCCTGCAGAAGAAGCCGGGAGCGACGGGCTTTAACGGCCACTGACTTCAGTTAGACCTCCCGCGCCATCGGAAACCTTACGGTGTCGGAAACCTTTACGGTTAAAGAGCGATGCCCTCCATCAGGTCGCGCCTCCTGCGCGAGTTTCCGTCCGCCCGCATCTGGATAGCCCTGGTCGTCTTGACCGGGATCGTCAACGGTCTGCTCGCCATTGCGCTGGCGGTCGTCTTGAGTACCGTTCTCGCCCGGGCGTTTCAATCGGGAATCTCCCTCGCGGCCGCCGCCCCCCTTCTCCTTTGGGTCGCCCTGATAGCGCTGGGGCGCGGAGTGATGATGTGGGCCGCTGAGTGCGCCGGACACGCCGGTGCGCGCAGAGTCATCTCGGAGCTTCGCCACCGCCTTTTCCTCGCCCTGGCCGTGCGTGGACCCGAAGCTCTGCGCGCCACCCGAACGGGCGCCCTGGCCACCGCCTCAACGACCGGTATCGACGCCCTCGACGTCTACTTCTCCGGCTACCTGCCGCAATTGGTGTTGAGCGCGGTCGTTCCCTCCTTGGTGCTGGTGTATCTTGTGGCCACAGATCTTCTGTCCGCACTGATCGTCTTCGTGACCTTACCGCTGATTCCACTGTTTATGTGGCTGGTTGGGTCGGCCGCTCAACATCGCATGGACCGCCGTTGGGCGCTGGTCCAGCGTCTGTCGGCCTACTTCCTCGACGTCGTCGAGGGCCTTCCCGATCTGCGCATCTTTGGCCGGGCAGACGCTCAGGTCGAGCGGATACGCGCGGTAACCGCCGCCTCCCGTAAGGCGACGATGGGAACCTTGGCGATTGCCTTCCTATCGTCAATGGTCCTCGAGATCCTCGCCAGCATCTCGACGGCCCTGGTGGCGGCCGTGATCGGACTCCGGCTGGTCGAGGGAGGCATGACCCTCCAGACCGGCCTGGCAGTGTTGATCGTGGTCCCGGAAGCATACATGCCCCTCCGTCAGCTCGGCACGTTTTTCCACTCCAGCAAAGAGGGCATGACGGCTGCCTCTACTGTCCTCGAGATCGCCGGGAGCCCGGCGGATTCTGATGCGACAGTAGGTTCAATTCCTGAAGAGCGGCACGTTGAGACGCCACAACGTCAGCGAACCGTCCCGATGGGCGAGAGCGGCTCTCCCACGTTTGCTCAATCCACTCGGCAGCTGGCCGATGTCGAAACGCTCGCCGGACCGGCCGGCTCCACAGCAGCAATGACTATTGGGACTATTCGCTTCACGGGCGTGACCTGCGTCTATGCCGGCAGAGGAGAGGGGATCGTCCAACCAGTGGACCTCTCCATAGCTCCTCGGACTACCACCTTGATTGTCGGGCCGAGTGGCGCCGGAAAGAGCACGCTGTTGTCACTGCTCGTTCCCTTTATCCAGCCGTCCACTGGCTCGATAACCGTGAGCGGCGTCGACCTGGGCGGGCTGGACCTCGACGCCTGGCGGAAGCAGCTGGGCTGGGTCGCCCAACGTCCTTCGCTGTTCTCGGGCACGGTCCTCGACAACATTCGCCTGGCCGCACCCGAGGCGACAGAAGCCGAGACCGAGTCGCTACTTGCTTCGCTGTTCCCGGATCGAAGCGTTTCACTGTCGAGGCGTCTCTCACCAAACGGCGAAGGTCTGAGCGGCGGTGAGCGTGTCAGAGTTGCCCTGGCCCGTGCATTGGCGCGCCGGCCAAGTCTGCTCTTGCTCGACGAGCCTACTGCATTTCTCGATCCCGTCGCTCGTGATGCCGTGCTCGCCACGGTACAGCGCGCGGGCGACTCGGCTGCTCTCGTCATAGCCACTCACGAGCCCGAGCGATTCGACTGGGCCGAGCAGGCGGTGGCTCTCCCCGGCGGTGGCGGCTCACCTGCGACGAAGCGCGCCGCCATGATATCTCCCCTGCTGGAGCTGCCGTCGTGACGACTTCTCCTCTCACCGCTCGCTCGCTGATGACGCGCTTCGTCGTCGGAGAAAGAGCGCGCATCTCCGGAGCGGTGGCGGCCGGAGTGATGACGATCCTCTCGTCGGTATGCTTGCTGGCCGTGTCGGCTTACCTGATCGAGCGCGCGTCCCAGCGACCCCCGATCCTGTCCCTCGAAGTCGCGATCGTCTCGGTCCGATTCTTTGGCATCTCACGGGGCATCTTCCGCTACCTCGATAGGTACCTCTCGCACGACGCGAGCTTCCGCCTGCTCGGGGATATTCGCGCCGATATCTACCGGCGGCTGATCCCTCTTGCTCCCGCCGGACTCGAAAAGTTTGGTCGAGGAGATGTTCTCGCCCGGGTCGCCGCGGATGTGGACACCATGCAGGAATGGTTTGTGCGGGGTTTTGCACCCTTGGCCATCAGTCTCCTCACCGCCGTCATCCTGGTTGTTGCCGGCGCCGTCATTCTCCCCGCCGCGGGGCTGGCCTTGATGCTCGCGCTGACGGGAGCCGCTCTCGCGACATTGTTGATCTCAGGGTCCGGTCGAGGATCCGAAGCCCGAGAGCTGGAGCTGCGCGGTGACTTCACCGCGGATGCGGTCGAATATATCCACGGTATTGCCGATCTCACGGCCATGGGAGCGGCACTTGGCATGGCCGGTCGGTTAGAGGACGTGGAGCAGCGTCGCGCCCGGCTCGCCGCCGCCCGGTCCCGTCGCGATGCGATGGCGGCCGCGATCCAGAGCGCCCTACCGGGCCTCGTGGCTGCCCTGCTCGGCGCTGTCGCGATCGCGGCACTCGCCGGAGGGCTCAACCCACTTCAGGTGGGAGTCTTGGTGTTCGGCGGCATGGGAGCCGTGGAGTGCGTGACGTCTGTATCCCCGGCGATCGCCGCCTGGAAAAGAGGTCACGCCGCCGCAGCCCGGTTGGCTGAACTCACCTCTCAACCGGACTTCGTCGCTCCCGCCGGAACTCGTGAGCTGACCTCCCCTGCCCGCGGCATCACGATTTCAAATCTTTCTTATCGCTACGAGCCTTCGTCTCCCTATGTCCTGTGGGACCTGTCGCTCGACCTCGCGGTGGGCGGCCAGGCTGTGATCGTCGGCCCGAGTGGGGCCGGAAAATCGACCTTGGCCTCTCTACTCCTTCGATTCCGCTCCCCCTCTGGGGGCTATGTCGCGGTCAATGGGGTCGATATTTCCACTCTGAACGAGGAATGTGTACGGCGGACAATTGGCGCCGCCGGCCAGCACGCCCATCTGTTCACCGGCAGCATACTCGAAAACGTCAAGCTGGCGCGTCCCGAGGCTTCCGACCTCGACATCAGGACGGCCTTGGAGCGGGCGCGCCTGGATGCCTGGGTGGACGAGCTGCCTAACGGATGGGACACCCAGGTCGGAGAACATGGAAACGCCGTATCCGGTGGCCAGCAGCGTAGAATCGCACTGGCTCGCGCCTTTCTCGCCGCCTTTCCCATCCTGATCGCCGACGAGCCTACCGAGGGATTGGACGAGCTGACGGCCCGCGATGTCATGCAAACCTTGTTCTCCCAGTCATCCGCCAACGCCCTGTTAGTGATAACGCACCGTCCCGACCTCTGCCCCCCCAGCGTCCCCGCCTACGAGTTGGTTGGCGGTAGCCTCCAGCGTCGCCCCAGTCTCGTCACCGCCTGACCAGCGTCAATACCGTTCCGGAGGCGTCAGATCTCAATCCTCTCCACGGTGCTTCGAGTTCTCGCGGTCGTGGCTGGGATGTCGTTAGTGTTCATGACGCTCAATTCGGCGATCAAGACCTTTGTGCTGCCTCGGGCCGTGTCTGACAAGATTGCCAGGTGGTCGTTCCTAACGGTACGCGTCATCTTCGATGTGCGAGTCCATCGTGCGCGCACCTACGAGGAGGCCGACCACATCATGGCTCTGTATGCCCCGATCGGCCTGGGAGCCCTCACGATCAGCTGGCTAGTGCTCGTGATTGGCGGTTATACGCTCATCTATTGGGGGGTTGGCGTCGGTTCCCTCGCCACGTCGTTGATAGTAAGCGGGTCTTCGCTCTTCACGCTCGGATTCGCAACCGTCGGACAGTCCGTGCCAAAGGATCTGATCGTCTTCACCGAGGCCGCGATCGGCCTCTTACTGGCTGCCCTTCTCATCGCTTACCTGCCGACGATCTATGCTGCGTGGCAGCGTCGCGAACGCGAGGTGGCGACGCTCGAGGTCCGGGCGGGCTCGCCTCCGGCGTGTTGGAACCTGATAATTCGCTACCTCCGTATCGAGGGCCTTGAAAGTGCTCAGCAGCTGTGGCCCGAGTGGGAGGTATGGTTTATCGATCTGGAAGAAAGCCACACGTCTCTGGCCGCTCTCTCGTTCTTCCGATCTCCTCAGCCCAATCGCTCCTGGGTCAACGCGGCCGGTGTTATCCTCGATTCCGCGGCGATGTTCACCTCGGCCGTCGAGGTTCCCAGAAACCCATCACGGCAGCTGATGCTGCGGGCCGGGTACATCGCTCTGCGCCGCATCGCCGACCTTTACCTCATTCCCTACAATCCCGACCCCAAACCCGACGATCCAATCTCCATCACGCGGGCAGAGTTTGATGAGGTCTGCGCCATGATGGCGGCGGCCGGCGTTCCGCTCAAACCCGATCGCGATCGGGCCTGGCGCGACTTCGCCGGCTGGCGAGTGAACTACGACGAGGTCCTCCTCTTGCTCGCCGCTTTCACCGTTGCCCCCTATGCTCCGTGGATATCCGACCGGTCCCCTCCCTGGCGGCATCCCCTCCTTGGCGTTCTGCAGCGTCTTCGGGGCAGGTATTTTGGAGGGTAGCGGTTGGTAGGCGGTAGACGGTTGACGGTAGACGGTAAACCGTGGACGGCAGGCGGTGGATGGTAGACCGTGGACCGTGTGGTGGTCGCTAGGCGGCAGCCGGTAGACGAGGTCATTCTCCCGAGGGATAGTCGTGGTGTTCTCGAAGCCCATGGTTCCTCGCCTATCCTATTTCCCAGCCCTAAGTCACTGATCTGAGCCACCAAACAGGTGGGTGGTTTGCGTCGCTGCCCATCGCGTGACCCTGACTCCCTGGCCCGCTCTGTTGTCAGATTCCTCGCCAATCCCCCACGATGTTACTCACGGCACATACTCGGGCACAGTCGATTCAGCGTAATCCCGACGCATGCTGGGACGGCGGCGTCGTTGAGTGGACCATCTGACGGCATATTGGCCGATGGAGCCAGCCTGGACGATCAACGGCTATCGAGCCGCCTCACGATGTTCGGGCCACAGTCGGCGCGACGCGTGTGGTGGACCAACTCCCGGGTAATGGCCCGACTCTTAGAGAGTGCCAAGCGCGCGACCTGCCGGCTCCTTGGGGGAGGACGCAGGTCGCATAGCGCTAGACTAGGTCGCCCTAGAGAGGGGACGCGTTGCTCGCTCATACCGTTGTTCTGGTCAGACTTGGAGTCGTGGTGATTCATCACGCCGAGCGTTGACGGCCCGAGGGGCGGCGGGAAGGCCTCCCCACCCAGGTGAAGCGCACCCCACTCCCCTTCGCGTAGGTCTCTTCACCTATGGGATGGACGATCAGCTGACCGGTATCGGGAATTACGCGAGGTCCCTGAGCTACGCGCCTTCGCCGGGTTAACCCGTCGATTCAGCTGACGCTGATTAACCCCAACGCGTCCTCAACGCTCCAGTGGTATCGCGACTTCCCGACATACTCGGTGCCCCTGATCCGCAGGCTCCCGGCCGTGATGTCGATCGGAGTCGCCACTTTGAGCCGCGCCGCGCGCGACCTGAACCTCGACATTCTGCACGACCCGTGCGGTATCGCGCCCTTCCCGCCCCGGCATTCCGGTCTCCGGCAGGTGGTGACTGTCCACGACGGCATCCCTCTCCACATGCCGGCCTCATACCCGTTCCTGACGAAGGCGGTGTTCAATTCCCTCATACCGGCCTGCCGGTGGACCGCCGACGCGGTCCTCACCGACAGCCGCTGCTCTCAGAATGATCTCGTCCAGTTCGCTCGGCTGAACCCCGGGCGCATGCACGTGGTTCCTCCCGGCATAGACCTTCCCACTACTTCCCGGCTCAGTGAGAGCCGCGAGCGGGTTTCGGAAACTCTGCGCCGGTGGGAGATACGCCGTCCCTACCTGCTGTACGTGGGAGGGCTGAATCCTCGGAAGAACCTCGTCCGCCTCGTGGACGCCTTCAAAACGGTGAACCACGTTCACCCCACGCTCCAGCTCGTCGTCGTCGGTCCGCCCACGTGGCAGGCTAATGCCAGCCTCACCGCTGCCTGCCGGTTGGGAGGTAACGTGCGAATCACCGGGTTCGTGCCCGATTCGGACCGCGATGCCCTCTACGCCGGGGCCTCATGTGTCGTCTATCCATCGCTCTACGAGGGGTTCGGATTCCCGGTACTCGAAGCAATGGCGATGGGGACGCCCGTGATAACCTCGAGCTGCTCTGCCCTGCCCGAGGTCGCCGGAGGCGGAGCGCTGCTGGTGGATCCCAGGAGTCAGGACGAGATCGTGGCCGCCATCCGGTCGGTGCTCGAGGATGAGCCTCTAGCAGCCGCTCTCACCCGCGCCGGCAGGGATCGTGCCCGCTCCTTCTCCTGGGAAGCGACCGCTGCATCCGTCCTTCGCGTGTATGCCATGGTTGCGAACTGCGGCGACGCAACATGATTCTCGTCGACGCTACACCATTGCAATCGGACCATCGCGAGCGTGGTATCGGTACCTACACCCGCTGTCTGTCGGCCGGCCTGGCCCGCTCCGCTCCCGACCGTATCCGGTTCCTGCTGGCCAGCACCGCTTCCCAGGACATTCCGGCGGCGGTGGCCGGCCGCGCGCTGTCCTTCCGGCGGGGACACCGCCCAGCGCAATGGTACTGGCTGTACAACGAGTGGTTTCTCCGCCGTGCCCTCCGGGCATCGCGGCCGGACATCTTCCATTCGACCGACTTCAATGGCCTGGTCAAACCGCGCAGGGGCCGCACCGTAGCCACTCTCTACGACCTCACTCCGCTAAAGACGTCTTCCCCACACCGGTCGCTATCGGCCCGTGCGGCCGCCCTGGGCACCTCGATCTACTTTCGCTACAAGCTGCCGTCCGCGGATCACGTCATCGCTATCAGCGAGGCAGTACGGCAGGATGCCATCCGCCTCCTCGATATTGCTCCCGACCGCGTTACAGCGGTGCCGCTGGGAGTAGACACCGAGGAGTTCCATCCCATTCCCGCTCAGGGCGTGTCTGGTCGAAGTCGCCCCTATCTCCTGTTCGTCGGGAACGACGCGCCCCACAAAAACCTGGACCGTGTTCTGATGGCGTTTGCGGGCGTATCCCTGGCCGCCGCCACTCCCATTGCGCTGTACGTCGCCGGCCCAGGGTCGAACCATGCAACCATTCGGTCACGGTGCCGTGCCCTTGGCATCGGGGGGCGTGTCGTGTTTCTGGGCCACGTGAAAGCGGTGGACCTTCCCGGTCTCTACTGTAATGCACTGGCGCTGATTTGTCCCTCGCTACACGAGGGGTTCGGCCTGCCCATCCTGGAGGCCATGGCCTGCGGCACCCCAGTCCTGACCTCATCAGGTGGGGCTCAGGCGGAGACCGCCGGATCGGCGGCTCTGCTGGTCGACCCCAACGACCTCGATGAGCTGACGTCAGCATTGGCGAGGCTCGTCCGCGGAGCCGATCTTAGAGAGCGCTTGCGACTTCTGGGCCTCGCCCGAGCCGCCGCATGCCCATGGAGCCGGACAGTCAAGCAAACCTTATCGGTCTACGATCGGGTTCTGGAGTCCGCGCCATCTCGCCCGCCGCGTCTCTGATCTGTTGGGTGTCGCCGTTGTGCCCCGGACTAAAACGGAACCTTGCGATACTCCGAACCGGATCGCGCCAGCCTGAACCATGGCGGAAACCGGTCGTGCGTGAACATCAGAATGGCGTCCCGTTCAAACGCCTCCTCCAGCACCCGGCGTCGCGACTCCGTCAGCGCTGCGCCGTTCGACCACGGGGTCTTCCACTGTATATGCGCGATCTCACAGCCATGATGAAACAGGTCTCCAAGGATGTACAGCGTTTCACCTCGCGAGGCGATGCGCACGATCGAATGGCCCGGCGATTCCCCGGGCGCGTGAGTCATCGTGACACCGGGCGCTATCTCCACATCGCCGTCGACGAGCTCCAGCAGGCCCAGCTGTTCGATTCTTCCCAAACGTACGGAAATGTCGGACTCGGGATCGTCCTGACCAGGGTCCTGCTCCCAATCACGCCTGGATAGCCACACCCTCGCGCCCGGAAATCTTGGCGCTGCATCGCGCTCGGACGACATGGTGACGCCGCGAAAGTGGTCGACATGCGTGTGCGTGATTAACACGTCGGTCACCGCCGCTGGATCGACCCCGGCTTCGGCGAGGCCCGCTCGCAACCCCCGTGTTCTGTGCGCTCTCGGCCACGCCGGCGTGTCTCCTGCTGGTCCCGGCTGGCCGACCGGATCGTCGAAGCCAGGGTCGATGATTATAGAGCGCTCGCCTATCCCCACGTGTACCGTGATGAAGTTGATGGGAATGCGGCCCTGTTCGTCGGCCTCCGGAATCTCGGGACGCCACTCACGCTCCGTGGCCGTAAGCTCGGGCGCCCACAGCGCCGTGCCCTCGTTGATCGCGACGACCGCGGCGTCTCCCAGCCGCAGCCGTGCCACGAATGGTTCCTCGCTCACCTGACGGCCTGGGCGGTACTTTCTCCCGGTATAGCCGGCTTCCACTCCATATGACGCCCATCCTGGGCCCGTCTGCCGCAGGAACCTTAACAGTCGCATGCTATCGCGTCGGGCCGTGTCGATTCACCGAAGGGGTGTAAAACAGGGACGCGCCGAGCGAATTCTAAGAAATGCGGGTTGGCGCGGCGTCCCGGCTGCCTTCAACTCGTCGACCTGCTCGTCTCAGACAAACAGGGGCTCCAATGCCAGCGCGCTCATGCTTCTTTCCAGCTCACCCCGGGGCGCCGCGGCATCAAACGTGTCGGCGGCCTTGAGCACCCGTGGCAGGATCTTTATGTCCGAAACCGTATTGAGGAAGAACCCTGGCCGGTGCAGCACCCAGTGTACCGCGCTGTCGATGTCCTCCTGGTCTTGGAGCGGTTCGTACCAGGGCGCGGCCGTGTGCTCGCGTCCCATCCACGGACGCAGTGCGATCGACTTGATCGTCTGCACCGCGACGTTCTTCCTCGCGCAGATCGCGACCAGCTGCTCGAACTCTGCCGCATACCGCGCGTTCTGCATCATGACGAAGCTATATGGCAGCAGCACCGAGTCGAACTCGAACCGCTCCAGGCTCAGCCGGTGCATCGCCGCGATAGACGTTCCGTGACCCGTGACTCCGATGTAGTGGACCAGGCCCGCCTCTCGTGCCTCGACGCACGCATCCAGAGCGCCTCCCGGACTGAGCGCCTGCTCCCATTCGATTGGATCGACGAGGTTGTGAAGCTGGATCAGATCGACGTGATCGACTCGCAATCGCTCCAGCGATCGGTGGATCTCTTCCTTCGCCGACTGATAGCTACGCTCACCGGTCTTCGTGGCCAGAAAGAACATAGAGCGGTGCCGGTCCATCCACGGCCCGATGCGTAGCTCTGCGTCGCCATAGCTCGCGGCCGTGTCGATGTGGTTGACTCCAAACTCCAGAAGCAGCTGCAGCGTTCGGTCTGCTTCGTTCTGCGTAGCCTGGCTAAGCGCGGCGCCGCCGAACAGCGTTCGCGTGCTCGCGTGCCCGGTGCGTCCAAAGGGCAAGGTTTCAATCATGGCGTACCCCTGTCATCGTGGCTCCTCCATAGTATCTGCCGCTAGTCCCGCTATCAGTGTCTTTCGCCGTCGGGAAAAATCTTGACAATTTTCAGGCCTTCGCCGCCCAGAAGTAGGGTCCGCACCCTATAGGACTCGGCCGCGAAATTCCCTAAATTCGAAGTGTAAATCATAACTACACAGGAGTGTGTCATGACAGCAGAGCTTCGTTGGAGAATCATCTCTCTTCAGGTCCTTCTCGTACTCGTTTTCGCTTTCGGCGCCGGCTTTCTTTTCTGGTCCGGAAACTTCACCCACTCGCAGATTACCGATCAGTTGAAGGCTCAGTCCATTACCTTCCCGGTCAAGGGTGACCCCGGCACCACCGCCGCCGCCCTCACGCCGTGCGCCGGCCTGGCCAAGGGCGCGACCTGCCCCATCGCCACCGGACCATCCGTTGGATCCGCGAACTCTAAAGCCATGGCCGGCTATGCCGGTCAGGTCATGACCACCGGCGACCAGGCTCAGGTCTACGCAAACAACTACCTTCAGGTCCATCTGTCCGACATGGGCTACACGTACTCCGGCATCAGTGCCCTCGCCCTTGCCCACCCCAACAACACCAACTACCAGACACTTGCCGCCACCATCTTCAAGGGCACGACGCTTCGCGGAATGCTCCTCAATGCATACGGATGGTGGACGCTCGGAACCTACGCCATCTACGCCGCATTCGGAATGATCTTCGCGAGCCTGGTCGTCTTGGGAGCCCTGATCTACGAGCTAGTCTTCGCCCCCAAGCGCGAAGAAGCCGCCGTCAGAGTACGGAAGACAGCCTCCTCGCCCTCGCCCGCCTAAGCGCCTGATTCAGCGGTCAATCTCCAGTAGTCGGTCAGACCGCAAAGAGTTAGCGAGCCCGCCGCTCCGGCGGGCTCGCTAACCTTATATCATCCAGTCCTCGATATATGTGCAACCCTGCAACGCAGTGCATGTTCTTTCGATACGAGGTAGGAGCTTGAGAGGGTGCTGCCGGCCGCGCGCTGTGCAATCTAGACGTGCCTGCCTCGTTCACGACCGAACCCCCAAGGCACTATGCTGTGGGTGGCAGACGGAGGTAAGAATCTTGCGCCGGCTGAACCTTAGCGTTTTGCGGCGCACATCGGAGGGTTCACATGCCGATCAACGCAGGGAACACCGCATTCGTACTTATAGGTGCTGCTCTCGTCTGTCTGATGACCCCGGGACTGGCGTTCTTCTATGGCGGATTGGTCCGTCGCAAGAACGTTCTGGCCATCATGATGCAGAGCTTCATCTCAATGGGTGTCGTCACAATCATCTGGGTTTCCGTCGGATTCAGTCTCGCGTTTGGCGGAACGAATCCAGTCACCCACCAGCAGTGGGCGCTCAACGGTATCATCGGCAACTTTGACTATGTGTTCTTGCACCATGTGGGCGTCGCTCCCAATCCCCTGTACGACCCCAGTATTCCGTTCCTCGCGTTCTTCGCATTTCAGGAAATGTTTGCGATCATCACGCCGGCGCTAATCACCGGGGCATTTGCCGATCGCGTCAGCTTCAAGAGTTATCTGTTGTTCCTGGTGGGTTGGAGCCTCTTGATCTACATTCCTTTTGTCCACTGGGTCTGGGGAGGCGGGTTCCTCATGCAGTGGGGATTGCGAGATTTCGCGGGAGGCATTGTGGTGCACCTCAGCGCGGGCTTCGCCGCTTTGGCATCGGTCTTTGTCGTCGGCAAGCGAGTGCTGCAGCCAGGTGAAAAGCTCGCGCCGCACAATGTCGCCTTTGTGGCGTTGGGAACCGGGCTCTTGTGGTTTGGTTGGTTCGGATTCAACGCCGGCAGTGCTGGAGCCGCGAACGGCCAGGCGGCAGTCGCGTTCGTGAACACGGATATCGCGGCGTCGTTTGGAATGTTGACCTGGCTCTTTCTGGCTTGGTATCGCGAAAAGAAACCCAGCATGACGGGCGCGATGGTCGGTGCGGTCGCCGGACTTGCCTGCGTGACTCCGGCCGCCGGCTTTGTGGACCCGTGGGCAGCCGCAGTCATCGGCACGTCGGCGGGCGCGATCTGTTATGGGGCCTGCGTTTTTCGGGCAAGGATGGGCTGGGACGATGCGCTTGATGTATGGGCATGCCACGGAGTCGGAGGAGCCTTGGGCGTCGTGCTCACAGGGGTCTTTTCGGTTGCGGCGTTTGCCGGAATCGCCGGCCCGGGTCTGGCCTACGGCGGTGCGCATCTTTTCGGCGTCCAGGTGGCGGGTGTGGCCATAACCATCCTCTATGCATTTGGAGTCACCTGGCTCATCTTGAAGCTCGTGAACATGTTTGTTCCGGTTCGCGTGAGCCTCGAGGAAGAGCTTCAGGGGCTTGACGAGGTGGAGCACGGAGAAGTCGCATACGCAATTTGAGGATACAGCCGTACCGCTCGGCTCGTCGGGTCTTCTGGGTTGTTGATAACCGCAGCTCTCATCGCGGGGCTGCGGCGATCAACGCCCGGCTGGCCCGCACGCCGGTGTCTACCAGGTGGGGGTTCGCTGGCTCACATGTACTCTCGACGCCGCTTTTGGGCACGTCTGTGGTTTCAGTACGACGGGGCTGAGCGGCGCCTGCGTGGTGTCCAGGGTGTCGCCAAGGCTGTTGACCGATCTGTCATATTTCGCCTGATGTGGCAGGCCGAACTGCTGCTCCACAAACTTGACAATCGACCTGAAGTCGTACTGCCGGTGGTCGACCGTGTGCGCCCGCGAGTACGGAGAAAGCACGATCGTCGGAACTCGCGGTCCAAGCGAGAATACTGACCGATGCGGTGGCGCCACGTGGTCGTAGAAGCCGCCGAAATCATCCCAGGTCAACACGATCGCCGTGCTCTGCCACAGGGGGGACTTCATGATCTGATTGATCCGGTCCACCGTCCAGTTCTCGCCGGCGCACTCGCTCATTGGCGGGTGCTCGCTCGTCTTCAAGTCGGAAACCAGCCACGACACGGCCGGGAGCGTTCCCGACTGCACGTCCTTGTCGAACTGGACCGGCGGCACGACGTTGGCCCACTGGGTGGGGTTGTTTCGAATCTGCTTAAAGGAGTCGAGGGTTGACCAAATGTACCCGAATGCTCCCTGTTGTGGCGCGTAGTACTTCCAGCTGACGTTTGCCGAATTAGCCTCGTCGACAAGGGTCTTGAATCCGAAGCAGGGCCGTACTTCGTGATATTTCCGGTTGCGATACGTCTTGACGAATGTCAGTGGCGGCGAGTCACACCCCCACGATCTCGAGCTGCCGCTGTCATACGGATTGCCTACCGTGTAGGCGCTCTGACCGGAAACCGTGACGAGGTGGTTCGGAAAGCTGGAGCTGAGCACCGTGGAGAAGAAGTGGTCGGCCAGGCCGAAATCGGCGGCATATGTCCAGTAGTCCGCGATCTGTGACTTTCTGAACTGGGAGTCGGCTACATCCTTTCCCATCTGGTAGGCGTTATCTATCTTGTAGAACCGGTCCATCTTTCCGCCGTCGACGGCCATGAGCGCGTCGAAGTCGCCGTGTCCGATGTCGTGCTGGAGGGTGTCGGGAGTCGCTCCCATCTTTACCCTCTTGTTGCCGCGCATGGCGTAGGTTGTTCCGTCTGCGCCCGGGAACCTCCCGAATAGATTGTCGAAGCTGTGATTCTCCCGAACGATGATGACGATGTGTTTGATGGGGCTGCACGACGCGCCGGTGCATGCCGCTGCCCTACCGCCGTCAATGCCCGAGCCCCAGGCCACGGCCAGCACGCCGGCGACCGCCAGTGAAATGGATGCCGCGAGAGTTCGTCGTCTCGTAGTGGATGCCATGCGCTATCTACCTCAGAATTGGATGGGCCACAGAATTATGGGCTATGGAGGCGGTACGGCGTCCGCGGTGCTTACCGGGTAAGCCCGAGGAGGCCAGCAAACGCCGCTCCAAGCGTCGAAAGGAGAGTGATACATGACGACGATCGCCGACCGAGCCCGACAAGAGGGAACTCCTCTGGTCGACGGCGACACTGTAACTTTTGTCTGGCTGGGCGATCATCCCCCGCAGCTCGTCGGCGACTGGAACCGCTGGGGCCTCGAGGGGAGCCCGTTGGATCTAGTCGAGGAATCGCCCGGTACCTGGACCGCCCGGCTCACCCTGGCGCCCGATGCGTATCTGGAGTACCGGTTCGTGCGTGATGGGCAGACGGTTCCGGATCCACTCAACCGGCGGCCGCCGGTTCCGGCTCTCGGCGACGATCACGAATACCTGTGGATGCCCGGCGCCTCCGAGACTGCCCTTATCCGGTCTGCCCGTGGACGCCGAGGGAAAGTTACCCGTCGGGAGGTGACGGGAACCTATACAATCGCCCGACCTCGTTGCAACGTGTGGTTGTACGAGCCTCCATACAGCGGCCCGGTTCCCCTGATCGTCGTACTCGACGGTCAAGATTACCTACGCCGCGCTCGCCTGGCCACCATCGTCGACAATCTCATCGCCGACGGGAGGATCGAGCCCGTTGCGCTGGCCATGGTGCAGAGCGCGGGTCATGCGCGGCACGTGGAGTACGCCTGCAATGATGCCACAGTCGGGTTCCTGAAGAATCACGTGGTCCCGCTCGCGGCCTCGCATATCAACCTGTCGGATCCAACACCCGGCACACCCTATGCCATCCTCGGGGCTTCGATGGGAGGGCTGATGTCCCTGTATGCCGCGCTGCGCCTGCCTGGCCTCTTCGGTAAGGTCATCAGCCAGTCGGGGGCGTTTGGCACGAGCATCCTTCACCACCCGCTCGTCGTCGATGACCTGGTTGACCACCTGAGCTGTTCGCCACCCGGCGAACCCGCCTCCGATCGATGCGGTCGCCCCCGAAATCAAAGTGTGGATGGACTGCGGTCGCTACGAGTGGCTGTTGGAGCCCAACCGAGATATGTACCAGCGGCTGGCGAGTCGGGGCGTGAATGTGACGTTCACCGAGTTCAGCGGAGGCCACAACTGGACCGCGTGGCGAAACCACATAGCTTGCGGTCTGGAATCAATGTTCGGTCAGGCCAGGGACGCGCCTCCGTCTTCGTAGTCCCGAACCGACAACGGATAACTGCATAGGAAGCACTTGGTTCATGCTTCGTCGTGTCGGTAACGACATGGATGACGGACAACCGATAACCGACAAACTGAAAACTGAAAACTTCCGATACGCAATCATGAGGCAAGGAGACGACCCCAAAGGGTGTGCCCACAGTGAATGTTCCAGACGTCATACCCGAACATGAGGACCAACCGACTCCCCTGACCGTCCGGCTGAGAGAGGTCGCGGGGGTGTTCGGGGTGCTCGGGTGGACGGCATTCGGAGGTCCGGCCGTCCATGTTGCCCTAATGAATCGAGAGATCGTGGTCAAGCGGCGGTGGGTGTCCGCCGAGCAGTTCAAGCGGATGTTCTCCGCCTGCAGCCTGATACCCGGGCCGTCGTCGACTCAGCTCGTGCTCCTCCTTGGCCTCCTCCGCGCCGGCGCCGCCGGGATGCTGACCGCCGCCTTCATGTTCATTACGCCTGCGGTGCTGATCATGCTGGCCGTGGGCGAGCTATACCTAAGGGCCGGCTCCAACCACGTGATGACGGCGGTGCTTCTAGGGGTCGACGCCGTGGTGGTCGCGATTGTTGCTCGGGCCGCGGTCGACCTCTCCAGTCTGGTGACGCGTAATCCCGTCAGCGCGGTAATAGGCGTTGGCGCCCTGGCTGCGGCTCTCGCCCAAGTCAACCCGTTGCTCATCCTGACCGTGGCTGCGCTGGCCCAGGTGATAGCAGTCTGGGGGCAGCGCCAGATCGATCGTCGCACAACCCCGGCCATCTTGTTGCTTCTGCCTTCAGGCCGGCTCGCGGGCACGGCCGCACTCCTGCCCCTGGCCCTGACCTTCCTCAAGATCGGCGCGGTCGCCTTTGGAAGCGGCTACGTGCTACTGCCGTTCCTACAGGCCTACCTTGTTGGCGGCCAGTTTGGACTGACCGACCGGCAGGTGGCGGATGCCTTTGCGATTAGTCAGGCGACGCCTGGTCCGGTGTACGGCCTCGCGGCGTTCCTCGGCGTGCAGGTTGCCGGCATAGCGGGCGGGATCGTGGCAGCGGTCGCTATATTCCTACCTTCGTTCGTCTTTGTCCCGCTGCTCAATCCCATAATCCGTCTCGTTCAGCGCTACGTCGTCGTTCGGTCCGGTCTGGACGGCGTGATGGTCGGCGCCTTGGGCCTGATTGCGTCCGCATGCGTTGTCCTGGCCCGTGCATCGTTTGTAGGCCCGTTGGAGGTGATCGCCGCACTGCTCGCCTTTGCCTTGCTCTGGCGAAAGCCGGCGGCGCAGCCCCTGGCCATAGTAATCGGTATAGTGGCGGGGGTACTCACACTCCTGTGAGCATCCTCGCCTAGGCTGGCGCTATAGGGCAATGCCCAGCGGCGCCTTCACCGAACACTGATTACTGCTTCACTGGAGGGACATTTTGGAACTAACCGTGCTTGGATCGGCGTCCGCAGCTCCGAATCCCGGCGTTGCGTCCAGCGCGTACATCGTGGACAGCGGCCGCGGTCAGCTCATGCTGGAATGTGGTCACGGAGGTGCTTCCAAGCTCCTGCAGTTCTCCTCTCTCGATCGGCTTGCGGCGATCCTGATCTCTCACATGCACCCCGATCACTTCTTCGATCTGGTTCCGCTCAAGTACGGAATCGCCTCCAGTGGTCGCCCTCGGCTGCCGCTTTTTCTGCCTCCCGGCGGGGAGGAGATGCTTGCCGGCATTGCTCGGGCGTTAAACGAGAGCGACGGATTCTGGGTATCCGCCTACGATCTCCACACGTTCGATCCGGGGCAGGGGCTGGATGTGGCGGGCATGAGGGTTTCTATGGCCCCGAGCCATCACTTCATTCCCGCCTGGGCCATGACCTTCGAATCGAATGGCAGCCGCCTCGCTTACACCAGTGACACGTCGACGAGCGACAGCGTCGTCGATCTTGTAAGAAGCGCCGACTTGCTGCTGGCTGAAGCAGCGGTCTTACAGCAAAGCAGGCCGTCGAACGAGCAGGGCCACATGACCCCCCGTGACGCCGGGTGCCTCGCCCGCCGGGCCGGCGTCAGGCAGTTGGTGATTACCCACTACCTCTCAAACGCAGCCTCGAAGATTTTGTCCGAGGCCGCCGCGGGCTTTGGCGCTCCATGTGAACTTGCCGTGGAAGGAGCTAGATTCAAAATCTAGCGAGTCGGAGTACCCTGGCTTGAGTCTGGACCTCCGCGAGCCCCCCCGACCTGCCTAAGGGGACAGGAAGATCTCAACTTGACCACGCGACCACACAGTAAGGGGGGTGGCGTGGCGGCAGCTTTTCATGAATGTCGACAGAGCGGTAAATCACTCAGATTTGGGGCCATTTGCATAGATCAAGTTGATGGCCTGCTACGGCCGCCCGTGGCAAGATTTAAAGGGTGCTTGAAAAAGCAGCGAAGTTGATACTATAAACGCGAAGAGAGTGTGAACTCATCGATACCATGGAGCCGAACGTGCCTGGAAAGTTTCGACTAGCCCTTGTCGCCGCCGTTATCTTTCTGCTCTCGGTCGCTGTCGCGCCCACTTTCGCGGCGCCTTCTCAAGTCATATCCACGAGTTACAACAAATCTCTGTTGGCCTTCCAGAACCTCAAACAGATAGGCGGTCAGCACAACACGTTTGTTTCCTATCACCGGGGTCGGTGCGGGCTCGAATCCGGTAAGTCGTGGACCGGAAAGGCGCGGAGGATCGTCGCGGGGGTGAAGGGGTACCTCAAGGCTTTGTGGAAGCTGAGCGCCCAGCAGCGCAAGAAGAGAGTCTTCAAAGACCTCGTCCACGCCGATAGGCTGCTGAAGGGGTGGGCTCAAGGGCAGATAGTCGACCGGCTAGGCACCTGCAAGAAGATGCCCACGGGAAGTTATAACGTTCAGCAAGGCCTCAGTACGGTCGCTAACGACTTGGGTATCCAGGGCGGGTACTAGGGCTCACTGACTTGATAACGACACAGCGGGGGTAGCCCGCATCGGTTGGGCATCCCCTTCGTCAACGTGTGTCCCGCGAACAGAGACCTTCCGACGTGCGCTAGAAAATCGGCAGGTAGCGCTCCAGCTCCCACGGTGTGACCTGCATGGAGTAATCGGCCCACTCCTCCCGCTTCGCCTCGACGAAACGCTCGTACAGCAGCTCTCCCAGCGCCTCCTGAATCACGGAGTCCTCGTCCAAGGCGCGTAGGGCGGCGTCCAGTGACCCCGGTAGCTGCTCGACACCCGTTTCCTGCAGACGCTCCTGGCTGAAGTGGTACAGGTTCTCCTCACTGGGCGCCGGCAACGGCAGCTCTCGCTTCACCCCGTCCAGCCCTGCGGCCAGCATCACTGCGAACGCCAGGTACGGGTTCGATGCTGGATCCGCGCACCTCAGCTCGATCCGGGCTGACCGCTCCTTCCCCTTGCTGATCTTGGGAACTCGGATCAGGGCCGAACGATTGGCGCGAGCCCACGATATGTACACCGGCGCCTCGTACCCGGGCACCAGCCGCTTGTATGAGTTGACCAGCGACGCCAGTATCGGTGTCATCCCTCTAGCATGCGCGAGCTGGCCCGCTATGAAGTGCTTGGCCAGATCAGACAGCCCATACTCGTCGCCGGCGTCGTAGAATGCGTTCTCATTGCTGTCCATCTTGAAGAGACTCTGGTGGCAGTGCATGCCCGACCCGTTGACCCCGAAGATCGGCTTCGGCATGAACGTCGCGAAAAGCTCGTGCAGCTCGGCGATGGCCTTCAGTGTGAACTTGAAGGTCACGGCGTTGTCCGCCGTCACCAGCGCCGGCCCGTACCGAAAGTCGATCTCGTGCTGCCCGATCGCCACCTCGTGATGCGACGCCTCGACCTGGATCCCCATTTCCTCCAGCCCGTTGACCATCTCCTTCCGCACCGACGATGCTAGGTCCGTCGATAGGTCGAAGTACGAACCCCGGTCATGTGGCAGCGGCTCCTGCTGCTTCGACGGCTCGAACAGGAAGAACTCGAGCTCGGGCCCGATGAAGTACTCGTACCCCAATTTATGAACGGCGTCGAGGCCACGGAGCAGGACCTCCCGGGGGTCGCCTGAGAAGGCCGAGCCATCGGGCATCATCACCCGGCAGATGACCCGCGCCGTCGTATTCTCACCCCGCTCCCACGGTATGATCCGAAACGTGTCGAGCTCGGGCTGCAGGTACATGTCCGACTCGGCGATCCGCGCGAATCCCTCGATCGATGATCCGTCGAACCACGTTCCATGCGTGACCGAGTCCTGGAACTGGTGGGCGGGGATCGTCACGCTCTTGACCATTCCCACGATGTCCGTGAACTGCAGGTTTATGAACCTGACGTTGTCATTCTCGATCTGCTCGAATACGTCCCGCCTCGCACCCTGTGACATGCCTGCCCCCATACATTTTCAGCACCGAATGGGGAAGCTATTTCAAGCGTTCCCCTCCGGTGCTATTGGAGTAGACTACCATCCCGAAGGCACGTAGCCCTTCGGTGTCGTAGTAGTAGCCCCCGGGCAGGCATGCGTCTGCAGGACGACCGGCGCGAGCGGCGTCTGCTGGTAATTCAACATCGCCGCGATGCTGGTCACGTTGCCCGTGCGCTTGAAGTTAGCCTTGTGAGGCAGGTGGAATGTGTCCTCAATGAATAGATCTACCGACCTGAAGTCCAGCCGCTTGTGATACACCTGATGCGCGATAGTGTACGGCGAGATGACGATCGCGGGCACGCGGGGGCCTAAGTAGTACGCCCCTTGATATGGTGGCGCCACGTGATCGTAGAATCCCCCGAAGTCGTCCCACATCAGGACAATTGCCGTGCTGCTCCACAGCGGTGACTTCATGATTTCGTTGATCCGGTCCACCGTCCAGTTCTCACCGGCGCACTCGCTGGCCGGGGGATGGTCGCTCGTGGCCAGGTCGCTCGTCAGCCAGCTTATTGCCGGCAGGGTCCCGTTCTGCACGTCCTGATCGAACACACCTGGGGTCACCACGTGACTCCACTGCTTCGGTTTGTTTCGGATGTGCTTGATGGCGTCGAACGTCGACCAGATGTACCCGAATGTCCCCGGCGGAGGAGCGTAGTACTTCCAGGAGACGTGCTTCGCGTTCGCCTCGTCGGCCAGAGTCTGACCGTTGAAACAAGGGTACGCCGGATGAATCTTCCCGCTTTTGTAGATCGACACTGTCACGCCAGGTCCCGCGTCGCATCCCCACGAACGGAGGGACTGCCCCGGATGTGTCGGATTGTCGATCGCCCCGAAGTTTTGGCCTGATATCGTGACGAGATGGTTGGGAAAGCTGTCTCCCATGACCGTTGAGAAGAAATGATCCGCCAGTCCGAAGTCCGACGCGTAGGCCCAATAATTCGGTATCTGCGCCTGCGTATACTGCGACTCCGCGACATCTTGATAGCCCTTGCAGAGCTTGTACGGTTTGCACGGCTTGCAGGTCTTCTGCACACACTGGATCGCATTAAACAATCGATAGAAGCGGTCCATCTTGCCTCTGTCGATTGCCTTTACGGCGGTTATGCTGCCGTGTCCCAGGTCCACACCGAGCTTGTCGGGCGTGGTCCCCAGCTTGACGACTTTACTGCCCTCGTGGGCCGTCGTCGCGCCGTCGGCATGTGGAAACAGACCGAAGAGGTTATCGAAGCTGTGATTCTCCCTGACAATCACGACGATGTGTTTGATGGGACTCGCGGTCGCTTGCTTGCCGGCCGCGGCCGAGCCCGTCTGTGACCAGCCTCCTCCCGCCAGAAGCGCTCCGCCGGTGACAGCTATCGCTATCGCTGCAGTAAGTATCCTCATCGGTGATATTGACGGCATGGTAAACAAACCTCCTGACCGGCCGCAGCATCACACGGGCAAGCGAATGAGCTGGGATAGTAGTTCAAATCAATGGGCCATAAACCGATAGTGCATGTAATCATACACTTTTTCACGTGATATTCATCTTGACAGTCGGGGCCCCCAGTTAACTCCTTGATCCCTTGCCGTCGCTCCGACGTTCTCTCGAAGCCTATGCCGGATTGATCGAGTAGACTCGATTGATGCCGGGTAGAGCTTCAGGGTTGGTTGGCGTCGAGAGCGTGCTGTTTCTTTGATTACCTCGCGATTTCCGGCAAGCGGCCTCGTGTCCTCGACCACCGTCTTAGTTGCGCGGGTGCCAGGACGGCCAAACGGGGCACGGTCGCGGGTCTTGAGATGAATCTGGTCTGGCGACGAAAGTCGCGACCCGTCCGCTCTGACATTCGTTGACATAGAAACCATGGGCATCCGTGAAACGCTGACCGGCCCGGATCCATCTCAGACCGGCCACGACCCTCATTTTTTCAGGCCGGATCCGAAGTCTCGCCCCCGTCAGGTGGACCCTCCCGAACAGCGACAGCTCCCCGCCGCCGCAGGCGCCGTCCGGGACGCTCCCGGTTTTGGCCTGTTCCGACGAACCGGCTGGGCGGTGGCGATCTACGGGCTCGTATTCGTAGCCGTGCTCTCCATCGCCAGCGTCGCGTACACCACCTACGCGTTCTCCAAGTATCAAGGCCTCATCCTCCCGGGGGTCTACGTCGACACCCTCTCGATCGGAAACCAGACCGAATCGGCCGCCGGATCCATGATTTTCGATCAGCTACAGGCGGTGAACCAGGTCCCCATCACACTGACCTTCGGTCAGCGCACATGGCACCCGACGCAGCGCCAGCTCGGCCTTGCTTACGACTACAACACTACTATCGCCAATGCGTTTTCCATTGGCCGTTCTGGAACCTTCTGGCAAAACCTCTTTGATCGCCTGCCCATACGCCGTCATTTCAGCGTGAGGCTGCTAACTGCTCTTGATCCCCGAATGGTCCACGGCTGGGTGATGCATGCCCTCGCTCGGGTAATCCATCGACCGATGTCCAACGCCGGCGTTGTCATGCGCGGCGATCGAGCCGCGGTAATTCAAAGCACTGACGGTTACCACGTGAACGTTCCCGCCACCATCGAGGTGATCGACCGTACGATCGGCAGGGTCTTCATGCACCGGATCCCAGTCCCCATAACGTACATCCCTCCTCGTATAACCAACGTTCAGGCGGAAGCTCTCGCCACTCGCGTCAACGATTTTCTCGCCCATCCTCCGGTGCTCAAGCTGCGGCACGAATTGCTGGAGACCTCCCGATCGCAGCTCGCCTCGATGATTTCATTCACACCCATCATCACGCCATCCACCTCGAGCATTGCCCTGAACATAGACACCGCGGGCCTGGATAGCTACGCCGGCTCGATCGCAGCCGCCTACGACCGTCAGGCTCAGGATCCGCAGTCGATTTTTGCCGACGGGCAGGTCACGGTTGTGTCTCCGACCGTTGTTGGCCGTTCCATGGACCAGGCGCTGGCGCAGTCGCGCCTCCTGACAGCCTTCACCGGACTGCACGCCGGCGCGGTCATACGAATTCCTGTGACCAGCGTCCCGCCCCCCGCCGACCCCACCAACCCGGCCCTACAAGGAGTCACGACGCCGTTGGCCCAGGCGCAAACGAGCTTTGTCGGCGCACCGTTGATGCGCGGCGCCGACATCGCTCAGATCGCCGCCCGCCTGAACGACCAGTTGATTCCTCCCGGACAGGAGATTTCTTTCAACGCATATGTTTCGACCTCCTGGCCCAGCCGCGTCTACGGTGAAACCGAGCGTACGGTCGCCGGTCAGATTACACCCGGCTCCAATGGCGCAATGCAGCAGGTAGCCACCACGTTTTTCCGCGCCGCTTACTCTGCCGGGCTAACTGTCCTCGAGCGTCACCCTCACACCTATCTCCTACCCTGGTACCAACCTCCGGCCGGACTCGACGCGATCGTCTCCCCTGACGGCAGCGATTTACGTTTTGTCAACGACTCCGGCGGCTATCTGCTGATCCAGGCCAACGTCGACCAAACTCAGCAAACGATCTCTATCTATGTGTATGGACGCAAGACCGGGTGGGTAGTTAATGTGGGCTCGCCTCGCCTCTTGAGCGTTCACTCTCACGGGAAACCAGTCGTGAAAACCGATCCCAACCTCCCGCCCGGAACCAGAACTATTGAGCAGTATCCACATGATGGCGCCGATTACGTTGTCCTGCGTACGGTGACGAAACCTCACTCGCACCCGGTTGTCGACACCATCACCACCAACTATCTTCCGACAAACGAAGTGATAGGCATAGGTCCGAGCGCTCCGCCCGTGGCTCCGCAGACTCCCACCACGACCGAGACGCCTGTCCCGACGCTGACGCCGACCGCGACCAGCACCCCCACCACCGCGGTGCCCACGCCCTCGCCGACGGCCTCACTGCCTTGATTTAGGCCGCAGCGTCGTCACCACCGCCGAGACGCCGGTCCGGACGCCGACCCCAACCCCGGACTAGTTTTCTGACCGACCGATCGGGCCGCAATGATGCGATATCGGGCGCTAATGTGTCAGCGTGCAGGGAGGCGAAGGAGTGCGGCGACCCAGGGTGCTGTTGTGCCAGAACTTGTGCCAGTTGTGCCTTTTCAGATCTGACGCCAGGCCCGACAATAATCGTATCGAACAACTCGCTGGATCCGGATGCCCGGAGTGTAACCAACAAACGAAGAAGACTCTGAAAACAAGGAGGACGTCAGAAGCATGACAAATCGATTTCTTAAGGTGATGTGTGCCATTGGGATTGGTCTCTCAACCCTGGCCACGACAACAAGCATATCTCAGGCAAGTGCGGCCGCAACCCGTTTCCCATTCCAATCTGCTCTGTCGAAACCGGTTCTGCCGGCGCCAAAGTGGGCGCCGGCAGCTCACGATTCCACATTGGGCGGCTCCGTACGACACGGAGCTACGGCACCAGCTAGCGGCATACCGGGGGAGAAAGTTCATTCGGCGCCGAGGGGTCCCATCAAGATCGGCCATGGGCAGTTTGCGCAAGCGACGAAGTTGGTTGGCCAGCTGGTGATCCCGGGAACGCGGATCAGGCTGGGGATTATGTCCGTGGACGTCACCTACAATCCTTTCGGGCATATAATGGGCGCTGCGGGTCATGCCCCGGCCACCCCCGCGCCGGGTTTCTTCGAGTTCTCGATGGATGTGGCGGCCGAGCGATACTGGCAGCGTTTTCTCGCCGCCGAAACCGGCTCAAAGCCAATTGGTCAGGCTCAGATCTCGCTCTACGCAAAGCCCGGTGAAAAAACCGGCGTCCAATATGTGCTGAAGTCGCCGACGGTCTCCTTGAATCAGAGCGATTCGTACGCCAATGACGACTCCCTCACCCTGGATGCACATAATGTGCACTCCACGTTCTCCGGACCGGGCGCTAACCTGCCCGAGACAATTGTGGGCGATACCAAGCTGACGTTGGGTGGCGGTGCGTCCGACAGAGCAGTGATCGCGAATTTCGACGACAGCTCGTCCGGCACCGGACGGGCGATAAGCTTCGACATTCGACCGACGCAGGCGCGGCAAGCGTACTTCGGAACCTCAGTCACGAACACCAGGCTCACGGTCTGGACAAAGTCCGATCGATCGCAGTGGCTGCAGTACTCCATTCCAGCTGTAACCGTCACCATGCACCAGCTCGATCAAGGTCAGGGGCTGATAGACCGGCTCACTGTTTCTACGAACCAGTGGACGCTAGGACTTGGAGGGAGCGTCTCGGCGCCGGTGAAATTTGCTCGCGCAAAAACTCAGCCGGTCGGCTCCATCTCGCTCGGCGCCGGAGAGGTTGCTCCGGTGTACCGAGGCCAGTTCAACTTCAATCCTTTCCAGCCGGCGGCTCAACAGAACAGTTTCTACGTATCCATGGCTCCCGGCAAAGTAGGGCTTGATCTCATCAAACCTGGCATTTCACACGCCGACCTGACTCTCTTTGACCGTCAGGGCGGACATGCACTGGAGACGTTTTCAGTCGGTACACCCACGACTACATATTCCATTGAGATTAACGCCTACGGGACCTCGGAGAGCCTCTTCATATCCAGCCCTACGGTGGTGGTGTCTCAGGTGGGCAGTGTGACAGATAACCCCAAGTCCCCGGCCGGAGCCTTCGCGGTCGGCGCTGGAGCGCCGCACGCCATCTCGAACGCCGACATCGAGCTTTTTTCCGGCAGCACCACCAGACCACAAATCGAGCTTCCCGCCGGAGTAATCACTCAGACACTCCTCGCCGGCCCGCTCCCAAACTCCACGCTTACCTTGACCGATAAAAAGCTCGATCCAAGCGGACCGGTCGCCACTTACTCGTTCACCGACACCAAGCTTTCGCTCTATCAGTACTTCCCCAGCGACACGGCCCCGCTGCTCGAGCATGTCAATCTCGAGCCGGCGTCGACTACACGCACCTACTCGACGACTGTCGGTGCTCACTCCGAGCCGCCGCTTGGAAAAATCACGATGCACTTACCGAGTGGAGACGTCTCGGCAAATCTCGAAGCTGTGTCGGCGGGTACGATTGATACTCTCGCTTACTCCGGCATGACTCTCGCGGCCGGCCGGCTGACCACCCAGCTCTTCTCTGGGAAGTTTGACGCGACCCTAGTGATGTACAACAAGCCCGGCGGCAAGAAACTCGCTCAGTATCAGATAACTCAAGCTTTTGCGGAGGGAGAGGAGTTTGATTACCAGGGGCGGGCGACCGACCAGATCTCCTTTTACCCTCAGAGCCAGACCGTGAGCTTCACAGGTCGCACAGGTGCCACTGCCTCACCGGTGATCGGCTCTTTCGCCTTCCCCGGTCAACAGGGAACCAGTCTGAACTCATTCCAGGTGAGTCCGGGTTCGGTCACTCAGCACGTTCTCAGCGTCGGGGCGTACATCTACTTCCCGACGGGGCTCTTTGACGCCAAAATCTTCCAGGCGGCCGAGGCGGGCACGCCCATATCACCGGTATCCGTATCCTTGACCAAGCCCGGACCTTTCAAGGGCAATCTGAACCAATTCAAGGTGTTCGAGTTCAACGAATCCGCCACGAGCGACGGCGTGCAATCGTTTCTGTCTGTGAGCGCGACCGCGGGCGGGTAAAGTGTTCGGTCATGGTTGTCCAGTCTACTGGTTTTCACCCCCGCGACCCGTAATGTGTATCCGCCGCGTTGGTAGCAGGTAGCGCGCAACGTAGATTCCGTTACCCGCTGACCCCGCGAGCACCACGCGGCGCCAGTCCGGTCGCCTGACCGCATTGAGGGTGACATTCGGAGGATGGGAGATCTTGATGAGCCCGCGGTGTCCGATGTGGTCGTTGGGCGCCCCGTCGGGTTGCAGTTGAGCTACCGTCGATCCTACTCCGGCGGTCAGGGCGCCGGCGGCACTGGATGCGGCTCCGCACGTCGTGTTGTTGTCGCCGCCCAGACCGGGTGTCACGACACGGCCATTTCTAGCCTTGCCGAATGAAGGGTCGAGCATTCCCCGCGGGACCAGCCGGGCGCTCAAGATCGCGGCCCCGGCTCCTGCCGACCCGTCGCCGGTCACCGTGATTCGATGCCGTGAGTCGACGGTCATCGCGCACGGGAACCACTGCGCGAACGTGCTGCCGGCTTTCTTAAATGCGACCTCTAGGTGCCCGCCACTTCCGAAGCCGTGTACGAGCTGCCCGCTCGAAGAGAGCCGGAACACTCCGGCGCTTCCGTGTCCATCGGAGCCGATGTAGTCGAGATGCCCGAATCCAATGACTCCTCCGCCTGGAGTCGTCGCCAGGCCGCCGACTCCCGCGCTGGCAGCTATGTCAGGGTTCCAGAACAATACCTGGGCGATCCCTCCCCTCCCGAATCGCCGATCGAGCTCACCGTTTCGCGTGAAGCGCGCCACGACCATCGGCCTGCCGTTCTGGTTGGCGTTCGAGCCGCCCACCAAGATGCCGCCGTTGCGCTGCACCACAAGAGATCCGGCAATGCCTCCTACGGCAACGGTCGCGATGCCGGTTCGGTTTCGGCCGAACGTGCGATCGAGCCGCCCCGAAGGCGTCAGGCGCAGCACCACCATCGAGTTCAGGCCGTACCCGCCCCCGACGACGAGCTTCCCCGTCGAGCTCTGCCGGCCGATGGACGTTGCAATGAAGGGGCCCTCCACTGGCGGGAGTGCCGTCTTGAAGATGCCGCCTGACCCGAAACTCTGGTCTAGCCGCCCACTCCGCCGGTAACGCGCTACGATAATTTGTCCATGGCCGGAGGAGTCATCCTCCTGTCCCGCGACGACGATCGCTCCGCCTCGGAGCACTATCGCCGCGTAAGCAACCAAAGTGACGCCCGGGATTCGCGTCGTCACCCAACCGCGTCCCCCGCCAAACGTCGGGTCTGGGCGCCCGCGCCCGGCGTCAGAACTATAGGGCGTGACGGGCGCGGAACCGCCGAATGTTCCCGAGTTGAAATGTTGCGTCTGGGGAGCAGCTTCCACCTGTCCCGAGATGCTCGTTGAGACGACGGCGGATAACAACGCCGACACAATGGCGAATCCTGACAGTGTGCGCACGGCGCCCCTCGTTATAGTCGCAGCGCGATAATCGCAGCGCGTCGACCCTTGATCCAGGCCTCGGCTAGAGACTTACCCGGCATTTCGTCAGAGTTAGAACACGCGGTCGTGTTCAGGAGTTCGCTTTTCTCCAGAGGACGGCGGCGATCTGGCCCAGATCCTCGTTAGCGTCGAGGACCGGCTGGACCGTCGTTCCTCCTCCCGCGTTGTTCACTACGAGATTAAAGACGTGCCAGCGGCCCGTGGCTTGAAAGTAGCCACCAAGCGCCTTGGACTGCAGGACCAGCCTGCCATTCAGCGGATCGAACGTGGCTGCAGTACCGGTCTTGGAAAACACTTTTCCGCGGGCTGGAGTATGTACTGCGACATCCGCAAGTGACCCATCGACGCCAAGGATTGGCAAACACTCGCGGAAGGCCGCAAAATCCGGGCGTTTGATCCAGTACCTGAGGATCTGCGTCACGGCCACCGGAGTTGCTCTGTCCGCTGGGTCACCGCCCCGGCCGTCGGCGAGAATCACCTGATTGGTGTCGACACCGGCACGCTTGAGGAAGTTCTGCATCGGCGGGAATCCGGCCTCGCAGTCGTGGCTGCCTACCTGAACGGCCAGTAGGCATACGCCTAGGTTCGCGCCCAAGTTATGGCTGACCTTGAGGATGAGTTTGGCATAGTCGGCGTAGGGCGGTGAGACGTACGCCGCCACCCGTCCCTTTGCTTGGTACGAGGTTGCGGGAGGCAGCTGAGCGACGGGGTTCGGGCCGCCAACGGAAGCGCTGACCGTCACTCCCGCCTTGCGCAGCGCTTCGATGAAAACCGTACGGGCAAACGCTGACGGGTCGGCGACCGGCGCGACCTGCAGCAAAGGCTTCGAGCCCGCGGCGATGGTGCCGGTAACGTCGATGTGGCCCGGGGCCGCGCCGCTGATGTTAAGCTGGGTGCTACCGCCGCGGGACACGGTTCGTACATCGGCTTTCACACTGAGAGTGGCAGCATGTGGACGGAAAAAGAACTTTGCTCGTTTGCCTGGTGATGTTGGCGTGGCCACCAGGTCAATGAGGTCGTCGTTGATCATCACGGGGAATGGCTGTGGATCGAAAGCGGACGAGAAGAGTCGCTGGTCGATCAGGACGTTTCCGTTGATGCGGGTGATTCCGGACTTACGCACCTGCCTGGCCAGGGCTATGATGCCGGCCAGTGGATTCTCCGGCGTCAGCGTAGCACCTGGGATGGCGTTGGCATCGGCGTGGTCGAGGTTGGTCCAGGCGATGCCTCCGGCGGGCGTCGTGCGTCCGCCAAGGGAGAGGTCACCCGTGCCCACCAAGACAAGGTTGCCCGTCAGTTTGCCGCCCCGGCGACCGCCGACGGCGTAGACCGGAGTCGTGAAGCGGTGGTGAGGCCCGAGCAGGCTCCACACCGCCGAAACGGAGAAAAGCTTGGCGTTTGAGCCGGGAATAAACATTTCGCCGGCTCGCTCCGAGTGCACGACACGGCCAGCCGCATCGGTTTCGAGCAGCCCCCACGAAGCGTTGGCATACTGGGGTTTGTTCATGATGGCTTTGATCGCGGGAGGAAGTGAGGTATCGTGGGCGCGAGATGCGCGTACCGGCGACACCAGCAGTGTCAGGAGTGCGATAGCAGCTATCACAGCCCACTTCTTCTCTAACGAGTGACTCTTCATGCGTGCCTCCAGTTGTATGCGTCTTTTATAACAGACTTACGTCAGATCGTCTGACCGGGTGTGATTCTACGAGCGATCACGTACCGGATGGGCGAGGCCTAAGAGGTTCAATTGTAGGGTTAGGACATGGGGGAAAACGAACCCTTCACGTGATCGAGGGCCTACGACCGCGAGCCCTTATGCTCCGGCTACTGGTACACGTGTTGACCAACGAGCAGCCACCCGTCTGGACTTCCTCCCGTGCTGTGATGGGTGTCGTGGATCAACCCTCCTAGATCGTTCCAGATGTACTGACCGTGCGCTACTACCGTTTCGTGCAACGCCACCGGAGCCCGGCTCCCCACGTCCACGTTGTTATCGATCAGCACGGTTTGACCCGATGCGCACCGCAGAATAAACCGCTGATGCGTCGAGCTTCCGTGACTGTCCGGGAGTAGCCTGCTTATTGACGCCGCCATGGTCAACCAGGAGCCGCTCGCCTGACTGTGGTAGGCGCGCTGCACTTCAGCGCACCCAACTTGCCCTGCTTTTTGCGCTGCCCCGACGCTTTCTTTCGTATGGGAAAGGTGTCCGGCTATTCCCAGGGCGACCACCACCGCAACCACCGCCAGAAAGATAAGAATCGTCCTGTGGCGCCGCAGAACACCAGAGGTCACTACGCGGGTCGCCGCGCGAACGATATCCATCTTCAACGGTTCTCGCTCAAGACCCTCCGGGTAGGAGGTGCCTATCCAGTCTTCGTTATGCCACTCCAGTTGCCGTGAGAGCTGACTCGATCTCTCTCAACCCACGCTCGACCTCCGAGCCAAGATCGACGCGCACGACCCAACGACCGTGCTTCTGCAGGGCTTGGAAGTCGCCGAGGGCCTGAGCCGCGATGAGCGTCGCGAAGCCAAACGGCTTGTCGGGGATGGGGACGTCTGCCTCCGGCCGCGCCACTATCTGAATGAACACGCCTTCGTCCGGTCCACCCTTGTGCAGCTGGCCCGTCGAATGAAGAAAACGAGGGCCATAACCCGCGGTTGTGGCCACTTGGTGACGGTCACGTTCCGCGATCCGGATGCGTCTCAAGATATCCGAGTGTCCTGCCGTCGGCTCGATGTAGGCCATGAAGGCGATGTATACCCCCTGCCGGATGTGCTGGTCTAGAAACTGGGTCAGATAATCGCTCGGGTTTCGGGCGTCGATGAAAGGACCGCTAATGCTCACCCCTTCTGAATCCAAAATTGCTTCCGGCTCGGGGAGCCGTCCTTCCTGTTCGTACGCGGCGAGCAGCCGGTTCGTATTGTCCTTGCTTTCCTGAACGTTCGGCTGATTGAAGGCGTTGATGCGTAGCACCGCCCCGGCTGTGGCCGTTGCGACCTCCCAGAGGAAGAACTCGGCCCCAATGTCGTACACGTCGTTCAGCTCGAGAACCACGACTGGATGTCCCGCCTGCTCGATGGCCCTGAGCCGGCGATCGAAGTCGGTTTCAACGGCATCCCCGTGCCGGTCGTCGCCCGAATGTCTCATCTTGATGCCGACGAACTGACGGTCGCTCCCGTATACATTGGGCTCGCCTAGCGTCTCACCCTCGACGGGCACGATCCCAGTTCCTGACTTGCCCGTGCTCTCCGCGATCAGCTGCTCGAGCCACCATCCAAACGTGGCTATCTCTGGAGATACCACGAAGGTCAGCTTGTCGCGGCCCGCCTTTGCCAGCACGCCAAGGATCGTTCCCAGACGAACTCCTGGGTTCTCCGCGGGATTCACGCAGGGCTGGGTCGCATGAATCATGGTTTCGGCCCGACTCAGCAGCTCGCCCACATCGATGCCGGCCACAGCGGCCGGCACCATTCCGAAGTTCGAGAGGGCCGAATACCTGCCTCCGATGTCTGGGTCTCCGGGAAATATCCTCCGAAATCCCCGCTCTCGAGCCTCGGACTCTAAGGGTGTGCCGGGGTCGGTTATCGCGATGAAATGGCTCCCGGGCTCAGTCGAGTCCCGCGTCTTGGGCAACCTTCCAGAAGTAGTGGTAAAAGGCGAGAGGCTCAGCCGTAGTTCCCGACTTGCTGGAGACAATGAACAGCGTGCGCACCGCGTCGATCCGTTCGGTCAGGTGACGTATGGCGTCCGGATCGGTCGAGTCTAATATCTCTAGCTGGGGATAACCTTCCCGATGCCCGAACGTGTGCGCCAGCACATCCGGGCATAGAGAGCTTCCACCCATACCCAGGACTACGGCGTGCGTAATTCCCTCGGCTCGAATCTCCTCGGAAAAACGCTCCAGATCGTCCGTCTGTTCTTGCATCTGATCGACGATGTTCAGCCATCCCAGGGCCTTCTTGATTCCCTCCTGCTCGGCTCGATCGTCCGTCCATAAGGAGCCGTCCTTCTCCCAGAGCCTGCGGACAAACGACTGATCTCGCAGATCCTGAAGCTTCTGCTCGACCGGCGCCTCGTACTTTCCCAGTGACTCCGACTCGCCTCGCTGCAAGCTCATCATGATCGCCGTCCGTTCGGAGTCGATGCACTCGAGAAGCTCGTCAAATGACTCCGCGAAGAGTCGGACTCCGTCAACCTGCAGCTTGCGTGTAACCTCCAGCAGGTCGATGCCCACGTCTTTGAGCTCGGCCCAGACCCGGTGAGCTCCCTCGACGTTCTGAGTAAGCGTCGGGCTGATGATGCCGTGGTCTTTGAACTCGTTCATCGTCGACTGCGGCATGGTGTTGACGGTATCTGGGCCGATTAACTCTTCGACGTACATCACGTCGCGGTAGGAAGGATTCTTCGTGCTGGTGCTGGCCCATAGCGGTCTCTGGACCATCGCGCCCGAGTTTCCCAGCTTTGCCCAGCGATCGGTGTTGAAAATCTCCCGAAACCGCTCGTACGCGATCTTGGCGTTTGCGATCGCCGCTTTCCCCATGAGGTCCTGAAATTTCCGCTTCTCCGCCTCATCCGTAGCCGCGTCAACTTTTGCCTGGAGCAGCGTGTCCACGGCCGTGTCTACCCGGCTGACGAAGAATGACGCCACCGAGGCGATGCCATCGACGGGGAGCCCGGCCGCAGCGCGCCGCTCGAGCCCTCTGATGTAACGTTCTGCCACTTCGGCGTAGTTGTCTACGTCGAATAGCAGCGTGATGTTGACGTTGACACCCTCGAAGATCAGCTGTTCGATCGCAGGAAGACCCGCTTCTGTGCCCGGTACCTTGATCATCACGTTGGGCCGCCCGACCAGCTTCCACAGATGGCGTGCCTCGTCCAGGCTCTGCGCAGTATCATTTGCTGCACCCGGCGACACTTCAATGGAGACATAGCCGTCATAGCGATGGAGCCTGTCATATATAGGGCGCAACACGTCACACGCCTCGCGAATGTCGTCCGTCGAGATGATTTGAAAGATCTCGAGCGGCTCTTTCCCTTGCTCGACGAGGTCGCGGATTTGGAGATCATAGTCGGTGCTACCCGCGATCGACTTGCCGAATATAGTGGGGTTCGAGGTCATGCCTCGCAGCCCATCCTCGTCGACCATGCGCTGCAGCTCGCCCGACTGCACCAACTTTCGTCTGATGTAGTCAAGCCAGACACTAGTTCCGGCCTCGTCCAGTGATATCAATCGGCTCTGCGCGGCCACTGCAACCTCCCGTCCCTTTCGGTTTGCGGACTATACCTCAGTGTAAGCGGTTCCCTGCACAAATCGTCCCCGACCCTGGTGCTTGCAACGGCCGCTGATCCGCCGTTGCCATCCGGTCCAGGGGCCGTTATACGAAGGCTGATGGCGGCTAACCGTCTCAACGTGGACGAGGTTGCGACAGAGGCCCACATCAGCCACCGCTCGCTGGTTCGACTACGTGCGCTCGACGGCGAGCCTCACCGCCCAAAGTCCGGAACGCTGCGGCGCGTCGCGGATGCCCTTGGCTACTTGACCAACGCCGACGCGGACGAGATATTCAGAGAGCTGCTGGTAGCGTCCGGGCATGATGCGTTCCAGGGCGATCTCGGGATCCGCGACGCCGCCGAGCTGATGTCCCATTTCCAACGCATGAGCCCGCTCGGGCGCCATCTGTTGATCCAACAGGCTCGCCTGCTGGCCCTCGAGCTTCCAGCCGAAGAGGACCGTTCAGGCGAGTAGCTGGAAGGTTGACGTCTATTCGCCTGTGCAATGCCCTTCTAACAATCGGAAACTAGAATCGAAAGCGGCGATAGTAGCGCCGCAGAGAGGGATCAATGCTCACGAGGTTAACCAGATGCAATTTCTGAAGTCGAAGAGCAGTCAAAACCCTGCCGTCCCTGCCCCCAAAAAGGTGAGGGTCGTCAGGCGTCCGAGTATTTCCAGGCCGTTTGAGGCGACGGGAATCGTGGTTCAAGGTCCCAGAGTCCTTGGCCCCGCCGTCCATGCTCCCCAGGCGCTGGCGCCCATTGCCATCGCGGCCTTAGCGCTTGGCGCCGGAGCTATCGGAGCCCTGGCCATTGGCCGCCTGTCAGTGGGGCAGGCAGTCTTCAAGGAGGTAAGGATCAAACGTCTGATAGTGGACGATCTGATCGTCAAACACCGCTCTGACGGACCGGTCGATTAATCGACAAAAATTCACGTCCGTCTTCGTCCGCCTCTTTGCCCATCAGCCGTCGCCGGGCACACCTCTCAGGTCGCGATGTGATTCCCGAAAGATGGCTTGGTGACGTACGAGAGGCATAGTCAAAGAATGCCTGGGCCGCGACCCGGGGGACCGAATCGCGCAATCGCTCTGGCCGTTGCCCTGGCTCTTGCTCTCGGCCTGCTCCTAATTGTGGGCGGCATCGTGTTTCCCAGCATCCAGCACGCCACTCAGGCTCCGGCTGTACGGCCGAATCCAGGTGGTCCCATCAAGCACATCGTGATCTTCATACGTGAGAACCGGTCATTCGACAACATGTTCGGCCTGTTTCCCGGCGCCGATGGAACCGCCTACGGTCGCACTCCGCGCGGAACCCGCGTGCCCCTTGGAACGGCGTCGGATCACACGCTCCTCGACATCGCCCATTCAGGAGTCGCCAGCCAGACCGCGATCGATAACGGTCGCATGAACGGCTTCAGTCTCCTCCCGGGCGCCATTCAGGACGGCCACAATGCTTCCCTGACGGAGTTTCACCAGTCTCAGATTCCAAATTACTGGCGCTATGCCAAGCGATTCACTCTGGACGATCATTTCTTCTCCACGATTGCCGGCGCCAGTCTCCCCAATCATCTCGTGACTATTGCCGGAACCAGTATGAACACCGATGACAACCCCATTCTCAACGCGCCCAATAGCTGGGGCTGCGACTCGGGGAAGCACACCCTCGTCGACGCGGTCAACCCTCTGACGGGCCACCACTACTTCACAAAGCCCTGTTTTAACAACAAGACGCTCGTCGACGAGCTGCAGGCCGCCCACATTAGTTGGAAGTATTACGCTCCGCCTCGTTACCACTCCGGCTATATCTGGTCTTCTCTCGACTCGATCCGTCACATCAGATACTCGAGTCTGTGGTCCCAGGACGTTGTTCCCGATTCACAGTTCACCCGCGACCTGGCCAACGGAACTCTGCCTACCGTGAGCTGGCTCGTGACATCCGAGCAGCGCAGCGATCACCCGCCGTTCAGCATCTGCGTCGGGGAGAACTGGGTGGTTCACGAGCTAAACAGCCTGATGCGGAGCCGGGATTGGAAAAGCACCGTGGTGTTCATGGCCTGGGATGATTTTGGGGGGTTCTATGACCACGTGCCTCCCCCGAGACTGAACGCGATTGCGCTCGGTCCCCGCGTACCATCGATCGTCATTTCTCCGTACGCCCGCCCCCACTACATCGACCACGCGAGATATGACTTTGCGTCAATTCTTCGCTATATCGAGAACACCTACCACCTTCGTCCGCTCGCGTACTACGACACTCACGCCCAAAGTATCGCCCGTGATCTCAATCTTCACCAGAAGCCGGCTCCGCCGCTCCTCCTCAAACAGCATGCTTGTCCCGCGGGCGCGTACTCGCACGTCAGGGGGTTCCAGGCTACCATCGTCGCCAAAACGGTGCGTGGGGGACAGCAGTCATTGTTGATGAAGCTCCGCGGCACTACCGCGCCCGCTCGGTTTGTCTTGCGCCACCGGACCGTTCTGCAGGCCAAGAATCACTCGAAGGTAGGGCTCTCGGCGCTCATTCCGGGCGATCCGGTCCTGGTGGTTGGACAACCCACTCCTGATCGCGCTCTCCAGTACGAGACCATCCGAATCGTGGATAAAAACCTGGTGCCGGTCTTGGAGCATGCCATTGTCCAAAGCGTTGACCCCACGAACAACCAGATCGTAATCCAGCGCGCTGACGGCGCCATCCAGCTGGTAGACGTGTCGCCTAATACGCGAATATTGGTCGCCTATAATGGGCGCTCGCACCGTCGTGGCTCGCTCGCAGATCTGCAGCCTGGGGCTCAGCTCTCCGTGACCGGGCTCTTGCATCGGGGCACCTCGACGATCTCTTCAGTTCGCTCTCTACGAATTCGTGCCTTTACCTATATCCTTCCGTGATGCTTTCGTCACGCACTTTCGTACCGCTGCCATGATCAACATTTGCCGGTAATTTGTCGTCCGTTGGGAGATATCGTGTGAAAAGTGTTTTGCTACCTCTTCGATTACGCCGGGCTGCCCTTCCCCTGGCGGCTGTCGTCACGCTCGCCTTTGGTTACTCCCTGGTGGCCTGGCCCGGGATCCAGGACAACGGCGACTTGACCCATGCCCAGTCCATCAGGGCGCCGGGCATCGTCCAGGACGCCTCTGTACGATCCGGCGTCCGAAAGCCGAAGACATTTTGCATAGGTCATGCTCGCTGCCCCATCAAGCACATCGTCTTCATCATTAAGGAAAATCACTCCTTTGACAACATGTTCGCCCGGTTTCCGGGAGCTGACGGAACCAAGTATGCGTACACGGGGAAGAAACGCATCCCGCTAGGTGTTACCCCCGATCACCTGCCCTACGACATCGCGCATGGAGGCGGCGCTGCCACCACGGCCGTGAACCGGGGACGGATGAACCAGTTCTATTTGCTGCACGGGGCCATCCAGTTTGGTCACGATTACGCCGACTCGGCCTACACCGCCAAGGAAATCCCGAACTATTGGAAGTATGCTCAGACCTACACGCTGGCGGACCACTTCTTTGCGACTATCATGGGGCCCAGCTTTCCGAATCACCTGGTCACTATTGCCGGCCAATCCGGTTATAGCGTCGACAATCCCCACGGCCAGACGATCCGTTCTTGGGGCTGTGATGCCGGCCCCACCTCACACGTCACGACCCTCCTTCCGAACGGAGTGGTGACGCACGTCCCCCCCTGCTACAACTTCGCCACTCTGGGCGATGAGGCGGATCACGCTCATATTCCGTGGCGGTACTATGCGTCTCCCCTTGGAACCTTCGGCTATGTCTGGGCCGCATACGACGCCATCAGGCACATTCGTTACGGGCGTGATTGGAAACGGGCCGATATACCCGATAAGAATTTCGTCAAGGACGTGGCCGCCGGTAAGCTAGCGCCCTTGACCTGGGTAACCACCAACCTTCAGACGAGCGAGCATCCTCCGAGCAGCATGTGCCTCGGCGAAAACTGGACGGTCGATCAGATCAATGCCATCGAAAAAAGCAAGTTCTGGAAGTCCACCGCCATCGTCTTGACGTGGGATGACTTCGGGGGATTCTACGATCACGTGCCGCCGCCGGTCATCAACAATATCGCCTTTGGACCACGTGTTCCAACCATAGTGATCTCACCGTATGCCCGGCCGCACACCGTTGACCATAATGTCTACGACTTTAGCTCCACGTTGAAATTCGCCGAGGACGTCTTCAGGCTGCCGCGACTCACTTCATACGACAGCTCCGCCACGAGCCTGGCGAAGATGTTCAACTTTGCCCAGCGACCCCTGAAGCCGATGCTACTGAAGCCACGCCACTGTCCGGCCTATGTTCCCGGCGTCACCACGAATGGAACTCTCGTATCGTCTCATGTGCAGAACGGCCGCTACACGATCTTCATCCGGTTCCCCGACGGCAGCCTCGCTACAGTCTTCGCTCCGACTAACACGAAGGTGTTCATCAAGGGAGGCGTTACATCTATCCGTGGAATGTCCCCTGGGGATGCCGTTCACGTTCACATGTTCTCCGATCCTACTCAGGCCGGCTACTACGCCCTCGACAAGATTGAAGACCGTAGTCTACGGTACGAAAAGAGAATCGTTGGCACCATCGCATCACTAGATGCTGACAGCGGCAGCATCCTCCTGGACCGGTTTAAACACCCGTCGATAGTCGTCTACACCAACCGAAAGACGGTGATTTATAAGAAGAACGGTGCCAAGGGGCACTACGGAGACCTCACCTCAGGCAGTCCGATCTCCGTCACCGGAATTCTGAACACCAAGCAGTACACGATGCAAAGCGTGTCGGCGGTTCATATTCTTGCTTCTAATCAGTCCGGTTAACGGCATAGACTAGTGCTGTCTCCACTCAGGCTCGGATCCTTTTCTGGACCGAGTCTGAGTGCGACCGCCGGCCCGATGTCTGTCAAGACCCAACTGGAGCCGGCTCCAGTCAGCCTGCCACGCGCTGCCAAACTGCTCGAGTTCTGTCCGCCGTCAAAAAGCGGAGCACTCCGTCTCTAGGCGCGGGCTACCTCGGAGGCAGAGGATTGGGGTACAGCGACGCTTCTCGGGACGGGTCGCGGTACGACGTGCAAGCACATATATGTGAGAGATCCAAACAGCAGGGCAACAAGCCCGGCGTGTAGCAGGGCACTAAAAAGATCGAGCTTCGTCACGATTACGATGATCCCACTTATCGCCTGGAGGATCACCAGGCCCAGAGCAACGTGGGTGGCTTTGTGGAGATCGGGGCGGTCCTCTTTGAATCTCGCCGTCCATAACACCAGCCCCGCTACCGATAGGATGAGTCCCAGGGCAACCACGCGGTGGGCAAAAGCGGGTCCGACTCCGCCGTGGAGCGCCGGAAATACTGATCCATTGCAGAGTGGCCAGCCAGTGCAGGCACGGTCGGCGTCGATGTGCCTCACGTAAGCGCCAAGATACACCACCACGTAACTGAAGGCCGTGATCCCCCACACAAACAGAGGGTAGCCGCGGGGTAACGCCCGGTCACGTAGCTCGTCCGGCTGGCGGCCTATCTCGAAGACCATCGCCGCTGTCAGCAACACGGATGCGAAAGCCACCAGTGACACGCCAAAGTGAATCGCGAGCACGGCCGCTTCCTGTGGAGCCATGACCGCCCACGCTCCCAGCCCCGCCTGGAGAAACAGGAAGCCGACCATCAATGGAATGAGCAACCGCATCTCCGCGCGCCTGTGGAACACTATCCACGCGGCCGCGGCAAACACCAGGATCAGCGTGCTTTCTACGCCGACCACGGCTCGGTGGCTGAACTCGATGAATGTCGAAACAGCGAACTGCGGGATGAACTGTCCGCGACACAGCGGCCACGACGGTCCACATCCCGTCTGGCTGCCGGTGTTGGTTACCGTCGCGCCCATGATGAGCACGATCCACATGCCCACTGCCGATGCCACCGCGAGCGGCTTGACCGTTCTCTCCGCTGCTATCGTTAGCCACCTGGAAGCAGGCGCCGTTGCGCTAGATGCGCCGCCTGGGGTCTGGGAATCGGAGTTCATCTCAACAACGCCGCCTTTCGTCCTGCTCCTTGGTCAATGCTACCAACCATCGTCCCTCCTCGATCATCACCTCTTGGCCGAATCTCCGAGCACTCGGGTCGACTTCACCGCAATTTTGACTCCAGCTTCGCATTGCGATAATGGGCGGCACATGTACCGATCCAGCGCGAGCCTTGAGCCCCGTGTGGTGGTCGAACTCGTCTAGAGGCGAGCCGGCTCGCGTGTGACGATAGGGTGAGGCGCGTTCCAAACACTCGTGGAGGAACAGGATCGAATGACACCTGAAGGCGACGACTACCCTCAGTTCTCGGGACCACTCGTACAGTGGCCGAAATATGGGGCCACATACCACGGACAGCAGTTTACCATTGGCCCCATTCCAACCGACGATGGTCGGTGGGTGCTAAGCATCAACGATTGGACCGATCAAAATCAAGCCTACGCAAGTGTTGTCGCCGCCATTGATGGCGCGCTCGCGTTGATCAAGCAGACCGTCGATGAGCGCGAGTCGGCGCCCCCTTCTGATGAAGTCTCGTCGATGGTTCCGGACTCCGAGGGAGAAGAATCGTAGCGGCAGAGCCTCCCCTTCTCCGCATTGCGACTCGACCGAGCGCTCTGGCACGGGCTCAGACCCAGATCGCCGTCGAGCGTATCGAGGATATGTGCCCGGGAACGAACGTTTCGGTTGTCTCCCTCCCCAGCGAAGGAGATGTTCGTGCTCAGGAGCCGATTCGGACTTTCGGCGACAAGGGCGTGTTTGTGGCGCGCATTGAAAGGGCGCTTCTCGACGGCGATGCCGACATAGCCGTACACAGTCTGAAGGACTTGCCCGGTGCCCCCTCTCCCGGTCTCGAGCTCTTTGCGTTCCTCCCGCGTACTGATCCCCGGGACGTTCTTGTCTCGGCGTCAGGCCTCAAGTTCCATGAGCTACCGGCCGGCAGCCGAATCGGCACGAGCAGCCCTCGACGGGTGGTGCAGCTCACAGCTGCTCGAAACGATCTCGCTTTTCATGACATCCGTGGAAACGTGGACACGAGACTTCGCCAGCTAAAACAGGGGACATATGACGCCGTGGTGGTCGCGGCTGCCGGTCTAATCCGGCTTCAGCTAGCCGACCGCATAACGGAGTTTTTGGATCCTGCCCTCTGCACCCCCGCGCCCGGCCAGGGGATCATTGCCCTTCAGGCGCGGATCGGCGATCCCCTGATCGATCCGATCCGGTCGCTGGGAGATGAGTCGTCCCGCGATCGGCGATGGCTGAGCGGGCGCTGGCCGCAGCGCTCGACGCTGACTGCGCGACCCCATTTGGGGCCTTGGCCGTACTCGACGGAGGTACCATGATCCTGTCTGCTTTCTATGACGGGGTCGACGGCATCCGTCGTGCGGTACTGTCGGGGCCCTCGGCAGAGCCGGCCGTGCTTGCTCACGACGTCGCCGCCAAGATCCTGGAATCCGAGGTCGAACCCTCGGGGTCTGACCTCAAATCGTTCTCTAAGGAGGGGTCCGCATGACCTCATCGCGTTTCAGTCCGGATAAAGCCTTCTACGTCGACGCGGTGAAAATCAACTCAGCACTGTTGGCATCCGCCGCTCGGCTGGGACTCGGCGAGCCTGTGCCATCCTGCCCGGGCTGGTTTGTTGCCACTCTCGTCGCGCATATTGGGGAGGTCCAGCGATTCTGGGCGTTACAGATCAACGAGCGAGCCCAGGAGCAGCTTCCGCTCCCACGGTCCGCGTTCGAGAAGTGCCCCGGCTTGTACGAGTGGTTCGACTCTGTTGATAGCGGAGCCACCGATTTGTCGAACATCCCACCCACGCTGATCGAATGGTTCGAAGCGGCTACCACGGAGCTCGTCGACGCGTTTGAGCGCATCGCACCTGATGAGACGGTATGGCACTGGTCGGGCGACAACACGGCGCGGGCCCATTTCCGCAACCAGGCCATTGAGGCCGCCGTCCATCGCTGGGACGCGCAGAACGCGCATCACGCCGTCACTCCTATCGAAAGGAGTCTGGCCGAAGACGGCATCGACCAGCACTTCGAGGTCCAGGTTCCGTTCGCTCGATCGTTGGGGGCATCTCGCAACGGAAATGGAGAGACCTACATGCTCACACAGTCGGACGGTGAGCGCAGCTGGCTGGTACAGTTTGCGGGCGCTGACCTCCGGATTCTCGAGGGACAGGACGGCACCCCGGACGTGACCGTATCCGGCTCGGCGGAAGATCTCTTTCTGTGGCTGTGGGGGCGGATCCCACCCGACGGGCTGGCCTCGACCGGCGATCGAGCACTTCTCACTCGGTACGGTGAGTGGTGGGCGTATCCCGAGGACCACCGGTGAGACCGTAAGCTTGACATAGAAACCTTACCCGGCAGGAGGAACCACACATGTGCCGCAGCATCAAAACCCTTCGAAATCAAGAACCGCCTGCTACCGAGGAGGATGTCCGCGCCGCGGCCCTCCAATTCGTTCGCAAGATCAGCGGTTATCGCAAACCGTCCACGGCCAACGCCGCTGTGTTCGATCAAGCTGTTGAAGATATAACCGAGGCGAGTGCCCGGCTGCTGAACAGCTTAACTGTGCCGGCACGTGGTACCCGCGTGTTTACGCCAGTCAAGGTGTAGGAGAAAGTCCTCATCGGCCATCGCGGGTACTTTCACTCCCACGGCCACTATATTCCCTATCCGCCGGGGATCCGGACGCTCTCTCATCCTGCAAGGGGGTCAGCGGGAATCGACGGCGTCATGGTCGCGGTGTTGATCCTGGTCGTGCTGGTCGGGCTCTTCTCCGTTGTTGGAGCGATACTCCTCCACGAGAGCAGCGTCAGGCTTGAAGCCGCCGGGCAGGTCGAAGTATCGAGCGCGCACTCCGTCGGCTCCCCTCGTTCTGGGGGGTCGACCCATCGCTACCAGTCTAGTCATCGGCGCGCTCGCCGCCGGCGGATGGCGAGACGGGCACAGAGGCATGCTCGCTCGCGCGCTCAGCATCCGGTCTAAAGGGTCGGGCGCGCTGCCGATAAGCAGTGTAGCGCGAGGTGAGATAGCGTTACTTCTCCTATAGAGGCTCAAACTGTGCTGTGAAGTGACGAAGACCTTTCGCCTCATTGACTATGCGATACCCGGCTAACCGGCCGGCTCGGGTCGCTACGTTGGTGGTTACCTCGATCACATAGTCCATGTGGCTCTGGGTATATGTCCGGCGAGGGATGGCCAGCCGCACCAGATCCATCTGCGCCGGGGCCTCGGTCCCGTCGGGCCGGCGCCCGAACATCACCGTTCCTATCTCGCATCCGCGGATGCCTCCGGCCTCGAATAGGGCAATTGCCAGGGCCTGGCCGGGATATTCGAGCGGCGAAATCTGCGGCAACAGTGCCCGGGCGTCGAGATAGACCGCGTGGCCGCCTACCGGTCTCACGATGGGCACTCCAGCTCGTAACAGGGCATCGCCCACGTATTGAGTAGAGCGTATTCGATACCGTAGGTAATGCTCGTCGCAGCTCTCGCGCAGGCCCTGAGCGATTGCCTCGAGATCTCGCCCGGCCAATCCGCCGTACGTGACGAACCCCTCTGTGAGTATGAGAAGGTTCCGGCACTCGTCGGCCATTGACGAGTCGTTCATCGCCAGCCACCCTCCGATATTGGCCAAGGGATCTTTCTTGGCGCTCATTGTCATGCCGTCCGCGAGGTCCGCCATCTCGCGAACGATGTCTCTGATCGATCGGTCGCCGTATCCTGCCTCTCGAGAATGGATGAACCAAGCGTTCTCGGCAAATCGACAGGCATCGATGAAGAGAGGCACCTGATGACGGTCGCAGATCGCGCGGATTCCCTTCATGTTCTCCATCGACACAGGTTGACCTCCACCCGAGTTGTTGGTCACCGTGACGAAGACGACGGGGACGGCGGAGCCCGACCGTTCGAGCAATTGCTCGAGGCCGGCAAGATCCATGTTCCCCTTGAATGGATGCTCGGTCGACGGATCCTTGCCTTCCGCAATCGGCAAGTCAACCGCCTCTGCACCGGTAAACTCGATATTCGCCCGAGTGGTGTCGAAGTGCGTGTTGTTGGGTATGATCTTGCCCGGTCCTCCAAGCACTGAGAACAGGATCTTCTCTGCCGCCCGACCCTGATGGGTGGGAATGACATGGTCGAACGGGAACAGATCTCTGACGGCTTCCAAAAAGATGTACCAGGAAGGTGATCCTGCGTAGCTCTCATCGCCGTGCTGCAAGGCCGACCACTGATCTCGCGACATCGCCCCGGTACCCGAGTCGGTGAGGAGGTCGATCAGGACGTCCTCTGCCGGAAGGTTGAAAAGGTTGAAACCTGCTTGGCGAATCGCACGCTGTCGTTGCTTCAAACTCGTGAAGCGAAGCGGCTCGACCGAGTGAATCCGAAATGGCTCGATGATGGTTGTGAACGCGTGCTCCATATGCTCCCCCTGAAGACCGGTTAGGTTCAACGAATGCCTTCCGTCCGGTTTGATTATGGCTCTGACCTGTAAGCACCGCGCTCAACTCACGACACGTCTTGGGCGTGACCTCACGTCCGCGAATACTACATCCACGGCTTCCAGATGCTGCATCGGCAGTCGGTCGGCTTGCGACGTCACGAGGCGGACTACATGGGTGAGGTCGTCTACATGGGCAGCCCGCCGCCAGAGGCGCCATCAGGTCGTGAGAGCTTGGAGGGAAGTCTTTCTCTCGTGTCCCGGATGTTCTCGGTGACGATACTTTCGACGTTGGCCACGTGCATGTCCGTTCTGAATCAGGTGCATCAGACGTCCTCCGTCTGTGCTCCGTCGCCATTACCGTACGCCTCGTCGCCCGGCTGAACCCCATTCAGTGCCCTAGTTCGTCCCAAGTCCGGGCTGGTCGATGAGCCAGTGGGGGTCACTCGCGGAATGGAGGGGTCGCCTGAGCGGATGAATCTGCATGTTTGGCGTTTTGTTCGGTGCGCAGGTGGCCCGAGAAGCATACGTTGGTGACATGAACGCGAACGGAATTTCACATCTCATCGACAAGTCGGCGCCCGCGCACTGTTTGTCCTCGATCGTGCGGGAGTTATCCGCTGGAGCCGGCGCGTGCCGGCCAGTCTCAATCCAGGCGTCTCCGGCGCATTGAGCGCCTTGGAAGCGCTGCATTTCAAAAGGGAAGCGCCCCCGAAGGAGGTGATACTGACGATCGACCGAAGCGAATGATCGACAACGAACCAATGATCGATAACAACAAACAGATCGAAAACAGCGAAAAAAAACTAACTAGGAGAATCTCATGTACAACGCACTCGTTCGCAACACCCGTTTCTTCGCTTTGAGCGGCGTCGCCGCCATCGCCTTCGGCATCATCGCCCTGGTCTGGCCCGGCCTGACCTTCGTCGCTCTGTTGGCGCTCTTCGGCGCGTTCGCCTTCGTCACCGGCGCCTTCACCCTCGGCAGCGGCCTGAACCTGCTGGTCGAGAGGCAGACGACCTGGGTACCATACGTCATCGGGGGACTTGGTGGAATCGCCGTCGGTGCGGCAACTTTCCTGTGGCCCCACTGGACCGCGCTCACCCTCGTCTTTCTCATTGCCTTCTGGGCGATCTTCACCGGCGTCTTCGAGATCGTCGCGTCCATCGATCTCGCCGGAGAGCTCGATGGTGACTGGATGCTCGGCCTATCCGGAGTGCTCTCGGTGGTCTTTGGTACCGTGGTGGCGCTCTTTCCGCGTTCCGGCGCGCTGGCCGTCATCTGGCTGATCGGCCTCTATGCCATCCTCGACGGCATCACCCGGCTGATGGTTGCATACCGTGTGAACAACGCTGGTAAGGAAGTCAAGTCCGCCCTACAGCCCTCCTCCGGACACGCGTAGTAACGGCCGCGACACGTCCACGGGTCCACGTCAATCAAGCACCAGCTTTTAATCAAGAAAAGGAGATCTAAGATGGCTACCATCGAGGGAGTCACTACCAACGACATCCGCAGCACACTAGCGCCGGGCCAGCGCGTCTACGGCAGCGACGGGCAGAACGTTGGCTGGGTCGACAACGTCTATCACGAAACGGACTACTTGACGGTTCAGGCGAGGCCTTCACTGGAGAAGCGGGACAACCCGCTCGCCGTGCACCGGTTCTACGTCCCGTTCCGCCTTATCACCAACATCGATCCACGCGAGCTGTACCTCTCCGTCTCGCGGGACGAGCTGGACCGTGACTACGCCGACCCCCCGGCCCGCTCCACGTTCGTCGAGCACGTGGATGGACAGGAGATCGCCACCACGATCGAACCGAGCGGCTATCCGGGCCCTCCCATCGTCGTGGATCGCGTCAGGATTGACCAGCTAAAGAAGTACATCGCCGTCGGCGATCGTGTCTTCACATCGGATGTGACCGACTTGGGCGCCGTCAAGAAGTACGATTCGCTGACCGGCTGGATGCTGGTCGAGCACGGCGCGCCGTGGCAGGAGCGTGACCTGATGATTCCAATCACGCTGGTCAACGATGTCTACAGAGAGACAAGCGAGGTGTACCTCGTGTCGTCGGAGGCCGATCTCCGGCGTATGCGGCACCTCGAGCCTGCGGACGTGGTGTTCGTGAACGCCACAGCGCACGAAGACAGGTAGTCGAGGTGTTCCTTAGGGCGGCGTGCACAGCAGGCAGGGCTGTGCGCTCCGCGCCAAAGGGAGTCCCACGACACAGATCACAGAGTTACGAGTGAAACGGAAAGAGTAATGACGCCCTCTTACGCAACCCGATGGTTCATTTGCAGCTCCGAGGTCACGTCGCCATGATTGGATGCGGTTCCCGCCCGCGTCTCCGCCGCAGTCACGAACTGCCCGGCGCTCACGGCAGGCGAGGTGAGGGTGTAGTTTCCCTGGCTGTCTGCCTGGACGCTTCCCAGGTATACGCGTGCCGGTCCATGGCCACGCGCCCTCCCTGTCGTGCCGGTGGCGTAGAGGTCGACCCAGCAGGAGTGGCAGGCCGTGCCCCTAATCGCCGATGTCTTGGCCGAGGCGATGGAGGGACACGGGATTTGTCCATTGGCATCCGGGTCGGTGCTCACCGTCACGCCGCAGCTCACGGCTCCTGATGGGGCAAGGTCGATGGCCATACCCTGGTTGCCGTAGATCTCGTTTGCGCGGATGGCGGTTCGCGTCTCTGTATCGGAAGCGCCGGAGCCGACAAGAACACCCGCGCCCCCGTTGTTTGCGATGATGTTCCCGGCACGGGGAGATGTCGTGCCAATAACGTCGCCCTGCGGTCCATCGTGGACGTAGACGCCATTATCGCCGTTTGCTATGGGCACGCCGCGCGCGCTTCCGGTGGTGCTCCCGATGCCTATGTTGTTTCCTTCGATCAGTGTATCGGTGCTGAATGCGGGCTGCGTGCCGTCGCCCGAGATTTCGATTCCCTGTGCGCCATTGCCCGAAATGACGTTTCCACGGCCCGACGCCGTACCTCCGATGACATTTCCGGCCGTCGTGGCGCCGTTCCCGCTAGCTATCTCGATACCGTCGTTACCGTTCGGTCGAGGCTTCGTGCCGGGGACATTCGTGCCGATATAGTTGCCCTGAATGAAGTTGTCAGAAGCTCCGTTGTGAATCAGGATGCCGTCACCGGAGTTGGCGCTGATGACGTTTCGTCGCGTGGGGCCGCCGCCGATCCGAACGCTCTGCGCGGTCCCGGTCAGCTCGATGCCAGGCCCGCCGTTGCCCAGTGACAGATTCCCTGGGACCAAGCCGATGACGTTGCCGACGATCGTCGCATGGAAGTTGGCACTCGTCCCTGCCACAAGGACACCGCCCATCCCGTTGCCGGAGATGATGTTCTCGCCCGCGATCCCAATCTGCCCACCAATGGTCACGTCTTGGCTTTCGGTCGGGTTTCTGGCCGAGCCGTCCACGCTTACGCCTACGCCGCCGTTGCCGAGAGCTGTATGGCCGTCGGCCGCGACGCCGATGTAATTGTCTTCGACATAACTGCCGGAGCCGGAGAAGATGTCAATGCCATCGAGGGCATTTCCGCTTATGAGGTTGCCTCGACTGCTCTTGGCGCCTCCGATGATATCGCCGTCGTCAGGCCGTTAGATCGCCGTTGTTGTCCAGGACGACGCCGCCCGCCTGATTCGGCGCCGCCGTCATGCCGGTCGGGTCCGTGCCGATCAGGTTACCCTGCACGGTGTCGTTCTTAGAGGCCAGGATGTCGACGCCGTTGTACCCATTGCCTCCTATCACGTTCATCAGAGACGGAGCGCCGGCGAGGTCGCCCCCGACGGCGTTGCCGTCCGAAGCATCCTGAATCAGGATCCCCTGGCCCCCGTTGGGGGCGTTGGCCGGGAAGGATCCGTTGGGCTCGATGCCGATCAGATCGCCGGTGGCGCTGTCGCCGGTGCCTCCGCCGTCAAATGCCAGCTGGGCATCGCTATTTCCCTGTCCGAAGCCGTAGATGGACAGACCACGGACGGTGTCGTCCGAGCCCCTCACCTCGAGGCCGTCGTCGTGGATCGTACCCAGGTCTGCACTCGCCAGCCCGAGCCCGTTCAGTGCGACGGTGACGACGGCATTGTCGCCTTGAGACAGCTGGGTATTGGTGTTGGGCCTCGCACCGCACGGTCGTGACGGGTTGGACAGACAGCCAGGAGATCCGGCGTAGCCGTCGATCACTGTCGAGCGGGCCGTGAGGATAGGAAGGGTCCGATTCGTCGGCTTGATTGTGCACACGTCGAACCGGCGGCCATGAATCACCTGAGCCTGGCACCCAGTCGAGCCCGCACGAATGGCGAACTTGATGGTGTCGCCGGCTCCATCGGCATTCGCCTTCATGATCGCGCACGGAAGCGTGAGGACAGACCTGTTGGTGCACGTAGTGGTCGTTTTCGTGCTGTTCACGGTCAGAACCCGCCGCCGGCGGCCCTTGCCACCGCACCCGTCGTCCCAGTCCCGCCTAGCCCGAGAATCAACAGCAACGCTACTCCGATGTTGACCCGCCCCGTCATTGTTTTCTCCTATTGTTTGACATGTGAGGTGATGCTACGGCTAATGGTTTGGACCAAGCGGTCCTGTTGTCAGTTGAACCCCTTGAACAAAGCGATTGCAAAACTGCACGGGAGAAGACTCCGGCGTCGTGTCTATGGGTAGGCCGCCAGCGATCTTTCGTATCCGACTCACGTCGAAGTCCCCCTGTTCATGTTCGGAAGGCGTGGGTGGAGATTCTCCAGATCGACTTCGACGCTTTGGTGATGTCGGATATCAGCATAGTCGGAAAATTGAGATACGTCAACCACATCGACTTCTGCGGTCCCGCGAGAGTGCTTTAGGTCATGGGTCTCGTAGGAGCTCGTTCTCCCGGTAGTAGACCTTCTTTCACCATTCGCTCCACGCCTGGCCTCTAGCTGCTGCGATTGCAGGTTGAGTGTCTAGGAGAAGGAGGACGAGAGCAGGCGGAGACTCACTCCTCTCTGTTGAGCTGGATGATTCCCCGCTGCGCGGCGACGGCTACAGCGTGTGTTCGCGAGTCAACCCCTAGCTTATTGAAGATAGAGGTGAGGTGGTAGCGGACCGTGCTCTCGGCGATGATGAGCTCGACGGCTATCTCCTTGTTGCTGAGGCCGCGAGCCGCCAGTCCAAGCACCTCTCGTTCACGCCGGCTCAGGGGATCTGACTGCGCCGCTTTGATCCGCGGCTGGACGGCGCTCTCCGAGGGCTCGAATGCATGGGCCAGTGCCTCCTGCGCCAACGTGACTACATCCTCAAAGGAAAGCGATCGTCCCTCACGGTACGCTTGCTGCAGTCGTTCCTCCGTGCCTTCAAGGGAGGTATTGTCCGTGTCCGTTCTCGTGAGGGGAAACCCGGTAGGCGCCCCTGTGGTCATTTCATGCAGCACGTCGGTCGCGCCCAGCAAGCGAGCTCGGAGTACAGGATCGACTCGCTCGTCGATCAGCCAGAGGGCTGCCTTCGCTCCTCTGGCGAGCTGGGAGCGGTCTCCGAACGCGGCAGCAGTCTCGAGTCCTTCGCGTATGAGTTGAGCAGCCCGGACAGGGTCCCCAAGCACTTTCAGTCTGTAGACGAGGGTGAACTTGACGTGTGTGGCATTAAGGAGGTCGTCGACCGCCTCGAACCCTTTCAGCGCCTCCTCGCAATGCGCCACCGCGCCACGGACATCTCCCTGGGCTAAGAACCCGGCCACCAAGCAGTATTGTGCGTACGCTATGAGCCAATCATCGTCCAGATCTTCCGCGATCGTCAGGGCATCATCGAGAGCACGACGGCCTCCGTCGAGATCACCGGCGAAGTAAGCGCACTCGCCAAGAGTTCCGAGACATTGGACCACGGCCCGTCGATCACCCGCTTGCCGTGCCAGATCCAGCGCTTCCTCAGCGGTGGCTTCTACACGAGCCAGGTCCTTCGCCTCCTTCGTGGTCGTGAGCGTTAGCAGCGCTAGACGCAGGAGGGCCGTAATACGAGTCGACGGGGCAGTGGCAGGAGCTGCCAGGGTCGCCTTCATCCACTGTAGGCCCTCAACACAATGACCATAGGACCACCAGAAATAGCCGAGGGCGGCGCTCAGACGCAATGCCTCATCACTCTCATCATGATCCAGCAACCATCGGAGAGCCAGGCGAAGATTATTGTGCTCCCGCTCGAGCCGCCGGTACCAAAGCTGCTGCTTTGAACCTCGAAGCTGTGGGTCAGCCTGCTCGGCAAAGGAGACGAAGAAGCGGGCGTGAGCCTGCTCTGCGACGGCCTCCTCGCCACAAGCGCGTAGCTGTTCGACAGCGAACTCACGAACCGAGTCCAGCAACCGGAAGCGATAGGCCCCTGCTCCGTCGTCCTCGCACTGAACCAAGCTCTTGTCCACAAGGGAGCCCAGCCGGTCCACGACGTCGATCCTCGGCGAGCCGACGTCGCCGATAAACCCCTCGGCCGCCTCGAGTGTAAAGCCTCCTGCGAAGACGCCCAAGGATCGGAAGAGGGCCTGCTCCTCCGGACCTAAGAGGTCATAGCTCCAGGCGATCGCCGCTCCGAGAGTTCGCTGGCGCTCAGGCAGATCAGTCGCCGTCCAGCGCAGCAGGGACAGCCTCCGGTCGAGCCGCTCCAGCAGCATCTGTGGTGAAAGTAGCTGGATACGGGCCGCGGCCAGCCCTATTGCCAGTGGCAAACCGTCGAGCTGAGCCACCAGCTCGATTACAGAGAGGGCGTTTTGCTCAGTGAGCTCGAAGTCTCGATCGATCATGCGCGCTCGACCCACGAAGAACGCGACCGAAGGCACCCGACCAAGAGTTTCCACCGGCGGCGGGTGCTCGGGGTCCGCGAGCTCGAGCGGCTGCACGTGATACAGCTGTTCCCGCAACAGGTGGAGAGGCTCGCGACTCGTGACAATGAACGTAGTTCCGCGAACCGCCGATAGGAGTCCTGTCAGTGCCGCGTCGCAGGGCAGCATCTGCTCCACGTTGTCGAGAATTAGGAGTTCCTCCCGGTCCGACAGATATGTCCCGAGCCGTTCTGCTAAGGGTTGGTCGCCAGTGTCGCGCACTCCCACTTCCTGCGCAACGGCGGGAAGCGCTAGCTCCGGATCTCTTACGGACGCTAAGTCGACGAAGACGACGCCGTCGGCAAATCGGGCCGCCACCTTCCGTCCCACCTCGCGTGCCAGCCGTGTCTTGCCCACGCCAGCCGGCCCCGTGATGGTAAGGAGTCGGACGTCGGGATCGAGGGCGATCGATGCAAGCGCTGCGAGGTCCTCTTCGCGATCCACGATGGCCATTGCCTCGAAGCTCAGCCGGGAGGATACCGGCGCTGGACGACTGCTCGATCCCTCTCCCAAAGCGGAAGTCCCGGCGAGGGCCAAACGATCCTGAGGCGTCACCTCCACGTCCCGTCTCCCCGGGGTTCAGCCTATCGCTCAGGCTAAAGGATAAGAATTTCTGACTGGTTTCTAGGATAGTTTACTTGGTACTCTCCGCATTCGCGCGCCGGCCTTCCGACGCATTGAGGTGGCGCACTCCGGCGATCCTCCCGGCTAGTGTCATTACGGAGGCCACGGAGTGACCGGAACTACGAAACCTTGACCGACTGAATCGCCCGTGCCCTTGTTTGACTAACCGGTTATCTCGGCCTCGACGAAGACGACGTTCGCCGGCTCCAAGTGTTGCCTTTGGCGCAGCTCGGCTTGTGACCACACCAGGTACACCGTGTGGGCCTCTTTGTCCGCTTGCTCTACCAAGGCAAGCGGGATAAGAAGATGGGCTGGCCCTCCTACCGTGCTCGGATCGGACAATGCTCGCTTCTCCACCATCATCCAGCCCGTGGCCGGGTCGTACCGTTTGATCGTGCCAAGCTCGACCATGTCCGAGCTGTACACCTGATCGCCAACGGCAATGCGCTCTTTCAGACTGTCGATCCTTACCTGCTCGACTACCCTGGGACTGCCGTCGTATCCGCTGGGCTCGGTCGTTACAGCTGTTTCCTTGCCGGCCAGCCCTTCGACGAAGGTGGAGCGAGGCGGCCGGTTGGTATAGTTGGCGCGCAGCTCGGACTTCGACTTAGAGAAGAACAGATCGTGGGGATCGATGTTGGTGATCAGGCTGAAGGGTACATACAAATCCTTGTCCGAGAACGGGTTGGATCGGATTCCGACGTATCCCGTCTCCCGGTCAATAACGTCGAGGGTCCCGACCTTCTTGCCTTTGCTGTCATACGCCGTAAGACCTACAGTGATGGCGCTGTTGACGTCTAGTGTGATGATTCCATCTACGTTCGCCATAATCGGCTCCTTTATTGTGGGACTTATTTCGTTCGCTCGCCTGAGTGCGATTGCCTTAACGGACTGCGACTGCTGTAGCTCGGTTGGTACGGATGAAGGCGACTACCTCTGTCTCCTCCAATTCCAGCAGCCTTCTACTAATCGGTTACCCGGCTTGGACGAATATGACATTCGCCGGCTCGAGATCCTGCTTTTGACGAAGCTCCGCCTCCGGCCACACAAGGTAAACGGCGTGCCCATCTTGGTCCACATCTTCGACTAGGGTGACCGGAATGAGAAGATCGCGCTTACCCGCCAGGGGGCCACTCTCGACCATCATCCAGCCGGTAGCGGGATCGTACTGCTTGATCTTGCCGAGGTCGGCCATGTCTGCGCTGTATACGTGATCGCCGACAGCAATCTTCTGCTTGACTTCATCGACCTTCACTCGCTTGACAATCATTGGCAAAGAATCATATCCACTGAGCTGAGTCGTGGTGGCCGTCTCCGTGCCCTCAAAATCTTCCACGAAGGTCGAGCGGGGCGGCAGGTTGGTGTAGTTCGCGCGCAGCTCTGCCTTTGACTTGGCCAAAAACAGATCGCGGGGGTCGATGTTGGTGATGAGGCTGAAGGGGATGTATAGATCTTTATCGGAGAGCTGGCTCTTTCGAATCGCCGCGTAGCCGTTCGTGCGATCAACCTCGTCTACCGGACCAATCCTCTTGCCCTCGCTGTCGTACGCCATCAGGCCGACCGCGATGGTGCTTCTGATGTCCTCGGTGATTATGCCTTCTTTGTTCGCCATGATTGCGCTCCTTAACGTACTTCGAATGTTTGGTCGGACGACTTCGTCCAGTTACTCTGGAACCGATCCAGAAGAAGGATAGAAACACACCGTAAGAGGACTGTGAGAGTTCGGAGCCCGATGCAATACAGCTAATCGGGCCCCACTTCTTCTGAAAGTTCCGGTTTGACGAGCACGACTTCGCCCGGCTTTCGGTGCCCAGTATTTGCCGGGGCGTCGCGCATGAGATCCGCGGAGGAGACCGAAAGGTAGACCCTGCGATCATCCCGGTCGACTCTACTGACTAGCCCTATCGCAACAACGATGTCGAGCTTGTTCAGGGCTCCCCTTTCGACCAGCATCTCTCCTTCCTCACGGTTGTACTGTTTGACGGTGCCTATGTCTTCCATCTCAGATCCATACACATGGAAGCCGGCGGCAATATGGTGTGCCATGCGTCCGACGTTGGCCACGTCCACTGTGACTGGGGTTCCGTCATAGCCGTCCGGCTCACTAGTGATCGCGCGAGAGTCGTCCTCCCCGGTCACCGGGTCGACTCTACGCTCAACCAGTGTGTTGCGTGGAGGCGGACTAGAGTACGTCTGGTGCAGCTCATCCCTAGATTTCGAGACAAACACTTCGCGTGGATCTATGTGGGTGATTGCACTGAAGGGAATATAGAGGATATTTGGCGGGAGCTTGATCGATCTCACCGTCATGTAGCCGGTGGCAAGGCTGAAATCTTCCACCGTGCCGACCCTGTTACTTGCGGCATCGTACACATGCAGACCGAAGTCCATGTATTGACGGATGTCGAGGATGATAGTTCCCTCTTCATTTGGCATTGCTGTTAACCTCCAAATCTTTCCTGCCTTCTCCAAGCCAGTTTCAAAGTCGTCGGCTCCGTTTGGTACTGTAGGTCTCTCTTCCGAGTCGGGTGTATCAGACGTCTTGCGTCTGTGTCCTGTCAGTAACACAGTACCTCTCGGCGCCCGGCCGAACACCGTTCAGAGCGCTAGTTCGTTCTGACGGCGACCTGGTCGATACGCCAGCCGCGGTCACTCGCGGAATGGAGGGGGCTCTCCCGCGGGTAGACCTGCACGATTGGCGTTTTATTGGGTGCGCAGCTGCTCCTAGAAGCGTACGGTGGTCACATGAACGCAGATAGAATTTCAGCTCTCATCGGCAAGCCGGCGCCGGACTTCACCCTTCCCCGGACGCTTCACACGAGTTTCGCTTTGCGTGATGTCCAAGGACGTCCGGCCATCATAGTGTTTTATCCGGGTGACTGGGATCCGGTCTCCTCGGAGCAGTTGTCTCTCTATAAAGAACATCTACCCGAGCTGGAGCGCTTCGAAGCCACCCTGATCGCCATCTCGGTCGACAGCGTCTGGAGCCATGAGGCGTTCGGGCGATCTCTCGGCCTGAGCTACCCCCTGCTGTCCGACTTCCAACCAAAGGGACAGGTTTCCCGCGCGTACCAAGTGTACTCGGGTGCTGACGGCCGGAGCGGTCGCGCACTGTTTGTCCTCGATCGTGCGGGAGTTATCCGCTGGAGCCGGCGCGTGCCGGCCAGTCTCAATCCAGGCGTCTCCGGCGCATTGAGCGCCTTGGAAGCGCTGCATTTCAAAAGGGAAGCGCCCCCGAAGGAGGTGATACTGACGATCGACCGAAGCGAATGATCGACAACGAACCAATGATCGATACCAACAAACAGATCGAAAACAGCGAAACAAAAAAACTAACTAACTAACTAGGAGAATCTCATGTACAACGCACTCGTTCGCAACACCCGTTTCTTCGCTTTGAGCGGCGTCGCCGCCATCGCCTTCGGCATCATCGCCCTGGTCTGGCCCGGCCTGACCTTCATCGCGCTGTTGGCGCTCTTCGGCGCGTTCGCCTTCGTCACCGGCGCCTTCACCCTCGGCAGCGGTCTCAACCTGCTGGTCGAGAGGCAGACGACCTGGGTACCGTACGTCATCGGGGGGCTTGGTGGAATCGCAGTCGGTGCGGCCACTTTCCTGTGGCCCCACTGGACGGCGCTCACCCTCGTCTTTCTGATTGCCTTCTGGGCGATCTTCACCGGGGTCTTCGAGATCGTCGCGTCCATCGATCTCGCCGGAGAGCTCGATGGTGACTGGATGCTCGGCCTATCGGGAGTGCTCTCGGTGGTCTTTGGTACCGTGGTGGCGCTCTTTCCGCGTTCCGGCGCGCTGGCCGTCATCTGGCTCATCGGCCTCTATGCCATCCTCGACGGAATCACCCGGCTGGTGCTTGCATACCGGGTAAACAACGCCGGTAAGGAAGTCAAGTCAGCCCTCCAGCCCTCCTCCGGGCACGCCTAGCCCCAACCGGCTATGCCTCCACGGGGCCAAACCGATTCAATCCTTCACACTACAGCTCTCTAGCACTGAAAGGAGATCAATGATGACTACTGTCGAGGAGATCATCGCCGAAGACATTCGCAACACCATCGCGCCCGGGCAATACGTCTACGGCAGCGACGGGCAGAACGTTGGCTGGGTTGACAACGTCTACCACGAGACGGACTACTTCACGGTGCAGGTACGGCCGTTACCTGAGAAGAGGGACAACCCGCTGTCTCTGCATCGTTTCTACGTCCCGTTCCGCCTGATCACCAACATCGATCCACGCGAGCTGTACCTCTCTGTCGCTCGGGACGACTTGGATCGTGACTACGCCAACCCGCCGGCCCGCTCCACGTTCGTGGAGGACGTGGGCGGACGGGAGGTGGCTACGACGGTAGAGCCGAGCGGCTATGGCGGCCCTCCCATCGTCGTGGAGCGCGTCAGGATCGACGAGCTCAAGAAGCGCATCGCTATCGGCGATCACGTCTTCACCTGCGATCCCACTGACCTCGGTGCCGTCAAGCAATATGATCCCGTGACTGGCTGGATGCTGGTCGAGCGAGGGGCTCCGTGGAACGCGCGTGACCTAATGGTCCCGGTCACAGTGGTTGACGATGTCGACCGCCAGTCGCGCTCCGTGTTCCTCGTCTGGTCGGAAGCCGATCTCCGGCGTATGCAGCACCTCGAGCCCGTGGACGTGGTGTTCGCGGACGCCACCGAGAACGCGGACAGTTAGTCCAACTGACAAAGTACCTGTGAAACGGACAACATTATGGCCATTCCTATCAACGCAAGTGACACCAGTGACGAGAACGACATCATGCCGCTGGCCAACATCGGCATCATTGTCCTCAACTTCCTGGTCTTCTTCTACGAGCTCTCGCTCGGCACCGGCGCCCTCAACAAGTTCTTCCTGGACTTCTCGCTGGTGCCCTGCGAGTACACCAATCATTGTGCCGCCTATGCCGGCACACCGCATCCCTTCTGGCTTACACTCTTTAGCTCGATGTTCATGCATGCCGGCTGGGCGCACATTCTGGGCAACATGCTCTTCTTATTCGTATTCGGCAATCACGTGGAGCGCTCGATGGGCCACTGGCGCTACCTGGGCTTCTACATCCTCTGCGGCTTGGGAGCAAGTGTGCTGGAGATCGCCATGGCGGTTAACTCCTCCGTCCCCGGGCTCGGGGCTAGCGGTGCCATCGCCGGCGTGCTGGCCGGCTTCCTGGTGCTCTACCCCAAAGCCAAGATCGGCAGCCTCCTTCCTCTCGGCATCCTCTACGTGCCGGTTCGCCTCCCCGCGTGGCTGTTCATCGGCTTTTGGTTTCTCTACCAGCTGCTCAATGGAGTCGGGACGATCGGTTCCACATCCACTTCGGCCGGCGGCGTAGCCTACTGGGCGCATGTCGGTGGCTTCATCACCGGGGCGCTTCTCGTCCGGCTCTTCAGCTCTTCCGACCTTGTCGATCGGCTCCGAGTGTCGCACGATCACGCCTTATCTAGCTTCCCAACAACGAAAGGATTACTCAGTCATGAATGAAACAGATACGTTCCTCCGTCTGCAGGAGACCGAACCTACAGTTACATACCGGCTCGATCCATCGCAGAGCGCGGTCGAGTTCACGATAAAGAACCTATTTGGCCTCGCCACCGTACGTGGCAGGTTCGCTCGATTCAATGCCGAGCTCCAGGTGCCCGACGGGGCCCCCGAATACGCCAGGGTTCAAGCCACCGCGGATGCTGCATCCGTGGACACCAGGAACAAGTGGCGCGACCGGCACCTGCGCGCAAAGGACTTCTTCTGGGTCGACGAGCACCCGACGGTCCGCTTTGAGAGCACCGCCGTACGCCCGCTCACCGAGGACCGCTATGAGGTCGATGGGCTCCTCAGTGTGCGAGGCGTAACGGTCCCGCTCGCGTTGAGGGCGCACGCCACCGGGGTCGATGCGGGCCGCATCGTACTGACGGCAGAAGGCGACACCGACCGCCATACCTACGGCATGCACTCGGCCAGAGGAATGGTGGGCTCGAGCGTTCACGTCGAGATCCAAGCGACGTTTGTTCCGCAGGCTCAGGCTTGATGGCCTTCACTGCACCACCAGCTGGCGGAACAACGAATTACCGTGTTCAGAAAAACCAAACTTGAGAGAGGTAAGACCATGGAAGGCAGAGAAAAAGTTCGCGAGTCACTTAAGGCCCGAGTCGACGAGCTCAACCGGCGGATCGATGAGATGCTGACCAAAGCGGCTCATGCTTCGAGCGATACGGCAGATCGCTTCCGTTCTCAGCTCAGCTCGCTTCGCGAGCGCCTGGCTGGGGTCGATGCGCGCCTGCGCGCAAAGGAGGACGCTGACGTGAAGGCCGAGGACGCTGCCCTGGCCGAGGTAGGTCACCTCCTCGATGACACCTATGAAGAGCTGCAATCCTGGCCGAAGTAGGCCGGCAAGCCGGAACAATACCGAGAGGAGGTCACAAATGACCAACAAAGAAGGGATCGTCACCGAAGTGATTGGCCAGACCATTGCGATTGGTTTGAGCGTCTGCGACACGGAGGACGAGGACGTCGGCCAGGTCGTCATGATCGATCGATTGACGGGCTACTGCACGGTTCAGGCACGCCCACTGCCCGAGAAGATGGACAACCCTTTTGCCGAGAAGCTGTTCTACGTCCCCTTCCGTCTGATCACCAACATCGACCCGCGCGAGCTTCAGCTCTCCGTGTCCCTGGATGAGCTCAATCGTGATTACGTCAATCCGCCGTCGCGATCCACGTTCGTAAGGGAGGACGATGGGCGAGAGGTGGCCGTCACGAAGCAGCGTAGCGGGTATACGGACGCTCCCATCCTAGTGCACCGCGATATCGAGCATCTGAAGAACCTCATTGCCGTCGGGGATCATGTCTACACGTCGGATATGGTCGACCTGGGCGCGATCAAGCGGTACGATCCGCGTGACGGGCTGGATGCTGGTCAAGCGGGGCCTGCCACCTGGCAGACATGACCTGATGATTCCGGCGGCGCTCGCCGAAAATGTCAATACCGACCTGCAAGCAGTGTACCTGGTGATCTCGGAAGCCGACCTCGAACGCAAGCAGCATCTGGAGCCGGTAGACCTGGTCTTCCCGGAAGCCACTGTCCGCGGATGGGCAAATAAGTAGTTGACACTGAAACAGTGCAGCTGCTCTCTGGCCACTGTCGTCGCCTTCACCTTGATTCCCTGGCGAAAGGTCCTCCACATCTCGACCGACACTCGGGAGATGAACGCGCCGACGTAGCGCCGGTCAGGTGGAGTTTCCGGTGACGACTCTCTAGAGCTGCAATCGTGTCAGTGTCGCCCCGGGAGCTGGGATCAGATCAGCCGCTTGGTCCCAGCTCGATGAGTCCCCGCTGCGCGGCTACGGCAACCGCATGCGTCCTGGTATCCACTCCGAGCTTGTTGAATATGGAGGTGAGGTGGTACCGGACCGTGCTCTCGGCAATGATGAGATCGTGAGCAATCTGCTTGTTCGAGAACCCTTCGGCGACTAACCGCAGCACGTCTAGCTCTCGGGCGCTGAGCGTGATCCCTGAGTCATCTTTCTGATGTGCAGCCTCTTGATGGGGACCCGCGGGGATCGCCCCCTCCAGGACCTCCGCGATCAGCGTCGCCACCTGTTCGAACGGCAGGTCGTGCGCCGCACGTTTCGCCGCGTCGAGGTCCTCCCGCGTCATGCAGGCCTGGAGATGTTCCCGTGTTGTGGCCAGATAGATCTGATCGGCCACGCTGGCGACCAGACCCGTGGCCTGATACATGGACTCCGCCGCACTCACTAAACGCGCCAGCCGCTCCGGCTGATCGTAATCCCTTGCCAACCAGGCGGTCCCGGCAGCGGAGAGATACAGGAGCCGGTCACTGTGAGACGTCACAGTGATGGCGAGCACCTCCTTCCCCATGGCAACTGCCCTCGAAAGGTCACCCCGTCTCGCGATCACGCTCATGGAAAAAAGCAGGGCGACGCCGCGTCCCCAGTCGTCCCCCACGTCGCCGTAGCGGCTAAGGATCTCGTCCATGAGCTGGATGGCCTCCTCATCCTGCCCCTGCAGAAAAGCGATAACCCCGCGAGGCAGGAGCGCCTGGATAATCTCGCGGTCATGGCCGGCGTCCTCGAAGTAGGTCTGCGCCTCCTGCAGGAGAGCTCGTCCTCGATCCCAGTCACCGGTCTGCAGGGTAAGTGTGCCCAGGAACGTTAGTGCTCGGGCGATACACACCGTGTCGCCGATCGAGCGCGCGAGATCCATGCCTTCGGTAAGAACCTCCTCAGCGTGGGCCGCCTCGACGATCCCCTTGGTCCCCGCCTGGTCAACACTCATCGCGAGTACGGCTCCCAGCCCGATCAGTGCCCGGCTGCGGAGGGCTGGATTAGCAGTGGAGGCACGCGCTAATGCCGCTTCGAGCCATCTCCTTCCTTCGGCCAGGTACCCACGGATTTCCCAAAAGTGACTCAGCGCACTCGCCAGACACAGCGCCAATTCGCCGTCATCGTTATCGAGCAACCACCGGAGTGCTGCGCGCAGATTGTCATTTGTGTCCTCCAACCGGAAGAACCAGGCGCGCTGTGCCGGACCGGTGAGATCCGGCTCTGCCCTTTGGGCCAGGGCAAGGAAGTACAGCGCATGCGAACGCTTTGCCGCATCGAGACCACCTGCGGCTGACAGGCATTCCAGCGCAAAGTCGCGCGCGGACTCGAGCAGATTGAATCGGTAGCCACCCTGCCCATCGTCGTCACGTTGCACTAAACTCTTGTCCACCAGCGAGCCCAGGCCCTCGAGGACGTCTCCGGCCTCCGGCCCTACCGCGCCGGCAACCGCCTCGGCTGCCTCAAGCGTGAAATCGCCGACAAAGACGCCTAGACACCCGAAGAGCATCTGCTCGGGAGGGGTCAGGAGGTCATAGCTCCAGGCAATGGCAGTCCTGAGGGTATGTTGCCGCTCGGGGAGATCCTGCGCCTCCCAGCGAAGCAGCGACAGACGCTCGCTCAGCCGTTCCAGCAGCATCTGTGGTGAAAGCAGCTGGATGCGCGAGGCGGCCAGGAGTATGGCCAGGGGCAACCCATCTAGGCGGACCATGAGCTCGGCCGTCGCTTTGGCATTCTGGTTCGTCAGTCGGAATCGGGGATCGCTCATGCGAGCCCGGCGCAGGAAGAGGGCAACGGAGGGGATCTGAGAGAGCTCCTCGAGGTCCGGCAGGTGGTCGGGGTCAGGGAGCGCCAGGGGCGGAACGTGGTACAGCTGCTCCCAGAGCAGGCGCAGGGATTCGCGGCTGGTCGTCAGGAGCACGAGGCGGGGGGCGGCCGCCAGGAGCTCCTCCAGTCCCACGTCAGCGGGAAGTGCCTGCTCGAGGTTGTCCAGTATAAGGAGCATTTTGCGCTCGGACAGGTATGAGCGGAGCCTGTCGGTGAGGGACTGAGTGCCGGCGTCGTGAAGACCGAGCTGGAGGCCGATGGTAGGTACAACGAGATCCGAGTCTCGCACCGGGCTGAGGTCTACAAATACCACCCCATGGGGGAAGTGGGCGGTGACGTTTCGCGCCACCTCGCGCGCCAAGCGAGTCTTCCCTACGCCGGCCGGGCCCGTGAGGGTGAGCAGGCGCACCTCACCGGTCAGCAGGATGGACGCGATAGCGTCCACGTCCTCCTTTCGGTCGACGATGCGACTCGCCTCCGTCGATAGGTCGGGAGCCCGCCCCGCGGGCGGGACTCCTCGCCGCCCCTCCGCCAGTTTTGGCTCTGTCGGGGTCGATTTGCCATCCTGCTTGGTGGCCATGAGAGACCTCGCTTCGAAGACGCCTACCCTCGCCGGCCCCACTGCGACCGCTCTTCAACAGAACGCCGGTCCGCACCCGCCAATCGTACAACATTGTATATCCCTGCTTCGCGGCCGTCGACACCCGAAATGATGGGCGACTGCCACAGGCTCCCGTCAGTTGACGGGCTTCGATTGAATGGCCGCGAATTGTAGTGGACAGGCGCTGCAGGTCTGGCGGATGCTTCGCATGCATCGCCCCGTCAGGTGAACCCTCGACGTCAGTGTTTAAAGACGGATCTGGTGACGTTTGCCGAGGTGAACCGCAAACGTGTCCTGCGAAACGTAGTGTATGGCCGGTTCGGAGGTGGTTGTTCAGGGACTAGACGCCGGGCTGGGCTGGGACCCGTCCCTCGTTCACCGCCTCCACGAGGGCGGCATGGTCGCGCTCCGTCTGGTCCGCGTAGGCATCGGCAAACGCCGCAAGGGCCCGATCGAAGGCGTCGCCCGTGCCTAGATAGCCGGAGATCGCGGCCGCGTCTCCGGACCCGGCGTGGGCCAGCGCCAGAGCCCAGCCGCAGAGCGCGGCGTAGTTGGCAAGGGCCGATCGGCCCATCCTGGTGACGTCGAGGGTCCCCTTCATATCTCTGAGCTGCCGGACGTAGAAGTCAGCATGCGTCTCGCTGCCCCATCCGAGGAAGATGTCGCTCGCCGGCTGGATCATCCGCTGGCCCATCACGACGCGCTGCCCGTGGTTCTCCAACCGGCTTGCGCCGAGGTAAGGCTCATGCACCGACGCATCCGCCTGCTTGATCTGGAGGAACAGCGGATCCTGATCGGTGGCACCCACCAGGAGCACGATGAAGCAGTGCGTGCCGACGCTGCCCACACCCACGACCTTGAGGGCGGCGTCGACAGGAGTGTAGCGCCGCAGCAACGCCACGCGGTCGGCCGGCAAGGTGTCGAGATATCGTTGGACTGATCGTTGAGCCACGTCGCCGAAGGTCGGATCGCTGATATGGGTCACCAGGGGTGGATCGTCCTTGATCCGGACCCGGCCCTGGCTGGTCGTAGTCAGCTTACTGAGGGCCTGGAGGTTATCCCTCTTCCTGGCGTGCGCGACGTTCTTCTGCAGCTCTCTGCGCTGCGCTCCGGTCGAGATCACGGATCGGATAGCGGTCTCGTCGACCTGGGCGTAGTACAGGGCCATGTATCCCATCCGCGCATACTCCGCCATCGCCATTCGGTAGGAACGCGCCGCGGCACCTGCCGCTTCCGCGCAGTCGGCAGCACGCAGCTCGTTATTCCGGCCCGCTACTACCACACTCGTCACGAGGCGCTTGATGTCCCACTCCCATGGTCCTGGAAGGGTCTCGTCGAAGTCGTTGATACCGAAAACGAGGTTGCGCTCCGCGGTGGCATAGGCGCCGAAGTTCGCGAGATGCGCGTCACCGCACAGCTGGACCTGGAGCCCGGTTGTCGGCGTGGAGGCGAGATCGTTCGCCATGACGGCGGCGGCTCCGCGAAGGAAGCTTAGCGGAGACGCCATCATCCGTCCATACCGTATAGGCAGGAGGTGCGGAAGACGCCGGTCATCGGACTGCTGCAGCAGGGCGACGGGATCCGGCCGACCTGGGGGCGGTGCCCACGCAGCATGCGCGGCCCGCGGAACGCTGCTGCGCCGCTCCTTCCCGGTCCCGATGCGCCCGGCCAGGGTCTCGCGGCGCTCCGACTCGACTGTCTGGTCGCCTTCGCTCGCGAATTCGTCCATGTCAGTCTTTCTCCGGCGGCGTGGCTAGGCCCTTCACGAGGGATCGGCCCCAACATTCCCGATCACGTTTACGTTTTGTGTGTCGGAAGACCCGGGAGTAGGAGGCTGGCTCGGAGCCAGGCTGACTCCCTAACGTCGACCGTTGGGCCCGAGCGAGGGAGCTGACACGCACCGCCTCTTGTAGAAGACCGTCGGAAGACGGCGCCGATGTGTCTTCAGATTAGACCGTGCGTGCCTTGCTCCCGTTGCCTCGTGACGTCGCCTTTAGCTCTTACCGGCCAATGCCGCGGCTTCGTCGGCGTTCTTACGCTCGAGGATGGCATCGAGTACGGCGTATTCGGCGGTGTCGATTGCCGAGATGGCGAAGTCAATCGCAAAGTAGGCGTCGGCTTCAGCCTGCTCCGCCGAGAACTCCTTCCCCTTCGCTTTGCGCTGGACTTTTTGCTCCTTCATCCCGTGGCGCATCTTGTCGAGGTGGGCATTCCAGGATTGCTGCTGCTCGTCCCACCACGTCGACACCTTCTCCTGGTTTCCATGCGCACTTTCCTGCAACTTGGCCGCCTGGGCTTGCATTGACGCCCGTGAGCTGTTGACGCTCTTCTCGAGGTCGGCCTTCGCCTGTTTCCTTGCGGTCCCGGCTTTCTCCTCCGCTTCCTTCGCTTTGTTCGTCAATTTGTGGAGTTCGTCCGATACTGCCATGCTGTGGCTCCTTTGGATTATTTGTGAAGGCTCGTATTCACCTTCACAAACAGCGTAGGCCGCAGGACGCTTGTGCACACCCGTCATTGCGCCAAATCGGTTCAGCCGGTCGCGGGTTGGGCCTATCGTTCCCGCCAGTCGCGCGCGCACTGTATTGGCGGTTTCTCGAGGTCCCGGATCCGCCGGCGGACCAGCAGAATGATGAAAGAAAACAACGGGCCGCGAGCTATTCTTCGCGCCACCTGACTTCAAACTCGGAGCACCACCTCTTGAACCCTGATCATTTCCAGCCGGACCGCCGAGCCCTCTTGCCCCTCCATGTGACGCTCAATTCCATTTCGGAGCTCATAGGCACTTTCCGCCGTGTCGAGAAGCATGAATCCAACGGACTTTCCGTTCGAGGGCTCGTACGTCCAGAAACCTTCCAGGAATCCTCCCGCGCCTCGGATGAGCGGTACGATTTCCGGCAGCAGCACCGCCAGCGACTTGTCACGCGCTGATCCGGGAAGCTGCCACCAGCTGAAGAGGGCATACGCCACGGCTTATCCGCACCTCCGTTTCACAACGCAAATCTCGTCTCGTAACGATCGCGGGTGGCCAGTGCCAGTCAACTGAACGTAATGCGGGTCAAGCGCGCCGACGGGCCCGCGGGTGACCCAAACGCCGACATGAGTGGGTACGACGAAGGAAGCCTTTCAATGAGGGGTATGCCAGACCTCCTGCTTCTCATCTCGAAAGCTTCTGATCTCCTTGACGTTGCAGTTGGCTCCTGCCGCGGCAGCGAACCCAAGGGCGGATTGAGAACCGGCAGAGCAACAATATGCGCAAGATGGGGACTTCCTGCCGCTGAGAGTCTGCGTGAGTGCCGAAACAGCTGGTTTTCACCCATTAAACGCTTTCTCCTCCGCCTTGGTTTGGCTTGCGAAGGACCCGTTTGGGCTTGGGGTGACCAGGGTAACCGTCCCGCGGAATGTGGATGACTGACCCTTTGCGAGCTTGAAAGCGTGCTTCTTCGACGTGGCGGCAGTGGTGAGTCCCTTGCCGGTCAAGGACAGCGTGTAATGTCTGACGACGCTTTTCCCCTTCAAAACTTCCCAGGTGAGAATCTCGCTCGACCCTTTGGCGACGGCGCCGATCTTCGACTTGATGGTTAAGCTGCGTTTCGCCCCAATGCGCTTTCCCACCTTCAGGGCGACCCTGATCTTGATGTTGGAATGCATTGTGTTTTCAAGGATCGCGTGGGATACGGTTCCGTTCTTGTGGGTGACTGCGAGCGCCAGTCCCCGGCTACCAAGAGAGGCCCAGGACGCGGGCGTGAGCTTTGCCGTGTCGCCGGCTTTCAAGGTCTGCTTCGGCGTTACAAACGTCTGCGGCGTGCCGTCCTCACCCTGCCATGACAGAGCAAGAGCGTAGGTGGTCGGTTTATCTCCGCCCTGAATCGTCACGTTACTGCGGCTGGAATTAAAGGCCAGTGCCGCCATTCCCTTCGTGGACATGAGGGTTGATAGTCTGGCCATGCGCTGAGAGCCATCCGGAGCCGTGACGACGAGGTCGGCGGTAACGTGCCGGGACCTATTCGAGCCTCCGCTGGTTTGACCAAACTGCAGGCCACCTCCCGCCTCGAGGGACACCTTGTCCTTCAGACCCGGTGACGATGTTGTGTTTAGCGAGCCGATGACTCCGCGTCCGAAGACCGCGTCGGTATACGCGCCTGTTTTAGTCCCCACGATTGTCTGGGAATACGTGTCCGGGTTGCCGAAGAGAAACGCGTCGCCTGGCGACTTGCTACCCGTGATAAATCCGAACCGGGTGGCATTGGGGATCCGGGTCTTTGGGTCGGTGTTGGTGTTTCCGTTAGCGTCCAGGAGGGTGTGCCCCGAGCTGTTCGTTACCTGCGAGCCACTCGCCGCCCCGAGGATGATCGTGCCCAACCCATCCAGCGACGTAGGCATAGTCGGCTGCACCGGGATTGTCCCATAGGGCACGACTGTGATCGAACCGAGCCCACCGGCAAAGGAGAGATTCGAGAACTCCCAGTGTCCGTTCGGATGCACGATGATCTGGCTGTTTTCAACGGCGCCCTGATGTACAAAGCCGAAGAAGTCATTTTCGCCAGTCTTGAACTCCTCGTCAGGGTTGTAGACGTCGATGATCTTGTCGCCGTTTTGACCATTTTCGACGTCGTACGCCACCACAGCATGAGCTTCACCGGCAAGGAGGCCGGATAGGCCCTCATTGAGAAGCGTGACGATTGGGTGGTCGCCTTCTTCAAGGTAGCCCTTGACCTGAGTGATGATCGTGCTCTGTGAGCCAAGCGCTTCGTTCTCCCCGACCTGCCCCAGGAAATAGTGGAGGAATTCGGCACTGAGCTGCTCGATGTGCATGAGGTGGATGTACTGGCGGATGGCGTGGGTGGATCCGGTGGTGTCGAAGGCCGGGTCGGGGCCCTGTATGTTCCAGACGCTGGGCGTGGTCAGTCCGGGTTGCAGGGGAAAGTCAGAAAACGGGACGTCGCCGTGCAGCAGGCGCTGACTCGCCAGGTCGAAGCCAAAGCACATGCCGTCCCAGGGAATGGCATTGACCAAGGCTATAAAAGCAAGAGCTCCCAGTGTGGGGATGGGACTGACGTAGGTGCAGTCACCGAGTGGCCAGCAGGGGTTGAAGCTGTAGTGCGTCTGTGCATCCCCGAAGATGTCGGAGATGTCATTCAGGCCCCAACTCCCGGCCTTGTTCTGAAAATCCGTCGAGTTGTTGAACGAGAATCCGTTGATGTTGCGGTAGCTGTTGACGGTAAAGTCCGATGTCGATGCGCCTCGCGTAGCGCTCCCTAATGGGTCGGCGCCTGGCTGGACAGCGTAAACGGTCCCGGTGGTCGCGAGCCGGGGAACGGTAGATGTAATGGTCGTTCCATCTGACGAGGTCGTGGGATTCTCTCCCTCAGCAAGGTCATTGCCGAAGTAGACATTCGTGCCCGGGCAGAAACCCTGGCCTTTGATGACGACCTTCGTGCCCACATCTGGAGACGTCCCCTGCGGCGTTTCACCGCTTCCCGGGGTAACGTCATCAATCCGGGGCGGCCCGACCTTCGCGGTCACTGCCGTGGAGGTGGCTTGAAACTGGCCGCTGGTCCCTGACACAGTTACTTGGACGGGCGTAGAATTGTCGCTCCCGCTGCGAGTGAGAAGGAGAGCCGCCTTGCTTACGAAGCCTCCGTCGGTTGGCGGCCCGACACTCGAAGGGCTTACCGAGGCTCTGACATTTCCCGATGCCCCTGCCGCAGACAGATCGACATCGCCCTGGAACCCATGTGCGTAGACGACGTCGATCGGAACCTGGACCGTGGAGCAGGGGGGCATGCTGATGGTTCCGTCCTCCGGCTGGATGATGAAATTGGGCACAACCGTGACTCCCACGGTCGTTGACCGAGCGGAGCTTCCGGCGCTCGCGCTACTGGGAGTACCCGTGACCGTGACATTTTGGGGGTTTCCGGACGTCAGGGCCGCGTCCGTTGCCGCCTGAAGCGTCATGGTCGAGGTGGTGTCGGCAGGGTTCGGGTCGAATGAAGCCGTGACGCCGTTGGGGAGACCTGATGCGGTCAACGATATGCTTCCAGTCGACCCGTTGATGCGGTTCACCGTGATGGTGTCACTGGCGGATGCGCCCTGTCTGACATCCGTCAGCGAGTCGGTCGGAGCCAGACTGAAGTCGGGCGGTGACCCGGCATCGACTTCAAAGGAAAGGTCATCTATGGCGAGCTCTTTGTTGTCATCGCCCTGTCCGGCCGAGATAACGAACTTCGCGATGTTGTTCGTCGAAGACGCTACGGAGACCTGCGTGCGAAAGCCCTGGCCCTCGGTAACGGTCGCCGACCCGGCCGGCCCGACCGAGTTTCCGTCTGCATCGAAGCCCTGAATGGATATGGTCGCCGTATTTCCGGGAGCGGCAGAGTTGGCAAAATAGCCGACGTCGACCTGGACGCTGCTGGCCGAGGTCGAGAGGATTCCGATTGCGCTCGGCGTGTAGAACTCACAGCCGGGACACTGATCGATGCGCGCAACCTGATCGCCCGAGGCGGCCAGGGAGGGATCGACCTGAGCTATCAGGGGGTGAAGGCCGCTGCTGAAGTCCACTCCCTCCGCGTCGTACTGGTTGGTTACGCTGGTCCCGGCCGGTAGGTCGTCGAAGTTAATAGTGGTAGTGGTTACGTCGGCCCGCGCTACCGGCAGTCGGTTGCCAAGCGCGAATGCGCAGGTCAGGCTGACCAGGCCAACGATCATCAACAGTCCGCGAAGTAGCGGAACACACCGCGCCATTGGTGAAATTCTCCTTCGGTTTTTCTGTGAAACACGTGAGGCACACGGATCGCCCAAGGAGTAGTCTGCTCTCTTTGACGCCATCTGTACAGGCAGCCAGTCGGCGGAATACCGGCAGAATAGCGGCTCCAAGCGGAAGTCTACCGGGAGGCCGCTGAACCGAGAGGGTTAGTTCACGGGATCTTCGAGTGCATAGCGGATGGCCCGGGGCAAGTCCAGCGACCGGCCAAGACGTTCTTGCCCGACAAAGTGCCCCGTTCCGTAACTCTCTCGGACCCGCTCTATGGCCGGGAGATACCATGTCCGCTCGGCCGGTGTCATCTCAGACCCCATGCCCGAGCGGAGAGCGGATGCGGCGCCACTCAGTATTGCCGTCCGCTCGCCATTTCCCTGCAGCGCGGCGACGCAGGCCATCCGCTCGAGACACCGCGCTATCTGTGGGCGCGTGTTTAAGTCGCTGTGACGACCCAAAGCGTCACGGTACAGTCGTAGGGCTTGCGTCGTGTCACCCTCCCGGCCGGCAACGTCCCCCAGATGCATGATCGCGAAGGCTACGCAGCGCGTGTCGTCAATGCTCCTGAAGAGATGGAGGCTCTCAGTCGCGAGCCGTCGAGCCTCATCCAGATCTCCCAGTCCCAATGCGGCCTCGCTTTGATTCAGGAGAACATAGGCCTCCCCGTACTGCGTGCCGAGACCGCGGTACAGATCGAGGCTTTCGACGTAGAGAGCCATGGCCTTCTCGAAGTCGCCCAGAGCAGTTGCCGTTTCTCCCTGTCGCTCGAGCACGTCGGCGATCAGGAACACATCGTCGAGCTCTGTCGCAAGCGTGAGGGCCTGCTCGTAGAAGTTTGCAGACTCCGCTGGCATTCCGCGTTCTGTTCGCATATTTCCAAGCCGTGCCAGGATGCCTGTTTCCCGCTTCCTATCGCCGGCTGTCCGACTGAAGGCCAGTGCCTCTTGGTAGAGCCGCTCGGCCTGGTCGAATTCTCCCTGGTATCGAACCAGGCCGGCCCGAATAGTTAGGACACGGCTGAGTCCCGCGGCGTCGTCCAATTGACAAAAGAGTCGCAAGCTCTCTTCCAAGAGACTTGCTGCCGCCTCATAGCGTCCATTGACACCCTCGATGCCCCCCAGGGAGTACAACGCCTCGGCCGTGCAGCCGTCCAGTCCGGCGTGACGGGCCAAATGCAGCGCCTGCCGCATCCGCGAGACATAGACCTCGTTGTCACCTTTCAGCCCCACCAGGTTGGCAAAGTTTACGAAAACCTGAGCTCTAAGTGGAGGCGGCACGTTCGTCGAATCGGGGAGACCGAGGAGAAGGTTCATCCATTCCTCCGCCTCTTCAAAGTGGTTGCGAGCGAACCAAAGGGGCCACATGGCCACGACCAGACGGAAGAGGAGATCCGCGGTGGGGCCGCGTCGGTAGGTGTCCAAAGCCGCACGGAGGTTGTCATGTTCGACACCCAGCTGCGTCAGCCACTGTGCCTGCTCCCTTCCGGTTAGCTCCCGCCCTTCCTCCGCCACTCTCAGGAAGTATCGGGCGTGTTCAGTGTGGACAATCTCCGCCTCGCCTCGGTCGACCAATTGGGCGTGCGCGAACTGTCGCACGGTCTCGAGCGTCGTGAAGCGCGGTTCACCGGCGGCAGGAGCGAGGCGTATGACCAGCAAGTTCTTGTCACGCAACGCGTCCAGACCCTGCAGCGTGTCAATCTTCTGTGGGCCGAGGGATCGGCAAATCGTGTCGGCGGCTTCTAGAGAAAAGCCGCCCGAGAAGACGCTCAGCCGGCGGAAGAGTGTCTGCTGGTCTTCGGTCAATAGCTCATAGCTCCATCGGATGGTCGCGGTCATCGTTCGTTGCCGTGCCGGGAGATCATCCGGCCCGCTGTCCACGTCCATGAGTCGCGATCCCAGGCGGTGTAGCAAGGCATCAGGCGCGAATAGGCGCGTCCACGCGGCAGCCAGCTCGATGGCCAGCGGCAGCCCATCCAATCGACGGCAGATTTCGGCCACGACTGACGACTGTGCGTCGTCCATGCTCAGCGGTACTCCCGCGTCGGCGGCACGCTCGACGAATAGCCGCACAGCCGGCGACCTCATCGGATCGGGGTCTCGCCCAGGAAGAGCGAGGGGGCCAACCGTGTAGATTCTCTCGCCGCTCAGATGCAAGGGCTCACGTGAGGTGACGAGGATGGAGATCTGAGCTGCTTGGGCGACAAGTGCTCGTACGTCGCGACGGCAGCCCAGCAGGTGTTCCAAGTTATCCAGGATCAGCAACACGCGCCTTGACTGCAGCGTCGAAACGACAAGATCCAGTAGAGGTCTTCGAGCCTGCTCAGTAACGCCGAGCTGCTTCGCGATGAATCCAAGCACCTGCTCCGGCCGTTGCGCCGGCGCCAGATCGACCATGACTACCCGGTCGAAGGAAGACTCCACTTGCCTGCCCACCTCGAGCGCCAGCCGGGTTTTGCCCACTCCGCCTGGCCCCGTCAGAGTCAGCAGTCTGCGTTCGTCGAGCATCAGCTTGACGACCTGAACCTCGTCCTCCCGGCCGATCAGGGGGGTCAGAACGGCGGGAAGGTGACGAGTGTTCGACCTCTGCTCCGCTCTGTCCGGGTTGGGTCGAGCCTTGGCCAAGAGGTGACCGGTGCCCTCGGCGTCGAGCCCAAGGCCCTGTGCTAAGAGGCGTACCGTCCGTAGACGCGGGGTGAAGCTTTCATCTCTCTCCAGCGCTCGGACGGAACGCTCGCCGAGCTGCGCACGTTCGGCGAGTTCTTCTTGCGTAAGGCCGGCAGACTCGCGAAGATGACGGAGCAGAGCCCCAAACGAACCTCCGCCTGGGCCGTCGGTTTCTCGGTCTGACTGTCCTACAAGTGTGCGCGCATCGCCTTGCACGGAAGATAGATCCATTGTCATAAAGCTACCACCCATGCCCCTACGCACACCACGGAACATGAAAATGGGCGGCCGGTTAAGGTCGAACTCCATTGCGCAACCATTGGTCTGATGATGTGACCGTGGCGCCCGTGACAAGAAGACGAGCACTTTCTAACGGTGGACAATCCGTAATGTCGGTAACTCGGCGTCCGGCGCGTCCGGGCCGTCCCACCAGCGGTTGCTGCGTCAAGACCCGTTCGAAACGCGTCTCGGTTCGGACTCCTGGCGATGAAAACGAAACGCATGTGTGGAGGGCCGATGATCTGACCGAGCGGGGGACGGATAACCAGAAGCCGAAACATCGCCGGGAGCGCCGCGAGCTCGAGCTTGGACTGAGCACTCTCAGGTGTGGTTTTTGTGAGCTGCGAGTTCGCGGGATGGTGGATCCTCCAGCCGCCGAGGAGGCCGCGACCAGCCAAAGGTGCTGGGTAAGGCAGACCTGGGCTATCGGCTGCTGCGTCGGTGGTGACGGAAAGGCCTGGCGAGCGAAGGCGCACGGGAGCTACTGCGTTACGTGTTCGAGGAGCCCAGCCTGTCCTGAATATTCGCCCAGACGATGGCGCTCAACGAGGGGCCGCGGGGCCGTGATGAAACTCCATCGAGATGACCTACCCACGCCGGCTCACCGGAGACTTCGACGAGGCGCCTCCGCGTAACGAGAAAGGGCGAGGTCGGAATGGCAATTCAACCCGCACCACCTCCCTGCCGCTATGTTCCTGAACAATCCACTGACCGCCGCATGGTCCAGCGGCGTCCCAATCGGTGTGGGGAACACCATGCCCATCGCTTACTGAAATAGAATTGGGCTTCCCAGCTGTGCAGAGCCGCCAACCAGTTCCGTAGACATTCGAGCAATGGTCGGCATAGACATAGAGGAGATCGACGGTCGAGGGGAGAGAGGCCCATTATCTCGCGACCGTGTCTACTACAGCAGAGAGTGCGTCAATCGCATGTGTAGCTGTTGGTGCTGCTCGTCAAGTTTGGGGGCAGCCAGGATCGTGCGTGCTAAACGTCTTATCGTAGAGAGTCTTCTTGGCGCTGGCAACGCTGAGGCCGAGCTTTCCGAGGCCGATCTGGGCTTCAAGACCCGCACCTACCGAAATGTCCACGTCGTAGCTGGAACAGAACATCCCGGCGATTGCTCCACCGGTGGTCTGCCCAACGGCGCTGACCACATCGACGTACGCTATTCCGTTGGCCTCAGTGATCCCAAGCCCGACGCCCAGCTTCGGAAATTGGACGGCTACGATCGTCCCCGATGGAGCGGAGGATATTGAGGGCGGGACGCCGCCGTTGCTTTGGTCGAGGATTTTGGCCTGCACACTGTCGCCAGTCTCCGAATCAGAAATATTCGAGCCCTGCTGAGTGATGGAATCCGCACCTGCGGTGTCGACGTTTACGCCTCCGTGAATCACGGCGTTCTTGGACGATACCCCCAGCCGTAGCAGCACGGCGGACTGCAGTTTCAGGTAGATTGGAATCTCGCCTGGAATCGTGTAGTCGATTCCAATAGGCACCCGGAATACGGGAGGATCTCCGTTTGCGCCTGTAGCTGTGCCCTGTGAGATGGTGTAGGTCAGATGAGCATGCGCTTTAAGGGACTTCAGGGCAATAGAGCTGCCGGTCACTCTCCCGCCGTTGACCGAGATGCCGCCAGAGGATGCCCCGGCGTCGATGTAACCCGAGAGGTTGATCTCTGCCGACAGGCCATTCGATCGCCCATTGGCGCAGACGGAACCGGATACAAAGCAGAGTGTTCCCGAAACATCAAGCCTACTCGAGGACACGGGGGTGAAAGTCAGGGAATAGCCAAAGGGCCCGGAAGAGCCCGAGGCCGAGAAGGATGGTGGGCCCGCGCTCGGTGCCCCGGAACTCGTTGCTGCGCGTGCGACGTACGGATACGCCGGTTTGCGGAAACGATGGGGGGCAGCCGATTTTGGAGTCGGCACAATCTGGCCAAGGAACGCCTTCGTGAAGTCCGGAGACCCGGCAAAGGTGATGTGGCCAGACGAGATCACGTCTGTCATTACCGCTGGTTTCGTATGCACGAGCACGACCGTTCCCTTCCCATGCGAAACGCTGCTTACCAGGCGCGCATCGGCCCCTTGAAGCAGCATCACTTTGCCGGCCTTCAGCTTCCCAATGGCACCGGCCGCGGTTTTGAACTTGAATGTTCCATCGGGTGCGATGCCGGTGAGGTTCTTTGTCACAGTGGCCCGATCGACCAAGATGGTCTTGGACGTGAAACGAATGCCGGTTTCCTTGCTGGTTATCGGGGCCGGATGCGTTGCCGCCGCTACCGCGCTCTTCGAGAGAGCTGCCGAAGCTACCGGCACAACGCTTCCGATGCTTGCGACGAGTCCCGCTGTGACTACGATTCCGACTAGTCTTCTACTCATGGCACACGAATTCGTAGGGCCGGAGGGCTGCTAGCAGGCGCTCGGGATCCCGGCTATTTGGCGTGGTATCAATGCGCAAGAGCCGGGTAAAGTTCCACTCTGGGCAGAATGCGGGCAGGGTGCGTGGAGATTCCATTTGCGACCGTCCTTTCTGGATGTGTTCGACGGTCACTTTTCGTGTGGGCTGCCTGAGCGCGTGGCAGCCTGTATTCGTTAGCCTCTCAAGGCGCAAGCGTGCCGGCGCCAGGAGACGTTAAGTATTGATGGAGTAGGTAAGCCTACCATGGTTACGGCCAATATGCTATGCCCTGCGCTCAAGCTAGTGTGTCGCCTGGATTCAGCGGATGCCATCGAGTTCTCGCCGCGTTCTCTTCCATATTGTCGAGTTCCATACACTCGTGAGCCTCAGGTTGACCGGCAGGCAATCCAGAAAGGCTGCCCCACTCGGAGGTCCTGCTTCGCGATCGGCAGCCACGGCACGATCGTAGCCAAGACCAGTTGGTTTTCACCCACGGGGCGCGGAGCCCGGCCGCAGCCGGGCTCCCATCAACTCACTCGTTAGGCGCCTCGGAGACCGCGCGGAATCTCCGTTGCCGTGTACGTCTTGTGTACCCAGAGATCGCATCACACATCCTATCCAGTTCTACCGCCCCCTGACAATATACGGGCCATACCTGAACGCACCTCGCGCCGTCACGGCCTGGACCCAGAACTCGTGCGTGCCGGCGGCCCGTGCGGAATAGCGATAGGTCGGCAGGTCATGGGCGGTGATCAGCCGGTGGTTGATCCGGCTCATGGAGCCGCCCCGTCGCGTCAGCAGGTTGAAGCCCAGGACTGAGCGCTCGCGCGGGCTCCGCCATTGGAACACCACCGTCTTGCCCGTGCGCCGGCCGGAGGCGCGACCCACAAGGGCGATCGTCGGTGACAGTTGGAAGGACTGAAACGTGACAGTTTGAAAACCACCGATGAGCAGAGTCGGGTCCTCGCTCACGGCTACCGAATCTCCGAATGTGTTACCACCCGTGGGTGGCTGCAGGGTCGCGTCCGGCGTCGTGATGCCGTTGGGCGAGTCGCTCCCCGCCCATCCAATGACCGGTTTCAGAAAGACATCCACCACGCCTCCAGCCGCGGTTTCGGGAGCGGTTATAAAGGCCGCGTCGCCGGTGCCGGCCAGTGCCACGCCCTCGCCGAAGAACGCGTTCGCTTGAAGCGACGAGTCCGAAAGCCTGGCGGTGGGAGTCGTGATGGCATCGGGTGAGCCGGCGCCGGCCCATCCGGAAGCCGGCTCGACGAACACATCGGCGATACCGGTACTGTTATTCGCGCCCCCTGCCCCCGCCAGGGCGACGCCACCATCGGCGCTCAGGGCAACCGAATTCCCAAATGACGAATTCGATGCCAGCGACGAGTCGGATAGGCTGGCGGTGGGAGTCGTGATGGCATTGGGTGAGCCCGTCCCGGCCCATCCGCCGGCGGGCTCCGCGAACAGGGCCGCGGCTCCGGCGCGGCCGTTGGCTCCGAACGCTCCCAGGAGTGCGACCCCCCCATTTCCGCTAAGTGCCACCGACCAGCCGAGATAGGATGTCGTACCCAGTGAATCCTCGGTCAGAATCGCGGTTGGTGCGGTAATGTCATTTGCCCCGCTCCAGCCACCGTGCGGCTCGACAAATATCTCACCACGGCCCCGCGCCGGTTGAAACGCAAACCGGTACGATGCCCCAACCAGAGCAACCGAGCCGTCGGCGCTGAGCGAGACCGACCCACCGAAGCCGGCATTGGTCTCGACCTGAAACGTGGCATCAGAGAGTCTGGCCGCAGGCGATGAGATCGTGGTTGGGGTGGAACCCTGGCTCCAGCCGCCCTCGGGCTCCACGAAGATGTCGGCTGTGCCGTCGAAGATGTCGTTTGTACCCTGGACACTCGCGCCCGGAGCTCCGATGAGGGCCACGGACCCATCGGCGCTGAGCGAGACCGAGAAACCGAAGTCCGAGAACCATCCCGCTGTCGAATCGGAGAAGATCACCGTGGGCGTGGCGGCCCAGACGCCACCGACTGTTGGTACAGGTACGCCGTGCCGGTTTGAAACGGGGCGCTACCGAGAGCGCCGATCAGGGCGATCGTGCCGTTGGCGCTGAGGGCTACCGCATTCCCGAAGAATTGGCCCGGCTTGGTCGTCGTTTCCAGCAGCGTCGCCGTGGGCACAGTGATCGCGTTCGTCGTGCCACCCGGCCCCCAGCTCGGCGTACCAGAGCTGGGTTCCGAAAACACGTCGGCCGCTCCGGCCGACCCGTAAGCCCCCGGCCCTCCGGCCAGCACGCTGGCCCCGTCGCCGCTAATGGCGACGGACGAGCCAAGCCCCGAGGACAGCGTGTCGGCCTTGGCGTCGAGAGCAGGATCGGAAAGCCGTGCGGTTGGAATGGTGAGGGAGGCTGTACCGCCTGAGGACCAGGTCCCGCCGGGTTCCACAAAGACATCGGCGGGGCTGTGGCCGCTACTGCCGCCCGCCACCGCCCCGACGCACGCGACTGACCCGTTTCCGTTGAGGGCCACTGCCGTGCCGATCTGGGGATCTGAGTTATTTCCCGAGATGGCGGCGTCGGTGAGGCGGGCCTGGGGAGCCGAGATGACGCGTGTGCCGGTGCTGGAGCCCCAGCCGGACAATGACGACTGGGTGAAGATGTCGGCTAGCCCGTCTTCACTGTTGGCGTCCGGCGCGCCGGCGAGCGCCGTCAGGCCGTCGCCACTCAGCGCGACCGAAGTGCCGAAGGCGGCCTGGCCGAGCCCGGGCGTTGCATCCGACAGGCGGGCCGAGGGCGCCGTGATTACAGCCGGTGTTCCGCCACTACCCCACCCGCCGGCGGGCTCGAGATACAGCCCGGCCACTCCACTATGGTTACTGGCGCCCGGGGCGCCAAGCAGCGCGACATCGCCCGCTCCGTCGAGAGCCGCGGAGGTACCCAAGTTCACACCTGCGCCTGGGAGGGCGGCATCCGTAAGTGCCGCGGTCGGCGTCCCCACCGAATGCACGGTCGTGCCGTCGCCCCACCCGGTGGCGCCACCCAGCCCCGGGGCCAGGAATATGTACCCCGCTCCGGCCGCGCCCTCTGCTCCCACCAGCGCGATTCCCGCGTTCGAGTCGAGGGCAACGGAGGAGCCTAGCCCGGCAGAGCCCGTGAGTGTTGAGATGGTGATCCGCGTCGCCGGAGAAGAAATGACCGTTGGTGGCGCTCCCCCGCCCCAGCCGCCAGAGGGCTCCGCGAACACGTCGGCGGCTCCCGGTCCGGCGGTGGAACTCGCGCCGCCGGACGCGCCCACGAGAATGGTATTGCCCGTCCCATCCAGAGCCACGGAGGTCCCAAAGTCGGCGTTGAAGGCCAGGGCCGAATCCGACAGAATTGCCGCGGGCGAGGTACCCCATACCCCGTTGGCTCGCGTGAACACGAATGCCGCGCCGGTTGTGTGGGTCGCAGGCGCACCCGCGACGGCAACGGTTCCGTCGGAGGAAAGCGCCACCGCCGCGCCCAAATTGAAGCTGTCGCCGGGGGCCCCGATGTCCGTTCGCGCACCGACGGTGATCAGCGGATCAATTGTCACCGGGTATACGGCGTGAGCCGCGCTGACGACGATCTCAAGCGTAGACACGCCTGCGCGTCGGGAAATGGCTAGGTGAGCCGGAAGCTGATGGCGGCGCGCGTCCTGAACGTATAGATCGGCGTACCGCACAAACATCGAGTCGGGACCCAAGATCGTGGCGACGTCTCCCGTGCCCAGTCGCATGGACCTGGCCCCTATGACCGCAGCCTCCACCGTGACTCGGCTCTGGGGTCCGTGCGCGAGTGTAAGCTCTTGCTCGAGACCGGCCGGGCCGTTGAGGTATCGCTCTCGTAGATCTCCAGTGGAATAGGACACCTGTCGGCCTCGGCCACAGGTATGGCCGATCCCGTGTCCATGAGCGGGCCGTGGGCGAGAAGGGTTGCCGGACCCAACCGGACGATCTGCGATGCGGGCCGGTGCATCTGACCCACAGTCACTCCCAACCGCGTGAATCCCAGACTCATGTGGTAACTGGGATTGCGGGCGCTGAAAATGGCTCCCGACCGGGTCACGTCGAAAGCCTTCGACGCCGTACGCTCCTCGGCGGCGATCACGGATGGGTACAGCCCTGCAGGCATGGCCGAAGATTGCGCCCGAGACGGCGAGCCCGCGTGAGCGGCGAAAGAGGAGCGCGATGCCTGTGCCCTCGCATGGTGCGCTGCCGACGCGACCGATGGAGCGGGGACCGTCATCCAAACGGCCAGCGTTGCGAAGATTGCGAGAACCACAACAAACGGGATGAGCCGGCGAGATACGACGGTCATGTGCAATGCTCCAGGTATCGTGTTGATGCGTTCAGCTGAATCGATGACCTCACTTCCTCAGGAGGGACACCAGTCATCCACTCAGCAGGGGTTCTTGCCTTGCGTACTGGCAGCAGTATGGACGCAAAGAGGGTCAATGTCCATGAAGAAATCACACGAATCACCCACACGAATTGCCAAGTAGCTCCGACTTAACGCCCGGAATCAGGAAGTGCGAGCTGCAACCGAGGCACCAGTTACACAGCTGGCTCGGGAAAAGCCTCAAACCGAGAGCGGTCAAATTGTGTAAGCAACTTACGCTCTTACGCGTCCTGTTGTGGCAGTCCCTCGAAGGGGGCGGTAGGCGAACCAGCCGACGTTCTGGCCAGTAAAATGGCTGCACACCAAATCACGAAACCTGGTCGCCGTCGTTCTTTGACCTCGCGCTGGCGCGATCGAGACAGTAGTACAGCGAGGCCTAGCCCGACGAGCAGTAGCGGCTTACTGTAGGATGCGATCACAGATGTTTTGGGGGGAGTCCTTCCCCGATCCGAGGCGTTTGCTTGCGTGCTTCCGGCGAAGCTCCACGACGAAGGACCAAGCCTTGACACCACCTCCACCACCGCCCAGCTGGTTCGGGCCAAGGGCCAGCACCGATGACCCCGCGGTCGCCGCCCTGCTCGATCAGGTCGCGCCTGCAAGGACGTGGCAAGACATCGGCGGCGAGTTCAACCTCAACGTCCGGCTCGACGCCGCTCCACCGCTCGTCCTGCGTGTGCATCGACCATGGGCAACGCGCGGCCGTGTGGCGGGATTGCGCCGGTTGCGCGAGCGACTCCAGCGCGCAGGGATTCGGGTCGCCCAGCCGGTGCCGATCCTCGGCCGGGACCTCGCCAGGGTCAGTGGCCGCTGGGCGGAACTCGAAGAATTTGTCCCGCACGTGCAGCCAAGCCCAAGCCAGGGGTCGTACCTAGGGCTGTTCGAGGCGCTCGGCCGCCTTCACGCGGGGCTCCGCGCGACATGGGACCCGGACCTGCCCCAGCCGCTCGACGACCACCGAACCCACCGCCAGTTGCACTACTGGCTCGGCTTCACGCGTCGCGGTCTGGGCGCTCGGGCCGAGCCTGTGGTGCGCCGCGCCAAGCTCCTCCTCGACGAGCTGGGCAGAGCCCGGCGTGGCGTCGAGCTACCGCGCGCTCCGATCCACGGCGACTACAGGCTCGGCAACGCGGTTCAACTGTCGAATGGCTCCTGGGTGAATCTCGATCTGGATTTCGTGCGCATCCGGGAGCGGCTCTACGACGTGGCCGCCAGCCTGTACTGGGCATCTGACAGTGGCGCCAACGTGGACCTCCGCGAACTCTGTGACGCCTACGATAATTCCGCTCCCGAACCCGTGACGCCCGACGAGCGCAGGTTGCTTCCGGCGCAGATCACCCTGATTCCCCTGCACTGGGTCGCAACGGCCGGGTTTATTGGGGGCGTGCCCGAGGCAGAGAGAGCGATGGACGCCGCCGAGGCGTGGTGGGCACGACGCGAGGAATTGACGTGGTAATCCGGCCAGCGGTCGAACGCATTTTGCGCTACGGTCGATTGACTGGACACGTCGGCCTGTGGCGTACGCTGGACCCAGGGCTCCGTAGTGTTTACGGAGGGAAAGCGGTCCCTGTGCGTCATTGCACGAAATAAAACTGAGCGAGGGTCCGGTGGGCCAAGCGATTGCCTTAACGAAAATGGCACGGGTTGGGGCTGGATGCGGTTAGACCAGGCAATAACCGTGATTGGCGGCCCCAGCCCTAATGATGCATGGTGCGGCCAAGAGGACTCGAACCTCCACTCCCGTAACGGGAACAGCGTCCTGAGCGCTGCGCGTCTACCTATTCCGCCATGGCCGCCCGTTTGGGCCCATCTCGTAGCCATTTCCGGCTGAGATGGTGGCTTTATTCTAACCACTCCCCCATCAGAGGTCAACGCTGCGCTGTGGGAGAATGATATCGAAAGAGAGGAGGCCGCCCGCACGATGGATTCCCCGCTGTTTGTCCAGTACCTCTTTTTGGCTCTCGATGCATCCTGGAGGCGTCTTCCAGCCAAGGAGCGCGAATGCGCTACCACTGAGCTGCGCTCCATAATCGAAAACCAGGAAGGAATCACTACCTACGCCTACACGACTACCGGCCTCAAGGCCGGAACAGACCTCCTCTTATGGCGAACCGGTTACCGGCTGGACGACATTCAAAGCGCCACGAATCTGCTGCTCAAGACCCGCCTCGGAGCCTACTTGTCAGTTCCCTACTCTTACGTGGGTCTGGTTCGGCCATCCACGTATGTTCGCCGTCAGGCGCCTCAGGAGCAGGCTGCGCTCGAAAAGGATCGGGGACGCTATCTGGTCATTTATCCCTTTACCAAAACCTCCGACTGGTACCTCCTCAGTAAGGCCACCCGTCAGGGAATGATGAACGAGCACATAAAGATAGGCCACGACTTCCCGGCGATTCGGCAGGTGTTGGTGCATTCATTTGGCCTCGACGATCAAGAATTTGTCGTTGCCTACGAGATGGAGGACCTGCTGGAGTTCCAGACGCTGGTTATGGACCTTCGCTCGACGGACGGACGGCCCTACACGCTGCGCGACACTCCGGTCTTTACGGCCGTACACCGGCCTTTGCCGGAAGCGCTTGAGCTCGTTGCAGGTAGCTGACCGCCTGGCTGTTCTCGTCGCCGTCCACCGTCGGTTAGCTCGGTTGAATCCCCCTGCGTCTCCGCCACGTGCCTGAATCCGTCAGGACCGAGAGCCGCCTGCTGCGGGCTCTGAATCTCGAGCCTGTGGACACCACGCCTATCTGGTTCATGCGGCAGGCAGGACGGGCTCTGCCCGAGTACCGTCAGGTGCGTGAGGAACATACGTTCCTCGATATCTGTCGGAACCCCGACCTCTGCGCGCTCGTCACGCTTCAACCGGTAGACAGACTCGGCGTCGACGGCGCCATCATGTTCGCCGACATTATGACGCCCCTGATCGGCATTGGCATCGATATCGACCTTGTCGACGGGGTAGGCCCGGTGGTAAAGTCTCCACTGCGCTCCTCACAAGACCTCGAGCTGTTGCGTCCGATCGATCCTGACGATGTCTCGGATTTGCTGAAAGCGATTGCCATTGTGCGCGCCGAGCTGGATCGGACGGCTCGCGCCTCAATACCCGTCCTGGGCTTTGCCGGCGCTCCCTTTACCCTGGCCTCGTATCTGATAGAAGGACGCTCAAGCCGTGACTTCCTTCGCACCAAGCGGCTGATGTACTCGGAGCCCGAGGTCTGGGCAGAGCTGATGACGAAGCTGGCATCTCTTACGGCTACCTATCTCCGCGCTCAGATCGACAGCGGAGTGGCTGCCGTTCAGCTCTTCGACAGCTGGGCCGGGATCCTCGCCCCTGACGATTACCGCCGGTATGTTCTGCCGTACACCACCCGTGCCCTTGATTTGATCTCCTCAGCAGGAGTGCCTGTCATTTACTTCAGTACCGGGACGGGTGGATTCCTCGAGGTCGTCGCCGAGGCTGGTGGATCTGCTATCGGAGTGGACTGGCGGATTCCTCTCGACGTTGCCTGGGACCGTATCGGGCCCGGGCGGGGTATCCAGGGCAATCTCGATCCATTGACACTGTTTGCCCCTCGAGAGATCGTCGAGCGCGAGGCGGCCGCAGTCCTCCAACGGGCAGCCGGCCGGCCAGGTCACGTCTTTAACTTAGGCCACGGCGTGCATCCTCAGACTCCGGTCGAGGTACTCCAACGCCTGGTCGAGTTCGTTCACGAGTACCGGTCCACGGGTTCTCTCATTGCCGCTTCAGGATCAGTTGCTGGTGGACCCGCCGGTGAGTAGATCTGCCTTCGGGGTCCTCCTGATGGCCTACGGAACTCCTAGAAACGCGGACGAGATCGAGCCGTACTACACCGATATTCGGCGTGGACGGAAACCGTCCCCGGAGCTGCTGCGGGAGTTGACCGAGCGCTACCGCCTGGTAGGCGGCGGCACGCCGTTGCTGGAGATTTCTCAGGCCCAGGCGGATGGGCTCCAGCGCGTTCTCGGCCCTGACTTTAAGGTGTTCCTGGGCATGAAGCACTGGCATCCCTACATCAGACAGGCTGTCGAAGAAATGCAGGGGGCCGGCATCGCGTCTGCTGTCGGCATCGTCCTGGCACCACACTACTCGCGTGGAAGCGTCGGAGAGTACGCGGAGAGAGTCCGCCGGGCGATGGGCGATCTAGGCTATGACCTTGACATTACGCTGGTCGAGTCCTGGCACCTCAACCCTCACTATCTGCGGGCCGTGGCCGCCCATGTTCGTCAGGCGATGTCGGCATTCGGACAAGCCGCCGATGTGACCTTGGTTTTCACCGCTCATAGCCTTCCTCAAAAAGTCGTGGCCGGCGGAGATCCATATCAGGACCAGATGCTCGAGACCTGCCGCGCGCTAGCTGAGGTCCTGGACGTTCCGGCCAGACAATGGACCTTCACGTTCCAGAGTGCCGGCCGCACCCCCGATCCCTGGTTGGGGCCCGACATCCTGGACACCGTCAACCGTCTGGGCGATGAGGGTGTGACAGATATCCTGGTCGTCCCCATTGGCTTTATTGCCGACCACCTGGAGATTTACTACGACATTGACATTGAGGCTGCTCGAGCGGCACAAGAGCGTGGCATTCATTTGGAGCGGATTCAATCACTCAACGACGATCCGGACCTGATCGCTGCTCTCGCCGAGATCGCTCGCTCAGCCCACTCCACAGCCTGACCTCGAACGCCCGACCGTACTCAGCGGCCCTCACTCTGGCGCCTCTGGTCCAAAAAGTGCCTCGCACGACTTTGAGGAAATCACCACTAGGAGGGTTACATGCCTGCTCAGGGTAAAACTGCCAAAGGTGGAGACATCCCGGCCACGATAATGCGTTCAGACAAGCATGCTCAGGAGATCTGGTCAGAAACCCATGACAGCGCCGTCGACACATATGGGGAGGGCCGCCGGGCGCATATGGTGGCTTTCGCGTCATTGAAGCACCAATATGAAAAGAAGGGCGACAAATGGGTAAAGAAAGATCATCCCGGCCCTTCTGATCCACAGGCGGCTCGAGGTCCGACCACGCCAAAGAAGTCGACTGATCCCGACCGCGCCCCCACCGCCGGCGGGAAGGTGGCCAAGAATGCCTCAGAGGCTCGTGAGAAGGCGAAGGAAGCCCACCGCGAATACGAGCGGGACCGTCGCAGGCGAGCGCGCTCCTCCTAACCTCTCGTCCGCCCACGCTGCTCTCTATTTAAACGGGAGGCTTCTGCCGGTTACTGTTGACGATTTGCCCCGGGCCTGATACACTCCAGTCAGCCACGCTCGTTGTACGTCGAGTGCGGGTTCAACAAACTGGAGGGGCCAGGCACAGTGACCGCTACCGCGCCGCCGGTTGACTTTCCTGTCAACGTCGGATTTTCGTCAGAGCCGACCGACCGGAACCGGGTGTCCGTTTTCTTCCGAATGTTCCTCGCCATACCCGTATCTGTCGTCCTGTACTTTTACGGCATCGCGGTATGGTTCACGTCGCTCATTGCCTGGTTTGCCATCTTGTTAACCGGACGTTACCCCCAGGGGTTGTACAGATTTGCCGATGGCTACATGCGGTTGACCGCCGACGCATACGGCTACATGTTCTTGCTCACGGACGAATTTCCTCCGTTCAGCGGACACAGCGAAAAAGCAGCCGGCTACCCCATTCAGTACGGTGCGGTCCGACCCTCGGAAAGTAACCGGTTGACGGTGGCCTTTCGAGCGATTCTGGCAATTCCCATCGTGATCTTCGCCGGTTTGCTTATCTATATCGTCGAGTTCATTGCGCTGGTCGCCTGGTTTGCGATATTGTTTACCGGTCGATTTCCCGACAGCATGCTGAGCATCAGCCAGGGCGTCATCCGCTCGGTGATGAGGGCACATTCGTACGCGTTTCTATTGGTGGATCAGTATCCCCCGTTCAGCCTCGAGTAACCCAAACGTACCCTTTACTCAGGACGTCAGACCGTGAATAGCAGAACGAAGCTGTAAGGAGTTGCGGGTAACGCTTGAGCGCCAACCGACAGGAGGGCCGAAACAGATATATGTGTTGACGCAGAACCATTCACTTGCTAGACTTCACCGTCTTGTACCGTAATCGAGCGAGATACGGGTAGATTTAGTATCAATCTGGGAGGTAAAACGTATGTTGCCGAGTGTTGTTGGAGCGTCAGGCGGCGGCGCATCTGCGATTATTTGGATCATCTATGTAGCCGTAATCGTGCTGGTTATCGCCGGCTTGTGGAAGACGTTTACCAAAGCTGGTGAGCCGGGATGGGCAGCCATCATTCCGATCTACAACTATATCGTGCTTCTCAAGATCATTGGTCGTCCGATATGGTGGATCATTCTTCTTTTCATCCCCTTCGTCAACTTTGTGGTCCTGATCATCATGATGATTGATCTAGCAAAGGCATTCGGCAAGGGTACCGGCTTCGGGATCGGTCTCGTGTTCCTTTCGTTTATATTTATTCCTATCCTCGGCTTTGGGGACGCGCAGTACCAGGGCGCTCCCAACAGCGGGTCACTGGCGGGCAGCACCGTCTGACCTGCTCTAGCCTCAGTTAGCTCGACGCTTCTGCCGGCGCATCCTGGATGCGCCGGCTTTTCTTTGTCTGCTTCCGCTCTCACGATGTAGTCCCCTGACCGGACAGCCGCCTGTACATCTTCACGTTTCAGCGGATTTTCAGTCTCGCGTCAGGTCAAGTTCAGAGCCCATCTCTACGCTGAAGATATGCAGCCTCTCACCATGGGAGCGGGCGTGCATGAGATCTTTCGAACCTGAGACCAATCACCAGAAGCTTCTTGCCTCAGTGGTTCGTCCCGGCCGGTACGAGAGATCGGCATTTTCGAGAGAACGATGCAATTGGCATACAACGTGCCTCACTTGAGGTAACGAGCGTTCTCCCGAGAGTGTTCAAATTCCATACCTCGTAAGGAGGAAAGTCGTCGTGAGAAAACCGAAACGCAGTTATTTTGTCACCGGTTTTGGACTGGTTATGGCCGCCGTCTTGGTTGTGGCCGTTTCTGGTTGTGGATCGGGCGGTAGCGGTGCGGCAGCCCCAAAGAAGTCGGGGGGTATGAAGACGCTCCGATGGTATGGGCTGGCCGGCACGCCCACCTGGGTGAACACCTTGGATCCTTCCCAGGTAACCGATTCAATCTCCAACAATGTGCTGAACATGGTCGACGTTAACCTGGTCAAGCTGCTTCCCAGCGGCAACGTCGCTCCCTATATGGCGGCCAGTTGGAAGGAGAGCGCCAATCACAAGGTGTACACTTTCACTCTGCGTTCCCATCTCCATTTCAATAACGGGCATCCATTAACCGCTCAGGACGTGGCATGGTCGATCAAGCGCGCTCTGGCGCCGGCCACCAAGTCTCCTGTGGCGCTCGCCTACCTCGGTCACATTGTGGGGTCGGCAGCCTTCAGCTCCGGAAAGTCTCATTCTCTTTCGGGTGTCAAAGTTGTCAACGCCCGCACGATTCAGATCAGTCTGGATGCTCCGATCGCCTTCTTCCTGAAGACGTTGACGTATCCCACCGCCGACATCCTTGATCCCAAGGTCATGAGCGGTAAGACCCCCCAGACCTATCTGACCGACACCTGCTCCGCCAACGTTGCTCCGGGGCCGTTCAAGTTCGTCTGCCGCAACCACAGCAGCTCGGTCACCTCCTTCTATTCGTCCGGCCATACACCTCAGATGACATTGGTTCCGAATCCCGCCTTTTACGGCACCAAGCCGGCCATTAAGGTGGTCATGCCGGCCATCCCCGACACCCAGACCAACTACAAAGACTTCCAGGCCGGTGGCATCGACGTGACCGCCATCCCCACGACGCAGATCTCCAATAGCCGCCACAAGGCCGGCTTCATGCAGTTCCCGACGTCGGTGGTCGACTACATCACCCCCAACGAGACGGCTGCTCCCTTCAACAACGTGCACTGCCGGCTGGCGCTGGCGTACGCCATCAACCGAGATGCCATCAACACCAGCATTTTGCACGGCTCCCAGAGCTCTACCTACGCGGTGGTCCCGAAGGGCATGATGGGCTACTATGCCGGGGCCAACAACCCTCACTACAACGTCGCCAAGGCCAAAGCAGAGCTGAAGAAGTGCCCCGGTGGGATCCACAACGTCAGCCTGACGTACCAGCACACCTCGGTTGACATCGACAATGAATACAGCGCGATTGCCCACATGTGGAGCGCGGTCGGCGCTAACATCAACGTCAAACCCCTGACCTTCAACTCCTGGCTGAACGTCGTGGGCAAGTCACTCGCCTTGACGAAGACTGCCATCACCGAAAATCTCTGGATCGAGGACTATCCCGATCCGTACGACTACGCCACTCTTCTCCTGCGTGGCGGCCAGAACTACGACATCGGCGGCTTCAACAATCCCCAGTACAACAAAATCGTCGACCAGGCGGCTGTCGAGGCCAATCCAACCAAACGGGCCAAACTCTACATCCAGGCCCAGCACATCGCGCTGAGCCAGGGTGCCTGGATCTCGGTCGGTAACGCCAACGGCTATGCGCTGGTCAATCCCAAAGTGCATGGGCTCGTCGGAAGCGAAGCCTTTGGAATCCTGGTTCCAAAGAACAACGACTGGTCAAAGGTGACCATCAGCTAGCCACATTCGCTTAAGCAGAGAAGGGCTCCGGTAATCCGGGGCCCTTCTCTTTTATCCTTAGACGGCTGTCTCTTGCCCCGCGGCACGGCATAATCCCTGCACTGGACAGACACGCATGAGCTGTCACAAACTCCAGTAGAGGCAGAATTACGATCCAACTGATTGGCCGTATCCTTAACGACCGGTACGAGCTGGCGGGGGTCGTCGGCTCGGGCGGAATGGCGGCCGTTTACCGCGCCCGTGACGTGCGTTTAGGGCGTGAGGTGGCCGTCAAAGTCCTTCACCCCCATTTCTCCGTCGATCCGGAGATCGTACAACGCTTCGAGCGAGAAGCCCAGTTCGCCGCCGGCCTCTCGGCTCACCCCAATATCGTCTCTGTCTATGATGTCGGCCAGGACGGGGACTTGCACTACATGATCATGGAGCTCGTCGACGGCTTCAGCCTGAAGGCTGCCATCAAGGAGGAGGCGCCGTTTAACGTCGACCGTGCCTGTCATATCGCGGCCGAGGTTGCCTCCGCCTTGGACTTTGCCCACCGTCACGGCTTCGTCCATCGCGACATCAAACCCCAGAACATTTTGATCTCTCGTGATGGAACCGTGAAGGTCACCGATTTCGGCATCGCCTTCAGTGCCGGCTCGACCCAGGTCACCCGAACCGGAACCATGTTCGGAACCGCCCAGTACATATCGCCGGAGCAGGTTCAAGGCAAGAGGGCGACCAGCGTTTCCGACGTCTACTCCTTGGGCGTGGTCTTGTTCGAAATGCTCACGGGTGAGCTTCCTTTCGAGGCAGACTCGACGATCGCCCTGGCCATGAAGCACATCAAGGAACCGGTGAGGGCGCCGAGCTCTTACCGACTGGGCATTCCCGCTGAAGTCGACGCCATCGTCCTTCGTGCTCTCTCGAAGGAACCAGACCGGCGTTTCGCCAATGCGGCTGCCTTTCGTGAGGCGCTTCGCGGTCGAGCTCTGCGTCAACCCAGTCGGGAGCGCAGGTTCGAGGCCAAACCTAGCTCTTCCCACCATTCGGTCATAGCCGGACTCATGCTTGTGGTACTTGTCGGGGCAAGCGGGTTAGGTGCCTTCGCCACGTACCTGAAGCTCTCTCCCCATACCGCTGCTCCGACCGGTCCTTCTCGAACACCAAACAAGGCGCCTTCTGTGCCGTCACACCACAAGCATCATTCCGGCCCTCCCGCCACCCCGGTCTCGAAGCCGACCAGCCCGCCGCCCGTGATTGCTCGAGGCATGAGGCTCACGTATATTTTCGTCAGCCCGGCCTATGTTCAGCCCGGAGGGATGGTGAGCCTGACCTATACGGTCGTTAACGGTTCAGGCGGACCGGTTCCGGTAGAGCTTGGCGCAACCATCATTCACCGCGGGAACAGGCTTGCCTTTACTGACCGCACCCATGCCGCGACTGTCACCTCGCGGCCTGGCACCGGTCACTACAGTAGGAGTTTCGAGGTGCCGGCCACTGCCCCCTCGGGCCCATACAACCTATTGGTCTCGGCCAGTACTCCCAACCTCGGTCACAACTATGGGCAGCTGCTCATCCCTGGCCTGGTGAAGGTTAGAGGTTCTTCTACAGGGTAAGTTGACCGCGACCTTCTATCGCAGGCAGAAACAGCTTTGTGTCAGGGCTGCCATCCGGAGAAGAAATCGCCCGAGCCACACTTGTCTACGACGCGGATAGTTGAGCAGAAGCCCTGCTTCGGGCTCGGAACCAGTACCCCATTGCCCCCTGCCAGGGCATCAAGACGTTCACGCCGGGGACGTGCGCAAGAAGCTGATGCCCGTCACAGAGGTCGAGGCGTATCGGCTCGAGAAGCCGCGGGGCCCCGCAAGCACCGCGAATTGACCGACACGGTTCCATCCATGCGTTACAGCGGGCAAGGCCCGGAAGGACGGGAAGGTACCGGGCACGGCCACTTTTCTATTGCTCAGCCACCACATCCTCGGCGTACGGGTCCATGCTACATGCATGCCCTCAGCTGCCGGGCCCCCGGACGCGGGTCCATGTTCCTGGCACGAGCTGGGCTCGGGGGGGACAGGTGCTGTCACTGACTTTGGTGATGAATAGGCGCCTGCCGAGGAGGGCCCAGTGGTAGTGCCCCGCCGGCATGAGGCCCGTCAGGGCTGGGGTGCAGCCGCGTAGGCCCACCTTGCCGGGAGGCGGGCCAAAGAGGGACAGCGCGCCGTCATCGGACGCAGTGTAGGGCTGTCTTACTCCCAGAGTGAAGTCCTGCTGGTTTACTCGCAGCATCAGGGTGTTCTCACCGTAAGCGCTCGTCCCTCCAGCAACAGAAGAAGGGAACCCGAGGACCGCAGCCGGGGATCCGGTCTGTTCGCCCATGGATGATAGGTCTGCAAGTCGCTGCGGACGGGTGTATGTGCCTAGAAGGTCCGAGACGGTGGGGGGCGTTGTTGCGGCTAAGGTAGCCTGGCGGCCGGGCAGCACGAAAGCGGCCGCATGCTCGGCGACGTTCAGCGCGTCGACCGAGGCCGTGTTGGCCAGGACGATTACGGCTGCATGCACTTCGGGAAACCAGAAGTTAGCC